>NZ_OZ409824.1:0-5277177 GCF_979258025.1 Pedobacter sp. AC190
CAATAAGCCGAAAAAGGTTTTCTTTTTGCCTTTCCCATCAACTTCACCTACCGAGGCAATAGATATTTCATTGTCAATACTTGGCATAAGTGCTTCGATAAATGCATTCTTTAGCACTTCCCAAATTGCCGATCCGCTATCTACCGAAGCATCCTTAAATGTGCCCTCAATGGGAATTTTTGTTGCAACCTGTTGTTTTTTAGGATTTTTTAGAATATTACCAGCTAATCCAATAAGTGCTTCCTTTACTTTCTGAAAGAAACCATCCTTTTTATCTTCAGGCCCCACAACCTTCAGGTCCTTTATGATGGGTTTTACGTAGCCTTTGAATTTACCTTTCTCTGCTGCGAATTCACTATAAAGCCCGAAGGTTCCTTTGCTGACGTCAAATTTTCCGTATGCTTTTAAAAAACTGTTCAGCTTGACCAGGTTTGCTCCCTTTATATCTGCAGTCAGATCAAAAGTAGGTTGTTTGGCTAAAGCATCGAGTTTCATCTTTATGGTGATTGTTCCATCATACGCCTTACCATCAGCCAGCAGCGCAGAGGGCAATTTTGATTTTTCATCTTTACTATTAGTCAGATTGGAGGCGATAATGTGAAGCTCTTTGACAGAGACATCCACCTTGGGTGAAGATCCTGGATCAACATAATGAATGCTGCCCTCATGCACCTCAAACCTGTTCACCTTAAGCGGCATGAGGCTCTTAAGCACTTTTCTAAAATCATTGGTATCCTTGGCTACTTTGCCAATCTCGGTCTTATTCTTTGTAAAAACGAGTTTGGGTGAAAAAATATCAAGTTCTCCTACAAATGCACCATTTAGAAGGGCTTTCCATTCCACAGACAGATCTGTTTTTTTAATGCGGATAAACTCTGTTTGCTTTTTATTCTTACTATCTACCTTATTAATATACAATCCATCAATCTGATAGGCACCCCGGTATAAATGGATATCAATATCGCTAACATGTCCATAATATCCTTTCATTTCAGCCAAATTCTTATTCACGTATTTCAAAACGAGATACGGTAGCGCAATGCGAATCAACACCAGGATTAAAAGAATGGTGCCGGTAATGATATATCGTTTACGCAGTTTTGTGGAACTCTTTTTCATTTGACTTTTCAAATATTTCTGTTTATTCAACACGAATTATCGCCAAAAGTTCTGTAAGAACATTAATAGCGTTCAAATACAATAGAACTTGCTTAACAGGCTTGAATGCCGAATGTGTATAGCTTTAGCCAAAAAAGAAAACAAAAACCAGGAAGTTAGGGTTATGAAAATACAATAGCACAGAAAGATGAACAACAATTCGAATACAATAGCCGCACTGATCGCCGGACTTGCAGCGGGCGCCGCGCTTGGGATCCTTTTTGCTCCTGGTAAAGGTGAGCAAACTCAAGACAGGTTATCACATGCACTGGCAGATTTAAAAGACAAAATCGTGGATAACGCCATGCAGGGAATTGAAAAACTAACTGCCGCGAGCGAAGGGCTTGCAGAGAAAGTCCAGGACAAGTTTGGCGAGGTTAAAGAAGAAGTATCTGAAAAAACTACCGAGGCTTAATTTTATTATGGGAGATTTATTTAGTGAAATTTCAGGCGTTCTAGATGCGGTCCGCCTCATATCGAACAGCGGCTGGAACTTTTAAAATACCGTTCGATTATTTTCATTTCCGAACTCGCGGCCAATCTGGTAACTAATATTATCATGTCGGTCTGCATTTTACTTGCATTTCTCTTTAGCACCATAACATTGGGATTTTTCCTTTCTGATTTATTCAATAGCTATGCGCTGGGGTTTGGCAGTCTTACCAGTTTTTATCTGGTCGTAGCAATTGGCGTATTTTCAAAAAGGATATCTTTCATTGAAAAGGTGTTGATCGATATGTCCATTAGAAAACTCATGCACAAATATTTGGATAATGATCGAGAAAAATAAAAGTTTTAGAAGCCTGGAAGAGCTGGAGGATTACAATGCCGAACTTCAAAGAGAAATTTCCTTAGGGGAATCAGAAATAAAATCACTTATAAAAGGCCTGACCGCCGATCGTCCACTAGCATTTGTAAAAAAAAATCTCCAAACTGGGTTAGATAAAAAATTGGATCAGCTCAAAGATCCAAAAGGGCAACTTATTCCAGATGTTGTGGCTTCCTTGCTTCGCAAAACACTACTCAGAAAAACTGGTTTTCTCAATCGATGGCTAATATCACTGGCAGCAAAACAGGTCACTAAAAAAACACTTAGCCCTAAAACCGTGCAGCCATCCCCTGTAATAGCTATTCCAAACTTAGCTACATCGGCCTCAAAGCAGTTCGCTTACAGTATCAGAGATAACGATGGCGCGGAGTTACCTGGAAGTGAAAAACCAGCCAACAAAGAAAAGCTCAGCCTGAAAGGGATATGGAATGTACTAAAATCTTCTTTCGCTGGTTTCGGAGATCATAAGGTTACGAAAATGAGTGGTTCTCTGGCTTATTATACTGTTTTCTCCATGGGACCGCTGCTGGTGGTAATCATTGCCCTATGCGGGATTTTTATGAAAAAAGAAGCCGCGCAGGGTAAGATATTTGACCAGCTGAAAGGTTTTCTGGGTTCAGATACTGCGATGCAGCTGCAGGAGATGATTAAGAGTGCTGGCCTTGGAGACAAGGGTACCATCGCTTTTATTATTGGCCTGGGAACATTGCTTATTGGAGCCACCAGCATTTTTGCAGACATAAAGGATTCAATCAATACCATTTGGGGGATAAAGCCCAAACCTAAAAGAGGCTGGTTGAAGATGTTGCAGAATCGTTTTCTTTCTTTTTCAGTAATCATTTCACTAGGATTTCTGTTATTGGTTTCTTTAGGGGTAACAGCCGTTTTAGATGGATTTAGTGACAGGCTCCAAAGCAGGTTCCAGGATGTATCTGTAATTGTTTTCTATATCATCAATACAGCCATCACGCTAGTGGTAATTTCCTCGATTTTTGGCGTTATATTTAAAGTGCTTCCAGACGCCGAAATCAAATGGCGGGACGTGTTATCCGGGGCATTAATAACCGCTGTATTGTTCATGGCTGGTAAATTTGCCATATCAATTTATATCTCAAAAAGTGATATCGGGAGTACTTATGGGGCTGCCGGTTCACTTATCGTTCTTTTACTTTGGACCTATTATTCCTCCATCATACTGTACTTTGGCGCGGAATTCACTAAATCATATGCAATTGCTTATGGTTCAGAGATCCATCCTAACCATTACGCAGTTGCCATTAAAGAAGTCGAGGTTGAGCAGGCAAATGAATCAATTCAATCTGTGGAAAAAAGGTAAGTAATTCACTGGTTATCAGTGGAAGCAGAAAAATTATAGGTATTGATTATATAAATATGCGCACTATGAGCAACAAAGAAGTAGTCAGAAAATATCTGACGGAAGAACTTAAGGATTCTACCAGGGGAATGTTCAGCCTAGCGCAGGCTTCAAAGGATGTAGGAATGGAATTGGATGATCTGAAACTTGCGCTAAAACAACTTGTTTTGGAAAAAGTACTCTCAATTTTCGAGCGAGAAAGCAGTGACGACATATTCATCGAGCTGCAGATCTGATTAGTTACACCTGGATACCGGTACAAAGAGTATCAGCTAATAAATAAAAAAACATGACAATTGTGCTTATGCCCAAAGATGGCATCACCATCCTGACCGCCATGCCATACAATCGGTCACATATCCGTTGATTCCAGTTTCAATGGGGCAAGCAATTTTTCATGGTATAAAATTATCAAAGAGGTGACTAACCAACAACGCCAGAGCAGGGGAATACCACCAAATGTTGGGCTTCAAGAGGCAACGGAAAATAACAGCAAAAAAGAGACTAAAAAAGTCTTTAACGAAAGATAGGCCGATGAGTGAAAGCAACACAGCTATTTTCAGAAATGTGTCAGTTCCGAGGCTTAGCAGATCAACCGTAATATCGACTAAGCAGCATTCGAAAATCAACCTAATCATTCAACTAAAAAAGTATCGAGATGAAAAAGCAGGGTAAGTTGTTCAGGGTAATCATTGAAACGCCTAAGGGCAGCAGCCAGAAATTTGACTATGAACCTATGCAGGATGTTTTTCTGCTCACTAAGGTTATGCCAGCAGGACTGGTCTTTCCGTTTGACTTCGGTTATCTTCCTGGTACTTTGGGTGAGGACGGCGATCCCCTGGATGTTATGGTGGTCTCAGAATTTGGAAGTTTCACGGGTTGCGCACTGGATTGCAGAATCATCGGGGTATTCAGGGCCTCTCAAAGGGAAAAGAACGGTGAGGAGATGGAAAATGACCGAATCATAGCGGTCCCAGAGATTTCCGATATGTTTAAAGGGACCAGAACGATAGCCGATCTTGGCAAGGAACTTATAGCTGAAATGGAACATTTCTTTGTCGCCTATAATCGTCTTGCAGGGAAAGAGTTTAAGATCAAGAAAGTGGCTGGTCCCCTAGCAGCCCTTAAAAGTATAAAGGAAGGAAAGAAAAAAAACAACCAAAAGGATTTCCTCGTCCAGATATTTTTGCCCCTCACTTCTAATGCTGCATTCGCCTTGACCCTGGAAAGGTTGCAAAAAACTTTGATCGAGGAATTCGGAGGAACGAGCATCTATTCGCACAATCCTGTCAAGGGGATCTGGAAAGATGCAGGCCGAGCGGAATTTGATCAGTCGATGATTATCGAAACGATGGTTGACAATCTTGATATTCCTTTCTGGTCAGCGCTGAAATCAGCGCTTGAAAAGGAATTGAATCAGAAAGAAATCCTTGTACGCACAATGAAAGTTAGTACATTATAAAGGTCTTAAACCAGAGAAACGCCTGGCGATTGCTTTTGCATCTTCATCTTAAAGCTATTAAGGTAACTAATCAGAAGATTGGCCAATTGCGGATTCCGCTTTTGGAAAAATGGCTTTAGATATTTCGCTTTAGCATTTTTAATTTTTTTTGTTCCATCTGTTAGAATTTATCTTACTGTTTAAACCCCCTTCCGAAAAACAAAAGCGGTAAAAAACAATCTCTGTTACAAAAAATGTTAACAGGAACAAACCAACAAGAACCAAGAATGTTAAAAGCTGAAGAGAGATAATTCACATTAAGTTATGAACTGGAGCAAATTATTATTAGAAACCAATACGCAACTTTCCTGTTTAGGAATGTGTAGCCGGGCAGCAATCGTATTCCTGTTGGCTTATTTGTTAATTCGCATTTCCGGTAGACGCTCATTCGCCTTGAGAAGTCCCTTAGACAATATTATTGTGATTTTATTGGGTGCAGTACTCAGCAGAGCAGTTGTTGGAGCATCTCCTTTTTTACCAGTGCTGGCTTCAAGCACCCTGATCGTTATCATACACAGGCTCTTGGCTTGGCTCACGAGTGTTAAGCCAATTTTGGGCGAGTGGATTTCTGGCAAGAAGATCATACTTTACCAGCATGGTAAATTCCGTAACGAAAACTTAAAAAAAGGATTGATTGGAAAACCAGAAATACTGGAGCAGGTGCGACAGGTAATGCATAGCGATGACCTAGATAACATTGATTGTATATATATGGAGCGAGATGGCCGAATGAGTATTATTCTTTCCAAGAATTAAAAATAATCCGGATCTGATTAGAGATCAAAAACAGTATGTATCAATCAAAGGTACTTTAGATGCAAACATATGCCAGTTATCATTATAATGAGGCACTTTACATTACGAAAAAACGCTGCTGTTTATTTCCTATACATCTGAAGGTATTTTGTTCAAGCCAATTCTGGTCTGATGAATAAGAGTTTTTAACAGTTCCGATCGGCAGATTCAATTCCTCTGCAATCTCTTCGTTTTTATAACCTTCAAAATATCATTGGAATGGGATTCGGTAAATGGGTTTGATTGAATTCATTGCTTTTCAATTATCATCCATTGCAAACTTAGCTTCCCCATTTCTAGTGGAACTATTCAATAATTGACCACTCGTTAAATTCTCCTCTACAGTCAGGACTGCATTGCGTCTGGATAATTTGGCTGTATTTTCATTATGATTTCTATTTACAATGAGTATCCCTTATTCCGATAAAGATATTGGAATATGATAAACCTCTTTAAAATCGATGAATATAATTATGTAGTATTTACCGCGACAGGTTTGGTACAGTTTGACCTTGACCATTAGGTGATGGGATGCTTCTTTTCTCGGGAATTGTTGGATTTAGAATATTGAGAAAGCAGATCATCATAAAATAAGCCTGCCAAGTAATTAATGTATTGCTAACGAATTTGGGGCAATTAATCGGGCCAGAAGCTCCAACTTCCATCACTAATCAAGGTATTGCAAATGGCGTGGCATATCGAGTAGAGTTTAAAAAGAAGTTTAAAAAGGATTTCAAAAATTAATTTATTTTTTAGCGTTTGTTGTTGAAAAAACTGGGACAGGTAAAATATTAACTTCGATTGGCTTAATTCGAGCATCGAGGTGTATTGGCAAAACCGGTTTTTCAAAGTAAGGTTTTTAAATGGGAGATTCAGGAAGATGGTCAAGCGGGAGCGCTTTAATATTTGGATATTTTACAGAAACTACATTGCGTTTGACCATAAGAACAACTCCACGCTATAAATGCCTAGTAAACAAAACAAATATCTTATTTGATATGTCTTAAACTCGCATTGATTCATTAGATCTGGATAGATTTAAACGATTAATTGTTTGTTAAGAAGGCCACCTGAACCAGATTCAAGTGGCCTTTTTGTTTCTGTCCAGAACACTCGAATTTTGTTCAACTTATTCATTATCAACATCAAACAATCCAATTAAAGGTTTTAGACGTTATATCTGGGTATGAAAAAGGTTATTCTACTCACCCTTTTTTTGGTTTTATAATGCTTGCCAAAGCTCAACCAGGTATAGGATGCCTACGCTCTAGCGATGGCTTGCTCTATTCGGTGAAAAATGGATTCGGCTTTTATGAACTGCTAGGTCCTAAGTACCCAACATCTCCACCCGCCTGTCCTAGAGTCCAATTGGGAACTAAAACAGGGGCTAAATGCCAATTTGTGGTATTAGGTACGCAACACGATGAATATAATTATGTATTATTCACCGCATCAGGTCCAGTACAGTGTGACCTTGACCATTATATTTATGGGGTACTTTTACTCTCGGGAATTGTTGGATTTAGAATATTAAGAAATCAGATCAACATAAAGTACCACTATAAAGCAAATCGCTCCAATGATCAAAAATCTCGACCAGGTTTTCCTGCTACATCCGCCATTTTTTTCTTCCCATATTTCCGATATGGGTTAAACTAAGATTTGTGCTTAGCGATATACGCTGCAATAACTGTTCGTGAGGAGCTTCCGCTTGCTTTAGCCAGTTCTTTATATTCACCTGCCGTAAGGCCAGCCTGCTTTGCAGCATAAGCAACTTCGTTTACGTCGTTTAAATCTACCTTAGAATCATCACGACCGTCTTGTTTCGTTTTATTATCCATGTTGATAAAACAACCATAACATAATTTGGTTTTAAAGTATATTCATGATCGCTAAAAACACCCAATATGCCAGAATTACCAGACTTAGCCGTAATGGCAAGCCATCTAGATAAAAAGCTTGCCCATCATAAATTAAATGCCATTAAGCTTCATGTTGATAGAAAAAGCAATGCCACGCAAAGCGAATTAACAACTGCGTTTGCCGGTCACCAGTTAAAATCAGTTTTCAGGGAAGGTAAAGAATTGCGCTTCGAATTTGCAGGCGGGAATATGCTTGGTATTCACCTAATGTTACATGGTGAGATTAGATTGAAGAAAAAGGATGAAGAAATTAAGTTTCCGATTCTTGAGTTAGCATTTACAAACGATACCTTATTCCTAACAGACTGGCAAAAACGGGCCACCCCTACTTTAAACCCAGCGCAGTCTAAGGTACCTGATGCCTTAGACATAGATGCGGAGTGGCTGAAAGGTATTCTTGCTAAAAAGAAAACCGATGTTAAAACAGTATTGCTTGACCAGAAGATTGTCAGAGGTATAGGCAACAGCTATTCTGATGAAATTCTTTATGATGCAGGGATATCTCCCCTATCAGCTGCCAATGCTATTCCAGCTCGTGAAGTTGAAGCTTTAGCGAAATCCATTCATAAGGTATTAACCGCAGAGATAAAGAACCTTACTAACGCCAGTGACGATTTAATCATAGGCGAGAACAGGGACTTCCTAAAGATACACCTGCCTAAGACCAAAACGACAAAGAAAGGTGAAGACATATTGATCCACCAGAAAGGCTCTCGTAAAACCTACTACGTAGAGAGCCAGCGATTGTATAAATAGCTATAAATATGTTTTGAAATAAAGAACAGTTGCAGATAAAGAACTACCCAATGGTGAAACGATTTTGATCTCAGGCAGAATGGTTTTTAGACAGAGGTGCTTACTAAGTATTCCGATTGGCGTATTCAGGGAAATCCACGGCAAGCAAGTTTAATGCTGACTGTGGCATGCATTAAAAATAATCATTAATTAAAAAATTTATTTTATTCTTTTAAAACAACTGATGCTCAACTTTTTCGATCAACTCATCCATTTCAAATGGCTTATAAATGATATCATCGGCTTTACATGGTACTTTTGAAACTTCTTTAGGAGGCAAAGCTGTAACTAAAACTATTGGAATGTCTGAGTGATTTTTGATTGAATCACACAAAACCCTCCCATCATCCGTGTCGAGTTGGACGTCCATCAAAATCAAATCCGGGCGAAATGAAGCAAGTTTATCACTCAGAAGCGAACTGTCGCCAATACAATCTACCGTAAAATCATTTGACTCGAGGATTAAAGCAATAACATTTGCATTACTTTCGTTGTTTTCTACAACCAGTATCTTCGCCATATCTACTAATTTAGTAGACTAATATACCAATAAATTTATTACCGTATAAATTGGTGACAGCATTAATACAAGAAGGTTAAAAGCAGATTAGAAATCAATACCATCTTTTCTGATCTGATCTAAGATCGGCTTAACATTTGGTAAATCTTTAACATCATCAAAGGTTACTTGCTTATCCTTCTTAGATTTTGTTTGCTGGTTTTTCAGCCAACCTTCCTCCGTGTAATAGGGATGATTTAACGGAAGTGGCTCAAGCTCCCAGGCAGCCGGAGGTGGTGCGGAAAAGTCTAAACCACGCCCTATTGCCTTATCTAATGCTGTAACGTCAAACTTTGACGGATTAATTACGCTGATAAGCTTAAGTGCATTGTTTTCATAAACCACAAACTGAATCCTTTCCAGCGGGTGGTCAATATCTGGTAATGATTCCAGGAGGGTATAAAGCCAACCTTTTAAGCTAGCTTTTTCACCAATCGCCTGTGATAAATAAACATAAATATTGCCACCAAAATATTCAACCTTGGCTTGGGGTAAAGCTTCCTGAAGGTTATTGGCTAATTGTTTGCCATAAAAACTACGGCTGTTAGGCGTTGTATTTGCTGCATCCATAATCTAATTTACGTATTTACTTCAATAAATCTTCCCATTGATTCGACGATTGAATCTAAAGTCTCCCGGCCTGATACTTGCTGCCACTTATTATCCACCTTGTCTATACAACCGATGATTGTGCTGCCACTATAGAATTGATAAGGTTCACCAGACCGTAATTGCACAATTCGATAGATGCAAACCGGGAAGGGATCCTGGTCTAACTTATAATCTAACGTTACCATTATAATATCGCAGAATATTCCAGCAGCACCTTATCCTTGCCGCATACCAGGGTAATACTAAAGTCTTTATTTCTTTTAATCGTTTTGGAAATGAATTTATCGATATCAGAGGCCACCACCTCGAAGTTAACTTCCTCAGGCAATATATACTCCAGATTGCGCTCTGCACTGAACTTTGAAGGTGTTTCGGGGTGTGTTAAGAAATCTTCAAACTCGCTTATTGCATTGGAATCGATATCACTTTGTTCATCATTCAACTCACCATCCAGATGGATCGAATCTTCCCCTATGCTAAAAACATGAAAATGAGTTTGATCTGCGTGTGTCACCTTAACATTGGTTGAATGCTCAAAGACACCGTTGGTTTCAAGAATATACTTTAAAAGGCTGCTATACTCCACCAATTCGGCACCTTCCTTTAGCACATAGATCAGCTCACCATTTTCACTCCAAAACGATTCAACGGCAGCTTCGTCAAATTTCTTTTGCTTTGCTTCAAGTTCTGCGTTCAATGCCGCTACTTTACTCCTATCCATATTTTTCTTTTACTAGTTAATATCAAAATCTACGGTGTGATCATCACCCTCTTTGCTTAAAACAACACTTAGTTTAGATTCAAAGCTCACATCATCATAAACATGATCCTTAATGCAGCTTCCAAAGTCTTCTAAATCCGTATCGTTATGCGCCACTAATTCAAGTATATCATCGTTAGTAAACTGAAAGCTAATAAGATTCTCTCCATACTTGTTCATTAGTTTATCGGCCAATAGGTGTTTTGCATCGGCATCCCTCAAATACATCGAAACACCTTCCATATATTCCTTTAATTCTAGATCTTCGGTACTATAGCCCCACTCGACATCCTTATCCAGGATGAATGAGCCTTTGAAATTACCATCGATAGAGGTAAAATAAAATTCATCGTCCACATTGATATGGACTTTAACCGGTTGGGTTGTACTACAGTGGTACATTTCAAAATCTAGTGTAAACATGGGATGTGTCTTTAACCTATATAACCGTTTCTAAATCAAGATGTTTTACTTGAATTTATCTTTTGCCTTATCCTGATCGTATTGAAGTACCCGCCGAGCAAATGCTTCTCCCCTAATCCCTAATTCATTAGTTTCTAATATTAAAATTCAGATCGGTTGGATTCGAATATTTAGCATGGAATTTTTATGGGAATACCAGGTGTTACTTCGTTTATTAAAAAGCCAACAATTTGACCGCTTAGTTTCAGCAACTATAGCCATCGAGTAAAGACTTTATTATGATTATCCGTCTGAATCGTTTAATAAGTACCACTTTCAAGTTTCATAAAGCAAATATTGTAAATACTAATTATATTAGCAAATTGAATTTTTAAACACAACTTGTTTGTTTATTGATCGAAATGGATGAAAGCAGAAAAGGCTTAAAACGTGAATTTAACGACGATTAAGTACCCTGACATTTATAAAATGCGTTAAAGCCTCAGCTAAGTTATTAACATCGATGTGGATAATAGCTTTACGTATTACTAATTTATTTAGTAATTTTACGGTCTAATTCAAAGCATATGATCAGAGAACTTGAAATCCCGAAGAATAATTTAATCGACACTTTAGATAATCCCGGGCGCGTTACAGGCTTTATATCTCCTGCCGAAGATTACAAACAGCGACGGTTGCATATTGCTCAGAAAATTGTTAACGATCCAACAAATACCTTCTACTTCGAGGCGGACGATGAACAGATGAGGTACTTCGGCATAATGAAGGGTAGCATTATTATCGTTGATAAATCAATCAAAGTATCATCCGGAATGCTGATTGTTTGCTGCGTCGATGATGAATGGTTAACCCGAAAACTGCTGATCAAGGGTGAGCAAAGTTATTTATGTATTAATGACAGTATGGATGCTTGCCTGAATATCACAGGCAGGAAGATAACTGTTTTCGGAGCTGTTACCTGGACTTGTTTACCACATTCAAAGCAAACCAATGTTCGCACTGGCAGATTGTAATAATTTTTATGCAAGCTGTCACAGGCTATTTGAACCGCAATACAACGGTGTCCCCGTGATTGTGCTGAGTAATAATGATGGCTGCGTAATTGCCAGAAGTAATGAAGCAAAAGCATGCGGCATTGCTATGGGCGCACCATACTTTAAAATAAAAGAAGAAGTTAAGAACCATAACATTGCCGTATTCAGCAGCCATTACACCTTGTATGGCGATATAAGCGCCAGGGTAATGACCAATCTAGCCAGGTTCACGCCTAATGTTGAGGTGTACAGTATTGATGAGTGCTTTTTGGGACTAAATGGATTTGCCAATCTCAACGCATATGCAAAGGAGATCAGGGAAACCGTAATTTACAATACAGGTATCCCGATAAGCGTCGGCATTGCACCAACTAAAGTTCTGGCTAAAGTGGCCAACAAAACCTCTAAAAAGCATAATGGTATGATGGTACTGGAAACCGAGGAGCAGATAAGCGATGCGTTAGCGGATTATCCGGTTGAAGATTTGTGGGGAGTCGGAAGACAGTTTGCCCATAAGCTTATAAAGGGCGGAATCGAAACTGCAGCACAGTTCAGAGAATTACCTATGGACTGGGTGCAAAGCAATATGACCATCGTGGGCTTGAGAATGTGGCGGGAGCTTTGGGGAGAGAGTTGCATACCGTTAAAATCCGTTTTGGAACCCAAAAAAGGAATGTGCACCAGCAGAGCATTCGGAAAGTTAACCACAGATTATAACGAACTCAAAGAAGCAACCTCAAGCTATGCTGCAAGGTTAGCGGTGAAACTCAGGAGAGAAAAGCTTTGTACAAGTGTTTTATCCATCAGGCTTCTGACAAATAAATTTAGCCCGGAAGCATCGCAAGCTTTTCCTTCAATCACGATCCCTTTGGAACATCCTGTTAACAATACTATTGACCTGGTTAAGATCGCATTGTTCGGACTCAAGAAGATATATATGCGCGGATATCTGTTTCAGAAGGTCGAAGTAACCGCTACAGGATTACTGCCTGAATCAGAAGTGCAACTGAATTTATTTAGTGATTGGAAGGGCGTTAAACATGATAAAGTATCAACGGTACTGGATAAACTCAATCAACATTATGGCGCAGGAACATTAAGAATGGCTGGCGAAGGGATTAATCCGAGATGGTCAATGAAACGGGAATTTCTACGGCCGAGTTATACAACCAACTGGAACGATATTATAAAAGTAAAATGATATGAAAGAATTAATTGAATTAATAAAACGCTATCTTCTTAAAGAAGCAGCTATATTAAATCAGATCAAGGATAAGCCGAAGGCTAAGCATAAAAAGTAAAACACGATTAGCTTGTAGGTGTTATATCTGGATATAACATCCTGACTATGTGTGCACGTTATACCTTAACAGCAGAAGAAAAAGAAATTCTTAAAGCGCATCCGCATCAGATACAAACTGAATGGACGCCCAACTATAATTTAGCAATAACTCAAAAGGGCTTAGTGATCACTGCTGATGAACCCGATGTTATTCAGCAGATGCGCTTCGGTATTGTGCCCCATTTTGCTGAAAGCCTTAAGCTAACCCGGGATACATGGAACATCAAAAGCGAAACTGCAATGGATAGTAATTTATGGCGACCGCTGTTAACCAATCATAAAACGTGCCTGATAATAGCAGACGGATTTTATGAATGGAAAGACCTGGGTAAAGGCGACAAGCAACCATACCGTTTTACTGTTAAAGACAGGAAAATGTTTTGTTTTGCAGGCTTGTGGTCGCAATGGGTTGATCCCGAGACGAAAGAAAAGTTTAGAACATATGGCATTTTAACTACTGAAGCTAACTCCTTGGTGGCTGAAATACATACCAAGCCACGGATGCCAGTAATCCTAACAAAACAGGAGGAGGAGATCTGGTTAAGCAAAACCCTCTCTATTTCAAGCAAAATGACCGTACTCGATACTTTTCCTGCAGAACTAATGAAACGGACTAAAGTTGGTAAAAGGGTCAATGCGGTATCGACCTTAAAGAAGCCCAACAATGATCCCGATTTGTTATTGCCGCTAAATACTGATGATGATACCTAGTTATCAAGCCGTTATATTCAGGTCATTATGACAATACAAAGGATATCGATGCCTGAATCTAAAGAATTGGTGATGAAAATAACATATAACTTATTCTTTAATAGAAAATAGCATCAGGAAAGAATCGATGGTTTTCAAGCTAAACAGAAAAAAAAAGTCCCGACCCATGGCCGGGACTTATCATTTCCCAAAACAGCGATCTTTTTATTTTGCGCTATTTTTCTTTTCCGTCACTTCTTTTCTAATATCAGAAGCTAAAACCTTTAGGTCTTGCATTGCTTTACGTACACGAGTACCAGCCGCAGCATTACCACCGTCATAAAATTTAGTAGCATCTGCTTCAATTGCTGATACCAATTCTTTTACTTTTTCAAACTTTTCCATAATTGTTTCTTTTGCTAACCAAAACGGTCAGCGATTATAAAATTTAATATTTGTTTACAAAAAACGAGCCGCTAAAATACAAAAACAGCCTAAATGCCCAAGCCCTGACTGGCAGAAACTTGTTTTCCCTGTGATTTTGTTACAGCCTTATTCAAGGAATTCTCTTTAAGAAACTGCTCTCGTTTTTCTGCTCTTCCGTTGGCTGCAAACATATTGAGTTGAGAATAACGTGGCACTGCTTCAACTTGTAACTTCACTTGTTCGCCATTTTTTTCTACAGTGATAACAGGACGATCACCATTTTTCAATTGGGCTTCCAGTTTTTCTCTATCCTTTGGATTCTCGAGTTCCTTAATATTGAATTTGTCCAGAACCTCTTTTAGATTGAATCCATAAGAAGGGTCGTGATACTGATTCATGTTAAAATTCATATGCCTGTCTCTCGGCCCGTCCAGGTCAAGCTTCATCCATGCTTTGTACGGCAATCCACCCTGAGTGAGCATATCCTCGCGATATACAGCTCTTCCTTCAATCAAATTCACAGATTGCGAAGCTGTAAAGCCTTTGCCTCTTTCTACCCAGATGGTTTGCGGCAATGGTGGATTTCGGAAAGTCCTAGCAAAATCCTTGTCCACATAATTGATTTTGCCTTCTTCCATGGTGGCCAGCTTGGTTTTGTGGGCAGCATCCTTACCCACAGCCAGTTCAGCATTGCCAGTATGCTTCTTGAAGACTTCAATGGCCTCGGCCACATTTTCCCTTTTAAAGACATTGTTCTTGCCAGCGGTTTCACTCGGAGAAATGACCAGGTACTTTTGGCCAGGCTCTAAGGGCTTGGCCTCATTGAGCGCCACATCGTATTTGTTAAGATAGTAATTTTCGGACTGGCCGGATTGTTTAAAATAAAGATTTAAATCAATGTGACCTTTATGTCCATTAATCTGGTCCTTTAAAATAAACTCAGGAAGATTAGACTTCATGTTTTCTTCCATTTTTTCCTGAAGCTCTTTACTGAAGCCCAGCGCTTTCGCAAAACACCCGAGTGGTTAAAGTATTCCTGTAGGTAACTCAAGTTTGTAAGGTTTTAGACCGGTTTCTGTTTGGAACAATGGTAGCAATTTAATTGGCTACCGTGAGACGAAATCAATGTTAATATTTTTCGCAAATTAGCCGTCTTAATTTGCCAATGATCATCCCTTCAGTTGAAGCGCAAATCTAATTTCAACTTCATTTTGAGCACCATAAAAAAAGCCCATAAATTCCATTTATTACCAGGAATTTATGGGCTAAAATTATTCTTAAAATACCAGTTCTTGACTAGTCTCTTACAATGATCTTTTCCATAGTACTAAGTTAAGATTTATTTTCTAATTTAATTAGCAAGTTAGGCAAAAAACTTTCGCTAAATCCTGCGACTATCGAAAAAACAATGTAACCATACAAAGGGTTTTGATTTTTTACATTCAAGAAACCAAGTGCTAAATTTGATTTAACAATAAAAAATACTGCTAATGCACCAACAACGGAAATAAAAATCCTCTCCATTGCATAAATTATAAAAATATAACGAGGGAGTGCTCTTGCGAATGACATTTCAGGCAACCTTCTGCTTATCGATATAAATCCTCCAATTGATCCAGCTGTCGCAATGTAAATAAATTGCTGCAAGTTTTTTATGGCAAATACATTATTTATATAAATATGTATAGTTGTAGTAATTCCAATAATCACCAGAGCTAACGCGCTCACAAGATATATAATACGACTAAGAAATTGATGTCGATATTCTATGTTTACATCCTTAACGAGTTCTGCAAATTGTTTTTTCGCCTCATCAACATCACCATTCAAAGCTTGTGAAATAAGGTGCGCAACTCTTCCTTTGTACACTACAGGATCTATTGCTTTATACATGTCACGTTTGGCGTCCGCAATGCAACTTCTAATTGCATTGTATTTTTCTAATATCTTATTTAAATCTTCATCTTCTTCTGTATGAATATAGGTTCTGATTGATTCGGCAATATTTTGTGTGTTAATCTCGTAAATAAAGTATTCGTTAGCTTCAACAAATACTTTAGTTATTTCAGAATTCCCGTCATTCAATCCAACTTTAATCATTTCCATAGCCACTTTACGCTTCTCTTGGTAGATTCTTCGAGCCTCTTCCTTCTCAAAATAAATCGCCTCAGGAGAGGATTGTGGAGCTATCTGCTCTTCATTAGAGTTATTTACTTGGTCATTTTGCATAAATATAAATTTAGATTTAACAAAGATAACTTAAACTTGGACTTATTGAGGGATCTTAATTCCTGCAATACCATCCAAAAAGCAACAAGATCAAACCTTATCTTCTGAAATGAACCAATCACGTTCATAATTTGATTTATGAAATTTCCTTTGTAATTTACTCAATCAAACTCTAAATTGATGAACTCTCAAATCATAATTGCAATGCCATGCTTAAATGAAGAATCAAGCATGTTTGAAACCTGTAATTCTCTTGGTTTTGGCCTCGGAGAGTTTTGTTATAATCTTTCATCGTTTCTAATTATTGTTGATAATAATTCCACGGATTCTACTGGGAAGGTAGCTGAGAAAATTCAAAACACATCACCTCAAAATCATGTCTTTATTATTATTGAAAACGAAAAAGGGTTTGTTAATGCAAGAAAAAGCGGAAATGAACATGCGATTTCCATTTGCAGTGAAAACGGTACAGACATCAACAACGTTGTAATTTTACAGGTAGATGCAGACACCATTTATCCACGTAACTATGTAGAGTCAATGAAAGCAGCAGTTGAAAACTATGGGAAAAATTTCATGGTTGAAGCTAATGGTTCATGAAAATCCACATTGTAATCCTCAACCTCCTGTAGATC
This sequence comes from Pedobacter sp. AC190, assembly GCF_979258025.1. Taxonomy (NCBI): domain Bacteria; kingdom Pseudomonadati; phylum Bacteroidota; class Sphingobacteriia; order Sphingobacteriales; family Sphingobacteriaceae; genus Pedobacter; species Pedobacter sp. AC190. The sequence continues at coordinate 17,086 of NZ_OZ409824.1, forward strand.
GATTACCAGAAGACACAGATGAAATTAGAGCCTTTAAAATTGATTATAAAGCCCGAATGAGTACAATTGAGCAAAATATTTATCATCAGATGAATAGAAGGGATCAGTTATCTTATTTAATAAACGCCAAAACTCTTGAAGTCACTTCCCAAAAATTATTCGCCTCTAATGCCCAGCACAATAGCAAATCTGATGCTTTCAGACATGCATATTTTAGTGTACTAAATGCTATTAGTTTAGGAAAAGACCTGGCTAAGCTATTGGGAGATGCACATGAAAATTATCTTGGAAATCCAGAGTCTGAAAAATCAATGGATTTATTCAATAATGACATTGGTAGAAACATGTTTGAAGGATATATTCCTACTGACAACCCTTCTGGTTATTTTAGCGGAAAAGTCTTAGACGGCCTAAATGCTGGTAAATTAGTATATTTAGTCAATGGTGTTCTAACTCCAACAAGTAGATAAAATGAAAAATCAAAAGAAAATTATTATTGTTTTATCCATATTATTTTGTCACTGTACGTCTAAGCATAATGTTATAAAGATTATTAATCTACAAGATCATATAATAAAGTATGTTAATACATTAGCTGATAGCAGAAAAGGGAATGACAGTTTAAATCTTGTAGAACTCATCCCATTTAAGGAGTGGGATAAGTTGGTTATTCTTAAGACCTATTCAAGCAATGAATCGCTCGATAAACTTAACCTTAGTAACCTACATGATCTTGATTCAGTAATCAGTTTAAATATTTCATGGGAGGATCGCTCTATTATCTTATATCTAAAAAATGCAGATATTGCTGGATATAGTGTAATTAAACGTGCGCCTATAGATTTTCTAACATTAGACAAAGATCAGAAAACGGATCAATCATTACCAATTTCTAAAGATCAGCTTAGAAACATTTCAATAAAAAGATCAACTTATGACAAATACCAAGTTTTTATGAAATGAAAACTTTAAACAATCCACCATTAAGTAATTTGTCTGCAGATTTCGCGTAGGCGATCAGATATTTATGAAGTTTTAAGTCAATGTTTCTTAACAAAATTGAATAGCAGATCGGATTCATTGATAGAAAAATAAAAGAATGCAGTAAAATTTCCTGGACTGACTAATTGGCCTATTACCCACTTTTGGTGATGAAATTGATTTGAATATGATTTTCTTGAAAAACTAGCACATTAAATATCATATACAAATATAAGATCGGACATTTTAAGTCGATTTTAGAGCATTGTAAGAGTTTTTAAAGAGTGAAACTATATGGGTGTGCCGCTTCAGACAAAGAGCATAATTTAAAACTACAAGAAATTAACCGACGAAAACATTTCAAAAGGGTATCTTAGCATAATAAATGATCACTTGGTGCATGATTAAGTAGCCACTTTACAAAGAATCCCCTGGTGAGAGTTAACGATGTGAATAAATGTTTATCTTCAGCAAGATACTGATCCATAAGTAAAACTAGAGTTTTCCAATTTCGTGCATATTATAAGCCGTCCTATTGATTATTATAGTTCGATTTTCACCAACATAAACATCAAAAATCGCTTGAAGAAAGTAGCAGATAAATCAGACGTTACTACGTAACCGAGTTACATCATTTAACCACCGTTGGTGATAACATTGTTAATGGAGTTTAGAAAAAATGAACCTAAAAAAATTTCACCTAATAAAAGACCCATTTTAGTAGTAGATGATTTGCATAAAAGATTTGGCACAAAATCGTATGAAAAATTAAAGAAAAAAGATCAGGAATTCCCCTCAGAAGAAAAGATTTTACTAACTTTAATAGCAAATGTAATTACTGAAATTGTTTTAAGGGAGGAAATATGAATGCAATAGGCTACATGAGATTGAGCAGTAAGGATCAATCAAAATCACTGGAATATCAGGAGTCTTCAATAAAAGAATACTGTAGACGGAACAGCTTAAACATCATTGGGCTGTTTAAAGACAACGGGGAATCGAGCTATACATTCGACAGGCCTGATTATCGTGCCTTGGAACAATATTTGAAAAACTATAAAGGCCAGTGTAATTATATTATTGTCCTTGACCATGACAGATTCAGCAGGAATCTTCCTGAAGCGCTTATGAAGATTGGTGAGCTAGAAACCAAATATGGTGTAAAGGTTTTATCAACAAATGAAAGAATTGATTTGGATACCTCAGACCCAGATGTATTTATTAAACGTGCTTTCGAATACATGATGGCAAACAAAGAGCTGTTTAATATCCGAAAACGCACCAAACAGGGCATAAGAAATGCAAAGGAAAGTGGCCGCTACCTAGGGAGAGCGCCATATGGGTTTAGGAATATCGTTGATGGAACCAAAAAGAACCTGATAGGAATCCATAAAGGTGAGGCATTAATCGTCGAGCGCATATTTAAGGAATTTATAATGGGTATTCCACAATATATCATTTATAAAAATGCGAAGGCCTTGGGCTTTACCAGAACGAGTAAATCAGCTATCCAGGAAATACTTATGAACTGCGTTTATGCGGGACTGATCAAAGTACCGGCCTATTCTGACCTACCAGAGAAGTTTGTAAAATCCATTCACTTACCGATAATTTCAGAGGCTGAATATTGGCTGGTTCAGAATATGCTGAACAGTACAAAAAGAAGAACACGCGTCCAACCTGCAGAAGATTTTCCTTTAAGAGGAATATTAAAATGCTGGTGTGGAAAAAGCATGACAGCTGGATATACCAAAGGCCGAAACAACTACTACCTGTACTACCGTTGCACGGAGCATACCAATTATAATCTTGCCGGCAATAAACTGCATGGTGCACTTGAAGGTGTTTTGAAAGCGCTCAGTTTTTCTGTCCATCAGGTAAAATTCATAAAAGAAACCGCAAAGGCTTTGCTGGTCGAGCCGCAGAAATTAAAGAAAGAGCAACACCAAAATAAAATTAGAAAACTTCATGAGCTAAATGAAAAGATTTTCAAGCTTGAAGAGCGGCTGATGAATAACGAAATAGAAAGTTCAACTTATCAGACTTGGTTTCAAAAGTTCAAGGAAGAAAAAGCATTGTTAGAATATTCATTGAACAAAGATCAACCTTCAAAGATTAGAAATGAAGATGACTTAATAGAGAGAGTTTTACCGAATTTGACTAACCTCTACGAGATATATCAAAAAGGCAACATTACCCAGAAGCATACACTGATGAGGGGGGTGTTCAAAGATAATCTGGTATGGGGTGACGATATGTTTAGAACCGCTTTCATAGACCCAACGTTCAATGATAACATACTGAAGGTCAAGCAAAAAGGGTTGCTTTTTAACGAGCAACCCTTCAAGTTTTCGGGCCTGAGCCCGGTTAGTACCCAGTGCCGGAGTCGAACCGGCACGGTTTCCCACAGGTGTTTGAGACCAGCGCGTCTACCAATTCCGCCAACTGGGCATTAATGTGCGGGGCTGCAAATGTATATAACGAAAGCCTAAATCGCAAAATTATTTTAAAATAGATGTTAATCTACTGTAATTCAACTACAATGCTCGTTCATCTTTTAATTTCCGATCTACAACGAAAGGCATAAACGGTAATAAAGAAGCTAAGAAAATCAAAACAGCCTTACCAAACTTCCATTTTTGCTCTTGCCAGGCTAACACCAAAAGTGCAGCATAAAGCACAAATAATAAACCATGTGCCCAGCCTGTATATTTTACTGCCAGAGGCATATCTGCATAATATTTTAACGGCATGGCTACAAATAGCAACAGCAAGTAAGAAATGCCTTCTAAAACGGCAACTTTTCTAAAAATGGAAAGTGAACTCATGTATCTGATTGTTTGTTCGAAAGTAAGGCAAACAAGCTGACTAACAAAAACAAAAAAATGATTTTACAATCAGCTGTTATTGAAACTTCAATAGCGCTTTAATGTACATGCCCGCAATCGTAACACGTAAACTAATTAATTTATTTACATTGCTTAGCTCATTGCATATCGATCGGATGTCCATCCGTAGCTGAGCCCAGTCCTAGGGCATGATGATTGCATTTTAAGGCATATATTATGCATACATAGTTTTCAACTGCAAATCATCTATATTTTAGGAAGTTTCTCCCTAATTCGGTTAATATATTTTTGACGGTAAAAAATATCCTTTATTGAAACCAGCATTATTTCAGATTCTAATGGATTTTGATCAAACTGATTTATTAATTGATTTAATTCATGCTCCAGGTCTTTCTCAATTGAATCAACATTGTTTCGTACCTCCTTTAATTTCTCCGCATCAGGCTCAAATTCCAGATCCATTAAGGCTTCATTTACATCCATCATATCCATTAAAAAAGACTGAGGTAATTGATAGCCTTCATCGGTTTCAACAATGCCTTTTAATTCCAAAACATATTTTAAACTCTTTTTAGGATTGCTTAAAACCTGATAGGCCTTGTTATTCAAGGTAGATAAATCTAAAACTTCCTGTTGCTTCTCTTCGCTTTCGTTGGCATAAAAATCGGGGTGAAACTGTTTACTAAAAGCGTAGAATTTTGCTTTCACCGCATTTAAATCAGGATTAAACTGAATCGGTAATTCGTAAAACTCAAAATAATTAGGTTGTTTTTTTTGCTCACTCATGGGGTATAAATTAAAAAACCGCAGCCATTAAGAATTCGAGATTCTAATAGCTGCGGCAATTATATAAAATTGGTTTTACTTACCGAATATTTTTAAAATATCATTACCAAAAGCAAACACCATTAAACTAATCAATATCACAAAACCAGCAATTTGGGCTTTTTCCAAAACTTTTTCGCTTACAGGTTTGCGCTGTACCATTTCAATTAAAAGAAATACCACATGACCACCATCTAAGCCTGGAATTGGCAATAAATTCATAAAAGCCAATGCCATAGAGATTAAACCAGTTAAGGTCCAGAATTTAACCCAATCAAATGTACCACCATAAACTTTTGCAATACCAATCGGGCTGCTAATGTTACGTGCACTAACTTTGCCCGTTATCATTTTGCCAATGCCTTTGGCATTATCCATAAACGTACTCCAGGCCATGTTCGCGCCAATAGGTAGTGCAGCAAACAAACTATAGTTAATGGTTTTGCGTTTAATTTCATTAAAGTGACCGTAGAAACCAATTGCTCCTGCAGTATCAACTGCAACGTTTAATTCCAATGGTTGCCCGTTTCTGTCAATCGAAACGGCTACAGTTTTACCTTTTTTCTTCAACACCAGCGGTTTCACTTCATCCTGATAAGTAACAGGAACACCATCAACAGCGGTAATTCTATCGCCAACCTTCATTCCAGCTTTTACTGCGCCATAGCCACTCATAAGGCTGTCAACAATGCTTTTTAAGCGTGGTTCAGCAAACAAGCTTTTCCCATCAGCTACTTTATTCAGGAAATCATCTGGAACTTGAATTTCGATTGTTTTATCGCCACGAATAACCGTAAGCATGGTATTTCCCATTAAAACTTTCGAACTTTTTAATTCTTCGAAACGGATTACCTTATTTCCGTTTATTGCTAAAATTTTATCGCCATTTTTTAAGCCGATATCGGAAGCGACTTTACCTACCTGAATACCGTTTACAACTGCACTATTGGGCGTAAAAGTTTCTCCGTATTTAAATGTAAGCATCCAAAAAATAATGATACCCACAATAACATTAACGATAATCCCTCCGAGCATTACAATTAAACGCTGCCATGCTGGTTTAGAGCGGAACTCCCAAGGTTGAGCTGGTTGAGCCATTTGCTCGGTGTCCATACTCTCATCGATCATTCCCGCAATCTTAACATAACCACCTAGCGGCAACCATCCCACCCCATATTCTACATCTCCTTTTTTGAAACTAAAAAGTTTAAAACCCCATGCATCAAAAAACAAATAAAACTTTTCTACCTTGATACCAAATGCCCTGGCTGCCAGAAAATGCCCTAATTCGTGTAATATTACCAATATAGACAATCCGAGCAGCAGTTGCCCCGCCATAATCAATCCATTCATATTCTATTATAAAATTTTATGTTAGATGTTAAAATATATTTTTTGTTACTAATTCGGCCGCTAAGATACGGCTATGTTTGTCAGTTTCTAAATAATCGTCTAATTGTGGGTTTTCAACAAAGTTAATTTCCTCCATGCAGCGCTCAATTACATCACTCATTTCCAGGAAACCAATCTTATCGTTCAAAAATGCCTCTACCACAATTTCATTTGCAGCATTTAAAATACAAGGCATATTCCCTCCTTTTCTTAACGATTGAAACGCTAATTCCAAATTTCTAAACGTTTCCATATCGGCTTTTTGAAAGCTAAAATTTGGGTAATCCAAGAAGTTAAAACGTTTAAAATTGTTTTTTAGCCTATCGGGGTAATTAATTGCATATTGAATCGGCAATTTCATATCTGGTACACCCATTTGCGCTTTCATCGAACCATCCGTAAACTGCACTATAGAATGAACGATCGACTGTGGATGAACAATTACATCAATTTGCGCTACATCTAAACCAAACAGCCACTTAGCCTCGATTACCTCTAAACCCTTATTCATTAAACTAGCAGAATCTATGGTAATTTTGGCGCCCATAACCCAGTTCGGGTGCTTTAAAGCTTGTTCTTTTTTAACTGTGGCTAAAAAATCTTTGTTTTTACCAAGAAAAGGGCCTCCCGATGCGGTAAGATAAATTTTTTCGATTTCGTTTTGCTCCTCGCCTACCAAACATTGAAAAATTGCCGAGTGCTCGGAATCTACAGGAAGTATTTTAACCTGATTTTCGATTGCTAGTTGCGTAACTAATTCGCCCGCAACAACTAAGGTTTCCTTATTGGCTAAAGCTATGTTTTTACCAGCGTTAATTGCCGCCATTGTTGGTTTTAAACCTACTGAACCCATTAAAGCGGTAAGTACAATATCACCTTGTGGATAAACTGCAACTTCAGATAAAGCATCTTCACCCGCTAAAACTTTAATATCAAAACAAGATAAAGCACTTTTAACCTCTAGATATTTGCTTTCATCACAAATTACCACAGCCTCAGGCTTAAATTCTTTGGCCTGTTGAATAAGTAATTCTGAATTCTTTAATGCAGATAATACTGAAACTTTAAAGATTGCAGGGTTATCCCGAATTACTTCGAGCGCCTGCGTACCTACGCTACCTGTAGAACCTAATATTATAATTCCTTTAGGCGATTGTTGTATTGATATATTGTTCAATTGTTATTTCCCTGTATTAAATTAATATTTCCATAAAGCTCAAAATTATTTTTTTGCTCTATTTTGAAAAGCAGGTTATTGCTTATCGGTTCCGAAAGCCCCGCTGTCCGCTTCAATCTTTTTTAACTGCTGTCATGCGGATAAACGAGGCATCATTTTCATCGCTTGCAAATGCTTCGTTCCTCAGCATAACAGTTATTGACGGTTGCTGCAATAAAAAAGTATTTTCACTCCCATCGGGTTTATAAAGCAAACGAATTCGCCTTTTTGGATCAACCAGCAATAGGGAGAGATTGATTAAACAATGTATCTACCTAATTCATCCGCCAGCTTCCGATCATTACTTAATCTTGGCACCTTATTTTGCCCGCCTAATTTACCTTCGCTTTTCATATAATTAACAAAAGCATCTTTTTGCAAAGTACGTATTATTAACGGTTGCAAAATGTTTCCCTCAATCAAATCGAAATAGTAAATGTTTTTTATCTGCAAAGCCTCATCTACCTTTTTGCTAAAGGCTACCATATCTTTTGGGGCAGAAGAAAACTCTACAAACCATTCGTGGTAAGGCAACTCGCCTGTGTTTGGATTAACCTGTGGTGCTACCGTAAATTCTGTTATTTCTACTTTTTCTTCGTTTGCAACACTTAACAAAGCGTGCTCCACTTCTTCCCCTATTACGTGTTCGCCAAAGGCAGATATAAAATGCTTTATACGTCCTGTAACTACAATTTTATATGGATTTTTTGAAACAAACTTAACCGTATCGCCAATGCTATAGCCCCACAAACCTGCATTAGTATTTAAAATTAAGGCGTAATTGGTGTCTAATTCAATTTCGCCAAGCGACAATCTTGTCGGATTATTATTGTGATACTGATCGGCAGGAATAAACTCGTAAAAAATACCAGCATCAGCTAGTAATAATAAACCTTTATCTTTTTGAGAATCCTGATAAGCAATAAAACCCTCTGAAGCGGGATAAGTTTCTATAGCATCTATTTTCTTACCGATGCTTTGTTCAATCTTAGCTCTGTAGGGTTCGAAATTAACGCCGCCATAAATAAAAAGGCTAAAATTTTTAAAAATATCAGCAATCTTTTTACCTCCCGACCGCTCTGAAAGCTTATCGAAGTACATTTGAACCCATGGTGGAATGCCAGAAATCAGCGTCATGTCTTCGGCGATGGTTTCTTCAACAATCGCATCAACTTTTTCTTCCCAGTCTTCTATAATATTAGTTTCGTACGATGGCAAGCGATTTTTCTGCAGATACGCAGGAACATGATGCGCTACAATGCCTGACAATCTGCCTACGTTAATTCCGTTTTTAACATTTAAAACAGGACTTCCCTGAAGGAAAATCATTTTCCCATTAACAAAATCAGTTTTACCAGTTTCGTTAATATATGTAAGAATAGCATTTCGAGCCGCCTTTATATGTTCTGGCATCGATTCTTTAGAAAGCGGAATATATTTTACGCCAGAAGTTGTACCTGATGTTTTGGCAAAATAAAGGGGTTTACCTTTCCAAAGCACATCCGCTTCGCCAGCTACAACCCGATCAACGTAAGTTTTTAAACCTTCGTAATCCTGTACGGGTACATTTTTCTTAAAATCGGAATAGTTTTTTATTTCCTCAAAATGATGATCTTTCCCAAAAGCTGTTTCTCGGGCACTTGTTACCAGTTTCGATAAAATTTCGGCCTGTGCGGCTACGGCATTATGCTTCCATTTATTAATTTGCCAAACTGCAAATGCTGCAAAGGGTTTACTTAATGCTGCTTTTAACCCCATAGTACCCCAAGCCCTAAAAGGGCTTCTCCTTTCTAACGTTAATATTTATTTTTTTAATTATAATCAGCATGCTATTATAATGGATTTAAACGATGTTATGCAAAATATCAGGATGTTCATCTCCTTTGTATTCGCTTGATATTTTACGATACGCTACCGTTAGCGCAACACTCGATAAAGGTACAATGATAAATGAACTCAAAATATTAACAATAAACGCAATGAAAGGTAATTGCAGATAATTCAATAAAAGGTATATCAAATAGCCTCCACCCAAAATCATGAGCAATAATAGAATTTTAGTGAAGTTTCCTTTAGTTGTTGCTAAACTTAACTTAATCGATTCAAAAGGTGCAGAACCTTTATCTAAAATGAAAAACGGAAAGAAGGAAATCCGTAACCAGGTTACAAAAATAGCTACCAAGGCAACACCAATTGCAATGCTTGTTATTGTTTTACCTGTAGCAGTAAAATCTTCTACCCAACCGATATTAACCAGATAACGTAAAACAGGATCTAAAATCCAAAGTATAGGCACCAACAACATTCCAACAAACAAGATACAGCCAACAAAATATAGCGTTGCTACTAAAAATCTTATAATCTGGTGTCTGGTTGGCAAAGTACCTACAATTGTAACCTCTTCGTCTTCATTATCAATTAAATGAAAAATGTACTTAAACAAAGAAAGGTTAATGGTAAAGTACAACATGATAAAAATAACGACCATGAAAAAGCTTAAAACACGACTTACGTCTTTAATAAAAAAAGCCATTAAACTTGATGCACTTGCTGTAATAAACATTAAAAAACATAGCGTAGCTATAGAGAAATAATGTTTTTTAGTAATGCCCCAGGCTTTTTGAATTACATCGTTAACGGCAAACGTACTTTCTTTTAGATAATTTATCATTGTTGTTTGAATACCACTCTTTTAAATAAATCTTGTATAAACCCTAAGCCATAAGCTGTTAATTGGATAAATGAAGATATAATGCTCAAAAATGCAACTTTTACTGCTTTATTTACAGACCAGGAGTGAAAAAATATTAACAAAAAGTATAATAATACCAGAAAATCGAAAATATACGCCAAAGGCGGATAAAAGATGTTCAATAGCACTGTTGTGATCATACCAATGGTTGCAACTGCTGGAAAAAAATGAATCAATTTCAACTCTTTTGGGAAGTGTTTATAAATATTAATTCTAGCCCTGCCAAAGAAGTGCAGTTGCTTGTAAAACTGTATGAAGCTTGTTCTTCTTTTATGGTAAACCTTTGCATCAGGAATTAAACCAATCTTAAAACCATTTTCATGAATGCGGATACTGTATTCTATATCTTCGCCCAAGCGGGTTAAAATAAAGCCGCCTACCTGTTCCCATACTTGCCGGGAAACCCCCATATTGAAACTACGTGGATGAAACTGACCAACATGCTTTTTATTTCCACGAATGCCACCTGTTGTGAAGGGCGAGGTCATAGAATAACTAATTGCCTTTTGAACTGGCGTAAAGCTTTCGTGCGCCGCATCGGGGCCGCCATAAGCATCTAAATGATGCTCGTATAAATAATTTTTAACCGTTTCGAGGTAATTTGCAGGAATAAGGCAATCAGAATCGAAGATTACAAAATAATCGCCCTGCGCCTTTTCAAACCCAAAATTACGGGCAAAGCCTTGTCCAGCATTTTCCTTAAAGTAATATTTTACATCAAGCTTATTTGCATAACTTTCTACAATTGCTTTTGCATCATTTTTAGAACCATCTTCTATAACCAAAACTTCAAACTGTAAATAAGTTTGTTTAGTTAAGGTTTTTAAAAGCTCGTTAATTTCTTGCGGGCGATTATAAAGCGGAATTATGATGGAGAAAAACATGTACTGGAGCTAAAAGCTAAAAGACCAAAGCACTTTTGCCTTAGTCTTGTAGCTTATTTAAGTTCTTTTTCAATTAAATATTGATTTCTTTCGGGTGCATTTCGGGTTACCAATTCTGCAACAAAACCTGTTAGAAACATTTGCGAGCCTACAACTATAGCAACCAGTGCAATGTAAAACAAAGGCTGATCGGTAATTTCACGTTTATAAGGAATATGGGCAGCAATGTGATAAAGTTTAACGCCAATCATCCACAAGGCCATAATCGTTCCGATTAAAAAGCTCAAAACCCCCAAAGAACCAAAAAAGTGCATCGGGCGCTTACCAAATTTACCAACGAAAAATATAGAAAGTAAATCTAAAAATCCATTTATAAACCTGCTGAAACCAAATTTGGTGGTACCATATTTGCGAGCTCTGTGCTCTACAACTTGCTCTGCAATTTTACCAAAACCTGCCCATTTCGCAATTACAGGTATGTATCGATGCATTTCGCCATAAACCTCAATTGTTTTCACCACATCGCTTCTGTAAGCTTTTAAGCCGCAGTTAAAATCGTTTAATTCAATTCCACTCATTTTTCTAGTGGCTGCATTAAACAATTTGGTCGGAATGGTTTTAGTAATTGGATCGTAACGTTTCTTTTTCCAGCCAGAAATTAAATCAAGTTTTTCTTCTTTAATTCGGCGGTAAAGTTCAGGAATTTCATCAGGACTATCTTGTAAATCGGCATCCATTGTAATAATTACATCACCTTTAGTGGCTTCAAAGCCAACATTTAAAGCTGCAGACTTACCATAGTTTCTACGGAATTTAATGCCTTTAATCGCATCATTCTGTAGTTTCAAAGATTCTATAACTTCCCACGATTTATCGGTACTGCCATCATCAACCAATACAATTTCGTAGCTGAAATTATTTTCGTTCATCACTTTAGCAATCCATCCCGTTAATTCGGGTAAAGATTCGTCTTCGTTATATAAAGGTACTACTACTGATATATCCATGTATGAGTATCAAGATTTGAGTATTTAGTATTCAGATTAAAATCTATCCACAAACTCTTTTAAATTAAAAACGTGCAAATTTCATCAATTTAAATGATAAAACTTGCACGTTCTAAATTTTTGTGCAGAACTGATTATTCTTCGTTTACCGCTAAAAATACTGGACGAGTCTTTTTAAAGATTAGCGAAAAAATTATTGCCCCAATAAAATAAAACACCGCTGCAATACCGAAACCAACAACTGCCTGGCTAAAAGTTGGCGTAAATTGTTTATCTAAACTTTCTGATGTGCTTGCTATTGCCTTATCCATAGCTTCACCTTCCATACCCAAAGATTTAAATGTGCCTTCAGTTTTAGTCAAAATCATTTCTTTCATTGTACTTGGATAACTGGTATCGATAAACTTGCCAAAAACAATATTGAAAATGTACATAATTGCCATTGACAGTACGAACATTACAAATATTTTGAATAAAGCTTCTCCGAAAGTCCAGTAGCCGCCAGCTTTTTTTCTCATATCAATACAAAAGAAAACTGCAAGTGCAATTCCGATTGCAAAACTTAAGCCGCTGTAAACATAAGAACTCATCATATTTGGCATTATATACCAGGTAATTAGAAAAATTATTACGTTTATAGCACCCCAAATTGCGCCGTTTTTCAAAGCTTCTGTTTTTAAATTAACTGCTGTTTCTGGTGTTTCCATGAATTTGTTTGGTTTTAGTTATTAATAGTTGTAATCAATACATAAGATGCAGTATCAAATGGTTTGTTACTGCTAAATTGCTCCAACTCTTTTGTTGTAGTTGCACTTCCTTCTGAATCGAGGAAAAACGCCATAAAAGGAACAAATAATTCTTTCATTTCTTCGCTGATGTTTAGCGTTGAAGATGTTTTACAAATCTCTTCGATACTACTTTCGGCAAGTTGCTGGTTGCTGATTAGTTCTTCATAAATTTCAAATTCATCTTGAAACTCATCATCTTCAACCAATAAAAATTCTTTTAAGAAATCGCCCAATTCTGGATCTAAATCTTCATCATGGCATTCTTTGATGTAAAGTAAAAGGTTTAAAAGTTCGGTTCCTCTGTCGATGGTTTCTTCTTCAATATTAGCCCATTCTTCACTTTCCAGATAATCTTCTTCTAATTTCTGTACATCGCTACTGAAAAAGTTTACCATCAATAAATCGAAGTAAACTTCTCTTAATTCTTCAAATTTACTGTTCGAATCAAAAACAGCATCAAATGCTGTTACTTTATCCATAAAATTAATATCCAACTCAAAAGCTGCAATTAATTCATTTTCAAAACTACCCGCATCTACTGAAGCTAGTTGTGCGTATTTATTTATTGAAGCACTTAGTGCTTTTTTTACTCTATTATCCATATTTTATAGTATCAAGTATATCGTATCAAAACTTGGTGTAGCTTCTAGTTTTCTTGGTATTGATTATTATTATAAACCAATATTACCTTACCTGTAAGCTCAGTGCCTAAAAGAGGGTTATTTGCCGATTTTGAATAATTTGTATTCGAATTATATAACCACTTTTTATCAGTTGCAAAAACGGTAAAGTTTGCTTCAAAACCTTCTTCAATAATTGGGCTATTTAAATTTAGTAATTTTCTTGGGTTGATACTTAACTTCTCGACAATTAGGTTAAGATCTAAACCAGCTTTTATCAACAATGGAAGAACGGTTTGTAATGCAATTATTCCATAGTGAGCAATTTCAAACTCCACATTTTTAAATTCTATTTCTTCTGGTCGATGCTGAGACGTAATAGCATCAATTGTTCCATCTTTTAAACCAACAATCAGTGCTTTAATATCAGCTTTGCTGCGTAATGGTGGCTTTACTTTATAATTGCTATCAAAATCGACTAAAAGTTCTTCTGTAAAAACTAAATGATGCGCGGTAACATCACAAGAAATTTGAACGCCATCTTTTTTAGCTTTGCGAATTAAAGCAACCGAACCAGCCGTTGAAATATTACTGATGTGGATTTTAGTTTCATTGTAGGTTGCTAAGAAAATATCGCGGGCAATATGCATTTCTTCTGCTAATGGCGGTAAACCCTTCATTCCCAAAAGAACCGAGTTTTTACTTTCTGTTATTTGCGCTTTTCCTGCAATCGATTTGTTTTCGGGATAAACCATCAGCAAAGCATCGAATCCCTTTGCATACTGTAAGGCTCTGCTCATAAAACCATCGTCTTGAATTGCTCTATCGCCATCAGAAAATGCAACGGCTCCAGCTCTTTGCATATCAAATAACTCAGCAAGCTCTTTTGCTTCTCGATTCTGACTGATTGCACCCACAGGCAAAACAACAACCAGATTATTTTTAGCTTTATTTATAATATATTCTACCTGCGATTTTGATTGCACAACTGGACTGGCCTGCGGCAATAAAGCCAAGCCAGTAAAACCACCCGCTTTTGCAGCAGCAGTTAAAGTTTCGATATCTTCTTTAGTCTCAAAGCCTGGATCGCCGGCAACGCAATTTAAATCGAAAAAACCTGGCGATAAAAAAGCACCTTCAGCATCAAAAACTGTTTCATTTTTTTCTGGTGATAACTTGCCTATGCTTTTAATTTTACCACCTTCTATCCTAACATCGCATTGTTGTTTATTAAATTTACTTTGCGGGTCGGCAATAATTACATGCTGTACAAGGAGATTCATATTGTTTTTTTAGGGTTGTTAAAAAATCTGATGAGCAGAATTTCTGCTGCAATAAAAATCAGCGACAAAATTAGGCAAAGTTTCCATAATGTTTGTCCGATTTTATTTGAGCCAGCAATTAATTTCACTGCATCTTTATCGGTATCGTATATTTTTAAGTTACTTTTCTCGGCAAGCTTATCCAACTCAGTTTTACTCAGATAATGCATATCCGATTCGGTTCTACCTATATTAAAACTGTAAACACCGATAAGCGAATCGGCCAAATTTAGGTTATAAAAACCAGGTAATTTTATTTGGTCGGCGGTGTAAATTAGTGTTTTACCTCCCGCTTGTCTAACTTCAGGAATAATTTCGAAGTTTTTTGCGGTGAGCTTTAAAGTTTGATTTTTACCCAACGTAAGCTGTTTACTCGCCAAGGCACGATCATTGCCAAGATTATAATACAATGCATCATCCAATCCACTATTTAAAGTTAATCGATACATTAATGGTACAAATACAGGATGACGGGCAAAGTTTCCATCATTTGCGTTTAAGCCAGTTGCCGATAAATAAACCTGTCCGCTACCAATTCCATATTTCGAAAAGAATAACTTACCGCCAGGTAAAGACATTATATTCTCTTTATTTGAGGCATTGTTTTCGGCAAAATCGTAATAACGATTCACCGTTGGTAAATCTAAATTCTTAGGAATTTCTTCAAAAACAGTTTTAAAAATCGGATGTTGTAAATCTATTTGATCAACTTTCGAAGCCGTTTTATTTAAATTCTGAATTTGAGGTAATGATAATGCGACCAGAAACGAATTGTAAACTTTAATATCCGAATCTAAATCTGGAAATATGACAACCGAACCTCCGCTGGTTAGATAAGTTTTTAATTGCTGAGCCAAGCCACTCGATGGATTACTCACCCCGTTTAACACAATTAAACCAAAATTAGAGAGGCTATTGTAATTGATATTGCTCTCGCTATTTTCGGTGAGTTTGTAATACTTATCGGCTCCAAAAAGCGCTTTAATGTAGCTGCCAGCATTCGGTCCATTTATACTTAAAACAGGTAAACTTTCATCAACTTTAAAGCTGAAAGAAAGCGAATCATCAAAAGTTACAGGAAAATCTTTTATGCTGATTACACCTTTTTTCCATCCCGATTTTAATCCCGAAAAGCTTAAAGTATCTTTTATTGTCTTCCCTGCAGGAATGGTAACCGAGCTTAAGCCTTTCTGTTGGTTGTTTATGGCTAATTTTAATGGAATATTTACCGCTTCTTCTTCCGAGTAATTTTTAATCTGAACAACTAACTTCTCATTTGCGCCAGGTTGATGGTTTGGCGATAATGTCCACACGCTATCCACTCCAACATTTGGTAAAGCTGTAGCATTTAATTTCAAAAACGAATATTGAATATCCGTTTTGGTTTCGAGTTTTTTAACTGAAGCGATATTTTTTTGAAAATCACTAATGAGAAAGCTATACTTATTAGCCGAACTTGTTAATACATTTCCCTGGCGGTTTAAAATTTGCTGTAAATTTCTATTCGAGGCAGAAATTTTTACATCATCTAAGGCTTTTAAAAATTCTTCTTTATTTAACAAACGCTGATGCTTGCCTTCAAAGTCATTTGTTAAAAGTTGAAAGCGATCATTAATACTAAAACCTTTAATTAATTCTTTAGCTCTCCGTTTCGCCTCGTCAAGTAGGCTACCATCTTTATTAATGGCTTCCATACTGTAAGAGTTATCAATGTAAATACTTACCGAATTATTTACTGCTGTAGTTTTTTGATTGTTTAAAGGAATATAAGGCTGAGCAAATGCCAGTACAAGAAATATAATTGCCAGAATACGCGACAATAAAATAAGCAGATTTTTAAGCTTTTCTTTTGATGAGTTTTGTTGTTCTACCTCTTTTAAAAGCTGAACATTAGAGAAATATACCTTTTTAAATTTTCGGAAATTAAATAAATGAATGATGACCGGGATAGCAACCGATAATAGTGCAAAAAGAAAGCCCGGATAAAGGAAATTCATTAAAAACCAAAGATAGAAAAAATACGGAAAGTGGAGAATTACTATTGTAATAAACTCGTACTAATAAGCAAATCCAGGAAATTCTATGTTTACAATTTTCCAGCTTCCATTTTGTAAGGCAAAATATAATTTAAAAGGACCGCTCACAATTTTCGATTGCTTTTGAAGAACCGCCCTAAAACCTGCAACTCCTTCTACAAAACCCATTCCTTTTCCATCGCCTAATAAATCGAAATTCGCATCAATAATATCATATCGTCCGCCCACATATTCATCCGATTTTCCAAAAATACCTTTTAGCCTCGCAGTAATTACATCCTTGCCAATTACCTTGCCACCAGGAAGAATAAAGAAATCGCTCATTTCTTCGGTAATAGATTTAGATTGTTTAAACCATGAGTTGATAAATCTGATTGCGCTATTTACAATATCGGCCTGATGGTTAAAAGTTGGGGTTTCTTGCATTTTTTTTAAAAAATAATCAACTACGAAATGTATTGAATATGCACAAAACTAAGAATTAAATTATTTTTTTCATTGCTATCCAAAGTTTATCGTCCATTTTATAAACATCTTTTCGATATTCTATTTTACCATTTTTTGCCCATGCAGTGTGGTAGGTAATAAGTAAGGGTGTTTCATTATCGAGCAGAAACCGCATGGGTTTTAGTTGTGGTTTTTCAGCTTTTTTTTGTTTAATGATAACATTTTTCTTTTCCGCAGTTTCTTTTAATGGTTTTAAACCTAGTTCTGTTCTAACTTTTTCAAAGCTAGTTTCATTATCCATAATATGCCAGGCAAGCTGTAAAGGTTTTTCTAATCGAATGCAACCATGACTAATTGCTATATCCTGCAATTTAAATACGCTTTTAATATTCGTATCGTGCAAATAAACACTGCTGGCATTCGGGAATATAAATTTTAATTTACCTAAAGAATTGCCCTGACCAGATTGTTGAACAAACAGAAATGGCAGCTTTTTTCTATCGTATTTATACCACCTTATGTTAGATGGATTTTCGATCAGTTTATTTTTGTGGTAAACCAAAATATTGTGTCGGCGCAAATAACTCGAATTTTGCTTTGCCATTGTGTATATCTCGGTTTGCGCAATACTCTCTGGAATATTCCATTCGGGGTTCGAATAGATGGTTTTAATAGTACTAAACAGTTGAGGAGTTTCTCTATTATTGGGCTTATCTTCTAAGTCTCGTGTTTTTTCGTAAATTTTTATTTTCTTATCGTAATCAGCATCTCTTTTTTCGCCAACGCAAACTTTCATCGTGGTAATGGTATCATCCCCGTTAAAATAAACCAAACGGAAATCTGGAATATTAACCTGAATGTATTTACCTGTTTTAACTGGTAAAACCCACCTTAATCTTTCCATGTTTATGGCCAGAATTTTCTTCAAAGAATCGTTCTTTAAGCTCAAATAAGCTTTCTGTAATGCAACGTATTGCTTTGATTTATTTTGAATGTTATTTAAAGTATCGATAATACTTACCGATGCCAACATCTGTGGTATAAATAAACTATCGGCCTGCTTTACATCGATATTATACCTTAAATAGATTTTCTTTGGATTTACAACGCCAAACTTTAAATAACTGGTATATTTTAAGAAAGCATAAGATGAAAGGATTTCCAATTGAGCCAGCTTCGAATAACTTTCATCAATATTAGTTATGTGATCTGCCTTTAAAGCGACAATCAAATCTTTCAGCTCGCTGGTGTAAAAAGTATCTGAATTGAAACCATGTACGAAGCTATGATCAAGATGATTGGTTAAAGTATCCAAACCTTTAGCTCCGAAAAAGCGGATGGTAAAATCAGGGCTAACCTTGTCTCCAAAATGTTTTTTTAAGGTTAAGAAATTTTGGTTTTGTTTACATAGACTATTGAATTCATTAAGAAAAACAGAATCGTATTTAATCGAATCAAAGTTTTTATAAATGTCTTTTCCCAAACTTTTAGCAAGCAACTCGCCAGTAGAAGGTTTAGATGTATGGGCAACGAAAAAATAGACTAAAGCTGCTGGAAAAAAAATGGCAATAAAAGTTTTCAAAATATAAATCCGCTAAAAAATTGGTAATCATTTTATTTTGGGATGTATAATTTTAAGATTGGTTATTTAGAAATGCCAGGAATGAACCTCTAAAGCCATTAAATGTAGTTTTATCTTGTTTTCTTCATGGCAATCCAAAGTTTTTCATCCATTTCGTAAACATCAGGGCGATATTGGATTTTATCGTTTTGCGACCAGGCTGTAAAATAAGTGATGATTAATGGTACCTGCTTCTTAGGGCCGAACCATGCTGGCTTAAGTTGAAAAGACTTAGTAGTATCAGCCTTTTGTGCCAGTCTTTTTTTATACCATTTTACGTGAGTACTATCAATTGGAGGTAAATCCACTTCAGCTCTTAACTTATCATAGGTGTAACTATCTCCCACAAGTTTTTCAGCAAATTCTAAAGGTTTTTCTATACGTACGCAACCATGGCTTATTGCCCGGTTAGCTAAGTTAAAACCGTTCTTATTATTAGTATCGTGTAGGTAAATACTAGAGCTATTATCAAAGATAAATTTGAACTTGCCTAAAGCATTTCCACCACCCGAACCTTGTTTAAATTTAAAAGGTAATTTATCTCTTGAATATTTGTTCCAGTTAATTGTGTCAGGTTCACCGATCAGCTTGTCTTTATAATAAACTTTTATGTTACTATTTGATAAATAATAAGGATCTTTTCTAGCCATCCAATAAATCTCACTTTGTGCAATACTTACAGGAATATTCCATACTGGGTTTGCTTGAATAGAGTTGATTTTACTATACAACAATGGAGTTTCGTGGTTCTTCGGTTTGTCATCTAAATTGCCTGATTTTGCAAACGCTTTTAACTTATCTTCATATCCATTCTCACGCTTACCGCCAACACAAACCTTCATACTAATAACGGTATCAGCTTTATCAAACCAAGTTAATTTAAAATCCGGGATATTAACTTGCACATAATAATCACCCATTTCTGGCATTTTCCAACGGAAACGCTCCATATTTAGCAGTAAAATTCTTTTCTCACTTTCACTGTTGGCGTTTAAATAGGCAGCTTGTAAGGCTTTATACTGTGTAGATTTAGGTTGAACCGCTTTTAATGTATCCAAAAGATCATCTGAAGCTAATAGTTTCATCATTCCAACACTATCAGGACGAAGAACCTTAATGTAGTATCTGGAAAAAATATTCCGTGGGTTAACAACCCCATATTTTAAAAAATTATTATAATTTAAGTATGCATTTGCCGAAAGGGCTTCCAATCGAGCAATTACGATATAACTATCTTCTACTTTCTTAAATTTGTTAGCCGCAAGCTCATTTAAAAGCGATTTTATTTCTGATGTTTTAAAAACCTCTGGATTAAATCCGTGGATTTTACTATTCTGTAAATAAGTGCTTAAAGAATCTAATTCCCCATTTGTGTAGAATTTTGTAATCAGTCTTGGCTCACCATTATGTGAAGCATAAAAGGCTTTAATAGTCTTTGGATTAATAAAACTGTGCGAAAGGCTATCTAACGTTTTCACAAAAACGCTATCATAAGCTACTGTGTCGAAATCTTTATATATCTTGTTTTTAAAGTGTTCAGACAACACCTTACCGATCTCAGGAGGTGATTTAAACCAGTTACAGGCCGAGATACAAACAATAAAAGGAATAATTAGAAAGCGGAAGTTCTTCAACACGTAATATTTAGCTCAAAAATAAGTTTAATTCTTTAAAAGACATTATTGGCAAATTAAGTGCCATTATTTTTTGATTTCCCATTTCAAACACTATATTTGCCATCGCTAATCAGCTAAAGCATTGATATTGGCAGAAATAAATATATGAAATTAACTTTGAACCATCACTTACATTTGCATCATCGCCGTTAGGCGATATGATATGTTTGTTTTGTACTTCAAAACTTTTTTTCCGTAGAATAATTTCTTGCACACTCTATATTCAATACTTTGAAAACACTAAAAATTGCTATCCAGAAATCGGGTAGGTTAAACGAAAAATCTGTAGAAATATTAAAAAATTGTGGTCTTTCTTTCGAAAACTATAAAAGCTCTTTAATATCAACCGTTCAAAATTTTCCCTTAGAAATTCTCTTTCTTCGCGATGATGATATTCCAGAATACGTTCAGGATGGCATTGCCGATTTAGGAATTGTTGGCGAAAATGTAATCACAGAAACAAAGGCAAATGTGGAGTATTTACAACGCCTTGGTTTTGGAAAATGCACCCTAAAAATCGCTGTTCAAACAGGTAGTGAAATTCAGAAATTAGAAGACTTAAACGGCAAAGCAATTGCTACTTCTTACCCTGTAATTCTCGAAAAATTCCTAACAGAAAAAGGAATAAAATCAGACATCAGAACAATCTCTGGATCGGTAGAAATTGGACCAGGATTAGGACTAAGTGATGCCATTTTCGACATCGTTTCTACAGGCGGAACTTTAAAAAGCAACGGACTAAAACCTTTCGCAGATGTGATGCAATCGGAGGCTGTTTTAATCGGAAATAAATCGATACTTGACAACCCTGAAGTTGCAGAATTACTACAAAGAATTCGTTCGGTGCTTAGTGCAAAATCGAACAAATATGTTGTACTAAATGTTTCAAAAGATAACCTACAAAAAGTTGTTGATTTGTTACCAGGTGTTAAAAGTCCAACGGTAGTTCCGTTGTTCGAACCGAACTGGGTTGCCGTACATTCGGTAATTGCAGAAGAAGATTTTTGGGATAAAATTAACAGCTTAAAAGCAGCTGGCGCAGAAGGTATTTTAGTGATGCCAATTGAGAAAATCATCACGTAAAACAGACTAAAAAAGCATTAACTATTAGTTAATTTTAAATTATAACACATTGAAAGTCTATAATTATACAGATTTATCTAAATCAAAAATTGAAGAACTGTGTTCGCGACAAATTGAAGACGATAAATTGGTTGAAAAACGTGTTTCAGACATCATTAAAACTGTAAAAAATGATGGAGATAAAGCGCTATTTAATTTCGCTAAAGCCTTTGATAAAGTAGAATTAGAAAAGCTTTATTTAGATGCAGAGGAATTACAGGCCATTGCATCAACTATTCCAGTTGATGCTAAAGAGGCAATTGAAACTGCTTATCATAATATCAAAGTTTTTCATCAGTCGCAGTTAAAAACGGAAGACAAAATAGAAACCATGCCAGGTGTGGTTTGCTGGCGGGAATCGAGAGCAATAGAAAAGGTTGGCCTGTACATTCCAGGCGGAACTGCTGTTTTACCAAGTACATTTTTAATGCTCGCTACACCTGCAATTATCGCTGGCTGTAAAGAAATAGTAGTTTGCTCTCCTCCACAAAGTGATGGAAAAACAAACTGTTATCTTGCTTACTGTGCCGTGCTATTAGGCATTAAAAAAATCTACCTGATTGGTGGTGCGCAAGCGGTGGCTGCTATGGCTTTCGGAACGGAAACCGTACCACAAGTTTATAAGATATTTGGTCCAGGCAACCGTTATGTTACTACCGCCAAAACTATGGTTCAAAATAAGGTTGCGATTGATATGCCAGCTGGTCCATCGGAGGTTTTAGTGATCGCAGATGAGACTGCCAACCCGTCATTTGTAGCTGCAGATTTACTTGCACAAGCTGAACACGGAACTGATAGTCAGGCAATTTTAGTTTCTACTTCAAAAGAAATAATAGAAAAAACACTTTTAGAGATTGAAAATCAACTATCTATACTACCAAGAAAGGAAATAGCAGCTAAGGTAATCGAAAATTCTTATGCAATTTTAGTTGATAATATAACTGTTGGAATGGATTTTTCAAACGAATATGCGCCTGAACATTTAATTTTAGCCACCGAAAATTTCGAAAGCCTTATTCCCTTGATAATCAATGCAGGTTCGGTATTTTTAGGTAATCTTACTCCAGAAAGTGCAGGAGACTACGCTTCAGGAACAAACCACACTTTACCAACAAGTGGTTTTGCTAAATCTTATTCAGGCGTTTCAACTGATGCATTCCTTAAAAAGATAACATTTCAGCATCTAAATATCAATGGATTAAACAATATTGGAGCTACCGTTGAAACACTTGCAGCTGCTGAAGGATTACAAGCACACAAGAATGCGATTACAATTAGATTAAAATAGTTGGTTGGTTTTTGGTTAATGGCTGTTTCGACATAATTGAAGTAAACAACCCAAACAACTAAAACTAAAACTTAAATAACCAATAAAATGGACATTAACGATTTAGTAAGAGAAAATATAAGAAACCTTAAACCGTATTCTACCGCTAGAGACGAGTTTAAAGGACAGGCATCAGTTTTTCTAGATGCAAATGAGAACAGCTACGGTTCTCCCCTACCTGCAAATTACAATCGCTACCCAGATCCTTTGCAGTTGGATTTAAAGGATGCGATTAGTAAAATTAAAGGTGTGCCTATTGAAAATACATTTTTAGGCAATGGAAGTGATGAGGCCATAGATTTATTATTCCGTGCCTTTTGCAACCCTGGAAATGACAACGTAATTGTTCTGCCTCCCACTTATGGAATGTACGAAGTTTCGGCCAACATAAACGATGTGGAAATCCGCAAAGTAAGCTTGCTATCGAACTTCCAATTAGACATGGAAAAGATTGCAGAAACGATTGATAAAAACACCAAAATAATATTCATTTGTTCTCCAAATAATCCAACAGGAAATTCGATAAACCGCGAAGATATTGAAACGATTTTAACCAACTTTAAAGGGATCGTTGTGGTTGATGAAGCGTACATAAATTACGCCCGACAAAAGACATTTATTCAGGAGCTAACCGAGTACGCAAACCTGGTTGTTTTGCAAACTTTTTCTAAGGCTTGGGGGCTTGCAGCTTTACGTTTAGGAATGGCATTTTCGTCACGAAAAGTTATTGATGTTTTGAACAAAATAAAGCCACCTTACAACATCAATCAGGCGACTCAGGACTTAGCTTTTGAAGCCTTAAAAAACATCGCTCAAGTTAACACCTGGATTAAAGAATCTGTCACCGAAAGAGAACGACTTTCTATCGAATTAAATGCACTAAATATCGTCACAAAAGTTTACCCATCTGATGCGAATTTCATATTGACTGAAGTTACAGATGCAACAAAAATTTATGACACTTTAGTAGAGCAAGGAATTATTGTCCGCGATCGGTCGAAAGTTATTTTATGCGAAGGTTGTTTGAGAATTACTGTTGGTACAAAAGAAGAAAACGATAAACTGTTAACCATTCTGAAAAATTTCTAAAAGATGAAAAAAGTACTATTTATAGATAGAGACGGAACTTTAAATATCGAGCCCGATGATGAACAAGTAGACAGTTTTGCCAAGCTTAAATTTTATCCTCGCTCACTTTATTACCTTTCGAAAATTGCATCCGAAATGGATTATGAATTAGTGATGGTTACGAATCAGGATGGTTTGGGCACACTATCGAATCCCGAAGAAAACTTCTGGCCAATTCATAATTTTATGCTTGATACTTTTGCTGGCGAAGGGGTTAATTTTAGCGAAATTGTTATCGATAGAACTTTTGCAAAAGACAACGCTCCTACCCGCAAGCCAGGCACCGCATTATTGACAAAATATTTCAGTGGCGATTACGATTTGAAAAACTCATACGTGATTGGCGATAGATTAAACGATGTAGTGTTGGCTAAAAATCTGGGAGCAAAAGCAATTTTTCTTCGCCAGAATGATGCTCTTGGTTCTACCGAGGCTTTAGACAAACATGAAACTTTGTTAGACATCATCATTTTGGAAACGCAGAAATGGGAAGATATTTACAATCTGTTAAAAGCTGGAAGTAGAAAAATTAATCACGTTCGCAAGACAAACGAAACTGATATTACCATTAATTTAGACTTAGATGGTACTGGAAAAGCGAAAATCGAAACAGGTTTAAACTTTTTCGACCACATGCTTGACCAAATTGCCAGACATGGAAGTGTTGATTTGGAAGTGATTGCCAAAGGTGATTTACATATCGATGAACACCACACCATTGAAGATACCGGAATAGCCCTTGGAGAGGCTTTTGCTAAAGGTTTAGGCAACAAACTTGGCATTGAGCGTTATGGTTTCTGTTTACCGATGGATGATTGTTTAGCGCAGGTTGCTATCGATTTCGGCGGCCGTAACTGGATTGTTTGGGATGCTGAATTTAAACGTGAGAAAGTTGGCGATATGCCTACAGAAATGTTCTATCACTTTTTTAAATCGTTCAGCGATGCTGCAAAATGCAATTTGAACGTAAAAGCTGAGGGAGATAACGAGCATCATAAAATTGAGGCTATATTTAAGGCTTTCGCAAAGGCGATAAAAATGGCAATTAAGCGTGATGCAGAGAAAATGGTTTTACCGAGTACAAAGGGGCTTTTGTAAGGTATAGGGTTGAAAGGTTCAAGGTATAGGGTTTTAGTGCACATACTTTGTTAAATAAACCCGATAGTAATGGAAAGTTTTTTACTTAGCACTAACCTTAAATAAACTGTCATGCTGAGGCACGAAGCATCTGCAACCTATGAAACAGATTCTTTGTGCCTCAGAATGACAGAAGCAAAAAAACTTGAAACGAATAGCGGGACTGCAGAACCTTTGAAAAACTGACATTCGTTTTCAAATTTTATAAAAAAGTATCTTGTTCTGATACATGATACTAAATATTGATAATAATTATGATTGGAATAGTAAACTACGGCGCTGGCAATATTTTCTCTTTAACCGCAGCTTTGGAGCGTTTAAACCTGCAGTATGGCATGGTAAATACTGAAAGTGATTTAGAAAAATATAGCCACATCATTATTCCAGGTGTTGGACATGCAGGTGCTGCGATGGAAAAACTAAAACACACTGGCCTGATCAAAGCAATAAAAGCCTTACAAAAACCAGTTTTAGGCATTTGTGTAGGCATGCAGTTGATTACCGAACATTCTGAAGAGGGCGATGCGGCATTGTTAGATATCGTTCCTGTTAAAACCAAAAAATTCGATAAGTCGTTGAATATCAAAATCCCACACATGGGATGGAATGATGTTCAGCATAAAAACAATTCGTTATTCGAGGGTGTTGAGGTTAATGCACAATTTTACTTCGTTCATTCGTACTTTATTGAATATAACCCTACTTTTGACATCGCTTCTGCCAATTACGGACTAAAGTTTTCGGCAGCGGTGCAAAAAGACAACTTTTACGGCGTTCAGTTCCACCCTGAAAAATCGGGCAAAGCTGGCGAACAGATATTAAAAAATTTTTCAAACTTAAGCTGAGGAATAGTTAATATTTAAATAACTTTTCACTTTCAACTTTTAACTTAAAAAAAATGTACATAATTCCTGCTATTGATATTTTGGATGGAAAAGTTGTTCGCCTACGTGAAGGCGATTACAACCAAAAAACTGAATATGATGTTTCTATCGCTGAAATGATAGAAAAATACCGTTCAAACGGAACAGATTTTATCCATATTATTGATTTAAATGGTGCAAAAGGCGATTTCAGCAATCAGAAATCTCTTTTTGAAATCATTAAAAAAACCGAGATGAAAGTGCAATACGGTGGCGGAATCCGGACGATTGAGCAAGTAACCAACTTGCTTGATGCAGGAATCCATCGTGTTATTGTGGGCACACAAGCCATTACCAATCCAGACTTTTTACAACAATTAAGCGAAGCATTTGCAAAAAAAGACAATTATGCAAACCGTATTGTTATTGCTATTGATGTTTTAGACGAAGTGATTAAATATTCTGGTTGGATGGAAAGTTCGCCAATTAAATTAATGGATTACGTTGATAAATGTTTGGCATTAGGCTTCTTCCGTTTCTTGTGTACAGATATTAGCAAGGATGGAAAATTGGGTGGCGCAGCAATCGATTTGTATAAAAAACTGTTGGAACATTCGCCTATGATTAAGTTAATTGCATCAGGTGGTGTAAGCTCAATGGAAGATATTTACGATTTAGCAAAATTCCCGATTAGAAGTGTAGTGGTTGGTAAAGCGATTTACGAGGATAGAATTACCATAGAACAGATTAAAGAGTGGAATTTGAAGATGCTGAGTTCGATCTAGGTCAAACCCGTCATTGCGAGGCGCGAAGCAATCTTACAACTATAGCTATATGCTTTAAGATTGCTTCGTACCTCGCAATGACGAAACTATAAAAAAATGCTTTCAAAAAGAATAATTCCCTGCCTAGACGTTAAAGACGGGCGTACAGTAAAAGGCGTAAACTTTGTTGATTTACGCGATGCAGGAGATCCTGTAGAATTGGCTGCACAATATGCACAGCAAGGTGCCGATGAGCTGGTTTTTCTGGACATCACAGCCACTCACGAACGCCGTAAAACAATGATTGAGATGGTTAAATCAGTAGCCCGCCAGCTGAATATTCCATTTACCATTGGCGGAGGAATTACAGAACTTGCAGATGCTGAGGCGCTGTTAAATGCTGGTGCCGATAAAATCAGTATCAATTCGGCAGCGGTTAGAAATCCTAAACTAATTGAAGAGCTTGCAAAGGCTTTTGGAGTTCAGTTTGTGGTTTTAGCAGTCGACACCAAATATGTTGGTGGTAAAAATATGGTCCATTTAAACGGTGGACGATTAATTACCGAATTGGAAACTGAGAATTGGATTAAACAGGCTGAAGATTTAGGTGCAGGCGAAATTCTGTTAACTTCTATGGACCATGATGGCACAAAAGCGGGTTTTGATTGCGATTTACTACTCAAAGTAAATCAAATGATCAACATTCCGATTATTGCTTCGGGGGGTGCAGGTAGTATGGAACATTTCACAGAGGTTTTCCAAAAAGCAAATGTTGATGCGGCGCTTGCTGCTTCGGTATTTCATTATGGGGAGATTTTAATCCCAGATTTAAAACAAGAATTAAAAAGGAACAGAGTTCCTGTTAGGATATAAATAAACTCGTCATTGCGAGGCACGAAGCAATCTTACTATTTAGGAAGGCGTTAAAACCCATCGCTTTAGGATTGCTTCGTACCTCGCAATGACGGAACAAGAGAATACTATGAATATAGATTTTAATAAAAGTGATGGTTTGGTCCCTGTAGTAATACAAGACGAACAAACTTTAGAGGTTTTAATGTTAGGCTACATGAATGCCGAAGCTTTTGAGAAAACACAAGCTGAGGGTAAAGTGACCTTTTACTCTCGCTCTAAAAACCGTTTGTGGACCAAAGGAGAAGAAAGTGGAAATTTCCTTTTCGTGAAATCTATACATATCGATTGTGATAATGATACGATCTTAATTAAAGCAAATCCCGATGGACCAACCTGTCACACGGGAAGTAGAAGCTGTTTCAAAACAGAATTTAATCAGAACTTCATTTTTGAATTGGAAAACATCATAACCGATAGATATGAAAATCCTATCGAGGGCTCGTACATTAACAAAATGCGTAGCAAAGGCTTAAACAAAATCGCTCAAAAAGTTGGCGAAGAAGGTGTGGAAACTGTAATAGCTGCATTGGCAGAAACTGAAGAAGATTTAATTGGGGAGGCATCAGACTTAGTCTTTCATCTATTATTTTTATTGAAAGAGAAAGGCTTATCTATTCAAGATATTGCAAAGAATTTAGAGAAAAGACATCAATAGGCTTTGGTATAGATTTCAAGTTGACAATAGCATTACATAGCCAAAATTTAAATTAATATAAAAGAATTTCAAACCTACACATGCTTAAATACATTAGTTATCTAAATCTTTTTTTAGGAATAATATTCATAGCGATATTCAAAAGCAGTGAAAATTATCTTGATTTAGCCCTTATCATACCATCTATTTTTTTCAATTGGGTTACACTATTTCATTTTATAAAAAATAGCCAAAAGTTTGAAAAATGGCATTTATATTTAGGATTTTTAAGTGTGCTTTTTTCAATCATTACCATTCTAATTACTCTTCAAATACTTTTTCAAGTGAATTTTGCAAACGCCTCGGCGTTTGGTCCTCCCCAATATTTGATTATTACAAAGCTGATTATTGACCTTTTAATAATTGCTCAGTTTGTTATTGCTTACAGAGAAAACAAAAAAATGTCAAATCTAAATTTAAAGTAAGAACAGAGAAACATAAAATGATTAAACACTTAAAAACTTTTTCAGGCCACCAAAACCCTGTTTACGCTTTAGCAAATTCAGATAAAGCGGAAACTTTTTTTAGCGCTGGAAATGATAAAGGCGTTGTAGAATGGTCGTTGGAAACGATGGCTTTTGTAAAGGTTAAAATGCCAGTACAAAGTTCTGTTTATTACCTGTACTACCACAACAACAAACTTTTTGTTGGCGAACGAAGTGGTGCTTTTAGTGTTTATGATTTAAACGAAGAAAAGGTAATCGCAAGAATTAGTGCACACACAAAACCCATTTTTAGTATTCAGGTGGTTAAAAGTAAAAACGAACTTTTAACCACAGGAGAAGATGGCGCTGTTGCCGTTTGGTCGCTTGAAGATTTTTCGGAGATTTATCGCTTTCAAGCTGCTTACGATACTGTGAGGGCGATTGCTATTTCTCCAGATGAAACGGAAATCGCTTTCGGTTGTAAAGATCATTTAATCAAAATTTATAACCTTGCTGATTATAGTATCAAACAAAATTTAGACAGTCATTCTTTGCCGGTTACTTCCTTAACCTATCATCCTACAGGAAAATATTTAATTTCGGGGAGCAGAGATGCACAATTAAAAATCTGGAATTTGCCAACATACGAACTATTGCAAACCATTCCAGCACATATGTTTACGGTTTACGATATAGCGTTTCATCCTACTCTACCCTATTTTGCAACAAGCAGTCAGGACAAAAGCATTAAGTTATGGGATGCAGAAAACTTTAAGCTCTATAAAATTTTGAGTTTAGAGAAAGCTGGCATTGGCCATACACACTCCATTAATAAATTAATGTGGAGCAATGATGGAAAATATTTAATTAGCACAGGCGATGACCGACAAGTGATGCTTTGGGAGATGGAAGATTAAGCCTTATTCCACAAAACGTTTAATGATCCTCAATTTATGTGTGTACTTGCCTAATTCTTTATTAAAAATTCCTTCATCATCTATTGGATCTATCCTTACCTTTCCCGATGAATGTATAATTTCATTCGCACTAAGCATAATACCTACATGGGTAATTTTACCTTCGGCATTATCGAAAAAGGCAACATCGCCAGGTTTACATTCGGCCAAAAACCCAACCAATTTTCCTTGCTCTGCTTGTTGCGAGGCATCGCGATTTAGCTTAATGTTTAACAGTTTAAAAACTGTTTGTACAAAGCCAGAACAATCTAGACCAAAAATATTTCTACCGCCCCACAAATAAGGTATGTTTTGAAAAAACTTACTAGTTGAGGTAATTTCAGCTTTAAAATCGGCATTTGTACTGTTATGAGGTTCGAAAGTAACTTCGAATTTCTCTGCTCCAACATAGCAATAACCATCTTTGTAAAACGGTAAATTACTTCCCGTGCTTAAATGGTATAAACTACCATCTTCAGCTTTTAAAATGTTATTGTAGTTTTTCGGAGCAAACAATCTACAATCGTGCATATCAGCAAATTGGCTTTGAGAAATTGGTGCCAGCTGTCGGAAATCGATCCAGCCTTCGTAACCATCGTAACCATTTTGAATTAGCCACCATCGCTCTTCTTTTTGAATTACCTCTATATGGTCTCCAAATAATAATTGAGATACGATTTCAGCCTTATCAGACGCTTCTGCTCTTAACGGTGCAATAGCTACCCTGCAAATGCCATATTGATTTTCCATTTTTTGCTCAGTTGAATTATTGCATAAAACTAATAAATTACATCTACCCGCTAACATTTTGCGCACAAATTTGTTATTTTTATGATGATCACATTTAAATCTGCTCAACATGAATTTAAAAAAAATATTAATAGCTGTAGATAATAGTACCTGTTCAGAAAAGGCCGCAAAGGCAGGTTACGAAATTGCCGAAAAATTTGGTGCAGAAGTGGCATTGGTAAATATTGTTGAGCCAATACCTGCAAATG
Organism: Pedobacter sp. AC190; assembly: GCF_979258025.1. Taxonomy (NCBI): domain Bacteria; kingdom Pseudomonadati; phylum Bacteroidota; class Sphingobacteriia; order Sphingobacteriales; family Sphingobacteriaceae; genus Pedobacter; species Pedobacter sp. AC190. Next base: position 47,831 of record NZ_OZ409824.1, read on the forward strand.
TAAATCCTGATTTAACCTTAGCGCCCGTATTTTTAGAAACTTACGATAATAGTGAAGAAAACAGCCATATTTTATTAAAGGAAATAGAATCTAAATACAGCAACGGTATTAAAACTGATTATTTAAGCGTTGTTGATAGCGCTGCACATGGAATTATTCAACAATCTGATGAATGGGGTTCAGACTTAATTGTAATTGGAACCTATGGCAGAACAGGCTTGTATCATTTCTTAATGGGCAGCGTTGCCGAACACGTTGCCAGAAAGTCGGCTTGCCCTGTTTTAATTATTCCAAACAAATCGGAGCTAGACTAGTTGGTTAGGCAACCAATTATTTGATAAAACTTTGTTAATATTTAAATTAATACCAAAAAAAAGTTCTAATTTTCATTAGAACTTTTTTAACATATAATCTTTATTCCGCTCAGTATGGTTATCCATAACTGAAAATAACTAACCTTCCTGGTGCAACCAAGCTTTTTTAGTTAATAACTCTTCTTCAGTTTCGCGAATGTCTTCATCATCTACGCAACAATCTACCGGGCAAACCGCAGCACATTGGGGTTCGTCATGAAATCCTTTGCATTCTGTACACTTATCCGATACGATGTAATAAACTTCATCAGAAACTGCCTCTTGCGATGCATCAGCTTCAATTTGTTGATTACCAAAATCTATAACGCCTTCTAAATTTGTACCATCAGAAAAACGCCATGCAGTACCGGCATCATAAATTGCATTATTTGGGCATTCTGGTTCGCAAGCCCCACAATTTATACACTCATCTGTTATTTTAATCGCCATGTCTTCGTCTAATTCTTTTGCTTAGTTTACCTTTGCGCTGCAAATATAAGATATAATCAATTAATAATAATTCTAAATATGTCAGCATTAACTCAAGAAAAAGTAATAATTGCCTTTAAAAAGCTTGGCAAAAACCTTACCAACCCTACTGACATACTAGAAAATGCATTTCATGGAGCAGAAAGTAGTAATGCATGGTTTACTACCGAGAATATAAAAAAATCAATTTTATCTTTTTCGGAGATGTTAAATGAAGAAGATATCGATATTTGGTTTCAATCAGTAGAGTTTAGTTCAACCCCCAAAAAAGTTGGTTTAATCCTAGCTGGCAACATACCAATGGTTGGCTTGCATGATGTTTTAAGTGTTTTAGCAACAGGAAATATCGCTCTAATTAAACTTTCATCGGCCGATGATAAACTGATTACAGCAATTCTTTCGGAGCTGATTATTTTAGAACCTGCATTACAAAATAATATTGAATATGTAGAACGTCTTAAAGACTTCGATGCGGTTATTGCAACTGGAAGTAATAATTCATCTCGTTATTTCGATTACTATTTCAGTAAGGTTCCAAACATTATCAGAAAAAACAGAAATAGTGTTGCAGTTTTAACAGGAAACGAAAGTTTTGAAGATATTCAAAATTTAGGAGCAGATATTTTTGATTACTTTGGCTTAGGTTGTAGAAATGTATCAAAAATTTATTTCCCTGAAGGCTACGATATTGCTAAATTTTATGAAGGAATAGAAAGCTATCAACCAATAATCAATCATTTTAAGTATAACAACAATTACGATTACAATAAATCTATTTACCTGGTTAATATGGTTAAGCACTTTGATAATGGCTTTTTGCTGTTAAAAGAAGATGAAAGCTTGACATCGCCCTTGGCTGCTCTTTTTTATGAAGAATATAAAAATCTTACAGATGTGGAAGACAAATTGAAAGATAAAGCAGCGCAAATTCAGTGCGTTATTACTAAAGCTAATTTAGGCATAAATACTTTTGACTTTGGCCAAAGCCAGCATCCAAAACTTTGGGATTATGCCGATAACGTAAATACTGTTGATTTTTTAAACGTTTTATAACCAATAAATAAGACAGTTGCGGTCATTTTAATTTTTTATTAAGATATTGTGATAAAAATGCTCCCCAAAATGTGTAATCTGCTCAAAGTCTTACTCTCGAGTTTTCTGGTATTTCTCTCAACAATTACATTTTCGCAACAGGTTTGTAATGGCGCACTAGGCGACCCTGTTATAAATATAAATTTTGGCTCTGGAACATCTAATTTCGCAGCTCCTTTAAGTACGGCAAATACAAATTATTTGTATGTTCAGGATAGTCCTGATGATGGCGAATATACCATAGCCAAAAGCACCAATGGTATGCATAATCAAATTGGTAATGGTTGGCATCAAATACCTAACCATACACCAAACGATCCGAATGGCTATATGATGGTTGTAAATGCTTCTGAAAACCCTGGTATTTTTTATCAAACAAATATATCAGGTCTTTGCCCAGGAACAACTTACGAATTTGCTGCATGGATTATTAACCTGTTAAATTATTCGGGCAAAAAACCTAATATCACTTTTACTATTGAAACTACGGCAGGGGCACCAGTGGGCAAGTATAACACAAATGACATTGAAGATGGCCCAACGCCAAAATGGATTCAATATGCAACCACTTTTACAACAACCAACCAAACAGATTTAGTTTTAAAAATTTCAAATAGTGGTCCTGGTGGAATTGGAAATGATATCGCTTTAGATGATATAACATTCAGAGCTTGCGGTCCTATTATTACCTCATCTGTAAATAATGTGCCTTCAAATATTAGTGTGTGTGAAGGTAATTCAGGAAACTATGCTTTAGCTGCAAACATTACTGCATCTACTTATGTCGATGCTGTTTATCAATGGCAATCATTAACTGGTAACATTTGGACTGATATTCCAGGGCAAAACACTACGCAAACCACTGTTAATCTTACTGGAGCAGCAATTGGATCTTATCAATATCGATTAATTACCGCAGAAAGACAAAATATCAATTCAGTAAATTGCCGTGTAGCTTCTGATCCTTTAACGATTACCGTTACTGCAAAATTTAATACAATTGCGAGTAATAATAGTCCAACTTGTATTGGCTCTAGCGTTCAACTCTCGGCTACTGAGGGTACAACTTTTAAATGGACAGGTCCAAATGGGTTTACATCTACAGATAAAAATCCAATTATTAGTAATACACAATTCGATATGGCTGGAGATTATACTGTAACTGCAACTTTAAATGGCTGTGCAAGCACCTCTACAACTACATTGGTGGTTCTCGAACCTTTCTTAACCACCAGTTTTACTTCTGTTGAAACTTGCGAAAATAATCCAATTACATTATTTGCTTCTGGTGGAATTAGTTATAAATGGCTCCCAAGCGAAAGTTTATCTTCTTCAGAAATTGCCAACCCGATTGCTAATCCGAAAGAAACTACTACCTATACGGTAACAGCTTCAAATGGTATTTGTTCAGAAACGGCAACCGTTAAGGTTATAATTTTAAAAAATGCAGTAGCTGATGCTGGAGCAGATTTAAAAGCTTTAAATGGTTATTCTGTAATATTAAACGGTAAAGTAACAGGAGATGATGTAAGCTATTTTTGGACTCCAAACGATTATTTGGATGACCCGACAAAACTTAATCCGAAAGCAACCCCTCCATTCGATATTACCTACACTTTACATGCCCAATCGAACGCAGGTTGCTTAAATAGTACAGATGATGTTTTAGTAAAAGTTTACCCTAAAATAGTTATACCAAATTCTTTTTCGCCAAATGGCGATGGAATAAACGATTACTGGACTATACCCGCAACCGAAGCTTTTACCAATACCCGAGTGAAAATAACAAATCGCTATGGCAACTTAGTTTACCAAAGCAACGGAGTATATAAACCGTGGGATGGTAAATTTGAAGGCAAAGATTTGCCGTCTGCCGTTTACTACTATACCGTTTATTTTAATGAGGATTTTGAAACCTACTCTGGCTGGATTTTCTTAACTCGCTAATTTTTTGCCTTTCAGCTTTCAGCATAAATAGCTATTTTTGGACTCAATGTATATCATTAAAGTAAAAGGCATCGCCAAAATTCCAGATTATGTTCAGCTTAGAGATGACAAGTTTACATTACTTGCATATTTTAGGGTAGACAGGCCAGATAAATCTCTTGATAAATTAGGCTTAGGCGATAAACTAGACTATATTATGCAAATGGTAAAAGATTTGCCTTTTGGGCAGATTGCTAAATTAGAAATATAAAATGGCAGAAAACGTAATTCATTTAAGCAATGTTGATGTATTTCAACAAAAACACCTAGTACTTTCAAGCGTAAACTTACACATAGAAAAAGGCGAATTTGTTTTCTTAATTGGTCAAACTGGTTCGGGTAAAAGTAGTTTGCTTAAAATTTTATATGGCGATTTACATATTGGAAGTGGAAACGGAAATATCGCTGGTTTCGACTTAAAGGACATGAAAGAAAGCCAAGTACCTTTCTTACGTCGTAAATTAGGTGTTGTTTTTCAGGATTTTCAACTATTAACCGATCGTACTATAGAAAAAAACCTCGAATTTGTTTTAAAAGCTACAGGTTGGAAAGACGAAAAACTTATTAACGAGCGCATAAAAGATGTATTGGATAAAGTAGGTTTGCGTTCAAAAATTAAGAAAATGCCTCACGAAATTTCGGGTGGTGAGCAGCAACGTATTGTAATCGCCAGAGCACTACTAAACGATCCAGAAATTATTCTTGCTGATGAACCTACAGGAAATTTAGATCCAGAAACATCAGAAGAAATTGTAACCCTATTAAAACAAATTAGCCTAAATGGAACCGCTGTTTTAATGGCTACACACGATTACCACATTATCAGAACTTTTCCATCACGCATTATTAAATGCGAAAGCGGGGTTGTTCATGAAGATGCACAAATAGCCTAATTGGATTTACGATTTTAGATTAACAAATTACGAGTTATAGATGCCAATCTAAAATCGTAAATCTCCAATCGTAAATTTATTGTCAGTCAATCAGCCAATCTGTTCAGATAAATCTATATAAATCTGCCAGCTTGGCTGATTTCGCTTTATGGCAAAGTAGTTGCGATTAACACAAAAAATTCAGCCTAATATTATGTTTAATAAGAAGAAAAATAACGTTACAGAAGAAAATATAATGAATACTGAAAATGCATCAGAAAATCTGGAGGCTCAAACTCCAGAAAACACTGATAATCAAGAAAATGTAGAGCAAGTTGAAGAGCAAACTGCCGAAGAAAAATTACAAGCTGAAGTTCAACAACTTAATGATAAATATTTACGCTTATATGCCGAGTTTGACAACTATAAACGTCGTACTCAAAAAGAACGCGTAGAATTATTACAAACTGCTGGTAAAGATGTAATCGTTTCGCTTCTTCCAGTTTTAGATGATTTCGATCGTGCATTAAAAGCAATGGAAACGGCTGCAGATGTTGCACCTGTTAAAGAAGGTATTTTATTGGTTAGCCATAAATTAAAGAATACATTAGCTCAAAAAGGCTTAAAAGATGTAGAAAGCATTAACAAAGATTTTGATACTGATTTCCACGAAGCAATTACCAATATTCCTGCTCCTACGGATGCGCTAAAAGGAAAAGTAATTGATGAAGTTGAAAAAGGTTATACGTTAAATGATAATGTTATCCGCTTTGCTAAAGTTGTAGTTGGAGCATAAAAATAATTATTGAGTAATGAAAGGAATGAATTAGGGAATGGGAAAACATTCTTAAATACTACCATTCAAAATTCAATCATTTTATAAAAAAGATGAGTAAAAGAGACTATTATGATGTATTAGGCGTTACCAAAAGCGCCCCTGCAGATGAAATTAAGAAGGCATATCGTAAAATGGCTATCAAATATCACCCTGATAAAAACCCAGGAGATAAAGCTGCAGAAGATATGTTTAAGGAAGCTGCAGAAGCTTACGAAGTTTTAAGTAATCCTGAGAAAAAACAACGTTATGATCAATTTGGTCATGCAGGTGTTGGCAGCAGTGCATCAGGAGGTTATGGCGGCGGCAACATGAACATGGATGATATTTTCAGTAATTTTGGAGATATTTTTGGTGGTCATAATCCTTTCGAAAGCTTTTTTGGTGGTGGCGGTGGTGGCCAGCAACGTGGCGGACGCCGTGTAGCTAAAGGCTCTAACCTTCGTATAAAAGTTAAATTAACGTTAGAAGAAATTGCTCACGGAGCCGAGAAAAAAATAAAAGTTAACAAACTTATTTCCTGCAAAACTTGCGATGGAACTGGAGCTAAAGATAAATCATCGGTAAGTACTTGTGGTACTTGTGGAGGTAGTGGCCAGGTTAGAAGAGTTACCAATACAATTTTAGGCCAGATGCAAACGGCATCTACCTGCCCTACTTGTAATGGTAGCGGCCAGCAAATTACTGCAAAATGTAATGTTTGCCATGGCGATGGAGTTGTTCGTGGGGAAGAAACCATTACAATTAACATTCCTGCAGGGGTAAGCGAAGGCATGCAATTAAGTATGAGTGGTAAAGGTAATGCAGCACCTAATGGTGGCGTTCCTGGAGATTTAATTATTTTAATTGAAGAAACTGCTCACGATACATTAAAACGCGAAGGAAATAATATAGTTTACGATTTACACTTGAGTTTTGCAGATGCTGCTTTAGGCATAAGTATTGAAGTACCAACAATTGATGGTAAAGCAAAAATTAAAATAGACCCAGGTACACAAAGCGGAAAACTTTTACGCTTAAAAGGAAAAGGTTTGCCAGAAGTAAATTCTTACCATAGAGGCGATGAAATTATTCATATTAATGTTTGGACACCGAAGGCTTTAAGCAGTGAAGAGCGCACTATTTTAGAAAAACTTCGTGATTCTGCCAACTTTAAACCTCAGCCAGGTAAAAACGAAAAAAGCTTTTTCGATAGAATGAAAGAATATTTTGAATAAGAAATTTAGCTAGAGAATATCCACTCTAGAAGATTATGATTTAAACCAAAAAAACCGATACGAAAGCATCGGTTTTTTTGGTTTCTCATATGGGCTTTTAGCTGTTCAAATTGGTTAATATACTATCTTTATCAAACTCTGCGGTAATTTGGTTTATGCCCTTTACACCTGTTATTTTATACTTCTCTATTGAAACTTTATAACCTTTTTCTTCTAAATAATATTTAAATGCAGCTTTATGGTTAACATCAAAATCGGATATTAACTGAGGAAAAACACTTAAAATTCTTTCATGCTCGTTTTTAGCAATCTTATCAATTGCATCACTTTTTAATGTAAAAACCATCGCACCCTTACCGTAATCTGCAATGTAATATCCACTCGATTTCATCATTCCTGATGCTGTTAAACCAATTAAATGTAAATCTATATTCGAAGCTTCAAAATGATCAATCTTTAAAAAGTCGATATTATTATCTTCACCATACTTTTTAAGCTTTAGTGCATGGTTTAAAGAATCAGTTGCCATTTCGGCTTTAGTATTTGCCCAAGCCCAAAGCCAACTTTGCGATGAACGCGAAAATGAGCCTAAAATCTGAAAAGGAATAACCAGGTTATTTCCAAAACTAATTTCACAATTAATCATATCCAAACTCCAGCTATTTGCACCAATTAATTCTGCAACATCAATTTGTTTATCAAAAGCAATTCCCCCATATCTTTCAATCAACTCTTGTTCCGATTTACAGAAGTTGGTGTATTTCATAGAAACAATTTTAGCAGGTTGTTCCTGTTCAGTACGAGAAAAAATTTTTCTTAAAAAGCTATTCTTGCCAGGAATTATCAAACTAACTAAAGCGTTGTAGCTTATACGAAAGCTGTCGGCTATGGTGTAAGTTCCGCCAATGCTATTCTGGTTAAGATTATTTACATTCTGCAGCATATATAACTTTATGATAAAAAAGCTGTAATTAATTGAGCTAAAATCTTTTAAACTTTAAGTATAATTCAAAAAATAGCATATCCTGTTTGATAAATGGAAGTTTTTCTGTTTCTGCCAGCCAATTAATAAAATGAAAATAAATGATAATGTATATAATACAAAACCAAGAACACAAAAACCTGACAAACAGATATTTAACAATAAAGCAAAAATATTTAAACAATTAAAAATCAAGCAGTTATAATATTATTGTGTATTTTTTTATTACACGAAATAAATTCTACAAAAATGTTTCGTTAGTTAAAAATCTGAAATGGCTACTACATTATTTTTTTAATAAAAAGCAATGTTTGGGGTTAAATAAACCTGATGGAAATGGCGGCCCTGAGGTACGAAGGCCAAAATGTACAGCAGGACTATCGTAACCAAAATGCTTCTGTATTTGCTTTTCAAAAAACATTTTACCTTTTGTAACCTTTGGATACTTTTTGCGACTAATAGATTAAAGACTTTAACTATGCTGAGTGTAAAAAATATTGTTAAACAATATGCAACCCACCGTGCGCTTGATGATGTGAGCCTGGAAGTTGAACAGGGCAAAATTTTTGGGTTATTAGGCCCGAATGGAGCTGGTAAAACATCGTTAATAAGAATTATTACTCAAATTACTGCCCCAGATAGCGGAGAAGTTATTTTTAACGGACAAAAACTTAACTCTAATCACATTAACCAAATTGGTTATTTGCCCGAAGAACGTGGCTTATATAAAAAGATGGAAATTGGTGAGCAAGTTTTATATCTATCTAAATTAAAAGGCTTAAGCACATCTGAAGCTACAAAACGTATAAAATTTTGGTTCGAAAAATTAGATATGGCAACCTGGTGGAATAAAAAGGTTGAAGATTTAAGTAAAGGGATGCAACAAAAAGTTCAATTTGTTGCCACAGTTTTACATAATCCCGAATTAATTATTTTGGACGAGCCTTTCTCTGGTTTTGACCCTGTAAATGCCGATTTAATCAAAAATGAAATTCTTGAGTTAAACGCTAAAGGCACAACTTTTATATTTTCTACCCACCGCATGGAAAGTGTTGAGGAACTTTGCGACAATATTGCATTGATCGATAAATCGAAAAAGATTTTGGATGGTGCAGTTGATGACATTAAAGCATCGTACAGAAATAATACGTATGTTATAGAATATGCTGGCGACACAGACTTTACGAATAATGCATTATTTGATGTATTGGAAACAAGCGATGTAAAAGACGGAAAATGCTTGAAATTTAAGCTTAAGGAAGGTTATACCGCTAACGATGTATTAAGCGAAATGCTACCCAAAGTTCGAATTAATCGCTTGGCTGAGGTAATTCCGAGTATGAATGATATTTTTATTGAGCGTGTAAAAAAATAAATTATGAACAAAATTTTACTAATTATACGAAGAGAATACTTATCGAGAGTTAAAAAGAAATCGTTCATTATTATGACTTTTTTAACACCTTTAATTATTGCAGGCTTTTATGGTTTAATTATCTATTTTTCGATTAAGGGGATTAACGATAAAACAGACAAGGTTGCTGTTGTAAACCAAAACAAAACTTTAACAGAAAAACTAACTTCGAACAAAAACGTAACTTATGTTTATGTTAATGATTCTTTCGAAAGCTTAAAGAAAACCCTGAAGAAAAGCGATTACGATTACATTTTGTATCTCCCCGACTTTGATATTGATAAACCAGCTGGCATCGAACTAATTGGAACGAAACAAGCTGGCTTATCTTTAGATGGAAGAATTTCAGATTCGATTGAAGATTTAATTCGAGATTATAAACTAAAAAAATCGGGCATTTCGCAAACTGATTTAGATAACCTAAAAAGCAATGTTAAGATCGATACTAAAAAAATAGGCGATACTGGTAAGGAAGAAAACAGTAGTGCAGGCGCCAGCACCATAATTGCATTTGTTGCAGGTGTACTTATGTTTATGTTTATTATGCTTTATGGAGTGCAGGTAATGCGAGGCGTAATTGAAGAGAAAACAAGCAGAATTATCGAAATCATGATTTCTTCGGTAAAACCTTTTCAGTTAATGATGGGAAAAATTATCGGCATTGCCATGGTTGGCTTAACCCAGTTTTTGCTTTGGATTGTATTAACTTTTTCTATATCGGCCTTGGCTGTAACTGTTTTTATAAATAAAGATGATGCTCAGAAAATCGTTTCATCGAGTGCTCAGGTATCGGCTGCAAATCCTTCTGCACAGCAAGTTCAGGCTGCAGCAATGACTAATGGTCCACTTGGAAATATTCAGGAAAGCTTACAGAATTTAGACTTGGCCAAAATTATTTTAGTATTTATTTTTTACTTTTTAAGTGGATACCTTTTTTACAGTGCCCTGTATGCGGCAATAGGTTCAGCTGTTGATAGTGAAACCGAAACACAGCAGTTTATGATGCCTGTAATGATGCCATTGCTTTTAGGTTATGCTTTATCGCTAAGCGTAGTAACAAACGACCCTTACGGCAGCGTTGCGTTTTGGCTTTCGATGATTCCTTTTACCTCGCCAATTGCTATGGTTGTAAGATTACCTTATGGTGTACCTGCTTGGGAATTGGCTTTATCGATGTTCATCCTCGTAATTGGATTTATCGGTACGGTTTGGTTTGCCGCAAGAATATACAGAGTTGGTATTTTAATGTATGGTAAAAAAGCAAGCGTTAAAGAGATGGCGAAATGGTTCTGGTATAAAAATTAAGTCAAAATAAGCGTTATAATTACACCTAACCATCAATTTAAACATACAATAAAAGCGATATTTTGCGCTTAACTTTATTCAAAATATTTCCTATAAAAATCTAAACGCTCAAAGCTTTGAAAAAAGTTATAATTATTGGTGCAACATCGGGTATTGGTAGAGCCTTGGCCCTGAAAATGTCGGATGCTGGCTATACCGTAGGCATAACGGGTAAAAGGCAAACTTTGCTAAATGAAATTGAGGCTTTAAAGCCTAACAAAATTTTCGCCTCGTGTTTTGATGTAAATGATGAACCAAATTTATTAGATAACTTAGGTTCATTAATTGCAAGGCTTGATGGTTTTGATATGTTAATTTATAGCGCTGGTTACGGCGAAATAAATGAAAACTTAGATAATCAAATTGAACAGGATACTTTAAAAACCAACGTCGTTTCTTTTACTAATGTTATTACCTGGTCTTTCGAATATTTTAAACAACAAGGACACGGCTACATAGCAGCAATAACATCTGTAGCTGGTTTACGTGGAAATGAAAAAGCACCTGCCTACAGCGCCTCAAAAGCTTATCAAATTAACTATTTAGAAGGACTATCTAAAAAATCTAAGCAGCAAAAACTAGGCATTCATATTTTAGATATTCGCCCAGGATTTATGGATACAGCAATGGCTAAAGGCGATAATTTATTTTGGGTTACACCGCTTAAAAAGGCAGCTAATCAAATTATTGCTGGTATAGAAAGAAGTGCCGAAGTGCTGTATATAAGTAAAAGGTGGCGCATCTTTGCGTGGATATCTAAAATTTTACCACGATATTTATTCACAAAATTATAAATATGCGCTTTGCAGTTATCGATTTAGGAACAAATACTTTTCACTTGCTTATTGCAGAATCTTTCGGTGGAACTTTCGAAATTCTTTATAAAACCAACGTTCCTGTAAAATTAGGCGAAGGGAGAATAAACGATAATTTAATTATTCCTGCGGCTTTTAACAGAGGTATAAGAACATTACAAGATTTTAGCCTAAGCATTAAAGAGTTTAATGTCGATCAGGTAAAAGCAACAGCTACCTCAGCAGTTAGAAGTGCGAAAAACGGTGTGGAATTTGTATCTGAAGCTAAAGCATTAGCAGATATCGAAATAGAAACCATTAGTGGTGATGAAGAAGCTGAATTGATTTATAAAGGTGTAAAACTTAGCGATGCAATTCAGGATTTATCTTTAATTATGGATATTGGTGGTGGAAGCATAGAGTTTATTCTTTGCAATACACAGCAACTAATCTGGAAGAAAAGTTATAATATTGGCGCTGCAAGACTAATGCAGCAGTTTTTTAAATCAGATCCAATTAACGATGGAGAAAAACATGCCATTCTAAACCATGTTCAAAACCAACTTGTTGATTTGTTTGAAATTTGCGAAAAACATCAACCAACAAAATTAATTGGCTCGGCTGGTGCTTTCGAAACTTTTGCAGAATTAATTATCAGAAAAAATAATCGAGAGGTTGATATAAGCAAATTTAAAACTTATGCATTTAATTATGACGAGTATATTGCCACAACGCTAAAACTTATCAATAGCACGCACCAAGAAAGAGCTGAAATGCCTGGAATGATTCCTTTAAGAATCGACATGATTGTAATAGCGGCCTTAATTACCAATTACGTAATGGGCAGGTTAAAGTTAAATCAACTAAGCTTATCTACTTACGATTTAAAAATGGGTGTTTTAGCAAGTCTTCTATAGTTCTATGCTTTTCTATCAAATCAGCTTAAGCAATTCATTGTATAATTTTTCAGTAGGTAGTCCCATTACATTAGTATAAGAACCATTTATTTTTTCCACAACAACAATTCCCCACCAATCTTGCACGCCATAACTGCCAGCTTTATCGTATGGTTTGTAATTATCAATGTAAAAATCAATTTCTGTATCTGTAACTACTTTACAACTAACTTCAGTTACATCATAAAATGATATTTTTTTACCGCCCTGCACTAAAGTAACACCAGTGTAAACCTCATGTTTAGAACCAGATAATTTTCTAAGCATTTCCTGTGCATGAGCTTTATCATTTGGTTTACCCAAAATTTCTCCATTTAAAGCCACAATTGTATCGGCAGTAATTACTATTTCGTCATCAGCCGAAAATGCCTTAGCTTTTTTTTCAGAAATATAAACAGCAATTTCCGCAGGACTCAAATCTTCGGGATAGCTTTCATCAACATCTTTTAATTCGACCTTAAAATTTAATCCCATTATTTTTAAAAGTTCTTGTCGGCGTGGCGATTTTGAAGCAAGTATTATCGGTGTATTTTGAAGCATATTTAAATTAATTTTCCGCTAAAATAACAAAAGCGACTTAAAGCCGCTTTCGTTATTCTTAATTATTTGGAAATGGATTATTTACCACCTCCTCCGTTCATACGGGCTTCCATTGCTTTTTTACGTTCTTCTAACCAAGTTTTAAAAGCTGGTTTTTGTTCTGCAGTTAAAACAGCATCAATTTTAGTGTTAGTTTCATCGTTCATTTTTGTCATTTTCTCTCTCATGCCCGACATATCGCCACCAGCTGCTTCTCTTGCTTTAGTCATTTCTGCACCTTGAGCGGTGTAAATAGCTAAAACTTTAGTTTTTTGTTCGTCGCTAAGCTTTAATTTTTCAGCTAGCATGTCGGTACTTCTTTTTGCTCGTTCCTCAGGTGTTCCGCCCATACGACCACCACCTTGTTGTGCATTTGCATAAGTTATTACAGAAAATAACAAAGCACAAATCATCATTAATTTTTTCATGTTTTTTTGTTTTTAGTTGTTTTTTAAGACTTGTTTGAATGCTAAAAAAGTTAATAGTTTAACACCAAACTGTAACTTACTTGTTGCATTGTTAAAGTTTTTCAAACCTTAATCTTTTAACAACAAAACAGGCACATGAGATTTAATTGTTAGTTTGTGAGAAACACTTTCGTGCAGAAGACTTTGGAAAAAGCTATATTTTTTTGGCAGCGCAATAATTAACTGTGCTTCTTCAGCTTTAGCAAATTTCACAATGCCTTTTATCGTATCTGGATGATCTGAATAATGGTAAACTGGAGAAAAATCTTTGAGCATATCATGTAAGAAATGTTGCTCTTCTGAATCAATATTATCTTTCGAATCGATATTTAATACCAATAATTCGATTGCATGTTTACTTAAAATATTTCGTAATGAATGCATCGGAATTACCTCTTTTACCTTTTTAAAATCGCAGGCCAGAATCACTTTTCTAATAGATTGATAATCGGCCTTTGGCGGCACAACTAAAACAGGAACTGGGCTTGCTTTGGAAATTGTGATCGCATTTGAACCGATGTCACTTTCGTCTTTCGCCTTTTTGCCATTGCTACCAATAATTATTAAATCAATCTCTTCCTTATTGATCCTTTCTACAATTGATCTTAGAATCGTTTCCCTGGTTAATGAAATTTCAATATCAGCTTCTGGATTAATTTCTAGCAGCTTACGTTTAAGTTTCTCCAAAGCCTCTAACCTATTATGAATTTCTTCTGCAATATGTGCATCAGTAGTTATAACAAAGTCAAGTGTTGGAAGAATAGTTTCATATTCAGAAACGTAATAAGCGTTAAGCAAAATTAGTTTATAGCCACTCATAGTTCTGCTTAACTTTGCGGCATATTTAGCAGCATGTTCTGCTGTCTTCGAAAAATCTACTGGGATAAGATAAGTGCTCATATATTAAATTTAATATTTTCTAAACATATAAATTAATCAATCGATTGATTAATAATAAGTAAATTTCGTACATAATCTTATGTATAGCAAATTTTTAATGTCTGAAAATTATAATTTTATATTGTCAGTGAATGAGAGGGATTAGAATTTTACTAGACTTCAACAAGTAATCTACTTTCCCGAATCGGCCGCATTTGGATTGTCGTCGTGCCACCTGCCCTGCACTTTCATTACCTTCTCAATAATATCTCTGACAGCTGTTTTCCCTCCATTATATGGGGAAATAAAAGTAGAAATAGCCTTAATTTCCTCAACTGCATCAGCAGGACAAGTTGCTAGCCCTACTAACTTCATCACCTTTAAATCAGGAATATCATCGCCCATGTAAAGCACTTCACCAGCGGTAATATTTTTATTTTTAAGGTAGTTGTTAAAGATTTCAACTTTATCGCCAGCACCTAAAAAAACGTCGGTTATACCAAGATTTGCAAAACGTTTAGCCATTGCAATTCCATCGCCTCCAGAAATAATGCAAAGCTTGTACCCACGTTTAACCGCCAGTTGCATAGCATAGCCATCTTTAATGTTGAAAGTGCGTAACGATTGGCCAATATCAGTAACCTGAACAGAACCATCTGTTAAAACACCATCAACATCAAAAATGAAAGTGGTAATATCTTTTAGCTTTTGTAGAAACATATTAGTTACAGGTTGCGAATTATCAGTTTAAAAGCTTAAATGTAAAAACCGCTAATATGCAACTTTTAACTTGCCAATTAATCTTGGTTATCTCTCCACTCGTAGCACCAGGCAGTTTGAATTTGTTCCAAATGGCCTTCGCTACTTTGTTCGCGAGTTCCTTTAAAATTTGGCAATTCTAAAACCCACTCTAATAATTCGGTAAAGCGAATACGGTAAATTTTAGTTTCATTAAAATCATCACCAAATTTCTCATATAAAGACATTGCGATGTCTTCATAATCGTTCCAGTAAAAAGGTAAAGCGAATTTATCGTTATTCATGTTTTGTTATTGTTAATTGTTAATTGATTTCCGTACTCTGACTAAAAGCTCCCGACAGTTAGTGCCCCATAAAGCCTGATTGATCAGGAATGGTTACTTCTATATCGCCATTAATAACCACGCATTGGCAACCCAAACGCGAAGTAATTCTAGGGCGAACAGCTCTATCGATAAAATCTTCTTCTTTATCAGAAATCTCTTCGATATTATCCATGCCCTTCGTTACGTACACGTGGCAAGTACTACAGCCGCAAACACCACCGCAGTTATGTTGCAAATCAATTCCGTTATCCAGGCAAACGTCTAAAACAGATTCACCAGCAGCAATAGGCAATTCTATTGATTCGTGATCTGCTTCTTCAAAATTTATTTTTAGTTTAAAAATGCTCATAATTATTTTGCAAAAGTAATAAGCAAAAGCCGCAATTGTACTATTTGTGTACTAATTTAATGCTGTTACTTAAGGTTTCATAAATTTCCTGCAATTCAGGCAGGTCTGCTAGCATGCTTAAATGCTTATTCATTGTACTTTCATCGTTTCTAACTGCTGGTCCAGTTTGAACATTTGCAGGTAAATCGATTAAAACTTTGTTTGCCGTTTCCGCAATTAACGGTCTGATGATATCAAAATCCAAATCATTTTTCACCAATAGCTCATTCGCCATCGAATATAAATGATTCGTAAAATTACAGGCAAAAACGGCTGCCAAATGTAATATTTTTCGTTTTTCACCGTCAAGCTCATAAACCTTATTGCTTAGCTTATGCGCCAATACTTTTAATATTTCAACTTGTTCGGCATCTGTAGATTCTATACAAAGTGGAATATTATTAAAGTTTAATTCTTTCGCCTTTGAAAAAGTTTGCAAAGGATAAAAAACACCTGCTTTCTTTAAAACGGATGAAATAACTTTAATATCTGTTGTTCCAGAAGTATGAACAACTAATCCATCAACGTTGGATAAACCATTTACAACTTCTGCAATCGCATCATCTTTAACAGAAATAATGTATAAATCAGCCTGGTTATTAATTTCTGCTAAATTGTTAATGGCCTGCGTATTTAATTTAGCAGCAAGTTGCTTTGCATGTTCCAAATTAGGACTAAAAACTTGTACAATGTTTTCGCCAATAGCTTTTAATGCTATTGCCAAATGTGTTGCTACGTTTCCAGAACCTAATAAAACAATGTTCATTTTATGCTGTTTTAGCTTCTTTTCTTCTTCTGAAAATAGAGAACAAGAAACCAATAACCATTACAATTGTACCTGCCCAGTATAAATTAATGAATGGGAATTCAATTGCTTTAAATACAATCCAATCTTTAGCTTGCTGAGGTTTTTCATAAATCTGAAGCTCAACTTTTTTCTCATCAGGTAATACTTTTGTAAATCTGAATTTTAAATCCAGTTCTTCTATCTTACGGGCAAAATCGAAAGTATTATTTCCTTTAATTAAGAAAAGGGGCTCGGTATTATAAATTTTTCCACTTGCATTAATCTCTAATGGTAAACCCACTGCAAAATCACCTTTTGCCAAAGCTAAATCTTTTGCAACAGGCTTATTATTTAACGCCTGTACAGTTACAATACCGCTCGAAGTGTGTATGGTATCGCCAACTGCAACTTTAACTATCCTTGGTGCTTTATAATTCTCATCATCAGAATGACCTTCATGATCGTCATGCGCTTCTTTTTTAATTGCTGCACTGGTAATATGTGTGTACACATCATAAGTTAAATAATGCTTTGTATCTGGCGAAGCAATTAAACCCATTTTATCGTTATCCTGAACGTGAGGATGTAGATTAAAATCTTCTTTAAGTTTACCATCTGCATTGTAAACCTTAAAGTTTAAAGTGTAAATTGTATTTGGTGCTTCTGTTGTATCGCTAACATAAGTTACCGTGTACTTGCCCATTTTCTTAGGCTCGTTTTTGTACAACATAATATTTTCGCCAGGTTTCTCTGTTTTTTCGAAATCCTTAACAGGGATGAAGTTGTTTGCATTGATTGAGATTGGCTTACTTGTAGCTGCTGATATAAGTGCGCCCAAAATTAAAAATGCAAAACCAATATGCGCAATGGCCGAACCTGCTAATTTTGCTTTGCCACCAAATGCCTGATATAAAACACTTGCATTAGAAAGAATTGCAAAAAGACAACTAAAAGTCATCAAAATATACATCGTATTGGTGTAAATTTCTGCAACATAAACCAAACCAGCTGTTAAAATTATAGAAAATAATATAGCCGAAACTAAACTGCTATAAAATTTTCGTGGGTCCGTTCTTTTGTATTTTAAATATTGAGAAAACCCTGAAATTAACGTAATTAATACTGCAAAAGGCGCTTGCCATTGATTGTAATACTTAACCGCATCAATTGGCGGCGAGAAATTCGTTCCGAATGCTTTGTTAAATACTGGAACCGAAGTAGAAAATATAACTTGAATGCAGGCAATGGTAACCACTAAAGCCCCAATAAACATCCAAAATTCACGAGAGTAAGTTTCTTCATCTTTTGTTGTAATTGGAAGCTCTTTCCATCGTATAACAAGTAAAAACACTGCAATAGCTGCAAAAACAACATTGTAAAGAATCAGGTGTCCAAACATACCCATATCGGTAAATGAGTGAACTGAAGTATCTCCCAATATACCACTACGCGTTAAGAAAGATGCGTAAAGTACCAGTAAGAAACTCAAGAAAACTAATGCAATTGCGGTAAAATAAGCATGACCTGTATTTTTATAGGCAATCATTACGTGTACAGCACCAATTAAGGTTAACCAAGGAATGAGTGATGCATTTTCTACAGGATCCCAAGCCCAAAAACCACCAAAGTTTAACGCTTCATAAGCCCAGAAAGAACCCATAATAATACCTGTACCTAAAACCATTACGGCAAAAAGCGTCCATGGCATAGCTGGCTTAATCCACTCTTTATATCTTTTTTGCCATAAACCTGCAATTCCGTATGCAAAAGGTACAACCATACTGGCGAAACCTAAAAACAATGTTGGCGGGTGAATAACCATCCAATAGTTTTGCAACAATGGATTTAATCCTTTACCATCCGTTATAAACTTAAGGTAGTTTTTATAATTTTCTGGATTTGCAAAAACAACAGGCGCCTGCGCTTTTAAATCAATTGCATCTCTTAATAAGATAAAGGGAGAGCTACCAATACGTTCGCCAAAAATCTCGACACCCAACATCATCGATGTTAAAAACACTTGTGAGAATGCCACAACAGTCATTACAGGACGTTCCCAGGTTTTAGCTTTCCATATTAAAAGGCCGCCTAAAAACGATTGCCAGAAAGCCCATAGCCAAAAACTACCTTCTTGTCCTTCCCAAAATGCTGATATAATATAATATACTGGAAGTTGCTTTGAAGAGTGCGATTGAACATAATAATATTCAAAATAATGACCTAAAATTAAGTAGAATAAGATGGCTCCGATACCAATAATACTAGCCCAGTTAACCAAAAACCCAACTCGGCCTAAGTTTCTCCATGATTTATCCTCTAAATTTTTCTCGCGACTGGCATAAAAATATGCAATTGTTGATAGTAAAGATGCACTAAATGCCAACACAATAAAAAACTGTCCGATTTTACCCGGTAACAAGCTCTCGCCTACAAATTGAATATCCATTAAAATTATTTATATATTTTTTCGCCGTTCTGGTTCACTGTATCTACCTTGCCATCTTTATTAATCTCAACTAAGTTATCGTTGTATTTAGATGGACATTTCATCAAAATTTTCGACGCATAGAATTTATCGCCCTTCATCTGACCGATAAGCACTAATTTCTCAGATTTTTCAAAATCCTGAGGTTTAGTTCCGTTATAAATTACTTCACGAATTTCGCCTTTTTCATCTTTCATGTGAAAGCCAAAATGATTGGCGTCTTTTACAGCATCATAGTAAATGCCCATTGATTTTTCCCAATAGCCCATTACGTGCTCTTCTTTGCCAGAAGTTGATGCTTCTTTGAAATTAGAATAAGTATCCGTATTCGCATTTAAGCTAAATAAGATTCCCACTGAAATCGCAATGGTAATCAAACCAATTATTGCACTTTTTTTCATTTTTCTATTAGTTGTAAAAGTCGGTAACAAAGATAGAAAAATAGGCATAGTGAACATTCTTTTACATTTTTCTTGTCTTTATATTGACAAATAGCTGATTTTTTATAGAATTAAAAATCAATTTTAGAGACTATTTATAATCGTTCTTAGAAAAACGTAGTTTATATGTAAAATAGCTTAAAAGTATAGGCTTAAAATGTTAAATTTGATGCGACAGATAATCATTCCTTTTTTTACATTCCCGGTAGATTTAATTAGATTTTAGCATGAAGCTTAAGCAGCTCTGTAAGTTTTTATTATTTATTATTTTAATACCTGTTTTAAGTTCTTGTTTTCAAGTTATTGAAGAAATTAACATGAAAAACGATGGAACAGGTGATGTGACTCTAACTATAAACTTAAGTCAGAGTAAAACGAAAGTAGCGTCAGTTATGCTTTTAGATAGTGTTCAGGGCTATAAAGTTCCGAGTAAACAGAAAATTCAGCAGGAGTTAAATGAGGCAGTAGCTTATCTCCGAAAATCGGAAGGTATATCCAATGTTAAAAGCAGTACTGATTTTAATAATTACATCGCTACAATAAGTTTTTCATTTAAAGATATTTCGAATATTAATAACATTACGAAGAACATCTTGGCTCAACAGAAAATTAAGGCCACCAATAACTCATCTTACAGCTATAATAAAGCAACGAAAACCTTTAGCAGAAAATACCAGGCTGTTAGCACAGCAAAAACAGAGTTTAACAAACTCAAAAGCCAGGACAAAGCGGTTTTTAATACCGCAACCTATACAAGTATTTATCGTTTTGAATCTCCTGTAACAAGCAGTAGTAATCCAGTATCAAACGTATCAAAGTCTAAAAAAGCTGTTATGCTAAAGAGCAGTATTATGGATTTAATAAATGGAAAAATTAATGTTTCCAACCAAATACAACTATCTAAATAAAACCGTAATGATTTTAAATAGTTAAAAATCATGTAATCATCATTGAAAAACATATCTATAAAATGAAAAACCTTCTAATCGCTTTCTCTCTCCTTTTTAGCTTTAAATTAGCTAAGGCGCAAGATTTAGTCAAAAAAATTCCAGCAAATGCATTTACCGTAGCCACAATAAAGGGTGATAATGTATTTAAACTGATGTTCGTTAAAGATTTTAACGAATCTTTTCTTGGTAAAAAGCTGCTAACCGAAACCTCAAAATCGCTCGATAAAAATTTTACAAGTATTGAAGATTTTGGGATTAACCTGGAGAAGAATATGTATTATTTTAATCAGTTAAACGATAGCATTACCTATAACTGCTTCTTAATTCCATTAAAGGATGCTACAAAATTTGAAAGCCTAATTAACGAGAAGGAAAAGAAATTTAAAACCGAAGGTGATATTAGAACGATGATTTTGTCTGACAGTACAAGCATTATCAAGTGGAATAATAATATGCTTTACTTTCTAACTGGAAGTATAAGAAGTTCATTTTTTGCTGATTCAGCTAATTCTGCCCGCTATGGTATTAAAGAAATAAGGTATCAAAATAATTATGATGACCTAACAGATAGTGCAGTTGTAGCGATTGACTCGACTTATGCCACCACAACAGAACCGAATGAAGTTGTTGATGTAGTTTTAGCCCCACCGCCGCCAGTTTTATCAAAACCATACACTCCGAATATCAAAGCTTACCAAAAAAAGGCAAGTACAAAAAAGGCATCCTCTAAGAAATCAAGCAAAAAGAAACCAGCGAAGAAAAAGCCTGCTGTTAAAAAAATTGAAGAAATTAACGAGGTCGAAATTACAGATGCGCCTATGGCAGAAGAAATTGACGTGGTTGATGGTGCTGAAGCGATGACTCAAACAGGAAATCCTGATGAACGATATGATGAATATCAAAAAGAAAGAGCAGAACAAGATGCAAAGAAAAAACAATTGGCTTTTATTTGGATGAATATTCAAGCAGATAAGATTTTTAGCACCAATTACGAATCTATCGAGACTAATAAATCTTACACTTCGAGTTTAGATCAAAAAGCGATTGCAGAAATTTGGGTCTCGAGTTTGCAAGATGCTTACAATTCAATTGCCCCAGAATTTGGCACTTATGGCAAAGCTGGAATTATGAAAGGGTATGGCAGTTTAAATGCTAAACTGTTTATGGATAAAGCAAGTTTCCGCATTTCTACAGGTTTAGAATTGGCAAAAGAACAAGCTGATTCTTACAAAAAAATTATGGATAGAAAACTGAATAAAAAGTTTCTGAAATATGTAGATAGCGAAAAGGCAATAGGCTTTATGGGTTATTCTATTGATACAAAAGCTTATTTGGAAGAATTCCCTAAGTTGTTGAAGCAAACTTATGGCTCATTTTTAGGCGGCAAAATGGATGAGGAAATTGAATTAGGTTCTGATTTATTCTCGCTTTTATTGGATGAAGAAGCCGTAAGTAATGTTGTAAAAGGCGATGCTTTGTTCGTAATTAACGGCTTAAATAGCAAAGAAGTAACTTATACAACTTACGAGTATGATGATGATTATAATCGTAAAGAAGTAACAAAAACGAAAAAAGAAACATTGCCCGATTTCTTATTCATGTTTTCATCAGAAGACACCCGCTTGATGAATAAGCTGATAAAATACGGCATAAATAAGAATTATGTTAGCACGAACAACGGTATTTATAAAATTGAAGAAAAGAAAAGTCCGATAGATATTTATTTTATGATTAAAGATGGGATTGTATTTTTCGGGAATTCATTAACTGAAATGCAAAGCATTAGCAATAACAGTTTTAACTCGGCTATTAGCAAAACTCATAAAAATTTATTGGCAAAGAACAACTTTAGTTTCTTGTTTAATGCAAAAAATTTAGTTGGCAAAGTACCTGATTCGGAAATTGGTGGTGAAGAAACAGCTAAAAAGTTTAACGAAACTTTAGGCAAAATGGGAAACATTTACATGAAATCTAATCCGATTAAAGGCAATGTAGTTTCTGCTGATATTAGCGCTGAAATTCCGAACGGACATGAAAATGCTTTGAAATATTTGTTCTCTTTAATTGAGAATGCAGCGAAATAGTAAAATTACTAACCAAAGATAAAACACAGATTCAAAACGAAAATCTGTGTTTATCTGCGGTAAAAAAACATTTTGATGAAGAATTTTTTAAAAATAACGGCAGTGATTTTATTATCACTGCTTATTTTTTTTGTTGGCACCTTTAAATACAGACAGTATCAAGCCAATCAAATTTCAATACCGAAAAACACTACCGCTTTAATAAAATTTAGTGCCGATGAGATTTATAAAAGTTTGGCAACAAACCTATTGGCTCATCCAGGTTTTTATCTGAAATCAGATTCAAACCAAAATAAAGCTTCAAAAATCGAGGGGTTTGAACATGGATTGAAAATTCCAGCTAGCATTTACTTTTACAGCATTCGAAATCAGCCTAAAACTGCTTTATTCTCCAGGTTAGCGATAGATAATTTAAAGGATTTTGAGAACTTTTTGAAAGGCACATTGAAATTTCAACTCTTTAAAAAGGAAGGCTTAAATTATGGAAAATCCAGATTAGGGAATATTACAATTCTCTATAATAACGATGCAGCAGCCTTAGTTGTTTCTAACGAAGTAGCAAACTACGATTCGGTATTGACCGACATTTTAAAACAGAAAAATCAAATCAAAATTGTTGAAAGTAATTTTAAAAACATCGCCCAAGCTACCGGACATATTGCTTTTCAAAATCTCAAAAACCAAGGTTCAATCAATTTTGAAAATGGTGCAGTAAAATTTAGTTTTGAGTTTTTATTGGAAACGATTGTACCATCTAAAACACCCAAACACAGAAAATTCAATGTAGAAAGCAGTGTAAATTTTTGGTTGAATGCTGATTTTGCTAAAGCCGTAAACAAACCTTTAAAACTAAAAACTATAGTTTTAGAAAGTGATAGTTTAGCTAAGTATTATGAGGGCTACGTGGATTTTGAATGGACAGGAACCACCAATCAACTTGATTCTGTTATTAGCTACGACTACAATGATGATTTTGAAAAGGTAGAAAAAGTAACTTTACAGAAGCGAAAAATACCAAATTTTATATTCAGCATCGATGCAGTCGCTGGATTTAAAAATTATCTTAGTCGACAAAATGTGATTCATTTAGATAGCGGAACAATTAATAAATCTGTATTCCCGCTTTATAAAGTTTTTGCTAATGAAGCTGGAAAGCAATTAATTTTCAGCACCAAGCAATCTGCTATTCTAAATCCATCTGTAGTTTCTAGTGATGATTTTTTTGGATTGAACATTAATTTCTCAAAGTTGAATAGACAGTTGGATCTACCTGTTTTAAAACCATACTTAAAAAATTTGAAACAACTAGAGGTTAACGGTGAAGCAATTAATCGCGGCAAAGTTAGAATTAAAGGAAATTTAAGCTTTGTAAATCACGATATTAATTCACTTTATCAAATTTTAAAAGGCTTGTAAACTTAATCTACTCCCTACATCCAAAATTTCTTAATAAATTTAGTGCATAAACCCACAAACAATATTTCTTCGGCATGTTACATGATAACCTGATTTTAATTCTTGTTCTACTTCTTGGCGTAACACTTCTGGTTATGGTTGGCCAGAAAATAAAAATTTCCTATCCAATATTTTTGGTTTTAGCTGGTTTGGCAATCGGATTTATTCCAGGAATGCCAAACTTAAAAATAGACCCGAACATCGTTTTCTTACTTTTTTTACCTCCCCTACTTTACGAAGCTGCCTGGTTTACGTCATGGAAAGATTTTTGGGAATATAAAGGGGCCATATTTTTAATGGCAGTGGGTTTAGTTTTCATTACATCAGTTGCAGTTGCCTACGCATCGGTGGCATTTATACCAGGTTTTACTTTGGCTCTTGGTTTTTTGTTGGGTGGAATTGTTTCTCCACCAGATGCGGTGGCGGCAGCAGCAGTTTTAAAGGGTTTAAAAATACCTAAAACAGTTACCGCACTTTTAGAAGGCGAAAGCTTAGTAAATGATGCATCCAGTTTAATTGTGTTCAAATTTGCTTTGGCAACTGTTGTAAGTGGCACATTTGTTATGCAAGATGCAGCTGTTAGTTTTGTATCGGTTGCTGGTTTGGGAATATTAATCGGCCTTGCCATTGGCGGAATATTTTATGCCATCCACCGCTGGCTACCAACCACAGATAATATTGATACCGTTTTAACGCTGCTTACACCCTATTTTATGTATGTTGTAGCAGAGCATTTTGAAGCTTCTGGTGTAATGGCTGTTGTTTCTGGGGGATTGTTACTTTCCAGTCAATCACATGTAATTCTTACTTCACAATCGAGAATAAAGACAGTATCAGTATGGTCTTCTTTAACCTTTATGCTTAATGGTGTAGTATTTATTTTAATTGGCTTGGCATTACCCGACATTGTAAACGGCTTAGGCCCTAACTACCCTATTGCAAAAGCGATTGGTTATGGTGTTGGTATTAGTATTTTAGCTCTTGTAGTTCGCTTTTTATGGTTGGTATCTACGGCACGAATAACGCAGTTGTTTAATAAAAAAACCAGAGAGCGCTACAAGGATATGACCTGGCACTCGTTTGTAATTATTATTTATGCGGGCATGAGAGGTGTGGTGTC
Source organism: Pedobacter sp. AC190 (assembly GCF_979258025.1). Lineage (NCBI taxonomy): Bacteria > Pseudomonadati > Bacteroidota > Sphingobacteriia > Sphingobacteriales > Sphingobacteriaceae > Pedobacter > Pedobacter sp. AC190. Next base: position 72,884 of record NZ_OZ409824.1, read on the forward strand.
TCTAGCTGCGGCGCTTTCTATACCAGTAATGATTTCAGATCAGATACCGTTTCCGCTGAGGAATTTGATTTTGTTTATAACCTTTGTTGTAATATTTGTTACACTGGTTGTTCAAGGGCTTACCTTGCCTTTTGTAATTAAGTTATTAAATATACCCGAAGCGAAAAGCAAACTTTCTGAGCAGGAACAAACCAGCCAGATCAAATTAAAATTAATTGATCTTTCTTTAGATAAATTGAAAGCAGATTACCAATATCAATGTACCCATAATGAATTGATGGTGAACTTAAAAGCAGAGTTGCAGCATTCTTTAATTGAAAAAAAGGATACCATACAAGCCTTTAAAAAAGGTGATATTGATAAGCAAGATTTAAAAGCTTACCATGAAATTGTACTCGCATTAATTCAGGTGCAACGTGATGAACTACATCACTTGAAAAGAAATAAAAACTTTGATGATGATATTATCAGGAAAGAAGAATGGAGATTGGATTTGGAGGAATTAAGTGTTTCTTCTTCCGAATAAACAGCCAAATGTGTCGATTAACGACAAAATCGATATAGATCGAATGATAATTTGTTGTTTTGCAGTTTCCATTGTACCTAAACCCGATTGGAGTGAAAATACTTTTGATGCAGATCTTCGACATGCTTAGACTGACATTAACAAAAGATTGCAACGAAAGCGGGGCCAACCCTGCCCCACAAAACTCAGAACCATACATTTTCTAAATAAAAAATCCTTGCAAATTATTCATCTGCAAGGATTTTTCGCTTTAAGCTTTAGTCTTTCGACTTTCAGCTTACTATGGCCAAACGCCCAAGTTCATATATGAAACAGCAATTTTATCGATTGAATTAACAAAAGCTGCAGTTCTTAAAGTTTGTGTAGCTGGCTTATTTTTCAAAGTCTCACGGATTTCGTGGTACGAATGAATCATGGTATCTTCTAAACCAGAATTTACCAATTCCATTTCAGATGCGCCTTTAACAATCATTAAACGGTGTTCTGGAAGAATAGTTTTTCCTGTTAAGTTTTCTAAAGTGGCAATTAAATTTGCGTTTGAATTAGCCGCATAACGGTTTTCCATACGTCCGAATGCTACGTGAGAAAGGTTTTTTAACCACTCGAAATACGATACGGTAACACCACCAGCATTGCAATACATATCTGGAATAATGATTCCACCCATTTCGGTGAAAATAGCTTCAGCTTCTGGAGTAGTTGGTCCGTTTGCACCCTCTGCAATAATTTTTGCTTTAATGTTACGAATGTTAAGCTCTGTAAATTGGTTTTCTAAAGCCGCAGGTACGATAATATCGCAATCTTGCTCTAAACCTTCCATTGAGTTTTTGAAATCGGTAGCACCAGGGAAACCTAAAATTGAACCTGTATTTTTACGGTGAGCAAAAACCTCATCAACATTTAAGCCATTAGCATTGTAAATAGCACCTTCGTACTCGCACAAACCAACAATCGTAGCACCAAATTCTGCTAAGAATTTAGCGGAGTGATAACCTACGTTACCTAAACCTTGCACGATTACTCTTTTATCTCCTAAACCAGCTTTTAAGCCGATTTTAGCCATATCTTCTGCAACATCTACACATTCGCGTACTGCATAAGCAACACCACGACCAGTAGCTTCTTTACGTCCGCGGATCCCGTGTAAAGCGATTGGCTTACCAGTTACACAACCTAATGCATCTAATTGACCAGGATTCATGGTCATGTATGTATCTGCAATCCAGCTCATTTCGCGTTCGCCCGAACCATAATCTGGAGCAGGAACATCGATACCAGGACCTATGAAATTTTTCTTAATTAACTCTGTAGTGTAACGACGAGTGATTGTTTCTAACTCGGCTACGCTATATTGTTTAGTATTGATTTTGATACCACCTTTTGCACCTCCGAATGGTACGTTTACGATAGCACATTTGTATGTCATTAAGGCTGCAAGTGCCATCACTTCATCCTCATTAACCATTTCGCTGTAGCGAATACCGCCTTTAGTTGGACTCATGTGATGCGAGTGCTCTACACGCCATGCATCGATAACTTCAAAACCGTTTCCTCTGCGAATTGGAAATTGAAAACGATACACACTGTTACACGCTTTAATCTGGCTCAGTAAACCTTCTGGATGATTGGTGAATTGAGCCGCACTGTCAAAGTTCTTGCATACATCTGCAAAAAACTTGTTCTCGTCTGCTAGATTAGCCATTATTTATTTTTTATGAATTAAGTATGCTGCAAAATTGCCTAAAAAAACCGCATATATCCAAATGAAAAAACACTTAGTGTATAGCCAACACCACCAGTTTCTGGTTCAAAAAACAGGTTTAAAACGTTTAAACTTAGTTTTTAGTCGAGTTTTCTTTTTCGATTTTTTTTAATCTTTTATCAATAGAGAAAAGATATGCCAATAAACCAACCAGAATTATAACAATACAGGTAACTACTACGTAAATTTTACCATCGCTACGCAGCTTATCGGCCATTTCTACGCCGTTATCTTGTGCAAATAATTGTACCGTAGCAAGCATTAATATTAGGGAGAAAAGTATCTTTTTCATTTCGTTTTTTTAGTTTTTTGAATGATTAGTTAACCGAGATTTAATCATCGAGCTTTCGGCTTTAATTTTGTTGTTGTTTGTTTTCTATTGAACGTAATCGGAAACGGATGGTGTAAACCCAGTAACCAATTAATATCCAACCTAAGCATGCTGGGTAAAAAACCATACGCATCCGGCTATCTAAATCGTAACTATTAAAACCTGGATTACCTCCATTACCTGGATGTAAAGAATCTTTTAAACGTGGTAAAACGAAAAGCAAAACCACCATCATCGGGAAGGCAAAGATGTTATATATAGCAGAAATTTTAGCTCTTTTTTGTTCCTCATCTATCGCATTGCGAAGAATTAGATAGGCAAAATAGAGTAGTACAGAAATTGCTGCAAAATTTTGTTTAGGATCGAAACTCCAAAACTGGCCCCAGGTATATTTAGCCCAAATGGCTCCAGTAACCAAACCCAGAAGTCCGAAAATAATGCCAGCATTTACACTTTCTACTGCTTTTATGTCGTCAATTTCACTTTTCGAACTTAAAGACTTTATACTGTAAAAAACAGAAATTGAAAACAATACAATCATGGCAAACCACATAGGTACGTGGAAATATAAATTCCTGATTGATTCATTTAAAATAGGTAAGCGTGGAACGCCAAGTAATAAACCTGCAATTGCAGTATAGATTACCAAGACTGAACCTAAAATTTTCCACCAAGTTTTATTCATTATTTTTTGTTGTTTTATTATTGGTTATTTGATTGTTTTGATCCATCATCCATTTTACGTCGCCCGTTAATTAATCTCTCCAAAGATATGGAAATAGCAACAACGAGGTTGCAACGGTTAATACATTTACCAGGAATAGCATGCCAATTTCATCATAACTATTTTCCCATGGCAAACCATCAACTGCATTTTTGGCCAGTTTTATTAAAAGAATAAGTACAGGAATGATAATTGGAAAACTTAAAATTGCCATCAGCATTCCGCCGTTACCAGCTTTACTTGCAATGGCTGAAACCATAGTGAAAACCGTAGAAAAACTGATGCTCCCCATTACTACAGCAACATAATAAAGTAGTAAATCTGGAGGTGTAAATGAATCGAAAACCAAGGTATAAAATCCTAATGCGATGGTGGTTAAAACCAACATTAATATGGTATTATAAACTGTTTTCGATATTAATACCGCAGCTGGGCTTGCTAAAACATAACTGTATAATTGCTGACCTTTGGTTTCTTGCAGAAAACTTTTAGAAACACCGTTTATGGATGCAAAAAGCATAATTACCCAGAATAAAGCATTCCAGGTTAATTTATCGCCAAGACTTACAAACGATAAATAGCAGGTAAAAATAGTAGAAACTACATAAAGCAATACTCCATTGATGGTATATTTGGAGCGCCACTCTAACAGTACTTCCTTATGGATTAAATATTTAACCTCTTTGGCCAGTTGCATAACCGCAAAGATACTTTTATTGGTAAATATTGCGATGGTAAATTGTTGGATTGTTGTAATATTGTCTAAAGTTTAAGCAGCAAAACAGTTTGCCACGGATTACCGTTAAAATTTATCGAGTTGACAAAAAATGAGTTTGCCACTGAAACACCGAATACACGTAAACTTGGCGTTTATATTGTTTTAAAAAATATAATACGATTCCATTTTATTTTGGTAAACTCCGTGTTTCCGTGGCAAAAATAAATTATATGGATTACGCATCGACTATTGAATCGCCGATTGGCAAATTGACCATCTTAGCTGATGATGAATTCGTGTGTTCCATAACTTTTGCAGAAAAAAACATTGATCACTTAACAGAGAACGTTCTAACCAAAAAAGTATCACAGCAATTAAACGATTATTTTAAAGGAAATTTAAAGCATTTCGATTTCCCGATCAAGCAAAAAGGGACTGAATTTCAACAGGAAGTTTGGCAAAATTTATTGGCCATTGCGTATGGCGAAACCACTTCTTATGCTAAATTTTCAGCACATCATCCGTTAGCGATTAGAGCCATTGCGGCAGCAAATGGCAAAAATGATATAGCCATTGTGGTTCCTTGTCATAGGGTTATTGGTAGCAACGGTAAATTAGTGGGCTATGCTGGTGGCTTATGGAGAAAACAGTGGCTGTTGCAACACGAGCGAGAAGTTGCTCAAAAAGGCCAAACAGAACTTAAATTTTAACATATATATATATTGAAGATGACATCAGAAAAAGCCGATACCAAAAATTATTTAAAAGCTGTTAGATTAATCAATATCGAAAACGACGGTTGTTCATTTGAAAAAGGGACAATTCCAACTAGACAACATATTAACGCCAATTATTTCTTTGCTCAAACTGATATTTCTTTGCAAAAAACTTCGCACGCTGCACCTAGAAGACAATATGTAATCACCCTAAAAGGAAAATTAAAATTTCAGGTTACCAGTGGAGAAACTTTCATAATTGAACCAGGAATTATTTTAATAGCAAATGATACCCAAGGTGCTGGCCATACTTGGGAAATTATAGAGGGTGAAGAATGGGAAAGGATTTATATTCCTTTAGAAGATGGTGCTGAAGATTATTTCGAGGCAAACAAAGCACCATAAATTAATTTCATTTCATAAGCTTTTTAACTTTAAAATAATTTATATTTTTGGCTTATACCAAACGCTCCAATGAAATACAATCCAGGTTTACACATTTTATCAGAATTCTCTTCTGATAAAGCGGAACAATTAACTTCTTTCTATGATTGTAAAGACCTTTTCGATGAACTTATTACATCAAATCAGTTAGAAAAAGTTGGAGAGGTTTATCATGATTTTGAAAATGGTGGCTTTACTGCCGTGATCTGTTTAACCGAATCTCATTTATCCATTCATACCTGGCCCGAATTTAAACTGGCCACATTCGATATTTTTCTATCAAATTATCAAAAAGATAATACGCAAAAAGTTAAAAATATCTATAAATCGGTATTGGCTTTTTTTGATGGTAAGGAATTGCAAAAAAATGAAATTGTTCGCTAATGGATAGTTTAGTTAAGCCTTTCTTTAAGCTATCAGAAACAATTAATTGTCCAATCTGCAAAGAAAGCATTGTATTGTATGATGCGCCCCGAAGTAAATTTACGACCTGCTCATATTGCTTTTCTTATTTACAAATCATCAGCAGCGAATTATCTAAGCTAAATAAAGAATTAAAAAAGCCCGAAAAAACTCCTGTATTAAAATTAGGTTCCGTCGCAAATATCCACGACAATGAATTTAAAGTTGTAGCCTATCTGGAAAAAAGGGAAGTTGGCACAATTTACTGCTGGAGAGAGTATATTTTAACCAGCCAAAGTAAAGGCTATGTAACACTTTCTGAATTCGATGGACACTGGAATTTAATTGGTGGAGAAAAGTTTGTACCTAATTTCAAAACACCAATTTCTTATGGCGTAAGTGTTGGCTATAATGATGTTGAATACACCATTTTTAATAAGTACAGCCCTATAGTAACCTCTATGCTTGGTGAATTGGATTGGGATGTTGTAAACGAAAAGGTTAATGCAACAGAATATATTGCCCCGCCATACATGGTTGTAAAGGAGATTACGGGTACTACTAATCTTTCAACCGATTATTATATCGGCGAATATTTAGAACCACAGGTAATTGCAAACATCTTTAATATTGACTTAAGCTTACTCCCTGAAAAGGTGGGAGTCGGTGCAAATCAACCCTCTAAAGAATACGACAGATGGACTTCTTCATTAAAAATTACAGGGATAGCTATTGTTCTTGTGTTGTTATTGCATCTGCTGTTTGGGATAATAAAACCCAACAAAGAATTAGTTAACTCCGACTTTTTGATTGTATATGATCAAAAAACGGGAGGAGATTCTTTTAAATCATTTATTACGCCATCTTTTTATATTGATGACGAATCATCGAATATAGAATTTGAAATTGCTTCGGCAGTAGATAATAATTGGTTGGAAACTACAATTGTTTTAGTTAACGAAGGAGATAATAGAACCTGGGAAGTAAGCAAAGGAATAGAATTTTATCATGGTTATGAAGATGGAGAAAGGTGGAGTGAAGGTTCAACTAAAGAAACAATTCTTTTATCCGAAATACCTAGAGGTAAATATCATTTAAATGTTTATCCATCCTCTGGAGATGTTTATCGAAACAATCTTTATATAAAAGCAACCAGTAATGTTACCATGTGGAGGAATACGCTTTTAACAATATTACTCCTTTGTATTTATCCAGCAATTTGTTGGTATTTAATGCGCAAATTTGAAAAAGGGAGATGGAATAATAGTGATTACTCACCATTTGTAAATGAAGATTAATGGATATAAAACCTATTAAATATTACCTCATTGTTCTGCTAGTTATTATTGGTTATTATAGCTATAGTGGCTTAACTGGCTTGGCATTTTATAAAGACAACGTAGAAAAAAATACAGAGTTCAATGGAAATAAAACCAACTCTGGTCACGTCAACAGATTTTATCATAAATAAAAACAATATGAGTTTAAATGAATTAATCAGCATCAAGTACATCATTGCCTCTTTGGTTTATTCCGTTATAGGGATAATTGTACTTTTTCTCGCATTCTGGGTTATTGAAAAAATTACGCCAGAAAATCTTTGGAAAGAAATTTTAGAAAAGCAAAACATGGCTCTGGCAGTAGTTTTTGCAGCATTTATTATTGCAATAGCGCTTATCATTAGCTCGGCAATACACAGTTAGAATGAACAAAAAACTTCCAGCTCTTTTATTAATTTCTGTATTTGTTGTAGCAACTTGTGGTTTAATTTACGAGCTAATTGCTGGCACACTTGCTAGTTATTTACTTGGCGATTCTGTAACCCAATTTTCTACAATAATTGGCGTGTACCTATTCTCAATGGGTATAGGCTCGTGGATTTCTAAATATTTCGAAAAAAATATTCTTTCCTGGTTCATTCAGATTGAAATTTTAGTTGGCTTGGTGGGTGGTTTCAGCTCAACGGTTCTGTTTCTAGTCTTTGAAAATATTGCCTCATTCAGAATCGTACTTTATGGATTTGTAAGTCTAACAGGAATTCTTGTTGGACTAGAAATTCCACTACTTATGCGAATTTTAAAAGATCGTTATGAATTTAAAGATTTAGTATCAAAGGTTTTTACGTTCGACTATATTGGAGCTTTGCTCGCATCACTGATATTTCCGCTTCTTTTAATCCCTCATCTGGGATTGGTGAAAACGGCATATATGTTTGGTATGCTAAATGTTGCTGTGGCATTAATTGTTTGTTTAAACTTCAAAAAAGAAATTAAAGCATCGAAATATTTACAAGGCGCATCATTTTTAAGTTTAATTGCCTTGCTGATTGGATTTGTTTATGCTGATAAAATTACCAGTTTTTCAGAAAGCCAAACCTATAGCGATACGATCATCTACTCAAAAAGCACACCTTATCAGCGCATTATTTTAACCAAAAAGAATAAAGTTTTGCGACTATTTCTCAACGGGAACCTTCAATTCAGTTCAGATGATGAATATCGTTATCACGAAGCATTAGTACACCCTGGCCTGCAAGCACTTCCCTTTGCTAAACATGTTTTAGTAATGGGTGGCGGTGATGGTTTAGCAGTTAGGGAAATTTTGAAGTATCCTAATATTGAATCTGTAACTCTAGTCGATTTGGATAAAGGCATGACTACGCTTTTTCAATCGAATAAGATTCTTCTGGGTCTAAATAAAAATGCGTTGTTATCACCAAAAGTAAAGGTTATTAATGCCGATGCCTTTAGCTGGATTAAAGCCCAGCGCAAAAAATTCGATTTCATTGTGATAGATTTCCCAGATCCTTCTAACTATGCTGTAGGTAAATTGTACACCAATTCATTTTACACTTTAGTTAAAGGCATCTTAGCCCCCAAAGGTTTAATGGTAATCCAATCTACTTCGCCTTACGTTGCTCCGAAATCTTTCTGGACTGTTAATAAAACCTTAGAAAGTGTAGGTTTAAAAACAATACCCTATCATAATTATGTTCCATCGTTTGGCGAATGGGGTTATATTATGGCAACCGAGCCCGATAATGTTTACAAAAAACCGCAACAATATTTGCATGGACTAAAATTCATGTCGAAAGAAAGTTTAGACTTAATGCTTTTTTTTCCGAAAGATATGAGCAAGGTTGAAACTGACATAAATAAACTAAATAACCAGATTCTGGTAAAGTACTTTGAGGATGAGTGGGCAAACGTTTTATAAAGATGATTTTTCTGCTTATTTAAAAAGGCGTTCGTTTCTTCTAAGGATTGGATTAATAACTGGTGGCATTTTTTTAAACAGTTGTTTTAAAAAACTAAAACCTAACAAGTACAATATTAAAGGGAATTTATTTGGTGCTAATGCAAAAGCCGGTCATATATTACGTGATAAAATAAAAATTCCAGCATCGTCAAAAACCAGGAAAGTCAAAACCTTAATTATCGGAAGTGGTATTTCTGGCTTATCAGCTGGTAGGTGGTTAAAGCAAAATGGCGAATCTGATTTTGAAATTCTCGAACTCGAAAATCATGCTGGAGGAAATGCTCACTTTGGAACCAATCAGATATCGTCCTACCCATTAGGTGCCCATTATATTACAATTGCCAATAATGAGGATAGATTATTTATCGATTTTCTTAAAGAGATAAATATAATTACCCATTTCGAAAATGGTTTACCTTACTATAACGACTATTATTTAACATTCGATCCTGAAGAGCGTTTACTAATTAATGGGGAATGGCAGGAGGGTTTAATTCCTGATTTTGGTGTTCCAGCTGATGATAAAAAACAAATTCGCGATTTTTTATCAGAGGTAGATAAACTTAAAAACACGCAAGGAAACGATGGAAAATATGTTTTCAATATTCCAGTAAATTCATCCTCTAATGATGAAAGCTACAGAAAACTAGATAAGATATCGTTCGAAAGTTATCTTAAAACAAAAGGTTATCATTCGAAATATCTGTTATGGTACCTAAACTATGCATGTAAAGATGATTACGGGCAGAAAATGGATAAAATATCAGCGTGGGCTGGATTACATTATTTTGCATCGCGTAGAGGAAAAGCTGCCAATGCAGAACAGAATGCAATCTTAACCTGGCCCGAAGGTAATGGTTGGATTATGAAGCAATTGGAAAAGGATCTTCAAAGTCATATTAAAACTTCAAATTTATGTTATGACATTCAGCCGAATCCAGACGGAAGTTTAAATGCTATAGTTTTTATTACCCAAAATGGCATTACCGAATCTATACAGTCAGAAAAAATAATTTTATGTTCGCCGCAATTTGTAAATAATCGTTTGCTTAGAAATTTTAACAGAGGGATTGATTATAAACAGTTTAGCTATTCTCCATGGTTGGTTGCAAACATTACAATTAACGAGCTACCAGATTCTAAAGGAATACCTTTATGCTGGGATAATGTTGCATATAACACGGCGTCGGTTGGTTATGTTAATTCAGCACAACAACACCTAAAACTTTCTGAAGACAAAAAAATACTTACTTACTATTTACCATTATGTGATTTTGAGCCATCGATAGCTAGATTAGCCGCCTATACAAGAGATTTCGACCAATGGTTAGACATTATAATTCCAGAACTAGAGATGATTCACCCAAGCATTACAGCAGCCATTGAAAATATAGATGTTTGGATTTGGGGACACGGAATGATTGCACCAACAAAAAACTTTATTTGGAGCGAGTATTTAGAAAAAGCCAAACAACCAATTTCAGATAAAATTTTCTTTGCACATACTGATTTAAGCGGAATATCTATTTTCGAAGAAGCCTTCCATCAGGGAATTAATGCTGCAAAACAAGCTTTAAATTCTAATGGATAAACAGAATCAACCTTGGCTAAACGGCAGAACGAGCGATATAATTTTCATATTATCGCCAGCTTTTTTGTCGTTGTTTTTGGTTTTACTTTTTCCTGCCCAGTTTCAAAATGCTGCTGGAATCCCTTTAGCTTATTGGGTATTGTTAATTGTATTTATCGATGTTGCACATGTTTACAGTACACTTTATCGAACCTATTTCAATCCACTTACCTTAAAGAAACATAGTACACTGCTTCTAATAATCCCAATTGTTTGTTATATAATTGGTGTAATGCTGTATCATTTCGATGCACTTTGGTTTTGGAGAACCCTGGCTTATTTAGCTGTTTATCACTTTATTAGGCAGCAATATGGTTTTATGAGCTTGTATTCAAGAAATGAAAAAAATTCTTCATGGATTAAAGTGATTGATAAAATAACCATTTATGCAGCCACGATTTATCCATTAACATTTTGGCACTTTACTCCTGCTCGAAATTTCAATTGGTTTATTGAGGGCGATTTCTTCTCGTTTCAAAACGAAATAATTATTAAATATACAACAGTAGTTTATTTAATAATTATCGCCGTTTACACAATAAAAGAATTTTTATTAGTGATAAAAACAAAATCTTTCAATGTCCCAAGAAACCTTATTATAATTGGTACGCTTCTATCCTGGTATTTTGGTATTGTTTATTTCAATGGCGATATGGCATTTACTACTTTAAATGTTATCTCTCATGGCATTCCTTATATGGCTCTTATTTGGTTTTTTGAAAAGAAAAAATTAGCTCATCCAAATTTAAGAAGTAAACTAACAAATTTGTGTTTTGGAAAATTTGGAGTTTTCTATTTTCTGGTTATTTTATTTTTATTTGCCTATTTCGAAGAAGGGCTATGGGATGGATTAGTTTGGAGAGAACATCAATCTGTATTTAAACCTTTCGCCAGTTTACCACAAGTTATGGGCAGCGAGCTCCTTACTTTACTTATCCCCTTATTGGCATTACCACAAGCTACTCATTATGTGCTTGATGGTTTTATCTGGAAGGCAAAAAATAAATTTTAGTAAAACCGATGAATCTGTTGTTGCGTAAATAACATTAAACCTTTAATGTTATGAAAACGATTTGCACCATTATATTAATTCTAACCAGCTTTTTTCATGCTGACAAAAACTTACCTGTTGATAAGTTAGATTTAAAAAAATATGCTGGCACCTGGTATTCATTATACTCTATTCCTACTATTTTTGATAAAGGCAGTAGAGAAACTACAACAAAATACACACTTAATAAAGAGGGGTTTTACAATGTTTTAACCACTTACAAAAAACCTAAAGACGAGAAAATCTATTCGAGAAACTCTAAAATGTTTCCATTAGAAGATGGCAGTAATGGCGAGTTGCAAGCGCAGTTTATATGGCCAATTAAAGTTGATTATTGGATTATAGAATTGGCCAATGATTATTCTTACGTAGTGGTTGGTCATCCAGATCATAAATTTCTATTCATTATGAGTCGTAACCAAACGATGCCGAAAAAAACTCATGATGAAATAGTTGCCCGTTGCAAGGCTAAAGGTTATGAAGTTGATAAACTTACAGCGCAGTTTAAAGACTAGTTTGTGCTATAATTTTCTCTCCGCGTTTTGTACTGAAAAGCATAAATAAAACACCAACTAAAAATACAATCCAGCCCCATTGAAAATGAACAACCTTGCCAATTAATTTATTGGCAAAGCCATATTTGGTGTAATTATTTGCCGTAAAGTACACTGCTACAACAGCTAAAGCATACCAAATAGCCATTACGAAGCTCATAAATTTAAACGCGCCTATCTTTCTAATAAATAGCAAAAGAATAGCGATTACGATAATCGCATAAGTAATCATAAACAAGCGAGCGTCTGACTGGTACAAGTTCCAATTGCCTTTAATCGGCACTTTTAACATCGGACAGAAACTAGCTATTACGCATAATAAAATACCTAACCAAGCCCTGAATTTATTTAGTATTAACATATTGTTTTTTGGTTGTTTAGTTGTTTAGTTGTTTAGAAAAAACAAATATTAACTAATTTGTTTGGCATTTTTTAAAGACTAACGAACTACTGTCCCTCAACAATACCCATTTTCTCTGCAAAATGAGCACAATAATCACGTAAATCTTCAACAATTAAAGTTTCGTTAGTTGCTTTCAAAAAGCTATCGCCCATCGTTTGTAACGTTTCATAGAAAAAACGTTTCATTTCATCAACGGGCATATCTTTGGTCCAAAGATCTACTTTTAACGTGTTTTTGTAGTTATGATCCCAAACCGAAAGAAACATGGCTTTTGCGGGTACTTTATCAGCATTTTCCGAATCTGTACTTTCCCAAAGAATATTATCTGGATTATTAGCCTCGTCTAATTCAACTGTTAATTTTATTTCTGCTGTTTTCATATTTTTAATTGATTTCGCCGATTGAGTAGTTTTGACCGATTTCAACCGTTAATTTTTATCGCCGCAAAGATGATTATTTTTTGAATTAATTATTCAGATGAAAGGATTATACCGTTTTTTTTACCTGTTAATTACGCTAATTTTTGAATAATCAACATCAGAATTATGGTAGTCACAACAAAAATCGATTCAACAATCCAAATTCTTTTTAAATCCTTTAATGTAAAACGGAAAATCAAATCGGTAATAAACGTAACCAAAATTAAACAGCCTAAAATAACAAGGTAGAAACCACTCATATCAATATGTCGGGGCGTATTATCTTTTTCAGATAATAAATTAACCACAACCAAGCCAAGCGCTACTGCTCCAACTATATTTAAAGGGGTAATCCTTAAGTTCATTACTTTTTCTTATCGAATTTTTTTCCTTTTTTAAACGATTTAATTTGCTTTCCAGCTTTTGCTTTGGCTTTTTCTCTTACCTTTTTCTCTATCGCTGCAGCATGTTTCTTCTCATGGAAAGCGCCTTTAAATTCAGGATCTTCCTTACGTTTCTGCAGATCGATTTCCTTCGCAATATGCTGGCGTTCCTCATAAGGCGTTTCATCAATGTAAACACCTTCAGGTATTTCGGCCACTGGAATATACTGGCGTATTAACTTTTCAATTTTGCGGATATAATATTTCTCTGCATCGGTAGCAAAAGTAATGGCATCGCCTTTGGCAAAAGCCCTACCCGTACGTCCTATTCTGTGCACATAATCTTCAATGATAATCGGCACATCAAAGTTAATTACGTGGCTAACATCACTCACATCAATCCCTCTACTCGCCACATCGGTAGCAACTAAAACCCGAATATTACCTTCTTTAAAACTATTAATCGAATTAATTCGTGTATTCTGTCCTTTATTTGCATGGATAACGCGAACGTTTTCCGAACCATATCTACGCTCAATAAAACTGAAAATATTATCGGCAACTGTTTTTGTTTTACAAAAAATAATCAAGCGACTAAAAGCCTCATCATTCTTCAACAAATGTTGCAGCAAATTTATTTTTGTTTTAAAATTTGGTACGTAATATAAGGCTTGAGTAACATTTGCTGCAGGTGTAGCCTGAGTCGATGCCTCAATAACCAATGGATTATTTAAGAAATCGCCAGCAATTTTTTGCACCAAATCGCTCATAGTAGCCGAAAAAAGCAAGTTTTGTCGTTTACGAGGCACAATTTCTAAAATTCTATGAATCGAACCAATAAAGCCCATATCCATCATTTTATCAGCCTCATCCAGTACTAAAAATTTTAAACTCTGTGTGTTAATATCACCATCTAGGTATAAATCCAGAAATCTTCCAGGCGTAGCAATCAAAATATCTACTCCTTTTGCAATCTGTTCTTTTTGTGTTTTCGGACCAATACCGCCGAAAATTACCAGCGAACGTAAGTCTGTATAAGTAGAGAATAATTTTACCTGCTCAGCAATTTGCATAGCCAATTCGCGTGTTGGCGATAAAATTAATGCCCTTGGATTTTCGCCCTGAGCATATTTTAATTGCATTAAAATCGGCAAAACAAAAGCCGCGGTTTTACCTGTTCCCGTTTCTGCGATTCCGAAAATATCTTGTCCAGATAATACTGGCGCAATTGCTTTTTCTTGTATCGGCGTGGCAACGGTGTAACCTGCATCGGCAACTGCATTTAAAATTTGCCTGTTTAACTTAAATTCTTCGAACGATTTTGCCATAGCGCACAAAGATAGGCTTTTTAAGCTGAAAGGCTTAAATTAGTCTGAAGTTCGGAGTCTTTAAGTCATGAATTCATAAAGCCAAGATCACTTAAAGATTTAGGGGTAAAGCAATTTCAGTAGTTCTTTAATTACGGTAGTCCTGCTATCGTTCCAATCTTTTTGCAATTGTCAGTCTGAGCTTGTCGAAGACCTGCAACAAAAAGTATTTCCACTTTATCAGGTTTATTTTACTCAAAACAGTGATGCTAAACTCAATTTCTCCCTTTCATCCGCCCAAAACTTTCCACTTTATACTTTCTACTTTATACTAAAACACTACCTTTGAAACCATGAATTCTTACCTGATAAAAGCCGCCACAATTGTAAACGAGGGACAAAAAATTGTTGCCGATGTATTAATTAAAGATGGATTTATTACCAAAATCGGTCAAAATCTTTCTGCACCAAATGCAACTGAAATTAACGCCGAGGGGCAATATCTTTTACCAGGAATGATTGATGACCAGGTGCATTTTCGTGAGCCAGGTTTAACACATAAAGCCGATATTTTTACCGAAAGTATGGCCGCCGTAGCTGGTGGAATTACCTCCTTTATGGAAATGCCTAACACAGTTCCAAATACTTTAACACAAGCGCTACTTGCCGATAAGTATGCAATTGCTGCAGAAACTTCACTTGCCAATTACTCATTCTACATGGGTGCAAGTAACGATAATATCGAAGAAGTTTTAAAAACCGACGCTAAAAATGTTTGTGGCATTAAAGTTTTTATGGGCTCATCAACAGGAAATATGTTGGTTGATAACGAAAAAACTTTAGAAAATATTTTTAGCAAAGCGCCTATTTTAGTAGCTACACATTGCGAAGATGAGGCAACCATTCGTAACAACCTGGCCGAATTTAAGGCAAAATATGGCGATGATTTAACCATCGAAATGCATCCACTTATTCGGAGTGCAGAAGCTTGCTATAAATCATCATCTTTAGCAGTTGAGCTGGCAAAAGCATATCAAACACGCTTGCATATTTTACATATTTCTACAGCAAAAGAAATTGCACTTTTCGATAATACCATTCCACTAAAAGATAAAAAAATTACTGCTGAAGCTTGTGTTCATCACCTTTGGTTTAATGATAAAGATTACGCCACAAAAGGTAATTTTATAAAATGGAATCCTGCAGTTAAAACTGAAGAAGACCAAAATGGAATACTCGCTGGCATTTTAAATGATAACATCGATGTTATCGCTACTGACCATGCACCACATACTTTAGAAGAAAAAAAACAGCCCTACTCGCAAGCACCATCAGGTGGGCCGCTGGTTCAACATGCGTTACCTGCTTTATTAGAAATGCATTTGCAAGGCAAAATTTCATTAGAAAAAATCGTTGAAAAAACAGCACATAACCTGGCTGTCTGTTTCGATATAGAAAAACGCGGTTTTGTTCGTGAGGGATATTGGGCAGATTTGGTTTTGGTAGATTTAAAAGATTCATGGACTGTAACCAAGCTGAATAATTTTTACAAATGCGGTTGGAGTCCTTTTGATGGCGATACTTTTCAAGCCAGCGTAACACACACATTTGTATCAGGGAATTTGGCCTACCAAAAAGGCAGATTCACAACCGACCAGATCGGTAAGCGACTAACTTTTGCGAGATAATGATAAAAGGAAAATCTCTGTATAGTAAAACTATTGTATTGTTCGCATTTACTTTAGCGATTTTCCTATTCGGCTTATTCCCTTCTCTTGTCCAAAAATATTATTCAACAGGCATTTATTATTACATTTCTTCATTACTAAGATTTGTTTCCTCGATTTTCCCATTTGCTATTGGCGATATTGTTTATGCCTTACTAATTGGTTTTGTCGTTTACAGAATCATCAGGTTTTTCAAAAAAAGAAAATCTTTAAAGAAAGAACACAGAATCATTGTTCCGCTACAGATCTTAAACTTTTTCCTGATTCTTTACATCATCTTCAAAATTGTTTGGGGTTTAAATTACAGCAGACCAAGTGTGAGTGAAGAGTTAGGGATTGGAAATGAAAAATATACAGTAAAAGAATTGGTTTTACTTGGCGATTATTTTGTGAATAAGACTAATGATTTAAAACTTAAACAAATCAAAATCCGTGCTTATTCCATCAAATATTTAGAAACGAATTCGGCAAAAGCTTATGATTTAATGGAGAAAAAGAATCCGTTATTTGGTTATCAAAATCCGTGTCTAAAATCAGTTTTAAACTCATGGGTCATCAGCAAAGTGGGAATTGAGGGCTACTACGCCCCACTAACTGGCGAGGCAAATATGAACATGGCCTTGCCTAATTTTGTAAAGCCTTACGTTTCTTGCCACGAAATTGCCCATCAGTTAGGCATTGCTTACGAGGATGAGGCCAATCTTTTGGGCTATTTAACAGCAAGCAATAGCCCTGACGTGAATTACCAATATTCGGCCAATTATGAAATGCTACGTTATATTTTGTTCGAAATCAGGATGAAATCTCCTGATGATTATAAAATACTTCACGATAAGTTATCCGATGGCGTTTTAGCTGACTTTAAAACTGAAAAGGAGTTTTGGCGCAAATATAACGGCGAAATGTTCGGCTACATGGATGCCGCTTTTGATAGTTTCCTAAAACTGAATAACCAACCCAAGGGCATCGACAGCTATCAGGACATTGTGATTTGGTTGTGGAATATACATAAAGATAGGTTGAAGGTTAAGGGTTAAAAGTTTAAAGTTTAGACGCCCAGACTTATAACTCACAACTTGTAACTTTCAACTCACTACCCATGTATCGCCTCTTTCGTTCCAAAACTTTGAATTAACTCGCCTTCAAATTCTAACCATTCTTTCCATCGTTTATCTACATCAACATCAACAGTATATTTACGGGCAAAGTTTAAGAAAGTAGTATAATGACCTGCTTCGGAAACCATTAATTCGTGGTAAAATTTAGCCAGTTCTTCATCTTTAATATTTAAGGAAAGTACACGAAAACGCTCACAACTTCTGGCCTCAATCATTGCAGCAAACAAAAGCCGATCAATAAAAGCCTGGTTTCTGCTGCCATCTTTTTTACTAAACTTAACTAAACGCCCAACATAATCATCTTTTCTTTCACGGCTTAAAGTATAACCACGTTGTTTAATAATGTCGATTACCATTTGAAAATGTTGCATTTCTTCAATTGCGATTGCGGTTAATTCCTCAACTAAATCCTGATGTTCTGAGTTTTGAGTAATTAAAGTGATTGCATTCGTGGCTGCCTTTTGCTCGCACCAGGCATGGTCAGATAAAATTTCTTCTAAATTCGATTCAGCAATATCGGCCCAACGTGGGTCTGTCAATAATTTTAATCCTAACATGTGGTGTTGTAATTGAACTGCAAAATTAAGAATATTTAAGATACGTTTAATATCTCCGGCAGATTTAGAGCATAAACGCAAATTTGGATTTTTAATCTGCGAAAATCACATTTATCTGCGGGAGCAAAAAAAAAGAGCTTATTTTGTAAGAAATGAGTAGAAGCGCTAAAAAATTATTGGTTATTGGATTGGTTTGGCCTGAGCCTACTTCATCGGCAGCGGGAACACGAATGATTCAGCTGGTCGATTTATTTTTGCGCAAAGATTATGAAATCACATTTGCTTCTGCAGCTTCGAAAAGTGATTTCAGTTATGATTTCTCACAAACTTCTGTTATTGAGCAGCAAATAAAGCTGAATGATGAAAGCTTCAATTCATTTTTAAAAACGTTAAACCCATCCATTGTTATGTTCGATCGCTTTATGGTGGAAGAACAATATGGTTGGCGGGTTCAACAAGAATGCCCTGATGCGATTAGAATTTTAGACACTGAGGATTTACATTGCCTGAGAAGTGCCAGACAACAAAGCGATAAAAAACAAACTGAAATTAACTTTTTTTCAGATACCGCAAAGCGGGAAATTGCTTCTATTTTGCGTTGCGACCTTTCGTTAATCATTTCGGAAGTGGAAATGAAAATTCTGGAAGAAACTTTTAAAGTTGATTCTTCTTTACTTTTCTATCTACCTTTCCTTGAAAAAGAAATTACAGCTGAAATGGTCCAAAATTGGATTCCTTTTGAAGAACGAACTGATTTTGTGTTCATTGGTAATTTCCTGCACGAACCAAATTTTAATACAGTCCAAAATTTAAAGACTAAGGTTTGGCCTTTATTACGCAAAAAACTTCCAGACGCAAGCATGAACATTTACGGAGCCTATACTTCGCCAAAAGTTTTGCAGCTGGAAAATAAAAATGAAAAATTCTTTGTTAAGGGCAGAGCATTAAATGCTAAAGAAACCATTGCAAAGCATAAAATTCTTTTCGCTCCTATTCAATTTGGAGCTGGTGTTAAAGGCAAATTTATCGATGCCATGCAAGTTGGAACACCATCTATAACAACTTCTGTTGGTGCCGAAGCTATGAGAGGCGGTTTAGATTGGAATGGATTTATTGAAGATGATGTAGAAATTTCTGTTAAAAAAGCGGTTGAACTTTATGAAAACAAGACGATTTGGCTTTTGGCTCAACAAAATGGAGTTCGAATTATTAACGAACGTTATTCTTCATTACATTTTGCGGAGAAGTTTATTACTGTTATTGACAAATTGGATTTAGAAAAACATCGTCAGAGAAATTTTATTGGTCAGATTTTAAACCATCACACCACACAGAGCACGAAGTATATGTCGTTGTGGATTGAGGAAAAGAACAAAAAGTAAATTACTATGCTTCAATGGTTAAGCCTATCAGTTTAGATCTGCTTTGGACGTTAAATATTTGTTTAAAAATGTTTCGCCAATTACATTGGGAGATGGTTTCTTTAGAAAAGCATCTCCCCTTTATTTATAAACCTGATGGAAACGGCAGCCCGAGCTTTTTCTGCGAGGCCATAGTGTACAGCAGGGCTGAAATAACCGAAAAGCACAGAAATTTGCTTTTCAAAAAATGATAAAATTTTAATGGTTAAACAAAAGCCGAAAAACCTGTTATAGCTCTCCCTACAATTAATGTATTGATTTCTTTAGTTCCTTCATATGAGTAAATAGCCTCTGCATCGGCGACGAAACGGGCAACATTATATTCAAGCAAAATTCCGTTTCCGCCCATAACTTCACGGGCTTTACTAACCACATCTCGTGTGCGTAACGAGCAAAATACCTTTGCCAATGAAGCGTGCTCATCTTTTAACAAACCTTGATCTTGAAGCTGTGACAAGCGAAAACATAAGGTTTGCATGGCGGTAAGATTGGACAGCATTTCGACCAAATGATTTTGAATTAACTGAAATGAAGCTATTGGTTTACCAAACTGTTTTCTGGTTCGGGTATAATCTAAAGCGTTTTCGTAAGCCCCACGAGCACAACCAACGGCTTGCCACGCTACACCAGCTCTTGTCATTTGTAAAACTTTGGCCGTATCTTTAAAAGAATTGGCATTTTGCAAACGATCGGGTTCTTCAACTTCACAATTGGTTAAGGTAATTATGCCATTTTGAACAATGCGAAGGGCCATTTTATCCTTCATTTTCTCGACAGCGAAGCCTGGATTATCTTTTTTAACAATAAAGCCTTTAACTTCATTATCAGCTTCATCTCTGGCCCAAATAATTAATATATCGGCAAAGGTTGCGTTACCGATCCACTTTTTCTGGCCATTTAAAATCCATTTATCTCCTTCTCTTTTACAGGTTGTGGTTAAGCCACCAGCCGCAGCAGAGCCAACTTCGGGTTCGGTTAAACCAAAAGCACCAATAATTTTGAATTTCTGCATTAAAGGAAGCCATTGTTGTTTTTGTTCTTCTGATCCACAAAGGTAAATTGAACCCATGGCCAAACCGCTTTGAACGCCAAAAAATGTTGAAATCGAGGTGTCGATTCGGGCCATTTCCATTGCTAAAATGCCTTCCATTAAATTCGATTTACCTGGACAGCCGTAACCTTTGTAGGTTAAACCACAAATGTTAAGTTCGGCAAGTTTTGGTATTATTTCGTGTGGAAATTCAGCTCGGTTCCAATATTCGTTAACAATTGGTTTTACTTCGGCTTCTAAAAAAGCTCTCACTTTTAGTTGTAGTGCACGGTCTTCATCTTTTAAAGCTTCATCGCCTAAATGATAAAAATCACCTTCTATTGGAGGGAGTTCTTTTTTCTTTTTCGAACCACCCATCATTTTCATCATGCCCTGAATTTGCTTATCATCAAGACTCGAAATGGTTTCGACCATTTTTGGAAGATCGACTTTTTTCGACAGAGCCTCGAGCTTATCAAAATCTACATGCTTAAAAAGGTTATACGCGTTTTTGAGTGAAGAGAATATGTTCGCCATTATTATTCGTTTTTAGAATAACAAACGAGTGGCGATTTTGTTAGTTTATCTATTTTGTCGTTGTTACGAACGAAGAATCTACAACCCAATGAAAACAGCAATAATAATCAGCTAAATCGTAAATGTTTGAAAAAAATGACTGAGTATGGGCTAGAGATTCTTCGTTTCTAATAATGACAATAAAGCCTAACTTATTTTAAATCGAATAAATTATTTACTCCCAACAATTTTCTTGAAGTAAAACCTTCGCCAAAGGTTGCGCCAATGCTTTTACCAAATTCCCTGGCTCTGCCAATTACGCTTTCAAAAAATTCTGGCGATGAAATATAAGTCTGCAAACCATCCACATCGGGATTATAAAACTGTGTTTTAAAAGCTTTTATCGATTGAATTTTTGCATCCATATGATCAGAAATATCTACAATGATATCAGGTTTTAAATATCGATCTTGAATATATTGTAACAACAACCTCGGACGATGTGCTTCTTGTTTTTGTCCATTAATTTCTGTTTCAACTTTAGGTAAGCCTGAAAGGAAAACAGCGTCGTAAACTAAGTCTCCAGCTCTTCCGTGATCAGGATGGCGATCTTCTAAAGCATTACTTAAAATAATTTCAGGCTGATATTTCCTTATTGCTTTGATAACTTCTAAACGATGAAATTCATCATTCTGAAAAAACCCATCTCTAAACCTTAAATTTTCTCGGGCATGTAAACCTAAAATTTTAGCAGAATCGGCTGCCTCTTCATCTCTTGTTTCTGCTGTACCTCTGGTTCCTAATTCGCCTCGTGTTAAATCAACTAGCCCAACTTTTTTACCTAATGCAATATGCTTTAAAATGGTTCCTGAACAGCAAAGTTCGGCATCATCAGGATGAACGGCTATAACTAATATATCTAATTTCATTAACTCTATTTATTTTTATTATCCAGCAGGCGCTGAATTTTTTTCTTAACTTTTGAACTCAATGGTTTAGTAAAAGGGAAGAAATAATCTTCCAGTTCGCCCTTTGCGTTAATCAGATATTTATGAAAATTCCATCTTGGCGATGAACTGAGTTTTGAATTCAGTTTTTTATCACTCAAAAATTGATATAGAGGATGCGCATGAGCACCACGCACCATAATTTTATCGAAAACAGGAAATTTTACACCGTGATTTATTTCGCAAAAACTGGCTATATCTTTGCCAGTTAGTGGTTCCTGTTTACCAAAATCGTTAGTAGGAAAACCCAAAATCTCAAAATCGGTATTGTTAATTTCATCTTTTAATTGTTGTAATTCGCCTAGCTGAGGCGTAAAACCACACTCTGATGCGGTATTTACAATTAAAATAACTTTATTTCGGTAGGCTGAAAGCAGTTGATCTTCACCTGTAATCTTCTTCACTTTAAATGAATAGATGTTCGGAATAGTTTCCTTCATTATTAATGCTTATTGATAGAATCCAGAAGAACGGATAATGGCTTCAATATCCCTATCTTCATCGATGCTGTATGTACTTTTTAAATTATGGCCAACTACACGGGCAATAATCTGGTAGGAAAACGCAGCAAAACCTCCTTTAGTTTGTTTCACAATATCATATGTAGTGCGACCAACTTCACGATCAATTAATTTTGTTAATATTTGTCCCTGAGTGATTGTTAAATCTTTAATCTCGCGGTTAAACATATCTTTAATTTCTTTATCGCACTGCTTAACAAGCGCTTTCTGTTCTTTCTTTTCGGGTGCTGTAACCAAATCCCGCTCTAATTGTTCGTATCTGCGCTTGGCAAAAAGTGCATAAGGCATAACCTTTAAAACATTGTAGCGCAAACGATTAAATGCTGCTCTTTCTTCAGGTGTTCTAAAAATTCGGTTTGCGTAAACATACACCTCATTAAGCTGCATCCAAGGTATCATAACTCCATTATCATTCGTAGAAGTAATCCTAATGGTATCGGCTTTACCCAATTTTGGATAAACAGGTGATGTATACTCCTGTGCTTTTAGCGAAACACTAAAAATCATGACAATAAACAGAATGATAAGCTCTTTAAATTTCATAAATTTATACCTAAACAAAGTTAGTTGTTATTTCATATATTAGGAGTTTTATAAAACTAATATAAGTTATTATAAAATAATAAGACGCATTTTTTACGCAAAAAATACAAATGAAAACAGAGTTAGTGATTGATTTAGAGGCAGAGAAACAAGAAATATTAAAACGATACAGGGCTTTGCTCAGAGCCAGTAAATCAACTTTACAAAAGGGAGACAAGAAAGAAATTAGAAAAGCTTTTGATATGGCACTCGAAAGCCATAAAGATATGCGCCGTAAATCTGGCGAACCGTATATTTATCATCCGATAGCAGTAGCCCAAATTGCGGCCGAAGAAATTGGCCTAGGTACCACTTCTATTGTTTGTGCATTATTACACGATGTTGTTGAAGATACAGACATCACATTAGAAGATATTGAACGTGAATTTGGCAAAAAGACAGCTAAAATTATCGATGGTTTAACCAAAATATCTGGCGTTTTTGATACAAATAGCTCTTTACAGGCCGAGAATTTTCGTAAAATGCTGCTTACCCTGGCAGATGATGTTCGGGTAATTCTGATAAAACTGGCAGATAGGTTGCATAATATGCGTACGATGGATTTTATGCCTCGACACAAACAGCTTAAAATTGCCTCAGAAACAATTTATCTGTATGCGCCTCTTGCGCATCGCTTAGGCTTGTATGCAATAAAATCAGAGCTCGAAGATCTTTCTATGAAATATCTTGAGCCTGAAACTTATAAATTTATCGCCAAAAAGTTAAACGAAAAAAAGGCAGAGCGAAACCTTTTTGTTAAAAAATTTGTAGAACCTGTTGATGAAATTGTGCATGAACAAGGGCTAGTTGCCGATATTTATGGACGCCCAAAATCTATCCATTCCATTTGGAATAAAATGAAGAAGAAAAATATTCCTTTCGAAGAGGTGTATGACCTTTTCGCAATTAGGATTATTTTAGATAGCGCTTACGAAAACGAAAAGGCCGATTGCTGGAAAGCCTATTCAATTGTAACCGACTTATATCGCCCAAATCCAGATCGTTTACGCGATTGGGTTTCATCTCCGAAAGGAAATGGCTACGAATCTTTACATACTACAGTAATGGGGCCACGCGGACAATGGGTTGAGGTTCAAATTCGTACGCAGCGAATGAATGAAATTGCCGAAAAAGGTTTTGCTGCGCATTGGAAATATAAAGAATCGAGCAATGATAACGGTTTGGATCAATGGATTCAGAAAGTTAGAGAAATGCTAAATAATCCTGAGGCAAATGCTTTAGACTTTTTAGATGATTTCAAAATGAATCTTTTCTCTGATGAGATTTTCATTTTCACACCAAAAGGTGCTTTAATTCAATTGCCACTTGGTGCAACCGCATTAGATTTTGCTTTCGAAATTCATACAGATGTTGGCGCAACTTGTATTGGCGCTAAAGTAAACCACAAACTCGTTCCAATTTCTTACAAATTACAAAATGGCGATCAGGTTGAAATTATAACGTCGAGCAAACAAACACCAAAAGAAGACTGGTTAAATGTTGTGGTTACGGCAAAAGCCAAATCAAAAATAAAATCATCCTTAAAAGAAGAAAAAAGAAAGATTGCCGAAACTGGAAAGGAAATTTTAGAACGCAAATTAAAATCGCTTAAAATCACCTACAATACCGATAACCTGCAAAAAATCAGTTATTTCTTTAAACTTCCTTCTACGCAAGAATTATTTGTAAATGTAGCTTTAGGTAAAATAGAACTTAAGGATATTAAAGAATATTTATCGAGCGAGAAAGAAGTAGAAACCCGAGGCCCTGAACGACCGGAAAACCTAACGGTTGATGCGGTTAAAACAAAAATGAAAGGCTCGGAAAACGACATTTTATTAATCGGTGAGGATTTACAAAAGATAGATTACACTTTGGCTGCTTGCTGTAATCCTATTCCTGGCGATGATGTTTTTGGTTTCGTTACTGTTAGTGAGGGCATAAAAATCCATAGAACTAACTGCCCTAATGCAGCTCAGCTGATGTCTAATTACGGTTATAGAATTGTTAAAGCTAAATGGAATAAACAGCAAGAACTAACTTTCTTAACAGGTTTACGTATTGTGGGCATTGATGATGTTGGTTTGATTAACAACATTACAAAAGTAATTTCGAACGACTTTAAAGTTAATATGCGTTCGATAACCGTAGATACCAACGAAGGAATTTTTGATGGCTCGATAATGATTTTTGTAAACGATACCGAACACCTGGAAAATTTGATTAAAAATTTATTACAGGTAAAAGGTGTAACAGGCGTTACCAGGTTTGATGCATAAAAGGGTTATAGGTTATAGGTTATAGGTTTGCAAGTCATTTTCAATAAAGGTTTAATCCTAGGTGATTTATTTATTTTTTAATCTGAAAACAACTGATAACCCGCAACCGACTTATTACAACATTTCAACAATCTAACAATTAAACAGTCAAACAATTTACCTACCTTTGAACGGAGTTTAAAAACTATGTCAGAACAGAAAACAAATGAGCTTGTTCGCAAGATTTTTGAAGCTTATTTAGAGAACAAAAATCTTCGCAAAACACCTGAGCGTTTCGCAATATTGGAAGAAATATATTCAAGAAACGATCATTTTGATGTAGAAACACTCTACATCCACATGAAAAACCAAAAATATCGCGTAAGTCGTGCTACGGTTTATAATACATTAGAACTTTTGGTTTCTTGCGATTTGGTTACCAAACATCAGTTTGGTAAAAACATGGCTCAATTCGAAAAATCTTACGGCTATCGTCAACACGATCACGTAATTTGTATCGAATGTGGTAAAGTGGTAGAATTTTGCGATCCGCGAATTCATCAAATCCAAACCATGGTAGGCGACCTTTTAAAATTCGATGTTAAGCACCATTCGTTAAATCTTTATGGCTTTTGCTCTGATTGCAGCATGGCAAATAAAGTAAACGAAAATGCAGCTGCTGCTGCAAAAGTTGAAGCAAATTAAATCAATCCACAAAATAAAACCAGCTTAAATTTTTAATAATGACGCAAGTAGATGTACTTCTCGGCCTGCAATGGGGCGATGAAGGAAAGGGAAAAATCGTTGATGTACTAAGTCCAAAATATGATCTTATTGCCCGTTTTCAAGGCGGCCCAAATGCAGGACATACCTTAGAATTCGATGGCAAAAAATTCGTTTTAAACACTATCCCATCAGGAATTTTCAACGAAAAAACCATGAACCTAATTGGAAATGGTGTAGTTATCGATCCTATCATTTTAAAAAGAGAGCTTGATAATTTAAAAAAAGCAGGTCATGATCCAGTTGCCGAAGGTAAATTGGTTATTGCCCGTAAAGCGCACTTAATTTTACCAACTCACCAATTATTAGATGCGGCCAACGAGGCACGCATGGGTAAAAATAAAATTGGATCAACACTTAAAGGTATTGGCCCAACTTATATGGATAAAACTGGCCGTAACGGTTTACGCGTTGGAGATACCACTTTACCAGACTTTAAAGAGCGCTACGCTAAATTAGTAGAAAAACATACCGAAATCCTTTCTCATTACGAAGGTTTCGAATATGAATTAGCAGAAAAAGAAGCTTCATTTTTCGAAGCAATCGAATTCTTGAAATCAATTCCACATGTAGATAGCGAGCATTTTGTTAATTGCTATTTAAAAGAAGGAAAAGCGGTTCTAGCAGAAGGTGCACAAGGAACTTTATTAGATGTTGATTTCGGTTCATATCCTTTCGTAACATCAAGTAACACCACAACAGCAGGCGCTTGTACAGGTTTAGGTATTGCACCTAACAAAGTTGGCGCAGTTTACGGTATTTTCAAAGCCTATTGTACACGCGTTGGTGGCGGTCCTTTCCCTACTGAATTAGATAACGAAGTTGGTGAAAATTTACGTGCTTTAGGTCATGAATTTGGCGCAACTACAGGTCGTGCTCGCCGTTGTGGCTGGATCGATCTTCCTGCATTAAAATATGCCATCATGCTAAACGGTGTTACCGAATTGATTATGATGAAAGCCGACGTTCTAGATACTTTCGATACCATTTATGCTTGTACACATTACGAATATAACGGCGAAACGATTGATTATATGCCTTACGACATCATTTCAATAGAACCAAAACCAGTACTTAAAGCTATTGATGGCTGGGCTACAGATGTAACTAAAATTACTTCGGTTGATGAAATTCCAGCTAAATTGAATGATTATATTGCATTCTTAGAAAAAGAATTAGAAGTGCCAATCAAATTCCTTTCTGTAGGACCAGATAGAGCACAAACATTAGAGTTACGCTAGTAG
Source organism: Pedobacter sp. AC190 (assembly GCF_979258025.1). Classification (NCBI taxonomy): domain Bacteria; kingdom Pseudomonadati; phylum Bacteroidota; class Sphingobacteriia; order Sphingobacteriales; family Sphingobacteriaceae; genus Pedobacter; species Pedobacter sp. AC190. The sequence continues at coordinate 100,276 of NZ_OZ409824.1, forward strand.
GCTCGTCATCTCCAATGAAGCGCAGCGAAATGGAGAGATTTTGTCGCAAGCGAAACTTGAAACCATAATAAAAAGCAATCCATATTTGGGTTGCTTTTTTATTTGGAAAGCACAGCAACTGCTACTATTAACGTTATTCCCGCCAATGCTCCAAGTCCCGATTTCAACCGCATTGAAAATTGAAAGAATCTGCAACGGGAGCTTTCCACTTATGTCGGGTTTAGTTACCTTTGCCGCAGCTTGAAAACCAACCAAAACATTACAGAATTTAAACAAAAGGCATTGCACTGGGCAAATCAGTTTGATGTTTGTTGCTTCTTAGATTCAAATCAGTATAAAGATCCTTATTCAGCATACGATTTTATCATTGCGGCGGATATTCAAAGTGAACTTAAATGTGATTCTGGCAATGCTTTTGCGCAATTAAAAGAATTTCAAACGGTAAATAAACAATGGTTATTTGGTTTCTTTGGCTACGACCTTAAAAATGAGATTGAAGACCTTCAGTCAAATAATAATGACCATTTAAACTTTCCAGAATTATACTTTTTCGTTCCCAAATATTTAATTGCCGTTAAAGAAGATAGAATAGAAGTTTTAATAGGAAACGAATCGATTTTAAATGAAATTCTTGATTATAATCCTGAGCTCAAAACAGAAGCAAATTCTTTAACAATTAATCAAAAGCTTTCTAAAAATCAATACATAGAAAAAGTAGAAGCTTTAAAAAACCACATTATTCGCGGCGATATTTATGAGGTAAATTTTTGTCAGGAATTCTTCAGCGAACATGCCGAAATCAATCCAGTACAAACATTTGAGTTCTTAAACAAGGTTTCACCAACTCCATTTGCAGGTTATTTCAAAGCTTATAATCATTATATTTTATCGGCTACGCCCGAGCGTTTTTTATGTAAGCGTGGTTCAAAATTAATATCTCAACCCATAAAAGGAACAGCAAGAAGAAGTGAAGATTTAGGTGAAGATGAAGAAATTAAAATTCGCCTTAGAAACGACGTTAAAGAGCAGACTGAAAATGTTATGATTGTCGATTTGGTGCGCCATGATCTTACAAAATCAGCAGTTAAAGGCAGCGTAAAAGTAGACGAGCTTTTCGGAATATACACCTTCCCGCAGGTTCATCAAATGATTTCTACAATAAGCTGTACTTTAAATCCTGATGTGCATTTTATAGATGCTATAAAAAATGCTTTTCCTATGGGATCTATGACCGGAGCACCAAAAGTTAAGGCCATGCAATTAATTGAAGAGTACGAAGCAACAAAACGAGGAATCTATTCTGGTTCCTTTGGCAGCATTAATCCCAATGGAGATTTTGATTTTAATGTTGTTATTCGCAGTATCCTCTATAACGCAGACAACAAATACCTATCCTTTCAAGTTGGTGGCGCGATTACCTACCAATGCGATGCCGAAAAAGAGTATGAAGAATGTCTGCTTAAGGCCAGTGCAATTCTTAAGGTTTTAGGAAGCTGAGTTCATTTGGCCTCATTGGTCATTAGTCATTAGTCATTAGTCATTAGTCATTAATCGAAACAAAAGATTTAAGAATCTGTTTCTACAAACCAAAAAAGACATTAAAAAAGGCTGAAAGTTTTACACTTTCAACCTTAAATTTTTAACTTTTAACCTGCAACTATTTTTTATAATACTGTTGTGCTTCAGGTAAATATTTTTGTATTTGCGCTATACGCGTTGCATCACTTGGGTGAGTACTTAAAAATTCTGCTGGTTTTTGTGCACCCGCTGAAGCTGACGACATTCTGTTCCAAAAACTTGTAGCACTTTGAGGATTATAGCCAGCCATTGCCATAAAAATTAATCCTAAACGATCGGCTTCCAATTCTTGATTACGGCTAAATTTCAACATTGCAACCTGCCCACCAACTCCATAACCTGCATTAAAAATAGATTGAACCTTTGGATTTTTAGATAATGCAGCACCTGCTAAAGATCCTAATCCTTGCGCTACCATTTCATTAGACATTCGTTCTGCCGAGTGGCCCGCAATAGCGTGAGCAATCTCATGCCCCATAACGGTCGCTAAACCTGCATCATCTTGGGTTACAGGTAAAATACCTGTATATACTACAATTTTACCACCTGGCATACACCATGCATTTTTTTCGTTGTTTTGGACAACGTTAACTTCCCACTGATAATCTGCAATTAAATTACCATAGTTGTTACTATTCATATATGATTTTACAGCTGTAATTAACCTGCTACCAATAGTTTTAACTTTTAGTGCCTGTGCATTTGTAGCTGGCAATACTGTAGTTTTATTTTCGGTAAGAAAAGTACTGTATGCTTGAAAAGCCATCGGCAAAACCTGGTCATTACTAACCAAATCAAAACGGCTACGCCCAGTTAATGGCACAGTAGAACATGAATTGAATAATAAAACACTGGCAATACCAGCCGTTAAAAATAACTTTTTCATAAAAATTGTAGTTAATGATAATGATTACTTACAGCAACCTCCATACAAACAGGAATTGCATAAATAAGTTTCAAAAAATGTATTTTGTTAATTAATTAGTTTTCTTTTTAAACAAGTACACTTTAGATTCTTTGCCTTTCAGCAACCTTTCGAGATTTTTTTGGTGGGTAACTAGAATCAAAACACAAACCACCATGCCGTAAAGCACTTCTGATTTTATAGATACCTGAAATAGAAATACGATACTCAGCGGAAAAGTAAATCCAGCACATATCGAACTTAGGGAAACATATTTTGTTAAAAGCAATACAACCACAAAAACCAGAACACAAAGCATAGATGCCTGGAAGTGAACTGCCAAAATCATTCCAAAAAGTGTAGCGACACCTTTACCACCCCTAAATCCAGCGAAAATTGGAAATAAATGCCCCAAAACGGCTGTAACTCCTAAGGCAAGTTGGTAATTAACAAATTGTGCGGAATTTTGAGGCCCAGTTACAGACATGCCGATTAGATAGGCAAGATTAGTTGCCGTATAGCCTTTTGCTATATCGATAACCATTACGGCAATACCAGCTTTTTTGCCTAAAACGCGAAAAGTGTTGGTTGCACCAGCATTACCACTTCCGTATTCTCTAACATCAACACCATAAAAAGCCTGTCCTAGCCATACCGCTGTTGGAATAGAACCAAAGAGATAAGCAACTAATAAGGCTGTGAGAGAATAAACCGTAACCATAGCCTACAATGATACAAAAAATAAGCTTTTATTTATATATGAAATCACAGATTAATATGCTTTTAAACTCATATCAAGGCTTTTCACAGAGTGTGTAAGGGCTCCCATAGAAATATAATCTACTCCACAAGCAGCATATTCGCTAACATTTTCTTCCGTAATACCTCCAGATGCTTCTGTAATAAAACGTCCATCAATTAATTGCACAGCAGCTTTCAAATCGGTATAATTGAAATTATCAAGCATAATTCTATCTGCCCCACCCGCTTCAATTACTTCGTTTAATTCCCCAATATTCCTCACTTCAATCTCAATCTGCAATGATTTATTTTTTTCTACCAGATATTTGCGGGCCGCATTGATAGCATTTTCAATACCTCCAGCATAATCAACATGGTTATCCTTTATCAAAATCATATCGTATAAACCTATTCGATGGTTTACACCGCCACCAATCCTCACCGCCCATTTCTCCAAATAACGCAAACCAGGTGTTGTTTTACGAGTATCTAATAATTTGGTTTTGGTATCTTTTAGTAAGGAAACAATTCGATTCGTTTTTGTTGCAATTCCGCTCATGCGTTGCATACAATTTAATACCAGTCGCTCGGCTATCAAAATAGAATGTGTACTTCCTTCTACAGTTAGTGCAATATCTCCAATTTTAACATCAGCTCCATCATGAATTAGTACATCAACTTTTAAATTAGAATCTACTTCTTCAAATATCGCTAAGGCAAGCTCAATTCCTGCCAAAATTCCATCTTCTTTAATAATAAGCTTAGCCTTACCTTTTGTTCCAGCGGGAATAGTTGACAATGAAGTATGATCGCCATCGCCAACATCTTCGGCAAGTGCATTTTTTATAAATTGAGATATAAGTTGTTTATCCAAAATTCGGGTATTAAAGCCCAAAAGTAAGAATTTTTTATCAGAAGGCAATCTTAAAGAAGATGCGGAAATGGTAGGAAATTAAATTTAGATTAATCCTTAGCAGGCTCTATTCTCAACTCAGTAATTAAAAAAGCTGTGTTAAATTTTTTCATGGTAACAGAAACCCGATAAGTTTCTTTTGAGGTACTTAATAAAATTACTCCAAATCTGTAATTCTGGCTATTATTAATTCTATGAAAAATACTTGTTTTTACAGGTTGATGCTTACTAAAAAAATCTTTCAAAATCTGCTCACCCTGTGCTTTAGAGTATACATCTTCCTCATCAATAATAATCAGTTCGATAGTTGGCGCAAAATTTTTAGCTATTTCCTTTGAGTTACTTGACTTAAAATACGAGGATAAATCATCAATAATATCAACCTGAAAGGCCATGGAACGATATATTGGTGTAATTGCTACTAAGAATAAAAATAAGCTCCGGATCATTTCTGTATTTTATAATGAACCCTGTAGCTAAAATTATGCCATTAGCTTATCAAAAAAAGGATTTCTTAATTTGTATAAGCATCAATAAACCTATATTTGCTTTACAAAGAGTGATTAAAACATAACATTTACCAAAATGTTTTAAAACTGCGTATTAATTTTAAAAATCAATTAATGATTGAATACATGTTATTTTAAAAACGATGTATTTAATCATCTCAAAAATAAGAACGAATGAAAAATAAAAAACTTGCACTTATTATTCTCGATGGTTGGGGCTACGGAAAACATGATAATTCTGACGCCGCTTATGCTGCCAATACACCTTTTTTCGATTCATTGATTCAAAAATACCCAAACTCTAAGTTAGAAGCTTCGGGCGAGGCCGTTGGCTTACCAGCTGGCCAAATGGGTAATTCGGAAGTTGGCCACATGAATTTAGGTGCTGGCCGTGTAGTTTACCAGGAACTTGGGCGCATAAATAAATCTATTGCTGATAGAGAATTACATAGTAATCCAGTTTTAGTTAGTGCATTTGATTACGCAAAGAAAAACAATAAAGCCGTTCACTTTATCGGCTTGGTTTCGAATGGTGGTGTTCATGCACATATTGAACATTTAAAAGCATTATGCGATGCTGCCAGTGAAGCCCATGTAGAAAAAACTTTTGTTCACGCTTTTTTAGATGGCCGTGATACCGACCCTAATTCGGGATTAGGTTTTATAACTGATTTACAAAATCACATTCAAAATTCGAATGTTAAATTAGCTTCGATGATTGGCCGTTATTACGCAATGGATAGAGATAACCGTTGGGAACGTGTAAAGCAAGCTTACGATGTAATGGTTAACGCTGTTGGCGAGAAAACGCAAGATGCTTTAGCTGCCATAAAAAAATCTTATGATGAGGGCGTTACGGATGAGTTTATTAAACCAATTGTTCTAACTCAGGAAAATGGCGAAGCTGTTGCTACTATTCAAAATGATGATGTGGTAATATGCTTTAATTTCCGTACTGATAGAGGCCGTGAGATTACAACGGCTTTAACTCAAAAAGATTTCCCAGAACAACAAATGCACAAGCTGCCATTGTACTACGTAACCATGACTACTTACGATGAAAGTTTTGAGAAGGTAAATGTAATTTTTACCAAAGATGATTTATCACATACGATTGGTGAGGTTTTGGCAGGAAACGGAAAAAATCAAATTCGAATTGCCGAAACTGAAAAATACCCTCATGTAACTTTCTTCTTTTCTGGCGGAAGAGAAACAGAATTTGAAAATGAAAAACGTATTTTAATCCCTTCTCCTAAAGTTGCTACTTACGATTTACAACCAGAAATGAGCGCAGCTGGAATTACCGATGCCATTACCAAAGAAATGGAAACTGGATGGGCTGATTTTATTTGTTTAAATTTTGCAAACCCTGATATGGTTGGGCACACAGGTGTTTTCTCTGCCGTAATTAAGGCTGTTGAAACTGCAGATAAATGTGCTGAAATTGTAGTTAACAAAGGTTTAGAGAATGGATATTCATTCATTTTACTGGCCGATCATGGTAACTCAGAATTTATGGTAAACAAAGATGGTTCACCAAATACAGCGCATACCACTAACCTTGTTCCTTGTATTTTAATTGATGATGAATATAAAAGCATCGCTGATGGAAAACTTGGTGATATTGCGCCTACAGTTTTAAAAATTCTAGGTGTAAACATTCCTGAAGAAATGACAGGTAACGTTTTAGTATAATGAATAAAAAATTAATCTTATCTGTATTTGCTTTTGGATTGTTAGGCTGCAACCAGCGTGAAGCATCAAAAGCGAATACGGATTTGCTTTACTTTGATTTAAAAGGATATTTTGTAAAGGAAGCCATCCGTTTAAACAAAATAAATCCGCAGGTAAAAAAGCAAGTTATTGTAAACGGAACTTCAGAAACCAGCGTAATTCATATTACAGACTGGCAAAAAGAGTTTGCAATTTTTATGAATGCAGATATTAACAAAGCATCGTGGAAGGGAAGTTTTAAGGCAGATAACAATTTAGCATTCGAGCATTATACTTCAGCAAATAAAAAGATACCTGTTAAGAATCTTTTGGTTAGCAAAACAGACGGCAAGGTTAAAAAAATTGAAATCATTATTGCCAATAAAAATATCCTGTATCTATCTGGTGATACCTTAATTTATTATCCTGATAGTTTATATCAAATTAAAAAGTATCAAAAAATTAAGTTGCTTAATGCAAAAAGTTATCAAATTACTGGTAAATTTTAAAACAAAAAAGGCTTGAAATTAATTTCAAGCCTTTTTCTTTACAACTGGTTTAACTCATTTTAAACTTGTAATCTGTGCTTTATCATAAGTAATCCAATCAATAATATCTTTTCTAAGTGGCTGTAAAGTTAAAACCTTTTGAAAATCGGCTATAGAATTATTAAATAATGCCACACAAGCTTGTTTTTCAACAGCTTTCTTCGCTTTAAAAGATCTAAAAATTGCATAATCTTTATAAGCCAAACCACGGTTTTGCAGCATTTGAGTATCTTCCTCTCCACTTAATTCGCTTGCTTTAGTAAAATCTTTAATAGCGGCAGTATAAAAATTCTCACGCATGGTACTTAAAGCTTGTTTAGGGTCGTTAGCAACATTTAATCTTGCTTTGCCACGATAATAATAAGCAGAAACTTCTGTCGGTTTTAAAACAATTAAATTGCTGTAAGTTGTTATTGAGTTTTCATAATCACCATTTTGATAATAAGAATAACCCAGCATTTGTAAAACTTTTACATTATTCGGTTCTTTGGCATTGGCTTTTTCTAACTGGACAACGGCTGTTTTATAATCTCCCTTAACCATGGCATCCAAAACTTTTTTATCGTTACTTTGCGCAAAACTGGTACTTGTAGAGAAAATGATTAAACCTAAAACGGTTTGCTTAATGTAGTTCATGTACTGGTAATAAGTTAACAAATCTAAAATTTCATCGCAAATAAATGCATAAAATATTCACGCAATATATTCAATTCTTCGAAAATAAAGTGGTTTAATTTTTTTACATTCACTAAATCAATTAAACAATAGGTTTAACGCTCAAAATCCTGATATATGATATTTGGCGAATAATTTATATTCTCTGCCTTTTTATCATAACATTATACCAATTTTAATATAACATTAAATTAAAACAACTTTGGCACAAGAGTTGAATTTAATATATATAGATTAAAAACACACAGATCATCAACGATAGAACTGCCAGTTTGTCGTTTCAAATAATAATAATGAGTAAAGAAGATATATTTGATTTTAATAGCGCAATGCCAATAATAAACGAGGATACCGAATTTTTCCCTTTAATGTCTCAACAAGACGAAGAAGATATGAATAATGAAGAAACCCCCGAAGTGTTGGCCATTCTACCACTGCGCAATACCGTTTTATTTCCTGGTGTAGTTATTCCAATCACAGTTGGAAGAGATAAATCCATTAAGCTAATTAAAGAAGCTTACAAAGGAAATAAGATTATTGGTGTTGTTTCCCAAAAAGATGTTTCGATTGAAGATCCAACTTTTGATCAATTAAATACCGTTGGTACTGTTGCAAACATTATAAAGCTTTTACAAATGCCTGATGGTAACACTACGGTTATCATTCAAGGTAAACAGCGCTTTAGTTTGTTGGAAGAGGTTCAAAATGAGCCATATATTAAAGCTTCGGTTAAGAAGTTTGAAGAGCAGAAGCATAAAACAGATAAAGAATTTAAAGCCCTGATTGCTTCTATTCGTGAAATGTCTGCTCAAATTATTCAGCTTTCGCCGAACATTCCAAGCGAAGCAAGTATTGCACTTAAAAACATTGAAAGCAATTCATTTCTGATTAATTTTATTTCATCGAACATGAATGCCGAAATGTCTGATAAGCAAAAAATCCTGGAAATGGACAGTTTATTGGAAAGAGCGCAAAAAGTTATGGATCTTTTAATGGTCGAATTGCAGATGTTAGAGTTGAGAAATCAAATCCAATCGAAAGTTCGCACCGACTTAGATAAACAACAGCGTGATTATTTCTTAAATCAGCAGTTAAAAACCATTCAAGAAGAGCTTGGAGGCAGTTCTGCAGATATTGAATTTGACGCACTTCAGGAAAGGGCAAAAAAGAAAAAATGGTCGGCAGAGGTTTTTGCGCATTTCGATAAAGAGCTTGATAAATTAGGGCGTATGAATCCAGCGGCGCCAGATTATTCTGTACAATTGAATTATTTGGAATTGCTTTTAGATTTGCCTTGGAGTGAATTTACAAAAGATAACTTCGACCTTAAAAGGGCACAAAGAATTTTAGATAAAGACCATTTCGGGCTTGAAAAAGTTAAACAACGTATAATTGAATATTTAGCGGTGTTAAAACTTAAACGCAATATGAAGGCGCCAATTTTATGTTTGGTTGGCCCTCCAGGAGTTGGTAAAACATCTTTAGGCAAGTCTATAGCGAAAGCTTTGGGCCGTAAATATGTGCGCATGGCGTTAGGCGGTATTCGCGATGAAGCTGAAATTCGTGGTCACCGTAAAACTTACATAGGCGCTATGCCTGGCCGTATTATTTCTTCAATTAAAAAAGCAGGTGCTGATAACCCTGTTTTTGTATTGGATGAAATTGACAAAGTAGGTACCGATCACCGTGGCGATCCTTCATCAGCTTTGCTTGAAGTTTTAGATCCTGAACAAAATAATGCTTTCTACGATCATTACGTAGAAATGGATTACGACTTATCGAACATTTTGTTTATCGCCACAGCGAATTCATTAAGTACGATACAGCCTGCATTGTTAGATCGTATGGAGATTATCGAGGTAAATGGTTACACAATTGAGGAAAAAATAGAAATTGCTAAAAAATTCTTATTGCCGAAACAAAAAGAAAACCATGGCTTGAAATTGAAAGACATCATTCTTAAACCTGCCTTAATCGAAAAAGTAATTGAAGATTATACCCGCGAAAGTGGTGTACGTGGTTTAGAGAAAAAAGTTGGATCGCTGGTTCGTGGTGTTGCTACAAAAATTGCAATGGAAGAAGAGTATAATGTTACTTTAACCAACGATGATGTAGAAAGAATTCTTGGAGCACCAATTTATGATAAGGATTTATATGAAGGTAATGAAGTTGCTGGTGTGGTTACAGGTTTAGCCTGGACTAGCGTAGGTGGCGATATTTTGTTCATTGAGTCTAGTTTAAGTCCGGGTAAAGGTAAATTAACCTTAACTGGTAATCTTGGCGATGTAATGAAGGAATCGGCAGTTATTGCGTTAGCTTATTTACGTGCACATGCAAACGAATTTGGTATTGATTATACTTTGTTTGATAACTGGGATGTTCACGTTCACGTACCTGCGGGTGCAACACCAAAAGATGGCCCTTCGGCCGGTATAACCATGCTTACCGCTCTAACTTCAGCGTTTACGCAACGTAAAGTAAAACAACATTTAGCTATGACTGGCGAGATTACCTTACGAGGAAAGGTTTTACCTGTTGGCGGAATTAAAGAAAAAATATTAGCCGCAAAAAGAGCAAATATTAAAGAAATAATTCTTTGCAAAAGCAACCGTAAGGATATTTTAGAAATTAAAGAAAGTTATATCAAAGATTTAAAATTCCACTACGTTTCTGAAATGAGTGAAGTAATTGATTTGGCATTATTAAAAAATAAGGTTAAAAAACCATTGGATTTAAGTATAAAACCTGCCCCAATTGTTAACTAATTTGTAATATTAAAATTTAATTTAATCCTTCGATTAATTAATTCATTTACAATAGATACTTTTATAGCCTGAGGTAATTCCTCGGGCTTTTTTATGAAATCGATTTTAGCTTCCCTTTTATTATTGTTTATTATTGATGCTGCTAAGGCTCAGAATTTTAAAAACGAATTTGGCTTCAAAACGGAAAATGATGCTTATCTGGCTACATTAAACGATAGATATTATACAAATGGTTTATTTATTTATTACCGCAGAGCGATAAATCCTGAAAAATTTGGAGAGCATATCGAGAAGAAAACTTACGAAATTTCTGTTGGGCAAAAGATTTACACGCCATATTGGGGAATGGTTGCTAAACGAGAAGACCAGGACAGGCCTTTTGCTGGCTATTTGTATGCTGGAGCCGCCTACTCTGTTTTCTATAAAAAAGAGAGCGTTTTAAAAACCAGTATCGAATTAGGAACAGTTGGCCCGAATTCGTTAGCGCAAGATGCTCAAGAGTTTTTACACAAAACTGTTGGCTTTTACACACCAGCTGGCTGGGATTATCAAATAAAAAACGAAGTAACAATTAATCTTTCTACAAGTTATAGTAAATTAATACATCGCTCAAGCGATAATGCGGTCGATTTTAGTGGACAAGGCTATGCAAATTTAGGAACAACTTTTAATGGCTTGGGTGCATCGGTTTTATTTAGGGCTGGAAAATTAAACCAACTATTTAATAGCGCCTATCACAACGCCGTTATCGGAGATTCAAAAACAAAAAAAATAAATAATTTCGAATTTTTCTTTTACGCAAAGCCCCAGTTAAATGTTGTTGCGTATGATGCCACCATTCAGGGAAGTCTATTCAATAATGATAGTCCAGTAACATTTGGCGTTAAACCAATAGTGTTCGAGCAGCAATTTGGTGTAAATTATAGTTCGAATAGATTTACTGCTGATTTTAACGTGATATTTAAAACTAAAGAAGTTAAAAGCGTTGCTAAAGCGCAAAACTATGGAGGATTAAGTTTGTACTACAGATTTGGGCAATAATTTTAGTCTAAATTGGGCTTCCTTCTACGTTCCTTTTTAAATGCGTTAACGGTTTTGTTTTTTAACCTTTTTTCGATAATCGATTTTGGTATTTTAGTTGGTTTTCTTTTTTTCTGAATTAAGAGTGATTTTTTAATAAGTTCGACTAATTTAACCACTGTTTTTTCTTTATTTAAAAGCTGACTTCTATCTTCCTGAGAAACAATATGAAGCAATCCTTCCGTATCTAATCGATTTTCTAATCTTAATTTTAAAAGTTCCTTTTCATCTTCATTAAAAAAATAAGCTTCGTTAATATTAAAAATAAGCTCTACTTTACTCGAAACCTTATTTACGTTCTGGCCGCCCTTCCCTCCGCTTCTAGAAGTTTTAAAGGTTACATATTTTAAAATCTGCTCTCTATCAGGTACCATTACTATACAATTTCGTTTTATTTAAGCATCAAATATATCCCTAAAAAAAATAACAAAAAATGTTAAATTTGATATTTATAATTTTGATGATTTTGTTTATTCATCCAGAAATTTTAACTTCAAAAAATCAATCTAAATAAGCTTCAAGCTAAAAACGTCCCAATGACACTAAATAACTTCGGTAAAAAACTTCTACGTTTTTTAAAAACTCTACTATTTTCGATTATCATTTTTGTTTTCCTATTCTTATTAATCTGGACTTATTGTTACTCATTACACATATTTTATGGGCTGGCATTAATCTTAATTTTTGCTATTATCTCATTTTTTCGAAAACAAAACCGACGATTTATCACCATAACCTTATGCGCAGGTTTTTTACTTTTTATCCTTTCTACCCCTTATAATCTTAGGCAATACAACCAACATGCAGAGGCTTTTCAAGAGCAAATTAATGCTGGCTTTCATTTAAGCTTTAAAGAAAAGGCAGCGATTTATGGTACCTTGTTAATTATAACTGTAGGAGATATTATTCCTTTTCCAGAAGCAAGTATTCAAAATTTTTATCTTTTATTTCCTAAAGAAAGTAAAACAAGAATTTTTTATGATAATGATTATTTAAGAGCACCAGATATTCAGGCTGTAATTAACAGGAAGGGTAAACATGAGGTTGCCTGGAACAAATGGAGTGAACGTTTTAACGGTAACTTCAGGTTTGCTGCAGCTTTTGATCCATGTACTTTAGAGATCACAGATGAAGGCGATCAAAAAAAGGCAACACTAATAACCTACTTTAGCTACCGCAAAAACTATACAACTCATAATGCAAATCACCTGCTTAATGGCTTATTTGCTTTTAGAATTGATGAAGGATTATTCTGGTATTTACAACATGAAGGATGGTTACATCCTTACAATGCAGTCTGGATAGCTAAATTTGATAAATAAACATCGTTTAAAGCGCTAAAAAGTTCAGCGTTATCCTTCTATTTTTTACCTTTGCAGCACGATGAAAAAAAATTTAGTAATAGCTATAGATGGCTATTCATCTTGCGGAAAAAGTACACTGGCAAAAGCATTAGCTAAGCAATTAGGTTTTATATATATAGATAGTGGGGCCATGTACCGTGCTGTAACCTTATATTTTTTAAGAAACCATATTGATATTACTGATGATTTAAAAGTAGCCGATGCCTTAAAGCATATCGAATTAAATTTTCATGCACGAGATTACGAATCGCATATTACATTAAACGGCGAAGAGGTTTCTGATGAAATTAGGTTGATGCCTGTTTCTGAAAACGTAAGTGAGGTTTCTGCCCATAAAATTGTTCGCCACGAAATGGTTAAACAACAACAACGGATGGGAAAATCAAAAAACATTGTTATGGATGGCCGAGATATTGGAACAACAGTTTTTCCTGATGCACCATTGAAATTATTTATGACTGCCGACCCAAAAATTAGAGCAGAGCGAAGATTTAAAGAATTAGAAAGTAAAGGTAATAATGAAACAACTTTAGAAGAAGTTTTCGAAAATCTAGCACATAGAGATTATGCCGATACAACCAGAAAAGAAAGTCCTTTAGTGCGGGCTGATGATGCTATAATTTTAGATAACACCAACTTAACACAAGAAGAACAACTTGCATTTGCTTTAGAAAAGGTACAACCATTTCTAAACAATTAATTTAAAGGGTTAAATTTAATTTCATATTTTTAGCAGCTAACCAAGTTTGCTAATATGAAACATAAAATTTTCTTTATTCTTACCTTAGTAACAATCTCTATTTCTTTCCAGGCAAATGCCCAAAAAGGCTGGATAAATCTTTTCAATGGTAAAGATTTAAAAGATTGGAAAGTTAAAATCTCTAAACACGATTTTAACGATAATTACGCAAATACTTTTCGAGTAGAAAATGGTTTAATGAAAGTAAGCTATGATGGTTATCAAGATTTCGACAAACAATACGGCCATATTTTCTATAAAAAGCCATTTTCTGCTTATTTATTAAAAGTTACCTATCGTTTTATCGGCGAACAGGCAAAAGGCGGCGAAGGATGGGCTTGGAGAAATAGCGGCGCCATGCTGCATGGTCAAGCTCCAGAAACTATGCTTCGCGATCAAGATTTTCCTATATCTATTGAAGGACAAATTTTGGGGGGCGATGGCGAACACGATCGACATACCAGTAATGTATGTACCCCTGGAACAAACATCGTTTTCGAAGGCAAACTATTTACCCAACACTGTTTAGATTCAAAATCTAAAACTTACGCTGGCGACCAATGGGTTACTGCCGAATTTTTGGTTTTAGGCGATTCTGTTGTTAAACATATTATAGAAGGCGAAGTTGTTTTAGAATACACTAAACCACAAATTGGAGGAGGAAGTGTTAACAACTATGACCCAAAAGTTAAAGTTGATGGTAAACCACTAACATCGGGCTATATTTCGTTGCAGAGCGAAAGCCACCCAATAGAATTTAAAACGGTTAAGCTTTTTAATTTAGAAGCTTACATGAAGGATAAAACTAAACTAAATAAAGTATTAGATAAAATACTTAAAGAATAATTCCCCATTCATTTTCAGCATCCCTAAAACTAATGTTATTCTATTTAACAATAATTTTTTAGATGAAAAATTTAATACTCTCCTTACTGTTTTTTGTAAGCTTAGCTACGTACGCTCAGAAAAAATATAATGTTAATGAGATTCCCGACCCAAAGAGATTAGGGCAAGACTATTACGTAAGCGATCCCGATGGGATTTTAAGCAATGTAGATTCGTTAAACAGACTCATAACTCGTATAGAAAAACAAACTAAAACCGAAATTGCAGTTGTAGTTGTAAAAGATTTCGACGACAATCTTGATGAGTTTGAATTTGGGATGCAATTGTTTAGAAAATGGGGAATTGGCAAAAAAGAGGTTAACAATGGCTTGCTATTATTCGCTTCCATTGACAGAAGAAAATATCGATTTATTACAGGTTACGGATTAGAAGGTTTATTACCAGATGTTAAGTTAAAACATATTGCAGAAAGAAATTTATTGCCTGCATTTAGAACTCAGAATTATGATGATGGCATTGCAAATTCACTAAATGCAATTGCCGATTTTTTAAATAACCCAAATAATTCAGCAGAAATACAATCTTTAATTGCCGAAACAAATAAAAGCAAAAACGAATGGAAAGACCCCACAATTTATTCTGGGGTTATTATATCGCTTTTCATTCTTGCATTTATTTACCTCAAAAAGAAATTACCTTCTTATAAAATTAAAAAAAATAAAATTACTATAAACTCCTATGATAAGGCTTTAGCGGGTGGTTGTGGAGGGTTATTCCTCATTGCTTTTGTTTCTTTTTTTGTTTGGGCATTTATATTCGAGTTTAAAAACGTCGGGCTAAACTCAACCAGTATTCCAATAATAATATATATCGTCTTATCGCTGTTTTTTTTCTTTAGATATTTGGGAGCACTTTCTACATTGAGAAAAATGCATGTTGATGATGAAAATTTCTTTAATGCAGCTAAAGAACTAAATAAAAAAGTTTGGCCATTAGCAATACTCTCTCCTCTTGTTTTATTCGGGATTTTAAAA
Source organism: Pedobacter sp. AC190 (assembly GCF_979258025.1). Lineage (NCBI taxonomy): Bacteria > Pseudomonadati > Bacteroidota > Sphingobacteriia > Sphingobacteriales > Sphingobacteriaceae > Pedobacter > Pedobacter sp. AC190. The sequence continues at coordinate 115,685 of NZ_OZ409824.1, forward strand.
AACGCAAATACTAGGAGTAAGTTATCTTCGAGATTTACACCATTATTAGATAGTAATAATAATAACATGATCCGTGTGGATAGAGATATTAATGTCGAAGGAAAACCATTTTTAAACAAAGGTCAACGCAAGGAAGAAATACTTTTTGTTTACGATTATGCCATTTGGGAAAGCCAAAATCACAAAGAGCACCGAATAAAAGCCTGGCCAGCAGAAAACTTTAGCGATTTTAGTGAATGTCCAAAATGTAAATTCAAAACTTTATCAAAACCTAAAGTAGAAACCGTAAGAAGAGCAACGTACAGTAATAAAGGCGAAGGGAAAGAGATTCAGGAATGTTCCAATTGCAACCATGAAATTTTCATTAAAACTGTTGTACTGGCAATGCTTGTTGAAAGTTCCTCTTCTTCGAGTAGCAGCAGTTCTTCATCATCAAGCAGCTCATCATCAAGCAGTGGTAGCTGGGGCGGTGGTAGTAGCGGCGGCGGTGGCTCTGGAGGAAGTTGGTAATCATGATTACGTTTGAAAATGATTCCGTTCTTTTACAAGGCTTATTAAAAGTATTTCCTAATTTTGGAGCTCTTTAGCACGATGTTTGCTCTTAGCGTGGTGCAATATTTTACTTATTTGCTTTGCAGAAATACCAAAATTATGACTAGAATTTTCTTTTTACTACTTGCTTTTTCTTTTTTTTCGAACCGATTAGCAGCACAAGATACTTATAAAGTGACCGCCGATCAGTTACGTGTTAGAGCGAGCAGCGACCCAAAAAGTAAAGTAGTAGGTAACATTTCGCAAAATGAAAATGTAACGGTTTTAGACGCTAGCAATGCTAAGTTCTATAAAATCAAGTTAAAAAATGGTGAAGGCTGGGTAAGTAAAGATTTCGTTCAAAAGATTGCAGCTCCACAACCTGCTACGCCACAATCCGCTTCTACAGCACCATCAACCCAAGCCCCTGCTACTACGCCTGTTGCTGATGTAATCTATCGCGTTACAACCGACAATTTGAGAGTAAGGCAAAAGGCTGATCCAAAAAGTAAAGTGATTGGTTACCTTCCAGAAAATGAAAATGTTGCTGTAATTGATTCGGCTGATGCCAGTTACTTTAAAATAAAAGTAACCAACGGCGAAGGTTGGGTGAGCAAGGAGTTTTTAGTTCGAATTTCACCACTGTTAAAACCAATTGATAACAAAGCGGCAGTTTCTGCTTCTATACCTCAATCTGCAGAAAATTATTCAAATATTATTTTCTTCGGTGTGGTTGCCTTGATACTAATTGTTATTTTGTACTTCTCGCTAAAATATGCCAGCGGAAACAAATTTTTAATTGCTTTTGCTACAATTGTTATACTGGTAATTGGTTACTTCTGTTTTATAACTTTTGTAAAAGAAAAAACGGTTTCGGGTACATTTAGCAGTAGCGAAGATATACAGTATAAGGTCTTTAATTTTAAATCTAAAGACTCGGTTTTAGTTCAGGATGCTTATACTGACTCGGCTTTTACCTCTAAATATGTTATTGATGGTGATATGATTAAATTATACGACCAGCAAAACACCATCATGCTTTTAATAAGAGATGATAACACGCTAATTGGAGAGGGTTTTACCAGAGGGATATTTACAAAGAAATAGACTATAATTTGTATATTTGATATTATGAAAGTTTTACTCGAAATACCTGATCATAAAGCGACTTCGTTAATGGAAGTATTGAATAGCATTCCTTATGTTAAAGCAAAAACAATTATTGAACCAAAAGAACTTTTAAAAGCAGAAATTAAGGAAGCAGTGGAAGAACTGAAGCTGATACGACAAGGAAAGTTGAAGGGCATATCTGCAGAAGAATTGCTTAATGATTTATAATATAATTGCAGTTCCTAGCTTTAGAAAAGAACTTAAAAAACTTGCGAAAAAATACCGCTCTTTAAAGGATGAAATGACATCCCTGTTTAGCAGTCTTGAAAAGAATCCTACTGCAGGCACCGCAATTGGAAAAAATTGCTACAAAATTCGAATTGCAATTGCATCAAAAGGCAAAGGAAAATCTGGTGGGGCTAGAATTATAACCAACTTCATTGTAACTGATTCAACTGTTTATTTACTTTCTATTTATGATAAATCTGAAAAAGATAATATTTCAGATAAGGAACTGATAGAGCTGTTGGCTGAAATTTCTGAATAGTCTAAATCATTATTCATTAGCTTAATATTGTTTATTTCTTAGATTGTCCATTCAAAATAAACCTGGTAGCAGAGGAAGCCCCCGATTTTTCTTCGGGGCTATAGCGAATAACAGGACTGCTTCGACCGAAGAATTGCTGAATGCTCATTTTCAAATCATTATATAAAATACGCAAGAAAAACCCACCTCTGTTAAAATATCGGAGAAGGCGCTCTGAAAGAAAGGAATTCCAAAATGCCTGTTTTTTGCACCCAATCTTGATACTTGATACTTAATACTTGCTACTACTTTTCTAATAACCTAAAAATCAGCAACATTTATTAAAAAAATCTTTTCTATTAATTAAAATATTTTTACCTTTGCTGTCCCTAAATAGGGAAAAAAGGAGATAATTAATTAATGGCTAAAAAACAAGTAGCAGAAAAAGAATTAGCAGCTAAAACAGCTGAGCTTCAGGGAGAAGGCGGACGTCTGACTGAAAAAGAAACTATTGAATCAGAAGCTGATTCAGTTTCGATCGAATCGATCAAATCATCATTAGCAACACCAACGGAAGATTTCGATTGGGATGCAGATGAAAAAGTTTTCGGAAATTACAATGACGCAGACCGTAAAAAGTTTGAAGATATGTATGCTGGAACATTCAATCAAATCACTAAAGGTGAAATCATTAGCGGTATCGTTGTTTCAATTAACAACAAAGATGTAGTATTAAACGTTGGTTTTAAATCAGACGGTTTAGTTTCTACTTCAGAATTCCGTGATACACCAGATTTAAAAATCGGCGATTCAGTTGACGTTTTCGTTGAAGCACCAGAAGATGCTAACGGTCAATTGATCCTTTCTCGCAAAAGAGCTAAAACTCAAAGATCTTGGGAAGCGATTAACGAGGCTCTTGAAAATGATAGAATCATCAATGGTTTCGTTAAGAGCCGTACTAAAGGTGGTTTAATTGTTGATATCATGGGTGTTGAAGCTTTCTTACCAGGTTCTCAAATTGATATTAAACCTATCCGTGATTACGATGTTTACGTTGGTAAAACAATGGAATTCAAAGTTGTTAAAATTAACCATGAGTTTAAAAACGTTGTAGTTTCTCATAAAGTGTTAATCGAAGACGATTTAGAATCACAAAAAGTAGAAATCGTTTCTAAATTAGAAAAAGGACAGGTATTAGAAGGTACTGTTAAAAATATTACTGATTTCGGTGTGTTCATCGATTTAGGTGGTGTTGATGGTTTACTTCACATTACTGATATTTCTTGGGGCCGCATAGAGCATCCAAAAGAAGTATTATCATTAGATGAAAAAATCAACGTGGTTGTTTTAGATTTCGATGATGAGAAAAAACGTATCGCTTTAGGTTTAAAACAATTAACTCCACACCCTTGGGAGAACTTAAGCACTGACATTCAAGTTGGTTCTAAAGTAAAAGGAAAAATCGTAACTGTTGCAGATTACGGTGCTTTCTTAGAAATCATCCCAGGTGTTGAAGGTTTAATACACGTTTCTGAAATGAGCTGGTCACAAAACTTAAGAAATCCACAAGAATTCTTAAAAGTTGGTGATGAGATCGAAGCTGAAGTTTTAACTTTAGATAGAGACGAGCGCAAAATGAGCTTAGGTATTAAACAATTATCTAACGATCCATGGCAAGAAGTTGCTGCTAAATTCCCTGTTGGAAGCAAGCACAAAGCAACTGTTAAAAACATGACTAACTTCGGTGTTTTTGTTGAAATCGAAGAAGGTATCGATGGTTTAATCCACATCTCTGATTTATCTTGGTCTAAAAAAGTAAACCACCCTAACGAATTCACTAAGGTTGGTGATGTATTAGACGTAGTTGTTTTAGAATTAGACGTTGATAACCGTAAATTAAGTTTAGGTCACAAACAATTGGAGGAAAACCCTTGGGATACTTTCGAAACGATCTTCACTTTAGATTCGGTTCACCAAGGAACAGTTGTTAAAGTAACTGATAAAGGTGCTGTTATTGCTTTACCATACGGTGTAGAAGGTTTCGTACCAACTAAACACATGGTTAAAGAAGATGGTACTTCAGTTAAAGCTGAAGAAACTAACGACTTCAAAATTATCGAGTTTAACAAAGAAGCTAAACGCATCGTTGTTTCTCACGCTCGTATTTGGGAAGAAGTTAAAGCTGAAGTTTTAGCAGAAGAACGTGCTACTAAGAAAAAAGAAGCAAAAGCATCTGTAACTGCAGTTAAAAAAGTTAAAGATTCTGTAGAGAAATCTACTTTAGGAGATTTAGACGTATTAGCTCAATTGAAATCGCAATTAGAAGGCGAAGAAAGTAAAGCTAAAAAAGGCTAGTTCTTTTTAACTAAATATATTAATCCCGATAGCGAAAGTTATCGGGATTTTTTTGTTCCTATTTTTTACCACGGAAACACAGAATACACTGAATTTTCAGAAGGTCATCATTGTGATGAAGCTATTTCAGCCGACGAAGCAATCTCAGTTTCAATATAAAAGCGACATGAGCTTATATTTTCTTAATGTCTTAATGGTTCAAATAATTTGAAAACGAAAGTCAGCACTCATCGGTAACTCCTGCCCCGCTGTCCGATCAATCTTTTTTTAAACTCCTGTCATGCTGAGCCTGTCGAAGTACAACAAAAAAGGATTTCCCTCCCATCGGGTTTAGGTAACATCAATAATTCGTTCTCCCAAACCTTTTACTTTCATCCGATTAGAATTACTACTTTTGAAAAGGAAAACCATTCTATTATGAAGAAGATTATCTTTTTGTTTTTATCATTTGCTTTTTGCAACAGTCTATCTGCTCAAGAAGTAAATATTATCCCGCAGCCAGTAAATATTAAGACTGGATTAAGCACAGAAAAATTTATTATTGATAAAAGCACAGAAATTATTTCAAGTGATTCTTTATCCAACTCAGCTTTATTTCTACAAAGTTATATTCAAAAATATTACGACCTAAAACTTCGGATTAACCCAAATTCAACAAGTAAGAAAAATATAATCAAACTAGAAATAGTTACGCGATTACTAAAAAGTTCGAACGAATATGAACTTGTAAGCAACTACGATCAAACAATAATTTATGCCAATTCTGAAAATGGACTTTTTTATGGTATACAAACTTTAATTCAATTGCTACCTGATGTAAAATCAGCATCGCTTCAAATTCCAGCGGTTTCCATTACAGATTATCCCCGCTTCGATTACCGTGGAATGCATTTGGATGTAAGTCGCCATTTTTTTGAAGTTGAATTTATCAAGCAGTACATCGATTATTTAGCACTACATAAAATGAACTATTTCCATTGGCATTTAACCGATGATCATGGCTGGAGAATTGAGATTAAGAAATATCCAAAACTCACAGAAATTGGCGCCTGGCGTGATGGTAGTATTGTTGGATTATGGCCAGGAAAAGGAAATGAAAACATTAAATATCAGGTTTTGCCAACAGGGATTAATATTACTCCAAAAGATGCCGTGATCAAAACGGATGGGCTTAAACATGGTGGCTTTTACACACAAGAACAAATAAAAGACGTAGTTGAATACGCTGCTAAACGCTACATCATCATCATTCCAGAAATCGAGATGCCAGCCCATAGCATGGCTTTGCTGGCGGCATATCCCGAATTAGGAACCGAACCCAACAAAAAATATGAGGTAGCCCAAACCTGGGGTATGATGAATAAATACAATAACGTTTTGCAAGCATCAGATACTACATTTAAATTTTTAGAAAACGTATTAACCGAAGTAATGGATTTATTCCCATCGCAATACATTCACATCGGTGGTGACGAGGCTTCGAAAGTTTGGTGGAAACAATCAGCGGTTTCGCAACAAATTATGAAAGCAAATGGGCTTAAAAATGAGAGTGAACTGCAAAGTTATTTCATCCAAAGGATTGAGAAATTTGTAAATAGCAAAGGCAAAACCATTATCGGCTGGAACGAAATTCTACAAGGTGGCCTGGCTCCAAATGCTATTGTAATGAGTTGGCAAGGCGAAAAAGGTGGTATTGAGGCTGCAAAACAAAATCATAAAGCCATTATGACTCCTGAAAACAAAATGTATTTCAACCACGGTCAATTTGCAAAAGAAGATAGCTTAACCGCAAGTACACCATCTTTACTAGCCGATGTTTACAACTACGAACCAGTACCAGCAGAATTAAATGCAGAACAGGCAAAATACATTTGGGGCGGACAAGGTTGTTTATGGAGCGAGTATATTACCAATCCAGCAAAAGTGCAATATCAATTATTTCCGCGATTAGATGCCTTGAGCGAAATTTTATGGAGTCCGAAGGAAAAACGCAATTACCCTAATTTTCAAAAACGCTTGAAAACACAGTTTAAAAGATACGATTTAATGGGAATCACCTATTCCAAGCGTTACCTCGAAAATTAATTTTCATTTTCTGTAATTTATTAATGCCCAATGCTTACTAACTGTTCAAATAAATTTAATAAGCAATGGATAACCGAAACTCAAAATTTGGCCTGACAGGATTTTTACTTATAATCGCCAGCCTGGAAACTACATCTCCGTATATAAAATATTTTCTTATAACGATGGCTGTTATATTTTTAATACGAGATATCGCCCGCTATCAAAAGGACTCTAAAGCCAATCGTTTATTAAAAGGTAAATAAGCAACATGATTGAAAAATCTTACCTAAACAAATTGGAAGAACATAAAGGTATTATCTATAAAATGATAAACCTTTATGCCGATGATGGAGAAGACCGTAAAGATTTGTATCAGGAAATTATTTACCAAAGTTGGAGTGCCTATCCGCGTTTTAAAGGCGAGGCAAAATTCTCTACCTGGCTCTACAAAATCAGTCTAAATGTTTCGCTCTCTTTTTTGAGTAAAAAGAAAAAACAAATTCAAATCAAGAATCCTGATTCGTTCGACTATTATTTCGAACCTCCAGAATTATCAGAACGGGCAGACTGGCTTTACCGATGCATCCGAAAGCTAACAGACATCGACAGAAGTATAATTATGCTGCATTTAGATGGCTTCGACAATACAGAAATTAGCGAAATGATTGGTTTATCACGGAATAATACAAATGTTAAACTTCATCGCATTAAACAACAACTGGCTTCACTTTTAACAGGGAAATAAAATGAACTTAGAACAAGAATGGCAAAACCTTAGTACCGAATTTAATAGCAAAGCAGAAAAAATCGATATTACAAAAATTAGTATCGACGAAAAGTCTCATACGCTGCTGCAAGATTTATTGTTTAAACTAAAATGGAAACTAAGGTGGATTAGAATTATAGATATTCCAATTTTAGTGATGTCTTTTATTGCTAAAGGCGATTTAAGATTTTTACTCTTATTCGTATTTATCACCTACGAAACATTTAGAGCACTCGGTGTAATCAAGTTCAAAAAGATTAAAACAGGTGTTGATTATAATTCGAATACCAAACAGGTACTTATCGATAATTACAACGCAATTAAAGAGATTTTAAAGGGAGAATCTATTTATGGATACATTTTTTTACCTCTTGCTGGGCCAACAGGATTGTTAGCTTATAAACTTTACGTACATCAATCTTTTGAGAAAGTAATTGGCCTGCCAGGTTTTTTACCCCAAATTTTGATACTGACTCTGGTGGGCATACCGTTTATTTATATTGCAAAGAAAATGAACGACAGTATTTTTGTTAAACCATTAAACGATTTGAAGAACAAAATAACCGAACTTTCTTAAAATTCGATCTAAACCATTTTGGCAACAATGATGCAATTTATTGCCCAAATTGTAAAATAGTTATTTCATAATCATTTTATTATATACATCGCTTTATTCAGTTTGTTAAGCTCCTAGTAAATGAAGGCATTATAACACAAGATGAATTTGATGCTAAGAAAAAAGAATTGTTAAGTCGATTTTAATTCTTAACCATCAAATCTACATGCTTTTTTAGCTAAAAGACCAAAGAAATTCTCACAATACTTAAACCAAATATTATAGTATGAAAAAAGTTATCGGAGCATTAATTGTTTTACACAGCATATCATTTATTGGTGTTTTGATATTAAGAGTTTGGGATATTTACCTAATAAGCATAGATAAAATTATTAATAGCGGCTACACAATTGGCCTATTGGGTGCTTTAATCATTATTTTAATTATTTCATATGGCGCATTTTTCAGCAGCAATGGTAAAGGATATAATAAGAAGATCGGCAACAATGCACATCCAAAGTTGTAAGAAAAAATAACTTAGTCGTAAAATTTATTTTTTAGCGCTGGCGTTGGTACCCAGCAAGTTTCCTGCTTGCCCCACCATTTGTAACGGTTTTTAGCAACAAGATCATAAACCCAATCGCGGATAAACTTAGGCACAATAATAAACCCATAAAGCAACGGCCAAATACCATTTAGTTTTTTAGCTACACGTAACGCCGAAGAAGATTTTGTATAAAGTTTACCATCTTCCAATAGCAATGTTGAGTTTAAACTGCTCGGATTTACATTGAATTTTGGTAAAACCGCTTTCGCATAATCACCTTGTAAGGCACTGAATTTGAAATAATTTTCTTGATCATGCTCAATTACAAACTGAACCGAAGCATTGCAAAGGTTACAAACACCATCGAAAAAGATTACTGGTTGCGCTTTCATTATGATGTAAATTTACACTTTTAGCCTGAGTAATCTAAACCTGGCAGCAACGGAAATACTTTTAAAATTGCAGCAGCCAGGGATATGGAGTCTTGCTGAGGCACGAAGCATCTGCAACCGATGAAACAGATGCTTCAGGCCCTAGCAATTCAGAGGTTTTTAAAAGATTGTAGTGAATGACAGGACTGCTGGAACCGATAAGCACAATAAATTGCTTTTCAAAGAATTGAAATTATAGAAGTTATTTATAGATTTTAATATTTGAAAATGAACATTTTAGCAAGATGAAGTTAAAACAATCTAACTTCGCCTTTCCTACCTTAAAACATTTTTATATATTTGCCCAATCCTTCTTCAATGCAAAAGAAAACACTTCTTGACGGACAAAAAATTCAAATTACAATTAAGAGGCTTTGCCATCAATTAATTGAAAACCACGACGATTTCGCAAATACCGTTTTAATTGGCATTCAGCCTAGAGGCCCCTTTTTAGCCGATCGAATTCAAACTGAACTTCAGGGTATTTTAAAAAGCAAGAAAATTTTAAAGGGAAACCTTGATATTACTTTCTTTAGAGACGATTTTCGCCGTAAGGATGGTTTGGTAACAGCCAGCAGTAATTCAATAGATTTTATAATCGAAGGTAAAAAAGTAATCTTAATCGACGATGTACTTTGGACAGGCAGAACAATAAGAGCAGCGCTTGATGCTTTGCTTGCTTATGGCCGCCCGGAAAAAGTTGAATTATTGGTTTTAATTGACCGTAGATTTAGCAGACATTTACCAATAGAACCCGATTACATTGGCTTACAGGTAGATAGCTTAAACTCGCAGCATGTAAAAGTTACCTGGGCGAGTGAAGGAGCAGAAGACAAAGTTTTATTATTATCAGATAAACAATAAGTAAAAAATGGCAGCAGACAAACTATCAACCCGACATCTTTTAGGCATTAAAGATATTAACCGGAATGATATCGAATTAATTTTCGAAACTGCAGATAATTTTAAGGAAGTGATTAACAGACCTATTAAAAAGGTTCCTTCGCTTCGTGATATTACCATTGCCAACATTTTCTTCGAAAACTCTACCCGTACAAAACTTTCTTTCGAACTTGCCGAAAAAAGACTTTCGGCAGATGTTGTAAATTTTGCAGCCTCTTCCTCATCTGTAAGCAAAGGCGAAACCTTAATTGATACGGTGAACAACATTCTATCGATGAAAGTTGATATGGTTGTAATGCGTCATCCGTACGCTGGCGCTGGTCAGTTTTTAAGCAGACACATTAAAGCTCAAATTGTAAACGCTGGAGATGGCGCACACGAACATCCGACACAAGCATTGCTTGATGCTTTTTCAATACGCCAGAAATTAGGAGATGTTGCAGGTAAAAAAGTTGTAATTGTTGGCGACATTTTGCACTCGAGAGTTGCAATTTCGAATATACTATGCTTACAACGTTTAGGTGCAGAAGTTATGGTTTGCGGTCCGACTACGTTAATTCCTAAGCACATTCATCAACTGGGTGTTAAGGTAGAGCATAACTTAATTAAGGCCCTAAATTGGTGCGATGTAGCAAACATGCTTCGCATCCAGCTAGAACGTCAAGACATTAAATATTTCCCATCGCAAAGAGAATATGCAATGATGTACGGCTTAAATAAACAAATTTTAGATAATCTGGATAAAGAAATCATTGTAATGCACCCTGGCCCGATTAATCGTGGTGTAGAGATTACCAGTGATGTTGCAGATAGCAAGCAATCAATTATTTTAGAGCAAGTAGAAAATGGAGTTGCTGTTAGAATGGCCGTACTTTATCTATTGGCAAGTCAAGGATAAATTGGTTCATTAGTCATTATTTACTAGCGATCGACATAATTTAGCAAATTAGACTTTGATTAATCGTTAACTTACTTCACAATTGATCGACTAGCCAGTTCGGCTCATTGCACCAATGACCATTGAACCATTGAAAGAGCTTAATTTTCCACATTTACATTTCTTCCATACCAATTCGAAAATCCATTCGTTAAACTTGTGTTATCCACAGATGTTAATTACTTCTGTTGATAAGCATTGATACTATTTATAATTTAGTACCAACCATATTTGAAACCGATGCAAAATAAATACTTACTAATTCCGCTATTTTTAGCAGGAAGTTTTAGCACTTATGCGCAAGTTAGCGCTGTGCAAAACCTCAATAAAAACTATCAAACGGGCTTAGAATTATTAGACAAAGAGAAATATACTGCTGCTTCGCAACAGTTTAAACTTGTTGAACAACAACGTTTTAAACCCGCTTCTCAATCAGAAAGCAATGCCGAATTATCTTTATTAAAAGAGAATGCAAAATTCTATGCTGCCGTTTGTGCTTTAGAATTAACCAATACGGATGCCGAGAGCTTATTCCAGGCATTTATTCGCGATTATCCGTTAAATCCGAACACAAAACTGGCTTACTTTTATGTAGGTAAAACATATTTCAATCAAAAAAACTACGAAAAAGCATTAGAGTGGTTTGAAAAAACCGATCCTTCTACCCTTTCTGGCAAACAAAGAAATGAGTACCAGTTTAAACAGGGTTATGCTTATTTCCAGTTAAAAAACTATGATAAGGCTGAACCGCTTTTTGAAAAAGTAAAGAAAGAGGAAGGTGAATTTCAGGAAAGTGCAACATACTACTTTGCTTACATTAACTACCTGAACAAGGAGTATAAAACGGCCTTAGCAAATTTCGAAAAACTAAAAGGCTCGCCAACTTACGAAGCCAGTTATCCTTATTACATCACTTCGATGTATTATTTAGATGAGCGTTACGATGATGTAATCAGCTATGCGATACCTGCAATGGCAAAAACCAAACAGCAGTTTGAGCCTGAAATGTTAAGTTTAGTTGCTGCTTCTTATTTCGCAAAATCTGATTTTAAAAATGCAGAAAAGTATTTCGCTGAATTTTATGCTAAAGATAAAAGCGATACTAAAAACAACTTATTTATTTACCAGTATGGCTACTCTTTGTTTCAAAATAAAAAGTACAAAGAGTCTGTTGCTATTTTAGAAAAACTAAATACCGACGATGTTTACCTTCAAAATGGTATGCATACTTTAGGTAAGGCATTTATTCAACTTGGAAATAAAGAGAAAGCACAAAGTGCATTTTTCCGTGCCTCACGCTTGGATTTTGATAAAATTATCCAGGAGGAATCGTGGTTAAATTATGCTAAATTAAGCTACGAATTAAATTTCCATCAACAAGCATTAGAGGCTACACAAGGCTTCCTGAAACAATTTCCAAAATCAAGAAAAATTAACGAAGCTAAAATTTTATTAGGCGAGGTTTTATTAACCACTAAAAATTATCAGGCAGCTGTTGATATTTTAGAGCCTATTCCTGATAAAAATTTAGAAGCAAAAGAAGCTTATCAAAAAGTAACCTATTTCCGTGGATTAGAATTTTATAACGAAAGAGCCTTCCCTAATGCTTTATCAATGTTTTTACGTTCTGAGAAATTCCCAGAAGACAATGAGATTCATGCATTAAGTACCTACTGGAAAGCAGAATCAATGTACGAGCTACGAAAATTCGGAGAAGCGGTTACCACTTTCGAAAAATTCTTAAAAATGCCCGATGCTGATAAAACTGGTGTTTACAATTTTGCAAACTATGCTTTGGCCTACTCGGCTTTCGAAGATGAAAAATATGGCAAAGCAGCCACCTATTTCGAACGCTTTTTAGCTGGCAGTGATAAAGATCAGAAAACAATTGATGATGCAACCATTCGTTTAGCCGATTCGTATTTTGTAAATAAAAGCTATGGCAATGCCATGAGCAATTACGATAAAATTATTAGTCGTAAAACAAGTGCAGAAGATTACGCCATTTTCCAAAAGGGCATGATTCAGGGATTGGAAAATCAATACGATACAAAAATTGCAACCATGCAAAGTTTGCTGCAAAAATTCCCTAACTCAAACTACGCAGATGATGCAGGTTTTGAAACGGCCTACACTTACTTCAATAAAGGCGATTTAGAGAAATCAAAAACCGATTTAGTTGGCTTAGTGGCTAAATATCCGCACAGCAGTTACGTACCAAAAGCATTGGTTACCATTGGTTTGGTTCAATACAACCAAGATCAGGATGATGCTGCTTTAGAATCCTTCAAAAAGGTAATCCGCGATTATCCAAGTGCCGATGAAGCTAAGCAAGCCATGGAATCCATCAAAAACATTTATGTAGATAAAGGTGATGCTAATGGTTTTATTACTTACGCTGGTACAACACCGCTTGGTAACTATTCAAATGCAGAACAAGATAACATCGTTTTTGCTGCTGCCAATACGTTATACTTAAAAGGTGATGCAAATGGCGCACTACAGGCTATTAATGCTTATTTTGATAAATTCCCTAAATCTATTCACGATAAGGAAGGCAAGTTTATCAGGGCAGAATCTTTAGTGAAACTTGGTCGTCCAGATGATGCAATTGCAGATTACGAATATATTTTAAATGATTGGTCGAGCGATTATACCGAGCGTTCGCTATTAAGTATCTCGAAAGTTTTTCTTGACCAGAAAAAATATAACGAGGCAATAGTTTATTTAAAGCGTTTAGAAACGACTACTGATTACAAAGCGCATTACAGTTATGCCATCAACAATCTGTTAAAAGCTTATACAGCGCTTAACTCTCCTGATGATATGATTAAATATGCTCAGCTTACTAAAGGATCAGAAAAAGCATCAGAAGAAGAGAAAAACAGTTCTGGCTTATATGCAGGTAAAGCTTACTTATTAAAAGGCGATACGACAACAGCTGTAAAAGAATTTAAAAATGTTGTTGCAAGCACTAAAACAATTGCAGCTGCAGAAGCTAAATACAATCTGGCGTTTTTAGAATACACCAAAGGTGATTATAAAACATCTTCCAAAACCTGCTTCGATTTAATTAACAATATGGCATCTTACGATTATTGGGTAGCTAAAGCTTTTATCCTATTATCTGATAACTATGTTGCATTGAAAGATAATTTACAAGCAAAAAGTACGCTTTTAAGTATCATCGATAATTACGACAACAAAAAGGATGACATCATCCCTACAGCAAAACAAAAATTAGAAAAGTTAAACCCGAAGAAGTAAAATCATGAAGTCGATTAAATATATATACAGCTCATTGTTTTTCCTTGCTGCAGGTTTAGTAACTGTTCAGGCACAAGAAAAAAAACAAGAAGAGAAAGCAACGGTAAGTGAAGAAATTGAAGTTGTCCGTCCGTACAAACCAATATTAGCAGAAGCGGTAAAGCTTAGAAGAAGCCCAAACCTGGATGATGTTAAAACTTATAAAGCAAAACTTAATTATAGTGTTACAGAAAGAAAATTAGAAATAAACAGCGACATTCAGAAACTACAGGCGCAAGCTTTGGTTGATGAAAAACAAAGCGAACTGGTTAACAATTATGTAAAAGGTGGCTTTGGTTCGTTAGCAACTTTATTAGGCGAAGTTTATGTAAATATAGGTCGCGATCCAGCCTTACAACTCGGTGGTTACTTTAAGCACTTTAGTCAGGAAGGCAAACTAAATAAACAAAATAGCAGCAATCAGCAATTCAGTGTTTTTGGTCGTAGTATTATGGCTGAGAATACAATTAGTGGCCGCATTAATTTCGAGCGTAACGGTTTGTACTTTTATGGTATTGATGATGCCCGCCCTACTTTAAACCCAAATCCACAGAAACAGGCCTTGACTTTATTCGAAGCAGAAGGTGAGTTAGTAAAAAACTATAAAGAAGACGAAAACGATTTCAGCTATGCATTGAAAGCTAATGGCTACGTTTGGAATGATAAATTCAGTGCAAAAGAAAGCTATCTAACCTTAAATGGTTATTTAAATAAAAGGATCAGCTCTTTAAACTTAGGCTTAGCCGCTTCAACAGAATTTGGGAATACAAAAGACTTAACGACAAGCGTTGGCAACAATTTATTACGTTTAAATCCTTACATCCGCTTACAGGTTAAAGGCGCAAAAGTTACGGCAGGGATTAACTTTGTTCAGGAGTTTGGTGCTTACAGCAGCTCTAGAATATTCCCAGCGGTTACTGCAGATTTTACTTTAATTCCTGATTATTTACAAGTTTTTGGAGAGGTTAAAGGTGATGTTACCCGTAACTCTATGAAAGGCTTTACCGATGAAAATCCATGGCTAAACAGCAATATTCTTGTTAAAAACACAGTTGAGAAGTTAAGCATCAGTGCTGGTGTTAAAGGAACTGGCGGACCTGGTTTTGGATACAAAGCTCGTTTCTATATAAAACAAGTTGAAGACATGCCTTTATTCATCAATAACTTTACCGATTTTAATAAGTTTGATGTGATTTATGATTTCGGAACCGCTAAAGTAACGGGCTTGGAAGGTGAAATTTCTGTTCAGGTTAGCGATGCTTTAAAATGGACTGGTAAATTAAATATCGATGATTATAAACCTGCACAAGAAACTTACAGCTGGTTTAAACCAGGTTTAAAAGTAAGCTCAAACTTTGTTTATACTTATAACAAAAAATTAAGCTTTAACGCAGCCGTTGTAATTCAGGATGATGTAAAAGCAAAATTAAATAATTCTGCTCCTGTAGCTCCATCGCAATATTTAATTCCAAACCCAGCAATAGAATCTATTGTTACAGTTAAAGGTTTTGTAGATTTAGGGGTTGGTGCAGATTACCGAATCAACAATAAATTCTCTGTTTTTGCAAAAGCGAACAACATCTTAAACAAAAATTATAACAGATACTTATTTTATCAGGTAAACGGCTTTAATATATTTGGTGGACTAACCTATTCGTTTTAAACACATTAATTTATTATTGTGTTGATTTAGAATAAAACGCTAATTTTACCAGAATGGACATCTTATTATACCTTTCCGAACTCTTAAAGCAACAATCCTCGGTTGGCATTGCCGACCTGGGTACTTTTTACAAAAAGAAATTTGCTGGCAGATACGATAAGGAGAAACAATCGTTTTTACCACCAGGTTATACATTGCAATTTACAGCAAGTTTAAAGGAAGAAAATTTACTTCCCGATTTTATTGCTGCTAAAAGAAATATATCTAAGGAAAGTGCAGAATATTATATTTCTCAATTTGTAGAAGAAACAAATAAAAAGCTTGAAGTTGAACATGAAGCGGTATTAGAAAATATAGGCCGCTTATTTTATACAGAACATGAGGGCTTAAGTTTCGAGCCCGTTAATAATGTTAATTACGGTTCTGAATTTTTTGGTTTACCAGATGTTACAGAAACCCAACTTGTTGACGAACCTGAAAAGGCCTCCCAGAGTGAAAAAAGCGTAGAGCCTCTTGATGCTGATACGAATGAAGAAGAGGTTTTTGAAGAAATTGCGGAAGCGCCAATACATATTGAAGAAGATAAAAAAGCTGAAGAACAGGTTTTTCCTATAATAGAAAATATCGAGCTTGATGAGGTTAAAGATGATTTAAAACATACGTTACCCCGCAAACAGGAAGTTGAAATTATTGAAGTTGAGCCAGAGGAAGTCAAAATTCCACTTGCAGAAGAGCCAAAAACTTATCTTAATTTAAATGAGGATGACGCAACGAAACAGTATGTTTCTGAAGCGCCCGAATTTATAAAAGAGCAACATGCCGAACATCCTAATCGTTTCGGACATGATCCTTTAGCAGAAGAAATTCTTCAGGAAGAAGAAAAATCTGTTTGGACGAAAGTTTGGATTGGCGTTGCAATTCTCATTGTTGTTGCAGCAATTATTTATTTTGCAAAACCCGATTTGTTTAACAAATCAGAACAAGTTATTGCAAAACCTGGCACGATGACATTAGATACTGCGAAAGCACAGAAAATCGATAGTGCCAAAGTTAAGCAGGATTCAATTGCAAAAACAGATAGCATCTTAAAAGCAAATCAGGTTCAAAGCAAAATAGATAGTCAAAAGGCAAAATCTATTGCAGCAGTTAGCCCACAAAAACCAGTTGAAACACCACAAAAAACAGGTGTTATAACATACGAAATAATTGGTGCTTCTTTTAAAACAACTAAAAAAGCAGAGCAATTTGTTGCACAAATGAAAGGCTACGGATTAAAAGCTAAAATTGTACCGATAGAAGGACCATACAAAAAAGTTAGCATTGCTTCTTTTAAAACAGAGAAAGAAGCACTTGATGCCCGACCAGAATTAAGCAAAAAAATAAGAATTAAAGAATTAGATATTAAACAGATAAACACACCATAATGATTGCATTATTAATTCAAGATACCACACAAGTATTACAGGATACCGCAAACGCAGTAAATCCAGCACTATCTCAACCTGCACCAGAATTGCATTTTATCGATTTGTTGTTTAAAGGTGGCTGGGTTATGGTTCCTTTAGCTTTCTTAGCTTTTTTAGCCTTGGTTATTTTTGTTGAACGTTATTTAACAATCAAAAAAGCAACTAAAGACGAATCAAACTTAATGGGCCAGATCAGGTCTTACATACAATCTGGAAATTTAGAAGGTGCTTCTGCTCTTTTGAGAAATAATAATTCTCCCCTTTCTCGCATGTTGCAAAAAGGATTAAAACGCATTGGCAGACCAATAAAAGATATTGAAGGTGCAATTGAAAATGTTGGAAAACTTGAAGTTTCCAAACTGGAAAAAAACATCAGCATTTTAGGAATTGTAGCTGGTATTGCACCAATGCTGGGTTTCGTAGGTACAATTGTTGGGGTTATCACCATTTTCCACCAGGTATCAATTAAAGGTGCTATCGAAATCGGCACCATTTCTGGTGGTTTATATACCAAAATGATCACTTCAGCTACTGGATTAATTATCGGTATTATCGCTTATGTTTTATACCACATTTTAAATATAATGGTCGAAAAAATCATCCTTAAAATGGAAACCGATGCAATTGACTTTATTGATTTATTAGAAGAACCAGGTAAATAATGAATTTAAGAAAAAGAACAAAAGGCTCTGTAGAAGTACATACATCGGCATTAAACGATATTATGTTTTTCCTGATGCTGTTTTTTCTATTGGCATCTGCGGTAGTAAATCCTCAGGTAGTTAAGTTATTATTGCCGCAGTCATCAAGTGGACAACAATCTACAGCCAAAAAAGCAGTAACTGTAAGTATAGACGAAAATTTAAATTATTTCGTTGATAAAAAACCTGCAACAGCAGAAAGTTTGCAATCGGCAGTAGAAGCTTATCAAAAACTGGCTCCAGATATGACCATAATTTTATATGTGGCTAAAAATGTTCCTGCAGAAAACATTATGGTTGCCTATGATGTGGCAAACAAACTGAAATTAAAACTTGTTTTAGCTGTAGAGCCTAAAAAGTAATGAATTACAAAGAAGAAAATAATTATCCAAAAGCAGTAGCAATATCCTCTGGGATAATGGCGCTATTGCTTGCAATTAGCTTTTTAATTGTGATTAATTCCTTCGAACCACCTGAAGATTTGGGCATGGGCGGTATGGTTGTAAATTATGGAACAGCTGAAACAGGAATGGGTGATGACTATACAAGTATTGAAGAACCATCTGCAGATCCTAATGCCAATAATAAAGCTCCCGATAAAGTTGTACCCGAAGAAAAAGTAACCGAAAACACGACTGTTGAAACTGGTGATAAGGAGATTCAAACACAAAATACAGAAGAAGCCATTAGCGTAAATACAAAACCGACCAAAACGGCGGCAAAAACCCCGACTACGGCAACTGAAGAAAAACCTTCAAAACCTGTAATCAATCAAAATGCTTTATATAAAGGCAAAAAGAGTACTGGCCAGGGTGGTGGCGATGGAACAGGTGATACCCCTGGAAATCAAGGCTCGAAAAATGGCGATCCGCTTGCTAATAATTATGGAGAAGGTGGTTCTGGCTTTGGAAATAAACCCATTGAATTAAGACGCTTTTCTAATTTGGTTACCCCTAAAGATGATGGCCAAAAAACAGGCAAAATTGCCATCAGAATTTATTTCAATAAATCGGGCGATATTACAAGAGCCAACCAGGAATTAAAAGGTTCGACCATTACAGATACAGATTTGGTTAACAAATGTATTCAGGCTGTATTAAATTCTACTTTAAATAAATCAGATATTGGAACCGATAACCAGACTGGGGTTGTCGTATTTAACTTTAAGGTGAAGTAAATATTTTATGGTCTGTGAAATGCAGACCATATCTACATTCAATATCAATTCATAATCTTTCCATTTCTTTTCATAATAATAATTTGTCAGCTTATATTTGACAACTATTATGAACTACCAGCAAACACTCGATTTTTTGTACAGTAAACTCCCTATGTTTACTCGTGTTGGCGCATCAGCTTTCAAAAAAGATTTAACCAATACCATCATTCTTTGCGAAGCTTTGGATAACCCTCAGCAAAAATTCAAAAGCATACATGTTGCTGGTACAAATGGCAAAGGCTCAACATCGCACATGTTGGCTTCTGTTTTACAGGCGCAGGGCCTTAAAACAGGTTTGTATACCTCCCCTCACCTAAAAGATTTTCGTGAACGAATTCGTATAAATGGACAAATGATTAGCAAAACAGAAGTCAAATCTTTTGTTCAGGCTAATAAAAAGTTAATTTATAAAATAGAGCCTTCATTTTTTGAAGTTACGGTTGCTATGGCTTTCGAACATTTTGCAAAACATAAGGTGGATATTGCAGTGATAGAAGTCGGTTTAGGAGGTCGCTTAGACTCTACAAATATTATTACCCCAGAAATATCTGTAATTACCAATATCAGTTTAGATCATACCAATATGCTTGGTAACACGCTTGAAGAAATTGCTGGCGAAAAAGCAGGTATCATTAAAAAAGGTATTCCGGTAGTTATTGGTGAAACTCAGGCCGAATCTCAACCCGTTTTTAATAACAAAGCCGCAAGTGTAAAAGCACCAATATATTTTGCTGATAACTTTTTAAAAGCACAAAATATTTCAGTTAAAAGTAGCAAGCTAAGTTTATCGGTTTACGAAAACAATCAAATTAAATATGCTGATCTTAAAAGTGATTTAACTGGTCTATATCAACCAAAAAACATAATTACCGTATTGAAAACACTCGAAGTTTTTAATCAGACTGCCAAAACAAAAATCGTAAAACAAGCTATTTATGATGGCTTGAAACAAGTAAAGAAATTAACCCAGCTTCAGGGTCGCTGGCAAACATTAAGCAAAAACCCTTTAGTAATTTGCGATACTGGGCATAATGAAGCTGGCATAAAAGAAGTGATTAAGAATATCGAATCTACACCTCACAAAAATCTTCACCTGGTTTTTGGAATGGTAAAAGATAAGGATATTACCAAAGTGCTGTCATTAGTTCCAAAAAATGCCACTTATTATTTCTGTAAACCGGATATTGAACGGGGACTCGATGCTAAAGAGCTGCAAGAGCAGGCCCGTGCTTTTAATTTACGAGGCGATTATTTTAATTCTGTTCAGGAAGCAAAACAGGCAGCAATAAATAAGGCAGATAAAGATGATCTAGTTTTCATCGGTGGAAGTACGTTTGTGGTTGCTGAAGCGATATAAAAACTTTACAGAAAGTTCAAACAATCTTCATCTAAAAATTCTACTTTTAGCTTTTAAACTAAAATAGAATGAAGAAAATTTCTTGCTTAATTGTTTCCCTATCCATCCTCTCCCTAACAACTGTTTCAGCTCAAACTAAAAAAGCAGCTCCAACCGCTAAAGCCTTTCCTGCAGAAGTTGCACGACCAAAATTGGTTGTAGGTTTAGTAGTCGATCAAATGCGTTGGGATTATCTATATCGTTATTACAACCGTTATTCAAACGGCGGATTTAAAAGATTAATTAACGAAGGTTTTTCGGTAGAAAATACATTCATTCCTTATACACCTACATATACGGCAGTTGGCCATACAACAATTTATACAGGTTCAGTTCCTGCAATTCATGGTATTGTGGGTAACGATTGGTATAATGTAGAAACTAAAAAAAATGTTTACTGCACGGAAGATTCATCAGTGGTAACGGTGGGTAGCACACCTTCATCTGAAGGAAATATGTCGCCAAAAAACCTTTTGGCAACTACCATAACCGACGAATTAAGATTGGCAACCAATTTCAGAGGTAAAGTTATCGGTATTTCCCTTAAAGATAGAGGCTCTATTTTGCCAGCTGGCCATGCAGCAAATGCGGCATATTGGTACCAAGGCAGCACAGGTAACTGGATTACGAGTTCATATTACATGAAAGAAGTACCAACCTGGATTGCTGATTACAACAAATTAAAACTTGCCAATAAATTTTACGCTAAAAACTGGGAAACCTTATATCCAATAAATAGCTATGTAAATAGCACAAGCGATGAGAAAGCTTACGAAGGTAAATCAAGTACTTTTCCGCATATGCTTACTCAAAATGTCGATAAAAACTTCGATGCAATCAGAAGCACACCTTATGGTAATACAATCACTTTAGACTTAGCTAAACTGGCAATCCTTTCCGAAGATTTGGGACAGGATAACATTACCGATTTCTTGGCCGTTAGCTGCTCGGCAACAGATTATGTTGGTCATGCATACGGACCAAACTCTATCGAAGCAGAAGATACTTACTTACGTTTAGATAAAGATTTTGAAGAATTTTTTAATTATCTGGATAAAAAAGTTGGTAAAGGAAATTATACTGTTTTTCTAAGTGCCGATCACGGTGTTGCTCATGTTCCAGGTTTTATGAAAGAAAATAAATTACCTGGTGGAACAGTAAGCGATAGAGATATTGTTTTTAAGCTTAATGGATTTTTAAACGATAAATTTAAGGTAAATAATGTTGTTCTTAAATCAATGAACAATCAAATCATTTTCGATCACGATAAAACCGATAACGGAACCGTAAGTTTCGATGTAATTAAGGCTGCGTCAATCGAATTCTTGAAAAGAATGGATGGTTTTGCCAATGTAGTAGACATTTCCAAGATTTCGATAGCAACGCTACCCGAAATTCAGAAAAAAATGATTACTAATGGTTACAATGCAAGAAGAAGTGGCGACTTGTATTACATATTAGATCCAAACTGGTTTAATGGTAGCAGCACAGGTACCACTCACGGAAACTGGAATCCTTACGATGCTCATATTCCTCTGGTATTTATGGGATGGGGAATTAAACCAGGCGCAACGAATAAAACGCATTACATGACAGATATTTCTGCAACCCTGGCAGCACTATTGCACATTCAAATGCCAAGTGGATGCGTGGGTGAACCAATTACCGAAATCACAAACAAATAAAACTAAGCCGACCTAACAGTCGGCTTTTTTGCTTTATTACAGTATCAATACCGTTAAAAAATGGGCAGATACCAAGTTATTATTACATTTGCATAGCCAGATATAATTTGAAAACAGAGCCGCTCTTCTGTTTCATTAAATAAATAATATGCAACAAGTAGAAATCTATAAACCCAAAAATAAAATTCGTTTTGTAACCGCTGCTTCTCTTTTCGATGGACACGATGCGACCATTAATATTATGCGCCGTATTCTTCAATCTTCAGGAGCAGAAGTTATTCATTTAGGTCATAATCGTTCTGTAGATGAAGTTGTAAATTGTGCCATTCAAGAAGATGTTCAGGGAATTGCGATGACTTCTTACCAAGGCGGACATATAGAATATTTTAAATATATGTTCGATTTACTTCAGGAAAGAGGCTCAGGACATATAAAAATATTTGCTGGCGGTGGAGGTGTAATTCTTCCTTCAGAAATTGAGGACCTCGAAGGCTATGGTATTTCTAAAATTTATTCTCCAGATGATGGCCGAAGAATGGGTTTACAGGGCATGATTAATGATATGTTAGAGAAAACTGATTTTGTAACCAAAAGCAGTATAACTGAAGAGTTAAAAACTATTCCTCAAAAAGACATTAAAGCCATTGCTGGTGCCATTACAGTTGCAGAAAACGATCCAGAGGGCGCTCAATCCTTCGTGGATGAATTGAAAAAATTATCAAAAAATAATAAAGCACCAATTCTAGGGATTACAGGAACTGGTGGTGCAGGTAAATCATCGTTAGTTGATGAACTGGTAAGACGTTTCCTCGTTGAAGTGAAAGATAAAACCCTAGCTATAATTTCTGTAGATCCATCCAAAAGAAAAACAGGCGGTGCCTTGCTTGGCGATAGAATCCGAATGAATGCAATTAATAACCCAAGGGTTTATATGCGTTCATTAGCTACAAGGCAAGCTAATTTAGCACTTTCTAAAAACGTACAGGAAAGTATCGACATTTGCAAAGCCGCAGGATATGATCTTATAATAGTAGAAACCTCTGGAATTGGCCAATCTGATACCGAAATCACAGAACATTGCGATGTTTCGCTATATGTAATGACTCCCGAATTTGGAGCTGCAACGCAGCTCGAAAAAATCGACATGCTCGACTTCGCAGATTTGGTAGCGATTAATAAATTCGATAAAAGAGGTGCTTTAGATGCACTTCGCGACGTAAGAAAACAGTATAAAAGAAATCACAATATTTTCGATGCCAAGGATCACGAAATCCCTGTTTATGGAACCATGGCCTCGCAATTTAATGATCCAGGAATGAATAATTTATTCGTTGCTTTAATGGAACAAATAAAATTAAAAACTGGAACAGATTTCAAAGCTAAAATGGAACTTACCTCCGAACAATCGGAGAAGATTTACATAATTCCACCAGATCGGATTCGTTATCTGGCTGAAATTGCAGAGTCTAGTCAAGCCTATAATGAGTGGGTTGATAAGCAATCAGGCATTGCCAGAAAAATGTATCAGCTGAAAGGCGTAATAGATTTAGCCAAAGAAAATACGTCACTTTCCATCGGGCAAGGTTTAGAAGAAGCTTACACTCATTTTGAAGAACAGTTAGATGGCGAATGCAGAAGGTTATTACGCCAATGGCCAGAAACCAAAAAGAGCTATAAAGAAGAGTTCTTCATTTATAAAGTTCGCGATAAAGAAATTAAACTTCCGTTATATTACGAGTCTCTATCCAAGCTGAACATCCCAAAAGTTTCTTTACCACGTTACGAAGATTGGGGCGATATTTTGAGGTGGTTATTAACCGAAAACTTGCCAGGAGAATTTCCTTACGCAGCTGGAGTTTTCCCGCTAAAACGCGAAGGTGAAGATCCAACACGTATGTTTGCAGGCGAAGGTGGACCAGAAAGAACAAACAAGCGTTTCCATTATGTTTCATTAGGTCAACCAGCTCATCGCTTATCAACAGCGTTTGATTCGGTAACTTTATACGGAGAAGATCCGCACATTCGCCCAGATATTTATGGTAAAATCGGAAACTCAGGTGTAAGCATTGCAACATTAGATGATGCCAAAAAACTATATTCTGGTTTCGACCTTTGTGCGCCATCTACTTCTGTATCTATGACAATTAATGGGCCCGCACCAATGCTATTGGGCTTTTTTATGAATGTGGCCATAGATCAGCAGTGTGAAAAATACATTACTGAAAACAGACTGGAAGAAGAAACCAACAAAAAGATAGAAGCCATTTATAAGGCTAAGAATATAAGCAGACCAAGTTACAGCGGAAAGCTTCCGGAGGGAAATAACGGACTTGGCCTAATGCTTCTAGGCGTTACTGGCGATCAGGTTTTACCTGCAGATGTTTACGTTAAAATTAAAGCTTACGCCATCAGTTCCGTTCGCGGAACGGTTCAGGCCGATATTTTGAAAGAAGATCAGGCACAAAATACTTGTATATTCTCTACCGAGTTCGCTTTAAGAATGATGGGCGATATTCAGAAGTATTTTATTGATGAAAAAGTCCGTAATTTCTATTCCGTGTCAATTTCAGGTTACCACATTGCCGAAGCTGGTGCGAATCCTATTTCACAATTGGCATTTACCTTAAGTAATGGTTTTACTTTTGTAGAATACTATTTAAGCAGGGGCATGCATATTGATGATTTTGCCCCAAACTTATCTTTCTTCTTCTCAAATGGCATCGATCCTGAGTATGCAGTTATTGGTCGCGTAGCCAGAAGAATATGGGCTAAAGCCATTAAAAACAAGTATAAAGGAAATGATCGTTCGCAAAAATTAAAATATCATATTCAAACTTCTGGCCGTTCTTTACACGCTCAGGAAATCGACTTTAATGATATAAGAACAACTTTACAGGCACTTTATGCAATCTACGATAACTGTAACTCCTTGCATACAAACGCTTACGACGAAGCCATTACTACTCCAACAGAAGAATCGGTGCGTAGAGCAATGGCTATTCAATTAATTATTAACCGAGAGTTAGGTCTGGCCAAAAATGAAAACCCATTACAGGGTGCTTTCATTATAGAGGAACTTACTGATCTGGTTGAAGATGCGGTTTTAGCCGAATTTAAACGGATAAACGACAGAGGTGGTGTTTTAGGTGCTATGGAAACCATGTATCAACGCGGTAAAATACAGGAAGAAAGTTTATACTATGAAACCTTAAAACATACAGGCGAGTATCCTATTGTTGGTGTAAATACCTTTCTCAATAAAAATGGCTCTCCAACAATTGTTCCAGGCGAAGTAATTCGGGCTACTGAAGAAGAAAAGCAATATCAAATTGAAACCTTAAACGAATTTCAAAATAGAAATGAAGATCAGGCAGAAGTACTTTTAAAACAATTACAGAAATCTGCCGTAGCAGGTGATAATATTTTCGAACAACTAATGGAAATATGCAAAGTTTGTTCGTTAGGGCAAATTAGTAAAGCTTTGTACGAAGTCGGCGGACAGTACAGAAGAAACATGTAAAACAAAAAAGTCCCGATTTTCATCGGGACTTTAAAAATATTATATTTTATTTTAACCAGCGATCCAGCTAAATTTATAATCAATAGTAGGATTTTTCATTCGCTCTGCAACACGAAGCAACCTCGAAGGTAAATTCATGATGTAATCGCGAGCTTTTTCACCAGCTTCATCTAAATCACGCATGCCTTCAATTTTCCAATCAATAATTAATTGTTGCATAATATCAACATAATCAACAGCTGTGTAAACCCCTAAACGCTGTGCAGCATCTGTAAAATGGCCAAACGTTTGTCCAATTTTCAAGCCTACTTCACGTAAGAAATGTGCTGGCATTACAATTTTTTTACGCATCATATCCTCAAAGGCAAGCATCGCTTCATTAGGATCAACCTCAAAAATACGATTCATAAAATCTTTATATGCTTTAGCATGTCTGGCTTCATCAGAAGCAATCACACCACACATTTTAGATAATAAAGTATCACCATCCTTTTTAGCTAAAGAAGCCACACGTCTATGTGAAACATTCGTTGCCAACTCTTGAAAAGAAGTATAAATAAAGTTACGATAAGGATCATGACCAGTACCAATATCAAAACCATCAGCAATTAAATACTGCGTAGAAATTTCCATTTGACGCATATCGACGCGTCCAGATAAATACAAATATTTATTTAATAAATCACCATGGCGGTTTTCTTCAGCAGTCCAATGACGTACCCATTTCATCCAGCCACCTTCTTCATCCTTGCTGTGTCCATCCACCATAGCTAACCACGATTCGTAAGTTGGTAATGCCTCTTCAGTAATCGTATCACCAATTAAAACAGCTACTAAATCATAAGAAAGGTCTTTTGCATTATCCCTTAAATCCCTGATATCCTGATAAAAAGTTTCACTTGTAGAATCTGGTAAAAAATCTGATGGTTGCCAGTTAGTATCAATTGGTTTTAAGTAGGTACCCATAGATTCAAGCATATATTTTTCAATATGCATCATTACTTCCCTTCTTTTATCTGCAAAAAAGCTCATTATCTGTTATGTATTATCGCTAGCAAAGATAACCAAATATTACGGCAAATCTTTACAATATTAACATATTTGACTACAATCAGTTTTAAATATGATAGATATTATACCCTAAAAAGCGTATTTTTTTTCAGTAAAACAATTCTGGTGCTTGTGGGCCAATGCAGTCCTGCTGTTTGCTACAATCTTTTTGGTCATTGGAAGTACCCGATCGGATGAAGCCTGCCCATCCAAAAAGGATTTTCGCTACCATCAGGTTTAAAGCGCAAGGCCAGATACTTTTTGGAACCATTCATCCTGCCCAAAACAAATAAAAAAACCTAATAAGCCCTTACATGAACATGGATACCTTAGATGCCCTAAGATGTCTTAGCTGGTAAAATTAATATCCAGTTACCCTTAACCACTTTGGTCTTTTAGCTTTCTGCTTTAGTCTTTAAGCTTTCAGCATAAACAATAGATCAATTGAAATCCCCAGCATTCTGCTTTAGTCTTCTAGCATCCAATAATCTGCGCTCTTCCCTTTAGTCTGAAGGAATTATATTAGTAATCCTTTAAATGAAACTGGAAACCTTAGATGCCCTTAGATATCTTAGCTGGTAAAATTAACATTCTGTCACCATCAGATTGATGCCTAACTTAAGCTTTCCGCTTTAAGCTTTAGTCTTCTCGCATCTAACAATCTGTGCTCTTCCCTTTAGTCTGAAGGAATTTATTAATAACCCTTAAATGAAACTGGAAAACTTAGATTCCCTTAGGATGTCTTACCTGGTGAAATTAATATCCTGTTACCCTTAACCACTTTGGTCTTTAATCTTTCTGTTTTAGTCTTTTAGCTTTCCGCTTTAAGCATCATAAAAAACCCTGTAAACCAAGAAACCCCTGCAGTTGTTACTACAAGGGTTCTTTTATTAATCTGCTTTTAGCAGTTTAAGATTTGGCACCGACCTACTCTCCCACGTGTTACCGCAGTACCATCGGCTCTGGTGGGCTTAACTTCTCTGTTCGGAATGGGAAGAGGTGGACACCACCGATATAGGCACCTAAATGTTTTTAAATAAGTGTTACGTTTTAAGTATTAGCTTTTACGTTTTAACGTACCACCTACAACTTATAACCTACAACTTAAATGACATATTATTGAAAGAAGTTAAGTTTTGAAGAACAAACAACAGTATGTTGCTTTTGAAAGCTTCGGATGATTAGTACTACTCGACTATGCTGTCACCAGCTTTACATCTGTAGCCTATCAACGTAGTAGTCTTCTACGGTCCTATATGGAATTCTCATCTCGTGGCTAGTTTCGCACTTAGATGCTTTCAGCGCTTATCTATTCCCAGCGTAGCTACTCTGCAATGCCCCTGGCGGAACAACAGATTCACTAGAGGCTAGTCCAACCCGGTCCTCTCGTACTAAGGTCAGCCCCACTCAAAATTCCTACGCCCACAACAGATAGGGACCGAACTGTCTCGCGACGTTCTGAACCCAGCTCGCGTGCCACTTTAATCGGCGAACAGCCGAACCCTTGGGACCTTCTCCAGCCCCAGGATGTGACGAGCCGACATCGAGGTGCCAAACCTCCCCGTCGATATGAGCTCTTGGGGGAGATCAGCCTGTTATCCCCAGCGTACCTTTTATCCTTTGAGCGATGGCCCTTCCATGCAGAACCACCGGATCACTATATCCGTCTTTCGACCCTGATCGACTTGTCTGTCTCACAGTCAAGCAAGCTTATGCTATTGCACTCCTCATACGGTTACCAAGCGTATTGAGCTTACCTTTGAAAGCCTCCGTTACCTTTTTGGAGGCGACCACCCCAGTCAAACTACCCATCAAACAATGTCTCCCGCTTAGCGGGATTAGACACCGAATACAGAAAGGGTGGTATTTCAACGTTGGCTCCACGACGCCTAGCGACGCCGCTTCAAAGCCTCCCACCTATCCTACACATCCTGTATCCAATGTCAATGTTAAATTGTAGTGAAGGTGCATGGGGTCTTTCCGTCCCGTTGCGGGTACCCGGCGTCTTCACCGGGACCACAATTTCACCGAGCTCATGGCTGAGACAGCGCCCAGATCGTTACACCATTCGTGCAGGTCGGAACTTACCCGACAAGGAATTTCGCTACCTTAGGACCGT
The DNA here is from genome assembly GCF_979258025.1 of Pedobacter sp. AC190. Classification (NCBI taxonomy): domain Bacteria; kingdom Pseudomonadati; phylum Bacteroidota; class Sphingobacteriia; order Sphingobacteriales; family Sphingobacteriaceae; genus Pedobacter; species Pedobacter sp. AC190. The sequence goes on from NZ_OZ409824.1 coordinate 144,539, forward strand.
TATAGTTACGGCCGCCGTTTACTGGGGCTTCGATTCAATGCTTCTCCTTGCGGATGACATCCCCTCTTAACCTTCCAGCACCGGGCAGGTGTCAGGCCTTATACTTCATCTTTCGATTTTGCAAAGCCATGTGTTTTTGTTAAACAGTCGCCTGGGCCTTTTCACTGCGGCTGACATTACTGCCAGCGCCCCTTCTCCCGAAGTTACAGGGCCATTTTGCCGAGTTCCTTAGCCATGATTCACTCGAGCACCTTAGAATCCTCTTCCCGGATACCTGTGTCGGTTTGCGGTACGGGTTTTTATAACCTGAAGCTTAGCGGTTTTTCTTGGAAGTCTGTTTACCTGCTCTATCCACTCAACCGAAGTCTCGCGGTACTATTAGGTTTCAGCTAGGTCTGCGGATTTGCCTACAGTCCTAATACCTACGCCCTTTAACGATCTATTCCGTCAGATCGCGGCAGTGTCACTACTCCGTCCCCACATCGCAGTTATAAAAAGTACTGGAATATTAACCAGTTGTCCATCGAATATCCCCTTCGGGTTCTCCTTAGGACCCGACTAACCCTGATCCGATTAGCGTTGATCAGGAAACCTTATCCTTTCGGTGGGCGGGTTTCTCGCCCGCCTTATCGTTACTTATGCCTACATTTGCTTTTCTATACGCTCCAGCACCCATTACCAGATACCTTCGCTGCATATAGAATGCTCCCCTACCGATATATTTCAATCCCATAGCTTCGGTGATACACTTAATGCCCGTTTATTATCCATGCCCGATCGCTCGACTAGTGAGCTGTTACGCACTCTTTAAATGAATGGCTGCTTCCAAGCCAACATCCTAGCTGTCTGTGCAATCGGACCTCGTTAGTTCAACTTAGCGTACACTTAGGGACCTTAGCTGATGGTCTGGGTTCTTTCCCTCTCGGCCCGTGACCTTAGCACCCCGGGCCTCACTGCAGATCATATTATATAGCATTCGGAGTTTGTCTGGATTTGGTAGGATTTGACTCCCCCGCACCCAATCAGTAGCTCTACCTCTATATAACTTAATATCCACGCTGTTCCTAAAAACATTTCGGGGAGTACGAGCTATTTCCCAGTTTGATTAGCCTTTCACCCCTACCCACAGATCATCCGGAAACTTTTCAACGTTTATCGGTTCGGTCCTCCAGTACGTGTTACCGCACCTTCAACCTGTCCATGGGTAGATCACAAGGTTTCGCGTCTACCTCCTCTGACTATACGCCCTATTCAGACTCGCTTTCGCTTCGGATCCGTGTCTTAAACACTTAACCTTGCCAGAGAAGAGTAACTCGTAGGCTCATTATGCAAAAGGCACGCCGTCACGCCACCTGGACGCTCCGACCGCTTGTAAGTACACGGTTTCAGGTTCTATTTCACTCCCCTGTTCGGGGTTCTTTTCACCTTTCCCTCACGGTACTGGTTCACTATCGGTCTCTCAGGAGTATTTAGCCTTACCGGATGGTGCCGGCAGATTCCCACAAGGCGTCTCCGACCTCGCGGTACTCAGGATACTACTAGGCTAACATTCTATACGTGTACCGGGCTATCACCGTGTATCGCTGGGCTTCCCATCCCATTCCACTTCTGTTTGTTAATACCACATCGTAGTCCTACAACCCCCACTTTGCCGTAACAAAGTAGGTTTGGGCTCTTTCCCGTTCGCTCGCCACTACTTAGGAAATCATTATTATTTTCTCTTCCTCTGCTTACTTAGATGTTTCAGTTCGGCAGGTTTGCTCATTATATGTGACATGTCTTCAACATGCCGGGTTGCCCCATTCGGAAATCTTCGGATTAATTCCTATTTGCAAATACCCGAAGCTTATCGCAGCTTATCACGTCCTTCATCGCCTCTGAGAGCCAAGGCATCCCCCGTGTACTCTTTATTACTTTCTTCTACTTATACGCCTTTTGCGCCGTATAGTATGCTTTTTTGCTCTTGTTATGATGTCTCATACTTATCAGTCTCTTGCGATTCCTTTAAGTGAGCACAAACACAACAGTCGCCTATTGTTGTTTGCTCTTCTTTTTTAACTTCTTCCAATATGTCAAAGAACTTTACTAAGACCTAAGTAAAGGGTATAAGATTGCAGGTTTCATTGTCTGCGCTCAAGCCTTTAGCTTCATCTTGTTAGTAAAAAACTGCGGTCTCGAACCGTTTTATATAATATAGATTTATTATATATGCCCCATGGCGTTTCTTCTTTTCTTGTTATGTCAATGTAGTATACCGATCCCGGTAATCCTGTTTTTTAAAAGCTTTCTGCTTTCGTCGCTGAGCTTTCCGCTCAGGTGTGGAGAATAACGGAGTCGAACCGTTGACCTCCTGCGTGCAAGGCAGGCGCTCTAGCCAGCTGAGCTAATCCCCCAAAGGATTTGATTTTGTAGTCCCGTCCAGATTTGAACTGGAGACCCCTACATTATCAGTGTAGTGCTCTAACCAGGCTGAGCTACGGGACTTCTTGTTAGGTTGCTTATAGTTGCGGGTTAGTATATTACCGCTACCGCTTCCTTTGCTTACCTAGCTGTCCGTGCCGATGTCTTTTTGGTTATTGGGACAACCGTCATTTCTTCTGGGTGTTTCTTTGTTTTCTTTTCGTTTTTTCGTTGGTTGGTTGTTTGGTTCTTTCGTACCCGGTATATAGTATAAGAATAATATCTTTCAACTTTTAACCTTCAACGTATAACCTACAACTTACCACTTATAACTTTTTTACTTATTAGAGTATCATGTTGCGCAGCGAGTAGTCAACTCTGCTCCAGAAAGGAGGTATTCCAGCCGCACCTTCCGGTACGGCTACCTTGTTACGACTTAGCCCCAGTTATCGGTTTTACCCTAGGACGCTCCTTACGGTTACATACTTTAGGTACCCCCAACTTCCATGGCTTGACGGGCGGTGTGTACAAGGCCCGGGAACGTATTCACCGCGTCATTGCTGATACGCGATTACTAGCGAATCCAACTTCATGGGGTCGAGTTGCAGACCCCAATCCGAACTGTGAATGGCTTTGTGAGATTCGCATCATATTGCTATGTAGCTGCCCTCTGTACCATCCATTGTAGCACGTGTGTAGCCCCGGACGTAAGGGCCATGATGACTTGACGTCGTCCCCTCCTTCCTCTCTGTTTGCACAGGCAGTCTGTTTAGAGTCCCCATCATTACATGCTGGCAACTAAACATAGGGGTTGCGCTCGTTGCGGGACTTAACCCAACACCTCACGGCACGAGCTGACGACAGCCATGCAGCACCTAGTTTCGTGTGATTGCTCACTTATCTATCTCTAGATAATTCACTAACTTTCAAGCCCGGGTAAGGTTCCTCGCGTATCATCGAATTAAACCACATGCTCCTCCGCTTGTGCGGGCCCCCGTCAATTCCTTTGAGTTTCACTCTTGCGAGCGTACTCCCCAGGTGGAATACTTAACGCTTTCGCTTAGCCGCTAACTGTATATCGCTAACAGCGAGTATTCATCGTTTAGGGCGTGGACTACCAGGGTATCTAATCCTGTTTGATCCCCACGCTTTCGTGCCTCAGCGTCAATAAAACCATAGTAAGCTGCCTTCGCAATCGGTGTTCTGAGACATATCTATGCATTTCACCGCTACTTGTCTCATTCCGCCTACCTCTAGTTTATTCAAGCCCGTCAGTATCAAAGGCACTGCGATAGTTGAGCTACCGTCTTTCACCTCTGACTTAACAGGCCGCCTACGCACCCTTTAAACCCAATAAATCCGGATAACGCTTGGATCCTCCGTATTACCGCGGCTGCTGGCACGGAGTTAGCCGATCCTTATTCTTCTGGTACATTCAGCTTCTTACACGTAAAAAGGTTTATTCCCAGATAAAAGCAGTTTACAACCCATAGGGCCGTCTTCCTGCACGCGGCATGGCTGGTTCAGAGTTGCCTCCATTGACCAATATTCCTTACTGCTGCCTCCCGTAGGAGTCTGGTCCGTGTCTCAGTACCAGTGTGGGGGGTCATCCTCTCAGATCCCCTAGTCATCGTCGCCTTGGTGGGCCGTTACCCCGCCAACTAGCTAATGACACGCATGCCCATCTTAATCCTATAAATATTTGAACATTGAATAATGCTATTCTGTGTTTTTATGCGGTGTTAATCCGAATTTCTTCGGGCTATCCCCCTGATTAAGGTAGGTTGCATACGCGTTACGCACCCGTGCGCCACTTTCATATCCAGCAAGCTGGATAATCTCGTTCGACTTGCATGTATTAGGCCTGCCGCTAGCGTTCATCCTGAGCCAGGATCAAACTCTCCATTGTAAAATGTGTTGTAAGATTCTGACCAGTTTTAACTATTGTTAAAAATAGTCTTCTTTTTTTTAATTATGTCTGTCAGACATTGACTTTAAAATCAAGCTTCGGTACTCTGTACTTGAATCCGTACTTCATTACCCCGCTTGCGCTACATTGACATCTCTTTTAAGAACTTATTCGGCTCAGTACCTCGCGGCGGCCTTTTTATATATCTTCGGGTTTCAGTTTCTGCTGGTCTTATTCGTCCTGCATATGTTTCATCCGTTTCAATCTCGTTTTTTTATCTTCCCGACATCCGCCGTTCCGATCTTTTTGTTTCCCTTCGTTTCCGTTGGGAGTGCAAAGGTAGGAATCTTTTTTAAACTTCCAAATAAAATAATTTTTATTTTTTCGTTTGTTTTAAAGGTTAATCATTATCACTTATTTCTCTCGCTAACAACCCTTATTCCCAGTCTTTCATTTTTTCCCCTCTTCCTTCCGAAGCGGGATGCAAAGGTAATAATATTTAGCATTTCTGCAAAGCTTATTTTAAAATAATTTAAGCTCCTTTTCCTGCTCTACAATACCTCAAACATCTTTTCCCTTCCTTCCGAAGCGGGATGCAAAAGTAGAAAAATTATTCGCTCCAACAAAGCCTGCCCCGCTTTTATTTGACACCACCACACTAACTCCATGAAGATCAATAAGAAAAAATGAAAACTTTTTTAAACCTGGTTTGTTTGGCTGGGCGTCTTGGATGCTAAATGTCGGGGACTGAAAAGCATTTTGTTACCTGTCGCCCGAATTTTAACCATCTAATAAGTCTTAGAACATCTAAGTTGATGGCGGATTAGTTTGCACGTTGCGGTTTTTAGCCATATAGATAGATAGGACATTTATGTTAAAGGCGGATTTAGTTATATGTTGCCCGAATTTTAACCATATAAGAAGTCTTAGAACATCTAAGTTGATGGCGGATTAGTTTGCATGTTGCGGGTTTTTTAGCCATATAGATAGATAGGACATTTATGTTAAAGGCGGATTTAGTTATATGTTGCCCGAATTTTAACCATCTAAGAACCCTTAGAACATCTAAGTTGATGGCGGATTAGTTTGCGGGTTGCGGTTTTTAGCCATATAGATAGATAGGACATATAGAAGGTTTACTAGTTTTATGTAATAGTAGGTAGTATATATATGGATGTCAGATGTTGAAATTATTGTTTTTACAGATATTACAAAGGTTTCACTAGAATGGTAGAAAATTAAATAACATCGATTAAAGGGGATTTCGAAGTTAATCAGTTAAGGGTTTTAAAGTTGATGAGAGGGACAGCTGTATTCGGGCAAAGTTTCTTAGTTGACCAGAGATTTTTTTGGCTAGGGTTAACAGGGTGATAACAGGGTGTAAACTCGGTCAGGACTCGGTTATAACAGGGTGCGTAACCCTGTATAAAGCCTGTGTTTACCCTGGCTAAATCCTGATGACAAATGGGGAATTATCCGCGAAGGTTTTAAATGGCCATAAAGGGTAGTAGCGGGATTGGGGCCAAGAGATTTTTTGGCTACTTATTAGAAAATAAATCCTCGGAGATTTAAACGCTTGAGTTTATTAAATAAATGTTCTGTATATAGTATAAGAAATGCATACGATTTATGCTTAATATTAGCATTTGTTAAGAAGTTATTTAGTTTCCACGATTTTAACTTCTTCAAAACTAGCATAAAGTGTTTTCAGGAAAATTAATTACTTATTCAGCTCTCATAACAGGCTCCATTTCCTTACCTTTGGTTTATGTCTATTTCTGAACTTGAACAATATTTTAAAACTGCCGAAAAGCCGAAAGAACCAATTATGCTCAACCCTGCAACGATTGTAAATGATTATCAGCATTTTCTGGAAAGTCATTTTATTCCACTTCGAACTGAACCAGATTCAAGGGTAAACCAACCACTGTTATGGCGTTTAAAAGCTATGAAATTATTGATTGAATCGAATAGCTAGGTTTCCACTCAACAGAAAAGACTAATTAAAAATCGCCCTTCATGGCAAAAGGCGGAAAACCAGACCAGGTAACACCAAAAAACAAATTACTGCCTGAATCTACAAAGCGATAATTATAGTTATCATGGCCGAATGTATAATTCACAAAAAAGCCGAGCGCCTGCATACTTTTAAAAGGATAAACACTTGCAATAGTTTCGCTTCTAAAAGGCTCAACTGAGGGGTGAGCTCCTCCAATAAGTTCCATCTTTTCAGCAATAGAATAGCGAAAGTTAGTAAGTTGTTTTGTAAATTCATAACCCAACTGCCACCTATAACGCCCATATAACTTAATATCATTAGCACTATAGCCTCCAAATTTACCGATGCCCAGAAAGCGATTGTGATAAAAAACGAGTCCTCCAGTTATAGAATGTACCCGAACAGGAATATTATCGGAATAATGGTTATTACGATAATTGAATAATAGTTCGCTTAAATTGGTTGAAAAGTTTCCACTCTTACGATTTAAGATCGCTGATAGATTGGTTTCAGGAGTTATATCATTGTATAACGCTTCGCTTTCTTTTGTTCCATCAACAAGCGTTTCTGAAAATGCACTCCCCGATTGTCCGTTCGAATAATGTCCGCTTTCTAAAGAAAATGATAAGAAATTATCATTTTTTAATCTGAACATATGTTGGGTACCTAAAAACACTCGATAGGACGGCATCACAACAGGTAGCGAAGCACGATCATACATTCGAATCTGCGGACGAAAAGCCACATACCAGGCCGACACATGATTCTGTGTTTTTTCATTCAAAAGTCCCTTTTGAATGTTGTTGTAAAAGCTGTAGCGAACATTTGGGTTTGCTTCGAAAATTAGTTTTTCTGATGGTATGATACTTGTTCGATAACCAATATTCGGGTCATCCCCAATGGAATAAAACTGAAAATAATTATTAAAATTCTTTTGAGCGATACTAAATAACGGAATTAACATGAGCAAAGCCGACACCATATTTCTCATAACCAAATAATTACGTATGTGATTCTAACAAAATACGTCGAACATTTTCGAATTCTGTTGCATTAACTTGACCAGTATATACCCTCGAACCATCAGAGATGTGATTGTGGAACCATAAATAATGAATACCCTGTGCATCAAGGCCGTTGAGGATAGCCCTTGTATTTTCTTTAGAGGAAGTTTCTATAAAAAATGTTTGACCTAGCAGTTGATTTTTTACATCATTGTTTTGCAAAACCACTTTAATCTGCTCAAGTATATCATCAGTAGAGGATAATACTGTTAAAATGTTTCCATAGTAGGCCATAAATGCAGAATGTAAATTAAGTTTACTGTTATTAAAACTATAGGAAAGTAATGCCAATAACAATACCCGAAATCACGTATTTTATTTAGATAACCTAAAAATCATTTTTGGGCAATAAATAAAATCACTTAAATTAATCCTTTTTCTCCGATCGGAGTCGAAAAATGTAACCTGGCATTTGGATTTGTTTTTTTAAACGGGCTGTCGAAAACAATATGAAAAACTCAGAGGAGAACCATTCCAATAAATTATTAATTATTTTTATTGTAATACTGGGTGCAAGCCTCATTGCTGCTATTCTCTACCAACATCATCACAACTAAAAATTTCTTAAGAAATACAAATCCATTCTACATAGTTTCAAAGATTTTATTTACTAAAAACTTGTTTAGGATAAAATTGAAATAATCAAAAAATTAAGGCTAGCAGCTAATTTCAGTGATACTTTTTAAATTAAAGGATTCCAACCACTAAAAATATTTTTGAGTGTATATTGACGAAATTCGCTGTTTTTTAGCTGTCTAGACCATTTGACACGCTTAGAGACATCAGCGCCTGGTCCAGTATTCTGATATTCTGCATAATATGCTGTTTTATCTTTATTTGCGAACATAGGATCGCCAGCCCAGGCATCCCAACCCGAAGGAATAATATGTTTTCCAAGTACCGTGCGGATAAATACTGTTTTGGCATAAGGTCGCCACGGACGACCTAGATAAACCTTGTCTACATGCTCCGCAGCAATTAAATTACAATCGAAAAAAACATAGCCATATTTTTGTGCAGAGGTAGTTGAAGCTGCAGTTATAAAAGAATTGGATAAACTTTTTATTGTGCAACTTTGAAAAACAACTGTCGCTTCGCCAAAAATAAAATCGGTTGTACCTTCTATGTAACACGATTCAAAATAATTCCTTCCATCCTTCGATGTATATAATGTGTCTTGATTCCCTTTTATTATACAGTTTTTAGCTTTAAATCTATCGGACTCGATACTCAGTGCAACAGCCTGCCCAATTCTGCCCGCTGTATTTTCGATGGTTAAATTTTCAAGACTGCAATCATTTCCTTGAATTAAAACCGTGTACGAAGTATAGGTGCTATATTTATTGTTTCCTGTAAAATCCTTGGTCGGAAATTCTTTACCCGAATAATCATTATGACTAATGATGGTTCGCTCTTTATTTTCGCCAATTATGGAAATGTTCTTTTTCCAGGCAGGTATAACTAATTTTTCATTATAAATACCCTCTTTAACCAGAATCGTTACTTTTAGTTGTGAGTGATCTCGGACGGAAATTACCGCTTCCTGTATCGTTTTAAAATCTCCGCTCCCATCTTGTGCAACGGTAATTTGTTTTACCTGAGCTTTTGTTTGGAAGGCAATTAATAAAAAAAGTATTATAAATTTTATCGGTTTCATAATGTTTTATCTGGCTAAGAATTTTGAATTATTTTATTGATGTAAGTCGAAACCAATCAAAATCTGCATAACCTGAATCATTGGTTTTATCTTTCCTGCTTGCAAAAAGCCCCACTTTAGCACCAATCCAATGGCCTGGTTCAGCTTGAAATAATTCTCCGGCATTGGTAAACTGATTACCATCTTCACTATAGCTAAATTGGCACCTACCATTTTTTTTAACCGTTACCCTAAAATAAACATCTTTTGAAATTAGTCTTCCTATCTTCTTTTCAATTTCTACTTTTCCCTTATTGGCTCCCTTTGCAACGCCATAAATAATATCAGTACCATTTTTAGTGCTTATCAAACTTATGTTTGCATAATCTAAACCCATTACCATTAAACCAACACGTTCATTTTCGAGTTTTGGATTTGGCGAAAAGCGGAGTTTGGTGGTTACCACAAATTCTTCCGTTGGAAACTTCTGCAACAAAATATTTGGAACTTCGTAATAGTTTTTAGCGCTATCTGGAATTTGATCGGTGTATAATCTCAATGCGCCTTTTTCAACATTCATAAAAGACCAGGTTGCTTTTGGGTTTGCCTGCCACTGCCATTGACGGCCAGGGGATGGATCATTAAATTCATCACTTTCTGCAGGTGTAGAAATTGGCCAGATCTTTCCGATATTAGGTTTTTTAAAAGACAATGTTGGTTGCCCTTTACCGTCGCCATCTTTGTCTTCGCCAATAACAGGCCAATCGTTTATCCATTTCATAGGCTGTAGATGCACTACCCTCCCATAAACACCTTTATCCTGAAAGTGAAAAAACCAGTCCTCGCCAGTTTGGGTAACTACCCAGGCACCTTGATGAGGCCCGTTAATTGATGTATTGCCCTGGTCCATTGCAACCTTTCGTTCATAGGGGCCATTGATATTTTTTGATCTTAAGATCAACTGCCACCCAGTAGAAACGCCTCCAGCAGGTGCGAAAATATAATAGAAACCGTTTCGTTTGTAAAGTTTCGGACCTTCTATTGTTGGGTCTAACTCATGTCCATCGTAAACTATTTTTCCTGTGTTGGTGGTTTTTGTTCCCTGGTTATTAAGTTCCTTAACCGCAATAACACTTTTAATTCCCGAACGGCTTCCTGCATAAGCATAGGCTAGATAAACTTTACCATTTTCATCCCAAAGAGGGCACGGATCGATTAACCCTTTCCCTGCTTCAACCAAAATTGGTACCGACCACTCTCCAGCGGGATCCTTTGCCTTGGTTAAATAAATTCCGAAATCAGGATCCGGGTAATAAATATAAAACTCACCATTATGGTATCGAATTGAGGGCGCCCAAACACCATTTCCATGTTGTGTTTTCGAAAAATGCTCATAAGGCGGTTGACGCAATAAAGCGTGGTTAATTATAGTCCAGTTTATTAAATCTTTGGAGTGTAATATGGGTAATCCCGGAACAGCATCAAAGCTTGAGGAAACCATGTAGTAATCATCGTTAACACGGATAACATCTGGATCAGAATAATCTGCATCTATTACAGGATTTCGGTAAGTGCCATTTCCCTGATCTGATATCCAGGTTTGTGAAATAGACTTAATATTTAAATTCTCTTTTGTTAATTTTTTTTTCTGCCCGAACAGTGTCAAGCATCCAAACGTTAAAAGAAAAACAATAGATATGTTGTAAAAAATCCTCATAAATTCAAAAAAGTATCATTAAGTGCAATTATTAAAATTGAGCGCCACATTTTAACAGGTCGACAATCAGTTCCTAAAATTAAACAGAACTAGCTAAAATAAAGCTATTATTTATTAGTAAATATCTTTTTATTTTGAAGTTAGTAATCAGACAAGGCTTTTAAAGATATTGGACTATAAAAAAGCAATCCTTTCTAGGGGATTGCTTCAATAACTTATACTGCATACCGTTTTTTTAATTACACATATAGGATAATTAAAATAATGAATCTTATTCCAATTTAATGCTACTAGATTGATGATACAGTTTCATTTTGGATTATTGTATCTGCAAAACGTTCCATCTCTTCAAGCTGTGGACTACATTGAAGAAGAAAAAAGTTTACACCGATCTTCTCGAATTCACCAATCCTATCTTGCACTTGTGCTGGCGTTCCAGTCAGTCCACTTCTTAAACCGCGGTTAGATACAGAGTAATCCGTTAGTGATACTTGTTGCTCCAGTTGGGTACCTGCTATCCATTGCTGATAATTTTTATAGCCCGAACTGCCTTCTTGTACATTGGTAATTCTATCCACTTCCTTTTTTACTTCTTGTTCGGTGTTGCGAATAATGCTATACGCTGCAACGCCGAACTGCATTGGTGGTAAGCCTTTTTTGTCTCTTCGTTCTGATAAATCTGCAATACGCCTGGCAATTAATTCTGGTGAATCGCCATGCATTACATAGCCATCACAGGTCGAAGAGATCAGATCTTTGGCCGCTTCAGATTCGCCTCCAGCATAAATGGGCGGCCGAGGAGAAGAGAGGGGTTTTGGCTGCAGAATGTTATCTTTTACCTTGTAAAATTTACCATCGAAGCTAAAATTGTCTTTCTTCCAAACATTATCCAATACTTCCAGCCATTCGGCAGAACGGGCATATCGATCGTCGTGCTGCTCAAAGTTTACTCCAAATTTTTCGGCTTCGTCTTTCCACCAGGAAGATACCAGATTCAGTGAAAGTCGACCGCCGCTAATATGATCAATATTAGCAGCCTGTTTGGCTAAAAGGGCGGGATTGTGAAAAGTAGGCCTAACGGCAACCATAAGTTCTTGTTTGCTGGTTACCGCAGCCAACGCCGCAGCAGTTGACCATGCATCGAGTGATGGCGCACCTTCTCCCTTAATATCATTTAAATTCAACTCTGCGATTAATGCCAGATCGAAACCTATTTCTTCGCTTCTAACGGCCAGCCTTTTTACATAATCCCAGGAAGCTTCCATATTTTCATTTTCCACGTTCCGTAGCCATCCTCCGAAAACGGGTAACCAATATCCGTATCTCATATTTGTGAGTAAGTTGTTTGTGTACTTTTAACAATTTCCAGCTGCGTTTCTAAAAAATCAACCAATCTTTCGTGCGGATTAAACCCGATTACATTTACGGCGTCGGCCACAAAATTCGAAAGTGCGTTAACATCATAATAAAGAACTTCGCCATCACGATCATCGATGATGTATTCAATTCCGCCTACATCGATACCACTTTCTTGCACAATTCTTTCTATATTTTCAATAATTTCTTTTGATGGCGTAAAAGCTTCTACCTTAAGTCCGTTTTTAGGTGCATCGATAGCACAGGCATTTCGAATCAGATCATGTCCTGTTGTAGTTTGGCAAATATCTGCAGGACAAAGATTAAAACTTTCGCCATCGGTATAAACCCTAATTCCGTATAAATATTTACCTCCCAGGGTTTCTACTCTGGTAATATATCCTCCTCTTGCTGGAATAAATTCCTGCACCAAAGCCGTATGGTCAATTCCAAAATCTATGCCCTTTTCGTCGATAGCCACTTGTACATCTTCGAGAGAATCGAATTTTTCTATACCAGCCCCACTACCACCAATATTTGCTTTAATTACGATTGGAAAACGAAGACCAGCTATTGCTTTTTCTATTTGTGAGGTATGGTTTATAACCCTTGATTTCGGATAACGAATACCGAGTTTCTGCAAAAGCAACAGCTGTAAGGCTTTTGAAGTTTCATAGGTAAATGCTTTATAACCGTTAATTACCCTTACCCCATGTTCTTCTAAAAATTTTAGATAATTTAATGTGTAAAAAGTTCCCTGTACACCATCTCTAAGGTATGCTGAAGGGCTCATGCGGTTAAAAAACAAATCAAATTCAGGCTTACCATCTTCTATAGCGAAAAAATGTTTTGTCGGATTTGTGGTTTGGAATGGGATGCCACGTTTTTCAAGTTCAGCAAACAAAGGCTTAAACCAATCGGGTTGTTCGTAAGAAATAGATATTGAGCTCATCTTATTTTTTTTAAGCTGTTAAGTATTAATTGATTTGGATAAAAAATCCAGTAAAAGAATGCAGTCCTACTTTGCTATGATTTTAGGGCAGAGAAAGCTGCCCTAAAATCATAGCAGTTATCTTCCGCCAATCAGGTTTCCAAAAAAAACAGCGTTCAGAAATAATCTGGCCGTTCCTAGCCAATAGCCGCGATAAGTCGGATCATCAGCAAAAAGAATAACTTCTCCATTTCCAATTCCTGTTGCAATTATTGCTGCAGAATTAGCAACCTTTGCCGTATTTATTTTTGAAGAATACCCATTAATCAACGGTTTTGCTGTATACTGCGCTACTGTTGCATACTTATTTGCACTGGGAAGCAATAGCGTAGATCCGTTTTTATTTATGAATAATTTGCGTGAATTAACCCCGAATGCAATTGGATGAGAAATATCTAAATCGGAAACAAATATGGCACCATTAATTCTTTTCGAACCTTCTACATCTTCTTGTCGGGTATAATCCAATCTTTCAGAAGTTGGTTTTGGCAATTTAACCCCTGCGTTATTTCCAGTTGCTTTAGGCTGATCTTTTTTGCTATCATCGCCAGGCTTCTCTGCCGAGAAATTAACTGGCGGTAAATCGCCTCTTCTAGATGAAGTTTCTGTTTGAGAAAGTTTCTCTTTTACAATTTCCTGCTGAACAGCCCATTGTGTGGCGGTCTGAAAAGTAATTAAAGTTCCTCCATCATTTACCCAGCTTTTAATTTTATCTACAGTCGCTTTATCCCAGGCACTATAATTTCCTCCAGGAAGCACAAGAACATTATAACGGTTAAGTGAAGTTCTGGCAAAGCTTTGTAAATCCAATTTGGTTACCGGAAGATCCAGTTGTTGATTTAATAAAAACCATACCTGACCTGCTTCAGAAGAAGTAACGCCCTGGCCGAAGGCGAGTGCCACTTCAGGTTTACGTACCGCTTTAACATTACTACTCCCAAGATCTATACCTTCAGCACTAAATCCACTTGAAACGGGGGTAATTTCGATATTGGCCGATTTGGCAACATTATTTAAGGAAGCCAAAAGTGAATCGGCAGAAACAGTTTGGCCAACAACAGGAATAACCAGTGCGCCTGGTAAATAGGTTTTTTTACCACTTGAGGTATTGGCAACAAAAGATTTAAATGCTGTTTTTACCAGGATGTTTTTTAATTGTAACTGGTAAAGTGCTTTGGTATAATTATAATCACTGGAATTAATCAGGTAAGCATAGGCGCCTTTTTCGATATTTAATGACTTGCTTGCTATAGGAAGATTTTTAACTATAGCACCCTTCGAAAATGCGCCATTTAGCTTAGCATACTTTAAGCCATAAGCGTGAATGATGCTCCAGCCCGTATTGTCATAAAAAATACTATCCTTTAATGCGTTTTCCTCGAAAATAGAGTGAACGATTAAAAAGTTAGCCTGTGCTGATGGAACAATGTATGAGTTATTTTTCTCAAAAGTTTTACCATCCTGACTAAGGTTATCAGCAAGTTCGTAAACTTCTACATGGTGCTGCAGCAAGAGCCCAAGAAATTTTTGAGTCAGGTTTTGATCATTCTTATCGCCAAATACAAATCCTTTAGCTGGATTTTTTTGACCTTGTTCAAGCGCATATTTAAAAAAATCTTTCTGAACTTTAAATAAACCTGCCTTTTCGGCTACAGCGCCTTTAATTGTTGAAAAACTGGTTGCCAGATGATTGCGAATCGTGAAGGCAAACGTTAAGGGGCCATTTGTAGATTCCTGAACAATACCTAAAGAACGGGCCTGTTCAAATGTTGCGGCAACTGAACCAAAAAACTTAGGATAAGTTGATCCGTATATTGGGGATAGGTTATCATAATTCTCTTTTGTGAAATAAAATGAACCGATGTCATCAAGTGCTTTTGCATGATATTTCGCCAAAGTAACCTGATAATCGTAAAGAAATTGTGGAATAATTGGGCTTTCGTGACTTTTTGGGGTTGGCTCAAAATAGTAAGTTGCATTGGTACCTTGCTCGTGGAAATCAATCTGCACATTTGGATACCATTTATGAAAAAAAGTTAGTCGGTTTCGACTTTCAACCTGTACTAGATTTAGCCAATCACGGTTTAAATCGGTAAAGTAGTGGTTAGTTCGTCCACCTGGCCAGCCTTCCTGATGCTCCTTGTCGGCAGGATCGCCAACTGGCGGAAAAGAATGATAGGCGTTTAACCAATTAGCCGCCCGGTCACGGCCATCTGGATTTAATGATGGATCTATAAAAATCACAGATTCTGATAACCACTTCTGTGTTTCGGCGTCATTACTGGCCGCAAGAAAATATCCAGTTAACAAACTGGTTTCTGTACTTGATGTTTCATTTCCATGTACACCGTATCCTAAATTAATGATTATTGGCGCACTGTTTCCAAGCACTGGTTTTGCTGGGTCAATTTGTGAAAGGTGCTCCTGCCTAATTTGTTCGAGCTTTTGATAATTTGCCGCCGAGGTGATGGTAACAATAACTTGCTCCCGCTGCTCGTAAGTTTTACCAATGCTTTCTACGTGTACCCTATCTGATACCTTTTCAAGTTGTCGAAAATAGGCCACAACCTGATCGTGACGGGTTAAGTAACTCCCAATGGGATAACCTAAAAAAGCTTCTGGCGTTGGTATTTTCGTATCTAGCTGAGTGGCTTTTGGAAAGAAATAGCTGTTTTGAGCGGCAGATTGCTGAAGAAAGCCAACACTTAATGCAACGGCAATCTTTAATGTTGTTGAGAAAATTTTCATTTTGTTAAGATTTAGTTTAATAGCCTGGGTTTTGAGTAACATCTGGGTCAGACTGCACATCTGAATAAGGAATCGGGAAGAGCCAGAAATTTTTATTTGCTATGCCCAACACTGCTCCCGCTCTTTCCGTTCTCACTAAATCAAACCAGCGGTGTGCTTCAAAAGCAAATTCAATAGCATTTTCATCTTCAATTGCCTGTATCAATGCTACTTGGGTACTTGCGGTTGTGGCCGAAACATCAGCACGGGCTCTAACTGCATTTAAATCTAATGCGGCATCCGAAAGTTTATTTTGTTGCGCCCTTGCTTCTGCCCTTATTAAATAAAGCTCTGCAATCCTAATCAGGTATGATGGATCTGTGCTGGTTGCCGTAGTATTATAAAGCACACCGTAAACAGTACTTCCGCTACCCGCAATAAGCGTATTTCTTGTACCTCCAATGGCTGGATTATTTAACTTGGCTATCAATCCATCTGATGGTTTTAATGTAAATTGTCCGCCAGAAGAACTTGGATACCAAAGATTCCAGTAACTGTTTCTGTCGTTCACCGAATAAGCAAGTTCCAATACCGATTCCGCAGTTTGGAAAGGTGCAGTAAAAAAAGATTTATAAGGTTTAACCAACGAATATTTTGTATTGTTAATTACCTGAGTTGCGTATGTCTCTGCATCTGCCCATTGCTTTCTGTAAAGATGCAGCCTTGCTCTAAGTGCACGGGCAGCGCTTTTCTGAGCCCTATTTCTGGTTGTTGCATCTTCAGGTAGCAATTGTTCTGCCTGTATTAAATCTGCAAGAACCTGATCGTAAGTTTGTTCGAGTGTGCTGCGTTTAATACCTTTCAATACGCTTAAATCTGTGGTGGGTTTAAGTTGCAACTGTACCCCTCCCCAACCTCTTGCTAAGTCGAAATAAGAAAGTGCTCTGATAAAATAAGCCTCTCCTAAAATTTTATTCTTTTCCGCAACAGTTAAAAGTGGATCGTTAACGTTTGGTACATAAGCTATAACACTATTTGCAGAATTGATTGTACGATAAATGCTTTGATACGCAGATACGGTAATTACATTATCTGTCGGAATGGCATTCTGATCAAGCTGAAGATATTCGCTTAAGGTTCCGTTAAAGATTACGTTATCTGTGGTAATGGTGCCTAAAGTGGGGTAACTTGAAGCGTAATAACCTTGCAGACGATCGTAAGTACCAATAATAGCAGCTCTGGCTGTACTGGCATCAGTTATAGAGTTTTCAGTAGGAAGCGCATTATTGGGTGCTTCTTCCAGGTATTTTTTGCAGGATGCCGACAGCAACACTACGGCAAGAAAAATTGCATTTTTAATATATGATGATTTCATTTTCTTAAACATTAGGATTAAAAAGTAACGCTGGCGCCAATCTGGAAAGTTCTCGGTTGAGGTACGGTTGCCCAATCGTAACCCACTGTATTTTGATTATTGGATTGCGAGCTCACCTCTGGATCCAATCCGCCATAATTTGTAAAGGTTAACAGGTTTGTTCCTTGTGCGTAAATTCTAAATTTACTTACTCCAATTTTGCTTAATACATCCTTAGGCAAGGTATAACCGAGGGTTAAAGTTTTAAGTCTGATAAACGAGCCATCTTCCAGATAGCGTGATGATAAACTGGCAACATTTCCACCATAATTATTTGCGGCACCACCATTTTGTGTTGGATTTGCACTGTAAGTAGTTAATCTTGGAATATCCGTTACATCGCCTGGTTTTTGCCATCTTTCCAACTGACGGGGAAGAAATCCAATATTGGCTTGTGTACCACCATGAACCATAAAGAAATCGTTCATGTTCATAATTTTGTTTCCTTGTTGAAAGTAAAAGAAGAAGCTTAAATCAAATCCTTTAAAGATGAAATTATTGGTCAATCCACCTGTATAATTTGGAAGCGCATTGCCAACAATCTGGCGATCTGCAGAGGTAATCAAACCATCCCCGTTCACATCTTCATATACTGCATTTCCCGTTTGCTCATCTACCTTAAGCTGTTTGTACAACTGAAAAGAGTTAGTAGAATAACCTTGTCTTAAAATAGAAATATTCCTTCCTGAAGCACCTAGACTAATATCTGATGCCAGTTTTTCTATTTTATTATTGTTAAAGGAAATGTTGAAATTGGTTGTCCACTGGAAAGCATCTGTTTCTATATTTGTTGAGTTGATTCCCAGTTCGAAACCTTTATTTCTAACTGCACCAAAATTTTGCAAATAGGAAGCGAAACCAGAGCGATATGGTACTGGAACGTTCAGTAATAAATCGTAGGTATATTTATTATAGTAATCTGCAATAATGCTTAACCTGTTTTTAAAAATACCGATTTCGGCCCCAATATTAAATTGTCGGGTGGTTTCCCATGTTAAATCTGGATTAGCTAATTGCGTTGGAGCGATGCCAGGCTGTTCGAGGTAGTTAGCTCCCGACGACCATAAACCTTGGGCTGCATATGCGCCAATACCATTTTGGTTGCCAGATAATCCTAAACTGGCTCTAATTTTCAGTTCATCAAAAAAGTTAAGCTTTTTGATAAATTCTTCCTGACTTAACCGCCATGCTACACCTCCAGAAGGAAAATAACCCCATCGATTATTGGTTCCAAATTTTGACGATGCATCCGCACGAATACTTCCATCAATCGTATATTTTCCATCAAAAGTATAACTCACTTTACTGAAAAAGGACACCAGCTTAGATTCTGCCCTTGAAGCTGAGCCTGATCGTGTCGCCGCTACAGATACTGAACGTAAACTGTTCGCTGCAAAACCAGTTCCGCTTGCACTGGTACTTTCATTCAATACCGTATTAAGGGTATTACCAATCAGCGCATTTAGGTTATGTTTTTTGTTAGCACCAAAAGATTTTACAAAGCTCAAAACTTGTTCGTTGGTAAGTACCAGATTTTTATTTTCTATGGATGATGCTGAACCATTTGAAGCAATACCTGCACTGATTAATGTGTTCGAGTAGCTGTTATCATATTCACTACTATTATCAATACTCCAGCTACTACGCAATTTAAGGCCTGGAAGAAAAGTATATTCTCCGAAAATATTGCCAATGGTTCTCCAACCTACAGCTTTACTGTCGAGATTTTCAATTAGTGCCAGGTGATTATCAAAACTTCCGTAACGGGCATAAGTGCCATCTGCATTATATATTGGTAAGTACGACCTTGGAAAAAGCGCTGAGTTAATTACTCCCGTTGGATTATTATCACTGCCACTTAGGTTTCGTTGCGACCTGGTAAAATTAATACTGGTTCCTACTTTTAGTTTGTCGGTTAAGTACGTATCATAATTTAGCCTTGCAGAATAACGCTTATAATCAGAAGGTTTTACGATAGATTCCTGGCCTAAGTAACCTAAACCAATGTAGTAAGTACTTCTATCGGTACCGCCTTGTGTAGAAACTTCATAACTTGAAGTTCTGGCTGTACGGAATAATCCATCTATTCTATCATAAGTTGGCTGACTGGCAGGGTTTGGAAAGGGTAATACAACCGTTGTTGGATTTAAGCCATTATCGATTGCTGTGTTAATGCGTGATTCATTAGTAAGCAAAGCGACTTCTGGTCCAGAGGCTACTTCAAATTTATTAATTGCTGTAGACCAGCCTTGAAAAGTATTCAAGTTTATGTTTGCTTTTGTATTACGCTTTCCACGCTTAGTGGTTACAATGATCACACCATTTGCTCCTAAAGAGCCGTAAATGGCTGTTGCATTGGCATCCTTTAATATCTGAATATCTTCAATATCAGAAGGATTTAGGTCGGCTATCGGATTTGATGCCTGCTGATTACCAAGACCAGCAGATATCGGGTCGGCGTTACTTACAAAAACCCCATCGATGATGTAAAGTGGATCTACTGATGCGTTAATGGAATTATTTCCCCTAACGCGGAAAGTAATTCCACCGCCTGGAACTCCAGAATTTGAAGTTACCTGAACACCAGTCGTTTTTCCCTGAAGCAGTTGATTAAAACCACCTGATGGTTGATTCTGAACAACTGAACCGCTTACACTGCTAATCGAACCTGCTATGTATTTTCTTTCCTGCGTACTGTAGCCTGTTACCACAACATCATTCAATTGGTTTTGACTCTCCTGCAAGCGTACCGTAACTGGGCTACCATCTACGCGTTGTTCCTTTTGCTCAAACCCAATAAAACTTACGATGAGTGTGTATGGAAATTTCTGCCCTGTAATAAAACTAAAGCGACCATCTGTATCTGTTGATACGCTATGGGTGGTACCTTTGATTTTAACAACCGCACCTGGTATGGGCTGACTGTTTGCGGCATCGAGTACTGTTCCGTTTAACCTGGACTGGATTGTAGGCGTTACCTGTGCGTTGGCCAATGCAGACCAGAAAACGCAAAAAAACAGGTAAAAGCCCTTTCTGTAAAGATTTTTCATTTTTGTATTTTTAAAAAGTTTAGATATAGTTTTCCCATTAACCACAAATGGCCTACATGGAAAAAGAAAATGAAATTTGATTTAGCAGATTATAATCTGCCTGGAGAAGTTTAGTTAAAGTCCATGCTATAACACATGCACATCATTAGAGCAATGCATTTGTGGCCGCCAATGAAAAGAGAATTTGAAAAATTAAAATGTTGTAAATTCAGGAGTAAGTTTTTGTTCATGATTAATTATATTAAATCTATAGATTTAGTAGACAAATAAAAGAAATTATGGTTACTTAATCAAATTTTATTCTGCAATAAAATCCATTAACCCACGTTAGTCAGAATATAATTCTGCAATACACAAAATTTAACCTTAAATACGACTGTGGAATAGAGCGAAAGCCTGCAGTTATTTCTAAAAAAGATAAAAAAAAATTAAGCTTTGAATTGCTTTTAACCGTTAATTCAACGATAAAAACATCAACCATTCAAAATCTTATCGGGTATGTCTGGCCCGATTTGCTCTTTTATCACTCCCCTCTATTGATTTTGAGATTGTTGAAGTATTTAAATTATATATTTTTCAGCCGATTTCCGTAGCAGAGTAATCAACAATTACATTACATAAAATTCAAGATTACCCGCATCGATATCAGTTACTGTTTTTAATTGATAATGAGGTTCTCACTAACTAGAATAATGGATCATCACCTGTCACCTACCTAGCATATTAAAAGCAGTCGGTATTCCCCTTGGTTTTCTAGTGGCGCACGGTGAATACAGGGCAAAGCGCTCTGGACAGGATGATCAACAGCTAATTTCCACAAATGGCCTGTGTCTAAATTAATTGAGGTGGCACCTGGTTTAGGCTGGTAATGTAGATCAAAAAAATATTCACTTAGGAAGCTTTCGAATCCTTCATCTGGCCCATCGTATAATGCTTCGAGCTTTTGACGAATCTCGGGGATCAATACCTTTTTTTCAGCCTGATGATTAGCAATAATATCACTTGCCTTACCATGATAGGTACATAAAAAGGTATCGGTATCCTCCGCAGAACGATCAACATGATAGGAGTAAACATCTGTAGAAATAAAGCCAAGCTCTTCATCGCGTGCATAACTTTTAATCAGGTTCAGCACAGGTAAGGCACCGAGGTCCTGGAGTAAATTCAGATCGTTAATTATTATATCCCTTGCAATCACTCCTTCTTCCGACAGCGGCAAAGTTAAAAGATCTTGAATAGAAATATCCGTTATATCATCTTTTGCCTGCAGCTTGGAAACGATTTCGCTGAAATCTCCTTTTAAATCCCTGAACCAGCAAACAGCGTTGTTTTCCCCCTGAAACCTCATGCTAATCAGTTCGTTAAATGATGAAACCACTTTAACCTGGTTGCTTTCTGAAAATTTGTTATCCATACTTACCCACAAAAATAAATAATCAGTTTCAATACCCACAAAAAATCGTTTGCAGATACTTCGACTACGCTCAGCATGACTTGATGTTCATGGTTGCTATTGACGATTAAGGTGTTGAAGTTTCCCCACCAAAAACATCAAAACTAATATTGCTATATTTGATGAGGACCAACAACAGATGATCAGCGAACACCAACATTACGACTTATTTGGCAAAACACTATTAGAAGTTTTGGTATTAAAGCCGCCTTTCGTTTACAAAATGCCTTCAGCAGATAATGCCTGTTTTCATTATATGCTCGAAAATGAAATGGAATACAAAGTTGATGAGAAACAGTTAAACGTTGGCAACAACGAATCGGTGCTGCTTAATTGCAGAACCGTTGGCAACCATATGACCAGTTTGAGTTCTGCAAGCCAAAACAAGTTGATTATTGTACATTTCCATCCCGATATTTTAAAAAAAATATACGACAGGGAATTGCCAAGGCTTTTGCAACAGCCAAAAAATAATGTTTCGAACAAAACCAGCGAAAAAATTAACAACGAGTTTTTAATCCAGAAGTATATTGAAGGGTTACTGTTTTATTTCGAAAACCCCTTGTTGGTTAATGAAGATATTTTGGTGTTGAAATTAAAGGAGATTATCATTTTACTTTCTCAAACTAAAAATGCCGATGCTGTGCAAATGATTTTGGCGCAGTTGTTCTCCCCTACCATTTATTCCTTCAAACAAATTATAGAAGCCAATCTATTCGCTCCCATTACCCTTAATGAACTGGCAGATTACTGCAACCTCAGTTTATCATCCTTCAAAAGAGAATTTGCCAAACATTACAACGATACACCTGCCAACTACATTAAAAGCAAGCGACTGGAAAAAGCAGCGGAACTCTTAATGGTTTCCAATATGCGCATTACAGAGATTGCTTTTGAATGTGGCTTTAACGAACTGGCCAATTTTACCAGGAGTTTTCACGATAAATTTAGCATTACGCCCAGCCATTACAGGTTGAACCAAATTGCCAAATAATTGAACCAAATAGCAAAAGGCCTTTCTGTTTTCTACTCCATATTTGCATTGTCAATAACGACAAAAAAAAAAACTAGAAAACATGAAACGTACAGCGCAAGCACAATGGTTTGGTAACCTAAAAGAAGGTAAAGGCGACATCACTACACAAAGTGGAATTTTAAACCACACTAACTATAGTTTCAAAACCCGTTTTACAGGCGAAGAAACAGGTACCAATCCTGAAGAATTATTAGCGGCTGCCCATGCGGGCTGTTTCACCATGGCGGTTAGTGCAGCCTTAACCGAAAAAGGTTTAACTCCACAATCATTACACACAGAGGCAATTGTGCAAATGGAAGGTTTGTCCATCACAACCGTACACCTTCACATTACTGGTCAGGTGGAAGGTTTAAGTGCTGATGACTTTGGATCGATTACCAAAATTGCGGAAAAGAATTGCTTAATCTCTAAAGTATTAAGCATTCCAATAAGCTCAGAAGCACATCTTTTAGCCTAATTAAAGATAAAATTATGGGATTATCATCATTAGGAATTTTTCATACCATTATAGGTGTTGCGGCTATTGTTGCCGCAATCATATCTTATATTAAATATGCAAAAATCAATTTAGCAGTAACATCAGGCAAAATATATGCTTACAGTACCATCATCACCTCGTTAACCGCCCTGGGCATTTCAAAACACGGTGGCTTTAATGCAGGCCATGTGTTCTCCATATTTATCCTGATTTTAATTGGAGCAGCTTATTTCCTGTTTAGTCGAAAGCCAGGCAATAACAGAAATCGATACGTAGAAAATTTCCTGCTCTCCTTCAGTTTTTTTCTATCGTGGGTGCCCACCATTAACGAAACCTTTACCCGTGTGCCACTTGGACACCCCTTGGCAAAAGGCCCAACTGATTCAATTATTGGCCAAACCTTATTGGTGCTGCTGGTTTTATTTATCGCAGGTTCAGTTCTACAATTTTTCAAACAAAAGAAAATTAACAAGACACTTGACCTTTAAATAAGCCACCCAAAAAAGTTTTAATATTCAAATTCCTGTTCAAACCTGGGCAGGAATTTTTGAATGTTGATTAAATCATAATTCAAAGTCATCAAGGAATCTTTTGCGGGTTTGATTTACATTTTCGGGGAGAAACACCCTCCTTATTTTAAGGAGGGGTTGGGGTGGTTTAAATGAATTATATTATCTTAATCGGAGGCCGAAAGATAAATAAAGTCATATAGACAGAGCAAGTTATGCCATGAACTATGGAATCAGATGAGATGCACGCAGTTCATCAAACAATTCGAAAAACGTTTCTTCCGTATCCTGATAAACCTGAAAACCCATTTTCCTACTCTTGCCCATGTCGGTCATCACTTCAATTGGTCTGCCTAAATCCAGATCTGTATGCCATGCCGAAGACAAACGGCTAAGTTCGGTTTCCTTAAGCTGGTATTTTTTAGCAATTTCTACCCAGATCGCTGCATCACCAGCCATCTCCTTTTCCAACGGTTTAATATCCATTTCAAAACCCACAGCCTCAATACCAAAGTAATCAGCTAAACGGAACCAGAGTCTGCTCCAGCGAAAAACTTCGCCATTTACGACATTAAAGGCCTGGTTCTTTGCAGCATCTGTGGTAGCAGCCCAGATCAGATGTTTAGCCAACACTCTGGCATCTGTCACATCCGAAATCCCGTTCCATTGCGCTTCCGATCCAGGCCAAATAAATTTTCGCCCAGTTTCTTTGCAAATCGAGGCATAAGCAGCCAGGGTGGTGCCCATGTTCATCGCATTCCCGATAGCCTTTCCAATAACAGTGTGCGGACGGTGGATGCTCCAGCTAAACCGATCACGGGTTGCAGCCGCATAAACCTCGTCTTCCTGTGCGTAATAGAAGTTTTCAATATCCAATCTTGGGTGCGATTCCCGTACAGGCGTTTCAGGTAAAAATCCTTCCTTCGCATAAGCCTCGAATGGGCCGAGGTAATGTTTTAGTCCCGTCACCAAAGCCACATGTTCTACTGAGCCTTTGGGCGAAAGCACATCCAAAAGATTTCTAACCATGAGAGCATTAATCCTTATATTTTCAGATTCCGTATCCTGGCGCATCCAGGTGGTAATAAATATATGTGTAGGTTTAATGTCTTTTAACCCAGCTCTCAGGCTTTCCATCTCCAGCAAATCTGCTGAAATGGGTTTCAAACCTTCAATATCTGTATTCGGTTTACGGGCAAGACCAAAAGTTTCCCAGCCCGCATTAATTAATTCTTTGGCTAAGTTGGAGCCAGTTATACCACTCGAACCTACTACCAATGCAACTTTATTTCTCATGTTTTTTTATACAAAATTAACGTTAAGGCCATGTTTTTTTCTTGATCAGCATCATGAAATAATCTTGACCTGGATCAAGTAAACAATTCTCTGGTGGGTTTCCTTTGGGTGAAAAGCTTATCTTTGCCAGCGAAAATGGTAGAGGTACTTTTTGAGCATATAGAAAAAAAGGTGTCGTTAAGCGATGCAGAACGGTCAGCCGTAAAAGATTTTTTTACACCAAAAAGTCTTCGTAAAAGACAATACCTGCTGCAAGCTGGAGACAGCTGTAAATACCTGGCTTTCATTGCAGAAGGTTTGCTGAGAACTTATAATACCGATGATAAGGGAAATGAGCATGTGAGTGTATTTGGATGGGAAGGCTGGTGGCTTTCAGACTTTAACAGTTTTCTAACTGGAGTACCAGCCATTTATAGCATCGATGCCATCGAAGATGCACAGCTACTGCTACTTTCGCGTGCAGACTACGAAAAACTGACCCTGAATGTACCCATTATGGATCGCTATTTCAGAATACTTTTTCAAAACAGCATCCTCACAAAAGAACGAAGGCTGACCAGTTCGATCAGCCACACGGCGAAAGAAAAATACCTGGAATTTATCAGTAGCAATCCCGAAGTATCCCAGCGCATTCCCCAGCATTTGATTGCTTCCTATCTAGGTATCGCACCCGAAACAATTAGCCGTATCAAAAAAGATTTGCTAAAAA
This sequence comes from Pedobacter sp. AC190, assembly GCF_979258025.1. Taxonomy (NCBI): domain Bacteria; kingdom Pseudomonadati; phylum Bacteroidota; class Sphingobacteriia; order Sphingobacteriales; family Sphingobacteriaceae; genus Pedobacter; species Pedobacter sp. AC190. The sequence continues at coordinate 170,283 of NZ_OZ409824.1, forward strand.
AATAACCACATTTTAATCCTGAGTGAAGTCGAAGGGCAACCCAGTTTATCATAATCTGTCACCCCTGAGCGAAGTCGAAGGGCACTTACTAAAAATCAGCTAAAAAATCCAGGTATGATTTTACACCCACCTCGATATGAATATCTGAAGCATTATGTTCCATTCCATAAAAAGCGAAGAGTGGTTGGTAATCTGCCTTAATATATTCAAAACTTAATTCAAATGGCCTGGTAAGTTCGTTTAGCGGATACTTGTAAATTCCTGATGTACTTAACTCATACGCTTCAACGCCCAAGGATATGGCTAGCGCTATTTTTTTTCCCGCCATACGATAACCACTTTTACTACCGTAAGCCCAGCCATGGACTAAAACTTCATCGAGCCATTTCTTTAAAAACGAAGGACAATTAAACCAGTAGTAGGGAAATTGAAAAATAATTTTATCGTGCTGTTCCACTAAAAGCTGTTCCGCTAAAACATCTATTTTTTCATCTGGATAAGCTTCATGTAACTGATGAATCGTATAACTTTCAGGAAATTTACTTAATTCCTCTATCCATCTTTTATTAATTACAGATTCGTTTATATTTGGGTGGGTGACAATTATCAATGTTTTCATCTTAAGTTTTTAAAATATTTAACACAAAGTTATTACCTAACCCAAGCTTTTGTATATTAACTGCCAATTGTTAGGTACTATATAAAATGTAAGTAATGAGTGAGATTAAAGAAACGTCGACCAACTTCGCCAACAAATTAGCTCTTGCCGATGAATGTCTGGAAGCCTATGCTTCAAATATTATTGGAGGTCAGTGGACTTTGGTAATCTGTTCCTGGTTATTGAATGGGAAGCTGAGGTTTGGAGCGCTAAAAAAAAACTTACCAAACATTACCGAACGAATGTTAACCTTACAATTGCGGAAGCTAGAAGAAAATAAAATAATCAGTAGAACGGTTTACGCAGAAGTTCCTCCTCGTGTAGAATATGAATTAACACCAATTGGATACGCATTAAAACCTGTAATCAAAGCATTGGAAAGCTGGGGTGATGAGCACAAGAAATTAATGAACGAACCCGAGGAGGTTTCTGGTTCAAAAAATTGAGGTGCTTTAATTATTGAATAACAGCTTCAAATACATAAAAATCCTCCCGCTATGCTCTGCTTCGTGATAATTAGCAGCTTGCAGTGCCTGAACATGATTTCTCACTTGAAATCCAATGGATAACTCAAAGGGCGTATAATTAACAAATAATCCAGCTTCCAAATCCAATTCAAGGCGGTTAACCGTATCAATCAATAAATGTTTTAACTCATTAACATCTGGAGTAAATTTCCAGGAAGCTGGCGACGATCCAATTTTGAAGGATTCCATGAATTCATTGGAGATATACATCGGCAATCCACTTCGCATATACATATGTCTTTGCTGAGAAGTAATGCAATGGCCGATTTGCCAAATTATATTATTGTTAAAACCCGCAGGAATTTTAAATAATATCTCATAATTACTGGTTTCCATTAATTGCAATAGCCTGATCCTGCTAGCTCTTAAAATTTCACATTCGAAACGTTCATTAATCATTTAAATTGATTTAAGTTTTTAATAAAGGAAGAAGCCATAGTATTCTCTAAATTAACCTTTTCAGATTAATGTTCAAACTTAGTACCTTTTAGGAATATAGAAAGCAAAAGTATATTATTGATTCATATTATGCTTCGCGTACCCTAACCTGCAATGCCATTAACTTAAGGGAAAACAAAAAATAATGGTCATCCTGAGCGTAGTCGAAGGACAGATTATTTTTTGTTTTCGACCCTCAAACTGGTCTTCGACTACGCTCAGACTGACAACACTTAAGGGAAAACAAAAAAGAAGCGTTATCCTAAGCGTAGTCGAAGGACAGATTATTTTTTGTTTTCGATCATCAAAATGGTCTTCGGCTACGCTCAGACTGACAACACTCGGGGAAAACAAAAAATAATGGTCATCCTGAGCTTACTCGAAGGACAGTTTATTTTTTGTTTTCGACCATCAAACCCATCTTCGAATACGCTCAGACTGACAACACTTAGGGAAAACAAAAAATAATGGTCATCCTGAGCTTACTCGAAGGACAGTTTATTTTTTGTTTTCGACCATCAAACTGGTCTTTGACTACGCTCAGACTGACAACACTTAGGGAAAACAAAAAATAATGGTCATCCTGAGCGTAGTCGAAGGACAGATTATTTTTTGTTTTCGACCCTCAAACTGGTCTTCGACTACGCTCAGACTGACAACACTTAAGGAAAACAAAAAAAGAATGCTCATCCTGAGCGTACTCGAAGGACAGATTATTTTTTGTTTTCGACCATTAAACTGGTCTTCGACTACGCTCAGACTGACAACACTTAAGGAAAACAAAAAAGAATGATCATCCTGAGCGTAGTCAAAGGATAGATTATTTTTTGTTTTCGACCATCAAACTGGTCTTCGACTATGCTCAGACTGACAATACTTGTGCTTCAGTTAATAACAATGCCCTAACCCGCTCTTCTAAATATTAACCGCAGCGCATATCAAAGGAATAAGAATCTAATTTGCAAACTCTTAATTTCCCTTTATATACTCCGTTAGTAATCGTTTTTTAAAAGATCTCTAAGCGGGATAAAAATTTAACATGCCTTAAAATGCAATCATCATGCCTTAGGACTGGGATGGGCATGCAATGGGAAAGCAGGATGCTTTTAATGGACTATAGCGAGCTAGCAAATTAAAAGCAGCGTAAGTATTCGACTATTGGGTATCAACAAAAATAGAATTTCAATTTAGTACTATTACAGTACTCTATCTATGCTTTATCCCTACCTGATCTATGCTTTATCTATACACTTGGCTAGCTGATGCAATTAAAAATCCAGCGTTAGTTCACTAAAATTCCAACGCTATTAAGAAATTTGTTATTATAGTTTGAGGGATTTACTTCCAGACAAATCGCTTTAGCGAACTAATAATCAAATATTTACAACACAAACTACACAATATCATGAAATTTTTGATAGTCAGATAAATTCAATTGTCTTTTTATAAAGTGGACGTTCCGCTTAAACTAAAATTTAACCTGACGCTTTCCGCTTCTTTTGGCTTCCTGTCATGTATTGCTGGGTTTTGATGTTCTCCCACATAATCAGCTTATCTTCGATTTTCGAGAAAGCTCTGATATCTCCATCCTGAGATATTACCAGTCCAAGTGCAGAGGGATGGTTCCAACAATAAGCAATCATAGAACGGTGCCTAGTGCCATAATGCCTTGGGTCATGTGGTTCAAGTGACTTTGGTGTAGCAGTAGCAGTGGAAGAAACATGGATTTTTCTGGGCATCTTCTTTGCACGGAGCACAGCGCCAAAGCCATTACTAACCATACTGCGATTGAATAATACCACGCCATCTACGCAGGTTTGTGAAGCAATAAAGCTGATCGCACCTTTGATCTCATCGCCTGTCCCCTTTTTACCATAAAAAGAACTTGTCTCTTTTAAATAAAGTGCCTTGTTAACCGATCTTTTGCCAGCACTGAGTTGCGTTTCTATTTTACTCTCCGCAACAAAGTTATCAATCGCGGCTTTGGCATGAGAAACCATGGCAAGAGTAAGGCGCTCATAGTGAATTCGGTATTTAACATCAAGGTCAGCGCTATCATCCGCAATAAGTATTGCACCCCCATGCTGATAGTTCTGTATCTTTAGCAAGAGCCTTGAAAAAGTCTGGATCCACAGACCGTCCAAAAAATTCTCCCAGTCGGTATAGTTCTCTTCAGGATGAATCTGCTCAATATATTCTTTTATGGAAATCTTCAGAAAGTCTGCATTCTTCCTCAACATTTTAGATATCGGACCAATGGTAAGCACATCCAGATAACGCTTAACCAGAACATTGTGCTTCAAGGTGGCTAATAGCTCATAATCAAAGAGTACATTTAGCGTACCAATATCACTAATCGAAACCTGAAAAAGGCCAGGCTGTTCAGAACCAGTATCAGACTCATAATTCAAAAAGTTCTGATAATGCATCGCCTGGTCAATCATCCCCCAGATGTAAATACACCCTTTCTCATCGTAATACACCGCGAGAGAAGAGCTGACGGGATCTGCCGCTTTTGAAAGTTTCGCCAGCGACTTAGTGGTCATCATAACATGGTGATCGAAAGGAACGCAGCTCCATCTCTCTGGAACAATATGCTTTGGAGGAGCAGGATCTGGGTTAGCGGGGTCTATAAAAGTCACAGTTACTCTGATCAGCTCACTTTCCTCCTTGCACATGCTCGAGTAAAACAGGCAATCGAATAGGTCTTCAAGAATTTTAATTTCAGGAAGCGTTGAACTGCTTTTGGCTAGCCTGAGCTTGTTATGCACCAAAACTGCCAAGTCATTAGGGCGTGAGTTTTCCAAGTTTTTATTATTTAGCTATCAAACAGATGATTTTGAAAATCGTTTGCGCTCAAGCTCATAATTGCTAAAACTAATAAGCATAATCTCTGCCAGGAATCCATTTGGACTGTCTGGTATCATTATGCTACAAACAAAGGCGATCTGGATACTGGTTAAAAAGCCAATTAACTGCCTTGTGCAATGCTGCGCATTTGAGGCAAGAATCGCTTCTTAATAGGTAAATCGCTGGAGGATGTGCTTATGGATCTTAAAGAACAATTCGACTAATTCGGCTTTTAATTTTCATTGAGGTGTTATTGAAGGCTACATTGTTTTTTAATTTGCGGATTTTTTTCCTTGTAGGGCGATTTCTCCGTCATGTATCATTTTTGATTTAATAAAACCAAGTGTTTTCGAGATTGTTTATTCTTTTAAGTAGTTGGTTTAAAACCTGCTGCACGGTTATCATTCCATTCATCAACATGAAAAATAACAAAACATTGCTCAGCCCTGAAGAGCGAAAGCTTTTCGGCGACTTAATGCCTGAAGAACTTGAAGAGGTCCTCACTTCGGGTTTTAACAGAAGACATTTTTTGAAACTGATGGGCCTTGCAACCTCTGGAATGCTGGCCAGCCACCTTATCGGTGCAGAACAGCTTTTTGCACGGGCGGCAACCATTGAGGAAATTCCCGACCTGATTCCTGAAGCTATCGAAAATGGCATCCATGTTAATTTTAAGGTAAATTCTACGGAAAGGAAGGTACTCGTTGATTCGAGAATGACTTTGCTGGACACGCTCCGAGAAAGGATTGGATTGACTGGTTCTAAAAAAGGCTGTGACCATGGTCAGTGTGGCGCCTGTACAGTAATTGTTAACGGCAACCGCGTACTTTCCTGCCTAACGCTGGCTGCTAGTTGTGAGGGAAAATCAGTGATCACCATTGAGGGGCTTGCCAAAGGCAGTGAACTTAACCCAATGCAGGCAGCCTTTTTAAAACATGACGGTTTTCAATGTGGCTTCTGCACGCCAGGACAGATTTGTTCTGCTGTGGCTTTAATGAAAGAAGCCAAAGAAGGTCAGGCAAGTTTTATAACTGGCGATATTCGAGATCAAAAACAAGGACTGCTTTTAAGTGATGAAGAAATTTCAGAACGGATGTCTGGAAATATCTGTAGATGTGGTGCCTATCCGAATATTGTGGATGCCATTAAAGAAGCGCAGAGCGGAAAAAATGTAGAACAAAACTGGCTTTATGCAGGCTAAAATACTCTATTGATATGAACCCTTTTAAATTTTCTATGGCACAAAATCCCAATCAGGTGATTTCGATGCTATTAAAGAATGAAAATGCTGCCTTGCTCGGCGGTGGAACCAATCTGCTAGATTTGATGAAGGAACATGTTTCCAATCCCAATGAGCTGATTGACATCAGTGGATTGGACCTGGGCGCAATAAAACAGAGTTCCATCGGCATAAGCCTGGGCGCAACTGCAAAAAATACCGATACAGCAAACCATCCGACGGTGAGAAAAGATTTCCCTATGTTAAGCAAAGCTATTTTGGCTGGTGCATCAGCGCAGATCAGGAATATGGCAACCAACGGCGGAAACCTGTTACAAAGAACGCGTTGTAGTTATTTTTACGATATTGCCATGCCCTGCAATAAACGGCAGCCTGGCAGCGGATGCGCTGCAATGGAAGGCTTCAACCGAATGCATGCCATCTTTGGCTGGTCGAATAAATGTGTAGCGGTATACCCTTCTGATATGGCCGTAGCACTTTCAGCTTTGCGGGCCTCAGTAAGGGTACTTCAACCCGACGGTAATCTCAGAAACATCGCATTTGATGACTTCCACCTGCTGCCAGGATCGCAACCCGAAAAAGACAATAGCTTAAAACGAGGCGAATTAATTACCTCAATTGAAATTCCAAAAAATGAACTTGCAGCACACTCTTCCTATATAAAAGTAAGGGATCGGAATTCTTATGCATTTGCATTGGTTTCAGTTGCCACAGGACTTGAAATCAAAGAAGGGCGAATAAATGCTGCACATATTTCGCTTGGTGGGGTTGCGCATAAACCCTGGCGGGCATTTAAGGCTGAAGCCTATTTGAAAGGTAAAACGCCTAGTCAGGCAAATTTTAGAAAAGCAGCGGAAATGGAGATGGTTTCTGCAAAACCGCTTTCACAAAACAAATTCAAAGTTCAAATGGCTGAAAACTGCATCATAAAAGGACTTGAATTGGCACTAAAGGGATAATCTTAGTAAAATGGAAGAAAAAAACAAAGCGATTGGCAAGGGTATTGACAGGATTGACGGGATACTGAAAATAACAGGAAAAGCAAGCTATGCAACTGATTATCCTGAGAAAAACATCGCATACGCGGTTCTTTTTAAGAGCACAATTGCCTTTGGTAAAATTACCGAGATAGAAAGTAATGATGCGAAAAAATCAACAGGTGTAATTGCAGTCATTACCCATGAAAATGCTCCTAAGTTAAACGTTAAGGGGGGCTTGAGGGGTGGTGCCCTTTTGCAAAGCCCAGATATTATGTTTTATGGCCAACACATTGGAATGGTTGTCGCCGAAACCTTTGAGCAGGCAACTGCAGCCGCGAATCTTATAAAAGTTAAATACGAGCAAGCAGCTAATCAGAAAACTGATTTTGATTTGGAAGCTAAAACTCCAGTAATGCCTAAAGGAAAAGAGCTGCAGGATTTTGTCAAAGGCGCTGGAAAATCTGCCATAACATCAGGACAGATAACTATAGAGGAAGAATATGAAACGCCAATTGAGCACCATCATCCCATGGAACCTCATTCTACGCTGGCGGTATGGAAGGATGAAAATCTTACCCTGTATAATGGTTCGCAAATTATAAACGGCGCACAAACTGCAGCCGCAGCAACGCTAAACCTAAAAGCAGAACAGGTTAGAATTGTTTCGCCTTTTATTGGTGGTGGATTTGGATCAAAAGGTGGCCAATGGGCAAACCTGGTGCTGTGTGCTGTAGCTGCCAAAATGGTTAACCGACCTGTAAAACTTGCCTTAACTAGGCAGCAAATGTTCAATTCAGTTGGTTTGCGCCAGCGCAACATTCAAAAAATTACCTTAGCGGCTTCAAAAGATGGAATGCTAAGCACCCTTGCCCATGAAACCATTTCACATACCGCTATTGATGACGAATATATAGAACCTTGTGGCGACTGTTCCAAAATCATGTATGATGCACCTAATACCTTAATCTCTTACCGTTCGGTTCCGATGCATGTTATTCTCCCGACTTACACGCGTGGTCCGGGCAAGTCGACTGGAAGTTTTGCGTTGGAATCTGCTATGGACGAACTTGCGCATAAACTAAATATCGACCCTATTGAGTTAAGAATTAAAAATGAACCCAAACAAGATCCTTCCAATGGGAAGCCCTGGAGTTCAAGAACAACGGTACAATGTTTAAAGGAAGGCGCAAAGGCTTTCGGCTGGGATAAGCGTAAAAAAGCGCCAGGAAGCAATAGAGTCGGCGATGATTTGGTTGGTTATGGGGTAGCCTGTGGTACTTACCCTGCCCGCCAGCGCGACAGCTCGGCCAGTATTAATCTTCGCCTTCAAAATGGAAAAGTGTTTGCAACGGTTGAAATTGCCGCCTCAGATTTGGGTACTGGAACAAATACAATTTTAGCGCAAACGGCTTCCGATGGACTGGGCATTCCTGTTTCACAGATTACCATGAAGATAGGTGATTCATCACTTCCGCCCGCCGCTGGTTCGGTTGGTTCTGTAGGCGCATCCAGTTTCGCCAACGCGGTTAATGATGCCTGTACAAAAATTACAGATGAACTTTTGGCGAAATCGGGCAAACAGTTTTTTGTGCGACCTACGGCTAACCAGCTTATGGTTTCGGAAAACATAGGTTCCTTTCAGACCCGATCAGATTCCAAAGCGCCTGCTGAAGCTGAAAAATATTCATGCCACAGTTTTAATGCTAATTTTGCGGAGGTTAGAATAAGTAGCGTTACTGGTATGGTTAAAGTAACACGTTTTCTTGCCGTTACTGGCGCAGGTAAAATCTTAAATCCTAAAACTGCCCGTTCTCAGATTATTGGTGGAAATGTTTGGGGGATCGGGATGGCACTGAGTGAAGAATCGGTAATTGACCCTCGTTATGGGAGCTTTGCAACCAGATCGTTTGCAGATTACCACGTCCCATCGAACTTTGATATTGGAAAACTCGACGCCATGTTTATCAATGAAGTCGATTTAGTTCCAAATAAAATGGGCATCAAGGGAATTGGTGAGGTTGGCATTGTAGGCGTTGCTGCAGCAATCGCCAATGCTGTATTTAACGCAACTGGAAAAAGAATAAGGTCACTGCCAATTACTCCAGATAAGTTATTACTTTAATTTGCTATTAACAGGCCTTAATTTCCAACAATTTTAAAGCAGATCAGATTTTTATATTTACGTCATAATTTTTTTAAGTTGCATTTCCTCGTATCCAAACCTGAAGCATTTTATTTCTGCCTGACAATTGGGATTTTCCCTGGCGAATGTCTGATCTTTCACCAAATTGCAGGCTTGGATTCACATCCCAATGCTGCTGATCAACTGCTGCAAAAACCTGGAACTATACGCCTGGAAAAGGGCATTGCGCTAGAGGGAAGGCTATGGAGCTGGTTGCTTAGCCAGACGAATGAGACCTCGAAAACGGAAACCTTACCCATGGAAATTTCCCTGCTGGGACCAGAAAAGATCTTGTCTGGCTGGCTGCTTATTAAAGCGTCGCCAATAACTGTGGTTTACGATGCAGAAATATCTGATGGTCAGGTTGTCATTTCTGCATTAGAAATTTCCTTTAACCTCCAGCAATGTATTTATCCCCTATAATTTATTGCCTGATGATCCCTCCAATTCTGATCGGAACATTCTTATGGATTTCCAGACATTTTGCCATAGCAGGAAGTAAAAAAACCGTACCACACTCTAGTTCCCCAAACTATAACAGACGTATGTTGTAAGCATTTAATATGAAATACTGACTGATTTTAAACCGTGATTTTGTATATTAAATAACATTAATTTAAAGATTATTGATACTCATTGTTTTGAGAAATGTCATAATTCTATTTATCCTATAAACTCGTTTTCTTAAAAACTAACTTGCGCAATAAAGCTAACCAATGATACGTCCCTTGCTTTCTTATATTCTGCTCTTCTGTGTGCTCTTGGCTATACCAATTTTATCTAAAGCCGCTACAGATCCTTTAAGAGGAAGAGATTTATTTACAGAAAAACCTAATCGATTAGTAAGTTGGCTAGGCTACATAAAATCGAATCTCAAAGAGGGAATTAGCAACGTTCCAATGTTTATTATTGAAGACACCGACACCTATGCTAAAATAATCTGTGTGCCCAGCAAACCAACTGATTGGAATTCAAAATTTAAAGGAAAAAGCAGTGCCCAAAAAGCCTCAATTACTAAAACATTGGCACAAGGTATTCATGACAGAAGTATTGGTGCTAACCAATTCAGTATTTTTGCTTTTGTAAAACAAGTTACCAATACAAAAAGCAACGTTAAAAGTTCTAGAAGCAACGATATTACATTCCCGTCAAGGATATTTGTTTACGTATCCTCTGGAAGAAAATGGATAAAAATAACGGAGAAGGTTGTTACTAATATTTCAGACTACGGAAATTTACAATACCAAACTGCCACAGCCACTTTATAGCTCTTAATTTCTGTCCTTCGACTACGCTCAGGATGACCATTCTTTTTTGTTTTCCCTTGAGTTAATGACATTGTGGTTTGGTCCAATATCATTAACTTAAGCATAAGTGTTGTCAGTCTGAGCGGAGTCGAAGACCAGTTTGATGGTCGAAAACAAAAAACAATCTGTCCTTCGACTACGCTCAGGATGACCATTCTTTTTTGTTTTCCCTTAAATTAATGACATTGTGGTTTGGTCCAATATCATTAACTTAAGCATAAGTGTTGTCAGTCTGAGTGTAGTCGAAGACCAGTTTGATGGTCGAAAACAAAATATATTCTGTCCTTCGACTACGCTCAGGATGACCATTCTTTTTTGTTTTCCCTTAAGTTTTGTCAGTCTGAGCGGAGTCGAAGACCAGTTTATGGTCGAAAACAAAAAATAATCTGTCCTTCGACTACACTCAGGAGAATCATTCTTTTTTGTTTTCCGTTAAATTAATGACATTGTGTTTTGATCCAATATCATTAACTTAAGCATAAGTGTTGTCAGTCTGAGTGTAGTCGAAGACCAGTTTGATAGTCGAAAACAAAAATAGTCTGTCCTTCGACTACGCTCAGGATGACCATTCTCTTTTGTTTTCCCTTAAGTTAATGACATTGTGGTTTGGCCCAATGTCTTTAACTTAAGCACAAGTGTTGTCAGTCTGAGCGTAGTCGAAGACCAGTTTGATGGTCGAAAACAAAAAATAATCCGTCCTTCGACTACACTCAGGAGAACCATTCTTTTTTGTTTTCCCTTGAGTTTTGTCAGTCTGAGCGGAGTCGAAGACAAGTTTAATAGTCGAAAACAAAAAATAATCCGTCCTTCGACTACGCTCAGGAGGACCGTTCTTTTTTGTTTTCCCTTAAATTAATGACATTGTGGTTTGGCCCAATGTCTTTAACTAAACACAAGTGTTGTCAGTCTGAGCGGAGTCGAAGACCAGTTTGATGGTCGAAAACAAAAAATAATCTGTCCTTCGACTACGCTCAGGATGACCATTCTTTTTTGCTTTCCCTTAAGTTAATGACATTGTGGTTTGGCCCAATGTCTTTAACTTAAGCACAAGTGTTGTCAGTCTGAGCGTAGTCGAAGACCAGTTTGATGGTCGAAAACAAAAAATAATCTGTCCTTCGACTACGCTCAGGATGACCGTTCTTTTTTGTTTTCCCTTGAGTTAATGACATTGTGGTTTGGTCCAATATCATTAACTTAAGCATAAGTGTTGTCAGTCTGAGTGTAGTCGAAGACTAGTTTGATAGTCGAAAACAAAAAACAATCTGTCCTTCGACTACGCTCAGGATGACCATTCTTTTTTGTTTTCCCTTGAGTTAATGACATTGTGGTTTGGTCCAATGCATTAACTTAAGCATAAGTTTTGTCAGTCTGAGCGTAGTCGAAAACCAGTTTGATAGTCGAAAACAAAAAATAATCCGTCCTTCGACTACGCTCAGGATGACCATTCTTTTTTGTTTTCCCTTGAGTTAATGACATTGTGGTTTGGCCAAATGCCATTAACTTAAGCACAAGTGTTGTCAGTTTGAGCGGAGTCGAAGACCAGTTTGATGGTCGAAAACAAAAAATAATCCGTCCTTCGACTACGCTCAGGATGACCATTCTTTTTTGCTTTTCCTTGAATTAATGACATTGTGGTTTGGTCCCCATTACCCTGGAAATAATTAATTAACTGAAAGCTGTATAACGGCAAAAAAGCAAGGGTCTGCCATCCAGCAAACCACTTGCTAATAACCAAATCAGCGGCGGCTTCGAGGCGCCACTTACTAACTAGTTAACTTAAAAGACTTTATAACGATCTTATTTACTCAAATCGAGAATATACTGTCCCTTAGCTGGAATGGAGATAGACTGTTTAAGTGCAATTTCTTTCGAAGAGATCACATCCTTTCCAGATGAATACCCAGTAATGACATCACTGAATCTATCCAGTTTTAGTTCCTTATCGGTTAACGAACTATTTATTACAACTAATACCGTTTTATCATCCTTAATCCGAGCGAAAACATATACCCCATCCTTTGGGGCATAGTGAATCATTTTTCCTGAAGTAATGGCTGTACTGGTTTTCCGCCATTGAAGAAGTTTTCGCAAATAATCCCATGCTTCATTTTGTTTATCGCTTCTGCCTGCAGGGGTAAATTCATCTTTTTTATCATCTGGCCATCCCCCAGGAAAATCAACACGTAAACGCCCGTCACCGTCTTCTTTTGTTCCAACCATTAACACTTCAGTACCGTAATAAATTTGAGGGATTCCACGCATAGTTAGCAGAAAAGCAAGACCCTGCTTGTACCTTTTAAGGTCTTTATCTTCCTTCCTGCTAAAACGCCCAAGGTCGTGATTATCTAAAAAAGTGAGCACATTATAAGGATCTGCATATACGAAATCCTGAGCAATATCTTCAAATAGATCGCCTAAGTAACCATTATCCGTTTCCCCGTCAAATGCCTTTTGCATGGCAAATGTGAGGGAAAAATCCATCGGTGTTTTTAAAAAGGGATTTTTTTTATTCAACACAGAATTAGCCTGCCACCAGGCTGGCGAAGTCTTTTTATTATACCAGGTTTCGCCCACAATATTAAAATCAGGATACTCATCGTACACTTCTTTATTCCACCTAGCCAGAAAATCAAAATCCATATAAGAGTAGGTATCCTGTCTGATTCCATCAATACGAGCATATTCTATCCACCATATGCTGTTTTGAATGAGATAAGTTGCCAGATGTGGATTCTTTTGATTCAAATCAGGCATCCCACGAGTAAACCACCCATTCAAAAAAGTATTGCGCTCGGTTTGCGAGGCATGCACATCCATAACCGAAACCGTTGCATGGTTAGTCTGTAAAAAAACACCATCATTATTAATCCAGTTTTTGGCTGGCAAATCCTTCATCCACCAATGTGAACTCCCACAATGGTTCAATACCATATCCATCACCATTTTCATACCCTTGTCATGAGTCGCTTTGGTAAGGGCTTTGAACTCTTCATTACTTCCGAAACGCGGATCAGATTGATAAAAATCAGTAATGGCATAGCCGTGATAAGATCCACCACGCATTTTATTTTCCTGAATCGGATTTAGCCATACGGTAGTAATACCAAGATCTTTCATGTAATCAAGCTTCTGCTTTACCCCTTCATAATCTCCTCCATGACGGGCATTAGGGCTTTTTCTGTTCACCAGGACGCTATCCCAGTTATCATTCTGTACGTTTCCATTCACAAATCGATCTGGAGTTATCAAATACAAAACATCCGAAGCATTAAATCCAAGCGCACCACTATTATCTGTGCGGCTTTTGAGCGGGTAATTATAAGTAAATTTTTCAGTGCCATCGGTAAAAGTGATCGGCACGATCCCCGCTTTTGCATTCTTAGAAACATTCACATAAAGAAAAACATAATTTGGGTTCTCAACTTTTACTGCTTGATTCAAAGTAACCCCCTTATAATTCAGACTGACCTTAGCATTACCAATTCCAGGGCCATATACCAAAATCTGAAATTCTGCTTTTTTCATGCCTGTCCACCAGTTTTCTGGTTCAATTCTGGAAATTGAAATCTTGGCAAATGCCTGGTTGGCGGTTAGAAAGATTGCCAAGAGCAATATTTGTATTATCTTTTTGTACATAACCCTTTTAATTATTGGTCGATTTATAATTTTATTTTTGAAGAACGATATATTGGTAAGGTTCAAGTTTTACCACCTGGGCCAAATTAGCTTTCGAGCCATTGAAAGCATATTTCCACTTGCCTGCTAATGAGACTGGAAGACTGTAATCAATTGACTTATTTCTCAAATTAGAAAGAACCAACACCTGTTCTCCGTCGAGGGTTTTGCTGAATACGCATACGTCATCACTACTGTAGGAAATCATGGTACCCCTTCTCACCGTTTTACTTTTATTCCAGAAGGCAACTATTTTTTTATAGTCAGAAAGCACATCGGCGTTAGCTTCTTGTAAAGACCAGTCAACTGATTTCCCTGTGAAAGGGAAAGTAAGGCGAAATGGGGTTCCGATTTCCTGTCCATTGTAAATCATCGGAATTCCTTTCATATAGGCTGTAACCACAAAAGCTGCCATAGAACCTTTTTTGCCGCCAAAAAGGTCAAGTGGAGTACCATCTGATCCGTTTACATCGTGATTGGTTAGGTAACGAACCACGGCCTGGCCTTCCTTTGCATCTTTATAATCACGTTCATTTAAGGCATCAATTGATTTCACTGATTTGTTCTTATTGAATATGCTTTTCATATTCCCGAAATAATTAAAGCCAAAAAAGTAATCAAAACCAGCACTAAGATATTTCGGACTGCTGCCTTCGGCCAACATTAAGAGTTTGTGAGTTTTAATGGTTTTCAAACTATCGTTTACCTGTTTCCAGAAATCTAATGGAGGACCATCTGCGTAATCACAGCGGAAGCCATCGATATTAGCTTTATATACCCATGATTTCATGGAATGAATTAGTGATAACCTAAGTTCCTGATTGCGAAAATCTAATTGGGCCACATCTTTCCATGTTTCCGGATATTTAATTTGCCCGACACTATCGCGCAGGTAATAACCTGGCTTTTCTATCCATGGATGATCCCATGAAGTATGATTGGCCACAATATCGAGCATTACTGCGATATTTCTTCTATGAGCCTCATCCACCAGCTTTCTTAAGTCGTCAAGCGTACCAAATTCTTTCCCAACCTCGTCGTAGTTCATGGTTGCGTAGGGAGAATTTGCACCTTTAAGTTTTCCAACTGGATAGATGGGCATCAGATAGATCACATTAATGCCGAGATCTTTTATCGCATCCATTCTAGCCGTAACGCCAGCAAAATCACCTGTTTTACTAAAGGCCCTGGTATTTACCTGATAAAGCATTACATCTCGGCGATCTGGAACGCCTTTAAATGGCTTTCCATACTGAGCTGGATAGGCTTTATCCTGGGCGTGGGTAGAGAACGGTAATATCAGCGCATAAAATGCTGCAAGGAAAAATATCGAAACTTTATTTATCATAAGTAGATTTTTTAAATATTGAAGATCATCCAGAGGTTGACAAATGCCAACCTCTGGATGTAAAAACTCAGATTAATAACCTGGGTTTTGCTTTAAATTCGGATTTGCATTCATTGCCGCAGTCGGGATCGGGAATAATTGCCAATGGGCATCGACCGCTGGAACCAGTCCATGTCCGAGGGTGAAAGTACCAAAGCGGATCATGTCTTGCCTGCGATGCCCCTCCCAGTTAAGTTCAAAACCACGCTCATCATATATATTTTCGAGTGTAGGATTTGCACTTAACGCTCCAACTCCTGCCCTTGCTCTTACCTGATCAATAAATGGCTTTGCAGAAGCTGCATTACCAAGACGAACATGGCATTCGGCAATCATGAGCAATACATCTGCATAGCGGTAAATTGGAAAATCATTGGATGATCCGCTACCATCATTTGGAGCAACAGGATAAAACTTAACACCACGTACGCCTTCGGTAATTCCCGCACCTGGATTTATAAGTGAGGTTACTTTTGGCGTATAGGTTACTCCACCAGGCTGAGGTCCGATTAAAAATTGCTTTATTCTAACGTCATTTGCGGCGTATTTGTTATAGGTCTCTTCTGGCACAATTGTTCCATTCCAACCAGAATAGCCAAACATTGCAACGCCATTGGGACCATTTACGCTCCGTAGTGCCAGCACATTGTTGCCAATTACATTGCGTTTAAGCCAAATGGCTAAAATTGTTTCATCATCCGGGCAAGTATCTCCAAAGAGTTCAAAATAACGGTTACCCAGCGGACTTGAAGCATTTGCCGTTCCTGGATGCAAGGTATAACCTGCGGAAGCAACTTTAGTACAAGCCGCCAGACATTCTGCCCATTTAGCTGTTCCAGTGTACACCCCTGCATTGAGGTACATTTTGGCTAAGAAAGTGTAGGCCGCCCATTTATTAAATCTTCCATAAAAGATGCCACCCTTGGTTTCTGGTAATAGATCGGCATTAGCCGTAATCTCACCAACAATCCAGTTGAAAATTTGGGTTCTGGTTTGGGTCTTTAGCTGAGCAGTAGTTACATTGTTGTCCGTGTAAAAAGGTACATCACCGAAATCATCAATTAACAGGTAATAAAACCAGGCACGTAATATCTTAACCTCGGCTAGTTTAGCGGCAGGTGCATTGGCTTTTTCCAGTTGCTCTACTGCCAGGTTCGCCAGATAAATAGAATTGTAGCAGGCATTCCAAGTGGTATTGATTTGACCTAATGCAGGCGTCCAGGCACGGGTGTAAAGCCACGCATTCTCAGGCCCCCAGTCACCGCTTACACGATGCGGCACCACCTGTTCATCTGTACACATATTGTTGGTATCATAGTAACCGTTATCTCCGCCCCCAAACTGAGGCATACGAGCATACACGCTCGCTAACGCAATATCGGCACCTTTAGGATCTGCAAAGAACTGATCTGCGGTGTATTTATCGTAAACGTTTTCATCAACTTTGGTGCAGCTCTGAAACATCATACCTGTACCTATTATCGCTGTGATTATTAATTTTTTCATGATTTTCTATTTTAAGATAATATTCAGACCTAAAGCAATATTTCTTACCCTTGGATAAATTCCGTTGTCTCCTCCAGTTTCTTCGGGGTCGATTCCAGAATACTTGGTAATTAGTGCCAGGTTTTGACCAGTAAGCGAAAAGCGTACAGAGCTGATGTGTTTTGATTTTGTTGTTGGAATCCTATATCCCAGGTTCACATTCTCCAAACGGATGAATTTTCCGTCTTCGAGCCAATAGTCTGATGCCAAGGGATAAGCTGAGGTGAAAAGATTATCGTCTATTGCGCTTTTCAATAAATTAGATCTTCCAAGATTTTCCAGAAAACTTAAATTTGAACGCAGGGCATTGAATAGCTTGTTTCCCCCAGAACCGCGAATTAATATGGAGGCGTCAAAGTTTTTGTAGCTAAAGCTTGGTGTAAAGGCGAAGGTATATTTTGGCTGTGTCTGGCCTGCGAAGATTCGGTCGGGGCTGGTTGCAGCTGCATCAATACGACCATTTTTATCCTGATCAACAATAATCTGTGTGCCATTAGCGCTTGCACCACCATGCTGCAGAATGTAAATTGAACCGATGGCTTGACCAACCACTAAGTATGCATTTTGTCCGCCATAAGGAACATTGTTGGTAATTAATGGAACTCCGTTTAGTGAGCCGCTTAAGTTGAGTACCTTTGAATCCATTAAAGTTACATTTCCACCAAGCGTTAGTCTTGTGGAGTTATTGCTAATAAGATCATAGTTCAAAGCCATTTCTATACCCCTGCCTTGTATGCTACCCACATTAGCCTGAATTGACCCAGTTGGAAAAGGCGGCTGAGGAACCGTATAGCCATACAACAATTTATCGGTTACATTTTTATAAATATCGAAACTTCCGTTTAAGCGGCCTTTCAACAACGCAAAGTCAAGCCCGATATTGGTCGATTTCTTTTGCTCCCACTCCAGGTCCACATTTGCATTTTGAGTAACCCTAAAATTGGTTTGCACATTTCCGGCAAAATATACCGTTCCCGATCCTTGTACGATTTGCAATGATTGTAACACACTTAAAGGCTGTTGATTCCCAGTAATACCAAAACCGCCTCTCAGTTTCAACACTGTAAAGATATTAAGGTTCTTCATAAAAGGCTCCTGGTCAATCTTCCAGGCAAGTGAAGCTGAAGGAAAATTCCCCCATTTATGATTAGCACCAAACACCGTTGCACCATCTCTTCTAAAATTGGCTGTCAACAGGTATCTATCTTTGAAAGAATAGTTTACACGGCCTAACACGGATACAGTTCTGCGTTGATTGCGATAAGATGAATAATCGCCAGCCTGCACTTTAGAAAAATCACCCA
The DNA here is from genome assembly GCF_979258025.1 of Pedobacter sp. AC190. NCBI lineage: Bacteria > Pseudomonadati > Bacteroidota > Sphingobacteriia > Sphingobacteriales > Sphingobacteriaceae > Pedobacter > Pedobacter sp. AC190. Next base: position 188,376 of record NZ_OZ409824.1, read on the forward strand.
AGCCAAGGTTATTATAAGTTGCCAAGTCATTAACAAAACCTCTAGCCGCGCTTCCGCTTCCAGAATCCATTTGCGCCTGCCATTCATAAACAGCGGCAGCGTCGACATGATGATCGCTGAAATCCTTACTATAATTCAACTGGAAATCCATCAATTTGTAATCCGAGTTGTTATTATTGACACTTGCATAACCTTTCTGATCGATTGCAGCGGCAACTGTAGAAACCGCTGGGGTATAATTACCAGAAGTTCCATTGGTTTTCTGCCAACTACCAAATACCTCAGCAGAAAGCCCGCTGATGATCTTGTAATTAATGCGCATCGACCCCAGCAGACGGTTAGTTTCAGATTCACCGATAATGTTGTTTGCAGCTGCCAATACGTTCAAAGGCTGGAAAAGGTTCGGGTCTGTAAAGTAACTTCCGTCTGGACGATACACCGGATCGGTAGGTCTTGAGATGTAAGCATTGGAAATTAAGTTAGACGTAAATGCAGCACGTCCAATGGAGCCTGGGCTTCCGTTGTTTTGTGAATTGGTTCCATTTAGCGTCATTGTAATGGCGAGCTTATTGTCCAGAGCTTTTTGGGTAGCCTCAATGCGACCAATAAACCGTTGATTATCTGAGTGAATCACAATGCCATTTTGAAGCACCATACCTAGTGAGGCTCGGTAAGAGAAATTATCACTGCTTCCTCCTAAGGTTAGCGTGTGATTCTGGGTGGTACCATTACGGGTGATCAGCCCAAACCAGTCGGTATCGGCTCCGAAATTAGAAGTAGCTGGGATGCCCCGAGCCGCAGCCTGCTGTGACCATTCGGCTGCTGTAAGCATTTCGAGTTGTCTGGTAACCACATCTATTGAAGAATTCGCGTTGTATTCAATCGAGGTACCACCCCTGCTCTTCTTCATCGTCACAATCAGTACCCCCGATGCCCCTCTGGAACCGTATATTGCGGTAGCAGAAGCATCTTTAAGCACTTCGATACTTTGAATTTCCGTTGGAGGAATCTGGTTTAAAAAACTTACATCTCCTTGAACCCCATCGATAACTACAAGTGGATTGTTATTGCCCTGAATTGAGGTAATACCCCTTATCTTTATATTAGGTGCACTTCCTGGCTCACTACCCGTTTGGGTGATGACTACTCCAGCTGCTTTCCCTGCAATCTGTTGCAACGGGCTTGTTATGGCTCCCTGATTGAAATCTTTACTCCCTATACTGGCCACCGCGCCGGTTACATCAGACTTCTTAGTTGTGCCATAGCCGACAACCACCACATCAGAAAGTGATTTTGCATCCTGCCTGAGTTGGATGATTGCCTCTTTTCCCGAAATTAAAGTGCGTTCCGCAGGATCGTAGCCCACATAGTTTACGATTACGGTCAAGGCAGACTGACTGCTGCTTAACTGGAACTCTCCTTTAGAATTTGTAGTGGTCCGTTGAGTGGTTCCTTTAACCTGCAGGGTGGCACCAGCCAAAGCGTCATTATTTTCATCCACAACCCTTCCATTGAAAGCCGATTGTTGAGAAAATCCGATGCTGGAGATGAATAGACAAAGTAGGGTTAGCCCATACTTAAAAAAGTAAAAGAAGTAGTTTTTTCTCATAATGATTTTGTTTACTATTTGGTTATTGCGCTGCTAAAATGGCTTTCAGCGAATGCAAATCAAAGTAAAGAGAGTTTTAAAGCATCCACAATAGCAGGAAATCCAAATATTAAAAATAATGAACTCAACAAATCATTAAAATACTTGTAATCAATATATTAAATCAAAATTCTTACCAGTAATATATAGATAAGTACGAGATAATACTATCGTTTATGGGCGATATATATTAAAAAAAGAGATACAAATCCAGCAATGAAGCCGTTCTGCTACAAATTCATTCAAGAGAAGAATAAATTGAATTTAGTGAGAATCAAGGCCTGAACAAGGAGAACAATTGAACACGCATTTTAGAACTAAAACTACGAATGGAAATCTACTGGCAGATCGTTTTTCACCGTTCTTATGCTCATGATTTTTTCCTTGAAGATATCATTGGCAACTAAAGAGCGGTTCTTGACTTTCGTTTTGTAGGTGTATATGGTATTAACCGAATAATTTAAAATTTTTGCAATGGTTTCGTTTTCATCAATTCCAAGTCGAATCAGTGCAAAAATCCTGAGTTCATTATTCATTAGTTGACCAGGTGAAGGAAGGGTTTTATCTTTTTCAGCAAACAAGGCGTTAAAGTCTAAAATAAAATCGGGGAATAAATTTAAAAATACTTCATCAAATCTCTGAAAGAAGCTTTCTCTTTCAATATTCGTATCCATTCGCTTTACCACAATCTGTAACTGATCATACTGTTTTAAATGGGCAATTTTTTCCAGGCTTCTTTTCAGCTTTTCCAGCTTATCAATATAATCAGAATGGATGTTAAAGAACTGACCGATGTATTCCTCTTTGATCAGGTTGACCTCATCAAGTTTTCTATTCGTCCGTGTTAAAGATCGGTTAGCAACATCAAGTGAGGCATTTATTATAAGCAGTTCGGCGTTTGCATGGTTTAAGTCGTGGTTTTTTTCCATTATCAACTTATCGGCAATACGGATTTTCTTTAATTGCCTAAAAGTTTTTGAAGCAAAATATATCGTTAGAATAATCAATAATGTAATAATCGATGCATAAATTAGAAGAGACTGTTTCTGCTTTTCGATGTCGTTTATTTTATCTTTTTCAATTATGGGCAGAATATTACTGATTTCGACTTTTCGCTGCTTTGCACCGTAGAAGTTATTATCTTCAATAGCGCTATGAATATAATTAAAAGCCTCTTTTGTTTCGCCTTTTTGGTAGATGTATTCAGCAAGCTTAACCATTGCCAAAGATTCTTTTATAGAATGTGTATTATCGAGAATAGAAGACTTTAAAAGATAACGTAAACCAAGTTCTGGCTTATTAACACTGAAATAAAGATAGCTCAGGCAGCTATAATTAATGGCGCTATCGCGATAAGATAATTTAAGCTTGAGTAATGATTCGTATGAACGGATAGCCTGACTAAATTGCTTGGCTCTGAGTTGCTTTAATCCTATTCCCGACAGATATTCATAAGATCCTTTACTATATTTACTCATGATTGTATCACAATACTTCAAGCCTTCAGCCCGGTATAGTTCGCTAAAATCATGAATTTTATTATAGTCTGTCAAATCGAAATTTGCACGGGCCATCAGAAAATAATATTCAAACTGTTGAGCTTTGTTTAATACTTCAGGATTAACACGCTTTAAGGTATCTATACCTTCCTTGAACATACCCGAAGAAACCAATACGAAACCTAAGTTGACTTTAGAGTAGTTTATTTTTTCATTATCATTTAGAAGCTTTGCGTAGCTGGCAACTTTTTGACTGTACACATAAGCTGAATCGTGGATAAAGGATTTATATGCGTTAAATAAATTTAGGTAGGCCTGGTATCTTAAATTCGGGGATTGGTCATTTGACCTCAGTTTTCCCTCAAGTGTACGAATGCTTGACCATTTACTTGCATCCAACTCTTTTTTATTCTGCAGAACATCTTTTAACACACCTTTTAAACTGTCAATATTCTCCTGAGACTTTGCTTCGTGGCCAGTTAGACACAGCCAGAGGGACAACATAAAGAAGATCAATATTTTTCCAGTTTGTAGGTTGATATTTTTCAAGAGGAGCATTGATTAAACTGTTTACAGGGAAGCTTTTGAAAATAGCTTTTAAAAGCTACTAGTTATATTTGGCTAATCAAATATAGCAAAAGCTAAGGAAAAATTATTTTATAGTGTTTATGTTACAATAACAGCCATTATTGTGCTGCCAAATCATTCAGAGTACTAAGCAAATCCTAAAAAACAGCTGAATAAAAATCACTCAAAGAGGCTATTATCAAACAATTATTGAATCCAAGTGTATTCTATAAATGAGCGTAAAATTCATGGTACCCTTGTTGCTTTTTAGTATTGGCTGCCACAACTCCAATCCCAATCAAGGTTCTGGCGGGAATAGGGTTGAAAAACAAACAACATTGTCAAGTTCAGGAATCATGGATTCCACCAGGTCACTTATAAATCAATCCATTGCCTTGAAAAAAGAACTAAAGGAAGGAAAAATTAGTCGTGCAGCATTTGAAAAAACTAATTCAGACCTGATGACATCCTATCATACTTTGTACAATAGTTTATCCCCAGCCGATACACTGATCATAACTGAATATAAAAAACAAAAAGAAAAAGAAGTTTTGCAGGATAGTCTTAAAATACCAATGCTCCAAGATGGAAATAGATAAAGATAAAAGTGGCAATTTGCCGCAGGCAACAGGCAAACTTGCCAATTGGTTCATTGGACTGTATAACGTTTTTGGTTTTATTGGAAGATTTTTCAAAGAAGCTTTTCTTCCTCCTTACGAATTTAAGGAACTTATGCGGCAATGTTACGAGATTGGCTACCGTTCTGCCTTGCTGATTTCCACAACTGGTTTTATAACTGGTTTGGTTTTCACCAAGCAATCCAGACCGTCTTTGTCAGAATTTGGCGCCACGTCCTGGTTGCCGTCGTTGGTGGGCATTGCATTACTTCGCACACTTGCTCCGCTTTTGACAGGGCTCATTGCGGCTGGTAAGGTAGGTTCTAGTATTGGTGCAGAGCTGGGGTCGATGAAAGTGAGCGAGCAAATCGATGCCATGGAGGTTAGTGCAACAAATCCGTTTAAATTTCTGGTTGCTACCAGGGTTTTGGCGGCTACCATCACCATGCCTATTCTAACATTTTATACCGCAATGGTTGGCATGCTTGGCGCACTGCTGAATGTGTCTGTTAATGAAGGGACAAGTGCAACAACATTTTTTCAGAGCGCACTGGAAAGTATAACTTTTTTAGACATTATCGCATCCACGATAAAGGCGATCCTCTTTGGCTTTACTATCGCAATCGTTGGATGCTACCAGGGATACCATTCTTCAAAAGGTACTGAAGGGGTTGGTAAGGCTGCAAATTCAGCCGTCGTTACAGCCATGTTCCTGATTTTTATAGAGGAGGTTGTGTGCGTACAAATTTTTAGTCTTTTTAATTCATAACCACACTATGATCTCAAAGAGTATAACAAATCCGCAAAGCGATAAGGTTATTGAAATTAAAGGTTTAAACAAGGCTTTTGGTACTTATCAGGTTTTAGAAAATGCTTCCCTGGATTTATATAAAGGTGAAAATCTTGTGGTTTTGGGAAAAAGCGGTACTGGAAAATCAGTGCTAATTAAAATCATTGTAGGCCTGCTTTCTCCAGATAGCGGGAGCGTTATCGCATTAGGACAAAAAATCGACGAAATTTCTTATCCAGAGCTTTTAAAGCTTCGGTTAAGAATTGGATTTTCCTTTCAAAATAGTGCGTTATACGATAGTATGACCGTTCGTGAAAACCTGGAATTTCCTTTGGTTCGCAATGAGCGAAATAAAAGTAAAACCGAAGTAAATGCACTGGTTGAGGAGATGCTGGACGCCGTTGGACTTTCGCAAACCATAAACCAGATGCCCTCGGAACTTTCTGGCGGACAGCGAAAAAGAATTGGCATTGCCAGGACTTTGATTTTAAAACCTGAAATTATGCTCTATGATGAACCTACTGCTGGCTTAGATCCTATAACTTCAAAAGAGATCAATAAACTCATCAACGATGTTCAGGAACGTTATCACACCAGCGCAATCGTGATCACACACGACCTTACCTGCGCGAAAGAAGTGGGAAACAGGGTGGCAATGCTGGTCGACAGGCGTTTTGACAGACAGGGAAGTTTTGATGACATTTTTACTAAGGGCGATAAACAGGCCCAACCTTTCTTTGATTACAATTTTATACAATAAGCATGAACGATAACAGAAAAAAAATTACGGTCGGCATTTTCCTGGCCATTGGGATACTGATATTTGTAGTAGCCATATTCACCTTGGGGAGTCAAAAGAAAACCTTCGTAAAAAGCTTTAACCTAAGCGTGGTATTTAATGATATTCAGGGTTTGAAGAAGGGAAATAACGTTTGGTTTTCTGGTGTAAAAATAGGAACCATAAAAAAGATTGATTTCTATGGTAGCTCACAGGTTAAAGTCCTGCTAAGTATTGAGGAAGATGTTCATAAATATATCCATAAAGATGCTGGGGCCAGCATTGGGGCTGATGGACTGATCGGAAACAAGATTGTGGTATTAACTGGTGGAACACCAAAATTCCCTTTTGTTGAAGACGGAGATATGCTTAAAGTAAATACCTCGCTTTCAACCGACGATATTATGAAGACTTTGCAGGTGAACAACAAGAACCTGGTTGATGTGACCTCTGATTTCAAAATACTTTCCCGTAATTTAATTGATGGAAAAGGTGCTGCGGGAGCACTGCTGAGTGATGAGCAACTGGCGCAGAATTTTAAGTCAATGGTATCGAATTTAAATCGAACTTCGCTTGTTACCTCAAAGGTAGCTATGGACTTAAGTGCCTTCAGCAAAACGATGAACACCAAAAACGGATTGATGGATAAGCTGCTGACAGACACTGCAGTGTTTTCCAGATTAGAGCGATCTGTTGGAAGCTTACAAAAAACTACCCAATCAGCAAGCGTAATGGCCGCAAATCTGGAAGCCGCATCAGGAAAACTTAAGACATCAGACAATGCTGCAGGACTGCTGCTCAACGATGCGGCGACAGCCCAACAGGTAAAAACCATCATGTTAAACCTGGAAAAAAGCAGTAAAAAACTTGATGAAGATCTGGAAGCCCTACAAAGTAACTTTTTACTGCGTGGTTTTTTTAAAAAAAGAGCTAAAGATTCCTTAAAAACAAAAAACAATTAAATTATTTAAACCCAAATGCAGGGTTCAAACGTTACGCTTTAAAATAAATAAGACGGGCTAGCTGAAGACTTATATTATTCGACGGAATGTTTAACTGGGAAACTAATTATTAAAAAATGAGGAACAACTGAGATCGTTCGATCAGAATATAAAAATAGCTGACAGATGCCGATGACGCCATTGTAGCCATCAATATAATTTATGGAATTGTCTGCTTTGTCTTTATGGATTCCCTGAAATGGAAAAATATTTGGCTTCGAAAATAATCAGTGTAATAGACTATATTCTGGAGTCATCAGCTTTAATATGCTTGCGATAACGCAAGAATAAAATAACTAAAATAACCAGATATGGCATACAAAATAGAATTCCTGGCCAAGGTTGATCCCACATCGCTAGCAGTGTAAAAAACACAAAAACGACTGGAAGAAAAAAGAAGCTCAAAGCACTCCACATTTGGTTAGATCGGACCCGATCGTTAAGGTTCAGAAAAACAGGAAAAGTTCCCAAGCCCAGGCAAAAATTGACACCAATAGCTATTCCATAGGGAAGGTTTCGGAAGTCTGAATCAGCATTACCTATCAGATTGAGTGACAACAATATAAATACGCCAATTAAACTAATGATAGACGCAGATAAAAAGCACATAATAATCAAGCCCAGATATTTCATATTTAAAGCAAAAGTTTACTAATACGAACGAACAAATAACAGCAATGTTTGGATTATTTTAATGTAATGACCTGGAATGATTTAACGTTCCATTTTATATTATTTGCAAAATGTAGTTGGTTAATTTATTTCATATCTGCTTTCAGTTAACTTACATAGATATGCAAGTGCTTGTTGAAGGTTCGGCTAAATGTACCGAGAGTAAGACTGCACCTTTCTGTTAGCATACCTAACAATGTAAGTGAATAACCGAATTACCTGGCAACAGTTGGAATCATCTCCAGCGGGGATCAATACATCTGGTATCCAGATAAGAACTGCTAAAAAAACATTTGTATTTGTTATTGGGTTTATAAATAATGAGACCTATTAGTAAACTTGAATATAAGAAAAGGAATATTGTAATTATTGGTGCTTACAGTGGAGTACTAAAAAGACTTTAAGGTATATGAAAAAAATTGTTTTTTTTGGCAATAGCCTTATCGCGGGATATGGATTAATTAACCCATCGACTGAATCTATACCAGCCTTGATTGCTGGAAAACTGAGATCTGCTGGTATGGAATATGAGGTAATCAATGCAGGAATTAGCGGAGACACCACAGCTACTGCCCTGGATAGACTCGACAGGCATTTAAATGGAAATATCGACATTTTTGTCGTCGAACTTGGTGCAAATGACTTTTTACGCGGTGTAAGCCCACAGGAAGTTTCACGTAACCTGCAAGGCATCATATCCAAAGTGATAACCTTTTGCCCGCAGGCATCCATTATGCTACTGGGGATGGCACTACCAGAGTGGGCACATGGCATCCATGGCACACAAAGCCTAGCTTACCAAAACATTTATAAAGACCTTGCGGCAGAAAACAATATTTCCCTTGTGCCATCCTTTTTAAAAGGAGTAGCTGGTAAACCTGGGCTAAACATGCCTGACGGTGTACATCCGCTTGCGGCAGGATACCAAATTGCAGCAGAAAACATTTGGCCAGAACTGTCTAAACTCATCAAAAGATTGCTCTAAACCAATCCCTCCATGATAAAAATTACAAAAAAAGCCAGGATTCAGGAAGGCGAAAAATTTGAAAGTGCAAGAAAGCTTGAGTTGGAAGGGGCATTTGCTGATGCTGTAAAAATTTATCAAACTATAATAAAACGAAATCCAATCCATATCGATGCGGTTTCCAGACTGCTTATTCTTTACAGGAAAACAAAAGCCACGGACGCAGAAATTGAACTTTTGAAAAATGCAATTTCCTCACATGAAAACCACATTGAGGAGGCACAGCAAGAATGGATCGATAACCATCAGGAAATAGCTGAAGATTCCCGTCCTCTGGCCCAGATTCTTGGATTACTCAATGCCAAGCACCTGCCATATTATGAACATGAAGTACTTCAAAAATGGACACGGCGTTTAGCCCTATTAAAACAAAGGCGGGATAAAAGCAGCAAGAAAAAAAATGTTGGCCGAAAAAATAAAGATCGCAGTCCTGAAAGAAGCGAGATAAAAAAATAAATGGATTGTAGAATTAGTCAAAAAGTGTCAGGTCAGGGCCTGAAGGATTGTTGTTATTTTCATCTTTATTCCGTGCATTATTTATTTTTGGATCAACCTGCCAGCCCTTTAGCAATGAATTATCAACTGGATGGAGGACTTTTAGCCGCTGCTCAACTGGGAGTTCACGGTCCAGCCAAACTGCACTTTCCGCCTGCGAAAGAATACATGGCATGCGGTCGTGGATTTTTCCCACATAGTTATTAGCCTTCTGCATAATCATTGTACATGAAGGGATCACAATACCAGTACTTGGATCTTTCCAGCTGTCCCAATAACCTGCCAAAAGTAATATATTGCCATCTTTCCTTTCGAAGAAATAAGGCTGCCTGGTCGTTCCGTTACGGTCCCATTCATAAAAACCCTCTACTACAAATACACAGTGCCTTCTTCCAATCAGCGGACGGTAGGTAGGCAGGCTGTGCATGGTTTCTATCCTGCAGTAGGTTGTAGAAAATTTAGGTACTTCTTTCGCTCCAGATGGAATCAGTCCCCATTTAACATAATGCAATCTTCCTGGCCTGGCATCCAAAATTACAGGCATATCCGTTCCTGGAGGACGGTTTGTATCCTTTTCCCTTGCATCTCCTCCCAGCAATATGCCTGCCTTTGCAGCCATTGCCAAACTCTCTCCAATTAGTGTTCTTCCGCACATATCTTTATTTTACCTTTAATTAAATAACCTTGATGATATCGGCCCACCTGGTGGTGTAGCCTTTTGACAAATACTCATGTTTCAGCCGCCACTTTTTCTCATATCCTTCTGTGGCCATCCTCAATGTACCCCTACCATAGGCGAGGTTCAGCTTGTCGAGTACCTGAGATACCACATCTTTTTTTCCATTATCATGGGGAGCAAATACATTTAACTGTAGCTCGCTTTCTGGTACCAAACCACTGGCAATCACCCCAGCCTTTCTATATTTTACCCCATATTTGAAAAGCATTGCAGACACGCGTACTGCTATGCTGACCAGGTCTGATGTACTGTTGCTTGCGATCAGCAGCTTATGAGTATGGCTGGGAAAATGCTGTGGATGGTCCTCCCTGTTCTTATTGGTATAGAGGAAAACCTGTAAGTATAAACACCGCAAATTTTCTGCTCTAAGCTTTTCAGCCAGCCTGCTTGCATATAGCGTCAGGGCTTCGGCCAGGATATCAGGATGCTCGATGTAATTCCGAAAAGACCTGCTCACCGTAATTCCCTTTTTAGTTTCCCTAACCGCATCAAGCGGAATAACTGGTCTTCCCCAGAGTTCATTCCACATTCGCTGGCCTATAATGGTCATATTCTGCTTGAACCACATTTCTGGCATCTCCCTCAACTGTCCAGCGGTAGAGATGTTAAGCTGCTCAAACTTTTTATAATGCTGACGGCCCACACCCCAAAGGTCATGAACGGGAAAGTCTTTAACTGCTGCACTTATTTTTTTATCGGTATCCAGCACCATCACGCCACCAGCCTTTTTTGAAAGTTTGTTTGCAAGTTTTGCGAGGGTTTTGGTTGGAGCCACACCTATCGATACAGGAATACCTGTATTACGGATCACAGAACTCCTGATGACTGGAGTATAATTTTCCAGATTCCTTATACCGCCAAGCCAGCCAAATGCCTCATCAATACTGTAGACGTCAAGCCTGGGAAACCAGCGACCAAGATTGTGCATTACTCTTTCGCTAATATCACCGTACAAAACGTAATTGCTGGAAAAAACATGGATATCGAACTTTTTGATCAGATCCCTCACCAAAAATTCAGGGTCACCCATTTTTATACCACATGCTTTCGCTTCTTCGCTCCTTGCGATTACGCACCCGTCGTTATTACTGAGGACAACCACAGGTTTTCCAATGAGCTCAGGGCGGAAAAGCCTTTCAGCCGAAGCATAAAAGTTATTACAATCACACAGTGCAAACATTGCTGTACCTCCCTCTTCTTAATGTTTTTGGCAATACATTTCTGCACACTGAAGTGACGATTCCCCAGATCTGGAGCGTGCCGATTTCTGTTTCACAGATTGCTTCGGCATCATTTCGAAGGAGGTACGCACCATTCTCTTTCACAAAAAGTCTGCAGCAAAAACTCCCTGAAATAAACGCTATGATAATTGCTCCGTGAATGGGTTCGAGGGAGCGATCGATTACCAAAAGATCACCATCAGATATACCGTATGAGTTCATGGCATCCCCCTGCATCTGAAAATAAAAAGTAGAATGCGGATCTACGACCAGCTTTTCAGAAAGGTCAAGTCTGCCTTCTAAATAATCTGCCGCTGGGGACTGAAATCCCGAAATCTTCTGCTCTGCTCTTTTCTCAAACGACCTGATCATAAACCCATTGCCTTAATGCACATCAAAATTATACTAATTTTTTTAGTAATTAAAATGTATTCGCATATTAAACTACAACCCATTGGAATAATATTAATTAAGTAATTCAAAACCATCTTCTATGAGATTTGTCTTAGCAAGAGAATATTGATCTTTAAATCATTTATCAATGGAAAAACTACTTTTATCGGAACAAGTCAAAAAGTTTATGGATTATGCCGTGGATACCCTAAAAGCTATGGATGGTGCACCAGATCATAATGAGCAGGAAAAAGCAGAAGTTTTGAATAGGATTTCAATTTTAAAGGAATACCTTAAAGATGTGGAGCGCTCCTATCTTGAAAATTCACCTGCTGATACTTCTGCACCAGTAGACCCTGGATATATAACCGAGGTAGGTCACAGTTAGAATTTTAAATCAAAGAACATGGCTAAGATAATAAACCTGATTGCTGGCCTTGGTGGAGCAATCGCACTGAATATCGTTCACGAATCATTAAAAAACAAAGGCAGAAATATGCCGCACATCGATGAGCTTGGGGAAGAGGCATTGCAAAAGTCAATGAGCTATTTCGGCGTGGAGGTGGGCGATAAACAAGACCTATATCTTTCAACCCTTGCCGGAGACCTTGCCAGCAATGCTCTTTATTACAGTTTTATCGGTGGGAGAAGCAGTCTGATCTGCCCAAAAGCAATTGCATTGGGCTTGGCAGCAGGTTTCGGTGCAGTTAAGCTTCCAAAACCATTGGGTCTCGATCCCGCACCTGTTGCAAGAAATTCCCAAGTGAGCAGCTTGACAGTCATCTATTATCTTTCTGGGGCATTGGTAACTGGAGCACTACTAAAATTGTTAAAACGTTAAGTTGATAAGACGTTAGATCTAATTTTTAGATATGATAATATTTTGCCTGATTAGTTTAGCCGCCCGAATTGCTTTCCTAAAATCATCTTCAGATTTATATGTCAGGGATGCTAAAGTGATGCGTTCATAAGCTATTTCAAAGCGACTTACTTCGAAAGGCCAAGGAGAAACGATCAGCCGACCATCTTGATGTTGAAAAAACTCATAGGACCGCCCGTGCGGCCCCTGTCCTATTTCTAAATTACGTTTTTCTGGTGGAATCAGATGCTGACAGATGAGCAGGGAGAAAGCATCACAGAATTCCAATAAACTATACGCATAATCTACATCTCCAACTGATATTTGGGCATCTTTAAGCCATTGCTTCTCTAGCTTCTTCAATCTGGCAAGATATTTTTTCGCCATAGGCTCTTCACCATGTGTGAAAGCAATATGTCTGGCAAACAGCAAAGCGATAAAACGGCTTTTGGTCAAAGCCATATCGATCATTCTGCTACATGCGTTCTGGTCGAACTTTGTCATTGCAAAATCGATGGGCCCTCCTGTTGAGGTAAGCAAAGGACTGATGTTAAATTCATTAAATACATCATCATGTTCCGTTGTTGCGATAAGTGTTTCTATCCACCTCTCTGGCCGCTCTGATATCTTCCATTCCGCACATATTTGTCCTGCAAGAAGTCCATGGCACCTTTGGGTAATAATCTCCCAACCTTCCTTAGTGTAATTAACAATCAAAGCCTGAATTCCTTTCTGTTAACATCATATTTTAATTCTGAACTATTAATTTTACCCATACTAGAAATTAAACCGTCAGGTGCATTACTGCATGTTTTTGACATCACTTTAGTTTTTCAAAAAGTAGGATGTGAGCTGCATATTCATATAACCTTTTCCGTAAAAGAAAGTTTAGATTAGATTAATGATAAAATTTTTCTTCAAAATCGATGTATTAAATTATACGGCTTATCTCGCTAATTAAAATTACCGAAGAATCAAACATTATCTAAAAGCTTTGGTTAACAATGGATGGAAACCAGTATATATGTTGAGGTACAACTCACCGCATGCTGAAATCGCATAAGTTAATGAAGTTAACCTAAAGGCAAGTTCAACAGAATAAAAAACAAATATTAAATATAAAATGCAGGATTTAGACTGGACCAAAATGATGGTAGGCGAAGAAAAATGGGGATTTCTCATTGAAATTGCCATCCGTACCATATTGATGTATTTTATCATACTGATCGGCTTGAGGCTTTTGGGGAAACGTGGTGTAAGGCAGTTGTCAGTATTCGAAATGGTGGTTATTATTAGCCTTGGCTCCGCTGCTGGAGATCCGATGTTTTACAAAGAAATCGGGCTGATGGTGCCCATTGCGATTTTTGCGATAATAGTGGGTGCCTACAGGCTAACTACCTATTTGATGGCCAAAAGCGAAGGTTTCGATGATCTTGTCGAAGGAAAGGCGACATATATTATTGAACAGGGGATGTTTTCCATAAACGGATTCCGCAAGGAAACCCTTGCCCAGGATGAATTCTTTTCCGAGCTGCGGCAGCAGGGCGTATCCCACCTGGGGCAGGTATAAACAGCCATACTGGAAACTTCGGGGTGCGTCAGCCTTTTTTTCTTTTCCGACGAACAGGTTAAGCCAGGACTACCCATCCTGCCAAAAGAATTTGCCCGTGCGTCAAGTACCGTAGATCATAACGGTCTTTTTGCCTGCAGCTTCTGCGGAAAAGTGGAGGCTTTAGACAAAGGACAGGAAAGAGAATGTTCTAACTGCGGGCACTATAAATGGGTAAAAGCGGATGATCAGCCAAGGATAAAATAATCATCCGTAGGATTGAAGTCAACAATTTGAGTCGCCTAAAATGAATTGAATTTCCAGCTTACTCGATTTCTCCTTCTGCAAGTCCTTCCAAAAACCAGCCAGACTTATATTCGAATGGCACTTCGGAATCTGCTGATTCATTGATAACCTTACTGGTAAAATCATGGGCGATTTCCCGATCATGTTCCAGTTGTCTCTTGGCCAAAAGTGCATATTCATTCAGGTCGAAGCCATCCCGAATTACATAGTACGGTAGTCCATTCTGTGTCCATTTGGTTTCGACAAGCCCCTCTTTAAACCTATTTTGATCTGACGGACTGAATTCTTTCTGTTTGTTGTTGCTTTCCATATGTTTGCACAATTACTGTTTGAGATATCGGTTTAAACCATAACAATAGAAGCATTAGATTGGTTTGGGAATAAAGTCGATCATTTAAATACAGTAAAATTCGCACTCCAGAAATATAGCAATAGAATTTAGATAGTTTAGTTGAATCTTAGTGAGAATAATTTCTGATGAAATCTGCCTGGTTACTCCTCTTTCTCACAATGCTGCCTTAGCTGTTTTGGCCCCTGTGGCCAGATAAACGAAGTAGTCTGTTTCTTCCATCCCATTTTCTTATAAAAATTGTCTGCGCCTGGAGCTGCTGTGAGGTTCACAAAGTGATAGTTTTCCAATATACCATTCAGCGTAGTGATCAGGTATTTACCGAGGCCCTTTCCCTGATAATCGGGATCTACAACGATATCGGCAAGCATAGCATAATAGCGTCCATCACCAACTATCCTTCCAAAAGCAATGATATCACCTTGGTTATAAATAAACAAAGTAGAGGTGCTCATTTTGAAGGCTGCCTTAAGCTCATCAGCAATCCTGTATTTCCAGTTTATTTTCTGGAACAGCAAAAGGACGTTATCCCAGTCAATCTGGCTAAGGTCGGGATTTAGATAATATTGATACGTTGTATTGACTTTAACAATCTCCATGGTGAAAAGCTGGCTAAGGATTTACTTTTTTTGAAATATTTAAATTACATTTTTAACGATAACCAATTTTAATGTAAATAGTTTAACAAATCCTGATCCGTGCTAAGGTTTGGTTTTAAATTTAGTGTAATTGAGGTATATAATATTTGGTTATACTAAAAAGAAACGCTGAACACGGGGTAAAGGAGAAACTATCGGCTGGTGTTATCAACTGCAGAAACATTTACGGAGTTTTAACCTAGCGGCACCTGCCCCCTTTCGATCTATCGGCTAGTGTCCTCACCTGCCGAAACATTTAAGCAGTTTAGCCTTCAAATCAGATAGTCAAGTTAGCTTGCCAGCGATAAATATTAGCCATATAGGCATATAGAAAATATAGATTATGTAAATCGCTCGGTCTATCGGCTGGTGTCCTCACCTGCCGAAACATTTAAGCAGTTTAGCCTTCAAATCAGATAGTCAAGTTAGCTTGCCAGCGATAAATATTAGCCATATAGGCATATAGAAAATATAGATTAAGTAAATCGCTCGGGCTATCGGGTGGTTTTATCACCTGGCGAAACATTTAAGAAGTTTTAACATTCAAATCAAGCTAAGTTAGCTTGGCAGAGATAAAAGTTAGCCATATAGGCATATAGAAAATATAGATTGAGTAAATCGCTCGGTCTATCGGCTAGTGTCCTCATCTGCCGAAACATTTAAGCAGTTTAGCCTTCAAATCAGATAGTCAAGTTAGCTTGACAGATATAAAAGTTAGCCATATAGGCATATAAAAAATATAGATTGAGTAAATCGCTCGGTCTATCGGCTAGTGTCCTCATCTGCCGAAATATTTAAGCAGTTTAGCTTTCAAATCAGATAGTCAAGTTAGCTTGCCAGCGATAAATGTTAGCCATATAGAAAATATAGATAGAATAAGTAAATCGCTCGGTCTATCGGCTGGTGTCCTCACCTGCCGAAATATTTAAGCAGTTTTAACCTTCAAATTAGATCGCCAAGTTAGCTTGCCAGCGATAAATGTTAGCCATATAGGCATATAGAAAATTTAGATTGAGTAAATTGCTCGGTCTATCGGCTGGTGTCCTCATCTGCCGAAACATTTAAGAAGTTTTAACATTCAAATCAGATAGTCAAGTTAGCTTGGCAGAGATAAATGTTAGCCATATAGGCATATAGAAAATATAGATAGAATAACTAAATCGCTCGGTCTATCGGGTGGTTTTATCACCTGGCGAAATATTTAAGCAGTTTTAACTCTAAGGATACCAAAAGCGGTGAGCAACTAGACGTATTATTTTTAAATGCAGGCATTGCTGCTTGAGAAACTTCATAATTTATCGGTCCATTTACAATCAAATCCTACAGATAAAAAACTTTTAACCTGCTGAAATGTTAAAATAAAAACATCTAAATGCAAAACTTTACTCAAACTCGTGACCTTCTGGAACAGTCCAGTTATTTTTATTTAATCAGTGTGGGCATGGATGGTAATTATAGCTATACCAACCCTAATTATAAGAATCAATTCCAATTCCTGCACGATGATCTGGTTGGCAAACCCTACCATATTACCATGCATCCTGATGACTGTAAAATTTGTGAAGAGGCTTCAGCTTTATGTTTCCAAAACCCAGGAAAATTGATACCAGCAACTATTCGAAAACATGATGGTCAGGGAGGTTATATTTGTACGCAATGGGAATTCAGAGCGATGATTAATAACCGATCTGAGCCAGTTGGAGTATTTTGCATCGGTTATGATATCACAGAGCTTGTCGCTGAGCGAGCTGCATCCCAAAAAATAAATGAAGAAGTACTTGCGCACTCCACACTTTTGGAAAATATCGTTTTCCAGCAAACCCACACGGTAAGGGCTCCATTAACAAATTTGATTGCACTTACCAGGATTTTGAACAAATCCCATGATGATGTTCAGCTCCGAAGCAATTTGGCGAATATGATTTTAGAAACAGCAAAAAAATTAGATGATATCATCTCTGATATCGTAAAAAATGTTCGAGAAAAAATAAGATAATCAAATTTCTCAACCAAACCCCTTGTTTGCACTTATGAATAGAAGCGTTATAATAGTAGATGATGACAATTTTACACTATACATTAATCAAGAAATTCTGGAACCTATCATTTCAACTACCTGGAAGACTTTTCTTGGGGCGAAAGCGGCCCTCGTTTTTCTGGAAGCGTATGTTAATGAAGAATCGCAATTATTGATTTTTCTGGATTTAAATATGCCTGTAATGAATGGCTGGCAATTTCTGGACGAGTTAAAAACGTCCAAGTTTCAAGCTAATATTTTTGTAGTTATTGTCACCTCATCTATAGATCAAAGGGATAGTCTTAGGGCTCTCGAGTATCCTTGTGTACATGGCTTCATCTCCAAACCTTTAGAAGAAAAAACCGTTTTGGCATTAGCCGAGATACCACAACTCTCATTTTTCTTCAAATAATTTTAAATGCTATTTCATTATATTAGCCCATTACTCATTTCGTTGTACAACATTCTAAAATCCAGACTTCAAAGATTTGCTAATACATAACCTTTTACTATACACAGGACTTTTTCTTGTTGCTGCAACAGTCATCCCATTCATTAGGCACGACTATTGGATTTTTAGGGTTTTCGAATATCCCAGACTTCAGAAGCTCACGCTCAGTATACTCATTTTTGGCACTATTCTTATCTGTTTTCCACCGAAAGGTTTCTGGCAAACTGCGCTCTCAATTTGCCTCTTTATTAATATCTGCTATTTATCCTACCTGATCCTTCCTTATACAGTTTTCGGAAAAAAGCAGCTGATCTCTTCAAAAAACCCTGTGAACGACAATAACATCAATATACTCATTGCAAATGTTTATCAGGAGAATAAAAAATCCAAAGACTACCATAAACTAATCAAAAGATACCAGCCCGATCTGGTTTTGATGGTCGAGACCAATCTATGGTGGCAGAAAGAGATGGATAGTTTATCAGCAACTTACCCTTATCAGATTCTTGAACCCCTGGAAAACACCTACGGAATGCTTATGTATTCAAAATTTCCAGTCGAGGGAAAAATACACTATTTAGTTGAACCTGATATACCTTCAATTATAGCCGAGGTAAGCCTGGCAAGCGGACAGCGTGTCAAACTGTTCTGTCTTCATCCCAAAACCTCCTGTGCCTCAGGAAAATCCCCGTTCAACAGAAAGGGACAAAGAGATCCTTTTGGCAGCGACAATGGCGAAAGAAAGTAAATTGCCAGTAATCGTGATGGGTGACCTTAATGATGTGGCATGGAGCTATACAACAGAACTGTTTGGAAAAATCAGCGGATTACTGGATCCGCGTAGAGGAAGAGGGTTTTTTAACAGCTTTAATGCCAAGTACTTTTTTCTGCGTTTTCCCTTAGACCATATCTTCTGCTCTTCCAATTTCTCACTAAAATCCATAAAGCGGCTTGAAAGATGCGGCTCGGACCATTTTCCTATGGGTGTCAATCTTGAATTTGCACCGCAGGCTGAAAAGTTCAATGAGCATTTGGTGCCTACAGCTGAAGAGGTTGAGACCGCCGAGGAGAAACTTAATGCAGTTTAAGTTTGTCATTAAAAATGATACAGTTAATGAACTCGAGTACGCAAAACAGTATGTTCTACTAATGGTAGAGGAACAATAACCTAAACTACAGTTTTTCAAGCACAAATATTGTCAACTATATCGGTAACAATAATAATCTCACCGAAACGTATAGGGTGATTACAAAGAATAATAAAATGACACTGTCGCATGAAGGTTCATGCAAGAATGGTTGTGACTATGCTAGTGCAAAGATGACGCATTAGAATAAAAAATAAGTTACATATGCGTACAGCACCGATCACATATTATCAATAGAGCGTTTGCGGCTTTTCAGTCCATTATGAATGATAAAGAAGGCAATTATAAAAATTGAGGCATAACAAGCATACACAATATTCTTTCCATCAGGATGACCGTTATTGGAGATAGAAATCGCGAACAATGCCCAAATCCCCACTGCTGCAAATTCCCGAAGATTTCGGACATATACCATAATAATATTCACCAATCCAGCTACACAGATCAAGATGATCGCCCATGTGTGGGCCGAAATACCCCACCCCTGCCAGCTTATTTTAGTAAGATAAGCAGAAATATTTGCAATCAGGGCGACCGTAATCCATCCTGAATATAACGCAAACGGCCAGTACACAAATAGATATTCCTTTAAAGGATGGGCGTCCAGTTCCATCCTGGTATTGATTATAATCTTAACCAGACAAAAAAGAAGAAAACCCATCACAACTACGGAGAGGCCAATATAGTCATACAACCAGGCGCCAACCCAAAGCGAATTCGCCAGACATGATAAAACGAACCACCAGCCGATTCTCGAGAGAACAGTGGATGCGGATAGATCTTTTTTACCGTTGTTCCAGGTATAAAAAACAAAACCCAATAACCCGAGGTAAATAATTCCCCAAATAGAAAAGGCATAGCCTGCGGGCGTAAAATAATTAAAATACCTGTCAGAAATTGTTTTCATTGTATTACCATTGAGTAGGCCGGCATTCGACAAGTAGTTTACAGCAATGGTTAATACCAAAGCTATTCCGTTGGCAATAGAAAGAATTTTTTTCTGACTGTTCATGATTGAATAAGTATAGCAATTAAGGTAATGAATTTATAACCAAAGCGCAAAAATGCAGGCTGGTTATCTAAGAATCCGCAGCTTTAAGTAATAGAAGAATAGCTCAAGACGATATTACATATCATGCAGAAAACTTCCAACCTTAAAATGCGAACTGCTCGCGTGCAGAGCAACTGCAAAGCTGTATTTGTCAACTGCTAGATTACATTTACTGCGAAACTGTTAACTGTCATTTTGTAACTGTGGACCACCAAACTACTTGCCGATACAAAACTTGGTAAATATATTTTCTAATAAATCATCAGTAGTAACCGTTCCGGTAATTTCTCCTAAATAATGTAAGGCTTGCTTGATATCCATCGCCAGAAAATCTGAAGTTACTGGGTTATCTACGTTATCCAACACACGCTGTAAGGCATTTTCAGTTTGTTTTAAAGCTTCAACATGGCGAATATTGGTAACCAGGGTTTCGCTTGTATTAATGTGGTGCAGATTAACCTGCTCCAGCAAAGTTTCTTTTAGTTCCTCTATTCCCGATTTTTCCTTGGCAGAAATAAAAACTACATTAAGGGCTTCAAAAGCTTTTCGTTGCGCTGTTTCAATTAAATCAGCCTTATTAATCAAAATTAAATACGGAATGGCCAATTGCTCCAATCCACGCACTTGTTCTTCAATTTCAGCCACATCCTGGGCAGCATCTGCCATGTATATAATTAGCTTGGCCTGCTTCATTTTCTCCAGCGTACGTTCTACGCCTAAAGCTTCAATAATATCAGCAGTATCGCGAATACCAGCGGTATCGATAAAACGGAAAACAATACCGCCAATATTTAATTCATCTTCAATTGTATCGCGGGTTGTACCAGCAATATCAGAAACAATAGCCCTTTCTTCATTCAACAAGGCATTAAGCAAAGTCGATTTTCCTACATTTGGCTTTCCTGCAATCACAATAGGTACACCATTTTTAATTACATTTCCCATTTCGAAAGAGGAAATGAGGCGATGTAAAACATGGTTAATTTTAGTAACCAGATTACGCAATTGCTCACGATTGGCAAATTCTACGTCTTCCTCAGCAAAATCCAGTTCAAGCTCTATCATGGAAGCAAAATGAATCAATTGCTCACGCAGGGCTTTAAGCTCTGTTGCGAAACCACCACGCATTTGCTGCATCGCTACATCGTGAGAAGCTTTAGAATTAGAGGCAATTAAATCGGCTACAGCTTCTGCCTGACTTAAATCGAAAGCCCCGTTTAAAAAAGCACGTAAGGTAAATTCGCCAGGTTTAGCTGCACGGGCGCCCCTGTCAATCAGAAGGTTAATAATCTGTTGAATAATATAATTAGAACCGTGACAGGAAATTTCCACTACATTTTCTTTAGTGTACGATTTTGGCGCAACATATAAACCCGTTACCACTTCGTCAACAATCTGTTCACCATCCTTGATCAAACCAAAATGTAAAGTGTGCGAAGCCTGCTTTTCTAAATCCTTACCACTAAAAACAGCATTGGTTAAAGTAATGGCATCTGGCCCTGAAAGGCGAATAACGCCAATAGCACCCGAACCTGGAGGAGTAGACAAAGCAATAATAGTATCCTGATTATTCATATTCGTTAAAGAAAATGCAAAAATAAGTCTATTAAACGGGTATATCAGTGTATCGGAAGTAATTTTTTAGTCTTTTACGATTTGAATGATCTGCACGGTAAAATTAATATATAAACCAATTCAGCAATTATTTAAACAGGTAGCTGAATTGATATTTAAACCACCCACCTAAAATCTTTTGTACATTTATACTTAACTTAAAACATTTTAGAATGAATCATGTTTAAAACCTGAAAACCGAAAAACATCTATATGACTAATAATTTTCCTTTAACCGTTAGAAGATCCATCGAATTACTCGGCCTTATGGCAGTTGTAGCGGTTATGGTCATCGCAAGAGATATTATTATGCCAATGCTAATGGCATTTTTCATCAGCATTATGCTTTTGCCTGTATATCGTTTCCTGAAAAGAAAGAAATTTCCTGAAACTTTAGCCATTATACTGCCAATTTTATTAGTAGCCCTTTTTGTAGCCTTAATTGTTTGGTTTTTTTCAAACCAAATCGGCATTTTGGTGAAAGATTTCCCTCAAATAAAATCGAATGTTACTCAACACATTAACTCGTTAAGCGATTGGATTAGTAGAATTACCCATTACGATGATAAACAACAGAAAGCCTTTATTCAGGATAAAAGCGACGATTTGATGAATATGGGTACCTCACTGGCTGGTGGTGCAGCCGTAACGCTGAGCGGCATATTTGTGTTTATTGGTTTACTGCCCATTTACATTTACTTAATGCTTTTTTATAAAGATATTTTATTACGTTTCATTTTTATGTGGTTCAAAACCGACGACCATCCTAAAGTAAAAGAAGCCATATATGAAACAGAATCTATTATTAAAAGTTACCTGATTGGTCTATTAATTCAGATTACCTATATGACCATACTTTTAGGGGGCATTTTAATGATTATCGGAATTAAACATGCCTTATTAATTGGTGTAATCTTCGCCATATTAAACTTAATCCCTTATGTGGGTGCGTTAATTGGAAATTTGATTGGCGTGTTGCTTACTCTAACATCATCTCAAGAACTATGGCCCGTAATTACAGTTTTAGGCGTAATTGCATTTGTTCAGTTTTTAGATAATAACATTCTGATGCCAAGAATTGTTGGCTCTAAGGTAAAAATCAATGCACTGTTTGCCATACTCGGGGTATTTATAGGCGGCAGTATTGCTGGGGTATCTGGCATGTTTCTCGCCCTGCCGATTGTTGCAGTACTAAAAATCATCTTCGACCGCACAGAATCGTTTAAACAATGGGGCGTATTGTTAGGCGATGAAAGACCTGAGAAAAGTCCGATGACTTTCCCTGCCTTTAGAAGAAAGAAAGTGGTAGAAGTTAAACCAGGAATTCAAAAAAAACTATAATTATTTTACTCGATACTGCCCGTATATTTTTAAACAAAAAACACATCTGGTTAGCCCAAATGTGTTTTTTGTTTTAATTTACAGATCATGTACCGATTCAATTCTATAGGCCTTTTCACCCGATGGCGTTTCCCATTCTATTATCGAATCTACGCTATGCCCAAGTAATGCAAGCCCAATTTCGGATAAGATAGAAATCGTTCCATGTTTCTGACGAGCCAGATTTGGCGGCACAAAAAGATAAGTAAAAGAATCGCCAGAGTTAATTTCCCTAACAATAACTTCCTTATAAACATCAACTATATTTGGTGGTAAATCTTTCCTGTGTACCTGTTTGGCATTTTTAAGTTCGATCAAGAGCTGTGATTCGTTTTTAGGGCTTACTTTTCTTTTTCTAATTTGTTCTTTTAAAATATCGAACATACCCGTTGTAAGGGTGATTTGCTTTGCTGCAGAATGATGGTTATTCATAAAAAATATATAAGATTAATCAATAATAATTTCCTATAGATATTTCTGATCGCCCCGAAAGCTATAGAACTTCGGGGCAGAATTACTAAAATCAATTATAATTTTAATGATATAATTTTTCATTATGCTTAATTATTGAGGTGCAATTACTTCTGTTATTTTAAACTGTTTCAAGCCTGCAGGAACTTTCCACTTTACTAATTCTCCCTTTCTAAAACCTATTAAAGCGGCTGCAATAGGTGTTAAGATCGAGATCTTTTTCTGTTTAATATCTGCATATTGGGGCAATACAATGGTAAGCTCCATCACTTCGCCTGTTGTCTCCTCAGCGATATAAACTTTAGAGTTTAACCTAATGGCATGCGCTGGAAAAGCATCGTCTTTAATAATGAGAGCTCTACTCAACTCAGCAGAAAGAGACATCTCATCTGTAGTTTTTTTAAGTTTACTGAAGAATGGTTTTAAAAGGTTATAATCACTTTCGGTAATGATAACCGGGTTGCTTTCGTTCAAATTCATATTTAAATTATTTAGGTGCATTATTTAGCTGGAAGTGTGTTTCGCTCATCCATTACATTCTAAACCAAATCAATACTGATAATCAAAATTTCACCACACAACTACCTGTTTAAAAGGTAATTTATGAATCTAAAAAATCGATAAAATAAAATTGTAAGCAGCAATACCTTAACGTAAGCCAAAGCATAAACAGATTTAATAAAATAAATGAAACTGATAAGGAAATCCCCGAAACCTGAATTTAATTCTTTTTTAAAAGGCCGGGGTTATGGTATCAAAATCCTTAAAGGAAGGAATATAAAATAGCCTGCTAAAAAAACAGAATATCGATTTCGTTATACACGCACACGACAAAATAATACGGGTATTATTGCGCATACTTTGATTGTGTAGTTCGATATTTTTGTAGCAAGTATTCAAATCGAACCAAAGATAACCTTTATAAACAGGGATTGCAAATTTCAGGTTAGCCTACCCAATCACAAACAAATCTATCTAAATAGTATGTCGTAAGCGAATCTTAAAATCGTTCCGAAAACAACAATAAGGAAGAAAATACGAACAAATTTATTCCCTTTTAACAAAGCTAGCTTTGTGCCTAAGTAAGCACCGCACACATTAAAAATAGCCATGGGAATAGCATATTGGAAAAGAATATTTCCAGTAGAGCTGAAATATAATATTGCGGCCAGGTTGGTGGCAATATTTACAATTTTAGCATGAGCGCTTGCACCTATAAAATCGAAACCTAAAATGGCAATAAAAACTAAAATTAAGAATGAGCCAGTTCCAGGGCCAATTAATCCATCGTAAAAACCAATCAGTAACCCAAATACAGCCGCCATTAATACTTGTTTTTTAGCGGAATGATTTTTCTCTTGATGAATGCCAAATTGTTTATTGAAGTAAGTATAAAGTGCAACCAGAATAAGTACAACTAAAATAATTGGTTTAATTACAGAATTATCAATCCTACTAACCAAAAAGGCGCCTGAAAGTGCTGCCAAAAAAGCAGTGCTAGCACAACCAACAAGAACTTTAAAATTAAATTTTACTTTTTTAGAATATTTAATGGCCGCCAACGTTGTTCCAGCTATTGATGGAATTTTAGTAGTACCCAATAAAGTTGCTACAGGATAATGTGGCAAAATTAACAAGGTGGCTGGAGTTTGCAATAAACCACCGCCACCTACTATTGCATCTATAAACCCAGCAGCAAAAGCTGCCAAGCAGAGTAGAATCAGTTCATTAATCATTGATTAGGGCAGGCAAGATTAAAATTCATATTTTCCCTAATCCATTTTCCATCTGTAATCTTTCCTCATCAAACTACATTCTTTCTGGCGAAGTAATCCCTAAAATCAGCATCCCTTTATTTATTAAATCGGCTGTTTTTTTACTTAGGTTTAAGCGGAATTGTTTAGCATCGCCTGCTTCTGTTTTAACAATCGGCGGAATTTCGTGATAAAACTTATTAAACAGCTTTGCAAGCTCGTACAAATAATTGGCTAAACTTGCAGGACTGTGTGCCTTCGCAGCAGTTTCAATTTCAGTTGGGTATTTTGCCAGTTGCATTATCATTTCAAGTTCTACATCTGCAATTCCAGAAAATGTTGGCGTATTAATTGAAAACTGATAATCAGCTTTGCTTAATAATGATTTAATCCTGGCATGTGTGTATTGGATAAAAGGGCCTGTATTGCCTTGAAAATCGATACTTTCGTTTGGATCGAAAAGCAAACGTTTTTTCGGTTCTACCTTTAAAAGGAAATATTTTAAAGCTCCTAAACCAATGTTTTTGTAAAGCTCTTCTTTATAATCCGCAGAAAAATCGTTTATTTTACCAAGCTCTTCTGTTTTTTCCTGAGCCGTAGCAATCATATCTGCAATTAACTCATCCGCATCTACCACTGTACCTTCGCGACTTTTCATTTTACCATTAGGTAAATCTACCATTCCGTAGGATAAGTGATATAGTCCTTTTGCCCAGCTCTTACCCAGTTTTTCCAGAATTAAAAACAGAACTTTAAAGTGATAATCCTGTTCATTACCAACCACATAAATCGACTCATCCATTCCAAAATCATCGAACTTCATTTTAGCGGTTCCCAAATCCTGCGTAATATAAACAGAAGTTCCATCGGCACGTAAAACCAGTTTTTGATCCAGGCCATCAGCAGTTAAATCTATCCAAACTGAGCCATCCTCTTTCTTAAAGAAAACGCCTTTCTCTAGACCTTCATCAACAGTGTCTTTTCCTAAAAGATAAGTATTGCTTTCGTAGTAAAATTTATCAAAATCAACACCCAGATTTTTGTAAGTAATATTAAAACCTGCATAAACCCATTCGTTCATGGTTTTCCACAGCGAAACAACTGCTTCATCGCCTTGCTCCCAAGCCAACAGCATCTGTTGTGCTTCTTTAATTAAAGGCGCATTTTTCTTTGCTTCGTCTTCAGTTTGTCCTTCAGCTTTTAAAGCTTCAATTTCTTTTTTATATTCCTTATCGAAAATTACATAGTATTTCCCAACCAAATGATCGCCCTTTAAGCCAGCGCTTTCTGGCGTTTCGCCATTACCCCATTTTTGCCAGGCCAGCATCGATTTACAAATATGAATACCTCTGTCGTTTACCAGATTTACTTTAAAAACCTCATAACCATAAGCTTTAAGCAATTCAGCTACAGAATAGCCCAACAAGTTATTACGTACGTGCCCTAAGTGAAGTGGTTTATTTGTATTTGGCGAAGAATATTCTACCATCACCTTTTTTCCGTTCGGTTTGTTGCTACCGAAGTTTTCATCCATAATTTCCTCATTAAATTGTTTAAGGAAATAACGTTCGGCAATGCTTAGGTTTAAAAAGCCTTTTACTACGTTGAACTTAGTAACATCATCCACATTGGCAACTAAATATTCGCCAATTTCATTAGCGGTTTGCTCTGGCGATTTTTTAGAAACTTTGGTTATTGGGAAAACAACTATGGTTACCTGGCCTTCAAATTCTTTACGGGTTTCTTGTATATTGATTACACTTTCGGCTAGTTCTTCGTTATAAAGTTCTTTAACAGCCTTAAGTGTTGCGGTAATAATAAAATTCATGGTTCAAAAATAGCGATTATAGCGCAAAGCTGAAAGGGCAAAGCCAAAAGCCAGCCAAAAAGAATGTTTAAACTTTAAGCTTATAAGCACTAAAGTTTAAACATTAAAAATGGAATGGATATCTGATAATTAATCCTTTTGAAAGAAGTTCATGATTTGCTTCTTAATTTTATTGGATACTTTTCTGAATACTCGGTATTTTCCACTTACAGGTTTAAATCCAGCCCATTTGGTTTGGTTTAAGTATTCAAAAAAGATGGTTTTAAATTTCTCTTGAGACCTGTAGGTTTTGAAAGTTGGTTTGATATCCAGATAATGAATTATGTAAGGATCTTCATCGTAAAATGTTGCAAACCAATTCCATTTTGGATTTAATTCTTCCCATTTGTTTGCAAATACAACGTTAAGACCATACTGATCAACTAATACAACGTGTTCAGCATAAGTTCTAAGCGTATCGATTACTTTTGTTGATATATCTTGTTCTCTCCACTTAATAACATCGATAAGCATTATACCTGCATTAAAATACTTTGTATCGGCCGTTAGCCCAAAATCTTTATAATTAGGAATTCCTCCCCAGGCACAATCTACTGTTTTGCCTACATCTATCACAGCGCCAATGGTATTTCCATTTAGTTCTGTATTCCAAAGAATAGAAATGTCTTTTAATACAACTGTATCAACATCCAGATAAATCATTCGCTCTACATCAGCAGGTAATGCATACGGAGCAAAAAGCCTTAAATAAGTAGTTAATGGAAATGCTGATTTATCAACAGGAATGCTAACACCTTCGGGTATAATCGTCTTTTTTTCGAACCATTTTACCGTTAACTTATCAGGATTAACAGACTCTTCTATTTTGCGCTTGTTTTGGCTCGAAATTCCATCATCAATTATGTAAAAATCAATATGTTCTTCAGTAGAATGATTAAGTTCTATAGACTTAACTAAAGCCCCGATTAATATTGCATAATGATTATCACTTGCTACGACAATAGAGATATTGTTTTTTTTCATTTTTAAAAAAGTAATTTAATATATCTCCATATTAATGAAAGCACTTGTAAAGAATAGTAGGGAGATAATAATCTTGTATTAAAAAAATAAGATCAAATAAAAATAGTACAAATAATTTCATACTACGCAGAAAACCTGAAATTATATCAATTTTGGTTCTTTTTTATACTTTCAAACCACTTAAGAGCCAGTTGATCTAAACCTTTCTCTGTAAAGTGAACCGCATCGGCCCGATAATAAGCCAGGTTTAATGAGTCTGTATTTGGGCCTCTTTTTATATTAGGTCCTTCGCTAATAAGTTCATTTTGTGCGTTAGTAATATCTTTATCGATACCGTTTAAATTATTGTTATTATATGGAAAGTAGCTTGAAATAGAGATAAAAAAGGGTGCATTAAATTTCCGATCCCTTATCATTTTTATAACAGATTTTAACCTCATTTTATATTCGGCAGTTGTGGTATTATCTACATTATCCGTTTCGCCCTGATCCCAAAATATATGAGTTAATTTTATATTGTCTTTTTGGAGATATTCTAATGTTGAAAGAAGTTTTTCTTTACACTCTCCTTCCGACCAGCATTTAACAGATGTGCCACCAACGGCACATGGAACTATAATTACCTTTTTGTAAAGCCCGCTATCTATTAGCATATCGCCAACTCGGGTCCAAACGCTACTTCCGCCGCCGTCTGGCCCTAACAATGGTTCTTTTGCGTGATAAAGTTTTCCTTTATAGTAGTTATATACTTCGTTTTTAGAAACATAACTCCCGTTACCGTAATTACCAGCATTTGATTGGCCAAAAGCCAAAAATATTATTACCTTATCCGATTTTATAATCTCCTGCTGATTAGGTATTTCTTTTCGAAAATGTAAATAGGTTCTAATAAACTGAGCATTAATTAAATATTCTTTATTACGATCAGCCAAAATACCTAACAAAATACAACCAACTATTATAGTTAGATATTTTATTTTCTTTTTCATAAATATTAATCTTTATAGTAATAATTTTAAGCCTTGTTGAAAAGAGATTTAGTAAAATCCTTTACAAACAGTAAAGACTCTTTATAACCAATTACATAAATACTCCAGAATTTAAAATTAGAG
The DNA here is from genome assembly GCF_979258025.1 of Pedobacter sp. AC190. Lineage (NCBI taxonomy): Bacteria > Pseudomonadati > Bacteroidota > Sphingobacteriia > Sphingobacteriales > Sphingobacteriaceae > Pedobacter > Pedobacter sp. AC190. Next base: position 217,369 of record NZ_OZ409824.1, read on the forward strand.
AAATTATTTAACGGTTTATATGCCATAACTATTGCAACAATTGTTGGAAACACCATTGCTACAGTTATGGAGTAAACAGACTTATATATTACTAAACCGATTGCAATGGCAATACTATTAACAATTAACATTACCCAGATTTTATAAAAATTAATTTTTGGCAAATGAATTACATCTAAAGCTAGTGCAAAAAAACGATCTGCTGGCCAGAGAAGTGAACATACAATCATTATTCGCAATAAATTAGGAGCTTCTGTAGAAACATATTCTTTACCCCCCATTATGTGGATTAAAGGTTCGGCAAAAATAAGCACGAATACAGCAATCGGCACTAAGGCAACACTCAGCATACCAACAAGCTTTTTTAAGGTATACATCAATTCAGATTTTTCGCCATTATTATATTGGGCAGATAATATTGGCATGCCGCTAGCCGCAAAACTTAATAACGGAATTTCGATAATTTGTAAAAACTTGGCGCTTAAGTTACAGGTTGCCAACGCAGCTGGTCCGATTAAGAAGTTAACAATAAATGTACTAGTTAGCCCAAATAAGCTGCTACTTATGTTGGTTCCCATGGCATACTTACCAAAATGAAAAAGTTCGATTGTGGTTTTCCTGTCTGCAAATCTAACAGAAAGTATTTTCGTCCATTTAAAAATTAAAACACAGGCGCTTGATAAAAGATTTGCCCCCACAAACGTCAATAAAACAGTGTTTAATGTTACTTTATGCAAAATTGCAAGGATAAAAATTACTAAAGCAAAAGTACCTTGATTTAAGACTCTTAAAATCAACAGCCTGTCGAACCTTTTGTAAGATTGAACAACACAATTGGCCATAAATGATGGTAATGTAACAACAGGTATTATAGAAAAGTATTTCAAAGAAATAACTGTGCCTTTATCGGTAAAAAAATTGGCTACAAAATAAGTTGGTATATTAATAATCACTGCCATGGCTGTTATCGCTAAACCCAACATCCAAGCTGAGCCAGCAACTTTTTCAGCTCTCTCCCCTTCTGTTCCCGAATAAAATTTAATGAACGTAATGGTTAAAAAGCCGCCTCGTAAAGTGTCCATCAAACCATTTATAGTTAAAACAAAAATATAAACGCCAACTTCGGGTAAGGAAAGGGATCTGTATAAAATTGCTAAACTAACTAATCCAATAATTGCCATAACGCCATTTCCGAATAGAGATTGAAAATGCACGTTTTTAAATATTGCAATTATTTTATCGAGGTATTTTAGCATTGAAAGTTTATTTTGTGATCTAATTTTTAAGTATTTTGTTTCTAAATCTATAGGTTACCCGCCATCAACTGACTATAAGCATAATCGCAGGCTCTTGCAGTTAGGGCCATATACGTTAAAGAAGGATTCTGACAAGCAGAAGAAGTCATACAGCTTCCATCAGTTATAAAAACATTTTTTACCGCATGCATTTGATTAAATCCATTCAAAACTGACGTTTTTGGATCTAATCCCATTCTTGCAGTTCCCATTTCATGGACTGTTGTGCCGCCAGGTGTAGAATAATTAAATGCATGTACATAGGAGAACCCCGAATCCAAAAGCATTTTTTCACAAGTTTCCTTTATATCATCCATCATCTTCTTTTCGTTTTCTTTAAATGAAAAATCGATTTTAACCAAAGGCATGCCCCATTTATCTTTCTGGGTTTCATCTAAAGATATCTTGTTTTCATAATAAGGTAAGCACTCTCCCCATCCCGCCATCCAAATTGTCCACGGGCCAGGTGTTGTAAGTGCATTTTTAAAGTTTTTACCAAAGCCAGGCTCTCCCATCCTATCCATCCACTCCTTCCTTTCGCCATGTCCATTAATGTGATATCCTCTAGTAAAACTTAAGCCCTCATCTTTATCTAAATTTCTATATCTTGGAATTAAAAACCCACATGGCCTTCGCCCCTTATAATATTGATCTTTAAGTCCATCGTAAACGCCATAAGCACCAGCAGAAGAATGATGATCCATTAAATTATGACCAACCTGTCCACTATCATTACCAAAACCATTTGGAAAACGCTTAGATTTTGAATTAAGTAATAGCAAACTTGTAGCTATTGTAGACGCATTTATAAAGATTATTTTAGAATAAAATTCGATATTTTCATTTGTGTTTGCATCAATAACTTTAACCCCCTTGCCTTTTTGTGTTTGTTCATCATAGATAATCTCAGAAACAATAGAAAATGGTCTTAAAGTTAAATTTCCTGTTTTTTTAGCGGCAGGAATAGTTGAACTGTTGCTACTAAAATAGCCTCCAAACGGACAGCCCCTTGAACATAAATTACGATTTTGACAAGGGCCTCTGTTATCCCATCCTCTAGTTAAGTTGGCAACACGAGCAATTGTTAAAGTTCTTTTGTCGTTTTCGTTTATTGACTTTCTTAAATATTGCTCAATGCAGTTAAGTTCCATGGGAGGTAAAAATTTACCATCAGGCAATTGAGCAAGCTTTTCATTTTGGCCACTTACGCCTATGAAAGTTTCAACGTAATCATACCAGGATTCAAGATCCTTATATCGAATAGGCCAATCTACACCATTGCCATCTTTCTTATTAGCTTCGAAATCTAAATCGCTAAAACGATAACATTGCCTTCCCCATATTAAAGAGCGTCCGCCAACCTGATAACCTCTAAACCAATTAAATGGCTTTTCTTGAATATAAGGTTGATCTTTATCACTAACAAAAAAATGTTTGGTTGCTGGAGAATAAGCCCCACTTTGAATCGGGTCCCTTTCAGCATCTATATTGGTGTTCTTATAGCCATTTTTAAAATCCCATGGATTTAAATTGGCTGTTGGATAATCTTTTATATGCTCTACGTTTCTGCCTCTTTCAAGAAGCAAGGTTTTGAGTCCTTTTTTACACAACTCCATTGCTGCCCAACCTCCACTAATACCAGAGCCAATAACTATTGCATCATAAGTGTGCTGATTATCAATATTATTACTTTGCATATATTATTTCGTTGCCCAAGATTTTTGGTTGTTTTTTAATGGAATACAAGCTTCGAATGTTTGAGGGACATAATCATAGGCCAATCCTTTAGTGGCGCCTAATTCTGATAAACAATAACCTTCAACTGTTAAACTTTTTAGCTTAGAGAAGAATGTTTGACCCAAAAATTTATTATTTATTTTGTTAAGAATTTGTAACGAATATATTCCCTTTTCCTCAAAATGCTTTAGTACAATATTTCTTTCAACCGCATTACACTTCATAAATGATTTGTCAAATGAATCAATTGTGTATGCTTCCAAATCATGAAGACCGCTTACAAACTTATTTTGTTCTCTTTTTCCTGTGCAATTTGTTAAAACATTAATGATATAGCCACTTACACCAGCTTCTTTAGCTCCAGGAGTATCAGTTGCAGGAATAATTGTTTCTGCCAGTTCTGCAATTAACGATTGGTAAGATAAGAGTTCATTAACATTGACTTCCTTATTTAAAGATATCCATTTATAAGCTGAAAACGAAGATATACCCGCTGCACTTAAAGCTAATATACTTTTTAAGGTTGTTCTTCTGTTCATTAGAAAATATTAATTTAGTAATTTAAGAAATCTCTATTTATCCAATATTTAAAACTCTTTTAACTCTTTTCAAGGTTCCTTTCCAAAGGCCTCCATCAATTTGAATTCTTCTGTCGGTTGTCCAAACTAATGCTTTAATATTATTTACGTAAAAAAGCTTACCAAAACCTTTATTTCTTAATTTTAATGCAAGCCAACCATCTTCAATAGTGCCTGGAGGATGATTAAATCCTTCTACCTGTAAACCATGTTCTTTTCTAAAGGCAGAATTAAATCCGTAAACATTTACAGCCTCATCTTTTACTTTTTTATTATACCATCTAGAGAGCTGGGCAATATGCTCGTAAAAAAAATAGGTTACTCTACCTGTAGAGCCAATTGGAATTAAAGAAAAACGGCCATAAGTTATCGCAACACCTTCATCTTCGATCAATGGTTTTACCATTAACTCAATCCAATCTTCAGGATAAATCGTATCCGCATCAGCATTTAAAATATATTTGCCCTTCGCAGCGGCCATCCCTGCATTTCTGGCAAAGGCTATACCTTGTCGGCTCTCACTAACAACTTCAACACCGCAAGCTTTTGCTAATGCTTCGGTATCGTCTTTCGAATTATTATTAGAAACTACAATTTCTACTTTTCTATTTGTTTTATTAGCGCATAAAGAAGCTAAAGCGGGTACAATGCTTTCTGTTTCGTTATATGCAGGCATTACAACACTAATCTCTGGTTCTCCTTTATACAAATTTTTATAACTATCTGCAGCCATTTTGCACATTTCATCTTTTGTTAAATGGCTTTTTATATACTTATTTATTGATGCAGGAATTTGAATAGGCCTCATTCTTTTTTGTATTTTTTGGGATGAATTTTATTAGAATTTAAATACTTCTTTCCAACTAATTATTTATTGTTTTTTCTTCTACGTAATGCTCTGTTGCTACAGATATCTTGTTGGCAGACTTTGCTTTCAGTAAAGCCAATACCTGAAAATATATAAACTTTGGGATATCCATTAATGATTTATATATCTTCTGATCTGCCTTAAAATAAGAAAGCGACTTCATGAAAACAACTACAAAACAAACCGCTAATATAGCAAACAGCACGGCCATTTCGGGTATAACGAAAACATTAACTGCAAAACAGAATATTGTAAGAAATAGTAAAATAAATAATGGCGGGCGACAAAGCATTATCCCAAACAGAAACTGATTCCAGTTAAAGTTTATTATACCACTAAATGTCATCCTTAAGCCTAATTTGAAGAACTTAAACCAAGTATTGATCCATCTAGCCCTTTGTTTTACAAGTTGATCAGATTTAGATGTCTTTTCATCCAAAACAATTGCCTTATCAGCAAAAGCAATTTTGAGTTTTCTGATAACAAGTTCATATTGAAGTATTTTATCAAAACCAGCTCCATTGCTATCAATATTCTTCAGGCATTCTACATAAATATTTGTTGTAAAAGCCATACCCGATCCAGATAAAGAGGAAGATGAACCAGCATCTGTTAATAATTTCTTATCTACATATCGGTAATAAATATCGTTTGCAGCATCTAAACAGGCATAATTGGTATTTAAGTTTTTAGCTGCCCTAACACCTTGTACGGCTTGGTAGCCCAAAGCAAAAACCTTATTCATTTCCAATAAGTAATTTGCATCAACTAAATTATCGCTATCAATAATGGTTAATCTTTCATGAGGACGCTTGAAATTATTAATAGCGTAAAAATGAGATTTCACATTACTTGCTAAAACTTCCTTTGGCCTAAGAACTACAACTTTATTATCATCGAATACCAAACTTGAAATATCGCAGTTATCTGCAACTATATAAATTATGTAATTGGTATAGTTAATATTCAATATAGACTTTACAACCTCTGGAATTAATGTGACCTGTTGATAAGCTGTAACAATAATTGCATAATCTGGTTCAACTGAAGAATTACTTATCTGATTATAATTCTTCTTCGAAGCGAAAAGTTGAATAATGCATAGAAATACGGGAAAAATTAAATTAATAATTACTACCGCTTCTAAGAGATGAAATAAAATCAATAACACGTACATATTTTTATAATCTTATTTCTTACTAATCAATTTATCTATTTCAACTGTCATTGCTTTTACGCTATTTTCCCAGGTATGACTAAAAGCAAACTCTTTCCGTCCAAGTTCAAGTTCACTATTATGCTCATTAAAAGCTTTTTCTATAAGTTTAACATAATCCTCTTTTGTATCTGCCAAGTAAACAAAATCTTTAAAAACCTCCATAGTTTCTGTCCTTGTTGCTATTACAGGTTTACCTAAGGCTAAATATTCATCGATTTTTCTTGGGTAATTTCCTCTTGTAATAGCATTTACAGTTTGAGGATTTATACAAATATCAAACGCGTTAATAAATGAAGGCAATTCATCTACTTCTCGCTGACCAATAAATATTACATTTTTGATGTTATGCAGTTCACTATCCATAAACGAATCATCTTCTGGTCCAACAAGAACTACGTTATAATCTGGATATTGGTTTGCAATGTGCTGAATGATCTCGATGTTTAAGCGAGAAGTACTCAAAGCGCCTACATATCCAATAATTTTCGATTTAATATTCTTCAGTACTTCTGGTAATTCTGCACTTACATTTTTGAATGATTCTATATCACAACCCTGCCCAACATTAAATGATTTTGAATTGTATTTACGACAATAAGCTGCCAGATATTCAGAATTCGCAAAGCAAAAATTGCTTTTGGCGATTAACTCAGGTTCGAGGATTTCACCATGTTTTTTCCAGTAATTTACCCCTACCATGTAATCTCTGGAATAGTAAACGCTTAAATCTGGCTGTAGATAATCCTGAAGATAAAAAGCTTTAAACATCTCATTATCATTAAATAATATAATGTTTTTAAATTGGAGCTTTTCAATTGCTTTCTTAATTGATTTTGAAAGCTTTTTGTTATTTCTTTTATTTAATAACCTAAAAATAGAAGTAGAATTTATCCAATTTATTGATTCAACGATACAATCAGGATAATAATTCCAAAGGTTATCCTTAATTTTTATAAGCCCTTCCTCCTTATTATTGATCACATTAATCCGCTTCTGAATTTTGGGATCTTTTTTGTTCTTTATTAAGGTAATGCGATCTAAAGGCGAATTGATATATAAAACACGGTTTGTTTTACTAAGTTCGAGTGCAATGTTTTTACAATTACTTCCAATTTCTGTGTCCCAAGGCTGCTGACCAATTATAATAATATCATTGTTCATACTTAATACTTTTTCAAAAAATAACTATAATTAAAAATATACTGCCTGTAAAAGTATCTCATAACCTTAACTAAAGCACTATCGCTATTTCTCCAAAAATCTCGCTTCACGGTACTCGGTTCTTCCGAACTATTTACCTGATCGAAAACCGATTTAAAATTATCATATAAATAACCTTTTCCTTTTTTCCGTAAAAAGGAAATCATCATATCAAATTCTATTTTATCTGAATGCTTAGTTTCATTATATCTGCCAAATTTTTGCAAAAACGAGCTTCGTCTGATATGCGGATGATCGCTATATAAATGAAACTTATTGGTATCGGGCGACCATGGATTAAATATCATCTCCGAAAATCCATTTTTAAATGCTCTTGTTTCAGGATGTTTAAAATACGAATAGAACCTTACGTAATCTGCTGTTTGATCTTGTTCTAAAATCTCCAAACCATCTTTTAATGGTTTTTCGAAACCAGGTAGCGGAACAAAATCTTCCTGAACATAAAGTGTATAAGGACTTTTTACTGCATCCTGCCCTTTATTTAGATTATTGCCTAATCCCTTATTTTTGGGCGCTTTAAGCAAGGTAAAATCATATTTATTTTTGAGATTCTCTATATACTCAACATGTTCTGGTTTACTACCATCATCAGAAACTAAAATTTCGTTAAAAGTGCAATTGTAACTATCAAACGAAGCTAGCAACCTTTCTAAAGACTGGCTTCTGTTATAGTGCGTAATCAATAAAGTTACTTTATCAAAGTGAGTTACCTTTTCCGTCATAATTTTACTTCTTATAAAACCTTATCCCAGGTCAAAGTTTCTGTATTGTATTTTTTAACGATTTTGGCGGGATTACCAACAGCAATACAGTACGGTGGCACATCTTTAGTAACAACGCTTCCCCCACCAATTACGCTGTGCTTTCCGATGGTTACACCAGCCGTAATTACACTGTTTGCGCCAATCCATACATCGTCAGCAATTGTAATTTGCTTAACATTTACTTTTTGAAATGCTGGCGGTATATTTACATCTTCATATCCATGATTTAGACCTGATACAACAATGTTTTGTGCAAACATTACATTATTCCCAATTGAAACAGGACCAATAATTACGTTGCCTAGTCCAATAATTGTATTAGAACCAATTATTACATCGCCTACACCATTATTAATGGTAGAAAAATCTTCGATTATCGACTTTGCACCCAACTGAAAGTTATTAAAGGGAAAAACATCCATCCTGGTTTTCCACCTAACAATCGATTTTCTACCTCTTTTATGCTTAAAAGGATTAAGAAAAATCCGAACCCACAACCTTGGTTTATGATCATTCTTTGGAATCAGCATAGACAAAGCCATTTGCTTTAACCTGGGGTTTGATTTAATTTTCGAAATTATAGACATAAAATAATACTCTTAACGATAAAATTAGTCGTTTTCCTTATTTAATCCGTTTACTATTCCAAGAATAAAACAGATAATTGCAGGTAATGCAAATATTTCAAATGGCATATTTTTTTAATCTAATAATGTACTTTTTTCTAATTTCTCCAATCTTGGGCTTATAAAAATAAACACCCATGAAATGTAGATTACAATTGATGTAGGCATATTATTTATAATCTCGTTACCATAACTACAAATTAATACGCCAGCATAACCTGCGGTTAAGGCAATGATTTTTGCTTTCAACTGCGGATCCTCCAGTCTCCACACAATAGCACAACACTTACCTAATATAAACATCATTATCGATAACCAAATGGTTAAGCCCACAACGCCATACATTGCCCATAATTTAACAAAATAACTATCTGGTTGTACTGTTGATAGGTATTTATCAGAATTATAATTAACACCATTGTAACCAATTACCCCTAAGCCACCACCAAATGGCCTGGAAGCCATGTATTCTTTTAAATTTCGTTGGGTTATAAACCTCACGTTTAAGGAAGGATCTTCTGGGTTTAATGCTGTTCTTAACCTATATATCTGATAATTTCCATCACCAATGTGTGTAAACTTTAAAATACCAAGCGCAAAAACCGCAACGAAACCACCTAGTATTACTACCTTATAATTTTTACTTAGAAATATAGCTAAAAATACACCTGCTACTAAGGCAAATAGCGCACCCCTTGTACCAGAAATAAGCATCCCGTAAAGATTTAAGCCAGCGCAGATAAATAATAGAATTTTCTTCCATTTGGTTTTAATCGGACCTAAAGCTAAAATTAATGCCATTAATCCGATATGCGCCTGCGATGCCCCGAATTGGCCAGCTCCTGTGTAAAAAGAAAAAACCCTTAACCGGCCCCAAAGTAAATGGGTACTTGCATTGGCAGTAACAAAGGCAGTTTCACCCGGCGATAAGCCTATAAAAAGCTGCTTCATACCGTTAAGTGAGCCTAAAGTAGAAACACCAATTACTAGAATTAGAAATATATCGAGCGATTTGTTGGTTTTAAATATTAGAAAACCTAGTATCACTAAAAATAAAGGATAAAACGCAGTTGTTCTAATTTCTGCTACCCACGCTAAAGAATTCGAACCAGGATTAACAACTTCTAAAACGCTTATTCCAAACCAAAAAAGCATTAGAAAAACAAAACTATTATTTATGTTACTCCAATCTTCTCTCGGCGTTTTTACTATAACACCTACAGTTAATAAGAAAATAAAAACCTCGATAAATATACCAAAAGGAAAACTACCGATTTCCCTACCAAGCACAATAAAGGTAAAGCAATAAAAAATAAGCGTAAATAATAGGGTACTTCTCATATACGAATAAGAACAGCTTTAAAATTTCTAAATAATAGTATAAACAACAAATTACTTAGCTGCTTGTTAAAGTCTTATTTAGAACCCAACCTAAAAATCCAGGGAGCTTTTTAATATAATCAACAAATTCTTTATCATTATCGTTTAAAACTTTTCCATATTCGAATACAGATATATTCTTTTCAGTAAACAGTAACCATTCTTTTGCAATATTTATATCATGCAAACTATTTACATCTACTATAATAATATCAAATTCTTCTCTTAACACATCGAAACCAGCTTTTAAGCTCTTAATGCTTTGCATCTCCAATAAAGATTCACGAGCTGTGCTCTTATTCATTATTGTTATCAAATCCTCTGTATGAATTTCTTTCTTTATTAAGAAGGTCTGAAAATTTTGACTCGTTGCAAGTGCTTTACTTTCTGCTTTTACTACAGGGAGTTCATCTGCAATTAACAATACTTTTTTACCTGTCATAGCAAAAGCATAGGCTAAGCTATAAGCTATAAAGGTTTTACCCTCTTCAGCCAATAAACTTGTAATACCTAAAATTTTACTATTATCTGCATCCATCTTTTCGGTTATTTCAAACCTTAAAGATCGGAGCATGTCCCGATAAATTTCATAATTGGTATTTCCAGTTTTATCATTCCAAATGTCCCTAATACTTCTTTCATTCCCCTCAATTTTATTTAAAACACCAACAGTATTTGATTTTGTTGCATGTGCCAATTGCGAAGCGCTTTTAATTTTATGATCAAGCATAAACACGAAGAAAACATAACCAAGGCAGATAAAAAACGAACCCGCGCCTGAACCTGCTAGATAAAGTACTTTTTTAGATGGCTCTGGATTACCTGGTAAACCAACTTGCTCAATTTGCAGGCGTAAACCCATTGCCTGGTTATTTCTCGATTGAGTATATTGATCAAGGGCAGTCATGTATTCTTTCGTAGCTAAATCAGCTTCTCTTTCATAATTCTGAATATCGGCATCGTATGGCACCATGCTACTATATTTAGCTCTTAAACTTGCAAGTTCGTTATCAATAGATCTGATGCTACTTTTTGCCGTTTGCTGAGCAATTTCCAGTTGTGTTTTTTGAGCACCTAAAGATTGTTTGGATGCACGAGGATCGTAAACATTTTCATCAAAGTTTTGATTACTCTTAGATTGGATTATTTTAGTCAAAGAATCTACTCTCTTTTGGTCTGAAGCTCTGAAACCATTTTCAATAAATGCATTATTTGCTGCTTCTCTTTCTTTCTTTAAACTAACAATTTCGCGGTTATCAGCTCTGCTACTACCGTTTATATTTGGGTCGCTACCATCTAACTTACTTTGAATAGTATTGATAGCGCCTTGAGTAGATTGAATTTGTCTTAATGCATCAGCTCTTTGCCCCTCATATTGTGTAATTTGAGCATAAACTGTAGCCGATTGTTCGTTTAGATTTAATACCCCTTTATTTCTTTTAAAATCGGACAAAGAACCATTTTTTGCATTCATGGTAACTTCCTTTTTCTTCAAAACAGAATCTAATAAACCGATCGATTTATTTTGATTGGTATTAACATCAGAACTATAATTAACAATAAATTCGGAAGCTAATGTATTTACCAAGTATGCAGAAAGATTAGGATTATCTGATACATATTCGATATTGATAAAATCACTGTTATCAGAATGACTAATGTCAATTTCTTTTTTTAAGCCAGTTTCACCATAGCCCATAGATTCAACAATATCATACAATTTGTACTTACCATTATTATCGGCCAACGTTAAAACTGATTTTGTAGCCAATTTCTCCCTAAAAAGATTAATTAATTCTTGCTTTTGTTCAGCACTTAAAGAATCTATCTTATCACTATATTTTCTAAAAGCAGATTTAGGTTGCTCTAAATCGTGTAATATTAAATTATATGAGAGTATATTGATGATTTTTTTCATCTTAAACTTCTCCATAATATTACTGAATTGCTGATTTATCTGAAAGAAATCAGTATTCTCACTAGAGATTAATTTTTTCGATGGGTCTAGCAAACCTGTAGAAATCTGAACTTCTGAGCTATACTGTTTTGGTAAATTTTGAACCAAAAAGTAAGTGATTATCACAGCAATAATGGGCACTAAAATTAGCACCCATTTATATTTTTTAACCAGTTTTAAAAATGCTTTTATATCCATATTTAAATTTTAAAGGCTATTTACTATTTTACATCAGATAACTTGGAACCAATAATTTGTTCCAATAAATCTTTTGCTTTTAGATAAGTAGTTTCAGCTTGGATTTTTGCCTGCATCGAATTAAACTGATTTATTCGAGATTGATTGTAAGCATCTAAAGTAATTTCGCCTTTTTCAAATCGATTTCTTAAACTTTCTGATACGCCTTTATTTTCCTGAGCCATTTGCGTGTTCAGTTTCAATAAAGTTATAGTTTGAATATAATCGTAGTATCTTCCTCTAACTTCCTGAGCTATAGTAAGATTATATTCTTCTGCCTGATATTCTAAAACTTTGTACTCAAGTTTTGCTTTTTTAACCAAGAAAGGTTTAGCTAGAAGATTACCTAAGCTAACATTTATTCCGAATTGGAAACCATTTACAGAATATGGATTAACTGGATTGAGTACAGATCTGTCTTCTGGTCTGTAAAAATATGAACCCGTAAACATATCAAGATAAGATAAGTTAGCCAATGGAATAGCAACTTTACTACTTTCTTTCATGACATCAAACATTTTCTTTCTTGGAAAATTTTGTTTTGCCAATTCAATATACTTTTCTAGATCAGCATATTTTATTTCAGGGATAATTGTTTCTTGTGCGGCAGCGTTAATGCTTAAAAATACAAAGAAAGCAAGCGTAATTTTTTGTAGAGTTTTCATTAATAATAGGGTTGTTTATAATGGTTTATTTTTTATATAATTTTGGGATGTAACAAAAAACGTTTAAATATACAATTAAACTTGTTCCTTTTGAATTAGTGCAGGAAAAGTTTTAAGAATTATTTTCAAATCTAAAAATATTGAGTAGTTATTGGCATAATAATTATCTAGTTCCTTACGCTCCCGTTCAGACATTTCTTTCTGTCCTCTTTTACTAATTTGCCATAAACCTGTTAGTCCTGCTGGCCCGATAAATCGTGTAGCCCACTCATTTGTGGTTAATTTTTCTGCTTCATATAAAGGCAAGGGCCTATTTCCTACTATCGACATATCTCCTATCAAAACATTAATAAGTTGAGGAAGTTCATCAATACTGGTTTTTCTTAAAAATGATCCGAATTGGGTAATTCTAGGATCGTTTTTAAATTTCATAAACGCTGTTTTATCAGAAAAGTTTTCATCCTTTTTAGCATATTGATTTAAATCTTTTATTGTGTGGAGCATTGTGTCTGCATCTTTACGCATGGATCTAAATTTATAAAAATCAAAAATTTTATAACCAGCACCTACTCTTTTACTCTTATATATTACTTTTCCTTTTGATTCTAACCTGATTATTACCGCAACGATAACAAATAGTGGAGCGAGTAAAAACAAAGATATAGCAGACAACACGATATCAAAAATTCTTTTTTGTGAAGAAACTTCAAATTTCCCTTCAATTTTTTGATTTAAATCTGAAATTTTAGGTTTAATAAGCTTAAACTTTACTAAAAAATTAATACGCTCGTAAAAATCTTGTAAAGGGAAAGGAAAAGTATAATAATCATCAACCTTTAATTGAAGTGCTTTTTTCCTCCAATCATTATCATCTTTTATGCCTAACAGGATAATAATCAAACCTTGTAGAAATGGATGTGCTTTTAAATATCTTACTTGTTCAAAACAATTATCATTTTCATCAACCTCAATAATAATTACATCTGGCAAGCTAAGCAGTGGTTCACTATCCATATAGATTTGAAAATCATCTGGATATTCTATTTGACTTATATTTGAGTTAAGCTCCTCAGAAATTAAACTTTTCAGAAGTTTACCAAAATATACAATCTTGGTGTTAACTATTGAGGGTTCAATTGCAGTTGTTATCATTGAAATTGAGGAATTAAAAGAGTAGAACTGTACTTTGCATTTTTAAGTTAAGCAGTTAATTGCTCTATTTTTGACCTTAGTATAATTGGATTGAATGGTTTTTCTAAATAGCTATCTACTTTAAATGTGAGCGATTTTACTATCGATTCTAAATTTTCAGCACCAGAAAGTAGTATAATGGGTGTATTTCTATAAAATCCGCTTATTCGAAGATTCTTAATGAAACAGCTTCCATCAAAATATGGCATCCTCAAACTTGATATTATCAAATCAGGATCGTTCCCCATACTTAGCCATGACAGTGCTTTAATTCCGCTATTCTTAATGGTCAAATCGTAGTCGGAAGCCAGTATAAAGCTTAACAACTTTAAGATATTTAGCTCGCTATCCACGATTAAAATACTCTTTTTGTTTTCTATTTGTATTCTTTTTCTACTTTCCATAAGGGGGATGGATTAATAACTACTTTTTAGCTAAGCAAAAGCCAAATTGTAGAGAATGTAAATTTTAACATTTAAGTATGTTTTACTTGCTGTTGCAAAACGTTTAAATTTGAACTTTACCCCCCTCAGAATCAATAGCCCAATAGGGCTATAATGTATACTTGCAGCTACAAATCAAATAATTGAAAATCAACTATTTAACAAGAAAAGAATATTTATGAAATTTACATAAATAATGTTATGTATACGTAATTATACATAAATAAGTATTTTTTTGCCGTTTTTTCATATAAAATACAGACAATATACAAAGCAAGAAATTGACTTAGTTATATTACATTAATTGCATTTTTTGAATAGAGAGTAAGTATAATCTTTTAAAGAATTATCTTACAGCTGCAATAAATAAATCTAAGTTATATTTTCAATCTTACCGCCTTAATTTATAATTATAATTAATTATTATTAAATACTTGCTTACGCAAACGTTTGTTTACAATTTAATCTTATTTATCGTAAATAATTATCATGATAAATTTGGAAATTGTATCATAATGTTCTACTTTTTGTGGAGGTAAATACATCATCCCCGATTAGCTTACTCTGGTTTATTCTTAATGAGAACCATTATTATTATTATCGCTTTCTGTTTGTTAAGCGAATGCATTTATGCGCAACCTGTTGTGAATATTGATAATGCAATATTTTCTAACCTTGGTAATAAGGCATTTTTTTGGAAAGATAAATCAGCAAAGCATAACATAAGTTATGTACAAAACTTACCCGATAGTGCATACATAAGAACTAAATCTACAATATTTAATGGTGGAACATCTGGTGATGTTTGGTGGATGAAGATCAAATTCACTAACTCTTCTGCGAAGAATCCTCATCTTTTTATTGATTATTCCAATATCGATTCTATCGATTTATATTATTTAGATAAGTTCTCGAAAATAAAGCATGTAAAATCTGGCATATTTGGTTCAAAATATAATGTCAAAAAATTCGGCACAGGTTTTCTTTTCGATTTACAGGACGTTTCTAGTAGAGCTAAAATTTTATATGTTCGCATGCAAACTAAAAACACCTTGCTTGTTCCCTTAAAGCTTTTATCAGAGAATACATTTAACAATGCAATCCTGAAAAAATATAGCATTCAAATTATCTATACTGGATTAGCCTTTATGATGTTAATTCTGCATGTGTTTATTTATTCTGCTACTCGAAGTAGATTATTTGCTTTATACATTGGTAGAATTTTTTTCTTATACTTTTTGGGCTCAGTGCTCTATCTTCAAGGTTATGGTGTATTATTAGGGCCAGAAATTGGTCGGTTAATTTTACGCTATGCGCATCTTTTTGTAGCGATTGGATATATCTGCACTATTTTATTCAATAACCACTTTCTAAAACTCAAAAACAGGCTCCCAAATGCCTACCTAATTTCCAATTTACTTATTGCACTTTGGATTGGAATAATAATTATTTCTATTCCCAGCGATCTTTCTATTAGTAATAAAGCCACTCATGCACTTACTTTTCTCACCTCATTCCTTATTCTATTTCACAGTGTACAGGTTATTGTTTATAAAGGTTATGGAAAAAGTTTTCCAATGATTAAATTATTCGTAATTGGATGGATTCCTGTAGCGCTGGTATCAGTTTATTTAATTCTTTGCCTTCAAAATATCATTCCATTCGAAGACTATTCATTTAATTTACTAAATCTGGCTTGTATAATCGAGGCCATATTAATTAGTTCAGGCCTTTTTGGCCAACGTATCAGGCTTTTAAATAGATATAACGCTCACTCTAGAAAGCAGAGAATCGTGTTACAGCAACAGCTTGAAGAATATAAAAACCAGCTAAGTGATAAGAAAAACGAAACGTCACCAGTTAACCATCAAGAACTAAAGAAACTAGCTTACAGCAACGATCCTGCTTTTCTCACATCTTTTATAAATACAGAAGAAGCATTTGTAAATGAACTTTTAAATATTCAACCTAAACTTTCAAATGTGGAAATAGAACTTGCTGCTTATATGCGTTTAAATTTCGAAACCAAAGAAATTGCCAGAGTTTGTAAAATAAGTGTTCGCGCTGTGGAAAGTAGAAAGTACCGTTTAAGGAAAAAATTATTACTAAAAAGTAGCGTAAATCTTCAATTGTGGCTACTAGGACTTCCTAGTTGTCCTTAAATATAGACAGTTGTTAAATTTTAATATTGAAAGTTATTTCTAATAAAACAAAGCATAGTCACCATAAAAAACTAACTAACAATTACTTACAGAAAGTGAGTAGATGCGAGTAGCACAGAAAATCATCAACTGCACCGTCTTTGTCAATATATAAATAGAAGCAGGCAGCCTCTCAGCTGCCAAAACCAAACAAATTCTTCAAATTAATTGGTTTGCTTTTATATAGCCATGTCACAGATTACGGTTTAAATGGGGATGATTTAATTACCGCTGTCGACATGGCTTATTAATTAACGTTTAGTTATTAGTAAAGTATATAAATTACATCAATCGTTTTTTTTCCTTGAAACCAAACATCTAATAGAATTACGCATTAACGAGTTGTGGTATTTTTTGGGATAGCAATAGAATAAAAATTTATTTAAAACAAAAAAACTACAAACATTATAGAACGTTATGACGATATCGAAATTTGCACCAGAATTGCTGATTAGTAAAATACAAGAATATTATACTGGAAGGGAACCCGAAGAGGTTTGTTCAGAACTGAAAATAGATATGGATGAATTTAACCATTACATACTTTTGTACGGACAAATTGCAAACGAATTATTGGAGATCAAAGATGAAAATGAAAAACTCCGACACATGTTTATCAACATTAGTTTAGTAAATCAAAGCCTTCGTAATTCGTTAGATCTTTTAACAAAAAATAATCCAGCACTTTTCAATCTATTGAATAAAAAAAAGCATTTATAATTATTATTTGAATCGTAATTATCTACTAACTAATTGGTAACAACACATAGTAACCCATCGAAAATTCCTTATTATAAGATAAAGCCTCTTGAAAAGGCTTTATCTTTCAAAATCGCAAAATTTTGCTGTATTTTAGTTTCACAATTTATTAATAACCAGAATTGTAAAATAATTAAACCCAGGTATAAATCATGAAACTAAAATTCTATTCATTGCTAGCGGCATTTTGTTTACTAACTCCATTAATTTCAAGTAGCATAGCCCAAGTTAAAGACAATCAGTTATCTTCTCAAGAGCAAAAAGAAGGCTATAAACTTTTGTTTGATGGAAAAAGTACTAAAGGCTGGCATCTTTATAATCAAGGGAAAATAGCATCGGTTTGGGTTGCAAAAAATGGAGAATTAAAATGTACACCTGGCTTAGAAGCCGCTCACGGTGATTTAGTAACGGATGAAAAATTTGAGAACTACGAGTTAAAATTCGATTGGAAAATTAGCAAGGAAGGTAATAGTGGTGTTTTTATTAACGTACTAGAACGTAAAGATATACCAACTGCATGGGCTTCAGGACCAGAATATCAACTTTTGGAGAAATCTCACTACGATTACGAAAAGGAAATGAAACGTTCTGGTTGTCTTTATAATTTCTCTAAACAATTGAACAATGCGGAGCTAAAACCTTTGGGTAGCTGGAATCAATCGGTTATAAAGCAACAAAATGGTGTAATCGAATTTTATTTGAATGGCATTCTTACTGCTAAACAAGATTTTAAAACAAAAGAATGGAGAGAAGCTATTGCTGCGACTAGCTTCAGTAATTTTCCTGAGTTTGGTAAATTTGTGTCAGGCCAAATTGCTCTTCAAGACTGGAACAAAGGAGTTTCCTTTAAAAATATCAAAATAAAAAACCTATAACAATAATCAAGAAGCCTATAATTTTAGGCTTCTTGATTGTTTTGATTTTGCATATGGGAAATGCCACAGCATTCAACAGTTGGTTATTTTTATCTGAAAACGATAAAGAAGTAAAAACAATCAAGCCTTTGCAATAAAGCCAAATCATAGCTGTTCTGCCTTACGTTTTCCAAAAATTCTGATAGATTTGCAATAACTAACTTATTTATGAGCGAGCAGAATCCAAATTTCAAAGTGAGCGTAAACACCGAGATCGGTAGATTGCGAAAATTGTTAATCCATAGTCCAGATAGTGGTTTAGGCAAGGTTGTTCCTTCCAAAGCACAAGATTGGCTTTTCGAAGATATAGTACACTTAGATACCATTCGCAAGGGCGAATATGATTACTACATTAAACT
Source organism: Pedobacter sp. AC190 (assembly GCF_979258025.1). Lineage (NCBI taxonomy): Bacteria > Pseudomonadati > Bacteroidota > Sphingobacteriia > Sphingobacteriales > Sphingobacteriaceae > Pedobacter > Pedobacter sp. AC190. The sequence goes on from NZ_OZ409824.1 coordinate 235,783, forward strand.
TTTGATGTATTTTCTCGATCCAGAAAAGATTAAAGGAAAGCTTGCACAAATAGATTCAGAAGAAGGAAATCGTAATTTTTACAAGCCTAATCACCCAGATTTTCATAATTCTACATCAGTAATCGAGATTCAGAATTTGCTGAGCGAAATGCTCGAAAATGAATCTATCCGTAAAAAATTAGTGGCTGCTGTATGTGCAATTGAGGGCTGTACTTACAAAGTGCAAATGGAATTAACAAATACTGATCCTAAGGAACTTGCAGAAATTTTTATCTCTGGTACGCTAGCTAACGATATCATGATTTTCGCCCCTATTCCGAATTTAATTTTCACACGTGATGTGGGTACAACAATTAATAATCATATTTTATTAAATAAACCTGCAAAAAAAGCTCGTGTTCGCGAAACGCTTTTAATGCGTTATATTTTCTTTAACCATCCTCTTTTTGAAAGTTATCGCAATAACATTCTCGAAATTCCAGATGTAACGATGCACTTTCTACGGCCAGGAGATGAACCCACTTTCAGTACAACTTTGGAAGGTGGCGACGTGATGATGGTTAGTCAAAATCACGTACTAATTGGTTGTAGCGAGCGAACTTCAGAACATGGTGCAAATGAAGCCATTAAATTATTATTTGATAACGATGTGGTAGAGAAAGTTACGGTTGTAAAAATACCAAGCAAGCGCGACTATATGCACCTAGACACTGTATTTACACAGGTGAAACGCAATACCTGGGTAATTTTAAATTCGATTGCACATTCTCCAAAATTCAATCCTTACGAGCCGATTAACTTTTTAAAGGAACCTGAAAAGCTGGAGGCTACAACAGCTATTCAGTTTACAAAAGCAAATCCGCAGGCACCGAAACATTTTGAACATGTTGAAGCTTTATTAAATGACATTAGTCAGAATGATTTGAAAAGCAACGAGCCAACTAAAATTATTTACAGTGGAAATAACCAGTTTCCTTATGATTCTAGAGAACAGTGGACAGATTCATGTAATCTTTTAGCTATTAAAGAAGGAGTTGTTTTAGGTTACGATAGGAACGATAAAACAGTTGAGGCCTTTAAAGCTGCTGGTTTTAATGTTGTAGATGTTAAAGATTTAATTCAAGATTTAGAAAGTGGAAAAGTTGATGCAGAAACATTGACAGATACTTTAATTTTAATGCCTTCAGCAGAATTATCTCGTGCACGAGGAGGTTTCCACTGTATGAGCTTACCAATTTTGAGAGACAGCTTAAGTTGAAAGTAAAAAGTTCAAAGTAAAAAACACTCCCTCAAGAATCTTTAAACTTTTAACTTTACACTTTTAACTCCTATGCAAACAACCAACCACCTTTTAATGATTCGCCCAGTTGATTTTAAATTCAACGTACAAACAGCAGGCAATAATAAATTTCAGGTTGCTTCTACAGAAAGTAATATTCAAAAGCTGGCGCTCGAAGAATTTGATGGCTTTGTAGGCTTACTCAGAAAAAATGAAGTTGATGTAACCGTTATAGATGATACCTTACAACCTGAAACTCCTGATTCCATTTTCCCGAATAATTGGGTTTCCTTTCATGATGATGGTTCTGTTTATTTGTATCCAATGTTTTCTGAAAACCGCAGACAAGAACGTAGAAGCGAGATTTTGGAAGGCTTAAAAGAAAAATTTGAGGTTAACCACATTACTGACATTAGCTTTTATGAGCAACAGTTTGCTTTTTTAGAGGGCACTGGTAGTATGGTTTTAGATAGAATTAATAAAGTTGCCTATGCTTGCTTAAGTGTTCGTACAGATGAAGAAGTACTGAATAACTTTTGCATGTTAAGTGGGTATAGCGCTGTTTCTTTCCAAGCAGTTGATGGCTCAAAATTTCCAATTTACCATACCAATGTGATGATGTGTATTGGCGATAAATTCGCAGTCATTTGTATGGATTCTATTCCAAACGCAGAAGAGCGAGAAAAAGTTACAATATCTTTAATTGATAGTGGTAAGGAAATCATCGAAATCAGTTTAGACCAAATGAATCGATTTGCAGGAAATATGCTGCAGGTTTCAAATGCTAAAGGCGAAAGTTTACTCGTAATGTCTGAACAGGCATTTTTATCGTTAAATACCACTCAAATAGCAAAGCTCGAAAAATATAACAGAATTATTTACGCACCAATTTACACCATCGAGAAAAATGGTGGTGGTAGTGCAAGATGTATGCTTGCAGAAATTCATTTACCAGAAAAGTGATGAATATCACGTGGGCTTATTCCAATTAGTTTTGTACTTTCGCCGAAAAATCAAATACCATGTCATTAGTACAAGAGTTACAAATACGTTCAGGAAATAAATGCGAGTTATGTACAGCGGAAACAAATTTAGCTGTATATGAAGTTCCGCCAACGAGCAATGCCAATACTGATAATAGTATTTTAGTTTGTAAAATTTGCTTAGATCAGATTGAGAAAACGGAACAATTAGATACTGGTCATTGGAAAATATTAACCGAAACCATGTGGTCTGAATTTGCACCTGTACAAGTTGTGGCCTGGAGGATGTTAAGCAGATTAAGAAATGAAGGTTGGGCTGCAGATAGTTTAGACATTTTATATCTGGAAGAAGATACCTTAGAATGGGCTAAAAAAACTGGGGATCATGAATTAGATGGAACTGTAGAGTTTCATCAAGATAGCAACGGCACACGCTTATACGAAGGCGATACAGTGGTTTTAGTAAAAACTTTAGATGTTAAGGGTTCTACCTTAAGCGCAAAATTGGGCACAGTTGTAAAAAACATTCGCCTCGTTCATGATAATACAGAACAAATTGAAGGTAAAGTTGAGGGACAAACTATTGTGATACTTACTAAATTTCTTAGAAAGGGATAATCTTTTTTTCCGTTATTGCGAGTAACGAAGCAATCTTACAACGTAAGCTTTTCAAACAAGCATTAAAATTGCTTCATACCTCGCAATAACGATCGATTTATCACCAAACTGGTGGCGCATAAAAATTCTGTAAATTCTCGCAATCGTAACCAAATTTGGTTAATAATGAAACCGCATCGCCAATTTTATCGATGCTAGAATCTATTCTGAGAATTTTATCTGAATCTCCTAAATCTACACTCCAGGTGGCACCAGAAAGCAGATTATTTAAATGTTGGGCTATTTTGCTTAATTCAACTCCTGATTGAATATTAGTTCTAAAAATCGAAATCATAATCGGGGTTATTTAATGATTTTGTTAAGTTTTGATGTTGTAGACGATTGAACTTTAGAATTACTTTAAAAAAATTTAAATTTTATTTAACAACTTGATTTTAAGTTAAATAAAATCTGAATCAACCAAAGCCCACTTGCCAGCACCCTTGTAAAAGAGGGAATTTGGGCGTTTAACAATCCTTGAATAGTAGTAATTGTATAAGTAATTTAAACCTGACAGAAGCGGCAGCCCCGAGTTTTTCTACGAGGGCTACAGCGAATGGCAGGACTTTGGAAACGATTAGCACTGCAATTGCTTTTCGAAAAAATATACTCCGCAGATTTTAGAATGATAAACTCAGATTTTTAAAAATTTATTCTGCGAAATCTTCTCAAATCTGGAGAAAACAATTCAATTAAATCCGAGAAAAATATTTCTGAGAAAGCCGCATAATCTGCTGGAAATTACCGAACAAAACAGCATCTATTTAAAGATAGGTTAAACACATTTTAACATTAGTTGTTTACAAATGAGGCGATGAGGTTGTTGCCAGAAAAATATTGCGTTTCTCTACAGTAAAAATATTTTCAATACCGATTAATTCTCGATTTAAAATTACATTTTTGCAAAAATTATTTAAAAGTAAATGCAGAGTTACTCAGAATTTCTTGATCTAAGTGTTGGCTTTCCACAGGATGGCTTTGATGTTATAGATGATGAATTATATTTTCAGGATTTAAACCTGATGGAAATGATTGAAACTTACGGTACGCCGCTACGTTTCACGTATTTACCGATGGTGAGTAAGAAGATTCAGCAAGCGAAGATTCTTTTTCAAACTGCCATTTTAAAGAACAATTACCGTGGCGATTATAAATATTGCTATTGTACAAAAAGTTCGCACTTCCGCCATATTGTTGAGGAGGCTTTGAAGAATAACATCCACTTGGAAACTTCTTCGGCTTTTGATATGCCAATGGTTGATGCTTTGGAGAAAAAAGGTGTTTTAACGAAAGATACAACCATTATTTGCAACGGTTTTAAAACATACCAATACAAGCAATATATTATTGATATGTTGCACGATGGTTATACAAATATTATCCCTGTATTGGATAACAAGGAGGAATTTAACCTTTTTGATGATGAGGTTGATATTGATACTCCTTGTAATTTAGGTATTCGTATTGCGGCTGAAGAGCAGCCAGATTCGCAATTCTATACTTCGCGTTTGGGTGTTCGTATGGAAGATATTATTGATTTTTACAATAATAAAATCGTTCATAACCCGAATTTCAGAGTAAAATTATTGCACTTCTTTATCAATTCTGGTATTACCGATTCGCCATATTACTGGAACGAATTAGAGAAATATGTAACGCTTTATTGCAAATTCAAAAAAATTAACCCTGATTTAGATACTTTGGATATCGGTGGCGGAATGCCATTTAAAGATTCATTGGTTTTCGATTTCGATTACGAATACATGGTTAACGAGATTGTAAAAAGGATTAAAGAAATTTGTGCTATTCATGATGTAATGGAACCAGATATTATTACCGAATTTGGTAAATATACGGTTGCTGAAGCATCGGGTATTTTATACAAAGTACTGGGTAGAAAGCAACAAAATGATCGCGAGCGTTGGTTAATGCTCGATGGTTCTTTTATTACCAATTTACCAGATGTTTGGGCGTTGAACCAAAAATATATATTATTACCAATTAACAATTGGGACGCTGAATATGAACGTGTAAACTTAGGTGGAATAACTTGCGATGGTCAGGATTATTACAACCAGGAAGCGCATATGAACAGTGTATTTATGCCAAAAACACGTAAAGTTCAGTATTTAGGTTTCTTCCACACTGGTGCTTACCAGGAAGTATTGAGCGGTTACGGTGGTATTCACCATTGTTTGTTGCCTAGTCCGAAACATGTGTTGATCCGCAGAAATCGCGATGAAAGCTTTAATTTTGAGGTTTTTGGAGAAGAACAAAATAGTAAGCAAGTTTTGAAAATTCTGGGTTATTAATTGAGTTTCCTGTTACGAGTTGTCTGTTACAGGTTCTAAATCTATAAAAATCTTTGAGCGCTGAGTATTTACTTGGCGCTTTTTTTGTAATTATTTTCTTTGTGTTTCTTTGCGAAATTTTCTTTGCTAACTTAGCGGTTATTTAAACCACTCCATATGCAATTCGGTAAAGTAGAAGACCCATCGATTATAGATTTCACACTTCCTGCAGATGCTCCAGAAACGAAAGGAATATTAGCAGCGAATAAAGCTAAACAAAACTTTCATGCATCCGTTGGCTGTGCTAAATGGAACAAAGCAGACCTCAAAGGCTTTTATCCAAAGGGGACAAAAGATGAATTAACGTATTATTCAACTCAATTTAATTCGATTGAACTTAATGCAACATTCTACGGAATGCCAAGTAGCGAACAGGTTATTACATGGACGCAAAAAACACCAGCTGATTTTAAGTTTTTCCCAAAATTAACCAATACAGTTAGTCACTTTAAAAGATTGATTAATGTGAAAGAGCCTGTTGAGCAATTCTGCGATGCGATTAGTAACTTCGAAGATAAGCTAGGAATGGCTTTTCTTCAATTACATGATAACTTTAAGCCTAAAGATTTTGATCGCTTAAAAACCGTTGTTAAAGAATTCCCTAAAGTTATTCCATTAGGTGTTGAAGTTAGAAACGAAGAGTGGTTTTCTAACCCAGCCATTGCGAAAGAATTTGCTGAGTTATTTGAGAAGAACGGCATTGCAAACATTATTGTTGATACAGCTGGAAGAAGAGATATGTTACATATGCGTTTAACCTCTCCTACGGCTTTTATTCGATATGTTGGCGCAAATCACGAAAGCGATTATGCTCGCTTAGATGAATGGGTGGAAAGAATTGCTGAATGGAAAGAACAGGGCTTAGAAAATTTGTATTTCTTCGTTCACCAAAACGTAGAACTGGCCTCACCGCTCCTTTCTGCATATTTTATTGAGAATTTAAACAAAGCGATCGGAACGGATTTAAAAATCCCAGTTATGGGAAATGGAACTATCCCAGCGCCTTCTTTATTTTAGAATGGAAATCTTGCAGTTTATAAACCGTAAGATTTTTCATTCTAACTCAAAGCTTGTATCTCTTGCTTTTGCCTTTTATACTGAATTGCGAAAGCTAATAACAAGCCCATTGCCACAATACTTAAACTGACTGGAAATAGATATTCCATACCCAGGCCAGTTGAAACAGCTCCAAGTAATGGTCCGGTAATACCTAAAGAAAGATCAATAAATAAGCCATAATTCCCTAAGGCTGCGCCTTGACTTGAAGCAGGAATTAAACGTACGGCTTCTACGCCAAGTGCTGGAAAAACTAAAGAAAAACCTAATCCTGCTATGCCCGCACCTACCAGTGTAAAAGTTGGATTGATAGCCATTGCAATAATGCTTAAACCAACAACTTCCAAAGCCAGGCAAGCAATCGCAGTTTTCATTCCGCCATATTGATTAATAGCATTCGAAAACACCAACCTACCTAAAACGAACATTATACTAAAAAGTGATAGGCATAGAACAGCACCCGTCCAATGTTGGTTTATGTAATAAATGGTGATGAATGTAGAGATCGCACCAAAACCTATACCTCCAGCAGCAAGACATAAACCGTATGGCGTAACCTTTTTAAGCACGCGTAAGAATGACTGTGGTGCTTCCTTGCTCTTTCCGATGATGTTTATTTTGCTTTTGGCATAGAAAAATCCACCGATACCAATTAAAATAATAAATATTGCTATATATTGAATACCAAAAGTATTGCTGATTATAACACCTAATGGGGCTCCAGCAGCTAATGCACCGTAATTTCCAATCCCATTATAACTTATTGCTTTTGCTGTATGTTGATTCCCTACTTTAAAAATTGCCCAATTAATAGGACTTGCACCCACTAATCCTTCAGAGAACCCTGTTACCAAACGCATTACCACAAGCAATGCTAAACTCAACATTCGATAATCTTTTAAAAATGCGACTACAAGTAATAACATGCCACTTAAAACAAAACCTACCATACTCATCATTACCGCAGGTTTTGGGCCTTTCTTATCTACAATTTTGCCACCAAACCCACGAAATAAAAAAGTTGCAGCGTATTGTAAACTAATTACAATACCAGCAATCATTGTACTAAATGCTAAGCTTCCATGAAGATATTCTGGCAAAACGGCTAAAGTTAAACCAATTGTAAAATAGCCTAAAAAAGTAAAAGCTACATAACCAACAATGGTTAAATTTAGTTTGGAGATGGAAATATTTTGTGTTTCGAACTGCATAAAACAAAGACTTGCTATGCTACAAATCTCTTAAAAATTAAGCAGCATAATGCTTTAAAAAGTGCACTTTGACTTTAAAGAAACACTTAGTGTAATAAAAACACTAAGAAAGATATCAATTACTAATTAAATTCTTTTGTAAATCGTTTCTGTTGCCTTAGCCTCTTCCCCTTCGGGTGAAATGTTATAGGCAGAAAAAATAATTTCGTCATCATTTAAAGCCTCTAGTTCCGTTCTCCAGCCCCAAGGCTGATCGCCATACTCAGGGCTTCCATAAGTACCTAAAATAGCAAAACCATTATCGGTAAATTCGCCAGAGGAAAGCATAATTTGCGTCCCCATATGAAAACTATCAACCCAAGTTGCCGTAAATCTTTGGTAAGGAATATCAAATCCGATAATCATTTTTCCTTCAAAAGGATTTCCATCTAAACTCCCTTGGTAATCATAAGATATAAAACGACTACCCAGTATTGTAGTAATTTTTCCGTTCATTGGAGATTCATCAGCAAGTAAATCTTTTTCAAACCAAGTTTTGGTTTTTCCGTGCCACTCTCCTACCAAACTTTGCAATAATTTATGAGGTCCTTTCTCCAGCGATAATTCAAATTTGCTTTTAGCCATATTCAAACTTAAAGAAATATTATATGAGTTGAAAACTGATTATTATTTTTTGATAGTTAATAAATTATTATCTTGTTTTATGCTAAAAACGGTAGATCTCAATCAGGTAATGGTTATCGATATAGAAACTGTTCCTCAATATGCTTCTTACGATGATGTACCTCAACATTTACAAGATTTGTGGGCACAAAAAACGCAACATCAAAGAAAACCTGAACAGAGCGCTGATGATTTCTATGAAAATGCAGGCATCATGGCCGAATTTGGTAAGATTATATGCATTAGCTTGGGTATTTTTTATCAGCAAAACAATACCCAATTTTTGCGCATTAAATCTATTTATGGTGAGGATGAAAATAAAATACTAACAGATTTTTCGGATTTATTAAGCAAGCAAGTACCTACATTAATGTTTTGCGCACACAATGGTAAAGAATTTGATTATCCTTACTTATGCCGCAGGATAATAGTTAACAGAATTGAAATCCCCATACAGTTACAAATTTCGGGTAAAAAACCATGGGAGGTAAACCACATCGACACTATGGAACTTTGGAAATTTGGCGATTATAAAAATTACACATCTTTAAATTTATTGGCAGCTATTTTAAATGTTCCTACACCAAAGGATGATATTGACGGAAGCATGGTTCGACAGGTTTATTACGAAGAAAAGAATTTACCTAGAATTGTAACTTATTGCCAGAAAGATGTAATTACTACCGCTCAGGTTTTATTAAAGTTTAAGGGAATGGATATAATTTCATCAGAAAACATTACAATTGTAACCTGATGCTAAACGTTGAAAACTTAAATATCGATTTCTACAATCAAGACGAGAAAACCTGGTTCAAAGCGGTTAAAACTATTAGTTTTAATGTAAAGAAAGGAACAGTTTTAGGAATTGTGGGCGAATCTGGTTCTGGTAAGTCGGTTACTTCCTTTTCGATAATGCGTCTGCATGATGAGCGCTCGGCAAAAATAACTGGGACTATTGATTTTGAATCTGTTAGCTTACTTAATTTAAGTTCAAATGAAATCCGTCAAATCAGAGGTAATCAGATTTCGATGATTTTTCAGGAACCTATGACTTCGTTAAACCCTGTTTTTACTTGCGGAGAACAAGTTGCAGAAGCCATTATGCTCCACCAAAATGTAAATAAAGCAGAAGCAAAAAAACATACCATCGAACTTTTTAACGAAGTTCAATTACCAAGACCAGAAAATATCTTCGACAGTTATCCTCATCAAATTTCTGGTGGACAAAAGCAAAGAGTTATGATTGCTATGGCTTTAAGCTGTAATCCTAAACTTTTAATCGCCGATGAACCGACTACAGCATTAGATGTTACCGTTCAAAAAACAATTTTACAACTTCTTTTAAAACTTAAAGAAGAACGAGACATGGCAATGATTTTTATTTCGCATGATTTAGGCGTTGTAAATGAAATAGCAGATGAAGTTGCGGTAATGTACAAAGGTGAAATTGTGGAACAAGGTCCTGCAAAATCAATTTTCAATAATCCACAACATCCGTATACGAAAGGTTTATTAGCTTGTCGCCCCTCGCCTGCTTTGCAACTTAAAAAATTACCAGTGGTAGCCGATTTTTTAACGGGTGTAATAGCTGATGCCACAGCACATTTAAATGCATCTAACCAGTTAACAAGCGAAGAAATACAATCGAGAAGAACGACGCTTTACGAGCAAAATCCCTTATTAAAAATTGAAAATTTATCAACTTGGTATCCTGTAAATAGTGGTTTTCTTTCCAAAAACAAAGAATATGTTAAAGCAGTAGATCAGATCAATTTCGAGGTTTTCCCCGGTGAAACTTTAGGTCTTGTTGGAGAATCTGGTTGCGGTAAAAGCACATTGGGTAGAAGTATATTAAGGTTAATACAACCAACATCAGGTAGTATAATTTTTGAAGGTAAAGACATTACCCATATCAGCAAAGCTGAAATGCGAAAACTTAGAAAAGATATTCAGATTATTTTTCAAGACCCTTATGCTTCTTTAAACCCAAAGTTAACTATTGGCCAATCTATTTTAGAGCCTTTACAAGTTCATAAATTATTTAAAAGTGATGGAGAACGAAAAGTAAGAGTTTTAGAACTACTTAATAAAGTTGGTTTAAAAGAAGAACATTACAATCGTTACCCACACGAATTCAGTGGCGGTCAGCGACAACGTGTTGTAATTGCCCGTGCTTTAGCATTAGAACCTAAATTTATCATTTGTGATGAATCAGTTTCAGCTTTAGATGTTTCTGTGCAAGCGCAGGTTTTAAATTTAATTAAAGATTTACAGCGAGAATTCGGGTTAACTTACATCTTTATCTCGCATGATTTAGCGGTTGTGAAACACATTTCAGATCGTATTATGGTTATGAATAAAGGAAAGATTGAAGAAGAAGGCTTTCCAGAAGATATATTTTATGCACCAAAAGCTGCTTACACCAAAAAACTAATTGATGCAATTCCTGGTAATTAAGAATTTCAAACTATTGCTTTTCGCGCTACTTTTTGCAATTCATTTTAAGTCCAACGCTCAGGAAAATTTCGTAAAAATTATTTCTTCTGAGTATACTTTCGAAAATGCACCGTTTGAAGCTTGCCACGCTTCTACATTGGTCGAAATAGACCATAAATCTATTATGAGCGCTTGGTTTGGTGGTAAACACGAAGGCAGTAAGGATGTTTCGATCTGGTCATCAACAAAAAAAAATGGTAAGTGGAGTGCACCGCTAGAAATTGCAACTGGTATTCAGAACGATACTTTACGCTATCCTTGCTGGAATCCAGTTTTATTTAAAGCTAAAAACGGTACGCTTTACTTACATTATAAAGTTGGGCCCAACCCTAGAACCTGGTGGGCCGAGTATAAAACATCGAATAATAATGGCAAAACCTGGTCTTTAGCACAAAAACTTCCCGATGGATTTTTAGGACCTATAAAAAATAAACCTGTTCAAATCCTTAATGGAAGTATACTTTATCCATCGAGTACCGAAAGTTTAGATGAAAAAACGTGGAGCATCCACATCGAAAAAACAGATGAATTTGCCAAAAACTGGAAAAAAATAAATATCGATTGTGATACTTTTGGCGTTATTCAACCTTCTATCCTAACTTATCCGAATGGTAAACTTCAGTTACTATGCCGAAGCCGACAAAATGTAATTATAGAAAGCTGGTCTGTAGATAACGGAGAAAGCTGGTCAAAGCTTAAGCCAACAAAACTACCTAATCCAAATTCGGGAAGTGATGCCGTTACCTTAAAAGATGGTCGTCAAATCTTAATTTATAACCCGTTAGAATCTGGCAAAAATTGGTGGGAAGGTCGTTCTGTTTTAAAATTGGCCATTTCAAAAGATGGAGAAAACTGGGCGAATATTTATACGCTCGAAGAACATCCAAAAGGCGAATACAGTTATCCTGCAATTATCGAAAGTAAAGATGGTGTAATTCATTTGAGTTATACTTCGCTAAGAAAAAAGATTAAATATGTAAGTTTACAACTTAAATAAATTGTTTCTTAGCATCATCAATCTGACATTTTACATCTAAAAACCGCCTATTTTGCATCTTTTCTGTATCTTCGGTAAATACACTTTAGCATATGGCAAAGAAAAAATCTGCAAACATAAAATTAGTTCTGAATCAACTGGTTAGTGATATCTTCGAAAAAAACAGCAATCAGCCACTTAACTATAAGCAGGTTTCAGCCAAGTTAAACCTCACCGATCAGGAATCAAGAGAAACCATTCTCGAGATTTTAAAAGAAGGCAAAGGTGCGGGCATTTATCTTGAACCTGAAAAAGGAAAATTCAAGCTTAAAGAACTTCAAAACTTCATTATTGGCCGTGTAGATATGACTGCTGATGGTTCTGCATACATTATACCAGAAGACGAGTTTGAGAAAGACGTATTTGTTGCACCAAGAAAGTTAAGAAATGCCTTACATGGTGATACAGTTAAAGCTTATGTTTTTGCGAAAAAGGATGGAAGAAAAAATGATGGAGAAATTGTTGAAATCATTAAAAGAGCAAAATCTGATTTTACAGGTGTAATTAAAATCTCCGATCGCTTTGCCTTTGTTATTGCCGATGATAAGAAAATGCTTCATGATATTTTCGTTCCGTTAGGTGATATTTTAGGTGCAAAAAATGGGCAAAGAGTTTTAGTAAGCTTAACCGATTGGCCCGAAGGTGCTAAAAACCCGATTGGTACGGTTAAACATGTTCTAGGCGATCAGGGTGAAAATAACACAGAAATGAATGCCATTTTAGCACAATATGGTTTTCCTTTATCTTTTCCCCCACAAGTAGAAAAAGAAGCAAATGCAATTCCTGAAGAAATTCCTGCAGAAGAAATTTCGAAGCGCAGAGATTTTAGAAGTGTATTAACATTTACTATTGATCCAGCCGACGCAAAGGATTTTGATGATGCTATATCTTACCAAAAATTACCAAACGGAAACCACGAAATTGGTGTACACATAGCTGATGTTTCACATTATGTACTTCAGGGAACTGACTTAGATAAAGAGGCTTATAGTCGTGCAACTTCAGTTTATCTGGTTGATCGGGTTATTCCGATGTTACCAGAACGATTAAGTAACGGCGTTTGCTCTCTACGACCGCATGAAGATAAACTTTGTTTTGCCGCTGTTTTCGAGTTAGACGAGCAGGCAAATATTGTAAGTGAATGGTTTGGCAGAACGGCCATTCATTCTGACAGAAGATTCAGTTATGAAGAAGCACAGGAAGTTATAGAAAATAAAGCTGGCGATTATGCTACCGAAATATTAAAACTTAATGAGTTAGCTTATATTCTTAGAGATCGGAAATTTAAAAACGGTGCAATTAGTTTCGAAAGCACCGAAGTTAAATTTAAACTCGATGAAAGTGGTAAGCCTATTGGCGTTTATGTAAAAGAACGTAAAGATGCCCACAAACTTATCGAAGATTACATGCTTTTGGCAAATCGAAAGGTAGCCGAATTTATTGCCAAAAAGCAAAAGGGAGAAAAGAAATTAACCTTCGTTTATCGGGTACACGACTCACCAAACATGGAAACCTTAAACACTTTTGCCAATTTTGCATCGAGGTTTGGTTATAAAGTAAACACTAAGTCGGATAAAGAAATAGCCAAATCTTTAAACAGTTTGATGGCTGACGTTGAAGGTAAAAAGGAACAAAATATTTTAACTTCTCTGGCTATACGCTCAATGGCAAAAGCTATTTACACAACAAAAAAAACTAGCCATTATGGCTTAGCTTTCGAATATTATACACACTTTACTTCTCCAATTCGTCGTTACCCTGATGTAATGGCGCATCGTTTACTGCAAACCTATCTAGACGGGGGAAAATCTGCCGATGCAGAATTTTATGAAGTTGCAAGTGCTCACTCCTCTGCTATGGAAAAACGAGCAGCCGAAGCCGAGCGTGCGTCGATAAAATATAAACAGGCCGAATACCTTGAAAACAATATAGGCGAGGTATATAAAGGAATTATTTCAGGGGTTACCGAATGGGGAATGTACGTCGAAATTGAAGAAAATAAATGCGAAGGTATGATTCGTTTACGCGATATTTCTGATGATTTTTATGTTCTTGATGAGAAAAACTATTGTATAGTTGGTCAACGTAAAAAGAAAAAATATCAATTGGGTGATGAAGTAATGATTAGAGTTAAAAAAGTAGATTTAGCTAAACGGCAGATCGATTTTTCATTAATGCAGGATTAAAAACTGATAAAAAAAATTAGCACTCAATTCTAGCAAAAATTTAAGATACAATCAGGTAAACGGAAGATATGAAAATCAAAAATAATATGCCTCGTAATTGGCAATTTTGGAAAGATGATCAAACAAGTAAACGCACTTCCATATAAGAAGAATCTACATAAACCTTAGAATTTCCGCAAGTAAAAAAATAAAATGCATACAACAGTACAATTACAGCAAATTTTAGAAACGGCAATAAAAAACCTTAAATTTCCCGCTAGCCCTCAGCAACTTTACGACCCAATAACTTACATTATTAACCTTGGAGGTAAAAGAATTCGCCCGTTACTTGTATTAATGGCTACCGAATTATTTGGCGAAGATGCTAACAAATCTATTAATGCCGCCATGGCAGTAGAAGTATTTCACAATTTCACCCTGATACACGATGACATAATGGATAATGCGCCTTTACGTAGAGGAAAAGCAACCGTTCATGAAAAATGGAGTACCAACATAGCAATTTTAAGCGGTGATGTAATGATGGTTGAAGCCAATAAAAATTTGGCAAAGGTAAATTCTATTTTCCTTAAAGATGTGCTTGATACCTTTAATGCTACAGCTCAAGGCGTTTGCGAAGGTCAACAGCTCGATATGGAGTTTGAAGAGCGTAATGATGTAAGCATTGAAGAGTACATCAACATGATTAGGTTAAAAACTGCTGTATTACTTGGTGGTGCTTTAAAATTAGGCGCAATTATAGGTAATGCATCCGAAAAAGATGCAGATTTAATATACCAGTTCGGAGAAAATATTGGTATTGCATTTCAATTACAAGATGATATTTTGGACGTTTATGCTGATCCTGAAAAATTTGGGAAACAAGTTGGAGGCGATATTATTGCCAACAAAAAAACTTTTCTATTGTTAAAAGCATTCGAACTTGCAGAAGGTCAAAATCTTGAGCAGCTAGAGGTATGGACTAAACTTACCGATTTTTCTATTAATGAGAAGGTTGAAGCGATTACGCAGATTTACAATAATCTTAACATTAGAAACATTGCAAAAGAAACAATGGATGCTTATCTGAGTAAAGCTTTAAATTTACTAAACCAGGTAAATGTTAACGATGAAGCCAAAAAAGATTTACTGACCTTAACTAATCAATTAATGAACAGGCAATATTAAATTCGTTTTAATCTTAATTAATGAAACGCTGAAAAACAGCGTTTTTTTTTGCACAAATATTTTTGCAAACAAAAATGCCTCATCGATTTAACATCAATGAGGCATTTTTTATAAGTTGAATACTAATTATTCTGCAGATGCAGCTTCTTCAGTAGCTTCGTCTTTTTTAGCTGCTTTTTTAGCAGGTGCTTTTTTAGCTGGAGCTTCTGCAACAGCTTCAACAGCTACAGCTTCTTTTTTCGCTTTTGGAGCTTTAGCAACTGCTGCTTCAATTTCTGCTTCTGTGATAGGAAGAATAGAAACGTAAGATTTGTTATCAGCTTTCTTTCTGAAAACTACAGTTCCATCAACCAAAGCAAATAAAGTATGGTCTCTACCAATACCAACACCTTTATCAGGGTGGTGTTTTGTACCACGTTGACGTACTAAAATGTTTCCTGCGATAGCTAACTGACCACCGAAAACTTTAATACCTAAACGCTTACTATGCGATTCACGTCCGTTTTTCGAACTACCGGCTCCTTTTTTGTGTGCCATGATTTTATATTTTGTAACTCATTAAATAATGAGTTATTGGGTTAACAATTAATTATAGAGTGATGTCAGAAATCTGAATCTTTGTGAAAAACTGGCGGTGACCGTTTTTCTTTTTGTAACCTTTTCTACGTTTTTTGTGGAAAACGATTACTTTATCACCTTTTAAATGAGATACGATAGTTGCTGAAACTTTAGCACCTTTAACTGCAGGAGCCCCTACAGTGATTGCACCACCATTATCAACCAACAATACATTATCAAATTCAATACTAGCGCCTTCATCTCCTTGCAATCTGTGTACAAAAAGGTGCTGGTCTTTAGCAACCTTAAATTGCTGTCCTGCTATATTTACTATTGCGTACATTGTTTAAATATTAGTTTTATAATTTTTATTTAACGAGGTGCAAATATAGAACAAATTCAATTAACACACAAACAGATATTAAAAATAAATTTCAATTAATCTTAAGGCCCCAGAATTTAGAGAATTTAGGGATTTAAAATCCATTTGTAAATACTATAAAAAGCTTTTTAAAAAAGCACAAGCGGTCAATATTTAGGCTTTTTCTGAATGAGTGCTTAATAAATTGGAGGCTAAATTTTAAAAATAAATTAACTATTTGTAAAGCACAGCATGCTAATAATCCCGTTCCTCCTGCCCTGCTATTCACTTTACTTGCCTCATAAAAATTCGGCTGCGTGTTCGCTCCTATCAGGTTTAATTTACGCAGTAAGTATTTCTATTATTGTTATCACCAAGCAAATTGCAATTGGTTTGTGCTGCCTATGTTAATAAACCCGATTGAACGAAAATACTTTTTAAATTGTATTGACGCAAATATTATTGCGTATGCTGAGGCACGAAGCATCGGCTACCGATGAAAAATATCTTTTTGCCCGCGAATGACAGAGGTTGTTTTAAAAAGATTGCAGAGAAAGCGGGACTGTTATTTCCTAAGACCTACAGTACATTAATTTTCAAAAAAGAAATGCTTAAAATGTTTAGTTAAAAAATGTTAAATCTGCTCTATCTTATTACGAATATTTCGTAGTTTTACGAAAACTAAATAATAGAAACTATGAAAAATACATTAATTGTTTGCTGCGCAACCGCCCTATCCTTAACATGCTTTGCTCAAAAACCAGATAAAGCATTAGCCAGAGTAAGATACACCTTTACACATATTAACGACACAACTGCAAAAGACAAGCCTCATAAAGAAAACATGTTGCTTGTAACTGGAAATAACGCTTCTGTTTATACAAGTTACGACAAGCTAAATCAGGCAATTAATGGCAAAAAACAAATTTTAGAGCAATTAAAAAATCAATCGGGAAGTGCGAACATGAAAATTGAAATTAAGAGCGAAATGAAGTCGCCAGTTACACAAATAGATTATTTCTTTTTTGCTAACGAGCATAAAATGTTTAGTAAAGAAAAATTGTTTAACAATTACATTATCGAAGAACCTGCCGCCCAAATTGATTGGAAAATAGCAAAAGATACCATGAGTTTCTCGGGTATTGCGTGCCAAAAGGCTACCACGAATTTTAAAGGAAGAAACTGGATTGCCTGGTTTGCTAATGAAATTCCTTTTCAAAGTGGTCCCTGGAAGTTAAATGGCTTGCCTGGACTAATTGTGGAAGCTTATGATGAAAAAAAAGAAGTAAAATTTGAATTTGCAGGTTTAGAAAATGTTACCGAAGGAGAAGAAAATAATTCTTCGGGCGATGAACAGAAAATCACAATGCCAAACGGTTCTTTCGGATCGATTAGAATTGCAGGGATTGAAACCAGTACAGCTTATCTGGGTACAGAAATTAAACTCCCTTCTGACGCCATAAAAACAACCAGAAAAGAACTTGATAAGCTAAGAGAAGCCCGTGATAAAGATCCGCAGGGATTTATGCAAGCGCAAATGGCGGCTAACGGCATGCAAGGAACATTCAAAATGAATACCGCCCCTCGTCCAAGTGGATCATCAACTATTAATAAACCAGAAATAAACAATCCTATCGAAATTTCTGATAAAAAATGAGAAAGGCTACATTAATTTTAGTCCTGTTTTTAATAGGTTCTTTTTGTGTTTTTGCACAAAAACCTATTAAAGGCATTGTTAAAGATGCTAAAGGTATGGGCGTAGAGTCTGTAAATGTTAATTTGAAGGATATTGAAGGAAATATCATCAGTTTTACCAGAACGAATAAAAATGGAGCGTTTAATCTTCAGATTAAAAATGATCAGGTTATTGGATATAAAATTGAGGCTTCGAGTATTGGCTATAAAAAACAATCAATTTCAATTGCAGATGTTAACCAAAGTCAGGATTTAATTTTACAAGCAAGTGAGACCAACCTGGAAACCGTCACCGTTAAAAATAGGCCTTCTTTAACATCGAATGGAGATACATTAAATTACAAAACAGCCGATTTTGCAGATAAGCAAGACCGAAGTATTGGCGATGTGCTTAAAAAAATGCCAGGAATTGAGGTTGCTGAAAACGGGAAGATTAGCTATAATGGGAAATCAATTTCTAATTTATATGTAGATGGCGACAATTTGCTGGATGACAAATACAATATTGGCACAAAAAGCATTCCTCAAGGTGCGGTCGATAAGGTGCAAGTCATTCAAAACGACCAGCCAGTTAAAATGATGCGCAAAAACAACACCAGCGATGATGTAGCCTTAAACCTGGTTATTAAAGATGATGCCAAACTCAAAGTTATGGGCGATGCAACTGTTGGAGCTGGAACGCCAAATCGCTTTGATGAAAACCTGACAGCCATGTTGTTTAACAAAAAACTAAAATTCATTAATAATATAAAAGGAAACAATATTGGCATTGATCCTGGTATTGATTTAATCTCGCATAACTTATCTGATTACTTGAATCGTGTAGACAACAGTAAACCAAGCGGATTATTATCTACAGGAGCTGCTGGCGTGCCTTCGTTACCACAAAGCAGGTATCTATTCAACAAAGCGGCAGTATTAAATTTCAATAACTTGTATAAGTTTAATCAGGATTTGCAGTTAAGGGCAAACATTTCTTACTTATATGATGAACGAAAACAGCAGTATAATAAATTTTCGCAAACCTATTTAGCAGACCAAACAATTAGTTATTCAGAATTTCAGAACAATGAGATTAATCCACAAAAGCTAAGGGCTCAATTCAATTTAAACAAAAATGCTGAAGGTGATTATCTCAACAATAATTTCGTTTTAGATTATTCACCTTTTAAAACTACATCGGCCTTTTCTATTAATAATGTTGCCGCAAATCAAATTTTAAGACAGGAAACCTTTGATCTTTCAAATGAGTTCAATTATCGCAAGAAGCTAAAATCAGAAAATGTAATCAATTTTTATTCGTATTTAAATCGAACTGCCCAGCCAGAAACTTTGAACATTTCTCCGGGTTTAAATGCAGATATACTGAATAATGGCGATAGCTATTTGGGCTTAAATCAATACATCAAATTACCAACATGGTACATGAACAATTATGTATCATTTGCTTTTGTAAATGGAGGTTTCGTTCAGACTTATAAAACGGGGCTTAATTTTCAACAGCAAAATTTAAATTCTGAACTTTATCGTATTCAAAATAATCAGACCTCAGAATTGGTTTCGCAAAGTACTGTTAATGATTTAAATTGGTTTAAAAGCAGAGTTTATGCGGAAGCCAATTATGATTTTACAAGTGATAAATTTAAAGCTGGTTTGAGTTTACCGTTAAGCTATAATCGAATTAATTACAGCGATCCTAAAAATGCTTTAGAGAACCACTTAAATAAATTGTTTTTAAATCCATCGTTTAATATTAAATACCAAACAGGCATTGAAAATTATGTAACGGCCAATTACTTTTATAAAAATGATTTGGGTGGAATAGATGATGTTTTTCGCGGAACTATACTAAAAAACTACCGATCACTATTTGCAAACAATGCCCCTATTTCCGAATCAAAAATACATGGTTTTGGTGGTGCATTTAATTTTAGGAAAGCAATGCAGATGTTCTTCTTCAATGCATCGGCCAATTACAGTACTACAGAACTTAACACCATATCGTCTTATAATCTGAGTAATAATATCCAACAGCGAGTTGTTTTGCCTTTAGCAAATCATATTAAAAACTTATCATTAAGTGCAAATGCGAGCAAATATCTTTTCGAATTAAAGAGTACGGTAAACTTGGGTGCTAATTTTTCGCAAAGCAAATATGATCAACTTCAAAACGGAGAACTTTTGCCGTTTAATTCGAAAACACTATCATATAAAGCAGGAATCGAAGCTAAACTAGCAAGTTTTATAAATTGGTCGTACAATGCAACTTATTCTATTACCGATAACAAAGCTGATATTGCAAATGCAATTAATACTAACTTTCAGCAATTGAGGCAGCAATCTTCATTGGCGATTACCACATTCGAAAATGTGTATCTAAATTTATCAGCTGAACACCTATTTACACATCAGTCCAGTCAGCCAAATTTGAAATACTTGTTTGCTGATGCAAATGTAAAATATAAAATGGTGAAGCTTAAAACAGATATTGAATTTGGGATAACCAACTTAGCCAACATTAAACAATTTGATGCCATTTACATTTCGGCAAACTCGCTAACAACAGGAACCTATCTAATTCCTGGAAGAGTTGCAATGCTAAAAGCCAGGTTTAATTTTTAAAATAACAAAGCCTCTGGGTAACAGAGGCTTTGTTATTTTATTTATTTTTTGTTTTAAGATTCATAATCCCTTCTTTATTCAAGGTTATGCTTAAAATTTCATCGGGCATTATTTTCGAAATTTCTTTCTGCGAAATCTCATTTCCATTTAAAATATAAGTAAAAGTTTTAGCACGCTTTGCACCCACATCCATCGTAATAGTATTTGTATAGGTGTAAACTTTTTTAAGTGCCCCCAAACTATCTTTCGATACATTTGCCATGCTTGTTAGATGAATAAAATTAACTGCCTTTAATGGCTCGGCAGCTCTATTTTCATCTTCCGATTTTTTAATTCTGATGATTATATTTTTTACATCGGGTTTATTTTCGGTATGGATTGTATCACCAGTATTAAAAAAGAACTTCGTAATAAAACTTTTTTTAGATCCTTCTTTATCCTTTACTAAAGCTAAATCTTCCATGCTTTTAAACACAACATCTAATGCTATGGTATCTTTATTAATATTCAATTCTTGTTGCTTTGTTTCAATTTTTGGTTGACCTGCACTTTTTCGCTTATTTAAAACTTTGCGGTTACGTTTTTCTTTAACATCGATTTTTGGTAAAATCTCGATAAAAATCTTTTCTATGGGCAATATTTTAGTTTGAACAGCTTTCTTATCAATTGTAAAAGCAAGCGTAATGCACAGTAGAACAGGCAAAACAAACATATACCTTGTTAAGTTAACTTTTGATGAGCGTTTAGCGTTCATCATTTTTATTCTCTTTTTTAAATCAGAAAGATTAAAATTATTAACAATTGCAACTGATGGTCTTAATGTTCCAACATCTAACAACCTATATTGATATGCTTTTTTATCTATTCCTTTATTTAAAATTTTAGCATCGGTAATAAACTCTATATTTTCGCGAACTGCCTTTTTCATCAACCAAATACCAGGATTGAACCAATAAAAAACCAAACTTATCTCGGTTAGAATAATATCGATGGTATGTAGTTCTTCGACATGTACTTTTTCATGCTCAATAATGTTATTTAAATCTTCTTTTTTATGTAAAATCGGATTAACATAAATGGTTTGCCAAAATGAAAAAGGGCTCACTTCATCACTTAAAATTCTAACTTTTTGGCTCTCAATTAACCCTGGCTTTGAATTCTTGTGCACTCGGCTTAGCGATATAAACTGAATCAATAATCTGAAAGCCATAAAAAGCATACCCACATAAAATACAAACGTTAAGCTATGCCACATTAGGTCAAAAAAATCGATTTTAGCCAAAGCTTCAACGTTTTGATTTAATCCTGGAACAAAAGCAGGCAATACCTCATTATTTCCAAAAAACTCTGTTAAGTTGATAAATGGATACGCGGTTGAGAAAAGTATTCCAAAAAGCAAAAAAATTCTATTAATAGTATAGAAAGTAAGTTTGCGTAAAACCAGGTGGTAAGCTGCTGCGAAAAGCAAGAGAACCAAATTAATTTTAAATAAGATTAGAAAGAAATGTGGCATAACATTACTTTTCAGGATTTTCGATGAGGTTAATTATCTCTTTTAGTTCTTCCGCACTTATCTTTTTATCCTTGGCAAAAAAAGCAACCAACTCTTTATACGAGCTTTGAAAATAATTATTTACGAAGCCATTCATAAAACGCTTTTTGTATTCTGTTTCCTTAACTTTTGCGCTGTATCGGTTTGCATTTGCAAAGCGTTCGCTAACTAAAAAACCTTTGCGTTCGAGGTTTTTCACCGTTGATGCTAAAGTTGTATATGGTGGTTTGGGCTCTGGCAAAACATCCATAAAATCTTTAATAAAGCCTTTTCCAACCTGCCAAACGGCCAGCATTGCTTCTTCTTCCTGTAAAGTTAACTTCTCCATTTAATTACGAATATATCGTAAATATACGAAATCATCTTAAAACAAAAAAGCATTAATAAAATACTGATGTTTGGTATTTTATTAATGCTTTTAAAGATTGTAGAACAGTTTTTATTTACCGCTTCTCTTCTCTGCCTGGTTTAAAGTTTCTTCAATTATTTTCCTCATTTGCATGGCGGCATCTAAAAGTTTTGGATTGCCATCAAAATCGCCATAAACCACAACATGCTTGGATTTTTCTTTGTACTTAAAAAACATATCGTAACGAGGAATGCTCATTGATTTTGAACTCTTTGTTCCAATCGTATCTGGAAAATTCCAAAGACCTAATTCATTTGCCTTACTATGGATATATAAAATGTCATCGCTATTTAAAGGCACTTTTTTTCGAATGATTGAATCGCGACTGTTTACATATTGATAAGAACTATCTGCAGAATTATATTGATTTTCTAAAGGATCTTTAACTCCCCATTTATAATCCATTGAAACAAAATCCTTTTTACGAAATGGAGCATTTTGGATAATTGGCTTATAATATATGTAACAATAAATAATCATCGGAACGATGATGGTGAGCGCTAAAAATATCTTTTTTCCTCTACTTGACACTTTATTTATTTTTGATTATTTGAATGATTAAACTTTTAGGTTTATGCGTCTTTTAATTCGCCTTCCCACTTACTAACTACCGCTGTTGCGATACTGTTACCCACAACATTTGTTGCCGATCGGCCCATATCTAATAGTGGATCTATACCGATAAGCAAAGCCAAACCAGCTTCTGGAATATTAAAACTTGCAATTGTACCCGCAATTACTACAAGAGATGCTCTGGGCACGCCTGCAATACCTTTACTGGTAAGCATTAAAATTAAAAGCATTGATATTTGTTGTTCAAAACTTAAATGAATCCCATAGGCTTGCGCTATAAACAGCGAAGCAAACGTCATGTACATCATCGAGCCATCTAAATTAAAAGAATAACCAAGCGGCAAAACAAAACTTACAATTTTATCTTTACATCCAAAACGCTCTAAAAGCATCATCGTTTTAGGGTAAGCCGCTTCACTACTTGCTGTA
The DNA here is from genome assembly GCF_979258025.1 of Pedobacter sp. AC190. Taxonomy (NCBI): domain Bacteria; kingdom Pseudomonadati; phylum Bacteroidota; class Sphingobacteriia; order Sphingobacteriales; family Sphingobacteriaceae; genus Pedobacter; species Pedobacter sp. AC190. The sequence goes on from NZ_OZ409824.1 coordinate 259,067, forward strand.
CTAAAAGCAAGTAAAGCAGGCTCTTTCATATCGTTGACTAATCGGAAAATACGTTTTTTGAGAACTAAAAATCCTAAGAAAATTAATACGGCCCACAGAATACCTAAACCGAGATAAAACTCGCCAATAAAAATTGCATATGTATTTAATACAGATAGGCCTTGTTTAGCAATAATTGCAGTCATTGCGCCAAAAACGGCCAATGGTGCAAAGTTCATTACATAACCAGTCATTTTTAAAATAACATGAGCAATGGCATCAAAAGCTTTAATTACAACCTGACCCAAATCGCCAATTGCAGCTGTTGCCACACCAAAGAATAACGAGAAAACAACAATCTGCAAGATTTCGTTAGTTGCCATAGATTCGGCAATACTCTTAGGAAAAACGTGGGCAATAAAGTCTTTAACACTCATTGATGCTTTTTGAATTCCTGTATTAACCAAATGATCTGGAAGCGATAACTTCATGTGTCTTCCTGGTTCGAACAGATTAACCAATATCATCCCCAAAACCAGCGACATTAACGACATTGCCATAAACCAGCCAAGCGTTTTACCGCCAATTCTTCCTACAGCTTTAACATCGCCAACCTTTGCAACTCCAACTACTAAAGTTGTAAATACTAATGGAGCAACAATCATTTTTATTAGTCGAAGGAAAATATCGCTTAACAGAGTAAAATACTCCAGTTTTTTTTCGCGAATTTCTTCGTTCTCTTTTTTGATTTTAGCATTTAACTTTTTATCAACTTTGAGTTGAGTAAACTGAGCAGTTGTGGTATCGGTAGATTTTGCAATGCTAACTTCTATGTTTTTAACTTTTGCATCAGCGTTAAGTATATTTTGATTATAAACATTAATAGAATTAACATTTAGAATGTAGCCTAAAGCAATTCCTGCAATCAGCGCAATAAAAATAAAAAGCGTGAGTTTGTTTTTCTTCATGAATGATATAAGTTTGTGGCCCTGTTAATTCGGTAAAACTACGATATTTACCGCTTGTAACAAATTTTGATTTCTGCGATAACAAAAAATTAATATAATTTTGGCTATCCTGTAACAAAAAACGCAATCAAACATCTAAAACGCAATTATAACCTAGTAAATGGAACAAAAAGATAAGCTATTTAAAGAGATTTTCGATTCGAATTCCAAAAAAATATTCCATTTATGTTACGGTTATACTGGCGATACTGATTCAGCAAATGATCTTTTACAGGAAACATTTTTAAAAGTTTGGCAAAACCTCGATAAATTCAGAAACAAATCTCTTATCTCTACCTGGATATATAGAATTGCCGTTAACACTTGTTTAACCTATTTGCGTTCAGAAAAAAGACAGGCAAAAGACGAGTTAACTGATAATATAATCGAAAGTAAAATCGAAGAATTTTCTGAAAAGAATGAGCAGGTTGCGCTTCTCTATACCTGCATTTCCAAACTCGAAGAAAATGATCGTTTAATTATCACCATGGTTTTGGATGAGTTACCATATCACGAAATTGCAGATATTTCAGGTATTAGCGAAGGCAATTTAAGAGTGAAAATCCACCGTATTAAACAAAAATTAACAGAACTATATAACCAGTATGCAAGCGTTTGATCAAATACAGGAGTTGTGGCAAAAGCACGAGGTAGAAGTTAAGGTTTCTGCTGATGAAATGTTACAACAAGCTAAAAAAGAAGTAAATGGATTAAAGCTAAAATCGGCTTTAAATATCCTGGGCATGCTTGCTTCGTTTATAGCCATTGCTGCTTTGTGGATATTTTACCATTTCGAATCGTGGACTACACACGTGGGCATTAGCATAACTATTATAGCAATTGGTGTTTATACCTTAATTCTTTATCGTGATTACAGGTTAATCTCAAAAACTGATTTCACGGTTCACCCTAATGAATATCTTAACAACTTAAAAACCTATCAATTAAACCGTTACAAGCTTTACAACTCGCTATATTGGTTTTATGTTATCGCTTTATCATTAGGCATTATATTCTATTTTGTAGAAATTTTGGCTTATTTTAATATGGCTCAAAAGGTTATCGCAGTTGGTTTAACTTTTTTATGGATGCTTTTCTGTTCTACAATTTTAAGGAAAGCAGTAATCAAACGTGAAAAAGAAAGAATCTCATTATTGATCGAAAAATTTGAGCGCATAAGCGGACAAATTTCGGAATAAGATAATTTAGGCACGGTTTTTTCAATAGATTAATTCTATGAAAAACCTGCTTATTGCATTTTTATCTCTACTAATTATACCACTAGTTTCTTTTAAACAGGATTTTACAGAACCCGTTCAGCTAGATTGGAATATACATTTTAAAGGTAAGCCTGATAACAATTCTCCTTTTTATGCGCTTACCGCGATGACCTGGAAGTATAGTTACGGTTCTACTGTTTATCGTAACCGCGTTGAAATAAAGCTGCAAAATGAAATAAGCATTGATAAAAGCCGTTCGTGGGTTAAGCTCGATAAAGTTAAAACTGAAGAATCGAGACAAAACCTTTTGCATCATGAACAAGGCCATGTAAATATTCAATATGTTTTATTAATGGAAGCCGATCGGGTTTTAAAGAATCGCAACTATTCCGTTAAAAACTACAAGGCTCAAATCTCACAATTAGCCAACGAAATTAGTAACTACTTCGACACCATGCAGAAAAACTATGATGAAGAAACTGAACATGGCAGCAATCATAAAATGCAGGACCGATGGGATAAAATAATCAGCGATAAAATGGAAGAATCTAAAGCAGCTTCTGAGCTAAAATAATTTTGGTAAAAAAATTATAGCGCCAATCAAAACCGCTAAAATTGCAGTAACTAATACTCCAGCCGCTGCTAAATCTTTAACAATTTTTATTTGGGGATTGATTTCAGAAGTAACAACATCAGCCAATTTTTCTATTGCAGAATTGAATATTTCTGCTGCGAAAACGATTGCTATCGCCGAGATAATTGCAATCCATTCTAAAGCCGATAAGTTTAAATATAAAGATAGTGCTATTGCTAAAACTGCCGCTAAAAGATGAACCCATCCATTATGCTCATTTGTAAAAAATAATTTTAAACCATTAAAAGCATGTTTAAAGCTCTTGACTCTCGCAATGATTGAAAACTCTTTATCTTTCATTTTATAACCTACAAAGGATGTAATTTAAGGTTTAACTTCGCTGGTTGAAAAACTGTTTCCGCTTAATTTATATTGATATGTTTTAATTATTTTTTTAGTAGAATCAGCTTCATCCTTAACAGGAAAAGAGCGAAATAAATCACCATTTTTTATAAAAAATTTATCATCACCAATATAACCTTTCTTTTGATTTGAACTTAATGAAGGAAAACTTATTTTATTAAAATTACCACCAGAATATTCGAAAACATTTAAATCGAGTACATTTTTTTTACTTAAAAGCTGGATATAAATTTCAGGAGCTCCATCATTATCCAAATCCATATTCCAGGCATCAGTCATTACTCCTTTCCTTTCAGCAGCTTCTGACTTATAAACACTTTTAACCGAATCAGACATCAAAATTTGATAACCACCTATAGAGTCTACGCCTTTTCCCCAACTTACAATTTCGAAATTGAGCCCAGGTTTTACTTCAATATCTTTATAAAATTTAAAAGGGTTTTTCTCCGTTTTTGGATTATCAATTCTAACTTCTTTTACAGGTTCGGCTTCGGAGCATGCAAAACAAAACAGCATCCCTGCCAAAAGCAAAAGATGCTGTAATGTATAATTTTTTATTTTCATTTTATTGGGGACAATTTTATGTTGTACCAAATTAAGAAAATAGCTTTTTAAAACAAAAGATTTTATTTCTTCGCTTCTGCCTTAACCTCTGGAGCACCATTATTTAAAATGGTTTCGCTTGTAACACTTCTTCTGCCACTTGGTGCAATAACTATTGTTCTTAAAGTTCTTTTTTCGCCTTGCGGAACAGTTACTTTTACAGGTGCAGTATATAAAAATGCATTTTCAGAAGGTCGAGAACCATCTAAAGAATAATAGATTTTTCCGCCAACAACTGGGACTTTTAAATCGATGGTAAAATCGCCACCAGTTAATGGTTTATCACTCTGTCCGATTGGTGTAGGAATCCAAAAATTAATATTCATCTTATCTAAACGGGCTAAGTGAGCAGGTAAACGTTCTTCAGCAAAATTCTTTAAATCTTTACGCTCTACAGGACTCCAGGCAATTTCAGATAATGCCATTATACGCGGAAAAGCATGATTTTCTGCTTTTTCTGGCGTTTTGATATATTCTGTCCACATATTAGCCTGAACGCCTTTTATATATTTTCTTTGATCTGCTGTTAAAACTTTCGGAACTGGATCGTAGCCATAAATCTTTTGGTAAGGTGCAAATCCTCCAATTGTTACAGGCTCATCTGGTGAGTTAGACTGTTTATGATCGATGTATAAACCCATTGAACCTGGTGTCATAATTACATCGTGATTTTGTTGGGCTGCAGCAATTCCACCATCTTCACCTCTCCAACTCATTACAGTTGCATTTGGGGCCAAACCACCTTCTAAAATTTCGTCCCAACCAATAATCGAACGACCTTTTCCGTTAACGTGTTTCTCTATAGTTTGAATAAAATAGCTTTGTAATTCATGCTCATCTTTTAAGCCTTTTTCTTTCATTAAAGCTTGGCAAAATGGCGATTCTTTCCAGTAAGTTTTCGGAGCTTCATCACCACCGATGTGAATATATTTTGATGGAAAAATCGCAATTACTTCATCAAGGATATTATTTAACATCGTAAATGTATTTTCTGATGGAACGAAAATATCATCAAAAACACCCCATGTTTGCTGTACTTGTTTTCCTTTTCTACTACCCGACCACGGTGTTTTATCACTTACGAATGTATCTCTATCTGGAAAACAACTTAATTCTGGATAAGCAGCAATTGCCGCCGATGCATGACCAGGTAATTCAATTTCTGGAATAACCGTTATATATCTTTCGGCCGCATATCTTACAATTTCTTTGGCTTCATCCTGCGTGTAAAATCCTTTTACTTCGGTTAAATAATTACCATTTCCAGGGTAATTACCAATAATGGAACCATTTCTAGACGAACCTACTGTAGTTAATTTTGGATATTTTTTTATTTCTAATCTCCAACCTTGGTCATCAGTTAAATGCCAGTGGAAGGTGTTAATTTTATAGTAAGCCAATTGATCCAAATATTTTTTAATAAATGAAATTGGAAAAAAATGACGACTTACATCGAGCATTGTTCCTCTGTAACCAAAACGAGGATAATCATTAATGTCAACCGCTGGAACTATAATTTTATCGCCAGTTTTGCTTGGTAACATTTGCATAACCGATTGAACGGCATAAAATAAACCTGCGCCTTTACCTGTAAGTACGATTTGTGTTGGTGTAACTTTGATTGTGTAACCTTCTGCAGGTAATTTATCTGCTCCTGCTGAAGTTAAAACAATGCTTTTTTGATTTGGCTGTGCGATTTTAGTTTCGCGTAATGCAAAACCTGCTTTTGTAACTACGAATGCGTTTAATAAATCAGCCATCTTTGCGCCGTCGATGCTTTGATTAATTAAAACAGTTGTTTTATCTAAAATAAAATTGCCGTTTGCTCTGGTAACGGAAACTGGAGCAGGGATAATCCCGAGGTTGGGATCAAGCTGCGCAAATGCACTAGTGCTGATTAATACGCCAATAAAAATCGAGAATGCTTTGTTCATGGTTTGATTTAGGTTAAGATAATTTAATTTATTTCAAACTAAGATAGAGATTACAAAAAGAAACTGAACCTCACTTTTTCGTTACAAACCCAGTCAAACGTTTGTTTGCAGTTATTAACAAAGGTTTTGCCTGCTCAAAATTACCTGTAAGTGAATTGCTTTTTGAAACAACCTGGTGGGAAAAACTAACCCAAGAATTACTGTATTAACTGCAATAAACAGGATTGCAGCGACATACTTTTAGCGGCTTGAGGACAGGTTTGCGTGCAGCTAAAAGATATAGCGTAAAGCCTGAAGCAGCTTTAAAAATTGCCTAAATCTTGCTTTACAAAAAAAGAGAAACCTTATTCAGATTTCTCTTTATTAAATATTTTAAATGATTTTATGCTTCGATTGGATGTTCTTTAGCAGCTAGATACCTCTCTGCATCGAGAGCAGCCATACAACCAGAACCCGCAGCTGTAACTGCTTGTCTGTAATACATATCCTGTACATCGCCACAAGCGAAAACACCTTCAATGTTGGTTAAGGTAGATCCTGGTTTGGTGGCTAAATAACCTGTTTCATCCATATCCAACTGGCCTTTGAAAATGTCGGTATTTGGTTTGTGACCAATAGCCACGAAGAAACCCTCAACAGGAATTTCTGATGTAATATTTGTTTTGTTATCGATAACTTTAACTGCAGTTACATTTTTACCATTACCCAAAATTTCTTCAGTTTCGGTATTGTAATGAACAACAATATTTGGTGTTGCTAAAACACGGGCAACCATTGTTTTCGATGCTCTAAACTCATCTCTACGAACCAATAAATGAACTGTTTTACAAAGTTTAGCTAGATAAGTTGCTTCTTCTGCAGCGGTATCGCCCGCACCAACGATTGCGACATCTTGTCCTTTAAAGAAGAAACCATCGCACACGGCACAAGCGGAAACCCCAAAACCATTATATTGTTGCTCACTTGGTAAGCCCAACCATTTTGCTGTTGCACCTGTGGCAATAATTACGGTATCAGCAGTAATTGTTTTAATTTCATCGACCACAACTTTGTGTGGTGTTGAAGAAAAATCTACTGAACTTACATAACCAAAGCGGATATCTGTACCGAAACGTTCTGCTTGTTTACGGAAGTCTTCCATCATTTCTGGGCCCATAATTCCTTGTGGATAACCAGGGAAATTTTCTACATCAGTTGTTTGTGTTAACTGGCCGCCAGCTTGCATACCAGTGTACATAATGGGCTTTAAATCGGCTCTTGCTGCATAAATTGCTGCCGTGTAACCAGCAGGACCTGAACCTATAATTAAACACTGAACGTGTTCGTTTTCTTGTGACATTATATTGTGTGTTTGAAATTCGAATATTGATTACAAATTTAACTCTTTAAACAATTGTTGGCAAGTGCGCATTGTCAACATAGTTTACTTATTAACAGTAACCTAGAAAATTATCTTTATTCTTGACTAGTAAGGTTGTTATTTTCCTTTATTGGCCTTTAAAACCCGAATTACATTTCCGCCAAGAATTTTCTTGATATCACTGTCAGAATAACCACTTTTAACTAATTCTGCTGTTATTTTCGGATAATCAGCTACGCTATTTATACCTATCGGAAAAGATTCTGCACCATCAAAATCTGCTCCTAAACTTACATAATCTATTCCGATTAATTTTACAATGTGATTTATGTGTTTTACCAACAACGATATTGGTGGTCGAATTGCTTCGGCTTCTTTTGGATGATTAAAAATCAAACTATCTATACCATTGCTCCTACCATATTTAGCGCTCAAAATTTTAAGTTCGTTATCATATTTGGCCAGGAAAGCTTTCTGTTTATTATTGAATGTAGAATCTAAAAATCCACTATAAAAATTTATACTAATAACTCCCCCATTTTTACCAACTGCTTTTATTTGTTCATCTTTTAAATTACGAGGAACAGGATTTAATGCATAAGCACAACTATGAGAAACAATTACAGGCTTCGAACTTGCAGAAATAGCATCATAAAAGGTTTTTTCACCTACATGAGATAAATCGACCATTACGCCAAGTTTATTTAATCGTAGTACAACCTGCCTCCCAAAATCATTTAAACCTGCATTTTGAGCTTTTACTTTACCTGTGGTTTCTTCGGCTGCCGAGCTTGACCAGGATGTGCTATTATTCCAGGTTAAAGTAAGATAAGCCATACCGCGTTTAGCTAAACTGTCAATATAATCTAATCGGTTTTCAATCATGTGTCCGCCTTCTACGCCAATCATAGCCGCCAGTTTATTTTGCTTAACTGCCTTTTCTAAATCAGCGGCTGTAGTTACGAGTTGTATTTTATCAGGATATCTTTTAATTAAACTATACAAGGAATCAATTTCTTGATTAGCAACAGCATAACCACCAGTTTCATCGCACCAGATTGAAAAAAACTGTACATCTAAACCGCCCTTTTTTGCCCTAACTAAATCGAAATTTCCTTTAGGCTGAAGTTTTCCTATATCAATTCCAGACTTTATCTGATTAAACAGAATATCGCCATGCGTATCTATAATTATAGCATCTTGATGAATTTTATGAGAGTTTTGAGCATAAAGATTAGTTTGCAATAAAGCGAATACAATAAACAGCAGGGAGATTTTCATATTTTAAATATAAAGCTTTTAGTATCCAGTTAACAAAACATCTACTATGTAGAAATAAAAAAACGCCTAAGCAAATTTAAATTCCTTACAGTTTTATGAATTTATGTTTGAAAAATTCCGACATTAAATTTTTTGGTAATTGGCGATTGATTCGCAGCTTCAATGCCCATCGAAATCACTTTTCTGGTTTCTAAAGGATCTATAATTCCATCAACCCAAAGTCGTGATGCAGCATAGTATGGAGTAGTTTGACTATCGTATTTATCGGTAATTTCTTTTAGCAATTCTGCTTCTTTTTCGGGTGTGATGACTTCGCCTTTTGCTTTTAAAGATGCCTCTTGAATTTGTAACAATGTTTTTGCTGCCTGAGCACCGCCCATAACTGCAATTTTTGCTGTTGGCCAGGCGTAAATTAACCGAGGATCGTAGGCTTTACCACACATAGCGTAATTACCTGCACCATAAGAGTTGCCCATTACAATAGTAAATTTTGGAACAACTGAGTTAGCTACTGCATTAACCATTTTGGCACCATCTTTAATAATACCACCATGCTCCGAACGACTTCCAACCATGAAACCTGTAACATCCTGCAAAAATACTAAAGGAATTTTTTTCTGGTTACAGTTCATGATGAAACGAGCCGCTTTGTCGGCACTATCAGAGTATATCACGCCGCCAAACTGCATCTCTCCTTTTTTCGATTTTACAACCTTTCGCTGGTTAGCTACAATTCCAACCGCCCAACCATCAATACGACCTAAGCCACAAACAATACTTTGCCCGTAACCTTGTTTATATTCTTCAAATTCAGAATGATCAACCAAGCGGTTAATAACATCCATTATCTCATATTGCTTGTCGCGGTTTTCTGGAATAATTCCATACAATTCTTCCTCTTTTTCTTTGGGTTTAGCAGCCTTTATTCTATCAAAACCTGCATTCTGTGGCGAACCTAACATATTCATAATGTTGCGGATGCTATCCAGACAAGCCTCATCATTTGGGTGCTTATAATCAGTTACTCCAGAAATTTCGCAATGCGTTGTTGCGCCGCCTAAAGTTTCGTTATCTACCTCCTCGCCAATAGCCGATTTTACCAAGTACGAACCAGCCAAAAACACCGAACCAGTTTTATCAACAATCATGGCTTCATCGCTCATAATTGGCAAATATGCACCGCCAGCTACACAAGCCCCCATAATTGCCGAAATCTGAACAATTCCTTCTGAAGACATAATCGCATTATTCCGAAACATCCTACCGAAATGTTCCTTATCGGGAAAAATTTCATCTTGCATTGGCAAATAAACCCCTGCACTATCCACCAGATAAATTACTGGTAAACGGTTTTCCATTGCAATTTCCTGCACACGAAGATTTTTCTTGGCAGTCATAGGGAACCAAGCACCAGCTTTAACTGTTGCGTCGTTAGCTACAATCATACATTGCCTGCCGCTTACATAACCGATACCACAAACTACGCCTGCAGATGGACAACCACCTTGCTCTGCATACATTCCGTCGGCAGTAAAAGCCCCAATTTCTAAAAAGTTAGAATCTTTATCAATGAGATAATTAATTCGCTCACGAGCTAATAATTTTCCTTTTTCTTTTTGCTTGGCAGCATTTTTTTCTCCGCCACCTTGATATATTTTTTTGAGTTTGGTTTTCAGCTCATAAACCAGCTGCTTGTTCACATCCTCGTTTTTATTGAATTCGATATTCATGCAGGCAATTTAAATTTATTTTTATAAAAAGCGTGGCGACCAAAACGGTTTCTGGTCTAACTTCGTTTTTAATCACAAACTTTGCTAAGTGGTAATGCGAAGTGCTCAAGGAATTATGACTAAAAAACTTTGCATCCTTAAGGTTAAATATCATTTAAAATAATATTTTTGATGCAAACGCTAACCATGGAACTCACCGTAAATATCCCAGCATTATTATTTCCTGCTATTAGTTTAATTATGTTAGCTTATACTAATCGATTTTTGGCGTTAGCGGCTTTGGTAAGAAGTTTAAAAGTTAAATATGAAGAGGGAGAAAAAAATATTGGCCTTCAAAATCAAATAAAAAATCTTAGATACCGATTAAGACTTATAAAAAATATGCAGGCTTTTGGCGTTTTGAGTTTTGCAAGCTGCCTTTTTTGTATGTTCTTTATTTATCTGGAATGGAATATTGTTGCAGAAATACTTTTTGCCCTGAGCTTAGTATTTTTCATGGTATCTTTAATTATTTCACTAATCGAAATTCAAATTAGCACCAAAGCTTTAGAACTAGAATTAAGCACACTCGAAGATTTAGAAGAAGAATCTATCAGTGGTTTTATTAAAAAGAAATTCAAGAAAGAATAAATACCACCTGAGGAACTATTACTAATAATGCTCCTTAGATGGCAAAAAAATGCAAGCTATTAAGCTGTGATAAAGTGATATAAGAACACTACCTCTGCTGTGAACGCAGGTTTCTTTTGGTCTTCAATTTCCATTTCAATACCCATGTGTACTTTAGTTACACCGCGTAAATTTACAATTGATGAGAGTTTTGCTTTTAATCTAATTTTGCTATTAACAATTACAGGTTGCGCAAATCTCAAACTTTCGATGCCATAGTTAATTTCCATTTTTAAATTCTGAATATCAACAATCTCTTTCCATAAATATGGAATTAGCGAAAGCGTTAAATAACCGTGAGCAATAGTAGCTTTAAACGGACCTTCGTTTTGCGCTCTTTCTTCATCAACGTGAATCCATTGATGATCTAAAGTTGCATCAGCAAACTTGTTAATTTGTTCTTGATTAATAGTGTGCCAAGAAGAAACACCTAATTCTTTACCAAGAAATTGTTCAAACTCGGCATGAGAAGTAATAATTTGCATTGTAATATATTTTTGTCGCCCTGTATTTAGCGGTTTTAAAATTGTTTATTGTTATACTGATAATTTCTTATGTTAAGTTTCTATCTCTAAACCAAACTTCGTCTGGAACGGCAGAAAAATTATCCATTTTATCGATCAAGGTTTCAGCATCCGATTCGTTGAACACCAAATCGCGATTGGCTGGTTTAAGAAATTTGCTTTGCACCATCATTTCCATTTGCGCAAATAACGGATCGTAAAAACCATTTACGTTTAAAACACCTATTGGTTTGTTATGTAAACCTAACTGCAGCCAGGTAAGTACTTCAAAAAACTCTTCAAGGGTACCAAAACCGCCAGGCAAAATTACAAATCCATCGCTTAAATCGGCCATTTTTTGTTTCCGTTGATGCATATTTTCTGTTACAATCATTTCTGTAACGCCCTTATGACCGACTTCTTTATCCATCAAAAACTGCGGAATAACGCCAGTTACCAAACCACCCAACTCTAAAATATCATTGGCTAGAACACCCATAACTCCTACACTTCCACCACCATAAACCAATCTTATTTCTTGTTTTACAAGTGTTTCTGCTAATTGTTTAATGGCTTTACGTAGGGTTACGTCACCATTAAAATTAGAACCACAGTATACACAAACTGCTCTAAGCTTATTCATTTAAATTTAAAATTTACCGAAGTTAAGATTTTATCGTCGCTCTGTAAATTTTAATTCTGCACATAGCTGTTAATTAACCTTTTTTCAGCTTTTTCGAAAGTAATTTCAATAGTTAATTTTAATTTCTAACCTTCTATCATTGCAAGTTCTCATTGCAAAGAAGCCTATAAACGTAAAATAATAAATAATCCTTTTAACAAAAAAGCGCCGAATAAATCGACGCCTTTTAACCAAATATAAGAGAGAAAAAAGATTTTTATTCTAATGGGTAAATATACCTACACGTAAAATACTAAAAAGCATAACGCAAAGTTAAACCGTATGATCTTGGATCGCCGAGTACCCCAGCGTATAAACCTGAGTTGCCTGCAGCAGCTTGCAATTGTTCGAAGTAGTTTTTATTACCAATGTTTCTGCTCCACGCGAACAGCGAGAATTTATCCGATTTAAAACCTAATCGAGCATTAATTAACGAATAACCACTAACATTTAAAACTCTTGACGGCGTTGGGTTGGAAGAATAATCTGAACGATAGCTGATATCGCCAGCAATAAAATACCTGCCTTCTTTTGTCGCTAAATTTCCTTTTATACTAAACTCCGCACCACCAGAAGTATTCCATTTCGAAATACCTGGCAGTCTGCCTCCCGATGCATCTTTAAAAGCAACCTGAGTAGATACTCCGTTAATAATTTCTGTATGTCCCGTTTCTTCTAAAGGCAATGGTGCATTTGTAAATTTAACATACTTGCCATCAAGGTAAGCCACAGCTGCATTTAGAGTCAAAAATCTTTCTAATTGATAGGTTCCATCTATTTCTAAACCGCGTACCTTAACTTTTTCTGCATTAGCTAAGTAACCTCTATTTACACCAAGTTGTGGCGATTGCACATTAGTTTGATAATCTTTAATATCTGTATTAAATGCAGTTACATTTAAAATTGCACCTTTAGTTGGTTTAGTTTTAATTCCTAATTCATAATGTTGAACATATTCTGGTTTTACAACCGCTAAAGTTAAGTCGGCCTCACCTGTAGAAGTTGTTGGCAAACCACCTACATTAACTCCAACTGGTTTATAAGCCGTTGAAAAAGTTCCGTATGCATTAATTTTATCTGTAGGGCGATAAGAAACCGTAAGGTTCCCTGATAAATTATTATTATTCGTATTGATATTAAATAGTTGATTACTATAAACAGCTGCTTTAAGTGCTAGCAAAGCAGCATCCGTTGTTTGTAAACCTCCATAAGTTGTTCTGCTGTAATCAACATCTTTTTTGTCGTAAGTAAAACGAATACCTGGTAAAACGTGTAGATGCTTTACAATTTCATAATCTACCTGTGCAAAAACCGCAGCACTTAAAGATTTAATTGTAGAATTTGTCTTAATTCCGAAACCATCTAATAACCCTGGGGTCGAATATAAAGCCTGACTTCCTGTGTTAGCTGTTTGTACAAATCGCCATTGATCTTTACCAACTTCTTCTGTTTGATCCAAACCTTTTAAATTTTGTGCAAGGGCAAACACACCGATTACACCACTTAGCTTTTCGCTTAAATTACCAGCATATCTAATTTCTTGTGAATATTGATCGTGACGAGAATTACCTTGCGATTTGGTAAGAGCAGCAAGCTCAGAAAAATCCCTATCGTTAGTTGGATCCCAATTCCAGAATCTCCATGCTGTTGTAGAAGTTAAAGTTCCTCCGCCTATTTTGTAATCAACATTTACGGATAAACCACCAATAGATTGATTGTGTTTCCAAGGCGTGTTGGTATTAATTTCTCTAGAAAAAGGATCTACTTTCTGCTGGCTGTAACCTAAATCTGAAACAATTCTGGCGTATTGACGGAAAGCGCTTCTTTCTGTTGCTGTAACTCCTGCTATCACTAACGGATAACCTGCTGGATGCTGAATGCTTGCATCACCACTTAATAATACAGATAATCGATCTGATGGTGTGTAATATAACTGCCCTTTAAAACCTAAATTATTTTGACCGCTATAACTACGTTGTTCTCTTGTATTGTAAATCGTACCATCGCGTTGTGTTCCTGAAATAGACAATCTTGCCGCCAGATTTTTAGCCACAGGACCTGTAATTGAGGTTTTTGCCTGAATAAAATTATAATTACCAAAACTTAATTCCACTTTTCCTCCTGGAATTTGACTCGGTTTTTTAGTAGTAATGTTAAATGCACCAGCAGTTGTATTTTTTCCAAAAAGTGTTCCCTGAGGGCCACGAATTACCTCAATCTGGTCTATATCAATAAAATCTGTCGATGTTGCTGCTGGCCGAGCCTGATAAACGCCATCTACATAAAAACCAACACCTGGATCAATACCATCATTAGTTAACCCAAAGGTAGAACCTAAACCTCTAATGTTTAAAGTAGTATTTCTGGCGTTCGATGCATACAACTGTACAGATGGAACCAGTTCTTTTAAACGATTAACATTAAAAGCACCAGCATTTTCAGCTGCTTGCCCACCAATTACGGTAATGGGAATAGGCACATCTTGTAAAACTTCCGACCGTCTTCTTGAGGTTACAACGATTTCGTCTAATAGCGCATTTTCTACCAATACTAATTCGATGGGCGTATCTTGAATATTTAATATTTGAAAATCCTGAGGTTTATACCCCACCGAACTTACCTGAATGTAAAACGGAGGCTGTTGTTTGGGATTAATACTAAATACTCCAGCAGTATCTGCACTTACCGAAATATTTGTTCCCCTTACTTTTATAGTTGCATTTGGAATTGAGATGCCATTGCTACCTTTTACTACTCCTTTTACAGGATTTTGAGCAATGGCAAAACTTGAAGAAATTATGATTGAAAATAGAATGAGTAAACTTTGTTTCATGATGAATTTAGGTATTGGGTTAGATTTTAGTGGATTAATGCTGCTTTCGAATTTGTTTTGTTTGAGCGAATAGACGACAGCAACAACAGTGTTGGGAGGGGAAAATAGTATGTTTCATTTTAATTTACATTAAATCTATAGATTTAGTAGGCAAATATATTAAAAAAACACAACTACCAAATTTTATTTTGCATAATGTAAAAATTTAATTGCTGCTCATTTAGAATATTTGCTCAATCAAATGGATTTAACGCCATTTAAATCGTATTGTTAAAAGCTTCTGATAAATAGAAAACCCTTATTCGAAAACGATAAATAAGGATTTTGAAAGCAGTATTTCTGCTAATATTTTACAGTAGTCTGGCTTTACACTAAATCTTTTTACCCTTATTCTTCGACTCCGCTCAGAATGACAGGCTAAAAAGGATATCGTTTCAATCCCGTTTATTTGGCCAGGCAATTGCAATTATTTTAGGTTCCACGGCACAATTTTTTGTTATTAAACCTGACAATAGCGGCAGCCCCGAATTTTTTATGAGGGCTACAGCGAATGGCAGGACTGTACTAACCGATCAGCATTGAACTTTCATTTACGAAAATTAAAGTTTAGCTATAAAATAAAAACGAGGCTATCGTTACCGACGCCTCGTTTCTCATTACAAACTACATAATTGTAAGAATTTCTCCCTGCTTTCGAATCAAGGCTTAGCGAAAAGCTTTCCGCATTGAGCCTTTAAACTTAGGTTTATCTTGTGTAGTTTGGTGCTTCTTTAGTAATTGTAATATCATGTGGATGACTTTCACGCATACCAGCTGCAGTAATTTGAACAAATTGTGCTTCTTGTAAAGCTTCGATATTTGCTGCTCCACAATAACCCATACTTGCACGTAAACCACCAATGTACTGGTACATAACCTCAGCTAAAGTGCCTTTAAATGGCACACGACCAACAATTCCTTCGGGAACTAATTTCTTAATATCATCTTCTACATCCTGGAAATAACGATCTTTAGATCCTTGTTCCATCGCTTCGATAGAACCCATTCCGCGGTAAGATTTGAATTTACGTCCTTCGTAGATGATGGTTTCACCTGGCGATTCTTCAACACCTGCAAATAAAGAACCTGCCATTACTGTACTTGCGCCAGATGCAATTGCTTTAGCAATGTCGCCCGTGTGCTTAATACCACCGTCGGCGATAACAGGAACTCCAGTACCTTTTAATGCTTTAGCGCATTCGTAAACGGCATATAATTGAGGAACACCAACACCAGCAATAATTCTTGTTGTACAAATCGAACCAGGACCAATACCAACTTTTACTGCATCAGCGCCAGCATCGGCTAAAAATTTAGCTGCTGCACCTGTTGCTATATTACCTACAATCACCTGTAATTCAGGATATTTTGCTTTTACTTCTTTTAATTTATCAACAACACCTTTTGAGTGACCGTGAGCAGTATCGATTGTAATTACATCAACTCCAGCATGAACCAATGCATCAACACGTTGCAAAGTATCGGCAGTTACACCAACCGCAGCACCAACGCGTAATCGGCCACGCTCATCTTTACAGGCAGCTGGGTAATTTTTAACTTTAGAAATATCTTTGAAAGTAATTAAGCCACTTAAATATCCATCTTTACTAACTACTGGGAGTTTCTCGATTTTATGGTTTTGAAGAATTTCTTCTGCTTGCACAAGGTTTGTTCCTTCTGGTGCAGTAATTAAATTCTCTTTAGTCATTACTTCCGCAATCGGTCTTGTCATATCCTTTTGGAAACGTAAATCGCGATTAGTTATAATGCCTACTAATTTATTATCGATACTAACCACAGGAATACCACCGATTTTGTGTTCTTTCATAATTTTGAAAGCATCAGCAACAACAGAAGTTTCTAATAAAGTAACAGGATCTTGAATCATTCCGCTTTCCGAACGTTTTACCTTACGAACCTCGTCAGCCTGTCTTTCAATAGTCATGTTTTTGTGCAACATACCAATACCGCCATTTTGCGCAATTGCAATAGCAAGTTCAGCTTCTGTTACGGTATCCATAGCGGCAGAAATCAATGGAACATTAAGCTTAATTTTTTTTGTTAAGAAAGTGGCTGTATTTACATCGCGAGGCAGAATTTCAGAATATGCGGGCACTAAAAGTACGTCGTCATAAGTTAAACCTGTAGCAATAAATTTTGTGGAATCGAGTTGCATAGAAAATAAATTAGGATTTATTATATGCGGGGCAAAGATATGGAAAATAGGCGAAAATAAAAGTATAAACTTTAAAATTGATAAATATTAGCCTTTGCTGACAAATTAAGAATTTAAGATTTTTGCGCACTGAATCTAAAAATTTATAATCGACATACTTAATTCTATTAAATAGTTTTTTATTATTGTAGTAACCAAACTATAATTAATACATGCGAAAAACCGCTCTCACTCTCCTATTCCTTATGCTATGCATTTGGATTACGAATCTTTATGCCCAAACTAAACCAACAATTAAAAAAGACTATAAATTTGGCAAGGTTCTTCCCTCCGAATTTGAAATCAAGCCAAATAGCCAAGACTCGTCTGCCTCGGCAATTAAGTTATTTGATATTGGAAACTGCTATTTCGAAATAAGTAATACATCAGGTAGTTTTGTATATGTATATGAAAGACATGTACGTTACAAAATCTTAAATAAGAATGGCTACGATTTAGCTAATTTTAAAATTGAGTTGTATAAAAACAGTAATTCCTCGAAAGAAGATTTGAACTTTATGGATGCTGCGACTTACAATTTTATAGATGGCAAAGTAGCAATCAGCAAACTGAACAAGGATGCTAAATTTAGTGAGGAGTTTAATAAAAATTACATATTTAAAAAATTTGCGCTTCCAAATGTAAAGGAGGGCTCAATTATCGAATTTAAATACAAGATCAAATCTGATTTCATTTTTACTCTTCGTGGATGGCGATTCCAAACAGACATTCCAACACTATATTCTGAATATAATGTAAATATACCCGAATACTTAAATTACAAAATGGATGTTGCTGGTTATTTTGCTGTAAACCACACAATTCATAGAAGTGAGGGCGCAAGTTATGTTCCAGGAATTTCATCAAATGCAATGCATGATCAATATACAGCAGAGAATGTACCAGCACTAAAAGATGAAGCATTTATTACAACAATCGACGATTACATTCCAAAGATCAGTTTTGAGCTTCAATCTACTAGTTTCCCTAATCAATTGCATCAAGATTATACAGGAACATGGCCGAAAATTATTAGCAGCCTTGCTTCTGATGAAAACTTCGGCTTGTTCATAAATAAAAATTCTTATGCAAAGTCGGTTTTACCAGGAATATTAAAAGGTGAAAAAGATACACTTAAGGTTATAAAATTAATTTATGGTTATGTGAAAAGTAATTTGAAATGGGATAAAGAATATTCAAAATACACAACAGCTGTAAATCCAAAAACCATTTTTGAAAAAAAGACGGGTTCATCAGCAGATATAAATCTGTCATTAATCAGCTTGCTTAAAGAAGCAAAAATAATGGCCTATCCAGCATTGGTAAGTACCAGAAGTAACGGAACTCATCCTGGATACCCAATTATTTCGAAATTTGATAATGTTATTGCTGTAACGTCAATCGCTGGAAAAACTTATTTTATTGATGCTACAAATAATGATTTACAATTTGGCATGGTAGATTATGAAAACCTAAGCCATCAGGTTTTTTATATGGATTTGAAAAATTCTGCAGGCCAGTGGATCGATATGGAGCCTGAATTTGCTCAAGAAAGGATATTTTCATATAATCTTGTGTTGGATAAGGAGAATAAACTTAGAGGTCAAATAAATGAATATTCTAAGGGCTATGCTGCTTTCGAACGAAGAAACAGATATAGGAAAACAAATAATGAAGTCGAATTTTTAAAAAACTATAAAAAAGACAAAGTTGGTTTAGAACTTTCAAACTATAAAATTGAAAACTTAGATCTTTTAGATGAAATTTTAACGGAATCGATGAATGTTGTTATTGAGGATAATGTAGAAGAAGCTGGGAATTTGGTTTATTTTAATCCATTATTATATGAAAAAACAAAGGAAAATATTTTCAAACATGAAGAGAGAAAATTCCCTGTTGATTTCGCGCATCCTATTAAAGAAACTTATCGAATAGTTTTAAATTTCCCTGAAGATTATGAGGTTGAAAAATTGCCAAAGAGCGCTGCTTATAAATTGCCTGATGGAAACGGAACATTTACCATAAGTTATGTTAGCGAAGGAAAGGTACTTATGGTAAAAAGTACAATCGCTATTAATAAAACTTTATATGCTCCCGAAGAATATTTTGACTTAAAGGAATTATTTAAAGCAGTTGTAGATAAACAAGCAGAACAAATTGTATTTAAAAAGAAAAGTTAATGAAATATTTATTCTATTTATTTTTAACGGTTTTCATTTTAAATTCTGCTAAAGGGCAAGGTTTGTATGATGTTGCAAAAATCCCTGAAGATTTAAAGCGAGAAGCTGCCGTTGTAATCAGAAATGAAGAACAATTGTTCGAAGTAAAAAGTGTAGGAAGTGCTCAAAACAATTATAAAGTTGCTATTACTATTTTAAATAAGGCTGGCGACGAATATGCTGAAATGCAAGAATTTTATGACAAATTTTCCTCAATATCTAATATAAAAGCCTCATTATATGATGCCTCAGGAAAAAAAATCAAAGATTACAAGTCTTCAGAAATAAAGGACCAGTTATCATCTGATGGTTTTTCCTTATTTCAGGATAATCGGGTAAAACTCTTAAAATTTGTAAACAATAGTTACCCTTTTACAATCGAATATAGCTTTACGCAAGATTTTAACGGTTTATTATATTTTCCAACCTGGAGAGATATTAAGGGTTTTGGAGTATCTGTTGAAAAGTCAGTTAACATCATCCAAAAAAACAAAAATTACCAACTTCGGTATTTAATAAGCAAAGGCCTTAAAACGGATTCAACCATTATTGGCGATAAAGTACGATATAAGTGGGAAAGTGTAAACATTCCTGCAATTAGTAGAGAACCCATGTCTATTGGGATTGATAATGTCTCTTCTTGGGTAAAGGCTTCACCAAACGAATTTGAGTACGACAACACCACTGGAAATTTTGATACTTGGAAAAATTTTGGTTCTTGGATATATAAATTAAATGAAGGAGGAAATAAGCTTCCCGAAGCTACCAGATTGATGGTTCAAAACTTGATTAAAGATGCAAAAACTCCAAAGGAAAAAATCAAAATATTGTATAATTATCTGCAGCAAAATACCCGTTATGTTAGTGTGCAATTAGGGGTTGGTGGCTTTAGACCTATTTTGGCGGAAAAAGTGGCGCAAGTAAACTACGGAGATTGTAAGGCTTTATCAAATTATATGAAAGCATTACTAAATGAAGCAGGCATTCCTTCTAACCTGATCGTTATTGGAAATGGTATGCCAAGTTTAAATACAAATTATTCGAGTATTGGTCAGGCTAATCATATGATTTTGTGTGTGCCTTTAGCAAAAGATACAACGTTTCTAGAATGCACTAGTCAGTATAAACCAATGGGATTTATCGGTTATGATAATGCCAATAGAAATGTTTTAATGATTACCGACTTAGGCGGAAAAATTATAAAAACGCCAACTTACAGTTCAAAAGACAATTACCAAATTAGAAAAACTAAAATAGATTTTACAAATGAAGGTATTGCAAACATCAATATAAAATCTTTGTACGCAAACGCACAATTCGAAGATAATTTTAATGTGTTGCTCAAAGAGCCCACAGAACAGCGTAAAGCATTAATCGAATCTAACATTATTCCAGGAGCTGAAATACTTACGTTTAAATTTGAGCAAGCAGATAAAAATGTACCAATAATGGCTGAAGATATTAGCTTAAGAAGTAACCAGCTATTTACTAAAGGAGGAGATAAAATTTTCTTAATGCTAAATCAAGTAAACAGAAAAGAAAGTGTTCCAATTAAAGTGGAAAATCGAAAAACCTTTTTCGCAGTTTCATTAAGTTACAATGACGAGGATGAAATTATTTACACACTCCCTAAAAATTACACCGTAGAGTTTCTTCCGAAGGATATCTCTCTAAATTCAGAGTTCGGGTCTTATTCTGCAAAATTTGCTATGAAAGATAATGTCATCACCTACACTAGAAATCAGACAATGACTGATAAAAAATATCCTCCTGAAAAATATAATGATTATGTAGATTTCTACAAGAAAATTTTTCAGGCAGATAAGCAAAAAGCAGTTTTAACTAAAGCGTTATAAAAATCAATTAGAATTATGATAAGCGAAAACCAATATTTTGATGGCAATGTTAAATCTTTAGGTTACGAAACTATCTATGGCAAATCGACCATTGGAATAATTAATCCTGGAGAATATAAATTTGGTACGGCCCAAAAAGAAATTATGACCGTAGTTGAAGGTGAGTTATTGGCTTTACTTCCTGAAAGCGAAGAATGGGAAACCTTTAGGGCTGGAAGTTATTTTGAAGTCCCTGCAAATTCTTCTTTTAAAGTTAAGGCTACATCTCAAACTGCTTATTTATGTCAATATAGATAAATAAAAAAGGAGCAGAAATTAAATCTGCTCCTTTTAAAATCAATTAAATTTATAAATCGACTTACTTCTTCCCTACTACAACTTCAATAAATGTGTCAGTAGTTAAATATTTATTCGCAAGCGCAAGAATTTCATCTGCGGTTATTGTTTTTACCTTGTTAATATAGTTTTCATAATAAGTGTAATCCAATCCCGAGAAGTAGATGTTTTTGAATTTATCTGCATGCGAGAAAACATTCTCTAAACTGCCCAGCATAGAGCCTAACATATAGTTTCGCACTAAATTCAGTTCCTCTTCCTCTACTAATTCAGTTTTTAAAAGATTAACTTCTTTATATATTTCCTTCAATGCATCGGCACAAACATCAGTACCAACTTCTGTTGCAATAAAGAAATAACCTGCATTTTGCAAAGAAACTATTCCCGAACCAATTCCATAAGTATAACCTTTGTCCTCGCGAATGTTATTCATCAAGCGTGAACCAAAATATCCACCTAAAACAGTATTTAAAATCTGTAAACCAGCAAAATCTTCGTGCTTACGGTTAATCGCCAACTGCCCTATTCTAATTGCAGATTGTAAAGATTCTGTTTTCTCTTTATAAACTTCTTTTTGAATTGATGCAGGAAAACTAAAAGTATTTTTTAAAGCATTACTTTCTGCCCAATCTTTGCCAAATTGTTCGTTTAAAAGACCAAAACTCTGCTCACTAAATTTGCCAGACACAATAACCGTACAATTATTTGGCGTGTAAGCAGCTTTGAAATAATCAACTAAATCATTTCTTTTTACTTCATCGTAGTGTTTAAGTTGAATATCTACACCATAAGCTGTATCTCCAAACAAAGCATTCGAAAATTCCTTTCTCGAGAGAATATCGTTTTTCTGTAAGTTAACCTGTAATTTCTGTTTTTGGTTTTGGATATAAATATCAAGTTCCTTTTGAGGAAATTCGCTATTTGAAAGTACATCTTTTACAATCGGTAAAACAGATGCTAAGTGTTTGTTCAGTGTGTAAAGCGTTACAGTCGATTGATCCTGACCATATTCTGTTTGAAAGAATGCGCCATAAAAATCGATTTGTTCGGCAATTTCTTTTGAAGAAAGTTTAGCAGTTCCGTTATTAAGCATTGCGCTAACAGCTATTGCTTGCAACGGTTTGTCGGGGTTCCAGTTTACATTTTCGAAAATAAATTCGATGCGTACCAAATCCTGCTCACCAGAATAAATGGTAAAAACAGGAACTCCATTATCTAAAGTGCTTTTTTCTGGTTGAATAAAATTTATGATGGAAACCTGTTTAAAATCAGGTGCGAGCGTACGATTAAGCATTTTCTTCAGTTAAGTAATACAAAGTTGATGATGAATTTTTATCAAAAGTTTCAGATGATATTCTTTTTATATCTTCCGCTTCAACTTCTAAATATTTAGCAGCCTCCTGGTTTAAAATATCTGCATCGCCAAGCAGTTCGTAATAAGCAAGATTCATTGCTTTATCTAATAAACTCATTTCAGAAAACACCAAAACGGATTCTACCTTATTTTTTACCTTGATTAGTTCGTTTGCGCCAACCAGTTCCGATTTAATTTTCTCCAGCTCTTCCCAAATTGCAGCTTCAGCTTTCTCAATAGAAACACCTTCTACTAATTTACCTTCAACTATAAACAATCCTGGATCTAAACTGCTAGATATATAAGCATTAATATCGCTAAAAAGCTGTTGTTCCTTTAACAAACTATTATGCAGACGAGATGATTTTCCGCCTGAGAGAATATCAGAAAGTAAATCGAAAGCGTAATAATCATTGCTTAATCGGCCAGGCATTTTAAAAGCAACATAAATAGCATTTAACGGTACATTAGCTTTAACAGTTTCAGTTCTTGCTTCATTTTGCTTATCCTCCTGAGGTAAATTTCTCTCATATTTATCTCCTGATGGAATTGGTTCAAACCATTTTTCGGCAAGTTTTTTTACATCTTCTGTTTTCACATTACCACCAACTACTAAAATTGCGTTCTGTGGATTGTAATGTTTGTTAAAAAATGCTTTTACATCGGCCATTTTAGCATCTTCAATGTGCGAAAGCTCTTTTCCGATTGTTGCCCAGCGATAAGCGTGTTTTTTATAAGCCAGAGGACGTAATTTTAACCAAACATCGCCATAAGGCTGATTTAAATAACGTTGTTTAA
The DNA here is from genome assembly GCF_979258025.1 of Pedobacter sp. AC190. NCBI lineage: Bacteria > Pseudomonadati > Bacteroidota > Sphingobacteriia > Sphingobacteriales > Sphingobacteriaceae > Pedobacter > Pedobacter sp. AC190. The sequence goes on from NZ_OZ409824.1 coordinate 282,682, forward strand.
ACTCCTCCGAAACAACATTAATTTGAGTTTCAAGGCTTTTTTCTGAAAAAGCAAGACTTAACATTCGATCGCTTTCTAACCAAAATGCAGTTTCTATATTTTCTGCAGGCAAAGTGATGTAATAGTTAGTAATATCGTTACTGGTAAAGGCATTATTTTCTCCTCCAACACGTTGTAAAGGCTCATCGTAATTTGGTATATTAACTGAGCCACCAAACATTAAATGTTCAAATAAATGCGCAAAACCTGTTTGTTCTGGGTTCTCATCACGAGCACCCACATCATATAAAATATTTAAAACTGCCATTGGAGTTGTAGCATCTTCATGTACCAAAACTTTTAAACCATTGCTCAGTGTAAAGCGTTTAAAATCTACCATATAATTTTTTAGAACCGTAAAGATATTATTTTGGTTGGTTTGTTTTTTAGTTGGTTTGTTTTTTAGTTGTAAAGTCATCGAAAACATCTAACAAACCGACACCTAAAAATCTATATTTGACATCCAAAAAACCAAACAACGAACAAACCAACAAACCATTTCTTATCTTTGTACTATGGATACAGCCGATTTACTACAACGGGCATTACATTTTGATTTTCTAAGCCTTGAAGAAGGTGTACATTTATATCACCACGCGGATACAGCATCTTTAATGTTTGTAGCCAACGAACTTCGTAAAATTCAGGTTCCGAGTGGTAAAGTTACCTGGCAAATTGATCGGAATGTTAACACCACAAATGTTTGTATTGCAAACTGTAAATTCTGTAATTTCTTCCGTAGACCAGGCCATGATGAAAGCTATATAACTGATATTGAAACTTATAAGGTTAAAATTGAAGAAACCTTTCGTTTGGGCGGCGACCAGCTGTTATTACAAGGTGGTCATCATCCTGATTTGGGCTTAAGTTTTTATGCTGATTTATTCAAAAAATTAAAGGAATTATATCCTGATTTAAAACTCCATGCATTAGGTCCGCCAGAAATTGCACACGTTGCAAAAATCGAGGGAATTAGCCATACCGAAGTTTTAAAAACTTTAAAAGAGGCTGGAATGGATTCTTTACCTGGTGCTGGTGCAGAAATATTAAACGACCGTGTTCGTCGCTTAATTTCAAAAGGTAAATGTGGCGGACAAGAATGGCTTGATGTAATGAGAGCTTGCCACCAATTGGATATTACAACTTCTGCAACGATGATGTTCGGGCATGTGGAAACGATAGAAGAACGTTTTGAGCATTTGGTTTGGATTAGACAGGTACAAAGTGAAAAACCTGCCGATGCGAACGGATTCTTAGCTTTTATTCCATGGCCTTTTCAGGATGACGGTACTTTACTTAAACGTTTACGTGGCATTAGCAACAATGTAACTGCTGATGAATATATCCGCATGATTGCTTTGAGTAGAATTATGTTGCCAAACATTAAAAACATTCAGGCAAGTTGGCTAACAGTGGGTAAAGCAACTGCCCAACTTTGTTTACATGCTGGCGCAAACGACTTTGGTTCGATTATGATCGAAGAGAATGTAGTTTCTGCTGCTGGTGCGCCACACCGTTTTACGGCAAATGGTATTCAGCAATCGATTAAAGCCGCAGGTTTTGAGCCACAACTTCGTGGGCAAAAATATAACTACCGCGATTTACCAGAACATTTGGAAGAACAGGTAATCACTTACTAATCATATTAATTGATTAAAACATTTAGCTTTCGCTCCTAGCGAAAGCTTTTTTTTGCAATTTCCCCAAATGCAGAAAATTAATCCTCAAATTATTTTGCAATCAAGGTAATTGCTTAATGATGCATACTTTTTTTTCGGCATGAAGTTTCGCTGCATAAAGTATATTTACAGATATGGCGAAAAAATACATCTACTGGGTTTTATTTCTTCTATTAGCTATGACGACAATCGTAGCCTATTCATTCCATATTGGATATGTAATACCCCAAAAAGATAAACATGCAGACTGGCCGGAATATCCAAATCATTCAAATAGAAACTTGGTTATTATTGAGGATAAAAAAGAAATCATAAACTTCACCACCATTCCGAAAAGTGATTTACTGTTGATTTACTACAAGAATCCTGATTCTACAAATAACACTTACGGCGTAATGAGTAGAAATGGTAAGCTAATTATTGATCTTGGCTATTATACAACGGTTTACATTGATGAAATCCACAACCGTTTAATTGCACAAAGTTTTGGCAGCAATGATTCGTCTAAATTTACAGTTTATGATGCCAGAACATTTAAACCTCTTACAGCTCATTACAAGAATGTAAATATAGAGCAAAGTTTTGATGCTTATTTAAAGATAGAGCGTGGCATTAAAAAAGTTGATAGCGATGGTTACAAGCAAACCGTAATTGCATTAAAACCTGGAGAAACCGAGGTACTTTTTAAAGAAAAGTATATTAAAAAGAACGCAAATCTGGCTTCTTTATTAAAGGGTTTGAAAGAGCTTTACCCTTTTGATGATGATCAGCAAGATGGCTTCAGAAATGCAGGTTACGTAAAAATAGATCGAAACGGAGTAATTTATAAATTCGACTATTTCGATAAGGAAAAAGAAAGTATAGAAATATTATGCAAAAACTTTTTCGATGATGTATTTAGGGATGAAAAAAGTAAGCCAAGTTTAGCCAATCATATCTCGACTCCCGATAGTAGCATTGTCGTGGCCAATAATTTTGATTCTGGTTTTGGGCTCTACAATCGGGGAACGGCTGGAAGTGGTGGTGGCAGTGGTCCGCTATGGGATCCAAAGTTTGAGCAGATTTACCTTGATTACTACCAACTAAGATTGCATAACTTAACTACATTTTTTAAACAAGATGGAAGAAAAAGTAGTGTATCCGTATACGGCATCGAACTAAACGAACCTAAAAGTGATAACGATACTTTAGTTTTCTTAACGGAAAGCCGTCTTTATTATTTGTATCGAATTCAAAAAGGAAATTAACAAAATATTAATGCTCGCCTTGCAACCTAATATATCTTCATTTGTTTTGCCGATTAAACCTGATTGAAATGAAAATCCTTTTTGCTGTATTCTGAGCGCAGCGAAGGACAGCCAAAAAGATTGTAATGCAAAGCAGGACTAACATTGATTGAAAAACAGAACCCTGATTTTCCAATTCAAAAATCAAAGGAACCCTCATCTTAAAATCATCCCATCCTAAAAAATCCAATTCAAAAATAAAGGAAACCTGATCTTAAAATTCTTCAATCCCAAAAAATCCTGATCTTAAAATCCTTCAATCCTAAAAAATCTTGGTCAAAAATAAAGGGAAACAGAACCCAGTTCTGCCTCCCTACCTTAAACTAAACATTACCTAAAAATAATGTTAATCCTTTACTAGATTATAATTTAAAACCTGTTCTTAAGAATAAGTTTGCAATAGTTACTACGCTCGCAGTATCTAATGGTTCATCGAAACATTCTACAGCAGCTGCTTTGGTAACTCCCGTGTTTCCATTAATACCTGTAATGGTAACGCCTGCCTGTACATCTAAGTTCTCACCTGCATAAACTGCATCAACTTGTGGCACACCTGTATCGTTTGAAATACCACCTGCACCAAGACTAACCCATGGTTTAATTGAAGCACCATTTGCAGCCAACATTTGACGGATGTGGGAAGCATGACGAGCTTCTACCGAGTGAATTTGTAAAGCTGTAGTTAATACGGCATTACCCTTTAAAACAGTTGCTTGTCCTTTGTAAGCTCTTACGCCTGTATCTTCAAAACCTAATGCAACTTTTAAGAAAGTTAAATAGTTCGAATAAACATCACCGAAAGTTCCACCTGCAGTAAAATCTGTCATTGCATAAGTAATCTCCGATCTTGCAGAAGTACCTAAAGCACCTTTTAACAAGTTAACGTGTGCCAATTCGTGATCGCGAATGGTAGTAATTGCTGCTAATGGCGCACCTGTTGGAATGGTCAAGGTTGGTGCAGCTATTAATGCATGGTTATAATAATGGTATTCTAAATATTCTAACGATAAGGCAAAGTTTAATGTTGCAACTACGGCTGTTGGCAATGTTTGACCATAAGCTTTGTTAAACATAGAACCTAATGCTAATGGAGCTGCAGCTAAAGCGATTTTTTTACCCATTGAGTAAAAATCTTTCATAGCTGATCTTCTCGGACTTAATCTTTCATAGATTTCGCCATCAACTTTTTCAATTTCTTCTAATATATTTACGATATTCATGATTTCAGGAGATTAAGATTAAAGATTAATTACGTTAATTTTTGTTTTGATGTATTTACCTGCAATAGCCAAAACTTTATCTGGTGTTAATGCACCATCTAAACCATTCGCATTACTTGCACCTAAAGCAGTTAAGCTATTTAAATCTGCAAATGTTCCGTTAGAGATAATATCTCTGATATATGCTGCGTGACGAGCCTCTACAGAAACAATTTTACCTGCTAAAACTAAATAAGCATCAGTTTTAATACGAACACCAGCACCGTTATAAGCAGCAACACCTAAATCTTCGAAAGCCATTGCAGCGCCTAAAACACTAGTTGCACTTGTAAAATCTATTGAAGAAAAATCTACCTCTAAACTTCCAATTGCTGCAGTACTTAAAGCGTTTTTGAAAAACTCTCTGTGTGCAACCTCATGAAACTGAATATCTTGAAAATAAGCTTTTTGAGCTGTTGTAAATGCTGCTGGCGGAGCCGCTGCAACTTTTACATAAAATGCTGCTTCTAATTGTTCTAAAGCGTAAGCGTAATTTAATACTCCAAAATCGTCTTTAAAATCTAAAGTAGCTCCTGCGTTCATATCAGGATAACCACGATCTTTTTTACAACCAGCCGCAACTAATGCCATACCCGCTGCGCTTACACCAGCATACTGTAGAAAAGACCTGCGGCCTAAACTACCATTGAATAAACTTTCTTCCTGAAGTTCATCTTTGATTTTTAGTTCATTGTTTTTCATATTTTCTTTACGTTTAAGTTTTTTTTACTGGGTTTTGCTGATATATACGTGACAATTCTCTGCTCGGTTTTTTGGTTTTTGATTTTTTTTTACAACCTGTTTTTAATACATTCACAAACCTATTGCTATGACTATACTAAAAGCTATTATTGTTGATGATGAGGAGTTTGCCCGATCATCTCTTTTTTTTCTACTACAGCAAAACTGTCCGGAAGTAGAAATCACAGGGATTGCCCGCTCTGTGGCCGAGGCAAAGGATATTTTGGCCAACCACCCCATCAATTTAATCTTCCTTGATATTGCCATGCCTGGTGGAAATGGTTTCGAGTTGATTGCCGATGCGCAACAACACAATGCAGCCGTTATTTTTACAACAGCTTACGATCAGTATGCATTAAAAGCAATAAAGGCAAATGCTTTAGATTATCTTTTAAAACCAATAGATATTGATGAATTGAAAATTGCCGTTAATAAGGTTTTAGAATATACCCGGCTACATCAAACACTTGATAAAACAGATGAGCGCATTACAAATCTTGCTTCAAGCTTAGGAAATCGATCGGAAATAAGAAAGCTAACCTTGCCTTACGGCCAAGGATTTAAAATGATTGATGTTGATGATATAATTTACATTGAGGCCGATAGCAATTATTCTGTTTTTCATTTAAGTAATCACGATAAAATAACCGTTTCGAAGGTGTTAAGAGAATTCGAAGAGCTTTTACCTTCCGATCAGTTTGTTAGAATACACAAATCAAGTATCATTAATCTAAATCATTTAAAAGAATATAACTCTAAAAATGGTTTACAAGCTTTGCTTAAAAATGGCGATAACATTAATGTATCGAGAAGAAGGGCCAGCGATTTTTATGAAAAAATAAAACTTTTTACAAAATCTAAAAGTGAGCATTAGCAAAATCATAAAGCTTATTTTTTCGGTTTTAAACCGACTTATTTATGCAAAAAAATCATTTGCATGTTCACTGCTTTTGCTTTTTATATTTGCTTTTCTAAGCCTAAAATCATTCTCTCAAACCACTTACCTTCCACATTATACGTCTAAAAATGGCTTGGCAAGTAATAATTGTTACTACATTCTTCAAGATAGAAAGGGTTTTATTTGGATTGCAACGGATGCTGGATTAAGTCGTTTCGACGGAACTAACTTCCAAAATTTCACAATCGAGGATGGTTTACCCGACACGCAAATTCTTCATATGCGGGAAGACAAGGAAGGCAAGCTTTGGTTTTTAGCACTTAATGGTCAACTCAGTTATTTAAAAGATGGTAAGTTTTACAATCAGGATAATAATAAGCTACTCAAACAACTTAATTCCAACACCGTTATTGTATCCTTTTTAGAGGATAAGAAAGGAAGAATATGGTTAGGTACAAACTCTAATTTAATTGTGCTTTGGGATGGAAAATCAGTTAAAAGATTTGTTTCCCCACATGTAAACGAGCAATTTACAAATGCATTTCTTCATGAAGACGAAAAGGGAAACATTTACGCCTACAGCGATTTAAGCACACAAAAATTTGATGGTAATCGTTTTGAATTAACAGATAATAAAGTTAGTCCAATTTCATACATGACTGCTTTTAATGCGCCAAACCGCTCCTTATATTATTTAGATGAGGCAGGCTTAAAGCAATTTCAAAACGGGGTGGTTAAACCGCTCTTCCCTATTCCTGATAATTTGCTAAACAATATGGCAGGTTATTTTTATTACGATGATAAAGATCAGGAAGTGTGGCTTGCAAGCAACAATGGTGCTTTAGTGATGAACAAAAGTGGCAAAACCGTGATGTATCTGCAAGGCGTTTCGGTTAATCAATCGATAAAAGATAACAGCAACAATATGTGGTTTGCTACAAATCAGGGTATTTATATGCTTCCAAATATAAATTCCCGTTTATCAATTATCGATGCAGAATCGGGTTTAAGCAGCAATGTAATTAAAAGCATTACTAAGGATAACAAAAACAGACTTTGGTTGGGTACAGACGATGCCGTAATAGACATCCTAAACATTAAAAATTTCCAGATTGATGAAGTTGGGTTGGATGATTACAAAAAATACAAAACCATTAAGCAAATCACGTACGATCATAAAAACCAATCTATTTACTTTGCTTCAGATTATGGTTTAGGAGTTTTTAAAAATATTTATCAAACTAAAGATGATGTTAAATACTTAAAAGAAACGAATAACTCGATGTTTGTAATCAAACATTTTAGCTTAAGCGAGTATAATAATCGCCTGGCTTTAGCACTTTCATCGGGCGTGGTTTTTCTTTCAGATCGGTTTAACCGACTAGAATTTAACTCATTGAAATATAAGGAGAAAGAAGACTTTTTCAAAGACCGCTCCTATCATGTTTTTTATGATAAAAATGGAGATTTATGGTTTTCTAATATCGACGGCCTTTCCGAATTTTCTAATGGCAAACTTATTCAGCACTTTAGAAACAATATTTTATTAACCAAAAGGATAAACGACATTCAACAATTGCCAGATGGAACCTTAATACTGGCAACGGATGGTTATGGTTTATTATTTTATCGGGATAACAAAATCATTAAGCAAGTAACACAAAAAAATGGTTTAACAAATGATATCTGTACTCGATTATTTATTAAGAACAATGAAATCTGGGTGTTAACCAATAAAGGGGTAAACAAAGTTTCGGATTATGCAGGCAAAGCTGAAGTCATCAATTTCGATTACGGTAAAGATTTACTTACCGAAGATGTAAACAACCTTTATATTGATGATAGTACTGCTTATTTCGCCACAAATAAAGGCCTAATTCTTTTTAAATACAATAACAAAAACACGGTTAAAACTTTACCTAAAGTCTACATCACATCTATAATAAAAGATAAAGAACGGTTACCCATAAATAAAAACAATTTTATTTTCGAAAGCGGTAGCAACACCATCGTTTTTACTTTTGGAGCGGTAGATTTTACAACCAGCGACATTACTTTCCGCTATAGGTTAAGTGAAAATGCCAACTGGGTAGAAACGCGAACAAGGCGACTTGATTTTTCTGCGCTTCAACCTGGCGATTATATTTTCGAAGTTAGCGCAAAAAGCCAGAATAACGAATGGGGTCCATCAGCAAAAATATCTTTTTCCATTAAAAAACAATTTTGGCAAAGCTTATGGTTCCTTACCATTTTAATTTTACTGGTTGGGTATGTATTTTACAAGTTAGCGGTTTATATTACACGCAGACAAAAAGATAAAGAACAGGAACAGCTTCTACTCAAAAATAAAATCTTAATGCTCGAACAACAAGCTTTACAAGCAATGATGAACCCTCACTTTGTTTTTAATGTTATGAATTCGATTCAGCATTACATCAATACACAAAATACGGCATCGGCTAATAAGGTTTTAACTGGTTTTGCAAGGCTGATTAGAAAGAATTTAGAAATCTGTACAAAAAGTTACATTTCTATTGAAGAAGAATTAGAATACTTAAACCTTTATCTTAAGCTCGAAAAAAATCGTTTCGGCGATAAATTACAATATGTTATTCACGTAGATGAAGATATTGATAAAGACGATACTCTAATTCCTTCGATGCTTTTACAGCCTTATGTAGAAAATGCAATATGGCACGGCATAATGCCCAAAGAAACTGGTGGCGAAATTCAAATTAATATCAAGCTGAAAAATGATGATTACCTAAACATCGAAATTATAGATGATGGTGTAGGCATTGAGAACTCTTTAAAGGCTAAAAAAGATGCACATATTAGTAAAGGCATGCAGTTAACCCGCGAACGTTTAAATCTTTTAGGTCAGATTGAAGCAAAACCTATACACTTAGATGTACACCAAAATGCCGAAAATGGTACAACCGTATTCATTTCTATACCACTTAAATAGAAATATTACCGTTTACTCAATTATTAATACCACTCACTAAATAGAAATAACGTTGCATTAAGTTTAGCCTTAAACTTGTGTTAGAAATAAACGATAGTGTTTATCAAAACGTTCTTATAGAATTGATATAGATATTTAATAACCTAACCTAAAACTATATCTTAATTCAGGTTTCATTTGTGTGTTAAAAGCGGTCTTGTTTTTTAAAAAGCGAGACCGCTTTTTTTTGCCCAAAAATTTTATTTTTGTATATGCCTCAAAACAAAATCACCAGCCACATTGAAGCCCTCATTTTTTCTTCTGTTCAAAGTATTAGTGTGCAGGAAATTATCTTGGCATTAAATGCTGTTTTTGGAGAAGAACACATCGAAAGCCAAATTTTCGAGAGTTTAGATTTGATAAAGGAAAAATATAATCATGATGATTTTGCTGTAGAATTGGTACACTTAAACAATGGTTATCAGTTTTTAACTAAAAAAATCTACCACGAAACAGTTAACCAGCTGCAACTACATCGCTCTAAAAAGAAATTAAGTCAGGCGGCAATGGAAACATTAGCTATAATTGCTTACCGCCAACCCATAACAAAATTAGAAATAGAGCAAATAAGAGGTGTAAATTCTGATTACTCGGTACAGCGCCTTTTAGAAAAAGAATTAATAAGTATCGAGGGTAAAGCTGAAACTCCAGGAAGGCCTATTTTATATACTACAAGTAGCTTATTTATGGATTATTTTGCATTGAATAACCTTTCACAATTGCCACAATTAAAAGATATTTCCAGAGCGGAAAATACAATCGGAGAAACTGCAGAATAAATTAATTTTAATTTGTTTACAACCAGCTTGTTATTAAAAAAAGTTTTTTCGTATTTTTAAACTATAAAAGCAATTTTTATTTTTGTTGTATGAAAACTCCAAAGAAATCCCCGACAAAACCAACTACAAAGAAAGAGGTAGAAGATAATGACGATTTTGAAGATGATGCAGATATTACGCCTGCGAAAAAATCAAAAGATGAAGATGAAGACGACTTTGATATGCCGTTAGATGACCTGGATAACTTCGACAATTTTGATGACGACGATGACGATTATTAATTTTTAAAAAACTATATATTTGAAAAAGCATCCGCCCGCTTGGTAGGATGCTTTTTAATTTTAAAACTACCCATGCAAGTTATACAAGTAAGCAATAATTCTCTAAAAAACGATTTTCTCAAAACACCAAAAATCCTTTATAAGGAAGATAAAAACTGGATTTGCCCTTTAGATTCAGAAATCGAAAATGTTTTTGATCCTAAAAAAAATAACTTCTTTAACCATGGAAAATGTACTCGCTGGGTTTTAAAAGACGATTCTGGTAAATTAATTGGTCGGGTAGCTGCTTTTATAAATGAAAAAAAGGCATTTAATTACGAGCAACCTACTGGCGGAATGGGTTTTTTTGAATGTATTGATGATGAGAAGGCCGCCTTTCTTTTATTTGATACTGCTAAAGCCTGGTTAATCGAAAATGGCATGAAAGCTATGGATGGGCCGATCAACTTTGGCGAGAACGACTCTTTTTGGGGATTATTAGTTGAAGGTTTTACGCCTCCATCATTCGGTATGAATTATAATTTTCCTTACTACGAGAAATTTTTCGATGCTTATGGTTTTACAAAAGAATACGAACAATTAACCAACCATATTAATTTAACAATTCCATTTCCAGAGCGCTTTACAAAAATTGCTAATTGGGTTAGAAACAAACCTGGATATACTTTCGAATATTTCACTAAAAGTAATTCTGAAAAGTACATTGCAGATTTAATGGAAATCTACAATGATGGCTGGCAGGATTTCGAAAACTTTGTTCCCATTAAAAAAGAAACTTTAGAAGAAAGTTTTAAAAGCATGGAGCCTATAATGGATGAACATTTAATTCAGTTTGCTTACTTTAACGGCGAACCAGCATCATTTGTGGTACTTATTCCTGACGCCAATCAAATGATTAAAGGTTTTGATGGAAAGCTAGGATTGATCGAAAAACTGAAATTTGCCTACCGTCGCTGGGTTGGTGTTACCCGTATGCGAGCCATTGTAATGGGTACCAAACCCAAGTTTCAAAAACATGGGTTAGAATCTGTTCTATTTATCAGGTTGGGTGAATATGTGTTACCTAAAAATCAATATAAAGAGTTAGAATTAAGCTGGGTTGGCGATTTTAATGAGCAAATGATTTCTATCCATAAAGCAACTGGTGCAACATTTGGTAAAAAGCATTTAACCATGCGTAAGGTTTTTTAAGTATATAAAAGCGTATAAATTCTGGGTCTATACGCTTTTATATTTTGGAAGATTTATAAGCAGTACACTTCCCAAAATAATAGCTAAGCCAATAATCTGCGTAACCCCGATAACTTCGTTGGTAAAGCTTAAACTAAGTAAAACAGCTACTACAGGATTTACATAAGCGTAAGTACTAACTTGTGTTGCAGGCCGCATTTTTAACAACCATACATAAGCGCTAAATGCAGCTATGGAACCAAAAACAATCAAATAGGTTATCGATAACCAGGCATCCAAAGAAATACTGCTCCAATCTAAAAATTTAAATTCTGATTTTATAAAAGTTCCTGGTAAAAAAGCCAGGCTAGCCATAAGCATTTGCCAGCCTGTATTTACAGAAACCGAACCTTCTGTTGTTGGATTATACTTCGAATAAAGAGAACCTCCAGCCCACGCGATTGGCCCTACAACCAGTAAAACCATTCCAATAATCTGTAAGCTACTTTGCGGCTTATCTAACGCCTGTAAAAGCTGATCGCCAAACAAAACAATAACGCCAAAAAAACCGATTAAAATACCAGAAACAATATATTTATTACTAAGGTTTTCTTTCCACTTCGGTTTGTCTAAAATTATAAACCATATAGCGGCAGAGGCTACCATTATGGCTACCAAACCACTTGGAATAAACTGTTCTACCCAGATAACTATGCCATTTCCAATGCCCAACATTAAAATACCGCTAACCGCAGCAATTTTTATTGTTTTGCTATTAAATATTTGCTCTCCTTTCAACTTACACCATACCAGCATCAAAATACCTGCCACTGAAAAGCGAAAGACACCAAGAATAAAGGGCGGAAAGCCCGCAAGTGCCTTTTGTATAAAGAAGTATGTTGAACCCCAAACCAGATAAACTATGGCAAAAGCTAAATACACCAGAACTGGTGAAGATGATTTATTTAAATTAGTCATGATTTATTTTTCAGGAATTATCAATTGTTGCTGTTCCTTAACGGTTTCCAGTACTATAGTAGTTTTAACAGATAAGATATTTGGAACTTTGCTAAAAGAATCGCGTAGCAAAGCCATCAGTGAAGCCGAATCTGCCGTTCTTACTTTCACTAAAAAGCAATCATCACCCGCTATAACATGCACTTCCTGTACATCAGGGATTTTAGCCAGTTCTCTCGCTGTATCATTACAACTGAAACTTTGAGATGATTTCATCGAGATAAAGGCCAATAATTTCAAATCGACTGCAACAGGATTTACCTTGGCATAATAACCCGTAATAACATTTTTCTTTTCCAGCTTCTTCACCCGTTCCAAAACAGCCGAGGGAACAAGCTCTAAGGACTTGGCCAAATCAACGTTTGAAATTCGGGCATTGGCTTGCATCAGCCTAAGAATTGCCAAATCAACATGATCTAAAGTAAAGCTCTCATCATTTATCATTCTGTAAATCTATAAATATTTCGAATAAAATTCAAAATAAAAACATATAACAGAATTATATTCAGTAAAAACTCTAATTAAAAGATAAACAGAAAATATTAGATCCCTAGTTTATCATAGAGATCAATAACCTTTTTACGTAGTTTATTGATCTCTTCTTCTTTTTCAGACAATGATTGTTTTAGAGCGGTTAGCTCTTCGGAAGAATTTGACGCTTCGAAACTTTCTCCTAATAATTGTGCAGCAGAAACTTTAAATGCCTTGGCAATTTGCAGCAATCGGGAAATATTTAAATCGGTTTGGTTCGTTTCTATTTTACAAAAGGCTGGAGTTGAAATATTAAGTTTCTTCGCGGCTTCTGCCTGACTCAGGCCAAGGGCAACCCTACTCTGCTTAATATGCTCTCCAACACTTTTCATTCAATATTAGCGAGTTAATGAATTAGCCAGCTCAGGTAAATCGAAACCAGCATAATTACCCGAACTCATCATTAAAAGATTGGTATCCTTGTAATTTTGGCTTAATAAATATGCTTTCAATTTCGCTGCATCATTAAAAAATTTCAAACGTGGATTCGAAAAAGCTTCCTGAACATCACTTTCACTAAAAGGTTCCATTCTTTTCTGTTCAAAAGATTTCAGGTCGATAAAAACTATTGCGTCGTCCGCTTTATCCATAGAACCTGCATATTCTTTTAAGAAATCTTTGTTTAGACTACTGAATGTGTGCAACTCGATGCAAGCTATCAATTTTCGGTCGGTAAACTGACTTTTTACAGCTTCAATAGTTGCCTTTAATTTCGATGGTGAATGGGCAAAGTCTTTGTAAACATTTGTCGATTCATCAGCAGAAATAACTTCAAGACGTTTTGCTGCTCCAGTAAAAGAAGAAATTGCTTCGTTAAATTCAGCTTCACTAATATTCAACTGCGCACAAACCAACTTGGCTGCGTTCATATTCATTAAATTATGATCGCCAAATACTTTTAGTGCTGTTTTTTCTGGTAGCAAAAAGGTAATACCATTTACAATTTCATGTTCTGGAATAGCATAACCAATTTTCTGAACCTTCGCATTAGAATGCGTTACAATTTCATTTAAATCAGCATCCGCTTTACAATAAATTAAAGTACCGTTTTCTTCGATGGTATCGATAAACTTATCAAATTGTAAAGTATAATCTGCATAAGTTGGAAAAACATTAATATGATCCCATGCGATACCGCTAATTACGGCGACATTGGCTTTATAAAGATGAAATTTTGGCCTTCTATCAATTGGCGATGATAAATACTCATCACCCTCAATAATCATAACTGGCGCTTCTTTAGTTACTTTAACCATAGTTTCGAAGCCAGCTAATTGTGCACCAACCAAATAATCAAAATCACGATTATAATAGTTCAAAACATGTAAAATCATGCTGGTAATCGTTGTTTTACCATGACTACCACCAATTACTACACGCAGTTTATCTTTACTTTGTTCGTAAATATATTCGGGGTATGAGTAGATTTTAACGCCTATTTCCTGGGCTTTTAATAATTCAGGGTTATCAATTCTGGCGTGCATGCCTAAAATTACGGCATCTAAATCGGTAGAAATTCTATTTTCATCCCAACCCATTTCAGCTGGCAACAAACCATACTTATCTAGTCTCGATTTTGCGGGTTCGAAAATCACATCATCTGAACCAGAAATTTGATAACCCTTTTTATGAAGCGCAATGGCAAGGTTGTGCATGGCACTTCCGCCGATTGCAATAAAATGTATACGCATATCTATTTTTCGATAAAAGAATAATGAGCAGATTTTTCTCTTGCGTCATTATCTTTGTTCTTTACTCTTCTATTTCTTCTCGAACTGAGCAGCAACCCAATCGCCATTTTGTTTGTGATCAAGGTATTTTATGCCATACTTAGCACACTCAGCCGTAATCATGCTTAAATCTGGATCCAAATAAAAGCCACTAAAGAAAATTTTTCCTTCTGCTTTCAAAACCTCTGCGTATCTACCGATCTGATCTAAAAGAATGTTTCTATTAATATTTGCTAAAATAATATCGTACTCCTCATTTGGGATCACTTCTTTACTACCACAGAGTGCTTCCAGGTTTTCAACATTGTTTAACGCAGCATTTTCTAGCGTACTTTCATAACAAATATCATCATAATCGATTGCCATTAAAGTTTTAGCGCCTAATTTAGCCGCTAAAATTGCTAAAATTCCTGTGCCACAACCCATATCAAGAATATCTTTATCCTTTACATCGGCAGCAAGAATATACTGCATCACCATGGTTGTAGTTTGATGATGACCAGTACCAAAAGCCATTTTCGGGTCTATAACAATCTCGTAAGGATAAGATGGTTGCGGTTCATGGAAGGTTGCCCTTACATAACAAACATCATCAATAATTAACGGATTGAAATTTTTCTCCCATTCAGCATTCCAGTTTTCGTCGGCAACATCCTCTAAAAAATATTCTGCCGTGAAATCTTCTGCATAATTAGCGAGCAGGCCTATCAGGTCCTGCTCGTTAAAATTTTCTTTTATTACGAAAGCGGTAAACCCATTTTCGCTGTCTTCAAATGTATCAAAACCAGTATCTGCTAAATCACTGATCAGCAAATCTTGTTGGTATTCTTTAATACTTTTGAATTTAAAAATTGCTTTTATGTATTGCATTTAGCTATTTAATGCTTTAATAATATCTGTAAAATCACGTGATTTTAATGATGCACCACCGATTAAGCCGCCATCAATATCTTTTTGAGCGAATAAACTTGCAGCGTTGCCTGGGTTACAGCTACCACCATATAAAATTGTAGTATCATCCGCTATATTGAAACCATAATTTGCTTCAATTTCAGAACGAATAAATGCATGAATATCTTGTGCCTGCTCTGGCGATGCAGTTAAGCCTGTTCCGATTGCCCAAACTGGCTCGTAAGCAATAACTACTTTTTTGAAATCCGCTTCAGTTAAGCTAAAAAGACCTTCTACTAATTGTTTCTTTAAAACTTCATAATAACTTCCATTATTACGCTCATCTAAAGTTTCACCAATACAAAAAATTGGTTTTAAATCGTGTGCTAAAGCTGTTTTGGTTTTTGAAGCCAATAATTCATCGCTTTCTGCCTGGTATTGTCTGCGTTCTGAGTGACCTAAAATTACATATTCTACTCCAACAGATTTAACCATTTTCGCAGAAACCTCACCTGTATAAGCACCGTTTTCTTTATCGTGAATGTTTTGAGCACCGATAGCAACATCAGAACCACCGAGTTTAGCCAAACTATTTAAATGAATAAATGGAGCACAAATTATAGCCAGTTGATCACCTTTGCGTTCATCCTTAACCATATTTACAATTTCACTGAATAACGAAACACCTTCGTTATAATCCAAATTCATTTTCCAGTTACCTGCTACTATTTGTTTTCTCATTATATTTTAGTTTTGATTTTTTAAAGATCACATTTATATTAAAAATTTCTATGAGCTGCTGTCAGCTCATAAACCTTAGTTAAAATTTCCTTTTCCGTATCGTTAAAGATTACGTTTTTCCGTCCAAAAACTTTTTCTGTAGTTTCGAACATCTTATCCAGTTTATAGTTTTCGAAACCATCGGCACCGCCCCAACTGAAATCAGCAATGTGATTTGGGGGTAAACCTCCTCCAAAAATATTTGCGCTAACGCCAACAATTGTACCTGTATTAAACATGGTATTTATGCCAGATTTAGCATGATCAGCCATAATTAAACCACAAAACTGTAAATTGGTGTTGCGCATTTTTTTATTTTCATAATCATAAAGCTTCACTTCAGCATAGTTATTTTTTAAGTTCGAATTATTGGTATCTGCACCAATATTACACCATTCACCTAATACAGAATTACCTAAGTATCCATCGTGCCCTTTAGCCGAGTTACCCCAAATTACTGAATTATTAATTTCGCCACCCGCACGGCTATTTGGCCCTATAGTAGTACCTGAATATATTTTTGCACCCATTTTAATAGATGAGTTTTCGCAAAGCGCAAAAGATCCTCTAATCAAACTTCCTTCCCAAATCTCGGCATTTTTACCTACATAAATAGGCCCATAACCACTATTTAAAACACTACACTCTGCTTTTGCACCTTCTTCAAAAAAGATATCATCGCCCAATAATTGATTGGTACTACTTATTTTAGCAGAAGTACGCCCTCTAGTTAAAAGCTCAAAGTCCTTTCTAATTTCTGCAGGGTTATTTGTGAAAATATTCTCAGGATATGTAATCCTTACAAAATCTCTGGTGTATTGAATCTCTTTATTAAATGTCACCGCTTTAAAATCAGCAGGATCATTATGATGTGCAATAAGAATATCGTCCTTAATCAGTACTTCACCATCTTTCAATTGGCTTATCGCATCAACTAAAGCCTGATCAGGACAAATTGAGCCGTTAATAAAAAGACTAGGGTTTTTCTTGGCTGGGTACTTTACCGAAAGATAGTCTTGAGTTTGGAAACCAAAATCGGCATTTAGATGTTTTGCCCACTTCTCAGCTATTGTTAAAATACCTATGCGTAAATCGGCTACAGGCCTGGTAAAAGTAAGCGGACGTAATGTTTCCCAACTGGAATCATCAAAAAGATTGATTGTCATAAGCAGCAAAAATAAAAAAAGTCCCGATGCTTTTGGCAAAGGGACTTCAAAAAATGCTTTTTGTTGCTAAAATTATTTCTTAGCGTAACGGTTTTTGAATTTATCGATACGTCCTGCAGTATCAACCAATTTCATTTTACCTGTATAAAAAGGGTGAGACATGTGAGAAATCTCTAATTTGTATAGAGGATACTCGTTACCATCTTCCCATTTAATTGTTTCTTTAGTATCTACGCAAGATTTTGTTAAGAAAGCATATTCGTTAGACATATCTTTGAAAACAACTGGTCTGTAGCTTGATGGGTGCAAATCTTTTTTCATTTGAATATTATTTTAAGTTATCTATGTGAAAGCATCAAGAACATTTAGTTGCAATTTGCTGGCAACAACGCTTATGACATTTTCTATTTGTCTTTTCAACCTCTATTTTAGAGGATGCAAATATCCTAATTTTATTTTTGATTTACAATAGCAAAACCAAAATTTAAATAACAAGTTTTTATCAAATCTATTTAGGTACAAATATTTAAAATCTATATTTATAATTTAAAGCATTGATAACTATCCCAAATGAACAGAAGAAATTTCATAAAAAGCGGTTCTGCTGCAGGTTTAATTACAACAATCGGCTTACCTGCATCAGCCGCGATAGTTACAAACAATGATATTACAACAGCCTTTAAAGACGATTTTGAATTAAACGAAATTACAATAACTGAATTACAAAACCTGATGAAGAACGGCAAAGTTTCTTCTAAATCGATAACAAAGTTATATTTAAAAAGAATTGAAGCGCTAGATAAAACAGGTCCGAAACTAAATGCCGTTATCGAAATTAATCCTGATGCTTTAGAAATTGCCAGCAAAATGGATGAAGAGCGTAAAGCTGGTAATATTAGAGGCATGATGCACGGCATACCTGTTTTAATTAAAGACAATATTAATACGGCTGATAAAATGCAAACCACGGCTGGGGCTTTAGCCCTAGCGGGCAATATAGCTTCCCTTGATGCTTTTATTGTTAAAAAACTTCGTGAGGCTGGCGCAGTAATTTTGGGTAAAACTAATCTTAGCGAATGGGCAAACTTCCGTTCAACCCGCTCTTGCAGTGGCTGGAGCAGCAGAGGTGGTCAAACTAAAAATCCAAATATTTTAGATCGAAGTCCAAGCGGCTCCAGTTCTGGCTCGGGTTGTGCAGCTTCTGCAAACTTATGTGCTATTGCAATCGGAACCGAAACCAATGGCTCTATAATTGCACCATCATCGTATAATGGTCTTGTAGGTTTTAAGCCTACAGTGGGTTTGTTAAGTCGTAGCGGAATTATCCCCATCTCCAAAACACAAGATACGGCAGGCCCGATGGGCAGAACGGTTACTGATGTTGCAATTTTGCTCTCTGCTTTAACAGGAGAAGATGAGCAGGATGAAGCAACCAAAGATAACTCGGCTAAAACACAAAAAGATTATAATCAGGCATTAAAAAACGATGGTTTTAAAGGAAAGAAAATTGGTATTGAAAAATCGTTTTTAACTGGCCATGAAGGCGTTGTAAAATTATATCAAAATGCAATTGCTAAATTAAAGGAACTTGGTGCCGAAATTATTGAGGTAGAGCTTTTAAAAGAACTTAGGGTAATTGGTTCAGCAAGTTTTACGGTACTTCAATGCGAATTTAAAGATGGTGTTAATGCTTACTTAAAAACAGCAAATGCAAAAGTTAAAAATTTAACTGAAGTTATTGCTTTTAATAAAGCAAATGAAAATACAACCATGTCCTACTTTAAGCAAGAAACCTTAGAAAGCAGTGATAAGGCGCCGGCCATTTCGAGTGCAGCATATAAAGAGGCTGTAGAAAAGGTTCTTTCTTCGAGAAAAATAATTACAGATTTAATGGCAAAAAACAATTTGGATGCTATTGTAGGTACGAGTTATGGCATTCCATCTTTAATTGATTTGTTTAATGGCGATTACAGCAATGGTTTTTATTTTTGCAGTCCAGCTGCAATGGCTGGTTTTCCACATATAACAGTGCCGATGGGAAAAATTTACGAATTACCTGTTGGCTTATCGATTATGGCAAATGCTTACGAAGAAGATAAAGTTTTAAATATGGCTTTTACTTTTGAACAGGCAACGAAACATAGAACTGCGCCAAAGTTTCTTAAATCATCTAACTTTTCATCAGGGATTTAACACTATGTAATTTATAGTTATACCCCAATACATACTTGGTTTTAAGTTGGGTATGTTACAAGGTAAACAACCGAATAACACCCGAGATATACCTGAGTAATACTGAATTAGAACT
Organism: Pedobacter sp. AC190; assembly: GCF_979258025.1. Lineage (NCBI taxonomy): Bacteria > Pseudomonadati > Bacteroidota > Sphingobacteriia > Sphingobacteriales > Sphingobacteriaceae > Pedobacter > Pedobacter sp. AC190. The sequence continues at coordinate 302,244 of NZ_OZ409824.1, forward strand.
GGTAATAAAAGGACTAAGAATACTTAGAAAGAGAGGTAGTTTTTAGTTTTTCACCATCTAAGAAAACTTAAGAGAATCTTAGTATTGTATTCACTTTATGCTTAGCTTACAAGCTATAATTTCCTGGGCTTGTACTTTAGGATTTAGTTTTCACCATCTAAGAAAACTTAAGAGAATCTTAGTATTATATTCACTTTATGCTTTCAGCTTACAAGCTATAATTTCCCAGGTTTGTACTTAGGGTTTAGTTTTTCACCATCTAAGAAAACTTAAGAGAATCTTATGTATTATATCCACTTTATGCTTTAGCTTACAAGCTATAATTTTCAAGGTTTGTACTTTAGGGTTTAGTTTTCACCATCTGAGGAAACTTAAGAATATCTTAGTATCATATTCACTTTATGCTTTCAGCTTACAAGCTTATATTCACTTTATGCTTGCAGCTTTTGGCTTAAAGCTTATAAGCTATACTTTTTCCAGGTTTCTACTTTAGCTTTTTGTCGTGAGATATAGGCATTAGCAATAACTTCTGCCGAACTTAAGCCTTCTGTATTTTCTAATAACTCTTTTAATTTATATTGATCGACATCTGCCTTGTAAAGTATCTGAATGAGTTTAGGGAAATCATGATCGACGAGGTATGCAAAAGCATCAACCATTGCCTGATGCAATTGATTTTCCGTCAATTCATTTTGAATATCAAAATCTTTGCTGATGATTTTAATTAAGGATAAGTTATCGCTCACAAATAAATTATTAAGATTATAGAGTTGTAGGCTTCGCTGTTTTGCCTAGTACCAAAGGCCAAAATTAATAAACCTGATGAAAATGAAAAGCCCGCAGTGCAACGAGGACTTGAAATGGACAGCAGGACTACAGCAGAAATGAAATACAGAACCAATCGTTTTCAAATAAAAACAAACAGGTAAAGAATTAGCAACCTTTTTTACTTTCTATTTATTCCCTACACCCACTTAATTTCCTGGCATATTTCTATTAAAACGCCGTTTGTATCTTTTGGGTGTACAAAGCAAACCATTTTATTATCGGCTCCCTTTTTGGGCGATTCGTTAAGCAGTACAAAACCTTCGCTATGCAGCCTTTCCATTTCGGCTAAAATATCATCGACAAGGAAGGCAATGTGATGAATGCCCTCTCCTTTTTTTTCTATGAACTTTGCAATAGCGCTATCGGGCGAAGTAGCCTGCAATAACTCGACTTTGTTATCGCCAGTTTTAAAGAAGGCAGTATTTACAAATTCTGACGCAACTTGCTCTGTTTTATAACAATCGGTGTTGAGTAATTTCTGATAGATATCTATAGAATTATTCAGGTCTTTTACTGCTATGCCAATGTGCTCTATCTTATTCATAGATTATAAGGTTATGTGAATGTAAAAATGCAGGTTTTCTCTATAACCTCATAGCTATTATTTATAATTGTTAAATAAGTTTTTTCGTATCTTTGTAGTAGAAATAACAGAACTGAAATGAAACAGCCGATATATTTAGATAATAATGCCACTACACCTCTTGATCCGAGGGTATTAGAGGCAATGCTACCTTACTTTACTGAGAAATTTGGAAATGCCGCAAGCCGTAATCACGCTTTTGGTTGGGTGGCAGAAGAAGGAGTTGATTATGCTCGTGAGCAGGTAGCCAAACTAATTGGCTGTACCGAAAAAGAAGTTATTTTTACATCAGGTGCAACTGAAGCTGATAACTTAGCTATTAAAGGTGTATTTGAAATGTATAAAGAAAAGGGCAACCACATTATTACTGCGGTTACCGAACATAAAGCTGTTTTAGATACTTGTAAACACCTTGAAAAAAATGGTGCTCGTGTTACCTATTTAGGCGTTAAAGAAGATGGTTTAATTGATTTAGCTGAATTAGAAGCTGCTATGACTCCAGAAACTATTTTAGTTTCGATTATGTATGGCAACAACGAAATTGGTGTGATTCAACCCGTTAAAGAAATCTCGGCAATTGCACACAAACATGGCGCTTTATTTATGACTGATGCTACGCAGGCAGTTGGTAAAATTCCTGTTGATGTAAATGCTGACGGGATTGATTTGATGGCTTTCTCGGCACATAAAATGTATGGTCCGAAAGGCGTTGGTGCACTTTATGTACGTAGAAAAAACCCAAGAGTTAAAGTAACTTCACAAATGGATGGCGGTGGCCATGAGCGTGGAATGCGTTCTGGTACATTAAACGTTCCAGGTATTGTTGGTTTAGGTAAAGCTTGCGAACTTTGTCGTTTAGAGATGGAAAGCGAAACTATTCGTTTATCAGCTTTGCGTGATAAGTTAGAATCGACTTTAAACAAAATGGAAGAAAGTTATGTTAATGGTAATACACAACACCGTTTACCACATGTAGCTAATATCTCTTTCAAATATGTTGAGGGTGAAGGTTTAATGATGGCCATGAGCGATTTAGCAGTATCTTCGGGTTCGGCTTGTACTTCAGCTTCTTTAGAACCATCTTACGTTTTGAAAAGCTTAGGTTTATCTGATGATTTAGCACACTCTTCAATTCGTTATGGTTTGGGAAGATTTACTACTGAAGAAGAAATTGACCAGGCGATTGCAGTTACTGAAAAAGCGGTTAATCACTTAAGAGAACTTTCTCCACTTTGGGAAATGTTTAAAGAAGGAATTGACTTGAGTAAAATTGAGTGGGCAGAACATTAATTTGCAAAGCAAATTAATGTGTTGTGTGTTACAAGTTGCCTGTTACATGTTTAGATGCTTAGCATAAAGCGATTAGACTGAAAACAGACAACCGATAACAGTAAACTAATAAATTAAAATCATCTCTTCGGAGATATAAAGAAATAAAATCATGGCATATTCAGAAAAAGTAATTGACCATTACAATAACCCACGTAACGTAGGTACATTAAATAAAGACAGCAAATTTGTAGGAACTGGTTTAGTTGGCGCACCTGAGTGTGGCGACGTAATGCGTTTACAAATTGAAGTTAGTGAAGATAACGTAATCACTGATGCTAAATTTAAAACATTTGGTTGTGGTTCGGCTATTGCTTCTTCTTCTTTAGCTACAGAATGGTTAAAAGGAAAAACAATTGATGAGGCTTTAACTATCGACAATATGGATATTGTTGAAGAATTAGCTTTACCTCCAGTTAAAATTCACTGCTCGGTGTTAGCAGAAGATGCAATTAAATCGGCCATTAACGATTACCGCGTTAAAAATGGCTTAGAAGCAATTGTGTTAGAGAAATCGCACCATTAATAATAGTAGCAAGTATAAAGAATCAAGTATCGAGATTGGATTTCGACTTGATAAAACCTTGATACTTGATACTAAAATCTTGATACTATGATTACTATAACAGATAAAGCAAAAGAAAAAATCACCCACTTAATGCAGGATTCGGAAATGGGTTCTGATTACTTTTTACGTGTTTCGGTAAAAGGCGGTGGCTGTTCAGGTTTATCTTATAATTTGGATTTTGATAACGAAGAACAAAAAGGCGATCAGTTTTTTGAAGACAGAGGAATCAAAATTGCATTAGATATGAAATCTTTCTTATACCTAGCTGGTACAGAATTGGATTTTACTGATGGGTTAAATGGCAAAGGTTTCAACTTTATTAATCCAAATGCTAGTCGCAGTTGTGGTTGTGGCGAGAGTTTCTCAGTTTAAAATTCATTACAAATAATATTTCAAAGGCCTCGATATTTTCGAGGCTTTTTGCGTTTTAAACATTCATAAATGCGAAACAGCGGAGTAATTGAATTAGTAGTGATAAAAGGAGATTGCTTCAAGCCTTGCAGTAACGTTGAGACGATAATGTGAGTAAATCTCGTTGATCTTCGGGAAAAATATACAAACCAAAATCAGCTCGCATACATCAATTTACATTTTTAAACCAAAAAGTATTATAATTGTTAATTATAACGAACACCAAATAACGAGCAATGCCATTAATTAACGAATTTTCAACCGTCCCTACCCTTTTAAGGAATGTGATAAAAAATATTCACAAGCCAGAAGAAACCTTTTTAATTCATAAACAAGGAACTGAATGGACGGAAATTTCTTTTGAGGATACCTTAAAAAGAGCTGATGCCGTATCAGCATATTTTTTAGAAAGAGGAATAAAAAAAGGCGATCGTTTAGGTTTAATGATTGAAAATTCGCCTGAATATGTTTATTACGATCAAGGTATTCAACAAATTGGTGCAATTAATGTTTCTATATATCCTACACTTTCTGAGCAGGAAGTAGCTTATATAATTAACGATTCTGGCATAAAATCAATTCTTGTTGGAAATAACTTTCTTTATCGCAAGGTTTTAAAAGTTGCAGCAAATTGTAAGGAGTTAAAATACATTATCCCTGCATTTAAAGATTTTGAAAAAGTCGTTGTTCCAGAAGATGTTGATGTTGAAGTAATTGCTTTTTCAGATATTCTTGCACTTAAACATCAGGTTACGGCAGCAGAACGGGCCGACATAGATCAATGCAGAAGTTTAGTTTTACCAAATGATGTATCTTCTCTAATCTACACTTCAGGAACAACAGGTACACCAAAAGGGGTTATGCTTACCCATTATAATTTTGTAAAAAATGTAGAGGTTTGCCTGCAACAGATTCCTGTTATCGATGAAACAGAAACTTTTCTATCATTTTTACCACTCTCCCATGTTTTTGAACGTACGGCAACTTATCATGTGTGCTGTGCACAAGGCTGTAAAATTGCGTTTGCTCAAAGCCTTGAATTATTAGCAAAAAATATGGGCGAAGTTCGTCCGACGGTTATGAGTTGTGTGCCGAGATTACTGGAACGCATTCATGATAAAGCCATTAAATCGGGAACATCAGCTGGTGGAACAAAAGCAAAAATATTTACCTGGGCTTTAGAAACAGGAAAAACTTATCGAGTTGCAAAAGAAGCTGGTAAAAACCCAGGGTTAATGCTTTCAATTAAAAAAGGTATAGCCGAAAAATTAGTTTTCAGTAAAATTAAAGAGAAAACTGGTGGTAGGTTGCAATTTATGATTTCTGGAGGTGCTGCACTTCCAAAAAATGTGGGAGAGTTTTTCGGCGATTTAGGCATTAAAATATTAGAGGGTTTTGGTTTAACAGAAACTTCGCCAGTTATGTCGGTTACCGAATACCATAGGCAGGTTTATGGAACAGTGGGACGTGTAATTCCAGGTATTGAAGTTGGTATTCAGGATGTAGAAACTAAGGAAATTATTAATATACAAACACACCATACTTTTAACGAGGAATTTGAATGTGCAGAAGGCGAAGTAATTGTACGTGGCCATTGTGTAATGAAAGGTTACTTTAATAAACCTGCAGAAACAGCCGAAGCAATAGATGCAGCTATGTGGTTTCACACAGGCGATATCGGTCGTTTTTACAAGGGCAATCTTCAAATTACCGATCGTTTAAAGAACATGATCGTAAATGCTTATGGCAAAAATGTTTATCCTACTCCTGTAGAAAATATTTACTTAAAAAGCCCGAAAATTGATCAATTATTCCTTATAGGCGATAAACGTGAATTTATTACAGCGATCATTATTCCAAATAGAGAAACTTTAGAAGAGACTTTTAAACTTAAGCCTTCATTCTTCGAAGAATCAGATCCATTTATTCAAAACAAGGAAATTATTGATTGGATGGAACAAGACATTAAGAAAATTTCTAATGAATTAGCCAAGTTCGAACGTATTAAAAACTTCAAAATAAAACGTAATCCTTTTAGCATTGATGAAGGAGAAATTACACCTACAATGAAGATAAAACGTCGTATTGTTGAAAAGAAGTATATAGATGTGATTGACGAGATGTATGAAGAAGGCGTAGAGGCAGAATCGTAAAATGCTCTAAATAAGATAAAGGGTGGGTTTTTCTGAAGTGAAATCCAGCCTTTAATTTAAAAAATTAATTACAATTCAATTCCATTAGCATCAGTTGTTAAAATCTCTGTCATGTAATCTAAAAAAGGTCGCATATCTTTAAAAACCTGATTACAGTTAGTAAGAAAATCTGCCTTTAATACTTCTTCATCAGAAAAATGATGAACCAGCAAAAATTGCTTATAACGAAGTAAGTCAATATCCTTATGCTCGGCATCAAAACCTTTTGGCGTTGTTTTTAATTGTTCGCCTTTTAAATGTTCAAACGATTTTATAAAAGTTTTATCCTTTAATATCTCTCGTAAAGGCTCTGCATCAAAAGCTATATTTTCTCTAATTAATTTTAAATCTTGTGGTGATGGCCCGAAGAAACCACCCGCAACGAAACTATTTCCAGATTCGATATGGAAATAATAACCTCCCCTACGTTGTTTTCCTGTACGCTTAAAACTTCCACTCCAATGGGTTTTGTAAGGTGTTTTATCATTAGAAAAACGGGTATCACGATAAATTCTATATAAGCTTTTTTTACCCGAAGCAGTTTCAATTACATCATGGATATTCATTAAATCCAGCAAATGCTGAGCGAATGATTCAATTAGCATTTGTTCTTTTTGGAATGCTAATTTATTGGCATTAAACCACTCTCTTTCGTTATTTTTCTTTAGTAGTTTTAAAAATTCTAAACTCGACTGTTGTATTGGCTTTATATCAGACATGGAAATATTTAATTGAAATATGCTACAACAAATATAATACCTGTTAATTAGTTTTTAAACCAAATGGGTTATACATAATAGTTAGAATAAGATTTTTAATTCCTTTTCCTTTATTATCTTTGTATCCATCAGCTTTTAAACGATTATAAAGGGTTTTGAACATCTCTATTTTGAATTCAATTTTTCGAAGTTAAAATGTTTCTGTTTTAATCGAAGCTGTTAATTTATAATTACGTAACAAATTGCAAAATCATTACTTTTGCAAAAAATACCCGAAATGAGTATAGGATTATCAGAACAAGAAATATTACGACGTGAGTCGTTAAAACAATTACGCGAATTAGGCATAGAGCCATATCCTGCAGAATCATATGAGGTTAATGTAACCGCTGCAGATATTTTAGCAAACTACGAAAAGGATAAAACAGCATACAAGACGGTTAGCTTAGCGGGTCGTATTATGGGCCGTAATATTATGGGGGCTGCTTCTTTTGCCGAAATTCAGGATTCTACTGCTCGTATTCAGGTTTATTTAAAGAGAGATGAACTTTGTCCTGGTGAAGACAAAACAATATATAATACCGTATTTAAAAAACTTTTAGATATTGGCGATTTTATCGGTATTAAAGGTTACGTATTTACTACTCAAACTGGCGAAATATCTATCCACGTAACTGAATTTAAAGTTCTTGCTAAATCTTTACGCCCTTTACCAATTGTTAAACGCGATGATGATGGAAACGTATATGATGGGTTTACCAATCCAGAATTGCGCTACAGAATGCGTTATGTAGATTTAACTGTTAATCCTGATTACAAACAAATATTCATCAAACGTAGTAAGGTAATTAATTCGATGCGTAACTATTTCGACAGCCAGGGCTGGATGGAAGTAGAAACGCCGATTTTACAGCCTATCCACGGCGGTGCAGCTGCTCGTCCGTTTGCTACGCATCACAATACTTTAGATATGCCTCTTTATTTGCGTATTGCTAATGAATTGTATTTAAAAAGGCTAATTGTTGCAGGTTTTGATGGCGTTTATGAATTTGGTAAAATGTTCCGCAACGAAGGTATGGACCGTACTCATAATCCAGAGTACACTTCGATGGAAATTTATGTAGCCTACAAAGATTATATCTGGATGATGGCTATGGTTGAAGAATGTTTGGAAAAAGTAGCAATTGCAACCAATGGTTCAGCTGTAGTTAAAGTTGGCGAAAACGACATCAACTTCGAAGGTCCTTATGAAAAGTTAACCATGTACGAATCCATACAGAAATATACAGGTATTGATGTTTCTGCGATGGATGAGCAACAACTGCTACAAACCTGTAAAGATTTAGGCATCGAAACCGATTCTACAATGGGTCGTGGTAAACTTGTAGATGAAATTTTTAGTGATAAAGTAGAAGCGAATTTAATTCAACCTACGTTTATTACCGATTATCCAATCGAAATGACACCGCTTGCAAAAAAACACCGCTCTGCACCTGGTTTGGTTGAGCGTTTTGAAATATTTGTTAATGGTAAAGAAATTGGTAACGCTTATTCAGAATTAAATGATCCGATTGATCAAAAAGAACGTTTTGAAGACCAGTTAACATTAGCAGATCGTGGCGATGCTGAAGCAATGGCAATGGATGAAGATTTCGTTCGTGCGCTGGAATATGGTATGCCGCCAACATCAGGTTTAGGCTTTGGGATCGATCGTATCGTTATGCTAATGACTAATCAAAGCACAATTCAGGAAGTACTATTTTTCCCACAAATGCGCCCTGAAAAAAAGAAAATAGAAATGACTGCTGAAGAAATCGAACTTTATGCATTAGTTAAAGAAGATGAGCAATATCTTTTAACTGACGTTAAAGCAAAATTAGCAGATTGGAGCAACAAAAAATGGGATACAACCTTAAAAGGTTTAACGGGAAAAAACATTTTAAAAGTTGCCAAAACCGACGACGGTTTATTTCTATCGCATAAATAGTTTTTTCGTAGATGCTTTGTTAACAAAAGCATAACATAAACTTAAAAGGCTTGCTAACAATTATTTAGCAAGCCTTTTCTATATTTACAGCAATCGACAATAAAATCGTTGCCTTATGAATACTTCAAGTTTAGAAATTACAGAAAGAGAATACTGCATCAAACTAAGTAAAGATGCGTTCGATTTATCCCTTGTTCACCAGTTAATCAAAAGAATTCAAGCCGAGGCATTTTTCTTCAAAAGAGCCGAATCAGAAGAATTAGACATTTTGAGCAAACGCACTACACGGGAAGAACTAGAAGGATATGATTATCTGGGAGATAAATAATCTCTCTCTTAATCAATATCCAAAGTACCTTCTACCGAATCATCCATCGTTTTTCCAACAAGTACCGATGCTGCCATCTTTAAAAAAGCTACAGCAGTACCATGTTTATTATCCCAATAATAACCTTCACTTGGTATAACTTTAATTAAAGTAATATTTGGATCATCTTTGCCACCCTGAAACCAGGTTTGAATAAAAGGGCTCCAAAGCTCGTCTATCTTAGCCTGATCTCGGCTAATTTCTGAGATACCGTAAATGTTAACAAAACCAGAGTGCGCTCCAGCCTGAAATAAAAGATGTGTAAACGGGTCGCTTGCAATTTCTTCGTTTTTATGACTATCCTTCATACTCATAAACCAGATATTCCCTTGTTCATCAACTTGTTGAATTGCCATCGGCCTAATCGATAATGGCACCCCTGTTTTAATATTTGTGCAAAAAAAGCAGCTTTCTGCCTTTTCGGCTAATTCATTAAGTTTTTCGATGGCTTCTTTACCACCTAAATCTTTAATGTTATTTTCTTCCTGAGTATTGTTAGTACTTCCTTCTTGTGATGTTGCCATAAGTATAAGATTTATAATACACTACAACAGAAATCTTAATTTGGTTTTTAATCACTGTGAAAAGCACATTCCTGAAAAGAATAAAGTTCAGCCCTGCTATCACTATTATCTTTTTGTTTTAAGTGGGCATAAACGTTTGAAAGCTTTTGCAACAAAAAGTATAGCCATTCTATCAGGTTTAATAAACTCAGTTTTCTGCAATAAACCTAAAATGCTAACTTTAAAGTATTGCATTCTATCATGGAAAATTTAAAACCCGAACCTTTCAAGGCAGAAATTCAAATTATCGGAATAAACCCATTTGTTTTTGTTCCAAAACCTTATCTTAAATATCTTTTCAATAAATCTGGAAATGACAAAGGAAAAATTCCAGTAGAAATTAAAATAGACGGTTATTCCTTTGAACAAACCTTAGTAAAATATGCTGGTGAGTGGCGTTTGTATCTAAATACGCCAATGAGAAATATGGTAAAAAAAGAAGTTGGTGATTATGCAACTTTCGAAATAGAAATCGATTACGAAGAAAGAATCGTTCAACCTAACCCAAAATTCAGAAAAGCATTAAGCGAAAATAATATCGCCAATAGCATTTTCAATGGCCTTGCTCCTTATCTTCAAAAAGAAATAATCAGATATATTAATAACTTAAAAACAGAGGCATCAGTAGATAAAAATATTGAAAAAGCCATTCAGTTTCTGTTGGGTAACCAAAAGTTTATAGGCAGAAATCATCCATAAAAAAAGCCATTTCAATTAAGAAATGGCTTCGTTATTTTTTGGTTTATTTATCTGTAACGAACCTGTTGTTGCTTGTCCATCATTCCCATCTGATCTTTCATTTGTTTAATCTGATCGGCTAATAGTTTATTTTTATCTGCTTTTTTGGCTTCCGCTAAATACATAGTAGCTTCGCGTTTATTACGCTTTGCCATTGCAATGCCAGCCAAACTTAATTTTGCCAAGGCAACATTATGTTCCATTTGCATACCTAAACTTAAAGCTGTTTTAAAATACTTTTCCGATTTCATTGGAGCTGTTCTGCTCTCTATTAGTCCAACTAAAAGATTGTAATAACCATGCTGAACTTTAATTAACTGTTTTTCGTAATCGGTAATTCTATCCAAATACGATTTTGCTTTTGGCATGTTATCTTTTCTAAGAAACCATTGTGCTAAAAGCATATTCTCGTTAAAGAAATAAGTAACTAATACGATTAAACCCAGTAAAATGGCTACAATACCCCAAGGCCAGAAACCGAAAATGAATAAAGCAACTGCGCCACCCAACAATGCAAACCCTGCTATTAATCTGATAAAATTTGGCATAAAATTTATTCTAATTATTTTTTTCTGCAAATATCGTTTTTAAATGGCAGAAATTAGAGATTAAAACAATAATTTCATTAAAATTTTACAACATACTAAAACCATGTTATTCGAATGAAATATCTTTTATCTATAACCCTAATTATCATTACTATGAATGTTTCAGCACAAAAACTGAATAAACACAAACACGATACTTCGCATAACCAAGACATATTAATTAATGTTTGTACTCGTGAGGGTTTAGTAACATTTCCACAGTTTAAAGAAATGTATGAACCTTTATATTCGGCTTATTTGCCTGATTCGGCTACAATGATTCAATTGAAAAAATTAGTTAAAAGTGAAAGAATTAAGGTTGTTTTAGGAACATGGTGTGGCGATAGTAAGGTTTATGTACCTAATTTTTTTAAAGTTTTAGATCTGATACAATTCAAAGAAAAGAACATGGAAATTATAGCTGTTGATGGCCATAAAAAAGCAGAAAACGGGGTAATTGATGGTTTAGATATTCAAAGTGTGCCAACATTTATTGTTTATGATAAGAAAGGTAAAGAATTAGGAAGAATTGTTGAACACCCTAAAACCACTCTAGAAGGCGATTTATTGGCCATTTTGCAAAAGAAATCTTAAGCTTTAATAAAAAATAAATTAAACAATAGCAGGAAATCCTCGTTATTCATTATTAAGAAAATTAACAAAATTATTATGTCTGCTGCATTAGAGCCTGGTTGGTTAACCGTATTGGAGGAGGAATTTGAAAAGGATTATATGAAAAGCCTAAAAGCCTTTTTATTAGAAGAGAAAGAGAAAGGTAACACTGTATATCCTAAAGGCACCGATATTTTTAATGCACTTAATACCACTCCTTTCGATAAGGTAAAGGTTGTTATTTTAGGCCAAGATCCTTACCATGGCGCTGGTCAGGCCCATGGTTTATCATTTTCAGTTCAGAAAGGTGTGGCCGTCCCTCCTTCTCTAAAAAATATGTACAAGGAATTAGAAACTGACATAGATGGCTTTAAAACACCTGGCCATGGTAATCTAACTCACTGGGCAGAGCAAGGGGTTCTGCTTTTAAATGCTACACTAACCGTTCGGGCATCAGAAGCAGGTTCTCATCAAAAGCGAGGTTGGGAAATATTTACGGATGAAATCATTAAAGCATTATCTCAAAAAAGAGAACACATTGTATTTCTACTATGGGGCAAATATGCGCAACAAAAAGCTGAGCTAATTGATGCGAGAAAACACCATGTATTAATGGCTGCTCACCCTTCGCCTTTTTCTGCATATAACGGGTTCTTTGGCTCAAAACATTTCTCCAAAACAAATCAATTGTTGGTGCAAGATAATTTAACACCTATTGATTGGAAATTAATTTGATTTCACCATCCTAGATAACTTAGAACATCTAAGTATATTATTTATCATCCTAAGCTAAAAACTTAATTTAATAAAAATGATTAGAAATTAATTTGATTTCACCATCTTAGATAACTTAGAACATGTAAGAACAGCATTTTATCATCCCTAAGCTAAAAACTTAATTTGATAAAATGATTAGAAATTAATTTGATTCTACCATCTTAGATACCTTAGAGCATCTAAGAATAGCATTTTATCATTCATGAGCTAGAAACTTAATTTGATAAAAAAGATTGGAAATTAATTTGATTTCACCATCTTAGATACCTTAGAGCATCTAAGAATAGCATTTTATCATTCATGAGCTAAAAACTTAATTTGATAAAAATGATTGGAAATTATTTGATTTCACCATCTTAGATAACTTAGAACATCTAAGAATAGTATTTTATCATTCATGAGCTAAAAACTTAATTTGATAAAAATGATTAGAAATTAATTTGATTTCACCATCTTAGATAACTTAGAACATCTAAGAACAGCATTTTATCATCCCTAAGCTAAAAACTTAATTGATAAAAATGATTGATAAAAAATTTCTTGACGATTTAGAGTATAAAGTTAGTGGGGCCTGTATAGAAGTCCATAAAAGACTTGGTCCAGGTCTTTTGGAAAGTATCTACCATAAATGCCTAATAAGGGAACTTCAGCTACAAGGCATAAGATTTATAAGTGAACATCAAATTACTGTTGAGTATAAAAACATATTTATAGATACAGAAATTAGAGCTGATTTATTTATAGAAAACTGCATGGTCCTAAAGCTAAAATCTATCGAAAGAATGCTCCCAATTCATCAAGCACAAATTTTAACTTATATGAAGCTCTTAAATGCGCCTTGCGGTTTACTTATAAACTTCAATTGTATCAACATAATAGCTGAGGGTAAAAAAACTTTTGTTAACAATTTATATCGAAGAATTGCGGATGAGTAAATTCATTATCAAACTTAGATGATCTAAAAATTCGTAGATGGTAAATCTCTTAAATGCGTTCAAAAATTTATAAGCATTTGTAGCTGAATAAATTCATTATCAAACATAGATGATCTAAAAACCCTAAGATGGTGAATCTCTTAAATGCGTTTAAAAAATGTATATGGCCATTAGTAGCTGAATAAATTCACCATCAAACTTAGATGATCTAAAAACCCTAAGATGGTGAATCCCTTAAACGCGTTTAAAAAATGTATTTAGGCATTTGTAGCTGAATAAACTTACCATCAAACTTAGATGATCTAAAAATTCTTAGATCATAAATCCCTTTTTAATACTCCAAAGGCACAATTGGCTCCTTCTTAGTTGTAGACATAATCATCATAGTTTGAAAAGTTTTAACTACCGATATTTTACTGATTTTATCCATAATTAAGCGCTCGTAAGATTTAATGTCTTTAACATAAACTTTTAACAAGAAATCTGCCTGACCAGTAACGTGATGACACTCCGTAATTTCTTTAATTTGATTTACCTCGTCCAAAAAGATTTGTATGGTATTATTCTTATGAAAATCTAACTGAATCTGGATAAAGGTTTTTATACCTAAACCTAATTTTTCTTCATCAACAAGAGCATGGTAGCTTTTGATGTAGCCAGCCATTTCGAGCTTGCGAACACGCTCTAAAGTTGGTGCTGGCGAAAGGCCTATTTCTTGAGATAATAACAAGTTGGTAATTCTACCATTTTCTTGTAAAATCCTTAAAATCTTAAAATCAATTTTGTCTAATTCAGATGCCATATAAATTCAAAGGTATTGAGAACACAAACATAACCAAATTATATTCTAAATTTTAACATAATTTATCATCTATATTTTAAATAATAATTTTTAGATTTACCTAAAAATAAAATTAGATAAACATAAATGCAAAGCTTTACCGAAGAGAATTACCTTAAAGTCATTTATCATCTGGCAGAAAAAACAAATAACGTTCAAACCAACGCTATTGCAGAACAGATCCAAACCAAGCCAGCTTCTGTTACCGACATGATTAAAAAGCTTGCGGATAAGGGATTTGTAGATTATGTTAAATACCAAGGCGTTACTTTAACTGAAAAAGGAAAGCAGGCGGCTATTGATATTGTAAGAAAACACAGGCTTTGGGAAGTATTTCTGGTTGATAAACTTAATTTCAAATGGGATGAAGTACATGATGTAGCTGAGGAACTCGAGCATATTAAATCAGTTGATTTGATTGAACGATTAGATGAATTTCTTGGCTTCCCTAAATCCGATCCTCATGGCGACCCTATTCCCGATAAAAACGGAAGGTTTGCTAAAACGCAGTTTATAAAACTTATCGAACTTAGCATTAACGATAGCGGAACTATAACAGGCGTTTCTCAGCACAGTTCTGCCTTTTTAAAACACTTAGAGAAATTGGGTTTAACACTAGGTAAAGAAATACAAATTACCGATGTAACTGATTTCGATGGTTCAGTAGAGATAGTTGTAGATAACAAGCAAATTAACATTAGCAGAGAAGTAGCAAAACATATTTTAATTAGTAGTAATGGCAAAAACTGAATCGTTAAGTGAAGTACATCAAAGTGTAAGTACAGATAAAAGAAAAGGTTGGCGCAGAATTTTATCTTTTATAGGTCCTGCTTATTTAATTAGCGTTGGTTATATGGACCCAGGAAACTGGGCAACTGATTTAGCTGGTGGCAGTAAATTTGGTTATCAGCTTATCTGGGTTTTATTGATGTCGAATCTAATTGCCCTACTTTTACAATCGCTAAGTGCTCGCTTAGGAATTGTAAGAGGGTTAGATTTAGCCCAGGCATCTAAACAAGCATATCCTAGATGGGCAAATATCCCCTTATTTGGCCTGGCTCAAACAGCCATAATTGCTTGCGATTTAGCTGAGATTATTGGTATGGCAATCGGCTTACAATTACTTTTCGGCTTACCATTAATCTGGGGAATTTCTATTACCATTTTCGATACTATTTTATTGCTTTTTCTCTTAAATAAAGGGATGAGAGCAATGGAAGGTTTTATTGTGTCAATGGTTTTCATTGTGGGGATTTCCTTTTTGGTCGAAATGTTTATTGTCGAGCCATCTTTAAAAGAAGTTGTTAAGGGGTTTGAGCCTTCATTCTTAAGTGGCGACGCACTTTATATTGCTATTGGTATAATTGGAGCCACCGTTATGCCACATAACCTTTATTTACATTCATCACTTGTACAAACCAGAAAAATAGAACGTACAAACAAAGGCATTAAAGAAGCTTTAAAATTTAATTTAATTGATACAACTGTTGCTTTAAACCTTGCTTTTTTTGTTAATGCGGCCATATTAATTCTTGCTGCCGCTGCATTTTACAAAAATGGATTACATGAGGTTGCTGAAATACAGGATGCTCATAAATTGCTTTCAAATATTTTTGGAGACGTTGCCCCTGCCTTATTCGCAATTGCTTTAATTGCGGCTGGGCAAAGTTCTACTGTAACAGGTACACTGGCTGGACAAATTGTAATGGAAGGCCATATTAATTTACGCATACAACCTTGGCTGAGGAGATTAATAACACGTTTACTAGCCATAATACCAGCATTCTTCACCATTCTTCACTATGGAGACGATGCTTTAGGTGGATTATTGGTTCTAAGTCAGGTGGTATTAAGCTTACAATTAGGTTTTGCCATAATTCCATTAATACATTTTACTTCTGACAAGAAATTAATGAAAGATTTTGCGATAAAAACCTGGGTAAAAGTTTTGGCTTGGGGAAGCGCATTAGCCATTATTTCGTTAAATGTAAAACTTGTAATCGAAGAAATAAGTGGCTGGACAAAGGGTACTAATAACTGGTGGATTTATGTTATTCTAATTCCGATTATTATTTTAGTGGTGCTGTTATTACTCTATGTTTTCTTTCATCCATTAATTGATAAAAGAAATGAAAACAAACAAATGGTTCCTCACGGCAATGCCTTAGATATCGGCAAAATTGAAAAAATCAACTACCAAAGAATTGGGATTGCTGTAGATTTTTCGAAAAATGATAGAAACACGATTAGACATGCACTTATTCAGGGAGGAAAAGAAGCCCATTATTACTTAATCCACGTTGTTGAAACAGCCGTAGCGCGTTATCACGGTGATCGTGCAATGGATCATGAAACACAAAGTGATGCAGAAAACCTGGAAAAATACAAACTTAATTTAGCAGACTTAGGCTATGATTCGACCGTTTTTATTGGATTTGGTGGTACGGCAAAAGCAATTGCAGATATCAGTAACAAAAACGAATTTGAATTATTAGTGATGGGTGCTCACGGGCATAAAGGACTGAAAGACCTTATTTTCGGGACAACAGTTGATGCCGTGAGACACAAAGTAAAAATACCAGTTTTAATTATCCGATAGATTTTAAAATTTTCTTAATCCCGCCGTCACCGTTGCTGTAAACCATTAATTTACCATTTGGAGCATAAAGATACATTGCAGGATACTGAGAAGGCAAAAACGTAGGAATAAAAGTCCGGTTTTTATCTTGAAGAACGGTGACGTTTGGCTTAAGATTTAAGCCTGGTGCGTATAAACCAAAAAATTTCTGAATAGAAATAGATTCATCGAGTGTTACCATTAAAATATTAACGTTTTTAAATTTGCTATACACACTGTTTAATTCTTTAGCTTCTCTTTGGCAATGCTCACAAGTACAATCAAAAAGAATAAAAAGCGTTTTCTTCGATTGATTTATATTAACATTAGAATATGCTTTTCCATCTAATTTAAAGAATTTAAATTGAGGTAAATAAGCTGGTTGTTGAGCATTTGCATGAATTGCAAACAAAAAAGTAATTACAAAAAACAGGTTTCTTAACTTCATATTGAATAAATAAAATTCAAACTTAAATTTTTAATTTCGAACAAAACAATTAAAATTTAGGTTTTACAAAAGAAGAACATTAGCATCATATAATATAAAACGACATGTTTTAATTAAAAAATAATTTTAAAGCATTTTTTAAGATATTTGCAGCCCGACTATTTTATAGTCTTATAATTAAGCAGATCATTAAAATCTGCACAGATATAACAACACACTTTGAAAAACGATATTAACATAAAGAATAAAAGAGCTTATTTCGATTATAATTTAATTGATAAATATATAGCTGGAATAGCACTTTTAGGTACAGAAATTAAAGCAATAAGACAAGGAAAAGCCAATATGACTGATGCTTTTTGCATGTTCATTGGCGGAAATTTATACGTTAGAAACCTTCATATTTCGGAATATAGTCACAGTTCCTTTTATCATCACGATATCAAAAGAGATAGAGCATTGTTGCTTCAGAAAAAAGAAATCAGAAAATTAAAAGCTAAGGGCGAAGAAAAAGGCTACACCATTGTTCCATTAAGAATTTTTGTAAATGAGCGTGGTTTTGCTAAAATAGAAATTGCACTAGCACAAGGTAAAAAGGAATTCGATAAACGCGATAGCATTAAAGACAGAGATACTAAACGCGAATTAGATCGAGCATTGAAGAGATAATGGTTAATTAGCTCAAGCATATCATTAGTTTATTTGATGCGAATAATATAAAAAGTAAAGCAGATACTTCTTTTTAGCAGGCAGTCTAATAAACTAATGACTAATGAACAATTTTACCAGGCTTGGTCGCCAACTAAAGGTACAAACCTAAAAGTATCGAGCACAATTTTTTCGTAATCAGTATCGCTTATTCTAAGCACTGTAACCATTTTCTGTGTATGTTCGTCGCCTACCGGGATCACCAAAATACCGCCAACTTTCAATTGCTTTAATAAAATTTCTGGCACTAAAGGCGCACCTGCAGTTACTATAATTTTATCGTATGGCGCTTGTTCCGCTATTCCTTTCGAGCCATCACCACAATAAAAATGTGGCTTATAACCCATTCCTGGTAAAACCTGAATGGTTCGGTTATAAATATTCTCTTGCCTTTCTATGGTAAAAACCTTAGCGCCAAGTTCCATTAAAATACAAGTTTGATAACCAGAGCCTGTTCCGATTTCTAAAACCTTATCTCCTTTTTTAATGTGCAGTAATTCGCTTTGATAAGCAACTGTATAGGGTTGCGAAATGGTTTGTCCATCACCAATTGGAAAAGCAATATCCTTATAAGCCTGGTTCCAAAAGGTTTCGTCAAAAAAGAAATGGCGAGGCACTTTCCCAATTGCTTTTAAAACATTTTGATCTTCGATTCCACGAGATGCCAATAACTCTACAAGTTTTTTTCTCGCTCCTCTTTCCCGATAATTATCAATAAATTTATAGGCCATGAAGTCTCAAAAGTATGTTTTTTATCCGATGAATTATGGTAATAATTTTATTCTCCCTGTAAGTTGCAGGAAATCAAAACTAAAATATTTTAGCCCGTTTTTATCCTCATTAATATTATTTGTTCGTTATAAAGAATTATTTCTACTTTTGAAAACTGATAAAACATATACTAATCTATCTCCTCTTAAATGAAAAAAGTATTTTTAAGCATCCTTATTTTATGCGCAGGCATTACTTCTTTTGCACAAACAAGTGCCGATTACAACTATTCTATTGCTGTAAGAGGTTACAGTATGATGCAACTGCCTAAAATTTTAAATCAAACCAATACACAAGATTACACAAGAATGGCAGGTAATGGTGCTATTTTAAAGTTTAATGATAACCAAATTAGTTACAGAATTAGTGGAAATTATTTTCGCGACAAAGATGTTGAATTTCAAAACACATGCGAAACTTGCGAAATAGCAAGAGGAAAAGTTACAGATTACTCTTTCAAAATTGGTTTCGAAAAGAATTTTAATTATTCAAGAATCCAACCTTACTTCGCTTTTGATATCGGTTACCGCTCTAATAGATTTAGCGGAACGCTAAGCCCTGCAAATTCAAGTGTTGGTACTTCCACTCAATCGGCTGATGCCAGCAAAAATGGATTGGTAATGACACCAACTTTAGGTTTAAAAATAAACATCATTCCTAATTTGAGCATATTCGCAGAAAGCAGTTTAGATTTTAACTATTCATACGAGAAACAAGATCTTACTCAACAAAATCAAGCTGGTAGAAATATCTTTACTTACAATAAATGGGAATTTTTATTAAATCCAGTTTCAGCAGGAATTCAATTTAATTTTAACAGCAAAAATTAATACGGGTCGACATCGATTTGTATAATAACACTTTTAAAATCTTTTGTAGCATTAAATTCGGTAAGGGTTTCTCTTAAAACATTTTTAACTTTTTGTATTGCAGTATGTTTATCTGCTTTAATTATAATTTGTTTAATATAGAGATTCCTTACTCTGCTTACTAAAGGCTGTTCTGGACCTAAAACACGTTGACCGAATTTTGCCTTTAAAGTTTGGCCTAAATTAGCCGCTGCCCGATCTAAAACATTAGATTCTTTGTGCTTAACAGAAATAAATATCATTCTCGAAAACGGAGGATATTGAAATTTCTCGCGTTCGGCTATTTCATCATTATACATACCCAGGTAATCGTTATCTACAACCTGTTTTATAATTCGGTTATCAGCATCGTAGGTTTGAATACATACATTTCCCTGGTCGGCTCTTCTGCCTGCTCTACCAGCAACCTGAGCCAGCAATTGATAACTGCGTTCGTAAGCTCTAAAATCAGGATAACCTAATAGCGTATCGGCATTAATAACGCCTATTAAACTTAGGTTATCAAAGTCAAGCCCTTTTGCTACCATTTGTGTACCAATTAAAATATCAGTCTTTTTATCCTGAAAATCGGTTAAAATTTGCTGTAAACCGTTTTTGGTTCTGGTTGTATCCATATCCAAGCGGGCTATCGTAATTTCTGGATATAAGAGTCTTAACTCTTCTTCGATACGCTCTGTTCCAAAACCTTTTTGTTCTACATGTACAGAACCACAGGCTGGGCAAATATTAACGCTACTTTGGAGATAACCGCAGTAGTGACAATGTAGTTTACCACTACTTTTATGATAAGTTAAGCTAACATCGCAATTGACGCATTTTGGTGTATAGCCACAAGTTGCACAAATTAAAATCGTTGCATAGCCTCTTCGGTTTTGAAAAAGAACAATCTGTTCCTTTTTACTCAAAGCTAAATCTATATCCTTTATTAAAACGCTTGAAAAATAGGAAACCATGCTTTTCTTTTTGGTTTCTTCTGCTATACTAACAACTTGTTGATTGGGTAATTGAACACCGCCGAAGCGTTCCTTCATTTCGACCAAACCATATTTACCGTTTAA
This sequence comes from Pedobacter sp. AC190, assembly GCF_979258025.1. Taxonomy (NCBI): domain Bacteria; kingdom Pseudomonadati; phylum Bacteroidota; class Sphingobacteriia; order Sphingobacteriales; family Sphingobacteriaceae; genus Pedobacter; species Pedobacter sp. AC190. Next base: position 322,752 of record NZ_OZ409824.1, read on the forward strand.
AGCATTGTAATAACTTTCTAAAGAGGGTGTTGCAGAGCCGAGAATTACTTTTGCTTTATAAAGATGAGCAAGATAAATGGCCGAATCTCTGGCTTGATATCTTGGCGCAGGATCGTATTGTTTATAAGATGGCTCATGTTCTTCATCTACAACAATTAATTTCAAATCTTGAAAAGGCAAAAACACAGCCGAACGGGCGCCAAGAATTACTTTATAAGCTCCATGTTTAACTTTATTCCAGATTTCTACACGTTCGCTATTATTAAATTTCGAGTGATAAACCCCAATTGAGTTTCCAAAGTATTTTTTTATCCGTTCGACAATTTGTGTAGTTAAGGCAATTTCTGGTAAAAGAAATAAAACCTGACTATCACTTTTATTTATAATTTCTTCAATTAGTTTGATGTAAACCTGTGTTTTACCAGATGCAGTTACGCCGTGAAGCAAAACAACATCTTTCTCTTCAAAAGCATTATTAATTTGGTTTAATGCACTTTGCTGACCATCATTTAAAGTGAAATTCACACTAAAATCATCATCATGAGCGGCAAGTCTGCTAACTGGACGCTTTAAAACTGTAAAAATATCTTTATCAGTTAATGCTTTCAAGGCTGCAGGTCCGCAATTACTCTCTTCTAAAAGTTGTTCTTTAGCGATTGGAATGCCAGTCTTATTGAGTTTGATATAAGCTAATAATGCATCAAGTTGTTTTGGGGCTCGATCTAAAACATTAAAAAGTTGTTTTAAATTTTCTTCATCATTATAAAATTCATTCAGAATGATAAAAGATTTCATCAGGGGTTTATATTTCTGAATAACTTCTTCAGCAACCAGAATAAGCTCTTTATCTAAAAGATTATTTATTATCGGATAAATAGTTTTCTGTCCTAACAGCTTAGAAACATCGTTAACGGTTAATTTCTGTTGTTTCTTTAAAGTACTGATAATTATTTGTTCTTTCTCCGATAATTCGACATGATCATCAAAATCTTCGCGAAGAATTAGTATAGTTTCGCTGGCTAATTTTAAGCTTGCGGGCAGCGCTGCCGCCATTACATCGCCTTCGTTGCACATGTAATAATCGGTCATCCAGGCCCAGAACTTTAATTGTGTTGGCGTAACGGATGGAGCGGAATCAATAACGTCTAAAATATATTTAGCCTCGTAAATCGTTGGTGGTTTTGTTGTAATTCCGCTAATTAGTGCCGTATAAATTTTATGTTTCCCGAACTGAACTACTACCCTTTTGCCAATCTCAATTTGATCATTCAAATCAAAAGGTACACGATAAGTATAGTTTTTCGCCAAAGATAATGGCAAAATCACTTCCACAAAAAGTGTTTCTCTTTCTGTAAAAATATCATTTTCAAATCCGTTCATTATTTATCTTTTACAGCTGCAAAGAATAGCATTATCCAGCCTAAAACAAAAAGCAAACCTCCAATTGGTGTAATCGGGCCAAGTACATCAACAAAACCAATTTTTAAAATACTGCGAGTTGCTAATAAATACAATGATCCTGAAAAGAGCAGAATACCAAAAGTAAAACAAAAGTAGGCGATATTAATCAGCTTATTTCTGTAGCGGGCAAAGGTTGATAAATATAAAAGTGCAAAGGTATGGTAGAACTGATAGTCAACTCCTTTCTGCCAAATTTCCAAAGAAGGAGCATCTATTAATGCTTTTAAACCATGTGCACCAAAAGCACCCAATAAAACAGCAACGGCACCAAAAAAAGAAGCAGTAAGAATAATACGTTTGTTCATATAAGTTTTTAGCTTAAAGCAATTGCTAAATTAATAAATTGAGTAAGAACTTCGTACAAATGGATGTAATAATTTAAATTTGTTGCATAACAGATGAAAAAAATACTAGTTCTATTAATTGCATTGATTACAGGTGTTGGCTTTTTGGCTTACATCTATTTTTCTAAATTGAACAATGAGAACAATGCTAAAGATTTGGCTCTACAATCTGCAACAAATAATGCTGCGTTAATTTTCGCTTTCGAAAATGACAAAAGTTTTTACCAGATTATCGAAGGACAAGGCTTATTACAGCAAGTTTTAGGCAAGCAAAAAACTGAACTATTAACCAATTTCAAGGAAAATATTGTTAGCGACAATACCTTAAATAGCTTTTTAAGAGATCAGCAGGTATATTTAAGCATTCTACCTGATGAAAATAAAACCTTAAATTTTTTACTTACCATTCAAATCAAGGCTGATAAAAATTTCAAACAGTTTTACGAAAACTTAAAATCAAAAAAAGTACTGAATAAAGAATCAGATGAAAATTACACCATAAAATTTAATGACAGTTTAACAGTTTTTTTAGGCGTTAAAGACCAGGTGCTAACAGCTTCCACATCAAAAAAACTAATTATGGATGCAGCCGTTAGATTAGACGAAAACCCATTTACAGAGTACATTAAACAAAATAATTTGCTCAATAAAAATGTATTAGCGCATTTATATATCAATTTCAATCAGGCTCCTTTATTATTAAAAAATATTATAGCAGGCAATATAAATGGAGAAATTTCATTGCTTAACAACCAAAATAGCTTTGCATCTTTAAACTACAATTTCAGTAAAGAGAAAATTTTATTCAACGGAAATACCGAAATAACGGCTAACGATAATTATTTAAAACTATTCGAGAATGTAGCAGCACAAAGTATAAGTATTACTAATTTACTGCCAAGTAATACTGCGAATTACGCTGTATATGCCTACGATGAGTACAAAAACTGGTTTAAAAAACTACAAGATTGGCAAACTATTAAAGGTGAAACAAAAAAAATAGCTTCGGTTATAAACTCAGTTAAGGATGAGTATCGGGTAGATTTAAATAGCATTTTCCTCCCTTATGTTAAAAATCAATTTATAAGTTTCCAATTAAGCACAAGCGAAAAACTAGGCGCAATTGCGTTATCTAATGGAGAAAAAGTTAAACAACTTCTTTTGGATGTAAGTGCTGATTATAGTGATGAAATTAAAATATTTAAATCATCGGATATATTATACAATTTCTTTGGCGAACCATTTAAAAAATTTGGAAGACCTTATTACACAATAATCGATAACAATTTGGTTTTTGCAAATAATGCCAGCACTGTACAGGCTTTTTTAACCAGCTATAAAAACAACCGATTACTCATCCAAACACCAAAATACATTAATGCGCTAAATCAAATTTCTACAACTTCAAATATTGGTTATTATATTAGTACAAATAATTCGTCAGATATTTTCAGAAACAATATTTTGTTACCATTTTACAAGCATTTAAGGGCAGATAGCGGATTGAAAAATTTCGATACTTTTTACTATCAGATGAGTGCAGATAAAAATAAATTTATCACTAACATGCTTTTAAACAAATATTTAGAACAACAAATACCAGATTCGTTAAGCAACCGTTAAATTAAATTAAGCTAAGAAACCAATTTCATGAAGAAAACTTTACTTATTGTAATTTTGTTGGCATCGTTTCAAAAGTTATACAGTCAGCAGTATGCACTTTTCGGAACGAAAACAATGTTTGATGCCTTTGAAAACCCTTCTCAAAAATCGTTTACTTTAGATTCTTCCCGCAGATTTTCTTCAAACTTTTTTTTACCTTATTTTGGAGTAAATGGTGCAAACAGCGGTAATGCAGAATCAGTAGTTAGACGCTTGATTGTAGATGGAACAAACGATACCAGAACTTTACCAATAAATACAGGAGAAATTAATCACCTCTACGCAAATAGTAATATTTATGTTCTTACGCTTCGCATTTTCCAATCGTATAAATACCAAAAAGAAATGGGTTTTGCCTGGCAAATCAGAACAGATTCTCAAATAGATTACACAAATGAAACTCTTGCTATCTTCGACTCTTATAGAAGATTTCCTACTCAAACCCTTTTAACAGGCATATTTGATACAAAAGGTTATCAGCAATCTTATCATCAGTTTAGTTTTACCTATCGCGAAAATTATAACAAAAGATTAGCATTTGGAGTGAAAGCAAGTTTATTGAGCGGCATTATTTACAATGATTTAAACATTTCGGATTCACGCCTGTATCTCGATCCTGAAAATGATTACCTGGATATTGGTCTTGCAGGCACATATTCAAGCAACTTTAACGATCAGAATAAAATTACCAGAAATACAGTTATACCAACTTTTAAAAACCCTGGTGTTTCAATTGGCTTTAGTACAAACTACACCACTAAAAAAGGACTATTTTTGATGGCTAACATTAAAGATTTGGGGTTTATTTGGTGGCGTAACAACACTCAACAAACAACAGTTAATACAAGTAAAACCATAACAGATCTTCAAAACCAAGGCAATACAAACCAAGAAATCAGAGATATATTCGAGTTAAGGGAGCAACCAGGTAAATTTACAGCCTTAACTAATGCTAAAGCCGATGTTTACCTTTCTAAAACCTACGGTTTCTACCAACCAGCTTTGGCTGTTTCAAAAAATCTATTCTATAGAGGTGGCGATATTGCCTTTATCAACACATTCAAATACAATAATTTAGCTGGAAGTGTTACGCCTTTATACAATCTGAACAACGTATTTATGGTTGGCTTACAGGGTAAATATCAAACCCCTAACTTCGAACTTTTTATGGGTACCGATAACTTAATTTCATCAGCAAGCACTGCAAAATCAATAATAAAAAATGATGCAACCTTAAATGGTTCTATTGGTGCATCTTTTTACATGGGGGTGGGCATTAAATTTGGAAACATTGTCAATCACCCTCAGTTTAGTGATGTAATGCCAGGTATCAACGACAATGAAGGAGGAAGTTTCTTTAAAAGCTTATTTTCTATCTTTAAAAAGAAATAGTTTAAACCTTCTTTTTAGGCTGAGTTAAAACAAAATCCTTCAAGTAAAAAGGCTCAAAGTATGCCACATCTTCAAAATTAGCGTGCGTAAAGGCATTTAATACTAGTGAAGACATATTGCCTGCAGAATTAAAATTCGAATCACTAAATAAAGCATTAGGATGGTTTAATACATCAGCACATTTAGCTGCACCATCACCTAAAAAGGTAATTTTATAATTAGATAATAATTCTGAAAAACTTTGTTCGTCTATTATTTTTGCTGATGTTTCTTCCAGTACGTTCAGATTTCCATCTAAAACAGTTGTGTATACTTCCATCCTTCTCGCATCAATCATCGGGCATATTAAACCTTCATAATCTGGTTTTTCGAGAACAAATCCAGCAGCCATCATTTTTAAAGTTTCGATAGCAATTAAAGGCTTATCTAAAGCGTAACATAAGCCTTTTGCAGTAGAAACGCCGATGCGCAAGCCTGTGTAAGAACCAGGACCTTTACTAATTGCAATTGCATCTAAATCGCTCAGATTAAGTTCTGAATCCTGCATTACACTTTCAATAAACAAGGTTAAATTGCTTGCATGAAGGTTCTGACCGCTCTCTTCTTTTATAGAAACAGTTTTACCATCAATCGATAAAGCAACTGAACAAACAGCCGTAGCAGTTTCTATTTGAAGTATTTTAGCCATAATGCAAAGATATTAAAGAAATGGAAAATGGTTAATGGAGATATAAAAGAATAAATCTAATTTGACAATAATTTAAGGTACAGGATCATGGCCATGAGCACCCCATGGATGGCAACGACCAATTCTTTTTAAAGCCATCCACCCGCCCTTAAACGGGCCGTGTTTTCTTATTGCTTCTATTCCATATTGCGAACACGTTGGCGTAAACCTACAATTAGCGCCAAGCATTGGCGAAATCGCGTATTGATAAACCCTTATCAAGCCTAAAAAAAACCAACCAAAAATTTTATTGATTAGCTTCATCAGATTGAATTAAACTTTGAAAACGCTTAAAAGTAGCAATCAGTTTTTTCTGAATAAACACAAACTCGTACTTATCTTTACCAACAAATTGTATAGAAAACAAAAGCAAACCTCTGTCAGTTGGTAATGGAGTATAGAAATTTTCTTCTTTATTCAGCCTGTAAGCCTCTCGAATTCTGCGTTTAAGCAAATTGCGATCAACCGCCCTTTTGTATCTCTTCTTTGGGACATTGATAACCACCTGAGCCTGAACCTCGGCTGGTTCATCAATAAAGAGATAAGAAACCCGAAATGGGTATAATAAAAAAGAAGAACCGTTTTTAAACAACAGGTCTAAATATTTCCTGCTGCATAACCGTTCTTCTTTTCTGAATGTGTACATATACTTTTGATTGATAATTGCAGATTTGATCTGCCAATTCCGAATTAACGGAAAAGCAATCAAAAATTATGCTTTATGCTTGCGTTCGTCAGAAACTGTTAATCTTTTTCTTCCTTTAGCACGACGTGATGCTAATACTCGTCTGCCGTTAGCTGTTGCCATTCTTTCGCGGAAGCCGTGTTTGTTTCTTCTCTTTCTTTGCGAAGGTTGGTATGTTCTTTTCATGACTGTATATTATCTTATTATAATTTCAAAATTAAGAGGTGCAAATATAAAGCGATTTCTCTACAATTGCAAGTCTGTTTAATTATTATTTTTCTATTCGAAAATCAAATGTAGTAATTCTTTTTAAAATGTAGCCCCGCCTACGCTTCAAGCCCGAAAAAATCGGGGCTTTCTCGCTAAAGTCGGGTTTAATAAAAACTGTTCCTGCTACTATTTAAAGTTGCATATTGCCTATAAACCCAAAGCGGCTTTTAATTTCACATAGCCCGTTTTACTCACAGGCAGCCAAATATCCGATTTAAGCAGCACTACATAACTATCTTTTTCTTTCAATTCTATTTTAGTTACCTGGGCTAAATTTATTATGTAAGAACGATGTATGCGTATAAACTGGCCAGCATCTAGCGTTTGTTCGAAATAAGCCATGGTTTTATTTTTATAAAACGCCCCATCAGTAGTACTTAATTTCACATAGTCATCATCTGCTTCTAAATAATTAATATCGGCAACAGGGATAATCTTAATAACTCCATCTTTTTTAACTACTACCCTATTATTTTGTGCCGGACTTTTCGCCGCCGCATCCAAAACAGCTTCAGTATTTTCGCTTTGATTTAATCTCGCAGGTAATTTCTGAATAGCCAGATCGAAACGGGTTTTATCAATAGGTTTCAACAAATAATCAACAGCATTAACCTCAAAGGCCTTTATTGCAAACTCATCAAAAGCAGTAGTAAAAATTACAGCAGGCTTGTCCTCAACCAATTCAAGCATTTCAAAACCACTTATTTTAGGCATTTGAATATCAAGAAAAATTAAATCTGGCTTATACTGTGTAATTGCTTTTAGGCCTTCAAAACCATCGCAGCACTCTGCAACAATTTCTATTTCCTTATGTTCAGAAAGATAATATTTTACAATATCTCTTGCTAAAGGCTCATCATCAATTAATATAGTCCTGATCATTTTTTTGAGGAATTTTTAGGGTTGTAATATATAAATTATTTGCCTCAATTTCTGTCTGCAATAAATGTGGATTTGCAAACAACAGATATAATCTTCGTTTAATAGCAGTTAAACCAAATCCAGTTCCACCTGTAGCTTTCATCTCTGGGTCGAAGGGGTTTTGCACTCGTAGGTTTAAAATGTCTTGTTCAACCGTAACATCAATTTTAATGGTTATACCGGCCGATGTATTATAAAGGCCGAATTTTATTGCATTTTCTACAATTGGCTGCAGTAATGTACCAGGTAAACAAAGGTTTAAAGTTTCATCATCTACATTAACTTCAATTTTTAATCTATGGCTAAAACGTACTTTTTCAATATCTAAATAGAGTTGAATGTATTCCATTTCTTCCTCCACAGAAACCCATAATTCGTCATCACGTTTTAGTGTACCACGTAAAAAGGATGCTAATTTAGTAATCATTACGCCTGCTTCTTTTGGATTCACCATAGTTAAAGCAAAAACAGAATTTAAACTATTAAATAAGAAGTGTGGCTGTAGTTGATGTCTTAATTTATTAAGTTCAGCTTCTTTAGCCAAGCTTTGTGCAGTTAAAAGTCGGGTTTGAGTTTCAGATTGTTCTTCTAAGCGGTACCATAAAATGTTTGCCAAAGCACACCAACCCAAACACATGAAAGAGATTAGGCCCCGAAAGGCGAATGAGAAATTATAAAAATCCAGATAATTCTTAAAATCTGTAAACACGTAACCCAAACTATACTTTGCTGCATAAATTATTACGAAGGTTAAAGCAAGTGTAACAACCAAAACATAAAGAATTCGTTCATTTTTAGGCTGATAGTAGCCCAGCATATTGCTGATACTCACACAGGCAATTGCCAGTAAAGCATTATTAATAACACTATCTGTAAAAGATATCATCCACGAAAAATTTACCACATAATGAAGTCCTACTCCACATAGTATAGTCCACGCTATGGCAAATCCGAGGGATGTTTTTTGAATTTGCGGGACTGATAACGGTCTTGTTGTCAAAACTTATGAGTTTAGTTTAGGTAAAGTTTTTATTCGGTATTCTAAATTTTCAGATAAGCTTCAATCGATTTTATTTCCAAATCTTCGAACTTATCTCTAACCCATCTTCAGTTTCACATATTTGGCAATTATTTGTTTTACTACCTCAATTGCAGTTGACTCCAATTATTGCTAAAAGCTTTTAATTTCTATGCCTCCGAACATTACTGTTCCATCAATTATTAAAGTTTTCTGAACTTCTCCAGTCGGAATTAAATGACCTCTTTTATCTTCGATACTTCCAAATATCGGCGTTACATTCGCTTTGATAATCCAGTTTTGTGGAACTACTAATTTCACGCCTCCAAACACTGCAGTAACATCGAATGTGGCGCTATCATTAAAATCTGCCTGCGTTAAATTAACGTCAGCACCTCCAAAAACAACTGTTATATCTCCGCCCTTTAAATTTTTAGAATATATTATTTGGTTACTTCCGCCAAAAACGGCAGTTGCTTCAACAAAATCCTGGCTATTTGCGTTTTTATCTTGAACCGGATTTGTGCTTTCTGTACCAGAGCCAAAATTATCAGCAAGTCGATTTCTTCTTCTAAATCTTAAATCACCTTTTGGTTTAAAGATTAAATAGCCACCTAAAATTACCAAGCCTATTCCTAAGGCATATTTCGAAGCATCAAAATCTAACCCTGTTATATCGTCGATGGTAAAATAACTTCCAATTAATACCATAATTAACCAACCAGCACCTTTAAAATTACGTCTGGCTCCAACAAAAAGGCCAATTACAATTAAAAGTGTGTGCCAGCTAAACACCCAATGCGGAACATCGAAGCCAACATTATCTAAAAGAAATGCGAGACCGATGAAAACAATTACCAAACCGTTGATCATTCTGCCAGAACGGTTATTGGTTACATTATTATTATTTGAATTTTCCATTTGTGCAATTATTAATAACCAAAAATATCCATAATGTAGTACTGCATATATATGTATACTTTAAAAAACAGCTAAAAGGCGGTGAGTTGCTAAATTTCATCGGTGAAAAATATTTTAGTATTTTGACAGCATGAAATTTTTAGCATTACTACTTGTCTCATTTATCTCTGCCAACCTGTATGCTCAGGATATCAAGAGCAATTATAAAATTTACGATGTAAAAAAACAGAAGCTTATTGCTGTCGATGATATAATCGCGGATATGGATAAATCTGATGTTCTATTTTTTGGCGAAGAACATAATGACTCGATTGGACATTATTTAGAAGTAGAAATTTTCAAGAAATTAAGCGAAAAATATCCTCAAAAAACAGCCTTAACGTTGGAAATGTTTCATACTGATATCCAACCTGTTGTTGATGAATACCTGGCTGGTTTGATCTCAGAAAAGAATTTTATAAAAGAAGGAAGAGCCTGGCCAAACTATAAAGATTACAGACCTTTAGTTGAATATGCAAAAGAGCATAAAATTGATGTAATTGGAGCTAATGCCGCCACAAGATATAGTAATGCCGTTACTAAAAATGGCTTAGAAGCTTTAAAAAACTTTCCAAAAACCGCTCTATCATTTCTACCTCCTTTACCAATCGATACTGCTACTGGCAGATATAATGAGAAATTTACCGATTTATTGGGCGGGCACAGTATGGGCGCCATGAAGGTTTATCAAACGCAAAACTTTTGGGATGCAACAATGGCCTGGTCTATAAATAAGTTTAGCAAGCTTCACAAAGGCTTTAAAATTCTCCAGTTAAACGGGCGCTTTCATAGCGATGAAAAACTTGGCACACTGGCTAAACTTCAAAAATACTCCCCTAAACTGCAAATTCTAAACATTTCATCCTTCTCTGATGAAAATTTTGATAATCCTGAATGGGATAAATTTAAAAATTTAGGCGATTACATTATCATCACCAATCCAAAAATTAAAAGAAGTTTTTAGCAAAAAAAATCCGCTGGCAACAATAACCAGCGGATTTTTTATTTTATGCTTTAGTTTTAAGCAAATCTCTTATTTCTGTTAAAAGAATTTCTTCTTTTGTTGGTACTGGCGGAGCAGTAGGTGCAGCCGCTTCTTTCTTCTTCAAGTTGTTTGCAGCCTTAATAATTAAAAAAAGCACCAAAGCAACAATAATAAATGAGATTACCTGTGATAAAAAGTTTCCATACTTAATTGCTGTTCCAGCAATAGTAAGTTTACTTAAATCCTCCAAGCCAGCAGCTTTTAATGCAGGGCCCAGTACAGCAGGCGTAATAATATCTTCAACTAAAGAGCTAACAATTTTACCAAATGCAGCTCCGATAATTACACCGACAGCTAAATCAAGTACATTTCCTTTAACTGCAAAATCTTTAAATTCTTTTATAAATCCCATGTTGTTTAATGTTTATTTGTAACGAAATTAATAAACAAAAGTCTAAAAACAAACCCAATTCGCATTATTTAAACCAAATTCTATGTTGCTTTGATATTAATTCTAAGAAATATCTGAGATGATTTGTTTATTTTTGCTCCAATTCTTTATATAATATGCTAAAGCAACACCTACAACAAAAATTATTACAAAAATTATCTCCTCAGCAAATACAATTTATAAAGTTGTTGCAGGTGCCAACCGTTGCTTTAGATACCCGAGTAAAAGAAGAACTTGAAGAAAATCCAGCGCTTGAAGATCCAAGCTTAATGACCGCAGAAGAGCCTAAGGGTGAATATGATGATTTAAACGATGGACCTGATGATTACGAAAAATCATCAGATGATAATAGCACAGATGAGTTTAATGTAGATGATTATCTGCAAGACGACAATACCAACGATTATAGTACAAATTATAATAATGGTGATGATGATGAGGAGAAAAAAGAAACTCCAATAGCTATTGAAAGTACTTTTTTCGAAAGCCTTCAGGAACAACTTGATTTAATTCCATTATCTGATCAAGATTTTATCGTTGGTAAACAAATTATTGGAAGTTTGGATGATGATGGTTATTTACGTCGTCCTTTAAGCTCTATGATTGATGATTTGGCATTTTCTCAAAATGTTATGGTTGAAGAGGAAGATGTTTTGGAAATGTTGAGGCTAATTCAAAGTTTTGATCCTCCAGGTATTGGCGCCAGAGATTTAAAAGAATGTTTATTAATTCAATTAAAAAGGAAAGATGCCAGCAACCCGATTATAGTTAAAGCTATGAACGTGGTTGAAAATTACCTTGATGAATTTACCCGCAAACACTACGATAAATTAGAGAAAAGCTTAGGTTTAGATAGCGAAGAGCTTAAAGAAGTTGTAAACGAAATTCTTCGTCTTAACCCAAAACCAGGCGATGCAAATCAGGTTACAACTAAACAAATGCAAATTATTCCTGATTTCCATATCAGCAATAACGATGGTATATTGATTTTGACGCTAAACTCTAAAAATGCACCAGAGCTTAAGGTAAGTCGTTCTTACCAGGAAATGTTCGAACATTACGATAAAGCTTCGGCAAAAGATAAAAAACTTAAAGAAGCCGTTCAGTTTGTTAAGCAAAAGCTAGATTCTGCGAAATGGTTTATCGATGCCATTAAACAAAGACAACAAACTTTGCTTAAAACTATGAATGCAATTATGCATTATCAGTACGAATATTTTTTAACTGCTGATGAACGTAAAATGCGCCCAATGATTTTAAAAGACATTGCAGATAAAATCGATATGGATATTTCTACCGTATCAAGGGTAGCAAACTCTAAATATGTTCAAACTGAATTTGGTACGTTTTTACTAAAATCTTTCTTTTCTGAGGCGATTCAAACCGAGAATGGTGAAGAAGTTTCGAATAAAGAGGTTAAAAAAATCCTGGAAGATTGTATTGGAAATGAAGATAAGCGTAAGCCTCTTGCCGATGAAAAGCTTACAGAGATTTTAAAAGAACGCGGTTATAACATTGCCAGAAGAACGGTTGCAAAATATCGCGAGCAAATGAATATTCCAGTAGCAAGATTGAGAAAAGAGCTTTAACTAGTTTTTTGGTTATTAGTTGTTTAGCTTTCAATAAAACTAACGAACCGAACGTTGCCCAACCCAATTACCACATTTTAATATAAGAAGGCACTTTGTAGATATTGTTTAGCAATAAGCCTAATACAATTTCGTGGCTGCCGTTACTAACTGTATTCAAATCTGAAGTTGTAAAATCGTAAGAATATGTTAGGTTAACCATTTTGCCAATGTTAAAACCTGCCATTGCAGAAAAAGAATCATCTTTGCGGTAGCTTCCACCTAACCATATTTTATCTTTGAAGGCTATTTTCATGTTTAAATCTACCGATACTGGTGATGGCTGTACGTATTTTACCATAATTGAAGGAATTGCAGCAATCTGATCATCCAAAAAGAATTTATAACCAGCTGTAGCAAAGTAATGAGGAACCTCTTTTCCTGTATTATATGCATCAGAATTGGTAAAACTTAATTTTTGCGATAAAACTTGTTGTGCCGATAAGCCTGCAAAAACCCTTGCCCCGTATAACCAAATTCCAACACTTAAATCTGGCCTTAACTGGTTTACTATAGTATTTGAAATTGCAGGATCTACTTGTGTATCAGGAAAAGTGAGTGAATTTACATCGAGCTTAATACTCGAAACCCCTGCAGCTGCACCAACTGATAAATTAAAATCGTTACTTAACTGCAAATGGTAAGCGTATGTAACATTTGCATCAATTCTGGATAACGGACCAGCCTTATCCTGAACAACCGTTACACCCATGCCATGATGTGCAGGAGATGAAGTATAATTCTGCGTATAATTTCTATCCATTGGGTTTCCTGTTTGTTCTGGAAACGAGGTTAGTGCATTACTCCATAACTGGTTATCGCCTAAAGCCCAATGCGCAGAAACAAAAGACGTTTGAGGAGCATCATTTATTCCAGCCCATTGCTTTCTAAAGCCAGCTTTAAAATCAATATAGTTTTCGATACCAGATAAAGCGGGATTTAACAAATACTGATTAAAAATATACTGTGTATACTGTGGCTTTTGCTGCGAAAAAGCATTAAATGAGATAAATAGCGCAATTACTAAGATGTATCTTTTCAATTTTTTATCTGATTATGGTTAGCGGGCCAGTTACAGTTTTTCTACCGTTTCTTGGATTGATAATATAGTAATAAACTCCAACAGGTAATGGTTCATTTTTAAAATTTCCATCAAAAGGAACCTTATATCCGTTACTAAAGAATACCCTTGTACCGTTGCGGTTAAAAACTTCAATTGTTGCATTTGGGTAACTCTCCAGGTATTTTACAGTCCAGAAGTCGTTAACCCCATCTCCGTTAGGCGTAAATGAATTTGGAGGCACCAATGCCTGCAAAACTTTTACTGTAATTAATGTTGTTACCGTACATCCTTCAGCCGTTGTTACGAGCAGCGAATAATCGGTATCCTTTTCTGGAAACGCTACTGGATTTAGGATATTATCATGATCCAATCCCACTGAAGGACTCCATTTGTAAGTTAAGCCAGCGCCTTCTGCAACCGCAGGAATTGTTACTTGACCACCAGATAGAATATATAGCGTTTGACCAGCATCAGCAGTAGGCGATTTATAAACATTAATAGTTTTACTTATTGATGTAGAGCAACCATTGGAAGCCAAAAAAGTATATGTGATTATATGCATACCAACATTTACGTTTTTAGGATTAAAATTACCTTCTGCATCAACTCCCTCTCCAACGTAAGTACCACTTCCTAAAATTCCTGTTGTTTCTTTTGCCTGATTTATAACCACCGAAACATCATTCTGGCACGCAGATGGAATATCTGTAAATTCTAAAATTGGTACTGGTTTAAGTGTTATATCTTTCTTAGTTTCTTCAAAACATGATTCTCCGGAATACGCCAATAACCGAATGGTATAATTTTTAGTTAAGTTACCTCCGAAAACGGGATAGGTCAAAGGAATATCATCAGCAGTTGGGTACGTTATAGTTTCAAATACTTCTGGTGCATTTACATAATCTTTGTAAATAACAATCTTCGTAATTTTACCAAAAAATGCAACCGATGAATTATTTATTATAACATCCTGACTGCTGCACAGGTTATCTATGTTTTGAATAGAAAAATCTGCTTTTTGAACAGCACCATTTACGACAAATTTCTGCGTTTTAGTTGTAACGCACCCATTAGCATTTGTTATTTTTAAAGTAACGATATACTCGCCAAATTTTATGTACTTGTGCTTTCCATCTTTATCTGTCGAGGTATTCGGATTAATTGCCGTAGAACTTGCAGCATCTCCAAAATCCCATTCGTAAGTAAAAGCGCCCGAACCACCTGTTGCATCTATAGATTTATTAACAAATACTGCAAATGCATCTGTTAAACAAACATCAGGCATAGAGAAATCGGCCACTGGCAAAATGGTAACGGTTACATTTTTTGTAAAAGCGGTACTAATGCAACCTTCGGCCGATGTTGTAATTAAGGAAATAACAAATGTGCCTTGGGCAGCATATTGATGAATAAATGGTATTCCATCCGTTTTATCAACTTTAGTTCCATCACCAAAATCCCAGGTCCATTTTACAATCTTATTAGCTGTTTTCAAGCTGCTAATAGTTGATTGATCTGTGATTAAATAATCGGTATTAGTACAAGTGTTACTTGTTGATGAAAATTTTGAAACTGGCAAGGGAAATATTTGAACTGTTTTTGTAACTACATTAGAGTAACAACCTGTACCCGCCTTAACCGACAAACTTACCGTATAGGAACCTTCGTTAGCATACCCATGTTTAGGATTTTGCTCAGTAGAGGTTGAACCATCTCCAAAATCCCACAGCCAGTTAGTTACTGCAAAATCAGTAGTATTTGATAAACTTTTATCAGTAAATGCAACATCAGATTTTGCGCAACTGGTTGAAGCAGTTTCGAAAGCAGCAGTGGGTAAATCATAAATATTAAAAATATAATTCGTTTCCAAATCACCACTTTGGCAGTTTGTTGCATTATTTGGAACATGAGCCACTACGTTTAAGTGATATTCTCCTGTAGTAGTGTAAGTTTTATTAATTGGATATTTATAAACGTATATAGTTTGCCCATTAACCGTTTTAATTTCGGGAATAGGGTTTAATGTAATATCCGATCTTCCATTATCTAAAGTCCAGGTAATTTTGTCTGCTTGATATGGAAAATTGATTTTAAAATCAATCGCTTGACCAACACATCCATTAGGGCTTTCTTCCTTTTTTACTTCATCTACCACGGTTAGATAGTTATTTGAAGAAAGATTTGTTCCAGCAGAATAAGCATAAGATTCTGCTTGTCCAAAACCATAAGCTGTGGCATTAAAGCCATCGTCAGCTGTTAATGTTAAACTCCTAAAAGTCGAATTATTTGTGGTACCAGTTATAGGAATCTGGTTATAAGAATATTGAGTATTACCAGGAATTGTAACCCAAGGAGTAGTTGGTGCAGCTCCATCTATTTTAAAGCTCGAAGCTTTCTTAGTTAACATTAATACGTTAATATATCTTTCTGTGATAGTTTGAAGGGTAGAAGAAAAAACGGTGACCATTTTTATATTGAATTCTACTGGATTTAACATCACCATTTCAGGATCGCCCGTAATATTCCCCCCAGAAACAGAAGAACATGCTTGGGTTAATGAGTATTGAGCTACACTGATTAATTTATCTGAATTGATAAACGTGGGTTCTGTTAATTGATCACTCTCGATAAACTGACCTTTGTTTACAGTAAAAGTTTGCCCGTTGTAAGTAACTTTTGTATTATCTTCTTGGGCTAATATTCTTAAAATATACCTTCGATTTGGAAACGGAACCACTCCGTAATTTTTACCCCAACTTACTGTTGGATACAATTGCTGATACAATGGGTCTTGAGATCCTGTACAATAAATACTTAATGCAGATGAACCAGAAAATGCAGCAAATCTTTTGCAAGATGAAGTTGTAGTATTGGTTTCTACAAAAACACCAGTTAAATCGGCATTTCCATCCATATATTCGTAAGCATCACCAGCCTTTTTTAAAGTGATAGGTAAGCTAGTCCCATCCTTTCGATGTAGTATTAAATCTGTATTATCTTCAACAGCCACCAAAACCAAAAAATTATTCCCCTGACCAGATTGCGTATAGTTCATGGAATAATAATTTTGACCTAAGGTGTCAAACGGTAAAATTAACGAGGCGGCTGATCGTGCCCCAGCGTAAATATGTGTATAAACCGAAACTTTTGGTTTTCCATCGCTTACTTTTATGTGAATACCACGATTAGCTAACAGTTGGTTTGCTTCATCTGGTAAGCCAGTATTATATTGAGAAATGTAAGCCTCTGCCCAAGTAACCTTAAATTCTATGGCTGTATTTGCAGGAATAATTTTCGTTTCAGAATAATTGCGACAACTTACCGTAACCTCTGATATAGATTTAGATGTAACAAATACCGATAACTCAGCATGGCTAGAAAGTGATGTTCCCGAATTCCCACTAGCTACATGTGTAGGAAAGATCGACCAAAAATCTGTTCCTTCATTAGAAACATTTTGCCCAAAAACTTTATAAGGATGCAGAAAGCAAACAACAATAAAAACTAATAGAATAGCCCTTTTCATTGTTATTAACTTAATTCAGAAATAGTTTGCATTTTTAATAATATAGAAAGGCAATATACTACTAAAGAATATACAACAAAAGGCAACATCAAAAAATTAACACTTTTTTAAACAATAAATTTTATTTCGTGTAAAAATCTAAGGGGTTGGTGTAAAATTATTTTCGAAAATTAATAAAATTTTAATGTTTGGGTTATTACACAATATTCACAAAACGCTCTTCAAGCAGAACAACACCCCTAGTCTGCTGATGAATATTTAGTATAACCATCCCGATTTATTTTTGCTTACACCCTAAGTGTCTTAACACTTAAACTAAATGCGTATTTATGAATGCTTATAAAAATTTAATCGAGAAAATTTACCCAGCAAGATTTGGAGAGAAAACTGATGTTCAGTTTTACTTAGCAATGGAAACGGCTTACTTCAGAATGCAAAAACTAGAAACCACAAATGATTTTATACTATATAATTATAGGAATACATTCTTTTTTCTGAAAAGACATATTTGTAATGCAATTCAGGATGGAACAAGAAGGGTTATTTACGATTTAAACGAATCAGACAAGAAATGCCTAGATGCTTTTATTGAGAAACTAAACGGCTCATTTTATGATAAAATTGAATTAGATGAGATATTAGATAATGTAAATTCAATTTTATCCAATTATAATTTAACCAAAAATCCTGATGAATTTAAAGAGTATGGCTTTAGAGCTATAGCTTAGTTGCCGCTATCATCGGCCTCTTCTTTATCTTTATATTTTTCGGAAAAAGCTTTTGCTCTTGAATCTGCAGATACATCATTTTCATCTTCAGGTTCAAGATTTTCATCTAGCCGATCATTCCAATTATCTAAACCACTTTCGGCTTTAGTATCATTATTGGGGCGAATATTTTTGGGTAATTCCATTTTACTTATATCTTAGAATAAGAACATCATTACCAAATAATTGTTTTTATTTATTTTACAGGAGGTTCGTCTTTAGCGTCTTTAAATTCTTTAACGCTTCTACCTATCCCCTTCATTAATTCTGGTAATTTTTTACCACCAAAAATTAAAATAACAACAACTCCAATTAAAATAATTTCTATAATCGACATGAGATATTTTTTGACGTAATATACGTTAAAAGAATAATAGTGTTTTCAATATAAACAAAATTAAACCAGCAACGCATTTAATGTTCTAGCTTTTACTTTAGGAACTGCCCCATATCTCATAAATTCTGAAAAACCTTTCAACTGTTTAATAGCCTTAATGGCCTCGTAACCTTCAAAAGTGCTTCTAATTTTGTTCAACAACATCGTATCAGTTTTAAACATATCACTTTCTTCTAAAATTCCTTTCGTCAAAAAGGTTTTTATTAATTCAGCCATTTTGCCGTTCGCGTATAAATGTAATGGTAGTTTAAAAACCTCATCGTTTAATTTTTTAAAAGTTTCATTTATCCAGAAAGCTTCATTTTCGGCATTTACAGCAATCTGCCCATCTTTTAAAATTACAGCATTTAAAAATTCCTTTGCTCTTTGTCTTGATATAATTCCTGCATAAACCCCATCACGTAAAGTATAATCCAAACGATCGGCACATAATGCAGGAAGCGGTTGTTCTAAAATATTAAATGTTCCAAAAAGAATTTGATTAACACTATAACCATACTTTAGTAACACATCAGGAATTTCAGATTTATATAAAATTTCGGCAAATACCTTTTCGTGATAGTCTTCATCCGAATTTTCGAAAACATAATCACCAACATGTGAAAACGCAGTGTGTGAAACATCGTGCAGTAAACCTGCAATTTGTTCAAGTTCAGAACCACCAAGTTTCCTAATCAACATCATTACACCAATTGCATGTTCCAATCTCGAATGGCAAATATCAGGATTTACCAAATAAATGGCACCACTCTGGTGTACACCCGCCAATCGCTTCAATGCATCAGTAGCTAAAATATCTTCAAATACTTGAGGCAACTCTGCTTTGCCATATAAAAAATCATTTACCTGTATCATTTCGCCTCCTTTATGCTATAAAAAATCAATAAACAATATTACTAAATATTTTAGCTTAAAGAAAATTTAAATATCCACAACTAATCAAATAAGCTAAATAAATTAGCCAACAATTAACTTTCAAATATTTTGAAAATGATTATTACAATACAATGATTAACAAAACTTACTTATAAAAAACAAGCATTTAATATAAACGTTATAATTGTAAAAAAGATGTATATGGCAACTGCTCAGCAAATACGTAAAGCTTATCTCGATTATGTTTTAACAAACAACGAGAAGCCTAAATCAGTTTATAGTTTCGTTAAAAAACTTAAAATTACCGAAGCAGAATTTTATCAATTTTATGCTTCTTTCGAAAGTATAGAAAAAAATATTTGGTTCGAATTAACTTTTGAAACCATTACCAAAATTAAGGAACAAGAAGTCTGGTTTCAATATTCATCAAGAGAAAAAATACTTTCATTTTTCTATAGCTATGTAGAAAACCTTAAGAATGAGCGCAGTTTTATTATTTATAGCTTAAAAAACTTTAAAGGCAAGTTTTCTACACCAAATGTACTTGCAGGCGTAAAGCCAATTTTCGAAAATTTTGCTGAAGAAATTATTAATGATGGTTTGGAAAGCGGAGAACTTGCAGAGCGTAAATTTTTGAGCAAAAGATATAAGGATGCTCTATGGATTCAATTTGCATTTATACTAAATTTTTGGGTTAATGATGATAGCGATGGCTTTGAAAAAACAGATGAAGCTATAGAAAAAGGCATTAATGTCACTTTCGATTTGTTCCAACATTCTCCTATCGATAATTTGTTTGAATACGGAAAGTTTTTAAGCAGAAATGGTAAGTTTAAAGAAAGCATGGGTTTATAAAACTAAATGAAAGAGCAAAAAAGTATTCCAGTTACAAAGGCAGAACGTTCGGCAAAATTTGTTAAAACAGGTTTTCAAATTGGCGGCAATTACATAAAACATTATTCAAAAAAATTGTTCAATCCAGATTTGGATCGAGAACAGTTAAACGAAGATAATGCCACAGATATTTATAAGTCGTTAAGCGAACTTAAAGGAAGTGCATTAAAAATTGCACAGATGTTAAGTATGGATAAAAATATTCTACCAAAATCTTACGTAGATAAATTTACGCAATCGCAATACAACGCTCCACCACTTTCAGGACCGCTTATTGTGAGAACATTCACCAAAAGCTTCGGTAAAACGCCAGAAAACATCTACGATAGTTTTAACCTTAGCTCTACAAATGCGGCTTCAATAGGCCAGGTTCATCAAGCTACTTTAAATGGTAAAAAATTAGCCGTTAAAATACAATATCCTGGCGTTGGCGATAGTATTTCTTCTGATTTAAAACTTGTAAAACCTTTTGCATTCCGCCTGCTTGGCATGTCGGAAAGAGAATTAAATATTTATATTAAAGAAGTAGAAGAAAGATTACTCGAAGAAACCGATTACGAATTAGAAGTTAAACGCTCCATAGAATTTTCAGAAGCTTGCAAAAACCTCGATAATGTTGTTTTCCCGACTTATTATCCAGAACTATCAGGAAAAAGAATTATTTCTATGGATTGGATTGAAGGTTTACACCTGAAAGAGTTTTTAAAAACGAATCCATCACAAGAATTAAGAAATAAAATAGGACAAGCTTTATGGGATTTTTATAATTTCCAACAGCACGAATTAAGGGCTGTACACGCCGATCCTCATCCAGGAAATTTTATGATTACACCTGATGAAAAGCTAGGGGTTATCGATTTTGGTTGCATTAAAGAAATGCCTGAAGATTTCTACAATCCGTTTTTCTCTTTAATTTCTACAGATGTTATTCAGGATAAAGCCAAAACAATTGATGCTTTTAGAAAACTAGATATGATTCATACTGATGATACGCCTACTCAAATTGAGTTCTATTATAAATCGTATAAAGAAATGATCGAACTTTTCGCTAAGCCTTATATTAATGCGTCGTTTGATTTTAGCAAAAATGAATTTTTCGAGAAATTATATGAGTATGGTGAAAAAATAGCTAAAATGCCCGAATTTAAACAAGCAAGAGGAGTTAAACATTTTATTTATGTAAATCGTACAAACTTTGGTTTATATACAATTTTACACGATTTGAAAGCAACTGTTAAAACGGATACATTTAAGCCTTCTCTCTAATTATTCTGCATTTTTTTTCACAACATCAACCATATGTTCAATATCGAATGGTTTTTGAATAAAATCATCAGCTTTGCTTTCTTCTGCAATTTGAGGTAACTCGTTTGATGTTGAAGTTAAAATCGCCGATATATCTTCCGTTTCTGGATTAGATTTTAGCTCTTTAATTATTTTCGAGCCTTTTTTAGTCCCTTTAATGTGATCATCTATAACCACAACATCAGGTTCTATTTCATCAATTTTTTCTATTGGCTCGGTTGTCAAAGAAGATGTTACTTCAAATCCTTCATCATCCAACACCTGATCCATAATTTCCAAAATATCCTTGTTATCCTGAACAAGAACAACCTTTTTCTTCATATCAACTAATTGACTAATTTCTTCTAAAGATAAGAAAAAGAACAATAATGAAGTAAATTCTATTATTCTTTAAAAACTCCTGTACGAGTTCGTCAGGTTTAAAATCCCGTTCGTCGATTAGTTACATACGCTTGTATAAAAACACGAATTACCTTGCAACGTTTTTTAGTTCTCGGCGTCTTATCTACAAAACCACCACAAAAAACATAAATAACTAATTAACAAATAATTATAAACAAAAGCATTATGAAAACCTCAATCAAAACCTTAATCGCAACATCATTAACTGCTATCGTTTTAACTACTTCGATTTTCGCAGCAAGCGCAAAAAATACTGAAAAGAAACCAACAACAACTTCGGTCCCTGCTTCATTTAAAAGAGTATCAGTTAAAGGAAATGTAGAAGTTACCTTTGTACAAAGACAAAATGATGGTATAAATTATACCGACGATAACACTGGAAAAGCAAAAATTACTCAAGAAGGTGATATTTTACGCATCAGTTCTACTGATAAAGAAGTATGTAAATTAATTGTTTACGTAAATGATATTTACCGTATTGAAGCCTCAGAAAATGCTGTTGTAAGAAGTAGTGGTAAGTTGAAAGCTAGATTTTTACAAATATTTTTAAAAGGTAATGCACATGCAGATATTAATTCTGTAACCGAAGGTTTGTACACCGTTATAGATGATAATGCCGAATTAAAATTAAGTGGCGCAACTGATAACCACACTTTAACAATGGGTAAAACGCCTAAGTTAACAATTGATAGATTTGCAGCTTTGAAAACAAATATAAGTGCAAAAGAAGCAAATGAAAATGAAATAGCTGCATTAATAAAATAATCAACTCAGCATATAGATTAAAAGCGATGGATTTCTTCATCGCTTTTTTTATTTTAAAAAATGGATAAAACTCAAACTTCAGTCTTTCTTCAGAATTATAAAGTATTTTGCAAAAATTCCTAATCAAATGACCAAATTATTTAAAGGTAGATTTGCTATTCTATTTGCATTTCTTACTTATTTTCTATCCTTTTCATTTCTAATCAGAACAATTCTTTTAATAGAATCGCTAAGTAAACACATTGACTTTAAAGTATTAGAAATTGTAAGGATTTATATTACAGGTCTATTTTTTGATATTGGATCAGGATTATTGATTACCATTTTTTATGCGCTATATCTTCTTATCATTCCAAATAAATTTTATACAAAAAAATGGAACATAATATTTAATTGGGTAACCTTGTTTCTATTTGTACTAATAACTTTGTTTTCCTTTTTTGCTGAATTAACCTTTTGGCAGGAATTTGAAAGCCGTTTCAATTTTATAGCCGTAGATTATTTAATTTACACTTACGAGGTTGTTCAAAATATAAACGAATCTTATCCATTACCTCTTTTAATTACTGGCATGCTCCTACTTGCTGTAGTAATTATGTATTTGTTTTATAAACTAAATATCTTCAAAAACAGCCTTAATGCTAACACACCGTTTAACAAAAGAATAATCATTTCATCAACACTAATTATATCTACTATTATATTTAGTTTGTTTGTTAAAAATAGCTGGGCAGAAAATGGTAACAACCGATATGCTAACGAATTAAGTAAAGCTGGAACTTATTCATTTTTTGCTGCCTTTAAAAACAACGAATTAAACTATACCGATTTCTATAAGTTAATTAGCAGTAAAGAAGCATTTACTTTAGTAAGAAACGAATTAAAAGAAACTGGAGTTGCTTTCTCTAAAGATGAATTATCAATAAAAAGAGAGATAACAAATGATTCCAGCCAAGCTTATAAACCAAATCTGATAATGATTACGGTGGAAAGTTTAAGCGCTGATTTTATGCAAAAATACGGGAATAAAGAGCATATAACGCCCGAATTAGATAGTCTTGCAAATCACAGCGTTTTCTTTAGCGATATGTACGCAACTGGAACAAGAACTATTCGTGGTATGGAAGCTTTAACACTTTGCATTCCGCCAACGCCAGGAAGTAGTATAGTTAGAAGAATGGATAATGAGCATCTTTTTACAGTTGGCCATGTTTTTAAAGAAAAAGGCTATACCAATACTTTCTTTTACGGTGGCGATGGCTATTTTGATAACATGAATCACTTTTTCGGCAATAACGGATACAATATTGTAGATAGGGGCAGAAAATTACTAGATGAAACCTACGATGGCTCGAGAACCATAATTAAAGATAATGAGGTTACTTTCGAAAATGCGTGGGGAATCTGCGATGAAGATATTTTTAATGTGGTTTTAAAAGATGCCGATGAAAAGTTTAAGGCAAACAAATTGTTTAATAATTTCATCATGACCACTTCGAACCACAGGCCATACACCTTCCCCGATCATAAAATCAATTTACCTTCGGGAACGAGAGCAGCTGCAGTAAGATATACCGATTATGCAATTGGTAATTTTATAAAGAAAATTAAAGCAAAACCTTGGTTTAAAAATACAGTTATTATTATCGTGGCAGACCATTGTGCAAGTAGCGCAGGTAAAAACGAAATAGATGTTTCTAAATATCAAATTCCCTGTATGATTCTGAATCTTAAAAATACAGTTGATATGAATATTGATAAAATGACTTCTCAAATTGATCTCTTCCCAACATTATGGAGTTTATTAGGATGGAAATATACCAGCAGTTTTTACGGTAAGAATGTACTGGATAAAGATTATAAGCCGAGGGTTGTTTTAGGTACTTATCAAAAACTGGTTTACATGAGTGGCGATAGTCTCGTGATTTTAAGTCCGCATAGAAAAGTTGACACCTACATTTACAATAAAGCTAAAAACGAGCAAACAAAAGCAAGTTTTCCTAAAGCGTTAACCGATCAGGCTATTGCAAATTACCAAACCGCTTTCGATATTTTTAAAGACGGAAAATTAAGGTATTAGATTTTATAGTCTGTAAGGTTTAAAGACCTTACAGACTATAAAATTAATTTAAGTTCATGCTTAAATCCTGAGCTTTAGCTTGTGCTAACTCTTTCTTTTTGGTTTTACTGAGATATTTAACGCCAACTCTTAGTGCTTTCAAACCAGAAACACCTTGTAGTTCTTCTAAATCCAACTGCTCCAAATCATCATTTAAATAACCTTGATCTTGCAAATATTTGATGTACTCAATATATTCTTTAGCTTCATCGGCATTAAAATAAACCATTGCAATCTTATTAGGCTGCGTTAAACGTTCGGTAGTTCCTTTTATAAGTACTTTATCAATTCGTTTTTTTACTACCTCATATCTAATATTATAAGCACCTTCAACATCAAAACGACGCTCATCATTTCTAAAGCTAATATCTATCGAATTTGAATGAATAAATACCAGTTGAGTGGTTTCTAAAGGCCTTGGCATTTCGCCGATTAAACTTTTAGATAAACGAGCAATTTCGACCATCGATGTTAACTGCCACAAACGGATATTCTTTAAATACAATAAATCGAAGGGCTTATTCGGTGCAATATCCTGACCAATGTAAATATCATATTCAACACCATCGGTTCGAAATTTGGCGAAATAGCATGGATATGAAGTTTGAAGATTTTGTTGTGCAGTTTCTAAATACTGACTTACCTCCATATTGATTAGTTGCATCGAAACTTCCAGTTTCCTCCTATTTTCGTAAGCTAAACCTGTTTCTGGTAATATTTCTGCAAAATAATCATCAACAATTTCTGCCGCCTCTGGATGATTTACTTTTATAACAGAGAAGAAAGGATAAACCTCGGCTGCTAAAAATTCGTTTAACAGCATTTCCTCATTACTCGAAGCAACATTGCTTATTCGAACAATCCAGTCGTTACAGTTAAAAATTAATTTATCAATAAGCTCCAGGTAAACGAATTTTCTTAAACCTTTTAAAGTTTTAATAATGTTCAATAAATGAACATGCATATCTTCTTTTAAAGCCTGATTACGCTCAACCGTAGAATTACGAATATCAATTGCACCAAATAATGGATACATATTTTTAAACGTAATGGTATCAATTTGCTTATGCTTTTTGTTTTCTTTATTCTGTTGGATAAAATGCCATACAGCTTCATTAAATTTCCACTGCACCGACGGTTGTAAAGCGGTAAACTTATCCATTAAAACAGCATCCATTTTGGCATTAAATTCTTCTATACTGTATTGAAATAACTGTCCAATAAGTGGCATAGCAGGACGTAATCTTGATAAGATTTTATCATCGACAATTATTTCCTGGTTTGAGTAAACTTCTAAAACCCCTGCCAGCTGTGTATTATAGTAAATTGGCAGTACCGAATAAGAACAAACGCCAGCTGCTTTTAAAACCCTCAAAAAAGGATCTTTAGCCATTTGGTCTTCATTAATCGAACTCACAAAAATCGGACGAGGATCTTCTTTGTATTTATCAACCAATGAATAAAAAACTTCTTCTTCTAAGTTTGATGCTTTTGCCGAATTGATAAGCATACTTTGCGAAAAGTCTTGATTATCAAAAACCAGTTTATTATTAACGGTTAAAAATGGCATTAAACCAAACTCTATATTACCATTTCTGCTTAATGTTTTTAATGCCTGAATAACATGATTATAAGCCTCTGTTTGATAATTATGATCAACTAAAGCATTTCTAATGCCATCAATTGCATGTTGCAAAGTAACATCAGTTATAGAAATTACACTAAAACCTTCAAAAGTAAAATTCTTTAAAGATAACTCTTTAAATAAATATTCCATTTCGGTACCTTCCTGAAAGTGTTTTGCTAATTCTTCAAAATTAAGCTCAGGTAAATCGCCCTTATGTTGGATATCAATAAACTGTGTGTCGTTTTGGATATTATAATAAGAGGTTAAATTATTTTCAGGATTAACATGAGCGTAAATAATCTCATTCTTTAATACGGAAGTGAAATTGTAAAATCTATCCAGTATTAAATTATAAATAAATTTGATTTGTTTTTTTTCAGAAGGTTCATTATCCTGACTAACTTTTGATTTAGGATCATGATCTTTGAAAAATTGATAAAATGCATTGGTACTGAAGAAAATCTCATCAGGAACTGGGGTGCTTAAGGCCCAGAACATTTCATTCTCATTTGCCATTAAAGGTGTAAGAATGGTGAATATTAATTCTAATGTTTCTTTATGCTTTGCTAATTCTTGTGTGGTTATATTGCCGAGCAGATCATTTTCTTTCTCGATTTTTTCCAATAAGAATCTATAAAACTCCGATTTAACAGTTTTTTCGGTTTTCAATCTGTTTTTCAGATAATTGACCAAGGGTCTGAAAGACAAGTTTGATTTTACCTGACAACCAATACATTCATTTTTATGAATCTTTATTACATTGGTATTCATGAGTATATGTTTATTATAGACGTAAAATTTAATGGTAACTAAAAAATATAATTTATTAGCTACAAAAGTACAAACAGTAAATATGATAAATAGTCTGCTAAACGTAATACTATTTTTACAATCATTATATTAAAATACGCTCAAAAACTCATTTTAGTTTTAAAAAGCTCAACTTTCTTACTCCTCTTTATTCTAATATCTAAAATTTAACGATACGTAAGGGTACCATCCATCAGTAGAATGGCCCATTACAAAACGAACAACTGTTAAAGATGCTGGCGCAAAATAAACGCCACCACCAACACCGTGATGCCACGCGTTTGAAGAATCGTTATTGCTCCAAACACGACCAAGATCGTAAAAACCAAGTAAACCAACTTGCCCAGGAAGCACATAGCTAACCAAATCGCCTAGCTTTGCCCTTAATTCTAAATTGTTATAAAAACTATGATCGCCTGCAAACCTGAACTGACGGTAACCAAGTAAATTACCCTGACCACCAAGAAATTGCGATTGATAGAAAGCTGGTTTACCAACCGTTACACCTCCACCAAAACGATCGGCCAGTATAAATGCTTTTCTACCATCTAAGTTTTTGTACAAGGCAATACTTGCCGTAAACTGACCGAATGAGTTTGAATATTTATTTATTCCTTTATAACCCGTAAGTTTAAAATCAACGTAGCTACCTAAAGTTGGCAACAAGTCGTTATCGCGGGTATTATTAACAAAGTTTACAAAAGCACCAGCATACATCTTTTCATTGCGGATGGTTAAGCTATCATAAGAATGTAATTGCGCCGTTTGAGTAATAAAACGACCGTCATTATCTTCCTGATTATATTTATAATACTGAATAGAAGGACCAATACTCAAAGTAGATTTAGGTCTGCGCCATCTTAAAGCCGCATCTACCTGATACAAATTGAATCTAGCTCTATAATACCTAATGTCGTCACCATGCTCATCGAAAGCGGTTTCATTGCCTAATCCAAAGAAATTTTGAGTGTTATTGGGTGCAAAAGCATCAGCCTTGATTGTAAAATCTGCCTTTCCTAAAGCCTTAAGCCATTCGCCCTTATAATTAAATCTAAATGCTTTTGAAGAAAACGAATGCAAGAATGAAACAGTCTGCGAATTACCGTAAGGTTGTTTTCTAAAACCAGGATTGGTTTGCTTATAAATTAAGCCAAGCAATATCCCATCGTCGTTATTATAGCCTGCATTTAACAGCCACGAACTTCTGCGATACATATCTTTTGGAATATAGCTAAAGTTTGAGGTATCATTAGAAATAATTTTCCTGATTTTATTAGCGTCTTCTCCATTGTAAGTTGCTTTATCAGTTCTACCGTAAAGCTTTACCAAGCCGTTACTATTTGCAAAATCGTAAACCTTTTCACCTTTACCACCGATTATTCTGATTTTAATATTCGAATTTTTGTTATCCAATATTAAGCTATCGTTACCATTGTGCATATAAACCCTAAGCTCCTTGGTTACTTTCGGATCGAAAGTTCGGTTAAAAAGTGTTTCTTTAATATTCCCTTCCTTGGAAATTTTATTGATTTTAACTTTTAAACCCTTATCCGATGCATCTGTTATCTGAATTAACTCATTTTTATTGGTTACCTCAATATCTACAATACGATTAAAGAAATGATAATAATCATTCATCAACTTTGGTAATTCTTTAATTCTCGAGCGCATTTGAGCAAGCAAGGCATCGTGATGTAAAGAATAACTGGGCTCAGGAAGTTTACGTAATGCCTTTTCAAAAACATCATCATTATACTTAGAACAAAAATCGGCTACAATCTTATCCCATTCTTCTTCCCCAATATTTGCTGTCCAACGACTGCTAATCTCTCTTCCCTCCCACAAAAACCAATTGATATCCTTAATTTTTCGTTCGTAACCTTGCATCATCGGCAATAATGAAGACGACTGTGTGTAGCGCTGTAAGGCACCATCTGATCGGAAAAACACTTGATCCCGATCTCTTGGTACTGGTGTATAGTGCGAACCTCCATCTTTTTTAGTTTCTTTCCAACGCCATTGATCTTCATGCCTGTCCCAATCGCCAAGTAAAACATCCAATGCTCTTGCCTTAACCCAGCCAGGCCCATCTAAAGTATTGTCGTTATCATCGGTTAATTTTTTATCCATCTTCGGAGAACTGTCCGACTCGCCCACGGGCTCACGCTCCTCCAAAAGGCATAAAGTATTAGCAAAGGCAGATTCATATTCACCCAAATTATCATCAGGAGAAACCCAGCCAATTATGGGATTACTATGTGCAATTCCTGCGGCTTTAGCCAGTTCGGGTACAACAAGAGCCGAAAACGGATGCTGTGCACTCATATTATCTTTAATAATATCTTTTGCAAAAGTTTCTCTTAAGGCGGCAGGCAATAAAACCTCTGGAAATTTCTCTACGCTTCGTAAAGCGTATTCTTTGCCGTTTTTATCTTCTAACCTTAACGATCTCGATTGATTACCACCACCACGCTGAGTTGCTTTTAATCCGCCAGCAATTTCAGAAATTCTAAGCACTGGAACTTTTGTTTTTTCGGCATACTCCTTACGGTAATTTTCGCCAAAAACATATCTGTGGAAACGTCCCACACTATCGTATTCTGGTTTTACACTCACCATAATGCTATCTGCAGTAATAACCTTATCACGAGCCTTAATTTTTTGGCTTATAGTTTCAAACTTCTTGGTATAACTGTAAACCCGTTTAACACCTGTATCGGCATAAACATAATATTCGTAACGCATATCGTTATTCATTAACTGATCTGCAACTACGTAACCTTGCTCCATTTCGTGAAACAAAGAGGTTTTACCCTTTTTATTTGGCGATATTTTTGAGCCCGAGCCACTAATAATCTGTAACTGCTTACCTTTGATAAGCTGTAAACCATGTTCATGACCAGCCACGTATGTAACGTTTGGATAATCGCCAAAAACACCATTAACCGACTTAATCATATCTTTATAGGCAGGATGATTTAAATCTTCGGGGCTTAATAAAGTAGAACGTAAAAACGGATAAACAGAACCCAAAACAGGCATTGGGATATATAAATTCTTATTTAACGAGGTTAACGGAAAAAAGTGATTCCTTAAATTGAAATAACCACCATGTGGCCCATAACTTTGAAAAGGATGATGAGAAGCTAACAGAATAATCTTATTCTTATTTTTCTCTAGCAAATCTTCCATTTTCACTAATACCTCATCCTTAGTACGGCATTCGCATTCTCCGTTTGGATTCGATTTATTGTAGGGAAATAACCACCATTCGCTATCATATGCAATTATGGTTAATTTATCGGTAA
Source organism: Pedobacter sp. AC190 (assembly GCF_979258025.1). NCBI lineage: Bacteria > Pseudomonadati > Bacteroidota > Sphingobacteriia > Sphingobacteriales > Sphingobacteriaceae > Pedobacter > Pedobacter sp. AC190. The sequence continues at coordinate 353,115 of NZ_OZ409824.1, forward strand.
GGTTTATTGCAACTGGATCAGGGCAACCATTTTCAGGAATAAGCTTTAACAACGGATCGTTCTGTGCTTTTAAATAATCATCCTGAGCTTTTATTTTGGCCAAACCTTTCGGACCTGATTTATCCCAGTCGTGGTTGCCTGGAACAAAATATACAGCAGCTCCTTTTTCACGCATAGGTGCGAACTGAGATTGCAATATCTTTTTAGTTTCTTCCTCTTCGAGGCTGCCTGGTAATCCCATTCCTGTTGGATAAATATTATCACCAAGGTAAACTACAGTAGTTTTTTTAGGAATAATTTGCTTTGCTGCATTTTTTAAATCCTGCATTTGCCCTGGATTCATTTCTCCCGCATCGCCAAACAAAATGACACGATACTTTACATCATTTTGAGCAAAAGCTGCAAAACTTATCAGTGTAAAAAAAATTGATAGCGTAAAATTTTTAGTCATAGTGTTGGTTTAAAACGGTTTCCAAACTGGAATTGTTAAAAGGTATTATATATTCAAAAGTCGTATTGAGTTCGTAAAAAACTTAAAAAATTCCCTACTAACTCAACACGATAAAATTTACGTTTAATAAAACGTAATCATTATTTTTTAAGTTTAAACTGCAAAATATTACCTGCAGCTAAAGTCCCACCTTCGTTTGATATGTAAAGGTTGTTATCCTTATCAAAAGCGATTCCCTCTGGTTGATTAAAATTACCACCTTTTAGCGGATATGCTGCTTTAATTTTGAAATTTTCATCGGTAACAACCAATAATTTATTAACTGAAGACAGAATGTACCACTCATTTGTGCGCTGATTTTTGGTTAAAGCAGAAGGCTTAAATTTCACTTTTTTCTCTCCACTTAATGCTTCAATTTCTTTAAAAGCCAGATTAAAAGTACCTGCTGGTTTTAATGTGTTATCAGCCGCAAAATCGAATGCATAAATACTTGTTGCTTTATTCTGTTCATCAGCTTTGCTGCCTTTTGTTAATATATAAATTTTACCAGCTTTTTCGTCGGCGGCCAGTCCTTCATATTCAGCTTTGGGCACCATACCTTTTATTTTAACCACATTAACAGCTTCAGCTTTATTTAGTTCCGACATTGGAAACATATGCAATTCGCCATTACTTTTAAGCACCATAATCTGTTCCTTGATTATTGTTAAATCTTCATAATCTCCTTTACCGCCAAACTTGGTAAATTTAGATTCTTTGTCATTTAAGCCAAGATAAAACAAATCTCCATCCTCATCTTGGATTGCAAAAACTTGTTTTGGATCCCCATTATGAAACACAATTCCAGAAATTTCGAACAGATTATGAGGCATATTGTACTTTACTGGATTTTCTAAATCGTAGGGTAAACTTGTTTTTTCGACCGTTACTCCTTTGTCTGTTTCAGATTTTGCTTCATCATGTTTTTCGTTAACACATGAAATGAAGAAAAACGCCATAACTAGAATTATAAGTGCAGAGGATATTTGTTTTTTTAAGTTTCTCATCGGATAAAAATTAAGATTGATTTTTTAAAAATTCGTATATAGCGTGCTGTGATGCAATAAGTGTTCCATCCTTTTCAACAGGAACATTATTCATATTTTCATCAATACGCACAGCTTGTAGGTTATCGCGTAATTGAATATTAATAATCTCCAAAATCTCTGTTTTTATTTTCTCATCATAAATTGGAAAGCAAACCTCTATCCTTCTGTAAATATTTCGGTTCATCCAATCGGCAGAACCTAAGTACACATCCTGCTTACCCAAATTATGAAATATAAAAACACGGCCGTGTTCTAAATATCGATCCACAATTCTGATAATTTTAATATTTTCACTCATTCCATCAACACCAGGAATTAAGCGACAAATACTACGCACAAGCATGGTAATTTTTACGCCTGCCTGTGATGCTTGATAAAGTTTATCTATTAAAATTTTCTCTTCGAGATTATTAAGTTTAATTGTAATTGAAGCTTCTCGCCCTGCCTTTGCATACTCAATTTCGCGATCAATAAGCGCCAGAAATTTGGTTTGTAAATTAAATTGAGCAACCAGGATATGTTCAAACTTTATTAAATCGGGCGATGATGGCTTTACTCTTTTAGCCAAAAAAATAAATAATAACTCTATTTCTCGCAAAATGGCTTTATTAGCTGTCATTAAAATATGATCGGTATAAAAAGCCGCCGTACTTTCGTTAAAGTTCCCAGTTGCAAGTAAACCAGTATAGGTTGTCCTATCGCCAATTTTTCTTTTTACCAAAGCAACTTTAGCATGAACTTTTAAGGCGGTAACGCTGTAAACAATTTCCACCCCTTTTTCCTTCATTTTCTTGGCCCACTTAATATTGTTTGCCTCGTCGAACCTTGCCTTTAACTCTACTAAAACAAACACTTTTTTACCATTTTTTGCAGCGCTGATTAATGCATTAATAATTTTAGAATCGCTGGCGACACGGTAAATTGTCAGGTAAATTTCCTTAACATCTGGATCAATTGCCGCCTCATTAAAAAATCTTAATACACTATCGTAACTTTGATAAGGTGTATGAATAATGATATCATTTTTCTCGATGGCTTGCGTTAAGGTGCCATTAAAAACATCAGTATTACATATTTTTGGCCACGATTGATTGGACAGCCCTGGTTTGTTGACAGGAAAACTCATCAAATCTTTAAGATTATGGTATTGTCCACCTTCGACCATATTGGCCTTTTTAAGACTAAAAAGTTTTTTCAATAGAGCTAAAACGTTTTCTGGAATGCCTGGTTGATGAAGAAATCTTGTAGCCAGGCCCGAATCGCGTTTTAAAAGCTGTGCTTCTAACTGATCTGATAAATTTCCAGAATATTCATCCTTTAAATCAATTTCTGCATCACGGGTAATTTTAAAACTAAAGCAGCCTGTAATTTCCTCATTCTTAAAAACAGAATCGAGATTAAAACGCACAATATCATCCAGAAAAACTATAAATACTTTGTCTTCGTGCTCAATTTTATAAAACCTGGGTAACTCGTTCGAAGGAATATTCAGAATAACCGTTTTTTCGATTTTATCTTGCTTTAAAGTAATTAGGAAATAAAGCTCATTATTCGACGGAAAGAAATCTGTGTTTTCTTCAACATAAACAGGTTGCATAAAAGCCAAAACCTGACTTAAAAAATATCTGTTTATCTGTTGTTTAATTTCATCAGGAAAAACATCACCATAAAGCAAGTGGATGTTATTTTCTTTTAAATGCGGAATAATATGTTGTTTTAAAGCCTTTCCATAACGCTGCTGCTGATCGGAAATTAAATTGTTTGCGCTGTTTAATAAATCCGCTTCAATATGAATATCGTTATCTGTTTTACCGCTCAGTTTCTCAAGAGCCAAAAGAACAGGCATCCTTACCCGATAAAACTCATCCAGATTGGAAGAAAATATAGATAAAAATTTAATGCGTTCTAAAAGAGGAACAGCTTCCCTTTCGGCTTCCATTAAAATGCGCTCGTTAAATTTAAGCCAGCTTAAATCTCTGTTAAACAGCCTGGTTTCTACTAATTCTTCCATTAAAGTTTACCGTAAGCTGCATAAGCAACAACAAATGCTAAAACCGCAGCAATAAGACCGAACATAAAGATATTATAAGCCAACCTAATCAATTTATACTTTCGACCTAAAACCACACCTTGTGAGTACACATCAGTAATTAAGGTGCCGTATAAAAAGTCTTTATCGTTCATTACCTTTAGCATACCATCTGTATATGCTGGTAACGACATTTTATAAAAATTGCCAAAAAACAACAGATTTACCTTTTTGTTATCCATATCTTCTGGCGTAAAAATTCCTTGCGGGATGGATGGACGAGTTGATAAAATTGACACCACCACACAGGTTAAACTAACCATCAATAAAATAAAAGTCGGGATGATTAAATTTCCATGATCTTCCAGTCTTCTTAAAAGTAAACTCACAATTAAGGATAGCATGATGGAATTAACAGTTATTAATATATGTGCTTTATTATCAGCCATATCGCTTAATCGCTGGTTATTTGCCGAAGTAATCCTAAACATGGTTTCAATTCCCTTATCAGGTTTATCGTCTTTACCTTTTTTGTCTTTTTTACCTTTAGTATTTTCTACCTCCTGCGATAAATTAGTATGTAAAGCGGGCTGAACAAAGTTAATCTGCTCATCATTTTTCGATAACTTACTTTTTATCTTTTCAATATTTTTCGATTTTTGATCGTTAAGCAATAGCTGAGCATAATCGGTATGGTAATGCTGAGATTCTAAAAACTGAATATCATTTATCCGCCAATCGTTTTTACTGATGTCTTTATTGTAAATTAACTCAGCCTCTTTGTGCATTAATTTGCCTTTTTCCCTAAAATCTGTAGTTCCAAGATGAAAAAGATCTGCATCACAGAGGATGTTTTCTAATAAATTTTTGGGCTTTTGAGGAATTTTGGTACTTAAAATCGCGTTAGAAACTTTTTCCCTGATGGTTTCGTCAACACCAAGGTTTTTTAAATAATCACTAGCCATTTCAGCACCCTTTATTTCGTGATGGAATACATCTACAAAATAACCTGTATCGTGAAACCAGGCTGCAACAGTTACCACAAAGAAATCTTCGTTATTTAATTGATAATGATTGGCTATTTCTTGTGCGGCTTTTACAACATCATTAGTATGCTGAAAGTTGTGGTAAACCAGCCTTGAATCGTGATGAGTGTTAAAATAATCGTTAACATGCTTTTCTACATCAATTTGTAGTTGCTTATAATCCATGGGGGTGTTGCTAAAATATAAATCTAATTTGGAAATATTTTCCAGATAAAAAACAAGCTGATTGCGTTTATTGTTATAAAATTACATTAATTTTCATAAAATGATTCACGCTAGCGATAACTAATTAAATTCTGTTTATTCATTATTAATGTTATCTATAATGTACGAATTGGGTTTTTGTTTTTAAAAATCGTCAAATAACTGAAAATGAATTGGAAACAATTTATTTGAAATTTTAATGAAAAACTTTTTCCGAATTTGAATGCAATTTTGTAACATTGCACTCGCAAAAAACAAATGTTTTTTCAGGGCCTATAGCTCAGTTGGTTAGAGTAGAAGACTCATAATCTTTTGGTCGCTGGTTCGAGCCCAGCTGGGCCCACAACCCTTCAGTGAAAACTGGAGGGTTTTTTTATGCGCTAAATGCTGGTTATAGATCAACTAAAGGTTATATGTAATTCTGATTTTAGATTTTTAAGGTGGTTAGGCTTTGCAAATGCACCTAATTCAATGCCTGTAATTCCTTTAAGATAATACAGCTTATCTTCTTTTCCTTTTTCATCACAGTTAAATATAATAGCTTTTATTGGATTAGTTTTTTTATTTCAGATGATGATAAAAATATTGTCAATCAGGCAAAAAATAACTTTCTGTTTTAATCATAAAATGCTCCCGCTTGGAGATCAATTATAAAAAAAGAGCCACATTGCTGTAGCTCCTTATAGGGTAAAGTGCGAGATTGCGCTCAACCAACTTAAATTTCGGATCGGTGTTAATCGAATAATCGCCAAAGGTATTTTTAATGATTTTTGGCGATTATTACTCAATTAAGCCGTTGCAGTAAGTGTAGTTCCTGAAACGGTTAATGGATAAACTTTCAATGCACTCGTTGTTCCGCCGTCATTTGGTTGTGCTAAAATGCTTCCTGTAGTTGTGTATCTCGAACTATGCAAGCTGCATTGAATGTAATTGTTAGCTTGTATAAAACCTAGCGAGCCGCCCTGATGTGGGCATGTAGCTTGCGTAGCTGCAAAGGAAGTGGTTGCATTTCCGCTCGCAGTACGAATAAACAAAATTCCACTGAGTACTAAAGAAGAACCAATTGCAAGCAACTGACTATTTAAATCAACACTTACAGTAGAACCTGGCGGTGTTGTGCCACCACCTGGGTTTGTCGGTCCTGGTGCATCACTTTTTTTTCCGCAAGATGAGAAACAACTACCTGTACAAGCCAGCGCTACGCCTAGCCCCAAAGATTTAAGAAATTCATTACGTTCCATAATTTGTTTTGTTAGTAAATTTTAGATTGAATATTTTTATCCTTCGATTTAAATAATGTGAAGTTTCTGGAAATGGTAAAGCCAAAGCGAACCCCGCCTTTACGCCACGATTTTTGGGTATCGGGAACAAAGCTGTTCTCAGAAATATATTCCGAATTCATGAAATTAAGAGAGAAAACATGCCCGCCAGTTTCAATTTCCAGTCCAACTCCCAAAGGGTTATAAAACTGTTGAGCTAAATCAGTTGGTCGATTTAAACCGTTTACCAACGTATAATCTGCAATAAATGATAGGCGTTTCGTTAGTTTTAAACGCCCTGCAAAACCTATACTAAAAAGATTTTCAGGATCCCTAGCTTCTGTTGTGTTTTTTCTAAGGAGAACAGCTGGCGCCACTTGTAATGAAATTCGTTGTGTAATTTTTCTTGAAAGAATGGGTTGAAGAAAGTAGGAAAAACGATTGCCATAACTGGAGAATTCATTTGTTGTAAAGGGTGCTCTGGCTATCCAGCCCATTTGTGCTAACAGGGTAACATTTAATGGAAAGCTATGGCTACTTCCTCCATTTTGCTCAAATAATTTATACTTAAGAAAGCCATTATAAAGTTCATCATGCTTACTTCGCCCAATACTTACCGTTAATTTATCGGTAATACCGTAATCGAAGCCGATAAACAAATCGGTGGCAACATCTAAACCATAAAGCGTGTGTGCACTTCCAAATTCACCTCCAATATCTCCAAAATGATGACGAATACGCATATCCATATCATGCTTTTTTTGAGTTTCGGTAGAATGTGATAACACAATCCTTGTAGATTTAAAGGCTGGGTTCTGAATTTTGAATGCGTTGCTATCAGTTACCGATTTTAATAATGAATCTGCTGATTGCGCATAAATGTTTGTTGCTAAAAGACAAACAAAGCTTATTAAAGTAAAAGTTCGTAACATATATTTAGGGTTTAGGATTTAGGTTTCCGCTTACTTTTACACTGATGATCTTGGCGATTTTAGTAAAAACTAAAGTTGGTATTTTGATATTATGATCCACGCAGGCTACATCGAAGGCAGATGAAATGGTTGCAGAGCCATCTTTAATTAGAATCTTCGCTAAAATAGTTCGCGGTTTGCTTACACCATGTACAGTAAGTGTGCCTTTTGCTGTTACCGCATATTCAGCATTTTTAGTCCAATCGATATTGGGAGATATCGTCCCTTTAAATGCTGCCACAGGATATTGATCACTTTCCATGTAGTTCTCATTAAAATGCTCCTGCATAAGTTTCTTTTCAAACTCAAAGCTTTTGATGGTCACCTGAATTGCAAATTCACCACTTTTCGAAATCAAAACAGCAGAAGTTTTATCGCTCGAGGCTTTAATATCTTCGATTGGTGTTGAAGAAAAAAACGAGGTTTTAACATTCGCCGAAACAAAATTTTGGGCATTGGCCGCTATGCATCGCATTAAAAAAAACACGACCAATAAGATTGCCATTACAGTATTTTTAGCTTTCATGTTTAAGAAATTAGTTTAGTTAGTTAAATGATATAGGATTAGATTTTTCATAGCTATCCGCTTTTGTTATGCCCAACGCTGAATAATGAGGTCGATCAGCAATGCCGATCGACCAAACCACACTTACCTAACCCCCATATTTTTAAGGCAATGGAGCGATTAAAGATGTTGGAGTTAGTACAGGCCAAAATCCTGGCGCAGCTCCAATACTTACACCCTTATTATCTCCCCGCTTTGCATCCTGAGAAAAATAATAAAGTGGCCAGCCTTTATAAGTCATTTGTTTCTTGCCAAACACATCAATAACGCTGATCAAATCTTTTGTAATTACCGATGGTAAAACCTTAGTATCGATATCGTAAACTGGCCAAATACTGTTATTACTCAAATCTGCTTTAGTAAATGTGTTTTTATTGTTTTTATCAGGGGAAAATGAATAAAGAGTTCTGCCAGCAGCATCAGTAAAATACTTTGTATTGCCAGTTCCTTCTACATACAAAGAAGTGTACGATTTGCCATTTGAACCAATTAACTGGGCATTAGCAAGCATCAAAGAATAATCGGGTTTGGCTACAAACCAAATGCCGCCTACCCCATCACCCTTTGTATCACCCGATGCGACATCACTCGCATAATAATAGAGTGGATAACCTTTGTAAGTGCTCTGCTTTTTACCATCGGCCCGAGTAATTTCACTCACTTGCGACTTATCTAAATTCAAATCGGTACTTGCATCTGCCGAATAATACAAGGGCCAAACCGCTTCGCATCCTCCTGTACAATTTGCGGTTCCGTTCACATCGTTTGCGAAAAAGTAAAGTGTTTTCCCTTCTTTATCCGTAAGTAATGATCCGAACTGAGCATTGGTAAAAAGTTGAATTCCTTTCTTTTCGACAACAGGCTCATCAATTACTGATTTTTTACACGAAGTAATTAATATAATGGCCAGGCAAGTCGTAACAATCAGGTATTTTTTTAGGTAGCTTATCATAAGATTTTGTTTTAGGTTTTAGTATCTTTATTTGTCATCATTACGCACCTTAAATGAAAATGGTTGCTCCCTATTGCGAAGTTTTTTCTCTATTAAAAAAATATTATTATGCAGGCAACCTTTCGCCTGTGGCTATCGTAATGTATGCTGAAAGGAGAATCTGTGACCACTAATCGCGATAGTGAACATCTTATAAAAGAGTATATCGAAGGCTGCCTTAGAAATGATAGAAATAGTCAAAAAGCACTATATAAACATTTCTATAGCTTTGCTATGGGTATTTGTTTGCGTTATGCAAATAATAGGTTGGATGCTGCAGGGATATTAAATGATAGCTTTTTCAAAGCATTTAAAAACATTTCGAAATACGAATCATCCAAAGCATTTCTGCCTTGGCTTGGCAGAATTGTGACTAATACTGCCATCGATTTTTACCGAAGTAACCTGAAGTTTGCAGGCCATATGGATATCGATGATATTGAAGGCCCCGCACAAGTTACAATGGTATATGAAAAACTCGCTTACGAAGACTTAATAAATCTGGTACAGAATTTAAGTCCAGCTTACCGAACGGTTTTTAACCTTTTTGCCATAGATGGAAATAGTCACGAAGAAATCTCCGAATTACTAAATATTTCTATAGGAACATCAAAATCAAATCTTTTTAAGGCCAGATTAAAATTACAGGAAATGATAAAAGCCTTGGAAGAAAAAAGTTATAAAATTCTGCCTGCAGACGATAATACAAATTTTGTTCAGGTTAGATTAAACACAAATATGTAATGAAAGCGCATAATGATATAGATAAGTTATTTAAGGATGGTTTAGGGAAACCCGATATTCCTTTTAATGAACTTGACTGGGAGGAGTTAGACAAACAATTGCATCCTAAGCCAAAGCGCAGAATAGTGCCGTTTTTTTGGTTGGCAACCGCAGCTGGAATTGCAGCTACGTTAATACTTATTTTTCTATTACCAGGTAAAGACAATGGATCATCTGTGCCTGCTATCGTTAAACAAAAAAGCAAATACAATCAAAAAAGCACACCTGTAAATACTGATTCTAAAGTTGAAAAAAGTAATGAATTGCCTAAACCAATTGTAATAACGGATGATAAAATCAGTTTAAGCGCACAGACTAAAAAAACTGATTATAAACGTACCACCAAAAGTATTAATATGCTTCCAAAGGAAAATCTAATCCAAAATATTGCCCAGAATAATATATTACCTGTTTTACCCAAATCAAGTATTGAATTTGAAGATCGTAAAAGTTCAATTACTTTTTCAAAACAAGCTATTAATACAAATTTAGCTTTACAAAAAGCGAATAACAGCGTTATCAAAACCACTAAAACCAAACCTGGATTTGTATTGGCAATTATTGCAGCTCCGGATTTAACAGGTATTCAAAAATCGGGAAGAAGTAGTTTAAGTGGCGGTATCGGTATTGAAGCAACCTTAATGCTTACCAAAAGACTAAGTATTACTACGGGTGCAGCTTATGCCAAAAAAATATATGATTCTGATTTTAGCTTATATAACCCGAAATCTAATTATGTATTTAAAAACCAACCCTTAAATATCCATGCCAATTGCGATGTACTGGATATACCATTAAATGTAAACTATAAAATTTTAGGAAATAACCGAAACGCTCTGATATTAACCACAGGATTATCGACTTATTTAATGCTCAAGGAAGATTATTACTATTCTTATGAAACTCCAAACTCAAAATGGCCACAATCATACGAAGTCAAAAATGAGAACCAACATTATTTAGGCATTGCAAACATCGGGGTAACTTTTCAACGTAAAATAAACAGCAGACTGAGCTTGGGTATTACGCCGTTTGCTAAAATTCCATTAACAAATATTGGCTACGGAAATTCTAGGTTGTCATCAACAGGTGTTGCAGTTTCTGTAAATATGACTAATCTATTTTCGAAGAAAGAAAACACATCAATGCCAAAATAATAAAATTTAAAACATCCCGAATGGTGATTTTGAAGGACTATTTCTTTAGTGATTGGCTCAGATGAACTACAATTCGGAAACTCTACTTGATTTCAGTTTCATCACGCAATAATATTTGTAGTGCGTTATCTGTACAATATAATTCACCCCTGCATTCCTTTTGTAATCCTCCTCGGATAAGTAAAGAAACTAACCTTCCAGTCTATTTGAATTTCGAGCAGAAAAAAGCCCTTAAAATGCGTACTTTTGCAGCCGAAATGATTTCAATAAATAATTTAACATTCCTGATTGGCTCGAGAGCCTTATACGATGAGGCAAACTGGCACATTAAACCTGGAGATAGAGCAGGTTTAATTGGCGCCAATGGAACAGGAAAATCCACACTATTAAAAATAATTGTAGGCGAATACGCACCAAGTTCGGGTACGGTTTCCATGTCTAAAGACTTGAAAATTGGTTACTTAAACCAGGATTTACTTTCTTACGATTCGCACCATAGCATTTTGCATGTAGCAATGGAGGCTTTTGAACGCCAAAATCAACTACATGATGAAATAGAAGAACTGCTTAAAAAAATCGAAACGGATTATAGTGAAGAGGTTTTATATAAACTGAGTGATAAACAGCAAGAATTTGAGGCTTTGGATGGTTACAACATCGAATACAGAGCGAATGAAATTTTAGCAGGTTTAGGTTTCAGCACTGCAGATCAACACCGCCCTTTAAATACTTTTTCGGGAGGTTGGCGAATGCGTGTAATGCTGGCAAAAATCCTTTTACAAGATCCTGATATTTTATTACTTGATGAGCCGACCAACCACATGGATTTACCCTCGATTAAATGGTTGGAAAACTATTTAGCGAGTTTTGAAGGTGCCATTGTAATTGTATCTCACGATAGGTATTTCTTAGATAAAATTGTTAACCGTACAGTTGAATCCCGTAAAGGTAAATTAACGGTTTACGCAGGTAACTACAGTTTTTATGTAGAAGAAAAAGCTTTACGTGGCGAAATCCAAAAAGGTGAATTTAAAAACCAGCAAGCTAAAATTAAACAGGAAGAACGTTTAATCGAGCGATTTAAGGCTAAAGCATCTAAAGCAAAAATGGCGCAATCGCGTATGAAAGCTTTAGATAAAATGGAGCGAATCGACGATGTTGATGATGATAACCCGACGGTAAACTTCAGTTTTAAATTTACTAAGCCTTCTGGCCGTCACGTTGTTCGTATTGAGCACGCAACTAAACATTATCCGAATGTTCACATTTTGGAAGATGCCGAAGCGGTAATCGAAAAAGGCGATAAAATTGCTTTAATTGGAGCCAATGGTAAAGGTAAATCTACTTTGTTAAGAATGATTGCTGGTACCGAAAAATTTGATGGTTTCTGCGAAACGGGTCATAATGTAACCACCACTTTCTTTGCACAGCACCAGTTAGAATCGTTGCATCTGGAGAATTCTATTTTAGAAGAATTACAGGCTTTTGCACCTAAACATAGCGATACCGAACTTCGTAGTATTTTAGGTTGTTTCCTGTTCACGGGCGATGATGTTTTCAAGAAAATAAAAGTGCTTTCAGGTGGCGAAAAATCTCGTGTGGCTTTAGCGAAATCGTTAACTACCGATTCAAACTTCCTGATTCTGGATGAGCCGACCAACCACTTGGATATCCAGTCGGTTAACATATTGATTCAGGCTTTAGAGCAATTTGAAGGTACATTTATTGCAGTATCTCACGATAGGTATTTCTTAGATAATGTAGCCAACAAAATCTGGTTTATCGAAGGCGAAAAAATTAAACAATATCCTGGTACTTACGAAGAATACGAGGAATGGAATAGCAAACGTGAGGTTCCGATTGCAAAGCCTATCCCGATAAAAATACCAGAAAAAGCAAAAGAACAACCGAAAGTTGTTACGCCTAATACAGCCAATCAGTTAAAAAAGCTGAATGATGAATTAAAAAAGGTAGAGACTTTAATCTCTGATTTGGAAACCTCGGTTAAAAATATCGAAACAGAATTGGCAGATGAAAATGTTTACTCGAAGGCAGATAAATTAGCTGAAGCAAATAAACGTTATTTAGCCGCAAAACAAGATTTAGATAACAGCCAGACTAAATGGGAAACTTTAGCTGCTGAAATTATGGAATTGGAAGGTTAAGAAATTACTTTATGGAGAAGCCGATTTTTTTTCGGCTCTGGCAATATTATAATATTGGAGCCGCAGATTTTTTCTGCGGCTTTTTTATGATTTATTTTTTGTCAATGAAATACGTAATGTATACAAAGGAATAATATCCCGTGTAATCTGCGTTTCCGTTGCACTATTTGAGTTCATTCTTGGCTAAAAAAGCACGGAAGACGCAGAAATTTATCTCTGATAATAAGCACTCAAAGGCAAATCTTTTAAAATTGCTTAATACTATGTACTTTTAGTCATGCAAAAACTAATCGCTGTATTACTATTCATCTTCCCTATTCTAACCTTTGCCCAAAACGATAAAGCCTTTACCAACGAAAACAAAGTTTATCTCCCAAATATTAAAACTGTTTTATGTTTTAATAGTAATAAAGAGCAAAGTATTCCAGTAATTATGCTCAACTCAACAGAAACCATTACCTTTTCTTTTGATGATTTATTGGCTGGAACTAAGAATTACTGGTACACGGTAGAGCATTGTACGTCTGATTGGCAAACCTCAAAAATTACAAGTATCGATTACCTGGATGGCTTTAGTGATGATAGAATAATTAATTACCATTACTCATCAAACACAACCAGAAAATATACGCACTATGAGCTAAACCTGCCTAACACACAGGTTAAACCAAAAATTGGCGGCAACTATATTCTTAAGGTTTATTTAAACGGAGATAAAAACCAACCCGTAATATCGCAACGTTTTTATGTACTGGATAGTCAGATCGCTATTGCCGCAGAAATTACAAATTCTTTACAGGTTGCTGATCGAAATTCTAAGCAGAAAATAAATTTCACCTTAAATCACAGCATGCCAATACCAAATCCTTATCAGGATTTGAAGGCTGTTGTAATGCAAAATTTCAATTCAAATACAGTGCAGCTAAACACTCGTCCTTCATTTGTTCGCCCAAATCAATTGGTTTATAATGATATCAATACAAATGATTTTTGGGGAGATAATGAATTCAGAAAATTCGATACCAGAAGTTTACGTTTTAAGGGCGATAATGTAAAGGATATTTATCGGGATAATGAATCTGTTAATGTGATGCTTTTTCAGGATATTTCAAGAAACACTGGAACCTTCGCCAACCAACTTGACGAAAATGGGAACTTCTTTATCCGCAATACCGATGGCCGCGATGATAAAACCGAAGCAGAGTATATGGGTGTGCTCTTTATGTTAAATTCTGCTCCGCCTACCGCCGATGGCGATGCTTACGTAGTGGGCCGCTTTAATAACTACACACTTGGCAAAGAAAATAAATTGGTTTACGATGCCAATCGAAAACAATTTTACGGCAATATTTTACTGAAACAGGGATTATACGATTATGAATATGCCTGGCTCGATAAAACATCAAAAAATACAGAAACAAAACCATTTGAAGGCTCTTTCTTTCAAACAGAGAATACTTATCAGATTTTTGTTTATTACCGAAAACCTGGAGCAAGATGGGATACCTTGGTTGGTTTTACTAATCTATCAAATCGGATAACTGATAAAAGATAATCCTGAAACCTAATCTTTTTGTTACAAAATTTTTCTTCCTTTTAAAACATACTTATTAAATTAGTAATACGATTTAGCGATATAAAAAAGCTACCAAATCTGCACTAACCAATATCTATGTTAAAAAAAATAACTGCACTTGCTTTTTTATGCTTGCCGCTAAGCTATGTACAAGCCCAAACAAAATCTTACACTCAAAATATAGAAGGAACTTCTTTAAAATTCGAAATGTCAGCCATTCCTTCAGGAACTTTCGATATGGGAAGTAATACTGGCGCTAACGACGAAAAACCAGTGCATAAGGTTAAGGTTGATGCCTTTTACATGGGCAAATACGAAGTTACCTGGAACTTGTTTGAACCTTTTCTTTATCGCGATTACGAACTTAAAGCCAGTAACGGAAAAATACCAGCAAATGTAGACGCCGTAACCAGGCCAACAAAACCATATCTCGATATGACCTTTGGAATGGGTAAAGACAATCAGCCCGCCATTGCAATGACCCAATACAACGCCATACAATTTTGTAAGTGGCTTTATGCTCGTACAGGTGTTTTTTATCGCTTGCCTACCGAAGCCGAATGGGAATATGCCTGTAGAGCTGGTAGTAAATCTAAATATTCCTTTGGTGATGATGAAAGCAAGTTAAAAGAATATGCCTGGTATAAGGAAAATAGCGAAAATAAAACACATCAGGTAGGCCAGAAAAAACCAAATGCATGGGGTTTATATGATATGCATGGTAATGTCGCCGAATGGACTTACGACCAGTACTTAGAAGATTTTTACACCAGGCAAAAAGATAAAATTGCTCAAAACCCTGTCGCAGTTCCCGATAAACTCTACCCAAATAGTGTAAGAGGCGGTTCTTACGATGAAACTAGCGATAAACTTACTGCTTCAGTTCGTTTAGCTTCAAATCCATCGTGGAAACAGTTAGACCCTCAAATTCCAAAAAGCAATTGGTGGTTTCCTGAAGCGCCTTTTGTTGGATTAAGATTGGTTCGTCCTGCTACGCCTCCATCGAAAGAAGAAATTGAAGCTTACTATAACAAAAAGCCCATATCAGATTATTAACCTAAACCAAATAAAACCATATATGAAAAAGTCTATCCTCACCCTGCAGCAACGCAGGGAATTTTTAAAAACCTCGGCACTTCTTGCTGGCGGGGCAATGTTAAGCACTATTCCATTGGTAGGCGCCTATGCATCGGGCTCTGATACCATAAAAATTGCTTTAATTGGTTGCGGCGACCGTGGTACAGGTGCGGCATTTCAGGCTTTAAGCACAAAATACAACATAAAATTAGTTGCAATGGCTGATGCTTTTCAAGATAGAATCGATAAAAGCTATGAAGCACTTTCAAGTAAATTTTCTGCCAAAATGGATGTACCTAAAGAACGTCAGTTCGTTGGCTTCGATGCTTATAAACAAGCAATTCCGCTTGCAGATGTAGTTTTATTGGTTACGCCTCCAGGTTTCAGACCTATACATTTCGAAGAAGCTGTTAAACAGAATAAACAGATTTTTATGGAGAAACCTGTTGCTGTCGATGCGCCTGGAATTAGAAAAGTATTGGCTGCTGCAGAAGAAGCTAAAAAGAAAAAATTAAACGTAGTTGTAGGTTTGCAACGAAGATATCAAACTAACTATCGCGAAGCGATGAAACGCATTAACGATGGTGCCATCGGCGATATTATGTCGGGTCAGGTATATTGGAACAGCGGTGGCGTTTGGGTAAATCCTCGTAAAACTGGTCAAACAGAAATGGAATATCAAATGCGAAACTGGTATTATTTTAACTGGTTATGTGGCGATCATATCGTAGAGCAACACGTTCACAACATAGATATTGCCAACTGGATCAAAAATGCACATCCAGTTTCTGTTCAGGGTACAGGCAGCAGAGCCTGGAGAACGGGGAAAGATTATGGCGAGATTTACGATAATCATTCTATCGAACTCACTTATGCTGATGGTGCAGTAATCCACAGCCAATGCCGTCACTTCGAGGGCATAAGTAACCGTGTTGACGAATCCTTTATGGGTACAAAAGGCAAAATTTATTTATCTGGCAGCAACCAGGCCGTTATGAAAGATTACAGCGGCAAAGAACTATACAATCACAATACAAAAGGAAATGCAAATCCTTATCAAACCGAACATGATGAACTTTTTGAAGCCATTTCTAAAGGTGAATATAAGTTTAACAATGTAGAATACGCTGCAACCAGTACCTTTACTTCTATTATTGGCCGCTATGCAACCTATTCTGGTGAAACCATAAAATGGGATGAAGCTTTAGCAGCAGATAATAGCTTATTCCCCGAAAAACTTGCCTGGGATGCAATGCCTAAATTATTGCCCGATGCAAACGGCTTATATCCATACGCAATGCCTGGAAAAACTAAAGTGATATAATGCGCTTACTCCTATTTTTTATTTGTCTGCTCACTTTAACATCGTTTTCCATTTCGAAAGAAATCAGGAAATATGAGTTAGCAGGACAAGCACAGGGCACGGATTACACCATAACATACTTTGCAACCGATAGTTTGGTTAGCAAAACAGACATCGATAATCTATTAAATAAAATAGATTTATCGATGTCTCTTTACAAGAAAAATTCATTAATTAACCAGTTTAACAATGCGAATAAATCAATCAAAACCGATAAGTTTATTCGTGATGTTTTAAAACGAAGTTTTGAAATAAATACCGATACAAAAGGATTATTCGATATTACAGTTGCACCGCTGGTTCAGGCATGGGGTTTCGGGCCAAAAGAAACCCGACAAGAGCCAGATAGCACAACAATTAAAAGCATATTGCAATGTGTTGGCATGCAAAACCTTTTTTTTAAAGGCGATATGCTTCTTAAATCAAAATCTTGCATAAATATCGATTTAAACGGCATCGCACAAGGTTACAGTGTAGATTTAATTGCCGAATATTTAGAGCAAAAGGGCTTAAAACAATATGTTGCCCAACTCGGTGGCGAAATCAGAGTATCTGGACCAAAGCCAAATGGCGAATCGATAAAAATTGGTATCGAGGGACCAGGAGACCACGGTACACCAACCATCAGACACATCGCAGCAATAAACAGTGGTGCAATAACAACGTCAGGTAATTATCGTAAATTTCACCAAAGTGGACTAAAAACCATATCACATTTAATCAATCCGAAAACAGGTTATCCATTAAACAACGAAATGATCAGTGTTACTGTTTATGCTAATGATGCCATTACTGCCGATGGATATGATAATAGTTTAATGTCGATGCATATTAACGAAGCCATTAATTTTGTTGAAAAACGAAAAAACCTGGAAGCATATTTTGTTTATAAGAATCAACAAGGGAAAATTGTTGATACCTTGACCTCAGGTTTCAAAAAATTAATTATTCCCGAAAATCAGTTTAAAAACCAAACAGATGAAAAGAAGTGAATTCATTAAAAGTACTTTGCTAACTGCAGGTGCAATAACTACATCAGGTGGCTTATCAAGCGCACTGGCTTCAGAAAACAACAATCTCTTAGCAGGTGATAAAACTTTCAACATGGATTATGCCCCTCATCAGGGCATGTTCGAAAACCATGGCGGTAAAAGCTTTTTAGATCAGATTCAGTTTATGTATGATAAGGGCTTTCGCTCAATCGAAGATAACGGCTACTTAAACAGGCCAGTAGATGAACAAGAAAAAATTGGAAGTTTACTTACGAAACTCGGAATGAGAATGGGCGTTTTTGTTGTAGATGGTGGCGATAATTGGAAAACTTCACTTACAACAGGTAAAAAGGAATTTAAAGATAAATTTATCGAAACCTGCAAAAAATCAGTTGAAGCTGCAAAACGCTGTAACGCAAAATGGCTGACAGTTGTACCTGGCTTTTACGAACGTAAATTACCTTATGGAAACCAGTTTGCCAACGTTATTGATGCCATGCGTGCAGGAGCTGAAATTTTAGAACCACACGGACTAATTATGGTATTAGAAACCTTAAGTGATACACCTGAGCTTTTCTTACAGAAAACAAACGAAACTTATGCTGTCTGTAAAGCCGTTCAAAGTCCATCGTGTAAAATCCTTTACGATATTTACCACATGCAACGTACTGAAGGCGATTTAATTAAAACGATGGAACGTTGCTGGGATGAAATTGCATATATCCAAATTGGTGATAACCCAGGCAGAAAAGAACCAGGAACAGGCGAAATAAACTATAAAAATCTTTTTAAATGGTTACACACCAAAGGTTACAAAGGCGTAATGGGTATGGAACATGGAAATTCGCAAAGCGGAAAAGATGGCGAACTTGCCGTAATTAAAGCATATCGAGAAGCGGATAACTTTTTAACTTAGAGGGAGGTGTCAAATTTTAAAATCTGTTATGCTGAGCTTGTGGAAAGCATATTTTGGCACTTCGACAAGCTCAGCATAATAAAATGAATTTGTAAATTATGCTCGAACAGCCTCATTTTCCGATCTAACTATAGAAAAAAATCAACTACTCCCCTTTCAACACCCAAACCGAAACACTCCCAGCATTACAATGAAACTCAGCCCAGCCATTCTCATCAATAACAAGTTCCCCTTCTCTATTACCTAATGCATCAATAAAGGTTTTGCCAGCAAATTTCTTACCTATTTCCATTTCCTTATATCCTTCTTCACCAGTACTCATTAAAACCGCTAAACCACTATTTTCATGCTCATCATCCCCTTCGCGTGTCCACCCCACACAATTACCATGATCAAAGTGCTCACGTTGTAAACCATAAGCAAGACTGGCTCTAATTTTACTCATTGTTATAACATCAGGAATTATTGCCAAATCGATGTGTACATCTTCTCCAGCTTCATTCTTATCATCATAAATTCCACCATAAATATCGGGGAAGAATAAACAAGGAATTCCCTGCTCACGCAAAAGAATCATCGCGTAAGCAAGTGGTCTAAACCAAAACTCAACATACGATTCTAAAGCCTGCAAAGGTTGAGAATCATGATTATCGACAAAAGTTACAGCCAGTTCAGGATTTATCTGTACCAGCGTTTTATCGAAAATGGTTCTCATATCAAACTCACTATCATCCTGGCTTGCCAGATAAAAATTATGGTGCAACAAAGAATCAAAAATCTGTGTTCTTCCATCGGTAATTTGAATATATTCAAGCTGCCCCTCAATATCTACCACATTCCAATCCTCGGCCACCACAAAAAATTTGCGGTTATATTTAGTATTTAAATGATCAAGCCACTCAATAATAAAATCTGGATTAATATGTTTAACGGCATCCAACCGAAAACCATCAACTTTTGTGGTTTCAACTACCCACTCTCCCCAGTATTTCAACTCATCAATTACAGCCTTATTTCTATAATCAATATCGTTAAACATCAAATAATCATAATTGCCAAGTTCGGTAGATGGTACCTTCTCAAAACCTTCACCCAAATAATTTTGAATAGAATAAATAGCAGTTTGCTTTAAATCTTCAGCCCAATCTACCCCACTAAAACACATGTGATCCCAAATAAATTCAGAATATTTCCCCTGTCTTCCAGGAAAAGTAAACTTCGTCCAGGCTTCAATTTCGAATACATCACTGGTAAATTCTTCCCTATTATCTGGATTTACAGTTCTAACCTTAATCTTTTCCAATTTATCACCACCAGCCTTGTGGTTAAAAACAATATCAGCAAGCGCACTAATTCCATTATCGTGCAAGGCATCAATAGCATTAATGTACTCATCTTTATGGCCATACTTGGTGTTAACTGCACCTTTTTGGTCAAATTCGCCTAAATCAAACAAATCGTAAACGGCATAACCAACATCGTAAGCAGCATTGTTCGATTTATAAGCTGGCGGTAACCAAGCCATTGTAACCCCAATTTCCTTTAAATGAGCAGCCTCTGCTGCTACTTTAGTCCACAAATTTTGTTCTTCGTTATAATACCAATGGAAAAATTGGATGATGGTTTGATTCTGCATTAATTTATTTTTTATGCTAAGATAACATGATACCCATGCAATTGTTTTTTCAAAATGTAAGCCTTGAGTAAATAGATTTTAAAAAATATTAGCAAATTTAAGCCACATAATATTCGGTAACATCAGCCCCGCTTTCGCTTATAGTCCTCGCTTCGCTGTGGGCTATTCCGCTCAATCGGGTTTATTTAGCATAAGCCTGTGCTTTAAGCCTTTCTAAATCTTAATTTAATACCATTATAACCCACATTTTATTTACTTTTGCGCTCTATTATGAGTTTGAAAAAGAAATTTGCCAGAGAGAGTTTTACGATAATGAACGAATTGGTATTGCCAAATGATACCAACACATTAAATAATTTGATGGGAGGTCGTTTACTCCACTGGATGGATATTGCAGCAGCAATTTCAGCTCAAAAACACTGTAACCGCATTGTTGTTACCGCATCAGTTGATAATGTTTCATTTAAACACCCTATAAAACTTGGCGACGTAATCACAATCGAAGCTAAAGTAACTCGTGCTTTTAATACCTCGGTAGAAGTACGTTTAGATGTTTGGGCCGAAAATATTCCAAGTGGTGCCCGCCAAAAAAGTAACGAAGCTTATTACACTTTCGTAGCCGTCGATCAAAGCGCACGCACCATTCCTGTACCTGAATTAGTTCCCGAAACAGAAGAAGAAACCGAGCTTTTTGATGGTGCACTGCGCCGCAGGCAGTTACGTTTAGTTTTAGGTGGCAAAATGAGTCCAGATGATGCAAGCGAGCTTAAAGCCTTGTTCTTTAAACCGTAACTTTTACATAAAACTTCTTGTTGCTTAATATGTTTGTTTTATTTTAGCGGCTTACCATACGCTGTAAATATGACAACATATACCATACTTATTATTTTAAGCGGATTAGTAATATTCTCCTATCTGTTTGATTTAGTGGCCAGTAAAACTAAAATACCATCGGTATTACTTTTACTGCTGCTTGGGATAGGCCTTCGTTTTTTGGTTGATTACCTGAAAATTCAAACCTTCAACTTTTTATCCATATTACCGACACTGGGTACGGTTGGTTTAATTTTAATAGTTTTCGAAGGCTCTTTAGAACTTAAATACGAACGCGAGAAGAACAAAGTTATCAAGACGGCATTTCTGTCAGCGTTAACCATTTTGCTCGGAACCATAACGATAATTACCCTAATTATATATCAGATTACGCACAAGGATTTATATACCTGCATAGCAAATGCCATACCTTTTAGCGTAATCAGTTCTGCAATTGCCATTCCATCGGCCGCAGCTTTAGGCAAACAGGATAGAGAATTTGTAATTTACGAATCCTCCTTTTCTGATATTCTGGCTATTATTATTTTCAATTTTGCCATTGCCAATCATTCTATTACCACATCAGCATTCATTGGTTTGGGTTTAAGCACTTTTCTTATTATTCTGCTTTCGGCTATTGCCTGTGTGGTTTTGCTTTATATTATGGGGCGGTTAGTACATCACATTAAGTTCTTCCTAATTATTTCGATATTGATTTTAGTTTACGCAATCGGTCAGTCTTACCACCTATCCTCTTTAGTTTTAATTTTAAGCACAGGTTTATTTCTAAACAATGCAGATACAATTCAAAATGCCTGGTTTAGAGGCGTATTTATCTACAAGAACTTAACAGCCGATTTGTCTCAGCTTTACCAATTATCAGCAGAAAGTGCTTTTATTTTAAGAACCTTTTTCTTTGTTATTTTTGGCTTTACCATGAATTTAAACGAGCTGAACGACAAACCTGTTCTAGCCAATGGCTTTTTTATATTAGTTACCATCTACGCCATGCGTTTTGTTTTCCTTAGATTCTTTAAAAATGGTACAATTACCCCTATTCTGTACATTGCACCGCGTGGGTTAATTAGTATATTACTTTACTTTAATCTACCTGCATCGCTTAAAATACCCGAAGTTGGTCCATCATTCCTATTCCTGGTCGTATTAGGAACCAGTATTATAATGACTTTAGGAATAACCCTCACCAAAAGTAAAAAAGAGGAAATACCATTAATTTAAATGATTTGAAATTTTCAAATAAGTAGAAATGAGAGCAATTAGCTCCCCATTTCTAAAATCTTATCAAACTCTTCGGCTTTTAAAGGCATAACCGATAAACGGCCCTGGCGAACCAATGAAATATCTTTAAGGCTTTCTTCTGCTTTTATTTGCTCTAAAGAAACAGGGTTTTTAAGCGATTCTACTGGTGCTAAATCTACAACTACCCAGTTTTTATCATCTGTAGTAGGGTCTTGATAAGATTCTTTAACAACCTTAGCCACACCAACCACATTCTTACCTTCGTTACTGTGGTAAAAAAGAACTAAATCTCCTTCACGCATATCACGGAGATTATTGCGGGCCTGATAATTACGAACACCATCCCAAAATGTACGACCGTCTTCGTTAAATTTCTCCCAGCTATATTTAAAAGGTTCTGATTTGACTAACCAATAATTCATTATTTAAATTGTTTAAAGGACTTTAAAAGTTTTTTTTACTCGATCGTTGACAAAACCGTTGACAAAAACGCTAACAATCCCGTGCACATCTCCCCAAGGCGTAGGATTTAAACCTTAGAAATTTATAGGAATATGAAAGCAAGTAATGCCAAACCACAGTACGAAAATCATTTCATAAAGAAATGAAACGGAACCGAGTTCAATCTTTCGATCCCGGCAAAAATAACACATTCCAACATACCTTTTATATATTTTTATTAGCCGAATCCAGACAATTATGCCACCATAGAAAGGGCAAGGAAAGGCGGCATCGGCGGGGTAAAAGATACACGGTTCTCTATTAAGAAAAAGGCGGTCGTTATCAAGTGAAAAGGAGTAATTTTCATCGAGATTAAATGGTTTATCCTTTATTCTAAAACAACCTTAAGCTTATCGGTGCTAAGCCTTGCCTTAAGCCATTTTGCCATCTTGTTTTTATTCGAATCCGACATCGTCGCATTAAAAGTTGCTGTAAACTGAAGAGCGGTATCTCTTTTAAGGGTATCAGTATTAATGATAACTGTATTGGCTAAGCTATAACTCTTTATAGCTGGAAATAAACTCCTGAGTTCCTCACGTATGTCGGGAATGCTGGTCTCATTATTGTTAGAAGACACAACCTTTTTAGCGAGCGAATCGCGGTTGAATACATCCTCCATAATACTGGCTTTGATCTGTGAAAAGTCGACATTTGCCCTCGCATCCAGTCCCTGGCGAATAATGAGTTCTGTACCTTTAAGTTTATAGGTGGATAATTTAGAACGGATGCTGTCAACAGTTGATTTTGGCAGTTCCGAACCAATTAAAAGTAAATCAATTTCCTTTGAATTCCTGGAATACTTAAAACTTTTATTTACTACCTGGGTATTCCTGAAATTAAACTCCTCCCGAATAAATCGCTGTGCGCTGTTTTCAAAGATACTTTTTTGTACTATTCCATAAGCGAGATAAATGCTCGGCAGAACGGTTACCAAAACGGTGATAAGAATATATCTCGATACCTTTTTCTCCGTATTTCTGTCCTCAAAATACTTTTTATTGAATTTAAGAAAACGGACGATCAGGTAGGTGGAAATGCAAATGAACAAGCTGTTAATGAAAAAGAGATAAATTGCCCCAGCGAAGAAAAGCAGGTTGCCCGAGGCAAGCCCAAATCCAGCGGTACAAAGCGGCGGCATCAGAGCGGTTGCGATGGCTACCCCAGGGATGACATTGCTTTTTTCTTTTCTTGTCACCGCTATTGCTCCAGCCAGGCCACCAACAAAGGCGATGAATACATCCCATATAGAAGGCGTTGTCCTGGCCAGCAGTTCACTCTGCGCATCGTGCAATGGCGTGATGTAAAAGTAAAGTGTTGAGGTAGCGATACTGATAAGTGTCGCAATCAGCAGGTTTCTTCCGCCCTGTCTTACCAGTGCAAGGTCGTTGGTTCCAATACCCAACCCAATCCCGATGATTGGCCCCATGAGCGGGGAGATGAGCATTGCCCCTATAATTACGGCAGTCGAGTTCACGTTCAGACCTATCGATGCGATAAATATCGCAAAAATAAGCGTCCATAAGCTTGGACCGACAAAAACCGTATTGGCCTTTATTGCCGTGACTACCTCTTCTTCATTGGCCTTATCGAGGTGCAGGTTGAACCTGCGCTGAAAAAATAATCTGATATAAGCGCCCAGTCCTGATTCGTGTTCTTTCATAAAACTATTTTTTTAATCCAATTTGATTCTTTGCAGTTCCTCTTAATAACAAGGTTCCCAATATGCCAGCCAGCACAGAGGCAATCAGTACCCCATACTTAGCCTGTTCAACATATTGCGGATTTGAAAAGGCAAGGCCGCTAATAAAAAGCGACATGGTAAAGCCTATTCCGGCAAGCAGCGCAACCCCAATCATGTGTTTAAAACGACTGACAGGGGCTATTATTTTTTCTATTGGGCTTTTCGGTAAAGGATTCATTACATGAACTTTTTATAATATTACAAATTGCTAAAATACCGATTTAGTCCGATTATAGTATCTTAAAGGATTTAACTTATCAATTGTTAGTTTCATTCAATCGTTCTAAATCTTTGCTGTCGATATTTCCACGTTAAATTTCTTTAAGATTAAAATTATTAAACAACTTTATTTTGACCGACTTTAGTGTTTTAAACCTCAAATTTAAAAGTCGAAGACTTAAAAAAACTTCAGCGGGCCTTTCAGACTAAACGGAATCACTGGGTCGCGAATCGACTGTTGCCAATGATACAAAGATTGAATACGGCATTTTTGTTAGCGACTTAGGGACATTATACTAAACTGTCTCAAACACCCCTTCAAAATGTCCTTTTATAACCGCGTAAATGTTATACATCCAGCTTAGATTTGATTAACAACCAGAACAAAAATATGAAAACCAACATACTCACCACTACCCTATTTCTGATCACATGCATAATGGGCGCAAAAGCCCAGATCACCTCCGCCGAGATAGTAAAGGAATGGCAAAGATCGAAAGCCTATACCAAAGAATATTTAGAGGCTATGCCAGAAGCCGGCTACAGCCTAAAACCAACTCCTGAGATGCGTACCTTCGCCCAGCAGATGCTACATCTAGCTGACGCAAACTATGGTCTTGGTGCATTGGCCATTGGAAACAAAGCCCCGTCTGCCCCAGGGGAACTTGAAAAGTCCTCAGACCATTCCAAGGCAAATGTCATCAAGATCGTTATGGCCAGTTATGACTTTGTAATCAGTGGAGCCAGAAAGATGACAACTGCCCAATTGAATGAAAAGATAAAACTTTTTGACAAGTTCGAGATGAACAGGCAGACTGCGCTTGAAAAGGTAATGGAACATCAGGCCCACCACAGGGGACAGACCACCGTGTACCTTAGGCTGGCAAAAGTAACCCCTCCACAAGAACAATTGTTCTAGCAAAATCTATGAAATTACTGCTTACTTCCGCCGGGATCAGTAACCAACCTGAATATTTACCTCCGTTCCCCAATTTGTTGCCGCCACATCGAATAGTACAATCCACGTCTAGCAAGAAGAGATTCGTGCGAACCTACCTCAGATACCTTCCCCTTTTCGAGTACATATATAGTGTCCGCATGCATAATGGTCGAAAGCCTATGCGCAATCAAAATGGTCATTTGCTCCCGTCTATCAGATATATTACGGATCGTCTTGGAAATCTCCTCTTCAGTAATGGAATCAAGTGCAGAAGTTGCCTCGTCAAATATCAAAAGCCGGGGATTTCTGAGCAGTGCCCTTGCTATGGAAATCCGCTGTTTTTCACCACCTGAAAGCTTCATCCCGTTCTCTCCCAAAACCGTATTAATGCCATTCCCTGCTTTAGCAATCAGGTTTGTGGCCGATGCTTTCTGGAGGGCCGTAATAATGTCCTCATCACTAGCGGCAGGATTTACAAATAACATATTATCTTTGATAGATCCGGCATAAAGCTGGGTTTCCTGAGTGACAAAGCCGATTTGTCGACGAAGCGGATTATAGCGTACTTTTCTGGATGAAATTCCATTAAACGAAATCTCACCTTCGTTTGGAGCATATAGCCCCACCAACAATTTAACTAACGTTGATTTTCCCGAACCAGATGGACCGACAAATGCCGCAGTTGGCCCATTACTAATAGAGAAGGATAGATCATCTATCGCATTATATGAGGCTGTTTTGTGGCGAAAAACTACTTTGCTAAATTCTAAGGTTTCCAAGCTGGCCACCTCGACAGAATTCTCTGGACGGGTTTCGACGGGCTTTTTCATTAGCGTATCGAAAGTGTTAAGTGAGGTATCTGCCTCCCTGTACAGAATGATCATATTGCCCAGATCCTGCAAGGGCGTAAAAATAGCGCTTGATATAAACTGCATGGCTATCAGCTCACCAGTACTGAGAATATTCCTGAATATCAGCCACAACAAAATAAAGAGCACCGATTGCTTAAGCAAAATCAAAAGTCCCCCCTGCAAAAAAGAGAGCGTGCTCACTTTTTTGGCTTTCAGCATTTCCAGATCAAAAATCCGTTTAGTCTGCTCATTGAGCCTTCGGATTTCCGCAAAGGTGAGGCCAAGACTTTTAACCAGTTCAATATTACGTAGGCTTTCGGTAATAATTCCTGCCTGATTATCGGCCTGTCTGTTAATTGATCTTTGAATAAACTTTATTTTCTTGGATACCAAGCCAGTAAGCGATCCCAAAACAAGCACACCGATAAAGAAAACCGGCACCAGTAGCCAATTTTTGTTGATGCTGTACCATAAAAGAAAAGCGATCCCAACAAGGGAGCTGAAGAGAATATTGATAAAAGCGTTAATAAAGCGCTCCGCATCAGTTTTTACTTTTTGAAGCACAGAAAGCGTTGCTCCACTCCTATTTTCCTCAAACTCCTGAAAGGTCAACCTTAGGGTCTGTTTCAATCCGTCGTTGAAAATGTTCATGCCAAAGCTGGCAACGGCTCTGCGGGTAAGAAATTCCTGAACAGATTTGCACATTCTGGAGAGTAAGGCAATTCCCAAGGCAATCAACAGCCAATATATAACCTGCGAAACGAGCGCTCGCTGACTCAGCCCATATTTATTAGTAGAATAATCGTCGATAATCTTTCCAAAAATAACAGGATCGAGCAAGCTTAAAAGCTGCGCAGTTGCGGCGAGGACAAGGGATAAAATAATCAACCATTTATGCGGGAGAAGATATTTAACAAGTATTTTCATGTTTTAAAAAAAACTATTTCTTAATCAACGCCTAAAACGCTTAATGGTTTGGGTCCTTTTTTAAGATAAAGCCATTACCCTCTTTAAACTTTGTCAGACCAATATCGACTCCGTCTCTAATCTTTTGATAAAAAAAAAGATCGTCGAGTGGCATCATGAGATTGCTTTCCGATCCGAATGTGGATGGCTTCACACTCACATCTTGATTCTGTATCATTAACCCATCTATATTTTCCAAAAACTAAATTTATACATTTACAGATATGATGATAAATACAATATATTTAAGGAACGACACGTTAAGCATTGTTTTTGTAGGATAGGGATTCAGTAAAATCCTAAATCTTGTATTCATAAGCTATAATCCGTTCCTTAGCTATCTTTATAATTTATACGATGCGTAAGAAAGTCGATCATATCCCTGTTAACACGCTGCCTGAAGAAAGCAGCCGAGGAATCATGTTGTTGCGGGAAACATTTAACGGATCACCCAATTCCGAACAAGTAGAACGGTCTCACCGGGATGGCGGCTATACGTTCATTATCCAGGAAAAAGGAAGAACCATCATCGAAATTGATTTCCAGACTCATTATATCCAGGCGCCTGCTATTACTTTTATTCATCCTCATCAGGTGCACAGGGTTTTGGCATTCGAAGATGCTATGATTACTACATGGATAATAACAGAAGAAAACCTCCTCCAGGAGTATTTAAGGCTGCTGGAAAGTATTTCGCCCGTGAACGTATTGCCAGTTAATCTGGAAACACTTGCTGTCCTCACGGAAACTGCAACATTATGCATGACACTGTCTGAAAAGAAAACTGAAGTACTTTACCATTCTATTTTAAAGGAAAGTATTAATACGTTGGTTGCATTGATCCTCTCACAATACCTCGCATTATCTAAATCAGCTGAGCATCATACCCGATCTGAGGATATTACAAAGGAGTTTAAAACCTTATTGGAAAATCATTATAATTCAACTAAAAATCCATCTGAATATGCCTCCCGATTAAATATATCGCCTTCATATCTGAATGAATGCGTTAAGGCAACTACCGGAAAGTCCGTTTCCTCCCACATTCATCAGCGCGTGATATTGGAAGCTAAGCGCTTGCTTTATCATTCAGGAAAATCTGTAAAAGAGATTTCTGGTGAATTAGGCTACGATGATTATTCCTATTTTACACGGCTGTTCACTAAGGTGGTTGGCATAGCACCAATTACTTTTCGCGACAAAAACCGCGAATAGTCCTACATTTCCAGGCTCTTGTCATTGTATTCAGTTGATTTCCAGCGTTTCTTTGTGATTATAAAAATACACAATGGAAAAGATACAAATAACAGAGCTATTGGTTCATAAAAATATTGCTATAATAGGTGGTGGCCCCGGTGGCCTTACACTTGCCAGGCTTTTGCAGCTTAAAGGAATACAAGTTAAAGTTTATGAACGAGACCACAGCCAGGCAGCACGCGTGCAAGGCGCAATTGTTGACTTGCATTTTGAATCTGGCTTGAAAGCAATGGAAGCGACTGGGCTGATGGAGGCTTTCAAAGCGAACTACATGCCGGATGCAGATAAATATCGCATACTCGATCCGCAGGGAAATATTTTGTTAGATGAAGGAAACCAGTCAGGCAAGTCACAATTTGGTAATCCACAATTCAGGCCTGAGATAGACAGAGGTGCACTGAGAGATCTGTTGATAGACGGGTTGCTGCCGGATACCATAGTATGGGACAGCCAATTCGTCAGCATGAAAGAAGTGGACAAAAGGTGGGAAATGCAATTTAAGAATGGAACTACCGCTGTGGCAGATATAGTTATCGGATCAGACGGTTACCGCTCCCTGATTCGCCCTTATCTTACTGACGTTAAAGCAAGATATTCGGGTGCTACAATTATCCAGGGCGAAATAGAACAACCAGAAACAGCTTGCCCGGAATTTTACCAGTTAGTTAATCAGGCGAACCTGATGGCGATGGGGAACGGAGCTACCTTAGCTGTACAACCGCGTGGCGATGGCGGCTTGACGTTTTATGCTGCCTCAATGTACCCGGAAAACTGGATAAAGGATAGTGGGATTGATTTTAATAATACAAAAAAAGTTCAAGACTACCTTATCGATCATTACAACAATTGGAACCCTGTTTTTTTCAGCTTATTTGAAGCTTGCCAACACTTTGTTCCCCGGCCGCTGAATTATTTTCCTCTGGAAAACAGGTGGGAGACCAAAGCTAACATTACGCTTATTGGTGATGCCGCACACCTGATGCCACCCAATGGTGAGGGTGTTAATCTGGCCATGCTTGATGCCTTAAACCTATCAACTTGTTTGACTAATACAGACTTTACAAACCTTAATGACGCCATTGCAGCTTATGAAATGATCATGTTTGAAAGGGCAGCGCCATTGTGTAAAGAAACCATTGAAGGTATAAGTGACTTTGCAGCGCCGACGGAAGAATCTATACAGGACTTAATTAAAATGCTTAGCTAAAATTTCAAAAGTTTGATTTTCAGAATTATCTTTGCCCAAAGTGGATAAACCGCAAGTGGATGTCTCCCATCTCGCCTGAACTAAAATTTTTATTAAATCATTAATTATCTTGCAATTATAAATTTGGCAATATGGGGTCAAATAGATTGGATTATCCAGAGTATAAAAGCAATTGGCAAAAAATTTTGAGTGACAAAACCGTTGACGAAATTGACATAAGGCAATCCCGCCGCAAAAAGTTGGCAAAGTTATGACTTGACAAACCAATGATTCATCTGAAGTAATTTAAGCCACCAATTAAGGTTTTAACTCGTCTTTGGAAAACGTTAAATAGAGTATTTAATGAGAAACTATTAATCTCAATAGATTTATGCACACTTACAGCCTCTTACCATCTTAATACCTGCTTTACCTGATAGAATACCGACACTTATTTACCATTCAGCTTTTTAATCAAATCCGTTTCATCTTTACGATATGGCGTTCCATCCTGATTAAAAATTTCATGAAACCATTCTATTGGCTCACTACCATCTGCCAATGGCGTATCCCAGGCATATTTTGTATTGGTTTTACCCGCAACAAAGCCCCAGTTTATCGCACCAACGTTTTCTTTTTTAAGTAAGGGCATAATGTTCGAGAAACGACTATTACGGGTGCGGGCCATGTATTCTGTACAAATCAGCGGCCTACCACTCGCTTTTAGCAAATCAATTGTACGCTGATGCCAATCAGGTGCTTCATAATTATGATAGGTAACAATATCTGAATTGGCAAGTTGCAATTTGTTCAGTTTTTCGAAACCCCAACTCCACAAACCGATGCTAATAGGCTGGCTTGGATTAACGGCTCTGGCCCATTCTATTGTTTTAGTTAACAATGGAATAGAACTTTCTAATTTGCCGCTATTGCCTGGTTCATTATACAAATCCCAGAGAAGTACTCTTTTATCATTTGCAAAACGTGTTAATACCGCTTTTACGTAAACTTCAAGTTCAGGAAAATTAGCTTCTTGTTTGAAAGCAGGATCACCAGGATCCTGTAACCAACCCGAGTTATGAATACCTGTTTTGGGTGCTGGCTGCTTCCCGATTTCTGATGTTTTATTCCAGCAATCATCAAAGAATACAAACATTGGCTTAATTTGATGTTTATCTGCAATAGCCAAAAACTGATCTACCCTTTTCAAAAAACCTTGAGGATCTTGTTTATAAGCCTTACTATATAAAAAGACCCGTAAAGTGTTAAAGCCAATGCCATTTGCCCAACCCAATTCCTTATCAATTAAATCAGGGCTAAAAGTATCTGCCTGCCACATTTCCAACTGGTTAATTGCGTTTGCAGGAATATAATTTGCT
The DNA here is from genome assembly GCF_979258025.1 of Pedobacter sp. AC190. NCBI lineage: Bacteria > Pseudomonadati > Bacteroidota > Sphingobacteriia > Sphingobacteriales > Sphingobacteriaceae > Pedobacter > Pedobacter sp. AC190. Next base: position 384,497 of record NZ_OZ409824.1, read on the forward strand.
CCTGTTAGCCAACGATTATTTTTATACCATTCATTCGCCTTTTCTACAGACCAAACCTGACCTGGTAATTTTTTATCTTTTTGAGCAAAAACACTGCTTACCAATAGACTAAGGCAAAATGCTGTCGTTAAAAATTTCTTAATATTCATAAGATTTATTTTATGGATAGGGTAATATAGCAATATCGTAAAGTAATAATAATCGTGCTAATACCCAAAAAAAATGGCCACCTTTCGGTGGCCATTTTAGCAACATTTAGAAATTACTTGCGGCGCCAGTATCCCACCATAATCGCGATGCAATATCATCTTTACCCGAACTTAAAAAAGTTGAAGCTTCTGCTACAGCAGCACCATTTCCAGTTCTTTCTGCAGGAACATATACCAAACGTTTTATCCACTGATCCGAAGTAATAATACCCCAATCTGGACTGCTATCATTTTTAGCAACATGTGGAATTTTAGGATAACCTGTTCTTCTAAAATCTACCCAAGCCTCCAATGTATTGGTAAAAGTTGATAGGTATTTTTGAGTAATAATTTTTTCCAGCTTTAATTCATTAGAATCACCTGCATTCCAGGCAACTGTAATAGTAGAAAGTGCTGTAAAATTATTTCTGCTATCCTTCGGGTCGATGTAATTAATAGGTTTGCTTGTTGCATCAGCTAAATAAGCATCAACACCTGCAGCTCCCCAATCGGCAAAAGAAAGACGTACGCCGTTTTCATAATTTGTTTTCGCATCACCAGCGTTAGCCCAGCCTCTTAATGCTGCCTCAGCTTTTAAAAATGCAATTTCTGCAGCCACGAAACCTCTTCTGTTTTGTACTGATTTGAAATCTGAACTTACTGTAGAGTAAGAAATCCTATCGTCTTTAGAATTGATAAATGCTCCACTGCGGATACCTTTATACTTATACGTAGGATGATCAGTAACTAATGATGCATCGCTAACCTCGTTGAAGTATTTAGCCATACGTCCATCTTTTAAACCCACCATAAAAGATTCCATTGTTGCTCCCATACGTGTATCGCCCCAATCAAAACTAATCATGGCAACTGGCATAACATTACCATTTAATGGTATTAGAAAATTTTCGGCATTAGTGCTGATTAAACCAACTGGATCTGCTAAGGCTTTTTCACCCTGTGTTTTTGCAACAGCTGGACTTACTTTTACTATGCGCATAGCTAAGCGGAAACGTATTGAGTTAATTAATTTTAACCATGCAGCCATATTGCCTTTGTAGCTCGGATCAAATTTAGTAAAGCCTGTATAAGTTGGGTTAGCTTTAAAATTTGACTCAATCTGATCTAATTGTGTAAACATAGCAGTATACAAATCAGATTCTTTATCGTATTTAATTGAGCCTAAACCTGCAGTTCCATAGTTAGAATAAATTACTGGTCCGTGTATAGCGGTTAGTTTAGACATAGCTAAGATTCTAACAAATTTTGCCCAATCGGCAAATAATGGTAAGTTTTTCTCTCCTGCAAGCTCAATTACTTGTTTAGAAGGAGACATAACGCTACCATATATACGATTCCAGTATGCATCAATCCAACGCAGGTAATAGGTTGTGTTGTTTACACCACCAACATAAGGGGTTGGTGCACCCATATAACCCATCCAGTTATCATAACACAAATCTTCTTCAATTTGATGCCCCATAAGGTTAAACAACATTACTGAAAACGAAGAACCCACAAGATTAAAATCCTGCTCTAATAATTTGTCTGTTATTTGATTGGGATTAGTATTTATTTCTTCGAAATTTTTGGTGCAGGAGTTGAGTAAAATCAAAGCAAGCACTACTAAACATAATTTTTTCATTACTTTAAGATATTAAAAGTTCAACTTAAGATTAAAACCATACGAGCGTGTAGCAGGAACTGCGAACACATCATTTGCCTGATTACTGTTACTTGTACTCATGGCTTGCTCAGGATCAAATGGTGCTTTTTTGTAGAAGAAAAACAGGTTTCTACCAACTAGCGAAACCGAAGCTGATTTAATCGCCGAACCCTTGATCGGAATGTTATAGGCTAATGAAACCTGCGCTAATCGAACATTCGTTCTAGAAAATACGTAAGGTTCCATGATTCCGTTTCGATCACCGATTACGCTATAGTAAACTTCTGGGTCGATTGAGGTTACAGGCGTAGTTCCTTGAATTGCATTGATTGGCATAGTTGTACCTGCATCACGAATGTCACCAGTTCTTTTACTTACCCCATACGAATCTAAGAAGGCTTCTGTTTTAGAGAATGCAACACCACCAAACTTAGCCGTTACTAAAGCACTTAAGCTTAAATCTTTGTAAGTAAATGTGTTGTTCCAGCCAGTAATAAAATTCGGGTTTAAATTTCCTACATATTCTTGATTTGCAGTTCTGGTTGGCTTACCATCAGCATCTAATATAATTTGTCCTGCTGCATTACGGGCAAGTTTAAAGATATATAAATCGTTAAATGAACCACCAGATTTAATAATTGAGTTAAACCCTTCATCGTTACTACCTACCTGGTACTCTGGATTTTCGGCTATAAGCTGAACAATTTTGTTTTTGTTTTGTGATAAGTTTATGGTAGAGTTCCATTTGAAATTATCATTTTTAATAGGATCGCCACCTAATGTTAATTCAAAACCCTGGTTAGTTACTTTACCCGCATTTACGTAGTAAAAAGTATAACCAGAACCAGAAGGAGCAGTTAAAGATAAAAATTGATTCGTGCTTGAGTTTTTATAATAAGTAAAATCAAGGTTTAATCTGTCATTTAAGAAACGGGTTTCTAAACCAATCTCGTTACTAATTATCTTTTCAGGTACTAAGGTTGCAAAAGGAGTTTGTGTATTTCTGTTAATACCACCGATACCATCAGGTCCGCCAGCGCCACCTATTACATTACCTGGACTTACAATATTATATGGCACTTCATTACCTACTTTTGATGTTGATGCTCTTAATTTTAAGAAACTAATTTCTTTTGGAAGGCTAATCATTTGGCTTATAATTGCCGATAAACCAGCTGAATAATAGAAATAAGAATCGTTTCCAGTAGTTGCCAATGTAGATGCATAGTCATTACGACCTGCTAAATCCAAATAAAGCATATCTTTAAAACCCAACGAAGCATTTGCAAATAAACCTTGTTTTTGCACTCTGCTATAAGTTTGATTAACTACCAGATTATAAGGTAAGTTTGCAAAACTAAAGAAGTTAGGATATTGAAGTGGTACAGTACCGTTTCCAAAAGCCATTCCATCATTAAAGGTGTAATCTTGAATACTTGCTCCAATAACACTGTTTAAACTAAATTTACCAAAATTATTATCGTAGTTTACAATAGCATCTCCATATAAAGCTTTGTCGTTATACTTGGTGTAATTCCAGGTTCCGTTAGAGCTTACACTTACTGAATTACCGCCTGCAGCATAACGATAATCTAATAATCGATCGTTATAATCTATATTTCCGCGAACATCAAACCTAAAATGTGGTAAAAATGCATACGATGCTTTTGCTGTTGCAATTACCCTGTTACTGGTTGTAAGTTTTGGGTCGTTGTTTAATTCCCAATATGGGTTGTTTTGTTTTTCTTCAGTAGAATACCAGTTTTGTCTGAACAGGTTTCTGGTTGCATCAAAAATCTGATAGTTTGTTTTGTAGCTATCAAAATCTCTTTCGCGGGCAAACAGATATAAACCTGTTAATGGGTTGTTATAATAACCTGCTCCTGGACGGTTTTTTGATTTCTCATAAGAGAACCTAACGTTTCCACTAAGAATCAACTTATCATCAAATAATTTTGTTTCCTGACTTAAAGTTACGTTATGCTTGTTATAAGTACTTGTAGGTACAACGCCTGAAGCGTAATTATTTCCGTATGAAAAATAATTGGTTGTTTTTTCATTTCCTCCTGATACAGATACCGTATTGATTGTGTTTACGCCTGTTTGAAAAAAATCATCGATATAATTGGTTTGATAATTTCCTTTTGATTTAGACCAGCTTCTGTCGTTTCCTCCTACGGCTCCATAACTAAACTGGAATTCTGGTAAGGTAGCTACAGTACTAAAGTTTGTGGTAGAATTTAAGGCGATAGCAATTTTTCCCGCCTGACCTTTCTTAGTATTAATTAAAATAACGCCGTTTGCACCTTGACTACCATACAAAATAGCACCATTGGCACCTCTTAAAATCGTTACAGATTCAAAATCATCCTGATTTAGTGCTGATAAACCATCACCTGCATCTGTTCCTCCGTACGATCCAGGTTGCCCACCCTTGTTGTTCACCACAGGCACACCATCAATTACGAAAAGTGCTTCACTACTTCCAGCAATAGATTTAGAACCCCTTAATACTGTTTTTGTTGAACCACCAACACCTGAATTACTAATCCCAACATCAACACCTGCAGCCTTACCACTTAAGGCTTCCATAAAATTGGGCGCTCCAGCTTTGGTTAACTCTACCGCACTAAGTTGTTGTGCCGCAAAGGTTAATGCTTTTTTCTCGCGTTTTACACCTAAAGCCGTTACAACAACTTCCGATAAATTGGCGCTGCCTGATGGTATCAACTTGATGGTAACATTACTCAAATTGCTGATATTTACTTCCTGAGCTTCCATGCCGATAAATGAAATAACCAATACGGTCGCATTATCTGGAACATTTAAGGAAAACCTACCATCATTGTCTGTTACTGTTTTTACATTTGTACCCTTTGCTACAACCGTTGCACCAGGAAGCGGATTTCCAGTATCATCGGTTACAACCCCAGTAATGGGTTTAAAGAATGCTTTATTTAATTTGTTAAGCTTGTTCGCATCCTCAAAAGGAGCAACGGCGGCATTCAGCTCTGTGCCAATAATCCCTGCTTTTGCAGAATTTTGTAAGCTCAAAATAGCGATACCTGTTACAACAAGTTTGAGTATACTTCTTGAAGCGGTAGATTTATCCCGCTCTAGGCCACTAAAAGTGGAGTAAAATTTCCTCATTTTCATACATTTAGTTTAGTTTGTTATTTTAGTTTTAATCTCTTTAATCAGATTCATTGGCAGAAGTAGGTGAGCTCGTAAAACGTTTTACGTAATTTTAGCCATATAGTATATAAAGCTCTACATACAACCTCCACTAATTTAGACTAGATCAAATATTTTATATTGTTTGGTAGTTATCCAAACTGCTTAGTACAGTTATTTAATGAAATTTTAATAGTTAAAAAAGCTTAAAGGCAAAACCACCGCCTCCTTCGATGAAATTTAACATACAGCAAAATAATTTAACATGTTCCACTTTAATACCTAATAAGCTAGTTGTTCCCATTGCAGGTTAATGAAACTTGGCAAATCACGCATCCTGACAACATGGTTACAAAAAAGTTCTTCAAACATTAATATTATTCCTTATGCGAATAACAAAAGTTTATATTGGTTATTCAAACTTAAATGAAATAATATATCTTTATTTGTAGAAAAAGGAATTTTTTTGGTAAAAATCCGACTTCTGATTTTATATAAATCCCTAGATTAATTCAGATGCTAAATCGTTTATCACAACAGCGCTACTCGTTGCTAAATGTCGATGTCGTAGAACTTACATCCAATTGGAGTTATCGTGGAATAATCAGCCCATATACCAGAATTTATTATATAGGCGCTGGGCTTGGACAGTTATCTGATGCAACAGGTAATATCAAATTAGAAAAAGGCTATATATACTTAGTACCCAGCTATACCATGTGCGATATGTTATGCAAGGATAAACTGACGCAATATTATGTACAGTTTTTTGATGATTTAGAAACAGGCAGTTCTTTATTTCAAAACATAAAATCTATAGCGAAGGTTTCTGCCAGCGATCTTGATTTTCAACTTTTCCAAAGGCTTATTGAAATTAACCCAGAGCGAGGCATTACAAAATCTTACGACCCAAAAACCTATGAAAACGAACTTTTTTACAATGATTGCCAACAAAAGAATCTAAGACAAAATTCTTCGACGTTTTATGAAACTCTTGGTATCATTCAACAATTAAGTTCCCGATTTTTAAATTTTGAAACCCATCATACCAGGCCCCAGAGTGTCCAGTCATCAAACATGGTCGATACGGTAACTTATATTCTTAAACACTTAGATTCAGATCTATCTGTATCCAGCCTCGCAGCACGGGTAGATCAAAATGTAGATTATTTTTCACGTCAGTTTAAAAAGCATACAGGTATCCGCCCGTTAAACTTTTTGGTGCAAAAACGTATTGAAAGAGCTCAGTATATGATGGCAACAACGGCTTTAAATTACACCGAAATTGCCCTTCATCTTAGATTCGATAACCTCTCCTACTTTTCAAAGACCTTTAAAAAAATAACGGGATTATCCCCAGGTACCTACAAAAAACAAATATATTTAGCCGAATTTTCAGTCCGAGTTTAGCTTAACAAATAATATAATTGCATTGTACATATAACACCAGTTTAGGTAAATATTATAACCTGAAAAACTTTATAATATATATCTTAGGGCAATAAATCCTCAATAATAAAAAATGCATAAACATTTAAAAAACCTAATAATATTTTCCGCATTATGCTTTAACACTAGCTTTGCAATCGCTCAAATTCAAACATTCGATCATTTAAAAGTAGACAGTTTAACATTTGTAGAAACCAAAACCATAATCAATAAAATTCCGAATGATAAGTTCGAAAAAAGAATTTATAAGCATAATAATACAGAATTGCCATACAGACTTTTATTCCCTAAAAATTACGACATAAAAAAGAAATATCCTGTAGTTATAACCTTTCATAATTCTACACGTATCGGAAACGATAATGAAAAACAACTGGAGCCTTTATCTAAAATTTGGTTAAGACCAGAAATTTACGAAAACTACAATTGCTTCGTTATTGCCCCTCAGTTTAACGAACGTTCTTCAAATTATTTGGCAAATGAAAATGGTTTGTTGCTTTCAAAGCCTGGTGATAAGATTAACTTAGTTTTAGATTTACTGAACGAGATGGAGGCAAAATACACCAATATCGACCAATCAAAAATTTACTTAGTCGGTTACTCAATGGGCGCTTCAACAGCTCAAAACCTATTAAGCTTAGCGCCACAGAAGTTTGCCGCAGTAGTTTCTATAGCTGCTGTTCCCGATTTTTCTAATCTTAAAGCCATGAAGCGTAAAAGCATCCTCCTTATTCACGGACAAAAAGATGTTGAAAACCCATATAAAGGAAGTGCCGAATTATTTGAACAATTAAAACAGAGTAAAAAAATAACTTTTAAAACATTTACAGAGCTGAATCACGACACGATAAATATCCCGTTATTATTAAGCGCTGAAATTCCTGAATGGCTATTTAAACAACATAAATAAAAGACAGTATCGCTAATAAATAATCGCCATGAAAATATTTGCAGAAACTGAAAGATTCATTTTAAGAGAAATACTACCAACAGATGCAGAGGGATTTTTCGAGCTCAACGCTGATCCCGAAGTACAAAAATACCTGGGTAATAAACCAATAACAAGCACCACACAAGCCATTGAAGATATAAATTTTATCAGAGCACAATACCTTAGTAATGGCATCGGGCGCTGGGCCATCATAGATAAGAAAACAAATAAATTTATTGGCTGGACGGGCTTAAAACTAATAACAGAAGAAACCAATCACCATAAAAATTATTACGATCTGGGTTATAGACTAATTAAAAGATATTGGGGACAGGGAATCGCTACTGAAACGGCAATAGCTTCGCTCGAATATGCTTTTGATAAACTCCAGGCCAATGAAGTTTATGCTATTGTAGATTGTGAAAACGATGGTTCAAATAAAATTCTAAATAAAATAGGCTTTAGCTTTATTGAAACTTTCAATTTCGATGGTATAAAACATAATTGGTACAAAATAGAAAGAAAGACCAGAGATTGAATATTCATTCTATAATACTCTTGGCTCGTAACAAGCTTTATACGGTATTTAAAAACTATGTTAACATTCCGATAACATAGTTTTTAATTTAAAGACGGAAATTTGCAGCCTTGTTGATCGCGGTTGGTTGCATTAAGCCGCCCCTTTCTCATTATTATATTATGTCAAGAAAAATTACAATCCCTGCTGTTGCTCGCCATCCCGATCATGCCGAGGTAATGAAAAAGGCCTTGCCCAGGCTGTCTTCCGCCTGGCTGGTTTGCTAAAAGAAATCTATAACTAAGCTTAAAAATTGATAAATGAAAATAATTAAAAAAGAGTTTAAATACTTTGTGCTTTTCTTACTTATAGTAGCTGGAAGTTTAAATGCAGCGGCACAAACCGATACGCTACAACACAAAGCACAGGGCAGAAAAAATTCGTTGGAGCAGCAAAAGAAACCTTATGTAATATTAATATCGGCCGATGGTTTTAGGTGGGATTATGCTCAAAAATATAAAGCGACTCACTTACTCGAGCTCGGCAGTAAGGGTGTACAAGCTGAATCAATGATTCCTAGTTTTCCTTCCTTAACCTTTCCAAATCACTATACCATTGTTACTGGATTATACCCTTCCCACCATGGATTGGTTAATAACAGCTTCCTGGATGAAAAATCAAACGAGCGCTATTCGATGGGTGCCAAAGCTAAAGTGAAAGATGGTAAGTGGTATGGAGGTACGCCACTTTGGGTACTTGCCGAGCAACAAAACATGATGACTGCAAGTATGTTTTGGGTAGGCTCTGAAGCTGAAATTAAAGGAACAAGACCTAGTTACTATTATGATTATAACGAAAAAATTCCTGTTGCCCAACGCATAAACACGGTAAAAGAATGGCTGATGTTACCAGAAGAACAAAGACCTCACCTAATAACATTTTATCTTTCTGAACCTGACCATGCTGGACATAGTTTTGGACCAGAATCCGATGACGCCAGTAAGGCTGTTAAGGAAGTAGATTCTATTATTTATGAACTTACCAAAGCTGTTGCAACCACTAAACTGCCTGTTAACTACGTATTTGTTTCAGATCATGGTATGACTGCTGTTGACCGTGAAAATCCAATACCTACCCCCAAATCTATTGATAGCGCTAAATACATTATTGCATCTTCAGGTACCATGATGGATATTCACGCCAAAAATAAAGCAGACATAAATACCTTATATCAAAAATTAAAAAGCGAAGAAAAAGATTACACCACCTATTTAAAAAGTGAAATGCCTGAACATTTTCACTATAGTTCAAAAGATGATAAGATGAATCGTATTGGCGACATTTTACTGATTCCCACCTGGCCAAAAGTTTTCTCCAGCAGAAAACCTGGAGCAGGGTATCATGGGTTTGATCCTTCGGTTGTGAAAGACATGCACGCTACATTTTTAGCCTGGGGACCAACATTTAAAAAAGGTTTAAAAATACCGTCTTTTGAAAACGTAAATGTTTATCCACTCGTTGCAGATATACTTGGTTTGAATTATGATGAAGCAGCAATAGACGGTAAAAGAAAAGTTTTAGAAAACATCCGTTAGTATTAATGCCATATTGTTTCCACACTTTATCCAGTTTAAAGATGTTGATGAAAATGATAAATACTAAAATATAAACTTGGAAACGTTAAGCAGGCTCAGAAAAAGGATTACAAATCTAAATTCAAACCGACTTCATTAAATCTTCATATAACATCACGTAACTTTATACCATCAAGGGTTGAGAGCCTTGTAATCAAACTTCATGTTTGAGAGCGTTAATTTAGATATGAGGGTAAATGGCGGAGCTGTTTACCCTTTTTTTATGCTTTCCAGGAAATTAAATTAGTTTTATCATTCTATTAAACTGAGTACAATATTTTTTCTTATCCTAAATGAACAAATGTTTTTTAACGGAGGTGAATATTTGCTTGATAAAATTCCAAATCAATAAAACTTTACGCTTATGATATTGTTAGTTCAATAAATTTTAAGCATTAATCAAAAGGTTTTTCAGTAAAAAAGCTAGACCAAAATACACAATCAAAGTCATTAGAATTTTCTTTTTGCCCAACTCAAATATTAAAATGAAATTAATAAATTGTATTTTTATATATGTTTAAGTCTCTCCTATTCGCTTCTCTTCTAACATCTGCCTTATCAGGTAATGCATTTTCACAAACTTCTAATCCCGACTCCATAAAAAGGATTGCGGTTGCCGATGTACAAAACTTTATGTTAAAAGAAGAAACTATAAAAAAAATCAGGAACCAAAGGAGCGAAAGTTCTTCTGATTATTTTAAACCATCGAAAGAACAGGCAAGTAATACTTCGCTTTTAAATGATTCTATATATGTAAAAGCTTATCGCGATGCGGCATATAATAAAATAAGAAACAGCAAAGCAGAAACAAAACGTGGAGGAATTGGAACAGTTGGCTATGTAGCGGGCGCTCTGGCTGTTTTTGCCGTTGTTTTTGTCGGATTGAATAAAATGTAATTTTTAGTCAATATAAAAAAAGCTGCCAGTAATAAAACTGGCAGCTTTTTTTGTGGGGATGAGTTTCCTCTATTTATTTTTTTGCATCTAAGGCATTTTCAATTCTATCAGAAAGATCTTGTAAATGATATTTACTTAAACCGGTTGCAGAACCTGAACCCGCTTTAATTGTACCTTCCAATTCTCTTAACTGACCTTTCACTACAGATAATACATCACTTTGTGAAGCCGTTAAACCACTTTGCGATGCACCACCTCTGCCACCAGCTAAAATAGCATTTGTAGCGGTAGGCATTGCAGCAGGCTTAACAATAGAAATTAGTTTATCTACATATAATTTCTGCAAGTTTCTTCTGTAAACATCAATTGGCTGATTTGCTTTCAGTTCAGAGAAAATAGAACCATTTAAATCAGCGAATAAGTCGGTAATTTTATAAGCTGATGCGCCATCTAAAGCTTCTGCAGAAATTAATTTGGTTAAAGTACTTGTACTTAAAATTCTGTTGATGGTTGTATTTTGCAGTCTGCCTACAACTTCTAAACCGTCCTGAGAAATGTTATCTAAAATCGGTTTATTTAATAACCAGGTTGGTGTTTTAAATAACTGTGTATCTAAAAACGTCATTGCCTCTTTTTGAGTAGCTGCTGGGGTACGTTCGTAAACAGAACCTGCCTGCTCAACTGTTTTTGGATTTTCATATATACCACCGATGTTTTTAGCAACATGTCCCATATAACGACCAAACTGTGTTGTTAACTGACCGTACATGTTCTCTAAATTAGCATAACCATCGGCAGGTTCTTTAGTCCACTCTGGTAAATTTGTTAAAATTACTTTAAGATTTTTAATACCGTAAGTACTCGCTTTCATTGCATTATCCGATAAATCTTCATTTTGCGAATGCGGATCATCTGGATTAGTTTCGGTGCCGAACCATAATCTACGGTTTTTAGCAGATTCGATAGTCATTTTATTTAAAATTGGCACCTCTTGTTCTGCATTTTTAGTTTCAGGGAAGTACTTATAACCCCACTCTATTGCCCATTTATCATAATCGCCAATGCGAGGATATAATCCTTTTGGCGAAATCTTATCTTCTGGTTGCGCAACATAGTTAAAGCGGGCATAATCCATAATAGATGGCGTGTGCCCATTTGCTTCTACCCATTTTTTATCTCTCAATAATTCGGTAGGAACTGTAGAGCTTGAGCCATAATTATGACGTAAACCTAAAGTATGACCAACTTCGTGAGAAGAAACAAAACGAATTAAATCGCCCATTAACTCATCGCTGAAAGTCATTTTACGAGCTCTTGTATCTACAGCAGCGGTTTGAATCATGTACCAGTCGTGAACCAGTTTTTGAACATTATGGAACCAGTTAATGTGACTTTCCATAATTTCACCACTACGTGGATCTGAGATACTTGGTCCGCTTGCGTTTGCAATTTCAGATGGTTTGTAAACAATAGCCGAATGACGTGCATCATCGATACTCCAGGTAGAATCCTGTTTAAAGCTCGGCGCTTCTTTAGCCATAACCGCATTCTTGAAACCTGCTTTTTCAAATGCTTTTGCCCAATCATCAACACCTGCTTTTAAATACGGTATCCATTTCTTCGGTGTAGCTGGATCGATGTAAAAGATAATTGGTTTAATCGGTTCAACCAGTTCGCCACGTTTGTATTTTGCTAAATCTTGTGGTTTTGGCTCTAATCTCCATCTTTTAATTAATTCGATTTCTTTTACACCTTGAGGATTTAAATCAAAATCGGTATATCCAACAGCGAAATAACCTACACGCGGATCGAAATAACGAGCTTTCATTGGCACTTTAGGTAAAATAACCAATGATGTATTTAACTCAACAGTTGATGAACCAGCTGGAGCACCACCCATAGCCGAAGCTGCAGCACCGCCAAAAGGATTTGGAGCAGCAGTTAAGCTATAAGTTTTAACCGTGCTGATTTCTACATTTGTAGGAAAGCTTCTTAAATTTTGAATATAGCTTCTGTCTGCCAGTTGAGCACCCAATCTGAAACGGGTTTTAGACGCAGGAGAGCTGAAATAAAAAATATCATTATCGCTGTTCAAATAATCTGTAATATCGATAACGCTTCCGGTTTTATCAGGTGTAAAGGCTGCGATGTTAAATGAAGCTGCAATAGCTTGAATATTTGAGTTTTTTAAAGACTGGTACATAGAAGTTGTACTATCAGGTCCATAAGTTCTGTAACTCACTTTACGCATAAAAATGCGGTTGTTTGGTCCTTTTTCAAAACGGATAACAGCACTTCCAATCTGATCGCCTGCATAACCTTGGGCAGCTCTAACTTCTGCACCCGATTTAGATATACGACTAACCACTAAAATATCTCTTCCTAATGTTGTATCGGCAATTTCGAAGAAAAACTTATCTTCTAATTTATGGGTAGTAATCATACCTTTTCTGGTAGATGCCTTACTGGTAATAACCTGATCGTATGGTTTAGGCTGCGCACGAACGCCCGAGCCTAATGCCGCACCTGGAGCTCGCCTGGTAGAATCTGTCGTGGCAACAGTTTGGCCTTGCCTTACTTGTGCCTGAGCAAAAGTAACGGCAGAAACAGCAAATAATATGCTGAGTAAATTTTTCTTCATAACAAATTAGTTGATTTGGCTGTAAATATAGTTTCAGAACGAAGATTTGAAACCGTTTCAGTAATAACTTTTAAGTTACAAAGCAGCTTAATTGCTAAGTTTAAGGAGAAAAATGATTTTATAAAGAAAAATCAGGATTTTCGATAAGCCCAATTACATTTCCAAACGGATCGAAAATGCTACCAACCCAAATTGCCCCACCAACATTGTTAGGTTGCTCATGAATTTCCACTTCAAGCTTGGCAAAACGGGCAAAAGTTTCTTTAATATCTTTAACACCCCAATAAGTTATCGAATGGTTGCCGTTACTATAGCCAGAATCATCAGGATTTAAACCCAATTCGAAGCCACCAACATTATAACCAACATAATACGGTTCATCGAAATAAGGCTCAATTTCGAAAATCTTTTTATACCATTCTTTTGCTGCTGGCAAATCGCCTACATAATAAACTATGGTTCTTAATCCTTGTAGCATGGTTTTAGTATTTAGTCTTTGGCTTTAGTCTTTTAGCTTTAGGCTTTAAGCTCTAGCCTTTAAGTCTGGGCTTTAGGCTTTAAGCTTTAGTCTTTTAGCTTTAGGCTTTAAGCTTTAAGCTCTAGCCTTTAAGCCTGGGCTTTAGTCTTTCAGCTTTAGTCTTTAAGCTTTTAATTATTGATTCCTAATGTATAATCTTAAAAATAAGTTCTTTATAGAGTTCGCCATCATCCACATTCCCACTACTGTCCAAACCCTTACTTTTTAAATCGTATTCCCTTAATAAACTAATCACCTGAAAAACTTTTCCAGTATTGTAATTTCTGGCGGCAACCTCGTAATCTTTAATAAAAAATGGAGGAACCCCCAAAGCGGAAGCCGCATCGGCCTTATTGGGAATATAATGATATTTTAAAAGCTTGGTAAAATAGCCACCAAGATTTGCCAATACCATTACCGTCGGATTAGCTTTTGGGTTGCTGGCAAAATAACTGATAATGCGATTGCATTTTAAAACATCGCGGATTGCTAAGGCTTTCTGTAACTCAAAAACATTGTATTCTTTACTAATACCAATATTTTTCTGAACCAAGTCGGTGTTAATAATAGTGTCTTTAGACACATTTAGCATTAACTTTTCAATTTCATTGGCAATTTTAGAAAGATCTGTACCCAGATATTCGGCCATTAATGCCGATGCCTGCTGGTCGATTTTATAGCCTTTTTCTTTTATAAAATCTTCAATCCATGGAACTAACTTATAATCACGAACCAAATCAGATTGAAAGATAAGACCACTTTTACTAATCGCCTTGTAGATTTTTTTTCGTTTATCGAAATTAGCATATTTAAATGCCAAAACTAAAATGGTACTCGGAAGTGGTTTTTCGAAATAGTTTAAAACAAATTCTGCCTCTTTGCTACTCCCTTCTTCTTTTGCCCATTTCAAATCCTGTGCCTCTTTAACAATCACTACCTGATAGTCTGACATCATCGGATATCGCTTTGCAGCACCTAAAACAGTCGCCATATCGGTATCCTTACCATACAAAACAGTTTGATTAAAGCCTTTTTCGGCCTCGTTCAATAATTTATCTTCGATGTATTCGGTTACTTGATCAATGTAATAAGCTTCTTCACCATGTAATAAATACACAGGCTTAAACTTTCTAGCTTTTATATCCTTAATAATTTCGGCAGCAGTCATTGCCGTAAAATTACAATTTAGCTTTTAGGATTTAGGTAAATGTTTATAAACAATATTAACTTTGACCGCTGTAAGAATGTTTAATTGGTTAATTGTTCAAATTGCTCAACCGAATTTTAAAATGTTTAACCCCACCCCGCTTAATCTTCCGCCTTATCCTTTTAAAATCACCAAAAAAGATGATGTTGTTTTCATTTTTGATGAATTAAGAAAAAAGCATTTAGTTTTAACGCCAGAGGAATGGGTTCGTCAGCATTTTATTCAAAACCTGATTACCGCAAAGAAATTCCCTAAAACATTGATTCAAATTGAAGGTGGACTGGTGCTTAACCAATTGCAAAAACGCAGCGATATTTTGGTTTACAACTCCGATGGCGAAAAATTAGTATTAATTGAATGTAAGGCACCCAAAGTTAAAATTACTCAAGCTGTTTTTGAACAAGCATCTCGGTACAATTCTATTCACCAGGCAAAATGGATTGTTCTAACTAATGGTTTACAACACGTTTATGCTAAAATGGACGTAGAAAAAGGGAGTTTTGCGTTTACACAGGAAATGCCAGATTACCTGGATTTGTAACGTAATTAAGGCTGTCAGTCTGAGCCTGTCGAAGACCATAAGTAGAAAGTCTTCGACAGGCTCAGACTGACATAATACTTTGGAATCTTACAAATTATACTCGTTTTTCCAAACCTGCTTATTGCCAGAGAAAATGGCCTCATTGCAGAGCGCTACGCAAATGGCAGCCTGCGTACCTGTTTTCACATTCGACGCTGGAAATTTCCCTGTAATAACCGATTCATAAAATTCATCTAAGGCATAAGTTGTTCCATCTT
Organism: Pedobacter sp. AC190; assembly: GCF_979258025.1. Taxonomy (NCBI): domain Bacteria; kingdom Pseudomonadati; phylum Bacteroidota; class Sphingobacteriia; order Sphingobacteriales; family Sphingobacteriaceae; genus Pedobacter; species Pedobacter sp. AC190. Next base: position 400,116 of record NZ_OZ409824.1, read on the forward strand.
TCGTTGGCGCATCCAAAATCGGGATTCCACCATCTTTGTTTACCACAATTTTTGTGGCTCCAGTTACGCCATCAACAATGCCCAATTCTTTTTTGGTTTGCTGCTCAGGGTAAAAAATCCCTGTATCAGGCAAGAGATTTACCGAACCTTTGGTTCCCTTTATTTTAAAAAGATAACCATCACGAGCATTGCCGCAGGTAGCACCAAAATTACCGATCATTCCAGCTTTTTCGTATCTAAACATGGCCTGAATATTATCATAGGTTTCTCTACCGTCTTTAAAAATGTCGATACCACCAGTTCCTGTTATCGCATCAGGCTGGGTTTCGAAGGCCCAATTGATAAAATCTATTTGGTGAGATAATAGTTCGGCAGCCAAACCGCCAGAATATTCCTTGTACATCCGCCAGTTTATTTGCCTCTCCAGTTTGGGATCGCTTACATTTCGTCGCCAATTTCCATTTCTATCCCAACGGCAATCTACTTGCGAAACATCTCCCAAATATCCACTCCTAATCATATCCTTAACCTTAAAATAAAGGGGCGAATAGCGATATTGATAGCCGACCTGATAAACCTGCTTCGGATATTTCAAAACCAAATTTTTCAATTCTAATGCCTGGGCAATATTATAGGTCATGGTTTTTTCTACATAAACATGTTTGCCAGCCAAAACAGCATCTTTAGCGATTTGAAAATGTGCACTTAAAGGCGTAGCGATAAATACAGCCTCAACATTTTTATCATCTAGAATTTGCTTGTAATTTTTAACGCTCTTTGCAGATTGAGGTGCAAATTTCTTCGTTTCTTCCAATCTGAAATCCAAAACATCACAATATGCAGCGATATTAAACTTTGCAGGCATCGATTTAATGACCGATAACACACCTTTGCCTCGATCACCGCAACCAATCATTGCGATGTTGATTACTTTTTCACGATTCAAACTGAATTTTGCAACTGCAGCATCAGCCACAAATAAACCCGAACTTAACAATGCTGACTTTTTAATAAACGAACGGCGGTGCATGATATAAATTAAATCTTTTTTGTTAAAAATCTACGATTATTATAACGCTTTCGGAGCGCAAGGCCTGTAATTCTTTTTAGTAAGACAGTCCCGCCAAATACGATTTCCGATGAAACCTGTGAAAAAAGTAAGCATACCTTTTAAAAATGCAAAACAATGCTTAAATCGGAATCCGTTTATGTCGAGGCTATTTAATCTTATTTATTTGCGCTTGGGTGGTTTTAATGTACAAACTTTCATTATAAACCCGATAGCAGCGAAAATCTTTTTAAATAAGCAGTAACCATAAATAGGCTGTCATTCTGAGGAACGAAGAATCTGCAACCAATGAAAAGGATTCTTCGTTCCTCAGAATGACAGTTGTAATTTAAAAAATTGTAGCGAATAGCGGGACTGCCACCCGCCATGAAAAGCAAGCGTTCATTTTCAAAAAACAAACGCTTGCCAAAGTCTCAGCTACTTTAAGGTTTTAATTTTAATCGTTCTGAAATCAACTTTATTACCATGATCCTGAATTAGAATATGGCCTTTTGGCGCCTCGCCAAAGTTTTCCCAATCTTTGTATTTACTAATGGCAACCAGTTTTTTAAACGCTTCCGAACCACGAACGTATTCCAAAACTTTAACACCATTCAAATAATGCTCCACTTTATTATTTGGGTAAACGATTAGGCGAGCGTTGTTCCAGCTACCAATCGGACGTAAATATCTGGCTTCTTTTTTCGCTGTTATTAAATCATATAAGGAAGCTAAAGTTCTATTTCCGTCTCTTCCCAACTTCGCATCAGGGTGTAACTCATCATCTAAAACCTGGTATTCTAAACCAATAGCCGAACCTGTGTTTTTTTCGCTAAGGGTTACAAAGTACTTCACGCCACTATTTGCGCCTGGTGTAAGTTTAAATTCGAACGACATATCGAAAGCAGCAAATTCTTCTTGAGTTACAATATCGCCGCCATTAGTAGATTCTGCCCCGCCAGATGGCTCTACACTGATTACCCCATCGGCAATTTTCCAACCTTTTGCAGGGAAAGTTGTTTTATAAGCACCAACCCATCCATTGTTCGTTTTACCATCGAAAAGCAATTTGTAACCTTCCGATTTTTCGTAAGCGGATAAGGTATTTGGGATTAAATTAACGTTATAAATCCCTTTAGGAAATGCTTTTGGCTTTAAATCTTCTGTTTGGATATTGATGTTTTTGAAATAAACTTTCTTCCCATCGTTTTCTAAAACGTTACCAATTCCATGCACTTGCAAACCAATAAATCCAGACCGATCCAGGGTATCGATTACATATGCCACAGGACTTCCGTTTACCCAGGTTTTAAGTTCGTTACCAATATTTTCGATTCGGTAATGGTTAAACTCATTCTTTTTATATAACGGTTTTGCCGCCGAATTTAGCTCTAAAGGATATAACCACAATCTCCTGGCTTCATCGTAAATACCACCCGTCCAGGCCCTCGGGGTTGGATCGATTTCAACCTGCCTGCCAAAAACTAAACCTTTACCGTTATTACCTTCTGGCTTTAAGTGGCTTCGGGTTTGGATCCCAGAATTTGTGCTTTCGCCTTCTAATTTAACATCCAACTCAAGAATAAAATCTCCGTATTCTTTTTCTGTAATTAAAAATGAGTTTGGTGTGCCCTTGGTCATCGTACCCACGATCATTCCATCTTCCACTTTATAAGGTGCGGCTCCTGCAACGGCTTTCCATCCGGTTAAGGTTTTTCCATCGAAGAGTGGCTTTGCTTTTTGCGCAAAGGCAGAAAAACTGATTAGCGAAAGTGTTATTATACTATATTTTTTTAGGTTTAACATGGTTGATAAATAATTTGTGTTATATAAAAGTTGTTTGTGCAGCATGAAAGTCCATCGCACTATTTCTCCGTTCTACTAAATCCCAGCCTAACAAATTTTTGGGGATCCATATACCAAGCCAAATCAATGACTTAAATACAAAAATTTTCAGCTGGCAATTTTGTTTCTTTTGTTGTCAAAAGAAAAAAGCCTGTCTGGCTAAGACGATGAAATAATGCTTCGTACCTCCAAATGAAGATGTATAATTATTAATATTTAAAAACTTTTCCGTTAGCGATTACTTCCTGTTTACCCTCATCGAATACTGCTTTTGCACCCGTACGAACCGCAGCATTAGTCATAATATTTGCAATTGAATGCGAATAACCAGCCTCCACAGGGGCATTTGGTGTTTTTCGACTCCTCACACACTCCATCCAGTTTCTCATATGACCAGAAGTTAAGGCATCGCCTCCCATATTTGCGCCAGTTGCCGCTTTAATTTCAGTTTTACTTAAATCAAAATCTGGAAGCAAGTTGGCTTTCAAACCCATTGCCGCAGCTTCTTTTTCTTTTAACCCACCTTTTGGAGAAACTTTATTCGTTATTAAATTCAGTTCTCCGCCATTTGAATAGTAAACTTCGCCAACATCGCCAACACTATTCTGCATTCTCGAGGTAAAAGTAACCTGAAAACCATCATTAGTATTTGGCTGACCATAATCAAAAACGGCAACCATCGAATCCCAGTTTCTGCGACCATCTTTCCAGGTATAAATACCACCATTAGCGACTACACTTCTCGGGTGTTTTAAGTTCGTAAACCAGTGTACCGTATCAATCTGGTGCGACATCCACTGTCCTGGCATTCCTGAAGAATATGGCCAGAACAATCTATACTCTAAATATTTTCTTGGGTCGAAAGCTTCGTTAGGTCGGTTAAGTAAAAATCTTTTCCAATCGATATCTTCCACTTTAAGTTTAGCAACCAAATCTGGCCTGCGCCAACGACCAGGCTGATTAACGTTCCAAACTAAATCTACCGCGGTAATCGGTCCGAATTTTCCATCCTGAATATATTTTGCTGCATTTGCATAGTTTTCTCCGCTTCTGCGCTGCGACCCGATCTGAACAATTCGATCTGTTGCTTTAACGGCCTTAAAAGCAGCTTTCGCATCATCCATCGTTTCGGCAAATGGTTTTTCTACATAAGCATTACAATTGGCTTTAACAGCTTCAATAGTATGCAGTGCATGTTGAAAATCGGCTGTGCTGATAATTACAGCATCCAAATCTTTGGTTGCGTAAAGTTCATCGTTGTTTCTACAAGCCTTAATATCGTGACCGAATTTTTCTTTTAGATGAGCAATTCCCAAATCTCTGCGGTAGTTCCATAAATCAGAAAGCCCAACTATATCAAAATTTAGTTCTTTGTTATGATTTAAGAAACAAGGCAAAAGCGTGTCTTTAAATCGGTCTGAAAAACCGACCACACCTACGCGAACACGGTCGTTTGCGCCGATAATTCTGCCATAGCTCTTTGCACTCATGCCCATTGTACCTGCATAAGTTGCCGCAGCAAAAATAGCCGACTGCTTAATAAATTTTCTTCTGGAGTTTTCCATGGGATAATATGAATGTATATGATCTAATTTTTATAAACGTTCTCGCTTTGTTTGTTAAGGTACTTAAAGCACAAAGCCATCTGTGCATCTGAATAATTACTTCCCGCCTCCACAAAAATTGGCCCTTTGTATTTAGCTATTTTTAGAGCTTCGATGTAAGGTGTAAAATCATCGCCTTTAATGCCTGGCAAAGTTCTTTCAGCATCCTCTGCAATTTCGCAATGAATAAGCAAATCTTTTGCTTCGATAATATTTTGAGGAGGCTCATGCGCTCTTCGCATATGGAAAATATCAGCATTAAGTTTAAAATTTGGATGATTAACTAGCCTCACAATTTCTGCAACCGATTTCACTGTGTTAATAAAATTGGTTTCTTTGCTTTGAAGATTTTCTAGTGCGATTTTGACTTGGTATTTGGAAGCTATAACTGCTATTTTTTTACTTAAGGTTATAAAATCTGCTGTGGCTTTTTTCACGTCATAGTGATCTGGCAACCGCCGGGCGGTTCCGCTTCCGAGCACTATAACCTTTATTTTTGCTTGTTGCGCTCTGGCAAATAAACGATCGGCATAAGCGAGTACAGTCGTTTCGTTTACATCTGGTCCAGCAATTTTCATATCGCCAGGGAACATAACATTACACATGTAAAGTTTAGTCTTAAGCTTTTTAATTAGCTCAAGATTTTGTCTGAATTTTTCGTCAGATAAGGATGGAGAAATCATTTTACTAACCGACTCTCCCATTAATTTAAATCCAGACGCATTTATTAAACTGTCTTTTTCTAATGGCGCCACAATGCCTAGCGTTATAAATGATTTATTTTCTGATTGAAAGCTGAAAACTAATGGCAGAAGAAGAAATACTATGATTACAACTTTTAGTCTCATTCTCAGTTAAATTAGGCATTCGTTGGTGGCAACGTATAGATATTGGTTAGCAAAGCTTTCGCTCTTTTTCTACCCTAAAATAGTGCTTTTAAATGAAAGATCGTAAAACGGTTTAGTAACATTTTAGAAACGGTCAGTCGCAGGCCGATGCTCAAATTACTTCAGCTCCTTACTTGAATACCAGGAAGATATTTAGCGTTATTAATACTTTATAAAACAAAAAGCCCTTTAGAAACTTAATTCTAAAGGGCTGATTCTAAACTTTTAAGATTTAATCTATGTTTTATCCTAACATCGCTAAGCTTTCTTCAATGATCTTGATTTTCGCTTCTGCATCTGCTTTTTTATTACGTTCATTGGTAATAATTTCTGGTTTTGCATTTTGTACAAAACGTTCATTGCCCAGCTTAGCATCAACAGATTTTAAGAAACCCTGCAGATAAACCAAATCAGCATTTAAACGAATGCGTTCTGCATCAACATCAATATTTTCTGAAAGCGCAATGAAAAATTCGTCCTTTCCAGCCATAAACGCCGTTGCACCAGCAATTTTATCGTTTACAATTTCAGCTTCAGAAACATTAGCTAATTTGAAAACAATGTTCAGCCACTTTTCGTAATCGATATCAGAGTTTACCTTTAAACTTAAAGGCAAAGCCTCTTTTGGCGAAATTTGCTTCTGGTTACGAACATTTCTAATTTCAGCAATAACCGTTTTAATTACCTCTGCATCTTTCAATAATTTCTCGTCAATTGCACCACCCTTCGGGAATTCAGCAACAATACAGCAATCCATTTCGCCACGTTCGGCAAACAAATCATCGTGCCACAATTCTTCGGTTAAGAAAGGCATATTCGGGTGTAATAACTTAATAATCTGTTCAAAGAAACCAACCGTAGCTTTATAACTTTCGGCATCGATAGGCTGTTGATAAGCAGGTTTAACCATTTCTAAATACCAGGCACAGAAATCATCCCAAACCAATTTATAAGTGGTTGTTAAAGCTTCTGATAAACGATATTGTTTAAAGTTTGCCTCAATTTCTACCAAAGCCTCGTTAAAACGGTTTTCGAACCAGGAAATCGCTTGGCTATTCGGATTTTCTAGATTTTCATCAACCTCCCAACCTTTTACCAAGCGGAAGGCATTCCATATTTTTGAAGCAAAATTACGCCCCTGTTCACAGTAACTTTCATCGAACATTAAATCGTTCCCCGCAGGCGACGACATTAACATACCCACACGAACGGCATCTGCACCATATTTTTCGATCAATCCAATCGGATCTGGAGAGTTACCTAACGATTTAGACATTTTACGGCCTAACTTATCGCGAACGATACCAGTTAAATAAACATTAGTAAATGGTTTTTTGCCCATAAACTCATGTCCAGCCATAATCATACGTGCCACCCAGAAAAACATAATCTCTGGTGCAGTAACCAGATCATTGGTTGGGTAGTAGTAATTGATATCTTTGTTATTTGGGTCTTTAAAACCATCGAAAACCGAAATTGGCCATAACCATGATGAAAACCAGGTGTCCATTACATCTTCATCTTGCCTTAAGAAAGGCTCCAACTGATGTTTAAATCCAGCTTTTTCACTTTCGTTAGCGCTTTCATCCAAATGTTTTTTCTTCCAGAATTCTTCTAACGCTTCATCCTTAGTTTTCGCAACAACCCAGTTTCCTTTATCATCATACCAGGCTGGAATGCGTTGGCCCCACCAAAGCTGACGAGAAATGTTCCAATCGCGAACATTTTCCATCCAATGGCGGTAGGTATTTTCAAATTTATTTGGAATCAGGTTTACATCACCATTCAAAACGTCATCCAAAGCTGGCTGTGCCATCTCTTTCATCTTTACAAACCATTGCATAGAAAGCTTTGGTTCAATAGCCGCATCAGTACGCTCCGAGAAACCAACCTGCGATTTATAATCTTCAACCTTATCTAAATGGCCTGCCTCATCAAGCATTTTAGCGATCTTTTTACGGGCAACAAACCTGTCTTCGCCCACCAAAATAACCGCCAATTCATTTAAGGTTCCATCATCATTTAAAATATCGGTAACTGGCAAATTGTGTTTTACACCCAGTTCGTAATCATTTAAATCATGCGCTGGTGTAACTTTTAAACAGCCTGTACCAAATTCAATATCAACATATTCATCCTCAATAACTGGGATTTCGTGATTAACAAGCGGTACAAAAACTTTTTTACCCTTTAAGTGCGTAAAACGTTCATCATTCGGGTTAATACAAATTGCGGCATCAGCCATAATCGTTTCCGGACGAGTAGTGGCAATCGTTAGAAACTGATCTTCCGTCCCCGAAATCAAATACTTAATGTAATAAAGCTTTTGGTTTACTTCCTTACGAATTACCTCTTCATCAGAAACTGCCGTTTTACCCGCTGGATCCCAGTTTACCATGCGTATACCACGGTAAATCCAACCTTTTTTATATAAATGAATAAACGAATCGATCACGGCCGCAGAAAGGTCTTCCTCCATTGTAAAACGAGTACGGTCCCAATCGCAACTTGCACCCAGTTTCTTTAACTGTTCTAAAATAATCCCGCCGTATTTTTCCTTCCACTCCCAGGCATATTTCAAAAATTCTTCACGAGAAAGATCTTTTTTATTGATGCCTTGCTCCTTTAACATCGCCACAACCTTCGCTTCGGTAGCGATAGAAGCATGGTCAGTTCCAGGAACCCAGCAAGCATTTTTACCCTCCATACGGGCTTTACGAATCAAAACATCCTGAATCGTATTATTTAACATATGCCCCATGTGCAGCACACCAGTAACATTTGGCGGTGGAATTACAATAGTGTAAGGCTCACGCTCATCAGGTTCTGAGTGAAAAAACTTTTTCGATAGCCAATAGCTATACCATTTATCTTCTGTTTCTGCTGGATTGTACTTCGTGGAAATGCTCATGAATTATATTAAAAGCCCAAAAATAGCTAAATAAGCTGAAAGACTAAAGTGCAAAGCTAAAAGTTTGGTACGATCTAAGCCCACACTCCCAATCAAGTGGCTAAAAGATGGATATTTCTCTTGATTTGAAAAGTAAGAAACAGTGTTCCATTTTCAAGCTAGTCCTGCTTTTTGTTGCAATCTTTTTGCGAATGTTACTACATAGGCATTTAAAACCTGCAACAAAAAGTATTTCCACTGCAATCAGGTTTAAAAACTTTGTCCAGTGCGCTTTACAATGTTCTCCTACCCAATAGTAAATAAGTTGATTTCTAAAGCTGCATAGAGAAGAATGTTTTTCATTTTCAAGAACAAAGTTTTCGACAAGTTTAGAATTTAAGCTAATGAACTAACTATTTTAACCTCGTTATCTTTTTAATCAAATTTTAGTTACTAATAATTTTGCTGCTCGAAATCTCTAAATCTGCTTCGTATTCTTTAATGATTTGTTTGAAATATTCTTCTGATTTAGTGTAAGCTATTAGCAATGTAATTTGGTTTTTCGCTCGCATAAGATTATGTTCTCCATGAGATACTGGGTAATAAATATCATTATTCAGATAATCGGTTAAAAAACGTAAAGCTTGCATATAAATCATAAACTGACCACTGTAAATAAACAATTCTTGTTCTCTAATGGTTAAACTTCGCCTCATTTCCTCCATATATCCCTTATAAATTGCAAGAAATACGTCATTGCGAACCATAATTTTATCTAACGAAGTTTCCTCTTCATTTACGGGGGATAAGTAAGTTCTCATCATATCGCCAACATCACTTATAAAGTAACCAGGCATAACGGTATCCAAATCAATCACACTTAATCCTATTCCACTTCCAACATGTAAAAGCACATTGTTTATTTTGGTATCGTGGTGAGTAACCCTTGTTTTAAGGCTATTTTCTTGAAGCAGTTCTTTAAACTGATCAGCAATCCAAGAAAAGGTTTCAATTTGACTGATAGCCCATTTAGCAATTTTTAAACGCTCCTGACTGCCATTTTCCAATGCCAAAGTAAACTGTTCCGCTCTTAAAGAAAGGTTATGAAAATCAGGAATAGTAACCTTTAAATCATGAGGATTAAAAGCCTCAAGAATTCTGGTAAACTTGCCAAATTGTTTGGCCGCATGATAAGCCTGGTTAGCTTCGGTAACGGCATCAACGGTAAAAGAATCGGCAACGAAAGGGAAAAGTCGATAGAAAGCTTCATTATCTTCGAAAACCCCAAGGCCTGTTGTTGTAGTTGCTGGGGCTATAAATAAATATTGTGGCGAAACCCGATCCAGATATTTTTTTATTTTCAGGGTATTACTGGCTATATCTTGTGGAGAATGAAATACGTTCGTATTAACTTTTTGCAAAATATATTTTCCGCTCTTAGCAGATACTTTCCAGGTTTGGTTGATTAAACCATTTCCAAAAGGCTCAATTTCACATTCTAAGTATTCGAGTCCGTAGGCTTTTAGAACTTTTTCAATCATTTATTTATTATTTATTTTTGAGTATTCAAAAATTAGGGCATTAACCTTTTCCTATTAATTTCTGTTAAAACCTATTATTTTAGAATCGGCGAGACCAATATAAGAGGATACAGATATTGCCTGCCAAACAAATAAAGCGCAAACGTTTGATTTATAAAACCTGGAAAAAGATCCAAGCGTTGCCCTTATAAACTTAAATTTTAAAAAATTATAGCTTAATGTTAGGCTAACCCATCATAAAATTATGGTATGCATTTTTTTAGAGGATTTCGCTACTCGGGCGAAAAGAAAGAAATTAAGCTACTAAACAAACGAAACGCAAACGTTTGATATTAAAGTTTATCTTTAAAAAACAAGTTTTAAAAGCTGCCAAAAAGCTTTTAAGATGTTATAAGGCAGTAATTTATTTTTACGGCAGACAACGAAACCAGGATAATTATTTATTGAACTACACTTGTTTAAAATATAACTTAGCTCAATTAATAACAACATTAAGCACCTTTTTTCGAACCAAGGCTTTGCATAAGTTGTTCATAAAGGTCATCACTAGTCGCTTTCTGAGGCTTCATTTTCTTAACAGTAGCACGTTTTCCTTTAGCTTTTGCCTTTATAATTTTTAGTAACTCATTACTGTAATCATCTTTAAAGGTACTTAAGTCGAATGACGAACTATATTGCTTAATCAAGGCTAAACCAACATCCATTTCCTTTTTGGTAATGTTGATATCTTCCACTTTATTAATTTCAGATACAGGCCTGATTTCTTGCTGAAAACGAATTTTGGTAATTACAATCACATCCTCCATCGGATGGATTACACATAAGTTTTCGGTATTACGCAAAACGAAACGACCAACGCCTGCCTTTTTTGATTTAACCAAAGCTTTTAAAAGTAGCGCATAAGCTTTTCTACCTTGCTTTTCTGGCTCTGTGTAGTAAGATGTTTCGTAGTAAACTGGGTTAATATCTGTTATGTCTACAAAGTTTTCAAGTTCTATAATCTTGGTCTTTTCGGGGGCAGCTTCCTCAAAATCATGCTTGTCTAAAATCACATATCGGTCTTTAAGAAAATAGCCTTTTACTATTTTTTCGAAAGGAACTTCTTTGTGGGTTTTTTCATTAACCCGCATAAACCTGATTTTTTCATGATCGCGTTCGTCTAACATATCAAAATCCAGGTTGCTGTTTTGCACACCAGAAAATAATTTAACTGGAATGTTAACCAATCCAAACCCAATAGAGCCTTTCCATATAGAACGCATAACTTATCTATTTTTGATTTTAACAAATAACATGAACAAAAGATTATTGTTTTACAAATGTAGCCTTGAACTAGAAATCTCCCCTATAAATTAGCTGCTGATGGGTATTTCTTTTGAGCCTTTTTAATCGCCTGTTCAAGATCAATACCCTTTCCCAAAACACCTTTAAATAAATCGCCTTTTCTTTTAAGTCTTTCAATCGCATTAAAAATTTTAAAATCCTGCATCTTTAAACCAGCCTTAACCTCTTTCCAGTCTAACGGCATAGAAACCGTTGCGCCTGGTTTGGGCCGCAGCGAATAAGGGCCTGCAATGGTGGCTCCTGGTCGGTTTTGCAAAAAATCCAGGTACATTTTACCCTTTCGGGAAGAAATTTTTCGCTCCAGCGTAGTTAAATCTGGTAAAAGATCATGCACCAATCCAACCACAATTCTGGCGAAAAGCTGGGTTTGATCATAAGTGTATTTTGCACCCATTGGGATGTAAATATGAATTCCCGTAGAACCCGATGTTTTTGGAAAGCTGGGTACATCAATCGAATCCAATATTTTTTTAACGGTAAGCGCAACTTCTATAACCTGATTGAAGCTTTGTTTATCTGGATCTAAATCAATTACACAATAGTCAGGATAATCGGGCGATTCAGAACGGGAAAACCAGGGATTAATTTCAATACAACCTAAAGATGCCATCCATAAAAGCGTAGCCTGATCATCACCTAATAAATACTCTTTAGGTTCCCCATCGCTGGTAGAATATGGAAAGGTTTTAGCCCAGTCGGGTGCCTTTCCTTTAACATCTTTTTGGTAAAAACTCTTTCCTTTAATCCCGCCTGGAAAACGGTTTAATGATTGTGGTCTGTCTTTCAGATAGGGTAAGATAAAATCAGAAACCTGATAATAATAGTTAAACATATCCCGTTTGGTAACGCCATCATCGGGCCAGTAAACTTTAGAAAGGTGGGTAAACTTTATTTCTTTTCCATTAATCTTTCGAACCTGAGTTTCATCCTTTGGATTTAATAAAGTTTTAGGTATGGTAGTTTTAGGCGGCTTAATGGCACTGGCGTGGTGATCTGTTGTTTTCTTCTTTTCACTAATAGCCTCCGTATCTTGTTCAACAATATCAGTGGTTTCAATTGCCTTGTCGCGGGTAACATCTTTAGCCTTTTTATCTTCGCGCATCCCCTGGAAAGATGGATGTCTAAATACACCATCACTGGTAATCTCCGTGTAAGCTACTTCGCATACCAATTGAGGTTCCATCCAGATTATCTCGGCATCAGGCTGTTTCGACTGAAATCTGGAACGCTTATTAACATCTGGTGCAACCTTAAACGGACTTTTATCCGTTACAAATGGTTTAAAAAGCTTAACCATATCTCGCTGTGCAGCATCAGAGAATCCAGTACCAACCTTTCCAGCGTAGCTTAGCACCTTATTTTCATAAACAGCTAAAATCAGCGAACTGAAAGATTTGGAGGTATCTTTGTTTTTGGTAAAACCAGCAATAATTACTTCCTGCCTTTTACTAATTTTTACTTTCAGCCAGTCCTTCGATCGGCTATCGATAACATAACTCGATGATTTCCTTTTAGCCATAATACCTTCCAAACCCATTCGTTCGGCAGCGGCAAAAAAATCGATTCCACTGGCATCAAATACTTTCGAAATCCGTATACGATCATCATCCTTAGGCAGGATCTGATTGAGTATGGCTTGACGCTCGATCAGGCTTAAACCTGTTAAATCTTTACCCTTGTACCATAAAATATCAAAAACATAAAATATCAGTTCTCCATCTGCCTCACTCCGCCAATTTTGAAGGGCACCAAAGTTTGATATACCGTTATCGTTAAGTACCAGAATTTCCCCATCCAAAACCACATCCTGCTTCCAGGATTTTAAAATACTGGTAATTGGATAAAACCGATCGTTAAATGATTTCTGGTTTCTGGAAAGTAATTCAACTTTTCCTTTATTTAAAAAAGCCAGTGCACGGTAACCATCCCATTTAACCTCATACTGCCACTCCTTATCATCAAATGGTGCATCAACCAAAGTAGCCAGCATGGGTTTAATGTTTTTAAAGATGGATGATTTTGGTGCATCCTTTAAAAACTGATCAGCATCATCTGCTTCAGCTTTTTTTTTAGTTTTCTTTTCACCTTCCTCAATCTGTTTGGCTACGGCTTTATCTTTAACGCTGATTTTTTGTTCCTTACCCGACTTCCAGACTTTATCTCCACTCTTTTCCATAACCTCAATGGTTTTTCCCGAAAGTATAGACTTATCTTGTTTAGTTACATCCTTTTTAGTCGCAAATTCGTCATCATGTTTAATTAACAACCAGGCATTGTCACCCATTCCCTTGGTTTTGACCAGGGCAAATTCTCCATTTAATTTTTCGCCATGCAGGCGCATTTTTACCGAACCTTTTTTTAACTCAGCAAGAAGATATTTTTCCTGCGCTTTTTTGCCTTTTATATCTTCAATCGTTTCATACCAACCCTGATCCCAAACAATTACCGTTCCTCCACCATATTCCCCTTCTGGAATTAATCCCTCAAAATTTCGGTAATCAAAGGGATGATCTTCAACCATCATAGCCAAATGTTTAATCTTCGGGTCGAGAGAAGGCCCCTTAGGTACAGCCCAGCTTTTCAAAACGCCACCCATCTCTAATCTAAAATCGTAATGAAGTCTGGATGCATCATGTTTCTGAATCACGAAAATCATTTTATTTCGATCCTTGCTTAAACCCGCTTTTGGCTCGGCAGTTTTTGTAAAGTCGCGTTTCTGTTTATACTTATCTAAACTCATAACTAATTAATTAACAACGGCGTGATGAAAAAAACATTCAATAGCAACTGGATAACAATGCACTATATGTGTTGGTTTTATTTCGACTGTTTTTTAAATATGAAGGATTCTATAAAGCCTAATTTTTTATGCCTTTTTTTTAAGGAATCGTGTAGTTCTAAAATTTTTTAAAACTATTTCATTGAATCTGAGGTTTAAAGAACACAACAAAATTTATACTATGAAAAATTTATTTTATGTAATGGCAATTTCCGCATCTGCACTAACCTTTCAGGCTTGCAGTGGAAACAAGGATGCCAAAGAAACAGCAGATAGTTTGAATATGTCGAAAGACACAACAACTAACGTAGCAGAAACTGGTGGTATTGCAGTACCTGAAGAAGATTCGAAATTTGCAACTTCAGCAGCAGTTGGTGGAATGGCAGAAGTAGAATTAGGTAAACTTGCCTTAGAAAAAAGCACAAATGCTAAGGTAAAAGAATTTGCTACAATGATGGTGAGCGACCATGGTAAAGCGAATACAGAATTGATGGCTTTAGCTGGCACAAAAAACATTACATTACCAACTACTGTTGATGATGACCACAAGAAAAAAATGGACGACTTAAGTAAAAAAACAGGCGCCGATTTTGATAAAGCTTATGTTGATGCAATGGTAGATGGACATAAATCTACTTTGGATTTAATGGAAAAAGAAGCAAAAGATGGTATGGATGTAGACTTAAAAGCATTTGCATCTAAAACAGCACCAATTGTTAAAACACATTTGGATATGATTCAAAAAATTAAAGATGGCATGAAATAAGCCAATCTTGAATTATAAAAAAACCTTCTGATTATGATATCAGAAGGTTTTTTTTATGCATTTAAATACAGGTTTTCAGCTGGTATTACTGGCTGTTATCAAATTTAAAATCCTTCTTTTTCTTTGGCGTTGTTCCAAATGTGTAACTCCTGCCCAAATCAACAATCCTTGAGTTACTTCTATTCTTAAATGGAAATGATGCTCTCAAAAATAAAGGCAAAACCGAGCTATTAAGGTTGGACAGTTATAAATTTTAGACCCGCATTATCAGTTGATCTGTGATTAGAATAGATAGATGTTATCGAATTTGAATTGATTTCGAATAACCAAAAACTAGGCTATGTTTAGCATAGAAATATCACCTATCTTTTTTACCATTTCATCAATTAAATTATACTTAAAATTTATCCAGTTCTTTTCAGTTAGGGAATCATTTAAAAGTATAGTGGTTTTTGAGGTTTGTAATTCAGGAGCTCCTTTAAGGACATTGAAAATATCGTCAAAGGTTTTTTTATTATAAGTTTTAAGCGTTTCAGCCTTATTTACAAGGCTTTGCAATAAAGAAACTTCTCTTTGATTTTCCATTGTAGTTTTGATTTACAACAAATCTAAATCAACTTTATTTATTTTTATACCGTAAAATCACCCTTATTTACTAGCTGTTTTGCTATTTCTTAGTACTTTAATCAAATAAATGGCTAAAAAATCAATTTATAATTAATACATCAGGAATAATGGTATAGGATACAGGAATTTATATACAAATCCTTTGGAGAAAAATGACCACTTTTGAAGTGGGAAGTATTATTCCATACAAATAATAAACATGACTACAAAAGCACTCAAAATACTTATCATAAGCCTATTATGCTTACTTAGCTTAGAGAAATCTTCGGCACAACAGCCAGGTATGATCGTCAGAATTTCTGAAATTGAAATATTTCCCAATCACCTGGAAGCCTACAACAAAATTCTGAAGGAAGAATCAGAAGCATCTGTAAAGCTAGAACCTGGCGTAATTGCTATTTTCCCAATGAGTCAGAAGGAAAACCCGAACCAAATAAGGATTTTGGAAATTTATGAAAACTCAGAATCCTATCAAGCACATCTCAAAACACCACATTTTTTAAAGTATAAAACTTCTACCCTAAAAATGGTTAAATCTTTAAAACTTATAGATATGGATGCACTTGATTCTAAAACCATGACCCAAATCTTCAAGAAATTAAAAGAAAATAATTAAGCTTTTTTATTCCAAATTAACCTAAGTAATCCAGATCTTCTTTAGAAATAGAAATTTCAGCCGCTGCCATATTTTCTTCCAGGTGCTTAAGCGAAGTAGTTCCAGGAATTGGTAAAATTAAAGGAGATTTATGTAGCAACCAGGCCAAATTCATTTGAGCCGTACTCACATTGTATTTTTTGGCTATTTCCTCAATCTTTTGCTGACCTTTGCCTAAAGATGCTTCAAGAGAAAAATAAGGAATTAATGGAATTTGATGTGCTTCAAGCAAATCTAAAATCTCTTCTCCTCCTGCCCCACCCATAGGCCCAGCTAAAGTTGTGCGTTGCGTGTAACCATATAAATTTTGCACCGTCCCGATTTCGCCCATTTTTAATCCAGCTTCTAACTGTTCTCTGTTAACATTACTCAAACCCACATGAGCTATTTTCCCTTCTTTTTGCAGTTCAAATACAGCGGAAAGTGAATCTTCGAAAGAAGTTTCAGAACCAGGCATATAGCGAAAATGGACAACAGCCAATTGATCTAATTTTAAAACCCGAAGGTTATTCTCTACACTATGTCGCAATTGCTCGGGTTTACTAAAAACATTCCAGCTTGCATCATCCTTACGCATTGCGCCAATCTTTGTGCCTATAATTAAGTTATCCTGATAAGGATAAAGAGCCTCAGAAATTAAACGATTGGTAACATCAATACCATAATAATCGGCGGTATCAATGTAGTTTACGCCAAGTTCGACCGCTTTTTTTAAAATTTGTAAAGCCTCTAATCGGTTTTCAGGCTCACCAAAAAAGTGTTTTCCAGTTAAACGCATGGTACCATAACCAATTCGATTAGCGGTGAAAGGTAGTTCTGAATCTTTACCTATGATGAGGGTTTTATTTATGTTCATAAATTCTAAAGTCTTTTGATGCCAATTATTAACAGGTTTAATTTACATTTTGTTTTTATTGTTTGGCGAATACCAACACCTTTTTGGAGTTACTTAACCTGCTAAAAATCAAAACATTAATACAGCTGTTTGGTTAATATATAGGAACTAAAAATTATTGAGTATGGATAAGCGAATATGTGTTTTGGAAGATAACGAAGATATTAGAGAAATTATTGGCTTTATTTTAGAAGATGAGCATTATAAAGTAAAATACTTTAAAAATATACAAGAGTTTAGAAAAGGAGCATTGGATTTTCATGCAGATTTATTCTTACTGGATGTAATGTTGCCTGATGGAAATGGTTTAGATTTATGTTGCGAACTTAAAAAATTAAAAGAAACGGCAAATATGCCAATTGTGATGATGTCGGCAAATTTTTCTGATACAGAAATGAGAAGCAAATGCCATGCAGATGATTATATACATAAACCTTTTGATATTAATGATTTTGTAATTAGGCTTAACGCACAAATTCATTAAATACGACACCAGATTTCAAAATATCATTTATTCAATGCGCTGTTGAGGGATTTTTCGTATATTTGTAATCTTGTTTCTTAATTGAAAACTCGAGAACTGGGGCCGTTCTTGGATTTGACAGGGTGGCGAAGGTTATGTTAGCATGCAGTGCGTTGTACGGAGAGCACTTAAAGTGAACGTTCACATTTTAGTTGGCGAAAATACTTACGCCTTAGCTGCTTAGTTTAGAACTAATTAGCTTTTGTCCCTCTAACTGCTGCATTGTTAGGTTAGAATCTGGGGCATCGAAATAACAAAGCTGGCCTTAAAGAGATACGATTTAAGGTGAGATAAAGTATCTAAGGATTTAAATAAGGTCGGTTTTCAGCCCGTTTATTTCCCGAAAATCAATTGAAAAATAAGCATGTAGAAGGTATAAGTTATCTCACAACTGGACAAGGGTTCGACTCCCTTCGGCTCCACAAATCTTTAAAAGAATCCGCGAAATTTCAATAATCTCGCGGATTTTCTTTTTTCCCATACAAAATGCTATACAATTCTTTTACATAATGTGTTTTATATTCCTATTTAACTCCAGAATAGGTAAGAATATCTGTCTTCGAAGTTTCTGCAATTTTAAAAATAGAAGATTCGGAAATACCATGAGCGTGAAAGCATATTCAAGAGAGAGAGTAAAATCTATCAATCCAAGCCTTCTCTGGAAAAACCGGAAGGCATTGACCCCATCTCACTAAAAATAAGCAAGCAATAGTCTACTGGCTTACAGCTGACTCATCTATACCTTAAAACTGGCGGAGCGGGGTCAATTAAATTGGTTTATCCAGCCAGGAACTGGTCGCAGGGAGAACTGGCACAGCAGATTGAGGCCTCACGTGAGATCATCGGAAAGTATGAGCGCAACGAGAACCTGCCCTCAATAGAGATGGTCGCAAAGATGGCCAGAGCTTTTAATGAAGGCAACAAGATCTCTCAACTCGCTAAACTGCACGGGCGATCCTATGGGGCGATTAAAGCAAGGCTCATCAAACTCGAAATGCTGGAAAAGTAAAAGCCCGGCATATGCCAGGCTAAGATTATTTTAAATGCACAGATCAACCGAGCAAGAGCAAAATGCCTCAATAGTCAACATTTACTTTATTATTTTGAATATAATCAATAATATCTCGAAGATCTTCATTTGTAAGAGAATCATTGTGACATTCTTTAGTCTGCTTAAATCTCTTAATAAATTTAAAAGAACTGTCTGATAAAGATGCTAATGGCGGCCCTATCATCAGAATGTTTAAATCATGACAAGGGCGGCAACTTTTATTAAATATCTTTTTGCCTGATTTAATATTATCAAAAGAACTATTTTCTTTTCTTCTACAAGAGAATATAAATAAAGCTAATACAAAGCAAATCTTTATTTTCATTAGTTTAATTTCTTTTTTGTTTCTTTCCGAGCATCACGCCCAGTGATCCCATTGTAATCCGTTTTATTCTTTTTCATTGATTCTCTAATTTTAAGAATAGATAAAACAAATTCGCCTCTTTGTTCTGGAGTTATTGATGTTCGATCAATATCTTGATCAGCCCCCATCGTATTCCCATATGCACTGTATGTTATATTTCCATTCGCATCTGTCCTGTATTCATCACCAAGCCCATAAGTATGCATTGTTTCATGTAATGCAGTATGAGCATCCCGTTTGGCTCTACCTTTTGTATCAGGAATAGCGCCAGCCACACCCACATGCGTATTTATACCTTGCGCCTTAGTGTTTGTAGTGAATTTAGACAGGTTATCTTGAAAAAGAACGACATCATCACCTTTGGTAATTCCATTGATATTATTAGTTGATTCAAAATCAACATTAACATTAATAGTATAATTTATTTGAACTTTAGATGGCTTAGAAAATGTCCCACCTTTACCATCGAACTTGAACATTTCTTGACTATTTACAGTACCTGTACCACTTAAAATTTTGCCTCCATTAATATTCGTTTGAGCGGCAGTCATGCGCCCATCAAAATTTCTATTCGATGTATTTGAAACTATTTTACCCTTAAGAGTAACATCGATAACAATATTTATAACAGTAACACCTTTTATTAATTTTGAATTGGATGATTTAACCGTGATAATCGGATCGTTACCATCTGGATCATTATATAGTACAGGATTATTAAAAGAAAAAGCATAAGGAGAAATACTAGGATAATTCCTTTCTGAAGCATCAACACTCAGAAACTTCCCAATCCTCGGATCATATATTCTTTCACCAAAGTCGATACTATTCCCCGGTCCTTTTACCTCGTTATCATTTTCCTTACCGTTAAAACCATAACGGTAGCCCCCTAAATTAAATATTCTTCCTGGCATTTGAGAACCAAATGCATAATAACCGAGCCTTCGGCGAGCTCATGAACACAATTAAAAATAAAATAAAAGCAGTGAATAATCCTGTGCATTAATTACATCTGCTTCGTATTCACTTCCAACCTGCGTTCTGCTGTCGGTAATCACAGTCATCACATTCCCCAAATGATTGGTCAGTTCATAGTTTTTATTCCCAGTAAGACTTAAAAGATTGGTACTTATTGCTGCATTAATTATCCCTACAGAATCCAGATTTATTTCTGGCTTCCACATCCCCAGCCTGCTGCTCCCATAAAGCT
The DNA here is from genome assembly GCF_979258025.1 of Pedobacter sp. AC190. NCBI lineage: Bacteria > Pseudomonadati > Bacteroidota > Sphingobacteriia > Sphingobacteriales > Sphingobacteriaceae > Pedobacter > Pedobacter sp. AC190. Next base: position 420,145 of record NZ_OZ409824.1, read on the forward strand.
GCTGCTCTTTCCAGTTGGTATGCCCTCCTTCGTTATCATATACTGCAAGACTATTTCCTTGCGCATCCCTTACATACCAGGTTGATTTATTATTAAACAATTTACTTACCCGGTTACCTGATGGGTCATAAGAATAAGAAATATTGCCATTAGCCTTATTGATTTGCTTGATCTTACCATAAACACTCCAGTCAATTCCGGTAATACCCTCTTTGGTGTCTCTAATCAAATTCCCGATCGCATCATAGCTGTAACTGGTATTGCCTGCAAGTTCCCCTTGCTGTCCGCTGTCTACCGCATCGTTTATGCCGCCCAGTTTATTATTTAATAAACGCCCTGCTTTATCCCTGCTATAGCGATAATTCAACTGATCCATCGCCTGTCCGCCTGGGCCATTTCTAAGCAAGGCTAAAATATTCCCATTACCATCATATTTGAAATCTTCTTTGTAGTGATCACTTAAAGTAGATGCCGACCAGGTTCCAGCTCCTGATAACCCATGCTGGCGAAGTGCTTTTAAGCGGTTCAGCTGATCATATTTATAGGTATAACCAACGCTACTGCCATTATTGATTTGCCCTATTGCATACGTGCTATTGCCAATATTGCCATTGTAAAGGTTTTGACCGGTAATATCGCCCAAAGCCTGTTGATAAGTAGAGGCAAAAACATTCGCACTGCTTCCGCCAATAGGCTGATAATCGCCTGCATAATAGCCAAGGCTATACCCTAAAGCATCTTTGGCTACCACTGCACCGTCTTGTCCCATATCACTTTCCTGACTATCCAGATGCGTGCCGTTTACCCCTTTTAAGCAGCCTTGTAAAGTGTAGGCATCTGCTAAAAATTAGATTTACTATAAAACAAAAAAGGTACCCTTTGTAAATATGTAAAGACCGAACGCTAAATAGAAGCGTTCAGTTTCCTTGACCAGCTAAAAAAAGATATTCTACTTCAAGCTGATAAGCTTAAGGATAGGTGTCGACGATAGAGTACCAGAAACAGCCATGACCGACCGATGAAGAGGTTTTATTAAAGCAGTTTAGATGATTTTATAGCATCATAAAAATTAATCTAGCTTTGTTCGGAAATGAATAATGCAGCTCAGACAAAGGTTGGGCTGATTTGAAGTTAATTTACAGCGTAAGTAAGAGAATTCTACTAGAGTGGGTTATAATTCGATAATGTTATTTTTGTTCTAAAAAAAATTAAAAGCCTTTTACTACTTGCAATAAGTACCAATAAAAGTATAAAAATAGTAGCAACTTGTACAAGCATCACGAAAAGACCAGGAGTATGATCAATAATATAAGTTTTTTCATCGAAAAAACCACCGTAGCAAATCTCTATCATTTGACCTTTCTGAAGATTTGGAGCAATTTTTTCATTAGTAAAAATACGGTCTTGTTTTATCACTGACTGTTCTAGGTATTTAATATTGAGAATAATCGGATTTTTAGAAGTTCCATTTCTAGATATGCTCATAATTTCTGCCGATGTCTCATTCTTAACAAAAAGAAATGAGACATCATCAATTGTGGAAGGGAATATCGAGTAAATTACATATAGAGACAAAGCCACTCCCAATACATCTTCAAATATTTGTTTATAGATGGAACTTTTACTTCTTGTTATTTGCTGCATCTTCTTTCAATTTATCTTTTGCTTTTTCTTGACTTATGTCCAATCCCGTGCCAATTGTCTTTGTAAAGGCTGCTTTTACCGTAGCTATTTCATTCAAAATACTATTTTGTTGTTTTTTAATCTCATTTTTTATTTCTGCATTCAGTTCCTTATTTCCTATTCTTGGTATTCTTTCTAGAATGGCCTTTTTTACTATATTTCTGTATGCTTTAGTTTCCGTTTTGCTAATCAAATTTTTCGTAATTGTATTAAAAATTTTAGTAGTTTCTTTCGCCGCTATTCCCCCTAAAGGTCCTGCAATAGCTCCACTCATGACACCAATTTGAAACTCCTGATTTTTTAGGGCTGGACTTTTATATACACCATAAGATTCATCAATACTTTGGTCTATTAATTCTCCTAAACCTCCACTACCAGCACCTACGACTGCATTTGAAACGGCACCATTTCCAAACGCAAGAAGAGATCCAGATATAAATCCTGAAAATATACTTTTTTTGATTTCATATGGGCTTTTTTCCGTTGAGTAACCATATAGTCCATTAAAAATTCCTCCAGCAGCCCCCGCAAATATCATAGTTGGATTGTAAACCAGCATACCTAAATAGGTCGCAGCAAGATCCAACTTAAGTTGCCCCATATTAATCTTATGATAAGCTGCAGTCATTTCCTCTCGTTTATTATCATCTTTTTGTTTAGCTATTGCTCTAGATACTGCTATAGTATTGCCTGAATATCCCGGCATGTAACCTCCCGAAAATTCCAGCCCATCAAGATCTATTCCCTCTATCGGACGGTTTGAAGCGAATTGATATGGTGTCAATTCAGGATATTTATCACTTATAGGATCCACACTCAAAAACTTTCCTACCCTTGGATCATAAACCCTCATCCCATAATCCTGCTGGTTACCATCACCCTTCACCTCACTATCGTTCTCCTTACCATTAAATCCATAACGGTAGCCCCCTAAATTAAATATTCTTCCTGGCATTTGAGAACCAAATGCATAATAACCGAGCCTTTGGCGAGCTCATGAACACAATTAAAAATAAATTAAAAACAGTGAATAATCCTGTGCATTAATTACATCTGCTTCGTATTCACTTCCAGCCTGCGTTCTGCTATCGGTAATCACGGCCATAACGTTTCCCAAATGATTGGTCAGTTCATAGTTTTTATTCCCAGTAAGACTTAAAAGATTGGTACTTATTGCTGCATTAATTATCCCTACAGAATCCAGATTTATTTCTGGCTTCCACATCCCCAGCCTGCTGCTCCCATAAAGCTGCTGCTCTTTCCAGTTGGTATGCCCTCCTTCGTTATCATAAACCGCCGAACTGTTCCCTTGTGCATCCCTTACATACCAGGTTGATTTATTATTAAATAACTTCGATACCCGATTTCCAGATGGGTCATAAGAATAAGAAATATTGCCATTGTTGATTTGCCCTATCGCATTAGTGCCATTGCCAATATCTTATCCCTTTACTTGCGGTCAGACCTGAATGATGCCCGATAAGGATAGGCTGTCCTATCGGGGACGCATCCCCATGTTTTGGCTTAACTATTATAATCTTTCCGCTTCTGCTTCATAAAAAGCATGATGAAGATACCGACCAGTTTCCTCATAAAAAGATAAGGTTAAGCCGTAATGGACTTATGCACAACAAATTTTACGTGATCTATAATCAGATCGTAGTTACTGAATCATTTAACCCTCATATAAATTTATGAGGGTTATTTTTTTTAACGAATATTTTGTGGAAAAATAATTTCATTAAAACCGTATTTTTTTCTGTTTAACTATTGTTTTTGTAACGGCTTTGTTATATTTTAGATTTCAAACCAAACAAACTATGGCAGAGAAATTTAATTTGATCGCGGGAATAATTACGTTGATTATGAGTGTTGGAATTTTGGCTCTGTTAGCCCGTCCGAACAGTCGAATGTAATTAATAGTCTACTGGCCATAATATTGTATATTATATATTATGGCTGGTTGACGGCGCATTTTAAGCTTCATTTACCATTAATAGTATAAATCTCCTTGCAATTTTTTTTCATAACTTATATTTTACAAACATTATTCAATTTTATAAGTTAGACAATTATGCAACCACTAGACTCGTTTGAAAAATTTGTAATGTTAATGATGGCAGGCGCCTTTGCTGTTGCTTTAATTATCGGACTTATAGTTTTCATGATGATTTAGAAACCCAAAAAAGCTTACTTACAAAATTTATCCGCTAGGTTAAACCTAGCCCTCTCTCCTAGATGAAGCTAATCATCAGGCATACCCATTCGCACCATACCCCATACCAGAATAAATCAACTCAACTGAAAGTCCGTATTTTACCAGCAAAACATGGACTTAACATGGACTTGATATGGAGTTGAACCCCAGAATTCCCCAGGAAAGCTTGTCTGAAACTTAATTAACAAATGGATATAAAGTGCTTAATGTAACACCGAGATACCCTTGCATTTCTGATAAATAAATCCGTTACAAATCGGAATACGCTGTTGGATAAAGAAACAGGGTTACATTTTTCGAAACATTATGCTGATACTGGGGTAAACCACTAATCTTTTTGTACTCAGCACCAAAATCTACCCAATGCTGGTCACGATCTGCCTTATTTTTAAAAGTAGTCAAATACATCAAGTTTGGCATTTTGCTTCCTGAAATAACCTGACCGTAAAAAACGGCATTAAAGTTTAACTTCGAAAAAATATCAACTTCGTAATCATTAAACATACCTATCTTATTGGTTGCCAAGGCTTCGGTAGCCGATTCATAGCTTCTAAGTTCGTAAACCCGCTCACTTTTCGGCGAATTGAAATTCGGAGCGGCACATTCAGGCATAGCCGAAAAAGCCTTTAATAAGGTAGATTCGATTCTTGTATAAGGGGTTGCATTGTATTCCGCGTTTAAATAGGTCGCGCCTGCTTTAAGGTATTCTTTATCTTTTGATAAGGTTTCATTCAGCTTCGCGAAGTCGTCCATCTTTTTAAATGGGATAAAAAGGTAAACCAGTTGCTCTACCGTATCTTTTGCTATTGGTTTAAAAACGCCAACACTATTAATTCCTGCACGGTGAAGCGCAGGCAAAAAAGCATCTTTTAAATACTCATCAACCATAACTTCCTGGGCTGATGTTTTTAAATGATAAACTTTTAACTGATAATAGAATTGATTTTTAGTGGCAAAAGCGCTTGCAGCGGTTGATAGTAAGATCACCGTTAGAAAAAGTAATCTGCTTAGGTTAGTTTTCAAGATATTTATTTTTAGTAACGTTAACTATTTACGCCCATGGCGTACAAAATAATGTTCACGGCAAATTTAGTATTATCCTCTGCAAGAAAACGTTTATTCCTAAAATCGTAATCCCATTCGCAACCATAGTCTTTATTGCTGTACAACACCCCAATTCTATTATTTATGGTTATGGCTTTCAGGTAATCATGTACTAAATCATCTCCCCAACCATTTAACTCGAAAGAGGTTGTAGGTGGACCTTTCTCAAATTTAAAGAATGAATTGTAAACCGCATGATTATTTGGGATTTTCTTCAGAGCTGTTGCACCAAATAAATTGCTCATCTGTGTTTCGAAGGAGCGTGCAAATAAACCATCTATATCATGGTTGCAATCATCTACAAAAACAAAACCACCATTCTGTACGTACATTTTAAAATTAGCGGCTTCCTGCTGGTTAAACTGAACCAGTTTGTGGCCGCTTAAATAACAGAATGGGTATTTGAACAAATCGTGGCTACTTAACTCTACTATCTTTTCTTCTTCGTCAAGCGGAATGGTGGTGTATTCCAACAAAGAATTTAGTACGTTCGATGGCATACGCTGATCTGTATCCCAATCGCCCGAATTATATTTTAGCCTAGCAAATGTAAACTTCGATCTCAGCATGGCTCTAAATTAAGGCCTATTTTTATTAATTCGGGTTTTTAATAAGATAATCTTGTAAATTTTTTGATATTCTTTCCAATAAGCCTAAAGATATATGCCTTAATGCACTATATTGAGGCACAATATTCATTCAAACTAAAAAAAATCGTTTTGGAGCGTTCAGAAACTAACTTAAAAATATTGATCAGCAAGATTTCCCAATTAAAAAGCGAAATACAAAAAGTAATTGTTGGGCAGGATGTAATAATCGAGGAAATGTTAATTGCTTTGATGGCTGGCGGACACTGTCTTTTAGAAGGCGTACCTGGTTTAGCTAAAACCTTAATGGTTAAAACCATGTCGCAAGCATTAGATTTATCTTTTAGAAGAATTCAGTTTACACCCGATTTAATGCCTACTGATATTGTTGGAACAGAAATTCTGGAAGAAGACCATGTTACTGGCAAACGTTTCTTTAAGTTTAACAAAGGTCCGTTATTTGCTAATATCGTTTTGGCTGATGAAGTAAACCGAACACCTCCGAAAACACAATCGGCACTTTTAGAAGCCATGCAGGAGTTTGAAGTTACTTATGGCGGACAAACTTATCCTTTAGACAGACCATTTTTTATTCTGGCTACACAAAATCCAATAGAACAAGCTGGAACTTATCCCCTGCCCGAAGCACAACTCGATCGCTTCTTATTATACATTAAAATCGGTTACCCAACAGCTGCCGAAGAATCAAGAATTTTAAGCAGTACAACTGGCGCTACAAAGGCAACCATTAATCCTATTATTGGAGCTGAAGAAATTAAGGAACTGCAATCGATAACCCGCGAAGTAAGCATTAGCGATGATTTAATTACTTACGTGAGTGAAATGATTCGTGCAACCAGACCAGATACCACAACAGTACCATTTGTTAAAGAATGGGTGCGCTGGGGTGCTGGCCCACGGGCAGGACAAGCGTTAATTCTTACTGCAAAAGCCAGAGCTTTATTTAAAGGCAGGTATGCCGTTATTTTAGAAGATTTACAGACAATGGCTTATCCAGTACTTCGCCACAGGGTTTTAATGAATTTTAAAGCCGAAGCGGAAGATGTTTCTTCGGATAAAGTAACGGATGAATTGATTAAGGCAATATCAAAACCAAAAGCTAACATTTAATGAGTAAACTGCTCGATCCGAAAGTATTGATGGCAATTAAAGAACTGAATTTATCGGCCAAAATGACGATAGATGGCTTTATGAGCGGCATTAATAAAAGTACGGTTAAGGGCGCTGGCTTAGAGTTTAGTCAATATAGAAGCTACCAGCCTGGCGATGACTTGCGCTCTTTAGACTGGAAGATGTTTGCACGTTCCGATCGGTACTACATCCGCGAATCGGAAGTAGAAACCAATATCTCCGTTCGGATTTTAATGGATGCCAGTGCATCTATGAACCACAGCGATGGCGATTTCACTAAAATTGAATACGCCAGGTATTTAGGCGCATCACTGGCTTATCTGGCAAATTTACAAGGTGATGCCATTGGTTTGTATGTGCTCAAAAATTCGGGCATTTTTTCGATGACGCCCAAACAGGATTATCAACATTTGGCAAGGTTATTTTATCAGTTGGAAAATATAAATCCAGATGGTGAGTTTACTAAGCCGATACATTATAAAGAACTTTTTGCAGGTGCCCAAAAGCGTGAACTTTTAATTTTCGTTACCGATTTATATCAAGCTGATGATGAAATAATTCATCTTTTAGATACGTTAAATACCCTTCGCCATGAAATTGTGGTTTTTCATTTACTTTCCAGAAATGAGCTTGATTTAGATTTTAAAGGCTACTCTACTTTTGAGGATTTGGAAACGGGCGAAACCATTCAAATTGACCAGGCAAAAGCCAGAACAGAATATAAAACTAACCTTAACGCCTACCTCGAAAAAACAAGGGTACAAATGCTCGACAGAAGGATTTTTTATCGTACAATTTCTACGGATGAACCTTTAGATCAGGCTTTGAGAGATTTTTTAAAACAAAGAAGTAAACTAAGAATTTAGCCTGTGCAGTTTTTATATCCCATCGGTTTACTGGCTTTAGCAGCATTAATTATTCCACTAATAATTCATTTGTGGAACTTTAAAGAAAGCAAAACACTAAAAATTGGCAGCATTTCGCTTTTAGGCGCAAGTGCTCGTGTAAGCTCAAAAAGCTTTCGCATAACTGATTGGTTACTCTTTATTTTACGCTGCCTCTTAATTATTTTAATTCCTTTTCTTTTAGCGCAACCATACATTAAAAAAACGCTGAATGCAAAAAACAAAGGCGGCTGGATATTAGTCGAAAAATCTAAATTTCCGCAGGTTTTTAAAGATAATCGTAAAACAATCGATTCATTAATAAAACGCAATTACGAAATACACGATTTTAATCTGGGTTTTAATTTACGGAGCTTAAAAGATACAATAGCTTCTGAACGAGAACAGACTGTAAACGCCCTAAAACATACTGCTTTACTTAAAGAACTAAACAATTTGGTTCCTGCGGGTACATCGGTTTACTTGTTTGCAAGCCAGCATCTAAATCAATTTGGCAATGTATTACCATTAACCAATTATAAATTAATTTGGAAACCTGTAAACCAGGCCGATACTTTAAGCAGTTGGATTACCCAATTTGCTGGCAAAAAATACGAAGCAAACTCTAATCCTTCAGTTGTTGAATATAAAGCATTAAATAGCGACGATGCACCTCTAATATCTGTAGCCATTTTTGAAGAAGCTGGCAGCAACGATAGTAAATACATTAAAGCGGCAATACATGCAATTGCCAGTTTTAGCAAAAGAAAAATTCAAATCAATCAGCCAAATGCATCATTTGATGTCGGTTTTTGGCTCTCAGAAAAATCAATCTCACAAAACTTTAAAGCTTCTATAAAGGAAAACGGAAGTATCTTTAAGTATGCATCAGGAAAAATTGTTTCAGAAAAATCTGTTATCAATACCAATAGTGGAATAGTTGATTTAACCAGGCGAATCGTCCCTAATCATTCATTTAATAAGATATGGAGCGATGGTTTTGGTAATGCCATTCTATCAGCAGAAAATACAAATGGTTTAAGTATTCTTCACTTTTACAGCAGATTAAATCCGCAATGGAATGAATTGGTTTGGAATGAAACCTTTGTTAAAGCATTAATGCCAATAATAATTAAAGACGATAAATTTAGTGAGTTTGGTTTCGAAAATAACTTAAGCGACCAGAGAAAAATGCCCTTAAATCAGAAGGAAAATATCCAAACCAACAAAATAGAAAAAGAGCTAAAAGTTTCAACAGATGAACCTTTGAGTACAATTTTCTGGTTTGCAGCCTTTTTAATTTTTGCTACCGAACGTATTTTATCATTCAGAAAAAAACCAGATTATGTTAGAAGCTGAAGGACAAAATTGGATTCATAATTTAAGAATAAAGTGGATTACACTTTATTTAATTAGAACAATTGCCATAAGCCTCGCTATTACAATTGTAATAGCTGCACTTGGTATTTATATTTTCCAGCTTTCGGCCTGGCTTTTTGCCGTTGTTTTTCCAGTAATTTTAGTTATCAGTTTATTTATTAATCCCATTTGGAAAACCACCGATTCAGATATCTCAAGATATATCAATAACCAATATCCTGAGCTTGAAGAAAGTGCCGATTTATTATTAAAGAACCCAACGGAGCTTTCGATGCTTCAACAATTGCAAAGAAGTAAAATTGAAACGCTTTTACCATCCTTGCCGCAGCCCAAAGAACCTGTAAAAAAACTATATTTTGGTTTAGCAATTCTTGCTGCTGGAGTGTTACTAAGTTTTGGGATTACGAAAGTTCCCGCTTTAAAAAAAGAAGCTAGTGCTGTTACGCAACAGCAGCGCTTAAATCCAGTAATTAAAGAAAATATTTTACCAGAGATTTCGGATTTCAGCGCAACAATTATTCCACCTGCTTATACTGGAAAAGGCACCCGCGAACAAAAACAATTTTCGATTAAGGCAGAAACTGGCGCAAAAATTAACTGGAAAATAGAAACCAATGTTGCCATTAAAAAACTTAAAATCATATTTAACGATAAAGAAATAAATACATTAAAACCTTATAGTTCGGCTTCAACTGGCTTTTCTTATACTAAAACAATTGATAAAGCTGGTTTTTACCAACTGGATTTAGATGGCAAAAAATCAGATTTATATCAAATAGAGGTTATCCCCGACTTGCCCGTCAATATCAAAATTACGCAGCCCAAACAGCGTACAACAATAGACATTGGACAGCCACAAAAATTTACTTTAAATGCAACATTAAATGATGATTACGGCATAAATGATGCTTTTATATCTGCAACGATGGCAAGTGGAAAAGGTGAAGGCGTAAGTTTTACGGAGAAAAAATTAACTTTCGACACCAATTTTGGAAATCGTAAAAGCATATCCTTAACCAAACAAATCGATTTGAAAAGCCTGGGCATGAAACCTGGTGATGAGTTGTATTTTTTCATCAAGGCTATGGATAATCATGGTCAATCGAGCCGCTCTGATGTTTATTTTGTTTCGATTGTAGATACAACTGAATTGATGAGTTTAGTGGGCATGACAAATGGCGTAAATCTGGTTCCAGAATATTTCAGGAGTCAAAGGCAGATTATTATCGATACCGAAAAATTACTGAAAGAACAAAGTACCATTCCAGCCGATGCCTTCAAAAACCGCAGCAATAATCTTGGAATTGACCAGAAACTGTTGAGATTAAGGTATGGGCAGTTTTTAGGCGAAGAAAATGAAACAGAGATTGGTGGCGATCATGATGATCACGATGAACATGGCGACCATAAGCAAACCGAAGAGAAATTTGGCGATGTAACGGCCATCATGGATAAATATGCGCATAAGCACGACATTGCTGAAGATGCAACTTTCTTTGAGCCAGAAATGAAAGCCCAGTTAAAAGCAGTTTTAACAGAAATGTGGAATTCTGAATTACGATTAAGGACATATAAACCGCAGGAAGCTTTGCCCTATGAATATAAAGCATTGCGTTTGCTTAAAGATTTGCAACAAAAATCAAGAGCTTATGTAGCCAAAACAACGGTAAAAACGGCTGCGCTAAAACCTGAGAAACGTTTGAGTGGCGAGCTGGATAAAATTACACAGCCTGTTCAAAAGATGAGTTTCGAGCAGAAGGAATTAAGAAATGTCCATTTAAAAAACACCCTCGCACTTTTAGAAAGTAGAAAAGAAGGCAAGAAATTTACCACTGAAGATAAATTTTTATTGAGTGAAACTGAAAAATACATGATTGGTTCGGCAGCCGATCATCCAGCAACTTATTTATCGGCATTAACCAGTTTAAGAAAATTATCGATTAGCAATAAACTCGTAGTTAAAGATATTGATGTAGCACAATTAGCAATACAAAAAATGCTAAAATTAGAATTTCAAAAACCGCTGTCGCAAAGTTCGAAACCAGCTGCCTCTTTATATCAAAATTACTTTAACAACTTAAATAAAACAGGAAAATAGATATGGAATTTAAATACATCGCTATTCTTGTTTGCTTAATTTTACTTGCATTTTGCTTGTTTAAAGAAATTACCAGAGCCGACAAATCTCGATTATTCTGGAGAATTTTAGCATCAGTAATTGCAGTTGCCTGTTTTACATTATTAATCGTACCCATTAAATACGAAACTCATTTACAGCAAAATGCAAATGAAATTGTATTATTAACTAATGGAACAAACCCAGATTCAATTTCAAAAATAAAGGGAAAGAAGTACATTTTAGGTTCAGCAAGTACAGCTGAATTAAAAAATATCAAGGCCGTACCAATTGCAGACCTTTCCTATTTTTTAAAGGCCAATCCAACCTTTCAAAAACTTAACATTTATGGCTATGGTTTAACCGATTCTGAATTAAAAGATGCTGCTGGGCACGAAATTTCCTTTCATCCATCGGCAAAATCAACAGGCATAATTTCGGTTAACTGGCAACCAAAACTAAAGGCAACAAACGATTTGCTGGTTCAGGGAACCTACCAAAACGCAGGTAATAAATCAGTTAAACTTTTGCTTAAGGGATTAGGTTTTTCAATTGATTCTCTTACCATAAAGCCACAATCAACTGTCCCATTTTCGTTTAAAAACAAGCCAAAACAAAATGGAAAAGCGGTTTATCAATTAATTACTTTACAGGGAAACGATACAATTTCTAAGGAACCTGTTCCGTTTTTGGTTGAAGATCAAACACCAATGAAAGTGTTAATCCTGGCTTCATTCCCCGATTTTGAATATAAATTTTTAAAAAAATGGCTTTTCGATAATCAATATCCTTTAGCCTTCCGTAGCCAGATTAGCAAAAATAAATATAGTTCTGATTTTCTGAATATGGATAGCTTAAGCCTAAACAGAGTTAACAGCGCTGCTTTAAAAAGATTTGATGTTTTAATAATCGATGAAGAAGAATTAGCATCCATTAGTGTTGAAGAACGTGCATCTATCGATCAGGCGGTTAATAATGGAATGGGTTTACTCATCAGAATTTCAAATGCCAAATCTGCAACCGCATTAAGCGGAAGAATTAGTCGCTACGAAACGCCCGCTCCCAAAGAAAAAACGCTTAGCTTGAATATTAAAAATGAAGATTTTAAACTCACTAAATTACCTTTTGAGCAAACATTATTTTTAAAAGCAAGCACTACCGATCAACCATTGATAACCGACAACACCAATAAAATTTTGGTAAGTAGGAGAATTAATGGTTCAGGCAAAATTATAATTTCATCACTATCTGCAACTTACAACTGGCTTTTATCAGGCAACCAAGCAGATTATGCCAGTTATTGGGCTTCCCTTATATCGAAAACAGCCCGTAAAAAAGCAGAGATTCAAACGGTAGAAATCATACCTCAATTTCCTGTTCTCAATCAAAAAATAAGATTTATAGCAGATTTTAAGGAGGGTGGAAAAACACCTTCGATAATGATTAATGATATAAAACTGAGCCCTAGGCAAAATATAGAATTACCGTTTCAATGGGATGCCGTTTCGTGGCCGCAAAATGAAGGCTGGAATAATCTTTATATCAATCAAGTTAATCAATCATTCTATGTTTATAAAAAAGAAGATTGGCAATTGCTCAAAAATCAAGCTAAAACAGATTTAATGCAACAGTTTATAAAAAACACCAGTCGCAGGAATAATAAAATTGCAATAACAGACCAAATTATTCAAAATGAAATATCTAAGTGGTGGTTTTTTGCTGGTTTTTTATTAGCTGCAAGTTTTTTATGGCACGAATCGCGTATTGTAAAAGGCAAATAACGGATTGAAACTAAAATGTTATAATCAAATTTACCAATTAAGTACACAATTGGCTATCTTGTAATCGTAAACCACCTAAACTGAACCAATTGAAAAGAAAAGATTTCCTCTATTTGTCTGGAATGGGTATGGGCGCTTTAATGCTACCCAACCTCTCCGCATTCGGAACTCCCATAGACCCCTTACAGGCGTTGGATGGAGTTGATGTGAAAATTAAAAAAGAACTTGCAGATGTGGCGCTTAATGCGGCAAAATCCAAAGGTGCAACCTATGCAGATATCCGTATTGGTCGTTATCTAAACCAATTTGTGGCAACCCGCGAAAAACGCGTTCAAGGCGTAGCTAATACCGAATCATTCGGTGTAGGAATTCGTGTTTTAGTTAACGGATGCTGGGGTTTTGCAGCAACAAACAACGTAACTAAAGATGCAATTGCGAAAGCAGCAGAACAAGCGGTTGCTGTGGCAAAAGCAAATGCTAAAATTGGCGGTGAACCCGTACAACTCGCGCCACAAAAAGGCTATGGCGAAGTAAGCTGGAAAACACCTATTGAAATTAATGCATTTGAAGTTCCGGTAAAAGAAAAAGTAGATTTGTTACTTAATGTTAATGATGTTGCCATGCAAAATGGCGCCAACTTTGTTAACTCGGTAATTTTTGCCGTTAACGAACAAAAATACTTCGCTTCTACCGATGGTTCTTACATCGATCAGGATGTGCATCGTATTTATCCAAACTTCAACGTAACCAGAATCGATAGAGAATCGGGTAAATTTAAAACCCGTAACTCCCTTAGTTCTCCAACGGGTAAAGGTTACGAGTATATGCACGCCCGTCCGGAAGACAAAGTTTCGGGTATTGTAACCCGCTACAAAGGTCGTTACGATATGCTTGAAGATGTTAAAGAAGCAGCTCGTGTAGCAACTGAAAAAATAAAAGCAAAATCTGTTGAGCCAGGGAAATATGATTTAGTATTAGATCCTTCTCACCTATGGTTAACCATCCACGAATCTGTTGGTCACCCGACAGAACTAGATCGTGTATTGGGTTACGAAGCTAATTATGCGGGTACAAGTTTCTTAACGCTGGATAAATGGGAATCGAAAAAATTCAAATTCGGAAGTGATAAGGTAAACATTGTTGCCGATAAAACTCAGGTTGGCTCTTTAGGTGCAGTAGGTTATGATGATGAAGGTGTTAAATGTAAAAAATGGGATTTGATTAAAGATGGTACTTTGGTGAGTTATCAGGCCATTCGGGATCAGGCGCACATTATTGGCTTAACCGAATCAAACGGATGTTGCTATGCTCAAGGATGGGATGATGTTCAGTTCCAGCGTATGCCAAATGTTTCATTGCAGGCTGGAAAAGAAAAACTGAGCGTTGATGATATGATTAAAAATGTTGAAAAGGGCATTTATATAATCGGTGATGGAAGTTTCTCTATCGATCAGCAACGTTACAATTTTCAATTCGGCGGACAAATTTTCTACGAAATTAAAGAAGGGAAAATTGTTGGCATGTTAAACGACGTGGCTTATCAGGCAAATACTCAAGAATTCTGGAATTCTTGTAACGCAATTTGCGATGAAAGCGATTACCGTTTAGGTGGTTCGTTTAATGATGGAAAAGGTCAACCAAGTCAAAGTAGTGCCGTTTCTCATGGTAGTGCTACTACAAGGTTTAATGGAGTTAATGTTATAAATACAGCTAGAAAAATATAATTATGGCCATATTAAGTAAAGAAGAAGCCCAGGCGATATTAAAGAAGGTAATTGGCTTTTCAAAAGCTGATTCTTGCGAAGTAAGTTTAAGAGGATCTGATGGAGGTAACATTCGTTATGCTCGTAATGCAGTTTCTACTGCAGGACAGATTAGTGTAATGAGTTTAGGGGTAAGCTCTACATTCGGTAAAAAAACAGGTTCGGCAACAATAAATGAGTTTGATGATGCATCATTACAAAAAGTTGTAAAAAGAGCTGAAGAATTGGCCATGCTGGCACCTGAAAACCCAGAGTTTATGCCACTTTTAGGCCCACAAACTTTTGCAGAATCCAAAACATTTAATGCAGCAACCGCAGCAATTACGCCTGATACCAGAGCGGAAATGGTTGGAAAAAGTTTAGGCGTTTCTAAAGCCGCAGGTTTAGATGCAGCGGGTTTCTTAGAAAACTCCACAAGTTTTAATGCGATAATGAACTCTAAAGGTTTATTTGCCTATAACAAAGGTACCAACGTTTCTTTCTCGGTTACGGTTAGAAATAAGCAGGGAACAGGTTCTGGCTATATAGAGCAAGATTTTAACGACCTTGCAAAAATGGATACGCTTGCATTAAGCAAGATTGCAGCAAGTAAAGCAAATGGTTCTGCAGGCGCAAAAGCCATCGAACCAGGAAAATACACGGTTATTTTAGAGCCTTTAGCTGCAAGCGATATGCTTGGCAATATGTTTAGAGGTTTTGATGCAAGAAGTGCAGATGAAGGCCGTAGTTTTATGAGCAAAAAAGGTGGTGGAACACGTTTAGGCGAACAATTATTCTCTGAAAACGTAAACATTTACTCAGATCCGATGAACCCTGAATTACCTTCTTCTACCTGGACAGGCGATGGCTTACCAGTAAAAAGAACGCAATGGGTAGAAAAAGGTGTAGTGAAAAACCTTTCTTATTCTAGATATTGGGCTGCTCAAAAGAATGTTGAGCCAATTCCATTTAGCCGCAGTATTGTAATGGAAGGTGGAAATCAATCTTTAGAAGACTTAATTAAGAGCACCGAAAAGGGAATTTTAGTAACCCGTTTCTGGTATATCCGTTCGGTAGATCCACAAACTTTATTACTAACTGGACTAACCCGTGATGGTACTTTCTACATTGAAAACGGCGAGATTAAATTCCCGCTTAAAAACTTCAGGTTTAACGAAAGCCCGGTAATTATGCTTAACAACGTTGAAGCATTAGGAAAACCAGTTAGAACAGGTACAGGTATGATTCCTCCAATGAAAATCCGTGACTTTACTTTTACATCATTATCAGACGCTATTTAATTCATCTCGACTGAAATGCAATGGAATGAAAATCTAATAGTTGAATAAACTTAGGAAAATTGATATCAGTCTGAGCGGAGTCGAAGACTTTCTATGATCGAAAACGGAAAAATACATGTCCTCTGACTATGCTCAGAATGAACGTATTTTTTCGTTTTCTGCTTAAGTTAATGAGATTGTTGTCCCAAGAACTGGAACTATATTAAAACAATGATCTGTGGAAACATAGATTAAGGAGTAACATTGATAATTAATTACACAAATTGAGAAGACGAGATTTTTTATATATGACTGGTGTTGGAGTGGGTACAACCATGCTTCCAAACCTATCTGCCTTTGGCAAAATTATTTCAGTTGAAGAATCTTTAACACCTGTAGATGTTGCCCTGAAGAAAAAAATGGCTGATGTTGCATTGAATGCGGCAAAAAGTAAGGGTGCAACTTATGCAGATGTTCGCATTGGTAGGTATTTAAATCAAGTGGTAGCCACCAGAGAAACAAGGGTCGAAAACATTTCTAATGCTGAATCTTATGGATTAGGTGTTCGTGTTATTGCAAATGGAGCCTGGGGTTTTGCGGCCACAAACAATATGGATAACGCCAGCATTGCAAAAGCCGCCGAAGCTGCCGTAGCCATTGCAAAAGGAAATTCTAAACTAATGGAAGAACCTGTTCAATTAGCGGCTCAGAAAGGTTTTGGTGAAGTAGCCTGGAAAACACCAGTAGAGATTAATGCCTTTGAAGTGCCCATTAAAGACAAGGTTGATTTACTTTTAAATGTGAATAGTGAAGCCCTGAAAGGTGGTGCAAAGTTTATCAGCTCGAATTTGTTTATGATAAATGAGCAGAAGTATTTTGCTTCGACTGATGGTTCTTATATCGATCAGGATATTCATAGAATCTGGCCTACTTTCACCTTGACCAAAACAGATGCTGCAAGTGGAAAATTTGAAACCAGAAATGCGCTAAGTGCACCAATGGGAATGGGTTTTGAATACTTAAAACCGAAAGATGAAGAAAAAATAAAGGGCGGCCCAGTAACAATGTACAAGAAGCGTTACGATATTTTGGAAGATGTACGCGAAGCTGCCGTTCATGTTGATGAAAAACTGAAAGCCAAGCCAGTTGCTCCAGGTAAGTATGATTTAGTCTTAGATCCTTCTCACCTATTCTTAACCATTCACGAATCTGTTGGCCATCCTACAGAATTAGATCGTGTTTTGGGCTACGAAGCAAATTATGCAGGTACAAGTTTTTTAACACTTGATAAATGGGAATCTAAGAAATTCAATTTTGGCAGTAAAGAGGTTAACATACTGGCAGATAAAACCGAAGCTGGTTCTTTGGGTGCTGTAGGTTACGATGATGAAGGCGTTAAATGTGGCAACTGGGATATTATTAAAGATGGAATTTTAGTTAATTATCAAACCATCCGCGATCAGGCTCATATTTTAGGCTTAAAAGAATCTCAAGGATGCTGTTATGCGGATAGCTGGGATAGTATCCAGTTTCAAAGAATGCCAAATGTTTCTCTGGCACCAGGAAATGCGGCTTTAAGCGCTGCAGATATGGTTAAAAATGTAGAGAAAGGTATTTATATGTTTGGCAGGAACTCCTACTCTATCGATCAACAGCGTTACAATTTCCAATTCAGTGCACAATTGGCTTACGAAATTAAAGAAGGCAAAATTGTGGGTATGCTAAAAGATGCAGCTTACCAAGCTAACACCCAGGAATTCTGGAATTCTTGCGTTCAGCGTTGCGATAAAAACGATTATCGTTTAGGTGGAACTTTTTCTGATGGAAAAGGCCAGCCAGGACAAGCGAGTGCAGTTTCTCATGGTAGTCCAACTACCCGTTTTAATGGCGTAAACGTAATCAACACAGGAAGAAGATTAGGTTAATAAAAAAATAAACATGTGATCCTGAGCGTAGCAGAAGGACACATGTTTATTTCTCCAAACTTAGAAACTCTTCGACTCCGCTCAGAATGACCAATGCAACACAGGAACCGCTTTAGTAAACATTGACTTCCAAAGTTTTTGGCTATGTTTATACTGAAAAGAAATTTACACCATCTCTTTCTCAAAAATTTCCTGCACAATTTTTATTTGCTCTTCATAAATTGATTTCTTGCGTGTTCCAAAATACAATGTATTTTCGATTTTGTTGAAACCATCCCATAATATACTAACGTGCCCAGAATCTAATTCTTTTTTAGATAAAAAATCCGGAATTACCGCAATACCTTTTCCTCCACTTAAGCAACGCAAAATCGAACTCATATTTGGCACTATGTAGTTGGGTTTAAAATCAGGTCTTATACCAAAATTAATATGCCAGAATCTGCGTAAATGCTCCATGTCTCCAGCTGTACCATACCAGGTTTGTTTTTTTAACCAGGTTTGAATATCTGGAAGGTTTTTAGCTTTAATTAACTTTTGAAATTCTTTAGTTTCTGTATCAGAACCAGCAACAACTACAATTTTCTCCTTAAAAAAGGGCTTATAAAGCAAATTTTTATAATCGCCTTTTTGTGGTGTAATAATTAAATCTAAAATGCCGCTATCTAAATCGGCTAACATTTGTGGGTATTCGCCAAATTTGATTATTACATTAAAAGGTAAAGTGGGCAAATAAGATTCGAGTGTAAACTGAAAAGTTTCGAAACACATACCAATACTTATCGTAGGAACATCCTTTTCTGTTGTTTTATGAAAGTGCTTTTCAGCGTCTTCCAATTTACAAATCGCTTCCTGAACGTAGTTATAAAGAATCTTCCCTCTTTCAGTAGAAATCATTTTTCTGGACGCCCGATCGAACAATTTATAGCCCACATAACTTTCTAACGAACTCAAGTGCAAACTTACCCCAGGTTGAGATATAAAGAGACTTTCAGCCGCTGCTGTTAAAGAACCCGTTTCGTAAATTGCTTTAAAAGTTCTGAACCATTCTAAATTTACCATAGTTAACACATCATAATTATGATACAAATGTATAATTTATATTATTTTAATAGTAGATATATAGCAGGTATTTTTGTGCAGTTAAAAAGAAAATAAAATGAAAAATATATTTGTAATAAACGGAGGGCAGGTTTTTGGGCACTCTGGCGGTCAGTTTAATAAATCATTATTAGAAGCTACGATAACTTTTTTTGAAAATAACCCAGACTTTGAAGTTAAATCAACAGATATTAACCAACCATATAATCTGGAAGAAGAGGTGGAAAAATACAAATGGGCTGATGTAGTAATTTACCATACTCCTGTTTGGTGGTTTCAGGTGCCACATGGTTTTAAACAATACATAGATACTGTTTTTACCCAGGGACATAAAACAGGCATTTACCACAGTGATGGCCGTACGGCTGCAAACCCAGCAATTAATTATGGTACTGGAGGAATGTTGCATGGAAAACATTATATGCTAACCACTTCTTGGAATGCACCAAAAGAAGCTTTTACCCTGCCTGGAGAATTTTTCAACGAGCATTCGGTAGATGAAGGCCCAATGTTTGGTTTTCATAGAATGAATGCCTTTACAGGAATGAAACCTTTGGAAAGTATCCATTTTCATGATGTAATGAAGAATGAATTTATTCTTCAGGATTTAAAAAATTACAATCAACATTTAAACAGACTATTTATCCAAAATCAAATTGAAAATGAAAGTGTACTTAACAGCTATAATTAAAGCCAAACCTGGTCAGGCAGATGTGCTTAAAAATGTTCTTCAAGAAATGGTAATCGATTCGAGGAAAGAACAAGCTTGCCTGCAATACGATTTACATCAATCATTAGAAGATAAAAACATATTTATCTTCAATGAAATATGGGCGAATCAAGAGGGCTTAGATTTGCATAACAATCAACCTTATTTAAAGGCTTTTCAAACGGAATCAAAAGCAATAATTGATGAAGTAATCATCTATAAATGCAATAAAATCAGTTAAAAAATTAATTGTTCAGGCGGGGTTTGCCGAATTATATCGCAGATTTACCCGGCCTGAACAATTACTCTACTCCTTTTGCGTTGGTCTTTATGCTATAAAGTGATTTTGAAGCCGTTATAAATAAAACATCTTTATTTTTGCCTCCAAAGCAAATATTACCACACCAGTTTTCGGGCACGTTAATATGTCCAATCTTTTCGCCATTTGGCTTGTAAATATCTACACCTTTGCCCGTTATATAGATATTTCCATTACTATCTAATGTCATTCCATCCGAGCCTTGTTTTAAAACAAGCTGACGATTACTCAATAAACCATTACTGTTAATTTGATATTTGTAAGTAACATCGGCAACCCGATCTGCAACGTACAAAAATTTACCATCAGGCGTACCAACAATACCATTTGGTCTAACAAGTCCATCAGCAACAAGCA
Source organism: Pedobacter sp. AC190 (assembly GCF_979258025.1). NCBI lineage: Bacteria > Pseudomonadati > Bacteroidota > Sphingobacteriia > Sphingobacteriales > Sphingobacteriaceae > Pedobacter > Pedobacter sp. AC190. The sequence goes on from NZ_OZ409824.1 coordinate 440,483, forward strand.
TGGCATTTTTCTTTCCTTTTGGAAGGTAATAAACCTTTTCCCCATCCATTTCTGATGTTTTTCTCGTCCAGTAATCGCGTTGATAATATGGGTCGGTAAAGTAAATCCCCCCTTTTGCATCTAACCAGATATCGTTAGGGCCGTTTACCTTTTTACCTTCATAATCAGAAAAAAGAACTTTTACTTTTTTGTTTTTATCGATAGACCAGATTTGATTATTTTCATCAGCACAAACAATTAAGTTGCCTTGTTTATCAAAATAAGTTCCATTGGCTCTTCCTGATTTATCCATAAATAAACTCAGTTTGCCATTAATATCGTATTTCCATATTTTATCATTCGGTTGATCGGTAAAGAAAACGTTTCCGTCTTTATCAATTGATGCGCCTTCTGTAAATTCGAACTGAGCAGAAATTAACTTCAAACTATCCTGAACAAAAATTGGATAATTAGATTGTGCGTAAGATGAAATAGAGAGCGCTAAAAATAGCAGAATGGAAAAATATTTTTTCATCGATAATTTTTATTGGATTCGCAAAGTGCAGATTAATCCTTTGCCTTGCAAGTAAAAATGTTGTGCTGATTTGTATTAGATTAATAAAATCAGGATTAAATAAAATAATGAAAAATAAATTTGCGTAGCCAAATAACTACACATATATTTGAAGTCAAATAACTACATAATGAATTTTAGACGAGATGTATTTCAGGCTATTTCAGACCCTACCAGAAGAGCAATACTTCTATTAGTGGCCACACAGGCAATGACAGCGGGTGCAATTGCTTCGAACTTTGATACCGCAAGGCCAACAGTTTCCAAACATTTACAAATTCTTACCGAGTGCGAACTGTTAAAAAAAGAGCAGAATGGAAGAGAAATTCACTATCAGGTAAATGCGAACAAAATGAAAGAAGTTGCTGATTTTATAGAACCTTTCAGACAAATGTGGGATAATCGATTTAATAAATTGGAAGCGGTTATGAAAAACTATCAATCAAAAAAATAATGGAACAAAAAACTAATATAGCTGCTGAAGAAGGCAAACAGGATTTAACAATAACCAGAACATTTGACTTACCTGTTGAACTACTTTTTAAAGCATACACAGAATCCGAGTTTGTAGCGCAATGGATGGGAACAAAAGTGCTTAAACTAGAAAGCCAAAAACATGGCAGTTATCAATTCGAAACAAGCCATAATGGTAATGTCGTATTTAGTGCAGAAGGAACGATCCACGAATGTGTTCCAAATCAACAAATTATTCGAACATTTGAAATGTTAAATATGCCCATTGGCGTTCAGCTTGAATTTTTAAATTTCGAAAAACTTACAGAAGAAACAAGCAAACTAACCATTCAAATTATCTACAAATCGGCTGAGCACCGACAAGAACAATTAAAAATGCCTTTTGCTTATGGTTTAAATATGGCGCACGACAGACTTCAAGAATTTTTGATCAAATTAAAATAATCACTAATGAAAAACAAAAAAAACATTTTTTACTGGATTGCAACGGGCTTACTCTGTTTTTGTATGCTTGGAGGTATTGGACAACTCTTTCAGATAAAAGAAGTTGTTGACGGCTTTAAGACTCTTGGTTATCCTACTTATTTTATTTCGATAATTGGATTATGGAAAGTACTAGCCATTATTGCAATATTGGCACCTAAATTTCCACTATTGAAAGAGTGGGCTTATGCTGGGGTGTTCTTTGTTATGACGGGTGCATCTGCATCGCATTTAGCTGTAAATGATTCTCCGTTTCATATCATAGTACCATTAGTAATTGCGAGTTTAGCTATTTTTTCCTGGTACTTAAGACCCGCTTCAAGAAAATTAAGTTAAAGCTGAAAAAGTAGCTTTTCTTAGCATAAAAAGTGGGTAGTTAGTTCCGATTTAACTTACCCGCTTTCCTTTTAACAACATACTTAGCGCATCGTTGAGTGTTCCAGCTTTTTGTACTTCTCCTTCGTTTACAAAATAAATTTCATCTGCATTTTCGATGGTATTTAAACGGTGAGCAATAATTACCAAAGTTGTTTCTTTAGATAATTTGTTTAAAATACTGCTTAATAACTGCTCGGTGATGGTATCAATATTTGCAGTCGCTTCATCCAAAATCAATAATTCAGGATTTCTAAGCACGGCACGCATAAAGGCAATTAACTGTTTTTGCCCCAAACTGATATTATCAGAACCAGAGGTAATTTGAGTATCCAGGCCTTCATCAAAAATGGCTAGAAGTGCATCGAGATTAGCATCTTGAATAATTTTTTTCAATTCATCATTGCTTGCATCTTTATATCGGCTGTTGCCGTAAAGAATATTGTCTTTAACCGTTCCTGTAAATAAAAATGGCTCCTGCAAAATAAATCCAATTTTCTGGGTGCGCTCTTCTGCAGAAAAAGATCTAATATCTTTACCATTTAACAGAACAGTTCCCTTTGTAGCATCATATAACCGAGATATTAAAGATGCAGTTGTGGTTTTTCCGCCACCTGTAGGTCCAATTAAAGCATAGGTTTTCCCTTTCTCAAATCGCAGGTTAATGTTGTGCAGAATTTCTTTCGAATCATCGTAAGAGAAGTGAACATTTCTAAATTCCAGCAAAGCATCAGATTTTTCGGTTTGCTGATCTTCAACCTGAGTTAAGTTTGTATCGAGCAGTAAAATTTGGGAAATTCGATCCCAGCCCGCCATTGCAACCTGAAAACTTGTCCACAAGGCAGCCAACTGTCTTAAAGGATTATAAAAACTGGTACAATAGGCTACATAACTCACTAATAACCCGATAGTAAATTCACCAATCGAAATTAAATGAATACCATAAAGCAATACAATTAATTGCGCTACACTGGTTAAAAAACCATAAACAGGTACAAAAATATTATTTGCCAGGCCTGCGCCAATAGCTGTTTTATAATTTTCTTTATTGGCTTCATCGAAGCGTTTTCTAAAATAATCGCGACGGTTAAAAGCAATAATTACTTTAAAATTATTCAGACTTTCCTGAATCTCAGCACTCATTCCGCCAACACTTTTTAAGTTCTTTGCATTCCTTCTTTTCACCCAGGGTGATAAAATCAAAGTAAAAAGCACGATTACTACAGCTGGGCTAAGTGTTGCCGCACCTAATTTAAAATTGATTGATAACAGAAAAAAGCCTGCTCCAACCATCGTTACTATACTGCCGATAAATTGCATTAACGATTGGGAGAAAAACTGGTTAAGCTTATCGGTATCATTATTTACCCTAGAAATTAAATCGCCTGCCTTATTTTGGTTGAAAAAAGAAACTGGTAACTCCTGAAGCTTATTAAAAACTGCATTACGCAATGTGTAAAGCATTCTTTGACCAATGCCACCCATTAATTTGGTTTGCAGATAACCTGTAACCATTGCAATCATATACATACCTAAAAGGATGGCGCCAAAAATTAAAACGCCATGAAATTGCTTAGTGCGAATGTAGGTATCAACTGTATGTCCAATTAATAACGGACCTAATAATAGCAAGCCAGAATTAACTAAAATTGCAATTAAAGCCAGCCAAAGGTTTCTCCGCTCAGCGGATATAAGATTAAGCAATCTTTTAAGCGCCTGGTAAGTAGATTGCTTTTCCTGCTTTTCGCTAAGCTGGTTAAGATTGTAGTTCATAATTGCTGGTGCTCTGTTGTGAATTGTAAATTTGAACGTATTCTGGACTTGTTTTAATCAACTCCTGATGCGTTCCCTCTGCAATGATTTCGCCTTGCATAAGCAAGATTACTTTATCATAATTTTCTACAGATGCTATTTTTTGAGTTACAGAAAGTAAAGTAAGGTCGGGGTAATTTTGTTGAATATTTTCCAGAATACGCTTTTCCGTATTGGTATCTACGCGGGCGGTAAAATCATCTAACAATAAAATTTTCGGATTAACGGCTAATGCCCGAGCAAGCATAATTCTTTGCTTTTGTCCGCCAGAAAGACTATTTCCTCTCTCGGAAACTATTGTATTTAATTTATCGGGTAAAGAATCTACAAAATCCTTCAACTCGGCAGTTTGAATGGCTTTTTCTAAAGATTCATCTGTAACGGTATCGCTAAAAGCAATATTTTCACGAATGCTCATGTTAAACATTATACTATCCTGAAAAACAAAGCCAACTTGCTTATGAAAATTTTCCTGATTGTAGCTGTTTATTTCCTGCCCATCAAAAAGCACTTCTCCACTATTTGGTGCAATTAAACCTGTTAATACATACAGAAGCTGTGTTTTTCCCGCAGCAGTTGGGCCAATAATAGCTGTTTTAGAGCCTGCTTTTGCAGAAAAGTTAACCGATTTTAAAACTGGTTTTTGTCCGAAGTTTAACGATATATTTTTAGCCTCTACGTTACCAATCAATTCATTAGCAGATGTTCCTGGGTGTTTAATTTCGGGCGCATTTAGCACGCTTTCTATTCTTTGAAAAGATGCAGTAGCCTGAGCAATTACATTACTCATAAAACCGATTACTAAAATCGGGAAAATAATCATGGTTAAGTAACTGCTAAAAGCTGTAAACTCTCCTAAAGACATTGAGTTGGTAATTACAAAATGACCGCCTAAAACCAAAATACATAAGCCAGAAAGGTTTGCAACGAATACAATAATCGGGATTAAACCTGCAAAAAGTCTTAAAATTGATAGGCCTAAATCTCTTGCTTTCGCATTTGCATCTAAGAATTTGTTATATTCTAGTTGTTGAGAATTGATTACCCGAATTAAAGCGGAGCCTAAAATACTCTCGCTAATCACCTTATTTAACCAATCGATAACTTCGCGACTTTTGATAAAAAGAACCCTGACTTTTTTTAATACCAGAAAAAAAGCGCCGCCTATTATGGGCACAATTGCAATAACACAAAGCGCAAGTTTCCAATTAATAATTAAGAGCAAAATACTTGCGCCAACAATTAAAAAAATGGACGATGCAAGCGAAACAATAGCTTGCGAAACAAACATTTTAATCGAATCGACATCGGAAGTAAGATTGGTTAGCAGTTTTGCTGGGTTCGATTGAATTACATAGGCATGGCTTTGACGAGAAATCTGATCGGAAAGTTTAGTCCTTAAATCTCTTGCCACACGTTCGGAGGCATAAGTTTGAACAATACTTTGTAAGTAAGTGAAAATAAAAACCAATACAATTGCTACAGAAAACTGTACTAAAATTGAATGGAGATTAAAAGTTTTGTTGGTGTAAGAATCGATTCCATTTGCAATAATTTTTGGTAGTAATAAATTAATACCGTTGCTTAGCAATGCAAATAAAATCAATAGAAAAATTAAGCCTCTGTATGATGAAAGCAAGCTAAAAACACTTGGTTTTTTAGCTTCTTTGGGTTTTGCCATAAAAATAAATGTACGCTGTTGTGAATATCAAATTTAACCGATTTATTTTGAATAGTATGATATGGGCGTGTAATTTTTTATAAAAGCAAAACGAACGGTATTGTGTTTGGCTAACAATATATACTTTTAATGGTAGGTTCTTTTGCCATTATATATAATCCTTTCGATTATAAACAGGATGGTAGCGATATACTTTTTTGTTTCACTTGCTAATTTTTTAACCCGTAACGATACCAAAAAAGATTTAGCGAACAGCCTGACTACAAACCCCGATGAAATACTGCAGCACCTTTTCAAATGATTTAAAAACCAATTGCAATTAAACATTGCTACCTTTGTAAAGAACCATTGAAGAAAATGGTTGACCCACATTATGATTGAAATAGGAAAATACAACGAATTAAGGATTTTAAGTAAAACAGAGGCAGGCTTAAATTTAACGGATGGCGATAAATTGGTCGTTTTACCCTACCAGTACGTACCCAAAAATGCTGAAATTGGCGATAACGTTAACGTTTTTGTTTACATCCAAAAAGACGGCCGCTTAACGGGTACAACCCAAAAGGCTTATGCAGAGGTTGGCGATTTTGCTTTCTTAAAAGTTGTTTCGGATGGTGACGATGGTATTTTTATGGATTTAGGGATCGATAAAGATGTTTACGTGCCTACAAAAGAACAAAAAAGACCAATGCAAAAAGGCTACAAATATGTGGTTTACTTGTATTTAGATGAAAATAGCGATCGATTATTAGCTTCGTCGAAATTGTACGATTTTGTTGAGGAAGAAGACTTCGATTTTGAAGAAGGCGATGAAGTGAGTTTATTGATAACTGAAGAAACCGATTTGGGTTTCAATGCGATTATTAACAATACTTATATTGGTTTGCTGTACCACAACGAGGTTTTTGATAACATTCAAATTGGCGACCAACGTAAAGGCTGGATTAAAAAAATCCGTGTAGAGGGCAAAATAGATTTGACATTACAACCAAGCGGTTACGGACACATTTTAGATTCGAAAGAAATGATGTTGGCCGAGTTGAAAAAGAGCGGCGGTGTAATTGAACTAGGCGATAAAAGCTCTCCTGAAGAAATTTATCACCGTTTTCAGATTAGTAAAAGCGCATTTAAAAAAACAATAGGTTCGTTATACAAAGAGCGTTTAATTGTTCTTTCTGATGATTCGATTAGGTTACTAACCGACGAAGACGCCGAGTAATAGAATATTTTAACCACAGATCAAAATGATGAACACGGATCTATAGAAAATCTTCCGTGTTTATCTGTCAAAATCTGTGGTTAATTTTAATTCAAATTGAATTTATCGTTCTGAATTTTAACTGCATTTGATGCAGAAACAATAGAAACGATCATAATTCCGATTATAATTGCTAAAATCCCCTGAAAGGTTGAGTAAATTTTGGTTCCAGAAACAAAGATTTTAGAATCTTTAATCAATTCATCCCCAACATTCGATTGAATTTTTATCAATGCAGATAGCTTATCTAAAGTTTTACCAGCTGCATTTCTACCAATCGCTTCATAAACTTTTTTACCATCGGCAATTGCCAGGTTCAGTATTCTATTTTCGATTTCTTGTTGAGCAGAAAGTGCTTCTTTTAAATCTTTTAAAAAACCCTTTTCTTGTTTTACTAAAAAGGTTAATTCAAATTTATTAATTACCGAATCTATAGTGCGGTTGTGCTTATTAATTTTTGAAATATTAACAGATTGATGAACTGCATTTTCGGCCATAGCATCTTGAAGAATGGCACTTTTATGGTACAAGTTTTCGGCAATAAAGTATAAATCTGTAGCAGGCACTAAGCGATCATTATACATAGAAATAAACGATTCATTTATTTTCTTAACACTTTTATCTTCTAAAAAACGAATAAGTAAAGTACAACACATGATGCAAAAAAGCAGAAAAGCTATTTTTAATTTGTTTTTAAGACTAAATGCGAATTTCATAGTATGACTTGGTTATTTCTAAAATGTAGTTAGAATATTTAAAAAATAATTAACTATCTGTTCGATATCCTAATATTGTTACCATATAAAAAATTTAAAAACACAACTAAGATGTTCTTACAAACCTTAGATGGTAAAATTCTAATTCAAAACGAACATCTAAAATAATTTCTCTGCCTGCTTGATATAATAATGCCAGTAAAAAATCTAAAAACATAAACTAAGATGTTCTTACAAACCTTAGATGGTAAAATTCTAGTTCAAAACGAACATCTAGAATAATTTCTCTACCTGCTTGATATCTTATGCAAGTAAAAAATTTAAAAACACAAACTAAGATGTTCTGACAAACCTTAGATGGTAAAATTCTAATTTCTGTTAAAAAATTAAAAGTAATCCTCCTGTGCTGTTTTAGCAAAAAGCTGTGGCGCAAAATTCACTAAATATAGCTCTTTTTTTGCTCGGGTTACTGCAGTGTATAACCAGCGAAGAAAATCTAAATCGATCATTTCTTCCGTTAAATAACCCTGATCAGCGAAAACTGCATCCCATTGCCCACCTTGCGCTTTGTGGCAAGTTACCGCATAAGCAAACTTAATTTGCAAAGCATTATAAAACGGATCGGCCTTAATCGCCAGCATTCTTTGTCTTTTATTAGCGATATGTTCATAATCCTCATTTAAGCCATCAAAAAGCTTTTTATTTTGTTCGTAGGGTAAATTAGCCGATTCTAAATTCAAAGTATCTAACATTACTTTACAGCTAATTTGTCCAGCGGCTGGAAAATCCAAAAACTCTAATGTAGCATCTGCAAAGCGGAAACCATATCGTTCTTCTTCACCCCTTACCCGAATTACCTTAGCCATATCGCCATTGGCAATAAAAGCCGTTTCTTCATTATCGGGCAGCCAGAAATAATTATTCCTAACCACCATAATCTGGTCGCCACCAGTTAGTTCCTCTTCTCGATAAAGCAATCGGGCTCTGATTTGCTGGTTATAAACATTAGCCGATTTATTAGAACGACAAACCACCAGGGTATTTTCTATCCCAAACTTGCGGTAAGCATACTCCAAACCCTCTACCAAACGAGCACCCGCCATATTGTAAATATCTTTGTAGTTCTTCGTCAGAAATTTAGGCAAAGGTTTTTCTGGATTCCTCGAAATCTGATTTCTTAGCATGGTTGCATTTGCTAAAATTCCCGACTTCTTTTCCTGCCGAACAACTTCCTTAAGCTCTACCGAACTGATATGCAAAGCAAATTTATCTTTTAAATACTGTTCGTTTAATGCAGGGCTATCCAAGCTACCAACAGGTGGTAATTGTGCCGTATCGCCCACAAAAAGCAAAAAACAGTTTTTCTTATTGTAAACAAATTCCAGTAAATCTCTTAAAATCGAAGAACCAGTTTCATTAAATTCATCGGCAATCATCGAAGCTTCGTCGATAATAAAAAGGGTATTTTCCGATAAATTTGGAGCAATTTGAAATTGCATTTCTGGCGATGCCGCAGAACGCTTTCTATAAATTCTTTTATGAATGGTTAATGCTTTTCTATAAGAATATTGGCTCATTACTTTCGCCGCACGCCCCGTTGGCGCCAATAATTCACTTCTCAAATTAAATTTAGCCAACACTTTTACTAAAGCCGCAACCGAAGTTGTTTTACCTGTACCAGCATATCCCTTCAACACAAAACACTTATATTCATCATCCTCTTGCAAAAACCTCGACATGCGCTCGCAAAAAAGCAACTGCTCTTTGGTTGGCGTATGTTCATAAGCTTGGGCAATTAGTTGACTTTTATCGATGTACATGTATTATTGAATGATTTTATTATTAAATTGTTTTGAATAGCAGCTGTTTTAATTATTTGAAAAGCAATTTACCGTTCTTATAGGATTCATCAGTCCGTCTTTCCGCTTTATCTTTTAAAAACGTCTGTCATTCTGAAAAACAAAGTGGCTGCAGTTTAAAAGTATACCGCTTCAATACGGTTTAATTGGCAAAGACAATAGCTCTTTTAAAAGCCACCTCCAGCAAAATGCATAAAATATCCTAATTAACGAGGCCAATAACCCCCAAATAAAAAACTGCGCTTTATTCTTTGAAAATCTAAGAGAGAATGTAATGCACCAAACTAATTACAACAACAGCGTTTCAATCCTATGTGCCATTACCATATCCTGCTTGGTACTCCAGCTAAAAATCGTAAAATGACCATCCTGCGATGCGACTAAACCAATAGCTTGCGGCTGATCGTTAACAAACTGTGCAACAGAAAAATGTCTTGTGCCGCCCAATTGCCCTGGGTATAAAATTTTATCTTCGCCACCAACAATTGGCTCTGAAAAAGCAATTTGCTCAACAGTGGGTTTCCCTTTCGCACGACCGATTTTTGCACCAAAAGCGATTAAATCAAACTCTTCATTAATTATTGTCGCCCCATCTACAGCGGTTAAACCAGCTAAATGGTCAACCTCCCTACGAACAGCTCCCTGCGAGAAAATCTCACTCTGGTTTCCACTTTGTTTGGCTAAGTTAGATAAGCCACAGAACGGTGGTTCTACCAAATACTGTATTGGATGAATAATGGATTCGGCCCATTTCTCATCGCCCTTAGGCACAATTAATAAAGCGCCACCCCTACCGTGCGCCCGCATAGAAACGGCAAACTGTATAAGGATATTTATCGGATCGTTCCAGCTGGCTAATACCGTTAAATCAAGTAAAGCCTTTAAAATCGGCGGACAATCGCGGTTTGTACAACTGGTATCATCAACAATTCTAATTTGCTCTCCTTTTAAAACAGCCACATTAGTAAATTTGCCAATACCATAAATCCTGCGGTGTTTAATTACAATTAAACCAGGTTCAGAAACATCTACCACGAAACAAAAATTTGGAATATTTAAAGTAGTACCCCAAATGTAAAGCTCACCATCCTCTTCCCATACCCCTAAGTGAATACCCGAACGTTCTATTCCAGGAGCAATTTTAGTTAAAGTGTTCGCATTTAAAGCCAATCGCTTTGCAAAATGAAGCGGTTTAGAAGTTTGCGATGGAGGTAAAAAGGCAATTGAAATGCGTGGAGAATGACCTTCCTCCTTACGCAAGCTGCTCCAAAAGGCCACATCAATTATAGCTTCAATTATATTTTTATTAGGTTGAGTAGCCAAATCTATCTCGCCTTGTTCTATTGCATTTTTATGCAGTCTAACAAAATGCTGTTCAATTGTTGCGGCAATGGTGTTTGCAGCTTTATAAGTAGGCTTGTAACTCATGTTTCGAATTTAAGCTGAATATTTTGATTTTTTGATAGACGAAAGGTTTGATTTTGGTAAAAAGATTTATTGGAGTTTTAGCCACAGATTTACATAGATAAACACAGATTTTCATTTGGATTCTCAAGCAATAGTTTGTCATTTAACAATTTGTCACCGAAAATAATAAAACTGATCTGTGTTACTCCTTATTATCTGTGGATTATTTCTTTTGTATGTTTTAGCTTGCAGTTAATCCTTAAAAAACTCTATTTTTGTTTCAATGAGTAACAACAGCCTTTTATTAGTTAATCCAAATTTTAAAGCTGATGCATCTGCTAACTGCCATTTATTGTTAAAAATAACAAATGATAGCTTTTCGTATGCTGTAATAAACAAAGATTCGGATGAGATTAATGTAATTTTTGATAAGCAGGGTTGCGAGGATGTGCAGCAAGATTTAAAAAATGCTTTCGAAACAGATACCTACTTATCACAAAAGTATGGTACAATAAAAGCTGCCGTTCATACTTCAAATTTTATTTTTGTTCCTAACGAGTGGTTTGATGCGGATAATTTATCGGTTTATTCAAATTTCTTAATTTCTGAAGGTAAAATTCATACCAAAAGCCATAATGATTTAGGTTTTAACACGGTATTCTCAGTAAATAAAAATGTAGAAGAAGAGCTGCCTGAGGAAGTAATTGTTTATTCTCAATCTTCGCCCTTGTTGGCGTTATTTGGCCAAATCAATACTGATGCTTTATTAATTGATTTTACTGCATCATCATTTAACTTACTGTGCATAAAGGATAAGAAAATTAACTTCCAAAATCATTATCAGGCCGAAACGGTAGATGAATTTAATTACTTTTTGCTATTAATAATAGAACAACTAGGCTTAAATGATACTATCCCAGTTTATTTGCAAGGCATTATTAATGAGGATGATGATTACTACAATACCCTTTTAAAATATTTTAACAATCTTTATTTCTTTCTTCCTGCCGGAAAACAAAAAAGTGAGTTATTGGCCGATATGCCTCAACACTATTTCAGCGGATTACTTGCTTTAGATTTATGCGAATAATTGGTGGAAGGCTAAAAGGAATCCGTTTGCAACCGCCAGCAAACTTACCTGTTCGCCCAACAACAGATATGGCGAAAGAGGCCTTATTCAACATATTAAACAACAAATTTGATTTCGATAGTTGTTCTGTTCTCGATTTATTTTGTGGAACAGGAAATTTAACCTTTGAATTTGCTTCTCGAGATGCTGAAAGTATTTTAGCCGTAGATATGGATTACGGCTGTGTAAACTGGGTCAAAACAACGGCTAAAAAGTTCGAATTTAATCAGGTTGAAGTACGTAAGGGTGATGTTTTTAAACTGCTAAAACAAATGACAGGCGCTTACGATTTAATTTTCGCCGACCCACCATACAATATGCCCAACATTCCTCAAATCCCAGTAATGGTTGCGGCGCAGCAATTGCTTAAACCTAATGGTTTGCTGGTTGTAGAGCACCAAAGTAATATGAAATTAAACAGCCAGCCTGGTTATACCGAAACCCGTAAGTATGGCAACTCGTCGTTTAGTTTCTTCGAGTTTAGTTAATGTAAAAAACATTAAATTTTCGCAAAGAACGTAAAGCCAGACCATTAATAATATTGTCGTCTTTTGGCCGAAGTGGAGAACCACGAACTGCTCAGCGAGCTAAATCTTTCTACTATGAATTTGTAGCTGACGCAATTGAAAAAACGATAATGATGAACAAGCTTTACATTATGAGTTTAGCGAATGTATTAAGATTGCTTCGCAACTCGCCGTGACGAAGTAGGAAAGCTTTGCGGTTTAATCTTTCTCGTTTCCGCTTAAAAATCTATATTTGAATTGTGAAACCATCATGCTTTTTGCCTTCATCATAACTTTAAAACAAAAACCATTATAGCTTCATCACCAATCAAAAACAATTCAAAACTGATGAAAATAGCGCTATTTCCAGGTTCATTCGACCCAATAACGATTGCACACGTTAACATTCTACAACGTGCTACTCCCCTTTTTGATAAGATTGTTATTGGCATTGGATTAAATAGTTCTAAGCAAAATTTTCTTACAGCCGAACAGCGTTTACAAATTTTAGAAACCGTTTTTAACGGCTATGAAAACATCGAAATTAAAACTTACGAAGGCTTAACCGTCGATTTTTGTAGAAAGATTAACGCAACTTATATGGTTCGGGGTATTCGCTCCGCATCAGATTTTGAATATGAAAGAGCCATTGCACAAATTAACCAAACTATGATGCCTGAAGTAGAAACAATTCTACTTTTAAGTAAACCAGAATATTCGGCGATCAGTTCTACGATTGTTCGTGATATTTTAAGAAACCATGGCGATGTTAGTCCTTTTGTACCGAAAGAGGCTTTGAGCTTTCTATAAATTTCTTGCTTACCAGACAGACAAAAATATTTTTCGAGTTAAACTGTAACGTTTTAAAAAATCGGTTACCAATTGAGTATATAAAATGATTTTATGAAAACTCGAAGGGTAGAAAATTTTAGTACAGCCGCATATATCTTTGGTTTTAATGATTAGTATTTGTTTAGCGTACCTAAAATGCTTTGAATGAAAGAAACTGAAACGATATTTCTCACCCTGATTAATCAACACAAGGCCATCATACATAAAGTTTCTAAAATGTATATGAACCAAGTTGAAGAACAGCAAGACTTGTTTCAGGAAATCGTAATGCAACTTTGGAAGGCTTATCCAACATTTAAGGGCAACAGCAAATTCTCTACCTGGATGTATCGGGTAGCTCTGAACACCGCTTTAGTCTATTTCAAAAAAGACAAACGAAAAGTGGATAAGACTCCGCTTGATGAGAACATCGATATCATAGACGTAAATGAAAGCGAGTTAAAAGAAGAGAAGCTTGCTTACCTATATAAAGCGGTTCAAGAATTAAATTCGATAGAAAAAGCATTGATATTTCTTTTTCTGGAGAATCAATCGCACAAAGAAATTGCCGAAAATTTAGGTATAAGTGAAGTAAATGCCCGTGTAAAACTGAACAGAACTAAAGAGAAATTACAATTCATTATAAAAAAAAATGGTTATGAATTTTGACGATTTAAAAAACGAATGGAATGCCGACAATGCAGAAGCAAACAATGTTTCTGAGGCTATGCTTAAGGTTAAAGAGGCTCGAACTCCAATTGATATTATTCGAAGAAAAATGAAGCATGAATTCAATTACCAGATTGTGGCGTTGGTTATAATGGCTTTGTTACCATATTGTTTCAATTTTTCGGCAAACATGAAGCATATATATTTAGCCTTCTATGCCATAACTTGTGGTTTTACAGCCTATTATTTTCTCAAATTCTACCGTTTTTATAAAAACTCTTATGATATGAGTTTGGATAGCCGAAAAAGCATTCTTTGGTTTTATTACGAAATGAAGCTAAATATTGAACTTTATAAGGCACTAACCTACATTGTCGCTTTTATAGGGTTTGCCTTTATCGCTATTTATTTATTCGTAGAAAAAGCCTCCATATTTGCTAGAATAGTAGGCAAACTCTCACCAGTTTATATTTTATTAAACTGCTTTATATCTATATTGATTATTGGTGTAATAACCGAATTATGGGCCTGGTATTATTATGGAAAATACCTTAAACGTGTTCAGAAAGTGGTTGATGAATTGGATTTTGAAAATTAAAAATTAAGTCGTCATTTCGACTGAAGCATCGAAAAGTGGAGAAATCTTTTAAAATACTTCAAAGATTTCTCCACTAGTCGAAATAACGATAAGCTTAAAGTTTATAAAATTCCACCTGTCCTCAATACATCCATTATCGATGGAAAAGTATTTTTAATTACAGGTGAAATGTGATTTTTATCTAACCAAACTGCTTCATCAATTCCTTCTTCTTTTTGAGGAACTAATTTTGGTTCACCTTTAACCTTCATTTTGTACCAATTGGTTTTTTTAATTACCATTTTCGATCCCATTGGATAAACGTGATAAGTTTTGCAAAGCTTCTCTTCACGCTTGAAAACTTTGATTCCACATTCCTCTTCAACCTCTCTTACGGCAGTTTCTTTCATGTTTTCGCCGTATTCCAGCTTACCTTTTGGTAAATCCCACTTCTTATTTCTAAAAATAAAAAGATAATTTCCATTGGCACTTTCTACCAAGCCGCCAGCAGCTTTAATGATTTCGCAGTTCTTTTTAAGCTTCTTAAATGTTTCCTTTGGGTTTTTAGTAAGGAAAATGTAGCTTTTTTTAGACCCATTTTTCAGTTTTTTGTAAAAAGTTTGCAAATCAAAATCCTGTATTTCAAGCTGTTGAATTTTTTCTTTTTGTTCTGGTAAAACATCTGAGATAAACAAAGTGTTATCGTTGATATAAATTCTGTAATTTTGGGCCATGTATAATAAAAGTGATATTGAATTAAAGGTAGCGGAATTTTTATTACAAATAAAGGCAATTAAATTACAACCTAATAATCCTTTTACTTGGGCTTCTGGTTGGAAATCGCCAATCTATTGTGATAACCGAATTACCCTTTCCCATCCTCAGGTTAGAACTTACATTCGTCAAAAACTTGCGCAAGCAATTCAGGAAGAATTTGGTTCGGTAGATGTTATTGCTGGAGTTGCAACTGCTGGAATTCCGCAAGGTGTTTTGGTTGCACAAGAATTAGGATTGCCATTTATATATGTCAGAGCAAAAGCTAAAGAACACGGAACAGGAAGTTTAATTGAAGGAGAAGTTGTAGAGGGCCAACGTGTAATGGTAATTGAAGATTTAATTTCTACAGGCAAAAGTAGTTTACAAGCTGTTGAGGCTTTAAGAAATGCAGGCTTATCAGTTGCTGGTTTAGCTGCAATTTTTACTTATGGCTTTGAAAAAGCTGATGAAAATTTTGCTGAAGCTAAATGCCGATACCTAACTTTATCTAATTATGCTGCTTTAATTGATTATGCTGCAGAGCACAGTATTATTGCTAAAAGCGACATGGAATTATTAGGTAAATGGCGTTTAAACCCAGCAGAATGGGGCCAAAATCAGGTTTTAAATTCAGAATCGTAAGGTAAAATTCCCTAACCCAAATATATTTAACCAATGACAATTATTGAAAGTGCCGTAGAAGTTAACAAACCAGTTGCTGAGGTTTATACATTCCTTGCAAATATGAACAATCATCAGGAATTAATGCCTGAGAATATTTACAATTGGGATTCGACCGAAGATGAAGCACGTTTTACCATTCAGAATATGGCTAAACTTGCAATTAAGATTTCAAATCGTGTAGAAAACCAAGAACTTACTGCTATCCCTACAGAAAAAGCACCATTCGATTTAGAGTTGAAATGGACTGTTAAAGACAACGGAAACGGTACTACAACTGCTAAGCATATAATATCAGCAGATTTGAATATGATGATGAAAATGTTGGCTTCTGGTCCGCTTCAAAAATTGGCTGATCACCAGACAGAAAAGTTAAAAGAAATTTTGGCATAGAATATTGTTAATTATTTGATTGTTAAATTGTTTAACAATCAACAAAAATATCAAAGAGCATCTGCAAATAAAACGCAGATGCTTTTTTTATGCGCTATGGTTTATCGTAAATAGGTACACAAGCCAGCCCGCATAAACCCGATTGGAGCGGCATATTTTTGTTGTAATCCTGAGCGTAGTCGAAGGACAACAAAAAAAAAAGCGGAAAGCGGGGCTGCAGAATCAAAAGCACAGTGCAAATGCTTTCCAATTCAAAATTAAGACAAATTTTCAGCACAAAACACTATTAATCAGTAAATTAGTCATATTAAAAATATTCTTACCGACAAAATTTCCGATTATAAAATCAAAATTGATATGGCATTTGTTTTGATTTAAAGGGAAATATGAACTTCAACAATTTTACAATAAAAGCCCAGGAAGCAATTCAACAGGCTTCCGAAATAGCTCAGGGCAATCAGCAGCAGGCTATTGAAACGGCACACCTGTTAAAAGGTTTGCTTACTGTTGATGAAAACGTAGTTTCTTATGTTTTAAAGAAATTAAACGTTAATCTTAATTTACTTAATCAAAAATTAGATGCAGATATTGCAAAATTTCCGAAAGTTAGCGGAAGTAATGTCTATTTGTCATCGAACACCAATAATGTTTTACAAAAGGCACAATCATTTTTAAAAGAATTTAAAGATGAATTTGTTTCTGTTGAACACCTACTACTTGGAATTTTAGCCGTTAACGACAGCACTTCGAATCTATTAAAAGAACAAGGCGCTAACGAAAAAGATCTTAAAAAAGCAATTATAGAGTTACGTGGCGACAATCGTGTAACCGATCAAAATGCAGAGGCAACCTATCAGGCTTTGGGTAAATATGCTCGTAATTTAAATGAATATGCCGAAAGCGGAAAGCTTGACCCTGTTATTGGTCGAGATGAAGAAATTCGTCGGGTGATTCAAATTTTATCACGTAGAACAAAAAATAATCCGATTTTAATTGGTGAGCCTGGTGTTGGTAAAACTGCAATTGCAGAAGGAATCGCCTTCAGAATTATAAAAGGCGATGTACCTGAAAACCTAAAAAGCAAAGTTGTTTACTCTTTGGATATGGGTGCGTTAATTGCAGGTGCAAAGTATAAAGGCGAGTTTGAAGAGCGTTTAAAAGCCGTAGTTAAAGAGGTTACGCAGAGCGATGGTGATATCATTTTGTTTATCGATGAGATTCATACTTTAGTTGGTGCAGGCGGTGGAGAAGGTGCGATGGATGCGGCAAATATTTTAAAGCCAGCACTAGCTCGTGGCGAATTGCGTGCAATTGGAGCAACAACGTTAGATGAGTATCAAAAATATTTAGAAAAGGATAAGGCTTTAGAACGTCGTTTCCAGAAAGTAATGGTTGAAGAACCAGATACGCAAGATGCAATTTCAATTCTTCGTGGATTGAAAGAGCGCTACGAAACCCACCACAAAGTTCGAATTAAAGACGAAGCTATTATCGCTGCTGTAGAAATGAGTCAGCGTTATATTTCTGATCGTTTTTTACCAGATAAAGCCATCGATTTAATGGACGAAGCGGCTTCGAAACTGCGGATGGAAATGGATAGTGTACCAGAAAACGTGGATGCGCTAGACCGAGAAATTATGCGTTTAGAAATTGAACGCGAAGCCATTAAACGCGAAAAAGACGATAAAAAAGTTAAAGAGCTTTCAGAAGAAATTGCAAACTTATCTGCAGAGCGTGATGAATTAAAGGCAAAATGGCAAGGTGAAAAAGATTTGGTTGATAACTTAAACAACCAAATGGAATTGATTGAGCAATACAAACTGGAAGCTGAGCAAGCTGAACGTGCTGGAGATTATGGTAAAGTTGCCGAAATCCGTTACGGAAAGATTAAGGAAGCACAAGATACTTTCGAAAAGCTTAAAACTAATTTAGAAAATCAGCAGAGCGATAGCAGAATGCTCAAAGAAGAGGTAACCGCCGATGATATTGCTGGTGTGGTTGGCCGTTGGACAGGCATTCCTGTTACTAAACTGATAGCGAGCGAACGCGAAAAGCTTTTAAATCTGGAAGCAGAATTACACCAACGTGTTGCTGGGCAGGATGAGGCTATTGAAGCCATTTCTGATGCCATTCGCCGCTCTCGTGCAGGTTTACAAGATAAGCGCAAACCAATTGGCTCGTTTATATTTTTAGGAACAACAGGAGTTGGAAAAACTGAATTGGCTAAAGCATTGGCTGAGTTTTTATTTAATGATGAGAATGCGCTAACCCGCATTGATATGAGTGAATATCAAGAGCGCCATGCAGTATCACGCTTAATTGGAGCGCCTCCAGGATATGTAGGTTACGACGAGGGCGGACAATTAACCGAAGCGGTAAGACGTAAACCTTATTCGGTTGTATTGCTCGATGAAATTGAAAAAGCACACCCAGATGTGTTTAACATTTTGCTGCAGGTTTTAGATGACGGCCGCTTAACCGATAATAAAGGCAGAACGGTTAACTTTAAGAACACGATCATTATCATGACATCGAATATCGGAGCGCATTTAATTCAGGATAATTTTAAAGATTTAAATGATGAAAACCGTGATGAAGTTATTGCTAAAACTAAAAACGAATTATTCGAAGTTTTGAAACAAACCATTCGTCCAGAGTTTTTAAACCGAATTGATGAGCTGATTATGTTTACGCCACTAAACCGTAACGAAATAAGAGATATTGTGAGCTTGCAGTTTAAGCATGTACAACAAACGCTGGCAGAAATGGGTATAGAGATGGATGCATCGCCAGAAGCTTTAGATTGGTTGGCACAACTTGGTTACGATCCTCAGTTTGGCGCTAGGCCATTAAAACGTGTAATTCAAAAACGAATTTTAAATGAATTATCGAAAGAGATACTGGCAGGCAAAATTGATAAGGAGAGCAAAATTAAGTTAGATATGTTTGATCATAATTTTGTGTTTCTGAATCAGAATCAAGGCTAACAAAAGCACTTTAAAATCCCTCAGAATGAAATTTTGGGGGATTTTTTTTGTGCAATTGTGAGGTGCCTAACTTCGGCCATCTTCCTTTATAAAATAGCAAATACGAAAACATTGTTCTTTACCAATGTGATCTGTTTATAACCAGGGATTTACATCCATTTTATCGAAAGAAAGTTGTATTTTAGATTACAGCTTTCTCCCTATGATAAATCTTCGCTCTACTCCCATTTCATTTTTTCTTTTACTATTTCTTTGCTTCAGACAAATAGCTTTTGCACAAGAGCCGACATCGAATGCTAAACTTATCGCTCAATACGACAGTGCCAGAACCGTTGCCCCAAGAGAAAAAATATACGTACACCTAGATAAAGCTATTTTTGCGCCACAAGATACTCTTTGGTTTAAGGCCTATTTGGTTGATGCGACCACAAACGTTTTCTCTAAAATTAGCGGATTAATTTATTTTGATATGTTTGATGCCAATGGTACCTTAATCGAAACCATTTGTGTACCTACTGCTATGGGTGTTGCCTGGGGTGGCATTGCGCTAAAACCCGATGCTTACAAAGCTGGAAGCTACACCTTTAGAGCTTACACCAATTGGATGCAGAATTTTGGAGATGCCTATATATTCAAAAAGGAGATCAAAATTCTGGATTTCATTAAAGACGAGAATGTTTATCAACTTGATAAAAAACCCTTGCCAACCCCCAGAAAGATTAGTGCAAGAACCATAGAAAAAAGTAAAGATATTGATATTCAATTTTTACCCGAGGGTGGAAATTGGAAAGCAGATCGCATGCAAAAAATGGCATTTAAGGCTGTTAATTATGCGGGAAAAGGAATAGAAGTTACGGGAGAAATTTTCGATTCTAAACAGAATAAAATATTAGATTTTAAATCGAATAATAAAGGAATGGGTTATTTTATGATGGTTCCAATCCTAAACGAAGCCTATACGGCAACCATAAATAGCACTGAAATAACTAAAACGCAAAATCTCCCTAAATTAGCCAGTTCTGGTGCGTTTTTACAAGTAAATAACTCTTATGGTTCAGATGGCCTGGCCATTAACGTAGATTCGGATTTACCTGAACAGGAAATTACAATGATTGGTCAATCGAAGGGAGTTGCTTGCTTCACTGCAAAGTTTATCTCGGGCAAAAAATACAAAACCGTTTATGTTCCCAAAAGTCTTTTTCCTAGAGGGATTTGTCAAATTTTATTAATGGATGGTAAAAACCATGTTCTTAATGAAAGAAATTTTTTTATAAACAGATCACAAGACTTAATTATCCAACCATCAACCTCAACTTCAGTTTACGGATTACGTGATAGCATTTGCGTAAATATACAGGCATCAGATTTCGAAAAAAAACCAATATCAGGAACTTTTTCGGTAGCTGTAACGGATGACAACCAGATTCAAAAAGATAGTTTAAATGATAATAATATTTTAAGCCATTTATTACTAGCCTCCGATTTAAAAGGTGAGATCGAATCGCCAGGATATTATTTTAATCATTTCGATGAGCAAAAACATAATGACTTAGAAGCCTTGGTACTTACCCAAGGTTGGATCAAATACAATTGGGAATTAGATAAAAGGCCATTATTTAAGGCCGAAAAAGAATTTACAATAAGTGGTCGGGTAACCAATATAACTAACAAACCTGCAATAAATGGGCAAATACTTTTACTGGGTATGAAGAAACCTATATCGATAATGGAAACCAGAACAGATAGTAATGGAGTATTTATTTTTAGAGATTTTCCTGTACTCGATAGTGCTGCTTTCGTTGTACAAGCTAAAAATGCGAAAGGCAAAGTCGGCACCTTGGGTATTGAATTAAACGAATTTCAGAGTGCTCCATTCTTAATGACTGCAAAAAATAACCTGACAAACTATGAAGAGCCTTTAGATAGCATTTCTAAACAATTTATTGCGGCAAAAAATGAAGAATATGAAGCTTCGTTTAAAAGTGGTATTATTTTAAGAGAAGTTAAAATTACTGGAAAAAAGACCATTAAAGGTTCCAAAAATTTAAATGGTGACGGAAACGCAGATATTACTTTAACAGAAAAAGACCTCGATAAGGTTGCTAAAAAAACGCTTGGCGATGTGCTTAAAGAAAATATAAAAGGTTTACATGAATCCGTTAAACCAAAAACAGGTTTCCAGCTTTATAAAGTAAATGGATCTATCTTTAAAATGATTATCGACGGAGTTGAAGTCGATTATTTTTTTACCAATTTTGATCCTACTTCTAAAACGGAATATTTACAGTTCATAAAAAGTTATTTTGATTATTACAATGCGGAAGATATTAAAGGGATTGAAATTATGACAAGTGGCAAAAATGTAAATAATTACATTAAACAATATGAAGATCCCTTTACGGTTGAAACCTATGTATTTGTTGAAGTTACCACAAGAACTGGGAGTGGGCCATTTTTAAGAAAATCGTCTAACATGTTCAAATATAACCCACCAGCTTATGGCGATAATAAAGAATTTTATAGTCCAAAATATACAGATCAGAATAAGGGAAATAAAAAGCCAGACTACCGTTCTACCATTTACTGGAATCCACATATTTTGACAAATGAAAAAGGCATTGCAAATTTTTCGTTCTTTTCGGCTGATAAAAAAGGTTTTTACACGGTATGGATTGAAGGTTCGGATATGAATGGAAATTTTGGAATGAAGGCCCTGAAGTTAGAAGTAAAATAAATTTCAGTTTATAAAAAATATTAACTTAATTCAACTAATCTTGCTATTATATCGTATTCATTAGGTAATTATGTTTACCTAATTTTCAACTTAAACAGTTTATTATCTGCTGATATAGCTTGCAACTCAAATAAACAAACCGAAGGTGTGTCTACATTAATTAATAAAGTGCAGAACACATCTTTCAATCTTAGCTATCAGGGATTCATCGACAATTTAAGGTTTAAAATTTACATACTTTTTTAAAGTTTTTTTCGAGATTTTATTAATGATATCCCGTCGTTAATTTGGTGGGCTATCTTATTTTTTCTTCGTTTCTATATTTGGTAGAAAACCCGTTAACAAACCGATAAGAGGCAGAAATGCGCAGATAGAAAATACATATTCTATTCCTTTAGAATCGGCAAGCTTACCTAAAAGCGCTGAACCTATGCCCCCCATACCAAAAGCAAAGCCAAAAAATAAACCCGCTACAAGCCCAACTTTTCCTGGTATCAATTCTTGTGCATAAACTAAAATTGCAGAAAATGCAGAGGCTAAAATCATCCCGATAGGAACAATTAAAACCCCGATCCAAAATAAATTTGCATGGGGAAGTAAAAGTGCAAATGGCGCTGTTCCTAATATCGAAGCCCATATTACATATTTACGGCCTATTTTATCGCCAATCGGCCCACCCAACAAAGTACCAGCAGCAACTGAGAACAGAAATACAAATAGATAGATTTGTGAGGTTTGTACAGATACATGAAACTTATCAATTAAATAAAATGTAAAATAATTAGTTAAGCTAGCCATGTAGAAGTATTTTGAAAAAATAAGCAATAACAAGATACCTACAGAGAAAATAACTTTACTCCTCGAAAACTGATTTACTACAGATTGAATATTAACTTTTTTGCTTCTGGCAAGCACAAAACCTTTATACCAATTGCCAACATAACTTAAAACAACAATTGCCAAAAGAGCGATTGCAGAAAACCAGATAACACTAAATTGCCCATAAGGAACAATTATCCACGCAGCCAGTAAAGGCCCTAAGGAACTCCCAGCATTGCCACCCAACTGAAATACAGATTGCGCCAAGCCCCGTTTACCTCCTGATGCGGCATGGGCCATTCTTGAGGCTTCTGGATGGAAGATTGATGACCCAACCCCGATCAAAGCAACAGAAATTAACATGGTGTAAAAATGTACAGACTGAGAAAGTGTAATCAAACCGATAAGCGTAAACCCCATACCAATTGCCAATGAATATGGCTGAGGCTTTTTATCGGTATAAAGCCCTACAAAAGGTTGTAACAAAGAAGCTGCCAGCTGAAAGGTAAGGGTAATTAAACCAATTTGAGAAAAACTTAAATGGTAACTAGTTTTTATAATCGGATAAATAGCTGGAATTAATGATTGAATTGTATCGTTAAGTAAATGCGAAAAACTTAATGCAAAAAGTATTGGGAAAACAGTTTTTTCAATTAAAGCCTGAGAATTGGAATTATCGTTCATAAATTATTAGATATAAGCCAAAGTTAACATTTGATATTTTTATCGACACACGAATCAATAAAAACTTTTAACTCCATTATTGGTTATTTAACTATGGAAAAGAATGGTAAAATTGTTGGCCTTTGTGGAAGCTTTAGAAAAAATTCGTACAATGCAATGCTACTAAAAGTGGCAGGGAGCTTATTGCCAGATGGAATAAACTTTGAAATTGTTTCTTATGATGATATTCCTATTTACAACGCCGATCATGATATACCAGAAGTAAGCGATCGACCTGAATCGGTTAAAAAATTTAGAGATACGCTTGCCACTGCCGACGCCTTCATAATTGCATCTCCTGAATATAATTATTCTATTCCTGGCGGCTTAAAGAATGCTATAGACTGGGCAAGCCGTGGAAAAGATTCCCCTTTAATGCACAAACCCGTGGCATTAATTGGAGCAACCCAGGGAATGTGGGGAACTGTTAGAATGCAAACCGCATTTCTGCCAGTTTTTACTTTTTTAAATATGAATCCTGTTTTACAGCCTGAAGTTTTAATCGCACAAGCGCAGAATAAATTTGATGAAAATGGAAATTTAACTGACGATAAAACCCTCAGCATCATCAAAATAAAGCTAGAAAATCTAATTTCGGCCTGCCGCGTTTAATTTAATTGCGGTAGCCCTCCTGCCAAATGTGCCATTTAAAAATCTGACATTTATACAAAAAAAGTCAGCTTGTCAATTTCTGACAGTCGCAAAAATTAATCAATCGATTAATTTTAAGTCACAGTAAAATAATATTGAATTAACACCAAATTTATATCTAATTACTAATAAGATAGTTATCCAAAAACTGATTTTTTAGTGACTTTATTAATGTTTTTTGGCACAGGTATTGACTTTTAGCCAAATATAGTCAGAAATTAAAAAAGTAAAAATTGACTATAATTTTTAAACAAATAAATAATAAAAAAGATGAAAAAACTATTATTATCGTTAGTAGCAGTTGCAGGTTTAGTTTATGGTGCAAATGCACAAACAGAAAAAGGAAAAGTAATTTTAGGTGGTAGCGTTGGTTTTAATTCAACTAAAGTAGAAGGTGCAGCAAAATCAGATGTTAGCTTTAACATCATTCCAAGTGCAGGCTATTTTGTAGCTAACAATTTCGCTATTGGTACAGGCGTAGGCTATACATTTGATAAACAAGTTAGTCGTTTAACTCAAAACGAAGCATTTGTAGTTGCACCATTCGGTCGTTACTATGTTGGTTTATCAGATCAGTTCAAATTCTTTGGTCAGTTATCTGTACCAATGGCGTTCGGTTCAAATAAAGTTGTAGCTCCAAATGGTGATGCAGGTGCTAAAGTTGCTTCTACTACTTCAATTGGTGTAAATGTAGCTCCAGGTTTTGCATTCTTCCCTACTAAAAGAATCGGTATCGAAGTTTCTGTTAATGGTTTAGGTTACCAAAACTTCCAGGTTAAAAACGAAGCAAGTGGCGCTAAAGTAACTTCAAACTCATTCGGTTTAGAAGCTGATACATTTGCTCCAAAATTAGGTGTAATGTTCCACTTCTAGAACTAAAGTATAAATTCAACAAAAAAATCCCAGCCTAGGCTGGGATTTTTTTTAGGTTAAATTTTATCCTATAACGTGTAAATTGCTCTTTTTATTTCTGCTCTCTTATCGCTTTAAACTCCGAACCCGCTTTCCATTTTGGATAAGTACTTTCATTACTTAGCCTATAACCCATATCAAATAATAATCTCACATCTTCAATAATGCCCGATAAATCCCAGGTTTTGGCATCGAAATTATCTTGAGGAGAGTGGTAACGATTTTTAGTAAAATCAGCAACCTGTTTCAAACCCCAATCTCTACCGTTTTTAATATTATCAACACCAGAACCTGTAAACAACGAAGGCACACCAACTTTAGCAAGGTTAAAGTGATCAGAACGATAATATAAACCTGAAGATGGAACTGGATCAGGTACTAAAACACGACCTTGTTTTTTAGCTGAAACCGCAGCATAATCTTCCAATTCAGACTGACCGAAGCCATAAACCACAATATCTTTAGTTTTGCCCGCAATTCCCATCATGTCCATATTAATATTGGCAACCGTTTTGGCTAATGGAAATGTAGGATGCTTAGCATAATATTCTGATCCTAACAAGCCCTGCTCTTCAGCAGTATAAGAAATAAACAGAATGGTTCTATCTGGATTTTTCGGTAACTTTTTAAATGCCAAAGCAATTTCAAATAAGGAAGCTACCCCTGTTGCATTATCTACTGCCCCGTTGTAAATAGAATCGCCTAAAACTTTTTCACCAATACCTAAATGATCCCAATGTGCAGAGTAAATAATGGCTTCATTTTTAAGCTTATCACCAGGAATTGAAGCCAAAACATTATAAGTAACTGATTTTTTAATTTTATTTTTAACTGTTAACGAAGTTGTTAAATTCAAATCAACTGCTTTAAAATCCTTTTTTCGGGCATTTGAAACTAATGCATCAAAAGACTGACCGCCCAAAGCAAACAATTTCTTCGCTACATCTAAACCGATCCAGCCTTCAACCACAGTTCTGTTCATGCCGTTATCTGCCGATTGCAATTGCAGCTTTGATTTAGACCAGCCACTGCGAACAACGGTCCAAGGATACGCAGCAGGTGCCGTATCGTGAATAATTAAAACGCCAGCAGCACCTTGTCTCGAAGCTTCTTCAAATTTATAAGTCCAGCGACCGTAATATGTCATGTTTTTGCCTTTAAACAATGTTGAATCAGCAAAACCAGGATCGTTAATCATAACCACGACTGTTTTTCCTTTTACATCCAAATTTTTGTAGTCGTTCCAGCCATATTCGGGTGCTACAATACCATAACCAGCAAAAACCAGCGGAGAATTTTTAACACTTACCTCGTTTTGAACACGCCTGGAACCTGCAACAAATTCTGTCAGATAATTTAGGGCTATTTCTTTCGAACCCGATTTAACAAGCATTTTCTCATCTGGAGTCGATTTGATTTCCACCATCGGTACCTCCTGAAAATAACTATCGCCATTGCCAGGCTTTAAGCCTAATTTCTCGAATTCTCTTTTTAAATAGTTAATGGTTTTCGTTTCGCCATTGGTAAAGGGTTTTCTTCCTTCTAAACTATCTGCCGCAATAACCGATAAATATTGGCTAAGGCTAATGTCGTTAATTGCCCTTATAGCCGTAGAATCAGGTGCTTCAGCCGTATGTTCTCCCGATTGTTTGCAGGCAGAAATACAAAAAGCTAAAGCTGATAAGTAAATCAGCGTTTTTTTCATAAATTTTAATTTGATTCGTAATATTAAGGAAATAAGTTCAAAATAATCTTAAACAAGTTATTGCTAAAGTTTAAACGCCTAATTTTTTGGGTTGAGCTGAGTAACTCGTTAGACAACTATTTAAATCATTTTATACAAAGCATTAAACAAAAGGAATTTAGGAGCCTCGAACTTAAAAAAGTACAATTGCAATCGTACAACTTTTTACTTTGTGTTATATTCGTTTAACAGAATAATGAAACATTAGATTTATAATTTTAAATGGAGATAAGACCAGCAGACAAACAAACCGACTTTGACAAGATTTGGGAAATTTTTGAAAATGTGATTTCGACAGGCGACACCTATGTTTTCGACCCAAATACACCAAAGAGCAGCTTAGATAAACATTGGTTTGCCGAATATATGAACACATTCGTTGCTATAGATAACGGCGAAATTTTAGGGACTTATATTATTAAGCCAAACCAGATTGACCTGGGTAACCATATTGCCAATTGCAGTTATATGGTAAATCCAAAGCATCACGGACGAGGTACAGGAAAACTACTTTGCGAACATTCTATTCAATTCGCCAAAGACAATGGATATTTAGGCATACAATTTAACATAGTGGTTAGCACGAATGAAGGTGCTGTAAAACTGTGGGAGAAATTTGGCTTTGATATTATCGGCAAAACACCGAAGGCGTTCAGACACAAAACACTAGGCTTTGTTGATGCTTTTATAATGTATAAAGACTTAACTGATGCAGCTATAACCAAGTAGATACATTTTTGTAAAAAAGCAATTTCAAAATACTATTAAACAAAAAAAGTCCCGATGAAAATCGGGACTTTTTATTTTATACTAAGTTAAGTATTAGTTAAAGTTATAACGAACTCCAAACTGCATGTAGTAAGTAGAAGAAATCGTTTGTGATGTACCAAAAGTATCTCTAACAATATCACCTTGTGCTGCACCTAAGATAAATGTTGGTTTTGTTGTTGCTGTGATTGAACCTGCATTTTGAGGAACCAAAATATTAGCATTGTTTACAAAATTTACATTACCCCATTTACGGTTTAACAAGTTACCTACGTTAAAGATATCGGCAGTAAATTCAAAGCTATTTTTAGATTTACCAAAGTTTTTGAATACTTGTTGCGTAATTCTTAAATCGAATTGATTTCTCCAAGGAGATTTAGCAGCATTACGTTCTGCATATTCACCTCTGTGCTTGCTTAAATAAGGATCTTGAGAAATATAAGCATCAAAAATCGCAGCTTGTTCAGCAGCAGTATATGATCTTGGATATGCTCTAGTAACAGTAGCAGTACTTACTAAGTTAGCTGGAATAGCAACAAAATTCATTTCTGATACGTCCTTTGGAATATAAATTAAATCATTTCCATTAACACCATCTCTGTTGTAGTCAGCACCATAAATGTATGAATATCTTCCTTGTTGAGACCCCTCATAAAATAATGAGATTGAAGTAGAAAGGTTTTTCAAATATTCTTTTTTATAAGAAATATTAGCGATAATACGATCTGGGTTTAAGTTTTGAGAGTAACTTAAAGTAGGTGTATTGGGGTTTGTTGAAGTAGCTGGAATAGACCATAAGTTACCTAACTGATCACCCGCTCCATCACCATAATTACGTTGATCTGAACGAGTATAAGCAACCATTGCAGAAACACCATTTGAGAATTGTTTAGTCAATTGACCAGTAACTTGCCAGTTATAACCTCCTTTTGAGTTAGTCATTTCTGTAACGTTTAAAGCAGTAGTTCCGTTTAATGTTGGAATACCAGCACTGTTAATATCAACCACTTGTCTTCCAGCAACTGAGTTTGGATATAATGGTCTGTTATCTGGGAAACCTGTAATATTGGTTGTTGTTGGGTCAACTAAGTTGATGTTTCTTGCAACAGCAACATTTAAGTCCTTACCGTAAATACCTTCTAAAGTTCCGACAATACCGAATGGTAATTTAACATCAAATGCTAAACTTGATTTCCATGTTTGAGGGAATTTTAAATCTGGCGACATTACACTAATTGTTCCTGGGATACTAGTACCGGCAGCTGGCTTAGTAGCAGTAAGTAATTGTGGTGCAATACTTGGGCTAAATGAAGGAACAGCTCCACCATTAGTGCTAGAATAAGTTTGTAAATATTGTAATAAACCAGCATCACTAGATTGAGATACAATCCATACGAAAGGAACACGACCTGTGAAGATACCTGAACCACCACGTACTTGTAATGAACGGTCACCGTTTACATCCCAGTTAAAACCAAATCTTGGAGAGTAAGAAATTCTGTTTTCTGGCAATACGCCAGTATCAACTTTTCTGCCATCTGCGAAAGTTTGTGCAGCAACTAATGGGTGTGTTAAAATACCTGGAGAATTAGGATAAGTTGCTTGTTCGAAACGAATACCTGCAGTTAATTTTAAACGATCAGTTACGGTAAACTCATCTTGTAAATAAGCTGAATATTGAGCGAACTTAAAGCTTGGGAAAGCCTGAGAACCATCAGCAGTTAAAGGATAAGTTACTGAATATTGTAATGGTTTTGCCCCATTTTTGAAATCATCCCATGATTTGAAAGAGTAGAAACCTGTTCCGAAACGTTGGAAACCATTTGTTGTAGTGCTTAATTCAGCTTGTAAACCTAAAGTAATGTTGTGTTTACCTAATGCTAAACTTAAATCATCGCTATAGGTATAACCTTTAACATCTCTTAAATTACCATAAGTAAATGGCTCATAACCAAAAGTTGTTAATACGTTGCCTGCGTTTGCAGAAGTTGCTGTTTGCGTACCATCTAATATATCTACTAAAGGAAAAGGAGAGCTATCAGAATTACGAGGGTCATTTTGGTGTGAATAAGTAACACGAGCTACGTTAGTAAGCTTACTACCAAAGTTTGAAGTCAACTCAGCTACTGCAGAGTATAAATTAGCTGCCTGATAATAGTTAGAGTTGAAAAAAGGTAAACCTGCATTATTGGCAGTACCAGATCTTGCATTATTATAAGCTAAAACACCAGTAACAGCAGAGTTAGTTACAGATGTACTAGCAGATGATGGACTTTGACTTTCTACTTGGTTATAACGTACACTAAAACGATGATTTTTAGAAATGTTCCAATCTAAACGAGCGAACATTTTTTCGTTATCACTCACATTTGAATAGCCTTGGTAAGGACCAGTAGCATAACCATAAGTGTTTAATAAATAAGAAGAAACTTCATTTAAGAAGGATGCAGAAGCCTGAACAACAGTGTTAGGAGAACCAGGAGCACCATAAGCTAAACCTGGAGTTGAAGCAATTCTGGTCGTTCCAGGCTGAATCGTATGTTTTTTCTCGTAGTTAACAAAGAAGAATAATTTATCCTTAATAATTGGACCACCTAAACTAAAACCATAATTTTTCTCATCTAATTTTTGGATAGCTGCATCAGGAATTCTATAAGTTTCACCAATTCTTTTACCTTGATTTTCTTCGCCACGCATTGTATAAAATGCATTACCTTGGAAGGTATTTGTGCCTGAACGCGTAACTGCACTTACAGAACCACCAGTAAAACCTGTTTGACGTACATCGTAAGGCGTAACGTTAATAGAAATTTGCTCTAACGCATCAATAGAAATTGGAGAACCACCAGCTGGGATATTCTGGCCGATACCAAATTGATTATTAAAGTTCGCTCCATCTACAGTAAAGTTGTTCGAACGATAGTTACCACCACCAATTGAAGTACCATTTGCCTGTGGCGTTAAACGAGTTAAATCGTTGACACTACGAGTAATGGTTGGTAATGATTGGATTTGCTGTCTCGCAATGACAGTAGAGGTTCCATTTTTATTTGAATTTAAAATGCTGTTAGCGCTTTGACCAACAACTTTTACTTCAGATAAAGTTGAACTGTTATCCACTAAAGTTAAGTTTGCCACGAAAGGCTCACCTATCTTCAAATAAACTTCTGATAATTTAGTTGGCTTATAACCAACAAAGCTCACTTCAATTGTGTAAGGACCACCAACACGCATAGCACCAATGGTAAAGCGGCCATCGTTGTTCGTTTGAACAGCATAAACCGTACCTGTTGGAGTGTGGACGGCTTTAACGCTTGCACCAGGTAAAGAGCCAGAGGCATCTTTAATGGTTCCTGTCATAGACGACGTTGTAACCTGTGCATTAACACTTAAGTTAATACCTACAAACGCCACGATAACAAGTACTAATCTTAAAAGTAAAGATTTCTTCATACTTTGATTTTTTAATTTGTTTTTTGTTGAATAATAAATCGGGAATGATTTTAATGGTGCAAATGTAATTATTAATTTTTAACACATTTTAACATCCAATGTTAAATTATTATTAATTATCACAAAACTTTTCAACAATTAACACTGCTTATAAGCCTTTAACTTTCAGTTTATCAACAACTTGATTCTGATTATAAAAATAGCGTAATAATTACCGCTCAAAACCCCCAAATTTTCGGTCATTATAAAGTTATTGTAAGGAATTTTTCATTTATCGTTTATTAACAAACATTTTTTTAGTTTTGGCATTGAAAGAGAAGTAACATTCTCTAAATTGTAATGCTAAAGCAGAAATGCTGCAAAGCGAGGGAAATCTTCTCATAAGAGCCTTCTCCTATTCGGAGCTTACAAAACAATTAAAAAGCAAACCTATTTGAAATAGATACGAACTGACTATAATTATCCATTCATTTTAATGATGATTTTTAATTATGGTATGCTCCATCTGACAGGTAAAATATAAATTAAAAAAAACAGATGAATTACGACGTTATTGTTTTAGGCAGCGGCCCAGGTGGTTATGTAGCTGCAATCAGAGCTTCTCAATTAGGACTAAAAGTTGCAATTGTAGAGCGTGAATCTCTTGGTGGCATTTGTTTAAACTGGGGTTGTATCCCAACCAAGGCACTTTTGAAAAGTGCTCAGGTTTTCGAATACATTAATCACGCTGCTGATTACGGAATTACAACTGCTGAAGCGACTGCAGATTTTGCAGCTGTTGTTAAACGTAGCCGTGGTGTTGCCGATGGTATGAGTAAAGGCGTTCAGTTTTTAATGAAAAAAAATAAAATTGACGTAATTATGGGTACTGGTAAGGTTAAACCAGGAAACAAATTAGAAGTTAAAGGTGCTGATGGTTCTCAAAAAGAATTAACTGCAAAAAATATTATTATTGCTACTGGAGCTCGCTCTAGAGAATTACCAAACTTAAAACAAGACGGTAAAAAAATTATTGGCTACCGCCAGGCAATGGTTTTACCAGAATTGCCAAAAAGTATGGTAGTTGTAGGCTCTGGAGCCATTGGCGTTGAGTTTGCATATTTCTATGCGACCATGGGAACTAAAGTTACAATTGTTGAATTTATGGAGAACGTTGTTCCTGTAGAGGATGAAGACGTTTCTAAACAATTACTACGTAGCTTGAAAAAAGTTGGCATCGATGTAATGACTTCAGCTTCTGTTGAAGCGGTTGATACAAGTGGCGCTGGCTGCAAAGTTTCTGTTAAAACAGCATCTGGAATGCAAACGATCGAAGCAGATATCGTATTATCTGCAGCTGGTATTGTTGCAAACATCGAAAACATAGGCTTAGAGGAAACAGGTATCAAAACTGAAAAAGGTAAAATCGTTACAGACGAATTCTATAACACTTCAGTTAAAGGTTATTATGCAATTGGTGATGTTGTAGGCGGACAAGCTTTGGCTCACGTTGCATCAGCAGAAGGAATTATCTGTGTTGAAAAAATCGCAGGTCAGCATGTTGAGGCATTAGATTATAACAACATCCCAGGCTGTACTTATTGCACACCAGAAATTGCTTCTGTAGGTTACACCGAAAAAGCAGCTAAAGCAGCTGGTTACGAATTAAAGATTGGTAAATTTCCTTTCTCTGCATCGGGTAAAGCCAGTGCAGCTGGAGCAAAAGATGGTTTCGTTAAATTAATTTTCGACGCTAAATATGGAGAATTATTAGGTGCTCACATGATTGGTGCGAATGTTACAGAAATGATTGCAGAGATTGTGGTTGCCCGTAAATTAGAAACTACCGGCCATGAAATGATTAAATCAGTACACCCACACCCTACCATGAGCGAAGCCATTATGGAAGCTGCCGCTGATGCTTACGGAGAAGTGATCCACTTATAAGCTGAAAGGCAATAGGTTTAAGCTTAAAGGTAAACCTAAAAGCTAATTAAAAACAAAATAAGAAAACCCTTTAGTTAGTTCTAAAGGGTTTTCTTATTTTAGGAATCAGTATACCGATAAGAAATACTTAACAACAATAGGATGAAACTACATACCATAAATACTGGACTTTTTAAATTAGATGGCGGCGCAATGTTTGGTGTCGTACCAAAAGCAATTTGGCAAAAAACAAATCCTGCAGATACAAACAACCTTTGTACCTGGGCTATGCGATGCCTTTTAATTGAAGACGGTAATCAACTCTCTTTAATTGATACTGGAATTGGAAATAAACAGAATGACAAGTTTTTCAGTCATTATTACTTGCATGGCGATGACACTTTATCACAATCTTTAGCCGCATTAGGTTTTAGCACATCTGATATTACGGATGTGTTTCTAACCCACTTGCATTTCGACC
Organism: Pedobacter sp. AC190; assembly: GCF_979258025.1. Classification (NCBI taxonomy): domain Bacteria; kingdom Pseudomonadati; phylum Bacteroidota; class Sphingobacteriia; order Sphingobacteriales; family Sphingobacteriaceae; genus Pedobacter; species Pedobacter sp. AC190. Next base: position 473,820 of record NZ_OZ409824.1, read on the forward strand.
ATGTAGGCGGTGCGATCATTAATGAAGGCGAAAAACTCATTCCTGCATTTAAAAACGCGACTTACTGGAGTAATGAAAAACATTGGCAATGGGCTATTGAACCAAACGCAAGAGAAAAAGCCTCATTCTTGAAAGAAAATATTTTGCCAATTCAAGAAAGCGGACAACTAAAATTTATTGAAGAAAAAGATAATGTAGAATGGAAAAAAGACATCAAAATTAGTTTTGCTTACGGGCATACCGATGCGATGATGCTTCCAAAAATTAATTACAAAGGTAAAACCATTGTTTACATGGCCGATTTACTTCCATCAGTTGGGCACCTACCCCTACCTTACGTTATGGCTTATGATATGTTTCCATTAAAAACGCTTACCGAAAAACAGGCATTTTTAGAAGAAGCTGTAGATAATGGCTATGTTTTATATCTGGAACACGATCCCGTTAACGAGTGTTGCACTTTACAAAGAACAGAAAAAGGCATTCGTGTATTAGAAACTTTTAATCTAAGTGATATTTAATAATGATTCGCGAAGCAAAAATTAGTGATGCAAAAACTGTAGCCCGTTTAATTATTCAGGCGATGGGCGAACTGGCTTACAAATTTAGCAATACCAGTGATCATAATGCTACAATAAAACTTTTTGAACATTTCTTTAAAGAAACCAATAATCAGTATAGTTTTGAAAACACATTAGTTTACGTTAATGATAACAATGAAGTATTGGGTTCTTTAAATGCTTATGATGGCGCAAAGCTGATAGAACTCAGAACTAATTTTTTAGATTACCTCTCCACTCATCATGGGTTAAATAATTTTAATCCAGAACCAGAAACACAAGCGGGCGAATTTTATCTCGACACAATTAGTGTTAGCCCAGCCGCTCAAGGCAAAGGCATCGGTAAACAATTAATTGATGCAGGAATTAAATTAGCAGAAGAATTAGGCCACACTCAAGTGGGTTTACTGGTAGAAGTTGATAATTATAAAGCTTTAAAACTTTATCAAAACAAAGGTTTCGAGATTAAAGACGAAAAAAAATTTATCGGAGGAAGTTATTATCATATGGTTTATCAAATCTTGGCGTAAATCTTTAGAATGTCATATCAGGAATTTATTTACACTTTTATTTGTATTTAATCTAAATAATACCAATTTTTGTGTCCGATGGAAAAAGCGTGTATAGATATTAACGAACTCATTAGTGTATTTTCAAATGCTCAAGGCTCTATTTATCAATCGGATAAATTAAACTGCTTTTATGTTGATTTCGGCGGCAAATTTGCACGCTACAATTGCTTATCCCTTCAAAAATTAAAAAAAGTTGTAGAGCAAATAGACATTGAATCTCTTCTTTTAAATACCCATAAAGCCGATTTCGAATTGGTTACATTTAATGGCTGCGAGCACATCTACTTACTAAGTGCTTTAGAAATTGTTGCTTTAAAAGATTTATTACAGGGCACCTTTACCATGTTTAAACTAAATCATTTGATTAACGATTGCCTTTACAGACTGGTTTATTAATTAGTTTTTTCTTTTTCGTGATGTTTGTTTTTTTTAGTTTACCAACTAATTAAAGCAAAAAAACTTTCACTTTTTACCGAAATCAACGCCTATCTTCCTAACTTACAATGAGTATCCGTTTCGCGTTACTTTGTAGATCACCAGTAGTTTATTCTCCATCTTACATTTCTCCAACCTCATCTTCTTGTCATTATTTAAACTCATTACAAATAGCTAACCATCAGCAATTTAGACTAATTTCATATTGCAAATAATTTATATATCTAAACAAATACATGGTACATTTGTATTGTTATTAAAGCACAGAAATTATGAAAGATTTAATGCGTATTAAATGTTTAATATCTCAGGATATCGAAACACTTTTAAATCAGCAAATTAAAAAAGAAGCTCACTCTTCATCACTATATTTATCAATGTCATCTTGGTGTGACCAAAACGGATTCGATTTTTCAGCAGATTATTTTGCAAAGCAATCTGAGGAAGAAAGAATGCACCAGTTAAAATTGTTTAAATATGTGTTAGACATGGGTGGTAATGCTATTTCTCCAGAAGTTACAGGCATTAAAACAGACTTCGCAGGATTTAGAGAAGTTTTTGAAGATGCATTGGAAGCAGAAATTGCAATTACTCAAAGTTTTAAAAACTTAGCTGCTAAATGCCATAAAGAACAAGATTTCGTTACTATGGAATTCTTGAACTGGTTCTTAAAAGAGCAACGTGAAGAAGAATACAAAGCTCGTCGTGCGCTAGAATTATTTGATGTTATCGGAGAAGAAGGTACAGGAAGATGGGAAATTGACAAACACGTTAATAAAATCACTTACTCAGAACAATAACTAACAAAACATAAATTGTAAAGCTATCTCGATGCAAATTGAGGTAGCTTTTTTGTTTTTAAGATTTCCAGCCAAAAATAGTATAAAAAAAAGCTTCTCTGTTATGGAGAAGCTTTTTGGTTTAGTTTAGGTTGTTTGGTTTATGTTGATTATGAATAAGTCTTTAAATTTTGTAAAAAAAGCGCCGTTACCAGCGCTTTTTTTAAACCAAATATATAATAATAATTAACGAGCATTACAAATGTACGAACATTTGTGATATTATCAAGAAAAAAATATAAATATTTAGTTTATTTTAATAGGAAAACGATAATTACATAATTATCAGTTCAAAAAACTACACAAAACGAAATAAAAACTTATTTATTTTAATTTTTTATTTAAAAAACTAGATATTTTCTTTTCAAAACCATACTTTAAGGAAATAATTAGATAAAATGATAGAAAATTTTATAAAAAACTACTTAAATCATCCAAACACTTACGATGAAATGTTTTTAATTGGTGATAATTATAGAAATCACTATTCAAATTTCATTAATAATTTCTCAAAAGAATCGCTCGACAATCTGAACAAAAAAGAAGAACTGGCTAAAAAACTGTTCATGAGCCAGGGTATTACCTTTACCGTGTATGATAGTGGAGAAGGAATAGAGAAAATTTTCCCTTTTGATATTATACCACGCATTATTACTTCAAGCGAATGGTCTTTTATAGAAAAAGGAATTAAACAGCGCTTAAAAGCTTTAAATCTTTTCCTTAAAGATGTTTACAGCAATCAATTTATTTTAAAAGATAAAATTGTTCCGATTAATGTAATTTATTCGTGCCCGCACTTTTTACGGGAGATGCATAATGTAAACGTATTACATGATATATACATCCATATTGCAGGGATAGATTTAATTCGCGACCATGATGGCACCTTTTATGTTCTGGAAGATAACCTGCGCACCCCATCGGGCGTAAGTTATATGCTCGAAAACCGAGAGATTACCAAGCGGCTCTTTCCCGATCTTATTCCGCAATGTGGCGTAAGAAGTGTAACCGAGTACCCATCAATTTTATATAAAAACTTGGTAGCGCTTTCACCCAGAGCCGTTTCCAATCCAACAATTGTAATGTTAAGCCCTGGGATGTACAACTCTGCTTATTACGAACATACAACGCTAGCCAGACTAATGGGTGTAGAACTAGTTGAAGGAAGAGATTTAGTAGTTAAAAATCTAAAAGTATTTATGAAAACAACTACTGGACTACAACAAATCGATGTAATTTATCGCCGCGTTGATGATGACTACTTGGATCCATTAGTTTTTAACCCAAATAGCGTTTTAGGTGTTGCAGGATTAATGGGCGCTTATAGAAAAGGAAATGTAGCTATTGTAAACGCGGTTGGAAATGGCGTTGCTGATGATAAGGCCGTTTACACTTACGTTCCAGATATGATTAAATATTATCTAAACGAAGAACCAATATTAAAAAACGTACCTACTTATCAATTAAGCAATCGCGATGAACTTGAATACGTTTTTGAAAACATTAACAAAATGGTTATCAAAAAAACCAATGGCAGTGGTGGTTATGGAATGCTGATGGGACACGCCGCCGATGAAAAAGAAACAGAAGAATATAAAAAAGAGATATTAAAAGATCCAAGAAATTTTATAGCTCAACCAACCATCAGCCTTTCTTCTGCCCCATGTTTTATAAACGGAAAGCTTTCACCAAGAAGAATCGACCTCCGCCCTTTTGCTTTAAATGGCCCTGATGGGATATCGATCGTTCCTGGAGGATTAACCAGAGTTGCCTTAAAAGAAGGTTCGCTTGTGGTAAACAGCTCGCAAGGCGGCGGCAGTAAAGATACATGGGTTTTAACTTCTTAGAATACGAATATGTTAAGTAGAGTAGCATCGAGCTTATATTGGTTAAGCAGATATGTAGAGCGTAGCGATGGTATGTTGCGCATGTTAAAAATAAATTATGCCTCATCTCAAGATACCATTCAGGAATTTACCTGGAAACCCGTAATACGGATTTTTTCTTCTGATGATGAAAATGAATTGCTAAACATTCAGCACGATAGTCGTGCTGTTATCGAATATCTTTTATTAAACAGAGATAACCCGAATTCAATTTTAAACATTATAACCCTGGCCCGCGAAAATGCTAGAAGTGTACAAGAACACATTCCGAAAGATTTATGGCAATGTTTAAACGAATACTACCACACCGTTAAAGACGAAAAACTATTGTGGTATGTACAGAAAGACGATCCAATTACGGCATTAGATATTTTAATTAAACAAGTTATGCTTTATCATGGCACAGCAGATAGCGCAATGGAACGCGGTGAAAGCCGCAGCTTTATGAAAATAGGCAAACACCTGGAGCGAAGCATTCAATCGGTAGATATATTGGATATTAAGTTTAGTTCGATTAGCACCAATCCCGATTTGTTAACAGACATTGCCTATTGGAAACATTTACTCCTCTCTTTAGGCGGCTACGAATTATATTTAAAAACTTATCGCCAGGGTTTTGATGCAAAAAACATAATCGAATTAGTTATGCTTAATAACGATTTCCCTCGTTCGGCCCTTTACTCCATGAATAATATAGAACGTTATTTTGGGCGTCTGAAGAGCGAAAACAACATCGAACATTACAATAATTTATCGTTTAAAATTGGCCGCCTGCGAAGCATGATTACCTACAGTTCGGTAAATACAATGGGCGAATCGCAATTGCATGATTATTTAACCCAGATTAGAGCCGAGCTTTTCGGCATAGGTAACTCTTTAAATGAATATTACTTTGCAAATTCATAGTAAATTAATCATCTCGATTAGTCCAAATATAAATCGAATAAACGAAAGCATTTATGCCAATTTTCAAAATTAAACACATTACCAACTACAAATACGAATTGCCTGTTAGAGACAGTGCAAATCAAATTATCTTATTCCCGATAAAAGACGATTTTCAAAAAGTAGTACAACATGATTTAAATATCTCTGGAAGCCCAGAAATTGAAATTTTTATAGATTATTATGGGAATGAGGTTGGTACTTTTACCCAAAATGAACCCCATAATCAATTAAAAATATTTTCGAAAGTAAGCGTAGAAACTTTTCCTAAATTATTGCCACAAGATGATATGTTTAGCAGCGAACAATGGCATAGTTTAGATGCAATTAAATATGAAGTTCCTTATATCGATTACCTGCGCCAAGAGGCTTTCGAAGGCATGGCACAGCTCAAAGAAACGGCATTAAGTATAAAAAGCGATGACGACACACCATATCAAACGGCTATTAAATACTGTGCATACGTTTTCAACTCTTTCGAATATATAAAAGGAATAACGGCTGTAGATACCACAATCGAAGAAATCATGAAGCTGAAAGCTGGCGTTTGTCAGGATTTTGCTCATGTACTTACAGCCATGTTGCGATTAACAGGAATCCCCGCAAGATATGTAAGTGGCTACATTTGTCCGAACAGAGATGGTATGCGTGGCGAAGGGGCAACACACGCCTGGGCCGAAGCATATTTACCAGAATATGGCTGGTTAGGCTTAGATCCCACAAATAATTGTATCGCCAACGAAAACCATGTTCGTTTAGCCGTTGGGCGAAATTTTGCCGATTGCTCTCCTGTTAAAGGCGTTTACAAAGGTGGCTTTGAACACATCATGGAGGTTAATGTTTCGGTGGGTTATAACGATGAAGATTTTAATGATAACGAAAATTACTTTCAGCCTAAAGAAGTTAATTACCCAAAACCATCTGCAACGATAACAGCCAGTAGAAAACAGAATAGTTACCAGCAATATATGGAGGCAATTCAGCAGCAACAACAACAGTAGATTGCTTAATTCTTAATTTTAGTCCTTAATCTGCGATTATAATTTAAAAATGGATTTGAAAACGAATGCAAAACACATTTGGCAATTTCAGTCCTGCTATCACCTATAGCCGCACCCAAAAAAATGGGATGCGGGCTATTTGGCTCTATCAGGTTTATAATACTTTGGCTGGTAAAACTATTAAAATTAGGATTGCGTTATGCTAGATTAATCCATCATCATTTTCAAAAACTTTAAAGGTTTTCGGTACAACCCAGATTTTCAAAGGTGATTTTTTCAAATCAAAAAGATATTGGATTTTACGGTTAGCAGCAGAATTGCCAAATAGCCCCGACATTAGCGGAAATACTTTTGGCAGCACAAACTTCTCAATTTCTCTAAACCATTAACCAAAAGATTGCAGCATTGGCGGGACTGAAGTAACCCAAGCAGCACAAATATTGCGCTTCTTAATATTTAAAAAAGCATTCTTTTTCCCTGAATAAAAATATGAGAGAAATGATTTTAAATTTTATTTCATACTTTTCTTTTTTAATAAATTACTATGAAAACTTTAAACACCTGCTTTACTGCTTTAGTAGCCCTTTCGGCATTACCAGCTTGTAAGCAAAAAGATGAGTCGACAAAATTGGGCAACATTGAGGCTCAAACTATTAAATCGCACATTGCTGTACTGGCTAACGACTCGCTGCAAGGGCGTCGTCCTTTTACAGTTGGCGAAACCAAAACGGTTAATTACATTTCTGCTGAACTAAAAAAAGTTGGTGTTGAACCAGGCAACGGTGACAGTTATATTCAAAAAGTACCAATGGTTGAGGTGACTTCTACCCCATCGACCACGATGGAAATTTCGGGCAAAAACGGAAAATTTAGCTTAAAGGCTGTTGAAGATTTTGTTGCCTTTACCCGACGAGAACAAGACACCATTCAACTTAAAAATTCGCCATTGGTATTTGCAGGCTATGGTATTGTAGCGCCAGAATTTAAATGGAACGATTATAAAAACCTCGATGTTAAAGGGAAAACAGTTGTAGTTTTAATCAGCGACCCAGGCTTTAAATCAAAAGATAAAACGGTTTTCAGAGGCGATACCATGACTTATTATGGGCGCTGGACTTACAAATTTGAAGAAGCAACAAGGCAAGGTGCCACAGGAATTATTATTATACACCAAACAGAACCAGCAAGTTACGGCTGGTCGGTTGTTACAAACAGTAATACAGGTGCTCGTTTATATCTGCAAGACAAAGACAAACATAGATCGAGATGTAAATTAGAAGGTTGGATGACAGAAAACGCAGCTACAAAATTATTGGCAAACGCTGGAATAACTGGCGATATTCGCGAATACGCTCGTAAGAAAGATTTTAAAGCGGTAGAATTAAAACAATCTGTTACAGTTGGCCTAAGTAATAAATTTAAATACTCAACATCTCAAAACGTAATCGGCAGAATTAAAGGCACCAAACGACCTGACGAAACGATAATTTACACCGCTCACTGGGATCATTTAGGTATTGGACCAAAGGTAAACGGCGATTCGATTTATAATGGTGCTGTAGATAATGCAAGCGGCGTTGCAGCGATGCTGGCTATTGCCAAAGCTTTTCAGGATAAGAAAGAAAAACCAGAGCGTTCTATAATTTTTCTTGCGGTTACAGGAGAAGAGCAAGGCTTATTAGGCTCAGAATATTATGCGCTAAACCCAATTTATGCTTTAAATAAAACGGTAGCCAATTTAAATATGGATGCTTTGGGTTTTTATGGCGAAACGAAAGATATATCGCTTAAAGGAAAAGGCCAGAATGAAATTGAAGACTATATTGTTAACGTACTTACTGAAAATAATTTAGTAGCTGTTGGCGATACGCGTCCTAGTGCTGGAAGTTACTACCGATCAGATCATTTTAATTTCGCTAAAGTTGGCGTGCCAGCGATTGATTTGGTAAATGGATTTGATAGTAAGGAGTATGGCGCTAAATGGGGACAAGAACAAAGGCTTAGCTATAATGAGAAACAATACCATCAACCATCAGATGAGTACTCCGAACAAATTAATGTAGGTGGTTTTACCCAAATTGCTAATATTTTATTTTCGGTAGGTTTTAAATTAAGTAATGAAACTACCTTTCCAGGATGGAAAAATGGCTCGGAATTTAAGGCCGCAAGAGATGAATCGATGGAGAAATAACTTTTTAACATTTGCAATGAAACAGGCTCCTGCAAAAAACTGGAAACTGATAAGAGGAAACTGTTAACCGATACATTTTTTTTCCTAAATTTGCGGCTTTTACAAATAACAATATGATTAAGAGACAGCAAATTAAAGATTTATTAAAATCGACTGCATTTGGCACAGAAGTAACGGTTATGGGATGGGTTAGAACTTTCCGAAATAATCAGTTTATCGCTTTAAATGATGGAAGTTGCATGAGCAACATCCAGGTAGTTATCGATTTTAATAATTTACCCGATGAGCTGTTAAAAAGAATTACCACTGGTGCTGCTATTTCTGCTACAGGAAACCTAATCGAATCGTTAGGAAAAGGCCAAACAGTAGAAATTAAAGCTACTTCAGTAGAAATTTTAGGCGATAGCGATCCTGAAAAGTTTCCTTTGCAACCTAAAAAACACAGTTTAGAGTTTCTACGTGAAATTGCACACCTGCGTTTCCGTACCAATACATTTAATGCAGTTTTTAAGGTTCGTCATGCATTAGCATTTGCCATTCATCAATTTTATAACGAACGTGGCTTTGTTTATATGCATACTCCAGTAATTACCGCAAGTGATGCCGAAGGTGCTGGTGAGATGTTTAAAGTAACTACTTTAGATTTCGACAACACGCCTCGTACAGAGGATGGAAAAGTTGATTTCTCTCAGGATTTCTTCGCCCGTGCTACCAACTTAACGGTTTCTGGTCAGTTAGAAGGCGAATTAGCAGCAATGGCTTTCGGACAGATTTACACATTCGGCCCCACATTCAGAGCGGAAAACTCGAATACTACCCGTCACTTAGCCGAGTTCTGGATGATTGAACCTGAAGTTGCCTTTGCAGACTTAGAAGATAACATGCAGCTTGCAGAAGATATGATGAAGTATGTAATTAAATATGCTTTAGATAACTGTAAGGATGAACTAGAATTTTTAAATACACGTTTAGCAGAAGAAGATAAACAAAAACCACAAAACGAACGCAGTGAGTTTTCTTTATTAGAGAAATTAGATTTCTGTTTAACAAATGATTTTGAGCGCTTAACTTATACAGAGGCAATCAAAATTTTAAAATCTTCTAAACCAAATCAGAAAAAACAATTTAAATATTTAATTGATGAGTGGGGCGCTGATTTGCAAAGTGAACACGAGCGTTATTTAGTTGAAAAACACTTTAAAAAACCAGTAATCTTAACCGATTATCCTGCAGATATTAAATCTTTCTACATGCGTCAGAATGAACCAGATGCTGAAGGCAGAAAAACGGTAGCAGCGATGGATATTTTATTCCCTGGTATCGGTGAAATGATTGGTGGCTCACAACGTGAAGAACGTTTAGATAAATTGGTTAATAGAATGAATCAGTTAGATATATCTACAGAAGAACTAGACTGGTATTTGGATACACGTCGCTTTGGTTCTGCTCCACATTCAGGCTTTGGATTAGGCTTTGAACGTTTGGTGTTATTTGTTACAGGTATGACTAACATCCGTGATGTAATTGCTTTCCCTCGTTTCCCTAAAAATGCAGAGTTTTAATTTAAGATTTAAATTAAAAGAATAAAGACGAGAGCGAAAGTCTAACAATACAAAAAAGCCTGTTGAAATAATATTCAACAGGCTTTTTATATTTTGAAAGTCCCGAAAGGAAAGACACCAAACAGCGTGATCTTTTAATTCAAAACTTCTATTTCAAGATTTTTTATTGTTTAAACTTAATGCCCTTCATCATGCATGGTATCGCCGTATGGGTTTGCATGAGCATAATCAACAGCCGAAACTTTATAATCTGTAGGTGCAAAACTTTCGGCATTACTTAGTGCCATTCCTAACTCAAAACGCGATGGATAAGGTGTTTTAAGTAAACTACCTGCAGGAATATATGGAAAACTTTCGAGGTAAGACTGCATTAAACTCGGACTAACCCTTCTATTAATATAAGCACGACTTAACTGTTGAGGCTCTCTTAAACCAGCAGCACCAAGTAATTCTACAGCACTTGCAACCGTTAAGTTGTGGAAATTTTTAACACGCACTGTTTTATCTTCTACAACTAAACCTTTCATTAAGCTCTGATCTTGTGTAGCTACGCCTGTAGGGCACGTATTACTGTTACATTCTAATGCCTGAATACAGCCCAACGCGAACATCATTCCACGGGCGGCATTACACATATCTGCACCTAAAGCTATATTTTTAACTAAATCGAAACCTGTAGCAACTTTTCCCGAAGCAATAATTTTAATGTTTTTCTTTAGATCGAAACCTGTTAAAACATCATAAACAAAGGCAACACCTTCACGCAAAGGCATACCAACCGAATTAGAAAATTCTTGTGGGGCAGCTCCTGTTCCGCCTTCGCCCCCATCTACAGTAATAAAGTCAGGGTGAATTCCAGTTGATATCATCGCTTTACAAATGGCATAAAATTCACTCTTGCGACCTATACAAAGTTTAAAGCCAACAGGTTTTCCACCCGATAAATCTCTTAGCTTTTTTACAAACTGCAGTAAACCAATTGGTGTATTAAATGCGGAATGTGCAGGTGGCGACAAAACATCTTTACCTTCTGGCACCAAACGAATTCTGGCAACTTCTGCCGTAACTTTTTTGGCTGGCAACATCCCTCCATGACCTGGTTTTGCTCCCTGAGATAATTTAATTTCAATCATCTTAACCTGATCAGTTTTTGCTCTATCAGCGTAAGCTTCAAAATTAAAGGTTCCATCGTTATTTCGACAGCCGAAATAACCCGTTCCAATTTGCCAGATTAAATCACCTCCAGGCTTACGATGATAATCACTTATCCCACCCTCGCCAGTGTTATGAGCGAAATTGCCCATTTTTGCACCACCGTTTAAAGCCAAAATAGCATTCTGACTCAGCGAGCCAAAACTCATCGCCGATATGTTATAAATACTGGCTGCATAAGGCTTGGTGCATTCAGGCCCGCCAACCAAAACACGAGGATCTAAGTTTAATTCATGATGTGAAATTGCCGCAATACTATGGCTTAGCCACTCATATCCGTTATCGTAAACATTTAATTGTGTTCCAAAAGGAATCGTATCATTATCTTTCTTTGCTCGTTGATAAATTAAAGAACGATTTAAGCGGTTATATGGCGTACCGTTAGTATCACTTTCTACAAAGTATTGATAAACCTTCGGACGCAATTCTTCCATAAAGTATCTTAAACGACCAAAAACTGGATAATTACGTACAATACTATGTTTAGGTTGATATAAATCGTAAATGCCTAATATTACAAATGGGCCAGTAAAAAGGAAAGTCCACCATAAAAATGGCTGGTAAACGCCCAACATAATGGTTAGGGCAACTAAAAATGCGGCAATTGCGACGAAAGCTTTTCTCATAAAATTAGATTAGCGTATGTTTTGTTTCTACAAAGATTAGTATTATTAAACAACTGACACCATTAAATTGTTATTTTTACGCTATGCTTATTAAGATTTATCCAGAGAACCCAAATGAAAAGGCCATAGAGCAAGTGGTTGACGTGTTAAAAAAAGGTGGTTTAATTATTTACCCAACCGACACAGTTTATGGTTTGGGTTGCGATATCACCAACCCAAAAGCAATAGAAAAAATTGCTAGAATACGCGGAATAAAACCTGAAAAAGCAAATTTTTCATTCGTTTGTCATGATTTAAGTCATATCTCAGATTATATTAAGCCTATCGACAATACAACATTCAGGGTTTTAAAAAAAGCATTACCTGGTCCATTTACCTTTATTTTTAACGCGAATAATAATGTACCTAAACTGTTAAGCTCTAATAAAAAAACAGTCGGTATTCGTGTTCCAGATAATAACATTGCTCGATGTATTGTAAAAGAATTAGGGAATCCAATTATTTCTGCTTCCATAAAAGATGATGATGAACTTATTGAATATTCAACTGATCCTGAATTAATACATGAAAAATACGAAGACCTGGTTGATTTGGTAATCGATGGTGGTTTTGGCGATAACGAAGCATCTACCGTTATCGATTGCACAAATGGCGAATTTGAGATTATTCGTGAAGGCAAAGGCGATATCGAAGATTTCTTATAATATTACCCTCATTAAAAACGCATAAAGCTATTTACACCTTTTTTCACTATCTAATACCTCTATTTTTGGTATTTTTACCGCTATGGCAAAACTCATTAATCTCGAAGTGTTTCAACGTTTCTTCAAATCTGGCCAAGTTGGTGGTTTTTTATTATTGCTTTGCGTTGCCATTTCTCTATTAATAGCGAATACGGCCTCAAAAGAAAGTTTCGAAGCCTTTTTGGAAGTCAAACTTGGATTTGGAGCCGTTAATTATAGCATTCTAGCTTGGATTAACGATGCCTTAATGGCAATATTCTTTCTACTTGTTGGTTTAGAAATTAAACGTGAACTGGTAGAAGGCGAACTATCTTCTGTTAAAAGCGCAGCACTTCCAGTTATTGCGGCATTGGGCGGTATGCTTGTTCCTGCTTTAATTTATTTCCTGTTTAATGTTGGAACAGAAACTGGTTCAGGTTGGGGAATCCCGATGGCTACTGATATTGCTTTTGCACTGGCAATCATTGCAATGCTAGGTAAAAACGTACCCACAAGTTTAAAGATATTTTTGGCTGCTCTTGCTATCGTTGACGATTTAGGTGCCATTTTGGTTATCGCCATATTTTATACGAGTCAAATTCATTTCGAATATTTAGCAATGGCCGCAGGCATTTTGGCCTTATTAATACTATTGAATTACTTTGGTGTAAAGAATCTCGTTTTTTATTTAATCCCAGGTGTTTTTCTTTGGTATTTTATTCACCATTCGGGCATACATGCAACTATTGCGGGTGTACTACTTGCTTTTACGATCCCAACCAACGAAACGGATGTTTTGTCACCTTTAGAAAAATTAGAACACTTTTTAACTACTCCAGTTAATTATCTGATCATGCCGATTTTTGCACTCGCAAATACTAATATCACTTTCCAAAAAGAAATGATTTCAGGTTTGGTATCACCTTTAGGTTTAGGGATTATTTTAGGCTTATTTGCAGGAAAAACCATTGGGGTAACATTTTTCAGTTGGCTAGCTGTTAAACTGAAATGGGCTGAACTGCCATCTGGCGCAGGCTGGAAACACATTTTGGGTTTAGGTATGATAGCAGGAATCGGCTTCACCATGTCAATTTTTATTTCACTGCTTTCGTTTAGTGATGAATTGCATATTTCGGAAGCCAAGTTTGCAATATTAACGGCATCAATTATTTCGGGCTTAGTGGGTTTTGTATTTTTGAAAAGGATAAAATCATAGTAAATTGGAAAGAAAACTAAGCTTAGTTAATTAAACCCGATTAAAACGGAAAGCCTTTTAAAATTGAATTACCATCCGTTTGCCAAGAGGTAGCTTCCCCATTTCTCGAAATCAGGTTTGTATGGAAAAACCACTATTTTAAAAGCTTGCAGTAAAAAGCGGGACTACCTTAACCGATGAGCACTAATTTTGCTTTTCAAAAAAATATAACCATTAAGAAATAATAAGCCAAACAATCTATATGATCTTAAATGTCTATATGGTTAGAATAATTTCAAAAAAATATCACCATTAAGAAATAATTACCAAAACAACCTATATGTTCTTAAATGTCTATATGGCTAGAATAATTTTAAAAAAACCATTAAGAAATAATAAGCGAAACAACCTATATGATCTTAAATGTCTATATGGCTAGAATAATTTCAAAAAAATATAACCATTAAGAAATAATAAGCCAAACAACCTATATGATCTTAAATGTCTATATGGCTAGAATAATTTCGAAAAAATATAACCATTAAGAAATAATAAGCGAAACAACCTATATGTTCTTAAATATCTATATGGCTAAAATAATTTCAAAAAAATAACCACATAAGAAATATAAATTTCAAATAAGTCAAACGACTTAAATGCATTACATTCCTTATGTGGTTAAAATATTTTGTTAACGCAGGAACTTAATTCCAGCCACCACCCAAAGAGCGGTACAAACCAACAACTGCATTTAACTGTTCAGTTTTAATGGTTGTTAACTCTAATTCGCTTTGCAACAAATTACCCTGAGCCGTTATCACTTCTAAATAGTTGGCCATACCACTTTTAAACAACATACTTGCATTTTTAGATGCCTGTTGTAATGTCAAAGCTCTTTTTTCAGCGATACCATACTGCGTTTTCAATTTCTCTACTTTTGTTAACTCATCAGAAACCTCTCCTACCGCATTAATAACAGATTGACGGAATTGAATAACCGTTTTCTCCCTGTCAATTTTAGCCAGTTCTAACGTAGACTTCAATTGACCTCTTTGAAAAATGGGCTGTGTAATTCCACCGGAAACCAGGCCGAAGAGCGAGGCAGGCACATTAAACCAATTGCTGGCTTTAAACGAATTGATACCACCACTTGCTGTAATCACTAAAGATGGATACAAACTCGCTTTCGCCACACCAACCTTGGCATTTGCTATGTTTAAAGCCAACTCAGCAGACTTAATATCTGGCCTGCGGCTTAGCAACGATGATGGGAACCCAGCATTTAAGTCTTGTGGAATCGCCATTTTATCTAAACGATTCGAACGGTTAATCGCCTTTGGCATCGTACCAATCAACACGCTCAAAGCATTTTCCTGTAAAGCAACATTTTGCTCCAGGCGAGGAATTAATTGTGCCGCATTTAACTGCTGCGCCTCAGCCTGCTGGATTGCTAATGAAGTAACCTGACCAGCATCAAATTGTAAATTGATAATCCTTAAAGTACTATCGTTCAGTTTTAAATTCTTCTTGGCGATTTCTAATTGAGCATCAAGCATCAACAAATTATAATAGCCTTGCGCAACATTAGAAACCAAACGAGTTTGAACCGCTTTACGTGCCTCTTCGGTTTGCAAAAAACTGGCTAAAGCACCAGCTTTTTGATTACGGATTTTTCCCCAGATATCAGCTTCCCAAAGTAAGCCAAGGTTGGCATTATAATCTTCTATATGTGTTGAACCTGTAAACTGATTTAAGCTTAAGCCGTTTAAACTGTTGTCAGACGGGCGGCTTGAACTTGCCGCCACCTGTAACTTTAACTCAGGTAAATAACCCAATTTGGATTGTTTAAACAATACTTCAGCCGCATCGATATTTTTCAATGCAATTTGCATATCGTAATTCTTAACCAAAGCCGTATCAATTAAATTCTGTACGGTGAGGTCGTTGATAAAACTCTTCAAAGGCAAATCACCCACACTTGAAGAATCTTTTGGCATTGAATTTCTAAACATTTTTGGCGCCAAACTCTGTGGTAAAGCTAAATCTTTAGATACTGAACATCCGCTCCAGATTAAAGCAAAAAGCAGGATGCTTAAAATATTAAACCGTTTCATAAACTTCTTTAATTATAAGTTCTTCTTCATGATGAGGAACAACCTCATCTGATTTTCTTGATATTTTTTCTTGTAAAGCCTGGAAGATGACAAAGAGTACCGGGATGATAAACAAACCTAAAACTACGCCCGAAATCATTCCTCCCGCTGCACCAATACTGATCGAGTGGTTACCTTGTGCCGACGGACCTGTAGCGCCCATCATCGGAATTAAACCAACGATAAAAGCCAATGACGTCATAATAATCGGACGCAACCTCGATTTAGCAGCTTCCAATGCCGATGCAACCAATGGTTGTCCGCTTCTTCTCCGTTGAACCGCAAATTCTACAATCAGAATCGCGTTCTTAGCCAGCAATCCGATCAGCATAATCAGCGCAACCTGTACATAAATATTATTTTGAATACCTGTTAAACCAATGGCAACAAATACACCGAATATACCTGCTGGGATCGATAAGATTACCGAAAGAGGCAGAATATAACTTTCATACTGTGCCGAAAGCAGGAAGTAAATAAATACCAGACACAATAAGAAAATCACGGTCGATTGGCCACCAGAAGAAATTTCTTCACGGGTTTGACCAGAGAATTCGTAACTGTAACCAGATGGCAAATGTTTCTCAGCCACTTCTTCGATTGCCTTAATCGCCTGGCCAGAACTAAAACCTGGTTTCGGAATCGCGTTAATTGAAATCGAATTAAACAGATTGTATCTCGAAGCCGTTTCTGAACCATAAATACGACTCAATTTTACCAGCGTATTAATAGGTACCATTTCGCCACGGTTACTTTTCACAAAAACACGGTCGATTGATGATGGGTCTGCCCGATCCTGAACATCAGCCTGAACAACAACACGGTAATATTTACCGAAGCGGTTAAAATCTGATGCCTGTGCACTACCGAAATAAGTTTGCATGGTTTGCAAAATGTCTTTCACATTTACACCCAATTGGTCAGCTTTTTCGTCGTTGATATCCAATTGCAATTGTGGATAATCGGCTTTAAAACTGGTAAAAGCTACTGCTATTTCTGGGCGCTTCATTAATTCTCCAATAAATTGCTGAGAGATTCCGCTAAATTTATCCAGCTTACCGCCAGTTTTATCTTGGAGAACCATATCTAAGGCTTCCACATTACTAAAACCAGGTACCGTTGGAAAACTGAATACGAAGAAACTACCGCCGGTAATACCACCCAGTTTACCACGAACCTGATTCATGATCTCTTCGATGTTTTTTACTGCGCCACGCTCTTCATTTGGCTTTAACAATACGAAAACCACAGCTGAAGATGGACTGGTAGAATTGGTTAATAAGTTGAAACCTGAAATAGCCGTTACATCTCTTGAAGCATCTAACTTGCTTAATAAAGTTTCCGCTTCTGTCATTACTTTTTGTGTGCCCTCTAATGATGTACCCGATGGCGTATTTACCGCAATGGCGATAAAACCCTGGTCTTCTGTTGGAATAAATCCTGCAGGTGTGGTTTTTACCATGAAAACGGTAGCTAAAGTAATCAGCACTAAACCGCCCATGCTCAACCATTTATGACGAACCAAAAACTTCAAACCGCCAACATAACGATTGGTAAGGGAATTAAAACTGTGGTTAAATCCGTTGAAGAATCTTTGTTTGAAGTTTGATTTCTGCTCAGGTTTTTCACTAGGTGAAGAATGGTTATCTTTAAGAAATAAAGCAGCCAAAGCAGGACTTAAAGTTAAAGCGTTAACCGCTGAAATCACGATCGCAATAGCCATGGTAAAGGCAAACTGGCGATAGAAAACACCTGTAGAACCCTCCATAAAACCAACGGGTAAAAACACTGCGGCCATTACTAAAGTAATCGAAATAATTGCACCTGTAATTTCATGCATCGCTTCGTGCGTGGCTGCTTTTGGTGCCAAACCTTTGTGTTCCATCTTGGCGTGCACCGCCTCGACGACCACAATCGCGTCATCCACAACAATACCAATGGCCAAAATCAAGGCGAACAAAGTCAGTAAGTTAATAGAGAAACCGAATAACTGCATAAAGAAAAATGTACCCAGAATAGCTACTGGAACCGCAATAGCAGGAATTAAGGTTGATCTGAAATCCTGTAGGAATAAGAACACTACAATGAAAACCAGAATAAAAGCTTCAACCAATGTGTGTTCTACCTGCTCTATAGATTGATCTAAGGCAACCTTTGTACTATAAAAAATATTCTTTTTTATCCCCGCTGGAAAACTTTTCTCTGATTTCTCCATCAGCTTATTAATCGCCACCTGAATATCATTCGAGTTAGAGCCAGCCAATTGAATAATACCAATTACAATGGCTTTTTTACCATTGATACGCGTAATACTGTTGTAAGAATATGCACCTAATTCTACTCTTGCTACATCTTTCAAATGTAAAATAGAACCATCTGCATTGGCACGTATAGCTATATTTTCATATTCTTCTGGTTTGGTTAATTTACCTTTGTATTTAATTACATATTCGAAAACTTCCTTACTTTTCTCACCAAATTTACCCGGCGCAGCCTCCAAGCTTTTATCCTGAATGGCTTTCATCACCTCATTCGGGGTAACCTTATAAGTAGTCATTTGTGTTGGGTTTAACCAAACACGCATCGAATAATCTTTAACACCACCAAAAATAGCCGCAGAACCTACACCTGGAATACGTTTAATCTCTGGAATAATATTGATTTGCGCATAATTGGCTACGAAAGTCTGATCGTATTTCGATTCATCTTCTGTGTACAAACCAATAGCCATAATAAAACTATTCTGTTGTTTCGCTGTAGTTACGCCCTGCTGAACCACTTCTGCTGGTAACTGACTCGTAGCTTGTGCTACCCGATTCTGAACATTAACCGCTGCCTGATCGGCGTTAGTACCCAATTTAAAGAAAACGGTAATAGCTAACGAACCATCATTACTAGCTGTAGAACTCATGTAAGTCATGTTTTCTACCCCATTAATGGATTCTTCAAGCGATGGCGCAACCGAACGTAAAACAGTTTCGGCATTCGCACCAGGATAAACCGCCGTTACCAAAACAGATGGTGGCGCAATATCAGGAAACTGTTGTAAAGGCAGTTTCGTTAAACCAAGTACACCTAATATCACCAATAAGATGGAGATAACAGTTGCCAATACTGGTCTTTGTATAAATATCTTGAACATTTTGTTTTTATTTTATTTTTTGTTCTTGTAATATGCTTTAAGCTTTAGTATTTGAGCTTTGATCTTTAAACCTTTTACTTTTAACTTTCAACTAGCTTTCCGCTTTAGTCTTTCAGCTACAACTTTGCTGCCTTATCAGTTCCTTTTTCAGGCGTAATCACCTGTCCTTCTTGCAAACGGTCTAAACCGCTCAACACAATTTGATCGCCAGATTTTACACCATCTTTTACTAAATAATTGTTGCCACTTTTACCGATAACCGTAATAGGCATTTTGCTCACTTTATTGTCTTTGCTTACTGCAAAAACGAAAACTTTATCCTGCATTTCTACAGTAGCAGCTTGCGGAATCAATATGGCATCATCATGTAATAAACCTAAACGAACTTTACCCGTATTTCCAGAACGTAATGTTCCGTTTGCATTCGGGAAACTTGCTCTTAAAGTAATAGCGCCAGTATTTTTATCAAACTGTCCGTCAATCATATCGATCTTGCCTTTAATTGGATAAGTAGTATTATCCGATAAAAGCAACTCAACAGCTGGTAAGTGTTTAATCCTATCAGCTGGCGATTTACCAGGATAGTTGGCGTTGAAATTGTTGAAATCATTTTCAGCCAAAGAGAAATAAACATGCACTTCATGAATATCTGATAATTGCGTTAAAGCAGCCTGATCAGTTGGCGAAACCAAACTTCCTTGTTTCTTTGGAATACGACCGATATAACCGCTCACCGTAGCCTTAACATTGGTGTAACCCAAATTAATTTGGGCCGAAGCAACACTCGCTTTCGCTTGCTCTGCATTAGCTTGAGCAATTTTATAAGCGGTTTTGGCAGTTTTTAACTGGAAATCAGATACTACTTTATTTTGTACTAAAGGCGTTAATTTATCTACTTCTAACTGAGCATTTAAAATAGCAGCTTCAGCAGCATGCAAACTAGCTTTAGCATTATTTAAAGCTTCGCGGTAAGGGTTTTCATTGATTTTGAAAAGTGTTTGTCCAGCCGTTACATAAGCACCTTCGTTAACCAAAACACTTTGTAAATAACCGCTAACTTGCGGACGAATATCAATATCAACAGCACCTTGAATAGCTGCTGGATAATCGATATAAGTTGTTTGCGAGCTTTCGCTGATCAAACTTACAGGTAAAACTGGTGGCGGCGGTGCGGCAGCAGCTTGATCTGGAGATGATTTACAGCTTACCAGAATTATAGAGAGAGAAAAAATAATTAACATAGACTTAACCTGATTAAACCGTTTAACAGTGTTAAGTAAAATAAACAAGCGATGGATAGCATTCATATGATTATAATTTATTGTGGATTTAAAGTGTATAAATAATCTAACAGTGTTAAATGGTAGATTTAAAAAAAAGTTTAGCTGTTAATAGATAAAGTAATTCCCTTAATAGCGTCTTTCAAAATTTGTTGGTTAAGTTCGTCAGTTGTTCTACCATTTGGCCTAACCAGGTTAATCGAAATCAAACCATGAATAATCGACCAATAAGTATAGTACTTCATGCAGATGTCGTTTTCAGATACGGGTTTCTTTTCGAACAAAGATTCAATTACATCACCCAACATATTCGACACTTGTTCAGCTTCCTGCATAGAATTTTTCACCGTGCAGCAAACCATATCAACACCATACATCAGTTGGTAAAATTCTTTATGAGAAAAAGCGAAGTTCCAATAAGCAACCCACATGGCTTCCATTTGGTCTGCAGCGTTACCATGTTGATCACGAGCTTCGCGAATATCTTTACCTAAGATTTGGTATCCTCTTCTGGTTAGCTCCAATAAAATACCTTCCTTATTCGGGAAATATTCATAAATAATTGGCGCAGTATATTCAATCTGGTCGGCAATTTTACGCATACTCAAAGCCTGCCAACCTTCCGTTTGAACAATGTTCAAGGCTGCATCCAGAATACTGGTTCTGGTTTCTTCTTTTAAACGTAGAATTCTTTCTTTACTTCCCATGACTGGAATTATTAAGTGTAAATAATCTAACACCGTTAAGCAAATGTAGAACCATTTCAGAAATCAACAATCATGCTATTGTCAAATAGAATTTTCTCCTTCAAAAAGGTCGTTTACAGCATTTAAAATAGCATTTGTTTGGTAGATTTTTATCTTGAGTTTTTTGCAGCCTCTTAAAATTCATGACAAGCAGACAATTTTTCTTTTTTGGAAAGCAATAACTGTAGTCTTTTTGAAACGGAAGTCCCGCCCTTTATTACAATCTTTTTTAGATTCTGTTGTGCATGTAATGAAATTAGTCGTTTCCATCGCTTGCAGATGCTTCGTGCCTCAGCATGACAGCATGTTTAAGATAATTGCAATAAAAAAGTATTTCCATTTCGGTCGGGTTTAGATAACTTGGGCAATTTGCTATCTACAACAAACCACCCCCAATCCCTCAAAGTTTTTATGCATTTTGCAATTCCCCTCTCTCAGAGGGGTGCCCGCAGGGCGGGGTGTTTAATACATTTTGCTATTCAAGACGGTTGTCATTTCAAATGGTGCACCTTATACCAATTTTACATCGGTAACAGAACTACGAAATCTTTTAAACTGTACCGACAAATTTAAAAGATTTCTCCGCTTCGGTCGAAATGACGATTTATTAACAACTCTCCGCCTATCCAAATTGTCTTTCTATCCAACTAAGCCTTACCACTCTATCCCCGTTTCGCTAAAATCCGGCCTAACAAATTTTTGGGGGTGCACTATCCACGCCAAAGTAGAAACTTCAAAACAAAAATTTTCAGCCGGTGTTTTTTGCTTCTTTTTGACATCAAAAAGAAAAAGGCCCGTCCGGTCAGGACAAAAACATTTATTCTCTCTTAGCGTAAATCCTTACCCAAAACTTTATATTCGTTTATGATTTATCGTGAAGCCACAACAACCGACATCCCTCAAATACAAATTGTTCGACATACCGTCAAAGAAAACACGTTATCCAACCCAGCACTTGTAACCGATGCCGATTGCGAAGAATTCATAACCCAACGTGGCAAAGGTTGGGTTTGTGAAGTTGAAGAAGAAATAGTTGGCTTCTCTATTGTTGATTTGAAAGAGCACAACATTTGGGCACTTTTCCTTCGACCAGAATTTGAAGGTAAAGGCATCGGCAAAGAACTGCATCGCTTAATGATGGATTGGTACTTCAATCAAACAAAAGAAAAAGTTTGGTTGGGAACTGCGCCCAATACAAAGGCGGAAAAATTTTATGAATTACAAGGCTGGAAAAATGTCGGTATGGTAAATAAAGGAGAAGTAAAGTTCGAAATGCATTATGAGGATTGGTTTAAATAGTTCTTTCTATCGGTTGGTGTCTCACCGACCGAAACGTCATTAACTACGTACAAATGTTGTCCGCCTGAGCGTAGTCGAAGACCTGTTCAATTTTCGGAAAACAAAAAACAATCTATCCTTCGACTACGCTCAGGATGACAATTCTTTCTATCGATTGGTGTCTCACCAACCGAAACGTCATTAACTACGCACAAATGCTGTCCGTCTGAGCGTAGTCGAAGACCTGGTCAATTGTCGGAAAACAAAAAATAATCTATCCTTCGACTACGCTCAGGATGACAATTCTTTTTTGTTTTCACTTAAGTTAATGACGTTGCCCTGCCCCTCCAAATAGAGATAGCATGATGAAAAGGGAATTCATCAATCGGTTGGTGTCTCACCAACCGAAACAGTATAACGTAAGCTATTTTCCCACTACAAAAACCTTGAAAATTGTTATTGCTCGAAAATCCAACAATAAAGTACAACGATTGAAATAAAACGCTAAAATTAGCTATAGGGCTAGAAAAGCAGCAAAACTTAGTGTTCTTTGCGAATAACTTTGCGTCTTTGCGGTTAAATCATTAACCTTTAAACTTCTTCATAAAATCACTCACACGCTCTTCAATATTCCCGTCTTCAATAGCTTTAACGAATGCCGTTCCGATAATCGCTCCATTTGCGTAAGAACACGCTTTATCAAAAGTTTGTTTATCGCTAATACCAAAACCAATCATCGTTGGGTTTTTCAGGTTCATATTCTTAATTCTGCCAAAGTATGTTTCTGTGGTATCCCCTACTTCCAGGTTTTTACCTGTTGTTGCTGACGAAGAAAGTAGATAAATAAACCCATTGGTTAGCCCATCAATTTTGTGAATGCGTTCTTCAGCGGTTTGAGGAGTAATCAAAAACACATTACTTAAATTGTGCTCTTCAAAGCAAGTTTGGTAAAACTCCTCATATTCCACCATTGGCAAATCAGGAACGATACAACCATCAACGCCAACTTCGGCACAAGCTTTACAAAAGTTCTCTACACCAAATTGCAAAACTGGATTTACATAACCCATTAATAAAACAGGAATGGTTACGTTTTTACGCAGGTCTTTTAATTGCTCGAAAAGTACTTTCAGCGTCATGCCCTGGTCTAAAGATTTTTTGCTGCTTGCCTGAATTACCGGGCCATCAGCAACTGGATCAGAATATGGGAAACCAATCTCCAGCATATCTGCACCCGACTTTTCTAAAGCCTCGGCTATTTGTATAGTATCGCCGATATTTGGATAACCTGCGGTATAGTAAATTGATAATATATTTTTCTTCGTTTCGAAGAGTTGTTTGATTCTGTTCATAATATTAGTGGTAATGGTTATTTGGAAATAGGAAATAGATGGTAATTCAAGCCATTTCCAATTCACTATTTTCCATTCCCTTTTTTATAAATTAAAATATTTAATGTAAGTATCTAAATCCTTATCGCCTCTGCCCGACAAGCAAACCACTACATTTTCGCCACCTTTAAATTCCATCTTTTCCAGGTAAGCCAATGCATGAGCACTTTCTATTGCTGGAATAATCCCTTCTAATTGAGTGAGCAATAAACCAGCATCCAAACTTTCTTCATCAGTAATGGAAACATATTTTCCTCGACCAGTTTTAAACAAATGTGCATGCTGTGGACCGATTCCAGGATAATCCAAACCTGCTGAAACCGAATGCGGTTCTACCACTTGCCCATCTTCAGTTTGCATTAAAATACTTCTGCTGCCATGTAAAACCCCTTCTTTACCAAGATAGGTTGTTGCGGCAGAAAACCCACTAGAAACACCTTTACCAGCAGCTTCAACAGCGATTAATTTCACATTTTCATCATCCATAAAATGATAAAACATACCCATGGCATTACTACCACCACCTACGCAAGCCAAAACATAATCAGGCTGATCATTTCCAGTTTGCTCAATTAACTGTTTTTTAGTCTCCTCAGAAATGATGGATTGGAAAATCGCCACCATATCAGGATAAGGGTGTGGACCAACCACAGAGCCAATAATGTAATGCGTATCAACTGGGTTATTAATCCAATCACGCATAGCCTCATTGGTTGCATCTTTAAGTGTTTTACTTCCTGAACTTGCTGGAACAACCTTTGCACCCAACATTTTCATACGTGCAACATTTGGCGCCTGACGCTCGATATCAACCTCGCCCATATAAATCACACACTCTAGATTACGCAAGGCACAAACAGTAGCCGTTGCAACACCATGCTGACCAGCACCAGTTTCGGCAATAATTCTTTTCTTGCCTAACTTTTCAGCTAGTAAGATCTGACCGATGGTATTATTAATTTTATGTGCGCCAGTATGGTTTAAATCTTCTCTCTTCAAGAAAATATTTGCACCATACCTTTCTGATAACCTATTGGCTAAATATAATGGCGAAGGGCGGCCAACGTAATCTTTTAATAATTGATGAAATTCTTTCTGAAAATCGGCATCATCAATAATCTTTAAATAGTTTTGACGCAATTCCTCTACGTTTGGATAAAGCATTTCTGGGATGTATGCTCCACCGAAATCTCCGTAATATCCTTTTTCGTTTACTTTGTATTTCATATATCTTAATCAATATTCCATCAGTTGAAACCGACGGCAATGAATTGTATTTTTTTATTGCCCATGATTGAAATCATGGGTTGTTAGAAGTATTTTTTACCCGCTTGCAATTACATCCAGTTAAGCCTTACCAGTTCATCTCCGTTTTACTTCAATCCGGCCTAACAAATTTTTCGGGTTAGTCAGACCAAGCTAAATCACTAACTTCAAAAGAAAAATTTTCAGCCGGGAGTTTTGTTTCTTTTGCGGTCAAAAGAAAAAAGCCTGTCTGGCTAGGACAAATATAATTTAATTCCTCCCCCTGCCCCCTCCAAAGGGGGGATAGCGATGCGCAAAAAAAACTAATCTCCTAGCTTCGCTACAAATGCCTTAATCCGTTCTACATCTTTAACGCCAGGTTCAGTTTCAAATCTGCTGTTTATATCCAACCCATATAACCTTTCATCATTTATTCCCACAATTACATCAACATGCCCCAAATCAATCCCTCCACTTAAAAAGTAAGGCTTATCAATCGTATAACTTTCTAATATCTTCCAATCGAATGTTTTTCCTGAACCACCATGTGCTTTCGTTTTGGTATCGAACAGAAAGAAATCAACCACATTCTGGTATGCATCTAAAGTAGAAAAATCAAAATCTTCATCAACACCAAAAGCTTTAATCACTTCCAAATTATTAAAAGTAGCTTTCAATTCGGCGCAGTATTCGGGTGTCTCACTTCCATGTAATTGAACAGCCTTTAACTGATAAAGATTTATTTTTTTCTTCACAATTTCCAAATCCTCATCCACAAAAACACCAACAGTTTTAATCTCTGACGGAACGTATTTAATTAACTCTGCCGAAACATCACTAATATACCTTGGCGATTTATCATAAAAAATAAAGCCCAAATAATCAGGCTGCAAGCCTGCTACAGCAGCAATGTTCGCTGCGAATTTCATTCCACAAACCTTAAGTTTCAAATCTCTCATTAGGCTACTAATTTTTTAAAGCTATCTAATGCCTTTTTACTCGTTAGCGATTCCTCAGCTTCATAGAAACAATCTGCAAAACTTGCCGATGGTTTTATGGTTTTAATGGCCAGTGCAGAATTACAAAGCACCACATTATTCTGAACGTCCGTTGCCTCGCCATTTAGCACATCCATAAATATTTTCGCCGATGATTCTACCGTATCGCCACCTTTGATATCATTTATAGCAACCTTTTCAAAACCCATATCGTTCAGAGTCAAAATACTTTCTCCTTTGTTATTAAAAGTTTTCACATCGCAGGTTAATGATATTTCATCGTAACCCTCTAATGCGTGTACAATGGTATAATTCTTTGTAGTATCCTGGTATAAATAATTGTACAAACGAGCCAGTTCCAAACTAAAAACGCCAACCATTTGATATTTTGGTTGTGATGGATTAACCATTGGCCCTAACATATTGAAAAAAGTTTTCACACCCAATTCTTTACGAATAGGCGCAACAATTTTCATAGCTGGGTTAAACAGCGGAGCATGCAAAAAGCAAATTCCAGCACGATCTAAATTCCGTTTCAAAATATCCTGATCATTAGTGAAGCTATAACCCAAATACTCCATTACATTTGAAGAACCACAACCCGATGAAACCCCGTAATTACCATGTTTTGCCACCTGATAACCAGCTCCCGCTACTACAAACGATGAAAGTGTAGAAATATTAAAAGTATCCTTACCATCGCCACCAGTTCCACAAAGGTCGATTAATTCGTAGTTTGAAAAATCTGCTTTAATCCCTAAATCCAGCATCGCATCGCGAAAACCCTGCAATTCATCGACCGTGATGTTTCGCATGGCATAAGCAGTAATAAAAGCCGCAATTTGAGAAGAATTGAATTCGCCCTGCGTAATAGAAATCAGGATGTTTTTTGCCTCTTCCCTACTGAAACTCTTATTTTCAAATAAATGGTTTAATATCTTTTTCATGTTTTCTTTTATTTTAACCACGATGAACACAGATACACACAGATTTTTCTTTGTGTTTATCTTTTACTTTTATCTATGTCCATCTTTTCTATCTGCGGTTAATCACTTTTAACGCCAATTTCTTTCGTTTCGTGACGACACGAACCGAGGATATAGTTCAATAAAAAAAGGATTGCTTTTTGGGCAATCCTTTCAATTGTATTTAAAATATTTTAAAATATATAACAACAGAACTTGCCTAACGAATTTCGTTATGCCACCACCAATTGTTATTTAAGTTTTTAATTATCATGTTTGTATAAAACAAATATTAACATTGTTTTTTATAATTCCAAAATCTTTCTAAAAATATATGGCTTTCTTTAAAAGAAAAGTACAATTTAATGATGATTTAGGTTTCGGTTCTGTTCCCGTAATCAAAAATCAACGCGTTCTAAACACCGACGGTACACCAAATATCGAACGTATTGGCTTACCATGGTTTAAATTCGACGATACTTATACTCGTTTAGTAACCATGAGTTGGCCTCGTTTCTTCTTTGTTATTTTAATTGTTTACCTCATTGTAAATACACTTTTTGCAGCTGCTTATAATATTATTGGTATCGAAAACCTCAATGGCGCTAAAGGTACAACCCTCCGCGATCAATTTTTTGATGCCTTTTTCTTCTCTGCCCAAACCATTTCTACAGTAGGTTATGGTCATATTTCACCTCAAGGCTTCATCACAAGTATACTTGCTGCTTTCGAAAGTATGTTAGGTCTATTGGCTTTTGCACTAGCTACAGGACTACTTTATGGTCGCTTCAGCCGCCCTACCTCTAAAGTTTCTTTTAGTAAAAAAATGGTCGTCGCACCCTATCAAAATAAAACTGGTTTAATGTGTCGTTTGGTCAATTTGAGAAAAAATTCGCTAATTGATGTTGAAGTACAAATGTTCATGACCTTTAACGAAACCTTTGAAGGTAAACTCAAGCGCAGTTTTTATCCGCTCGAATTGGAGCGCAGCAAAATCAGTGTCCTATCCCTTAACTGGACAATCGTTCACCCAATCACAGAAGATAGCCCATTGTTTGAGAAAACATTAGATGAACTGATGGTTGCAGAGGTAGAGATATTTGTAATTTTAAGGGCTTTTGATGATACTTTTGCTCAAACTATCCACACCAGAACAAGCTATCAAGACGAAGATATTGAATGGAATGCTAAGTTTAAAATTATGCATTCACACAATGAGCAAGGAAAAACCGTAATGGATTATAGCCTATTTGATAAAACAGAAAAAGCTTTTATAGATTAAATTTCCAGTAAAACAATTTCGGTGCTTGTGGGCCAATGCAGTCCTGCTGTTTGCTGCAATCTTTTTGGCCATTGGAAGTACCCGATCGTATGAAAGCCTGGAAACCCAAAAAGGATTTTCGCTACCATCAGGTTTAAAGAGCAGGGACAAATACTTTTTTGAAACATTCATCCTGCCCAAAACAAATAAAAAAACCTAATAGCCCCTTAAATGAAACTTGAAAACTTAGATGCCCTAAGATATCTTAGCTGGTGAAATTAATATCCTGTTACCCTTAACCACTTTGGTCTTTTAGCTTTCTGCTTTAGTCATTAAGCTTTCAGCATAAACAATGGAGCAATTGAAATCCCCAGCATTCTGCTTTAGTCTTTTAGCATCTAACAATCTGTGCTCCTCCCTTTAGTCTGAAGGAATTATATTAATAATCCTTAAAATGAAACTTGAAAACTTAGATGCCCTCCTATGTTTACAAAGGCTTAAATTTGTGAATATAATTGATGGAGGATGAGAGCACATGGATGTCTAAATAGCTTTTTAGCATATTGTATCTAAGAACTTGCCTCATCCTTTTCTATCTTTTCGAGTTTGAACAGAATGTAAGGAACCATGCTTCATGATATCCAGAATATCCAACCAGGAGAGAAAACGAAGAGAGATTCATCAATTACATTATAAGATAAAAGATGAAAAAAGTATTAAAACAAGTATTGGGCATAGATGTAGCCCAGAAAGAATTAGTGGTAACCTTAGGTAGAACACTGGAAGATTTCACTATCGAGCTTTATGCCCATAAGGTTTTTAAGAATAGTGATTCGGGGATCAGATCACTATTGGAATGGGTTAAAAAACATACGGATAATACGATAAATATTCGTTACGTAATGGAGGCCACAGGCGTTTACCACCAGAAAATTGCCTATCATCTGGCAGAAAATGACTATGAAGTAAGTATTATTCTGCCCAATAAGATAAGCAACTATATGCGCACATTAGAGAACAAGACCATCACTGATAAAACTTGTTCAGAAGCTATAGCCCAGTTTGGATTAGAGCGTAAGTTAGATAATTGGCAAAGGCCAAAGGCGGTGTATAGAAATCTTCAACAACTATCACGAGAGCGTGATCAAATTGTATCAGAAAGATCCATGGTTAAAAATCAGTTGCATGCAGAAAGTTCTGAAGCATATCCCTACCAGAAAAGTATAGAGCGGCTACAGGACAGAATATTTTTTTTGAATAAACAGGAAAAAGAAATCAAGCAAGATATCAAAGAGATTGTTAGCGAAAATAAAGATTTGGAGCAAGAAGTGCGGATTATGAGCTCAATACCGGGTGTTGGAGAATTGACAGCAATAATTGTTCTGGCAGAAACTAACGGATTTGAATTGATACGGAGTAAAAAACAGCTTACCAGCTACGCAGGCCTTGATGTAAAAGAAAAACAATCCGGTACATCAGTAAAAGGAAAGCCAAAGATATCTAAGAAAGGAAATCGAAGTTTAAGAAAGGCAATGTACCTGCCGGCATTAAGTGCTGTTAAATGGGACGAAAGATTTAAGGCAATATATGCCAGAATTGTGGGTAGAAATGGAATAAAAATGAAAGGGTTAGTCGCAGTACAAAGAAAATTATTAGAAATGATGTATATATTATTTAAAAATAAAAATACATATGATACCCATTATCTTGAAAAAGAGAATAGCGTACAGATACAAGATCAGTACGCTATTACAGGCTAGTTCTAGACTGCCTAGAAAACAAAATTAATAAAATATTATTTGGAAATCAACACAGAATCTTAGATGTCTTAGCTGGTGAAATTAATATCCTGTTACCCTTAACCACTTTGGTCTTTCCGCTTTCTGCTTTAGTCATTAAGCTTTCAGCATAAACAATAGATCAATTGAAATCCCCAACCTGACGTTTTGGTCTTTTAGCATCTAACAATCTGTGCTCTTCTCTTTAGTCTGAAGGAATTATATTAATAACCCTTAAATGAAACTGGAAACCTTAGATTCCCTTAGAATGTCTTAGCTGGTAAAATCAATTTCCTGTTACCCTTAACCACTTTGGTCTTTAATCTTTCTGCTTTAGTCTTTTAGCTTTCCGCTTTAAGCATCATACAAAAACCCTGTAAACCAAGAAACCCCTGCAGTTGTTACTACAAGGGTTCTTTTATTAATCTGCTTTTAGCAGTTTAAGATTTGGCACCGACCTACTCTCCCACGTGTTACCGCAGTACCATCGGCTCTGGTGGGCTTAACTTCTCTGTTCGGAATGGGAAGAGGTGGACACCACCGATATAGGCACCTAAATGTTTTTAAATAAGTGTTACGTTTTAAGTATCAGGTTTTACGTTTTTGAACGTACCACCTACAACTTATAACATACAACTTAAATGACATATTATTGAAAGAAGTTAAGTTTTGAAGAACAAACAACAGTATGTTGCTTTTGAAAGCTTCGGATGATTAGTACTACTCGACTATGCTGTCACCAGCTTTACATCTGTAGCCTATCAACGTAGTAGTCTTCTACGGTCCTATATGGAATTCTCATCTCGTGGCTAGTTTCGCACTTAGATGCTTTCAGCGCTTATCTATTCCCAGCGTAGCTACTCTGCAATGCCCCTGGCGGAACAACAGATTCACTAGAGGCTAGTCCAACCCGGTCCTCTCGTACTAAGGTCAGCCCCACTCAAAATTCCTACGCCCACAACAGATAGGGACCGAACTGTCTCGCGACGTTCTGAACCCAGCTCGCGTGCCACTTTAATCGGCGAACAGCCGAACCCTTGGGACCTTCTCCAGCCCCAGGATGTGACGAGCCGACATCGAGGTGCCAAACCTCCCCGTCGATATGAGCTCTTGGGGGAGATCAGCCTGTTATCCCCAGCGTACCTTTTATCCTTTGAGCGATGGCCCTTCCATGCAGAACCACCGGATCACTATATCCGTCTTTCGACCCTGATCGACTTGTCTGTCTCACAGTCAAGCAAGCTTATGCTATTGCACTCCTCATACGGTTACCAAGCGTATTGAGCTTACCTTTGAAAGCCTCCGTTACCTTTTTGGAGGCGACCACCCCAGTCAAACTACCCATCAAACAATGTCTCCCGCTTGGCGGGATTAGACACCGAATACAGAAAGGGTGGTATTTCAACGTTGGCTCCACGACGCCTAGCGACGCCGCTTCAAAGCCTCCCACCTATCCTACACATCCTGTATCCAATGTCAATGTTAAATTGTAGTGAAGGTGCATGGGGTCTTTCCGTCCCGTTGCGGGTACCCGGCGTCTTCACCGGGACCACAATTTCACCGAGCTCATGGCTGAGACAGCGCCCAGATCGTTACACCATTCGTGCAGGTCGGAACTTACCCGACAAGGAATTTCGCTACCTTAGGACCGTTATAGTTACGGCCGCCGTTTACTGGGGCTTCGATTCAATGCTTCTCCTTGCGGATGACATCCCCTCTTAACCTTCCAGCACCGGGCAGGTGTCAGGCCTTATACTTCATCTTTCGATTTTGCAAAGCCATGTGTTTTTGTTAAACAGTCGCCTGGGCCTTTTCACTGCGGCTGACATTACTGCCAGCGCCCCTTCTCCCGAAGTTACAGGGCCATTTTGCCGAGTTCCTTAGCCATGATTCACTCGAGCACCTTAGAATCCTCTTCCCGGATACCTGTGTCGGTTTGCGGTACGGGTTTTTATAACCTGAAGCTTAGCGGTTTTTCTTGGAAGTCTGTTTACCTGCTCTATCCACTCAACCGAAGTCTCGCGGTACTATTAGGTTTCAGCTAGGTCTGCGGATTTGCCTACAGTCCTAATACCTACGCCCTTTAACGATCTATTCCGTCAGATCGCGGCAGTGTCACTACTCCGTCCCCACATCGCAGTTATAAAAAGTACTGGAATATTAACCAGTTGTCCATCGAATATCCCCTTCGGGTTCTCCTTAGGACCCGACTAACCCTGATCCGATTAGCGTTGATCAGGAAACCTTATCCTTTCGGTGGGCGGGTTTCTCGCCCGCCTTATCGTTACTTATGCCTACATTTGCTTTTCTATACGCTCCAGCACCCATTACCAGATACCTTCGCTGCATATAGAATGCTCCCCTACCGATATATTTCAATCCCATAGCTTCGGTGATACACTTAATGCCCGTTTATTATCCATGCCCGATCGCTCGACTAGTGAGCTGTTACGCACTCTTTAAATGAATGGCTGCTTCCAAGCCAACATCCTAGCTGTCTGTGCAATCGGACCTCGTTAGTTCAACTTAGCGTACACTTAGGGACCTTAGCTGATGGTCTGGGTTCTTTCCCTCTCGGCCCGTGACCTTAGCACCCCGGGCCTCACTGCAGATCATATTATATAGCATTCGGAGTTTGTCTGGATTTGGTAGGATTTGACTCCCCCGCACCCAATCAGTAGCTCTACCTCTATATAACTTAATATCCACGCTGTTCCTAAAAACATTTCGGGGAGTACGAGCTATTTCCCAGTTTGATTAGCCTTTCACCCCTACCCACAGATCATCCGGAAACTTTTCAACGTTTATCGGTTCGGTCCTCCAGTACGTGTTACCGCACCTTCAACCTGTCCATGGGTAGATCACAAGGTTTCGCGTCTACCTCCTCTGACTATACGCCCTATTCAGACTCGCTTTCGCTTCGGATCCGTGTCTTAAACACTTAACCTTGCCAGAGAAGAGTAACTCGTAGGCTCATTATGCAAAAGGCACGCCGTCACGCCACCTGGACGCTCCGACCGCTTGTAAGTACACGGTTTCAGGTTCTATTTCACTCCCCTGTTCGGGGTTCTTTTCACCTTTCCCTCACGGTACTGGTTCACTATCGGTCTCTCAGGAGTATTTAGCCTTACCGGATGGTGCCGGCAGATTCCCACAAGGCGTCTCCGACCTCGCGGTACTCAGGATACTACTAGGCTAACATTCTATACGTGTACCGGGCTATCACCGTGTATCGCTGGGCTTCCCATCCCATTCCACTTCTGTTTGTTAATACCACATCGTAGTCCTACAACCCCCACTTTGCCGTAACAAAGTAGGTTTGGGCTCTTTCCCGTTCGCTCGCCACTACTTAGGAAATCATTATTATTTTCTCTTCCTCTGCTTACTTAGATGTTTCAGTTCGGCAGGTTTGCTCATTATATGTGACATGTCTTCAACATGCCGGGTTGCCCCATTCGGAAATCTTCGGATTAATTCCTATTTGCAAATACCCGAAGCTTATCGCAGCTTATCACGTCCTTCATCGCCTCTGAGAGCCAAGGCATCCCCCGTGTACTCTTTATTACTTTCTTCTACTTATACGCCTTTTGCGCCGTATAGTATGCTTTTTTGCTCTTGTTATGATGTCTCATACTTATCAGTCTCTTGCGATTCCTTTAAGTGAGCACAAACACAACAGTCGCCTATTGTTGTTTGCTCTTCTTTTTTAACTTCTTCCAATATGTCAAAGAACTTTACTAAGACCTAAGTAAAGGGTATAAGATTGCAGGTTTCATTGTCTGCGCTCAAGCCTTTAGCTTCATCTTGTTAGTAAAAAACTGCGGTCTCGAACCGTTTTATATAATATAGATTTATTATATATGCCCCATGGCGTTTCTTCTTTTCTTGTTATGTCAATGTAGTATACCGATCCCGGTAATCCTGTTTTTTAAAAGCTTTCTGCTTTCGTCGCTGAGCTTTCCGCTCAGGTGTGGAGAATAACGGAGTCGAACCGTTGACCTCCTGCGTGCAAGGCAGGCGCTCTAGCCAGCTGAGCTAATCCCCCAAAGGATTTGATTTTGTAGTCCCGTCCAGATTTGAACTGGAGACCCCTACATTATCAGTGTAGTGCTCTAACCAGGCTGAGCTACGGGACTTCTTGTTAGGTTGCTTATAGTTGCGGGTTAGTATATTACCGCTACCGCTTCCTTTGCTTACCTAGCTGTCCGTGCCGATGTCTTTTTGGTTATTGGGACAACCGTCATTTCTTCTGGGTGTTTCTTTGTTTTCTTTTCGTTTTTTCGTTGGTTGGTTGTTTGGTTCTTTCGTACCCGGTATATAGTATAAGAATAATATCTTTCAACTTTTAACCTTCAACGTATAACCTACAACTTACCACTTATAACTTTTTTACTTATTAGAGTATCATGTTGCGCAGCGAGTAGTCAACTCTGCTCCAGAAAGGAGGTATTCCAGCCGCACCTTCCGGTACGGCTACCTTGTTACGACTTAGCCCCAGTTATCGGTTTTACCCTAGGACGCTCCTTACGGTTACATACTTTAGGTACCCCCAACTTCCATGGCTTGACGGGCGGTGTGTACAAGGCCCGGGAACGTATTCACCGCGTCATTGCTGATACGCGATTACTAGCGAATCCAACTTCATGGGGTCGAGTTGCAGACCCCAATCCGAACTGTGAATGGCTTTGTGAGATTCGCATCATATTGCTATGTAGCTGCCCTCTGTACCATCCATTGTAGCACGTGTGTAGCCCCGGACGTAAGGGCCATGATGACTTGACGTCGTCCCCTCCTTCCTCTCTGTTTGCACAGGCAGTCTGTTTAGAGTCCCCATCATTACATGCTGGCAACTAAACATAGGGGTTGCGCTCGTTGCGGGACTTAACCCAACACCTCACGGCACGAGCTGACGACAGCCATGCAGCACCTAGTTTCGTGTGATTGCTCACTTATCTATCTCTAGATAATTCACTAACTTTCAAGCCCGGGTAAGGTTCCTCGCGTATCATCGAATTAAACCACATGCTCCTCCGCTTGTGCGGGCCCCCGTCAATTCCTTTGAGTTTCACTCTTGCGAGCGTACTCCCCAGGTGGAATACTTAACGCTTTCGCTTAGCCGCTAACTGTATATCGCTAACAGCGAGTATTCATCGTTTAGGGCGTGGACTACCAGGGTATCTAATCCTGTTTGATCCCCACGCTTTCGTGCCTCAGCGTCAATAAAACCATAGTAAGCTGCCTTCGCAATCGGTGTTCTGAGACATATCTATGCATTTCACCGCTACTTGTCTCATTCCGCCTACCTCTAGTTTATTCAAGCCCGTCAGTATCAAAGGCACTGCGATAGTTGAGCTACCGTCTTTCACCTCTGACTTAACAGGCCGCCTACGCACCCTTTAAACCCAATAAATCCGGATAACGCTTGGATCCTCCGTATTACCGCGGCTGCTGGCACGGAGTTAGCCGATCCTTATTCTTCTGGTACATTCAGCTTCTTACACGTAAAAAGGTTTATTCCCAGATAAAAGCAGTTTACAACCCATAGGGCCGTCTTCCTGCACGCGGCATGGCTGGTTCAGAGTTGCCTCCATTGACCAATATTCCTTACTGCTGCCTCCCGTAGGAGTCTGGTCCGTGTCTCAGTACCAGTGTGGGGGGTCATCCTCTCAGATCCCCTAGTCATCGTCGCCTTGGTGGGCCGTTACCCCGCCAACTAGCTAATGACACGCATGCCCATCTTAATCCTATAAATATTTGAACATTGAATAATGCTATTCTGTGTTTTTATGCGGTGTTAATCCGAATTTCTTCGGGCTATCCCCCTGATTAAGGTAGGTTGCATACGCGTTACGCACCCGTGCGCCACTTTCATATCCAGCAAGCTGGATAATCTCGTTCGACTTGCATGTATTAGGCCTGCCGCTAGCGTTCATCCTGAGCCAGGATCAAACTCTCCATTGTAAAATGTGTTGTAAGATTCTGACCAGTTTTAACTATTGTTAAAAATAGTCTTCTTTTTTTTAATTATGTCTGTCAGACATTGACTTTAAAATCAAGCTTCGGTACTCTGTACTTGAATCCGTACTTCATTACCCCGCTTGCGCTACATTGACATCTCTTTTAAGAACTTATTCGGCTCGGTACCTCGCGGCGGCCTTTTTATATATCTTCGGGTTTCAGTTTCTGCTGGTCTTATTCGTCCTGCATATGTTTCATCCGTTTCAATCTCGTTTTTTTTATCTTCCCGACATCCGCCGTTCCGATCTTTTTGTTTTCCCTTCGTTTCCGTTGGGAGTGCAAAGGTAGGAATCTTTTTTAAACTTCCAAATAAAATAATTTTTATTTTTTCGTTTGTTTCAAAGGTTAATCGTTATCACTTATTTCTCTCGCTAACAACCCTTATTCCCAGTCTTTCATTTTCCCCTCTTCCTTCCGAAGCGGGATGCAAAGGTAATAATATTTAGCATTCCTGCAAAGCTTATTTTAAAATAATTTAAGCTTCTTTTCCTGCTCTACAATACCTCAAACATCTTTTCCCTTCCTTCCGAAGCGGGATGCAAAAGTAGAAAAAAACAACACGATTTCAAATTGTTTTATCCTTTTATCTAATGGTTTTTTACAAGTGCATGGTTTACAGGGAGAAAAAATGAAAACTTTTTTAAACCTGGTTTGTTTGGCAGGCCTGGATGGCGGCTTGGGCGGTTGGAAAACCAGGGCTCAGGAAGGTTTGTGCCCTGTCGCACAAATTTTAACCATCTAAGAAGTCTTAGAACATCTAAGTTGATAGCGGATTAGTTTGCGGGTTGCGGTTTTTAGCCATATAGATAGATAGGCCATATAGAAGGTTTACTAGGATTATGTAATAGTAGGTAGTATTTATATGGATGTCAGATGTTAAAATTATAATTTCTACAGATGTTACAAGGATTTGCTCAGCATCAGTAATCGGGTAAATAACATTGATTAAAGAGGATTTCGAAGTTAATTAGTTGAGGGTTCTAAAGTTGATGAGAGGGACAGCTGTATTCGGGCAAAGTTTCTTAGTTGACCAGGATTTTTTTTGGCTAGGGTTAACAGGGTGATAACAGGGTGTAAACTCGGTCAGGACTCGGTTATAACAGGGTGCGTAACCCTGTATAAAGCCTGTGTTTACCCTGGCTAGATCCTGATGACAAATGGGGAATTATCCGCGAAGGTTTTAGATGGCTATATAGGGTAGCACGGGGATTGAAGCCAAGAGATTTTTTGGCTACTTATTAGAACATAAGTTATCAGAATGCTTTTTCTGTTGTGATAAGAATTGCAGGATCTGCAACCGTGCAACCTGGCCTTTGAAATGCCTGCCAGAATGAATTAAACCCGACCCTAATGGAAAACCCGCAGGAGGAAGTAACGATGAGATCGGCACACACCCTAACCGAGGATTTAGAATGGAGGGCGGGACTGCAGAATAATAGTAGAAAAAACGTTGATTTACATATAATGAAACTATATGTTGTTTAGGATTTATTTAGTTCTGTTGATAAAAGCCACTATATCTTTATATAAATCGTTTGCTCCAAATATCATTTGGCTAATCATAGGTACATGACTTTTACCTTTTACCTCTTTTATTTCGACTGGAATGTTGTTTGCCTTTAATTGCTGATATAGTCTTGGTGTTTGAATACGGATGGCGCCATAGGTTTTACCGCCATAAAAAAGCAAGTGCGGGTTTTTTATATTGTTGACGTAATCCATTGGTGATGCAAGTTTCCAGACTTCAGTATTTGTGGTAAAAGTTCTGATGAAATCATAATAAAAGTCGTCCTTTTCGGCTGTGGTAAGATATTCGTATAAATCAAGGCCAAACGGATCGTTTAGGATTACGCCCTTTATTGGGTTACTTATGCCCACTTTTTTGAAATATTGTGGATCTGCATTAATTAGCTCTCCTAAATGTGCACCTGCAGAATGGCCCATTACAAAAATTTTATTTGCACTGGCTTGGTAAGTTTTGATATTTTCCTGAACCCATTTTACAGCCAAAGCACAATCTTCGGCCATTTTACCATATTGAACACTTGGAGCTAAAGGATAATTTATGATGACAGTTACGACGCCTTTTTTAGCAAAGTTTCTGCCCAACCACCAGTAGGTTTCTTTTTTACCACTGCTCCAGGAGCCGCCATGAATAAAAATCAGAACAGGCTTATCGGCTACTCCATCGTTTTTATAAAAAATGTTGAGTGTGTTTTTTATATCGGCATTGCCAGCGTAATTAATGTTTTTAGCCGTTTTTACCTGGGCAGAAGAAATTAGGGTTTGAAACAAGAGCATTAAGAAAAGCAGTTTTTTAAACATAAAAATTTATCCTTTCGACATACAACAAACGAAATTGTTTGGATTGTGGATGTTTTTAAAATGTAAGATGTAGCGAATAAGAGGGATGATGTGATTAAATATCTTCCCTCCTACATCGTCTGTTATAAAATTACAATCTTACTTTATTAGTGGATTTTTCTCTTTAGCAAACAAATCGAAAACCTTTTTATCGACAAAAGCAGGAAAAAGTTTATTCATCCAAACGGCTAATTTACCTTGGCCAGTCATAATTAAAGTGCGTTTGCGTTGCTCGATACCGTTAGCAATATTACTAGCTACTTCTTCTGAAGACATCATTTTGCCTTCGTCCATACTGGTTTCGCCATGTGCTGCACCATCTTTAGAAAGCGCAGTTACCCGAATATTCGAAGCTGTAAAACCTGGGCAAGCTAACAAAACATTTACCCCTGTTTTTAATAATTCGGTACGTAGTGATTCGATAAATCCATTCATTGCAAATTTTGATGCTGAATAACCTGTTCGGCCAGGTAAACCTCTATAACCTGCAATTGATGAAACAGCCACAACGGTTCCTTTGGTTTTTAAAATCTCGGGTAAAGCGTATTTTGTACAATAAACTGTTCCCCAGAAATTTACATCCATTAGGTTTTTTAGTACGGATAAATCTACATCGTTAAATAAAGCACGCATAGATAAACCAGCGTTATTTACCAAAATATCAATTTTATTAAATGAAACTAAAGTTTGTTTAATAATCAATTCGCAATCGGCCTCTTTACTAACATCTGCCTGAACAGCAACTGCTCTGATTCCGTATTTTTTTTCTAAATCGGCTGTAATTTCGCAAAGTGTAACATACTGACGAGCAGCTAAAACTAAGTTTGCGCCACGTTTAGCGAATTCTTCGGCACAGGCTTTACCAATTCCGCTAGATGCGCCAGTTATGATGATTACTTTATCCTTCATTTATTTTGGTTTGTTCGTTGTATGGATTTTTAGTTGTTAGTTTTTTGGGAGTTAGGCAAATTGCTTTGTGATTTGAAAGCTTTTGGCGATCATGTTTTAATCAACCAAAATTATTTCATCATTGCAGTTTCATATGGTACACGGGTGATTATCGATCTACCGAGCGTAATTTCATCGGTATATTCCAATTCGCCACCAAAAGCTATTCCGCGGGCAATTGTAGTTACAGGAATATTAAATTCTTTCAACCTTTTATAGAGATAAAAAAGCGTAGTATCGCCTTCCATGTTTGGACTAAGTGCCAGAATAATTTCTTTAATTCCGCCAGCTGCAACCCTGGAAACCAAACCATCTATAAATAAATCGGTAGGACCAACACCATCCATCGGTGAAATTAAACCTCCTAAAACATGATAAACACCAAAATATTGAGCTGTATTTTCAATAGCCATAACATCTCGGGTATCTTCTACTACACAAATGGTTTCTTTATCACGTTTGTGCGATGTACAAATTTCGCAAACCACATAATCAGATATATTGTGGCAGGTTGTACAATGTTTGATTTGTTGTTTAAGCTTTATAAAAGTATTGCCAAACTGATTCACTTCCTCCTGTTCTTTATTTAAAAGGTGTAACACTAAACGCAAAGCCGTTTTTTGTCCCACCCCAGGTAATTTAGAGAATTCGTTTACCGCATCTTCAAGCAGTTTGGATGAAAAATTCATGGTACAAAAATATGAAATAGTTGTTTGGTTTTTTAGTGGTTTGGTTTATTAGTTACGAGTTCATTATGCTTTGCTCTATTTGTGATTTGCTTAAATGCGGTTTTACATAATGCTAAATGATGAACTATTGACAAATGAACAGATGAACTTCTTTACTAATTAGTAATTTCTTACATTTAGCAGCTTAAAACAAAAATATGTCGCCAACTGTTCTCTTATGTTTCCTTATTGGGTATTTTTTAGTCCTGATTATTATTTCATTCGTTACCTCCAAAGATTCGTCGGATAATAACTCATTTTTCGTTGCAAATAGAAATTCTAAATGGTACCTGGTAGCCTTC
The DNA here is from genome assembly GCF_979258025.1 of Pedobacter sp. AC190. NCBI lineage: Bacteria > Pseudomonadati > Bacteroidota > Sphingobacteriia > Sphingobacteriales > Sphingobacteriaceae > Pedobacter > Pedobacter sp. AC190. The sequence goes on from NZ_OZ409824.1 coordinate 514,163, forward strand.
GGGATGATTGGAACGGCACTTTCAGGTGTAACTTTCATTTCTGTTCCTGGAGAAGTTGGTGCACCCAGCGGAAATCAGTTTCAATATTTTCAGTTCGTTTTGGGGAATGCTGTTGGTTTTATCATTATTTGTACGGTTTTACTACCGCTATATTATCGAATGAAATTAACTTCGATATATAGCTATATCGAACAGCGTTTAGGTCACTACAGTTACAAAACCGCAGCATCGATATTTTTATTGAGCAGGACTTTAGGATCTGCAACAAGATTGTATTTGGTTGTAATCGTTTTACAGCGCTTTATTTTCGATAATTATGGAATTCCTTTTTGGCTTACGGTTTTAATTTCCTTAGCCCTAATTTGGTCGTACACGTTTAAGGGCGGCCTGAAAACCATTATCATTACGGATACGCTACAAACATTCTTTTTGGTATTATCTGTCTTCTTGACCATTTATTTCATTTGCAACAGTTTAAACCTTAGTATTCCACAGGCATTTGAAACTATTAAAAGCAGCAGTTATTCTAAAATATTCTTTTTAGATGATTTCTTAACCAACAAGTTTTATTTCAGCAAGCAGTTTATCGGTGGTATTTTCGTAACCATTGCCATGACGGGATTAGACCAGGATTTAATGCAGAAAAACCTAAGTATGGGAACCATTAAAGAGGCACAGAAAAACATGTTTACTTTTACGGGCGTGTTTGTGATTTTGAATGTTTTCTTTTTAAGTGTTGGTGCATTATTATACATTTTTGCTGCAAAAAATGGCATCGATATTCCTTTAGATCACATTACGGGTAAACCAAGAACAGATTTGTTGTTTCCTGAAATTGCGCTGAATAATTTGGGCGCAATACCTGCCATAATATTTATGCTGGGTTTAACGGCTGCAACATTTGCAACAACCGATTCGGCACTTACGGCTTTAACAACCTCTTTTTGTGTTGATTTTTTAGGCATGGATAAAGCTGAAAACCTTAATGCGAAAAATGCGGTTAAAAAGCGTCATACGGTTCACATAGCGTTTTCAATCTTAATGTTTTTAGTGATTATAGTAATTAACGCATTAAATAGTTCATCAGTTGTAAGTTTGATTTTCACGATTGCATCTTACACATACGGGCCTCTGTTAGGTTTATATAGCTTTGGATTGTTTGTAAAAAGTAGAGGCTTGCACGATAAATTAGTACCGATAGTTTGTATTATATCGCCTTTTTTATGTTACTTGCTTTCAACCTTCTCAAAAGAACTTTTAGGGGGTTATGTATTTAGCGTCGAACTAATTTTAGTTAACGGCTTAATTACATTTATAGGCTTGCTATTCATCAGCAAAAAAACTGATGCGCAAACCAGATTTTAATATTAGAATACAGTATATATGACGAGTGAAGAAAAAATTAGAAGTGCTTTTGAAAATAAAGACTGGCAAGAAATTAAAGTAACCGACTCTTGGCAAATTTTTAAAATAATGGCTGAGTTTGTCGATGGTTTCGAAAAACTAGCTAAAATTGGTCCTTGCGTTACCATTTATGGTTCGGCCCGTACCGCAGAATCAAACAGATATTACCAATTAGCAGAGCAGTGCGGAAAGTTATTAACCGACCGTGGTTATGGTGTTATTACAGGCGGTGGCCCTGGTATTATGGAAGCTGGTAATAAAGGTGCTTATACAAATGGAGGTAAATCGGTTGGTTTAAATATCGAATTACCTTTTGAGCAATTCCACAATAAATACATCGACCACAACAAACTGTTGCAGTTCGATTATTTCTTTGTACGTAAAGTAATGTTTATGAAATATAGTCAGGGATTTGTGGTTTTACCTGGCGGTTTTGGCACAATGGATGAGCTTTTTGAGGCGTTAACATTGATCCAGACTGGTAAAATTGCCCGTTTCCCGATTGTATTAGTTGGAAAAGATTATTGGGGAGGATTAATTGATTGGATTAAAGGAACCATGCTCCAGAAAGAACACAACATCCACGAAGAAGATTTAAACTTATTCAGATTGGTTGATACTGCTGAAGAAGCTGCAGAGCATATCTTCAGATTCTATGATAAATATGTGCTTAAACCTAACTTCTAGATCAGGCTTAAAGCAAATAGAAGGTTTTCAGGATTAAAATTATAGTCTATCCTTTAAAATTCAAATCATTATAAAAAAGTGCTTGTTATCGCAAGCACTTTTTTTATGTCTTAACTTTTCATTGTAACATGTTATCATTCCTTAACTCTAATCTTTGGAAAACAAAACCACTCTTTTTTTCTTATTACAAGTCTGAAAGAATAAAATTTTATACATGGAGCAAATTTTAAATTGGAGAAAAGGATTATTTGATAGCAACTATCAGGTATTTGGCAATGCCTTGCTAAAGTTTTCTCTGAATTTTAGTTCGCTTAAAAATTCCGCTATCGCCACAACACAGCAGGGTATTTACCTTTTAAGAAGTGAAGGTTTTTCTAATCCTGAAACAAAAATATTAAATAATAAAAATGAAGTTATAGCTATAATCAGATACGACTGGCTAAATTTTAAGGCGAAAATATCTTTTACCTCTGGAGAGGAGTTCGACTGGGGATTTCAAAATAGCTGGTTGAGTCGCTGGTCTTTAAATAACCATAAGGATAAACAAATTATCTACAGCTCATCAACTAATAGTGGGCTAATCCATAGCAATGTTGATGATGACCTATTCATTTTAACAGGATTATTTGTGCGAGAATACTATAGTAGAATACTTTATGGTTTTATTCTTCTAATCTTAGTTTTATCGATGACCAGAAGTATTTTTTAAATTATTTTGGTCGTTTTAATACGTTGTCTCCCATGTTCTGGATGAACAATCGGGAGCGCCACTCCCATCGTTACAAAATTGTTTTAAGCTACTCCAAAATCTCTTTAATTCGCTCGGTTGGTCTGGCGATAATGGCTTTATTTTCTGAAACTACTATAGGTCTTTCAATAAGAATTGGATTTTCTACCATTGCATCAATCCATTCCGCATCACTTAAAGTTTTGCCTTTATAGTTTTCAGTATAAATTTTCTCGCCTTTTCGAATCAGTTCGAAAGGTTTAATATTCAGTTTCTTTATTAATTCTTCAAGCTGTGCCTTAGCTGGTGGAGTTTCCAAATAGTAAATCACCTGAAAAGCTTGTCCGCTTTTTTCTAACTCTTGTAAAGCCTGGCGGCTTTTAGTACATCTGTTATTGTGGTAAATCTGAATCATGTTGATTATTTAAAGTCCGCTAACACCACCACTCACCACCAATTTCATTGCATCCGCAGCACTCATATTTAAATCTTTAACCTTATCTCGTTTTACGATACAAAGCTGTCCTGCGAAAGAATAAGATAATGGAAAGTAAACTGCAACATCTTCGGGTAATTCGAGTTTGTGTAAATCGTTCTGGGTTAAAAAACCAATCTTTTTCAAACCGCCTTCAACCTCAACTAAAACGGGATGATTAAATTTCTTCTCATCGCCAACAAAAGCTTCCGTTAAATCTTTTATAGATGAATAGATAAAATTTAGCAAAGGCAAACGCTGCATCATCCGTTGAAACCAATTATACATCGGTTCGGTAACTAAATTGGTTACAAAAATACCCGCCAATAAAATGATGGTTAAAACCGTTAGTAAGCCCAAACCAGGTATGTTTCTGCTTTCTCCTGTTCGCGGATTTACACCCAGAATATTATTGACGTTTAACCAGCTATCTACTGTTGTAACAGCCCAAATTACAATGAAAATACTCACAGCAATGGGCACAACAATTAGTAAACCTTTAATCAAATAGTTTAAAATAGCTTTCCCGACTTTATTCATGCTGCAAACTTATTTAAAAATGTTCAATAGTTCACTAGTCATTGGATCATTGGTTGGAAATGTTCATTAGTGGTGAATGGTCAATGGTTCATTAAGTAGTGAGTTTATCTGCTCGCACATTTAAATCTACATCCAGACTAATAAACAAATGAAATAGAGAATCAATTTATTCATAGAAATATACCCGTTTTACGCGTTGAGAAATATTAGTTAAAATCTCGTAAGGTATTGTGTTAATCTCTTCTGCGAGTTGCATTATCGTATGTTCCTTATCAAAAACAATTGCTTCATCACCAGCTTTTACATCTATGCCTGTGATATCGAGCATGGTCATGTCCATACAAATAGAACCAATTGTAGGCACAAGTTTTCCATTAATCAGCATTTTGCCTACGCCATTTCCGAAAGCACGGTTGTAACCATCTGCGTAACCGATTTTTACCGTGGCAATTTTACCGCCCATTGGCATTACACCTCTCCTACTATAACCAACAGTTTCTCCTGCATCTAAAATTTTCACCTGTGTAACCGTTGTTTTAAGCACCATTACGGTTTGTAAGCCTCGGTTATTTTGTAAAGCTGCATCAAACCCATATAAGCCAATACCTAAACGAACCATATCCAGTTGTCCATCGGCCCAGCGACTAATTCCAGAAGTATTCGCAATATGAAGTAAAGGTTTGTAGCCTAAAACTTTTACCAATTCGCTCGAAATAAGTTTGAATTTTTCGATTTGTTGTTGCGTAAAGCCGTCGTGTTCGGCTTCGCCACTGGCCACCAAATGCGAGAAAATGCTCTGAACTTTAAGTCGTTGGTTATCTTTTAATAAAACAGACAAATCTTCAATCTCAGGCTGATCAAAACCTAAACGATGCATTCCGCTATCGATTTTAATGTGAATAGGATAATTAAAATCGTAATCAGAAAGGGCATTTAAAAAACTATTCAGAATTTCGATACTATAAATTTCTGGCTCTAAATTATGCTTTATAATGGCTTCGAAGGCCGACTCTTCAGGACTCATAACCATAATTGGTAAAGTAATCCCAGCCTTACGCAAGGCAATACCTTCATCAGCGTAAGCAACTGCCAGGTAATCTACCTTATGAAACTGCAAGAGGTTTGCGATTTCAAAGCTTCCGCTACCATAAGAGAAAGCCTTAACCATGGCCATAATCTTTACTCCAGGCTTAATTTTAGAACGATAAAACTGAAGGTTACCAACCATTGCATTCAGGTCTATTTCTAAAACTGTATCGTGTATTTTTTGGGTCAATAATTTACTGATCCGCCCAAATTCGAAACGCCTTGCCCCCTTTACTAAAATAGTTTCGTGACTAAAAGGCAAGCCTGGGAAAGCATCAATAAAAGCATTTGTATCCTCAAAAAACTGCGTTTCAAATTTAAATAGATCTGCATATTTCGCAATATTTGCTCCAATTCCGATTAAGCGGCTTACTTTCTTTTGTGTAAGCAATTCGGCAATTTCACTGTATAGATCCAAATCATCTTTTCCTGTTTCAAATAACTCCGAAAGGATTACTGTTTTCTTTGGATGCTGATTTTGTTGATTCAAAAAATCGAGCGCTATGGCAAGTGAAGAAATATCTGCACTGTAAGAATCATCGATGATAGAGCACTGGTTAATACCGTTTTTCAACTCTAAACGCATACTTACATGACTCAATTTCTCCAGGCGCAAATCGGCTTGCTCGGGCGTATAATCCAAAGCTAGTAAGGTTGCCCAACAAATCATCCCATTTTCGATTGATGCTTTATCTTTAAAAGGCAACATACATTCGATCTCTCTATCCTGATAGATTGCCCGCAAATAACAATTTCCTTCAATTGGTTCTACAGCAATAATTCTTAAATCAGCGCCTTGTTTACTGCTCCAGCTAAACTTCTTTTTGCCTGGTAAATCTTTAAAATTAACCTCAGCAACGTATTCAGGCGAATAGATAAACAAATCGGCACCAGCAAATAACTTAAGTTTCTCTGTAATTTTTTCTCTTTTCGAGCTAAACCCTTCTGCATGTGCTTCGCCAATATTTGTTAAAATTCCAATTTCGGGTTTGATAATTTCTTCAATACTTTCCATCTCGTTAGCCGCAGAAATACCAGCTTCGAAAATAGCCAAATTGTGATCGACATCGATTTGCCATACCGAAAGCGGTACACCAATTTGGGAGTTATAACTTTTCGGACTGCGAATAATATTAAAATCGGCTGCTAAAAGCTGATAAAGCCATTCTTTTACAATAGTTTTTCCATTACTACCCGTTATTCCAATTGTTTTTAAAGTAAACTGATTTCGGTGATAAAGTGCTAATTTTTGTAAGGCCTTTAAAACATCGGTAACCAAAAGAAAATTACAATTCGGGTGCTGATTTATATATTTTCCATCGGTGATTACAAAATTCCGAATCTCTTTATCGTAAGCGTCTTGTATAAACTCATGCCCATCGCGATGCGAAGACAAGGCAAAAAACAAAGAATTTTCTGGAACTAAAACCGAACGACTATCAATCACCAGATATTCTATAACGTTTTGTTCATCAACGAATTTAGCATCAGCATTTAATATTTCGGCAATTTTTGAAATGGTATATATCGGTTTCTGCATTCGTTTTGTTTCAGAAAAATATGGTAATCGTTTATATTTTTACGAATTTCAGTAATTAATTATGAAAAGCGGTAAAGACGAAGCAAGAATATTAGATAAAAAGCAAGCTTTAGGAAAAGCTGAAAGTTTTTGCGTTTACCAGGAGCGATCGCAAAAGGAAGTTCGTTATAAACTGGTAGAATGGGGAATTCGTGGAGATGAACTAGAAGAGATTTTATCCGAACTCATTATGAGCAATTTCCTTAATGAAGAACGTTTCGCCAATTCGTATACATCGGGTAAGTTCAACATCAAAAAATGGGGCCGTATAAAAATTAAGCAGGGATTAAAGCTCAAAGGTGTACCCGATAAAATGATGAACAAGGCATTATATAGTATCGACGACGATGATTATATGCAAACCTTAGAAAATTTAGCGCTAAAAAAAGCATGTAGTTTAGCTGAAAATAATCCTTTAAAAAGAAAAATGAAGCTGATAAGCTACCTTCAGACCAGAGGATTTGAAACTGATTTAATTTTACTTGCGCTGAAAGCCAGCAATTTAAACTAAATATTAAATTTTTAATAAAAAATATCTTGACAGAAATATAAATCTGCCTATATTTGCATCACCAAAACGAAACAGCATATCGGTTTTGTTTATGCGAAAGTAGCTCAGTTGGTAGAGCACGACCTTGCCAAGGTCGGGGTCGCGAGTTCGAATCTCGTCTTTCGCTCTAAATGCCTTCTTACCAGGAGGCATTTATTTTAAAAGGTTAATCGCCTGCTCGGGTGGTGGAACTGGTAGACACGCAGGACTTAAAATCCTGTGCTTTCAAAGGCGTGCGGGTTCGATTCCCGCCCCGAGTACTTCAAAAAAAAAATCGAAACTAAAGCCATCAGAAATGATGGCTTTTTTGTTTTACACTCTTTTTCATCCACCCTATTCAAAATGTTAAGCGCAGCGCATTTTCTCGCTGGCGCACGCGTGTCGCGTGTGCAATTCCAAAAAACCTTTATAAATAAGCGATCTCAATTATTCCTTTGCCTCCGCTGTAATCTATTGCACTACTATATTTCCAATGCCAACCTTCATTTACAAAGCCAGAAACAGGATCAAGCAAAAAAGTTGGGGAGCAATTCTATGCATAAATTTTAGATAATCTGAATAGAAAGAATTTTACGTTTCTAACCCCTCGAAACTGTGCTCTAAAAGCCTTTATCTTTGCATTAAAGGATTCTGCGGAGGCATTGGTTGATCTGTTATCGAAGTAGTTTAGTATCGTTTCGTAGTTGTTCTGGATTGTTCTTGAAATTGTGTTAAACGATTTGAATCCAGCGGATTCTACTTGATTATACCAGATGGCCAGCTTTTTAAAAGCAATTATCCTGTCCTTGGATGTACTGAGTATAGTGGACAAACCCTGACTCAGTTTATAGGCCTGTTCAAGATCAGGATACAAGCCAAATAAAAGTTCTGCCCGATGTGATTGTGAAGGTGTCCAGTTGACCTCTCGCTTGAACAGTAAGTATCTACTTCTTGCGAGCAATTGTTTTACTGTATCACCATTTTCAAGTAATTCCGGCACCCATCGTTTTTTTACAGTCTTGGCCAGCTCCATTTCCTTATTTTCCTGTTCTATCGCCTCCCATCTATGTCTTATCCTTATTTCCTGGACGCCTTCGGTAGCCAGTTGCTGAACATGGAACCGGTCAGAGACCAGTTTGGACTGAGGAAAGCACCGTTTAACGATACGAGACATAGTTGGAGCAAGATCAAGAGTAACTTCTTTCACTTTTCTGCGCAAGCCTACCTTGATCTGAGATAGGACTTTGATCACCGATTCGCTTTCGGTTCCTTTAATAATTGCAACAAGGGCACCTTTTTTACCTTTTGCAGCCTTATTGGTCAAAACGGTATACAACTCTCCCTGCGACAGGCTGGTTTCATCTATGGAAAGATATTCACCCATATTTTCAGGAAATATAAGCCAGTCCTCAGCATGCTGCAGCTGATCCCAAACGGTAAATCCACTCAGATGGCTAGCATATTGTTCCTCAAGACGTTTGCCGTCAACACCAAAGAAATGACCTAGCGTTTTACAGCTTATTGGGCTTGAATCCAAATAGCTTTTCAAAAAAAAATGCAAACTCGGTAGTCATCTTGGTGCCATCGGCAACCAGGTTCCAATCCCTGAAAACAATCTTTTTTGTATTGAGATTTTGCCACTTGCGCCGCTTCACCTTCAAAAAACAAGGTTTTCCACGCAAAGGAAAATCACGAACGGTGATTTCATCGAAAAAGCCTTTAGAAATCAACTTCTCTCCTGAATACTCTTCGGGATGAATGTTTTTCTCTAAAAGATAAATATGGTAAGAGCCTTCAGAAAGTTCGAACTTATCAAGTTCGAAGTATTCAGTTAACCCTTCTGGTAGTATAAAAGATAATATTGAGCTGTCCAAAATAATAATGTTGAACAAAATTAAATAAACTTCTCAACTCCCCAACTTTTTTGCTTGATCCCAGAAACAACTGGATTATTATGTAGGTAATCTGCTTTTTGCTCAATAACCTCAGCACTCCATAATTCAATAGGTTTATTGTTATGCTGCCAAAACTGGTTAGCTTTTACATTACTACTTTTTGAGCCTGCTCTTTCAAACATCCAAAGCATCCATTCTTTCCCGCTTTCTTGGCTATTTTCTTTTATCGCTTTTACAATCTGCTTTGATGTATGCTCTTTAAATCTGCCAAGCAAAACATCAGGATTATTATCCTTTGCCCTAAAAATTAAGTGTACATGACTTGGCATAATACACCAACAATACAATTCCAAACCTAAATTTGCCTGACAATAAATTAAGCTCTCAACCAAAATATCGCTATATAATGGCCTAACAAATACATCTACCCAATATACTGTTGCAAAACTTACAAAGTATAGGCCTTCTTTGTTGTGGAATTTGTATTTACGGCTCATTGTTTCTTTTGGCTTCTTATTTTATTACTCATTCACACGCGACACGCGTGCGCCAGCGAGGGGAAATCTCTTATACAGTCACTTATAATTACAACAACTATAGCAAACCTCCGCAGCAATACATTCAAAATCAATTTTTGGATTTAAATATTAAGTACTCTCCCAAAAATTGGAAAAGTTTTTTTGAGGTGCAATGCGTAAACATACTCAACCAAAAATTATATAGTCAAATTAGCTCCAATTCTAACCAGTTGTCAATTTATGAAATGCCTTTAAGAAGGCGCCTTGTTTTAGTTAAGTACAACTTATCTTTCTGATAATCAGAATTTATAATTTCATCTTCAGTGCTGAAGATTACTGCTGGCGCATGATAAGGTCTATAAATAAAATTATAAAGCAATGCAAAATATTCTATTTGCCAGGTATTATACCTTTTACTTTTTATTGGATTTATGCTCTGCAAGTTCGATGTAGGATAAATTAAAATTGCGTTTCAACAATTGTTAATATCATAACATCAAGTACGCAATTACTTAAAACGATTTCCATTGTTTTGCACATAATAAAAAATCAAAATGGAAAACACTTTATTGAATGTAAGTTCAGATCTGCAAACCTTCATTAACAAATTTGAACCCAATAAATTTAAGGTAATGGCTAAAGGAATTGAAGTGAGGGGAATAAACAACCTGCACAGCAATATATTGGAAGCGAAATCAATTATTGAGAGGTTAGAATTGAAACTTATTGTTTCTCATAACGCAGAAATGCTGAGCTACAAGGGTTTCGAAGTGAATAATATTTAATGCTAATCCAAATCGGGCAAATAATTATGTGCCCGATTTGAATTAAAACCTGAATTTAAAAATCAGGATCGAAGTTAAAATAAATCGGGTTCGACAAGGCAACCATTTTCTCGCTTAAGGCCATAGATTTGGGAACTTGCGGATATGGTGTATTAGTCCCTTCAACTGTAACCCTATAATAAGTTCGCCCTTGCACATTCGGCGTATCTTCAAATTCAACCATAGGTGTTGAACCTTTAAGATTGTAAGTATTAAATTTTCCACCGTTTTTAATCACAGTTATTGTATAATCGGCATCTGGCAGCGGATTTCCATTTAACTGAACTCTAAATTTTACTGGCTTGCCATTCGACTTGATGTTATCGCCCATCATCATTTCAAATTTCCCGTCGCCATTGGCATCGGCATAAAATTCAACTCTTGGTGCAAAAGGATTGGAACTTACCGAAACCTTTCCTTGCGTTAGCGCATCAACAACGGCCTTCAAGCTTCTTTCCTTTGCAAAAACCCAGGTAGTAGGTGTTCCAACATAATTATATTCTGCCTGACAAGTATTTGAACTTGGCTTTTCGGAGCTACTAGGCACTCCGTGGTGAGCATCACTCCCACCCCTTCCAGTCATCATTCTGCCCGAAGAAAGCATATCATCCCAAATCATGATCGCATTTGCATTTTTAGGCCAAACGGCCGAATTCCATACTTCGATCGATTGGACTAAGTCGTAAGAAAAACCAAAATTATCTTTTCCGCTAGGATGGTTTGCCGACAAATGAATGCCTAATGATTTTTTAACTTTACCAATATTTACATCCCGTTGATCGCGAACATCGAATAGTTTTTGGTGATTATAAGGTTTATCCGAAAAAACATTGCCGTGCCCTCTGGTTGTTGTCCATTCGGCGCCGTATAGTAAAAGCAATGAATCTGATTTAAACTCAGGATCTGCCCAGGTATGGTGTTCTACATCGCCATGTACATGATTATCGTGGTCAGTAATGCACACATAATCCATTTTAACCGATTTAGAAAAGCTAATGATCTTGGAAATGGAATTATTTGAAGATTCGGTACTGTGCCTAGAATGTACGTGCAAATCTCCCTTTAACCACATTCCAACTGATGCTGGTGAAACTGGTTTGTTTAGATTTTCCTGACTTTTAACTGCACTCGTAGCTAAAACCAAAGCCACAAAAATTACTGGTTTAAAACTGGAAATAAACAGTTTACACCTGCTTAGAATTGTTGTTTTATTTTTAAAAAGCATTTTAAATTCCTCCATTACTAAAAAGCGCCTGCTGATGCAAGCGCATGATTATTTGTTTGTTATTTTAAAATTTGATTTATGATTTTACCAGGAATGATTCGGGCATTTCTGCAGCTTTTAGCATGAAGTTATGCAGTTCATAATTTTTAACGAAAGGCTTAAGGTTTTCAGAACCAGGGCCGAACATGGTAAGTTCTACATAATCGCCTGAGTGGTTCATTCCAGCCCATTGCACATCCGTATATTTCCCTAAAATCTTTCCGTATTCATAAAATGGAAGATTCGACTCGTTATAAAGTTGATCTGGCGTAATATCTTTAAAATGATTCATCAAGAACTTTACGTCTTCGGATTTCATGTTAAAACCCTGATTCTCCTTAATAAGGTCTATTATTCTTTGCTCGCTAAAAGATTGGTTAAGCTGCGCTAGCAACCAGGTATTGCTACGTTTGAAATTCTTCAAACCATCGAATTTTCTGTTGTTATCATTCGCATTAAACAAACCTGGGTTTGAGTTACCATGATCGGTGGTAATAATCACTAACGTTTCTCCGTCTCTTTCAGCAAATTCAAGGGCTTTCCCAACCGCTTCATCGAAAGCCAGCTGATCGAAGATTAAACCGCTTACATCATTCGAATGTGCCGCCCAATCTACCTTACCACCTTCTACTTGTAGTACGAAACCATTTTTGTGGTCTTTCATCAAGTCGATGGCTTTCACTGTCATTTCTACCAATGAAGGCGTCGATTTCATCAGACTTTCATCATGCTTGCGATCCACTTCATAAGGCATCCCATCTTCAGCAAACAAACCCAATACAGGCTTTGAATTATCTAAAGCCAGCATTTCGTTTCTATTTTCAGCAACTTTATAACCTTGAGTTAAATATTTTGGAATTAAGTTTCCACCTGGACGTTTATCTCCAAAATATTTATGTCCGCCGCCCATCATTACGTCGAACTTTAGCCCTAAATAAATTTCGGCAATAATATCCTGCCCACCACGATTATCAATGTTTACACAAAAACCAGCTGGCGTTGCGTGTGTGATTGGCACGGTGGTAACACAACCTACTTTTTTACCTTTTTCTTTAAACTTTTGTAGGATTGGTTGTGGCTTTTCACCTTTTGGCCCAACGTTTAAGGAGCCATTGTTAATGCGCATTCCGCCACCCCAGGACGAGCTTGCCGCTGCTGAATCGGTTACCATAGAGTTCGCCGAAGCCGTATCCATCAATGCTCTTACGCCTTTGTTATCACGATACAAGTTTAACCACTTGCTGCCAACGCCTAAAATTCTGTTCGAATAAATATCGGCCATGTTCAGTGTTCCAGTACTCATGCCATCGCTTACCAGCATAATGATATTTTTCGCCTTTTTAGAGCCGCCAATAGGTTTTGCAATTACATCTTTTATACCTGTAAAAGGAGCAGCCAAACCCGCTAACAAGCCACCTTTTAATAATGATCTTCTATTCATATATTCTATTTTTCTACCCTTATTTTTTAAATAAAGGATTAACCCTGAAATACGCTCCATCAGCAAAGCTTACAAAGTAATCGGAACTGAAATGCGTACTTTTTTGATAATAATCTGTAGTAATAACCTGCGCACCAGAGCTACAAGCGGCATTGAAATCACTTTTATCATTTTTTCGTGCCTGCTGCGTATCATTATCAGCTCTCGTTCTAATGATGTATCCTTTCTTTACCAGTTCTGGAATCTCTTTATCATTCGGATTATTGCGAATCATAAACGCAGCTTCTGGTGTGCCAGGATCTGCATTGGCAAACATTACCCTGCCTTTTAATGAAGGATGATTTTGAATATAGGTTGCTCTTTTTTTACCTGTAGCATCGAGCACGAAAATAAATTTGCCTTTCGCCTTACTTAATTTCGGCCAGTTTTGATGAAGAACAGCTTCTTCGAGCGTCCTGTACTTACCTTTTACATCATCTGGAGCTATCAGATGTTCTTTACCTAGATTTTCGGTAATCACCTTATCCAGCTCATCAAAAACTTTTGCTGTAAAAAGCTCAGGTTGTGTAAAGCCTGGCCTTTTTATCGAATCGTCTTTAGCTTCAAGGGTTATAAAAACTGGAGTATGATCGCGGTGGGCTTTTGACCATTTTCGAAGCGCCTTTAAAGCCTCTACAAAAGTCGGAACCGAACTCCTAAAATCAAGTTCTGGAATATGCAAAACCTTAAACCCTGGTTTTTTCATTATTCCAGCAGCATCAAAAGCTGATTGTCCTTTAGCCCAACCCAAACCTTTCGGTTGTGCATACTTTCCTCCTGCTGAATCCGCATACACATCGATTTCAAGGTTTCTCAATCCCAGATCTAATTGCTTTGGCAAGGAAATATGTTCGTAATCGATCTTGCTTGCAGAAACTGAATCTGTTTTCTTGAATACAGAAAATAGCGCTGGCTCGATAGCTTGTTTATAACTATTGTGCGAACCAATAACCTGAATTTGATTAATGTTTGGGTCTTCTTTAACCGTAATTAAGGCTATTGCTGGTAACACCAACAATAGCCCTATACAACTGATGATTCTCATTTGCAGTTTTTGATTATTAATAACCTGGATTTTGTTTCAAGTTTGCATTAAGCTTTAGCTCGTTTGCAGGAATAGGATAAATTCTTCTGGTTAAATCCTTGTTCATAAAAAGTACATCGTTTGGTAAGGGGTATTCTGTTTCAAACTGTCCGAAACGGATTAAATCGTTTCTTCTCCAGGCTTCCCAACTAAACTCACGAGCTCTTTCATCTAATAAATTGGTTAAGGTTGCGGTATTTGCCAGTTCAGCACCTGCACGACTTCTTATTTTATTCAACAATAATAAAGGGGTTTGCAATTCGCCATTAACTGTGGTGGCTGTTGCACCTCTTAATATGGCTTCTGCTTTCATTAGCATTACATCAGCTAAACGCAACAAAGGCATATCATTCCCATTTAAACGAGTTGCTTGAATGGCATTTACATCTGGCCAATATTTTACCGAACGAACACCTTTGGCCTGATCGGCAACCGTGTTACCTAAATCCATTGGCTTGCCTGGTTTTAATGTTAAATCAGGTGTAATTTCTATTTGAGTTGTTGTTCCTGCAACAAGTACGGGCTTCGTTAAATCAGGTTTACGATTGGCATCAGGTGCATATTGTTTACCAATTAACCAAAAGCTATTGCGGATATCGTTGTTCAGATTAAAGCGGTTGTAATACTCTGGCGTTGTACTCATCGCGATACTGAAACCTACGTTAATACCATAAGCTGGCGCCAATGCAGGATAGAAACCAAATCTTGTAATCTGGTTACCTGGAATTTGCTGATCGTAAGGAATGGCAAAAATGGTTTCGTTAATTTGAGGGCCATTATTTACATCGAAAATATCCGAATACTTATTATCTAATGCATAGTTGGTGTTTTTCAAGATATTATCTGCCATGGTTACCGCATCAGCATATCTAGGTTTTCCTGTATAAACTTCTGCATTCAGGTACATTTTCTCTAATAAAGCATAAGCCATTGCCTGTGTTGGGCGGCCGTAAAGTAATACACGGTTGTTATTATCTTTTACAGGCAGGTTTGGAATAGCTGCCAATAACTCTTTTTCAATAAATTCAAATACTTTATCGCGAGTTTGGTTACCTGGAAGTGAACTCACTGGAAAAGTATCGATAATAGGCACATTACCGTATAAATCCATCATAAAGTAATAGTATAAAGCCCGCATAGCCTTTACTTCGGCTAAACTGCTATTTTTTGCAGTTGCAGAAACTGATGATTCATTTGTAAGGTTGATTAGACGGTTACAGTTATTAATACCACCAAATCCCCATTGCCAGATATCTCTAACATTTGGGTGGTCGATAGTCCAGGTGTGGTAGTGAAGCTGACGATACTGACCGCCGTCATCAAAATTTCCATCACGTGCAGGAATAATTGCCGCATCGGTAGAAAGTTCTTGCATTCTCCAATACGGAACACCGTACTGAGAAGAAAGATTAGAATACATGGTACCAAATAGTGCCGCATAATCTGAATTGGTAAAAGGAAAATTATCTTTAACGTACTGCGATTCTACGTCGACATCTAACTTACTGCATGATTCAAGAACCATCAGGCAAGCCAGGATATTAAAAAGGATTATAAACTTTTTCATCTTTATATTTTTTTAAAATGATGCGCTAACACCAAAACTGAAGGTTCTTGTTTTTGGATAATAATTGTTGTTATCAATCCCTGGTGTTAAACCACCGATATTAATTTCTGGATCTAAGCCGCTGTATTTAGTAATTACAAACAAGTTATTTGCGGTAACATACAATCTGATGGCTTTGATCGATGGCGTTTTTGGCTTAATGGTGTAACCAAGTGTAGCATTATCTAAACGTAAGTAAGAACCACTTTCGAGAAAACGATCTGATATCAGGTAAGCATTAATATCATTAAACGACTCACCCAATGTAAATCTTGGGATGTTTTGAAGCTTAGCATCTGCTGGATTGTTTAGAGAAGCTTTTGTGGCATTAAGAATTTTATTTCCTAAAACGCCTCTTACCAGAAAGTTAAAATCCCAGTTTTTATAGCTGAAACTGTTGCCCCAACCGTAAATTAATTTTGGTTGAGCATTACCTGCAATTTTAGCATCGGTTGTTAAAGGTTGCGTAGCAATGGTTTGGCCCGCAGCATTTACATAAGTACTCACACCTGCAGCATTTTTACCGGCATAGTTCCAAAGGTTAAAAGTACCTAATGCATAACCTGGTTGGATAAGCTGACTAAAATTACCTGACTGGCCTTTACCACCAAGCTGAGCAGTTTGAATTGCCGAAATTTTGTAAAAATCATCAGATAAAGTTTCGACAACGTTTTTGTTGTGTGCAACATTCGGCGAGGTTGTCCATCTAAAGCTATCTGTTTTAAAAACGGTAGCATTTAACGAGAACTCAACCCCTGTGTTTTTGATTTTACCAACGTTCGCGGTAATCGTTGGTAAGAAAAATTGTGTGGTCGAAACTTCATAACGGTCGTAAATCAAATCAGAAGTTTGTTTTACGTAATAATCAATCGAACCCGTAATTCTATCTTTAAACAAACCAAAATCTAAACCAATGTTAGTGGTTGCTGTACTCTCCCATTTTAAATTAGGATTTTCATTTCTAACAGGTCCAATTGCATTACTGATTGAACCGTTATTTAAAAATTTATTACTACCCGAAAGTGTTCCGTAAATTAATAAAGAAGAGAAAGCATCGAAACCTAAGCTGTTACCCGATACTCCATATCCTGCACGAAGTTTTAAATCGCTGAAAACAGGAACTGATTGCATAAAATCTTCACCAATAATTCTCCAGCCTGCAGAAACTGCTGGAAATAAACCCCAACGGTTATTTCTGCCGAATGCCGAAGAACCATCATTTCTTAACGATGCCTGGAACAAATATTTTTCATTGTAGTTATACTGAACCCTACCGTAGTAAGAAATCAATCTTAAAGTAGATATGGGTGCATTATTGAAAGCGATTTGCGAAAGCAAACTTGGGTTAGAAAGAAATAGATTGTTATACCCCAAATTGTCGTTTGAAAAATTTTGAGTAGTTACCCCAAATCCATCATTCGTTCGGTCTTCTTGCCATGAATAACCTCCAAGTAATTTTAGGCTATGCTTTCCAAAAGTTTTATCATAGTTAAAATAGCCTTCTAAAACCTGACTTTTATTTAAAACATCAATCTTTTGTGCCTGTCCGTTAACACCCCGGGCTAATCCCGATTGACTGTTTAAATAGGTGCTGTAATTATTTTGGTCTCTTTGAGTGGAAACGCTTGCTGTAAATTTTAATCCAGCAATGATATTTACCTGAGCCATACCATTAATTAAGGTTTTGTTGTTCAGGTTATCAATTACGTTATTATCAACAATAGACAACGGGTTTCTGGTACCACTGCCAGTACGGTTGTAATTTTCCTTATAGCTACCATCAGTATTAAAAGGATTTACCGTTGGCAAATAGAAAAGCATATTTGGAAGTGCCTGCGACTGGTACACATCAGAACTTTTTGAGTTACTGTTGGTAATCGTTAAACCTAATTTTAACCTATCGTTAAAGAACTTCTCGTTAAGAAAAGCACGAACAATTGTTCTTTTTAGTGATGTATTTTTAAGAATTCCTTTATTATCCAGGTAATTTACACTTGCACCATAATCTGAAGTTTGACCCGCACCACCATAAGAAAGGTTGTGATTTTGAGAATAACCAGTCCGCTCTAAAAGGGATTGCCAGTTCGTATCCGAACCATCATCATCTACCGCATTTAAGGTTTGCTTATTATCTGAAAGATATTGTCTTAGCTCAGGCGCCGAAAGCATATCGTATTTTCTCGAAACTTTTTCTACTGCTGCATAACCGCTATAGTTTAAGCGAGACTGGCCGTTTTTAGAACGTTTTGTAGTAACAATGATTACTCCATTTGCTGCTCTTGAACCATAAATAGCTGTAGAAGATGCATCTTTCAAAATGTCAATATTTTCGATATCAGCAGGAGCAAGTAAATCAATAGATGCACCAGGAACACCATCTATAACATAAAATGGTTCTTGCGCTGCACCTTCACGTAAGGTAGAAGGACCACGCAAAATAGTAGAAGGTTTTGCATTTGGATCTCCACTTTTAGTCACATTTAAACCAGCAACTTTACCTTGAAGCAATTGTGCTGGGTTTACCATAACACCTTGATTAAATTCTTCAGCTTTTACGGAAGTTACTGCTCCAGTTAAGTCCTTCTTGTTTGCAGTTCCATAACCAATAACCACAACATCTTTTAAAGTCTGATTATCAGGCATCAACGTTACATTAATTTTACTTTGGTTATCTATAGAAATTTCTTTTGTTAAACTTCCAAGCATGGAAAAAGTAAGTACGTCTGAAGCTTTTGCCTGAATGGTGTAAGTACCTTCGGTATTGGTTGAAGTTCCGACTGCACTGCCTTTTACCCGCACAGTTACACCAGGCAAAGCTTGATTGGTTTCGTCGATTACCTTACCAGTAATCGTTTTACTACCTTGAGCATGAGCATTGAGGGAAAAGAAAAGCAGGATTGCAACGAGACAATGCCATTTGCTCATCAAAGACAAGTAAGTCCGTTTGTAATTTTGTTTCATGAATGATTAGTTATGATTGTTTGGATTCATCCACAAAAACAACCTAATTTTATCTCGTGGTGAATTGCCACAAAGATGCCTGAGCCTCGTTAGGAATTTAGTCAGTTAGAATTATGAAATTGTTAAAAGGCAGGTGGCTGTTTAAAGAGAATATTAAGCAATTGGGAGCTTAAGGCGCTGTAAAAGAGATTAATTTAATATGGCATACAAAAAAAGCGAGTTGCTTTTTGATGCAACTCGCTTTTATATAATAGTAAAATTTTGAAATTTCTACTTCTAAGAAGTTATACTTCTTTAGTCGGTACTTTAGCTTCTTCAGGATTTTGGCCATCCTTAAATTCTTTAATGCCTTTGCCTAAACCTTTCATCAATTCAGGGATTTTTTTACCACCGAATAATAGAAGTACAACAATAGCTACAATAATCATTTCTGGTCCGCCCAATAGTGCGGCAATTGTATAGTTTAACATAATTAAATAGTTTTAGTAAAGGATATTTAACTCATATACGCAGTTAAACTACAATTGGTTTTTTATTTTAGAATTAACTGGCTACTGCCCGCCTTTAACGCGTTTTAGAATATCATCGCCACCAGTTTTCCGTTCTTTTTGTAATTTTTGATTTCCGAATCGGTACGAGAAGGAAAGAATTAACCTTCTGCTATCTACATTTACATGGCTGTTCATATCTATATTCTGATATCTGGTTACGGTTTTATATTGACTGCTCTGAAAAACATCGTTAAACAATACCTTTAAACTTCCTTTATCGCCAATACATTTTTCTGCATGGCTGTAGATACCGCCCAATAATAATTTTCAGTTGATATGCCATAAGCAGATTTTGAGTTAAAATAAGCGTTGAGTTCAAAAGAATAACCACTTCCTACCTTAAACGAGTTTTGTGTATTAAAGCTGTAACTCCATCTGCTGTTATCAAAAGTTCCGTCTCCAGAATCGCCGTTATAAATATTTTTAAAAACGTTGGCAAAGTTACTCGCATTCCACCACGAGAAATAAGTGGTTTGCCCAGTTAAACTTAAGCCATAATTTACCAATCGGTTTAGGTTCTGTGGACTTTCGAAAGTTGTATTTGTAGCATCATTCTGCCCTGTAATCCAGGTAATCACATCTTTAGTTCTGCTATAGTTTAGCGATACGGTGTATTTTTCTTTAAAAACATAATTAGCCATTAAACTTTGCGTCAGCTCAGGTTTTAAATTTGGATTTCCCTCATAATACAACAATGGGTCTCTAAATACACGAAAAGGATTTAAATCGCCGTAATCGGGTCTTTCTATTCTTTTACTGTAGGCAAGTTGTAGCTGGTGATTTTCTGATAGGGGTTTGGTAATACTAACATTAGGAAATAATTGAAAGTAATTCCGATTGAAAATTGTATTTGAGGTAATTTGATTTCCAACAGTTTGCGTGTACTCTCCGCGTAAACCTGCCTGAATGGTTAGCGTAGTGAATTTTTGGTTTAAACTGATATAACCTGCATGGATTTGTTCTTTATATCGAAAATGATTGCTTCCTGCAACATCGTAAATCCAATCGTTTCCTGATAAATTTTCGTAAACCAAGTTGTTATCAGAATTAATAAACGAACTTTTTAAGCCACTTTCGAAGTCTAATTGTGTTCCAAACTGGTCTTTATAATCTGTTTTAAAAATGTAAACATTGGTTTTGGCTGGCACATAACCTCTCCTTACATTTCTTTGCCCTAAACTTGTTCCTACAGGATAATTGTAAGTATCTAAATTTAGGTTTGAGGTAAAACTATTAGATGCGTAATCAGCATCAGCAGAAAATTCTCTTTCCTTTTTCTCGAATTTGTGAAGATAACCTGCCGTATAGGTAAGATTTTTCCAATTCTGCTGGTCGTAATTTGTGGTTAACATATCGCTAATCAAGTTTCCACTAAATCCATTCAGTTGATTTGTTGTTTTACTATCGTGAAGGTATTTGCCAATATTACCGTTCACCACAAAGCTTAAATTATTTGTACTATCTAAATCCAAATCAAGCCCCATTCTAAAATTATTTGTGTTTAAAGGTTCGTTCGTTTTGGTATGTTGATTAGAAATACGGTCAGGATTGCCAACTGCGGTTCCGTTTGTATAAAACCTTCGCGTAAAATCGAGGTATTCTGTTTCACCACGATACGCATAATTATAACTTCCGAAAACATTTACATTTTTATTGCGGTAATTTAGGTTTAATCCTGAACCATATCTGGCATTTCGTCCTGCCCCGCCATTAACCGATACTGAACCATTCAATCCCTGCATTTGATTCTTTTTCATCAAAATATTGATAATTCCAGCATTACCTGCGGCATCGAATTTGGAAGATGGGTTGGAGATAATTTCAATTTTTGATATTGATGCCGCATTTGTACCTTTTAACAGGATGCTTAACTCGGAGGGACTTAGATACGTGAGTTTTCCATTAATCATTACAGAAACCCCTGGCCTTCCTTTTAGGGTAATCTTTCCCTGATCGTCAACTTTTACGCCAGGTGCCCGTTCTAATAATTCGAGTGCTGTATTTCCTTCAGAAAGAATGCTATTTTCTACATTAATAATCGTTTTATCTAAATGTTGTTCTATAATTTTTTTCTGCGAGCGAATATTCACCGACCCTAAACTCATGGATTCTTCTTTCATTAAAATTACGCCTAAGTCTATCATTCTGTTAACATCGGTAATTTGAACAATTTCGCTTTGGTGTGTTATAAAACCCATACTGCTTACTTTTACATGGAACTTCCCTTTGGGTATAGAAGCAATAGAAAAAGCGCCTAAAGAATCGCTCAATACAGCTTTTATACGAGTTCCATCTTCCTGATGTAGCGCAACAGAAGCAAAAGGCAAAGCCTGCCCATCGGCCGTTAATGCTGTGCCTTTTATTGAGGAATTATTTTGAGCCATTACCGATAATGATGTACCCAGAAAAAGCATCATTGTAAAAAACATAGACAAAAGAATTCCTGCATCGGCTTTTTTAGCCGATGAAATATTTAGATTAATCATCATCTCCTGAAATTTATTGTATTGAAAAAGTTTTTGATTTGGATTTTACTTTCCTTTGCTTTCCCCACCAGATGTAAAAACCTGTTATTGGTAAACTGGCGGCAATTAAACTTGCCAAAAAGTAAATGATCTTCGTGGTTAATCCAGCAAATGCACCAACATGCAATCCGTAATTAGAACGCCTTAACCAGGTAGAAATGGCGGCATCCTTTAGTTTAGTTTGAGAGCCTGGCAAAGGCTGAAGTGTATGCTGATCTAAATAAATATCTCTCCACGACCCATTAATCATATCTACGCAAACATATATTGCATCAGACGCCTGCTCGGGAAATGAAATTATGACCTCGTCTCTGTTATATTCGGCCAATTCGCTGGTCGCCTTTTTCCAGATTTTATCTATAGCCTGTATTGAAGCAACTTGTTTATGCACGGTTGTATCTGAAACTGATTGTTCAAATTTCTGATTTACATTGCCTCCGCTTAGCCAGTAAACACCTTTGTTAAACCAACTAAAACTCATAATCAAGCCTGTTATTGCAAAAATTAGCGCAACAACAAGCGAATAAAAGCCAAGCACATTATGCAAATCATAATTAACCCGTTTAAAACGAGCTTTCCATTTAATTTTAAAGCTCTGATTTCTACCTGCTTTATTCCATTTCTTTGGCCACCAAAGAACTATCCCCGTAATAAGGAGCAGAAAAAAAATAAAAGTAGACCAGCCAACAACCTGTTTACCAATTGCATCGGATAACCATAAACGGCGGTGTCCTTCATCTATGAATTCGAAAAAATCTTCGTGATGAACCATAGCGACAACTTCTGCAGTGTAGGGATTTACGTAAATAAGCGAATCTGAATCAACAGAAAACTGTACGGTTTTATTTTCGCCATGATACCAAATCGAATGAATTTCTTTACCTGGTAATGCCTGCGATACACTTTTGTGCAATTTGGATGGTGGAAGTAAAATGCCCCCAGCAGGCTTTTCAGCCTTTAGCCAGGGAGCATTTAAACTTTTAATTTCATGCTCAAAAACTAAAATACAGCCCGTTATACTTAAAATAACCACAACAATTCCAGATATTAGTCCGAGCCACAAATGAAGCCATGCATTAAGTTGTTTTAAGCGTTTTTTAAGCATAAATTTTATTTTAATTTTTTTATCGAACAAGGATTATTATAATTTTTCGAGACGACGAAGACTTGTAATACCTTCTAATTTTAAGCCACGAGTAACTGTTCCTGTTGCAACATTATATACATAAACATAAAATCCATCGGCAGTTTTTGCAGCAATGTAAACCACGCCGTTATCAACCAAAACATTTTCAGAATAACCACCGCTAATGCTTTTTGGGATATTGATTTTAGTTTTGGTTTGGTTAGCTACATCTACTAAATAATAATCGGTGATGTATTTAGAACCGTATGCTGATGAACCATCGATTTGGGTTTTATCCATAATCTTAACAATTGCTTTTCCGTTACCTACATGATAAAGACATAAGGCCTCTTCCTTAGTTCTGTCGGTAAGTTCGTAGAAATAAGTAGCGTCGGTTTGTGTCGAACCACTTTTTACACGATAAACGCCAAATGGCTTGTTCGTCATTTTTGTTGCCCAAATGGTTGGCGAGTTTAAGAAGTATGCCGTTCCGTTATCTGTAAATGCACCAGGCATGTGTAAAGTATAATGGCTAGGAAAATTAAAACGGGTATCAGTTGTTACAACAATGTTGTTCATCGCTGGATAATCGATCGAAGCTAAATAAGATTCGTTAACAGAAATATCATCAGCATCTGCGTTTCTGGTGTAGCTTATGTATAATTTATTATCGATAAAAGTTGCACTATTTCCCCAGTAATAATAACCCGCTGGTGGTTTTGGTATATTGATATTACCACTCGCTGTAAATGCCATTGTTTCTACATTAAGGGAAGCATATTCGTACTGAAGACCAGAATTTACACTAAAGAAAATTAGCGTTTTAGCATCTTTCCAGATGTAAAAACTAGACCAGTATGCCCAACTAATTTGAGTAAATGGAATCTCTTTTGCAACTGTAATCTTTTTATTATCAGATGAAAATTTAACCAGGTTGCCCGCATCGTTAGTTGCATAGTAATAACCATCTTTTGAAGTAATTACGGTTAAACTGGTTTCAACGCCATTTCCAGTTGTAGTTACAGAACCTTCACTTAATGATGATGTACGAAGAATATAAGTGCCTGATGGCGTTCCTGCATCAACAAATAAACTAAAATTATTTGTTGTAGATGGAACTTCGGGTTCTGCTGAACCTCCTTTTTTACAGGCAGAAAAACCTGCAACAAATAAAACAAGAGCAGATAAAACGAATCGTTTTGAGTTTGTTTTTAACATGACTTTAAATTGTATAGAATGAATTAATATGATTTGATGAAATATCTAAGCTTCACGAAAAAAGACCTACCTGGTTTTTGTAACCTAAAATTATCGTAGGCTAACTCGTTGGTTACATTTAAAGATTCGACAGAAAGATTATACCTTCCGTTTTTTAAGGCATAAGAAAGGCCAACATTATGAATGAGCTGATTTGGAATCTTATTTTTCGATTCGATACTTCCTCTGCTCTCCCAGTTTAGGTAAAACCAGTTTACAAACTGGCTCGAGTAGTTAAATTGAATTCTCGAATCTTTGGCAAAAACATCATTCTTACCAATACTAAAATTAGCATTTGCGTAAAACCACGGCTGATTTGGAATTCTATCGCCATAAGTAATGTCTAAAATATCTGTGCCTAACTCGTAGCGTTGGTTATTAACCGCATTTTGGTAAGAAGCATTAAATGCGATTTCAAAAACATCGCCATAATTATATTTAATTTCGGCTTCGGCACCATTTATTTTAGCTGCGCCAATGTTATCATAGGTAGAAAAAATCCCTCCCGATGGGATAAAGTAGATAAAGTCTTTCGCGTTGCGGAAAAAGTAAGAACCTTCGAAGGCAAACTTGTGCTGATCAATGCGGTAAGTGTAATATGCGCCGAGATTAATATTATCACTTTGTTCTGGTTTTAACTTATTGTTTGAGGCGATATCGATTCCGTTACCAAAAAGTTCTTCGCCTTCCTGTAATCGATAGGCATGCTCAAAAGAAGCCTTTAATCCAAACTGTTCTGTTATTTTAAATCTCGAAGCTATCCCATAACCTAAATAACCTTCCTGAGTTCTGGAATCGGAGTTTACCCAACCTTGCTCACCCCCAAAATATGCAGCGTTACGAACAAAAGCCCCAAGATTGTAATATTTGGCAAAAGCCGTGGTTGTTAACCTATTATTGAATGAGTTATTTTGATAAGCTAATCCAACAATGTTTTTTGAAATGGTGTTCGGAATATCAAATACATTGTTTTTAACCGTTCCTAAATCTTCTACCGCACTGCGGCCGTAATGGTTATAGTTATAATTAAGATTTAAACTGTTATTATCGTTTAACTGATAGGCAAAATTTGCCCTGGCAATAGCCGATGTATTTTTATAATGATAAATGGTTTTTATATCACTTAATTCTCCTTGAATAGGTTCGAATCTTCCTTTTCCACCCCAACCATAAAGATAGGATGATGTATCTGCAACATTTGAACGTGTAATTGAATACGAAGTCATTAGGTTAGCAATTAAACCTTTTAAAAGAAAATCTTTCTTTTTATAGTTTATGCTGGGCATAAGGAAATTTTCGCGGTTATTTACGGCACCATAAACTTTATTCTGATTTGAACCAGTCTGAATTTCCTTATACAAATTCGAATAAACCAAACCTACGGTGATTTTATCAGCCCACGATTTATCAGCCAACCCCACATTTATTTGCCCCATTGTAGAGCGATAGGCATCGTGAAAGCGACGAACATCCTTTTCGACAACCTGGCCATTTTCGGTAACCTTAATTGCGGCATCGTATTTCGGGTTACTTCGCATTAAGTAATTGTTATCCGAGTAGTTATTAAAACCATTGAAATCGAAAACCAAACCTGTTTTAGCATCGGTATATCGCCCAGATAATGCAGCTCTTGAGGTATTAAACGAACCATAGCTTACACTTGCATCCAAATACTTCCTGGTGTGTTGATCGGTAATGATATTAACTGCACCACCAAGCGCATCGGCACCTAATTCTACTGGTACCACACCTTTGTAAACCTCTATTCTTTCGGCCAGATTTACAGGAATGTTGTTAAGCGACATGGCTTTTCCGAAACCTTCCATTGGGATCCCATCTAAAAAGAAACGAATTTGTTTGCCTGAAAGACCGTTTAGCGAAAAATTGAAATCAGAACCCATTCCGCCTTGTTCCCTAACCTTAACACCAGTACTTCGGTTTAAAATTTGATTGAGATCTGAAGTCATATTTACATACAACTTGGTTTCGATGCCATTTACACTAAAACCTGATTCTTTTAAAACTGCAGATTTTGTTTTACCATTAATTGCTACCGTATTTAAGTCGTTTTTGCTTCTTTTCAGGATGAAGTTTAACTGAATTTCTTCGTTATCTCTTAAAGTAACTTCTTTGGTTTCGCTTAATAAACCAACAAACGAAACTGTTATTCTGTAAGTTCCTGCTTTAAGTCTGGTAAGTTGATAAATACCCAAAGAATCGGTAGTAGTACCAACTTTACTGTTTTTTAAAGCTATCGAAGCTCCAGAAATAAAACCAGAATCATCAGAAATTTGACCAGAAATTTTTGAGGTTTGCGCAACTACAGAAAAAGTTAGAAACGAGAGTGATAATGAAAGTAAAATTTTATTAATAGACATTATTTTAATATTGTGCTTATATAAGGTAGTAGCACAACTTTCAATTTTCCGAAGGTGGAAAATGAAAAAATATTAAAATTTATTTTTAGTCTCTTAGTTTATCCATTCTAAGGATGAAATCGGTATCGCCCGATAAACGGATTCCTTTTTTTAAAGTCCCCGCTTTTATATCATAAAGCCACACATAATTACCTTCTTGGGTAGAGTTAACGGCTATGTAAGCCGTATTGCCTTCTACAATAACGCATTGCTTTCTGGTACCCTTATCTAAAGGAAGATTAAGTTTTTTAACCGATTTTGTTTTGAGGTTAAGGATATAAAATTCGAAGTGTGCCGTACTGTAATGATCGCCCAAACCTTTAAAAAGATCTTTTCGTTCTGAGCGGATGATCGCTTCATCGCCACCTAAATACCACATTCCATAAGCATGGTTTTGAATTGCAGAATTCGATATATTAAAAAAGTAATCCTGATCTACACTATTTTCTTTTGCCTTAATTCTAAATATTGCGGTTGGCATTTCTGGTCGGTTACCCAAGGCAATTCCTGGGCACGACATAAAATAGTGATCGCCCTTAAAATCTGCAAAACTGTAAGGTTGAATGGTATTTATACCGCCTGGATAGGTAGATCGGCTATCCTTTTCTGTTTTAAGCAGTTTCATTGCCGGATAACTTAGCGTAGAAAAATACATCGTATCGCTTGTTAGGTAATTAGAAGTTTCGACAGCTACATGGTAGGTATAGCCCACGAATAATTTATCTTCATTTCTTTTTAAAAAACCGATAGACATCGATGTAAATTTTCCTTTCGGTTTAGGGATACCGCTGAAACCTCTCGAAATTAATTTCATGCTTCCAACACTTATCAAAGCATATTCTGGTTGGTTATACCCCTTAACATTCAATCCTGTTAAAAGTAAGGTATCGGCACTAATCCAATTAAAGTTTTCTATCGAAAAGTTTTCGAGTTTAACCGCAGCAACACGTTCAAATTTTCCGTTTTCGAGCTTAAATTTTGTAAATAATGGCGATTTCCTGTTTAAATGGTAATAGAATCCGTTTTTCACAAAAACATCGCGATCCATTTCACTTCCATCGAGTTCAGTTCCCGATATTTCGGGCTTAAGTTCGCCATTGCTCAGGTTATCGCTTTGCATTAAATACTCTTTGCCATTTTTACCCAATATGTAAAAGCTGTATTTACCATTTACACTTTTTGGCTTTTCAGCGCAAGCGGTTAGCAATACAGCAACAAACAAAAATAAGATTGCGAATTGCTTATAAATCGGCATAAATGGAATAGGTAAAGAGCGCATTAAATATCAAATTGAGAACTGATTTGCTTTTGAATAACAGGAGGTAAATCGAGCAGATTCTTTTGGCTTACCACGATAATCCCTTGTTTACCCGATTTATTGTCGAGGATGATATAAGTTTGTCCTTTTTTAAGGGTAATTTTTTTATGGGTTCCTTCAAAAATAAGTTCAATATCTTTTTTGGGCGACAGTAAGATACTGCCGTTTAGATTGATAACACCAGCATCCTTATTAATTTTCGCTATTGTGTTGGGCCCGATTGCGGCATTAAATTCTAAAGAGTTAACATGCTTTACATTTTCTGAATACGCATTGTTAACCGATACAAAATCAGGAAGTTTTTCTTGCTTATTCACAAAAAGATAAAGGAGGCTGCAGATCAAGCCGATAACCAATGATGCAGCAATTGCCCCTTGCCAAAAAACAATAGTTGTATTTTTTGCCCGATCAGCTTTTAAATCTGGGGTTATAAATGCATCAATATTAGCCCACATTTGTTTTTTATGGTCTAATTTATCTTCATTTAACGGAAGGATAGCTAAATCTTCGATTTCAGTACTAAAAAGCCACGCTTCAACAAGCTTACGTTCCTCTTCCGTACATTCATCTAGATGATATTTCTCTATCAGTCTTCTATTAATCTCCATCAAATTTTACTTATCGCTTTAGGTTGAACAAACTTAATTAAAATACTCCTTTTAATTATAAGTAGCATAAGCTAACAATTTACGAAGTATGTTTTATAAAAATTAATAATTAGCCAAACCCGATTTTAATTTACCCATCGCTTTAGTAATGTGATACTCTACCGCACGCTCTGAAATTGATAGTAAAGTGGCAATATCTTTATTTGGCATCCCTTCTTCTCTGCTCAGTTTGTAAACTCTTTTACACTGGCAAGGCAATTCATCAACCAAAAGATTAACCTGTTGTTTTAAATTATTAAATAAAACCTTTTCTTCGGTACAATTATGGGCAGTTAAACAATCGAGCATAGCCAATTCGCTATGTTTTTGCCTGCTAACCTGATTTCTAATGTATTCGAAAGCTTTAAACTTGGCCGAACGAACAAGATAATGTTCTATTTTTTGAATTTCGAGTTCAGCCCTGCGTTCCCAAAGGGATTTAAAAATATCCTGAACCATTTCTTTGGCAGGTTCAACTTCCCTGATGGTGTTAAAACAAACAGCATAAAGTTTTTCCCAATAAAGTTCATACGTTCTTTCGAACATCGCTTTATTAATGATGGTGATTTTATCGCTATCTAATTTATTTGCCAAGGGATATTATGAGGTAAATTGCTGCGAATATACATTATTTAGATTAATTATAAATAAAAACAATCAATATGAATCGCAGCCTTAGCTTATTGTTATGACAACTTACATGTTTAATATTTTATTTTAAAAAGGGCTGTGACTGAAACAATAATTTAATTGAACTTGTTATCTTCGCTGTAAAACCAGTTTCGAAGTAGAAATCCTTGATGAACGTTTTAGACTCCCCACTTTTTAAAAGTCTTTTTGAAGATGATGTTCCAAGAATAATTCTTGCAGCAAATGTACCCGATTATACCATTATAACTTATAATGAAACTTATAAAAAGGTTACATACACCACCAATCGCAAGGTTAGAGGTCAATCTTTATGGGTTGCATTTCCTAAAGATGAAATACACGGTGGAGCGGAGATTTTAGAACGAGGATTGGCAGAGGCGACAGACAAAAACAAAAAAATTGTCCTACCTCCTTTTCGCTATGATATTCCTTCAGCAGATGAAAATACTAACGAAACAAGATGGTGGCAAATTGAAATCGAACCGATTTCGAGTGATGGTGAAAAAGCCGACTCTTTGCTTGTAAAAACCATTAATATTACGGAGCAAGTTAAGAGAAATAAAACGATAAGCAATTACATAGAACGTGAACAAAGCTTAAGTAACGAACTGGCTCAAACACACGAAGAACTTGCTGCTTCTAATGAGGAACTATTAGCTAACTTGGAAGATTTATTAGTTACCAATGAAGCTTTAAGTCAATCGCAAAATGAACTCCAATCCTTAAATAGAGAACTCGAAAACCGTGTTGAAGCACGCACAATAGATGTTCAGGCTAGTAAACTTTTGCTCCAGAACATAATTAGTACGGCCAATATTGCAATGACTTTACTAAAGGGTGAAGATTTAATAATCGAATTGCCTAATCCGAAAATGCTTCACATTTGGCAAAGAGATTTAAAGGCAGTTGAAGGAAAAAAAATCACAGATGTATTTCCAGAACTTAAAAACCAAAGATTTCCTCAGCTTTTAGCAGATGTATTCAGAACT
Organism: Pedobacter sp. AC190; assembly: GCF_979258025.1. Lineage (NCBI taxonomy): Bacteria > Pseudomonadati > Bacteroidota > Sphingobacteriia > Sphingobacteriales > Sphingobacteriaceae > Pedobacter > Pedobacter sp. AC190. Next base: position 544,303 of record NZ_OZ409824.1, read on the forward strand.
GGAAAGCGAATTGCCATGCCTCAGGTTCCCGTAGATATTTCGTATCCGAATGGCGAGATTAAGCTTATTTATGTAGATTTTTCTTACGACCCGATATTTAGCAAGGATGGTAAAGTTGAATATATCTTAGCTTCTGTTAATGATATTACAGAGCAGGTTGAGAACTTAAAACAGCTTGAGGAAAGCAAGTCGGAACTTCAGGCAACAACCGAAGAATTAGCAGCATCAAACGAAGAATTATCGGCTACAAATGAAGAACTAGCCACCACGAACGAAGAATTACAGGAGGCACAAGAAAATTTATCGCTAAAAATTGATGAATTATCGGAAACAGAAGAAAGTTTGAGATTAGCCTTAGCTTCTGGTAATTTAGGTATTTACAGCATCGAGCCATCTACTGGAAAATTTGATATTTCTTCAAAAGCCAGAGAATTTTATGGATTGGCGCCCGAAGGCCCCATTACCTGGATTGATGTAACGAATACTGTTATTCCAGAATATTTGCACATTATTGAACAAGCCAGAATTAACGCTTTAAAAAATCAATTACCTTTCGACGTACAATACCCAATTATTCAAAGTTCAACTAAAACCATTAAATGGGTACGTGTAGTTGGTAAAAGCGTATCCGAAACAAAACTTAGGCCAGCAAGATTTTTAGGCGTCATTATCGATATTACATCAGAAATTGAATATAGACACACGCTGGAAGAGAGTGAAGACCGTTTTAGAAACATGGCCGAAGCAACTGATGTATTTATTGCGGTTGGCGATGAAACCAGTAATGCAACTTACTTTAATAGCTCGTGGAGCGATATTACTGGCCGAACCATGGAAAGTCTGCTTGAATTTGGCTGGGTTGATTTGGTACATGCTGAAGATCGAGAACGATATTTAAACATATATTTAAATGCCTTTGAAAATAAACTTCCTTTTACGGGTGAGTTTAGATTGCTAAATAAAGAAGGTGAATACGTTTGGCTCTTGGCTAAAGGAACGCCACGTTTTCATGCTGATGGTACATTTGCTGGTTATATCAGCACCTCTATAGATATTTCGGAGCTCAAAAGAGATGAATTGCGTAAAAACGATTTCATTGGAATGGTAAGCCACGAACTTAAAACACCTTTAACAGCCATTAGTGGTTTTGTGCAGGTGTTGCAATCGAGAGCTAAAAAGAATGATGATGATTATGCTCTGCTTGCTTTAAACAGAGCTTATAATCAGGTTAAGAAAATGACAACCATGATTAATGGTTTCCTTAATGTTTCGAGACTGGAATCAGGTAAATTATTAATAGAAAAATCTCACTTTCAGTTAGATGAACTATTAAACGAATTAATTGATGAAAGTGATCTCGTACAATTCTCTCATGAGATTACACTATCAATTAAAGAACCAATATCCATATACGCCGATCGAGATAAAATTGGTAGTGTAATATCGAATCTACTTAGTAATGCAGTAAAATATTCTGCTGCAAATACAAAAATAGGTGTCAATTGTCAAGCATCAGGCGACAAAGCTATAGTTTCTGTAACTGATCAGGGAATAGGAATTGATGCGGAAGACTTAGAAAAACTTTTCGATAGATATTATCGTGTAGGTAAGCATCATACAGTTTCTGGCTTTGGAATCGGTTTGTATTTGAGTGCCGAAATTGTAGAAAGACATAACGGTAAAATTGGTGTAACGAGCAATGTCGGCGAAGGTTCTACCTTCTATTTCGAAATACCAATAGAACAGGCTTAACCAATTAACCCTAAATTTGTCTCATTTACCCTTTTTGATTTTTAGAATCTTCTAATACCTTTATTCTATAAACCAATAGAAATATGGCAACTGAGAATAATATCACACCAATTACAATTGAGGCAACAATAAATGCACCCGTAGAAAAAGTTTGGGAATTTTGGAATAATCCAGAACACATCAAAAAATGGGCTTTTGCTTCACCAGAATGGCATGCTCCTAAAGCAGAAAACGATTTACGTGTAGGTGGAGCATTTTCTACAACCATGGCCGCAAAAGATGGAAGTATGAGTTTTGATTTTGGAGGAACTTACGATACGGTAGAGGAAAACAAACTTATAGCCTATACGCTTGAAGATGGAAGAAAAGTAAAAATAGTTTTCGAAGCTGCTGGCGATACAACAAACATTACAGAAACATTCGATCCAGAAACCCAAAACCCTATTGAAATGCAAAAAGGTGGCTGGCAGGCAATTTTGGATAACTTTAAAAAACATACAGAGGAAAACTAAAACTTCTGATAAAAGTTAGATCAGTTAGCTATTTTAACTGGTCTAACTTTTTAAAAACTATAGATTTTATAATTCCTGAACCATAATTAAGTAACAATTCGATTATTATTTGATTTGCATAATAATTGGTTTGACTTTAATACTTCGATGTTCCTTTCATAATTTACATTTGTGGTGTAAATTTCACACTATGCATCGAATATCATTTGTTTATTCAACGTTTTTTTTAATTTTTATTTCTGCATACAGCTCGAAAGCGCAAACTTTAACCCTTAAGGAGGCTGTAAATACCGCATTAACTAATTATGCAACCATAAAAGCGAAGCAGAATTATGCAAATGCATCAAAATCGACTATACAACAGGCCAAGAGAGATTACTTACCTAACTTCAGCATAAGTGCCCAACAAGATTACGGTACTATTAATGGTCAAAATGGGCCATCTTACGGTCTTGGCGGCTTAGGAATCGCTTCATCAGGACCTGCATTAGAGCAGCAAAACTGGAACGCTGCTTTTGGAGCACTTTACCTGGCAAATGTCAACTGGGATTTTTTCACCTTTGGGCGGATCAAACAACGTATTAAAGTAGCCGATGCGGCTTTTCAAAGAGATCAAAATGATTTGGAACAAGAAAAGTTCCAACAAGAAATTAGAGTTTCGGCTGCTTACCTAAACTTATTAGCCGCTCAACGGTTAACCAAATCGCAGGAAAAAAACTTAGAAAGAGCCACAACTTTTAAAAATACCGCTGCTGTTCGAGCAAAAAACGGATTAATTGCTGGTGTAGATTCTTCCTTTGCTAAAGCTGAAGTATCTAGTGCCAAAATTGCCCTAACCAGGGCTAAAGATTTAGAGCAAGAGCAAGCCAATCGTTTAGGCGTTTTAATGGGATTAACATCAACCGAATATAAGTTAGATACCGCATCAATTAATAGAATTCCTGCCAGTTTACTTAACGACACCATAAAAACCTCCCACCCGATACTAAAATTTTACCAAAACAGAATCGACGTTAGCAACCAACAGGTAGATTACTTTAAAAAATTATATTACCCAACATTCTCCTTTTTTGGCGTAATGCAAGGTCGTGGCTCTGGCTTTAATCCGAACTATATTTTAAACCAATCCTTATACTCAAAAAGTTATAGCGACGGTATAAATCCAACACGTGGTAACTATTTGATTGGAATAGGAATGACCTGGAACTTAACTTCTTTACTGAGAAACCATTCGCAGGTTAAAGCACAACAATATACTACCGAAGGTTTAAAAAATGAGTACGAATTGGTTGATCAGCAACTAAAATCGCAACTCGCCCTTGCCGAAGCCAAACTAAAAAATGCCCTCGATAATTACAATGAAGTACCCATTCAGGTTAAGGCAGCATCCGATGCTTACCGACAAAAAAGCGTTTTGTATAAAAATGGGTTAACCACATTGGTCGATTTAACACAAGCACTATTTACTTTAAACAGAGCTGAAACCGATAGAGATATTGCTTATACAAATGTATGGCAAGCGCTACTTTTAAAATCTGCGGCTTTGGGCAACTACAATCTATTTATCAACGAATTTTAATCAAGCTATATAAATGAATTTAATACGTTTCGCACTCCGAAAACCCATTTCCATACTTGTTTTAGTAGCAGGATTATTCTTTTTTGGTATTGGTGCCATTAACCAGATTAAGGTTGATATTTTACCTAAAATGAATTTGCCTGTAATTTACATTGCACACCCTTTTGGCGGTTATACGCCCAACCAAATGGAGGCTTATTTTGGCAAACAATACGTTAACATCTTATTATTTGCTAATGGCATAAAAAGCATCGAAACCAAAAATACCCAAGGTTTAATGCTGATGAAGTTAACGTATTACGAAGGCACGAACATGGCGCAGGCTGCTGCAGAGCTAAGCGCATTATCATCCAGGGCTCAGGCAATTTTCCCTCCAGGTTCGCAGCCGCCTTTTGTAATTCGTTTCGATGCTTCTTCCCTTCCTGTCGGTCAGCTGGTTTTAAGTAGCCCAACGCGTACAAATAACGAATTACAGGATTTGGCCAATACTTACATCAGACCAAGCTTTTCAGCAATACCAGGCTTACTTTCTCCAGCTCCTTTTGGTGGTAGCCCCAGAACGATCGAAATTAATGTTAATCCTTCCTTATTGCGATCTCATAATTTAACGGTTGATCAGGTTGTAGAAGCCATCAGGTTAAATAATCAAACGGCTCCATCAGGCAATATTAGAATTGGAGATAAAAACTACATCACACCAACTAATTATACCATTAAAAAGGTTAAAGATTTCGAGAACATTCCATTATTTAAAGGGAGCGTTCAGAACCTTCAGCTTCGCGATGTAGCAACTATTAAAGATGGTGCAGATTTAGTTGCGGGTTATGCCTTAATCAATGGAAAACGTTCGGTGTATTTAAGTATTGCAAAATCTGGCGATGCTTCAACCTGGGATGTTGTTAAAAACTTAAAGAAAAATTTACCAAATATTCAAAGCTCCTTACCAGAAGATGTTACACTTTCTTACGAATTTGATCAGTCGGTTTATGTAATTAATGCCGTAAAAAGTTTAGTTTACGAAGGCGCAATTGGTGCTATTTTAACAGGCTTAATGGTTTTACTTTTTCTGGGTGATAAAAGAGCAGCATTAATCGTAATTCTAACCATTCCAACATCGATTATAGCAGGTGTTTTATTCCTCAAATTGTTCGGGCAAACCATCAACATTATGACTTTGAGTGGCCTGGCTTTGGCAATTGGTATTTTAGTCGATGAATCAACAGTAACGATAGAAAACATTCACCAACATTTCGATATGGGCAAACCCAAGGCTTTAGCCATTTGGGATGCCTGTAAAGAGATTGCTTTCCCAAAACTCCTTATTCTGTTCTGTATTTTAGCTGTATTTGCGCCTGCTTTTACCATGACAGGTATTCCTGGAGCATTATTTTTGCCGCTGGCATTGGCTATTGGCTTCTCTATGGTGGTTTCATTCTTGCTATCGCAAACCTTTGTGCCCATTATGGCAAATTGGTTAATGATTGCCCACCCTAAAAAAGGTGCTACCCATCATCCTGGAATTACCCAAGATGAAGCCGATTTTATAGCGACAGGAATTCCTATAGAATCTGAAAAGGATACACTGAATCAGAAGAAGATTTTAGTAGAGCGTAAGGATTTTAACGATGATGGGAAAATAAGCTTCTTCGATAAATTTAGAAACCGTTTTATGCGATTTCTGGATAGGATATTGCCTTACAGAAAATCGGTTGTATTAATTTATTTAGTTGCTATAATTGGCTTGGCGGCCCTATTATTGGCAAATATCGGAAGAGATGTTTTGCCAAGAGTAAATTCCAGTCAGTTTCAATTAAGGTTGCGTGCACCCGACGGTACACGCTTAGAGCGTACTGAAGAAAAAGCAAATACCGTTTTGGCAGAACTCAAAAAAATGGTTGGGGCAGAACACGTTGGCATTTCATCGGTTTATGTTGGTCAGCATCCTGCGCAGTTCTCTGTAAACCCTATTTATTTATTCATGACGGGCCCTCACGAGGCCGTTTTCCAGGTAAGCTTAAAAGATTACGAGGAAGACATGGATGATTTTAAAGATAACTTTCGTGCCAGGATTAAGAAGGTTTTACCTGATGTTAAACTTTCCTTCGAACCTATTGAGCTTACCGATAAGGTTTTAAGTCAGGGTTCTCCTACTCCTGTTGAGGTTCGGATTTCGGGTAAAAACAAAAAGTTAAACGAAAAATATGCAAGTAAAATTCTGGCAGAATTAAAAGAAATTCCATACATGCGGGATGTTCAGATTGCACAGCCAATTAAATACCCATCGTTAAATATAGATATTGATCGAACTAGAGCTGCACAGCTTGGTGTGGATATGGCCGATATTTCGCGCTCGCTAATCGCTTCTACTTCTTCATCTCGCTATACAGATAAAAACATCTGGCTTGATGAAAAAGCTGCTTTGCCATATAGCGTTCAGGTTCAGGTTCCTTTAAATCAAATGACAAGTAAAGATGACATTGGACAAATACCTGTTCTTAAAAATTCGGCAAGACCTGTTTTAAGTGATGTTGCGAAAATCACAGCCGACACCACTTATGGCGAAAACGATAATATTGGTGCTATGCCTTTCCTTTCTGTTACCGCAAATCTTTATCACACTGATTTAGGAACAGCATCAAAAGATGTTGAAAAAGCAATAAAAGATGTTGGAGAATTGCCAAGAGGTTTAAATGTTGCAGCTGTTGGATTAAGCAAAGTATTAACCGAAACTTTAGATAGCTTACAATCGGGTTTATTGGTAGCCATAGTTGTTATCTTTTTAATGCTTGCCGCAAACTTCCAATCGTTTAAGGTACCATTGGTTATTTTGGCTACTGTTCCAACGGTAATATTGGGTTCACTTTTATTGTTAAGAATAACGGGCTCCACCTTAAACCTGCAATCTTACATGGGAATTATCATGTCGGTTGGGGTTTCTATTGCAAATGCTGTTTTACTAATTACCAATGCTGAGCAACTCAGAAAACACAATGGTAATGCATTAGAATCTGCCAGAGAAGCGGCAGCCTTACGCTTACGCCCAATTATTATGACGAGTATTGCAATGATTGCAGGTATGTTACCAATGGCAATTGGTCATGGTGAAGGTGGTGGTGCTGTTTCGCCGCTTGGCCGTGCGGTAATTGGTGGTTTATTAGCCTCAACATTTGCGGTATTAATTGTTTTACCGCTTGTATTTGCCTGGGTTCAGGGTAAACAAACAACAGATTCGATATCCCTTGATCCAGAGGATAAAGAAAGTTTACATTATATTAAAGGTTTAGAAGAAAACGCATAACGCACATCATAAATGAAAACAAAAATATTTTCAACGGCTATTTTAGGTTCTGGTTTATTGTTATTTACTACAATTTACGGTTGTGGTAACGAAGAAAAAAAGGAAGAGAAAAAAGAAGTTCGGGCAGCAATTGCCACATTCGTTTTGAAGAAAGATAAATTATCTACTACCCTAACTTTACCTGGAGAGCTAATCGCACTGCAACAAGTTGATTTATATGCAAAAGTAAGCAGCTTTGTAAAAGCACTAAAGGTGGATATTGGCTCTGAAGTTACAAAAGGGCAATTATTGATGACTTTAGATGCTCCTGAAATGAATTCGCAGTTAGCAGCCGCTCAATCGAGATTGAAAGCACAGGAAGCAATTTACACCGCCAGTAAAGCAAATTACAATCGTTTATACGAAACCAGTAAAACCCCTGGAACCATATCTACAAATGATTTGGATCAGGCACTGGCTAAACGTAATTCTGATTTAGCACAATTTGAAGCAACAAAGGCTGCATACAAAGAGGTAGGTTCCATTCAAAATTATTTAGAAATAAGGGCTCCCTTTAGTGGTGTAATTTCTGCCAGAAATGTAAACTTAGGTGCTTATGTTGGTCCATCGGGAAAAGGTTCAGAATTGCCAATATTTACCCTTCAAGATCAAAAAAACTTACGTTTAGCGGTTTCCATTCCCGAAGTTTATACAGGTTACTTAAAACTGGGCGATGAAGTTAGCTTTACGGTAAAGTCACTACCAAACGAAACTTTTAAAGCAAAAGTTAAGCGCTTATCGGGCGCCTTAGATTTACGCTTACGATCTGAAAGAATTGAAATTGATGTGGCAAATGCTAATAAAGCATTATTACCAGGAATGGTCGCCGAAATTAACATTCCCCTGCCAGCAAATGCAAGCACTTTTGTTATCGCAAAAAAAGCTTTGTTAGATACTAGTGAAGGATTATACATTTTAAGAGCTGAGAACAATAAACTGGTAAAAGTTGCCGTAAAAAAAGGTAGAGAAACCGACGATAAAGTTGAAATTTTCGGTGATATTAAAGAAGGTGACAAATTAATTGCAGAACCTACAGAGGAAATGCATGAGGGAATGACCATTAACCCTTAACTTTACTTAAAGAATTTGTACAAATGTTAGCCAGAAATCAGGAAGTAAATCCGTTAACGAAAAATGAAACCCTCGAGGATTTCTACAATAATTTAACTATTCGTCTTCCCGAAATCCCGATGCCTAACTTAGGCTTAATAAACGACATTGGGCATTTCAACGTTTTCAATCGCTCAATCGTTTGTACAAATATGCCATCTGCCTTTAGCCGACGCGATTTTTATAAAATCTCGCTGATCATTGGAGATGGTATTCTGCATTATTCTGATAAGCAAATTCAAATTAATGGAAAAGCATTATTGTTTACAAACCCAAATGTACCATACTCCTGGGAAAGCACATCGCCGAAGCCAAATGGTTATTTCTGTTTATTTACAGAAAACTTTATCCACCACCGCAACGAAACTTTAAGAGAATCTTTGCTGTGGAAAATTAATGAGAACCCTGTTATCCATATTGATGACGAGCAGGAAGAAATACTGAAAGATATTTTCTCAAAGATGATTAAAGAAATGGATGGCGATTACATTCATAAATATGATTTGTTGAGGAATTATGTCCAGTTAATTGCTCACGAAGCTTTGAAAGTGCTTCCGAAGGGAAATATTTTTAAATTAAATAATGCTTCGGCCCGCTTAACGGCCCAGTTTATCGAACTTTTAGAACGTCAGTTTCCAATTGGTGCCACCGAACACGTTTTAGAATTAAAAACAGCTAATGATTTTGCATGCCGACTTTTGGTGCATGTTAATCATTTAAATCATGCAGTTAAGGAAGTTACTGGCAAAACTACATCAGAACACATTGCGAAACGAATAATTACAGAAGCGGTGGCTTTGTTGAAGCATACAGAGTGGAATATTTCCCAGATCGCTTATTGCCTGGGCTTTGAATATCCAGCCAATTTTAATATTTTCTTTAAACGCCAAATGGGCTCAACTCCAAAATCTTTCAGAAACTAATCTGCCTTTAGCCAGCCTGTAATACTCATTCTGGTTACATTTGTTAAAAGTACTTCGTGTGCTAACTCATCACTTTTAAAAAATACTATCTTGCCATTTTCTGGCGCAACGTTTTGCGGAACACCTTCTTGATAAATACAGAGTTCTCCCCCATCGCCAGGTTTCCATCCAATGTTTAAATACATAATCATCGAATATTTACGGCTACCGCTATTTTGAAACTGGTCGTAATGCTTTTTGTAAAAACTTCCTTTCTCATACATGGTATAATGAAATTCGTAACCTGTTATCCCAGTATAGCAAGTTTGGTTTAAATAAAGTACAAAGCGATCCATTAAATCAAAAAAATCATTCTCATACTGGTTGTCGTGCTTTCGATCTAACCAGTAAATTACATCGCTGCGCACCAGTTTATCATGATTTACAACGGAATTATTTCCTGTTCCAGCTGCTAAAAGCTGATTACCTTTGTACAAATCGAAAATATTATCTCGTAAATGGCCCGCTAGAGAAAGGCTCAGGAAATTTTCGGCTATGCCTATTTCATTATCAATAAAACTATCGATTAATGTATTAAAGATTTTTTCCAATATTTTGGTTTATCGATTCGATAATCTATCCAATCTTTTGGTAAGGTAGTCTTAATTAATGGTAGAAAAGCTTTATAAAATTTTACTTTTGATAACCAAAACTATTCCTTTTGATGAAGCAAGACATTTTCCCCGCTCAATACTCTACCCTATCTGCTACAGCTTTAAAAAAATATATTGCTCAAACTTATAATCTGGATGATTTTAACTGCAAACTGTTAATCAGAAATGTTAGCGACACTTATATTTTAGAACGTGGCGATGAAAAGTTTATATTCAAAATTTACCGTGATTCACATCGTAAATTAAGCGAAATTGAAGCTGAGGTAGAGTTGTTAAACATTTTAAAAGGTGAAGGAAATTCTGTTTCTTACCCGATAAACGACATTCATGGAAATCAAATTCAGCAGTTTCATGCAATAGAAGGGATAAGAAATGGTATTTTATTTTCTTATGCCGAAGGAAATGTAATTCTTGATTTAAATGACGATCAGCTTCAAAATATTGGCAGATCGATTGCGAAATTGCACAACACGACTGCATCATTAAAGCTAAAAAACCAAAGACAGGAGTTTAATTTTGAAACCACCTTATTTGAGCCTTTGAAAACGCTGAAGCCGCATTTTAAAGATATGCCAGAGGAGTTCGTTTATCTGGAAGAAGTTGCTGATAAAGTGGTTAAAAAATTCGAAATATTTGATATTAAAAACTTTAGTTATGGTTATTGCCACTATGATTTATTTCCTAAAAACTTTCATTTTGATTCAGCAGGAAAAATTACTTTTTTCGATTTCGATTTTGCTGGCGAAGGATATTTAATTAACGACTTAATGTCGTTCTTAAACCACTTCTTCTTTCATATTTTAAATAATCTCACCACCATTCAACAAGCAGAAAAAGACTTCCAAACCTGCTTAAAGGCTTATCAGGAAATCAGGGTATTAACGGCAGATGAAATAAAGGCAATTCCATACTTAGGCATTACTTTTCATATTTTCTTTCTAAAATTCTTTTATGATAATTACGATGATTGGTCGAATGTTTTTCTAACACCGCGATACACCAAACACAGGGTTGGCTTAATTAAGAAATGGGTTGAAATGTATTGTGAGTTTTAGTTACGCAACATTATCAAAGGCATTCTTTAATATTCAAAATCAGAATGTTAACTTAGCTAAATAACTAATTCACATCTCATGGATCAAAAAATCATCACGCTGTACGATAAGTACACACACAGTCAGCTAAGCAGAAAAGAATTTATGAAAAAGCTAGCCATCCTAACAGGAAGTACAGCTTTAGCGCTTACCGTTTTACCTTTGCTCGAAAACAATTACGTATCTGCTGCCGAATTTGAAAGTGATGAAATTACAGCAGAAGAAATTACTTATCCTGGTGTTGAAGGTGATATGAAAGCCATTTTGGCTAAACCAAAAGGCAAAAAGAATTTAGGTGCCGTATTGGTTATCCACGAAAACAGAGGCTTAAACCCACATATTATTGATGTAACCAAACGCATTGCAGCAGAAGGTTTTATTGCGCTTGGAGTTGATGCATTATCGCCTTTAGGTGGTACACCTGCCGATGAAGATAAAGGTCGCGAGTTAATTGGCAAGCTAGACGCTGAAAAAAATCTTCAAAACTATTTAAAGGGACTAGAATACCTTCGTAAAATTAAAGGTGGAAATGGTAAAGTTGCCTGTGTTGGCTTTTGCTGGGGCGGTGGTATGGCAAATAAACTGGCTGTAAACGACCCAAAATTACAAGCGGCCGTTGCTTATTATGGCGCTCAACCTGCAACTGCTGATGTACCTAAAATTAAAGCCAGCGTAATGATGCATTATGGCGGTTTAGATGAACGAATTAATGCAGGTATCCCAGCTTACGAAGCAGCCTTAAAAGCTAGTAACATCGATTATAAAATCTTTATTTACGATGGTGTAAATCATGCCTTTAATAATAACACATCGCCAACACGGTACAATGAAGCCGCAGCAAAACTGGCCTGGCAAAGAACAATCGATTTATTTAAAAGTAAATTAGCATAGACATTGATATAAACAGATCATGAGATACTATTTAAGTTGCATAATCCCCCTATTACTTATTTATGCTTGTTCTAAATCTCCAAGTAAATTGGATGAGGTTGAAATATATGTTCCAGACACTGCAAATCCTTTAACAACATCAAACATCCCTTTTAAAAATTATTTGGGAGTGAATGCCTTCGAATGGGATTTTGTATCGCCAAGTCAGCCGAGCATAATTACTAATCCTCAAATTTCATTAATTAAGTCATTTGGAGGAGTACGTCATTATCTCGATTGGAGTAAAATAGAGCAATCAGAAGGAAAATATACCTTTAACCCATCTCACTCAGGCGGCTGGTATTACGACATAATCTATCAAAGATGTAAAACCGAAGGGTTAGATCTTCTGGTTTGTTTAAAAACGATTCCAGACTGGCTGATGAACACCTACCCAGCTAACCAGCGGGACGCAGAAAATGTACCAGCTCCATACGGTCTGGATAAAAGCGATCCCACTTCTTATTTAAAACAAGCAAAAACTGGGTTTCAGTTTGCTGCTAGATACGGGTCAAATAAAACCTTAGATCCAAGCCTGGTAACAGTAAATACCTCAATAAGGTGGACTGGCGATGATGCAAATTCAGTAAAAATTGGTCTTGATTTGGTAAAATATATTGAATGTGATAATGAACGCGATAAATGGTGGAAGGGAAAACAAGCCGAACAAACCGCAGAAGAATATGCAGCGAATATGTCTGCATTTTACGATGGCCATAAAGGAAAATTAGGTAAAAATGTCGGGGTAAAAAATGCGGATCCGAAGATGATAGTTGTTATGGCTGGTCTATCAACCGCAAATCCCGAATATGTAGTTAAGATGATTGATTGGTGTAGGAAAAACAGAGGCTTAAAAGCAGACGGAACTGTAGATTTATGTTTCGATGTAATAAATTATCATTTATACGCCAATAATGCTTTCATCAACAATGGAAACGCAACTACAGGCGTGGCGCCAGAGCTTTCCAATATCGGAACTGTTGCAGATAGTTTTATTAAAATGGCAAAAACAAATGCGCCAGGTTTAGAGGTTTGGATGACCGAAACGGGTTATGATGTGGGGAATACGCCTCAAAAAGCGATAGCTATAGGCTCTAAAACCGCGTATGTTACACAGGCAGACTGGAATTTAAGAACTGCTTTTCTATATGCTCGACATGGCTTAAACAGATGCATGTTTTACATGCTAGATGATGCTGGCGGACTTAACAGTACAACCCAGTATAGCTCCTCAGGCTTCCATAACGACGATTTATCTAAACGACCATCAGCAGATTACATATCACAAACAAAAAACCTGCTTGGAAGCTATTATTATGCTGCTACTCTAAATAAAGACCCTATAGTTGATTTGTATAAACTTGATAAAAAAGAAATCTATGTACTCACTGTTCCCGACCAAAAAGATAGAACTGTAAATTATCAATTGGATTTAGGCACATCAACGCAAGCGATCATTCATACTTTACAGATTGGTAAGGATGAAATGTCGCACAAAACTGTAAATGTAGCGAACGGAAAATTAACAATTCAGGTTACTGAAACACCAATTTTTGTAGAGAAAATATAATTAAAACTAATAAAATTCAAGTTGTCATCCTGAGTTTATCGAAGGGTAATTTATAATAAATCCATTCGATAAACTCAGAAGTCAATAAAAATTTATGTGATTTCGAAACGGCCTCTTCTTCTAATAAAATAACCGATAAATAAAGCCCTTGTTTCCAGCAAAAACTACCAAATTACCTTTTTTAGATTTTTGAACAGAATTAAAACTGATATCAGAAATATGTTTCCAGTTTTTGCCTCCATCTGTAGATACATCGATTCCTGAAGTTCCTGTAGCAATTAGTGTGTTTTTGTCTAGATAGGTAACACCTGAGCGATAACCTAATACTGGAGATTCTGGTTTTGTCCAGGTTTTACCACCATCAGCTGTTAACAAAACATTATTGCTGTTCTCTTTATCCTTAACATAATTACCACCAACCACTACTCCGTTTTTAGCATCGTAAAAATCCATTCCAAACGGACCTGTGCTATTTTCGCCTTGCCAAATCGGACATTTAAAAACCTGCCAGTTTAAACCATAATCGCCAGAATAGTAAATATTAGAAACGGTACCACCGCTAGAAATCCAAACCTTACCACTTGGTAATGTTTTAACCGTTGTACCGCTTGCCGCAAACGCAGCTTCTCCCTTTGCTAATGGAAACTTTAAGTTATCCGAAATGTTTAACCAGCTTTTCCCAGCATCGATGGTTTTCAGTAACTGCATTTTATTCCCTATCGGATCTCCAAAAATGATCGCTTTATTTTTATCCCAAAAACCCAAACCATCTAAAAATATAGCTGTATCAACATTTTTGTAACTTTCTGTCCAGCTTTCGCCACCATCAACAGTTTTCAAAATATAGGCAGGCGATCCTGCATTTACCACAACAGCTTCCTTTTCATTAAAGGCTTCAATATCACGAAAATCTAGCTTTTCGTAGCCTTTTGGTTTTATCCATTGCCAGGTTGCACCTCCATCTAAAGTTTTTCCAACCGAACCATTACTTCCACTTACCCAAACAACTTTATCAGTTACCACACTTAAGCCCCTTAAACTGGTTTTCGTATTTTCTGTTAAAGCTTTTACTGAAAACGTTTGCGCATCGCAAAAAAAAGGTGCCATTAAAAGGCACCAGATTATTTTTTTCATTTTATTAGATTTACTTGACTCTTTTGAAAGCTTCTGAACGACCTAGTAGTGAAATTCCTATATAACCTCGAACATTCATAACATCATTCCCTTTTAAAGATATGTTACAGCTGTAAGTTTTTCCGCTTTTCGGATCGTAAATTGTTCCATCCGTCCATTTACCATCTTCAAAAACAAAATCTTTTAAAATTTCTAAGTTTAGTAAAGGTCTGCTTTGCAAGCTAGCGGTTGGATTTTTCGAATCCATTTTTGGTTTACCATTCAGATTTGGTTCTTTTAACCAAGCCAGCTTCCCATAATATTTGTCGCCCTTTTTATAAACTTCTATTTGCCCTTCGCCCGAAGCATTGAGCCATTTACCAACAATTGCGTCCTTATTTTGTGCAATCGCATTAAAACTAACGGCTACAAACAGCAGCATAAATAATTGAAACTTTCTCATAATTGATTTCTATTTAGTGTTTTTAAATATAACAAATTGACTTTTCTATGCAAACATAATAAATAGAAAAAATAGGAGTAGGTTTTATTACTTAGAAATGATAGGCAAATATTTTTTATGGTAGGCAAAAAGCAAAAATATATTGAATATAAGCATTACTGCCACCATTGGTAATTGTTGCGGCCCTAAAAATGCATGATAAAGAAATATGTTTAAGGTTACTGGAAATATAATAATGGCTCCCAGCGGAGCAGTTCGGCCAATTAAAAGTAAAATAGCAGATACGAGTTCGGTTACTTTAATTAAAGGCATTAAGTAAACCGACGCCATAACACCAGCCATAAATGTAGTTTGATCGGCGCTCAGTTTTGGAGCTTCGGGTGTATAATTTATAAAATAAACAACGGAAGCAAAAAGATACATTAAGCCCAAAAGCACCCGAACAATAATAATTGCAATTTTCATAATTCTTGGTTAGTTTTTAGTTGTGGTTAATATTATAATGATTTGTAACTATTTATTTTCTATGGATTACATATAATTCATTCCAGCATACCCCAACAATCTGCGCCACAATGCAATTTGACCTATACAATTTGCTTCTCTATATATAGTAAATGAAATCATTTCAAACAAAGTCATTTTCATGCCAGGCATTTCATAAGCTTCTTCTAACTTTTCATCTGTCGCGTTTGTTAATGCGGCTAATAACGGTGGCGATATTTTTTGCCAATCTTTTTTAAAATCCTCTAATTTCGGATAAGCCTGATCGTCGATAATTCCTTTATTGTCTTTAAATAATTCGCCTGTCGATGAAGGTAAATCGATACCAAAAGATTTCGCTAAATGGTAACGTCCAGAAATTACGCTGCCTGTAATCCATGCAATATGATTTGCTTTCGTATCCATCCTATTTTCCGCATCTTTTTCTTCAATTCCATCCAATGCCCTTATTAAAAAATCGGTGTGCATTTCATATAAAACAATTAATCCGTGCAGTTTACTGCTAACTGGCTTAGTTTCCATAACGTTATTTTTCTTTAATTTAATTAATTAATATTAAAATTATGCAGATTGCATTAAAATTCGCGTTGCCGTAAAAGTCAATTATAGGGGTTATTTAAGACAAAAAATTTTATATTTAGCTTGCCAAAAAGCTAACCATATGATTAAAACAGGCCTTCTTATACCCGAGCAATATAAATTATTAAGCGTAGCCGCCATTTTAGAGGTTCTCGAAGCAGCAAACAAGTTTCAAATTGCAGAAAAATTTGAAGAGGCTTTCGACATCACCTTATTAACTATAAATAATACTGTTGATGGTTTCTTTAACACTTATAAAGCTGATACCATCAATAAGGAAGAAAAGTTTCAGCTTATTTTAATTCCTTCATTTACTACCGATGATATTAAAAGCACCATTTCGCTAAATCGGGCTTACATCCCATGGTTAATTAAACAATTTCGTGAAGATGCAGAAATTGCAACATTTTGTACTGGAGCATTTTTACTCGGCGCAACTGGTTTGTTAGATGGAAAAGCTGCAACTACACATGTTGATGCTTGCACTGCGTTTTCAGCTGCCTTCCCTGCTGTTCAGCTAAAAGCAGATAAAACGGTTACACACGATGGTAAGCTTTTTACCAGTGGAGGCGCTACTTCTACCTTTCATTTGTTGCTATATTTATTGCAAATTCATTGCGGAAAAGATTTAGCGATTAAAACAGCTAAAATTTTTGCAATTGATATGGATAGGCAAAATCAATCGTACTTTAGTTCATTTCAACCCACTAGGCACCATAACGATGAAATAGTTGCATCAGCTCAAGAGAAAATTGAAAGTAATTATCACGATGTTTCTACTATAGAAGAAATGATAAAGGATATTCCATCTAGCAGAAGAAATATTGTTAGACGTTTTAAACAAGTTACAGGAATTACACCAATTGAATACTTGCAGCAAACCCGAATAGAGGCAGCAAAAAAATTGCTAGAACAAACTGCACAGCAGATGACTGAAGTAATCTATAACTCTGGATATAACGATCCAAAAGCATTTAGAAAAATATTCAGGAAAACAGTAGGTATGACACCCTCTCAATACAGAGATAAATTTCAGGCTAGATAACCTCAGAAACACAACATTAAGATCAAAATATTGTAATCATTCTAATACAATTAAAAATAATTCTAAATAACAAAATAATTGTTGTTAACTTAACGTTATAGTAATATAGCCGAATTGTATTATGAGCACACTACTGTTAATCATTGGTTCCTTCTATTTAATTTCTCTCTGTTCGATGATCTACTGCTATTATTCAGCAGAACAAATACCTTATGATTACGAATAACATAAAAGATTCAAATAAATAAACAACTTGAGTTAAGCGAAATTTCTCAAGTTGTTTATTTAAAACTAGAAATTATATTTTTAATTTTCTAAGCCTTAGATCTTAGCTTAAATAGCTAAAATTCTATTTCTATGACTAGTTATTAGTCTAACCCTACCCTAACGTTTTTCTTTTCTTAAAAATATTTCGTTAAAAACTTGCGAAACCGAATAGTTGCATATATATTTGCAACCAATTAGTTTCCTATATACAGAACCGAAATGAGAAGAGATGTATTCCAAGCCATAGCCGATCCAACCCGAAGGGCAATTATTACGCTGATTGCCTTGCAGGCTATGACGCCCAATACGGTTGCTGAGCATTTCGACATTACCAGACAGGCTGTTTCTAAACACCTCCGAATTTTAACAGAATCAAATTTGGTAAAACAGGAATACAAAGGAAGAGAGATTTATTACTCGCTTGAAATTGAAAAAATGAAGGAAATTGATCAATGGTTAAATCAATTTAGGGCAATTTGGGAAACCCGATTTAATCAGCTTGACCATGTATTATCAACCATTAAAAAACAGAAAATATGAAAAATGATTTGCTATTTGATTTTACCGTTGACAAAGCGACCAAAACGGTATCAATAACCCGAGAGTTTGATGCTGATCTTTCTTTGGTATGGGATGCTTATACCAAGCAGGAAATTTTAGATCAATGGTGGGCACCTAAACCCTGGGAATCAAGAACCAAAGTTATGAATTTTGAAGTAGGCGGCCATAGATTTTACGCTATGGTAGGTCCCGAAGGACAAGAACATTGGTCTGTTCAGAAATATAATTCGATTACACCGAAAACCAACTTTAAAATGCTAAATGCTTTTGCAGACGAGCATGAAAACCTGCAATTACCTGGTTCTGAATGGGATTTAAATTTTAGTGAAGAAAACGGAAAGACAAAGGTTAATATTTCGATTTACAACGAATCGTTGGAACGTTTGGAGCAAATGATCGAAATGGGCTTCAAAGAAGGCTTTACTATGACGCTGAATAGCCTTGATGAGTTATTGGAAACTTTGAAGTAAGAATACATTCTTGCTGGCAGTTATCTAACTTTGCAATAATTAACAAAAGCCGAATTGTAAATCATTCGGCTTTTGTAGTAATTTGTAGAAACCTAAAAACGTTATAACCCATTCTTAATAATTTAAAAAACCGAAATGGATTCTAATCAAAATTCCCCAAGCCCTTTTAGTCAAACTTATTTCCATGGAACAAAAGCCGATTTAAAACTAGGTGAACTTATTGTTGTTGGTTACAACTCGAACTTTGGAAAAAGAATAAACGCTAAATATATCTTCTTATCAGCAACTTTAGATGCCGCAATTTGGGGTGCCGAACTCTCTTTAGGTAATGGGCCAGGAAGAATTTATTTAGTAGAGCCTACTGGTCCAATTGAAGACGATCCTGATTTAACCGACAAAAAATTCCCAGGTAATCCGACAAAGTCTTACCGTTCGCAGCATCCTTTTAAAGTGGTTGGCGAAATTACTTTATGGCAAGGCCATCCTTTAGAACAAGTTGAAACGATGAAAGGGCATCTACAAAAACTAAAAGAACAAGGAATTGATTCGTTGAACGATTTATAAAAGATATTAAGTTCGAAATAAAACGACTTTAAAATTGCTATAACAAAAATGGCCTGCTAAAAAGCAGGCCATTTTAAATTAAAAGAGGAAATTTTACTTCCCGTTTTGTTCTACGTCTCTATCCATTTCTATTAAATCTACATTTTCTGGACTTGAGAAATCGCCGATTAAATATTTATTAAAGTGATCGGCCAGTTTCCAAAATGCATATTCAGTCATATCACCAAAACCATGTCGCTGGCCAGGAATTAATAAGAAATCGAAACGTTTTCCTGCTTTCATTAGAGCATTTGCCACACGAATCGAATTTGCCGGGTGAACGTTATTATCAACATCTCCATGCATTAACAATAAATGACCTTTTAAATTCTTAGCCAGATCTGGATTTTTATCAATACTGTATTTAAATGAGGTATCGCCTTTTAAAGACACAATTTCTTTTACACCATGGTGCTTCTCACTCCACCAGCGGTTGTAAATACTATTATCGTGATTACCTGCATTGGAAACCGCCGCTTTAAAAAACTCTGGGTAAACCAACATCGCTGCAGTAGACATAAAACCTCCACCCGAATGGCCAGTTATACCAACTTTTGTATCATCGATATAAGCATATTTCGAAGCCAATTGCTCAATAGCCGCTTTTTTATCAGCCAAGCCATAATCGCGGAGGTTACCATAACCGTAAGTGTGGTACCATTTAGAACGTGAAGGATTACCACCACGGTTACCTACTGTAATTACAATGTAGCCAAACTGCGCTAAACGCTCAGTGCGATCCATACTTTTACTAAAAGCTTTATTTACGGCTTCAGTTTGCGGTCCAGGATAAACGTACTCTATAATCGGGTATTTTTTATTTGGGTCGAAATCAAACGGCTTATACATTACACCATATAAATCGGTAACTCCATCATCAGCTTTAACTTTAAAGGGTTCAGGGAACTTGTATCCAGCCGAGATTAGTAACGATAAATCAGTTGTTTCTAAATCCATTACCTTTTTACCGTTTCTATCGTAAACGCTCGATTTTGGTGCCGTATTTACCCTCGAATAGTTATCTACGAAAAAGGTATTATTATCGTTCATGCTCGATTGGTGATCAAAATCGCCTGCATTAAGCAATTTCATATTCGAACCATCGAAATTAATGCTGTAAAGGTGTAAATAATATGGATCTTCTTTCCCTTCTCTCCCATTTGCGGTGAAATAAAGTACGCGGTTTTTCTCATCAATATTTACAATGCTTTCGCAATGAAAAGAACCTTTTGTAATTTGATTCTTTAGTTTCCCGTCTCCATCAAAAAGATAAAAATGTGCCCAACCATCGCGTTCGCTCCAGTGAATAAGTTCTTTACCATCGTTAACCAATCCTGGACGATTAACTTCTACATATGAATTAAATCTTTCATCAATTAATGCTGAAACTTTTCCTGTAGTAATGTCAATGGTACCAACATCAATACGTTTTAAATCGCGGCTTGTACGAGAAAAATAAAACCTGCTATCATTACCTAACCAAACCGACGGACGGAATTCGTTATCGCGGTCTTTTGCCAAAACAGGTTTGCTCCAGACCGAAACACTCTGATCTTTAAAAGCAGAAACATTTAGTTTTTTATAAGATTTTGCTGCAAAATCAAAAAGTAATACTTCATCCTGTGGTGCCTCAGCTTCGCCTGGCATTTGATATTTATAAGTTTCTAAAGTCGGGCGACCAGGTGTTACGCTGTTAATTACCCATAAATCTTTTACCTTACGGGAATCGGTTCTATCTAAAACAAAATATTTCGCATTCGGCGACCACAGTACATAGGCACCGCGGCGTTTTTTGTTGTTTTTCTCGTTCTCTACATTGTTTTCGCCATCGCCGTCACTTCCGTAAGAATAAAACTTAACGCCATCTTTTGTTAGCTGATGCTCTACAATAGTGCTGTCTTCTTCATTTTTAACCGCTTTTTTGTAGTTTTCTTTATCCATCCAATACAAATTATAATTGCGGGAGAAGATAATAGCCGACGAATCTGGCGCTACAGAACCCCAGGATGGTTTCGGTTTTGGCTTGCTAAAATTAGCTACCTCAGTAAGTTTGGTTGTGGCTAAATCATATTTAAACGAATAGATTTTTTTCTGCATCGAATCTGCAGCTTTTTTATCCTTTCTGTCTTTTTTTAATTCATCAACAGTGCTTTTAATTTCGAAAGTGATACTTTTTTCATCAGAAGCAAATTTCAGATTCTCTAAAGGTAAATGCTCTGCATCAAAAGGATCGCGAACAATTAGCGTAATATCTGCCGCAACTTTCGCATTATCGAACATTATTTTTTTGCTTTTCGTAGCTGGATCAACCAAATACCAAAATTTACCTTTCGGGCTTTCGAATGTATACCAGAAACGATTGCTTAGTTTAAGCCAATGTGGATCTACTGATGTAGAATACACCATCTTTTTTAATTTATTTGGCGAAAACCTTGATGCCAGCTGGTAATTAGCTTTAGGGCCAGCCTGTATATTTTCGGTTATAGTGAAGGTTTTAGTTTGGGCAACAGCCGTAAATGATAAAAGCTGAACTCCTAATAACAGTTTGTAAATTTTATTCATTAAGGATTTATTTTGAGAAGCCAAAACTATCTAATTATTGCAATTACAATGCATTATACATGTAATAAATGCGTTAGTTAGCTTAAAAAGCAACAAACTCAAATACTTATCAACACCCTTTTATTTGAAGCTTAAATAATTAGAGTATTTTTTAGTTTTGTACAAAATACTTAACTATGAAATTCAATTTTTTAACGATAATATCGGCTACTGTTATTTTGTTCAGCGGTTGCCAATCTAATTCTCAGGCCGAAGACAAAAAAAGTGCAGATTCTACTGAACAAGTTACAAAAGGCAACCAAACTACAACTCCTGTTGACGTTTCTAAAATTAAAGTTGCAGATGCAAAAACTATATTGGATCGTAAACAAGTGCCTATTTTGTGCTATCATCAGGTTAGAAACTGGAAATCAACTGATGGAAAAGTGGGTAAAGATTATATCGTAGAAATTCAAAACTTTAAAGATCAAATGAAAATGTTAGCCGATAGCGGTTACCATACCATTTTACCAGATCAATTATATGCTTACTTAAATACTGGGGCAGCTTTGCCAAGCAAACCAATTATGCTAACTTTTGATGATACGGATCTCGATCAATTTACGATAGTAAATCCAACCTTAAAAAAACTTGGTTACAAAGCGGTTTATTTCATCATGACGGTTTCGATTGGCAAAAAAGGAAAGTTTGTTGATTATATGAGCAGTGATCAGATTAAACAGTTATCTGATGAAGGAAATATAATCGGCTCTCATACTTACGATCATAAAAATTTCAAAAAATATGCAGGTAAGGATTGGGAAGAGCAATTAGATAAACCTACCAAAAGATTAGAAGAGATAACGGGTAAAAAAATGACAGAATTTGCTTATCCATTCGGCTTATGGAATGCAGAAGGTATTCCTGAATTAAAAAAACGTGGTTTCAGAATGGCTTACCAACTTTCAACCAAACGCGATGAAAAAGACCCGTTATTTACCATTCGCAGAATTATAGCCAGTGGTTACTGGTCGCCAAAAACATTAAGCAACAGCATTAAAAATAGTTTTTAACCTTTAAACCCTGGCAAATGCTGGGGTTTCTTTTTTAAGCCCAATTATGAAAAAACTTCTCTCACTTTTGATTACTTTCTGCTGTATAGCTACGCTAAAAGCACAAGTACCCCACCTTAGCGGTCAGGTAGAAATCTCGATGTCTACTGGCCAGATTAGCTGTAACTTTACAATTTCTAACATACCCGATTTAGGTAAAGAATATCAGATTTTACTAAATAAGGGCTTTAACATCAAATACATAAAAGATTCTGCTAATAAAACTTTAAGCTACTCTGGTTATTACAATGGCAAAATGCGTGGCGAAGGTTTGACTTACATACCAGTAGCTGGAAATGATGTATTAACAAATCCTAAAACCTTGCATATTAATTATGTAGGTTCTTTCCCGATTTACACGGATACCCTAAATTTTACTGATTTTAAGGGTTTAATCGCTTTTAACGGTAAAACGATGCGGGCAACCGACCAGTCGAAATGGTATCCAATTATTTATGATGTAAAAAACGACAGGCAAATTGAGCAATTGACTTTCGATATTGAAGTAATTAGTAAGGATGCTAAAACGATATTTGTTAACGGAGATTTACCAAAGGCAGCACCAAAAGCAAGGTTTACATCAAAAGTACCATTATCGCCAATGTTATTTGTGGGTAACTATGATGTTCAAAATACGAAAAATGCTATGTTTCTAAATACAGCAATGAATGCCAAACAACTTAAAGTATTTGAAGAAAACATTGCAGAAATTAAGTCTTATTATTCAAAAAATTTGAATATACCATACGAAACAAAAAATGTATTTATAGAGCATGAACCTATAGAAAAATTTAATAAAGGCCGAAGTTGGGGTTTTGTATCCTTCCCTGTTATAGCATTTGCTGGAATTAAGCTTGGCGATATGGTTAGCGAAGAAAAATCATCTTTAAAAGATTCGTCAGATTACCCTTTTATTGCACACGAAATTGGCCATTATTACTTTGGGGATGTTTTGCAACCAAACTCTACATTATTTTGGTTTTTCTTAGAATCGACAGCAGAATATTTATCAGTAAAAGCTGCAGAGGCAAAATTTGGAAAGGAATTTACGGCTAAATATTTTAGAGAACGTGGAAAAGAACTCAAGAACTTTAAAGCAGTACCACTAAATAAAATTACTGAAATGAACCAGATTTCTGGAACTTACAGATATTATTATGGTCCATTTTTGTTAAGAGGATTAGAGCAAATCATTGGCGAAAAAAGAATGTTTAAATACTTAACTACGATTTTAAAAGCCGATAAATCATTCACCAATTATGATTTTCTGAAGCAGAATGCAATAAAATCTGGCATTTCTGAAGCGGAATGGTCAACTTTTGAAAAAGAATTTATTCTTTCTGAAAACGCAGTATCTTTGATTAAATAATATCAAATAAATTGAATACAAATCTAAAATCAATCACTTATTCCCTTTTATCTTTTATTTTTTCGGGATTAATTCTTACTTCATGCTCAAATAATCAGGCTAAAGAAAAATCAATTGAACAAGCCAGTGCTTTAGAAAAAAGTGAAGCAGACACCACCAAGCAAAAACCAGCTGATGCTAAAACTATTTTAGCCCGTAGGGAGGTTCCTGTTTTATGTTATCATCAAATAAGAAATAATATTTCCAGTGATAGCAAAAGAGCGCACGATGACATAATTGCGCCAGATAAGTTTAGAGAACATATAAAAATGCTTGCCGATAGTGGTTATCATACCATTCTACCCGATCAGCTATATAATTATTTGGTTTATGGCGCAAAATTACCTGAAAAACCAATCATGATCACATTCGATGATACGGACATGGATCAGTTTACGGTTGGGAATGCCACTTTAAAAAAATATGGATATAAAGGCGTTTATTTCATCATGACAGTATCTATCGGGAGAAAGGGTCGGATTAACTATATGACGAAAGAGCAAATTAAACAATTATCTGATGAAGGCAATACTATTGCAAGTCATACTTATGACCACAAAAACTTCGCTCAGTTTAATGAGGAAGATTGGAAAACCCAGATAGATGAACCAACTAAAAAACTGGAAGAAATAACAGGAAAAAAAGTAGAATATTTTGCTTATCCATACGGTGTTTACAAGGCTGCCAATCTCCATAAATTAAAAGAGCATGGCTTTAAAGCAGCATTTATCTTATCCACGGCAAGTGATGAAAATTTCCCTCTGCTTACCATTAGAAGAATAATCGATCCAGGCAGATACACTGCAAAAAACCTTTATTTCAGCATTAATAAAAGTTTTAATAAAACAAAAGCCAAATCGTAAGTGTAGATTAATTAAGAAAACATAATCAGCATTGCCCACATACTATGAAAAACTTAATTTATTCTAGCTTTTTAGCCTTAATTATATTTACAGCCTGCAACAACCCGAAAACGGATAAAAATGCAGAAACCGCTGAATCAACAAAAAATGAGAGTACCGTTTTAACAAGCACATTCTATAAAAGACTGGAAGGCACAATTGCTGGTAAACCTGTGGTTATGCATTTGCAAAATGCCGATGATGATTACAGCGGCGTTTACTATTATGATGCATCTTGGTTAAATTTATCGACCGATACATTAATTGGAAAGGATAGCATTGTTCTTTTCGAAAATAGTTTTTATGATTATTATTTTGATAAAGATGCCAAGCAATCAAAAATTGCTTTAAAATGGAACGGCAATGGTTTCGACGGAAATTGGTTTAACGAGACCAAAAAGTTTGCTGTAGCATTACAGGAAAAATATCCTGAAGGCAGTTATGAGTTTACTGCTGGAATGTATCAGGATTCGGTAAAAGCCATTGCAGGCGATGCCAAATCTCCAGTGGCTGAAATCAGTTTTGAGTACCTTAAGCCAAAACAAAATGACGATTCGGGTAAATGGCTTGATAATCAATTAAAACGAATCTCGGGTATTAAATTAGGTGCTGAAGATCGGGAAACTGGCTTTAAAAAAATTGCCCAGGCTTATTTCTCTGATTACGAACAACAAATTAAGGAGCAGAAAAAAACTGGCCCCGATAGAGGATTTATGCAATGGATGAATTACACCAACAATAGTCAGCAATCTATCGATTATAACGATAATGGCTATGTGGTTATCGATTTTCTTGCTGATGCTTACACAGGTGGTGCGCACGGAAATTACAGCAGTACAATGTACTGCCTCGATGTAAAGAACAAAAAACAGCTTGTTTTAAGCGATATTGTTAAAATAGATAGCAATACTTTGCAGAAAATTTTGGAAAAAGGTTTAAGAAAAAATTATAACATAAAGTCTAACGAGCAATTAAGCACCGTGTTATTTGATAACTTTTTAAAACCAAATAACAATTTTTACTTCAACTCAAATGGAATAGCTTTTATGTACAATCCTTATGAGGTTGCCAGTTATGCGCAAGGACAAATCGTAGTTTTTATTCCCTTTGCTGATATTAAAAGCTATTTAACGCCAGATTTTGTTCAACGAATGAAACTCAAATAGCTTAATTTTTTATCCGCACAGGCCAACATAACGATCTTAAAGAATCTCTTTTATTAAATACGTTTTGCCATTAAAACTTAATTCATCAGCAAGTTTTTTTCCAATAAAAAGCTTGCCAATCGGTGCAGCCTGAGATACTGCAAAAAACTTTTGCCCATCAAGATTTAATTCTCCAGCACTAATGCTGATGTAGAAATTTCCTTCAGTAGTTAAAACTAAGCTTCCGTTCTTAACTTCTTTTGCAACATCAACGTTTTCCAGTTGTTGCAGGGCGATTCTTTGTTGCCCCGCCTCGTACAAAAGTTTACTATTTCTGTCCATTTCCTGCTGCATCATCTCTCTAGTAGTTTCGTACTTGTCGCCTGCACTGCTTTTAGTATCATCATTCGATGCCTGCCGAGCCTGTTGCATAGAATATTCGATATTTTCTATTCTATTTTGAATAAAAGTTAAGCAAAGCTGATAGAGTTGAGTTTTTAAGGCAGACATAATTTGTAATAGATAATGTAAAACGGGCGATTTAAGATGTTAATGGATTAACTGCGAAGTGCAAAAGCTTTTTCCAGAATAGATTTTATCTTTTCCGCTGGAATATCTTCGAAATGATTGATTAGTAAAATTTTCATTCGGGCCCTTTTCTCTTGCAACAAATCTTCGTGGTCAATTTTATTTCCATCTACCAAACCAATGTAAGGCTGATGGATTTTTTTATGAATCCAAAGATAACAGAACATTTTTCCTTTATGGTAATAAAACGGCATTCCATATTTCCAATGTTCAGTTACGTTATCATAACCAGTTAAAAGCAACCTTAAATATTGAAGGCAGCTCTTAATTGGTTCATCTTTCTGTTCGAAGTAATGATCTAATGGATTAAGCATATTTTAAGGATTGATGGTTTGTTTTATTGCTAAATTGTTTGTGCATTTTCCCAGCCAGCGAACTGATGAACCAATGAACTAATAAACCCACAAACCTACTCCTCAATCCAACTCACTTTTTCTTCAATCGATGTACGGTTTGGAGCCCATGGTTTTTCGTTATGGTAGCCCATATAAAATAAGCCAATACATTTTTCATTCTCTTTCAAGCCTAAGAAACTGCCTAAATCGTGTATTAATGGTGGCGAACTCCAATAAGCACCAACTTTTAAACTTTCGGCAGTTAAAGCCATATTCTGAACTGCACAAGATACCGCAGCCAGTTCTTCCCATTCGGGAATTTTTCCGCTAACCGCCATATTAATAGCAATAATACAATTAGCCTGACTGGTTTTCTCTGCAAAGCTATCGTACTTTTTTTGAAGAAAATTTTGAGGAGACACCAATTCCTTATAAAGTTTTCCAAGCTCCGCCCCCAATTTTGCCAAACCTGCTTTTCTAATTACAGTAAAACGCCAGGGTTGGGTTAACTTATGTGTTGGTGCAAAATTGGCCGTTTCTAAAATTTGATTAATAACTTCAACTGGAATTTCTTTTTTTATATAACTGGCAGGAAAAATACTGCGGCGTTCTTTTATAACTTGTGATATGATTTCGTAATTACTCATCTGGTAAAAATAGTTAAAAGCAAAAAGATTAAAGCTGAAAGCCAAAAGCAAAATTGTTAAAAACTAAAATATTTGACTTTTTAATGTCTTGATAGGCTGTAAACAGCAAAAAGATAAAAGCTGAAAGCAAAAAGATAAAAGCCAAAAGATAAAAGCTGAAAGCAAAAAGATTAAGGCTGAAAGCCAATAGCAAAATTGTTAAAACTAAAACATTTGCCGCTTTAATCTCTTGATACTCGATACTTACAATTTGATACTTACTACTTGATACTTTTCAGCTGCTTCCTAATTTGTTTAACCTTTGCAAAAAACGCAATGCTTTCCTTGTCAACTAAAAATTCCATAGTATCAATTAGTTCTTCTTTAATCCACTGGTGTTTTGAAATTACATTAGCCAGAATATTTAAACAGTGTGATTTTACCGCAACAGGAATATTTTCATCAATTAACCAAGCAAAAACTGCTTCAACAAAACCATTAGTATCGTAATCTTGCAAAATATCTTTTACTTCTCTTGAAGCTTTTTTATTTGTCATAAAAGCCAGAATTTTAACAAAATGGCGTAAAGCAGAATGATTATTTTGTTGAGGAAGTTTATCTAAAAAATAATCAGCAAACGGCAGGAAGTTAACTTGATGATTGGAATAAACCCGTTCTAAAATCCATGCAGCTCTAAATCCAATTTGCTCATCATGATGAAAACTCAAATCAATTAAATCCTTTGCAGAAAAAGTTTGATCTGATACATTAGATGCCAATTTTTCAACTTCTATTTTGCCAATAGGTTTTTGTATGATATCTATTAAAAATTGCATGAACCATAAAAATAAAAAAATCAATTGAAATAACTGCCTGCTGAAGCAGACCGCAATGAAATAGCTAAAGGCATAAGCAGCATCAACAAGTCGTCATTTCGAACGAAGCCGAGAAATCTTTGAATAAGGAATACTAATTTGAAAAATCTCTCCATCCGCCGCGTTACAGTCGAGAAGACTGAAGAACGGAATGGAGTTAGCAAAAAAGAAAACAAGCGTATTAAAAGGTACAATCTTTTGTTAAATAAACCTGATTGAACTGAAATACTTTTATAAATAGTAGCAACCTTCAATAGGCTGTCATGCTGAGGCACGAAGCATCTCTAACCTATAAAACAGGTGCTTCGTACCTCGGCATGACAGACGTTATTTATAAAAGATTGAAGTGAAAGCGGGACTACAGAATCTATGAAATGCTGCGCAATCGTTTTCAAATTATAATTCTTCAACCTTTTTACCCTCAACCTTTTTCCGTATCTTTGCGGCTTATTTATTTACAGTATGATTTCAGTTTCTAATTTATCTTTACGATACGGCAAACGCACATTATTTGAAGACGTTAACATCAAGTTTAACCAAGGCAACTGCTATGGTGTAATTGGCGCTAACGGGGCAGGTAAATCTACTTTCCTGAAAATTTTATCGGGCGAAGTAAGTCAGACATCGGGTAGCGTAGCTTTTACTCCAGGAGAAAGAATGGCGGTTTTAAAACAAAACCACTACGAATTTGATGAGTTTTCGGTATTAGAAACCGTAATGATTGGCCATAAAGAGCTTTATGCCATCATGAAAGAGAAAGATGCCATTTATATGAAGGAAGATTTTACCGAAAAAGATGGAGAACGTGCTGGAGAATTGGAAAATATTTTCGCTGAAATGGATGGCTGGAACATGGAGAGCAATGCTGCAACCATGTTGAGCAACTTAGGCATAACAGAAGATAACCATACTAAATTATTAAAAGAGCTAGATAATACGCAAAAAGTACGTGTGTTACTGGCGCAAGCGTTATTTGGTAATCCTGATATTTTGTTACTGGATGAGCCAACCAACGATTTGGACATCGAAACGATTGCATGGTTAGAAAATTTCCTGGCGGATTACCAAAACATTGTATTGGTGGTTTCTCACGATAGGCACTTTTTAGATGCCGTTTGTACACATATTGTGGATATCGATTTCGCAAAAATGAGTACTTATACAGGTAACTATACTTTCTGGTATGAGTCTAGTCAGCTGGCGTTAAAACAACGTAGCGACCAGAACAAGAAAATGGAAGACAAAGTGAAGGAGTTACAGGAGTTTATCCGCAGGTTTAGTGCAAATGCATCGAAATCAAAGCAGGCAACTTCGCGTAAAAAGGCTTTAGATAAAATTGATATTACCGAGATAAAGGCATCGAGCCGTAAATATCCTGCAATTATATTCAATAATACAGGTCGCGAAGCAGGCGATCAAATTTTACAGGTTGATGCTTTGGGAAAATCTGGCAATGATGGCGTTTTATTCGACAAAGTTACTTTCATGGTAAATAAAGGCGATAAAATTGCAATCTTATCTCAAAACAGTTTGGCTACTGCAGCATTTTACGATGTTTTAACAGGTAGAACACCTGCTGATAAAGGCGAATTTAAATGGGGCGTTACCATCAGCACAGCTGATATACCGAATGATAACTCTGAATATTTTGCTGGAAAAGATGAAAACCTGGTTGATTGGTTACGCGAATATTCGGGAACGGATGCTGATGAGCAATTTGTACGCAGCTTTTTAGGCCGTATGTTATTTTCTGGTGAAGAAGTTTTGAAGAATGTAAAAGTGCTTTCAGGTGGGGAGAAAATGCGTTGTATGTTCTCGAGAATGATGTTACAACAAGCAAACTTATTAATGTTTGATGAGCCAACCAATCACCTGGATTTGGAATCTATCGAAGCGTTAAACAACGGGATGAAAGATTTTAAAGGTACCGTTTTGTTTACTTCACGAGATCACCAGTTAACAGAAACCGTTGCAAATCGCATTATCGAAATTACACCAAAAGGTACAATTGATAAGTTAATGACTTATGATGAGTACATCAACAGTCCCGATGTTGCAAAACTTCGCGAGGAAATGTATTCGTAAAAGATTTAAATAAAAATTTAATTGAAAAGAGTTTTGATATGATATCAAAACTCTTTTTCTTTATAAGACTAATCCATTTTATGAAAACGCTCGCCTCACTCCTTTTATCTTTAATTTGCTTTTCGGTTTTTGCTCAAAAGAGCGATTCTACACGTATTCGAAAAACCGCAATTGGCTATAATTTAATAGAAGAAAGCACCGAATTAAAATCAAAGCCGCATGTAAAAAACGGTTCGGCCGACGTTTTTCTTCACAAGAAGCTTGTTGCTACTGGCTTATACAAAGACAATGAAAGAGTTGGTAGATGGCGTTTTTTTAATAGAGACAGCATTTCGCAAGTTTATGATTACAAATCAAAAAAAATAGAATATAATGTTCCTGATACCACATTGGCTTATAATATAGACTCATTAAATCAAGGCGACAAAGTAACATATCCAATAAAAATTGGTATTATGAATAATTTGTATTGGTACCTGGCTTCAACTGCAAAAGTACCTGATGAGCTAAAGCAGATAAAAGATGAATATCAGGTAACCTTTGTAATAAGTATCAGTAAATTTGGAAAAATAACCAAACAGGAGGTAAACTATAAATCAAATAACATTAGCAAAAGTTATGAATTGGTTGACCAGACTCATGGATATAAGGATTTCGAATTTTCTCCTGCAATAGCAAATGGAAATGCTGTAGACAGTCAAATGATTTTAAAAGTTAGAGTAAGAATCGGCCATTAAGTATCCTTAACAAGCGAATCGAATAATTTATTAAAAAAAATAACTCTACTGTAGCGTTTCTCTAACGCCTCTCGTTTTATCAGAAAAAGTGTTAATGGCCATTAACCAATTTTATTAAAAATTGATTTAAAACATTAAAATGAAAACTACTCTGAAAAAATTCGGTACAATTAAGATTATATTCTCTCTACTTGCTTTAACTATATTTATATCTGCCTGTAAAAAAGATTGGGGCGATTCGAACTCCGTTACCGTCGCAGGCATTGGCTTTGTACACGCATCACCAGGAACTGGCGCTTTGGATTTGGTTGTAGATAACCAGAAGGTTAACAGTAAAGATTTTACTTATACCAACGATTTAGGTTACTTTGGTGCATACCCTGGAACAAGGTTGTTTGGTGTCGTTAAAAAAGATTCTACAAGGTACCTTGCTACCTCGAGCTTAACGTTACGCTCTGGTTTATTTTACTCGGCTTTTGTTATTGATGTTTTACCAGCTCCGAAAATTTTATTGGTAGAAGATGATTTGAAAGCACCCGAAACGGATAAAGCTAAAATTCGTTTCATTAATTTGAGCCCAGCTTCTACTCCTTTCGATTTAGAAGTGAGTAATACCGACCCTGCAGCGCTTACCGCTCCGTACCTGTTAACAACTAATAAAGCATTTAAAGATTTTAGTGCTTTTGCTTCTATCAATCCATCAATTAGCTATAATTTTGCATTGAAAGAAACAGGTTCTGCGGCTACTGTTGCAACTATATCTAATGTTAAAATAGAAAAAGGAAAAATTTATACCATTTGGGCAAAAGGCCTGAAAGCGGCAACCGATAGTACAAAACTATCTATAGGCATAATGACTAATAAATAACACCTACATATGAAACGAAAATTAACATCATCCTAATTCTAAAAAAAGGATGGTGTTATTTTCATTAATTTTGAAACCAGAATGCCATACAGGCAATGTTACATAAAAGCTACTCTTAATTAAGTTCTTACAGGTTGATCAAAAAAATACTCACTATTGAGGAAATAATAAAAGGCTGCAAAAAGAACGATAACAGCTGTAAGGAAATGATGTATAAATCATTTTACGGCTATTTAATGGGTATTATTTTAAGGTATGTAAACAACAGTTACGACGGCGAAGAGCTTGTAAATGACTGTTTTATAAAGATTTTTAAGAATATAGAAAGTTTCCAACCGCCAAGTAATTCAGTCGAATTACAAAAAACATTTAAGGGTTGGATAGCCAGAATTGCATCTCGAACGGCAATAGATAAACTTCGCACATTAAAGAACCAATCCTATGTTGATGATTTATCGGAAGCTGAACATCCTGTAAGCAACGTTTCAGTAACCTCCGATTTGCACGTTCAGGATATTTTAAAACTATTAAATGATTTGCCAGAAACACACCGGCTAGTATTTAACCTTTATGAAATTGAAGGCTTTGCGCACGATGAGATATCGAAGATGATGAATATACCCGAGAGTTCGAGCAGAGTTTACTTAACAAGAGCAAAAAACAAGCTTCGAACGCTGTATTTAAAAACAATGGTTAATTCGTATGAGAAAAATGGATAAAGAATTAATTGACCAGATTAAAGATAATCTTCATGCACATGAAGAAGCTTACACGCCTGGAGCGTGGGAGCGCTTTGCTGTGCAAGAAGAAAAGAAAAAAAGAGGCTTTATTTACTGGCCTCTATGGTCTGCTGCTGCCATTATTTTAATTGCTGGCGGTTTATTTTTCTTTAGAAACGAGGAGCAAAATCAAACCAAAATAGTTGTAAATAAACCCATAAAAGCTACTGAAAATTCGAAAGCAACAATACAGAAAAACAAACCGAAACCAGTAAATACTGAAAACAAAGTATCAAAATTAAATCCTTTAACTCACGAAAAAGCGATTGTTCCAAATAATTATGGTTCAAATCAACTTGCATCAGTTTCTCCAATAGAAAAAACGAACTTGACTGAAATTAACGCATCTAATTTGCCTTATGCTCAAGTCGAAAATACGTCTTCGGCCGTCATTTCAATCGATTTGAAAAATCAGCCTACACTATTAAACACAATCAAATCAGAAAGAATAGCCCAAAATTTATCGGGCAAGAATATCGAATTTGTACCAGAGAAGAAAAAACCATCGTCGGCTAAAATTACATTCGAACAAATACTTGCAGCCGATAGCCATAATAACAAATTAGCAAAAACAGAGAAAGATAAAGGTGCTGATAAATGGGAACCTGGAGTTTTTGTAGCCCCTGCAATGGGAAATGATAATAAGGTAAATATGAACTATGGCTTTTCGCTATCTTATAGCTTGGCTAAAAAATTATCGATTAGTTCTGGCATTGCCTACACGGCTTTAAGTGGTAAAAATGATTTATCAAATGTTTATTCGGGAGCAATGAATTCGCCTGCATCATCTCAATCTTTATCTACAGACAGCAAAAGCTTAGAATCTGTTGATGCTAGAGTTCGAGGAATAAACATTCCGTTAGAACTGAAATACAATATTAGCGATAAAATTTATACAGGAATTGGCGTTTCGGCACTGGCCATTTTAAATAACAGACAAGAAAACAATTACATCGTAAGCCAGACACAAAATACAACCGTTGTAAATTCGATGGGCTTCTCAGAACAGAAAATGTTAGTGGTAACTGGAAGAGTTTCAGAAGCACAAAAAGAATCAGTTGCAGCCCCAGACAAGTATTTAGGTTTCTATAATTTTTCTTTGGGATATAAACAGAAAATATCACCAAAGAAAAATATAGCGGTTGAGCCTTTTTTAAGAGTACCAATGAAAAACTTTTCAAAGGATAACTTAAACCTTACCAATGGCGGTTTAAGATTAAAGCTCGATTTTTAAAGTATAGCAGCCAATTCTTTTACTGATGCCCTTTTTTTATAATCTTTATCAAATTGTACAAATTTAATCCGGCCATTTTTACCAATTATGTACGTTGCAGGAACTGGTAAAACTGCATCGAGTGCGCCGTTATTTTTAGCAACATCAATGCCATAGCCTTTGTATTTTGAAACAAGGCCCTCCTCCATCACAAAATCAACCTTATAAGCTTTCATAATTTTATATCCTTTATCAGATATAAGAGAAAAAGAAGCTTTCGTTTTGTCTTTTGTTTTAGTAATAGATTCATCACTTTCTGGAGTTACACCAAGTACATAAGCACCTTTTGCACTTAAGCTCGTTAACGAATCTTGCAAATCTTTAATGTGTTTATTGCAATAAGGGCACCATTGACCACGATAGAAGAATAGTACAACACTTTTGTTCGTCTTCAACAACTCTTTCAGGTTAATTTCTCTGCCTTCACTATTTTTGGCAATAAATTCGGGCGCTTTATCGCCAACTTTTAAACCAGTTTGTGCCTGTAAACTGTAAGAAAAAAGTAACGCAAAAAGCGAAAGGATTAAGGTTTTCATTTTGATTAATTTAATTTATAAATGTAGTTTAAACTTTTAGTCGTTCATAACTCCATTACCTTACAGTTAAATATTAAAAAAAATCAGCAAAAATAAAAGCCCCGAATAAATTCAGGGCTTTTTATGATATATGTAATCAGCTGAAACTGATCGATTCGAATTGTAAATTAGTGACCTGAATGACCATCGGCACCGTGAGCGTGACCATGAGCCAATTCGTCTTGTGTAGCTTCGCGAACACTTAAAATGGTACCAGCAAACACTAAGTTTTTACCAGCCATTGGGTGATTTAAATCTACAGCAACTGTTTCATCGTGTACAGCAGTTACGCCAGCTCTGAATTGGTTACCGTTGTTATCTTGTAAAGGAATAACATCTCCCACAGCTGGAACTTCACCGCCTGCATCAGTAAACATAGATTTTGGAAGGTCTGCAAAAGCACCTGGATCAATTTCTCCATAACCATCAACAGCCGATAATTCAAAGCCATATTCATCACCAGTTTTTAAACCAGTTAAATGTTCTTCGAATTTAGGCAACATCATGCCAACGCCATATAAAAATACTAAAGGATTTTGCTCATCAGCTTTTTCAACAAAAACTTGTTGTCCTTCTTCGTTAGTAGTATGTAATTCGTAAGTTAACGATACTACAGAGTTTGGTGAAATATTCATTTAAATTAATTTTTTGTAAATACTTTAATGCTTCCTCAACAGTTATAACCCGCAACTGGCATAATTATTTTGGCAAATGTTTATTAAACTGATTAAGCCTTTTAAATATTGCGTGGCAAAGATAAGTTAATTATTTACCTAACAAAAAAGATGCGCCTTTTGTTCAGAAAAGAACAAAACTATGATAAAATTCCATGATCAATCACTTTGGTATTATATCTAAGGGTTGTTTGGGAAAGGGGTCTAAATTTTCTTTTGTCTTAAAGAAGCTAGGTTTAAGCCGAACAAACGAAGCACTCGCTGATCGTTAAACACTAAAATCACTTCGTGCTAAAAAAAGAAGGTGCAAAGCTTATCACAACCCTGCACCTTGAAACAAACTAATTTACGAAGTACATCCATACTTCTATTACTTAAATTTAATATACTATTAACACCCTTTACAGATAAAGGTTTTACAAAAAAGTACTCCTATTTGGTTTGTTTAAACAAAAAGCAGCTACAAATTTAATGTAGCTGCTCTTAATTTTTTTCGGTAGATGTTTGAGGTTTAATCTAAACTAGACATCAGTTAATGCCAGATGTCCGAATTTTTAACTTCCATTAAGCCCATTTGTTTTAGATAATCCATAGAAATTGACTTTAATCAAATAGAAAGCGTTATATCAAAAAAAAATGATTTAAATCATCTTCAATAACTCCTCTATTGGATATGCTCCAATGCTTCCTCAACAGTTTTAACTGGAAGCTGGCATACCTTATTTCGGCAAACATAAACCTTGGTTTCATTACTTTGTTTACCTGTTAACAACGGCAAACTACTCTCTGTGCCACCTAATATAATTTTATTTGGAATGTAGTGATTATTCAACTCCAACTTAATTACATCGGTTTCTAATCCTGTTATAGCGATCTCATTAATTCCATAAACTTCGTTAAGCAATAGAATGGCCCAGTTCGAATAGGCAGAGCCATAACTTTTTATCATTGGATATACCGCAGCAAGCATTTCTGACGATTTTGCTCTATAACTTTCTAAATCAAAAAGTAAACCCAGTTTTTTCAAATTTAAAGCCATTGTAGAATTTGCCGCTGGAATTACATTATCCATTACTTCGTGCTTTCGGGCAATTAAATCTTCACTTTCGGCCGAAGTATAAAAAAACATCGGTGAATCGGTATCTGTAAAATTGGTTAAAACATAATCTGCTAGTGATTTCGCCTCCATTAACCATTTTTCATCGAAATCATATTCATAAAGTACAATTAAGGCTTCGATAAAGAAGGCGTAATCATCTAAAAATGCAGTAATTGAAGCCTTGCCATTTTTAAAATTACGATATAAGCCTCCATTTTTAGATTTTAAGTTTAACAGCATAAAACTGGCCGCTGCTGCTGCTTTTTTATAATATAAATCATGACTCAAAATTTGGCTAGCATCGGCCAAGGCCTTAATCATCAATCCATTCCAGGCGGTTAAACATTTATCATCCAGTCCAGGTCTAATGCGTTTACTTCTTACCTCCAGCAATTTTATTTTTGCTTGTTTTACCTTATCTAAAAGCGTTTCAGCATCAAGATTGTATTTTTCTATTAAAACATCATCACTAATTGTTTTACGTAAAATATTAGTCTGCTCCTCTTCCCAGTTTCCATCTTCGGTAATATTGAAGTAGGCGCCAATCAATGCTGCATCCTCCCCTAAAATCGCATTAAATTCTTCCTGATCCCAAACATAAAATTTACCTTCTACACCTTCACTGTCTGCATCAAGCGCCGAATAAAACAAGCCATCATTCGATGTCATTTCATTAAATACCCAGTCTATCGTTTCTACTGCAGTTTGTTTAAAAGAATCGAATTTTGTGCATTGGTAAGCCTCGATATATAGGCTAATCAATTGGGCATTGTCATAGAGCATCTTTTCGAAATGCGGAACATGCCATTGATCATCGACAGAATAACGGGCAAAACCACCACCAATCTGGTCGTAAATTCCGCCACGACTCATTTCCTCAAGTGTATGGCAAACGGCCGTAAAAACAGATTCATCATCACTCAAAAAACCATAACGAAGCAAGAAAACCCAGTTATTTGGCAAAGGAAATTTCGGAGCACGGTTATAGCCGCCATATCCAATATCGAAATGTCGCTTCCAGGGCTCGATAATTTCTGTTAAATGTTCATTAGTATAAGTTTCCAGGCTAACCGATGGAATTATTTTTTCGCTATCGCGGATACCTGAAGTTAAACGCTCTGCATATTGAGTAGCCTTATCTGGTTCGTTTGCCCACAAACCTGCAACATTTTCTAAAATATTAATCCAGTCGTCT
Organism: Pedobacter sp. AC190; assembly: GCF_979258025.1. NCBI lineage: Bacteria > Pseudomonadati > Bacteroidota > Sphingobacteriia > Sphingobacteriales > Sphingobacteriaceae > Pedobacter > Pedobacter sp. AC190. The sequence continues at coordinate 582,185 of NZ_OZ409824.1, forward strand.
TTTTTAAAGTATGTACCGCCATAAATCGGTCGCTGATCGGGTAAACAAATGCAATTTAATGGCCAGCCACCACTTCCAGTCATTAACTGAATAGCATACATATAAATCTGATCAATATCAGGTCGCTCCTCCCGATCCACTTTTATACAGATAAAATGTCGGTTCATCACTTCGGCAACCTCATGATTTTCGAAACTTTCGCGTTCCATAACGTGGCACCAATGGCAGGCCGAATAACCAATACTTACCAAAATCAATTTATTTTCTGCTTTAGCTTTTTCTAATGCCTCAGTGCTCCACTCGTGCCATTGCACAGGATTGTAAGCATGTTGCAACAGATAAGGAGATGAAGCGTTAATTAGGTTATTGGGCTCAGAATTAGTGTTTGACATGGCTTTTTGGATATGAGAATTGAAACTGTAAAGCTATTAATTATCTACAAACCTGTTCGGTTTTAGTTTTTGTTTTTATACTTTAGTTTAATATTTATAGATTAATTATTATGGTTCTTTAGCATCACTAAATTTGTAATACCTAGTATCGACTAACAAATTTGTCTATCTATATTAAACACCTCAACTTTTAATCTTCAACCTAAAACCTTTAAAACATGAAAATCACACACACTGAAATATATCGCTTTAGCATCCCAATGGAACCATTTGTAATTGCAACTGGTACTATGCACTTTGCTCAGAATGTGTTGATTAGAATTTATACGGATGCAGGTATACATGGTATTGGCGAATGCTCCGCCTTCCCAATGATTGTTGGTGAAACGCAGGAAACCTGTATAGCAATGGCTAAAGATTTTGCTGCCATTTTGAAGGGAAAGAATCCTTTAGATATTCCTGAAAGAATGAATGATTTATTAGGTTATGCCGACCACAACAGCACAATAAAAAGTGCTTTTGATATGGCTTTATTCGACATTGCCGCTAAAGATGCGGGGTTACCACTCTATAAATTTTTAGGTGGTACTAAGCGGACCATAGAAACCGACATGACAATCGGTATCGATACCCCAGAAGGAATGGCTAAAACTGCTTTAAAATACCAGAGTCAGGGTTGCAGAATTATAAAAATTAAACTCGGAAAAAAGGTAAACGATGATATCGAGCGTGTAAAACATATCCGCGAAGCAGTTGGTGAAGAAATGATTTTGCGATTAGATGCAAACCAGGGTTGGAGTTTTGATAATGCTTTATTCGCTTTAGGAGAATTGGAAAAATACAACATTGAGTTTTGCGAACAACCCATGCGCACCTGGTACGATGATAAATTGCCCGAATTGAATGTAAATTCTCCGATCAAACTAATGGCCGATGAAAGTTGTTATAATCACCACGACGCCAGGAAGTTAATTAACAGTCAATCTACCACGTATTTAAACATTAAATTTTCAAAATCGGGTGGAATTTTAGAAGCACAAAAAATCCATGAAGAAGCTTTGCAGACTGGTGTTAAATGCATGATTGGAAGTATGCTGGAAAGTAGAATTGCCCTAAGTGCAAATTTACATTTTGCATTAGCCAGTCCAAATGTAGAATTTTTCGACTTAGATACAGCCCTGTTAGGTCATTTAGCAGATCCTTGCGTTGGTGGACTAACCTATAATGGCTATTTTCTTGATGTTTCTGATGAAATTGGTATCGGTGCAGAAGCAGATGAATTTTTCTTGGAAAAATGTGAAAGCTGGACTATTTAACTCCCTAATCTCTTAGGGGGAAAGCACCGGTCAATTAAAAAAAGTTTAAAGTTTATTTAAGAAGTTTAACACGCTAAAAAATTATATAAAAGCATTTGCAGGGCAAAGACCCCTTGCGGATATTATTTTACAACCATCTCCGCCAAGGCCGTACTATCCCCATTAAAAGCATTAAAATCTACAATATGACCAATACCATTAATTTTTGCTTTATCAGAATGTTGCCAAAACTTCCATCGATCTTTAGATAAGCGTAATTTTGGTTGATAGTAATGCGCAATCCACAGCGGATAATCGTCAAAATTTCCATCTAAATAATCTTCGTAAAACTTCAAACCTGTATAAATAATAGGTCTTACTTTAGTTTTCATTTCTACATAATTCAGAAAATCAGACAGTTCCGCCCTCATTTTGAGAGGAGAAACCCCATCAAGCGTTTCAATATCTACAACAGGAGGCAAATCACCCTTTTCAATATTAACAACTTGTAAAAAAAACTTTGCTTGTGTTTTACCATCACGTTTGGGTCTGAAAAAATGATAAGCACCACAAATAATTCCAGCTTTTGGAGCCTCACGCCAGTTGCGTTGAAAATAAGGATCGACTAACAAAATACCTTCCGTGGCTTTAATGAAAGCAAAGCGAATGCTTACTTCGTCCTCTTTCATATTTTTAACCTTCTGCCAGTTAATTTTACCCTGATAATAAGAAACATCAATGCCATGTATCGAATATTTCTTTGGTATTTTAATGTTAAAACTTTCGTAAGTGCGGTAGTTCGGGTCTTGCCCCCAATCCTTAATCCATCGCCAGGTAGATACAAAGCCATTAACAATGTAACCATAGTAAAACGGAGAAAGCAAAATTAAAAGCAGACCAGCAATAGCTACTTTCCACTGTGTAGGAAAAGGTTTCGACTTTTTATTTCTTGGTGTTGCTTTTCGTGTTACAGTTTTTTTAGCAACAGGTTTTCGTTTCTCTGGCGGCATAGCATATTTGATTCTGCTAAGTTGAGGAAAATGAAGGGAAATAAAAAAACGAAAAAACTGCAGCTAAGATGTTTTTTTTGTATCGTTCGTTCTTTCTCTTGGCGATATCCCAAATTCCCTTTTAAAAGCAAAATAAAAATGCGATAAATCTTCAAAGCCCAAATCAATATAAATATCGGCAGGCTTTAACGTTTTTTCTTCGATGAGAAACCGAGCTTCCTGTAAACGTCGTTTTATCAACCAACGATTGGGTGTTTCATTAAAAATGGTTTTAAAATCTCTTTTAAATGTTGATAAACTTCGTCCTGTTAGAAACGCAAAACGTTCTATATTTACATTGAACTTATAATTTTGTTGCATAAATTTTTCCAAATCCAATCTTCCAGGAAGGCCAAAATCAAACAAAATATCTGATAATTCTGGTTGAAGTTGTAGTAGAATGAGTAATAATTCTTCTCTTTTAATATCTGAGAATGTTGAACTGATATTTCCAGAATTATTATAATAGGGCTCTAATGACAACAAAAAACTATTGATTAAATCATCTTTTTTCAACTTAATAAAAGCATCCTTTGAGATGAAATTTTTAAATAAAATCGAATACTTTTTCTGAAATATCTTTAAAAATGTTTCATCGAAAAAAATGATAACTTTCTCGAATTCGTTGTTATTTTTTACTTTGTTGTAACGAGCCAAACGGTTTTTACGAACGAGACAACTTTCACCCTGCTTCAACACATAATGTTTGTTGCCATCGTAACCATTCATCGTTCCCTGAGCCAGAAAAAGAAAAAAATGCCCGGCTATAAATTGCTCTGCCGAGAGAGCTGGACCAATAATGCAGGATTTTATTTCCGTTATTTTCATCTGTTCTACATTAATATATCTCCAACAGGCAGAATAGGTTGTGGCACATCCGTTTCGCCCAGCATTTGCAATAGATCTATTTCAATGGTACGGCAAATAGAAAGCATTGGCACATCGTTGTAAGAGCATTCAAATGGATTTTCGCTATAGTCGCCCACCAATTCCAAGCTTACGTAAACCCAACCTAAAACCACTACCAGTGGCACCGATATCCAAATGCCCATGTCTCCTAATTTTGAAAATTCGCCCATAAGACAGAAGGGCAACATAATGATAAAGATGCAAACAAATACAAAACTTAAATTGGCATATAAGTCTAGGCAATGGAATTTTTTTGATGCGTTCCGCTTTGCATATTTTTTGAAAGGTCAAAAATATCGTCTGCTTCCAAAATTTGCTTACTATAACCTTCTGATACAGCATTAATCATTGCCTTTCCTACTTCAGAAAGTTTCAATGTTTTAGCAGATAAAAATGGCGACATTAATGGGCCCAATATTTTGTAAATGGTCTTCACATTTTTTTGTCCTTTGGTTCCAGTCATTATCGCTGGGCGAAAATTGTACTGACCTTTAAATGGCAATTTCATCAAAGCATTTTCGGTTCTGCCTTTCACCCTTGCCCACATTACTTTTCCATTTTCAGAGCTGTCTGTACGGTTGCCAGAAACGTAAATGAAAGTCATTTCTGAATTGATTTTTGACAATGCCTTGGCAAACGGAAGGGCAAAATCATAGGTTTTCCTCGTAAAGCTTTCCTCATTTTCGCCAACAGAACTTACACCTGCGCAAAAAAAGCAACCATCATAATTTTTGAGTAGGTCTGAATGGTTTTTGATTTCGGAAAAATCTTTTAGAACTAATTGTTTCAGTTTCGAATGTTCTAAATCGTAATTTCTTCTTCCGATGATGAGCACTTCTGTCACTACACGATTTTCCAGACATTCGAATAAAACGCCTTCGCCTACCATTCCTGTTGCGCCTGTTAATATTACTTTCATTTTTTTAAGGTTTTAATGGTACAAACTTCAATAATGAAAGATAATATTCTTTTGTTGACAAGTCCAGATTTATTTGTTGAGAAGTTCAGGTAAACTGAATTTATTTTGCCTTTAACTGGCCGCTAGAAACTCTGGTGATTTTTTTGCTTTGAACAATTATGCGACAGCTCTGCGAATCCTCAAATCCCAATTCAATAACAATATTACTAATGCTAATTCGTCACCTTCTTTATATGTTTACAATTTTTAAATCGATTAAGCTATTTGCAGTCGCAAAAATAGCTTCCTCATTGGTTCTTGGTTGCGAGTCCAAAAGAAATTTCTTAAGAAGTAGGTTTAACTAATTATTCAAGATAAAAGATAGAACTTACAAACCATATTACCCTACACCTTAAATCAGCATCGCTGATAAAGAATGGCTATTAAAACCGCTATAGATTAGCTGATAATTTCTACTTTTGCATTACCAGATAAATCCATGTTCAAACTCATATTAAACACCTACAAAACATCATTCAGTGGCCTGAGCAGAGAAACCTGGTTATTAAGTATTGTGATGATGTTTAACAGATGCGGCAGTATGGCAGTTCCATTTATGGGTTTGTATGTTACCCAAAGCCTGCACAGAAGCGAAATGGATGCAGGTTTAATCATTACCTTATTTGGTGTAGGCTCAATTTTGGGCTCGGCAACTGGCGGGAAACTCACAGATATAATTGGTTTCAGGCCAGTACAAATTCTATCGTCGATTATTGGTGGCTTACTTTTTATATTATTCTCCACCATTACGCATTTTTCTACGCTATGCATTTTAGCTGTGGTAATCAGCTTTTTTTCTGAAGCTTTTCGCCCTGCCAATTTCACAGCGGTGGCACATTATGCAAAGGAAAATACCATAACACGATCTTATTCATTAAACCGGTTGGCTGTAAATATTGGCTGGTCAGCTGGCATAAGTATGGCGGGCATCATTGCGTCGATCAACTATAAACTCTTATTTATTGTAGAAGGTTCGGTGAGTATTTTAGTGAGCATTTCGATTTTATTATTATTACCTAAAGTACAAGACTTTATAAAAAAAGCGAAGGAAAACCGCAGCACAATGGTTATTTTGAAGCCCTGGCAAGATGCCTTTTATGTAAAATTTATTCTTTTAACCACCTTATTCATAACCTGTGCTTTCTTAATGTTTAGAGTTGTTCCAGTGTTTTTTAAAGAAGAATGGCATATTGACGAATTTGCGATCGGGATTATTATCGGTATAAATGGTGCAATTATCGCCCTGTTCGAAATGATTATGATTAATAAAATAGAGAAGAAAAAATCGCCCATGTTTTTCATCATCATCGGATCGGTTTTCTTTGCAGTATCTTATTTATTGCTAAGCGCACCGATTATTTTTCATGTATTAACAGCTGTATTAACAATCGTAATTTTCACTGTTGGAGAAATGTTTGTGCTACCATTTATAAATACCGTTGTTATTAGCAGAAGTAACGAACATAACCGTGGCTTATATGCGGCTGGTTATACTTTAAGCTGGTCATGTGCGCAGGTTGTTGGTCCTTTAGCTGGCTTTTTTATTGCCAAACACTTAGGCTACAACTGGCTTTGGTTTGGCTTGGCTTGCATACTTTTACTTTGTGCCTATGGCTTTAGCATCCTGGATAAGAAACAGGAAAAAGCCATTCTAAATGCAGATTAGTTTTCCGTTTTCAACCGAATAGCTGAAAACGGAAAACAGCAACTATTTAAGTTTTTCGGCTTTAACTCCCTCGTTCGTAATTTTTACAGGAAGAATGTTTCCGTTAGTATCGAAATTCATTTCATCTATGCAGGTAACACGATGATTGCCATCGGTATCGCCAATTGGTCTGCGGTGGTAAACAATATAATACTTGTCTTTTTTCTTATTGATAATAACCGAATGGTGCCCTGCTCCTCTAGCAATAGTATCGTTTTGCTCTAAAATCTTACCTACCCGTTTAAATGGGCCAAATGGCGAATCGCCAACGGCATAAGCAACAGAATAATCAGGACCAGTCCAGCCACCTTCACTCCACATGAAATAGTATTTACCATTTTTGATAAACATATAAGGTCCTTCTACGTACTTGTCAGGTGTAATTTCTTTAAAAATTGTTCCATCATCAAAGGGCAAGAAACCTGTAAAATCCTTATTAAGCTTAGCAATGTTGCAATGTTTCCAACCACCATAAATTAGGTAGTACTGTCCGTCTTTGTCCTTAAATACAAACTGATCGATGGGTTGAGCCCCATTATGAAATTTATCTACCAAAGGTTTGCCTAAATGGTCTTTAAACGGCCCTTCAGGTTTATCAGCTACAGCTACCCCGATACCACCAACTTCTTTATCACTCTGGATATCATTCGCACCGAAAAACAAATAGTATTTTTTATCCTTTTCAACAATTGCAGGCGCCCACATTGCTTTGTTAGCCCATTTAACTGCAGAAGTATCTAAAACATGTGGATGTTTTTTCCATTTCACCAAATCATCAGATGAGAAAGCATCCAAGAAAACCTGTTCTTTATATTTGGAAGAATAGGTTGGGTATACCCAGTATTTATTATTGAAAACTGTAGCATCCGGATCAGCATACCAGCCCTGAAAGATAGGGTTTCCAGATTGATTAATCGTTTTAGTACTTTGAGCAAAAGAACTAAAAGCCGATAAAAGTAAAAGAGATGAGGTTATGTATTTCATGATGACAATTTATAAAAAAATCCCTTCAAAAAAAATAATGCTGGGATACCTAACTGCTTCGACTGCGATGTAAAGATTTTTAAAGATCAAAAATCTTTCCGCTACGTTCGATATGATGAGAACAAATAAAAAAATCCCTGCTATTTACAGGGATTTTTGAATTGTTGCAAATTACAACAACTGATGTATTAATAAATTACTTACTCAATTCAGCAAAATATTTATGGAATAAAGGTAAAGTTTCGATTCCTTTGTAATAGTTAAAGATATCGTATTTTTCATTTGGTGAGTGCAACGCATCGCTATCTAAACCAAAACCAAAAAGCACAGATTTAATGCCCAAAACATCTTCGAACAATGCAACGATCGGAATACTTCCGCCACCACGTGTTGGAATAGCCGTTTTACCAAAACTATCTTCAATAGCTTTTTCCGCAGCACGGTAAGCAACACTATCTGTTGGAGTTACTACAGGTTCGCCACCATGATGAGGTGTAACTTTTACTTTCACATTTTTAGGTGCAATGCCTTCAAAGTGTTTAGTAAAAATTTCTGCAATCTCCTCTGAACTTTGATTGGGAACCAAACGCATAGAAATTTTTGCATTTGCTTTGCTTGGCAATACTGTTTTAGCACCTTCGCCAATGTAACCACTCCAAATTCCGTTAACTTCTAAAGTCGGACGAGTACCAGTACGTTCTAACGTAGAATAACCTTTTTCACCCCAAACTTCTTCTATATTTAGGTCTTTTTTATATTCTTCCTCATCATAAGGAGCTGAATTTAAAGCTTTCTTCTCCTCATCTGTTAATTCGATAACCTTATCGTAAAAAGCAGGAATGGTAATATGGTTGTTCTCATCGTGTAACGAAGCAATCATTTTGCAAAGGATTGTTGCTGGGTTTGCCACTGCACCGCCGTAAACACCAGAGTGTAAATCACGGTTCGGACCAACAACTTCTACTTCCATGTAGGCTAAACCACGTAAACCTGTTTCAATTGATGGATGCTCCATACTGATCATCGAAGTATCTGAAATTAAAACTACATCAGCTTTCAAACGCTCTGCATTTGCTTTAACAAAAATACCAAGGTTAGCAGAACCAACTTCTTCCTCCCCCTCAATCATAAACTTTACATTGCACGCCAAAGTATTGGTTTCCATCATCAATTCGAATGCTTTAACATGCATATAAAACTGACCTTTATCATCGCAAGCACCACGAGCGTAGATTTTACCATCACGTATAGTTGGCTCAAAAGGTGGAGTATGCCAAAGCTCCAATGGATCTGCAGGTTGCACATCGTAGTGACCGTAGATTAAAACAGTTGGTAAAGAAGCATCTATAATTTTTTCGCCATAAACAATAGGATATCCTGCTGTTTCGCAAATTTCAACTTGATCCGCACCTGCATCTTTTAGCTTTTGCGCTACATAATCTGCAGTTTTTAAAACATCGCCTTTATATTTCGGGTCGGCACTAACCGATGGAAAGCGCAATAATTCAAACAGCTCATCTAAAAAACGTTGTTTGTGCGTTTCTACATAATTTTTAATCTCTTGCATAACAAAATTAGTTTGGGCAAATATAGGGTTTTAGTATATAAGCCTTGAAATTTTCGGCATAAATGAACACAAAATTACAGGAAACATTACCTAGAAAATGTTGTGATAGTAAAACTACAAGTTGTTCTTTTTTTGGTAAAATAATTTTATTGTTATTTATTTAGATAAATTGTTTTAACCGAACATTATTATTTCATTTTTTTGCTAAATTGCGCCCTTTAAACCCCTACATACAAACCTCAAAACAAGAAAGTTATAAATGAAATTAAGCGCAATTATACCGCATACCCTGCTGCTGTTTTCATTTTTAATGCCGCTAATTACGATGGCTCAAACTAACGTAAAAGTTAGTTGCCCTGAAGCGGCTCAGTATTATGCAAAGGATAGTATTAATATTGTAACTTTTGGAGCAAGCACTGTAGAAGGAGTAAAAGGTCTTGGTTTTCAAACCATGCTCGAATCCAATTTTTTAAATTGCTATGGCGGCAAGGTTGTGAACATCACAAATCAGGGTATTGGCGGACAAACCACCTTACAGGGCTTACTTAGAATTGATAAGGCTATACAAAACAGAACAGGCTTTATTGTAATTTCGATGGGTGTAAACGACGCCATAGCCATTGCTTCAGGAAAAGGAAGTGTTGCCGAAACTACCGCAAACATGAGGCTTCTGATTACGACCAGCCTTAAACAGAAACTCGTTCCTATATTATGCACATTACAAAATGTTGATGATAGAAATAATACACCTCTTGTAGCGGTTAACGTAAACATTAGAAACATTAATGCAGCATACAGAAAACTGGCCGCAGAGTATAAAATTTACCTCGCCGACGTAAACGCTGCTATGCGTAGAGATTTCTCCCTTTATCAGGATGCTTTTCATCCAAACGCGAGAGGTTACCGACTTATAAGCTATGTAATTTTCGACGCTATAAACAAGGCTATTTTCGATAGATTTCTGAAGTTTATTGTAACCCAGAACTACCCTAACCCAGCATCGGTGCAAACTTTTATTGATATTGTTCTTCCCGAATCGGATAAAGTAAATGTACAGATTTATGATATTATGGGGCGCTTGACTAAAACAGTTGTAAATGAATACTTAAACACAGGAAAACACACTTTCGACATTAATACAAGCAACTTCGTTCCTGGGGTTTATTTTTTCAAAATATCATCAGACTCTGGTCAGTATAATTCTGTGAAAAAGTTCATCGTATCAAGGTAACAAAAGATTTATTTGTTAGTCACATAGTGGATTAATAGTTTTATATCTTTAACCATGCCTACAGAAACTTTCACAAACGAAGCAATTGATATAGAAAAGCTTCCTAAATATGAAGAAATCCAACTAATCCAACCTCACTCCGATTATTGGAAAATCATTTGCATTAATCTTTTAACCGTGCTAGGCTTAGCTGCAATTGGTGCTACAATATTGATAATTTTTATTGATGAAATCAGACCAAATGCTTTGCTTATTATTGGTATATATTTTGTAATGGCAGTACTTCTTTTTCTACTATTCAGGGCAAGCTTTAAGAAACGTGGCTATGCTATTAGAACAAAAGATGTAATTTACAAAAGCGGAATTATAGCCGAATCTACAACGATTGTTCCTTTAAACAGAATTCAGCATATAGAGCTAAATGAAGGTTTATTATCCAGAATTTACAAATTAGGTTCTTTACAAATATTTACAGCTGGAGGCCAAAGCGGACATTTACATATTGCGGGAATACCAATTAACGAAGCAAAAAGTATTCGCGATTTACTTTTGAATAAACTCGAGCTGATTGAAAAACCGACAACTGAAATCGAACAATAATGAACAGCGACTTTAGTAAACCGCAAAGGCAATCGGCTTTTGGTATTATTGTAATGGCAGCCCATACCGCTTTTAAAATAGGTAGAGCCTTTGCATTTTTGATCGTTATTGCCCTTGTTAAATCTCAGGGTAATTACTTGTTATACATTTTATTGGCCCTGGCCTTAATGTTATTAGTTAGTTTCTTATTTGCTTATTTATGGTACATTAAGTTTACTTTCTTTTTAGATAAGGAAAAGCAGGAATTCGTAGTAAACAAGGGGATTTTTAATCGTGACCAGGTAACGATTAAACTCGATAAGATACAACAGGTTAACATTAATCAATCGATACTGCAAAAAATTATCGGCGTTTATGGCTTAAAAATAGATACTGCTGGTGCACACAGCGAAGAGGTAGATATTAAAGCAATTGACGAAACATCTGCATATAACTTAAAAGAGCATCTTTTAAACAGAAAAGCATTGGCTATTGATGACTTGGAAACCGCTGAACAGCATTCTTCGACTGCGGAAGTACCTTTATTGAAAATAAGCTCATGGACCTTACTTAAAGTTGGTTTAACCTCTAACTATGGGCAAAGCGTAGCTTTATTGGTTGCTTTCTTTTACACTATAATATATGAAGGCAGACAATTAATAGATGCTTTTCAAATTGATAAAGATGAAATACAAACTACGGTAACTGGCATGCTTACCATATTAACGGTTGCTATTTTAGTTGCTGCTCTTTTAATTACCTTACTAATTATTAACCTGGTTAGAACTTTTTATAAGTATTTCGAACTGGAAATTAGTGAGCACAAACATTCCCTGCTCCTATCATCAGGATTAATCGCTAAGAAAAACACTTTGGTAAGTCCAAAGAAAGTTCAAATTACCAAATACAGTCAGAATTATTTCCAAAAGAAACTAAACATGCTTAATCTTAGTTTAAAGCAGGCACATTTTGGTCAAAGTAAAAAAGGGCATGAAATGCATGGATCTACATTGGAAATTCCAGGTTGCAACCCAACAGAACGAGATGACTTACTGAAAATGATTTTAGGAAAAATCCCAGAACAAGGCAAAACGTTTATACCCGATTGGCGTTTCCTAAATTTGCCCATCTTCTTTAAATTGGTTTTACCTGTTGCTGTTTTTCTAGTTTTAGGATTTAATACACCAGAAGTGAAACCTTTTATTGGTTTTGCCTTTGCTTATTTTATTATTGGCGTTTTAATGATTTATATAAGCTATCGAAGGCATCGAATTTCCGTAAATCGCGATTTTATCATCAAGCAAAGTGGGATTTGGGACATTTCTAAGGAAATTGTTTCGCCAGTTAAGATACAAGCTATTACTACTTTTCAATATCCTTGGCATAAAAGTGTAGATGTTGGCCACCTTTGTTTGCATACTGCCGCTGGTCAAATTCATTTTAAATACGGCAATTACACTGAGATTAAGCAATTGGTTAACTATTGGTTATATCAGGTGGAAAGCGTTAATGAGGATTGGATGTAGTTGATGGTTTATTTCTTCGGAAATTACAAATACACGCAGCTGTTTCTGTGCAAATCATCTTCAATCTGCAGGCTGATTTAGTCAATAATATTTCCCGCAGATCAAAAAGATTAAAGCAGATTTTCTGCAAAATCACTTTCTTTCTGCGGGAAATTCTATAATGTCATAATTCCTTTGATGGTTGCTGTCTGTTTGTAGATTGCAATTACTTCATCAGCATTCTGCACATGCTTTTTAACAGTAATTGATACATATTTGCCTGTTTTAGATGGCTGTTCAAAAAACTCATCATTCGGCAAAACCTTTCTCAAATCCTCAATTTTATCAAGTCCACCAGTGATAATAAACTTAAAATGATACAAACCTGGAAACTTCTCAACGCTTTCTAGTTTCTCTTTAAGGTTGGCATAAATATCTGTACTGTTTCCCTCTGGGATATCTGTAAATTCTATGTTTTTATTTATTTTTTTATCTTCCATAGTAGCAATATATCAAATTCTATTCCTAAATAATTTAGGTGTAATTATGGCAGAAAAGCTATTTTTTCTTTAACCATTAAACGACTGAAGTTCGATACAAACTAGCAATGCTTTAATGTAATTATAGAAATGCATTTTGCAAATTAAACCCTGGATAGTAGCAGAAACCCATCATTTCTAAACCTTGGCGTAGCGGATACCTGCCTTGAGCGTAAGGCCTGCAGGCGTATGAGCAAAGCAAAGGGCTAACATTATGTGGATACACAGGTTTTGCTTTTCAAAAAAATCGGTCCTCTATTTCTCCACAAATTCAATAAAAAACTTTTGAATTGTTATTTTTGAGCCTCAAAAAAACAGGAGCCGATTTGGATTATTTAGAAGGATTAAACCCACAACAAAGAGCAGCAGTAGAGAACACTAAAGGACCAGTAATGATTGTTGCGGGTGCGGGTTCGGGCAAAACGAGGGTAATTACGTATAGGGTTGCCCATTTGATTCAAACTGGAACCGATCCTTTTAACATTTTGGTTTTAACCTTTACCAACAAGGCGAGTAAGGATATGCGTGAGCGTATTGGTAAAGTGGTTGGTGCTGAGGCGAAAAACATTTGGATGGGTACTTTTCACTCTGTTTTTGCGAAAATTTTGCGTGTTGAAGCGGAGAAAATTGGTTATCCAAGCAATTTTACCATTTATGATACCGATGATAGCAAAAGCGTTTTGCGTGCCATTTTGAAAGAAATGCAACTAGATGATAAACTTTATGCGGTTAACTTCGTGTTCGGAAGGATTTCTTCGGCCAAAAATAATTTGATTTCGTGGGGTGAATACCAGGCTAACGACCAAATTCAGGCGGAAGATATTCAAAATAAACGTCCGCTGATTGGACAGATTTATGAGCAATATGCCAAACGTTGCTTTAGGGCTGGCGCCATGGATTTTGATGATTTATTATTCAAAACCAATATTTTACTGAAAGAACATACGGATGTTTTAAATAAATACCAGCAAAAATTTAGGTATTTGATGGTGGATGAGTACCAGGATACTAACTTTTCGCAATATACAATTGTGAAAAAACTGGCTGCTGCTTATCAAAACATTTGTGTGGTAGGTGATGATGCGCAAAGTATTTACGCTTTCCGTGGAGCGAATATTCAAAACATTTTGAACTTCGAACGCGATTATCCTGATTTAAAAGTTTACAAATTAGAGCAAAACTACCGCTCTACTCAAAATATTGTTGATGCAGCGAGTAGCATTATTGCGAACAACAAAAATCAGTTAGAGAAAAATGTTTTCTCTGAAAATGCCGAAGGTGATCGAATTAAGGTTGCACGTGCTTTTACAGATAATGAAGAAGGCAAATTGGTTGCCGAATCGATTATTCAGGAGCGTACAACAAAAGGTTACAAGCATAGCGATTTTGCTATTTTATATCGTACAAACGCCCAAAGCAGAGCGATGGAGGAAGGTTTGCGCAAGCTGAACATTCCTTATAAAATCTACGGTGGTCAATCTTTTTACCAACGCAAAGAGATTAAGGATTTAATTGCCTACTTCCGTTTAACCTTTAATCCGAAGGATGAGGAAGCGATTAAAAGGGTGATTAACTATCCTAAACGTGGAATTGGCGATACTTCTATTGATAAAATTATTGTTGCGGCAGATCAAAATAATGTAACGATGTGGGATGTGATTTCCAACGCACATCAATATGTTGATGGTCGCTTAGCAAACCAGTTGAACGATTTTTCGATGATGGTTCAAAGCTTTCAGGCGGAAGCAAAAAAGCTTGATGCTTACGATTCGGCTTTGTTTATTGCGCAACACGCTGGTATTTTAAAGGAACTTTATACCGATGATAGTGTTGAAGGCAGGGCGAGATATGAAAACATCCAAGAGTTGTTAAATGGTATAAAAGAGTTTGCCGAGCGTGAGGATATTGAAGAGAAAGGTCTGGATATTTTTATGCAAGATGTGGCGCTTTTAACCAATGACGATAAGGATGGCGATAAAAACAAGGATACGGTTTCGTTAATGACAATTCACTCGGCCAAAGGATTAGAGTTTAAAAATGTATTTATTGTTGGGTTGGAAGAGAACCTTTTCCCATCGCAAATGTCGGTTAATTCGCGTTCTGACTTAGAGGAGGAACGTCGTTTGTTTTATGTAGCCATCACGCGAGCCGAGATAAAACTAACCATTACTTATGCCACCTCTCGCTATCGCTGGGGAACTTTAACTAACTGTGAACCAAGTCGCTTCATTAACGAAATTAATCCGCGGTTTTTAGAATTGGAAGTTAAACCTGCTAAAAGCAATATGATTGAGGGCAGTTTTGATGATGAGCGTAAAACATGGACTTCGCAACCGCGTGATTTCTTTAGTAAACCGAAACCTGCAAGTACAAGTTCTGCTCCTCCTCCACGCCCAAAAACTACTTCATTACTGGCAAAGGCTCACGTGCCTACGCCTGGTTTTGCGCCGTCACAACCACATGAATTTCAAGGCGGTATGGAAGTGGAGCATGAAAAGTTCGGTTTCGGAAAGATTATTAGTTTGGAAGGCGCTTTGCCTGATGTTAAAGCAACGGTATTTTTTCAAGGACTGGGTAATAAGCAATTGTTACTGAAGTTTGCGAAATTGATGATTGTGAGGTAAGTATCTTTTTGCAAAAAATTTTATTTGCTACGGAAGCACGGAATTAGGTTTTAATTTTTCGTGGATTCTTTGCCTCCGTGACAATCTATATTTAAATCTTTCCATGTAGGTTTCTTTTTTGCTTAAAATTTGTTTGCCACGGAAACACGAAAGACACGGAACTAGGGTTTAATTTCCGAGGATTCTGTGCCTCCGTGGCAATTTATATTTAAATATTTCGAAGTAGGTTTCGTCTTTTTGCTTAAAATTTGTTTGCCACGGAAACACGAAAGACGCGGAACTAGGTTTTAATTTCCGTGGATTCTGTGCCTCCGTGGCAATTTATATTTAAATATTTCGAAGTAGGTTTCGTCTTTTTGCTTAAAATTTGTTTGCCACGGAAACACGAAAGACACGGAACTAGGTTTTAATTTCCATGGATTCTGTGCCTCCGTGACAATCTATATTTAAATCTTTCCATGTATGTTTCTTCTTTTGCTTAAAATTTGTTTGCCACGGAAACACGAAAGACACGGAACTAGGTTTTAATTTCCGTGGATTCTGTGCCTCCGTGGCAATTTATATTTAAATATTTCGAAGTAGATTTCTTCTATTTGCTAAATATTTATTTGCTACGAAAGACATGGAATTGGGTTGTAATTTTCCGTGGATTGGGTACTTCCGTGGCAATTTTTTTAATCGTACTAATTAATCTTCGTCCACTCTGTGAAACCTTTGTGCGCTCTGTGGCAAAACCTTGTCCTTAGAAGTTAACCCCTATTTTGAGTTTGAAAAAGCCCAAAATTATCCTTATTATTGAGACTGTTTCTCCCGCAGAAAAACCATGCAGCTTACTCGATTAGAAATTAAAGGATTCAAAAGCTTTGGCGACAAAGTGACCATCAATTTTAATGAGGGCGTTACAGCTATTGTTGGACCAAATGGTTGTGGAAAATCGAATGTGATTGATGCCATGCGATGGGTTTTGGGCGAGCAAAGCACCAAAGCTTTACGTTCTGAAAAGATGGAAAACATCATCTTCAATGGCACCAAAAACCGTAAACAGGCACAACTAGCCGAAGTTTCGTTGAGTTTTGATAATACCAAAAACATCCTGCCTACTGCTTATTCTCAGGTTACAGTTACCCGAAAACTATATAGAAATGGCGATAGCGAATATCGTTTAAATGATGTTCAATGTCGTTTAAAAGACATTACCGATCTATTTTTAGATACTGGAATCGGTTCGGACAGTTACTCAATTATCGAATTGAAAATGGTTGATGAAATCATTACCAATAAGGAACACAGTCGACGTTCGTTATTTGAAGAAGCATCAGGAATTTCGAAATACAAGCTACGCAAGAAACAGACATTCAATAAATTAAAAGATACTGAAGCGGATTTAGAACGTGTGGATGATTTACTTTTCGAGATAGAAAAGAACCTGAAAACCTTGGAAAGTCAGGCGAGAAAAGCTGAGCGTTATTACAAATTAAAGGAACAATACCGCGAATTGAGCGTTCAATTGGCTACCCATCGAATTGCCTTTTTCCGCACCGATTTAAATGCTCTGGAAACCCAAGAGCAAAGTCAGCAAATTTTGAGAATTGAATTAAACACCAAGATTGATACGCAGGAAGCTGAACTTCAAAAAACTAAATTGGAAAGTATTCATCAGGAAAAAAATCTATCCATTCAGCAGAAAGCAACCAATGAATTGGTTTCTAAAATTCGTGCTTATGAAAGCGAGAAGAAGGTAAAAAATGAGCAAATGCGTTTTTTACAGGAAAAAGAAGGGCGTTTGAGTGGAGAACTGGAGAAAGATAAAAATCAGGTTAACCACATTAAATACAATATTAAGCGTTTAAACGAGGAAGTTTTAACAGAAACGGAGGTTTTTAATAAAGTCGAATCAGATTTAAAACTTCTTAAAACTTCTCTTGATACTCTTCGCGAGCAACAACAAATAGAGAAAAACAGGATTGATAATCTGGTAAAATCGGTTAACGATTTGCAGAATCAGGTTTATCTGTCTCAAAAAGAAATCGATATTTTAAATATTCAAAAAGATGCTTTAATACAAGAAACCAACAGAAATGTTGGTGATACTGAAACCAAAACATCAGAATTAAAGGCTTTTGATTATGCTTTGGCGGAGCTAGATTTGAAAGTTAATGAAAGGCAATCCAACATTAAATTACTTAAAGAAGCAGAAGAAATCTTAAAAGAAAAACTGGCTGAATCGGAAGTTAACCTAAGCTCGAATAAAGAAAAACTTACTGCAGAAAATCGTAAAAAAGATGCTAAGCAGAACGAATACAACCTTACAAAATCGCTTGTAGATAGTTTGGAGGGCTTTCCCGAATCTATCCGCTTTTTAAAGAAAAATACGGCTTTTGCTAAAAGTGCTTTGCTCCTATCTGATATTTTGTTTTGTAACGAAGATTATCGAATTGCAATAGAAAATTATCTTGAGCCTGTAATGAATCACTATGTGGTCGATCGTTATGTAGATGCTGTTCAAGCAGTTAACTTATTGACCGACGCCAGCCGTGGGCGAGCTAATTTCTTTATTTTAGAAAATATTCCAGATAAAAACCCACAATTTGCTACACATGAAGGGTTGGTTTCTGCCCTTTCAGTTATAGAGGTAGATAAGAAATACCAGCAGCTTTGTAATTTGCTTTTGCAAAATGTGTACATCGCTATTGCAGAGCAAGAAAATATTTTCAAGAATGCGCCAACCGAAAGTTTGACTGTTTTAGCCAAAAACGGGAAATATGCGCAAACTAAATTTACGCTTTCAGGTGGCTCGGTTGGTTTATTTGAAGGGAAAAGAATCGGTCGTGCTAAAAATTTAGAGAACTTAGCTAAAGAAATTAAGCAATCCGAATCGCTGATTAATCAATATAATATTGCAATAACTACCGAAACTGAACAAATTTTAAATCTGAAAGAATCCTCAAAAATCAATCAGATTAATACTTTTCAGCAAGAATTAAATCGAATCAGTAACGAGCAAATTTCGGTTCAAACGCGTCGAGATCAATACCAGGAATTTATTACGACCAGCGAAAATCGAAAAACAGATATCGCACAGAAAATAGTTTCTATTGAAAAATCTTTATCAGAAAAATTACCAGCTTTGGTTGAATTGCAGAGAAAGCAACAACAAGATCATGTTAACCTGCAAGAACAGCAACTAAATTATCAAGATTTGGCTGATTTGGTAAATGAATCTGCTGGAAAATATAATCAGGATAATATCCGTTTCCATCAGCAACAAAATAAGCTTTCGGGTTTGGAAAAAGATTTGGATTATCGTTTTGTTCAGGAAGAAGCCTTAAATAAACGAATTGCTCAAAATGACAAGGAACTTCAGGAAACCTTAACCCAAATTACAGCTACTTTGCAACATACCGATTTAAGCGATGATACACTTTTAGAGATGTACCAGCAACGAGAAGATATGGAAAAAGGCTTGGCTGAATTGGAAAAGGAGTATTTTGAGCGTAAAGGCAATATCAACGAAATGGAAAATAGCCTCACAAATATTCGTAAAAATCGTGAGGAAACAGACTTTCTTTTAACAGAAATCAAGGACAAAAAGAATGCGCTTAAGATTGATTTAAATTCATTGAAGGAACGTTTGGCTGTTGAGTTTAACATCGACATAAACGATCTTTTAGAAACTGAAGCTGAGGTAGAAATTTTAGAAAGTGAGTTTGAGATTCGCCTGAAAGTAGAGAAAATGAAACGCCAACTGGATGAATTTGGTGCAATCAACTCCATGGCAATGGAAGCTTTTAAAGAAATGGAAGAGCGTTACGTTTTTATTCAGAATCAGAAAAAAGACTTGAATGCAGCCAAAACCGATCTTTTGCAGACCATAAAAGAGATTGATGATACCGCAAAAGATAAATTTATGCTAGCCTTTACCCAAGCTCGCGAACATTTTATTGTGGTTTTCCGTTCACTTTTCAATGAAGAAGATAGTTGCGACTTGATTCTTTCGGATGTAAATAACCCATTAGAAGCCGATATCGATATTATCGCCCGACCGAAAGGCAAAAGGCCATTATCTATTAATCAATTATCTGGGGGAGAAAAAACCTTAACCGCCACTGCACTTCTATTTTCACTTTATTTATTAAAACCTGCCCCATTCTGTATTTTCGATGAGGTTGATGCCCCGCTGGATGATACGAACATTGATAAATTCAACAACATCATCCGTAAATTCTCCGATCAATCGCAGTTTATTATCGTATCGCATAATAAACGTACCATTGCCAGTACTGATATTATTTATGGCGTAACCATGGTTGAACAGGGCGTTTCGAGGGTTGTAGCAGTTGATTTAAGGGAAGTTGCGGCTTAGGATGAAAGTATTAAAGTAAAAGCGAGAAACAGATTCCATTAACAAGCGACCCTATATCATAACATTGGTAAATTCAAATCTTTCTGAACTTCTGTCATGCTGTGGAACGAAGCATCTGCAGCCTATGAAACAGATGCGTCGTGCCTCAGCATGACAAAGCCTTATCTACGCAATACAGTAAAAAAACTACGTTTCCCTTTCAATATCCCAATAATTAATATCTTTAAGCCTTAATATTATAAAAAATGAAAATCCTATATATTATCCCCTTAGCAATGATGCTCAGCTGTTGTTCATCAGTTAAAAACCAATCTTCAACTGGATCAGGCAAATTAGATAACCAGCTTTTAAAAGATGTAGAAGTATTATCATCAGATGCCTACCAAGGTAGAAAAACAGGAACAAAAGGCGCAGAAATGGCAAGAGCTTACATCATCGAACGCTTTCAGAAACTTGGATTAAAATCTTATCCTCAGCACGTAAATTACGCACAGGAGTTTACGTTTAATTCAAGAGGTGGCGCAAAAGTTAATGGCACAAATGTAATAGGCTATATTCCTGGCAAAACATCAAACGTAATCGTGGTTTCAGCACATTACGATCATTTAGGCGTGGTTAAAGACGAAGTTTTTAATGGTGCAGATGATAATGCATCAGGAACTGCAGGCTTACTAAAAATTGCGGCATATTTCGCCAAAAATAAACCAACCAATACCATCATTTTTGCTTCATTCGATGCAGAAGAAATGGGTTTACAGGGCGCAAAAGCATTTGTGGCTAATCCACCAGTTAACATTAATACCATTGCTGTTAATTTAAATATGGATATGATTAGTCATAGTGATAAAGGCGAACTTTATGTTGCTGGTACATTTAAGTATCCTGATTTGAAGAAATATGTAGATACTACAAGAAAGGGAATCAAAGTTATTTTAGGTCACGATGATCCTAAACTTGGTCATGATGACTGGACTAACCAAAGTGATCAAGGCGCATTTAATGCTAAAAATATTCCGTTTCTATATTTTGGCGTAGAAGACCACAAAGATTACCATAAAGCAACCGATGAATATTCGACCATTACCAAACAGTTTTTCAGTGATGCAGCGAATGCAGTTTTAGATGTTGTTAAAAGTATTGATAAACAATCCGAATTACAGAAATCTTTAAAAGATAAAATGATTATGAAAAATTAATTTTATTTCTTCATAACGAATCTGAACCTGCTCATTTGGGCAGGTTTTTTTATGCCTTAGATTTTAAAAATAAAATTATATAACTGTAAATCAATATCTTAAAATTAAAACTACAAAAATAGTTTGTAAACTATAAATATAGTAGTAACTTCATTTAACCAAACTATAAAAATAGTTACTATGATAAAAGAACTCACAAAAGCAGAAGAACAGATTATGCTTATCCTTTGGGAAATGGAAGAAGCATTGGTAAAGGATGTAATCGAAAAGATGAATGAACCAAAGCCTGCTTATAATACGGTATCAACGGTAATTAGGGTTTTAGAGGGCAAAGGTTTTGTAGATCATAAAGCAATCGGTAATACGTACATCTATTTTCCTATTATTAAAGAAGCTGATTATAAGCGTTTTGCGTTAGAAAAAGTAATGAACAATTACTTTGAAAATTCTTACGAGAGTTTAGTCTCCTTTCTTGTAAAAGATAAAATCATGAGCAATGATGAGCTTAACGAAATCATCCAGCTTGCAGAAAAACTTAAAAAAGATAAATAATGAACTGGTTATATTATTTACTCGAAGCTAATCTATACCTCTCCATATTCTACGGCTTTTACAGATTGTTCTTGCATAAGGAAACTTTTTATGTACTGAACAGATATTATCTGATATTAAGCTCACTTATAGCTTTTTTAATTCCGTTCTTAAAACTGGGCTTTTTAAATAAAGACATTATTCAAAATGAACAGGTTATTTATCAGCAGATTCAAATAGATAAATCATTATTTACAGTTGAAAACATATTGTTATTCATTTACACATTAACGGCTATGTTTTTTCTTTCAAAAATGATATGGGGTTTAAGATATATCATTCACTTATTAAAGAAATCAGGAAGAAGAATTGAAAATGGCGTAACTGTAATCGAATTATCTAATACCAAAACGGCATTTTCTTTTTTCAACTTCTTGTTTATCGATCCTCAGTTACCTCGAAGAAATACTATTTTAAATCACGAAATGGCTCATATAAAGCAAAAACATAGTTTAGATGTGTTGTTTTTTGAAATAATAGGAAGCTTAAGCTGGTTCAATCCGATCGTTCATTTCTTAAAAAGCGACATTAAACTTTTGCATGAGTATTTAGCCGATGAAGAAACAACTAAAAATGGGATAGAAAAATATGAATATGCTATTTTTTTAATACAAAATTCTTACGGTGACCAGTCAATAAAATTTACTAATCAAATATTTAATTCATCAATTCTAAAAAGAAGAATAAACATGTTAAATCAGAAAAAATCGGCAAAATGGGCCAGGCTCAAATTGTTACTTGTATTACCAGCTACAGGACTTATGCTTTGTACTTCTACAATGGCATTTACTAAAGATTATGGAGTTGTTGATTTGTATCCGAAAAATATTCACAAATACGCTGCTAGTCCGCAAGATAGCCTGAAAAAGAAAAAAGTTAAAGAGATTACAATTTTACCTGCTCCACCAGCACCAGGCCAAAAATCGAAGGTAAAAGGTATAAAACAGGTGCCACCTCCACCACCTGTTGAGCCAATAGCTCCACCTCCGCCACCAAAAGAACCAACTAAACTGAGACTAAAAAAAATCGCTCCACCTCCACCGCCAATTGAGCCAGCGCCAAAGAAAAAAGTTAGCAAAAGTGATGTGATATCGGGAACCACAATTACTATAGAAGAACCAGTTATAAAAAAAGTAAAAGGTATAAAATTAGCCCCATCACCACCGCCAATTGAATCTGCACCTAAAAAGCAAGCTGGTACAGACGATGTAATTTACGGAGATCCAATACCAGGAACTAGGTAAAATTCATTAGAACCTAGAAAAATTTAAAAACTAAATCTAAAATTATGAGCTGGCTATATTATTTACTTGAGGCTAATTTGTACCTCGTATTATTTTATGGATTTTATAAGATAACCCTGCAAAAAGACACTTTCTTTAAATTAAATAGGTTCTATTTAATTACAAGCTCAGTTTTAGCTTTATTTTTTCCATTCATCCAATTAGGGTTTTTAAAAAAACCAATTCTGATCCTGAACGATTTAATTGTTCAACCAAGTGCATCTGAACCTCAATATTCTGATATTTTACCTTTGCAGGAGGTAAAGCAAGATTTTCTAACGGCTGATCATATTGTGTTTGCAATATATATTTTAGTTGCTTTTTCATTACTTATAAAAATGATTTTAACGATCAAAAACATTGTTAAAATAAAAAATCAGCCATCAATAACCCTGGAAAACGGAGTTGAATTAATTGAATTGAAAAATTCAAAGATGGCATTTTCTTTCTTTAATATAATCTTTTTAGACCCTCATTTACCTGACAGACATACCATTATTAAACATGAGTTAGCGCACATTAATCAGAAACACAGTTTCGATGTTTTATTTTTTGAGATTTTACAAATTGTAAATTGGTTTAACCCCACTCTACATTTCCTTAAAAAGGATGTAAAACTAATACATGAATACTTGGCTGACGAAGAAACCACTAAGGCAGAAATCGAACGATATCCCTATGCGATGTTTCTTATTCAAAATTCTGTTGGCTTTCAAAATTTTAAACTTACTAACCAAATATTTAGTTCATCTATTTTAAAAAAAAGAATTACAATGCTAAATCAAAAAAAATCGGGTAACTGGGCAAGGCTCAAAATGCTAATTCTTTTACCTCTAATTGGCGGGGTACTAGCCTTATCAACCATGGCGTTTACAAAAGACTATGGTGTATTGGATTTATATTCACATGCATTGGTAAAACAAGACACCATAAAAGCTAATAGTATAATTGAAGGATTAACGATTCTAGATGAAGGCACAAAATTTACTTTAACGTTTAGATATAATGACTTACTAAAAAAGGGTATGCCAGTATCAAAAAAACTCTTTATTGTAAATGGTAAATCGATTGAATCTGGAAGTATTGGTGGTGTTGAAAATGCAGATTATTTTATAGATTTAGATTCGGAGAATGGAATGAAAAAATACGGCAAAAAGGCTGAATTTGGGGCAGTTGAAGCTGTCGGAAAAAACATAAAAATTCTAAATGTCCCTTCTCCACCGCCTCCTGGAAAACCAATTGATTAATTAGAATATCGACTAGACTTACTGCGGCACATAAACCACATATTTAGTTTCAAAGAAATCTTCTTCAAAATAAGCTGAAAGCGGATATAATTCTGCTTTCAGTTTCGATTCTTTAATTTCTTCGGCTAAATCGCCTCCCTTTAAATATAAAATTCCATTTGGAATTGCATTTAAAGATTCCTTTTTAAACTTTCCCTGAATCCAAGGATAGAATTCACCTAGGCGAGTAACCGCTCTGGAAACGACGAAATTGTACTTATCCTTAAGTTGTTCTGCCCTTAAATGATCGGCTT
Organism: Pedobacter sp. AC190; assembly: GCF_979258025.1. NCBI lineage: Bacteria > Pseudomonadati > Bacteroidota > Sphingobacteriia > Sphingobacteriales > Sphingobacteriaceae > Pedobacter > Pedobacter sp. AC190. The sequence goes on from NZ_OZ409824.1 coordinate 606,495, forward strand.
TAACATTATCTAAACCTAAAGCAGAGGCAACTTCTTTAACAACCTTAATTTTTTTCCCAATAGAATCTACTAGGTGAAACTGAGTTTCAGGAAATAAAATAGCTAAAGGAATACCTGGAAAGCCACCACCAGTACCCACATCGAGCACACTTTCGCCAGCTTTGAAAGTACAAACCTTTGCAATTCCAATTGAATGGAGTACATGACGTTCATACAATTCTTCGATATCTTTTCTTGAAATTACGTTGATTTGGGCATTCCAATAACTGTATAAATCAAAAAGTTGCGAAAACTGTGCAATTTGTTTATCAGTTAAGTTATTAAAATATTTAAGAATTAGGTCTGGTTTAACTTCAAGCATAATGGTGGAGCCTTAAAATGGCTGTTTAATTTTATTTCCAACTAACTTTCTTTTTGCCGAACATGGATAAAAATCCATTTAAAGTTAAAAAGAAGAACAAAAGTATATCTAATATCGGGAACCACCAACGTAAATCTCTATAATTTAAACGGTTTAATAATTTCGGGTAAATCAGGCATCTGATGAGGATACTAAATCCAAGAATTCCTGCAGCAATATATCTCGTTTCGAGACTAAAAAACATACAAGCTGCAAAGGCAGCATAAAACATAAACTGAGCAATAATTTGCAGACTTAAAATAAATTTGTGTTCTGACTTGTAAAATTTACCTGCTCCAAAATGGCGCTTTTTCTGTTTTAAATAGCCACTCCAGGTTTGATTTGGTTCGCTCCAAACCTGGCTTTCTTTATTGATCCTAATTTGTGTGTTATGTTTATTTGCATGCGCATTTACAAATAAATCATCATCGCCCGAAGGGATGTGCATATGAGCTGCAAAACCTTTATTTTTGAAAAATAGTGATTTCTTGTAAGCCATATTTCTACCAACACCCATGTACGGCATCCCTTTTAGGGCAAAAGAAAGATAGTTTACGGCAGTAAAAAATGTTTCGAAACGAATAAGTGCATTTAGCAGGCTTCTTCTTTTTAAATATGGAGAGTAGCCCAAAACAATTTCAACATTTTCGTCGGTAGGCTGATGCATACCCAACAGCCAGTTATCGCTTTCAGGTATACAATCAGCATCAGTAAAAACCAGCCAATCGTGTTTTGCAGCTTTTATTCCCATAGTTACGGCAAACTTTTTACCTGCAATGAATTTATCGTTATCTAAAATTTTAACAACTTTTAGTTTTGAGTATTGCTTTTCTAATTGCTCTAAAAATTCTTCAGTACCATCCCAAGAGCGATCATTAACAACAACAACCTGAAAATCAGGATAATTTTGATTTAAAATGCTTGGCAAATATCTTTCAAGATTTGTAATCTCATTTCGTGCACAAATAATTACACTTACTGGCTCTTTTGCCGTTTCAGGTATTTCTTCAACACGGACCTGAGCTAATTTTAAGTGCACAAAAAGCACATAATAGAGCTGTACAAAAAGACAAAGAACTAAAATAGAAAGTAAAGAAATTTCGGGTATGGATAATATCACAACGTTAAAATAAACAAGCGCAAATTTCTCATTTTTAATCTGTAATACGCTTTTATTTTGATAAAAAATTAAACAAAAATATACCCTCTTATTTTCTTATTTTTGGCAGATTTTTGTGACGAGAAAAACACCATATGAAATTTACTTTAAAGGCTAACGATCCGCTTTCTAAAGCCAGAGCGGGCACAGTTACAACAGCCCATGGCGAAATACAAACACCAATTTTTATGCCTGTGGGTACTGCTGGAACGGTTAAGGCTGTTCATCAACGCGAATTAAAACAGGATATTGATGCGCAGATTATTTTAGGCAATACCTATCATTTATACCTTAGACCAGGATTAGACACTTTAGAAAAAGCTGGTGGCCTGCATAAATTTATAGGTTGGGATCGCCCAATTTTAACTGATAGTGGTGGTTATCAGGTTTATTCTTTAAGTAAAGTACGAAAAATAAAAGAAGAGGGCGTAACATTTCGTTCGCATATTGATGGTTCTAAGCACCTTTTTACACCAGAGTATGCAATGGATATTCAGCGTACAATAGGTGCAGATATTATAATGGCTTTTGATGAGTGTACACCTTATCCGTGCGATTACACATATGCTGCTGAATCCGTTAAAATGACGCACCGTTGGTTAAAACGTTGCTGTATTCATTTTGATAATACACAACCAAAATATGGTTTTGATCAAACTTTATTCCCTATTGTACAAGGTTCTGTTTATAAAGATTTAAGAATAAAATCAGCAGAATTTATTGCAAGCATGGGAAGAGCGGGTAATGCAATCGGTGGATTATCGGTGGGAGAACCTGCCGAAGAAATGTATGCAATGACTGAAGTTGTTTGCGATATATTACCATACGATAAACCTCGTTACTTAATGGGTGTTGGTACGCCGATTAACTTGCTCGAAAACATTGCACTTGGTGTTGATATGTTTGATTGCGTTATGCCTACCAGAAATGCCAGAAACGGCATGTTGTTTACTAAAAACGGTATTATAAATATTAGAAATAAAAAATGGGAGCAAGATTTTTCTCCAATAGAAGCTGATAGCGATTTACATGTCGATTTAGTAACCAGCAAGGCTTATTTACGACATTTAGTACATAGCAAAGAAATGCTTGGCGCACAAATTGCTACCTTGCATAACCTGCACTTTTATCTTTGGTTAGTTAAAGAAGCTCGGGAAAAAATAATCAGCGGAGAGTTTTACGAATGGAAAAACCAAATGGTTAAAGTATTGGGCAATAAGCTATAAAATGAATTTAATAAAGGGCAACATAAAAATTATCGACCGCTATATTATTGGCAAATATCTGGGTACATTTGTATATACACTCGCTATTTTCGTAATTATAATTGTTGTATTCGATCTATCTGAAAAACTTGATGATTTTTTAAAAAGCGGATTGAGCTTTTGGGGCGTATTAACTAAATACTACGCTGGCTCTATTCCTTTTTATATAAATATGCTCTCGCCCCTTATTAACTTTATTGCGGTAATATTTTTTACGGCAAAAATGGCCGACCAAACTGAAATTGTGCCTATTTTAAGTGGTGGCGTTAGTTTTAACCGATTCTTGTTTCCTTATTTTATATCGGCAAGTATTATATTTTCGGCAAATCTAGCGTCGAATTTGTATATACTGCCTTATACAAATACGCTAAAAAATACCTTCGAAAATACCTACGTTAAAAGAAACGACCCTTCTACGAAATCAAACATCCACATGAAACTGGATGATAAAACTTACATATATATTCAAAGTTTTGATAACAAAACTAATTACGGCTATCGTTTTTCCTTAGATAATTTTAATGGCGATGTATTGGTAAAAAAGATAGTTGCTGATAATATAAAATGGGATTCTACTAAGCGAAAATGGCAGTTAAGCAATTACTCTATTAGAAAAATTGATGGTTTAAAAGAGAGCATGATTTATGGAAATGGAAAGCTAAAAGATACAATCTTGGATATGCGTCCTGATGATTTTTCGGCATATGATAACGTAGTTCAAAACCTTTCTACCCCTGAATTGGCCGAGAAAATCCGTAAAGAAAGAACCCGCGGAACAGGCATAATGAACGACTTAATGTTTGAGCAATATAAACGCTATATCCAACCATTATCAGCCTTTGTGTTAACCCTTATCGGTGTCGCATTATCATCACGAAAAGTACGTGGTGGCGTTGGCGTTTCGCTTGGTATTGGCATCTTCTTAAGCTTCGCTTATATTGTATTTAATCAATTCACTCAAATGTTTTCTACCAAAGGCGGCTTACCTCCTTTTATAGCAGTTTTATCCCCAACAATTGTATTCGGTTTGTTAGGTTTGTACCTACTCAAACGTGCACCAAAATAACATGGAAGCCAACAAAAAAAACCTCCTTATTCTTCATCTTACTGTTTTTATTTGGGGCTTTACTGGCGTACTTGGAAAAGTAATTTCTATTGATGCAGTACCTATGGTTTGGTACCGAGTTTTAATTGCTACATCAACACTTTTTGTCTGGTTTTTATTAACCAAAAAGAATATAAAAATCACAAAAAAACAGTTTATACAGTTTTTTTTAACTGGCGGAATCGTGGCTATCCACTGGATTTTTTTCTTCCACGCTATCAAAGTTTCTACCGTTTCTGTAACCCTAGTTTGCCTTTCATCCTTCACTTTATTTACTGCAATTTTAGAACCTTTAATTAAAAAACAGCCTATTCACATGGGCGATATTTTAGTTGGATTGTTAATTATTGTTGGTATATACATGATTTTCAAATTTGAAAGTCAATACACTTTAGGAATAATTTTTGGCCTTTTAGCCGCAGTTGCTTCCAGTTTATTCTCTACAATAAACTCTACATTTGTTCAAAAAAGCGAACCTTCAATTATCGGATTTTACGAACTCGTTGGAGGTTTATTTTGGATAACCTTGTATCGTTTATATGATGGTTCATTATTAAATACTCATTTCAATCTTAACACAAAAGACTGGTTTTATATCGCCATTTTAGGCACGCTTTGTACGTCAGTTGCCTACGTTGCAGGTGTTTCTGTTATGCGAACTTTATCTGCATTTCGAGTTGCACTCGTAACCAATTTAGAACCAGTTTACGGCATTATCCTGGCCTTTATTTTCTTCAAAAATAAAGAGCAAATGACTGGCGGTTTTTACATCGGTGCCATTGTAATTTTGGCTTCTGTTTTCCTTTACCCTATCTATAAAAACAGGAAGAACAATCTTTAGTTTTCGATAAGCTCAAACACATTTTAACGGATTAATCTATTAGCCAAAAGGCAAGATATTTACCATTGAATGTAATAGAAAAAACTTCGGTTTATGGAACAATTCTAAACACCTCCAACACACCAATTTTGTAATATGCTTACAAACATTACGACCCTAAAAAGCTCGGTTTTAAAGCTAACCAAATTAATTAGAAATTGAGATATCCCGATTAAAACGGAGTATTTAGTTCGCCCTTTAAGCGATTTATTTTCCTTAATTCGAACCAATAATTAGTTCAAATTACTACTCATAAAGCTGATAAAATTGCAACAAATAGGTGGTTGTAACAACAGGTGAGTTAATTTCAAACTGAAAGTCTTAACCTCAAAAACACAACCACAAAACACTAATAATCAGCAAATTAATAACAAAAATGGATTTTAGCTATAAAGTCAACAAATCACCTATTAGAAAGCGAATATTGCAGAGAAATTCAATTAAAGAGGCTGAAACGAGCATATTTTGAGACTAATATTTGGTATTTTATATACATTTTATCAAACATACAGACTCTTAACAGTATCAAAAAGAGGCTGGATTGTAAGAGGAAAAAAGGCTTTTGAAAGTCGAAACCATCAAAATATCTGGCCTAAAAAACAAAGCAAAATACCTACGGGTCACATTCATTTTAACCAAATATCATGATTATCCATTGAGCAGTAACTCTATCGAGGCCCGATTAAATTAACGCCATTTAGTCAGATATAATTATTCTACTCCAAATTTTTTAAGCTAAAACTATGAGAATAGCTGAATAAAAAAAGGAAAAATACATCAGTTGATGCGACGAAAAATCATCAATTTTCAACAAAAAAATTTGCGAAACCAGTCATCTTTACAAGCCTTTATCTTCATTTTTTTTAAATGATAATCCCTAATAAAGTCAGCTTAATTAAGTTGAAAAATTCGATTAAAAGCTCAATATTTTAAGGCTAAAAAATAAATTCTGATTTCCAATTTCCGTAACCTAAACTCACAAACGGAGTGAAAAAATTTAAGGAAAATCGATTAATAAGTGTAAATTAAGGGCATAAATTAATGGATTAAAAAAATACTGTATTTTGATGTAAAAGCAACAATTACCACACTATTTAAACTACATTAAAATAAAATATCGCAATTCATATAAAATACATAACAAATTGAAAAACAATAAATTAAATATTTATAAATAAAGTTAAAATTTACAAAAATAGAATCTTTTAAAAAATAAAAAACTAAGTATTTTAGCAAACATTTTAGATGAACACAATAAAACATAACAATAAACTATTTTTCAGATACTTACACGTATTTACATTAAGCTTTATTTCATCATCAGTTTTTGGGCAAGTTTTCAGCACTGCACAAAACCCACTTAGTGTAAAATGGAACTACATTCAATCGGGAGGCTTTAAAATCATCTACCCAAAAGAACTGGAAAAAGAAGCACAAAGAATGGCCAATACCCTACCCTATATCTATCCCAAAATAGGACTAAGTTTAAGACAGCAAAAAGCATCCATTCCGCTGTTGTTGCAAAACCAGGGAACCATAGTAAATGGCTTTGTTCAGTTAGGCCCCAAGAAGTCGGAATTCTATACAACTCCCCCACAATATTTCGACAGTCAGGATTGGTTAAACAACCTTGCTATTCATGAGTTAAGACACATTGCACAGTTTGACAAATTGACAGGAACACAAGCACGCCCTTTCCCCGAGCTGGTTTATTTCGCTTACTTCGGAGCTGGCCTACCGATCTGGTTTTTTGAAGGAGATGCAGTCGTAAACGAAACCGCCTTAACCGAATCAGGACGAGGAAGACAACCAAAATGGATTATGCCTTTTCGGACCTCACTTTTGGGTGGCAAAAAAATTTCTTACAGCAAAGCATATTTTGGCTCGAACAAAGACGTAACTCCTGGCTACTATCAAACTGGATTTTTAATGGTTGCCGATATGAAAGAAAAATACGGCCAATTCATTTCTGATAGCTTACTTGCCGACATTAGAAAAAGGCCAATCAGACTTTATCCGTTTTCGCAGAGTTTGAAAAAATTTACTAGAGAAAACACAAAAAAATATTTCTTATCAACTCAGGAAAAGTTAAATAAAAACTGGAAAGCTCAGGAAGAGAAATTATCCTTTGAAGAGTATGAAAGCCTTAATCAAAAAACTTCATTAGCCACTAACTATTTTCTACCAACCCGACTGAATAAAAATCAGATTTTAGCACTTAAAGAAAGTAAAACAGATGCACGATATTTTGTAGTGATAAATGAGGATAAATCTGAACAAAAATTATTTGGAATAGGCTATCAGGAACAGCCTTGGTTTAGCCTAAAAAACAACCTCTTAGTTTGGGATGAAATTCGCTATGATCCGAGATACAAACAGAGAAGCTATAGTGTAATTTGCAGCTACAATTTAAAAACAAAAAAATTCAAAAAACTAAGTAGCAAAAGCCGCCTCTTCTCCCCTAGTCTTTCTGAAGATGGCAAGAGAATCATCGCTGCAAAAGTAGAACTTAACAACCAGTTTAATCTTGTTGAACTTGATGCCTCAACTGGCCAAATTTTAAAAACTTATCCCAACCCTAAAAATGAAATTTTGCAAACACCCAGTTTTGATAAAACAGGAATTAGAATTGCTTATATCAGCGTAAGCGAAAGTGGGAAAAGTTTGTGCTTAATGGAAGACAAAAAAAATACACGAGTCATTTCTAACAGCAGACAACAATTAAGCAGACCAATTTTTGTTGGCGACAAAATTGTGTTCAATGCACACTTCAATGGCATCGATAATATTTACAGCATTAATATCCAAACAAAGAAGATCAGTGCCTTAAGTGCATCGAGGTACGGAGCCTTTAATGCAACAGAAACTGAAGATGGAAAAATAATTTTTAACAATTACAAAATTAACGGATACGAAATCACTGAGAAGAAAATCTCTGAAAAACCTGTAGGCAAAAATGTATTTATAGATTTTACCGCAGCCGCAGAAAAACAAGAAAATGTGGGCAACGTTTTCAATAACATTCCAGATAGCGTATTTCAATCTAAACGGTTTCGTCATGGACTAAATCTTTTTAGTTTTCACAGTATAATTCCAGTAATCGATAACGAATATATTTTCGGCTTAGAACTTCAATCGAACAATTTATTAAACACCATGGATTTTTATTCGGGTGCAAAATACCATCGCGATTTAAAACGCTTTGAGTACACCGCAGATATTAGTTATAAAGCGCTTTACCCTGTTTTTAGTGTTGCGTATCGAAACCGACCAAAACGGACGTTCTACAGAGCTAAAAATGTGATACAACAAGGAGACTGGAGAGAGAACTTTGTTAAACTTAATGCATCACTTCCCTTCTCTGTAAACGCAAGAAATCAAAATTATTCTTTTTCGCTAAATGCGGCTACCAGTTTTACGCAACGTTACATGACAGAGAATATGCCCAGCAATTTTATCACTGCACTTAAATTCCCGATGGAGTACGGCGCCACGTTTAATCATAGTGTTCGTACAACAGAAAGAGATATTGCTCCAAAATGGGCTCAGATTTTTCGGGCAACTTATAACCATCAACCTTTCGATAAAAATCTTGGCGGTAAAATTATAGCGCTCGAAAGTTTCTTATATTTTCCTGGCCTTGCAAAAAATCATTCCTTACTTACAAGTTTCAATTACCAAAAAGCTACTGGCGTAAATCAATATGCAACAGAAATTTCAACGGTTTATGGCTACAACAATATTCTTGCAAGAACTAAACTGCAAAATAGTTTGCTTCTAAATTATCGTTTTCCATTTGCTTTTCCCGATTGGGAGTTGAGCTCACTGGCCTATGTACGTAACTTCCGAGCTGGTTTGTTTTGCCATTATGAGAACATTGGCATAGACACAAATATTGGCCAACCGAAAACTTATGGCGTAGAATTGAACAGTAGCTTAAACATTTTGCGGTATCAACCTGTTGTTGATGTGGGAGCGAGATTGGTTTTTGTTAACAAAATTTACAATCAAAATCCGATATTAGAGTTTTCATTTAATTATAGCTTTTAACCCATGAGCGGAAAAACCATCTTCATCATCATCCTAACGGCACTATTAACCATATTTTTGATGGTAAACACCGAACCTGTCGACTTCGACTTCCTCGTGTCAACTGTTGCGGTATCCAAACTTCTGGTAATCGGGATATGCATTATTATTGGTTTTATTATCGGTTTCATCGTAGGAAGACCAAGAAAAACAGTGAGTAGCTATGATGCTGAAATTGAAAAGCACCAACCTATTTCAAACAAAAAGGAGCTGAGTGACGAGGACAGGGATTATATATCCTAGGTGCAGAAAGGTTTACCAGGATTTTAAGGATTAAATGATTTTAGGATTAATAGTGTCCTCAAATCCAGATTCCAAAGTACTAATCAATAATTTCAGCAAAGTTCCAAAATATTATGCTTAAAAATAATTTGGCAGTGAATTGCAATGGATTAAAAATTTAATCGATATTAGTTTATCCCTATTTCTAAAAAGTAAAATTCAATTCTACTAAAATGAAATATGGCGATTTAACTGGAAAAATTATCGGCTGCGCTATGAAAGTACATGCAACTTTAGGCTCGGGCTTTCAAGAAGTAATTTATCAAAGAGCACTTGCGATAGAAATGCAAAAACAAAATTTAGGTTTTCGCAGAGAAATGGAAATGACAATCTTTTACGATAACATTCAAATCGGTGTAAGAAGAGTAGATTTCTTTGTTCAGGATACTATTATGCTTGAGTTGAAAGCTGTTTCTGAATTGAACGATATACATTTAAATCAAGCAATAAATTATTTGGAAGCCTACAATCTTCCAGTTGGCTTACTGATAAACTTCTGAAGCAAAAGTTTATCTTTTAAAAGAGTCTACAACACAAAGCATCCTGAAAACAGAAATCAGGATTAATGGAATCAGAAAATAAAATCCTTTAATCTTAATAATCCTAGTCAAAGACAATTAGCCCAAAGCGGTCATAATTTCGCCGTAAAGCAAACCACTTCCACCACCGTAGTGCTGAATAATTTTGATTTGAGGTTTTAAAGCAATTATATCGCTTCTAAGCGCTTTTTCACATTCAGGACTAATACCATTTCCTAAAAGCACCAAATCAACGTCTTGCGCTTTTAAAATAGATATCGCTTCCTCATCGGTACAAACGCAAATACCTTTCCATTCTGGTCGGGCATTAAGCAAGCGGTTCATCACAACAGTAATTTCTGTATCTCGGCCGATATAAAGTATGGTAGTTTGCATAAATTATCAAATAGTTTTAAATAGAATTGTCACATTGAGCTTGTCGAAATGTAAGTACATCGACAAGCTCAGTATGACAATTAATAATTGATTTAATTCAATTCCATCGGAACATCCATAAACAGCACCTCTGCATCTGCAGAATTTGCTTTAAAGCTGATGCTATCTGTATCCCAAATACCAATTGCATCTCTTTTGTTTAAAACCTGTCCGTTAATGGTAACTTCTCCGCTAATTACAAAAGCATAAACACCATTTCCAGCTTTTTTGATTTTATATTCAGTTTCAAAGTCAGCATCGAATTTACCTAAAGAGAACCAGGCATCCTGATGAATCCAAACATTATCATCGTCGGCATTTGGCGATAAAATTTGTTTAAAATTATTGTGACGAGCAGCAACATCTAAAGTTTTTTGATCGTAACGTGGTGCAACATTCTTTTTATTCGGAAACAACCAAATTTGCAATAAGTTTAACTGAACATCTTCTAGCGCATTAAATTCGCTGTGGCTAACGCCCGTACCTGCACTCATTACCTGAATTTCTCCAGCATTGATTACTGCCGAATTCCCCATACTATCTTTGTGCGCAATGGCTCCAGCTAGTGGGATGGTAATAATTTCCATGTTATCATGTGGATGCGATCCAAATCCCATTCCACCATCAATCAAGTCATCATTTAAAACGCGTAAAACTCCAAAATGCATTCTTTCAGGATTGTAATAATTAGCAAAGCTGAATGAGTGGTGAGCGTTTAACCAACCATGGTTTGCATGGCCTCTGGTGTTTTCTTTGTACAAAATAAACTGTGACATAAATTTCCTTTCTTGTTTATGATACAAATTTACTACAGGTTTTAAACCTGTGCATTGATGTAGGGTAAGTAATACCAGGATTTAATTAGATTTTAGGATTACAAGATTGCGGCGCTTAAATGCTATTTTAGTTTTGTTTTGCTATAACAGCATCGCTGTTGAGTCCTCGTAATACATCAAAAGCCATCCAATTTGCTTTTTTTGTTTGGTTGGGATAAGTTATTGTTAGCTATTTTTTTGAAGTATCAATTCCAAAGTGCGCCATTTTTTTTAAATATTCAGGTTTGCTGATGGCCTTTAGTTCGGAAAGCCTTTTTAATTTGTACTAGCCGAGAATACGCTGTCATACTGAGGAACGAAGTATCTGCAACCGATGAAACAGATGCTTCGTGCCTCAGCATGACAGAAGTTAATAAAAAGCTTGAAACAAAAAGCGGGGCTATCGAAACCGATGCCCCACTGTAATTGCTTTCCCTCTAAATCGACTAAGGTGGACATTAACTTTCTATCGCTCTTTGATATTGCTTTTCCACCTCGCCTGTAATTCCTCCTTTAGGGGGCTAGGGGGTTTCTAACGCCTGCTCAATATCTGCTAAAATATCATTAATATGCTCCAAACCGATGGATAACCGAATAGAACCTTGCTCAATACCAACAATATTACGCTCTGCTTCTGTTAATTTGCTATGCGTACTCGTTGCTGGATGCGTCGCAATAGAACGTGTATCGGCAAGATTTGCAGAGATGGAGAACATTTTCAAGCCATCCATAAATTTACTGGCGCCTTCAACACCACCTTCAACCACGATGGTAACGATACCTCCGCCCTGTTTCATTTGCTTTTTGGCAATTTCATACTGTGGGTGCGATGGCAAAAAAGGATATTTAACCAATTTAATTTTCGGATGTTGCTCTAAATATTCGGCCACTTTTAAAGCACTTTCACAATGGCGGTCCATACGCACAGCTAATGTTTCTAAGCTTTTAGATAAAATCCAGGCGTTGAAAGGCGACAAAGCTGGTCCGCTATGACGGGCGAAACCTACCACTTCAGCTATAAGCTCTTTTGTACCTAAAATAATTCCACCTAGAACGCGACCTTGTCCATCAATATATTTAGTTGCAGAGTGAATAGAAATATGTGCGCCTAATTTAATTGGCTGTTGAAGATACGGCGTTGCGAAACAGTTATCAACCACCAAAAGCTGATCGTGTTTCTTGGCCAAATCGCCCAGAAAAGCTAAATCGATAATATCAATTCCAGGATTTGATGGCGTTTCAACAAAAATCATTTTCGTATTCGGCTTAATCAAAGCCTCCCAGTCTTCTGGTTTATCTAAATCTGCATAATCGAAAGTTACGCCCCATTTAGAGAAAACATTGGTTAATAACTGATGCGTAGAACCAAAAACCGAACGACTGGAAACGATATGGTCGCCCGCTTTTAAAAATGCACCAAAGGTTGTAAAAATTGCAGCCATGCCTGTTGCGGTTGCAAAACCATCTTCAGCACCTTCTAATAGGCACATTTTTTCTATAAATTCTGAGGTATTAGGATTTGAATAACGACTGTAAACATTTCCTTCTTTCTCATTCGCAAATAAAGCACGCATTTCTTCGGCATCATCAAACTTATAACTCGAGGTTAAGTAAATTGGTGCAGAATGTTCTTTATGCGAACTACGTTCGGTTTGAGTGCGGATCGCTATGGTTTCAAAATTTTGGGATTTCATGTATAAAGTTGTAAGTTTTAGGTTCTAAGTAATAAGTTAAAATAAGGTGGGTTAATTTAGCTTAAACACAACTTATTACCTTAGTTGAGTATGTTAGATTATAAAAATGTAGGTAAAGTAATTAAGTTTAGCGCATGTGATACTCATAACTTAAAACGTATTACTTATCACCTTTAATTGTGTATGTAAAATTAATTTTTGCAGAGCGACCTAAAATATTCGACACAGAGCAGTACTTATCGAAAGTCATGGCCAGAGCACGCTCTACTTTTGCTGTACTTAAATCTCCATATAATTCGAAGTGAATTTCAATTACGTCAAAAATCGGCGGCATTTCTTCATCTTTTCGGGTAGCGTTTATAGCAATTTTAATATCATCAAGCGGTTCCTTTTGTTTGGTTAACACATTTACCATGTCAATTCCACTACAACCACCTAGGCCAACCAATAACATTTCCATTGGTCTGAAACCTTTGCCTTCGCCACCAATAGCAGCTTTTGCATCTAATTCAACAGTAAAACCGCTCTCGTTTTCTGCCTCGAAATTAAATTTTCCGCTCTTGCGGATTAGATTTATATTCATTTTTTAGTATTCAAGTATTTAGTATCAAGTATCAAGACATTTTGCTCAAACCTTTCTACTTTCAGCTTTAGTCTTTGCGCTTTCTGCCTTAACCTTTCAGCTCTTTTTAAATATTATAATAAACTAAGTTGTCTTTTTCCAGTTCAGGCAGTTTAACGGGTGCGTTAAAAATTGCAAAAACCGACGAACCGCTACCACTCATTAAAGCGAATGTAGCGCCTGCATCGTATAAACTGGTTTTTATTTGATGAATTTGGGGATATTTCGCGAATACCGATGGCTCGAAATCGTTGATAACCTTATTTTTCCATGTTGTTGGCGACAAATGTATGATTTCTTTTAACGATTGCAAAGGCTTTTCAGGTTTTACCAACGCATAAGCATCCGCCGTGCTCACATGTACGGGCGGTTTTACCAAAACTTTAAACCAGGCTGACAAATCAACTTCACATTTTTCAAATTCATCGCCTTTATTAAAAGCATAAACAGGTTTATTCTCGATAAAAAAAGCACAATCTGCACCGAGCTGACGGGCGTAATCTTCCATCTGAATAATTGATAAATCTAAACTGAATTTATCATTTAACAATTTAATGAGGAAAGCACAATCTGCCGAACCTCCTCCCAAACCTGCGCCTACTGGAATATTTTTCAACAAATTAATTTGCTGTGCAGGAATATCGAAATCATTTTTAATCAGCTGATAAGCTTTTACGCACAAATTATCATTCGCATTTCCAGGAATATCGATGCCATGAATTTTGCAGGAGGTAAAATCGGCATCGGTAATTTCAACTGAATCTTTAATATTGATCGGATAAAAAACAGTTTCGAGGTTATGGTAGCCATCGCTGCGCTTCTCTGTAATATTTAAGCCTAAATTTATTTTTGCGTTTGGAAAGGATAACATTTTCTAAATATCTAGCAATAAGTATCGAGGATTAAGATTTTCTTTCAATCGCTACAACACATCACAAACATACAAAAGTGTTTTTAGTGATTTATGTTTCTTAACAATTCTCAAGCTAAATTGAAGCGCAAAACCTGCAAACCAACTTTAAGTTTGTACCTGTGTTTCGCTTTTACGCTTCGCGTCGTCGTACCTCCTTGCTGCAGGGTAATCGCTGCACCCAGGGCTATACCCAAAATTTATACAACTATTAAAGTTTTTAAAAAACCGTAAAGCCCAAATCATTTCAATGTTAGTAAATTATTAGTGTGCATAAAAAGGAGCATCAACAAATCATAAATTTTAGATATTTGCAATTAATTATTTATTTAAGATTTTGGAAGTCCCGATTATTCGGGATTAAGGGTTATGAAACAATATTTAGATTTAATGCAGCATGTGCTGGATAACGGTGCACAAAAACACGACCGTACAGGAACTGGAACCATCAGCGTTTTCGGCTATCAAATGCGTTTCAATTTACAAGAGGGCTTTCCGATGGTTACCACCAAGAAACTGCACTTAAAATCTATCATACACGAATTAATCTGGTTTTTAACTGGAGATACCAATATTAAATACTTAAAAGATAATGGCGTTCGCATTTGGGATGAATGGGCTGATGAAGATGGAAACCTTGGCCCAGTTTATGGCTCACAATGGAGAAGCTGGCCAACTCCAGATGGACAACACATCGACCAGATTACCAACATTATTAACACCATAAAAAACAATCCCGATTCGCGTAGAATTATTGTTTCAGCGTGGAACGTTGCAGAGATAGAAAATATGGCTTTGCCGCCTTGTCATGCGTTCTTTCAGTTTTACGTAGCCGATGGCAAATTAAGTTGCCAATTATATCAACGAAGTGCAGATATCTTCTTAGGTGTTCCTTTTAATATTGCATCTTATGCTTTATTAACAATGATGGTTGCACAAGTATGTGGTTTAGAAGCTGGCGATTTCGTACATACTTTAGGCGATGCGCATTTATACAATAACCACATTGAGCAAGCACATTTGCAGTTAAGCCGCGAGCCAAAACCATTGCCTACCATGAAAATCAATCCTGATGTGAAAAGCATCTTTGATTTCAAGTTTGAGGATTTTACTTTGGAGAATTACGAGGCGCATCCGCATATTAAAGGTGTTGTGGCGGTATAACCCTCCTGCCCCTAAAGGGGGAGCTGAAAGCAAATTGGAAATTAGCAAAATCAAATGAATACGACAAATTCAAGTTCCTCTATAGAAACTGAGGGGTTAAACAATGGCAATGAAAAGCCCCTTCAGGGGTTGGGGTTATCAATAGCCGTTGCAGTAGGCGAAAACTTCGCCATTGGCAAAAACAACCAGCTTCTATGGCACATGCCTGCAGATTTGAAGTTTTTCAAGCAAACCACTTCGGGGCATACTATAGTGATGGGTCGCAAGACATTTGATTCTGTTGGCAGGCCTTTGCCAAACCGTAGAAATATTGTAATAACCAGAGATTCATCACTAAAAATCGACGGAGTTGAAGTAGTAAATAGTTTAGATGAGGCATTAGAAATTACTAAAGCAGAAGAGAAACCTGTTTTTATTGTCGGCGGAGCAGAGATTTATCAACAGGCTTTACCAAAAACTGATACCCTTTATTTAACTACTATACACCATACTTTTGATGCTGATACGTTTTTCCCTGAGATTGATAGAAGCGTGTGGGAAGTTGTGAGTAGTGATCCGCATAAAGCTGATGAAAAGAATAAGTACGATTATACTTTTGAGGTTTTAAAACGAAAGTAATCTGAAAAGTCGTCATTGCGAGGTACGAAGCAATCTTAATGTATTAACTATTAAGGCCCGTGTTTATAATTTTTAAAAACTCCATCCACTGTTGCAGGATTCCATCATACCTCACAAGGAAGGAAGCGTTATGCTTTTAGCCGAAAATAGAATTACTTCTTGTGCCACCTAAACCTGATATTAGCGGCAGCCTCCGATTTTTTCTATCGGAGCTAAAGCGGTTAGCAGGACCGAACCAAAGCTAAAAGCTACTGTTATTGCTTTCCAAATAAATCAAAGCATAATTTCGTATCCAAAACAAGATCTGTGTAACGAATGTATGGCGATTATTCGTCGTTAAAAATTAATCTTAATAAATTATCAATTAAGGGGTTCTATAATTTAAAAATTTAATTAGATTTGCCGACTTGTTAAAAAAACAGCGAAGACAAATTATTTTAAACAAACAATGCAAGGAAAAGGTTTTATTAAGTTTATAGCGATAGTATTAGCTATCGTTTGTGCGTATGCACTTTCTTTCACTTTGGTCTCATCCAGTGTGGAAAAAGACGCAAAAAACTATGCGAAAGGTGATTTAGCCAAGGAAAAGGCTTACTTAGATTCGATGAGTACTGAAAAAGTTTACCCGTTATTGGGCTTTACTTATCAGGCCGTAAAATCGAAAGAGATTAATCTTGGTCTGGATTTAAAAGGTGGAATGAACGTAACGATGGAAATATCGTTGGCGGAATTAGTTAAATCGTTAGCAGATAACACAACTGATGCTAATTTTAACAAAGCGTTACAAAATGCGCAAACACAATTAAACGCAGGCGGTAAAGATTACATCAAATTATTTGTTGATGATTTTGAAAAATTGAATCCAGGTGTAAAACTTGCTGATTATTTTTCTAATCAAGATAATGCTTCACAGTTAAAACCAAATGCAAGTAATAGCGAAGTTCAGTCTTTCTTATCGAAAGAAGCTGAAAGTGCTATCGATCGTTCATTTACAATCTTACGTTCTCGTATTGATGGTTTTGGTGTTGTGAGTCCGAATATGCAAAAACAACCTGGTAGTAACCGTATCTTAATCGAGATGCCAGGTGTACAAGATAAAGAACGTGTTTCTAAATTATTACAAGGTTCTGCAGAATTACAATTCTGGCAAGTGTACCAAGTACAAGAAGTTGTTTCTTTACTTGAAAACATTAACAAAACATTAGCATCTACTTTAAAAGATACTACTGCTGTTGCTAAAGAAACTACTACAGCTCCTGCTGCAGGTGGTAAATTAGCTGGTTTAGAGAAAACTGCAGCAGATACTACTAAAGGTGGTAAACTTGCTGGCTTAGGCAAAAAAGATTCGACAGCTGCTAAAGCAGCAATTGCAAAATCAAATCCTTTATTCTCTATTTTAAGTATTCCTACTTATCAGGGAGAAAATGGTCAACCAGCTTTACGTCCAGGACCAATTGTTGGTTGGGTTGCACAAAAAGATACTGCAAAAGTAAATTCATATTTTAAAACGCCTGAGGTTGCTGCAGCTATTCCTTCTACTATGAAGTTTATGTGGAGCGTTAAACCAATGGAAGGTTCTAAAGTATTCGAACTTTACGCTATTAAAGTTACCAGTGCTGATGGTAAACCAGATTTAGGTGGCGAAGCAGTAAGTGATTCTCGTAACGATTTTGACCAAAAAGGTAAACCAGAAGTAACCATGTACATGACCAGCGAAGGTGCTGCAAAATGGAAAAAAATTACTGCTGAAGCATCTGCTGATAGAAATAATTTAAAATCTATTGCTATTGTATTAGATAATCAGGTTTACTCCGCTCCAACGGTACAAAACGAAATTCCTAATGGTGTTTCTTCTATCTCTGGAAACTTTACACAAGAAGATACTAAAGATTTATCGAACATCTTAAAAGCTGGTAAATTACCTGCTCCTGCTCGTATCGCTGGTAGCTTCATTGTTGGTCCTACTTTAGGTGCTCAAGCTATTCACGATGGTTTAATCTCTTTCATAATTGCATTTATTGTAATCTTAATCTTCATGGCGCTATATTATCACCGTGCTGGTTGGGTTGCTAACTTTGCGTTATTAATTAACTTATTCTTCATTATTGGTATCTTGGTATCATTAGGTGCTGTGTTAACATTGCCTGGTATTGCTGGTATCGTTTTAACAATTGGTTTATCGGTTGATGCGAACATTCTAATTTTCGAACGTGTACGTGAAGAACTTGCTTTAGGTAAAAACATCCCTACTGCAATTAGAGAAGGCTTCAAACATGCAATGCCATCAATCTTAGATGCTAACATTACCGTATTCATTTTAGGTGCTATTCTTTACTTATTTGGTAGCGGACCAGTTCAAGGTTTCGCAACTACATTATGTATTGGTATCCTTTCTTCTTTGTTTGCTGCCGTTGCTATTTCGAGAGTTGTTTTCGAAGCGATGTTGGATCGTAAAATGGAAATCAGTTTCGATAACCAATTTACACGTAACGCATTTAAAAACTTAGCCTTCAACTTTGTTGGCCGTCGTAAAATTTACTACATCATCTCTACAGTAATTATTATTGCTGGTATTGGTATGTATTTTAAACATGGTGGTTTAAACTTAGGTGTTGACTTTAAAGGTGGTAGAACTTATTTGGTTCATTTCGATAAAACAGTTAATACTGAAGATTTAAAATCTAAACTGACTGTTGTTTTTGATAATGAAACGCCTGAAGTTAAAACCGCTGGTAGCGATAGTCAAGTAAAAATTACAACTACTTTCCATATTGAAGATCAAGATCCTAAAACTGATAAAGTTGTTGAGGATGCTTTAAATAAAGGTTTAGCAGGTTCTAAATATGAAATTGTAAGCTCGCAAAAAGTAACGCCGATTATTGCTAGCGATATTGTTAACGGTGCTTTCTACGCGGTATTGGTATCATGTGTATTCATGTTTATCTACATCGTAGTACGATTCAAAAAATGGCAATATGGTTTAGGAGCAGTACTTGCATTAGCGCATGACGTTTTAATGGTATTGTCTTTCTACACAATTTTAGATGGCGTTTTACCATTCTCATTAGAAATTGGTCAGGATTTTATTGCAGCGATTTTAACCGTTATGGGTTACACCATGACAGAAACAGTTGTTGTATTCGACCGTATTCGTGAGAAATTGAAAGAAGCTGGTAAAGACGATTTACACGGTGAAGAGCGTAACAACTTAATCAACTTCGCGTTGAACAGTACATTAAGTCGTACCATTTTAACTTCATTAACGGTATTCTTCGTGTTATTGGTAATCTTCATTTTCGGTGGCGATAGCATCCGCGGATTTATCTTCGCATTGTTAATCGGTCGTATCATTGGTACGTACTCATCATTATGTATCTCTACTCCTATCGTAATCGATTTGGGTAGCTCTGCTGAAAAAAGAAAATAAGATTTCTTAATCTTTAGATATATTAAACGCCTCGATATTTATCGGGGCGTTTTTTTGTTTAGGCTAAAAATGTTAACAATCACTCCAATCTTTACAACATTAAAACATTTCAGACTTAAAACATTGCTACAATCTCTGTAAATTCGCCCTATGGCAAAAATATCAATTAACCTTGCTACAGGTTCGTTTCAAAAGGAAGAAATAATAGTCGGAATCGATTTGGGTACCACAAATAGTTTGGTTGCTTTCATCAATCCTGATAAAAATCCGCAGGTGATAAACGATGCTGGAAAGGGATTATTAGTGCCATCTGTAGTATATTTCAATAATCAGAACGATGCAATAGTAGGTAATGAAGCAAAAGAGTTTTTAACTACCGACCCTGCAAATACAATCTTTTCTGTTAAAAGATTGTTAGGCCGTTCTTACAGAGATGTTGCCGACCACAAAGATATTTTCTCTTATAAAATTATTGATGACGATACCGATGCCTTAGTTAAAATCCAAGCTGGAAATCGTTTTTATACACCGATTGAGCTCTCGGCTGAGATTTTAAAAGAGCTTAAAGCCAGAGCAGAACATGCTTTGAAAACACCTGTTAACAGAGCTGTAATAACCGTTCCAGCTTATTTTAACGATAGCCAGCGACAAGCCACACGTGATGCAGGTAAACTTGCAGGTTTAGATGTTATGCGTATTGTGAACGAACCTACAGCTGCAAGTTTGGCTTACGGGATTGGTTTAGACCCATCGCAACAAAAAACCATTGCCGTTTACGATTTAGGAGGTGGAACTTTTGATGTTTCTATTCTTCAAATTCAAAATGGGATTTTCGAAGTTTTGGCGACTAATGGAAATACTTATTTAGGTGGTGATGATTTCGACAGAGCCATTTTAGATCATTGGATTGAGAAAAACAATTTAGATATTAAGGTTTTAGCAGAGGATAATATTTTAATGCAAACCTTACGTTTGCAAGCTGAAGCCGCTAAAAAAGCATTATCTACTCAAAATTTATATAATGAAAAAGTTGGTGAAATCTGGTGTACGCTGGATAAACAAACTTTCGAGCAGTTGATTTCCACAAAGGTTGAGGAAACCATTACTGCATGTAAAAACGCTTTAAAAGATGCGGATTTAACGGCTTCAGATATTGATGAAGTTATTTTGGTTGGCGGCTCTACCCGCACACCATTCGTAAAGCAACAAGTAGAAAATTTCTTTGGTAAAAAGCCACAAGATAATATCAATCCTGACGAGGTTGTGGCGCTTGGAGCAGCTATTCAGGCTGATGTTCTAGCAGGAAATCGTTCTGACATTTTATTGCTTGATGTTACGCCACTTTCTCTTGGCATTGAAACCATGGGCGGTTTAATGGATGTGATTATCGCTCGTAACAGCAAAGTTCCGACGAAAGCTGGTCGCCAATATACCACTTCGATTGATGGACAGATAAACATGAAAATTTCTGTTTATCAGGGCGAACGCGATTTGGTTAAGGAAAACCGTAAGCTTGCTGAGTTTGACCTAAAAGGCATACCAGCTATGCCAGCTGGGTTGCCTAAAGTTGACATTAACTTTTTGCTTAATGCAGATGGAATTTTAACTGTTCAGGCGATTGAATTACGCTCTGGTGTAAAACAAGAAATTGAGATTACGCCAAGTTATGGTTTGAGCGACGATACGGTTGAAAAAATGTTAATCGACAGCATTACCCATGCTAAAAGCGATGTAGAACAACGTATGCTAATCGAGGCGCGTAGCGAAGGTGAGCAATTGCTTTACACTGCCGAACGTTTTATTGAAAAACATTCGGAGCATTTAACAGCTGAAGAAATCTCTGAAACTAAAGTTCATATTGAGGCCTTGAAAACCGCTTTAGCTTCTCAAGAAAAAGATACGATTTTAAAGAAGGCTGACGAACTGAATGAATTTACGCGTCCGTTTGCAGAACGTGTGATGGATGCAGCAATTTCTACTGCAATGAAGGGAAAGAAAATCGAGTAAATCTGGGGTTGAAGTTGATTGCCTGATTCATTAATTTTTTTCCTCATTGCGATGCAGGAAGCAATCCTAAGACTATAGCGGGGAACAAAAATCAAGGCATTAGAGTTGCTTCGTACCTAACAATGATGACCAAAAAAACCGCACAAAATAATGCTTGAGATTATTTTACTCTGCCTTCTCTACAGAAGCTTTGTGCGCTTTGTGGTTAAAATTTCTTACCATACATCAAAAATTCTCTGCTCCTAACCCATTAACTTTGTTTAACAAATTTTAGCAATTATGGAATTAGGTATTGGCATGTTTGGCGATTTGCAAATTAATGCAAAGGGAGAAATTCAACCCGCACAACAAAGACTTCAGGAAATTATAGAAGAAATTAAACTCATGGATGAAGTGGGTTTAGATTTTTACGGAATCGGTGAACACCATCGCCCGGATTATGCAGTTTCCAGTCCCGAAATTATTTTAGCTGCTGCAGCAACCATAACTAAAAACATTAAGTTAAGTAGCGCTGTATCGGTTTTGAGTTCATCCGATCCAGTTAAACTTTACCAAAATTTCGCTACAATAGATTTAATTTCGAATGGCAGAGCCGAATTAATGGCTGGCCGTGGAAGTTTTATCGAATCTTTTCCACTATTTGGCTTTAACCTGCAAGATTATGATGAGCTTTATGAAGAGAAATTAGAATTACTTTTAAAAATAAATTCAACACCCAAAATAAGCTGGAAAGGTAATTTCCGTCCAGAATTGGTTAATCAGGAAGTTTTGCCACGTGCGGTAAACGATAATTTAAAAATATGGGTTGCTGTGGGTGGCACGCCAGAATCTGTAGAACGCGCAGGAAGATTAGGTTTACCTGTAATGTTTGCCATTATTGGCGGCCAACCCATACAATTTAAGCCACTTTTCGATTATTACAAAAAGGTTTATCAGGCTTATGGTCATGATATGAATAAATTTGAAGTAGGCGTTCATATGCACTCTTTATTTGGCGAAAACAACAAAGATATTGCTGATTATTATTACCCGCTTTACTCTGCGCAAATGAACCGAATTGGCAAAACTCGTGGTTGGGCACCTTATCAACGTAATCAGTTCGACGCTGGAATTGGTAAAGGTGGTGCATTAATTATCGGGGATGCGAACGAATCAGTTGATAAAATGTTAGAAATGGAAGAAACTTTTGGCTTAACGCGCTTCTCAGCCCATATGGATGTTGGCGGCCCATCACATGCCGCGATGATGAAATCCATCGAAATTTTCGGAACTAAAATAGCACCAAAAGTAAGAGCAGCCTTGAAAAAATAATTAACACTTGTTTTTTTCAACATATAAAATTAAGAGTATATAATAGCTTATATACTCTTAATAGGCTTTCCGTTAAGCTTAATCGCAAAAGATACCTCTCTAACAAATGAATGAATGTACACCATTGAAATCATAAAAAGAGATAATTAATAAATCAGTTCAAATAAATTTCCCTAACCTTGTAAAAATTCATCCCTATATTTATTAAAGTAAATTACGCACGATAAAATATAGAATGGATAATTCGGAAAAAATAAACCTGCTTTTAATTAAGTTAGAGAATTTGTTGCTCAGACAGCAAGGCTTCGATGCTGAAATTAAAGCTTTGAGAGATGAAGTTAGAGCTTTGCAATCTCCTGGAGCCACTCCAACTCACGATGTAATAGTTAAAGGGCCAGCTATTGCGCCACTACCAAGAAACACGCCTCCCTCTCAGGTTATCCAAAACACGAATAATTCTAGGCCCGTTCCGAGTTTTTCTTCATCAAATACAAATCAGCAGCAACCTAATTTTGCTGATAGATTTAAACGTGAAAACATAGTTAAGTCGGATTTCGAAAAGTTTATTGGTGAAAACTTAATTAGTAAAATCGGGATTCTAATTCTCATAATTGGTGTAGCCATTGGGGCCAAATATGCTATCGACCACGATATGATTAGTCCATTAACCAGGATTATCTTAGGCTATGCTGTTGGTGCTGGTTTAATGGCATTTGCAATTAAACTCAAAGAAAAATACGAAAACTTTTCGGCGGTTTTGGTTAGTGGGGCAATTGCTATTATGTATTTCATAACTTATGCAGCATACGATTTCTATACCCTCATTCCGCAGGTATTAGCGTTTGCATTAATGGTGATATTTACATCTTTTACTGTTGTGGCCGCCATAAAATATAATAAGCAGGTTATAGCACACATTGGTTTAGTTGGTGCTTATGCCGTTCCTTTTTTACTAAGTGATGGTTCTGGAAAAGTTGGTGTATTATTCACCTACATGGCTATTATCAACATCGGGATTTTGATTTTAAGTTTCAAAAAATATTGGAAACCTTTGTTTTATGCATCTTTTGGATTAACCTGGATTATCTTTTTAGCCTGGCGGTTAGATTTGAGTTCTGCAAATATTTTCTTTGGTCTATCGGTCCTGTTTTCGACCTTGTTTTTTGTTATTTTTTACATTACAAACCTTGCCTATAAAGTAGCAAAGAAAGAAATTTTTGGGCTGAGCGATGTTGTAATTATTCTTTTAAATTCATTTATTTATTACGGAATTGGCTATTTTATCCTTTTAGGGAATAAAAATAGCGCAGAATTATTAGGCTTATTTACACTAGCAAACGCTGTAATTCATTTTGTAGTAAGTTTAATTATCTACAAAAAACAACTTGCTGATCGAAATTTATTTTACTTGATTCTGGCAATGGTAATTACTTTTATTACAATGGCTGCACCAGTACAATTAAATGGTGGCTGGGTTACAATTTTCTGGACCGTTGAGGCTGCTGTATTGTTCTATCTAGCAAGAGTTAAAAACATCGCGATTTACGAAAAACTTTCTTTTCCATTAATATTCCTTGCCTTCTTCAGTTTACTGAAAGATTGGACAACATATTATAATTTTTATTATGACTCAGAGTTCATTACACCAATATTAAATGTTGGCTTTTTAACTGCAGTTATTTTTATAATAAGCTTTATCTGGATGTACAACATCAGCAAAAAAGAAATAGAGAAACCTATAGAATGGGCGTGGGCAAGACAAATACTTAACTATGCAATACCATCTATCTTATTGTTAGTGGTGTACGTTACTTTTAGGATAGAGATTTCCAAATATTTCAATAACCTTTTCGAGCTAACCAAAATTAATACCAATCCAAACGGTAAATCTGCATACGTAAATTATGAGTACAATTATAATTACGAAAAGCTCCAAACTGCCTGGATTTATATTTATACCTTATTTTTTGCATCAATTTTAAGCTATTTTAATGTTAGAAAACTTAAAAGCAATGAATTAGCTATTGCATGTTTAGTTATAAATTTGATAGTTGTTATTGCTTTTTTAACCCATGGACTTTATAATTTGAGCGAACTGAGGGACGCATATTTATCCCACACAGATAAATACTTCAATATCAGTTCATTTAATATTGGCATTAGGTATTTAAGCATTGTATTCTTTGGCCCATTTATTATCCAATGTTATAAATTAATCAATTCTGGCTTGTTCAAAATGGATTTGAAAGTGATGTTTGACTACTTGCTTTATATTTCCATTTTGTGGTTAATTAGTAGTGAATTAATTAACATTTTAGAATTAGCAGATTTAGATGGAAGCTATAAGCTAGGGCTTAGCATTTTATGGGGCATTTATTCACTGTTTTTAATTAGCATGGGCTTAGCTAAAAACAAAAAACATTTGCGGATTGGGGCTATGGTTTTATTTGGCATTACCTTAATAAAACTATTTATTTATGATATTGCTTACTTAAGTACGATTTCAAAAACCATTGTTTTTGTGTCGCTTGGCATATTATTATTAATCATTTCCTTTCTTTACAATAAGTATAAACATTTAATTATTGATGATGCTAAAGCTGAAAATTAATATCTTTTTATTGCTTTCGATGTGTTTCTATATCGCTAGTGCACAAACAAGTGCCTTTAAATTTAAACGGAATATAATTGGCGTCAATTCGGCTTGGCACAAACTACAATTGCCGAATCAACTTTATAAAAATGCAAATTCGGGCTTTGATGATTTAAGAATTTTTGGTGTCGATGGAAAAGATACCTTAGAAGTACCATACCTTTTAAAGCAAAGAGCAGACAAAGTTACATCAAAAGAAGTTGATTTTAAACCCGTTAACGAAAGCGCAAATTCTAATGGCTTTTTTTACACCTTTCAGCTGAACAGTGCTTCTACTATTAACCAAATTAACTTGGCTTTTAAAGAAGGTAATTTTAATTGGCAAATTACCCTCGAAGGCAGTAATGCCAACACCGAATGGTTTACAATTTTAAAGGACTACCGCATTTTATCCATTAAAAACAACAATACCGATTACCAATTTACAAAACTTAGTTTTCCAGATTCTAAATATTTGTATTATAGGTTGATGATCAGGAGCGCCGAAAAACCTGGTTTACTGGAGGCATTAATTAATAAAACCGATACCATAAAAGGCACTTATCAGGATGTAAAATATAAAACTTTCCGTTTAAATAATGATGCTGTTAATAAGGAAACAGTTATAGATGTTACTTTAGAAAATCCTGTACCGCTCTCCTATTTATCGCTAAATGCGCAAAGCGATTTCGATTTTTACCGATCAATAAAAATTGAATATGCCACAGATAGTTTTAAAACTGATAAAGGAATGCATTATAATTATGCCAGTCTTTATCAAGGAACTTTAAGTTCATTAGAAAAAACTGAGTATAATTTTGAGAATACCATTGCTTCAAGGTTAAAAATCACTATTCAAAATAATGATAACAAACCATTGCGCTTAGGTAAATTAGAGCTAAGAGGAAACATTTACGAGATTATTGCTCGTTTTGATAACCCGAAACTAACTTATGCGATATTTTATGGGAATGATAAAATACAGGCTCCTAGCTATGAAATTGAGAAGTTTGAAAGTAAAATCCCTGAAAATTTAACCTCATTAACTATTGGAGAAGAACAGAAAAATTCCACCTATACTACTAAAATAGAAAAACCATTATTCGAAAATAAAGTTTGGCTATGGGCTTTAATGGCGGTAATTATAGCACTTTTGGGTTGGTTTTCTTTTAAAATGCTTAAGAATTAAAATTTATATATACCATTAAAACAAAACATGAAAAACATTTTTCAATCCGCAATAACTGGGGAAGTTATTAGTAGGATTAACAATCTTACCTCATCAACACCTCAACTTTGGGGTAAAATGAATGTTGCGCAAATGTTAGCGCACTGCAATGTAAGCTATGAATTGGTTTATGAGAACACACACCCACAACCAAACGCTTTTATGAAACTTATTATGAAATTAGTGGTTAAAAATTTAGTAGTTAGTGAGAAACCGTACAAAAAAAACAGTCAAACAGCGCCAGCATTTGTAATTTCAGACCAAAAGGAATTTGATAATGAAAAAGCAAGACTGATTGCCTATATTAATAAAACACAAGAGTTAGGAGAGGCGCATTTTGATGGAAAAAAATCACATTCATTTGGAAAGCTTACAAAAACCGAATGGAATAATATGTTTTACAAACACTTAGATTATCATTTAGGACAATTTGGGGTTTAAAAAAGTTTCAACTGCCCCTAAATAAGTCTTAAATAAAACCGCAAAAAAGCAAATTGTTGCTTAACTTGTATAGACAAAATTCTAACCAAAACATTAAGAATGGCAAAACCACTAGTTACCTGTCTTTTGTTTGATGGACAAGCAGAGGAAGCAGCAAAATTTTATTGTACAGTTTTCAAAAATTCAAAAATTACCCAGGTAACACCAATGGTAGTTACTTTTGAGTTGAACGGAAACAAATTTATGGGTTTAAATGATGGCCCAAAATTAAAATTTGATGAAGCAATTTCATTTGTGGTGAGTTGTGATACACAAGATGAAATTGATTACTATTGGGAAACTTTTACCAAAGATGGTGGAGCAGAAAGCATGTGTGGGTGGGTAAAAGACAAGTTTGGAGTTTCCTGGCAAATTGCACCCGCTAACATCGTCGAACTATTATCCAACCCTGAAAAGGCTACGCGGGTAATGGATGTAGTGATGCAAATGAAAAAACTGGACATAGCTAAAATTGAAAATGCTTAAATAACCTAATTACAGTGAATGAAGCGATTAACGATAATTATGTTAATCATCCCGCTTTTCTTTTGTACCTCTTGGGGTTTCTTTGCACACCAAAGAATAAATAACCTGGCTGTTTTCACTTTACCAAATGGCATGATTGGTTTCTACAAAAAGAATGTAAAATACATTACCGAACATGCTGTAGATCCTGATAAACGTAGGTATGCTGATACTTTGGAAGCACCAAGGCATTACTTAGACGTAGAAAACTATGAGAAAAGTATCGATAGCATTCCCGAAAAATGGAACGATGCTTTAGCTAAGTACGGTAAAAAACATTTAAATGAAAATGGCATTGTTCCATGGCAAATTCAGCGAACGTATTATAGTTTAGTTAAAGCTTTCGAAACCCGAGATTCCATTAAAATCTTAAAGTATTCTGCCGATTTAGGTCATTATATTGGCGATGCTCACGTTCCTTTACATACCACTTCTAATCACAATGGTCAATTAACTAACCAAGTTGGTATACATGCCTTTTGGGAAAGCCGCTTACCTGAATTATTCTCGACGAATTACAGCTATATTATTGGCAGGGCAACTTACATCGAAAACCCTTTAAAAGAAGCCTGGAAAATAACAAAACACACTCATACCTTACTTGATACCGTTTTAACCTTTGAAAAAGAATTAAGCATATCATTTCCATCGGATAAGAAGTATAGTTTCTCCGAACGGAATAATACAGTTTTGAAGCAATATTCTTTAGCATACTCAAAAGCCTATCACGATAAAATGAATAATATGGTAGAAAAACAAATGCGTTCTGCAATATTAGAAATTGGCTCTTTCTGGTATTCTGCCTGGGTTGATGCAGGGCAACCCGAACTTAAAAATCTCATTAAAATTGAGGCTGAACAAAGGCATAAAAAAGAGGAAGAAGAAGCGGAAAAGAAATACCAGAATGGTAAAATATTAGGAAGAGAGATTTAAACAAAAAAAGGCGAGCATTATTGCTCGCCTTTTTTAATACTTATAGTTGAGTTTAGTTCTCACCCTCAATAATTTTTTCTATTTTTTTTGGTTGAAGACGGCTTTTTACCGCTGCCCAAATTGCAGGCACAAAGGTTACAACGGCTATAAAAACAATAACCAGTTCGAAATTATTTTTAATGATCGGAATTTGACCTAGTACATAACCGCCTAATAATAAAGCTACGATCCAAGTTATGCCACCTATAATGTTAAAATAAGTAAATCTACCAAATGGCATTTTAGCTATGCCTGCTACAAACGGAGCTATTGTTCTGAAAATTGGCAAAAAGCGGCTAAAAATTATTGCTTTACCACCATGTTTTTCGAAAAATTCATGCGATTGTTCGTAATATTTAAGTTTTAAAATCTTATTATCTTCCTTAAATACACCAGCGCCTAAAACACTTCCTAATTTGAAATTAACTGTATTACCTAAAATTGCCGCAACAATTAAAATCAATAGCATAACCCAAATATTTAAACCAGTTTCATGCTCACCAGCTATTAATGCACCCATTGCAAACAATAAGGAATCACCAGGCAAAAATGGTAAAACAACTAATCCTGTTTCAGCAAAAATTATAAGGAATAATATTAAGTAAGTCCAAGTTTGATAATCGTTAACAATTTGTGCTAAATGGACATCGATGTGAAGAATAAAATCTATGAGTTGCTGTAGTAATTCCAATGTATCTGATTTTGAGCAAAAATAGGAATATCAATTTGATAAAAAGCCGTTTCTGAAATATTAATTGAATTTGATTAATTGTTGACAATTAATCGCTCCCTTAACTTCCCTTTATTTACTCCTTTATTAACACCATCAATGATTATGGTATAGGTTTTACCTTTATAAAAATTGGTAGCAGGTATGGTGTCAATTACACTTGTTGAATTAACAAGATTTAAGAATATTTTAGCGTTAGAATCTGGTTTTAATACGATATATCCAGAATTTTCTCCATTTGCTAAAGAAGCTGTAAAAGATGATGTCCTGTTCCTGATATTAACTTTTGAATCCAAAGTGTATCCTAAGTTTATAAAGAATAGCCTGGCATTAGCAGGATCAGGAGTCAAATTATCCTCATAAATCGTTAGCAAAGAATCTATCTCTGAAGTTTTAGTGTAAAAAACTGAGTAATTTTTTCCTATACCAAAGGTATATTTTATAGAATCACCAATTTTCGTACTTCCTGTGTTTTTGGCTAAAATGTTGTATTCTTTATCACCCTCGTAAACCAGATAATCTGTACTGTTACCATAAGATATTCCTGTAGTAGTCGTTCTTCTAATTCCGTTTAAATAGAAATCCTGAGAAAGCTGATCAACATTATTAAAGAACCGAACCTTAGTATCTCCTTTAATTAAATTATCGTTTTTAACACAGGCCGTAATTAAGCAAACTGCTGTAAATAGAAAAGATAGTTTTAAAAAGTTAAAGGCTTTGAAATTCATACAGGTAATATCTTATACGCAAAGATAGCTTTTGTATTTCAATTAGGTAAACTGTAACTAATTATACTCGATAAGATGAGCTTCTAATGTTGCAGCAGTTAAGCCGCTAAACCAAATTGTATAAATTTTACCTGGAATTAAATCTGTGGCAGCGATAGTTTTAATACTTCCTGAGCCCACAACATTGTACCTTAATGCAGCACCTGCATCTAATGAAAAATAATTGGATGCTTCTTTAAATAGTAAGCCATTAACAAATTGCGCACCTGCTTGTACAGTTACATTAATACCCGTAGCAAAATTTGGCGATAAATTTATGAGCCTGATTTTTGCAGTCGCCATATCAGAAATACTTAAATTATCTTCATAACTAACTATTTCTCTATTCGCATTTCTATCAGAAACTAAAAAAGTACTATAAGTTAATGATGGAGTAAAATTTAAATTCGTACTTGTATTTAAATTATTTGAACCCTGGTAGCTCAGGTTTCTGTTTCCAGATGGGATTGTTAAATAATCGCTTGTTTCACCAAAGGTTAAAGCGGCAGAAGTTAACTTTTCATTATCAATGTAAACATCTTGTTTAGTTTCTGTTTGCACGGCATTAGTAACTTTAATTTTAGTTTGTCCCTGAACAATTAAATCGGGATCTTTCTTACTACAGGAAGTAATACATAAAAAGCAAACTGCAAGCAGAATTGCCTGGGTGATTGAGACACGTTTTGTAAAGATTTTCATAGGTAGTTGTACTTGGTTATAACCAAAATGGCTTGGTCAAAAACCAAGCCATTTCCCTATAAAAACTAAAGATTTAGTAGTTTCTAATAACTATTATTTAACATAACTGGCATAACTAACATTAAAACATCTTCGTTTTCATCATTAGTTTGCGGTATTAACAAGCCTGCTCTATTTGGTGTAGAAAGTTCTAAAGTAACTTCATCGCCACTTAAGTTACTTAGCATTTCAATCAAGAAACGTGCATTAAAGCCGATTTCTAAGTCTTCACCATCATATTGACAGCTTAAACGCTCGTGTGCTTCGTTTGCAAAATCCAAATCTTCTGACGATATATTTAACTCACTTCCATTAATTTTCAACCTAACCTGGTGAGTAGTTTTATTAGCAAAAATTACTACTCTACGAAGCGTATTTAAAAATAAACTTCTATCAATTACTAATTTATTAGGGTTATTTTGCGGGATAACTGCCTCGTAATCAGGATAACGTTCGTCTATTAAACGACACACTAAATTGATATTATCGAACTTAAAGAAAGCGCTGGTTGCATTATAATCAACTGATACATTAATATCATTTGAAGGCAAGGCGCCTTTTAAAAGTGTTAAAGCTTTTTTTGGTAAAATAAACGATGTTGCTTTATCAGCTTTGCTATCCATACGACGGTAACGAACCAATTTATGAGCATCGGTAGCTACGAATGTAATGTGCTGAGGCGATAACTGACAGTAAACACCTGTCATTGCTGGACGTAACTCATCGTTACTAACCGCAAATATAGTTTTGGTAATTGCTTCTGTTAAAACAGATGCTGGTAAATTTACCGATGAAGCGTTTTCTACAACAGGAATTTTTGGAAAATCATCACCGTTTTCACCGCTCAATTTATATTTACCTTCGCCTGCACTAATTTCGATTGCGAAAGTTGCATCGTCAATATTAAAAGCAATTGGCTGATCTGGTAAAGTTTTAAGCGTATCTAATAAAATTTTAGATGGAACGGCAACTTTTCCTTCTTCTTTTGATTCTACAGCCAGGGCAGTAGTCATACTGGTTTGTAAATCAGTAGCGGAGATGGTTAAATTACCATCTTTAATTTCAAAAAGAAAATTTTCTAGTATAGGTAAAACTGTACTGCTGCTAGATGCACCGTTAACAGTTTGTAGATGTTTTAATAAAGTTGATGTGGATACAATAAATCTCATGATATCAATTAGTCTTCTTCAAAAATATAAAAATTATTTAGCGTACTTGTACTTGCGGTAATAATGTTGAAAAATTGCAAATAATATTAACAATAATAACGGAACTATAATATTTAAAACCTGCCATTTGGTTTTTTCCAGTTTAATTTTTGCCTTATCAAGCAATCTGATTTTAACGTCTTTGTTTCTTAACGCAATTAAGTTATCATCATCAGTAAAATAATCAACAATATTTAAAAGTAGTGCTTTATTTCCGTAAGTCCGCTGTGTATATCTATCAAAGCCTAATGGCAATGGCGAATTATCTTTAGCTACAACCTGGTTTTTAAATAAATCTCCATCGCCTATAACTACCATTTTGCTTGGCTTACCAACTGCAACGTTTGCGAAAGGTGTAGAAATGCCCGCTGGCAAAGGTCTTCCTGCAAAAACTGACTGAAAATTCCCTTCTAATAAAACGCCTGCACTTTGCATTGGATTTTGAAATGTTTTGGGGTCGGGCTGCTCTGCAACCATTTGTAAGGAGAACTGTTTAGGCACGTTAAATACCCTATTAAATGCAGAAGTAGTTAAAATATAAGTTTTCTTAATTCCTTTTGAACCAATTGTATCAACGGTACTTGGAAATTCGGATTTAATTCCATCTAAATTTTTTACTAAACTCGCAGCGGTATCAGGCAATAAAATT
The DNA here is from genome assembly GCF_979258025.1 of Pedobacter sp. AC190. Classification (NCBI taxonomy): domain Bacteria; kingdom Pseudomonadati; phylum Bacteroidota; class Sphingobacteriia; order Sphingobacteriales; family Sphingobacteriaceae; genus Pedobacter; species Pedobacter sp. AC190. The sequence goes on from NZ_OZ409824.1 coordinate 639,125, forward strand.
GGGTAGTACAACCAAGGTACAAGCTGTATTTGTGGCTGACCACCAACATTTCCAGTAGAAACAGGAATTTCGGCGCTATTCTTATCGGCAATTACGTTGTAATTAATTCTAGCTCCATACATAAACAGCATATCATCTAGGTTAAGGTTTTTATTTAAAACCATCTGGCTGCCTTTTCCTCTTAAGCTATCCAATTCTGCCGAAATTTGATCGATACTCCAAAGTACCCGACCGCCATTCATTATGAAGTAATTGATTTTATATTTTTCAGCTTCGGTAAACGCGGTTTGAGGCTTAACTACAATTAGCATTTTTAATTTATCCAAGCCTGCTTTATCTATGGTATTTAGGTTAACTCGCCCAACTTCGTAACTATTTGCCAGTGTGTGCATGGCATCATAAAGCTGTAAATCGGAAGGCTCTCCGTTCGATTCAGTAAATCCAATTCGAGGATTATTTCCGCCAATTACTTTTTTAATGCTTGAAGTAAAAATATATTCTAAATTTTCGATAGAGCGATTGATATTGTCTTCATAACTGCCCCCAGCATCTAAATTTTGAAACAATTTAACTGGCATTTGTTTGCCATCGCTTTCGACCATTGCCATCGGAAAAACCAATTTTTGAGTTAATCCGTTTTCTGTTTTTACGCTTAAATTAGTAGCTTCTATACCTTGTTGATAAAGATTATTAATTACCGTATCCTGATCTGCAGCATTAAAGCCTGCAAGTGGATCGATAAATACAACTTTTAAATCTGTGTTTGAATAAGCTTTGTAATCGGTTAATAAATCTTTAACAGATGCTTGCAAACGCTTAAAGGCCGCAGGTAACTCTCCATTTAAAAACACAGTAATTATGATCGCTTTCTCTGTACCTTTCAGTAGTTTTTTAGTTTTATCACTTAAAGTAAAGCGCTTATCGGCAGTAAAATCGAAACGATGAAAAATGTATTTCCCTCCAATATTTAACAATATTAAAGCGACTAATACCAATCCAAAATTTATCCATTTATTATTGATTTTCATTTTCTCTTCCCTCCCGCTGCAAGTTTTGTAAACAATAAAAACACTGTTGAAAAACTAATAAAATAAACTAAATCACGTGTATCTAACACGCCCCGACTAATAGATTGGTAATGTTGATTAATACCAAAAGAGGCTATTGTAGTTTCAAAACTTTGCATGGATAAAAGCTGGCTGGAATAATCGAAACCTAAAAAGGCAAAAGCACATAATGCAGCAGAAATTGCAAAAGCGATGATCTGATTCTTGGTTAAGGCAGAAGCAAAAACTCCGATTGAGGTAAAGGCTGAGCCTAATAAAAACAAACCAATATAAGAGCCAATTACAGCACCTGAATCGATATTACCTTCTCGTAAACCTAATTTTGAAATAGAATAATAGTAAACCAATGTTGGTATTAATGCTAAAAGAACCAATACTAAACAGGCTAAATACTTTGCAATAACAATTTGCCAAAGTGTAATTGGCTTGGTAATTAAAAGTTCATAAGTTCCTTCTCTCCTTTCTTCGGCGAAAGAGCGCATAGTAATTGCTGGAATTAGAAACATAAAAAGATATGGAACCAGACTAAAAAAACCATTTAGTTCTGCATAGCCATAATCAAGTAGCGAAGTATCTGGAAAAAACCAAAGTAAAAGTCCAGAAACGGCTAAAAAAACTCCAATGGTTACATAAGCAACCATCGAATTTAAAAAACTAAATAATTCGCGTTTAAATACTGCGTACATACAATGTTAAAATGCCGAAGTTAACTAAATAATTGGGCAAATTAAAGACGTAAAAAAAGGGTAATTAGGTAAATAAAGTTATTTGAAAAGGTTTTTGAAACAGCTGATTAATTAAGACGGTATGATTTTGTTATAAAGCGAAAACGTAAGCAAAACGAACACCCAGAAAACCTTTTGTGCTCGATGTATTGAGAAATGTTATACTTTCATTCTTGCCTGTCCAACCTTCGTATCTTATACCTAAATCCAGTTTATTTTTGCCCGATAAGTTGAATATGTTTCCTAAGCCTGGTGACCAGGCAAACAATGTTTTTTGACCGTTACTTAAAGCCAACGCTGCCCCAAGTTGACCCTCAACGTAAAAAGTTTCGCTTAAATAGTATTTTAATCCTGCTTTTAATGGAGCGTAGGTTAAATCCTGAACGTTTAATAGTTGGTTTCTCTTACCAAAAAAATTTGTAATACCACCATTTAAAGTTAATGCAAACGATGAAGCTATTGGAAATTCTGCTTTAACCGATCCACCTAAACCAATATTAGAAATCGCAGCAAAATTACGTGACGGAAGTCCAAACTCTGCACCAATATCAATTTTAACAGCATTTTGAGCTTTAATTATAAAAGAAATAAAAAGCATCGATGCAAATAAAGCAAAACGAATTTTCAACATAAATTATGCGGTAAGTTTTCTAAAAATATCTTCTAACGAATTTTCATTATAAGCCTTTTTAATTCCTTCAAGTGAATCGTTTGCCACAATTTTACCTTTATTAATAATTATGATGTCATCGCAAATGGCCTCCACTTCTTGCATAATATGTGTAGAAATTACAACCGTTTTATTCTTTCCTAATTCTCTTATCAAAGCACGAATATCAACCAACTGATTTGGATCTAAACCCGATGTAGGTTCATCTAAAATTAAAACATCAGGATTATGAATAATTGCCTGCGCTAATCCTACCCTTTGGCGATAGCCTTTTGATAACGTACCAATTTTTTTATGTTGTTCGGGTATTAGACCTACCATTTTAATTACTTCATCAATCCTTACACTTAAATTTTTCAGTTCATAAGTTTGGCCAACAAAGTTGAGAAACTCCTTTACATACATATCTGCATAAAGTGGCGTATTCTCTGGCAGATAACCAATATGCTTTTTTGCTTCAATTGCTTGCGTTACAATATTCTTATCCGAGATTTGAGCTTCCCCTGATGTTGGTTCCAGATAACCAGTAAGCATACGCATTGTTGTAGATTTACCAGCTCCGTTCGGACCAAGAAAACCCAAAATACGACCAGGTTTTGCATCGAAACTTATCGAATCGACTGCTATTTGTTTATCGTAATGCTTGGAAAGGTTTTTAACTGAAATACTCATGGTAAAAATTTTAAACGCAAAGAATACAAAGTTTTTTAAACGATCGTTATGCTTTTAATTAACGTATACTGAACTTATTTTTTTATTATACCTAAACTTATCTAATTGCTCTGCAGCCTGACCAATATTATCTGATGATAAAATATCGGCTCCATTGTTTACCAAATGATAATAAACGTTTTTAGCTGGGTTTGCAATCGAACTTTTATCAATATTACCCATTGTACCCAAAATAGTGGTAATACCTTTATCGTGAAGGTATTTGTAAAGTTCTTTATCAGGTGCAGAAACCCCTACAAAAGCTACAATTTTATCACTAGGAATACCTAAACTATTTAATCTTTTTAGTTCGGCTTTCTTTTGTACTGATGCAGAAATCATTAAATCGGGTGCCAACTGATGTACCTCTTGAGCTTGATTAGCGGTGTAAGTGATAATTATTGAATTGCTTTCTACCTTATATTGCTTAACTTTTTCGATAACTTTTGCATAAGAAACGCCTTTCTTTAAGTCGATGGTTAGTAAAACCTTTCCTTTACTCCAGCTTAAAACGCTATCCAAAGTTGGTATTTTGAATTTTGTTTCCTTTCCATCGTCGTCTTTTAAATTAAAAGCCTTTAATTCCTCGTAAGTATAATTTCCGATTGGACCTTTACCTGTCGATGTTCTGTCAAGATTATCATCATGCATAATTACCATTACCGAATCTTTACTGTAAGCAATATCGAATTCGATTACCATCGGATTATAAGTTGTGGCATTTTCGAAAGTTTCGATGCAGTTTTCAGGGAAACCTGGCATTGGGCCGCCACGATGGGCACTAATTAACGGAAAACGGTTTTCTGGCGACCATTTTAAGAATTTATACAATTCTTGGGTGTTGTTAAATTTAATATAATGATGAACTTTTTCTTCTTGATTGCAGGATGTAAAAACCGATACCAAGGCTAATAAAATCAAATGATAAAATTTCATGCTTCAAAAATAGGAAAAAATGGAAGATGTAAGATGTAAAACAGAATTCTTAGCGGTATGCATTTAAAACATAAATAGATTGATATTTTTTGCCTCTTAAACCCGATTGCAGCGGAAATACTTTTAAAATTGCAACAACGATAAACTAGCTGTCAGAAGTTTTTAAAAGATTGCAGCAAAAAGCGGGACTACAGAACCTGACTAGCACTACAATTGCTTTTCTAAAAAATTTAGAGCTGTAAAGCATTTTTACGAACATCGAACCAAGCATTTCTACTTTAATCTTTCAGCTTTAGTCTTTCAGCTCAAAATAATTATCTTTGCCTCCATTATGGCTCAAAAGAATAACGACGAACAATTTAAAAATGTAATATCACATGCTAAGGAATACGGTTTCGTGTTTCAAAGCAGCGAAATATATGATGGCTTAAGTGCCGTTTACGATTATGGCCAATTGGGTGCCGAGTTAAAAAACAACATTAAATCGTACTGGTGGAAAGCCATGGTACAAATGCATGAAAACATTGTAGGAATTGATTCTGCAATTTTTATGCACCCGAAAGTTTGGAAAGCCAGCGGACACGTTGATGGTTTTAACGACCCGATGATTGACAATAAGGATTCGAAAAAACGTTACCGTGCCGATCAATTATTAGAAAATAAAATTGATGAGTTATATTCTGAACTAGCCAATTTTAGTGCAGAGAACAAGGCTAAGTTTGAAGAATTTCAACAAGAAATTTTAGGATTAAGTGATGAAGGACAAGCGGCCTGGATTCCTGGATTTAAGGAAGAAGTTTCGATTTTAGATAACGCCAAATATCCTTTTGTTGATGAGGCTAGCTGGAGATTTGTGAAAAAAGGCTTGGTGCTTGAAGTTGAAATGAATCTGGCTTTAAAAGCTGAAAACTTAGCACAGCTGAAAGATTTAATTGTAGATTATAAAGTAATTTGCCCAATTTCGAAAACATCTAACTGGACGGATGTTCGCCAGTTTAACCTAATGTTTAGCACGCAATTTGGTGCAATGGCAGAAGGTAGTGATGAAGTTTATCTTCGCCCTGAAACGGCACAAGGTATTTTCGTAAACTTCTTGAACGTTCAAAAATCGGGAAGGATGAAAATTCCTTTCGGTATTGCGCAAATTGGTAAAGCTTTTAGAAATGAAGTGATTGCCCGCCAGTTTATTATGCGTATGCGTGAATTTGAGCAAATGGAAATGCAATTTTTCGTTCGCCCAGGTGAAGACAAAAAATGGTTTGAATATTGGAAGGAAGCTCGCTTAAAATGGCACCAAGCTTTAGGAACATCTCCTGACAAATATCGTTACCACGACCATGTTAAGTTAGCGCATTATGCAAATGCGGCTACTGACATTGAGTTTGAATTCCCTTTCGGATTTAAAGAAGTGGAAGGTATTCACAGTAGAACTGATTTCGATTTAACACAGCATCAGGAGTTTTCGGGAAAGAAAATGCAATATTTCGATAACGATTTAAACGAAGAAGGTAAACCTTACGGAAATTATGTTCCTTACGTAATTGAAACTTCAATTGGTTTAGATCGAATGTTTTTGTTAACGATGATTAATGCTTTCGAAGAACAGGATTTAAGCACTGAAGACAAACAGGATAGCCGTACTTTATTACGTTTACACCCTGCTTTAGCACCTTACAAAGTGGCTGTTTTCCCTTTAACAAAAAAGGATGGCTTACCAGAAAAAGCTCGTGAAATTATGGATGCATTGAAATTCGATTTCAATTGTATTTATGAAGAAAAAGATGCAATTGGTAAACGTTACCGTCGTCAGGATGCAATTGGCACGCCTTTCTGCTTAACTGTAGATCACCAAAGCTTAGAGGATAACACGGTTACGATTCGTCATCGCGATAGCATGGAACAGGAACGTGTTGCCATTGCCGATTTAACAAATATTATTGGAAAAGCAGTTAGCTGGAAAAATTTATTAGCGTAATTTACCGTTTTCGAAACCTAAGAACTTTAGGTTAGATATTTATAATATTTAAGTCGCAGGTTTAAACCTGCGACTTTTTTTTATGCAAAATCCAATAAATCCCATCGAATAATAAAAAATCTGATGGATTTACATAGATTTTCGATTGAGGCTTTATTAATTTATTTTATCTTAGCCAACTAATTAATTAACACTAAAAAAGTTACGCTCGTGAAAGTATTTTTCAAATTATGCTTATTGGCATTAACCTGTCTTATCTTTACCTCATCTTGTAAAAAAGAAATCAATTATCATCCTGAATGGAATACCTCATCAATGAGTGCAAAAATTGATGGTATTTTATTAGAATGCACCCTAGCTACAGCTCAATTTTATAATGTTGGGGCACAAACAACTGCTCAGATTTCTGGTCTTAAAGGAACAAGTGGTTTTACCTTAATGATAAATGATTTTAAAGGGGTTGGCACTTATAATGTTGCCGATAATAATATCGCAACATATCTTTCTGGCAATACAGGCCCATCAGAATCGTATATGGCAAACTCTATCGGAACAATAAAGATTACGAGTTATACCGATCAAAACATAATTACTGGCACATTCGAATTTAAAGGCGAAAATCCATCAAACTCAACAACAAAAAACATTACTGAAGGACAATTTAGCATAAGTTTAGTACCTGTTAAACTTCCAGAAACAAACAATAGTACAAATAACTTAAGTGCTAAGGTAGATGGAGTTTTAACTGGTTTTACTGGCGAAGCAGTGCAAATTAACGTCCCTCTTCTTGGTAATGTGCTAACAATAACAAGTATTAACGGCGATAAACGTATAATAATAGGAATTATTGGCTACAAGGGTGTTGGCACTTATAATTTAGCAAGTGATGGAACTGGCGGTTATATGAAAGATCAAACAGCAACTGGCTCATTTTCATCAGACAGTGGTACTTTAATAATTACCAGTGATGCAAATAATAAGTTGAAAGGAACCTTTGCATTTAAAGCCCCAAATGATGATAGTTCGATAAAAACATCGGTAAATATTACTGAGGGAACTTTTGATTTACCTTTCAGTAAAAAATAAGGCTATACTTTTAACCAGATTTGCTCAAATTCACGGGCCAGATCTGGTTAAAATTATTGTATTTTCAATTATATCAATCGATTGAATTTAACCGTTTGACCTAAAACACACAAAGAACATAGAATTGAAATATTAATGATTTGGAAATAATTAAATTTGAGTTAACCAAATTTATACTATGAATCAGATCAAATTATTTTTCGTTGTCACTATTTTTCTGTGTTCTTCTTTTATTGCTATTGCACAAACCAAAAAGACTAAATTCAAAGTAATTGCCTTTTATACTGCAAAAAACGACTTAGCGCATATTAGTTTTGTGCACGAAGCTAATAAGCAGTTTCCAGAAATGGCCTGTAAAAATAATTTCGGATATGATTCTACCTCGAACTGGAATAATTTAAACGCAGAATTTCTTTCTAAGTACCAAGTGGTGCTTTTTTTGGATACAAGACCAGAAAAACCCGAACAAAGAGCCGCATTTCAAAAATATATGGAAAACGGAGGTGCGTGGCTAGGCTTCCATTTTTCTGCTTTTGCTTTAGAAAAATCAGCTTATGACATGAATTGGGATTGGTACCACAACACATTTTTAGGTTCTGGTGGTTATGGTAGTAATACATGGCGACCAACATCTGCCATTTTAAGGCTCGAGGATAAGAAACACCCAGTAACTAAGAACCTTCCAAATACATTCAAATCGCAACCCAACGAATGGTATCGCTGGCAAAATGATTTAACTAAAAATCCAGATATTAAAATTTTAATAGCCATCGATTCAACAAGTTTTCCATTAGGAACTGGGCCAAAACAACATGAAATATGGAAAAGTGGTTACTACCCTGTAGTTTGGAGCAATAAAAACTATAAAATGGTTTATGTAAACATGGGCCATAACGATATGGATTATGAACATAAATACGATAATACAAACAAAACATTATCCTTTACTTTTGATAATGAAATTCAAAATAAAATGATTTTGAATAGTTTAATTTGGTTGGGTACAGGTAAAAAAATAAAGTAATCATTAATTTATCCATCATCGGGTTTATATTTGATGAATACGCAAAATTATAGATGAAAATTCCACAGAAATTCTTTGCTCGTCAACATGAAATTGCAGCCGATTATTTAAAAGAATTGGATAAGCACCTTGATGACATCGTTTCGGGCAGAGCAACAGAGATGTTTGAGGTTCGAGATTTTGCTGCTCTGTTATTTGTACATCCAACACATTTCAGTAACACGATTAAATCGGCAACAGGCCATTCCCCATGTTTTTTCTTCGAAGAGCGTTTAATGGAAATTTCAAAATCGATGTTGCAAAATGTAAGCACACCAATTTCTGAAATCGCCCGAATTTTAACCTACGATCCATCAAACTTCACCAAGTTTTTTAAACACTTTGAAGGCAAAACGCCAAAGCAATATCGCGAAGAATACTTCAATTCGTTAACAAAAAAGGAAACTGTCACCATATAAAACTTAAGTACTCACCATTTTTCCTTAACGTATCACCATTTTGATCACTACTTTCCATTTAACTTTGTTTATCAAATTAAAAGAAAATGGAAAAACAAAATAAAATAGTATTGGTAACTGGCGGTAGTCGCGGTTTAGGCAAAAATGCAGCAACACACTTAGCAAAAAAAGGTTTTGATGTACTTTTAACTTATCAATCGAAAAAAGATGATGCAGATGAAACTGTTAGAGAATTAAAAGCAATTGGTGTTAATGCAGCGGCTTTACAGTTAGATGTAGCAGATAGCAAAACATTTGATTCTTTTTTTGAAGAAGTGAAAACAGTCTTAAAATCTGTTTTTAATGCAGAAAAATTCGACTATTTGGTTAATAATGCAGGAGTTGGAATTTATAATTCATTTGCAGAAACTACGGAAGAACAATTCGATACTTTAGTAAACATTCAATTTAAAGGAGCATTTTTTTTAACTCAAAGAGCATTGGCTCTTTTAAATGATGGTGGTGGCATTGTTAATATTTCGAGTGGATTGGCTCGTTTTGCTTTACCAGGTTATGCGGCTTATGCATCGATGAAAGGCGCCATGGAAACGCTTACAAAATATCAGGCTAAAGAATTAGGTGCACGCGGGATAAATGTAAACATCGTTGCACCTGGCGCAATAGAAACAGATTTTGGTGGAGGTGCGGTTCGCGATAATGAACAATTAAATAAAATGATAGCATCGCAAACTGCTTTGGGCCGCGTTGGTTTACCAGATGACATTGGTGGCGTAGTAGCCTTTTTATGTACAGAAGACGCAAAATGGATTAATGCACAACGCATTGAAGCATCAGGTGGTATGTTTTTATAATTTTAGCCACGGAAGCAAAGAAAATTAGATTAATAACGCTCGGTCGGTTAATCACCGCCCGAGAGTTTGAAATGTCAATTGTATTAGAACTCGGAATGACTAATCTAAGTTTAATTCCCATACCAATCGTGCTGATTGACACGAGTAATCTGAGCCTTTCCAATTTCTGTTAAATATCTTTTCGCACTAACTAAGGTTTTATACTCACGCTCATCATAATTTGAAGCTGTTGGTAATAAGCTGCTAATTTTAACCATTCCAGCTGATTGAATAAATTCGCCGTTTCCCATGTATATCGCGGTATGCGTTACTCTTCCGCCCATATTACCGCGAAGTTTAGCTGCAGCAAAAAAAAGCAAATCGCCAGCTTTTAAATTTTTCAAACATTTATCAAGACTTGTAGAATCTCCTTCCAATACGTCAACGTCTACGCCTACTAAAGCCTGTTGAGAGGCATCTCTTGGAATCACAACCCCATTTAAAAAGTAACTGGTTTTAGTAAATCCACTACAATCTACCCCTTTCACCGATGTTCCGCCCCACAAATACGGAACACCAATTAGTGTTTTAGCCGTTTTGAGAATTGCCTCAGCGTCAGGATTTGGCTTCTTCTGCCATTCTGAGAACAACTTAGCATCCGTTTTCTTAATATACCCAATTCTCTTATCAGGAAAACTTACTTTGTAAAAACCTTTTTCCTCACTTGTTAAAACCAAAATATTGCCCTTAACCAAATCAGAAACTCGAATAGAATTTACATCAGGCTTACTAAAAGCATGACCAAAATCTTCTAAATAAATTATTCGTGTGGATTTTTTCCAGGCATCAAATTCTTGCTTGTTCATTAAACTAACTGCGGTTCCATCGGTATAAGATAAATAACCATCAGGTGTGCGAACCAAATAATAACCGCTTTGTTTTTTCAAAACTTCAACAGGCGTTCCTAAAATCATTTGCGTCATCATTTCGGCTGCATTTTGTGGCGCAGCCCGATTGTTGCAAACAGAAAGATTTGCCAATCCATACTCAAGTCCGTTTAGATTTTTAGCAGGCAATAACGAATTTACCTTTGTATAACCTGTAACGCCTGAAACTTGTTTATCTAAAGCAGCCAAAGCTTCTGCCGAAGTACTTTCTACAAAAATACTATCACCCTTAAATTGTGTATTAAAGTAAATAGACCTCTTATCTGGAGCATATTCCTTTTTTATTTGATTGAAAACATTTTTGAAACTTGCCGTATCAATTTGCGCCTTTACTGCAATGGAAATTAAAAAAAAGCAGAACAGAATAATTGGTTTTTTCATAGTTTTTAACAAAAATTAAAAATACTAATAATACTTTTCACCACCTGTAACTAATTGCTTACCGAGCTTAATTCCAGTTAAATTTTAAAATCTAAAAATAAATAATTTTAAAAGGCGTTATCCATAAAATGCCAAACATGTACCGTCCAATTTCTATCTTCATTTTCCTTTTGTTTAACACGGGCATTGCTTTAGGGCAAAATTGGACAGATGCCGAATTTAAAAAAGCCAATACAGCCGTAAACGCTGATTACTTAACTAATGAAGAAAAAAATGTTGTTTTGTACATGAACCTCATCCGCCTCGATGGCGAAAAATTTTATTACACCTTTTTAGAAGATTACATTAATAATTACAATTCAAAAGTTAGGCAATATAGAAATTACAACGAGTTAAAAATCGCACGCAATAACTCCTATTATTTATCCTTATTAAAACATGTTAAAGGCGTAAAAAACCTTCCAATGTTTTATCCTGATGAAAAACTAACATCATTAAGCCGAAGCCATGCAATAGATTTAAACCGAAATAATTTAGAATCGCATGATAGTAGTAATGGTGATAAGTTTTCGAAACGCCTCGCTAAAGACTTCCCAAACAAGACAATGAGTGAAAACATAGATTTTGGCTTTTCTAACAGCCTAGATATCGTATGTCATTTACTGTTAGATTGCGGCGTTCCAACACTTGGGCATAGGTTTAATCTTCTAGATCAAAAAAATAAACTAAACACGGTTGGCGTTAGTCTTCAGCCTCATCCATCCTATAGTTGGTGCGCTGTAATAGATTATGTTTCGCAACCTACTTTTTACACCAACAATCGCTAAAAATTCTTAAATTTAATTTATACTTTTTTGAGCTAGAACATATCAATAATATCTATGTTGAAATAGATAATAACAGTTTGCTTTAGCGATTAAATAACCTCAATTTTATAGCAACATAATAAAACATAAACTATGAGCGAAAAGAAAAAACTTACTTCAGCATCGGGCATACCGTATGCAAGTAATGAAGATAGTATGACAGCTGGTCCACGCGGCCCGATATTAATTCAAGATTTCATTCTCCATGAAAAAATGGCTCATTTTAATCGTGAGCGCATACCTGAACGCGTTGTGCATGCTAAAGGTTCTGGCGCTTACGGCACTTTTACGGTTACTCACGATATTACAAAGTACACAAAGGCTAAACTTTTTTCTGAAATTGGAAAGCAAACCAAAACATTTTTGCGTTTCTCTACCGTAGGTGGTGAAAAAGGTTCTGCAGATAGCGAACGCGATCCTCGTGGTTTTGCATTGAAATTTTACACAGAAGATGGTAACTGGGATTTAGTTGGAAATAACACCCCCGTTTTCTTTGTAAAAGACCCTAAAAAATTTGGCGACTTTATTCATACCCAAAAGAGAGATCCCCAAACCAATATGAAAAGCCCAACTATGATGTGGGATTTTTGGAGTTTAAATCCCGAAAGTTTACATCAGGTTTTAATTTTAATGAGCGATAGAGGAACACCATTCTCTTACCGCCACATGGATGGTTTTGGTAGTCATACATTTTCTTTTTACAATGCAAAAGATGAGCGCTTTTATGTAAAGTTTCATTTTAAAACAAAACAGGGCATTCAAAATTTTACAAATGACGAAGCTGTGGATATGAAGTCGCAAGACCCAGATCATTCGCAACGCGATTTGTTTGAATCGATTGAAAGAGGCGAATTTCCAAAATGGACATTAAAAGTTCAAATTATGCCTTTCGCAGATGCAAAAACTTACCATTTAAACCCTTTCGATTTAACTAAAGTTTGGCCACATGGCGATTATCCTTTAATCGAAGTTGGAGAATTGGAATTAAACGAAAACCCTGACAATTATTACGCACACGTAGAACAGGCCGCTTTTGCACCTGCACACGTGGTTGATGGAATTTATTACTCTCCTGATAAAATGCTTCAAGGTCGTATTTTATCTTACCCCGATGCACAACGTTATCGTTTGGGTGGTAATTACGAACAAATTCCAGTAAACCGTTGTCCTTTTATGACAAATAATTATCAACGCGATGGCTTAATGGCTGTAAATGGCAATGGTGGTTCTAATCCGAATTATTTCCCAAATAGCTTCGACGATATCGAGGTTGACGAAAGTTATAAGCAACCAGCATGGCCGTTAGATTCGCTTATGGCAGATCAATACGATAGAAACGCTGAAGGTGAAAACGACCATTACACGCAACCAGGAAATCTGTTTAGATTAATGGATCCTGAAGCTAAAAAGAATACAATTGCAAATATTGTTGGCGCAATGGGCGGTATAAATGGCGTTAAAAAAGACGAAATTGTTAATCGCCAGCTTTGCCACTGGTTTAGAGCCGATATGAATTTAGGTTTAGGCATTGCAAAAGGACTTGATTTAAATCTCGATAAGGCAATGGAGGGCATGGTTCATGCAGATCCTACGCATAAAGCAACAAACAATTAATTTTTAAATATGAAAAGTCCTGATTTTAAAATCAGGACTTTTTTGTTTTCTATCTAAAATAAATATTTTAAAAAATTACCTTTGCAGGCTTAGGTACAAATAATGCGCAAATTAATTTTAGCAATAATAGATTTTTTTCACCCGCCGTTTAAAAAATATATTTCATTACACAATTTCAGGTATTTAGCAACAGGTGGCGGCACCTTGTTATTAGGTATATTAAGTTATTACTTTGCCTACTTTTTTATATTTAAAACTGAAGAAGTAAATTTTGGCTTAATTGTAGTTCAGCGAGAAACTGCATCATTATTTGTAGATTATTTAGTCGCAATTCCGACCAGTTTTTTACTTAATAAATATGTAATATTTACCCATAGTAAGCTAAAAGGGCGTGTTCAGTTTTTCAGGTTTTTAAACCTCCAAATCATTAATATCCTGGCCAACTACGTATTGTTAAAATTTTTACTCGAGCTTTTAAGAGATTATCCAACCTTAGCCATGTTATCTAGAATTGCCGTTTCTGTTTTAATGGCGCTTTTTAGCTACATATACCAACACTATTTTACTTTTAGCGTGAAAAAAATTGGCGATAAAAAGCATTAATTTAATTTGAAAAGCAAGTTTCTAAGCTTTTAGGGTACAGCAGTCCCGCCTTCGTTTCAATCTTTTTTATCAATGTAATGCTGCGCTTGTCTAAGTACTGCACCAAAAAAAGTATTTCTCACTAAAGTCGGGTTTAGGTGGCTTACATTTGTAATTCTATTACCAGCTGGTTGCATATAACCCGTTTGTGGCTCAAAACTTTGTTTGTAAACGGGATGGCAGCGATATCTTTTTGGCTTTTGTTCTGAGCGAAGCCGAAGAACAGCCAAAAAATTTAGCGTACAGCCCGATTGAATTTTCCGATGAAATGCAAACAAACATTTTCTGATTATCGAAATTAAATTTCAAATAAAGCTTTTTAACCAAACATTTATCTCTACAAAACCTTTATTAATATACTCGGCCAATTTAAGCAGTTACTTTCTTGCTTACTTAAAATCAAGGCTGTAACTTAGTTGCCGACCAACTTATTTTCTTAATACCTATGAGCCATTTTAATGACTTTAATAATGCGCAGGTTGCAAAATTGCCTAACCATTTAAAGCAGTTTATTGTTGACCAGAATTACGAAAAATACACCCCAATAGATCAGGCGGTTTGGCGTTATGTTATGCGCCAAAATTATAGTTATCTTAAAAATGTTGCCTATTACCCATACATTAAAGGTTTACAAAGAGCTGGCTTAAGTATTGAGCATATTCCCGATTTGCAAACCATGAATGATAATTTGGGCAAAATTGGCTGGGGTGCCGTTACCGTTGATGGTTTTATTCCGCCCGCTGCTTTTATGGAGTATCAGGCTTACCGAGTTTTGGTTATTGCTGCTGATATTAGACAAATAAATCATATAGAATATACGCCTGCTCCAGATATTATTCATGAAAGCGCTGGCCATGCACCTATTATTGCCGATACCGATTACAATAATTATTTAAGTTATTTTGGCTCTATTGGCGCAAAAGCCATGTTTTCGGCCAAAGATTTTGAACTATATGAGGCCATTAGAAAACTTTCTATTTTAAAAGAATCGGCCGATGCGAATGAATACGATATCGTTAAAGCCGAAAAAGAGCTTCGTTTTATAAATGAAAACATGGGTGAACCATCAGAAATGGCTTTGCTTGGGCGTTTACATTGGTGGACTGTTGAATATGGCTTAATTGGCACGCTGGAAAATCCTAAAATTTATGGTGCAGGTTTATTATCGTCAATTGGCGAAAGTGCCAGTTGTATGAATACGGAAGTAGAAAAAATATGGTATAATAAAGACACCATCAATTATTCTTATGATATTACTAAAACTCAACCGCAGCTTTTTGTAACAGCCACCTTTCAAAATTTGATTGATGTTTTAGAAGAATTTGCTGATACAATGGCATTTAGAAAAGGTGGAACCGAGAGTATTATGAAAGCTATTGCTTGTAAAAACGTTGCTACGGCTGTTTATAGTTCGGGCTTGCAGGTAAGCGGAGTTTTTACAGATTTAGGCGTAAGCCCGACCGATCAAGTTACTTTTATTAAATCAACTGGGCCATCTGCTTTAGCATACCACAACAAACAATTAAATAATCATGGTAAAAATTACCATGCCGATGGTTTTTCTTCGCCTGTTGGCAAATTAAAAAGCGCTGAAAAACCTTTAGAAGATTTTACCAACGAAGAAATAAAAATGTTAGGTTATTCTTCAGGTGGCAGATCTCAATTGGTTTTCGAAAGTGGAATTACGGTTAATGGTAACGTTGAGAATATTTTGCGTGCAGATGGAAAAGCCATTTTAATCACTTTTAACGATTGTACTGTTACTGAAAGTAATGGAAATATTTTATTTAAACCCGAATGGGGCATTTACGATATGGCTGTTGGGGAAGAAATTATTTCGGTTTTTAATGGCGCTGCCGATAAAGATGCTTACGAAGAAATAACTTTAATTAGCGAAGCTAAAACGCATAAGATAACCTATGATGAGAAAATCATTAAATTGCATAATCTATATAAAGAGGTTAGAACGATACGAGAAAATGGCGAACATATTGATAAGCTAAGCTACATTTTCGAACAACTTAAAACTAACCATAGGCAAGATTGGCTTTGTGCACTTGAAATTTTAGAACTCGTTTATCACAAAAAAATCTATCATCAATTGGAAAAAGAAGTTCTTGTATATCTGGAGATTAAGGCAGGAAGAGAAGCTGAACATACAAAACTAATTAACGATGGTTTGCATGTAATTAAAAATCCAGTTAGCCAGTTAATTACAGAATAGTAAATTTGTGCAGATTCTGCTTATAAGAATCTATTTTTTTAAAAAAATTAAAATGAATATTATAATTACAGGCGCCAGTAGCGGAATTGGGTTTGAAACAGCTTTAGAGCTTAGTTTACAAAAGGATAATAAAATTGTAGCAATTGCCCGTTCTGCAGATAAATTGCATAAACTTTTAGAAATTGCCAAAGGCATTAACCCCGATTGTACACTTTTACCTGTAGAATTCGATATTGTAAATGATGACTATTCAGCTTTAATACCTTTCCTGAAAGAACGTTTAGGTACAATTGATATTTTAATAAATAATGCTGGATCTTTAATTAATAAACCTTTTTTAGAAACTACTGAGGAAGATTTAGGCGAAATGCTGCAAAGCAATGTAATCTCTCATTTCCGAATGATTAAAAATACTTTGCCCTTAATGCAGGTTGGTAGCCACATTGTTAACATTGGTAGCATGGGAGGATTTCAGGGAAGTGTTAAATTTCCAGGCTTATCAGCATATTCGGCTAGTAAAGCAGCACTACATACACTTACAGAGTGCTTAGCTTTTGAATTAGCCGAAACAGGCATCAAAATTAATTGCCTGGCCTTAGGTTCTGCTCAAACAGAAATGTTAGAAACTGCTTTTCCAGGTTATCAAAGTCCTGTAATGGCTTTTGAAATGGGTAAGTACGTAGCTGACTTTGCTAAAACAGCTCATAAATTTTTTAATGGGAAAATATTACCTGTAGCAGTTACTACACCGTAAAATAAAATGAATGATTTTATTTAAATTATGTGTTACTTAGAGTATTGATAATCAATAATCTAAAATTAAATCTATGGAAACAAATAACCCATTTCAACAAGCTCCACTTACTGCAGAAGATGGAAAAACAGCAAGTATAGTCAGCTATCTTACAATTATTGGCTGGCTGATTTCGTATTTCGCCTTACATAAAGACAAGAAAACCTCGCTAGGAAGTTTTCATCTTAGACAATCTCTTTTAATAAATTTGATTTATATCGGTTTAAATATAATTCAAAGAGTGGTACTAATTGCTACTGCATCAACCACTTTGTATTATTTATTTTCGATAATATATTTAGTTCTGTTTATTCTTTGGCTAATTGGTTTAATTGGAGCAATTCAGGCTCAGAAAAAACCTATTCCGCTGATTGGAGAGCAAGCTCAGACCTTATTTCCAGGTATTTAATTACTGAAAAAAATATTTCAAAAAAGAGCCCAGGTTTTACCTGGGTCTTTTTTGTTTTAACTGGTTTTCAACATTTTAATGCGCTTAAAATATTTTCCATATCTTTGGCGCCAACATATGAAGAAAATATTAATTATAATTTCGTTTTTCATTTTGTCTGCAACTGCAGGAAAAGCACAAACAGTCATACCTGCACAATATCAGGAATTGGTTAAAAAACTAACAGCAAATCTTCCAAAAAGCGCTGAAGAATCAATTAAAAAGACAGAAAATACAAATTCCGAAACACTTATCGATTTTGCAAAAAGTATGCTCGGCATCCGTTATCGTTATGCTACTAGCAACCCTAAAATCGGTTTCGATTGTTCGGGTTTTGTAAGTTATGTTTTCAGTAATTTTGGCTTCAAAGTTCCACGTTCATCAAGAGAATTTAGCGGAACTGGGAAAGAAACAACTTTAGAAAATGCTAAAGTTGGCGATGTATTAATTTTTACTGGAAGTAATTCGAAAGTGCGACGAGTTGGCCACGTTGGGATCGTATATTCGATAGATGATGATGGAATTAAATTCATTCACGCATCGTCAGGAAAAACACATAGCGTTACCATTACACCACTTAATGGCCATTACAGAACTCGTTTTATGAAAATTGTAAGTATAATTTAGTATCTACTTTTTTATATATTTCCACATTCTCTGTTTTCCTTCTCCAATCCATTCTACTGCTGTATCTAAACGTTTTTGTTTGGTAGCCTCAGTTTTGGCTTCTTCTAGCCAATTTACATATTCACGCTTATTAGATTCGCTAAAATTTTGAAAAACACCTAAAGCTTTAGGATCTTCCTGCAAGGCATCAATAAAATATTTAGGGACTACAAGAGTAGGTTTTTCTGGTGCTTTTGGCTTAGGAGGTAACTTTATGCCATCTTCATTCAACTTAATTGCTTCAATTATA
Source organism: Pedobacter sp. AC190 (assembly GCF_979258025.1). Lineage (NCBI taxonomy): Bacteria > Pseudomonadati > Bacteroidota > Sphingobacteriia > Sphingobacteriales > Sphingobacteriaceae > Pedobacter > Pedobacter sp. AC190. The sequence goes on from NZ_OZ409824.1 coordinate 657,438, forward strand.
TAGGCAATAAGAATTTCGTCTGCTGGTAAATCTTTAAAAGATGTTATTTTACCCAACGAACCCATTGCATTGCTTCTATCTTTAAAAAGATTATACTCATCTTTCATTAATGAACCTTTCCAAAAACCAAAAGCACAATGATTTTTAAACGAAGCAAAATGACAAACTGGGCCTTTTAACTCGAAAAAAGGCATACTCCATTTCATTTTTTCTTCTATTCGAGCATCTGCCTTATGTACTAAATTACGTAAGTGCTCCAAAATAGGGATTGCAAATTCTGCTGAATTTATAATATATTGATCAACCTGAACAATGGTATGCATGGCCGTATTTTTTAATAAATTTAAAGCAAAACAATCTTTAATGCAAGTTCTACCTCGCCTTGATCAAGAAAAATTTTAGCAAGTTCGTGCAATTCTCTTTCCCTATTGGTTACATCGCCAATTGTTGCATCCAAAACCTCTTTAACCTGTGGATTTAAGCTAATTAAATCAACTTCTTCATCGCTGGGCAAATACTCTACATTACCAAGCATACCCAAATCGTTACCCGTTAAAACTTTAGATAAACGAACAGATTGAGGTAAAGCATTTACCCCTATTCCAAGTTTCGCCAATGGTTTGGCTACTTTAAAAAGATTATCTTCTGTAACTCTGCAGTACCAATCGCCGCCTAAACGAGCAACCAAATCTATTTTTTGCTGATCGATTTTGCCACTGGAATCTAATATGTTTTCGTTAATATGAATGAGTTTTATTTCTGCCAAAATTAAATTTCCTGCGCCATGATTATCACCTAACGGAATCACTTGATTTACAACACACTCAAACTGAACTGGCGCTTCGGCAACTCGTGGTGGTTTTACAATATCCGATTTCAACATGGTAAAACCTGCTTTTTCAAACTCATTTACCCCTTTTGCATATTCGGTACTGGCTAAACTCATTTGCTGCACCATATCGTAATTAACAATATTGATAACACATTCTTTAACTTCTAATACGTTTTGTAAAGTATGTTTTGTTGTATTATCGCGAACACGCCTTGCTGGAGAAAAAACGCAAATTGGTGGTTTAGTGCTAAACATATTGAAGAAACTGAAAGGACTTAAATTAATATTTCCTTCAGCATCGATAGTAGATGCAAAGCAAATTGGCCGCGGCGCAATAGCATACTGCAAATAATCCTGTAATTGAACAGCTGTTAAATCTTCGGTTTTTAGGGTTAACACGATAATATTTATTAAAAATTTAGTATTAAGAAAATCGATGGCAGAAGCTACTTTTTATTGTCAGTCCCGCCATACGCATTATCTTTTTTGATAAAAGTTGTTGCTAAACAACAGTTAGTACTCCAGAAAAGGATAATCGCTGCTGTCGGGTTTATTATAGCAAGGTAAACCTAAGTAATTTAAACCTGACAGCAGCGAACACGGAATGTAATGAAGTAAAGCGAATGGCAGGGCTTTCTAAACCAATGAAAACCGAAGCCTGCTTTTCAAATTATATTATTTTTTCAAAGCCAGGATGGAAAAATCGGTATCGGCTTTGGTAATATTATTAGTTAAAGCACCTAAACCAGTAATTTCCATTTCAACAACATCGCCCGGTTGCAACCATTGTGTTTTGTAATTTGGATCGTTTAGTAAGCCAGTACCATTAAGTTCTAAAAAGCAACCTGTACCAACCGTACCCGAACCAATTACGTCGCCAGGAAGAATATCTACGCCGTAAGCACAGCGCTCTATAATTTCTGCAAAAGTCCAGTCCATATCTGCAGTGTTACCTTTAGATACTTCGATGCCGTTTACGCGACAAGTCATTTTCAAATCGTACGCATTACCTGTATGACCAGCTTTCGTGGCAACTTTATACTGCTCCAATTCATCTGGTGTTACCAACCAAGGGCCAATAACGGTAGAAAAATCTTTTCCTTTTGCAGGGCCCAGATTTAACAACATTTCTTCCATTTGAAGCGTTCTGGCACTCATATCATTCATTACCATATAACCAGCAATGTATTCATCTGCTTCGGCAGCTTTAATATTTCGGCCTTTTTTACCAATAACAACTGCTACTTCCAGTTCGAAATCAAGCTTTTCAAAGTGATCAGGCATACATTCGATTTCGCCAGTACCTTGAATAGCATTGTGGTTAGTAAAATAAAAAATCGGGTATTCATCGAATTGAGGGATCATATCGACTTTACGATTACGGCGAGCAGCTGCTACGTGTTGCCTAAAAGCATATCCATCTCTACAACTGGTTGGGTGCGGAACTGGTGCTAAAAGTTCGTAAAAAATTTCTTCTTTAGCCTGCAAGCTTTCATCCTTAATTTGTAAATCAACCTTTTTTGCTCTTTCCATTAGCACTTCCCCACCTTGCAAAAATTCGTTCATGTTATCTGGAAGCAACTTATCGCAACTATTTAAATTATAGATATGACCGTTTATGTAAACGCCAAGATGCTCTCTGTCTTCTGTTTTGTACGATACTAATTTCATATATCATTTGGTTAAAATACATGGTAAAGCTAATAATTAGCTTAAGAATTAAAACAATAATTTAAAATTTATTGAAATCTAAAAAATTTAATCTTTTAAATAAATTGCTTACTTTAGCTGCATCAAAACCATGATTTTAAAAGCATTACATATCAATTTAGTGAACGACGCCATTGCTGCACGTCGCTATAAAATGCTATCTAAATTAATCATGGCTCAATATTCTCTGTAATTTCTTTTACTATTCCTTTTAATTGAAACGCATTGTCGTTTTAATTGTTTATTCAATAAGATTTTTTCCTAACCAAAAAATAATTAATATGCCTGTTTATCATAAATTGGGGCAAATTCCTGCAAAGCGACATACGGTTTTTCGCAAACCTGATGGAAAATTATATGCAGAAGAATTGGTATCAACCGAAGGTTTTTCGAGTCTTTATTCGCTGGTTTACCACTGCCACCCGCCTACTATTGTAAAACATTTAGGTGAGCCTTATAATGTTGAGCCAAAAATTGCCCGAGAAAAACACCTTAAACATACCAGCTTAATTGGTTTTAAAATTAAGCCTGAAGATGATTTTTTAAAAAGCCGTAAACCTGTTTTGGTTAACAGCGATTTACATATTGTTTTGGCTGCGCCAAGAAAATCGATGACTGATTATTTCTATAAAAATAGTCAGGCTGATGAGATGATTTTTGTGCACGAAGGTTCAGGCAAACTAAAGACTGGCTTTGGAGAAATCAAATTTGGCTATGGCGATTATTTGATTATTCCTCGCGGTACAATTTACCAAATGGAGTTCGACAATGAAGATAACCGTTTGTTTATTGTAGAGAGTTTCAGCCCGTTAAGGCCACCAAAAAGATATTTAAACCAGTATGGTCAATTAATGGAACATTCGCCTTATTGCGAGCGCGATTTGAGATTGCCTGAAAATTTGCAAACGCATGATGAGTACGGTGATTTTAAAGTGCTTATAAAAAAACAAGGTTTAATTTATCCATACACATATGGTACCCATCCGTTCGATTACGTTGGCTGGGATGGTTACCATTATCCTTATGCATTTTCTATCCACGATTTTGAACCTATAACAGGTCGTTTACATCAACCACCACCTGTACATCAAACTTTCGAAGGACATAATTTTGTTGTTTGCTCTTTCGTTCCTCGTAAATATGATTATCATCCTGATTCTATTCCAGCACCTTACAATCACAGTAATGTAGATAGCGACGAAGTACTGTATTATGTCGATGGCGATTTCATGAGCCGTAAAAGTGTTGTAAAAGGCCAGATCACTTTACATCCAGGCGGAATCCCTCATGGCCCACACCCTGGAACGGTAGAAAAATCAATAGGAAAAGAAAAAACGGATGAATTAGCAGTAATGATCGATCCGTTTAAACCACTAATGTTAACGCAAGATGCCTTAGATATTGAAGATGAAAACTACCACAAAAGCTGGCAGGAAAACATAGAATAAATATCAGTATTAAACAGATTTAGGATTACAGCATTTAAAATAAAACACTTCAACTCCCAAAAGCATTTGGGATAAATATTACAATAACTATGAGCACACAAACATTCGCAGAAAAAATAGCAAAAGCACAAGATTTTCTGCCAATTAACGGAACAGATTATATAGAATTTTATGTGGGCAACGCCAAACAAGCGGCTCATTATTATAAAACGGCTTTTGGCTTTCAAAGTTTGGCTTATGCTGGCCCCGAAACTGGTGTACGCGACCGAGCTTCTTATGTTCTGCAACAAGGAAAAATCAGGTTAATTTTAACCACTGCATTAAAATCTGATCATCCAATTTCTGAACATGTAAAAAAACATGGCGATGGTGTAAAGGTTTTAGCCCTTTGGGTTGATGATGCTTACAGTGCATACGAAGAAACTACAAAACGCGGTGCAAAATCGTACATGGAGCCAAAAACAATAACCGACGACAATGGCGAAGTTAAAATGAGTGGCATTTACACTTATGGGGAAACCATCCACATGTTTATCGAGCGTAAAAACTACAATGGAACTTTTATGCCTGGTTATCGCGTTTGGGAAAGCGATTATAAACCAGCCGATGCAGGTCTTTTATACATCGACCATTGCGTAGGTAATGTAGGCTGGAACCGAATGAATGAAGCCGTTAAATGGTACGAGGAAGTAATGGGTTTCGTAAACATTTTATCTTTCGATGATAAGCAAATTAACACAGAATACTCTGCATTAATGAGTAAAGTAATGAGCAATGGAAATGGCTTTTCTAAGTTCCCGATTAATGAACCTGCAGAAGGTAAAAAGAAATCGCAGATTGAAGAATACTTAGAATATTATGAAGGCGAAGGTGTACAACATATTGCGGTTGCAACTAAAGACATTGTTAAAACAGTTAGAGAATTAAAATCGCGGGGAGTAGAGTTTTTAAGTGCGCCACCAGAAGCTTACTACGACATGATGCCACAACGGGTTGGTAAAATTGATGAAGAAATTGCTCTATTGGAAAGCTTGGGGATATTGGTTGATTGTGATGAAGAAGGATATTTACTACAAATTTTCACTAAACCTGTAGAAGATCGCCCAACGCTTTTTTTCGAAATTATTCAGCGTAAAGGCGCTCAAAGCTTTGGTGCAGGTAATTTTAAAGCGCTTTTCGAATCTTTAGAAAGAGAACAAGAATTAAGAGGAAACTTGTAGGACGAGTAAGATTGAGAAACTAAGGGAAATAAACAAAGATAAAAGAGCACAGGCCGCTTTTAGTGCCACGCATACTAATACTTCGCCTTTACCCCTTGTTTCTCTATTTAAAAATCTTCACTAAAACTTCATAATTGAAATGCACCTTTGAATAACAAAACACAAGAAGCGATTTCCGTTTTGTTAAATTCTAAAAACTCATAATTAGTTTTTTAGTTTTCCGGTTACCCTTATCTGATACCTCATGTATTGCAAAATACATGAGGTTTTTTAATTTTATTCGGCGCTTTCTTTTAGCATTTGATACAAATCAGTTGCCCCACCATCGAATTTCGTACCGTTAACATAAAATGATGGCGTTCCATTTACACCACTTCTAACACCACTTTCAAAATCGTTTTCGATTTTTTCTGCTAGTTCTTTTAGTAAAGAATCTTTTTGAAACTTATCTAAATCAAGATCAATTGTTTCTGCAAGTTCATCAAAAAGTGCTTCGCTTAGGCGATATTGGTTTTCAAAAAGTGCATCATGCATTTCCCAAAATTTGCCTTGCATTGCAGCTGCTTCTGCAGCTATTGCAGCAGGCAAAGCTAATTCGTGTGATGATTGCAAAGGAAAATTTCGGAAAACAAATTTTATCTGACTACCAAAACCATCCTCGATTTCTTTCATAATTGGATGTGCGTCTCCACAATGCGGGCATTGATAATCGCCAAACTCTACAATAGAAATAGCGGCAGAATCTGCGCCTTGAATATGATCTTGATTACTGATTTCGGGTTTTAATATACTCATGTTTCTATTTTTTATCTAATTCTTCAAGTGCGTCTAAAATTCCATCGGCGCCAGGATTTACGGCAGTTGGCGACAAATAACTCCAGGCAACTTTACCTTTTTTATCGATAACAAAAAGCGCTCTCTTGCATTCCCCAACTTCATCATCATAAACACCGTAGGCTTTAGAAACCGCTCCTTTTGGTTCAAAATCTGCCAGTAACGGAAAGTGTAAACTTCTATCCTTTTCGAACGCTAAATGACACCAAACACTATCTACAGAGATTCCGAAAATCTGCGCATCATGTTTTGTAAAATATTTTAGCATTTCATTATACAGTGCCATTTGGTCGCTGCAAACTGGACTCCAATCTGCTGGGTAGAAAGCAAGAATTACGTTTTTACCAAGAAAATCTTTAAGTTTTATTTTTTGATCAGGAGTAGCATTCAACTCAAAATCGGGTGCTGTAGCGCCTTTTTCTAACATAGTTTATCTTTTAATTTAGGCTAAAGAACTTCACCTAAGTGTTTATAATTCGATTTAATAGTATCGAATACTTCGCTCATTTTTCCACCAAGCATTAGTTTTGTCATAGAAACTGTCATACCTATTATTTGTTCCCATTCTATTTTTGGTGGCATGGCTAAAGCATTTGGATTGGTTAATATATTTAACAAAATTGGTCCATCATGGCTCATCGCATTTGCAATTGCATGCTCAACATCTTCTGGTTTCGAAACTGTAACACCTTTAAATCCCATTGCCTCAGCAACCAATGCAAAATCAGGATTTATCATATCCGTTTCGTTATCGGGTAAACCATCAACTTCCATTTCAAGTTTAACCATTCCCAGTGCCCTGTTATTAAACACAATAATTTTAATTGGCAAATTATATTGTTTAATTGTAGCCAAATCACCTAGCAACATCGAAAGTCCTCCATCGCCACAAAGCGCAATTACTTGCTGTTCTGGATGAGCAAGTGCGGCACCAATAGCCATCGGCATCGCGTTAGCCATTGAGCCATGATTAAAAGAACCTAACATTTTTCTTTTACCTGTTCCGTTAATAAATCTTGCACCCCAAACACAACACATTCCAGTATCAACTGTAAAAATTGCATCATTACTGCTTAACTTATCAATTGTATCGGCAACAAATTCTGGTTGTATTTTATTTTCCTCTCCTTGATCAGTAACATAATTCTGTTGTTGAGCTTTAACTTTTTCGTAGAATGCAAGTTGTGCATTTAAAAAGCTATCGTCTTCTTTATTATTAATTAATGGCAGTAATGCTGAAATAGAATCTTTAATATCTCCGCATAATCCCATGTGTAATTTCGCCCTTCTACCTAATCGTTCAGGATTTTCATCAATCTGAATAATTTTATTTTTCTCAGGCATAAAATTTTGGTAAGGAAAATCTGTTCCCAAAAGTAAAACCACATCCGATTCGTGCATACTATGATATGCTGATGGTTGTCCGAGCAATCCCGTCATTCCTATTTCGTAAGGATTTCCATATTGCATGCCCATTTTACCTCTAAAAGAAAAGCCTATTGGAGCCTTTAATTCTTTTGCCAAAGCTATAACCTCAGCATGAGCTTCTGCAGCGCCTATTCCGCAATAAATTGTTATTTTTTTACCTTCATTCAAACAGTCTGCAAGCAGCTGAAGCTCATTGTCTGATGGTCTGATTATAGGGTTACACTTAAACAGCTGCATTGAAGTTTCGCTTTCTACTGCATCTAGTTGTGCAACATCGCCAGGTAATCCAAAAACAGCAACGCCTTTTTTGGTTATCGCATGTTGAATAGCAGACTGAAACATTCTGGGCACTTGTTCTGCGGTAGTAGCTATTTGATTATAAGAACTACAGTCATCAAATAATTTTGTCGTATTGGTTTCCTGAAAATAATCCATACCAAATTGATTGGTATTAATCGTTGATGCAATGGCTATTACAGGAACATGAGAGCGATGTGCATCGTACAATCCGTTAATTAAATGAACATGCCCTGGTCCACAACTTCCTGCACAACAAGCTAAACCATCCAACTCAGCCTCTGCTGCTGCAGCGAAAGCACCAACTTCTTCATTTCTAACATGAATCCATTTTATTTTTCCATTTCTACGAACAGCATCATTAAAATAGTTTAAACTATCGCCTGTTACCGCATAAACTCTTTTTACACCTGCTTCAACCAGCATTTCAACTAATTGTTCTGCAACATTTTTAGCCATATATATTTCTTAAAGTTAAGATGGTTTGGACCTTGATTTAAATATTAATACTATTTATACTTTAATAACGATGGTATTGTTTGCTTTGAAATTACAGTATTTTGTAATTTTTGAAACTTTAGGTTTAGTATAGTATTTTAACCCAGTTTTTGTCTTTTAATTAAATAGGATTGAAGAATTGGATAGAAACCCTCATTTATGTCTGCATCAATTAAATCTATTTTATATTGAGCACATTTTAATGTAATTTGTTGCCTGTAAGCAGATACAGCATCCACATAATTTTCCTTTACCTGATTGGTGTGGACTTTAATTGTTTCGCCCGTTTCCATATCAATAAATTCATACGGTCTGTTTTCAAAATTAAAATCTACTTCTTTCGATAGATCAACTACGTTAAAAACAACTACTTCGTGCTTATTAAACTTTAAATGTTGTAAAGCATCAAAAAGTTCATCTGTTTTTTCAGGACTTGTTTGTGTATTAAATAAATCGCTGAACACGATGACTAATGAACGTTTATGGATTAATTCTGCAACTTGGTGTAACGCTTCGCTTAAGTTTGTTTGTGCATTTACTTTTGGCTTTTGAAGCAATTCCTCTAGCTGTGTAAATAAATATTTTTGGTGGACTGTTGTAGATTTCGCAGGCGAATTCATTAAAATCTCATCAGTAAATAAGCTCAACCCAAATGCGTCTCTTTGCTTTTTTAAGAGATACATTAGAGCAGCCGCAGCTTGAATAGAAAAAGTTAATTTATTATTTTTTGGTTCAGGAAAGTACATAGATGAAGAAACATCAATAACAAATTGACATCGTAGATTGGTTTCTTCTTCAAAGCGCTTGCTGTAAAGCTTGTCGGTTTTGGCGTATAATTTCCAGTCGATATTTTTTACATTATCGCCGTTATTATATTGGCGATGCTCGGCAAATTCTACAGAAAAACCATGAAACGGACTTTTGTGTAAACCTGTTATAAAACCTTCAACAACTTGCTGAGCGAGCAATTCTAAATTGCCAAAGTTGGTTTCATTTTCGTAATTTACTGCTGGCATAAAGTAAAGCTAACGAAAGATTTTTTAATAAACAGAATCTGTAAAAACAGTATCAATGCATTTAATTACTAAAATTATAATTCTAACAAGCTTAATTAATCAAAGAAGCCCCGAATTCTCCATCGAAATCGGGGCTTCTTTGATTCAGTTTTCAGGCTCACTTCTTGTCTATCTTATATAACTTACCATTATCGGTAACCAAATAAAAAGCACCATCTTTACCTTCTACCATATCTCGGAAACGCTCGCCTTTACCTTCTAAAAGTCTTTCTTCACCAACAATTTTATTATCCTTAATAACTAAACGGATAATGTGCGAACCACTTAAAGCGCCTACAAACAAATTACCTTTCCATTCTGCAATATGGTTGCTGTTGTAAAAAGCTATGCTACCAGGCGAAATACTTGGATTCCAAAAATACACGGGCTGCTCCATACCTTCTTTCTGCTGAATACCATCGCCAACTTTTTTACCACTATATTCAGTTCCATAGGTAATAATTGGCCAGCCATAATTTTTACCTGGTTTAATAATGTTTACTTCATCACCACCTTTTGGTCCAAATTCTGCTTCCCATAAATCGCCTGTTTGCGGATTGATTGCCAAACCATCAGGATTACGAAGTCCGTATGCGTAAATTTCAGGTTTCGCGTCTCCTTTACCTACAAACGGGCCGCCTGCAACTGGTTTACCATCTGTAGTTAAATGTAAAATTTTACCCAGTGAAGAGTTTAAGTATTGTGCCTGGATTCTGATATCAGAGCCTGAGCGTTCGCCAGTACTAACAAATAGATTTCCATTTTTATCAAAAACAATTCTCGAACCATATTGAAGTTTACCGCTATAAGCTGGTGTAGCACGATAGATTACAGTTTGATTTTCTATTGCAGTTTCATTTGCAGATAACTTACCTTTAGCAATTGCAAGCAAAGCACCTTTGCTCTGAGGCTCCGAGTAGGCGTAATAAACCATTCTGTTTTTAGCAAAATCTGGATCTAAAGTTACATCTAATAAGCCACCTTGTCCCGAATCATCAACCTGTGGCAAACCCACAATTTTACTTTTTAACTTCCCATCGGCAGAAAGTGTAACCATAGTTCCTTCTTTCTGTGTAATTAAAAAACCTCCATCAGGCATTACGGAAATTGCCCAAGGACGTTCCAGTTTATCATTTATAATAGAAATATTTAAAGGTGTAGCAGTTTTAACACTTGCAATACGTGTTTGGCCTGCAAAAGCAGGTTTGTAATCTGCCGAAGGTGTTCCAGTTTCTACAGGATTTTGTGCAGAAACTAAAGTAATTCCACCAATATTTAATAAACAACCAGCTAATATTAATTTGGATGTTTTGTTGTTGAACAGGTTCATAGTTATGATTTTGTTAGAAGAATAAAAGAACAAAAAAAAATTGTAATAAAAAACCCGAACTCTGTAACGAATTCGGGTGATATATTTTAATAAAGCGTTGTGCTTTAGTTTTTTGCTTTAAGCTAATTGCTTATTTAATTTTTCAGCTAATACTGATTTTGGAACAGCACCAACTTGTTTATCTACAACCTGACCATCTTTAAAGTACAATAAAGCTGGAATGTTACGGATACCAAACTGCATAGAAATTTGTGGGTTATTATCTACGTTTACTTTACCAACGATAGCTTTACCATCATATTCTTTCGCAATTTCCTCTACTACTGGACCAACCATGCGACAAGGGCCACACCATTCTGCCCAAAAATCTACTAATACGGGTTTATCTGACTTTAATACAAGCTCCTCGAAGTTTGCATCTGTGATTTCTAATGCCATAATTTATTTTTTTATATTCAAATATATGTATTCAATTCTAATGCCACCTATACTGTAATGCCAATTTGACATTATTGTGGTTTGTTAGCTGGTTGTTTTTTTACTTGATTCGTTTTTAGGCATCCGTTACAAATACGAAACAACAAACTAACTAAACAGCCAAAAAACTAATTCAGTTTGTAATTAACAACATTCAATCCTGTTAATTGTTCCAAAAATTTATTGTTTGGATTAATTTTAAGGTTTTTAGATGGCATATCTAACATAATCTGCTTCTCACTATCAAAAATAGCGAAGTTAAGTTGGCAGTTTTGTTGCTCAGAATTTGCCTTATTGTCTGCTAAAATCTCATCTATCTGCTTCATTAACTCTTCATTTATCCTTTCGATAGGAACCTGAATCGTTAGGCTTTTAGCTAATTTATCCCTCAATTCAGACATTAAATTGATCGCGGTGATTTTAAACTCCCAATCCCCTGCTTTTCCGAAACGCTCACCAACTCTTCCTCTTATCTGTAAAAAATAACCTTCCGTTAAAAATGATTTAAACTTTAGAAAATCTTCTCCGAAAAGTGCCATTTCACTAGCATCGTCATAATCTTCGAATACAAATGTGCCGAATGGCTTGCCTGTTTTCGTTATTCTTTGTGATGCAGTTACAACCAAACCACCAACACAAAGTTCACGGTTTTTGAGTTTCTCAAACTCTGCAAGAACTTCTTCGTTCATATCACCCATTCTTACCTTATTGATAATACTGAGTTGCCTAACACCATGTGTACAGAATTTATCAAGTTCTAGTTTATAATTATCTAAAGGATGACCAGATAGAAAAATTCCGATCGCATCTTTCTCATATTTTAGGCGATCCATTAAAGCCCATTCGGGCGAAACTGGTAACGATGGTTCTAATATCAAATCGGCTTTCGAACCTCCAAATAACGAAGCTTGTGATGTATTTTCATTATTCTGAAAATCGTTGGCATATTTAATAATTTTCTCAATGCCATTCATTTTATCGTTCGGACCGATATAAAAATATTGCGCTCTGTGTCCGCCGAAGGCATCGAATGCACCGCTGTAAACAAAACTTTCGTAAGCTTTTTTATTTACTATACGTGTATTAGAACGCTTAGCAAAATCATAAACCGTACCGTATGGCCCATTTGCTAATCGTTCTTCAATTATACTTTCTACAGCCTTCTCACCTACTCCTTTAACAGCCGACATACCAAAACGAACTTCACCTTTGGTATTTACAGAGAATTTAAGATCAGATTCGTTTACATCTGGGCCTAAAACCACAACACCCATTTGGCGACATTCTTCCATAAAGAAAGCAACTTGTTTAATATCACTCATGTTGTTGGAAAGTACCGCAGCCATATATTCTGCAGGATAATGTGCCTTTAAAAATGCAGTCTGGTAAGCAATCCATGCGTAACAAGTAGAGTGAGATTTGTTGAAGGCGTAAGATGCAAAAGCCTCCCAATCTTTCCAGATTTTCTCTAAAGTTGTCGCATCATGGCCTTTTTCTGCCGCTTGCTTAACAAATTTAGGTTTCATTTTATCCAGAACATCCTTCTGTTTCTTACCCATCGCTTTACGCAAAACATCGGCCTCACCTTTGGTAAAACCAGCTAGCTTTTGCGATAAAAGCATTACCTGTTCCTGGTAAACTGTAATTCCGTATGTTTCTTTTAGATACTCTTCACAAGCATCTAAATCGTATTTAATTTCTTCCTCTCCGTTTTTACGCTTAACAAAGCTTGGAATATATTCCATAGGTCCTGGACGATATAATGCATTCATGGCAATTAAATCATCAAAAACTGTAGGTTTAAGTTCTTTCATGTATTTCTGCATACCTGGACTTTCGTACTGGAAAATCCCGATGGTTTCTCCACGCTGGAAAAGTTCGTAGGTTGCTACATCATCAATAGGAAACGTATCTGGGTCTAAATCGATATTGTGTCTTTTCTTTACCAGTTTAACCGTATCCTTTATAAGTGTAAGGGTTTTCAAACCCAAAAAGTCCATTTTTAATAAGCCAGCACTTTCTACAACGGAGTTATCGAATTGAGTTACGTATAAATCAGAATCCTTAGCTGTTGCAACTGGAACAAAATTCGTAATATCGCTCGGCGTAATAATTACCCCGCAGGCATGGATACCTGTATTTCTTAACGAACCTTCTAAAACCTGAGCTTGTTGAATGGTTTCGCCACTCAAATCCTTTAAAAGTCCCAATGCTTTTAATTCCTGAACGCGTTCGTATTCATCAGGACGCAAAGCATCTTTTAAAGTTTTTTCATCCAGATTGAAGATTTTAGCAAGCTTCATATTTGGAATTAGCTTGGCAATTTTATCGGCTTCAAATAAAGGCAAATCCAATACCCTTGCTGTATCTCGGATTGACGATTTCGCAGCCATCGTTCCATAAGTGATAATTTGCGCAACCTGACTCGAGCCGTATTTGTTGATTACGTATTCCATTACGCGACCACGACCCTCATCATCAAAATCGATATCAATATCGGGCATGGAAACACGATCGGGATTTAAGAAACGCTCAAAAAGGAGATCGTATTTAATCGGGTCGATGTTGGTAATCCACAAGCAATAGGCAACTACAGATCCTGCGGCCGAACCACGACCAGGACCTACAGAAACATCTCTTCGGCGAGCTTCGGCAATAAAATCCTGTACAATTAGAAAATAACCAGGATAACCCGTTTTTTCAATTGTAGCCAATTCGAAATCTAGACGCTCAATTACTGGCGGCGTTAATTCGCCATAACGTTTTTTAGCACCTTCGTAGGTTAAATGCCTTAAAAATTTATTCTCACCTCGTTTTCCACCATCCGCTTCGTCTTCGGTAACTAAAAATTCCTCAGGGATATCAAATTTAGGTAAGAGTACCTCACGAGCAAGTTTATAGATTTCAATTTTATCTACAATTTCCTGAATATTTAAAATAGCCTCGGGTAAATCCGCAAAAAGCGATTTCATTTCATCAGGCGATTTAAAGTAATATTCTTGGTTGGGTAAGCCATAGCGATAGCCACGGCCACGGCCAATTGGCGTTGCCTGTTTCTCACCATCTTTTACACACAACAAAATATCGTGTGCATTAGCATCCTTTTTATTGATGTAATAGGTATTGTTTGTTCCAACGAGTTTAACCGCATGTTTTTTTGCCAATGAAATTAAAGATTCGTTTACACGATTCTCGTCTTCCTGATTGTGGCGCATAACTTCAATATAGAAATCATCACCAAACTTTTCCTTCCACCATATTAAGGCTTCTTCGGCTTGGGTTTCACCCATGTTCAAAATCTTATTCGAAATCTCTCCCGATAAGTTGCCAGAAAGCACAATAATATCGTCTTTATACTGTTCGATTATATCTCTATCAATACGAGGAACATAATAAAACCCTTTAGTATAAGCAATAGAAGACATTTTAGCTAAATTATGATAGCCCTTTTTATTCTTTGCTAATAGTACCATTTGGTAGCCATTATCTTTTGCCGTTCGATCTAAGTGATTGTTGCAAACAAAAAATTCTACCCCAACAATCGGTGTCATAACCACTTCTGTAGGGCGTTGCCCAGCTTCTATAGCTTCGGCATTTTTAGCCTCTGCTGCCTTATTATGATTTAAAACTGCATTTACAAAGTGAAATGCACCCATCATATTTGCATGATCCGTCATTGCAACGGCAGGCATTTTTTGTGCAGCTGTAGCTTTTACCAAAGCAGGAATACTTATGGTACTTTGTAAAACTGAAAACTGGGTATGATTATGCAAGTGAACAAAAGTTGCCGCAGCAAGTTCTTGCTTATTGCCTTCGAGTTCTTGTTTTGAAATTCCGCCACCTTCAGCTTTTTGTATTCGTTTACGAATTTCATCAGAAGCTGATTTTAAATTGATGTGCTTTAAACCAACACCCTCAATTGTTGCAGGGTTTACCTCTCTAAAACGAGGAAAATATTCTGCATCGACCAGTAGTTCTTCTTTTTTAAAAACTTCACGTTTAACCAGCTCTAAAAAGCAACGCGTAGTTGCTTCCACATCGGCGGTTGCGTTGTGGGCTTCGTTAAATGGCGCACCAAATAAATAAGCGTGTAACTCGGTTAAGGTAGGTAGTTTAAACTTACCACCTCTACCGCCTGGTAATTGCAAAAGTTGTGCGGTAACTTCAGTACAGGTATCTAAAACTGGCATTTCGGCCATGCGATTTGCAACACCAAAACGATGAAATTCGCAACCCATGATGTTTACATCGAAGCCAACATTCTGACCAACAATAAACTTTGCCTTATTTAAAACTTCATTAAATTTATACAGCATTTCATCAAATGAAATACCTTGCTCTATTGCTAAATCAGTCGAAATACCGTGAATTCTTTCTGCATCGTAAGGAATATTAAATCCTTCTGGTTTAACCAGATAATCTTGATGTTCAACCAATCGCCCCATCTCATCGTGTAGCTGCCACGCAATTTGGATACAACGTGGCCAGTTATCCGTATCGGTGATTGGTGCGTTGTAATTACGTGGTAAACCCGTGGTTTCAGTATCAAAAATTAAGTACATATTTTATTGAAAAGAATTAACCGTTGTAGAATATTAACGGTTCTTCAAAAATAAGGAATTTGAAGCCTTAAGTTGTCAGTAAATTATCAACAAAAGAGTAAAGGGTTGATACACTTTGCAGGTTTAAATTTGGAATTCCAACCTTGGTTGGTCGAGATTTATAATCTCGACCTTATGTATTGCGGATTTGAAATCCACAGTGCTAGAATCGGGATTATAAATCCCGACTAACAGAAAATAAGGAATTTGAAGCCTTAGGTTGTCAGTAAATTATCAACAAAAGAGTAAAGAGTTGATACACTCTGCAGATTTAAATTTGGAATTCCAACCTTGGTTGGTCGAGATTTATAATCTCGACCTTATGTATTGTGGATTTGAAATCCACAGCGCTAAAATCGGGATTATAAATCCCGACTAACGGAGGACGATTGTAATAATTGCCTAAAAATGCTCCTGGCTAACCAACTCACTTACATCATAGCCTTTTTCGCGGCATCTTTCGATAATATCAACCAGTAAATCAGCCTCCATCTTTGGTTCACGAGCCATTATAAAGAGGTATTTTTCATCAGGATGCCCAACAACAACATAACTGTAATCATCAGCTAGTTCGATAATCCAATACCCGATTTTAAAAGGCCACAAAAATTGCGCTTTCATATCACCATCAGGTTTTTCTTCCTCAAAAAATAACTTAGATGTGATCGATTTTTCTTCAGGTTTTCCTTCTTTATGATAAGTTGTTAGAACATCAAAATGATCATTATCTGCTAACGTATAGGTTTCAGTAGTTTGTTTCCAATGCTTATCCATTAGAGTAGGAATAGAGTAAAGAGAATACCATTTTCCTTCAAAAGCTTTATAATCGATATTCGAAATAGGTTTATTTTCCATTGCTTAATATTTTTAGAAGTAACCAATTTAGTATTGATAAGGTTTTAGTTATCACAATCTATTCTCTAAAAGAGTAAGGTTTCTATAAAATATTCATCATCAAAACTTGTAGAAAATAATGCATTCTTGCAATTGTCTACTGCAAATTGATACAACCAGTATAATTGTGCATTTGCCTACCGCAAACCTGCAACGATCAGATATAATTATAAAGTTTTGAAAAGGATTTTTTAACCTTATATTTATTTATACCTTCGATTGGTAATTAACAGCAAACCATTAAAATTTAGATATATGAAAGTAACGGTTGTAGGAGCGGGCGCTGTAGGCGCAACTTGTGCAGATAACATTGCACGTAAAGAACTGGCTAATGAGCTTGTATTATTAGATATTAAAGAAGGTTTCGCCGAGGGCAAGGCCATCGATATGATGCAAACCGCTACTCTTTTGGGCTTCGATACAAAAATTTCGGGTGTAACAAACGATTACAGCAAAACTGCTGGTTCGGATGTAGTTGTAATTACTTCAGGCTTACCACGTAAACCCGGAATGACTCGTGAAGAATTAATTGGAATTAATGCAGGTATTGTAAAGGGTGTTGCAGAAAATATATTAAAATTTTCTCCAGAGGCGATTATCATTGTGATTAGTAATCCAATGGATACGATGACTTATTTAGCATTGAAATCTTTAGGATTACCTAAAAACCGCATTATTGGGATGGGTGGAACTTTAGATAGTTCTCGTTTTAAATTCTATTTATCGCAAGCATTAGATTGTAATCCAAACGATTTACAAGGTTTTGTTATTGGTGGCCATGGCGATACAACCATGATTCCTTTAACGCGTTTGGCTACATACCAAAGTTTACCAGTAAGCAATTTATTGGATAAAGCTACACTTGATAAAGTTGCAGCTGATACAATGGTTGGTGGTGCAACTTTAACTGGTTTGATTGGAACATCTGCATGGTATGCGCCTGGTGCTGCTGGTGCAGCATTAGTAGAAGCAATTTTACGGGATGAGAAAAAACTTTTTACTTGTTGCGTATCGCTTGAAGGTGAATATGGCCAAAATGATATTTGCTTAGGTGTGCCAGTAATTATTGGCCGCAATGGATGGGAAAAAATTATAGATTTTAAATTAACTGACGACGAGCAAGCTGCACTTAATAAAAGCGCAGATGCGGTTAGAAATATGAATAGCGTGCTTGCCGAAATGAAATTGGTGTAATCCTTATTTGTTAACTTATTTTTGCCACCAAATACAGAAGCACGGAATATGCTAATCATCCGTAAATTCTGTTCTTTGGTGGCATTTTTTTTCAATTTAGTAATTGTCATCCTAAGCGTAGTCGAAGGTAGTAGACATAAATAACTATGAAAACAATTTCAATTCCTTTAAAACTCATAAACTTACAAGACGACGGTTTTCATCTTTTGGTAGAAATTGTTGTTTTTAAAGAAAAACACTACGCTGTTTTAGATACTGGCGCATCAAGAAGTGTATTCGACAAATCATTAATCGAACAGCATCTTTCAGAAACCCTTCAAGTATCAGAAGAAATTAATGCCGCTACCCTATTTACAACTACGACAACCATTCAGGCTACAATTCCCGAATTAAAAATCGGCACATTAAAGTTAAAGAACTACGAAACTGTGGCTTTCGATTTGCAATCAGTGAGTGATACTTACCAGCAATTTGGTCATCCTCCAATTGGTGGCATTATTGGCGGCGATATATTGATGCAATACAAAGCGGTTATTAATTACGATAAATTAATGTTAAGGTTATACAAATAATAACCATTTTCTGATACATATCATTTTTCTCTAATCTTTTTAGCAGATATTTGTATAAAATGAAAAAGTATATTCTTTGCTTTTGTATTATTTTTTGGAGCGGATTAGTTGCTGGAATTAGTTTTTTAGAAGCACCATTAAAATTTCGAGCTCCCGGAATTACCATACCATTAGGTTTAGGAATAGGGCAACTTGTTTTTCAGGCCCTAAATAAAATTGAAATAGTTTTATTAGTACTAATTTTGATTTGCACTTACCAAACATCATTAAAAAACCTAAAAGGATTACTTTTATTCTTCATTACAATTTTATTGTTAACTGATACTTTTTGGCTTTTACCATTATTAGATGAAAGAGCAAAATTGGTATTAGACGGAAAACCAATTACCGAAAGCTTTCATCACATCCTTTATATAGTAATCGAGAGTTTTAAATTCATATTGCTGGTAATACTTGGCTTTTTAAACTTAAAAGATTTATCACATGAAAATCGACATTAGCAACAGAGCAGATATTATTTTTTTGGTTGATACTTTTTATACCAAAGTACAACAGAATAATAAAATTGGCCCTATTTTTACAGAGATTGCTAAAGTAGATTGGTCGCACCATTTACCTAAAATGTACGATTTTTGGGAGAGTATTTTATTTGGCAAAGCAGTTTACAAAGGCAACCCAATGCTTACACATTTTGCATTAAGAGAAAAAGCTAACATGCACCAGGAAGAATTTAATACCTGGAAAAAACTTTTCTTTGAAACCGTTGATGAACTTTTTGAAGGTGAGTATGCAGAAATGATAAAACAAAAAGCACAATCCATAGCCGATTTAATGCATTACAAATTAAACAGTCCGAACCAACGCATCAATATAGTTTAAAATATTTATTTTGATTTAAACCGTTTCTTTTTAAATTTAAGTAACCAAACAAATCAAATATGAAATTTTTAAGAATCTTAGTCGGGATTATTGTTGTAATCGCAATAATTCTCGTAGTTGGAAGTTTTTTTCTTCCTAAAACTTATTCGGTAAGCAGAAGTACAACTATTAATGCACCTGATAGTGTAATCTACAAAAACATTGCAGATTTTAACGAATTCTACAAATGGAATCCATGGGCTAAAATGGAACCAACTGCTAAAACAACTTTTTCGGGTACAGTTGCACAACCAGGTCATTTGTACGAATGGGCAGGTAAAGAAACTGGAAGTGGGGAAATGAAAATTTTAAAGGTAGAACCATACAAACAGGTTGATATCGATTTGTTTTTCAAAGAACCTTTTGAAAGTCATGCCGACACTAAATTTGATATCACGACAGAAGGAACGGGAAATAAAGTTACCTGGACAATGAGTGGTGAAAACAATTTTATAAGCAAGTGGATGTGCCTGGTTATGGGTGGTATGGATAAAATGATTGGTAAAGACTTCGAAAGCGGACTAGTGAGCCTGAAAGAAAAATCAGAAGCTGGAAAATAATATCATTAGCAAAATCCTTTTTTGAACTTCCTGACTTAAATCAGGAAGTTTTTTTTTACTTTTTTTTTTAAACAAACAATTGTGTCGGCTTTTGGTTAAAAAAGCAACATTTATTAATTTCTGTCGATTTAGATTTTGTTATTCGCATTTTTTTAGATTACTTGCCATTAGATGAATTTGTTAATAGTAGAAGACGAGCCAAGCATTGTTTCAGTTGTTTCGCGTGGGTTAACCGACGAGGGCTTTACAGTTAGTATTGCGCCAGATGGCATTATAGGGAAACAGATGGCTTTAGAGCATAATTTCGATTTAATTATGCTTGATATTATGTTACCAGGCATAAACGGCTTGGAGCTTTGCAAAATCATTAAAGAACAAAAACCTACTACGCCAATTATCATGCTAACCGCTTTAGGAACGACCGAAAATGTAGTTAACGGTTTAGATAACGGTGCTGATGATTATTTGATAAAACCTTTCAAATTTGCTGAACTCTTCGCCAGAATCAGAACGCTATTAAGAAGATACAATGGCGTAGCAACGCTTGATCAGATTATCCAAATAGCCGATTTGCAAATTAACTTAAGCGCCAAAAGTGTAAAAAGAAATGATCAGGAAATTATATTAACAGCAACAGAATATCGCTTGCTAGAATTTATGGCGAAGAATAAATCTAAAATATTATCTCGAATAGATATTTTAGAAAGTGTTTGGGATATTGATTTTAACCTCGGAACAAATGTAGTTGATGTTTATGTAAACTACCTTCGCAAAAAAATAGATAAAAACTCAACGCAAAAATTAATACATACTGCAGTTGGATTAGGTTATGTATTAAAAGATCGATAATGGAAATAGCCAAGAAAATTACATTACTCTTTGCCATTTTATCAGCAGTTATCATTTCGCTTTTAAGTGGTTTTGTATGGTATTTTTCTAATGAATTTGCTTTCGAGGATTTTTATAAGCGATTAGAGGCAAGGGTAAACATTGCGGCACAAATAAAGCTTTACGAAGACGACAATAACGATGTTTACGCAAAAATGCGCAATCAATACCTGGAACGTCTACCATCAGAAAAAGAATTTATAATCGAAGCAGGCTCCAACCAATCTACAGTTGATAGAGAACTGCCTAAGGTTTTCTATGATAGGATAAATGCTGGTTTTATGGCCAGATACCGTGTTGATAATCATTTTTATGCAGGTAAATTTTTTAAAAATTCGCAGCAAGGTTACGTTGTGATTGTTTCCGCAAACGATCCTTTTGGTTTTAGAGAATTAAAAGATTTGCAAAAAATATTGATTATTGGGTTCTTTCTTTCAATAATTTTATCATTTATAGTTGGCTGGCGATTCTCTAACTATATGTTGATGCCTTTAAGAAATATCATCAAAAGTGTAAAAAAAATTAAGGCAGAAAATCTACATTTAAGGCTCGATGTTAAAAGCGGTAGCGATGAAATGTCGCAATTGGCACAAACCTTTAATAATATGCTTAACAGGCTGGAAACAGCTTTCGAAACCCAAAATAATTTTATTAGTAATGCTTCGCATGAATTAAGAACACCATTAACGATTATTAGCGGAGAGGTAGAATTGGCAATCAAATCCAAAGATGATGCAGAAAAACAGCATAAAGCCTTAACTAAAATTAAAGATGAATCGGATAGATTGGAGCATATTTTAACGAGTTTATTAGGCTTAGCCCAATCTGGTTTTAACGGAAAAAACCAACCATGGGAAGAAGTAAGAATAGATGAATTACTTTGGGAAATTAAAGCTTCAGTAAATCAAGTACATCCAAATAGCAGAATTGATATTGATTTGAATACCCTACCCGACGATGATGAACAGTTAACACTTAAGATAAATAAAAACCTAATAAAGCTTGCCATTAGTAATATTGTAAGTAATGCCTGTAAATATTCGAATAATAATCCCGTAACTATAAATCTTGAAAGCAAGGCAAACACGTTATCAATTGCTGTAACAGATCTTGGTATTGGAATACCGCAAACTGATATTCAACATATTTTCGAGCCATTTTACAGAGCCTCGAACACCAACGATTTTAAAGGTTACGGAGTAGGCTTGCCTTTATCGTTAAATATTATTCGTTTACATAGAGGTAGCATTGCCATAAAATCTCAAGAAGGAATCGGAACTGAAATTAAAGTTCTACTGCCAATAAAAGGCTAAAAAAATCTTATCATAATATATCATTTAATGCTTCAATAACCTCTACTTCTTCTTCAACGAGTAAAAACTCTCCATAATGAAATTTCCAATAAACAATTTTAAATTCTAATCTAATTTTAATCTCGTTCTTATTTCGCTGTAATAATATCGCCTTAAACTTGTATAAATAATTTAATCGTTTATTTAAACATAAGGCCATGAAAACAGTATTAGTACCAACCGATTTCAATTTAGAAAGCACTAAAATTATCGATGCACTTGTTCAAAATCAAGGCGAAGAAAATTTAAATATCATTTTTGTACACGCATTTAAACTTTCAGATTCTATAACTGACATGTTAATGCTTAGTCGCCGCAGCCGCGATTACGAAAATATAAGTGATGAATTTTATCAGGCATTAAATAATTATAAAAACAAATATCCTAGTAAAATTAAAACCATAGGTATAGAATATTTCTACGGAAGTACGGTTGCCGCATTTAAAAATTTTATCGAGGCTTTTGATGTTAATAGTGTTGCTTACTTAAAAGATTACAAATTTACACCTATAAATAAGTACAGTATCGATCCTAAATATTTAACCGAACGTTCGGGCTGCGAAACCATTCAGTTAAATACGCTAACTGTTCATACCACAGAAAATTTAATCGATACCAAAATTCACGAGGCTCAATTACAAGAGCTTAAAGTTTAATTTATTCACACATAAGATTTTATATCATGCTGTTACGAAATAATATTCCGCTCACATACATATTTGGAAAAGTAAAAAAAGAACTACTTTTTGTTATCGCCTATTCGGTTGGTATTGTAGTTCTATATCAAAATTTCCATGTTACACGCATCTCCATTCCTGTTGCAGTACCAGCATTACTAGGCACAATAATTTCACTTTTACTAGCATTTCGCTCTAATCAGGCGTACGATAGATGGTGGGAAGCCAGAATACTTTGGGGTGCAATCGTTAACGATTCCAGATCCATTTCTCGCCAAATAATATCATTTGTAGAAAATCCTTACGGGCAAGAGGAAATAGAAGAGTTTAAAGAACGATTTATTAAACGACAAATTGCCTGGTGTTATGCACTTAGCCAATCGTTAAGAGGTTTTAATCCCCGTAAAGGTTTAGAAGAATATCTTTCTGCTGAAGAAGTAGCTTTTATTAAAAAACGCAAAAATGTAACAACCTCACTATTGGAATTGCATGCAATGGATTTGAAAAAAGCTTTACGAGAAGGTTGGATAAATAAGTATCAGCAAATTGAAATCGATAAATCCTTAAACGCTTTATGCAATAGTATGGGTGGCTCTGAGCGAATTAAAAACACCGTTTTTCCAGTAACTTATAGTAAATATATAAGCATGTCTATTCACTTATTTATTGTGTTATTGCCTTTTGGCTTAATCGAATACTTTGGATATATGGAAGTGCCGTTGGTGGTAGCAATTGCAGCATTTTTCTTATTAGTCGAAAAAATGGCTGTTCATCTGCAAGATCCATTTGAGAATAAACCGACAGATACACCAACCACTACAATTTGCAGAACCATTGAGCGTGATTTATACCAAATGCTTGATGATAATAAAATATATGAGGATAAGCCTCAAACAGAATTAGCTCCAATAGGCTCGTATTACATTTTATAAGAGACTCTTTAATTCTTAGTTTAATCCTGCTTTGTGGGATGGTTAGTTAGCCAACTTCTGCGCTTTGGATAGAGAGCGGAAATGGCAAAATTTTTATAAAAACGAGTGAGCTATAGCCACCTGATTTATTCAGGTGGCTTTTTTGTTATTAAATAAAAAAACCTCTTCAAGTTAAAACTTGAAGCGGTTTTTAATATGTTTCGCTCTCTACTTGAGTCTTTTAACCTTAGCTCAATTAAGCATCAATTTTCGCATACTTAGCATTACGCTCAATAAATTCTCTACGTGGAGCAACTTCGTCGCCCATTAACATAGAGAAAGTATGATCGCATTCTGCAGCACTTTCAATTGTAGCTTGTAATAAAGTACGAGTAGCAGGGTTCAAAGTTGTATCCCAAAGCTGTTCAGCGTTCATTTCGCCCAAACCTTTATAACGTTGTATGTGCACACTCTCTTCCTTACCATTACCTTTAATACGTTGTACAGCAGCATCGCGTTGTACGTCATTCCAGCAATATTCAAAATCTTTACCTTTTTTCACCTGATAAAGTGGTGGCGAGGCAATATAAACATAACCAGCCTCAATTAATGCTCTCATATAACGATAGAAGAAAGTTAATATCAAAGTGGTAATGTGAGAACCATCGATATCAGCATCCGTCATGATTACGATTTTATGATAACGAAGTTTTGTTAAGTTCAAAGCCTTATCATCTTCTGGCGTACCAATGCTAACACCAATAGCTGTGAACATATTTTTAATCTCGTCGTTTTCGTAAATCTTATGCTCCATCGCTTTCTCAACGTTCAAAATTTTACCTTTTAAAGGTAAAATAGCCTGAACGTTTCTATCGCGACCTTGTTTAGCAGTACCACCCGCCGAGTCACCCTCTACTAAGTAAATCTCACATTTTTCTGGATCACTGTCCGAGCAATCAGCAAGTTTACCTGGCAAACCAGAACCACCCATTACGCTCTTACGCTGAACCATTTCGCGGGCTTTACGAGCCGCAGCACGAGCCGTAGCCGCTAAAATAACCTTGTTAACAATCATTTTAGCTTCCTTCGGATTCTCTTCCAAGTAAGCCCCCAAAGCTTCGCCTACAGCAATATCTACCGCACCCATAACCTCACTGTTACCCAGTTTAGTTTTAGTTTGTCCTTCAAATTGCGGTTCTTGAACTTTAACAGAAACTACTGCTGTCAAGCCTTCTCTAAAGTCATCACCAGTAATTTCCATTTTCAGGTTTTTTAACAAACCCGATTTATCTGCATAACTTTTTAAAGTACGTGTTAAACCTCTACGGAAACCTGCAATGTGGGTTCCTCCCTCGTGCGTATTAATATTGTTTACGTAAGAGTGAACGTTTTCCGAATAACTATCGTTGTATTGAAAAGCTAATTCTACTGGTACACCATTTTTTATACCATCAATATAAATTGGCTCAGGCAAGAAAGATGCTCTTGTTCCATCTAAAAAGGAAACAAATTCTTTTAAACCGCCTTCTGATTGGAAAACTTCCGACAAAAATGTTCCGTCTTCTAAAGTTTCACGTTCATCAGTTAATGTTAATTTAATCCCTTTATTTAAGAAAGCCAGTTCGCGTAAACGAGCAGCCAAAGTATCATACTTATACTCGGTTGTTTGCGTAAAAATTGTAGCATCTGGCGTAAAAGTTACAATTGTACCTCTTTTATCGGTTGTTCCAACTTCTTTTACATCATATTGCGGAACACCAATTTTATATTCCTGCATCCAGATTTTACCTTCGCGGTGTACTTCAGCTTTTAAATCGGTAGATAAAGCATTAACGCAACTTACCCCAACACCGTGCAAACCGCCAGAAACCTTATAAGTATCTTTATCAAATTTACCACCCGCGTGTAAAACCGTCATTACAATTTCAAGCGCCGATTTATTTTCTTTCGTATTAATTCCTGTCGGAATACCACGTCCGTTATCTTCAACTCTGATTGAGTTTCCTGCTAAAATTCTAACGTCAATTGTATCCGCATGGCCAGCCAAAGCTTCATCAATCGAGTTATCTACAACCTCGTAAACCAAGTGGTGCAAGCCTTTTACACCTGTATCACCTATATACATCGAAGGGCGCTTACGCACCGCTTCTAAACCTTCTAAAACCTGTATATTATCTGCCGAATAATTTGACTTTAAATCCTGTTCTTCGCTCATATTTTATTTAAAACTATAATCATCAAAAATACGCATTTTTTGGTACATAAACTAATATGTGGATAAGTTTTAGCTTGTTGAAACATCAGAAATATAATGCCTTAAAAGGGGTTTAAATAAGCTTTTGAAAAGCAAAATCTGTGTTTCAATCATGTGTTAGTCCCGCTTTTTATTACAAGCGCCGAGAAAATTCGGCGGCTTTACATTTCAATCGGGTTTAGAGGGCAAAAAATCAACTAAAATGAATGCAATTATCCCACCAAACGTCCCTAACGAAACGAAAAACATTGCGTTTTTCTACCCATCAAACGTTCCTAACGGAACGAAAATGATGATTTTTCATCAATCAAACACTTCTAACAAAATGGACAAACCATTTTTTCTATCCCATCAAACGTCCCTAAAGGAACGAAAATGATGATTTTTCATGGATAAAAAATTCCTAACAAAACGCATAAACCATTTTTTGTGTCCACCATATGTTCCTAACGGAACCGAAATAATGATTTTCCACCAATCAAACACTTTAATAAAATGGCTAAACCATTTTTCCTAATAATTTAAATTTTACGCTTAACTAATTTATTTTATGAAAATACCTTAACCACACAAACTTGCATTGAAATTGCATATAAAAACTAATTTATATAAGTTTGCTAAAATTTATTAAACAATAATGGAAAGAAAAACCTTTAAAACCTTTGGTTTATTTGCAACAGCAGCGCTTATTACAGCTTTTTCTGCTTGCCAAAACAAAGAAGCTAAAACAACTGAAACTAAAAAAACAGATAGCGCTACAGCTGTTTCTGCAGATGAGAAAATTGTATTTGTAAATTCAGATTCGTTATTAACAAAATACGATTACTACAAAGACCTTAAAGTTAAATTTGAAGGTAAAGGCAAGAGAGCGCAAGATGACATGAAAGCTAAAGGTGAAGCTTTCCAAAGAGAAGTTGCTCAATACCAACAAAACGCAGCTAGTTTAGCTGCTGATGTTCGCAAAACTACAGAAGATCGTTTAGCTCGTAAACAACAAGAATTACAAGCTTATCAGCAAAATGCTGGTGGCGCTTTACAAAATGAGCAGGCTGCAGAAAACGAAAAACTTTACGATAAAGTTGCTGGTTACTTAAAAGGATACGCTAAAGAAAAAGGTTACAAAATGGTTTTAACTTATTCTAAAGGTAATAGCGCTATCTTATTTGCTGATGAAAGCTTAGATGTAACTTCTGAAGTTATTAAAGGCTTAAACGCAGATTACGCTAAAAAATAATTTACAATTATAGAATTAAGAATGCTCCGCAAAAACGGGGCATTTTTTTTGCTCTAAATTTTACAATGGAGAATAAAAAACAACACGAAGAATTTATGCGTATGGCTATTGAGCTATCGGTAAAAAATGTTAGCGAAAGTATTGGCGGGCCATTTGGTGCTGTTATTGTTAAAGATGGAAAACTAATTGCTGGCTCGGCTAACAAAGTAACATCAACAAACGATCCAACTGCACATGCAGAAGTTTCGGCGATACGTTTGGCTTGCACAGCGTTAAACACTTTCGATTTAAGCGGTTGCGTTGTTTACACCAGTTGCGAACCCTGTCCGATGTGTTTGGGTGCCATTTATTGGGCCAAAATTGAGACGATTTATTATGCCAACACAAAAACAGATGCAGAGAATATCGGCTTTAGCGATAAATTTATTTATGAAGAATTGGATAAACCAATGGAGGAAAGAACATTGCCTGTTGTGCAAATGATGCGTGACGAAGCTATGCAAGCTTTTAAACTTTGGGAAACATCGCCTATGCGAATTGAATATTAAAAAGTGATTAGCGGAAAAGTTTTTAATCAGTCAATTAATACATAATCTTCTTTTGAAACAAAAGTTTACGATTAGCGTCTTATAAGTGTATGACCTACGAACAAAAAATTACTAGTGAGTTGGAGTTTTGGAAGTTTAAAACTTTGCAAAAACCATCCTTCTTAGATAAAACTACAAATAAAGTTCAAAAGAAAATTAATAGTCTTATCCCAGATAAAGTTCATAGTGCTATAACAACTGCCATTAAGCAAATGGTTAAAGCCGTACTTTTTGGATCTGCATTTACAACTTCTAAGCCCGTTTTAGATTTAACATTAATGCATCGCGAAGCTTTAATAAAACAAAAGATTGAAAATTATAAAAAAACTGGTGCCGCAGAAGGTGGAATTACTGGCGCAGGCGGTTTTTTAATGAGCCTTGCCGATTTCCCTTTACTGTTGAGTATTAAAATGAAAATGCTTTTCGATATTGCGGCAACTTATGGTTACGATGTTAAAGATTACCGTGAACGTTTATACATTTTACATATCTTTCAGTTAGCTTTTTCGAGTAAAGAGGAAAGCAAAAATGTTTACCTTAAAATGCTAGATTGGGATGATAAAGCACATAAATTGCCAACAAATATTGATGAATTCGATTGGCTTACCTTTCAACAACAATATCGCGATTATATAGATTTAGCGAAGCTTGCGCAAATGTTACCATTTATTGGCGCAGCAGTTGGGGCGGTTGCTAATTATAAATTAATCGAAAAGCTTGGCAAAACTGCCATGATGAGCTATAGAATGAGGCATTTCAGTTTACAATATGCGATTACAAGTGTGCAAGCTGTAGAAATTCATCAAATCAAAGCAAAAAACTAATCGTCTTCGCCTTCGAAAAGTCCTCCGATTAAATCATCCGTTTCTCTCCTATCTTTTTTAGTCGGCCTACCTGTGCCTCTGTCACGCTTTAAATTTGGTGAATGAAACATCGACTTAAAGGCGTGGGTTTCTTCTACAGGAGTTAAATCTTTATATTTAGTTAATGCAATTGGCGAATCTGTTCTATTGTATGAAAACTCTACAACTTCGATTATCTTTTTTTCAATCCCTTTTGATACAGAATAAACATCGCCAATTTTCACAATAGCCGATGGTTTAATATTTTGTCCTTTCAACTTCACTCTACCTGCCTTACAAGCATCGGTAGCCAAACTTCTGGTTTTAAACAGTCTAATCGCCCACAAATATTTATCAATCCTAAGTTTTTCTGTTTCTGCCATTATTTGTTTGTTAATTGCTTGTTTTTTTTAGTTTGGTGGTTTACAACCGTAACTTAAAAATCCAAAACATAAAAATTCTAAAAACCAAAGTTAAGCAACCCTAACCAAAAAAACCAAACACCTAAAAAACTAAAAAACCAAAAATTTTAAGTTATTTTGCGTAAAATTTAAAAACATCATGTATTCAGATTTAAAGAAATTAATTGAAGCCGCTTGGGAAGATAGAACCCTTTTAAAATACAGCAATTACTGCGAAGCCATCGAAGCCGTTATTATGGGCCTTGATAAGGGTGAAATTCGTGTTGCTGAACCCGTTTTAAACTCTTGGGGCATTAATGAGTGGGTAAAGAAAGCTGTAATTTTATATTTCCCTATTCGTGAGATGAAAGAAATTAAAAGCGGCCCTTTCGTTTACCACGATAAAATGGATTTAAAAACCGATTATAAATCAACTGGTGTACGTGTTGTGCCTATGGCAAGTGCTCGTTATGGCGCATATTTAGCTAAAGGAGTAATTATGATGCCATCGTATGTAAACATTGGTGCTTACGTAGATGAAGGTACTATGGTTGATACCTGGGCGACTGTTGGTTCATGTGCACAAATCGGCAAACGTGTTCACTTAAGTGGTGGTGTTGGCATTGGTGGCGTTTTAGAGCCTGTTCAAGCTGCTCCAGTTATTATTGAAGATGATGCTTTTTTGGGCTCAAGAGCTATTGTTGTTGAAGGTGTTAAAGTAGAAAGAGAAGCTGTTCTTGGTGCTAACGTAGTTTTAACTGCTTCAACAAAAATTATTGATGTTACTGGCCCAACGCCTGTTGAGTATAAAGGAATTGTTCCTGCACGTTCAGTAGTTATCCCAGGTAGTTATACTAAAAAATTCCCTTCTGGCGAATATCAGGTTCCATGTGCTTTAATTATTGGTAAACGTAAAGAAAGTACAGATAAGAAAACTTCGCTTAACGATGCGTTGAGAGAAAATAATGTAGCAGTTTAAGCTGAAAAGTGAAAGCTGATAGCAAAATAAAAAATAAAAAAGCCGAAAGTACAGAACTTGACCAGTCAAGCTTTGGCCTTTCGGCTTTAAGTTTTAAGTTTAAAATTGGCTTCGACGGAAAAAGAGCTGCAAATAATTTAACTGGACTTGGTAATTACAGTCGTTCCTTAATAGAGCAGCTTGCCCGTCAATTTCCTGAAAATAAATATTTTGTTTATTCTCCAAAAGTAAAATCTTCAAAACAGATCGATACTTTTTTGGAGCAAGAAAACATTCAACTTAAACTTCCGTCGAAAAGTAATTTCTTATGGCGGAGTTTTAATATTCTAAAAGATTTAAAGCACGATGGCATTCAATTATTTCATGGTTTAAGCCACGAAATCCCATTTTCTATTCAGAAAACCGAAATTAAATCTATTGTTACCATACATGATTTGATTTTCCTTCGCTTTCCAAAGTATTA
Source organism: Pedobacter sp. AC190 (assembly GCF_979258025.1). Classification (NCBI taxonomy): domain Bacteria; kingdom Pseudomonadati; phylum Bacteroidota; class Sphingobacteriia; order Sphingobacteriales; family Sphingobacteriaceae; genus Pedobacter; species Pedobacter sp. AC190. The sequence continues at coordinate 687,894 of NZ_OZ409824.1, forward strand.
TAAGTTTATCGATCGGAAACTTTACAAATGGAAAAGCCAATCGGCTTGTAAGCATGCAGATAAAATTATTGCTATAAGCGAAAAAACCAAAGCTGATATTGTAGAATTTTACAAGATCAATCCAAATAAAATTGAAGTTATTTATCAAACTTGTGATGATAGTTTTAAAACTTTTTTGGATCAATCAGTTTTGGATAAAATTCGCTTAAACTATAAGCTGCCTGAAAAATACATTCTCAACGTTGGAACAATAGAAGAGCGAAAAAACCTTAAACTTATTGTTCAGGCTTTAAAAACAGTAAACGAAGATTATAAACTGGTTGTTATAGGAAAACAAACGCCATACTTTAAAAGCGTTGAAGAGGAAATAGAAAAACTCGGATTAAAAAACAGAATTCTATTCCAAAAAAATATTCCATTTGCAGATTTACCAGGAATATATCAATTAGCAACTGTTTTTGTTTATCCTTCTTTTTACGAAGGCTTTGGCATTCCGATTATAGAGGCTTTATATTCAGGCATTCCAACAATTGCTGCAACAGGATCGTGCTTGGAAGAAGCGGGCGGGCCAACTAGCATCTACATTTCTCCAGTAGATTCTCCGAGTTTATCATCGGCAATTAATCAGGTTCTTGAATCACCACCTTTGCAAGCTGAGATGAAAAGAAAAGGGCTGGAATTTGTACAAAAATTCGACAGCCCTGTAGTAACTAAGCAATTAATGGATTGCTATATAAATATTTTAAGATAAGAATTTCTACTTATTTTGCAGCTATCGCATTTGGCGGATATTGAGCCAAAATCTCCTTAACACCTGTATTTAAACGTTGTTCTCTTTTGCTAAAGTTATCAAGATTAAAGCCTGAGCCTTGTCCGTGCCAAAATAAAATCTTTTTAGCTGGGTCTAAGAAATCAACAATAATTGTTCCTTCGATATATTGATTTATATAGTTTGAGCCGCCCCAGCCGCCCCAACCACCACGCCAGCCCCAGCCGCCGCCCCAACCCCATCCACCGTAGTAGCCTGGTCCGTAGAAATCAGTTTTCTCTCGGGCAACAACAACCAAGTTAACTAATAAATCTGGTCGGTTTGATTTAGTAAATCCTTTAGCATTCATTTCAGATTCTACTGCAGCTAATAATCTTCTTTTATCAAGATTATTAAGTTTAACTCTAGCTATGCCTTTATCGTAAAAATTGTAGGTTTTGTAGGCGTTCAAATCTACATTTTTGTCATAGTCTGATGCGGTTCTGAGTGATGTACACCCAGCCAATGCAATTACAACGGTAATCAACATTGATAATTTTTGAAGTGTTTTCATTTGCTTTGCGTTTATTGTCTGATAATAACCTATTTAAAAATACGAAAAAATAAACAAAAACGATTTTTAAATTAACCAATTTGACAATGAGATTGATTATCTAAAAACGTTAAATAAATGCCTTTGTTTTATAGTAAATGTTAAATAATCAGCTTTTACTATATTTAACATATTATTTTAAAGATTACCTTTGCAGCATGCTAAAAGAAGAAATTAATAAAGCACTTGAAGTTTTAAAATCAGGCGGCGTTATTCTCTATCCTACCGATACAATATGGGGCTTAGGCTGCGATGCAACAAATCAGGCAGCGGTTGATAAATTGCTTAAAATTAAGAACCGACCAGCTGAAAAAAGCCTTATTGTTCTTTTGGATGTCGATAATAAAATCCAAAGCTATATTAATGAAGTTGCTGAAGTTGCTTACGATTTAATAGAATATGCAGAGAACCCATTAACTATTATTTTTTCGGGAGCTAAAAATCTGGCAGCAAATGTTATAAACGAAGATGGCAGTGTGGGCATAAGAGTTGTAAAACATGATTTCTGTACACCATTAATTCAACTCTTTAGAAAGCCAATTGTTTCTACCTCTGCAAATATAAGTGGAGCACCTTCGCCAAAGAATTTTGATGATGTAAGTTCCGAAATTACGGAAGCAGTTGATTACATTGTCGATTTTGAACAGGAAAACAAAAGTTCTAAAAAACCTTCAACAATAATGAAACTTTCACCTGGCGGACAGTTTGAATTTATTCGTAAGTAAATACCAAAACCCTCAAAGGGGCTTTTAAAAGCTTAAAAGACTTTGTGCACCGAATGTTTTTCTTAATTTTGTGGCTTATTGCCCTTATATATGAATTCTAATTTAAGTGATGAAAATGAGAAATCCCCATCAGAGGATTTAAGGGCTCATTTAAAAAATCCAATTTTCAAAACTCTGTCTGCAATTGCCGATAAAGATAAAACCGAAGCTTACGTTATCGGAGGTTTTGTACGCGATTTATTCTTAAAGCGTCCATCAAAAGATATTGATGTTGTTGTTGTAGGAAGTGGTATAGCGTATGCGGAAGCAGTTGGAAAAAAGCTAAATACCAAGGTTGCCATCTTTAAAAACTTTGGAACAGCAAATATTAAATTTCAGGATTTAGAGGTCGAATTTGTTGGGGCAAGAAAAGAGTCTTATCGCTCAGAATCTCGCAAACCAATTGTAGAAGATGGAACGCTAAAGGATGACCAGCTTCGTAGAGATTTTACCATAAATGCCCTTGCAATAAACCTAAATGCAGCAAATTTTGGCGAATTACTCGATCCGTTTGATGGCATTAAGGATTTAGAAAATAAACTCATCCGTACACCGCTCAATCCAGAAATTACTTTTTCCGACGATCCGTTGCGAATGATGCGAGCAATACGCTTTGCATCACAATTAAATTTTAATATTGATGAAGATGCCTTAAACGCAATAAAAACGCAAAAAGAACGCATCAGCATCGTATCAAAAGAAAGAATTACCGATGAAATGAATAAAATTATTTTGTCTAAAAAACCTTCTGTTGGTTTTAAACTTCTTTTCGATACAGGTTTACTTCACATCATTTTCCCTCAAATGGCCAACCTTTTCGGCGTTGATATTGTCAAAGGAAAGGGACATAAAGATAACTTTTACCACACACTCGAAGTTTTAGATAATATTTGTGCTGATACGGATGATTTGTGGTTAAGATGGGCTGCCATATTACACGATATTGCAAAACCTGCTACAAAACGCTTTGAAGAAGGGCATGGCTGGACTTTCCATGGTCATGAAGATAAAGGTGCCAGGATGGTTCCAAAAATCTTTAATCAGTTAAAATTGCCTTTGAACGAAAAAATGAAATTTGTTCAAAAACTTGTTCAGCTGCATTTACGCCCAATTGTTCTTGCTCAAGATACCGTAACAGATTCGGCTGTAAGAAGACTATTGTTCGATGCAGGTGAGGAAATTGAGAGTTTAATGTTGCTTTGCAATGCAGATGTAACCACTAAAAACGAGTATAAAAAAACAAAATATCGCAACAATTTCGAGTTGGTAAAGCAAAAGCTCAAAGATGTTGAAGAACGCGATAAAATTAGAAACTGGCAACCTCCTATTTCTGGCAACGACATTATGGAAACTTTTGCACTGGAAGCCGGTAAAGAAGTTGGAACGATTAAAAGTGCAATTAGAGAAGCAATTTTAGAAGGTGAGATAACAAACGACTACACAGAAGCGTTTAATTTTATGCTAAATCTGGCAAAACAAATGGGATTAAATCCTGTTAATAAATAATTTAATTACCAAAATAGATGAAAAGGGCAACAATTTGTACCGTTTCCTGTTTTGCGATAAAACAAATTAACTTTATTTTTACAGCTCCAAATAACAATAATGGCTATTTATAAATTTAAAATTACTTTCGAAGATTTTGATGATGTAGTGAGAGAGATCGACATTAAATCAAATCAGACATTTGAAGACCTGCACAAGGCTATTCATAAATCTACAGGTTATAATGCAGAAAAATCTTCATCATTTTATGTAAGTACCGATAACTGGTTAAAAGGTGATGAGATAGCTTATTTACCAAGTGAACGTAAAAAAGATAGAGTGGTTTTAATGGAAAACTCGAAATTAAGTGGTTTTATCGAAGATCCACATCAGAAATTTTACTACATCTATAATTTTGATCGTCCTTACGATTTTCACGTTGAACTTGTTAAAATTATTTTAGACGCTGATCCACATATAGAATATCCTTTTTTAGCAAAAAGTACTGGTGAAGCACCTAAAATTATAGAGCAGAATAGCGTTGCTGCTGATGCAAGTGCAGCAGCTGTAACGGCAAACGAATTCGATTTCTTGAATGAATTGAACTTTATCCCTGAAGATACGGATGAACTCGAAGCGATGGGTGAAATGGGGATTAATGAACAAGAAAGAGACGAAGAAGAATCAGAAGATGGAGATGAGTTTGGTGATGAATTCTCTGATAACGAAGGTTACGAAGAGGATGGCAACAAAGATGATTATTAGGCTGTAGCTTTTCTTTTTAAAAATATTTAACTGTCGGATACACTACCCGACAGTTTTTTTATACCTTATCCACATGCCTGAAAGTCTAAATTCTAAAACATTAATTGTAATTGTTGGCCCTACCGCTATCGGAAAAACTGCCCTTGCTATTGAAGTGGCAAAGTATTTCAACACAGAAATTATTTCAGCAGATTCCAGACAGTTTTATAGGGAAATGGAAATTGGTACTGCTAAACCAAATGCAAAAGAGCTTTTAGCGGCAAAACACCATTTCATTAACTCTCATTCTGTTAATGAACTTTTTAGCACTGGAGATTTCGAGCTGGAAGCATTAAAAACGATAGAACAGATTTTTGAACAGCATGATGTGGCAATAATGGTTGGTGGATCGGGCTTGTATATTAATGCGGTTGTAAATGGTTTGGATGAAATGCCAGAAATTAATCTTCAAATCAGGGAAAAATTAAACCTACAGTTTGAAGAAGAAGGAATTTCAGCTATCCAAAACCAGCTTAAAGAATACGATCCAGAGTACTTTGAAAAAGTAGATCAGAATAATCCTCAAAGAATGATTAGAGGTTTAGAAGTTTTTCTATCAACGGGTCAAAAGCTATCGTCAATGTTATCTGCAACAAAAAAACAAAGACCTTTTGAAATAATTAAAATTGGCTTAAATACCGATAGGGCTAAGTTGTACGGGCAAATCAACAATAGAGTTGATAAAATGGTTGAAAATGGATTGGTAGAAGAAGTTAGATCTTTAATTTTCTTTAGAAAAAATAATGCTTTAAATACAGTTGGCTACAGCGAAATATTTGACTATTTCGATGAGACAATTTCCTTAAATGATGCAATTTCAGCAATTAAACAAAATACACGTCGCTTTGCTAAAAGACAACTAACCTGGTTTAGAAGGGATGAAGAAATTAATTGGTTTGAACCCAATCAAACCGAGCAAGTTTTAAATCTGATTGCTAAAAACCTAAAAACCGTATAAAACAAAAAAAAAGGCCTGCCAATCGGCAGACCTTAAAATACTTATAAAATCTTAATTCGGAAATTTAACGCCTCTGAATTGTGTAACATCCACTACAGGAATGTTAGAACCATATTTCCCATTAATTGCATCGATAAATACATTTGCAATTACCGCATTTCCACGAGGTGTTAAGTGAACGCCATCTAAAGAAAAAGCACCACCACTAATAAATGATGAATTAATACCAATTCCTTGAATTACAATTCCTGTTTTAACTTGATTAAGGTAACTATAAGTATCAGCTATAGCTAAACCTTTACTATCTGCTAACGATTTAATTGTACTGTTATAACTAAGTACATAATCCTTAACCTTTATAACTTCATCTTTGTCTAACACCCAATTGTTTGCTATAGGATTTAAAGGGTGTAAACCATAAGGAATGCCACCAGCGTTCGGTACACCAAACAAACCTGCTGTTTGAAATGGTAAACGGATTAAATCTTCAGCTGTAGCTGTTCTTACTGTACCTGCACCTGTTTGAATATAAATAGCTGCAGCAGCTGGATTTATCGCCTTTGCGGCATTTAATAAAGCAGCAACCGTTACTGTATTAAAATAAGGGATAGAAGTTACATCAGGAATTGTAGCCACGACGCCTTTCTGCCCATTTGCAGTTAAAGAATTTACTAAGTTTGAGTATAATAAAGCAAAAGTAGATTTATCGGTTAAAACATTAGTTGCATCAGTAGTTACACCGCCGTTAGTTGCATAACCAAGCGCATCATTATTACCCAACCAAAGTGAGAAAAATGTATGGTTTCTACCTTGAATAAACTGAAAGTAACTGACTGTTCCAACTTGTGTATCTGTTAACAATCGCTCTAGATATGGATTTGCAGCACCAAACGGAGCAGCAAAAGCCAAATCAACACGCATACCAGGTATACCTAAATTCTGTACCTCGCCAGTATATTTTGTTAAATGACCTGCCGCATCTCTTACTGCCAGATTAGTGGTTACGGGCGTTAATGTAGGTGTTCCATTAACTAAAGCTGTTAATGATAAATAACCTGAACCATTTGCTTGCGCATCTGTAAAAAAAGGAGAAGTAAAACTTCCGCCGCCAACAGTTGTCATTTTTGCAGCGATTAAATTTGGATAAGCCACTTTTTGACCTTCCAAATAAAGACCACCATCAGCAAAGCCCGAAGTTAAGGAATTACCAACTGCAATGTATTTAGTGAAATTAGCCTGCCCTGTAGAAGTACCTGCGGTAGTTTCAATTTCAGGCTTGCAAGAAGCTGCAAAAAGTAATGCAGCAATTGCTAAACTATTTAATATATATCTTTTCATGTGATTTTCTCCTACCATTTATAAGTTAACGAAATACCAGGAGCATAAACTAACGTTTTAAATGTACCGTCTAAACCTGTTTCCAAATTCTTTTGCTTACGCGACTTAACGTCCTCAAAGAAAAACGATGCGTTAACCTCAAAGCGACTAGTAGGGGCATATCCAACACCGGCGCTCAATATATAACGATCTGCATCTGGTGCTTCGGGCGTAACATAACCATCTTGAACTGGGGAGAAAGCATAGCCAACACCCGCTCTAAGTGCTAACTTATCTGAAGCTTTGTGATTAACACCTAACTTAAACGAAGAGCCATCACGATAATTACGAGCCGATTTTGTATCTGCTAAAGCAGGTGTATTTATTGCATAATCAAATGCTAATTCTTTATAAACTCTCCACTGTACCCAACTCGCATCAAATGCTAATGTTGTACTTGATGAAAGCGGAACACCAATACCTAGAGTTGTTGTAGATGGCAAAGGAAGCTCTGCGTTAAATGTATTCCCATCTGGAAAAGATGTTTTCAAAGAATTTGGAACATCAAAAGTTGCTGTTCCACCATCCAATTTAGTTACAACTTTAGACTTATGAACAACAGCAAAAGTAATATTACTCAGAGTATTAATGTATATACCAGCATTCCAGCCATACCCACTTCCAGTACCTTCTAATGTTGCATGACCAGAACGTCCATCAGGAAAATTCACAGGCAATGCACGTTGTAGGTTTACCTCGCCATGGTTATAAACAAAACCTGCGCCAATACCTATACGATCAGTAATTTTAATACTTAAGGTTGGCTGAAAATATATTGCTTTTAAATTTAAAGAGGTTAGTGCGTATTTACCCGACCAATCATTTCCCCAATCCACTAATCCACCAAATGGCGTATAAACACCTAAGCCTAATTTCCACCTGTTTGATTTAGGCCCCCAAACAGCATAAGCTTCGAATGGTGGAGCTATTTTGTTTTTTACGTTCTCCGTAATATTAGAACCTGATTGTTGAAAAGCTGATTTAAATAATAATGGATTAACGCCTGCTGAAATTGAGTTTTTCTCTAAGAAACTAACTGCACCAGGATTAAAAAATACAGAGGCTTCATCTAATGCAAGTGCAGAACCTGCTCCTGCCATACCGATTTGTTTTTGCCCTTGTAAGTTAACCTGGAAACCCTGCCCCAAAACCCATAATGGGGCGGAAAGTAATACGCTCAATAAAATTTTTTTCATTTATATATGGTTATAGCACAAATGTATACTATGCTAACATAGTAATCAAATATTTGTTTAAGTTTCTGTAAAAGAAATTATGCCTGAGCAGTTGGCCCGCCAAAACCCATTGGAAATGGTGGTTCTTCTTGTGTTTTAATACGTCCGTTTATAGCTTCAAATTTTTGAAGATTATCTTCTAAAGCCGCTAATAACCGCTTAGCGTGTTCTGGAGTTAAAATAATTCTCGATTTTACCTTTGCCTTTGGAATACCTGGCATAACGCGTATAAAATCCAAAACAAACTCGGTGTTTGAGTGGGTAATAATTGCAAGGTTAGAAAAAATTCCTTCAGCAATTTCCTCTGATAACTCTATATTTAACTGGTTTTCGTTCTGTTGTTCTTCCATTAAGATTTTAAATAAAATTTGTAATTGATATTAAACTAAGAGCCTTTAAAGGTAATACTTAAGTGCCAAGCTTTAAAATTTATTGAAAACAAAAAAGGGTTGTTCCTTATCGAAACAACCCTTTTTATAAAATGATATGCTATATTAAGCTTCTACTTCTTCTTGTTTCGAAGCTAATAATTTATCGTACTCTTCTTGAGAACCAACGATGATTCTTTCGTAACCACGAACACCTGTTCCCGAAGGAATTAAGTGACCAACAATTACGTTTTCTTTCAAGCCTAACATGTTATCACGTTTACCTGCAATTGCCGCCTCATTTAATACTTTCGTAGTTTCCTGGAACGAAGCCGCAGAAATGAACGATTTAGTACCTAATGATGCTCTTGTAATACCTTGTAAGATAGAACTTGCTGTTGCTGGTCTCGCATCGCGAACCGTAATTTGTTTTAAATCTTTACGTTTCAATTGAGAATTTTCGTCTCTTAATCTACGTAATGAAATAATTTGTCCTGGTTTGATTTCGTTTGAATCACCTGCATCTTCAACAACTTTCTTGTCATACATCGCATCATTCTCGTCAGCGAAATCCCAACGGTCAACTGCATTGTTTTCTAAGAAAATAGTATCACCTGGATCCTCGATGTGAACTTTCTGCATCATCTGGTGAACAATTACCTCGAAGTGCTTATCATTAATTTTTACACCTTGCAAACGGTAAACCTCTTGAATACCATTTACTAAGTATTCTTGAACCGCTGCAGGGCCTTTAATTGATAAGATATCCGCTGGAGAAATTGAACCATCTGATAAAGGCATACCCGCTTTCACAAAGTCATTATCCTGTACAAGGATGTGTTTAGACAATGGAACAAGGTATTTTTTAACTTCACCATCTTTCGATTCGATTGTAATCTCACGATTACCACGTTTAACACCACCTAAAGTTACCACACCATCAATCTCAGTTACTACAGCTGGGTTAGATGGATTACGAGCTTCGAATAACTCTGTTACACGTGGTAAACCACCTGTAATATCTCGGGTTTTACCAGTAGCACGAGGAATCTTCGCAATAATTTGACCAGTTTGGATAGCCTCACCCTCATCAACTGAAACGTGAGCACCTACTGGAATGTTATATCCTTTAATAAATTCACCTTTCTTATCAACGATTTGAACTGAAGGGTTTTTAGTTTTATCACGTGTATCGATAATAACTTTTTCACGGTGACCAGTTTGCTCATCTGACTCTTCACGGAAGGTAACACCTTCTATAATTGCGTCAAATTGTGCTTTACCAGCAAATTCTGAAAGAATAACCGCGTTGTACGGATCCCATGAACAGATTTTATCACCTTTTGATAATTTATCACCTTCTTTTACGAATAAAAATGCACCGTAAGGAATGTTGTTAGTTACAATGATACGTCCAGTTCCTGGTTCAACAATTTTGAACTCACCTGAACGACCTAATACAACCTGAACTGTACCATCTTCTGTTTGTGTATCAACAGTACGAATGTTTTCGAACTCAATAACACCATCAAACTTAGCTACAATGTTCGATTCTGCAGCAATGTTCGATGCAGTACCACCCACGTGGAAAGTACGAAGTGTTAACTGTGTACCTGGCTCACCGATTGACTGTGCAGCAATTACACCTACAGCTTCACCTCTTTGAACACGTTTACCAGATGCTAAGTTACGACCGTAACATAATGAACAAACACCTCTCTTGTTTTCACAAGTTAATACAGAACGAATTTCGATACCTTCTAACGGAGATTCTTCGATTAGTTTTGCAACTTCTTCGTTGATGTCTTCACCAGCACCTACTAATAATGTATTATCTAAAGGATTGTAAACATCATGCAATGAAGTACGTCCTAAAATTCTATCAAATAACGGCTCAACGATATCTTCCTGATCTTTCAATGCAGTAGTGTACATACCTCTTAAAGTACCACAATCTTCTGAATTAACAATCATATCCTGAGCAACATCATGTAAACGACGAGTTAAGTAACCCGCATCCGCCGTTTTTAATGCCGTATCCGCCAAACCTTTACGAGCACCGTGAGTAGAGATAAAATACTCTAATACCGATAAACCTTCTTTAAAGTTTGATAAAATTGGATTCTCGATAATGTCACCACCTGAACCTGATTTTTGAGGCTTAGCCATCAAACCACGCATTCCGCAAAGCTGACGAATCTGCTCCTTAGAACCACGAGCACCCGAATCAAGCATCATGTAAACTGAGTTAAAACCTTGGTTATCTGAAGATAACTGAGTCATAACGAAAGTAGTTAACCTGTTGTTGATACGAGTCCAGATATCGATAATCTGGTTGTAACGTTCGTTGTTGGTAATGAAACCCATGTTATAGTTGTTTCTTACCTCTTCAACTTCAGCAGCTGCTTGTTCTAATAAAGTATGTTTTTCTACAGGAATGTTTACGTCTTGTAAATTGAACGATAAACCTCCTTGGAATGCCATACGGAATCCTAATTCTTTGATATCATCTAAGAATTGAGAAGAACGAGCCATGCCAGTTATTTTTACTACCTCACCGATAATATCTCTTAACGATTTTTTAGTTAATAACTCATTGATATATCCAACTTCTTCTGGAACCAATTGGTTGAATAACACTCTACCAACAGTAGTTTCAGTTAATTTATTAACGATAGAACCATCAGCTTGTTTAACATTTACCCTTACTTTGATAAATGCGTGTAAGTCTAATTCTTTCTCGTTATAAGCAATAATAACCTCTTCTGGTGAATAGAAATTAGAATCTTGTCCTTTTACAACTCTTGTTTCATCAGTTCTACGGCCTTTAGTAATATAATAAAGACCCAAAACCATATCCTGAGAAGGTACTGTAATTGGCGTACCGTTTGCAGGGTTTAAGATGTTATGTGCAGCCAACATTAATACTTGAGCTTCCAAAATTGCTGCGTTACCTAACGGTAAGTGGACAGCCATCTGGTCACCATCAAAATCGGCGTTGAATGCAGTACACACTAATGGGTGTAATTGGATTGCTTTTCCTTCGATTAATTTTGGCTGGAAAGCCTGAATACCTAGTCTGTGTAAGGTTGGAGCACGGTTTAATAATACTGGGTGACCTTTTAATACATTTTCTAAAATATCCCAAACTAATGGATCTTTTCTATCAACGATTTTCTTAGCAGATTTAACTGTTTTTACAACCCCACGCTCAATCATCTTACGAATAATGAACGGTTTGTAAAGCTCAGCAGCCATATCTTTAGGAATACCACACTCGTGTAATTTAAGGCTAGGCCCTACAACAATTACCGAACGAGCTGAATAATCCACACGTTTACCTAATAAATTCTGACGGAAACGACCTTGTTTACCTTTCAAGATATCTGAAAGTGATTTCAAAGCACGGTTACCTTCAGTTTTTACCGCGTTAACTTTACGTGAGTTATCAAATAACGAATCTACAGCTTCCTGTAACATACGTTTTTCGTTACGTAAAATTACCTCTGGTGCTTTAATCTCAATCAAACGTTTTAAACGATTGTTACGGATAATTACACGACGGTATAAATCATTTAAATCTGAAGTAGCGAAACGACCACCTTCTAATGGAACTAAAGGACGTAATTCTGGTGGAATAACCGGAACAATTTTAACAATCATCCATTCAGGACGATTCTCAATACGTGTATTAGCACCACGGAAAGCTTCAACAACCTGAAGACGTTTTAAAGCCTCATTTTTACGTTGCTGAGAAGTTTCGTTAGCTGCCTGGTGACGTAAATCGTAAGATAAAGTATCTAAGTTAATACGCTTTAATAAATCCTCTAATGCTTCAGCACCCATTTTGGCGATGAATTTGTTAGGGTCTTTATCGTCTAAGTATTGGTTTTCTTTAGGTAATTTATCTAAGATATCTAAATATTCTTCTTCTGTTAAGAAGTCCATATAGTTGATACCTTCTTCAGCCATTAAGCCTGATTGAATAACTACGTAACGCTCGTAATAAATAATTAAATCTAATTTTTTAGTAGGCAAACCTAATAAATAACCGATTTTGTTAGGTAAAGAACGGAAATACCAGATATGTGCAACAGGAACCACCAAAGCGATGTGTCCCATACGCTCTCTACGTACTTTCTTTTCAGTTACCTCAACACCACAGCGATCACAAACAATACCTTTATAACGGATACGTTTATATTTACCGCAATGACATTCGTAATCTTTTACCGGACCGAAAATACGCTCGCAAAACAAACCATCACGTTCAGGTTTGTAAGTACGATAGTTAATGGTTTCCGGTTTCAACACCTCACCGCTCGAGCGTTCCAAAATAATTTCTGGAGACGATAAGCTAATCGTGATTGATGTGAAATTGCTTTTTAATTTATTATCCTTTTTGTAAGACATATGCTTTTTTGAGTTAAAAGTTAAAAGTGCAAAGTTGAAAGTAGCCGGAGCTTTAAACTTTCAACTTTTAACTTTATACTTTAGTCTAACGTAATATCTAAACCTAAACCACGCAACTCATGCACCAATACGTTAAACGATTCTGGTACACCAGGAGTTGGCAAGTTTTCACCTTTAACAATGGCTTCGTAAGTTTTGGCTCTTCCGATAACATCATCCGATTTAACGGTTAATATCTCTTGAAGAATATTAGCAGCACCAAATGCCTCTAATGCCCAAACCTCCATCTCACCAAAACGCTGACCACCGAATTGAGCTTTACCACCCAATGGTTGTTGTGTAATTAATGAATATGGTCCGATTGAACGGGCGTGCATTTTATCATCAACCATGTGACCTAATTTCAACATGTAGATAATACCTACAGTTGTAGTCTGATCGAAACGCTCGCCAGTTAAACCATTGTATAAGTAAGTTTTACCCGAAGCAGGAACACCAGCTTTAGCAATCCACTCTTCTACTTCAGTGTGTGTAGCACCATCGAAAATTGGAGTTGCAAATTTAACACCTAATTCCTGACCAGCCCACGCCAAAATAGTTTCGTAAATCTGGCCAAGGTTCATACGTGAAGGTACACCCAGTGGGTTCAACACGATATCAACTGGAGTACCATCGGCTAAGAAAGGCATATCTTCATCACGTACAATACGTGCTACAATACCTTTATTACCGTGGCGACCCGCCATTTTATCACCTACTTTTAACTTACGTTTTTTAGCAACATAAACTTTTGCCATTTGTACAATTCCCGATGGAAGCTCATCACCTACACTAATCGCAAATTTATCGCGTTTGTAAGCTCCAAGCTCTTCGTTAACACGGATACCGTAGTTGTGAAGCAACATTTTAATCATCTCATTTTTGTCGTCATCAGTAGTCCATTTGTTAGGGCTAATGTGCGCAAATTCAAGATCTGCTAAAATTTTCTGAGTAAATTTAGCGCCTTTAGCAACTAATAATTCTTTGTAAATGTTGAATACACCTTGAGATGTTTTTCCATTTACAATCGTGAATAATTTGTCAACTAATTCTGCTTTTAATTTCTCAGTGATATTGTTATATCCTTTGTCTAATTTCTCAATCGCCGATTTCTCTTCAGCTTTTGTAGTTTTCTTAGCACGGCTGAATAATTTAGTATCAATTACCACACCTTGGATTGAAGGAGGAGTTTTTAAAGACGCATCTTTAACATCACCTGCTTTATCACCAAAAATTGCACGTAGTAATTTCTCTTCTGGTGATGGATCAGATTCTCCTTTTGGAGTGATCTTACCAATTAAAATATCACCTTCTTTTACATCAGCACCGATACGGATAATACCGTTTTCATCTAAGTCTTTTGTAGCCTCTTCAGAAACGTTCGGGATATCTGGTGTTAATTCCTCTTCTCCACGTTTAGTATCACGTACTTCTAATTCAAACTCTTCAATATGCAATGAAGTGAAAACGTCATCACGAACAATACGCTCGTTAATTACAATCGCATCCTCAAAGTTGAAACCTTGCCAAGGCATAAATGCCACTTTCAAATTTCTACCTAATGCTAATTCACCATTTTCAGTTGCATAACCCTCGCAAAGTACTTGTCCTTTAGTAACTTTCTGACCTTTCTTAACGATTGGTTTTAAGTTGATACAAGTATTCTGGTTAGTTTTTTTGAACTTAATCAAACGATAAGTTTTGCTATCACCTTCAAATGAAACTAAACGATCATCTTCGTTACGTTCATATTTAATAGTGATTTCGTTAGCATCTACATATTCTACAACACCGTTACCTTCAGCATTGATCAATGTTCTTGAGTCACGAGCAACGCGACCTTCCAAACCTGTACCAACGATTGGTGCTTCAGGACGTAACAATGGTACGGCCTGACGTTGCATGTTCGATCCCATCAAAGCCCTGTTCGCATCATCATGTTCTAAGAACGGAATTAACGAAGCAGCAATTGAAGTAATCTGGTTAGGTGCAACGTCCATCAAGTCTAATTTCTCAGGCTCAATAATCGGGAAGTCACCCTCATAACGTGCTTTAACACGTGGTGTTGTAAATACCCCTTTATCATCATATTCCGCATTAGCCTGGGCGATGGTTTTACCATCTTCATCTTCAGCAGATAAATAAATAACATCTGAATCTACAACTACTTTACCTTCTTCAACACGTTTGTATGGTGTTTCAATGAAACCTAAATTATTGATTTTTGCATGCACACAAAGTGATGAAATTAAACCAATGTTTGGTCCCTCAGGAGTTTCAATAGTACATAAACGACCGTAGTGAGTATAGTGAACGTCACGTACCTCGAAACCAGCACGCTCACGTGATAAACCACCTGGGCCTAATGCTGATAAACGGCGTTTGTGTGTAATCTCTGCCAATGGATTCGTTTGATCCATGAACTGAGATAACTGATTTGTACCAAAGAAAGAGTTGATTACTGATGATAACGTACGAGCGTTAATCAAATCAGTTGGTGTAAACACCTCGTTATCGCGAATGTTCATACGCTCACGGATTGTTCTAGCCATACGAGCTAAACCAACGCCGAATTGTGCATATAACTGCTCACCTACCGTACGTACACGACGGTTTGATAAGTGGTCAATATCATCCACCTCTTCTTTAGAGTTGATCAATTTAATCAGGTATTTAACGATTGCAATAATATCCGCTTTTGTTAAAACCTTTACATCATCAGGTGTATTCATTTTCAACTTACGGTTGATGCGGTAACGACCAACATCTCCTAAATCGTAACGTTTATCCGAGAAGAATAAACGATCAATGATACCACGAGCAGTTTCCTCATCAGGTGGTTCTGCATTACGCAATGCACGATAGATGTTTTCAACAGCCTCTTTTTCTGAGTTTGATGTATCTTTTTGTAATGTATTATAAATAATGGTATAATCTGCCTGGCTAGCACCATCTTCCTTAGAAAGGATAATAGTTTTAACACCTGCTTCGATAACCATATCAATGTGTTCGTCTTCTAAAACGGTTTCTCTTTCAAGAATCACTTCATTACGGTCGATAGAAACTACCTCACCTGTATCTTCATCTACAAAATCTTCAACCCATTTCTTTAAAACTCTTGCTGCAAGTTTGCGACCGATATATTTCTTTAAACCTGATTTACTAACTTTTACTTCGTCAGCAAGATCAAAAAGTTCTAAGATATCTTTATCAGAATCGTAACCGATAGCACGCAATAAAGTGGTAACCGGGAATTTTTTCTTACGATCGATATACGCATACATTACGTTATTAACGTCTGTAGCAAACTCGATCCATGAACCTTTGAAAGGAATAACACGAGCAGAATACAATTTGGTTCCGTTTGTGTGACGGCTCTGGCCGAAGAACACACCTGGAGAACGGTGTAATTGCGAAACGATAACACGTTCTGCACCGTTGATAACAAATGTACCTTTTGGTGTCATATACGGGATAGTACCTAAATACACATCCTGAATAATGGTTTCAAAATCTTCATGTTCAACATCGTTACAAGAAAGCTTAAGCTTTGCTTTTAATGGAACATTGTAGGTTAATCCACGCTCAATACACTCGTGTATATCGTAACGTGGCGGATCAACAAAATAATCAAGAAACTCTAATACGAAGATATTTCTTGAATCTGTTATTGGAAAGTTTTCAGCAAACACTTTAAACAAACCTTCGCTAGAGCGATCGTCTGATGTGGTATCTATCTGGAAAAATTCTCTGAATGATTGCAATTGCACATCCAGAAAATCCGGATAGTCTATAATGTGCTTACTAGTTGCAAAATTTACTCTTTGTTCGACTGTCTTTGCCAATGGACTAAAAGATTTTAGTTTAAGAATAAACTATTTGTTTGGTTCGGGTTTGAAACATTCTCATTAACCAAGCAAAATGAGATGTTTATAAACAGGTAAAGACACCGACATTTTCAGTCGGTGTCTAATACATTTTTAGCTTAGCTAAATTAAGTGCTTACTTAATTTCAACTACTGCTCCAGCTTCTTCTAATTGTTTTTTAAGAGCTTCTGCTTCGTCTTTAGCAACACCAGCTTTTAATTCTTTTGGTGCACCGTCAACTAAGTCTTTAGCTTCTTTCAAACCTAAACCAGTTAAGTCTTTAACAAGTTTTACAACTGCTAATTTCTGACCACCAGCTTCTTTTAAGATTACATCAAAAGATGTTTTTTCTGCAGCAGCAGCAGGTGCATCACCACCAGCAGGAGCAGCAACTACAGCAGCAGCTGCAGGCTCGATACCATACTCATCTTTTAAGATTTGAGCTAATTCATTAACTTCTTTTACTGTTAAGTTTACTAATTGCTCAGCAAACGCTTTTAAATCTGCCATTTTATTAAGATTTTAAAATTTACGTGTGTAATAATTTTGTTTAATTTGCGAACTTAAGGTGTTCGTTAACCTTCTCTCTCTTGTAGAGTTTTAACAATTCCTGCAATTTTGCCTCCGCTTGATTTAAGCGCAGATACAACATTTTTCGCTGGTGATTGTAATAATCCAATGATATCGCCAATAAGCTCTTCTCTCGATTTTAAGCTTACTAAGTTATTCAATTGATCATCACCAACGTATACTGATGAATCTATATATGCTGCTTTAAGCACTGGTTTATCAGAAGTTTTTCTCAAAGTTTTAATCAACTTAGCCGGAGCGTTAGCTGTTTTTGAGAATAATAATGATGAAGAACCTTTAAGGGCTTCGTATATCTCAGAAGCATCACCATCTAAACCTTCAATCGCTTTGCGAATTAAAGAGTTTTTAGCAACCTTCATTACGATATCACCTTCGAAACATTTGCGGCGGATGTTATTGATCTGCTCAACAGAAAGGCTAGATGTATCAGCAATATAAAAATTGCCAAACTCTTGCATTTGTCCTTGTAGTTCTAGAACTACTTCGTTTTTTTCTTCTCTGTTCATGATTAGATCCCCGCTACTGATTTAGTTTCAATTGCAATCCCAGGACTCATTGTAGAAGACACGTGAATGCTTTTAAAATAAGTTCCTTTTGCAGCAGAAGGTTTTAATTTAGAAATAACCTGAATAATTTCAAGTGCATTCTCATAAATTTTATCTGCTGGGAATGATACTTTTCCTATCGAGGCGTGTATGATACCCGTTTTGTCTACTTTAAAATCAATCTTACCTGCTTTAACCTCAGTTACAGCTTTACCAACTTCGTTAGTTACTGTACCTGATTTTGGGTTAGGCATTAAGTTCCTTGGACCTAAAACACGGCCCAATTTACCTACCTTAGCCATACAAGCTGGTGTAGTGATAATAATGTCTACATCGGTCCAACCACCTTCAATTTTAGCTACATACTCGTCTAAACCTACGAAGTCTGCGCCAGCCGCTCTTGCTTCTTCTTCCTTATCAGGAGTTACTAAAGCTAAAACACGTACAGTTTTACCTGTTCCGTGTGGTAAAGTAGCAATACCACGTACCATTTGATTGGCTTTACGCGGATCTACTCCTAAAGATACATCAATATCAACTGAAGCATCGAATTTAGTAGTAGTGATTTCTTTTACCAAAGCAGCCGCATCCTTTAAGGTATAAGCTTTACCAGCTTCTATCTTAGCATGTGCCTTTTTTTGATTTTTAGTTAATTTCGCCACTGTTGTAAACTGTTTTTTAATTAATTGTTCCAGGGTGCGTCACCAGAAACGGTGATTCCCATACTGCGTGCTGTTCCAGCAACCATACTCATTGCAGATTCGATTGTAAATGCATTTAAATCAGGCATTTTATCTTCTGCAATAACTTTAATCTGGTCCCAGGTCACCGACCCAACTTTCTTACGGTTAGGCTCAGCAGAACCACTCTGTAATTTAGTAGCATCTTTTAATTGGATAGCTACTGGAGGGGTTTTGATGATGAATTCGAATGACTTATCAGCATAAACAGTAATTACAACCGGCAATACTTTACCTGCTTTATCTTGGGTACGAGCGTTGTACTGTTTGCAAAACTCCATAATGTTCACCCCTTTAGCACCTAATGCAGGTCCTACTGGTGGCGATGGATTTGCCGCTCCGCCTTTGATCTGTAATTTGATCATTGCACTGACTTCTTTTGCCATTTTGTGTTTTTTGTTTATTTAAAACTCAATGTTAAATATTGGAAGCATGTAACATTTAATTCCTTTTAACTCCTATAAAGCTTAAAGGACTGCAAAGATATGAATAATCTTGCAGTCCTACAATAGATTACAGAAAATAATTATATTAGTTTATTTGTGTAACACTAATAAAATATAAAAGCTCTCCCTTTTGAGGAAAGCTTTTTAATATTTTAATAATTTTAAATCTACAATCGTAAATTAAATTATTCTTTTTCTACTTGCATATAGTTAAGTTCAAGAGGTGTTTTACGACCAAAAATCTTAACCATAACTTTTAATTTTTTCTTTTCTTCGTTAACTTCTTCAATTACACCAGTGAAACCATTAAAAGGACCATCCATTACTTTAATGTTCTCGCCAACGTAGAAAGGAACATTCATCATTTCCCCCTGCTCACTCATCTCATCAACCACACCTAAAATACGGTTAACTTCTGCCTGGCGCATTGGAATTGGATTGCCTGCTTTATCACCTAAAAAGCCGATAACACTATTAATGCCTTTAATAATATGTTCTAACTCACCATCTAAAGTTGCTTCAATTAAAACGTATCCAGGATAAAAGTTACGTTCTTTAGCAATTTTTTTTCCATCTTTCATTTGGTAATATTTTTCCATAGGTATTAAAACCTGAGGTACCAAATGAGAAAAACCTAAACGGCTAATCTCAGCATCAATATACTGTTTTACCTTTTTCTCTTTACCGCTTACCGCTCTTACAACATACCACTTTAATTCGCTCATTATAGTATATTAATTAGAAAGTGATTTGTAAAAAGTATCTAAAACAAAAACAGAACCTTTATCCATTGCAAAAATAATTAATGCAATAATTAAAGAGGCTACTAAAACAAGAACTGCCGAATTTTGAAGTTCTCCCCAAGTAGGCCACGTAACCTTACTGGTCATTTCTTCGTATGATTCTTTTATAAACTCAACTACTTTAGCCATATTTATTATAATGATTAAATGATTGAGTTAGTGAGTGAGAGAATGCCTAACATTCAATCATTAAAACATTCACTAATTCAATCATTATTTTTGGCACGGGAACAAGGATTCGAACCCTGATCAAAGGTTTTGGAGACCTCTATTCTACCGTTGAACTATTCCCGTGTGTATAAAAAAGAGCTAGACTAAACTAGCTCTTTTAATATTATTATAGCTTAAAATTAAGCTAAGATTTCAGTTACCTGACCAGCACCTACTGTTCTACCACCCTCACGGATTGCGAAACGTAGACCTTTTTCCATTGCGATAGGAGAAATCAATTTTACAGAGATTGTAACGTTATCACCTGGCATTACCATTTCAGTTCCTTCAGCTAATGAAATTTCACCAGTTACATCTGTAGTACGGAAATAGAATTGAGGACGATATTTGTTAAAGAATGGTGTGTGACGACCACCTTCTGCTTTTGATAATACATAGATCTCAGCTTTGAAATCAGAGTGAGGAGTTACTGAACCTGGTTTACAGATTACCATACCACGACGGATATCAGTTTTCTCAATACCACGTAATAATAAACCTACGTTATCACCAGCTTCACCGTAATCTAAAATTTTACGGAACATCTCAACACCAGTTACTGTAGATTTTAAGTTCTCAGCACCCATACCTAAGATTTCAACTGGATCACCAGAGTTGATTACACCACGCTCAATACGACCAGTAGCAACAGTACCACGACCAGTAATTGAGAATACATCTTCAACAGGCATTAAGAAAGGAAGATCAGTTAAACGTGGAGGGATTGGAATGTAGTTATCTACAGCTTCCATTAATTCCATAATTTTACCAACCCATTTCGGATCACCGTTTAATCCACCTAATGCAGAACCTTGGATTACTGGAATATCATCACCTGGGAAATCGTAGAATGATAATAATTCACGAACTTCCATTTCAACTAATTCTAATAATTCTGGATCATCAACCATATCCACTTTATTCATGAATACAACTAATGAAGGAACACCTACCTGGCGAGCTAACAAGATGTGCTCACGAGTTTGTGGCATTGGACCATCAGTAGCAGCAACAACGATAATTGCACCGTCCATTTGAGCAGCACCAGTTACCATGTTCTTCACGTAATCCGCGTGACCTGGACAGTCAACGTGTGCATAGTGACGGTTAGCTGTTGAATACTCAACGTGAGCTGTATTGATTGTAATACCTCTTTCTTTTTCCTCTGGAGCAGAGTCAATAGATTCGAATGAACGTGCCTCAGATAAACCTGCATCAGCTAAACATTTTGTAATAGCTGCTGTTAAAGTTGTTTTACCGTGATCGACGTGACCGATTGTACCGATGTTTAAGTGCGGTTTACTGCGGTCAAATTTTTCTTTTGCCATTTTATTTATAACTAATTAGTAGGTTAACTTTTTATTATTTTTTTTATTTATTGTTTTGATGCAATGCAACACAAAAAACCTTGCCTCTTCTGTATTTATAACAGATTTAACAAAGCTATTTACCTGAGCCAACTATGGGAATTGAACCCATGACCTCTTCCTTACCAAGGAAGTGCTCTACCGCTGAGCTAAGTCGGCTTTTTTCTTTTAGCTCATCAGCTCAATTATTCATCGTTCATTAGGTTGCAAATGAACCACTGAACAAACTACCCAATGAACCAAAGAGCGGAAGACGAGGTTCGAACTCGCGACCTATAGCTTGGAAGGCTATCGCTCTACCAACTGAGCTACTTCCGCTTATCAATTTCCGATTGTTGGATTTAGGTTTACAAACTTTCATTCGTAAACCTAAAATCTTCAAATCTAAAATTAATGTGGGGAGAGAAGGATTCGAACCTTCGAAATCTTGCGATAACAGAGTTACAGTCTGTCCCATTTGGCCGCTCTGGAATCTCCCCAACTTTATCCTAAAATGCGAACACTTTACAATAAATAGAGCCTCCTATCGGAATCGAACCAATGACCTACTGATTACAAGTCAGTTGCTCTACCAGCTGAGCTAAGGAGGCTTTAATTTTGCGCAATGATACGAAAAAACTTAATTTTTCATACTATTAACGTGTTTTTTAAAATATTTATCTTTTCACAGAACTTATCCAATTCTTTTTTGAGGTAACCCCCTTTCCGAATTGGAATGCAAATATACACACTTATATTTCTATTCAAAATAAATTTGAAAAAAAATTAGCGAGCTTGATGGCTCGCTAATTTTTTATTCATTTTTTAAGAAAATAGTTGCTTAGTAATCAGATATTTCGCCTTCGCTTAATATTATTTTTTGTTCACTAATTTTTTTTCTAGTTTTCTCCTTATGCTTCGTTATTTGCTTTCTTAATGATTCGATAGCCAGATCGGTGGCCTCTTCAAATGATTTACATTGTTCTTTAGCGAATAAGGTGCCGCCTGGTACAATCAGCTTTATTTCACTGATTTTATTAGCCTCATCTTCTACGTTCTCTAATTTTAAATACACTTCGCCACTAATAATCTGATCAAAAAACTGATCCAGCTTGTTTGCCTTCTTCTGTATAAAATCTAACAACTTACTGTCTGCACTGAAGTGGATTGATTGAACTCCGATTTTCATTTTTCCTCCTTTTTTTACGCCTTTGGATGGGCTTGTTTATAAATTGTTTTTAATCTTTCGATTGAATTGTGTGTGTAAACCTGTGTAGCAGCCAAACTAGAATGCCCTAAAAGCTCTTTAATAGCATTTAAATCGGCACCAGCATTAAGCAAACTCGTTGCATAACTATGCCTTAATACGTGCGGGCTTTTTTTATCACTGGTTGATACAAGACTTAAATAAGAACTTACAATACGATATATTAACTTAGGGTATGCAGCACTACCTGTATTGGTAACGATTAAATTAAGTAAATTGTTATTGAAATTCTGCACCATTTTTGCCTCAACATAGCTATTTAACTGATTAATAAGCTGTTTATTTATAGGTATAATTCTTTCTTTATTTCTTTTACCTAAAACTTTTATCGTTCCGCCATAAGCATCAACATCAGTTTCTTTTAATTGCAATAATTCCGATAATCGCATACCTGTACCAAAAAGTAATTCGATTACTAGGTGATCTCTGACAGAGCTAAAGCTATCGTCGAAAAACTCAGAAGAATCTAAAAGATTATCGATTTTTTGTGTTTCGATAAACACTGGTAAACGTTTAGGGATTTTTGGCGCTTTAACTAAAAGCATCGGGTTTTGGGAAACTTTATCTTCGCGAAGCAAAAATTTATAAAGGCTACGCAATGCAGATATTTTTCGGTTAATGGTAGCAGCCGAAGATTTCGACTCCATTAAATCGACCATATAACTTCTTATATGCGTGTGCTTAACTTCTGGAATACTTAATAAGAATGTGCTTTGGATATAAGTTTCAAATTGGCCTAAATCAGTTTGATAAGAACTTATGGTGTGCTGAGAATAACGTTTCTCGTGTGATATATAAGTTAGAAAACTATTTAACAGCATTTAGTAAATATTAGTTCGGCACTTAGAATGAAGTTACTAATAGTTTTAATATTAAGAAATTATTAACTGAAAATTTTACACAAAAAAAATGCCTTCAGAAAAAATCCTGAAGGCATTTAATAACTTATATCGGTAACAACTATATAGTTGTATCTTGATTCATGTTTTGAATATAAACAGCATGTTTAATTTCAGTACGACGAGCTACAGATTTTTTCTCGTATGCCTGACGGCTACGTAGTTCTCTCAAAACTCCAGTTTTTTCGAATTTCTTCTTGAAACGTTTAAGGGCTTTATCTAATGATTCGCCGTCTTTAATGTTGATAATGATCATAACGCTGAAATACCTCCTCTCGTGGTTTTTAAATTTCCCGTGTTATCGGGGCTGCAAATGTAAGCAAATAATTGAAAATGAGAAAGGATTTCAAAAAAAATATTCATCCATGGCTGATAACATAAAATGCCCTGAAATTTCGTTCAGGGCATTTTATTATTTAAGATGGTTAAATTAATTATCCGTCATAAGTTTATTGTATAATAATTCAGTACCTGATATTGGCCAGATGTACTGCGAAGAACTTGCTGGAACTGCCGAAACATTTCCTTTACCTGGAATTGTTAGACCCAAACGTAACAAATCAGGACTACGCAAACCTTCGCCTAAAAATTCGATATTACGTTCCGTCATAAAAGCATCAAACAAAGCCTGTGGACTAGCAAAATTTGCTGCAGTAAAAACAGTAGTCGCATCCGATCGGCCTCTTACGGCGTTTAGTAAACCTATACTCTGTGCATCCAAAGCATTTAAACTTCTGGCTCTTGCCTCGCCCAGATTCAGCAATACTTCTGCATATCTAATTACTGGAACATAATCTGCATAACCCGCAGCAGCAAGCGTTGGAAATTTCGACATATACGGCAAACCTCCTGATAAAGTAATAAAGCTCCTTCTTCTATCAGTTGCCTTATATCCTGCATCACCAATTATTCCTGTTGGATTTAAAGAATATAATTTTACTCCAAAAAAGTAAGAACCTAAAGCACTTTGACCTCCTCCTGCTTCTGTTCCAGTTACAAACGGCATCGATAAAATAGATTCGCTGGTTGTGTATGGTGTCTTAAATACATTGGTAATATCGCTTTGCAAAGCCAGTGACACACCACTCGATGCAACATATGGTGCGGTTGTACTTACAATTTTATTGGCTTCGGTTATTACATCTGCATAACGCTGCATCGTTAAATAAACCCTTGTTTTAAATGCAATTGCTGTATTTCTATGCGCCCTGGTTACATTGGTAACTGCAGTTGTACCGTAGCTAAGTGGTAATTCGGTTTCTGCTTCATTTAAATCTTTTAAAATCTGAGTATAAACCTGAGCAACTGTACTTCTTGCTAAATCATAATTACCAGCAACGGAATTTCCTGTTAAACGCAAAGGTAATCCTGGTTTACTACCCAAGCCATCATAATATGGCCTGGCGTAGAGCTGGAGCAAACTATAATAACTTATAGCACGAACCAATTTGGCTTCGGCCACATAATTCTTTGTCAGATCTGCACCAACTACCGATACTCCTTTTACCGCCATACCATCAATAAAAAGGTTGCATCTATTTATTGTACTATAAGCCGAAGCCCAGAAATCAGTTACTTCTTGAGCACCATTACCTAGTGTATAGTTATAAGTTTGATAAGCCGTTACTGAGTTACTGCTTTGAGCAAGAAAGTTATCTGCACGAAGCTCATTATAAATAAGGTATCTGCTTCCATAAAAATCGCCAGCTCTTAAACCTGCATATAAGCCTAAAACCTGTCCCTGAATTCTTCCAACAGTAGAGAATTGTGCATAATCTAATGTTGCAACAGCTGTTTGCGATTCGGGCGTAAGCAACGATTTCTTGCAGCTTGTTAATAACGAAAGCGATACACAAACAATATATATTAATTTCTTTTTCATATCTATTGATTAAAAATTTAAAACTTAACCGATAAACCTGCAGTAAATGCACGTCCATTTCCAACAGAATTCCTTTCAACACCTGGAGAAGCATTACCTCCAACTGAGTTTCCGTTTGATGAAACTTCGGGATCTGAACCAGGATATTTAGTTAAAATTAAAAGGTTACTACCACTAACGTACAGTCTTGCACTTGCAAGCTTCAATTTTGCAACAGCACTTTTTGGAATGGTGTAACCAAAAGTCGCACTTCTAAGTTTTAGGAAATCACCTTTAAAAACATTAATATCAATCGGAAACGATGACCCGTTTGATACGTTATCTCCGTTAACGATTTTCGGAATATCAGTTTCCTGTCCTGGAGTAGTCCATCTATTCAACATATCGGTTGAGTTATTCCAGAAACGCTGATCTCTTAAGCCAGAGTTCGTTCCATAATAAATGTAGAAACCTAATTGGTAGGTAAAGGTTAAATCTAAATCGAATTGTTTATATCTGAATGTATTATTAAAACCTCCAGAAAACTTTGGTTGAGTGTTTTTATAGGGAATACCATCGTTATTTAATGAAATACCGTTTCTTGCTTCAGTTCCGTCTTCATAAGAATATCTAAATTGGCCTGCAGGCGCAACTTGTTGATATAATACTTTTCTCCCTGTTGATTTTTCAATAAAGATTCTTCTTCCTGTTGCAGGATCAACACCAGCGGTTTGAACTGCATAAATCATACCCAACGGACCGCCAACTTTAGAAATACTTGCAGATTCCAATGAAGATGTAGCCTGAATAAACTGAGTTAAACCTTCTGATAATGACAAGATTTCATTCTTGTTGTAAGAGATGTTAAAAGATGGAGACCAGCTGAAGCTTTCAGTTCGCACAGCATCTGCATTAATAGCCAGTTCAAGCCCTTTATTATACATAGATGCAATGTTTAATTGTGGAGTACTTGGTAAACCAGCCGAAGGAACCTGAGGCACGTTATAGATCAAGCCATCAAGTGTGTTTTTGTAATATGCCGCTTCTACAGTAATCCTATCATTTAAAATTCCAAAATTAAAACCAAGGTCTAACTTTTTACTTTCTTCCCAACCAATCTGATCATTTCCCGTTTGATTAGGAACTAACGTTGAAGCACCATTATATAAGCCCGTTGAATAGAATGAATACGAAGCCAAATTCCCTAAGCCACTTGTATTACCAACAGTACCATACGATCCTCTGATTTTGAAACTTGTAAAGGTTTTATCAAGTCCAATTTTCGACCAGAATTTTTCTCTTGCAATTTCCCATCCTAGGGCAACACCATAGAACACACCTTTTTTATTATCAGCTCCAAAAGCCGAGTATTCATCCTGACGTACGTTAGCATTAACGTAATATTTCTTATCGTAATTATAAGTTAAACCGCTAAAAAAAGACACCAGATAATTTTCGCCCATGTTGGCAACATTTACAGCGGGGGTTGCATAACCAGCTGCAAATACATTAAATGCTGGATCGGATAAGGTTGTACGGGAAGCGCCAAACCCTAATGAAGTACTTCTCTGTTGTTCGTTACCCAACAAAAGTGAGAAATTATGTTTTTCTCCAAAAGTTTTATCTGCCTGGATAGTATTCGTTAATACCCAACGCTTATTCTTATTTAAACTTTCTGCAGCAGAACCACCAGAAGCAGCAGAACCTCCATTGATCGGGTTTGCAAAAGAATCATTATCTGAAAAGATATAATCTATACCATAAACAGATTTTGCATTTAACCAAGGTGTAATATTGGCTTGTAAATAAATATTCGATTGGATGTGATTGATCTCGTTATTGGAACGATCGAGATTTAAGACAGCAGCAGGATTATAAAAACCAACATCGGAACCAACATTTGCCCCTCTGCCAATCGTAGTCGCATTAAAAACACTATAACTTCCATCATTATTATAAGGAGAAACGTTTGGCGCAGTTACAATCGCTAAACGACCAAGACCGCCAGTTCCAAATGCTTCGCCTGCAAGAGAACCTGTAGAGGTCGCCGATAAATTTTCTTCATTTGAATAAGATATTTTACCACCAATAGTAAAAATTTTACCCTCCCGGTGATCAACTTTAAACAAGCCTGCTTTCCTGGTGTAATCATTATTTACTACAATACCCTGTTGTTTGGTATAACTTCCAGACATATAGTAATTGGTGGATTCGGTTCCACCAGAAATACTTACCGAATTATTATGCGAATAGCCTGTTCTATAAATATAATCATACCAATTTGTGTTAATTACATTTCCAGCGGCATCATTCGACAAAGCAAAATATCTTCTGTTAGCTGGGTTTGCATTTGTGTTATCGAAAGTTCCTGCATTTCTTAAACCTTCGTTTTTTAAATCTGTATACTGATATGCATCCAAAAGTTCAGGTAAACCCCTGGCTTTGGTAGAACCTACCCACGAATCGTATGAAACAACAGCTTTACCAGGCTTGCCTTTTTTAGTGGTAATAACAATTACACCATTTGCACCGCGGCTACCATAAATAGCTGAAGCTGCAGCATCTTTTAAAACCTCGAGTCGCTCAATATCATTAGGATTAATACTTGATAGTGCATTACCTGGTGCACTTGTTCCACTTACATCACCTGTATAAGTAGCTACACCATCAACAATTATTAAAGGATAAGAACTTAATGAAATTGAATTTGTACCACGGATACGGATTACTGGAGGATTATTTAAAACTCCATTTGGGATAGTTATCTGAACACCCGCAGCCTTACCACCCAAAGCCTGGTCAAAGCTTTGAACTGGTTTATTTTCTAGTTGCTTCCCAGTAATGGTTGAGATTGAACCAATATTATCTGCTTTTCTTAAAGTTGTATAGCCTGTAACAACAACATCAGTTAATGAATTACTTTCTTCTTCAAGCTGTGCGTTTAACGTAGCTCCTTTTAAAGGGAGTGTTTTACCAGCATAACCGATGAACCTAAAGGTAAGTGAAGTTGTGTTACTGGGTACGGAAATGGAATATGCACCATCTGCCCCAGTTTGAGCCGCAATTCTAACTCCTGGAACAGTTACTGAAACACCAGGTATTGGAAGTCCATCTTTCTCGGCTGTAACTTTTCCGGTAATCGTTTTTTGCTGTGCCCGAACTGAAAAGCTCAGCACAACAAGAAGAAACAAAACTAGTAGTTTTTCTTTCATACATTTAATTTTAGGTTATTGATTAATTATATATTGAGGAAAATTGTATTCTAGCACAAAATAAACCCATCAAATCGCCTAAGCAAGCCCTAAGACTCACTAAACACATGAAAAACTCCCCTATCTGATTTAAAAAACACCTATAAACAAAAAAATATCACATATATATGTAGAAAACTAGTTAAATTTTCTTCAAAACATGTAATATTTGGCTAAAAATAGATTGTTTTTGGTTTGGTTTTCTAAAAAAACAAAAAATAAATTTAAAAAAAGAATAAAATATAAAATTTAACTAAAAAAATATCTAAATATTAGCGATAAAATCAAAAACAAAACAAATAATACCCACAACAAAACCAAAAAGACCAAAAATAAATGCAAAACTTAACATTAAACATCATTTAATTAAAAAATAACGACTAATAAAAGCGAAAGAACCTATCATAATATTTATTATTTCCAATTTGTAGTAATATTATATAGTTTTCTTACTTTTAGTTGTAAAAACAGTAGAAAAATGACCTCAGGAAAAAAAATTATCGGCCTAATTATCTTAATTGCAGTTTTAGTAATTGCAGGAATAGCATACTACCGCTACTTTTTTGTTTTCGGAGAAGGCGTAAAAGCAGGAGAACTTAACTATGTAGTAAAAAAAGGCTATATGTTTAAAACATATGAAGGCAAACTGATTCAAAGCGGCATAAAATCAAGACAGACTGGAACATTACAGAATAACGAATTCGAGTTTTCTATTGGCAGTAAAGAAATTGCGGAAAAGATGATGGCCAATAGTGGCAAATTTTACGAGTTACATTATAAAGAATACAAAAATACTTTACCATGGAGAGGTTTCACAGTATATGTTGTAGATAGTGTAATTTCTGTTAAAGATTTACCGCAATAGTCATTTCTTTCTCTTCGAAATACAATTCATTAGTAGAAAATATAAATTATCCAGGCAAAAAAAATCCGGACGCGATTAAACGATCCGGATTACTCATAATATATTTGGTTTGTTGTTTCTTTATTAACCAAGCTTTCTGCTTTGGTGTTTAAGCCATTAGCTTAATATTTCTCTTGCTATTACAATCTTCTGAATTTCGGATGTACCCTCGCCTATTGTACATAACTTACTATCGCGATAGAACTTTTCTACAGGGAAGTCTTTTGTATATCCATAACCTCCAAAAATCTGCACGGCCTCGGTCGATACCTTTACAGCTACTTCAGATGAAAAGTATTTTGCCATTGCCGATTCCTTTGTCATAGGTAAATGCCTGTTTTTTAAATCTGCTGCCTGGCGAATCAATAACTCTGCCGCCTCAATTTCCGTTGCCATATCAGCAAGCTTAAAACTAATAGCCTGAAAACTCGAAATCGGTTGCCCAAATTGCTGACGTTGTTTGGAGTATGACACCGCAGCATCAAAAGCACCCTTTGCAATTCCTAAACCCAAAGCTGCGATAGAAATCCTTCCACCATCTAAAACTTTCATCGCCTGTTTAAAACCTTCACCAACGTTACCAAGCAAATTCGCTTTAGGTACACGGCAGTTATCAAAAATCATTTCAGTAGTTTCTGATGCACGCATACCTAATTTATTTTCTTTTTTCCCTGCAGAAAAACCAGGTGTACCACGCTCTACAACTATTGCTGAAATTCCTTTCGAACTCCCCTGCTCGCCAGTACGAACCATAACTACTGCAATATCTCCACTTTTGCCATGAGTGATCCAGTTTTTTGATCCATTAATAATATAGTCATCACCATCTTCAACTGCAGTTGTCATCATTCTCAAGGCATCAGAACCTGTATTTGCCTCTGTTAAACCCCAAGCCCCAATCCATTCTGCTGTTGCAAGTTTTGGTAACCATTTCTGTTTTTGTTCTTCATTACCAAAAGCTAAAATGTGCCCAGTACAAAGTGAGTTATGTGCAGCAAGCGATAAACCTATCGAACCACAAACTCTAGAAACTTCAACAATAACATCAACATATTCCTGATAACCCAAACCCGAGCCACCATACTCTTCAGGCACCAACACGCCCATTAAACCCAAATCCCCTAATTGCTTAAACAACTCCACAGGAAAAATCTGTGCCTCATCCCATTCCATTATATTCGGACGAATGTGCTTTTCGGCAAAATCCCGAACCATTGCCTTAACATTTACCTGCGTTTCAGTTTCTGAAAAATTATAGCTTACGCTCATTAATTTATATTTTTTATGTAGTTAGTTGCGGCAATGATAAACATTTATTTCATAGTTGTTTACCATTAAATATTTGTGCAATTGCAGAATGAAATGGTATTTGGTTCAATTAGTTTATACATTAATTTTAAACCCCTCAAAAGATATCAAAAAAATAAATATTTTTTTTATTGCCTTAATGCTACAATTTAGCATTAAACTGCTTTTCATACTAATAAGTAAGATATGGAGCAATTTTCTCAATAATTTGAGGACTAAGAATTAAAACCTTTTTCAAATCGTTTGCATCATTATAATTACCATGCTGTTTACGAAATTGAATAATAGCATTTATTTGTTTGTAAGATAAATAGGGTGAACTTTTTAATGCATTAAAATCGGCAACATTAATATTAACAGTTCTTATAACAGCAGAATTAATGGAAATCTGGTCTTTTATTTCTGCATACTTTAACGAATCCAAACCATAAACTTCCATAAGCTGTTCTTTTTTATGGAAACCACCTAACCTTTCGCGATATTTAAGAATCCTTAAAGCAAAAGAAGGTCCAATTCCCTTTATTTCATCAAGTTGGGCTGAATCTGCACGATTAACATCAACCACAACCAAAGCTTTCTTAACGTATTCCTTTTTATCATATGGAAAATATTTTTTGAGAAAAGTCGAATTTTGATTATCAATTTCAACATACGGCAAGAGCTTTTTATACATTTCGGGCGAAATGGTATACATTTTTTGTAAATCTTCAGCCTTAAAAAACTTCCCCCCTTTTTTTGTATAATTTACAATTGATTGAGCTTGTTTTGGAGATAAACCAAGTGTTTGCCAGCCTTCTAAATCTATCGTATTCGGATCGAACTTAAATAATTTAGGTGCACTTTTCAGACTTGAGTTTTCAATTCGATCTCTTGTGTAATTGTAACTTTGCTCATCTGCTATTGTTAATTTTTGGATGGAGGCTAACAAATTTCCATTATCTTTTTCAACAGGTTTATAATAATTGTATATTAACGGAAAGGATTTTAAAACAATTATAATTACGATTAAGAACACTAATCCGTTGAATTCTCCTTTACTAAAACCGAAGTATTTATTGAGCCAAATTCTCATAATGCGATATGACATGCTTATTATAAATATAAATCTTATTTTTGGGATTGCAAAACACTTGGGGTTTTGCAGATCAACAAGCTAATTATTTTTTATGAAGATTATTACTACCTCAGAGTTTGCAAAGGCGACGAAGATTGATAAATTAGGCGTTCCTGGTTTGGCAGGCTTGCTGATGGAACTCATGAAACTGAACGACATCAACGACGTTTTCTCTCAAAATCAGCACTTTAAAGGCTTAGAGTTTGTAGATAAAATTTTAGAAACGATTGGTGTTTCTATCGATTTTGATGAAGACGAATTAAACAGCATTCCTAAAACGGGCCCATTTATAGCCATTGCAAATCATCCTTATGGTGGTGTAGAAGGCTTAGCCCTGGTTAAACTTTTATGCACGGTACGTCCTGACGCAAAGGTAATGGTAAACTTCATTCTGAAAAAAATACCAAATCTGGATGAGTTTTTTGTGGCTGTAAACCCATTTGAAAATGTTCAGCACTCATCAAGTATCAGCGGTTTAAAAACAACTTTCGATTTATTAAGAAGCGGTACACCGATTGGCATTTTTCCTGCTGGCGAGGTTTCTACCTTTAAATTAGATGCGCAGCAGGTAACCGATAGAATGTGGCACCCTGTAGTTGGAAAACTTATCGCTAAAGCAAAAGTACCAGTTGTACCAATTTATTTCCACGGTAATAATGGGGTTCTATTTAATATTTTAAGCTTTATCCATCCTACACTTCGTACGGCTAAACTTCCTTCTGAGTTTTTAAATAAACACGGCAGAACCATTAGAGTAAGAATTGGTAAATCTATAGCACCTGCAGAGATTTCGAACATGAATAGCAGCAATAAGCTTATGGACTTTTTACGTGCCCGTACTTATGCATTAGGCGTTGGGCTGGATACAGATAAAAAACTTTTCAATCCGCTTAAGTTATTCAAGATTAAAAAGAAAGCAGAAGAAATAATTGAAGAAACTTCGAGAGTTCTGATTAAAGAAGAGGTTAGTACTTTAGAAGATTTTAAAGTATGGACAGAAAAGAATTATGAAGTTTATATTGTTCCAACCTTAAAAATACCCAATATTTTAAGAGAAATTGGTCGCTTAAGGGAAATCACTTTTCGAGAAGTTGGCGAAGGCACCAATAAAAAAATCGATTTAGATAATTACGATATTTACTATAACCATCTTTTTATATGGGATAAAGATTTAGAAAATATCGTTGGTGCATACCGTATTGGCAAAGGCGATGAAATTTTAGAGAGCATGGGCCGCCGTGGTTTCTATCTTTCTGAGTTGTTCAAAATGAAAGATCAGTTTTATCCAATGTTAAAGCAAGGTATCGAACTTGGCCGTTCGTGGATAAGAAAAGAATACCAAGGTAAACCACTGCCACTTTTCTTACTTTGGAAAGGCATTTTAAAATACCTTATTGATAATCCTCAGTATCGTTTTATGTTTGGGCCAGTTAGTATAAGTAATAATTTTTCTAAGTTTAGTAAAGCACTTATTGTAGATTATATTACTAAAAACCATTTCGATTACGAAATGGCCAAATATGTAAAGCCTAGAAATAAATTTAAAGCTGATTTGCTCCCAATTTCTACCGATACTTTGGTAGATAGCAGTGATTCTTTTAAAGATTTGGACAGTTTAATTGGGGATATAGAGAATTCGCACATTAAAATACCTGTTTTGTTAAGACAATACATGAATTTAAATGCAAAAATTATTTCTTTTAATATCGATCCTAAATTTTCGGATTGCTTAGATGGATTTTTAGTAGTAGATACCCATAATATTCCACCAGAAATGATTGAAAAATTAGGCAAAAACTTATAAAATTTTAAAAATGAAAAACCCAGATATCCATCTGGGTTTTTTCTTATCAACTAACCTAAACTTTATAAATACTAACCAAATATTTATACCGCAAAAGTAGGCTTACTTTGTTAAGTTGTTATTAATGCTAAGTTATCTGTTGATTACCAATTCAGCCACTCAACGCCTGCCCTTATTCTTGTCAAAAACTTTGTAGTTAACATTATTCTGTTACCTTTAGGTACTCCTTATAAGCATCGTTTAGCTTTTTATCCATCAAACAAAAAAGCTTTCTCTCCTTGTATTTAGTATAAATACGATCACCTGGTGTAAATCCCTCCAGGTTAAAAAACAAACTATGACACTTATATCTAAGGAAGATTTCTCTAAAGCAACTGGCCTTTGCCATGTTCCCATCCCAGGTTTAACTTCAATGATTATGAAGATGATGAAGATAAATCGTTTCAACAATATTATTAGAGATGCCAATAACTTAGAAGGAGAACCGTTTGCAAATTATTTATTAGATACTCTTGGTGTAATCATAGAAATCGATGAAAGCGATATTGCGAATATACCAACTGAAGGTGCTTTTATTTCTATCGCTAACCATCCTTACGGCGCAATAGAATCTCTAGCCTTATTAAGTACTTTAGCTAAATATCGCCCCGATACCATGTTTATGGGTAACTTTTTACTCAAGAAAATTCCAAACCTATCTAACTGCATTATAGCAGTAAACCCATTCGAAAAAGTACAGGATTCATCGAGTATAAGCGGATTGAAGATAACCTTAAAGACCTTAAAGGATGGGTTCCCTGTAGCGATTTTTCCAGCTGGAGAAGTTTCATCGTTTAAACTTAAAACCCGAAAAATTACTGATCGGGATTGGCATCCTGTTGTTGGTAAAATTATATCAAAAGCAGATGTTCCCATTTTACCTGTTTACTTCCACGGCAATAATGGTTTCTTGTTTAGTCTGCTTAAAACGATACATCCATCTTTACAAACAGCTAAACTCATTTCCGAACTCTTTAATAAAAAAGGCCATATCCTTAAAATAAAGATCGGTAAGCCTATCTTACCTAAAGAAATTCCAGCAAAAGAATGTAATATTTCATTATTAAAATTCTTGAGGACAAATTTATATGCATTAGGCGATAAGAAAAAAATGCCACTCGCATAGCCTTACAGGCAATTGTGTTAAATTAAAATTAACACCATCACTAAGCTTTACATAAAGAAATTATTAATTTATCGTTAATTATAGGTAAATTCAATATTAACAATATGTATTAGATTGAAAAATCGGGCCTATAAATATTATTCAATTGCAGCTTTTTGCTTCTGCTTGCTATTTTCGTTTTTAAAAACGGAAGCCCAAAACTATTCTTTTGATTTTTATAACGGCACCTTTAATTTCAGTGTAGATACTTCGATGGTTATCCAAACAGGCAATAGTGTTTCGGAATCATCTGTAAAAAAATTTTACACCGATATAAACTTGGCTAATTACCATGAACTCATTGCTTCTTTAATCTCTTATAAAGAAAAATATAAACTAAACGATTGGATATATTATCAGCTGATTCGTAAAACTGCCGAGCAGATTAGCCCTAAGGCAGAAAATTACAGCCGCTACACTTTATATAAATGGTTTCTACTAAATAAATGTGGCTACGATGCAAGACTTGCAGTAGGCAAAGGCCAAATTATATTCTATGTTAGGAATGAAGAGGATATTAGCGATATCCCCTTTTTTATGATTGATGACAAAAAGTACATGTGCCTAAATTACCATGATTACGGGAAATTATTTCAGCAAGCTAATACCTATAAGCCGGTTAACATTGCAATAGCCGAAGCCAGAAATGCATTTTCTTACAAAGTAACCCGCATGCCCGATTTTAAACCAGATAGTTATGTAGAGAAGGACGTAGAATTTAGTTACAAGCAAAAAACCTATCATTTTAAACTTAAGGTTAATAATGACGTGGAAACCATTTTCGCCAATTACCCTGGAGTAGATTTTGAATCTTACTTTAATATTCCATTGAGTCGCGAAACGTACAGCTCACTGATCCCAATCCTTAAGAATAATTTAAAAGGTATGGAACAGAAAAAGGGAGTAGATTACCTGATGCGTTTTACCAGATATGCCTTCCTTTATGAGAATGATCAGGATAATTTTGGTAAAGAAAAGCGTTTATCGCCTGAACAAACTTTATTAAATAAATACAGCGACTGCGATGATCGCGCTGCCTTATTTTTTTATCTGGTAAAAGAAATCTACAATTTACCTATGGTAGCACTTCTCTATCCTACACACTTAACAATGGCCGTTCAGTTTGATAAACCAGTAAAAGGAGACTTCTTGATTTATAAAGGCAAGAAATACGCCTTCTGTGAACCTACGCCACAACAAAAAGATTTAAAGATTGGCCAGCTTTCGGCGCAATTAAAAAACATGCAATATAAGGTTGTTTACAACTATGAACCTGTTAAGTAAAATACATATTAATTTAATGTTAACTAAATGTTATTAAATTAAGAACACCAAACAAGTAGTTATAAAATAAGTTATTTTTATTTTCTGTTGATTAATTTAAATAAGCCGACTTATGCAACCTGTAATCTACAATGTATTAAAAGAATATTTTACCGAAATACATACTAACCCTGTTAAAGCCAGGATTATGTCGCCAATTAACAAGGAAGATGTTTTTGTATTTCAAACTAGTTTATACTATAAAAACCATCACAGCGCCGATGCTTACGAACCTTCTGCTTCCTTTACTTCTTTCGCAACAGCAGAACGCCATTTACTTCAATACCTCGAAGAGTTTCAAAGCGCTTTAGATATGGGTGGAAGTGTAACTAAAGGTTCTGTTATTTAAATTTAGGCTTTATCCTCTTTGTACTGCTCTTCTTCCAATTCATTTTGGTTAAGATCATTTCTAAGTTCTTTTTCATCTTTTCGATTTCGTTTTAAAAACAAAATGAGTAAGATCAATAAAACAAGTACAATAACTCCAACGACAAGGTAATTAACATTCATATCTATTTTTATTAAAGTGCTGCTATACAAACAAATATAATTTAAAATAACTTGTTTGTTAAGTAATCGAACTTAGTTAACATAAGAATAATATGAATTTAATATTACGATAATATATCTTTGGAAATACCCTAAGATCCAAATGAAAAGAAAGAATAAGCTAAAATCAAAAGCAGCATCTAAAAATAAACAATTAAAGAAAGAATTAACAGCCAAATTATCCGTAGCATTTAATGAAATTGTAGCGGGATATGGAAAAGTTAAAAAAGCAGATCAGATTATTGAGAAGTTTAGCAAACAACTTACCAAAAAAATTACCTTAACAAACCTGGATAAGTCACCAGCTAAAGAAGTTGAAGCACCAGTAACCGCAAAAGAAAAAGAAGCAAAGTCAACAGTTAAAAAAACTAAGTCTCCTGTTAAAGAATCAGCTGAATAAAAACGATATAAATGCAAAAAGGCCGAAACATTAGTTTCGGCCTTTTTTATATTAAAAAAACTTGCTTACTATTTAACAGCGCCAGCAGTTGTATATGCCAATGTTTGAGCATCAACTTCTGCCCAACCTGAAGCCCAGTTTTCTGTACCGAAAGCGCCTTTATAAGCAACTTGCGTAAAGAACGAACCTGAAACTTTAGCATTTGTAAAAGCCGCGCCAGTTGCAGCAGCAGAGTTAGCAGCAACTAAGAAACTTGCAGTTCCTAATGTTACACCTGAACCAAAATCACTGAAGTATAAATAAGGATTAACTAAAAGTGCTGAGGCAAATGAAGTTTGTGCGAAAGTATTATCTAAACGTAATTTAGCTTCGATTGCAGCTGCTGCTGCTGTATTGCTCACGCTTACTTCTGTAGTTTTTGTACCATAGATTAAGTTATTAGCAATTACCATACTTCCACTTGTAAAGTTAGCTGATGTAGAATTTGCAGTAACAACTTTAGTATCATCGATATATAAGCCAATTGGGAAACCAGAAATAACTGAGTTTAAAATGCTGATTGAAGAGTTACGGCGAATTTGAGCACCATGGTAGAAGTTAGCATTAAATGCACCTCCATTAGCTTTAATTGGACCTAAAACAGTTACGTTAGAGAAAACCGCAGATGTTTTTGGTGTTTGATCACTACCTGTGTTATTGTTATCAGATTCAAAACCGTTAGATTGAGATTGATCGGCTACAGTGGCAACACGTTGCGCTAAAGCAAACTGAACATTACCTGAGTAACCAAAGTCAGTATCAAAATCATCATCCCAAGTACCAATTGCCAATAAGTGTTTTGCATTTACTGTACCACCGAACCATTCAAATGCATCATCACCAGAACGATAAACCTGGATGTAATCAAGCGTGGTTCCATTACCAACACCACCCAACGTTAAACCATTAATTTCATTATCAACAGAATAAGCAATACCAGCAAACTCAATACGTACATATTTCATAATACCAGAATTATCAGCAGCATCTGTACCACCGTAGTAGACGTAAGCTTTTTCATCTTTTCCAGTAGGCTGAACTAAACCACCTTCAATTTTTACATCTGTACCTTGGTTAACAGGTGCTTTACCTAAAAGAATTACACCACCCCAATCTCCTTGAGTACGTGCACCAGCGGCTAAAGCCGAAGTAAACACAATCGGTTTATCTACTGTACCTGTTGCATTAATTTTAGAACCACGAGTTACAATTAAAGTTCCTTTTGTTGCTTTATCACCCTTAATAATTGTTCCAGGCTCAATAGTTAAAGTTGCGCCATTACTAACAAATACAAATCCTTTTAATAAATATATTTTACTTGCAGACCAGGTAGTGCTTGCAGAAATTTCTCCAGTAACCTCTACAACATTTGCAGTTGAACCACCAGGCATTTCAGTTGAAGGACCTTCAACAATAACATTCTTTTTACAAGAAGTTGAAAATAAAACTACCGATAAGGCAAGTAGTATGAATTGGTTTTTCATTTTTTTTTGTTTTAATATTTTTTTTTACAAATAGAGTTTTTTAACTTTTCTTTAGGATTAATATCCTGTTACCAAATTGTTAATGACTAAAAAGTATAATTAAAAGATAAAGAGATGTTCGTACCTGGTTTGTAAGATGAGAAAGTCTCATCACCACCGTTACCTACACTTCCATTGTATTTTTTATCACCGTTATAATCGAAATAGATCAAACTTCTTTGGTTTAAAATATCACCAGCGTTTAACTTAATTTCACCTTTAGTTTTAAGCACTTTATAGCTAACTTGTAAATCAAGTACGTCTCTTGGATTTTCCCATGTACTTGGGAAATTAACACCACTTGCCTGAACAATTCTTCTGCCGATTTTATTATAAAGAATATTGAAATTAAGCTTGTTATCCAAGGCACTATGTTGTAAACCAGCATTTATTACGTATGGTGACTGACCTACCATTGGACGGGTTTTGTCTATATAATTCTGATCTGTTGGATTGGTAACCTTAGATTTTATTAATGATAAATTAAAATATGCCGTTGTATTTTTAAAGAAATTACTTCCACTTACAAAGTTTAAATTCTTCCTTGCCTCTAGCTCAACACCATAAGTATAAGCCTTTGGTGTGTTAAAGAAAGAAACGTCTGGTGTTGATAAAACATCGTAACGATAAGACTCAATAGCATTAGTAAAATGTTTGTAAAATGCAGACACTGAAAATAATTGACCAGCTTCTGGATAAATTTCGTATCTGATATCTGCGTTATCGATAAGTGACCTTTTCAAGTTTGGATTACCAGTGATATTACCCAGTAATTCATAATCATAATATGATGAAAGTGATAACTCTCTAAATTCTGGTCTAGCAAGGGTACGATAATAAGATGCGCGTAAGTTTGCCTTATCGGTTAAACTATATGTTAAATTTAAAGATGGTAAAAAATCTACCTGCGAATCATCAACATAAGTTTTGCTTATGCTCATAACCTTAACATTGTAACTTTCTACCCTTACACCGTAAACTGCTCTTAATTTTTCACCAAACTTTTGGTCAAGCATTAAATAGCCATAGTTTGTAAATGAATTTGCAGAATAGCTATCCAATTCTCCACCTACTTCAGCAATTCTGTAAACACCTGATTCGAATAAAGATTGAGAAAATATTTGATCAACAGGTAAGCTTCTGATTTGAGTTTGTAAAGTTGGATTGTTAGTAATTAACTCTGCACCAATAAAGCGAGCACTAAATTTACGATCGCGATACTGAGAACCTAAACCAACTTTAAAAATCGTAGATGCATCAAATAATTTAAATGGAGTACTATAGTTAACATCACCTGCATAAATATCCTCATTCAAATCCGAAAACAATCTTGTGTTATCTTTACCTAATGAAGTAATATTTGCCTGATATAAAACACTTGGATCATTTTGAGCTGCTAAAGGTTTTGTGTAGTTAATTTTTAATTGATTTGGCTGATTATTACCAATATTACTGTATGAAGCAGTCCATTTCAATTTATTATTACCCTCACCAATCTGATGATCTCCTTCTAAAGTAGTTTTGAAAAGTGATTTCTGCATAACATCATAAGCATAGAACTGATTTAAAGAGTTTCCGTCTTTTATACCTGTTCTTAATGCATATGTATCATCATAGTTTCTGTTGTAGATGTTTTTAAAGCTAATTTTGTTCTTTCCAAAGGTGTATGCAAAATTTGCTAAACCACCTAAGTTAGTTGAGAATTTATATTGATTATCAGTATAGTTGTAAACATAAAAATTACGTTCAACATCTTGATTTATATTTTGTGAGTTTCTGTAAGTTCCAGAAATCAAAGCACCAAAAGTATTTCCGTTCTCAAAATGTTTAACTCTTCCTAAGCTTAATTGGTAATTTTGAGTAGGCAAGGCACTTCTATTTCTTACCGATAAATCATTTGGTAATGATTTTAAGGCAGCAATGTTTTTCGAACTCGAAAGTGTTCCTTTAGCGATTTGGTCACTAGTTGGAAAGTTTTCAGCTAATTGCTTAGAGCCATCTTCAAAACCCAAATAGTTTACAGCATTTTTCTTAGTTGCTAAAAAATCTTTAAAAGTAGATTGGCTGTTATAGCCATAACCCACACCAAATGAAAGAAAGTTTTGCTCTGGAATATCTT
This sequence comes from Pedobacter sp. AC190, assembly GCF_979258025.1. Classification (NCBI taxonomy): domain Bacteria; kingdom Pseudomonadati; phylum Bacteroidota; class Sphingobacteriia; order Sphingobacteriales; family Sphingobacteriaceae; genus Pedobacter; species Pedobacter sp. AC190. The sequence goes on from NZ_OZ409824.1 coordinate 728,811, forward strand.
TAGTTACAATTTGAACGGCACCACCAGCAAAATCTGCAGGTAGATCTGGTGTTGCAGTCTTATTAATCGTGATTTTATCAACAAGATTTGAAGGAACAATATCGAAAGAGAAGGCTTTTCTATTTGCTTCTGTACTTGGCAGTGTCGAATTATCAAGCGTTGCTGTATTGTAACGATCGCTTAAACCACGCACAATTACAAATTTATTATCCTGAATAGTTGCACCACTTACTCGTTTTAAAACATCCGAAGTATTACGATCTGGTGATTTTTTTATCTGATCACTTGAAATACCATCCGATATTACCGAACTGTTTTTTTGCTGTGCATACAGAGAGTTAACTGATTCTTGCTTAAAAGTTGCTCTGATTACCACATCATTTAATTTTAATGATGAAGATTCTTCCAGAATTACATTCAAGGTTACAGCTTTACCACCTGTAACATCAATATCGCTGATTTCTTTAGTAGTATACCCTACGTACGATATTTGAAGGGTATATTTACCGCTAGCTAAAGCTGTTATCGCATATCTTCCATCAACATCAGTTGAAATGCCTTTATTTGTTCCTGCAATTTTTACAGAAACTCCAATTAAGGTTTCTCCTGTTTTTTTATCGGATACAATACCTGAAATTTTACCTGTTTGTGCATAAGAGGCTATGCTTAAGAATAAAACCAGCACCATTAGCGCTGTTCTTTTAAGAGTAGTTAGTAAGTTCAATTTGCCTGTATTTAATTTTAGGCAAAGCTATTACCACAATGTTAGCTGTATGTTAGATGTTAATTAAGCTTTGTTTAGCTAAAGGTTAATTTAATGTTACCCGCCAAAAATTTAATACCTCAAACCCATTTTCTTGCAGATAAAGTGCAATAACCAGATTGGACCTATTAACAGGAACTTAACATCATCCAAAAAAGAAGGTTTCTTTCCTTCAATTTTATGGCCGATAAACTGACCAATCCAGGCTACTACAAAAATAATCAAACACACCAACCAAACTGCTGGCCCACCAGCTATTTCCCATTTTTCTAACGATACGATTCCGTAAGAAAATAATACGATGATCAAAAGCATGAAATAGGATAGTATAGGCGAAAGACGATAATAGTAATAAATCGAAAATGCAATAAGAAAAGACGCCCAATTTACGAAGCCGTTATAGCGGCCTAAAAAGCTTAAATGAGGAAATGGAATTGACCAAACCAAGCCCAACAAACTGAAGATAATTAATGGTACACAAATCCAGTGAATAAGTTCGTTGGTTGGATTATGGTGACTTTCCTGTATTTATCAAAATAAACATCAACAGGTCTTTTAACTTCAAGGGTCTTTTTGGTTTGCTTGCTCATCATGTAAAAATAAAAAAAATATTGGAGTGATTTATTTATTATAATAAGTATAGAATTAATCTCAACGAGATTTCGCAGGTTTCCATAAATGTACGCTCTGCAGATCTTTTTTTTTGAAGAAAAATAGTTTAGGAAAAGTATTTCAAATAATATCTCGAACTTACTTAGCCTGTATAGATCGCCATAAAGTGCTCACCTCAACTAACTTTTTCCATCAGTAAAATCTATCAGTTGGTGTCTAACCGACCAAAAAATAATAAGGTTTAATTTGATCAAAACATCTCTCCATTTACTCTATCGGTTGGTGTCTCACCGACCGAAAAATAATGAGGTTTAATTTGATCCAAAGATCACTCCATTTCGCTGCGCTACAGTCGAGATGACGGACACGTGGATCATGTCATTTCCAGCGAAGCCAAAAATCAAGAAGTGCTCAGGGCAAATAAATATCTCTATTATCTAAAGTTAAAAATCCTTCCCTCTCACTTCATCAAGTCGAAATGGTAAAAAAACTACTTCAGAAATCCATACGCATAAAAAAAGCGATGACATTGGTCATCGCTTTAATATTTCTGTCACCTAAATCGGTGTAATCATTTACTACTTGGCAAAAGCCACAGAACGGGTTTCTCTAATAACAGTAACCTTAATCTGACCAGGGTAAGTCATCTCAGTTTGAATACGGGTTGAAATATCTGCTGCAAGCAATTCTGCCTGTGCATCCGTAATTCTTTCACTTTCTACAATCACACGTAGTTCTCTACCTGCTTGTATTGCAAAAGTTTTCTCTACACCTGGATATGATAAAGCCAGTTCTTCTAAGTCTTTTAAACGTTTGATGTAACTTTCAACAACCTCTCTACGAGCACCTGGACGAGCACCAGAAATTGCATCACAAGCCTGAATAATAGGCGAAATCATAGAAGTCATTTCGATTTCATCGTGGTGAGCTCCGATTGCGTTACAAATTTCAGGATGTTCCTTATATTTTTCAGCTAACTGCATGCCTAAAATTGCGTGTGGCAATTCAGGGTTATCATCAGGCACTTTACCTATATCGTGGAGTAAACCAGCACGTTTCGCCATTTTAGCATTTAAGCCTAGTTCTGCAGCCATTGTAGCACAGAAATTAGCCACCTCACGCGAGTGATGCAATAAATTTTGTCCGTAAGATGAACGGTAACGCATACGGCCAACCATACGAATTAACTCTGGATGCAAACCATGAATACCTAAATCGATCACGGTACGTTCACCAATTTCTACAATTTCATCTTCAATTTGCTTTTTAGTTTTCGCAACAATTTCTTCGATACGAGCTGGGTGAATACGACCATCAGTTACCAAGCGGTGTAGCGCTAAACGAGCTATTTCTCTTCTTACAGGGTCAAAACCCGATAAAATAATTGCTTCAGGTGTATCATCAACAATAATTTCTATACCAGTAGCTGCTTCTAAAGCACGGATATTTCTACCTTCTCTACCAATTACACGGCCTTTAATCTCATCGCTTTCGATGTGAAAAATAGAAACCGAATTTTCGATTGCAGCTTCTGTAGCCGTACGCTGAATCGTTTGAATAACAACTTTCTTTGCTTCTTTACTTGCAGTTAGTTTTGCTTCATCAACGATATCCTTAATCTGAATCATGGCTTGTGTACGCGCCACTTCCTTCAGGTTTTCTACCAATTGCTCTTTAGCTTCATCTGCTGATAAACCTGCAATAGTTTCCAATTGCGTAAGGTGCTGATTTTTCAAAACCTCAACCTCTTCTTGCTTTTTAACAGCAAGTTCGGTTTGCTTTTCTAATTGAACCTTTTGTTTATCAAGTTCGCCTTCTTTTTTATTGAAGTTTTCTAAACGTTGATTTACCGATTGCTCTTTTTGCTTTATCGTATTTTCGCGTTGGTTAATGGTGTTGTTTTTAGCATTTACCTCTTGTTCATGCTCTGCTTTCATTTGCAAAAACTTCTCTTTTGCTTCTAAAAGTTTATTCTTTTTTAAGATTTCAGCATTGTTTTCTGCATCCTTTAAAATCTTCTTAACTTTATTCTGAGCCGCAACTTCCTGTTGTTTAAGTAAGTTACGCAGCAGGAATCTTCCAACTGCAACACCGATTCCTAAACCGGCTATTAAGGCGAATACGTATCCTAATATTTCTACTATCTCCATTTTGTTTTTTATGTAAAAAAAAACCGCAACTAATTTTTTAAAGTCTCATACATTTTAAACCTCAACTAAGCATAATTAGGGTTTAAGCCATTTTCAGGTGCCATAGCAGATGAAATACGCCCTCTTAACCCTATAGATATTGAAGTGTTAAGTTTTATAAAATTTGAAACTCAAAAAACTAGCCGCGGCTATGTCTTTATGCTAATTTATCGCATCATCATCCTATAAAGGATCTTAAATTAAAAGGCTCTGATGTATTATCAGAGTGACGAAACGCTTAAGAACGTACCTTATTTTTTAAAGAAATCACTTAATAAAACATCCAATTCCTCAACTTGATCAGCCACAGCAGTATCCTGGTTTTGCACTTTATTTTCTGTTCTTAATGCAGCCGTTGCATAATGCAACAACGACATTGAGAGTAGATCCTGCTTATCTCTGACCGCATAATTTTCCTGATAGTCTTTTATGCGTTCATTAATCATTTTTGCCGCCCGTCTCACAATTTCTTCCTCTTCCATGTTTACCTTAAGCGGGTAAATACGGTCGGAAATGGTTATTTTAATAGAGATTTCTCCCATTGTTTAGCTTAGTTTCTGATTCTTTCCCATTACCTATTTTTTAAGCAATGCGATACTTTTATCAATCTCTCGCACAAAATCGTTAATTTTTTGTTTAATATCAAGCGACTTCTCGCTTGTTCCCTCAATACTTTTGGCAAGTTTAGTAACCCTTAATTTCTCTTCCAGATCAGTATGCTTACCTTTTGAAGTATCAAGCGCAACTTTTAACGATTGATTTTCAAGCTTTAATAAATCATTTTCTTCTTGTAAAGCGTTACACAACTCGATTAATCGCGTTGTTTTTTGTATTACCGTACCTAATTGTTCTGCAACAGAAGTCATGAATTTATTTCTAAAAATACGAATTTAAATTTTATTTCCTAATTTCTGCACCAGCCTGACCACTTAAATTAGCAATTAGTTTCTGCATTGTATTTTCAATCTGCTTATCTGTAAGCGTTTGCTCTTCATCTTGCAAAATAAAATTTAATGCATAAGATTTTTTGCCTTCTGGTAATTTATCACCCTGGTAAACATCAAAAACACCAACTTCTTTAATTAACTTCTTATCAGTTTTAAAAGCGATCCCTTTAAGGGTATCAAATGTTACATTTTTATCAATAAGCATAGATAAATCTCTTCTTACTGCTGGATATCTGGAAACTTCCTTGTTTACAATCTTATTCTTTCTTACAATATCCAATAAAGTTGCCCAGTCAAAATCCGCATAAAAAACTTCTGCATTAACATCGGCTTTCTTTCTATCCTCTTTTGTTGCAGCCCCAAAACTTACGAGTGTTTTATCTCCTCTGAAATATTTTATACCGTAGGCAAAATTTTCATCTGTTAAAGCATCCGATTGATAAGTTGAAATACCTAACCTCGAAATAATTGCATCAACAGCCGATTTTAAATTATAGAAACTCGCAGATTTACTATTTTGGTTCCACTGCTCACCTTGTTTTGCTCCTGATATCAGAAGTAATAACCTTGGGCGTTCTACATACTGCTCGTTAATTAAATGATAGGTTTTACCATATTCGTAAAACTTAACATCAGCATTTTTGCGGTTCTGGTTGTAAGCAACACTTTCTAATGCAGGCATTAATAAGCTTTGGCGCATTACATTTAAATCACTACTTAGCGGATTGAGTATGAATACCGCCTCTTCTAAATTTTTAGAATAAGTAGATTTTGTTAAAGAATTGCATAAAATTTCAGCGTAACCATTTGCAGTAAGCATGTCGGCAATTGTATTATGCGTATTTTCTTTCTCAGGTTTCGAACTGTAAGAAAGCGAAGCGTTTACTTTAGCAGGAATATCTATATTATTATAGCCATAAATACGTAAAACTTCTTCAGTTATATCGCATTCGCGAGTAACATCAACCTTAAATGATGGTACTCTTAAAGCAAGTGTATCTTCTGATGTATTGGTTGCAGAAATACCCAAAGCAGTAATAATTTGTTTAATCTCTGCTGATGGAATATTTGCACCAATTAATGTATTTATGTTGGTATAACTTACCTCAAACTCGAAAGGCTTAATATGAACTGGATAAAGATCGGAAACTGATGAGGAGATTTCGCCACCGGCAATTTCTTTAATTAACAAAGCAGCATACTTTAAAGCTGATACGGTAATTTCAGGATCAGTACCACGCTCAAAACGGAAAGAGGCATCGGTTTTTAATCCGTGTCTTTTTGATGTTTTACGAACAGAAACAGCATTGAAGTAAGCACTCTCTAAGAATATATTTTTGGTATTGGCATCAACACCCGAAGTTTTACCTCCAAATACACCTGCAATACACATTGGTGCATCTGCATTGCAAATCATTAAATCGTCGGCGCTTAATTTGCGTTCTACGTCATCCAACGTTGTAAAAAGAGTACCTTCTGCCACTTTTTTAACAATTACTTTTCCGCCAGTAATTTTATCGGCATCGAAAGCATGCAAAGGTTGTCCTAAGCCGTGCAAAACGTAATTTGTTACATCTACAACATTATTAATCGGACGAAGACCAATTACTTTTAATTTATCTTTTAACCAATCAGGCGATTCTGTTACCGTAACACCAGAAATAGTTACACTGCTGTAACGTTGGCAAGCTTCTGTATCTTCAACGGTAACTGGAATAACTAAATTTTCGTTATCTGTTTTAAAAGCAGAAAGATCCGGCATTTCAAATTCACTTCTGAAATAAGCCGCTAAATCTCTGGCTACGCCTAGGTGTGATGCCGCATCAGCACGATTTGGGGTTAAACCGATTTCAAATACAAAATCATCGTCCATTTTGAAATGCGCTTTAGCTTCGATACCAATTTCCGTATCCGCATCCAAAATCATAATTCCATCATGAGATTTACCCAAACCAATTTCATCTTCCGCACAGATCATCCCCTGAGAAACTTCGCCCCTGATCTTTGATTCTTTAATTTTAAAAGGTTCACCTTCTAACGGATAAACGGTTGTACCAACTGTAGCAACTACAACCTTTTGTCCAGCACCAACATTTGGCGCACCACAAACAATCTGCAGATTTTCTTTTCCACCAACATTTACCGTGGTTACACGTAAACGATCGGCATTAGGATGTTGCACACAAGTTAAAACCTCGCCGATAATCAAACCCTCTAAGCCACCTATAACAGGCTGAACTTTATCTACACTTTCCACTTCTAAGCCAACATTTGTTAAGATTAATGAAAGCTCTTCAGGTGTTTTATCTATTTGAACGAATTGTTTTAACCAGTTATATGATATTTTCATTTGCTTAGTATCAAGTAAGGAGTATCGAACATCAAGACTATGCCTGATTGATAATCAAATTTTATAAAATGCAAAGATATTATTTAAAGCCCAAAGCAGAAAGCTAAACAAGAAATCTTGATGTAATAAATACTACTAAATTATAATCTTGGCGAAAGCACAACCCTATAACACCAGAAAGCAGCCTCCATCTCTACTCGAGTGCAGCGAAACGGAGATAGCTTTGAACAATATATAATCAAAGATTTCTCCACTACGGTCGAAAGGACGACTTGAAGAAATCCTTAGAATAAAATTAGAATATGGCCACTAAAACCAAAGGCGAACAAAAACTGGTAAATGATCAGAAAAATATTTTTTGTCTTTACTATCGCTTAACACTGCAAACTTCTGAACTTTAAACCCATTGTTTACAAAAACATAATCAATTCGATTCTTCAGTTCACTATTAAAATCAAAGTTATTAAAAGTGCCAGTCGGACCGTAGGGAGGTTCTGTTGTAATCTCTTTAGCATCCTGAAGGAAAGATTTTATAGTCGCAATCGCATCAGTTTCTGGGGTTACGTTTAAATCTCCAGTATAAACAACAGGCAGCTTTGGCGCAATTTCTTGTATTTTTTGTTTAATCAGTTTCGCCGATTCAATTCTAGCTTTAACCCCAACATGATCGTAATGTGTGTTAAAAACGATAAACTCTTTTTTATTTAATTTATCGAATAATTTAACCCAGCTACAAATCCTTGGTAATACAGCATCCCATCCTTTTGAAGGAACATCTGGTGTTTCCGACAACCAAAAAGTACCGCCATCTTTTTTATCGAACCTTGTTTTATCGAAAAATATTGCAGAAAATTCGCCTTTGCGTTTACCATCATCACGACCAACCCCAACAAAATCGAAATCTGTATTTTCACTTAAAGCATCAAATTGTTCGGCAAGCGCCTCCTGCACACAAAGAATATCTGCATCATGAAATTTCACCAATGCTTTAACATTGTCTTTTCTGTTTGGCCATGCATTTACTCCATCGCCAGGATTATTGTAACGGATATTGTAAGTAATTATATTAATCGGGGTTTCTTTTTTCTGAGCAAAAACGGCGGCAGACAAAAGCAAACAAATTAGGAAGGATGTTAAAGTTTTCATCCCGCCAAATTACAAAATTGTTTAATTTCAATATTGATTTATTGTTAAGTAACAATTGTTTTATTGTTTACAGTTAAAGCAAACCTTCGTCTTTATAACTATAATACCCGTTATCGGTAAATATAATATGATCTACAACTGGTAAACTTAACATTTGTCCAGATGCTGCCGCATCTCTTGTTAAGAGATCATCACTTTCGCTTGGCTTTAAATTTCCCGACGGATGATTATGCGCCTTATGAAAAGTTTTACATAAAGCGATTAATGGAAAGAATTTACTTATGCGACGTTAGCTCGTTAATGCATCCCAAATCATTTATTTGGTAGATATATGAGAAATTAGCTTCACATAAATAACCTAATATATATATACATAAGATTTTTTCATGTTTCTCATAAAACGTAAGTGTTCACTATGATTTTTAGCATTCAAAATTGCAGCAAATACATTATTACTTTCAAAATAAGCTTCTCTTAGGTTTACTAAATTTTATTAAGCAAACCATAAAAAAAGTCGATTTGGAAAAAAATTTTAAGGAAATCGTATAAACAGCAGCTACTATAATCTGGAAATTTACAAAAAGCTAAAAGAAATGATTAATAGTTTTAATTGGCATTACAGCTTAATAAATGAAATTATGAATTTTTGACCTATAGGTATTGATAAAAAATGAAATGCAAATTAGCATTGCAAACATGTTCAATTGGATGTTTATAAATCTTTAGGTGTTGAAAGTATTTAGGTGTTTTTTTTCAGAGAATAGAACTAGGATTTACCATATCGTAAAAGAATTCTGTATTCCCATCCATAAACTCGGACTTCTGCCAAACACCGATGAAATTTTTGATGCAATTTCCTTCGAAATCAGAATTTCATCGATACAGGGTTTATTTTTATCATCTGTTAATACCCTAACTCGGCTGCTTGTCAACTGTTAATCTAAGTTCTAAAGTAACTTTGCTTTCAAGAATCTCACCAGGATTAGCGAAGGAACATTATACCTTTTCATTTTTGATCTCAGTTATCAATATCTTTTGGATGAATTTAAGATATGATTTTTCAATAGTTCATCCCTGTGCTCCTCTAGCCATTTTGATACAATCGCATTTAACAATTTAGTTGAAGATAGGCCGTGCTCCGGAAAATCAGTTACAATATTTTTGAGCTTTACGATAATACTATTATCAAATTGTACCACCTTAGGGTTTCTTAAAACAGTAACTTTTGCAGTTTGTAAAGTACTCTCCAACGAGAAAATATCTTTATCTTTTGATGATTTTGCCATAAAAACTAAACGTGGTACTCCACAAGTCGTTTTAGAGGTACTGGTATACCTGGACACGAACAGGTGAAGCCCACGCTTATTTGCGTGAGCATTCATCCCATCTCTCGTGTCCTTAAAAATTACCAGTTTTCTAAAACGAGAATTAGAGAATTACTCAAATATTTTATTTTCAAATATACAAAAGCAAAATTAATCTCTTTCACTCTCATATAGAAATTATTTAAGTTCTGATCTAGCTTCGAAAATTTGGGATTATTATCTTAGCCAACTAACTCCATCAGATTTTTTATTACCATTTTAATAAATTAAAGTGTTATTTTATCAAAATTATCATTTTAAAGAACAAAGGCGGGAAATTTAACTTGGATAATATGAGCATAAGTTGTTAAAATTGAGGAAGAATCATCTAGATTGTAATCGGTAACGGACATCCAGCTTGAACTTGTGATGCGAAATTAGTTCCAAGTAGGTATTAACGAAGAAGGAAAATTCGAGTTTATAGAAACCGAGGATATCCATTCAAAAAAAATTGAAAATATTGCCAAAACAATATCATTGTAGAAAACAGCCCCAATTGAAAACAAAGACTATTTACTCGCAACCAAATATTCTTCCAAATCCATGCCAGGGTTACGATACCTGATAGCCAATAACTTGACATAAGGAATCAGTAAGTCCATCTTGAACCTTTCCGATCTTGTCCTCAATGTTTCCATAATCTATTATTTGATCTGGTTTATTTTGGTGACACACATCACGATGTACTTTGTTGGATATTTTCTGAACAGTTAATCCGGACGGTGCTAAATCAGGTCTGTCATGTCATCCGGATTTACATTTTCGCTATCATCGGCGCTTTCAATTTCAAAAAAACCAAAACGTCCCGAACCTGCTTGTTTGGAAAAGTGAATGTAGTTGATGGTATCTACCAAAGTTTCCTCGGGCTCTTTGTTTTCCAGAATAATTACCTGTTGGGTGGCAGCCATTTTTGATAGAGATTTGAAGAATGCGGTTTCAATATTACCCTCTAATTTATCCTTCGAATTTTGGATTATCGAATCTCTATCTTTAAACGTTGTCAATGGAGAATCGAATACTACAAAACGCGGATGGTTTCGGTCTTTCTCGATTGAAAACTTCATCAACGAATAGATAAATGCTGTATAGGTTATTGCTCGATAGCCTTTACCACTTGTAGATCTTGGACTATTATTGATTTTTATGTCGAACACCCTGGTTGCTGAATCAAATGTCAGTGTCGTTATATTGGGAAACTGCCATTCGTTAAGTACTGTTTCGATTGTCTTGCAAAATTCCACGAATAACAGCTCCTTTTCAGCATTGTAAGTTTCAACTTCCTTGATTTTTTTACCCCCTGTTTGATTCAATTGGTTCAGCTGTGCATTGTATGCATTGATGTCACCTTTCCAAGAATTGAAGCGGTCGACTTTCGCCCGTTCATCAGATAGTATATTGAGGCGTTCCCTCAAAGTTAGGCTGACCGGCGCTAAGGAATTGCCCAGGGACATGTTGATTGCCTCCAACTTCTTTTTTATCTTGTTCAACAGAAGGTCATGTGCGGTATTGTCCGATTTCAACTTTAAAATCGTTTCCTTAAGTTCGGACTGCTTTAAGCTTATCTTAGAAAGCTCATTCTGTAGCGAGGCCTCAAAATTTTCATTGTCCTGCTCGAATTGGGAAAGGTGTGCCTCGTGCGTGTCGTCCATTTTCGATCCGCACACTGGACAGGCTACAATGTTGAGTTGGTTAAACAAAAAACCACCTTCCGCAATAAACTCCAGTCTTTCTTTGTCGCTTGTATAATGTTTGTCTAATAGCTGAAACCTTTCGAGAAGTTCTTTATTAAATAGCTTTTTGCTCTCAAGTTTTTCTATTTGTTTAAAATAGGTGGACTTTTCATTGCGTAGTTTATCGATCTCTTCTATCGTGGTTTTGTATTCAAGGTTAAGGTTTTCATATTGATTTTCTAGCTCTGCGTGGAGCTGCTCAATATTCTGCCCCTCGAACTCATCAAGTTTCTTTTGGGTTCTAACTATCAGTTCTTTCACAAGTTCGATCTTCCCAGCAATTTTATTCTTTAATACCTTGGGGTCTTCAGTCTCAGCTAGCTCGGTTGCATCCTTTCCCGCTAAAAAATAGTAAAATAACGATTGCTCCTTAGTCCTTTGTATGGCTTCGCCAGAATGGTATACTGGTGAGTCCTCCGTAATAATAGTTTTTTCGTCAATAAGGCATAATCCAGCAATGTCCCTGAAGCTCAGCCTAACTTTTGCATTCTGTGCATTTTTTCTCAGCTGCACATTCTCCAGTCCCGACAGAGAAAGCAGAAATGTAGAAATATTATTGGCTCCAAGTGTTAACCGGTCACCATATTCCAAATACACCTTATCGCTTTCCATCTCACCTTCTTTGATTTGGAAATTGCCTCCGATGATCTTCCTCTTTAGCGTATATTTTTCACCCAGATGCGTCCCTAATACCAAAAAGACAGTTTCATAGCCTTCGCTCTCATCTATGGGCTTGGGAACCTTCTGAGCTCCCATCATAAAGTCAATACATTGAAAAATGAACGTTTTCCCCGTATCAGATGCACCCGCTACGACATTCAGACCGGTAGTAAAATCGATCGAAGCCATTTTCTTGCCGTAGCCCATAAGTGCTAGGCGCTTAATGTAAAAGCCGTTGTTCATTCAAAAAGATTTCTAAATTTTGATTCATTGGAAAACTCACTTCCCCATTTCTGTAGATTGCCGTTGATAAGCTCGGAAAGTTGCTCCTCAGAATACTTATCATAAGTGTTATGGAGCCATTCAGCCAATCCACGTAACTTTGAAGCATAATCACTATCTAGATATTCAATTGCCTTACTTCCTACCTCACTCGCTTTGTAAGCGATGCCAGTTGAAGCAAATACAGTTGTAACCAGCTCCCTGCTTATTAGCAATTTTAATGCATTTGCGAGTATTTCTCTTTTGACAATGATCTCTGTACTCCTAAACGGGTATTTAGGGTGAAGGCTTTTGACCTCCGTTGCCACATCACCTGAGTGGATGAGCATATAGTCTAAATAGACAAGCTTATCCATTGACAATGCTTCACCAGTAAAACGAGACAACACTACAAGACAACGTAGACCTATCTCTACGGGAGAATTGAACAACTTGACATTCCTCTCTGTATGGCTTAGCTCTCTTTTGTCCATGTTATTTTGTTTTCATTTGCAAGGTGATGGCAAATACCTACCCGGTCATCTACACGTAGATGATTAACAAGTGGGCTTGAACTAATCGCTAACTGTTTAGCAAAATTTGTAGTTGCCTTTAATTTTTCAAATCCACTAGTATGTGTCTCTTCAACGACATCAATCACACCCTTATAGAACTCTTCCTTCAAATCTTCAAAATAGTCTATATCAGGAGAAAGGCTGTCTCTACTGAATTGATTCAATGAATCAGCAGAATAAAAGCCCAACCGCTGCCTCTGAAAATGGCCTTCGAACTCATCCCCTTCGGTGAAATGTTCAACATTAGCTATTTTTCTTCCAGCATGTTCGCTATAGGCTCTGAACAACTGGTTGATATAAACCGATTCCGTTGGCTTTATGCCAGTCGGAGGTGCCGAAACAATTTCTCTTTTTTTCTTTAGACCACCGCCAAACCTGCCGGCGTGGTATGGGGTCTGGGCATGCTCATCTATAAGCTGTTGCGGGTCATAACTTCCAAATATTGAAAAATCAATAGAATTTAGGTGGGCCAATAATTTCTCATCTAGAACAATTTCTTCTTTAGAACTGATTTTATCCTTACAATGTTTATCCCAGTTTTCAACAAGTTGTGATTTCAGTAGATCTGGATTTTCGAGAAGTTGATTAAATTTTGGGCCCGCACCTTTTGGAGAGACAAAATAATACCTCCTTGGCAGAGTATATTTTTTATGGTATGTGTAATAGACCAATTTCCCAAGTTCACTGTTAATTTCCGATGGTGCTAAAGGATCTCCATAATGTTTGCTCTGGTAATTGTCCCATTGACTACTGTCTACGGTTGCAATCACGTCCCTTCCCATATCTCCCGCACCAGAACACTTTTTACAAGAGGCATACGTTCCGTTTTTCATCAGAAAGCCGGTTACCCATTCACGGATCATGTCTTCAAACTGGTCAGGCGACAGTACTTTAATCCTATCGATAGCAGGTATGTATGCCCCAAATAGGATATCCTGATTGGAAAGCATGCCAATACTCGCGGGCTTCGGAAAATCGGTTACTGGAATGAGAGACATTGAAAAGCGGCAAATTGATTCTTTTAACCGAATGCTAAGTTAGACATATGATTAGCAAATCAAAATTCTGAGTGATGTATTTTTAGCAAAATAAGACTATGCAATAAAGTATTTTTCAACACCAAATAAATTTAACCAAAAAACTACATTCCTTAAGACTTTGCCTGCTCTCACTGTCCCATCCTGTGCTAAAAAGAACCAAGTCCAATCCAACAATCAACGCCATAATCCGTTATCATACCGTAACCAAAAGCTAAAATCCCATTTAGGCCCACAGACTACCGTAGCCTATGGAAACGACAATCGAAGAAACCGCCGACCTGCTACTGGCATGGGCGCCATCGTGCCCCTGCCCGAACCTTTCCAGCAAAGATTCACCCAGCAGCTGATAACGGAGGAATTTCCCAAGTCATGCATAGATAATATGTGAAACTCACTAGCCCTTGGTCAGAGTTGAGTACATTCTGAAAATAATCAGCAACCTTGCATAGAGCTCGTTGCAATGGGCGATATAATCTATTAATTGCAAGGTCTTGAGAATTTTGCCGCCCTTACCTGTGCGGAGAGTAATAGTCTGAGTGGCCTTATCAAAGGTACTAGCCTCATGGTGGGTACCATTTCGGATCCCAGCTACATAGAATTTCCCCAAGCATTCCAATGCCGCATTGTGCGAGAAATTGGCATTTCTTCCAGCCTTGTCCGTATCAATGTACTTTTCCAAGTCAAAGCCAGGCGAAGCGAACTTCTTGAAATCCCCTCGGACAATCAGGTTGTTCATTGCCGATGGAACCACCATCATATCCCCGATGATCTCATACACCTCGCCATAGAAATGTTTGATGGTGTCCCATTCAATTTTCGAGGATACGCCCTCGGGGGTAAATCCGCACTTTTGATCTAAAAGCGTCGGCAACAGAACAGATTCGATGTCCCTGTAACGGGTCATCACCCCATACATCTTGTTGTAAAAGACATCATCGGACATTTCCAGAAGATAGGCTTTGAACCCTTGGAAGCCGATATGTTCCATAACCATTTTGAGCTCTGCCCTTATTCCTGGGAACATTTTTCTCCACTCGCCCAGTAGAAAGTAATCCACCGTACGGATGACCTCTCCGATCACTCTGTCCTCCACTTCGGCCTTATCCTTCCCATACTCTTCTTCAAGCAGATTCCAACGCTTCTCTTTCAGGTATCTTAGATCCTTTTTGACCTTGTCCCAGTGCTCCTGGTAGAGTACGCAGCTAAGCTGTGCCTGTTTGAAATTGAAAATACCAGAATTACCTTTTGTCCTCTGCTTCATCAGGGAATCGATCGATGGAAAGTACATAGGGTCATGAAGTTGATCAGGATCGATCATTACTTCTGGATGCAGATTTACGACCTTCAGCGTCCTATCCGCTTCGACCTCCTCCACATTGATTTCAATCCAGGCCTTTTCGGTTTTGTCGACGCCGACTGTCAGATCCTCTCCACAGTCCCCGCAGGGAAAGGTCGCAGTCTGGGGAAACTTGTTCCCTACATTATATCTTAGACGGTATTTGGCGCCGCAATTTAGGCACCTCACGCAATGGCTTACTACACCCATAAGAAAAAATAATTATTAAATAATGCGAAATGCAAAAAAGGCAGTCATTTACCGACCGCTAGAGGAGCGCAAACGTAAAGCTAAGAGAAATCTCCAAAAACAAAAAGATCGGAATGTAAGTCATAGACCTCACAAAAACATCGAGCGTGCCGAAAAAGCAACGGCCTCCCGTCCAGCCCACGCTCCCCCGCGCCCATGGCCACCACCAGGATATGCCATAGATAAACCACCTCGCAACCGATCTCCGCAAATCCCACTCGAGAAACCTTCCTTAAGCCATCATATATACATGAACAAGAAAATCAAACGAACAAAAAATTAGCAACCGCTGTTTGGCAGCCTAAAGAATTTGATTACTTATTATTATCTGAACTTATTATTTCGTTATTTTCTAAAGTCCCTTATACTTTTCGAAAGGATGAAACTTTAAAAAAAAACATGT
The DNA here is from genome assembly GCF_979258025.1 of Pedobacter sp. AC190. Lineage (NCBI taxonomy): Bacteria > Pseudomonadati > Bacteroidota > Sphingobacteriia > Sphingobacteriales > Sphingobacteriaceae > Pedobacter > Pedobacter sp. AC190. The sequence goes on from NZ_OZ409824.1 coordinate 744,436, forward strand.
CAGCTAAGCATCTACCCATTGTACTTTCTTCTTTGGTAAGACTTTTTTTCGATTTAAACAAAAAAAGACAATACACAGGTTTAATCTAAGCCGAAAAAAGCGCCATTGCAGTGAACCTGCCCCCAATTTCTAAGACGACAAGGAGGGAAGGCATGCGCATATATAAGATTTTTCCAAACAGCAGTTTGTGATGCTTGTAACAAACTTTTCAAAGCTGAAATTTCAGGCACGGATAAATACTATCTTAGGAAAAAATATATGCCACATATGGATACGCCTTATTATATCGAAAATCTGCTAAAGGATTTGATAGCCGAAAGAAGGAAAACTTTCGAGGGGACTGACGCTGAATTTGAGAAACTAATGGCGAAAAAAACCGAAGGTCTCATAATTGAACTCACCAAAGGAATGGCGGATGAAATCTCGCGTTATTGCCTTAGCAGCACCAACGATAACGCGAAACAACAGCGAAAGATCATCAAAAACATCAGTTCTAGATATAAGACCGGACTTGCGCTGTTCGGCGGCTTCATCGAACTCAACAGCAAGATATCATCGATTTGCTACAATAAATACTATACCTTTTTTGATAACATCGATGACCACACCAAACTGGACACCCTGATTTCCCTGCATGTAAGGGGCTGCCAGGTGGCCAACGAAGTAAGGACGATGGTCGCTAGCGGCTACGCCGACGGCGCACATGCAAGGTGGCGGACGCTCCACGAAATCTGCATTACCTTTCTCTTCCTCTACCAAGCAGACTACGGGACGATCCACATGTATAACAGATTTGAGGTGATGGACAAGTATAAAAAAGCCAAAGAATACATGAAGGGATGTGAACGCCTTGGATTTGAGCCACTGGAAAAACATGAACTGGACGAACTAGAAAATCAGCGAAATGAACTTATCTCCCTTTATGGAAAGGAATATGCAGAAGGCTACGGCTGGACGATGGACTATCTGCCCAAGGGTCAACGGCATATCCGAGGTATTGAGGAATTCGTTGAGCTCGACCACCTGCGCATGGTCTATGCCTGGGCAAGCGAAAACGTGCATTCTGGCGCTTCGGCAAACAATGAAAAACTCAGTCTCAGGGATAGCGAACAGCATTTTTTGCTCACCGGGCCAAACGACTGCGGATTTTTGGATCCAGTGCAGTTCACGACCTATTCACTGGTTGAAATGAGCAGTACCCTGCTTTCCATGGAGGATTCGCTGATGCATGGCATACTAGATGAACTTCTGGTGTTCTTCCAAAAAGAGACAATAACCGAATTTGATAAACTGGAGAATGAAGAAAACTGAAAAGGAACCATAGATGATGGGAAACGAGGAGTGCCATTCCATAACTTCTTCCCCAGCCCCGTTCATCGAAACGCTCACCAAATGTCGTTAAAAATCTTGCAGTACAGCGTTTATGAAAACCAGTTTTTTGCTTAGCAGAAACAAATCCCAATAGGCAAGCTGACCTCAAACAAAAAAATCAGTTTCACTCTAATACCTGACCAATCCAATAACGAGCAGGCAGGAATTTGAATTTTACGCACGGTGCAGGTTCGAGGCGATAAAATCTACGATCGCCATGATTGAAACCAGCTCAGCAAGATTTAAAAATAATCCATACCTTCAAATGCATCAATCCGCATATTTTTGCAGGTTTTCTGAAATAGAGATATTTTATTTCCACAAGCTGCCCATAAATCTCATTCTTGATATGGAACAGAAACATTTTGTCGGTAAAACTTCCGTTCAAGACCTTTAACAATTGTGTCGCCAGATATATTCTGAAGACCGATTTATACATATATTGTGGGCGTGTTTGATAATAAAGGGGATAAACAAGAGTAGATTGACACTCTTTCACCAGAAATAAAATTTTTGTAATGTTATACTTTCCAGTTTGTTAGTAAATTGGTGTAAGGGGTCAGATGGATTGATTTGTCTTAGAACAGCTACATTTTAGGACCTAGGCTAACTGCTTGAAGGGAACGCAACTATAGGAATGAATATAGACCCGATCACTCACTATTTTTATCAAGGTTTAAATTTTTAAAATAACTTTCTACAGCAATAACTGCAAGCTTGGACTGCTCTTCCCTCAAAGCTTTTTTGATATTATTTATAAACAATTCCTTGAAGGACTCAGGCTGCCATCGAGAGGCCATCACAGATAAAACTTTGCAAACAATTGCCGAAAGGGATTTTTCATTTTCTTCAGAATTATTTTTTAGCTTGATTTTGTACAAATCAACAATAAACCAAATCGAATTTGCAATTGAGGCATGAACATTAAGATATTCTGAAGCCAAACCCTCTATTGCAAAACTTAAAGCGGGGGATAATACATAATTCTCCCTATCAACAATTTTTAGTAAAATACCCTTATTAGCTGGTAAAGTATTGTAATGCATATCCATAAGCGATATACAAGCCTCACCAACGTGTTGATGCGTTATGAGATCCATCTGCCTTAAATGCAATAGCAAAATAAAGCAAGTCATTCCTGACACTTTGTATTCATGCATCGCGATTTGTCTTAACAGCATTTCCTCAGAAAACAAAAGTGCATTCATTTCTTTTGCGGTGAGCATCGTATCTATAAAACTCTCTCCAAAATTTTCCTGATATTCCTGGCGAACCTTATCATTTATCTTTAAGGCCGCTGTGCAAGGTACTACTTCACAGTGAGACACTATCCAATCAATTATTTTTCGGATTTTATTCATCTCCGCCACTATTTCCTCCGCGGTAGTGATAATTCGAACAAATTCTCCGTCAATTTTCTCAATAGATACATAACCCGCAGACTTTAACTGTAAATCATTTAAATGGCCATCAATTTCATCAAGTGAAGATTTAAGTACAATGATTTTATTTGGAAGTTTGCTTAAAAGACCCTCCAGACCAAGCGAAAATAAGGTCATGATAGAAATAACATCAATAACGATTGGCACCTGATCCGCTAATATTACATGCACCAGACCAATCTCCTCCTTTGGCCCGGTGTTAATAAGTTCCCGGCCAGGGGTGGAAATGACTTCTTTCCAAATGTCTATAACATTTCTTCCTTTTAAGCTCGCTATGGCCCCTAAAGGCAACTGACCTTTTTCGAAAAGCACATCAATTTGGCGCCCCTGCTGAGCTATACCATCAAGCATTTCAAGCATCACCTTTCCTTTATCACCTTCTGGGGTACCTTCAGGAATGGAAAACTTTTTAAAACTCGTCTTGGATGCCATCGGCCCTTGTATAAGTTTAAAGCTCTCAGAAACCGCATAATTAAACTTATGCTGGATTTGGCATACCTCAACAACATCATCAGGATAACTTTCATGCAGGTACAACCTATCCCCAACTGATTTCCCTAACAAAGCTGTAGCCTCAAATGAGCGAATGTCTACCTCGCCTCTTGAAAAGATACCGTCCTGTCTGTCTTCGATGATAAAAATTTGTTCTTTACCATTCCCTCTTACCAGCACAACACAATCCTGTTCAATAACACTAGCGTTAACAGAAACTTTCCCGAGCGTTTTCATCTCCATACTCAAATAAATAAAAGTATCATGCGTCAGTCCTTCCTCAAAAAAGCGTCGTCGTACCTCATACGCAAAGTTGAAGCCCCTGGATTCAAAACCGCTCATTACCAAATATTCACAAAGAGTAAACTGTACTCTCATAGACAGATTACTGTCCAAATACTCAAAATAGCCCATCTGATCCCTTAAATTATTTATATCCTTCAAGCGAAAATAAATAGACGCTAACCGGTAGCGAATCTGCTGATCATCAGGATAAACCTCCAAATACTCCCTACAAGTCTGAATGGCTTTAACTTCATTCCTGATTCGCTCGTAAACATAGGAAGTCAATTCAGTACAGTGACGAATTGGTCCATACTTTTGTAATAAATATTCGCAAGAAGATAAAATTTTTGACGTTTCGCCGCTATGATAATACAGACGCAATAACTGATCGGTATAACGTGTATAAATTTTTAAGTCTGTAATAATCTCTAGCAAAATGATAGCTGGTTTTATCAAGTCGTATTCCAGTAAATTTTTAACCAAAAGTTCAATCTCCGCTTTACTCATCGATGCATCAACCCGCTCCGCAACTTCGCACAGACCTATCTTAATATCTTTTCTGCCCAACCTATCTTCTACCCTTGCTCTAAGTACCCACGTTGAAATTCTATCTGGCAAGAGCATTTCCAACTGAGATACTAAATCATCAGCCATTGCGAAACGTTCCGTATACATCAGTAAGCCCACATAATCTAAAAGTACCATAATCTTGGTTTTCTCAGGCAAATTGAGTTCCAATAGCCGGCTAAATTCAGCTTCCGCCTCTTGAATCTTATTCAGATTTAACAACAGGTGAGCATCCCAGTAATCAAGCTCAAGTTTTTGAGCCTCACTGGCCAAATTTCGTAAAGCTAAGGTAGTTTCAGAAAATTTAGTATGTTTCCCGAGTTCCAAGCAAACCTTTAAAAAGTGATCTAGCGTTTGGTAATCCGGGTTAATTATCGAGGCGAGTAGTGAATCTTCGTAAAAACCATCCAGGTCATCATTAATCTTTTTGGCAATCCCACGATTGAGCAGATACGATACTTTGGTTTTTTTCGCATCCGTACCTTCAATACAGCTCCAAGCCTTATCATAGAGATGGATAATATATTTAGCCTCCTCTTTATGCTGGGCACTCACCTGACCAGACTCCAGAATGAATTGATCGAAAATAGACTGTAAAATTACGGTTGCCAGAGTTCCATTAATCACTTCGGACTGACCCTCAGTGCAGTTTTTGGCCGAACTCTTCATCCACCGAATGGCTTCATTGAAATCACCTACTATCAAAAAACGCCTTCCTACTTCAAAAGCGACATCAGGATTTTTTTTCAGACTAGATGGTATTTCCTCTAGTAACCTCTCCGGTTTAACCTCCAAAGCCAGACGAACCTTAGCTGCCCAAATACTTGCATATTCCCCATCAATTGTCAGACCCCTATCAATCCAAGTTTTTGCAAGATCATTCTCCTCCAATATTGAATAACCTAAAACACCCAAGTTAATTGCTTTAATATTTTCCTGGTCATAAGCCAAAGCCTCAATAAAAAGTGATGCAGCTTTCTTTAGCTCGCCCAAGTCAAAATGACATAAGCCTATTGATGCAATCGTTCTATATTTCTCATGATCAGATAACAGCGACCAGTTATCCTCTTTTAATTGTTCAAATAATAAAATTGCAGCTTGCTGCTTACCCTCTATCCGGACCGCATCAATCTCTTCAATCCTACTTCCTAGATTAGATTTTGAATTACCACCAGTAACTACACCAGAGACTATCTGCTTTAGCATCTGCTGCACATCAGAAAGCACCTCACCATGCTCCGATTGAACATTTTGAATGCCAATAGTATTGTCTTCAATCCTAATTAGCGATTTTTGCATCTCCCGCTCAAAAGCATCATCCAACTGTAATTGATTCGGGTTAAATTTCCCAGAATACAACTTTTCATGAGCAGTCTTCATTTCCAACAACCGACCTGTAGGATAACTAATAACATCATCCGTTTCAATGTGATGCTCATAGCAAAGCACCAACAAATTTTCAAAAGACCGCCTCTGCTCATTACTGCTATCCGGATTGAAACGTTCCCCCCAGCCAATGCACTCTCAATATGACAAACCTGCCCTACAAGCTTATTATTATCGTTAAACAATCTATTCGAACAACCATCAAAGGCACAACAGTTTCCAGACAGACCAAAAAGCAGCCGCAAAGTTTCTAACTTAGGCGCCAAACGCTTAACAACTTCCAGAGGGGCTTTTTCTTTCCTTTTACTCATAAATTTGATGGTCAATTCAAAATTAGTAAATCCTCCATGATTCATGTTTGTGAATTCTCAACAATAAACTAATATTGCATTCTCTAATCATACACTGATATTTGTTCAGACACTTTCTTAAAAAGTAAACAAATAGTAAACATATAAGTTTAGTATTGCTCATCCCCTTCTTCTATACAAGAATCGCTTGTTTTATTAGATTTTGGAAATTGCAAAACCTTACCTTCATAATTCCGTTTATATTCATTGAGAAGATCAAAAAATTGGTGTAAGTCTATTTTTTCTTCCTTTGCGAAATGAATTGAATCTTTTGAGTACTCAACAGAACTAACAAACAAGGCTCTATCTGCTCCTGATCTTGATCCATGTAATTGTTGAACCTCAGGACGCTGAATCTTTTTACCCTTGCCTTTCATTTTCGTTTGTACCACAGCTTTTAATGGGCTACTGAATGGATTTTGCATCTCAAGAAGAATATCTACACCTTTGTCACGAGTAGCAGCCGTCAGGATAGTATCATAACCAGCACTCTTGAATATTTCGGCAGTTAGCTCCTCAAATTTTCTTGGTGTGTTTATATAAAGGGCAGTGTGACCACTATGAATGGTATCTAGCAAAGCCACATTAGCGCGGGTTAGATAAAGTGCATCATCGTCTTCCCCAATAAGCCAATCAGAGCCGCTAACATAGGCCTTAATTCTTAGAAAATTATCCTGAAGTTCAATTTCCTCCCGACTGTTAGCTGGAATAATTCGATTCGAATGTGTGTTGAGCAGATCTTTTATATCAATAACTATTCTCTTATTGATTTCAAAGTAACCTACTTCTTTACCATACTTATTAATTTCAGTAGTTACAACCTCGCCTTTATACAATAAAACTTTATCGGTACTATCATTTAAGACATTTAAAGCTTGGTGAGCAATGCCTTTATGTATAGCTTCCTCTCCGTCAGGCCATTTGGCAACAACAATGAATTTTTTGCTTTTTGAATTTAATGTTTGAGCAAATAGCGGAGCCATTGCACTAAAAGTTCCTCCACCGAATGCTCCTAGAATAATGTATAGACAATCCTCCTCTGAGAGTCTATCAAGATACACTTTACCGTCCTCGAATGCATTTTTACCAAGATGGGTATTTGTATGTGTTCCTCTACCTTTCAATTGTTTCTCACCCAATAGATACCTGCCTGATGGACCATTATTCTCAATTTGTAGTTTATCGGTATCAAATAAATGTATTCTTGACGTTGGAAAACCGTTTTTAACAAGCATTTTGCCAATTTGGACACCAGCGCCACCAAAGCCGACTACCATATACTGGACATCAGATTTAAATTGTTTCATAAGCGAAATATACGAAATAGTTGGTAGAGGGTTATAGCCGGAAACCCAATGATATCACTTGAGTAACATAAATCTATATGTAATTCTATTCGTTATTTTTGATTAAAAAAGCGTCAAAACGCTAGAAGATCTCAAACCAACAATTATTTCAATAATTGACTCCTCCAACTTGAATTATTAATGTTCATTAATACAAATCTAAGGTATTTCAAAAAAGTCAACTCGAACACTTAAAAGTATTACTCCGAAATTTACTCACCTTGATACATACAAATTTGAGGCTTGTAATAATAACTTCTAATATCTTTGTCTTTACAAGATTGAATTATAAATTCATGATGTGAAAATAATGATGACAAATTAAACGTCTGGATTATGAAAATTAATTTAGCGCCAGCATCTAGAACAACTCGCTTAATAGCAGTTGTCATTTGCATAAGAATTTCATTGTGAATATATAGGTTTGTAAAGCAGTTATTTTGTAGGCGGAACATAACAAATAACAAGCGCTCAATTGCCCTTACAATATTTGCTAAACTTAAATTAATTAATTTTTAAAAATTAGACGAAATGAAAAAGGTCATCAATTCTAAAAATGCTGAAATCGCAATTCAGGCTTTTCACCCAGGAATCCTTTTATTGGAAGAAATTAAAGAGAGAAAAATTCCTAAAGAAGAATTTGCTTCTTCTTTAGGAATTTCATCCAAAAACTTGACCCTCATTTTTGCTGGTAAAGAAAGAATTTCTTCAGAGCTCGCACTTAAAATTCAAAAAAAATTAGATATAAGTGCTGAATATTGGTGCGGTATGCAAGCAGATTATGATTTACAGATCGCTAAAGTTAGACAACAGATAACATAATTGTTTTAAAATGTAGGCCTTAACTCCCAACAGCTATAAAAGCTATTATCTACTCAAAAAAACAGAGCTATTACATTCGATCCTTGTAATAGTTTTTCTTCTGCAATCAGTATAATACTGCTTTCATTATTATATATTTCTTTTGCGAAAATCGTTTGATTTATTTAAATTACCAAATACAAAATACTGATTAACAGGTTATTGTATTATTTTTAAATAATTTTTTAAAATTCGTCAATTATTGCATTTCAAAAAAAATTAATGGGAAAATATAAATTCCATTTTTAAAAATATTTACATATAAATATGTAAATACTTGCAGTGCGAAATGGCTCACAAAAACAAAAAAACCTTTCGATCACCTTATATTTTTTGGCCATTGAGGCTATTACCTTTTCTCTCGAAAATATGAATTCTAAAGAAAAAAAATTGCAAATAAATTGGCGAGAGAAATCCGATTTGAAATATGAAAGTATAGGACTAGAACGTCTTTCAGCTTTTAACAAATTAATAGATGAGGCAACAGAATATCTTGAGCTCATTGTGAAAGCAGACATAATTCGTATAGGAAATTTTCTACGAATATGGAAGCAGGCTCGGACACTAATGGCTAAGCATAAAATTTATCAATACGATGAAAATGCTGCAGAATCTATATTATATCACAAATATGGAGAGAAGCCGCTAGGTTTGCTCACATCCGGCGAGTGGCGTTTTAGAAAAGCTATCAATCTTTTAACCGAATTTTCGAAAAACAAAAAGATGACAGTTTACATTGGAACTCGCAGAAAAAAGAATTTATTTGAGGGGGCTCTTGGTCAAACCATTCTGTTTTTTTTTCAATACTTGATTGATGAGAAAGCTTTGTCAAGACATACAGTTCGAGTTTACGAGACATATCTTTCATTATTTTTCAAATATTGTATTACGAAAAGAATTTCCTCGGCAGAGGAGATCAGTTTGCCTATCATAATTGGTTTTATTACTGATCCTCAAGAGAAATCACTCTCATACCGAATTGTATGTTATCTCAGAGTCTTTATGAGATATTTACATGAGAAGGGAATTTCAGGCACAGACCTTTCTAAAAAAATCCCAGTCTACAAAAAAACTATTCAAATCAAACTTCCATCAATCTATCAAAAAGAGGAGGTTGAAAAGCTTATTTATTCCACTCCGAGAAGTAGTGCTATTGAAAAACGCAATTATGTCATTGTTTTATTAGCTGCGAGGCTTGGACTTAGAGCAGGTGACATTGCTGCACTCAAACTCTCTGACTTAGATTGGGAAAATAACACCATAACTATGATACAGTCAAAAACTGGCCGAGAAGTTTCACTACCTCTGCTACCTGCAGTTGGAAATGCAATTATAGATTATCTTAAATATGCTAGACCAAAATCTGAAGACCCCTATCTTCTACTATATGAAACATCTCCCTATAATCACTTTACTAATAGCGGTGTGATAACTCATGTAATACAAAGAGCATTCTTAAAATCAGGAATATCGGTTCAAGGAAGAAGATTTGGCCCACATGCACTTAGGCATAGCTTGGGATATCGTCTATTGCAAGGAGAAACAAGTATATCGGTAATCTCAGAGGTTTTGGGTCATAAGAATTCGGAAACTACAAAAAAATATTATCTCAAGATAGATCTTAATTCGATGGAACCCTGTGCATTAGAAGTAACGCCAATTTCCAGGGATTTTTATGAACAATTAGGAGGAATTTTTTATGATAAAACAACATAACATTTATTGGTCTAATATGTCAACTTTCATTGAAATGAAAAGAAAGCTTGGTTACAAGTTTTCAACCCAAGAAATAATATTAGCACAAATTGAGCAGCTCGCAAAGAAAAATTTTGAAAGTGGGCCTGGAATTACAAAGGAGTTCTCAGAAATCTGGGGCGCTCCACGTTTCAATGAGTCACATAGTTATACGTACACGCGAATAAGCATTTTACGACAGTTTGCTTCGTATCTAGAAGCATTAGGAATAGACACGTATCTTCCAAAACTACCCTACTATAAACGCAGCGGTTTTGTACCCTACATTTATACCGATAAAGAAATATCCAACATATTTAAAGCATGCGATGAGATGAATGTAAAAATGATTAGGCCTGATTCTGGACTCATCTCAATCCCCGCAATATTTAGAGTTTTATATGGCACGGGAATCCGAATAGGTGAAGTTCTAGCTCTTAAAGTTGAAGATGTTTATCCAGAACAAAAGATCATAAAAATAAAAGACTCAAAAAACAACAAAGAAAGACTAATACCAATATCAGATACGCTTGCTGTTGTATGCAAGCAATTTTTAGAATACCGAAATCTGCTTCCATTTAATAAAGTTGAGTCACAATATTTTTTTGTTAAAAAAAATGGTGAAAAAGTATCATACAATTTGATTCAAACAAGATTTAGAATGTGCCTCGAGATAGCAGGTATTCCATTTTTAGGCAGAATGAAAGGACCAAGAATACATGATATCAGACACACTTTTGCTGTTAATGCTCTCGCGAAGATGAGTCGAGAAGGTATGGACCCATACGTATCGTTACCAATATTATCAAATTACTTAGGACACTCATCAATCGAATCTACAAATCACTACGTGCGAATAACGTCTGCAATGTATCCTGAACTTCTTGCTAAGCTGGATACCACTTCCCTTAATATATTTCCAAGGTTTAAAGCGTATGAATCCGACAGATCTATCTAAATACATATCTGATTTTATCACAAAGTATCTACCAAATGAGAGGGGAGCTGGGATAAATACAATTGCATCTTATCGAGATTCTTTCATATTATTATTAAGGTATTCGAGAGATATAAAAAGTATAAAAACAGAAAAACTTACAATTAGAGATATCACAAAAGAACTCGTTTTAGATTTTCTTGATTGGTTGGAATCTAATAGAAAATGTTCTGCCTCTACCAGAAATTCTAGATTAGCAGCAATACACTCATTTTATAAGTACCTTCAGAATGAAAACATCGATTACATTCATACGTGCCAAAGAATACTATCAATTAAATTCAAGAGAACAAAAAAGGCAACGATTAACTATCTTACGATCGATGGTATAAAACTGTTGCTCAAACAGCCTGATGTAACTACTGAAAAAGGTCGTAGAGACCTAGCGCTTTTATCGATTTTATACGATACAGGTATGAGAGTTCAAGAGCTTATCGATCTAACCCCATCTGATGTTCGTTTTGACAAACCACCAATTATTAAAGTTACTGGAAAAGGAAAGAAAACTAGGTTGGTCCCAATGCTTGAAGCTCAACTAAACATTCTCCAAAATTATTTGAAAGAGAATAAACTTGATGAATCTTACGCAAATAGATACCCAATATTTACCAATGTAAGAAAAGAAAAGCTTACCAGGACGGGAATCAACCACATAGTTAAAAAATATGCCAAAATCGCAAGAATTGAAAATGAAATGTTAATACCTAATGGTATCAGCTGCCACACTTTTCGGCACTCCAAAGCGATGCATCTTCTCCAAGCAGGTGTTAATCTAGTTTATATAAGAGATATATTAGGGCATACCTCAGTTCAAACAACTGAAATTTATGCCAGGGCAGATTCTAAGCACAAACGCGAAGCATTAGAAAAAGCTTACTTTCCTGTCAATGAGAACGAAGAGGCAATATGGTCAAACAATGATGATCTCATATCCTGGCTTAAAAAGTTTTAGTTCGTTTCAGCTTAAACAATTTATAAACTGAGCTATTGGGCATTTTGACGCACAGTATAAAATTCCCAACAATATATTCTCAAAACTTAGTGAAACCGAAAATTTGATTCTCAAGAGATTTCAAATTAGAAAAAAATATTATGCAAAGTAAAATGGGAATATATCTGCACCGAGATGGTATTATTCGAGTAGTTAGAATTTACTTTACATAAAAAAATTCTTTCCATAATGCGCCATTACAATGTAGGCAGCATTATTTTCCAAGCCAATTTTAAATATAATTTTAGGATCAGCAACAGTTCCAGCTTGCCCACCTTTACTAATTAGGTATTTACCAATAATTCTATTCGATCGGTTTAAAAGTAATATCCAGAATTCTTCGTGATTAAGATGTACAAAAGTATTACGCAGATATTTATACACATCGCTTGATGCCGTTACCTGAATAATTTCATCAACCGGGCTTTCTTTACGCCTTAAGCCTAATTCGAGCGCCGCTACGATGGAAATGGCTTTCGCCTCCCCTATTCCCTTAAATTTAGAAAGTTCAGAGATAGAAGCTTTCCCCAGTTTGGTTAGGTTATTTTCGTAAAAGCTTAAAATTCGCTTACTTAAATCAACTGCGGTTTCATTTCTATTGCCAGAGCCAATTAAAATTGCAATAAGTTCGGCATCAGTTAAATGTCTGCGGCCATTTTTTAAGAGTTTTTCTCTTGGTCGGTCTTCTTCGGCCCATAGCTTAATACCGATTTTTTGTTCGTAATCTGCCATTTTTTAGATAAAAAAAAGGCATCCCAACTTTTGGTTGGGATGCCTTTCACTAATATCGTAATAAAATAGCTTATTTCAAACCGTTAACGAATTTCGTTAATTTAGATTTGTTGTTAGCTGCTTTGTTTTTGTGAATAACATTTTTCTTAGCTAAACGATCTAGCATAGAAATTACTTTAGGCAATAAATCTGAAGCAGTTTTTTTATCTTCTGCTGCACGTAATCTTTTAATAAAAGTACGTGTAGTTTTTGCCTGATATCTGTTACGTAAACGTTTTGTAGCGTTTGCTCTAATTCTTTTTAATGAAGATTTATGATTTGCCATTTTAATTTAGCCTTTATTTTTTTTCTAATCGTTTCCTATAATTCGGGTTGCAAATATAGGATTAATGTTTTTAAATTACAAAACACTTTTCAATTTTTTATTGATTTTTTTTATCCTTTTATTTGAACTGCAAAAATACATTAATTTTAGCAGTTTTAAGCAAATAAATTAATGTTATAAAAAACATCATCTATTAAGAATACCTGCCTAAAAATGTTATTTTTGGGGAAAACGAATTTTGAGTGAAAAAACGAATAGCCATATTTGCTTCAGGTTCGGGCTCTAACGCCCAAAAACTAATGGAGCATTTTAAAAGAAGCACCGATACAGAAATTTCTTTGGTATTAACTAATAATGCCGACGCCTATGTTTTACAAAGGGCAGATAATTTCGAAATCCCAAGTCATATTTTCGATAAAAACGAATTTTATAAAACCGATGAAATTATTGATTTACTCAAAAATCTCGATATAGATTTTATTGTACTCGCTGGATTTCTTTGGCTTATTCCTAAAAATTTAATTGCAGCTTACCCAGGCAGAATTATAAATATACACCCAGCCATTTTACCAAAATTTGGAGGAAAAGGCATGTATGGAGATCATGTCCATAACGCGGTTATTGCATCTGGCGAATCAGAAGGCGGTATCACCATTCATTATGTTGATGAAAACTACGATGAAGGGGAATACATTTACCAGGCCAGGTATAAAATAGATAAGAACGATAATTTAGAAATGGTTAAGTTTAAAGGCCAACAGCTAGAGCATTTGCACTATCCAAGAATTGTAGAAAGTATTGTTAAAAAAATTAAGAAATAATTTTTATTGAATTAAAATCTGAAGTATTATAGCAAGCTATCTTCAAAAAACGATTACTGTAGGTTTTATTTAATTACGACTTCAGTCCGTAAAGTATTGCTTCTTCTAAAACATCAATATTTATATCTTTTAATGCTTTAAATTTAATGCAATATCCAGTCACGCTTGCTTTTCCTATTTTTTCAGCAAAGGCTTGGGCCAGATAACTTTTATCTTTAATGCCTAAAATATAAACAGAAATTCCAGTTGTGTTTGCGCTCAAGCCTATTTGATAAAACACTTTAGTTTTACCGTCGGCGTAATTTATGGTGTGAGATCCATAACCTATATTGGGATTAGACACCGTTTTACCCGCACTATTTTTACCATCCAGGAACCATAATTTACAACCTGGCATTAATTGCAGAATAACTTGATGTAATGCTTGCATATCAATGCGTTTCGATACGCTTTGGCCAGCAATATATTGTTCAATTTGTGCTTCTATATCCATATAAAACTAGGAGTGTTTCTTTTCTTAGATCTTTATTTAAAGTTCCGCCTGAGTATTATTATTCATGCTGCTTGATATCGTTATACTGCCAAAGAACATTAATAATTTTCCAAATACCATTAAGCTTCACAATGTGAATATAATCAATCCATTCATCGGCAATTAACTTTACCGAAGCTGTACGTTCCGAAACATCAAGCAATAAGATTTCTTTTTTAGGTGGCTTAGGGAATTTGTCACCGTTTTTGTTATAAGTTTCCGCAAGCAAAACCATCGATTCTGTTGTGGTTTCTCGTACATAATCTTTACCCGTTGCTTTATCTTTCCAAAAAGTGCGTTTTACCATTCTTGGGTGTAATGCATCTTCCATTTGTTTTGGATTTGGTTTATGCTGAGATTCTATATAATCAAGCGCTGCTTGTTTAATAGCTAAACTATCTTGTTTAGTCTGCCCGAAAACTAAATTAGCCACCAGCAACAATATAAGGCACAAAAAAGGTTTTATTATCTTCATTTTCACTAATTTATCGAAATTTAAATTATTTTTTTTTCGACTATATAACTTAATGCAGTTACGCCACAATCAAATTGCCGGGTATCCAATAAACTGAGTTTTATTTTTTCTTTAACATCTACAAATAAAGGAATGCCTCGTCCAAGAATAACTGGATTAACAAATAACCAGTAGCCATCAATTAAATTCTGTTGAATAAGTGAATGTGTTGCGGTCGGGCTACCAAAAAGCAAAATTTCTGTATCTGTTTGCTGTTTTACTTCATTTATACGATCAGTAAGGTTTTCGCTAATTATCTCTGTATTAATCAATCCCGCATTATTTATTGTTTTTGATAATACAACTTTCTGAACTTTACCATACCATTTTGAGTGTTCAATGTCGTGCCTGCTTGCTGTCGGGTGGTCTGCTGCCGTCGGCCAATAACTTTCCATCATCTGATAAGTTAATCTTCCGTACAAGGCTGTATCGCTTTTGCTAATGCGCTTTCCTACATAATCAAAAATTTCCTCATCAACTTTAATCCAGTCCATTTCTCCATTCGGACCAGCTACAAACCCATCGAGCGATATATGCATAAATGAAATTATTTTCCCCATAGGATTCTAATTTAGTGATATATTGTTTTTATTGCTCCTTAATCTAAAATATTTAATAACTTGAAATTTTAGGGCCAAGAAGTTTTTTATATTTGAATATCAAGGGATTGATCAATCCAATATAGTAACTTTTCCATCATTTTCTAAAATATCAAATCCGTATCCAATCAGACTCCAGTCCGTGTTTTAGCTATGCATGCTTGCTCCATGCTCCCACAATGCTTTGGGTTTGCTTCGAGAATACTTCGACGTATAAAAACGTATGCCAGTAGGTAGTATGCGTTGAGACTGGTGTGGGAATAGCAAGAGGACTAAGCGAAGGCGAAGAAAGGATATAGCTTACCCGATTAAGTGGGGATCATAACAAATTTCTTGCCCCATGTTATTATGAAAATAAACTAGAAAGATAACCGAAAAAACGCACACAATTAACTGATAAAATTGCCGAATCTTTTTTTTCTAAATGATGACACTAAAATGGGCGGAGAAAGCCTGTAGTTAGTTTTTCGAACCAGAAGATGATTAATATTTTTATGCAAGCCAGGTTTATTAATTTATTTTAATTATTTAATCGATTTTTACATGCTTAACATACAAAAAAAACAATCCTGTTTTACTACCTTTGCGGCTCAAAATTTACAGTAGAATGAGTCAGTCCATTAAAATCAAAAACGCTTTAATTTCAGTATATTATAAAGACGGTTTAGCCCCGTTGGTAGAATTGTTAGCCGCTCAGGGCGTGCAGCTATTCTCGACAGGTGGAACCGAGCAATTTATTAAGGATTTAAACCTGCCTGTTACCGCGGTTGAAGATTTAACTGGTTACCCTTCCATTTTAGGTGGACGTGTTAAAACATTACACCCAAAAGTATTCGGTGGAATTTTAAACCGCAGAGGCTTAGAAGGCGATAAACAACAAATTGCAGAATACGAAATTCCAGAAATTGATTTGGTTATTGTTGATTTATATCCATTCGAAGAAACCGTAAAAGCAGGTGGTACAGCAGAAGAAATTATCGAAAAAATTGATATCGGTGGTATCTCATTAATTCGTGCCGCAGCTAAAAACTTTAACGATGTAGTCATTATTGCATCTAAAAACGATTACCCAACTTTACAAGCCCAATTAGAGGCGCAAAATGGCGAAACTACATTAGCGCAACGTAAGTCTTTCGCGAAAACGGCTTTCCATACCTCTTCTCATTACGATACCGCAATTTTCAACTATTTCAATCAGGAAGAACCACTTGATGTTTTCAAACAAAGTGTAACTCAAGCTAAAACTTTGCGTTATGGTGAAAACCCACATCAAGGTGGTGTATTTTATGGCGATTTAGATGCAATGTTTACCAAATTAAATGGAAAAGAACTTTCTTATAATAACTTGGTTGATGTTGATGCAGCTGTTGCCTTAATTGATGAGTTTGAAGACCCAACTTTTGCCATTTTAAAACATACAAATGCTTGTGGTATTGCTTCTCGCCCTACTGTTAAACAAGCTTGGATTGATGCATTAGCTTGCGATCCAGTTTCTGCTTTTGGTGGTGTTCTTATTACCAATGTGGAAGTTGATTTAGCAACTGCTGAAGAAATTAACAATTTGTTTTTCGAGGTTTTAATTGCGCCATCTTACCAGCCAGAAGCTGTTGAGTTATTCAGTAAAAAGAAAAACCGTGTTATTTTACAACGCAACGAGGTTGAATTGAGTAAAAAACAATTTAAAACATTATTAAACGGTGTAATTGAGCAAGATAAAGATTTAATTATCGAAGGTCCTGAGCAAATGACAACCGTTACCTATAAAGCGCCTACAGAACAAGAATTAAAAGATTTATACTTCGCGAACAAAATTGTAAAACATACTAAGTCGAACACCATCGTTTTGGTTAAGAATGATGTTTTAATTGCAAGCGGGGTTGGTCAAACTTCAAGAGTTGATGCTTTAAGACAAGCGATTGAAAAAGCGGCATCATTTGGTTTCAGTGTAAAAGGAAGTGCAATGGCATCGGATGCTTTTTTCCCTTTCCCTGATTGTGTGGAAATTGCTGCTGAAGCTGGAATTACAGCTGTTTTACAACCAGGAGGTTCGATTAAAGATGCTGATTCGGTTGCAAAAGCAAATGAAAAAGGCATTGCAATGGTTACAACGGGCGTGAGACACTTTAAACACTAGTTTAGGTTTAAGGCTTAAGGTTCTTAACGTGAGATTACCTTCATGCTCGTTATTGTGAGGCACGAAGCACCTGCGAAGCAAGCTTGAATACCATTAAAAACAAAATTAGGAGATGAAAAATCTTAAAGCGATAGAAAACTTTTAGTCAATTTGGCGATGGTCTTCGACAAGCTCAGACTGACAATGTTTGGGATTTTAGAAAGGGAATGGCATTTAAAAAACCAAACCCGAGTAAAATAAACCCGATTGAAGTGGAAATACTTTTTGATAGCGGTCTTCGACAAGATCAGACTGACACGCACAAAAAGATTGAAACAGAAAGCGGGGCTGATTTAACCTAAGAATTACAGGTTTTGATTTTCGAAATATTTTAATTGCAACAAAATCAATTAAATGCAGGATGAAAATAAAACTTAAAGCAATAAAAAAGCTATTTTTACATTAGGAATAGTATAGATTTAACAAAATTAAAATAAAGACACCTTCTACATGGGATTATTTAACTGGTTTACGCAAGAAGTTGCCATCGATTTAGGCACTGCGAATACCCTTATTATACATAACGACAAAGTGGTTGTAGATGAACCATCTATCGTTGCTTTTGATCGTACTACAAACAAAGTTATTGCTATTGGTCGCCAGGCCATGCAAATGGAGGGAAAAACCCACGATAATATTAAAACCGTTCGCCCACTAAAAGATGGTGTAATCGCCGATTTTAATGCTGCTGAGGCTATGATTAAAGGTATGATCAGAATGCTAAATGGCGGTAAAGGCTGGATGTTTCCTTCTTTACGTATGGTAATTTGTATTCCTTCGGGCATTACCGAGGTGGAGAAACGTGCGGTACGTGATTCGGCTGAAATTGCAGGTGCTAAAGAGGTTTATTTAATTCACGAACCAATGGCTGCTGCAGTAGGTATTGGAATTGACGTGGAAGAACCGATGGGTAATATGATTATCGATATCGGTGGTGGTACGACTGAAATTGCGGTTATTGCTTTATCTGGTATCGTTTGCGACCAGTCTATCCGCGTTGCGGGAGATAATTTTGACTCTGATATTGTAAACTACATTCGTCGCCAGCACAACATTATGATTGGTGACCGTACGGCTGAGAAAATTAAAATCGAAGTTGGTGCAGCTTTGCCTGAATTACAGGATGCCCCTGCTGATTTCGCGGTTCAAGGTCGTGATTTAATGACTGGTGTACCTAAACAAATTACGGTTTCTTACACCGAAATTGCGCATTGTTTAGATAAATCGATCTCTAAAATTGAAGAAGCGATTTTAAAAGCATTAGAGATTACACCTCCGGAGCTTTCTGCAGATATTTATCAAACTGGTATATATTTAACTGGCGGTGGTGCATTATTAAGAGGACTGGATAAACGTGTTGCGGCTAAAACAAAATTACCTGTTCACGTTGCCGAAGATCCGTTACGTGCGGTTGTTCGTGGAACTGGTATAGCCCTTAAAAACATCGGAACTTATAAATTCTTAATGCAATAATTCATATTATACGTTGTAAGTTATAAGTTTTAAGTCTTGTAACTTACAACATATTACTTATAACTTATTACAAAATGCGTAACCTTTGGATTTTCATAAGCAGATATAACGCATTCTTCTTGTTTATAATTTTCTTTATTGTAGGGATTTACTTAACGGTAAAAAACAATTCATATCAACGTAGCGTAACTTTAAACTCGACCAACGAAATTGTCGGTACTGCTTACGAACGATTAAATGTTTTTAAAAGATATTTAAACCTGGGAATGGTAAACGATAGTCTTGCGGCAGAAAATGCTAAACTTAAAACAAGATTATTAGGTTTAACTACGATTGATTCTGCAAAAGACACAAAAGTTATCGATACCACAACCAACCAACAATATACTTATCTGGCAGCTAAAGTTGTTAAAAACTCAATTACTTTGCGTAATAACGTAATGACGGTTAACAAAGGTACGCTGGATGGAATTGAGGCTAATATGGCTGTAATTTCTCCGCAGCGGGGCGTGGTTGGCTTTATACGAGATGTATCTCCACACCTGGCTACCATTCAGTCGCTACTGCATAAAGACACTAAAATAAGCGTTGTTATTAAAAAGAATAATGCCATTGGCTCGTTAGTTTGGGGCGATGGAAATTTTGATATCAAAAAGGCATTTATTAAGGAAGTGCCTAATCATATCAAAATGAGTATTGGCGATACAATAGTTACTTCGGGTTACGGAAAGTTTCCAGCTGGAATTCTTGTTGGCCGATTAAGCAAAACAAATATTGCCACAAATGATAATTTCTTATCGGGAGAGGTTAGTTTATTTAACGATTTTGGTACACTGCAATATGTCTACGTTATAAAAGATAAATTAGCAAAGGAGCAAGAAACTTTAGAAAACCCTGTTAAATTAAAATGAACAGCAGATTAATCATAGTTAACGTAATCAGATGGTTCATCCTTTTATTTGTGCAGATCTTTCTGCTCAAAAACATGGGTTTCTATGATTTGTCTACGCCTTTTATTTACGTATTATTTCTATTGCTCCTGCCATTTGGAATTCCAAATATTGTATTGTACTTACTGGCATTTGGAACGGGTTTAACACTCGACACCTTTTACGACACAATGGGTGTACACGCTACTGCCTGTGTAGTTTTGGCGTTTGTTAGAATCTCTTTTATTTCAATAAGTTTAAACAAAGATGCAATTGACGATCCTGAACCTTCTTTAAGTTATATGGGCTTTCAGTGGTTTTCGCTATATGCTTTTCTGTGTGTAATTACGCATCACCTTGTGCTATTTTTCTTAGAAACATTTAGGTTAACAGAAATTGGTTATACTTTAGTAAGATGCGGATTAAGCTGTATTCTTACCTTACTAATTATCCTGCTGGTTGAGTTTATCTTCTATAAAAGAACATCTCGCTAATGGAACAGTTATTTAATCGAAAATATGTAGTACAGGGCTTGTTTGTTGTGGTGGTGCTTATTTTACTGGCAAAACTCTTTTATATACAAATTGTTAGCGATAAATTTTTTGTTGCTGCCGAAAGTAACGTACTTAAGAAGAAATTTAAATACCCTGCCCGTGGGGCCATTTTAGACCGCCATAATAAGGTTATCGTGCAAAACGAACCTGTTTACGATTTAATGGTGATTCCGAATGAGGTAAAGCCTTTTGATACGGTTGCCCTTGCTAATGCACTTGAAATTTCGATCGAAGATGTACGCAAAAATTTAAAAAAAGCAAAAGGAAAATCTAATTATCAATCTACTCCTTTTTCCAAGCAAATTTCTGTTCAGAGTTATGCCCGCTTGCAGGAAATTATGTATCGATTCCCTGGTTTTTCTACACAGGATAGAACCATTCGTCATTACCCAGACAGTGTTGCAGGACAGTTGTTTGGTTACGTAAAAGAGGTTAGTCAGGTAGATATTGATAAATCTGAAGGTTACTACCGATCTGGTGATTACATTGGTAAAAGCGGACTTGAACGCTCTTACGAAGAGGTTTTACGTGGAGAACGCGGAGTAGTTAATACGGTTTACGATGCTAAAAACACACCACAAGGAAGTTACGCTGATGGAAAATACGATATTAATGCAGTTTCTGGCGAACGGTTAGTTTCTGGAATTGATATTGAAGTTCAGAAACTGGGCGAAGAATTAATGCAAAATAAAGTGGGGGCAATTGTAGCTATAGAACCTTCATCGGGCGAAATTATTGCAATGGTTAGTAGCCCTGGTTACGACCCAAATTTGCTGGTTGGAAAAAGCCAGGGAAATAATTATATGAGCTTGATCGGGAATCCCTATCGCCCTTCTATGGTAAGGCCTATTCAAGGATATTATCCTCCAGGTTCTTCTTTTAAACCTATTGATGCGCTTATTGGGATGCAAGAAGGTGTTATCGATGTAAATACAACTTTCAACTGTCCAGGTTATTACATGGCAGGAAATCATAAAGTAAAATGCGAACACGTTGATGGAAACATCAGCATGCGAAGGGGAATTGCCAGAAGTTGTAACACATATTTCTGTTATGTTTTTCAAAAACTGATTACCAAAAACGGCATGAAAAACCAACGTCAAACCTATCAAGACTGGCGTGATCGGGTATCAAAATTTGGCTTTGGCATTAAACTCGACATAGATTTACCTTTTGAAAAGAAAGGTTATTTTTATAATGCGGATCATTATGATAAAATATATGGTAAACGCTGGGGTTATACCACAGTAATTTCACAGGCTATTGGTCAGGGTGAAATAACGGCAACGCCCCTACAAATTGCTAATGCAATGGCAATTATTGCAAACAGGGGTTATTACATAAAGCCGCATTTAATTAAAGCCATGGGCGATAAAATGCTGGTAAAAAAAGAATATGTAACCAAAAATTATGTTGGTGTAGATGCAAAACATTTTGAACCTGTAATTGATGGAATGCAGGATGCTGTTAATAGTCCGTGGGGAACGGCAGTTTTATCGCGTATTCCAGATATTATAATGTGTGGAAAAACGGGTACCGTTCAAAACTCCAGAGGTAAAAATCACTCTGTATTTATTGGTTTTGCTCCTCGCGACAATCCGAAAATTGCAATTGCGGTTATTGTAGAAAACGCTGGTTATGGCAGTACTTACGCTGCTCCGATTGCCAGTTATATGGTAGAAAAATATATCCAGGGTAAAGTAACAGGCACAAGGGCTAATCAGGTAGAATGGATGAAAAACCAAAACTTACTACCTGCATTAATCGATAAAACAAAAAAAATAAAATTAACAGCCGCAGATAGCTTAAAATTAAAAAAAGCAGATTCTATTAAAAAAGTTAACGATAGTTTACGGATTAAAGGCCAAATAACTAAAACGCCCCTATCCGTAAAATTGATTAACAAACCGACTATTAATGCTAATAAAATAGAAACCAATAAAAAATGATTCAACAACAGGGAAATCGTTTCTTTTTTAACGTAGATTGGATTACTGTTTTAATCTATATATCGCTTTGCGCCATTGGCTTTACCAATATTTATGCATCTATTCCCCATCCAGAAAATGCAACAGCTTTCGATTTTACCAGCAGTTATGGTAAACAATTAATCTATATTGTTTCGGGCTTAATATTGGGTTTATCTATCCTGCTGTTCGATGGAAGATTATTTAATGTATTCTCGCCATTTATTTATGGCATTACCCTGCTGCTTTTGGTTGCAGTACTTGTTGTTGGTAGAAATGTTGGTGGCAACCAGGCATGGATACCGATAGGTTCTTTTAGGCTACAGCCATCAGAATTTGCAAAATTTGGAACGGCACTATTTTTAGCACGTTATGTAAGTACTTTTAATCCAAAATTCAGAGATTTTAAATCGATATTTTTTGCCGCCCTAATCGTATTGGCTCCCTTGGCATTAATCATGCTTCAACCTGATACAGGATCGGCATTGGTTTTCCTTGCATTTATGTTCCCTTTATATAGAGAAGGTTTATCTGGTTATTTTCTATTGATATTTTTAGGAATGATTGTGCTTTTTATCGCTGATTTCCTGGTTCCGACATATATATTAATTATTGTTTTAACTACTATTGGTGGTTTATTTATCTACGCAAATAAGCGCAAACAAAAGCTCATTATTACAACTGTATTCGTTACGTTATTTGCTATAGGATACCTGTTTTTAATTAAGGTTGCTTACGAAAAAGTTCTTGCTCCTCATCAGCGTAGCCGTATTGAATTAATGCTTGGTTTGAAAACCGATAATAAGGGGGCAGGTTATAATGTAATTCAATCGCAGATTGCCATCGGCTCGGGCCAGGCAACTGGAAGAGGTTTTATGCAGGGTACACAAACAAAGTATGGATATGTACCCGAACAAAGTACCGATTTTATTTTCTCAACCGTTGGCGAAGAATGGGGCTTTTTAGGCTGTTCTGTTTTAATTGGCTTATATTGTTTTCTTTTGTTAAGATTAGTTAACCTGGCAGAAAGACAACGATCTACCTTCTCGAGGGTTTATGGATATAGTGTAGCCTGTATTTTATTTTTTCACATTTTTATAAATATCGGCATGACCATCGGTATTATTCCGGTTATTGGCATTCCCCTTCCATTAATTAGCTATGGTGGTTCGTCGCTTTGGAGCTTTACCATATTGCTGTTCATTTTCCTTAAACTGGATTCGAACAGGATGGGTTTTATTTAAGAGCTAGATTAACAAACAAATACCAACTAAAAAAGATATACTAAATTCTTAGCTATTTATTCTTTCTTTAATCCCTGCTCTATTTGCTAAATCTTCTGTTTAATAATTCGTAAAACTGATCGACTGTATTTTGTTTTCCGGCCCAATTATTTTTAATTGCATAGTTATTTTGCAAGAAACTATCGGCAGATTCAAAATTTGGCATTTTATTTACAATATCAATTGCCTCAGAATAAGCCATATTGTAACCGCTAAAAAGATCTTTAATAAATAATAACTTTTCGTTTAAATTAATGGCCTGTTTCAAATCAGCAATTGGCGCTTTAACGGTTTCTGTTTGCCCATTAGTTTTGGCTAGTAAATCATTTAAACTTGGCGTTGGTTTATCAGCTTTTGGCTCTTCTACAGGTTTTACAGGAACTGCTTGTGGAACAAAAACAGGGCGTTCTTCTACAGGTGGAGAAATAATTGGATCATCAAATTTCTCGACTTTAATATCTTCAATAGGCTTTGATTCTACTTGTGTAAACAGCGTTTGGGATTCCTCTTTAGCTTCTTCTTCATGAGGAATTAAGAAAGGCTCTGGTCCTATTTCATCATTTTCTGCTTCTAAAGATTCGTTTACAGGTTCTTGCTCTTTCTCGTGAATTCTTTTCTTCTGCGCTAATATTTCTTCTTCAGCTCTGCTTAAGGGGCGGTCGAAAATTTCATCAACTGATTTTTCTTCAAAATCGAATTTATCATCGGCAGAATGATTCCCTAATACAAATTCAAAGGTATGATCGTCCTGATCTGGTTTAAAAAAATCCTTTTCCAACAATTTTTCGGCGGTTTCCTGGTGAATAATTTCATCCTCGATGCGCTCTTCTTCAGGCTGTATATCTACACGTTCTTCTTCTTCCTCCGCTGTTGCAAATGCTTCTAATTCAGAAGATGACTTAGGCGCTTCTTCGTCTGCCGCATAGCTTTCAGTTATTTTGGGTAAAACAATGGTATTTTGTTCTTCCAATAAAAAATTTGGATCACTTTCTGCTGGGTGCGCTGGAGCAGTTAAGGTATTTAGTTTCTGTGCAATTCTTACATGATCTGACAGGAAATCTGCATTGGCCAGAAAAAGTTCCATTTCAAGTTCATTAAGATTTTCAGCATTTTTAGCCAGAAACTGGTATTGTTCATTTAGTTCTGTTAATATATTGCCTATCTTTCTGAAAATGTCTTGTTGATTCATCATATAATATTAAACGATTTTTTTGCCGATTTATGTTGGTAACTATGTATTCAAAAATAACACATAATTCTCATATTTGTTCGGTTTAAAAATTATACTTTCTTTATCAAATTTAACTTAAAAAAGAAAGTTTTATCCTATTTTCAAATGCTTTAAAAGATTTGAAACTGAACATTATAAGTATTGAGCATGTTATTTAGTGAACAAAATTTTAGAAGAAGAGGCGAATTTTCGGGTAGCATAGAGGTGGTATGCGGCTCGATGTTTTCGGGCAAAACCGAAGAATTAATACGCCGATTAAAGCGTGCTCAGATTGCTAAATTAAATGTCGAAATTTTTAAACCCCGAACAGATACACGCTATCACGAGAGTGCCGTCGTATCTCATGATTTAAATTCAATAAATTCTACTCCTGTCGATAGCGCATCTGCAATTTTGCTTTTAGGCACCAATACCCAAGTTGTTGGTATAGATGAAGCCCAGTTTTTTGATGACGAATTACCCGATGTTTGCAATAAACTTGCTATGAAAGGCATTCGGGTTATTGTTGCTGGTTTGGATATGGATTTTACTGGGAAACCTTTCGGACCAATGCCCGCTTTAATGGCGATTGCTGAGCACGTAACAAAAGTGAATGCAGTTTGTGTTTGCTGTGGTAATCCTGCTTTATACAGCTATCGTACGGTTGCCGATGAATCGACTGTTTTACTTGGTGAAAAGGAAAGTTACGAACCGCGTTGCAGAGCTTGCTATAATTTAGATAAGGGCTAGATTTGGCCAATTGTTAAATTGTTTTATTGATTAATTATTTTAATGAGAATTTCATTCTTGATATGGATAGACAATTTCAACTTAATGCTTTTAGAACTGGTATAGCCCAATTTGTAACATTTACCGAAAGGGAGTGGGAAGTTTTCATTCAACATCTAAGTTTCTCAAGCTTAAATAAAAAAGAACATTTTGCCATTGAGGGAAAAGTATGCGATCACATGGCTTTCATTGTGAAGGGTGCTTTGCGTTATTATCATCTAAAAGATGGACAAGAAATTACAGGTTATTTCAGTTTCGAAAATGAATTGGCAAGTGCCTATAAAAGCTTTCTAAGACGCACACCTAGTACAAATTATATTCAGGCATTGGAAGAAACTGAGCTTGTACTAATCTCATATAACAATTTTCAGAAAATGTTAAGCCTGCCGTTATTAGCCCTAAAAATAGAACGCTTTGGCCGTTTGGTTGCCGAATATTACATTTGTTGTTATGATGATCGGGTAACCTCTTTTATTACCCAGAGCCCCGAGGAGCGATATACCAGCCTCGAAAAAACAAGGAGTGATATTTTTCAGCGTGTTCCCCAACACTTTATTGCCAATTTTTTAGGCATTACACCAGTTTCTCTATCCCGTATCCGCAAACGGACGCTATTACAATAAAAAGCGTTAACTATGGATGCCCTTGAGCAGTTAATGATTATAATTACTCCATCTGTAATCCTTATCTTTTGTTAACGTTTTTATCCTAACGCGTGCGCTAACTTTGATTTAATCAAAAAGAAAAAAGATATGCACACAATATTAGGCGCTGGCGGGCCAACAGCAAACGCACTTACTAAAGAATTAACAGCCAAAAATGAAACGGTTAGATTAGTAAGCAGGAAACCCGTTTCCACTACCAATCCTAAAGTAAGCTGGGTTAAGGCCGATTTATTAAACCAACAAGAACTTTTTGCCGCAGCAGCAGGTTCGACCGTAATTTATCTATGTGCAGGTTTGGTTTACGATGCCAAAATATGGCAGGAACAATGGCCTGTTATTATCGAAAACGTAATTAATTTATGCAAAAATACAGGTGCGAGGTTAATATTTTTTGACAATGTATATATGTACGGACTGGTGAATGGCGCTATGACTGAAAGCACGCCATATAATCCGCAAAGTTTAAAAGGAAAAGTTAGGGCTAAAATAGCTCAACAGCTAATGGAAGAAAGCAAGACAGGTACAATTAATGTAACCATTGCACGTGCAGCAGATTTTTATGGTGCTGACTCCATGAATAGTTTTTTCGATATGATGGTACTGGACAAATTTGCCAAAAACAGCCGTGCACAATGGATCGGCAATCCTAATACACTACACAGCTTTACTTATATTGAAGATGTAGGTAAAGCCATGTTTTTACTCGGACAAACTCCGAATTCGGGTAACCAAATCTGGCATTTACCAACATCAGCACCTTTGAAAGGAAAAGAATTTATAGAAATGGCGGCAAAGATTTATGGAACCAAACCCAGCTATTCTACCATTAATAAGCTAATGTTACGTTTGGTGGGTTTCTTTAAAAAGGTAGTGGCAGGGACGGTAGAAATGTATTATCAGTATGATCATGATTATCACTTCGATTCTTCAAAATTCGAAAAGGCCTTTAACTTTAAACCAACGAGCTATTACGATGGAATTTTAAAACTATCTGAAACGATGTACGAGAAGCAGAATTGACCAGAATTTGATGGTGAAACTGCCTATCTTTAAAGCATCGATTAACTCTCGGTTGTGTCTTCACCGACAGAAACGATTGATAATAATTAAACTAACGGCTAGTGTCTTCACCGACCGAAATAATTGATAATAATTAAACTATCGGTTGGTGTCTCACCGACCGAAACAATTAATATTTTAAGACCATATTAATATATGATTAAAACTGTTTCTATTTTAGGTTGCGGCTGGTTTGGGTTGGCTTTGGCAAAGAAGTTGGTTGCTGAAGGCTATTTGGTTAATGGTTCCACTACAACGCATGAGAAAATTCAATTGCTAAGTGAAAACCACATTAAACCTTTCTTAATCAATTTCACCCCTGAACATATTCAGGCAGAGGAAATTTTCTTTGAAGCAGAGGCACTTTTTATCTGCATTCCACCTAAAAGGAATTCGAACGAGTTACATAATTATCCTGATAAGATTAAAGCAATTTTAAACGCTGCTAAAGGGAAAACATCCAAAGTTATTTTAATCAGTTCGACGAGTGTTTACAACGACGAGAATAAGATAGTAAACGAAACCAACGAAACTAGTCCGGATACAGATTCGGGAAAAGTGGTTTTATTGGCAGAGCAAATCTTAAAAGAATATTACCCAAATGATTTTACGGTTATCCGCTTCGCGGGATTAATTGGTCCAGATAGAAACCCAGGAAGGTTTTTTGCGGGAAAAAAGAACCTTGCAAATGGCTTAGCTCCTGTTAATCTGATTCATCAAAAAGATGCAGTAGGTATAGCCGAAGCCATATTAGATAAACAAGCATTTGGCAGAATTTATAATGCCTGCTCTCCAGATCATCCGACAAAGAAAGATTTTTATGTAAAAGCAGCAAAACAATCGGCAATCGAAGAACCGGAATTTTTGGAGGAAAAACAAAGCTGGAAAATTGTAGAAAGCTTAAATGTGCCTAATTATTTGGGTTATGAATTCCAGATAGCATTGTAGATTAGATTCTTCCGCAGATTTCAAAGCATTAAAAAAACGTCGATTTAGAAAATAGATTTTTTCTCCCGCTAATTACTAGGATTAACTTAACAGTCCTAACAAAGCTTTTTTAGTTAGATTTTTAAATATAATACCTTCATTTTGGATCAAATCTTTTACTAAATCCTTCTTAACGGATTGTAACTTCATTATTTTCTCCTCAATTGTATTTGGACAAATTAAGCGTACAGCCATCACATTTTTATGTTGCCCAATGCGGTAAGCCCTATCAATGGCTTGATTTTCAACAGCTGGATTCCACCATGGGTCTACTAAATAAACATAATCGGCTTGTGTTAAATTCAAGCCTGTTCCACCAGCTTTTAAGCTAATCAAAAACACAGGAATATCGGCGTTATTCTGAAAAGACTGAACAATTTCTTCTCTTTTACGGCTTTGACCTGTTAAATATTCGTAGCGGATTCCTTTAACTTGAAGCTGTTTTTTAATCAAATCGAGCATGGTAACAAATTGAGAAAAAACAAGGATTTTGTGATTTCCTGCCTTGCTTTCTATTTGCTCCATCAATACATCAATTTTTGAAGAAGCCTGTAAATAGGACTTGCCATCGGCAAGTAAGGCGGCCGAATTGCAAATTTGCCTTAAACGTGTAATGCTTCGTAGCACATGCATAGAGCTTTTGGGTAAATCATCTTCGCTTTTACCCATAATATAATCTTGAATTTCCTTTTTATTGGCCTCGTAAACTTCTCGTTGCTCCTCACCCATTTCGCAATACAAAACAATTTCAGTTTTATCAGGCAGTTCTTTTGCAACCTGCTCTTTGGTTCGTCGGAGAATAAAGGGTTTTATTTTTCTTCTCAATTCTGCAGCTCGTTTACTGTCTTTAAACTGATCAATTGGCGTAGAATATAGATCTGCAAATTGTTGTTTGCTACCGAATAAACCAGGGCAGGCAAAAGAAAGCTGTCCATATAAATCAAAAGTATTGTTCTCTACTGGCGTGCCTGTAAGGGCCACTTTATTCCTGGATTGCAACATCCTTACCGTTTTATAACGTTGCGATTCTGGATTTTTAATATTTTGAGATTCATCCAGGAAAATATAATTGAAACGATAATCCTTTAGAAAACGAATATCAGAAAGTAAGGTTCCATAAGAAGTCAGGATGATTTCAAAACCTTCAAAATCATTTGTATTTTTGATTCTGTCGGCACCATATATAGTTTTAACCTTAATCGATGGTGCAAACTTCTTTACTTCGGCTTTCCAGTTAAAAATTAACGAAGCTGGAACAACCACAAGGTTGACATTATTTTCTACCTTTTCTCTTTGCGATAAAATAAAGGCGATAATTTGGATGGTTTTCCCCAAGCCCATGTCATCGGCAAGTATAGAGCCGAAATTAAAATCATCCAGAAAATTAAGCCTATTTAAGCCGTCTTTTTGGTAATGACGAAGGGTTGCTTTTAAAGCTTTTGGTAGCTCTACTTCTTCCGCAGCATTAATTCCATCAAATTTTTGTCTCAAATTCTGCAATTCATTCCGTACCTGTCCATCAAGCAAGGCATCCTCATATAAATCATCTATCGAAGCATATTTGATTTTATGCGTAAATAAACTGTCTTCAACAATTTCGCCAGCGTTAAAATAGCCTGTAAATTTTTCTAGCCATTCTTCAGGTAAAATGCCTTGTGTTCCATCATCAAGGGTAATAAATTTGCTTTTATTTCTTATGGATTTATGAAGATGTTTTAGTGCTACTTTTTGCTTGCCAAACTTTACCTGAACCTTGGTTTCAAACCAGTCGGTACCGCTTAAAACCTCAATATTAATTTCGGCCTTATGCTGGTTAAGCTTATTATTTTTGAGCTGATTAAAGCCCAGAATATGAATATCTTTACTGCGCCAGGTTTCAAAAGCATCTAAAAACCAGGCATCCTCTAAAAACCGTTTCCGATGAAGGTAATAGGAATCGTTCGTTTCCTGGTCGTAAAAAAATGGATGTTGCTTTAAAATTTCGGCCGTAAATTGTAATTCAGCATCTTCTTCGCGGTGTAACGTAAAAAGATTTCCAAATTTATCTTGTGCCTGTATTTGCTTTTTGGATAATACGGGTATTTCCAAATTTCCATAGCGCATTACTGGCGTAATCAAAATATAATCTTCCGATTCGGAAAGGTAAATTAGTTTCTCGTTTTCTAAATCGAAGCCCTTTTCTTCAATCTGCTTTGGTGTTGCGGGTTTTAAGTACGAATAATCTACCTGTATGCTGCCTTCGAGCTGAATAAGAATATTCTTTTGAAATTCTGCATACTTGGTTTTATGAATAACCAAACGATTACTTTGTTTGGTAAAAAAGCTAATGACTTTAACCAAGTCGGCACGTGGCAGCAAATAAAGTTTATTATTTAACTGCACAAAATACTGATGACGAATCCTTAAGTTTTCTAAAGCATAGGCATTGCCTTCAATAATTAATCGTCCACTGATTTCAAAGAAATCGTCTTTCTGATTAACGGTTAACCTTAAATCTGCATCCAAAACCATCAACTCAACTGCTGTAATTGAGGACGCTTGGATATTTACAGATGCCTTTGCATCGTGCAAATAAACAGGAATGTTCAATGGGTTTTTAGCGATCGCCTTTAACGCTTCAAGTTCCGTTTCTACCTGACCTGGTGTATAATTATTTTGAAATTTAGAAACCCCACTGTAATATTTAAGTGCTGAATTGTCTTCTACTTTAAATATTAAATCGGCAGGACTAACAGATTTAAAGGGATTTTTAGCCTTTCCTGTTTTGGTAATCTGTGCTTCGAATAATTCTATATTCAGATTATTGTAATAACGATGCTGGCTTAAAACCAGAATCATTTTATTGGCATCTTTTTGATTCCTAGGCGGAATTTTTAATTTCTTATCGGGCAACAAAACCGCTGCTAGTTGCTGCTTGGCTTCGGTATTAAAAGCTTGCAAGGCAGCAATTTTAGGTTTAATTGTTAATTCTCCGTTTTCGAATTTAAGGTTGAATCTTGCGTCGAGATTTTCTTCGTTTTCCAAGCCATAATCAACCGCAATCTTTTTAAGTTTTTGCCTACGAAGGTTTTCATCAAAAAATACCAGCAAATCCTGGCGTTGTAAAATGTTATACAAAACCTGCGCCTGGTGTTCGCAAAGTTTGTTTTTAGGCGTATCGCAACGGCAAGATAACTTTACCAGGTTTGCGGTTTGCTGTATTTGTACTATTGGAAAAGGTAAAGTAGCCGATTCATGACTAAAAGCGCCGAAGTCTATTTCAATCTGTTCAGGGAAAAGACTAAAAAAACCTTTGGTATCGGTATGAATTTGTTGCCTTAAGTGTTTCAGGATAAATAAATGACTCAGGTGTTTGAGATTAAAATCCGATAAGATATAATCGTATGGATTTATTTCTTTTTCGCCTGTTTCGGTGTTTTTTTCCTGCATTTAAAAGTAAATATTGAGGAATAAAAGTAAGGAAACGCTTTTAAATTTATGGCTTTAAAAATTCATTAAGCGTTTATTGGCTTACAACGACATTTAAGAAATATAGGTTTAATTTGAACTTATATTTCTTAAATCGTCAATTTATAGTGGTTAGCCTAGCAAGCCTTTTATATCGGCAGGCGAATAGTTTATTGATTTTAAAGTTTTATCATCCGATTTCCTGAATACTAAAAACAATCCGTCGATTTCTTTATAGTATGATTCAGTTTGGTCTTTATCAAAATAGAACTGAATAGTTTGTTCTGCTTCTTCTACAGTTTTGCAAGCTTTGCTCATGTTCGAACGGTGCACTTCATCAAACAAGGTTTTAAATTTTCCACCCAAACCAAATTCGTGAATGGCGCCTGCCAAAACATATTGCAAATCGCAAAGTGCATCTGCAACCTCAACTAAATCATCATTTTCAACCGCTTCCTGTAATTCTTTTAATTCTTCTGCTAAAAGTGAAATGCGAAGATTTGCACGTTGCTTTGATGGAATAACAGGCGATTCTAAAATCGGGTGTTTAAATGTGGTGTGAAATTCTGCAACCTGGTTTAAAGAATTCGTTTCTTGCATAATAATGTTTGGTTTTATAATGCTGCAAACTTAAAAAAATCGATATAAATATTTTTGTCGTTTTATAAACATAAATCAGGTTAATCACAATTATAAAAAATCAGTTTATTTGTTTTCTCTAACGATTTTAAAAAAATCTTCTTTATAAGTATCCCCAATTGGGATAGATTGATCGCCAATGTAAAGCGTATTGCCATCAATCATTTTAATTTTTTCGAGTGATACGATATAGGATTTGTGAACCCTGTAAAAAGGTGGTTGCGGCAATTGTGTTTCCAGTTCGCGTAATGCCTGATAAGTTACGATTCTTTGATTTGCTGTGTAAACTGAAACGTAGTTTTTCAAGCCTTCGATGTATAAAATTTCATTATAATTTACCTTAATAAATTTGTTTTTGGTATCGCCTTTAATAAAGATAAAATCGTTGGTTGTAGCAGGTTGATTTACAACTTCGTTTTGTGCGGGTGCTATAATTTGTTGTGCTTTTTGCACAGCTTTATAAAAACGTTCGTAAGAAATTGGTTTTAAAAGGTAATCTACTACATCAAAACCATCGAGTGCATATTCTGGATATGCTGTTGTTAAAATTACTTTACATTTATCGCCACATATTTTCAAAAACTGAATTCCAGTTAATTCAGGCATTTGAATATCCAGAAACACCAGGTCTACCTGGCCATTTTGAACTAGGTTTAAAGCTTCGAAAGCATTAGTTGTTGTGCCAACTAGTGTTAAAAAAGGTGTTTTATTAATAAATGCGGCAATAATATCTGATGCGTAAGATTCATCATCAACAGCTAAACATCGAATCATAATTAAAGATTTATTATTAATGTGGTTTTATAAGTATTTCCGTTATTCGAAATTAATAATTCGTGCTGATCTGGATAAATTAAATCTAACCTACGATGAATATTAACCAATCCAACGCCACTTGAATGATCTTTTTGTGCATGGCTAATTTTATTGCTTACCTCAAAACTCAGCCTTTTTCCATTTACTTTTAATTTTATCCTTACGGGATGTTTTTCATCGTTTAAAACCCCGTGTTTAAAAGCATTTTCTACGAAAGGAATTAACACTAAAGCAGCAACTTTTTGCTCTACAATGCCTTCTGCATTAAAATCGACAAAGAAATTAGGCTCAAAGCGCATTTTAAATAGTTCAATATAACTTTCTAAATATTCTACTTCTTTAACGAGGCTTACTCGTCCGTCAGGGCTTTCGTTTAAAGTGTAACGCATTAAATCAGATAATCGCAATATAGCATTAGCCAGTTTATCGGAAACAGGAATGGCCAGTGAATACACATAATTTAAAGTGTTGTATAAAAAATGCGGATTGATTTGTGATTTTAAAAAAGCAAGCTCTGATTTTACAACCTCATCCTTTAATTTTCTATTCGCAATTTCAGTTTTAAAGTTCTGTTGTACACTATAAACCGCAGCCGAAATGGTGATGTAAGAAATACCATAGTAAATGTTATCTATAATGTAGCTAATTGTAGTGGTTTGGTCGGAGTAATTATGAAAATTAAACCAGTTCAAATACAATATCTCCTCAATAAGAAAGCGTAACGCTATAAAAACACCCAGCGCAAATATTACACCTAAAACTAGCTGAGGGATTTTACCCTTTTTCAAATACTTAGGATACACCCATAAATAGCAAATATAAAATTCAACAATTTGAATAATTGTCATGGAAACGCCTAAGGCAATACTTACAAAACTTGCTGATTCTATAAGGTAGCCACTATATTGGTAAGTAAGAATTAATACCCAACAGAGCAGGTGTATAAAAATGACTTTTGTATTTTTCATGTTCTAAAACTAGACAAAGCATTTCAAAGGCTAAATCTTCTTATTCCAAACCTAAAAAAAATTATCCCAACACCTCAATATTAAGGACAAAGTCTATTTTAATAAGGAAACTGATACTTGTACTCTTTGGTTCAAAAAATCACCCAATCAACAGATAAAAAGATTATTATCCTTTTAGGTTGAGGACATATTTCGATGCTATTAATTAAAGCACCAACAACATCCAAATGTTACAAGCAAAATGGCCTGAATTGCCAAGCGCATGATCTAATTTCTTAAAACCTGCTTTTTCGTACATTCCAATTGCAGTAGACAATTCGGGGAAAGATTCTAAGTAAACTTCATTATAACCATAGTGTTGGGCAGATTCTATACTTTTTTGCATTAAAATTTTGCCAATTCCTTTACCCCGTGCATCCGCAGAAAGGTAAAACTTCACCAACTCCACGCAACCATCGGGCAAACCAGCTGTTGGATAAATGCCGCAACCACCAAGTATAACGCCATCTTCTTCTGCCAGCCAGTAGTCAGAACCTTCTTGCTTAAAAACATCATACAAGTGGTCGGTAGTCGGATCAGTATAAACAGTGCCTGGCTTATCAATTTTAAATTCTCTGAAAATTACACGAATAAGCGTTGCTAATTCTTTATTATCACTTTCCTCTATTTTACGAATCTTGATGGCCATTTTCTAATTAATTATAGGAGTATAAACTTTACGATATAATACTTATTTGATATTCTGTTAATATACCAAAGGTACATTTACAAATATTTTAATCGAAGACATGAATCAAATATTTAGTTTATTTATTCCAAAAGATAAAACTTTTCAACCATTGTTTGAAGATGGCGCTGTTAATCTTTCGAAAATTTCTGAAGCACTTGTTCACTTCATCCGCTCGAAAGATGAGGCTGAAAGAAGCTTGCTTTCTAAAGAAATAAAGGCATTGGAGTTGGTTGGAGACAAAGCTACAGATGCGATTTATGAAGAATTAAATAAAAGCTTTATTGTACCGTTTGATAGGCAAGATGTACATGCTTTAGCAACTAAAATCGATGACATCGCTGATGATATTCTTGCCATTATGCTAAATATGGAACTTTATCATTTAAACGTTTCAAATGATGCAATGTTAAAACTTGCCGAAATTATTGCTAAAATGTGCAGCGAACTTGCTGTTGCAATTAAGGAAATAAAACACTTTAAAGACAAGCAACTCATTATAGATATTTGTTATAAAGTTGGTCAGATGGAAAGTAAAGCTGATCGACTTTACGAGCAATCCATCTCCCTATTATTTGAAAACGAAACAGATGCGATTTCGTTAATCAGACAATCTGAAATTTTGAGCTTACTTGAAAAAGCGACAGATAAATGTGATGATTTAGCAAATGTAATCGAAACCATCTTTTTAAAAAACGCTTAGTTTTCCGCCAATTAAAGGGGTATTTTATATCCTTTTATTTAAAATAATTGATAAATATTAAAACAAAAGATGATCCTAAATCATTTGTTAAAGAAAAGATATTTATGGAAAATCAAGATAAAAACACCAACAATCCACATCCAAAACCATCTGATGATGCACAGGCACAGGTAGAAACTATAATTCCATCTACTGAAACCGAGGAAAGCAAAACAACCGAAGTTAAGCAAGTTAAACAAGAGGATACAAGCGACAAAGCTGAGGATAAAAATAACGAGGTGGCATCTCAAGAAAAAAAAGATGAGGTTACTGATCCCGATGATTTAACGGATGCTGAAGACACCGAAGCCAATGCTGAAGAAAAAACTGATGAATCTGACGAAGCTGATCAGATCGAAACTGTTGCCCCTTAAATTTTCGAACTTATTATATTTAAATCAATGCTGAAATAGTTTTGCTAATTTGGCGTTATGATTAGCATGAAAAAGAAACTATTGCTTTGCCTTTTAACCGCTTCAATGTTCGGTTGTGGCATTAACAAGCAAGCACAACAAATAAAGGCACTTGAAGCCTGTACCTATAAGGTTAAAAACGTAAATCAAATAAGTCTTGCTGGTACAGATTTAGCCAAATTAATTAATGAGCAGAATTTTAGTTTGACAAGTTTACCAGGTGTTGCCTTAGGTTTATTGAGAAAAGATATTCCGTTAAGCGCAAAACTGAATCTGGAAATTACTAATCCTTCATCAAACTTAGCTGCAATTAATCAGTTTGAATATAAAATTTTAGTAAACAATACCGATTTAGCAGAAGGTATTATAAATCAGGCCGTAAGTATTCCACAAGGGCAAACCGTTTCTGTACCTGTACAAATGACCAGCAATATTTATGGTTTAATATCAAACGGAAACGTTTTAAATGATATTATAAAAGCTGCTCAGAAAGGCTCTAAAAGTGATGAAAAGTTAGGTTTATTGACAATTAAAATTAAACCAACAATTATGATTGGGAATACACCAGTAAAATATCCTGGTTACATTACCATTAATAAGGATATCAGTAGTAAAATCCTATTATAAAAACAAAAAGTCCTCAGATATTAAATCTGAGGACTTTTTGTTTTTATTGACGTATGATTAAAACTTCTTACGTGGTTCTTTTACCATTCCTTTAAAACTATTTTGGTCCAGAGTTTCTGACACTAAGTTAAGTTCTGCAACTGATAACCTTGTTGGCATTGTTGTAGATTGGGCGCTTAAGCTTGACGTTTTAGCCGCCGTAGTTACGAAACTACCTGTTTTTGCGTAAAGCAAAGCGTATGACAATAGTGTTTCTGATTCATCTCCCCAAGCTTTTGTTAAATCTTCAAAAGCTTCTTTGTCAACAGTTAACCCTGCATAATAACCACCAGTTCCAGTTTGATTTTTGGTTTCAAACTCAGGAATATACATATCTACTTTATCAATTTTAATTGGGAAAAAGCCAACTGGCTTACCATAGGTGGTTGTTCCAATTAATTTAACATCCATAACAGGCTTTAAACTATTAATGGTTAATTCACTTGCTGAAGCAGTTGCATTGGTTACAATAAAATATACCCTACTTAGGTTTAATGCACCAGATTTTGCAAATTTCTCAATATTATCTGCCGAAGTTGATGAATAATTTAAGTCGGCATAAGTTGCATAAGTATCATTTACACCACCCTTAAATGGCTGTAATTTACCTGCATCATCGGTTATTGGTTGCTTAGCTAAAATAGATGCTTTTCGCTGTGCTGTAGTTAGGCCCTGCAAATAAGCATTATAATAAGAGGTATACATTGTATTACCCGTTTGCGCAGCAGGACCAAGTATGTTAATAATTTGTGTTGCAGTACTTACATAACCACCTCCATTATACCTTAAATCTACAATCACTTCGGTTGCACCCTGACTTGCAAAATTTGCAAATGCTGCACTTATTACTGCATTCGCATTATTGGTATAGCTATTAAAAACAATGTATCCTACCTTTTTTGTACCAACCGTATATACGTTTGTGTATAATATCGGATTTAAAGTATAGGTAGCTCTATTTACGGTAACAGTTTTAGAAACACCTGCCAAATCGGTAAAGGTTACTGTTACACTGCTATTTGTACCAAATAAGGCACTATTTAAAAAAGTAACGTTGCTTGAGCTGTAAGTTAAATTTGCTTGCGAATTTACGGCTGTAATCTTACACCCTCTTGATAAACCCTGCTGACTTGCAGGCGAATTTGGATAAACGTATTTAACGCGTAAATCTGTAGTCGTGTTATATAAAACTGAAAAACCATAATCGGTTTCACTGCCATTTATATCTGCTTTTAAAGATGCTGTTTTCCCTGTGGTACCATAATCAAAAAACGAATATTTAGGCGATGTACTTCCATTAACATATTCATAAGGTTTTCCTGTAGCTGGGTTTAAAGAAAATTGCGTAATTGCATATAATTCTGTTTCAATAGAACTGTAATTACGGGGTTTAAAGGCCTCGTACGTTGGTAACGAAGTATTCCAGTAGTAAAGTTCTTTGGCATATAAAAAAATCGAATCCTTTGTTAGCTCATCTCTTGTAGCAGCCACTGGAGTTGGAGTCGGTGTAACCGCTGGTGCGGGTTCGCTTTTCTTACAAGCACTAATCACCGATATACTAATAAGGGTTATTAGCATAAGGAATTGTGGGGTAGATCTTTTCATGGCTGATACAATGTTCTAACGATATTAAACTAAATACGTTTTTTTTGGCATAAAAGTTTGTTTTAAAAAAATTTCGCAGAAAAAACAGATAATCTAATGTAAGGTTATTCCAAATATATTTAATCAATGTACCGTTAAATAACAATTATTTAACGATAAAAAGCCTTTCAATCCTGAAAGGCTTTTGTTGTAGCTAAATGGGATGACATTATATGCTACAATGAATCTCAGTTCTTCTACTAACTGAAATATGTTTAAACAGGAATAGTTTAAGTAGTTTTTTTATCAAATAGCTTCGCTTAAAATGTAAATCATTTGCCTGTTATCGAGTAAAAACAAATATTCTCTCCCTATGGTAGATTTTGTTTTGTTTATTTTGACAACCTTACCTTGGTTCTCATATTCATCTACGATCTCATCGCCGATTTTAACCCGATTTAATTTTCGTAGAGATGTTGTATAAGTTACATTTATCATACGCTTGTTTATTTATCTATAATAAAAATAGATAATACTTTGAAGCTAATTTAATAAAGTAGATGAAGGCCTAAATATAGTAGAGGTAAATAGAATTACCGAAGATTAGAGCCAAAAGCTATATTACAAAAAATAGTAGAAATATGCTTTTATCACTCTAATCAAACGTTTGTTTAGTATTTTACAGAAGAAATAAGTAGACCTAAATGCCTTTTAATTTGTCTCTCTTACACCCCAATAACTTATAGAGAACAATGTATATTTAATTTGGAAAATTAAAATCTCAGAAAATGGAAAAAATAGAATTTAAAAAAGAGGTTAAAGCATCGGCAGAAAAAGTTTGGGACGTTCTGTTAGGTAAGGACACTTATCCTAAATGGACTTCAGTTTTTGCAGAAGGTTCTTCGGTAGAAACAGATTGGAAAAAAGGTAGTAAAGCAATATTCGGAGATGGAACGGGAAATGGTATGGTTTCCAGAATTGAAGAAAATATACCATTTAAATTTTTATCGATAAAACATTTGGGAGAAATTAAAGATGGAAAAGAGGATTTAGATAAAAATTGGGGTGATGCGTATGAAAATTACACCTTAACAGAAAAAGACGGACATACCATATTAGATATTGAACTAAATATTAGCAACGACTGGAAAGATTATATGAATGATACCTGGCCGAAAGCATTGGCTCTTGTAAAAGAATTGGCTGAAAAATAAACCTGTTAAAACCAAAAAAGCCTTTCATTTCTGAAAGGCTTTAGGAAGTGGTGCCTGCTGGAATCGAACCAGCGACACAAGGATTTTCAGTCCTTTGCTCTACCGACTGAGCTAAGGCACCTCCCTTTTGGGATTGCAAATGTAATATTCTTTTTTTCAAATCCAAGAACCGAATTGAAAAAATATTCGCTACTGTTCTCAACTTTAAAAACCAAAAAGCCTTTCATTTCTGAAAGGCTTTGGAAAGTGGTGCCTGCTGGAATCGAACCAGCGACACAAGGATTTTCAGTCCTTTGCTCTACCGACTGAGCTAAGGCACCTTCCGTTTGGGATTGCAAATGTAGCGTTCTTTTTTCAAAAGCAAAACTTTTTCTAAAAAAACCTTTTCACTAACTGATTATCAATTAATTAATTTTTACAGCGCTTTAAATTTAATGCGAAAACTAAATTTAGAATAAATACAAACAACAATTTATCCTATTTTTTTATGCATGCATAGTAATTTATTTGAATTAAATATCCTAATTTAGCACTAACAAACCTAAAAACAGATGGTAAGCCAAATTCTTTTTCTCCTAATAACATTGGCCGCAGTTGCGCTATTTTCAGTTAATTTTCGAAAAATTATCCGCAATATACGCTTAGGTAAAGCTGTTGATCGTAACGATCAACCTAAAAAAAGGTTAATAACCATGATTAGGGTAGCCTTTGGCCAATCGAAAATGGTGGTCCGCCCTATTCCAGCATTTTTACACTTTTTCGTTTATGTTGGTTTTGTAATCATTAATATCGAGGTTTTAGAAATTATGATCGATGGCCTTTTCGGAACCCATCGTATTTTTCACGGCTTAGGCGGTTTATATAACTTCCTTATTGGCTCATTCGAGATATTAGCTTTTACAGTATGGCTGTCATGCGCAATATTCTTAGTTAGGAGAAATATTTTAAAATTAAAGCGCTTTAGAGGTGTTGAAATGACAAGCTGGCCAAAATCTGATGCAAATTATATTTTGATCACCGAGATATTATTAATGTCGGCTTTTTTACTGATGAATGCAGCTGATGCGAAACTACAGGCTTTAGGAGCAGGCCATTACGTTAATGCAGGCTCATTTCCCGTAAGTCAGTTTTTACAAGGCCTGTTGCCAAATACAGTTAATGCATTAGAATTGATCGAAAGAGGTTGTTGGTGGTTTCATATTATCGGCATTTTAGCTTTTTTAAATTACCTGCCCTACTCAAAACACTTTCACATTCTTTTTGCCTTCCCGAATACCTACTTTTCAAACCTGGAGCCTAAAGGTGAATTTACTAACATGGCTTCTGTTACAAACGAAGTTAAAGCCATGCTCGATCCTTCTTTTGTTCCTGCAGAAACTGAACCAGGTAAATTTGGTGCAAAAGATGTAACTGATTTAACATGGGTAAACCTGATGAATGCTTACACTTGCACCGAATGTGGCCGATGCACTTCTGTTTGCCCTGCAAATATTACAGGTAAATTATTATCGCCAAGAAAAATTATGATGGATACCCGCGACAGAATTACTGAAGTAGGTAAAAATATAGATAAGAATGGCGCCGAACATCAGGATGGCAAATCCTTACTTGACGACTATATTTCGAGAGAAGAAATTTGGGCTTGCACCAGTTGCAATGCTTGTGTAGAGGCCTGTCCTGTAAATATAGACCCATTGCAGATTATTATGGAATTACGTCGCTTTGCAGTGATGGAAGAATCGCAGGCACCATCGAGCATTAATTCCATGCTTGGCAATATCGAAAACAACCAGGCACCATGGAAATATTCACCTGCCGATCGTTTTAACTGGGCACAGGAAAATTAGTTTAGAATTATTAATAAACCTCAGGTTTTTGAACTTGATACTTGATATTTAAAAGATGGAATTTAAAGTCCCTACAATGGCCGAATTAATGGCCGCAGGAGAAGAACCAGAAATATTATTTTGGGTAGGTTGCGCTGGAAGTTATGACGAAAGAGCTCAGAAAATAACCCGCGATATTTGCAAGATATTACATCACGTTGGGATGAAATACGCTGTTTTAGGTACCGAAGAAAGTTGCACAGGCGACCCTGCAAAAAGAGCTGGAAATGAGTTTTTGTTTCAGATGCAGGCCATGACCAACATTGAGGTATTGAATGCATACAACATAAAAAAAATAGTAACAGGCTGCCCGCATTGTTTTAATACTATTAAAAACGAGTATCCAGGCTTAGGTGGCACTTACGAAGTTATTCATCACACCCAGCTTATTCAGGATTTAATAAACGATGGCAAATTAAAAGCAGAAGGCGGCGAAAGCTTTAAAGGACGTAAAATTACTTATCATGATCCTTGCTATTTGGGCCGTGCAAACGGAATTTACGAAGCTCCGAGAAAAGCTTTAGAAGTTTTAGATGCGCAACTGGTTGAAATGAAACGCTGTAAAAGTAACGGCTTATGCTGTGGCGCTGGTGGTGCACAAATGTTTAAAGAACCCGAAAAAGGCAACAAAGATATCAATGTAGAACGCATTGATGAAGCATTGCAAACAAATCCACAAGTAATTGCCGCTGGCTGTCCATTCTGCATGACCATGTTAAGCGATGGAATTAAGCTAAAAGATAAAGAACAGGAAGTTAAAGTTTTAGATATTGCTGAAATTACGGCAAGAGCAAATGGGCTGTAATTAAATCGGCTTTGCTGAGGAACTACAAAACCTTCTCAGCAAAGCTTTATAATAAAACTTAAGGATTATTAATTTTAGTTAAGCGTTCTTTCATAATATTTAAATCTTCTGCTTCAATGTTTTTTAAAGGAATTACAATACAGGCAGCCATCGAATCTACATCGCCTTTTTTATCATTATAAGTCTGAACAATAACATCGTCGCTTTTAGTTCTTAAAAATAATTGTCCAGAGCTTGCGGTTCCATAGTAATCCAAATCCTTAAATTTAGCCAGTTTAAAAGCAAAGTATTCTACTTTTCCATTATTAAAATAACGTTTATACCTGCAAAAACCATTGTTGGTAACA
This sequence comes from Pedobacter sp. AC190, assembly GCF_979258025.1. NCBI lineage: Bacteria > Pseudomonadati > Bacteroidota > Sphingobacteriia > Sphingobacteriales > Sphingobacteriaceae > Pedobacter > Pedobacter sp. AC190. The sequence continues at coordinate 787,124 of NZ_OZ409824.1, forward strand.
TTCAGTTCATACTTCTTAACCAACTTGCTTTCCTGGCTCGAATCGTAATGTTCAATTAGGCTTTTTTGAAGAAATTCAGCATATTCTTCTAAAGAATCTCTAAACGAAAAAGCGCATAAAAGCAAGCAAATGGCAGGAATACAAAGTAATTTCAAGCAGAATGTAAACTTTTTCATAGGGATGGCGTTTAGGATATAGCAAGTTAAATAAAATGATAAATTTGTAGTATGATTTTTTCTCCACAATCAAGAGTTTGGATATACCAAAGCAATAGAAAGTTTTCTTCGGTAGAAGAAATTGAGATTTTACATAAACTCGAAGCCTTTACAAGCCAGTGGAAAGCTCATGGAAATGAATTAATGGCGAAAGCCGAAATCAGATATGGCTTTTTTATCATTTTAACAGTTGATGAAAGCCAGGCCAACGTAACTGGCTGTTCTATTGATAGCTCAGTAAGAATTATTAAAGATATTGAACAAAGTTATCATGTAGATCTATTTAACCGTTTTAATATGGCTTACAAAATAGGTGAAGAGGTACATGTACAGGGCAAGGAAGATTTTGAAACATTGGTAAATATTAAGCAGATTACTACAAAAACAATTGTTTTTAACAACATGGTGCAAACTTTACAAGAGCTTGAAACCAAATGGGAAGTTCCGTTTGAAAACAGTTGGCATGCAAATGTTTTTGCTCACCTCCTATAATATATAATTCCACCCCTTTTATCTCTTAAATAATTTTGCCCTTACCCAAACAAAATCGCTAGGAAAAGCTTTATATTACCGAATATAAACGATCTCTATGGCAAGGTGGCTCAAAATTTCTCTAAGAATTCTTTCGGTATTTGTTGGATTGATCATATTGACTTGGCTTGCAGGTGCTTTTTACATCAACCGAAATAAGAAAGAAGTTTTAGCCTCTATTTTAGAGCAGTTAAATAAAAACCTTAATGGAAAAATAACGGCCAGAAGTATGGAACCTACTTTATTGAAAGGTTTTCCAGGTATATCTGTTTCACTAAATGATGTTTTACTTCGAGATAGTTTGTGGGCGCAACACAAACACGATTTGCTAAAAGCACAAGATATTGATGTTTCCTTAAACCTATTTTCTTTGTTTTCTGGCAATGTCAATATAAATAGAATCAGTATAAACAACGCTTCTGTTTACATCTATCAAGATTCTTCGGGTTATAGCAATACCAGTATTTTCAAAAGCAAACCTGCTCCAGAAAAAAAATCATCTCCGAAATCATCAGCGCTTGAAATAAAAAATATAAATTTTAACAATGTAAAATTGGTTCTCGATAACCAAAAACGTTTTAAATTATTCAATTTCGCTATTGATCAAATTGAAGGTAAAATGGAATACCCAGATAGTGGTTGGACAGGAAAGATCAAGTTAAAAACAATGGTTAATAGCTTTGCTTTTAACACCAGAAAAGGGAGCTTTTTAAAAGACAAATTACTTGAAGGTACTTTATCAGCTCATTACAGTCGGATTGAAGATGCCGTAATTTTAGCTCCAGAAATACTTAAAATTGGCGCTAACCCGTTTAAAATTGGTGCGAAAATAGATTTGGCCAACTCGGGCTTTAACATAAGCATAGCTGTAGATCAAATTTTATACAAAGATATAGCCTTGCTCCTTTCTCCAAACATTTCTTCGAAACTTTTAAAATTCGGAATCGAAAAACCAATTGATGTAAGAGGAAATATTATCGACGACGGCTCGGGAAAATATGGCGACCCTTTAATTCGAGTTGGTATAAAAGTAAGAGATAACATCGTTTCTATTCCCGCAGGAACATTAACAGCTACAAATTTCGATGGTTCTTTTACCAATCAAGATACAGTTGGTGGCATTATTGGTGATGAAAATTCTTCTATAAAATTTTTGAAATTAACAGCAAAGTACTTCAATGCTCCGTTAAAAATTGATACCCTTACGGTAAATAATTTAGCCCGCCCTATTGCCACAGGGTTGATTACCTCTCAGTTTCCACTTTCAAACCTTAATAACTCAATAGGAACTAACGACTTTGAATTTAAAAACGGAACAGCCAGTTTAAGTTTATATTGTAAAGCCGATATTGATAATTTCCGTTTTACCAAACCCGTGGTTTCTGGTAAAATTAAAATTGCAAATGCAGATATCCTATACATCCCCAGAAAAATGCATTTAGTTAAAAGTGCTTTAAATATCGATTTCAATCAAAACAACTTATCAATTCAAAACGGGCACTTTCAATTAGGTAAAAGCGAGCTTAATGTAAGTTGCAACATTGCAAATTTTGCAAATCTATATTATACCGATCCAGAGAAAATTTTAGTTAACTTAAAAATGCATAGTCCTCAGCTTTATCTAAATGAGTTTTTGCCATTTTTAGGCCCAAGGACGGTAAAGAAAAAAACGAAATCCTCTGCAGGCACAAAAACAGTATCGAAAGAACTAAGTAATGTTTTAGAAGTTTCTAAAATGAATATTCGGCTAACTGTAGATAAAGCTATCTACGATAAATTTACGGCCAAGAATCTTGATGCAGATATTTCGCTTCGTGGTGAGGGTATTTTCCTCAACAAAATAAGTGTTGCACATGCTGGTGGCTTGCTTTCTTTAAATGGTAGCATCATCCAGGAGTCAGCTTCAAACCGCTTTAAAATTAACTCAAAGATTAGCCACGTAAGTGTTAAAGATTTCTTTTATTCATTCGATAATTTCGGTCAGAAAAGCATTACCAATCAAAATTTAAGAGGTTACTTATCCGCCTTGGTTAATATCGGTGGCCGAATTTCGCACGGTGGAAAAATTCTACCAAGGTCCATTAACGGAAAAGTAGTTTTCAACCTTAAAAATGCCGCTTTGGTTAATTTCGAACCATTGGAAAAAGTAGGCAAACTGGCCTTTGCAAACCGTAATTTATCCGATATTCGAATTAATAACCTCGATGGAACCTTAAATATTAATGGAGATAAAATAGCAATAAGTCCGATGCAAATTAATTCGAGTGTATTAAACCTTAATGTTAAAGGCATTTACGGCTTAACATCGGGCACTAACATTGCTATGGATATCCCTTTAAGAAACCCTAAAGGCGATGAAGTGCTCGACAAAAAACAAAAACGCGAAGCGAGGATGCGTGGAATTGTTTTACATCTAAAAGCTGTAGATGAAAATGGGGAATTAAAGGTAAGGTGGAATAAGGATCACGATTAATTGGCTTGTTAGTTGTTTAGTTGGTTGGTTTTTTAGCTTACTTGTATTAAACGAAAAGAACAACGAAAATCAACTAAAAATCCAAAGGCCCCAATCTTTTCATATTTCTTAAAATCAGGTACTGGCGATGCCTGATGTATGGTGTCGCATTTTTAGGTGTCCACCGCAATGGATTTGGAAAACAGGCAGCAATTAAGGCCGCTTGATTTCGGGTTAACTTCTGGCAGGATTTACCATAATATTCTTGCGATGCAGCTTCTGCGCCATAAATACCATCGCCCATTTCGATTACATTCAAATAAACTTCCAGAATACGTTCTTTACTCCAAAACATTTCGATTAGTAAAGTAAAATAAGCTTCAAAGCCTTTACGAATCCATGAGCGACCAGGCCACAAAAAAACATTTTTAGCCGTTTGTTGCGAGATTGTACTTCCACCTTTTACTTTTTTTCCTTTTGCATTACTGGCAAAAGCCTTTTCTATAGATTTAAAATCGAAACCAATGTGCTTTAAAAACAACTGATCTTCTGCCGATACCGCTGCACGTTTCATATTATCAGATATATCCTCGAATTTAACCCACTTTTTATCCGTTTTAAAAGACTTTCCATCTGCTTTACGCTCAATGTTTCGCAAAACCATTAACAAGGTAATTGGTGGATTAATAAAGCGAAGCGTAATCACCCAAAACACCGACACACACAAAAAGTAAATAAATACCTTAGTGGCTATATCAGTAATGCGTTTTAAACGTGGGTGCTTTGTTTTAGTTTTAGCTTTAGTATTTCGGGATTTAGCCATAACACAAAGTTAGCAAAATCTTAATCTTGCTATAATTTCAATCTAGTGGTAAATGACAAAAATTAAACGTTTTTTTAAAGTAGCTTAAACATATTTGCATCTTATTCGTTAAATCAGAAACGAAATTATGAGCAAGAAAGTAGCATTAATTACTGGAGGAAGCAAAGGAATTGGATTTGGGATTGCAGAAGCCCTTTTAAAAAATGGATATCAGGTTGCCATCACAGCTAGAACCATTGCAAGTGCAAATCAGGCAGCTTCAGAATTAGTTAAACATGGCGATATTTTGGCGATCGAAGCTGATGTGAAAGATTTTAACTCGCAAACCGCTGCCGTGAATTTGGTTGTCGAAAAATGGGGACAATTAGATGTGCTGATCGCAAATGCAGGCGTTGGACATTTCGCACCAATTGATGAAATGGATGTTAACCTTTGGAATGAAATTATCGACACCAACCTTACTGGAGTTTTCTATAGTATAAAAGCTTCTGTTGAAGAAATTAAAAAAACTAAAGGCACTATTTTTACCATTTCCAGCTTAGCGGGCACAAACTTCTTTGCTGGTGGTTCTGCTTATAACGCAAGTAAATTTGGCTTAACAGGATTTACACAGTCGGTTATGCTCGATCTAAGAAAATATGGTGTAAAGGTAAGCACCATTATGCCAGGTTCTGTTGCCAGTCATTTTAACGATCATAATCCCGATGCCGAAAATGATGCGTGGAAAATTCAGCCAGAAGACATGGGCAAGCTAATTGTTGATTTATTGGCAATGCCAGCGAGAACCTTACCGAGTAAAGTCGAAATCAGGCCAACTACGCCAAAAGGATAAAAAGATGTAAAAAGGAAGTATATTACGTTCCAGATCAATATATTTTCCATAAAAAAAGTCCTTTCACAATGAAAGGACTTTTTTATATTCTTCAAGAAATGCTTATTCAGCGATTACTGAGAAAGGAACCTGAACTTTCACTTCTTTGTGTAAGTTTAAGTTAGCGATATAATCACCAACAAATTTAGGTTCAGTTTCAAAAGTAATACGACGACGGTCAACATCAAAGCCTTGAGCTTTTAATGCTTCAGCAATTTGGATTGTGTTAACAGCACCAAATATTTTACCGCTTTCGCCAGCTTTAGCACCGATAGAAAGTTTAACATCAGTTAAACGTTCAGCGATACCTTCAGCATCTTTCTTAATTTTATCTTGTTTAAAAGCAGCTTGCTTTAAGTTTTCAGCTAATACTTTCTTTGCAGAAACAGTTGCTAAAGATGCAAATCCTTGCGGAATTAAATAGTTACGACCATAACCTGGTTTTACCGTAACGATATCGTCTTTCTCGCCTAATGATTTAATATCTTGTTTTAAAATAATTTCCATATCAAATCCTCCTATTTTAATTGGTCAGCAACGAAAGGTAACAAACCGATGTGACGAGCACGTTTAACAGCCTGAGCCACTTTACGTTGAAATTTTAACGAAGTACCAGTTAAACGGCGTGGTAATAATTTACCTTGATCGTTAATGAATTTTAACAAAAAGTTTGCGTCTTTGTAATCAATGTATTTAATACCGTTTTTTCTGAAACGGCAATATTTTTTACGGTTATCCTCTACTTTAGGGGCAGTAACGTATTGTATTTGTTCTCTTGCCATTACGCTGCAACCTCCTTAGTTTTTTTGTTAAACGCACCGCTGCGTTTTTTAGCGTTATAAGCAACTGCATGTTTATCTAACCTGATGGTTAAGAAACGAAGCACACGCTCATCACGTTTTAATTGTAATTCTAATTTAGCAATCAAGTCACCTGGAGCACTATACTCAGTTAAATTGAAAAATCCGTTTGATTTTTTAGCGATCGGATACGCTAATTTTCTTAAACCCCAATTATCTTCGTGGATAATTTCGGCACCGCCATCAGTAAGAACTGCTTTGAATTTAGCCATAGCTTCTTTCGCAACATCTTCTGATAACAACGGGGTTAGAACGATAACAGTTTCGTACTGATTCATTGTTATAAAATTTTTAATTTTTTAATCCCGAGGTATATTACGGGGACGCAAAAGTAACAATATATTTCTTAAAATCAAACCTTTAATAAGAAAAAGAGCTAATAATTTTCTTTAAAAACCGCTGCTGATCATGATCGATTCATAAGGGTTTGATTTTAAACACTCACTTACGCCAACAAAAATCACGAAAATCGTCCAATATCACATCAATGCGATCACAAATCGGCTCAATCTTTGCTCCCACCCTCATTATAATTTCAACGCAAAACCCAATTAGATGATGATTAGACAACAAACACTATCCAAAAAAACACTATTTTATTTTTTAGCCTCTGCTACCCTCTTCTTATCTGCTTGTTCAGAAACACCTGAAAAATTCTTTGACATCACTATCCTGAACACCAATATGGTTAACGATTTTGCCAGCCCCGATTTAGCCCGTCATATAAATGATGAAACGAAAGAATATCCAGATATTCCATCGAGTAAAAAGGTAGGAAACGAAGCCGCCACTAATCTCACAAATAAAGTTTTATACCTGGAGCAATCGCTGGAAAAAGTGAAAAAACTTTCTGCATCGGGAGCTGATGAGGAAGAGATTAAAAAATGCTCTACACAGCTTTATGAATTAGTGATTCCTGTCTATAAAAATGAATACCTCGCGTACGCTAAAATTTGCGATAAAAAAGGAAGTCAGGAAGATAAAGATGCGGTGATACAGAAAATAGATCAGCAATACGGTGCCCGTTTCGAGCAAACTTACAACAGCTTAATGAACAAAGGCAAAACCTACGCTGCAAAGCATAATATCCAGGTTAACTGGGGCAAATAAGCAATTGAAGTAAATATCATTCAAAACAAAAAAAGGGATTATCTTTTCAGATAATCCCTAATCAATTTAATATTTAATTGAATTAGCGAATTTGAACAGTTTTAACAGCTTCTTGATTGTTTGACTTTACTAGAAAAGTTAGTTCTTTTCCGTAAGTTTTTAATGTTTCGAATCTTTTTACCACTTTCGATTTGTTGGTGAAAGTTTCTTTATAAAGTTCCTCATTATATTCGTTGTAAACCGCAACTTCAACAGGCTCTTTTCCTGCGTTATCAAGACTAAGCGTAATCAATGAGTTTTCTTTTGTGATTACTGGTTTGAAAACATTTTTAATAGTAGGTTTCGATATAACAGCTTTGTTATTTGCAATAACAATTTTGTATTCTGCTAATTTAGAATCAGATTCTACTTTAAGCACATATTCGCCATTTGGCAAAGCATTTAAATCATAAGTCTTTGTAGAAGCACCTTTCGAATGAATGCTTTCTTCAAACAGAACATCATTGTTTACTTCTCTGATTGATAAATTAATATCAGAAGCCTCATCGATAAAGAAACGGATAGATTTGCTATCGTCTGCTTTTACCTTAAGTGTGTAAACTTCGTCGTTTGCGTATGTTGCTGAAGCAGTAAAAATAGTTGCTGCTAAAAGGCTGATTTTAAGTAAATTTTTCATGATCAATAATTTTTAAGGGTTTGTAATTATTTGATAATGCTAAATTACCACTGTTTCAGGCACATAGTTGATTCTATATTCACCGATTACTATGCTATTTTACCCTTAAATATCAAATTCATACATAAACCAAACAATAAAGCATATTTTATTTTGTATTTTTGATTTATAAATGAAGAAAATTAGACCCAGTTTTGAAGTTGTAGAACCTTCTTTCGGAAGCTCGTTTTATTATTCAAAGTACATTGAGAATGCCAACAATAAAGCGCATTTATGGCATTACCATCCAGAAATAGAAATGGTTTTCGTTAATGGCGGTTCAGGCAAGCGGCAAATCGGCAGCCACGTATCGTATTACACAGATGGCGATTTGATCTTAATTGGCAGTAATTTGCCGCATTGCGGCTTTACGGATACCAATACTGGTAATAAAACAGAAGTTGTGGTGCAAATGAAACCCGACTTTTTAGGCGCTGAATTTTTAACACTTAAAGAAACCAGAGGAATAGCTAATTTATTTGAAAAGGCTAAGTATGGCATCGCCTTTGGTAAAGACACTATGAAACTTGTTGGCCCGACATTAGAAAAAATGCATAACGCCTGGCCATTAGAGAAATTACTAGCCTTGCTTGGTGTATTACGAGAATTAGAACAGGCTTCTGACTACAAACTCTTGAATGCACAAAATTTCTCTCTCGAAATGCAAGTACAAGACAATGACCGTATAAATATGGTATTTAATTATGTTAAGGATCATTTTTTGGAGGAAATCAGCTTAGAACATATTGCAGAAATGGCCAGCATGACTGTTCCATCGTTTTGCAGGTATTTTAAAAAGATAACCAAAAAAACTTTTACCAAGTTTGTAAATGAGTACCGTATTGTACATGCATCTAAACTATTGGCAGAAAAACCAATGAGTATTGCTAATATCTGCTTCGAAAGCGGCTTTAATAACTTTAGCCATTTTAATAAGATTTTTAAAGAGTTTACAGGGAAAAGTGCTTCACAATATAGACAGGAGCTGAAGGCTGTAATTAAGTAGCTTAGGCTAAAATTGTTCTAATGGTATATTTTCATTGTTATTTGACGATCGCAATTTGATAATTTGTAAGTGAAAATTTGAGATCTACAACGACCAGCGATAAACGAAATAGCAGTATTAAACCCAACTTTTCAACATTATAACTTTTCAATCCCTCAACACCTAAATTTTTCCTATTTTCGTGCCGATGGAAAATTTTATCGTTTCTGCCCGTAAATATCGCCCTGCAACGTTTGAAACCGTTGTTGGTCAACAGCATATTACAGGTACGCTAAAAAACGCCATTAAAAACAATCAACTAGCGCAAGCATTTTTATTTTGCGGTCCGCGTGGAGTAGGTAAAACAACTTGCGCACGTATTTTAGCTAAAACCATAAACTGTACTAATCCTACAGCAGAAATGGAAGCTTGCGGACAGTGCGAGAATTGTGTTTCTTTCCAAACTGGTCATTCTTTTAACATCCATGAGCTGGATGCGGCATCTAACAACTCTGTTGATGATATCCGTAGTTTGATTGAGCAGGTTCGCATACCTCCACAAGCAGGCAAATACAAAATCTACATTATTGATGAGGTTCATATGTTATCGCAAAGTGCATTTAATGCATTTTTGAAAACTTTGGAAGAACCACCTTCTTACGCGATTTTTATTCTTGCAACTACCGAAAAACATAAAATTTTACCAACGATTTTATCTCGTTGCCAGATTTTTGATTTCAACAGAATTCAGGTTGAAGATATTTCGTCTCATTTAGCTACAATTGCTGGTCGCGAAAATATTGCTTTTGAAACCGATGGTTTACATATTATTGCTCAAAAAGCAGATGGCGGTTTACGTGATGCGCTTTCGATGTTCGATCAAATTGCGAGTTATGCAAATAAGAACATTACTTATAAGGCGGTAATTGATAACCTTAATATTTTAGATTACGATTACTTTTTTAAATTAACTTCGTACTTAACTGCAGCAGAAGTTAGCCAAACGCTACTTTTATTTGATGAGATTTTAAATAATGGTTTCGATGGCAACAATTTCATAAATGGCTTAGCTTCTCACTTTCGTAATTTGTTGGTGGGTAAAGATGGTGCGACCATTAAACTGTTAGAAGTAAGCGAAAATATTAAGCAAAAGTATCTTGAGCAGTGTAAACAAACCGAACTTTCATTTTTGTTAACTGCGCTGAACCTAGCCAATAGTTGCGATTTAAATTATAAAAACTCTAAAAATCAGCGCCTGCAGGTAGAGTTGGCATTAATAAAAATGTGCCATATCCGCTCTGTCGTCCATTTGGCGCAGCAACCTTTAAACCTTAGTAACACAGCAACTGACCAAGATCAGGATAAAAAAAAAACTAATGTCGTAGCCGAAACAGCTCCACAAGCAGATGGTTTAAAGTCTAAAACTGAAAGCGAAACTTCTGTTCCAACGGCCACAAACATAACAAAACAAGAAGTTCCTTTAAGTGTTCCATCAGATCAAGCCAAAGAAACACAAAGAGTTAATCCAGCACCTTCGGCAACATCAATAAGCATTAAAATTCCTAAAGCAAACCCTGCGAGCACATTAATTCCATCATTAAATGATTTGGAGCGAGTTGCTAATGGAGAAGACGATGGAAAGCCGAAAACTGTTACTGGAGAAGCCCGTCAAACTTTTACTTACGAAAGGCTTTTGGAGGTATGGAACAATTACATCCAGATTTTAAAAGCAAGCGATAAAATTAACTTGTTTACGATTTTAAACAATTTTGCCCCGACTTTACTTAGCCCCGTTTTAATCGAAATCTCTGTCGAAAGTAAAACCCAGGAGCAATTTATTGTACAAGAATCTGTAGATCTTATGAATTTCCTTAGGAATGAGTTACAGAATTTTGCTGTAGACATTACCTTTAAACTAATGGAACGTAAGTTGGAAAACAGGCTTTATGGCAATCGGGAGAAATACGATTACCTGGTTAACAAAAACCCAAAGCTAGAAGAATTGAGGAAACGATTTAATTTAGATGTAAATCCATAAAAAAGCAGAATTAACACCATTAATTCTGCTTTTTTATTATTGTGCTTTTATAACAATTTGTAATGTTATTTTGCGGGTATATCATTTACTGGATAACCCTCTTCATCCAAATCATCCCGATTATCTTCGTCTGTACGAGCTAAAATTTCATCCTCTGTACTTAACTTAACACTTTCTCCATTATCAACATGCATGCCCAATTCTTCTAAATTATCATCAGCAATTTCTTCCTTTCTCGCGTATTCATCACCAACATAAGGATTTGCTTCATCATAGGTAGAATCATCATCAACAGCACCAGCTGCAACTGTTTCATAACCCATCGGATGATCATAATCTTTATCCTCACCCTTTACATCAAGTTCATAACTTTGCTTATGCTTATCGTAAGATAAATTTTCTTTATTGATTTCGCTATTTTGAGTGGTGCTATGAATCTTATCCTGCGACCCTTTATTTTCGTTATCTGCCATGATGGTATCTCTTAATTTTTTATATTTAATTATAACAACTGGATTGTTCGATGGTTTTGGAACCTTAACAAATATAATCTTAATTATACTGATTTAATTATATTAGTAGTTTAAGAAAACTAGTTACGATGATTATTCTTATAATAATAGAATAACCCAGGTTAACTACAAACAACAGTAAAATAAACAAATGGCACAAAAAAACCTCTCAGAATTAACAAACGAAGAGCTATTACTGGAAGCAAAGGAGATGAAGTCTTTCTCCATAATCAATGCCTTTATTATTGGCTTTTTGGCAGGCATTTTATTTATAAGCGTTTACTTCAGCGCTTACAACCTTTCTTTACTAATACCGCTTTTTTTAATTTATAAATTAACAAATGACCCAAAGAATAAAAAAGCAAAAGAAATAGAAGTGCTCATGAAGGAACGAAACTTACAATAAGAGACGGGCTCAACGTGACAAATAACGAATTTCCTCCCGCTGATTAGGATGATTAACGCAGATTTTAATCGTCGTCATTTCGACGTTACAGAGAAATCCTTAATATAATTACTCCGCTTTCATAAAAACAAAAAGCGCTGGTAAAATAATTTTACCAGCGCTTTTCTTATACCTAAAGCTTACTTATAAACTTGCTAAAGCATTGTTTAAAGTTGCGCTTGGACGCATGGCTTTACCAGCTAAATCATCATTAGGATTGTAATAACCACCAATATTTTGTGGCTTACCTTGAGCACCAATTAATTCTTCATTGATTTTAGCTTCATTTTCAGTTAAAGCTTTTGCTAATGGTGCAAATCTTGCTTTCAAATCGGCATCTTTAGATTGAGCAGCTAAAGCTTCAGCCCAATATAAAGCTAAATAGAAATGAGAACCACGGTTATCAATTGTACCTAACTTACGGCCTGGAGATTTATCAGTAGCCAGGAACTTAGCATTTGCCTCATCTAAAGCATCGGCCAAAATCTGTGCTTTTGTATTGTTTTGCGTTTGCGATAAATGTTCTAAAGAAGCTTGAAGCGCTAAGAACTCACCTAATGAATCCCAACGCAAATAACCTTCTTCTATAAATTGTTCGATGTGTTTAGGTGCAGAACCACCAGCACCAGTTTCGAACAAACCACCACCATTCATTAAAGGAACAATAGAAAGCATTTTAGCAGAAGTACCTAATTCTAAAATCGGGAATAAATCTGTTAAATAATCACGTAATACGTTACCAGTTACCGAGATAGTATCTTCACCTTTTCTGATACGCTCTAAAGTAAATTTAGTTGCTTCAACCGGGGCAAGAATACGAATATCTAAACCTGTTGTATCAAAATCTTTTAAGTATTTGTTAACCTTAGCGATGATTTCTCTATCGTGTGCTCTGTTTTCATCTAACCAGAAAACAGCAGGTGTTTCAGATAAACGTGCTCTGTTTACAGCAAGTTTAACCCAATCCTGAATTGGAGCATCTTTAGTTTGGCACATGCGGAAAATATCGCCTTGCTCTACCTTCTGATCGAAAAATACTTTACCATCAGCATCAGTAACGCGAATTACGCCAGTTGCAGTAGCCTGAAAAGTTTTATCATGAGATCCATATTCTTCAGCTTTTTGTGCCATTAATCCAACATTAGGTACCGAACCCATTGTCGTTACATCGAAAGCACCATGCGCTTTACAATCTTCGATGGTTGCAGTATAAACCCCAGCATAACAACGGTCAGGTATCAATGCTAAAGTATCCTGAGCTTTTCCTTCTTTGTTCCACATTTGGCCCGAAGTACGAATCATTGCAGGCATCGAAGCATCAACTATTACATCACTTGGAACATGTAAGTTCGTAATTCCTTTATCAGAATTTACCATTGCTAAAGCTGGTCCGTTTTCTATTGCCGAAGCTAAAGCTGATTCTACTTCTGCCTGTTTGGCGTTGCCTGCAATTTTTGCATAAACATCACCTAAACCATTACGGGTATCAACATTTAATGATTTAAAAAGGTCTGCATATTTAGCAAAAACATCAGCAAAATAAACTTCTACTATTGCACCAAAGATAATTGGGTCAGAAACCTTCATCATCGTTGCTTTTAAATGGGCTGATAATAAAACACCAGCTGCTTTTGCTTCTTCAATTTCTTTAGCAACAAAGCTTTTTAAAGCGGATAAACTTAGTGCAGAGCTATCTATTACTTCGCCTGCTTTTAACGGAGCTAAACCTTTTAATTCATTTACGGTTCCATCTGCTGCAACAAATTCAATTTTAAACTGACTGGCATCTGCAACGGTTGTCGATTTCTCTGAACCATAAAAATCACCTTCGCTCATGCTTGCCACCTTAGTTTTCGAATCTGCAGACCATTTACCCATTGAGTGCGGGTTTTGTTTAGCATAATTTTTAACCGCCTTAGGTGCTCTTCTATCGGAGTTACCTTCGCGTAAAACTGGATTTACAGCTGAACCTAAAACTTTGGCATATTTAGCTTTGATTGCTTTTTCTTCTTCTGTTTGTGCATTATCTGGATAGTTTGGCAATGCAAAACCTTGCGCTTGCAACTCCGTAATTGCGCCAACCAATTGAGGAATAGAAGCTGAAATATTTGGTAATTTAATGATGTTTGCTTCGGGAGTAGTGGCTAAACCACCAAGTTCAGCTAAAGCATCACCAATCTTTTGGTCGTCTTTTAAATATTCTGGAAAGTTTGCCAAAATTCTTCCCGCTAAAGAAATATCTCTGGTTTCTACATCAATACCTGCTGATGCAGTAAAAGCTTGCACAATAGGTAACAATGAATAAGTAGCCAACATTGGCGCTTCATCGGTTTTGGTGTAGATTATTTTTGATGTATTTGACATATTATATTTGATTTTTTACTACTTATTTAATGAAACAATTGGATTTTTGTTTAAAACCCGTCTTTTTTAAAATCGCCTAAAGATAAAATAATCGATTGAATTTAGGAACATCGTAATGTTATTTATAAGGTGCATTTGATAAACAAAACGCCGTATTTTCTAATTGTTACAAACATAGCTTTGGTTTTTGGTGTTATCATTTGCATAAATCAGTACGATAAACACCTAAGTAAACTCGATGAAAAAACAAATTTTATACTCAGCCCTATTATCATCAGCTGTGCTAGTGAGTTGCCAGTCTAATTCAAATTCCGATAAAGGAAGTGATAGTCTCGAAAACGATACAACCGTAGCCACATCTGTTCAGGAATTGAATCTTCCAGCGCCAGATACCGCAGCATCAAAAAATAAATTCAGCAAAGTAATCGACTGGCCCGCTGGCAAAACACCAATTGCGCCAGAAGGTTTTGTCGTGAGCAGATTTGCAACTGGGATAAAAAGCCCCCGAAATATGATCATTACGCCAAACGGCGATGTTTTAATTGTATTAACAAACTCTGAACGAAGTGCCGTAGAAGCAGTTGCCAATACCGTAACTGGCAAAGCAAAATCGGAAGTTCCAGGTAAAAGTGCCAATTCAATTCTGCTTTACCGTGATGCCGATAAAGATGGTAAGGCTGAAACGATTACAACTTTCCTGAGCGGACTAAATCAGCCTTATGGCATGACCATAATTGGAAATAATTTTTATGTAGCCAATACAGATGGCATTTTACAATACCCTTATAAGCCTGGCGATACAAAAATTACTGCCAATGGGAAAAAGATTTTGAGTCTGCCCGCAGGCGGTTATAATAACCATTGGACCAGAAATTTAATTACCAATGCAGATAAAAGTAAGATTTATGTAACCGTTGGTTCTGGCAGTAATGTTGGCGAAAACGGCATGGAAAATGAAATTAGACGTGCGAATATTTTAGAAATTAATCCTGATGGAACTGGAGAAAAAATTTACGCGAGCGGATTACGTAATCCTGTAGGCGTAGATTGGGCTCCTGGCACGAATATGCTTTGGACAGCCGTTAATGAGCGGGATGGTTTAGGCGATGAGCTTGTACCTGATTACATTACCAGTGTTAAGCAAGGCGCATTTTATGGCTGGCCGTTTTCTTATTACGGACAAAATGAAGATCCAAGAATGAAAGGTAAAAATCCAGAATTAGTTAAAAAAGCAATTGCGCCTGATGTTCCAGTTGGTTCACATACCGCATCTTTAGGTTTAGCTTTTTATAAAGCCACGAAATTCCCTGCTAAATATCAGGGTGGTGCGTTTATTGGTCAGCATGGTTCATGGAACCGCTCTGCATTAACTGGTTACAAGGTTGCATTTGTTCCATTTAAAAATGGCAAACCAACTGGTAAACCTGAAGATTTTTTAACAGGCTTTATCGCAAATGCAGAAAAAGGTGAAGTTTACGGCCGACCTGTTGGGGTAACGCTAACACCAGATGGCGCATTATTAGTTGCGGATGATGTAAGTGGCATTGTTTGGCGTGTAGTCGCTAAATAAATCAAAATACTCAAAAGGCCGAATAAAATTGTAATTTTATTCGGCCTTTTGTTTTTACAGAAACCCTTAAAACCATCCTCTTGAAATTACTTTTTACTTCCGTCCTTTTCGTACTATATGTTTCTGTATCTGCACAAATCTCTAAAACCGATAGCGTAAAGAAATTAAATGAGGTAGTTGTTAATGGCTATTACAATCGTCAACCTATTTTACGTTCCGTTTCAGCCGTTAGTTTGGTTGATAGTAATTTGATTAGAAACCAGCAAAATAGCTCCTTGGTAAGCACATTCAATACAGTTGCAGGAGTAAGAATGGAAGAACGTTCTCCAGGAAGCTATCGTTTATCATTAAGGGGTAGTTTACTTCGATCTCCATTCGGGATTAGAAATATTAAAATATATGTGGATGATTTTCCGCTAACAGATGCTGGTGGAAATACCTATCTAAATCTTTTGGATGCAGCTGCTATAGGTTCTATAGAAGTTTACAAAGGCCCTGAAGCCAGTATTTTCGGCGCAAATACGGGTGGAGCAATCCTTATAAATTCAGCAGAAATTCATAATAAGATCGAAGCAAGCATAACTGGTGGTTCCTTCGGATTGTTGCACCAAACGGCTGGTATTCAGCAGCAATTTAAAAATTACAGTTTTAGCTTTAATCAGGGTTATCAGCGAAGCGATGGCTATCGAGAAAACAGCGCTATGAACCGAAAATATTTCCAAACTACACAACAATGGAATTATAGTGGCTCAGGCTTTTTAAAAGCTTTTATTTTTTATAGTGATTTATCCTACCAAACTCCTGGTGGTTTAACCGCCGTACAGTTAGAGCAAAACCCAAAACAAGCCAGACCCGCTACACCAACCATTCCTGGTGCCGTAACACAGCAAGCAGCTATTTATAATAAAACGATATTTGCAGGACTATCCAACACATATCAAATCGATAAAAATTTTAGGCATGTAGTGGCATTATTTACCTCTTACACCGATTTCAAAAATCCATTTATTACCAATTATGAGCAGCGTTACGAAAGTACTTTAGGTTTAAGAACATTTTTAGAATTCGCGGAAGTTAACGAGCATTTTAAATGGAATGCTCAGGGTGGCGTGGAAAGTTCGGGAACGAGAACACAGGTTAAAAACTTCAATAATAATGCAGGCTCTCCAGCTGCTATGCAAGCTTATGATGACTTAAAGGCTAATCAAAATTTTGCATTCCTGAGATTTAACTTCGATATCAATAGCAAAATACTCATTGAACTCTCCTCGAGCTTAAACTTTTTCCATTATAAATATGAAAGCTTTTTTCCGCTAACAGTTGCAGAACAGAAAAGAAAATTCACCGCAGCGTTTATGCCTAAACTGGCCATGTCCTATTTATTAAGTCCTGAATTTTCAGTACGGGGTTCAATCAGTAAAGGGTACTCCCCTCCTACACTAGCAGAAGTTCGCTCATCTGATAATAATATAAACAATAATTTACAAGCCGAAAAAGGCTGGAATTACGAATTGGGTTTACGCTATAAAACAAAAAACAACCGATTTTATGCCAGCGCAAATTTATTTAATTATCAGCTAGAAGATGCAATTGTAAGAAGGCTTAATGCGAACGATACCGAATATTTTGTAAATGCTGGCGGTACCAATCAAAAAGGTATCGAGCTGGAAACTTCTATTTTAATTCTTCAAAACAATGAAGGTTTTTTAAAAGACTTGCAATTGAAAAACAGTTACACGTTAAGCCACTATCGTTTTGAAAATTTTATAAATGGCAATACTAGCTTTTCAGGCAATAAATTAACTGGCGTTCCTGGAAATGTTATAGCTAGTAGTTTGGAATTTAATTTTCAAAAAGGCTTTTATCTTTTTGGCCAACATAGTTATACATCATCCATTCCGCTTAACGACGCGAATACCGTATTTGCGAAAAAGTACAACTTAGTTGAAGCTAAAGCTGGAATTAGAAATTTAAAAGTTGGAAAAACCAGATTTGAAGTTTTTGCTGGCGCGAATAATTTGCTGAATGAAAAGTACAGTTTAGGCAACGATTTAAACGCAGCTAACAATCGTTATTTTAATGCCGCAGCAACACGAAATTTCTACGCAGGTTTAGCTGCAAAGTTATAAAGCCTTACCTGGTTAGTTTTACCAGATAAGACTCAAAAAATAGAGACAATTTTTCCTTAGCAAGGATCAATAAAAGTAGAGACAGATAAGGAAGGGATAGCTTTTAAGCTGCTGTTGATCGAAATAATATTAAAGAAACTTACTTTATTGTTCTCTAAATAAAAAAAAGTTATGTCACAACAAGATGTAGAAACTTTCTACCCAGTGAGTTCGGCCGATTGGAGAAAGTGGCTTAAAAAAAACCACGAGTCTAAACAGTCAGTTTGGGTTATTCAGTATAAAAAGAAGGCAAATATTCCAACAATTTCATGGAGCGAATCTGTTGATGAGGCTTTGTGTTTTGGTTGGGTCGATAGCATCAGAAAAAGTATAGACGATGAAAAGTTTATGCAGTTTTTCTGCAAACGAAAAGCAAAAAGTACCTGGTCTAAAATCAATAAAGAAAAAATTAAAGTATTAATAGCTCAAAAGCTGATGGCGGAGGCAGGCTATAAAAGTATTGAAATTGCGAAACAAAATGGTTCCTGGACAATTTTAGATGAAGTTGAGGAGTTGAAAATACCTTTAGATTTAGAACTAGCATTTAAAACGAAAGCGGGTTCGGCAGATTATTTTGCATTGTTGAGCAAATCTGTTAAAAAAGCGATATTACAATGGCTTATGTTTGCCAAACGTGTTGAAACAAGAGAAAAAAGAATTAATGAAATTGCCGAACTCGCAGCGCAAGGTTTAAAGCCTAAGCAGTTTAGATAAAAAGTTATTTAAAAACGCAGCGTTTATCCAGTTATTAAAACTTAAATTTTCTATAAATAAGTTATTTTTGCTTCCGTCATTTTGGCTACAAGCTTACTCAATTTAGATACATTGGAATTTCTTCTACCGTGCACCTTTGTTGTACAAAAAGAAAAAGCAATGAAAACTATTTTTATCACAGGCGCCTCTACTGGTTTAGGTAAGGCCGTAGCTAAGTTATTTCAATCGAAAGGCTGGCATGTTATCGCAACTATGCGCAACCCAGAAAAAGAAACAGAGCTAAATTTAATCGAAAACATAACTTTGTTACCACTGGATGTAACCAATATTGATCAGATTGCAGAAACTACAAAGCTTGCAATTGCTACGGGTAATATCGATGTTGTTTTCAATAATGCAGGATATGGTTTAATGGGACCTTTAGAATCTACATCCGATAATCAATTAACCCGCCAGCTAAATACCAATATTTTAGGTGTTATCAGAGTAACTCAAGCTTTCATCCCGTACTTTCGAGAAAAAGGTTCTGGTTTGTTTATATCCACAACGTCTATTGGAGGCTTAATCACTTTCCCTTTCAGTTCAGTTTATCACGCAACAAAATGGGCGTTAGAAGGATGGAGTGAGAGCATGGCTTTTGAATTAAAAAAAATTGGTGTGGGAATTAAAACAGTTTCACCAGGTGGCATAAAAACCGATTTTCTAAACCGATCTGCTGATATGTCTGCGCATCCTGCCTATCAAAAATGGGTTGATAAAATGTTTAAAGGCTTAAACGAAGATCATTTTACAGAAGCCGAGGATATTGCAAAAGTAGTTTATGAAGCCGCAACCGATGAGAAGGAGCAATTGAGGTATGTTGCAGGTGAAGATGCAAAAGCACTTTATGCTCAGCGTTTGCAATTCGGCGATGAAGTGTTTAGAAAACAAATGGCTGAAATGATTTCAGAAAACTAAATCTTTATATTTATAAAGTGAAAAAAGAAGATTTTACCCCTCACCAGTTTGATTCCATATCCGATTTGCATAGGATGCTTGGCTTACCAAAGCCTTTGCATCCTTTGGTAACTTTGGTTGATAACACACATATTTCGGTCGATAAAGAAGCTTTGCCCGCTGCTTTTCTATTTAATTTTTACAAAATATCGTATAAAAAAACACTTAAGGGAAAAATAAGATATGGGCAGGGATACTACGACTTTGACGAGGGTGGCCTTGTTTTCACAGCTCCGAATCAGATACTGGCAACTACTGATGATACTGAATATTTGGGTTATACATTACTGATTCACCCTGATTTTATTAGAAATCATGTTTTAGGGCGAAATATTAAAAACTATGGTTTCTTCTCTTATGCGGCTAATGAAGCATTGCATTTATCAGATAAAGAAAAAAATACTATTATTTCAATTTTCAAAAATATTGAAGAAGAGTTAAAATCTAACATTGATGATTTTAGTCAGGATGTAATTATTTCGCAGATAGAATTGATTTTAAATTACAGTAACCGTTTTTACAAACGACAGTTTATTACCAGGAAAGCAGTTAATCACGATTTATTAACGCATTTAGAAAGCATAATGAATAATTATTTCATCGATGAAAAACCCTTAACAATTGGTTTGCCAACAGTTGAATACCTGGCGGAAAAACTAAACCTTTCGCCCAGATATTTAAGTGACATGCTTCGCTCATTAATAGGTCAGAATACGCAACAATATATCCACGAAAAGTTAATTGAAAAAGCAAAGGATTATTTAACTTCCGATCATTTATCCGTAGCTGAAATTGCTTATCAATTGGGCTTCGAACACCCTCAATCGTTTAACAAAGTTTTCAAAAAGAAAACAAACCTTACCCCAATCCAATTCAAACAATCATTTTATAAAAATTAAATATGTCGTATTGCAGTGCCATCGAATACATGGAGCCCAAAGAAAGAAAGGATTTGCATAAGAATTACCATGATAATTATTATGGTTTCCCTATTCATGATGACAATGAACTTTTTGGCAGGTTAATTATGGAGATTAACCAGGCGGGTTTGAGCTGGGAAACTATCTTAAAAAAGGAAGAATCCTTTAGAAAAGCGTATAACGATTTCAATATTGAAAAAATTGCAGCTTACACGGAAGCGGATTGGGAAAGATTATTGAGCGATGCAGGAATTATCAGAAATCGTTTGAAAATTAATGCAGCCATTGAAAATGCAAAAACGATACTTGCGCTACAGAAAGACTTTGGTTCATTTGAGAATTGGTTAACCTACCACCACCCAAAAACAAAAGAAGAATGGATTAAGATTTTCAAAAAGACTTTCAAATTTACTGGAGGAGAAATTGTTAACGAGTTCTTAATGAGTATTGGTTATTTACCTGGTTGCCATGATAGTAACTGCCCGGTTAACAAAGAGATTCTGAAACAAAAACCGATGTGGTTAGTTAAAAAGTAATTATTATGGAGCATTTGGATTTAAAAGAAGTAATTGATCGTTCTTTAGAAATAAGAAAATCGTATCATGAACTGGAGCGAACGCATCATGGCAGTGAATGGTCTGTTGAAGAAGATGCACTTGCGTTCTTAACAGACGCAGGTTTGGTTGGAAGGCATACCATGTCGCAACAAGGGCGCTGGCCAAAAGCAGATACCAAAGAAGAACTGGAGCATAAACTCGGCGAGTGTGTATGGTGGTTAACTATATTGGCAAATCGAATGGATTTAGATATTAACGATGCGATTGAAAAATTTTTAACAAAGACAGAAGATTTATTACGACCTTAAGATGCTATTTGGTTATGGAATTTAGATGTGCTATTAGGAGATTGAAATTGATTATTTAGTATATAAGCTGCTGGTTTTATTTTAAAAAGAGCTAATTATTTATGATTAAATTAAGGTGACTAAACAGGCTATACAGCACTTGTTGGAGAAAGTGTGCTTATGGAATGTCTTTAAAATCCTTTAGAATAGCATAATTATAGCTGTCTTGAATAGTGTTGCAATATGACCTAAACAACCCTTTTCTCAAACTACATTCCGTATTAATTTTGATTAAGATGAATTAAGTTTTAAATTGTTTTAATCAAATTACAGAGATGGATACGAGCATTGAAAACGTAGAAAGCTATATTGCAACTTTCCCAAAAGAAACACAGAAACTGCTTGAGCAAATAAGGCAAACCATTAGGTCAGTTGCGCCCACAGCCACTGAAAAAATTGGTTATGGGATTCCAACATTTGTATTAAATGGCAATTTGGTTCATTATGCGGGTTATAAAAATCATATTGGATTTTATCCTGGAGCAGCTGGAATAGAAAAATTCCAAGAAGAATTATCTGTTTACAAAGGTGCGAAAGGCTCAGTTCAATTCCCTTTAGATCAACCGCTTCCTTTAAAACTTGTAAGTGAAATTACAAAATTCAGAGTTGTCCAAAATGAGCAGAAACCGACAACTAAAGGCAAAAAGAACTCATGAAAAATACAGTACAATTAAGCGATAAGGAACAGGTTAATCTTTTCATTCAAAACCTCGAAAAAGAACAGGCTGAAATTGTACAGCGCATCAGGGAAATCATTTTAAAAACCGATAAAGAAATAGCCGAGCATATAAAATGGAATAGTCCGAGTTTTTACTATTCTGGAACAATGAAAGCCTTCGATCCAAAAGAATATAAAAGGGATTTAATTGTACTAAATCTTCATAAAGGAAGAATTATGCTGGTTTTACCAACTGGTGCCAAAATAAGTGACACTACGAATTTGCTGGAAGGAAAATACACGGACGGCAGGCGTTTAATAAACTTCAAGAATTTGGAAGATGTAGAATCAAAAGCGGGTAAGCTTCAAACCATTATTAAAGAATGGCTAAAATTAATCGAGAAATAATATTTCTTTTAAATATCGCAAGTATCGGGTAGCTTAAAATTTTTATCAGCACTACTTTTGTATATAAATAATGATCATATGAAAGTTCAAGACGAGATAAACTTTAATCGGATTACAGCTGCCATTAACTATATTCAGGCTAATTTTAAAAGCCAACCTAGCTTAGAAGAAATTGCTGAAAAGGTAAATTTAAGTCCTTTCCATTTTCAAAAACTATTTAGCGAATGGGCTGGTACAAGTCCGAAGCGGTTTTTACAGTATATAAGTATAACTCATGCGAAAAAGCTGCTTAAGGAGAACGAAACCTTATTTAATACGGCTTTGGAAACTGGACTTTCGGGCACAGGCAGATTACACGATTTATTTATAAATATCGAAGGCATGACGCCTGGAGAATATAAGAATGGCGGTGAAAATTTAAATATCAATTACAGCTTCGCCGAAAGTCCCTTTGGCAATTTAATCGTTGCTTCTACACAAAAAGGGATTTGCCATATCGCATTTTACAATGAGGAACTCTCGGCTCTAAGTAATCTGAAAAAACTTTTCCCTTTAGCCAGTTATAAGCAAATGATGGATTTAGACCAGCAAAATGCACTTTTTATTTTCAATCACGATTGGAAAAAGTTAAATCAAATTAAATTACATCTTAAGGGCACTGATTTTCAATTAAAGGTTTGGGAAACATTACTTAAAATCCCAATGGGAAAATTATCTACTTATGGAGCAATTGCCGATAAATTGCAAAATCCCAAAGCTTCGAGAGCAGTTGGAACGGCCATAGGCGATAATCCAGTCGCATTTTTAATTCCTTGTCATAGGGTAATTCAATCGAGTGGTGCGTTAGGAGGCTATCATTGGGGAATGGATAGAAAAAGTGCGATTATTGGTTGGGAAGCCGCGAAAACAGAAACTGATTTTTAGCATGTTTAATGTGTTAAAACATAGTGAGCTAACGCAATCAATATTAAAAAGTAAAATAAGAAATCAAGAGATTTGTTTTGGTGGGAACCTTCGTTTAAAAATTTACGGCAAACTAAGCTGCAAATCGGGTAAGCGTATGAAACCTGAAAACAGGGTATTTTTTAAAACAGAAAAAGAAGCTTTGGAAAACGGTTATCGGCCATGCGGCCATTGCCTTAAAATGAAATATAAAGAATGGATTTATTTAACCAGGAAATAGACATCAATAAAAATCTTTTGCCATACGGAGGAACCGTAAATTATTATGGCAAATTATTTAGCCATACAGAAGCTAATCTGTATTACCAGCTATTAATGGATACAATTGAATGGAAAAACGATGAGGCTTTTATTATGGGTAAACACATCATTACCAAAAGAAAAGTTGCCTGGTATGGAGATGAGTCTTACGCTTATACTTATTCAAATGCATCAAAATTTGCTCTACCATGGACAAAAGAACTCTTAGAATTAAAAAAAATAGCAGAAGAAAAAACAGGCACAAATTTTAATTCGTGTCTGTTAAATTTATATCATAATGGTGATGAGGGCATGGCCTACCATAGCGACGATGAAAAAGCTTTAGCCAAAGATTCGGCAATTGCTTCGATAAGTTTTGGTGCCGAAAGAAGATTCCTGCTTAAGCATAAGCAAACTAAAGAAACCATAACCACCTTTTTAGAGCATGGAAGCTTACTAATTATGAAAGGTGCAACCCAAACCAATTGGCTTCATCGATTACCGCCAACTAAAAAAGTAAACACGCCAAGGGTAAATCTTACTTTTAGAACGATGGTTGTATAACCTGCTTATTTGAAATCGCTTAAATCAACAATTTTATTACTGTCGTATTCTTTTAAAAACATCGATCCCTTAGCACTTTTTTCCCAGCTGTAATTCTGCATAATATCTTTGGTAAAGGTAGCTGCATTTAATTTCCCTTGTGTTACGGGCAAATCAAAGGTTTCACCTGTTTTATAATTTACCTGATATAAAGAGTTCGATGTTGCGAATACCAATGTAGTCCGATCGCCAGAATTTAATAGAAAACGACCTTGAATACGTTCCGCATCATTTTGTCTTTTAAGCGGATAAACCATTCCGTTAATCAGCGTTACCACAAAATCATTATTTACTAAAACTGTGCTCAAACTAATTTCCTGTAAGCCTATAGTTACCTTTTTATCATCCCTTCCGTTAGAAGCGCGCTCCAGTTTTATTGCATCGGTTTCGCCATCTTTTAAAGAAATAATATAAAATGGAGAAACTAAATTTGAACTATCTGCTACCTGAGCCAAAACTGCAGTTTTCTGTGTATTTAAAAACCTCATCAGGAAAAACTTATCTGCTAAGGGTTTCGGATCATCCTGAACAGCGATTAAAGTATCCTTAAACTTAATCGCATATGTATCGCCCAATTTTCTACCTGAATCTATTTTAACAAAAGCTAACCCCTCTCCTTTTACCTTTGGAAATTCGTTAAAACTTTCACCTAATTTTAAATCTCTGGGATGAATTACTTTTTCATTTTTTTGTTCCTTGCAGGCCAAAAGTGTTAGGGATAAAAATAAAGTTAGTAGTGTCGTTTTCATAAAATGCAAGTTGTTTTTTTGGCTAATTTATTACCTTTTTTGTTTCTAAAAAATTGAAATACGTTAAAAATAAAGATTGTAGTTTTTGGTTAGTTAGAAACAGATTATTTTAAAATCAAATTTAGCAAGCAAAAATAGAAATTCAATCCTTTATGGATTCATTGATTATTTTATTGTTTTCGATATTTTAATTAGCATATAAATTCTAAAAAAAGCAAAAACATTATTCACTTAAATTAAGTATCAAAAAGTAAACAATCGAATTTCTTAATAACTTGTGAGAACTACTACAGCCGCCTAAATAAGGCAGAAAACAATACTTAGCATTAACTGTAGCATTTGGTTTAATTTTTGCGTTTAAAAGAAAAACAAATATTATGAGACATATAATCATCCTAGGCATCATTATCTGCCTTTTCAGTTCTTGTTTAGAAAAAATCGACCCAAAATCATTAACCAATACAAATTGGCAATTAACAGAATTAACAGGTAAAACTTTGCCAGCTAATTCGGTAGCAACCCTTAATTTTGCTGAGGACTTAAAATTCAGCGGCAAATCTTTCTGTAATAACTATGGTGGTCAGGCTGTAATTGAAAATAATAAAGTTAGCCTTAAGAATGTTTTTGGAACAAAAATGTTTTGTCAGGAAACAGCATCAGAAGAAAATGCTTTTTTAAGTGCTTTAAATGAAACCAGTTCGGCTAAAATGGTGGATGGTAAATTGCATTTGTTAAAAGGCGAAGAAACAATTCTAATTTTCACGAAAGTAAATTAATATAAATTAACATTTACTGATCAGTCCGAATAAACTATTTTTAGTATTTTCGGACTTTTCAGTTTTTAAACCCACCGAATGCCCCTACTTTTAAAAGAAGACTTAAAGTTTTTTTTCTCAACCTTGAGGAAAGCGTTTAATATATTTCAAAAAAACGATCCTTTAAGACTTGCAGGAGCAACCGCATTTTTTACCAACTTCGCATTGCCTCCGATCCTGATCATTTTAATCAGGCTCTTTGGAATGTTCACCGACAGGCGTTTACTGGTTACTCATCTTTTTGAAAGATTAAATAATATACTTGATGATGAGAGCATTGCTCAAATCAGATTAACGTTGCGCAACATCAGAGGTATTGATCAAGCCTGGTACATCACCCTTTTTAGTTTTATTTTCTTTCTATTTGTAGCTACAACACTGTTTAATGTAATTAAAAATTCGTTAGAACAGATTTGGAACATTGCTATGAAAGATAAAAAAGGAATTGTAAATACCTTAAAATCAAGAGCCATTTCTGTAACTATAATTTTGCTGGCAGGTATTTTATTTTTATTTGGCTTACTTGCTGATAGTGTTCAGGCAATTATTGGTTCGTATCTTAAAACGAATTCGCCATCCTTCGAATTGGTTATCACCTCTATTATTAATCAGATCATTTTTGTAATCATTGTAACTGCCTGGTTTAGCATACTTTTTAGGTTTTTAACTAACGGAAGACCAACCTGGAGGGCAGCAATATCTGGTGGTTTATTAACTGGCTGTCTTTTTACCGCAGGGAAATATATTTTAAGAATTTTATTGCCATTGAGTAATATCAGTAACATTTATGGCTCGGCTGGTTCCATAATTGTAATTATGCTCTTCGTATTTTATTCTTCACTTATATTTTATTTTGGAGCATCGTTTATCAAAGCCTTAAGCGTGGGCAGAGAAACACCTATCGTACCTAAAAATGGTGCATTTGCTTATGAACTTACGGAGGTTGAAAATGAGATTGAAGAAATTATTGCAAATAAAAAAGGAGAAGCTAAATAATAGCTTCTCCTTTTTTTATACTTAGCCGAGTTTTTTACAGCTTCATATAATATTTACAAAATACGATAGCCCAGGCCAATTGTAAATAAATTTAACTTTGTTGGTGGGTAACCGTCTTTGTTAAGCTTAGATAGACCCAGTTCGTAACGGGCATCGATACTAAGCTTTTTGATGTCTAAACCTGCACCAAATTGCCAGGCAAATGCCTGATCTTTAAAATTACCCTGAAAAACATTTCCAGTTGCCTGTCCTAAACTTTGGTTTTCATCTAAAATTAAAGAAAACATTGGACCAGTATTTATTCTCAAACCAACACCTGCAGCACCGAATTTAGTACCGACTAGTAATGGTACATCTAAACTGGTAAAGCGAACCTGATTTACGGCACCAGTTGCATCGCTAATTAAATTGGTTTTCTTGCCTGAAACATATAATTCAGGTTGAAAATAAATACCAGCAGCACCTACCCTTGCCCACAATCCACCGTAAAACCCTGTTCGGTTATCACTGCTAAAAGTATTTTCGGTATCAAATTTCGAAAAATTTGCACCAGCCTTTATTCCGAGCTGGAAAGTAGGCAGAACCTGTGCACTGGCACAAAAGCCAATAAACAAACAGGTTAAGGTAAGATAAATTGATTTCATAAAATTAGGGATGATTAATAGTTTTTAACTTGTTGCATTATTAATAGCCTCTTGCTCTTTAAGCGCATCAACATTGTTTTTATCGCCAAAGTTTTGAGTCTTATCTGCAAAGTAATCTAAAATACCTGATATAGTATCCAAATTATCAGCAAGATTTTGATGAATATCTGGTAAATCTTTTTCCAGGCGTTTTTCGCCCAACTCTATATTGTCGACTTCGATTTTACCAATTTTTTGAATAAGTGCCTGTTGAGAATTTTGTAAATCTTCTAACTCACGCACAATCTTTTCCATTAATTCAAACTTCTTTAAAGTATTCATAGGTTCTTATTTTAATTTTTAAATGTTCAAATAATAAACCCTTATAGTCCAATTTTGTTTTTTTTCGATAAATTTTAAACTAAAAATTGGAATTAACGAAAACAACTAATAAATTAGTTTTAAATTAAAAAACGATGAAAAAGTTATTTTCAGTTTTATTTTCGATGTTATTGAGTTTAGCACTCTTCGCTCAAAGTGAGCCTGCACTTGATAAAGAAAAACTTTTCGACTTATATCAATCTCAAAAATATGGCGAAGCTGCGGTTTATCTAAAAAGTGTATATGGCGATGATGTAAATGATTTTAAAATCATTACTCAAATCGGTTACTGCTATTTAATGAATGGCGACAATGCAGAAGCAGAAAAGTTTTACATTAGGGCTTACCAGCAACAACCGCAAAATCTTCCAGTACTTTTTAGTATTGCGAGGTTAAATTCAAAAAGAGGAAATGTTGAAAAAGCAAAATTCTATTACGGCGAAATAGTAAAAATTGATAGTAATAATTTTAGTGTTTATAAGCTTTTGGCAGGTTTATATAATTCAAATAAAGATTCTACTAAACTAATTTACCTTTTAAAGGCCAGTAAAATTAATCCACAGGAAGGCGATGTGGCATACGACTTAGCGGATGTTTACATGAAATTTCAAGATCGAGAAAAAGCATATCAAGTTTTGAATGTTGCAATTGCTGCTGATACTGGAAATATCGTTTTACAAAAAGCAATACTTCCTGTTGCTAATTTTCTAAAAAAGTACAACGAAGTTATTATATCAGGAGAGAAAATTTTACTAGCAGATGCCGATCCGAATGTGATAAAGGATGTGGCCAAAGCTTATTATTATCTTAAAAATTACCAGAAAGCGATCAATTTATTTAAGCTTTTAGAACTGGCGAACATGCAAAATGAAACAACCTTGTACTTAACGGCTTTATGTTACAGAGGCATTAAAAACTACCCTTTGGCAACAACATATACCAAAAGAACAATTGATGAAGGTATATCGACTAATACAGCCGAATATTATGCTTTACTTGGATTAGTTTATTCGGAGAGCGATAAAGTAAGTCAGGCTAATGCGGCTTATAAAAAGGGGTTGGAATATAAGGCAACTCCAAATATTTACTACCACCTCGCAGTTCTATACGATACTAAGCTAAAGCAAATGAAGAACGCCCAGAAGTATTATAACTTATACCTAAAAAGCAAGCCTAACGCAAAAGATAACAAGGAGGAAATTGCCTTCGTAAAATCGCGTATTGAACAAATTAAATCAGCAGATTAACTTAAATCTTCGAACACTGGTTTAACATTATCCCAAAATTCATCAAGCGCAATAATTCGGGGTTTGAAGAAGGAGATTAATTCTGGCCAATGCTTTTGACTGTAAATATTAACATTGATTAATTCAGTTGTAATCAAGCTCACGGTTTTTCCAAATTCGTCGGTTGCATCTTGTATCCAATCCCAGTCTTCGTTTAATGTAGCGCTTAGCATCGATTTAAATTCTTCGAACTGATTGAAAATTAAATGCCTTACTCCAGGATCAGGATGGGTGAGTTGAATGGATATAACTGCTTTTTTATTATCGACATCCATTTTGAAGAAAATCTGCTTTACACCAGTTTTATAATTTATCCAGTGTACGGTTGAGCCACTTGCTGATGGAACAGGTTTCATGTATTGCCCAAAACTTATCCAAAATTGCTGGCGCAAGCGTGTGGCTTCTTCTTTACTATACATTAAATTAATTTACTGATTTCGATTTTTTAGCGTCTGATTTATAACGATCAAGATAAATTTTGTTTTATTTATTGCCCATCAGGCGAGCAACATATTTACCAATAATATCAAATTCTAAGTTAACTGTATCACCGACCTGAACTTCCTGTAAATTAGTATGCTCAAATGTGTAAGGAATTATAAAGACAGAAAATTCATCACTTTGTGAATTTACCACTGTTAAACTGATGCCATTAACACAGGCTGAGCCTTTCTCTACCATAACGTTACCAGATGAAGCATCATACTTAAATCGATATTCCCAGCTACCATCTAATTCTTCACGCTTAATACATATTGCGGTTTGATCTACATGGCCCTGAACGATGTGCCCATCCAGGCGGGCGTTCATTTGCATACAACGCTCTAGATTTATCTTACTCCCAACTTTTAGTTGCCCTAAACTGGTTTTACTCAACGTTTCATCAATTGCGGTAACGGTATGGTTTCCATCATTTAAAGCCACAACGGTTAAGCAAACGCCATTGTGCGCCACACTTTGATCGATTTTTAACTCGTGGCTAATTGCTGAGGCAATAGTAAAGTGAATGTTTGTATGCTCTGTTTTAATGGCCGTTACTTCGCCAAGCGTTTCTATAATTCCAGTAAACATTATTTATGATTAAAATTTCAATCTGTTTTTTCTCCAATCGGATGAAGTTTCTGTAACCTGTTTTACAATGTCAGTGCTCCCACCCTTTTGAAATAATTTTGCAGCAATAATTGCAGCGATTAACGCTTCAGTTTCATCCTCATTTTTTAAACTTTCGCTATTAAAATATTTGCCTACAAAATGAGTATCAAACCGTCCTGTTTTAAAAGCTTCGTGCTGCATTACAAATTTACCAAAACCTAAAGTAGTTTCTATCCCTGTAATCTCATATTCTTCAATTGCCCTAACCATTCGTTCGATGGCTTCTTCCCGATCTTTCCCAAAGGTGATCAGTTTGGCAATCATTGGGTCGTAATAAATGGGTATTTCCATCCCTTGCTCAAAACCATCATCAACCCGAACGCCGTTCCCTTTTGGAGTTTTGTAGGTATGTAAAGTACCAATATCTGGCAAGAAATTATTATTCGGGTCTTCTGCATAAACCCTAAGTTCAATTGCATGACCGCTTATTTTCAAATCTTCTTGCGTAAAGCTCAACTTTTCGCCAGCGGCGACTTTTATTTGCTCTTTAACTAAATCTATCCCTGTAATCAGTTCAGTTACTGGGTGCTCTACCTGTAACCTCGTATTCATTTCAAGGAAGAAAAAGTCGAGATTTTCATCCAGAATAAATTCAACCGTTCCTGCACCGGAATAATTAACTGATCGGGCAACATCTACAGCACACGCCCCCATTTTCGCCCTTATTTCTTCGGTTAGTACCGATGAAGGTGCTTCTTCAATCACTTTTTGGTGTCGCCTTTGAACAGAGCATTCGCGTTCGAATAAATGAACAATATTGCCATGATTATCGCCTAAAACCTGTATTTCAATGTGCCTTGGTGAGGTAACATACCGCTCGATAAAAACAGCACCATCTCCAAAAGCAGACGTTGCTTCGCTAACAGCCAATTGCATTTGCTCTTCAAAATCATCAGCCTTTTCTACAATCCGCATTCCTTTGCCACCACCACCTGCTGCAGCTTTTATCAAAATTGGAAAACCAACCTCAATGGCCCTCTGTTTTGCTTCATTAACATCCTGAATTGCTTCTTCGGTTCCAGGAACCATGGGGATATTATATTTTAAAGCCGCAGCTTTTGCCGACAATTTATTACCCATAATCTCCATTGCCTGTGGCGAGGGACCGATTAAAATTAAACCCGAATCGGCAACCAATTTTGCAAAACCAGCATTCTCTGATAAAAATCCATATCCTGGATGTATCGCTTCAGCGCCTGTTTTTTTTGCTGCATCAATAATTTTTTCTCCTAAAAGATAACTTTGATTAGACGGTGGAGGACCAATACAAACTGCTTCATCGGCGTAACGGACATGTAAGGCATTACGATCGGCTTCTGAAAAAACAGCAACCGTTTTTATACCCATTTCTTTTGCAGAACGCATAATACGCAATGCAATTTCTCCACGATTGGCAATAAGAATTTTTGAGATTTTAGACATTTGGTTAAATACTGAATTACAAATGTAATATTATTTCTATCGCACGCTCAATCATCTCTGCACTAAGATCCAGGTGGGTTACCAAGCGTACCGTACTTGAGCTTGTTG
Organism: Pedobacter sp. AC190; assembly: GCF_979258025.1. NCBI lineage: Bacteria > Pseudomonadati > Bacteroidota > Sphingobacteriia > Sphingobacteriales > Sphingobacteriaceae > Pedobacter > Pedobacter sp. AC190. The sequence continues at coordinate 818,721 of NZ_OZ409824.1, forward strand.
TGTTGCAGAGCAAGCCTTTTTCTTTAAACTGGTTAACAATTTTATCTGCAGATCCTTTTTCAACTTCAAAAATTACAATATTGGTTTCTACTGGCATTACCGATTTTACATAACTTACCGCACTTAAAGTTGCGGCTAAAGTTTTAGCATGGTCATGATCCTCTTTTAATCGTTCTACATGATTATCTAGCGCATAAATACCAGCAGCAGCAAGAAAACCAGCTTGTCTCATTCCGCCACCAAAAGCTTTTCTTATTTTCCTTGCCTTGTGAATGGTGGCTCGATCGCCTAATAACACAGAACCAACAGGCGCCCCAAGCCCTTTAGATAAACATACTGAAATGCCGTCGAAATATTGACCATAATCATGTGCTTTATCACCAGTAGCCACCAACGCATTAAAAATTCTGGCTCCATCCAAGTGTAATTTTAACCCTTTAATATTGCAAAGATGATGAATCGGTGCAATTTGCGATAAAGTATAACAACTTCCACCGCCCTTATTTACTGTATTTTCTAATACCACCAAGCTCGAATTAGGATAATGAATGTTATCCTCATTAATTTCTGGCTCTATAAGTTCGGGCGTTAAAATGCCACGTTCGCCATAAAGCAATCTAACCGAAGCGGCAGAATGAAAGGCAATACCACCAATTTCGTAACGGTAAACGTGCGCTGTCTGATCGCAAATTACCTCGTCCATAGGTTGGGTAAAACACTTTATACCGATTTGATTAGTCATGGTACCCGAGGGGCAAAATAAACCTGCCTCCAAATTAAAAATATTTGCAAGTTTTGTTTCCAAAGTATGAACAGTTTCATCTTCTCCGAAAACGTCATCGCCAACTTTAGCGCTCATCATAGCATCGAGCATACCCGCTGTCGGTTTGGTTACCGTATCGCTCCTGAAATCCAAAATTTTATTAATCATATCGATAAAAATTGTAAAATATTGTTGACGTATAAAAAATAATACCAATGCCTTATTTGGTATAATTTTAAGGTTTTAAGCTGATTAAACAGCTTATATAGTGTATTTTTTACACACTTAAATTTCAACAACAACAAATTGTTAAAAAATTATTAAAAAAAAAGATACAAAATATAAGAGTTTTTATACTTTTATCGTGCTAAAACCAAAAATAAATAAAATGATAGTAATTGCAGACGGTGGATCTACCAAAACAAATTGGTGTTTGATTAACGAGGCCGGCAGAAAAATTTACTTTAATACCGAAGGCTACAATCCTTATTTCTCAAAAGAGGAATACATTGTACAATCTTTAAATGAAACTCTTCCGGACCACTTAGAAAGAGAAAAATTAACAGCGGTTTATTACTACGGTGCGGGTTGTTCTACACCTGGTAACAAGAAAATTGTTGCTGATGCCATGAAACAGATTTTTTTAAATGCAGAAATTTTCGTTGGTCATGATTTACTTGCTTCTTGCAGAGCACTTTTAGGAAACGAGCCTGGATTTGCTGCTATTTTAGGAACTGGTACAAATTCATGTTTGTATGACGGAAATGACATCACTTTAAATATCGATTCATTAGGTTATTTCTTAGGCGATGAAGGTAGTGGCTCTTACATCGGTAAACGCATATTAAGTGATTACATGAAAGGTTACATGCCTAAAGGTTTAAGAGAGGCTTTTTATGATAATTATGCTTTAACTAACGAAGATATCTTCGACAATATTTACAATAAACCACTGCCAAACCGTTTCTGCGCAAGTTTTAGTAAATTTTTATACGATTTTAAAGATACTTACGAAGATTACACATACAAAACGATCGATTATGCTTTCACTGCATTTTTCGAAGCTTTGGTTGTACACTACCCTAACTACAAAGACCATAAATTAAATTGTGTAGGTTCTGTAGGTTATAGTTTCCGCGATATTTTAAGTATTGTTGCCGATCGTTACGAAATGGGTGTAGGTAAAATTATCCGTTCGCCAATAGATGATTTGGTACATTACCATTTAGAGTTAGCTCCAAAGGGATAGTTTAGAGTGAAAAGTATAAAGTTTAGAGTTTAAGGTTTAGAGTACAAAGTTTAAGTTCTATCAATAAAAAAGGTTCAGTTTGAAATTTCAAACTGAACCTTTTTTATTGATAGCCTATCGGCTTAACGCCTTTCAACTTTTTACTTTTTACTTTTTACTTTAGCTATCAGCTTAAAAAGATATCTCTTTACCAAAAAGCTTGGCATATTTGCGTTTATCAAACCTGTATAAAGTAGCAGCTCTGTAAGAAACACCTTTTTGTTTTTCATCAAGCTCTTTCAAAACACCAAAGCTTACAATTTTCTTTCTAAAATTTCTTTTATCGAGTTTTTTACCTAAAACCAATTCGTAAACATGCTGCAATTGCGTTAATGTAAATTTCTCAGGCAGCAATTCAAAAGCAATCGGTTGATGCTTAATTCTACGCTTGATTTTTTCAAGTCCTTTATCATAAATCTTTTGATGGTCGAAAGCAAGTTTTGGCAAATCGGTAATTGGCAGCCAGTTTGCCTGCTTTGCATAATTACTTATCGGACGAAGATCTTTATCTCCGCCTAAGCGAATTAAAGCGTAATAAGCCAAAGTAATCACACGCCCCTGCGGGTGCCTTCCTGGATCTCCGAAAGCATAATATTGCTCCATATAAATCCCTCGTAAACCAGTTAGTTCATATAAAATACGGGCAGCAGATTGGTCTAAACTTTCGTCAGCACCAACTATATTTCCAGGTAAAGCCCACCAATCTTTAAAAGGTTCTTCATTCCTTTCGATGAGCAAGATTTTTAATTCCTTACCGTCGAATCCAAACAGCACACAGTCAATCGAGAAAACGGAATCTAAATGAGGTAAAATTTGTTCCAATGTAAAATTTAGTTAATTTAAGCGTTAAAGGTATGACTTTCAATATTAAGTAAAAAAAATAAAATAAATTACTTAGTGTAGAAAATACACACTATATTCGTAGTACGAAGATGAAACCAAATATTAAAAATATAGCTGTACTTACTTCAGGAGGCGATGCGCCAGGCATGAATGCTGCGATTAGAGCCGTTGTACGTACAGGAATTTACCATGGCATCAGTATGTTTGGTGTTATGCAAGGCTACCAGGGTCTTATTACAAACAACATAAAACCAATGGACGCCCGTTCTGTAAGCAACATTTTACATTTGGGCGGAACGATATTAAAAACAGCACGTTGCTTAGAATTTAAAACAATTGAGGGCCAAGAAATTGCTTATAATAATTTAAAAGCAAACGATATCGACGCTTTAGTTGTGATTGGTGGAGATGGTACTTTTACAGGTGCTAAACTTTTTGGCGAAAGATATGGCGTAAAAGTTATCGGCATACCTGGTACTATAGATAATGATTTAAGCGGATCTGATTTTACTTTAGGATATGATACCGCAATAAATACAGTAATAGAAGCAGTAGATAAAATCAGAGATACGGCTGATGCACACGATAGATTATTTTTTATCGAAGTAATGGGTCGGGATTCTGGCTGTATTGCCCTAAGAAGCTCTATAGCGAGTGGTGCTGAAGCTGTTTTATTACCAGAATTTGAAACCAGTGTTGATGAGTTAATTCAAAAACTGACTTTAGGTGCAGCGACTAAAAAATCATCAAGCATTGTTATTGTAGCCGAAGGGCATAAACAAGGTGGCGCTTACGAAATTGCCAAAAAGGTTAAAGAAACTTTCGATCATTACGATACAAAAGTTACAATTTTAGGTCATTTACAACGCGGAGGTAGCCCAAGCAGTTTTGACAGAATTTTAGGAAGCAGATTAGGCTTTGCGGCTGTAAACGCACTAATAGCTGGAGAAAGTGCTCAAATGGTTGGTTTACGCGGTAACGAGATTAAATTAACCAGTATTACAGATGCATTAAGTAGCCATACTTTTAAATTAGAGAACGATTTAATGGAGATGACGGAGGTTTTATCCATATAAAATATGATAGCAGTTGTTTATAGCGGTTCGAGAACAGCTTTTTGGAAACTTACCCAAAATGGAGTGGTTGTAGCGCATTGTAACACCACTGGTATCAATCCTTGCTTTGTTGATCCTAAAACAATTCTTCAAATTTTAAACAAGAAGGTAGTTTTAGTAAATAATGCAGAAAGTATAAAGAAAATTTATTTCTTTGCCGCTGGAGCATCATCACCAGATAGAAAAGAGGAACTTGCAAAAACTTTGTCATCTTTTTTTAGATATAGCAAAGTTGTTGTAGAAAATGACTTATTTGGCGCCGCTAAGGCAGCGTGTTTTGATCAGTCGGGTATTGTGGCTATGTTAGGAAGCGGTGCAAACTGTGCTTACTTTGATGGCAAAAAGCCTTTGGATAATAATTTTGGCATGGGCTATATTTTAGGGGATGAGGGCTCGGCAAACTATCTTGGCAAAATGCTTTTAAAAAGTTTTTTAAATAAGAAATTACCAAAAGAACTTGAAACTAAATTTAGCAGAACTTATGTTTTGGAGCGTTCTCAAATATTTGAAAGAATTTATAACAAGCCCCAGGCGAATATTTTTTTAAGTTCGTTTTTTGATTTTTTTATTCAGAATAAAAAACATGGCCATATTATTAGGATGGTAGATGAAGGGTTTGAAAAACATTTTCAAACATATATTTTACCAATGGTAGAAAAATATCCCAACGAGGACTTACATTTTGTAGGTACTATAGCGGCAGAATTTGAAGACAGGCTTAGACATACGGCAGAAAAATACGATTTAACTATAAAAAGCATAACTAAAGAACCTATACTTAATTTATTAAAACATTACATTAATTAACAAAAAACAATGAGCAAAATTGGAATAAACGGCTTTGGCCGTATTGGCAGACTGGTTTTCAGAGCTGCTTTAAAAAGAGGTTTAGATATTGTAGCAATTAACGATTTAATTGAGCCAGATTATATGGCTTATATGTTAAAGTATGATACTACTCACGGCAAGTTTGATGGGACAATTGAAGTTGTTGATGGAAATTTAGTGGTAAACGGTAAAACTATTCGTGTTACTGCAGAACGTAATCCTGCTGACTTAAAATGGGATGCTGTTGGTGTTGAAGTTGTAATTGAATCTACTGGTTTATTTTTAACACGTGCTGATGCTGAAAAACACATTGCTGCTGGTGCTAAGAAAGTAGTTTTCTCTGCTCCTGCTAAAGATGCTGATATCCCTACTTACGTAATGGGTGTTAACCATGATAAATTAACTGCAGACCAAACAATTGTTTCGAATGCATCTTGTACTACAAACTGTTTAGCACCAATTGCTAAAGTATTAAACGATAACTTCGGTATTGTTGAAGGTTTAATGAGCACAATCCATGCGGTAACTGCAACACAAAAAACTGTTGATAGTCCATCTGCTAAAGATTGGAGAGGTGGCCGCGGTGGTTTCTCTAACATTATTCCTTCATCTACAGGCGCTGCTAAAGCAGTAGGTATGGTTCTTCCTGAGTTAAAAGGAAAATTAACTGGTATGTCTTTCCGTGTTCCTGTTGCTGATGTTTCTGTTGTAGATTTAACAGTTCGCTTAGAAAAACCAGCTACTTACGAGCAAATTAAAGCAGCTATGAAAGCAGCTTCAGAAAGCGGATCATTAAAAGGTGTTTTAGGTTATACTGAGGATGAAGTTGTTTCTTCTGACTTCGTTGGTAACGATCACGCTTCTGTTTTTGATGCTGGTGCAGGTATTTCATTAAATGATAACTTCGTAAAAGTTGTTTCTTGGTATGATAATGAGTGGGGATATTCTTCTGCTCTTGCTAAATTCGTAGAATACTACGCTAGCTTATAATAAAAACATAGCCTAACGGCTAATTTCTATAAAATAAAAGGCAACATTATTCATTTAGTGTTGCCTTTTATATTTAAATGTATTTTTTGGATATAAATTTCCTTTCATAATAATTACAATTCACAATTAATTGTTTAAAAAACACATTAATCAACCTATTAAAACAGCAATCACATCAAAAAAGACTGATTTTTATTAAAAAAAACTTAATCAACAGACATTATGATACGATTTGCATATATCATATCATATTTTGATAATATTTAACAATTAGTTAACACTTTTTCAGCTTATATTTGCAACACTGTCATTTTAGGTTGCATAATCTGCTATAAAAGATACCGCAATTAAAAAATGACAAAAAAAATACTTAAAAATTTCTTAGTGTATTTTTTACACTATCGTTTTTTTTACTATATTTGTAGAGTAATAAATGAAGTATTATTTATTACCATAAAAAAAGATAAATCTTCTCTTGAAAAGCGTTATGCTAAAATGGAGAATAAAGACAAAGCCTGGCTCATAACAGGTTTATATTTGGTTAGAAAAAAAGGAGACGCTTGGATGAGGTCTCCTTTTTGTTTTAATGACGTTTTCTAATCTTATATACACTCCTCTTGTATTCATTAGTATAATTTAAAATCTTACCTTAGAGCTAGAAATTAACATAAATAAGTTTATAATAACTTGCACAAATAAAATTATTATTAATGTTGCCTCTCCAATTAACCACAGCAATAATTGAGCCCGCAGTTATAAAACAAATTTTAATCATAAATGCTCAAACCACAAGAAAATTAAATGAAAAAAGTCTTTAACGCTTACAGCTCTTACTACAATCTTCTTTACAAGGATAAAGATTACGTTTCAGAAGCAGATTATATAGTTGATTTAATCAAGCAGCATAAACCTGAGGCAAAAACATTAGTTGAATTTGGCTCAGGAACTGGAAAGCATGCACTTTTATTTTGCGAAAAAGGATTTCAAGTTAATGGAGTTGAACCGAGCGCAGAAATGCTAAAAATTGCTCAAAGCAATTCACATACTAATCTTTCCTTTACTCATGCCTCTATAGAATCTTTAGCACTGGCTGAAAAGTTTGATGTAGCAACTGCCCTATTTCATGTTGTTAGTTATCTAAACGAGAATGAGGAACTTATTAACTCTTTCAGAAATATCCACAAACACCTAAACGAGGGTGGTTTATTGATTTTTGATCTCTGGTATACACCTGCAGTATTATCTCAAATACCAGAAAAGCGCACGAAGGTTACAGAAGATGATCACATAAAAGTTATCAGAAATGCGACGCCCGTTAACCACTGGAATAAGAATATAATTGATGTTATATATGATATTAACGTCTTTGATAAGGAAAATAAAGAAGATTATGTTTTATCAGAAACACATAACATGAGACACTTTAGCATCCCTGAAATAGAACTCCTTGCAAAACTAACTGGCTTTGAAATTATTAAGACGGAAGAATTTCTTTCAGGCGAAACACCTGGGCCTAATACCTGGGGGGTTTGCTTTGTATTACGTAAAGTATAAAAAATTCGTACATCCACAGTGTGCAGATCAATTAAAGAAACTGTATATACCCAGTAAACTTGCAGGCTGATGTTATTTCTTTTTAAAACTAATTCCATTATTTACTGTTAAATAATCAAAAACAGCATTATGATTAATCCAGATGAAAAAATACCTGTTGACGATAGCTCAAGCAATGAAGCAGAAGATCAACAAAGCCAAAAAGACATACACTCTAATGGTTTAGATGAAAAAATTGTCGAAGAAAATCATACTAATAAAGATTTACTAGATGAAGCTTATCGTGCTTCGGAATCGGCTTATACTTTAAATACGGATGATAAGCAGGAGAATGTCCCAGACGAAGATTAAAGTATAAAGAATCTCTGCAGTTAAAAACCTAAATTATTGTTATATATTGGAATAATTTAAGGTTTTTAACTTATTCGCTTTCAGATAAATAAAAGTTCTATTGGCATCAATGATGATGTTAAATCTTTTTAAAACCTCACCACCTATAATACTCATTTTTTGTCGGCCTATTCCGCCTGAAAAAAAAGAAACGGGTACATTTGGCAAATTCATATTACCAATAGATAATAAAGGTAAAACGGCTTTTTGAGTTTTCAAGATATTGCCATAAGAATCTTTCAGTTGCTTTTCATCAACAATTTTTAATTTTTGATCGAGTTTATTTTCAGCTACAAATTTGTCATCAAACAAAAGGGCTCCCGAATAACCAGAATGTATTAAAAATTTATTACTGAGCGTTATGTCAGCAATTTTAAAACCCGCCTCGATAAACATATAATCGTTTTCGAAACCTAATTTAAGTTTTTGGTATTTTTTAATTTTATCAGGTAAATTATTGCTGATTCGCATAACATTTTCCTCAAAATCCAATTCAATTACTTTATTTTCAAAAAGATCAGTTCCGAATTTCCCATCCGTTTCTTGTCCTGAGTTTTTATTTTCCCATATAGACTGTCCTTCCCATTTTAAGGAACCAATCTGTAAGATATTGTTTTTACTAAATCTGGATTCATTGTCTGATCCACCCCAGCTTTTCACTGTATCAACACCGCTAAAGCTTAAGTCATTTAATCGCTTAATGGTTTCTTCTGTTAGGGTTATAGCATTGGCTGCTGTATGAAACATTAAATTCAAACTATCTTTTCCATTTAAAATAGCAGGCACCGATAAATTATTATAGCTGGTTAGGTGAAACGGAATAATGTAAACACTATTGGTATTATCACTTTGCTTATGGCGTTGCGCAAATACCAATTGACTTGAAGCAATAAAAATTAACAGGCAATATTGTTTTATTTTAAACATGAATTGGACTTAAAACTGAATTGTATTAAAATTTAACAAGAAGCTTTTCAGAAACTAACTGACCATTTTGATAGTATTCAAAAAACCAATCTCCATTCTTTTTTAGCAGCACTCCATTTACGGTTTCAGTACTTGCAATAAAATAATCTGGTACAGAGGTTTTAAGTAAGGCTAATACTTTTTTAGGGCTGCTATCGACCAACTGGTATCCATTTGCAACTGGCTGGGCATATAGTGTTTCTTCAATTTGTTTGCTTACCGGAGTAGCTTGACTAGGTGTTGTTTCAACTTTTGAAATAACCTCTTGCGCCAATGGTTTTGGTATTTGGTTTGAAGGCGCCTTATAAGCATATTTAAAATCGTTTAACGAGATAAACGCATCTTGCAGCGCCAAGTTATAAGATGCACTATACTCTTTTTCTCGGCTCTTACCTTCTTTACTTTTAAATACAACTTGCCCGCCACAATCTTTTAGTATAAGGGTTAAATTTGTAGAAAACATACTATTTTTATCTAAAATTTCGGCTATAAGTCCATCACACTTATTAGTGGTAAGTTCTGTTGGCAATTGAGCATCATCAAAAAAAACAGCAAACCCTTTATTCTCCAGTAATTCTTTTGTTAAAACATTTAAACCGTACTGGTTTGGCTGCTTTAAAAAAGCATATTTTTGAGGAACTATTATGTATTTATAGTGATTTAAATTTTCTTGTGCGAAAAGTGAAAGAGACAAGAAAAAAAACAAGAACAACAAATAAGCAAACCTTTTCATTTGAATTAAATTTATTAAATATATTAATTATTTGTTTTTAAATATAATAACCCTACGGTTAACCATTTCATTTTAATTAAATGGTTTTCATTATTTGTTAGTTGCCTCAACAATCATTCGAAGCGAGAACTATTATTTTATATCGAACACCATCAAAGCTATACATGTTAAGCCGAAGATAAACACTTACTTACATCATCCAATTAGAATATCGTTCGCGTTGACTTACATTTTACCGCAATTATGCATTCCTACGGGTTGTGCGAATATGCCTCTGTATAACATAAAAGTGGCAATGTGTTAATAATAATTCCCGAATCTTAATTATATAATTGTTCACCTATTTTTATTACCCAAACCTACAAATTCTAACTTTTACGCTCCTCGAATTTGCTTGCCATAATATGAATATTTAAATATATTTTAGATTCAATCCTATTTTGAAAAGACTATATGCCTTATCCTTTTTACTGTTGTGTTTACTAACGGCAAAAGCTCAATACGAATTTCGTGAAGAAAATTTACCCGAAGAAGTATCAATCCTAAATTTTGCTTCGATACTAAACACTGGAGCGGAAGTACTGCCTTTAAGCAAAATAATAGATGGCAAACAAACGCTACCATTTAAACCATTAAGCGGACAGCTGGGCAATTTAGGCTTTACAAGCAATAATTTTTGGGTAAAATTTCAAATAAAAAACACCCTAAAAACTCCATTAGTTTATTATTTACAAACCGCAGAACCTGTTACTGATAATGCAAATTTGTTTTTGATTGATGCAAATAATACAACGCAGATTCAACGAAGTGGGGATAATTTAGATTTTTCACAGCGTAGCCTTAAAAACCGAAAAACATTATTCAAAATTGAACTTAATGGAGGGGAAACTAAAAGTGCATTCCTGGAATTGAAAAATGACGGAGAGAAAAATACCTTACCACTTCTTTTAATAAGTCAGGAAAGGTTTCTTGAAACAACCTATTCTGATCAGCTAATTATGGGGATATTTTATGGCATCTTAGCTTTTATTGCCATTACTTACTTCTTCTTCTATTTCGCAATTAAAGAAATTTCATTCCTATATTATTCGCTTTATGTATTATTTGTGGGTTTATGTCAGTTTGCACTAGATGGATTTTATCATCAATATATAGGAACTGGTAATTCTTGGTTCAATCTCCATATTGTTATTATATCAGCGATTTTTAGCTGTTTCTTCTTTGGAAAATATAGCGAAATCATCCTTGAAATTAAACGCAAAAACCAACGTATACACAAACTTTTCAATCCATTGTATATCGCTTTAGGTGTTGTATTAGTTGGGATTATTATTTTCCCTTTCTTTTTAAAATATTCTTACCCCATAATAAACATCCTGACTCTTTTTGGATTGATTTTGATATTTGCATCTATCGCAGTCATCATTTACAAAAAACAACCAATCGATTTGTTCTACACCATTGGTATTGCAATTCTAGCTTTAACCATAATTATGGCTGTACTTATGAATTTTGGTGTCTTTCCTGAAAACTTCTTTACGGATAATATTACAAAACTCGGTATCGGCTTAGAAATTATGGCCTTATCTCTATCTATGGCTAATCGAATTGGAATTCTAAGAAACAGGAAGGAAGAGCTTCAAAATATAGCTTTACAGAAATCAGAAGAAATGAATGATATGAAATCTTACTTTCTTTCTAACATGAGCCATGAATTGCGAACACCTTTGAATGCTATTTTAGGCTTAGCTGCGATTATGGAAAAAGAGAGTAATGACCCTAAGGTCATTGCAAATTGTGAGATTATTAAGTACTCTTCGCATGGTTTAATATCATCGGTTAACGATATTCTAGATTTTTCAAAAATTGAAAAGGGTGAACTGGAACTGGACAAAAGCGAATTCATACTACATGAACTTTTGAATAAATTAGCTATAAGTGCTGAAAAACAGAGCCATAACAAAGGATTGAAATTTAATTTTTACTCTTCTTTAGATAAAGAAATGGTAATTATTGGCGATCCCATAAGACTTGAACAAATTATTTACAATGTTTTAGGTAACGCAATAAAATTTACTTCAAAAGGCAGTATTAACCTAGAAATTGTAGCAGAAGCCGAGCAAAATACGCTCCTGTTAAAAATTATAATAAAGGATACTGGAATTGGAATAGCAAAAGAAAAACTGGAAACAATATTTGATCTATTCTCTCAAACCAATTTCAACAACAAAAGGAAACATGGCGGCTTTGGAATTGGATTGAGTATCGTAAAAGCGTTAGCTGATTTACATAAAGGTGAAATAAAAATTCAAAGCGAATTAAATGAAGGTACAACCTGTGAGATAGAAATTAAATATCCTATTCAGGAAAGTGCTAAAAAACCAATTACTATGTATCCAGAAGATGACTACGATTTAATGGGGAAGAATATTTTAGTTGTAGAAGATAACCCTATGAATCAAATGATTGTTCAAATGATGTTAGAAGATTGGAAAAACACGACCGTAACGCTTGCCGATAATGGAGCAGAATGCCTGGAAACAATGAAAACCAAAGACATTGATTTGGTATTGATGGACTTGCAGATGCCTGTTATGGATGGATACGAAGCCATTTCTTCTATAAGAAACGGTTTGGCAGGAATAAACAAGATTAGTGTACCAATCATTGTTCTAACTGCTGATATTACAAAAGCGACAAAAGACAGGATTTTTAATATTGGCGCTACAGACTACATGAATAAACCTGTGGAAGAAGAAATTCTGTATAAGAAAATAACAACAGCTTTATCTGCTCATCATCAATCTAACAAAGATCTGAGAATAGCATAAATTGACATTTATTACCATTAGGATTCTTGATAATATCCAATTGAACTTAAAAAACTGGGCACCTTATCCCGCGATAGTTGCCAGACTTACGTCGAAAAAAAGTAAGTGAAAATTCGAAAGTATTGGTACTCGTTCCCGAACTGCGTAATCCAGGATTAACATCATAGCTCATTCCAAGCGTAAGGTTATTAAATGTAAAGCCTGCATAAGGTACAATTGCATCCTTCAATCGTAAATTAGCCCCAGCAATTAATTCTGAAGTTTCTCCAAAGGGTATTGTAAAGTAAACTCCAACCATACGCTCCTGTGCATTCCCTTGGCGAGCATACATAAGATGCGGAATAACGACCATATCATTCGCCAATTTTATGCTTACCCCCGCATTAAACAGGTATCTGATTGGCAGAAATAATTTCCCCTCTGAATCTACAAATGGATCAACAGGTTTTGTTAAATGGTTCATCGAAAATGCAGCATAAAAGTTAGCTCGCTTTAAAGGGTTCGTATCAAAAAAAGCTACTCCAGCACCAGCATCCAGAACTGTTGATGCACTATTATTGAAATTGTCAGCCGTTGGAATTAACGGAGTAAATCCAACACCAGGTTCATACTGATCACCTAATTGAAATCTACTTGGATCAAATCTTCTATTTAGAAACCCAACATTCATTCCAAAGGTTATGTTGTAATCTTCATTATACCCTAATTTAACGCCAGTATAAGCCAGAGATACAGCCCCGTTTAAATAACCATAACCACCACTGGTAGCGGTTTGATTGAGTACGTTCAAACCGATATTTATATTCTGATTTGTTGACATTTCGGCAGATAATCCTGAAGTGCTAAAAGTATTAACATTGCCAAAGTTTTGATTTCGGTGAATTAAAGTCGCCCTATAATCCATTTGCGAAACACCTGTTAATGCAGGATTCATCCATAATGCATAAGCATAATATTGGGAAAAATGTGGATCAACCTGAGCTTTCAAATTTGAATAAACCAGCAAAAAAATAAATGCAAACACTCCCCTCTTCATAGCTATCTTAACAAATTTATCGAGCCATGTTTAACCATCTCTTCACCATCAGTAAATCTCACTACACACTTATATACATAAACACCAACAGGCTGCATAACCCCTCTGTAACTACCATCCCAGGCGGCATCCCGTTCTTTTGATTTATAAATTAATTCTCCCCATTGCGAGTAAACAGACCACTCTATAGATTCTATACCTGTTCCATAAACCTTCACAAAATCGTTTTTCCCATCGCCATTGGGCGTAAAAGTATTTGGAATAAAAAGATCTCTTTTTTTATTAAGCTCTATCTTTATTGTTGCTGAGGCCTGGCAACCATTTTCTGAAATTGCATTTACTGTTACTATAATTTCATTTTTAAATTCAAAAATCTGACTTATTGCCCCTGCATCATTAAAAAGATTTGCCGGAGACCAGTTTAATACCTTGTATTTTAAGTTTGAACTTGTTTTTAGCTCTACTTTCGATCCAAATTCAGCTATAGTCTTACTTGCAGTTAAGGATAACTCAAAGGCTTCAACAGAAATTGAAATAGAATTTGATATTAAACTCTCACAGCCAGAATTATTTTTCGTCTTTACGCTATAGTGACCTGCAGCATTTGCCAAATAATTTTGACTGGTAGCACCATTGATTACTACTCCATTTTTAAACCATTGATTACCAGAGCTGGCAGATGACACTAATAGGGCTGCACTTCCTTTGCAAATAACTAAAGAACTTCGAGTAGATATAGTAGGTATTGGCGGTGGAGCATTAATGATTACATCTATTGGATCCGAAATCTGGCTCACACAACCTCCTGTGGAAATCACACCCAAAGTATATCGCCCTGCTAAACTCGCATTGAAAGTTGTATTTGTTGCACCTGGAATTATTACCCCGTTTCTATACCATATATTTCCTGATGTCGCAGAAGAACTAAGTTGAACAGTATTGCCTTCGCAAATCTCTAAAGAATTTTGCCACGCAATTACAGGTTTAGCTGGAATTGGTTCGACAATTACATCGATATCGTCTGATGCAATGCTACCGCAGTTATTTTCATTAAATGCTAAAACCTTATAGTTTCCGCTGCTTGCTACAATCAGAGTTTGATTAACTGCTCCTGTTATGATCGAATTATTTTTATACCATTGATACTGATTTGCATCGCTTGATTTTAAAACAACTGAACCGCCCACACAAAACACAGTTGGCCCTGAACTTACAACTACAGGTTTCGCTGGTAAGGAGTTGATAGTCACCTTAATCATTGCCCTCATACTTTCGCAGCCCTCGCTATTTTTCTGAGTAACGTAATAGTTGGTTATTCCAACTAAAGCCGTATTCGGTGTTGGCGCAGCAGGCAAAACACCGTTATCATTATACCAGGTTAGGTTGGTTCCAGTAGCAGTTAAAGCTACCGCAGTTTGGTTCTGACAATAACTTAACGAGGAAACAACTGGAGCTGAAGGAACGGCATTTACGGTAACGGTTACCGTCGATCTTGGACTTTCGCAGCCTGCACTGTTTTTCTGTGTTATATAATAATTGGTTGTTCCAACTAAGCTCGTACTCGGCGTTGGCGCACCAGGCAAAATACCGTTATCATCATACCAGGTTAGATTGGTGCCAGTAGCGCTTAAAGCTACCGCAGTTTGATTCTGGCAATATCTTAATGAAGAAAAAACTGGAGCTGAAGGAACGGCATTTACGGTAACGGTTACCGTCGATCTTGGGCTTTCGCAGCCTTCACTGTTTTTCTGTGTTACATAATATTTTTTTGTTCCAACTGCGCTCGTATTCGGTGTTGGCGCAGCAGGCAAAATACCGTTATCATTGTACCAGGTTAGATTGGTTCCAGTAGCGGTTAAAGCTAATGCAATTTGATTTTGACAATAACTTAATGAAGAAACAACTGGAGCTGAAGGAACGGCATTCACGGTAACGGTTACCGTCGATTTTGGACTTTCGCAGCCTTCACTGTTTTTCTGTGTTACATAATAATTGGTTGTTCCAACTATGCTCGTATTCGGAGTTGGCGCAGCAGGCAAAACACCGTTATCATTGTACCAGGTTAGATTGGTTCCAGTAGCGATTAAAGCTACCGCAATTTGATTTTGGCAATAACTTAATGAGGAAACAACAGGAGCTAAAGGAACGGCATTTACGGTAACGGTTAGCGTCGATCTTGGACTTTCGCAGCCTTCACTGTTTTTCTGTGTTACATAATAATTGGTTGTTCCAACTGAGCTAGTGTTCGGAGTTGGCGCACCAGGCAAAATACCGTTATCATTGTACCAGGTTAGATTAGTGCCATCAGCAGTTAAAGCCACTGCAATTTGATTCTGGCAATAACTTAATGAAGAAACAACTGGAGCTAAAGGAACTGCATTTACAGTAACGGTCACCGTCGATCTTGGACTTTCGCAGCCTTCACTATTCTTCTGTGTTACATAATAATTTGTCGTTCCAACTGAGCTGGTGTTCGGAGTTGGCGCACCAGGCAAAATACCGTTATCATTGTACCAGGTTAGATTAGTGCCATCAGCAGTTAAAGCCACTGCAATTTGATTCTGGCAATAACTTAATGAAGAAACAACTGGAGCTAAAGGAACTGCATTCACGATAACGGTCACCGTCGATCTTGGACTTTCGCAGCCTTCACTATTCTTCTGTGTTACATAATAATTTGTCGTTCCAACTGACCTAGTGTTCGGAGTTGGCGCACCAGGCAAAATACCGTTATCATTGTACCAGGTTAGATTAGTGCCATCAGCAGTTAAAGCCACTGCAATTTGATTCTGGCAATAACTTAATGAAGAAACAACTGGAGCTAAAGGAACTGCATTTACAGTAACTTTTATTGTAGAAATTGGACTTTCACACCCATTGCTATTTTTCTGTGTTACATAATAGTTTGTGGTTCCTACCGAAGTAGTAACTGGAGTTGGCGCACCAGGCAACACACCGTTATCATCATACCATGTTAAATTATCTCCATCAGCAGTTAAAGCTACCGCTGTTTGATTCTGACAATAACTTATTGGAGCAGTTTCAGGAGCGGCAGGTCGTGGATTAACTGTAACAACAAAATCGGTTGTTTTCTCATCGCAGCCAATTGCTTTAGCTGTTATTGTCGCCTGACCAACGAAATCAAGCGCCCAGGTTACCGTTCCAGTTGCCACATCGATTGACCCTGCCTCAGCTGGTGATAAGCTGTAAAGTATTCCTTCGCTATTAGAAGAGGTTGCCACATAATCATTATTTCCAACCCCAACACAACGTAATGCAACGGATGAACTTGAAAAAACTGGCTTGGTAACTTTGTCTTTCACCGTTATTGTTCCTGTTTTAGAAACTCTAATACCACCTGTTGTAGTAACGGTGTAAATTGCGCCAGTGGCCGCTGTTGCATCTGTTGCAGTTCCTGTTATTTTGATTTGCTTAGTAATGGGATCATAAGGGCTGGCGCTGAGACCAGCAGGCAACCCAGTAATTCCCGCACCTGATGCTCCACCACCAATTAAATACACAATCTCATCAATTGATGTACCAACACAAACACTTCTATCGCTAGATCCTATAGATATTAAAGTAACTGTTCCCTCAGTAGTACTCGTTGAAGCGGAACTTTTATCGTTGCCTGCATTAACATCTGGCTGTGTTCCAGTAATTTCCGCATTATTAACATGGACACCCGTAGTAGCTACTTTTGCCTTAATTGACAAGGTTGCTACGGCATTACTATTCATCACACCTATTGACCAAACTCCAGTAGAAGAATTATATACACCAGATGAGGCAATACTAGACTCATAAGTATAACCCGAGGGCAATAAATCATTAACAGAAACACCAATAGCATTTCCAGCCCCTAAATTTTTTGCCGTGAGGGTGAAATTTACAATATCACCTAGTTCAGGCAAAGCTATATCAACTGTTTTTTCGATGGATCGATCAATGTTGCAAAGCGAAATAATCGAAGGTAGAGATTGGGCACTCATACCGCACTCAAGCATTGAGGAAACAGTATAATTACCTGAAACGGTAGCAACATAAAAATTTTGTGTTGCACCAGTTATTAATTCCCCATTTAAATACCATTGATAAGGGCCTGAACTCAAAGGATCTGCTGTCAGTTTTGCTGCAGTACAATCCGTTAAATCAATTCTTGGCTGTACTGCTTTTTCTGCGAACCTGGAGATGAAATTTGACATTGAGAAAGCACTGCTCTGCTGAACCATAGAAACGGTTAAACGGCTTGCACTACTAATCGTTATCACATTAGGGAAATTAATATTTGCATCGGTAAACTTAACCAGGAACAAACCCGTTGTGCCCAATTGTTTTCTTGTAGCAATACCTGGAACGGATTCAATATTTTGGTTGTTATAAGTTGTACCAGTTCCTTGCGTAGTTAAATTAATCTGATCGGAAGACTTAGTAAGAATATAACCAAAGTATGGCAATTTCAGATCTGTATAATCCGTAAATTTATAAGTCTCCACCCTTCTTGAGCCTGCACAGGATGCAATCGGAACCAGAGTTGCAATATCTACCTCACATCCGCCACCAACAGAAACACCGCCAGTACCAGAAAAAACTAAAACATTTTTAGTGGTTACTATTCTTGATGAGGAATATTTCCCAGTGTTGTTACTAGAATTATAGCCTCCATTTATATAACCATGTCCAAAAGTTTGAAATTGGCCTGGTTGTGCTATTGTAAATTTTAAGGGCGGGCCTTGCTGCACTCCATTATCGTCAAAAAACTGGACGGAAACTTCTGTATTAGGTTCAGTCGCGACTACAGTTGTTTGTTCAGCGATTAAATTTCCTTCACCCCTAACAATTACATACTCAGAACCCAATGAAATTATCGGAGGAATTGGATTATAAGCACCATCTCCACAACCACCAGGAGCATCCAACCTTGCTGATGTATTCATTACCGCAGCGCCTGAAGATTCTACCAACGTACCCATAGGACACTGAAAAAGGTAGCTTTGACCTTTATTCAAAGTCGCTTTGACCAATCCAGCAACCCTAATTACTGAATTATCATCCAATGCCATTATGCTGTAAATTGGCCTTTCTGTTCCTGCAAGATCACCATCCCTGTAATAGCCTACTCTAAAGGAAGTTCCCACACCAGCATCTCCAAAACTAAAAAGTGACGCATTTCCTTTGATGTTATTATCTGAACCATCACTTCCTAAATTATCAGAAGCGATATTTCTTAAATTAACAGAAATTGATGCATCGGCTATTACGACTAACCCAGCTCCAGAAATCACTGTATTTAGCGGATGAACAGGTGCCGCGCTTGGTAACCCTGAAAAACGCATCACAAAAGGCGAATTAGCACTGCAGGTAAAATTTGATATGAAATCACCATTACTTTTTCTGATCACCCCACTCACGATCGTGGCGCTTTCGGTAGTAATTACAACTTGATTTGCCTTACTCCAATATTGCCATGGCGCTGGAGCAATATAGTGGGTAGAATAAGTGGGCGGACTGAATAAATTCGGCGCACTTGAAAATACTTTATTTAAATTAGCAGGTAAAACTTCGGCGTGTACACGATTACTAAAGCTTAATAACATTAAGCATAATAAGTATACAGATAATTTAAAACCCGAGCTATTTACCATAAAACATCCTAAACACAATAATCCCTATGTAAATCCGTACAGAGATCCTCGCTGGACAGATAATCTAAAACAATAAATACTAAGCTTACAAGAGCGTCTGTTAAGGTCAAATAAGAATATTCGACTACAGAAGTTTACGCGAAAATAACCAATTACAAAGCCTCTGTTATTAGGCCTATGTTAATTTTTACACGTAATTAATCGTCTATCTATCAGAGCATTACATAAAAACCACAGCTTGTAATCGTAATACTACATATTAGCTGAATTTTTAACAAACTATATCAAAAAACTATCTGATTATCAGCTGTTTCCGTAGAATCACCTTTAATTAACAACACCAACATCAAAAAAGCAAATTATTTGATGAATAGCGAAAGATACAATAGGATTTCAAGACGAACTAAAAGCCTAGACAACATAAACCAGAAAATAAATGAGTAATTACAGAGATATCACAATAGCTAATTATGTTTTTTATGCTTTTACTTAAAAGTTCATATTAAGTAAGTTATAATTGATAGTTTTCTTCAATAATGCGAAAATATCATACGGGATTCATTAATGTTAGCTCCACATTTAAACCACTATCATATTTTTGGGATGCAATAAATTATAAAGCGGTTTGAGTGTACTTCCATCCGAACTTTTATTTTTTTCCAACGTATATTTCTTTCATTTGCATTATCCATTTAGATGATTAAATAATCAACATTAGTAATTTCATATTGTTTACGTATTTCGCTTAAAAAAAATACAACTATTAGGGGTAACTGAAATAGAAGCCAAGAATATATCATCGGAAATAAAATTTAGAATAATTTCAATTATTGGCTTACCTTTGCTGTCAAGAATGAAAATCATTAGTCTTTTGTTAACCATTTCTATTTTAGTTATTTCCTGCCTAAATTGCGAGGATGTAACTGAATTAAAAACTATTGACAAAGCTGAAAATTTAACGACTTCTCTAAGTAAAAACCAATCGCATAGCGATACGGATTACTGTTCGCCACTTTGTACATGCAACTGTTGCGGCCAGCCTTTGGTTTTCAATTTAAAATCCATCTCGCTTAAATCTTTAAAACCTGTAGCAAGTACTCAAAAAATAATAGCTTACAGAAAGCATTTTGCATCAGATTTTTTTCAAAGTATCTGGCAACCGCCAAAATTGAATAAGGAATTTATTGGTTAATCCCTAAATTTTAAATCGGCCTATCAGTCGATATTATTCATTCAATTCAATAAAAAAAATGCAAAAAATATATTTGTTGTTATGTGCCATGCTGTGCATAACCACTACCTATGCGCAAAACAGTTTTAAATTTACTGTAAAAGCGGCCTATAATAAATCAGTTTTACAAGGCGCAACAATTACCCTTAATAACACAAAACTTAAAAGTGTTACCAACGATGAGGGCTTAGCCACCTTCAATAACATTCCAGATGGAAAACAAGTTTTCAAGGTAAATCATATTGGTTTTGAGGAGAAAAACATTACTATAAGTTTCCCTGTTGATCAGCAAAATCCAATGGAAATTTTGCTTGAGCAATCCGAAGATGAGCTTGAAGAGGTGATCATTTCATCAACCAGAACCAGTAGAAGTATTCAAAACACACCTACACGCGTAGAAACTATTGAACTGGAAGAAATTGATGAAAAAAGCAATATGCGACCAGCCAATGTTTCGATGATATTGCATGAAAGCACTGGAATTTCGGTACAGCAAACTTCGGCAACAAGCGGCAATGCAAGCATTAGAATACAAGGTTTAGATGGCCGCTATACGCAACTCTTAAAAGATGGATATGCAAGTTTTGGCAATTTCGCCAGTGGATTAAGCATACTTGAAATCCCACCTTTAGATTTGAGTCAGGTAGAAATTATAAAAGGCCCGGCTTCTACCCTTTATGGCGCTGGCGCAATAGCGGGTGTAGTAAATTTCATCTCCAGAACACCGCGTGAAAAGGGAGATTACAACTTTATTATAAACCAATCGAATGTTGGGCAAACCAATATTGGTGCTTTTGCGATGAAAAGAAATAAGAAAATTGGTTATAGCTTACTTGCGCTTACAAATTTTCAGAAACCTTACGATGTTGATAAAGATGATTTCACTGAACTTCCCAAATCAAAGGATTTCACCATCCATCCTAAATTGTTTATCTATCCAAACGAAAAAACCACCCTTATTATTGGTAACGCTTTTACTAAAAGCGACAGAACTGGTGGTGATATTGTTTTGATAAAAAACGGAGCAGATAATAATCATACTTATTTTGAGAATAATGCAAGCTTAAGAAATACCTCAACTGTAGACTTAAGCATAAAATCAGCGGAAAAGGATTTATTCAGGGTTAAATCAAGTTTTAACTATTTTAAGCGTGATATTGGTATTCCAAATTATAGTTTTAAAGGTGATAATTATAATGTTTATACAGATATCAGCTACTTAAAAAACCTAAAAACCCAAAGTTTAATATTTGGGGCAAATTTAGTTTATGATGATTTTAGAGAAGCAAATCAAACCGTTTTAGCAAAAGATTTCATAACTAAAACCGCTGGATTGTACTTTCAACAAACCTGGGATGCAACGGAAAAGCTTAAGTTCGAAAGCGGTATAAGAACAGATTTAACAAATTTTCATAACAGCTTATACAGCAAAACTGATTTCTTCATTTTACCAAGAGTTTCGATATTATATAAATTTAACGATCACTGGAGTTCGAGAATTGGTGGTGGTTTAGGTTACAAAACACCTACACTTTTTACGGAGCAAACCGAGACTTTTCAATACCAAAATTTGCTGCCGTTAAACAACGTAAAATCAGAAAAAAGCTATGGCGGAACGGCTGATATCAATTATAAAACCAGTATTGGCGATGACTGGCTGGTAAGTTTAAATCAGATGTTTTTCTACACCAAAATATCAAATTCGACTATTTTGCTGCAGGATATAAATAATTTTTTCTATTTCAGTAATACATCTCAGCCAGTTAATAGCTTAGGTTTTGAAAGTAATGCAAAAATTATCTGTAAAGAATATTTCAAGTTGTTTGCAGGCTATACTTTTACAAATGCAAAAGCAAAATATTTACCCGTTATTCAAGACATTCGGTTATTACCTAAAAACAAATTGAACCTGGCATTACTATACGAAAAAGAAAGAAATTTCAAAATTGGATTAGAAGGCTATTTCACTGACAAACAATATCTGTATAATAATTTTCAAACCAATCCGTACTGGGAATTTGGCCTAATGGCTGAAAAAGTATTTGGAAAAATTTCTGTTTTTATTAACGCCGAGAACTTTACCGATACCAGACAGAGTAGATATAAAAGCGTAGTTAACGGCCCGCATAACAACCCTACCTTTGATGATATTTGGACACATACCGAGGGTAGAACTTTTAATGCAGGGGTAAAATTAAAGCTGTAAATGAAACACTTACAGCTATTTTAAATAAAATTTGTTCGGATAGGGTCTTAATTGTATCTTTGCCCACCCTCGGAAGCTTCCACTCCGAGGTTATTAAAAGCTTTCTGGTAACGGAAGGCTTTTTTTATTTCCTCTATTTGCTCTTGAAAATAACAACTGCTAACGGCGGTAAATCAACAATAATCGAGAATTCCTGATTATTATAACCCTGCAAATGAGGAACAATATCGCCTTTATTATTAATTCCTCCGCCATAAAATTCTATAGCATCAGTATTGAATAACTCTTTCCACTTGGTTTTAAAAGGTACACCTATTTTATAATTTTCTCTTACAACAGGCGTAAAGTTTAAAGCAATAACCAAGGTATCTTTAGCTTTCGGGCCTTTACGCATAAAAACGAATATGGATTCATCGCTATTATCTGCATCAAGCCATTCAAAACCTTCGTAACTAAAGTTATAATGATATAATGCTGGTTCTTTTCTATACAAAAAATTTAACGCCTTAACTGTTTCCTGCATGCCTTTATGCGGGGCATATTGCAGCAAATGCCAATCTAGTGATTGGGTAAAGTTCCATTCATTTGTGTCGCCAAATTCGTTACCCATAAATAGCAACTTTGCCCCTGGATGTGTAAACATATAACCATAAAGCGCCCGAAGATTGGCAAACTTTTGCCATTCATCTCCTGGCATTTTGTAAAGCATTGGCGATTTCCCATGCACAACTTCATCATGAGAGAAAGGAAGCATAAAATTTTCGGTAAAAGCATAAGTCATACTAAAACTAAGCTTATGATGATGATGTTTTCTTGCTAAAGTATCTACCTTGAAATATTTAAGCGTATCGTTCATCCAGCCCATCATCCATTTCATGCCAAAACCTAAACCACCCGCATAAACAGGATGTGTTACCCCTGGATAAGTACTACTCTCTTCAGCAATGGTTTGTACACCATCAAAATTACCATATACAGCAACATTTAAATCTTGCAAAAACTGAATGGCACCTAAATTTTCACTTCCTCCATATTCATTTGTAGCGGCATCAGCATCTTCTCTGGAAAAGTTAAAGTAAAGCATCGAAGCCACGGCATCAACACGTAAGCCATCTGCATGGTACTTATCGAGCCAAAACAGGGCATTACTAATTAAAAATGAGCGAACTTCATTTCTATCATAATTAAAAATATACGACTTCCAATCAGGATGAAATCCTTTGCGCATATCTGCGTGCTCATACAAATGCGTTCCATCGAATTCATACAATCCATGCCTGTCGCCAGGGAAATGTGAAGGTACCCAATCCAGAATTACAGCGATATTTGCCTTGTGCAATTCTTCAATTAAATACATTAAATCCTGGGGAGAGCCGTAACGCGAACTTGCACCGAAATAACCTGTAATTTGATAACCCCAGCTCGGAAAAAAAGGAAACTCCATTACAGGCATAAGCTCTACGTGGGTAAAACCCATTTCGACAACATAAGGTACTAATGCCGCAGCAACCTCCCTACAATTTAATACCCGCTCTGGATTATTAGGGTCTCTTTGCCAAGAGCCCACATGCAATTCATAAACAGAAATGGGCTGATCTAAAGCATTTAACTTTGGTCTTTTGTTTAACCAAGGTTTATCTTTCCAGCTGTAATCTGTATCCCAAATAATGCTTGCGGTTTGCGGGGGATGCTCCCATCTTACCGCATATGGATCTCCTTTTAAATGTTCAGATTCATCAAAGCCTTTTACAAAATACTTATAAACATCGCCCTTTTTTAAATTTGGAATAAAACCTTCCCAAATGCCTGATTTATCCCATCTTTTATTTAAATGGTGTGAAGAAGTATTCCAGTTATTAAAATCGCCAGAAACTGCTACCTTAATGGCGTTTGGTGCCCAAACAGAAAAATATGCACCAGTTTTATTTTCTACTGTAATGAGATGTGAACCCATTTTTTCGTATAAACGAAAATGTTTTCCTACAAGAAATAAATCAATATCATATTCAGTGAATAAACTATAGGGCCATACGGCTAAACTTTGATCAATCTCAGGTAATACTGCTTTTTTAACAGATACTTTTTTAGCTGCGGGCATAGTAAATTCAGGTTAGATATGATATAACCCCGAAAGCTTTTTAAAGTTTCGGGGTTATGTTTATTACAGACTAAAAATCTGTATTTCGTTGAAGTTTTTATTGCATTTAAAGTGTAATGCTGATTTCTCGTCGGTATAAAAGTCTGTTACCTCTCTTCCATCAACCATAATTTTTCTAACCTGAGAATTTACACCTAAAATATTGCAAGCATAAAACTCGTAATTTGGTGTGTATAAACCTTCGGTAAGTTGGTTAATTTTTAAAGTTTTGCCATCACCTTTTACCGTGAATTTCTTTTCAAGATAAATATCTTGCTCATAAGCAAAAGTGTCTCCATGATCTTCGTACATAAATGAATTCACTTCGTAATCGCTATAATAGATGTTAAGCATTACTTCAGTTATCATTTTCTCATCAACGTACTGCATAACAGGATATTCAGGAATTACTGAACCTGCTCTAACGAACATTGGCATGCTGTCTATCTTTGCTTCGACCAAATGCTCACTTTCTCCAGCTAGAACCTCGTTCGTCCAGAAATTGTACCAGGTTCCTTTTGGCAGGTAAACTTTTCTTGATACTGCACCTTGCTCTAACACTGGACAGATCAATAATTTGTCGCCATAACAGAATTCATCCTGACGGAAATGATTGCTGATATTTTCTTGCTCCAACATTACCAATGGTCTTAATATTGGAAAACCGTAGCGATGGTGCTCCCAGAAAACAGAGTATAAGTATGGCATTAGGCGATACCTTAACTCGATAAACTTGCGGTTAATATCTTCAAAAAATTCCCCAAAACTCCATGGCTCTCTTTCTGCGGTATCACCTGCGGAGTGCGCTCTCATGAAAGGAGAGAAAGTCCCTAGCTGAATCCAACGAGTAAATAATTCTCCATCAGGTTCGCCGCTAAAGCCACCAATATCAGTACCGCAAAAAGGCACACCAGAAACGGATAACCGTTGACACTGGATATTACCCATTTTTAAATGCTCCCAACTAGCTAAATTATCCCCCGTCCAAACACTGGCATAACGCTGCATACCTGAATAACCTGCTCTAGTGATGGTAAATGGACGTTTATTTCGCATTAGTTTTTTCAAACCCTCGTAGGTTGACCGAACCATCTGCATGCCATAAACGTTATGTGCCTTGCGGTGAGATCCCCTGAACCCATCGTAGTTATGGCGAACATCGTTAGGGAATGTTCCTGAACCAAATACGGCAGGTTCGTTCATATCATTCCAAAAACCGGCAACGCCCATATCTACCAATTCCTTATACAAGTTGCCCCACCAGGTACGAACTTTAGGATTGGTAAAATCAGGGAACTGGCAACGGCCTGGCCACACGTGCCCTTCCATATAATAATCATCGCTGCGGCGACAGAAAAATCTTTTCTCTTTTCCTTCTTTGAAAACCCAGTAATCATCATCAACTTTTATTCCAGGGTCAATCATGACTACGGTTTTAAACCCATCATCAGAAAGCTCTTTAATCATTCTACGTGGATCTGGAAAATATTTCTTATTCCAGGTAAAGCAACGATAGCCATCCATATAATCGATATCGAGATAAATGGCATCACAAGGAATTTTTCTGGCTCTGAATTGTTTTGCTATTTCCTTTACTTTCGATTCAGGATAATAGCTCCATCGGCATTGTTGATAACCTAAAGTCCACTTTGGAGGCATAGGATGTGTACCCGTTAAACTTGCATAACGTTTAACAACATCCATCATGTGTGGCCCATGAATATAGTAGTACTGCAACTCGCCTCCATCGGCCCAGAAACTTGTTTTACTTACATCTTCGCCACCAAAATCGAAATAAGATTTAAAGGTATTATCAAAGAAAATGCCATAGGCAGCCTTGTCGTGTAAACCGATGTAGAATGGTATAGTCCTGTATAAAGGATCCTGATTCCATCCAAAAGAATAGGCATCCGTATTCCAGTTTTCAAATCTGCGTCCGCGAAGATTAAAATTTCCGGATTTATCACCTAAACCAAAGAAATTTTCTTCTGGTTGACATTTTTTAGTTGCGTAGATATAATATCCACCAAAATCAGTGTTCTCTTCCCAATGCATTGAATTGGCTTCATCAACCATTAATGTATTGGTAATGTTATCAGAAAATGAAATATGGAAATTGTTTTTATCTACTCTACAGGTAACCGAATGGGTAGAAACGGTATAGCTATCTTCATGTTCCTGCATCTTAAAAACAGAAACTTTTTGATCAACCTCTGGTACGGCGTAAGAAAAATCATCTAAAAAAACGCCATGTGGAGCAAGGCGAACGCGAATAATTTCATCGCTTACAACTCTAATTTCAACTCTTGCATCTCCATCGGAAAAATAAAAACGGTTACCTTCTTTTTTAACTTTTTTTACTGAACCTAAATATTGTTTAACAATAGGTTTTACAGATATATCAACAGGATTGTTTAAATGCTGTATTTCCTGTTCTTTTTCAATCAGCTCGCTAGTCTCAAGCGGCTTATCGTTTTGCTCTTCCATCCTAATAATTTCAAAAATTTAATTCGACCCTCTCTTAACTAAGTATCACTTAATAAGAAAGTACTATAATACAAATATTTTATAAAAGGCTCGTATTAAATCAGAAAAAACGTAATGTCAATTCTTTTGTTTTTTCAGGGCACCTGACGATCAATTTTAAAAATCAAAAGCGTTTATATAATCTGCCAGAAAAGTATCAACCTCTGTTGCAAGCTTGAACCGATCTCCATCAATTACGATGTGCACTAAAAATCGGTTATCCTTTAATCCTTCGAAACTGACATATTTCTTGGTTTCATTTCCTTGCATAGCAATAAAAGACTTATTGAATTTTTGATTCTTACTTGGATAAGTTTTTAAGATTGGCGAAGTACCTGCCAGGAACATGGTCTGAAAGAAATTCACTTGTGACTGGCCTGCATCGGTTTTAAAAAATGGATCTGCCCAATCGGTAATGGTTACGGTCATATGCTGCCTTGTTTTTGCAATGCAGTATTCGAACTCTAAAATACCGCTTGATTTTCCAGCACCGCACATGTTGACCTGATTAAACAAAAAGCCCTTGTAGATTGGAATTTTAGGAAAGATTTTATATAGGTGCGCTGAGCGATCTTTGCACTGCAGGTCTGCCAAAGGGGTAATCGCAACTACAGCAGAGCTGCCTGCCTGACAGCAAGCTTGTTTACTTGGGTCATCACAATCATTTTCCTGCGAATAAGCGAACAGACTGCAAACAACTAATGTGGCTGTTAAGAATAAATTTCTCATATATCCATTATTTATTACCAGCTTGTTTATTTCAGTTCCATGATAAAAACCTTACCCTGTGCAGAATTAGATTGAATATTCAAAACATACTTCTTGTTATCATTAATAAATGCGTAGACAGCAAACGGCTCATCATCCCCAAGTCCAACTGTTCTTTTATTTCCGTTCCACATATTTTCGTTGAGCTTTGCTCTCAACGCCTGGTCACTTGGAAATTTACCATTAAATATTTTTTTTGCTCCGATTTTATCTAAGTAAGGATAAACCATATCTTCAAATAGTTGCTGGTTAAACTTTTTATCTCCATTATCTTCAAAAACCATTACCCCTAACTTTCCTTTAGTTGTATTAATTCCGCTTCCGGTATAATTTTCCATCTTAGCATAATCAAAAAACTCTGAAAGACCATTTTTCTCATCGATGATTTTTAAATCATCTGTCGGCGTATAAAATGGGAATTTGCCAATATCTCTAAGTTCAGGAACATTTCCCCAATCAATACTATCTGCTGGAACCGTTATGCTTTCTTTCTCTTCTTTTTGGGAAGTCATTGCTGCACTATCTAATTGTTTAGTTTCTGCATTTTCTGTTTTTTTACTGGTGCAGGATGCAATGGTCGCACTGATAGCTAGGATGAGAAGTGTTTTTTTCATTTGGATTTAATTGAATGGTCTGATTTTTTTTAGTCATCACCTGCATTTTTATCGATATACTTGATCTGCAGGTAATCTCGTCTTAATCAAAAACAATGCCTGCTTTAAGATTGCCAACATTTGGGGAAAAGATTTTTCCGCCTTCGATTTAATGTGATTTTTAAAAAATCCGTAAACAGAAAAGCCTCCCATACTTTTGTAAGGAGGCTCCCATAAACGAAATATTCTTATGGATTAAAAGTTATCCCCACATAGTAAATTGCACCTGCCATCGGGTTTCCGAAAGAGGTTGTGTAATATTTGTTAAGTACATTAGAACCACCAAGTTTAATAACCGACATCACTGAAGGAATTTTTAAGCTAACCTGAGCATCCAAAGAACTGTATGCCGGCACCTCGCCTGAGGCAAAAGAAGAGTTCCAATAAAACCTGTCTTGCCAGCGATAAGCAACATTAAAACCAAAGTTTTTCACAATTTCCTTATTTCCAAATCCAAGGTTGTAACGGATTTTAGGCGTATTGAAATCATTAATATAATTTACTGGCAAATCGCCAATCTGGTTGTAGGATACATTACCGCTGATATTATATTTTCCAACAAGATAATCTAAACCTAAGGCACCACCATAAGAGTTCACACTGCCTTGGGCATTTACTGGAACACCGAATTTCACAAATGTAGGCGCTGCTAAAGTTCCAACATTTTGATAAACATCTACTGCGGTAATAAAATCTTTATATTGATTAAAATAACCATAAGCATCAATAAGTAAATTAGGCAAAATTAAGCCTTTATAACCAAGTTCGTAAGATTGAACGCTTTCTGGGCGAACACCTTTCGCATCGAAAGTATACTGCTGTAATAAGGCTGGGTTTGGAGTGCCGGTAGCAGCAGAAGCTAAGAAAGCACGATAACTAACATCCGTAAATGGCTTGTTTGCATCTAGCTTATATTTGCCGAACATAATTTCTGGTAAGCCACCAATTAACCTTTGAGAACCACCACCAACGGATAAATCGATGTATTGATTTTGCGTTGTTGGGTTACGATATCCTGTTTGATACGAGACCCGAATGTTATTGTTTTTAGCTACCGTAAACACACCTGTTATTCTTGGTGTAAACCTACCTTCAAAATTCTGGCTTTTATCATACCGGCCTGCAAAAGTAATTTTAACCTTATCGTTGAATAGTTTTTTACCAATCTGAGCAAAAGCACCATATTCTTCAATGTCAATCTGACGGCCTAAATCATCAAAAATAGTTCCTGCTGAATTTAAATCATAAATACGGTAAGAGGCACCAACCTGGAACTCGACAACTTTATTAAATGCATTAGTTAAGTTGTACATTCCTTCGTAGTGATAAAGATTAGATTTATCATCGAATTTAGCACCGTAAACACTTTTAGTTGGATCAGCAGCGTTAATAGAAGTTGCACTAATCGTCGTGTTCATGATCTGATCTTTCGCTGTTGCGAAGCCATTGCTTCCTGGCTCAAAACGACCTGTGTTTGCTACACCTCTTGCAAATACGTGTGCAGCTGCATCTGTTTGACCAGCAGCTCTGGCACCTACATAATTGCCAATATATTGTGGAAACCAAGTTGTTGATGGCTTAGATACTTCGTTTATATAACTTCCTAAGATAGAAGAGATATAAGAATCGCCCGATCTTTCCTGAGTGGTATAGGCTTTTAACGAGAAATCTTCGCCTTTTAATTCAAGTTTGTATTGACCAATGTTAAAGTTTCTCAAAGAATAACGATCGGAACCTGTATATACTGAAGTACCAGTACCCCAGTTTGCCTGTGCAACAGCCTGTATTGTACTGCTAAAATTGTAGTATAAAGCACCAGAAACCTTTAAAGATTTAGTATCATAATCAACTAAGTTTTCCTCATTATAGCCCGTTCTTGATACATTTTGATCAGGAATTAAGTTTGCCTTTAATCCAACGTAAAACGGAAAATAATTTTGTACTGCTGGGCGTAATGCTGCAGGTAAATTAGATAAAAAACCAGCTTGTTGTGCAGCATTAGGAATTGCAGCACCAAAAGTACCATCAATTAAGCTTTTAATATTTGGTATTGCGCCGCCTGAACCTGTATTGATACCTGAAATTGTTGCATTTTGAACACTTAAAGCAACATTTCTCATGTTTTGGCTAACCTCATCTCCGTAGCTATTAATACCATCATAATTTGTGTCACTGTTTCTATCACCTGGTTTAACCGTGCGAGAAATGCGATCGAAGTTACTGTAGTTATTCGCAAACCAATCTTTAGCCTGCAAGAATGAAAACGCGGCTTTCACACCAAATTTGTTATTCCATGATTTTGCCAATCTTACATCAAGTTGATTAAATGGCTTCGTCGATGTGTTATCATCATTAACATGATTAACACCTGTTTTATATTGAAAACTTGCCCCAGGATATTTAAAAGGATCTTTAGAGGTCATTAATAACGTACCATTGATACCGCCAGCACCATAAAGTGCTGAAGATGCACCAGGCAATAACTCTACATTATCAACGTCAAGTTCCGTGATACCAACAATATTTCCTACCGAGAAGTTCAAACCAGGTGCCTGGTTATCCATGCCATCGATATATTGATTGAAACGAGTATTTCCGTTAGAGTTAAAACCACGCGTATTAATTGATTTAAAAGTTAAACTCTGCATGCTGCTTTCCACACCCTTCATATTGTTTAACGCATCGTAAAAAGATGGAGCCGCAATATCTTTAATTGTAGCTGCACTCATTCGCTCAATCGAAACCGGAGATTCTAAAATACGTTCAGGCGTTCTTGATGCCGAAACAACAACATCACCACCTAAAACAACAGCAGCTTCCATTTCAATTGAAATATTAGCTGTGTTGCCAGTAACTTGCTTTTCAACCACACCATAACCGATGTAACTTGCAGAAATGGTTAATGGGATTTTTGCAGAAGTAGTAAAAGTAAATGCGCCGTCTGAATTTGTTGAAGTACCGCCCGATTGTCCTTTAACAATCACTGTTACTCCACTTAATGGCTCTTTGGTTTGTTTATCCTTAACGGTTCCGCTTACCGTTATGTTCTGAGCTTGTGAGGCAAATCCAGTTGCACAAACAAGCATAAACACATAGAAGATCTGTGTAAAGATTCTGCTCATAAAATAAATTATTTGGTTAGAGTAATTTTTTAGTTAGTTAAACTTAAACCCTTTTTTTCAATTAAACAAATTATGTTAGCATAATAATTTTGCTAGAATTTATAATTTTGATTGACATTTACTTTGTCGTATTTTGCAGATAAATAATATTGCAAATAAATTATGCATTGTTGATTTAGCTAACCATTTTATGAATAAACTTAAGGCTCTTTTTTGTATCCTCATCCCAATAGCATTAGCGTTTCTATTAAATACAAAAATTGGTAGTACCCCCCCACTTTTAAAGTTCCTGAACCCTTTTATGGGCTTTTGGCAAAATGCCGAGAATAATCATTTTATGTTTAACCATAAAGCAAAAATAGCTGGTGCTATTGATGAAATTGAAATTGTTTTTGACGACAGAATGATTCCGCATATCTTCGCTAAAAACGACCACGACCTTTATTTGGCTCAGGGTTATGTTACTGCGATGCATCGCCTTTGGCAAATGGATTTTCAAACTCGTTTTGCAGCTGGCCGCATTAGTGAAGTTGTAGGCGAAAAGGCCATAGAAGTTGATCGTTACCAACGTAGAATGGGCATGGTTTATGGAGCAGAAAACTCTTTAAAGGGCATGATGGCCGACCCCAAAGCTAAAGAAATGATTTTAGCTTACACCGATGGGATAAATGCTTACATCAAAACGCTTTCTCATGCTAAATATCCAATCGAATATAAAATTTTAGATTTCAAGCCTGAGAACTGGTCGCCAGTAAAATGTGCTTTATTACTTAAGCAAATGTCGGCCGTTTTAGCTATGGGTTCTGATGAATTTTACATGACCAATATCTTGAAAAAATTTGGCCCTGAAATTACCAAAGACTTATTTCCTGATTACCCATTCCGTGAAGACCCGATTATTCCTGTTGGAACAAAATGGGATTTCTCTGCTCTACAAACACCTAAAACACCCGAATCCTTTACAAAAGCACAAACTGGTGATGTTAAAACTAAAGAGAAAATCGAGGGCATAGGAAGTAATAACTGGGCATTATCCGGAGATAAAACAGCATCAGGTTTCCCTATTTTAGCTAACGATCCACACCTCGACTTAACGCTACCTTCTATCTGGTATCAAATACAATTGCATGCACCTGGGGTAAATACCTACGGCGTATCTTTACCTGGTGCGCCTGGAGTAATTATTGGTTTTAACCAAAAAATCGCTTGGGGGGTTACCAATGTTGCTGCCGATGTTCTTGATTTTTATCAGATTAAATTTAAAGATAATTCTCATAAAGAATACTGGTATAACAACACATGGAAGCCGACTAAATCCAGATTAGAAACCATAAAAATTCGTGGCAGCGCAGATGAGATTGATACGGTTTATTATACGCATCATGGTCCAGTTGTTTATTTTCAGAAAGCAAAATATTCAAGAGCTGATAATGTGCCTGTAGGCGATGCTTTACGATGGATTGCGCATGATGAATCGAACGAACTGATGACCTTTTATTATCTCAATAGAGGAAAAAATTATAACGATTACAGAAAAGCATTAACTTTTTATACAGCGCCAGCACAAAACTTTGTATTTGCCAGTGTGGATAACGATATCGCAATTACACCGAATGGTAAGTTTCCTTTAAAATGGAAAGATCAGGGAAAATTTATTCTTGATGGAACTGATCCAGCTTATGATTGGCAAGGCTGGATTCCAGCAGCTCAAAATCCAACGGTAAAAAACCCGCAGAGAGGCTTTGTAAGTTCTGCTAATCAATCTTCTACAGATAAAACCTACCCATACTATATTAACTGGGAGTTTGCACCATACGAACGCGGAAAAAGAATTAACGATCGCTTAGCAGCAATGAATAAAGCAACTGCAGATAGCATTCGTTTAATGCAAACCGATAATTACAGCATTCTTGCCCAAAATATTATACCCGCATTAGTGCCATTACTTAACACCGAACAGTTAAATGCGACGCAAAAGGAAGCTTTAGCTTATGTATCGAAATGGAATAAGCGTTACGATGCGAACGAAATTGCAGCCAGTGTTTTCGAAATATGGACAAAGCGTTTGAGTTTTGACATCTGGAATGATGAATTCGAGGTTAAAGGTATCCCGATGCGTTACCCTTCCAGAGACCGAACTGTTGAAATGATATTAAAAGAACCAAATGCAAAATGGTACGATAATATTAAAACAGAAAAGAAAGAAACGCTGTCGGATTTGGTTAACGAAGCTTTCAAATATAGCTGCGATAGTTTAGAACGTAGGTTCGGGCCAATTAATAAAGATTGGAACTGGGCTAATGTAAAGCAAACCAATGTGCCTCATTTGGCAAAAATACCTGGCTTCGGCTCTAAAGTATTACAAATTGGCGGAGCAAAAAGCACCATTAATGCCATCAGCGAGTCCAATGGCCCTTCATGGAGAATGGTTATCGAATTAGGAAAAACACCTAAGGGTCATGGTGTTTACCCTGGCGGACAATCGGGTAATCCAGGAAGTAAGTTTTACGACAATATGGTTGATACCTGGGCAAATGGCAAACTTTATGATTTGTTTTATATGCAAACTCCTGATGATAAATCGGGTACAATAATCTCTCGTTTAAAAATTTCTAAATAGCTAAAAATGGTTTTCATCGTTATATTAATTATTTGTTTTCTGCTTCAAATGGTTGCTCCATGGTGGGTAATTATTGTTATTTCTTTTGCCACCTGTGGCATTATTGGCAAAACTGGCAAAATCTCATTTTGGCAATCATTTTTTGCAATATTTTTACTTTGGATTGGCTACGCTTTATTTAAAAGTTTACCGAATGATAATGTGCTTGCAAGTCGTGTAGCAGTAATGACAGGTGTAAAAATATGGTGGATTTTGCTTTTAGTTACTGGCTTTATTAGCGGCTTGGCAGCTGGCATAAGCGGTTATTGTGGGTATCAATTCCGTAAAACGATGCTGGTTAAAAAAACTGACGAGAAAATAGCATAAGGCTTCGTACTTTTGTGTTGTGAATTTTACTGCGGACAATATTTTTTCGATTCAAAATGATGAACAGTTTAGTCAACTGGCATTAGAAATATTCAAACATCAGGCAGCTAATTGTGCTGTATACGCTGAATATATACATCATTTAAAAATTAATACTGATGAGGTAAAAGAGGTAACTCAAATTCCATTTCTGCCTATCATTTTTTTTAAAACACACTCGGTTATAAGCAGTAAAGACCCAATCCAAATCGAATTTAGTAGTTCTGGCACCACTGGTATGATTCAAAGCAGTCATCAGGTTACCAATGTGAAATTGTACGAACAAAGTTATCTTCAGGCTTTTCATCAATTTTATGGAGCTGTCGAAGAATATTGCTTTCTTGCCCTGCTTCCATCCTACCAACAACGGGCTGGTTCATCGTTAATTTATATGGTTAACGATTTAATTGAGAAAAGTAAGAATCCACAAAGTGGCTATTTTCTTTACAATCATGATGAGCTTTTTGAAACATTAAAAGATTTAAAAGCAAAGAATCAAAAAACCGTTTTAATTGGCGTTACTTATGCCCTGCTCGATTTTATTGAGCAATACGAAATCAACTTCCCTAACCTTATTGTAATGGAAACTGGCGGCATGAAAGGCAAACGCAAAGAAATGGTCCGGGAAGAGTTGCATGAGCAACTTACTAAAGGTTTTGGAATTAAAGCTATCCACAGCGAATATGGCATGACCGAGTTACTTTCTCAGGCTTATTCTTTAGGAGCGGGCATTTTTAACTGCCCGAACTGGATGCAGGTTTTAATTCGCGATACAAACGATCCACTTTCATTAATTCCGCAAGGCAGAACTGGCGGTATTAATGTTATCGATTTGGCAAATGTAAATTCTTGCTCTTTTATTGCTACCCAAGATTTAGGTAAAATTTACCCCGATGGAAGTTTTGAGGTTTTAGGCCGCTTTGATAATGCAGATATAAGAGGTTGTAATTTATTGGTGCAATAAAAAAGCC
The DNA here is from genome assembly GCF_979258025.1 of Pedobacter sp. AC190. Classification (NCBI taxonomy): domain Bacteria; kingdom Pseudomonadati; phylum Bacteroidota; class Sphingobacteriia; order Sphingobacteriales; family Sphingobacteriaceae; genus Pedobacter; species Pedobacter sp. AC190. The sequence continues at coordinate 854,342 of NZ_OZ409824.1, forward strand.
CTGAGAAATTCTCAGAGCTTTCAATTATTTCAATTTTATTATCCTGCTATTAAAAGGAAATAATTTTTCTTTCCTTTTTGAATCACAATAAATTTATCATTTATTAAGTTTTCAGCATTAAAAACATGATTTGCATCGGCAATTTTTTCCTTATTTACAGAAACGCCGCCACCTTGAATCAATTTTTTAGCCTCTCCCTTGGACGTAAAAACAGCAGTTTTTTCAGCTAATAATGTTGCGGCATCAATTCCAGCAGTTAATTCTGTTTTTGAAACATTAAACTGTGGAATGCCTTCGAACATTTCTAAAACCTGATTTTCTGATAAGCTTTTTAAAAACTCTAAGGAACCATTTCCAAATAAAAACTCAGAAGTTTTGATTGCAGTTTCCAAAGCTTCAAGTGAGTGCGTTTTAACAGTTATATCTTCAGCAAGCGCTTTTTGCAAAATTCTTAAGTGAGGCGCTGTATTGTGTTCTGTTTCCAAGGCCTCAATCTCTTCTTTACTTTTTAGCGTAAAAATTCTAATCCATTTTTTAACATCATCATCTGATGCATTTAACCAGAACTGGTAGAATTTATATGGTGATGTTTTTTCTGCATCTAACCAAACGGCACCACTTTCTGTTTTACCGAATTTAGTTCCATCGGCTTTTTTAATTAACTGAGTGGTAATCGCGTAAGCAGTTCCCTGGTCTTTTCTTCTAATTAGCTCTGTTCCAGTAACAATATTTCCCCACTGATCAGAACCACCCATTTGTACCAGGCAGTTATTGTTTTTCCATAAATGATAAAAATCGTAACCTTGTATTAACTGATAACAAAATTCGGTAAAGGATAAACCAGAATCGCCTTCTAAACGCCTCTTAACACTATCTTTAGCCATCATGTAGTTAACGGTAATGTGCTTACCTACATCACGAATAAAGGTAAAAAGATTCATATCCTTAAACCAATCGGCATTGTTAACCATTACCGCACCATTACCGCCATCTTCAAATTTTAAAAATTTAGCTAATTGAGTTTTCATGCCTTTAAGGTTATGCTCAATCATTTCTTCAGTTTGAAGATTACGCTCATCAGATTTACCAGAAGGATCCCCAACCATACCTGTTGCTCCACCAACTAATGCAAATGGCTTATGACCAGCATTTTGAAAATGAATAAGGGTCATGATTTGAGTTAAATGCCCAACATGTAATGAATCTGCAGTAGGGTCAAAACCGATATAACCAGAAGTCATACCTTCATTTAACTTTTCTTCAGTATTCGGCATAATGTCGTGTAACATGCCTCTCCAACGTAACTCTTCAACGAAATTTGTCATGGTATAAAATTAATTTGGCAAAGATAGTTTTTTGCCTGTAAAGCTGAAAACTTAAATCCTATACTTGAATTTTAGCATACTTGGCACGATCTTAAGGATAGATTAATCACAAATGAAACTTTAAAAACTATATTTACAACATGAATTTCCTTTCTCATTTTTACTTCGATAGATTAAATGCCGATGCCAATGTAGTAATGGGAGTTGTTTTGCCCGATTTGATCAAAAATGCATCAAAAGAAGCAAACCTGTATCCCCAAAAAAATGAGTTCTTATTTTTGGGTAATTCTGATGAAGAGGGATTGCTTGCTGGCTGGAAGCGACATTTAGCTGTCGATTTGTTTTTTCATTCTTCTGATTTCTTTCTGCAAAAAACAACCGAGTTAAAACAGCTTATTATCCCCGTTGTTGAAAACACGTCGGTTAGACCTTCATTTTTAGCTCATATTGGACTGGAATTATTACTCGATCACCTACTCATCGAACACAATCTAATTCAGGTTAATCATTTCTACGATAAACTGGCTGCAGTTAAAAAAGAATCTTTAAGCGATTTTCTGGAACATTGCAAGCTTAAAAATCCCGAAATCTTCTTCAAATTTTTAGTGCAATTTATAAGCAGTAAATATCTTTTAAGTTATCAAAAACTCGAAAACATCAGCTATGCTTTAAATAGAATTTGCATGCGATTATGGCCCGAAACTTTAGATGAAAAACAGATTAATCAATTAACTTTTCAGCTTGCTTTTTTTAAAGAAGTGCTTGAAAAAGATTTCATGGATATATTCGAAGAAATAGAATTGAAACTATCTTAACTTATCAAGATAGAGTCTTTCAAGCATCCTTCCTTTTTTTATCTTTGTGTTATGTCGCTATTTGAAGTAAAAGAAGAAATGGATACGCTGGTTGCAGAGTTAAACCAACATAATTATAATTATTATGTATTGGCGATGCCTACAATTGGTGATTATGAATTTGATAAAAAATTAAAGCATTTAACGGAACTGGAAAAAGCCAATCCAGATTTTGCCGACCCGAACTCGCCTACTCAACGCGTTGGTGGCGATGTAACCAAAAACTTCATTACGGTAAAGCATAAATACCCAATGTTATCGTTGGGAAATACTTACAACGAGCAAGATTTAAGAGATTTTGATGAACGTATCCGTAAAGCAATCGGGGATAATTTCGAGTATGTTTGCGAACTCAAATTTGATGGATTATCCATTAGTTTAACTTACGAAAATGGTAAGCTAAGCAGAGCTGTAACCCGTGGAGACGGAACACAAGGTGATGATGTAACGGCCAATGTTAAAACCATCCATACCATTCCTCATCAGTTAAAGAATGCTAACGCACCTGAGCATTTCGAAATCCGCGGCGAAATTTTTATGCATAAGGCTGCCTTTTTACGTTTAAATGCTGCACGCGAGGAACTTGGAGAAATTCCTTATGCAAACCCTCGAAATTTTGCTTCGGGTACGATTAAAATGCAGGATAGTAAAGAAGTAGCCAAACGTCCCTTAGATGGATTTATATATTTTTTATACACTGATAAAAACGAATTTAAAACCCATTGGGATAGCCTAAACGCTGTAAAAGACTGGGGATTTCATGTTTGCGAACATAATCGTTTGGTTAACAGCATTGATGATGTTTTAGCTTTTATACACCACTGGGAAGATGAACGTTTCAAACTAAGTTACGATATCGATGGAATTGTAATTAAGGTTAACAGTTATGCTCAACAGCAGGAATTAGGTTTTACAGCAAAATCTCCCCGCTGGGCAATTTCTTATAAGTACAAAGCGGCCGAAGTAGAAACCATTCTCGAAAAAGTAACCTATCAGGTCGGACGGACTGGTGCTGTAACACCTGTGGCAAACCTTAAGCCAGTACTACTGGCTGGAACAACCGTTAAACGGGCCACCTTACATAATGCGAATGAGATTGAGCGTTTAGATTTACATGAAGGCGATACTGTTTTTGTAGAAAAAGGTGGCGAAATTATTCCTAAAATAATTAAAGTTAATCTGGATAAACGTTTAGCTAACGCTACTAAAGTTAATTATCTGCATAATTGCCCCGAATGTGGAACTGAATTAATTCGAAAAGAAGGCGAAGCGGTTCATTACTGCCCTAATGATGAAGGTTGTCCACCACAAATTGTAGGTAAAATTCAGCATTTTATTGGCCGTAAAGCCATGAACATTGATGGTTTAGGTGATGAAACTATCGAAACTTTTTTTAAAAAAGGCTTAATTAAACACATCAGCGATTTATACACTTTACATCAGAAATCTGAAGAATTAAAAGGGATTGAAAGATTTGGCGAACGCTCGATTGATAACATGCTTGCAGGGATTGAAAAATCTAAGGAGATGCCTTTTGAAAAGGTGTTATTTGGGTTGGGCATTCGCTATGTTGGTGAAACTGTTGCGAAAAAATTGGCGGCAGGTGTTAAGAATATCGACAAACTTGCAACCGCTTCACTGGAAGAACTAATCGCAATTGATGAAATCGGGCAACGTATTGCCGAAAGTATTATTGAGTATTTTGGAAATCAGGAGCATTTAAAGCAGATAGAATTATTAAAATTAGCTGGATTAGCTTTTGAAATTGAAGAAAAGGTAATTACACTCGATAGCGATACGCTTATTGGAAAAACATTCGTAATTTCGGGCGTTTTTGAGCAATATAGCCGCGATGAACTGAAAGACTTAATTGAAGCTAACGGAGGAAAAATATTAAGCAGCATTTCGGCTAAATTAAATTTCCTGGTTGCAGGAGATAATATGGGACCCTCAAAACTAGAAAAGGCTACAAAACTAAATATTCCGATAATAAGCGATACGGAACTTTTAGCAATGATAAAATAAAAAAGAATTATAGAAAGAGAAACGATTGAACATCCCTCAGTCTATAAGTCATAATTCAATAATTACATTTATATAATGAACAAATTTCAGGGTACTGGGGTAGCATTGGTTACACCCTTTAACACAGATGGATCAGTTGATTATAATGGTTTAAAAAACCTGATTAATCATTTGGTAGAAGGAGGAATAGATTACCTCGTTTCTTTAGGTACAACAGGCGAAACCGCCACAATGACAAAGGACGAGAAGAAGAAGGTGTGGGCCTATACTGCTGAAATTAACAATAACAGATTACCTCTAGTTGCTGGCATTGGTGGCAACAATACTTTAGCTGTTGCAGAAGACATTAAAAACTTCGATTCAACGGGTTACAGTGCCATATTATCGGTTAGCCCTTATTATAATAAACCGACTCAAGAGGGAATTTATCAGCATTATAAATATCTGGCAGAAGTTTCTCCTTTAGACCTTATTTTATATAATGTTCCTGGCCGTACAATGAGCAATATGAGCCCAGAAACGACTTGCAGATTGGCGCACGATTTTAAGAACATCATAGCAACCAAAGAAGCTTCAGGAAGTTTTGATCAGTTCAATCAAATTATGCGTGACAAGCCAGAAGATTTTATGCTGATTTCTGGCGATGATCCGATTACTTTGCCGATGATTGCTTTAGGAGCTTCTGGTATTATCTCAGTAATTGCGAATGCACTGCCGAAACAATTTACAGATATGGTAAACTTATGTCTTGATGGTAATTTTAAAGCTGCTACGCCAGCTCATTTAAGTTTGGTAGAATTTACCCGTTTAGCATTTGCAGAAGGCAACCCTGCAGGAGTTAAGGCTGCATTAAAACATTTAAATATATGTGGCGACACAGTAAGATTACCGCTGATAAAAGCTTCTGCTTCTTTAGAACAATCTATAATTGCCGAACTTAAAAAATTAAGCTAACCAGCTTAAAACTTACAGTTAGCAACACAAAAGGCTTCCAATTAATATTTGGAAGCCTTTTTCTTTTGGATATTGTTTACTTAAAAAGCATTGGTGTAAAAGCAGATAGATAATCTCGCCAATTCGACCAGGTATGCCCACCTTCACTTTCTTTATAATCATATTTAAAATTCATGGCATCAAGTTTCTTACGATAATCGCTTACATTTTTATATAAAAAATCAGTTTTACCTATAGCAATCCAGTAAAGGTTGTAGCCGTTCTTTTTTTGTGCTTCCAGCTTTGCATCTAAGTCTTTATAAATCGGACTATTTGCATTTGCTGGTGGTAAAACTGCGGGAGAAAATAAACCAACATAACCAAAAGTGTTTGGATAATTTGCAGAAATCCAAAGCGAGTGAAATCCGCCCATAGATAAGCCTGCAATTGCCCGGTCTGCTTTATTTTTTCCAGTACGGTAATTCTTCTCTGTAAAGGCAATAATTTCTTTGAAATAAGTTTCCATATCGCCATTAAATACATCAGGAGTCATCATAATTGGTTTATAAAGACCTTTAGAAGATTCTCCTGGAGCAGCGGTATTACTGGTATGCCCATTGGTCATGACCACAATCATCGGTTTGGCCTTACCAGAAGCTGTTAGATTATCCAGTATTTGAGAAGCCCTACCCAATTGCATCCAGGCTTCTTCATCACCACCAACACCATGTAAGAGGTATAAAACAGGATAATTTCCTTTTGATGATTCGTAGCCTGGAGGTGTGTAAACTGTTAGCCTGCGGTTAGCTTTAAGTCCTGCTGATTCATACCAGCGTTTAGCAACCGTTCCGTGAGGAACATCTTTGACTGTATATAAATCAGCCTTACCACCTGTTGCTAAAAAAACATTAACTACGGATGATACATCTCTAATTAGGTATACATTATTTGGATCGCGTATTTTTAATCCATCAACAATAAAACTATAACTGTACAGCTCTGATGGTAAGATTGAAGAGGTGAATGTCCAAATACTATCGGCCCCTAACTTCATCGGTTCAATTGCGGGTGCATTTCCTTTAGCAATCAAAAAATCACCCTGTATCTCTACTTTTTTAGCATTACTTGCCTTAAGTCTAAATGTAAAGGTACCATCATTGTTAGCTTGAGGCGAAATGATTTCTTTCTGGCGTCCAAAATTTAAATTTTCCTGAGCATGAATTAGCTGAGTACTGAGGATAAGGATTAAGAATAGTATTTTTTTCATAAAACGGATAATTGGCTTTATTAAAGATAGAAAATTATGCAATGAAGCAAGCATCCTAAATTTATAAAAAGGGCAAAAAAAAATGCGGATGCTTTTAAGGCACCCGCATGATGAGAATCGTTACCTGATTACTAATATCCAGGGTTTTGAACCAATTTAGGATTGTTTTTAATTTCTGGTGTTGGTATTGGAAACAATAAGTTTTTAGACTGTAAAGGTTGATTTACACTTTTATTTACATGTCCGATAAAATTATCAAAACCATTAGTTGTTTCATTGTATGCTTTGCGTAAACGCAACATATCAAACCAGGTAATGCCTTCGTAGCATAGCTCATGCCAGCGCTCTCTCCAAACAGCTTCTTCAAATTGTGTTTGAGCCAAACCTGTAAGATCAGCCAATTGCGCTCTTTTTCTAATTGCGTTTACTGCCGCATAAGCAGCTGCATTTGGTGAGCCATCTGCTCTGTTCTGTGCTTCTGCATAAATTAACAAGGTTTCAGCATAACGAATCTGAGGAATATTCAAATCACTTCTGCTGGTACCCTCTACACCAAGTGTACCATTAGCAACTAAATCAAAGTGCTTGAAAATAAACGGCTTGCCGCGATTGATAAGCGGCAATTTAAAACCATCTGTGTAATAATCGGTAAAGAAATAGCCTTCTCTATTTTTTGCACGAAGATCTCCTGCTTCATAAGATGCATAAAATTCAGGTGTTGGAATAGAGGTTCCGATACCATCAATTTTAGAAACTAATGGTTGGTGTAATGGAAGATAAGATGATTGAAGTGGATTACCAGCTCCAGCAGCATCATTATATTGGATTCCAAATAAATGCTCTATCTTATTATCATTGGTTGCATTATGTATAGCCGCGTAGCTGGTAAAAAGACCAAGACTAGAAGGATTGCTTGTTGAATAATCAATTACTTCTTTAGCTTTATCTGCCGATAACTTATAATAAGCAGCGCCCAAATTTAAGGGCTGGCCAGCCATAGTTAAGTATACTTTTGCAAGCTCTGTTTTGATAGCTGCCGTAGAGGTTCTTCCACTTGCATCCATAAAAGGTAAACCCGCTGCCTCTGCCAATACCAAGTCATCAACAATTTGTTTATAAACCTGTGCCTGTGGCGTTCTGGCTGGCGCAAAATTTGGATCACTTGGACTTGTTATTGGTTTAAGAATCAACGGTACATCGCCCCATAAACGTACAAGGTAAAAATATGCCCATGCTCTTACAAAAGATGCTTCCCCTAAAATACGTTTCTTTTGAACTGCATCCATTGGGTTGATACCAGGAACTTTATCTAAAACCAAATTGGCCTGAGCGATAACTTTATAAAAGCCATTCCAGTTTTGATTAATATGAAGATTAGAGCCATCGTAAATCAAAGAGTAAAGGTTATTTAAATCAGAGTTTTGAGCTGTTTCTGTCGATTGAATTCCACTAGGGGCATCGAACATTTGCCAGTTATTCGAAAATATACCTGCACCGCCGCCAATAAATCTCAATTCTGAATAAACTGCAGCAATTCCTGCCTCAGCATGTTCTGGCAAAGTATAAAAACTAGATGGAGATAAATTTGTTGGATCTTCTTCATCTAAAAACTTTTTGCAACCAGAGTTACTCATTATCGCTCCACTTAGAAGCAATAACAAAAAGGTATTTTTTATGTTGATTTTCATTTTAGTATTCTTATTGATTAGTAATATTTATAATCCGATGTTTAAGCCCAACATAAATGTTGTCGGTTTCGGATAATCAAAAAATGTTTGTCCCTGCGCAAATGCATTACCATAAGTGGTTACCTCTGGATCATTTCCTGTATACTTGGTTGCTAAGAAGAAATTCTGAACAGAAGTATAAATACGAAGCTTACTTAAGTGTAATTTTTGTGCAACTGAAGAGTTAAAAGTATAACCCAATAAAAGGTTTTTCCCTCTGATGAATGAGCCATCTTCCAACCAGTGTGTATCAACATTGGTTACATAACCCGCAGATTGATCGCGAATGGCTGCGATTGATGTATTTTGATTCTGAGGAGTCCATGCATTTAGCACACTAGCAAAACTGTTTGCCTGTACTTGTCTGTCTTCTCCAGAGTGGTGCGTCATATTCAGCACATCATTACCGTAAGAATATTGTAACTCAACAATCAGATCTAAATTTTTGTAGCGGAATGAGTTCGAAAATGAGCCCCAACCTTTAGGCATTCCATTACCAATAATCTGACGATCTGCATCAGTAATAGCTTTATCACCATTTACATCAAGATATTTGATATCTCCAGGAAGAAGTGTTTTTCCACCACGATAACTTACAAATTGAGCTGCCTGCGCACGTTCTGCCTCGCTCCAAGTTCCTAATCGAACTAAACCCCAGAAAGAGCCTACTGGTTCTCCAACTCTGATAATTCCAGTTTGATTAGTGAAATTAGGATTACCAACGCCAAAGATATCATCAGGAGTAGCTAAAGAGAGTACTTTATTTCTGTTTAATGAAATGTTAAAACTAGTTTTCCATGTAAAATTTTCAGATTCTATGTTTGTGCTCGTAATTCCAAGATCCAAACCTTTATTTTCCATAGAGCCTACGTTTTTACGAATTACAGAATAACCTGTTGAACGTGGAACTGGTGCATCCAAAAGCATATCGGTTGTTTTTCTGTAATAGATATCAGCTTCGATATTAATGCGATTATTAAATAATCCCAATTCAAAACCACCATCAAACTGAGCTGTTTTTTCCCAAACTAAATCTGGATTTGCTAATCTTCCAATTCCAATACCCGTAACTCTGCTATCATTAATAATTGCAGAATTGTTAACTAGTGTGGCTAGGGACTGATAAGCTGGTAGCTCTGAGTTACCGCTTAAACCATAACTGGTACGCAATTTTAAGTTTGAAACGGTTTTATTGCCTTTAAGAAAATCTTCATCTGAAACCTTCCAAGCTAACGCTGCAGAAGGGAAGAATGCGTATTTGTGGTTATCACCAAATTTAGATGAACCATCTACCCTTCCCGTAACTGTTAACAAATACTTATCCTGAAATGCATAATTTACCCTTCCAAAGTAAGAGTTAAACGCAGAACGGTTTCTGTTCGAACCAACAGTTATAGATTTACTACCTGAACCAATGTTATTCTCCTGATAAAAATCAGTTACAAAATTTTCTGCATGACTTGTATTACTAAAAAAGTTTGTTTCTTGCCATGAAATACCTAGTAAAGCATTAATCGCATGTTTTTCTGCAAAACGTTTATTATAGGTTAAGTAATTTTCAATCGACCAGAAAGTTTCTCTTGAATCTGTGATATTAGCGGTTCCGTTCTGCCCATCAGATATACCATATAGCAATTTTGCATTATATTCATTCACGCCTCTGGTTACAACATTTGATCCTAATTGTGTACGAAACTCTAGATCTTTGGTTAAGCTGATACTGCTATATAAACTTCCCAATAGCGTCTGGGTAACAACACCATATTTTTGATCGGTTAGGATGTGCACAGGATTAGATCCACCTTCTGCCCAGGGAATAAGTTTATTATCACCCCATTTGCCATCAGCTAACTTAATTGGAAGAAAAGGAAAAGCTTCGGTAATCATACGAACGGAGTTTAATCCGCCAGTTCCTTGATCTACAATGTTCTCTTTTTGATTGTTGTAACTCAAGTTACCGCCAACTTTTAACCATGATTTAATTTTAGTATCGAAATTAAATCGAGCAGAATAGCGTTTCAAATAGGAATTTAATAATAACCCCTGATCATCGCGGTAACCCGCGAAAACACCATATGTGCTGTTTTCACTGCCACCTGTAAAACCTAACTGATGATTTTGAGAAAGCTTATTTTGTACTGATTCTTTTAACCAGTCGGTATTATATAAAGGATTACCATTACCATCAAAGAATTGAGGTAAAGCAATTCTTGCAGCTTTTGGAACAGGAGTTGAAGCATAGCTTCCTGCTGCCCAACCTACCGGATCGTAAACTTTTATATTGTCATAAGCCAAATCCTGCACCTTTACATATTCGAATGCATCAAGCATTTCTACATGTTTTGGTCCTAAAGTATTAGTAGAAAACTCTGCATCGTAGGTGATTCTTTGCGTATTTGCAGTACCTTTTTTTGTTGTGATGAGGATTACACCATTAGCACCTCTTGCTCCGTAAATAGCGGTTGATGATGCATCTTTTAATACCTCAACAGATGCAATATCGCTTGGATTAATATAATCGATCGCGTTACTGTTTTGTGTTTGAGTCCCAACAGGTAAAGCTACACCATCGACAACATATAATGGATTATTACTGGTGTTGATAGAACTGAAACCTCTAATTTTAATATTGGTTTGCCCACCTGGACGACCTGAGTTGGTATTTACCTGCACACCAGAAATTCTGCCTGCAAGTGCCTGATTAAGTGAGGAGGCGGGACGTTCCTGTAATTCGCTTGCTTTAACAACGCCAACCGAACCTGTTAAATCTGATTTTTTAACTTGGCCATAACCGATTACAACAACTTCATCAAGCTTGCTGGCTTCGGCTGGTTCAATTTTAACATTCAGATTCGTCTGGCTTCCTACGGTGACATCTTTATTCTGATAGCCCACATAGCTGAATCGAAGTACATCACTTGCGTTAGCTTCGATACTGAACTTACCTGAGGCATCTGTCACGGCAGATTTTCCAGAAGATAAATTTTTAACGCCCACACCTGGAATAGGTTGGCCTTTCTCATCAACGACTGTTCCGCCAATGACTGCCCTAATGCTCAAAATTGAGGCTTTTGTGTGGTCAGTTGGAAATCCTTTGTTTTCCTCCCCTCCTGGATTCATTGAAAAAGCAGGGTTATTGAGCGAAAAAAGCACAGCAAGCCCTGAAATCTTTAGTAGATTCATTTTCATTAGTTTAAGATTTAGTAAATGGTTAGTTTGAATTTATAATTGTACTATTTGTTAATGGTAAAACGATTTAATAGTTAAACGATTTAGTTATTAATTAAAATAAATAACAAGCAAAAATATATAGTGATTTAGTATAAAATTAAAGCTGAAATATTATTGGTACAATGAGCAGGAAAAGCCATATTGATAGACAGATCGACAATCCTTTTGGAGGCCTAAATTAGATTTCATAATATACTTGGTTAGAGTTAAAACGATTTACTAACTCAATATTAGATAATTAACTTAACAAAGTCAAGAGGAATTTTAAAAAAAAACTCTTCAACAGAACATAAAATATATCGTATAATTACTTAGACATATTAGATTAAAATAGGTTATCTATTATCTTAAAGATTTCAACTAATAATTAAAAAATACAGCTTAAAATACCTATAGACTGGATTCTAAGACCACATCTTAAAATAAAAGAAATTGGCTCTAAAAATAACATGATCTTTTTGATTTTTTGTTGATAAACACTGAAATGAGATTTTGCTTTCATGCAATTCAGTACAAAAGACGGATATATATTGGATAGAAATCTAACATTAGCGGCTAACTTATGACCCCAACTGCTTATTAATTCGAATCTATCCGCAAACAAGCGTAGTGACTGAAAAAGCATGAATGAAATCAAGCTCAAATCTGCTCTGTGATTAGTCCGCTATTACCAGAAGAAAAAGTCCATATCATCACCCTGTTTTTAAGGCATAATAACTTCCATCACAGCCAGCGTTCAGAAAAGAATTATAATACCTATAAGATATAAATCGTCTTCGATCAAGTATGCGTTCTCAGGTCTCTGTTGTTATCCATCGAATTAGTCGATCCTTCCCAGAAAATCATTGGCTGGGAAACTGCAATGAGTAGACTCATAGTAGCAGCTAACTGTGATACATAGGGATCTGTTTTTTTTCACTTAGCATTGCTTGTTATTTCAGCACCACCCCATTGAGCTTTAATCTCGTCCAGTCTCCCGGATAACCCTGCCCTTTGATGTAGGTGTTCACATAAGGATGTCCTTTTAAGTTAACGTGATAGATGTAGTCGAAGGAAAAACTCATTTTAGTATCGGTTTTCTCGGTGACGGTCACCTGCTGATCGGTATCGTTTCCTATTCCAGTGGTGAAGAACTGATCACCAACTTTGGCGCTGAAATCTCCGCGAATGACCTTTAATTCCGGAAATCTGGGATCGCTGGAAATGAGTTTTCCGTTTTCATCGATGCGCAGGTAGCTGGTTGCATAAGCATCGCCTCCGATGAGTGAAACAAATTTGTAGAAAAGTTTTCCGCTAATCATAACACTGTCCTTGATTTCGGTAAAGTTTTGATTATTCATATACCAGAGGTTACCGACTTGCATAGGCAAAAAAGAATCAGATCTTTCAGGTGCGGGTGTAGCGAATGGTTTTTTGCAGCTTACTAGGATGATAAGGCCAAGCATTAAGATGCTGGCTTTAAGCGTTATGTTTTTCATGGTGTGGTTCCTGAGGTTTTATCTTCTAAACGGGGCGGGCTGCACTAACGCTACAACGGTAAAAAAATAATTTCGTATCAGCAGCTTAAGAGTTTACGCTTCCGGTTGTAGTTCAACAGGTAGGTTTTTTTCCGGGTAGCCAATAAATAGGAATTTTCGATCAGTTGTTCCACCTGCTCTTGCTTTTGGGCAAAAGGCAATAAAAGTTTGTCGACACGTTTTTCCTGAATACCGATCCGTTTAGCAAATTCCCTAAAATCGCTACCAGCCACAGGGCCATGGTTTCTGCGATAGGCAGACTGATAGTTATCAGCAAATAGGCCTCCATTCAATCCGAAATCCGCATCGTTTACATGTATTTTGGTATTGAGCAGGTCATAGGCGGGCGCTAGAATAAAATCACCTTGCTGGGTTTCAAGAAGGGAGAAATTTTTCAGGTGGGCATCGCCGTTGGAGAACAGGTAGTTAAACAGCACTAGTGTAAAGAATTTTTCCATTTCGATCCGCCATGCGGGTACGAACTGCCTGATCAGGGCTGCAACGGATTCATAATTGTAATCATATTTATAATCTGGGCTTCCATCTGCGCTCACCTTTCCAGCCAGGCTGGCAAAGTCTTCCATGCGCCATTTTTTTCCATCAGGCTTAACATCAAAACGTAGGGTGATATAAGCTGGTTCACCGCTTTCAAAAAAGATCAGTGCATTTTCTGCGGTTTGCAATCCATAGACCTGTTTTGCGATTTGCATAGTCAGGTGTTCATTGGCTGGGACCTGGCTGGGAAACCGGACATCCCGCGGAATAGGTTTGAGCAGATATGTCCCCTGTTCACCTTCCTTAGTCAGGCGTAAGGTTTTCCCAATCCGAATCATCGAAAGTTTTTCCTGTACCCCAGAGATTGAGATGCGCTTGCGGTTTTCCAGAAATATTTCTGCATCTTTTTCATTTTTATCAGGAGAAAGATACGGCAGGATATGACTGACCACCTTACCGCCAAACAATCGTCGCAAAGCCAACGGGCTATAGGTCTCAAAGCCAGAAGCAAGTGTTCCAGGATCAGTTTTAATTTCCATTTATAATTTCTTTAACGGTTACAGCACCAATGGTGTCAGATCCTGCAGTTTTCAGCAGCAGACCAAACGCATCATTTTCATCTAGCTGAAACTGCCTAGATTGCATTTTCTTGTTTACACCCTCAGAAAGCATATTGTAAAAAAAAGCAAACAGCGATTCGCTTATATATTCTTTTTGATCCTTTGGGAGCGTTAAACTAATCGATGGCAGCTTGGGATCTAAAAAATAGTTTTCTTCATAGGAGAAGCTATACTTGCTATCATCTCTTTCAGTTAAATAACCTGCAAGCAGGTTGTTCAAAAATACGGCTGCCTTTCTCATCGATTTATATTAACTTGTCTAATAGATAAGGATAGTTCCAGGCCTAAGATGAGTGTAATTTTCTCAATGACGGCCAGGGTCGGGTTTGCCTGGTTACGCTCAATTTTATACAAGGTATTCGCGCTGATACCCGCGAGTTCAGCCAAATCAAACTGAGTCATTCGCAACTGCTTTCTTCTTTCTTTCAATGAATCACCAAGTTTTTTTCCCATTGTAATATGAATTTCAATCAAAAATAATAATTAAAATTAATAATTAATCTAAAAACATACTATAATGTGTTTTTTGATTTAAAAATTAAATTTCCAGTAGAGCTCATCCTCTATTTCACAGTATACTATGGAATTAGAGTTTAAGTAACCTATCTATGGGCTAATCTTAGATACTGTAATGATCTGTAAAACTTTTGACAAATTGATCATTCGCCACCATTGAGGTATGAGTTAAAATGAGTTCGGGACACATCCCGTGGAGAACAAACGCATGTAGCGTTGCTGAAGATCAGAGGATACCCCAGGTGAGGAATTTTAAGTAAGAAGCTATCTGGTAATTTAGACAACGGTAATCAAAAATGGCTAGTTATAAAAATGGCTCAGAAAATTCTGAGCCATCTTATAATATTTATATATCCTTAAGCGCTGTTTTTTGTATTCTGAACTTCTAAGCGAATATCTTGTGCTAAATTCTTCAAATCTTGCATGCCTTTACGTACACGAGTACCAGCTGCACTATTACCTTTGTTATAAAACTTGTCTGCGTCAGCTTCTAAAGCTGCAACCAAACTTTTTACTTCTTCAAATTTTTTCATTTTTAATGGCTCCTGTAATTTTAGGTTTTAAGTTTTAATTATTTGTAAGTCTAATTTACAAGGCTTTAATTAAATAAAAAACTTTTCAGAGCACAAAAAACAGCCTTTAAACCCGTTTTTTTCCACATTATATAGTTTTACACACATTGACAGCGACAAAAACGAAGACAAAATACTGTAAATCAATAAAATACAAAAAGAAATAAAATAAAAAAGCCCTTTAAAGTAAATTAAAGGGCTATTCAAAATATTTTCAGTTTAAGCTATGGCAAACTGATTTTCCTTATAGTAACCGTTTTCTAATTTCTGAGAAACTTCACTGAAAGCATCTAAGGTACGTTGGACATCTTCAAGGGTATGTACTGCAGTTGGAATTAAACGTAATTCGATCATACCTTTTGGTATCACTGGATAAACAACAATTGAACAGAAGATGCTGTAATTTTCGCGTAAATCGAAAGTAATTGCAGTTGCATCTGTTAATTCGCCTTTTAAGAAAACAGGTGTTACAACAGAGTTTGTAACCCCTAAATCGAAACCACGTTCACGTAAACCTTTTTGTAAGGTTGTAGCAATTTCCCAAAGTTTATCTTTTAACTCAGGTTGGCTTTTCAATAATTCTAAACGTTTTAATAAACCAATAACCATCGGCATAGGTAACGCCTTAGCAAAAGTTTGAGAACGCATGTTATATCTTAAAAAATTAGTAATCTCTTCAGTTGAAGCAACAAATGCACCGATACCTGCCATAGATTTTGCAAACGTACCGAAGTATACATCAATACCATCGATACAATCCTGCGCCTCATGTGTTCCTGCTCCAGTTTTACCCATAGTACCAAAACCATGCGCATCATCAACAAGAATACGGAATTCGAAATCGTTTTTAAGTTCAACGATTTCCTTTAATTTACCTTGCGCTCCACTCATTCCGAAAACGCCTTCAGTAATTAAAAGTATGCCACCACCCGATTCTTTTGTTAATTTAGTAGCACGCTCTAACTGTTTACGAGCGCTGTCAATATCATTATGTTGATACACGAATCTTTTACCCATGTGTAAACGAAGTCCATCGATAATGCAGGCATGAGACTCTGCGTCGTATACAATGACATCATTTCTATCAACTAAGGTATCAATAATCGACACCATACCCTGGTAACCATAGTTTAACAAGAATGCATCAGGTTTACCTACAAAAACAGCCAATTCTTGCTCTAGTTGTTCGTGATATTTTGAGTTACCGCTCATCATTCTGGCGCCCATTGGGTAAGCCATACCAAATTCTGCTGCAGCTTGCTCATCAGCCTTTCTAACTTCAGGGTGATTGGCTAAGCCTAAATAGTTATTTAAACTCCAAACCAAATGCTCTTTTCCTTTAAATTGCATATGTGGTGCAATTTCTCCCTCTAATTTTGGAAATGAGAAATACCCATGAGACCATTTTTGGTGTTGACCAAGTGGGCCCATGTGCTTTGCTATCTTATCAAATATATCCAATGTATTATGTATTTTTTTGTAATAATTTTTGCGAATTTACGGTTTATTCGTCTTAAAATCAACCCGATTCATCTGTAAGGTGTCAATTAAGAATATTTAACAATCTAATATTATGCCAAAAAGGCCCCGTGTTTATTCGGAGCCTTAAAAATATGTTTAGATTAATTTAATCAACATTATCGTGTAGAAAAGAATTGTTAGGTCTAATCTCTGTACCACCATCCTGATCGTTGCTTAATGTAAAGCGGCTAACCTGCGATTCTGAGGAATGCTGAACCTGTTGTAACTGCATTTGCTTGCGTTTATAAGCAGGTTCGTTTTCTAATTCTTGTAAGCCATTCGTAGTACGAAGTTTCATACTCAAATCTTTTAAACGCATAATACGTTCTCTTGATTTTTTAAGTTGTTCTTCAACCGATTCATCGTTTTGATTATCGTCTAAACCAACAACTGGCATTTCAGGTTCTGGTATTGATGGAATTTCGGCAACCGGTGTTTCAAAAACAAATTCAGTTTCTGCAAGCTTAATCTCAAATTCGAAACCTGTTTCTGCAGGCGCTTCAGCCTGAGGCTCTTCTTCAATCAAAGTATGACGAATTACATCATTTTCTGGTTCCTGGTATCTTGGTGCTTCAGCTTTATTAAACATACCTCCAAACAAATCTGCTTGTGGTGTTTCTTCTTTAGCTTTCATAACTGGCTCTAATACAGGAGCAGCTTTAGGCTGAATAAAAGAATTAACAGGCTCAACAACACGTACTAATGGTGCTTCCTCTGGTGTTAATAAAGAAATTTTCTTTTTGTTTTTTTCTTCGTGTACGCGTTCCTCAGAAGTTTGGAAACCTGTAGCAATTATGGTTACAGATAACTTATTTTCTAATGATTCATCAGTACAATTACCCCAGATTAAGTCGGCTGATAAGCCTGCTTTTTCTTGAATGTAATCTGTAATAATAGACACCTCATCCATAGTTACTTCACGTAAACCTGAACTGATGTTTAATAAAATATATCTTGCACCTTCAATTTCGTTGTCTTTTAACAATGGAGATGCTAAAGCACCCTCAACTGCCTGTAAAGCTCTGTCATCGCCTTCAGCAGCGTAACTACCCATTATAGCGACACCACTCTCCTTCATTACGGTACGCACATCTTTAAAATCTACGTTTATATAACCTGGAACAGTAATGATTTCGGCAATGCCTTTTGCAGCTGTTGTTAAAATATCATCAGCTTGACCAAAAGCAGAACCCAAGGTTAAGTTTCCGAAAATTTCACGTAATCTGTCGTTAGAAATTACAAGATAGGAATCTACATATTTCTTAAGTTCTTCCATACCTTCATCCGCCTGCAATTTTCTTCTTTTTCCTTCAAAAGAAAATGGCGTTGTGATTATCGCTACGGTTAAAATATCCAGTTCTTTAGCGGCTTTTGCAATAATGGGACTAGCGCCTGTTCCAGTGCCACCACCCATTCCTGCTGTAATAAAAAGCATTTTGGTTGTGCTGCCCAACATCGCTTTAATATCATCTATATTTTCTATTGCCGAATTTTTACCAACTTCGGGAATAGAACCAGCACCCATTCCTTCGGTTAAACTTGCACCTAATTGTACCTTGTTAGGTATAGGGCTAGATTCCAAAGCCTGGGCATCGGTATTACAAATAATAAAATCCACACCAGTAATACCCGATAGGTACATATGGTTCACTGCGTTGCCGCCACCGCCTCCAACACCAATAACTTTGATGATTGACGACTTATCTTTTAACATTTCGAACTGCATAATATTATGAATCAGTTGTTTAAAAATTCTTAAATTCTGTTCATTACTCAATGTAATATTAACACTTTTTCAACAGACGTTTTCCACAAGTGTTCATAATGTGGAAAACTCACTTTTTGTGGAAAAAAATTAGCTTTTCAAGTAATCTTCATCGCTTACATCCATATCATCCTGGATGAAAATCTTTGTTTTTGCAAGTAACTTATCAAATAACCCTGGACCGCGTTTCTCTTTTTCTTTCTGAGGTTTTGATTTATCAACGATTACAGTGCCTTTCTTAATTTCAATTTCCTGCTCTTCCGCACGCTGAATGCCTTTGATTAATAAACCAACACTTGTTGCATACATCGGGCTTTTCAAATCATCATAAATGGTTTTCGGCATATCTTCATATTTAGATAAATGCTCGTTAGGATAACCGATACGGCAATCCAAGCCAGTTACATATTCTACCGCCTGAGATAAGTGCTTTAATAACGCACCACCGCCAGTAATCACAATACCACCAATTAATTTTTTCTCGTATCCAGAAGCTTTAATTTCATAATAAACGTGTTCTATAATTTCTTCCATACGAGCCTGAATCACGTAAGCAAGATTTTTTACTGAAATTTCTTTAGGCTCTCTACCGCGTAATCCTGGAACACAGATAATTTCGTTTTCTTTATTTTCTTCGGCCAAAGCAGATCCAAAACGTGTTTTTAATAACTCAGCCTGATTACGCATCACCGAGCAACCCTCGCGAATATCTTCAGTTACACTGTTACCTCCAAAAGGAATAACAGCGGTATGACGAATAATCCCTTCATGAAAAATTGCAATATCAGTTGTACCACCCCCAATATCTACCAAAGCAATACCAGCCTCTTTCTCTTCATCGCTCAACACCGATTCAGAAGAAGCCAAAGGCTCAAGAATTAAATCCTGAGTTTGTAAGCCCGCATTATTTACGCATTTGATAATATTTTTAACTGCAGTTACCTGACCAGAAATGATATGAAAGTTAGCCTCTAAACGAACGCCAGCCATACCAATTGGATCTTTAATCCCTGGCTCATTATCTATAGTAAATTCTTGTGGTAACACATGAATAATTTCTTCTCCAGGAGGCATAACCAGCTTGAACATATCATCAATTAACTTATCGATATCTTTTTTACCGATTTCGTTATTTAATTCTCTTCTGGTTAAAATGCCACGATGCTGCAAGCTTTTAATATGCTGGCCAGCAATACCAACATTCACCACCTGTATTTCTACATTTGATTGTCCGCTGGCAATTTCTACAGCCTGAGCAATTCCCTGAACGGTTTTCTGAATATTAGAAACCACTCCTCGAGTAACCCCTGCCGATTCTGCCTTACCGATGCCTAATACCTCGATTTTGCCATGCTGTGTTCTGCGACCTACGATAACACATATTTTAGTAGTACCGATATCCAGGCCGACTACAATTGGAGACTGACTGGTAAATTTTGCCTTGTCCATATTCGTTAATTTTGTTGAGTTATATATTTTGTTCTTGAAAGGGATCTTATTTATTCTTTTTCTCTACTGGTTTCTTCTGATTTGCATCAGGCTTTACAGTTTTTGGTTTTGACACCGTTTGTGCTGAAGCTGGTTTATCATTTTTAGCTTCTGTTTTTACGGGAGTCGCTTTTGGTTTCTCTTTAACCACCTCTGGTTTGGTAATCGTGGGTTTAGGCTTTTTCACCTCGGGCTTGGCCGCAATTGCCTTAACCTGATTATCTTTACGATCAGCATCGGGATTTGTTTCTGCAATTGATTTCCCAATGACGTCTCTTATCAGTGAATCGGATACTTTCCTTGTTATCCTCGAACTATCAGCAGCTGAAAGTACTTTTACCTGTTTCTTTATTGCTGATGAATCTCTCTTCTCACCAATTATTTGATTGGTATATTTAATGTTAATCGTTTTGTAGGTCTCCCATCCAACTTGCGGCATAGCCTGTTTATAAAAAACCAACAGGTTTTTCATTTTTTTATCCAATGAATCTGCTGTACCCAAAATAATTCGCTGATTACCTACTCTTGGTATCAATTGAATATCGTTTTTAGTATCAACAATTATTTGTTCAATCTGGCTATCCCAAAGTGTATCTTTCTTAAAATATTGAGCGGTTTTGTATAAATCTCGAGCCATTTGCGTTCTCAAAGTATCAACACGTGTACCAAACACTTCCTGAATATTACCTGTTGCAACCAGCACATTCGCCGTAAAGTTTGGCGAGATTGGCATTTTCAAACCATCGTTATCAATATAAAAATCCTGACCCGTTAAGTTCAAAATTCTAAGTATTGGCTGTCTCTGTTTAATTTCGATATGCAATACCCCATCCATATCTACATAAACCTTCGCAAAACCGATGTATGGATTAGCTTGTAGTTTTTTCTCAATCTGATGGATGTTTATTTTCTCCAGGCTACGTCCAATTAAAACACCTTGATCTTCTCTTAAAATCTGATCAACTTCCTCTCTTTCGATAAAATTATCAGCTCCAGGAATTAATATTTTAACATTGGTGCATTTTACCGTTTGCTTTTTAACGTTAATAAAACTTAAAAGCACAACCAATCCTGCCAGGCTGATTAGCCAGGCAAAGCCAGTAAAAATTGCGCTCCAGTTTATTCGTTTAAACATGGTTTAATGTGTTTTTTAAAGGTTCAATTAAAGTATCAATATCGCCTGCACCAACTGTTAATACTAGTTCTGGTTTTGTTTTGGCAACATAATTAATTACAAATTCTTTACTACAAACTTGTTTATCAGCTAATGTAATTTTATCCAACAGAAACTGCGAATTGATTCCTTCAAGCGGCAGTTCTCTCGCTGGATAAATATCTAACAACATCAAATCATCTGCTGTACTCAAAACTTTTGCAAACTCATCTGCAAAATCTCTGGTGCGGGTAAATAAATGCGGTTGAAAAATAACGGTTAATTTCTTTTCTGGATATAATTGTCTAAGGGCATCAAAACAGGCTTTTAGTTCTTCAGGATGATGCGCGTAGTCATCAACATAAATTTGCTTTTCGTTATCTACAATATATTCGAAACGACGTTTAACTCCTTTAAAGTTTGCAACCGCTTGCTTGACTTTATCAGCCGATATTCCCAATTTTAATGCAATAGCAATGGCAACAGTAGTATTTTCTACATTATGTTTACCAGGCAACATTAAGTTTAAATCTTTAATCTGTTGAGTTTGGTCCGAATAATCAAAAACAAATTTCGAGCCTTCCACTCTTAAGTTTTCTGCTTTAGCGTCTGCTGTTGAATTTGCAGCATAAGTAATTGCATTTTTAACTGGCAAGCCTTCGTGCACATATAAGCTACCTTCAGCTTTAAGCTGACCTGCAAAAAGATGAAACGACTCTTCCAGTTTGCTTTTATCGCCATAAATATCCAGGTGGTCCGCATCCATTGAAGTGATTACAGCAACATCAGGATGTAACGTTAAAAACGATCTGTCGTACTCATCAGCTTCTACAACAACTACATTATTAGCTCCAAATAAAACATTGCTGTTGTAATTACTAGTTATCCCACCCAAAAAGGCTGTGCAATCGTAACCTGTATCTTTTAAAATATGCGCAACTATAGAAGAAGTTGTGGTTTTACCATGCGTACCCGCTATGGCGATGCAAAACATTCCTTTACTGATAATACCTAGAACTTCAGAACGTTTTTTTAAGCTGAAGCTTTTATTTTTAAAATGATTTAAAATTTTAGAATCCTTCGGGATTGCTGGGGTATAAACAATTAATGTATCATCGTGATTATCTAAAAATGCACATGGCAAAGATCCAGATTCATCAAGATAAGAAATTAGAATACCTTCGCGTTCGAGCGTTTCGGTTAATTTAGTCCGCGTTTTATCGTAACCACAAACCAAAACACCCCGCTTAGCAAAATAACGGGCAAGCGCACTCATACCGATACCACCGATACCTATAAAATACACCCTATTTATTTTACTTAATTCCATTTTTTTAAGGTTAAAGTAGAAAAGGTAAAGCTTAAAGCTGCTTTTCTATTCGTTCAACTAGTTTTTATTATAGTTTATTTAGGTTTAGTCTTTTAGCTTATTTAATCAATTTCAATACTTCTCTCGCTATAATTTCATCCGCTGCAGGCAGTGCCATTTTCCAAATATTTTCAGAAAGCGTTTCGCTGTAAGTTTTATCGTTTAATAATCGTAGCGCTTCAGTTACTAAAGTGTCCTCTGCAGAGCGATCGTTGATCAAAACAGCGGCATTATTCTTAACTAAAGCCAACGCATTTTTAGTTTGATGATCTTCTGCAACGTTAGGCGATGGCACCAAAATAACCGGCTTTCTAATTAAACAAAGTTCAGCAATGGTTCCTGCTCCTGCCCGACTGACAATAACATCTGCTGCTGCATAAGCTAAATCCATTTTATTCAAAAATTCCAGAATACGCACATTAGGATGATAGTTTAAACCTAATCTTTCGATAATACCTTTATAATAAAATTTACCTGTCTGCCAGATTACCTGAACATCCTGCGCTATAATTTCAGCTAAATGTTTTTCTATACTTTTATTTAATGTTCCTGCACCAAGGCTACCGCCTGTTACCAAGATTGTTTTCTTTTGAGGATCTAGCTTTAACAGTTCTGCGCCCGAATAGTGCTTACCTTTTATATCTACAACTTCCTGTCTAACCGGGTTTCCTGTTTTCAATATTTTATCAGAGGGAAAAAACTGATCCATATCATCAAAAGCTACACAAATTTTTGAAGCCTTTTTACCCAACCATTTATTGGTAACACCTGCATAAGAATTCTGCTCCTGAATTAAATATGGAATTCCTTTTAACGAAGCTGCGTACAATAAAGGGCCAGAAGCATAACCGCCAACTCCAACTACCACATTAGGTTTAAAATCATTTATTAGCTGCATGGCTTTACGCACACTGCCAATAACTTTAAATGGTAAGGCAAGATTTTTAACAATAGAACCTCGTTGAATACCACTGATGTTTAAACCGACAATTTTATATCCTGCCGCTGGAACCTTTTCCATTTCCATACGACCCGTTGCACCCACAAATAAAATTTCACAAGTCGGCACAATGCGTTTTAGTGCATTGGCAATGGCAATGGCGGGAAAAATGTGCCCGCCTGTGCCACCTCCTGATATGATAATTTTTGGGGAATTATTCATTTTTATTTGTTAAACTCGAAGCCAAAAGACCAAAATCTAAAGCTTTCTTTTTAAAATATTATTTCTTTTTTCTGCTCTCCGCTTTCGCCTTAAGCTTCTATGCCATCGCAGGAATCTCACCTACAATTACTTTATTATTCTTCACTTTATCTGTCGCATCTTTTCCCGCAACGTGCTCTTCAACATCACGGCTTACACTTAAAATAATGCCAAAAGCCACACTGGTAAAAATCATAGATGTTCCACCCATACTTACTAATGGAAGTGGCACACCTGTTACCGGCCCTAATCCTACTGCTACGGCCATATTTGCGAAAGCTTGTATGGTTAAGCTAAAGCTTAAACCAGCGGCAAGTAAAGCTCCAAATGCCTTGGGTGCCCGTGTTACTATTTTTATACATCGGTACAAAAGCACCAGGTAAAGCATCATAATCACTAATCCTCCAAACGTTCCCCATTCTTCAATAATAATGGCGAAAATAAAATCCGAATAAGGATGTGGAAGGAAATTGCGCTGCGTACTGTTACCTGGTCCTTTACCGAAAACTCCACCCGTAGCCAAAGCAATTTTTGCCTGGTCGGCCTGGAAAGTCTTATCAGAATGCTGTTGCTCTGGATGCATGAAAGATTTTATACGAGATGCGTACGTTGCTCTTCTTGGACCTAAAAACACTACAAACATTAACAGTATTGCACCACCAACACAAACTAATGAAATTTGTTTGATACTGATACGCCCAATAATTAAAAGCAAAATACTCACACCAAAAAGCATTAATGCTGTAGATAAGTTAGCCAGTGCAATTAAAACAAACACCACACAAACAGAACCCATAATAGGAATAAAAGATTCTTTAACATTCTTAATGTTTTCTTGTTTCTTGGTAAGCATTCTGGCCAAAAAAGTAATCAAGGCAAGTTTTGCTAAATCGGATGTTTGGAAGGTTAATCCAATTACTGGTATTTTAACCCAGCGTGATGCATCGTTTACATTTGCACCAAACACTAAAGTATATAACAATAAAGGAACAGTCACAATCATCAATATTTTTGATATTCCAGCATAATAACGGTAATCGAGTAAATGTGAAATGTAAATCATTCCAATACCTAGTAAAACAAAAATTAAGTGTTTGGTTAACAATAACTTCTCTACTGCTTCTCCCTTTTTATATGCAAGCGTACCCGTAGCACTATAAACTGCCATTACAGAAATAAGCGAAAGCAGGATGATGATCAACCAGATCCATCTATCGCCTTTTGTTTTATTTAATAGTGCTTGAAGCATAATAAAAACCTCCTTCTATAATTCTTTAACTGCCGCTTTAAACTGATTACCGCGGTCTTCATAATTCTTAAACAAATCGAAACTGGCACAGGCTGGAGAAAGTAAAACTGCATCTCCTCGTTTAGCTAAGTGAAATGCAATCTGCGTAGCTTCCTCTGCTGAAAAAGTATTTACAATAACTTCCACATCATCTTCAAATGCATCGTGAATGCGTTTATTATCTTTACCAAGGCAAACAATAGCTTTAACTTTACTTTTCACCAAATCCTTAAGCATGTTATAATCATTGCCTTTATCAACGCCGCCCATAATCAAAACCACATCAGTTGTCATGCTTTCTAGAGCATACCAGGTAGAATTTACATTGGTTGCTTTACTATCGTTGATAAAATCAATTCCCGAAATTTTAGCCACATGTTCTAATCTGTGCTCAATATTTTTGAAATTGCCCATGCTCTCGCGAATGGTGTCATTTCTTAATTCTAATACTTTGGCAACAATGCCAGAAGCCATAGAATTATAAATGTTGTGCTTACCTTGTAAGGCTAAATCTGAAATAGACATGGTTAGTTCGTTATTTGGTTCTGTGTGAATATGTATTGTATCGTCTTGTAAGTATGCACCTTGATCAACTTTTTTCACAATTGAAAAGGGATATGTGTTTGCTAAAGGCAATACGCCTTTAAGCGCTTTTAAACTTTCTTCATCGTCAGCACAGTAAATAAATACATCAGCTGAGGTTTGATTCTGGATAATCCGCATTTTAGATGCAGCATAATTTTCCAGTTTATAATCGTATCGGTCTAAATGATCAGGCGTTATATTTAATAAAACTGCTACATCTGCTTTAAACTGAAACATGTCATCAAGCATGAAGCTCGAGATCTCTAATACATACCAATCAAATTCTTCATCTGCAACCTGCGCTGCAAAGCTTTGTCCGATGTTGCCTGCTAACCCTACATTTACACCAGCATTTCTTAGGATATGATAGGTTAGTAGACTTGTTGTTGATTTACCGTTCGAACCTGTTATACAAATCGTTTTGGCGGTAGTGTATCGTTTAGCAAACTCTATTTCTGATACAACCGAAATACCTTTTGCAAGCAATTTTTTTATAATTGGAGCTGTTGCAGGAATCCCTGGGCTTTTAATTACTTCAATTGCATTTAATATTAGTTCTTCGGAATGTTGTTCTGATTCGAAGGCAACACCTAATTCCTCTAATGCGGCTTTATACTTATCAGTAATTACACCATAATCGGATACAAAAACATCGAAACCCTTTTGCATCGCTAATTTTGCAGCACCAACTCCACTTTCACCAGCCCCCAAAATTACCACACGGCCTTGCCCTGCCATTGCTGACTTAGGTTGAATAGGCGTTTGTGTAGAATTATTGGTTTGCATTTTTATTATTTTTTGTTACTTATCTTAATTTTAAAGTTACTATTGTCATAATCGCCAGCATGATTCCGATAATCCAAAAGCGGTTAACAATTTTAGCTTCATGATATCCTTTTTTCTGATAGTGGTGATGCAAAGGCGCCATTAATAAAACCCTCTTGCCTTCGCCAAATCTTTTCTTTGTGTATTTGAAATAGGTAACCTGCATAATAACTGATACGAGTTCTACCAAGAAGATTCCGCAGAGTATCGGAATTAATAATTCCTTACGAATCATAATTGCGAACGAGGCGATAATACCACCAATAGCCAAACTTCCAGTATCGCCCATAAAAACCTGTGCTGGGTACGAATTGTACCAAAGAAAACCAACACAAGCACCAACAAATGCACCTGCAAAAATCATAAGCTCTCCCGAATTCGGGATATACATAATATTGAGGTAATCGGCGAAGCCAACGTTACCCGAAACATAAGCCAAAATACCCAGCGTAGTTCCGATTACTGCCGATGTTCCTGTTGCCAGACCATCGATACCATCGGTTATATTAGCCCCATTCGATACAGCCGTGATAATAAAAACAGTGAAAGCAAGAAAAACTAAGAAAGCGTATTTCTCATAACCTGTACCTAAAAACTTAAGCACCTTTGCATAATCAAACTCATTATTCTTGTAAAAAGGAATATTGGTTTTGGTTGATTTTACATCTTGCGTATAATAAAAAGTTTCACCTTTCTGACGTAAAACCATTGGTGCAGAAGAGGTGGTTTTCACATTATCCTGAACGGTTTCTCTAACAACAATATTAGGGTTGTAGTACATAGTCCAGCCTACAATTAAACCTAAACCTACCTGACCAACTACTTTGAAACGCCCTGCTAAACCTTCTTTATTTTTTCTGAATACCTTTATATAATCATCTAAAAATCCGATTGCGCCCATCCAGATGGTTGTAATGATCATCAGGATTACGTAAACGTTAGAGATATTTGCGAACAATAACGTCGGAATTAAAATACCGAGCAAAATAATAATACCACCCATTGTTGGGGTACCTTGTTTCTGCATTTGGCCTTCTAAACCTAAGTTTCTTACTGTCTCACCAACTTGTTTTTTATGCAAATAATCAATCAGTCTGCGACCGTAAACAGTGGTTATAATCAATGATAAAATAATAGATACTGAGGCACGGAAAGTGATGTATTGGAACAACCTTAATCCAGGTATATCATAATGCTTATGCA
Organism: Pedobacter sp. AC190; assembly: GCF_979258025.1. NCBI lineage: Bacteria > Pseudomonadati > Bacteroidota > Sphingobacteriia > Sphingobacteriales > Sphingobacteriaceae > Pedobacter > Pedobacter sp. AC190. Next base: position 881,822 of record NZ_OZ409824.1, read on the forward strand.
GGTATTCGAATAATAAATATAACATTAGCTGGCAGGGTTTAATTGTTCAAGTAAAATTTCCTTATCATCAAAATGATTACGTACGCCATTAATTTCCTGGTATTTCTCATGGCCTTTTCCAGCAATAAGAATAATATCTCCGCTTTTTGCCAAATGGCAGGCCGTTTTTATCGCTTCCCTTCTATCTAAAATGGATATTGTTTTACGTTTGTTGCTTGGCGAAACACCTGCTTCCATTTCCGAAATAATAGCAGCTGGATCTTCTGTTCTTGGGTTATCCGAAGTAAGGATAACTTTATCACTCCAATCGCAGGCAACTTGAGCCATTACAGGGCGTTTAGTTTTATCTCGATCGCCACCACAACCAATAACAGTAATAACCTGCTCTGTTCCTTTTCTGATATCGGCAATGGTGCCTAATACATTCTGAACCGCATCTGGCGTATGTGCATAATCTACAATACCAATAATCTTATCTTCAGAAACGATGTAATCGAAACGACCTTCAGCGCCAGTTAAACGACTTAAAAGGGTTAAAACCTTTAATTTATCTTGTTCTAATAAAATTGCCGTACCGTAAACAGCAAGTAAATTATAGGCATTAAACGAACCGATTAATTTAAAGAAAACGTCTTCGTAATCAATATCAAGATGCAATCCGCTAAATCCATTTTCAACAATTTTTGCTTTGAAATCGGCCAGCTGCTTAAGCGCATAAGTTTTTTTGTGCGCCTTGGTATTCTGTAGCATAACCATACCATTTTTATCGTCGATATTGGTTAACGCAAAAGCTGATTTTGGCAGAATATCAAAAAATGCCTTTTTAGCTTTTAAATAACTGTCAAAAGTTTTATGAAAATCAAGATGGTCATGCGTTAAATTCGAGAAAACACCGCCTGAGAAAGTAAGACCTTCAATTCTGTGTTGTGCAACCGCATGCGAACTCACTTCCATAAAGCAATAATCGCAACCTGCATCAACCATATCTTTCAATAGCTCATTAAGCACCAATGGATTTGGTGTAGTGTGTGTTGCAGGTACAATAACATCATTTACATAGTTTTCTACGGTTGATATAAGACCTGTTTTATAACCTAAATCTCTAAAAAGCTTAAATAAAATAGTTGCAATCGTTGTTTTACCATTGGTCCCTGTAATTCCAATTAGCTTTAAATCTGCTGATGGATTTCCATAAAAGTTGCCCGCCATAATACCCAAGGCAACTGATGCATTTTCGACCTTAATGTAAGTAGCATCAAAATTTTCAATTTCAGGCAGGTTTTCACAAATTATAGCTTTAGCACCTTGTTTTAAAGTCTGCTCAATAAAAAGATGGCCATCTGATACCGTACCTGTTATCGCAAAGAAAACATCATTTTCAGTTACCTTACGCGAATCAAAGTTTAGGGCATGAATTTCCCTGTCGGTTCTCCCAACCAATTCTTTTATTGTTACGCCATAAAGTAAATCCTGTAATTGCATATTATTTATTTTTGAATGATTGAATTTCAGATGATTTAATATTTAATATCCACCATTCCAATCCATCCCCCTCTAATTCTTTAATCTAATTGTATATCGACTAATAATCCTTTACCAACTTTTGTCCCAGCCTGCACCGATTGCCTGATTACTTTTCCAGAACCAGTTACTTTGGTTTTAAGCCCTGCATTACCAAGCAGATAAAGTGCATCCTTTAAACCCATCCCAGCTACATTTGGCATTACGCCTTTGCGTTCACTATTTTCCTGGAAAATTGTTCCGGCACTGGTATCAATTGTGTTGTAATATTCTGATTTCGACGCAAAAAGTGGCTTAAATCCAAATGCTTTGTAAACCTTTTGAGTGGCTTTACTTTGACCAGCCTTAGTTGGCGGATTACCTGTATTCCCCACCAATCTCACCGGAACATCGCTATACACTTGCATATCGCTGGCATAAACCCGGTCTGCAATTTCTCTGAAAACCGGACCTGATACCGAACCTCCATAATAACCACCTTTAGGATCGTTGATTACGACTATAAGCGAGTATTTGGGCTTGTCAGCAGGGAAATAACCTACAAAAGACGCCTGATATTGTTTTTTTGCTTTATATCCTTTATTACCATCCGCAACTTGCGCAGTACCGGTTTTACCAGCGATTTTGTAAAGCGGATTATATACAAATTGCTTACCACTGCCCTGGGTAACTACGCCCTCTAACATCTTTTTTATTTTACTCAATGTTACTTCCGAGCAAATTTCTTCGTTAATTACACGAGCCTTAAACTGCTCTATCGGGTTGCCCAATCTTCTAATTTCTTTTACAAAAATTGGCGCTACGTATTTACCATTATTCGCTACTGCATTATAAAATGAAAGCATTTTTAATGGGGTTAACTGCATCTCATAACCATAAGCCATTTGTGGCAACGTCATGTTTCTATTCCAGCTTTTATTTGTTTTAGGATTCTTAACTACAGGCTGTGCTTCACCTGGAATTTGCAAAACCATTTTCTCATTTAAATGCCAATCATACAAATGATCTGTAAATTTTATCGGATCATTACCGTAATGAGTGTTTATTAATTTTGCAATTGCTGCATTTGAAGATTCTTCAAACGCTCTTTTTACCGTAACAGTTTCTATTTTGGGGTGAGAATCGGTAATTAATTTACCAGGAATTTGATAATAACCTGTACCGATTAACGAATTAGTATCAACCAATTTATCTTCCAAAAGTGCCATGTACGAGGCGAGTTTAAAAGTAGATCCTGGATCCTGATTACCTGCAATCGCATAGTTAAATTTCTCCTGATAAACCCCTGTAGATACTTTTGAAAAATTTGCAACCGCTCTAACTTCGCCTGTAGCTACCTCCATTAAAATTACAGCACCATGGTCAGCATCACTTTTGATCAATTGCTTTTGCAAGGCACTTTGAGCTAAATCCTGCATATTAATATCAATGGTCGAAATAATGTCAGCACCATCTTTTGGAGCAACCTCTTCCTCATCATTAACAGGGACATAAACACCACCAGCAATGCGTTGCATTAATCTTCTGCCCGTTTCTCCATTTATGTATTGATTATAAGCACCCTCTAAACCAACACCGTTTGCAACATTGGCATTTTTATAACCAATCGTTCTGGCAGCTAAAGCCTGAAAAGGCAATATGCGTTTGTTTTGTTGTACCGCAATTAAACCTCCACTAAACTTACCAATGTTGTATAAAGGAAAAGTTCTCACGGTTTTTAAATCAGCATAATTTACTTTACGACGAATTAACACGTAACGAGCACTATCCTGACGACCTTTACGAAGAATTCTAGAATAGTCTTTTGCAGTTTTATCCTGAAATAACTGAGCAAGCTTAAAAGCCAGCGAATCAACTTTTTCATTAAAAACTTTATCTTCCGCTATACCGCCTGCAAACATATCCATACGCAATTCGTATTCTGGTACCGAGGTAGCAAGCAAACTTCCATCATTAGAATAAATATTTCCACGAGTAGCTTCAACAGCCATGTATTTCGTAGAAAGACTATCTGCCATAGCTTTCCATTTATGCCCCTGTACAAACTGCACCTGGCCAAGACGTAAAAATACCGCCAAAGCAAAAAGCACAATTAAGCCAAATGCCAGATATACACGAAGCAATATGTTTGCTCTAATATTCATTGCTTTTAACAATTAGTTTTTTGGGTGGTTCAATTAATTCTTTTATTCCAAGGGTATCTACCTTTTTAGCAACCTCTGTTAATTTGCTTTTAAACATTAGGTCTGCTTTTAAAGATTTATACTCCCATCTCAACTCTTTAACTTCTTTATTTAACTTATCAATTCGGCGAACATTGTTTACAGCAAAATGGCTGTTAGCAATATAAATCATGCCTAAAAGAGCCAAAAAGCATAAAAACGGCAATGCATCTGTTGCCGCTTCTTTCGATATTACACCTTCATTAAAAAACTTTCCGATAAATGTTTCGCTAAACTTTTTATCATCTTCTGATTTTATTTTTTCAGTTTTAATCTTTTCAGATTTAACTTTTAATTCAGGTTCAGGTCCGAATTCTTCATCTATATCTTCTCTGAACTTGTTCATATCTTTTCAGCTATTCTTAATTTCGCACTGCGAGCTCTGTTGTTTTGTGCAATTTCTTCATCAGTGGCAATTATCGCTTTGCGGGTAATTACGTTAAATGGCTTTTGCTGATTTCCGAAGAAATCTTTTTCTACTTCGCCCTGAAATTTGCCTTTAGCCATAAAGTTTTTTACTGGCCTGTCTTCCAAAGAATGATAAGACATTACAACTAAATGGCCTCCAGGCTTTAAAACATCAGCTGTTTGCTGTAAAAAATCTTCTAGCACCCTGATTTCTGCATTTACCTCAATTCGCAATGCCTGAAAAACCTGCGCCAAGTACTTATTCTCTTTACCTTTTGGGATATATTCTGAAATAGCCGATTTGAAGCTATCGATATCTGTGAATGATTTTTCTAAGCGAGCGGTAACCACTGCACGAGCTAACGATTTAGCATTTTTAACCTCTCCATAGATTCCGAAAATTTTATGAAGCTTATCTTCAGAATAAGTATTTAGAACTTCGGATGCCGTTAATGAACCATTTCTATCCATACGCATATCCAAATCTGCATTATGACGAATAGAAAAACCACGCTCAGGAACATCAAACTGATGAGAAGAAACACCCAAATCAGCTAAAATACCATCAACCTGCTTGAAACCTTTTAAACGAAGATTATTTTTTAGAAATCCAAAGTTTTGATCAATAAATATAAAACGATCATCAGCAGGAATATTTCTTTGCGCATCTGGGTCCTGATCGAAAGCAATCAATCTGCCATTCGGACCAAGGTATTTCAAAATTTCTTTTGAATGACCACCGCCGCCAAAAGTAACATCAACATAAACCCCATCTGGTTTAATATTCAAACCATCGATACAAGGTTGCAACATCACAGGTACATGGTAATTATTCTCCATCTACTCCTCCTTTCTGTTTACCTAAAACACGTTCCGCCTTTTCAGCAAAATCTTCATCCTGCTCTTCAGCAAACGAAGCCTCGTAAGTTGCCTTATCCCAAACCTCAATCTTATCCAACTGTCCAACCAATACTAATTCAGAAGTTATACCTGCATGATCCAATAATGTTTTCGGGAGCAAAACACGACCAGCAGCATCAAGAGACAATTCGGTAAGACCACGAAGCATGGAACGCAAGAAACCACGTCCATCTTTTTGAAAATAATTCACTTCCTCTAATCTCTGCTCCATCTTTTCCCAAACTTTCATCGGATAAATAATCAAACTATTCTCAAAACCACGGCAAATCATAAGACCCTCACGCTCAACATCAGGCAATTTTTTCTTAAGCATAGCAGGAACCATAAGGCGCCCCTTAGCATCAAGTTTACAATCAAATTCGCCGAAAAGTTTGGACATAGTGGTCTTTACACTTTTTATGTAGTGTAAAAGTAAATAGTTCTACCACTTTTTACCACTTTTTACCACAAAAAAGTTTTCCACATACTCTTTCTCCCACTTTGCCTTTAAAATGAAGAAAGAAAAATCAGTCTCTGTAATTAAAAAAACCGCTTAAATACTGATAAAAAGCAAGTTATGATTAAAAAGCCAAATTTTTTAAAAACATATTAACAAAGAAAAGATATTTATTGCCTAGTCTATAGCGGAGTCAAATCTAAACACAATTGAAGCACTTTGGTCGAAATTTTACTCACAATCAAATGATGACTGATAAATTTATCTAAAAAAGAAACCCCATGTAGATTTATGCATCTATATGGGGTTAAAAGACTGAGATGCAAAACCTCAAATGAAGAAACTGCCAAACTGGGGATCTATACTCATTCCCTCCAAATCAGAGATTCGTAGAGGCTTAGTTAAAAATCCTTTTATTAAAGGGTAATTGTAAGATTTTAATTTGTCTGAATTGTTTACCGAAGAGGTAACCATAATAACAGTAAGCTGCGATCTATAAGGTAAATCAACTAACAGATCGAGAAGCTGCCAGCCATTCATATCAGGCATATTGATATCCAGAAATAGTAGGAACTCAGCACCTTCATTCATCAAAATATAATCGTATGCCAGCTTACCGCTTTTAAAGCTAATACTGGGTATCGTTGGTAAAAGGTCTTCAACTATAGTTTGATGCAGAAAGAGAATGATCTCATCATCATCAATTATCAAAATTTTCTTTTCCATTAGTCATTAATCTATCCACGTCCTCTGATTTGGAAGTTACTTCTCGAATAATAGAATCGAGTTCATTTGCAGAAGAATCTATATAGTCCAATATTTTAGTTACCCCAGCATCCTCAAAAGTTTTACTCGAAAGCATATTAACCAGGCCCATCAATTTTGCTAACGGCGCCCGTACTTTATGAGATTGAATCCAGGCAATTTCCCGCAACCGTTCATTTCGTTTTTCAATAGCACGGAAGTACTCAATACGCTCAGATATATCGTTCACGACAATAAGCTTTGCCTTTTTACCTTTAAATATAATCGTATTGCTTTTTAAATCCACATGCATTAATTGACCATTTTTCTTTTGATGGATGAAGGATCCCTGATAAATCGATTTTCCGCGTTTTCTGGTTTCGTTTATTACGTCTTGAACTTTATCTACCTCACTTTTCGGTCTTATATCCATGATGTTCATTTTAAGAAACTCAGACCTGGAGAAGCCATACTTAATAACTGCCGTTTCATTTACATCCAAGAATTTCAGCGTTTCAAAATCATAAACCCACATCGGCAAGGGGCTAAGATGGAAAAGCTCACTATACCGCTTTTCCGAGGCTTTAAGATCTGCCTTAACCATCGCCTCTGAAATCTCAGTTCGTTTTTGATTATCTATATCCTGAAGACTTCCAAAAAGCCTTATGCACTGACCATTAACCATCTCTGAACTTCCGATATTCCTAATCCATTTAAGTTCGCCAGAAATGGTTGTAACCTGCAAAACCTCATCCCAGGGGATACCATAATGAATACAATCGTGCATACGAGCGTTCATTTTATCAATAGCTTCCTTTGGATAGAAAACGCCAAGCGGGTTTTCCTCCTGAGGCTGAAAATCAGCACCGACTTTCAATATCTCCCTGGTAATTTCCGACCAATGAATGCGTTTTTCGGGAATGGTGATCTCCCAGCTTCCAATACGTGCCAGGCTATTGGAGCGAAATAACAGCTCTTCCATTTCCTTTTTTTCGGTGATATCCTTTGCCACCGAATAAACGAGTTGATCTTTTTCAATTGGCTGAGAGGTCCATGCCAGCCACTTGCTCCTACCACTTGAGGTAAGGTAACGAGCCTCTATATAATAACAATCTTCACTCCCTTTGAGCTTATCCAATTGCTCTAATGTTTGTTCCCGTTCTAAAGGATGCAAGAAATCGATAGCGGGCCGCGACAAGAGCTCTTCCATGCTGTAACCAAGTATTTTTGATGCTGCAGGATTAAGTTTTCTGAAGTTCCCGTGATAGTCTGTAATGGCAATTACATCGGGCGCTACTCTGAAAATCTGATCTAATTCCTGTTCCAGTTTTTTACGATGAAGTTCGGTACCCAGATGTTTGCCCAATGATTCAGGCAGCACTTTTACCGCTCCTTTATCTTCATTTGACGAACCAAAGATCAATGCCCCAATAAACTTATCATGATGAAAAAGCGGCAAACCAAAAAGATCTTTTATATACTTTTTATTTTCTCCATCAGGAGATTTTACAGTCCAGACCGCCTTTTTTGCGCTCGATTTTATTTGTTCAGCATATTGTTCTAATAAACTTTGTGAAAACTGACGACTAATATTTTGCTTATTAAAACCTGCGCCAAAGCATTCTACAATAAGCTCCAGATTGTCCCGAACCTCTTCCAGTAGAAATAGGTCAGCAAAGGCGAATCTTCCAAACTCAGCTATTTCGCAGAGTACTCCGCGGGCTGAACTTTTTAACCCCTGATCTTCATTAAAAATTTCGGTTACCCTGGATAAAAGTATGGATTGCTGCTCCTGTTGCTTTTCCTTTGTAATATCGCGGAGAATGGCGATCCAGTGCGTGTACTCCCCCTTTTGATCTCCAACAGGGGTAACTGAATAATTTACCCATATGGCTGTGCCATCTTTGCGATAGTTAACAATTGCACCTTTGTAAGACCTGTTGTTTCGAATGCAGTCCAATAACTTGCTTAATTCCAATGGATCTGAATCGTCTCCTTGCAAAAACCAAGGACTCGTTCCTTCGATCTCTGAAAATGTATAACCTGTCATCTCTTCGAAAGCCGCATTGACAAACATAATCTTAGTGAAAAAATCTGCACCATGGACGACCTCCGCGACTAAAACCGCATCGATGGTGTTGGTCACAACAGATTCCATGATTCGAAGTCTGATATCTTCCTGTTTTTTCAAAGTGATATCCTGCATGGCCCCGATCAGCCTCAACGGGGCTCCAAATTCATCCCTAATCACAAAAGCCTTATCAGATACATAAGCATATGTTCCATCCGATTTTAAAAAACGGTAGTCATCACTCCAGTTGGTACCAGATGAGCCAAGAAAGCTATCCAATTGTTCTTTAACTCTTTGAATATCCATGGAATGAATCCTGGACTCCCAGGTCCGCAGATCTGAATTTAGCGTTTCATCTGTATAACCAAATAGTTTTAAAAAACCCTCACCCCAAAAAATTGTGCCATTAACTAGATCGCAGTCCCATACCGCATCAGAGGTCGCCCGACCGACAAAACGATACCTTTCATTACTCCGCTCAATGGCCATTCGGGCTTCGATCAGATCGGTAACATCTCTAGAATTTGCAACAAAGCCGTTCACAGCTGGGGTCAGTCGTAAGTCGGTAATAACAGTCTGAACCCATCTCCAGCTCCCATTGTTATGGCGAAACCGGAAAGGGCTTAAAGAAAACTTCCGTTTCCCTGCCGCATTATGAAATTCTGAATTTGCAACTTCGATATCATCAGGATGAATAAATTCAAACGCATTCTTTCCGATAAAAATCTCTGGCTCAAAATCCAGGACATATCGGACTGAATTACTTACGTATGTATAATTTGCCGTGTCGTCTAATATGGCAATCATGTCTGAACCATCGTGAACCAGCGCACGGAATCGTTTTTCACTTCGCCGCAAAATTTCTGCTCCCAGATTTTTCTCCGCTTCTTCAAGTGCCGAATTATTCTTATCATCTGGACGATTATTTAATAACATCACATCGGCCTGCTGAATGGCTGACAGTGTGTGCAAAACATAAAAGTTATCATCTTTACGAAAAAGAAATTTATTGTTAACACAGAAGGCGAAAGATTCCGCTGAAATACCTTCCAAATTTAGACACACCCTATCTTCTGTTGAGCTTTTTTTCTTTGCGCTAATAAAGATTGAGTGGATAAGTTGAGCGCAAGAATCCGAAGACCTGTAAATCCCCTGCAGATCGACTTCGTTAATAGTTCGAGTTGTTAATCCAGCAGCTTGTAAAAATTGTTTATTAGTGGCCTCAATAGTAATTTTGGAATTATTTACCCTCAATAATGCAGCGGGTTGAGTTATGGAAGCCAGAAGCTTCACAACAACTCCTAATTCCAGAAAAACATCTTGCGTATCATTTCCCATTCACAATATCTTAATATTAATCCTTAGTTTCTCTCGTAATCGATCTCGATGACTTGTGTAAATTCCATCAATCAGTTAAATCAGAATGCTGAAATTAACAACCAATATCTGATATCAATTACATAATTGTGTTATTGAATAAAATGAACAATAATCTTCGTTAAAGTAAATAATGCTAAACCCTTCAAAACTTATTAATGCCAGAATAGGCTAGTTCGTCAGTAATAATTTTTCGCAGAGAACATACTGAACAATAAGCTTTGCTTTGCCTACCTTACAAAATGTGTATTCAACAACGAGGAAATTAACTTTTCAAGTGTAAGTAAAAAAAACTGTTGGTCAAAACTAAAAAGAGTAAACCCATACTCATCAGATGGGCATGGGTTTATAATGACAAAACGAATGAGGTCACAAACTGAAATTAATCACTCGCGAGCTAATCTAGCTCTATGAGATATTTAACAACTTGTTAATCTTTTATTGCTACCAGTAAACACTATATAGTGCAACGATTAAACCAATGATAATTAATGCACCAACTGCAAAGCTTCTTGATGTTTTAAACATTTTCACATCAATTTCAAGGCCTTTATCGTTCACTACTTTTTTGCTCTCTATCATGCTTATAATGTACATTCCAATTATACAGAAAACGAATACAAAACCCATCCGATCTAAAAAAGGAATTTCATAGAGCATACTGCCATTTTCTTGTTTTACAAGTTTAGAGAAACCCATGCCCGATAACCAGAAAAGATCTGTTAATTTAGGCAGGAATTTTAGAAGCAACGATAAGCCAAAGCCACCAATAGTAGCAAATAACGCGGCATTTGAAGTTGTCTTTTTCCAAAAGAAACCTAAAATAAACATAGCAAAAATACCAGGAGAAACAAAACCTGTATATTCCTGTATGTATTGGAAACCACCTTTTTTATCGATTCCCAAATGAGGTGCGATTAACACACCTAAAACCATTGCCACAACTATTGTTATTTTCCCGGTTAAAACGAGGCTCTTTTCTGTTGCATCCGTGTTAAGTACTTTCTTATAGATATCCAAAGTAAAGATAGTCGCGATACTATTGGCTTTACCCGCTAAAGATGCAACAACAGCTGCCGTTAATGCGGCAAAAGATAAACCTTTTAATCCTGCTGGTAATAAGTTTAACAGAACAGGGTAAGCTCTATCAGGGTTTACTGAACCATCTTGAAGCATTTCGCTTTGAAATGCGCCATCTTTATATAACACGTAAGCTGCAATACCAGGCAATACCACAATTATTGGCATTAACAATTTTAAAAATGCCGCGAATAATATTCCGCTACGTGCAGTTTTTAAATCGGCGCCCAATGCCCTTTGCGTGATGTATTGATTACAACCCCAATAGTTCAGGTTAACAATCCACATACCACCTACTAACACACTTAAACCAGGCAAATCAATATAGTTTTCGTTGTCTGGTTTTAAAATCATATGAAAATGCTCCGATGCTTTCGAAGTCATCAGACTGTAGCCTTCTAAAATTCCTTTGGTTCCATAATGATCAGATACCAAATTCAAGGCTAGATATGTTGTTGCTAGCCCGCCTAAAATCAAGAAGAATACCTGTATAACATCTGTATAACCAATAACTTTCATTCCACCAAGTGTAATTATGATGGCAAATCCAGCGATGGCGTACATACAGAAATCGATGTTGAAACCAGAAATACTGCTAACGGCTAAAGCACCTAAATATAAAATTGAGGTTAGATTTACCACAACGTATAATAGAAGCCAAAAAACAGCCATTATCATCGCAACAGTGCCATTATAGCGCTGATGCAAAAACTGTGGCATTGTCGATATTTTATTTTTTAGATAAACAGGAATAAAAAATACCGCAACCACAATCAAGGTAGCAGCTGCCATCCACTCGTAGGTTGCAATAGCCAGACCCATTTTAAAACCCGACCCGCTCATGCCAATAAACTGCTCTGCAGAAATATTCGATGCGATTAACGAGGCACCGATTGCCCACCAGGTTAAAGAACCTTCTGCCAGGAAATAATCTTTAGAACCAGTTGAAGCGGATTTCTTTTTATTGTAAATGTAAAGCCCGTAAGCAGCTACAATGACGAAATAGATTAAAAAAACAATGTAATCCTTCGTATCGAGTATGTTATTTTTCATTAATTTATTTGGTTAAATATTTTTTTGTCTTACAGCCAGGGATTAGCTGTTAGACAAATATAAACTTTCCGCAAAGCTTTTAAATATATCGGTTTATAACATTCTCGAGATATTCCTGCTTACCGCTGATTACTTTTGGTTCTCCATTTTCTGCTGCATAATTTCTTAAGTCTTCGAGTGTAAGTTTACCTTGTTCAAATTCTGCACCCTTACCGCTATCAAAAGATGCGTAGCGATCTGTTCTTACTTTTTTATAATCTGATTTTTGAAGAACAGCATCAGCGGTAATTAATGCTCTTGCAAAAATATCCATACCGCCAACATGAGCATAGAATAAGTCTTGAGGATCAGTAGAATTACGTCTGATTTTTGCATCGAAATTAACGCCACCACCTTTTAATCCTCCACCTTCTAAAATAATAAGCATCGCTTCTGTTAGCTCATTAATATCATTTGGGAACTGATCGGTATCCCAGCCATTTTGGTAATCACCACGATTTGCATCGATTGAGCCTAACAGACCGCTATCTACTGCTACCTGAAGTTCATGCTGAAAAGTATGGCCAGCTAAAGTTGCATGGTTTACTTCCAGATTCAGTTTAAAATCCTCCAACAAATCAAATTGCTGTAAAAAGCCTTTAACTGTTGCTGCATCATAATCATATTGATGTTTAGAAGGCTCGCAAGGCTTAGGTTCGATAAAAAACGTTCCTTTGAAACCCTGTTTACGTGCATAATCTTTAGCGGTATGTAAAAATTTAGCCAAATGCTCCTGCTCCCGTTTCATATTGGTGTTCAGTAAGCTCATATAACCTTCTCTGCCTCCCCAGAACACGTAATTTTCTCCGCCTAATGCGATTGTTGCATCTAACGCTGATTTAACCTGCGCCGCACCATGCGCCAAAACATGAAAATCTGGATTAGTAGAAGCACCATTCATGTAGCGCCCGTGACTAAACAAATTTGCAGTTCCCCAAAGTAACTTTACACCACTTTGTGCCTGCTTTTCTTTAGCATATTCCACTAAAGTCTGTAATCTACGTTCGTTTTCTGCTATATCATTTCCATAATCCACAACATCCACATCGTGAAAACAATAATAAGGCAACTGCATTTTGGTGATAAATTCAAATGCGGCATCCATTTTATCTTTAGCCCGCTCTACCGCATCCTTCTTTTCATCCCACGGAAAAATATGAGTTGGCCCTCCAAACGGATCAGCTCCGTTCCCGTTGAAAGAGTGCCAATAAGCACAGGCAAATTTAAAATGTTCTTTCATGGTTTTACCCGCAACAATTTTATCTGCATCGTACCATCTGAATGCGAGCGGGTTATCACTTTGTAAACCCTCGTATTGAATCTGTTTGATTCCTTTAAAAAATTCAGTCGCTCCTGTTATTACTTTTATCATTTTATTATATTTTGTAATTATTTTAATGCTTTAATTAATATATTTTTCCAATCTCCATACAATGGTTCATAATCATTCGAATTTTTAGGCTCGAGGTAACGTAATACTTTATGTTCAGCAAAAGCTTCTTCCGCATTTTTAAAAACACCAGCGCCAATTCCTGCACCTAATGCAGCCCCAACACTTCCATCATTTTCATATAATTCTACGGGCACACCTGTTACATCTACAAAAGCCTGGGCGAACAAATCACTTAAAAACAAATTAGCCATCCCAGCTCGGATTACTTTTGGTTGCATTCCGTTTTCACGTAAAATATCTAAGCCATAACGGAAAGAAAAGGCGATTCCTTCTTGAACGCTCCTGAAAATATCGGATTGATTATGCAAATTTAAATCAACCCCTAATAACTGGGCTCCAGTATATTTATTATTCAACATACGCTCTGCACCATTGCCAAATGGCAGCACGCGAATACCTTTACTACCTATTGGTGATAAGGCTGCAAGTTGATTTAATTCTGAATAAGAAAGATTTGGCGCAAAATTATATTTAGCCCAGCGGTACATACTGCCAGTTCCGTTGATGCAAAGCAACACGCCAGTTCGTTTTGCATCGTTTGAATAATTTACATGAGCAAAAGTATTAACACGCGATTGCTGATCATATGTTAATTCATCACTAACGCCATAAATTACACCTGAAGTTCCTGCAGTTGCGGCAACCTCTCCTGGTTTAAGTACATTTAAAGACAATGCATTATTAGGTTGATCACCTGATTTATAGGTTACCGGAATACCTTCTTTTAACCCTAATAATCTGGCAATTCCAGGGCTTACATAACCATGCTCAGAAAATAATGGTTTTATATCTGGAATTAGACTTTCATCCAAGCCATAAAAATTTAAAACATCTTTGGAAACCTCATTTTTTCTAAAATCCCAAAAAACTCCTTCGGAGAGCGCAGCAATACTTGTAGTAATCTCTCCAGTAAATTTCATTGCAATAAAATCGCCAGGCAGCATAATTTTATCTATCTTACTGTAAAGTTCGGGTTCGTTGTTTTTAACCCAGGCCAGTTTCGATGCTGTAAAATTACCAGGTGAATTAAGCAAATTATGTAAACATCTCTCTTGCCCAATGGCATCAAATGCTGCTTCTCCTAATTCAACAGCCCTGCTATCGCACCAGATTATACTGTCTCGCAATACATTTTGTTCTTTGTCTACCACAACTAATCCATGCATTTGATAAGCAATACCAATTGCAACGATTTCTTTGGGGTTAAACAACTCCAGGGCATTTAATTTTAGGATGGCTTGTTGTGTATTTCTCCACCAATCCATTGGAGATTGCTCTGCCCAGCCAGGCTTTATGGATTTAATTTCCGTTTCAATATCAGGATACTGAACAGTAGCTAAACACTTTTGCGTAATTGCATCAACAACAGATGCCTTAATGGAAGAAGTGCCTATATCGATACCTAATAAATACATATATGGTTAAAATTTTATAATGTTATGCAAACGGTTGCATAAATATGAGATTTAATTTATAAACTGCAAATTTTTTATTAAAAAATCATTCGTAATTAACGGACAATTATTGTTATTAATCATCAATTCAAGCAAAAACCCTAATTTTTTCCTGCATAATCCAACCACTTAAAGCTTGCCTTATTATCTGATGTTAAGCCAGAAGAGGTGGCATACAAGGCAAACAGTGAGCCCACAAAACCGCCCGCTACCTTTGTACTTAAATACTTCCCATCTAAGCCTCCTGCCAATAATTTCCAATCGTTGGCATTATTTGAATAATAAAAATTACATACGCTTTTATCTGCTTCGATTTGAAGATATAATTTGCTTTTTCCAACATAAACCTGCTTAATTAAAGACATATTATTATTTTGCTTGTTGCCTTTAAAAATCTGCAATACCTGCCTGCCACCTTCGATAGATTTGCAGAGATAATAGAAATTAAATTCACTTTGATAAATCAACAAACCCGCCTTTTCGTTTTTAGCCCTTGCTGTAAAATTTAATTCAGTTGAGGCCTTACAAATTAAATGTTGCTGCCGTTTCCCTATAAAAGCGGGATTCCCCGTCCCCATGCAAGTTTCCGGTGAAAGATTCATCGTTATACCGTCGGCTTTACTGAGCTTAAACCAGCTTTGATCTAAGGTTCTTAAAAAAAGTAGCGCTGGGTCAATTTTATCCTCGAATTTGATTCTGTATTGAAAATTGCCACTTTGAGGAATTGTGTTTAACTCTGTAACTTCCTTAAAAGATGCCTTGTACACGGGTTGAATTTCTTTAAAATCGGGATTAATAATTGGCCATTCATTGTCCCATCTAACGGGAGCAATAAATGTTTCTCTTCCAATATTATAAAAATCGTCTTCATAAGGGCGAACGGCTAAAAACACAGCGTATGTATTTCCATCTGGCCCCTCAACCAGCTCTGCATGTCCTGCAGAAGTTACTGGATTTTTACGTTTCGGATCTAAATCCCGTTGTGTTAATATTGGATTCTTTTCGTACGCTAAGTAAGGACCAATTGCCTGCTTGCTCCTTAAAATTACCTGCGAGTGATTAACGGAGGTTCCGCCTTCTGCAGCGCACAGATAATACCAATCTCCTCGTTTAAAAATATGAGGTCCTTCGATCCAAACAGGCTTTTTACTAATGTCTACTCCCCCATTTACCAATTGTTTTTCTTCACCTAAAACTTTTAAGGTAATGGGATCAAATTCGTAAACACGAATTGTTCTATGGCCACTATAAAGCGGCTTATTATCAGGCGCATCGCTATTGTAAACAATATATGCTTTATCAGCATCAAAAAACAAAGATGGATCTATTCCTTTAACTTCTGGCAACCAAACAGGATTGCTCCAGGGGCCTGATGGGCTTTTGGCTGTTACTACAAAATTGCCTTTCCGATCGATTAACGTACAGGTTACATAGTATGTTCCATTATGAAAATTTATAGATGGTGCAAATAATCCCCGCGATACGCCATCTCCTAAAAAGTTCATTTGGCTTGGCCTATCTATAACATTGCCGATTTGCTTCCAGTTTTTTAAGTCTTTGCTATGAAAAACAGGTATACCTGGAAAATATGAAAATGTAGAATTAACTAAATAATAATCATCGCCCACTTTCTTAACACTTGGATCGGGATAAAAACCAGATAAAATTGGATTAACCAAATTAATTTGTGCAGAACAGGTTATAGCTATACATAGAAAAAAAAGAGTGAAACACTTTCTCATTTTGAGGAATTTTATTTGGTTACGAAGAGGAAAGATATAAATAAAGAAATAAAAATGCAACCGATTGCAGAAACTATTTTTTTTCTTATTTTAGTAAAAGTTTCAAGCTCATTTTTACCCTAACCAAATCAATATGAAAAAACTGGCGCTATCGATTTTCTGCCTTAGCCTGCTCACTACAACGGTAACTTTTTCGCAAAGCTATTTTAAAACTCAAGGCAACGTAAAACAACTTTATGTAAACGACAAACCATTTCTAATTTTAGGAGGTGAACTCGGTAACTCGAGCTCATCGACTGTAGAATACATGCAACCGATTTGGCCAAAACTAAAATCCATGAATCTAAACACGGTTTTAGCACCAGTTTATTGGGAATTAGTAGAACCTGAAGAGGGAAAATTTGATTTCAACCTAATTGAAACCCTTATACAAAATGCCCGAAAAAACGACATCAAGTTAGTATTTCTGTGGTTTGGCGCCTGGAAAAACAGCATGTCTTGCTATGCGCCATACTGGGTTAAAAAAGACCAGAAAAGATTTCCACGAGCTACAAATAAGAATGGTGTCGGACAAGAAATCCTTAGCCCTTTCTCTGAAAATAATTTAACCTCAGATATTAAAGCATTTAGAGCTTTGATGACCTACATTAAAAAAATAGATGCCAAAGAGCAAACTGTTATTATGATACAGGTAGAAAATGAAATCGGAATGCTACCCGATGCCAGAGATCATAGTGCAATGGCTACATCTGCTTTTAATAAAGCTGTCCCGCAGCCATTATTCAATTACCTAAAGTTAAACAAAGAAAACCTGATGCCAGAATTTAAAGCTGCCTGGGCCAAAAACGGTTACCAAACCTCAGGTACATGGGAGAGCGTTTTTGGCAAAAGTTTAGCCACTGATGAAATTTTTATGGCGTGGTATTATGCAGATTTTATTAACAAACTAGCAGATGCGGGCAAACAAGCTTATAATTTACCAATGTATTTAAATGCTGCTCTTAATTATAAAAAAGAAGCTAAACCCGGAGAATACCCGAGTGCTGGTCCGTTACCGCACATTATTGACGTTTGGAAAGCTGGTGCACCAAAAATCGACTTGCTTTCTCCAGATTTTTATAATCCTAATTTTAAATACTGGAATGATTTGTATGTAAGAGGCAATAACACCCTATTTATTCCTGAGATTAAATTTGAACAAGGTGTAGCGGGTAAAGCATTCAATGCTATTGGTCACTATAACGCCGTTGGCTTTTCCCCCTTCTCAATCGAAAATGGAGATGAAAAAATGAATATGGAGATTTCTAGCGCTTATAAATTATTAGATAAATTAAGCCCTTTAATTCTTCAAAACCGAGGGAAAGGAATGATAAATGGTGTTTTATTTGATAAAAAAGATAACAAGCAGGAAATTAAATTAGGCGACTATATTTTAACTTTCTCGCATGATTTAAATTTGGGCTGGTCACCAAAATCAAAAGAAGATAACTGGCCGATTACTGGTGGATTAGTTATACAACTGGCACCAGATGAATTTATTGTAGCTGGAACTGGTATAGTGGCATCTTTCAAACCCTTAGCTGCTAATCTAAACGCAGGTATTGCGCAAATCGATGAAGGTAATTTTAAGGATGAGAAATGGATACCTGGCTTGCGTTTAAATGGCGATCAAAGTCATCAAGGCAGACATTTAAGAATCCCCGAAGGTAATTTTAGTATTCAAAAAATAAAACTATACGCTTATAAATAATCTCCAGATGAAGAAAACAGCAATATTATCTCTATTAGTTTTTAGCTTCTTATACGGATCTGCTCAAATTAAACTTCCTAAACTGATTAGTAGTGGAATGATTTTACAAAGATCGGATACCGTTAAAGTTTGGGGCTGGGCGGCGGCCAGCGAAAACATAAGCTTAGATTTCAACAAAAAAAAGTATAATACAAAAGCAGATAAAAACGGGAACTGGGAAATAAAGCTAATGCCACAAAAGGCTGGCGGGCCTTACGAAATGGTTTTTACAGCTAGTAACAAAGTCGTTTTAAAAGATATTTTATTTGGTGATGTTTGGCTTTGTAGTGGCCAATCGAACATGGAATTGCCAATGGGTAGGTTGATTGATCAATATCCAGAGGCAATAGCCAATGCAAACCACCCGCAAATCAGGCAATTTTTAGTCCCTGATGAATATGATTTCAAACAAAAAAGAAACGATTTATCAAGTGGAAGATGGGAAGCCGCTAATCCAAAAACAGTTTTAGATTTTTCTGCCGCTGCTTACTTCTTCGCTTTAGATATAAATAAAAAATACCACGTCCCGATTGGAATTATTAACGCAGCATTGGGCGGCTCACCAGCGCAAGCATGGATTAGTGAAAGTGCAATCGAAAAATTTCCAGCCTATTATAAAGAAGCACTAAAATTTAAAGATGATCAGCTTATTAAGCAAATTGAAACGGATGATCAAAGCTTATCAAATGCGTGGTACAAAAACTTAAATACAAATGATTTAGGCGTAAAGAATAACTGGAAAGGAAATGTTGAAGATTCTGATTGGGCAGAAATGAATATCCCAGGCTACTGGGCAAATGGCGATTTAGGAAAAATCAATGGTGTCGTTTGGTTTAAAAAGGATATTATTATTCCAAAATCGATGATTGGTAAACCCGCGAAATTACTATTGGGTAGAATTGTAGATGCGGATTCTGTATTTATTAATGGCGAATTTGTTGGCGCTACCAGCTATCAGTATCCGCCAAGAAGGTATCTTTTTAATTCAGGAGTTTTAAAAGAAGGTAAAAATACCGTAACAGTTAAATTAATTAATAATTCGGGCAATGGTGGTTTTGTAGAAGATAAGGCGTACCAACTTATTACGGGTCAAGATACAATCAACTTAAAAGGTAAATGGAAGTATAAATTAGGCGCAAAATCAGTTCCTGCGCCATCGCAAACATTTATTAGATGGAAACCTACCGGACTCTATAATGCGATGATTGCTCCATTAAAAGACTATAAAATTAAAGGGGTATTATGGTATCAGGGAGAGGCGAATACTGGAAATGCCAAAGAATACATAGAGCTTATGCAGAGTCTTATTGAAGATTGGAGAGCAACCTGGAAAAAGCCATTATTGCCATTTATCTATGTTCAGTTACCTAATTTTATGGAAGCTAAGGATAAGCCTTCTGAAAGTAACTGGGCAGAATTAAGATTTCAGCAACGAGCTTTGTTAAGTGTTAAAAACACAGGAATGGCAGTGGCAATAGATTTAGGCGAATGGAATGATATTCATCCGTTAAATAAACAGGATATTGGTAAAAGATTAGCCCTGCAGGCTGCTCATTTGGTTTATGGAGATAAAAAAACAATTTCAAGCGGACCAACCTTTAAGTCGTTAATTTTGAATAAAAATAAACTTATTTTGAGCTTTGATAATGTTGGTGATGGATTAGTAATTAAATCAGGTTCGGCATTAAAATACTTTGCTGTAGCAGGAGCCGACAAAAAATTTGTGTGGGCCAAGGCAGAAATACAACATAGCAAAGTTTTAGTTTGGAGTGAAGAAATAGCTAATCCTGTTTATGTTCGTTATGCGTGGGCTGATAATCCTGAAGGGGCAAACCTTTATAACAGAAACGGTTTACCAACCGAACCTTTTGAAGCTTCAATAAAATAACTATGGAATAGAATGGATAAGCCAATTACTTTCACCAATAAAAAGAACTGGTTTGATTTCTGAATAGTTCTTATAATCATTTTGGATTCTAATCCCGAATAAACATAATAATAAAGGATTACAATCCAAAAATATCATAATAATTCGGGATTTTAAAAGGTAATAATCAATTTTACTAGCGGTAATTCGGCTGAAAACCATAATAATAGTGCCTCTAGAATCGAAGTATCATAACTTTCTGACAGCACTAAAAAATAAAGGCCATTCCGAACTCGGAATGGCCTTAACCACTAACTAACCATTTTATTACTGGCCTTTGAGACCTTGAGAAAAACCTCCAAAAGCTGGTTTTTTATTGTATGAGCCATCGAATAGCAGAGGCCCATCATTTTTTGCTAAACTTGTTGTAATCCAGCTATCGGCATCAGTAACACCCCAAACCGTAATTCCACCACGTTGTGCTTCTGGTACATATTTATAGTAAGCTTTAACCACGTGATTATACATCGCCGCCTGAAGATTTCTTAAAGCAGGGAAAGTAGCAACCGCCCCAACCTTTTCTGATGGGTTTAATCTAACATCTAATTCAGATATACGAACCTTCAGTCCAGTTGCAGCTAATTTCTGAAACATCTCATTAATCATATTGTAAGAAGTATTGATGTTACAGTGCATTTGCGTGCCTACGCCAGTAATACCAGTATTTGCAGCTTTTAACTCTTTAGCCAGGGCTACAAATGCATCCAGTTTCACCGTGCTCGATTCCAGATTATAATCATTCATGTATAAATCTGCATTTGGATCAGAGGCTCTTGCGTATGTAAAAGATTTTGACGCATAATCTCTTCCCAGATAATTTTGCCAAACAAAAATATCAGTTCGCCCAGCTGGAACAGGCGTATTGGTGTTGTTTCTGATTTCACCTGCATCAGTAAAAGGCTCATTGATAACATCCCAGGCTGTTATTTTACCTACATACCTACCTACAACCGTTTGGATGTGTTTTTTCAACGCATTATCTACAATCGTTGTCAAAGCGCCACCAGTTGGAGGCGCAACTATTGATGCATCGGTAATACTAACATCATCCAGATAAAGTGTATTTTGCGTTCCACCTAAATCAAAGGCCAATTGCATAGCAGTAACGCCTGCGGGAATAGCATAGTCGTACGAAATTTTTGTATAAGAAGTGGTTACAGCCTTTCCTCCCTGATAATTTACAGAACCAGCAGTAGCACCAGAATATGGTCTAATTTCAAATTGGATGCTTTGTGCACTCGCTCCTTTTATGTAAAAAGATATCGTATATGTTTTACCTGCTGTAACGGCAATCTGCGCTTTGCTAGCCAATTGCGTATTATAGTTTTGCCCGCCCGCAGGCACATTAACCTGTAAAGCTTTTGAGCCAGTATTCACATTACTTGCTGTACTTACAAATTGTCCTGCGCCATTTAAAACCTGCCACCCATCGGCTGGTTCGGCAGTGGTACCAATCGTGGTTGTTTCAAAACCTGGATTAACCGCTAAATTTGTTGGGCCAGTTCCGCTTCCACCTCCGCCAATTAAACTATTATAGTATGAGGCTCTTTGTTGCGAATGCCAGACTAAAGTATGCCCGAACACTTTTATACCTGCTGTAGTTGCCAGATTATAGAAGTTATCGGCAGTTGTAAAATCATAAGTTCCATCAGCCTTTACAATTGCATTGTTTTTTAGCTCATTGCCAAATGTAATCCATCCAGCCTCTCTTTTTATGGTTTCCCAATATGAAGAGTTGGTTGATGATAATGGATATTCTGCAGCTAAACCTATTGGAAAAGAAACCAAAGATTTTAAAGATGCAGCGTTGTCTGTAAATTGATCTTCAACCAGGCTATTTGCTCCGTTATAAATATCTTTTTTGCAAGAATACATCCCAACTGCTGTTAGTAACAGTAAGCCAGGGATAATTAATTTATTTTTCATTTTAATTTGCGCTAATGATTTGACTAATAATAACCTGGGTTTTGATATTTATTTCGGTTTGGATCGCCTGTTGGATCGACAACACTATTAATCTGACTTTGAGGGATGGGCCTTAAATTGTGGTAATCTTTTATGTTAGTAGCTCCATCTGGATTATTGGCCTTTACACGTTCTACCAACTTTTTACGAACAGCCAAATCAGCCCAGCGAATGCTTTCACCACATAGTTCTCGTGTGCGTTCATCTAAAATAAAATCAAGGTTAATTTGCGCTAATGTAATATCCATTGCTGCCTTTCTACTGGCAAGTTCTGTTGCCGATAAACCTGATCGGAACGCAGCTCTCTCTCTTAAAGCGTTAATTAACGGTACTGCATCTGCAGGATGACCATCTTGCAATGCAGCTTCTGCCGCCATTAGGTAAACATCTGATAGTTTTGCAACTATAAACGGACGACCAGAAACATCCTGAAAGTTATTACGAACACTGTCATCGTATTTTTTAAGATTTGGATAAAGCTGATTGGTTTTATTTTGATTACTCCAGAATTCTGATGGACCCAAAACCTTATACTTTTTACCTGCTGCTTTTAGCTGAGCTGCTCGGGCATCGGTTGGCGCCAAATAAATTGCGGTATCACCCAAAGCAAAGCCAACCCCTGCCAGTTTAGTTTTAAAGGTTTCTAAATCTGCACCAGTGCGTAAAGTTGCAACCCGCCATAACACCCTAAAAGTTGCATCGTAACGGCTATCATTAGTCTTCTCTGCAAAAACCTTATTAAAAACATAAGGCGTTGGCGCCAATTGTCTCAACGGACGACCATATTGTAAAGGACGATCATCAATAAGTGATACACCCCCAACCGTAATCGCATTTTGATAGTTGGCATTAAATAAATTGTTTGCAAGATTTACTTTACCATCAAATTCGGTGCCTGGACTTGTAGTTTCGTTATTCGAATTATTTAAAGCTAAACGTTCTACTGAATACAAAACCTCTTTGTTGTAATCATTACCTTGTTTATGCACCTGACTATAATCTGGTAATAAATCAGTACCATATTTTGCTTTATTATTGATTAATTCCATCGCTGTTTTATAAGCATTATTGAAATCTGTAGCCTCTTTTACATCAGAATAACCACGGTAGAGATAAACCCTCGAAAGTAAATGTAAAGCAGCAGCTTGCGACAGCTTGAAGGCATTTGTTGGCCTGGTAACTGGCAAGTTCTGACTTGCAAAAGTTAGGTCGTTAACCATTGCCTGATAGTTTTTCTTTAAAATATCAGTGAAAGGCAAGCGATTAAAGCCATAATACGCCACGTCTGTAAAAACCAGATCGCCCGATCCTAAATCCAAAGGTACTGCGCCAAACTGCTCAACTAACAATAAGTAATAATGTGCTCTCAAATATCTGGCCTCAGCAACAATAACATTACGTGCCGCATTATCCATTGTTACCTTCGGTGCATTATCTACAATAAAATTGCAAAGATTAATATTTGAATAATTTCTATTCCATGGTGTTAAAATAGCACCATTTGTAGGTGGAATTTGGTAAGTACCCAATTCCAGGGTTTGCCCAGAATTTCCCTGATCACCAAAGGTCCATTCATCAGTACCCATGTTAGCCAATAAAACCGCACCAATTGGTCCAAAATCGTAACGCATCCCTGCATATACAGATGTTATGGCAGCCTGCAGGCCTTCAGGTGTTCTTAAATATTCGGTGGTAAAGGCTGTATAAGGTTTTTCTTCTAGGGCTTTTTTGCATCCTTCAAGCGTAATTACCACCGAAAGAAATGCCGCGAGTATAAAATATTTTGTTTTCATATCTGTAATATTATGACTGAGGTTTATTAAAATGTAACATTTAAACCAGCCAGGAAAGTTCTCGTTGGTGGTATTGTAGCGCCAATTGTTAATGCTCTGTTTGATATATTTCCTGGATTTGAAACACCCTGGTTTCCAGTTCCTGTAGCTTCTGGATCTAAACCACCAGCCTTAACGTATGGAGAATATAAAATGAATGGATTTTGTGCAGCTATATAAACCTTAATTTTTTGTGCACCCAATTTATTCGCAAGTTTATTACTTAAGGAATAACCAAGGTTGATGCTTCTTACTTTGATGAAGCTGGCATCATAATAACCTAAAGTAGACCATGCGTCACTCGTTAAAGCTGAAGTAATTTGTCCTCCTGAACCATTTGGCGATGGGAAGTTATTTGTCGGATTTGTTGGTGTCCAATAATCAACAGCTAATTGATTTCTACGACCATCATTAATTGTTAAATAGCCCGCAAGTGGTTGGTGCACCTGACTTATTAATGTACCACCAAAACGAGCATAAACTACAAAAGAGAAATCGAAACCTTTATAATTGAAACGGTTAGTTATACCTCCTTGAATTTTTGCCTGAGCATTACCGATAACGTATTTATCATCAACGGTTAATTTTCCGTCGCCATTGTGGTCTTCTAATTTAAGCTGACCTGGAACAAATCCGTATTTTGCCGCCTCGGCGGCTTCACTTGTTTGCCAGATACCTAATTTTTTATAATCGAAAATCGCAGTTAAAGGCTGTCCAACAAATAATTGCGCATTCGTTACCTGAGTAATATTACCATTTAAGGCAACCAGTTTATTTCTATTGAAATAAAAATTCAGATCCGTGCTCCAAGAAAAACCACCATCGGTTTTAACATTTTGGCTTGATAGGGCTACCTCTAATCCCTTATTGGTTACGTTACCAATATTGGTCAAATAAGGTTCTGATATTCCTGATGTAGGCGGTAGCGGAACACCGTATAAAAGTTTGTCTGTTTTAGCGGTATACCAATCAACACTACCAGTAATACGGTTATTTAATATACCGAAGTCTAAACCGATATTTGTCGTACGCGTATACTCCCAATCCAATTTCGGATCTACAATTTTAGTTACATAATAACCAATTTGCGATGATGGCCCATAATTATATCGAACACTATTCGAAGCCACACCACCTAAAGTACTATATGCAGGCACAGCCTGGTTTGAAGTAATACCAAATCCAGCACGAAGTTTTAAATTCGAAACAATTTTTTGGTTCTTCATAAAATCCTCGTTCGTAATACTCCAACCTGCAGAAACTGCAGGGTATTGCTTCCATTTATTTCCATCACCAAGACGTGATGAACCATCTCTTCTACCTGTTAAAGTAATCATGTACTTATCATTGTAAACATAATTTGCCCTTAACATCATGGAAATCAATGTTGCTGAAGATTCACTTCCACCTAAAATGGCAACAGGACCAACAGATGATTGACCAAGATTGTAAAACTGTACAAAATCAGCAGTAATTGAATCCTTACTTACCGATGTATTGTGGTATTGTTCTCGTTCAAAGCCAAATAAAGCAGTAACCGAAACACGATGTTTCTGTGCTATGGTTTTCTCGTATGTAAGTAAATTATCTAAAGAGTACTTTGTTCCAGTTCCGTTATTAACAGATGCCGTATTCCCTAAACCTGGTCTGAAATAACTGTTGGTTCCTCTAAATTGCGCTCCTTCTTCCTGATTAAAATCTAAACCTGCATTTAAGCGATATTTAAGCCCATCAATAATCTGAACTTCTCCATAAAGACTATTAAATGTACGGAAACGTCGAACCCGATCTACCCACTGATTATTATTAGATAATAACATAAGTGGGTTATAGGTTGTATTTAAGTCATCAAGATTACCTGATGGTTTTATATTTACACTTCCATCGGTATTGTATGGCGAGGTTAACGGACTCAAAGCCAGCAACGGAAACACATTTAGCCCGAATTGCGAACCGTTAGTAATGCTATAGTTGGTTAAATTATTGAAACCAATTTTTACGCGTTTACCTACTTTGAAATCGCCTGTTGCTTTTAATGATGCCCTCGTAAAATCCTGACTTGGCAAAGCCGAAGTTTGTTTGAAATAACCTCCGCCAACAGAAAATTGACTTTGATCGCTTCCACCTGAAATGCTCAGATTATTGTCAGTCATGTAACCATCTTTATAGAGTAATTCCTGCCAATCTGTATTTCTACCAGTCGCAATACCCTGTTTCTCATCAGCCAGGTAATCTTGATTATAAACAGAATAATCACGAAGTGCTCTATATTGATCTGCATTGTAAACATTATACTTATCGGTGATTTTACTCACGCCATAATAAGTATTAAATGAAACTCTTGTATCACCAGCAATTCCTCGCTTTGTCGTAATTAAAACCACCCCGTTTGCACCTCTCGAACCATAAATTGCAGTTGCCGATGCATCTTTCAAAACATCAAGACTTGCAATATCATCTGGATTGATATCATTTAATGTACCACCATAAGGTATCCCATCTACAACAAACAATGGGTCGTTTGATGCATTAATAGATCTTTCTCCACGAATTCTAATCTGAGCTCCAGAACCTGGCCTGGTACCCACCGACTGAACTTCTACCCCCGCCATTCTACCTTGCAATGCCTGTTGAATATTCGCAACGGGAACTTCCTTAATTGCCGCACCACTTAAAGATACAACAGAGCCCGTAACATCTTTACGTTTCTGAGTACCATAGCCGATTACAACAACTTCATTTAGGTTTTTCGAATCTGGAGTTAGCACAACATTGTAACTCGAAACACCATTTTTAATTTCAATTTCTTGCGATGGATAACCTATAAAAGACACAATTAATGTCTTTTCATTTGTAGGCGCACTAATGGTAAAGCTTCCATCGTCTAATGTTAATGTGCTTTTACCTGAAAGTTTAAGTTTAATGCCTGCACCTGGTAAAGGAAGATTTTTTTCATCTACAACCTTCCCCTTTAAAATGTTTTGTGCAAACAGCAATGTTGGAGTTAGTCCTAGCAGAAGTAGCAGAACAACCATACGCTGCAAAAAGATTTTTTGTCTGGGTTTTCTCATAAAAGGTTCAATTTAATTCACAGCTTTTAGCTGTAGTTTTTAAATAATTTTAAGCACCCGTTCGCCTAGTTAGAGACAAAGAATGATGCGTAATTATATTTGGTTATGATAAATGTAGAAATAAAAAATCAATTTGCAACCGATTGCATAAAATATTTTCAATTATTTTTACAATCGTTTATAAAACGCTAAAAAATGGTGTATTTTTACACTGTACCGATTGCACAAACTAAATAAGTAGAGTTTTTTACTATGAAAATGATTGAGACCATGCGCTGGTATGGACCAGAAGATATTGTAAGCTTAACCAACATTAAACAAGCAGGCTGCCAAGGTGTTGTAACGGCGCTACATCATATTTCAGTTGGTGAAATATGGCCCATAGCTGAAATCGAAAAAAGAAAAGCCGAAATAGAAAAACATGGAATGTTTTGGAGCGTTGTAGAAAGTTTACCCGTTCACGAGGATATTAAAAAACGAGCCGGCCAGTATCAAACTTGGATAGAAAATTACAAGATCAGTTTAGCCAATCTTGCCTCATGTGGCATTAAGGTAATTACTTATAATTTTATGCCCGTTTTAGATTGGATGCGAACCAATTTAAAGTTCGAAACCCAAACAGGTGCATTAGCCCTGCGCTTCGAAAAATCGGCCTTTATTGCTTTTGATTTGTTTTTACTCAAAAGACCAAACGCCGAAGCTGATTATTCTAAAACCGAAGTAGAGCACGCAACCGCTCATTTTGAAAAGCTTAGCCCTGAAGAGCGGGAGAAGTTAATGGGCAATTGCTTACAGGGCTTACCAGGCAGTAAGGATAGCTTTACCCCTGAGCAGGTTTTAAACTTGCTTAATGGCTTTAAGGGAATTACCAGAAGTAACCTAAAAGAGAACCTGGTTCACTTTCTGCAAGAGATTACGCCTGTAGCCGATGAAAACGGTATGCAAATGGCTATCCATCCTGATGACCCACCCTACCCAATACTAGGTTTACCAAGAATAATGAGTACCGAAGAAGATGCCCGTTTCATTATAGAACAAGTTCCTGCAAAATCAAATGGCCTTTGTTTTTGCAGCGGTTCTTTCGGTGCCAGACCAGACAATGATTTACCTGGCATGATGGAAAGATTAGGTTCGAGAATATATTTTCTTCATTTAAGAAGCACGCAAAGAGACGATGCAGGGAATTTTTACGAGGCTAATCATTTAGAAGGAAATGCAGATATGTTTACTTTGGTTACCCAGGCAGTTAAACTAATGCACAAAGAGAATAGAGCAATACCGATGCGACCGGATCATGGACACCAAATGCTTGATGATTTAGATAAGAATCCTTATCCTGGCTATTCCGCTATTGGGCGGTTAAAAGGCCTTGCAGAGATACGTGGGTTAGAAATGGGCATACAAAAAAGTATTTTCAAATAATTAACTGGAGATTCAAGCGTCGTTGGTTCTTCGTCACTTTTGATGAAATAAAAAAAAAGTTAATTATCACTCGAAGGAAATTTGATTTTAAAGATGTTTTGATTTTGTTATAGGATCATGCTTGCAACTGAACCCCTTTATTTCACCAAAAGTGACGAAGAATTACAATCCCCATAATCTACGCCTCGGGAAGCAATTGCAAATTACCAATCATATCAACCGACAGCAACTCTACAAAAGGCGCTCTGCAAAAGAGTTCTTTTTCTCAAGTTAAAAATATTATTTCCTAATTTGACTTGCATCATCGCACAAATGATTATATACAATAAGCTGTTATAAAGATGCGTAATGCTTAGTTTAAGAATTATAACGATCCGATCGAGTATTTAACATTAAAAATTTGTAAAACAATCTTAATTAGCATTAAAAATTTGATTGGTTTGTAAATTTTATTCGAATTAGCATTAAATATTTGCACTATGAGTTTTGGCTATGGATAAAAAAAAATCCTATTCGAAGCATTTACTACTTCAGTTTCCCTAAATACTATAGTGGTTAGTTAAACAATAAAATATGCCCTTACCTGGCTGGGGATTGCAGTGTAACGGATCAAAAGATTCCATGTCGAAATGATCACTTCAAGAATTTATGCTACGCAAATCAATAATTTCAGTCATAAACTTGTTGCCGTGATGAATTCTGACTAGCAAGCTGAATCTATATTCGGCATGAACATATTATTGCCCACGAAATCGTTGATTAGCGCTATCGAAAGTACTAGTTGTTTGAAAATTAATAAGGGTTAGTACAATGGGATCAAATCAGTTGGTTTATCGACACAAGATTAAATTAACAATATAGATAGTAAAGATTTCTAGCAAAATTGCTTATAGAAGTTTTTTAAAGCTACCTTTGATGATTTTTATCAGTAGATTGCCGGGCAACA
This sequence comes from Pedobacter sp. AC190, assembly GCF_979258025.1. Lineage (NCBI taxonomy): Bacteria > Pseudomonadati > Bacteroidota > Sphingobacteriia > Sphingobacteriales > Sphingobacteriaceae > Pedobacter > Pedobacter sp. AC190. Next base: position 911,295 of record NZ_OZ409824.1, read on the forward strand.
ACGGTTGGGTCAAGTACAATATGTTCTATATTTTCATAAGGATTTTCCTGCTGAATCATTTTTAGAAACATTTTTGCACACTCGGAACCAATTTGCGGTGCGTGCTGATCTATCGTTGATAAATTCGGTGTTATGTAGGCCGAAAAAGCTTCGTTAGCAAAACCAATAACACCTATTTCAGGTGGTGTTTCGTCAATTTCCTTAAGTTTTTTAATTACACCCAATGCCGTAAAATCATCGCCAGCAACTATTGCATCTGGCTTATGCTCACTTCTGATCAGTTTACCTGCACCAAATCTGCCATCTTTTATGGATAAGCCACCAAAAACGATATGCTCATCTAATACTGGCAAGTTATTATCCTGCAAACAAGCCTTGTAACCTTTAAGCCTGTCATTAAAAATTTTAATCTGATGAATAGTCGTGATAAATGCAATTTTTTTATAACCTCTGTCTATCAAATGTTGCGTAGCTAGATAACCTGCTTTAAAATCATCCAAAGTTATTGTAGGTACGGCTAAATCTACGTTAACCCGATCAAATAAAATTAAAGGTTTATTCTGTTTAATAATTTCGGCAAAATGTGAAACGTCTTCAGTTTCCAGAGACATAGAAGCCATAATCCCATCAACCTGGGCTTCGAGTAAAGTTCTTACCCCGTTAATTTCATTTTCAACAGATTCGTTTGATTGATATATAATTACCCGGTAACCACTGTCTTTTAGCCCGTCTTCAATGCAGTGAATAATCGATGCAAAAAAATGCGCCTGTACACTTGGCACAATTACACCAATAATATGGGTTTTACCAGATTTTAATGCAGAAGCAAGCTTATTTGGACTATAATTTAGTTTTTTAGCCATCTCCACAACCGCCTTTTTAGTCGCATCGCTTATTGCAGGGAAACCACTTAAAGCTCTTGATACAGTTGAAACTGTAATGTTTAGCTCTTTTGCGATATCGTATATGGTTGTTTTCTTTTTCAAATTTAAATGTGGTGAGCAAAGTTACCTAATAAGACAATGAAGTTAGATATAACTTAACAGCTTGTTTTGGCAATTTAAGTATTTACCTGAAATGATGAAATTCTTTTTAGCTCAAAAAAAAAGAATTCTTCCTAACATAAAATCTGGTTAACCACCAAAGGGCTCTAAAAAAAATCCTGCTCTTTTTATAAATGGAGCAGGATTTTTTTTATTTATTTATTGGATCGATTAGCGCAATTGTGCCGTCGTCTTTATGGCGCAGTTCGGTAACCTTCACATTTCTCAAATGCGTTTTATTAGATAGTTGGGTATCGTGATAAAAAATATACCACTTACCTTTTACTTCTACAATAGAATGGTGGGTTGTCCATCCTTGAACCGGATTCATAAATGTACCCTGATATTTAAAAGGCCCGTAAGGGCTATCGCCTATTGCTGAAGCGAGAAAGTGAGTATCGCCGGTAGAATAAGTGAAATAATATTTCCCGTTAGATTTATGCATCCAGGCGCCTTCAAAAAATCTACGGTCATGATCGTTGGTTAAAAGTGGTTTGCCCGCAGCATCTAAAATTACAACATCTTTAACAGCCTCATCAAAGCCCAGCATATTTTTACTCAGCTTAACAACTTTTGCCTCCAATGCTGGTTCGTTTTCTTTTCCCGAATCTGTTTTAGAACCATTAGCGTCATATTTTCCATTATTCCAACGTTGCAGTTGGCCTCCCCATATACCACCATAATACATATAACTAGTGCCATCAGTATCCGTAAACACAGCAGGATCAATACTAAAACTACCTTCTATAGGCTTTGGTTCTGCCTTAAACGGACCAGCTGGGCTCTTTGATGTTGCAACACCAATACGGAATACATCATTTTTATCCTTAACTGGAAAATACAGGTAATAAGTACCATTTTTAAAAGCAACATCAGGCGCCCAAAGTTGCCTTCCTGCCCATGGAATATCTTTAACGCTAAGTGCCACACCATGATCGGTAACCTTACCATTTATACTATCCATGCTTAAAATATGATAATCTTTCATATCAAAATGGTCCCCATTGTCGTTCTCCGGCGTACCCGATTCTATATCGTGAGAAGGATAAATATATATTTTACCGTTAAAAATATGAGCTGAGGGGTCAGCCGTATAAATATCTTTAATTAAAGGTTCGCTAAGAAATTTCGACTTTTTAACCGTATCATTTTTCAGTTCGTTTTTAGCTCCAGTATTTTGCTGGCATGAACTGGTTGCAGCAAGAGCCATAATTATTGCTATGCCAGATAGCTTTTTAAAATTATTCATCATCTTATTTTCAGATTTATAAATGGATTATTTTACTTCAATACAAAAGTTTCTGGCGCACCTAAAAAACTAGGTTTTAAGCCGCCAAGGTTTAAAACTAATTTTTGCAACACAACACCTGGACTAATCATCCAATATTTCAAGGTATGCTTTCCTGTCTGACTAAATTTTAATGGTGTTTTAAAAATTTTAATGTTATCAGCTACAGATTTTCTCCAGGCCGTTTCAGTCTTATAATCGCTACTAATATTTACAACAACAGGGGCTTCATCGTTAATAGAAACAGCGAATTTCAATCCATCTCCATTTGTAAAATCTATGGTTGGAGATATGAAACTATTCAGTTCAAAAGTTCCAGTTTCATTTAGGTAAATATCATATTCTAAATGTGGTGTATTGGCGTCTAAATTTTGAGTAGACGAAGTAACAGGTACTGGCATCATACCACCCAAGGTTTTTCCATAATTTGGAATGTTTTTCCAGAAGATGGGTCTGCTGCCAACAGCCTTGGTATAATTAGGTGCTTCGATTGCGATATAACCATTATCTGGTAGGAAAGCATTTATATTTTTATCAGCAAACCGTCTGTTATCAACATTTAACAGCATCGTGATTTTAGAACCATCGCTTGCAGAAACCGTAACAAAAGCTTGCGATTTTGCTGCAGGAGCTTTGTCCCAATCAATACTCAGCCAAATACGCTTCTCATCATTTACAGTTCCTTTTACCTCCTTAATTTTTACAAATGCTGATGATTTTATTTCATAACTGAAGCTGCCTTTAGCTTTGTTAAAAAGTTCGAAATAGTGAGGTTTATTGCTATAATAATCGAAAGAAGGCAATGTAAAATTAACTTTTGATTTACCCGTCCACGATGAATCACTACCTTCAATTGACAAACCCATTTCCGCTTTATTCAAATTACTTTTATAAGCAAGGGTAATGGTTTTAGGGATGCTGTTTTGTTCAGGCTGTTGCCAATAAGTATAACCTATATGAGTTTGATCCATCATATGATCCCACTTACCACCTGCCAAGATTTTGTTATAATAATGCGTTATGGCTTCATCTTTTTTATACAACACACTCACTTTATCAGCGAAGGCATTTGCAGAAAACCGACCTTGTCTGGCATAAAGTTTATTCTTAGCTACATTAAAATATAGTTCGTATAAATTGGCGCTGGCCTCTACCGGGTGCATAACTAATTGGTAAAATGCATCCTTTTGGTCTGCTTGAATTTGGCTGTAAATCAGGCTGGTTTTCTGCTCCAGATCTTTATAATCCGAAACCACGTTTTCAAATTCATTATAATTTATTAAACTATAAATACTATCCGAAAGCAGTTCGGGTTTTATCCTGCCGTTATACTTCGAATAGCGATCCAATATGTCAGCAATTTCTGGGGCGAACTGCTCTCCAAACTGTTCAGCACTCCAATCAATGGTGTACTGTTTCAGTTTTTCTGCAGGAATGGCATCTGGAGCCCATGCATAATCCAGAAAAAATGAAATTGGGAATTCCATAGGCTTCAAATCGCCAACGTTAACAATCCAGATTTGATTTGCATTGTACTGGTAAGCTAAATGCATTTGTTCCCAAACTTTTTGAATGGGGTTGGTATTAATCCACTTATAATTTCTAGGATCGCCCACATAATCAAAATGGTAATAAATGCCATAACCACCTTTTCTTGGTGCTTCGTTTAACTTTGGCAATTTCCTAATGTTCCCCCAATTATCATCACAAAGCAGCAAAGTAATATCATTGGGTACTCTCATGCCCTTATCATAATAAGCTTGAACCTCTTTATAAAGCGCCCAAAGCTGTGGCGTTTCTGCTGCTGGTTTCTCTGTAACTTTTTCTATAATTTCCCGTTGATCTTTAACAATCTTTTCCAGCAAAGCAGTTGCTGTTCCTTCTGTCATAGGCTCATCGCCGTCACCACGCATACCAACGGTAATAATCTGCTCTTTACCCGCCACCCGCTTTAAGCCACTTTCCCAAAACGCTCTTAGCTGCGCTGGATTTTGATCGTAATTCCATTTCCCACCATTGTACCGCTTCCACTCATCGTGGGCTCGGGTTAAAGGTTCGTGATGCGAAGTACCGATTACCATTCCATACTCATCAGCCAAAACGGGATTCATTTTATCATCATCATTAAATGCACTTCCCCACATTGCAGGCCATAAATAATTGCCTTTTAGTCTTAAAATTAATTCAAAAACCTTCCCATAAAATTTACTATTAAAACCACCAAATTCCTTTCTGCTCCAACCCGATAAAGCTGGTGCCTCATCATTTAAAAATATGCCTCTGTATTTTACCGCTGGCGATGCAATGACATGTCGACCACCAATAGCATAAAGTGTTTCACTTTTTTTCACCGGAACATCAGCCCAATAATACCAAGGCGAAACCCCAATTTGAGTGGAGAGTTCGTAAATACCATAGATTGCACCACGCTTATCACTCCCTGCAATAACCAGCGCCGAATCTATACCTGCAACTGGGTTCTTTACCACCTGAATTAAGGTACTTTCCCAATTCCCTGCAATGCCAGCCACATCAATTTTATTTGCTCTTATAAGTTGATTAATGATTTCACTTTTTCCAATGGTGCCAACTATAATGGCCATTGTCGATTTTTTATCGGCTAGGAAATCTGGCTTAACACCTGTAACCTTTTCTATATCTAACTGAAGATCTTTAGCAGCTCTGATTACCCCAGGCCAGTCAGTACCACTCACCAAAATAGATGAGACCTTGCCTTTTTTCGCAATTGGAAAACTTCCAGGTGTATAAACTTTTGTTACAAATGGATTTGCACCTGCTGCGAAAGCAATTGCTTTAAAACTGACTAAAAGAATTAACAGGCTAAGTTTCTTCATATTATTTGCTTTTAAAATTGATAACTTCCCAATAAGCTTTTTTTGGTTGCAGATTAGTATCAAAAAGTAGAGGGTAATTTTTTCTTCCCATAACCGGATATTCATCCAACCAGCTGTGGCGATCGGAAACATTCCAAAAAGTAACATTGGTAATTACATCTTTATATGCTCTGAATACATTAAAAACCATGGCATATTTTGCCGCTTGTCTGGCTTCCAAATCGGCAGTGAATTGATCTGACTCGCCAGGCCTTTTCGCTCTTCTATCCTTTTCCCATGGATAAATGGAAATATCTAACTCTGTGAACTGAATTTTTAAACCCAGGGATGAATACCTTTCTATAGCGGTGCGTAAATCTGCTTCTGTTGGTGACTTTAACGACCAATGCGCTTGTAAGCCCACTCCATCTATTGGTACACCTTTACCCTTAAGGCTTTTTAGAAGTTTATAAATTCGTTCTCGTTTTTCGGGCAATTCGCTATTGTAATCGTTATAATAAAGTTTTGCTTCGGGATCTGCCTCATGCGCATACGCAAAAGCCTTAGTTATAAAATCTTCTCCACAGATTTCGAACCATTTAGAATTCCGCAGGAAATTTGCAGGATTATCGTCAATTGCCTCATTCATTACATCCCATGCGTAAATTTTTCCTTTATAACGACCAACAACTGTATTGATGTGTGTTTTTAAACGTTTGAGTAAGGTTTCTTTAGATACTTGTTCATCACCATCTTTAAACATCCAATCGGGTGTTTGCTGGTGCCAGCAAAGGTTATGCCCACGTATTTTGATGCCATTTTTAACTGCGAAGTTTACGATCGAATCTGCAGCCTTCCAATAAAACTCCCCTTCCTTTGGTTGTAAAGGAGCCATTTTCATTGCATTTTCAGCCGTTAAACTATTAAATTGTTTTTTGATTAATACCGATTCGTCTCCTCTTAGATTTCTCAAACCAACGGCTACGCCAATTGGAAAATAATTGCTATAAAAATCTTTCAGCCCTTGATTATCCAAACCAGGTTCAACAGTTAATTGCTGAGCGTGAGCAGTATAGAAGACACCTGAAAGGATTAAATAAACCCACACCGATGCCATAAATTTTAAAAATCTAGAATCCCTGCTCATATATTTGGTTATTTTTTTGAGTATAAAGCAACTTGTGCTTTATACTCGAAAACATTTATTTACTAAACTAAAATCCGATGGAATTTCCCCCATCAATAGGCATAATTACACCCGTAACATATTTCGAAGCATTCGAACATAAGAAATATACGGCTTCTGCTACATCCTCGGGATCGCCCATTTTACCCATTGGTGTTCTTGAAAAAACCTTATTCTTACGTTCTGGATCGGCATCTAAAGCCTTTGCCGACATAGCTGTTTTGATAAAACCTGGCGCCACGCAGTTAATGCGAATGCCTAACGGAGATAACTCGGTTGCCATAGCCCTTGTCATGCCTTCAATGCCTGTTTTTGCCGCAGAATAGGCAATAACTTTTGGAATACCGTATTGAGCTGCCATCGAACTTATATTCACTATATTTCCAGCACCTACAAACAGCATTTTCTTTACCACTTCTCTGCTAATTGCAAATACCGAACTTAAATTGGTTTGGATTATGGTCGCGAAGTCTTCATCAGTAACTTCAATAAAGGGCTTCTTCATGTTGATACCCGCATTATTAACCAAAATATCAATCGCTCCAAATTCTGTATGTATCTGATCAATTAGCGCTGGTATGGCTGCCAGGTTCTGCAGATCGAAAACTTTATAACTACATAAATGACCAAGCTCCCTGGCTACCAAGCTCAATTTATCTTCATTCCGGCCAATTATTACGGTTTGGATACCTTCTTTTACCAATTTCTCTGTAATCGCCAAGCCTAATCCAGCCCCACCGCCTGTTACAACCGCTATTTGTTTATTCATTATTTTTTATTTCTTTGTGATGATGGTCTGACGATTAGTTCAGCATTTAAAATGACAGTACTGGTAAAGCTCAAATCTCCTTCTCCGTCTAAATGATTGATTAAAATACGGGCAATGTTTTCGCCCATTTCATTTCCAGGGTAATTTACGGTCGTAATTGCAGGCTCTGTAACACGAGATATTAGATCATTATTAAAACCTACAATTGCAACATCCTTGGGTACACTAAAACCAGCGTCCTTCAAAATGGTTAGTGCAACTGCAGCGGCAGAGTCGTTGGTTATGAATAAGCCATCGGGCATTTTATCCCTTTTAAAAATATCATTCGCAAAATGATCCTGTAAGACTTGTTCAGTTAAATCATTAGAGATAAACAAGTCTGGCCTAAACTCGATTTTGTGATCTGCTAATGCTTTTTTATAACCCTCGAATCTATCTCTGTATACATTTCTGGAGATGTTTCCTGTTATGTGAAGAATCTCCTTACAGCCCTGCTCAATTAAATGTTTGGTAATCGAATAACCTGCCTTAAAGTTATCAATCAACACCTTGGTAGATTGAATTTCTTCTGCCACGCGATCGAAAAATATAATGGGAATATTTTTCTTGTTAAAGCTATCAAAATGGCTGAAATCCTGGGTATCAGAAGCAAGAGAAACAATTAAGGCATCAACTCTGCTGTTAAACATAGTTGCAGCATTGGCTTTCTCTTTCTTTTCCTGCTCAAAAGACTGACTGATAATTAAGTTATAGCCTGAATTATTAACTATTTTTTCGATGCCTGAAATAACTGCCGACATAAACAAACTATTTAGCCTTGGGACAATAACACCAATTGTATTGGTTTTCTGCCTGCGCAAGTTACTTGCAAATTTATTAGACCGGTAACCTAGCTCGGTAGCTAAATCAAAGATTTTCTTTTTTGTTTTTTTATTAATTGCAGGGTGATCTTGCAACCCCCTGCTTACTGTAGTTGCAGATATATTCAGTCGCTCAGCTAAATCGTAAATTGTAATTTCCTTATCTTGCATACACTAATCAAAATGATATTATTCTATTTGGTATGCCTAAAGTATGGATATATTTTCAAAATTGCAACCGATTGCATTAATTATATTTTACACTTTCCATTATTGGTATAATCCAAATAAAACACTCTAATAAGTGATGTATTGAAAAAGAACATAATTCAAAATTTTTTGTTATTATTTAAAACTTCATGGAGATGGGAAATGAAAATTTAAAAAGAGCAGCAAAAATTCTTTTAGGAGCAGGGCTTATATTTGCAGGAATCGGGCATTTAAGTTTTGCCAGGAAGGCATTCCAGGCACAGGTTCCGAATTGGGTACCCTTAAAAAAAGACGATACGGTTTTAATTTCGGGATTTGGAGAGATTGCACTCGGCACCGCATTAATTTTAGCGCCTAAAAAACACGAAAAACTGCTGGGCTTAGTGGCTGCATCCATGTTTGTAGCCGTTTTTCCAGGCAATATCGCTCAATACACGAATAGAAGAAGTGCCTTTGGATTAGACACAGATGCCAAAAGGTTGGCGAGGCTATTTTTTCAGCCAGTTTTAGTATACTGGGCTTTAAAAAGCACAAGAAATCTGGATAAAAAATTTGATAAAACTATTACTTAGACAGTGTGATAAAGGCTGCTTTGATAAGATATTATTTATATTTTAGTAACCCCTAAACGACAACAACTTTGCATCCCTTTTTTTTCACCGTTATCGGTGCAATATTTATTCTTTCTTTAGTAATTATCCAGCTTTCTTTATACGGTGGCTCAAAAAAATACCTTAACTTTTTATTGGCTACCGCCATTTTCGGAATCGCCTGGTATGCATTAATTTTTCTGATGACTAATTCTGGTTACATTAGGAATTACCCATTTTTATTTAACAAAGGTTTACCACTCTACTATGCCATCGCTCCATGCTTATATATTTATGTAAGGGGATCGCTGAGCATTGAGCATGCAAAATTCAGGAAAACCCATCTACTTCATTTTTTAATTGTTATTCCTGCGGTTATTTCCGTTTTACCTTATAATTTACTCGATTATCCTGCACAGCTGGAGGTTGTAAGAAAAATTGCATCAGATGTTAAATTTGCCTTCTCAGAGCATAAATATATTGTCGAACCATGGCACTGGTTTACCTTTCCTATATCGGCTATAATTTACACGGGTTTGCAATTCAAATTAGCCAGAGCAGCATCACGTAAAAAGTCTAACACCAAAATTGTTAACTGGGTTTATTTATTTTCTAGTATCTGTTTAACCATATTTATCGGGATGCTAATCGTTAACGTACTGATACTAAAAAACCTGAACAGGGTTTGGTTTATACTTCACCAGAGCAATATAATTTTATTGCTTTGCTGCTGTTTACTTTTACTGAGCCTAAGCTTCTTTATTAATCCAGAGCTGATATTTGGATTGAGAAAAACAGATCGATTACAGGAAAGCCAAGTCCTCTCGACCAGTGAAGATAAATCTGATATTAATGCTTTAGAGAAAACGAAAGCAAAAATGGTCGACGAAAATTTGGTTCAGCAGGTGGAAACATTTATCATTGAAAAACAGATATTCAGGAAAAACGGGCTCACCCTTAGCGAGCTTGCCTCTCAGCTTGATGTACCAAGCCATAAACTATCAGATTTATTTAATAACCATTATCAGCTTAATTTCAACAACTATATTAATAACCTCCGCCTTGTCTACATCAAGGAAAGATTAGATTCTGGAGCCTGGAAACAATTGACCCTGGAGGCTATAGCACTTGATGCTGGCTTTTCATCAAGAAACACTTTCTTTGTAGCTTTTAAGAAATCCACTGGTAAAACTCCATCTACCTATCTGAAAGATCTTAAAAAGGCATAAATATGTAATGATTTATAATTTCATTACATTCTTGGTTGATCATTCCAATCAATTGTGCATGAAAAATTCAACATTTGTAAAATGCCTTCGAATATGATTTTACGAAAGCATAACCACTTAGTAAACTAATAAAACAAAACCAAACAAATGCCTAATTCGAAGAAGAAAACTATAATGGTTTTTAAAATCGCATCGGATAAATTTACAGAACTGACCAATTTTGTAGATTGTGATCAGAATTCTCTTATTGTATTCAGCCCAGTTGACGAAGTATCAAGTGGCGCTATTTTTCAGGAGAAATCAATTCTGGAAACGTTGTTCGAAGAATTTGAAAACGCATCCTAACCATTTCTAAATTAAAGATTGAAAGCGATCCTGGTTCTGCTATAAAAAAACAAGGGTTAATATACTCGCGCTCCCACTTAAACAAAAAGCCTGGAATTGTGATTCATTCACATCCAGGCTTTCTTTTATATAAATTCTTTTTTTAAGAAAGGAATACTAGAATTACTCGTTAATGGCTATAACGCCAGGCAATTCCTTACCTTCCATATATTCTAATAATGCACCGCCACCAGTAGAAACATAACTTACAGCATCTTCCATTCCGAATTTTGCAATAGCCGCAGCTGAATCGCCACCACCAATTAAAGAGAATGCGCCATTATCTTTAGTTGCTCCAACAACTGCTTCAGCAACTCCCTTTCGAATACGAAGTAGATTTATAAATTCGATTAGGATCGTTGAATATTTTGCAAGGAAGTTAGGCTCGCATAATTCAAAAATTATAATCATTTTCACAACCAACAAATATCTTTCGTCTATATTTGATAAACCTATTTCACGATATATGTATAATTATAATCAAAATTCACATCTCATAAGTATTTTTCAGCGAAGTCAACGAAATTAAAGAAATAGAAGATCAGTATAATAGGTTTTCAATTTGGAAAAAAAATCAGACCGCTAAAATTGAACCCTCGGCAATATATCCTGTTATTTTAATTAAATATCTTTTCCAAATCAATGTGAAGGCGATAATCAAATCCTGGGAAAATGTATATTTTATCGGCTATGGCGTTATGGGTAAATAATAGAATAGAAGATCTCTTAATAACAAAAAAGCCTGGAATTGTGATTTTCACATCCAGGCTTTCTTTTATATAATTCTTTTTTTAAAAAAGTAACATCAGAATTACTCGTTAATGGCTTTAACGCCAGGTAATTCTTTACCTTCCATGTATTCTAATAATGCACCTCCACCGGTAGAAACATAACTTACAGCATCTTCCATTCCGAATTTTGCAATAGCCGCAGCCGAATCTCCACCACCAATTAAAGAGAATGCGCCATTATCTTTAGTAGCTGCAACAACTGCTTCAGCAACTGCCTTTGTTCCAACTTCGAAGCTTTCCATTTCGAAAACGCCCATTGGACCATTCCAAAGTAATGTTTTAGAGTTTTTAATCACCTCAGCAAATAAAGCTGCGGATTTAGGGCCAATATCAAGTCCCATCCAATCTGCAGGAATCTGACCAGAATCTACATCTTTTTTAGCTGCATCGTTTGCAAATTTATCTGCAATTACGGTATCTACAGGAAGGATTAAGTTCACACCTTTTGCTTTCGCTTTTTCGATCAATTCTAAAGAAAGTTCTTGCTTATCTGCTTCTAAAAGTGAAGTACCAATCTCGCCACCCAGCGCTTTAGCAAAGGTGTAAGCCATACCACCACCTATAATGATATTATCTACTTTATCCAACAGTTTTTCGATCAAAAGAATTTTATCTGACACTTTTGCTCCACCCATAATCGCAGTAAACGGACGTTCGGCATGGTTTAATATTTTCTCTGCATTTTCTAATTCAGATGCCATTAAATAACCAAAGTATTTTGCATCAGGGAAAAATTGTGCAATTACGGCTGTAGAAGCGTGTGCACGGTGTGCTGTACCGAAAGCATCGTTAACATAAACATCGCCCAAAGCAGCTAACTTTTCAGCGAAAGCAACATCACCTTTTTCTTCTTCTTTATAGAAACGAAGGTTTTCTAATAACAAGACCTGGCCTGGAAATAAGTTTTTAGCTTGATTTACTGCCGATTCGCCAATGCAATCATCTGCAAATTTCACCTCTAAATCCAGCATGCGAGATAAATCGCCCAGAATATGCTTTAAAGAGTATTTGTTAGTCGGTCCATCTTTCGGGCGACCTAAGTGCGACATCAGAATAACTGAACCACCATCGTTTAATATTTTTTGGATCGTTGGTAGTGCAGCACGCATTCTTTTATCATCCGTAATTTTAAATTCATCATCCAAAGGAACGTTGAAATCTACACGGATTAGCGCTTTCTTATCTTTAAAGTTAAACTGGTCTACTGTTTTCATGCTTTATTATTTTTGATTTAAGTTTAATTTCATTTCATAATGGAAACCGATTCCAGGAATATCAAATTCTGGAGACTCGGTTGTAAATCCAATCTTTTTGTAAAATGCTGCTGCCGTCGATCGGGCATTACACCACAAATAATTGGTTTGGTATTCTTTTAAATATTCTATCGCAAAAGAAATTAATGCTGCGCCATAACCTTTTCCCCCGAAATCGGGATGCGTAGCCATGCCTCTTAGTTGATAGCCCTCTCCTGCGCCCTCAAAAAAATCGTTCCGCATAAAAGTAGCTATCGAAAGGATTTCACCACCCAGCTGATAGCCCAGGTGAAAGGTATCATAAGCATCATCCCCGTCAAAAAGACAGTGTTCAAAAGACTTGCTGTTTCTTAAAACCAGGCTTCTTAAAGGAAGTACTTCTTCTTTGGTGATGAATTTTACCATAATTGCATTTAAAAAGGGATATTCAAAACTATGCAAACGTTCCCGTAATTTGCTAAAGCTTATTTTTATTCAGCTTTTAATAAGCTTATTTTTTTTATTAAGTCAACCAATCGGCTGCTGTATCCAAATTCGTTATCGTACCAACCTACTACTTTCACCAAATCGCCTACTATGGAGGTTAGTTGCGCGTCAAATATACAAGAATGTGGGTTATCAATAATATCGACAGAAACGATTGGATCTTCAGTATATTCCAAAACCTCCTTAAACTCGTTTTCTGATGCATTTTTAAAGGCCGCATTTATTTCTTCGATGGTTGTTTTTTTCTTTAATAGACAGGTAAAATCTGTTAATGAACCGTTTAATACTGGAACTCGGATACCTGCCCCGCCTAAACGGCCATCCAGTTCGGGAAAAATATGGGTAATGGCTTTCGCAGCTCCTGTAGTAGTTGGAATAATTGAAGCTGAGGCTGCTCTTGCCCTACGCAAATCTTTGTGATTACTATCGTGCAGATTCTGATCGCCCGTCATAGAATGGATGGTTGTGATATAACCTTCTTCCACTCCCCAGTTATCGTTCAGAATTTTAATCATTGGTGCAATATTATTGGTTGTACAACTTGCATTAGAAAGTACTTTACTGGTTAAGTCGATTTCATTTTCATTTACACCAAGTACAACCATTGGAATATCATCGTTTGCAGGTGCAGAAATAATTACCTGTTTGGCGCCAGAGGTAAGATGACATTCCGCATCTTCCAGAGTTAAGTTTTTGCCCGTACAATCTACAACAATATCAACTCTTAATGCTGCCCAGGGTAATTGAATCGCATGTTTAATTGAAAATACAGGAATTGAAACATCATCGATAACCAAAGCATCGGGAACAGCCGAAACCTTACCTTTAAATACACCATGAACGGTATCATATTTAAAAAGGTGTGCCATTGTTTTTGGGTCAGACAAATCGTTAATGGCCACCACTTCAAATCCTTCTGCGAAAGCCAAACGTAAGAACGTTCTTCCTATCCTTCCAAAACCATTTATTGCAATTCTCATCTATTAAAATTAGAGCGCAAAATTAGTGTTTATTTTGAGATTGAAGGAGATAAATTAAGCCTTTGACAATAGAGCGATTAATGAGAAGATGAAGCATTTATCTAGAGTTTCATGATTTGCTTATTATCCATTTTTCGAAGACGAACGAAAAGGATAAAATCGAAAATAACACATAAGCCAATAATAAAAAAAATCAAAAAGAAATTTCCAAGATGCCGCATTATAACCGTCATTGCAACCATTCCAATATTTAAACTTGCAGTTATAAGAATTATTATTGGATTTTTAATACCCAAGCGCTCCATACGATGATGAATGTGATTTCTGTCTCCATCAAAAGGAGATTTGCCTTTTAATATGCGAACAGTGAAAATGCGGAGCGAATCGAAAATGGGAACAATTAAAATTGAAACAGCGATTGCAGGCGCAGAATAAATAAATGGATCTAGTTGTCCAGAAAACTTATTCAGTTCAATAAACTTTATCGACAATGCAGCTGTAACGAGTCCTATAATTAAAGCCCCTGTATCGCCCATAAATATTTTTGCAGGGTTCCAGTTAAATTTTAAAAACCCAGCTACAGAACCTGCCAGTGCAAAAGCTATAAATGCATAGGGTATTTGATCCATCAGTGCAAAGAGAATCCCGAAAATCAGGTTAGCAATTATTCCTATGGAGGCAGCTAACCCATCTATACCATCTATTAAGTTAAAGGCATTGTTCAGAAAAATAATTAGTATTACCGAGAATACGCCGCCCCAGATCAGATTCATATCACCAATACCCATCACGCCGTATAAACTGGTTAGCCTGAAACCACCAAAGAAAACTAATATAATTGCTACAATGAGTTGAAGAATAAATTTAGTGCTGGTATTACTCCCATAGACATCATCTTTTAAGCCTAATGCGGCCAGAATGATGCAAGAAGTGATTAGAAAATTAGCTTCTTCGAATGCCGTAAGCGTCGAGAACAGCAACGTGGCAATGGTAAAGCTGGCAACGATAGCCAGGCCGCCTAATCGGGAAATATTATCTCCATGAATTTTTCGATGCATATCATTTGTATCAAACAAATTATATTTAATCGAGGTATGAATAATAGAAGGGATAGATAAAACCACAGTTACACCAGCAAGCAGAAAGATCGCTAAGCAAAAAAATACAGGATTGGTATTTAGTAAATCTGTAAGCAAATTGTAGAAGATTTACTAGCAAATATAAGGATTGTAACTAAAGTGTGGGTGTTGGTTTGTAACTGATTTGACTAAAATCAATTGCATTTTAAGTAAACAGTTTCTGATTCCAGTATTGAGGACCGTAAATCACCTTTTTATAGAAGAATAGATCATTTATTCAGGTTATTCATTATTATTTTTAAATATAAAAATTTAAATCCGGCAGTTTATCCATAATAATATTCCAGGCGATATTATAATCCACTCCATAGTAATCAAGAACTATACGATTTCTTGTGTCTGACATTTTCCTCCATTCAATATGTGGATATTGCAATTTGAGATCGAGGTCAACTTTAGTACAAGCTTCACCAATGATTTCCATACTTCTAATAATTGTCCGAGATAATATGGATCATCACTTACTTCATCTCGATTTTTATTTATGACGAATGCTCTATAAAAGAAATTTCATCTATTATATGATTTAAAAGCTCAAGATTAGATGGCAACATATTCGGTTTGTTTTAGGATATGAGGACCGATATATTTGCTTAAAGACTGAGGTGTAACCAATTCTACTTTTCTTCCTAGCAGCCCTTCAAGGTAGTAGGAAAGATCAATGTAATTATCATAACTCTTCTGATTTGGATAAAATTCGACAAGAAAATCTACATCACTTTCATCCTTCTGGTTACCTGTAATAAGAGAACCAAAAACCCCAAGTTTCGCTACGCCAAATGATTTAATCGTCTTACTATTAGACAATAGCGTAGAAAAAAGAACTTGCTTATTTGAAACCTTATTGATCATTTTACAAATTTACTCTATTATTTTAATTCTAGCAATAAGAAAAAGCCCGTTAAGCGGTTCTTACTCCTATCGCTTAAACTGACTTAACTTTGCAAACTTTTTTTTAAACAAAACAATTATCGCATTCGGTATTTTATTTCTTTTAAGAGCTTTATAATCATTCGCCAATCCCAGTAAAAGACTTTTTATCGATTTATTACTTACACCACCAGTACGCATATTCACCATTAAAAGGGATAGGTAGGTTGCAGTAATTTTGTATTTATGAAAAAACCTTAGAATTAAATCATAGTCTGACGCAGTCCCCATATCTAAGGCATAATTACCATATTTTTCGAAGAGCATTTTCTTAAGGTACAAAGTAGGATGCGCAGGCATCCAGCCTTCTTCAATATCATTAAAATTAGCTTGTTTTGATTTCCAGCCCCTTACAACCCTCATTTTAGTTGGATGAATATAATTCAAATCACCATAAACACCATCTGTGTTTTTATTCTGCTCAAAAGTCCGAACAACTTGTTGGATAATATTTTGATCAGCAAGTACATCATCTGAATTTAAGATCCCAATTACATCACCCGTTGCCAATTTTATACCTTTATTGATTGCATCGTAAAGCCCTTCATCTTTTTCGGAGATAAAATGTGTAATAAAGCCGCTATACTGCTTAATAATCGAAATCGTATCATCCTTTGAACCACCATCTACCACGATATATTCGATATTGGAATAGGTTTGTGCGATAATGGATTCAATACAATCTTTCAGAAAAGCTTCAGCATTATAAACAACGGTTATGATTGATATTTTCATGCCCAATTTCGTAAGTCTTCCTATTGCAATTAAAATCGTAAAGATAACAGATGCAGGGATATAATCGTCAATCTGGCAATTGGTTGTTACGACGGCGTAATAACCTAAATAAAACACGCCACAAGCACACTTCAGCTGCAAACACAAACGATATTGATCGAAAAGTTTACGCATCTTTTTGAAGGCAATGATTTATCTTTTTTGATTTCGAAAACGGTGATTTGATCCTTACGGGAAGATCTTTACTCTTTTCCAAACCTAAGGCACTTAATCCGTATAGCCCGAATGGAAAAAAGTTTCATATATCAGTAATATATCCACTTATTATAATGACGGAAGTTAAAGGGATGAGGTTTAGTCTAAAAAATGGCTTAGTGTTTATTTTTTTTAGAATCAGTAAACCCAGAATACCAGAAACGGCGACTAAGGGCAGGCTGTAATCGTCGAGGTTACATTCCAAAGTTGATGTGTAATCTACTAGATCGCCATACTTACATGTTAGGCAAACTGCCGAAACTCCTGGAATATTTACACTTGGAGAACCGTAAATACAACCATTAACGTTTATTGGAGTTACATTTTTAGCCCAAGGGATAGTACACGATACATTTGAATTTATGATAGGAGTTAATTGATAAATTCTTCCTCCTAAAGTAAGGCTCAGCCCACTACCTACATCAACACCTAATGTGTAAGCTGAGAAGCTAGTGTAAATTACCGAGCCGCCCGAAATCCTACATCCAATGGCAGCATTTGATTTAAAAAAAAATGTTAAGGCAAAAAAAGTAAGAATATATTTTAAATCCTTCATATTTATACTTTAGCGACATCACAAATCTAAAGACAGCACAAACAAAAAAAGTCGTTCTTTTTGTTCAAATACAACATTAACTCCTTATGATAAAGGCGGATAAAATATTAGTCAGCCAAAAAAAATGAACAGGATGAATAGATAAAAAGCTAATAAGAATTATTAAAATTTCTTCAGAAAGCATGGAGCGATAACAACTCCAAACATGAGAAAGGTCTTTAATATTTTTGTAATATAAACACTATAAATAACGATATTCTGCATAAAATAAATGTAAAATAAGTAGCTGTATCGTATTGCTTTTATTAATTAATTTACTTGAGGCCGAAGATTTTTTTTAATTAAAACCATCGTTTAATTCATAGAATATTGCCCTTTTTACTTGCGCTAGTCGCCATTACTACACTTTTAGAAATGTGGGCGACAAAAATAAAAGTTGCTTTTCCCATATTGGTGGTGGCTGCGGGCCTGTTAATCAGTTTTGTCCCAGCCCTGCCTATTTTAAGAAATATCCAAATCAACTTCGGCCATTCTGGAGGGAGAGAGTTTATTAAATTACACATCTTCGTTAATTATTTTTCGCTTTGCCTTAGTGGCCATTGGTACTGGCAAGTTTGTGTTAAAGGAAGCCGCCTTTACTTTTACCTAGATAGTGGTTGGCGGTGTGGGTATTGAGCTGGTTATTTGTTCAGGCACGTAAACGCCTACCAACCGACTTGACCTCTGATGTTCAGTTTACCCTTATTGCATTATTGGGTAGCCGAACAGCTTCATAGTTCGGGTGTATGGGCGGTAGTAGCAGGCGATTTGTCCCTCTCGACTAAAAGATTGGTTTTTCTTAACAGCACTAGCCGCATTAAAACTTACAGCGTTTGGGAAAGCTTTGTTTTCATCCTAAACGACATTGTGTTCCTCATTATGGGCCTAGAAGCTCCCGAGGTCGTAGGCGGTTTGCGTTTGGAAGGTATATCTCTATCTACCACAATTGGTTACAGGGTACTGGTAACAGCCATTTTAATTTGCGCGCAAATGATCAGTTCTTATGTAGTGATGATTGCACCTCCCGCACCGAAATCTGATATTCATCAATTCTGTAGCCATTTTGCTTACACTCCTGGTGCAGGGACTTACCCTACCCTAGTTCATCACCAGAGGCAAATTATTTGATTTTATCCAGCAGAAAACGAAGAAGTAGATTTTCGGGCACTGAAGAAAGGCTTGCGCCAGCATGTTTACAGGTTTTTTGCAAAATAAATACCATAACGACCCTGCGGGCGAATGCATGTTAAAGGGTTTTACAGCACTGGGAAGAAAAAACAAAAGTTGCTGCTGATGACGACTATACGAATGAAAAAACAAAAGCCGTTTTCATAGAGATACTGAACATTCAACGACTTTATTGAAGCGAACTTAACCTCGACCCTAAATCAATGAAAAACTGATTCGCCAGCAATTATATCAGATTGATCTGGAAGAGAAACGGTTGAAGACGATTTGAAGCATACCGGAAACTAAATATTTTTTTAAAGCGCCATTCTGAACCTGTCGAAGACCATTTCGATCAATAAGTATGCGTATATATCTAAAACCTACACTAATTTAGAGCGAGCATGCTCCGTTTTCGCATGTAATAAAACCCGAAGGCGCCTAATGGTAGAATTAATAGCCAGATGCAATCATCGAGGGGGCAGGGAACGTATGAATATGGATTCGTTTCGTTAATATTGCTATTAACGCCATTTATAGACATCGAATAATCTGTTCCCAAGTAAATTGTACAGCCAACTGCCACAGTTGTTGAGCTTGCATTATTATCTGTCGTACCGTTTCCAGGCAATCTTCCTCTGATAGCACTCCCTTTTGGTTGACACGTATAAGGGACTGAGTAATTCGGATCAAACCGAAATCTATAATCAATAATCTTGTTCATATCATTCTGATAAAGACTAACAACATTAGTCCCTATTGTTCTATAATATAATCGACCACTAACTAAGCATCCATAAGTAAAATCTGCTCCGTTAAGCTTTGGCATATTAGCAGGACTTATGTAAGCTTTACATTCAACTGAAAAAAAGGACGAAATAGATACTAAAGATAAAAGGACGAAAATCTTAAACCACTTGGTAATCATAATTAGAATTGGAATGGGACAGTTTCCATTCACAAAAATATAGAACTGTGTAATAATTACACCATATGAGCTACATCATAATACAATTTTTATGATTTTTGATGAGAAAAAACGAAAAGATACAATTTAAAAGAGTGGAATTAGTTTGAAGAGTAAGAGTTTACAGAATGTATTCAATTGAAAATAAAATTATAATAAATGGTATTTATGTAAAAATATCTAAGTGATATTAAGCAGATTTCTTCGTCTTAAAACCATAAGGCCAAAACTGCCAAAAGCTAAAATGAGATGCGAGACATAGTCATCTAGGGGGCAGGGCACGAAAATAAGCCTTGAAGCTGGAATATAGTAGTTACCAACTAATGATCCATTAATACGACAAGACTGCCCATTTGTTGAAGCGCTCAGATAATCATACTTTGGACAAGCATTTGGATAGGCGGTATTTGAAGCATCATTATATGCAATAGGTGTGCCGAAATTCCTGGTTCCTGTTGGTAAGGCTCCATAGTAAATCAATTCATTTGGTGTTCCATAATTTAACGCACATCCTTGAGCGACTGCATAATTGCTAAACACAAAAGATAAAAAACCAATTAAGTACTTAAAGTTCTTCATGCACAATAATAAACTGAATTGTACTCTTAAAAAGACAGAATTTAATTTTTTTGATAATAATCAAAAACATAATCTTGGGAATTAAAAAACTTCAAAAATTAATAATCATAATATTTTAAATCACCAATAGCGCCGCACCAATGAGCTGTTTTTAAGTTGATTAAAGTCAACAACATTTTCCTTGAGCCTAGACTTTTCAGTCTAAGCGGAGGCGAAGACTCATTCATCCTTTGACTCCGCTCAGGATGATAACTTCGACTCAATATATATGGCGCACAGCCGAAGTACTTAGGATTACGAGTTAAAACGAAGATTACATCTCTTTAGAGATAAGCTATTTTTTCTGCTCAAAATCAAAAATGCAACACCATATTTTGTTAAAAGGACAAGTGGAGTGTAGGCATCTTTTCGGAAGGCCATCTCATATTAATTACCTCCATATAGGCGATCTATTACCCAAGCTGTACCGCTTACAGAAGGTGTATCATTTTGGTAAATATGAGGCCTACCTGTACTACAACTTAACCATTGACTTTAAGGAGTAAGACTAGCCGAAGTAACAGTTGAGTTTGTATATAATTTACGTTGTAAATATAACAACAGTAACTTGGATTTTGAGCTTCGACAGAAAAGCAACATAAGAAAGGAAACAGTAAAAAAATAGAAATTTAGGACAATCAAAAATTATTCTATAAAAACAGATATATGCTGCACACTCACCTAAAATTTCTTTTAGTTTTGACCAGATGGCAATCGTATGGATTTATGCCATAAATAAATGTGGAAATTAGAACGAGGGGATGAAACCGTTGCCGGTCTTTATTACAATTATACTAATTAAATGTATTTCTAGCCCATAATTCTACGACAGCTTCTGCTGCTGTGCTGAGGGAAACAAAAAAGATATTACGCAATAGTCCTTCGACCTAGTTTATATTGAGTGAAGCCGATGAACTCACGGGACCGTAATTAAAAGGACCAGCTGCACAAAAGCAAACCTGCTGATATATATAATCAAGTGTTTGTTTTTTGTACAATTCATTTTTTTTAGCATATTTAAGAGTTATTTTTGTAAATACACATTGTTTGGATATAGTGGCATCGTCTTTCAGAATTATGAAGTTTAAAAAACCTTTAATACAATCATTCGTTCTTTTATTTATCACTATTGGCTTGTTCGGCTGTGCCGCTCGTAAAGAACGTAGTTTGTTCAATGCAAAGAGCGATATCGTAACCGATACCATTAAGCAGGTTTATGTTGTTAATGATCAGGGTATCAGCGATGCATTTTATAAGATTAAAATAAACGACAGGCTGGCTATTCGAAACGTACAAAATAAAGAATTTGGTGCAACAGCATCGACGATCAGTAACAGCAGTACTTCCAGTTCCAACAGCGGCGCTATTAACAGTGTGCTCTCCTACCCTGTAGATTTAGATGGGCAAGTAAATTTGCCTGCTATCGGCAAAGTAGGGGTTGTAGGATTAAGCAGACGTGAAGCTGCGATTAAAATACAGGAGCTTTATGCGAAACAATTGCTCCGCGACCCAATTATTGAACTAAGTGTAGTGAACCTAAAAGTTACCCTGCTGGGTGAGTTTAGTAAACAAGGTAATTTCTTATTGGAAAGAGATAATACTACCTTGATTGATATTATTGGTGAAGCTGGGGGGATTACCAAAACTGCAGACCCGAAAACCTTAAAAATTATCCGAGGTGATCGTGCCAATCCCGAGATTATTTATGTTAACCTGAATGATATTAATAGTTTAGCCAGTAAGAAACTCGTTCTACAAAATAACGATATAATTGTTTTACAGCAGACGAAAAGTTCTGCCACAACTGAAAAACTGCAGAGTTATAATAATCTTTTACAACCCTTGCTTGTTGTGGTCAATTTAGCGGTACTGATCTTTACCGTGACGAGGTAGTTTTTTGTGGTTGGTTAGTGGGTTAGTTGTTTAGCAGTTTAGTAGTTAGTGGTTAGGAGAAATTGTTTTATTGATTATTAATTAAATGAGGCTTCGACAAAACTCAGAATGACAAAATCACTAGTGAAATTTGATAATTGGTTAATTGTTGAAAGAAAGATAACGAACAAGGAGAAACGGAAAACTTACAGATTATGAATTGCGTAATTGATTATTGTAAATTGATATTGGCTATTAAATACCACGGTCTTCGATAAGCTCAGACTGACAGATAAGAAATAATTAATAAAAACAGAAAACATTGACTGAAACTGTTCAAGAAAAAAAAGGCATTAGCCAGAGTATCGATTTCTATAAAATCTTCAGGGTTTTTTTAAGTCGCTGGTATTGGATTGCTGCTACAGTTGGTATTGCATCTTGTATTGCCTGGCTCTATTTATGGTACACGCCACCGATCTATCAGACTGGTGCATCTTTAAAACTCGAGGATAGTGATCGGAGTGTGAGTACAGGCAATCAAATGGCCGCTCAAAATTACAATTATACCGATAAAATACAGGCTGAAAGCTTTACCATCCGCAGTAATGAAGTAATTTCAAATGCAGTAAAAACCCTGGATTATAAGATCAGTTATTATTTAAAAGGTCGCGTACGTACTACAGAGCTTTATCCAAATGTGCCCTTTGTTATAGAAATTATAAAACAAGACAGTGTTAATTTTGATCGGTCGCTTTACGAAGTGACGGCTGCAGATGAGCAGCATTTCAATTTATATTTAGCCGAAAACGATAAGCATAAAACTGTTTATCAATACGGACAGCGCATTAGCATCGGCAACATGATCTTCCGCATTAAAGATAAAATCCCTGCAAATAGTAAATATCAGTTTAAATTTAACAGCAAAGAAGATTTTATAGGTCGGGCTATGGGTGGTTTATATATTGGTGAAGCTGCCCGCTTTACTAATGTGATGAGTTTAAGCCAAACTGATGGAAATGCAGTTTTTGCAGCCGACATCCTGAATGCGATTATGAAGGAATATGTTAAATATGACATCATCCAACGCAGGCGTTCGGCTAAGCAAACAGTAGACTTCATTGATAATCAATTAAATTTTATTGACACAGAAGCGGGTAAATCTGGCAGCAGTTTAGCGAATTTCAAAACGCAAAATAAACTGGTTGACATGAGCTCATCCACCTCAATGACGGTTGGGAAACTTTCTGACTTTGAGAAGCAGAAAACTGAACTTAAACTGAAACAACTGGGCATTAAGCAATTACAAGAGCAGGTAAACAGTAATAAATCAAAAGTAGAAATTGGCCTGGATTTAGAAGGCGATATAAATTCTGGCTTAGGACTATTGGTTAACCAGCTTAATACACTTTTAGCTAACCGCGAAATAAAATTAGGTCAGTTTAACAGCGATTCTCAGCCTGTAAAACAAATTGAACAACAGATTGCCAATGTAAAGGCCAGTATAAGAAGTTCGGTTGATGGAATGTTGAGACAAAACGAACAAACCATCGCCTACCTTGATCAGCAGATTGCTGGTGTAACCCGTAGCATGAGTACAATTCCTGTTAAAGAACAGAATTTTGTAAAGCTGCAAACTAATTTTGAGGTTAACAATAAGGTAAGATCGTATTTATCAGAGAAAAAACTGGAAGCAGAAATGAATGCCGCAGCCGTTGTTTCCGCCGCTTCTATTGTAAATCCAGCTTATCCTTCTTACTTCGCCATTTCACCAAATTCCAATAAAGCTTACAGCACCGCTTTAATGCTTGGCTTAGCATCAGGTTTTGGTTTGATTTTGTTGGTACGTTTTCTAAATCCTTATATCTACGATAAAGAAACGGTTGAAGGCTTAACGCACACACCTATCATTGGCGTTATACGCAAATTCCCTGATTTTATTGATCAGGATAGTAAGCAGGCACTCTCTTTATCCAAGCCAAAATCTGTGTTTGCTGAGTCTATTCGGTCTGTTCGAACGAACCTTAGTTTTCTGGCTAGCCATAAGGCGAGTAAAATCATCTGCATTACTTCTGAAATTTCAGGAGAAGGAAAATCATTCGTTACTGTTAATCTCGCTAGCACGCTGGCATTAATCGAGAAAAGAGTGGTTCTAATTGCAGCCGATTTACGAAAATCGAAACTACACCGTGCATTTGGAAATGATAACAAGAAAGGTTTGAGCTCTTTACTTTCTGGCCAGACGAAACTGGAGGATATACTAACGCACGATGCGGTACATAACATCGACTTCATTCCTTCAGGTCCAGTACCACCTAACCCTTCTGAATTATTACACACGGAAGCGATGAAAGCCCTATTAAGGCAACTGGAAAAAGACTATGACTATGTTTTGGTAGATACAGCCCCTGTAGGCTTAGTATCTGATGCGATTCCGCTTATTCGCTCTTCGGATGTTAACCTATTCGTAATCCGTTCGGGTGTTTCACAACAAAGAGCCGCTAATATTCCAGAGCGCTTATCGCGGGAATATGGATTGAGTAATCTAGCTATTGTTCTTAATGCCTTTGGTGATGATGCACTTTACTCTAATTATTATACAACAGACTATAGCAGAGGTGGCGGAAACAGTACTTATTACTATTCTGATTATTCGGGTTATTCGGGTTCTGGTTATTATGATGATGAGAATAGAAGATGGTGGCAGTTTTGGAAGAAAAAGTAATTTGGTTAAGACGTCTTCCGCTCGCCGCCGCGGAAAGACTCTTTCTTTTGTGTGAACAAAAGAAACAAAAATCACCAGCTGAAAATTTCTTTTAAAGACAGTAGTGACGTTTGTTGTTACTCACTAAAAAATTTGTTAGGTTGGATTTAAGTGTAACGGAGATTTAGGAGCCAGGCTTAGTTGGTTGCAAGAGTTAGATATTGAAATAAGAAAAGGTGCTGTTAGGTATTCTGGTTGTTGGGCGATTGGTTAGGGTAAATTTGGTTCATGTTTATTGGTCTAACTGAAAATGAAAAACGGATAGCTAATAACAAAAATTTGGTGAATTGGTTGGTTGTAGAATTGTTAATTATCAATTATGGTTTTCGACTCCGCTCAGACTGACAACGACTCCGCTCAGACGATCATCGAACCGCGGTAAACGAAAACCGATAATGAAAAATGGACAATAATTATAAGTGGTATCCTGTTTACACCCGTTCTCGAGCAGAAAAAAAAGCCTACGACGAACTGATCAAAAAGGACATAAAGTGCTATTTACCTCTTAAAAAGACACTTAAGCAATGGAGTGATCGAAAAAAAATAGTTGAAGAACCTCTAATTAAATCCTACCTCTTTGTGTATATTTCGGCCAGGGAGTATGCTGAAGTTTTAATGACAAATGGAATTGCCAGGTTTCTTTATTTCTCAGGCAATATTACTTCTATGCCTGAACAGCAAATTGAAAACTTAAAGTTACTACTTGCTACTGATGCAGAATTAGAGGTAATGGAATATGATATTAAAGCTGGTGAGCAGGTTATCATTAAGGCAGGTCCATTTAAAGGGATGCTCGCTGAAATAGTTGCCCTGCATAATAAACGGCGCTTAATTTTGCGTTTAGAGAATATGGGGGTTGCCATTGAGGTTAATACTTCGATGGCTTTTGTGGAAAAGATGTAGTTTGGATTAGTTGTTTGTTAGTTTTTTGGTGATTGTTTTTGTGGTACGAGTACCATTGTTGTGAGGTGGGAAGAATATAAATAATCAGTTATTTTTTTAAAAGAAATGTGACTGAAAGGGCGAAGCTGTGTCCAGGTAGTAGAAGATATAGATTTTATATTGTCTTGGCCAGACGGGCTTCTTTCTTTTTGACAACAAAAAGAAAGAAAATTTACCAGCTGAAAATTTTTCTTGCAAAGTTTGTCGGAAGGCTAAATAGTGCCAACCAAAAAAAATTATTAGGCTGGTCTAAAGTAGAACGGAGATTTTGTAAGCAGGCCTGACTAGATGGCAAACATGGTTAAGCTAAAAAATATAATAATCAGTTTACTTTTTTAAAAGAAATGTGACTGAAAGGGCGAAGCTGCTTTTTATTCATTCGTTCATTAGTCACAAATTCATTTTTAAGTACATATTTGAGATAAAAAATGTGTCGCATTGCGGGGATTATAGATAAAACTAGAACCGAGGTACAGTTGAAGGCTCAAGTAAAGGCAATGTGCGATGTTATGGCTCACGGTGGCCCTGACGATGAAGGTTTCTATTTTAATGCTGTTAAAGGAATTGCCTTTGGTCACCGAAGGTTAGCTTTTATTGACCTTAGTAAAGCCGGGCGTCAACCTATGTTTTACGATCAGGACCGATATGTGATCAGTTTTAACGGAGAGATTTATAATTATCGGGACTTAAAAGCGGTTTTACTAAATCTCGGTTACGAATTTAACAGCAACAGCGATACAGAAGTTATCCTTGCTGCGTACGCCGCCTGGGGAAAAGAAAGTTTTGATAAACTTAACGGTATGTTTGCCTTTTCTCTTTTTGATGCTGAGCTAGACTGCACCTATTTGGTTCGCGATTCGGCAGGCATAAAACCACTTTACTATAGCAGCACTAACCAACAATTGGTTTTTGCCTCTGAAGTTAGAGCCTTTAATCAAACGGACTATCATTTTACGGAAAACGTAAACTGGAAAATTTACTTCCTGGCATTTGGACATATTCCTGAGCCTTATACCACTTTTTCAGAAATCGAAATGCTACCAAAAGGAAGCTATTTAGTTTGGCTGCACGCCAGCCAGACTTTCCAAATTAAACGATATTATAATCCTTCGAGAGAAACAAAAATTACCGATTATAACGAAGCTGTTCTTGCGGTAAAAAAAGCATTGAAAAATTCGGTTAGGCAACATCTATATTCTGATGCGCCCGTTGGTGCTTTTTTAAGTGGTGGCATTGATAGCAGTATCATCAGCATTTTGGCGAGTAGTGTTCTTAAAAACCAATCTTCGTTACAAACCCTAGCTGTTAACTTTGATGATGCTAGCTATTCAGAAAAGCCTTATCAAGATCTAATCAGCACACAAATCAAAAGCAATCATCAGGAATATACAATCAATGAATCGATATTTAACGATGAATTCCAGGCTGCTTTATCGGCCATGGATCAACCTACAACCGACGGAATTAATTCCTGGTTTATTACTTATTTTGCCAAGAAAAATGGGTTAAAGGCGGTTTTATCCGGCATTGGTGCCGATGAACTTTTCGGGGGCTATCCTTCATTTAAAAGAATGAGGCTGATTGAAAAATTGAGTAAACTGCCTGGTTTCATTCTAAAATTAGGTTTGCGCTTTAATAACCCAGCATTAAAAAGAGCTTATTATTTAAACTATAAAAACACCGTTGGAAAATATCTTTTTTTAAGGGGCTTTTACACACCTGATGAGATTGCAGCTTTATCAAACTGTTCAATAGCACAGGTAGATACGGTATTACAAACGGCTCAAATTGGTAATATCGATCCTGAATTAAAAAACGAGGACCAAGCAGGCTGGCTGGAATATAATCTTTACATGCAAAATCAACTGCTTAAAGATACAGATGCCATGAGTATGCAACATGGTGTCGAAGTGCGTGTACCCTTCTTAGATAAAGATTTAGTTAAACTCGTTCATCAAATAAAAAGCGATTTGGTTTTTAATGGCGCAAAACCTAAAGGTTTATTGGTTGATGCATTTTTAAATGCTTTGCCTGAAAAAATATGGGATCGCCCAAAAATGGGTTTCACCTTTCCTTTTCAGAAGTGGTTGAGTAATAATCATGAATTTTTGGATAGGCTTTCTAACCATGAAAATGAGCAGGTTAGAAATTTAACGGATGATTTTAGAAGTGGTAAACTGCATTGGAGTAAGATGATGGCGTTATATCAGGTGAGTGAAGCAAAAAGCTGAAAGAACAAAGCTGAAAGTGCTATGCCCGAAGTAATATCTAATGTTATCTAATAAAAAAATTCTCTTTCTTACTTTATATACCTTCAGTCTAACAGGAGGGATTGAAAAGGTTTGCAGGAGTTTTTCCAAAGTTTTACAAGATTTATTAACTGAACGAAAAATAAGCGATTATAAGTTGTTAAGCATGTATGATCAGAGCCCTGACTTAAACTACGTTGATCAGAAATCCTACATTGGTTTTAACGGAAGAAGAATCAATTTCGCCATTCAAGCATTAACAAGCGGACTGCATTCGGACGTTATCATTTTAAGTCACGTAAACCTTTTAATTTTCGGCTGGCTAATTAAAAAGCTCAAGCCCAAAAACCGAATTATTTTATTCGCCCACGGTATTGAAATTTGGGAAAAGCTGAGCAAGTGGAAAACGAATTTCATTAGAAAGCAGGTCGAAATTATTGCGGTAAGTAAATTCACTGCTCTAAAAATTGAAGAGGTACATCAACTGCAGGCAAACAAAATAACGGTGATTAACAATTGCCTCGGTCCATTTTTCAATAATCCTGTTTCTTTCGAGAAACCTCAGGAATTAATAAACCGTTATCATCTAAAAGAAGAAAATCGGGTTCTATTTACCCTGAGTAGATTATCGTCTGATGAACAGTATAAAGGCTATCATCAAGTTATTGAAGCACTCGCTGAACTTCCTGAGCATATCATTTATATACTTGGCGGTAAGGCTGATTTAATTGAAGAGCAAAGAATAAAAAACTTAATCGCTAAGAACCATTTGCAGCTAAGAGTAATTTTAACAGGTTTTGTTCCAGATGAAGAAATAGAAGACCATTATTTATTGGCTGATGTTTTTGTAATGCCAAGTAAGGGTGAAGGTTTTGGAATCAGTTTCATTGAAGCTGCAGCTTTTGGTTGTCGTTCGATTACAGGAAATATGGATGGAAGCACGGACGCAATTTTAAATGGAGCACTGGGACAGTCGGTTAATCCAGATGATAAAGTTGCCCTTAAAACAGCCATACTTGATGAAGTGAATTCGAATTACAACAAGATAGATCTACAACAAAAGTGTTTGGCGGCTTTCGGATATGAAATATATCAGAAGCGTGTAAGAGGTGCATTGGTTAATTGATTAATTGTTGAAAC
Organism: Pedobacter sp. AC190; assembly: GCF_979258025.1. Classification (NCBI taxonomy): domain Bacteria; kingdom Pseudomonadati; phylum Bacteroidota; class Sphingobacteriia; order Sphingobacteriales; family Sphingobacteriaceae; genus Pedobacter; species Pedobacter sp. AC190. Next base: position 940,568 of record NZ_OZ409824.1, read on the forward strand.
TGTCAAAGCGTTGTTTTTGTCTTGGCCAGACGGGCTTTTTTCTTTTGACAACAAAAGACTCGCGAAGCAAGCTTGAACACAAATAAAAAAAACTAAAAACTAGCGAAAACACAAAATTGCCGGCTCGCTAGATTTCTGTCGAAGTTATTGGTTAGGCTAGTTTTTGCATCCCGAAATCTAGGCCATGCCGGTCGTAAAGCGGAACGAAGATGAGGTGGTAAGGCTTAGGTGGGTGGAAATAGCAGGTGCATTTGGTTAATTGGGTTTTCGTTAGTTAAAAATTGGTCAATTGGTGATTAAAAACAAAAAACAGGCAGCAGATAGCAAACAACTGAAAATTATTAATGGAGCATAAAGAAGAACATAACTGGACTATAGAAGCGAAAGCTTCCTTATTTGATTTAAAATTAAATGAGGTTTGGGCTTATCGCGATTTATTGGTTCTGTTGGTTAGAAGAGATTTTGTTTCCTTTTACAAGCAAACGATTCTTGGTCCGCTGTGGTTTTTTATACAACCAATTTTCACAACCATAATTTTCACTTTTATATTTGGTAACCTTGCAGGCATCTCGACCGATGGTTTACCAAAACCACTTTTTTATATGGCAGGCATAACAGCCTGGAATTACTTTGCAGATTGTTTAATTAAGACATCGACGGTATTTAGAGATAATGCTGGTATTTTTGGCAAGGTTTATTTCCCACGATTTATTATGCCGCTGAGCATTGTAGTTAGCAACCTTGTTCGCTTTGGTGTGCAAATGTTGCTTTTTGTTATGCTTATGGCTTATTACTATTTTACAGGTGCTCATTTTAACATCAGTTGGGCCATTTGTCTTTTCCCCTTAGTAGTTTTATTAATGGCCTTATTGGGTTTAGGTTCAGGAATGATTATCTCCGCCATGACAACCAAATACCGCGATTTAGCATTCTTGGTGGGTTTCGGTGTGCAATTATTAATGTATGCCACGACTGTAATCTATCCGCTCTCAACGGCACTAATGAAATATCCAGAGTACGCATGGATTATTGAGTACAACCCCATGACGCCTATTATCGAAACTTTCAGATACGGATTTTTAGGTGAAGGAAGTTTTAGCTGGGGTAGCTTAGGTTATGCAACTGGTGTTACTACTGCCCTGCTCCTATTTGGAATTGTGATTTTTAACAAGGTGGAACGGAATTTTGTGGATACGGTGTAGGCTAGGAAGAGTTAAGGGTTTTGGGGTAGGTTAGTTTCGGTAGATATAGAATATTTAATAAAAATCATCCTTTGTTTATTGCATCAGTAACTAAATAAAGATTATGCATATTTATTCATTTGAAAAACTGGAAGTGTGTCAACTTTCGAGAGCATTTAGAAAAGACATTTATCAACTGGCCTCAAAATTTCCTAAAGAAGAAACTTTTGGATTAACAAGTCAGATTAAAAGATCGGTAAGTAGTATTGGGGCTTGTTTAGCTGAAGGTTCGGGAAAAATAACCGCCAGGGTCAAAGCATATTATACCAACATGGCCTACACCACTACACTTGAAACATTGAATCATCTGGTCGCTGCAATAGACTTAGATTATATTTCTGAATCAGAATATTTATCATTAAGAACTAGAATAGAAATTATAACGACTAAACTTAGTGCATTGAGAAAATCTCAACTTACTTAATACATTTAAATAAATTAAACGCCAAATCCAAAAAAGCTTGTCGAATAACATTGCTATAAAAGTAGAAAAGCTCTCTAAAGCCTATCAGCTTGGCCAAATCGGCACAGGCACGATCAGTCGTGATTTGGAGCGCTGGTATGCCCGCATGCGAGGCAAAGAAGATCCATTGTTAAGAATAGGCGAAAACAATAACCAAAATACAAAAAGTGAAAGCGACGTAGTCTGGAGTTTAAAGGATATTAATTTTGAAATTGAACATGGCGATGCCGTTGGCATTATTGGGCGGAATGGTGCTGGCAAAAGTACGCTCTTAAAAATATTAAGCAAAGTAACTGCGCCTACTACAGGCAAGATCTCTGGAAAAGGTAGGATTGCAAGTTTATTGGAAGTTGGAACAGGATTTCATCCAGAATTGAGCGGCAGAGAAAACATTTTTCTTAATGGTGCAATCTTAGGTATGCGCAAAAAAGAAATACAGCGGAAATTGGAAGAGATTGTAGATTTTGCGGGAATTGAGCGATACTTGGATACGCCAGTTAAAAGATATTCATCTGGCATGTATGTTCGTTTAGCCTTTGCCGTGGCAGCACACCTAGAATCTGAAATTTTAATTGTTGATGAAGTATTGGCGGTTGGTGATGCAGAATTCCAGAAAAAATGCCTGGGCAAGATGAATGATGTCAGTAAAGGCGAAGGTAGAACCGTATTATTTGTGAGCCATAATATGGATGCTGTAGCAACACTCACAACCAAATCACTTTATCTAAAAAATGGTGAATTAAACTTATACGACAAGACAGAAACTACTATTCAGAAATATTTAGAAACAGATACAAATGAAGTTGGTATTTATATCAAAGATCCAAATGCTAACAGCCCATCTTTTACGAAAGTAGAAGTTATAACATCAGAAAAAGATGGTACTCACATGAATGGAGAAGATCTAATTATAGATATTGACATCAACATGCCTGAGATTATAGAAGGCATGTCAGTATCATTACAAATTTGCAATTCAAAGGAAATTCCCATAATTTATACCTACTTATTTGATACAGAATCGCCCCTATTGAGAAAAAGTGGTGTTAACAAAATGCGTTGTATACTCCCCAAATGTAAGCTGTACGCTAATACCTATTATTTAATAATGCACTTAGCTGAAACTAAGGGTAAATTCAAGTTTGAAGAAGTCCATAGAATTTGTGAATTCGAAGTGGTTATGCCCAATAAGGTCATCGAATGGGGCTGGCAAAAAAACACTTGTGTATACACTGAAGACTTTATTTGGGAGAAAATAACTATATGAGAGAAGAGAAACTTGGCCGTTTAAACACAACAGATATAAAAATTGATGATTTATATTATTTACATTATAAGTATTATCATCGAGATTTATTTGATGCATTTGAAAAGTATGCTCTAGGTAATTTATTAGATATTGGATGTGGCAATAAGCCTTACGAAAATAAATTACAGCATAAAATTAGTAAATATACAGGCGTTGATATTATTCAATCTAGTGATAACAAAGTTGATTATTTATGCCCTGCGAATAAAATTCCTTTGGAAAACAGTTTATTTGAAACAGTAATTTCAACCCAAACAATAGAGCATGTGGAAGATCATCAGGGCTTAGTAAATGAAGCTTATAGATTATTGAAGCCAAATGGAATTTTTATTGTTAGCGGCCCAATGTACTGGCCCTTACATGAAGAACCTTATGACTTCTTTAGATTTACCAAACATGGCTTTAAATACATTTTAGAAAAAGCTGGCTTTGAGATTGTCGAAATAAAATCAAACGGAGGTAAATGGTCTGTAGCTGGACAAGCATTTTTACATGCATTATTGCCAAGTGTTTATAATATTAAAGGATTAAAAGGAATATTCTTACGTAAATCTTTTCAATTATTTGGAGGGATTAAGGGAGTTAATACTTTTTTTCAGAAAATTGATGATGAGATCAATGACAATTCTAATACGATGAATTATGTTGTTGTGGCAAAAAAAACTCAATGATGCTAACAGTGGTCATTCCATGTTATAACCATGGTCAATACATACAAGAGGCCATTGATAGTGTTTTAACTTATCAAGACCAACCAGTTGAAATTATCATTGTAGATGATGGCTCCACAGACCTTTACACTATTAATAAAATGGAGGAGCTCAAAGTTCTTAATTATCAGATAATTCAGCAAACAAATGCTGGTTTAGCTGCCGCAAGGAATGTAGGTATAGGAAAAGCTAGAGGTAAATACATTTTGCCTCTAGATGCAGATAATAAAATTAAAGCCGATTATATTAAAAAAGCTATACAGCTTTTAGACACAAATAGTTACGATATTGTTTATGCAAAACCAAGTTTCTTTGGCGAAGTAACAATCGATAGAAAATTCAAACCTATAGAATTTAATGGATCCGACTTAATTTTCCATAATTATATTGATGCCTGTGCCGTATTTAGAAAAGATGTCTGGCTTAAGAATAAAGGTTATGATGATAAAATGCCATATCAAGGAGTAGAGGATTGGGATTTCTGGTTAAATAGCTACTTCAATGGTTTCAAATTTCATTTTATCGACGAAGAACTTTATGAATATAGAATATTAAGTGATTCGATGATTACTCAAATAAATTCAGAGGATAAAAATAATGCTACAATAAATTATCTAATGAGTAAACGTGGAAATCAAATACTTAGTGAATTGGCGTCTCATTATTCAAAGTCTAAAATGTACTCAAATGACATTCAACATCCTTTCAGAAGTATATTTAAGTATATATATAGATCGCTTAACATTTTCAATTATTATAAATAGTGAATACTTTAAGGTCAAAAAAGGGAAGAATTAATTTTTCAAAAGGAGTTCTAAGAGTTAGAGTAAGCTTATCGAATATTAGTTTTGCAAATTAAATGATTGAACTGGCCATTATAATTCCAGCATATAAGCAAGAATACTTTGAGAAGGCTTTAAATTCAATTTGTTCTCAAACAAATAAAAATTTCAATTTATATGTTGGAGATGACTGCAGTCCTTATTCATTGAAAGAAGTATGCAATCAGTTTGCTGATAGAATCAACTTGAATTATCATAGGTTTGAAAGAAATTTAGGTGGGAAAGACTTAGTTGCACAGTGGGAAAGATGCGTTAATTTGGCAGGAGATGAAAAATGGATATGGCTTTTTTCAGACGATGACTTGGCGGACTCAAATTGTGTAGAAAAATTTTACGAAGCCTTAAGCATTACCAGTTCTTTCTACGATGTATATAGATTTAATACCTCTATAATTGATGCAGATGATATTTTTCTTGCAGCAGCAAAAGTTAGTCCAAAATTAGAGAACCCAATGAGTTTAGCGATAAATATACTAAAATGGAAAAGAGGAAATTCTATGCCAGACCATATATTTAAAAAACAGAAGTATAATGAGCTCGGAGGTTTTGTTAATTTTATTCAAGGACAAGCAAGTGATTGGGCGACATCTATTAATTTTTCGTATCCGAAAGGACTTTACACAATTGAAGGTCCCCGGGTTGAGTGGAGAAGAAGTGGTAAAAATATTTCTTCAAATGCCGCGAAAAATAAATCGCGTTTAATCTTCGGTCACCTTGAATTCATATCTTGGATTAATAACAAATTTAATAATGCAGATCAATACATATATGGCGTGAAGCTTAGCGAAATACACATCGAGTCAAAAAATAATCTAGCTATGGTTTTGAAGTCGCATTATAAGGGAATTCCTTGGCATAAATTTATTGAAATTGCTTTAATAATTTCTAAAGCATTCAATGAGCCTCTTTTAAAATCATTGATGTTTTGCTTCAAAATTAACTACGTTGTATTCAGATCCAAATATTAAATTGGTAAAAAGTAATCCTTTCATTACTATAATTATACCCACAAAAAACAGCGAGCTACATATAAAAAAATGCGTATGTAGTATATTAAGCCAAACCTTTCAGGACTATGAGATTATTATAAGAGATTGCATCTCGGATGATGATACTTTAAAAAGTATCAACTCTTTCAATGATAATCGAATAAAAGTTTATTCAGAAATAGATTCAGGTGTTTATGATGCAATGAATAAGGGGATAACAACAGCTAAAGGTGAATGGATTTATTTTTTAGGTAGTGATGACGAATTGTTTGGCAAACGTGTATTTGATAATGTTTATGAGCTGCTGAAGACTTCAAGAAATATGGCTATATACGGAAGCGTTCTTGTTGTTGGAGACGCAGGATGGGCAAAAGATGGAGAGGTTTATGATGGTCATTTCTCAATAGAGAAGATTATTTCTAACAATATCTGTCATCAATCTATTTTTTATAACAAACGAATGTTTAATAATTCCGAAACCTTTAATCAATTATACAAGATCTGTGCAGATCATGATTTAAATATTAGATTAGCAACTCAATTTAGATTCCACCATATTGATCTTATTATTGCAAAATTTCGAGGAGGTGGGTTAAGTTCTCAAACGGACGCTAATTTTATATCTGATTTTGATGACATTGTAATTAAGCATCATCCTTATCGAGTCCACAAATTTAATTTACTAAATATAAAAATCCAGAAAGAAGCCCATCAACAATTAATGAATGGGAGATTTTTAAAGAGTCTTTACTTATATAGTGTCTTAATATATAAGAAAACTATTTTTAAAATGCTTTTAAAGGCTAAGAAATGATTGCATTTACTATTTGTTCAAATAACTACTTAAGCAAAGCGAGGGTTTTGGTGAATTCTATAAAGAAAAAATCAGAAGCCGTTGTGTACCTTTTTCTTGCAGACCAAAAATCGAATAAGATAAATTACGAGCAGCTTGGCTTTGACAAAATATTGACACCCGATCAGTTAAAAATACCAAATTTGCAATGGCAGCTGGAAAACTACAGTATTGTAGAATTTAATACAGCAATCAAAGGTGCCGCCTTTAATTATCTTTTTGAATACACTGATGCTCAAACAATCTATTATTTTGACCCAGATATCAAAGTATACCAGTCATTAAATAATTTTGAGAAATTCTGGAAAAAAAAGTCTATTTTGCTAACTCCACATATCCTGAAGCCTGTTCCATTTGATGGATTGTTCCCGCAGGAAAATTTATTTCTCAATCATGGAATATATAATTTGGGTTTCTTAGGCTTAAAAAGATCTGAGATATCTGAAAAATTTCTACATTGGTGGTGCGAAAGGTTGAACGAAAAATGCATTATCGATTTAAAGGAAGGATATTTTACTGATCAAATATGGCTTAATCTAGTACCTTCCCTATTTAATGAGGTTTTGGTTATAGATCATCCGGGTTTTAATGCAGCATATTGGAATCTTCATGATAGAGCAATTCATTTAGAAGCAGGAAAGTTCATGGTAAATAATACTGAAGATCTCTTTTTCTATCATTTCAGCAGTTTCGATAAGAAACTTGAAAAATTAATGCCTCGAGATGATGGAAGATTTACATTTCAAAATCGGCCAGAAATGAAATCTTTATATCTTGACTATCTAAATGATATCAATTATCATAGCCATGTAAGTTACGAATCTGTAAAATATTATAACTCTAGTTACCCTATTCCAAAGAAGGTGCCTTCTCTAATCACTCGACTATTAGCCAAAATTTCACGGGAAATGAAAATATAGTTTTCATGAACATCCTTTTTATATCAGAAATTCTTCCAATAAACACTTATGCAAGTGATGTGGTATTTCATCGGCACTTTAAAAGATTAATATCCGAAGGTCACACTATACATATCTTAACTGATGTAAATTCTTATGCGAACAGGAAAAAAGATTTAGATTCCGTATTTAGAATTCATTTATTACCAAATCGTAAATGGTATTATCCCCCTTACAAGCCATATGGTATACTTCAAAAAATCAGATTTTTCGACTATTATCAACTGCATGCTAAAGCAATAATTGAGGATAACCAAATTGATACTTTAATTGGCTTCGTTTATGGAGATTTTTTGGCTACATTTTGTTCATTTGTTCAGATAAAAACAGGTTTGCCACTTTATAGCTTTTTCCATGATGACACATCGGAATTAAATAGCCACAAATCAAAAAAAATCTCTATTGAAAATTCAAAAAAAATATTAGAAGTTAGTCGGTTTGTCTTCATTGCGTCAGAGGCCTTGATAGATAATTGGCCACAGTTTAGCAAGAAATTGAAACTTCTTTATCCTATACCTGAAGATGCAAGAGAAAATGATAAGCTGCCAATTCCAACAAAGAATAAAGCTATTGCATACTCTGGATCTGTTTACAATGAGGTAATTCCATATTTAGAGAAAGTATCACTTTTTCTTTATCATATTAGAGTACCTTTTTATATTATAGGAAATAACGATAACGCTAAATACCTTTCTTATTCATATACGAATGTACGTTATCAAACATTATTCGAAACGGCAAAAGAATCAAATGATTTCCTTATAGCAACATGCAAAGCTTGTATTATTCCATATCCACAACTTTTAATAGAAATGCCTTGGATTAAAACTTGTTTTCCGAGTAAATTTATTCAATATACTAGAATGGGCATCCCTACAATTATAATCGCACCTATCGAGTCTGCTTTAGGTAAATGGTGCATTAAAAATAAATGGCCATTATATTTAAAAGAGTATAACCAAAAAGAGCTATATGAACTTTTAGCCACAAAAATAACAACTACAGAAACGCTAAATATGATAGAATTATTTAGTAGCACGATGTTTAACCCAGATTATATTCATAAACAATTAGTCAACTATTTAACCCTATAATATGTCATTTTTAGGGAAGTTACTTTACAAATATTATTATCGCCCAATAGAAAAAAGAGATACTATTAAAAGATACGGTGGTAAGATAAAATATACTGAAATGCTAGATGGAGAAGCTGAAATGCGAAATTACGCTTTTGATAATTTAGCTTTTTCAAGTCCTTTCAATAATTTTGGTAAATTCAAGCTAAATTTCTTAACTGGAGAAAAGTTTATTCATCAGACACTTTTTTGCATTTATAGTTTTTCGAAGTGGCTAACTTATGAAGAAGCAAAAAATTTCTCTATATCCTTGTATGATGATAAAAGCTTAAAAAAAAAAACAATAGAACTTTTAAAAGCTAAATTTCCTCAGCTACAAATCTTTACCTATAACGAAACTGTAGAAAAAGTAAGAAATAAATTTCCTAAAAATGATTATCCATATATAAATAAAAAAATTACTGAATTGTTCTTTTTCAACAAATTGTTTTTCTTACATTCTGGGAATGATCCGGGATTAAAAGTTTATTTGGATTCTGATATGCTATTTGTAAATAGGCCTAGCGATTTTTTAAATTGGTTAACCTTAAATTACGGAAATTCAAATTCTGCTTTTGCTATAGAAGATATCATGAGAAGTTATGGCTATAATCAATATCAAATAGAAAATATAGCAAAAAAAACAATTGATCATAAAATTAATGCTGGTTTTTATGGACTCCATACGAAGAATGTAAATTTTGATGAAATTGAAAGGTTGATAAAAGATATTGAGGAGAATTATGGCAGTAGTTATTATATGGAACAATTCATTACTTCGCTATTATTAACTAGTCAAAAAAACCTAACAGTTTTTCCGCGAACAGACTATATCGTTTGGCCTAGTCCTACGGATATTCATTTTCAAAATGGCGCTTTGCATCACTATGTCGATATTTCAAAATATGGTTATTTTACCAAAGCATGGAAAAAGATTATAAAGAACCATTAATATCAATCTGCATACCAGCTTATAACGCAGAAAAATATATCAACCAAACCATGGATTGCCTACTTAATCAAACCTATAGAAATTTAGAGTTGGTTGTAGTGGACGATGGATCAACTGATAAAACTCTTAGTATTTTAAAGTCATATTCAGATACACGTTTAGCGGTACTTCAAAATCCCAGAAAGAATGCAGCTTCAGCTAGAAATCATTCCTTCTTAAATTCAGCAGGAAAATATATTGTATTTTTTGATGCGGATGACTGGATACCAAATGATTTTATAGAATGCCAGTTAAAATGCATTAAATCTGAAAATGATATTGTAGCAGCTAACTGGGGTAGATTTTATCGTGATGATCTGTCATCGTTCAAAAATGATCCAAACGTTATGCAAGTTAATCTAACTTATGAAGAATGGATATTAGCATACTGGCATACGGCAGCCCATAACACACCGCCAGGAAGATTGTTTTTTTCACGAAAGTTAGTGGAACAAACCCCATTATGGGACGAAAGTTTGACCTTAAATGACGACTTTCAGTTCTTTAATGAATTGTTTTTTCATTGCGATAGAATTATTTATAGTAATAGTGATTTTTACTATCGAAGTGGTATTGAAGGTTTATCTAGCAAAAAAAGTGAATTTTTTTACCTATCTAATTATTACTCATTAAAGCGCGGTATAGAATTAGCCTTATTGAAATATCCAAACAGTGAAAATATAAAAATATGTTGCGCTAATATGTGGCAAAATCTAAAATATCAAATTTATCCCAGCTATACAAAGCTTATAGATAGAGTAGATGAAGAATTAGCCAAACTACCTAGCCCAAATTTTAAATTTCCAGCAGGGGGCATCACTAAAATTTTAAATCTATTATTTGGATGGAAACTAACCACCACACTAAAACATTGGCTAAAGGTTTGATCGGGAGATTTCATTGTTAGAAATTATGAGAATCTTAATAGTTTATGGCACTAGGCCAGAGTTTTTAAAAGTTTATCCTCTAATTAGAGAATTGTTGAAAATAGACAACATATTGTTGAGCGTTATAAATACGGGTCAACATAGAGATATGGTACTTGAATTAGAATCTTTTTTCAATTATAGTGCAGACATCTATCTTAATATTATGACAGAGGGGCAATCATTAAATTCAATAGTAAGTAAAATTGTACTTGCTTGTGACCATCTATTCGATGAATTAAAGCCTGATTTTGTGCTTATTCAAGGCGATACTACAACAGTTATGAGTACTGCTTTAGCTGCTTTTAATAAAAGCATCAAAATTTGCCATCTTGAAGCTGGCTTAAGAAGCAGAAACATTAACTCGCCATTCCCTGAAGAATTTAATCGAAGGACCGTTAGTCTAATTTCCAATATCAATTTCGCTCCAACTGAAAATGCGAAAACAAATTTGATTCAGGATGGAGTTAAAGCAGAGACTATTTACGTAACAGGCAATACAATTATTGACACTTTAAAACTCGTAAAGAAAAGGTTATTAACTAAAGTAGAAGACAATAAAGTTCATATTCTCGTAACAGCTCATCGCAGAGAAAACCATAAAGAGGGCATTAAACACATTTGTAATGCAATTAGAGATATTCTTTCAATTTATGAAAATGTTTGGGTAACCTGGCCAGTACATCCAAACCCACATGTTATGGATATAGTTTACAAAGAGTTAGGCCAAATTGACAGGGTTTCTTTGATTAAGCCTGTTAACTATTTGTCACTGTTGGAATTAATTAATAATTCTCATATCATATGGACAGATTCTGGGGGCATTCAAGAGGAAGCTCCAGAATTTAATAAACCCGTACTAATTCTTCGAGAAGAAACCGAAAGGCCCGAACTAATTACCTGTGGTTTAGGTTTCTTGGTCGGAACAAATGAAGCCCTAATCAAAGAGAAAACGATTCAAATACTTGATGATAAACAATACTCTGACTCATTAAAAACAGTAATTAATCCATTTGGTGATGGCATGGCTAGTATAAAAATCGCCAAAATTTTAGCTGGACTAGAATGAAAACACTAATTATCTGTCCGAATGAACTTTTTTCGGAGCCACGCTTAAGAAAAACTGCGATCTTTTTAGATAGCATTGGGCACGAAGTACATGTTCTCACTGCTCGTACTATTCAAAAAGAAAAAAACCTATATGTTGAAATAAAGAAATTATATCCATCTATTAGTTTTCATATCATAGATGTTTCTAAAACAAGTTTTAGATCTAGAATTTTATGGTTCTTGAGTAGCTTGTTACACATAATAAATTTAAAGGTTTGGACTTTTTTTAAATTACAGTTGCTACCTAATAAGGGAATATTAAATAAAACTCTTTTACTAAGTAAATTTCCAGAAATTAAGTTTGATCTAATAATTACAAACTTAATTGACACCCTTCCCCATGCTATCGCAGCAAAAAATAGTTTGAACCCAAATGCAAAAGTTATATTTGACTCTCAAGAGTTCTTTACTGGACAGTATAAACTTTTTCAATCAGAGAAAAGAGATTGGGTTGAGGCTATTGAACAAAAACACTTTAATAATTTTGACGCAATTTTTGCTACTACTAATGTGATGTTAGCAGCATTGAAAAAAAAATATAAATTGACTAATCCAATCTATCGTGTTCGGAATGTTCCTATAAAAAAAGAAATACCCTATAACCAAGGTCACCAATATAATGAAACTTTGAAATTAGTCTGGCATGGCAAATCAATTAACATTGGAAATATTCGTGGAGTGCATATTATTATAGAAGCCGTTTTAAAAGCAAGGTGTAAATGTGATTTATATTTACAGGGTGAGATTGACCAAAGTAACATAATGCTACTTGAGAGGCTAAAGAAGGAATTCATGAGTGAAAACTCAATTTACCTTTTACCCTCAGCAGATCCTACTTTAATTGTAAAGTCTATAAGTCACTATGACATTGGCATTATAGGAGAGTTGCCAAAAGAACTTAATCAAGAATATACTTCATCCAACAAGTTATTTGATTTTATTGGTGCTGGTTTGGCAATCATAACCTCAAGCACTGCTGGTATTGTGGAAACTATTAACGAATATCACAACGGATTAATATACACACCAGGTGACGCAGATGAACTTGCTGCATGTATCGTTAAACTCCATAAAAATAGAGAACTATTAAACAACTTAAAAATGAATTCTATTAAGGCTAGAGAGAAGGATTGTTTTTGGGAAAACGAATTAGCCAACATTATTGAACTCTCCAGTCACAATTAATCGGTTTGAAAAAAATAATAATTATTTCTCCGCATTTTCCACCGTCTAATTTAGCAGCTGTGCACAGAAGTCGCTTATTTGCCCAGCATTTGCCAGAGTTTGGATGGGAGCCGATAATAGTTACGGTACATGAGCGATACTATGAGGAAGCGTTAGATTACAATTTAGAAAGCTTGCTCCCTCAAAGCCTGAGAATTATAAAAACGAAAGCGATATCAACTAAACCTCTTCGTTTAATTGGGGATATAGGTGTAAGAGCATTTTATCAACTTTACAAAGCTGTAGTTAAACTGATTGAAACCGAACAAATAGATTTTCTTTACATTACAATTCCATCCCACTTCACGGCTTTAATCGGGCGCTTGGCGCACTTTAAAACTGGCATAAAATACGGTATTGATTACATCGATCCATGGGTACACCAATGGCCAGGCACAGAAAAAAAATTTTCCAAACACTGGTGGAGTATGAAAATCGGGGAATGGTTAGAGCCAATAGCTGTTAAAAAAGCTAGTCTAATTACAGGTGTAGCCCTCAGCTATTATGAAGGCGTACTTGAACGTAACACCGCATTAAAAACTCAAGTTATTACCGCATCAATGCCATATGGAGGCGAAGAAAATGACGTTAAGATTTTAAAAAAAACGAAGTCGAAGCCTTATTTATTCGAAAAAAAAAATGAAATATTAGACTTTGTTTACGGTGGCGCAATGCTGCCAAAAGCGTTTAAGCCCCTGGAAATGGTTATGAAGGCGATATCTAAAGCTCCAAACTCTTTCAGCAATATTCGTATTCACTTTATTGGGTCTGGTAAATCTCCAAATGATTCCCATGGCTTTAACATAAAAAAACTAGCTATAAAATATAATTTGTGGCAGACAGTATTTTTTGAATATCCAAAACGTATCCCGTATTTAGATGTTCTCACCCATTTAATAGCTGCGGATGGAGCATTTATATTAGGAAGTACCGAGCCACATTACACTCCTTCGAAAGTCTATCAAGCAGCTTTGTCACAGAAGCCTATATTTGCCATACTTCACAGTGATAGTACTGCATGTCAAATTATAGAACAAAGCAGAGTTGGTATTGTGTTAGCTTTTAATGGTGAAAATGATCTTTTAGCTATTAGCAATAACTTTGACAATAAATGGAACTCATTTTTATCATTCAGATCTGGCTTTAATGCCCATACCATTAACGCCGAATATTTAGAGCAATATTCAGCAAAAGCAGCTACAAAAATTTTAGCAGATGCATTAAAAAAAATTTGATATATGACGCAAATCACCAGTTCAAGTCCATAACAAATAGTTATTAAAAAATTTTATAATACAAATAATAGTCGATTCTAAAAAAACTTATATGGTCCAGCAATTCAAAAGGCTATTTTCATTCATCACTAACCATCCACTTTCAAAAAGAAAGCCTATTTCAGCTATTATTCGTATCATTATATGGCAAATCCAATCTTCTATTTGTAAAAAATTAATTGTTAAAACCTTTGCAGGCGAGGTACTTTTTTATGCAAAGAAAGGATTACATGGCATAACGGGGAATATTTATGCTGGTCTCCATGAATTTAATGATATGGGCTTCTTACTTCATTTTTTGAGAACTGAAGACAAATTCTGTGATATTGGAGCCAACGTTGGAGCTTATACCCTTTTGGCCAGTGGATATATTGGTGCTAAATCCATTGCTTTTGAACCTGTCCCTTCCACCTTTTCTATTTTAGAAAAAAATATACTACTTAATCAACTGCAAAAGAAGGTAACCTTACATAACAAAGCTTTAGGAAATCAAAATGGAGAAATAAAATTCACAGTTGATTATGATACTGTAAATCACGCGATTGCTGAAAACGAATTTGAGAAAAACAGCATCAATGTGAAAATGGAGCAGCTCGATAACTTTATTGATTACGAACCCATTTTGCTAAAAATAGATGTCGAAGGTTTTGAAAGAGAAGTGATTGAAGGGGGTAAAGAATTATTAGATCGCGAAACTACAAAAGCGATAATTATAGAACTTAATGGTAGTGGGGAAAGATACAACTTTAGAGATCAAGATATACATCATTATCTCAAAACAGTTGGATTTGCTCCCTACTTATATGACCCCTTTACTCGAATTTTTACTGAAATTGAATATTTTGGAAAACATAACACTATATATATCAAAGACATTAATTTTGCAAAAATAAGGTGTGAGAGGGCTCTGAAGGTGAAAGTTTTAGGAGTTAAGTTCTAATGAAAAAGTTAGCCATTATAACCACACATCCTATCCAATATCACTTTCCTGTTTTCCAGTTACTAGCAAAGCAATGTCGATTAAAAGTATTTTATACCTGGGGCACAGCTGGTGTAGACCCAAAATATGATCCAGATTTTCGCAAAGAGATCATTTGGGATTTGCCCTTTCTAGAAGATTACGACTATGAATTATTAGAGAATATAGCTCCTGATCCTGGCTCTCATCATGGAAAAGGTATAGTAAATCCTGATATTATTAAAAAAATTGATGTATTTACACCTGATGCTATTTTGGTATATGGTTACATCTACCATAGTCATTTACAAGTTATGCGCCACTTTAAAGGTAAGATCCCTATTTGGTTTAGAGGCGATTCTACCTTATTAAACAACTTGCCACTGTACAAAAAAATCATAAAAAACATTTACTTACGCTGGATTTATAATCAAGTTGATATAGCTTTTTACGTAGGATTAAATAACAAAGCATATTTCAAACAATTTGGCCTTAAAGAAGAGCAATTAGTCTTTGCACCGCATGCTATTGACAATGACAGATTTGCGATCCATCATAATGCAGAGGCCGCCGAACTCCGCAGGAAATTAAACATCCCACAACAAGAATTGGTATTTTTGTTTGCTGGAAAATTAGAACCTAATAAAAATCCTAAATTGTTATTGAAGGAGTTTACTAGTGCTGTTGAGGAAAACAGAAACCAGCCTGAGGGATTTATTTCTAATATAAGAAAAGCTCATTTACTTTTCGTGGGTAATGGCGTGCTTGAAGATAAGCTCAAATCTCAAGTTGGAAATCTCAATTCTCAAGTTCATTTCTTAGAATTTCAGAACCAGACTCAAATGCCCATTGTGTACCAAGCTTGCGATATTTTTTGTTTGCCCTCTATGAACGAAACTTGGGGTTTAGCAGTTAATGAGGCTATGGCTGCAGGTAAGGCTATAATAGTTTCAGATCAAGTGGGATGTGCTATCGACTTAGTCAAACCTGGAATTAATGGTTTTATTTTTAAACTCAAAAAAAGCAAAGAGTTGCGAGAATTGATGTCATACTTTATTAAGAATCCAAGAGAAAGCATGATGTTAGGAGAAAAATCCAGAGAAATTATTTCAAGTTGGTGTTTTAATCAACAAGTAAATACTTTAATTAGGGAGTTAAATAAGATTAGATAGGTTAATATTGCTAATTAAAACTTATCATTAACTTTTTCTTTTGAATCTGCAAACTACTTTTGCTTAAGCTAATCTGATTAATTTTCGTAAAGCTAATAAAATTAATATGAGTAAAATTTCAATAATTTATTTACATATATGTGTTTTAAAGCAAATATGTGACATCTTTGGTTATAAATAAAGATTAACATGCTTGAAGTAAATCAGCTTCAAAAATTAACCAATGAGAAGAGCAGTATCTAATGCGAAATAACAGTTTTGAAATATCCGTAATATTACCTGTTTACAATGGATCAAGATATTTGAAAGAGTCAATATATTCAGTACTCCAGCAAGACTTAAATAATTTCGAATTTATTGTTTGTGATGACTGTTCAACTGATGATAGTTTAGCCATAATAAAAAAAATCTCATATGAGAATCCTGGGAAAATTATCATATTAGAAAACGAAGTAAATAAAGGGTTATTTGGAACCTTAAATATCTTAATCGAGAAAAGCTCAACCAATTTGATACATCTTTGGTCTCAAGATGACATCATGAAACCTGATTGTTTAACAAATTGCAAATTGTTCCATAATAGATATCCTTTCATAAGTATGAGTTATCATGGAGTTGAATATATCGATAACGATAGTAAACAGATAAAAGATATTAAAAATGATGGAACTCCTGAAATTATATCATCACATCTATATGCAAATATTTCGATAAGGTGGGGATGTATTCCTGGAAATATTTCTAACGTAACTCTTAATAGGTTTTTTCTAAAGAAAACTGGTATATTTAATGATAAAATGATCGTAAGTGGTGATTTTGATTTATGGACACGCTTAGCCAGTATATCTTCTATAGGAAAAAATAACTCTACACTAATCTACCTGAGGATTCATCAGGAACAATTAAGCCGCAGTTTTAAGAGTATATATTTAAGAGTTAAGGAGGACATACCGATCCATTCCCAAATAATAACTATGTTATCTGAAAATGACCAAATAAAAGCACTAAGATGGTGGAATTGGAAAACTCAAGTATCTTATTATAACGACTATATATTCTTAAAACGCAAGGGGCTGCCACTCGAAGCAAAAAAGCTACATAACCTATTACAGCAAAATTTCAATCTGTATTCGTTGTTCATTAAATGGTTAATAATTAGAATACTTCGTTTAATAAAACTAGAAATTGGATTCTATAAAAAAATTCTTAACCGCTAACATTTAAACTTAAAAATCAGACAACCACTTATTCGTCCTTTATATTTTTGACAGTATACCTTATTACATACAACAACATACGTATTAATCTTATATCGAAAAAACTTGTTTGAAAATTCTATAAAATTAGGAAGTTTAAAAATTGCAATTGGGGTAATTCTTATGTTATCGCTTTTTACAATAAACCCCTTTGCAACATTTATGGCAGCGCTATTTGTTCCCTTTGCAGCTAAACTTTTGTGGAGAAAAGGAGAACCACCAGTACTTTTTTTTGCATTGCTTACGCAGTGGTTACAGGTTTGCCTAAAAGTTTTTTATGCAGATTTTATTTACAAAGATTTTTCAGAACTCTTTATCTACTACCAAAACATTCATCTTGCTTATTACTACGGTCTAATTTCTTTATACGTTATAACTCTCGGAATATTTCTTATCATTCAAAAAATACCAAAATCAAATTTCGATGATTTTAAATACCAACTCGCAAAATACAATCAAAAGAAAATAGTAATTCTATATGCTTTTGCAATCTTTTTAATGCCAGTCCTGTTAGCATTATCACATATCATTCCCGGATTACAACAGTTTTTCGTAAAAATTCAGGATTTAAAATGGGCAATATTTTTTATATTTTTTTCTTTCTATTTTGTATTTAAAAAGAACAAACGCCTGTTCTATATAATATTAGTTGGCGAGATCCTATTTAGTTTAAGTGGGTATTTTAGCTCTTTTAAAGAGTTCTTTATAGCTTCTTTATTACTATACCTTTTTGTAAAAAAATCTTACACTTTCGTCAATTACCTCTTTTTTGCATCAATGATTGCGCTACTTTTTAATTTACTTATTATTTGGCAATATGTAAAGCCACAGTATCGTTCATTTCTTTCAGGGGGGAGCGTGCACAAGTAGTTAAAGTTTCAAAAGCTAATGCTTTAGAAAAACTTTTTGAGCTAGCTAGTGATTCGGAAAAACTAAAATATGAAGATGGTATTACTATATTATTAGATAGAATAACATACATAGATATTTTCTCAGCTACAACTTCATATGTTCCACTTAATCGACCTCATGAACATGGAAGATTGTGGCTTGATGCAATAAAAAGGGTATTTATGCCTCGAATTTTATTTCCAGATAAAACCGCTATAAACGATTCCGAAAAAACAAATATCTACACGGGGATAGGATTTGCTGGAGTTGAATCGGGAACTTCAATTAGTTTAGGCTATGTTACAGAGAGTTATATTGATTTTGGATTTCCAGGGATGTTAATTCCACTGTTTGCCTGGGGTATGGTAATTGGTATTGTATACAAATACATCATTACAAAATCTTACAATCTTATCTGGGGATTTGCTTTTTTGGTTCCATTAATTTTTCAAATAAATTTATTTGAGACTGCGCTTGACAAATTAATAGGTAGCCTTATTGCATTTTTTCTAATTTTTTTGTTGCTAAACAAATTCGTGATCAAAAGATTGGATAATTATTTAAAAAATTGAAAATCCTGCATATTACTCCTTCCTACAAGCCTTCCTATATTTATGGCGGGCCGATCGCTTCAGTCTCGATGTTGTGTGAGTCAATTAAATTATTGTCCTTCGACTCCGCTCAGGATAATGTAAATGGGAAAGCGAAATTAGAACTTCAGGTCTTAACAACAACTGCCAATGGCAAAGCTGAATTAGAGTTAAAAGTTGGGAAGCCTATATTGGTAGATGGTGTTGTGGTTAATTATTTTAAGAGGTGGACAAAGGATCACAGTCATTTTTCGCCTGGTTTGTTGTGGGATTTAAGAAAGAAAATAAGTCAGTTTAAAAATCCGCTTCCTTCTATTTCACCAGGTGAGTCGCCACGCGTTAAAGGGGAACAAGAACCACCCCGCCTTATAGGCACCCCTCCAAAGGAGGCGAATGAACTCGTGATTCACATCCATGCCTGGTGGAACCTGGTTTCTGTGTTGAGTTGTTTAGTCGCAAAATGGTATAATATCCCAGTTGTATTATCGCCAAGAGGTATGTTGAATTTTCATACTTATAGTACTGGCAATAAAACTCTGAAAAAAATAATCCATCATTTAATAGGAAAAAAATTACTAAAGTACTGTGCAATTCATGCTACAACTAATAAAGAAAAGAAAGAAATAGTAGACTTTATCAATGCCAATAATATTATAGTAATTTCGAACCTTGTAAGTCTTGGAAAAAGTAATATTAAGTTTGATCAGGAGAAACAATGTAATCAAAAATTTAAAATTATTTTCCTTTCGCGAATAAATCGAATCAAAGGTTTAGAACTTTTATTTGATGCGCTATCAGATGTTAATTTCGACTATCGCTTAACCATTGCAGGAACAGGAGACGAAAACTATATTAAAAGCTTAAAGCTTAAAGCTGAAAGCCTAAAGCTGGGTGAACGCATTAAATGGATTGGGCAAGTTAGCAATGATGAAAAGTTTTCCATGATGGCTTATCATGATTTATTGGTTCTTCCCTCCTATAATGAAAACTTTGCCAATGTTGTTGTCGAAAGTTTAAGTGTTGGTACGCCTGTGCTTGTAAGTAAAAATGTTGGACTTGCTGACTATGTAAAAGCTAATGAGCTTGGATGGGTTTGTAGCCTGAAACCAAAAGACATTGCTGAGAAAATTAATTTGGCTTATAATCAAAAGCTTAAGAGAGAAACCATAAAACGTAATGCTCCTATTCTCATTAAAAATGATTTCGATGACGAGGTTTTGGTTAGGAGCTATATAGAATTGTACGAAAGGGTTCTTCGACTCCGCTCAGAATGACATGGTCTGAATGAATGTTGATCCTTCGACTACGTTCAGGATGACAGAGCAAAAACAAAAACGGGATGACAAAGCGGAGAGAAAATAACATTTATTAAAGCGCTTCGACACTTGGACAAGCTCAGTGCAGGCTTAGCTTAGCATGACATGGTCTGAATGAATGGTTTATCCTTCGACTCCGCTCAGGATGACAGGACAAAACAAAAACGGGATGACAAAGCGGAGAAAAAATAGCTTTGATTATAGCGCTTCGACACTCCGACAAGCTCAGTGCAGGCTTAGCTCAGCATGATATGGTCTGAATGAATGGTTTATCCTTCGACTCCGCTCAGGATGACAGAACAAAAACAAAAACGATGAATAAAAATTTCAGTTTTATTATTCTCACATATAATGAAGAAATTCATTTGCCTAGGTTATTGAATTCCATTAAAAATTTGAATGCCGAAATATTTATTTTGGATAGTGGAAGTACGGACAAAACGCTGGAAATAGCTAAAAGCTTTAACGCAGTTGTTCAAAGCAACTCCTTTGTAAATCATCCCAAACAGTGGGATTTTGCCTTAAAAAACTTTCAGGTTAGTACGCCATGGACTATTGGCCTAGATGCTGATCAAATTGTAAGTCCTGAGCTTTTTGAGTTACTTAAAGGCTTTCAAGATGAAGATTTCGCGGATATCAGTGGTATATATTTTAACCGCAAAAACTATTTTCAAGAAAAATGGATTCGTTTTGGGGGCTACTACCCCATCTATATGTTAAAAATGTTTAGAACGGGAATGGCTTATTCAGATTTAAATGAAAATATGGATCATCGGTTTATACCAGGTGGAAAAACCATTATCTGGAAAAAGGGGCATTTATTGGAAGAAAATTTAAAAGAAAACAATCTTGCATTCTGGAAAGCTAAACACGAACGTTATAGTGATTTAATTGCTGTTGAAG
Source organism: Pedobacter sp. AC190 (assembly GCF_979258025.1). Lineage (NCBI taxonomy): Bacteria > Pseudomonadati > Bacteroidota > Sphingobacteriia > Sphingobacteriales > Sphingobacteriaceae > Pedobacter > Pedobacter sp. AC190. The sequence goes on from NZ_OZ409824.1 coordinate 961,660, forward strand.
AAATTGAGCGGGAACAAAAACTTCGATCACAAACGCTGGAGGCCAAATTATGGGGAAATCCGGATGAGCAAAAGACCTGGTTTAAAAAGCAATGGAGAAATTTACCCTTAGGCTTAAGGCCATATTTATATTTTAGCTATCGGATGATTTTTAAGATGGGTATACTCGATGGCAAAACGGGCATTCGTTTTCATTACCTGCAGGGGCTTTGGTTTAGGTTATTGGTTGATAAGAAGATTTCTGAATTGAAACGCAATAAGCTATAGGGTTTAGGGTTTAGGGTTTAGGGTTTAGGGTTTAGGGTTTAGGGTAAATGAATAGTGAAATAGAATGTTTTGCAAGGAAGAAGAAAAATTAAGCTTTAAATTATTACAATTTAATAAGATTGGGATGAATAAAAAGATTAGTATATCTTTAAAAAATCAAACAGATTATGAACGAAATCCAGCAAAAAGAAGCTAAGAAACAGGCTGATAAAAAAGCCATAAAATTCATTATTGCCTTATTTGTACTCTACATTTTATTTAGTCAGGGTAACTTATTCATGAATAGTGTTATGAGTCCTGGTGGGAAGTTTTATAATGCGTACATCGCTGAGCATTTTGATTATATACAAGGGTTAAAAACGGCATTAATAATTCCTGCAGTTTGGATTATTAAGCTTTTTGGCTTTTATGCCATTTACAATGAAATGGATGTTATGGTTGTTTCGGGTCCATTACTTCGAATTAACTATTCTTGCCTGGGATTAGGCGTAATGAGTTTCCTGGCTGCATTTGTTTTATCATTTCCAGCATCCTGGAAGTCGACTTTTAAAATGCTTATTATCGGACTCATCAGCATTTATGTTTTAAACATTTTCCGTATTGCGGGCCTGGGTGTCTTATTTGGCACTTTTCAATCGCAGAGAAACTACTTCGAATACCATCATGAAATTTTTAATGTAATTGTTTACATCATTATTTTCATTATGCTGTACATCTGGATTAGAAAGAACACCAAAATAAAAAACTAAGTATTTCCATTTATCTGAAATTAAAAACACTAATAATCTTTTAATTTCGGCCGTTTACTCCCCATTTATAAATAATTCTACCTCCAAATATGTATATATTAGGTATTAACGCTTATCATGGCGATTCGGCCGCCTGCATTTATAGGGATGGTGAAATTATTGCGGCATCAGAAGAAGAACGTTTCAGGCGGATAAAACACTGGGCTGGCTTTCCTTCAATGGCTATTCAATTCTGCTTGGATGAAGCTGGAATAAATATCAGGGAAGTAGATCACATTGCCATCTCAAGAGATCCGAAGGCCAATTTCGGCAAGAAGGTTTTTACAGCAATTAAAAACCGACTGAATATTAAAAATATTGCCGATCGGATGCGAAATCTTCAAAAAGCGAAAAGTATTGATGAAGAATTTATTAGTCACTTTGGATTAAAACCGAATGAACTAAAAGCACACATTCATAATGTTGAACATCACCGTTCACACCTGGCGAGTGCTTTTTTTGCTTCACCTTTCGAAGAATCTGTTATTTTAAGTATCGATGGTTTTGGTGATTTTACCAGCACGATGACGGCCACTGGAAAGGATAATAAGATTAATGTAATCGATTCTGTAAGCTATCCTCATTCTTTGGGATTATTTTATACAGCGCTAACCCAGTTTTTAGGTTTTCTGCATTATGGCGATGAATATAAAGTTATGGGACTTGCGCCCTACGGCAAACCTGTTTATGAACAAGAGATTCAAAAAATTGTTAATCTTAAGTCAAATGGTTTATTTGAACTCGATCTTAAATATTTTAACCATACTACAAAAGGCGTGCAAATGGCCTGGGAAGATGGGATACCATCTATGGAATCTGTATTTTCAAAGGAACTTATTAATTTATTAGGTCCTCCAAGAAAAACAGATGAAACGCTTAATCAGAAGCATAAAGATATTGCAGCAAGTGTTCAAAAAGTAACTGAAAATACAATATTTCACATTCTGAATCATGTACAAAATACAACCAATCTTAATTCAATTTGTATAGCAGGCGGTGTTGCCCAAAACTCTGTTGCAAATGGTAAAATTAAGTTAAATACTAAATTCGAAAATATCTACATTCCACCTGCAGGGCATGATGCGGGAACAGCCATTGGTGCTGCGTTATGGGTTTATAATCAATTGCTCCACAACGATAGAAACCAACCGATGTTAAATGGTTACTTTGGAAGTTGTTTTAACAATGATTATATAGAGAAATTATTACAGGAAAGGCAAATTTCCTATCAAAAACCTGTTGAAAAAGATTTCTTTAAGACTATAACCGATTGTTTAACCAATAATGGTGTTATAGGCTGGTTTCAGGGAAGGGCCGAATTTGGGCCAAGGGCTTTAGGAAATCGATCTATACTTGCTGATCCCAGAAATGAACTCGCTAAAGAATTACTTAACTGCAAAATCAAAAGGAGAGAATCTTTTCGCCCGTTTGCGCCATCTGTTTTAAAGGAATTTGTTGCTGATTATTTCGAACAGCATGATGGAGTTCCTTTTATGGAAAAGGTATTTTTAATTAGGCAAGATAAAAGAGCAGAAATTCCTGCAGTTACACATCTCGACGGAACGGGGCGTTTACAAACTGTGGAGGCCGAAAACAATTTAAAATATTATAAGCTAATACAACATTTTTATCAGGCTACAGGTACCCCGATTTTATTAAATACCTCTTTTAACGAAAACGAACCTATTGTTAATAGGCCTGAAGAAGCCCTAGATTGTTTTTTAAGAACGAAGATGGATATGCTGGTTCTGGAAGACATTATCATTGTGAGATAAAAAATAAAAAATACAACTCATTTTAAAGCCGCTAATGCGGCTTTTTCTATTTAAAATCATCAAGTTTTTTTAGCTATCTTCGCATCATCCCTACTGAAATTCATCAATATTTTTTTAACGAAACTTTATTGACAAAGTAATATCATTTAAACAACAATGTTTTACCTTGTAAGCAACGCTTATGTATTTTTTGGTTAGCACAACCTGCTTTTTCTTATTGTTATTTTCCGCTCATCTTTTTTTTTCGAAAAAGGGTAATAAGGCGAATAATGTTCTACTGTCTATCCTATTTCTTACCCGTACCTGCCAGATCCTGACTTCGTTGATCATAGAAAGCGGCAACCATAAACTACTGGCTATATTTTTTCAAAGCCTGACTCCAATATACTTTGCTTCTCCTGCATGTTTATATCTATACGTTACTGGCTTTTTAACCAATAGAAAAGGAATAAACAAATGGCAATGGCTTCATTTTATTCCAGTTTTATTGGCAGCAATTCATGTTTTTCCATGGCCAGGGCGAGCCGAATTGGACTGGGACCTGATCGCCAGTCAACTTACCGAAAACGGATATCATAATTTGCATACCAGGAGCGGATTATTTCCCAATTACTTTCATAGCTGGGGCAGAACCATTTTGATTGTGATTTACTTGCCACTTTGCTGGATTGCGATTTCGAAATCTGGAATCAGAAAGCAAACCGACATCGATAATCCTGGAAAAGACTGGATATTTTTTATGCTTTGGGCAGCGACACTTTTCCAAGTCATTGGCCTTTTGCCAATTATTCTGAAAGGTTTGCATATCCCAATATATCATGCATCCTTTATTGCCATCAACTGCATTGTATTGCTGGGCATTCTATTGTATGCGCTTCATAAACCCAAAATGTTTTATGGTTACTTGCTAGTTGCAACGGACTGGAATAAAAAAGAATCCTTTCAAATGGCAACGGAAGGAAAGGTTATTGATATGTCAAAAGTACTTAAAGAAAAGGCCATAAGCTCTTCACCAAAAAAACATAATCTCTCTGAGCAGCTTCTCTCTTCCTACAGTATTATGATTAAAGATGCCATGGAAAATGACCAGCTTTATCTTAAAGCTGATTTACAGATCATCGACCTGGCTACTAAACTGAATATACCCATTCATCACTGTTCCTACGTGCTGAATAACGAAATCGGGAAAAACTTCAGGGACTGGATCAATGGTTACCGCATCGAACATTTCTTGAAACAATACCCAATTGTTAGTGGTAGAATCACAATCGAGGCGATTGCGCAAGAATCGGGCTTCAAAAGTTTAGCCACTTTTTACAACGCCTTTAAAAAAGAAAAAGGCGTATTGCCAACTGATTACTTTCAAAAAAGCATAATCTGAAGACTTTGAAAGCGTCTTTTTGGTCTAACCGTTGAATCGTTGGGGTTAAGATCTGGCACTTCTGGTATGTTTGCAATGAATCACAGGTAATTTTGAGAGTAGATTTTATAATTTTTAAAATCTCAAATACATTTTACTCTAAATTCTTATTGCTGAACCACATGACAAAAGATTCCGAAAATCGTTTATTAATACAACCGTTGATAAACTTCCTTGGACAATTCCAAGCCTTATCTAATGAATTCATCAATTACCATATCGAAAAATGTGAGATCATTCATGTTAAAAAGAACAAGTTCATCCTCTCTCCCATCGACAATAATAAGTCAATTTACTTTCTACTTAAAGGGGTGGTAAGGGGCTTTGTAAGAGAAGCTCAAAAAGACATCACAACATGGTTTAGTTTCGAAAATGAACTTATCTCTGCTATTCGTCAACCAAATGAGACATCCAATCATTCTAAAGAATATCTCCAAGCGGTAGAAGATTGCAGACTGATATGCATTCCCTACGAAAACATTGATATTCTTGCCCATCAATATCCTGAGGCAAACACAATAAGCCGAAAACTGTTGGAACAACAGTTACATGCTGCATGTGAAAGATCGATAGTGGCAAGAATACCTTCTGCAATTGACAGGTATTTAAAACTGGAGGAGAGTTCAATGGATACCAATAGAATCCCTCTTCGCCATCTTTCCAGTTACCTTGGCATTCGTTTAGAAACCCTGAGCAGAATCCGGAATAAGTCACTCAAATTGGCCTGTTGATAATACTATATACCATATTTTCCTAAATTAACGCGCTCCATATTAGCAAAAATTCCCAGGTTTTCTGATCCGAAAATACGAACTTAAGTTCATCTAAATCGGGCAACAGCCTGGGAATTTTTTTATTTACAGATTAGCCCACGTTCTACTTTTCTATTATTTTAAATTCTGTCCTACGGTTCAACTGATGCTCATCTGGGCCGCAGTTCACCCCATTTTTGCAGTGATTTAGTAATAGTTGTTCACCATAGCCTTTGGCCTGAATTCTGGCTTTATCAATTCCCCTGGAGATAATGTAGGCTACCGCTGCTTCAGCACGTTTTTGAGATAGCACCTGGTTGTAAGCATCTGAGCCCCGACTATCGGTATGGGATCCAAGTTCGATCTTAATTGCTGGATTTTCCTGTAGAATATTTACAAGTTTATCCAGCTCAATAGCTGCATCTGGGCGAATAACCGATTTATCAAAATCATAGTATATGTTTTCAATTCTAATCGTTTTGTCCAGTCCAACAAGTTCTAGAAATAGATCTCTTCCAATCGAAGCTGATTTGTTTAAGCCCTTTGTAGATAAGCTGGTATTTGCTGCAGCATACGGTGTTTTTTCAGCAATAAGGCTATAATCTGTATCACCATCCAAATCGAAGCTGAAACTACCCTGTTGGTTTGTTTCCACCTTAGTCGGTTTTCCGTTGAGAGTGGCCAAAGTTAAAATCGCACCATTGAGCGGCTTGTTATTGTTTTTATCATAAACTTTGCCCTTTAGCTTAAAGACAAGTAATGCCCGTTTATCAAAAGTATAAATGTCATCGCTTCCCTTACCGCCTGCGCGGTTAGAAGACAAATATCCTTGCGAACCTGCATTGCTTAAACCGAAAGCAAAATCATCCTGAGCCGAGTTTAAGGGATAGCGGAGATTACGTACTACGCCAGAATCTCCATCGCTTTTGATCCATTCATAAACATCTAATCCGCCCATTCCGATCCGGCCATCTGAAGAAAAATAGAAAGAACCGTTGCTATCTACAAACGGACTTCTTTCATTGCCTTCGCTATTGATTGCTCCCAAATTGATAGGTGCAGACCAGGTTTTAGGACCTGTTTTATCGGTATAATAAATATCCGTGCCACCCAATCCTCCAGGCATGTCTGCACTGAAGTATAGACGGTTTCCATCAGCTGAAATAAAAGGATCACCCAAATTGTATTCGGATATTTTATTGTGCTGAAAAGCTATGGGCCTACCCCATTTACCTTCGGCATTTTTATTGGAGCTGTAGATACCAATATTAATGGTGGTAAGCTTGTCTTTAATAACTGAAGGAATTTCGGTTACAGCAAAAAACATGGTATTGCCATCACTGGTGAAACTCGCAGGACCGATATGGTAGCCTTCAGGCAGTTCTAAAGGGAATAAGCTGACACTATCGTTAGACTGCTTAAGGAATAAATTTAAATAACCCGCTCCAGTCCAGCCATATTGTTTTCTGTCTGGCAATCTGGCCCCATCAAATTTCAAGAAAGGTTTTATCCCTTTTGAGCTAAGCATGGCATTTTTCCGGTCTGAAGTAAAAACAATTCCGTCCTGGTAATTCGTTGCTGCCCAGTCTGAGAAATTACTGTTCAGCTCAAGCTGATTTTCTAGCGTTACCATTTTAGGATTAGCCATCCAAACCAGGGCAGAATCACAGGAGGCGAGAAGATTGATTTTAAGATTAGCGGGGAATTTTTCATCCTGCTGGAAATAGCTTTCATATTGCTGTTTTGCTTCCGTATATTTTGAATTCTGCTGCAATGCTTTTGCATAATTCAAGATGTTTTCAGTTTTACTTCCTGGTAACTTTACGGCGATGCCATACCACTTTTCAGCCTGTGGATAGTCCCTCATAAAACTATAACTGTACGCTAGGTGCTCTGCTGCATAAAGCGTTGGCTTTTTTTTGTAGGCTTGTGCAAATAAATCTGCAGCCTTTCTGTAATTAAATAATTCATATTGCCTGTCCGCTTCCTTTAAAACATACTGTGCTTTAAGGCTAGCTGTGCACAAAAGCAATAGCAGGGTAGAGAAAATTATGTGTAAACCTTTTTTCATAGTAACGCGAGTATCTAAAGTATTATTCAATGGGTTTAAAAATACCTTGGACTTAGCATCCTGGCATTTTTACGGTTAAAGAAGTAACCAACGGAAATTTCATGGGTACCACTGCTGTAACCTTGCAAAGGACCAATTGAAAAATCATAAGCGTATCCCACTCTTAAGGTTTGGGATGGGAAAATCTGTAAAGCAGCCACTGCGGAATTAACCTTTGTGAGCTCTTTCTGAAGATAAGATTTATCATACAGCTTTACTCCAGTGCGGTAAGAGCCGCCGATCCAGAATTTTTCAGCCAAAATAAAAAAGGCATTCAAATCCAGACTTGTCGGCCCACCTCGATCATCCTTGATCAGGAAAGATGGTTTGAGTAACACATCCATAGATAAGGGGATTAGCATTCCGGCCGTTAAGTAATAATGAGGTTTAGGCTGTGGAATAAATGCGTAGCGATCAATATCAATGTATTGAGAAACCAGATTATCAGCGCTAAAGCCAGCATAAAAACGATTGTCTGAATAATAAACCCCAGCCCTTGCATCAGGAACAATAGTACTTTGCATACCTACTGGCTGAAATGGTTCCGGATCATTTGGGTTAAGCAATGCGCCATCAATACCCAATTGTACCATACCTGCACTGATGCCGAAAGCCAGTCTGGAAGAACCATCCGCATTCATTCGGATGCGATAGGCGTAACTGCCATAAGCGGCCAGGTTACGCTGAGCTCCCAGTTTATCGCTGGAAACCTGAAATGCCAGTCCAACATTGCCATCATTTGCAATCGCATCTACAGCTAGCGACATCGTTTTTGGCGCACCCTCAATACCTGTCCACTGACTGCGGTAAAAAGCGTGTAAGTTTAACTGCTCCCGATAACCCGCGTAAGCAGGGTTAATGTAAATGCCGTTAAACATATACTGACTAAACTGTGCATCCTGTTGTGCTGATGCAGGCTGAATTAGTAAAAATATTAATCCGGCAATTAAAAATATTAGTTTCTTCATCTTATATCTTTTTGAATAAAGGAGAAACCAGATTATCTCATCTGATTTCTCTTAAAATTCATCCTATTTTTTAAACGCTCTTATTAAAGTGATGTAACCTTTCAATACTTCATATTCATTGCTTCCAATTCTTTTCACTCTTAACAGATAGTAATATGTACCTTCGTTTAAGCCCTCCCCTGTCCAGTTATTTTGATAATTGGTTGCATGAAAAACTTCATTGCCCCATCTGTTTACAATCTGTAACTGATTTTCGCCGTACTGATTTAAACCTCTGATTTCAAACACATCATTAATTCCATCACCATTCGGTGTAAATAAATTAGGAACCTTTATTTCAAAAAAGTTAGAATTAAGCGTTACAGTGGCGACGTTGGTAGAATAGCCAAAGGCATCTTTAACGCGGTACTGGAACGAATCAGCTCCAGTATATCCTGGATTTGGTGTATAAGTAATCGTTCCGTCAGCATTAACTTTCACAGTTCCATGTGTTGGCGAGGAAACAATCTCAATGGTTAACTTATCTAATATTGAATTTCCAGGATCGTCATTTCCTAAGACATCAATAACCAGCGGACTATTAGCTTTTGTTTCACCTTTGTCATCAAAGGCTATTGGTGATTTTGGTACAGTAATAATTGTTGGCGTATTGTTTCCATCAGCGGTCCCAGATACATCCTGAACGATAATTCCAGATGGTGCACTTGCCTGTACAGAGGCTGTGTTGCTTACACTTCCCAGATCTTTATCGGCCTGAGTTAATGTATACATCTCTGTTGCCACTACCGAGGCTCCAGGTAATAAACCACCTGCAACTGCAATACTTTTATTAGCTAAGCCTAACTTAGCGTCGGTAAGCTGAATTACATCTAAGCTAACATTACCCACATTTTTGATAGTGAATGTATAAGTGATCTTATTACCTGTAAAACTTGCCGTTTTCACCAATGAGATTATGCCTTTTTCTGGCACAAGGGTTACCGTTGGTGTATCATTATTTTCAGCAGTTCCAGATATATCACTAAACGCCTGTCCATTCGGCGCCTGTGCTACGACAGTTGCACTGTTGCTTACTGATCTTGCATTTTTATCGGCCTGAGTTAAGGTATAAGTAGCAGTTTCGACAATTGATGCTCCTGGTGCTAAAGCTGCAGGTAACCTTCTAATCAAACCAATTTTTGCATCCGTGATGGTTACCCCTGATGCAGTAACATTACCCGTGTTTTTGATATTGAAACTGTAGGTAATTGTATTTCCATCTGTACTTAAAACTGCGGTTTTAACAATCGTTATAGCAGGACTGGAAACCGTTAGCGTTGTTGTTGCATCATCAATCTGAGTGGTATTCGGATCATCAGATTTTTGCTTACTGATTACGCTTCCGTTTGGACTATTTCCAGAAACTGAGGCCTGGTTGCTAAAGCTTCCATTATCAATCTCACTTTGTGTTAAAGTATGTTTAGCAGTAACTGATGCACTAGCATTTGGTGCTAGCGTTGCAATATTTGCTGGCAAGATGGAACCCGTATCAGCACCCGCATCGCTCACAATAATATTACTTAAAGTTATATTACCAGTGTTGGTGACTACGATGGTGTAATTGATTATATCCCCTGCTTTATTGCCTGTATTGTTCGCTACTTTAGTTAAGCTCATCGATCCACTTGCAGCAATAGCGGTTATGGTAGCATCATCTACAGCTATAGTATTTGGATCATCAGATTTCAAATTTGAAACTTGATTCCCTTTGGTATCTGTGGCAACTACTGAAGCTTGATTGCTGTAGACGCCCTGGTCTACATCCGCCTGCGTTAAAGTATGTTTAGCGGTAACTGTTGCAGTTGCATTTGGCGCTAAACTCGTTATGCTACTAGGCGTTATCGAACCAGCATCCGCCCCGCTATCACTTACCAGAACATTACTCAAAGTTACATTTCCAGTATTTCTAACCAAGATGGTATAATTGATTACATCGCCAGCTTTGTTGCCTGTATTATTGGCCACTTTAGTTAAGCTCATTGATCCATTTGCACCAATGGCAATCACGGTTGCATCCCCTGGAGCTGGAGTATTTGGATCATCAGATTTTAAATTTCCAATTACCGTTCCTTTAGGATCGGTTCCGGAAACAGAGGCCTGATTACTGTAACTTCCGTTATCCACTTCAGTTTGACTCAAGGTATGCTTAGCGGTAACTGTAGCGGTTGCATTTGGCGCTAAAGTTATTAAGCTTGCTGGCGTAATCGACCCATTATCTGCTCCTGCATCACTCACTACAACATTACTTAAAGTTACGTTGCCAGTATTTTTTACCGCAATGGTATAACTGATCACATCTCCAGCCTTGCTACCAGTGTTGTCTGCAACTTTTGTTAAGCTCATTGCACCATTTGCTGCAATCCTTACTACGGTAGCATCGTCTAAGGTCGGGGTATTAGGATCATCAGATTTTGAATCAGTGATGATCGTCCCTTTTGGATCCATTCCAGAAACGGAAGCCTGATTGCTATATGTCCCGTTATCAATTTCACTTTGTGTTAAAGTATGCTTAGCCTTAAATGTTGTGCTGGCATTTGGCGATAAACTTGTAACATTTGCTGGTAAAATTGAGCCCGCATCAGCGCCAGTATCACTAATGACTACATTATTTAGGGTTACATTACCCGTATTGGCTGCCACGATGGTATAATTGATGACATCGCCAGCTTTACTACCAGCGTTATCTGCGGCTTTTGTTAACGCTATTGATCCACTTGGGGTAATGGTAACTATAGTTGCATCATCTACCGCTGGGGTACCTGGATCATCAGACTTAGCGTTTGAAACCTGATTTCCTTTGGTATCGCTAGCAACTACCGAAGCTTGATTACTGTAAGTGCCCTGATCAACATCTGTCTGCGTCAAAGTATGTTGGGCCGTTATCGTTACAGCGGCATTTGGCGCGAGAACAGCAATACTTGCTGGTAAAATAGAACCGGCATCCGCGCCAGTATCAGTCACCACAACATTGGCTAAGGTTAGGTTTCCAATATTTTTAACCACTAAAGTATAATTAATCACATCTCCAGCCTTGCTGCCAGTATTGTTGGCCACCTTGGTTAAACTCATTGCGCCATTTGGCGTAATTACGCTCACAGTAGGGCTATCATTACTTTCGTCCGTTCCAGATTTATCTGTAATGTTTGCCCCAATCGCAGGACTTGCAGTTACTTCTGCAGAGTTGGAATAGGTGCCAGCATCAACATCCGATTGCGTAAGAAGGTGGCTAGCGGTAATGGTTGCGCTTACCCCCGGCGCAAGCTGCGCAATCGGGCTTCCAGCAACAAGCGCATTAGCATCTGTTACTACTAAGTTGTTTAAAGTAACATTCCCTATATTTTTAACCGTTAAATTATAATTCAGGCTTTGACCAGCTTGGTTTGGTACTGCACCCACAACCGTTTTAACTAGAGTAACCCCTGGAATTGGTGTGATCTGTACAATCGTCGGAAGATCATCAGTTGCAGTGCCACCAGAAACATCACGCACTTGAGATGCATCTGGAGCTTTAGCCAGTACTAACGCACTGTTACTGAAACTTCCGCGATCTACATCTGCCTGACTAAGCGTATGTTTAGCCGTTACTTTCACGACACTGCCTGCAGCGAGCGAGGCAATCGTTGCGGGCGAAATGCTTCCAGCATCTGCGCCCGCATCTTCAATAACCAAATCGGTTAAAACAGATGTGCCTGTATTGTTTATGCTTAATTCGTAATTTATCACATCACCTGCTTTGCTCACCGGGTTCAAGGCTGTTTTAACCAAGGTTAAAGATGAACGGTAAACGGTTGTAGATACAGACGAGCTTGAGCTGGAAGCTCCACTTTCTGCAGGTTGAGCGGTGACCGTGTTTAGGATAGTTCCATCAAATAATGCTGGAATTTCTCCTGTAACATAGATATTAATTCCATTTGATGCCCCCGCCGGAAGATCTGCTGTTATATTGATGTCACCGGTTCCGCTTGCCGTTGAAGCGCTTGCGGTACCCAGGTTTTGAACTGTCCAACTTAGGTTATTAAGCGCAGTTGGTGCAGTATCACTTATGGCAAGGTTCTGGGCATCGCCAGTCCCTTCATTAACTACATTAATTAAATAACTGATTTTGTTGCCAGATCTTAAAATTGCTGGACCACCTTTGGTAATTTTAATGATGGGTTGTCTGCTGACTGCAGTTATAACTGGAGTAGAAATTAAAGCATTTCCAGTTTCTACTGGTGTAACACTTGCGGCATTACTAATGTTACCATGAAATGCTGCTGAAACCGTTCCTTTAATATCAATTACAATACGATCCCCAGCCGCTGAAGGTAAATCTGCATTTACTGAAATGTTATTGCCAGTACCTTGCTGTGCAGATAAGATCCTAGTTGCACCTTCTGCAGTTGCGGTCCACTCCACATTGTTAATTTCTGCTGGAACAAGATCTGCTATAATTGCATTTAAAGCGGTACTTGGCCCGTTATTTCTAACAACTACCTGATAGTTTATCGCTGCACCTGCAGACACATTTGCTGGTCCGCTTTTCGAAATAACCATATCAACAGATGGGCTTACCAAAGTAGAAGTTGTACTCTGAGCTTGCGGAACTCCGGGCTCAGAAGGAGAAGCATTTGCTATGTTAACCAATGTATTTTTGAACAGTGGATTAATGGTTCCTTTAATGATAACATCAATTGTGCCGTTTACTGGTACATTTACAGTTAGCGAAACGTTATTTCCGGTCCCTGTGCTTCCAGAAGTTATCGTTGCGCCGTTTGCAACAGTGCTAATCCAGCTCACGTTCTCTACATTGCTAGGTACAGCATCCGTTAAAATTGTCCCCACCGCATCAGATGGTCCGCTATTGGTAAGTTTAAGGCTGTAGGTAATCTCTCTTCCTCCAGATGAGACCGTTGGTGCAGATTTGGTCAATAGCAAGTTGGGTGACTGTTTTATAACCGTAACTGCTGGAGTGGAAATTACAGGAAGATTTCCTGTTTCCGATGGGGTTATCGTGGCGGTGTTAGAAATATTTCCAGTTGCACTTGATGCCAAGGTTCCGTTAATGGTTACATAGACTTTTCCGCCAGATGGAATGTTTGCTGTTAGTGACAGGGTATTTCCAGTTCCAGTTGGGTTTGCAGTAACTAGTGCGCCGCCAGAGGTTGTACTAGACCAGCTCGGATTGACAACCGATGCTGGAATATTATCGGTCAGTACTGCAGCTACAGCATTGCTCGGTCCGTTATTGCTAGCCTCAATTGTATATACAATTGGCTGACCAGCGCTTAAAATTGACGGAGCTGATTTTGCAATAGTCAAATTGGTTACCTTGGTTACCACTGTAGGAATCTCTGGTGATAAAACTGCAGGACTCGTTCCAATTTTAGCGCTTGCGGCATTTCGAATTGTTCCAGAGAAATCAGGATTAATCGTTGCGTTAATATCTATCATTAGGTAAGAACCTGAGGGGATATTTGCAACAGTAGACACATTTCCAGTTCCGCTTGCCGCACCTGTAATTGTTGCCAAAGTACCATTGTTTGTGGCTGTCCATGATGCCACCACTAATTCAGCCTGCAATGCATCGGTAATATTTACCGCTATTGCATCACTCGGACCAGTATTTTCCACCTTGATTTTATAGGTAATCTGGTTGCCAGCGGAAGCTGTACTTGGACCAGTTTTTTGCAATACTAAAGTCGGCGTACTAATTACATTTGTACTTACCGAAGATGAATTATTTGCTGTATTGTAATCGGTAACCCCTGCAGGCAAAGTTACCGTTGCGGTATTGGTTAATGGCCCTACAACTGCGTTTGAAGGAACTTTTCCGTTTATGGTTAAAGTGATAAAATTGCCTTGTCCACCTGCGATATTTCCAGTTAACTCAATGGCATTGCCTAGGCCATTAGGTGTAGAGGTTACGCTTGCTGATCCCGTTGGAGTTGCTGACCAGCTTACCCCAGTTAACAGAGGGTTTACATTATCAGCAAGTACAAGATCATTAATATCCACCGAACCATTGTTGTATACATTTACAGTATAGGTGATATTCTCTCCCGCAGAAACGCTTTGCGGACCAGCTTTAATGACCGCAATATCTGTAGAACGGTTTACGCTTGTGGTAACTGAGCTCCCTTTAACTACTCCAGAGGTTGCCTCCGCGCGATTGGTAAAGGATGAGCCTGCGCTTTGTTTAATAATTCCGTTAACGGTGATTAGAATACTATTGTTTCCAGTTGGAATGTCACCGACAGTATAGATATTGTTTGTTGTACCTGCTGCTGCAGAACCTGACTTAATTAAAGCCACACCATTTACTGTTGCGCTCCAGTTTAAAACCTCAACATCATCGGGAACATTATCCACAATAAAGGCATCAGTTATATCTCCAGAACCTGTATTTTTAACCAGAATGGTATAGGTAATCTGATCGCCAACATTAGCATTAGCGGGACCCGATTTTGCAATGGTAAAGTTCGGATCGTTATCTACTATCGTAAGAAATGTTGAGGTATTGTTCGCTGGTTCAGGATCGGTTATACCTGCACCAATTGTGGCTGTTGCTATATTAGAAATAGAGGCACCATCAGCTAAAGAAGGACTAACTGTGGCTTTAACCTTTACCTCGATAATTCCCGATGTTGGGGCAATATCTGCAGTTAAGTTTACATTCCCTGTTCCAGATGTTTTACTAACAGTTGAGCCAGAAGTTGCTGTGGCCGTCCAGGTGATTGAGCCTGGTAGGATTCCAGCTGGCAAATTATCAACAATTGTCGTTCCTATGGCTCTGCTTGGCCCTTGATTGGTTATTTTTAATGTATAATCAATTTGCTCTCCTGCCTTTGCATTTGCCGGACCAGATTTTACAATTCTAACGTTTGCTTTACGCGCAATTGTAGTGGTAACAAAAGCACTTGCTGCACTTGGATCGGTAACGCCTGTTGGTGGAGTTGCTGTAGCAGTATTTGTCAAACTCGCCGTTAGATAACCAGGATCTACTGTTCCAATTAAGGTTACAACAACCTTATCTGTTCCTCCAGCTTTTAGCGATGCGGATAAATT
This sequence comes from Pedobacter sp. AC190, assembly GCF_979258025.1. Taxonomy (NCBI): domain Bacteria; kingdom Pseudomonadati; phylum Bacteroidota; class Sphingobacteriia; order Sphingobacteriales; family Sphingobacteriaceae; genus Pedobacter; species Pedobacter sp. AC190. The sequence continues at coordinate 976,825 of NZ_OZ409824.1, forward strand.
TAGATTTCCTGTTCCGCTGTTAACATTCGCTGTTGCAGCCCCTTGAGTAGCAACGGTCCAACTTGCATTGATTATGCCCGCAGGAAGCAAATCGCTGATGCTAGCACCAACAACATCCCCAGGACCTTGATTTTCTACCGTAATGGTGTAGGTTGCCTGTTCTCCGGCAAAAAGATTTGACGGGCCGGTTTTAGAAATTCTTAAATCCGCCTGTTTACTTACTGCCGTAGTTGCTGTGTTAGAGTTTACAGCAGGGTTTCCATTTTCAGACGGTGTCACCGTTGCGGTGTTGGTTAACGAAGTCCCGATAAAAGCAGGATTTAGTTTACCAGCAATTTGAACTAAAATCGTATTTGCATCCCCCGCTGGAAGATTAGCTTTCAGGCTTACCGCATTTCCAGTTCCACTTGCCCCAAAAGTTATATTGGCTGTTCCGCTAGAAACGGCAGTCCAGTTCACATTTTGAATATCTGCAGGCACGGCATCTGCAATTGTAGCATCTATTGCATTACTTGGTCCAGTATTTTTAACCAATAAGGTATAGTTCACTACTTCTCCAGCATTTATAGAAACTGGGGCAGATTTCACAATAGAAATATTGCTCTTATTGGAAATTACCGTAGCAATTGTATTAGAATTAACGGTAACTCCAGTTTCTACCGGAGTTGCCGTTGCGATATTGTTAATTGTAGTATTTAACTGACTTGCAGGAATTGTTCCGCTAACGCTAATTTGGATTTTATTGCTGTTTCCAACATTTAAGTTTCCGTTTAAGCTAACATTTCCACTGCCCGAGGTCGCAGTAAGGGTGGAAGTTCCAGAAGCAACCGCTGTCCAGGAAACGTTGGTCAAAGTTGCAGGTACTACATCCGCTAAAGCAAGACTGTTTGCATTAGATGGACCTGCATTAACTGCATCAATGATATAAGTTACCCTCTCTCCAGCTTTTGCGCTCGCTGGTCCTGTTTTAATTAAGCTAACCGAAGGCGTTTTACTTACCTGAGTGGTTATCGTGTTCGAAGTTTTAGCTGATGCGCCATTTTCTGAAGGTGTTACCGTTGCGGTGTTGACTAAATTGACATTGGTTGAGGGATTTACTGTCCCATTTATGGTTATAGAAATCTCGTTTCCACTTCCTGCCGGAATATTTCCAACCAGACTAATGGTGTTCCCTGTTCCATTTACAGCGCCATTAATTGATGCCGAACCGCTAATTGTAGCTCCCCAGGTTACATTTTGAATATCTGCAGGAACATTATCGGCAATTGTAGCTAAATCTGAATTTGCTGTTGCCGTATTTTTAACTTTTATGGTATAGCTTATATTCTGACCTGCGCTAATATTTTCTGGCCCTGTTTTCTCAATCGCCAATACTGGTATTTTTTGTACCGCTGTATTTACCGATGATGATTTAACGGTCGTACCAGTTTCTGCAGGAGTTGCCGTTGCGGTATTACCTAGAATTCCGCTGTAGCCTGCACTTACTTTTCCAGTAATGTTCAGCGTTATCTTATTTGCTGCACCTGCAGGAATATTTCCACTCAAGGTGATGTTGTTTCCAGTTCCAGACGCTGAAGTATTTATGCTGGCAGAGCCTGCTGCAGCCGCGTTCCAACTTACCCCACTAATCTCAGTTGAAACCAAATCCTTGATTTCAAGATTTTGCGCATCAGCTGTGCTGGTATTTATCACATCAATACTATAGCTAATGTTTGCACCCGAAATTACAGATGATGGTCCGTTTTTGGTAATAGATACTGTAGGAACTCTATTGATTGAGGTGGTTACTGATGATTGTGGAGAAGCGCTATTCAGCTCCGTTGCAGTAACATTGGCAGTGTTGGTAATGTTCCCGCTATAAGACGGACTTGCTTTTCCAATTATGGTGATAATTACTTTGTTGGCTGCGCCAGCTGGTACATTTGCAACTGTTTGAAGCGTATTACCACTTCCTGTTCCACCACTTAATATCCTTGCAGTGCCTTGGGTTGTGCTTGTCCAGCTTGGACTTAATATCTCCGAAGGAATTAAATCTGCAATCGAAGCATTAAGGGCATCACTTGGCCCTGTATTTCCAACTTCAATGGTATAGATAATATTTGTTCCAGAAACTATAGATGAAGGGCCGTTTTTAGCGATGGTTAAACCAGATTCTGTATTAACAGATGTATTCACCTCGTTCGAGGTAACTGGGACCACTCCAGCCTCAGCTGGTTTTACAACAGCCGAGTTCACGATGTTACCCAATAGATCCGAGCTCACTTTTCCCGTTACATTAATTTGCACGGTACTATTTGCATTGAAATTCCCTGTTAAACTTAAGGCATTTCCAGTTCCGTTTGCGCCTGTTGTAATGTTAACAGATCCATCAGTGACTGTACTTGTCCAGCTTACCCCTGTTATTCCCGCTGGGATATTATCGGTGATTACTGTGCTAGTACTATTTGAAGGTCCGGTATTTCTAACCGTTATGGTATAGCTAATCGTATTGCCAGCTGTAACTGTAGGCGGGCCGCTTTTTGTTATGGTAAATAAAGGTTTGCTATTAATATTAGTAACCGCTTGCGCGCTTACTGGTGTGCTGCCAGTTTCCCCGGGCGTTGCCACAGCTGTATTGGTTAAAGCGCCATTGAAATCTGGTTTTACCGTTCCGCTCACATTCAAGATTACTTTGTGCTGTGCGCCTGCTGGAACATTGGCAACCAAATTAATCGAATTTCCAGAGCCTGTTACTCCACTTGTAATGCTTGCGCCTCCTTGGGTTTGCGAAGTCCAGCTTACATTGGTTAAACCAGCCGGCACGTTATCCGAGATTTGAACTGCAGTTGCATTACTTGGTCCATTATTTCCAACTTCGATTCTGTAACTAATGGCATCTCCTGCAGATGCAGATGAAGGGCCTGCCTTAGAAATTACAATTCCCGAAGAGCTGGTTACATTAGAGTTCACAGCGGAATTGCTTCCAGAACCTTGTGGCTCAGATGGCGTAACAGAAGCGGTATTGTTTACGCTTCCCGTTGCTGCCGGACTTAATGTTCCGTTGATGTTAACCGAGATGAAGTTATTTGCATTACCTGAGGGAATATTGGCCTTCAGCGCAACTGCATTTCCACTTCCTGATGCTCCAGAAACAACAGTTGCACTTCCGTTTGCCGTTGCCGTCCAGGTTACATTTTCGACACCTGTTGGAACAGCATCATTTATAGCCGCATTTACCGCATCACTACTTCCGGTGTTTACAATTTTAAGCGTGTAATTTACCGCCGATCCTGCAGTTAAACCTGAGGCGCCGGATTTGGTAATCGCCAAAACGGGTTTAGATACAATCGAGGTAATATCGGTTGCTTCATTATTATTTGTAATGGGATCGGTTATTCCTTGTGGAGGAGTCAACACAACTCTATTTGACAGAGATCCCGTTGCAGCACTTGCTACTTTTCCAGTAATAGTCAAGTTCACTGTTTGTCCGCTGGTTAAGCTTAACCCATTCCAGTTTCCTGTTGCAGAATCGTATGTTCCGCTTGATGGGTTGTAACTTGAAGCGGTAAATCCGGTTGGTAAGGCATCAACAACTTTTAAAACATCAGTCGCATTCATCGAGCTAATGCCTTTGTTGGTTACTGCGATGGTATAGGTAAGGGTTTCACCTGCAACTGCTGGTTTTGGTGTTGCAGTTTTGGTAATTTCAAAATCAATCTGACGACTTACTGCCGTAGTTTCGGTTGCACTATTATTTGCGCTATTGTTATCGGTTGTGCCTAATGGCGCGACAACACTTGCTGTATTGCTTAATGTTCCACTCGCATTTGCAGCTACAACCCCTGTAATGGTTAGTGTTGCAGTTTGGCCTTGAGATAACGTTAAACCAGTCCAGTTTCCTGTATTTTTATCGAAAACGCCAGTCGATGGGGTGAAAGTTGAAGCGGTATAGCCCGCAGGGAAGTTTTCATTGATTTTCACAATATCAGCAGGTAATAAACCAGATGGCCCGTTATTGCTTAAAGTTATCGTGTATGTTAAATTGTTGCCAGAAATTACTGGTTTGGGATTAGAGGTTTTGGTAATTCCTAAATCAACCAACCTGCTAATTATTGTGTTATCGGTTTTGCTGTTGTTGCTGATATTCGGATCTGAAATACCAGATGGAACCGCTATCGAAACAGTGTTACTTAAAGTTCCTGTAGCCGTTGGGGCAACGTTTCCAGTAATTGTTAATGTCGCCTGCTGACCGCTAGCTAAAGCTAAACCGCTCCAGTTACCAGTTGAGGAATTATAAGTCCCGGAAGAGGGGCTAAAATTATTTGCGGTATATCCTGCCGGAAGGTTTTCAGTGAGGTTAAATACATCCGAAGTTCTAATTGCACTTGGACCGTTATTTTTTAGGGTTATGCTATAGGTGAGCGCTTGCCCAGCGATGGCTGGTTTTGGAGTTGCGGTTTTGTTTACCGCGATATCAACAGAAGGAATCGGGGTAATTGTATTTAAAGTTGAGGTATTATTGGCTACATCAGGATCTGTTTCTGCCCCTATAATGCTTGCAGTGTTAGCATAATCAGCAGTTGCTGCATTTGCATTAACACGGGCAATTAAGGTAAGGGTTTGAGAAGCGCCATTTGCAAGCGTTCCAATCAGCCATTCTCCATTGGATGCGGTGTAATTTACAGATGAACTGCTTACAAAAGTATATCCAGCTTTTAAAAGATCGGTAACTTTTACAGCGCTTGCATCACTCGGCCCGTTATTTTTAGCGACCAACGTAAAGGTCACATTGTCGCCTACCACTGGATTTACTTTATCAACTGTTTTTGTGATTTGTAAATTCGAACGTTTCGTGTAGGTGATTAGCACATCATCACTAGAAGATGCACAAGGACCATTACTAATTGTCCACCTTAATGTTGCCGAGGTACTCTGGGCAATGGTAACGGACGTATTGCGATCAGCAGGATCTGCAATCGTTGCTGTTCCGGTAACGACTGACCAACTACCTGAACCTACAGTCGGTGCATTCCCTTGCATGGTAAATACCCCTGAGTTAAACTGTTCTAGATCTGAACCTGCAATTGCAGTAGTTGGATTTAAGTCAACGCTTACCGTAACTACGTTCGAGGGAATAGAAGAACAAGCAACAGTGTTAAGAGTAGAAATTGTAACTCTTCTAAACTGCGTAGTTGCTGTTAAAGCAGCCGTTGGAGTGTAGCTGGCAGCAGTTGCGCCAGTAATTACATTCCATTGTGTGCCATTTAGCGAACTTTCCCATCTGTAGCTTAGTGTAGAACCGGTCGATCCTGTTCCAACAGTAACTGAACTCAAAGGTGCTGGGATTGTGCCTGTACAGATGGTCTGATCTGCTCCGATGGAACCTGCTCCGACCACATTTTGTACCGTAATGGTAACTGGACTTGTTGCCGCCTCACAAGATACACCATTTAAAGTAGAGATATAAACCCTTCTAAATTGGGTTGTTTGGCTAAGTGCACCAGGCGAATATGTAGTTCCGGTAGCACCTGGGATACTTGTCCAGGTTGTCCCATTATCTACAGATTTATCCCATCTGTAGGCAGTGGTAGAACCCGTTGTACCCCCACTTCCAACAGAGGAAGAAGTTAAGGCGGTAACTGAAGCGCCATTGCAGATCGTTTGATTGCTGCCAATACTACCAGCGTTTACTGCTGCCTGTACAGTAACTATAATCTCTGCATAGTCACTCTCGCAACTTCCATTGGTTTGGGTTACAAAATAGCTGGAATTTCCAGCTGCAGTGGTTGAGGGAACGGGCGCATTTACAGATGATACACCACCTTTTGTTCTATACCATAGTAACGTGTTTCCATTGGTAGCGGTTGCAGAAAGCGCAGTTGCTGTAGCATTTAGGCAATAAGTCACTGGCGTGGTTACCGCCGGTTTTGCGGAGACCGTTGAAAGGGTGTTTGATGAAGTATTATTGTTAAGATTCGCTGCAACTTCAATATTAGCGCCGCCTGAGTTTACGTATTTTACCTGTACATCATCCACATAGGTGCTCGATCCTGCTGGAGCAGTAACCGTATACAATATAGGGGATGAACTCGCTCCAGAATTAAGAACGCCACCCGTATAGGTATAAGTATACACATTGTTACTACCAGTTAATACGGGGCCAGTTCTTGTCCAGCCCGTATTGGTGCCAGGAGTAAAAGTGTAACTCGTAGGGTAACTTTTGGTCACAACGATACTATTTCCAGATGTCGTTGCAAGGGTACCCACATTGGATACCACTGTTGTAAACGTATTTCCAGTGGATGAAAGACATGGATTTGCGGATGTTTTACTGATCGTGAGATCCACATTTTCGGCAAGAACAGGGGTATTAACAACAAAAGTGTTATTGTCAATATCTAAATCGGTAATGTCGGTCGGCACGATATTTACCGTGTTGACCAGGTTATTCCCTGCAGGAATGGATCCAATGGTTCCTATCACAGTTACTTTACCTGTAGTATTTGGATCCATATTCAATGAGCCTGTAATCTCATTTGTAGTAGGAAGCGGTATTGAACTTCCCGCTTTAAATCCTGATAGGGTTATACTGTTAATGGTGAATGCAGCATTGCTGATCAGATTACCTGAAGCATCTGTTAATCTATCTTTGAATTGCACATTATTTACCGCTGTAGGCGTATCATTATTAACATCAATGGTATAGGTTACTTTGTTAGCATCGCCCGTAGATACTGTTCTTAAAAAGTCCTTATCTGCACGTTTATTAACCCTTAAGTTTCCAGGTGTAGTAACCTGGACGTTTCGGATTTCATGCTTGTTAAAAGAACCACCAGTTGCTGAAACAAAGCCAAGCTTTAGTGTTGAAGGCGGCGCATAGCTCACCCCGCCCTGATCTACTAAAGAGTAAGTGAAAAGTTGCGTGAAGGCACCTCCTGGCGTTGTTGCCCATCGTACGATGATGTCATAGCGCCCATTTGCATTTGGTTTAATCTCAATTTGAACCCTTCTATAAAAAGTACCATCTGCAGGCCGTGATGTCGTTCCTCCTGTTGTATACTGAACGGTATTTCCTACGCTTATCGGTAAAGTATTCTTCGCTAGCAATCTGTATTTATCAGATTCGCTTCCACGAAGGGTAATACTATTGGGATAGCGGCCCAGGGTCAACCCCGCGCTGGGTGTGTTCTCTGTATATGTAGTTCCCGTATTTGCGGGCGCTCCTGCACCAAAATTTGAAGAGAAATTTCCGAACTCATCCAGACCTATACCTAAATAAGCGCCTTTCAATCCGGCAAGACTTTGATCTCCCCTTGGCGCATAGCCCAGGCCTGCGCCACTTCCGCCCGTTCTGAAATCTGTTTGTGTGATGTTACCGTTGAAAAGAAAAACTACGATACCGTCCGCACCTTCGCTGGAATTGTGCCAGGTTTTATATTCAAAATCGACCAATACCCCCAGTGTTGAAGGGAAAGATTTATCGATGAAAGCATAACCTCGCTGGTCGCCAACATCATTAGTCAGCCGGAGCCAGCCTTGATTGACTGCATCAGCATTACCCGAAGTGAGCAAAGCGTCATTACCAAGCTTGATTCCTGGCGCATTGCTGCCTTTAAAATTTTCAGATAAGGTAAATTGTGCAGAACTTTTGGTCCATAGCATGACCAGCACAACAAAAAGTAGAAGTAAACGTTTATTCATAAACAATTGGGATGTTTGGCTTTCTGAGCTCATCCAAAAGTTTGTTCCAGATTGATCAGAAAATGTCTACTGCAAGGGGAAAATTAGTTCCCAATGGTAAACATCTTCCAAAAAAAAGAGAGCATTCCCGTGGATTTACACGGCGCAAAAATTCACCAATTATTTCATTCTTATTGTACGCACATTTACGCAAGATGTACTGATTTTGAAAATCAATACATCAAATCAGGCAACAGAAGCCTGTTTTAGCATGGCAAGATAATTTGATGGGGTGGTATCCATCACCTTTTTAAAGGCCAGAAAAAAAGTATTTCTGGATGAAAAACCCGCATCCTGGGCTATCGCTTCGAGCGTGAACTGTCTCCACTCCCCTGACTCCAATCTTCCTTTCACATATTCAATCCGGAGATTATTAATATAGGTATTAAAATTAAGTTGATAGTGATTATTAAACAAATCGGATAGCTTATGGTTAGGGACTTCAAGCGCTGAAGCGAGTTCGCTTATAGTAAAGCCAGTTTTTCTGAAGGCCCCTGTTCGATTGATATAATTTTCAACCCTTACGACCAATGCATTATCATACATGTTAACCCGGATGCTTTCAAATTCTTCCAAGGATTTTCGCTTACGTTTTGGTGTTTCGTTTGGCAACAGTGTAGTTGCCTGCACAAAACCGTAAAGAAATGCTGGATTTACAAAAAACAGACCACTCAGGAAAAGCAAACACAAACACAAGCTTAAAACCAATTTGCTTGAATGCAAAATAGAATAGGTATTATTTAGGTTGCCCAGTACGGTTAAATTTACAGCAATCATACCCAGAAAAATGATACCGCAGACAGCGGTAAACATATAAATCCACCTGATCACCTTTGGATCATGTTTTTTCTGTTTAGCGATGTTTACAGTTAGCTTTAATTGCATCACTGTATAGACGAAAGCGGAAAGTGGAAAGGCAAACCAGTGCCAGGCCCCCACAATATATTTGCTATCTGTGAAAGCAAAACGAACGTCACTTGCGACCTGATCCACCACCCACTGCTGTTGATCTTGGCTGGCAATCGTATAAGGGATGATAGAAAGTACTGCTGGAATAATTATAATCAGATGGAGCAGATCCTTTTTTTTGAACGCCACATGCGCCGGATTCAGTGATCCCCTTATATAGAGATAAAAGCATGGTCCGATCAAATAGTAAAGTGGCAACCCTTTGTTGAATAAAAACGGGTATTGCCTCAAATATCCAGAGTTGGTTAGCAGGTAAATTAACGCATACCACATAATTCCTGCGATGGCTGTGGTCAATAACAGATTTAAATAGCTCTTTTCACGACCAAACAGGGAGAGTTTAACAATAACTAAGCCCAATATAAAAATGGAGCCAACAACTGATAAAAATACGGGATGCAAGATGTAGTTTGATTGGTTTTCCTGCAAAATTACAAATATTCGTTTTTAAATCATGCTTAATTTTATAAAAAATATTGACAATTGTCAACAATCCAAAGAATGCTTTGCGCTCGAGACTCAAGCATTGAAATATCAAAACCAACAAATCAGAACAAGAGCAGCAGATTAATTGAATATCTGCCATAGCCATTTGGTTACACCTGCGTTATCAACAGTAGCTAAATCAATAATATATTTAAAGCAGTAAAAGCAAATAGGAGAATAAGAAGTCATTTGTCTTTTCATTTTTTTTAGCTATATTGCTTATAACCAATATAAAGACGGATATGAGCTTAATTAAAAAAATTCAGGACTGGGGCGATAGTCATCACCCTGCCTGGTTGGACTTTTTCAGAATTGCTTTAGGTATTGTACTGATTTGGAAAGGCGTAGCATTTTGGACGAATATGGAAGCTTTTAACAGCTTGATGCGGGGAGAACAGTTAGGAACCGCCGTTTCCATTAGCATACTAGCTCACCTGATTATCCTGCTTCACATAATTGGCGGGCTGGCGATAGCGATTGGCACCCACACGCGTACTTTCTGCTTACTGAATATCCCTATTCTTCTTGTTGCCACTTTCTTAGTAAATCTGTCAGGGGGAATTTTTCGTCCCTATGCTGAATTCTGGCTATCACTTGCAGTCCTTATTGGATTATTTTGTTTTTTAATTGAGGGCAATGGCATGTTTTCGGTAGAAAGAATTACCAATACACTTCAAAAGTCTACATCGAAATCCTAAAAAGGAAGATATCAGTTTATTACTTTATTACATCAAAACACCCATTAACTGCTATCTAGCGGTAGTAGTTGATGGGTGTTTTTGATGAAACTCAATAATGGGTTTTTAAGAAAAATGCCAGGGAATGAACTATTTATACGTTGAACCTAGCAAACAGCACATTTTATAAACAAGTCAGAATCTACAAACAGATAAATTATACAAGCTAAATATCACCAGCAATTTCTATAAAGTATTCCGCAGCTTGTTTCTTTTTAAATACTCAATTAGCGCTTCGGGATGATCTGTCTGCAGACCCTGAATACCTTTTTTTAATGCAGTATTCCAATCTTTATCAGATTCGGAAGAATGTTGAACATCCAGAAAAACACTTACTCCAAGTTCCCTTAATATAGATAACAGGTCTAATGCAGGGATTTTGTCAATTGCTTCTAAAGGCATCCTCTCCATCGATGCTAAGCATTGTACTTTTGTATTTATAGTTTTATCCAGAGCTGAGATGAGCGGTAATTCTGGGGCAATTTTACGCCATTCCTGATAATGATCACCACCATTCACGTATACCAGAACCTGCTTCTCCATCCCAGCGGCTTTTATTGCCGTATAGGTATCTTTCACAGACGCAGATTTGAAATCCAGATAAATATTAATCTTTCCCTTGCAGACTCCTAGAGCCTCCTTAAAAGTTGCAATATGGTGCTCGCTACTATCTCTGCCTTTAAGTATTAATTTCTGAACCGCTTTAAAATCAAGGTCCTCTATTCTTCCCTGTCCATTGGTCACTTGATCAACCGTTTGATTATGCAAAAGCACCAGATGTCCATCACGAGTGGTGCGCAGATCGATTTCTACATAGTCAGCCCCAATAGCAATAGCGTCCTTGATGGACGCTATTGTATTTTCAGGTTTTACTAAATGACTTCCCCGATGGGCAATCACAACCAATTGGTGTTTGGATTTTGGTAGTGGCCTTTTTGTGAATTGAGTAAATGCAGTTGAAGAAAAAGAGCATAAAATTATTATACGCATTAATGTTTTAACATTTGAGGTCTTCATTTCCCTGCAGCAACATTCAAATCTTTAAATTCTGCAGCATGCGCTTTAGATTTCTTTTTTAATCTGAATTGATCAAAAACTTCTCCAGACGCCTTATAAGCGGTATAATTTAACTCATCACCATTTACAGAAATGATTTGAAAGAGCTGTGTATCTTCTGCAAATACATCCATCCATTTTGGATTTACATCCACTTTATACATTTTCGGACCTGCAACGGAGACGACATACATCGGTCCGCCGACTTTTCCTGATATACCCAAGGGAAGATTTTGTCCACGGCTGTAAGTATGATCATGTCCCTGCATTAAAATATCGACATGATACTTATCGAAAAGTGGTTTAAAAACTTCTCTGAATTCTTTATTGTCCCTGCCCTTAGCAGTCGAGTAAATTGGGTGGTGGTAGGTAATCATGGTCCATTTTTGAGGGTTGTTTTTCAACACCTCTTCTAGCCACTTAGCTTGTATTTTCAAGGAATTTGAATCCAGGACAATCATTTGCGAGTTAAGGGAAATGATCCGCACATTAGCATAGTCGGTATAGTAAACAGATTCCTTCAAACCATCTGGGCCGTTTTCTGGTAAAGTATATTGCGCTTTCCAATGTGGATCTAAAGTTAAGGCTTTTTGCTCATCTCGAAAATATTCGTGGTTACCTGAAGATGGAATGCTTGGAATCATCCCATTGATAAAACCACCTCCAAAATGCCATTCGCCCCACTCGGCGTCATTATTCGAGCGGTTAATTAAATCGCCTGCATGTACAATGAACCGAGCATCGCCATGAGTAGCGAAAGCTCTGCGGATTACCCTTGACCATTTCGATTTAATGTCATTTTGCGCATCACCTAAATAAATAAAAGAAAAGGGCTTCTCTTCGAACGGCGCTGTTCTAAACTGGAACCACTCGCTCCAGTTCTTGCCATCACCGACGCGGTAAGTATAAACCCGGTCAGCAAGCAACCCCGTAAAAGTTATACTATGATAGTTTGCTGTTTCGTATTCTTTTCCTTTTAAACTGGTGGTGGATGCCTGATATTCTTTAGCTTCAGGTTTTTCCAAATTCGGTGAGTTATTTTCGGCTAATATTTGGCCAAAGCTAACTTTAATGGTCGAGTCTGTGCGCCATGTTACCGATTGGGTTGTTTTTGGATCTGCAGACCAGGTTAAAATTATCCGATCTGGGAAAATCCCAGGTTTAAATTCCTGAGCCGAGATTTTAGTTAGGCCCAGCAATATAAACCAGGCATACACTAAGGTTGATTTAATAAATATTTTCATATTATTTTCTAATGAAATGGAGTGTATTTGAAACCGATGTTGGCCCATGATGAATAGTATTTGTGGTCGTTTGGACGGCCATCGCCATAATCGAGAATGATTTGAGCGTTATTGATATTACTTATACCCATAAAAACAGAAAAGCTTTTGCTGATTTTTTGAGATGCAGAAAAGTCAAGCTGTGCCCTGCCTTTCTCCATTAAATCATCAGCCTGTTTTTCCGCAAGTTCAGAAATAAAGGTTTCATAAAAGTTCAATGATATTCGGCCTGAAAAACCATATTTCTCATACGACAACGAAGCGTTACCTACTTTCGGACGCATCGAAGGCAGCCTTACTGTACGATCGCCCACAGTACCTGGCACCTTAAATTTCGACTGAATTTGAGTGAAGTTACCATAGATACCAAGACCATTCAGGAAACCAGGAAGGAAAGTAAGCTGCTGTTGCCAGGCAATTTCATAACCATACACGTGTGCATTTGCACCATTAACTGTCTGAGTAACCTGGTAACCATCAAACTGACCGCCAACCTGGCTATATATACTTTGGAAGATATAGTTATTAATGTTTTTATAAAAAACACCTCCTGAGATTAAACCCAAAGATTTTAAGTAATGTTCGAACAATAAATCAACATTGGTTGAGGTTGCCTGATCTAGTTCTGGATTACCAATTTTCATTCTTTTACGTCTTGGCTCAATTTCTTGCCAAGGCACAAGATCGTAATAGCTTGGACGTGAAAGTGATTTGGTTATTGCTGCCCTGAAATTGGTACGCGTGTTTAGCGCATATTTTAGATTTAAACTTGGGAAAAAACCTGCAAATGATGAAGCGGTATTTACTTTATTGGTGCTAACATAATTTCCAGTGTTATCGAAGTTTACTACATTTCCATTATAGTTAAATCCAGTACGTTCGTACCTTAAACCTGTGATAATATCAAGTTTATTTAAGGTTAGTTTTCCCATTCCATAGCCTGCAGCAAGGTTTTCGCTACCGCTATACGAATCTGGATCTGTATTTTGGCGGATGTAAGTTATATTATCAACAAAAAGTGATTTGTTACTCTGATAGAACTGTTCTACCAAATATCCATCGGCGATGGCGCCTGAAAGGTCGTAGTTTCCGTCAAAATAATTCTTACGTTCATAATTGCCAAGAAAATTAGATAGCGACAAACTTCCTGTTTTCAGACTATATTGAAAATAGTCTCTGGTATGATCATCTTCCTTATATTTATAGCGCCCGCCAAATTTGATGCTTAATTTGTTTTTTTCACTAAAGTTAAAAGCACGTTCGATATTAGCAGAAGCCTGTCCATCCTGATCGTGTGCAATCTGATGACGGTTTGTATAACTGCTCGTTTTATAGTTTGCTGCATTGTTTGCATCAATATTTCCAAAATTGAATTGCGGTGCCCGCGGATTTGAAACATCTAAACTAGCTGAAAGGCCGGTATTTGTAAAATACCCATCGAAATAAAGCGGCTGATCATATAAGCCTTTTGAATAGGTAAAATCAACGTTTGCTTTCCAGTTATTAAAGTCGGTTTTATATCCCAGCGAGAAAGTGGTTAAATTTCTGTTATAATTTCTTGGCGTTCCGCTTGAACCTATGGTAACGCCAGTAACATGATCAATATCAGTATAATTTCCGATGCTATAGCTTTTAGTTCCTCTGGTTTGAAGTTCATAGAACTTATTGTATGAACCTCTTAAATAGATCTGACTCTTTTCTGTTGGAAAATAATTCAGTTCACCTTGCAAGCCTAAATTCTCTCTTTTCAAATCACTTCCTTCCAGGTCTAAATTCGATAGCAGTACCCGGTCTACTCCATTGATTTTAAAAGTGCCATAGTCTTTTTGTACCCTGTCCTCTCCTCTGAAACTTTTACTATAATTCACGCCAAACAAATAAGCCCATTTGTTATGTCTTTTTCCATAGGTGAGCGAGCCATCGAGATTTTGCTTATCCAACAAAAAATTATGCCCAAAAGAACCTTTCACCTGCAGCTGCCCTTGTCCTTGTTTAGGCGTTTTGGAAACAATATTTACTGAACCCGAAGTTCCGTCTGCATCCATATCAGGGGTAAGGGTTTTATTCACCTCAATAGCCTCAACAGTTGAAGATAAAATACCGTTAAGGTCAATTTCTCTGGAGCTAGTAGAGGTAGAAGGTAACCTATTTCCATTTAAGGTAACTGAACCCAGAGACTGATCCAATCCTCTGATGATGATATTTCTTGGCAGACCATAGCTATAATCCATTGCTATGCCAGGTACACGCTGTAAGGCCTCACCTACTGTAGCATCTGGAAAACGCTCGATCTGCTCCTCTGAGAGTACATATTTAATATTGTCCGCATTACGCATATTACTTAATGCAACAGCCTCACCGCGTCTGATTCCGTTAATGCTGATACCTTTCATATCGGTGCTGGAAGCAGAAATTTTGAATTCGACAGTTGTTGTCTTACTATCCTCGATACTAACGGAGAATTCACTCGCTGAGTAGCCAATATAACTTACACTAATTGTGGCTTTACCTACAGGAATGTTATCTATGATAAAATAGCCATTCGCATCAGTAATAAATCTTCTGTTGGAGGTTTTTAAAACGACAGAAGCATAGGGCAGTGTTTTGCCATTGTCTTTATCTTTAACGTAGCCTACCACCGCGCCTGGTTTAACAGCTTTCACTGGAACTGGTTTGTTTTTGAGGATTACCATTCCACTCTCTTCAATCAAAATGAGCTGACTTTGCAGCAAAATTGGGGTAAGAATTGATCGGACAGTTTGATGGTGATTATTTGCCGATACTCTCTGATTTGTCTTTTCGGAATTGCTGTAAACAAAGTTTACACCTGCTTTCTTTTCGATTTCTTTTAAGACATCTTTTAAGGGCAGGTTTTTAACACTCAGGGAAATTTTCGTTTCCAGGCCCGTTTGGCCGCTGGCTTCGGTAGCTTGTAAAAGATTGATAAAAAGGATGGAACTCAGGATGTAAATCAGGCTTATTCGCATAATTATTTTCATAGAGCGAGTAGCCCCATTAAAATTTTTCATAAATTTGGGTGTGTTTAAATGTTCGTATTTATTCATATTTCATATTGAATCGGCGGTTCGTAGCCACTGATCAAGCTGTTAAGACCGTTTCCGTTTGCCCGGAGACGGTTTTTTAGTTTTAGTTACATGGTTTCCCTCCTTTTACATAAATAGTTTGATCAATTTGGTTTATCGTGATGTTTAGAGCAGTTTTAATGGTTTTTAAAATTGAGGGTAAATCTTTTCTCCCGAAGCTTGCGGTTAACTTGCAGGATGGGTGTGTGTATTGAGTGGTGTTAAATTTCACCCCAAATCGCCTTGATAAAGTTGCCAGCACATCGAGTATTGGTGTTTGCTCAAAAATTAATTTGCCCTGCGTCCAGTTATCCGCTTCGCTTGTTAAAGGCAGCACCTGGGAAAAGCTTTTGTCTTGGGTATTGAAATGCAGGCTGTTATTTCTAGTCAAAAATATCGGTACTGATTTATTAGCAATTTCGTTTTTCAACACGCCAACCTTGCCAGACTTTACCCCGATTTTAATATCCTTTTCATTGGCATAAGCCCTTACATTAAAACTGGTTCCAAAAACTACCGTTTTAATTTGCCCACTTTCTACCACAAAAGGCTTTTGAGCGTTGTGTTTTACTTCAAAAAAAGCTTCGCCAGAAAGGCGGATTAATCTATCCTTTTGTTGAGTGAAGTTCTTCGCGTATTTAATGGTACTACCTGCATTCAAAACTACTAATGAACTATCAGGAAGTGTAAGGGATATTATTTTTCCTGTTTCAGCTGTTAAACTTGCCCACTGCTGCAAATCGCCTGCTTGATTCTTATCTAGCGCCTTGAGACCAAAAATAAATAATACCGCTGCGCAAGCTGCTGCAACTCCGTATTTAAAGTATGTAGATAATTTTGGTGAGGCTTTCACCTCCCTACTTTCCAGATTTAAATCAGGTACTTTATTTGTTTGTTCTGGTGAAAGCTTTCCAGTTAGTTGCCAAAGATATGCCACCTCATTGTACTTTTGCTCGTGCGTTTGATTTTCGGCAAGCCATAAATCCAATACCTCCTTATCGCTTTTAGTTTCTTCTCCGCTAAGCCGCTTTATAATATTGTTCCAGATCTCCTCTTTCATTTTAAATATAGTCCTCATAATAAAAGACAGATCTAAACGAGGAAAATACGGGCTGGCAAGATTAAGTTTTGGTTAACTATTTGTTAAAAAAAAGCTGGCAATTTTCATGTATGTATTTCATGCTCTTTACCAGATGATCTTCAACAGTTCGGATGGAGATTCCAAGCAGATCAGCAATTTCAAGGTAACTAAATCCCTCAATTCGATGCATCTTAAAAACAAGCTGCCTTTTCTCTGGCAGTTTCGAAATTAGCTTTTGAAGATGAAGTAATTGAGCTGATTCCTCTAATTGAGATGCTTGCGTTTGATATCCATCAGAGATTAAAACAAGGTCATGCACTTCCAGGTACCTAACCTGTTTTTTTTTGTTGCTTGATAAATGATTAAGCGAAGCATTTTTTACAGACTTAAACAGGTAGCCTTTTGCATTCTCAACTTCGTGCTCACCTTTCCACAGTTTTATAAAAATATCATTGACAACACTGGACGCTGCCTCTAAGTCGTTGAGATAATAATTGGCGTATTTAATTAAAATCGAAGCCCATCGTTTGTATAAATATTCAAGCTGGCCATTGCGATGCTCCTGACTTTGTTTTTGCTCGAATTTTATTAAAGTCTCCACCTGATTAAATCAAAGCCCAAAGAATGAAAGAACATATTAACAACACATTAAGTGAATGTTATGCTATTGAATTTGATTGAGACGCTTGAAGCTTAAAAGAATTCACAGCGTTGAGGCTCACCATTAAGCTTGTGATTTCTTCGTGTTTCCAGGATCTGTTCTGGCCTGATGAAATCTAACCAACACCTGACAGCAGGGAAGGTTTTTTTTGCAATACCTAATTCTTCTAGCAGCTCTTATGGTTAGTAGCTTACATATAGTCTAGTCATTACATCGAAATTCATAGAGTTGTTTATTTTAAACCAACTCAAGTAGCGCTACAAGTCCAAACATTAATACCACCGTCTGCCACCACAGAAGATAGATACATAATTCCCAACGATGCATCTAAACAAAACTAGAAGCCATTTAAATTTTTCAATCCACGACTGCGATGTTTATAACTTAAAAATCTTGTTGAACTAGCCACTCGACATATTGAGGTAAACAAGTTCCCAGGTAGTATGGCAAGTTTAGTAGCAGGTATGGCTTTTGACTAGGAGTAATTGCTTTTTCTAATTTAAATGCACCTCCATAAATTCTAATAGCATAATGATGCGTTGATGTTTCAATAAATTGATGCAGAGACTTAAGACTTCCAGTTGCACCCGATTTAATCTCGATAGGAATAACCAAATTTCTATATACATAAAGCAGGTCAACTTCAGCACTGGACTGAGATTTTTCCCTAACCCAGAAGTAAGGCTTATGAGAAGAAATTTGCTCAAGTGATATCAGTTCCTGAGTAATCAAATGAGGTATTACTGCTCCTTTAAAGCTACTGCTCAAGTCGCTCATACCTAGCATTTCCATTTGTATTCCAAGAGCATAGTTAACTAATCCAGTATCCAGAAACTGTAAACGGGGTGACTTCTTAAGGTCCGGTTTTAGTGGAATATCTTGGTTTGTAGTTGGATAAATCAAACGTACAATCTTAGCATCGTCTAAAGTCCTGAAAGCTTCCCCAACTTCTCTAGACTTATAATTGGAATTACCAAAGCGCTGAAACTTCACCCGCTCATCTAAATAGAGTGGTGCAGCATCCATTAAGTGCTTTATAACTTTTCTTTCGGTCTCATTAGATGTATACTTCTCTACATCGTTCTTGTATGTGCCCCATATACTTTCATAAACCTTTGGCAGGTCCGAAAGGTTATTTTGTTCAGCATCCGTTTTTACAACTTCAGGCATTCCCCCAACAATTGCGTATCTATTAAACTCATCCATTAGCAATTGATGAGCTATATCATTTACTGGCACAATCTTTAGCTGGTTTAAAAGTAGCTCCTTTCCTATTGCATTAAGATATTCCTGAAAATTCAAGGGATGTAGATACACGAATTCTACTCTACCTACGGGAAAGCTTTGCACCTGCCTCATAGCAAACTCCAAAAGCGACCCAGCACTAATAACATGAAGATCAGGAATTTCTTCATAGAAATAGCGCAGTAATTGGATTGCTCTTGGGCTCTCCTGTATCTCGTCAATAAACAGAAGTGTATTATTTATTTCTGCAGAAGGAATATTGTGTCCCAATAACAAAGCCTCGAGAATGCTTTGCACATCCTCATACCTGTCAAAATATCGAAGATCACCCGGTTTTTCTAAGTTCAGAAAAATTTTATAATTATAAGTATTGGCAAAATTCTTAATAAAAGTAGTCTTACCTACCTGTCTAGCACCTCTCACAATTAGTGGCTTACGCGAAGTTCTTATCTTCCAATCATTAAGGTATTTCTCTAAACTTCTTTTAAATGGCATAACAAAAAGGCTATTTGTAATAAAACAAACCCAAATTTATTAAAATTTTGTAACAAAACAAACCCAAATAATCAGATTTCTTGTAACAAAACAAACCCAAATTTGGAGAAATCACACGATACACCTCAGTAATTCTAGTTAAACTCAAAAACATAGTTATTAAAAAAACTTCGATATTGGATGATGTTTGGTAGGGCAAGTTGTTATTGATTATTGTCTGACACCAATGCAAAATCTAACTTTGTTGATTTGCATCATTTTTTTGGCAACATATTCTGGTCTGTGAGGTTGATTGGCTGTCACATCCTCCACCAATAATTAATCTCTTTCAAAATCCCTAACATTTTAATAGGAACCGAACTTTTCCCCTGCTCAGATGTTAAGTCAATTTAGCATTAATTGTGATTACAAAAGAATTCATCTATATTCCTTTTACAAGGCCTGGCGGTAACTACTTAAAGGAAATGGAAGCAGTTTCCTTAAGTCTGTTCCATGTTCACACAAAACTGAATGCAGGTAAGAGAACATTGGTAATAGACTGTGAAAATCAGGATCTGGTTTCCATCATTATTAATCCCGTTTACGCGATACTCACTAAGATATCTGAAAGTGATTTGGCAAAGGAAATCTATGATACGTTAACCCTTAAAAAAAAGCTCTTTGCAAGCTAAATAACTCGACACACCAATAACCTTATTAATTCAAAATTAGCTATGATTATCAAAAAAGAACATCTTTCGGAAAACCTAAAAGACTACATGGACTATTCGATGGAAATGATGAAAAGTCTGGATGGGGCACCCGAGCACACATTAGAAGAGACGACTTCGGTAAATGACCGGTTTACTAAGTTACAGCAGCATCTTGAAAACCTAAAAATATCTTACAATGAAACCGTTCCAACTGGAAACTCATCTGCTGATCAAACCAAGATAACCGATATCATCCTTTAAGGTGTCAGAAACTTTGAGATTGGCTCAATTGCAAACAATAAATAATTTTTAGCAATTCTTGAACAAACCAAAATGAACAACGATAAAGACAAACCAGCAGAAAAAAATAGCAATCAGGATAAACCTACCTATACACAAGGAGAAATTCCCTTTGCAGATGGCGAAGAAACTAAGCTTGATCAGGAGATTGATAAAACTAGCTCTAAAGAAAATGAATCTGAAAGCGAAGACTAACGTTTTTTTATCTTTAAGATTAATAACATTTAAACCGATAAAGTCGGCGCAAAAGCAATAAAATATCACAGGAAAGATGATGAATCTTTCCTGTGATATTTTTTTAAGCATCCAATACTTCAAAACTTCCATACATAGCCATCTCTGCGCTATGGGCTACGGTTAGCCTCAAACTTAATCTTTGAATGACCTCATTAGCATAGGTAATACCTCTGTGTATATCTTTTATACCCCTAACCTCGATCCCTCGGGATAACATTTTAAATTTGGCAGGTTCATAAGATTCAATAAATTTTTGAATATCGCTCGTATTTTTATTAGACATAATGATTTCTTTTTCTACACAACCCGATTAAGGTGATTTTGTTTAATATATGCTACCAAAATTTTCACTATCAATGCAGCGGTAGGTCATCGAAGGAAATAGCTAAAGTCACTAACTTCCAATATTTCTGCTACTTGAGATTGCATTACCTTCAAATAAATGTTTTAATTTGGATCAGCAAGATCAAATTTTGGCATCAATAACAAAAACATTTTTATCCACTTGTATTATTCGTGATATTATGCTCCCAGACGATTCTGACGAAGTATTTCTCGTCAAGAAAGATAGAATGACTTATCGCACATTTACCCAGTTGTTAGTAGAATAAAAGGAAGGCGCAAGCCATTATTACCTTTTCATTTTTGCAAAGTTATCTTGACTTTGCTCTGGCTGGTTTACCGAAGAAGGAAATTTGGGGGAGATATTTTGGAGACCGTCTCCATTAGCAAATATCCGTTCATTTCGGATCGGCTGCATGCTTTGATCGTACACATTCAGGGATTTATACTCTGGATCTGCCGAAAGGTAAACTGGCGCTGTCTTGCCTTCAACTTCCATTTTGAGAGAAATCAAATTGCCAAACTTTAGTGCTTTTATTGCAGCCTCCCGCTTTTCTGAATCTTGCATGTCTGCAATCGGATAGCGGTCAAAGATTTTCTCTAAATCAAAGCCATATTCAGGAAAAAATAATTTCATCGGATGTTCGCCATCCCGATCCGTGACTTTAAGATCAAGCTTATGCCATACTGCAACTTTTTTGTTCTTATTTTCTTGTAGATCATCCAGATCCAGAACAAAAATATCCTTCTGGAAGCTTTGGCCACATAGAAGTTTATAAGCCTGGAGTGCAGATATTCTATTCTGCTTATCCAGCTCAAATGTTTTTTGAATGGGATCATTACTATTGTAGCGGGTGAGCTTCGCTTCCATAGAAGTTAAAAAATACACATCGCTGGTCTTTGACTTGTTGAGATAAATCTCAAAATGCATCTTATCAACCCCTTGACTGGGATTTGACTTAAACTCCGAGGGTATATACCTTTGATTAAAGCCAATGGAGAAGGAGATACTCTGTTTATTCATCCCCTCTATTAACACCTGATTCAAATGTGTTCCAAATCCCAAATAATCCAATGATTTTTTCAAATATTCAAAATTTTTATCATCCATAATCTTCATTTTATATTTATAAATTGCTTAATATCTTACCTGCCGATTCCCCTGATTTGCGGTTGGAGCTGCATTTCAGGCGTCGAGAATTCGCGCTGCTTAGTCGTCTTTCCTTCCATTTCAGAAAGCGCTGCATTAAAAGCTGGTGTTTTGTGATCTTTCTGTTCAATTCCTACCCCTAGTGAATTAATGCCACGCAGTAACAGGTAGCTGATGCCGCCATCAAGTAGCACCGAAAGTATTAGTGCCTTCCGGTCAGAGCGCATACCTTTTGGCTCCGTTGCACGGTGCTGAACCCTGGTTCCATCAGAAAGCTCTAATAGTTCACCGCGCTGAAAGGCTGATTTTTCTTCTTCGCTAAGCAGCATACCATTTACCCTTTCTGGTGGCTGCACCTTAGAAACATAATAACCCATAAAATCTCGCGTGGTCTCATCATATTCTATATTATACATCACAGCCATACCTTCTTCCCTTTCTACCGCTTTCCCGATGAAAAATTTAGAGCCGGAAATTAGCTCCTGCATTTCGTTTTCGCTTAGCAGCGGGTGCGCTCGGGGATTTTTATAAATCGGATGAATCAGCAGTTCTACTGCTCCAGAAGGGTCCCGATGAAGGGAAAGTCTTGCATCCAGCCTTTCGATAGTAAAATCTGTGCCTTTGAGTTCATGCAGGGGAACAAGAACCGTTCTTCTGCCCGAAAGCAAAGTATTGATTTCATCGGGGTCTAATAGAAGCTGCCTGTCTCGATAAATTCCAAGCGCTTCAAATTGAGATAATGGAAGTTCACTCAGGTTAAATTGCGTTTTCATAATTCATCTTTTTAAAGGTTGATAAATGTTTTTTTCTGTTTTATACTCGACTTTTTCAGAAAGAGCTGGGGCCTGATGGAGCTTTTGTGCCAGCAAAGCGGCATAAAGCGGGTCAGTACTGGAGAGAGAAAACTGAATTCCTGAGGGCATTTGAGACATTCGAAGTCGTCCTTGTTTTAAATGTCCCTCAACCCTGTAAATGCTATCCTCATATAATATCTCATCCCCAGTTGATAAAAATTTGAGTTGTTTTCCACTAGAGAGAATTGGCTGGGATTCCTCCGAAAGATTGATTGATCTTTTTCTTTCGATTTCCATCAGAAAATCAAATATTTTCTCAGCATCTGCGGCAGCTGCATGAATTTCCAGCGGCGTGTCTTTTAGTATCGATACCCAGCTATCTACGTAAGATGCATGCTGGCCTGGGTCATGTCCGATGCCTACTTCTGCACCAATAATCATCGATGCAATTTCAGCCCGCAATTCTTCTTTACTATAAGCTACCATGCCTTGAGTGAATAGCGAAGCCCGATCCAGACGCGACGGATGTCCAGTCCAATGCGCGAGCTCGTGGAGCGCTGTGGCATAATAATTATCAGCAGCAGAAAACTGGTAACGTTCGGGCAGGGTTATGGTGTCATACCTCACATCATAATAGGCTGCATCGATATAGCAATGATTAATTTCTGCGCCAGATGCAGTTAGTAAATTTTCTGCCCTGACGAGCGGATCCCAAGCCATTTCTAGGGGCTCAGCCTTTTTTAGCGGGGGAAGACCGCTGACCTGCTCAGCATTAAAAACCCAGGCTGAAGAAACAATTGGTCTAGTCAGCATCAGCCGCTCGCTCACTGGATTTCCAGTCTCATCAAAAACAAGACGACCCTTATCATCCCGCATACTCTTTTTCTGGTGTGTTTTCACGAACTGAATCAGGGTGCCTTTCTCTCCCTTGTTGATGGTGGCGTTAATCGACTCGGCCTGCTTGAAGGTCAGCCACCTTGGATCCTGATGACCCTTTAATAAGAGATTCATCACATTTATGCCTCTATAACGGTTTGAAGAGATCACATTAAAGGGAAGCTGAGGAATAACACCGCCACTCCACGGCTTAAGCCATGGAGCAGTACCTTTTTCCAACTGCTCAATCAGCATGCTTGCAACCTGCTGATAGAGTGGAACATTTTTAGAATTCATCATTCCCCCCTTCCTCTTCAATTGGTAGCTTATCAGCCTGATCTACGCCGTACGCGATGGCCTGAGTTGCTGAAAGCGAGATGCTTCCTTTTTCGGCCAGCAAGGATAAGATTGAGGCAAGGGAGAGGTTGTCATTTTCAGTTATTGAATATGTTTCCATGTAGTTATTTAGTGTTAAGGCCAGCAGAGCTTTTATCACCGCCAGCGGGTTAAAGAATTTTCCAGAAATTTTTATTGAAAGATGAAGGTGAGGTCCAGTTGAGCGGCCAGAATTCCCAGAAATCGCAATGACTTGCCCACTATTGAGATACGCTCCTTTGCTCACCAGTACCGTTGATAGGTGCCCATAGATGCTTTGCACACTTCCATGATCTATTTTCACATATTTTCCAAGGATCTCATTCTCACCTGTCGCATTGACCACTCCTGAAAGGATTGCATACACTGGCTCATAGCGGGCAATAAGATCGATTCCTGAATGAAACTGTTTTAATCCAGTGATGGGATGAATACGTAGACCAAAGTGACTGGTCACTTGGAATTTGCTTAGCGGCAAGCTAAACTGCGCCTTGAGCTTTAAGGCATTGAATGAGCAAAGGAAAAATATAGAAATATAGATGCTACGTGAGCCCCTCACCTGGAGGGCGTATTTACTATATGCCCAGTATACCTGGATTCCAGGCGTTGGCTGAGCGAATCTGTTGCCAGCTCTAGCGCTGATGGGGAGGATTTTAGTAGCTGACAGGCGGAAATAAGAGAAGATGAATCTCCCCTATCCTGAAGCATGTTAACCTGAAAAAGAAGTTTAAAATCTTCAAGTGGGATTTTCTCTGGTGAGGATAGCAGAAAGGTGTACAAATCGGCCTTGTCTTTTAAAAGCAGTATGTCCTTACTTGCAAACCTATCTGAGCTTGAATCTGCAAAGGTGAGCTTAGCAAATAATGAGCCATCATCAACTGCGGTGATTACGCCAATGCGCATCACCGATAAGTATTCATCGATCTGATCCTTAACCAGTGCAATGATTCCATTAAAGTTTTCCATATTATTTTCTCCTTATTTATTGAGTCTTCTGGAAGCGGGCAATGATTCCAGATACTTCTTCGTTTATCTTTTTAAAATTTGCAACGAGTACCGCCTGCTTGTTATCTCCAAAATCATAGAATTTCGGCATTGGAGTATAGCCCGCTTCCTCTTTTTCAATAGCAGATAAATCAAGATTTATTTTACAGTTAACCGCTGATGGAGAAAAGCTCCCAGAATAATCTGCTCGGGGTTCGCGGGCTAAAATGCCAACCATCTCTCCAGTGTTAAGAGAGGCGATTTTTCCAGATGGGATTAGATTTTCTAAGCGTTCGGATAGCGAAATAGAAGTTTTAGAGCGGTCAATGGACATGCTCTCGGATTCCTGCTTGATCTTCCCGAAAAGCTTTTCTAACCAATCCAAAGTCTCTTTCGCTCGCACTGATCCGGATAATACATTTCCTATCACAGCGCAAATGGTATTGGCTACCTCCTTTCCATAATGCTGATGAAACTGAGGGAGTTCCTGAAGTCCCATCAGCACGGCGACCTTATTGGACCGGGCGGTTGCGATCAGGTTTTCAATGCGGTGAACGAAAATGGTTGGCAGCTCATCTAAAATTAACGCGCTTGGCAGGTTCCCTTTAGAATTAATGAGCCTGGTTAACCGGTTCAGCACAACCGAATAACAGGCGGAATTGATATTTTGGGTAGAAGGATCATTAGCCAGCACCAATATCGAGGGATGGGCCGGGTCACTGATTTTTAGCGGGAAATCATCTGCTGAAAATACCCAGAACGTCTCGAGTGTAGCAAGTCTTGAGATGAAGATTTTCAGTGTGCCCACTTGTCCTTCCAATTGATCAAAAGCTTTCGCCTGATAGGCGCTCTTAAAGGGGGAAAGTAATGAAGAGAGTTCCAGATTACTCATTAAACAATCAAAAATTTCCTGGTAAGAATGATTTAAAAAGGCCAGCACATGGGGAAGAGTCGAGAATTGCCCGGACTGATAGCGAGAGAAAAAGTAAATGCAGGCAGAAAGAAAATTCACGGCACTCTGGGTAAAAAACTGATCGCTACCTCCAGATTTATCCCCTTTCTTTAAAGCTTCAACCAGCGCTTCCGCGGTTTCAGAAGCATCGGCCAGGGAAGGAATGTATTCACTTTTAAACACATTCACTCGCCTTGAAAGTTCAATATTATTTAGATTAATCACATGAAAAGCTAACTTTACCCGACCAGATTTTTTAACATTTAGATATCGGGTGTATGCCAGTCTAGCCAGATCAGGAAATTTAAAATCATACAGGCAGATGCAAAACTGCTGATCAATGAGCTGGCGGATAAAAGGCATCACCACACCAAAAGATTTCCCAGAACCTGGAGTGCCGATGAGCAGGGTACCTCGAAAAATATTTTCAATATTTATGAAGCCTTTTCTGATACGCTTTTGATAATAAAAAAGCATGGGAATGCTTACTGCCAGGGGTGATTTAGAGACGCTGGTCTCCTGCTCAAAGGATTCTGACTCCATGTTCCACTTGTCCTTTCCGAATTTAGTGCTGATGATTTTGGAAACATTATCCATAGCGCTATGCAGTAAAATCGCCCCTGTTAACAGCATGATCGTGTAAGGGAATATTGGAATTAAAATAAATCCAAAAACGCTGATGGGTGTTGAGGTAAAAAAAATCAAGCCCAAAAAGAACAACAAAAGGCCAATGGCTAGGGGAAAAAGTATTTGTCTTCTTAGCGATATACTGCGCTGTTTTTTACTGAGCGTTCCAATTGAGGCCAGGCAGATCAGTATTAAAATAAAAAGTCTGCTGTATAAAGGCGAGCTGTAAATAACTATTCTACCCATGGCTTGATGAACCGTGAGTGCTGCCTGCATGAGGCGTATGGATTTCCATTCCAATCCAGGGATAGCAATAAAATAAGCAATATCCAGAAAAAGAAAAAGATAGATAAAAAACTGCAGCAGGCGGTGTAGCCCCTGCAGTTCGGCACGTTCTTCCATAAGACGAAAAATTAAAAACGGTGTAGAGAACGCTGATGCTGCACAGCTGGCTATATTGATATCAGGGAGATTAGCACTTCAGCTTAGATCAAATTGCATGAGAAAGCCTAAGTGGCTAGGCATTAGCTAAAAACCATCTGCTGAGAGCAGTTCACCGTAACTTAGCTCTAAGGTGACCGCTCTTGAGGAAGGTTGTTTTTCGCTCAAGGTTATTTTTAGCCGCTTAGCAGCTGAAAAGCTCATCTTTGGCAACACATAAATATTCCTTGCCGTGCGATGAAAACTCATCTGTGAAGATAAAATGAACCTTGGCTTGATTTCAAAGGACTGAAAATTACTCGCCCTGGATACTTTTTTATCACTGACTACAAAGGTCAAGTCTTCCATATCGTACCGAACTTGGGAATCATTGGTAAAACTAAGGTCTAAGAAAAAAAGCTCACCCGAGCAGCGGAGCTGATTGAGTTTTAAGGTTACACCTTGATTCTTCTGGATCGTAAGAGCTTTATTTACCCTGGCAGAAATCAGCGCAATACTCTTTGCATGGATTTGAGGGGTGGATAGGGAAGGCAAGGCAGGGATGAGCGGCAGCATATGGGATGGCAGGATTTCTACTTCACTATCGCTAGCCTGAGATTCATCAGCCGCCAGGAGTTTATACTGGGCAAAATAGTGTTCGCCCGTAATGGTCAGAATTCCTAAAGATTCTACTTTTTTTAGTTCGGACATTGGTTCTTTAAGCCGAAGTCGAAGCAGATTTTCCTGTGGTAGATCACCAGTAAAACTATTACCAGGTAAATCAACATATTTGATTGGTTCAGGCGAGCGGAAATGGACCGCGCTTTGAGCGCTGATATAAATTACCGGAAGTTCTGCGGCTAGAATAGATAACCAGGGGAAAACTACTAAAAGTGGCAAAAGCAGTAATTGAATTCGTTTTTTCATAATGATGCTTTGGTTTTATTTATAGATTTATCCAGCAGGTAAATTTTCGATGGATAGTTAATTTTCGCTTTATTGGAGCGAATAAGTTTATTTACCGCGCCCTGGGTGGATTGAAACACTCGGCCAATCAGGCTCATAATTTGCTCATTTTTCTCTCCCGAAGATTCGGCAGATATCCCAGTTATCCCATTAGAGGCTAACTCCCGGCTGAATTCGCGGTATAAAGATGCTGGAACATAGATTCCCTTGATACCGTCCAGATCATAAACCTCTAAATTCACGGGTAGTATCTCGCCATTAAAAGCAATGGAAGAAATATTCATCAACACCCTTTGCGGAGCAAAACCGCTGATCAGCGCGTAAAGTAAAGTGCCTTTTTTAAGCGAAGCCCCTCCCACCCTAACCTCGCTGAGTAGCTTAATGGTCACTCTGGATCCAGCGTAACCAACAAGAGTCTCCTCAATCATGCCCTGGATGAATTCCCTTCGGTGTCCTTTGGCAATTATGGTAGAAGAATCCCCAACTGCACCGCTCACGCCAGTTACCTGTAGCGGCTCTGGGGCTATAGTTTTTTGTAAGTTATTAGATTGACTGGAGAGGGATTTATTCGCTGGCCTCAAAGGCGAGCTCGCAGCTTTATTCATGCTATCCACTATAGCCATCTGCGCGCGAAATATGGCCATTGGGTCGGTTTGTTTTATGGGCGCATTTTTATTATGATCCGCATATTTGGATAGCAGCTCCTTGAGCTGCTGATCTTCGCTTCTATCTGCTGCTGATTCTCTGCGGTCAGATTGCTGATAGAAATTTGATGATGATATGCTTCTGTTAGCGAAGGATTTCTGGCCAGCACTTTTTAGCGATTGACTAATAGAGTCAAGAATTCTCTTTTCTTTAGCATTATAAGCTGAAGAGGATTGCTCAGCCGAACCTTCAGAGATATCCAGCGCACCACTGCGGAATATCCGTCTGATTTTTTATAACGCTGTTTAAAGGCTTCCAGTTTATCTTCAATTCCTTTACTGGTAACTTGAGCGGATGCAGCAGAAATCTCTGTTTTAAGCCCGTCCTGCTCTGATGATGAATGATCTTGCTTTCCAGCACTTAATCGGTAAACATGGAATAAAATTAGCAAGAAAGGCAGGCAGATTATCGGCAACACATATCGCGGGTTTTTTAAATCAATTTTTTTCATATTCTTTCAATTTTTGATTGAGTCCCTTAATTTTGCTCAGCAGCATCTCCATCCGAAGGCTATCTTGCACGCTCGCTGTTTTTTTATCTAAAAAGGTTTTGAGCTCGGCTTGCATCGAAAGAATTTCCATGAGTGCATCCGCGTTTCCTTTAGCCTCACTTGGCATAGATAATTTAAGGTTCGCGAAATAAGCGGGTGATTCTGCTTCTGGGTACCTATTTACTGTGAAGCATATAACCGCCGAGCAAACCATCATTAGCACCATAATCACAAGGCTAAGCCGGGGGCTTGCTAGCAGACTATTTTTAAATTTTGCTGCGCTACTCCGCAACTGGTCGATTTGCTTAGCCGGTAAAGACAAAGCGTGATTTTGAATTTTCATATCGATAAGATTTTTTAGAATTGGTTTTTTTCAACGCTAGTGCGTTCTGTATTATCCAAGGTCTTCCAGGAAGTGATCAGCACCGCGTGGGGATTATGCTCGGAACGGGCTGGAAGGTCCCGCAGGTATCCTTCAGTGATCAGCGAGCGAATGGTTACCGTACTTTTTCGATCAATCCGCTGAGTAGCGTAGTATTTAAAATATCTCTTTTTTTCATCCAGAAATATCGAATCCATTTGTAGGGTCAAAACGGCCGAAGAAGAAAGTACGGAGCTAAAAAAACTGCGTTCCTTGAGGTTATTATACTGTTGGACCCCACTTTCATCGACGAGGTACATCGCTTGACGCATCTGTGATTCAATAAACTGTTCATCAGGAATTAACGAAAAAAACAGGGAATGAAACCTGGAAATGTGAGCCCTGTATTCCGCCCCTCGGTTTAGTTCTAAATCCGTCCTGCTTGCGCGGAGTGGGTTTATCCCATCCTGCAGAATATAAATGGATTTGCGTGAATCGCTGATCTGCTTGTAGGCAAAATAGGCTGAACCGAGCGAGATCAGAAGGGCCATCACAAAACTAGAAAGAGATAAAACTGTCGCCAGGCGTACCTTGGCTTCTATATTTTTAACGATCATTTTTAAACCCCTCCTACCGCTGCAGTTGCCATACTGGTCATTTTGCTTGCGCCGCTACCCATTGCGCTTGCCGCTGAACTTACGCCCGAAGTGCTCACAATCCAGGTAGATATGCTCGGCACGGTAAACATGGTTAGCGCGCCGATTATAAAAACAATAATCACCATGCCAAAAGAGAGTACGCCGTTAGATGCAAACCAGCTGAGCTTTTGAATACTCTCCCCGTCATTTTTCAGCAGCTCGGTATAGCGCTGAATTTCGGCTTGTAGGGCATAATGCTGAAACAGCGAGGCAACATACATCACCAGATATGCTATACCGGAATAAAGGCTAACTGAAATAAATCTTGCAATCCATTCGGTAAAAGAGCGCTGAAACCAGGGCAGAATGCTTGCAGCAACTGAGAACGGGCCGAGTATGATGAGAATCGTTGAAAAAATAATCTGAACAATAAAAATCACGTAAACGCTTATCCGCAGTAGCCATACTGCGAGGGTTTCCAGCAGTGAGCTCGCTAATAGCTGTAAGCCGACCTGAAGACGGTTGCGCATTTCCACTACTGGGTTCCATACCTCAGCAAAACCTTCTTTAACTGAACTCTTAACCGATTCCCATGCATTTTCATACCAGGTATCCGCTTCGGTTTTGGCCACTTCAGAACTCGCCTGCAGTTTAAAAAGTTCATCGGCAACATCCACCATGAGTTTTGCACGCTCTAAGCGCAGATTATTGATCTCGGCTTGACTCCCATCAAAAAGTGCTTCGGTTCTGTTTTCAATCAACTCTCCAGGAAAGGCAAGCACTCTGGTGAAAGCTGGCCACCACAAAATTACCATCACAAGACCAAATGGCCTCAGCAGTGGCATCACTTCAAGTTTTTTATCCCCCGAAATCATACCGTAACTCCTGGAAGCAAAAAAAATCAGCATAAAAATGGCACACATCGCTTGGGCATCCACTAAGAAAACATCATAATGCGTCCAGATCGTATCTTTCATATTCTTTAAAAAGTGCATCGTTCCTTCCTCATATACCCCATTTCCCTGCAAGAAATTAAAAGTATCTTTAAAAGAATCGGTTACCCCCGTGGCCTGTAAAATGGGCTGAATAAGCCCTAAAGTCAAGTAGCGTTTCATAGTTTTGAATTTTTGATTACATAATCTGCGATTTCGATATCGCTCATTTTCCCCGCTTTTATGGGCTTATTTCTATTTAAAAGCTTTTCTCTTACCGCTTTATTTTGGATCAGGGATTTGGACAATCGCTTTTTATCCTCCCAGCCAGCCTGAAGCTTCCTATACTCTAAAAGCAGGCGGTGATAATAGAGAATTCTGGAACCACGCTCCATATCGGCTCCCCTGGCCACTTCGAGTCTTTGCTGCAGCTGAGCATGTTGCTGGATATACCAACTGTTATATCCAGACTGCTGCAGGTAATTTATTTCCCTGTTAGAGAGTCCCTGCAAACTGTTTTCAGGTGATGCTTTAAGAGGGGAAAGTGCCGAAGAATAATAAAGGATCCATAGGGGATCAGCATCAGATAAAACTGCAGCGTGCGTAGAGAGATTGGCGAGCGCAGTTTGGCGGATGCTATCTGAAGAAAGTTTATGATTTTGCTCAGCAGCGCTCATCGCTACCGACAATGCGATCCTGGCGGTTTGCGGACCAAGTGGGCCTAAGGGTCGAAGATCATTATCCGGATAATTAGGGTGCAGTCCCCAGGTTATCCAATAAAGTGGATTAAGCCCTAGAAAACCAGAGGTTGGTGTGAATTTATCTTCATCCCAGGATTTAAAAACCATCCGTTCCTGTTGGTTTACGATGTGTTCATCGTGAACACTTTTTTGCGCATTAGCGTCTGAAAAGATGCTCAGGCAGCTAAAAAATAAAATAAATATTTTCATTTTTTTAAAGTTTTATAACGGCTGATGATTTGATCAACCATTCTTTTATCAATGTTTAGGAAGTCTTTAAATGGGTTGACCTGGGAGATTAAGGAGCGCTGAGCGGCCCAGAACATACTTTTTCGCATGGAAAACACCAGTGAACGAATGAGGCGAAGCTCGAGTGAAATTTTCCTTAAGAGTGCATCACGTTTCGCCGCGTTCATCAAAAGATCAGCTTGCTCTGATAATATACGTTCCGACACTTCGCTAAGTAAATTTACCCCGCGGGTTTTGAGTTGCTTAGAAAACCGCTCGGCAAAAAGCAGTAACTCGGGCCTGCTAGAGGCATAAGAAACCAGCTCACTGCTCTGCTGATAAATCTCATTTAGCAACTGGGAGATATCTTGAATCATTAGCCCAGATTTCAGTCCCTGATCGACCTTGGTTAGTGAGCTAAAAATTAGCTGCTCGGTGAGTACCAGCGAGCCGATATTTATTTCGATATCATTCAGGTCCGCTTTGATCCGGTTGTAACTAGACTGCAGGGCCAGTTCAGCAGATAGCCTGGCCAGGCCATTTTGATTGACAATAGAAAAATGTTCTCTATCAAAAATTAGCTGCTGGGCGTAGCTGTAATTGAGCAAAGCTAAAAAGGTTGCTAAAAGGAAGAATTTTTTCATATTATTTTCGCTTTAACTGTTTCACTTTTAATAGTATATCCTTTGAAAGAAGTTTGTCACGCTCAAACATATCCATCAGTCCTCTGCCTTTCTTTGCTTCAATTGCAGTCAGCGCCTGAAGACTTCGTTTTAGTCCAGAAAGTATCAGCGAAATCGCGCGTAGTTCGCTCACAACAAAATCTGTCAGCATCACTCGATCAGACCTGGACATCGCTCCGATTTCACCAGTAGATAAGGCAAGACCATACATATAGCGCAGCAGTAACTGGGCGCGGTCCACTAAATCGCTTTGCGTTTCGATTGAAAGCAGGACCAAAGTAGGTTTACTTAGCGAAAGAGAGATAATGGCGCTTTGATCAGCAGAAATCTGATTAAGTATCGGGATCGCCTCCTTTGTGATTTGTAGCGCCTGGATTCCCATACCCAAAGCAGAAAATTTTTTTCTTAAATCCTGGTAAGTGGTTTTAAGCTTTCCCGCCTGAATCGCGTTCAAACGCTCAACACTGCTAGAAACCCCTTGCTTATCTCGCAGCATAGTCTGCCTGGAATGTTCGGATTTACTGTTATCAATAAGCTGATGGAGTAAAGCAACATTGATCTGCGCCGAGCAAAGCATGCTACATAGCAGCGCACTAAGCAACACCATAGCAGATCTCATCGCTTTAAGAGTTTGCTTTTAAAAACAACATCCTCGGCAATGCGCTTATCTAGATTGATATATTTTGAGTAAGGATTTACCGAATTCCAGAATCCCCTCACCTTTGCCCAGTACATACTTCGGTAAATCCCATAAATTACGCCCCTAAGAATGGATAATTCGGTAACGATGTGGTTTAGCAGCTTTGCACGTTCGCCTGAATCCATTAGGTTTTCATTGGAAGAATGTAACACAAAACTCCCTACCTGGGTGGATAAGCGTATTGCTCTTGAATAAAATTCATCGGCTCCGGATTGCGCAAAAAGCAGAAGAGCTGGATTACTGGAAGCGATCTCCACTGCTCTTCTACCGTCGCGCAATATATCTTGCGTTATTTCATAAATATCTTTCACCGCGAGCAGTGAGCTAACCGCAGCGGACACGGTGGTTAGGCCGCGGAAGATTCTGCTCTGCAGCTGGTTTGCAATAGCGAGTTCTCCGCTGACCGAGAGCTGAGCTCGCTCTAATAGCGTTAACTTATCATTTGAGGTATTCAACTGAGAATTGATGAGTACAGATTGCGAGGCCATAGCGGCAGACGTACTTGGATCAACATAAATTTGTGCTGAGCTATTGGAGCAAATCACAGCCACAAAAAGGCAGGTAAACAAAAAATTTTTCATAACGAATGTTTTAAAAGGACCTGGTTAATGAAATGATTTAGTGCGGTCCCGGACTGTTCAAAATCTTTAATAAATGCATCTAAAGCGATTCTATAATCACCATATTGTATTATATAATATTCCAGTGCAAGCTTTTCAGGCTTCTCTGTTGAAAAAGTCATATACTGCCGCAGGGAAACCTCTACCCCATATACCTCGCCACTGCTTCCCCGCTTGATATAAACTTCCTTGAAACGGCCTCTTCCCCGCTTATTATCAAGCTGGTTGATGGTGAAGATTTTCTTTTGTTCCTGGTCATTGAGCGAGAGCAGCGCAGCAACTTTGCCATAATCGTCTCGGAATTTACCCTGATCTAGCAAACAGATGGTATCAGAATTTGCGATGATGCTGTTTTTTACGGTAGGACTGGAAATAATATCCTCTATTTCCTGGGTGACCACTATCGCCTCGCCATAAAATTTTCTTACCGTTTTATACATGTAGACCAGATAAGAGGCCATCAGCTCAGATGCGATTGCCTTCCAGGCCTCTTCCAAAATCAACGCTTTTCGCTGGCCGTGGCGCAGCCTCATTTTCTGCAGAAAAACATCCATTATGATTAGGGTCACAATTGGGAAAAGCACTTTGTGCTCCCTGATGGAATCAATCTCAAAGACGATGAGTTTCTCTGTTAAAAGGGATGCATCGGTGGCGAGATTCAACAAATCCCCAAATTCTTCACCTTTGCAGAATTTACGCAGCACAAAGCGGTAATCATCGAGTTCGAATGAAATGTGGTCCTGCTCCGCTATTTCCTTAATGCGCTTAACCGAGTAGTGATAGAATGTATCAAAGTTTAACGCAAAAGGTTTATCTGCTGAAAAGTGCATAGCATAGAAAGAGGAGATGACCCCGGAAATCACCGTATCTTCTACTGCAGAAACTTCTCCATGGACGCCTTTAAAAAGCAGGAAGATCAGCGTTTTTATAAAATCACGCTTTTCAATATTGTATTCTGACCTTGAAAATGCAAATGGATTCATCGTGATTGGATGCTGCTCGGAGTAGCTTAGATAACGGCCGTTGTAATAACTGCAAAGCCCGCTGTAGGAATGCCCGGTATCTACAATTACTACATCCATATTGTATAGCAAATATTGCTCGACCAGGCTATTCATAAAAAATGACTTACCAGAGCCTGAACCGCCAAGCACGAATTTCGACCGGTTAGCGATCCGTCCACTTTGCATCGGTAGATCCGCCAGGTCAATAGAGATTGGTATCCCGTGCCGGTCTGTAAAACGCAATAAAAAATTGGATTCTTCGCTTTTCTGAAAGCACTCCTTGAAGAATAAACAAATTGCAGCGCGGCTTGGCATTAACACCAGATCATAGTTTTTTAATGCTGTAGCATTAGCGGGCAGGGATGCTTTGAATATTTCCAGCTGGTTATAGGCATTTCTGGAAGGAATGATTCCAAGAGAGAATAGCGAAGACTCTATGAAATTGGAAGCCTCGCCAATGTGTTCTTTGCTTGCAGATACAATAATATTAAAGTGCGCATGAATTAACAGCTGGTTATCTCTGGCTACTTCAGCCAGCAAAGCTGAAATATCCTCCATGCATAACCGGTTAGCTGGGTCGGGTATTCCAGCATGCCGTTTCTGTTTTAAGCTAAGGGAAGATAGTATCGAGGGCTGGGCAGGAATGGATATTACCTGGCTGTAGATCATGCATTCAAATGCTGGCACCTGATGCAAAAAGGACAGGTTATCGGTAGCAAATTCCCGCAACCCACTACTCCCCTCTCTTTTCTGATAACTACTGAAATAGGCAGGCAGCTCCATTTTATCGGTATCAATTAGCGAAATACACCTCAGTGAAGAGCTTCCGATATCAATTTGATTATCCTGCACCGAAAAATTATTCCTCTTGATATTAACCGAAGAAAAGTCCAGTGACAAAAACTTACCTATATAACGGTCAATCTCTTCCCGATTTAAAAGCTTGGGATTTAAAGCAGCATCTACAAGGATATCAGAAACCTTAGTCACTAAAATTTTAAAGCTGATCAATGATTTTTCATTATGCACATAAAACCTGGAACGGTCCACCTTACATGTTATGGTGAGGTAAGTTAAAAGGCTACATTTTCTGCGGCCGTGAAAGTGGGCATCATATGCCTTTTGCAAATATTCTTCACTTTTCGCAGCCGAGTATTCGCTAGCCAAGAAAACATCTTGCTTCACCAGCACATGACCTTCTCCCAGAATTTTAATAATTTTTAGTAGCAGCTCATGATATAAGGTATAGCCCATTTCATCAGCAGAAAGCTCGGTAACAGCATTGGTAATTTGAATGATCACTGAAAAATCACCTTTAGCGGTATAAAGTAAATCCAACCCCTGGTAATTATCGAAACCGATGTAGGGCAGCTCAAAAATTTTAGTACTCATAATCGTAAGCGATTTTGATGAACAAATAATCCCAGTTCTCTTTTTTTATTATGCAGCCCAAGTTTTTGGCGGTAGAGGGTGTAGCAAAACCCACCGCCGCCAAATAGGATACTTATAAAAAGCCCGAAATACATACTAGAGGCTGCGCCAATTATGCCACCTAAGAAAAGGCCACAGATGAGTGAGCCAATCCCCCAACCAATGAATTTTCCCTTTAAGCCACGATAGCTTAAAGGCTGCTCAAGTCCTTTATAAATTGGATAGCGTTCCATAAGCATACTCTTACACGCCAAAAAAGGCTTTGATTACCACTGATACCAGCACTAAAAAAATACAGGAACCTCCCCAGCTCATTACTTCTTTGCTTATGTCCCGATCGCCAGAATTCCACTTGATGTAGACCATGATTCCTCCGATTATTCCTACTACGGCCCCGATTGCAAGCGTTAGCGTGGAAACCGGGTCAATGTAACTGGTCAGCGTTGAAGTTGCGGCGTTGATTCCTGTTGTCCCCCCGCCAGCTTGGCCATAGGCAACGCCAGACAGCATGCCCACGCTTAGGGTGAGCAGCAGATTTTTTGTTAGTTTTTTCATATTGTTTTTGATTTTAAAGTCCGAATACCCCGCGAAGAAATATTCCGCAAAGGCTTAAAAAAAGGCAGGAGAAAAGCCAGCCAGCAACCTGCCGGTCGATATGATGGCGGCCACCTTGCCAGTTGGCGTATACACGCAATCCCCCAAGTAGTCCAGAAATTGCGCCGATAACCATTGCTAAATCTGAAAAAGAAAAATAGTACTGCCTGATTTGGCTGCTGGCCTGGGAAAATTCTGAAAGCCCGGGTACCTGGGCACTGCAATAGATCACCGTGTAGGAAAGCATTATCAGAATTAAAATAGATATCGTTCTCATTTTTAGAGCATTCTTTTGGTACATTCAATTAAATCTTGGGATGCTGCTTTCATAAGCTGCTCGAATCGCTGCGCGCCCGAGCTATCGGTCTCTCCAGAACTTAAAAATTCTGGAGTTGAAAATTCAGAATGCTCTACTACCTCTGCAGCCGAAACTTCAATTGGCTGCTCATCACTTTCGACCTGATAATGCACCCCAACAGTGTCTGAATGCTCACTTGATATGATTTTCCTACCGTTCAGGGTGAAATCCATTAGAAAATTAAAGGCATAATAAAAGAAATAAGCTATCGCCAGGTAGATGGTAAAATTTGTCCAGCTCATGATTTTATGATTTAGGGTTAAATAAATATTGATTACAAAGGAGTTTCAGCGTTGGAGAAAGCTGAAAAATACAAGCTGGTGGCAAGTACATACTTCTAAGGTTCATTATTGCTGGAACCAGTGGGATTGGCGCTGAAAGCTGCCCAATCGAGCGAAGCATCTCCTGGCTTTCCCAAAGCCTATCAGGGAATCCACTCGGAGAATTCATGTTGGGCAAAAAGATGGATTTTGAGCGCTTAGCGAATCTTTTGATCAGTAAAGAAAAGCCAGTAGCCGCATGCAGGCCCGTAAATTCATATTGAAAGGGAATAATAAAGTGGTCAATCTTTTCAATTACTGATTGCAGATTTTTATCAACAAATGTTTTAGGCATATCCAGTAATAGCATACTATTTTCGCTGCTTAGCCTGCTGATCAGAAGTGTTGCTTTAGCGGTATCTGAACGAAAAAATTCAAAAGGTAACTCCTCGCGTAAAAGTAAAGAGCGGCTAAAAAGCAAGTCTAAGCTGCCCTGCAGACTTAAATCAATTAGATAAACCCTTTTGTTGCCGCCAGAAAGGTGATGCGCTAAAAGCAATAGCAAACTGCTGCACCCGCAGCCCCCCTTTAAGTTACCAGTTGCGATGATCATAAAATTATATTTAAGTAAATAAGCTTTAGAATTCTTCATGCGCTTGTGAGTGAAATCTCATTGAAGAGAAGATATGATATTATCTGGAGTGGCTCTTAGCCTGGAATACCTGAGGCGTCTTTTCTCCGATAATCCTTCCAAGTTCCATTAACCGGGAGCCTTGAATAACGAAGCGACTTTTATGGTCAATAGCGGTAAAACTGGTAATTACTGTTTGTTTGAAATGATATATAATTTCAAGAGCATAATGACTTTTAAGATAATCTGAAAGCTCAGATCGAAATCCAAGAAGGCGCTCAGCAAAGTGGTGCACGAGCGGCTGATAAATGGGAAGGCAGGTATTATCCTTCAAGTTCAAAGCTAAATTTATTTTAAGCCTGGTATCTTCGATTAGCGCTGAGTTAGCAGCGGGCGATAGGATCATGCGCTGGATCTTTTCATCAGCCATCCGTAAAAAAGTTCTTCCGTATTTGCGAACAAAAAACACATTATCTTTAGTATAACTAGCATAGCCTTTTTGTCGAAGTAAGCTGGAAAACTCCGCGAGGGAAGAAAATTTATAACCAAGCAGCGGCGAGACATCGGCCTTGAAAACTTCTTCCACATCAATGCCCAGTAATTTATTTACCGCATCCATTGCCCTTATTCTGTTAAAACTATCAGAAATTTTTAAGCCTGATGGCTTAATGCTGGTCGATACGATATGAACGTGATGATTTTTAGTATCTGAGTGAAAAAACAATAAATAAGGCTGTTTGGAATGGCCCATCTCGATGAGCCAATTTTCAGCAAATTTTTTTAAACTTTCGCTAGAAACGGCTTTACCTTTAACTGAAAGTACAGCATGAAACTGCGCGTACCAGCTTCTACGGTTTAATGAGGAGACTGCGCCTAAATAATGCTCAAAATCAAGGCTGACTGGGTTATTAAAGGCATGAAGTACTCCAAAGTTCTTATAACACATAAGTTCTGCTTTTCCATTTTCAACTTTATTCATGTTGTACTCTACCGCTGGAAATCCTAAAGAAGTGGTAAAAAGCTTTACGACAATGCTCATATTTACACCCTTCCTTCTATTCTGATTAGTAATTTTCGTATCTGCAACTCTAGTCTATGTTGCTGGTAAAGGTAGCTTTCAATAATTCCCTCAATTGAGCAAGCGGAATCGCTCTCTTGTTGAGCCTTGCAATCTTCAAAATACTTTTTTAGCTGTATATTAATACTGGTTATCTCCAAGCCAATCTCATTTAAAAGTGTCAAAAGTTTTGAAGGATTGATGTTGAGCAGACGGGGATCAAGTAACCTGCTTCTCAAAAGATCTGACATAGTAATGCCTAACTGGAGGCGAATCTTAGTCACCATTTGCATTTCTTTATCATCTAGATAGCCTTTCACCATATTAGCGCGTTTAAGTTTTCTATCTGTTTTCATAGTCATTGTGAAATTATCGAACTGGACCTTTTTTAAACTCCTGGGTAGCTGAATTAAGTTGCATTCCTTTAGCTAACAGGTTCTGCAGTTTTTCATTTAAATCGTTGAAGCCTGCATAAATCGCAGAGCTATCAATTGCATGAGGCATGCTCGCCAAAGCTTCATCTGTTGCTTTTCTTCCAGCCTTGTCGTGGTCAAAGAATACTTCAACCGCTGGGTAGACTTTAGCTCTTTCTATGGCAGGAGTTAAAAAGGAAAGTGTGTTGAGGATAAGCGATGAAGAAGGGTCGCTGGGAAAAAGTTTTTTCCAGCTCAAAAAATCCATCATCCCTTCAAAGAGATTTATTTTAGAATCATTTCCAGCAATGAAGCTCATTCCTTTTTTATCCAGACATCCCTTGAAATTCATGTTTCGCACTTCCCAGCCGTCTAGCTCATTCTGCCATGCGGCAGCAAAGACTTCTCTTCTAGTATTATCCTGAAGTTTAATGCTGTAATAAAGTTCCCTTAGGTAACTTTGAGCAACTTCAAAAACACCTCTTGACTTTAAATAATCACTGATTGAATTATTGGTACCAAGCGGCTTAACTTCCCTGATAATGTAGCTAGGTTCGCGCATCAAGAGTGAGGTTTGCTTAACTTGTGCAGGCCTGTTCACTAAGTCACCTGGTAATTGACCGCTAATTTTCAGTAGTTCATTAATGGCATCCTTGAAGGGAAGGTGTGCCCAGTAGGAAAGCGCAAACTCAATTACCGACCCCCCTTTACCCATACCATGATCATACCAAAGGCCAGATTTCTCATTCACGCAGAACGAAGGTGACGAATCGTTATCTCTGAGCATGGATAAGTAGAATAATTCTCCTCCACTTTTTCTCAGTGGTTCGCAGCCCAACAATTTCAAAGTACTAACCAGGTCTGTAGATTCCCGGATAGCTATGAGGTCAAATTTGCTTTCCATAATTTTGAGTTGATTGTGTCCGTAGCTGATAGCTTTTGCTTTAATGGGTTCTCTTTTGAAAAAATTTTACGCTCTATCTTTTATGGGTACTGGACTGAAGTGTTTTGTATTTTAAGCAGATGGAAGAAAACAATTGGCTAAGCAAAATCTAATTGCGCATCCAAAAAGCACGCGCAAATAATACTTTGCTAAAAAAAAGTGTAGTAATAATTTCTACATCATTGCTCCCTAAAAAGAGCATTAGCGTTCATGTATTTCCTTTGAAATCTATATTTTATATCGATCCTACTTGCTTTATCCATCCCACGCTGAAACATATCCTTGCAAATGCCCGCACAACTAAGACCTTATCTTTTGGAAGCAATCATACTCTGACTAACCAGAGATTTTCGCTTTTAAACATCCCCTGCCAATAAAGAAACAAAGACACCCGTCCACATTTCGCAGCCTACAACTATAATTTCATTGCAAATGCAAGAGCCAGGAAAAGACGAAATATAAGAGCACAAAAAAAGGGGCCAATTGACCCCTCCAACCTTAACCTAAACGCAACTAAAAAAAATGCGTAAAAAAAAGGTAATTCGAAATTACTCACGTCGATCCATACAGACCGGGCCCTCGCCTGCCCCTGCGCTTTCGCATATTGAAATCATCTCAGCTTCACAGGATTTTCCGTTCCTCACGGAATAATGCTTCATTCCCAAATGTCAAAGATCTTCGGCCTTTCTGCTGATAGACCGATACTAAGCAGCAGCAAAAAAAACAGCTACTGTTAGTTTCATTGAGACAAACCTATCTTGGATTTTTTTTCGGGAGAATTTTTGGTCTAAATTGAGCTAAATTGGGCGGTTTGTGAGCTAAAGGTGAGCTAATAGAAGCTGCTTATTGATAACTGCAATTTTGATTAACGTAAGATCTAATCATCAACATAAATTATTTTAACATTTAAATTTGCTTCAATGATTCCTCAATAATACCTAGGATTTT
Source organism: Pedobacter sp. AC190 (assembly GCF_979258025.1). NCBI lineage: Bacteria > Pseudomonadati > Bacteroidota > Sphingobacteriia > Sphingobacteriales > Sphingobacteriaceae > Pedobacter > Pedobacter sp. AC190. Next base: position 1,018,091 of record NZ_OZ409824.1, read on the forward strand.
GAGGCAATGGGATCTATTTGTAAGCAGCCTTAACAGCTACATCTATTAAATAAAATCTACGACCGGTCTTTTTGCATAAAAAGACAAAATGAGAACATTTGAAGAAAAACATCATCCGTGGAGCTTTGGTAAAAGTGCGAGAAACCAAAACTAATATTGCAATAGAACTAGAGTTAGATTTATCCCTTTAGCTAACCTGTTATCCGTGAAGTGCAGTAAGAAGTATACTTCGAATTAGTAGGATTACCATTTCCGAATAATGATTTAAATAGCTACCATTTAATCATCCTGGATATTATTCATTTTGATCATTTCAAATCTCTGTTATTATCAGAAAATGAACAGACAATGAATGCGATAATTCGTTATCCGTTTTGTTTTAACCTTAATTTCAAGCAACGCTCATAACTTAAAGTGTTAATTATGAGACTTAAAACAATTTTAATTTTGTTTTTCTTATCCTTTCTCGCAGAAGAGCTCGCTGCGCAAGTTTACAGGGGGTGCAGAAGTGGAGGCGTAATTTATACTACTCCACCTGCTTTTTTGTATGGTTGGACCGGGGGCATCTCGGAAACTTGCCCACCTGGTGCGACAAGTTCGACTCAGCATGCCCAGTTCATCAGAAATGCTCCAACTCCTAACTCATGCCCGGTAGGCCTACTAAGCCTGGGAGGCTCAGGAATTCTCGTTGATTATGGAATAGTTTATTGCCCGTTAGACTCCTTATCCACATTTACTCTATTTTTGTTTGCGGTTATCGGACTATACAAAATTCGCGGTCCTTTGCTCAAGGTGTAATATCTGGAGTTGAAAAGACTCCTGAATGCTTTCATACACAAATGCGTTTCTGCAATTTCAGCTGGTGGTTAATAACTAGTGCTATATCTATAAACCAAAGTTTTATCTATCTTTAGTTAAGCTGACTCAATATTTCCAGATCAAAATAATGGGGATTCATACTCAAATGAAATATATACATGCTCCTTTTTTAAGAATTTCACTTGGAGGAATAGCATTCCTTAAATAGCTTAATTTTTAATCTGACTAAGAATTTAATACTATGGCATTGCAGGACTTTGAAATCCATAAAACAAATAAGAATGTTGCACAATAACGGCGCCTAAAAAAACCTGCTATAACCAAGTAAATATAAAATCATTGGAGGGTAAATCCAACAATTTTAAATTCGACCCTTTCTCCTACTCTCCTTTAACTCTCCTTTTAGTTCACTCTTATAAAAACGATCCCCACCTGGAAATCTTTGGGGTTTGAGATTACCATCTCTCACCTTCCTCTTGTAAGTACTCTCACTTATGCCCAGATAATCTTTAACCTCCTGACGACTTAAAAGCTCATCCTCAGGAAGACTAAGATGACCGTAGTTATTTTTGTAAAAGAGTTGGATAATTTCATAAATTTTTTCTAAAACTTCAATTAGTTTGTCAAGTTTATTCATAGCCGCTAAGCAAAAAAGAGGTTAACACTAAACCAAGCAAATCAATATGGAGAAAGTTCATCAGCTTAATCCTTTCGAAAAAATATATAGGAAAGCTAAGCGATGGTGTACAATACTAAACTTTCAGAAAGTTCATACTATTATTTGGCCCTATCCCGCAAACCCAGCTAAAAGTAGCTAGCGTTTGCAGGAGCAAAACAAGGCAATAATCAAATTCCTGTCAAGTTGCCAGCGGGTTGCCAATTCAGCAACCCCCTCTAAGGGGTAGCGCAAGCCAAATATCGCCAAGACAAACTAAAGCCAAAAACTACGTTTAGAACATCAGTCAAATTGGCTTTTGAAAGAATCAAACTGCGTTTAGCATCACAAACCAGGTTAGAATGAAACCAGAAAATTATTTTAAGCAGAAAAGAAGCTAAAAAATATGAACTATGAACTCTTTGTTTTAGAATCTCTTATTGAGGCCTGCCTGGAAGGTAAGCAGGAAGAAATTACCGACACCTCCATACCAGAAGAAAAACTGCGGATTTCTGCAGCCATAAGGCGCAATGTACTAACTGCCGATCAAGCTCTCATTAACCAGTTCATTCATCAGCATCAGCACGGTTTGATCTGGATGCTAAAAAGAATGGAAAAAGCAAAAAAAGGAAACATTAATTCAAAAACACAACAGAGAATCTATCAAGAAATACTAGATGCCATCATAACTTTATTTGATGAACTGGAAGGATTTTATCCTGAATATTTAGATCAAACGACCGCCGTCCCAGCATTAGTGGTAAAAGGGCGGATTGCGGGGTTACAGTTAAAGTGGAATACCATGCAAACCATCTTCATGCAGGCGAATGTCCAAACCAGGCTAATCGAGATACTCTCTGGATTCATGCCCTCCAGCGCACATTCTAGTTTGCCAGTATGCTACGGTCAATTAAATTATTTGGACAAGCTTACTCAAACCCTGTCTGATCAATTCGCTCAAAGTCCTCCTAGGGATACCTTCGAACTTATCATCTTTTTGATTAGGGTAAACTTCAATCCTACAACATTTTATGATTTCTGCAGTGAATTTTTAATGCAGTCCTTAGATTCCAGCACACTTCCATCGCGTTTGGAACTTTTGTACTATTTTAAGAAACGGCTACAACAAGCTACTTTAATCACAACCACTTACTATCAGAAAGACCTCCCCTCAATAAATGAGTCCCTTACACAAATGGTAGATGCAGAAATCGAGTATCTAAAAAGCATCAGTAAAATGAGCGAAAACCTGGCTCCAGAAACTAAGCACTTCCAGGTAAACCTGACTGTAAGACAGCTGGCCATTTTTATAAACCTGCAAATTTCCTGCGGGATTATCATAGCAGACAAACCCAAAATCATTCATGAATATGTATCGGAACATTACAGTACGCCAGATGCAGACAAAATATCAGAAAAAAGTTTCAAAAACGCTTACTACGGTAATTCAGCGGCAGATCTGGATAAAGTACTGGAAAAAATCACCCAGATGCTGATTATCGGTCAGAAAAAATATTAGCATCCCAGCTGCAGAATAAATCCAAAAAATTTGAACAACGTAATCAATTTGAATATCTCGATTTCCCAAGCCATTCACCTGAATTGGAAGAAACTATGCAGCTGTTCAACTGAATAAGCGATATCGATTTATCCGCAAATATTTGCTTTCTGGAAGTTTTAAGAAAAAAAAAGTCTATAATAATACTTCGGCTGCAATTTGGCACCAAATAAAATTCATAAAAAAAGCGAAAACTATCCTATGAAAAGTTTTTATAGGCACAAGATTTGCATAACCATCATCATGAAAAATAAATTCCTGTATCTATCTCTGGGAACAGCCGCAATCTCACTTCTTTTGTTGCAGTCATGCGCCGTAAAATCAAAGAACGTAATCGCTGTCAAAAACTTCAATAGCGATAAATACCTTGGCAAATGGTACGAAATCGCAAGGTTTGATTATGCCTTTGAAAAGAACATGGATAATACTACAGCCGAGTACGATCTAAACACTGACGGAAGTATAAAAGTGATAAACAAAGGATTTAACTATAAAAAAAATAAATGGAGCACCGCTCAGGGCAAGGCTAAATTCATCGGCCCCAAAACCGAAGCCAAACTAAAGGTCTCCTTTTTCGGACCATTCTCCGGAGGCTACAATGTTGTGTCTATCGATGAAGACTACCAGAATGCATTGATATACGGAAGCAGCACGAAATACATCTGGCTACTCTCCAGAAATCAAAAAATGGACGGCAAAATAAAAGAAGCCTTTTTAGAAAAGGCTAAACGGGACGGCTACGATACAGGAAAGCTGATCTGGGTAAAACATGACAAAAACTAAGTTCAAAAAATTTTTCAGTATCCCTGTGTCAATTCAACGTTTTTTACCCTTACTGATCAGAGCAAGAAATATGCTTTTAAAGGATCAATCGAAGATCAACAAGCGCTATTGTTGCACTTTAACTTCTTAAGACCTTATAAATAAGGGATAAGTGTTTTTCAGCCAGGTGAATTGTGATCTAGCCCTGCATGCAATTCAAGCTTTTAACCTTAAAAAAACAGCAACCTGCTTGGTTGCTCGGGATTGCTGTTTTAGCAACTTGACAAAGCTTAAAATGCCCCTTTCTTTGCGTAAAAAACGTTATGGAAACGCAACACTATCTACAGGCGATGATCGAACATGGACAGATGTCTATAGGTCTGAAAACCTACATCAACGGAGTACTCACTGAGTATTTTTTCAAAAAAAACGACAGGATATTCCTAGAAACCTTTGTGCATTCAGGCGCATTTAGAATTAACGAAGGCATGGTGAGACTATATGCCAGCAAAGATCAATCAGGAGAAGAAAACACAGTTTATATATGGCAACAAGGTGCTTTTATCCCTCAGGGCAGAATAGCAGAGGGCTCAGGTAGATCCTTGTATTTTCATTTCCTGGAAGACACGATACTTCAGGGCATATCTGCACAGCATTTACCCATCATATACAGAGTTTTCCCAGAATACATCCTGGTAAACCAAAGCATTCAGTCTGAGACAATAGGAGAATTACTATTGCACCTGGTCTGTTTGAGTGGTACCAAAGCAGAAGAACGCTTTGCTTACCTCCAGAGCAGACACAAAGCGCTCCAAAGAACCGTTGCTCAAAAATATATCGCAAGTTTTTTAGGTATGGATATCAAAACATACAGCCGCCTGCGCGCGAAAAAGCAATAAAGCAGACATTTGACGTATACAAATCATAAAACCAGCTTTATTTTTAGACAATTGCCTTAAAGATCTACCAATCCTTAGCGCCAACTTCGGAGTATGAAATGGCTAAAATCAACCCAGGTAATATTCACTCCAGATAGAGAAACCCAGATTCGCCTCGCGAGTCTGCTCATACTATTGTGGAGCTATACTGCCCTCGATAAAATCATTTCCCATCAGCAGTTCATCCAGGCCCTGCAACGCCAGTTTTTTCACGAATCCTTTATCACGCCGCTATCGATTTTGATTCCAGTCGCCGAACTGCTTATTACCATCATGCTCCTGAAAAACAAATGGAGAAAGGTTGGTTTTATCAGCTCAAGCATATTGCTTAGCATTTTCACCATATATGTAGCCCTTGCAGCCTTCGGCATGAGAGAAAAAATGCCATGCGCTTGTGGTGGTATAATATCCAGCTTAAGCTGGGTACAGCACCTGTTGATAAATATAACTTTCCTCGGCCTTGCCCTAACAGGCAGTTATCTATACAAAAATGAGAAAGGAGGAGCGGTGACAAGAAATTGAAAGAAAACAATCTGGCCCGTAAGCCCCCAGAATAAACAACAACCTAAAAACTCAAATAACATTAAGGCTTAGAGAATGAGGATAATGGAATGAATAATAAGCAAACTTTTTCATCTGCTTTTTCAAAGCAACAAAGCAGAACATAAACATGTTAAAAAAAATAAATTTAGGCTATGCCGCCCTAATATTGGGCTTGAGCCTTACACTGGTAACCAGTGCTTTTAAATCAACTGAAAAATCGAAGTTCTCCAGAACCTGGTATTTTCAAAGTAACAATGTGACAGAAGCCGCAGATGAAACCAAATATTCCTATTTGCTGCCTCCGCCAACTTCATGTGATTCAGGTACCGCGTTGCCTTGTTCTTTAGTAACCCCGGATGATGTAGACACTCCGGAAGAACTTGAGGCGTTCATCGATGAAAACTATCATGGTAACTACACAGAAGTCATGGCAGCTCCTATAGAGAAACGTGCCCAGCTTTAAAATTGGAAATCAAAACGGCAGCCGCATATTGTGGCTGCCGTTTTGATTAACGCTCATTTTGGGGCATACCTGTCAATGCAATAATATCCTCTGGTATCGGCATGACATACGCTTTGTCATTAGGACTCAAGCTATATGAAACACCGTTTATGTTCCGCGTTAAAACGATACCCTGCCCTTCTGCATTGAGCCGTTTGATGTCCATCCATCTAAGGCCCCGCATCACCAGTTCCTTCCGTCTTTCGAGTAATACCTTATCCAGCGCATCAGCCGCATTTGTAGCAATCATTGGCTGGAACGTCCCCGTTTTGTATCTTTTGATAAGCAGTTTATTCAAAGTTTCCATCCCTAAAGTGGTCATCCCCGCCCGTACCTGACACTCCGCAAGATTTAGATACAGCTCATCTGTTGCAATTCCAAAGAAAAGTGCAGGCTGGTGATAGGTGCCCTTGAAATAATAAGCGCCAGCTGTAACCAAATAATAAAGTCCCTTCCTTAAATCATTCACCCCGTAGCTGCCGATAAGTTCAGGAACAATTTTGGCTCGCGATGAACCAACAATGGTTGCTGGAGGCGTAAATGTATTAAATATTTGCTCAACATTATAAAGCGGAAAAGGATACCGGTCAGCAGTACTCACGCTGTTGTAATCGAGCAAATCAGGAAAAATTTTAAGGCATAGTGCTGCATTTAATTCAGACTCCGCGTATCTACCCATATAAAGATATACGCGTGATAAAAGACCATAAGCAGCTGCCTTTCCAGGTTGAAATGGGTGGAAACTTTTATCCTTCAGAAGCGGTACTGCGGCATTTAAATCCTCAATAATCTTATCATAACAAGCCTTTAGCCCCGCCCTTTCCGAAGGTTGATTAAAGTCGCTATTAAGCCTCAATGGAATTCCCAAATCCTGATCATTCGCAAGTTTATATGCTTTCCCCCAAAGCGAAACCGCCTGTAGAAAACATTTCGCGCGAAAAACTAAGGCTCTTCCCTTCAACTCATTAAATGCTGCGTTGCGGTTAAGCCCAGAGCCTTCAAGGCCTTCAAGTACAATATTGGCGTAATAAATAGCCCTGTAAACTGCTAACCAGTCATTTGTTGATGGCGAAAAAAGGAAATCTTTTTGGAGGCTATACATCCTTCGGTCAGGCTCACTGGTGAGTGAAGCCAGGTCCGCATCCGTTAGAAAATAATCATCCGAATTAATTTCAAGGCTGACCAGATCCACATTATTGAAAACATTAGCACTGTTCAGCAGTGCCGCGAAGTCTTCCAGTGAGGACGGCACCACCAATTTTTGGTCAGGTTTCTCCTCCAGAAATTTTTTGCAGCCTGGTAGCATCATCAGCACAAAGGTGATCGTCACCAGGTAAATAAGTATTTTTTTCATGTCAATCAGATTTAATTATAACTGGGTTTTCAAGCCAAATGAAAATGTTTTTCCAGGGGGAAGCGGGTTTGCCATATTATTAAGATCAGGATCAAGCCCTAGTTTATTCGACCTATAGATTATCCCTAAGTTTGATGCATTAACAAACACCGAAAGAGATTTTAACTTCAGGTTTTTTACCAGTCCAGCAGGAAATCTATAATCTATATTCACATACTGCAGCCTAAGGTGATCCCCTTTCTCAACCAGTTCGCTCGAAAACCGGTAAAAATTCTCTCTGGCATTTGATACTGGGTAAATAAGTGATGGAATATTGGTAAATGCTTCATCCCCTGGCTTGCGCCACCTGGAAGCATAGTCCGCACTCGCTGTCCAGTTGGTAAAAAGGCTCGCATATTCAATACCCTTCCGCCTGAAGTAATAATCGAATTTAAAGCTCAATGCAACTGAGAGTGAAATCCCGCCATAGCTGAAGGTATTGATCACATTCCCAAAATACCCTGGCAGCGCCGAACCATGGTAAACCAAATCATTAATCGTGGTGGATGCCCCGGTGAGGTTATTGTAATCCTTACTAACCACCCCGCCAAGATATCCCCGCGGATCTCCAGTCAACGGATCGAGTCCTGCAAACCTGTAAGAAAAGATAGAATACACTGGTAGGCCTTCAATTCCCGAAACCGCTGCACCACTCTGCACAAAATTACTTCCCTGGACTGAGCCCAGGTAATAGGTTTTCACCTTATCCCTTGCAGAGGAAAAATTCAGCATCGTCTGCCACTGGAAAGCACCATTCAGGTTTCTGGAATTCAGCTGGAGATCAAAACCATTTCCACTTATTGCCGCAACATTACGCGTCACGGTAAAACCGACTCCCGTGGTGTAATCAATTGGGAACGCCCCGAAAAGATCTACCGCATTTTTTCGGTAAACCTCAACGCTACCATTTAGCCTCGAAGAAAACAGGTTAAAGTCCAGTCCAGCATTGAGCATTCGCACAGTTTCCCATCGCAGCGATGGATTGGAAAATTTATCTACCAAAGCAAATGGCGTTAGCGTATACTGGGAATTACCTGAATAGCGGATAGTGGTCACCGCGGTCATCGAAGGATCCGTATTTCCACTTAATCCATAAGTCACCCTAAGTTTTAAAAAGTCAACAACCTTGCTCTTCAAGAAGGGCATCTTGGTTAATTCCCAGGCTAGCCCCGCTGACCAGAGCGGCTTAAACTTATCATTGGTTTCCACTCCAAAAGCATTTGATGCATCAGCCCTGGCACTAAAACTTAAAGTATAAGTATCCCTGAAAGTATACCCCAGGTTGAAGAATTCCGAGAAAAAGGATGCATTGGTTTTTGATACCGAGCTGCCGCTGGAAATAAAACTCATATCACCAGAGATGAAATTCGGATAAGTTCTGGTATAATCTGCGGCTCCGAAGCTAAGCTTATCGCTGTCATAACCATAAAGCCTGCCCGCAAGACCGCTTGACATGGCCCTTCGCCATTCCATCCCCGCAATAACGCTAAGTCTATGTTCCTTCCACGACTGATCATAACTGAGTTGAGGGCGGAACTGCCAGGAATTTAAATCCACATTGCCGCTATCATAAACACCCCCTCGGGGAACTGGATAGCTCACCACACCCGCAGGGCTTACCTGTGTAAAGCTATTGACCAGGTTCCTTGAAAAATAGGAATCCGCCCCTTGCAATACCGAAGACTCAGAACGTTGGCTTTCCACGCTATATTTCAAAGAAGCCTTCAGTCCAAAAGGAAACTTGTAGTTCAGGTCAAAATTTGCCAGCAAATCAGTCAATTTTGCTTTATTCTCAACCTGCATATAATCCAGCAGAGGATAATAAGACCAGTCCAGCAGCGCAGCAGTAGCAGGCGAATTCAGGAAAGTCTGCCTGTAATTCTTAGTTATCGCCACCGGGTTTCCCTGCTCATCGGCAAATCTTGCATAGGGGTAAATGCCCGTTCGGCTCAGAATTCCACCAAGCCCTGGTCTACCAGCTAAGTTTTTACCGCCAGTATAGGTAAATGCCGAGGACAGCTGCAAATTTTTCAGCAGGTTGTAATTGCTGGCCAAGCGGGCCGTCGTACGCTCATCCACTGCGCCAAGATTACTATATCCCCTGGTGTAGGATGAAGATAAAATGTAACTGTGCTTCTGGGTACCAGCAGACAATGAAAGCGAATACTGCTGACGAAAACCATTTTCATAAATGTATTTTTCAAAATCATCATAAACATCGTACCCCGCTAGCCTCGCTCGCTGCACCTGCAACTCCTCAGTTGAGATCCCTCCTGCTGCATTCAGAACCAGTAATTCAGCAAAAGGGGTAAATGCAGGTTTTTGGTTGGAATTCAACTGACTGGTGTAGTAACCCTTAGAAAAAAGAAAACTTTCCAGATCGATAAAATCCGATGAAGAAATGCGTTTGTCATACTTAAGATCAGGACGCTGCTGAATGGCCACATTCGCATCGAAACTGACCTGGAGTGGACTGTTCATCTTCGCTTTCTTAGTGGTGATTACAATCACCCCGTTCCCTGCCCTGGTTCCCCAGATCGATGCGGCAGCAGCATCCTTAAGAATCGTAATGTTCTCGACATCATCAGGATTGATGTTGGAAAAATCCCCTGCATAAGGCATTTCGTCCAAAATAATCAGCGGCTCCCTTGGACCCCGTATAGTACTCAAACCTCGGATCATAAACCGGCCAGTAGAACTGGTACTCCTGTCAACACTTAAGCCGCTACCAACAGCTTCCAGCCTGTCCAGTAAATTTTTGCCAACTTGCTGATTTAAAACAATGTTATCTATTTTCGAAAAAGATCCAGTAGAGCGCGTTTTATCCACCAACTGATAACCCGTATTGAAAGAAAATTCCTGCAATTCAATTGAAGATGGAATCATTTTAAAAAGCAGTGGTGCAGAAACAGGCAACACCATATCACGTCCATAAGGAATAAATCCCTCAGCAGAGACCAAAACCTTTACTTCTCCTGAAGGAATACTAAATGAAAACTGGCCATCTGAATCACTTTCAATCACACGGTCCAATCCCGCCGAACGGGAGATTGTTATACTCACTTTTACGGCCTTCGAGCTATCAGTAGCATTTACCGCCCGCCCGGAGAACCTGCTTTGCGCACTGGCAAAGCTGACCATCGACAAAATGTAGATGGTGATTATCAATATTTTCATAACTATATCTTATCTGTGAGCATTATTTTATTTATCTCGCACTACCATTACCTGAAATTCCTTTTCCATTGGTTTTAGGTAATAGCCATATTTTTTTAGTTTAGCATTAATTTCTCTAAAACCCTGTTGGATATCCATCACGATATGCAACTTGTCATTAGCCCCAGTCTCATTGCTCACCAGTTTCTCAAGCTTTCGACTACCATTAAGCTGGGAGACTAGGATATCCACATTTTTAATTGGCTTAGAACCTGTTTTAAGCGAATCTTTCTTGATTGAAGATTTCCCCCACCCATCCGCATCCAACTCATCGCCAAGTTTAAAAAGGCCAAGGCATTTCATTTTTCGCGTAGTAATTTCTGCCACATAGGGGCTATAATCATTCAGGTCTTTCAGCATCAGCGGATATAAATCCGCCGCCTTTTCCACTGGACCAATAAACTCATAATTGTAAACTTGCTGCTGGAAGCGTTCTAAATCATGCCCCTCATAAAGCAGGTTATAATCACTAAATTTATAACCCTCTGGCACCAAAATTTCGATCGCAATGGATTTTAAAATCGCTTCCATCGGATGGTTGGAAAAAGAATTACCGCGACAAATCCTACCAGAACTATCCATACGTTTCCGCCGTCCCGCTGGCAACCCTGAAAATCCACCACGCGAAAAAACACTGTACTTTATCAGATTATCCTTTGGAAGATAAACAGAAGAAAAAAGTGGTGGCTCAGGCGAAATATCAATCTTCTGGGTGATATTAAGTTCTCCACTTTTAAGCGCCGCATTGATATTTTCTTCAGTTATATCATCAGATCCCGATACACTCATTACTTTACCATCCTTCCCCACCCATGCATAATGGGGCACTGTGCGGTGCGGAAAAAGCGCAGTAATATTCGTGTCCAAAACAATATTATAAAATAACTCCCCCCGCTCCTTTAGCCTCGAAGAAAGCAAACCATAAGTCTTCACCAAAGGCTCATTATTCACAATAATAATCGCCAATTCATTCCTATACTTATCCTGCAGCAATTTAAGCTTCGGAAATCGAGCTAGACACGACGAACACCAAGTGCCCCAGAAATCCAGTATAATTAGCTTTCCTTTAAAATCAGAAAGGGCAACCCTTTTTGTCGGCACCACATCAGCAATAGGTGAAGAGAGATCAATTGTCAATCGGCGCTCGTTCAATACATCAACAGGAACAGTATCACCTACCTTTAGTCCAACGACCTTTCCTTGGCCCAATACTGGGCTGGCCATCAGCAACAACGCAATCAGAGTGCCTATAAGAAGCGAAAGAATAAATCCCTTCAAAAAAGGCCATAGCAATCCCATTAAGATGCTTTCAAATATTTTTTTCATCAGATTGTTAGTTAGTTTAGAATTCTTTAAAGAAAAAACAAGGCAGGCGCATTATCAAGAACCTATTTCCAACATCAACCCGCCTTGAATAAAACCCATCACTCTGGGTTCCTCGGCTTCAATGCATAAAGCCCATCAAAAAGAAGAAGATAAACAACCATTACACATCAGATTAAAAAACAGATAATTAAAAAAATAAAGACAAAAACCAGCCCCACCACACAAAAACATTGTGCAGATACGGTCAACCGTATAGGTAATTAGTAAAAAGATGCTTAATTTGGCAATTGCGAAAAACCAAGTAATGCAAAGAGACTTAATAAGCCATAAAGGCTGGTCCCAGGCAGTAGAATATCCCAAAGAATCTGAAGAGTGCGCTCACACTAAAAGTCTCTTCTTCTTTGGCTATTTTTTTACCTGGAATTTCTTAGCTCAAAACATTAGGTTGGAGAACAGATAACGTTCTTTAATAATAGTTTAAGGGAAAAAATACCTTTCACTTCCTTGGAGTGAAACCTGGTAGAGGCTAATTCTTTCGTTTTCATAAACGGTTAATTTTATGTAAAACGATGCGGACTCAAACAAAAGCAGAAAAAAGTGACTTGGAAAAACCAATAGGTCGCACCTCTCCACTTTTGCCATGGTTCCGCCAGAACCGCTTTTTATCAGTAGATAAAAATTACCCAAAAGTTTACGAGGCACGCCCTACTGGATTATACAAAAGTATAATAATTCCAGTATATAGGCGAACACTCGATCAACTCGTGGTAAATCTGGCGGATTTTGGACGAGTAACATCGTTTAAAGCTGGCCTTCCAACTCTATGATTCGCATTATGATATTACAATGTTAAGAAAAGTTTTTCATAAAACGTCAAACTTTTTAATTTTTTTTTATAATATGAAGAATATAAATCGTTTAGCGGAATTGTTTGAAGAGAAAAATGTTTATAACAGGGATATTGCAAAATATCTCAAAAAGTCAGAAGAGACCCTTTCAAGATGGGTAAATAATCACAGACAACCATCTGTTAACGATTTAAATAAAATTGCGGAATTTCTAAGAGTTGATATTAGAAATTTGTTACACCCTAGTGATTGGAGTAAAAGTAAAGTTGATGAATTTAAGAAAGTATAATTTATGCAGTAATCATGATCAATAAATTAGAATGGTAAAGTTAGACACTTCAGTTCTTTAGTGTTTTGCAGGTCAATTCATGAATTAAATATTTAAGTGATCTCGGGTTCGAATCCCATCGGGATTTCATTAGGGAAACTAATGAACTAAAATGAGCTAAAAATGAGCTAAAGAGCTCAATGGAACTGTTGTTTAGACCAAAAGCTTAAAAACTAAACATAGTTTCTGAAATTTCGCACGTTTGTAGTCTACTAAACGTGAGTGTCCAAATCAATCTACCTGTCACGCTAATTGCTTTACTGTAAATTATCTGGTGGGCAAAACCAATTTCTCCAAGTTCTCATTGCCAAATTTTCTAATCAGTTTGTCGTTTCCGTTGAGATTGAAATAGCACATAGCGAATTGCATTCAAGGCAGCAAAATGTAACATTGCCTGAACCTTTTTGTTTACAATTTTTGACACGCAATAATAATTGGAGGTGTAAAAATTAATTTGACTTATCAAGTTTCATGTTTCGGCGGTTTACGAACCTAAAGATCAACCAAATCATGAAGCAACTTATGACTGAAGTTATAGAAGAGAATAAATCTTCGGCGGTAAAACTTTTTTTGATGATTTGCAGGTAAATTGTTGCTAAAATTGGCGCAATCTGGATGAACGCTAAAAGTAGCAGTATCCTATTTAAGGTCGTGCTTTCCGCAATATTAATTCTGTTGGCGTGGACAGTCGTTAATTGCTCTATTAAATTTTTATATTGAAAAAATTCCTCAAATTTTTTATCAGATATAAAATTTTAAAGAGAGTTCATTGGTGCACAAACCAATTAATTTAACCCCTTTCCGCCAATTCAGTAAAATGCAGGCAAACAAGACTTTAAAACAATTTTATTTCTGGTAAGACGGTGTCAATGTACTCAGGTTTATCCAACTTATCATTGCTGTTTTGATGATCTACAAAAAGATGGATATTTCGTTTATTTACCACCCAATCATCCAAAGAATAGAGAAATTATTGAACACTTGAGCGTGAAAGGTTGACGGGACAGGTTCAGAATACCTTAATCAATTGAGTAGGTATGTTTTATGTATTTTCTGTAAGAATTGATAAATTATGTCGTTTTTATTTCCAAAATTGAAACATCAAACTGAATCATGTGTTTTTAAAACATGTCAGATGTACATAGCAAGGAAAAGCGTTCCTTTAATATGAGTATGATTAAGGGGAAAAATACTAAACCGGAAATGGTGGTCAGGAAGTTTTTACATGCAAACGGATTTCGTTTCCGTATTCATGATAAAAGACTTCCAAGCAGTCCGGACATCGTACTGCCCAGATACAAAACAGTCATATTCATAAACGGGTGCTTCTGGCACGGACATGAAAGTTGCCGTTACTTTATTCTTCCTAAAACCAGAACCGAATGGTGGGCAGAGAAAATTAATAATACGGTTAAAAGAGATATTAAAGCAAGGGAGGCTCTGAAAAATGACAAATGGAAAGTACTGGAAATTTGGGAATGTGAGCTTAAAAAAGCAGCAATCGGCGAAACGCTGACCAGGCTGACCGAAGCTATTCTCAATTCATCGGATGGAGCAAACACATCAGATGTCCTGTTAACAGATCCGGTAGTTTAAGTCCGAATTTTCAGGCTATCTTATTTAATGTGCATCTTTTTTTTGCAACTTGGGACTGAGGTTAAACCGTACATTTATTTTTTAAACCGATAAACCAGTTATTTTAGTATCCTAAAAACCTGACACGCTCTCTTTTATGGCAATTATTTCCCCGCAGGAGATTTTAACAAGCCTGCATCATCTGCTTTCGCACAATGTAATCGGTGACCTTCAGTATAACAGCCGGTACAAGGGTTTCGTAGGAGAGCTTGAATTCTCCATATGGCTCGGTGAGAACCGGCCCGATACAAGAACTTTCTCCGGCGGATATTTTATCCCGACAGTCCCAGGCGCTGATACACTCGATTCTCCATTATACTTTACAGTTTCAGATGATGATCCCAAAGGATACCTTCCCATTTATGCCCGTGTTTCAAGGCTTAAATGTAAGGCCATGTTTTTTATCCGCTGGTCCGGAGAAGATCATAAAGACTGGACCTTGAAGGACGTCATGGGTACAGGTACCCCGCTTCCGGTTCCGGAGCTCAGGTTTTTTGTTTTTGACATGGTAAATCATGTCTTTACTGAAAGCAGGCTGGAGGAATTAGTTAAATATTTCCCTTTAACCCGTCGAGGTCTGAAACCTCATGCCTCAAACGAATCAAGGGATTATTTTCTGGGCAAACTGGCTAAATTTCCAATTAAGGCATTAACGGATTTATATGTGCAGCGGCTTATTTTTGACGGATATATTGGTGCTGGTAAAGAAAGGGGACTGCCTTCGGATATCGATTTTATCCTTTACTCTGAGATCAGCAAAGAATTGCAGTTCATTGAACTTAAGGAAAAAGACCTCTCTAAAAGAGAGCCCGTGGGTTTTGGCATGGATGTTCACCGGATACTTAACCTTAAAAAAATTACTGAGGTTACCAGGATAAAACTGTTTTACATTGTGCGCAGGGTCGATAACCAGACTGAACGGAATTTTATGGAGTGGCGCATTATTGATATCCTTGATTTTGAGCGGAATCTGAGTGGAAAAATAATTCAGGGAGGTATTGGAATGCGCGCGGAAAACAGCGATAATCCGACAATGATTTGCCCGCTTGAACATTTTAAAGTGCTTTCAACGGTCAGATAATCCTTAATTATTGCTAAATTTGAAAACAAGAAATAACGAACTTGAACAACACCAGCCAGATTCCCAGTATTATTGAAATTCCGCCACAGGAGCTGGAAGACTTTGACATTCTTATCCGTAAGTACCGGATGGACCACATCAGAAGTTCAGCAGAAATTGTTGAGGTGGCCATGCTTAATAACCATAAATTTATTGAGCAGCTGGAATCAAGAAAGGTAAGTGAGTGTGTAAGGGATCTCAGGGAAGTGGTCTGGCAGGAGTATCTGCTGGACGAGGTCAACTTCAATGCGGTGCTGATGCGGGATTTGCATAAACTTCTGAATACACCAAATGAAATCCTGCAGGGATTGCTCAGTGAGAATATGATCACAAGAAGGGATGATGAGCTGCTGGAAAGGGTTAAGGAAGTTTGCGGGGAATATGCAGGAAGAGTATTTCCCTACATTTATAGGCTTGCCTTAAGTAATACCCAGTCCAGAAGATCAAGGGCAGGCAAAAGTTTTGAGGCGATTATTTATAAAATTTACGAATATCTGGGTTACCCTTATGATTCTCAGGGCAAGGTGGGAAGAAAAATCTTTGACAGCCTTGGTCTTGGAAAAAAAGTAGACAGTATCCTTCCCGGCGTTGGTGCTTACGCCAAAAGACGTAATAAAACTATTATCGGAACAATGAAAACCTCTCTGCGTGAGCGGTGGCAGGAAGTTGCTGAAGAAATTGAGCGAACAAAAATTCCGGAAATACATTTACTCACCGCTGATGAAAACATTGCCGGAAGTAAGGCGGCAGAAATGTCCAATCATAACATCATTGTTGTGGCCTATGACTGGGTGGCAAATTCCGGTAGTCTTAAGGAACTTAAGAATATCATCAGTTTTGAAGAGTATTTGTTTGAGGAAATTCCGGACATATTAAAATATTGGAAAGAAGATGAGTAAGGAGATAAAGATTATTGACCTGTTTGCAGGTATCGGGGGTATCAGACTCGGATTTGAAAAGGCCACCGGGCATAAGATTAATTGCGTATTTACCAGTGAGTGGAATAAGTTTTCTGCAGAAACCTACCGCGCGAATTTTAATGATGAAACGGTACACGGGGATATCACACAGATTTCAGAAAAAGATATTCCTTCGCATGATATCCTTTTAGCGGGTTTCCCCTGCCAGCCGTTTTCACAGGCAGGACTTAAAAAAGGCTTTTCTGATACCAGGGGAACACTTTTCTTTGATATTGAGCGGATTCTGATCGAAAAAAAACCTCAGGCATTTCTGCTTGAAAATGTGAAGCAGCTAAAAGGCCATGACAAGGGGCGCACGCTTGCCATCATTATTGAGCACATTAAGACTATAGGTTATACCAATGTTCAGTTCAGGGTGTTAAGAGCAAGAGATTTCGGACTTCCACAGAACAGGGAGAGAATTTATATTGTAGGTTTTCTTGATCCTTCTATTGAATTTAAATTTCCTGAGCCAACGAATGAGCCGGTAAAGGTCGGCGATATTTTAGAAGAAGATGTAGACCCTAAATTTACAATTTCTGATCGTCTCTGGGAAGGGCATAAACGAAGAAAAATTGCAAATAAGGAAAAAGGAAAGGGCTTTGGTTTTGGCCTTGTCACTGCTGACTCGGAATACACCAACACGATTTCAGCCAGATACTATAAGGACGGCAGTGAGATTCTCATCGCTCAGGATGGATTGAATCCAAGAAAACTTACTCCAAGAGAGGCGGCAAGACTGCAGGGTTTTCCCGATACATTTAAAATTCCGGTTTCTTCCAATCAGGCATATCAGCAGTTTGGAAACAGCGTACCGGTAAAGGTTGTGGAAAAGGTAGCCTTTGAGATGCTTAAGCACATCAAAATTTCCGCTGAAGCTAAAAAAACAACAGCAAAGAAAAAAAGTCTGCAAAAGGAAGAAGTCCTTTAGCCTTTAAATACAGCAGCGCCTGAGTTATTTCTGCGCTGCTGTATCTGTGATTTCCGGATTCATCCCTCAAAGAATTCTCACCTCTGTTTCTGAGACCAGAAAGACTCTGATCCCTAAAATATTAAGACCAGGTATTATTTTCTCTATTAAACTTTCGTAGTTTACAGGTAATGCTCTTGCAAATTCTGAACCCTTATTTTCATTCAGGTTCATATCAGTCACGGTTTTTAGCAATGCCTTGGCCCACGTGCGATTTCATCTGATCCGGACTGAATGGCTTTCCGTACTTTCCAGAGGTAACGCCTACGCTGGTCGCTCCTTTCACCTCAATACATATTCTTTTCGCAGCTACCTGCAGTGACATCAATTCCATTCTGAATGCTCGTAAGGGTCATAATTTCAGAATACTGTTGAGCGCGCAGGTAGTCCGCCAACAAAGTGGTGATTTTATTTTTGGTCAGCATAGAGATTTCCTTTTAACGGATTTCACCTCTTTTTCAAACCTTCTGCTGAACATCTCCAGTTCCCACATGGCCAGAGAACGCACTGGGGTATGAAACTTCGTACGAAGGTTGCTGATGTGGGTCCTGTATTCCTCTTCACTATCCATTTTTGTCCAGCTTGACACATGCATTTTATCATATTCAGTTAAAACAACACGGTCAACAGGGCAATGGGGCGGCTCAGGGATTTTATCCCTGCACCATTCATACTTCAGGTGGAGATTGAGAAGTTTCTGTGCAACACCAAACTTTAGTTTTCCATCATTGAGGATATCGCTGACACTGTCATTAATTATTTTGCGTATATTTTCAATATGCTGCTCATCATCGATATTACCATTGATATACTGCCCTGTAATTTCTGCTACGATTTCCCTGAGCCGCGATTTAAATTCCTTTTTTTTATTTTCCAGCCCTTTATCCGGTAAATCTTTCCTGTAAACGTTCGCTCTCTGGAACGCTCCTCCGGTCGTCAGCGACCAGAATTCAGCATCTATGAATTTATTTTTCAATGCAGTTAATGTTTTAGAGATTGTGCTACAATAGAGTCAATTATTTAAGTGTGCTGGTCAGGGTATGCAGGAAAGAAACGGTTTCCCTCAAAAGATTCAGGCTTTTCTGAGTTATACCATCGGGATCAAAATGCATTACATCGTTTCTGATTTTTCTAACCTCTTCAAGCTGTTTTACAAAAATACTCCTGTCTATACTAAGGCCAAGTTTGTTGAATTTTTTCGGATCTTCAAAGATGCGCACATACTCGCCGAAGGTAAGTTCAGAGAGCGTTGCGACAGGACGGCTTTCTTCATTCCCGCCTGCCTTAAAGGTCAGCTCTTCAGGACCGAACTTCTGGTCGAGCAATCGCCTTAAATGGTTTTCAACCTGCTCGATAATTAAGAAGGGTTCAGCCATTGAGATAAACTGTTCGCTGATGTCTGTTGCGGTAATTATGCCCGATATAGTTTTATCTTTCTGACGGACCAGTACAACTTCCTTGTCGAGTATGGATTTTACAGCGGTGAACAGCGGTTCGTCATGGTTCAGCACGATGACCTCTTCCTTACAGTCAGATACTATTTTACATACTTTTCCAAGGGCGAGTGCTCTTCCAACTGATTTCCAGCTTATAATCCCTTCCACATCTCGCGCGCCGGAGAGAATGGGGAGCTGAGAGAAATCATGTATGATCATGAGCGTTATCGCCTCGGTCAGCGGCGTGTCCTTGTTTACACATATAAGGCCTTTCCCAAGTCCTTCTTCCTTAATGAGGTTCAGGTTTGCCGCCTTAAGCATGCTTAATCTGGGGGTAGGATCCAGATCCGATTCAGTGGCGTTTTCCTTGCCGGTGCCAATTTTTGGTTTGGCTTTAATCTCGACCTGTCCGTAAAACCATGCGCTCCCGAAGTCGGGCTCACAGATCAGATCGTGTTCTTCGAGCATTTGGTTAACAGTATTGACAACTTTCCATCCTCTTCTGGATACCCCAAGGTAACCGGTAATCTGAGCCGGCCAGATCTTCTGCGACTTTTTTGTTTTTTGTACTTCAAGAAGTACTTCTTTAAAATTCATTTTTTTAAGGTTATATGGCTTGACTGAGCCTCACCTTTTCTGAACAGGCATTTTGCTTAAAACATAAGTTTTAAATGCACAAATATTGCAGGCAGGTTTTCTCTGCTGGCAATTTATCATTGGTAAGTGAGGCATTAATTTAGTTGTGCTAATATAGCATTATTAAGGCTACGATTTAAGTGAGAAATATTGCTCAATACCAAGAAAGACTACAGGCAAACTGAAATCATGTCTTCTATTTGCTAAAAAAGATTAAATTCGCACAGACACTCTCCGTTCAGTTCGGTTTAGTTAAGACATCTGCGATAACAAACAAACTGTTTTGTATTCAACAGCTGATTTGTCCTAAACGAAGATCTGTTTTTTGCAGCAGGGCGTGTTTTTAAAAAAGAAACCTATGCTTAAAGACATCAGCCAGTTGGGCAAAGACACTCAGGAATATTTTAAGGGCATCACCTCATGGCCGGAAATAATTTTCAGTCAGCAGGATAAAACAGAAATATCAAAACTCGAAAACGTAGCGGAGGTTTCAGATCATTCCATTACTTTTCATGTGGAGCGCAATCATTGTATCGTTCCTGGGCAATATGTATTATATGCTGTACTGATTAAACCGTTTGCCACTGCACTTCGTGATCATATGGATGTATTCGACACTTTCAAATCCACGCGTTCAAAGGAGGAAACTGTTAATGAAGTTTTATCCGGCCATTTTGATCTGAACGCACTGAATCTGGACGCGTGGAGCGAGAGCATTGCCCTTAAGCCAGTGGTGGATGAGGGATATAATTTTGCTGCCAAATCGATAATTAATAACAATGCAGGTTCTTCAAAGATAAGGGGGACCAGTGATTTTTTCATGTCCGTTATTCTGAAAATTATCAATGTTCCTGATGCGAGTTCCTCAATGCTTGGTAAGTTTATTTATAGTCTGAGCGGAGCGCGCGACATCTATGATTATCTTGAAAAACGTTTTTACCGTGACTTACCATTTCTGGTAAGCGGCAGACAGATTAATAAGTTTGCTTATGACGTTTTCTCGTTTTTGTTTCAGTATGACGACCTTGAGCGATTAAAGGATAAAATCTCGACCAACCCAGGCACCAGTAATAAATCCATAAAGTCAGATGGCTTGAGCCTGACAAGTATTTTCAGGGTTTCTGATTCCATATTGGAACCACAGGATCTAGTAATGGGCAATAAACCCAGAAGTTTTGTTACCCCGATATATGTTGATCAGGATTCAAAGATTTATTATTTTTCCACTGAATGGACTTCCGAAAAAGATTCAAGACTTGATATTGATTCGATGAAGGTAATTTTAAAACAATATTATCCCGAATTCGAAATTTTTGAAAACTCCGGTACATTTATTTTCAGGGCAGTTGATGCGCCGGTTGTGCAATCAGCAATTTCTCCCCTTCCCCTTGATCTTGATGCAGCTCTTGCTGACATTCGCTCGGCTGGTCTTTTTTATGAGCGCAGCTTGATTTCAAGATTTGTGGCTTCCCTGTTAACTAAGCCCTTTGTTATTCTTACCGGACTCTCAGGTTCCGGGAAAACCAAGCTTGCTCAGTGCTTTTTTCAGTGGATTAGTCAGGATAAAAAGCAGTATCTGCTGGTACCCGTTGGCGCAGACTGGACCAACAGGGAACCTTTACTGGGTTACCCGAACGCGCTTAAATCAGGGGAATATGTAAGCCCGGACAGCGGGGTTCTGGATTTAATTATTCAGGCAGCTAAGTTTCCGCTCCTGCCACATTTTTTATTGCTTGATGAGATGAATCTAAGTCACGTAGAGCGTTACTTTGCTGACTTTTTAAGTGTAATGGAATCGGGAGATGGAATTCCATTACATGATTTTGAGACCGCTGAAAACGGAATTCCATCCAGACTATCCCTGCCTGCAAACCTTTTTATCGTCGGAACGGTGAATATCGACGAGACGACCAGCATGTTCAGTCCGAAGGTTTTAGACAGGGCAAGCACAATTGAATTCAGAGTTAATGATGCTGAAATGGCAGGATTTCTCGAAGGAATTAAAGTTATTAATAAGGATTACCTGAATGCTAATGGCGCTGCAATGGCTGCTGATTTCCTGAGCCTTGCAGCGGAAAAAAATATTGTCAGGGAAGATGCTCAGGAGGTGAATAAAACCATGCTGGGATTTTTTGCTGAACTTAAAAAAATCGGCGCCGAGTTTGGTTATCGGAGTGCAGGGGATATTATCAGGTTAATCTCCCAGCTTGGCAAGGTGGATAAAGGCCTTTCCCTTAATCAAAAGATAGATATTGCCATAATGCAAAAACTGCTACCTAAGCTTCACGGGTCCAGAAGAAAGCTTTGTCCTGTGCTTGCAACTTTAGGTCTTTTATGCATCAGCGCATCGCTGAAGATTGAAAAGGAGGTTTTTGATAATCCTGATTTTGAATTTAACTCAGCTCAGGTTCTATATCCGCTTTCACTTGAAAAAATATCAAGGATGTACAATGCGGCTGTAGATAACGGTTTTGCGAGTTTTGCTGAAGCTTAAATGAAAAATCTGCCGCTGGTTATAATTTCGTTAGATCACATAAAGGATGGGCTCCAGTTAGAAATAGCTGAGCGTCTTGAAGGTACCTTGTTTGATGCGCATGGGGATCCGGAACTTTATAATGAGTCCAGATTTCAGCTCGTGGAAGGCTGTTTCTATGATTATGCCTTTAATGATGTGGAATTTGGCTTTGGTCCCCTTGAGGTACAGATTGTCCTTTCGCATAAGCGGATGCCTCATGTGGGTACCCTGGCTCCAAATATCTTTGTTGGAACGCTTTCACTACAGCTTACTCAAAAGGGTGAGCCAATGGGCAGCATTTCTCTGGAGGTCAGGTCCGTAAAAACCTCTTACCGGGAGGATTACCGCCAGATGCTGGAGGCAATTACTGAGAAATGTTCCGGACTTCTTTTACAGGCAAATTCGCCTGTTAATCAGTATTTCGATGTTGATTATACCGCAGATGCGCAAACGCTTTATCAGCGTTTTGCTTTTATCAGCTCCATCATCAAAACCGATGAGTTTTCTCAGGCTGTAAGCAGAATTGTATCTGCTCCGGTCACTGTATGGAAAAACAGTATAAAAAGTTCAGATATCCGCAGGGTAAGAAGATTTACAGCTAAAAACATAAAAGAGCTGTTAAAAGGTGGCAATCAATCAGTCCTCGCTGAAGATCATTACCTTCAAAGATATGGTCTGAGGAGTCTTCCAGAAAGAATTGAGTCTGCACATAAAATAGATTCTGCAGATACGCCAGAAAACCGTTTCATCAAGCATTCCCTAGAAACCTACTTAAAGTTTTGTACTGATATCAATACCCGTGCCCAGGGAGAAAGCAAACTTCATACAGAAACGCTGGCTTTAATTGCAGAGCTGGAATCATATCTTCACCATAAGATTTTTAAGGAGATCTCCAGACCTGAAACGCTTAAATTAAACAGTCCCGTGCTTCAGCGGAAGGAAGGTTACAGGGAAATGCTGCGCGTCTGGTTGATGTTCGATCTGGCTGCAAAAATGATCTGGAAGGGCGGTGATGACGTTTACGCAGGAGGTAAAAAAAATGTAGCCGTGCTATATGAGTATTGGTTATTTTTTCAGCTGCTTGATTTATTTCAGTCGGTTTTTTCTATTGAACCCAAAGACATTGAGCAGCTTATTGCGCATACTTCTGTCGGATTAAACCTTCAGTTGAGACAGGGAAGATTTACTGCCCTTCGCGGGGTGTATGAAAAGGCAGGGCGAAAACTTAATATCCGCTTCAATTATAACCGCTCCTTTACAGGAAACAAGGAGTACCCTTCGTCAGGCAGCTGGTCAACAACGCTAAGGCCGGACTATACTCTTTCTATCTGGCCGGAGAATCTTTTAGAACAGCTGGCCGAAACTAGCGAACAGATTGTTCACATTCATTTTGATGCAAAGTATAAGATTGCAAACATGACTGAGCTAATGAGGGACCGCAGTGAGCAGGAGCTGAATGAGGAAAAAACGCAGAACCGTAAAGGGATTTACAAGAATGCGGATTTATTGAAAATGCATGCCTACAAAGACGCCATCAGAAGAACCGGTGGTGCATATATATTATATCCAGGTGAATTCTCCCTTTACAGAAAAGGTTTTCATGAAATCTTGCCTGGTCTTGGTGCTTTCGCAGTTCGTCCATCAAAGACAGATACAGGAATCGCTGAATTAAAAGCATTCATTCTAGAAGTTGTATCACATTTTTCAGACCAAACGACCCAAAGAGAAAACATGGCTCAGCAGACTTTTGATATACATAAAATTCCTCCTGAATGTTAGGCAAGTAAAGCATTATTTTAACAATAAAGCATAAAATCGCCATTTTTAAAAAACCGCTATCAATATTTTCTGAGTATTTAAGATATCTATTATAGAATCGATGATACTATCAAGCGGAATAGCTGGTAATATATCAAGCGGAGTGGTGCATGCTGGAGATAAACGGATGATAATGCCGCAAAGCTGACCAGGAACGGGTTGACGTTCAAAAAAAGTGTTAGAAAATGCTTTGATATACTCCCTAAATCCCCGTTTATAATCTTCCTTTCTTTTTTCAAAGTTTCGAAAAACTGCGAAAGCTCAGAAATCGATACTTGATTTAATGATTTTTTTTTATGATTTTTCTGAGTATTTAAGGCCACACGATAACGACCTACAATTCCTGGCTACCTCAGTCAAGTTTCAGGATTTGCTGATAGACCAGTTGATCGGTAGAATAAAAGCTACCCCTTGAGTTAGAATAAGGAATATTCCGGCTTCCATTATAAATGATCTGGAAAGCGCCAACATGCTCCTTAAATTCCTCATATTTGGCGTTCCGGCGCGTGCCGACGGCATTTTGGAAGATAAAGAAACATGGGCATCCGGGCTGGCTTTTACGGACATTGAGTACATCCTGGGCCAAAGCGCTTGGATCCAGGTATTCGCTCGCAAATAAGTAACTCGCATTGATGAAAATGCTGTTTGCTTTCTCCAACACCTGAAAATCCAGTTCATTGAGCTCTTTTAAACATATGGTATGCTCCTTGGGCCGAAAAAGGTCATTGTTCAAAAAATATCCAGCGCCGTTGCGCATACTGTCGAAGTAATCTACCCCGACATAATCAAACTCTACCCTTCCCCCGGTATGCTGGTGGATGTGGTCAATGAAGGCCAGAGCGCTGGTTGCCGGGCCACAGCCAATATCTATAAATTTAACTGTTCCCGCTGTACTGTATAAGGTCTGGAATACGTCTGAACGTTCAAAAAGATGCAGTGCGGCAAAATAGTGCATTCTCATGTTGCAATACGCATAAAGTCGTACCATGTCCAGACCAGAAAGCCCCTCTATGGGCTTATCAAAATCTGTCTGTCCAAAGTTGATGATGTCCTTTTTGATTTCGTCAAACGTATACCCCATTAGTAGCCGACTCCAATTGGTTTCTGGATGTGCTTTTATAGGGACAATGATTTTATCCCTAAAAAGTTGCTCTGCCCAAGCACTTGGCTCGAATATCTTATCCACATGGGCGTTGTATTCGAGATTCAGCTCGAACTGTTCCAGATTTTCCCGGTAAAAAAGCAAAATGGGAAAGTCTTCGGCCAAGGCATCCGAAGAAAACAGGGCAACAAATTCTTCCAGGTCACCTTCTTTTCCATATCTTCCCATTGCATGGCAGGCGTACTCAAAATACTCATGTATATCCCTCACAACCTCATTTTCGTAGCTTTCGTCCTCCTCGCTCAGTGCATTGGAGACTTTCTCGAGATACTTGGGCAAGGAATTGAAGTGATCTAGATAGTGATTGTACTGCTGATAGTGTATCCAAGCCTCGAGCCGGTTGCGTAAAACCGAGGGATTCACCTTGCGTATACAGTTGGATACGCCTGGACGGTGATTTGCCCGCTTAAAGTAATTGCCAAGCTGGCCATATAAAAACTGGATCTGCACAGAGGACTTCTGGACTTCGCTGGCAGACACATTGTTCTGCGAAAGGTGACCGAGTAGCCTGCGGAATTTAGAGATATTTGCCTGATCGGAGCCTGCATGGATGAAAAGCAATTGGAGTTCCCGACGGTGTTCAGATACGAAGTTTATAATTTCTTCGGTAGAAAGCAGCACGAAACGTGCTAAGAGCCCATCAATTTCCATCTTAAAGTTCCTTGTTTTCTTTGGCTAGTAAAACACGGATGCGAAGCTCTTCAATTTTTATTTTCATGGATGGGTGTTTCAACCGCTCGATGAGCGTTGCCCTAGAGAAGCGCACTTCTTTCAGTGCTTCTACCAAACCATGATTGACCAAGCGTCTGGCTGCGTTTGCAGAAAACTCAGGCAACATCGATAATTTCTGGCATAAAAACCCAAGCTCGGTATGGTACCCGATCCATTCCTCACCTGCACTGATCTGGCCAATGAGCGTATCAAATTCTGAAGGCAGGCGCTTGATACGGATCGACTCATATTTCTCCCCAATGATAGATGATCGGCGGAAAATGATCTCTTTTTGGCGATCAGCATAGATGCTGGTCTCCTCTACTGGAAATGCGCCTTGAATATAATCAGGCCTGCTCAAGCTGGTTTGAAAGACGTATCCAAAAACGATATCAATTACCGACCGATCAAATTCGCTGTCGACCTTGAATTTTATCTCTGGCCTTGGTTTTGGATTTGAGGACAGCGAGACGGCCTCACTGACGCTTGCCATCCGCTCTTCACTGTTCGCCAGGGCAGCGTAACCATAGAAATAGCCTAGCAAACCGAATGCATATTCACCATACATCACCGCGTACTGGCTGACGATGTCCCGCCTTGCGATGAGTATGTTATTTTGCTGCGCGTAATTGCGCAAGTATGAAAATATGTACAATGGTAAAATGGAAGTTGACTTCGTGGCAATTCCCTCCACTAACCGTATAGCTGATTTTCGTTTGATGGCATCTTTTAAGTTGCCATTAATCTCCCGGATCCGCTCTTGTGGGATGGACTCATCCTTGATGGCTGCTAGGGCAGACATAAAATCCTTTACATCTCTGTCATTAAAATTTTCATCTATCTGCAATCTAGAAAATAGCCACTTTAGCAAAGGCTTATCACCAGGACAGTTTTCCTCAAATAAAAAACTGTAGAATTCGGAGAGGCTTGGGTTGGATAGAATTGCCGAACCGAAGGCTGGCTCGAGTGCCTGCATCGCCAGAAAGAAATGATCTGAGACTGATTTATAAAGCCCTGTACCTGAAGAGGTCAGGTAACTATAGTTTCTAATAAAGGCCAACAGCCCCAGGGTGCGGTTGAACTTATTAATTTTGGCGCTGTAATCCGTCCCTTGTTTTTGCAGCTTCAAGCTATTAAAGTCCGCCGTTGAAATTCCAACGGTGCCGACAGCGATGAGCTGTTGGGGAATAAATCCTCCATCAAATAAAGTCGCATCGCTCAAAATTGTTGTTTTCACGGCATCACTCCTGACAATAACCGATTTAACGCTGGTAATCGCAAGTGGGAAATCCATAAACGCGAACCGGCCCTGGACATTTAGGCCAGGTAACTGGAAAGACTTAAGCTGCACTTGTAGCAAAACCATTTCCGGATCCGGATTTGAGGCATTGTTAGAGAGGATAAGCTGGTCGGTATATGCCGACTGTAAGTCTGAAAAGGCGCGGTTGGGATAATAGCGTGAAGGCAAGACTATCGCCCTGGAAAAATAATGGTAGATATTGCCCCTGTGGATTTCCAGATAAATTGGCTTGGCCGGATCAAATGCGATGTGCTGGTCAGCAGCATCGTTCGAGACATTTTCTTGGACCTTTTGCATAGGGGCTTCCAAGGATACAGCAACAGGGTTTTCAATCTCATGCAGCGCTTCTTCCGTCGAAGGTTGATCAACTCCAGGCTCCTCTTGAGGAGTTATTGTATGCTCGGCCGCCATCTCGCCATCCATTTCTTTTTCTATGATGGGAGCTGCCATTGCATCCTGGCTCGATTCCGATCCTGTACCGGAGGTTACATGGGTTGAGCTTGCCTCGGTATGTACATCTATTAGTTCCAGCGGAATATTTTTAGGGTCCTGTCTGAGATTTTTTGAAACTGTCTTACTGGCCTTCTTTGCAGCAGTTTTGGCAGGCTTTTTCTTTGTGTTTGCTTCCTTCTCCTCCTCGGCCCCTAGCGATGCGGCGGCTTGTTGGTGGACCAGGCCTTCCAGATCTTGCTCGCTGAACAAAGTTGCATCCAGCTTATTTTCTCCGGTCACTGTCTTATCGTTGTTACTTTTCTTGGCCATATTACTTTTTTAAAAAGGGAGGTCATCATCCTCTCCCGCTGCTTCAACTCGTGAATAAAAAGACAGTGCTTCTGGCTTTTTATTACACAACACAATAAAATCATTTTTTGCCCGGGTCACTGCTACGTAGTAATGGCTCGGTGTTGCTTTGAATCGCCCGTCGTCATTCTTTGTATTGGTCGCTATATCCGATTGTTCAAAAAATGGCAAAATCACTACATCAAATTCCAGTCCTTTGCAAGATTCAAATGTAGTAATGAATGGCGAACTTAAGCGAATCTGCATCGCTTTTTCATGTGGAATACTCATCTTGTTATAATAGTAAGAAAATGAGCGGGCTACAGGTGCGTGCTCGTGGCAAGAGTACTGATGCCCCTCCAAAAACACCCGGATTGTGGTGATTTCCTCAGGAGAGTGGACCAAGATCCCAACGTTACTGTTCTGGTTGGCTTCGATAATTTCTTTGAGCATCCCTAACTGCTCTACAACCGTATATCCATCCCTCACCTCAGGCTGGTTGCCCGTACGTAAATGTTCGGTTTCCATTTGCTGTACCCTCGGATCATCTGGCACAAATCCTTTTGCAAACTCAAAAATCTCCTTGGTATTGCGGTAATTGGTCTCTAGGTACTGCCGGTCGGTACTCGCGTCCTGGTTCCACAGCCCCTCAAATATGGTATCCTCCAATTCATCCGAGGTGTAATGCCCTCGGTAATTCTGCGCACGGTCCGCGCCAACTGAAATCGTCTCGCCCAGGATAAAGGCATTGGCATAAACAGTGCGGGGCAGGTCTTGGCCTTCATCGAAAAATATTTCATCGAAACGTGGGTGTTCCGCTGCGTATGACTCAAAATTGTCTTTGACAATTTCGTCTTCCGCCTCAGCATCGTAGTACTTAATCTGTTTGTGGTGCCAGTTGTAAAAGGTTGACAACTGGTTTTCAACAACATGCTTGATTTGTTCCTGGTCAAAGCCGCCGAAAAGTTCTTCGGCCCTGTCCCTTAAAGTACCTCTTATCGAGTAGATCAAGGCCCGGTTATAAGTGAAGAGCATAAGGTGTTTTTTTTCGAGCACCGCCCTTAAAAAACGGTAAATGGTGACTACGGTTTTTCCGCTTCCCGGGCCACCGGTGATTAGCATTGGAACCCTTGGGTCATAGGCTAATTGCTGGTCATCATTGAGCGCGGTGATGGCCGGCAGCGTAAATTTAAATTCAGGCATTAATTTATTTTGAGGCGTTAAACATATTAGCGCTCAGCTTGGCAGAATTGGCTGCCAGACAAAGCGTTATTACAAAAGTAAAATTTAAATCCAAAAACCCTAATTTCCAAGCATTTTCCTGATAATAAATTTAATTGTATTTTACTAATATTTTTAGTATTTTTGTCTCATAATTTGCTCGTACTGCATTTCAATACCAAACCTTATCTTTGTAGAAGCGTTTATGAAAACCCAACCGAAATTTGATCTCTTCAATCCTGCACCAGCGCAGCCTGTTACACTTGTACAGACTGTTCCCAGTCCCATGCGGATTGCTGGGCTGGAATACCGAACTGATTTCATCACCTCAGCACAGGAGCTGGAACTCTTATCGCATATCGCCGAGGAGCCCTGGTTAGGTGACCTTAAGCGCAGGGTACAGCATTATGGTTGGAAATATGATTACCGCGCGCGGTCTTTGAACTACGACATGTACCTAGGTCCTTTACCGGAATGGATAAAATTCATCGCGGATAAACTTGTACACGAGCAGCTAATGAGTGAAGCGCCTGATCAGGTGATCATCAATGAATATAAGCCTGGCCAGGGTATTGCAAACCATGTCGACTGTGAGCCTTGCTTCGGAGATACCATTATCTCGTTAAGTCTAGGATCAGCCTGTGCGATGAACTTCATTGAGCTTTCCAGCAAGACTAAACAGGAGTTTATACTCCAGCCATGCAGTGTGGTAGCGATATCAGGAGATTCCCGTTACAAGTGGTCACACGGAATACCAGCCCGACTGGCTGATGAAATTGATGGCATGCGGGTAAACCGAGCGCTAAGGATCTCGATGACTTTCAGAAAAACAATACTATAAAATCATTTTACTTAATATGTTTTTTTCTGAGTCAATACCACCTTTGTCTTGAGAACGAAAGCACTGCTCGATAAACTATAATTCGATCATATTACGTCTATTGGGCGAAAGCTGATACTATCCTGTAAGCCTTTTTGAGACTTTAAGCACTTCTATGGGCATGTTTTTTCAAATCTAAGAGCTATCCCGCTTAAGAGCACAAAGTGGATCTATCTTTTACGGCTTTAGCTGTTAGTATGATCTTAACCTTTCAGGAAATCAACCAACTTTAGCGCGGGGATTTTGCGGTTGCGCTGATGGATGCGGGATTTATGGTAGAAGAATGTGATGCGGTGCTGCTACAGTTTGACTTGTCCTTGAGTTTAGTTTAAATCCCAACCTTCTGCTTGGAAGCGTTTTTCCATTTGCGTTAGCTCCTCTTTGGATGGATCCTTCAACTGCTTGGCGTACCCATATGCGATATGTTCTTTGGACCTGGACAAGGCGATCGCTCCAAGTTCTTGGTTATTGAATTTTGTTCTATAGTGGGCGTGTAGCATCGCTAACTCAAGGAAAGCATTGATTTGGTTTATGTCAACTTTGTCTGAAAACCAAATAAAAAGAAAATGGGTGTCTTTGAAGATGAGCCTTGTCCTGTTCACCTGGACGTTTGGTCTCAAGCTGATTTTCTCATGGTATTTCTGGAATTCCATGGATAGCTGTGCACGTTCAAGCCGCTTGAATCTGAAAAGCATCCTTGCCAGATGGTGGCCCTTATCGGTATTGATTACATGTTTCGCAACCAGGTTGTCAAAGAAATAACTGTCTTTTTCCAATTCCAGTTTTTGCTGATAAACTGGGTGCGTGCGAAGCTGATCCCATTGTCCATCAATACTGAAGAGCAGGCTTTCTCTCTGCATCGGCTCCTGAACGTTTTCAAAAGAAAAGCCGCTCGCCAAAAAATAGGCGATCAGATCGACTTCTTTACCGTTGATGATAATGAGGTTTCCGGTTTCCTTTGTGATTTCTTTTACAGCCCTTTCAGCGGCAAGTGCATCGTTCTCTGCAAAGTCATACTCCTCACGTGGGAAGATAAATGCTGGCCTGGTGCCAAAAAATTCAAACCTTGTCTTGAGGTAATTCAGGAAATCTGGAATGGTGTCCAATAATTCGACAGCGTCCATCCAGGCTTCCGCATCCATCACGGCGTATGGTTTTCCATTTTCAACAAACGAAGACTGATAGAATTTCACGCCTGTATTGAGATTTACAATAATCCGGTAAATATCCTTTATCTCCTCTTTGGGAAATAGTTCACCGTTTCGATCCGGATGCTGTATCAGGATTGCCCTTTGGCCGAATAGTTTTCGCTCAGCACCGTTGATCTGCTTAACGGCTTTTTTGATGGTGTGATTGAAATACCTTTCATAGTTACCACTGAAAGCGTAATTTTTTACGGAGACGATCACGCAAGCCTCATCGAATATGATGAGTAGATCGCAGATTTCCTTGTTGTCTCCAGTGATGTCGTTTGGACCTGGGAAACACCAATATTTCAGAAAAGAGTCGAATGCCAGTTTGTTAACAAAATCTTCCCCAACTTGTCCTTTATCGTTTATGTTCATTATTTTTTAAGCGCGTTTATTGACCGAAATTACAACATAAATCGTCAGAAATATCTGCGCACACAAAATCTTTGATATTTGTTTAAAGGTTGCTATGATCTTTTTTTTGTGGTGTTTGCTCTTTATATAGCTGCGATGCCCACAATGTACCTCAAACCGAGATCAGAAACGGTTTGGTGATTCAGTATTGTAAAGCAGGTTTTCTTGCTTTTTCACCGGTAGATCCGGGCCTGTCTGCTGATCTGTATTTTTTCCAGAGGGAGCATTCATAGTAAATTTGATCTTCTTGGTGGATGATGGGGCTCGAACCCTTTCAAAGATTGACTACAAATGTTCATCTGATGAATATTGTTCAGCAGGAAACATTGTCGACCAGAGAAAAATGAATTTTTTGCTACTTAATCCTAAAAATCGCAGAAATATTTTTTTAGATGAATTTCAAAATATCACTTCAAACTTCAAAAAAAAAGTTACATTTACAGTATAGCATTTGCACTAAAAAGCCACAAAAAAAGCGGTGAGTCACTAGGTGAGTATCTAACCGAAAGCCCAATAAATATTGATTAAACGCATGCTTTCGGACTATGTTCGAATCCCAGCGGGTCCACTTCCGATTATAGTAACTTCTTTTTTTCAGAATTGTCCGAATGGTAAAGTTTATAGATGATATGATTCATCGGAATGACAGAATAACCGATTTTTACACCTAGATAACTTCGAGGCAATGGAATGTCCCGAATTTCGGGCATACCTAACAGGGAAATTTGCAAGCTAACATTTCAGCGAGAAATAAAAACCATCAGGATTCCTTACGAGTCGAAACTTCTAATCGCTAATACAGCAACGTGTCAATAAAAAATATATAATTCACTGCGTATCAGTAAGGATATTAGAAAATATATTATAACTTTAGCTAAAATCTCTTTAACGCCCATGTCCTCTAAAAGGCTTTTTGCAAAGTCAAATCCTATTGTAATTAAGGTAGGTTATTCATGTCTTCATGGAGCATTCCTGCTCATTCTGGCAATTTTAGCGTTAAACATTGATTACAATTTTGCTCCTGAAGAAAGTCAAATTAAGTCAACACTATTTATTGATGACCTTTTCTCAACAAAAAGCGACTTATCTGGGGATTATACCTTTATTGATGTGAGTGCAAGCAAAGTCGTTGTTCCAAGGGTTGATCTAAATGGAAATCAAGTACTAACGGACAGAAAAGCACTTTCAAGATTATTCAAACAAATAAGTAATAAGCCTGATCAGCCTATTATTTGCGATTTACTTTTCGACATCGCAACAAATCAGGATGAGGAGTTTAGCAAAACAATAAAACACGTAAATGGACTGATCGTACCTTTTTCCCGGGAAGGAAATCAGGTATTGAATCCATACCTGAAGGGCGTAAATACGGGCTATGCTGGCTATCAACAATCTTCGGGGCTTTACTCATCCGACAAATTATTAAAATACCAATACTCAACCCCTTCAGGCGCAGCGACAATTCCCTTAAAAATAGTTGAGCAGATTTCGGGTATGACTGCTCGCAAGACCTTGGGCCTTTTATGGTTAAAAGGAAAGGTATACTTCAATACTATTATTTATGAGAACTACATTTCCATCTCTGATTTAGATGCGGCTGGAGGCAAAAGTAAACTTATCCCGCTTAACGAAATTGTGGATTTGCTGGAAGCTGATCAAAAAACATTTTATGATCAGTTTTTTCGTGGAAAAACTATCATTATTGGGGATTTCAGTGGCGATCTCCACCCAACCTATAGCGGCAAAGTACCAGGGTCGTTAATCCTTGCAAATCTTATCATTGGTTTTTTAAAAGGAGATAACCAGATCAGTTTGTCATGGTTATTATTCATGCTTTTTAGTTTCTCCCTACTAAGTTATCTGGTTTTTTATCCGCCAATAGTATTTGAAAAGGTAATAAAATACTTCAAAAATACACCCTTTGGATCGGCGCTGGTAGAATTTTTCACATTCTTCCTAATTACCGGATTTTTGTCGTTAGTCTCATTTTCACTTTTTCACAAACACATAGATGTGGTACTGATTTCCCTTTACCTAACAGCAGTATCCCTGTACCTTGAATTTAAGGCACATAAAAAAAATAAGTTATAGCATGATGGTTATTTTGATTTTCCTACAGTTGTTTTTCAGCCAGTCGAATGACATTTATTATGTTTCACATATAAACGGAAAAGTAATGAGCTCTAAAACCCGTCAGGCTCTGAAAATCGGTGATCAGCTCAAGCTGGATGATGCATTAATTTTCAATAGTGATGAAGATTTAGTAGCACTCATAAGCCCGCAGAAGGGACGCTACACCTTGCGACGTAAAAAATCGCTTAACTCGAGCAGACTTCCAGGAATTTTAGTTAAGCTAAGTGAAAATCTCATTCCCACTAACTTAACTCAGACCCTGGCAGGACGTGGCGTCATCAATTCAAAAAATGATCTTAAGTTTTTTTTCAAAAATCTTGCCCGCAAACAAGGAGACACCATCCCCCGTCTGACACTTTTAGACACACTAAGTTTTTCTCTTTCCAAATCCGCTTTCACAGACTTAACGAAGCAGTTTTTTTTCATCCGTTATACTTTGAACGGCGAAATAATTAACAAAAAACTCAGCTTTGACATTGCTGGAAATTCTTCCGGTGAGATTGCATTGGTAATTGACAAAAACCTTTTTTTGGTCGATGGAAAACCCATTAATCAGGCAAACACATCCGCGCTAGGCCTTTATTATTACGATGCGGTTCAAAAACAATCTGAATTGATTTCCGCACTGAAAATCTCTTCCTATCCGCCTGAGCAATTAATTAAGGAAGTAAAGGTATTGAAGAGTAATTTAAACCTACTATACGCCTCCAGCCCAAACAGAGTGAAAATAGTTGAAGATATCATTTTAGATGAACTTTCAGTATACTATGGTTACTTAAATCAGCAGGAAATCCTAGAATTCATTCTTCATCCATAACCAAATTCATATAATATGAAAAGAACGCTACTCATTACATTTTTTTCTTTTTTCGCAAGCTTAATTATTGCGCAGGAGAAGCCTGAACTAGTATTACCAGCTGGACATACCAAGCAGGTTACACTGGCTACCTATTCCCCTGATGGAAAATTTGTGTTAACAGGCAGTCCGGACTTAACAATCAGAAGCTGGGAAAGTTCGTCAGGAAGAGAGCTTAATACCTTCAAAGGACTTAAATCTATTCCGTCATTTCTTCGATTTTCCCCAAGCGGCAAAACCCTTTTAGCGGGATGTCAGGATGGGAGCATCCTTTTATGGGATTTTGAAAGCAGAGCGCTCATCAACACCGTTAAAATCCATTCTGATTCCATTTCATGCGTTGATTTTTTTGCTGAAGATCGTTTTTTGTCTGCCAGCAAGGATAAAACAGCAAAAATCTATGATCTCAGTACGGGTAAAGTTACCACTACCATCCGCGAATCCAGGTATAAAATATTGTCAGCTGCCTATTATCCTCAGGGCGATTTTATCATAACCGGAGGCGGAGGCGTTAATATGATACACAACCGGGATGTTACTGATGAACCAACAAAACTCTGGGACAGACAGGGAAATGAAACTTCTAGTTTTGTGTTTGGACTCTTTAACGTTGGTTCTGAAATTTTACTGACAGGGTTTACCAACGACGGACAGTATGCCTTCGCAGTTGGCGATGGACAGGGAAGAGTTTATGATTTGCATAATAAAAACAAACTTAAAGTGAAATTTAACGGTTCGGCAAGTTTTGCCGCTGTATCGCCAGACAAAAAAGTGGTTCTAATAGGGTATCACAGTTTGATACAACTAATTGACTTGGAAACTGGGAAAGTGATCAGAAAACTAAAAAATACCTTTACCAACATGATGTCTGCAGAATTTTCACCAGACGGAAATTCAATCGTGATTGGACTTGCAAACCGTGCAGCAGTAATTGTTGATGCATTGAGTGGTGAAACAATAAAAGTACTTAGTACAAGGAGTGGCGGGGTATTGGCGGTAACTTTTTCACCATACGGGAAATATCTTGCAACAGGAGGTCAGGATGGTACAGCAAAAATTTGGGATATTGAAACTGGAGCATTGGTTAAAATACTAAAGGATCAAAGATATTCGATCACTGCACTATCTTTTTCTCCTGACAATAATTTGATTGCGGTGGGAAATGCAGGTAATGCTGGAGTGGTCTATGAAATAAGTTCCGGCAAAGCGCTTTATGCAATTGGCGCAGGATCCGGAGCAATTATATTTTCTCCTGATGGCAAGAAGCTGGCCGCTATAAATAAGAACGACTTTTTCTCTACCCTAATATTATTTGAGGCTGCTTCGGGAAAACTTATTTCAAATTTCTCGCGAAGCATTCTCAAGACTGGATCTAATCATGTGAGCACCTGTATAATGTTTTCCCCCGATGGAAAGTTAATTTACCTTGGCGGTAAACAGGATTTTCGTCTGGCGGATAATGACAAGGTTAAAAAAGCTTTTGGAGAGGTGCAGGTCTGGAGCGCAGAGACAGGTAAATACTTAAAAACTTTCCAGGACAATCATGATGAGCTAATCACTTCGATGGATTTGACAAAGGATGGAAAGACGATGGTGACCAGCAGTAACGATAAAAGCGTGTGGTTCTGGAATACTGGATTAGGTTTAAAAACCAAGGGCTACGATCTCCATGGTTCGGATGTCAGCTCGGTGAGTTTTTCTCCTGACCAGAGTGAGATTCTAACGGCGGGATACGACCGATTAGCCAATTTATTTGATATCAACAGCAAAAAAAGCATGGTTTTCACCGGGCACACTGCAGAGCTTTTCTCCGCTAAATTCTCGCCTACGGGAAAATACTTCGTGACGGGAAGTCTTGACAACACCACCAGGCTCTGGAGCACAGAATCGGGCAAACAGATCGCCTCTTTAATTCCAATTGATGTTTCGGAGTGGCTCATCATTACCCCAGAAGGCTACTTTGACGGATCTGACAAAGCACTCCAGACCCTGTACTATTCTTTTAAATCGATAACGATCCCGCTCGAACAAATTCGGAGCCGATATTATAAAAAAGGGCTTTTGCCTATTCTCTTAGGATATGCACCTGGGAACTTGCCTCCAATCCCACCATTTTCAAGTTCAGACCTCTACCCCACTGTAAAACTGAATGAGGTCGTGAATCCAAAAAACCCTGTATTGAACATACAGTTAAGCAATAATGGAGGAGGTATTGGAAATGTTAAAGTAATTATCAATGGCATAGTTGCTTATCCTGATGCAAGGGTGCTAAGCAAAAGTGCATCAGGTGCAGTTTCTGCAATAAACATTCCGCTGAGTAATTCAAAGCTTATTAAATGGGGCCAGCGAAATAGCTTGCAGGTCGTAGGATATAACTCAAAAAACACATTATCCGCTCCAATTGAAACGCGTAATTTTGATGCACCAAGTAAGATCAGATAATGAAAGGACTCACTGTGTTTTTAATTTTCTTATGTTCATCGATAGTATCCTATGCACAGCAGGCGGAGGTTATTATTCCAAAAGGACATAACAGCCGGATTAATACAATTGCATATTCTCCCGACGGCCGCATAATTGCCACTGGCGCAGGTGAGCTTTTGGAACATGGCCAAATAAAAGCGGCTTCTGTAAAACTCTGGGACGCGGAAACCCTTGTTGAAATAAGTGAAATCAGTGGCTTTAGTTCGCCAGTAATCTCTATAGCATTCTCTGTAGATGGAAAATTCCTTGCTGCTGGAGGGATCGATGGAAGGATTATTATATGGAACTTAGAGGCAGGAAGTGAACAACTTGTGTTAAATTCAGGTGAAGGATTAAGCAGCATTTATTTTACCGCAGCCAGCACAAACATTATAACCATAGGCAAAAGTGTATCATCTTGGGAGATAAACCAGGGTAAGATGCTGGGTTATTTCCCAAAGGATTTTACAGTTACCAGTTCTGCATATAGTCCTACTTCCAACGTACTCGTTTTAAGCGACGGCCTTGGACGGTTACACGTTTTCCAGGATGACAAATTCGTAAAAAAAATTACGGTTTTCAATAAAGGGTGTGAGAAACTGGATTTCAGTGGTTCAAACCGTTTACTCTGCCTGGGAAGTGACGTTGATCTCTCAGGTAAGGCAAGCTTGGTAATTAAAAGTGTTGATTTGGCGAGTAACCAAGGCCTCACTTTGTATGAAAAAAATTTCCTTCCCCATTCAAGTTCAAGCCTGTCTGCCACAAGCCTCCGCGTAGCAAGTTTGGAAAAACAGAGAATACATGTATCCAGTTTTGGAAAAACTAAAACATCGAAAATTATTGAAGAGCCTTCCGCTGTACTTACCGCTGTGGCATTCTCTCCAGACGGAGGAAAACTCCTAGCCAGTTTTCAAGACAGCAAAGGCAAAAGTGGGGTATTATGGATAGAGCCTGAGAGTGGAACTTTAATCGATAAAATCGCAGGTAATGGGAATTATATCGATCAAATCAGCTTTTCAAAGGGCGATTCAACAATCAACATTCACCATCAATATGGCTCTGCAAACTGGAATATTAGAAACGGAGTAATTGATCTGTCCGCAGATAAACAGCAAGCAACTCTGGAAAATAGAGGAGGTCATAAAAAACTTGAAGCACTAATAGCCAGTGGTGAGGTCGCAGTTTCGAGTAGCGATGAGAAGTTTGTGCTTAGTAATGGAGGAGATCAATCAAGGGAGATAAAACTCCTGCGCAGCTCAGACCTGAAACCACTCAAATCATTCATGCAGCTCTCAGCAGTCCGGGATTTGGCGTTTTTAAAAAATACCACTTCATTTATAAGTGCGGGGGATGATAAAACAGCCAGAATTTGGGATATCAATAAGGGGATTGTTTCTAAAACATTTCGGGGACATACTGAGCCGATTAACCTCCTTAAAATTTGTGAAGATGAGTCCCTTCTGGCAACTGCTGCCCTTGACCAGAAAATAAAAATATGGAATATGAGTACTGGGGCCCTGATTACAACATTAAGCGGTCACACACAAAAAATCACTGCAATAAATTTTTCGTCTGACAACAAGCTCCTCATCAGCTCAAGTGATGATTTTTCACTCCGGATGTGGGATCTGTCAAGTGGTAAGGAACTGGCGGAATTTTTCTGTGTAGACAGCACAGATTATATGGTGAGCACGCCCGAGGGCTACTATATGTCAACTCCTGACGCTGCAAAAAAATTAAAATTCAGATTAGGAAACGATCTTTATTCATTCTCACAGTTTGACTTGCAATTCAACAGGCCAGACAAGGTGCTGGAGCTTATGGGCACAGCGCCTGTAAAGACTATAGAGGTTTACAGACGGATCTATCAGAAGCGTTTAAAAAAATTAGGCTTTGACCCCGTCCGCTTTGAAGCCGATCGTTCCAGCAATGTCCCCCAGGTTAAAATTGCCAATAAATCTCTTCTACCTACTACATCGTCTCTGCGACTTGTAAAGTTTTCGGTAGAAGCAAACGATGAAATGTTTAATCTCCAGAAGCTGAATGTTTACATAAATGGTGTCCCCATCTATGGGGCGATGGGACTACCGCTAGAAAAAAGGCAGGAAAAAAAAGCTAAGATAGATGTCGCTGTGAAGCTTGCGACAGGTAGTAACCTGATTGAGGTCACTGTTCTAAATTCCAGAGGAATTGAAAGTTTGAGGGACCAATTCTCGCTCACATACAATGGCGCTGCAGAACTACCAAATCTTTATGTTATCACTCTAGGGGTCAGCGATTATCTTGACAAAAGAAAAAAACTAGATTATGCAGCGAAGGACGCTCAGGATATACAAAATCTTTTTTCAAAAGGAAAAATAACATATAATAAAATCATCAAAATTTCTCTATTGAACGAGATGGTAACCAGAGAAAACATTTTGAATCTGAAGAAAACCTTGTTAAACACAAATGAGGATGATAAAATAGTTTTGTTTTATGCTGGACACGGTATTCCTGATGACCAGCTCGATTACTATCTTTCGACATTTGATATGAATTTCTCTAACCCGTCCCAAAAAGGTTTACTATATGCCGATTTGGAGGGGCTTTTGGATAATATACCAGCCAGAAATAAACTACTGATGATTGACGCCTGCCACTCTGGTGAAATTGACAAAGAAGACATTGCGATTGGCAATGCTAAAAAACAAACCAATGAAGACCTAAATTTCCGCGGTGGATCAAACCTCACCCTTTTTGAAAAGCAGAAGGGGCTTGAGAATACCTTCGAGATGATGAAGCAAATGTTTGTCGATCTAAGGATTTCAACGGGCGCGACGGTAATTCCATCCGCAGGGGCAACTGACGAAGCGCTTGAAGCAAACGCATGGAACAATGGAGCTTTTACTTATTCAGTTCTACAGGGACTCGGCGGGATGCATGCAGATGCAAACCGTGACGGAAAAATTAGTTTATCCGAACTGCAAAAGTATGTGATTATAGAAGTCCCTATACTGACTAAAGATATGCAGAAACCAGTATCACGAATGGAGAACCTTTTAAATGACATGAGAATATGGTAAAGAGTTAAAAACTTATAAGAAATAACCAACATCAGTCGGCAACATATGCCTATATTTTTAGAGATTTCCACGAGGACTAACGAGACTGGTTCTAAAAACCCTTAACCAAAGTGAGCACGATTGGATTCAGATTAATCTTCTCATAGAACAATGCGGCGCTAATGCAAATGGATATCCCCTATCAAAAAAAGTAAAATCCCTTGGCTGTGCAGCTAATTAAAATAGCAGAAATTAAAAACTACAAAAATGAGACTTACGAAAATCATTCTTTCAATCTTAATTCCTGCTGTAGGGATCTCTGCCTGCTCCAGTTATAATATTAAAAGATATAAATTGGGCACCACCAAAAGTATTATCACAGGAAAAATAGTTGATGCTCATAGTGGCAGCATATTACCTGGAGCAGTTAGAGCAGGTGATACGACAACAATTGCAATGGCAGATAATAATGGTATATACAAGGCGCAGTTGAAACCAGGTAACTACAAAATCAGAGCTGGCTTTGTGGGTTACAAACTTTCAAAACCTAAAACCATTAAAATAAACCCTGGAGACTCTATCGTGCTAAATTTTAGAATAAAATATGCAAATGAAGTATTAATTGATTAATTACCACAGATATTTATTGATTAAAGCCTGAATGGCTCTCCACATAGGCATCATAAGCAGACCTCAGCTACACCTGCATACATGCAAGATGAGAAATTGGTGTCATGGACGCCCAGGCAACAACTTTTCCACTTTCTTTGGCAACAATTCCGCAAGTGCGAAGATGTAA
Organism: Pedobacter sp. AC190; assembly: GCF_979258025.1. NCBI lineage: Bacteria > Pseudomonadati > Bacteroidota > Sphingobacteriia > Sphingobacteriales > Sphingobacteriaceae > Pedobacter > Pedobacter sp. AC190. Next base: position 1,059,021 of record NZ_OZ409824.1, read on the forward strand.
TCTGTCCTATTCACCCTGGGAAGTTGCGCTGGTCTGAAAAGGGGCTTTGCCTGTAACAATGCCTTTGTAGTATATTGATTTGGCGAGTCCCAATCCGTTGGCAACAAGTTGCGTATTGGATAAACCGCTGTCAATTGATCCCTTATCACCAGAAACAATTACAGCAACACCCTATTCACCAACTGCTTATAAAAAATTTAAAATCTGCGCTACAGGGTCAAATACATTGGATCTTCCAGTTGGCTACAGGAGGGTAAATTTACCCAGTCAAAAAGGGGTAAAAAGCCATAAACAAAATAGGAATAAAAATGAGAGCTTGTTCTACCCTATTTTATCATTATGAAAAATCTTATTAATTGCGTTATTATAGACGACGACTCCTTTGCGATAAAAGTTATAACCGATCATATCGCCAAGATCCCAAGACTTCAAGTCTTGAAAACTTATCAGAATTCATTGGAGGCCTTATCCAGCATCAACTCGATTGCGGCCGACCTTGTCTTCCTGGATATCGACATGCCAGGACTATCTGGCCTTGAGTTAGCCAAACACATTCAGCGAACCACTCCAAACATTGTTTTTACCACCGCATTTGCCGAATATGCACTCAAAGCATTTGAGCTTCGGGCCAAACACTATCTGTTGAAACCGATCGAGCTTAGCCGTTTCGCAGAAGAGGTAAATACAGTAATCAGAGAATGCTTCGACAACCCGCTAGATGAGGATAATCAGGCATTTTACATCCGCACTGGAGAACGCGGCTACCGTGTGAAAGTCCAAAAGAGGGACATCATTTATTTACAGGGAGCAGGAAACTATCTGTATATATTTACAGAACATGAACATTTTATGATTTATTATTCCCTTGTAGACATGGAAAAAAAATTATCACAGAACTCCAACTTTTACCGGGTACACAAATCCTATATCATTAACACCCATCACATCCAATCCATCCAAGGCAACACCATACACCTGCAGAAGTATGATGTATTGATGACTGCGCCATTTAAAATAAATTTCATCAGGTACCTGGAAGATAATACTCTTCTTTTTAGAAAGGATTAGCCCTTGCCTCTTTCTGCTACCCTGCCAGTATAGGTAACCGTGGTTACTACTATTGTCATTGTGGCCTCGGTAGGATCAGTACTAGATAGTTGCCTATTGGCTTTGGAACGGAAAACAAACACCGTTTTCCGGTTCAATTTTGAGTGGTTTGATTGCTTCATGAGGGGAAGCTACCAGCCTGGAAATGCGATAAAAATATCTTTATTCAAAAGCTATGTTGACTTATTTGAAAGCCGATCTGACTAAAAATTTCGGCAGAATAAAATGGAAAAAAATGTATTCTTGGAATGTCTTCGCCTGGGTTTTTCTGATCAGCTATGAACTCACGACTATGCGAATAGCCCTTGGAGCAATAGGCAATTTTTACTTGCTGACTGGCCATTACCTGATCAATATTGCCTTATTTTACTTTCTCTCCTTATTTATTTTGCCCCATAGTCTCGAGCAAGGCTGGCAGTGGGTTTGGAGATTGCCGTTGTTACTCTCAATAAGCTTTTTAATGCTCATTATTCTGAAATACGGCCTGGATAGTGCGCTTAAACACTGGGAACTTTATACGGGAAAAAAGCCTGCGCTAAACAGGCAATATATTTCAGGCACCGCCTGGAGAGGACTATATTTTGTTATCCTAGCTTTCCTGTACTACTACTTTGGGGTGTATGTAAAAGAGCGTAGCAGCAGAGCAGAATTCGAAAAAAGAGCCCTGGAAAAGAAAATCATTATACAGCAAACCAAACTAGAACTCAGTAAGGCTAAACATGCCTATCTAAAAGCCCAAATTAACCCCCATTTCCTTTTCAACACCCTAAACTATATATTTAGCTTAACCCAAAATTCACAACCTGAGGTAGCTAGTGCAGTCGTGCGACTATCCAACATGATCCGCTTCGCCCTGGAAGCGGAATACAGTGAAAAAGCCCCTCTGCTCAAAGAGGAAATTCAGCATGCTAGAAACTATATCAGTCTATGGCAAATTCCAAAATCCGGAACTCTGAATATTCATTTCCAAGTGGAGTCAGCGGTTCTCGAGTATCCTTTTATTCCACTAATCATCTTAACCCTGTTAGAGAATATTTTTAAGCACGGAAACTTAAATGAGCCTGATGATCCAGCAAGCATGCACATCTTTATAAATGAGAACAAGCTAAAAATAGAAACCAAAAACCTTATAAATACTGGATTGAACGATTCTGGGCTAAACTTAGGCATTGAAAATATTCAAAACAGAATTGAAGCTGCATATGGCATAGATAGTGAGTGCATTTTCAGTTCCACTCCAGATCGGCACTTTATCACAAGAATCAGTATTGATATCAGTCTGCTGTGATTTGATTACGAAGCCCCTATTAATCAAATGCGCTTTACTCTTACGCATAAAGTAAGCCCAAAATTTAGTTATTGGTCTAATTAATCAATAAAAAAGCTGAACTAAGCACAAATAATTTCAATCTATCCCAAAAAATCTCATAACTACAATCCTTTAAAATTTTTAACATTGTACCTCAAAATAGAGAAATCAACCTTGGAGTGGATAAACCACAGCCGACTGACCCCATCTCGCTAGAAATTAAATTATATTAAATCATTAATTATCTTCTGGTTTATGAATTTGGCAAAGTGGGGTCAAATATATTTTTTTGTTCAGAGTGGTCACCGGGATACCGTTGATTTGGCAATGCAATCGGACCAACTCTTTTTCAGGAAAAGGAAATTGAGAACATCTGGAAACTTATGTCAATTAGTTCATTACCACCAAAAATATGTTTCTTCTAATCTCGTAAATATGAATAAGTTTACAGACATTCCAAAAGAGAATGGCTGCCTTTATTCGTTAAGTAAATGCTAAGTTTAAACACTTAAACAATAGATTAAACAAACACGTTTAATTAGTAGTTTTTAATTTCCGCAAACCTGAGGGTTCTTTCTTGGGTTCCTCATCTTTTCCTGAGAACAATCGCCCGAAAAAGGTTTTCTTCTTGCCTTTCCCATCAACTTCTCCTACCGAGGCAATAGAGATTTCATTGTCAATACTTGGCATAAGTGCTTCGATAAATGCATTCTTTAGCACTTCCCAAATTGCCGACCCGCTATCTACCGACGCATCTTTAAATGTTCCTTCAATGGGAATTTTTGTTGCAACCTGTTGTTTTTTAGGATTTTTCAGGATATTACCAGCTAATCCAATAAGTGCCTCCTTTACTTTCTGAAAGAAACCATCCTTTTTATCTTCAGGCCCAAGGACCTTCAGGTCTTTTATGATGGGTTTAACGTAGCCTTTGAATTTACCTTTTTCTGCTGCGAACTCACTATAGAGCCCGAAGGTACCTTTGCTGACGTCAAACTTTCCGTATGCTTTTAAAAAACTGTTCAGCTTGACTAGGTTTGCTCCCCTTATATCTGCAGTCAGATCAAAAGTAGGTTGTTTGGCTAAAGCATCGAGTTTCATCTTTATGGTTATCGTACCATCATACGCCTTACCATCAGCGAGCAACGCAGACGGCAATCTTGATTTTTCATCTTTACTATTAGTCAGATTGGACGCGATTATGTGAAGGTCTTTAACAGAGATATCCACCTTGGGTGAAGAACCTGGATCAACATAATGAATGCTACCCTCATGCACCTCAAACCTGTTCACCTTGAGTGGCATGAGGCTCTTGAGCACTTTTCTAAAATCATTGGTATCTTTGGCTACTTTGCCAATCTCGGTCTTATCCTTTGTAAAAACGAGTCTGGGTGAAAAAATATCAAGTTCTCCCACAAATGCACCATTTAGAAGGGCTTTCCATTCCACAGACAGATCTGTTTTTTTAATGCGGATAAACTCTGTCTGCTTTTTATTGTTACTATTTACCTTATTAATATACAGCCCATCAATCTGATAGGCACCCCTGTATAAATGGATATCAATATCGCTAACATGTCCATAGTATCCTTTCATTTCAGCCAAAGTCTTATTCACGTATTTCAAAACGATATAGGGTAGCGCAATGCGAATTAGCACCAAGATTAAAAGAATGCTGCCGATGATTATATATCGTTTGCGAAGTTTTGTGGAACTCCCTTTCATTTGACTTTATGGTATTTCTGCTTATTCAACACCAATTATCGCCAAAAGTTCTGTAAAGATGCTAATAGCGTTCAACATACAGAACATGTTTAACAGCTTCGAATGCCGAATGTGTATTACCTATAACTGAAAAAGAAAACAAAAACCAGGAACTTACGGTTATGCAAATAAACAACCCCTGAAAGATGAACAACAATTCGAAAACAATAGCCGCACTGATCGCCGGACTTGCAGCGGGCGCCGCGCTCGGGATCCTCTTCGCTCTTGATAAAGGTGAGCAAACTCAAGACAGGTTATCAAAAGCACTCTCAGATTTAAAGGACAGAATCGTCGATAACGCCATACAGGGAATTAAAAAACTAACTGCAGCGAGCGAGGAGCTTGCAGAGAAAGCTCAGGGCAAATCTGCTGAGGTCAAAGAAGAAATATCTGAAAAACCTGCCGAGGCTTAATTTATTATGGGAGATTTATTTAGTGAAATTTCAGGCGTTCTGTATGCTGTTCGCCTCAATATCGAACATCGACTTGAACTTTTAAAATACCGTTCGATTATTTTCATTTCCGAACTGGCGGCCAATCTGGTGACTAATATTATTATGTCGGTTTGCATTTTACTGGCATTTCTCTTCGGCACCATAACATTGGGATTTTTCTTCTCTGGTTTGTTCAACAGCTATGCTCTGGGATTTGGCAGTCTCACCTGTTTTTATCTGGTCATAGCAATTGGCGTATTTTCAAAAAGGAGAACTTTCATTGAGAAGATGTTGATCGATATGTCCATTAGAAAACTTGTACACAAATATTTGGATAATGATCGAGAAAAATAAAAGCTTTAGAAGCCAGGAAGAGCTGGAGGATTATAATGTCGAGCTTAGAAGAGAAATTTCCCTAGGGGAATCAGAAATAAAATCACTTGTAAACGTTCTGACCAACCATCGCCCATTGGAATTCGCAAAAAAAATTCTCCGAACTGGTTTAGATAAAAAGGGGGATCAGCTCAAAGATCCAAAAGGGGAACTCATTCCCGATGTTGTGGCTTCCTTACTTCGCAAAACAATACTCAGAAAAGCAGGTTTTGTCAATCGAAGCCTAATATCAATGGCAACAAAACAGGTTATAAAAAAAACACTTAGCCCTAAAACCGTTCAGCCGTCCCCAGTAATCGCTATTCCAAAGTTAGCTACATCGGCCTCAAAACTGGTCGCTTATAGTACAAGATATAACGATGCCCAAGAGTTAACTACGACTGAAAAACCCGTTAACAAGGAAAAGCTCAGCCTGAAAGGGATATGGAATGTACTGAAATCTTCTTTTGCTGGTTTCGGAGATCATAAGGTTACTAAAATGAGTGGTTCTCTGGCTTATTATACTGTTTTCTCCATGGGACCGTTGCTCGTGGTAATCATTGCCTTATGTGGGATTTTTATGAAAAAAGAGGCCGCGCAGGGAAAGATATTTGAACAGTTGAAAGGTTTTTTGGGTTCAGATACTGCGATGCAGCTGCAGGAGATGATCAAGAGTGCAGGACTTGGAGACAAGGGTACCATCGCTTTTATTATCGGCCTGGTAACATTGCTTATTGGAGCCACCAGCATTTTTGCAGACATACAGGATTCAATCAATACCATTTGGGGGATAAAGCCCAAACCTAGAAGAGGTTGGTTGAAGATGCTGCAAAATCGTTTCCTTTCTTTCTCAGTAATCATCTCACTAGGATTTTTGTTATTGGTTTCTTTAGCCGTTACAGCCGTATTAGACGGATTTAGTGACAGGCTACAAAGCCGGTTCCAGGATGTATCTGTAATTGTTTTCTATATCATCAATACAGCCATCACGCTAGTGGTAATTTCCTCGATTTTTGGCGTTATATTTAAAGTGCTTCCTGACGCTAAAATCAAATGGCGGGACGTGTTATCCGGGGCATTAATAACCGCTTTATTGTTCATGGCTGGTAAATTTGCGATATCGATTTATATCTCAAAAAGTGATATCGGGAGTACTTATGGGGCTGCTGGTTCACTTATAATTCTTTTACTTTGGACCTATTATTCCTCCATCATATTATACTTTGGCGCGGAGTTCACTAAATCATATGCCATTGCATACGGTTCAGAGATCCATCCTAACCATTACGCAGTTGCCATTAAAGAAGTCGAGGTTGAACAGGCAAATGAATCAATTCAATCTGTGGATAAAAAAGGTAAGTAAGCAACTGCGTATCAGTGAAACGCAGTCAAATTATAATATTAGATTAAATAGTATATGAGCACTATGAGCAACAAAGAAGTAGTTAGAAGATATCTGACGGAAGAACTTAAAGATTCTACCAGGGGAATGTTCAGCTTAGCGCAGGCTTCAAAGGATTTAGGAATGGAATTGGGTGATCTGAAACTTGCGCTAAAACAACTTGTTTTGGAAAAAGTACTCTCGATTTTCGAGCAAGAAAGCAGTGACGACATATTCATCGAGCTACAGATCTGATTGGTTACCCGAGGATACTGAAACAAATAGTATCAGCTAAATAAATTCAAAAAACATGACAATTGTGCTTATGCCGAAAGATGGCATCACCATCCTGACCGCTATGCCTGCACTTTGTAGCATACCCGTCAATTCCCTTGCCAATGGAGCAAGCGATTTTCAAGATCTCAAATTATTAAAGAGGTTACTAATCAACAATGCCAGAGCAGGGGAAGACCTCAAAATGTTGTGCTTCCAGAAGAAACGGAAAAAGGAAAAAAAAAGACTGAAAGTCTTTACCGAAGATGGGCTAATGAGTGAAAGTAACGCAGCTAATTTCAGAAACTGTTAACGCGGAGACTTAGTGAATCAACGGTAATATTGACTAACAAGCATTCGAAAATCAGCCTAATTATTTAACTAAACAGTATCGACATGAAAAAGCAGGATGAGTTGTTCAGGGTAATCATTGAAACGCCTAAGGGCAGCAGACAAAAATTTGACTATGAACCTATGCAGGATGTTTTTTTGCTCAGTAAGGTTATGCCAGCTGGACTGGTCTTTCCTTTTGACTTTGGTTATCTTCCTGGTACCTTGGGTGAGGACGGCGATCCTCTGGATGTTATGGTGGTCTCAGAATTTGGAAGTTTCACTGGGTGCGCACTGGATTGCCGAATCATCGGGGTATTAAGGGCCTCTCAACAGGAAAAGAACGGTGAGGAAATGGAAAATGACCGACTCATAGCGGTCCCAGAGATTTCGTATATGTTTAAAGGGACCCGAACAATAGCCGATCTCGGCAAGGAACTTATAGCTGAGATGGAACATTTCTTCGTCGGTTATAACCGTCTCGCAGGGAAAGAGTTTAAGATCCACAAAGTGGCCAGTCCCCTGGCAGCACTTAAAATTATCGAAGAAGGAAAGAAAAAAAACAAACAAAAGAATTTCCTCGTCCAGATATTTTTGCCCCTTACCTCTAAACCTGCATTTGGATTGACCCTGGAAAGGTTGCAAAAAACTTTAACCGAAAAATTCGGAGGGACCAGCATCTACTCGCACAGTCCTGTCGAGGGCATTTGGAAAGATGCAGGCCGAGTGGAATTTGATCAATCGATGATTATTGAAACGATGGTTGAAAATCATGATATTTCTTTCTGGTCGGATCTGAAATTAGCGCTGGAAAAGGAATTGGATCAGAAAGAAATCCTTGTACGTACGATGAAAATTAGCACGTTATAAACGGTCTTAGAAACATTTAAAATGCTGCCGTTGGAAAACTCCAAGATGCAATTGCAAAACCTGTTTGCGTCGAAGAGTGAAGAAGGATCTAAGAGCGCGATTCTTTTTGTAGGCTGGCAAATGATGGAGAAAAGTCGATTAGAAAGTAACGTAAAATCTCTAAGCCCTATTGAAAGAGATCGTTTAGGGAATCTTGTCCAAAAGTCTAATATTTATTCTTTAATGACAATAATTACTACCGTAATAGTAACCTTAATCTTTACTTATCTGATAATTCATAATTAAAGATTTGATAATGTAAATCAAAAATTTCAGACTATTGATTTGATTTTGACTTAGAGTAATTTGCTATATTGTCGCCTATTTTTTTATTAATAAAGGCACCGATGCTGCACATGGCTGGGGCATACCGATGGCAACCGATATCGCATTTGCGTTGGCCTTGCTCTCCATGGCCAATAAACACATTACGGTTTCGGTCAAAATCTTTCTATCGGCGCTGGCGGTAGCAGATGATCTGGGGGCGGTATTGGTGATTGCATTTTTCTATACAGACCAGATCAATTTGTGCCGCTGGCTATTGGTACTGGATTTCTAATATTATTGATGGTGGCCATTGCGGGTGTGTTGGTAGCCATGCCGGTATCGTGATCACAGATTTTTTCAGTTCCGTCATCAACCCAGTATCTATCGCTGTTGCCTTGGGTCTTGTTATTGAAAATTTATCGGCATTTTGCTGTTTTGCTGGATCATGGTAAATTCCGCTTTCCGAGTTTACCTGAAGGGACGAGCTGGAAACATATAGCGGGTGTTGCTTTGCTCGCCGGGATCGCGTTCACCATGTCGCTTTTTATCAGTTGACTGGCCTTTAAAAACCCGGCATTCATTAATCAAGCCAAATATGGTATACTATTAGGCTCGGTTCTCGCCGGAATTTTGGGAACCATCGTACTTAAACGCATTGGAGCCAAAACATCGATAGACGAAGAAGTTAATACCTAAGAAGGATATATGGAAAAGAAAACAGATGACCTACAGGGTGCCTTAAGGACATTTATCGCAAACCGATTGCCAGATACATCAGTGAGGGATCACCTTACAGCAAGATACAGCCTTCTTTTCTGGCACCTACTCTCTGATACCCTGAGCAGCATCCAGATCTTCTCATTAAAACAGAACACGCCAGGATTGTGAAGAACGATCACCTGTAGTGAAGAATCGCTGGTCACAAGATCTTTGGGCGACAATGTAAGATTTAGAGGAAATCTTTTGCAGGGCCTCTCATAAGCTACAAACAACATGCAGTGGCGAATGTTTTTCTAAACGACTTTTATATTTCTGGTTAATTGCCCAAAAATATCTCAATTCTAGACCTATTTTTACAGCGTATCAAATATATCCATTATGAACGCGATTACAACATGACAGCTGATTGCAGCGGCATCGCTTGCCGATAATAACTTGCCACTCTTGCTCAGTAAAACAATTGATAATTACAAATCTACACCTATTATTTAACACATTGACTTTTTTAAATGATAGCGTTCGGAAATTTAATGAGGACGCCGGAGAAGCAATTCTTAATTTGGCTGAATTGATACGGTTTAATCCTGAAGCTAAGGGATCACCGAGGAATTGCCTGAGCTGGGAGGAACTTCATCAAATTGATAACCTCATAACACTTAAACAATAAGGAAAGACAAAGAACAGTTTATTAACCTATTTTATCCAGAAGAAGTTAAGAGTTTTCGCTTTAAACCATTGGTCATAATGATTTTGTTAGAAAACATGCTTAAGCATGGAATTTACAAAAGCCACACCAGCCTGGATTATTAGATATTAAATTGAGTAACAATAAATTGTCAATAAAAACTTAAAATCTAATCAACACAAGCATTCACCACTCAGGTTCTGATAAAGGAGGGAGAATAAAAGCAATTAGCTTTGCCTTATGGCGATAACTCATTATCCTACGGAAAAAGTGATAATATCTATTTTGATGTTATTTAGTTTTAAAAATTTATGTTTAAATCTTTTACATGGAATATTATACCGTTATTGTTGTAGGTAGGCATAAATCATTCAAAAAATTCCTGCGATTTAGTATAGTAAGCTTTGCGACCGCCGATTTTTTCAGACAAAATATCTTCTCCTTTGGCTGTCTTTTTTAATCCGGCACCATGTACCAACATAAAATCCCGTAACTCACCTCTCAATTCATCACCATTTGCTTCTGCGATTTTTGATATCGCATCATTTAACACAGATTTTATGCTTTTGTATAATTTCTTTGCCCCTTTGTCCGGAATGGCTTTCGAGACTGAAAACGGAGAAATGCCGGCATGATAAAGTATCTCATCCGAATAGGAATTGCCTATCCCACGAATCAAATGCTGATCCATCAACAATGTTTTTATCGATGTTCTTTTATTAGCCAATAAATGCAAAAAATAATCCTTTTCCATCTCAAGCGCATCCGGAACTTCGTTAGGTTCGGGATTCAAGGTGGGCGTTGCCTGTTTTTGAAGATCGATCAATGCAAATGCATCGCCCCCTTCAAAATGAAACCCTAAAATTTGAAAGCGGGGCGGCTCATCCTGATCAATAGAGATAAGTTCTCCCCTAAGCATTAAGTGAAGACCAAGAACCTGGGAACCCGAAAAAATAAGTTGTAGCGTTTTTCCGGAACGCCTGACATCTAAAAGTTCCCTGCCTTCCAAAGCTTTTTTCATTTCCTTTGCCGAGACATTAATTTTTTTGGATACCGTAATTTCCAGCGTTTCCAAAGTCTGCCCTTTAAACCTTCGGGTTAGTATCTGCGAAAATACGGTCAAATCTGGTAGTTCTGCCATAAACTTATGTGGATAGATATTTTTTTATTTCGCGGATGGAGTTTCCCTGCAGCAGTGCTACGGCTTTTAATTCATCCGTACTGATCTGAAACTGTTCAGCCCAATAGCTGAGTTCATTTGGATCATCGACGTTAAGTAAGCCCTCGTTTGTTCCAAATTCCTGTGGTTCCAGGGAATCAAGATCACTTTCGGTTTCATGTCGGTCGAGGCGATCATCGGAATTAATGAATTTTTCAGAATTGATTTCGCCGTCCTCTTCATTACTAAACTTTGCCTGACTATTTGGCTGCCTTTCCATAAAATATTTAGATTACTGTTTTTTCTTAGTCAGATAAAACTGATCATAATAGGATTGAACATGATTTATTGTATTATTTAAAATTTTCTGAACACAATCTACCATAGGATCTACGCGGTGCTGTTGCGAAGATGACCGTTAAGTTTCCATCCCAGTTATTTACAACTTCCGCAACAGAGCTGCCTCTGCCAAGTACAGATTTATGAACGTCTTGAGGAAAGACAGCCGAAACCCGGCGATTCACTAAAGATCTCTGCTCCGAGTTTCTGGCAAGGCCAGGTGGATATCGTAGACTTACTCCTTGGCAGTTGACTTAATATATTCGGTAATCTTCGCCCTGGAAGAACTTCCTGACGCTTTGGCCATTTCCTTGTATTGAGCCGAAGTTACTCCAGCCTGCTTTGCTGCATAAGCAACCTCACTTGCATCGTTCAGATCAACTTTTGAATCCTCTCTACCGTCCTGTTTATGTTTGTTATCGCTCATAATATGAATTTTATAATATAACTGATCTCAATTGAAAATGGTTTTGAAATTCAAAAAATATTGTAATTGCGCTTTATTCAAGCGCCAGCCATGCTAGATCGAATACTCAATAGCTGGAAGGTATTCATAAATAAAAGGCGTTGATGGCTCAAGTGTTGACAAGAACTCTTTCGCAATAGTGCAGGCATCCATCTGTTTGGCAGCAAACTGACTGGATGCTATCTCGGTGATTCGCTCATCGATTAAATCCCGGAACATCCATTCATAGGCGAGCTCATCATTTAAAATGGTATGCATACGTTTTTTGGAATTATGGACCTGTTCCATGAGCGGATTGGCCGGCGCGGTAGTGACAGCGACTGTCTCAACAATTTCCCCGGTTTCCTGATCGGTCCACTGCTGATAAATTGCCGCCATGTTGAAGTATTCCTCGTCTTTAACAGAAATATAGTAGGGATACTTAACGGCAGTTTTCAAAGGATCTCCTGTTTTTTTGTTCTTCGGAAATACAGGGCGCCACTCATAAAATCCGGTTGAAAGCACGAGAAATCGGCACTCGCGGGCTGAATTAGAATAAACAGATGGACCGCCCTATTCATTCGTAAACAGATTTTCAGCTTTTGCATTAAGTGTAGTGTAGCCGATATGCCATTTACCGGCAGCATCTTATAGCCATTGCGAAAATTCTTTGTAGCCTCGCGGTTTTTTAGGTAGGGAGGCAAAAAACCCCACTCCTTCTGTACGATATCAAAGTTTGTTTGTTCAACATCTCTTTTTAAAACCGCCACAGGTGAATAGGCAATGAACCGCCCTGTCCAGAAAATGATAATTTTTTACTGCCTTCTCAAGTTGAAGAAGTGAAATAAACTCTGCCCTTGAAATGCGTTGACCATTGTAGTAACACATAATTATTTATTTTTCAAATGTTCAGCAATCTTTTTACCAAGAAATTCTGCCTCTATCTGTCTTCCCTGCAGAACAGATGTCCAGAATTGCCTGTAACCATTGGCTTCTGTTACGTTTAGTAATAGTCTTCCATCAGAGAACTCGATCCTAAAGATTTCACTTCTTCCGATCAGAAGAGCAGTAACGACCATTTTAATATCGGGCAGGGTAATCTCAAAAGCCTCTTCTATTTTCATCATCTTAAAAATACTAAATCGTTAACCAAATAGGAAACGGTTAGTTGATGCCGATAATAACAAAATAGGGATCATCGGCTTTCTTGACCATCAAGTCCAGGTGCTCCTCGAAATTAACCAAGTTTAAGACCTCATCTTTTAAAAATGTAGTGAAGACTTCCATATCTGTTTCCTTTGCAAGAATTACTTCAAGGGTTTCACTGCTCTTCCATTCGGTATGCTCTATTTCGGGATAGGCACCTTTTAACAGTGAGGGATATCCCTGTCGGGAAAAAGCCTCTGAAAGCTTGGATGCGATATTCCAGACATGAGGCGCAAGTTCTTCATCGAGTGTGTCCCACTGAAGACCAAGATTTTCATCGCGCCACATGCTTCCAATATATTTGCCATCAAGTGTCACCCCATAGCATTCGCCTGAAGCTTCTACGACAGCTTGTTTTGTCCCGTTGTCGGTTGGGATTTCAAAAATATATCTTTCCATACTCAGTCCGGGTTCCAATGGTTTTAACGGCTTAGCCGATTTAAACTGTTTCTTTGAGAAAATTATATAAGCCGCAGCTAAGGAAAATCCAAAAATACCGCCAATTATCAATTCACTGCGATGTGCTTTTGCCCAGCTAATGACGCTTTTATCTACCTCACTAATTAGGCTGGTTACTTCTTTTCTGTCCATTTAGCAACAACAATCATTTGAGCAGATAGGTTTTGAAAATCAGCAAGATGGGGATAAAATTGATTGAAAACTATCACTTATAAATAAAATTTAAAGCCTTTTTATCTAAAATAGTCATCATGTTAAACAGTGTAAACTTTCCACCAAATATGAATGTTTTCCACAAGTCTGGGTTCGGTTATGTTATGGTTTAATGGTATTGTCTGCAGGTTCAACTTAAGGTGAGAAGGCCCATCCTGTTTTTGATTATAACAAAAAACCCTTCTTAAGGTAATCAATTCAAGGATACACTACAAAGGCCGGGCGACGGATAAATCTTGCTCACTCATAACTCTATGACGACTTTGTTGCCTGTGGATCAATTCACCACCTGATAGGGCGACGGTCGATTATCTTGAAAAGTATTTATCGCAAAATGCTTCCGAAGGAATTGGAGGTTGCCGATTAGATCGCCCCATTTTGAAGATCGACTTATCTCACCCATGGTATTGTAAACCAAAAATATTTCCTTCGCCTAGTACGCTATCTACCCGAATCTTAACCTAGTACTTTTTTATAATCTCCGCATTAATATACATTATTCAGACCCTGGCGCTGATTAATGTGGCGCGCCATTGTCTGCACGGTGATATCTATTAAAAAGATGGGCAATCTTTTCCACCTGGGATGAACTGTAATGAGGTTTTATAGTTATAACTCTACCTATTCTCCAAATAAGTGCAATAAACTTTTTATGTTTTCTCTCTTCCGTTTCGCTCAAATATTTAATAAATGCAATACGTACTTCAAGTATTTTATGGTCAAGGTACCAAAAATCACTACACTCGTCGATTTGGCTAAGTAATGCCCCGATTTCACTACGCAGGGTGGTCGAAAGTTGATCAACTTTGTTTTATCAAAATTTAATAAATAATAAAATGAAACAGTCAAAAACACCCATCATCAGCTTTAGTCCGGTTATATTACCAGTTGAAGGCCGTTACGTAGACCTTGAAATAAAAGTTTCTGCTCCCGCGAGCGGAGACAACCTGCCAGTTATTCTTCTTTCGCATGGCCATGGCCCGTCATACTTTCTCTCCTCGTACAGAGGATATGGCCCCATGGTAGATTTTTTCGCTGCAGAAGGTTTTGTAGTTATTCAACCTACGCATCAAAATTCCAAAGCACTCGGACTTTCTTCATCCCTTCCAGAAGCACCCTTATTTTGGAGTTCACGGCCAGCGGACATAACATTCATCCTAGATCATCTTGACGAAATTGTTGCCACAGTTCCTGGGTTAACTGCAAGAATTGATAAAACAAATGTTGCTGTCGTCGGCCATTCAATGGGCGGCCAAACCGTCGCCATGCTGGCTGGTATGGAGGTAACTGACCCCGCGACGGGTAAAATAGTAAATGCCGCGGAACCAAGATTGAGAGCCCGGGTGCTAATTGGCGCATCTGGCGGACCTGAAGGATTTAACGGAGCCGCCAGACAGCTGTATCCTGTGTTGGCGGCCGGAAATTTTAATACCATGAAGTTGCCAGCACTTATTGTAAATGGGGAAAAGGACGTAAACCTCATGTTTTCTGATGTAGACAATTGGCGTGCAGATGCCTATTATCAAAGTCCCGGACCGAAGGACTTGCTGACCGTGTTTGGCGCTGAACACATCTTTGGTGGCATATCAGGATATGATGCCCGCGAGACAAGTGATGAAAATCCGGAGCGGGTGGCTTTTGTATGTGAAAGCATTGTTGCGTATATTCGGAGCACATTCAATCCAGCCGATTCAAGTTGGGAGCAAGCAAAGAAAAACCTTAAAAGCGTAGAGGGTTCATTAGGCAGGATTGAAAGCAAATCATAATCAAGCAAATATGAAGGTTGAAATGTCTAACCACAGATTCAATTCTTTATCAAGGTTGCATAAGGCGCTGGATATGCCGGCACCTATGCACCCATTGGTAAGTTTAATTAATAATGCTTCAGGAGCTATTTCGCTGGAAAGGCTTCCCAGTCCGCACATTCTAAGTTTTTACAAGATATCGTATAAGATGAACTTCCATGGAAAGTTTAAATATGGGCAGCATCACTACGATTTCGAGGAGGGCGGAATGTTTTTTGTTTCGCCTAACCAGATCACAGGAGCCCATGAACCACTCAGTGATCAATCCGGTTATACTTTACTGATCCAACCGGATTTTTTACTCGGTTACGAACTTGCTAAGAAAATAAAAGATTTTGGCTTTTTTTCCTATTCAATCAATGAAGCATTGCATTTGTCAGAGAAAGAAAAAACCACCATCATTTCTGTCTTTCAAAGCATTGAAGAAGAACTGGAAGGCAGAATTGATAATTTCAGCCAGGACGTTGTGATTTCACATATCGAATTGCTGCTCAATTATGCTAATAGGTTCTACAACCGGCAATTCATTACCCGAAAGGCGGTAAGCAGCGACCTGCTTCAAAAGGTAGAAGATGTTTTACATACCTACTTTCAGCCATCAAACGCACAAAAGCAAGGCCTTCCAACTGTTCAATTTCTTTCGGAGCAGTTAAACGTCAGCGCCAGTTATTTAAGTGATATGTTGCGATCACTTACGGGGCAAAATGCACAACAGCACATCCATAACCACCTGATCCAAAAAGCAAAACAGCAGTTATCGACAAGCAAGGACTCGATAAGCGAGATAGCTTATGAATTAGGATTTGAACATCCTCAGTCTTTTAGTAAACTTTTCAAGCTCAAAACAAGTGTGTCGCCTTTGGATTTCAGGCGTTCCTTCGATTAAAGCAAATCGAGGTACAAAGCGACTATCGCCTAATGCGCAAGAACGGGGCTTCCTTAAGCCATGTATAGCTTTCGCGGTATTGGATACGTCTCTTGAAATAGGAGATGGTTATTTTGGACTAAGGTTACTCCAAAATCACGTGCTCATCTGCGATTTACAACTTGTGATAAATAAAACAAAGATGGTAACTGACCACACATAAACCCAGTTCAGGTTAACAAAGATACAGGTTTTGATTACATCAAGGATAGACGCAGTTTGCGCAGGAAAAAAACTCGATACAAGCGTAATCGATATGATAAATGCCAAACTCGGCACTACGATACCAGGTTTGAATGTCATTTCTCTAATGATTGGTCTAAGGATGTTCATGGGCAGGAATTCAACATAAGACAATATAAGACAAAGTGGGCGATGATTTGTTTGCTTTTCCCCTCAGCCGCCGGTGGACAATGCTGAAATGATTAACCAAAATGATAAACCCGATAATGATAACGCAATTGGCACTAAAAGCTTTTTCTTCATGAGTTGTTCTTCATTGCTAACTAACAGGTTATTCTCGGCCGCCTTGCTATCGAGCAGATCCTTTTTAGTAAGCGCTTCATCGCGCACATTAAATCAGTTGACTTCCTAAAAACTATCTTTTGATCTCAAAACCACAATTATGACAGAACTTGTCTCTTTCACTGTGAAGTCCTGCAAAACACTTCGGACATTTCGTCTTTGCCTCCTCGGTAGCCCTTGACATCTCCACTGAAACAATACCGGTGGGAACGGCAATGATTCCATAACCGATGACCATCAGTACACTGGCCAGCATCTGACCTAAAGGGCTTTGCGGCGATATATCACCATAGCCAACGGTGGTAATGGTTACAATTGCCCAATAAATGGACATTGGTATACTGGTAAAGCCGCTGTTCTCCCCTTCTATTATATACATGAGTGTCCCGATGATGGTCACTAAAGTAATTACGCTGGAGAGAAACATGACAATTTTGTATAGGCTAGCACGCAGTGCCTTTTTCAGGATGTTGCCCTCGTAAAGAAACTGGGTAAGCTTGAGTATCCTGAACACGCGAAGCAAACGGAAAGCCCGCACTACCACCAGATACTGGGTTCCGATAAAGAAAATGCTAAGGTATGTCGGGATGAAGGCAATCAGATCCACTACCCCATAAAAGCTGAAAATGTATCGAAGCGGCTTATGGCTGACATAGATTCGAAGAAGATACTCAACTGTAAACAAGACTGTAAATATCCATTCGAGTATATGTATGGTCTGGTAAAACCTTTCTCTCACGGAGCCCACGCTTTCCAGAAAAACGGAAAGGATGCTAAGCAGGATCAATACCAGCAGCACCACATCAAAAAGTTTTCCTGCCCTGGTATCAGAGCGAAAAATAACGATATATAGTTTTTTCCTTAGGATGTCGTTAACCCTGGTCATGTTCTCTGAATCCGTTTTTTGGCAAATTAACATATTAACCTCGTAATTAAAACCTATAGTTTCTTTAAAAATGTATATTTGGAATTTTGAGGATTATGGAAAAAACAACGATTGAAAAAATCATGGCCCCAGCGAGTCGTTTCATCCACCTGGAATATACCAGTGGAATAGTGCTGCTGATTAGCGTGGTTATTGCGATTGTATGGGCCAACTCTTCCTTTCATGAATTTTATGAACATCTTTGGCACATCAATTTCACGGTAGGATTTGACAAGTTTTTACTCAGTCAACCCTTACATATCTGGATTAATGATGGTCTGATGGCCATATTTTTCTTCGTGATTGGCCTGGAACTCAAACGCGAATTTATGGAGGGAGAACTCTCCTCCCTGCAAAATGCTTCCCTGCCTATGACTGCGGCGCTGGGGGCATGCTCGTTCCAGCGGCAATTTATTTTTTTATTAATAAAGGCACTGATGCTGCACATGGCTGGGGCATACCGATGGCAACGGATATCGCATTTGCGTTGGCCTTGCTCTCCATGGCCAGTAAACACATTCCGGTTTCGGTCAAAATCTTTCTATCGGCGCTGGCGGTAGCAGATGATCTGGGGGCGGTATTGGTGATTGCATTTTTTATACAGACCAGATCAATTTTGTGCCGCTGGCTATTGGTGCTGGATTTCTGATGTTATTGATGGTGGGAAATAAAATGGGGATACGAAGCGCTATGTTCTATCTTATCCTGGGCATATGCGTGTGGGTTGGGTTTTTACTCTCGGGTGTACATGCCACCATTGCGGGTGTGTTGGTAGCCTTCACCATCCCGGCAGTTACCCGGATTGATGAGCAGATTTATTCCAGTAACTTAAGAAAGCTATCATATGATTTTGAGGCCGACATCCCGGAAAGGGGAAGTTTGATCACACCTTTACAAAATAAAACCATCCAAAAAGTGAAGAGCTTGAGCATGGCAGCGGAAACTCCGTTGCAGACTATTGAACATGCACTGCATCCCTGGGTAGCATTTGGAATCATGCCTTTGTTTGCACTGGCCAATGCCGGTATCGTGATCACCTCAGATTTTTTCAGTTCCGTCATCAACCCGGTATCTATCGGTGTTGCCTCGGGTCTTGTTATTGGAAAGTTTATCGGCATTTTGCTGTTTTGCTGGATCATGGTAAAATTCCGCCTTGCGAGTTTACCTGAAGGGGCGAACTGGAAACATATAGCGGGTGTTGCTTTGCTTGCTGGGATCGGGTTCACCATGTCGCTTTTTATCAGTGGACTGGCCTTTAAAAACCCGGCATTCATTGATCAAGCCAAATATGGTATACTAATAGCCTCGGTTCTCGCCGGAATTTTAGGAACCATCTTACTAAAACGCATTGGAGCCAAAACATCAATAAACGAAGAAGTTAATACCTAAGAAGGATATATGGAAAAGAAAACAGATGACCTACAGGGTGCCTTAAGGACGTTTATTGCAAACCGCTTTAACCTACATCTAGACAAAGCCAATGAAAACGAAGTTGTAGAATCGATTTCGAGAAACTCAATATTTGTGGGCGGCCCGCTATGGACCCTTATCTTTGCCATCATTATCGCCTCTGTCGGACTGAATGTTAACTCGACAGCGGTGATCATCGGGGCCATGTTAATTTCCCCGCTCATGGGCCCGATTATGGGTATAGGCCTTGGTATCGGAACGAATGACTTTGAGCTGGTCAAAAAAGGGGGAAGAAATCTACTGATCGCAACCTGTATTAGTATTATCACCTCAACGATTTACTTCTATATTACCCCACTTCATGAAGCGCAAAGCGAGCTCCTAGCGAGGACTACTCCTTCTATCTGGGATGTGTTTATTGCTTTCACCGGCGGACTGGCGGGCATTATCGCCGCCACAAGAAGAGAAAAAAGCAACGTTATTCCCGGCGTAGCCATTGCTACAGCACTTATGCCCCCACTTTGCACAGCTGGCTACGGTCTTGCGATGGGCAACTGGCCCCTTTCTTCGGCGCTTTATACCTATTTTTTATCAACAGCCTATTTATTTGTATCTCCACGTATCTGATTGTAAGATTCTTAAAATTTGACAAGAAACATTTTGAAGATTCGGGTGTAGAAAAAAAGGTTTCCAGATACATCCTCATCAGCGTGCTCGTTACCACCATTCCAAGCGTATACCTGGCCTACGGTATTGTACAGAAAAGTATTTTTGAAAACAACGCTCAGACCTTTATTCGTGAAGAGTTCAACTTTGCAAACACCCAGGTCGTTAACCGAAACCTTCGATATGCTAAGGGAGAGCAAGAGATCGACTTGCTGCTGATTGGATCCGAGCTGCCACAAACGGTTGTTAATGCATTAAAAAACAGCTTAAAAAAATATAAGCTAGAAGGTACAACTTTGCGAATCAGGCAGGGTCTTAATGCCGGGCAGGAAATTGATTTTTCTCAAATCAAGGCGAGTATCATGGAAGATGTGTTCAAAAAGGGAAATCAGTCCGGGACAGTCAAAAAGATTGAAAAAATGGCGCAGCCCCTACCTAACATCAGCGCTGAGTTAATTGCCCTTTTTCCGGAAATCAGGAGTTATTCCCTCTCTCATACAATAGTCAACAGATTGGATACCCAGAGAAGAGATACGCTGACCCTATTTATCGCAGAGGTCTCAAAGACGCCAAGTGCTGCGAATCAGTTGCGGATTCGGACCTGGCTGAAAGGAAGATTGAAAGTGGATTCCCTAAGAGCAGTTTACAGCGGTGAATAAAAAAGTCATAATGATAAGATTTCCAATATAAGAATGCTTATTTAGTGTAGACCCTAGAAAGCTTAATCGTATGCCAAAGGTTAGTTTGGCTTTTTATAGGGAAGCATATTTGCGCATTATACGGTAGGAAAGTGTGGCAAAAATTGAAAATATCAAGTGTGCGGGAATCCTTTGTAAATAGAAGTCGCCTTTACGGCTATTTGGTGGCAACGGATGGATTTTATAAGTAGCTTTCCAAATCAGGACACCAACCAGACCACTGATTGCGCCAAGCAGTAATCCGTTTCTCAAATCGTGCTTAATCTTATTCTTTTCCCAAAGATCGACATAAACAGCGGCGAACAACATGCCCATACCATAATGGGCACTCCATCCTGCAACTACTTTTGCAGTGTTCGATAAATAAGGCATCAGACGCCCGATAACCTTTTCTAATTGATCTGGTTCCCGAAATTCCTGTTTGGGCAACAGTGACATAATTGCGCTCGCAGCGGTCATAAAGGTGGTCCCAGTAGCACCGGAAACCAATATTTTTTCAATCTTGTTCATTTCAAATCCATTTTGAATAAAGATATTAGGTGTACTATTTCTCAAGTTGTGCACAGCATCATCCTTCATTGTTCCTCATGTTCCACTATCCCCTCAAGAAACCATCCTAATTTATAGGTAAACGGTTTGACGGAGGTCTGTCGGCAGAGCTCACGTCTGTGGGTGAGTACGATTACCTTTTTTTGATATTTCTCAATATACCTGTTCACGATCTCTGAAAAGATAACGGTCTTCCTTCCTCCGGTTGCAAGCTGATAAAGTAAACGGCGCTTACCTTCAAAGGAATTCAGTAAATCAAACACCCGATCGATATCCGCTCTCTGATAATCATAGAGTGTTTTCTGACCGCTGCAACATTAAAATTGGGGATTTTCATGATGATAAAACCGTGGCCAAGGGCGAAATGTTTATAAATTTATCGAAGAAATAAATTTTGCAATTAACTTCTTTCAAACCCGTTTCTTACGCGATTTCGCAAACATTTTGATTTCGGTTCTGTTCTGTGGATATGAAACCACTTAAAATCGATTTCGATGTTGCGGGCACTGCCTACGAACTAAATGTTGTCGAGGTCAATGGAATATACGAAATTCTTCATGATGGCAAAATTGTTGCAGCGTTACGTCCCCCGGGCGAGGATTGGCAGCTATTGCCAATGGAAGAGCTCATTGAGGATTTACCGGTTTACGAAGAGGATCTGAATAGATCCAAAGGGATTATGCTACATACCCCTGATATTACTCGGCTGGCAGGAATTATTGAAAATCATCTAAAAACTCAAATTTGACAGGGGGGGCATTAATGCTAAATATCCAAATCATTATCACCTCTGACATACATTCTTTAGGAACATAAGTTGTGGATATCGACCTCTAGTAGCCAGCAGTTACAAGATCTACATCCACCGTGATCCATCAGAATACCTAAAATCCTATGATCGATTGTGGTTGACTTAAAAACAGTAATGTTCCCCGATATTTTAACGGTTCTTCAGGGACCATAAACTACTACATTATCAAGATTATCTTTGCAATAATTACTCCAAAAATGCTAAAAAAAGCTGCCTTAACCGAAATGTTCACGTGCGCTGGTGAGCACGTTTTCCATGTTTACGCCTTTCGCTAACACGCCCGAAAACAGATCACCGGTTTCTCTCAATCTGTCAACAGCATTAAAAATCGTAAAGTCTCGCATCTTCAGTCCAGGTTTTACCTCTTCCCATAGTAAAGGCATGGAAACGGTTGCACCTGGTTTTGGCCTGAGTGAATACACCCCGGCAATGGTAGCCCCTGGCCGGTTTTGAAGAAAATCAAGGTACATTTTACCGCCGCGGTTGGAGACCATACGTTCCAGCGTTGTAAATTTTGGCAGTTCGCGGTTTACCTGACGGACTACAAGATTGGCAAAAAGCTGACTTTGCTCGTAGGTATATTGAGCACCCAGGGGAATATAAATATGCATGCCTGTGGATCCAGAGGTCTTTGGATAACTTGGTACGCCGATTGCATCGAGTATCTGCCGGGTAACCTGTGCGGCCTTTATTACTTGCTCAAATGTGTTTTTATCCGGATCGAGATCGATCACGCAATAATCCGGATAGTCGGGCGAGGCAGATCTTGAGAACCAGGGGTTCATTTCTATACACCCCAGGCTGGCCATCCATAAAAGGGTTGCCCTGTCGTGGCCCAGAAGGTAACTTTTTTCTTCTCCTTTTTCGTTTGTATGGGGCATGGTATGCGCCCAGGCCGGTGCAGTTTCCCTCACGTTTTTCTGATAAAAGCTTTGGCTGTGGATACCTCCGGGATATCGGTTAAGGGACATGGGCCGGTCGAGCAGATAGGGCAGCATCAGTGGCGAAACGGCATCATAGTAATTGAACATATCCCGTTTGCTCACCTTATCTTCCGGCCAGTAGAGTTTTGAAAGATGTGTAAATTTTAGAAGATGACCATCGATTTTTTTCTCCTGGGTATCAGCGGAACCACTTAGCAGCGGACCCTGCTTTGGCTTAAAATTTTTTGGTTTCACCCGATCTGTGGTTTTCTCTACGGGTTGGTCTCTTTTCTTATGGGTTAATCCATGATCAAGCTTAACCTCACCGATTATAGAGGCAGTATCGTTCTCATTTTCCATCACAACCTCCTTTGGGCTTTTGTCCTTACGCAGCCCCTTAAAAGAGGCCTGGCGGAGTTTTCCATCACTTGTAAGTTCGGCAAAGTCGATCTCACAGATTAGTTCGGGCTTTAGCCAGGTAGGTTTTGCGCCTAACCTTTGGGGACGGAACTGCGAGGGTTCATCCACGTCCGGCGTTGTATCAAAATAGCATTTTTGAGTGGCCAGCTTATCGAACGCCTCCATTAGTTCCTTTTGCGTGCTCTGGTTAAAGCCTGTGCCAACCTTACCAATATATTTTAGCTTGCCGGCCCCATCATAGACACCAAGTGCCAGGGCACTAAAATATTTTTCGGTGCCATCATTTCGGGTGTAGCCCCCGATCACGACCTCCTGCCGGCGTTTGGCTTTTATCTTAAGCCATTCACGGGACCTACTTTCCGAAGAGTAAAAGCTATCGGCCCGTTTGGCGATTATCCCCTCGAGCTTCATCCGTTTTGCGGCATCAAAAAAATCAATGCCACTGGTGGAGTAAGCGGAACTAAGTTTAATGTTATCGTGATTTTTAGGTATGATTTCCTCCAATATCTTTCTTCGATCGCTTAGGGTTAAGGACAGTAACGAATGGCCTTCAAGCCATAGAACATCAAAAACGTAGTAAATCAGACTGGCGTTTTTGGTATTTTTCCAGTTCTGCAGCGCACCGAAGTCTGCAGTACCATCTTGCTTCAGCGCTACAATCTCGCCATCTAGAACGGCGGTAATCCCGAGGTTACCGAGCGCCTCGCAAATCGAACCGAACTGCAAGAACTCGATATTGTTTCTCGAAAAGATTTTAGTTTCGTTCTTCCTTAGGTAGCAGACTGCCCGGTAGCCATCCCATTTGACCTCATAAAGCCATCCGGGTTCATCAAAAGGTTCATCTACTAAGGTGGCTTTCATCACCTTAACTCCTGTTGGCATCTCCTGCTTTTCCGTCGTTGCCAGGATTTCTAAAACCGGTGCAGAAGTTATAATTTTGTTATGTTGCCTGGCTGAATTATCAGCTTTCAGCTTCCTTCCGGCATTTTTTTTCAGTGGTCTGGCAGAGAGAGCTATCCAAACCGGGGCGTGATCACTTGCACCCTCCCAGCCCCGTACTTCTTTGTCCACATTTCCATCCTTTAGTTTTTCGGTTAGGTCGGTGCTCAGCAGAAAATGATCGAGGCGCAACCCCGCGTTTCTGTCATAGGCCTTGCGGAGATAGTCCCAATAGGTGTATATTCGCTCGCCTGGATGAAGCATACGGATCGCATCAGTCCAGCCCTGTTCTAAAAGCTCGGCATAAGCGTTTCTGATTTCCGGTTGAAAGAGTGCGTCTTTCTTATATTTCTCAGGCTTATAAGTGTCCAGCTCAGTGGGCATGACGTTGTAGTCTCCAATGAGCATTACCGGCAGGCCTGTGGCCATCAAGGTTTTTGCGTGATCTATAAGCCGAGCAAACCATCGTTTTTTATATTCATATTTTGGTCCCGGAAAAGGATTGCCGTATGGCAGATAAATACAGCTGATTACCGTGTCAAAAGTGAATACCTCCAGGTATCGGCTATGGGTGAATTCGGGATCTTCTCCGGGCAGGTCGCGCCTAAGTTCCCTGATTTCTTTTTTGCTTAATACTGCAACTCCATTCCACGCTTTCTGACCATGCCAAACGGCATGATATCCTGCTTCATTGATTTGGTTAATCGGAAAGGATTTGTCCTCACACTTCAGTTCCTGCAGGCACAGAATATCGGGCTGAGCGGTTCTGAGCCATTTCAGGAGGGTACCGATCCTTCCATTGATTCCGTTGATGTTGTAGCTAGCTACTTTCATAAGCTAAAAAGCCCCGATGCCGGGGCTTATCCATTACTTTACTTTTTTCTCGATCGCTTTTCGCTGATTTCCTGCACTTGATTTTGCTTCTTTAACTTTCGCAGGTTTCACATTCAGTTTATCTGCTTCGTATTTGATTTCGTGATCCTGGTTAGAAACAGAGTTTCTTTCCACTTTTGTTCCTCTTGCCATAACGTTTATATTTTAAAGTCTAGGGAGTAAACATTTGTTTTGGGCCCATGGTTTGATTTTTTCTTATTTATATGTTTCTTCCAGATTTCTATCTACAACATAGCTCCGCTAAGGTTTCTAAAAAAATACTGGCAATAGATAAATTGAGATTCGCAGAAATACCTCATCAATCTGACGGGAACGTCCTGCTTATGAGTCGACATCACCGCTGTCTGGAACATAACCTAAACCCGGAGTCAAATAATGCAATAAGATCACCCGGGAATACCGATAATTTATTGGAGAAAGAATAAGTACACCGATGAGAATGAACGTTACATAGTACCATAGGTTTTCATACATCAATGATAAGCCCAAAACATACGATGCGACACCAATAGATATGATTTCCGCTACATTCATGGCATAGCTTACAAACATGGCCACATAAAAAAAGCTTGGTTCACGTTCGAATTTTAGATTGCAGTATGGACAATTGGTATTGGTTTTTTGAAGTCGGAACGAGTAAGCGCTTCCTGTAAAGATATCCCCTTTCCGGCAACGCGGACATTTGCATTGTATTACGGCCTGAAATTTTGATACTACTGCCATTAGCTTTTTATCTGATGTTAGAAACGTAAAACATGATGGATGGTGCAATTGACCTGAATCGTAATTACTAACACAACTAAGTATCGAAAAGTTTAACAGCATTCTTATTTTGAAGCGTGCAAACGCGCGTTTTCTTACCTATTGTAAATATTGGGGACGGGAACTTACGGCAATAACGATGAACGGGCAGACATGACTGCTGATTTATTTACAACTATTTTGAATATTTTTTTAACTTTGATCATACCTATGATTGAGTCTTTTATAAACGATAGAAACGCCATTCTGGCGTCGATTGTGGCCAACTCCCAGGATACCATTATCAGCAAAAACCTGGATGGCATCATCATGAGCTGGAATCCGGCCGCAGAAAAAATGTTCGGCTATAGTGAATCAGAAGCCATCGGAAACCATATTTCGCTGATTATCCCACCAGAAAGGCTAGAGGAGGAAACATTCATCATTTCGCAAATTAAGGCAGGGAAGAAGGTTGACCATTTCGAAACGATAAGACTGACCAAGTTTGGTTCGTTCGTACCTATTTCTGTAACAGTTTCCCCGGTTATTGCCGAAGACGGTAAGATAATAGGTGCTTCGAAGATTGCTAGGAACATTAGTGAGCAAATCTTATTACAGCAGGAAAAAGCGCGCCTTTATGAACAGGTCAAAACCCTCAGTGATAGACAAAATGAATTCATCGGGCTGGCGAGCCATGAACTCAAGACGCCCCTAACCAGTTTGAATGGTTACTTACAGATACTTGCAAAAACAAGTGACGGACAAAAATCTATTCATGTGGTTAATAAAGCATCTCAGCAGGTTAAAAAGCTAATCAGATTGATCGACGACTTGTTGGATATAACCAAGATCCAGGCGGGAAAGCTTCCGTTGACCCTTCAGCTTAACGACATTAAAGGAATTATCGATGACAGTATCGAAATAATGCAACATGCCCACCCGCAGCATGAGTTCAAATTCCAGACTGATATTGAAACCCTCAATGTAGAAATTGATGGGCAGAGGATCGAACAGGTACTTATAAACCTGTTGACTAACGCCATCAGATACTCACCCTGCTCAAATCTTGTGGAAATTTTCCTTGAGACAGATCACAAACAGGTAACGGTCAGTGTACGCGACAAAGGATTGGGTATCCCTGAAGATAAACTGGAAATCATATTTTCACGGTTCTACCGGATGGAAGACAGCAGTGCGCCGGGTCTTGGACTTGGACTGTTTCTTTGTAGCGAAATTGTGGAACGCCACGGTGGAAGGATCTGGGCAGAAAGCACCTTAGGAAAGGGAAGCATATTCCATTTCAGTCTGCCTTTGAGGATAAAATAGAGAATGTCTTTTTGGTTTCGGGAGGACTAAAATCTGTCTATTGTTTTACATCTCCTAAAAGCATCTGTAATGGATTGTGGTTTTATTAGCAAACTTTAACCGTTATATCAGCACCTAGCCTTACAGGTCGTTGCTGAATTTTGATTGGTCTTGGATTATGGTTGATAAAAACAACAATATCATTACAGACGCTGCTTAGCACCGCACTTGATAAGGTATTAAAATTCTATTTAATACTGGAAAATATTGTTCAAAATCTTCGCAACTTTGCCCTGGGGATTCAAAGGACGAACCTTCGAGTGTTTCACTTTTCGATAAGTTATCGAAACTCTCCTGCCCCGATGGATGATTTCTCCATTTACAATATCTTTCTTTCTTGGTGGAATAGCATGACTCCATTTTTTACGGGCATCATCTTGCATTACATAAACAGAGCGTCTGGGAATTTCAATTTCAATAACTTCAAAGCTTTTTAAGTTGGTGAATTTCATGACACATCCACTTCCCAGATTTACGCCACCAATCTGATTTTCATAATAAGCCCGGTCGGTATGCGACTTGATACCCTCCCCGGGAAGATATTCATTAATGATCACCTGGTCGGGCTGGTTGGTCAAGATCTCCCGCGCCAAAATTTCCCGAGAAAGTTCGTTGATACATGGAGGTATAACAACAGGATAGGTTACAAGGTCATAAGGCGCCTCCAGTTCATCGCTAAAACCGTAATACTGCAGTCTCCTTTGATAATCAACAGTCCATAACTGGCGGTCAATTTCTTTAATTAATTTTGCTTCCTTTTCAGAATCGATAAAATCCGGGTATAGTAACAATCCTGGCAAAAGAGTTTTCATTTTTTTCAAGTATCAATGCCAATTGATAACACCAAATAAATAACAATTGTGTTATTTATTTCCCAAGCGAAAATGAGGCATGCCTTCTACGCATTTTTGATTTAGCAAGAATTTTAGTCCATATTGACACAGTCAAAGTGGACATCCGCTTTTTGATCATTTTACATTTAGGCTAGATGCTTAAAAATGCGGCGAGGGATCTTGGATCTTCGTTTTTTTTGGTGGGAAGGGATTATTCACAGCCTAGAGATTGATTTACAACAGAAACTGAAAAAAATTTAAGTCAAGCCAGAGACTTGCTCCGGCTTGACTTAAAAAGGAAAAGCAGATTATGCTGGAATTTTTCTTGGTACCTCACGGTCCCAGAATCTATGCATGGCAATCATCCTGGGAAACAATACCGAGAGGTCGGCATGTTTATCCGCAACCAGAATTCCTTCGCGCAGCACAGTTTCCTCGGTGTAGTCTGCGGGCAGTTTTTTGAAGAAATAAGTAGCCTCGATGACCTGGATAGCGGACGCATCCACTGCAATGGCTTTGCAGTGCTTAAACGCTTCGTTTAGAAAATGTACAGCGTTGGCCTCAGCTTCCAATGCCGCCGAACTGTTTGTCCCGCCTGTTAGATAAACCGCATCATATAAAACCGACGCAGCAGTAAGGAAGCTCTCATCCACCTGGATGCGCTCATCATCAGCAGAAATGATCTCGCCAAGTTTAGGTGCAATAATATGCACAACAGCCCCCTTGGCTACCAGACTGTCTTTGATAATACTTAATGACTTGCCGTCAACACCGTCTGCGGCGAGTATGGCGATCTTTCGGGTAGCGATGGAGTCCTTGATTGTTCCAGCCATGCTTAACGCTTCGGACCTCGCCAGTTCCCCATCCTTCTGTTCTGGAGCGTAGTCATCATTCAGGCCATCCGCCGGAACGCTTCCGTTAAGTTCGTCCAAAGGAATTTCTGGTACATGAAGACCTAATGCATATGCGACAGCGGCCGCCAGTGCTTTATCAATATGGGAAAGAAGGCCGAGCATGCGTTCTCGGACAGGTACCATTTTAACCTTTCCTAGCTCGAAACTCAATGCGTCGATCAAATGGTTTTTCTCTGCCTCAGACTGGCTGTTCAAAAAAAGCCTTGCCTGGGAAAAATGGTCAAAAAAGCTTCTGCTCCTGGCCCTTATCTTTCTTGCATCGATTCGCTCGTTATAGCTCACAAATCCCCCATCGGCTGCTTTGACCTGTTGAGGGTCATTCATCGCAATTCCATTTGGCCCATAGCTGGTTTTACCTCTGTTTATAGTTTGGCGCATATAGCCATCACGCTGGTTGTTATGAACTGGAACCACGGGACGGTTGATCGGGATCTCGTGGAAGTTTGGCCCCCCTAGCCTGATCAGCTGGGTATCTGTATAAGAAAAAAGCCTGCCTTGAAGCAACGGGTCATTGGTAAAATCGATCCCCGGAACAACATGTCCCACATGGAAAGCAGCCTGCTCGGTCTCTGCGAAAAAGTTTTCGGGATTCCTATTAAGCGTCATTTTTCCTATGCGCTGTACGGGAACCAGCTCCTCTGGAATGAGCTTAGTCGGATCCAGCAGATCAAAGCCGTATTTGAATTCATCTTCCTCGGCCACAATCTGTACGCCAAGCTCCCACTCCGGAAAAGCACCGGCCTCAATAGCATCCCACAGATCACGTCGGTGAAAATCCGGGTCCTTGCCCGAAATGTTCTGCGCCTCATCCCAGGCGACAGAATGGACGCCTAGAAGCGGCTTCCAGTGGAACTTTACAAAACTCGCCACTCCCTCTGCGTTGACAAAACGGAAAGTATGCACACCAAACCCCTCCATCATGCGGTAACTTCTCGGGATCGCGCGGTCACTCATCAGCCACATGATCATGTGCGAGGACTCCGGCATCTGGGAGATAAAGTCCCAAAAGGTATCATGCGCGGAGGCCGCCTGGGGCATTTCATTATCCGGCTCGGGTTTTACCGCATGCACCAGATCCGGAAACTTGATGGCATCCTGGATAAAGAATACCGGCATATTGTTTCCTACAAGATCGAAGTTTCCTTCCTGGGTATAGAATTTAACTGCGAATCCCCTGACATCCCTTGCAAGATCTGTTGATCCCCGTGAGCCGGCAACAGTTGAAAACCGGACAAATACCGGGGTTTCTGCCCCGGATCGCAGAGAAATGCTGCCCTGGTCAAAGATGACATATCTTCATATACCTTGAAAACACCATGAGCTCCCGATCCCCTTGCGTGAACGATGCGCTCAGGTATGCGCTCGTGGTCAAAGTGGGTTATTTTCTCGCGGAGAATAAAGTCCTCTAAAAGTGTTGCGCCACGGTCACCCGCTTTCAGCGAGTTCTGATCATCGTTAATTTTAAGGCCATGATTGGTGGTCATCACCTGCGATGTACTATCAGCCAAAAATTCTTCAAGCCTTTTTGTCTTATCGTTATCGGGTTGAGCGGAAAGCCCGCTATTGCCCGTTGTCTTTTTTGCCATAATATTTTTATGATTCGTCTGCAGCTTTAGAGTTGATTTCGTTTCCGGCTATATCGGAGAGTTTGCTGTCCGCCAGCTTTTCCTCTGAAAGCGTTTGTTCTAAAATATCCGCTACCTCGGTGAGACCTAAGGTTGTGGCCAGCTGGTAAAGGCCATTATAGGATGCAATCTCATAATGTTCCACTTTTTGCGAGGCCATAATAATGCCCGCATCCCTGGTGGCAGTTCCTGCTTGAGTTTCCTCGATTATACCTTCGCCCTCTTTGGTGAGCCCCTCCATCGCATCGCATTTCTTTGCTACTGGCTTTTCGCCCAGGAGAGCAAAAATCTGTTGGATCCTTTCCACATGTTCCTTTGTCTCGGCAAGGTGCGATTCGATGGCAGAAACCAGATCCGGTGAACTTGCCGCCGAAATCATCTTAGGCAAAGACTTCACCAGATGGTTTTCGGCCCAGTACAAATCGCGTATGCCGTCTGTAAAAAGTTCCCTTAATGGGGCCGCTGGTGCGTCAGGTTTGGTGCTCAATTTTGGTGAGCTACCGCTTTCTTGTTTTTTCATATCTGTTCTGTTAAGGTTGAATAATTCTAAATGCCGCGCACAAGGGGATTATCTTCATCTGACTGTTCTGATCCCCTTCCCTTTTCAGAAGGGCCATCATTATCAGTGGATATTGATGCGTTCAGGCTGGCGCTTCCGGAAATTCCCCGGTAATCTGTGCCTTGCGGAAGTTCGACCGGTTTGGATAAGCCAGTTGGTGACTGTTGAGTTTTTGAATTAGTTTCCATACTATTCAGTTTACAGGTCAGTAACTTATTTCTGATAAATAACCACACGCAAAAGAGAATGGTTTTAGATTTTTTATTTATTATCTGACGATAAAAAACTTCCGGTACCCGGTAAGATAAAGCACGCGCAAAACCAGAAAGCGGAAAACGGTGTTTATAGGATAAATAAAAACAAAATTTAAGTTATGGTTAGTGATACACTAAAACAGGTCGGTCGCCTGCTTATTGAAAGCAGACTGACCCTGGCTTTTGCCGAGAGTGCGACCGCTGGCCGGCTCAGTGCGGAGTTTTCGCTGATCGATGATGCCGGAGATTTTTTAAAAGGGGGAATAGCGTGCTATGATGCCTGCCTCAAGGAAAGTCTATTAAAAGTCAGCCATGATCTTATAGAAGAATTTACCCCTGAATCAATGGAGATTACCAGAGCAATAGCCGAGGGGGTTCGTGAGGTTATACCAGCAGACATCCATATTGGCGTTACCGGGCTTACCTGCCCAGGGGGCAGCGAAACGAAAGAAAAACCAGTTGGAACCATGTTCGTCTACGCCCTAAAAAATGGTGGTCTTTTGTTTTCTGAACGTATGAATTTTTCTGGGGACCGGGAGGAGATTGTTTTGCGCACCGTGGAACGAACAGCGGTTCTGCTGGAGCATTATCTGAATTTAAAAAACTAATATAATGGGAACAGAAAAAAAGCATCAGAAAAGATCCTGGTTCTACCGTAACGGGCTCTCAGTGGTTTTCATTAGCCTCTTTATTGTTACCCTTGCTGCACAGGCACTCACCGGCTGGAACGAACATAATTCCGAACTGCAGGACCTGGGCGCAAAAGCGATTGGCCTTGGCACTTACCTCTGCAGCGGGCATTTTATTTCGGCTACGTTCGAGAATTTCGAAAGCGAATTTCTCCAGATGGCACTATACGTGGTACTAACGATCTCGCTCCGGCAGATCGGTTCCGCAGAATCCAAGAAGCTCGATGAGGGTGAAGAAGTGGACCGCGAGCCCAAGCCCTCCCCGCATGCGCCCTGGCCGGTAAGAAAAGGCGGGCTTGTGCTGAAACTTTATAGCCATTCACTTTCAATTGCATTTGGCATCCTGTTCCTGGTCAGCTGGGGACTACATTTTTACGGAAGCTGGCAGGACAACAACGTAGAACTAAAACTCAAGGGAAAGGCCTTGGAAAGCATGTTTGAATATGTTGGCGGCGCGAATTTCTGGTTCGAAACCTTCCAGAACTGGCAGAGCGAGTTTCTCTCGGTAGCCTCGATCGTCGTCCTCACCATATTCCTAAGGCAGAAAGGATCTCCGGAGTCTAAGCCCGTTGATGCGCCCGATCTGGAGACAGGCAAATAAGGAATAGCTTTGCTTCAAGACCAAATGCCTGGGCGGTAAAAATTAAAAAACTCAAAACCAAACCGCAGATCAGGAGGTTATTGGAAGTATACCTTTAGAAAATTAAACAATATGGCAACAACAAAAACATCCGCAAAACCGGCGGCAAAAAAAACAGCTCCAAAAGCGGGCAAAATTGAGGATACAGAGTTCCATGAGTTCTTTGTTGATGAACTTAAAGACATTTATTGGGCTGAAAAACACCTGGCAAAGGCACTCCCTAAAATGAAAAAAGCCTCGACAAGCCCCGAACTTGCCGCGGCCTTTGACAAACATACCGCTGAGACCGAGCAGCACATCGACACCTTAGAGCAGGTGTTTGAACTTTTAGAGGAGAAAGCCGCCGCTAAAAAATGCGATGCAATGGCGGGCCTTCTGGAGGAGGCTGATGGAATTATTTCAGACACTGATAAAGGAACGATGATCCGTGATGCAGGACTTATCCTTGCCGCGCAGAAAGTGGAGCATTACGAGATCGCCACATACGGCACTTTAAGAGTATTTGCGCAGAACATGGGCCGCGATGACATAGCCGACCTGCTTAGCCAAACGCTTGAAAACGAAAAGGCGACTGACCTCGCCCTTACCGAAATCGCGGTTGGAGCAGTTAATGCACAGGCCGTTTCAGAATAATCACAGGGCTCCTTAAGGGAGCCTTCTTCAATTTTCCAGGATTTAGAAGAACATCTCGTATCCGGGCTTTCACATCAACTTACAGCATTATAACTTATGGAAAATATTGACCAGCTCATTATCCCGGCAGCCAGGCAGGGCGAAAACGACGTAATCAGGGAGCTCATCAAAAGAGGCGTAAACCTAAACTTTCGAGACGAAAAAGGCTACACCCCGCTCATCATCGCATGTTATAACAACAGGCTCGAAACCGCCAAACTTTTACTTGACAGTGGCGCGAACATCGACGATGGGGACAGCGGGGGAAACACCGCACTAATGGGCGCAAGCTTTAAAGGCTATCTTCCGATCGTAGAATTACTAGTTTCACGTCATGCCAACCTGGACCTCCAGCATGGAAACGGTGGGACGGCACTGATGTTCGCTGCGATGTTCGGACGCAATGAGGTCTTTGAGTTCCTGCTCGCAAGCGGAGCAGATCCCAGTATCACAGATATCCGCGGACAGCGTGCCGCCGACCTTGCGGCCATGCAGGGAAATGAAAAAGCACTTGAACTTTTGAACCAACAGGTATCAGATGGTGAAAGAACCGCTTAGGACTTCTGACATTTTTTTATTGGAACAATATGGAAAATAATACTATAAATCCCCGCGACGGGAAAAATACAAGCTTGTGGCAGGCAGGCAAAAAAGATTTGTCCACTAGCATAAACGATTCAAATGAGATTTACGACGTGTTGATTATCGGCGGAGGTATCACTGGGCTGACTACCGCGCTAAACCTTCAACGGGAGGGGAAAAAGTGCATACTTGCCGAGGCCCACAACCTTGGATTTGGAACTACGGGCGGAACAAGCGCCCATTTGAATACCTTTCTGGATGCAACCTATCCCGAAATCGACAGCGACTTTGGAAAGGACGTTTCCAGCATGCTGGCTGATGCTTCCAGGAGGATGATAGAAAAGATCAAGGCCAATATAGATGAACTTCAGATAGATGCGGATTTTGAATTTAAGGACGGCTATCTCTTTTCCCAGAACGAGAAGGAGACAACTCAGCTCCAGCAGATCCTCTCTTCGGCGCAGGAGGCCGGAATTGCGGTCACCGAATCCGAGACTAATGGTCTGCCGATCGATTTCGAGCATTGCCTGCGGTTTAAAGACCAGGCACAGTTTCATCCACTAAAATACATAGCCGGTCTTGCTGATGGATTTAAAAAACTTGGCGGAAAGATCTCCGAAGGGATCATGGTAACTTCTACAGAATTCAGAGACGGAATCCACCATGCACTTCACGATAATGGGGAAATTAGGGCAAACAACCTGGTATGGGCTACGCACATTCCGCCAGGAATCAATATCCTGTCTCTACGGAACGCACCATATCGAAGTTACGTGATTGCAGCTGGACTCAAAGACGGCAACTATCCAAATTGCCTCTCCTATGATATGCAGG
The DNA here is from genome assembly GCF_979258025.1 of Pedobacter sp. AC190. NCBI lineage: Bacteria > Pseudomonadati > Bacteroidota > Sphingobacteriia > Sphingobacteriales > Sphingobacteriaceae > Pedobacter > Pedobacter sp. AC190. The sequence goes on from NZ_OZ409824.1 coordinate 1,093,588, forward strand.
AACCCTACCACTATTTCAGGAGCCACGAGATAGACGGAAAAAACTATTTTCTGGTTGGCGGTGCTGACCACAAAACCGGCCACGATGATCCGGAGCAGGCCTTTAAAGATCTGGAAAAATATGCCCGGGATATTTTTGAGATCAATGAAATAAAATTCCGGTGGTCCTCTCAATATTACGTTCCCGTGGATGGCCTTCCCTATATCGGCCAGTTGCCTGGTGGTGATGAGGGCATCTATGTTGCTACAGGTTTCAACGGAAATGGCATGATCTTCGGAAGCCTGTCAGGGGAAATTATCACCAGCCTGATTTTAAAAAAGGAACATACACTGGCGAAAGTCCTTTCGCCATCGAGAATAAAGCCTGTCTCGGGCTTTAGCGAATTCGTGAAAGAAAATGCGGATGTCGCCTATCATTTCCTGGCCGACAGATTTGGCGGGGCGGTACTCGATACGCTTAACGGTTTAGCGAATGGCCAGGGAAAAATTGCCTCTTTTGATGGCAAAAAACTGGCACTTTATAAGGACAGCAGCGGAAAGGTCACCGCACTTGATCCGGTATGCACCCATGCGGGCTGTATCGTCAACTGGAACGCAAGCGAGAAAAGCTGGGATTGTCCGTGCCATGGCGGGCGGTTCGCTACAGACGGATGCGTGATCACAGGTCCTCCAAGGGAAGCACTTGCGCAGATCAATATCTCCGGAGATGAGATTATAAACAATAAAACATGAAGAATCAATTGATTACTTCTCAGAGCAGGCCTTCGGTTCAATGAAAAGACCGCAGGCCTGACCGTTTAACATAACAACTTAACTATTGCCCGCCCGAGGGCCTATCCTGGTTTGCATCCTCGTCCTCCCTATATGATCCGTTGACTGTGTTCTCCCATAGGATGTGTTCATTTAGCCGTCTCGCAGCCTCATCAATTTCCGGCGCCGGTTCAGTGGCCACCGGGTTGTTGTTTTTATTTTTGTTTTTCATGGTCTTATTTGTTTTATGGTCTTATAGCCGAAATGCTAGTCCGAGAAAGTAGCTTTTCCGTGCATCGTGCTGGAGGCCGTAGTTCAGTCCGCCGTCCAGGAGCATGTCCCTGCTAAGCTCAAACTGCAGGGACGCATTCAAAAAATTTTCGAAATGTGACGCCTTGATTTCATAGGTGTAATAGGTTTCAATGATGGCTTCGACTTTCTTATTTAAGGAATGGGAAAGGGTTAATGTCTGCAGGAGCTCATTGTGGTGCCCCCTACCTTCTTCATCCTTTAGCCGATCGGCCTCCACCTGCATCCCCAGCTTCCATTCTTTGCCAATTTTGAAACTCATGGGAATGATGATTCCGCCCTCATACTCCCTTTGCACATCTATCCTGGATGTGGGAAACTTGAGGTAAGGCAGTACTGCGATAGCAAACTTTCCCCTATCGTTGCCCAGCAGGTTTTGTTTCACCCGCAGGGTAAGATCGCCGAATCCACTGCTTCTTTCCACCTGACCCTCACTGTCAAAATCTTTGTTTACCGCATAGCTTCCAAAATTTATCTGGATCGCTGTGGACCGGGTCAGTCCCAGCTTTATATTCATCTGATTGATCAGATAATCATCTGTTCTCCCCTGTTCGGTTTTCTGCCGCTGAAAACGGAAGAGATCGGTCTCAAGCTGAAAGTGGCCCGCATCAACGGTCTGCGGACTTTCACTTACGTCTGGACGGTCAGTTTCCATTTTCCTCAAACTATCGCGTGGCACAGGCTTAAAGACAGAGTAGGACTGTTTGTTCTGCCCTGCGGCGTTTAGGCTGAACATACACAGGAGCGCAAATATTAAATGGTTTTTCATTCGGTTAGTTTTCCTATAAACAATGACGGCAGGCTAAAAGTTTGGCTCAAAAGCCCTATTCCTTTTCAAATTTGATACTTATCCTGGAAGCTGTCGTTTCTTTAAGTGCCTTCCGGAAGGCGCTGTCGTTTGTAAAGGTGAGCGCACTTAAGTTCCGGCATTCATAATCCGCCCTGAACCCATCGCTCTCAAACGGCCAAGGGAAAACCCGCAGACTTCCTTTCTGGCAATACAGTTCGTACATCCTTCCGTTAGGACCGGTGCTGATTTCTATTTTTCTCCCCTGAGGGGGAACCTGGTCCTTACAGATCAAAAGGGAAAGGGCATCGCAGAACTGCAGTATCTCGTATGCCGCATCCGCCTCCTTTCTGGAAACCCCCACAATCTTAAGCCATTCCTTTTCCTTTTTTTTCAGCCTGGCAAGAAATGGCTTCGCAGCCTGCTCCTGTCCATGGGTAAAAGCAATATGCCTGGAAACCAGCAGGGCAATAAAACTCCCTTTCATCTCGGCGCGCCCGATAAGCTGCTCGGAAAGACTTTCATCAAAAACATTCATCCTGAAATCAACAGGACCTCCGTTTGGACTGACCAGCGGTCCGGTTTCCAGTTCATTGAAGACATCATCATGTTCGGCCGTCGCAATAAGGGTTTCTATCCAGCGTTCGGGCCTTTCCGCATGGTTCCACATTGCACAGATCTGTGCTGCAAGAAGGCCATGTGAACGCTGAGCTATGATCTGCCAGCCGCTTTGCGTGTAGTTAACGATCATAAGTTTTCAATTGGTTTTTTCATAAAATAGTCTAAACTTTGGTGACTTTAGGAGTGTCTGCATTCTGGCCTGAGCGAAAAACCATCAGGCTTCGGTTTTCCATGGTCACTATTTCCCCTGCGCCATACTCCCCAGACGGCGGTATCTTATCACCTGTTGTCAAAATCTGCATCCATTCCCGGCTGAACTTCATTTGCGGAAGCTTGAAATCGATGTCGGAGTGTCCCGCATTGAAAATCAAGAGGAAGTGGCAGTCAGATATTTCATTGCCCAATCTATCGGTTCCCTGAATCCCTTCTCCATGGAGGAAAATACCCAGGCATCGGCTTTCCTGATCACTCCATTGGTTCTCGCTCATATACTCGCCATTTGATGAAAACCATGCAACGTCCAACAGTCCGTCCGAATCCACCCGGTCGCCAACGATCCATTCACGCCGGCGGAGGCTGGGATGTTGCAACCGGAGATGAATGACTTCTTTTGTGAATTTCAGTAGATCATCGTCTAGTAATGTCCAGTCTATCCAGGAAATTTCGTTGTCCTGGCAATAGGCGTTATTGTTTCCCTTCTGTGTTCTGCTTATTTCGTCTCCCGAGCTTATCATCGGCACGCCCTGCGAGAGCAGCAGAGTAGCCATAAAATTACGCTTTTGCTTTCCGCGAAGATAATTGATGTCTGCATCTTCGGTATCGCCCTCTTCGCCACAGTTCCAGGAATCATTATCCTGTTCCCCATCAGTATTATCGTCTAGGTTTTGTTGGTTGTGCTTTTCATTATAACTGACCAGGTCGTGCAGCGTGAAGCCATCATGGGCGGTAATGAAATTGACACTGGCGGTCGGCCTGCGGTAGTCCTGCATATAAAGATCGGGGCTCCCCATAAACCGTTGGGCAAATTCGCCGGTCATTCCGCAGTCGCCTTTCCAAAACCTGCGTACCGTATCCAGGTATTTCCCATTCCATTCCGCCCATCCCGCAGGGAACTTGCCGACCTGATATCCGTTCTCGCCTACGTCCCAGGGCTCGGCAATAAGTTTCACCTGGGAAATAACGGGATCCTGATGGATGATATCGAAAAAGGCCCCCAGCCTGTCCACCTCATGGAGACCCCTGGCAAGGGTTGATGCAAGGTCAAAGCGGAAACCGTCGACATGCATCTCCGAAACCCAGTAACGGAGACTGTCCATGATGAACCTGAGTACTGCGGGCATGCGGGTATTAAGTGTATTGCCTGTTCCAGTGTAATCCGTATAATAGCGTTTATCTGTTTCTTCCAGACGATAATAGCTTTCATTGTCAATGCCCTTAAAACACAAGGTCGGGCCTAGTTCATTGCCTTCCGCAGTGTGGTTGTAAACTACATCCAGAATAACCTCCAGACCGTTTTGATGGAGCGCTTTGACCATGTCTTTAAACTCTTTTACCTGCCCTCCGGAATCTCCCGCAGCGCTATAATTTCCATGTGGGGCAAAAAAGCCTATGGTATTGTATCCCCAGTAATTGTGGAGGCCTTTTTTTTCCAGATGACCGTCCGAGATAAACTGGTGCACAGGCATAAGCTCCACTGCGGTTATGCCAAGTGATTTGAGGTATTTTATACTTTCCGGATGGGCAATGCCGGCGAATGTTCCGCGAAGATGTTCGGGAATAAGGCCATTTAGCTGGCTGAATCCCTTAACATGCAGTTCATATATTACCGTCCGGTGGTAGGAGATATCCGGGGGAGTATCCCCCTGCCAGTCATAGACGGGGTCGATGACAACCGACTTTGGCATATATGGAGCGCTGTCCTCGCCTGAAAAACCCAGATTGCCTTCTCCGCCGCCGGTCACATAACCAAATACGGCAGGGTTCCATACCAGTTTGCCGCAGATCGCTTTGGCATAAGGATCGATTAAGAGCTTGTTCGGGTTGAAGCGCTTTCCAGCTAATGGATCATAAGGACCGTATACCCTATAGCCATAAAGCTGGCCGGGGGCTACTTCAGGAACAAAGCAGTGAAAGATGTGGTGGTCCCGGTCGGCAAGTTCAATCCGCGAGGTCTCGGTTCCGGTCACATCAAAAAGGCAGAGTTCAACGCGTTCCGCGTTTTGGGCGAAAATCGAAAAATTAGTCCCGTTTCTTTTCCAGGTAGCGCCAAGGGGAAAGGATTTGCCGGGTGTTGTGGTATAATTGTCTTCCATAGAATGCATTTTAGGTTAAAACATTTAATTTTCACCCAGGTTTTCCTGAAACTCCATTTTGGTAAAAACCGAAAAAATTTAGGGTATTTATGGCGCCAGGTAATTCATCATTAGTTCGAATAGATAATGGTTAAGAAAGATTCGGAAGCTTACTTAGCGTAGACTGCTAGTTAATCGATAACCAGAGCGTCCCGGACCCAAGCAGTATAAATATAAGTCGGGAGGGTAGACTTCAGAGTTGACACGTTCACGAGCAAAGGAACTTGGTAAAAAAAACTAGTCCTCGCTCACGAAATTGTAGAGCTGAAAGATATTTGCTGGTCTTCTGGGTGATCGGACCCAACTTTTAGGTAAAAGCAAAATTGAATTTGGCGGAGTTTCCAGAAGGGGCACAGCACCATTGATACCCCGTTTTGTGGAATTTCTCCAAAAGCCTTTGTCCACTTCTTTTTTCATGCCCGGAATTTTCGTTACATAATAAACCAGAAATGGTGTGCGGTAATGGATCAAATAAGCATAATGGCTATCCTCACCGTGTAAATACGCTTTGGCGGTAAACTACCTGTAATTAGTCCAGTGATATCTTTTTTCCACCAACAGTGTTGATTGGAAAAACCTAAGAATACCTACACAGCTTATGGAAAACTGCCATGATCAAAAAAATTGTCCTCGCACTGGCGGATTATTTTTTTGCCGTGTTTTTTGATGCATGCTCCATAGATGTTTAATTTGAGGAAATTAATCTAGTAAGACTGTTCGCATTTACTACTGGCGTATCCGTTCTCTGGCTAGCTTTTATAAACAGATTAGAGCCATCCTTTTTTCAAAATCGCCACCCTGAAGCTCTATTTGGGTATGGCTCCACACCTGGGAGTAATTGTTGCGATGTCTTCAGGGTTGTTAACCTTGTGCAAAAGCAATGTTATTTCCATGGTTATTTTGGGATATTTTTTTTTGCTGATTGCCGCGTTTCCTCAAAGAAAGTGTGGGTCTGACAGGGACCAGAAGTGATCCAAATAACCGTATTTTAAAGGTATGTAACATTATCCGAAGGCCAATTTATTCAAGAAATAAACAGTGGATATTAAAACAGGTATTTATTGCAAGAACTATCCCCAATAAATTTGGTTGTAAGTATAGTTGCCGGGTTAATATTTTCCTATGCCTTGGGCCGGACAGGCAGATTCCGACTAATCAATTACAAAATATATGAGAAATCCAAAAAACACCGTTTCACAGAATCTATTATGTTTTTCCCACCTGAGATGGGATTTTGTTTTTCAGCGCCCGCAGCACCTGATGAATCGCTTTGCCAAAAACTGCCGTGTGTTTTACATGGAAGAACCAGTTTATGTGCACGCAGCTGCGCCTGCTCTTGTCAGTTATGTCAAAATGCACAATCTCACCGTTATCGTTCCCAATATCCCGGTAGGTACCGCCCCTGAGGACACCGTTGAGATGCAAAAGGTACTATTGGGCAGTTTCCTGGAATCTGCTGGTGAAGAAGCTTGGACTTTTTGGTACTACACCCCCATCGCCCTGGAATTCAGCAGAAATTTTAAATCATCCCTAACCGTATTCGACTGTATGGACGAACTTTCCGCCTTCCGTTTTGCTCCGGAATCGCTCAAAAGACTTGAACGCGAACTGATCGAAAAGGCAGACGTCGTATTCACAGGAGGCCATTCTCTTTACGAAGCAAAGAAAAACCTGCATAGCAATATCTGGCCAGTGCCCAGCAGCATAGAAAAAGAACATTTCGGTAAAGCCAGGAAATCCCTGGAACAGCCCGCAGACCAGGCCGCTATCAGGGGAACCAAGCTGGGATTTTTCGGAGTAATCGATGAGCGGTTTGATCTCGAACTTATTGAGGGACTATCTCGCAAAAGACCTGACTGGCACATCATACTGATCGGGCCCGTGGTTAAAATAGATCCTATAACGCTTCCGCAAGGAGCCAACATCCATTACCTGGGCCAAAAAAATTATCGCGAGCTCCCCGCTTACCTCAGCGGCTGGGACATAGCCTTAATTCCATTTGCGATCAATGAATCGACAGAGTTTATCAGTCCGACAAAAACCCCTGAATACCTTTCAGCTGGTATACCGGTTATTTCTACCCCGATACGCGACGTAATTTTGCCTTATGGAATTAAAAAGCTTGTGCATATTGCTTCCGATACGGACGGCTTTATCGATGCGGTTGAGGCGATCCTAAAGCAGGATGACACAAAAGAATGGCTTAATAAGGTAGACGAATTTCTGAAAGACATTTCCTGGGATTATACTCAGGAATTCATGGCGGCACAGCTGGTGCTCGCCATGAACTCAAAATTAAAAGTATCGATTGCTAGTTAAAAGAAAAATATGTATGATTATTTAATCGTAGGCGCAGGATTCGCGGGAAGCGTACTGGCCGAAAGACTTGCCTCCGAAGGAAACAGGGTGTTAATTCTGGACAAGAGGAACCACATAGGCGGAAATGCCTTTGATTATTATGATGAGGCTGGAATCCTGATTCATAAATATGGACCTCACATCTTTCATACCAATAGCAAGGAGGTTTTTGAATATCTTTCCAGGTTTACCCAGTGGAGACACTATCAACACAAGGTACTCGCGAGTCTGGACGGGCAATACCTTCCAATCCCAATCAACCTCACCACCATTAATCAGATGTACGGGATGAACCTTGACAGCTCGCAGCTGGAAGCATTTTTCGCCTCAAAGGCGGAGTCAAAAAATATACTTGAAACATCGGAGGATGTGGTCGTGAATTCGATTGGAAGGGAACTTTATGAAAAATTCTTTAAAAACTATACCCGCAAGCAGTGGGATCTAGATCCTTCGGAGCTAAACGCCTCCGTGACTGCAAGGGTTCCCACACGGACAAACAAGGATGACCGGTATTTCACTGATACCTATCAATCGATGCCTCTGTATGGATATACGAAAATGTTCGAAAACATGCTCAACCACCCTAACATCAGCATAATGCTCGGAACAGATTACCGCGATGCCGCTCCAGAAATTCAGTTTAAAAAAATGGTCTTCACCGGACCAGTGGACGAATATTTTAACTACCGCTTTGGCAAACTACCCTACCGTTCCATCGAATTCAGGTTCGAAACTCACGACCAGGAAACTTTTCAGCAAACCGGCACTATAAATTATCCCAATGACTACAGCTTCACACGCATCACCGAGTTCAAATACCTCAGCGGGCAAAAGCACCATAAAACCTCGATCGTCTATGAGTTTCCAACAGCCGAGGGTGATCCTTATTATCCTATCCCCAGACCAGACAATATGGCCCTTTACAGGCAATATGAGGAGCTTGCAAAAAGCCAGAGGAATGTTTACTTTGTGGGAAGGCTGGCAACCTATAAATATTATAACATGGACCAGGTCGTGGCACAGGCATTGGCAACCTACAGAAAGATAAAAAAAGAGGCCAGCGAAAACACCAGGGTACTAGAAAGCGCAAATGGAAGTCTGGGGCGGAATTGAGTGCACAATAAATAGGCTGGGTGACGAATACTTTGACCAGCTGGCTTTTGCTGGACACTATGGGCGCGAGGCAGACATCCCAAAAATTGTCGGACTTGGTATTCAACGGATCCGTTATCCCGTGCTATGGGAAAACCATCAACCAGAGCGTGAGGCAATCATAGACTGGTCAGGGACAGCAACTGCCCTTGAGGAATTTCGCCAAAACGGTGTTGGCGTCATCGCCGGGCTTGTCCACCATGGCTGCGGCCCGGCCTACGTGAATCTCACCGATAGTTCCTTTGAAAAAGGACTGGCTGATTATGCCCACCTAGTTGCGGAGCGGTTTCCCTGGCTCGAATATTATACCCCAATCAATGAGCCGCTGACTACAGCCCGGTTCTGCGGACTTTACGGGTTATGGCATCCGCATAAAAAAACAGACGAGACTTTCCTCCGGATCCTAATGAGCGAATGCAGGGCGACCCGCGCGGCGATGAAGGCAATCCGCAAGATCAACCCCCAGGCAAAGCTTATTCAAACCGAAGACTTGGGAGAGACCCATAGCACCCCTTTTCTTCGCAGTCAGGCTAATTTTGAGAACCAGAGGAGGTGGCTTTCCATGGATCTGCTTTGCGGAAAAGTAAACCAGCCCCACCCCCTGTGGGAATACATTACCGAGAACGGAATTGCCCCGCAGGAACTCGAGGAACTGGCAGAGGATCCCTGCATGCCTGAAATTTATGGAGTCAACTACTACATCACCTCTGAAAGGTATCTCGATGAAAATCTGGAAATATATCCCGAGCATACACATGGGGGAAGCGGTTCGGTCCGTTATGCGGACGTAGAAGCTGTGAGGTCTCCCAATGCAGTCCTTTGTGGCGTGGATATGCTGCTGAGAGCGGCTTTCAACCGTTATGATATCCCCGTGGCGCTTACCGAAGTGTACCTGCACTGCGGACGGGAAGATCAGCTTAAATGGCTGATGCAGATTGACCTTAAGGCCCGCAAATTAGAGGCAGAAGGAGTTAACATGGTTGCAATCACAGCGTGGTCTCTTCTTGGGTCCTTCGGCTGGAGGAACCTTCTGACCACTGGATTTGAGGATTACGAGCCTGGCGCTTTTGACCTGTCAAAGGGCCTGCTCAGGCCAACAGCACTGGCTAATCTTGTGCAGGCGATTGCCACCGGGAAAACTTACGCTCACCCAGCGGTCCAAGGCCGCGGCTGGTGGGAAACTACAGGCAGGTTTGCCTATGGTAGTAACGATTTTAAGGTCCCCAAGACAGACGCGCCAGGCAGGCCAGTGCTCATTATTGGAGAAGATCTTCATCATGCAGATGTTTATGAAAGCATTTTAGATGGCCGCAGACTAGCTTATAAAACAATAGAAGCGACCTATTCACTGGAATCCTTTAAACACGTTAAGCTGTTGATAAATAAACACAATCCATGGTCTATCATTTGCCTCTTACCTGTAATGGATATAGAAACTACAAACTTTCTGTTCGAGGTGAGTGATGAAATCAATAAAATGACTATGCATGTTGCCCAAGAATGCGAGACCCAAGCGCGGTTCAAAGGCGATACTGACGAAATTTACCCGTTTATGCCTGCTAAAGCGCGTCCTGAGGAACACGCTAGCCCGTATGGGGAACAAAAATGCGGTCGGCTTCCGACAATGGTAATCAAAACCGGCAGGGCGTGGAAAAATGCAGAGGATCAAAAAAGGAAATGGGAAACCGCTAACGAGGTAATCGATTTGCTAATCGATGGGGAAAGCGGATATTTGGAACATAATGGGTACAGCCTTTATAAAAAGTAAGGCCAGATGCTTTCGCAGTCCGGCCTTCCGTTGTGTGCATTAAATTTTAGGTTCTCTGTAATTGCTCCATTGAGCAGTTCCCTCTGGCTCTGCTGATTTGACCTCAATACTTTTCTCTTCGCTCATCTCTTTGTTTAGCAGCTGAGCCTGCTCCATTTCTTCTTCCTTGTCACCAGAAAGGTTGGTAAGCCCTTCGGTTTCCTTAACGAAGGCAACAGGGTCTTCTATAAATTCAAAGTCCTTTCCCATGCCTGGCATCTCGCCCTGATTCCAGGGACCAGCGAATGAATTTTCCTGCGAAAAATTGAAATATTGTTGAGTAAATCTCGGATCTGCCTGCAGCACCCCGGGAGGGAAATTTGGCTGAATGGTATCCAATGCGGCTTCAAACATTTTGTAATGGGCCACCTCGCGGGTCATAAGAAAAGAAAGTGTTTCCCTAACATAAGGATCATCAGTAAATTTCATCAAGTGTTCATACACCAGCTTCGCCCTGGACTCTGAGGCAAGATTAGACCTCAGATCGACCGTAAGGTCTCCATTGGAATGGATGTAGGATGCACACCATGGAATCCCCTGGCTATTAGCCAGTCTCGGACCACCAGTGCTTAACATTACAAAATGGGGATTAGCTGACAGGGCCGCATGGATGATGTTTTCTTTAGCCGCTTTACCGTCTAACACTTGCATAATCTCCGATGAATCCGCGGCATCTTTAAGTTCGCCGTTGACACCTTTTAAAAGCATCTGGATAGTTGCCCCTACAATTTCAAGATGACTAAACTCTTCGGTTGCAATATCCATTAGCATATCGTACTTGTCAGGATGTGGCTGCTTGGCGCCAAATGCCTGCGTAAAATACTGCATGGCTGCGGCAAGCTCTCCGTTTTCACCACCAAACTGTTCTAATAAAATGTTTGCGAATACGGCGTCTGGTTTAGAGACTCTTGCATTGAACTGCAAGTCTTTTGAGTGATGGAACATAAGCTATTTTTTTTGTTAGTTAAGGGCTCAGCAGCAAATGCGCCTCGCTTCTATACCACACTGTAGAAGTTCATAAAGTTTAGCCAATGGACAAAAAGGGTATACTTCCCATACTATATACGTATTAATCCCAGGCAAGTTAGCGGAGTCTCGAATTATACCTTAACAAATAGTGGAAGCCCGGGCTAAATCACGTATGTATCCACAAAAGTATCCCATGCTACACGCTGTTGTCTAAGCCTGTAGGCCTTCATAGATTGAATTTTAAACCTTTAAGGGCACAGCTACAATCGCTGCTAAATCTACACTAGGAATCGCCGATATACTAATTTGGCATACAGGGATAATAAACGATTACTGAACGATGCAGTACGTAGATATGAAAAATAAAAAAAATCAGCGAGACGGCAAAACGACAAGTATCTGGCAGCGCCTTATGATGCAGCCCTCTTTTCAGCAGATATATTAGATTCAGTTTAGATGCCATAATAGTAGGTGATGGAATTACCGGGTTAACTACCGCTTTGAATCTACAGCGCGCAGGCAAAAAATTATTTTGGTAGAACCAAAGAATCTGGGCTTTGGCATTAGCGGGGAAACTAGTGCTCAATTTAACACTTTTTTTGATTCTAGTTACCCGGAGATAGACAGCAGTTTTGGAGAGGAAGCGTCAAAAACTATGGCTACTTACAGTCACCTCAACAAAAGATTGATGTTGAACTTTTAAAATCTAATGAAGGCTCTGAGTAAAGCACGGTCTTTGGAAATACCGTTCAGCCATCAGGGCTGAGCGGGATGATTAGGCGGTATGTGCTTTTAAACATAGCGAGGACAGGTATAGGCACTGGATTCCGTTAATTCTCGCTGACCGGGTTAACGCATCGGAGGCCATAGTAGGAGATTTGGCAAAAGGAATATTTCCCAACGTGTTTGCAGAACGAGGAATAAAATCAGAGTTAACATACAACCCTAAAGGATTTGCGAAAAAGATATTGGTCACTGTTGCGTTAAGTACTATAATCATTACTCTTTTAAGAAAAATGAACGAACCTGAAACACCTAGAGCGTAAAAAGCCCCCGTCAAACGAGGGCTTTATTCATTTATTTATTCGGGGGCAATGTCCTTGTTGATGAATCAATGTGAGTGCTATCTCTCATTTGCTGATCACCGGTTGCAGTGGTATCAATGGTATCTGTGTTCACTTCTGATTGCCGATTTTTTTCTTCAGTATTGTTGTTGCAGGCACCTAAAAATAAAAAGGCAGACGCAATCAATGTTAATTTTAAAGTTTTCATAGTTTTTCTTTATAGATGTATTTGAAGAACATAAATATTCAGCTAAAGTTTGGATTGTTTCCACATCATCTTAAGAAACTTGAAGAGGTGCTGCCTTCAGACCACCTTGAGCTTATCAAATCACGATTGCTAATCAATAGGCTTGAACTGATCCAAAAATGAGAAGAATCATAAAAGGAGCAGAACAGTTAAGTTTGTCCAATTGGAAAGTCGATCATCCACATTCGAATTACGGCAACTTCAGTGGAGTACTAGGCAAGCCGTCCGCAGGGATGTCAAAGAAGCTTATTTAATTGAAAAGTATTTATGCGCGTACTGCTATGACCACATTGAGCTGGGCAATTCTCATAACGAACGCCTAGGACCACAGCATTTGGCTCCTAATTTAACATTGGATTTCGACAATATTGTTGCAAGCTGCTAATCCAATAGGCTTTGCGGTCACAAAAAAGCCATAATGAGCTGCAACTTCGGTCTTACAACAATGTGAAACAGACCTCAAGTATTAGATTACGGGGAAGATCAGCCACAACACCCCCAGAGGTCAACAATGTCATACCATCTTCGGCCTAAGAGATAGACCGTTAGCTTCAAAAAGGAAACAATTGACAGAGTTAAAAATCTTCAATTTTGGATCTGATCCAGATGGTGTCAGTCTTGTGGGCGAAGACTTTTTAAAGTTATTCATAGACGAACTTAATACTCCCGACGCAGATCAAAACTCGAAGCCTTCTCCCCTGTTCTCATGTATCCTAAAGGATTTTCTCCGCACTTAATGGGCACACCAATTGATCTAAACCCTTTCTACCAATTCAATAAATCATAAATATACAGAACTTACACCACTTTTATTTTCGGTGATATGGGGTCAATCTGCACCGCCTTTTCCAATATGGCATTGTTAATGAAAAACTGGCAGTTATGTAATATTTTGGATGATCCAGTACCTTGAAAAGGTCTTACCATAAATAAAATTTTTGTAAAACTTGTTTGTAACTTAGTAAGTAGGCAGAGGGAGGTAAATGAAGTTGTGTAGCCTTCGCCTTCAACGTTCCAAAATATGTGTGTTTCGTTTTTGAGTTTTTTCTAACTGGCAGGATGCCTATTGAAGAGTTCATTCGGGAAAGCTTATCCTTTATCCGGCTACCTCTGCAGCCCAGATGCAGGACTGGTTGAAGGCGCATAATGCAAATTTTCCGCACGTTAGCCCATAGAAAAGCTATGACAAGCGAATTCTCCACCAATTGAACAAACTAGTTCATTTGGCCCTTTTCCGCCAATTCACTAAAATACAGACAGGCAAAACTTTACAGCAAATATATTTCCTGTGAGACGGCGTCAACCTACTTTATTTATTCAGCTCACAACAGTGTGATGTCGTGACTAATTTTTAAAAAAAAATAAGATAGAGGATTTAAGCTTAACTCTGCGAGGATGTGATTGGAATAATAACGGCTATCTGAGTTCCCATTCCTTTCTGTGAAATAATATTTACCTTTCCATTAAGTAAATTTATCTTACTTTGAATTGAACTGAGTCCAATCCCTTTTTGCCTTTCCTTCTCAAAATCAATTCCCTTTCCGTTATCGTTGACTCCAATCTGGACCCTATCACCTATAATCTTTACTATTACCTCACAGTGAGTAGCTTGAGCGTGCTTGACGACATTAAGCATCAGTTCCTGAACCGTTCTAAATACTGCAAGTTCTAAGTAACTCTCCATTCGCTGCTGCAGGCCGTTGTAATGGCAGTCGAATCTCACCTTGCCTTTGAGTTGTTTACATACTTCATCAAGTGCGGGTTGAAGTCCAAATTCCTCAAGCGCTGCGGGCATTAATTGATGCGAAATCTGACGGCATTCCTTAATTGCGTCGGTAAGCAGCTTTTCCGTATATTTTTTAGAGGCGATAAACTTATCCTTATCTGCCCCAGCCTCTTTAAGACTGAGCCCTCCAAGACTGAGTTTAATCCCATATAAAAGCTGGCCGAGGCCATTGTGAAGACTTTCAGAAATCCTGCGTCGTTCTTCCTCCTGCATACTGAGTGTAGCTCTAAAAATTTCAAGTTGTTGAAATTTTGACATCAGCCGTATTTTTTCTTGAGCAGCGAAACTCGCAGATACATCCATATCTACTCCCACTATACTAATAGGCAAATTGTCATCGTTCCGAATCACTGTAGCTTTTACCTTGATTACCTTATTGATACCTCCTACCTGAATATGGAGAATGTCATCAAAGCCAGCTTCTGGATTTTCTATCAACCCTGCCAAAAATTTCCCATTCGCCATAGACTCCGGGGAAGCAAGCAAGCCATAAATTTCAAGTCCTATATCCCCTCCAGTCGGAACCTCATATAAACTATACATGCCGTCAGACCAAGTTATTTTATTAACTAATAAATCATAATGCCAGGTTCCAGTCGCTGCAACCTGCTCGGACTGTTGTAATAATAGATAATGTCTGTCCCGCTGTTCTTCGGAAATTTTTCTGGCGCTTATGTCAGAGGATACACCAAACCATTCGATAATATTTCCGTTTTGGTCTAGCAAAGGAATCGCCCTTGAGCTCATCCATCCAATTGATCCATCAGCCAATAGTATTTGATGCTCCAAAACAAATAACTTCTTTGTTTTTATCGATTCTGCAATAACTAGTTTGAAGCGAGCATGTTCCGTTAGGGGAATATAGTTGTCCAGCCAGTCACTTATAGGGCTTTTAGCATCTTTTAACACAACATCATCAGTGAGCACTGTCATTTCACTCCAGTCTGAACTCATGCGGTAAATTAGATCTGCACTTGCTGTAACAAACATTCTTAGCCGCTCTTCCGAGCTCCTCACATTTTGCTCGGCATTCTTTCGCTCAGTTATATTTAAATTGGTGGCTAAAAGGCCATCCTCCATTTTAACAAACATACAGGAATACCATTTTTTAAATCCTTCATAAGGATAAAAATACTCAAGTCCTTCTGCCGTGCCACTTCGCATTACACGCATCATCACCTCATATACTCCTGTCTCTATAATTCCCGGGTACTCTTTTAAATAATATTTCCCGACTAGATCGGTTCTCTGCGTCTCTTTTTCTAGTTCACGATTGGTCAGAGTAATTTCAAAATCTCGTATCGCGCCGGATTCGTCCCTGATTGCTTTGAGAACAGACATTCCGATAATACTGTTATCCAGAATCGATTGAAGCAAATCACGATTTTCATTAAGCTTAATCTCTGCTTCCTTCATTTCGGTTATATCACGGGCAATGGCCAAAATTGTTACAACATTGCCTTGCTGGTCATGCTCAGGAGTTAATCGTGAGTATAAATAAGTTATCCGTTCAGCGCCTTCCAGAATGGCTAGATATTCGACAGTGTCGCCAGTTTTTAATACTTTTTGTAGACCTTGTAAATGTGGGCCAAGAAACGTTTGGTTAAAACTCGTTTCCTCAGCAACCTTGTCATTAGACTGATTTTCTTTTATAGCTATTTTTTGATAGAAAGCACTATTGGCGAATACAAGTTTCAGATCAGTGTCCCACCGAGAAATCAAATCGGGAGTGTTTTCGACCAGTGTTAGATATTGCTCCTTGCTATCATTGACCTGGGCTGTACGGTTTTGCACCGCACTTTCCAGTTCTGAAAGATATTTTTCTTCGGAATGTTTAAGGGCGTGCTGTAAGTCTCGCTGGATAGTCATATCGCGGATTATCTTCACAAATCCAATGGTATCACCACGCTCGTCACTTATAGGCTGAACAATTCCTGAAGCCCAGAATTTTGAACCATCTTTACGTATTTGCCACCTTTCACTTTCTACACTACCTTTTTCTTCGGCTAGTACAAGCTCGTTTTCAGGAATTTGCTGATCAATTTCCCCCTTTGCGTAGGTGACATCACTTGTATTTCCAATCATTTCAAGTTCGGAATAACCATAGATGAGTTGAGCGCCGCTATTCCATACGACAACCAGCCGCTCCTTGTCGATCATGAAAATTGCATAGTCCCTTACCCCTTCTACCAGAAGTCTCATTCGCTCTTCGGACTGCTTTAGAGCATGTTGAGAAAGCTTTTGAACGGTTATGTCGAAAAAAGTTATTACAACGCCGTTGATCCGGTCCTCTGCGGTTCTGTAAGGGAGCATACGCATCATAAAGTGACGGGCATCGCTGGTACATACTTCCTTTTCGATTACAGTGAGCTTATCCAATACCACTTCCGCATCTAAGAGAAGATCATCGTAAAGCAACCGGTGCGTTATATCCGTCACAGGACGTCCAAAGTCGCTCGATTTCAGATTGAAAATTTCCAGAATCGCCGGGGTGTAAAGTCTTATAGAGAAGCTCCTGTCCAGAAAGATCGTACCAAGCTCTGCGGAGTTGATTAAGTTCTGGAGGTTATTACTGGTTATGCTGGTCTCTTCAATTTTTACTTTTAGCTCTTGATTCACCGTTCTCAACTCCTCATTGATGGACTGTAGCTCTTCTTTACTGGTTTCCAGCTCTTCTGCAGCTGAGCGGAGTTCCTCGTTCATCGCCTGCAGTTCCTCGTTCGAAGCCTTAAGTTCCTCGGCCTGGTATTCATGATGTTCTATCGAATTTCGCAGCTGCGATTTCAATCCGATAAGTTCCTCTTCCAACTGTTTTGCAACAGGTTCATCCGCGGATACTATGATCGTGTTGGATTCCAGATTAACTTCCTCCGAAGGTTTAAATATGATCAGTATAAACCCTTGGGGAATATTCCCACCCTCCAGAGAGGGCCGGATTAAAATGTCCAGCATCTCAGACTGATTGTTTACCGCAGATCTGATATTATGTATTTCGATCGATCGTTTATACTGTACGGCTTGATAAAGTGCCGCACGGACCTCGAGTCTGATCTGTGGGGCAATAAGCTTTAGCAAGTTCTGCGTCGGCTCCCCACCGGTAAACTCTAAATAGCGGCCGGCGCGTTCTGACATATGAACAATATCATATTCCTGATTAACAACGATTGACGGTGGCGCATATTCCTCCAGCATTCTCTGGTGCAGTTCGCCAAAGGAAATACGTTGGGCACCAACGTTCCCTGGTTGTTCGGCTAGATTCTGGCTACGTGAATACTGAAACTGTGGCACGGAATCCGGCACCGGATAATTTCGCGAGGCCACCTCGCGCACAGTATAGATGTGATGATCGCGATCCTGCACGTTAAAAAGATCGCTCGCACCATCGACTGATTCAGAGGTGCCCAAAAACAAAAAGCGCTTGGGTTTTAATGCAAAATGGAAAGTCTCCACAACCCGGTCTTGAGCGGTACCATTAAGATAGATTAATACATTTCGACAAGAAACCAAATCCAGTTTCGAGAATGGCGGGTCCTTTAGAAAATTATGATTGGCAAACAGAATCATTTCTCTAATTTCCTTCCTCACTCTATGGTAGTCGCCATCTCTTGAAAAAAAACGTCTCAATCTTTCTGTAGAGACATCTGCTGCATCATTTATCGTGTAAAGTCCCTCCCTCGCCGTGGAAATAGCAGCCTCATCGATATCAGTGGCAAATATCTGTACTTTTGGCGCATCAAAGGTGCTGGAAAGCTGCTCTGCACATAACATTGCTATAGAGTAGGCTTCTTCCCCTGTTGCGCAGCCAGCCACCCAGATGCGAACCTGATCGGCTGAATTCTTGCCAGCAAATAGTGCAGGAATAACTTCCCTTTCCAAAGCGTCAAATGCTTCCCGGTCCCGAAAAAAGTTTGTAACAGATATAAGTAAATCTTTCAAAAGGGCCCGTGTTTCCTGTAAATTATCTGTCAGCACCGTGACGTAGGAACGCAGGTCGGCTAGGCCATGAACATTTATACGCCGCTCTATCCGGCGTAGAAGCGTGGGCCTTTTATAATTAGAAAAGTCGTGGCCAGTGCGAACTTTCAATTGGGTAAATATTTCCCTTAGTGCCTGCTGCTGTACTTCCTCCGGCTCCCCTGCAGGTACGTCAAGAATCTGCACTACGCCCATCCCATTACGGTAAGCCACAATACGCTCAGGAATGTCTGAAACATTAAGAATCTCATCTACGAGTTCTGTGGCAATTGCGTTTCGGGGCATTTCATTGAACTCCGCTTCCCTTGGATTTTGAACAAACGTCGCGCCTCCTAGTTCTTTGATCCTTTTGAGCCCCATCGAACCATTTGCTCCTGTTCCGGACAAGACAACGCATACAGCTCGAGAGGTATGTTGATCGGCCAATGACCTGAAAAAAATATCCACCGGAGCACGTCTGTCTTCTGCAAACAAATTCGCTGATATGGTAAGGTATTCTTTTTCAACGGTTAAATGCCTGTCAGGTGGAACAACAAACACGTGATTGGGGACGATACGGGTCTTTTGCTTTATTTGTGTAACTGGCATTGAAGTTTCTATGCTCAAAACTTCGGCAAGCTGACTGTCATGGTCAGGAGAAAGATGCAAAATCACAATATAGGCCATGTCCGGCTGCTCAGGAACATTCCTAAAAAAAGTCTGAAGGGCCTGGATCCCACCCGCCGATGCACCTATACCTACAATGAAAAAGTTTTTAGCACCGTTGAGTGGTGACAAAGAATTTGTGTTTCGCCTGCCGGCACTGTTTTTCTTTTTCATAATACGCGAACCCTACCGGCTAAAATAAGAAAAATTACTCTACCCATTGTAATGAGAAAAGAATTTGCTAGTTTAAGTTGCCCTCTGCTCGCAAAATTTCTGAACTGAGAGGCTGCTGGTCCTGTATTGCGCTACGAAGAATCATGCTGCGTTTTGTGGTTTCGTTTGCCTTGTTAAAATACTCTGCGGCTAACTTTGGAAGATTCGCCTCTGCGTAATGATCCCCAATGTGGTTTAACAGAAATATAGTCTCATCCATACCTCTTACCGCATTGTACAGGCTTTCAGAAACATTTTGACTTAGCGAAGAAAGTAATGCGTCCCCAGAGTAGGCATGGCCGGTATGACACCGAAAACGCACCAGGTTTTCCTCTGTAATTTTGGCTAGCACGCCATGGCACTCCGGGCATGCAAATGGTGACAGCTCACCCATAAATGTGGGAGCATATTTCAGGGCATCGCCAGCTGCAGCAATATCAATTTCTGCTTTAGTTTTCTCATCTTTCATTTCTGGTAAGTTATTGCTTATTTCCTGAGCACATAGTTCAAGCAGAAGCTTGGGGAGTTCTGCAACGGGTACACAGTGGTCAATCTTGACTTCCCGTAATGCGTTTTCGGGCATCGAGGGTACCTGTGCATCACTTGGGTCCTGCACAATGGCTATTCCGCCATATGCTTTAATCCGCCATAGTCCGGCTGTTCCATCATCTAATGCACCACTAAGTACAATTCCAATTACCCGCTCACCGTAAGCAAATGCCGCTGAACGGAACAGTGGATCGACTGCAGGTCTGAAATGGTTCTCACGAGGCCCCCGCGCAACCCTCACCAAACCAGGTTCCAGTAAAAGGTGATGGTCCGGCGGAGCAACGTAGATATGATTTTTTTTTATAATTTCTCCCTCCACAGCGTTTGAGGCTGGTATGGTTCCCAATTTATTGATAACGTTGGGAAGAATCCCGATAACATCTGGACTCATGTGCCAGACAATAAATATCGAGACATCAAAATCAATTGGCAGGTTTTGAATGAGCTGTTTCAGCGCTTCAAATCCTCCTGCTGAGGCACCTATTACAATGATATCCCTTTTTTCCATTAAAGGTTTTAATTTATATTAAGCGCACCCGTAAAATCTCACAAGCTGCACTATCCCTCTATTCGTTGATGTGTATATAGTTCTAAATTTCTTTTGATTTGAGACTAAGTAGGACTTATTTACTAAACAAAATTAATAAAACAAATTAAATCAACTATTTGAATTTACAAATAATCAAAAATCGATGTTTACGCTTTTATTCTTTACAGGCCTTATCTTAGTTGCAACCAATGCTCCTTCCAGAAAATCAATCTCGAAATAAACTAACTGTCCTTGAATAGGAATAAATGAATGCTCTGATAGCGAAAAAATAATGTCCTGATCGTTGCAATCCATAATAAGTCCGATTCTATCGGTTTTGTTATAAAAGTGAATTTTACCCTTTCTCATATAATATTATCGGTTAATGAGTGTCAACGGCTCTACTTTACTCCCATTCTACAATATATTTTGGAAACGAGCCATGTAAGCTCACTTGCTTTTTGAATAGTCCACTTTAGAATCAACACTTCAATCAATAATGATAATTGCTGATAATTAAAATATATGACCTAGTAAACCCCATAGTGAATACCTCTTAAGAGGTATTAAAAGACAGGTTGATCATTTAAATTTCGCATGTTCATCTCAACAAGCTGTATCAGGTAATGAATTAACAGTCTTGATCAGTTTTTCATAATCAAAGGGCTTGAACATCACTTCGTCGGCATTGCTGAATACTTTGTCTACTGCGACTCAAGCATCGCAGCGAGAAGCAGCACCGGAATTCCGTGTGTTTCTTTATTCTTTTTGATTGCCCTGCATAACTCCCGTCCATCGTCTCCATTTAACATAATATCCATAATAATCAAGTCTGGGCGCATTTTAGAAAGCACCGATGAAGCGTCGATCCGTCCTTGACACAAATAGATGTGTGCTGCTGGCTCTGAAGAACCAACTCAATCACTTCAGCGTTGCTGCTATCACCCTACTACTACTATTCGAGCCATCCTTACAGAATTAGAAAATAAATTTAATCTCTTCTTTTCGAAATCAAGACCAATAAAACCGCTTCAGGTATTTAGTTGCAGCGAAAACGTATTTAACTCGGTCTAGCTCATCCCAAATATAGAAAGGTAATTGGCTGGTCACTAAGTGATAATATGGAAGCCAAAAACACAACTGTTAGCGCATTCCGGATGGCTAAGGCAAACCGGGGAATTGGGGATAAACTAATATTCCACTCCGATCAGGGAGTTCAGTATGCTTGCTTGGAGTTTAGGCAGCAGTTGATGGGATTACCATTAATTCAGAGTATGAGCAGGAAAGGAAACTTTTGGGATAATGCAGTTGCAGAGAGTTTCTTTAAACAATGAAAACTGAGATGGTTTATCAAAGAACTTTCAAAACTAAGAAACAGGCATACCTGGCAATTTCCATTCCTCATTAGGTTATTTGACTCCTTTAGATATTGAAAAAACGATAATTAACAGAAAAAGAGCCGCATAATTTGCATTCAAAAAATATCTGACGAGAAAAAACCAATAGTATACTATTGCAATTCCAAGGCACTGTTGATAACATTATTGCAATTTCACTTCTCCACTTGTATCTGCAATGGTAACTAGTTTTGTTGTTGTGCTTCTTCGGGATCTGGGGTCGGCTAATCAGTAGCTAACCCCTACTGGAAAAATTTACCGAAGGCAAAAAAATCCTCCTTTATCATCAGGGTAAGTTTAACGAAATTAAAATGAAACGTGCATTGATTTGCCATTCGGATATTATGCAAGAAGTTCGGAGCCTTCTGCACCAGGAAGATTTAAAAAATGTTACCATTATTTTATGGAAAGGGACGGAAAATCTCCGTCATATTTAAATCTGAAAGCTAAAAATCGCCTAAAATAAACTTTAAATTCAAGTTATCCATCTCTTTATGGAATCTCATCTTATCTGGTTAGACTGAATTTTGTCTGGCCTGAAACAAAGCTTAAATGATTGTATTTACTGCTTTAAAATAACTATATGTATGAGTTTAGGTGATATGCGGTTTATACGTGAGCAGTTAAAAGGACCAAAGCCACAATGCCAAATGGTATATGCTTTGAGGAAAGTAATTGACATCCTTAAACAATTTACCTATGACACAATACGAATTTTCAAACAGCATCAATCTTCATGCAGGCGCCTTGCGTTCGCATGCATTAAAGTTTACCAATGATATTGATGATGCAAATGATCTGCTACAGGATACTTTGGTAAAGGCCACACGATTTGCCTCAAAGTTTGACCAAGGAACCAATATCAGGGGATGGCTTTTTGTAATAATGCGCAACACCTTTATCAACAGTTACCGCAAACAGCAACGTCACAGGGAACGCGTTTTACAAGTGGAAGAAATCTCATCAGAGCAGCTTTGCACAAACGCAAGCACAAACCATGGCGAAAGCAAATTTGCTTTGGAAGACATTAAAAATGCACTAGAAAAGCTCCCAACAACTTATTCGGTTCCTTTTATTAAATATTTTGAAGGTTATAAATACCAGGAAATAGCGCTCGAACTTGATATACCGGTAGGCACGGTTAAAACCCATATTCATCAGGCTCGGCTGCTGCTAAAAAAGTCGTTAAAACATTACAGGAAATACTAAATAACAGGGCTTCAAAATGTAAGGCCTGTTTAAAAAATTACACACGTACTTTGCAACAAATCCGTGTCAACTACCTAAATTGATGAAAATACTACCAGAAGTTGACATTCAAGATCGAAAGCTTTATCGCTATTAAAATAATGGCAAAAAGTAAATTATTATTTAAGATGGATAAAACGCTTAACTAAGCTAAAAGATAATTAATTGCCCCATGCCGATGTGCACCGCATGAATAGCGGTTGCATAGCAGAAGAATTTGTGATAAAACCCTGTGGTATTTTTGCACTGCTTGAAAAAAATCCTTCAATTCCTTGATAAAAGCCAACCATTAATATACCCTTACGTTAAAAGCACACTATATTGTTTGATATTTCATCCTTAGCCTGTCGAAAAACTAGGTTGAATATGCTTCAAGGTTTTTCGACAGGCTTAACATGAAAACATTTCATTTAGTTTCCTTTATATATTATATTTCGTTTGTCAACGGTTTGTTGCAGTAATTGAAAAATGTCATTTTAATAATTGCAACTCATTTAAATCTGTTATCCAGTAATGTAGCTTTTTTTCGACCCAAACTCTTAAATCTGGATGCTTCAAACCGGTAGAACCCGTCGCTTTTACATGATAGCTTATAATTTTTTGGTCAGAATTAATTAGTAATATTTTTAGATCGTCTATCCTTACTGAATCCCGACTGCGAAGGACATTAAGTTTTTCAATATGTTCTTGCTGAAGCGGAGGCTGCTCCGGAATATTTGCATTTATCGCTAACTCTTTAAAATAAGATTCACTATCTGTTGCTCTTTTATACCCGAAACTATTGATATCTTCCCGGTTTGGGATTTTTTGTAATTCGAGATTCAGTTGCTGCTGGTAACGCATTTCCGGATAAATGGAATCAATAAACTGATCATCGTGCATGGCGAATTCGGATTCATCGTGCTTGCAACTGTATACAAGCGGTGCAATGGTTAGCAATAAATAAAAGCTTAATTTTTTAGCGGTTTTCATTGTAATAACAATAATAGTGATACAGCTTTTGCCGGCACAGATTATTGCAGGCAGGAGCAATTTAGTTTAACACCTATAAAACAAAGTGAAAACAGCGAAGGTTTTAAAAAAAAATAATGCGAATTCTCTGGCAGGTTTTTATATCTACAGAATAATAATTACTACGTGCCTGGCGGAAGATGGATATAAGCTTTGCTAAAAACATTCAACTTTAACAAAAGAACTATTGTGTTATAAGTGGTATTAACAAAAACCCAATAGTTATGAAAAAACTTATGATGATGATGCTCGCACTTACGATCAGTGTGGCATCAATTGCGCAAACCCTGCAGGACACTACAAAAAAGAAGACGGGGAAAGCTAAACCTGCTAAAGGCAAACAGTGGCTGTCTTATTACGGCCAATCCTTTTTCATGGCATTGTATTACCAATTGCTGCAGGACAAGCGGCCCGCCATAAGATTGTACAGTAAAGGGCTCCTTGGAGCCCAATAAAACACGTACATCGCCCCGTAACAAGTACTTCGAACTATCAAACGTGGAAAATCACACCCTAATGATCCTCGTTAAGTGAAATAAATTAGATTTTACATTTTGTTGGGTCTTTCAATTGAGCATTGAATAGTTCAAAAACCAAATCACCAGCACACATGTTTTATAGATAAGAATAAAACATGATTGACCTAACTGTAGAAATACGCGATATAACTGCCATGTTGGTTTCGGTAATATGTGGTGGCATTATCGGTTTCGAGAGAGAATATAGAAACAAATCTGCTGGCTTCCGGACGATTATTTTAATCAGCTTGGGATCTGCCATTTTTACAATTGTATCCTGGCATGGAAGCGGCACCGACGACAGTATTTCGGCCAACATAATAACAGGCGTCGGTTTTAAAGGTGGAGGGCTAATTTTTAAAGACGGCATATGGGTAAGAGGACTAACCACGGCTGCTGTAATCTGGACATCGGCCGCAATCGGCATGACAGCCGGAGTTGGTTATCATGCGCTTGCATTTGTGCTAACCATTTGTACACTCTGCGTTTTGGTTATGGTCAGTTATGTAAAAAAATCGTTTCAGATCTGCAAAAGGAAAGAATGGTAACGATTAATTTCATTAACTATCGTTTTCCAATGTGCTGTCGCTCGAAAAACGGTTACACAACACAGGTGCAGAGATTGAGCGTCTGGAAATATCCAAAGAGGAAGGACGGATAAATGTAGTTTACCTGATCAGAGGCAAAAAGACCTCCGTAAATGAGCTTAACAGACAGTTGGCAATGGCGGAGGAGGTTGCGAGTTTTTTCTTAAATAACATTTGTAGTGGATAAACCCTAAATAAATATCGAATGGAACAGAGTAAAGACAACAGAATCATTCCGATGACATCATTGTCCAGTGGAAACGGGAAAACCGTAGCTGGTGATGTGTATTATTTCACCCACCAGATCGTTAATATTTTAATGCTTGGCCATCCCGGTGGGGACTGGATTTTAATAGACTGTGGCATGCCAAAATGTGGAGATGAGATTATAGCTGCTACCGAAGAACGCTATGGAAAAGATAAACCACCAAAAGCGATTTTTTTAACCCATGGCCATTTTGATTATGTTGGCGGCATTGTTAAAATACTCGAAAAATGGAAAGTGCCTGTTTATGCTCATCGTTTAGAAATGCCATTTATTACGGGCAAACAGGAATATCCTGAACCCGACAGTTCTGTCGAGGGAGGGCTGCTCGCCAAACTATCTTCCATTTACCCTTATAAACCAATTGATATTTCCGGACATGTATATCCTTACCCCGAAGATGGAAGTTTATCTGATGCACCAAACTGGCGTTGGCTTCATGCACCAGGCCATTTGCCTGGTCAGGTTGTTTTTTTTCGCGAGGCAGATAAAATTTTAATCGCTGCTGATGCATTTATTACCGTTAAGCAGGATTCGATCTACAAAGTTTTAATTCAGAAACGTGAAGTACAGGGACCACCCAGGTATTTAACCACCGACTGGCAGGCTGCCTGGGATACCGTTAAAAAATTGAGAGACCTGCGCCCAGCAATTGTTGTTTCAGGGCACGGCCAATATATGAAAGGCGCAGAACTTAGGTTAGGCCTTAAAAATCTTGTTGAAAATTTTAGCACAGTGGCAATACCAAGTCACGGCCGTTTTGTATAAATCCTTACAAAATGGTTCTCTTTAAATCTGAATACTCCACATTACTTAAAGTGAAGTACTTAATAAAAGTGATAAATACGTTTTGTAACGCTTTATAAAACCCGCAGCCAGTAAACATGGTTTTCTTGAGGGATGAATGTTAGGAGCAGATCAGCCCAAAGTTTAAAAGCCCTGAAAATAAAATACACTTAAAGCATGAAAAAAATATCGAGAAAAACGCATGGAATAATTGATTATCTATGGGCCGCAGTGATGATTTCTGCCCCTTTTATTTTAGGTTTCATTAATGTTATGCCAGCCGCAATTTGTTTTTTTATTCCAGCACTCATTGCTATTTTCCAATCTCTTTTTACCAACTATGAACTCGGTGTGTGGAAAAAGCTGCCCATAGCATTCCATCTTGATATGGATGTTGTTTTAGGATCTACCTTAGCAATTTCGCCCTGGCTTTTTGCCTTTTATCAGCAGATTTTTTGGCCGCATGTAATTATGGGTGCCTTTTCTGTAGTGGCCGGATTAACCACAAACTGCAACTCATTGATTAAAGATTACAGAAACCGCAATACATGAGCCAGCAATAAGAATTGCTGGTTGTTTTTCAGTTACAAAAAAATTAGTTTGCATTATACATCTATATGAAACCAATTTCCATCTGGGCAGCAAATGCCCAAACAGAGCTTAAATCGTTAGCACCAGTTGCCGAAATTTCTAAATCGCTTCAGCTTAATGCTTATTTATCAAGTGATACACTTTGGCTGGTAAAAGAAAGGCCAGACGGAAACCGGATTGCTTTCCGCACGGCATTCTCACCCTCTGGAAAATTAGAAATTAAGAAAATCCACCATGATGAAGGTGAAACTACGGTGAGTCTTGCCTGCTCAACAATAGTTTTCCAGGTAACCATTCAATATGAAGCAGGAGAGGAATTTTTCCGTTATACTGTTATGGCAACACCAAAGGTGCCCCTGTTTATTCCATACTGGCCTAGGGATATTATCTGTTACGATAGTAAAGGAAAGATAAAACAACAGGGAACAATTCATACCCAGCAGAGGGGAACCCGGTCCGGAATACTTTTCTTTAATGATGGTACCTCGGGCTCCGTATTTTATTTTCAAAACCTAACCGCTATTAACGATTACTGTGAAACCGCAAAATGCAGTGCAGGGGGTGCGATAGGCGGAGAATGGCCTGAAATCGGCTTCGCTTTACCTGCAACAACGGCGCCATTAGAGAAAGGTAAAAGCTACTGCTTTAGTGACGGTTTTGTGAGCCTATCGGATCAGCTTCCTGCTTCGCCTGCCGAAACTGCAATATTGTACCTTGATCGGTTAGCCGAAATCTATGTTAAAATCCCTCGGCCTGAGCGCTTTTACCACGACTGGCTTGACACTGTGGAAAAAGGCCTTAAAGATTTGACCTACCACAAAGGCTGTTGGACATTTGCCGGAGGCCACAGCTACCTTAACGCTTATGTTGCTGATTATAAAACGCCGCCTGAGGTCATGGTTCAACTTGCCGTATTGCTCCCGATGCTGGATTACCTGGATTGGAAAGGTGAAAACACTCATCAACTGGTAACTGAATTAAGGAGTGGGCTCGAGGCATTTTACCAGAAAGACATGGGGACAATCGTGAGGTGGCTGCCATCGGCCGAAAAAAACCTTGACCATTCTGAAGAGCAGAAAAAGCCGCGGGTGATGGATGCCTGGTATTTGCACCATCCATTAATGAACCTTGCCCGCCTGAGTACCCGTGGTGATGAAAATGCAAAAAAAATGCTTCTCGATTCCATTGGTTATGCAGTCAAAGTGGCCCATAAATTCAATTACCAGTGGCCGGTATTTTATCAGATGGATACCCTTGATATTATAAAAGCGGAAACCGCCGAAGGAGAAGGAGGTGAAAAAGATGTTCCGGGTACATTTGCAGATTTAATGCTGAGAATGTGGAAGATAACCGGAGATAAAAGATTTTTTGAGGAAGCCAAAAAATCAGCAGCTAAATTAAAGGGCCTGAGCTTCGAACTGTTTTACCAGGCCAACAACACTGCATTTTCTGCCGGAGCCATGCTCAGGTTATATAAAGAAACCCAAGATAAAACTTTCCTTGAGCTGAGTTATGTATGCTTAGCGGCGATTTTTGACAATGTACAGCTTTGGGAATGCGAATATGGTAACGCTAAGCATTTTCCAACGTTTTTTGGAGTTTTCCCATTGAGAGATGCGCCATATACTGCTGCTTATGAAGAGCAGGAGGTATATTCCGCCCTACATGACTACCTTAAAGAAGCAGAGGGACTGGAAATCCTTCCGTCGGTAAGGTTGTTAATTGCGGAGTTCATCAGGCACATGATGGGCCGTGTGGCCCACTACTATCCGACCATACTGAAAGAAGAAGCGGTGGCTAAAGAAAGCAAAACAGGTGAAATTGATCGCAAACTGTGGATTGCCCTGGAAGATCTGCACGATGGCTGGGAGCAGTCTGGAGAGGTTGGACAGGAAGTATATGGAGCAGGAATAGCATTCGGCGTAATACCGAAACAGTATTTTAAAGTTAAAAATGAATCTTTTATCATTTTTTGCGATTATCCAATATCCAACTTCCGATGCAAAGCTAATGCAGCCTCCCTAAGCACTGGTGGGGACGAACGACTAAATTGCAGGATAATTATTTTATTCCAGGGTGGAGATCGGCCTAAAAATCTGGAAGTGAAATCTGTAATGAGAAACGAAAGATACAATCCTGTAAAAAACGATCCTAATCTGCTGGAATATAGGATAGCAGGGAATCAAAAAGTCAGTATTAACTGGTAGGTTTGTTGATGTTTCAGCACGTTGATAATAATCAGCGTGCTGCAAATAACCTAATAAAAAATTAAGATAAAAAACTTTAAACAGTAAGCCCGACAAATACTGCCCCGGTTTCTTTTTTGTTCTGAGCGGTTTCGAAAGCGTCATTAATCCGACCCATTGAAAAAGAGTGGGTAATCATTTTTTTGCGTTAATTTTACCTTTGGCCAAAGATCAAGGCAAGCCGCCATTTCCGGATAGATACCCCAAAGCCATAACTTCACTTAAAATAATGGTAATACCTGATCTTTACAGCTGCTGCCAATCCATTTCGATGCTGGTGTTACTAGATTAAGAACCGCCCACAATGATACTTTACCCCCTTATGCGGATGAAGGGTAATTTCGCAGCTTCGATCAGAAGGAATTAGCCACCTTGGTATGGTTAAATGTTTGTACTTTGAAACTGGAGGATCTTTTAGCTTACTTAAAAAAACGGCGCCTGCGCCGGGGCTACCTTCCATTCCGGAATGAGACAAGGAAATGTCTGATAAATACATCCGCAATGCACCCAGCAGGTTTGCAAATTTGGTGGTAACTACCATACAGAGCCTGCAGGCAAAAAATGCGAAAACTGTGGAAAAAACTCCTGGGTATATGCGGTAAGTAACGTCAGTAATCTGCAGACAAATACCATGTGGTATACTGCGCTAATCTGAAAAACAATTTTAAGAATAATGATATAGCTAAATGGGGGATTCTAATAAGCGGGCCCTCGGTTGTGAGGAGATCGAAAGTCTGTACAGACTTCCCCTATTGTGTGGACACATATTTGGTTTGGATATCTATGTGTTTTGCCAACGGATATAAATAAGACAAAGGATTACCTAAAGCCACCTCAAAACACAGGGGCCAGATTATTAAATGAATAAAACTACGGGAGCCTTCGTTTCTAACAAGTGCTTAAATAGCGTTCGATTTTATCATTTTAAACGATAAGTTATGCAATGCTAATTAAAAACAGGCACTAGCTTAAGACATCAAGTATTAATAATGATTCTTAGCTGTCCACTGCAGAAAGGGTCCGTAGTAAATACGATTATTTGCTGCTCAAAGCAGGAAGGTTTACATAGTAAATCATCCTTGCGATCGTTTCAAACGAGTGCATCAATAGCTTTTACTGTTCTATCGTTTTAAACCAATCACCTTTCGCAACCCACACTTCTACGAATAAATACGGAAGCAAATTCAGGGATTTATCGGCTTCTTTTTGGGTATTTACCCCTAAACAAGCGCAATAAAAAAATGGTATTAACTTAATACATTATGCACAATAACAAGGGAAGGATGACAGACAACGAAAAAACAAAACATGGGCTGGAAAATGAACCTTTAGGCAATGAAGACCAGAAAGTGGAAGACGGACCAAAATCTTTAGAAGATAAGCTTCCTGCCGATCTAGATATTCCAAAAGGGGATAGCATCGATACAGATACCAGCAGTAACCTAACCGATTGGGAAAAGAGCGGGAGGGATTAAACAATGCAGACTGCGAATTAATCAGCAGATAGAAGGCCCTGATCGGCAAGTAATCAAACAACTTAAAAACCATGTTCAACATAGGAGCAATTATAAACCTGGATTAGCATCCACATAATATGGCAAATAGCGACCGATAAAAATCTAGTTTAATACAACCAGGTTTATCGGTGATTATAAATAATCAGTTATACTATGAAAGATAACAGCAAAAATAATAACCTGAAAAAACAAGGGGAAGTAAATAGCGATCGTTCACTTGAGGAAGAGATTATTGAAACACTTAAGAAAAAAAATGAACAAATTGAAAGCGGAGAAGAACAACCTGACGACAACGTTAGCAAAGGAAAAAAATCAGGCGGATTTGATGAGTGGTCAGTTTCGTGGCCATAGTAAAAATTAGTCTTATAAAATCATCTGGCCGATAATACCGCAAAAAGATTTAAAGAAACAAAGGATGAAAAAACAAAGCTGTCCTCTTCCAAATGGTAAACTGATGCTCATCGGTGGTGCAGAAAATAAATTACCTATCGAACTTACCGATGAATCTGTACTATCAATTTTTATAGAACTGTGTGGTAAATCACCCGTAATTGAAATCATTACCACTGCTGGATCAGAAGAAGTTGATGACACCTATAATGTATATGCAGCCTGTTTTAATGAACTTGGTGCACGTGACACCGGCCATATACACCACGATAACAGGCCATTAGATACTGACCTGGCCGAACGTATTGAGCATGCAAACGGTATTTTCTTTACCGGGGGCGACCAGCTTAAACTTACCGCGATATACGGCGGAACTGAACTTATGGCGCAGATTAAAAACAGGTATATCCATGGCGGATTGATCGTGGCCGGAACAAGCGCGGGCGCAATGGCAATGTCTACACCCATGATTTTCGACGGCACTGGCAACAACGAAATGGTGGCTGCCGGTGTAAAAGTTACCACTGGATTTGAATTCTTAAAAGACGTTTGTGTAGATACACATTTTGTTCACCGCGGCCGTTTTGTTCGCATGGCACAGGTAATTGCCACAAATCCGGCTTCTATTGGTATAGGTATCGAAGAAAACACGGCAGTAATTGTTACTGAGGCATTTAATTGTGAAGTGATTGGTAACGGCGTGGTTATTTTATTGGATGGCGAAGTAAGCAACAACTCCAACATTATCTCCTTTAATGAGGATCGTAAAATTACGATCCGCAATTTAAAAGTATCGATTCTGTCAATGAGTGAAAAGTTTGTTATTCCATGCAGAAACATCCCTCACCTTTAAATAAGCGGATTTGACTAATCAGCGTCGTATTCAACAAGCAATCACAATAATTTCAAACCTATTGCTAAAAACCAATGTTTTAAATAGGTAACACAATACTTTTTCTCGATTAACCCCTTAAAATGGTGTAGTAACCAACAGAAAATTATCATTTACTTAAATTAAATTTTAAAATTATGTTAGCAATGAACTACCGCGGCCCTTACCGGGTGCGAACCGTTGAGCGGCCAATGCCTGAAATTCTTCATCCCGAAGATGCGATTGTACGGGTTACAAGGACTTGCATCTGTGGCTCAGATCTTCATCTTTACCATGGCCTAGTACCCGATACACGTATAGGCTCCACTTTTGGGCACGAATTTACCGGTGTAATAGCAGAAGTTGGCCCTTTGGTAACCAATGTTAAAGTTGGGGATCAGGTATTGGTACCTTTTAACATTGCCTGCGGAAAATGTAATTTCTGCAAGCAGGGCCTTTACGGAAACTGCCACGAATCCAATACCATGGCCACTGCCGTCGGAGGCATTTTTGGTTACTCGCACACTGCCGGTGGCTTTGATGGAGGGCAGGCAGAATATGTACGGGTGCCCTACGCAAACGTTGGGCCAACTGTAATCCCTCCAGATATGGACCCTGATGATGCCGTATTGTTAACAGACGTGGTCCCAACAGGTTACCAGGCAGCAGAAATGGGCGGCATAAAAGAAGGTGATACTGTAGTGGTTTTCGGCGCAGGCCCAATTGGTATCATGGCTGCAAGATGCGCGTGGTTTTTTGGTCCTTCAAGAGTAATCATTATTGACCATGTAGACTACCGCCTCGAGTTTGCAAAAAATTATGCAAAGTGCGAAGCTTACAACTTTAAATCAATGGCCGATCCTGTAGTTTTCCTTAAAAAAACCACCGATTGGTACGGAGCAGATGTGTGTATCGATTGTGTAGGCTGCGAAGCAGAGGGAAATGCCCTACAGACATTTACCGGTAAATTAACCCTGATGCAGGCCGGAGCAGCAACAGCGTTGCAATGGGCAATAAACTCCGTTAAAAAAGGAGGAATCGTTTCTGTAGTTGGCGTTTATGGCCCGCCATTTAATTACGTTCCGATTGGCAACATTCTTAACAAAGGAATTACCCTGAGGGCAAATCAGGCATCGGTTAAAAGGCTTTTACCGCGCTTAATCGATCATGTTCAGTCTGGAAGGCTGAATCCTAAAGGCCTGATTACCCATAGAGTACCGCTGGAAGAAATTTCGGAAGCTTACCGGATTTTCTCATCCAAATTAGATGAATGCATTAAAACTGTACTTATCCCATCAACTAAACCCTAATATTATGAACAATCAAAATCAAGATTACAAAAATATTCCGGGATGGGGAATGGATATCGATCCAGATAACGAACCCACCTACCCTATTAAAAACTACACCGGAGACGACCATAACCGGAGCAATTATGAAAAATCAGCGCAACAACCCTTAACCGTTGAGCTGCTAAAATCAAGTGAACGGCCTCAGCCGAGCGTAGTATTCGGAACTTCCGCACCGCCGTCAGGGCTTAGTGGAGCTATACGCAGGTATGCTTTTAAGCACAGCGAAGACAGGTACCGCCACTGGATACCCTTAATTATAGCCGATCGTGTAAACGCCTGGGAAGGTATTATTGACGACTTTAAGAAAGGTACAATTCCCAATATTATTAAAGAAAGGGGTTGGAAATCAGAATTCAGACATAACCCTGTGGCTATGATAGGCAAGGCAGCACTTGCAATCACTGTAGGTACACTGGTAATAAAGCATTTTTGCAAAAGAAAATAAAAAAGAACCTCCCTAAGGATTTTAAGTCCTCAGGGCAGGTTCAACTTATTCACAATTATCACTTTACTTTGCTTACAATTGGTTCAATTGAAATAAAGGAATTAATATTATTCGCCATCAGGCGGGCCCGGGTAAGCACCAGGGCCGGTACCACGCTGCTCTTCGCTATCAAGCTCTTCATCCGACGGGTTATTTTCCAGTTCCTTTGTGGCATCATCTTCTCCCGCTCCTTTTATTATATCTTCTGAAGGCGGCCGTACAGGTGTAAGTGATTCGTTTTCTGATGCCTCTTTTAAATCACCACCATTACTATTTTCCATAATCTTATTTATTTATTGGACTGCTCCACAGCGTTTGAGGCCGTTATGGTTCCTAATTTATTAATAACGTTAGAAAGAATCCCGATAACATCTGGACTCATGTGCCAGACAATAAATATCGAGACATCAAAATCAATTTGCAGGTTTTGAATGAGCTGTTTCAGCGCTTCAAATCCTCCTGCTGAGACACCTATTACAATGATATCCCTTTTTCCCATTAAGGTTTTAATTTTTATTAAGCGCACCCGTAAAATCACCATTTATCGATGGCACGGAACTCCCTATTTGTGATGATATATAGATCTAAATTTCTTTGATTTGCAAATAAATCGGGCTTTGTGATTAAACGAACAATATCAAGACGACAAATTAAATGAACTATTTGAATTTACAAATAATCAAAAATCCATGTTTACGCTTTTATTCTTTACAGGCCTTATCTTAGTTGCAACCAACGCTCCTTCTAGAAAATCAATCTCGAAATAAACTAACTGTCCTTGAATAGGAATAAATGAATGCTCTGATAGCGAAAAAATAATGTCCTGATCGTTGCAATCCATAATAAGTCCGATTCCATCGGTTTTGTTATAAAAGTGAATTTTACCCTTTCTCATATAATATTATCGGTTAATGAGTGTCACAGCTCTACTTTACTCCCATTCTACAATATATTTTCGGAAACGAGCCATGTAAGCTCACTTGCTTTTGAATAGTCCACTTTAGAATCAACTCTTTAATCAATAATGATAATTGCTGATAATTAAAATATATGACCTAGTAAAACCGCACAGTGAATACCTCTTAAGAGGTATTAAAAGACAGTAGATCATTTAAATTTCGCATGTTCATCTCAACAAGCTGTATCAAGTAATGAATGAACAGTCTTGATCAGTTTTTCATAATCAAAGGGCTTGAACATCACTTCGTCGGCATTGCTGAATACTTTGTCTACTTGCGACTCAAGCATCGCAGTGAGAAGCAGCACCGGAATTCTGTGTGTTTCTTTATTCTTTTTGATTGCCCTGCATAACTCCCGTCCATCGTCTCCATTTAACATAATATCCATAATAATCAAGTCTGGGCGCATTTTAGAAAGCACCCGATTAAGCGTT
Source organism: Pedobacter sp. AC190 (assembly GCF_979258025.1). Lineage (NCBI taxonomy): Bacteria > Pseudomonadati > Bacteroidota > Sphingobacteriia > Sphingobacteriales > Sphingobacteriaceae > Pedobacter > Pedobacter sp. AC190. Next base: position 1,128,355 of record NZ_OZ409824.1, read on the forward strand.
GATCCGTCCTTGACACAAACAGATGTGTGCTGCTGGCTCTGAAGAACCAACTCAATCACTTCAGCGTTGCTGCTATCATCCTCTACTATTACTATTCGAGCCATCCTTACAGAATTAGAACATAAATTTAATCTCTTCTTTTCGAAATCAAGACCAATAAAACCGTTTCAGGTATTTAGTTTTATAGAATAAGTATTTATTGTGGTGGAGCTCCTGCGCATATCCTTCCTTAAGCTAGCATCTAAGTACCAATTTATTTTTTTATCTATAAAGTTTAATTCGTGAGTTTAACCAAATAAGATAAAAAGACGGTAAAGCAAGTATTTAGCGATAAGAACTGCGGAAAATACTGGATATAGAACTAAAAGCAATTTTGCTCGTTCGTGCAAAAAAAATGCAGTGCTTTTTAGAAATGCATAAACATAATTCATAAATCGGGATTTCCCTGTCAGTGGCGAGGTTATTACTTGTGACACCTCACCTGCCCTGGATCAAAACCTTAATGACGCGAATCACTCGACTTTATCAAAACACAACTAAAATGTATTAATTAACCGTATTTTTGAGTTTCTTCGTAGAAATAAAAGTGAATAAATTAATCTTTTGTTATGGATACTCTGTTGGAAAATAGCTCTGAGATAAAAATTATGCTGGTTGAGGACCATCATGTATTGAGGAATGGTTTACGCATGCTAATTGATTCTCAGAAAGACATGTGTGTGGTCGCAGAGGCCGGGAACGGGAATCAGGCTATCGAACTTTTACAGCAGGGTGTTGTCGCTGATGTGCTCATTTCAGACCTTAACATGCCTGAAATGGACGGCTACAGCCTATTTGAATTTGTTGCAGAAGCTAAATTCAGCGTGGCCACAATTGCCTTTTCAATGTTGAGCGGTGAGAAACATGTGGAAAAGGCCTTCAGATCAGGCTGTTTGGGATATCTGACCAAATCCATTGAGTCCGAAGAACTTCTTTTTGGGATTAGACAAGTTTCCAATGGTAAGAAATATATTTGTTCTGACGTAGCGGAATCAATGGTCACCAACATTCGTAGTGGTATTGCCGTTGAACAAAGCGCGAACCTGCCTTTCTTCACCGATAGAGAACTGCAGATACTTGAACTCATCGCTAAGGGCATGACAAATACCGAGATTGGGGAATCTATTTTTCTAAGCAAGCGAACCGTTGAAGGCCATCGACAGAGCCTGCTCGACAAAACCAACTCGAGGAACAGCGCTGCTTTGATCAGGTTTGCTATCACCAACGGGATACTCCGATAATCGCATTTTTCTTTAGTTCTTCCGTATCTTAAATGAAGGTTGTACACCTTACATTTACTATTAGAACACATAATGCCCCCGCCACCGTAAGTTTTACTCCGGGTTATAAGGCTAAGATATGCGTGTGGAAATAGTGTGACAACATGATACAGCCAAACATTTGACTTGAAAGTTCGAATATACCAGAGCCTACCTATTTTAAATTGCTTAAAAATATACCTGATCTGTTATAACTTTATCTTTTATCTGTAAATCCACATCTAGCTTTTATTGATAAAGAGTATGAATTCTGTGCCTTCTACGAAGTTCTCCTTATTAAACTTCCCTAAATGGGGATAAAACCTATGTTTCAAGTATATAGCTCCTACTTCCTTAGCCCCCTTAAACTTTCTTAAGTAATTCAGGTATTTAACGCAGTGTGTTGATGCTAAAAAGAAGAACTGTTGCCTCACCCAAACTGTCCTAATTTTGATCTTAGACTTTTCTTAAATGTCTTAACCATTTCTCCAGTAAAATCCTGGTCTGATGAATATTTTTCTTAACCGTACCCAAAGGGAGATTTAGCTCCTTGGCGATTTCTCCATACTTATAACCCTCGAAATAACGTATAAATGGTATGTAATAATTTCGGATGTTTCTTCAGTGCTACCTCAATATCTTTAACCACAAGATACTCACCGCGTCATTTTCCGCTGCAATACTAGCCAACCGTCCTGATGAAAATTCTTCGTCAAACAACAGTTTATCCCTCATTGTTAGGTTTTTACCGTAACTATCAATAAAAGTATTTTTCATGATGACAAAAAGCCACCCTTTTAAATTAGTTCCCTCGCTAAATGGTGCAGCGAAGCGGGTTGCTTTTAGAAGCGTTTCCTGTAAAAGATCGTTTGCATCATCTGGGTTTCTTGTAAAGTTAAATGCATGCGAACGGAGAGATCCTGCATGCTGCCTTATAACGTGCGCAAATTCATGTTGGTTCATTGCTAATGATATTTAGGTATAACTGGAAAAAATCAAAAGGCATACCATTCATTGCTTTCAAATCAAAACGATTTCATATTGAGTAAATGAAGCAAAGGATGGAATTAGTAGTATACCCTCGGCTGGAAAAATAGCTCAAAAGCCGCATCAATAGTGATTCTGTGAAAACCATTGTAAACTAAGCTTGTCCCATAAAAATCAAAGGGATGAAAAAAGAATATCTGCTCACTGGAAGCCAAACCTTCATCTGAAAATTTTTAACCATAAATTTGACATTATAAGTGGTAGTATTTTTTATTTTTTTCGCTAGATGAAGAATGCAAATTGGTTAATAATTTGCCCTATTAATAATTGTATATCTAAAAAATCCTTATCGTGTCAGTCTAAAAATTTCAAGTAATGTAGATTCAACTGTTAAAAATTTATTAAATTCAGAACGATGAAAAAAATATTTACTGGTTTATTTTTAATTGTATTAAGTATTGAGTCTTTTGGGCAATCATCTCTGGATTCAACCAAAGAACTGGCAGGACTATTTCCAACAAAAAAAAACATATCTCGTTACCATAATAATTGGGCGCAAAAACATTACACCAAACGCATCCAGGATTTTAAAAATGAACCCTTAGAGTTTGGAGAAGTCGTGTTTATTGGCAACAGTATTACTGAAGGAGGGTTAGATTGGAGTGGGAAATTCGGTATAGAACATATCCGCAACAGAGGAATTGCTGGAGATCTCACTGATGGAGTAATGAATCGTTTAAGGGAAATAACCTACTTTAAACCAACAGCTGTATTTATACTAATTGGAATCAATGATCTTTTTAGCCTCCATCACCAAGAGGATAATCCTGATCTAAAATATGACAAAATTGTTCCTTCACCCGAATATATTGGCAAGAACATATTGAAAATCGCCAAAATAATACATCACAGATCGCCAAATACGAAAATTTATGTACGCACACTTTTACCCACTCGAAGAACATACCTGCATAAGGATATTCTTTCGGTAAATAAAATGATTAAAAAAAATGAGCTTAAGGGATATTATGAGGTCATTGATTTCTACGGTCAATTTATAGATTCAAACGGTGAATTGATACAGGAATTGACTAAAGACGGCGTGCATTTGAACGATAAGGGGTATCAGAAGTGGGTTGAGTTCGAAAAACCAATAATTAAAGCATTGGGGAAGAATCATGAATAGTATGGAGATTTCGGCTTAACTAATCAACAGATTCCCTAACGAATTGACTGGGTTAAAAAATTCCATAGCATACTTCTAGTAACTTAGTAGCAAAGTATTAAGGCCGTCATTTTCGACCAGAACACATTGATCTTAAATTCCGAAATGACTTGATCACTACAAGCGAAATCTCCAGTCGTATTTTTTGGCATTACATCGGTTTATTTTAACAGCTCTGCCAACCTAATAGCCAGTAGCTTTGAGCATAAAAAAAAGATAATTATGTCAGTAAACAGATTAAAATCGGTAGCTGGGATCGGTATTCCGGACAGTACGATAGCTACACAGGCCACCGAGCTCTTGCTCGAGTACGGAACAGAGTTTATTTATAATCATTCCCTTAGGGTATTTCTGTTCTCATCACTTAATGGAAAAAGGAACAGCCTGAAATACGATGAAGAACTGCTGTATGTAGCTTCTGTATTTCATGATCTTGGGTTAGTAAGTCATTATAGCACTCCTGATCTGCGGTTTGAAGTCGACGGGGCCAACGCGGCTAGAGAATTCCTTAAAAGTCATGGCATGGCACAGGAAAAACTGCAACTTGTGTGGGATACCATCGCCTTGCACACAACCATTGGAATAGCAGAGCATAAAGAGAACGAAGTTGCACTAATGTACAGCGGTGTGGGACTGGATGTGATGGGCGAAGGATACGAAAACCTAAGTGAATCCAACAGGGAGGAAATCATAACCGCATTCCCAAGAAATGATTTCAAAAAGAATATAATTCCAACCTTCTTTGGTGGGTTCGAACATAAAACAGAAACTACCTTTGGAAACATCAAGGCGGACGTATGCGCTTACATGATACCAAATTTCCATAGAAAAAATTTCTGCGAATGCATCCTGCATTCTCCTTGGAGCGAATAATTATTATAAGCGATATTGCCGTCGGCTGTGGTGCTGGCGGCTATTATCTTGTAAACTACAAATGAATTCTTCAACAAAATATCATAATTCCAGTGATAAGGTTGGCGTTCTCACCTCTCTGATGTAACCATCACATTGCGGCATAACCTATTTTCTCGGCATCCCTGTCCATTTTAGGCTTGGGTGTATTGTAGATTGGACCGGTATAAGGAGGGATGTTTGATTTGTCCATGCTTTGCAATCCGAAGAATAAGGAACAGCACTTTAGAAACGGAAAGAACTCCGATGATGATAATGCTAGCTGGATTAATGTCAATTATCCTTAGTCATACATGCCTGCATTTACTTGAAGCCACTGTATTTCCCCTGGGAGGATTACTCATCGCGTCAGCTCATTTCTGTAAGCGGAGAATTATCAACATAACAGACTGTCTTCTAAAGGATTAATACCCTAACTAATCGAAATACAAACTTGGATTAAACCGTAAGATCAAATTACTGTAATGTTGCCAGCAAAGTAAGAACGATAGTCTGTCGGGGAAGTGTTTACGTTTTTCTTAAAAAAATGGCTGAACTGTTCTGGCCTTGCAAAACTTAATTGAAAAGCTATTTCCTTGACCGCCACAGTGCTAAATTGCAGATGTCTTTTTGCCTCAGCAATCAACTGGCCATTGATAATGTCCTTTGCGGTTTTACCAGTACAGCGTTTGGATATCTCGGAAAGTCTGCGAGGGGTGATATTGAATTGTTTTGCATAGTCAGACACTTCATGGCGATAATGATAATCCTGGCTGACTAATTCCAAAAAGTCTCTGAACAGTTGTTTTTCAAAATTATCAAATCCCTTGGTAAGTGATGCATTCAGGTTGGCGATCTTTATCATAATGATCTTCAAAAATGCAGCAAGTACATCGAGTTTATTGATATAAGGAATGGAAGTGTATTCATTCATAAGTGCATTGAAATGTGGCATTAGATTATCGGCATCACTGTCTTGGATCTGCAGACACTGATTATCCAGAGCATTGTTGAACAGCACAGCTTTGCAATTGTTCACACTTCCTGGCGTACGTTTCCAGAAACAGTCGCCGAAGGATATCTGGAAACCACCAATTAATGAGACACCCCGATTATCAAACATTTGTCCTTTTGAAATAAGGTATAATTGATTTTTCTCCAAGTTGTAGCATTTATCATCAATGGTAAAACTGCCCTTGCCATCTGTAACAAAAATGATCCTATGATAAGCTAACCTTGACAGTTTTAATACGTTCTTTTCATAAGAGACCTTGGAGACCAGAAAGGAATCCATAATATCCGCTTCCATTTTAGCTATGCGATTAGAGACATAATCCATTATGATTTAAGTTTTAAAGTTACCCTCTTATGTTAAAATTTAGATGTTAAAAATAGGCAATCATAATGAAGGAATCACAATAAAATTGAATAAACTAGGCTCCTATCTTTAGGATTGTGAACTACTCTTCAGCATCAAGCCTAGGCGTATTGTTCATTATCGAAAAGAAGCTTCGCATGTATAGGGATATTCGAAGATAATCATGTATACGCCCAAAGGAATCTGATGTTGGAATATAAAGTTATGGACGATTTATTTCATTTGTTTTCAAAGTCATTTGCTTTAGCTAGTTCAATTGACTCTTGATCTTATCGATAAGTTCATCAAAGTCGAAAGGTTTTGCCAAATAATCAGAAGCTCCTGCTCGCTCTGCAATAGCCTGTCCATCCCTGCTTGCCGATATTACAATTACCGGCAAGTTTTCTGTAGTCGGATTTTCACGCAAACCTCTTAAAACTTGGTCACCTGAAAGAACAGGCATCCACAGATCAAGAATGATGAGATCAGGTGATTCAAATTCAATCAGTTGGTTAACATTCAAACTATTCTGTTCAGTAACGATATCGTATCCGGTCTCCTCCAGAATCAACCCCAACATGTCGAGAATACCCTCGTCATCATCACAGATCAGTATTTTTTTGTTATTCATTTGTATTGGCATTTATTGGTAATGTAAAATTGAATGTTGAGCCTTTTCCCTTTTCACTTTGTACCCATAGCGTTCCACCATGGTTTTTAATAATCTGGTCACAAATATATAAGCCAATTCCCATTCCAGGAAAACGCTGCTGAATCTCTCCAGCCCTGAAGAACCTTTCAAAGAGTCGTTTCTGATCCTCGAGGCTGATGCCCATTCCATAATCGGTTACAGAAACTTTAACATATTCACTTACTGCAGACACATAAACCAAAATTCGCGGTGAGTCAGGCGCATATTTAATCGCATTGGAGATCAGATTGTTAAGCACTTGAACGATGTGGGATTCATCCGCTGAAACCATCGCTTTACTTTTACCTTCAATTGAAATTCTATGGTGATGGGCTGCATTCTGCAAACCTTCAATGGTCTCCTCCGCTAATTTGTCAAAGTCAAATTCAGTTTTGTGAAGTTCCAGATTTCCAGTTTGAATCCGTGAAACATCCAGCAGCTCAGTAATAAGATTATTCAGCTTATTGACATGCATAGCCGTTTTGTTCAGAATTGTCCTGAATTTATCGCTCGATTCTTTGGGAACTGTTCGCTCTAATGCCTGTACATACCCTTTAATTGTTGTCAATGGGGTTTTCAACTCATGGCTGGCAATTGAAAGAAAATCGTCTTTTCTACGTTCAATCTCCCGTCTATCGGTGATATCCTCGATCGCCAAAAGGATTTGATCTTTAAACTGTCCCTCAAGCTCGACTCTGTAAGCGTTCAGCAACATTAGTTTTTTTCCAATATGAGGAAAATCATGTTCCACCTCAAAATCTTCAACAGGATTGTTAGTTGGTAATATCTCGGTTAGCAATTCCCTAAGTTTTTGGATATCCCACTGATGATTACCCAACTCGTATAGTAATTTACCATTAGTTTCTTCTTGACTTACTTTGAAAGTTTTCAAAAAATGAGAGTTTGCACTAACCACTGTAAAGTCTGGATCAAGCACCAACAGACTTTCCCGAACTGTAGAAATAATACTGGAAAGAAAAGCTTCGCTCTCCTGAAGGCTTCTAGTGCGGTCAGAAATCTGTTTTTCCATTTGGCTCTGCTTCATCCTCAGTTGCTGTTCGAGTTCCTTTCTTCGGGTCACATCATTTTGTACTCCGATAAAATGGGTCACATTTCCTCTTTCATCCTTAATTGGCGACATGTAAAGTTCATTCCAGAAAAGCTCACCGCCTTTTTTATAGTTACGGATGTCAACAGTGCACTCTCTTCCTTCGTCTACCGCACGCCGAAGCATTAACCTTGCTTCCTGGCCGCGATCATCGTTTTGCAAAAAACGACAATTATGGCCTATGATTTCTTTCCGCTGATAACCTGTCATTTTTTCGAAAGCAGCATTACAGTAAATGATCGGATTGTCTGGCTGGCTATTATCAGTGATGATGATACCAGAAAGAGATGCATCAATCGCTTTTGTAAGGAGATCAAAATCCCTTTCCTTTGTTTCACCGGAATAGACCAGCTTGCCTTGTATAAAATTAGTCACTTTTATTTTATTTTATTGTCTCAATATTAACCGAAGCGCGTGGCCTAAGTTTCCGAAAAAAGTATATTATTATGTGTATAATCCAAATCCTGGTCAACACGTCTGGGCCGCCTTGACTGATTGATTAAATGCACTAACAATTTTTGGTTCGAAATGGTTTGGGAATTCTGTTAATTCTAAGGGTAAAACAGGCAATCTGATTATGAAAGAGATCACCTTGTCATTTTTACACTGATATATAGCCCAATGAGCCAGCGCAATCTCATTAGAATATAGAGTACAAGACCAGTCCCTCGGTATTGCGCCATTTTATCAGATTCTGGCGCGATGAGCCTGATTGCGCCACTAATTTGGCGCGATAAGCACGATCGCACCATTATAGAAAAGTACAAAAGCACAATAGCAAATAAGATTTTGGCTGACCTGTCGGAGTTTGCGGGTGTGGCCAAGATCGAACAGATTACCAATGCTAATCCTGAGATCCCAAAGCGAACCTTGCAGCGGTGGCTAAAGACCTTAAGTGATTGCTTTGTTTTCGTACTGTAAATCTATTGAGGAGGAACATGGTTTTGATGCAACTTTCGATGAAAAGGCATAACCAGTCGATAGAGGGAAAAATACAATAGATAATATTATTCGTTCAAGGCGGAACCAGTAACCCTTTTTTAAAATACAGTGTGGATAAATGAAAAATCACCGAATTTTAGTGCGGTGATTGCATGATGAGGTAAAATATAAATTGTAAAGATAAAAACAGCTTTTATTTATAAAGCCATTTTCTTATGAGCCTGGTATAATTGGGCATAACAACATAAACCATTAGAAAGACGATAACCCCTGAGCTAACCAGGGCATTAAAATAATAATTAGTATAAAAATGAATGCCGTGGAGAATGGGAAAAATCAATAAAGGAATCAATACGCTTAGCGGATAGATGGCAGACCAAGTTACCAAATACTGTTTCCAGCGGAGGGAAACCTTTGCACCCTCATTCTCTGTATTGAAAAGAAAATCCAGCCCGGATTTTACCTGATGTCTACCGTGTTTTCTGAAAAAGGAACTTGCCTTTTCAATAAGCATCTCCCTATTTGGTGATTCCATGCAGTCTTTTAGATTATCAATAGTATCGGATGATCACGGTATAAACAAATGTCAAATTGGGAAAAGGCCTTTAAAAGAACCTCAATTTCCCTGTAAACGGACAACATTTAAATTCCAAAATGTTGTGATCCAAACATTTATAATATTTTAAGGGTATAATATATATGAAACATTCAGATAAAAAATATCGATGCATTATAATTGATGATGACTTTAGCTCCATCAACATTTTGAAAGAATACATATCTCTGACGCCTAAGTTGACCTTAGTAAAGAGTTATCTGAGTCCAAGTGTGGCCGTTACTGAAATAAAAAATCTCGAAAAGATTGATTTCCTGTTTTTAGATATCAATATGCCTATATCTGGATTAGATATAGCAAAGATATTTCGTGATGTGGTTAAATTCATCATATTAATAACTGGCCATCCAGAATATGCATTAGATGCTTTCAGCGTACATGCAGATAAATTTTTAGTCAAACCCATACCTTTTGAAAAGTTTATTGAATCTGTTAATCAAATATTAAAAAGTGAAATGAAGTAACTATCAATCAAACATTTTCAACATCACCTAGGCGGTTTATCAAACATGATAACATTAATTCACCTAAAAATTTCATTAAAAGTCACCAAAAAATGTGATTAACAATTAAGCCAATATAGAAATCTTCAATACGATCGCGCCCGCTTTATGGAGTGGAATGCCAATAAGCCTTAACATGTAATTTTTCTTCGACCATCAACATCCATAACGCATTGTACCGCTATCAACTTGGCAACTGTGATATGTATAAATTTTTTACGTAGTGAGAAGATGAAAACAGCTATATTTGCCAAACCCCGCGGTTCGGCAAAACCGCTAAGTGGTAAAGGCGAAATGGTGATTAATTTCCGCCTTCGTCATTTCTGACCTGTAATACTCCAACCCTTTGAACAGGATCTTCTTCTTGAGGGATAATTTGGGATTAAAAAACTTGAAGAAACTGAGCATGATGATCCATTTAAAAAGATCTAGCCCGATTGCTATATTGAGCTGTTCATTTTTTATGAAGTCCAACCTAGATAACTTTTGCTGATAAAGATCACTTTTTGAAAGTGTGCTTGTATCGATCATGCCGATGATCCAAGAGATAAATGCAATAGCGAAACTAAATGTGAAGTATTTAATCATTTTGAGGCGTTATGTGGAAGTTAGGCCATCGAAAATAATAATTTAAAAGTGAACTTACTCCGTAAAACGGATTGTTTTTATCCTGGGATGAGATCAATCTCTAAGCTAATAAGTGAGAGCTAGATTCGTATTCCAGCTCGTATTTCATATGCTTATCGAAGAGGAGATAAAACATTTCTTTTATCCAACCCCTACGTACTTTACATCTGTTAATACTTGAAAGTGAGGAGTTTTACCTGTTATCCTGTAGTACAAAACCAAATTTGGCTTCATCTGTTTAATTTAAATCCAGAAAAAATCCGGACTGAACTATCACGGTAGATAATAATTATGAACCACACTAAATTCACATCTGAGATTTACGCTCACGCTGATCAGTTAATGTCGCACGCTTTGAAATTCACCCGAGATGAAGATGATGCCAAAGACCTTCTGCAGGAAACATTGATTAAAGGACTTCGATTTGCAGATACCTTTGACAAAGGTACTAATGTTAAAGGATGGCTATATGTTATCATGAGAAATACCTATATAAATGATTTTAACAGGGCAACAAAACGCAAGGCCATTGTCTCGATAGATGATGAACTTAACAGTGGACAATTGGCAATAAGTGCCACAAAAAACACAGATGAGAGTACATTTGCAATGGAAGACATCAATAAAGCAATGGCTTCTATCAAGCCGGAATATATTGTTCCTTTCAAAAAAGTATTTCGAAGGATATAAATATGATGAAATAGCGGCTGAATTGAAGCTTCCCATAGGCACGGTTAAAACCTATATCCGCCAGGCTAGACTTGGACTCAAAAAATATCTGAAGATATACAGATCTTAGTTTGTTGAGCTGTTGTGTCTCCAAATCACATAACTAATCTACAATCACTTACATACAACACGTATAATTATTACAGAAAAGGGTAAGAGCGGAGATGCTCAAAAAGCGTACGCGGAACCCGGAGAAGACTTAATAACAGCTTAATTCGCAACGGGCATTCAGTGGATTTTCCCTTATTAAAAAAACACCTTCAAACCGATGGCTGAATTTTAAACCACATAAGTAATCAGGTGGTGGAGTTGCTACATTTAGCTAGGCGAATTTAGTCGTCAGAGTAAGAAAAAAACTTTTAAATTTGATTAAATGGACAAATTAGCGTTCGGTGAATGCTTTAGAAAAATGGCTATAGAGCTTTCTTACACCAAGGGATCTGTAAAAGAAGTAGCTGATGAGCTACGTATTAGCCAGACTCTTTTAGGTAAATGGAGACATCGGGAATGAGCGGAAAATTGTTTTACTAAACATTCTGACAATACGATACCAGCAATTATTTAGAATCTTCTGCCTTCTTCATAAATTCCTCATAAGCTGTTTCCAATGCTGATTTTTCGATAAAGATCGCTCCAACCTCCTTAGGTAATTTTTCGATTATTGTGAAGAGGGTAATAGAATCCTGACTGAAATTAAGTTCGATCGCATTGAGGAGTTCTTTGAATTTGTGGGATCGTATTTTAAATATTCTATGGCCTAATGTGAAATCTTCAATCTGTTCATTAATCATTGCAATATCCTTCCCCGACCTGGTAATTCCCTCGACTTCTCATCTGCACGACTTCGCCACTCTCCAAGTATATTTTATATAACGGCTCCCCATCCACGGTAGAAGTTTCCGAGCTGATCATAGAGATCTTTCCACAGAATTTCTTTTTACAACCATAGAAAACGATCGATACGAGAATCAGGGTGATGGTTAATTGTTTCATATACAGCTTAAAACAAAAACAGACCCAAGTTTTACAAAAACACCTATAAGTTGTAAGATATAAAATACAAACGTGATTATTTTTGCGCGACCCTAATTTGAGTAGGTGAGCACAGTGCATGCATTCCTTAAAGGAATCAGCATGGATAATTCTGCTTACTTTGGATGGGGTAGTAAAGTGTTAAGATTTTTCTTTAAACAATGTTCATCGATCGCTCTAATGAACGTTTGCTCAAGATTTACTACCCCTTTCACGAATGGCAATAAGCCAAATAGATTGACGCATAAACCAGGAAGGAAAACAAATGGCGCCTCTCTTGCAAAAAACTGGGCCAAATTCCCCAAAAGTAGTTTAATGATTAATAAACCGTAATAAGTAGATTTTTAGGGATGACTTCTAATTATGGAAATCTGGTCAATTATCAAAGCAAAAAAGCGCCCATAACCTCATAACCACTGTCGACTAACATTGGCCGTATGGACTTGAGTTAAGACGATCGATCAACATCGAATGGCTTAATTTTGTATTAATTCAATATGATGATTCGCAATATTTGAAATATGTCAAACTTTAAATTGTTCATATTGTTGACTAAGACAGACACAAGAAGTTATGGCTAACATAGAAACTAAAAATGAACAATCACAGGGCTTAACGGACCAAGAGAAAATGGCTCAGGCCGCTTTAGGAAATAAGCAATTTCTCCAGCCCTCTACAGAGAATGATAATGAAATAGTCTCCATTCCAAAGACATCAGGCACTGGAAGTAACCCATCCTCCGCTACCCCGAATTCACTCATTGTCCACGAAGATGAGCTTGGAGAGCAAAGGTATGAGGCGGGTGGAGCTAAGGATCTAAAGGAGGAAAAAGGATAATATCTCCCAGTGATTATTCAAACGAAATTTTTATTTTTATTATGGGGAAAAACATTTGCGTCCTGGAGGATGAACCTGGCATTATCGAGATTATAGAGATACTGCTTTTGGAAGAGGGGTACAAGGTTGAAACCTACAGCAAAGTACATGACTTCTTCTCAAGGAAGGATTCGAGTCCAGACTTATTTATTCTGGATGTAATGCTTCCTGATGGGAATGGTCTGGAAGTGTGTAAACTTTTAAAATCAGATGAGGCCACAAAAAAAATCCCGATACTAATGATGAGCGCACATGCAGATCTGCCACTGATGACCCGTGCTTGTACGGCTGAAGAATATGTAACCAAGCCCTTTGACATCCATGTGCTATTAAGAAAAATTGCAAGGCAGCTGAACCCGTAGAAGGATGGACAGTCAACCTTTGCTGATGCAATGCTAGCCTGATAACCAATAAACCGTGAAAATTTGGCAAATGCAATGGCGTCGATTTTATTTTTCAGTGGGCTAATCAGGATTTGTATCAACTAAAAAAGTAGGCGTTTTAAATTAAATTAATGCTTTTAGTGGTATAAATCAGGGCTGTAGTCCAAACATGCAGTATTAGTGTATCAAACTTCATTTTATTTTGCAGCAAATAAAATGAGTTGAAAACTCAGTTAATAAATATATCTATAAAAAATATCTGATGAGAAAATCTCCTGTATATATTGCAATTCGCTTATAAAATCGGATCGAGAATACGACGTAATCCACTAATATTCAGTTGCCTTATGATAACTCCTAACGAAATCTCCTTGGTTATCCCATATTATTGATGTTTTCATACTAAATATTAATATATTGTCTTTATATAAGCCTTTAAACCGGAGTTTTGATTTAGAAATTTTGACTTGAAAATATAAAGTGCCTAATAGTTTTCTAGTTTATGAAAAGTAGGCGTTGGACTCCTAATCTATTTTTCTTTCAACTGTTCTCGTTTCAGTTCAAAAACTACACCGAGAAAATAACCTAAAAATGTGAAGGTATTTACACAGGATTTTGTATTTTTCTTTCTGCTTCAACTTATGTAAACTACCAAAACCCGCGACAGAAACACCCGTTCCGCACATTGAGCATTTGCAAATTAGTAATTAATCAACATTATGAGATATAAGCTAGATTGAAATACAGGAATGGGCAAATATCTCGGGGATAAATCATCCGGAAAATCACGTAACGATTGGCTGTATTATTTAATATACAGTTTTATTACTTTATGTGGGATTATCAAAAAATTTTTATTTATTTGTAACTAAAACGTTTTACACGAATACTTGTTAAATCTTCTTTATAAATCAATATTTCAATGCAATACTTATGTTAATTATTAAATCTAATTGGTGATGAGGAAAGGAAAAATTTCGCTCATAAACCTGATCGACAATTGCGGAATAATAATAGATGAAAACGACCAGGAGATTCCGTTTCGTCTCAAAAATTCATATGCAGCACTAGCAATATCAGACAATGTATTCTTCGAAATTGAATTAACTAACAAAGGTCTGGAAGCTGTTCAGATTGAAACACAATCACATAAAAGTCATTGAACCGATCCAAAAATTAATATATCTCTTCCTTTTGATTATTTGCCTTCGATCTTTTGTTTGGAGTTTGACAACTCAGCATATTCGCTTAAAAAACCTAAAATAGCTGGATTTATGCAACCTTTATTATTGATAATGCCATATAGATGCATGATAGTTGACTGGCTAACATAGTGTCCGCATGTCATAAAAATGTCTATGGACAGCTCCTCACATGATGATGAATTGCTCACCTCAGTGCCAAATTTTTCAATTAAAGCTTTTTTTAATTTTCTCAAAGTTTGGTCAGATATCATAACTTAAATTTGGTTATTAGAAATTCATGATCATTTAACTTGCAAAGCTTACACTTTAGTATCAGGCATCGTGGTAAAAAGGAAATATAAGGGTTAAGACAGAAGGTAGCTATTATCTAAATTTTCCTAAAAAAATCAACAGATATGTTACATGGATATTCTTATTTAGAGATAGTCTATCTCCACATTATTTGATAAGCCTCATTTATTTCAATAATCATTTCAGAGTTTCCTGGATATCCACCATCCATTGAAATCTGTTCTTATGAACTTTACATTAAATAACATTATTAATTTTACAGTAGTTAATTTCTTTAGCTTCTGATTATTTAGATAAAAACCTTTAATTTAATTGCCGATTAATAAAATATTCACAATAGAATCTTTGAATAATTAAAATTTGCGACATTACTTGCTAATAACAAACAAAGCTCCTTTTCATTTTAGAATTCACAAAAGTGATAACCGTTAGGACTAATTCCAGAAACTTAGTCCATAATAGTTTTTATTCATTTGAATCAAGCCAGTCAATTGCATCTTCCGCTTGATAAAAAAAAGATATTTCAGATTTCTTGTCTTTGTTTTCAATGCTCTTTTGGGCCGATAACTGACTAAACACACTGGCCGAAAATACCCATGCGAAAAACTTAAGCCCAGCATTTTCCATTAACGGCAACCAAACCTCAGCAGCCCAGTCGGATGCTTCTGACCAAGTGCCCAATACTTCTCTATTATCGTTAAAAACTTTTGATCGGATGTTTTTGCTTAAATATTTAATCATAAGCTTGCCCCCATGCTTAACCGAATGCATATTCTGATGTCCCCACCACCTTACATACATTATAGTTGAGTCAGGCGGACAATAAATCTCGATGTATCGATCTTTATAATAGTTCAGGGTTTCGGTTTCAGGCATTATCTCTTCAAGAGGCGATAGCGGGAGTTTAAAATAAAAAACTGACCCTTTACCTAATTCGCTCTCGATCCAGAAGCTCCCTCCGTGTCTTTTGATAATTTCCGCAGAGATATAAAGTCCTAGACCTAATCCATCGAACCTCGATGATGAATTATCTGAACGATAATAGCGTTCAAAAAGTTTGGCAATTTCCTCACTATCGATCCCAATACCATAATCAGTTACGGAAACAATCAGATTGTCGTCCTGTACCTCCAAGTTTATTAAAACATGATCAGCATTGGGTGAATATTTAACCGCATTAGATACGAAATTCTGTATAACCTGTTCCAGTCTATACTTGTCGCCTTGGATGGTAACTTCAGGTTTATCTGTCAAAATAAGCCTATGCGAGGGATAAATGATCTGCATTCCATTGATAGTTTCATTCAACAATTTTAAGAAGTCAAACGTCTCGACATTCAAAGGCAATTTCCCAACATTAATTTTGCTGACATCCAAAAGATCTGAAATAAGTTTCTCAAGTCGTACAAGCTGGGAGCCAGTGCGTTGCAAAAAGTCTTTCACTTTTGGATTCTCGGCGATTTTGAGAAGGATTTGATTATAGCCCTTTATTGAAGTTAGCGGAGTCTTTAATTCATGGCTTGCAGTCGAAATAAATTCGTCTTTTCTCAATTCGTTTTCTTTACTTGCCTGAATGTTAGTGCAGGTACCCATCCATATGCCTGGCTTATTCTGAACACAAATTGATACAGCTTTTACCAAGTGCCAGTAATATTTTCCGTCTTTATAGAGTAGTCTCAGTTCTGATTTGTACTCCTTTTCATCTATGAGACTTTCTTTCCACCTTTTTAAAGCTTGAGGAAGATCTTCGGGGTGTACAAAATATTCCCATCCTAAACTTAGAATCTGAGAAGCAGGAAACCCAAAATCCTTACTAATCTTTTCGTTTACATAATTTATTGATCCAGATCTATCCGCTGTCCATATATGTTGAGGAATTGCATTCAATAAATCTATTGAGGATAAATCCGTACTCAAGGTTAAGTCAGGCTCCTGACCCATTTTTCCCACTTCAGGTTTAAAAATTGAATTTGATTCTGACCCAGTACACATACCCAAAGCTAAACATTTAGCCCCTAAACAAATTGACTTTTTTGATATTTTCTTAAACAAAACTTGTTAGTTTATGTATTGATTTTCCAAATAGATGTGATTGAAAGATATAATTGCCAGTTTTCAACCAATTCAATCAACAATTATGTAATAGTGTGTCCAATTAACTTTTTAACAAACCGATGAGTTTGTTATAAAAACAACTTCAGACTATAAATCCTTCAAAACAAATTATCAGCTGATGTATGTTATACTCCTATTAATTATTAAATCTGGATAGATACAATATAAGCGATTAATTGAGAACACGTAAAATGGTGAACTTCATGTCCGCAGTCATATGATTGAATTTAAATCTAGAGGCGAAATAGACATTTGCTGTAAATTTCTAAAATACATGATACAAAAAACGATTGATCCAGAGCTTCGACCCACAACTGTCCAAGAAAATTTAGATAATGCCTACTCTGATTCTTTATCTTGATTATAATGAACAAGACTACAATTGCCTTGAATTAAACTGCAATTTTTTCAGTCACAAGCTGAAATAAGTTCAGGATTTCTGAAAATTTTGCAGCGCTACAGTAGTTTAATCTTCCCTATAAAAGAGCTGGCACAGCACTTGATATCCACAGAGTAAAACCTTTTGGGTTTTAGAGAAAATTAATTGAATAATAGTCCATTTATTAAAAATTAAGGAGAATACATTATGACATTGGTTAAATTTAATCCAGAAAAGAAAAACAGTTCGTTATTGCCAGGCTTTAATGACATTTTTGAATCTGTACTGAGCGACTCGTATTTTTCGGAACGCCGCATGAATAGCATTCCGTCAGTCAATATTTCTGAGTCCAGTGAAGAATACAACATTGAGCTAGCTGCTCCAGGTCTAAAAAAAGAAGATTTTAAAGTTTCTGTTGAGAAGGATATCCTAATTGTTTCCACAGAGTACCGCAGCGAAAACAGTGCTAACGAAAAAACATATAATAGGCGCGAATTTAGTTATTCATCATTTAGCAGGAGTTTTTCATTACCCGAAACTACCGACGTGGAGCAGATTAAGGCAAGCTATACCGATGGGGTGCTGATGCTCTCGATCCAAAAAAAAGAGGAAGCAAAAGTTTCTAGAGAGATAACGATCAGCTAGATCGCAAGATGCCGCTGTTAGCGGCATCTTTTTATATTTTTAATAGGAGATTTTAGGAAAGGAATTTTAAGACGGAATCTGCTTTAACGATAAACGTTACACTCTGTGTAAATAGTGCTAAAATTTGCTACGGTAGATTTTCTCTGGGAACGAATCTGCCTTCTGCGCTGGATACTTTTGATATGCTCAACGGATCGGAAAGTCCTCTAAAAACCTGCATGATCGAAATGGAACTCAGCAAGGAAATTGCTGACCTTGAAGTCCCAGTAAAAAAAATCTTCTGCAACCTTGATCAGTTGAAGGAAAATGCAGGTCTGATCTCTAAAGAGATCTTTCTCCTGGCGCTACTGGAAGGCAGGGATATAAAGCCAATACAATAATTATGTTTTAGGATTGCCATTCAGTCGCATCGCAAAAGCATGTGAGCTAGTCAATTTATTGGCAGGCATGCTTCAGTCAATGCAGAGAAAGTGCGTTTCCACACTCATCTTCAGGATGCGTTCAAGCTGAATTTTGGTGGGAACCTGAAAATTCCGTAGAAAAGGAACTTAAACGACTAAAGACTTGAATCCTAGCAAAAACTCCTCAAGACCCGATCTGGTCTAATAGAAATAAAATATCTAGAGAACAAACGGTCAGTAAGATACCGTGGTATTCTTTTTGAACGGCATCCATGATAAAAACAGGTGCTCCGAAATATTGATGGCTATGATAAATTTCCACCCTAGTCACACTAGATGAGAACCCCTGATCTTTTCTTACCCCCCCCGGCCTAATGGGAAATAAGGTAGCCTGTTTTATTTAGGTATGGTAAACCAGAATTCACTGCCCACTCCAGGTTTGCTCTCCACCCCGATATCACCCTTATGTTTTTTGATAATTTCCGAGGATATATAGAGTCCAAGGCCGAGTCCTGAATACTGGCTTCCTTCTGAATCCACCCGGTAATAACGGTCAAATAAATGCAGGGACTTCTCTTCGTCGATTCCTGGGCCGGAATCGATAACGGCAACCCGGATCTTCTCGCCCTCATCTGTTGCCCGTATCCGGATGTCCCTGGCATCGGGCGCATATTTGATGGCGTTATTGACAAAGTTCACGATAACCTGTTGGATGCGGTCGGAATCCGCATAAAGATTGAGCGCGGTGTCCCCCTCTACAATAATTCGGTGCTTGCCTTCCCGGTCAATCTGCGAACAGCACTCCTCGACTGCCTGGGAAATATTAAAGTTTCTCATCTGCAGATGAAGCTGTCCTTCGTTCATCTTGCTGGCATTGAGCAGATCCCCAATCAGCTCGTTGATCTTTTTCATGCTCAGGTTGGCCTGGTCGATCAGTTTGGATAACCTAGGGTTTTCCCTCGGATATATACGCTCCATAAGCTGGAGAGTGCCGCTCAGCACGGTTACTGGCGTTTTGAGTTCATGGCTTGCGATGCTGATAAAATCATCCTTGTAACGATCGGCCTGCTTTTCTCCGGAAATATCCTTTGCAGTTCCCATCAGCACTTTTGACTGAGTGGGCCCCTCGCCAAGTTTTGCATGGAGATTAACCCATTTGCTGTCAACGCCAGAATTGACCACCCGTCCAGAAAACTCCAAGTGGCCAGTCTGGCTTATCGAACCTATGAGCTCGGCAAGCGCCTGATTACCGCCATCGATAAAGCAGTCGATCAAGTCCGATTTCTGCAGATCCCCACCTTCTTCGGAACGGCCAAGAATGTTGGCGAGGTCCCCAGTATGGATCAATTTGCCTGAATCCAGATCAAGCTCCCATACCGCCATTTTGGAATATTCCAGAGACATGTTCAGCCGCTTCTGGCTCTCTTCAAAATCCTTAAGATAAGTAAAATCATCGAGCACGGTATACGCATATTTGTTTCCAGAATCGGTAAACAGTATAGTTGTAATGTGGACCCAGACTAGTTTACCATCCTTCTTCTTCAGGCATACGTCAATCTTGAAATCAGGTTTTCCATGAAGCCACATGGCCTGCTGAAGCTCTTTCCATGCATCCTTATATTCTTCGCAGGCATACTCCATGATCTTGGTGCCGCATATCTCGGATCTTTCGTAACCCATCAGATCGATAAACGCATCATTGACCTCTATGATGGTAAGATTAGGGTCAATAATTTTCGTTGCCGCAGAGGTAAGCGAGAAAATCGCTTTGAAACGCTGTTCACATTCGTTGAACTTCCTCAAAAATTCATCTGATTTATCTTCTTTTTTCATATCGATGTCGGAGAAATTAACAATTCTGCAAAAGCAATGTTTTAATTAACACGATAATTAGCCAGTCAAAGCGTGGTTTGGTAATTTATATCTATCTAATAGAAAATATTTAAATAGATTTTTTTCGTAAAAAAAATACTGTTTAACGCCTACCACTTTTTCCATTGTTTAACCTTTTTATAAAAAAGGTGAAGTGAAAAATTTATTAAAAATCTAACCATATCTTACTGTTTAAGGTAATTTGCAACTTTAGCCATTCCAGCAAATCGGGCAAAAAAATTCAAATCTACCCAGTAATGGCCACTGGAGCAGCAAAAAAGCTAGATGTTTGAAACCTCACTCTGAAAGGAGCTCACATTCAAGTCATTTGTTTTTAATAACCAATAATCTCAGAGCTTGCGGAGATTAGACCACTTAATCTCCGCATATTATCCTTAGATTACGAATGGATTTCATTTCAACCATACGAAAACAATCACAGGCCACGGCTTAGTTGAAACTGCATACCAGACATATCCTTTTTTAAAAGTAATCCGAGTAAATATTAATGTGCAGATAATGTTTCGGAATAATAGCGTTAAGCGATCAATTTGTACTTGTCAGCGGAATAATCTCACTCAGAAAAATGAAAACAAATAAGCATTAACTAAAAAATCAAGAATATCAGATTCTAAGGAAGATATAAGAACCACGTGAAATCACACTGGTAAACTTGTTTATATGAAAATCCTCGATATTGGAACCATATTTGTATGAACCAGGAAAAAATAATTATGACCATTAAACAAAACTTATTCACCTTAACCTTATTGCTAACTGGTGTAAAATGAAAAGAGCTGCAAACGATGCTGGTACATATCTGGTTACCTTGCATATGAAAGCCGCTACGGTAACCTTTCAGCAACAATAGAAATCAATAAAGTCCAGTCAACGATTTGGCGTGCAACGCATTAATCATTTAATATGTGGCGTGCTTTTTTTTTGTACGGCCATTTGTAAATAGGTCGCAAAACTTAACACCTAATCAAAACCCACCTTACTCTTACATATAACTAAAATCAAAATTTAGTTACTCGTGTTATTCACCTAATATGAAAGCTGAACTAAAGCACCAAAAATCTTCAAGAACAATCCTTTAAAATTTGTAACCTTGTACCTTTAAAATCAGAAATTATCCTTGGAGAGATGGAATGGACTAAACAGCAGAAAGAGATTATAAACTCCACTGGTCATATTAAAATTAATGCGGTAGCAGGTTCAGGCAAGACCACCACCATAATAGAATATGCCAGAACAAGACCATCTAATAGCCGCATACTATACCTCGCTTTTAACAAGGCCGTAAAACTTGAGGCGGCAAAAAAGTTCAGCGAAAAAGGTTTACAAAATGTACATGTAGAGACTGCACATTCCCTCGCCTTTCGCCACATCGTGATGCGAAGCAAATATCAAGTGAAAAATCAGGATTACACGACTAACGAGATTGTCAATATTCTAAAATTAAAGGGTACAGGAGAAAAACACAGCGAAGCCATCATCGCCAACCACATCCTTAAGCTCGTTTCCTATTTCTGCAACAGTGATCAGTTAAAGGTTCAAAATTTAGACTATCTAAACCTATTAGATGATGAGGCTAAATCCTTCGTGGTCGATGCTTATGATTACATTTTCTCCAATGCCCGTATATTTTTGGGCAAAATGGACAGAGGAGAAATCGAAATCACCCATGATTTTTATTTAAAAAAGTTCCAGCTCCAGTTGCCCCAGCTCGGCTTTGACTACATCCTTTTTGATGAAGCGCAGGATGCCTCACCAGCCATGCTGGATATCTTCTTAAAACAAAGCTCGAACAAAGTCATCGTAGGCGATACCCACCAACAAATTTACGGTTGGCGCCATGCGGTAAACTCCCTGGAAAATGCAAATTTCAAAATTTACAACCTTTCCACCAGCTTTCGCTTTGGACAAGACATTGCAAACCTAGCCATGGAAACCCTGAGATTGAAAAATCTTTTACAGCCCCATACTCCCATGACGATATTGGGGAAAGGCACGGCTAAAAAGATCAAAACCAATGCAGTAATTGCCAGAACAAATCTTGGACTTTTGATCAAAGCCATTGAATATGTGACCGAGCGAAGGAACATCAAGCATATCTATTTCGAGGGCAACATAAACTCCTATACATACGCTGACGAAGGGGCATCATTGTATGATATTTTGAGCCTATATAACCATAGCCATGAACAGATAAGGGATCCATTGATCAGATCGATGCGAAATCTAGAGGAACTTCAAGAATATGTGAAGCAAACTGAGGATAAACAGTTATCGATGATGATCGAACTTATATTACAATATGGCAACACCATACCAGGCATGATTAAGGCGATTAAAGAAAAGCATGTGGAGCCGAATGATAAGGCGAAGGCTGAAATTGTTTTTTCAACCGTTCACCGTTGTAAGGGAATGGAGTATGATGCCGTTCTTTTAGCCGATGATTTCGTTACAGAAGAAAAAGTGAGAAAACTTAGAGAAGATAAAAATACTGGGCCAGCACATTTTAGCCGCATGACCGAAGAGATCAACTTACTGTATGTCGCCATCACTAGAGCCAGAACTGGCCTTTACATTCCAGAAACCATGGTTCCGATACATTTCCCAGCCTCTCCACAAATATTCCTGATCCCATCCCCTAAGGATTCTAAGCATATATCCAAAGGAAATCTAATAAAGAATGCAGGGATAAAACCTATTCGCAGCGAAAAAAACAAGTCATCCGCCAATCAATCCTGGACAGTGGAATTAGACAATGAACTCACTATCATGTATGCCGATGGCTACAGCCCCAGTGATCTTTCCATTCACTTTGGCCGGTCTCGAACAGCAATCAGCATGAGAATCAAAAAATTAGGACTCGAAGACCTTTATGATTAGTTTAAGTGGGCAAGATTTTGGAAAAGTATTTACTTCTGGCAATTACTAAATGCTATTCTTAGATAAATAAGCGTGTAAAATAAACCCCTGTTACTGTACTTTGAAGGAGAAAGATATTGTAAAACAAGCCAATTCAAAAAGTTCTGATCGTCCATCACCTGTCGATCATTCTACAAATGTGAATGTATTCTTTCTCTTTATAATATATCGACAAAAGAAAACCAGTTGCTACAAACACTACGCTGATCAATAGATGAAGCCGTATTTATTTAGCTCACAAAACCGTTACCATATCTGCGAGCTCATCAAAATCAAAAGACTTAGCTATAAAACCTTAAGCACCCTCATCTGTTGCAATCTTTCGGTCTTATCTGCTGGCAGACATAATGATCAATGGAATATGTTTGCAAGCCCCGGGTTATAACCGATTATTTTAGGAACCTGATCAGCCGAGAGCACAGGCATCCAAAGATCCAGCAGAATCAGGTCAGTCAACTGGTTTTCCAAGATATTTTTAACATTAAGGCTATTCTGACCCGGGCTTACTTTATATCGGTTATCCTCGCACACCATTCCAGGCATGTCCAGTATCCCTTCATCATCCTCACAGATCAGTATCGTTTTATTTGTGCTCATCCTGCTCCTTGTGTTTGACAGGTAAAGTAAAACTAAATGTCGAACCCATGCCTTTTTCGCTATCAAGCCAAAGCATGCCATCATGATTTTTAATGATCTGCTCACCTACATACAACCCTATGCCAATGCCAGGAAAGCGTTGCTGTATATATCCCAACCCTAAAAAGTCGCCGGAAGACCATGGGAGTGCCCTAGGATAGATATGCGATATTTACCTACATAATTGCCATTACCTGATCAACGATTCACTATTTTATTCCTCTCGCTATTCATCCTGTTTCTCATGCATTTCATACCTACCGCTAATATCGGTGAGCTCTATTTTAAATACGACAATATCATCATGCAATTCAGGTTTAATACCGTGAGAAGGTTCTTCTGAGGGTCGATCAGTCAGCGGCATAATACGATGTATAATCCCTTGCATAGCCTGTTGTCTTTCCTCCCCACTCAATTCAATAAAATTACCGTGCAGAATTGCGCTTTTCCACCTGAAGGTGTCTTTGATTTCATCTATCTGAAAACACACTCTAGGGTTGGCCCGCATCATTTCTATCTTTTTGCCCATTCCAGAATGTAAATAGATCATATTATCCCGGTAAACATAATTAACAGGAACAATATAAGTTTCTCCATTATCGTGGCAACCTAATCTGCCAATAACCTGATTCTCGATCAAATCAAGCAATTCTCTTTTATTTAAGTCTCCTAACATAATTAATAGTTTTTAAATCAATTTAACGGCCACAGGTTAGCAAAATCAATTGTTTAAACCCGCAATGTAAGTTTTTTACAAAAACCCAGTCAAATATGTAAATTGGCTGCGAGAGAAGAAATGATCTTCATCACTCTTCTCAAAAATGTAGGTGTCAATTTCAAAGAAATCTGTTCAAAATATTCACCACCGCTGGTTAAAAAAATTAGAGATAAATCAGGTCAACAAAATAAGAAATATTGTATTCGTGTACGATAACTTATATATTTTTTACTTTTTTTTAGCAAACATTCGAATGAGATATTGTATTATTGTATTGATATATTTTAAATCATTATATACCTAACCATTTATAAAATCAATACCTCTTTTACATTATGAAAAAGTTAGCCTATTGTACCGCTGTACTACTATTTTTATTTATTGGCGTAAAGGCAGCGGTTAAACTTCCAAGATTAGTAAGTGACGGTATGGTTTTACAAAGAGGTCAGGTTATTAAAATTTGGGGTTGGGCAGACGCGGGAGAAGCGATTACTCTAACATTTAATAAAAAAACCTATAAAACGAAAGCTGGTTCTAACCAAAAATGGTCGGTAGATATAGAGGCGCAAAAAGCTGGTGGACCGTATCAGATGCGTATTAACAACATCGAGCTAAAGGACTTGCTTTTTGGTGATGTTTGGCTTTGCACAGGGCAATCTAACATGGAGGCTTTAATGGGGAGAGCAAACATTAAAGCAAATTACAGTCAGATTATCCAAAACAGTATTTACCCAGAAATAAGGCAGTTTACCGTTAAACGCGATATGGCTTTTACACCCGTAGAAGATGTAATCAGTGATGACGGTTGGGTCAGCGTAAACCCTGAAACAATTCTATCTTTCTCTGCGGTAGCGTTTTTTTTCGCAAAAGATCTATACGAAAAATATAAGATCCCAATTGGCATTATTAACTCGAGTGTAGGTGGAACCCCTATACAATCCTGGGTAGATTATAAATCGTTAAAAGCTTTTCCAGAATATGATAAAGTGGCTAAAAGATTTCAAGATCCTCAAGAATTAGCACAAACTTTAAATGCCCATCAACTAAAATCTGATTCCTGGTATAGATCTGTTAAGAATGATGATTTGGGTTTGAAAGAAAAATGGTTCGAAGAATCGTATTCTACAAGCACAGGCTGGAAAGAAATCGACAATCTTAAACAATATAACGCAGAAGCTAAGGCATTGAAATATGGCGTTGTATGGTTTAGAACAGAAATTGATATTCCTTCTTCTATGATTGGGAAAACAGCCATGCTTTCTTTAGGGATGATGCATACTGAAGATGAAACTTTTATAAACGGACACAAAATAGGTTCGATTAACAGCGGCTATACGTTAAGGGATTACACAATTAATCCAGGTTTGTTTAAAGCTGGAAAAAACAGCATAACCATCCGATTAACGAGCCCAACAACGGGCCTTAGTTTTGATATAAAGAACAATTATGTACTTCGTTTCGATCGGGATACCATTACCTTAGATAAGCCTTGGAAATATAAATTCGGAATTGAGAAAGAACTTCTACCAAGAGGAAACGGATTATCCTTGCATACGCCTACTGCCTATTATTACGCCATGGTTAAACCTTTATCTAATTATAAAATTAAAGGGATCTTGTGGTATCAGGGTGAAAGTAACATTCCAAAACCCGAACAATATCAAAGTTTGTTGCACTCGTTAATTGATAGGTGGAGAACCGACTGGAATGATCAGAAACTACCTTTTATTTATGTTCAGTTAGCTAATTATCTGGCTACAGATAGCGAGCCTGAAAATAGCAATTGGGCCTTGCTAAGAGAAGCACAGATGAAATCGTTAAAAATACCTAACACAGCTATGGCTGTAATCCACGATATCGGCGAAAAAGGCGATCTCCACCCCCGCAACAAATCAGATGTAGGTAAACGGCTTGCCTTGGGGGCGCAAAAAATTGCTTATCAGGAAAACATCGTTTTTTCAGGGCCCATTTATAAATCTATAGCTATAGAAGGCGAAAAAGTTGTGGTTTCTTTTGATAATGTGGGTTCGGGATTGAAGTTTACTGGCGAAAAGCTAAATTACTTTAGCATATCCGACGATGGGAAAAACTTTATACCTGCACAGGCAAAAATTGTAAATAATAAAGTTGTGGTGTGGAATAATCTGATCAGCAAACCAATTGCAGTTAGATATGCCTGGGCTGATAGTCCTGATGGCGCAAATTTATACAACGAGGAGGGTTTGCCTGCTTCTAGCTTTAAAAGTAACTAAGTGTTATAAAAAAATTAACAATGAATTTTCTCAAAATATTCTTCTCTGCATTATTGCTCGGTTTTGCTTTAACACCCCATGCACAAAGTTTTAAAGTTGATCAAAACTTAATTAGCACTCCAATAACAGATAGCACTAACTTTTCGCTTTTAAATTCGCGTTTGGGAAGCAGGTTCACCTTTTCATTATTTAATCAAAATCAGAGTATGCAAAGCGGCAGTCTTGGTTTTGACATGGATGAACAGGTAGGGTTGTTAATTGGTTTAACCGTTAAAGACAAAAATTACTGTTTTAGAACAACCAGGCTACCCAGAAATACAAGTTACTTGAAAAATCAAATGCTGAGATTTGGACCAGCATCTATGGAAATTACCGGAGAAACGCCCGAAGGAATAAAAGTAATCTTTACCCTAATTTCCTCCTTTACCGCTTCAAAAGATCTAAATGATACTGCGGCTATTAAAACGCAGATATTCCCAGGTTTTTACATGCAGATTCGAGTTGCCAACGAAAGCCAAATTAATATAGATTGTAGGCTTAAGGTGGCTTTAGCTAAAACGCCTGTAAAGAGTTTTAATTTCATGAACCTGGAGCCTATCAAACCTGAAAACACAGAGCAGATCCTTTTCTTCAAGGATAACGCTCACCTAAATAGCAAGCTTGCTTTAGCTGCTCTTAAACCAGCAGCTAAGGGCGCATTTAACGAAGATGGGTTTGGTGGCCTTGTTTATGAATTTAGTTTGGCTCAGCAGGCCACAAAAGAAGTATCACAAATTTACGCGACTCATAATGATAGTACCTTAATAGAAGATAAACGTATTAATCTACCTTTAAAATTCTATTACACTAAATATTGGAAAAACATTGGAGCAGTTATAAAGTATGCACAGGAAAGCTACGAGCAAAACATTAACCTGACCCAAAAGTTTGAGGATAGTTTAATGGGCAGAGATTTAACCAGGGAAGAAAAATGGGCTCTGGCTTTAACTTTTCATACCGATTTGGCGAATACCTTTTTTTTAACTGATAAACATAACGAGCCTAGTTTTTATGTTTCAGAAGGTCGGTTTAAACATTTAAGTACTGTTGATGTAGCTCATGAAACTGAGGTGAATGCAATTTTTTCGCCCTGGCGTTTAAAGCTTCAGCTTAACCAATGGACAAACTACATCGCGAAGAAGGAAGTACATATACCCGCAAACGCTACACAAAATAAACCAGGTTATCAGCAAGGGATGACTGCAGCTGAATACGGCCCTTATTTATATCATGATGTTGGTGATTTGCCCTTCATAAGTGAAACCGCAAACTATAATTACGGTCCGCATATGGCGGTTGAAGAAAATACTTCTTTCGTTTTACTTTTATATTGGTATTGGAAAATCAGTAAAGACGACGTTTTTGTGAAATCGATGTTGGGTACGGTTGATGTATTACTTCAATCGGTTATAAACCGAGATACCAACGGAAATGGAATAGCCGACAAAGCCTATGGCTGGACCACCTATGATGCGAATGAGGCATTAAAATTATCGCCAGACAATACTTTTCTGGGGGCTAAACAATTAAGCGCCTACGCTGTGGCCGCTGAAATGTTCAGGGCTTTATCGAACAAAGAAAAGCATACCAGCTTTGATGACTCAAAAAAAGGTGTTGTAGATGGCGAAGGGACTGGTTATAAAAATTCAGGCGTTGCGGTTAATAACGAAGCTTTAAGAAATAAGCAGGCGCTTCACTTTGAAAACCAGGCCAGATTAATTTTGAGTACTCTAAAAAAAGCGCAGCAAAAATATGGTTTTATACCTGTTAGCCTAGATGAGTCATTTCCTAAATGGAGACAGCGTTCCGTTGTTATTGGAGAAGGTTTATTCTTACCAGGACTGGCTGACAGTAAATCTACGTTATTATATCAATTATCAGCGGTATTGAAAAAAGATTATGCGTCCACTTACCAACAAAGTATCGCCGATTATGGCATCAAATTAACCACTGGAGAGGGAACAACATGGTTTAGCAAAACTATTGTGGCTGATGCGGTAGCTTCGCAATGGTATGGAATAAATCATTCTTCTGCACTTTATATTTACAATTGGAATAAAAATAGTCCTTACGCTTATAACGATGGGCTACTTAATAAAGGCGAGGTATGGATTGGTTACTGGTACCCAAGGGGGATTTCGATATTATCCTATTGGTTATTAAAAGATCCTTTGAGAAAATAACTCTTTAGCTGACAAAAGCTGTTCTAAAAAGTAACCAAATCTTTTTAGATTTTAATAATTAAAGCGGTAAATCATTTCATTTCTCGATTATAAAGAGCTGAAGTTTAACCTCGAGTTTTGATTTTTTTTTTTCGCATAGTAGTAATACTTTTACAAAAGAAAAACAGCGGCAAATATGAAGGACAATGTGCTTATAGGTGTGAAGGAAATAGCCAGACAGGCCAATGTTTCTATAGGCACTGTAGATCGCGTGATACACGAGCGGACTGGAGTAGCGGAGGTAACCAGAAACAAGATCTTGGCTATCATGAAAGAACTGGATTACCAGCCTAACATTTTAGCGAGAAGATTAGCTTCTAAAAAAGTGCTTCGTTTCGCAAGTTTAATTCCAGCTGTATCATCAGAAACTGAATTTTGGGAAGCACCTTTAAAGGGCATTCAGCTTGCTGAGGCCGAAATAAAACAATTCGGAATTGTAATTGACAAATACTTCTATAACCAGAATGATAAGCAATCGTTTGTAGAACAGTCGAAAAAAATTCTTAAAACCAATGTTGACGGGGTATTGGTCGCGCCAATCTTTATCGAAGAGTCTCTGGCTTTTTCTAAATTGTGTAATCTTGCCAAAATCCCTCAGGTTTTTATCAACTCCGACATCCCTAATGAATCTAGACTCAGCTACATCGGGCCAGACTTATTTCAAAGCGGGCATCTTAGCGCACATATTGTTAACTATTTGGTTGCTAAGCATGATAAAATTTTAATCGTTAACATTTCAAAAGAAATCGATAGCTACCATCACTTACTTAGGAAAGAGAAAGGTTTCATTTCCTATTTTGATGGCCATGAGAAAGAAGTTCAGATTATAAAAACAGATATTACTCCCGAAACCGATTATGGTTCCATTTCTGTTAAACTAAAAGTAGTATTAGCTGACAACGCTGATGTTAAGGTTATTTTCGTAACCAACTCCAGGGTTTTTTCTGTTGCACAATTTCTGGAGAAGAACGGTTTAAGTCACATCCGCCTGGTTGGATATGACTTTTTAACCGAAAGTATAGCTTTTTTAAAGAAAGGAATAATAGATTTCCTGATCTGCCAAAAACCTCAGGAACAAGGTTATAAAGGCATAATAACCCTTTATCAGAATTTGGTTTTAAACACTGAAGTTGAGGCTACTTACTATATGCCAATTGATATTATAACTAAAGAGAATTATAAGTCATATCGCAATTAAACTCCAATATAGTTGGCTTGATTAAAAATAACTATCCTCATGTTAGTTTTCCTTGTGTCTTTACCTTATGTTTTTCATAACAGGTAAAGACACGAAATTAGATTACCAGTAATCATTTCGATCAGGAAATGGATATTCCTATCTGAAGTTATATTTTAATCCAATTTCAAATTCGCCATTACTATAGTTTTGTAAATCTTTGGTATTACTGGTATACATTACAAGTATAGATAACTGATTTTGATAGGTTGTTCCTACCCCTGCAGTAACGCTGCTGGTGGTGTGGTAGATTGTACTCAAAAGCATTTTATTACCCCATAACTGCGCATTCAAACCTAAATCTACAATATTCCGATAGTTTTCCATGCCACGGTATGAAACCTTTGGCTCTATTTCGCTTAACACCGCATTTGGAGAGCGAAATTTATAACTTGCTGCAGCGAAGTAAGATGCTCTATCCAGCACTGCTCGCTTAAGATCACGATTAAAAAACCTTTTCAAATTCGGTAACGCTGCCTGAACATTAATGTTTCCAGTTCTAAACGCAACTCCAAAATCACCATCAAAATAAAGCTTTCTCTCGTTAAAATTACCAAAAGCTATATCGCTCTGGTCTCCCTTGATCTTACTGAAATCGATCCATTCGTTCATCAATCCCGCAGAGAGTCCGAAATCAAGAAAACTATCTCCACTATTTAATGGTAAATGGTAAGCATACGTACCTTTAAAGTTTGTTCGCTGTATTACACCAGATTTCTCGTTATAAAAAGATAAACCTAAACCAACCTTTCTACTATTCGAACCATAAGTAGCGGTAACGGCCTGCATTGCAGGGGCACCTTCGATTGCTGTCCATTGTGCTTTGTATGTGGCATTCAACTCAGTACCCTTTTCAAGTCCTGCCATTGCTGGGTTACTTAAATATTGATTCTGATAAAACATGCTACCCATAGGGTTAAGCTGACTATATGCTGCTGTACTTAAAAAAAGCGTACACAGGCTTAAAAAAATTCTTAGAGTTTTCATATTAAATGTTTTATCTATCGGCTATCTTAAAGTAGCCGATAGAGATTTGTATCTTATAACTGGTCAACAATAGTAATAGAGCCTTTTCTTGTGCCTATCCCAGGACCGAAATCAATTAGGTAGTAATATGAACCCTCTGGTAGTGTGCGTCCTTTAAATGTTCCACTCCAAGAGTTATTGTAGGTTTTCATTTCAAATACAATTTTACCAACCCTGTCAAAAATTTTAACTGTATTATTCGGATACATGTCGATATTCTCTACAATCCAGGTATCATTCTTTCCATCGTTATTTGGAGTAAGTACATTCATAATGTTAAGTACCTGGTAATCGGCACGAACATCCAATTTAAAATTAGCGGTACTACTTCTTCCAAATTGATTAAAACCAGTAACGGTATAGGTCGTGTTTTGCGAAGGTCTGACTGTGAGGATCGAAGTGTTTTGTCCTCCGATAATACCATTTGCATTACTCCACTGATAAGTTTGTGCGCCGCTGGCAGTTAGAACGGCTGTTTCACCTTTACTAATACTAAAGCCTTTGTTACTGCTAATATTTATTACAGGAGGTGGATTGTCAATTACAGTGAAACTCTGTGATACCTGCGGCGCTGCAGCGAAGTTGAGATTTCCTGGTTGCGACGCGGTAATAACGGTTACACCTGCCTTTAAGATTTCTATCTGATTTGCATTAATCACCCTTGCAACAGTTGGATCACTGCTTGTATAACTCACAATCAAACCAGAGCTTGCTGTAGCTGTAAGTGTAAATATTGGATCGGCTGATAACTTATTCGGCAGGGCAGCAAAACTAATATTCTGCACTGTTGTTGCCACCGTTAATATGCCTGGCACGAAATTTATATTATAATTTGCTCCTGTTGCATTACTTGCTACGATTGGATAAGTTCCTGATGGAGAAGTTGCAACGGCTGTAGTTGATAAAGATACAGGGATTGATAGAACAGATGCATTTTCAATACCAGCAAAACCGCTATAACTTGCTGTTAAAGTTGGATTGATTGCTCCAAAGTTTCGAGTTACGTTATTTGCAGTAATGGTTAAAGTTCTTCTGTTTACCTGTAAATTCGAACTTATAAACGCCATGTTGTAGTTAGTACCCAGACTTAAAGTATTCTGGTTAATTGCGTAGCTCCCTATATTTTCTCCAGAAATACGGCTAAGGTTTCCTGTAAAAGTATCTCCGGTAACTAATGAGCCTGAAGCAATCGTATAAGATAAAGCGGGATCAGCATCACCATAAATTTTGTTTTTTGCATCTGCAAGAATAGCAATTGCCCTTGGCGTGATGTTAGCCGAAGTTGTAGTAACGTTGGCTAGAACATAATTATTTGCTCTATTACCCGATAATATCATTCCTGTAGCGGTGACTGATTTTCCTGTGCCTGCATCAGCATTTGCAAAATTAGCGGCACCACCTGTAAGGGTTACATTTGCAAGATCGGCATTTAGCACACCAGTTAAAGTTCTGGTTAAGACAATAGCATTTGCTAAACCATCATATACTTTGTTATCGGCAGTAAAGTTTCCAGTAATGCTGAAGCCTGTAATGTTTGCAGTTGCTGTGGCAACCGATGTTAAATTATAATTAGCCGCTCTTGTTCCAGATAATACCATACCTGTTGAAGTAACCGTTTTGCCTGTGCCTGCATCAGCATTTGCAAAATTAGCGGTACCACCTGTAAGGGTTACATTAGCAAGATCGGCATTTAGCACACCAGTTAAAGTTCTGGTTAAAACAGCAGCATTTGCTAAACCATCATACACTTTGTTATCGGCAGTAAAGTTTCCGGTAATGCTTAAACCAGTAATGTTTGCAGTCGCTGTGGCTACCGATGTTAAATTATAATTAGCCGCTCTTGTTCCAGATAAAACCATACCTGTTGAAGTAACCATTTTGCCTATCCCTGCATCAGTATTAGCAAAATTAGCGGTACCACCTGTAAGGGTTACATTAGCAAGATCAGCATTTAGAACACCAGTTAAAGTTCTGGTTAAAACCGTAGCATTTGCTAAACCATCATATACTTTGTTATCAGCCGTAAAGTTTCCAGTAATGCTTAAGCCAGTAATATTAGCTGTAGCTGTGGTAACTGATGTTAAGTTATAATTAGCCGCTCTTGTTCCAGATAAAACCATGCCTGTTGAAGTAACCGTTTTGCCTGTCCCCGCATCAGCATTTGCAAAATTAGCGGTACCACCTGTAAGGGCTACATTAGCAAGATCGGCATTTAGAACACCAGTTAAAGTTCTGGTTAAAACCGTAGCATTTACCAAGCCATCGTACACCTTATTATCGGCAGTAAAGTTTCCAGTAATGTTTAAGCCAGTAA
The DNA here is from genome assembly GCF_979258025.1 of Pedobacter sp. AC190. NCBI lineage: Bacteria > Pseudomonadati > Bacteroidota > Sphingobacteriia > Sphingobacteriales > Sphingobacteriaceae > Pedobacter > Pedobacter sp. AC190. The sequence goes on from NZ_OZ409824.1 coordinate 1,161,909, forward strand.
TATTAGCTGTAGCTGTAGCAACTGATGTTAAGTTATAATTAGCCGCTCTTGTTCCAGATAAAACCATACCTGTTGAAGTAACCGTTTTGCCTGTCCCTGCATCAGCATTTGCAAAATTAGCGGTACCACCTGTAAGGGTTACATTAGCAAGATCAGCATTTAGAACACCATTTAAAGTTCTGGTTAAAACAGTAGCATTTATCAAGCCATCGTACACCTTATTATCGGCAGTAAAGTTTCCGGTAATGCTTAAGCCAGTAATGTTTGCAGTACCGGTGCTAACCGATGTTAAGTTATAATTAGCCGCTCTTGTTCCAGATAAAACCATACCTGTTGAAGTAACCGTTTTACCTATTCCTGCATCAGCATTTGCAAAATTAGCGGTACCACCTGTAAGGGTTACATTAGCAAGATCGGCGTTTAAAACACCTGTTAAAGTTCTGGTTAAAACAGTAGCATTTACCAAGCCATCGTATACTTTATTATCGGCAGTAAAGTTTCCAGTAATGCTTAAGCCAGTAATATCAGCTGTAGCTGTGGCAACCGATGTTAAGTTGTAGTTTGTAGCTCTTGTTCCAGATAATACCATACCTGTTGAAGTAACCGTTTTGCCTGTTCCTGCATCAGCATTTGCAAAATTAGCAGTGCCGCCGGTAAGGGTTACATCAGCAAGATCAGCTAGAAGAACATCATTCAAGGTTCTGTTTGTTATGACAGCCGAGGCAAGACCATCATAAACCTTATTCGCTGAGGTAAAGCTTCCAGTGATATCTTTAGCTGTTATAGTTAAAGTTTGCGTTGCATCTGTTGCCGCATCATATCCCGTGCTTGCAGCTTGTTTAGCTGTAATTATTGTAAGACCTTTATTCAGTATATGTACTTTTCCTGCAACAATTGTAGCTACAGTTGGGTTGCTGCTAGTGTAGCTTATAGGGTTTGTACCAGATGTAGCACTCGAAGCTCCAGGGTCAAAATCTGCCGACCCATAAGCCACGTTTGCTGGCGGCAAGAAAGTAATAGTTTGACCAGCATTTGGTCTGTTTACCGTTAGCGTATACGTTTTATTTGTTAATCCATTCTGAGCCAATACCTTAACAGCAAAAATATTATCGCCGAAATTTAAAGGTAATGCAGCACTTTGTGTTCCGCTTGTTAGAACAATTGCAGTTCCTCCATTCTCACTAAGTGTTATGGTAGATGGCGCAGCAAGCGTTGTTGCTGTAAGCTGGAAAGTAGTGGTAGCTGTTGAAACACTCGCTATATAGCTAACTGTACCTGCTGTAAAAGACGGAGCGATTAAAGCAGTTGCAGTTAATGATGATAAATCTGCATTGGTGTAATATGGATCGTATAGCCCAAAATCTACATTACTAACGTTAGTTCCTGAAGTAAGAGCTAAAGTTGTCGTACCAGCAGTGCCAACGCCATCTAAATCGTAGGTTGACGTGTATCTCGCGGGATAACCTGAAATACTCAACGTATAACCTGCAGAAGGGGTAAGATTGGTAAAACTATAAATTCCGGATGAATTTGTAGTTGTTGATAAATTAACTGTGCCGCCAAAAATGTCTGTACCTGTTAAGTTAACAGTTGCCCCTGCTACAGGAGGTTCTCCAGCATCCTGAATACCATTTTGGTTGTGGTCCAGCCAGACATAATCACCAATTGATGCCGCCTGAAGTTTAGTTACATTTAAAGTATATACTTTTGTAACCGCTAAATCTTCGGCAGTTACCCTAACTTGAATCATATTTAGACCATCAACTAAAGTAAGCGCAGATGTTGCTACTCCGCTTGTAATGGTATTATAACCTGCCCCATTAAAGTTCAACTCCAAAGTAGCGTGACTTTCTGCAATGGTTGGGGTTAAAGTTATTGAGCTTAATGTAAATGGTACATCTGCTGAATAAGTTATGGTTCCTTGTGCAAATGCAGGAGTATAAGTTCCAGCCGTTGTTGTTAAGGATGCAAGATTTGCATTTGAAGATTTTACGCCCGATACCGTAACTGGATTCCCAAATAAATCGGCAATTACAACTGCCGTAGCCGCTCCAGCATTCCAATCTTCTAACAAGCCGATGTTATAAGTTGTTCCATCTGTTGACGATGACCCGTCTTTATTAAATCTAAGCATCATCGCAGCTTTATCTGTTGCACTAAAGGTTATGGCAAACTCAGTTCCAGATGTTATATCTCCGTTTGGAGTATCAGTTAAAGTATAATTGAAAGCGCCTTGGCCTAGAAAGCGTATTCTATTAGCGATTATATCGTTTGCCAATCCGCTACGCGACAAGAAATTTGAACCTTTTACAACCAATACACCAGTAGTAACATTATAAGTTGCAGAAGTTACGGTTGGAGCCACTACATTGGTTACGGTAATGCCATTTCCAGTTAAATCTGCAACCACGACAACTGCGTCAGCTCCTGCAGCCCAGTCTTCTGCTGCTGCTAAATTATAAACTGTTACATCTGTTGACGAAGTTCCGTTTTTATTTAATACCAAGTTAACCACTGATTTATCTGTTGCACTTAATGTTAACGCGAAAGATGTTCCAGAATTGATATCTACATTCGTGGTATTGGTTAAGGTATATGTTGTACCTCCTTCACCAGTAAGGGTAAATTTATTGGCAATGATATCATTGGCAGTGCCCGTTGCAGAAACAAAACCTGTTCCTGCTACAGTCAATATCCCTGTAGATGCACTATAGATTGCAGATGTAATTGTAGGAACAGGAACACTTGAAACTGTAATAGCATTTACAGTTAAATCCGCAACCACAACAGCTACATCAGTACCAGCAGACCAGTCTTCTGCTGCCGCTAAATTGTAAGCTATGCCACCAGTTGATGAAGTTCCGTTTTTATTTAAGATCTGATTAACGGCGATTTTATCCGTTCCGTTTAAGGTTACAGCAAATGACGTAGCTGATGTAATTTCTACACCTGGACTGGTTAAAGTATAAGTTGATTCACCTGTTAGGGTAAGTTTGTTTACCAGAATATCATTTGCCGCGCCACTTAATTTTACCAAATCTGAACCTGTAATGGTAAGTACACCCGTGCTCGCATTATAAATTGCAGAGCTAATTGCAGGAACGGCAACATTACTGACCGTAATACCATTTCCAGTTAAATCGGCAACTGCAACAGCTGCATCAACCCCTGCGGCCCAATCTTCTGCTGCTGCTAAATTATAGGTGGTAGCTCCCGTGGAAGAAGTGCCATTTTTGTTTAATAATTGGCTTATTATGGCCCTATCTGTTACACTAAGGTTTAGGGTAAATGCTGTTGACGAGGAAATTTCTGCATCTGGTGTATCAGTAAAAGTATACGTTGAACCCCCTTCACCAGCTAAAGTGATTTTGCTTGCAGTAATGTCATTTGCTGCCCCGTTAAGGGATAAGAAATTCGTACCTGTTACCACCAAAGTACCAGTAGCGGAATCGTAAGTTGCAGCAGTAATTGTTGGAACAGCGACATTGCTCACCATCACACCGTTTCCAATTAAATCGGCTACCACAACAGTTGCATCTGTACCAGCTGACCAGTCTTCCCCCGCTGCTAAATTATAGGTAGTAGCGCCTGTAGACGAAGTTCCGTTTTTATTTAAAATTGTTTTAAGTCCTGAGATATCTGCTATACTCAAGGTTAGTGAAAAAGCAGTTCCAGAAGTGATATCAACATTAGCGGTATTGGTTAGCGTATAGGTTGCACCACCTTCGCCAGTAAGGGTAAATTTGTTGGCAATAATGTCGTTTACCGAACCTGTTATAGAAACAAAGCCTGTCCCTGCTACAGTCAATATCCCTGTAGATGCATCATAAGTTGCAGCTGTAATTATGGGAACTGGAACATTTGAAACCGCAATTGTGTTCCCAATTAAATCTGCAACTACAACAGCTGCATCTGTACCAGCAGACCAGTCTTCGGCCGCTGCTAAATTATAGGTTATGCCTCCTGTTGAAGAAGTTCCATTTTTATTTAATATTTGATTAACTGCTATTTTGTCTGCTCCGTTTAAGGTTACAGCAAATGACGTAGCTGATGTAATTTCAACACCTGGACTAGTTAAAGTATAAGTGGATTCGCCTGTTAGTGTAAGTTTGTTTACTAGAATATCATTTGCCGCGCCACTTAATTTTACCAGACCTGAACCTGTAACGCTAAGTACACCAGTGGTCGCATTATAGCTTGCAGAGCTAATTGCAGGAACGGCAACATTACTGACCGTAATACCATTTCCAGTTAAGTCGGCAACTACAACCGCTACATCAGCCCCTGCGGCCCAATCTTCGGCTGCAGCTAAATTATAGGTAGTAGCTCCCGTAGAAGAAGTGCCATTTTTGTTTAATATCTGGCTTATTATGGCCCTATCTGTTACACTAAGGTTTAAGGTAAATGATGTTGAAGAGGAAATTTCTGCATTTGGGGTATCAGTTAAAGTATACGTTGAACCCCCTTCACCAGCTAAAGTGATTTTGTTTGCAATAATATCATTTGCCGCTCCATTAAGCGATAAGAAATTTGTACCTGTTACCACCAAAGTACCAGTAGCAGAATCGTAAGTTGCATCAGTAATTGTTGGAATAGCGACATTGCTCACCGTCACACCGTTTCCAGTTAAATCCGCAACCACAACACCCGCATCTGTTCCAGCTGACCAATCTTCTGCTGCTGCTAAATTATAAGCGGTCGCTCCCGTAGACGAAATTCCGTTTTTATTTAAAATTGTTTTAAGTCCTGAGATATCTGCTATACTTAAGGTTAGTGAAAAAGCAGTTCCAGAAGTGATATCGACATTAGGGGTATTGGTTAATGTATATGTTGCACCACCTTCGCCAGTAAGGGTAAATTTGTTCGCAATAATGTCGTTTACCGAACCTGTTATGGAAACAAAACCCGTTCCTGTAGCAGCCAATACTCCTGTAGATACATTATAAGTTGCAGATGTAACTGTTGGAATTAGAACATTCGAAACGGTAAGTGGAGTTGTTGCATCCGCAATAATTGAAGCGGTGAGCTCTCCCGCATTCCAATCTTCGGCGGCAGCGATATTGTAAATTGTTCCCGATGTTGAACCTACCCCATTTTTATTTAATATTTGATTAATACCAGCTTTATCAGTTGCATCTAAAACAAGAGTAAAAGATGTTGAAGAGGTAATCTCTACATTTGGAGTAGTGGTAAGTATATAGGTTGCTCCGCCCTCCCCCGTTAAGGTAAACTTATTGGCTACAATATCATTCGTTGCACCCGGCGCAGCAGAAAAAGAAGTCCCTGTTACAAGTAAATTACCAGTTGCAGCATTATATACTGCAGCGGTTAACACTGGCGGGGTTGGTGTAGCAGAGGCATCTGCTGTTTTTGCACTTTCGTTATAAAAAATGTCGGTAGCTGAAATTCGGTAATAGTAAACAACCCCGTTATTTAGTCCAGTATCTGTAAATGTATTAGTGCCAAATGGAGCAGACCCCACATAAGTTGTTGGATTTGCAGCCAATCCTCTGTAAATCCGATAACCATTTACGTTAGGATCCACGTTAGGATCCCATGTTAATGTAGCCGATGAACTACCCGCACTAGCCACTAAGCCCGTTGGCACTGCTGCTGGAGTTGTATCTATTGGTTCTAATTTAATTACCTCTCCTCCTGATCCAGCGTTATCATCTCCATCAACTACATAACCAACGTTATTTATAAAAGTTACGCCATAAGGATAGAAATAGGAATAAAAATGTAAAGGAGAATAAAATGATGTACCCGCACCTGCAGCATTTGCATATTTATAAAGTTGGTATCCAGTGCCCCTGTTTTCAGTTGCATATAAATTTCCAAATTCATCGCACATTATACTGGTAGTATATGTATTTGTAGCCAGATTGGTTGATGTGTAGCTTGGGGCTGTAAGCTTAATAATACCACCATTCTTTGCTGTTCCGTTATCTGTATTAAATACATCGGTTACGAAAATATCACCATTTGGTGCAACCGTAATTCCTGTCGGGTAGCTAAGCCCTAGACCCGTAGAAATTCCATTATAAATAGTTGTACCAGCTGCAGCAGGATTGGTATATTTTACAACTGCATATTTACCAGCAGCTGAATCAAATTCGGCTGCGTAAAGAACATCGTTTTTATCGATAGTAAGTGCAGTAAAATAACGCCCTGTTTGTATTGTTGATTTTGAATAACTGGTTGCTGCGGTTAGTTTGATAATTGCACCGCCTAAATTGCTAAAATCTGTAGATATATAAACATCTCCGTTACTGGCAACTGCTAATCCCCAAGGATAATCCTCCAATTCGAAAGTTAATCCACTAACCAAAGTGGCAGGACTCCCCGTGCCGCCGGTATATTTAACAACCTGATAACTAGCGCCACCAGCGGCCAGTCGTGTTACATATACATTGCCACTTGCATCTTTTGCCATGGCTGTATATTGCCCTCCGCTTTCCAAAGTTGATTTTGTATACTGGGCTAACGAGGGTAAAGTTAGTGTAAGGAAAAGAATAATTGCAGAAACAGTAAAAAGTCCTTTAGTAAAGATTTTTTTCATAGGAGCGTATTTAAACAGATAAATAGGGATTTTGCCAGCCGCTGAGGGTATCTTGAAATACAGTAGAAGTGTCAAAGCCAATCGCGGTTGATTGGTTCAGTACCGTTTGATTAATTGTATTTTTATTGGTAATAATTTTGTTGATATCGACTAGTGAAAATTGTTGTGCAGACTGTGTTTGCAGATTCAATGTTCCTCTGGGGCCAATAATATCTTTGATTTTCAACACTTGGATAGCGCCTTGCACATCGCCCTTTCTTATAAGCGAAGAAATGTTTGATAGTACTAAACCAGCCTCATAACCCATCATTCCGAAAATATTTGCTTGTTGCTTGCCAAAATTTTCGAAATTCTTAACAAAGGCTTGGTTTTCTTTAGTTTGTGATGTTTTTTGCCATAAAGATGACGAATAGAATTTAAGGTTCAAATCCTGAACATCTTCAAGCATATCTGAATAAGCCATATTCTCGACAGTAAGAAGTGGAATAGAATCGTAAAATTTACTATTACGCCATTGTGCCAGAAATTGATTGCCCATTTTACCAGTAAATATTGCATGTACAAAAGCTGGAGTTTCTAGATCTATGGCCTTAAAAAATGATTCCAGGTTGAGTACATCTTTATTTGCAAGTGCTTCTGGAAGCACAAAACTTCTAAGTGAGGCGGTACCTGAAGATGCTGCACCTTGCAGAAAGGAGGTGTTTAAGTTAAATCCAGCTTCATAGATTGGTGAAACCATTTGTCCATTAGCCCCAAACTCTTTAACTGCCCATTGACCTAATATATACTGCGATTGCCAAAGCTTTGCGGAGATATTAAAAATATGATTACTAAAGCCTTCGATTCTTGGCACAAGCTCTCCGAAGTCGAAGAAAAGCCCTATTTTTTGATGATTTTCCAGAATAGGCCTCAAATCATCTAAGACTTTGATATTAACCATACCCATCAGCATATCCACGCCGTCAAAAAAAACGAGTTTCTGTACAGCCTCTAAAGTTGCTTTAACCGAGCCTTGGCCCGTGTATACAGGAACGAATTCGAAATCGCTTGATTTAAGGTTTATTTGGGATACCGCACAAAGCAGTCCAGTCATTATATGTTGCGCATAAAATGGATAAACACCCGAGTAGGGCATCAGAAAACCAATTTTTAAAGGCTTGTTCACTTTAGTTTCTTGATGGGAACAATCCTTCTAATGCTATGCAATAAGAAACAGCTACAGATGGCTGCATAATTGAAAAGGGGTTATTACTTCCAGTAATCCCTGTTGTTCCACTGCCCATAGTGGCATTGCTTGTCGCAGTAGAATATGTTTTCAGCGATGTGGCATTTGGACCAGATCCAGTCTTCGGACTTGCTGCTAAACGATTGTTAGTTGGATCTGCCGAATCACCTGCGGTTGTTACTGCGGGTATGGTAAATGGATGGGTATGCGCTGGCAAATTAGGTGCAAGCAAAGTAATATTCTCATTACCAACAATTTGACCTATAATATATTGCGTTCCTACTGAGCTTTGGCCTTGTCCGATAAGTGTTCTTCCCCTTAAATCAGGAATTGCAAAAGTCGTTTGCCCGTTGCCTCCATAATATGTACCTAAAAGCGCAAAAAGCGCCTGGTACTGGGCAATAGGCAGCATCTGTCCGTTACAAAGAAACCAGCCGCGAGGGGCAAAATTAAATCCAAATGCGGTAATCATACCTAAATACGGTTCCATAATAGTAATTTTAAAAGTTGAGTTAAAGAGGGATTATTAATTGTGTCGGCCAAAACCGATTTCGGTTTATGCTAAATGAGTGTTTTTGTTATTTCTATTCTCTATAGAGGATAATGTTTGAGCGATAAGTGTACGATCAGTTAAACCTGGAACATACCGTTTAAAATCCAAGCCTGTTTTTTCTCCTATTTGATTAAAAGAGAAACTAACTTTGGCTATTGATAAACCTTTGTCGTAATTATTACTGAGTACAACGTCGTGTTTTTGAGTATTTTTAACCACCCACAGTTGACTTTTGGATGAAGCAGCATTTCCTCCGATTACCATATCTACATGTTGAGAGGATTGAGCCAGCTTTTTATTGTTGTAATCAGATTTTTCGTTAAAACTTAAGTGAGAAAGACAGATAATAAGATCGCATTGGTGCTGATTCTTAAGCTGTTCAGCAACTACTTTTAATGCCTTTTGAGGATCTACTATTTTAAGTCCCTCTAGATTTACAATTTCCCCAACGCCAGTAACGCCGATTTTATATTTTCCATAGTTAAGCACCTGATAAGGTTTTAAGGCATTACGTATTTGCTCATTTTCAAAAATATAATTACAGCTTAAAAGCTGAAAATTAATGTAAGGCAAAAGTTGTGTCAAATGTTCGTAACCTCCCTTTAAATCAGCTGCACTAAGATTTACACCATGGTAATTGATTTTATTCATTACCTCAATTCCTTTTAGCGCAGTTACCAAATCAGCCCCTGAATTTAAAAAACCACCAGCATCGAATAATAATGAGGCGTGTTCTTCGTTTTTAATACAATGATGAACTGCGGGTAATCCGCCAAAGTCATGATAAACGCTATCCAGATTACCTAAAGTATCGTTTGTATAAATTACATTGATCTGGGTTTTATTAATTTGATTGGTGTTGATGGTTTTGGTAATTCCAGCTACAGCATCGAGTGAGTTTGCAATTAAAAGGCCACCACCAAGCAGTACATTTTTCTTTAAAAAGGAGCGTCGATTAGAATTCATTAGGGACTTTAAATTGGGGACAATAAAGATTGCCCTAATATCCAACAAAAATGATATTCTATACAAGAGTATAATGGCTTATGATAAGATTAATTTTCAACTTCTAAGGAAAATGGCCTTTGTTCTATAACAGAATATGATTTAAGCAAAAAAAAGTCTTGTTTTTTTCATTCAGAAAGGCACTTGGCACTTGTTCATTTTACGAAAGACAACTTTTTGAATAATTAATAATACAATCCGTGTATTTGCAAATAGGTATTTTAATTTCAATTCTTCTTGAAATTGCTTATAAATGAGATAAATTTTAATAAAGTTTGTTCAATATTACTGTCTGTCGTATCCAGCAATAAATCTGCTTTTTCAGGTAGTTCAAAAACATCATTAACACCCGTAAGTTTATGTATCTTTTCTATATGACCTTCATTTAAAGCTGCTCTGCGATATAATCCCTTTGTATCTCTTTTTTGAAGCACAGGCAGATCGCAATGAATATGTACCAATACTGCACCATATTTTTTGTGAAGAAGGCTTCTAGACTCCTCAAATGGATTTATAGCTGCAATTATGATATAATCATAATCTACAGCGAGCTCATGAGCAAGTTTTCCCAAGCGGGAAATATTTTCAATCCGATCGGCTTTGGAAAATCCTAAATCCTTACACAATGTTTGTCTGTAAACATCTCCATCAATTATCTTTATGCGGTAGCCTTTCTTACTAAAATCACTTGAAAACGCTTCGGCAATTGTTGTTTTTCCTGCTCCTGATAAACCAGTAAACTGAACTATTTTTCCCATGTTTATAATTGAATCATACTCAGTAATTTTTTATAAGCCTGAGTTGCATCAGGGTAATCCTCAGGACTTATAGAAGATTTTTCTTCACTAAACCGCTGTTCTGGAAATTTACTGTGGTAGCTCAAACGCTCCTTTGTTAAAGTTAAATCAGCTTCTACAGAAATAGTTTTATAGAAATCATTCACCATCTGATTCATTCCCCAGCTGTAATCAAAAAAACGATTCAATGGATTTTTTTCGTTAACAATGTTACACATCGTCTCATAAAACCCTTTCAGCACGGCCGATGTGTAAAAATTAAAATCATAGGTATGGCGTTCGTCAGGATCAACTCGAAGTAAACTTGGATTAATATAGTTCGGAATAGCATGAATTCCCCTTCTTTTCGTATGCGAAGCAATAACTTCGTGAGGTGCTCTGGATAGAAAATAAAATGGTGTTTTAGGAAACCACTTTCTTAACTGAGGATAAAAGTGCAGGTGCCAGCTATCTAACTTTATATAATATTCTTTTTTTTGGCGATGTCTTTGCTGACCCATCATTGTAACTGCCGCTTTAAATATTTGTTCAATTTTTTCTAACCCTATTGCACTATCTTGCTCCTGCGCTCTTAATATTTCATCGAATAAAGGAGCTTCTGCAATAACAATATTATTATACTGCGTAGTTAATGCTTGAGATAGCAGAGTTGAACCGCAACGAGAAACATGAAAAATAAATGCAGTCGGCATCACAGAATCAGTATCTGCAGCAGCCTCAATTAAAAAATCAGTTGAACTTTGTGAGGCAAATTTAGACCTTTCCAACATTCTGCTTCTGCAAATGCTAATCGTTTCATCAAAAAATGGTTCGACTATATCGCGGTCTGCCAGATCAAGCCAATTGATAATCCAATTATTATCCTGATATTTTATCTGGTAGGGAATCCAGTTTTTTAAAAAATTCATTAGTTATTTGATCTACAGCTTTAAGACAGAAATTAAACTGCCTGATTTTAAAAACGATTATTTTACTCACCTCTTAGCTGATTGATAAGCATTTTTGAAGTTTCCGTATTCATTTTCTCAAGTTCTGCAATCATTTTTAGTTTGGTATCTGCATCGTACTCAATCGTTTTATCTAAGTTCAGATCATAACCATGTCTCGAAAAAAGTTCATCAGTCCAATCATTTCTTAAGCCATCAATAATTAAATGAACCCTAACAATGGTTCCGTTATTTTTGATGCTATGTTTTTCTGTAAAATCTACATACCAGCAACTGCCTGGTAACATAACCAAATCTTCTTCTCCAACGGTAAATTGAATGTGTTCATTAGTTAGAATTGGGATATGGATTCTGAAACTCCCATTTTTATAATTACAGCCAATATCGCGGTGTGGTTTTATTTCGCTACCAGGATGCAAAGCAAGCAATCTTACACTTTCCTTTTTGCACTGCCAGGAATCAATTATGGCTTTCAGGTATGGAAGTTCTGCCAGAAGAGCTGTATCCTGATAACTTTCTACGCTATAATTCGAGTATATATCTTGTTCTTTACCGCTGGCAGAGCGAAGAGAAATACTTTGCCAGGCACCATGATAATCCTTTTTATTAAAATGATCATACCATTGCATGTTCATACATTTATCGAGTTCAGCAGTAAGTTTAAGCGAATCGTAACCTTCAGAAAATTGAATGAATTTAAGCACGGGAGATTTAAATTGTTTTGGTAATATTAACTAAGTGTTTGAGATTCTACAAATAAATCTGCAACTTCATCCGCAGAAATTCACATAATCTCCCTAATCATTATAGAATTTGGACCAGGACGCTTCACTAAAGAATAAACTGTTATGCCGTTTTTTGAGTATTTACAGGAGCTATCATGACCCTAAAAACCCAAACATTAAAAAGGATAAGGAGTTTATTCAGACCGAAAAAATATTTCTGGGCTTGTTTGGTTTAGGGCTATTAGAAACCTTCAGTTTTTTATTTAACGAATGTTATAGCGATGAGCATTTTCAGGAATGGATTATTGACAGAAAAGGGAAAGCTACTTATGACCAAGCAGTATTGAGTTTTACTAAATGGTACAATCATACACAAAATCAAACCCCCGATAAAGAGCCATTAAATGCTTTACCACTAAACGATTATGTAAGTTTAGAACAGCACCGCTTTTGGGATGAAAATGGTTATTTAAAAGTTGAAGGTGTAATTAATGGGCAACAATGCGATTCGGTAGTAGAAATTATCTGTGAGGAACTTAATATTGATCTTGATAATAAGGAAACCTGGCATAAAAATAACGAAAAGCTTCAGGGTATTATGTTTCAGGTTTTTCAGCATGACGCAATTTCTGCGATTAGGAATGACCAATCCATCAAAGCTATCTTTTCTGATCTTTATAAAACCAATAGCCTTATACCTAACGCAGATAAATTAGGTTATAACCCGCCATTAAAAGAGGGCATTAACTTTAAAGGCTCGCCTCTACACTGGGACTTTGATATGGAGAATGGGCCTGATTATTATATTCAAGGATTGATCTATTTAAATGATGTACCAGAAAACAGAGGCGCCTTTACCCTTGTTCCAGGTTTTCATCACCAGATAGAACCATTCCTTCAGCAATATAATGATGTAGAAAAAGCAATAGATTTTCTTCGAAAAGAAAAAAAAGAAATTGCTCTAGCAGGAAAAAAAGGAGATCTGATTCTTTGGCTAGAAGCCCTCCCACATGCAGCAAGTCCAAACTACTCCGATTCTCCTCGATTTGTTCAGTATATCAGTTTTAGCAAATTACACTAAATCCATTATGAAAAATGAAGCCCTAAAAAAGCGACTATCAGCGTGTAGCAAGGACATTCTGCTTCCAGAAAACTTCCATGATAAACTCGCTCTTGCTGTAATGGCCTACGCTGATTTGTTGTTCGATAACTTTACTGTAGAAAATAATGAAGGCAGAACGGATGTTAAGACACAATATGGTAATGCTATAGGTACATTTTGGGCAGCAAGATGTGTAAGAGAAGTTTTTAGAACCCAACGATTTTCAAGAGGATTGTACTCATCAATATTGAAAAAGATTTGTCAAGGCAAAAAACCAGTTCATGTTTTATATGCTGGCACAGGACCATTTGCAACTTTAGCGCTTCCGATTATGATGATGCTAAAACCTGAAGAAGTTCAATTTACCTGTTTGGAAATCAATCCTGAAAGTATCGATAAATTGAAGCAAGTAATCGAATTCTTCGGTTTAGGTGCCTATGTTAAAAGCATAAAACAATGTGATGCAGCTTTATGGGAGGTTGATAATAAAACGATAGATATTGTAATTAGTGAAACAATGAATAGAGCTCTGATTACTGAACCGCAGGTAGCTATTATGCTGAATCTTGCAAGCCAGCTTTCTACAGATGTTATTTTTTTACCTGAGGAAATTAAAGTCTCTGTTTCGAAGATGAATAGAAAGGAGCGTACACCTGAAAGTATAAAAGAGCTTGTTAATTTCAATCGTTCTTTTATGCAAACCATTATTCAAAACTCAGTAAACAGAGAATGGGTTTTTCCCCAGCAAAATGTTCAGGTTACAATATCAGAGGAGGAACAACTTTATTATCTGACTGAGATTAAGGTTAATGATGGAAACACCTTGCATTTCAATGAAAGCTCATTAAACTTACTGGAGAAAATTAAAACACATAAAAAACACGGATCTCTGAATTTAAACTTTAAATATAGTGTAGTTGGAAAACCTGGGTTTATTGTTGCAGAAATCAATACCTAATTATTTATCTAACTTATAGCTGTATGGATTAAAATAACTTTGGCAATAAAGTGCCAATTAAAAATTTAATTAATCAATGTTAGCTTTTTGTACCTCAAAAGTGCTTCTAAATAGTAATAATCGGCATATACCAAAGGCGTATCTATTTCAGAATTTCCAGGCTTATGTCCAACAGAATGCTTTAAAATAAAATTATTGTTCTCTCCTATTTTAGCTGTATAATTTTGTGATGATAAGCTAACCAGCATATCTTCTGCCGTTTTAAAATAAAGCTTTTGATTTTTTTTAGAAAAGGTACTCAACTCTAAAAATGCAGATGCAAATACCGCAGCTGCTGAAGCATCGCGTTCTTCATTTGGGATATTTGGCGCATTAAAATCCCAATATGGTATTTTGTCTTCGGGCAGATTCGGATGATTAATAATAAAACGGGCTATACCTTCCGCCTGCTTTAGGTATTTCTTATCTTTAGTTTCCCTATACATTAAAGCATAACCGTACATCGCCCAGGCTTGGCCCCTTGCCCATGCAGAAGAATCTGCTGCTCCCTGATGTGTTTTCTTTCTGAAAACCTTTGTTCCTGGCAGGTAACAAACCACATGAAAACTACTGTAATCTTTTCTGAAATGATGTTTAAGCGTATTATCGGCATGGGTTATGGCAATATCATACAGTTTTCTATCTTTCGTTTGTTTGGCTGCCCAGAGTAAAAATTCCAGATTCATCATGTTATCAATAATTACAGGGTATTCGCAATCGGCATGTTTATCCCATGATTTAATTAATCCGTAAGCGGGATTAAATCTGGTTGATAATGAGTTTGCACCAGTAATTAAAGGCTCTATGTATTCAGAATTTTGTGTAATTCGGTATCCATTACCATAAGAGCAATATAACATAAACCCTAAGTCGTGGGTTTTAGTATTATACTGCTCCTTTTCCAGGGCTTTTGTCCATTGGTCTGCTGCAGTTTTCCATTTTTCTGTTCCTGTATATTCATACAAATACCACAAAGAGCCACCAAAAAAGCCACTACACCACCAATCTGAAGTTCTATTATCTGCCTCACCATTCTTTTTTGTTGATTGCGGAAATTGCGTTAAATCTTTGTGAGTAGCCAGCATGCCTTCATATTGTTTGGCTGCAAGTCTAAATTGTTTTTCTACATCTATTAGTAGCTTATTCTGCGCCAATCCATCGGTATTCTTAAATAAAATTATGATGAAGAGTAAAATTATTTTTTTCATTATTTGGTTAGTTAATGCTTGTTAATTATTCGAATTGAAAGCTCACACTCTTTCCTTTATCCGTGCCATTGGGAAAGCTGATCAATCGTTCTTCGTTTTCCTTTACCCATTGCGAATTAAAACTTAATTTTACCTGGTCCAATGTTTGTGTGGGATCTGCTACATGAACAGTTGGGGTTTTGCCTGAAACATTATTTATCAAAACGATGCAGGCTCTATCAACTTTAATGGAGAAATTTGACCCTTTTAAAATCCCTGGTTCATAAAAAACTACCTGAACCATATTTAAAGCATCATTTTTTACGGCCTGGATGGCGCCGTTATTTGATAATATCTCTGTACTGGTATAGGCTTCACCCAGCATATCTTTTTCGCTTACCCCAGGGCGAACAACGTAGGCGTAGGAATTATCAGCTGGATCGATACCATGCTCAAACCATAACTTAAATACCTTACCCTTAACCTGCTCTTTTGAGCGGTTTAAATTAATTGAGAACCAGCTACCTGTTTGAACCTGATTGCTTAATTTTAGCTTACCTCCTTTTGGAAAGTAATAACCAACGCTGTCATGCCAGACCCATTTGAGATCTTTTGAGCTAAGTGTTTTATCAACATAAATTAGTTTGTTATTGGCAAATGCCTTAACTATACCCTTTTGCCATGCCTGATTTACTGTTGTGGTAATTGCCTCTTTAGCAAAGCTATTGATTGCTGCACCCAGGCAAACCACTTCGTTATCGAAAAAGAACCAGGCCTTTTTTGCTGTTACTTCGTTATAATTGAGTTGATATGCTGATGCGCCGTAAACTCCATCGCTTACCCCACCAATAAAAGCGCCAACACCTCTTTCTCCCCATTCTATTGTTAATTTTTGATCATAAAGATAATCGCGAGCTGTAACCCCTGGTATTTTATCCCATTCCCAAACTGGCATAATGTTAAAATATTCTTCCCCGCTTCTTTGAATATTCGTTGATCCATCAGGCAAAAACTTAGCAAGCAGATTTTCTTTGTTACCCGTTTCTGCTCTAATGGTTCGTTTGGAAACCGCCCTAACATTAAAGGAATAAGCTGGGCGGCTGTGCACCGTATAATCAGCTTTCCAGAAATGAATGTGAGCAGGTTTAATCATAAATGAGGGTTCCTCTTGCTGTATAATGCGTTTCTGCGCAGCAGCCAAAATAGCTGTGTTCAAAGGATTAACTTTTTCGGCAAGAGCCAGCAAAGCATTAGGCCCTGCCTTTGATGTAATATCCATTTTATCTAAAACATCATTCCTGGAAACTCCCCTCCCTTCGGTATTAAAATCTATATATCGTCCTCTTATCGTTTGCAAAAAAGTGTCATTTAAATAATAATCCAGAATTTTCAATTTCTCAGCAGGCAAAGCATATCTGGTGCCCAATAGCCAGGAGGCCACTTTATATTCTCCAGTTAAGAAAACTTGTCCGTAGCTTGCAATTTGTAGTTGCGGGCCATGTTGCAGATAGGAATAATCCCTTTGCAAGCCTTCTTTATTCTCAAGTGTGATGGGTAAAAATGCCTGATGAACCGCTGAATCCATTAATGCCTTATCTTTTGTTAAAGATGCTCTGTAAATAATGTGCGTGGCGATATCAAGTTTATTGGCACCAATCGCTTTTACCACATTTCCCTGCTCCATACTTTGTAAAAGCGAATCTTGCAGGGTGGCGGGCAGAATGCTGGCATTTTTTAAGAGCAATAAAATTTCTCCAATTGTTGTAGGAGCGGCAATCTCATTCTGAAACCAATTCTTACTTTTCGGATTTTTAATTAACCAAAATCTTAATGCTTTAACAGTAAGCATTTCCAATTTAGATTTCTCATTAACATCCTCGTTTTTTAATGATAAGGCTAAAGAAAATTGCTTAACTCTTTTTAAATGCACAAGTGGTTCCCAGCTGGTTTCAGCTACCGAGGAATAATCAATGGCAGACCAATAACCATCTTTGGTAATGTCTGTAAGGTATTTTTTTACATCTTTATTTAACTGATCTGGTTCTATCTCCGCTTTTAAGTAATCGTTTATTCTTAATTCAATAAGCTGAAATTCATCCTGACTGTATGAAAACTTTGCTCCAATGGTTAGGAAAAGCAAAAGAATATAAACCTTACGTAAAAAGCAGCTCATTTTGGGTGAAGAAATTTTAGTTAACAGTTACATTTGTCGATTTGTAAGTATACAACAGTTTTTTCTGTTCTATTTGTTCGAACTTTATCTTTTTTAGCAATGCATTGTGTACATCATCCATCACGATAGGCAACCTGTAATCTTTTTTCTCTGCCTTTAAATTGATATTTGAGAAGTTTATGTTCTTTGCGTGTCTAACATAAATACCCCAGGCAGGAACTTCTTTAAACATGGAGAACTCGGGATAGTTAGCAGGCACTTCTGGTATGTTATCTAATTTATCTAAAGCTACAAAGGCCATAAACTTGCTTCCTCCACCAGGATAAGAAATATCGAAATTACTGAAGGTAACATCCTCAATGTATTGACCTGGTAAACCAGCAATAATTATCGGGGAAATATTTCTTGGTAAATCTTCAATCGGGCCTTCGTAATCGTAACCTGCATCAGCTTTGCCAAGTGGTACATCTGCAACAACGTTTTTAATTAAAACCCTTTTTAAAGTAGATTTTTTACCCGCAATTCTTTCTCCCAATCTTAAAAAGATAACATTCCCTGTATTGGTACTTTTTAAACCATCAACAACAATGTCTTCTAAAAACCCACCATCTACACTTTGTAAAGCAATTGCCGAACGGTAAGTATTGTACACGGTATTGTTTATTATTTTTATGTTTTTAAAACCACCCTTACCAGCTGTCCCTAATTTAATGCCATTTGCGCTAGTTCTAACGATGTTATTTTCGATAAGTATATTATTGCAATAGAATTTTTCGTTGTGCGACTTTAGGCAAATCCCGTCGTCTGCCGCATTAATATTATTGTTGGTAATAACCACATTATCGCAATCCACCACATCAATGCCATCACTATTCCAAAAAGCAACATTATTAACGGTTATACTGTCGATAACTAGTTCTTTACAACGCTCGTAAGTTTGCAACCAACAAGCCGAATTTTGCAGCATTATCTCTTTAATATTCACATTTTTGCAACCATAGAAATAGATAACCATCGGCCTGATTGATTCGCGGGTACGGTCGTATTTTAAAATATCTTCTATTAAGCCTGCGTTTGCGTATTGTATAGAATTATTAGCCAAAGCTCTGCCCTGACCATCAATCATACCTTTGCCTGTAATGCCAACGTTTTCTAAATCTCTGGCGTGAATTAGAGCCGTATTTCCGATTCTATCGTAATCGAATGGATTGGTTGAGCCCAATAGCACTGCGCCTTCTTCGAGCTGCAAAGTTACATTTGATTTAAGGTGAATAGAACCTGTAAGGTAACGGCCTACATAAAACACCAGCCGACCACCTCCTTGTTTATTGATGTAATCTATAGCAAATTGAATGGATCTGGTGTTCATCGTTAAGCCATCTGATTTAATATTAAAAAAAGATGCCTTATAATCTTTTGCTGATACAGCTAATGATTGAATAAAAATAAACAGGGTTAAAATTATTGTTTTTTGATGCTTCATAATTTTGTGTTTTTATTTAAAATAAATTTACTGGACCGATCAGGCCCATTGATTGAAGTGGTTGTTCTTTTCCCTTATTGTTTGTCCAGTACTGTGCTGTAGCATTTTCAGTTAGTGATTTCATATAGTTAACCATTACAGTTGTAACTTTAACTTCTATTTGATTAGTACCTGCCTTTAGTAAGTTTTTAATAGAATACCCCCTGCGTCCGTACCAGCTTACATCTAAAGTTTGACCATTTACAAGGAGTGTAGAAATCCCGCTTACCTTCCCTAAATCCAGATAAGAGAAATCTGTAGCATTCGATAATTCCAGTACATATTTGTAAGAAACCGTACCCGCGAAGTGCATAAGATGGGGTACATCCTTTAAATCAGTAAGCTTTAACAATTCCTCGTTTCGGGATGTTCCGTCCATATGTTTAAGTTCCATTTGCCAGGCAGATTTTAAGCTGATTGCATGGTTGGGTATCTCGGGGACAGGTTGCCAGTTTTCACCATCTTTATCCTGATTGAAAACAATAATTTTGGAGTCTGCCGGGAAGAGCTTTATTTTAAGATTTCTATCCTTTAAATTCAGTTTAAATTTATTACCATTTGCCGCATCCCAAATCCACGCTTGCTTTTTGTCGGTAATTTCGGGCAAGAATGTAGCATCGAAATCTATACTGTTGTGACTACTCGAATTGTTAATGATAAAAACTTCAGCATCATCAGACTGATACCTTACCTGTGTTATAAACGTATTCGGAGCAGCAATTTTTAGGTAAGGCTTAATATTGTAATCGTTTTGTACACTTTTGTACCAATCTTTAAAATTAGATGCTGGCTTAGCTAAGTATATAAACTGTTTAGGGTATTTTTTTAATTCCGTTATCCATTTTTGTACTTCCAGATCATTTTGCTCGTGATTAAACCATCCTAAAGATTGCTGAGGATAAGCTTCGATACAAAAAACCCGCCCTCCTGCTTTAACAAAATCGTATATTTTTTTTGCTGTTTGAGGTAAAATACTCTTCACTTCTATTAAGAACAACGTATGATATTTTCTTGAGCCATAATTCATCCAGCCATTCTTAAAGTCGGCATCTGCAATTACCTGTTCAGAAACATAATCACAGGCATTTCCATTCTGGTGTATCGATTCCCAGATTAGCAATTGATAGGATGGTGTAATCCTGTAAGGGAATGGTTCCATTTGTGCGCCAACTTCACTCCACATATCGCCAGTAGGTGCCATTATTGCTATATCAGCAAAAAAAGTACACTGTTGTAATAATGCAGATTGCCTTGCCCTATAATCGGTATAGTGCTTAAAATACGGCCACATTGTATTTTGTTCGTTAAAATAACCGCCGTAGGTTATCCAACCAGGAAAGGCTGCATTTTTTGGAGAATAATTAAATCCATGAAAAATGGGATGTGTAATCCCTGAAATAGTACTTTGATCGCCTGCAATTTTAAAAAGCTCTAAAGATTCGTTAAACACCATATCGGTATTGGTTAACTCTTCAGAACTAACCAGTTTTTTTCCTTTTAAATGAGCTGCGGATGAGACATACTTATTAATCATTGTATTTCCTCGGCCCAGATGCCAGGGATATTTAGTAAAGTCTTTTTCAGATATTTCTTCCCCAATGCCATATTTCATCCAGGTTTCGCCTTCTGGTATGTCCATCCCAAAACTGCCTTCCAAAGGAAAATGACCTCTACCATAAGCTTGTGCTCTCGATTTTATTTTATTATCAGCGCACCATTTACTAAAATTATTCGAAAACCTTTCTCTGAAGAGTTCTGCTTTGGTATATTCAAAATCATACCTCATCCTTCTTAACATGCGCTCCATTTCTGGACTGGTTTTCACATTATAATTCAAGTCGGTTGTATTTCCCATTCTGCCTGTTTTAAAAAGTAGAAATGGTAAATAAGGATACAAATCATATCCTCTACGTTTTTGAAATTCCAAGCGCATATCTCCAGTCCAGTTCGCTCCTTCCATTTCTAAACTATCTACAAAAAAAGAACGAATAGAACCTGTAAGGGGACCGATTTTACTCTGAATAGATCCAGTGATTTTGTTTAAGTATTTCTGAACTGCTTTTTCGTTATAATGATTTAATACTGGTCCGCTACCGCTTGGAGCGCCCTGTATTACTTTCATAAAGCCATCGATCTTTACCAATGCATGAACTGCGAATTTACCCTCGGGCAAATCAACCTTTAGTACATTGTCGGTTATTTTCGAGGTTACGTTTTTAATCTGATTTATATTAATTAATGGATCTGGAACGATGCTTACTTCTAAAATTTCTGGTTTTCTACCACTATAAGGACTTAAAGTTGCTGGATCGGCCTCTTTTAAAAGATCAAAAAGAGATATTTCTGTTTTTAAAGGCCCTTGCAGTTTTTTGACCGCAACTACCACCACCTGAGCACGCTCTTCGCCTTCTAAAAATTCAGCGCCGAAAGGAAATCCAGTTCCAGCCAAAAGATCGCAGGTCATATCCAGCTTTTTAGCCTCCTCTAAAGTAAATTTCAAAAGATCTATCCATTCATCACTGAGCCACTCAACAGATGGAATACCCATATTATCGGTATTTGAAGGAAATGAAATCGGACATATTTCTACGCCACCAATTCCTGCATCTTTTAAGAGTTTAAGTTCTCTGGCCAGTTCTGTTCTTTCTACTTTATTTCCATTCCACCACCAACGAACAAATGGTCGGTAAATATTTGATGGATTTTTAAATAGCTGATACAAATTATCATTTCCATAACTGGCTAAACCATTAATAATAGATCTGGAAAAAGCATTGCTATTGAACATTAAAAAACTTGCCGCAGAAAAAACAGCGCTCTGCTGCAAAAAAGATTTTCTCTTCATATTTTTCCTTTTAACTGTATCTATTTTTCAGAAAATCTTTCATCCATATATTCAATCTCCATTGCTCATCACTTAAAGAGATTGTTCTATCTCCTTTTGTAAGATATGGAGCTGGGCCAAATTCCGTGGTAATCGAAACGGGCTCATTTTTTTCTCTTCTATTGGCCACCCATTTATCCCAAATCTTCAAGTGGGCATCTAAAGCCTCTTTGTACTCTTCTGCAGCGGGATCCCAAACTTGTGGCCCTTGGGTATGCCCTACTCTTGCATGAATATGGCAACTATGTTTAATTGCCTCGCTTACGGCAAGCTGCTGATCTTCTAAATAACTTTCAGAAACACAAAACCAATGAGAAACGTCGAGCGTTAAGCGAATAGTGTTGTTTTTCGTTAATATCTCTCCTACCCGATGTGCTGCAAAAGACCATTTATTACGATGTGTTTCCTGATAAAGAGGTATATTAAATTGATCCTGAATCTGTTGGCATACTTCCAGACATTGCTGAATCTGATGATCGTTGAAAAACTCCCGACCAGTTTGTGCGCTTATAAACAATGGAGCTTTAATTCCGATACCGATTTCTAATAGTTTTATCAAGTCTTCTTGCAGATGGGTTAAATACAGTTCGAAGTTTTGATAAGGCCTAACAACTGCCATCACAATGGCGTAATCCAATTCGTAATGGTTGAGCAAATCGAGAACCTCTTTATAATTGCCCGATTCGGCAAATGGAAACCATTCTATTCCAGAATAAGAAGCTTCTTTTACCTGCTTTAAAAAGCTGCGCCAGGGAATATTTTCGTATCCCCATCTGGGAGATAAAAATCTTAAATCTGTATGCATAAGCTAGTCCTGATAAATCAGCGGATTTTGTTCTTCACTATTCAGTAGATCTCCAACCTTAAGCGTTTTTAAATAACTTTCTGGCAGAATATTGGGTTCTCCATTAAAGCTGTTTCCATCAGGCATATACGCACAAGTCATTGCTCTTCTATAGCCACTGCTCATATTTGCACCAGCGCCGTGAATAGTTAAACCATTGTGAAAAGAACAACTTCCCGCTTTCATACTTGCTGATACCGATGCGACTTGAGCAAATTGTGGATAAGCTTCGAAAATACCATCCATGTTTTTTCCAATACCTTTATTTTCGAATGAGGTTTCTTTAAAAGATGCAGGTATGAAGTATAAACAGCCGTTTTCAAGTGTTGCATCATCTAAAGCAACCCAAATCGATAAGGCTTTTCTATCAGAAAAAGACCAAAATGGTGTATCAAGATGCCAGGAAGTTGGATTTGCCCAAGGGCGTTTGAATAAAGCCTGATCATGCCAAATCCTAATCCCACTCGCACCAGATAACTGAGCCGCCATTTTTCCGATTCGTTTATCCAACATAATGTTTTTAACCTTATCGTTGGTTTGCCAAAGGTTAAGTAACTGATCAAAAACTTTAGAAAAATATTCTGAATCTTTATTTATGCCATCATCCATACCCATTTTAGCTTCTTTCCCAGGCATTTTAAGTCCGTTTCTTTCTTTTACTGCTTCAGTAACCGCTTCACGCCATTCGGCCAATTCCTCAGGAGAGAGAAAATCTTCGATAACGATAAATCCATTAGATTGATAAAAATTTATTTGCTCGGTTGTTAATTCACAATTCATTTCTGTTGAGTTTATTTTGGTTAGAAAATATTAAACCTCTAATGCTCGTTCGAGGTTATTAAAATTTATTATCGAGTAAAGCGCTGCTTTGATCATCTAAAAACAGAATTGCATGCTTATGAATTCTTAATAAGGTAGAAGGCAAATCATCGCTTATGTGCTGAGTTAATGTAAGCTGAACGGCTTTTGCCTTTTTTTCTCCTGGTACAGTGCAAAAAGCGTAAGGAGCTTTTAACAATGCGGGCAATGTTAAGGTTAGCGCATGTGTGGGTACTTCATCTAATTCTTTAAAGCAGCCATCATTTACCTGCTGCGTTCGGCACTGTAAATCGAGATCTACTCTTTTAACAAAATAAGGATCATTTACATTAGCAACGTGCGGATCGTTAAAAGCAAGATGTGTGTTTTCTCCAATACCAAGGCACACGATATCCGTTTCGAATTTATTCAGCAATTCTGTGTAGCGTAAACATTCTTTTTTATAATCAGCAGCATTACCATCGATATAATTAACCGAATGGAAAGGTACTTTAGTAAATAAACGATCTTTTAAAAAATTACCAAACCCTTGCGGAGCATCTGCATCGAGATCTATATACTCATCCATATGAAAAGCATTTAACCTAGACCATTCTATATTTTTTTTGATAAGCGCCTGAAAAAATTCATTTTGAGAGGGCGCTGCTCCAAAAATTATGTTTACAAAAGGTTGTTTGCTTAAAAGCTCATTTATTTTTTCACTCACAGCATTCGCCACAGCTTCTCCCATCAAATTTCTGCTTTCAAAAATCTTTACCGTGAGTAGGTTTTTTATAAATTCTTTCATTAAATTCTTCTTATTTATTAAAATCGATTGCTGTATAAATTATTTCTCCTTTGATGATTGTCTTCTTTATATTGATTTTTTCATCAAAAATTAATACATCGGCATCTTTACCCGCAGTTAAGCTGCCTTTTGTATCCGAAATGCCCATTATGGTTGCAGGTACATTCGAAATCATCTTTACTGCCTCTAATAAAGAGATATCTGCCTGCTCTACCATTGTGCGAACAAGTCTATCGGTAGTTGCAACGCTTCCTGCAAAGGAAGATCTATCTGCCATTATAGCGACGCCGTTTTCTACAATTACCTTTAAGCCAGTATCCTTGTTTCCAAGAACGCTTTCTCCTTCTGGCATTCCAGCTGCCCGCATTGCATCAGTAATAAGCGCTATTCGCTCTGATCCTTTAATTTTATAAACTAACTTTAGTAATGGCGGCGGAAGATGTATCCCATCTGCAATAATCTCTACATCCATTGAATCGATTAAAAAAGCGCTTTCTATTACCCCAGCATAGCGATAAGTATTTCTTCTACTTACCCCAGACATTGCCGAATAAAGATGAGTTGCTAAACTGTAACCGTTTTCAACGGCTTCTACAACTTCTTCGTAAATTGCATCTGTATGGGCAATTGCCGCTATAATTCCTTTCGATTTTAGATATTTACCCATTTCAACTGCTCCTAGCAGTTCGGGTGCAACACTCCAGCGTTTAATAATATCCTGCCCATAATCAATTATTTCTTTATACTCTTCTATATCAGGGTTTCGGATGTATCTCGGATCTTGTGCACCGCTTTGATTGAGGGCAAAATATGGACCCTCCAGATGTAAACCAATAAATTGTGCACCTTGTGTATTTTTAAGCATTGCGCTTTTGTACAAATCAATTGCTTTTAGCAAATCTTGTTTAGAACAGGTTAACGTAGTAGGCGCCATGGCCGTTGTTCCATATTTAGCATGAGTTTGAGCAATTTTAAGATAAGCCTCTTCGGTTCCATCCATAAAATCATAACCACCGCCGCCGTGAATGTGAATATCAATAAAACCTGGAGCAATATAATTTCCTTTGGCATCGATAATCTCATAATCATTAGTTTCAATATCAACCTGACTTACCGCTTCTATTTTTTGATCCTTTATTAGCAGCGTACCGTTCTTTATAATGCGGTACGGAGTTATAATATGACCATTAATTATTTTAATATTTTTCATATGTAGATGTTCATTTCTTCTTCAGTAAACCTTGCGGCCTACTTTTAACTAAACTCAAGCTTTCCAAAGAATTGGGGCAAATGGAAATCAGGTTTTTTAGCTTCAATATTACTCCAGGCATAAAAATGTTTGTTCGGTAAATCATCACCACATTTAAAAAAATTCCCTAAGCCACTTTTTTGATTTAAACTGCCAATATTACTCTCTTCAAATACTTCGATTGGCAGCATTACCGTAACTTGCCACCTATATTTATTGCCACTATTTAGTGGAGCTGTTTGAATATTAATATGTGCATTTATCTTGTTTATCAACTTTTCATCCAATAGTTTTCGGTTTAATCTTCCTTCGCCATAACCTATTAAAGCAACGCCCGCACAGTTGATTTCTATGTTGTAATATTTTTTCTGTGACTCGAAAGCAACAAAAAACTCTACGCAATTATCTTTGTGAACCCGCCCATTTGTTTGGTGGGTAGCCAATTTGATTATATCTTCTTTTACATAATATTTTAAAAAAATTGCATCTCCAGAATGGGCAATAACAAAACTGGTATGGCAATTACTTTTAAACTCAATCCAAGGTTGATGACTAATATGATGTTGAGGCAATGTGTCTAATAGCTCTGATACTTCTTGGATATCAGAGCTTTGGCTAATAGAGGCTATTGCTGGTATCCGCATTTTTTATTAAAATTATTTTCTTCAAATTCATTGTAAGCTAACCTCTAAAAGTTGAGAGACGTTAATTTTTGAGAGCGGGCAAAAAAGCACTGATCAACCCCACCAGTGTTTTTTGCCTGTATGTGTTTATTATCGTATGTAACCTGGGTTTTGAGCTAATTTGGCGTCTTTATTCAGGTCAATTTCACTTTGTGGAATTGGTAATAACTGATTATACGCTTGAACGGTTGAATTGTCTTTGAAATTCAGTTTTTTCAATCGATCTACCAATGTGCCAGTACGAGCCAAAGTCATTCTGCGATTTTCTTCACCAATCAGTTCTCTTACCCTCTCATCTAAAATAAAATCGAGTGTAATATCCGAAGCGGTTACCTGAGCAGCGTTTGCACGAGTTCTCAGCACATTAATACTGATGGCTGCTTCTGCTAGTTTTGTTTGTTTAAACTGAGCTTCAGCAAGTAAAAGATAAGTTTCGCCTAAGCGCATCATAATTAAATCTTTGTAAGAACCGTTACCCGTTGGATCTGCATCAAGATAATGGTTCCATTTAGTTGTAGAAGGAACAATTTTGTAGAGTGTATCGGCAGCCAATGGAACTACCTTTTGACCAAATTTTGCATTTTTAGGATCGTTGTAATAGTAATCGCGATGAATATTATATTTAGAGTTACGCATGTCGTTACCTTTATATAATCCATTTATAACCCACGGACTTAAACGGATTCGGCCAATTCCACGACCACCAAGGGAATCGCACACTAAAAGTCCTGCAACGTTAGAATAATATGGAACCCAAACCCTTCTATGCTGATCTAAGCTCGAAGAACCTCCTGGAAGATTGTACTCCATTTCCTGAACCCAGATGGCTTCGGTATTTCCTTGTCTGCGACGTAGGTTACCATCTACGAACATATCTGAAAAAGGATCGCCAGCAAGTGCCTTTTTAACGCCGTATCTTGTATTAACAATTGAAAACTTTTTGCTGGTTATTACATTTAAGCATTGTACCTCAGCAAGATCATTTTTACCTTGTCTTAAGTAAGCCTCGGCAAGTAGCTGTTGTGCAGCCTCTTTGCTTATTCTTCCTGGCTTCGATACGGCATCAATTGCAGGTAAATTTGTACTGGCGAAAATTAAATCATCATTAATCAGCGTGTTTAAACTCTCCAGATTTGCTCGTACAAAATCAGTTTTTGGAACATCTAAAGGTTGATCAATTAAAGGAACTGATCCCCATAGAGTTACTAAAAAATTATAAGCATAAGCTCTATAAAATCTGGCTTCAGCCAGATA
This sequence comes from Pedobacter sp. AC190, assembly GCF_979258025.1. NCBI lineage: Bacteria > Pseudomonadati > Bacteroidota > Sphingobacteriia > Sphingobacteriales > Sphingobacteriaceae > Pedobacter > Pedobacter sp. AC190. Next base: position 1,189,224 of record NZ_OZ409824.1, read on the forward strand.
CAAATTCCTTTGTGCCGTAGTTAAAACGCTGGTATTATCAGACGCGCCCTTTATAATTTGATTGGCATTATTTATCACCTTGTACGACCAGCTCCAATAATTTAGTGCAGCAGGACTTTCAGAATTTAGTAGTGCATAATTTTGAAAAGGCTCAGCCTCTCCAGCATCCAAACCGTTTAAAGCAACATCGGTTCCAACCTGGAAAACCGCCAGTAAGGATTGGGTAACCTGCATGGTGTACTGTTCGCGAACTGATGCTTGCAAACCTGCAATACCCGACTCCAAACCTGCAACATTTTTAAAGGTGGTTAGAGGGGAGTAAGCTGAATCAGATTTTTCATCCAGAAAGCTTTTTTTACAGGAAAGAAAGCTGGCTAACACTGGAAAAATAAGTACTAAAAAAGTTAATTTTCTCATGATTATTTCTTTTAATTTTTTTAACGTAGGGTAACATTTAGGCCAAAAACGAAACTTGATACCAATGGATATATACCATAACTAAGTGGTGCATTAGCAGCGCCTGCCTGGGTTGCATTTACGCTTAATTCTGGATCAAGTCCAACCCAATCTGTAAATGTGTGCAGGTTTCTACCACTTGCAAAAGCAGTTAAACTACCTAGTTTAAGTCTATTAAGGGTTTTCTCACTGAAAGTATAACTGATGGTTATATCTTTTATGCGGGTGTAATTATGCTTACTTGGATAGGCATAAAGTCTTGGATTGGTAAATACTAACGATGGTTGTGTATTGTTTCCATTCTCTGGTGTCCAATAGGAAACTTCCTGTGGGATATTAACACGCCCGCCGTAAGTTTGTAAGTTTAAAAGTGGATTGTTTACTTTTGCACCCTGCGATGTTTGAATAAACACACTTAAGCTAAGGGCTTTATACCTGAAGGTGTTGTTCATACCACCAGTCCATTTTGGTAAACTTGTTCCCTGATAAATCTTATCAGCTTCTGTAATTCTATTATCGCCGTTGATATCAACAAATTTCAAACTTCCTGGTACTGCACCTGGGTCTACTTTCGATGGATCTTCACCAACCTGCCATACACCAGCCAACTGATAATCATAAATTGCATTTAACGGTTTTCCTATAAACCATTTATTTCCGATATCGTCTTTATCATCTCCATATAGAGAAACAATTTTATTCCTGTTGGCAGAGAAGTTAAAATTACTAGACCATGTAAAATCATCTTTTTTAATATTAATGGTACTCAAAGTAACCTCAATTCCTTTGTTTTTTACACTTCCTAAATTGTCGAAAATACTAGAATAACCACTAATTGTTGGCAGCCTGCGACTTAACAATACATCTTTAGTACGGGTTTGATAAGCTTCGATAGTACCACTAATCCTGTTTTTGAAAAGGGAAAAATCTACGGCTAAGTTGCTACCTCTTGTACTCTCCCAGTTTAAATTAACGTTACCTAAGATTCCATTTGCAAGTAAAGAGCTCGAAACTAAGCCAATTGCAGTTACACCATTATATACATATTTAGTTATGCCTTGTGTGGTAATGGTTTGATAAACACCTACAGCCTGGTTACCTGAAGTACCGTAAGATGCTCTAAATTTTATGTTGTCAATTTGTTTTACATTTTTAAGGAAGTTTTCATTAGATATATTCCACCCAATTGCAACTGAAGGAAATAAGCCATACTTGCTTGTTCCAGATCCAAATGCTGAATATCCATCTCTTCTCGCTGTTGCGGTAAACAAATATTTGCTCTTGTAAGAATAATTTATTCTTCCCATTTGAGATACCAATGCTTCTCGGCTATAAAAAGAAGTTGCTGTAACTACACTTGCGCCGCCAATATTATTAAATGATAAATCATCATTAATAAATGTTCTGCCAGTTGTGCCGTTGGTTGTGTATTGTTTTTCCTGCGCACTGTAAAGCGCTGTTACATCTAAATGATGGTCACCCCAGTTTTTATCGTAAGTAAGAATATTCTCAACAATCCAGCTGTTGGTTTCGGTATTGCTAAGTCCAGCGGTGCCACCAAATGTATCTCCAGCATCAACGCCACTGTAAGTATTAGTTCTCGAAGGTAAAAACGCGTAATTTGCGTTTAATCTGTACTTTAATCCTTTTATAAATGTTGGTTTTACTTCTGCATAAAATATTCCATTTAGGTTTTTATCTCTGTTAATTACGTCAGAATTCAGTCCAAGTAAAGGATTTCTAAAATTGGTTTCAGAGAACATTGGAAAAATTGTATAATCGCCGTTTGCCTCATATTCACGACCATAAGGACTCATTTGCATCGCTGCAGAATACCTTACGGTTCCTCCATCTGTATTATTATTTGCAAAAAAAATAGATGTTCCAGCTGTTAACCAGTCTGTTAATTTTGCATCCAAATTTGATCTGAAAGATGCACGATTGTACTGGTAACCTTTTAAAACACCTTTTTGCTTTTGATAAGCACCAGATACAAAATATTTTATACGCTCACTTCCTCCAGAAATACTAAGGTTATGATCCTGAATAAATCCATTTTGAGAAATTTCCTTCATCCAATCGGTTGTTTTACCCGCAGTATAATTCTCAATTTCGTATTGATTTGGTACAGGTGTAGCCGTCGGTGCTTGATTTCTTTGCTTTAAAAAATCAAGATATTTCTGAACATACTGTTCCGCATTCAAAGGTGTTAAAGTTTTATTTTGAAATTCTGGTCCTGCGTACGCGCTGTAGCGAATTGTTGGTTCTCCTGTTTTACCTCTTTTTGTGGTAATTAAAATTACACCACTAGAACCTCTTGTTCCATAAACAGCAACAGCAGAAGCATCCTTCAATATCTCAATTGATTCAATATCATTTGGATTGATATCATTCATCGAGCCACCAAGATTGCTAAAAGGTACTCCATCAATTACCGTTAAAGGTGCCGTATTTGCATTTATAGAGTTTACTCCCCTAACCAATACACCTGCCGAGCTTCCTGGCACTGAAGATGTTTGTGTAATTTTTAAACCAGCTGTAGCACCTTCCATAGCATGAAGCACGTTGGTTACTGGTAATTGCGACAATCTTTCTTTTGGTACCGAGCTAACTGATCCAGTAATATCAGAGCGTTTCTGTGTTCCGTAACCAACTACCACTACATCATTTAAATTATACTTATCATTATCTGGTTTCATTAGCACATCTATAACAGTCTGGTTCGAAACTGTTATAGTTTGGTCGGTAAAACCGACATAAGAAAACTTGAGTAATGCGCCCTTTGGTGCACTTAATTGGTAATAACCTTTGGCGTCAGTATAAGTACTTATTTTAGTTCCTAATACGGTTACAACAACCCCCTGAATCGGCCCGCCTTCATCCTTTACTGTTCCTTTTATCTGAACATCATCATATATTGATTTGATTAATGGTTTAAAATTCGACTTGGTGGATGTAGTTAAATCAGCATTTTTTACAATTGTTAAATTATTTGCTGATGCATTTGCACAAACTAATAGTAGCGGTGCAAGGAAAAAATAATTTTTGATCTTCAGTACCTTGTAAAAGTCGAAAAAATAGGATGCCGCTGGCATTATTTGTTTTTTCATTTTTTTTCGTTTAAGAATTGAATGGTTAGTTAGTATTAATTCAGGTTCAAGCCCTGATTTATTGGCAACAGGCTTATTTCTTAATGCCAGTTATGCATTAATGGCCTATTTAATTTTAGATGTGAGTTAGCTGCATTTTTTCATTTTTGATTTAGTGTTTGGTTTATATTGATTATTGGTTAGTCTAATTAGTGCTTCCAAGAGGGTGATTGTGAAAATTTAAACCTGCATTTCTTTATTAATTTTGATCAATCGCCATGAGGTGATCTTATGTCCGTAAAAAGCGTAAAACATTAAATACAGATAACAAGGAAAAAGTATCCAATAAGCCGCTCTTTCATTGTATAAATCGGCCACATAGCCATATAAAAGAGGAAAAATGGCGCTCCCGCACAAAGCCATAATTAAGACTGAAGAGCCAACTTTTGTAAACCGCCCTAAATTATTTAGTGCAAGTGGCCAAATACCAGCCCAAACCAGAGAATTAGCTAAACCAAGCGATACGATAAACCAAATAGAAATATCTGCTTTGTGCCCTAAAATGATATAGCTGCCGTGACTATAAATAATTAGCAGTGTTAACGCCGCACCAATTAATGTACAAGCACGCAATACATTTACTTGTGAAACATATCGTGGGATCAGGATTATGCCAGATACATAACCAATAATTGTAGTGAAGAGTGTGTATGATGGGAAAACTTTAGCTTCTAAAATTTGGATCCCCATTGAATTTGCATAACCTATAACAGTATCAATGGCGATTACCTGAGTTCCAACGTGTAGAAATATGGCTAAAACACCTAGGATGAGATACGGGAAGTGAAACACATGTTTTTTGTCTGCGTTGATAACCGAGAGTTCAGAATTTTCTTCTTCGGTATTAATTTCCGGCAGCGGAGAATACCTTATAAATCCACCCAAAATGGTTAAAACGATACCTAAAGTTGTATAAGGAAAAATAACCCTTCGTACCAACTCATCAAAAAAAGCACTTCGCTCCGCCCCTCCAATTGTGTGAATTCGACTTAAAACCTCACTATCAGTTACTTTAAATATGACCGATGCAAATATTAAAGGTGCAATTAACCCCGCAGCTTTATTACATATCCCCATTATGCTGATACGTTTTGCGGCTTTATCTATAGATCCTAATATGGTTATGTAAGGATTGGCCGCTGTTTGCAGTATGGCAAGACCACAGCCAATTGTAAATAGCCCCATTAAAAAAACGCCATACGTTCTAGTTAACGCTGCAGGAATAAAAATAAAAACACCAGCCGCCATTATCCAAAGCCCAAACATAATTCCCTTTTTAAAACCAACAGATTTTAATAAGTATGAAGATGGAATAGACATTACGAAATAGGAAATATAGAATGCAAAAGCAACTAAATAAGATTCGAAGTGAGTAAGCTCGCAGGCTATTTTAAAATAAGGAATTAAAATTGCGTTTACCCAAGTTACAAAACCGAAAATAAAAAACAGTCCTCCTAAAATTAAAGTAGAGATGAAAGTTTGTTTCTTGGTTAAACTTCCTACTTCAACAATATTTATATTTTTCCTTATTCTCATTACCCTATTTATAATTAATAATAATAGTCAAAACAAACAACACAAATAGTGTACGTACACGTAACTATTGTAAAAAAATTTGTCCTTTATTGTAAAGTTATATTTGGTCTTCATTAACTGACTAAAAAACATGACCGTTAACGTACACGAATATAAAAACTTTTGTTTTAAAAAGCAAAAGTTTTAATTTTTTTTTAGAAGTAATTTGGATTAGATCAAAACATATAGTATTTGAGCTACAGTTAATGCTGTCTTCTCTAACGATTCAGATACAAATAAGTTTAACGCAAATACTTATTAAAGGAAGATCAAAATGTCCGTGAAGACTCATTAGTTGAACAAACACAAAAAAGGGGTATTAATACAAATAAGCCAACTGGCACTTATGGATGAAATTAACAAGAACCCAGAGAGCTAGAAGAAGGGAATCTATAGTTCTTAGTTTAAGAATTAAACAATAAAAGTTATGAATTGTACATCCTAGAGCTGTAGCCCTACTTGAAACGATATACAACATTTGGTTAAAACAAAGTGCCTAAATTTCCGTTACTATAATATAAAACATTTATTATCAAATAGATATACAAAAACATACACGCTGCTGTATGTAAAAACCATCGATACTCGACTTCTAGCCAATAAGCCGAACTCGTTGAGTTTCGATGATGTACCATTTAAAAAGGAGAGATTATGGAAAAGGACTTAAAAAAAGAATTTAGTTTAAAACAGGCTATTGTGAGATACCAAGATTTTATTGGAAATGCCCGCCAGAAAAAAACGCTCTTCGCTGGTATGGTCAATAGCTTTCTGGAAAGTTATAAGAAGAAAGTTTTATCAAAACAGCTGACTAAAGGTTAGTTATTAACTATAAATTATTGCTAACGACAGGGCCACCAAAATATTTGGCTTTGTTGTATTGGCAACCCAGAGTTCGAACAATATTTATCTTGACACTTTATCTGACCAATTAGATTTGCAGCCGCTTACTTCAATTCTTTACCAATATCTAACATAGTCAATACAGAAAGCCACGACTAGAAGTGGCCATGGCTAAATGATCCTCAAATCAAGTTATGTCTATTTAACCTAAAGAATTTAGACACAATTAAACCGCTTGGTTTTTAAATTAACACAATATTTTAGTCCAAGCAGATTTATAACTGAAGACATCCGTTGCACTGTAAACAAAGTCGAGGTCGAGTATGTCCTTTAAACGTCTGTAAAAATCATCTGCGGGGATATAGTCTGAAAGTTGAAAGCTGATGAAAAGCTTTTCCTGATAGTTCTTCTTACCTTGCATAAGCAAAAATACAAATTATATAATTGATAGTCAGTTGTTTAAATAAATATATCGCAAAATAACGATAGATTATTTGTATATCAATAATTACAATCGTAATATTGCGATATAAAATTATGGGACTTACAAAGACAGAAATGTTCACGCAGGAGCAGAACGAGCTTTCAACACTTTTGAAGGCAATTGCACATCCTGCACGCATTGCGATTTTGCAACAGATCATTTCTGCGAATGCTTGTATATGTGGTGACCTCGTGGAAGAACTGGGCCTTGCGCAGGCAACGATCTCACAGCATTTGAAAGAGCTGAAAAATGCGGGTATCATACAGGGAACGATCGATGGGGTGAAGGTCTGCTACTGCATAGAACCGAAAACGTGGAGCCTTTTGCAAAAGCTCTTTGGAGATTTTATGGGATCCTATGTAGCTCCCAAGCGCTGTTGTTAACCCTTTTTTTTAAGTGAATCTATCGCAAAATTACGATACATAAATGGAGAATATATGAGACTATCAGAAATCAAAACCATCTTGGCAGCAGCTGAATCAGTTAATTTCCAAGTAGAAAACGGAGAAACCGTACCAGAACATTTCCACGTAACAGAAGTAGGTGTCATCACAAAAGACTTCATCGACTGTGGAGGAAAGGTGCGCCATGAGAAAGTGGCAAACTTCCAGTTATGGGATGCAGATGACTATGAGCATCGCCTGAAAGCGGGAAAATTGCTGAACATCATTTCTCTATCGGAAAAGGTATTGGGCATGGAAGACCTGGAAATTGAAGTGGAATACCAATTCGGAACTATTGGAAAATATGATCTTGGTTATGATGGAACGAATTTCCTGTTGCTTGCCAAACAAACAGCTTGCCTTGCTAGGGAAGCTTGTGGTGTTGAAGAAACACCAAAAAAGGGAATGGTCAATCTGGCTGGTGTGGCGAACGGTTGTACTCCTGGTGGCGGTTGCTGTTAATCCTTTGTTATGGAAATAAGAAAACTATTGCCATCGGATTGGAAGCAGGTTAAGTTAATCTATGAAAAAGGGTATTGCAACGGGCAATGCCACTTTCTAGAACAGCGCACCCTCTTTGGAAGAATGGGACAGCTCGCATCTTAGCACTTGCAGGATTATTGCTGAAGAAAATGGAAGTTTGATCGGGTGGGCAGCATTGACTCCCGTTTCTTCACGTTGCGTATATGCCGGGGTAGCTGAAGTTAGCGTATATGTTGACCCCGAGCAATCTGGAAAGGGAATTGGGCTTGCACTTTTAGAAGAACTTGTTGCCGTGAGTGAGATAGAAGAAATATGGACATTACAGGCAGGTATATTTCCCGAAAACATCGGTAGCCTTCGCATCCATGAAAAAGCAGGCTTTAGGACGCTCGGCGTTAGAGAAAAAATTGGAAAGCAGAACGGAGTTTGGAGGGATACGGTGCTTTTGGAAAGAAGCAGTAAAACAATCATTTAACAATAAAAATTTATGAAAAAGGTATTAGTGCTCTGCACAGGGAACAGTTGCAGGAGCCAGATTGCTGAAGGTTATTTAAGATACTTTGCAGGAGATAAGGCGGAAATCTACAGCGCAGGAATAGAAACACATGGTGTAAATCCAAAGGCCATCGAGATAATGAAAAGTGATGGAATAGACGTTTTTGGACATACCTCCAACAACATTGATGAATACATGGGTATCGATTTCGACTACGTGATCACCGTTTGTGATAATGCAAAAGAAAGCTGTCCCTATTTCCCCACCAATGCAGTAAAGTTCCATTATAATTTTCCCGATCCCGCCAAAGCTATCGGAACAGAAGAAGAAGTGATGGAGCAGTTCCGTGAGGTAAGGGAGATGATCCGCAAGTACGCACAAAACTTTGTTAACGAAAACTTAAAGCGCTGATGTCTGCAAATAATTGTGTACCCATAATCAAGCGGAAAAAACTGGGTTTCCTTGACCGTTACCTCACCCTTTGGATATTCTTGGCGATGGCAATTGGTGTCGGTATTGGCTACTTTATACCGACATCATCGAACTTTATCAATTCCTTTTCAAGTGGAACAACGAACATACCACTGGCCATCGGACTGATCCTGATGATGTATCCCCCGCTTGCAAAGGTGAGATATGAAAAGATGGGCGAAGTGTTCATGGACACAAAAGTGCTTACTGTTTCACTGGTGCTCAACTGGATCATCGGCCCGCTTCTCATGTTTTTTTTAGCAATAACTTTTTTAAGGGACTATCCCGAATATATGGTGGGGCTGATTTTGATCGGACTTGCACGATGTATTGCGATGGTCGTGGTGTGGAATGAACTCGCAGAGGGTAACCGTGAATATGCGGCAGGGCTGATCGCTTTGAACAGCATCTTTCAGGTATTGTTGTACAGCGTTTTTGCCTATGTTTTTATTACCGTTCTTCCGCCATATTTTGGACTTAAAAGCCTAGAGATAAATATTACAATTGGCGAGATTGCCAAGAGCGTGGGCATTTATTTGGGTCTACCGTTTGCAATGGGCATTATCAGTAGATACTGTCTGATCAAACTGAAGGGTGAAGATTGGTTCCAGAACAAGTTTGTACCGCTCGTATCACCAATTACGCTGATAGCGCTATTGTTTACCATCTTGATTATGTTCAGCCTAAAGGGCAACCTGATCGTTCAGATACCGATTGATGTGGTTCGCATTGCCATACCTCTTGTAATCTACTTCTCCATTATGTTTGTGGTCAGCTTCTTAGCGGGCAAATACTTCGGCGCAGATTATTCACGAAGTACCTCGATTGCCTTTACGGCCACGGGAAACAACTTTGAACTTGCAATTGCTGTTGCTATCGGTGTATTCGGAATCAATTCTGGTCAGGCATTTGCAGGAGTGATCGGCCCACTGGTAGAAGTTCCAGCGTTGATTGCACTCGTTAATCTTGCGTTCTGGTTCCGCAAAAAGTACTACTAAATTCAGTAACTTTAAGTTATAGGATAAAAAACGAATGGTCAATTTCAGAATAGTGTTCCAGCGCTCCCTGCTGTCAGCATTAAAAAGGCTTTAGACTTTTACCAGTCAAAAATGGGCTTTGTTGCTCGCCACCAAGAAGAAAGCTTTGCCATATTGGTAGGTGGAAGTGTTGAAATCCATCTTTGGCAGGCGTGCGACAAAAGTTGGAAGTTCCGGAGCCTGGCACTTTTCTCACCACCTATCTGGTCTGGAGCAGAAACTTTCATCGCAGGTATGGCAAGCTGTAGGGTCGAGGTCGAGGGAATTGATGAACTCTATCAGGAATATAAACCAAAAGGGGTGCTTCACACTAAGGATTCGGTTGTTGAGCACCAGCATTGGGGCTACCGTGACCTGGCAACATTGGATCTCTATGGAAACCTTATCACCTTTTATGAAGTAGTAGGTTAGTCAACTAAAAACATAAAGTAAAAAGGGCAATTCTCGACTTGAGAATTGCCCTTTTTTATTGAATATGGATATAAATCAGTAAATACTAGTTGTGCAACAGCTACGCACCCTGGTACCAGCGGAAGCATTTTCAGCATCATAAAAACTTTGCTGCATCAGCTTCAATTGCTGATAGCAGTTCTTTTATTTTTTCAAATTTCTGCATAGTAATTCAATACCGGCATAAAGCGCTTTAGTTTCGATAGCGAACTTTTTAGGCGAGCAAAAACAAAATATATTTAATGCAAGCAATTTGTGTGATTTTGTATGAATGTCCGAAAAGTCTGGGATAGTGCTGATCTATCACTAAAAACAAATCAGAGAAAATTATCTTCAAATTAACCCTGAAACTAAGTATAGAAAATTTAAATTTGCCAGACATTAAACGTAGACTTTCACTCGCTAAGAACTAATAATTAAGACAATTTCACCTACCCAGCAATGAGCACTGCCAAATTCAGATGGTCTAATCATCTAATCCTTATGTCCCTTCTCCTAGCCTGTTCACCTTTTTTAAGCTTTTCCCAAACCAGTAATCGGATGATGAAATCCGAACATGCGCAGGTAGCTGAACAACTCCAGATTAATCCGAAGGAAATTTTCAGGGCCTATGGTTTAAGTGATGCTAGCGGAGACTACCAAATAGCCCTTCTGGAAAAAATTTTCAACATTAAAAATAAAGACACTACAAATAATAGCATTGAAGCAATAGCCTTCCGAGCAGACCATGGCGGAAACCTCATCCACTGGTCTATTAAAGATGAGAGAAAAAGCGAAAATGAGGAGACCAATATCTGGTTTTGGACCAAGTACTGTTCGTTTAAAGATTTAGATGGAGACAATCGAATTGACCCAATCATTGTTTATGGAAGTAAAGATGGAAATGGTTACAAAAGAATAAAAATTATTACGATTTATAAAAATAAAAAGTATGTGATCAGGGCAATTGAAAGCGAAATGGATTTAGGCAGGCATTTCATTCAGGACAAGGAAATCAATGCCCTTCCTTTGACCATAAGGAAATACCTACACTCACTTTTGGAAGCCATTCGCAAAGGTCAGGGAGTGCTGTTAAAAAACGGCTAAAAAACACAAATTTCGGATTAAAGAGGACTTTGGTAGGATCTGCAGATAATATTAATCATTGATTTTCTATATTGATTTTGCAGCGACAACTTTGACATTATAGATTGTCCTCAATCAATTTCATTGCCATTAGCCATAAGCCCTCGGTCCCCTTTGTTAAGTTTTCTAAGGAGGGCTAATTTCTTCTTCAGATATTTTTTTGCTGCCCGCTTATCGAAGGTTAAAACCCATCCAATATTATCAATCAAATCTGCGTATTTGACGCTCTGCGCCCTGCTGCTGATGGTTATTAACCTTTCAGCTTCAAGCTGCTTTCGCTCGTTTTTTTTCAATTCGCCAAAAGCAGAAACTGTATATACATCGGTAAGTTCTACAACGCAAGTGGTAATGATTTCCGAATCTGTCTGAGAATACCCAAATGACAAAAGCGCTGTCCTTAGTGCTTCAGCAGTTACTTCAGTATCCTCTAAAAGATCGTGGCATAAGCCAATTTCATCGCCCAAACGAACCACTCCCCCTGCTAGGGCTGCAACCGCGGAGAGATGAGTGAAATAAGGGTAGCCGTTCTTAGGAATAATTTGGCCTTCGTGCTGTTCCTTAACCCAATTGCGCAAAAATTCAATATCCATTTTAATTACTCCAAATATAAAATCCAACACTATTCATCAGACAAAAAAAAATAGTTCAGCTATGAACCAAAAAAATGATGACAATAGACACAAATTATTAAGTCACCTTCAGTTCCATATATCAAACAACAGCATATCTTCTTTAATGGTTTTTTTCATCTGTACTATTTCTAAGTAGTCCAACTTGGAGATTTACAAAATGGTCAAATCTTGTCTTGCTCGACTTTTCGATATTTAACTTAACGAATTAGTGATCACCAAAAAATCTAATATAGTTTACCAGCAAACCCACTTATTACTGTTCTAGCAGCAGCTTTGGTTATGACGACCAAGATTTAAAGATAGCTTCGTGCAAATACATAAGATGAAGAAGACCCAATACTGATAAAAGCATGTCGAGGCTGGTCAGCGGAAACAATTAATCCGATGGAGATTTCACATATTTGTTATCAGATTAATTACAAAACAACAATTTGAGATTTATGTTGTTCCCTTAAAAGCACTAGTTTAATGGTAATCAGATCGCCCTGTAAACTGCCTTTTCTACACCCTATTTTTAAAAAAACATGAAGATAAATTCCATACTAGCTATATGCCTTTCCACAACCATACTTTACTCCTGTAGATCGGGCTCAATGAATCTCTTTAAACCATCCTCTCCGCATGAAATTTATCAAAGAAAATTGATAGCAGCTGGCCTGGATAGATCTAATCTTGGACTATCCTGGATAAATTCATCCTTAACTAGCAACGACAAAGCGCTCAATATTAACATTCCATATAAAGAAACAGGTTATTTCCCAGCAGATAAAACACCATCTCATTTTTACAAATTTGCGGCTGTAAAAGGTCAGAAAATATCAATTTCGTTAGATAAAAAGTCAGCAAACACATCACCGATTTACCTGGATGTTTGGGAAATAAAAGAATCTAAGATTTTAAATCATATTGCATCAGCTGACACGCTGGGTTCTGTTCTGGAACTGGATATAAGAGATTCGGGCGCTTATCTTTTAAGGATACAACCTGAATTGCTTCAAAGCTGGGGATATACGTTGGAGATCACTTCAGGCCCTTCATTAGGATTCCCCACCAAAACAGGAGGTAATAATATTAAGAGTTATTGGGGCGACGGAAGGGAAAACAATTTACGTAAGCATGAGGGAGTGGATATTTTTGGTTCCTTCAGAAGCCCAGTGCTTGCAACCAGTGATGGACGGGTAACGCGTGTAAATGAAAATAAACTTGGTGGAAAGGTAATTTGGTTTAAACCAAAAGGGCAAGATTATACTTTGTATTATGCACACCTGGACGAGCAGATTGCAATTGAAGGGCAAGAGTTTTTAGCAGGTGAGACACTTGGATTAATGGGCAATACTGGCAATGCAAAATCTACTCCAACTCATCTACACTTTGGCATTTACACATCCAGCGGTGCAATTGACCCTTTTCCATTCATAAATCCTGATCTTAAAGTACCTGCTAACATTTCAGCACCAATATCTAATTTAAATAAAACCTTAAGAACCAAATCAGATCAGATTTTAAAAGGGACATCTGCTCAAAATTCTAATCTTGATTTACCAAAAGGTACAATTGTTAAGATAAGTGCAGCATCAGGAAACGGCTATAGAGTCATTTTACCCAATGGAGCTGTTGGATTTTTAAACAGTAGCAATTTAATTTCAGTTTCCAGTCCTATTAGCACGCTTAAACTTTCAGCAAAACAACTCAAACTCTATGATGAGCCCGATACGCTTGCTGCAGTAAAAATGAATTTACAGCAAGCCAGTATTGTCAACTTGTTAGGAAGTTTCGAAGGCTTTCATTTAATAAGTCTTGATGAAGACCGATTTGGATGGATAAAACAGTAGTGCAGGTGAAGAGATTTTATTTAGGCTATCTCGGCTAGTTATGTTCGTGCGAGGTTAACTACCCCAAGTTAAGTTGAGCTAATTTGTGAGCACATAATCAAAAAAACCAGCCCCTAAACTGATAAACTAGGTAAGTAAATCCAACCCCTATTACCTCCATTTCCCAGCAAATATGCAGTTGCTCAGGGATTCAGCATTTCAAAAAAGCCCAATCTACCTTTAGCTATCTTAGAATATCTATTAATGCTTAAGAGTTAATATTCACTTTTGCAGGTACTCATTACATATTATACTTGAGGAATTCTTCCATCCTTAATATCTGCAGTCACTTCCTTAGCTTTATCCAACCATTCAGGAGCCTGTTCTTTAATTTGATCTAACTTTGAAATGCCGAGTGCATTTTTTTTTGTTAAATACTTTATTCCCTCATACAGCGCAATACCAACGATTGCATTTTTTATAAACCCCATATCTTCAAATCTTATATGCCTATTCAACACGATTCGACTAGGTTTAGTTTTAATTATTTTAAGGCTAAGACCTAAATATATTTTCAATAAAAAAATAAAAAGTCAAAAATTTTTCACCAGAGTTTATGATGAAAGAAGATAATATTTTATGCATGGCGATGAAGTCAAGGTTGAAGTAACTTAATGCGAACAGGACCTTTGATGCGATCGATATCAACAGGTTTGCTTTTTTGAGTTATGAGCACGCGTCCGTCATGATGCAACTGTATAGCTTCATTAACCACATCTTTCATATGGTTTCGCCAATCACTGGGAAAGAGCATACGAGCAATTTCAGATGGACAGGTACTTTTTTGACTGCCACGTTGCGTTGCTATACGCAAAATGGCCGCTTGTATATCTAATGACTGCTTCATGCAGTCACTAACAAATTAAGATCATTATTGCTTTATATATTATCTTATAGATCTGCTATTGAATTCTAGTCTGTCATCAAGTCGATAGTTTTATATACTAAAGTAACAACCCCATCCGGTGGGAATTCAATTAAGATTAGTATAGATACAGGTTCTATTCTTTAATGCAGAAATATCGCCTTACCACAATAAGCAATTTAGTCTAATAACCACAAAGCAGCAGTTTAATGAAATTCTGAGTTTGCACCGGGATGACTAAACTTGTATGTTAGGACACTTTGAAATTGTAAAACTGGGTCTAAATAATTCAAAATTTATCCTACCCCATACTGTTCTCTAGTCCGCGATAAATGTCTGCTTAATCAGAAGCGGAACTTATACTGCTTGAATCTTTCAAAATTTTAAGATAATTAAACCATCAAAAATGATCAATTGATTATTGGGAAATTCAAAATAATTTGAACTCGGCGTTCATATTAATTATGGGGAAGGATCAAGTAGATCCGCCCTGAAATTAAAAATCCAAAACATTGCAACAAATAATTATTGAATAGGTTATTGCTGATTTTATAAACAAACAGCCACAGAATGTCTTAAGTCTTGGTTAGTTTTTTCATCACCCTGGTTGCTGTGAATCCATGGATGATGATGGATAATAAAATAACGAAAGCACCTATCGCCCAAATTCTATCCTTATATTTGAAATCAAATTCACTGAAAGCGAAAGATAAGTAAAAAACAGTCCCTACCCCCCTTATGCCAAAAAAGCTGATTCCAAGTTTTTCATGAAAAGAAATTTTTGTGGCACTCAGGGTCAAAAGACCAGAAACAGGTCGGATGAAAAACATAAAAACTAGTCCAAAACTAGCCATTTTCCAATCCAGAGGTGCTAAAACACCCCTGGCGAGCATTCCACCAAACAAAATCAATAACACGCTCACCAGCATCCGTTCAATCTGATCACTGAAGGAATGTAACTCGGTATGGTAAGCATTTCCTTTTTCATAATGACGAAGTGATATTGCACAAATAAAAACAGCTATAAATCCGTATCCACTCATGAACTCTGTAAGGCTATAAACAATTAATGTGGCAGAAATCGCGACTAGTCCATCACGTGTTTGTAGGAGTTCATATTTGTTTGACAATTTAAAAATAATAAATCCTAGGAACCTTCCCAGAAGATAGCCAGAAATGAGACCAAGTATAATGCGGTATACTACGTCGAAGGTGAACCATTGACCAACTAATCCGTGCGCATTAGTGGTAGTAACAAGCCCTACAGTGATAGCAAGCCAGACAAATGGAAAGGCCATGCCATCATTCAAACCAGCCTCTGCAGTTAATGAAAATCTTGTTTCAGATTTAATTGTTTCATTTGGCGGCGCCACCTGAACATCTGCAGCCAATACTGGATCAGTTGGTGCTAAACATGCCCCTAAAAGAATTGCAGAGGCTAATCCCAAACTTAAAAAATAATAGCCGAGAAAAATGCTAAAAGCTATACTTAAAACCATGGTGATCGTAACCAGTTTAAGTGGAATAACCCAGCTTTTTATGGAAAAGGGTCTGTCAATTTTGATACCTGCACCCATCAGGGATATGATTAATACAAGCTCGGTCAAATGCAGACTAATTTCTGGATGATGTGCGGGCAAAGGGTCAGGAAGTTGTCTTGGGAACAAGCTATAAACTATGAATCCAATTAAAACGTAAAATACGGAATAAGAAATCCTGGTATAGGAAGATATTTTTGGCATCCAAGACACGCTGAAGGATGCCAAGCCGATCAGCATTAGTATTAGGATATATTGATTCATGTTAAGGTTAGCATGAATTAAATACAAACATTTGGACTTTTAGTTTCTCCATATTGGATTTAAGCAAAGTCTATGCTGAAATACATTGACTATTCCTGCCAGAGGTTAAATCTCGAAAGGAAAAATCTGTAATAAAAATTAATAAGGGATTTTTACTTAGTGATAGCTTATGCTATTCATTTTAAAAACGAGTAAAAGAATATTTATTTCACTGTTAAAATCTAAAGAAAAAGCCTGTTTCATAGACTTATCCATGAAACAGGCTTTTTATTTAACAATGCATCTATCTTAAAGCGCTTTTTGGGCGTCTCTTAATGCTTTAATCGTATCGTGACCAGTACTAACACCATCCTGTTGTTTCAATAAAACTTCTCTTACTTCAGCTCCAAGATCATTGTGCTGCAATGCATCTCTATACGCCTTTTTGATTGCGTCCTCCCCGCGTTCACACTCCGCCAATATACTGTGTCGATCGTTTCCACCGAAACTTGCTTTAACATCAATCCATGCTCTATGAAGGGTACCAAGTATGGTGTTGCCATCATCTGGACTATCACCATTTTTGCCAACTAAGCCAGCAAGTTGTATCGAATTTTCTCTGCTATCAGAAGCAAATTTTTCGAATATTGCCTTAAGATCAATATTTTCAGGCTGAAGGTCTGAGGATGCACGGTCAAATCCATCCGCTCTATCATTATTAATCTCGATTAGATCATTTAAAACCTGCACGATGTTTTCTTGAGTTTCCATAGTTTTATATTTACTATGAAAACACTTTTTTTTCACGAATGTTTGCGCCCAATTTAATTTACTTCACTTTTGACGGAATGCCATTTAGATAAGCAATTCTTTGTTATCTCGGTTGTATACTGTTAGTTGATGACCGCAATATCCATGCAAAACGAATAATCCATTATTTTTTCTAACTGTTAACTAAGCAGTTACAATTTTATAACAAAAAGCGTTTAAAACGCGAAAGAAAACACTTTAATTTTGCAGTATGGCAAATCAAAACATTAGCAAATTATTGCAAAATAAAATTGAATCATTAAAATCAGAAGTTGAACACGCACAGGCAGAATTAAAAAAATGGGAAATCATGCTTGATGAATACGCCGCTCAGCCAGAAAAATTTGAATTAATAGCAACCCTACTAACAAATGAAAACTTGGAGGCGAAGAAGGCAAAGAGGAAAATAACAATTGGATAATTTTAACATTGCTTAACAGAAATATCATTTAAAAGTCAGTTTTTAAATCCTATATTTGGGTTTTACCGTATCTATACTTAAATGCATCTGCGCTAGAGTATCTGTAAATTAACAGTTTCTTCACACAGATGAATAAAGTATGAGCAAAAAACTAAAATTCTGCAACGCAGGCCGATCTGGATTCTATGCTGCAGTACGTGGCGAGGTTGATGATTATTTTTTAACCGAGAAAATTTCTACCCATGCCAATTTTGCCATGTGGCTAAAAACAGCCTTTTTTTTATCAATTTATATCGCTTTATATTTTGTAATTCTTTTATCTGGGTTTAGCTGGCCTATTTTGTTAATCTTAGCATCGTTACTCGGTGCATTTGGTGCATTTGTTGGCTTTAATATTTGTCACGATGCTATACATAAATCTTTGTCCCCAAATAATACTGTAAATAGCAGCTTTAGTTATGTTTTTAATCTTTTAGGTGCAAGTCCGTATGTCTGGAATATTTGCCATAACATTGTCCATCACACTTATACCAATATTGCAGGGCATGATGAAGATATTGATGTTGCTCCTGGTTTGATTCGCTTTTCCCCATTGGAAACTGTTAACAAAGTTCAGCGTTACCAGCATTTCTATGCTTTTGTTCTTTATAGTTTTGCTATGCTTTCCTGGGTTTTCCGCAAGGATTATAAAAAGTTTTTCCAGAAGAAGATTGGAGAGCATAAGAATAATCACTCGAAATCTGCTTATTTCAACCTGTTTTTTAATAAAGCTATTTACTACTTTTTCTTTCTTGTCCTGCCAATTTTTGTAATTGATATTCCCTGGTGGCAATTTCTATTAGGCTTTTTAGTTATGCAGCTTTCTCAAGGCCTTATACTTGGGTTGGTTTTTCAACTGGCACATGTGGTAGAGGGCACTGATTTCCCACAGCCAAATGAACAGGGTAATATTGAAGAAGCATGGGCAGAACATCAGTTGAGAACGACTGCAAATTTTGCTGGAAGCAGTAAAATAGCCGCATTCTTTTGCGGAGGTTTAAACAGACAAATTGAACATCATCTTTTCCCTAAAGTCTGCCATATACATTATCCAGCTATCGCTAAAATTGTTAAAGCAACTGCTTTAAGATATAATTTACCATACATCGAAAACAAAACTTTTGGCGATGCATTAAGTTCTCATTATCGAATGTTGAGAAAGTTGGGCCGGGATACTTATCGCATTGACCCACTTATAAACCGTTAGCCTTGTCATAAATAATATTTCGTTTTTCTACTCAAAAGCCTAAATTGCAATTTAAACCTTTTGCATGAAATATTTAATCGGCGTTGATATTGGAACAGGCAGCACAAAGGCCGTTGCATTAAATTTACAGTATCAACCGATAGCAGTAAGCCAGTTTCATTACCCAACCGAAACGACAAAACCAGGTTATAGCGAACAAAATCCTGAATTAATATGGGATGCTTTTATCAAGTGCTTAAATGAGTTAAAGGGTAACTTAAATGCCGACCCTTTGAGCATTGGTTTAAGTTCTGCCATGCACAGTTTAATACTTATAGATGAAGCAGGAAATTCTTTAGCCCCAATGATCACCTGGGCCGACAACAGAAGTACGGAAGAAGCCAAAAATCTTTTAGCATCAGAAAAAGGAAAGCTTATTTACCAGGCAACTGGAACGCCAATACATTCCATGTCGCCAATCACCAAACTCATTTGGCTAAAAAAACACGATACAGAATTATTTTATAAAAGCTCGAAATTTATCTCGATAAAAGAATACATCTGGTTCAAATTATTTGGAACATTTAAAATAGATTATTCTCTTGCATCTGCCACAGGTTTATTTAATATTCATAGTTTATCATGGAATACAGATTCTTTGATACTTGCAGGCATTACTGCTGAAAACTTATCGATACCCGTTCAAACAAGTTATCAAAGTTCGGCATTGATCGATGCTTCAAAAAAATCGCTCAATAATTTAAATACCACGTTTGTAATTGGTGCGAGCGATGGATGTTTGGCAAATTTAGGCAGCGATGCAACAGCAAAAGGTATTGCAGCAATTACCATTGGTACCAGCGGAGCTTTGCGTTTGGCGAGCCCAAATCCAATAATTAATCCTGTTGGAATGACCTTTAACTACATTCTTGACGAAAAAACCTTTATATGTGGCGGACCAGTTAATAATGGCGGTATTGCCTTACAATGGCTGCTAAAAAACATTTTTAATAAGCCAGAGCTTAAAAGCGAAGATTATGAGCAGCTTTTTGAAGATGTAAAAGACTCGGAAGCAGGTAGCAAGGGTTTAATTTTTCTGCCTTATTTAACTGGCGAGCGTGCGCCTTTGTGGGATAGTGAAAGTTGCGGCACTTTTTTCGGACTTAACCTGCAACATAATCAAAAGCATATGGCCAGAGCTGTTATTGAGGGGATTTGTTATGCGCTTAATGATGTTATGAAAGCTGTTGAACAGCATACTGAACCGATTACACAGATAAATGTTAGTGGTGGTTTTGTGCATTCAAAAATATGGATGCAAATTTTGGCTGATATAACGGGTAAGCGCATTGTACTCGTTTTAGAGGAGGACGCCTCCGCAGTTGGCGCTGCTTATCTTGCAGCAAAAGCAACTGGCCTTAGTCACCAATATCCTTCGTCCACAAACACAACAGCCGAAATCATTTGGCCAAATTTGAGCAATCATCAAATTTACCAAAGAAATTTCCCCATATTTAATCAGCTGTACAGTAATCTCAAAGAGACGATGCATCAGCTTTATCACCTCAACTTGTAATTATGTCTTTATTAATTGTGCTTGCCGGCATTCTTTTGCTTTTTATTCTGATTATTAAAAAGCTAAATCCAATGATTGCACTGCTTTTGGTTGCCATTATTACGGGCTTGTTTTTAGGCATGCCTGTAGCGAAAGTAATGACTGCGGTAAGTAATGGCATTGGCAGTACCTTAGGTAGTATGGTAATGGTTTTGGCATTAGGCGCAATGATGGGAAAACTAATTGAAGACAGTGGTTCGGCTAAAAAAATTGTATTTATTCTGATTAAACTGTTCGGGCAGAAAAACATTCAATGGGCAGTACTTTTAACTGGCTTGTTGGTTGGTATTCCACTTTTTTACAATGCAGGATTTGTTGTTTTAATACCACTCGTATTTGCAATTGCTTCGGCCACTGGTTTACCAAAATTATATATCGGTATACCTATGGCTGCCGCTTTATCGGTTACACATGGTTTTTTACCTCCTCATCCTGGTCCTGTAGCCTTAGCCGCAATTTTTCATGCAAATATTGGTAAAACATTGATTTACGGACTGGGCCTAAGTATTCCAATCGCAATTATTGCTGGCGTTTATTTCCCCCGATTAATTATAAAACGAGAAATTTCAATATCTAACACTGGATTTACTTTGATTGAAGAAGAGCATTTACCTAATGCAGGAAAGAGCTTTTTCACTGCACTATTACCTGTTCTATTAATTATGGCGGGCACCATTGGCACAGCTTTTACTAATCCTTATACCTTAAAACCCATTTTTACCTTTTTGGCCGATCCAACCGCAGCACTTTTAATTGCAGTTGTTATTACCATTTTCGTTCAAGATAAAACCATTGAAAAAACAATGGAATCGTGTATTGAAGGTGTAAAAAGTATTGCAATGATTATCTTGATTATTGCAGCTGGTGGCGCATTCAAACAAATTTTGGTCGATAGCGGTGTTGGCGAAACCGTTAAGGCGCTTACCGCAGGATTAAATTTATCGCCACTTTTTCTGGCGTGGCTTATTACAGCCTCGCTTCGGGTAACACTAGGTTCTGCAACTGTTGCCGCTTTAACGGCATCGGGAATTGTTCTCCCCTTTATTGGAGTTGGCGCATCGCCAGAATTAATGGTTTTATCTGTTGGAGCAGGCAGTTTAATGTTTTCTCATGTTAATGACACAGGTTTCTGGATGTTTAAAGAGTACTTCGGCCTTAGTTTAAAACAAACTTTTAAAACCTGGACTATGATGGAAAGTATAGTTTCTGTGCTTGGTTTATTAGGCGTTCTCTTGATTAATCAATTTGTTTAAAAGCTTAAACTAATATAAAGGTATCGTAATTTCAAAGTTTGTACCCCAACCCTCTTCGGATGTAATTTCCATTTGGCCTTTTAAGCTTTTAACATCGCCAATTACCATTGGCAAGCCTAAACCATAACCTAGTTCTCCAAAAGTCCCATTAGATGATTCCAGCTCGCCGAGCATTATCTTATCAATGGCGGCTTGTTTTAAACCATTCCCGTTGTCCGAAACATTAATTTTCAAAAACATTTGTCTATCAGGAATTTCAAGTTCTAGCTTTACAGTAACGGTTCCATAATCAGAACTAAATTTTATCGCATTTGAGATCAGGTTTCCTGCAATCTGCATTAATTTTTCTTTAGAGAAACTGACGTCTTGATGCATTGAACCCATGATAACTTTAAAGAAAATATTTTTTGCCTTGGCCTGAGGCATATATAATTTTTCTAGTTTATCTTTAAAAATTGTGATATCAAAAGCATCTCCTGCAATAACCTTTTCTTGCAATAAAATTTCTTCAGTGAGTTCAAGAACAGTCTTTGCGCTTTTATCTATCATAAAAACGTAATCCATTAAATCTTCAAATCGATTTTTATCACTATTTCTACGAATAATATCTATAATTCCAGTAACGCCTGACAGGGGTCCACGAATATCATGAGCTGCTTTCCGCTGATTCTTTTTAGCTTCATCAAGCTCAAGTCTTATTTTTTGTAAAAGTTTAAGGTTGATTAACTTATCGACCACTTCCTTTGCTAACAACTTCAAAAGCTCAATTTTATCAGCAGTTAACGTTTTTGCTGTTTGATCTAAAACACAAAGTGCCCCAATGTTATGTCCCCCTGGCGTTCTAAGCGGTACACCGAAATAATACCTGAGGTTTAGTGGGCTTTTAACATAAAAAAAATCTTTAGAACGAACATCTAGAGAAAGATCGCTGATTTCGAAATGATCGTTTCCTGCAATAGTATATTGACAGATAGATTCTTCCCTCGGCATTTGATCTAATTCCAAACCATAATTTGAAACTGACCACTGCGTAAAGGAATCGATAAGGTTAACTAACGAAATATTACTCCCCGAAATTTTTGCTGCTAATCTTGTAATATTTTCAAAATCACTCTGGAGGTCGGTAAAGTCGGGATCAAATTCCGATAATTCAAGTAATCGCTCTGCTTCATTTGTCGGCATAGGACGAATGTGATTTGTCGTAGAAGTCATAAATTATTTTTTCTGAGGGGAGCGTTTGCCAATTTATAACTTTTGATTGTGATTAAGAAATTGAAGTTTCGAAATAGGTTAATGTTGCAACGATTAACTGACAAAGGATTTTAAATTTAGCCAACAAATATAATCACTAATCCAAATTTGGAGGTAAAAATATTACAACTTAAAAGAATGAGAATTTATTAAAGAATTCATTTCCAAAATTTGGAATATTAAATTTTTGGCCTATTATTGTGTAATAATAATATTACAATTCATCCCGTTATTGTGACTAACCAAACTAATCATTTTGCCCCAAAGTTTTACGAAGATAAGCGCTTTGTATTTATATTATGGATCTGTGTAACTTTAATATTTGTAATTGACTCGTGGATTACCAATCGATTAAATAATTACCTGATTTTTGAAAACACTTTCAGAAACCTCCTGCATCAGCAATCTTTTTATGCAGCCTATCCCGATTTTCATGAAGATGCAAATCATTATGGCCCTATTTTCAGTTTAATTATTGCTCCTTTTGCAGCACTGCCCAATTCTATTGGCTTACTTTTCTGGAATCTTTTTAATTGTGTTTTTTTATTTAAAGCCGTTCAAACCTTACCCGTAAGTCAAAAAGATCGTCTGATTTTTTGCTACATCGCCATCCCTTGTTTAATCGAATCGATGTTAAACCAACAGTTTAATGCTGCTGCAGGCGCATTAATTATATTAAATTATACTCAGCTGAATAAGTCTAAGGGGTTCTTTTCAGCCATGTTTATGGTACTGGGCGTTTTCGTTAAACTGTATGGCATTATTGGTTTAGCATTTTTCTTTTTTTGTAAAGATAAGCCTCGTTATATTTTATATTCACTTTTTTGGGCACTTGTGTTTTTCACTCTACCAATGATTTTTTCTTCTCCCCTTTTCGTAACTGAATCTTATTTTGACTGGTTCTCTTCTTTAGCAGAGAAAAATGCTACAAATGTTTCGGGCGTTGGCATAGACATGTCTATTATGGGCTTTTTCAGAGAGATTTTCCGAACACAAATTTTAACGAACTCTATTTGCATTGCTACTGGGGCTTTATTGTTTCTCATTCCTTATATCAATTATAAGTTTTATCAAAAGAAAAGGTTTCAGCTTCTAATTCTTTCTTCTGCTTTATTATTTCCCGTATTATTTAGCACTGGTGCAGAAGATTGTACTTTCATTATATCTATAGCAGGTGTTGGGATCTGGTATGTGCTAGAGAAAAACAAATTGCTTAAAAACATCCTGCTTCCTGTTTTATTGATTACAGCCTGCGATTTCCCTTTACTTTTCTTTCCAGAATTTTCGAAGAGCCATCGCATTATGTTATCTATGCTTAGTTTTCCTTACTTTTTAGTGTGGATACGTGTTTTATACAAAGCTTACCGATACAAAGCCATATTTGTCGAGAAGGAAGAACACATTTGCACCCCTATGCTTGCGTAAACGACATTTAATTGAAGCTTATTTAGAATAAATGATATGCGTTAGGAAGGCATAAAACCAATAGGGTTATAGAATAGTTTATAACAAAGGCTTTAGAACTGCCCACACATTCTCTGCCAGAACTTTATCGCCTTCGGCAGTCGGGTGAATACCATCGGCCTGGTTGAGCTTTGGAATGCCTCCAACCTTGTCTAAAAGAAATGGAATTAACGCCATATTGTTCCTTTTTGCCAGTTCTGGAAACATATTTTTAAAGTCGGCAGCGTATTTAGTACCCATACTTGGCGGCATTTGCATACCAGCCATAATCATTTTAACATCCGGATATTTAGTCTTTACACTATCAATAATATTTTGCAGATTTTTAGTAGTTTCGGCAACGGGCACGCCTCTAAGGCCATCGTTAGAACCTAATTCGAGCACGAAAATATCTACTTTTTGCTTCAGCAACCAATCTATTCTGCCTTGCCCAGCGGCCGATGTTTCGCCACTCAAACCACCGTTAATAACTTTATAAGGTAATTTTAAAGAATCAATTCGATTTTGAACTAATGCAGGATAAGCTTCGCTTGGATCTAAACCATAACCAGCCGTTAAGCTTGTACCAAAAAAGAGGATATTTTTTACTGTCTTAGTGCTTTGTGCTATTGTTGTGTTTGCAATATCTGCACCTCCTTGTTTATCCTTATTACCTGAATTTGAGCAGGCTTGTAATATTCCTGTCAAAACAATTAAAGCCATCAAGCGTTTTCGTAACATATCTATTTTTTCTATCTCTTAAAATCAAAAAGCCATTATCTTTAACGGATAAGGCTGCATTATGTTTTAATACAAATTACCTAAAAAATTAAATTATTTAGCCATTGGAAAGCATACTAAACATTCGAAATGTAAGTAAAATATATCAAAGTGCAGGTCGCGAGTTAACTGTGTTAAATAACATTAACTGCTCTGTTTCATCAGGTTCTACCTTGGCCATAACGGGCCCTTCTGGGAGTGGAAAAACCACTTTACTTGGTTTGTGTGCAGGTTTAGACCGAGCAAGTTCGGGCACAGTTGAACTTAATGGTATTGTTTTAGATCATTTATCAGAAGACGAGCGTGCAGCAGTTAGAAACCGTTATGTGGGCTTCATTTTTCAGAACTTCCAGTTATTACCAACTTTAACCGCTTTAGAAAATGTAATGGTTCCACTTGAGTTGAGAGGAGCTAAAAACATAAAAGCACATGCGATGGAATTGTTAGATAAAGTGGGTTTGGCAGATAGAGGTCATCACTATCCTGTACAATTATCTGGCGGCGAGCAGCAACGAGTTTCGTTAGCGAGGGCATTTTCTAATACACCTACCCTTTTATTTGCTGATGAACCTACAGGAAACCTGGATGCTGAAACCAGTGAAAAGATTATCAAATTGCTTTTCGATTTAAACAAGGATGCAGGTACTACTTTAGTAATTGTAACCCACGACCCAGAGTTGGCAGCCAGAACCAATCGTGTTATTAAAATGAAAGGCGGCTTAATTATCGCTGACGAAAATCCAAGTTATGTTTAAAAGTTCTGTTCCTAAGCAAAGTGTTCCACTTTCGTGGCTTTTTAAAATGGCCTGGCGGGATAGTCGCAAAAACCGCTCTCGTTTGCTTTTATTTATATCTTCCATTATTTTAGGTATAGCCGCTTTAGTTGCGGTTTATTCTTTTAAAGATAATTTACAAAGGGATATTGATAAGCAGGCTAAAGAACTTACGGGAGCCGATTTAATTGTAGAAAGTAGGAAAGCAGTTAGTAATAAGCGACTAAAAATGCTTAAAACTATTGGCGAAGAGCGAGCTACTGAAAACACTTTTGCTTCGATGGTTTATTTTGTAAAAGGTGGCGGAAGTCGTTTGGTACAAATGAAAGCTCTTGAAGGAAATTATCCTTTCTATGGTTCTATTGAAACCACTCCCACTTCCGCAGCGAAGAGTTTCTCTAGTGGAAGAGAAGCTTTAGTAGATAAAACTTTAATGCTTCAATTTAATGCAAAAACTGGCGATTCGATTAAGGTTGGCGATTTAAGCTTTAAAATCGCTGGTATTTTAGACAAAGCACCAGGCCAAACAGGCATCTCATCGAGCATTGCACCCATTGTATATATTCCATTAAAGTATCTCGACAGAACAGGTTTGGTTAAAGCAGGAAGTCGCATTAATTACAAATATTATTACAAGTTCGACAATCCTGCTGGTTTGGAAGCGGCTGTAAAAAAACTTCAACCTAAACTAGATCAGGAAGGCTTGGATTTAGATACGGTTGCTGATCGAAAAGAGCAAACAGGACGTTCTTTTAGAGATTTAAACCGCTTTTTAGCGCTTACTGGTTTTATTGCCTTATTACTTGGTTGCGTAGGCGTAGGCAGTGCAATTCATGTTTATATACAAGAAAAACTTGGGGCAATTGCAACCTTACGCTGCATGGGCTTAAAAGCTTGGGATGCCTTTTTAATTTATCTGATACAGGTTTCCTTTATCGGACTGATTGCAGCACTAATCGGTTCCGTTCTAGGCACTTTAATCCAGTTTCTATTACCGATAGTTTTAAAGGATTTTCTTCCTTTTGAAATTACGATGCAAATTTCGTGGTCGGCTATTGGCCAGGGATTGTTATTGGGTCTGATTATCTCAGTATTGTTTGCACTACCGTCTTTACTTTCGGTTAGAAGAATTTCTCCGCTTAATGCTATTCGGGCTACCTTTGAAGGAAATAGCAATAAAAAATTCGACTTACTTAAAGGGTTAGTTTTTTTCTTGATGGTGGTTTTCATTGTTGGCTTTACTTACCTTCAAATGAAGGGATGGATACAAGCCCTGGCTTTTACAGCAGGAATTTTTATAGCATTTCTACTGTTAATGGCTTTCTCTGGCATATTAATGTTTTTGGTACGCAAGTTAATGCCTGCGTCATTGAGTTATTTGTGGCGTCAGGGTTTTGCAAATTTATACCGCCCCAACAATCAAACTTTAATGCTTACGGTTTCTATTGGTTTATCTACCGCATTTATCTGTACATTGTTTTTTGTGCAGGGCATCCTGATTAAACGAGTTACACTTTCTTCTGGTTCGAGCCAGCCAAATATGGTTTTGTTTGATATTCAAGGCACTCAAAAAAATGAGGTTAATAATCTTGCTAAATCTTACAAGTTACCACTGATGAATCAGGTTCCAGTAATTACCATGCGTATTGAGGAAATTAATGGCAAAAAAGCGGGTGCTGATAGTACAAATAAAAGAGCTTTTAGAAATGAAATCCGTGCAACTTATCAGGATACTTTAACCGCAGCAGAGAAAATTGTTGATGGTAAATGGATTAATAAAGTAAGTGGTACTAACGAGGTTGTCTACATTTCACTGGATCAGAATTTCGCCAGAAGCATTAAGGTAAAACTGAATGACAAGATTGTTTTTAATGTACAAGGAATGCTTTTGCCTACTGTTGTAGGCAGTTTGCGTGAGGTAAACTGGAGCAGGATGCAAACAAATTTCAGGGTCGTTTTTCCATCTGGTGTTTTAGAGCAGGCACCTCAATTTCATGTTTTAATGACCAGAGTACCAAACAGCGAAACATCAGCAAGTTTTCAGGGTGCTGTGGTTCGTAAATTTCCAAATATTTCGGTTATTGATTTGGGGCTTGCATTAAAACTTTTGGATGAGTTACTTGGAAAGATAAGCTTTGTAATTCAGTTTATGGCTGGCTTTAGTATGATAACTGGATGGATTGTTTTAATATCTGCTGTGTTAACGAGTAAAAACCAACGCATTAAGGAAAGTATTTTACTACGAACGATGGGTGCCAGCCGAAATCAGATTCTGGCTATAAATGCAATAGAATACTTTTTCTTAGGACTTTTCGCCGCAGCTGCTGGATTAATACTTGCTTTAAGTGGCAGCTGGGCTTTGGCCAGATTTAGTTTCGATGCTTCATTTATTCCACCACTTTTACCAACGCTTCTGTTATTTGGCAGCGTGGTTTTATTGGTTGTAATTACAGGCGTGTTAAGCAGTAGAAGTATTTTAAACAAACCACCACTACAAATATTAAGGAACGAAGGAAACTAGAAGGTTCATCTTTTTTAACGATGAACCCTAATTGGATTATAAGCAATAATATATTCCGAGTTATCGTGTTTTATGCCTAAATCGTTAATTGGTTCTGCAGCGAAAGCAGGCGTACGATTTAATACGACCTTAACCATTTCTGATAATCTAGTTAAAAACGCAGCTTCTATTTGTGTAGAAACTGTAGGGTAATACTTTTGCTCAATTTCTGCTTTCTCTTGCGCATTGGCTATGGTTAATTTCCAGTTTTCGTCTTTTTTGAAGCCGTGTTCTTTTGTTGCGCTGTTTAAAGCAAAGGCATACATTTTTGCCTGAAATTCTATTGTTTGATTTTCCATAATGATAATTAACCACAGGCTTCGAATTTATAGCCCATGCTTTTGTTTAATCCTGATTTTTAAAGAAAATCTTGTGTTAAAAAAGCAAGCTGTTTGCCGCCCTATCAGATTTAATTTTTTGGTCGGGAGAATGCGACCTTATTGTGATTTTTCCAAATTTACTTAAAATAAACGGCTTATTAGATAGGAAGGTTAAAGAGAAGAATTCGAGGAGAAAAGATTAAAGCTGAAAAATTAATTTCGAAACTAAAATTATGCTTCAAATTCAATTCAATCTAGAATAGAAGAAATACTTGTTCTAGATTGAATTGAATAACTTAAGCAATTATGCAAACAGTGAAGATCAACAAATATTTAATTCTTCACTCTATTCTTCTCTGCATCGGCACCAGAAGACTCGTGTTTTGCAGGAGTAGAAAAAGCTTTACCAAAACGATAGCTATAGCTTAAAATAAAACTTCTCGAATCTTGGCGGTTTGTCCAATTTGCTTCGGTTGCCGCAAGATTATTAATCACGCCAACAAATACCCTATTGCGAAAAATATCAGAAGCCGATAGTTTTAAGGTGCTTTTTGGTGATAGTTTTTTCTGTACGGCTGCGCCGAACTCGTGTACTTCTCCAATTAGAAATTGCACACTAGAGAATTTAGTTTGGTAGCGAAAATTAGCTTCGGCATTCCAGGTTGGACTTATTTTAAACTGAAGATTTGGGTTGGTTCGGAAATAACTTCCGCGGGTAACGAGGTAACCAGTGTAAAAATCAGTTTTAGATACAATGCTAGCAAACTCCATGTATATATGCGTGCTTAACCATTTGCTTAAGTTTAAATCGGCATTTACAGAAATATTTTTAACAGTTCCCTTACCAATATTAGCAGGCCTGCTATAATAAGTTCCGTTAATTATTTCAATGGTTTCGCTTACATCATCATTTATCCAGCTGTAGCCAAGTATTGTGGTAACTTTACTTTTAAAAGTATGAGAAAGCTCTACACTTTGGGTAAAGGCAGGTCGCAAAAATGGATTACCAACATAATAAGTAAACTTATCTAACGGAGAATAAAATGGGTTTAAATCCTGATAATAAGGTCTATCTATACGGCGGCCATAATTTAAACCAACTTGATTGTTAGCAGCAGTATCTAATTTATAAGAAAGATAAACGGTGGGAAAGAAGCCATTATAAGTTCGTTTAAAAGCAGAATCGGGTTTAACTAAATTGCCAAGTTGGTGCCCGTCGGAAACTGTAGTTTCGAACCTTAGCCCCGCCTGTAAAGATAGTTTTTTACCTTCCATGCTCATATTGATATAAGCGGCGTTTATGTTTTCCTTATATACAAACTGGTTGGTTTTATCGTAATCGACAACAGTTTTATTGTTTGCCGTATAAAGGTAATTTGCTCCATTATTGGTTTTGGTATAACTGGTTTTTAATCCCGCTTCGAGTTTCCAAAATTTGTTAATCGGTTTTGTATAATCAGTTTTAGCAGTATAAATATCAATATTCGAAGGTAAATCGCCTGTCAGTAAATCCTGCGACTTAAGCTGCATATTCGGAAAATAGCTATAGTTAAAATAATGTTGATCGGTTTGATTTTTATAGGTTAAATAATCGGCATCGAATGTAATATCTCCAGCTTCTTTTCCAAATTTATGCCTGTAATTTAAATTAAAGGCCGCATTTTTATAGTTGATGTTATCGGTATTTATAGCTTTAATTATAGAATCGGGTTGCTTTACGGCATTTAGCAAATTACTGGTATTATTATTTACCTGTTCTGAAACACGGCTCATGCCAGTAAATACAAAACCCCAGGTTGTTTTTTCATTTTGATAAAAATCTACACCTGCTTTGGCATTAAAGGTATTTCCATGCCTTCTGAAATAGGAGTTTTGGTTAAAGAAATATTTAGGCGAATTATCGGCATTTTTATACGTTCGGTTTAAATCTAAATCGGTAAAGCTGTTGTTAAGGTTGTAGCTTAAATTACCAAATACATTTATTTTGTTTTTGCGGTAGTTAAAATTGGCGCTGTTATTCGAGCGCGTTAACTGGCCCTGGTTAATGCTTAGGTTAATCCCGCCATTAAAGCCTGCTACTTTATTCTTTTTGGTTTTAATATTAATTACACCCGCGTTTCCAGCTGCATCATATTTGGCAGGAGGATTTGTCATCAATTCAATTTGTTCTAATGAGGAAGATGGGAGCGAACGCAGGTAGCTTTCTAAATCTGAACCTGAAAGATAAGTTGGTTTATCATCAATAAATATATTTACACCACTTTTACCCTTAAGACTAATTGCTCCATTTTGATCGACATTTACACCTGGCGATTTAGAAAGCACATCTAAAGCCGTGGTTCCTGCATTCGATATAAGTGCATCAACATTAACCACCATTCTATCGATTTTTTGCTCCACGAAAGCTTTTTTACCACTTACATTAACTTCATTTAGATTTGTTTCCGTTCCAATAAGCTTAATATCGTTCAAATTTACTTCAGAATTTGAAGCACTCAAATCGATAAGCTGACTTCTATAAACCGAATAACCCATTGATGAAATACGCAACTGGTATTTGCCATAATTAATTCCATTGAAACTAAAGCTTCCATCAGCTTCGCTAAAAGTTGTTTTTAGCAGAGTGGAATCTTTAGAGTTATAAAGGGCAACTGTGGCAAATTCTAATTTATTGGTAGCATGATCTAAAATGCGACCGTAAATTTTTGTTCCAGGCTGCTGTGCCTGAGCGAAATTAAAGGCAATACATATCCATAAGGCTAAAAAAGCCAGTTTTTTTGATTTCATAAATGCGAGAAAGAATTTTAGATTAAGCCAGCTTTACTTAGTTCGAATTGGTTTCATACTTGTAAAGTAAAGCAGTATTCTCTCTTTGCAAATATTTGTTTTTATACTTTTGATGATAGCTTTCGTTTTGCCTGACATCGTTGATTATTAAACTGTTTTTATCGAGTTTGTAAGATAGTTTTTTATCATTTTTGATAATTCCATCTTTAAGCAAATCTTTAATAATATTTTTATAATCATGCTCGTCGGCATCGGTACTGGTTACCGATTCAACCGTTCTTTGTGTACCTGTTTTACTTGTAGTTTTGGAATTGCTTCGATTTTGATTATTAGATTTTGGAATAGATATGGCAGGCGGTAGCGCTACATGAACAGGATTTAAAACTGTCAAAGATGCATTAATTGGAATAACAGGCGTTATCGGCGTTATTGGATCCATTGGTGTTGCGGTTACAGGACTTAAAGGTACAGGTGGAATAGGTGTTGTTGGTGGAAGAGTATTAAAATTCCTATTGGCGTCGTTACTATAGTTTTCGTTTGCATTATACCGTTTTGATTGCTGTTGATATTTATCAGATTCTGCCTGATATTTTTTAGCCTCTAAATCATAACGTTTCTGTTCAGCGTTATATCGCTTTTGTTCGTTTTTGTATCTAACCTGTTCAGCGTTATAGCGTTTCTGATCAGCATCGTATCTTTTTTGTTCTTGCTTATACCTCTCGTCTTGTTCTTTAGCATCCATTTCAGCCTTAATTGCATTAGCTTGTTGCTCTTGCTTTAAATTTATCTCATCCTCCATGCTTAGCTGATCTATATTAACATCTTTTTTGGCTACACTTTTTTCTTTTTTGGCTTTTTGTATCGCCGCCTTCTTTTTTAGTGTATCCTGAAAGTTTTGTTCTTGTAATATGGCTGACGTAATTGAAATAGGTTTTCTATTTGATTCAGTAACGTTTTTAAATGCGGCAGAACCTATTACAACAGATACCAGTGCGATAGTTAATATTGTTTTTTCCATTTTATTTAAAGTGGTTTTAGTATCGAATAACATACGGCTGATGCGCTGAAAAAGATGGTTTTTTTTCCCCGTTATAGCCATTGCAAATCTTGGTGCGTTTAACTGAAATTCCTGACAGGTAATTAGAGCTTTTACATAATTCCTTTTATCATCCATATGCAAAACGGCTAAATCATCGCAACAGTTTTCTCGTTCATTTCTAATTAATTTTGAAACCCATAACACCGCTGGATTGAAAAAGAACACAATTTCGATAAAGCTCTGGAGTAAGTTTATAAGGTAATCTCTTCGTTTGATATGTGCCAGTTCGTGGCAAAGAATGGCTTCAACCTCCGAATCGGATAAACCATTTAACAAACCCAAAGGAATTAAAACCAGCGGCTTAATGTACCCAACTGCCATTGGCACCTGAGCAATACCTGATTGCAGTAAGCTTACGGTTTGTTTAACACCCATCCTGTTTGCCAGTACACCTATTTTTTCATCCCATCGGTTACCTGCCGCATATACTTTAGTACTACGGAGATGATAAACACCATTTAGGCCAACAAAAAGTTGAATGCTTTTAGCGCAGATTATTAAAAACCAAACCAGTACAATTTGCGCTGCGTAGGTATTCCAAACTGCTAATAAATTATTTACGCCCGAAAGCATGTTATCTTGCAAAACAGCTACCGATGGAGATATTTGGGCAGGCACATTGGCAGTTGCTACAATTAAGTTTGTATCTGTTGCACCATCCTGAAGCCCTAAAGATTTACAAAAAATAACTGTTGTTGCTATAACGAATAAAAGTAAACTACCAGTTAATAGATTATATCTTAATGAAGCAGCTGCTTTACGGGTAGAAAACATAATTACCGCAACTAATAGCGATAACAATATACCCAGCCATAATGAGTGAAATAAGGTTGCCCCGAAAGCATGAAGCCAGTTTGAAGGCAAAAATCTTGTTAAATTAAATTCCATAATGTGGTACGTTTAAGGATTTATATTTTTAATTTTCTAGCTTATCTAGTAATCTTTTTATTTCTTCAATATCTTCTTTCGAAGTTTTTTGGTTACCCAATAATTGCATTACTAAGGATGAGGCCGATCCTTTGTAAAGCGTGTTAACAAACCTATCAAGTAATTGATCTTTAGTTTTCGACTCGGCTTCTACTGGTATATAGATGTGTTTCATCTGGCTTTCGTCGCGTTTTAAAATTCCTTTTTCAGTAAGGATTTGCATTTGTTTTAAGGTAGAAGTATAATTTACCTCACGTTGCTCGTTTAATTTGTCATTAACGAAGCGAACAGTAGATGGTCCGAATTCCCATAAAACCTGTAGAATTTCCAGTTCGGCTTTAGTTGGTTCGGGCAAATTATTTTCGGATTTAATACTTTTCATGAACCAAAGGTACGATAGTTTTCGTACGAAACAAATATTATGATTATTTTTTTTTACAGCTTGCACATTATTAGATAATTGACCTATATTTAGAGCAAAATCATCTACTATATCAAAATTAATCTCTTGTGAAAATATCGCTCATAATCCCAACTTTAAATAGGGCAACTATGCTTGCCCGAACTTTACTAAGTATTGAAAGGCAAATTACAGATACCGATTTCGAAGTTATTGTTGTTGATAATGGCTCAACCGATTCTACAAAAAAAGTATGCGAATCATTTAATGAGTCTGTAAATAATTTAATTTATTTTTACGATGATGAGCCTGGTTTATTAACTGGTCGCCACAAAGGAATTGAATTATCAACAGGAAAAATTCTTTGCTTTTTGGACGATGATGTCGAATTAAACGATAAATACATTCAGGGAGTTTTTGATGTTTTTAGCACAGACTCAGAGGTACATTTTGCAACTGGCCCATGTTTGCCAGAATATGAAGTTACACCTCCTTACTGGTTAGATTATTTTTGGGTTTATATTAACCAAGGAAAATATTGTTTCTGGCTAAGTTTGTTAGATTTAGGTGATCAAAAATTAACTATCGATCCAAATTTGGTGTTTGGCTTAAATTTCTGTGTTCGAAAAGAAACTGTGTTAAAACTAGGAGGGTTTCATCCCGATTCGTTTCCAACAAAGTTACAAAAATACCAAGGAGATGGTGAAACAGGACTTACAATGAAAGCCGTTGAAAGTAATTTAACAGCAATTTATGTTCCTAATTTGTTGCTTAAACATTATGTAAATAAAGAAAGATTAACGTTAGATTACTTTGAAAAAAGATCCTATTTTGAAGGCGTTGCTAACTCTTTTACCGATCTCAGAATTTCTTCTACCCAAAATACCGTTAATAAATCATTGTTACAGGTTTTGAAAGATAAAATCTGGCCATATTATTATCTTCTAAAGATTTCGCTAAAATCGATCAAAAGCAAAGCTATTCCCAAAGAAGTTAAAGAGATGAAAAAACTTCTTGACATTCAAAATAAGGCTGGTTACAACTTTCATCAAAATGAATTTAAAAATGATGAACAGATTAGGAAATGGGTTTTACGCAGCAGTTTTTGGGATTATAAATTACCACCTTTATAATTATATAAATCTTTACTAAAATGGTATAAAGTTTAAACCCTAATATCTTCGAAGTTTGCGTCAGTTTATTTACCCATACAAACTGAAATTATGAATAAGGCGTTTAAATCATTATTGCTTTTATCTCTTGTAGGTTCTTTTACAGCAAAAGCGCAACATGAAATGCACATGTCTGCGCAAAAAGATACCTTAAAAGGCAAAGCTGATACCACAATAAAAAGCACAGACCATTCGATGCACAACATGAACACGGTCACCCCGATGAGTCATGCTTACTCTTTAAATCTTCCTATGAGCAGAAATGGTTCTGGCACCTCGTGGTTGCCCGATGCTGCTCCGATGTATGGCTTAATGCTTCATTCAAAAAAGTGGATGTACATGTTACATGGAAACGTTGCATTACGTTACACCAAGCAGGATATCGGCAGTAAAGGCAGTAGAGGTGGCGAAAAATTTGATGCCCCGAACTGGTTTATGGCTATGGGGCAACGTAAAGTTGGCGAAAAAGGACTATTTCATTTTGGCGCCATGTTATCTTTAGATCGTTTTACTGAAGGCGGAAACGGTTATCCCCTACTTTTTCAAACTGGCGAAAGCTGGAAAGGAAATCCTTTGGTCGACCGACAACATCCTCATGATCTATTTTCCGAACTTTCGGTTGCCTATACTTATTCCTTTTCTAAAAAAACTGATCTTACTTTCTACCTAGGTTACCCAGGCGAGCCTGCTTTGGGTTCGGTAGCTTTTATGCACCGTCCTTCGGCTTTGGCTAATCCAGATGCACCTATTTCGCACCACTGGAATGACGGGACACACATTACCTTTGGCGTGGCAACCATTGGCTTCAGATATGACAAATTTAAGGTCGAAGCTTCATCATTTACTGGTAGAGAGCCTGATGAAAACCGTTTCGACTTTGATAAACCAAGATTTGATTCTTATTCTGCTCGATTATCTTATAATCCAAATAAAAACTGGGCGTTACAGGTTTCTCATGGATGGATTAAAAGCCCAGAAAGTTTACATTCAAACGAAAACGTAGAGCGAACCATTGCTTCGGCAATTTATGCCTTACCGCTTGGCGATGAGCAAAATTTTAATGCTACAGTTTTGTGGGGATTAAATAAAACCAAAGGACATGAAGGCGAAAATGCAGCTTTGCTCGAGGCAGCTTATCGCGTAAAAAAACTTTCGGCTTATAGTCGGTATGAATGGGTTCAGAAATCGACTGAGGAATTAAATTTAAACGAGAATATTTACGGCACTAACCTTTTTGGCGTAAATGCATTAACTCTCGGCTTAAATTACGACGTATTAAATCTGAAAAAATTTAAAGGAGCTCTTGGTGCTCAGGCTTCATTATACAACACTAACAATGCATTAAACCCGCTTTACGGAAAGAACCCAATTGGCGGTCAGATTTTCTTTAGAATATACCCTGCATTAATGAAAATGTAGATTCTAACTTTCGATCGCTGGTATTAAAGTGTAAAAAATTCTTGCTCCTTAGCAGGAACATACTTTTCTTTTCCACATTTAAGGCAAACATACTTGTTGAAATAAGCGTACTTTAAGATACTAAATTTGATAATTTTAGTTGAAAAAACATCTTGATATTCGTGATGACACAAAAGTGTTGCGAACATATTTTTCATAATACATCGATTTACTAGTACTAAGTAAAAAACTTTATGCTTAGCAATTTCTAATGAATCGATGTATTGTTAAAATGTGTCGTTAAATGCTCTTATTTTTCTTTTAAAGCTTTTAAAACCGCTATAATATCTTCATTGCCATATTTATTTTCGGCATTTTGAAATGTTGCTAAAGCCGCATTGGCCAACGGGGCAGAAAGCCCTTCTGCTTTAGCTAATTTTAAATCTTTTACAATATGTTTAAGCGCAAATGCTGCTGAATAATTATCTGCAACAATGGCGTCGCCTTTAATTTTACCAAAAATATTACCTATTGCACTGTTACCAATCAGGGTTAATAAATCTTCGGTATTAATTTGATTAGCCTGCGCAAAAAGAACAGTTTCGGCTAAACCCTGTGCATGCAACGCCAATAAAGAGTTTATTGCCAGTTTTGCGCTATTTCCTGCGCCATTATCTCCTACCCGCATCGAAAGCTTACCTAATTTCTCAAAAACAGGTTTTACTTTTTCAAAGGCATTTTCTTCACCACCAACCATAATTACCAATGTGCCAGTTTCAGCTTGCTTAACACTTCCTGATACGGGCGCATCGAGATAAGCATTTCCTTTCCTTACGCACAAAGCGGCCATTTCTTTACTAATACCTGGCGAAACCGTACTCATATTAACGATGATTTTTCCTGTAGATTCATTGGCAAACAATCCATTTTCAGCAGTAAAAATCTGTTTTACAGCTTCATCGTCAGACACCATTAGAAATACCAAATCGCATTCGGCTAATAAAGATGATGGCGTTGAGGCAACTTCTACACCTCTTGCCTTTAAACTGTCTTCTTTATCTTTACTTCGGTTGTAAACACTAAGTGCATATCCTGCGTTAATTAATTGTTCTGCCATTGGAATGCCCATTTTACCAAGACCAATCCACCCTATTTTTAAGTTCTGCATAAGGCAAATATCAGTAATCTGAATCGTAATCAAAATGTGCAAAAGCTTTTTATTAAGCGCTAAAAATTATCATTTAATTTGTGTTTCAATTTTGATGTATGAGTTACCTTCTAAAAGACCTTTATTCTCCTTTATTTTACGACAAATTATCGTCAGTTTTAGGGAAAACTATTCCTGCTTTTGACGAACAAAAATTCATCAGACTAATTTATGTTCCCGAATTTGATGCGAAGGAACTAAAGGAAAGAATGAAGCATACAACAAGAGTTTTAAATAATTTTATGCCTGCCGATTATGCAGAAAGCGTAAAACTGATTGAAAAAATAATTGCACAGTTAAGAATGGAAAGAATTGGCGAAGATTCTTTGCCTTATATGTTCATTCCCGATTACATCGAAACCTATGGTTTAAACGATTTTGAAAATTCGGTTAAGGCGTTGGAATTCACTACACAATTCACCAGCTGTGAGTTCGCGGTTCGTCCTTTTATTTTAAAATACGAACTGGATATGATTAGCGAAATGCAGAAATGGTCGAAACACGAAAACCACAAAGTGAGGAGATTGGCCAGCGAAGGAAGCCGACCACGCTTACCTTGGGCAATGGGAATTCCGCTTTTAAAGAAAGATCCATCATCAATACTGCCAATATTAGAAAACCTAAAGTGTGATGACTCTGAATATTTAAGAAGAAGTGTAGCAAATAGTATTAACGATATTGCGAAAGACCACCCTTCAATAGTTTTGGATCTAGCAAGCCGATGGTCGGGATTGAGCAAAGAAACCGATGCAATTGTAAAACATGGCAGTCGAACCCTTTTAAAACAAGGTCATGCAGAAATTTTAAAACATTATGGTTTAGATGATAAGGGAATTCATTTATCAGATTTTAAAGTTTTAACACCAGAAGTTAAAATCGGAGCGAATTTAGAGTTTTCCTTTTCTATTGAAAACACAAACGAAACCGAGCAAAAAGTAAGATTAGAATATGCCATTTACTATATGAAACAAAATGGCCAACTTGCTAAAAAAGTATTTAAAGTTTCTGAAAGACCTTATCCACCAGGAACGAAAATTAATGTTAACCGTAAACAGAAATTTGTATTGATAACAACCAGAAAGTTTTACTTGGGCAAACACCAAATTTCTATCATTATTAACGGAATAGAAAAAGACATTTCAATTTTTGAATTAGTGTAAAACAGAACTTAGAATTTTAGCTTGATAAGTTCCTGGTGTAATACCTTCGAGTTTTTTAAATGCTCGAATAAAATAATTGGCATCGCTAAAACCAAGTTCATAACTCACCGAAGTAATTTTAGCTGCTGGGTTTGCAAGCAATTCTTTGGCTTTGCTAATCTTTTCTGTTAAAATAAAATCGTTCGGACTAATACCCAGCTCTCTCTTAAAAAGTCGATAAAAAGTTGCACGGCTCATACAAGCCTTATCGGTTAAACCATCAATATTTATTTTTTCATTCAGATTTGATTTAATGTAATCGATAATATAAGCCATTGGATTTTGGTTAATATTATCGGGCGCATTATTCAACGCATATAAATTCTGGCTCTGCATAATCCTAACCAGCAATTCTTTTAATGTTAAATCGGCTAGCACATCTTTCTCAACCGATTTCTCCGAACAAATTTTAACAACCTTGTTAATCAGATAGGCAATTTCCTGATTATTTTGAAAATGGTATTGATCATAGTTCAGCACCCATTTATCTACCGTTCCTTCTTTCGGAAAAAACTCGTTTAAATAATTTATTGTTTTTTTTATCTGATCCTGATCAATAGCTAACGCAATGCATTGTGTTGGATTTTGATCTGTTGCTTCTGGAAAATCTATTTTCATTGTAACCGATGCAGGAACAATTACGGTTTGACCTGGATTATATTCAAAACCTTGCTTATCAAACAAATGCATAACCTTCTTTCCCCTTAGCATACTTGTAATTACAAAATCGTTAAAAGTTAATGGAACCATATAAGAGCGGGTATAAGTTTCAAAAACGTTTAATTCACAGCGTTCTAAAGTATAAGATGTTCTGTTTTCAACAAGCGTTTGTAAACTTTCCGTTTTGCTTAAGCTAACGGTATCTAATATATGTTGCATATCAATCTGGTTAGATTATTTACTTGATATTCAAATATAAGTCTATTTCGACAAGGTTACAAAGTCTGAAACAATAATGCTATCACTTGCTACGATTTCACTATCTATCGGCTGGCCTTTGGCCTTAGGTTTGTATTAACCAAATCTCATAATCATGGAAAATTTAATAAGCAAACCTAGCTTTAAAACCCATTACGATAATTTTATAGGCGGTAAATTTGTAGCGCCAGTAAAGGGAGTTTACTTCGATAACATTTCTCCTATCGATGGAAAAGTATTCACAAAAGCTGCCCGATCAAGCAAAGAAGACGTAGAGCTTGCGCTCGATGCCGCACATGAGGCTTTCAAAACCTGGAGCAAAAGTGCACCTACTTACCGCAGTAACATCTTATTAAAAATCGCTCAAAAAATCGAAGATAATTTAGAATATTTAGCTACGGTAGAAACCATTGATAATGGAAAAGCTGTCCGCGAAACATTAGCTGCTGACTTACCTTTAGTTGTTGATCACTTCAGGTATTTTGCTGGCGTAATAAGAGGCGATGAGGGAAGTATCTCTGAACATGACGAGCATACCGTAAGTATTGCTTTACACGAACCAATCGGTGTAGTGGCTCAAATTATACCATGGAATTTTCCTTTACTTATGGCAACCTGGAAAATTGCACCTGCCCTGGCTGCTGGCTGCTGTACCGTTGTAAAACCCGCTGAGCAAACTCCAGTGTCAATTATTATTTTAATGGAATTAATAGGCGATTTATTGCCTCCAGGTGTGCTAAATATTGTTAACGGCTATGGTATCGAAGTGGGTAAGCCTTTAGCTACTTCATCAAGAATTTCGAAAGTTGCCTTTACTGGAAGTACAACATCGGGGAGATTAATTATGCAATACGCAGCAGAAAATATTATTCCCTCTACGATGGAACTGGGCGGTAAATCGCCGAATATTTTCTTTGAATCTGTTGCCGATGCGGATGATGAATTTTTTGACAAAGCCATAGAAGGTGCTGTAATGTTTGCTTTAAATCAAGGAGAGATTTGTACTTGCCCTTCTCGTTTACTAATCCAGGAGAGTATTTACGATAAATTTATTGCTAAAGTAATTGAGCGCACTAAAGCTATTAAAACCCTACATCCGTTGGATAGAACAGGCATGATGGGTGCACAAACTTCGAACGAGCAGTATCAAAAAATACTTTCTTACTTAAAAATAGGCAAAGAAGAAGGCGCAGAAGTATTAGTTGGTGGCGAAGCAAATAAACTGGAAGGTGATTTATCTACTGGCTATTATATCGAACCAACCATTTTAAAAGGGCACAACAAAATGAGGGTTTTCCAGGAAGAAATTTTTGGGCCTGTTGTTTGTGTAACTACTTTTAAAACTGTTGATGAAGCAATAGAAATCGCAAATGATACGCTGTATGGTTTAGGTGCAGGTGTTTGGACGAGAGATGCACACGAGCTTTATCAAGTTCCAAGAGCGATTCAGGCGGGCCGTGTTTGGGTTAACCAATACCACGCTTATCCTGCACATGCACCGTTCGGTGGTTACAAAAAATCTGGCTTTGGTCGTGAGAATCATAAAATGATGTTAGACCATTATCGCAGTACTAAAAACATGTTAATTTCTTACGATAAAAATAAATTAGGTTTCTTTTAGGTCTGGGTTTATTAGGGATATCACGATTGTGATATCCTACTTTAAATATTTAAATTTAAAAAACATGACTAAAAGAATATTAGTAACTGAAAAAGCAGCTGAGGTTATAAAAAAACTTCAGACTGAATACGGACCATTAATGTTTCATCAAAGTGGTGGTTGTTGCGAAGGCTCTTATCCGCACTGTTTCGAAAAAGGTGGTTTTCTAATTGGCTCGAATGATGTTTGTATCGGCGAAATAGAAGGTTGTAAGTTTTATATGGCAGGCGATCAGTTTGAGTATTGGAAACACACCCAACTTACCTTAGATGCGATGGAAGGTAGAGCCGCAAGTTTTTCTTTAGAATCGACACTGGATGTTGGCTTTTTTATTGATTCTAGATTATTTACCGATAACGAACTTAAAGATTTAGAACCTTTAATTACCGAGGAAGAAGTTTAAAAAATCTCTGCTAAATTTAGAAGGGTAAACCGTATCTGGTATTTCTATGCTGATACTTGGGTTATATAGCCTTTATAGGTTTTCCAATCGCTATTTATTGTTTCTTCGGTCATCAATAAAATAATAATACCTTCTTCAAGTCCCTCTGGAGTCCAGTTATTTTTATATTTTCTTGCTTTGTAAACTTCTTTACCCCAACGAAAAAATGTATAAATTACTATCGGCAAATTGTTCTAATCCAAAAATTTCGAAACTGTGATTTAATTCTTTACTTTTTTGAACAAATAAATTCGGTATTAAAATCTCCGCTTCTTTTACTTTAACGTAAA
The DNA here is from genome assembly GCF_979258025.1 of Pedobacter sp. AC190. Classification (NCBI taxonomy): domain Bacteria; kingdom Pseudomonadati; phylum Bacteroidota; class Sphingobacteriia; order Sphingobacteriales; family Sphingobacteriaceae; genus Pedobacter; species Pedobacter sp. AC190. Next base: position 1,231,332 of record NZ_OZ409824.1, read on the forward strand.
CGTTTGTAGCATCAACATAATAACGTGTTCCTTCATTTTCAGAAAAAGCAGACATTTTAATCATTAGTTTTTACCTGTTTTGAATATTTTAATTATTGCCCTAATAACATTTACAATTAATTAGCTTGGTTCTATTGATACAAAGGAACATACAATGCGTAAATAACTGCGATAATCCCTATACTCGAAAACACGCAAATTGACTTAGGTATCTGATATAAAGATTATTACGTGTATTTCGAAAAATCACAAAAAAACAAAAAAACCACCATGAAAATTCATGGTGGCTAAATACTATTCATTGATGGTCTGCTATCTCAAATCAAAACCGAGCTAAGATTTACTATAGTAAACCATACAGGCCGTGCGCATAATTACGCAATGAAGCAGAAACAGATTTCATTTTTTCTGGTAAAGGCCCCTTAACCTTGTAAGCTTCAGGATGCATTTCCAAAGGTAGATGTTCTTCCGTTTCTAAATTGTTTTTGTGAGTTAGCGTATCATTCTCGATTTGCTCTATTTTCAAAGGTGCCATGACTTAATGTTTTATACAATTAAATAACACGGTTAATTAAATAAGGTTTTTGTTATTGAAAGAAAAATAGTTTTTTACTCAGAATTTACAATCTTATAGTTTATAGTATCGATTTAGCCTTTACTTTTATGAAAACCAATAAAATCATTAAAAATTACGCCATAGAAATTGGGGAAAAATTCAGGCAAAAAAAAATCCCGATAAATCGGGATTTTCCTTTCAAAAGAATTGAAATTATTTTATAGCTACTGGAACTGAAACTTTGTCCCAATCCATTGTAAAACCACCTTTATTAACTCTATAAACTAAAGTTTCTTGCGTTGCCTTTAAAGCTTTAACTTTTACATCTACACGTAAAGCATCTTTAGCCTCTTCATATTTGTAAGCACCCCACTGTTTTGGTTCTTTGTTAAAAATAGCAGTCCACGTTCCACTTTCTTTAGGGATTAAGAAAAAACTGTATTTACCTGCTGGTAAAGCTTTACCTTGAACAGTAATGTTTTTATCTGTTTCGAAAGTTGTTGCTTCATTTGCTCCTGCACGCCAAACTGCATCGTATTTTTCAAGTCCACCCCAAATTTTACGTCCTTTTACTGATGGGCTGCTGTAAGCAATTGTGATTGTTGCATCTTTAACTTTGCCAGTTGCTGTTGCCGCTGGACTTGCAGGTGGAGCAGCAGGTTTTTTAGCTTCCTGTGCAAAAGCACTTACCGAAATTGTAACTGCTGTAAATAGCAATGCAATAGATTTTGTAATTGTTCTCATAGTATTATTTCTTATTTGAATTTGTTGTTTAAATCTTACGAATCTAATTCTTTAGCAGGATAAAATAATAATCCAATTGTCGAAAAAATTATTACTGCAACTGCGCCAATAATGTTTAGCCAAAGGAATGAAACGATATCCAATTTATAAACGGTAATAACAGCTATTTCTGATAGTATGGCTGAAATAAAAACATTTGGTCCCTTTATTTTTTTGAAATAGAAAGCAACCAGAAAAATACCTAAAATTGGCCCATAAAATAAAGAACCTAAAACATTTACAGCTTCGATAAGCGAACCCATTTGCGTAGCAAACATAGCAACTGCAATAGAGAAAATTCCCCAGGCAAGTGTATGTAGTCTGCTATATCTAAGTTCGAGTTCATCATCGGGTTTATTCTTATTGAAAATTAAATGAACATCCTTTAAAGAACTCGATGCCAACGAATTTAAGGCCGCAGAAATAGAGCCCCAACTGGCCAAAAATATGACCGCGAAAAGTAAACCAATCATCCCAACGGGAAGTGTATTTTTAACAAAATAGAGAAAAATGTAATTGGTATCGGTTTTTTCGGCATTGTAATTTGAACTATTAATCGCCTCCTCTACTTTGCCATGCAATGCCGCAACTTCTTTTTGTGTGGCTTTAAAACTTTCTATTGATTGATTTAATGAAGATGAATGATTTTCTTTTTTTGCCAGAATTTCTTTGGATTCTTTATTAAATCTTAGTTGCAAAGCCTGGTGTTCCTGTTCGAAAACAGCCGCCTGCGCTGGCTTGGTTTCTTTTAAATATTGATAAGAACGTTCGTTAAAGTAAATTGGGGCTGGCTTTAGCGAGAAAAATGCAAAAAGTAATGCTCCAATTAAAAGGATGGCAAATTGCATCGGTATTTTAACCAAACCGTTTAGCAACAAACCCATTTTGGCATTGGTATTATCTTTGGCGGTAATGTATCTCCCCACCTGACTTTGGTCTGTTCCGAAGTAAGAAAGCGCCAGAAAAAAACCACCAAATATTCCACTCCAAATATTGTATTTATCTTTCCAATCGAAATTTGTAGTGATTACATTTAGCTTTCCAGATTTTCCTGCAAGGTATAAGGCATCTTTAAAACCAATTCCGTTTGGCATATTTTGAACGAGCAGATAACCTGCAAAGGCCATAGTTCCTAAAATAATTAAAAACTGCAGCTTTTGCGTATGTGCAATGGCTTTAGCCCCACCTACGTAGGTATAAATTAAAAGTATTCCGCCAGTTAAAATATTGGTTAAATAAATGTTCCAGTTTAAAACACTTGATAAAATAATACTTGGTGCATAAATGCTAATTCCAGTCGACAATCCACGAGAAAAAAGGAAAAGCAGGGACGTGAGCACTCTTGTTTTCTTATCGAAACGATTTTCCAGATATTCATAAGCAGTGTAAACGTTTAATCGCTGAAATATTGGGATAAAGGTTATGCAAATTACAATCATCGCCAACGGCAAACCAAAATAGTACTGTACGAAACGCATACCATCGGTATAAGCCTGCCCAGGCGCCGATAGAAAGGTAATTGCACTAGCTTGCGTAGCCATAATGCCCAACAGTACAATGTACCATGGCATTTTGCTATCTGCTTTTAAATAAGATTCATTGCTTTTTTGCCCGCGACCAATAAAAACGCCGTAAGCAACAACAGCAAAAAGGGTGAAAACGAGAACAAACCAATCGATATTACTCATGCCCAAAATTTAGTAAACAGGTAATAAAACACGATTTGAAATAGTAAAGCCAACGCAAGTAAAACGTACCAGGTGTTCCAATTTTTGAGCTGATTTTTCATTTATTTGCCAGCTGATATGAAGTTAAAAAACAACCTTGCCGCACCTACATTACCCGCCGGTAATTGACGGAAAAATGCTAATGGCGTATAAATAAAATTACCTTTTCCATATTTCGCGTATAATGTTGAGCCTTTGAGCGGTTCTTCTCCTGTATCATTCATTTCAAAAAGTGGCTCGTATTGATCATCCCATTTATCTGGGAAATAAGCGCCGCGTTCCTGCACCCAATTACTAAAATCTTCGGCTGTGATTTTATTTGGATAGTTTAAAAGTTTGTGATTTGGCACTAAAAATTTAACTGTAGCATTTTCTTCGGTAACCCTTTTACCACCGATGTTGAAAGGGTAAATTCCAAAATCCTGCAAAGCCATATCTTGCGTGGTGTTGTATTGCATAACAATAGTACCGCCATTTTCCACGTAAGTTTTTAAAGCCGTTTGCCAGTTTTTGATTCTCTTTTCGGTATTGATTACACGAACGCCAGTTACAACAGCATCGTAAGAAGCCAGTTTGGTCGGATTTAAAATGTCAGCTTCACTCAAAACATCAACTTGCAAACCTGCCTGTCTTAAAAATTCGGGAATTAAATCTCCAGCACCTTGAATATAGCCAATTCTTTTAGCCAATACTTTTACATCACCTTTTATTAACCAGGTTGTCGCTGGTACAAAATATTGTAATGATGGTAAATGTGGGTATTGAATTAATACTTGTCCTTTGTTAAACTCATTGCTCTCTGATGAAAAAACCGCTTCTAATTTATTTTGACTAGTTTTTATTTTAGCTAAATCTTCAGCAGGGATCAGAAAATTTTTAATGGCTACTGTATTTTCAGCCAGGTTAATTCCAGTAAAGGATTTGATTTCAGTATTACCGATTTTGAAACTCACTTTACCATAATTAATATTTTTGTTGGCTTTTAAACGCATTGTAACCGACAATGCCTCTTTTTCTTTAGCAAAATAAACAGGTTCTGCAAAGCTTAAATCTAATGCTGGTACAATTCTAAGTTGCTCTACCACATCTCCTTTTACTGGGTCTAGTTTCTTAAAAGAAAGTGGCAACTTAACTGTAAACTTCTCGGTTTCAATTTTAAGCAACAAGGAAACATTAAGCGCAGATTCATTCTCAGCTAAACCAATTAAAGTATCGTTGGCAACACTAAAAGTAGCCGCATTTTTAGCTTGTTTTTCTAGCCAGTAAGGCTCCGTTATTGATGAATTTGCAGGGATTTGAATTTTACGTTCTATCGTTAACAAAGAATCGCCAGAAACTCTTCTATTCAAATTATCGGTTTGATTAATCCAGTTTACTTGTTCTAGTATTACAGGCTCTGATGACCTTGAAATCACGTTCAGGCGGAAATTATAACTGTTACCTGCAATGGCTTCAGCTTGGTTGGTAACAACCTCCCCCATAAAACCTGTGCAGCTTAAAATAATTTTATCAATGGCTGCAAGTTTATCTTTTCTCAAGTTTACATCTTGCAGCGCAGCTATTCTTTTGCGAAGCATTAACAAACTATGTAAACTCTTATCAGGATGATTGTAATCGAAAGATAAGAGGACAATATCAATCAATTCATCAATATCGCCAACACCTTTTTCCGACCAATTCATCGGAATTCTATCAAACAAAGATATCTTAGCCACATCGCCCAAAACGGGAGAAAAATACTCTGTTCTTAAACCCGCTACAGACTGCGTTCCTGCACCCTGACTTTTATGTAAGCTTCTGCTTAAACCCGCCAATTCGCCATAGCCCATTCCTAATTGAGCATCATATTGGCCCACATTTACCTTTAACTGGCTTTCTGATGTGGTATTTGTAGCACCAAATCTAAAGGTGTTCCAAAGTAATCTTTTAGGTTGCCAAACATCCACATATTTTAACTGGCTTGGAAAAGCATTTTTATCACCCGCCAACTTAAAAGCTTTTTCGGCCACTACTGCAGAGGCAGCATGTTGCCCATGCCCAGCCGCAGCAGTTGGTGGGAAACGACAAATAATCACATCAGGACGGAATTTTCTGATCACCCAAACTACATCAGCAGTTATACTATCTGCATCCCACTGTTTAAAAGTATCGTCTGTATTTTTAGAAAAGCCAAAATCTATTGCACGGGTAAAAAATTGCTGTGCACCATCAAGTTTTCTCGCCTCTAAAAGTTCGTGAGTTCTGATTAAACCTAAAGCTGCGCCTTGCTCAGTTCCAAGTAAGTTTTGTCCTCCATCACCTCTGGTTAAAGATAAATACCCAGTTTCTACATTTTGCTCGTTTATTAACCAAGAAAGTAAGCCCGTATTCTCATCATCGGGATGAGCAGCCAGATATAAAACTTTTGGGATATGTTTAAGCGTTTTTAAGTCACGATAAATTTCTGAAGATTTTGCAGGTCTGATTTGTTGAGCAGAACTTGCCATAGAAAAAAAACCAAACGTAAGAATGGCACTAATTACTTTAATCATACAATTTGCTTTGTTGCATCAAATATGCTTAAAAAGGTTATATTTCATCTACTCGGAAACGAAAAAGGTACAAACAAAGAATAATTTTTTATCCTTAATATTGCGTGATAAATAAACCCTATGAATGGAATTGTCCTCATCATTGATGATGAAAAGAAGATTTGCAGTTTACTTTCGAGGATTATCGAGCTTGAAGGATTTAAAACTTTACAAGCCAATACAGGTAAAGAAGGCATAAAACTTCTTAAAAATAATGACGTTAGTCTGGTAATTAGTGATGTAAAACTACCCGATGTAAACGGCGTTGCAATGGTTAAAGACATTAAAGCAATTAAGCCATTTGTAGAAATTATTAACCTTACCGCTTACGGAACAATTGCAGATGGTGTTTTAGCCATTAAAAACGGTGCTTTCGATTACTTGGTTAAAGGCGATGACAACGATAAAATTATTCCGCTGCTATACAAAGCAATGGAAAAAGCCAACCTGCAACAAAGAGTTTTCGATTTAGAAAATAAAATTACTGGCAAGCATAATTTTGATACGATAATTGGCCAATCGAGAGCTTTAAAAGAAGCGATAGATTTAGCCAAAAAAGTAAGCCAAACTGACACAACTGTTTTACTTTTAGGCGAAACTGGGACAGGGAAAGAAGTTTTTGCACAATCCATTCATTACGAAAGTCCCAGAGCATTAAAGCCTTTTGTAGCTTTAAATTGCAGTGGTTTTAGTGCAGAATTATTAGAAAGTGAACTTTTTGGTTACAAGGCTGGCGCATTTACAGGCGCAAATAAAGATAAAAAGGGCTTACTGGAGGAAGCGAACGGCGGCACTTTATTTTTGGATGAAATTGGGGAAATGAACCTCGATTTACAGGCAAAACTATTGCGGGTTTTAGAAAATCAGAGTTTTATCAAAGTTGGCGATACCCATACACAACAGGTTAATGTGCGTATTTTGGCCGCTACAAATAAAGATTTAAAAGCTGATGCAACTAGCGGAAAGTTCCGTTCTGATTTGTATTACAGACTTTCGGTTTTTAGCATTATTTTACCTCCGCTACGCGATAGAAAAGGAGATATTCCAGCTTTGGCAAAACATTATCTAAAAGAATTTTCTGATAAGGTAAACCGATCAGCAATTAAAATTGGTGAAGATATATTATCAATTTTAGCTGCACATCATTGGAAAGGCAATATCCGTGAGCTTAAAAATGTAATTGAGCGTTTGGTTATTTTATCAGATGGAAATCAGTTGAGTAAATCGGCTTTGCCACCAGAATTTTTCGAGTTTACGCCTTTAGACGATAATTACAATCTTCAGCAAGTTGAAAAACAACACATTCAAAAGGTTTTAATTCATACTAAAGGTAACAAAACCGAAACTTCAAGATTATTGGGAATTGGCTTGACAACGCTTTACCGAAAAATAGAAGAATATGGATTTACAGAAATTTAATCTTAAAAAATCCGTTTACATATAATGCCAATTAGGCGAAATAATTATCTTTCAAAAAAATTAAATATGCAGAAAAGTTTTCTAACGATTTTACTATCCCTCATTTCAATTTCAATTTTTGCACAGCAAAATTATTTTCAACAGCACTTAACTTATAATATTGATGTTACTTTAAACGATAAAGACAAATCGCTTAAAGGTGCTGAAACGATTGTTTATAAGAATAATTCCCCGTCAAGTTTAGAATTTATCTGGTTTCACATCTGGCCAAACGCCTACAAAAACGAATCGACGGCATTATTTCAGCAGATTAGAAATGATACTTCACGTAAGGAAAAACTTAAAAATGTTGCGTATGGAAGTATTGATGGTTTAAATTTTAAGGTTGATGGCAAAATTGCTAAAACAGAAGCTCACCCGAATCCTCAATATATTGATATTGTGAAGGTTCTACTTCCAACGGCTTTAAAACCTGGCGACTCTATCACGATTTCGACTGATTTTAATGTGAAACTGCCTAGTTATTTTTCTCGGTCTGGCTACGCTGAAACCGAATTTATGGTTACTCAATGGTACCCGAAACCTGCTGTTTTTGATAAAGACGGCTGGCATGAATTTCCATACTTGGACATGGGCGAGTTTTACAGCGAATATGCAGATTACAAAGTGAACATCACGCTTCCATCTTCTTACGTTGTTGGTGCAACGGGCGTTTTGCAAAATGCTGATGAACTTCGTGCATACAAAACCATTGGCGCAAAAAATACCTCAATGAGAGCAGGTAAACCTACACTTTATGCTCCAGTAAGTAAGTCTGAAACCAAAAAATTAACTTATTCGATAAGTAATGTGCCTGATTTTGCTTGGTTTGCAGATAAAGATTTGGTCATTCAATACGATACGGTAAAACTGGCTTCAGGAAAAGTGGTTGATGCTTTTAGTTATTATCACAACAAAAAAAATACGCTTTGGGTAAACAGCATAGATTACATAAAAGACGCGACAAAGAAATATAGTCAGTGGATTGGCGAGTATGAATACCCAGTTGTACAAGCAATTGAAGGACCTAAAAATAATTCGAGTGGCGGTATGGAATATCCAACGATTACGTTGATTACGAGTCCAGATGCGAAAAAAGAAACTTTAGATGGCGTAATTACACATGAAGTTGGTCATAATTGGTTTATGAGTATGTTGGGTAATAACGAAAGAATGCATACATGGCAAGATGAAGGTTTTAATACCTTTTACCAGTTTAGATACGAAGCTGAAAAATACAGGTCGAATTCTATTTTTGGAGATGCGATTCCAGCTAAAATTAAAGAATTACCAGCAGATAAGTTTTTGGCCAGTATTTACGGTGCTTTAACTAATGTTCCAATGGAATCGGCTATCGATATTCCAGCTGCTGATTTTAAAACTTCAGAAGAATATGGTTTGATTTCTTATGCTAAGACCGCTTTATGGCTTTATATCCTAGAATCACAGATTGGTCAGGAAAAGTTTGATAAAGCATTTCAGGCATATTTTAGTGAATGGAAAAACAAACACCCTACACCTGCCGATTTCAAAGCTTCTTTTGAAAAATCTTTAGGGGTTAATTTAGATAAGTATTTTGAATTGTTAAATCAGAAAGGGAAGTTTTAAAGAAGCAGAAAAGAATAAAGATTAAAGCTGAAAGACCAAAACTTAAGGCGAAAAGAAAAGCCGCCCAACTTTTCGAATACCATTTAGCACATCATCCCAAAACGATAAAAACCTTTCCAAAATGGAAAGGTTTTTTTTTGTCCAAAATTTTGATTCAGCACCAGAAACAACTCAAAACACTGTAAAACAAGATTTTACGAAAACCAAATTTTCATCGGCACAAGAGTTGGGAATAGGCATTTCATAAATCAATAAGTTATGATCATAATCCTGTTTCTAATCCTAATCCTGCTTTGCTGGGCAACTTACCGATCTATCGATTGGTTTGAAAAAATCTAAAGAAAATGTTAGCACTATTTATCATCGCAATCGCCGTATTTATCTATATGATTTACGTGTTGATTAAACCAGAAAAATTTTAACGCAGTTGTCATGTTGAGCTTGTCGAAACATTAAGCACAACGACAATCATTTGTAAAAAACAAAAAAAATGAACACTGAATTAACAGGCATTATCGCCACATTCCTGCTCACCTTAATCATAGCCATCCCTTTGGGTAAATATTTGGCAAAGGTTTTTGCAGGGGAAAAAGTTTGGACTGATTTTTTAAAACCGCTTGAGAAAATAATTTATAAACTTTCTGGCATCAATATTAAGGAGCAGATGAACTGGAAACAACATTTAAAAGCTTTATTAACCATTAATATTTTATGGTTGATTTATGGCTTTTTTGTATTGATCTTTCAGGATAAGCTGCCTTTAAATCCTGACGGAAACCCTGGAATGACACCAGACCTAGCTTTTAACACCATCATTAGCTTTGTTGCCAATTGCAACTTGCAACATTACTCAGGCGAGAGCGGCGTGAGTTATTTAACGTTGCAATTTGTACTCATGTTTTTACAATTTGTGAGCGCAGCAACAGGTATTGCAGCAGCTGTGGTGTTTTTTAAAACTTTCAGAGATAAAACAGCTACACAGTTGGGCAACTTCTGGGAGTTTTTTGTAAAAGCAATTACTCGCTTGTTGTTGCCTTTATCAATTATTATCGCATTGATTTTAACTTTTAATGGTACGCCAGCCAGTTATGATGCGAAAGACCAATTTATTTCTCTTCAAGGTGACACCGTAAATGTTTCTCGAGGCCCTGCAGCACAAATGATTGCTATAAAACACTTGGGAACGAATGGTGGTGGGTACTTTGGTGCAAATTCTGCCCATCCATTCGAAAACCCGAGTTACTTGACCAACATGGTTGAAATCATTGCACAAACCATTATTCCAATGGCCATGATTATTGCCTTTGGTTATTTCATCCGCAGGAGAAAATTAGCCTGGACAATATTCGGGGTAATGACAATCGGTTTATTTATGCTGATGATTCCGACGTTAACTTCAGAATTAGGCGGGAATCCTGCTTTAGCCAAAATGGGCATATCGCAAACTACTGGTGCAATGGAAGGTAAAGAAGTACGCCTCGGACCAGCTGCCACAGCATACTGGAGTACATTAACCACAGTAATTTCTACAGGTTCGGTAAACGGAATGCATGATAGCACCATGCCATTAACAGGCTTATGGCAATTATTGGCCATGATGATAAACGCCATTTACGGCGGTTGCGGCGTTGGTTTATTAAATTATTTCATCTATCTGATTATCGCTGTATTTATTTCGGGCTTAATGGTGGGCAGAACGCCTGAGTTTTTAGGTCATAAGGTTGAAGCCAGGGAAATTAAAATCGCCGCCATTATCACTTTGTTAAGTCCGTTTTTAATTTTAGCGGGAACGGCTATTGCAAGTTATGTATTTACCAATCATGGCGATGCAGCTTGGGCTACCCAACCTAAAAACTGGTTAAATAATCCTGGTTTCCATGGTTTTTCAGAAATGCTTTACGAAGTCACTTCTTCAAATGCGAACAATGGTTCTGGCTTTGAAGGTTTAGGCGATAACAGTGTATTCTGGAATGTGCTTACCGGTGTGATTATTTTCTTAGGTCGCTTCTTGCCAATCATTGGTCCGGTTGCCATTGCAGGTTTATTAGGCGCTAAAAAATTCATTCCAGAGTCTGCAGGAACCTTAAAACCGGATACCAAAACCTTTGCACTCATGACTTTTGCTGTGATTTTAGTACTCAATGCACTATCGTACTTTCCAGCGTTGGCTTTGGGGCCGCTGGCGGAATACTTTTCAATGCTCAAATAGATACAGCTGTCACATTGAGCCTGTCGAAATGATTCGGTGCTTCGACAAGCTCAGCATGACAAATTGCAAGATAAAAATCTGTGAAATCATTTTAATCTGTGAAATCACTTAATTAAAAATAGAAATGAAACCCAATAATAAATTATTCGAACCCGCTTTGGTGCAAACTGCATTAAAACAATCTTTCATCAAACTCGACCCACGGGTAATGGTTCGCAACCCTGTAATGTTTACCGTTGAAATTGGTACTTTGGTAATGGCTTACGTTACCGTGTACTCTTTTAGCAACAGCGGGCAAGGTTCTCCTTTGTATAATTTCTTCATCTTTTTAGTGCTTTTGTTAACGGTTTTGTTTGCCAATTTCGCAGAAGCAATAGCCGAAGCAAGAGGTAAAGCGCAAGCAGATAGTTTACGTAAAACGAGAGAAGAAACGCCTGCGAAACTACTTTTAGCTAATGGAACGATTGAAATCCGTTCGTCAAATCAATTAAAAAAAGGCGATGTTTTTGTTTGCGAAACTGGTGATACCATTCCAACAGATGGAGAGATTGTCGAAGGTATTGCAACCATAGATGAATCGGCGATTACGGGCGAATCTGCTCCAGTCATTCGCGAATCTGGTGGCGATAAATCTTCGGTAACTGGCGGAACAAAAGTTTTATCAGATGAGATAAAAGTGCAAGTGAGTACTGCTCCTGGCGAAAGCTTTTTAGATAAAATGATTGCTTTGGTTGAAGGGGCTTCTCGTCAAAAAACACCTAACGAAATTGCTCTAACCATCCTTTTAGCCAGTTTTACTTTGGTTTTCATTATCGTTTGCGTTACGTTGAAACCATTTGCTGATTACGCCAACACACCGATTACCATCGCGGCTTTAATTTCACTTTTCGTTTGTTTAATCCCGACAACTATTGGCGGTTTATTATCGGCCATTGGTATCGCTGGAATGGACCGAGCTTTAAGAGCAAACGTGATTACCAAATCGGGTAAGGCGGTAGAAACTGCTGGCGATATTGATGTTTTACTTTTGGATAAAACTGGAACGATAACCATCGGAAACCGTAAGGCAACCAACTTCTACCCCACCGCAGGCGTAATTATTAAAGATTTTACCGATGCTTGCGTGTTGAGTTCTTTAGCGGATGAAACGCCAGAAGGAAAATCAATTATTGAATTAGCGTCTGAACAAGGTTTCAAAAATTCAGGAACGCCACAAGGTTCCACATTTATCAAATTTACAGCTGAAACCCGTTCGAGCGGATTGGATACGGCCGATGGAAGGCGCATTAGGAAAGGTGCTTTTGATTCCATCAGAAATATCGTTGAAAAAGCTGGAAATATTTTCCCATCAGATATTGCAGACCTTGTAAAATCCATTGCAACGAATGGCGGAACACCTTTAGTGGTTTCAGAAAATGAAAAAGCTCTAGGCGTGATCGAGTTACAGGATATTATTAAACCAGGTATTAGCGAACGGTTCGAACGCTTAAGAAAAATGGGTGTAAAAACTGTAATGGTAACTGGCGATAATCCTTTAACCGCTAAATACATTGCCGAAAAAGCAGGTGTAGATGATTTTATCGCCGAAGCAAAACCTGAGGATAAAATGAATTACATTAAAGATGAGCAGGCTTTAGGAAAACTGGTTGCCATGATGGGCGATGGGACAAATGATGCCCCTGCACTTGCCCAGGCAGATGTTGGCGTGGCTATGAACAGCGGAACGCAGGCTGCAAAAGAGGCAGGCAACATGGTTGATTTGGATAACGACCCAACCAAATTAATTGAGATTGTAGAAATCGGGAAGCAACTTTTAATTACCCGTGGTACGCTTACTACTTTCTCCATCGCGAATGATGTGGCTAAGTATTTCGCAATCGTTCCTGCATTGTTTATTGCATCTATTCCAGCTTTGCAAAGTTTAAATATTATGGGTTTACATACGCCAGAAAGTGCAATTATGTCTGCGGTTATTTTCAATGCGATTATCATTCCCATTTTAATTCCGCTGGCGTTAAAAGGTGTGGCTTATAAACCGATTGGCGCTACTGCTTTACTACGTAGAAACTTATTTATTTATGGCATCGGAGGTGTTGTCGCTCCATTTATCGGCATCAAATTAATTGATTTAGTAATTGGGTTGTTTGTTTAAATGAACTTCAAATTGAGTTATCGAAATATGAATAGGTTCTTCGACAAGCTCAGAATAAAAAAATGGAAAGAATAAATCCTTCATAGACTTAAATGTCAGGTTGAGCCTGTTGAAAAGCAAATTAAGATTCTTCGACAGGCTCAAAATGACAAAATTAAAATATCATCATGAAAAAATACATCATACAATCGATACGCTTAACCTTAGTTTTAATCGTACTATTATGCATCATCTACCCGATTAGCATCGCATTAGCAAGCAAACTTTCTAACGGAAAAGGTAGTGGAGAAAAAATCACTAGAAACGGAAAAACCGTCGGCTACGAATTACTAGGTCAATCGTTCAACAAACCTGAATATTTCTGGGGTCGTCCATCGGCTGTTGGCTACAATGCAGCAGGTTCTGCTGGTTCTAACAAAGGCCCATCCAATCCAGATTATCTAAAAGAGGTTCAATCGAGAATTGATACCCTTTTGAAATACAACCCAGGGTTAAAAAAATCTGAAATTCCTGCCGATATGGTTACCGCTTCAGGAAGTGGTTTAGACCCAAATATTTCTGAGCAAGGTGCGGCAATTCAAATTACAAGAGTGGCAAAAGCCCGTAAAATTAACGAACAGAAAGTTAAAGAATTAGTAGCGATGAATACTTTAAAACCATTAATGGGTTTATTTGGACCATCATCAGTAAATGTATTGAAACTGAATTTAGCACTTGATAATTTGTAATTCGATAAGTCGTCACTGCGAGGTATGAAGCAATCTTAATGCTTTTGGTATTATAGCGATCGTTGTAGGGTTGCTTGGTGCCTCACAATGACACCGTCCTAACCGAAGTTTCTACAGAAAACCTAGTACTACTAATCGTTTGCAGATTCTTTGTTCCTCAGAATAACAAACATTAATAACATCATGAAAAAACTAATCACAATTATAACAACATTAACAGCAAGCTTAACCGCATTCGCTCAAGAAGAGCCAAAAGTAAAATTCTCTGGTTATTTAGAAACTTATTACGGCTACGATTTCAATAAACCCGCTGACCATAATCGCCCAGGCTTTATTTATTCTCACAACCGTGCGAACGAAGTAAACTTAAATTTAGGTTTCATCAAAGCGGCTTATGATAGTGGTTCAATCCGTGCGAATTTGGCCGTAATGGCTGGAACTTATGCCAACGCGAACTTAGCCGCTGAGCCTGGCGTCTTAAAGAATATTTTTGAAGCAAATGCAGGTGTTAAACTTTCCAAATCAGAAAATCTTTGGATAGATGCTGGTATTTTTTCATCGCACATTGGTTTTGAAGGGGCAATTTCTAAAGATTGCTGGGTATTAACCCGAAATATCGCATCAGAAAATACACCATATTATGAATCTGGAGCAAAAATTACCTATGGCACAAAAGATGGAAAATTAACAGCGACCCTACTCTACCTAAATGGATGGCAAAGAATTACCCGTGTAGATGGCAATAACAAACCCGCTGGCGGTTTACAATTAGCCTGGAAACCAACTGATAAAATCACGGTAAATTACAGCAATTATTTAGGAACTGAAGGTGCAGATTCTGTACGCGTGAACCGATTATACCACAATATTTATAGTGTATTTCAACTCACAAACGAATTTGGTATAACCCTTGGTTTCGATTATGGAACGCAGCAAAAAGTTAAAGGCAGCAGCGAGAAAAATGAAATTCTATCACCTGTCGCAATTGCTCAATATAAGTTCGCTCCGAAATGGGCCGTTGCTGGTAGATTCGAATATTATGAAGATAAAAATGGTATTTTTATTTCAACAGGAACGCCAAATGGTTTCAAAACAAAAGGCTATTCCTTAAACCTTGATTATTCGCCAATTTCAAACGCAATTATCCGTTTAGAAGGTAAAACATATGATAGCAAGGATAAAATTTTTACAAGAGAAAATAGCGCTTTGAATGCGAATACAACTTTAACAGCAAGTATAGCGGTAGCATTTTAATTGATGGATAAGGGAAGATGTCAAATGGATGATGTGCAAAGTTCCATCATACATTTTACTTACTACATTCTGCATCATCCATTTTACATATAACATGAAAGACGATTCAGTTAAAAACTTCCTCAATCTCATTAAAAAATCGAGGCGAGGAAAACTCAAAATCTACATTGGGATGAGCGCTGGCGTGGGCAAAACCTACCGCATGCTGCAAGAATCTCATGCGCTTTTGCGTAACGGAATCGATATTTGCATTGGTTATGTAGAAACCCACAAAAGAGCAGAAACTGAAGCGTTGGTTGCTGGTTTACCTTTAATTTCACGAAAAAATATTTTCTACCGAGGTAAGGAAATTGATGAAATGGATTTGCAAAGTATTTTAAATCGCCATCCCGAAATCGTCGTGGTTGATGAATTGGCACATACCAATGCCGAAGGCAGTAAAAATGAGAAGCGTTGGCAAGATGTTTTTGATTTATTGGAGGCTGGAATTAGTGTGATATCGGCCGTTAACATTCAGCATTTAGAAAGCATAAACGAAGAAATTGAACACATTACAGGCATTAAGGTTACCGAACGGATTCCAGATAAAATTCTTGAAATTGCCGATGAAATTGTAAACATCGATTTAACAGCCGACGAATTGGTAACCCGATTGAAGGAAGGAAAAATATACGATAGGACAAAAATTGAAAGGGCTTTACAAAACTTCTTTCAGGCGGATAAAATTCTGCAATTAAGGGAATTGGCTTTGAAGGAAGTTGTGCATCAGGTGGAGCGAAAAATCCAGACAGAGATACCGAAATCCATAAAATTACGTCCAGAAAGGTTTTTAGCATGTATATCATCCAATGTTGAAACCGCAGGCGTTGTGATTAGAAAAACTGCCCGATTGGCATCGTATTATCGCTCTCCGTGGATTGTTTTATATGTACAAAGTGATGCCGAAAGTTTCGATAAAATAAAGCTCGATAAACAACGACATTTGATTAATCACTTCAAGCTAGCAACCGAATTAGGTGCCGAGCTCATTAAAGTTAAAAGCAATCAAATTACCCAAACCATTATTAACATGGCAACAGAAAAAGAAATTACAACGATTTGTATCGGCAAGCCGCATTTAACTATTTTTCAAGTGATTATGCGAACGGCAATTTTTAATCAATTGTTGCGTAATTTAGCCGCAAAAGAAATCGATTTGGTAGTACTATCGTAATTTCAAAATGTCATGCTGAGCTTGCCGAAGAACATTTCGACAAGCTCAATGTGACAACAATTCTAACACAACATCATCATGAAAATAAAAACCAAGCTCCGCCTCGGATTCGGGTTTCTCTTTATAATCGTCCTATCTTTCGGCCTAATTGCGCTCTTCTTTTTGAATGAACTTTCAGACAAATCGAAAGTTATTCTGAAAGACAATTACAAATCGTTGAAATATGTTTCAGCCATGCGAAACGTGGTTGATGAAAATTCATTTCCGTTAAACGCAGAAACGGCAAAAATTTTTGAGCTAAACTTAAAAAACGAAGCACAAAACCTAACCGAAACTGGAGAAAAGGCAGCCTTTCAGCAACTTGAAATAGCTTATCGAGCACTTCAAAATTCATCTGCAAAGGCGATTAGAGAAACCGACATTAAAAGTGTTCGCTCTTCGCTTCAAAACATTGAAGAAGTCAACATGAAAGCCATTTACTCCAAAAATGAAATGGCGAATGAAGCATCAGGAAGAGCAAATTTATACATCATGATTGCCGCTACCCTTAGTTTTATGATCTTGTTTACGTTCATTGTTAATTTTCCAGGTTTTGTAGCTAACCCACTAGCCGAATTCAGTTCAGCCATTAAACAAATCAGCAAGAAAAACTACAAGCAAAGGCTAAACTTTGAAAATGATGATGAGTTTACGGAACTTGCGACTTCTTTTAATGGAATGGTTGTTAAATTAAATGAATGGGAAAACAGTAATCTCTCTAAAATAAAATCAGAAAAATCAAGAATTGAAGCCATTATTGCACAAATGCAAGACGCCATTATTGGTTTAAATGAGAAGGGCGAAATTCTGTTTTTAAATCATTTGGCAGCAAAGCTGATGAATCTCGACGATGAGAAAGTTATCGGACAGAATGTTAAAGAATTGATAAAAAAGAATGAGCTTTTAAATAGAATTATCGAACCAGAAACGGAAGATAAAACGCTCAAAATTTATGCTGACGAGAAGGAATCGTACTTTTTGTTGGAGAATCGTGAAATCATCATTCCGAATTACGAAACACTTGAAGACAAAACTTTATTCGAATCTTCAAAATCGGCTGGAAGTGTTTATGTATTAAAAAACATTACGCAGTTTAAGGAGTTGGATGAGGCGAAAACCAACTTCATTGCCACTGTTTCCCACGAATTAAAAACGCCTCTTTCATCGATAAAAATGAGTTTAAAACTCTTAAGTGATGAACGGGTTGGTAATATGAATGAAGAGCAAAGTCAGCTGTTAACGCACATTAAAGAAGATAGCGACAGACTCCTAAAAATTACCAGCGAGTTGCTCGATTTATCTCAGGTGGAAACTGGGAATTTAAAACTTACTTTCGCCATTACTAAACCCGAAGATATTGTACAATACGCAATAGATGCGGTTAAGTTTCAGGCAGAACAGAAATCAATTCAGCTTGAATTAAATTGCGATAAAAATCTACCGAAGGTTAATGCTGATATTCAGAAAACCGCTTGGGTACTAGTTAATTTTCTATCAAATGCTTTACGCTACAGCTCAGAAAAATCGACAGTAAAAATTAATGTTGTTCAGCAAGATAAATTTGTTCAGTTTTCAGTTCAGGATTTTGGAAAAGGTATTGATGAAAAATACCAAAAACGATTGTTCGAAAGGTATTTCCAAGTACCAACAGATGGGCAAAACAAATCGGGTTCGGGTTTAGGTTTGGCAATTTCTAAAGATTTTATCGAAGCCGAAGATGGAAAAATCGGAGTACAAAGTGCAATTGGAGAAGGCAGCAAGTTTTATTTCAACTTACCTATTGCTGAGTAATCTTAACAACAAATTATAGCAGATTAATTATGAGCGATAGGATAATCTAATTCTCACTCCAAAAACACATTAAAAATAAACGAAACCATACTGTAACTAAAAAAGTCCCTAATCTAACCGATTAAGGACTTTTCAATGTAATTATAATTCAATTAATTTGCTGGAGCTGTCCAGGTATTATTATCAGGATTAGAATCCGGTAATACTTTATTTGGATCTAAAACTACCGAAACTACTTCTTCGGTTGTAGGATAACGCACCAACCAGGTTGCGTTTTTCATCCACACATCAACAGGAACTTTTACGATATCGGTTTTACCGCTTTTCGTCTTAACTTGAAGGATAATTGGCATTGGCATTTTTTCAAGATTGTTAACTCTGATGTTATAGCTTGAAATGTTTCCATCAACTTTTACCGCTTCAACACCTGCAACGGCCTGATCCATTTTCCAGTTATTTATAAACCAGCTTCTCCAGAACCATGCTAAATCTTCACCTGCACCATTTTCCATCGAACGGAAAAAATCGAAAGGCGTTGGATGTTTAAAGGCCCAGTTTTTAATGTATTGACGGAAAGCATAATCGAATCTGTCTTCGCCCAAAATCTGATCTCTTAAAATATTTAAACCCCATCCTGGCTTACTGTATAAGTTAACACCAATATTTCTTTCTTGCATACCATCTGGCATTAGCATAATATTGTCTAAAGCAGGATTGCCAATTGCTGATTTGCCTACACGGTTCATATCGGTTATGCGTGGTTTATATTCGCCATTGTTAAAATTCTGACCAGATAAACCATTGATAAAAGTATTAAAACCTTCATCCATCCAACCGTATTTACGCTCGTTTGAACCAACGATCATTGGGAACCAACTGTGGCCAAATTCATGATCGATTACACCCCATGCAGAACCATTTTTAGCTTTCCATCCACAAAAAACAATACCTGGATATTCCATTCCACCAACATTAGTAGCAACATTTACAGCCATTGGATAAGGATATTCGAACCATTTTGTTGAATAATATTCTATTGTCGATTTTACATATTCTACACCTCTGCCATAACCATCTTTACCATTGCTTTCGATTGGTTGAGCAGAAACGGCTAAACCTTTTCTTCCACTTGGGAAATTTATTTTTGCTGCATCCAAAACAAAAGATTTTGATGAAGCCCAAGCCGCATCCCTGGCGTTTGCAATTTTAAATTTCCAGGTTAATTTATCTTTTGCAGGACGAGATTTAGGATCTGTAACTTCTTCTGCCGAACGGATATGAACGGTTGCATCACTTAGTTTTGCAGCATTCCATCTTTTCAATTGCTCGGCCGTAAAAACTTCCTGCGGATTTAACAATTCACCAGAACCCATCACAATATGTGTTGCAGGTGCCGTAATTGCGTAAGTAATATCGCCATACTCGCAATAAAACTCTCCACCACCCCAATAAGGTAAAGTATTCCATCCTAAAACATCATCGTACACGCACATACGTGGAAACCATTGTGCAATGGCGAAAATTTCACCATTTTGAGTAGTTAAGTGGCCTGTTCTATCCGAGCCTTCTTTAGGTACAATATATGAATAATCCATTTTTACGGTTACAACATCGCCATTGGCAGCCATCGGCTGGTTTAAACGGATTTGCATACGTGTATCTTCAACAATTGATGTAAATTTAACTGCAGCCGCTTTTTGCGATACGCTGATGTTGTTAATTTTATAACCACCATCAAATTTTTCGCCTTGCGCACCGTAACGACTACGGCTTGGCGTAATTTGAGCACCACGAGAATTTTCCTTAAATGTGTTCTGATCTAATTGCAACCATAAGTAAGGTAGTTTATCAGGGCTATTATTTTTATAAGTGATGGTTACTGTTCCGCTGACCGTATTTTTAGTTTCATCTAAGCTCGCGGTAATATTATAATCTACCCTATTTTGCCAGTATTTAGCACCTGGAGCGCCGTTTGCTGAACGAAATTCATTACCATTTTGCGTGTAAAATAATGGTCCAAATGCTTCTGATGAGCTATAATTGGTTGCAAGTGGTGCTGTAGCTGTTGTGGTCGCTTGCTGTGCTGAAGCAGTAAATGCAAATGCACAACCAACCAAGCACATAGCGATTAGTTTGTTTATTCTGATATTCATGTTGAAGTTTTTATTCGGCGGCAAATATAAAAAATAAGCTCGTGCAGAATTATTTGTGCTTATATTGTTACTTTACAAACAGTTAAGCGACTAAAAAATTTATTATTGATTTGTTTTTTTCAAAGCAGGTAAATCTTGCAGCTTTCTTTCTTTCGGAGAAAGTTTTAACCAGGCATGATAGCTTTGAACAATGTAAAAAGAATATCTAAATGGTCTTTCCTCTTGTATTTTCAAAAAAGAAGGACGATAAATGATCATGAAGTTTTTAAGATCCTCTCCTTCCAACTTAATAAGATTATTAATTGTTTTTTCATTAAAATTATTATCTATCTCCGCTAAATATTTATCTCGTTCTTCCAATTCGGCTTCTTTTCTTTGCTGCCTTCTATACTTACCATAACCTAGATTCAAATTCAAGCCCCCAACTTTATCCGTCATTTTTTTACGCTCCAGATTGCCACCAGTATTCAACAAACTATATTTTTCAGCCATCGGATCGGGAGAAGTAATTGATTTATTCATTTTTACCCCTTGAATGTTCACATCATTCAAGGCATTAACTCTGTCAACCATGTAAACCGTTTTTCCCAAAAGATTGGTTAAATAAAGCGTATCTGTACGATAGCCCACCAGCGAAAACTCTAGTAAATCGCCATTATTTGCACCGATTGTAAATTTCCCAGCAGCGTTAGTACTGGTTATTTTTTTGCTGCTTAAATTTCTTACAGTAACACCAGGTAATGAGGTTGATTTTTTCGAAAAATCATAAACGGCACCAGTAGTTACCGTTTGAGCAAGCGCTCCGAAAGGAAGGGCAAGTAATAAAATTATGATCAGCTTATACATATTCAAAAATAGATTAGTTTAAATGCGAAAAGCATCATTTAACAAAGTTTAACATTAAAACAACAAGATTAGCCAAGTGTTTCAGCATAACGGTTTTCATCGAAAGAAATTAAAATAGCCTGACCATTTTTTTCTACAATCGGGCGTTTAATAGCGCTTGTATTTTCAATTAGATAAGCAATCGCCTTCTCCTGATTATCGATAGCAGATTGCTCCTCTTTCGATAATTTTTTCCAGGTTAAACCCTTACGGTTTAAAACAGTTTCCCAACCGAAAACTTTACACCATTCATTCAGTTTCTGTGCAGTAATTCCTTTTTTCTTAAAATCGTGAAACTCGTAATCTATTTGATTTGCTTTTAACCAATCGATAGATTTTTTAACTGTATTGCAATTTGGAATTCCGTAAACTGTCATTTTGATTATTGTATGTATAAATTTTTAAGCATTTGTTTTTCGATTCAAATGTAAGCAGTCGTTTTGAATTTTGATTAATTGAATCTTGAATAAGAGCATAATTTATAATTATGTGATGAACCTAAATCTTCGAAAATATCCAGCCATACTGTAATTCGTCACATTTATTTAAGCATCCATCACATTTTAAAGATAATTTAGTGGCGGCTAAGTAAAATTGCAGTATCAAACTAAACAAAATGAACAATAAAGATTTACAAAAGATAGAATTCTGGGTTTCAACTTGCCTCTATGTTTTAATTATAATTTTAATAATTTCTGGTGCAGATAATGGAGGGCGCCCAAGTCATAGTTTTAAAGCTCAACAGTTAGAATTTTCTTACATTTCTAACTACTTAATCCCCGAAATTTTCCGTTTTTCGATTTTATACCTTAGTTTTTTAGCCATAAACTTTTGCATAATCCCTGCATTTATTAAAAAGCAAAATGTTGTGGCCAATAGCTTTTTACTTTTGGGTTTATTTTTATTTGGTGGCTTAGTTTTTAGTGTTTGCAAAACTTACAGCGAAGCTTACATTTTGGTTCAGAATGATGATTTACAAGACGGTTATAACGATTTGTTTTTTAAAGGTTTTGTTTACAGCATTTGGTCTATTGTTATTATTTCGGCTTATGGCTTACTAAAAGCTTTTGCAAGTTTTTTAAGCGACAATAAAGATAAAAGTACCGATCGCAATACTCAAATTAAGGTTGACGTAGGTTTCGGACTTGCCTTTTGGTTTGTAGGTTTACTTTTATGGATCACAACCAGGTCGGGAATTGAAATTAGCATTTGCTGGACTTTAGTTATTTTTTCGACGATTGGCATTGTTATATATTCTATTTATAAACTTCTGCCAGAAAATCAGGCTGAGGGAAAGCCCTTCAAAGTTTATTTCTGGCAAATATTTTTTATATCCATCTTATTAGCTGTTCCATTGGGATTAATATCAACCCTATTTGTGTGGCGAATAGAAATGTTTTTTGTTGTTTGCATGTTCCACATGCCAACCCAATTAATTATTAGCGTGCCTTTATCCTGGTATCTTTATAAACACAGGCTTGCCAGTAGCACAGAAATTACAGCACTAAAAACCAAATTAGGTAAATCAGATGCAAGTCTTAGCTTTTTGCAATCGCAAATTAATCCGCATTTTTTATTTAATGCATTAAACACCTTATTTGGTACAGCGTTGCAAGAAAATGCAGAAAGAACAGGCGAAGGCATACAGAAACTTGGCGATATGATGCGTTTTATGTTGCATGAAAATATGCAGGATAAAATTTCACTAACCAGAGAAGTAGAATATCTAAATAATTACATCGATTTACAGAAGCTTCGTACATCACGCTCTGCCGATATAAAAATTGAAACACAAATAGACGAGCAATTAAACAACCTGCAAATTACACCAATGTTGCTTATTCCATTTGTAGAAAATGCTTTTAAGCATGGAATCAGCTTGCAACAAGCATCGCATATTAAAATTACACTTCAAACTAAAGAAAAAACGCTGTACTTCGATGTACACAATAGCATTCACTTAAAGGCCGATAACGATCCTGAAAAATTAAAAAGTGGCATCGGTTTAGAAAATGTAAGGCAACGTCTGTTACATCTTTACCATGGCAAACACGAATTGATTATCCGCGAAAGCGCAAAAGAATTCTTTGTTCATTTAACCATACAACTGGATTAGATTATACATTTTAACCTTGAATGAAAGCACCTTCTGGTAATGAAAAAACACATAATACTAATTTTAGCAACAATATTCTCATGCTTTTGCTATGCTCAAAACGAAATAAAATATTTAACGAAAAGTGATATTAAAAACGACTTAGCCTTACTTAACGAAGTCCTTCAAAACAAATCTTCGTACCAGGGATTAAACGGGTACAAATACCAAAAAGATTTTGATCAATTTTTAGGGAAATTAGATAAAAAGCAATTTACTAAATATGATTTTGGATTGTTTTTATCTAAAACCGTAGGAAAAATTGGAGATAGACATGCTTACATAAAGGATTATGAATTACGTGATTCTCTTTATTTTCCGATTGCATTCTCGCCATACCAAAGCAAAATTCTGGTTGTTAACTACATAGCAGAAAAAAAACAATATCAATTTTGGAATTCAGAATTCCCTTATCTTAAATCTATTAATAATATACCGATAGAAAAGTTATTATCGCAGGTTCTTCCCGCAGAAACACTCGCACCAAAAGCTTCATATTTTACTAATGCAGTTAGAGAGTTAAGAGATATCGAATTGATTTTTAATACTTTAGGCTTAGAATTACCAAATCCAATTTCATTAAAACTGACTAATGATGAAGGTATTGATAAAGAAGTAATGATGGAGTTAGTAAAAGCAAAACAAAAAGCAAAGTATTGGGACGAGCGATTTTACAATAATGCATTTAGTTTAAAAGAAGAACAATTCAACGATAAATCAATCATAGAAAAGTTTTTTACGCTGGAGAACAGTATAGGATACATCAAAATTTCTGACATGATCGAGAAAGAGAGTTGTCCTGTATTTTTTGAATACTTAGATAATTTTATGACCAGGGCAAAGCAAAGTGATGCTCTAATTATAGATGTAAGAGATAATGGTGGCGGAACTCGTGATTTAATTCAAGAATTAGCAGGCTACTTTATCCATCCCGACTCTATTTATGTTGTTAACGCAACAAAACAACGAGCAAAATTACCGCTAAGCGAAGAATTAAAAAAAGGTTTACATAGTAGGTTTTTATTTTCGAAAGACGAATTAGGTTATAAAGAACAGGAAGCAATCGACAAGTTTATGGTTTCATTTAAACCAATGTACGATTTGGACAGTAAGAAATTTAGCCAATACCATTATTATATACTTACTGGTAAGAAGTTAACCAAAAATAAATTTCATTACAATAAGCCTATTTATATACTGGCCAACGAAAGGACTTTTAGTGCTGCTTCCGTTCTTGTTTCTGTATTTAAAGGATTACCCAATATCAAAATAGTTGGGGTTAATACTGATGGTTCGAGTGGAAATAGCGAAAATTTTGAATTACCAAATTCAGGATTACGTGGAAAAATAAGTACAATGGTATCTTTTCAAAAAAAAGGAAAAATATTGGATGGCATTGGTACAGAACCTGATATTGTTATTGAAAGAAGCTTAAACCAGATTTTCTTGAAGGAAGATTATCAACTTAAGAAATTGATAGAAATAATAAAACAGAAATAGTTCCAGATATCGTTTGTATCACAATTTGAACTATTTGATTTAGTCGGTTTTATAAATAATGGCGTGATTGGCCGAAAGCAAAAAAACATTGTGCAATAGCCCCTACATAAATGGAAATACTTTTGGCAGCAGAACTTTAATTCAGCAGAAAACTTTAACCAAAAGATTGTATTATTGGCGGGACCATAATCTGCCAAGAATTACAAACTTTGCGCTTCTGAAAAACAATTTTAGAAAGGAAATTTAAAAGAGTATAAATCTAATAGTATCTTTAAAAATGATTGCAATCGCGATAGATGATGAACCCATAGCCTTAGATATTATTCGGTCTCACGCATCGAAAGTGCCTTTTGTTGAATTAAATGCAGCTTTTACAAACGCTTTTGAGGCAATTACTTATTTACAGCACAACAAGGTTGATTTAATATTTCTCGACATAAAAATGCCAGATATTAGCGGAATTGATTTTTTGAAAAGTTTAAGTAACCCACCGATGGTGATTTTTACAACTGCTTATACCGAACACGCTGTACAAAGTTTCGAGCTCGATGCTGTTGATTATCTTTTAAAACCTTTTTCGCTTTCGCGATTTTTAAAAGCTTGCAATAAAGCAAATGAACTCTTTAACTTCAGAAATAATAAACAAGATGCTAAATCGGAATATATTTTTGTTAAAGATGGCTACGAACAGATTAAGGTTGAGTTGAATGATATCCTGTATATCGAAGCTTCTGGAAATTATACGCAAATTCAACTAACGGATAAGTTGTTAAGTTCGAGAATTACCATAAATGATTTGGCAGAACTATTGCCCAAAGCTGATTTTATTCGTTGCCACAGGGCTTTTATTGTTGCAAAAAGTAAAATATATAAATTCGACCGCAGCCAAATTTGGATTGGAGAAAAAATTATACCAATTGGCGCCACTTATGGAAACATACAGTTGGTTTGATAAACTTACAACATTTAAACATTATCCTCTTTTAACATTCGGTACATAGCAGTATCTTTGCCATATGTCAAGTCAATTAAAAAATCTATCTGATTTTTCTCACACAACGGTTCCTAATGGGGCAAACTATAAATTCGGAATTATTGTGGCCGAATGGAATGCGGAAATTACAGGTGCCTTATATAATGGTGCTTTAAAAACGCTTTTAGAAAACGGGGTTTTAGCTGATAATATTGTTTCTTTGCCCGTACCTGGAAGTTTTGAATTAACAGGTGGAGCCGAAATTTTGCTGAGCAAGAGAAGTGATATTGATGCAGTAATATGTTTAGGTTGCGTAATTCAAGGCGATACAAAACATTTCGATTTTATTTGTGATGCTGTTGCTCAAGGTGTTACAAATGTTGGCATTAAATATAGTAAACCAGTTATTTTTGGCGTTTTAACTACTAATAATTTGGAACAGGCTCAAGACCGTGCTGGTGGTAAACATGGCAATAAAGGAGATGAAGCAGCGATTACAGCAATTAAAATGGCCGATTTTTCTGCGAACATTTAATATTGCGTATTAATAATTATTTGTACATTAGGACTTTAAAATCAAAATCTGAATGAAAAAAGTAGCCATTTTGTTATTGGCGGTGTTTTGCACCATTACAATTTTAGAGTCTTGCTCTTCTAAACTTTGCCCAGCGTACAGCTCGTATCCTGAAGGTAAACGTAGAAGAAACTAAAATCTTCAAACAAAGAATTTTCATTTTTAGGTCATTTACAGAACTTTATATTTTTGTTTATGTTACCTATAAAACAATTTTATAAAATCATGGCTTGGGTTAACTTAACTTCAATAGAACAGCTTGATGAGATTAAAAACGCAGATGGTTTTAGTCTTATTTTTAAGCACAGTACACGTTGTTCAATTAGTTTGATGGCGAAAAAAAATTTTGAATTTGACTGGGATGTTATTCCAGCTGATACAAAATTGTACTTTTTAGATTTAATCAGCTATCGCGATATTTCGAATCGAATTGCAGAAATTTTTCAGGTAGCACATCAATCACCTCAAATTTTATTAATCAAAAATGGCGATTGTGTTTTAGAATCATCACATAGTGATATTTCTGCAGAAGAAGTTGCTGAAGTAATTGCTGCTTAATAAAAAATACGGTTAAGAAGGAAAGGTCATGATGAGAATCATGACCTTTCCTTTTATAACTGAAATAAATATTAATCTTTTTCTATTTTTAATATTTTAGATGTTCTGCTTCTGGTTGCTTTACAAAGTTCTGCATCCTGTGCTAAAGCTTTTCCATAAGTTGGAATCATTTCTTTAATTTTTGCCTGCCATTCTGGTGTAGCTAAATCTGCTTCAAAACAACGGTTTAATAGCTCAATCATAATCGAAACGGCAGTAGAAGCACCAGGCGAAGCGCCTAATAAAGCGGCAATCGAACCATCTCCTGCACTTACAACTTCTGTTCCGAATTCTAAAATACCGCCTTTTTTCTCGTCCTTTTTAATAACCTGCACACGCTGACCAGCATATTCCAATTCCCAATCTTTTAATTCGGCTTTTGGTAAATATTCTTTCAACGCGTCTAATCTATCTTCTGGCGATTGTCTAACTTGTTCAATCAGATATTTTGTTAAATCAAGATTATGAAGTCCAGCCGAAATCATCGGGCGAATGTTATTAAACTTGATCGATTTAGGTAAATCTAAAAATGAACCATTTTTTAAAAATTTGGTAGAAAAACCAGCGTATGGTCCGAATAGCAAAGCTTGTTTACCGTTAATCATTCTGGTATCCAAATGAGGTACAGACATTGGCGGCGCACCAACTGAAGCCTTACCATAAACCTTCGCATGGTGTTTGGCAATAATTTCTTCGTTTGTACATTTTAACCATTGCCCGCTTACTGGGAAACCACCAAAACCTTTTCCTTCGGGAATATCTGATTTCTCTAACAACGGAAGAGAGCCGCCACCAGCACCAATGAAAACAAATTTGGCTACTCTTTTACGTTTATCGCCGCTTTCTAAATCTTTAACTTTTATAATCCAGTTGCCATCTTTATTTTTTTTCAAATCACGAATTTCGTGATTAAAAAAGAGACTAACATTGCTTTGTTCCTTTAAATAATTAAACATATCGCGAGTTAGCGAACCAAAATTTACATCCGTCCCCAAATCCATTTTTGTTGCAGCAACCTTTTCGCCTTTTTTACGGCCTTCCATAATTAATGGCGCCCAGGTATTTATGGTTTCTGCATCTTCTGTAAATTGCATATCGCTAAACAAATCACATTTAGTTAATGCCTCAAAACGTTTTTTAAGATATTCTGAATTCTTTTTACCCCAAACAAAACTCATATGGGGGATTTTCCTGATAAAATTTTCAGGATTTGAGATCAATCCTTTTTCGATTAGATAAGCCCAAAACTGTTTGGAAACCTCGAAATGTTCGGCAATTTGTACCGCCTTCGTTGTTTCTACTGTTCCATCTTTTTTCTCGGGGGTGTAATTTAGTTCACAAAAAGCAGAGTGTCCTGTACCTGCATTATTCCATGCATCAGAACTTTCTGCTGCTGCAATATCAAGGCGTTCGTAAATTTCTATGCTTAAATTTGGTTCTAATTCTTTAAGTAAAACGCCGAGGGTTGCACTCATTATCCCAGCACCAATTAAAATTACATCTGCGTCAGTTTTACCAACTGTCTTTTTCTTTTTTGTCATCTTATATCAAAGGAGTTACAAATTTAGAATGATTTTAAACATGAAACGAATTTTCGCATATGAAAACTAAAAAATTGCTAAAAAATGTATTTTTGTTTAATTCTGATAGAACTAATTAGCAAAATCTAATCCAAAAGGTCAAATTTTAAGTTGAAATTATTAAATCTTCATTAAGATGATATTAGAAACATTGAGTTTAGTAATTATTGCACCTTTTTTTAGAACTGGATTAATAGAACAACAGGCTATTTGCAACGAATAATAGAATAAGTACTGCGAAAAATTAGATATTAGCAACGAATAATCATCTAACAAAAACATCCCACTCAAAAAGTATATTTTTATTAATTATAGCTTGGAGCCTTTGCTTCATTAATTATGTTTTAAAGATGAAAAATTTAGTTTTATTGATCTGTGCGATTTTATTTTCGGCCTGTTCGAACGAAAAAACAGACGAAGTTTTACTGGCGCTCGACAAGCAAAAACTTGAAGAAAACATCAATTACGATAAAATTATTTTCTACAAATTCGCTAAAATCGCCGTTCGTTCAAATGCTGTTTTAGACACAAACATGGCTGAATACCAAAAATTTTCATCAAAAACTCAAAATATTTTAGCGACAATGCATCAGTTAGATACTAATAAAAAAAGTATTTCAGTTGTTGAGGCCTTGCAGCTTTATAGTGACTATAGAAAAGTTAAAAATTTAGTAAAAGAAACTGACGAAGATGTTTTCCCTGGAATAATTGAAGGTTTTAATGTGCTTTACGGTGCTCCGAAAATAGATTTAAAAACTGTTGACCCAAAAGAAAAAGTTCGTTATCAAAATATAGAACATGCCATTTTAAGTATGGCCGTTTTAACCACCAGAGATTTAGGCCAACCCTTTGCCTTATACGAATGTTCCAAAACTCAACCAGAACTTTTAAAAGACTCAGAAATTAAAACTTTGCTGGAGTTTGTTCGTGGTTTTTTGTTTTTTGGAAATAATCTATTTTATCTTTCTGAAGATGGACTATCTCGTAACATTAAATGGTTAGATAAAAACGAGAAAATTCCGCTACCCTACACAAAAGCTTTTTTTGGCTGGAGAAATTTAAGCGATGAGCAAACGCACACTGCATTTCATGGAATGAATTATCTGTTTAGAGGTTTCGATCGAATGCGGATGGAGCGAAAGATTGATGAAGAGCGTTCGTTAGAAGATTTTGATTTGTTTGTAAAGGATATGAACAAACTTGGCCTTCAAAATGAGTTGGTTTGGATTGTTGACGCTTATTTAAACCTAAAAAGAGAAAATCCTGAAAAGGCAATACCAGCATTAGAAAAACTAATAACAAGTCCATTGTTTTCGGATAATGAACGCGAAGCGATTCAACAAACAATAGATTATGTGAAAGAAAGAGAATCTGACGAGACTTTGAAAGGTGTTTACGATAAAGCTTTTATGGCTAAATTAGTATCGAAATATATGATTTCGGTTTTAGCAAAAATTGATTGGGAGAAAGTTATGCAAGAAAATAATGTTCCGCATACAAAAGAAATTTTTGCTGGTATTAATAAATTTAAAGTAATGTCGAATTCTGTAAGCCGATATACTCAACCCTCTACGATTGAAAATGGCAAAAACGAAATAACAAAAAAAGGAAGTGAGTTGTTAAAAAAAGCAAAATCAGTTTGGTAAGAACACTTAAATTAGTGTACTAGCTTGTGCCAGTTAAACCGTATTGAAGCGGCATACCCCGATTTAAGCCTTTGAACAAGCTTTTTTTGTTGTTAGCTTGCTAGTTTGCACGGACTTTATCGGAGGTACAGCGTAAAAACGGACCGAACCTTCAATATTTCCTCTTTCAGTATCTTTCCAAGTGATTTTTAATGTAGCAATCGTTATTATTACAACCTTCAAACATTTCATCGTTACAACATTTCAATCCTAATCCTTAACTTTGCATCATGATTGATTTACCTGTAGTACCTGCTGTAACTGAAGTTAAGCGTAAACCAGATTGGTTACGTGTAAAATTGCCTGTTGGAAAAGAGTATGCGCAAGTTCGCAGTTTAGTTGATACACATAAACTTCATACCATTTGCGAGAGTGGAAATTGTCCGAATATGGGCGAATGTTGGGGTGCAGGTACAGCAACTTTCATGATTTTAGGCAACATTTGTACACGTAGTTGCTCGTTTTGTGCAGTAGCAACTGGTCGCCCATTAGCTGTAGATGTTGATGAGCCTAATCGGATAGCAGATTCGGTAAGATTGATGGGTGTAAAACATTGCGTAATTACTTCAGTAGATCGTGATGATTTAAAAGATGGTGGTTCGATTATTTGGGCTGAAACTTTGCAAGCAATCCGTAGAGAAAGTCCGATTACAACTTTAGAAACTTTAATTCCTGATTTTAAAGGGCAGTGGGATAATTTATACAGGGTGCTAGATGAAAGACCAGAGGTGGTTTCTCATAACATGGAAACGGTTAAACGCTTAACCAGACAGGTTAGAATTCAGGCAAAGTATGATAGAAGTTTAGAGGCTTTGAAAAGGATTTCAGAATTTGGTTTGAGAACTAAAACAGGTATTATGCTTGGCTTAGGCGAAACCGAAGAAGATATTTTCGAAGCAATGGATGATTTGGTTGCTAATGGCGTTCACATTTTAACTTTAGGTCAGTATTTACAACCTACACGCAATCACCATCCCGTTGTAGATTGGATCCATCCAGATACTTTTGCAATGTATAAAGAAGTTGGTTTGGCTAAAGGATTAAAATATGTAGAAAGCGGGCCATTGGTTCGTTCCTCGTATCATGCAGAAAAACATCTTTTCCCGATTGAAGGAATTGCATAAATTTCTTTATTCTATAATAGAAAATTAAGTATTTTTTCATTTTACAAAAATTCGAACTCCAATTAAGAATGTATCGCTAAAACATTTTTTTGGTTTTGTTGTTGAGTATTGTATCTTAGTAACCAATAGTGACTGCATTAAAAAAATCAACCTTAACAGAGCCTGAACTCGTTTTAGCATTGCAATCGAAAGATCAAGCGGTATTAAAAACGTTATATAGCATGTATTCGTCTGCTTTATATGGTGTTATCTCCCGAATTATAACACATACAGAGTTGGCTGAAGATGTTTTACAAGAAACTTTTGTAAAAATATGGCAATCTGCATCGCAGTATGATAATACTAAAGGTCGTTTATTTACCTGGATGATGAATATTGCCCGTAATCTTTCAATTGATAAACTTCGATCCAAAGATTTCAAGAACTCACTCAAAAACCAAGATATAGAAAATAACGTAAGTTTCGTTGATGAACAAAACAAGGTAACTTTTAACCCCGATATACTTGGTGTTAAACAACTTGTACAAAACCTTAAACCAGACTTACAGTCGGTTCTAGATTTAGTTTATTACAAGGGCTTTACGCATGTAGAAGCCGCAGAGAAATTAGATTTGCCTTTAGGAACGGTTAAAACCCGAATTCGACTGGCTATTATAGAATTGAGAAGGAACTTTAATTGAGCGTGGAAAATTTAAAAGCATATATCGAATCTGGAGTACTTGAGTTGTACGTTTTAGGTGATTTATCATCTGAAGAGACGTTGCAGGTCGAAGAAATGGCTGCTCGCTACGCAGAAGTAAGAGCTGAAATAGATGCAATTGAGCAGGCTATGGAGCAATATGCTATGCAAAATGCTGTAGAACCATCTGCAGATGTAGAAACAAGATTATTTGAAAAGTTAGGTTTTAGTGATCTTGAGGAACAGGAAGAAGTTGTTTCTAACCAACCTGTTTATACAGAAGAGCCTAAAATTATACGCTTAGATGGAAGTGACGGTAAAGTAAGAACTTTACGTTATGCTTTGGTTGCTTGTGTAGCCTTATTAGTGATGAGTGTTGCAGCTTTATTTATTACTTATAACAAGTTAAATGATGCGCATTCGCAGATTGCAAGTTTAAATCTTGATAAGCAGAAATTTGCTGGTGTAGTTAGCAAATTAGAATATGATAATAAGGGTTTGAATAATATGGCTGAAATGGCAGATAGCAAAGAATGGGCAACTATTAGGATGCAAGGCCAGGCAATTAGCCCTAAATCTAAAATGAATGTTTATTGGAACAAAAAGGATAAAAGTGTTTTAATTAACTATGTGGCTATGGACTTACCAAAAGCCGATGCAGAACACGAATATCAACTTTGGGCTTTGGTAAATGGTAAACCAGTTAGTTTGGGTGTTTTTGGTAAGGCAGATTCAACATCGAACGAGGCTCTCTTGAAAATGCAAACCATACAAGAAGCACAAGCCTTTGCAGTAACATTGGAGCCTATGGGCGGAAGTGTTAATCCAACAATGGAAAAACTTACCGTAATGGGTGGCGTTTAAAATATACAAGACTTTAAAATACAAATCCTGATAATTAAAACGATCAGGATTTTTTTATTTTGATGCGTTTTTAAAGATCAAAACATAAATATCATTTGCAAAAATCGATTCATTTTGATGATACCAAATTTTTGTCCTAATCACCTTAAAATTAAGGCACCATTGTCTTAATCACTCCAGAAATTTCTTTAGCCACTTGCGAAGCAGTTATCACAAATTTATCATCAGCTAATTGGTCGCCTGTTTGCCCATGCACGAAGCAAGCTAGGATTGCAGCATTCAACGAAGAATATTTTTGTGCAACAAATGCTGCGATTACACCAGTTAAAACATCGCCCATTCCACCTTGCGCCATTGCAGGGTTACCAGTTGGATTGATGTAAACTTTACCATTTGGACTACAAACGAAGGTGTACTGATTTTTAAGGACGATAACTATTTTTAGTCTTACCGATTGGTTTTTTGCTGTTTGTAACCGATCCCACCAGTTCGAATGTTCGCCAAATAATCTATCAAACTCTTTCATGTGTGGGGTTAAAATAGATTGTTCAGGAATTTTCTCAATCAAGTCTGGCCTTTCAGATAAAATATTTAAGGCATCAGCATCAATAATTAAAGGCAAATTTGCTGCAAATAAGCTCTCCAGTAATCGTTCATGCTCTGCCGAAATACCTAAACCTGGTCCAATAGCAATCGCTTGATATTTTGTGGGGTTTTCTATTCGGGTGTACTCATCTCTGGGTAAAGCCATAACTTCTGGCAAAGTTGCATTTAGGGCAATTAATCCGCTTTGCGGGATACATGCAGTTGTTAAACCTGCTCCAGTATGTAAACAAGCCATACTCGAAAGTAAAGCCGCACCCATTGTATTGGAATTACCTGCAATAATTAATGCGTGCCCATAAGTGCCTTTATGGCTAAAATTTTCTCTTGGTTTTAATATTTTTTCAATATCTTTTTTTTCAACCAGATAAAATTCTGATTCCTGCTTTTGAATAAAGTCTTCATCTAATCCAATTTCAACAACTTCGTAACTTTTGGTGGCCAACTTACTTTCAGGAAAAAAAAAGCTGATTTTTGGCCTTTGAAAACAAATAGTTTTATAGGCAACTATACCATTATAATCTGCAGTTAACCTACCCTCTGCAAAAAAACCTGTGGGTACATCAACCGAATAAACTTTTTTATTAAGGTTATTAATTTGCTTTACTAATTCTGCGTATTCACCCTCCAAAGCCTTATTCAAGCCCGATCCCAAAATGGCATCAATAATTATATCTGCTTTAATATTTTTGAAATCAGTAGCTCGATCAATTACCACTTTCTTACATCTTGATTCATCTAATCGCTGTAAGTTTATGGCAAAATCGGCACTTTTCTTTTTACTGAAATTAATTACATAAACCTTAATATTTTCGTAACCGTTATTAAGCAGAAGATGGGCAATTGCCAAACCATCGCCACCATTATTACCTTTTCCACAGAAAATAGCTACGCTTTTGTTGGTATCGAATTCGTTTCGCAGAAAAACTTTAACAAATGCCCTGGCCGCTGTTTCCATTAAATCTATAGAAGCAATTGGCTTATATGCGATGGTAAATTCATCGGCAAGTCGCATTTGAGTAGAAGTAAGCAGTGTTTGCATTTAACTAAGATAAGGTTTTAGGTAAAACAAAAAAGTGATCCGTAAGGTTTTCGATCAATAAAGATGTCTAAAACAAAACCCCCAAGCTACTGAATATGTAACTCGGGGGTTTCTTTTATAAAATCCTGTAAAGCGCTTTCCGCTTTGGTATCTATCCTTTCAGATTAAATAACTACGTTAATAATTTTTCCTTTTACAAAGATGATTTTCTTAGGCGCTTTAGCATCCAAGAATTTTTGAAATTGCTCGTTTGCCAATAAAATTGCTTCTACTTCTGGTTGCGCTAAAGTTAAACTCAAATTTAAGTTCAT
Organism: Pedobacter sp. AC190; assembly: GCF_979258025.1. NCBI lineage: Bacteria > Pseudomonadati > Bacteroidota > Sphingobacteriia > Sphingobacteriales > Sphingobacteriaceae > Pedobacter > Pedobacter sp. AC190. Next base: position 1,266,145 of record NZ_OZ409824.1, read on the forward strand.
TTTCATTTTACCATTTACAGAAACTGGATATGCAAATTCATCTTCGACCAAATGTTCGGGATTAAAAATTGGAAATTCTGCATAAGATAAGGATCCTGCTTCGTTACCTAACTGAATCCAAAGTTCTTCGCAAATGTGTGGTGCGTAAGGCGATAAAATCACCACCATATCTTGTAAAATACTGCGTTTGTTTGATTTTAAATCCGTTAATTCGTTAACGGCAATCATGAAACTGGAAACAGAAGTATTGAACGAGAAACGCTCAATATCATCCTGAACTTTTTTGATGATTTTGTGCAATGATTTTAGTTCTGCTTTTGTTGGTTCTGCATCAGAAACGGTGAATTCCCAGGCTTCGTTATGGAATAACCTCCAGAATTTACGCAAGAACTTGAACACACCTTCGATACCATTGGTATTCCAAGGTTTGCTCTGCTCCAAGGGACCTAAGAACATTTCGTACATACGTAATGTGTCTGCTCCATAACGCTCAATCAAATCATCTGGATTAACCACGTTGAATTTTGATTTCGACATTTTTTCTACTTCAACACCACAGATGTATTTTCCACCTTCAAGAATAAATTCAGCGTTTGAATATTCTTCTCTCCAGGTTTTGAATTTATTTAAATCAAGCGTATCGTTTTCTACAATGTTTACATCAACATGCAAAGCTGTAGTTTTATAATTTTTTCTTAATCCAGCCGAAACATAAGTATTCGTAGGCTTTCCGTTTTCATCATTAATACGATAAACGAAATTACTCCTACCCTGAATCATCCCCTGGTTAATCAATTTTTTGAAAGGTTCTTCTTCTTTAGTGTAACCTAAATCCTTCAAAAATTTATTCCAGAAACGGCTGTATAATAAGTGACCAGTTGCGTGTTCAGAGCCACCAATATATAAATCTACTGCTTGCCAGTACTCAATAGCTTCTTTTGATGCAAAATCATTATTATTATTCGCATCCATATAACGGTACCAGTACCAACTACTTCCAGCCCAACCTGGCATTGTGCTTAATTCGTAATGGTCGCCATCTTTTGGTGTCCAGTTTTCGGCTCTTGCCAAAGGTGGTTCTCCAGTTTCAGTTGGTAAATACTTATCAATTTCTGGTAAGATTAGAGGCAATTCTTCTTCTTTTACCAAATATGGCAAACCATCTTTAAAGTAAACTGGAATTGGTTCTCCCCAATAACGTTGGCGACCGAAAATCGCGTCGCGTTGGCGGAAGTTAACTTTAGCTTTGCCAGCTTTCTTTTCTTCTAACCAGTTATTTAAAAACGGAACAGCTTCTTTATAAGTTAATCCATTGATAAAACCAGAGTTAATATATTTACCCTCTTTGGTTGGATCTGCTTGTGTTTCGATTTCTCGCTGAGCATCCAAAATCTGGATAATTGGTAAATTGAAATGCGTTGCAAATAACCAATCGCGTTGATCGCCACTAGGTACACCCATTACCGCTCCTGTTCCATAACCTGCAAGTACGTAATCGGCAATCCACAGTTGAACGCGTTCGCCACTAACAGGATTAATTACATAAGTACCAGTAAATGCTCCAGAAACGGTTTTTGTATCCGCCATGCGGTCTAATTCCGATTTCTTTTTAGTTTGAGAGATGTAATTCTGTATATCTTGTTTTTGTTCTGCTGTTGTTAGTTCGGCAACCCATTCGTGTTCTGGTGCTAAAACCAAATAAGATACACCAAAAATGGTATCTACGCGGGTAGTAAAAACTTCAATTTGTTTATCGTTGCCTTCAACCTGGAATTTTACACTCGCACCAACACTCTTCCCTATCCAGTTGCGTTGCATTTCTTTTATTGGCTCTGGCCAGTCGATGGTATCTAAACCTTGTAGAAGCCGATCGGCATAAGCGGTAATTCTCATGCTCCATTGCATCATTTTCTTTTGCTCAACAGGGAAACCACCACGCTCAGAAAAACCATCCTTAATTTCATCGTTAGCCAAAACAGTTCCTAAAGCTGGGCACCAGTTTACTGTACTTTCGCGTAGATAAGTTAAACGATATTTTAATAATTCCTCTTGTTTTTCTTCTTCGGTAAAAGTTGCCCAATCGCTTGGTAAAAATGATTTCACATCTTCATCGCAAACCGCTTTCACATCTGCAGAACCCGATGCATTAAATTTCTCAATTAAGGTAGAAATATCTTCTGCTTTATCGTTTTCGATGTTATACCATGAATTAAAAAGTTGCATGAAGATCCATTGCGTCCATTTGTAATAAGATGGTTCACTGGTGCGAACTTCGCGACTCCAATCGAAAGAAAAACCAATTTGATCTAACTGACGACGGTAAGTTGCAATGTTAGCTTCAGTTGTAATTGCTGGGTGTTGACCCGTTTGTATAGCGTATTGCTCTGCAGGTAAACCGAAAGAATCGTAACCCATTGGATGCAAAACGTTAAAACCTTTAAGGCGCTTGTATCTTGAAAAAATATCGGATGCAATGTAACCCAGTGGATGACCAACGTGTAAACCTGCTCCCGATGGATATGGAAACATATCTAACACATAATATTTTGGTTTTTCAGAGTTACCTTCGGCTTTAAATGTTTGATTATCGGCCCAAAATTTCTGCCACTTTTGTTCTATTTCTTTGAATTGGTAATCCATTGCAAGTTTTAATTTTTTAAAGGGGCAAAATTACGGAAATTAAGGGGTTTAGTGAAACATAATTTTTATCGCTTTTTTACCAACGAAACACAGATTTTTACTTTGTTCGTATTTTAATTTTGGGAACAAGCCAACGTTTATAAACGGGATGGAAGCGATATACTTTTTTGTTCATCCCTTCGACAATATCGAGATTACGATAACAAAAAGATTTAGCGTACAGCCCGACTGCACCTTCCGATGAAAAACTGAAAGAACCTTTTCATATTATTTTTACAAAAAAAATGCGCCATTGATTATAAAAAACAATGGCGCAAAGCAAATAATCGGGGGATTAAGATTTTTATCGGGTTAAGGTGTAAACTTTAACAATATTAGTTTTATCGATTTTAGCTGTAAATTGAAGTTGCGTTGCACTAAGTGTTGATATGTTACAGTAAGAAGTTCCTTCGGGAAAAACCAGGTTAAATTCGTTACCTAAAGAGGTAACAAAACTCCCGATTGTACGCTGATTTGTTAAACTCAGCTCTACCTGGTCATCATTATTTGCCTTAAAATCTAAATAATCATTGGCTGTATAGTTAAAGGTACCATTAAGTAATTCGTTTGTATTTCCGCTTACCACGATTTTATTTACAGTCCATTTTCCAATAATACGAGACTTTACAGATGTTGTATCTTTTTTGCACGAAAATAATGTAGCACTAACGATAAGGAAAAGGCTCAGAATTGTAACTTGTTTTTTCATTTAGGTGATTTTTAGTTTCAGTTTCTATAATTAACGTGATTTATCGAAATTTGGTACGGTTTTATAAAAATCTGTAAGTTAAATACCCAATTATATGGCAAACTAAATATTCAGTTTAGGCGTTAATGTTCATTTAACAATGCCTAATATTGGTGTTTATCAGGTATAATTTATATTTTCGCAGAAACAAAAATAAAATACATGGAAGAATTCGAAGTAAGTGATGCATCTAAGAAAACCAAAACCGTATATATCTCTACTATTATAAGTATTGCTTTGGTTTTATTAATGCTAGGACTGCTTGGGTTGGTACTTGTACATGCCAAAAACCTATCTAACTACGTTAAAGAAAATATCGTTTTAAATATTATTGTTGACGAAGGTGCGAAGGAAGCCGATATCTTAGCTTTCCAAAAAGAATTGAATTCGGAAGCTGCTGTAAAACAAACTCAATATGTAAATAAAGAGCTTGCAGCAAGAAATTTAACTCAGGATTTAGGCGAAGACTTTGTTAATTTCTTAGGTTACAATCCGTTAACATCTACTTTCGATGTGTATTTAAAAGCAGATTATGCCAACAACAAGGGCATAGATGCGTTAAAATTAAAAATTGCTAAAAATCCAGTTGTTAAAGAGGTAGTTTACCAGAGTTCTTTAATCGATATGGTAAATAAAAACATAAATACCATTGGCTTAGTAATCTTAGCATTTGCAGCACTGTTGCTGGTAATTTCTATAGCACTGATTAACAACACTATAAGATTAGCAATCTACTCACAAAGGTTTTTAATTAAAAGTATGCAGCTTGTTGGTGCAACGAAAAACTTTATTAGGCGTCCTTTCTTATTATTTGCTGCATTACATGGTTTAATTGCCGCATTTATTGCAATTATTATTTTATTGGCAACATTGATTTATGCTCGTAAAGAAGTTCCAGAAATTATTATACTTAATAATTACAGGGAGTTCGGTTTAGTGTTTATCGGTTTAGTAATTGTTGGTATTTTTATTACAGGCATTAGTACATGGTTTGCAGTGAGCAGATATTTACGTTTAAAATCTTACAATCTTTATAGATAATGGCAGAAAAAAAAACAAGTCCGATTACAAAGGAAGTTAAAAGCGAATTGGTTTTTACCAAAAAGAACTATCAGTTACTGTTAATTAGTATCGCAATTGTAGCAGTCGGTTTCATTTTAATGATGGGAACCACAGGCGATATTTACGATTTCAGAAGAACTTTATTAGCGCCATTAGTTGTGCTTTTAGGCTTTGCCTTCGGTATTTACGCCATTCTTAAAAAATAATTTCACCCTAACAGAACGATCGGAAAACGCTTATTTTTTTAACTAAGCGTTTTCTTCGTTTTTACTCTTCTAAAAAAACATGAATTCTTTCGAAGCCATTATCCTTGCAATTATTGAGGGATTAACCGAGTTTTTACCTGTATCAAGTACAGGACATATGATTATTGCCTCATCTTTTATGGGTATTGCAAGTGATCCTTTTGTTAAACTATTTACCATTGCGATTCAATTAGGCGCCATACTTTCTGTAGTAGTTTTGTATTTCAAAAGGTTTTTTAAATCGATAAATTTTTACATTAAACTTTTGGTTGCTTTTATTCCAGCAGCAGTATTTGGCCTGTTATTAAGCAAGAAAATAGATGAGCTTTTAGAAAGTCCGATGGCCGTAGGTATTTCACTTTTAGTTGGTGGTGTTATTTTATTATTTGTAGATAAATGGTTTAACAACCCAACCGTAAACGAGGAAGAAGATATTAGCTATCTTACCGCTTTAAAAATTGGTTTGTTTCAATGTATAGCTATGATTCCTGGTGTTTCTCGCTCAGGAGCTACTATTGTTGGTGGTATGACACAGAAGTTAAGCCGAAAAGTTGCCGCAGAATTTTCATTCTTTTTAGCTGTACCCACAATGTTTGCAGCAACAGCCAAAAAGCTTTACGATTTTTATAAAGAAGGGCACACCATTACGCCAGAGCAAACTAATCTTTTAATTATTGGTAATGTTATTGCTTTTGTTGTTGCCTTACTTGCCATTAAAAGCTTTATTGGTTATTTAAATAAACATGGCTTTAAAATGTTTGGCTGGTACAGAATTATTGCTGGCCTGGTAATTATAATCCTGTTGCTTACTGGTCACAGTATGCAAATTATATAATCAGTATCTTTGCGCAAAAAAGATTTGTGAGTACAGAAAATTCAAAATTTAAAGAGTTCAATTTCGCAGAAGGCGAACTATTATTAATTAACAAACCATACAAATGGACTTCCTTTGATGTGGTTGGTAAAATTCGTAATTCTTTAAAACCACTAAAATTAAAAGTTGGCCACGCTGGTACGTTAGATCCACTGGCTACAGGACTGCTTATTATTTGCACAGGCAAGCTTACCAAGCAAATAGATACCTTTCAGGCCGAAGAAAAAGAATATACTGGCACTATGGTTTTAGGTGCCACTACCCCATCTTTCGATATGGAAACTGAGGTTGACAAAACTTTCGACATCAGCCAAATTAGCAATGAACAAATTTACGCTTCAACTGCTCAATTTACGGGTGATATCGAACAATATCCACCAGCACATTCTGCAGTTAAAATAAATGGAGAACGTTTATACGTTAAAGCTCGTTTAGGCGAAGAAGTAGAATTACGCAAGCGCTTTGTAACAGTTCCAGAATTCGAAATTACCAGAATAGAATTACCAGAAATAGATTTTAGAATTGTTTGTAGTAAGGGAACGTACATTCGTTCTTTAGTTTCCGATTTCGGCAAGGCATTAAATAATGGTGCTTATCTTTCGAAACTAACCCGCACCCGCAGCGGTAGTTTTTTGCTATCTGATGCGTTTGAGGTTTTAGAACTTGTTAATTATATTCGTAGCAGGAAAGAAGAAGCTAAAGCAGAAACCGAAGTATGAACAACATCAGAAACAAGAATACCCGTTTTATAAAAGAGATTCTTTTAATTGCAGCGGGTGTAACCTCTGCTTGTTTTGGTTTAAAAAGCTTTTTAATGCCAAACGAATTCATTGATGGTGGGGTCACAGGTATTTCACTTTTAATAAGCACCTTAACCAAATGGAATTTATCTTACCTAATCGTTATTATAAATATTCCATTTGTTATTTTGGGTTATCGCCAAATTGGCAAAACTTTCGCCATTAAAACGGCAATTGCCATTGCAGCGCTTTCTATTGCTTTAATAATTTTCCCGTTTCAACCCATTACACACGATCGGTTATTAATTGCTTTTTTTGGGGGCTTATTTTTAGGCGGTGGAATTGGCTTGGCCATGCGTGGCGGTTGTGTAATCGATGGTACAGAAGTCTTAGCGCTCTACATCAGTAAGAACAGTATTCTTACCGTTGGAAACATCATTTTAATTTTAAACATCATCATTTTTGCATTTGCAGCTTATTTTCTAAATATAGAAACGGCACTTTATGCAATTTTAACCTATTTATCCGCGTCTTACACCATCGATTTTATTGTAAACGGCATAGAACAATACACGGGCGTAACCATAATTTCCGAACATCAGGAAGCTATAAAAGGCTTTATTATTGGGGAAATGAAACGTGGCGTAACCATTTATAAAGGAGAAGGTGGTTACGGAGAGAAAAAAGATATCGATATTATTTTTACAGTTGTTACTAAATTAGAAATGAGCAAACTGCAAACTGCAATAAGACAAATTGATGCAGATGCTTTTGTTATACAACAACAAATTGCCGATTTAAAAGGTGGTGTGGTTAAGCGCCATGCTTTACATTAATAAATTATTAAAATAAATTTGGGCATGCCCCCAAGCTACGCAAGGGGTCGGGCTGTACGCTAAATATTTTTTGTCTATGCCGTCCTAAGCTTATCTATGGATAAACAAAAAATGATACCGCTTCCATCCCTCATGCAAAACCCATCGTAAAAAAAAGATTGTTCCATTGAAAATATATCACAACCTATCCGAATTCACTAAGCTCGATAACGCCATTGTAACCATTGGCACTTTCGATGGCGTACACTTTGGACATCAGAAAATAATTAAACAACTGGTAGAAAAAGCCAAAACAGATGGCGGCGAAAGTGTAATCCTAACTTTTTTCCCTCATCCAAGGATGATTATTGATCCTGAAAACCAGGATTTAAAAATGATAAACACCATAAATGAAAAGGCAGAAATTTTAAAAAGTCTGGGTGTCGATCATTTAATTATAACGCCTTTTACCCGCGATTTTTCTAACCAGCTACCAGATGATTATATTAAAAATACTTTGGTAAATAACATTGGTACCAAACATATCATTATCGGTTACGACCATCGTTTTGGTAAAGATCGCTCAGGGAATTTAGCCGATTTAAAAACCGCAGGATTGCATTTTGGTTTCACCGTCGAAGAAATCATGGAGCAGGATATCCACGATGTTGCCGTAAGTTCTACCAAAATCCGACAGGCACTTTTAGCTGGCGATGTTAGCTTGGCGGCTGATTATTTAGGCTATCCTTTTTCTATTTTCGGCAGAGTAATTAAAGGCGATAAAATTGGCCGGACCATTGGTTTTCCAACCGCCAATATTTTTGTCGAAGAAACTTACAAGCTAATTCCTGGCGATGGAATTTATGCTGTAACGGTAGAAATGAATTCAGATTTAACAGTTACAGATTCAAAAACGACTTCTGAAAATCCAACTGTTAATCTTAAACCTTTAACTTTTAAAGGGATGGCTTACATTGGTCAACGCCCAACCATAAACGGCATGACCAGAAATATCGAAGTGAATATTTTTGATTTTAACCGCGAAATTTACGGACAGGATATTAAAATGAATTTTTTAAAATTCCTACGTCACGACGTTAAATTTACAGGTTTAGAAGCGCTCACCGTTCAGCTACAAAAAGATAAAGAAGCCACTTTAAACTATTTTGCTTCTTTAGAAAAATAGTTTAAAGTTTTTTTAACTTTCAAAAAAGCCTCATTTTCGCTATATTAGCGGCAATGAGGCTTTTTTACATAATATTCTTTTTTCTGATTTCTATTTCTTTTTCTGGTTACGCAACCTCAAAAAAAGAAATAACCAATTTAAAAAGCAAATTAAAAGAAACCTTTGTTTCGAGTAAAAAGAATGCCAAAATTATCTTTCATCTTCAGCAAGATCAAGAAAGTTTAGAGAAAGACTTTATTACAATTTCAAAGCTAAAAACAGTAACAAGTTGTTTTATTCTGTTCGCTGTTTTGGCATTTTTTCTCTCAGCAAATAAAATCAACAATACCAAAGTTATAATCAATACAATAAGATTTAGCTATTGGTGCCTGTTTAAAATGCTCTATCCAAAACATGTTTTTTGGTAAGTAATTTAATTTTTAACTGCAGCGATGCAGATTTTTCCAAATGTTAGGCTTTTAAAACCTGACTGAAAAATTTTAATTACTCAATACTCAGTTTTACACATGCATTTACCAGATCTAATTGCCGATTTAGGATTAATTCTTGCAGCAGCAGGAATAACAACACTTATATTTAAAAAAATAAAACAACCATTGGTTTTAGGCTATATTCTAGCTGGCCTGATGGTTGGACCACATCTTGATTTTTTTCCTTCGGTTACCGATACAAAAAGTATAAATATTTGGGGCGAAATTGGAGTTATATTCCTCCTATTCAGCCTAGGACTTGAATTCAGTTTTAAAAAACTTGTTAAAGTTGGTGGTTCAGCATCAATTACGGCTGTTGTAGAAGTTGTTTTCATGCTGCTTATTGGCTTTGCAGCAGGTAAGTTAATGGGTTGGAAAACTATGGACAGTATCTTCCTTGGTGGTATCCTTTCTGTATCCTCGACAACAATTATCATTAGGGCATTCGAAGAATTAGGTGTAAAACATAAGAAATTTGCAGGCTTGGTTTTCGGGGTACTTATTGTTGAAGATTTGGTCGCGATATTACTTCTGGTTTTACTTTCAACAGTAGCTGTTAGTCAGCAATTTGCGGGTAGCGAAATGCTAATTTCTATACTAAAGCTTGCATTTTTTCTGGTACTTTGGTTTTTAGGAGGTATATTTTTAATTCCAAGTTTCTTAAAAGCTACCAGAAAATTAATGAACGACGAAACCATGCTCGTTGTTTCATTAGCACTTTGTTTAATAATGGTTTTACTGGCTGTAAAAGTTGGCTTCTCTCCTGCTTTAGGCGCATTCATAATGGGGTCTATTTTAGCAGAAACAACACAGGCAGAAAAAATAGAACACTTAACCAAATCCGTTAAAGATTTATTTGCTGCAGTTTTCTTCGTTTCGGTGGGTATGTTAATTGATCCGAGTATTTTGCTAGATTATGCAATACCAATCGTTGTGGTAACACTCGCAACCATATTAGGAAAATTATTCAGTTCTTCTATGGGCGCACTGTTATCGGGCCAGCCTTTAAAAACATCCGTACAAACTGGTATGAGTTTAGCACAAATTGGCGAATTCTCTTTTATCATTGCAACCTTAGGTTTAACGCTAAAAGTAACGAGTGAATTTCTATACCCAATCGCGGTAGCGGCTTCGGCAATAACTACTTTTACAACACCCTATCTGATCAAGCTTTCCGAACCATTTTATAATTTTCTTACGCGAATATTACCAAAAAAATGGTTAGACGGGATTGAGCGATACAGCAGCAGTACAGCAGGAATAACGACATTAAGTGACTGGAAAATTTTACTACGCAGTTATGCATTCAATACCATTATACATTCTGTTATTATCGTTGCCGTAATTTTTCTGGCATCCAGATACATACAGCCATTCATTGCAGAAAATGTTGTAAACGGGATAAAATCAATGGTGATTAGTTTGGTCGTTTCATTTATATTAATGGCTCCTTTCTTATGGGCATTATCAATTCGCAGAATACAAAGAACGGCCTACTCGCATCTTTGGCTTAACAAAAAATACACGCGTGGGCCATTAATTGCCATTGAAGCTTTCAGAGTTGCCCTGGGTATCTTCTTCGTTGGCTTCCTGATGTATGAATTTTTCGATACTTGGGTTGCCGCTGGAATTGCGCTTGGATTAATTGTTTTCGGAATGATAATTTTCTCTCGAAAACTTCAGTCGTTTTATGATAAACTGGAACGTAGATTTATGCTCAATTTAAATGCCCGTGAAAATCAGACACCAGATATTTTACCTTGGGATACACATTTAACAGAACTTACGGTTTCTCCAGAATCGGAAGTGGTTGGAAAAACACTAACTGAGTTAATGATTAGAGAAAAGTATGGTGTTAACATTGCTATGATTGAACGTGGCAGAAACTCCATTCCAACTCCTGGCAGAGAAGAACGTCTGTACCCGAATGATAAATTATTACTTATTGGCGCAGATGATCAGCTTGCAATGGTAAAAGCGATCTTGGAAGTAGATTTACCTGAAACAGAATCGGAGAAAAGTTTTCCAGATAAGGAAATGACTTTGCAAAAGATAGTTGTGAACCTCGAATCTCCTGTATATGGTTTAAGCATTAGAAATGCTGGAATTAGAGAAAAAGCACAAGCATTGATTGTGGGGATAGAACGCGGAGCCGATAGAATTCTAAATCCTTCATCTGATTTTGTTTTTGATAATGGTGATGTAATTTGGATTGTAGGCAACAATAAAAAAATTAAGGAAGTAATTTAAAATCTGAGGTGGGGCGTTAGAAGTTTTCACAAGCCATATCGCCGCGCCTCAGTCTTTCTCACTTCCGACTAAAAAAGTTATCTTCGTTTATAACCTAACTTATGAAAGTAGACAGAGAAAAGAGCGAATTTCTTGATGATATAATTGAGCAGTGGCAAAACGATGGCTTGATTAACGAAGAAACAAGTACTAAGCTACGTAAAAGTTATGAGGCCAAAAATTTCGATTGGCTTCGCTTAGCACAATATGCATTTTGGGTTGCATTAGCTTGCGGTTTTATTGCATTAGGTTCTTTATTGATAGATAACACCATTCTAAATTACTTAAAGCAGGTTTATAACACGCCAAATATCGTTATTGCAATCGTATCGGGTGGTTTAGCTGCCTGGCTTTACATTTTGGGTTTTCGACGGAAGAAAAATCTTGGTCATTTAAAATTTAGCAACGAAGCTATTGTATTTTCTGCCATTCTTTTAACCGCAAATGCCATTGCTTATTTCGGCAAGTCTTTAGATAATGGCTCAGGAAACTTCTCCATTCTGATTTTAATTTCAGTTTTCATTTATGGTATTTTAGGCTATATTTTTAATTCAAGATTGATTTGGATTTTTGCCCTCATTTCTCTTGGTGCTTGGTTTGGTACGGAAACCGGCTATTTAAGCCGCTGGAATTATTATTTTCTTGGCATGAATTATCCACTTCGATTCGTAGTATTTGGAGTGATTTTAACGGCAACTTCTTTTCTGATGAAGGTAAATACTAAAACGAAAAATTTCTTTCAAGTTACCTACATAGCTGGAATGGTTTACCTTTTTATTGCACTTTGGGCTTTATCTGTTTTTGGCAACTTTGCAAGTTTAGAAGAATGGTATTCAGTTAGGCAATTAAGCCTGTTCTACTGGGCTTTAATATCTGCCACGGTTTGTGTTGCAAGCACCGCATTTGGCTTAAAATACAACGATGATATTGCCAGAGAATTTGGAATTACTTTTTTGTTCATCAATTTATACACCCGATATTTTGAATATTTCTGGGATAGCTGGCATAAAGCGTTATTCTTTTCTGTACTTGCAGCCTCGTTCTGGCTCATTGGCCGAAAAGCAGAAAAAATTTGGAATGTAGAATTTTTGAAATAATATCACTAAATATTCATTGGCATTTTTGATAAACAAACTATAAAAAAGAAACCCCTAACTGTTACAATTAGGGGTTTTATTATATATTCTAAGCTTATGTATTAGCATTTGCTTTAAAATGCTCCAGCCTTTTTAATCTCTCTTTTTTCTGTTTCCACCAAAACGACGATTATTGCTGGCGTTACGAGGTTTACCACTCATGTTACCATCGCCACCGCCTCTTTTAGCTCCACCGCCGCCGCCTTTCGATTGCGCTTGTGGTTTGCGCTTAACCTGGTTCTTAGCTAGCATACTCTCCCAAGTTAATGGATAAGGATGATCATCAACAACAGGCAAAGTAATTTTAATAAGTTTCTGAATATCTAATAAATATTCGTTTTCCTCCGCATCGCAGAAAGAAATGGCTATACCATTTGCACCAGCACGACCAGTACGGCCAATCCTGTGTACATAAGATTCAGGAATGTTTGGTAATTCAAAATTGAAAACATGCGATAACTGATCGATATCAATGCCACGAGCAGCAATATCAGTAGCTACTAAAACACGAATTTTTCTATCTTTAAAGTCAGTTAAAGCACGTTGACGAGCATTTTGCGATTTATTTCCGTGAATAGCGGCAGACTTAATTCCAGCATGCGCTAAATCTTTCACAATTCGATCTGCACCATGTTTAGTGCGGGTAAAAACTAAAGCGGTTTCAATTTTTTTATCTTCCAAAAGATGAATTAACAACTTCTTTTTATCTGGTTTATCAACAAAATAAACAGATTGAACGATAGTTTCAGCAGTAGAAGAAATCGGTGTTACTTCTACCTTAGTTGGGCTCGATAAAATTGTGTTGGCTAACTTTTGAATTTCATCTGGCATAGTCGCCGAGAAAAATAAAGTTTGGCGTTTAGCAGGCAATTTAGCAACCACTTTTTTCACATCGTGGATAAAACCCATATCCAGCATTCTATCCGCTTCATCTAAAACAAAAAGTTCGATGGTGCTTAAGCTAATAAAACCCTGGTTCATTAAATCTAATAAACGACCAGGAGTAGCCACTAAAATATCTACGCCTTTTCTTAAAGCTTCAACTTGCGAGTGTTGATTTACGCCACCAAAAATCACCAAACGACGTAAGTTTAAGTTACTTCCGTAAGCTTTAAAACTTTCTTCAATTTGAATGGCAAGTTCGCGTGTTGGGGTTAAAACTAAAGCTTTAATGTTTTTAGTTGCTTTAGTATTAATATGCTTTTCGTGCAATAATTGCAACATCGGGATGGCAAAAGCAGCAGTTTTACCTGTTCCTGTTTGTGCGCAGCCTAATAAATCTTTTCCTTTTAATATTGTTGGGATGGATTGCTCCTGTATAGGTGTCGGTTGTGTATAACCTTCTTTCTCAAGCGCCTTTAAAATCGGCTCAATGAGGTTTAATTCTTTGAATAACATGTATGTTTCTATGTAATATTTATCGAAGAAGCTAGAACAATCATTTATTGAAGGACTAACTTGCGGATTGCTTTAAATGATAAAGAAATTCTGCTTCGCTGCAAAGATACAAATAAAATATGGAAGATGTAAAAATGTAAAGTAGATGGCGTAAATCTAAACTTTTGCAAGCTGTACACAACTTTTCTCACAATTAAAACCATAAGTTATTTTTCTTCTTTAAAGCGACTAAAAAATAACAATGCTACAATGCAAAGCGAGAAACCGACAATTCCATTCAGCCTTAAACCATAATCATTTCCTGGATCTTTACCATAAATTGTTAACATTGCAAAAACTGCAATACCTATGGTTTGCCCTAGTTTTACAAATAAATATTTGACAGCAAAGAACATACCCTCGTGGTTTTCGCCACTCTCTATCGTATCTTTTTGTGCAATATCGGCAAGAATAGCATTAGGCAAAATACCTAAGGCCGCTAACGGAAAAGAAGCAAAAACAACCAAAATATACATCTGATTTGCAGGTGCAAAGGGAAGTTTACCTAAAAAGAAAATGGTTACAAAAATTAAACTCAAAATTCCGAATGCAAACAAAACCAGTTTTTTCTTTCCAAACTTTTTAGAGCCATAGTTAATAAATGGATAAAATAATAGAGATAGTAAAACCATTAAACCCATAAATTTTCCACCGTCAGAATCTGGTAAACCAAGTAGAACCGTTACAAAATATAATAAACCACTCGACATAATACTTAATGCCGTATAGTAAGTAAAATCCGAAATTAGGTAATATTTAAAATTCGAGTTTCTAAAAGTGCTTTTAATGGCCGCCAAAAGCGGAATATGAGATGGTTTACTATTTACATATTCTCGTTCGTTAATAAACAGAATTGGCAAAATCATTACCAAACCAGAGAAAACACTTAAAGCAATAATGGTGTATTGCAATGCTTCGAAACGGCTCGCTACATGAAAACCGCTTTGTATCAAATCTGCAAAATTGTTAATTAAAGCACCTAAAATCATACCCAAAACAAAACCCACCTGCTGTAAAGTAGAAAGCTTTACTTTTTCTTCGGCTGTATTTGTTAACTCGGCAAGTAGCGCATTGTATGGGATAATATAAGTAGTAACGGAGATGAAAAACCCAGCCAAAACCGCGGTTAGCCACCATGCATTATTTACACTTTCGCCTTTTACCCAAGGATGAAAAACCAAACAGCAAAAAACTACCGCAGGTAAAATTGCCCATTTCATTATCGGAAATCTCCTACCCATCGGGTTCGTACTTCTATCGCTAACCGAGGCAATAAACGGGTCGTAAACAGCATCAATTAATCTACCCGATGCGGCAATAATAGATAAAAGATTAAAAGCACCAAATAGCAGTAATTGTGGCACCAAAGGCGATAAACCCGAATTACTTGGCGGTAAATAGAAATAAGGGAGCATTACGATTATAATATTCGTCATAATACTCCAGCCCATCATTCCAGCCGCGTAAGCAATTTTTTGTTTCCCTGAGAGTGCTTTATTCATTAAGATTTTTAAATTTCATTATGTAAAGCAAGTTCCTATTTTTTATTGGTTAAATCAGTCCTGCTTTACATTTTATTTCGCTGCGCTCCATGCTCATTCAAATCAGTTTTATTTTACTTATCTGCTGCTACAATTTAACACAAAATGCCAAAATCAAAAAGGTTGCTTCCAATTCAAAAAACTGCTTCAGAAAGCTATGCCACTGGTTGCAGTGAAAAATGCTCCACTCCTAACCTATTTTTAGGTTTTACGGTGCAATGCTTTAGGTTATTTAAACCCGATAGCAGCGATACATCCCTATTCTTAGCGAATAGCGGGGCTATCGAAACCGATGAGCACTAAAATTGCTTTTCAAATTAGATAATTATTTCTTGCTAAATAACCTACTGATAAAATAAATAGCCAAAAAGCCGATGAAGATATATAAGCCATTTAACGCAGCATTTGGATCATCAGCATAAATACTTAAAGCAACAAAAGTATAGGCTGCAATAAATATAATTGGTAAAACAGGATACAGTGGCACCGTGTAAATTGTTTTTATATCGAGATGTGAGGTACGTTTCCGCAGTATAAAAATGGTAGCTGCCGAACTTGCCATACTAATGCTTTCTAAAAAGATTGTATAATTTAAAATTTTATCGAATGTTTTAGCGTAGAAAATGATAACCACAGCAACTAACGTAAAAACAGTTAAGCTTACGGTAATTACCTCTGTTTTTTTATTCATTCTGCTAAAAATTTTCGGCAAAGCTCCTTCTTCCCCCATAGCAAACATGGCCCTCGGGTTGCTTAACAAATTTACGTTTACATAACCCATAACCGAAACGAATATAATTACGGATAGCATTTTAAACCCTGCTGGACCAAAAATTTTTGAAGCTAAAATAGCAGCGATACTTTCTGCTGTTTTTAATTCTTCGAAACCTATAACTTTAACATAAACGTAGTTGAGTACTAAATAAAGAATAACAATTATGGTTAAACCGATAATAATAGAACGAGGAATTACCTTTTTTGCTTCTTTAACTTCGCCGCCAAAATTTATCGTTTGCGCATAACCAGCGTAGGAGAAGGAAACGGCTATAAGGCATAAACCTAATGCTTTTCCATAATCAGACCAGTTTGGCAAATTGCCATTGTTAGTTTTAAAAACAGGTGTAACCGTTTCGGATTGTGAGCCGAAAAACACCGCACAAATAAGCAATAAAATTAAGCCGATTTTTACAATGGTTAATACATTTTGGGTTTTAGCGCTGGCTTTTAAACCGAGTAAATTAATTAAATAGAAAACCAAAATAGTAGTTATGGCTATTGCAACTCGATAAGCATCGGTTTGCATATTAACTGGTAAAACTATTTTGCCTAAATACTCTGCTCCTATGATAGATATAGCTGCAACTGAAGCTGCACTCGAAATAATTACTATACAATTAATGGCGAAAGCAATTGATGGATGATAGGCTGCTGAGAAAATTTTGTAGTAACCACCCGTTACTGGATATCGTGACCCAATTTCGGCATAAGTAAGTGCTCCGCAAAAAGCTACAAAACCTCCAATAAACCAAGCCAAATAAAACAATTCAGGTATTTGCGCTTTTGCGGCTACATTAACTGGCGTACGAAAAATACCCATGCCAATGACTAAACTAACCACAATCATGGATAAATCGAAGAGCGAAAGTTGCTTTTTTGGTTGCATTAAAATGGATTATAAATAATGGGGTGAAGATAAGGAATTTATGGATGATGTCTGATGGAAGATTTACGATAGAAATAGACTTTAAGTTTACAGGCCATCCACCTTACCTCTTACATTTTTCGTCTCCTTTTGTTGAAATTTTCATTTGCTAGCCTCAAAGAATAAATCTATTATTGTAAATAAATTTTGCTACTCGATATTTGAATAATCATAAACCAAATTTCGATATCAAATCATTCCTAAAAACTTGTTATGTTGAATGTTAAAGCTCGTTCCGAAAATCCCTCGGCCTTGCTACTTTGTATTGCGCAAAGTTCAATCGACCTGATAAATAATTAAAATTTATGGCAGAAGTAATTTATAACGACGACAGTATTCGCTCATTAGATTGGAAAGAGCACATTCGACTACGCCCTGGTATGTATATCGGTAAGCTTGGTGATGGCTCTGCGCAAGACGATGGAATTTATGTTTTGTTAAAAGAAATTGTAGATAACTCTATTGATGAGTTTGTGATGGGCACAGGAAAAACCATCGAAATTACAGTTTCTGAGCAAAAGGTAAACATTCGCGATTATGGCCGTGGTATACCTTTGGGTAAGGTTATAGATTGTGTAAGCAAAATAAATACTGGTGGTAAATACGATAGTAATGCCTTCCAAAAATCAGTTGGTTTAAACGGCGTAGGTACAAAGGCGGTAAATGCTTTATCTACAAATTTTATTGTTCAATCTTATCGAGATGGAAAAACTAAAAAAGTAGAATTTTCTAAGGGCGAAATTGTAACCGAACAACCAATAATTGATACCACTCAGCGTAATGGTACTGCTATTACTTTTTATCCTGATGAAACAATTTTTAGAAACTATCACTACATTCCTGATTTTGTAGAAAGTATGGTTTGGAACTATGTTTTCTTAAATACTGGATTAACGGTAAATTTTAACAGCCAAAAATACTTCTCGGAAAGAGGCTTATACGATTTGCTTTCTAAATTTAATAAACCTGAAGAAATTCGTTATCCAATTATACATATGATTGGTAATGATATCGAGATTGCAATGACACATGGTCAGCAGTATGGAGAAGATTACCATTCGTTTGTTAACGGACAACATACAACTCAAGGCGGAACACACCAGGCGGCGTTTCGTGCAGCGGTTGTAAAAACGGTTCGCGAATTTTTCAAGAAGGAATTCGATGCATCGGATGTTCGCTCATCAATTATTGCTGCAATTTCTGTGCGTGTACAAGAACCTGTTTTCGAATCGCAAACGAAAACTAAATTAGGTTCGCAAAATATGGGACCAGAAGGACCATCAGTTGCTACGTTTATTAACGATTTCGTGAAAAAGGAACTGGATGATTATCTGCACAAAAATCCAGATGTTGCTGATGCATTGTTGAAACGCATTAACCAATCAGAAAGAGAAAGAAAAGACATTGCTGGTATTAAAAAGCTAGCCAATGACAGAGCAAAAAAAGCATCGTTGCATAATAAAAAACTTCGCGATTGTAAAGTTCATTTTAACACTACACATGAAAAACGTTACGAAACCACTTTATTTATTACCGAGGGAGATTCGGCATCGGGTTCGATTACGAAATCTCGTGATGTAGATTGCCAAGCTGTTTTTAGCTTAAAAGGTAAACCACTTAACTGTTACGAGCTAACAAAAAAAGTAGTTTACGAGAACGAGGAATTTAATCTTTTACAACATGCTTTAAACATTGAAGATGGTTTAGAAGGTTTACACTACAATAACATTGTTATCGCCACAGATGCCGATGTGGATGGTATGCACATTCGTTTGTTAATGATGACTTTCTTCCTTCAATTTTTCCCTGATTTAGTAAAAGCAGGGCATGTATATATTCTACAAACCCCATTGTTTAGAGTCCGAAATAAAAAAGAAACCATTTATTGTTATAGCGATGAAGAGCGCCGAAATGCTATTGAAAAATTAGGTAATAAACCAGAAATCACCCGTTTTAAAGGTTTGGGAGAAATCTCGCCTGATGAATTTGGTTTGTTTATTGGTAAAGATATCAGGCTAGACCCAGTTATTTTAAAAGACCAAACTATAAAAAGTTTGCTTGAATATTATATGGGAAAAAATACTCCAGATAGACAGCAACACATTATCAGAAATCTACGAGTGGAAAAAGATCAGGTAGCCGAAGAACCTAAAATTATTGATGAAGTAGCATAAAAATAAGCGTTGATGTAATTGCGAAAATTATTTGAGCACATATTAATTAATTCACCTCACACCTTTAGTATGTTAGGTGGCAATGTTTACAATATTATTTTTAAAAGGCATTCAAATACCAGAAACGGAAGGAATAGAGATAGGTTGAAAAATAAGAATAAAAAATACTTTTAAAATATCATCCTCATTATAGGTGTTGCCATAGATGTTATGCAAGAAGATCGCAAGATTTATTCAGAATTAGATTTGAACGAATTTTTAACGCTTTTCCTGAGAAGGAACTTTTAGAAAAAAGCTTGCGTTTCTGAGCTAAGAAATAATAACGTTTAAAGGGAAACATCTTCTAAATTATTATTTTTTAGCTTTTTGGTGCATCAACTGTATCCTCTGGGTGCTGTGGAGGCAAAACATCTACGTTTTTCTCTACAATTGTTATTTTGGTGAACACTGCATATTTGCTTGGGGTAATTCCACCGTCGTATTTTTCTGCATACGCCTGTGTAAATTCTGCCCCGAAATATAAAATTACTGAAGTATAATATATCCAAAGTAAAATTACAATTATTGAACCTGCGGCTCCAAATGCTGATACTGTACTACCTTTTTCTATATAAATTCCTATCAAATACTTACCCAAACCAAATAACAATGCGGTAAAAAGCGCCCCTATTATTGCTGACTTCCACTTTATGTTTACATCAGGAAGAACCTTGAAAATTATTGTAAACACCGCAGTTACCGCAGCAACAGTGATCACATTATTTAAAATATAAATAAGTAATGCCATTGTGTCGTTAGCAACAGGTATTACATCATCTATTTTGCTTTCTGAAAGTAAAGAAACCAATTTATCGCCTAAACCTACCACAACACTATTTATAACAAGTGAAACTAATAGTAAAAAGCCCATTGAAACAATTAGTGAGAAGGAAAGTAATCGATTGGTAAGCATTTTTAGCCACCCTTTTTTTGGCATTGCCTTTACTTTCCATATTAAGTTTATACTATCTTGAATTTCGATGAAAATTGCCGTAGCACCAATAATTAATGTTCCAATACCAATAATTAGCCCTATTGTGGATTGACCTGATTTATTAGCATGTTCTACAAAACCTTGAATTTGAGTTGCAGCATCTTTACCAACTAACTCAGTAATTTCTGTAAAAAACTTATCCCTGGTTTTCATTCTTTCTCCAAAGAATAAAGTTGCAGCAGATAGTACTATAATAATTAATGGGGTTAACGAAAAAATAGTATAGTAAGCCAGCGCCGCACTGAGCTTCATCACCCTATCTTCAGCAAAACCTTTACCTGCAGCAATAAAAAGATGGTAAAGGGCAATAAAGAAATGTTTAATCTTATGAATTAGTTTCATCTATAAATTTAAAATGGGTATCCTATACCGATATTGAAGATTAAATTTTCTCTTCTCCAATCTTTGTTGCCAAAAGCAATACTGTCAAACACCCATCGCTGTCCTTCTGGTAAATATGGTTTACGAACTGGAAACGCTACATCTAACCTAACCACAAATATGGTTGCATCTACACGTAAACCAGCGCCAGTACCTACTGCTAATTCATTTAATGCATTACTTGCCTTAAAGCCAGATCCAGGTCTCAACGGATCTTCTTTTCTTAGCCAAATATTTCCAACATCTGCAAATAAAGCTCCGTATAAAACACTTACCAATTTAAAACGAAGTTCTGAATTTAACATCAGTTTAATATCCCCGCCTTGATCTGCAAAAGTTGCCTCGTCACCAACTTTAAAAGTACCAGGTCCTAGCGTTCTGGCTGGAAAGGCACGTATATCATTACTACCACCTGCGAAAAACTGTCGTACGAAAGGTAAAGATGAGCTATTGCCATAAGCATAACCGTAACCTAAATTTAGTCTGTTCGCCCAAATTAAGTTTTTGTTGATTTTATAGTAATCTCGTAAATCAGCTTCAAATCTTATAAACTGAGTTAATGGTGTATTAAACAATGTTCGTTGTCCAGCATCATTTTTAGGTGTAAACAAACCCCACACATTACCTCCAGTTTCAATTCCCCCGTAGAAATAAGTGTTATTTCTGCGGCTTTCTTCCATTTGGTTGGTATAGGTGAAATTGTAATTACTACCAATAATGAACTGACTTTCTAAAGTAGCCTTCAACAATGGATTTGCATCATATAAGCTGTCTCTTACCATATCTGAGGTTCGTGCGCCATCTGATTGGAATCCTGTAGAGATATAGCTTATAGAAATTGGATTAAAGTTATGCTCTTTATATAAATTTTCTTTAAAGTTATAACCAAATTCTCCTTTGTATGCCCTCAATGTATACTCTGAACCGCGACTCAACATCTGATAAGATAAAGAGGCAATTGTTTTTGGAATAAATGCGTTTGTGCTATTGGGCTTATAAAATGGTACAATAAAACGTGGAAAAGTTAATTTACCTTCAGCTGTTAATGAGAGCGTATTTTTGCCGATTGATGTACCTCTGGTTTGAGTTTCGAATCCACCACTTACGCTGACATCCAGCTGCTCAGCGCCTCTAAATAAATTTCTAGTGGTTTGGGTAACTTTAACTTCCGAGCCGACAAAATTGTTCGATTTGCTTGTTCCAGTGACTGAAAAGGTGAGCGAATTCTTTTTAAGCGGTGTTAAGTATATATTAAGGTCGAGTTCATTGTTTTTAAAACTGTCTATCGGCAAAAATTCCGCTCTCACATCTTGGAAGGCGCCAATATTCACCATTCTGTTTAACGATTGATTGTGATCTTTGCGATTATATAACTCTCCTTTCTGAAAGAAAACCAGTCTGTCAAACAACCTAGGTTTAAAAGTATTCCGGTCGTCATAGATGTTGAAATCATTATAGACTAGCGGTTTCATTTTTCTTAAAACACTATCTCTTCTCAAGGAGTAGCTTGGGTAAATATTGATTTTCTTAATAGAATATGGTTTTAAGCCCGCTTCTGGCGCAATATCTTTAACTTTAACGGTGATGTTAACAAGGTTTTTGCCAATGGTACTATCTACCTGCATAATTAAGTAATCTGGACTGAAATAAAAGTAACCACGTTCTTTGAGGTCATTATCTATACGAATTCTTTCATTTTTGTAAACATCCAAGTCATAAAAATCCCCAACTTTTAAAAGTGTTTTAGCCTTGTTCTCATTGATGATTTTTGTCATCATGCCAGTATCTGCAGGGAAAGTAATTTTATTAATTTTATATCTATCTCCAGTGTTAGCAGTGTAAATAGCCTTACCTTTTTTATCTTTTACAATGGTATCGCCAGTTACAACAGCCTGCAGATAACCTTCACTAATTAGATAACTTGTTAAAACATCATTATTGTATTTTAATTTAACCTCATTCATTAATACTGGAGGTTCGCCTTGTCGTCTTAACCAGTTCCGAAAGCCTTTAGGCTTTTTTGGTTCGCCTGCTAAATTATAAATACCGAGCTTAAACTTTATTCCAAGAAAAGATTTATTAGGACGTGGTCTTGTTTTCGACTCTAAATCACTTTTTACTTGTTTTTCATCATCAATTCTCCCAGACGAATCAGGATTAATTTTAACCTCGGCTCCAGTATATAATGCCTGTCCGGGTTTTAGGGATTTCGTACTACTGCAAGCAGCCCAAACTAAGCAGGCCAATATAAATAACGATGGTCTAATTAGTTGTTTCATTTTGTGCTTTCTGTTCAATGTTTCTTATTTTTCTGATTCTCTTTTTCTGGAATATTTCTCTGAATTTATTGTAATCAACAACTAAAGTAAAACCTAATCCGGTTTCTATAATCTGGCCTTGTACAATAACATCATTTTGGTTACGTCTATATGCTCTCAAACGGTATCTGCCATCTGCAGAAAGGGCATACTCTACATTTACATTCCCTGCAATATTTGTCGATTTTTCACCTGGCGCTTGAGGTCCTTCCAAAGCAAAAGAACTACCTACAGTAACTGTTAACCGATCATTTAATAGTTTTTTTGACAACCCAACTTCCAAATCAGTCTTCTGTTGAAGGGAGCCTGTTGAATAATCTTCTGATGAATTTACGCCAAAGTTCAAATCAACTCCCTGTATCAAGTCCGAAGTTAGATTGTTCAGCTGTTCAGTCAAAAGTTTGCTTACGCTAGAACGGGCAAGGGTAGAAACACCACCACCTCCTCCGGCTAAACTTTGAAATGGATTGTCAGCAATAAATCTATTTAAAGCAAGTAAGGCAAAAACTTGTTTGTTAAGTTCGCTTTCATCTCGATTAACATTATTCAATTTAGCCCTAATATCGTTATACAGCGGTCCACCTTCATTTGAGGGTAAGTCTAATCTAAATGAAATAATTGGCTTCAGTAATTCGCCTTTCATCATTAGGTAAACCTGAAACGGTAGTTTAGTTTTAGCGATGACGTCATCTGGCTTGTTAAGCAAGTCGATTGGGGCAGCGTTAACTTCATATAAGGCAGTTAGATTTACATTAGCTGTTGTCGGCTCACCGGTCCAAATTATGGTACTTCCCTTAACCAATCTAAACTCTTTTTTGCCTAATGGGCCAACTGACAGATTATAAGATCCGTCAACAATCTCGTAACGACCAGTAAGGCTTATTTTTCCACTAGGATCAATTGCCGCATTTAAGTTAGCTTCACCTTTCACATTAAGTGCATCACCATTCGATGGGTCAACCACAACATTAAGTTCCGCTTCTGGATCAATCTTTATTGCAGCTACCAAGTTTATTCCCTTAATTGGCGATTTACTAATACTATCAACTTTTAAAGCTCTCTGTCCATTAAATGGTGGTGCATCAGCATCGATAAACTGAACAATTCCTTCCTGGTCGATTACCGAGGGGTCATTTGCTGGCAAAGCGAAGAAAAATTTTGTCCCCTTATTTATGTTGATATCCATATTAACATCGGGTTGGTTTAAATCGCCGCGAACCTTAATGTTACTGGTTAAAAACACGGTCCCATAAATCATATCGTTATCAGCAGCAGTAGAATTAATAGCCCTAAAATTATTTGTGCGGATATCAAGTGCAAAACGGTAATTTTTAAAATCGGTTGTTAATACTTTTCCGTTGAGGGTTGCTTTTTGATTAAGTGAATCGAGTATCGTGAAGTTATTAAAGCTTATGCCTTCGTTGGTAAACGAAATTTTTTCGTTTGGCATGCGTAGGTACGAGTTTACATAAGCAACATTGATTCCTGCATTATTGAAAGTAACATCGCCCAATATTTTTGGAGCAGTTAAAGCACCCTTTACTGTAAGTGCACCAGTTAAGGTTCCACTTCCATTTTTTAATTGACCTTGTGATAAGCTTTCGATGTTTTTCATCTCAATTTTATCAATATTAACAGTTAAATCTAAAGCGCTTTGAGGTGCAGTATAGTAAAATCCATTAGCACGTAATTCATGTACGCCACTTAAAGCAACATTCACTTCAAATGCATTTTGTGTGTTATTATTTACCGCTAAACGTAAGGTTCCAAGCTCATCTTTTTGATAGCGTAACTGATCTATAGTTAAGTTAGCTTCGAATTTCGGTGTAGAAGCTAGATCTTTAACATTAGCCGTTCCGTTTAAACGACCGCCAACTAAAGTTGTATCCGTTTCGGCAAATTTGGTTAAAGTTTCTAATTGAAAGTCTTTAAACTCTACCGCCAAAGGTGCGTTTGGTTGCGTTGGGTTACTATTTATTGATAAAGATTGCCCGCTATTGCTAATTTGGAATTGATTAACCAATATGCCCGATGCGCCAAACTGAATATAATTATCTGGAGATACTACCCATTTTTGATAATCTAAAAGTAGTTTCTGTGGATCTAAAGTAAACTTGAAATCTTTATTTATAGATTGAAAATTTCCACCAATTACGTATTTATCTTTACGCTGTCTATCTCGAAGAAAGATATTTACACCTAATAAATTATTTGCGGCATCACCACTAATTTCGGTATTAAATAGAGCAATAGACGGACTTTGCAATGCTTTTACAGTTAAACCGTACGCTAATTTATTATTATCATTATTAATGTTAAGTACAGTTGTATCTACCTTGAAATCGCCATAAACGATTTGTGGGAAATTTCCCTTAATCTGCAGGCTATCTTTTTGTGTATCAATTAAGCCATAAAATTGAGAAGGCTTAAACACTGTTAGCTCTGGCACAAATTGTTTTAATAATTTGGAATCATAAATCTGTACAGCAAATCTCAATCGTTGATCGGGGATTTTTGTGACCTCTCCAAAAGCATAATATTTATTAATCTCATTAATAATTGCATTGCTCACTTTCGTTAACTGATATTTTCCGTCAATTTTAGCCGAAAGAATTTCTGATTTTAACGTAAGCTCATTTGTTGTTTCAGTTGTTTTTGCAAAAACGGAAATTGTATCAACATCTATTTTTTGTGCATCTTTAACCACTTGTAAACCCGTGATATCAACTGTTCCGTTTAAATAATCTGCATCTGCAGTTTTCAAATCAACTTTTACAATACCAGCAGCACTTAATACTGTCGGACTGAAATTTAACGCCTGCAGGTTAACCTGTTTCAGATTCAAATCGGCTTTAACCGAAGGGTATTTCCCTGCTAAGCTTACTTTTGCATCTAAAGCAAAATTGGCGTTGCTATCTGGCATGCTACTTTTTATCGAAACATTTTGATTGGCATAAGTACCAGCAACATTTAAATTTCGGTAAGTGTATTTATTGTAATATGCGCTTAAAACTTTTGCGTTAAACTTTGCATTTATCTTTTTAGGATCAAGGCCAATTCCTTCAACATTAGCTTTTACCGAAACACGACCAAGTTTTGGCTGCATTTTTAACAATCGGCCAACATTAAAATTGTTTAAATTGATATCTGCTTTGTAACTTTCTTTACCTTTTGCGCCTTTCATTCCTGCAACCAAAATCGCACCGCCCATATCCGTCTGAATATTTAAATTGGTGTTAAAATCAGTCATTGAACCTTTGAAATTACCTTTTGCATTAATTACATTTGGCAATTCGATTGATGGTGGCAACGACTTTTTAGGTACAGCAACCAAAATATCACTCTTAGTTACATATAGTTTTTTGATATTTAGATCGAGAAAAGTTTTATTAATATCCGGCAAGCCTTTAGCTGTTCCGCTGATATCAATTTGTGTATTTTTCAATCCACTTACTTGCAAGCGAGGAATGTTTAAATTGTTTAAATATCCATTTACCTCTGCATTTATTTTAATTTTTTCATTACGATAATTTGCTGGGATAGCACTACTGAAATAACCCGCATCCTTTAAACCAATAGTTGTGTTTTTTAAGCTCAAGGCCATTTTTACCCGCTCAGGATGTTTTGTTAAATCTTCCATAGAAGTAAAATTTAACTCCGTTGCGTTTTCTATTGTTGTATTAGGTGTTTTTAAAACGAAATTGCTCAGCTTTATCTGTTTATCATTATAAATGGCATTTCCTTTTAGCTCATTTAACGCAAAACCACTTTTTTCTTTTAGCGATCCATTTTTAACGTTTGCTGTAATTCCAGCTGCGCTATAATTAACATCGGCTGCCCCAAAGGTTAAATTAGTAATTTTTAGGTGATTAAAATCCATTCCCTTTGGAGCGGGCTTTGCACCTAAATTATCAAACTGTACATTATTTTCTGCAAGGCTGATGTTTTTAATGAGTAAACCTAAAGGCGATTTTTCTACAACTACAGTATCTTTAACTTTCTTTAAATCGTTACTTGGAGCTGGTTTAAAAGCGAATAGAATGTTCGATTTATTCAACTTTGCATCATCTACAGTATATTTGCTATTTGTTAAATCGACTTTTAAATTAACCAAACCCAGTTCATTAACATTTGCAATGGCCTTCGTTGTCGAAACCTGATCATCGTAATTTACTTTCACATTACTGAAAGCGAAGTTTTCCACTTCAATTAGAGGAAGTTTTCCTGTTTCCTTTTGACTGCTATCAACACTATTGGTTATATGCTGTACAAGCTGAACCAATGGCTTACGCTGTAAATAGCTTAAAGAAGTGTTATTTAAGTTTAAATCTTTGATTACATAATGTTGGTTTGCCAAATCGAATGTTTTTAACTTCGTTTTAAAAGCACCTAAATAAAGCTTTACATCATTTCCCGCAACATCATCGCGGTAGGTAATTCCTATATCTTCAAAAGAAACCTTGTCAACAGAAAATTTTAGGGTAGAAGTTGTGTCTTTGTTAATTTTTTCTTCTGGCTTTTTTTCTTCGCTCATAAAAGCATCAACCAAAAAAGAAAAATTAAAAGTTGTATCCGGACTTATTCGTTTAACATTTGCACGTATATTTTTTAGTTCAATATTATTTACCTCTACAGTATTATCCAGAAGTTTGAAAAGACTAATATCAACAGCTAGTTTTTCTGCATATAACAAGGTGTCTTTATTGCGATCTTCAATATAAAACTTATTTAAAACCACATCCTTCGGCAATGCAATTTTTATGCTTTCCAAGCTTACTTCTGTCTTTGTTTTATTTTTAAGGTAATTAATTGCCTTGCCCTTAACGAAATTTTGAACGGCAGGTATATTTAAAGATAGCGCTAAAGCGACCACCAGTATAATTATGGAGGCGATAACCCACAATAAAATTTTGAGACTTTTACGTACGTATTTATTCAAAGCTAAGCGTGTTTGGTGTTTACGAAGTACTAAAAACGTGCCACTTAAATTAATTTTAAGACAGTTTTTTATAATTAATACAAAAAATAACCTAAATTGTTCGCCCGCTATAAAAATTTAACACTGGCGGTTTGATAATTAGTTATAAATGAAATCAATAAATCTAAATATAAGTTTTGACCAGTATAATAATATTGAAGAACTGAATGAAAAAGACAGGTTACTTTGTGAGCTTGCTGAACAGGCTTTAGCAACTTCTCATTCGCCATATTCAAAGTTTAAAGTAGGCACTGCAATTCGTTTAGCTTCGGGCGAAACCATTTTAGGTAGTAATCAGGAAAACGTAGCCTATCCTTCTGGTTTATGTGCCGAACGTGTGGCACTTTTCACAATCGGTTCTTCACGCCCCGATGCAGTTATCGAAAGCATGGCGATTACGGCTCAAACCGATGCTTTCGAAATTTTAAAACCAGTAACTTCTTGCGGTGGTTGTTTACAGGTAATGGTCGAGTTTGAACGCAAACAAAATTCGCCTATCGAAGTAATTTTTTATTGCCTTAAAGGAGAAATTTTAAAAGTAAATAGTGTAAAGAGTTTATTGCCTTTCGCTTTTGTAGAGGAGAGATTAGAAGGATAATTGAAGTATTGTTTATATTTGATTTTTCGATAATATGAAACAAATTTACTTCTTTATTTCTCTAACATTTATCTCTTTTTTAACCCAGGCGCAAAATAAACTTAAAGCCAATAGTGCCTATAAAATTGTTTATTGGCGGTCTGCCGATGGAAAGCCTGTTGAAGATAGAAATGCAGCAGTGGTAATTGTAGCAGAGCATCAAAACTTGATAACATCTGCAAACATTCTTGATGGTAAAACTAAATATCCTTTTGAGCAAAGCCTGGTTTTAAAACCAGAGAATTTGTTGTTTCAGATTGCAGATCTAAATCAGGATTATCAAATATCTACAACTGACAGCACGGCAATTAGCAAGCAAATTTTTGAATTCAGTAATGAAACCAAAAACATTTTAGGCTACACCTGTAAAAAAGCGAAAACGATTGTAAACTCTAACACAATCGAACTATGGTTTACAACCGATGCGGGAATAAAAGCGGCACCAACAAATTTAGGGCAGAATTTAGGATTAGTTTTAGAGCAAGTTAGAAATGGAAACAGTTTTATTACGGCTACAAAAATCGAAGAAGTAAAAAATGTAAAATCAATCGATTTAGAAAAAATAAAATCGAAGCTAACCGACCCATTATCTTATAAGGATTTACTTTGGAAAAGCAGATTTACTACATTAAATGTATTCAATAACGAAACTATTAATTTTATTGATAAGCCTCAATCAACAGATTCTATTTTCAGATTTGCTGGAGGAACCGTTATTGCCAGAAAAATTAAATTCCCTAAATATTCGACAATACAGAACGTTTTTGTTGATTTAAAGGAACAATCTAACGGTGATGCTTATGATAGAACGGGTTCGGTATTTATCATTCCAACGGATAAGCCTTTGAGCCTGATGGATGCATTGAAAAATTCTGTTAAAGATTTACCCATCTACGATAATGGAAATGGAAAACAATATCAGGGAGTAATTGCAACTTCAAATTATAATCCTGTAATAGAATTAATGCGGTTTTTTACACCTTTTGGAGTTGGCAAGTATAACACACTAAAGCTTAAGGATAAGAATTGGGCTGATCAGGTTTATTACCGACAAGATATTTCTGAGTTATTTCCTTTGGTTAATGGAAAAGAAGTGTGGGTTGCTGTATTTATTGGCAATTATGATAAAGGAGGACATAAAGTTTCTTTAAATATTACTTTGCATAATGGAGGAAAGCAAAAGGCAGGCAAAGAGATAATATTACCATTATTTAACTCTACAAATGTAATGGAAATGGCTGGGCAAGAATATGCAACCATGTTTAGTATTGATAAAGGTTTGGAGGTTTCATTTACTTTACCAAAAGATTTGAAAGGTGCAAAACTTCGCTACATTACAACTGGACATGGAGGTTGGGGCGAAGGCGATGAATTCGTACCTAAGAAAAATACCATCTGGCTAGATGGGAAAGAAAGCTTTGCATTCGTACCCTGGCGTCAGGATTGTGGTTCTTACCGATTATCAAATCCAGCTTCAGGAAATTTTGAAACTGGCTTATCTTCGTCAGATTTAAGCCGCTCAAACTGGTGCCCTGGAACAGTCACTAATCCAAATTTTATTGAATTAGGCGATTTAAGAGCAGGCACACACACCATAAAAGTTAGTATCCCAATGGGAAAACCACAAGGAAACAGCTCTAGTGCATGGAATGTTTCTGGCCTATTAATGGGAATAGAATAACATAAAATTTAGTACAATAATGTGCTAAAAAAAGTAACAAATGGTGTTTATAACTTATTTTTAACAAAATTTTGCTTTACACTATATTTACACAATCATCAAAAATTTGATTTCTTAATGAGTGAAGAACTAGACCAAAACGTAAACGAAGAACATAAACACACCATAACACCAATTAACGGTTTGTACGAAAACTGGTTTCTTGAGTATGCATCTTATGTAATTCTAGACAGGGCTGTTCCGCATATTAACGATGGCTTGAAGCCCGTTCAGCGTCGTATTATGCATTCTTTAAAAGAAATGGATGATGGGCGTTTCAACAAAGCAGCAAACGTAATCGGTAACACCATGAAATATCACCCACATGGTGATGCATCAATTGGCGATGCCATGGTACAAATCGGTCAGAAAGATTTATTGATTGATATGCAGGGTAACTGGGGCGATCCTGTTACTGGTGATAGCGCAGCTGCACCACGTTATATTGAAGCCCGTTTATCTAAATTTGCAAACGAAGTTGTTTTCAATCCAGATACAACCGAATGGCAGCTAAGTTACGAC
This sequence comes from Pedobacter sp. AC190, assembly GCF_979258025.1. Taxonomy (NCBI): domain Bacteria; kingdom Pseudomonadati; phylum Bacteroidota; class Sphingobacteriia; order Sphingobacteriales; family Sphingobacteriaceae; genus Pedobacter; species Pedobacter sp. AC190. The sequence continues at coordinate 1,296,832 of NZ_OZ409824.1, forward strand.
GGACGTAATAATGAGCCAATAACGCTGCCCGTTAAATTTCCTTTGTTATTAGCACAAGGAGCCGAAGGTATTGCGGTAGGTTTAGCTACTAAGGTAATGCCGCATAATTTTATTGAGCTGATTGATGCTTCGATAGATGCATTAAAAGGCATTCGTCCGAATATTTTACCCGATTTTTTTACGGGTGGTATGGCCGATTTCTCTAATTATAACGAAGGGCAACGAGGAGGTAAAATCCGAGTTCGAGCTAAAATTACCGAGAAAGACAAAAAGACATTAGTAATTACTGAAGTTCCTTTTAGTACAACCACGGGTTCTGTCATCGACAGTATTTTATCCGCTAATGATAAGGGTAAAATCAAAATCAAAAAGATTGAAGATAATACAGCTGCTAATGTAGAAATTGTTGTGCATTTAGCACCAGGAATTTCTCCAGATGTAACGATCGACGCACTCTATGCATTTACGGCTTGCGAAGTATCAATCTCGCCAAACACCTGTATTATCAACAACGATAAGCCACACTTTTTAAGTGTGAACGACATTTTAATTGAGAATACAAAACACACCAAATATTTATTAAAAAGAGAATTAGAAATTCGTTTGCACGAGCTGCAGGAGAAAATTTTCTTCAGTTCTTTGCTTAAGATATTTATTCAGGAAGGCATGTATAAAAATCCTGAATATGAAAATTCAAGTAATTTTGATACCGTTGTAGAGGTTTTACATTTATTGTTCGACCCATTCAAGCCATCGCTTTACCGTGAGATTTTGCCAGAAGATTTCAAGAAATTGATTGATAAGCCAATGAGTAGCATCACCCGTTTCGATGTTAAAAAGGCTGATGAGCAAATGAAAAATCTGGAAGATGAAATCAAAGTGGTTAAAAATCACTTGAAACATTTAACAGATTACGCCATTGCCTGGTATCAAAAACTTAAAGATAAATACGGAAAAGGCCGGGAACGTAAAACAGAAATTCGTTTGTTCGACCGTGTTGAAGCTGCAAAAGTTGCCTTGGCAAACATTAAGCTTTTCATGAACCGTGAAGACGGTTTTATTGGTTCGGGCTTACGTAAGGATGAATTTATTGCTGATTGCTCCGATATTGATGAAATTATCGTTTTCCGTGAAGATGGGAAATGTATCATCACTAAAGTTGCGGATAAAACCTTTGTAGGTAAGGGCATTATACATGCGCAAGTTTTCAAAAAGAACGACGAACGCACCATCTATAATATGATTTATAAAGATGGCACCTCGGGCACATCCTACATTAAACGTTTCGCTGTTGTTGGGGTTACCCGCGATAAAGAATACGATTTAACCAAAGGATCTAAAGGTTCGAAGGTTTTATATTTTACAGCTAATCCAAATGGTGAAGCTGAAATTGTGAACGTTGCTTTAAAACCACATTCAAAATTACGGAAGTTACAGTTCGACCAGGATTTTGCAGAAGTGGCAATTAAAGGTCGAGGTTCGCAGGGTAATATTATTTCGAAATATCCCGTTAAGAAAATCATATTAAAAAGTAAAGGTGTTTCTACCCTATCGGGATTAAAAATTTGGTACGATGATTTACTCAAACGCTTAAATGTTGATGGCAGAGGGAAATATCTTGGAGAATTTGATGGCGATGATAGGATTTTACAGGTTCATAAAGATGGTTATTATGAATTAAGCTCTTTCGAATTGAGTAATCACTTCGACGACGGATTAATTCTAATCCAAAAATTCGACCCTGAAAAAGTTTTTGCCGCAGTTCATTTTGAAGGAAAAGCGCAAAATTACTTTATTAAACGATTTGCTTTTGAACTGCAATCCATAGGCAAAAAAACAATCTTCATTAGTGAGGAGCAAAAATCAAGGTTACTTTACTTAACTGCTAATCCAGCTGCTAAAATCATTGTTGATGTTTTAAAAGGTAAAACGCAAATCCCAGAAACGCTAGATTTAATGCTATCAGAACTGATCGATGTTAAAGGCTTAAAGGCTAATGGAAATCGTTTATCGCCGCACGATGTAAAAAAAGTAGTTTTGGAGGAGCCTGAGGAAGTGATTGAAGAAGTTGAAGAAACAACTAATGATGTTGGCGAAGAGGAATCTATAGAAACGGAGATTTCTGATGGCGATGCAGTTACTATTGAAACAGAAGTGAAAAGTGAAGAAGTGCTTGAAAAGCCAGTTGTGACACAACCAAAACCCAAATTTGAACGTAAACCAGATCCTGAGGTAAAATTAGAAAACCAGGCTAGGGTATCAGAAACAGTGGAAACTACTCAATCATCGCCTGTAAAAAAAGAAGAGGCAAAGACTGAAGTGAAACCCCAAGCAGTACAAAATCCTGTTAAGCAAGAAGAAACTAAAGAGGACCCGAGCGTAGAAGAAAAACCTAAAGTAGAAGAGAAACCTGCAAAAAAAGTTGATTTCGAAATTACCAATCCCGATGATATTGACATTGATGACAAAGGACAATTAGGATTGTTCTAATCTGCGATTTCGTTTCAAAACTCAAAAAAGAATCCAGTTCAAATAAATTGAACTGGATTCTTTTTTTTATAAAAATTTAAGGTTTAAAATATTATTATCAATTGTTTAACAATCAAATAAGCAGCTAAAACGTATAAAAATATCGCTATCGATTTATTTATGATTAAGCTGCTTAGCGCAAATTTCTCTTGAATAAAAGTAGCAAAGTGCGCATATAAATAAAGTGCACCAGCCGATCCAAAACCAGAACCCAAAGCAAAAACTACAAGAGATAGGTAATCTGTTTTAATCCATTCGTGAAGAATAACGTAATTACCGAAAAATAACCAAAACGGAATTTGGACAGGGTTTAAAACACCAAGAATTAAGCCATACAATACACTTCCACTACGTTTATCTTCCTTTTTACTACTTGTTTTAGGTGCTTTTTTACGATTTACCCATGTAATGGTACCCATTACAACAAACATGAGAATCATAAAGCAATCTACCAGCGTTCCCAACCTTACTTCACTCACGGCTTCATTAGGATTGATATCGCTCATCGCCCAACGGGCAAAACGCATCATACCAAAAGTAAAAAATACTTCTACGCACGAAAACGAGAGAATAAAATACCAAACCTGCCGCATGCCTTTATTAATAGCAAGTTGCGCCACAGTTAAATTAATATTGCCAGGCGGGATATAACCCATGGCGTTAAGGATAATGCCTATGAAAAACGTTAAAAAAAGCATAGCCGAAATTATGGATTTAAATTCAAATGCGATGCTAAATATTTTCCTGTGTAAGAAGTTTTCTCTTTTACCAAATCTTCAGGCACGCCTTCAAAAACAAGCTTACCTCCTCCATCGCCCCCTTCAGGCCCAATATCTATTACCCAATCGGCACATTTTATCATATCCATATTGTGCTCGATTACTAAAATTGTATTGCCTTGCTCAATTAAGGTATTTAAAGCTTTTAACAGTTTCTTTATATCGTGAAAATGTAAACCTGTTGTCGGCTCATCAAAAATAAATAAAGTTTTGTTTGCGTTATTGCCTTTTATTAGAAATGAAGCCAGTTTAATACGTTGCGCTTCACCGCCGGATAAAGTGTTTGAAGATTGCCCTAAATGAACATAGCCCAAACCAACATCAACCAACGGATTTAGCTTGTTTAGAATCTTTTGCTCGTCTTTGAAGAAGTCAACTGCTTCTTCAATTGTCATATCCAGAACTTCAGATACATTTTTTTCTTTATAAGTTACATCTAAAACCTGTTGTTTAAAACGTTTTCCAGCGCAGGCTTCGCATGGCAAATAAATATCTGCCATAAATTGCATTTCGATTTTAACCTCACCCTCACCCTGGCAAACATCGCAACGCCCGCCCTCAACATTAAAAGAAAATGCTGCTGGTTTTAATCCCGCAGCTTTTGCTGCAGCCAAACCTGAGAACAAAGCACGAATATCATCCCAAGCTTTAACATAAGTAACTGGATTTGAACGGCTAGAACGACCAATTGGATTCTGATCGACCATTTCTACTGCACTAACCAAATCATAATTACCAAAAATGCCATCATAAGTACCAGTTTGTTCCCCAGCATAATTTCCAATAGCTTTCTGCAAAGCAGGATAAAGAATTTTCTTAACCAAACTAGTTTTACCAGAACCCGATACTCCACTTACTGCGGTGAAAACACCTAAAGGAAACTTGACATCAATATTTTGAAGATTATTTTCTCTGGCACCTTTAATCAATATATGGTCTTTCCATTTACGACGTTTTTCTGGAATTGCAATTTTTTCAATACCTGATAAATAACGGCCAGTTAAACTATTTTTATCTTTTAATATTTCTTCATAATTACCACTAAAAACTAAATTTCCACCATGCGTTCCCGCCTCAGGACCAATGTCGATTATATAATCAGCAGCACGCATCATTTCTTCTTCATGCTCAACCACCAAAACGGTGTTTCCAACATTTCTTAAAGAAATTAAAACTTCAATTAGCTTATTAGTATCACGAGGATGAAGACCTATACTTGGCTCATCCAAAACGTAAATAGAGCCAACTAAACTGCTACCTAACGAAGTTGCAAGGTTAATTCGTTGCGATTCCCCGCCAGACAAAGTATTCGACAAGCGATTTAAGGTTAAATAGCCTAAACCAACATTATTCAGAAAAAGAAAGCGGTTATCAATTTCGGCCAATAATCGTTTGGCAATTTTTGCATCGTTAATACCTAATTTTAATTCGTTAAAGAAAATTAAAGCTTTCGATAAAGGCATTAAAACTACATCAATAATAGATTTTTCGGCAATTTTAACGTATGATGCATCCTTACGCAGGCGAGAACCTTTACATTCGGGGCAAGTTGTTTTTCCGCGATAGCGAGAAAGCATTACGCGATACTGAATTTTATAGGTTTGTTCTTCTAGTTCTTTAAAAAACATATCCAAACCCTGAAAGTACTTATTACCAGTCCAAATTAAACGTTGTTCATCTTCGGTTAAAGCACTGTAAGAACGGTGAATCGGAAAATCGAATTTAGAAGATGCTTTAATAAAATTTTGCAGCCACACACCCATTTTTTCGCCACGCCAAGGGGCAATTGCATTGTCGTAAACACTTTTGCTCTTATCAGGCACAACCAAATCTTCGTCAATTCCGATTACATTCCCATAACCTTCACAACGTTTACAAGCACCATAAGGATTGTTGAAAGAGAAAAAATTAGGTGTAGGTTCTTCAAAACGCATACCGTCCAATTCAAAACGATCGCTAAAATGTTTCGTTTTTCCTTTTGTTTCAACATAACAATCACCTTTGCCTTCAAAAAAAGCCGTTTGAACAGAATCCGCTAACCTGTTTAGTGTTTCTTCTTCTGGGTTAGTAACAATCCTATCAATCAGAATCTGTACTGTTTTGTCATCAGTTAGTTCAGCATCCTTAAAATCAGCATCATCCAGAACAGATTCAATTTTTAAAACTTTATCATCAATTAGAACTCTTAAAAATCCCTTTTGTAATAAAATGGCAAGTTCTTCTTTTATCGTTCTATTATTATGCGGATAAAGCGGGCAAAAAACGGTAACCGTTGTATCTTCAGGCAGTGCGCTAACATAATCCACAACCGTACTTACCGAATCTCTTTTAACTTCGTTCCCCGAAATTGGTGAAATAGTTTTTCCGATTCTCGAAAAAAGTAACTTTAAATAATCGTAAATTTCTGTAGATGTACCTACCGTAGAGCGGGGATTTGAGGTAATTACCTTTTGTTCAATTGCGATAGCGGGGGCAATTCCTTTAATATAATCTACATCAGGTTTGTTCATTCTGCCCATAAACTGACGGGCGTATGATGATAAACTTTCAACGTAACGACGCTGACCCTCTGCATATAAAGTATCGAACGCGAGCGAAGATTTACCCGAACCAGACATACCCGTTACTACAACCAGTTTATTTTTTGGAATAGCAACATCTATATTTTTTAGGTTGTGCACACGGGCACCTTTTATAATAATATTTTTATGCGGATCTTTTTCGGCTTCTTTTTTGCTCATGTATTATAAACGATATAAAATATAAACCTTTTTACGGTAAATTAGGTTTTAGAAATAATATACAAAAATAGGGTACTGAGGCCGTTAATTTATTTTTTAACATTTTATTTTTTGTTTTTTGATAAAAAAAACACTTTCTTTGAATATTAACAACCTCAGAACCAAACTAACAACATTCAAAAAACATAGGAGAGCAGCTATAGAAATTATACTTCTACAAATTAATTTTTAGCAAATAGTACGGGATTTAGTGTAGGTAAACCTATGAATTTACAATCATATAATGATCAGGACCTGGTAAAGTTATACATTACTGGGAACGAGAATGGATTGCAGGAACTTTTACGAAGACATAAAAGCAAAATTTATACTTCTATCTACTTATTGGTAAAAGACCAATATTTGGCGGAAGATATATTTCAAGATGCTTTTATAAAAGTAATTAATACGCTGCGATCGGGAAGATATAACGAGGAAGGCAAGTTCTTACCCTGGGTAATGCGTATTGCACACAACTTAGTTATCGATTATTTCAGAAAAGAAAAAAGAACTCCAATTATTACGAGCTCTGATGGAATGGATGTATTTAATATGCTACACTTTTATGATGAAAGTGCAGAGGAAAAAATGCTTCGCGATCAAACTCATAAGGATTTAAAAGCAATGATTCAATTACTGCCTGATGAGCAGAAAGAAGTGCTTTTAATGCGTCATTATGCAGATTTAAGCTTTAAAGAAATCGCTGATTTAACTGAAGTAAGTATTAATACAGCTTTAGGTCGGATGCGCTATGCACTAAGTAACTTGCGCAAAATGCTTAAAACTAAAGAGATGACTTACAAAGGGTAATAAAAAAATTACATAAAATGTTTTAGGGATTGAAATAAAGCATCTGAACTATCGTTAAGTTTATAAAACTTATAACATTTAGTTGCTTATGACAAAAACCTCTACATCAAAAACAAATGTAAATTTACCTACCCAAAACATGTTTCATTCAACAACTGATAATGAATCTGATGCGGAAATCGACTTATTTTATGATCAAATCAAAGGTAAGTTAGATCGATTGATTAAAAATCCTTCGGATGATACAATCAAAAGGATTTTAGCGTACAGCAAATCAAAGTAAATTACATGAGCAAAAAAGCTGCCCTTATTATATAAGAGGCAGCTTTTTTTTTAAAAAGCAACTTAAAAACCTACCGCAGCAGGTTGTTTACCTCTCAAATTAATTGCCGTCCTACTAATTACTGGCTGCAAAGTGATTAATAAAATTGTCGCTAAGCATAATATGGCAATCCATTCGTAATAACTTACACAAAATTGCAAAAAAGCTTGTTTCTGAACGGCTCTACTTAATAGACCAACTGCCGCTTTTCCAGCTTCATCGCTTGGCATCCCCTTGGAGGTTAATATGCCTTGATACAATTTTAATCTTTCGGGTAAGTTAAAATCAAGAATAGAAAGATTGCTTCTCAAATCATCATAATGAACCCCCTTGAAATACAATTGATAAAAATTGACGGAAGCCAAGCTCAAACTAAAGGTAGCAAAACGAACAAAAATTCCTACAGAAGCAGCCGACTGGCTCATAGCATCTGGAACTGAAGACATAATAAACATTACGACAGGAGACATGAGCATACCTGCGCCAACGCCCTGCAAAAATAACGGTAAATAGAAATTAGTTGTGCCTGCTTCATTCGCAAAAAGTAAACACATCCAAAAGAAAAATGAAGACAACAGCAGAAAACCCGCTATCCATAAAATTCTTAAATGTTTTTGCCTGATTAAGAATTTAATTGCAATCAATGACCCCGTAATAACGCCTGCTACATTGAAAATCATAATTTCATTGGCATGAAGGGAATCCATCCCTAAAACCATAACAAAATACGAAGATGTTAAACTAAAAGCGCCACGAATAATGTATAAAACAACCAGAAATACAATTCCAATGATAAAATTTCGGTATTTAAAAACGGATAGATTAACTGCAGGTCTTTTTAAAGTAAGTTGTCTAAGTATCGAGACTATAGATAAAAATACTATAGACGAGATTGAATAAAGAATACTTGAATCATCCATCCAATCTTTCTGCTGCCCATAAATTAATACATAAGCGATAAGGACTAACATGGTAGAAAAAAGGACAAAACTCATCCAATCTATCTTATAAAGTGGCGTTTTGCGCATGGCATGGCTACGGTTCATTATTGTAAAAAGTAACACGGCACTTGGTAAGAAACAAAATATAATGGCTTTATAAACAACATTGTATTCATAATTCTCTACTAATGGAGCTGAAAAAAGTGCAGTTACAGGCGATACGCAAAGTATCATTCCATAAAATATAGTGTAGCCTGTTTCTTTAGCATGTTCTGATTTTAACCTACTAAACAATAAATTAAGAGAAATACTTGTTAAACCGCAATTCACAATCCCTTGTAAAAAGCGGAGAGCGAAAATCAACCACATATTGCGGGTTTTGAAGCACCAGTATGCTGTTATAATTTCGAGAATTATACAGATTAAGAGGTAATCTTTAGTTACTACACGTGAGAAAAATCTTCGTTCTACAACAGCAAAACTTGCAACAGCAGCGTAAAACATCAGCATAGAAAATTGAATGTCTGCAGGTCCTGCTCCGTAATACCCTGCGGCGGCAGTTCCGTCGGCTGTAGACAAAGCAAAAAGTAAAACAGATGACAATAGCACCATAAAAATACTGGTAACAATTAACCATTCGGGTACTTTAACTTTAAATATGGATAAACTATTAATCATTCTGACCTTCTCTTTTAACCTTAACACTTACGCTCATGCCTGCAGTTAATAAATCTAAATCTTTATCATTCTTGTTTAAAAGAATACGAACTGGTATTCGCTGAGCAATTTTTACAAAATTCCCAGTAGAATTATCTGGAGGTAATAAAGAAAATCTTGAACCTGTAGCTCCTGAAAGTGATTCGATTTTACCTGCAAAAATTTGATTCGGAAATGCATCTACCTCAACATTTACGGTTTCGCCAACATGCATTTTAGCAATTTGTGTTTCTTTAAAATTTGCCACAACCCATTTCCCTGCACTCCTATCAACTAAATACGCTAAGGTTTGTCCATTTTGAACCAATTGGCCTGCTTGTATCGTTCTTCTGCCCATTTTCCCATTGTAAGGTGCTACAATAACCGTATACGATGTATTTAAGGTATTCCTTTTCACCACAGCTTCCCTCCTTTTTATTTCAGATAAAAGCACATGACTTTGTGCCTTAATATCGTTAGTTTTAGAAATTGCTGTAACGTAATCTTCTTTCGCTGCTTGGTATTCTGCTTCCGCTACCTGCCACACGCTTTCAATAGTTTCTAACTGTTGCCTAGTTGCCGATTCTGCATCAAATAGTTTTTTATAACGCTTATACTCGGTTAGTGCTTTCCAAAGCTTTGCTTTGGCGGCAACAATTTTTACATTTGCAACCGAAGCTACACTTTGAGCCGTTCTTACATTACCTTGCTGAACAGAAATTTGCGCTTTAGCATTCAATAATGATGCAGATGCTTCATCTTGTTGCACAGTATAATCGTCATCATCAATTAGAACAAGTGTATCACCCTTTCTTACTTCCTGATTTTCTTCAAACCTAACTTCTTTAATGTAACCGCTTACTCTTGCCGCAACTGGATTAATATATTCGTCTATCTGTGCGTCGTTTGTTTCTTCATATTTCAAGTAACCGAACAATGTTTTACCTGCCCAAATTAACAAAACAACGAGTACGACTACAGCAATTACGGTTGTTACTTTACTGATAATTTTATCAGATTTACTTTGTATATGTGTGCTCATTTTTATAAATTTCCTATGGCTTTTTGTAATTGATAATACTGCATTTTAGCATTTACCTTAGCTGTGGTCAGCTCAAATTTAGATTGAAGTAATTGCGTTTCTGCATCGAGTAGATCGGTTAGAAGCGACAATTGATTGAAGTAAGTATTTTGAACAATACGATAACTTTCTGAAGCTTGTTTAATATTTTCTTCAGCCAGATTAATCCGTTGTACCGATTCTCTATATCTAATGTAGTTCTCCTGAACTTCTTGGCGAATGTTATCTTTTACTTCCTCATCTTCCACCTCTTGTTGTTGTAATCTAATTTGCGCTTCTTTAACTTTATGTTGATTGGTGTACCAGCTTGAAATTGGAATTTTCAACTTCAAACCAACCATCCCGTTACTATATAAAGAAAGTGTATAAGGATAAAACTGAATTTGAGGATAAGCAAAAGCATATTCACCAAAAAAGCCCAACGTGGGCAGAATATTCGACTTCACGTTTTTCAACTTTAACCTAGCCAGCTCGTGCTCCTTTTCCGAAATTTGGAGTTTATAAGAAGATCCCTTGGCTGAGTCGAAATAACTATCAATTTCTTTCAATGCAATAGCATCGGTTTCATATTCTGAGATTTGAGGATTTACGAGTTCGTCGTCTTTTCCACCAGTTAAGATATTTAGTTTTTGAGAAGCAATTTTTATACTGTTTTCAATTTCAGTTAACAGCATTTTCTGTTTCGATAAACGCAACTCTACCCTCAAAACATCACTTTTTAAAACCGCTCCGTTTTTGTAGAGCTGATTAATTTCCGCTAGCTGTTTCTCCCGATCTCTAATATCTTGTTCCAGCAATCGTTTGTAAGAAATATTTCGAAAAACATCGTAAAAATAAACCGCGGCTGTGTAATGAATTTCTTGTCTGCTTTGATTTCTTAGCACATTACTTAATTCATATTCTACTTTCGATGCCGCTATTTCGGTATTGGTTTTACCACCGTTATAAATATTTAAATAGGCGTCTGCTCCAGCTTTATAATAAGTGGATACTACTGGAAATTGAGATGGCGTATGAAACAAACCATTTTCGTAAATGGGTAATGGAAAAACGTATGCGTAAGTTCCGCCAGCAGAAATTTCTGGTAACCGTTCCGCCTTGCTCACCTTTAAGTGTGCCTCATTTGCGGCGATGTTAATATTTTGCATTTCAAGTTTTTTGCTATTACTATCAACAAGCGCCCAAACCCGATTAATGGTTAAATTATCATTTTGTATATCTTGCGCATGAGCAAAAACCGTTAATAAAAGAAAAGCCATCCACAGCCATAAATTTCTTTTATACCTTATAAAATTCATATTCATTAATTAATGCTGCAAATTTCGATAGAGATTTGTTTCTTTGTTTTATCTAAACCGACATATATTTATTCAAACCAGCCAAATGATAAAAGTTAGCAATGAAGACCTTTTATTTGCAATCGACGAAAAACCAGAAACTATGTATGTTTGGCATAGTCGGTTCGAAGACCGTTTTAAAGATCATGCTCATTTAAAAGGCCAGCTCACTTACGTAGAAGGTGGAATCATTTTCTTGTACACTAAGGAAAAATCCTACTTTTTACCCGCAAGGCATTACGTTTGGATTCCCGCTGGTGTAGAACATCATTTGCAACACCGCTATCATGCAGCAATTGTTCGTAATATTTACTTCGATACCACAACAGATGAAGAAAACCCATTTTACAAGCAAATTGGAATTTACCCTGTAAACAATTTGCTGTTGGAGATGTTCTTGTTTTCGGAAAGATGGAATGGAAACATCGAGCCCAAAACGAAGGAATACGATTTTTTAAGTACACTAAAAAACATTCTTCCAATTGTAAGCGAGCATCCTTTGCCAATTGCTTTACCAACAACCGAAAACCAAAGATTAAGACCAGCATTAAGACATATTGTAGATCATTTATCAAACGACGCATTAAGCCTGGAAAGCGTAAGCAAAACTATGGGATTTAGCGAACGGACTTTATCTAGGTTATTTCAATCGGCATTAGAAACATCTTTTTTCCAATACCTAAAACTGGCGAGAATGATTAAAGCGATGGAGAAATTATTAGAAACTGATTTAACCATTAGCGAAATTGCTTACGCAGTTGGTTACAACAGTATTTCATCCTTTAGCAATACGTTTTACAAAGTGGTTGGCAAAAGACCATCAGAATTTAAAGAGCTGAAGCAATCTACTTTAACAAAACTTAATACCGTTTAAGCTAAAACGGCAATTGGCACAAATTTTTCAAAAACGGCCTCTGTATGTGGTGCATCAGACAATTCATCAGTTAAATCTTGCCCCGCCCAATGTTCATAGTGCCTGCCATTTCGCCATAAGCGGCTTTCGGTCATATCATAAATAAAACCTTTGTAGGCTACCCAAATCTGCGGTTTATCTTGTCCGTTTCGTAAAGCGAGTTGTTGTTTGGTATAAACTGGTAAATCCATTTAAATTAATATTCTAATGTGATTTTGAAGCGCAATTGTTTTACAAAATAATACGTTACTTCCCGTTTTACGCTTAGCAAACTCTTACCTCGGTACAGCAGGGTAGCGCTACAACCGCTCCTAAATGGCAACTGAGGAAATTTATTTTTACGGTTGGCCTGACGCAAACTTTGTGTTTAAAGCAGACAATAGCGGCAGCCCAAAATTTTTGCTATGAGGGCTATAGCAAATGTCAGGACGGCAAGCGCCAAATTAACCTAACGCTCATTTTCTAATTTTATTAAGCTCATGCTTTTTTAGCAGTCTTACTTTTAAAAAATTCGTACAAATAAATATTCATTAGCAGCAAACTCATTAAATAAAAATGATCTTCAAAAGGAATTGTACCAACTTTAAAGCCTAAAATTTCTTTACTGTTATAAATAACCACAGGAATTGCAGTTAAAAAACCATTAACGATATAAAACGGAATTAACGAAACCAAATATGCTCTATAAAACTTATACATAAATCTAAGTTTATTTACATACTCTACATAAACCAGCACTAAAAACAAGAAACCAAAGTTTATAAGCGTGTACCATCTGTTAAAACCGAAGAATAAAACTGCGATAGAAATGCCCAATATTAAATGACTAAGTGCTAAACTGTATTTTTGTAAATAATTTGATGGAAAATAAGCGTTTAAGCATTCGTAAATAAATATGCAAGCATATGGAACGGTTAGAAAAAATAAAATTTCTTCTAATGGTAAACCAAAAAAGCTTAGTCCAATTAAATAGTCGGGATTGAATGACCAAACATTTAGTTTTACAAAAAGTAAATCCCATACCAAAAAAACCAAGCCTGTAATTAAAATTGCGGGCAAAACAAATCTCCGTTTACTAAAGAAATGCACTTTTTTATCAAAAGATAAAACCAACGGAAAGAATAATACGGCAATGTTGATGAGTAAATAAATATAATTCATTTAAATGTATTTCTTAAAAATCTTAACTTCTTCGTCAGTGCAACGCTCACTGTCTATCATAAATTTGGCAACATTTTTTATCAGAATTTCATCGGCGAGGCCAAAGTTGTTGTTTTGATAATGTTTAACAATTTCTTTTCGATCGGCCGTTAAATCTTTACTAAAACCTAAAAACGATGGGGTAAAATGCTCGATAGAAAAACGCATAAAACGAATTTCCATGTTTTCTTTATCCATGTTAATGGCTTTCTGCATGGTTTTAAGCGAAACCTTTACATATTTAATTTTATTGTAAGGATTCCAGGAGTGCTTAGCTTTAAGCGCTTCCAAAGTACCCGTATATGCGGTTATTAGTGCAGTTTTATTTGGGAGCTTAATTAGTTTTTTATAAAGCGAATCGGTTAGTTTCGAGCTTTCTACTGCTTTAACCAAATTGGTTTTAAGTACCGAAATCTCTTTAGTAGAAAGCTGTGCTTTTACAACACTACTTATTAAAATTAGAAGAAAAAAAATTAGGCTTTTATATTTCATTGATTGGGTAAAGTTAATAAAACATAATTATAGTGCTACAAGGACAGAAATAATCAATCGCCTTTCGGTAGCTAAAAATCCAACTAAACGAAAATGCTGTAAACCACCATTAAAAATTCAAACAAAACCCTTTAAAATTGCTTTATTTACAAAATGAATAAAAAAGCTGATGTGACTGTAATTGGAGCTGGTTTTGCTGGTTTGGCTGCAGCCGCTTTGTTAGCCAAGGATGGTTTCGAGGTTACTGTTCTCGAGAAAAATGAAATGGCAGGAGGAAGAGCCAGAACTTGGGAAAAAGACGGTTTTATTTTTGATATGGGGCCAAGTTGGTATTGGATGCCAGACGTTTTTGAAAACTATTTTAAGCTTTTTGGCAAAACGACTTCCGATTTCTATGAACTTAAACGACTTAGCCCATCGTACAGGATATACTTTGGTAAAGATGATGTTTTAGATGTTCCAGCAACTTTAGATGCTCTGAATAGTTTATTCGAAACTCTTGAACCAGGCAGCAGTAAAAATTTAGAACTTTTTCTCGCTCAAGCTAAATACAAATATGATGTAGGCATGAACGAATATGTTTTTAAGCCTTCGCATAGCGTTATGGAATATTTCGACCCAAGGCTGGCCATTAGTGGAATTAAATTACAACTGCTTGGCAACATGCGCAAACATGTTCATACCCTATTTAAGAATGATAAACTTAGAAAACTCTTAGAGTTTCCAGTTCTATTTTTAGGCGCCACACCACAAAACACACCAGCATTATATAGTTTAATGAACTATGCCGACTTGGTTTTAGGCACCTGGTACCCAATTGGTGGCATGCATAAAATTGTTTCTGCCATGAAAATTATTGCCGAAGAACAAGGTGTAAATTTTCATTTCAATACAGAGGTGCAAAAAATTGAAGTAAGAAATCATATTGCCGAAGAAATTGTAACGAATAAGGGAACTTTTAAAACCAATTTTATTGTCGGAAATGCCGATTATAATCACATAGAACAACATCTTTTAAGTCAAAATAATAGAAACTACAGTGAAGATTATTGGGATAAAAGAACAATGGCACCTTCTTGCCTTTTGTTCTACATAGGTTTAAATAAAAAGCTTGCTAATATCCTTCATCATAATTTATTTTTTGACGAAAACTTTGATGAGCACGCCGAAGAAATTTATACGGAAGCAAAATGGCCATCGAAACCATTATTTTATGCTTGTTGTCCTTCGATTACAGATCGACAGGTTGCGCCTGAGGGCTGTGAAAATTTATTTTTTTTGATTCCGATTGCACCTGGATTGAAAGACAGCGAAACCAAAAGAGAAGAATACTTTAATTTGCTGATTAACCGATTTAAAGATTTAACAGGTAACGATATTAGCGATGCAATTTTGTTTAAAAGAAGCTATGCTATGAATGATTTTATTGAAGACTACCATGCCTTTAAAGGAAACGCCTATGGATTAGCTAACACGCTGAAACAGACGGCTTTTTTGAAACCTAAAATGAAAAGCAAAGTAAAAAATATTTTTTTTACAGGCCAATTAACGGTTCCAGGCCCTGGCGTACCGCCTGCAATCATCTCTGGACAGGTGGTAGCAAAAGAAATAAAAAAAAAGTTAAAAAAAGCTTGACAAATTTAAAATTTCCCTTATCTTTATAACCACAAAACAAAAACACTGCAAAACATAGTTAAAACACATTATTAACTGAGGTTTGCATTTGTTTCGAAATTAGAGAGAAGGCAGATTGTTGAAATAAAAAATAAGAATCAACTAACCAAATATATGATAAGCAAAAAGGCCAGGAATTTTTTCCGGGCCTTTTGCTTTTTATAACCTCTTCTTTTTTACTAAATATTTAACTTTGTTAAGTTGAAGGTGAATTTTTCACCTGGATAACTCTTTTTAGTAAATTCGACCCAACAGCAGCAGGGCTTAATTAACTCTTGGAATTTGTATTTTAAACGATGTAAGGTTCCATTTCTTTATCGATGCTTTTTCGAAGTTCCATTAGTTTTATCGCATAACCATGCATCGCGTTTTCTTTTTCTGTTTTGGGAGTGAAAGATGGAATTGTTTTAGGCTGTCCGTTTTCATCAACAGCTACAAAAACTATTATGCAGTGGGTATTTTTAACAAATTCTGACTGACCAACAGGCTTTGAAAAGGCATCGACAGCAATATGCATACTGGTTTTTCCTGTATAAATTATGCGAGCCTCCATTTTAACCAAATGACCGATGTGAACTGGATGAAAAAATCTAATTCCACCCACATAAACCGTTACACAATAAGAGTCGCTCCATTGTAAAGCGCAGGCAAAAGCAGCTTGATCAATCCACTTCATCATCATTCCACCATGCACTTTTCCTCCATAATTTACATCAGATGGTTCGCTTAAAAACTGTAATTCGATGTGATTTTTTTTTCTGGCCATGATTATAATTTTGAATTATTAACCGCAAAGTACAAAAAGTGAAAACGCAAAGAAAGCGAAGATGGATTTTTTAGATAAAACTCTACCACTATTACTACCATGCACGTCATTGCGAGTCACGAAGCAATCCTAACACGGTAGCTATTGAAACTTTTTGGTTTTAAGATTGCTTCGTGCTTTCGCAATAACGAAACATCTATAATAAATCATAGAGGAAATCATAAATCGGCTGAAATCAGCGAAATCTTTGGGAGCATTTTTTTTAAAAATCATCATTAAAACAAAAAAGTCGACCCATTAGGAACGACTTGAAATAAACTTATAAGTTTCGCGAAGAACTTTAGGCTCTTTGCGTTTAAATCAGTAAACTTATTTCGCCATTATACTTATTGCATAACCACCACCTGGAGCACAATTCAATGTTAATTTCGTTTTATTGGTTACTTCCATTTTACGAATGGTATAAGCTTTTGGATTCGTTTCGTAATGCGCATCCTTTGCGTCAGCATAAATGGTTGCTGTATATTTTTTACCAGCATCTAAAAAGCTAAAATCAATCTTCGAAGTACGGGCAACCTCATCATTCGTTCTACCAACAAACCAATCGTTTTTGCCTTTTGCTTTACGGGCAAAAGTGATGTAATCGCCAGGTTCTGCTTCTAAAACTTTAGTATCATCCCAATCGACCGCTACATCTTTAATAAATTGGAAGGCATCCATATATTTATTATAGGTTTCTGGTAAATCGGCAGCCATTTGCAATGGACTATACATGGTAACATATAGCGCCAACTGACGGGCAATTGTAGTATGTACGAATGAATTATTTTCTGGATTATATGCACTTACTTTGGTTTCGAAAATACCTGGCGTATAATCCATCGGACCGCCAATTAAACGCGTGAAAGGTAAAATGGTCGTATGGTCGGCATTATTACCACCAAAAGCTTCGTATTCTGTTCCACGGGCCGATTCGTTTCCAATTAAGTTAGGATAAGTACGGGCCAAACCAGTAGGGCGAACCGCCTCATGGGCGTTAACCATAATTTTATATTCTGCAGCTTTTTCAATCGCATACAAATAATGATTGTTTAACCATTGACCATAATGATGTTCGCCACGAGGAATCATATTGCCCACGTAACCACTTTTCACAGCATCGTAACCGTTTGCTTTCATAAATTTGTAAGCGGTATCTAAGTGTCTTTCATAATTACGAACCGATGAAGAAGTTTCGTGGTGCATAATCATTTTAATGTTTTTGCTTGCCGCATAGCGATGTAATTCTTTCACATCAAAATCAGGATATGGTGTTACAAAATCGAAAACATAATCTTTCGTCTTACCAAACCAATCTTCCCAACCTTCATTCCAACCTTCAACTAAAACAGCATCTAAACCATTTTTAGCAGCAAAATCTATATATTCTTTTACATGAGCAGTATTTGCGGCATGTTTTCCATTAGGTTTAGTTTTCGAATAATCGGTTATACCCAATTGAACACTGGTTAAATCGTTATAAGCCCAGGTGCTTTTGCCTGTAATCATTTCCCACCAAACGCCAACATATTTCGTCGGCTTAATCCATGATACATCTTTAAATTTTGTAGGTTCGTTTAAGTTGTATGTTAATTTCGAGGTTAAAATATCGCCTGCCTTATCACTTACAATAATTGTTCTCCAAGGCGTTAAACAAGGCGCTTGCATATAACCTTTATCTCCTACCGCATCTGGCGTTAACCACGATTCTAAAACCATGTTTTTATCATCCAAATTTAACGACATTAAAGAATAGTTAATTAATGCTGCCTCGTGGATATTGATATACAAACCATCTTTACTTTTCATCATTAAAGGCGTTTGTAAACCCGTTGGCGAAAATGTAGTTTGCGATGCATTTGGTGTAACCGCATCTTTCATTTTACCACGAACTTCTGATAAGTTAGAAGTTACGGTGCTATATTCCTGCGTATCATAATCGCCAGGTAACCAAAAAGCTTTATGGTCGCCAGCTAACGCGAATTGTGTTTTTTCTTCTTTAATTACGAAATAATCAAGATTTTTCTGTTCTGGAAATTCATATCTGAAACCCAAACCATCGTTAAATAAACGCAAACGAACAATAATGAAACGATTGGTTTCCTTTTGCGTTAAAGTAACAGCCAACTCATTGTAATGATTTACAATTTGCTTTACCTCGCCCCAAACAGGTTTCCAGGTTTCGTTAAATGTGCTGGTTTTGGCATCGCTTATTGTAAAACCATTGGTTAAGTTTTTACCATCCTTAAGCTCCAAACCAAGCTTACTCGTTTTAATAACATCCTTGCCCTTGTACTTTAAGCTATAAGTTGGTACACCACCATCTGCTAAAGAAAAATTTGCAACCAAATTTGCATCAGGCGATTTTAATTCCTGAGCGGAAACGTTCCCGAAAAATAGCAAAAGGCAAATTAATGCCATAAATTTTGAGAGGTTAAAGGGTTTGTTGTTTAGGTTTTTATTCACTTTATATAATTTATTTTATAATTCTGTTTCATTTATCGCCATGCCGAATTTAGCTCGGCAACTATTTTATATTAATTTGTTGTCATTCTGAACGCAGTGGAAGAATCCCTAACCTAAAAGCCTTGAATAAAATTAATCCACTTTTTTGATTTACTATCTCTAAAAGCCAGCCTTCTATTTCATCAGATTTACTTCGCAGCTATTACACGATCTTCACTCCGTTAAGCACGACATACTTTTCCAGTTAATCCAATAACAATGTATCATCCTCATCATCAGTCAAACTTAACTGAATACTATCGCTACCTGCAATACCCTCAATCGAGCCACGAATATGTGTTGCGTTTAACAAAACTTTTTCCAGCTGTTTTTCGCGGGCTTTCCACAAACGCTCCATTGCATCACGTTCGCGTTGGATGGATAATTTCATACTCATAAAACCCTCGCGAATAGCTTTCCATTGCTCAGAAAATTCTACTCCTGTTAAGTAATCATAAAGCATGTGCATTTTATCGCCACGATTTTCTTGAGATTTCATTGCTGTAGATAAACGCAAAATTCCGTCTCTCAATACATAAGCAACTGCATTCACTTCTTCGAAAGAGCAAATCCAAACACCATCCTTTTGACCGAAACAATCCATTCCTTTCGGGTAACATTGACTCACGATTACCGCTACATCAACGCCCATACTACGCATATCCTTTTTCAGCTTTTCAATCCAATCGCCTCCGAAATCTTTGGTGCGCTTACTTTCATAAATAATTTTGCCACACTCCTGTCCGAATTGGTTACGCACAACTTGTACACAATCGGCTCCGCGAACACCTTTCCCAACCTCTTCTATTAAATCGAATGGAAAATTACTACGCAGTAATTCCTCCAAAATCAACTCCTGTACTTCGCCCTGCAATTGCATACTGCCTTGCTCCGCTTTGCGTTTCATTTCTTCTGCCAGTTTTTTCTGGTCGTCGAGTTGTTTTTCAAGTTCTCTTAAACGCAACTGATGCTCGGTATCTTTAATGCTATTTTTCTCGGCTTCTTGTTTACGAATTTGCTCCACCAACTCGTTGCGTTGTTCTTGCATTTTACGTTGGAAAGCCAATTCCATTTCTTCCTCTTTTAGCTTCAAACCTTGCTCACGACGCAAAAACTCCAATTCCTTTTCGCGGGCAAGTTTTAGTTTCTCTTCGTTTTCTTTTGCATTGCCTTCCAACATTTGCAATTTGGTTTCAAAATCCGACGCGATACTTTTACGTAGGTTTTCTTCCAAATCCCCTTTTAGTTTATTCTTTTCTTCCACCAATTTAGCGTCGAAAACTTTTTGTTGTTGCTGTTTATCTGTCTCAAAAACCTGAAGTTTACGTTGGTATTCTTCATCTTTTTGTCTGGCATAAGCCACCGCTTTCTCTCTCAGCTCTTTCTTATAATCTTCGGCCATTGCTTCTTCCATCGGAAAAACATGAGCACAGTTTGGACATTTAATTTCGGTAGCCATAAATAATTTTTTACTTCACAAAATTGAAGAGTTACAAAGATATTAAAGCTTTTAAGGAAATGGTAAACGAGTTTTGCACCATTTTACTATAACACTTTCGACCGAACCTCGTTACCCGCCGTAAGAATTTTACTCACTGGGCATTTCGTCGCAATATCTTCCAGTCTCTGTTTTTGCTCTTCGGTTAAATCGCCTGTACAAGTAATCTCTTCGAGGAAAATGTTTTGCGCATTTTCGATGCCCATATTTACCTCCACTTCAATTTTATCAACCGCCCAACCCTTTCTATCCACATACATGCGCAGCGTAATGGCCACACAAGATGCAAGCGAAGCCATAAGCAAGCCTTTTGGCGCAAAACCTTTATGCGTTCCACCTAATTCTACAGGCTCATCTACTATAACTTCATGAGCGCCATTTGTAACCGAACAAGCATAATGTTCTTTATTTATCGTTGCTTTTACCATTGTTTATTAAAATTTGAAATCAAATATTGGTTTTATTTTAAACATTAAGATAATAATTTATTGAAAATGAAAGGTTCTGTTTATTTGGAGGTTTGCAGTCCTGCTTACCATTACAAGTCCGCACTCGTACCTCGCTTGCGTGCTTTTCATTAAAATCAGATTTATAAACAATGGGTTAAGCACCCTGTAAACCGCCAAAATAAAAATCTGCCTCTGCTTTTTAGCCCCGATTGAAGTGAAAATACTTTTTGGTGCAGTAACCGTAAATATGATGTAATGCGCAGGCACAAAGCATTTGCAACAAATGAAATAGAGGCTTCGTGTATCAGCATGACAGAAGTTTGAAAAGATTGAAACGAAGAGCGGGACTGATTTTAATAGATGTTGTGCATTTACGCTTCAGCAAATAATCCTTTAAAGATTATGAAATTGTCATTCATTTAAAAATAACGAAACATTATTAAATGGCATTTGTTCTTTTTAAAATATATTGCTATGAAATACAGAAAGTTAATCGGAAAATACTTAGCGCACAAATCTCATAATAACGCACAAATTGCCATTGCTTTAGTTGCAGGCTTAGCGGCTGGAGCCGTTATCAGTGTATTATTTGCACCAGATAGTGGTGCTGGAACTCGTGGAAAAATTGCAGGTGGAGCAAGAAATCTTCGTTTTGGTTTTCAGGATAAATATAACCTGTTAAAAGAAAAAGTATTTGGCGTTGAGGCCATTGAAGAAGATATTGTAGAGCATGAGGTGCCTCATTTTAAGCATAAAGTACAAAAGAAACGTAAATCGGATGTGCAAGATATTTTAGAACATGCGCACGATAATGGACAAGTGCAAGAAGGACAAGGATAATTGACAATTAGCGGATTTTGACATACATTTGAGTTTATTTAAGCTGAATGACGTTCATTATCTCCAAGATCTTAATTTTTATCCTCCAGCCTATAATCTGGGTTTTCGTAATACTTTTATTTGCGATTTTTTCTAAAAAGCATGAGCGAAGAAAGAAATTACTAATACTCGCGATATCATTGCTATTTATTTTTTCAAATCGCTTTTTGGTTGGTAAAGCTTACAATTTTTACGAAGCTTCTTATCCCACCAACAAGAAATACGACATTGGTATCTTATTGGGCGGTTTTTCAAAATCAACACAAGGTGGTAAGTTGGCTGTGAATGAGCGTGGGGATAGGCTTATTCAGACCATTAACTTATTAAAAAGTGGCATTATCAAGAAGATTTTAGTTAGTGGCGGTTCAGGTAAACTTATCGGAAAAGAGTTAATAGAGGCTGACTTAACTTTAACTTATTTGAAAAGTTTAGGTATTCCAGATTCATTAATTCTAACTGAAAACAGGAGTAAAAACACGATAGAAAATGCAAAATATAGTGCAGAGCTGGTAAACAAAACGCAGCCCAAAGCTTCTATCCTAGTAGTTACCAGTGCATGGCATATTCCCCGTTCTAGAATGATATTTGACAAAGCTTTTAAAAGAAAACTGGATTACTACCCAACAGACTATATTGGCAAAGAAAACTACGATATATCTGATTACTACTTACCAGATGCTGGTTCTTTAGGCTATTGGCAATATATTTTAAAAGAATGGGTAGGTTATGTTGTAGATGGAATAAGATCTTAATAATTGAATAAAATGATTAACTGTGCAAGCAAATTTCAGCTAAACTGCTTCTTACTTGCCCAATTTTTCACCTTTCAACTTAAGATTCAATTGCTTTCCAAAGCATATCCTTCAATTCTAAAATATTCTTTTCGGCAACTGATGATATAAATATGGATGGCACACTTGGCAAATCCTGTTTCATTTCTGCCATTAATTCTTCATCTAACATATCCGATTTGGTAATAGCTAAAACATGTGGTTTTTGCATTAATTCGGGATTGTAAGATTCTAATTCCTTTTTAAGGATTTCATACTCTTCTTTTATCGAACGGCTCGTATCTGCAGGAACCATAAATAACAATACAGAATTACGCTCAATGTGGCGTAAGAAACGATAACCTAAACCTTTTCCTTTAGAAGCACCTTCGATTATGCCTGGAATATCGGCCATTACGAACGACTTACCACCACGATAACTTACTATACCCAAATTAGGAACAATTGTGGTAAAAGGATAATCGGCAATTTCTGGTTTAGCAGCCGAAACTACTGAAAGCAAGGTAGATTTACCTGCATTCGGGAAACCAACCAAACCTACATCAGCCAAAACTTTAAGTTCCAGAACGTTCCAAACTTCTTGTCCTTGTTCGCCAGGTTGTGCAAAACGTGGTGTTTGCTGAACGGAGTTTTTAAAGTGTGCATTACCCAAACCGCCACGGCCACCAGCCGTTAAAATCTTAGTTTCGCCATCTTTTGTAATTTCGAAAAGAACTTCTCCAGTTTCAGCATCTTTAGCAATAGTTCCCAACGGAACTTCTAAAATTTCGTCTTTACCTTGTCGGCCGAATTTGTGTGAACTTCCTCCCGCCAAACCATCTTCAGCAATAATATGCTTACGGTATTTAAGGTGTAATAATGTCCAGATGTTGCTACTACCTTTAACGATAATGTGGCCGCCACGACCGCCATCACCACCATCAGGCCCACCCATAGATGTTAAAATATCACGATGCAAATGTGCAGAACCTGCCCCGCCCTTACCAGAACGGCAACAAATTTTTACATAATCTACGAAATTCGAACCCTGTGACATATTATTTACGATTTTAGATTGACGATTTAGATTAAAAAAAATCGACGATGAATTCTTATTGTATCTACTATTAACGATTTTAGATTACAAAAATCGCTAAAAAACAAACATCCGCAAAAAACAACTAATGCCTTTTTTGCGGATGCTATTTTTAAAAAAATTGATTATTTAAAACTGATCTATTACAGCGCAAAGATCATTATAAACTCTATCTATTTCACCAATTCCGTTTACTTTCTTCAATTTCCCCTGCTCCTCGTAATAAGGTAATACATGGATAGTTTTATCGAAGTATTCTGAAATGCGTTTTTTTAACTTTTCTGCATCATCATCTGGACGGCCACTAATTTTATGACGTTCAGCTATGCGTTTTGTTAATTCATCCTGATCAACATCTAAAGCAATAACACCAGCGATTTTACTGTCCTTACGCTCTAAAAATAAATCAAGTTCCTTTGCTTGCGGAACCGTTCGAGGAAAACCATCAAATACAAATCCTTTTGCATCAGGGTTTTTATCTACTTCTTCTTCAAGCATGGCAATTGTAATCGCATCTGGCACCAATTCTCCATCAGCTAACAATTGACTAACTTTTTTTCCTAATTCTGTTTCTCCTTTAACGTGTGCTCTAAATAGATCGCCTGTTGAAACGTGTACCAACTGATATTTTGCAATCAGTTTTTCAGATTGGGTGCCTTTACCCGCCCCTGGAGGGCCAAAGAGAACTAAATTAAGCATTCAAGTTGTTTAGGTTGTCTTTAAAATTAAAAAAGCCTTATTCCTATGGCTGTACTAAATATGAAAGTCAATGCCTAATATTAAATTAAAGCGTTGCCTTTCAAGGCTGCAAATATATAATTATTAATTTAGATGCTATTTATAATTGAGAATTTATTTGAAAATAAACCCATTTTAAAAGCATTCTAAATGCTTTTGCAAAGAATCTTAGGTCTTGTTTACACTTAACCAAATATTCTATTCGTATGCAAGTCGTTTCCCAAAACATTTAATTATTTGTCTGATAAAAATTATTTAATGATGCGATTGATATCAACTTTCAAGTACACTAAAATAATCCGAAAGCAGGTACAAATATTAGTTTGACTTTTAGCATTCGCGATATCTATATTAATATTGAAAATTATTTTCAATTATTTTTGGTACTGAAAATTATATCCCTATATTTGCAACCCCAAAGGAATACAGCAATGTATTAATTTGCGAAAGTAGCTCAGTTGGTAGAGCACGACCTTGCCAAGGTCGGGGTCGCGAGTTCGAATCTCGTCTTTCGCTCTAAATGTTTTCCTACCAGAAAGCATTTATTAAAAATTAACCTACCGAAGGATTTCGGAACAGGCTAATGCTCGGGTGGTGGAACTGGTAGACACGCAGGACTTAAAATCCTGTGCTTTCAAAGGCGTGCGGGTTCGATTCCCGCCCCGAGTACTTCAAAAAAAATCGAAACTAAAGCCATCAGAAATGATGGCTTTTTGTTTTATACCTTTTTTCCCTCTCTTTTCGAATTTTAATCACATCACATTTCGAATACAAGCTTAATCCAACTTATAGTTCGAGCATGAATATTGTTCTTGGCTGGAAGTTGTGTGATATTAAAACCTAAGAGGTACTATGAAATTAGAATCTTCAATTGAATTGACGAAGTATCGAAAAAATAATTATGTGATTCCGTGCAAAACCGGCCACCCGAATTTCTAACCAACGAGAGCATCAAATAGGAATACAAAATTTGCAATTTATCCCATTTAAGCTGGCCCAAAATTGCTCACTATAACAGGTAAGCAATAAATAGAAAGTTTCCATGATGGCTTATTGTCGTGATATGATGTGTCATCGCCTGTTTCCTAAAGATTTCAGGCAGTCCCGATTCATCTGTTTGCAGAAATAAATCGTTATGATCACGGTTAAAAAGAGTTAAGTAATCGGTACAGTTTTTTGCGTGAATTATCCTGCACTTTTCATAGCTGGCATAAGTCTTAAAGCTCAGCGTATGAACGTAGTTTTGAGCAACCTCGCTACTTGTTAAAAATTTTTCACCAAAATAGTCGACAGAACCCTTTGCCTTCGAACCATTCAGATCGAATCCGCAAATGAATGCCTTTGGATCATAAACACGAATTCCCGTTTGCCGGTTTACAATCTTATAGACTGCCTCTTTCATGCTCCACATCAGCCAGACCATCAGGTCCGCATTGTCTGAATTATAAATTATATCCTGCTCATTTAAAGAAAAAACCTTAGACAAATAGTTTGACCGTTTCCAGTTGCTTTGCGTTTTGGCAAGTCTTAGATCTATAACATCATTACCCAGCATTTTCAGCAAGTTTAGTTTCAATGACCTCAACTGTAGCTTTAATATTTAGCATTCTCGCCATCGAATCATTGTCGATTGAGATATTGAACTTTTCTTCGATATCAAGTACGATATCCACAAGATTAGCTGAATTTATTTTCAAGTCCGTAATGAAATCAGTCTGTTCATTTATGTTTTCCAATGAATCCTGGTTTTCGGTATAAAGGGAAACAATTTCCTTAAGTTCAGCAATTATTTCTTTTTTATCCATTGCGGTATTTTTTTAAAATTAAACAGGCATTCACATCTCCAAACCCAAAACTCGCTTTGGCCAAAATATTAAAACTTCTTTTTAAAAGTTTGCGAGGAACCCTACGCTCATCTATCAGTGAGGAAATTTCCAAATTCAAATCCTCGCAGTTTATGTTTGGGAAGATAAATTCTTCGTATAACTGCAGCACGGATGCAACGCATTCGATGCTCCCTGAGGCGCTAATACAATGACCAATCATTCCTTTTAACGAATTTATATATGGAAAATTTTCTTTGGAGGAGCCAAGTGCATGCTTCCAGTTTTCAATTTCAAGTGCGTCTTTGCTTGTTGCAGTCAAATGCCCGTTAATAACATCGATGTCCTCAGGATTAATTCTGGCATTCTCAATCGCTTTTACGATACAACGCTGAACAGCCCCTGGGTTAGGAGCGGTCATTGTCCCCCCGCCACGCTGACCACCCGAGTTAACATGACCACCGATTACCTCAGCATAAATACTGGCATTCCTGGACTGCGCACTATCGAGAGATTCCAATACGATTGCACCTGCCCCGCTGCCAGGAACAAACCCACTTGCAGTGGCGCTCATTGGCCTGCTACCACTTTCAGGTGAATTATTGTGTTTGAAGGTACAAACCTTCATCGCATCAAATCCCCCCCAAATGTATGGTCCACTATCACTTGTACTTCCTGCAAGCATTCTCCTCGCTTTTCCAGATTTAATGTGATCGTAAGCCATCAAGATACTTTCTGTGCCTGTTGCACAGGCTGCAGAATTTGTGCTAACCTGGTTGCCTAATCCAAGCTTACCACTGATGAAAGCACTCACACCACTGGCCATTGTTTGCGCTACAACACTGCTACCTAGCTTTCTTATATCAAGTTCATCTATTTTGTTAATTGCCCATCTGAACTTATCAATCCCAGAAGTTCCAGTTCCAAAAAAAGTTCCACTATCCCAGTCAGGATCAGCCGCGGCGGATATTTCAAGGCCTGCATTCCGCCAAGCGTCAAGTCCTGCAATAACTCCATAAACAATTCCAGAACTCGCTAAGCTTCTTATTTCAAGAGGGGTAAAATATTGAGCTATCCGCGCTTCATCAAGAGTAGGTTTGCCTGCTATCTGACAAGAAAAACCCAGTCTTTCAAGTTCGGGCTGATGGCTTATTCCAGATAGCCCATTTTTTATGGCATGAAGAAATTCCTCAACAGTTGTTCCATTTGGTGCACATACACCCAAGCCAGTAATTACAACCCTATTTTCAGTCATTTGCATTCGTTGTTAACATACCCGATATTATACCTTTACAAACTGTTTCCCCTGCTGAATTTTTCATAACCACTTTGCAGGATAGTTTGTTAAACCTGAAATAAATCTTCTCACTTGTAACAAAAACTTGTTCTCCAGGATAGACAGGTCTCAGGAAATCAATTTCACTGGAGGTCATCGCGAGTCCAAAACCTTTTTCCATCAAGGTTTCTCCAACCAGGAAGATCCCTAAACACACCACGCCAATCTGCGCCATGGTTTCTGTAAGTATGACTGCCGGAGTAATCGGAAAATCCTTGAAGTGTGACTTATAAAAGGAAAGCTCTTTATCAAAAGTATAGGTACCTTTTGCGCCATCTTCATCGACATGTAACAATTCCCCGACAAATAAAAAGTCCTTCCCGTAAGGAAGTTTGCTTAGAATTTCTGCTTTAGTCATATTACCACTTCAAAAGTATTCTTTGGGCAGAAAAGCCTGGACCGAAGCTGAGCATCAAACCCGTTTCACCAGAGGCGGGATTCGTTTCCATATGACGCTGCAAAACGTAAAGTACCGTAGCACTACTCATATTACCATATTGTCTCAACACCTCTTTGGTATGATCTATATTTTTGCCTAACTGACCAAATAGTGCTTCTACCACCTGGATGATTTTTCTTCCTCCGGGATGAAAAATAAGATGGTCTATATCCGAAATTTCCAACCCGTTTTTTAGTAAAAAAGGATGAATTATTTCTGGAAAATGCTCCGCGATGGTTTCGGGTACCTCCACATCAAGCACCATCTGAAGTCCGCTATCGGTAAGCTTAAAACCCATCATATCTTCTGCGTGGTAAAAATGATACATTTCCTCTGCAAGGATCTCTGGCCCCTGATCAGATTCATGAGAGCTTAGCAGCACACATGCAGCCCCATCTCCAAAAATTGCCGCACTGACGATATTGGCCATGGAAAAGTCATTTAGCTGAAATGTTGCTGTCGGGGATTCAACAGCAATAACAGCTGCTCTTTTTCCAGGATTTGCCTTTAAAAAATTTTTAGCATAAATCATCCCAGACACACCTGCTGCGCAGCCCATTTCAGTAACTGGAAGCCTAACAATATCTTGCCTTAAGCCAAGGGCATTGATTAGATACGCATCCAATGACGGAATCATAATCCCCGTACAACTTACGGTAATGATAAAATCTAAATCGACTGGTTTCCAGTCTGCCTTTTCCAGAGCAGAAGAAAGACATTGTATGCCGAGCTTAATTGCCGCCCGAACATATATATCATTTCGCTTTTCAAAAGTCAAGTCGGAAAATACTTCTTCGGGTGACATAATTGAATACCTCTTGTCCACTGCAGCACCTTCAAATATCTTTTTAACCTTTCTGATAAATCGGTCGTCCTGTCCAGCTAACCAAATATCCAAAAATGGCAGAATTTCAGAAGTTGTTCTGGAGAACTCAGGTAAAGCTTTGCTTATTGTTTTAATTTTTACGCTCATCTTGTTTTAATAACCCATAAATACCTGAAAGCCCATCTCCAGCCTATATAACTTGAAGTAATGTCTAAGGCTTTTTCGTAGCGCTTTAGATCTGCCTTCTTAAATCCACGAAGAATTGACACTAGACCATCTTCCCTTGACATATCATTAAGCTTGAACACATAGCTCAACGCGGTAAAAAGACGGTATGCAAGACCACTTCTTTCCAGATCATTGACAACTATACCTACGAAAACCCCCTTGATAAGGTTGTTGAAAAGATTAGTTATCTGGCCGTCGGAAAAATGATGCAGGGTGAGGGTGAAGAGCATGATATCGCATCGCTCAGTTTCTTTGCTTTGATCAAAAATATCACTGCACTGATATTGTATTTCCGGATAGTTCAAAGAACAGCGCACGGCATGTGCGATGGTGCATTTATTAGCATCTATTCCTTTCAACTCAAAGTTCAAATGATTTTTACGGGCATAATCCGCGAGCATTCTAAGCATTGCTCCGTTACCACAACCTACGTCAGTAATGCTTAGCTTAGCAGCATTATTTTTCGGCATCAACATTCTAACGCCTTCCAAAGTCACTTTGTTTCCCCCAAGGAGTTTGTTTATTGCCGCGATTTTATCCAAGGCATCCGTTAAGATATCTCCCTCCATTGCGAAGTCATCCATGATTTCTGCAGCTGTGCTTCTAAATTTTGTATCTATTGGCATTTATTGAGAAATTGATAGTGGTTTTCCATGCGTCATTTTGATCGTTCTTGAAAGCAGACCAGGCATTTTAGTTAAAGTACCCAGGGCTAATTTCTGTATAGTGGGATTACTGAAAACAGCGGACAAGATTTTTCCCGCGAAGAGTCTTCTTTGAAAAAGACCTTTCCACTGCTTTGTATATTCCTTTTCCATCACCATTCTGGAAAGTCCTTTACTTTGGGAAAATCTAATCAGAAGTTCAGATGCAATTTTAGCACTGTGTATGGCCATTGCCATGCCGTTTCCACAAAGCGGATGAATTAAAGCTGCAGTATCACCTATCATGAGAATATGATCAAAAACAGGTTCCTTTGACTCAAAGCAAATCTGACTTATAGTTAGCGGCGTTTCAAAAATCATTCTTGAATCCTCTAAAATAGTTTTAAGAAACTTATTTTTATATAGCACTTCCTGCTGATAGCTTTCGATATTCTTAAAATGCTTGAAACGGTTAAAATTCGCGAGATAACATATATTAAGTTTGTTATCTTCAACTTTTGAAATCCCGCAATATCCTCCACTGAAATTATGCAGGGCAACCAGGTTAGACGGAAACTCTCCCTCATAGTGCGCCTTTACAGCAAGGTAAGGAGATTTACTCTGCATAAAATCCCGTCCAAGCGTTTTATCAAGTGAGGATCTTTTGCCAAAGGCTCCTAAAACATGGCTGGCAACGAATTGCTTATTTGCATTAGTCTCCACATAGAAAAGATCATTCTTGTATAGTACCTGATTAACTGTATCGAAAAGCACCGACACACCTCTTTTTAAGAGTTCTTGGTAGAGGAAATCATCCATCACATACCTGCTTAGCCCAAATCCGCCGAGCGGCAAACTCGCATTCAGGAAAGATCCGGAAACAGAACTAAACTGTAAGCTGGTTATCAAAGCCGGCTTCAGGCTTTCAAAAGAAATGCCAAGCCAGCTTAAATATGGCAGTACTTCATTGGAAACATACTCCCCGCAAACTTTATGATGTGGATAAGGTTTTTTCTCGATTAGCGTGACGTGAAATCCAGATTGCTGTAAATGCAGCGCCGCGGTCAAGCCGGCCAGTCCGCCACCGATTACAAGGATTTCCGTTTCAATCTGCATATGGTTAAGATAACAATTTCCCTGGTTTATTGTTCAGTAAAAAGTCACTGCCCACAAGAATTAATTCGATAAAAAAATTAAACCATTTTTTGACAGAAGCATGCTCATTGATCGAAAAAATTCGGAAATGTAAATCATTTGCCTATTGATATCTATATTAGCATATGATATGGACATCAAGAGAAGTAAGAAAAGCTAGCGAAGATTTGAGAATGAACATCGTCGATGCAGCCAAAGTGCTCTCCTTGCGTAATGAGCATGATGCAGCATCCATTAGCAAAATTGCTTAATGATACAGTTCAGCCCGACAATTTTCCCCACTCCCCAGTCTAAAGATCCAAGAATGGTGTTTTTTCGCATACTATCAAGATTAATAAAGAATCAGATGGGCTCTGTATCCTGGGCACGAAAAAATTAATTCGTTGCGTGAGCGAACAAATTCAAAACGCTTGAACTAATAACAGGAAATGAGACTGATGGTGTTGGCTTTGCTGCTATAAAATTAATCCGCAATAAGAAAATGTTTAATTAGGTAATTGAGTGCCACAAAAAAAGTCGCAGAATTGAATGCCGAAAAAGGAATAAAAAATTTCCTGCTTTATACTTTAAAACAAATTCGAGTTTTTAAAACTCCGGCGGACAAAATTCGATTAACTTTTGCTGTACAAACAAGTTATTGTTTACCATAGACGAATCACAGGCTCTAATTATTAATAATCCGACATTTTGAATGGAACGCGATGCAACAAAAAAAGCCTCAGATTTCTCAAAGGCTTTCTTTTTCGTGCACTTGTAGGGATTCGAACCCCAAACCTTCTCATCCGTAGTGAGATGCTCTATCCAATTGAGCTACAAATGCGTTTCCGTATTGTTAACGGACTGCAAAGGTATAATTTGATATTTTAATTTCCAATTAAATTTTAAAAAAAATCAAAATTATATATTGCAAGTTTAAACTTAACCTTTCAAGGCTTCATCAATCGCCTTAAAATCAGGCAAGTCGTGTGCATCTTCCAAAACCTCAGCATAAGCGATTTTTCCTTCTTCATCAATAACAAATGCTGCTCTTTTAGAAACACCTTTCAATCCGAATACAAATTCATTGTACAAAGCACCATATTCTTCTGATACATTTTTGTTAAAATCGGATAATAATGGAAATTGGTAATTCTGCACTTCTTTAAACTTTGCTAAAGAAAAAGGAGAGTCAACTGAAATACCTAATACTTGCGCATTAATACCTTCGTAAAAACTAAAGTTATCTCTCATTGTACACAATTGCTCAGTACAAGTACCCGTAAAAGCCATCGGAAAAAAATGAATAATAACCTTTTTACCTTTAAAAGCTGATAAAGAAACTTCTGCTAAATCAGAACTGTATAATTTAAAATCTGGGGCTTGATCGCCAACTTGTAATGACATATTTTTTATTATTAAATTGTTGTAAATATTTTATTATTGAAGGTTTACTGCAGCTGTGGCTTCACAAATCGGCCGTTACGTTTTTCGTTTTCTAATTACTGTCTCCCAATCTTGCTACTAAACACTTGCTACTTTTTTCATCTGCTCATCCACAATTTTCAGTCCTTCTTCAAAACTGTGTGGTTTATAATCTAAATCTTTTATTGTTTTATCTAATACAAAACCAGTTTTAATTGGTCGCTTAGCCGATTGATTTAAACTTTCAGAACTTATTTCAGAAATTATCGATTTATCAAGCGACCAATAATCGGCAACTTTTCTCACTAAATCTGCAATGCTCATGTAATCTTTCCCCGAAACGTGATAAATACCTTGCGCATTTTTTTCTACTGCTAACAAGCAGGCCTCTGCTAAATCTTCGGCCAAGGTCGGCATTCTCCATTGATCGTTTACTACATTTATAGCCTGCCCCTTTTCTAATGCACCTTTCGCCCAAAGCACAATATTACTACGACTCATATCATTAGTAATACCGTAAACTAAAATAGTGCGCAAAATGGCCCAATTTGCTGTCGATTCTTTAACAGCTAATTCAGCTAATAGTTTAGTTTCTCCGTAATAACTCAAAGGATTTGGCGCATCTTCTTCTTTGTATGGACCATCTGCTCCATCAAATATAAAATCGGTACTTAAATGTATAAAGCGAATATTATTTTTTTCGCAAAGCGATATTAAGTTTTGAGTTGCATCTACATTTAATTGATGGCAAAGTTCTTTATCAGCCTCGCCAGTATCTACATTAGTCATTGCGGCGGTATGTATAATCGCATCGGGCTGATACTTTTCGATAACTTGCTTAACCAGCCCGTTATTCAAAATATCCATTTCGGCGTATTCATATCCGTTTGCAATAGGATAACGATTAGCACCCTTTGAAGTTGCAATGAGTTTTACCCGTCCTTCGGCTAAAACTTTTTCAGTTAATTTTTGGCCTAAAAGGCCGTTACTGCCAGTTACTAAAATGGTTTTCATTTGATGATTTTATGCCTCTAAATTATCTATAAAAACCTTGTTTAAAAATTTTATAATATATATTTAAAATATAGCAAGAATAACTTAACTTTGCCAACCGAATTGGAGCCCTTACAAACAGCTTTAATTCATTGACTGTAATAAATTTACTCACAACAGATATGCCTAACTTAGGAAAAATAGCACAAATTATCGGCCCAGTGGTTGACGTTAGCTTTGCTGATGATGCCCATCTACCTAAAATTTTCGATGCGTTAGAGATAACAAAAGAAAATGGACAAAAAATTGTTTTAGAAGTTCAACAGCATTTAGGCGAAGACCGCGTACGTGCAATCTCTATGGATTCTACTGATGGTTTAGTTCGTGGAATGAAGGTACTTGATACTGGTTCAGCGATTAAAATGCCAGTTGGCGACCAAATTAAAGGTCGTTTATTTAACGTAGTAGGTGACGCAATTGACGGAATCACTGCAGTAGATAAAGCTGACGGTCGCCCGATTCACGCTACTCCTCCTAAGTTCGAAGATTTATCAACAGAAACTGAAGTACTTTTTACTGGTATAAAGGTTATCGATTTATTAGAGCCTTATGCAAAAGGTGGTAAAATCGGTTTGTTCGGTGGTGCTGGTGTAGGTAAAACTGTATTAATCATGGAGTTGGTAAATAATATCGCTAAAGCTTATGCTGGTTTATCAGTATTCGCAGGTGTTGGTGAGCGTACTCGTGAGGGTAACGATTTACTTCGTGAGTTTATCGAATCAGGCGTAATTAACTATGGTGATGAATTCTTACACTCAATGGAAAAAGGTGGATGGGATTTGAACGCAGTTGATACTGAAAAATTAAAAGAATCTAAAGCAACATTGGTTTTCGGTCAAATGAACGAGCCTCCTGGTGCACGTGCTCGTGTAGCATTATCAGGATTAACAGTTGCAGAATATTTCCGTGATGGTGATGGCGAAGGCGCTGGAAAAGATATCCTTTTCTTCGTTGATAACATCTTCCGTTTTACTCAGGCAGGTTCTGAGGTATCGGCTTTATTAGGTCGTATGCCATCTGCGGTAGGTTACCAACCAACATTGGCAACTGAAATGGGTTTAATGCAAGAGCGTATTACTTCAACTAAACGTGGCTCAATTACATCTGTACAGGCTGTATATGTACCTGCGGATGATTTAACTGACCCTGCGCCAGCTACAACTTTCGCCCACTTAGATGCAACTACGGTACTTTCTCGTAAAATTGCTGAGTTAGGTATTTACCCAGCGGTAGATCCATTGGATTCTACCTCACGTATCCTTTCTCCTGCCGTTTTAGGTGATGAGCACTATAACACTGCACAACGTGTTAAAGAAACTTTACAACGTTATAAAGAATTACAAGATATCATCGCGATCTTAGGTATGGACGAATTATCTGAAGAAGATAAATTAGTAGTATCTAGAGCTCGTCGTGTTCAACGTTTCTTATCTCAACCTTTCCACGTAGCTGAGCAATTTACAGGCTTAAAAGGTGTATTGGTTGACATTAAAGATACCATCAAAGGTTTCAATATGATTATGGATGGTGAAGTTGATGAATATCCTGAAGCTGCATTTAACTTGGTTGGTAGCATTGAAGACGCTATTGAAAAAGGTAAAAAATTATTAGCAGAAGCGAACTAGTATCGAAATTTGAGTATCAGGTATCAAGACCAACAATAAAATCTTGATACTTGATACTAGCTACTTGATACTCAAATCAAAAAAAATGAATTTAGAAATATTAACTCCAGATAAAAAAGTTTTCGAAGGTGAAGTAACCGCAGTTACAGTTCCTGGAACTTTAGGTTCTTTTCAAATTTTGAGAGACCATGCGGCAATCATCTCAACTTTAGAAGATGGAGAAGTTATTATAAAAGCAGGCAAAGATGAAGAACAACGTTTCTTTATTAAAGGTGGCGTAGTTGAAGCTATTCATAATAAGATTGTAGTTTTGGCAGAAGGCATTGCATAACATAACTTAACTCATTTAAAAAGCCTTTTCAATTAATTTGGAAAGGCTTTTTTTGTGATCAAAGAATTTCTCATTTCTATTGAAAAACAATTCGCCTAAGGCAAGTTTTTCCGAACCTTGAAAGTAATTTGGTTTAATATTCTTTATAACAAAATAGCTTGTTTCGCCGAAGCAAAACAAGCTATTCATATTATTAATAAGTCTTCTTATTTGTTTGTACCTGTAATTATAACGTTATCTAAACGTAAACCTAAAGTGTTTGTAGCAGCTGGACCAAAAAATTCGACTGTGTTATTTGCAAGTGCAGGAACATCACCTACAACTTCTAACGTGTAAAATTTATTTGTATCAGCACCTACAATTGGTTGACTGGTTACCGCATATTCTACGCCGTTAACTTTAACTTTGATCACATTCAAATTACCAGTTGAACTTGAACCTTGAATGTTTGCTGCTGCATCATATTTAATTTTTAATTTCGAATACCCACTAACAGTAACTCCAGAAATTACCACTGAAGCATCTTTAGCTGCAGGTAACCAAACATGTGCATTTGTTCCGTCGCCATAAGTAGAAATAGTTCTTAAATCTGCATTTCCGTAGCTATCAGCAAATGTGAAAGTTTTGTTATCGTAGTTAGTATAAGTTGCAATTTTTGGTTTTGTTGTACCAATTGTTCCCGTACCAAAACCTTCTGTATAAAGCACTTTATCTTCGCCAACTGGTGGAGTTACCACAACCACATCCTGATCAACAGTATAAGAACCTGAAGGAACGTTATTCCAGTTGGTAATAGTAGCAGAAATTGCAACAGCAACAGGAGTAGCTGTACCGCCATTTTTCAATTCAATTTCGTAGCTATATTTTTTACCTTGCTCAAATTTAGTATTAGCTGGTAAAGTCAGTTTGAATTTTCCAGCTGGCAAGCTAAAAGTAATTTGTTTTCCAGAAGCATCTTCAACTGGTAATACAATAACTTCAGAAACTACAGCAGAACCTCTAAGACCAGTTTTAGCGACAACTTCAACAGCCTGAGTTTGATTAGCTAAAATTCCTGTAGCTAAATCGAAATCAGCTTTAGTGTTTAAACCTGCAATGGCTGTACTTAAGCCATTCAAATCAGATACACCAGTACCATTTTTAACGGTAAAC
Organism: Pedobacter sp. AC190; assembly: GCF_979258025.1. Taxonomy (NCBI): domain Bacteria; kingdom Pseudomonadati; phylum Bacteroidota; class Sphingobacteriia; order Sphingobacteriales; family Sphingobacteriaceae; genus Pedobacter; species Pedobacter sp. AC190. The sequence continues at coordinate 1,333,139 of NZ_OZ409824.1, forward strand.
TCTATTTTCGAAAGTTTATGAGAAAATACAAGGTTTGCATTTGTACTGGTTTTGCTTAAGCCTGTTGCATTGTTTGCATATAACAAATCTATTGCACTTTGGATGGTTTGATTATTTACATCAACAGCATAAATATTGTTACTAGGAAGACTTTGCTTAAATGGATAGTAAGCAATGAAATCTACTGTTTTACCATCTTCTGGATAGTATAAGGTTTGATCAGCTGCTGATGGTTTAAATTCGCCATCACCTGTTGTATTGTAATTTTTGTTTGCAGAAATAACAGAAGTTAAACCTGTACCAGTTTTCATGAATACACCAATTGCATCACTGCTTTCCCAGGCATCATTTAATGCTTTAGTTTTAATTTGGCCATCAATGCTTGAAGAAAATTTAACCGCCGTTGCATTAGGGTTCGTTACAACTGGAGCGTTATCTTTCTTACAAGAACTGCTCATTACAAACAGCGTAATTGCTGTCGCGAATAAAATGTTTTGATTTCTCATGTTCGTTTTAAAGTATTATTATGTTTGTTTATTTCCAGATCGTGTTATCAACGGTTGCTTTAACCTCAGCAGAAAGTTTAGGGAAGAAAGTATAACCTGTTTCTTTTTCTAAATCACTTACACTTACACGGTAAGTATTGTAGTTGTTACCCGAAGGGATAACCTGATTATTGATTCTAAACCCTATTGTATAATATGTACTCCCTTTTTTCATTGCTAACGCCTTATAGTAATATTTAGGAATAGCAGAACCTTTAGCATAAGTAATGTTTTGATCAGTTGCTGTTTTAATTGCGGCACCAGTAACTACATAAAGTGTATCACTTTGTGCAGTCCAGGTTCTAACTTGTTGTTCTAAATTGTTCCAAATGCCTTGGTTCATGGAAGAAACTTGAGCAGTCATGTTAGAATAATAGAAAGTAGTTGCATTTAAATCTCTAGAAGCTGTACGATCGCCACTAGGAATTTGGTGACCGCGATCGTAACCATTACCAAAAGAACTACCCAAATCAACCTGATCGCTTGAGGCAATTGAAGGATCAAATGCCCATGCATCAGAACGGCCAGAGCTTCCAATATAAGATGCATGTAAAGGATAAGCTACCCAATAAGCCATTTTATATTTTTTATCGTATAACATTGCGTAATTTCTTACACCTGTTTTTCCAGGAAAACCGTGTGAAACGTAAACGGTGTTCTCATCAGTTGTAATTGCAGGAGTTTCCATATAACCAGACAAAGTTGGAGGAGTTACAACAACAGTTTCCTGATCAAGATTGTATGAACCAGAAGGAACATCATTCCAGTTTATAACGCTTGCTTTAATAAATGCAGCAGTTCCTACAGGGCTTGTGCCTTCGCCTTTTAATTCAATTTCGTAGCTATATTTTTTACCTTTTTCGAATTTGGTACCAGCCGGTAAAGCCCAGGTAAAAGTTTTAGCACCTAATGTAAATATCACTTTTGTTCCTACCTCGTCAGTAGTTGGAATTAAAATTGCCTCAGCAACAGTGGCTGCATTTCGAACACCAGTTTTAGCTAAAATAGTTGCTGTTTGGCTTTGAGGAGTAATTGTTCCTGTTGCCAAATCGAAATTGGCATTAGTTTTTAAACCAGTTATACTTACTGATAAGCCATTTAAATCTGCAACACCAGTACCATTTTTAACAGTAAATTCTACTTTGGATAATTGGTGAGAGAAAACAAGATTAGCATTCGTACTGGTTTTGCTTAAACCCACTGCATTATTTGCATACAGTAAATCGATTGCAGGTTGGTTACCTTGTGCACTAACATTTACTGAATAAATGTTACCAGAAAGATTTTGATCGAATGGATAATAAGCGATAAAATCTACTGCTTTTCCATCTTCAGGATAATAAATGGTCTGCTCTAAATTTGATGGTTTAAATTCGCCATCGCCAAGCGTTAAATAAACTTTATTTGCAGATAAAACATTGGTTAAACCTGTACCAGTTTTCATAAATACGCCGATTGCATCATTTGCACTCCAGCTGTTATCTGCTGCTTTTGTTTTAATTTGTCCGTTAATTGAAGATGAAAACTGTACTGCAGTACGATTTTCATTAACAACTTCTGGAGCATTGTCTTTTCGGCAGGCAGTACCTAAAAGCATGAGCATAGCAATAGAGCCAAATTGTAAATTTCTGATTTTCATTTTTGTTCGTTATGTTAAAAATTTATTTGTTTTTGTGTTTTTTATTTGAGGCTGAAAGCGCCTAAAACTTTAAGGAATGATTGAGATTACGTCTGATTTATTATACATTAATGAGCACTATTGGCGCACCGTTAGAAAATGATTAGTTAAATGTTACTGCAAAGAAAGGCCAATACAGTACGCTTTGAGTTAAGCGAAAAAGAAGCTTACGTTAAGCTTCGGTGCTAAAAAAAATAAATAATAATGGTTTGTTAACATAACTTTTTGTAGCCATAACAGGCACATTTCTTAAAGCTAAAAGCTTAAATAAATAGCAAGAGGCAGATAAAAATTATATTTAAACAACTGTATAACAATCAGATAAACTAAAGTTAAAGTTATATCAGTTGTATTTAATGACTTAGATTACCTCCAAAAATTATTTTGAAATCTTAAGTTTATAGCTCTCGCATTTCTTTAAACCTAAAAATTTCAATGCATCATGAATCTTCACTTTAGAGTCGTTCGTTTTAGTCGGCATAGAATTTAAGTACTTTTGCTCTGCTAAAAAACAGTCATGAAATCTTTAAAACATTTTTTTTTAAAATCACTCTTTATTATTGGTATAATTTCTCTTCAGTCTTCCTGTAAGAAAAATATCGATGTAACGCCTGAAAAGATAAAAGTGTCGAAGATGGTGTTGGTTTATATGGAGGCAAATAACGATTTACGTTACGATGCTTTAAACAGCATCAACCAAATGGAAAAAGGTGCTGCAAACATTAATGGCACATTATTGGTGTACATTAAAACCAGTAGCGTTCGTTCTTATCTATTAAAGATTAAATATGATCCTGATGAAAACAAAATTGTTAGCGACACCGTTAAAACTTTCGAGAATAGTAGTAATTCAGACCCTGAATTTTTAAAAGACGTAGTTAAGTATGCTCAAACAGAGTATCCTGCAGAAACTTACGGACTTATACTCTGGTCGCATGCCACTTCATGGGCTCCCCCAACATCAGCAATAATTAAAACAAAATCATTTGGGCGAGATACTGGAAAAGAGATCGATATTATAGATTTAAAAAACGCTTTACCAAATAATCTTGAATTTATCATCTTCGATGCCTGCTCAATGGGTGGAGTAGAAGTTTTGTATGAATTTAAAGATAAAGCGAAATACATTATCGCATCCCCCGCCGAAACCATTGCAGAAAGTTTTCCCTATCAAAAAATTACGCCCTACTTATTTCAAGGTTCAGCTCAATTAAAAGATGTAGCAAAAGCATATTACGATTATTATAATGCTTATACAGACGATAGACAATCTGCTACGGTTGTGCTAGTCAAAGCAAGCGAACTTGTGCAATTAGCTACGGAAATGAAAGCAATTATGCTTAAAACAAAACTTTATGGTAATAAATTTATTAGCGATAATATTCAACGGTTAGATTTCACTACTAATTTCCCCGTGGCTAATTATGATTTTGGAGACTTCTTAAATCATAATTTTGCAAATAATGACTTGACGAGTATTTATGCTCAATTAGATAAAACCATTTTATATAAAGCTGCTACTGCAAACTTTTTAGGCACACCGATAAAAACATTTTCTGGACTTACATGCTACATTCCTTATCAAGGCGATGTTAACCTAACTTATTATAAAAAACTACAGTGGTATTCAAACAGTGGGTTCTATATTCCTTTTGATAAGTAAACCCACTTTTATTTAACTATACCAACAACTTAAAGCAAGGACAATCAACAAACTTCAAAAAACATTAAGAAAAGAAAATGCACTTTCGAAAATGTTGCCTGGCTTAGAATCCGAAGGAAGTCTTTTAAATATTCCAGATCGATGGCTTTATGGGATGAAGATGATGCACCGTGAAAATTCAGATATCAACAAGTAAAAACTCAACTGAACAGATTTCATTTTTGGTAGTATTTTTTTAAATATTTAAGCACTAAAAGCAATTTTAGGCAGAAAATTAGAAAATTTATAATGCAAGCATAACAAATAGACCGTATACCGTTTTGATATTCAGTCTACGGTCGTCGAGATTAAATCACTAATCTTAAACAGAATAAGAATATTGTTCTGATTTAATATAAAAAATCAAAATTATATTCTTATTTCATTTTTTTCTGATTTCTCTTGCATATTTATGAACCAAAAACTAAATTGGTTTTATAAACAAAGCAATAGTAATGATCACATCAAATAACACATTTTTAAATAACTCTACTGCAATTGCAGCTGGAAACATTGTGTTATTATCTGTCATTTTACTTAACCTGCTTCTCCTAAATATTTTAGGGAAGAAAACGGACTGCTTTTAAATAGATTTAAAAAACTAAATATACCTAAAGCGTCCTGATACAAACAGGACGCTTTTTTTAAATAACAAAACACGGTATTATGAAATACTATAATTCTAATACGATTATTTACCTTGATGGAAAGTTTGAAAAGGCTGTTGATAGCAGTACTGATCTTTACGGACAGTCGTTACATTATGGCTATGCAGCGTTCGAGGGTATTAGAGCTTACAAAACGCATAATGGCAATCGCATTTTTAAAGCTGCTGCCCATTTCGATCGCTTAGAACGTTCTTGTCAACTGGCAAACATTCCTTTTCCATGGGATAAGCAGGAACTGATTAAGGAAACTTATAAGTTACTTACTTTAAATAAACTGAAGGATGCTTATATCCGTCCGTTGGTTTTTTGCCACCCAAATATGAAATTGAATGAACCTAGCGGCGTTTCGATTTTAATTTGTGCTTGGGATTGGGATGCTTATTCAGGTAATAAACTTTTAAAATTAACCATTTCTGATTACGAAAGACCGAATCCTAAATCGACTCCAATGGAAGCGAAATTGAGCGGAAACTACGTGAACTCCATCTTAGCAACTACCGCAGCCAACATTAAAGGTTACGATGAGGCATTGCTTTTAGATATGCACGGTTTTGTAGCCGAAGCTTCGGGAGCAAACATCTGCTTAGAAAAAGATGGCAAACTTTTCACGCCATCACTAGGAAATATTTTACCTGGAATTACCAGAGCCACCGTTAAAGAACTTTGTACTGTTCTAGATATCGAATGTATCGAGAAAAAATTGACAGTTGAAGATTTGAAACAAGCAGACAGTGCTTTCTTATGCGGCACGGCTACCGAAATTGCTGGGATTGCTTCCATAGATGATATTGTTTTCCGAACTCTTTGGAGAGAGTCTATAGGCTATACCATACAACGGGCTTATAAAAACCTGGTACTTGAAAAAGTAAACTACGAAGTGATTATTTAGTATCAAGTTGCGAGAATCATGTATCAAGATACGATACAGACAATATAACTAACAGAACCACAACATATTTTAACAATGAGCGAATTAAATAAGTACAGTAAAACATTTACACAAGACCCAACACAACCTGCTGCGCAAGCAATGCTTTACGGAATCGGATTAACCGATGCAGATATGGCAAAAGCCCAAGTGGGTATTGCGAGTATGGGTTACGATGGCAACACTTGCAACATGCACCTTAACGACCTTGCAAAAGATGTTAAAGCTGGCGTTTGGAAAAATGATTTAGTGGGCTTGGTTTTCAACACCATTGGTGTAAGTGATGGAATGAGCAATGGAACTGACGGCATGCGTTACTCCTTAGTAAGTCGCGATGTAATTGCAGACAGTATCGAAACCATTTGTGGTGGGCAATATTATGATGGAATTATCTCGATTCCAGGTTGTGATAAAAACATGCCAGGTGCGATTATGGCAATGGCTCGTTTAGACCGCCCATCGATTATGGTTTATGGTGGCACAATTGCTCCTGGTCATTACAAAGGTGAAGAGCTAAATATTGTTTCGGCTTTTGAGGCCTTAGGACAAAAAATCTGTGGTAATTTATCAGAAGAAGATTATCAAGGCATTATTAAACATACTTGTCCTGGTGCAGGCGCTTGTGGTGGTATGTACACCGCAAACACAATGGCATCGGCAATTGAGGCTTTAGGAATGAGTTTGCCTTATTCTTCATCAAATCCAGCAGTTAGTCCTGAGAAAAAACAAGAGTGCTTGGATGCTGGAAAATACATCAAAGTTTTATTAGAAAAAGATATTAAACCATCTGATATCATGACGAGAAAAGCATTCGAGAATGCAATTCGTTCAATCATTATATTAGGTGGAAGTACAAATGCGGTGTTGCATTTCATTGCAATGGGTAAAGCGATCGGCGTAGAAATTACGCAAGATGATTTTCAAAAGATGAGTGACATCACACCCGTATTGGCCGATTTTAAACCAAGTGGAAAATACTTAATGCAAGATTTACACCAATATGGTGGGATTCCTGCGGTGTTGAAGTTTTTATTAAACGAAGGTTTATTGCATGGCGATTGCCTAACCGTAACTGGAAAAACAATGGCTGAAAACTTGGCTGATGTGAAATCGATTATGGATTATGACCAGAAAATCATTCAAAAATTAAGTGAACCGATCAAACCAACAGGTCACTTACAAATCCTTTACGGAAACTTAGCAGAAAAAGGTTCTGTTGCAAAGATTTCTGGTAAGGAAGGAGAAAAATTTGAAGGTCCAGCACGTGTATTTGATGGCGAGCATGATTTAATTGCGGGTATTTCTAGTGGTCGTGTTCAGCCTGGCGATGTAATCGTAATCAAAAACTCAGGTCCTGTTGGAGCTCCAGGTATGCCTGAAATGCTAAAACCTACTTCTGCAATTATTGGTGCGGGTTTGGGCAAATCCGTTGCTTTGATTACCGATGGTCGTTTCTCTGGGGGTACTCACGGTTTTGTGGTAGGTCACATTACGCCAGAATCTTACAAAGGTGGTTTAATTGGTTTGGTTGAAGATAACGACCCAATATTAATCGACGCTGTAAATAACATCATTAGTTTACAAGTGAGCGAAGATGTTATCGCAGAGCGAAGAAAGAAATATGTTCAACCAGCATTAAAAGTTACAAAAGGTGTTTTATATAAATATGCTAAAACAGTATCAGATGCAGCAAGTGGTTGCGTAACTGATGAATATTAACCCCCTAACCTCCTCAAGGGGGAAGTAAATGTCAAATTTAAACCGGTCACAAATTGTGACCGCATATAATTAAGACACCAATCATCACAATTTGAGATGATCCCTTGATGTCACAATTTATGATATTAAGATTAAAGAATAATAGAACCGCAAAAACATAATTATGGAAACTGCACAAGATACAATACAACAAACCGAGGCGAAGGCAGAAACCTCAAAAACTTTCAAGGGAACAGGCTCGCAGGTTTTGTTGAATGGATTGATTGAAGAAGGCGTAACCACCATCTTCGGTTATCCTGGAGGAGCAATTATGCCAATCTACGATGCATTGTACGATTACACTGATAAATTACAGCACATATTGGTTCGTCATGAGCAAGGTGGTATCCATGCTGCTCAGGGCTTTGCAAGAGCTAGTGGTAAAGTGGGTGTTTGCTTCGCAACAAGTGGACCTGGCGCAACCAACTTGGTTACAGGTTTGGCAGATGCTCAAATCGACAGTACGCCTTTAGTGTGTATCACAGGTCAGGTTTTCGCTCATCTGTTAGGAACTGATGCTTTTCAGGAAACGGATGTAATTAACATTACCACACCTGTTACCAAATGGAATTATCAGGTTACAGACGCGAAAGAAATACCTGAAGTTTTAGCTAAAGCTTTTTACATTGCTAAAAGCGGAAGACCAGGACCAGTTTTAATTGACATTACTAAAAATGCACAAATACAGATTGAGGAATTTCCTGAATATGTGAAGTGTAATCATATCCGCTCTTATCGTCCGAAACCAAAAGTTAGGGTTGAGTATATTGAGCAAGCTGCAGCATTAATCAATTCAGCTAAAAAACCATTCGTATTATTCGGACAAGGTGTTGTTTTAGGAACCGCCGAAGAAGAATTTAAAGCATTTATTGAGAAAAGTGGTATTCCAGCCGCATGGACAATTATGGGCGAAGGTACAATTCCTACTTCGCACCCACTAAATGTTGGTATGTTAGGGATGCATGGTAATTACGGCCCAAATGTTTTAACTAACGATTGTGATGTATTAATCGCTATCGGAATGCGTTTCGATGACCGAGTGACTGGTCGTTTAGATAAATATGCAAAACAGGCTAAAGTTATTCATTTCGACATTGACCCAGCTGAAATTGATAAAAATGTTAAAGCTGATGTGGGTGTTTGGGGTGATTGTAAAGAAACCTTACCCCTATTAACCAATCTGGTTAAAGAAAATAAACATGAAGACTGGGTTGCTAAATTCAAAGATTACAATCAGCAGGAAATCGACCAGGTAATTACACCTGAACTTTATCCAAAAGGAGATGAAATAACGATGGGCGAAGTATTACGCAACATCAATGAAATTTGTGGCGGCGATGCAGTGATTGTAACCGATGTTGGTCAGCACCAAATGGTAGCGTGCCGTTACGCTAAATTTAATAATACACGAAGTAACATTACTTCAGGTGGTTTAGGCACAATGGGCTTTGGTTTACCTGCTGCAATTGGTGCGAAATATGGTGCGCCAAACAAAACTGTAATTGCTATTATTGGCGATGGTGGTTTCCAAATGACTCCACAAGAACTGGGTACTATTATGCAATTTGGTGCAGCTGTTAAAATCCTGATTTTGAACAACCGTTTCTTAGGCATGGTTCGCCAATGGCAAGAGCTGTTTAATGATAAACGTTATTCATCGGTAAACATTACAAGTCCTGATTTTGTGGCGCTAGCTAGGGCTTACTATATCGAAGCTGATAAAGTTGATGAGCGTACTAACTTGAGAACCGCTTTGGAAAAAATGATTAATCACGAAGGTTCGTTTCTACTGGAAGTAATGGTTGGAAGAGAAAATAACGTATTCCCAATGGTTCCACAAGGAATGAGCGTAAGCGAGATTAGATTGAAATAAGCTGAAAAGAGTAAAGCAGAAAGACTAAAGCGAAAATCATTGCCAAAAGAAATTATCATGAGTACTGAAAACACAATAGAACATAAAATTGACAAAGCTGATATAGAAGGAAAGCAGGAATATACCATCACGGTTTATGCTGAAAATCGTATTGGTTTATTAAACAGGATTGCGATTATCTTCTCGAAGAGAAAAATCAATATTGAAAGTTTAAATACTTCTCCATCTGAAATTGATGGCATACACCGTTTCAATATTGTGATTACGGAGAGCTATGAAGTTGTTAGAAAATTAGCTCGTCAAATTGAGAAGCAAATTGAGGTTTTGAAAGTTTATTTCAACACCAACGAAGAAATCATCTGGCAGGAACTGGCTTTATACAAAGTATCTACGGATGAAATTGCAGAGAAAGTAACTGTAGAACGATTACTTAGACAATATGGTGCGAGTGCAGTCGTGATCCGTAAAGATTATACCGTTTTTGCAGTAACTGGCCACAGAGAAGAAACTGATGCTTTAGTGAAAGCTTTAGAACCTTATGAACTAATTGAGTTTGTGCGCTCAGCCAGGGTTGCGATTATTAAAGACAGTGCTGGTTTCCACGAAAAATTAAAAGAATTTGAAGCTTTTGAACCTGGAGAAGAACTTGTTGAGAATGAGTTTTTAGATAAAGGCGAGAAGATTTTTACCATGTAAATAAGTACTACGTTATAAGTGGTAAGTTATAAGTTCAGGACGTAAAACGTATAACTTAAAACCTAAAACAATAGAAAAAATGAACGAAATATTTGATTTTATAATTAACTCCCGTAAAGCTTTTATTCAGTTGATGGATGGCTTAACGATTGAGCAGTTGAATAAAATTCCCGAAGGTTACAACAACAATATCATCTGGAATTTCGGGCATGTGGTAGTGAGTACGCAAACGCTTTGTTATGTCCGTACAGGGATTTTGGCTGATGCCAGCTCGGTAAAATTCAATGAGTTTTATAAAAAAGATACTCGTCCAACTTATACTGTAACAGCTGAAGAAGTTGCAGAATTAAAAGCTTTAGCACTTGATAGTATTGAAAAGATAAAAGAAGATTATGCAAATGGTGTATTTGCGAACATCACGCCTTTTTCAACATCAACCTATGGTGTGGAAATGAAAAGCATTGAAGAAGTGCTGATTACGACTATCGGTCATGATAATGTGCATTACGGATATGCCTGGGCGCTGAAGAAAGGTATAGAAAGGGTTTAGGGTTAGCGAAAAGACGAAAGCTAACACACTCGTCATTGCGAGGAACGCACATAATATATCGGTCAATTATCCCGAAAAGAAAAACTGTTTCGTGAAGACACGGACTTAACAATAATATTATTAGAAAATAGAACCATAAAATAAATAACAAAAACGATGTCAAATTATTTTAACACATTACCTCTTAGAGAAAAATTAAACCAACTGGGTGTTTGCGATTTCATGGATAGCAACGAATTTTTAGATGGCGTTAGCGCTTTGAAAGGCAAAAAACTAGTGATTGTAGGTTGTGGCGCTCAAGGCTTAAATCAAGGTTTAAATTTAAGAGATAGTGGTTTAGATGTAAGTTACACGTTGCGTAAAGAAGCGATTGAAGGCAAAAGAGATTCATGGAAAAATGCAACAGAAAACAATTTCAAAGTTGGTACTTACGAAGAATTAATTCCTGGTGCGGATGTGGTAATTAACCTTACGCCAGATAAACAACACACTGCTGTTGTAAATGCAATTATGCCTTTAATGAAAGATGGCGCTACATTATTGTACTCTCACGGTTTCAACATTGTGGAAGAAGGTATGCAAATCCGCAAAGATTTAACGGTAATTATGGTGGCTCCAAAATGCCCTGGAAGCGAAGTTAGAGCAGAATATGTTCGTGGTTTTGGTGTACCAACTTTAATTGCTGTCCATCCGGAGAACGACCCTCAAGGTAAAGGATTAGCACAAGCAAAAGCTTATGCTGTTGGTACAGGTGGTCATAGAGCTGGTGTTTTAAAATCATCTTTCGTTGCTGAGGTCAAATCTGATTTAATGGGTGAACAAACCATTCTTTGTGGTCTATTGCAAACAGGTTCCATCCTATCTTTCGATAAAATGGTTGAGAAAGGAATTGATGCTGGCTATGCATCTAAACTGGTTCAATATGGTGTTGAAGTAATTACTGAAGCGCTAAAGCAAGGCGGTATTACTGCAATGGTTGATAGATTAAGCAACATTGCTAAAATTAAAGCTTTCGAAATTTCGGAAGAATTAAAAGATATTATGCGTCCGTTATTCCAAAAACACCAGGATGATATTATGAGTGGCGAATTTAGCCGTATCATGATGGAAGATTGGGCTGCTGGCGATAAAAACTTATTGGCATGGAGAGCTGAAACTGGCGAAACTGCTTTCGAAAAAACTCCTGCTGGCGATGTTAAAATTGGCGAGCAAGAATATTTCGACAACTATTTATTAATGGTTGCTTTCGTTCGTGCTGGTGTTGAATTGGCTTTCGAAACGATGGTTCAGGCTGGTATTAAACCAGAATCTGCTTACTACGAGTCGCTACACGAAACACCGCTTATCGCAAACACTATTGCCCGTAAGAAATTGTTTGAAATGAACCGCGTAATTTCTGATACCGCTGAATACGGTTGTTATTTATTCGACCAGGCTTGTAAACCATTATTGGCTGATTTCATGAAAAAAGTGGATACTGATTTAGTTGGTAAAAACTTTAACGATGGTAAAGATGGCGCTGTTGATAACAGAAAATTAATCGATGTTAACGAAGCGATCCGTTCTCATGAAGTAGAACAAATTGGCGCTACTTTGCGTAAAGCAATGACTGCGATGAAAGCAATTAAAACTGCATAGAATAAAAAGAATGTCATCCTGAGCTTGTCGAAGGATTCTTTTTATTCTTTAAACGGTCTTCGACGGGATCAGACTGACAACATTAAATACAAAATAAAATGTCAAAAACATTAGTAGAAAAAATTTGGGATGCACACGTTGTAAAAAGTGAAGAAGGATTTCCTGATATTTTATACATTGATACACACTTAATACACGAGGTAACTTCTCCTCAGGCTTTTGATGGCTTGCGCAAAAGAGGTTTGCCTGTTTTTCGTCCACAACAAACGGTGGCAACAGCCGACCATAACGTGCCAACGTTAAACCAATTACAGCCAATTAAAGAAGAGCTTTCTCGCTACCAAGTGGATATGCTGACCAAAAATTGTGCAGAATTTGGGATTGAACTTTATGGCTTAGGACACCCATTTCAAGGAATTGTTCACGTAATTGGCCCAGAGTTGGGTATTACCTTACCAGGAAAAACGATGGTTTGTGGCGATAGCCACACTTCTACCCATGGTGCTTTTGGAGCGATTGCTTTCGGAATCGGCACATCACAGGTTGAGCAGGTTTTCGCAACCCAATGTTTGTTGCAATCGAAACCTAAAACCATGAAAATTGAGGTTAATGGCGAACTTGGAAAAGGTGTTGGCGCAAAAGATATCATCCTATACATCATCGCTCAGATTTCTGCAGCTGGTGGAACTGGATATTTCATCGAATATGCTGGTTCGGCAATCGAGAGTTTAAGTATGGAAGCTCGGATGACGATTTGCAATATGAGCATCGAAATGGGGGCCAGAGGTGGCTTAATTGCTCCAGACCAAATTACTTTCGATTACATAGAAGGTAGAGAATTTGCGCCTGCAGGCGAAGCGTGGGGTAAAGCTTTAGCCTATTGGAAAACTTTATACAGCGATGCTGATGCAAAATTCGACAGCGTTTTAACTTTCGATGCGGCAGATATTGCACCAATGATTACTTATGGAACCAACCCAGGAATGGGAATGGGTATCCAGGAAAACATCCCTGCAACAAATGCTCAACCAGAAAAAGAAAAACTTTCTTATCAAAAAGCGTTGGACTACATGGGTTTTGATGATGATGCTTCATTAATTGGCAAACCAGTTGATTATGTTTTCATTGGAAGTTGCACCAACTCTCGTATTGAAGATTTGCGTGAAGTAGCTGATTTTGTAAAAGATAAACGCAAAGCGGATAATGTTACGGTCTGGATTGTTCCCGGTTCGAAACAAGTAGAGCAGCAAGCTAAAAACGAAGGTTTGGATAAAATTTTCGAAGCTGCAGGTTTCCAGTTACGTGAACCGGGTTGCAGCGCTTGTTTAGGTATGAACGAAGATAAAATTCCAGCTGGAAAATATTGTGTTTCAACATCGAACAGAAATTTTGAAGGCAGACAAGGGCAAAATGCTAGAACTTTATTGGCTAGTCCGTTAACGGCTGCTGCTGCTGCTGTTACAGGTGTGATTACGGATGTGAGGGAATTATTAACCCCCTAACCCAAAAAGTAGAAATGTCTAATTCGATAAGCATAAACGATAGAACAGAAGCCCCCTTTATAGGGTTGGGGAGTTTGGAAGAAATTCAAAACCAATTTAATGCAGTATCTGAGAAGTACGATAGGCAAAGGCGTTTTCTTATTCCTTGTTTTGATGATTTTTATGGTACCGCTTTAGCGCTGTCGGAAAATGTTCCAGCAGTTAAAAGCATTTTGGATGTTGGTGCAGGAACTGGATTGATGAGTGCGTTCTTTCATGAGAAATACCCTGAGGCGAAAATAACTTTGGTTGATATCTCTAAAGAGATGCTTAAAAAAGCAGAGGAGCGTTTCGAGCGAAATGAAAACATTAGTTTTTTAAACGCCGATTTCTCCACTGTAGATTTACCAGAAAATCATTATGATTTAGTGGTTTCAGGACTCGCGATACACCATTTACCAAATGAATTGAAACAACAGTTGTTTGGCAAAATTGCAAAAACGCTCAAACCTGGAGGTTGGTTTATCAACGCTGATCAGGTTTTAGGGGAAACTGAAGTGGCAGAAAAAGTTTTTACTGAAAACTGGAAAAATCATGTGGAGCAAAATCCGAACCTAACGGATGAGGAGAAACAAAGTGCGTTTGAGCGAATTAAGGTTGATATTATGGCGCCTTTAAAGCCGCAGTTAGAATGGCTTGAAAATGCAGGATTACAAAATGCGAATTGCTACTATCAGTATTACAATTTTGTAGTATTTGCTGCAAATAAATAAAAAAATAAGTCGATAAAAGGGTTCTCGATCCTGTTACTCCCAACTTGATACTAATAAAATGAAAAAGTTCACAAAATTAACATCGGCAGTAGTGCCTTTAAACATAGAGAACATTGATACCGACCAGATTATCCCTGCGAGGTTTTTAAAAGCAACAACTCGTGAGGGTTTTGGCGAAAACTTGTTCCGCGATTGGCGTTATGAAAACGATAATCAACCTAAAGCTGATTTTGTGTTAAACGATCCGACATATAGCGGCCAAGTTTTAGTGGCAGGAAAAAACTTTGGTTGCGGCAGTAGTCGTGAACACGCAGCTTGGGCTATTCAGGATGCAGGTTTCGATGCGGTAATCAGTAGTTTTTTTGCTGATATTTTCAAAGGTAATGCCCTGAACAATGGCTTATTGCCAATCCAGGTAAGCGAAGATTTCTTAGCTCAAATTTTTAAAGCTGTAGATATCAATGCAAAATCTCCTTTAGAGGTTGATTTAGAAAACCAAACGGTTACGATCGTTGAAAGCGGTGTACAGGAATCTTTTGAGATTAACGCTTACAAAAAATCGTGCTTGATTAATGGCTATGATGATATCGATTTCATCCTGGCTCAGAAAAGTTTGATTGAAGAGTTTGAGAAGAAGTAAAAAGCTGAAAGACTAAAGCGAAACGCGAACACACTCGTCATTGCGAGGTACGAAGCAATCTTAAAGCGATAGATTGCTTCGTACCTCGCAATGACGACCGCCTATAAGAATCAGTGGAATCACTTTAATCGTTGTAATCATCCCGAAGGGAAAAATAAAATAGCATGAAAGAAAGTTTCGTTAGTATTCAGGATTTAAACCTAAAACACCAACAAAAATCGGTGTTAAAGGATTTGACTTGGACTATTAATCGTGGCGAAAACTGGGCATTAGGTGGCACGAGTGGAAGCGGAAAAACTTCGTTAGCTAAAATTATTGCAGGCTTGCAAAATGCGGCTGGCGAGGTAAAAATCAATTTCAATAATGAAAGTCATTTACCAGCAGAGGTTTTATTCGTAGAAAGCTGGTATCAGTTTAAAAATTTAGAAGGCGTTGCCAATTTCTATTATCAACAACGTTATACTAGCCAGCAGGCGAAGGATACACTTACCGTTCATGCAGAATTAATTAGCTATGGCAAGGAAAAAGGTCTTCACTTAGATAAAGTTGAACACATTTTAGAAGCTTTAAATTTTTCTTCATTTGCCAGCTCGCAACTGATTGAATTATCTAGCGGAGAACATAAAAAATTGCAGCTCGTTAAAGCTTTGTGGTTAAAGCCGCAATTGTTAATTATCGACCAACCTTATACAGGCCTGGATGCCGCATCACGCAAAAACCTTAACCTTTTATTAAATGAAGTTTCAACGGATGGTGTTCAGTTGATTTTAATTTGTAATGATTCGGAGTTACCAAATTCTATTCATCGCTTTGCGGAAATAATAAATGGTCAAATTTCAGTTTCTAATTCAAGAGCTATAACATCAGTTTCTGATGATCAACATTCAAAAGAAATTCCAGATTTCCTAAAAGAATCGCCTGTTTATTCTTCCGAGAATATTATTAAAATGGTTGACGTTAACATCAGTTATGGCGAAAAACAGGTTTTAAAAAACATCAATTGGGAAGTTAAAGCTGGCGAAAAATGGTTATTGCAAGGACATAATGGTTCTGGAAAATCAACTTTATTAAGCCTTGTAAATGGCGACCATCCACAATCTTACGCCAATGAACTTTACTTGTTTGGCAACCGACGTGGAAGTGGCGAGAGCATTTGGGACATTAAACAGCATATCGGTTTAATTTCACCTGAGTTTCATTGGTATTTTGATGCTTCGGCAACGGTTTGGCAAAGTATTGCTTCTGGTTTTTATGACACGGTTGGATTATTTCAACAGCTGCCTTACACTAAAGGCCAACAAGTTAATGAATTGGTAGAATATTTTGGTTTAACTGAAAATAAAAACGAGCTCTTAAGTTCGCTCCCATTGGGAAAACAACGATTGGTTTTATTGGCAAGAACCATAATAAAAAACCCAGAATTATTGATTCTGGATGAACCATGCCAAGGTTTAGACCAACAGCAAACGGTACATTTTAACCAATTGGTTGATGAGTTGTGCAGCAATGGAATGACCTTAATTTATGTTGGCCATTTTGAATCGCAGTTGCCAACCTGCATCGAGAAAAGAATATTATTAGAAAAAGGCGAGGTAAAAGTCGTTGAAAGTTTAAATATAGAAATACTAAGCTAAAGCAGAATTGCCACAGAAACACAGAATACACGGAATCAATTTTTCCCAATTTCCGAGTCTCCGTGGCAAATGATTAGCTGAAAACAATAAAAGTCGAAAATGAAGAAGAACATTTTAGTAATACCTGGAGACGGTATTGGACCAGAAGTAACCACCTGGGGAAAAGCAGCATTAGAAAAAATTGCAGAAATTTTTGGCCATGAATTTGTGTTTGATGAAGCTTTAATGGGTCACGCGGCCATTGAGGTCACAGGCGAACCATTGCCAGACGAAACTTTAGAGAAAGCAAGAAAAAGCGATGCCATCCTCTTCGGTGCCATCGGCCATGCCAAATACGACAACGACCCAAGTTTAAAAGTTAGACCTGAGCAAGGTTTATTAAAAATCCGCAAGGAACTTGGTTTATTTGCAAACCTCCGCCCGATATTACTATTCGATGAACTTCTTCAGGCATCGAGTATTAAACCCGAAATATTAAAAGGAACGGATATTTTATTCTTCCGCGAATTAACGGGAGATGTTTATTTCGGCGAAAAAACACGTTCTGAAGATAGAAATACCGCTTCTGATTTAATGATTTACCACCGTTACGAAGTAGAGCGTATTGCGCACAAAGCTTACCAAGCTGCTCAGCAACGTAGTAAAAAATTATGTTCGGTAGATAAAGCGAATGTTTTAGAAAGTTCTCGTTTATGGCGAGAAACCGTTCAGGAAATTGCAAAACAATATCCTGATGTAGAAACCGAGCACATGTTTATTGATAATGCAGCGATGCAGCTCATTAAAAATCCTAAGAAATTCGATGTGGTTTTAACTGCAAATTTATTTGGCGATATCCTAACTGATGAAGCCTCACAAATAGCAGGTTCAATGGGTATGCTAGCATCAGCATCTGTTGGAGAAAGCACTGGTTTCTTTGAGCCAATCCACGGTTCTGCGCATGATATCACGGGTAAAGACTTAGCTAATCCTTTAGCTTCGATCCTCTCGGCTGCGTTGATGCTAGAAATTGGTTTCGGACTAAAAGAAGAAGCCAAATTACTTGTTGATACCGTTGATGCGGTTTTGAAAGAAGGTTTCAGAACACATGACATTGCCGACCAAACCACTAACCGATTTAAAGTTTTAGGCACAGCCGAAATGGGCAAATTGGTATTGAAATTTTTATCCCAAAAAAAATCCACAATACAAGCATCATGATACACGATCCAAATAAAGTATATATTTTCGATACCACCTTACGCGATGGCGAACAGGTTCCAGGCTGCCAGTTAGACACCAACCAAAAAATTGAGATTGCCAAAGCACTTGAATTACTTGGCGTTGATGTAATTGAAGCTGGTTTCCCAATTTCAAGTCCTGGCGATTTTCAAAGTGTTGTCGAGTTATCAAAAGCGATTAAAAACCCAACCATTTGTGCTTTAACTAGAGCGATCAAAGGAGATATAGATGTTGCTGCAGAATCTTTGAAATATGCCAAATACCCACGTATCCACACCGGTATAGGCGCATCGGATATGCACATCCAATATAAATTTAACAGTACCCGCGAAAAGATTTTAGAAAGAGCAGTTGAGGCTGTAAAATATGCTAAAAAGTTTGTGGAAGATGTGGAATTTTATGCGGAAGACGCAGGAAGAGCAGACAATGCATTTTTGGCGCAAATGATTGAGGCTGTAATTGCAGCTGGTGCAACGGTTGTTAATATACCTGATACAAACGGTTATTGCCTGCCAGACCAATATGGCTCCAAAATTCTTTACTTAAAAGAGCACGTTAAAAATATAGATCAGGCCATTATTTCTGTTCATTGTCATAATGATTTGGGCGTTGCCACAGCAAATAGCATTGCAGGCGTATTAAATGGTGCACGTCAAATTGAATGTACCATTAACGGAATTGGCGAAAGAGCTGGGAACACTGCTTTGGAGGAAGTTTCGATGATTCTTAAAACACATGCTTTAGGTTTACATACAGGGATTAACAGTAAATATTTCACAGAAATCAGTGGAATGGTTAGTCGCATGATGCACATGCCAGTACAACCAAATAAAGCAATTGTTGGTAAAAATGCCTTTGCTCACAGCTCTGGTATCCACCAGGATGGATTTTTGAAGCACCGCGAAAACTATGAAATTATTAATCCTGAAGATGTTGGTTTAAACAGTGCGGATATCATTTTAACTGCTCGTAGCGGTCGCCATGCTTTAAAACATCATTTAGAGCGTTTAGATTACGATATTGAAAAAATTAATATTGATGATGTTTACGAACGTTTCTTGGTTTTAGCTGATGAGAAAAAAGACATTACGGATGATGATTTACTTTTCTTGATGAGTGATGGCGAAATTGAATCATACAAGAACGGCTATAAATTAAACTTACTTCAGGTAGTTTGCGGCGACCAGGCTAAACCTACAGCTAATATTAAATTACAATACGAAGGTGTAGAGAAAGAAGCAAAAGCTGAAGGAAATGGCCCAGTTGATGCAACAATAAATGCAATTGTGAGTATTATCGACAAAGATATTACTCTTAAAGAATTTACCATACAAGCAATGCATGGCGGTAGCGATGATGTGAGTAAGGTAAATATGAAAGTGGACTACGAAGGTAAATCTTTTGTGGGTTTTGGTTTCAGCACTGATATTGTGAAAGCATCGGCGAATGCATATTTAGATGCGATTAATAAGTTTTTGTAAGAAAGGTTAAAGCAGAAAGATCAAAGCAGAAAGATCAAAGCAGAAAGATAAAAACGGAATTGTCATTACGAGGTACGAAGCAATCTTAAAGCGAAAAAAAATAATATTAAGTTGTAAGATTGCTTCTTACCTCGCAATGACGGCCCAAACTCAAACCTGACAGCAGTGGGAATACTTTGTTTGACGCGACCTTAAAATATTCTGTCATGCTGAGGAACGAAGCATCTGCAACCGATGAAAAAGATGCTTCGTTCCTCAGCATGATAGAAGCTAAAAAAGATTGCAATCCCCAACAATGTTGGGGAGGACTGCAATACCGAAAAGCACTGAACATGCTTTTCAAAAAAAATAAGTGTGAGTCAAATCTTGATACTTGATTCTTACAACTTTATACTGAACAAATGAATGATACAATAAAAAATACTTTCGATTTTGAAAGCGCATTTAAAACCTTACAAGGTGTAGTGAAACGTACTCCTCTTGAATTTAATGCTGGATTATCGTTAAAATACAATGCAAATATCTACCTAAAAAGGGAAGATTTACAAATTGTACGTTCCTATAAATTACGTGGTGCTTATAATAAAATAAGTGCTTTAAATGCAAATGCTTTAAAAAACGGAATTGTATGTGCCAGCGCTGGCAATCACGCTCAAGGCGTCGCTTATTCTTGCAAAAAGTTAGGCATTAAAGGTGTAATATTTATGCCCGAAATTACGCCTAAGCAAAAAATCAAACAGGTAAATATGTTTGGTGGCGACAATATTGAAATTGTTTTGGTGGGCGATACATTTGACGATTGTTTAAAGGAGGCTCTAGTTTATTGTGAAGAAAAATCTTCGACCTTTATCCCTCCTTTTGATGATGAAAAGGTAATTGAAGGACAAGCTACGGTTGCGATGGAAATTTTTCAGGATTTACCTGATTTAGATGCCATAATTGTACCTGTTGGCGGTGGTGGTTTAGCATCGGGCGTGAGCGCTTATTTGCAAACCGTAAAACCTGAAGTTAAAATTTTCGGGGTAGAGCCAATGGGTGCGCCATCGTTAAGCGAAGCCCTTAAAAACGGCGGACCAATAACTGTTGAAAACATCGAACGTTTTGTGGATGGTGCGGCAGTAAAAAGAATGGGCTGGATCACTTACCAATATTGTAAGGAATTGCTCAGCTCGACTTATTTGATTCCTGAAGGCCAAATTTGTACTACTATTTTGAAGCTTTATAACGAAGACGCGATTGTTGTAGAACCTGCCGGAGCTTTGTCGGTAGCGGCACTAGAACAGGTAAAGGATCAAATTGTAGGAAAAAACATTGTTTGTGTGATCAGTGGTGGAAATAATGACATTGAGCGCATGCAGGAAATCAAAGAGAAATCTCTGCTTTTTGAAGGTTTGAAACATTATTTCATTGTTCGTTTCCCACAAAGACCAGGTGCTTTAAAATTATTTGTAAACGAGGTTTTAGGCCCGCATGATGATATTACCCGCTTCGAGTTTATTAAAAAAACGAATAAAGAAAATGGCCCAGCTTTGGTTGGTATTGAGTTAACTGATAAAGATGATTATGCCAGTTTATTGCAGCGCATGAAGGATTTTAAATTCGAGATTATAGAACTGAATCAGGATCAAACTTTGTTTGAGTATTTGGTATAAAGTTTAACCGAAAAGAACCCTAAGTTTTTCGCAGAGAAAGCAAATAACATTTTATAAAATTGTCATTCTGAGCCTGTCGAAGAACAACGTTTCGACAAGCTCAATTGGACAAAATCTCATAAGAAAATGAATTTCAAAGATCTAACAAACAAAACATTAATAACTGACAACGACATCGATTGGGATGATTTGGGTGCAGGCGTGAAACGTAAAGTAATGCCTTTTGACGATAACCTGATGCTGGTTAAAGTTGCCTTTGAAAAAGATGCAATTGGCACAATTCACAATCATCCGCATTTGCAGCTAAGTTATGTGGCGAAAGGGAGTTTTGAAGTTACCATGGGCGATAATAGGAAAATCCTTAATGAAGGAGATATTTTCTATGCTCCAACGATGATATTTCACGGTGTAGTTTGCCTGGAGGCTGGAATACTGGTTGATATTTTTAATCCACACCGTGAAGATTTTTTATAATATTGGCTACTGCTTAAACTTAGCTGTACTAAGATTTAAAATGATAAAAAAAATAATCTAATCAAAAGTCAGCTTTACATTTTTATACCCTAAACCCTCAATTATTGGCTTAAGCACATTTAATGCATTGGTTTTTGTTTGCGCCAAAATATCAGATTTTTTAACTTCGGCAGCAACATGTTTTTCTGCAGCCTTGTAAGCTTCATCAACTAATCCCGCTTCGCGGAAAAAAGCCATTTTGGTATCGTAAACTTTAGAGTTTTTGTGGTCAATTTTTACATAACAAATCTCTGGCTGTGGTAAATTTACTACAGCTGTATCCGCATCAATTTCAATATTATCTTTAGTTATTTTAGTAAGATCGATACAGCCAACAGCTTCTGCTTTTACAATGAGTAAAACGCTTGCTTCAGGCAAAAAATCTGTTTTGTTTTTATGTTCCAATACATCGCTAATTTGGTAGCGAACCAGCTCTAATTTACCAATAGCCTCGATTTTTTCTACCAAAAGCTGATGTTTACTTTCAACTGAAGTATTAATGCTAAACTTTTTCGAAATAAAAAAGTATCCCGCAACCAATAAAATTAACCAGGGCAAAACTCTAAAAATTACTCTCATTTTTAAAAGATATGAATTCAAATTTCAATGTCGTGTTCTATTTGATAAACAATTATTAATCCATAATGTGTGATTCAGAATTTTTGGCAGTTGTTTTGTAATACGCAAAGCAACACACACAAATAAACACTAATCAATATGAAAAAGCTAACTATTTTAATGCTTTGCATTGTCACACTAGGTTTGGCATCTTGCAAAAAGGACACGATTGTTCAAAACACACCGAACATTACACTGTATAAAACTATTCAGCCAAATCAGTGGACTTCGGGAAGTGATGCAAATGGCCTTTTTTACTATGTAGATATCACCGACAACAGAATCGAACAATATGAAGATGATGGTATAATCTTGTCATTTGCCCGTTTTAACGACGATGGTTATGATGCATTACCATTTACTTACGGAACCGACTCTTACAGCTACAGTTCTTTTCCAGGTAGAATAAGGGTATATCTTCAATTTAATAACAATAGAAACACTTTACCAGTTAGACCTACGGCTAGTATTGGTGCAAGAATTGTTTTGGTTGCCTCTTCTGCAGATTAAAAGACTTACATTAAAACTCTAAAAAACGACTAATGTTCAACTGAACGTGGTCGTTTTTTTTATGCTCGCCCCTATTCAATTGCAACGCCCGAACATTAACACCGTTTCTTTCAAGCAACAGTTCATCATAAAAACCTTTGTAATAAACGTCTTTAACTTCAAAACGTCTGCTACTCCAATTGCTATTAATTTCTGCCCATTCCGGATAGAAAACAACTGATCCTGCAAAAGTTTTCAAACCCAGTTTTTCTGCGTCGCCGCGAGATAAAACCACTGCATTTCCTAAAATCTGGGCCGTATAAATATGTTTTGGTTGCTGATAAATTTCAGATGGTTTACCAGTTTGTAAAAGTTCACCATTCCGTAAAATAAGAAGCTGATCAGCAAGAAACAAACCATCAGCAGGATCGTGAGAAACCAAAATTACCGTAACTCCAGTTTCTGCAGCAACCCGCTTAATATCTGCACGTAATTGGTTCTTTAATAAAGCATCCACCTGACTAAAAGGTTCGTCAAGCAATAAAACTTTAGTATCGGCAACCATCGCTTTGGCAATTGCAACACGTTGTTGTTCTCCACCACTCAGTTCAATTATCTTTTTATTTTGTAATGGAAGTATCCGCAAATGTTCCATTATAGCCAGGGTTTTTTCGGCTTTGGTTTTTAAATCAGTATTAGATAGCTGTGAGGCAATATTATCGTAAACCTTAGCATAAATATTGAGCGAGAAATCCTGCGTAACCATTTTCATCTGCTTATGCCCAGGAATCAGCTGTTCATCTGGCCCCTTAATTCGCTCTTCCTCAAAAAATATTTCACCATTATCGGTTTTTAATAAACCATAAATAGATTTTAATAAAGTTGATTTACCGCTACCGCTTTCGCCAATAATCGCTACTACATCCCCCCGATTAATATCGAAAGTAATATTTTTAATTCCTCCAGCTTGCTCAGCCTGGTATTGTTTCGTTAAGTTTTTTACACTGATTATATTATCGCTCACGGAGTAAATATAAAGCTTAAAGCAGAAAGACTAAAGTCTAAATCGAAATTGTTGTTATACAAAAAAATCCTGTTCCGCCTAACCGAAACAGGATTTAACTTATTTGTGTGTTGTTATATTTTAATTTAAGCCAAAGGTTACCCCGAAACTCATATTTTTCAATCCAGCTTGTTGTGTAGTCGTAAACATATCGTTGAAATAATATTTAGTAAACAACCCTAAGCCTCCGTAACCAATTCTAACCGTACCACCATAACGTACCGATTGGAAATGGTAGCTATCGTACTGTTTTTCTTTGCCACGCTCATCGCTAACTTGTTTTATTTTACCGTTTAATAAGAAACCTACTTCAGGACCTAAAACCACGTAGAATCTTTTACCTTTAGAACTCTGATTGGTGCGGAATTCGAAGTTTAAAGGAATATGCACATAACTGCTCGAGAAACGATTTTTAGAGAACTGAACAGGCTGTTCGGTGTAAACAAACTCACTTGAATTTTTGGCAATAGTAATATCTTTTCTAAGGCGAATTAATGTCCAATCGAAACCACCCGCTACATAAACCTTAAAGTTAGAGTTAAAACGGTAACCGAATTGCAAAACATCGAAAGAGAATGTACTTGTTTTACCACCTTTGTAATCTAAAAATTCATTATTTGGAGATAAATTAAAACTTCCGTTATCAATTAATCTGGAGAAACCTAAATCAACTCGGGTAAAAGTAACTCCACCTACAAAGCGACCTTTTTTTGAATTATCTGTTGAATCGCCAATTTTAGTAATAAGATTGCCACCGCCAATGGTTAAGTTATATTTAGCTTTTTTCTTGGTAACTACTGAGTCTTTAACTACTGTATCTTGTTGTGCAAAAGCACTTGGAGCAAAAGCACTGGCAAGTCCACCTACCATAAGTGCTGTAAAAATTAGACGTTTCATATTTTGTGTGTGTTTATATTTTAAAGTGAATGAATTATTAAATGATAGATTTAAACATCCGATCTTAAAATCCTTAAATCTTAATCAATCCTGGTTATTTTTTCTTTTTGCCGAATTTAAACGGGCCAATATTTATTGATGAGAGAGAAGAATCATCATCATCCGTACGGAATTGGATAAACTTATCTTTCCTTTTATCAACTTTGTTAACAATTAAGTTTACAACATCTCCAACATTTCTAATTCCTTTACTTTCCGCTTGATTGTTTTCACTATCAACAACATCCGATTTAATAACTGAAGCTGTTGAAGCATAAACTGTTTCAGAATTAGCCTTGGAAACAGCAGCATCAATTTTTTCTTTAATATCCTGTTTTGGCTCTTCAACCTTCGCAATCATAATTTCCTGTTTTTGCATTTCAGGTGCGGTAACCACTTTCTGTTTTTCTACAGGCTTAACCTCTTTTTTTACCATGGTTTTAGCCAAAGTAGTAACTGGTTTAGCATTTACAATAGGCAAGATTTGTTCTACCTTTTCAACTGGCGTTACAATCGAAACCGCCGAATCCTGAGTTGGTTGTTTCGTTATAACTGGTGTTTCAACTTTCGGCGTAACATTATTAGCGTATTGCTTTGGCTTAACATCCTGTTGTTGGTAAATCAAAAAGCCAACTGTTGCAACAAGTAAAACCGCCGCTGCCGACAACCAGTAAATTGGAATAATCCTTTTTTTCTTTGGCTCAATTTCACTTTCAATACTGCTCCATAAATCTCTCGATGGCGTAATTTCGGCATCTTCAAAAGCATTTTTAAATAACTTATCAAAATCCTTATCCTGTATAGGTTGCATAACCAAATCCCTCCATTTTTATAATTTCTTCTTTTAATATTGCTCTCGCTCTCGATAATTGCGATTTGCTTGCTCCTTCCGAGATCCCCAAAGTTTCTCCTATCTCTTTGTGTGAGTAGCCTTCTATTACATACATATTGAAAACCATTCGGTAACCATCTGCCAATTTTTGTATCACTTTCATCAAATCCTGCATACCCAGTGTACCAAAATCAAACCCTGTCGAAGGTTGCTCATAAGCCTCATCAATTTCTACCACATTTAAGCTGCGTAAATTTTTACGGTAACTTTCAATTGCAGTATTTACCATTACTCTTCTAATCCAGCCCTCAAAAGATCCATCTCCACGGTATTCCTTAATCTTTTGGAAAATCTTGATGTATCCCATTTGCAATACATCCTCGGCCTCCATTCTGTCTTTTGCGTAGCGCATACAAACGGCCAACATTTTCGAGGCAGTTTGCTTATAAAGCAGCTCCTGCATCTTTCGGTCGCCAGCTTTGCAGCCTTCCATCAAATCGTTTATCGTATAGCTTCGCGTCAATTTCATTGTGTGTTTGTATATAGAAGATGGCAGATTACAAACATTGGTTGCATGAGGAGTAAGAAAAAGTTAAATAAAAGTTAAAATTCATTTTTACACACTGATTATCAGTAAGATAAATATTAAATAAATTTCAAGAAAGATATAGATTTTTGATTTGGAAAGCAATGGCAGGAGATTTTTTGAGGCGTTAGTCCCGCTATCCGTTCCAATCTTTTTTAACTTCTGCCATCCTGAGGCACGAAGCATCTGTTTCATCGGCTGCAGCTGCTTCGTGCCTCAGCATGACAGTATATTTAGGGTTGCTGCATCAAAAAGTATTTGCACTGCTATCGGGTTTAGAAACGCCAGGAGTGCTCAACACAAAGCAGCAAAGCGGAGAATTTGGCTAAAGCCGAAAAGTATATTTATAGTTCCGTTGGCTAAAGCCAACGGCAATGAATAGCTATTTTAAAACGATTTACATTTCCTTGCCGTCTGCTTCAGCAAACGGTATTCTAATGCAATTATTTTTTTCCATCCAGCAAAGCCCAGGCAGAAAATCTTCGTTAATCTTATATCCAGCCTAACAAATTTTTGGGGATGCATTAACCAAGCCAAATTACTAACTTCGATACAAAAATTTTCAGCTGGCAATTTTGTCTCTTTTGTTGTCAAAAGAAAAAAGCCCGTCTGGCTAAGACAAAAATTTATTTCTTTGCCTTAAACAATCTAAAATCCTGTTTATAAGTTAAAAAAAACGAATGATTAAACTGTAGCTGTTTATCCGTATTATCCAGATCAATATGCGGTTCAAAGCGAACATCAAGATACAAATGCGGAATTAATTCTTTTTGGTAAGCATAACGCAACGAAACAATATTTCTACCGCTTTGCTTTAAACCGTTGGTGTATAAATTACTCGAAACCGATTCGTACAAAGGCATTCCTTTAATCGAAATAAAGTTATTTCCTTTCCAGTAAGAAGCCACCAGACTTCCCCATTTACTTTCAACTCCTGCATTTAACCACATGCCAAAACCGCCTTGAAAAACACGACGTTTATCAGGAGATAAATCTTTGTAAACAGCAATATAATTATCGGTATAAACCTGTTTTATATTAGTATTTATCTCCTTGTGTAATTTCAAACCAGCTGCGCCGTTAAAAACCGTACTAATCGGAATCTCTTTTAAAATATCAATTTGTCCACCTTGGTGGAAAGCTAAAAACTGTGCAGGGAAACTAAACTTCCAGCCGTTGTTTTCTGCAATCGTGGTTTCTGTAGATAAACCACCGACAATTTCTTCTTTTGCAGCCTCGCCCTTATCAATCATTTTCTGCCAGGCAATCCAGGCATCTAAATTAAATTTCTTACGCTCCACTAATAACTGCGTGCCATATTCAATAGGGTTCGTTATTGTTCTCTCAAAATCGTAAAGAGGCTCAATATATTTATGTTGAATCCCTCCCTCTAAACTCCCAAAAATCAAGGTTAAATTACGCTTGTGGTATTTTAAGTTAAACAAAGGCTTAGCATCAGTAATTCCGTTTCTACCGAAATCTTTGCGGATAAAAGCACCAGCCGTTATCGCCAAATTAGGATGCGCATAATACACAATTTGGGGTTGTAACTGCGTTCCGTACAAAGTATAACCGTCATGGAAATCATTTGTGTATTCGTAATTACGAACGTAATTAAGGTTATAGAAGCTAAAATGTACCTCGTTGGTTAAGCTACTATCTGGACGGATTCTGTTTTCTAAAGCCGATTGATTAAACTGTGCCGAAGCAATATAAGTTGTGAAAAGAAAAGATATAAAGAGTAAGGTTTTTTTCAAACCTGTGGTTGTAAACATGAGCTTGGATTTTATCGCCCAAATTTAGGATAGTTTTTTGGTAAAGTATAAAGTAGCAGGTATCAAGTATTAAGAACCAGGTGCAAGTTGACGAAAAGCAAACAAAATTTCTCCTTGAAAAGGAAATTGCCTAAATTTTGTTATTAACAAATAAGATCAACTTATCCAGCTATAAATTAATTTAAACTTTGCCCATTTTCCATTTTTTTTACGGTAGAGAAAAGTTTCTCCGCTAGCACATCCTAACCCACACGATATTTCAGTATAAAATAAGCAATATTGATAATTCTTTATAAATATAGGGCTTGAAAAAATGTGAATATCTTTACCGACATACCTATAAAAATAATCCCATCCATTATATAATCTCAAATATTCCTTTTTAAGAATGCGGTTAAGAGAATCCTTACTTATACAATTCATCTGCGTACTAATTAAATTTCGCCAAGATTTTAATTCCGGTTCTTGAATTTGTTTTTTTATATAAGACAATTCTTTTGTATCAAAAAAACTAGTATCTGAATCTTCTAAGCCATGGCGATAAAATTGTGGTTCATTGATTAGCACGGATCTTTTGGATTTCAGCTTTTCTGCATAAATGTCGTTGATGAAAATTTTTGCTTGTTGTTGATATATTGAATCAGGATCAACTGAAATGGTTTTCGCTTCTACCCTGTTAATTTTTAAAATTAGACTTAACAAGGCAAAAAAGTATAGTTTTAGCATCTTCTTTATTCTGAAGATGCTAAAACTAAGAACGTTCCACAAAATAAAATTTATTTCTTATTCTTTAACCGATAATTCTTATAAAGCTTCACCGCAATCATTATTGCCAATGCAATACCCATTATACCAATTAAGCCGTAAACCCAGTTAATGGCATTCTTTAAAATCACTACAAATACAATCGCAATCATAAAAATAGTAGCCAGCTCACGCCATAAACGCAATTGAAAACTTGTCATCTTGAATTGACCATTTCTAAGCTGTTTTACAATGTTTTGGCAAATGAAATGATAAATCAACAAACCTACTACAAAGCCAAGTTTAACATGCATCCAATCTGCCTGCAATAAACCTGGGCGCAAAGTAAGCATAGAAATGCCAGCCAAAACTGAAATAACCATTGCAGGTGTCGCAATAATTTTCCATAATGTAGCCTCCATTTTAGTAAACTGAGTTAGTAGGATACTTTTTTCGGGTTCTGGTTTTTCGTTGGCCTCCGTGTGGTAAATAAACAGACTTAAAATATAAAATAAACCCGCCATCCAACTAATTACAAATACGATGTGTACCGCAAGAAAGTAGTAATAATATGGCTGAAGGGTTTCTATCATGATTTGATTTTATTCAAAATATAGGTGCTTATCCAATTAGGTATATTCAAGATTTAAAATTCCATTCTTTATATTCCCAATATAATTATTTTTGGAACCAGAATTATCCCAAAGATAAGTTTCATCAACTTCTTTTAACATATCTATAAGTAAATCCATTGTAAGAAAATAGCATTTCTCAACCTTTTTACCATCAACAAAATGACCACCTTTATTTACCCTATCCTTTACCCGTTCTAGATTCATCACAGGTGTTTCTGTTCCAACAAAATATAAATAAACCTTATAATTATTCTGACGAGCGAATTCGATGAGTGCTAACTTAGATGGATGAGAAAAAACTGTTTCAAAAGAAAATGATTTTCTAGACTCAATTAATTTGTGGCGAATAAAATCAGCAACTATTGCAAAATGATAAGAGTTATATTCGATGTCATCAAATTCTCCTTTTACGATAACATTTTCTTTTACAACGAGATTCCAACTTTCGAATTTGAAACCTGCTTTTAAATATAATCCATTTGAAATGCTGAATTGCTCAAATTCGGTATGTGAACAGATAATATCAAACTCTGATAGATTTAAAAAATTGTTTTTCTTAAAATCTGATTCAAGATTATCTGCATTTACAAAAAGCTTGGTTGAAAAATAAATTGGCTTAATTGAATTATAAAGTGTTGTTTTACCAGAACCATTTGGCCCAGCGAAAACTCTCAATTTAGGCTTGATAGCCATTATTAAAACAGTTTAATTCTTTTTTTACCTACTCTTTTTTTAGTGAAGTTCCCAGAAGAAATCTTTACGATTTCGCCGTTATTGAAAGTTCTATAAACCCCATCAGCTTTCACTTCAGTTCTACCTAAATCCATAGCATCAACTACGCGAAGAACCTCATCCATCGTTTTATTTATGGCGTTAATTACCTGTTTAATTGGCAATCTATCTTCGTCACGTAATGATTTGACTGTCATGGCTCGTAAATTATTTACGCTAATATAAGCAAAATGAGTTGAAATTAATACCTAAACTCCTTCACCACATCAATTGCATATTTCACGTTATCAAAAGGAATATCAGGCATAATACCATGACCTAAATTGAAGATAAATCCCTCCCTTCCACGCATACGCTCAAACAGTTTATGAATTTGCGCTTTAATCACCGATTGATCCGCATATAAAATATGGGGATCTAAATTTCCCTGCACAGCAATACCTTTTGGCAAAGCATTTTTTATGTTTAACAAATCGGCATTCCAATCTACAGAAATTACATCAGGTTTAGCTTCTGCCATAATTGGCGCAAAAACCGAACTTCCTTTACAAAAAGAAATTACAGGAATATCTTTTCTATTTAAGTTCGAGATAATTTCCTGGATATAACGGTGTGAAAATTCCTGATAATCATTCCAAGATAATGCAAGCGCCCAGCTATCGAAAATTTGAACAGCATTAACACCAGCAGCAATTTGAAGATTCAAATAATCAGCCGTTACTCTAGCAATTTTAGCTAAAAGCTTATGCGCCAATTCTGGTTGGTTGTGTATAAAAAGCTTCGTTAATTTAAAATCCTTAGAAGAACCACCCTCAATTAAGTAACTCATTACCGTAAAAGGTGCACCAGCGAAGCCGATCAAAGGAATACGACCATTTAAACGCTGTTGAATCACTTTAATCGCATCAGCAACGTATTGTAGTTCATCCAAACAATCAACATTTAAGTTTTCAATATCTTGTGCATTACGCACAGGATTTGCAAACTTCGGTCCAACGCCTTGAGTAAAGCTCAAATCGCCACCCATAGCCTCACCTGTTACTAAAATATCGCAGAATAAAATCGCCGCATCAATATCCAACAAATCAACAGGAAGCATCGTTACATCTGCAGCAATTTCTGGAGTTTTACACATCTCTAAAAAAGAGTATTTGTTTTTAATCTCCCAATATTGTGGCATAAAACGACCAGCCTGACGCATCATCCAAACTGGAGGACGTTCTGTTTGTTTTGAAAATGCAGCGTCTAAAAATAAATTATTCTTCATGATTTGTATTTCAGGTATTAAGAACCAAAAAAAGGCTTAACAGCTTAATGCTTAAAAATTTTAATTGCGCAAAGGTATAAATAAAAAAAAAACGAAGTACCTTTTTATTCCTAAACTGGTGCTTCGTTATTCAAAATGACAATATTAGTATTATAATTTGCCTATTTCCTTTTCTATTTTCACAATAATATCTTTCGAGAGTGATGATTCTGCAAGTTCCTTGGCCAACTTTGTGTATGCTTCTGCCTTTTCTTTATCTTTTTTTCGCAAAGCGAGATTAGCCAGGTGTATTAATACATAAGCTTTCTCATTCTTTCCGCCAACAGGAAAACGACTGGCTAACTGAAAGTGATATTCAGCCTTTTCGTAATCTTCCTCTTTTAAGGCCAGGTTGCCTTGCATAAATTCATAATAGCCTCTTCGGTTTTTCGATAGTCTTTCTGCATTCGGAACTTCCGCTAGCATCAACTTCGCCTTATCAAACTCATTATTTTTAAAATATTTTGAGGCCATTAAAACAGAACTATGCCTGAAATGACTCCAAATAATAAATAAAAATAAAAACCCCGTAACCGCCGCCAGCTGGTATTGATTGTAATAAACACAAACCAACGCAGCAAGCACAAAAACGGCCATCAACACATACCTACCGAGACTATTGTACATTAATGAATATCAGTAAATTTATAGCCTACACCACGAATCGAGTGGAAATAAACAGGGTTTTTCTGATCTGGCTCGAAATACTTACGGAACGTTAAAATGAAGTTATCAATCGTTCTGGTCGATGGATAAACATCATAATTCCAAACCGTTTCTAAAATCTGCTCACGAGAAACCGCATCGTTTTTACGCTCAATTAAAAGCTTCAACAACATCGTTTCTTTTTTCGTTAATGGCGTAATCGTACCATCGTCGTGTTTCAATTCGAAAGAGTTAAAATAGATCGTTTTATCGCCAATTTTGTAAGAGTTTAGCTCTTTTAAATCATCCGATTTTAAACTGCGTTTTACCAAAATACCAACACGAAGAATTAATTCCTCTAAGTTGAAAGGTTTAACTAAATAATCATCAGCACCTTTTTTCAAACCCAAAACACGATCTTCTGACGTGTTTTTAGCAGTTAAAAACATAATCGGAACTTCTGCATTCTCTAAACGGATTGTTTCACAAACTTGGAAACCATCCATTTCAGGCAACATTACATCTAAAATAATTAGATTAAAGCGTTCTTCTTTAAATATTTTAAGAGCGGTTTTGCCATCTTTAACGGCGTGAACTTTATAACCCTCAAGTTCCAGGTTTAATTTGATAGCATCTAACAAGTGATCCTCGTCTTCTACCAATAGAATTCTTAATTTTTGTGACATAATTGAGATTAACTAAATGTTACTTCAAAAATACTTCCTTGAGGCAAATTGTCTTTTACTGTAATATCTGCATCATGGTATTGTAAAACCTCTTTCACAATAAACAAGCCTAAACCTGTTCCTTTCGCTTTCCTGACATTCTCGTTACCAACTCGGTAAAACTTATCAAATATCAACATTTTTTCGGCATCTGAAATACCTGGTCCTTTATCAATCACACTCAGTTGAATATGCCCGTCAACTTGGCCTAAAAGCACATTTATCTCATCACAAGGACTTGAATACTTAACCGCATTTTCAATCAAATTCGTCACAACTGACGATAAGGCAAACTTGTCACCCATTAACTGCAAATTTGGCTGAATTTGCGCATTGATCAGTTGCTCGTTTCCGCAAGAGTGAACCTGCAACCGATCCGTAATTTTATAAACCAGTTCCGAAAAATTAAATTCCTCTTTCGGAAAAGTGTAAGAACGATTTTCAATCTTGGTTGCTAACAACATATTTTCAACCAAATCATCCAAACGCTCAATATCTTTTAACGAATTATTTAAAAGCGAAACCTGTCGGGCCTTATCTAAATCTCTTTTAACAATGGTTTGGATAGAAAGTTTTATCGCAGCCAAAGGCGATTTCAACTCATGGGTAATCGACATCAAAAAATTCTGCTGTTGCTCTCTTAGTTTATCTTCGCGTTTTAATGATTGATGGAGAAAATAACCGCCAATACAAAGCAGAAACAAAAACACCGAGCCCTCCCCCATAATCATCGTCATGCGACTCGGCTGCAAACGCACCACCAAAGTACCCCAAGAAATGAGCTGAATCAATGCGTAAAGTAGTAACGCGTAAAATATGATAATGGATTTCTTCATCTGTCTTTACCAGGATTTTTATGATTTAAGGATTTTAAGATATTATTCCTTAGATGCTAAATGATATTATTTATCGCATGGTTCGTGTCCTCACGAAACGTTTATTTGTCATACTCAGCGTTGAAGTATGGAAAGCAATTTTTGTTTATTTGGTTATTTCAGTCTCCATGATTCGTGTCCTTACGAAACATTTTTTTTGTTTTCTTATATGCCTTATATGGTTGAAAAACTTTTTCCACTCTCCCGAATCGCCACGGTTCGTGTCTTCACGAAAAATTTGTTTGTTTTCTTATATTCTTATATGGTTAAAAAACTCTTTCCACTCTTTAAAAACCTCGGTGCCCTCCTTAGTTAAAAACCTATTTCTTAAACACCAAATCAAGCGCCTCAAAAATCGCTCTCTTCGCTTTCTCCAATTCTGTCTTCGTATGTGCTGAAGATACGAAACCAACCTCATATCCCGATGGACCTAAATAAACCCCACGGTTCAATAATTCGCGGTGCATTACCTTGAATTTCTCCATGCTACCCGCATCAATATCATCAGCCGATTGAATTTTATCCTTATCCGTAAAAGCGAACCAGAAAATAGAACCGACCGTAAACACTTTAAATTTATAATTTCTAGCAGTTGCAAAACGCTGAATACTAGCTACAAAATCTTGGGTTTTATTATTTAAGTCCTTGTAAAAGCTAGATTTATTTAGCTCTGTTAGGGTTGCGATTCCCGCAGCCATCGCCACTGGATTGCCAGACAAAGTACCCGCTTGGTAAACGCCGCCATCAGGTGAAATGTGCGCCATAATTTCAGCCCTCGCACCGTACATACCTACAGGTAAACCACCACCGATAATTTTTCCGTAAGTTACAATATCAGGTGTGATGCCATAATATGCAGCAGCGCCCTCAAAACCAACACGGAAACCAGTAATCACTTCATCAAAAATTAAAAGCGAATTATTTTCCTTACAAATTTTGCTTAAGAAATGAATGTATTCTTCATCCTGCAAAATTAAGCCATTGTTGGCAGGAATTCCCTCAATAATAACCGCAGCAATCTGGTCATTAAATTGAATGAAAGCTTGTTCAATTGCCCCTTTATCATTTAAAGGAATCACAATGGTCTCTTCAGCAAAAGATTTTGGCACACCAGCAGAAGAAGTTTCCCCAAAAGTAACTAAACCCGAACCTGCTTTAACCAGAAGCGAATCGCTATGACCGTGGTAACACCCCTCGAATTTCAAAATTTTATCTCTTCCAGTAAAGCCTCTTGCCAAACGAATCGCCGACATTACCGCCTCTGTACCAGAACTTGTGAAACGAATTTTCTCAACAAAACGATTGTTCTTGATAATCAACTCTGCCAGTTCATTTTCCAAAGCTGTGGGTGCGCCAAAGCTCATTCCATTTTGCATCACCTCAGTCACTTTCTCGCGTATTTTCGGGTTATTATGCCCTAAAATCAGCGGACCCCAACTTGCGCAAAAATCAATAAACTGGTTTCCATCAGCATCCCAAATGTAGCAACCATCGCCTTTTTCGATAAAAAGTGGCGTACCATAAACAGATTTGAAGGCCCTAACAGGCGAGTTTACCCCACCAGGGAAATACGTTTTCGATTTCTCATATAACTCCGCAGATTTTACACGCGAAATATCAGGTTTACTTCCTGTATTCACTGGAATATCGGCCTCATTGCCTGAAAACATTTTCTTTAATGAATCTAACATTTTTATTAAGCTTAAAGCTGAAAGACTAAAGCTGAAAGTGAATATAAAGCGTTATAAAGTGGCTTCGATCTTTCGGCTTAAAGCTTTCAGCTCAAATTACATCCAATCGTTATTTAAAATATCTTTAATATGGTAAGTGGTAATAATGCTTGCTCCTGATCTTGCAAAGGCATGCATGGTTTCCATAACCACTTTTTGTTCGTCAATCCAGCCCCGTTCAGCAGCAGCTTTAACCATCGAATATTCGCCAGAAACATTGTAAACCGCAATTGGTAAGTTGGTATCTTGTTTCAAACGTTGAATAATATCCAGATAAGCCAAACCAGGTTTAACCATCAAAACATCCGCACCCTCTTGTTCATCCAACTGCGCTTCACGTAAAGCTTCCAAAGGATTTCTAAAATCCATTTGATATGCTTTTCTATCGCCTTTACTTGGAGCACAATCGGCAGCTTCTCTAAACGGACCATAATAAGCCGATGCAAACTTTGTGGCATGACTCATAATGGCCGCATTTACAAAACCATTTTCATCTAAAAGATTACGCATGGCTTCAATTCTGCCATCCATCATATCCGATGGGGCAAACATATCTGCACCCGCTTGCGCATGTGTTAAAGCCATTTTCGCAATCACATTAACTGTTTTATCATTTTGAACATAATCGTTTTCCATAATTCCGCAGTGACCGTGACTCGTATAAGAACAAACGCAAACGTCAGTAATTACATATAAATCTTCGCCGAATTGTTTTTTCAATTCACGAACCGCCGTTGGCACTAACGAATGGTCGTGATAAGCAGATTTCGCATCAGCCGATTTTTCATCGCCAACACCAAAAAGCATGATTTTATTCAGGCCCTTTTTCATTCCAGCTTCCACATCCTTAACCAAAGTGTCAACCGAATAGTGGTTTACACCAGGCATGGCATCAATTGCATGTGTAACATTCGTTCCTGGCACCACAAAATAAGGGTACACAAACATATCTTTCGATAGTCGAGTTTCGGCTACCATCTCTCTAACCAACGGGTTTTTCCTTAATCTTCGCGGACGATGTAACATCTTATTTTATATCAAGTATTTAGTATCAAGTATCAAGACTTGAGTATTGTATATTTTTCGGAGCATCATGGTTAGTGTCCTCACGAAACATTTTTATTTTTAGAGCGCAATAGAAATATGAAAAGCAATTTCAGTAATGCCTCGATAATTACAGTCCTCACCAATATTGTCGAGGATTGTAACCTTTTTTAACATGCGTCATACTGATGCACGAAGAATATGCTTCATCAGCTGCAGATACTTCGTTCATAAGCAAGATCGTCAATTCAGGGTATGCTGCAATAAAATGCATCTTTTTTCTGCTCGTTTCTAATTCCTCTCTTCCAGAGAAGTGTCCCGCAGGACCGGGTGTTTCTTTACCTTCTGAAACTTCCTTTCTGCCCCCAAAGTCTTCGCTTAAAGCTTTCAGCTGAGCTTCTACCTAATCTCTATCCCAAAAACTGCTTCCGACAATCCGATTTCATCAGGGGAATATGGCAAAGCATATTTTACGCCCATTTCGTCGAATTTTTTACCTGTAGAATTACCAATAGCAATCACTTGCTGACCAGGTTCCAATAAATTATCAGCGAAATATGCATCAACATTCGATGGACTAGTAAAAATCAGCACATCCGCATAACTTTGGTCTATATTTTCTTCTATTACCGTTTCGTAAATTGGTAAGTCGATGATTTTCGCATCCGCTGGCAAAGATTTTTGAATCGACTGTAAAGAATCTTGTGCTCTTGGAAACAATACATTCTTGCTAGAAACTAATCTTGCAAAATCTTCTGCCACTTCTGAAATATCACCGCTAGTACCAACAAAATCTGCGAAATGCCCAAACTTACGTAAGGCGTCTTCAGACCCTCTGCCTACTACACCAAATTGTGTTTTCTTTGGTAACTGCGGCTTTAAATTGAAGAAATACTCAACACTGTTTCGGCTACTGAAGAAAATCCAGTCAATATTCTTTAATATAAACTGATCTAAAACAGTAACGATTGGAAATGTACGAATTAACGAACGTCCCTCTATTTCTATATTATTACTTTCTAAAGCTTTACGGAAATAACTATGTTCACCAATTTCACGAGAGATGAAAACCTTTGCAGGTTTCTTTCTTTCCTTGTCAAATTTGGCTACAATTTTTTCGGCTAAACCCTCTGTCGTTTCCGAACGTAGAAACAAACGCTCGGGAAAATCATCGGCAGTTTCTGCTTTTGAAGTCCACACTTCGAATTGGCCGTCTTCTTTTTTGCAGTAACAACCTAAAGGCATGTGGCAACCGCCCTCAAAAATATTTAATACTTTACGTTCTACTCCAACTTCCTCCGCTGTTGCTGGGTCGTGGAGTTTTTGTAAAGCATCAAAAAGTTCATGATCATTTTCTCTGATTTGAATAGCCAAAGCACCTTGTGCAGGCGCTGGAACAAATTCAGTTGGTTCTAATTCCTCTACATGAAATTCACTTACATCTAAACCTAAACGCTTAATACCTGCTTTCGCCAGCATAATAGCATCATAATTTTCATCGCGAAGTTTTTGAATGCGGGTTGGAACGTTTCCACGTAAATCTTCAATTTCTAAATCAGAGCGCAAACCTAAAAGCTGCGCTTTTCTTCTGTTTGAAGAAGTACCTACCATTGCCCCTTTTTTCAAAGAAAGCTTCTGCGAAACATCAACGCAATCTTTTAAAATCAAAAGATATTCTGTTGCTTCTTCACGAGTTGGAATTGCAGCGATAGTTAACCCAGCAGGATGATTAGTTGGTAAATCTTTCAGGCAATGAACCGCCAAATCGATTGTTCCAGCTAAAAGCTCTTCTTCCAATTCTTTGGTAAAAAAGCCTTTTCCCTCTAATTTATCTAAACGTAAATTCAGGATTTTATCGCCCTGCGTTTTAATAATTTTAATTTCTGCTTCAATTCCAATAGCCGCCAATTCACTTTGAATGTGATTTGCCTGCCATAGTGCAAGTTCGCTACCGCGTGTTCCGATGGTTAATTTCTTCACTGTAAACTTTTAATGTGTCGCAAATTTAAGGTAAATAGTGCTTATACCATAAATTGTTTAAAAATGAGACAGTGAGGTTACATAATTGGTTAAAGCTGAAAGTTAAAAGAATTCTTAATTTTCTAATTAAATTGAGGTGAATTCCCCCTTTTTTGAAGGGGTGACCGCATGGCGGGGTGGTTCTTGAGCTAAAAGTACTGTATCTACCTCAACTAAACCTGACTGCATTGGAAATCCGTTTTTATAGGAAGCCTGAATATCCTGTCATGCTGAGGCACGAGCATCTGCAACCGATCAAACAGATTTTTTGTAACTCGGAATCACAGAAGCATAGAAGATTGCTTTTCCAATTAATTTAACCATTAAGGAATTAAGAAAAATTAAGCCTAGGAATAGTAAAGACTCGACACGTTAAGATTGCTACAAATCTAGAATGACGACCATAACAAAAACGGTTGAATTAAGATTGATTAACTAAAATTTCTTTAGCCATAATCATTGGAACGCTAATACATTTTTTCTCCATGTAATTCATTACACGTTCCAAAACTTCACGAGAAGCCTCGTCCATCTGACTAATTTCATCGGCAAACACACCAT
Source organism: Pedobacter sp. AC190 (assembly GCF_979258025.1). Taxonomy (NCBI): domain Bacteria; kingdom Pseudomonadati; phylum Bacteroidota; class Sphingobacteriia; order Sphingobacteriales; family Sphingobacteriaceae; genus Pedobacter; species Pedobacter sp. AC190. The sequence goes on from NZ_OZ409824.1 coordinate 1,371,885, forward strand.
TAAGTGCTGTGTTTTTAATTTCTTTAATCTTGCGGGGAACATCTTGCATAGCTAATTCGATGCGGCGCTGTTTTAAAACCGTAAAAAACTCGGTAATGTTATTGCTAATAATATCTTCGGCATGCACCAATTCGTTGTAACGTTCCTGAATGTTTTTGCGGGCAACCTCTTTTAAAGATTCAACCTCGATGTAATGAACGGGATTGTTGTGGATAACCGCTGGAGCAACATCATTTGGAATGGCCAAATCAACAATTACCTTTTTACCCGTATCGCCGCTAAGCAATTTGGCATAAAGCTCTTCGTCAATGATAGCCTCGGTAGAACCAGTACAAGTAATAATCACATCAAACCCTTCGGTAAAAGTTTCTAATGCACTTAAATGATAGGCATTACCATTTAACTCTTCAGCCAAAGTTTCGGCCTTAGAAAGCGTACGATTGAAAACTGAAAAATTAGAGTACTTATGCTTATTCAGGTATTTTGCAATATTCTGGTTGGTTTCGCCAGCGCCAATAATTAATACGCGTGAATTGCCACACATATTTAATTCTTTTAGCTTACGATAAGCCAACGAAACAACAGAAACTGGATTTTTTGAAATATTGGTGTGCGTGTAAACCTCTTTTGCCGTTTTCACTACCCGCTCCATAATCATACGCATATAATCGCCCGTAAAACCTGCATCACGGCAGTTTTCGTAAGCTTTACGTATTTGAGCAAGAATTTCTTTTTCGCCAACAACCAAACTTTCTAAAGAACAAGAAGTTCTGAGCAAGTGATTAAAAGCCTCCTCATTTTCGTAAACGGTAACATTATCAAGGAAACGCTCCATAAACTCAGGAGGCAACCCCATATCTAAAACCGTTAGAAATTTAGTGATAAATTCTTTATCGGTTTTTTCTTTGGTAAGGAAAACGAACTCTACACGGTTACAGGTACCAAGATAGAAAATTTCACTAACAGGAAGTTCCGTTTGAATATTCTTCAACCTGCTATCTAAACTCTGGTCACAAATAACTAATTTCCCTAAAGATTTCAGGTCGATGTGGTGATGCGTAAAAGCTATTACTTTTAAATATTCCAAGTGCTCCGTTGTTAACTATTATCGGGATACAAAAGTAACACGGTTAACGCATGTCACCGTCATTAATCTGTAATATACATCAATTTAGAACGGTTTTAAATAAATGCAAAACACTGACAATCCTTCCCCAGCTTTTAAAATCTTTCGGTGCATTTATGCCTTATTCTACATTGCAGCAGGCTTTAACCATTTTCGATCCACCCAAGGTTATTACGCAATTATGCCCGAATGGTTGCCCGCCCAAAAATTTTTAATTTACTTATCGGGCATTTCTGAAATTACTTTTGGTTTTATGCTGCTTTTTAAGCGAACGCAAAAACTTGCCGCATGGCTAATTATCTTAATGCTTCTAGCCTTCATGCCCGCCCATATTTACATGATTCAGAAAGCACCATTTATGTTAAGATCAATTGAAATTACACCATTAATAGCCTGGATCCGGATTCCTTTTCAAGCATTTTTCATATGGTGGGCGTGGATTTACACCATTAGTTACACGGAGCCTGTCGAAGTATGAAAAGCAAAGGCAGTGGTTTTCTTTTATTTCATCAAAAGCATCACTCGCTTTTTGCGTAAATTCATTCAATTTGCCTTTTAAATTATCAAAAAATCCATTTTCTGATTCTTGATTTGGGGTTTGGTTTTCTTTAGCCATATTCGTTTTTTAAGCAGAATAAATCAAGCCATATACGAATAAAAAAAGGATAAATATATTTCACTTCAAAAACACAAGACAGAGCAACCCGAACAACAAATTCTGGTTTTGTAGGTTTATATTTATATACCAATACCTTAAATTATGATTAAACAAAATGATTTTAGCCTAAGCGGCGCTGATGGAAAATTAATTATTGGCGATATTACATTTGATGATAAAAACCCAAATACGCCAATTGTACTTTTTGTTCATGGGTTTAAAGGCTTTAAAGATTGGGGCGCACATAATTTAGTTGCCCGCCACTTTGCAGCCAACGGTTATCGCTACATAAAATTCAATTTCACATACAGTGGTGTACCCGCAAGCAATCCAAAAGACGTGACCGACTTAGATGGTTTTGCAAATAATACCGTTTCGAAAGAGCTTTTTGATTTGAATGAAGTTTTGAATTACATAGAAAAAGCATACGGTAAAGAAACCCCAGTAAACCTAATTGGCCATAGTCGCGGTGGCGGGTTAAGCATTATAGAAGCGGCCAACGATTTAAGAATTAACAAATTGATTTCCTGGAGCGCCATTACCGATTTTAGCTCTTTATGGAAAAAGGACCAGGAAGCAGAATGGTTAAAAACAGGAAAAATCTATGTAACCAATGCCCGCACAAAAGAGCAAATGCCCTTAAATAAAACCTTGCTCGAAGATTTTCAAGAAAATGCTGATACACTTAACATCATCGATGCTGCAAAACGCATCAACATTCCCTGGTTAATTGTACAGGGCGATGATGATGTAAATGTTCCTTTTGAAAATGCACAAAAACTTGCAGATGCAAATCCATCCAGTAGATTAGTTAAAATCGAAGGCGCAAATCATGTGTATGGAGCCAGTCATCCCTACGAAAGTGAAACCTTACCGCCACTATTGTTTAAAGTTTGCGAGAAATGTCTGGTGTTTTTAAAAGAGTAGCAGAAAATGAATTAATAAAAAGAATTCCAAACGAGGCTGTGTTATATAGAAATATCAGTCTCGTTTTATTTTTTAGGCGCCTTGAAACGCTTTAAATTTCAAAATAAAGAAAAGAAACCTTCCATATATTTTTGCAAATGAAGGAATTACAAATTGTTGAATGTGAGTGCTAAAAAATCATTTATTGTTTTTGATGTAAGACATCATTCCAAATTTTTGCTATACTTGTTCTCAAACAAAACATACATTAATGTCTCCAAATAAACGTTTAGTAGTCGGCCAAGGACAAATTAGTGGCTACATCTCCATCTTTTTAGCGGCTTTAGCCCTGCTTGGAATTCTCTGCTTTCACTATCCAGAAAAATTAACCACCCCAGAATTTAGAGAAATTTACACCAAAGACAGTATGGAAGTGCTCATGCTTGGTGGCGTAATTGCTTCCTTCTTTTTTGCTGCTTTAAGTGTGGTACTAAGCAAAAAACTGAAATGGGGTTGGCCAGGTTTTTTACTTGCAGCCTTAGCTGTAATTTTAGGCGCACTAAGTGTCGAAGGTAGAGATGTTGTAAAATCGAACTGGCATTTTGGTCTAGACTGGATGATATTGGATTTACTTTTAATGGTTGCTATTTTTGTTCCGCTCGAATTGTTTTTTCCGAAAAATAACGAGCAAACCAAATTCCATGAAGAGTGGCGAACCGATTTAACTTACTTTGTAATTAGTCATTTGTTTATTCAGTTTTTTGGTATTGTAACGCAAAAACCTGCTGTATTGTTTTTCGGCTGGATGGGTCTAGATCAACTGCACATCTGGGTACAAGGCTTGCCTTTTATTGTTGCGTTATTCTTGGCTTTTTTCGCTACCGACTTATTTCAATATTGGGCGCACCGCTTTTTTCACACTAGAGTTTCTTTATGGCGTTTTCACTCTATACACCATTCTACACAAAATATGGACTGGCTGGCAGGAAGCCGAACGCATTTTATTGATATCTTCTTTACCCGAGCAATGACATTTATTCCATTGTATATTTTAGGTTTTTCATCTACAGTATTTAATGTTTATATCATTTTCATTGCCATTCATGCCGTATTAATTCATGCCAATACGAGGATAAATTTTGGCCCATTGAAATACATTTTTACCACCCCTCAATACCACCATTGGCACCATTGCGAAGACCCTAAATATTATGGGCATAACTTTGCATCGATATTCCCTTTTATTGATATGATATTTGGAACATATTACCTACCAGGCAAAGATTGGCCAGCTGGGACTGGCGTTCATGAAGCAGAATATCCAAAAGGCTTTGTGAAACAAACCATTTATCCTTTTACGAAAAGCCCTTTTGATACGGATTTGAATATGGAGGAACGCAGTGATCGATAGATTAACTTATGGAGCATACTAACTGTCATCCCGATGAGATAAATAGATTCTGATGATAAAAATCAATCAAACGTTTGCCCCATTTTCTTTACAGAATAATAGAATTGCCTTCGTGTAAAAGCCTTATCTTTGCGCAACTCATAAAAAATACACTATGCTTAAAGGATTTTTTAACGTACCAACTCCGGTAAACGAACCTATATTAAATTACGGTCCAGGCAGTAAAGAGCGTGCTCTTCTAAAAGAAGCACTTGCTGAAGCTCGCTCGCACCAACAAGACATCCCGATGTATATTGGAGGCAAACAAGTACATACCACTAAAAAGGGTAAAGTTGTTCCACCACACGATCATCAACATATATTAGCGCAATATAGTATTGGCGACAAAACCCATGTTGCGCAAGCTATTGATGCCGCTTTAGCTGCGAAAGAAGATTGGGAAAACCTTTCTTGGGAGCACAGAGCAGCAATCTTTTTAAAGGCAGCTGATTTAATTGCAGGTAAATACCGTTATAAATTAAACGCGGCTACCATGCTTGGCCAAAGCAAAAATGCTTATCAGGCAGAAATAGATGCGGCTTGCGAATTAATTGATTTCTTGCGTTTTAACGTAAGTTACATGAGTGATATTTACAAACAACAACCTCCTGTTTCGCCTCGTGGAAACTGGAACCGTGTAGAGCAACGCCCCTTAGAAGGTTTCGTATTCGCACTTACGCCCTTCAACTTCACAGCTATTGCTGCTAACTTACCTGCTTCGGCAGCGATGATGGGTAATGTTGTAGTATGGAAAGCAGCAGATACACAAGTTTATGCAGCCAATCTGTTAATGGAAATTTTTCGCGAAGCGGGTTTACCTGATGGTGTAATCAACCTGGTTTATGCTGATGGACCAGAAACTGGCGAGGTAATTTTCAATCACCCTGATTTTGCAGGTATTCACTTTACAGGTTCTACAAAAGTATTTCAGGAAATCTGGAAAACAATAGGCACCAACATCCACAAGTATAAATCGTACCCTCGCATTGTGGGCGAAACTGGTGGTAAAGATTTTATTTTAGTACACCCTTCGGCGCAGGTTGATATTGCAAACACGGCAATTGTTCGTGGTGCTTTCGAATATCAGGGACAAAAATGTTCGGCTGCGAGTCGTGTTTACATTGCCGAAAGCTTATGGCCAGAAATTAAAAAACAAATGTTACGCGATTTAGCAACATTTAAAATGGGCGGGACGGAAGATTTCAGTAATTTTATTAATGCCGTGATCGATGAGCGCTCATTCGATAAATTAGCTAAATATATCGACCAGGCGAAGAAAGATAAAGGTGTAGAAATTATTGCTGGTGGTAACTACGATAAGAGCAAAGGTTATTTTGTTGAGCCAACTGTTTTAGTGGTTGATGACCCGAAATATACAACCATGTGCGAAGAATTATTCGGCCCTGTATTAACCGTTTATGTTTATGCTGATCAGGATTTCGATTCGATTTTAAAGGTTATTGATACCACTTCACCATATGCATTAACAGGCGCTTTAATTGCACAGGATCGTTATGCGATTGATAAAGCAAGTCATGCATTACGCAACTCAGCTGGTAACTTCTACATTAACGATAAATGTACAGGTGCAGTTGTTGGTCAGCAACCATTTGGCGGCGCCAGAGGTTCGGGTACGAACGATAAAGCGGGTTCGATGATTAACTTATTACGTTGGGTTTCTCCACGTACCATTAAAGAGGTTTTCGAATCGCCAACTGATTATCGTTATCCTTTCTTAGCTGAAGATTAGTATTTCGATCTGTAACGACACAGTCCGACGATAGTATAAAAAACCTCTGAGCAATCAGGGGTTTTTCTTTTTTACAGAAATTTGGAAAGCAAAAACAGCATTAAGATTAAGGTTAGTCGGGCTTTATACTTTATCTTTTTAGCCTTATTCTTCGACTACGCTCAGAATGACAGGCTAAAAAGGATATCGTTTCAATCCTGTTTAAATGGCAAAGTATGTGCAACTATTTGGGGCTGCAAAGCTTAAATCCGTATCACTAATGGTTCTTTCTAAATTATTTTGTTGTTAACAGCGTAAGAAAGTGCTTCTACAATATTACCTACATTAAAGCTATCGAAAATTCTTCTTCGATAGTATTTTACGGTATCTGGCGCAACAAATATCTTATCAGCAATCTGGTTGATTGTTAAACCCTGGGCGTATAACCGTAAAACCTCTAATTCTCTTTCGTTGAGTTTTGGCTTTAGCACCTTACCCCAAATTCGGTTCTCCAGATTAAGTTTCCAAACCTCATCCGATCCCTGCTTATCGATAATGGCATTACCCGCATTTTGATTATTCGAAATCGCAACTAAACACATGGCTTTCCAGATTCTTCCGTCGTCAGTAAGAAAAAGAGGCGTAAGTTTATGATTAATTAAAACAGGTTTTCCATCCTTTTTAATCAGGTTGAAATCATAAGTAATGCTATAATTCTTTCTTTGCGATTCAGGTAATTTTGCAAAGAAATCAAACCCCGTTTCATTAATTAAAGTCAGTAATTTTAAATCACTTTCGGGCACGTTATTAAAATAAAATTCGTAACCCAATTCCAAAACTTCCTGCGCAGTATAACCACTTAAAAATAATGGGTTAGGCGAAACATATTCGAATTTCATTTGCGCATAATCGATTACATACACACTTTGATAGGTTAAACGGGCAAAAGCTTTAACCACTTCCAGATAATCAGTTAACTGTAGATTATTATCTGGCATTAACTGATTGATTTTATTTTTGGTAAGTAAACTTGTATTAACAGTTGTTTTCATTTAGCAAACTAAAATAGCAAAATTACACTAAAGTGTAGCGCCAATAAAATTTAGATCGGTTAAGTTCGCTCATCATTTACTAAACCAAAAAAACACTCTTAAGCTTAGTTTAAAAGCGTTAACCAAAAACAAAATGAAACTTAAAGGCCTTATCATTTCAGCAGGCATAATATGCACCATTCTGGTATGTGCAATTATGTACATCGTATTTATGAAAGGCAAATACGCTTTTGCCTTTTTACAAATTATAATTGCCCTGGTAATCATTTTTCTACCAACACTTAATAACTTTGAACAAGTTAGCATAGCGTTAAACTCATTTAATCTTAATTAACTTTGATGATACTTACTTGTACTAACTGTAGCAATGATTTTGCTGGTAAATATTGCAACAACTGTGCTCAGCCAGCACAATTAAAAAGAATCGACGGGCATTATATCCTTCACGAAATCGAACACATCCTGCATTTTGATAAGGGCATTTTATACACCATAAAAGCGTTACTGATCAGGCCAGGCAAAAGCATAAAAAGATTTATTTCCGATGATCGGAGCCGACTGGTAAAACCTGTTATCTTTATCATTATCACTTCCTTAATTTACACAACAATTAATCACTTTTTCCACATAGAGGATGGTTATATCAGTGTTCACGAAGTCAAAAGCAAGGCAATAACAAGCATTTTTGGCTGGATTCAAAGTCATTATGGCTATGCAAATATTATTATGGGGGTGTTTATTGCCGCCTGGCTAAAGTTGTTTTTCAGAAAGTATGACTATAATTTTTTCGAAATCTTAATTCTATTGTGCTTTGTTATCGGCGTAGCCATGTTAATTTTAGCACTTTTTGCACTAATTCAAGGTGTTACAAAAATTGGCCTAATGCAATATTCTGGCATGCTTTCATTTGGTTACATTAGCTGGGCAATTGGTCAGTTTTTCGATCAAAGAAAAATATCAAGCTATGTAAAAGCGCTTTTCGCATATGTATTAGGCATGCTTACCTCAATGATTACCGCAATACTAATAGGTTACCTTATTGATACGATATTTACGTAGTAATTTATTTTTTTAAGGCAAAAACCAGTACGAACATTAATCGGATTATAATAAATCTTTAGCCCTATTTTTCGACTGCACTCGAAAAGACAACTGAAAAAATGTTGTTTCAATCCCGTTTATGTAATAAAGTCTCTGCAACTATTTAGGGCTGCATGATGTAGAAAGCACATTCTTTAAACCTAAACCCGACAGCCGCGACAGCCCGAGTTTTTACCAGGGCTATACCAAATGACGGGACTTCAGCATCCTTAGCGCCTGAAGCATTTATTTCCAAATCCTTTAAAACTATAGTCATTTCCAACTGTTCTATAGCTAAATTATAATATCATGGAAAACGAGAAAAATAACAATGAGAATTTAAAAGATAAAAATGCAGACAATTCAGCCGATAAAACCAATATGCCCGATCAGTTGGTTCCTCGCCATCATAGCGATGAAAACCATGAAAAGAACAAAGTAAAATCGGATGCTGGAAACCTCGGAAGGAACTTTGGAAGAGGTGATTTCGGCTCAGAAGAAGCTCGAGAGGATGCCGAAAAGGGCAACAAGGGCCACGCAGGCAATATGCCAAATTCGGAGCAAAAACAAAGCCCCGATCAATAAAGACCAGGGCTTAACAAACAACTAAAAACTACATCTAAAGAGATGTTTAGCCAACCTTAAACGCAGGTGCAACGTCGTCTAGACAGGTACAGGTAACCTTCATATCTTTAATTATCCCTGTTTTTAAGCTATAAACCCAGGCATGTACGGCTAATTCCTGGCCATTGGCCCATGCAGCTTGTACAATTGAGGTATTCATAATATTTCCAGCGCCTTCTATGGCGTTTAATTCTACCAAACGATCAAACCTTTGGTCTGGATCTTTAATGGTGGCCATTTCACGTTCGTGGGTACGATATACATCGCGAATATTTCTTAACCAGTTATCAATAATACCAACTTGTTTATTGCCTAAAGCAGCTTTAACGCCACCGCAGCCATAATGGCCGCAAACAATTACATGTTTTACTTTTAATACGTTTACCGAATAATCTAAAACCGAAAGCATATTCATATCGGTATGCACAACAACATTTGCAATGTTTCTGTGTACAAATATATCTCCTGGCTTCGTATTGGTAATTTGATTTGCTGGCACACGGCTATCAGAACAACCAATCCATAATACTGGCGGACTTTGTCCATCGGAAAGTTTATCGAAAAAAGTAGGGTCCTGATCAATCACATCTTTCACCCAATCCTTATTTCCTTGTAATAAACTATCGTATGTTATATCTTTTGTTTCTATTGTCTTAGCGCACATAATTTTATTTATTAATGTCTTCTATTATTGTATTATTTAATTTTGGTACAGTATAATGTTTCTGTACACCTTCTAGAGTCACTATAATGCCTTTTGTATAGGCGTTATGTTTGTAGTTAAAAATGGTTTCCAATACATCAGGATCGATGTATCGGGCGTTAGAACCATCGATAATTACGTTTGTTTCACGAGGTATATTTGTTAAAACCACCTGTATTGCTGCTTTATTTAAGAAAGAAACCTCTTCAGCCAATTTAATTCGGATATTCTTTTTGTCGCCATCTTTGGTAATTCTGTAAAAGAAAGGATTACGCATATTTGTACGCAATAAGTAGAAAATCGATACGAGCATACCAACCGCTACACCTTTTAATAAATCGGTAAATAATACCGCTACTATCGTGATAACGAATGGTACAAACTGGCTCCAGCCTTTATGGTACATGTGTTTAAACAAAGCTATTCGGGTTAATTTATAACCTGTTACCAAGAGTATTGCCGCAAGACATGAAAGCGGAATCATATTAATAACCTGCGGAATAAATAACAGGGAAAGCAGTAACCAAACACCATGAAATATTGCCGACATTTTTGTTCGACCTCCAGCATTTACATTGGCAGAACTTCGTACAATAACCGATGTCATTGGTAAACCACCTACCATACCGCTGGCTATATTACCTAAACCTTGGGCAACTAATTCTCTGTTGGTTGGCGATACCCGTTTAATCGGATCGATTTTATCTATCGCTTCTATACTAAGTAAAGTTTCTAAACTGGCTACTACTGCAATAGTTAAGGCAACAATGTACACATCCTTATTAGCCAATTGAGAAAAATCGGGCATTGTAAATAAGCTAAAGAATTCGCTTGCACCACTAACAACAGGAATTTTTACAATTTGATCTGCCCGTAGCTGATAATTTGTTCCTGCAAAAAGAAAGCTTGCTGTTACTCCAAGTATAACAACTAAAAGCGGTGCAGGCACAATAGCTAGTTTTTTAAATTTAGGCCAGAAAATTAAAATACCGATTGATAATAAGCTAATAACAACTGCAGCTAAACTAAAATGACTAAAGGCAGCAGAAATTGCAGAAAAGGTATTTTCGTGGTCTTTCTGAAAGAAACCCTCGTCTCCACTAAAATCGCTATCTACCCCCAAAGCATGAGGCAACTGTTTAAGGATTAAAATTAAACCAATTGCGGCAAGCATTCCTTCTATAACACTCGAAGGAAAATAATTGCCAATTGTGCCAGCTTTAACCATGCCCAAAATTACCTGAAACACACCTGCTAAAACCACAGCTAACAAAAAGGTTGGATAACTTCCTAACGAGGTTATTGCACCTAACACAATAACGGTTAAACCCGCAGCGGGACCGCTAACGCTTAATTGTGATCCACTAAATGAAGCGACAACGATACCACCAATAATTCCGGTAATTAAACCAGCAAATAATGGTGCGCCCGAGGCAAGGGCAATACCTAAACACAGTGGCAATGCCACTAAAAAAACTACAATACTTGAAGGTAAATCTTTCTTTAAATTCTTTTTAAGAAAATATTTCTTCATGTCCGAGCCAGAAAAGGCTGGATTAAACTTTTGCATAATGATATAATTATCAGGTAAATTTTAACGAATAAATCGTGGGAAAATCCTTAATAATTTTTTCAAAAGAATAACATTATTAACGCGCTAAATAAACCCGAATTTTAATAATTAATTCTACGAAAGAAAAATAAAAGGTTGCCCCAATAAAAAAATACTAGATAAAGTTGGGAGGTGGTGTTGGAACGGTAGCATGATATGGATCTACATATCTTTTGAAATGCTCAATAAAACTGTTCTTCAGAATGATGTGGCTTGAAGAAAACTCGTAAGAGAATATTGGGTAGTTTAGTTCATTGAGTTTAAAATCGGTGAATTTTGCGGAGCTTTTAGAAGTATCTTTGCCCCCTTCATGCTCTAACTCGATTTGCATGATTACGGCATTCATAATTTCCTTATCAATACTTCCACAAAAAACAGGCGCACCAGAAATAGCCATCTTCGAACTGAAGATGAACATAAATGCTGCTACGATTATGTACCTGTATTTTCTTAAAAACATCGATCTAATTCTAATCTTATTCTAATGTTGTATTGCAAAAGTAATCGGATAATTGGTTTTTTTATGCATTATGTTGTAAAAAAAATGCAATAAAAGGTAACTAAATTATTTTTGTTTCTTTTTAAAATGTATACCTAACCTTCTAAAACACATAGTATTTTCAGATTAAGCAGGATTTTAGATAAAATACCTGGCAATTTGCAATCCATTAAAACGAAGCAACCAAAGCAGATAATAGCCCCGGTTGAAGCGGTACCCTGCAACGAGGAGGAATCGACGAAGTGAAGCGTACAAGCAAAAAACGGGAGCAATGTTATTTAGATGTACTGCCTTTGCGCTACATCTAAATTTAATTTTTAATTTTAAAATCTATTACGACCAAATATGGATAAGAAAATTGCCTTACTTAAAGATAAAATAAACCAGGCCAACCTTGGCGGCGGACAAGATCGTATTGATAGCCAGCACAAAAAGGGCAAACTTACTGCACGGGAACGCATTCACTTTTTAATGGATGAAGGTAGTTTTGAGGAAATTGGCATGCTGGTTACCCACCGAAGTACCGACTTTGACATGGAACGCGAAAAATATCTGGGCGATGGGGTAATTACAGGTTACGGCACAATAAATGGCAAATTAACGTATGTTTTCTCTCAGGATTTTACTGTTTTTGGCGGGTCTTTGTCGGAAACACATGCCGAAAAAATTTGCAAATTAATGGATATGGCCATGAAAAATGGTGCGCCTTTAATTGGCTTGAACGATAGCGGTGGTGCCCGTATTCAGGAAGGTGTGGTTTCTTTAGGTGGTTATGCTGATATTTTCTATAAAAATGTTCAGGCATCGGGGGTTATTCCGCAACTTTCGGCCATTATGGGCCCGTGTGCGGGTGGCGCTGTTTATTCGCCTGCAATAACCGATTTTATTTTGATGGTAGAAAATACCTCTTATATGTTTGTAACTGGTCCGAATGTGGTAAAAACCGTTACGCATGAAGAGGTAACATCAGAAGAGCTGGGTGGTGCAAATACACATGCTACAAAATCGGGTGTTACTCATTTTGCTTGTGCAAATGAAATTGAAGCCATAAATCATGTTAAAAAGCTTTTAAGTTATATGCCTCAAAATTGCGAGGAAATGGTTGAAGCATTGCCTTATGAAGCGACGGATGAAAGCAGACTGGAACTGAATACTTTTATGCCTGAAAATGCTTCGCAACCGTATGATATTAGAGAAATCATTTCATCTGTTGCCGATGCTGATAGTTTTTTGGAGGTACACAAAGATTTCGCAGAAAATATTGTTGTGGGCTTCGCCCGATTAGCGGGTAGAAGTATTGGTATTGTAGCAAATCAACCAGCTTACCTGGCGGGAGTTTTAGATAGTAATTCATCAACTAAAGCAGCTCGTTTTGTTCGCTTCTGTGATTGTTTTAATATTCCGTTGTTGGTTTTTGAGGATGTACCTGGTTTCTTACCTGGCACCGATCAGGAATGGAATGGCATTATTACCAACGGCGCTAAATTGCTGTATGCTTTTAGCGAGGCAACTGTTCCGCGTATAACGGTTATTACCCGAAAAGCTTACGGTGGTGCTTACGATGTAATGAACAGTAAACATATTGGCGCCGATATGAACTACGCCTGGCCAAGTGCCGAAATTGCAGTTATGGGTGCAAAAGGTGCTGCCGAAATTATATTCAAAAAGGAAATTACAAGGGCAGAAAACCCTCAGGAGAAATGGCTGGAGAAAGAAAAATTGTATTCGGATATTTTTGCAAATCCATATCGGGCCGCAGAACGTGGATTTGTTGATGAGGTGATCGAACCATCGCAAACCCGTATAAAGTTGATAAAAGCTTTTAAGATGTTAGAAAATAAAGTGGTAAACAGCCCTCGCAAAAAACACGGAAACATACCTTTGTAAGGATAGAAAATGGATGGGTAACTTGTATTCACCAATTACACGATCCATCTTATATATACATCCTATATAACGTTACATGTTAAAACGAGCTGATATTCTTTTAATGGCCTTTTGCACTGGCTTAATTGTTGCAAATATCTACTATTGCCAGCCGCTGGTTATTTTGATTGCTAAAGATTTTAAAATTTCGGAAAGCTACGCTGGTCATATAACTTACTTAACACAGATTGGCTATGCTGTAGGGCTGTTTCTTTTGGTTCCGCTAGGCGATATGCTGGAGCGTAAAAAACAAATTTTAACCACCACAGCCATTGCAATTGTATCGTTATTACTCGCTGCAATTTCTAAAAACTTTATTCTGCTTCAAATTGCTTCTGTTTTTATTGGCATTACCTCAATTGTTCCGCAGTTAATTTTACCATTAGCCGCCAATTTAAGTAATGATGAAGAACGCGGTAAAAATATTGGCATAATTATGAGCGGTTTGCTGGTCGGGATTTTAGGATCGAGAGCGATAAGTGGTACTGTAGGCGATTTATTAGGTTGGCGTGCGGTTTTCTTTATGGCAGCCATTTTGTGCGGTTTATTAATGTTTTTAATGGCTAAGCGCTTTCCACAAAGCTTACCAACTTTTAAAGGAAACTATAAAGCCTTAATGCAATCGATGTTTGGCTACATTAAAACCCAACCTGTTTTAAGAGAAACATCAATTATAAATTTCTTTGCTTTTGCAATTATAATGGCATTTTGGACCACTATGGTTTTATTTTTAGCCAACGAACCTTTTAAGTTTCAGGCTTATCAAATCGGTTTGTTTGGTATTGCTGGCGCAGCAGGTGCATTGGCGGCGCCTTTGGTTGGTAAAATTAGCGGCAAAGGCAATCCTCGGAAAAATTTAAAAATTGGTTTTGCTTTGCAACTGGCAAGTGCATTACTTTTCTATTTTACCGGCAGCAATTTATTTGTTTTTATTTTAGGCGTTATTTTGATTGATATTGCCCAACAAGCCATACACGTAACCAACCAAACACGTATATACACGTTGGTACCCGAAGCAAGAAACCGACTAAATACAATTTTTATGTCGGTAAGTTTTATTGGTGCAAGTTGCGGTTCGGCATTAGGCTTATGGCTTTGGGATAAAGGTGGCTGGGCTTTATTTTGTTATGGCATAACAGGCATCGTTTTTATTAATATGTTAATTTATAAATTTTACGGAAGTAAGAAATTTTAATTTTGGAAACACTTATTCAAATCGAGCAAATATTTCCGTCACTAACCTGGCGAATCCGTCATGAGGTTATGTATCCAGATATGCCTTTCGATTCGGTAAAACTGAAAGACGATTTTGATGGCGTACATTTCGGCTTATACCTTAACCATAAACTTACTGGTGTGGTTTCATTATTTCACCAGGGCGATGTTTATCAATTTAGAAAGCTGGCGATTTTAAATGAAGCGCAAAAGATGGGTTTAGGATCGAAACTGATGGAGTATATCTTAGATTTTTGTAAAATTCAGAAAGCAACCGAGCTTTGGTGCAATGCCCGTGTAAATGCTAAGGAATTTTATTTTAAATTTGGTTTCCACGAAACAAAGGATACATTTTTTAAAGATGGTTATGATTTTGTTATAATGGAATTGAAATTTTAAATTGTACATCTGAGAATTGCGATTTAAAGTGGCACAAAATAGAAATATTAAAAGTTAGGTTATCGATTGGTTTATCTATTGCTAAACTAAAACCGAAAGTCTAAAATCTAAAACAAGTATGGCTAAGAAAAAAGAAGACGAAAAGAAAAAACACGTTGCTGTTGTAACAAAAAAATCGTTACAATTTTTAGAAGAATATATTAACAATCCTGCTCCTACTGGCTACGAATGGGAAGGACAAAAGCTTTGGTTAAATTATTTAAAACCTTATATCGACGAGCATTTTATTGATAATTACGGCACTGCGGTAGGCGTAATTAATCCAAAAGCTGCCTATAAAGTTGTGATCGAAGCCCATGCCGATGAAATTTCTTGGTATGTAAATTACATTACCAGCGATGGTTTAATTTATGTAATCCGTAATGGCGGTTCCGATCATCAAATTGCGCCTTCTAAGCGTGTAAATATTCATACCGAAAAAGGTTTGGTTAAAGCTGTTTTTGGTTGGCCAGCAATTCACACCCGTCATGGTGAAAAAGAACAAGCCCCTGAGTTAAAAAACATCTTTTTAGATTGTGGTTGCACTTCGAAAGAAGAAGTTGAAAAATTAGGGATTCATGTTGGTTGTGTAATTACTTACGAAGATGAATTTATGATTTTAAACGATCGTTATTACGTTGGTCGTGCATTGGATAATCGCGTTGGTGGTTTTATGATTGCCGAGGTTGCTCGTTTATTAAAAGAGAACAAGAAAAAGCTTCCATTTGGATTGTACATTGTTAACTCGGTGCAAGAAGAAATTGGATTACGTGGTGCCGAAATGATTGCACAGCGAATTAAACCAAATGTTGCCATTGTAACGGATGTAACACACGATACAACAACACCAATGATTAACAAAAATATCCAGGGAGATTTATCTGCAGGAAAAGGTCCTGTAGTTTCTTATGCACCTGCGGTACAAACGAATTTGAATAAGTTGTTAATTAAAACTGCTGAGAAAAATGAGATTCCTTTTCAACGTCAGGCTTCTTCTCGCTCAACAGGCACAGATACAGATGCTTTTGCATATTCGAACGGAGGTGTTCCTTCTGCGTTAATTTCTTTACCATTGCGTTATATGCATACTACCGTAGAAATGGTGCATAAAGAAGATGTTGATAACGTAATTAGTTTAATTTACGAAAGCTTATTAAACATTAAAGACGGACAGGATTTTAGAGAGTTTAAATAGATTTAAACATCGATAATATTTTAGGCTTGAAGTTAATTCTTCAGGCCTTTTTTATTACTTTAGTTATTAAACCTTTTAAATATGGCTCAGAACAAAACCACTGAAAACGAGAATGATGTAGTTTCATTTCTAAATACTGTTAAGGATGAACAGAAACGAAAAGATAGTTTTGAATTAATTAAAATATTTGAAGAAGCTTCTTCTTTTAAAGCAAAAATGTGGGGTACTGCAATTGTTGGCTTTGGCAGCTACCATTATAAATATGCAAGTGGTAGAGAAGGCGATGCTCCATTAGCTGGTTTTTCGCCGAGAAAAGACTCAATTTCTCTTTATCTCACATCGGAGTTAAATGAAAAAGAAAAGCTTTTGGCTGAATTTGGTAAACATAAAACAGCGAAGGCCTGCATTTACATTAAAAAACTGAGTGATATAGATGTTAAAATTCTGCAGAAACTGATTGTTAATTCGATAGCGCATATTAAAAGTTTATACGATTAGGTTTTTAGCAGCCGAATAGCAATCTATTGCAAAATAAACCTGATTGAACGGTTAGCCCGCAGCCCATTTTTTTTGGGCGAGGACTATTAGTGAAAGCAGGGCTGATAAACCAAAAGAACCACAGGTTTTGCTTTTCAGATCCTTTTTAAAACATGTAAATAAGCGGTTACGCGAAGCTTTAGCTCGATTTAATTTACAATATTTGATTGTTCTTTAAGATCAAATAACCAAACTGGATTATGTTAAAAAAACTACACCTCTATTTTTTAATAGCTGGCACCTGTGTTTCGTTAAATGCCGCTGCACAAGATGCTGTTAGCTACCAAACGCCACCAAAAGAAATTGCCGATTTATTGCTTGCCAAACCAACTCCTGGCGTAAGTATTGATGATAAAGCGGAATGGATTTTGTTCAGCGAAAGAAATTCTTATCCATCGGTAGAAGAATTAGCAATGCCCGAATACCGCATTGCAGGCTTACGCTTAAACCCGAATAATTATTCTCCAAGCCGTATTACTTACATTAATAATTTTAGCTTAAAAAACATTAAAACGGATAAGACATTTCCTGTTACAGGCTTACCGACTCCATTATATGCAAGTAATATTAGCTGGAACCCGGCACAAAATAAAATTGCATTTACCCATACCACACAAAAAGGTGTTGACCTTTATATAATTGATTTGGCAACCAAAAAAGCAATTAAAACCAATAAAGCTTTTTTAAATGTTGTTTTAGGTAGTGGATTAACCTGGTTAAATGATAATACCATTATGTATAGAGCGGTTACAAAACCTGCAAGTGCTGCGCCAGTAAAACCTTTAATGCCAAAAGGACCAACGGTTCAGCAGAATTTGGGTAAGGCGGCTCCAAGTCCAACTTATCAGGATTTAATAAAATCGCCTTTTGATGAGCAGCTTTTCGAATTCTTTGCAACTTCGCAACTGGTAAAAAATACAGCAGGTGTTGAAACACCAATTGGTAAACCTGCAATTTATTCTTCGGTAAGTTTATCGCCAGATAAAAGCTATATGCTTATTGAAACTATCCGCAAACCATTCTCTTACTTGGTTACGGCACGCGGATTTCCATCTACAGTTACCATTACCGATTTAGCTGGAAAACCAGTTAAAGTATTGGCAGAATTACCATCGGCAGAAGGTACACCTTCGGGTTATGACAATACACAAAATGTGGTTCGTGGTTTTGACTGGCGTGATGACCAACCTGCAACTATTGTGTGGTCTAAACCTTTAGATAGTGGTTTAATTAAGAAAAACGTACCATTCCATGATGCTGTTTACGCATTAAGTGCTCCGTTTACTGGTACAGAAAAAGAGCTTTTCAAAACTAAAACCCGTTATCGCGGCATACAATGGGGCGATGCTAATTTGGCATTGGTAATGGAAGGTTTGCGAAGTAAACAAACCAATACAGTAAATACTTACAACCCAACAACCGGGGCATTGGAAGAACTTTATACCCGTAATCAAACCGATGCCTATGGTAACCCAGGAACACCAGTTACGACAAAAAACAAATATGGTCGTTCGGTTATTCGTACCGTAGATAACGGCACTAAACTTTTAATGAATAATACCGTTGGATCATCAGATAAAGGAGATTTACCTTTCCTTGCAAAGTTTGATTTAGCAACTAAGAAAAATGATATTATTTGGCGCAGTGCCGAAGGTACATTTGAATATGTTAGTGATGTAATTGATGCTGATAAACTGGTTTTACTTACCCGAAAAGAGAGCCAGAAATTAGTGCCTAATTATTACATTAAAAATTTAGTACTTCGCATTGCTGACAGACCTGTAACAGCTTTCGCAAATCCTTATCCATCGTTAGATGGCATAACAAAAGAAAAAATTTCTTATAAACGTGCTGATGGTGTTGATTTAACAGGAGACCTGTACTTACCAAAAGGATACAATAAAGAGAAAGATGGTGCTTTGCCTGCAATTATATGGGCATATCCACGCGAATTTAACTCTGCTGCAGATGCCGCACAGATTCGTGGATCGAAAGACAAGTTTACAGCAATTGCATGGGGTTCGCCAATTTATTGGGTAACTCGTGGTTACGCTGTTTTAGATAATGCAGAAATGCCTATTGTTGCTAAAGACGGTAAAAAACCAAACGATACTTTTGTGGATCAGTTAAGTTTAAATGCAGAAGCAGCTATTAATAAATTATCAGATTTAGGTGTCGGTGATCGAAAACGTATGGCTGTTGGTGGCCACAGCTACGGTGCATTTATGACGGCAAACCTTTTAGCGCACACTAATTTATTTGCAGCAGGTATTGCTCGTAGTGGCGCCTACAATCGTACGCTTACTCCTTTTGGTTTCCAAAATGAAGACCGTACGTATTGGGAAGTTCCTCAACTGTATTATGAAATGAGCCCTTTCAGCTATGCTGATAAAATTAAAACACCATTACTATTAATACACGGCGATTCTGATGACAATACCGGTACTTATCCGATTAATAGTGAGCGTTTATTTGCAGCCATTAAAGGTTTAGGTGGTACTGTTAGATTTGTATTTATGCCATTTGAGGCGCACGGTTATCGTGGTAAAGAAAACATATTACATGTACTTTGGGAGCAAGACCAATGGTTAGAGAAATATGTAAAAAACAGGAAATAAGATTCCCTTTTCTGTCTATAAAAAGCCCCGATCGGGGCTTTTTTTTTAAGATTAAGATTATAAAACCTAGGTTTAAAACTTAGCATTGTTTGGTTATAATGTCTAATTTTGCATTTCAATCAAAACCCGAACGTTTAAAACAGTTTTTGTTTATTTATTATGGATTACATCGATTACTACAAAGTTCTTGAAATTAAGAAAGATGCCTCGGCAGATGAGATTAAAAAAGCATACCGAAAGCTTGCCCGAAAATATCATCCCGATTTAAATCCAAATAATGAAGAAGCCAATAAAAAATTTCAGCAGATAAATGAAGCTAATGAAGTTTTAAGTGATACTGAAAAACGCAAAAAATATGATCAATACGGTCAGAATTGGCAAAATGCAGATCAGTTTAACTCACAACGCCAAAGATCGCAAGGTGGTGGTTTCGGCGGAGGATTTTCTGGAGGTGGTTTTGGTGGCAGTGATTTTTCTGATTTCTTTTCATCGATGTTCGGTGGCGGCGGAAGCAGAAGTAGCAGCCGTTCGCCATTTAAAGGCCAGGATTTTACTACAGAATTGAATTTAAATTTATTAGACGCTTACACTACACACAAACAAACGCTTAATGTAAACGGAAAGCAAGTTCGCATAAACATTCCTGCAGGTGTAGAAAACGGACAAAAAATAAAACTTCCAGGTTATGGCGCTCCAGGACCAAACAATGGCCCTGCAGGCGATTTATTTATTACTTTTAATATTGCCGAACATCCTAAATTTAAAAGAAAAGGTAATGATATTTACCTGCAAGAAAATGTTGATTTATACAAAGCCATTTTAGGTGGTGAGAAAATTGTAGAAACATTAAATGGCAAAGTAAAACTTAATATTCCAGCTGGAACACAACCCGATACAACTTTAAGGTTAAAAGGGAAAGGCTTCCCTGTTTACAAAAAAGAAAGTCATTTTGGAGATTTATACATTAAGTGGCATATAAAATTGCCTACAAATCTTAACGCTGAGCAAAAAGAACTGTTCGAAAAGCTTTCTAAACTTTAATCAATTTTGAAAGTTCTATTAACAGAACTTATCTGAATCCATCATTACAAAGAATTACATTGTTTTAAAATGATAGCCTTTTAAGGCCATAATAATAAAATCCTTTTTTTAATATTAGTTTATTAAATTGGGGCTTTAAAATTAAAACAATGAGTGATTCTTCTTTAAAATTTATTGAAAAAATAAAAGCTTCTTACGCCCCTACAGGCTCATATATTTACCTCGGAGCTGGTATTTTAGATGGACAGGTTTATGGCGATGCCGAAGTAAATTTATCATTAAAGATGATGAACAGGCATGGCTTAATTGCTGGTGCCACTGGTACAGGAAAAACCCGTACACTTCAATTGCTAGCGGAGCAACTTTCTGATGCAGGTGTCCCTGTTTTCATGCTCGATGTTAAAGGCGATTTATCAGGCTTAAATCAACCAGGGAGCATTAACCCTAAAATTGAAGAGCGTGCAGCTCAGTTAAAAAAACCATTCACACCTTCAGGCTTTCCTGTAGAAATTTATTCGCTTTCAGGAAAATTAGGTGCACAAATGCGTGCAACCGTTTTAGAATTTGGTCCAACACTTTTATCTAAAGTGTTAGATTTAAATGATACACAATCTGGCGTTATGGCTGTTATTTTCAAATATGCTGATGATAACAAAATGCCGATTATCGATCTTAATGATTTAAAAAAGTTAGTTTCTTATTTATCAGAAGGTGCGGGAGCGGCAGAAATAAAAGAAAGTTATGGTACCATTTCTACGGCAACATCTGGCACTATTTTAAGAAAAATTGTTGCCATCGAACAACAAGGCTTATCGGGTATGTTTGGCGAAAAATCTTTTGATTCAGAGGATTTATTCGAACGTGTAGATGGTAAAGGCGTAATCAGTCTTTTAAATATTGCTGATGTTCAAAATCAACCCGTTTTATACTCTACTTTTTTATTGAGCTTGCTTGCAGAGCTTTTTAATACTTTACCCGAAGTTGGCGATTTAGACAAACCGAAATTGGTTTTCTTTTTTGATGAAGCCCATTTACTTTTTAACAACTCTTCAAAAACATTTTTAGAGCAAATTGAAACCATCATCCGATTAATCCGATCGAAAGGTGTGGGCGTTTTCTTTTGTACGCAATCTCCAACCGATGTACCTGAAAGTGTATTGGGCCAATTAGGAAACCGTGTGCAGCATGCTTTAAGAGCTTTTACGCCAAACGATGTAGATGCGCTTAAAAAAACAGTAAATACATACCCTAAATCAGCTTTTTATCAAATTGATCAGGTTTTAACTTCTTTAGGTACGGGACAGGCATTGGTTACTGTGTTAAACGAAAAAGGAATTCCAACGGAAGTTTCGGCCACCATGCTTACTCCGCCCAGGGCTGTGATGGGGCCATTAACCTCTGCCGATTTCGATAAAGTAGTAACAGGTAGTGCGATGTATACAAAATACAAAGACCCAATCGATCCTGAAAGTGCTTATGATATTTTAACAAAAAGAATAAATGAGCGTGTTGCAGCTGAAGCGGAACAAAAACAAGAAGCTGCCGAACAAAAGCAAGCTGAAATAGATAGTAAACCTAAACCAGG
This sequence comes from Pedobacter sp. AC190, assembly GCF_979258025.1. NCBI lineage: Bacteria > Pseudomonadati > Bacteroidota > Sphingobacteriia > Sphingobacteriales > Sphingobacteriaceae > Pedobacter > Pedobacter sp. AC190. The sequence goes on from NZ_OZ409824.1 coordinate 1,393,879, forward strand.
CGAAAAAAGTTTAGTTGAGCGGGTTATGGGTGCTACAATAACCCGTCAAATTGGAAAAGAAATAGTTCGTGGACTTTTTGGAATGTTAACAGGAAAAAAAACACGCAGTAAAAGTGGCGGCGGTTTATTTGGGTTTTAAATAGAAATTATGAAAAACTTTCTGTTCTTATTATTTTTCTTTTCTGTTGCAGCAAATGCACAATCAGAAATTCAACCTTTTGGCGATGCTAAAAGGACTCCTTTGACCGTAATAAAATATACGGATGTAGAAGGAAACCCATATTTATATAATTTTTGGGTTAAAGGAAAAGTAACTTTAAAGAATGGAAAGATCTATTCAAATGATTCGCTAAAATACGATCTAATTGATGATAAATTAATCTTCAAAAATGATGACGGAACTTTAATGCATTTTGCAGAGCCTGTTGGAGCATTCGATTTGTTAAGTAAAGATTTAAAGGTTTTACATTTCAGAAATGGTTTACCAGCATCAAATGGATTGAATTCAGAATCGTATTTTCAAATCATATACGATGGAAAGATTCCTCTTTTTAAACGCACAGGAAAATTCGTTACCGAAAGCAAACAATATAATTCGGCCAGTACAATCAAGTCGTTTAATACAACCTACAACTATTACTTATTACAAAATGAGGCTTTGGTAAAAGTTTCTTTAAATAAGAAAACAATTATTACTTTATTCGGTATTAAAGAAGACCAGCTTAATGATTATTTGAAGCTGGAAAAAATTGACTTTAAAAAAGATGAAGATTTAAATAAATTATTCACATATTTTAATAAATAACTAAAATTAAACGCCACTCTAATCAGAAATTTGATTAGGGATTACTATTTTCGCAATATGAAACCTACCCTATTAATCCTGGCTGCTGGTATGGCAAGCCGTTATGGAAGTATGAAACAAATTGATGGATTCGGACCTAATGGTGAAACCATCATAGATTATTCAATTTACGATGCAATTAACGCTGGATTTGGCAAAGTTGTATTTATTATAAAAGAAGAGTTTGTAGAAAACTTTAAATCAATCTTCGAACCTAAATTAAACGGAAAAATTGAAACGGATTACGTTTTTCAAAATTTCGATTTAAAACAATTTGGTATCGAAGAAGAGATATACAGAGAAAAACCTTGGGGAACTGCCCATGCAATTTTATCTGGCAGAAAAGTAGTTAAAGAACCGTTTTGCGTAATTAATGCTGATGACTATTATGGTTATGATGCATTTAAAAAAATGGTTGATTTCTTAAATGAAGAGGCTACTGATAGCAATTTCTCTATCATAGGTTATGAAATTGGCAAAACGCTTTCAGAATTTGGAGCTGTTTCTCGTGGGGTTTGTAAAGTAGATGCTTCTGGTAACTTAGAAGAAATTATCGAGCGTACAAAGGTTTATCCTAAGGATGGAAAAATCTTTTACGAAGAAGATGGTGAAGAATTTCCATTAGCATTCGAAACACCAGTTTCGATGAATTTCTGGGGCTTCACTCCTGCTGTTTTCAACATTACTGAAAAGCTATTTGTAGAATTTGCAATGGCTAATAAAGATAAACCTAAAGCAGAATTCTTTATCCCGTTAATTGGCGAAAACTTAGTTAAAAGTGGTGAAGCAACTTTTAAAGTTGTTCCTACATCAAACAAATGGTTTGGGGTTACTTACAAAGAAGACAAGCCTTATGTTCAGGATAGTATTGACCAATTGGTTAAGAACGGAACATACCCAGAAAAACTATGGAAATAAATTTAGATCCAGAAGTTTTAAAAGCATACGGGTACACTAAAGAAAATATAAAAATTAATCAAATAGGTACGGGCTTAATTAACCGTACTTATTTGCTTTCGCCCCTATCGGAAGATAAAAAATATATTCTTCAAAACATTAATACTTCTGTTTTTAAAAACCCACAGGCAATTGCAAACAACCTCAAAGCAATCGCCGATTATATTGCTCCTACCTATCCCGATTATCTTTTTATTAAACCTGTTTCTACCGTTGACGGGGATGAACTGGCTTATGTAAATAACGAATACTGGAGAATGTTGCCTTTTGTTGCCAATACCACTTCTTTAGATGTGCTGGGTAACGAAAAGCAAGCTTACGAAGCGGCTAAACAATTTGGTAAGCTTAGTCGGCTTTTAAATAAGTTTGATGCTTCAAAATTAGAACCATCAATTCCAGGCTTTCATAACTTGGCTTTACGTTTCGAACAGTTTACGCTGGCTTTAAGCACGGCACCGAAAGAACTTAAAGGATTGTCGAAGCCTCAAATAGACGATGCATTAGAGCGCAAATATATCCTTGATTTTTTCAAATCCTATTCGCATAGAGTCGATTTTCCTGACCGTGTGATGCACCACGATACCAAAATCAGTAACGTGTTATTAGATAATGAAACTTTTGAAGGTGTTTGCGTGATCGATTTAGATACGATAATGCCTGGTAAATTTATTTCTGATTTAGGCGATATGATGCGTACTTATCTATGTGCTTTTTCTGAAAATGAAACCGACCTGGATAAGGTTAAAATCCGATTATCCTTTTTTGAGGCAACAGTTAAAGGTTATCTTTCTGAAATGAAAAGTATTTTAACAGAAACTGAAAAAGAGCTGGTACTATTTTCTGGAAAGTATATGATTTATATGCAAGCTTTGCGTTTCTTAACTGATTTTTTAAACGGAAACATTTACTACCCTATAAACTATCAAACACAAAATTTAGATAGGGCAAAAAATCAATTTAAATTACTGAGCGAGTTATCTGCAAATGAGAAAGAATTGCAGGGAATTATAGATGAATGTTTATAATGTTTTCCGTTGGCTGAAGCCAACGGCAATGAATAGCAAAGTGCTTTAATTATAAAGATTATAAGCACTCTGCCGTTTAGAAGCATAGTAGGAATATAAATATTGCAATAGAGTCTTCGCCATCGCTCTGAATGACAAAAACACCGAAAATTACACAACATAAATTAATATTCATTGCCGTCGGTTTCAACCGACGTTTTTTTGCAACTGGTTTTGGGCTTTAGCCAAATTTGATTAATAGTTGTAGAGGCTCCAATCAACAAACCTGACAGTAGCGAAAATGCTTCTTGTTTGCAGTAGCCTTGAATATAGTGTCATGCTGAGGCACGAAACATCTGCAACCTATGAAACAGATGCTTCGTGCCTCAGCATGACAGAAGTTTAAAAAATTATAGCGAATGGCGGGGCCACTGTTTCTGATAGGCACAAAACCTTTCGTTTCAAACAAAGTATTCTAAAAACTATGAGTTTGATCAATAGTAGCATTAAGATTGCTTCGTACCTCGCAATGACGAGCACATAAAATAAAAAAGCGCTCCTGAAATTAATCAGGAACGCTTTTATATTGTTATAAATCTTTCGATCTACAATTGAAGATTTATTTTTCTTCTTTCACTTCTTCGAAATCAACATCAGTAACGTTATCACCGCCACCTTGAGGCTGACCATCAGCTTGTGGTTGCTCACCACCTTGAGGCTGACCGCCATCTTTGTACATTTCTTCAGATGCTACGTTCCATGCCGCTTGCAATTCAGCAGAAGCTGCATCGATATCGGCAAAGTTACGAGATAAATGAGCTGCTTTCAATTTCTCTAAACCAGCTTCGATTGGCGCTTTTTTATCAGCAGATAATTTATCACCAAACTCTTTTAATTGTTTCTCAGTAGAGAAGATTAAAGCATCAGCACCGTTGATTTTATCAGCTTCTTCTTTTTGCTTAGCATCATCTGCTGCATTAGCTTCCGCTTCTTCTTTCATTTTTTTGATCTCAGCATCAGTTAAACCTGAAGATGCTTCGATACGGATTTTTTGCTCTTTACCAGTAGCTTTATCTTTTGCACTTACGTGTAAGATACCGTTAGCATCAATATCAAATGATACTTCTACTTGAGGCACACCACGAGGTGCTGGTGGAATACCATCTAAAATGAAACGACCAATTGTACGGTTTTGACCAGCCATTGGGCGCTCACCTTGTAAAATGTGAATTTCTACTGAAGGCTGGTTATCAGCTGCAGTTGAGAAAGTCTCCGATTTTTTAGTTGGGATAGTTGTGTTCGACTCGATTAATTTAGTCATTACACCACCCATAGTTTCGATACCTAATGATAAAGGTGTAACGTCTAATAACAATACATCTTTTACATCACCAGTTAACACACCACCTTGAATCGCAGCACCAATTGCTACAACCTCATCAGGGTTAACACCTTTACTTGGCTCTTTACCGAAGAAAGCTTTAACAGCATCCTGAATTGCAGGAATACGAGTTGAACCACCAACTAAGATAATTTCATCGATATCGCTTGTGCTTAAACCAGCATTTTTCAAAGCAGATTTACAAGGCTCGATAGTACGTTTGATTAAGCTATCAGCTAATTGCTCAAATTTAGCACGAGATAATGTACGTACTAAGTGTTTAGGGCCGCTCGCATCAGCAGTAATATATGGCAAGTTAATTTCAGTAGAAGTTGTGCTTGATAACTCAATTTTAGCTTTCTCAGCAGCTTCTTTTAAACGTTGTAATGCCATCGGATCTTTTGCAAGGTCCATGCTGTTTTCTGATTTAAACTCGTCAGTTAACCAATCGATAATAATGTGGTCAAAGTCATCACCACCTAAGTGAGTATCACCATCAGTAGATTTTACTTCGAAAACGCCATCACCTAACTCTAAAACAGAAACGTCATGTGTACCACCACCACAGTCAAACACAACAATTTTCATGTCTTTGTGTGCTTTATCTAAACCATAAGCTAAAGCAGCTGCAGTTGGCTCGTTAATGATACGTTTTACAGTTAAACCTGCAATTTCGCCTGCTTCTTTTGTAGCCTGACGTTGTGCATCATTAAAGTAAGCTGGTACAGTAATCACTGCTTCCGTAACTTCCTGACCCAAGAAATCTTCAGCAGTTTTTTTCATTTTTTGTAGAATCATTGCAGAAATCTCTTGTGGAGTATATTTTCTGTCGTCGATTTCTACACGAGGTGTATTGTTATCACCTTTTACAACTTTATAAGGCACACGTCCAGCTTCTTTCGAACTTTCGTCGTAGCTGTTACCCATAAAGCGTTTAATCGAATATATCGTTTTTGTTGGGTTGGTTATAGCCTGACGTTTAGCAGGCTCGCCAACTTTACGCTCACCGTTTTCTGCAAAAGCAACAATAGACGGTGTAGTACGTTTACCCTCACTGTTCGCGATAACTACAGGCTCATTGCCCTCCATTACGCTCACGCAAGAGTTTGTTGTTCCTAAGTCTATTCCAATAATTTTTCCCATTGTATTTTTATTTTCTCTTTTTAAAGTATTATAATTTCTACACCTATTAAACAATGCTTGTGCCAATTGGTTTTTGGCAGAAAATATTGCTAAAAGACTGATAAAATGTAAAAAATAGTGCCTTTGTTTACTGACAGCATGACAGAAATAAGCTTAAAGGTTAAAGCTAAAAGACTAAAGCAAAAGCGAAATTCATTAAAATTATTTTGAAAATGATAAGTAGAAGTTCTTGGGGAACACCAGTCCCGCTGTCCGCTTTACTTCGTTACACTCCGTGCTCGCTTCCATCGGGTTTATTAATTATGTTTAATGCTCTTGGGATAGAAAACACCCCTCAGCTTCGCAATAACCCCACCCCTCAATGTCATTAACATAAGCACAAATGTTGTCAGTCTGAGCATAGTCGAAGACCCGTTCGATGGTCGAAAACAAAAAATAATCTGTTCTTCTACTACGCTCAGGATGACCATTCTTTTTTGTTTTCCCTTAAGTTAATAACATTGCCTCGCCCCTTCCCTGAAAACAAAGAGGGAACTTGGCCAGTACATGGTAAAAAATGGTCTATTTCAATTTAAAACAATAAATATCGAATAGAAATTATTTTCAAAAACGATTTGACGTTTTTTACCTAATCATGCCCAAGCCTTGATTATTCATTAGTTTATTTGTTTTTAACTGTATTCATGAGTTCGCAGAAATGCTCGGTTTTGTTACTTTTTATCAAGAAAAAGTGAAAAGCCTATCTGGCCTAGACAAACAAAAACCCAAAAAGCCGTTAGTTGAGACCAACGGCAATGATTAACCCAAATTTATTGTATCTTCAATTACCAAATCAAATTAACATGCAATTAGCAGCAGAAATTATAATCGGCATCGTAGCCGCCATACACATTTACATTATGTGGATAGAAATGTTCGCATGGACAACCAGAGCACCAAAAGTTTTCAAAACCATTCCTAAAGATTTATTCGTACCTACAAAAACTTTAGCGGCAAATCAAGGCTTGTATAACGGCTTTCTGGCTGCTGGCTTAATCTGGTCGCTTTGCATAGATGATCATCACTGGAGATTTTATGTGGCTATATTCTTTTTAACTTGTGTAATTGTAGCTGGCCTGTATGGCGCAGCAACTGCTAGTAAAAAGATTCTTTATGTACAATCTATCCCAGCTTTAGTAGCCTTGATTTTATTGCATTTGAGATAAGCAACAAGCATGAAAAATCTCACAATCGTCATCATCCTTTTTACCCTATTCAGTTTTAAACCATCTTATAACAATAAAATAAGTGACTCAAAAATTGATGATGCTTTAGCTTTTTGTAGGAAAAACGACATGGATACCACCATTTGTATTATGGTAGATATGAGTATCCATTCGGGTAAAAACAGAATTTTCGTTTACGATTTCAAGAAAAAACAAATCACCATCGAGGGACTTTGTGCTCACGGCGTAGGCGGCGGAAGTACGGCAACTAAACCTTTTTTCAGTAATACTATTGGCAGTAATTGCACTTCTTTGGGAAAGTATAAAGTTAAAGGTCGTTCGTACAGCAACTGGGGAATTAATGTTCACTATAAAATGCACGGTTTAGAGGAAACGAATAATCATGCATTTAAGAGAATAGTCGTATTACATTCCTATACTCCAGTACCAAATAAAGAGATTTATCCGCAAACCTTATTTGGTCAAAGTGCTGGTTGCCCAGTTTTGGCTGACGAAGTCATGCGTAAAATAGATACACTTCTAAAAACAAAGAAAAAGCCAGTGTTGCTTTGGATTTACGTTTAAAAGCGATCGCTTTTGACATCATAATTCATAAACGATTTTAGATATTAAAAATCATATAAGCCCTCCTACATATATTTTTCCTACATTTCCTATATGTATTTTTTCTGAACAAGGCTTTGAATAAAACTTTCGTCATTGCGAGTTACGAAGCAATCCTAATGCACATGCAATTAAAACCCATAGGAGTAAGATTGCTTCGTGCCTCGCAATGACGAGGTTGGCGATAACCTTTTAGTATGCTATTTTCCTGAACATGCTCTTGAATAAAACGTTCGTCATTGCGAACTACCACGCAATCCTAATGCATTTGCAATGAGAACCCATAGTAGTAAGATTGCTTCGTCCCTCGCAATGACGAGGTTGGCGATAACCTTTTAGTATGCTATTTTCCTGAACATGCTCTTGAATAAAACGTTCGTCATTGCGAGGTACCAAGCAGTCCTAATGGATTTGCAATTAGAACCCATAGTAGTAAGATTGCTTCGTGCCTCGCAATGACGAGGTTGGCGATAACCTTAGAGTATGCTATTTTTCTGAACAAGCTCTTGAATAAAACGTTCGTCATTGCGAAGTATCAAGCAGTCCTAATGGATTTGCAATTAGAACCCATAGTAATAAGATTGCTTCGTGCCTCGCAATGACGAGGTTGGCGATAACCTTAAAGTATGCTATTTTCCTGAACATGCTCTTGAATAAAACGTTCGTCATTGCGAGGTACGAAGTAATTATAATGCACATGCAATTAAAACCCATAGTAGTAAGATTGCTTCGTGCCTCGCAATGACGAGGTTGGCGATAACCTTATAGATTTAAAAGTCGCTCCAAATGATGATAACCAATTCCGAAATACGATTTACTCGCTTTAATCTTCTCTAAAATCTCTGCCTGCCTTTCACTTTCTGCTTTGGTCTTCAAGCTTTCAGCTTTTTTAATCCCCACAACCAATACATTCTTCGGTGTATGAGCATCAGAAATAAATTCAAAAACCTTTGTTTTGTAACCAAAGTATTCTAAAATTAAAGCACGAATTCCATCGGTAACCATTTCAGCTTGGCGCTCTAAAAAGATGCCATATTTAGTTAAAAACGAAACATCATTCTTCACTTTGTTTTGCTCAATCTCCCTACGAATCTGTTTATGGCAACAAGGCGCAACCACAATTAATTCAGCATTAGCTTTAATCCCTTTAAAAATTGCGTCATCAGTCGCGGTATCGCAAGCATGAAGTGCAATTAACAAATTCACATCTTCGGCATTATAATCTTCAATAGTTCCCTGAACAAAGTTCAATTTATCAAAAGCAGACTTTTCTGCCACAGCATTGCACAAATCAACCATATCCTGGCGGTATTCAACACCAACAACTTCAGAATTTAACTTTAAAACTGAATGCAAGTAATCGTATAAAGCAAAAGTTAAATAACCTTTGCCTGAGCCCATATCGGCAACTTTTTTTATCGTGCCCTCAGGCAGTTCTTTTATTAAAGAACTTAATATTTCGATATAGTGGTTAATCTGCCTAAACTTATCTTGAGCGTTTTTGAAAACTTTTCCATCTGCATCGGTAATCTTTAGTTCAGTTAAATAGGGTTTTGAATCTGGTTTAATCAACCTGATTTTTTCTTGATCATGATTAACCGCAGGGATTTCCTTTGTACTCGCTTTTGTTTCCCTCAAAACAATTTTACCATTATTCAATTCTTCAAAAATCAAATCTCTTTGGGTAGTAAATAATGTTCCAATTTTAAAGCCTGTTCGTAAATATTCAGAAATTAAGTTTACGCCCTCAACAACTGCAAAGTTTTTTACAACATCACGTGTTTTGTAGCGAAAGGTAAAGGCCAATTTATCCTCCCGTTTAATCAAAACTTTACGAACTAAAATTTGCTTTAATAATTCTTCTTCCCCTTTGTAATTTCCTAAGGAAATTTTAACGAAATCTTTTAAGCTTAAGCTTTCCTCTAAGGCAGAAATAAATTGTTCTATATGTTCTGAAAATACCATTGATAAATTTTAAAGCACAAAGGTAAACCAATTTATCTGGAGATAATATTAAGACTTAGAATGTAACAATTGAGCGACTTTTTCATTTATCAAAAACTAAAATTTTCAATAGAAATAAGATCAAATATTCTCTAAACATCAATTAAGAAAACATTGAGGTAATACGATTTAGGAATATCTTAAACTAATATTATCTATAATCATTCCAAAAGATGGCCAACCCTTTTATTTCAAAAAAAAATGCTTTAGATTAGAATATCATTTTATTTTCTAACCATTACACATGAGTGACTTTCAAATAAAAAAATCGCCTACTGTTTACGATGCCATTGTTGTTGGCTCGGGAGCTGGTGGCGGAATGGCAGCATACGTATTAGCAAATGCTGGCCAAAAAGTTTTAATGCTAGAAGCTGGCCAATACTTTGATCCAAGAATGGATTCTCATCAGCTTAAATGGCCATGGGAATCTCCCCGTCGAGGAGCATCTACAACCAGACCTTTCGGTGATTTTGATGCTTCTTATGGAGGTTGGGAATTAGAAGGCGAACCTTATACTCAAAAGAATAAATCAGAATTTGAGTGGTTTAGATCGCGTATGCTTGGTGGCAGAACGAACCATTGGGGCAGAATTTCTTTGCGAATGGGTCCAGAAGATTTTAAACCTACCGATGGTTTAACCGATGATTGGCCAATAACTTACGCAGACGTTAAACCCTTTTACGATAAGGTTGACCGAATGATTGGTATTTACGGAACCGTTGAAGGTATTGAAAGTGAACCTGATGGAATTTTCATGAAACCGCCCAAACCAAGATTAAATGAATTATTTATAAAAAAAGGCGCCGAAAAGGCTGGCGTTAAAGTAATTACAGGGCGTGGAGCGGTAATGACTGAATCTATTAAAGGAAACAACGATCGTGCACCTTGTTTCTATTGCGGTCAATGTGGTAGAAGTTGTAAAGTATATGGCGATTTTTCAGCCTCCTCATGCCTGGTTATTCCTGCAGTAAAAACAGGAAACCTAACCGTAATTACCGATGCAATGGTGCGTGAAGTAATCACAGATAAAGATGGAAATGCAAAGGGCGTTTCATACGTTAACAGAAAAGATTTACAAGAATATCAGGTTAGCGGTAAGTTGGTTATTTTAGGGGCGAGTGCTTGCGAATCAGCTCGTATTCTTTTAAATTCTAAATCTTCGGCACACCCAGGCGGTTTGGCAAATAGCAGCGGTGTTGTTGGAAAATATTTACACGATTCTACAGGTGCGGGTGTTTCTGGCTTTTTACCGCAATTAATGGATCGAAAACGTTATAACGAGGACGGTTTAGGAAGTGTGCATATTTATTCGCCTTGGTGGCTTGATAATAAAAAATTAAACTTTCCAAGAGGCTATCATATTGAATATGGTGGCGGTATGGGCATGCCTTCTTATGGATTCGGAGGTGGCGTTTCTAAAATAAATGGTATGGTACCAGATCGAAACGGAAAAATGAAAGATGCAGGAGGTTACGGCAAATCATTAAAAGATGATTATCGCCGTTTCTATGGAACTGGAGTTGGTATGGCAGGCCGCGGCACTGCAATAGCCAGAGCAGATAATTATTGCGAAATAGATCCGAATATGGTTGATAAGTACGGCATTCCAGTATTAAGGTTCAATTATAAATGGGCAAAAGAAGAAATTTTGCAAGCTAAGCATATGCAAGAAACTTTCCTTTCGATAATGAAAGAAATGGGTGCCGTTGTAACTTCAGAAATTCATGGAGCGGATACAAACTACGGTTTGTTAAATCCAGGAAAAATTATTCACGAAGTTGGTACAATTCGCATGGGCGATGATCCTAAAAAATCTGCATTAAACAAATATTGCCAGGCACACGACTGCAAAAACCTTTTTGTAGTAGATGCTGGTCCGTTTGTTCAACAAGGTGATAAAAATGCAACCTGGACAATTTTAGCCTTATCAATGAGAACTGCCGAATATATTTTGGCTCAAAAGAAAAAACAAAACATTTAAGAATTATGAACAGACGTGATTCCATAAAAGCATTAGGCTTGACCGCTTTAAGCACAACAGTGCTGATAGAAGCCTGTAAACAACCCGAAACTAAAACCGAAGTAGTTGCTACCGCAGAAGAGCCCGCTAAAGAAGCTGGTAGAGAGCAATGGGAAATTGATAGGGATAAGAAATTAAAATCTGAAACATTTTTCACAAAGCACGAAATGGCTACAATAACTGTTTTGGCAGATATTATTATTCCAAAGGATGATGTTTCAGGTAGTGCATCAGATGCTAAAGTACCCGAGTTTATAGAATTTATTGTAAAAGACATACCCGAACATAAAGTACCAATGCGTGGTGGCCTAAAATGGTTAGATATTTACTGCTTTAATAAATTCCAGAAATCATTTGTAGAAGCTTCTGATAAGGAACAAATTTCTATAGTCGATGAAATTGCTTATCCGAAAAAAGCGAGGCCAGAAATGCAAGCTGGTGTAGCTTTCTTTAATAAAATGCGTGATTTAACCGCTTCAGGTTTTTACACTACCGAAATTGGTGTGAAAGATATTGGGTATGCGGGTAACACACCTAATCAATGGGCTGGCGTGCCCGATGATGTTTTAAAGCAATACGGCATGCAGAATGTGAAGATTTAACCAGTAATTATTTAAAGAGCGAAGCGCGGACTTTCGCTCTTTAAATATTCTATTTTGTGCTTTTTTCGAGCTTACGATATCCTTTAAATTTTTTACCAGGATTAAATACTTTCTTTGAATTTTCTTCCTGTGATAGAATCAAATTACAATCAAAGCTTAATTCTTCACCTTCTTTTAAGTCGATGTTTTCAGTATTAAAATCAAAAAGCATTGAACTGCCTTTAATATTTATTTGGAGTTTACCTTTCCCCTCATTTATCCAACCATTTTTGGTATTAGCATTCTCAAAATCCTTTTTGTTAATTAAACTCACATAAAGTCCCTGTTTTTCATCGCCAATCCAAACTACAGGAGCAGTCTTATCATGATTATTCCACTTCACGGTATCGGGGCGTAAACCTGCTCGTTGATTTAATCCTGCCAAATACTTAGCAGTAGGTTTTTCAAATGGGATGTGAAAGTTAATGCTAGCAAGCCTAACATCTTTTAATGCTGTAACTCTAATTTTATATTTAACTAAGCCATTGGCTAAAATTTCTCCATAAATTTCTTGCTTTAGATACTCAGAACTAGTCACAGCATTCCAAGTAATTGAATCCTTTACTGATGATGTTAAATTAAAATTTAATGGATTTAATTTAATTTGGGTTTTCGGTGTAGTGTAATAATGAAAATGAATGGGTTCATAAAATAACGGTCGGCCTTCATCTGTATGATCCTGACTATGAAATGTGTGAATTTGTTTTAAGAAGCCATCGGAATTAATTTCCACATCAAGACCATTAAGCGTAACTGTATGGTCTTTAATACTTAATTGATTTACAGCTGTTATGTTCTGACCATATCCTAATGCAGCAATAAATAGCGTAAAAAGTGTTAAAATTAGCTTATTCATAATTCGAATGTATATATTATTCCGTTTGAATATAAACAAAAAAAGTCCTGATCTTTCGAACAGGACTTTTTATCTTAAGGGAAATAAAATTATTCTCCTTTTGGTTCTTCAGTAGCAGGAGCTTCTTCAGTAGTAGCTTCTGGTGCAACTTCTTCAGCAGTTTCAGCTTTCGCTTCTTTAGCTTTTGGAGCAGCAGCAGTTTTGCTTTTACCACGACGAGTAGTTTTCTTCTCTTCTTTAACTTCTACATCTTTACCGTAAACAGTATTGTAATCTACCAATTCAATTAAAGCCATTTCAGCGTTATCACCTGCACGGTTGTTTAATTTAATGATACGAGTGTAACCACCTGGACGGGTTGCAACTTTCTCAGCAATTTCGCGGAATAAAATAGTTACTACTTCTTTATCTTGTAAGTAAGCGAATACAGTACGACGTGAGTGAGTAGTATCACTTTTAGATTTAGTGATAATTGGCTCGACATAAGTACGTAAAGCTTTTGCTTTAGCTAAAGTTGTTGTAATTCTTTTGTGCAAAATAAGTGATGAAGCCATATTAGCTAACATCGCTTTTCTGTGGCTTGCAGTTCTACCTAAGTGGTTTACTTTTTTACCGTGTCTCATTGTTTTTTTAATTGAGTGTATACCGTCTCGTTGCAATTAAGCTGAGGGAATTATACACTGTGAAATAATAATTTATTATTAAAGAAATAAGTTATAAGTTTTACGTAATACGTATCAATTATAACCCACAACTCTTACTCTTCGTCTAACTTAAATTTAGACAGGTTCATACCAAATGATAAACCTTTTGATTTTACAAGTTCTTGAATCTCTGTTAAAGATTTTTTACCAAAGTTTCTGAATTTTAACATGTCAGCAACATCGTAAGATACTAAATCAGCTAAAGTGCGAATATCAGCCGCTTTTAAGCAGTTTAATGCTCTAACTGAAAGATCCATATCAACTAATTCAGTTTTAAGGATTTTACGCATATGTAAAATTTCCTCATCAACTTCTTTAGTTTCCTCTTTAGCTTGAGATTCTAATACTAAGTTCTCATCAGAGAATAACATAAAGTGTTGGATAAGAATCTTAGCCGCTTCTTTTAATGCTTCTTCTGGGTGAATTGAACCATCAGTAGAAATATCTAATACCAATTTCTCGTAATCCGTTTTTTGTTCAACACGGAAGTTTTCAATTGTGTATTTTACGTTTTTCATTGGAGTGTAAATCGAATCGATAGCGATAACACCTACAACAGCATCAGCAACTTTATTCTCTTCAGCAGGTACATAACCACGTCCTTTATTGATGGTTAACTCTACTTCTAAAGTAACAGATTTATCCATGTTGCAAATTACATGCTCAGGATTTAAAACTGTAAAGTTATTAGAGAATTTAGTGATATCACCAGCCTTGAATTGATCTTGACCGTTAACAATGATGAAAACTTTTTCAGCATCACCAGAATCACCTGTTTTCTTAAAACGTACTTGTTTTAAGTTTAAGATAATATCAGTTAAATCTTCTACAACACCTTTCATGGTAGAAAACTCATGCGAAACGCCTGAAAAACGAATAGTAGTAATAGCATAACCTTCTAATGAAGAAAGTAATATTCTTCTTAAGGCATTACCAATTGTTACACCGAAACCGGGCTCTAAAGGACGAAATTCAAATATGCCATCGAAATCAGTTGATTTCTGCATGATCACTTTGTCTGGTTTCTGAAATGCTAAAATTGCCATTTATATTTTTTTAAATTCGTTATTGAATATATAGTAACATGAAAAAAGTTAATTACCCTTTTGAGGTAATTAACTAGATCACTTATTACTTTGAGTATAACTCGATGATTAAGTTTTCCTTAATGTTTTCAGGAATCTCGTCGCGTTGAGGATAAGTTAAGAACTTACCTGTTAACTCACTAGCATTCCACTCTAACCAAGCAAATTTATTAATTGTTCTGCCTGCAACTGAGTTACTAATTGATTCTAAAGATTTAGATTTTTCACGAACCGCAACTACATCACCAGCTTTTAACTGATATGAAGGGATATTTACAACTTCACCATTCACGGTTACGTGTTTATGGCTAACTAACTGGCGTGCACCAGAACGGGTTGTTGCAATACCTAAACGGTATACTGTGTTATCTAAACGTGCTTCTAACAACTGAAGTAAGTTATCACCGGTAATACCAGCACGAGAAGATGCTTTTTTAAACAAATTACTGAATTGTTTTTCTAATACACCATAAGTATATTTTACTTTTTGTTTCTCCATTAACTGGATAGCATATTCAGATTGTTTTCCTCTTCTTTTTGATGAGCCATGTTGCCCAGGAGGATAATTTTTTCTGTCTAACACCTTATCAGGACCGAAAATTGGTTCTCTGAATTTACGGGCGATTTTTGATTTTGGGCCTGTATATCTTGCCATTTTTTTTTCTGTTTTAAAGTATCATTCGATCTGAAACCGAAGATTCTTAGCTTTAAAATTAATTAAACTCTTCTCTTTTTAGGAGGACGACATCCGTTGTGAGGAAGTGGAGTAATATCTTTAATAGATGTTACTTCGATACCTGCTACTTGTAAAGTTCTGATTGCAGATTCACGACCTGAACCTGGACCTTTTACAAACACTTCAACTTTACGTAAACCTAAATCAAATGCAACTTTACCGCAATCTGAAGCTGCTTGACCAGCTGCATACGGAGTGTTCTTTTTAGAACCTTTAAAGCCCATTTTACCAGCAGACGACCATGAAATGGTTTGTCCGTTGTTGTTTGTTAAGGTAACGATAATGTTGTTGAAAGTAGCATTTATATGCGCCTGACCAACAGACTCAATTACAACGATACGTTTTTTGGTTACTTTTTTACTCTTAGCCATGTTTATTACGTTCTACTAATGATTATTTAGTAGCCTTTTTCTTGTTAGCAACTGTTTTTCTCTTACCCTTACGAGTACGTGAGTTATTTTTTGTACGCTGTCCACGAGAAGGTAAACCTTTTCTGTGACGTAATCCACGGTAACAACCAATATCCATTAAACGTTTAATGTTTAATTGAACCTCTGAGCGTAAAGCACCTTCTACTTTAATCTCATCGTTAATCATTGTACGGATTGCTGATAACTCATCATCAGACCAGTCTTGTACTTTTTTGTTAAGGTCGATACCCGCAGTCGTTAAAATACGTTGTGCAGTTGTTTTACCTATTCCGTAGATATAAGTTAAACCAATCTCTCCTCTTTTGTTTCTTGGTAAATCAATACCTGAAATCCTTGCCATATTTGTTTATGTTTTTTAGTAAGTCTGAACGGCGGGCCACCGTTGTACAGCACATTACAATATTTTCAAATTACCCTTGACGTTGCTTGTATTTTGGATTTTTCTTGTTAATAACGTAAAGTTTACCTTTACGGCGAATAATCTTGCAATCAGCGCTACGTTTTTTAATTGATGATCTAACTTTCATTTTATTTGTATCTATAAGTTATGCGACCTTTTGTTAAATCATAAGGCGACATTTCCAATTTAACTTTATCTCCAGGTAGAATCTTGATGTAGTGCATCCTCATCTTTCCTGAAATGTGCGCAATAATTTCATGCCCGTTCTCGAGTTCTACTCTGAACATTGCATTAGATAATGCTTCTCTTATTACTCCGTCTTGTTCAATTGAGGCTTGTTTAGCCATATTTTGTTGATTGTTACTTAATTAGCTGCTTCTAAACAGGGATGCAAAATTAAATAAAAAATTTTAATTATTTATTTTTTTTGTTGTAAAACTTTTTCTATTAAAGAAAAGGTTGATAAAACATCTGCCTGCCCCTTTTTAATTGCTACTGTGTGTTCAAAATGAGCTGAAGGTTTATTATCCTTACTTGTCACAGTCCATCCATCTTTATGAAACATAATGCCAGCTACACCTGCATTAATCATAGGTTCTATTGCGATAACCATTCCTTCTTCAAGTTTTGGCCCACTCCCACGTTTTCCATAATTCGGAACTTCTGGTTTCTCGTGAAGTTTAACACCCACACCATGTCCTACAAGTTCTCTAACTACTCCAAAACCGTTGTCTTCTGCATGCTGCTGAACGGCAAAACCGATATCACCTGTACGCATTCCAACAACTGCTTTTTCTAACCCAAGTTCAAGGCAACGCTTGGTAACTTCAATTAATTTCTGCTTTTCAGCATCTACCTCTCCTATCGAAAAAGTATATGCTGAATCGCCGAAATAATTATTTTTAATTACACCACAGTCAACCGAGATCAAATCACCTTCCTTAATTACATAATCGCTTGGAAAACCATGAACAACTTGTTCATTTGGCGAAATGCATAAAGAATTTGGAAAACCGTTATAGTTTAGAAATGCAGGAATTGCTCCATTGTCATTTATAAACTCATAAGCTAGTTTATCCAGCTGATTTGTTGTAACACCTGGACCGATAATTTTAGCCACTTCAGCTAAAGTTTTCGAAACAAGTAAAGAACTTTCTCTTATTAACTCAATCTCATCAAGAGACTTGTAATAAATTTTAGACATTATTTATAACTACAACGCAGCGTTGCTACTAGCAGCAGGAACTCCTGTTCTGCCCGTAACACGTCCCGTTTTCATTAAACCGTCATAATGACGCATTAAAAGATAACTTTCAATTTGTTGTAATGTATCTAAAACAACACCCACTAAAATCAATAGCGATGTACCACCAAAGAAGTGAGCAAATTCTTGTTTAATACCGAACTTCACAGCTACCGAAGGCAATACAGCTATAATCGCTAAAAATACTGCTCCTGGGAAAGTGATTTTAGAAATTACATCATCAATAAAAGTTGACGTTGCAAAACCAGGTTTAACACCTGGAATAAAACCACCATTTTTCTTCATATCATCACTCATTTGAGTTGGATTAACCGTAATGGCTGTGTAGAAGAACGTAAAGGCAATAATTAAAAACGCGAAAGTTAAACTGTAAGCTAACGATGTTGTGTTGCTGAATTGGATTAACCATGAACCTTGTAAAGAAGGAACAAATTGAATTAAAGCACCTGGAATAAACATTAATGCTTGCGCAAAAATGATTGGCATTACACCTGCTGCATTAACCTTTAAAGGAATGTATTGACGTACACCACCAAACTGACGATTGCCAACTATCTTTTTTGCATACTGTACAGGCACCTTACGAACGCCTTGTACAATTAAGATAGTAAACATTACAATCGCAAATAAGGCAACAACCTCTAATACTAAAGCAACCGGACCACCACCAGTACTTGCTGCACCTACTTTATCCGAAAACTCCTGGCTAATTGCCTGAGGTAAACGAGCAATGATACCCACCATAATAATTAATGATGTACCATTTCCAATACCTTTATCCGTAATTTTCTCACCTAACCACATCACAAATAATGTACCTGCAGTTAAAACAAATGTAGAAAGAACTAAAAATAAAGTGTTTGGTAATAAAATAGCTTCAGCAGGAACTTGTGTTTTAACATAACCTACTGATTGAACAATTGTGATTGCTACGGTTAAATAGCGGGTAATCTGGTTCATTTTTTTTCTACCACTTTCGCCTTCTTTCTGCATTTTTTGGAAAGAAGGAACAGCAATACCTAATAGTTGCACCACGATGGATGCAGAGATATAAGGCATTACCCCTAAAGCTAAAATAGACACACGAGAGAAAGAACCTCCGGCAAACATATCCAGTAAGCCTAAGATACCTGATTTCTCGTTTGCGCCTAAAACATTAGGATCTACACCTGGCAAAACCACGTGAGATACAAAACGGTATACCAAAAGAATCATGACCGTAAATAATATACGCTCTTTTAATTCTTGAATTTTCCAGATATTACTTAAAGTAGTAAATAGCTTCTTCATTTAATAATTACAATTTTACAATTGAACCACCTGCTGCTTCAATAGCTTTTTGTGCGGTTGCAGAAAACGCATGTGCTGTAATCTCTAATTTTGCTTTTACTTCACCACGACCTAAAATTTTAACTAAGTCATTTTTTGAAGCTAAACCATGCGCTTGTAAAGCAGCGAAATCGATAGTTGTTAAGCTGAATTTTTCAGCTAAAGTTTGTAATACATCTAAGTTTACACCAACATATTCTGTACGGTTAATTGGTTTGAAACCAACTTTAGGCACACGACGTTGTAAAGGCATTTGACCACCTTCAAAACCGATTTTAGTTTTGTGACCAGAACGAGAACCAGCACCTTTGTGACCACGAGTTGAAGTACCACCACGGCCTGAACCTGTACCACGACCAATTCTCTTACTGTTTTTTGTAGAACCTTTTGCAGGTTTTAAAGTATTTAAATTCATTTTTTTGAATTTGTGTTGCCCTTCGCTTTCACTAAACAGGTACAACGATTAAACATATATAAAGCTAGTACAGGTTTTTACCTATACTAGCTTCAAACTTTATTAAATTGCTTCGATAGCTACTAAGTGATTCACTTTGCGAACCATACCGATAATTTGCGGTGTAGCCTCTACTTCAACACTTTGGTTCATTTTTGATAAACCTAAAGCCTGAACGGTTCTTTTTTGGCGCTCGCTTCTGTCGATAACGCTTTTTACTTGTGTTATTTTGATCTTAGCCATGATATTATCCGTTAAAAACTTTATTTAAATCGATACCACGAGTTTGAGCTACTGTATAAGCATCACGCATTTTTGTTAATGCATCAACAGTTGCTTTTACCACGTTGTGAGGATTTGATGAACCTTTAGATTTTGCTAATACGTTATGAACACCAGCACTCTCTAATACAGCACGCATTGCACCACCTGCGATTACACCTGTACCTACTGCTGCTGGTTTGATTAATACAAAGCCACCAGAGAATTTACCGATTTGCTCGTGAGGAACAGTACCGTTTAAAATTGGAACTTTAACTAAGTTCTTTTTAGCATCATCCACACCCTTAGCGATTGCTTCAGTTACTTCTTTCGCTTTACCTAAACCGAAACCAACAACACCGTTTTCATCTCCAACAACAACAATTGCTGAGAAGCTGAAAGTACGACCACCTTTGGTTACTTTGGCAACACGTTGTATACTAACCAAACGATCCTTTAATTCGATATCGGTGGTTTTTACTCTTTTTATATTGATAGTTGACATCTTACTTTTCTTTTCAGATTAAAATACTAGACCAGCTTCGCGGGCACCCTCTGCCAACGATTTAATACGACCGTGGTATAAATAGCCATTTCTATCGAAAACAACTTCTTTAACACCAGCAGCAATTGCTTTTTCTGCTACTAATTTACCTACAGCTACAGATTGGTCACTTTTGTTACCTGTTCCAGAAAAATCTTTTGATAAAGATGATGCTGAAGCTATTGTTGTACCTGTGATGTCGTTAATTACCTGAGCATAAATCCCTTTATTGCTTCTAAATACAGATAACCTTGGACGTTCCTCAGAACCAGTAAGTCTCTTTCTGATCCCTTTTTTAATACGATCTCTTCTTGATAATTTTTTACCTGCCATGATTACTATTTTTTAGATGCTGATTTACCTGCTTTTCTTCTTAACACTTCACCTACAAACTTAATACCTTTACCTTTATAAGGCTCTGGAGCACGTAACGAACGAATTTTCGCAGCTACCTGACCAATAAGTTGTTTATCAATACTTTCTAAAATGATTTTAGGAGTTTGACCTTTTTCTGATGTAGTGGTTACTTTAATCTCTTCTGGTAATTGAAATACGTAATGGTGAGAATAACCTAAAACTAGATCTAATGTATTACCTGCATTTGTAGCACGGTAACCAACACCTACTAATTCTTGAGTTAATTTGTAACCTTCTGTAACACCAATAACCATATTGTTAAGCAATGAACGGTATAAACCATGTAATGCTTTGTGTTTCTTTTGTTCTGAAGGACGGCTTACATTTAAAATTCCGTCTTCTTGACTTACAGTGATATCTGTATCTACTGCTTGTGTTAATTCACCTTTAGGGCCTTTTACACTTACTACGTTATCTTTAGATACGGTAACTGTAACACCTGAAGGGATTGTAATTGGGGCTTTTCCTATTCTTGACATTGTGCTGTTCTCCTAATAATTAATAAACGTGACACAATACCTCACCACCAATGTTTAATTTGGCTGCTTCTTTATCAGTCATTACACCTTTAGAAGTAGATAAGATTGCGATACCTAAACCGTTTAATACTCTTGGCATATTTTCAACACCAGCATAGTTTCTCAAACCTGGTTTACTAATTCGCATCAAAGTACGAATAGCAGGAACTTTAGTAATTGGATTGTATTTCAAAGCAATTTTGATTGTGCCTTGAACTGTAGTATCTTCAAACTTGTAGTTCGCGATGTAACCTTTGTCAAAAAGAACTTTAGTGATTTCTTTTTTAAGGTTTGATGCAGGAATTTCTACAACACGGTGGTTGGCCTTAATGGCATTCCTTACTCTTGTTAAATAATCTGCTATTGGATCTGTATTCATTTTTTATTGTTTTTGATAGTGGTTTCCTTCTGCTACCCAGCTGTGGGACCTGCTACCGGTTAAAATTCTTTATTTAAGCAAAAAGGCTAAAGCACAAAGACTAAAGCGATACTAATATCACTTTAGACTTTGAACTATCAGCTTTAAGCTATATTACCAAGATGCTTTTTTAACACCTGGTATTTTACCGTCTAGCGCCATTTGGCGGAACGTAACCCTTGAAATACCAAAGGTACGCATATAACCACGTGGACGACCAGTTAATTTACAACGGTTGTGTAAACGTACTGGAGATGAGTTTTTAGGTAATTTATCTAAACCCTCGAAATCTCCTGCAGCTTTTAAAACTGCACGTTTTTCAGCGTATCTAGCTACCAATTTTTGGCGCTTAACTTCGCGTGCTTTTACACCTTCTTTTGCCATTATTCTGCTGTTTTTTGATTTTTAAATGGTAATCCGAATTGTTTCAATAACTCAAGAGCCTCAACGTCAGATTTTGCCGAAGTTACGAAAGTTATATCCATCCCTAAAATTTTATTGATTTTATCGATATTAATCTCTGGGAAAATGATTTGCTCAGTAACACCTAACGTATAGTTACCTTTACCGTCAAACCCTTTATCGTTAATACCTTTAAAATCACGAATACGTGGTAAAGCTACAGAGATCAAACGATCTAAGAACTCATACATATTGTTATCACGTAAAGTAACGCGTACACCTACTGGCATACCTTTACGTAATTTAAAGTTAGAGATATCTTTCTTAGAGTTAGCCGGAACCGCTTGTTGACCAGTAATAGTAGTCAATTCAACGATTGTGGTATCCATAATCTTTTTATCTGTTACAGAAAAACGACCAACACCCTGATTGATACAGATTTTTTCCAATTTAGGAACCTGCATTACAGTTTTGTACTGAAATTTTTCTTTTAACGCACTTACAACTTCTTCTTTGTACTTGCTTTTTAATCTTGGTGTAGTAGCCATTATTTAATCTCCTCTCCTGATATTTTAGCAACTCTAACCAATTTACCATCTGCGTTAAGTTTACGACCTACGCGGGTAGCTTTACCAGATTTTGGATCAACCAACATCAAGTTAGAAATGTGAAGAGCAGCTTCTTTTTTAATAATACCACCGTTAGGGTTTGCAGCATTTGGTTTAGTATGTTTAGATACTAAGTTAACGCCTTCTACAATGGCTCTGTTTTTATCTGTAAGTACTGAAAGTACTTTTCCTTGTTGACCTTTTGAATCGCCAGCAATGATTTTAACTAAATCTCCAGTGCGGATTTTCAGTTTTGATGGTGCAATAATTAATTTCTTTCCCATTTTACAATACCTCCGGTGCTAATGATACAATTTTCATGAATTGTTTTTCACGTAGTTCTCTCGCAACCGGGCCAAAGATACGTGTACCTCTTGGCTCATCCTGTGCGTTCAATAATACAGCTGCATTATCGTCAAAACGGATATAAGAACCATCTTTACGACGGATTTCTTTTTTAGTTCTTACAACAACTGCTTTAGAAACTGTACCTTTTTTAATGTTACCTGACGGTAAAGCGCTTTTTACAGTAACAACCACTTTATCACCAATTGAAGCATAACGTTTGCCGGTTCCACCTAGCACGCGAATTACTAATACTTCTTTAGCGCCGCTGTTATCAGCAACGTTTAATCTCGATTCCTGTTGTACCATCTTATTTAGCTCTTTCTAAAATTTGTACCAATCTCCAGTTCTTGTTCTTACTCAAAGGACGAGTTTCCATAATTAATACAGTATCACCGATACCACATTCGTTTTTCTCGTCGTGAGCCATAAATTTGGTAGTTTTCTTTACGAACTTACCATAAATCGGGTGTTTTACTTTACGTTCCACGCTCACTACAACAGATTTATCCATCTTGTTGCTTACCACCAACCCGGTTCTTGTTTTTCTTAATTGTCTTTCCATTTCGACTCTCAAATTAATTAGTTTCAGTAGCTGACTCAGCGTTTTTCACTTTAGTCAGTTCAGTGTTTAAACGGGCTATGTCTTTCCTTACTTTTGCAATGCGTGAAGGATTTTCGATAGCTGAAATAGTGTGAGCGAACTTTAATTTTGATAAGTTCTCTTTTTCTTCCGCAATCTTAGCTACTAATTCTTCTTTTGAAAGCCCTGTGATTTCTGAATTTTTCATTTTTATTTTTCTTTACGGTTGAGTGTAGCGGTTATAATAAACAAGTATTTACAACATTCATCTCAACAACTTTACTATGCTTCTACGTAATCTCTACGTACTACAAATTTTGTTTGGATTGGTAATTTCTGAGCAGCTAAACGTAATGCTTCTTTAGCAACTTCTAAAGGCACACCTTCAGCTTCGAAAATTACACGTCCTGGTCTTACTACTGCAACCCAGTATTCAGGAGCACCCTTACCTTTACCCATACGTACTTCGGCAGGTTTTTTAGTTACCGGTTTGTCCGGGAAAATCCTGATCCATACTTGGCCTTCACGTTTCATGAAACGAGTTACGGCAATACGGGCAGCCTCTATCTGGCGACTTGTAATCCAAGTTGCTTCTAAAGATTTGATACCGAAAGATCCGAATGCTAATTCAGCTCCACGAGAAGCTAAACCCTTCATTCTGCCTTTTTGCATCTTCCTGAACTTCGTTCTTTTTGGCTGTAACATTTTATTTTGTTCTAATCGTTAAACGATGTTAATAAATCAATTATTTACGAGGACCTCTGTTAGCGCCTGCGCCACCACCTCTGTTTGCACCACCTTGGCCTGGACCACGACCGCCACCTTGGTTTCCACCACGTCTGTCGTTACCACCGCCACGGTTATCTCTTCCTCCACCTCTGTTATCTCTTCCACCGAAAGCTGGTTTCTCTGATTGGCCTTTAGGACCGTTATTTGCTGCACCAATGTTTGGAGACAAATCACGTTTTCCATAAACTTCACCTTTACAGATCCAAACTTTAACACCTATTTTACCGTAAGTAGTTAAAGCTTCAGCTAAAGCGTAATCGATATCAGCACGGAATGTATGCAAAGGCACTCTTCCTTCTTTGTATTGTTCAGTACGTGCCATTTCAGCACCACCTAAACGACCAGAAGTCATGATTTTAATACCTTCAGCACCCATACGCATTGTTGATGCGATAGAAGATTTCATTGCTCTACGGAATGAGATCCTTGCTTCTAATTGTTTTGCAACACCTTCTGCAACTAATTGTGCATCAAGCTCTGGGCGTTTAATCTCGAAAATGTTAATTTGAATTTCCTTTTTAGTCAATTTCTTTAACTCTTCTTTGATTTTATCAACCTCAGCACCTGCTTTACCGATTACGATACCTGGGCGAGCTGTGTGGATAGTTACAGTGATACGTTTTAACGTACGCTCGATAACTACTTTTGCAACACCACCTTTAGCAATACGAGCAGAAAGGTATTTTCTTATTTTCTCATCTTCAACTAATTTATCGGAGTAGTTGTTGCCACCGAACCAGTTAGAATCCCATCCTTTGATAATTCCTAACCTGGCACCTATTGGATTTGCTTTTTGTCCCATTTCCTAATTAGTTTTGAGTTGTTTCTGTGTTTTTACTATCTACAATCAGCGTTACGTGGTTAGAACGTTTACGAATTCTATATCCACGGCCTTGAGGAGCTGGACGTAAGCGTTTTAACTGACGACCACCATCAACCATAACTGTTTTTACAAAAAGTTGGTTTTCTTCAGGGCGAGCACCTTCATTTTTCGATTCCCAGTTTTTAATCGCAGATAATAATAATTTCTCAACTCTTATTGCTGCTTCTTTGTTGGTAAACTTTAAAATGCTTAATGCTTTCTCTACACGTTCACCTCTGATAAGATCTACAACCAAACGCATCTTACGCGGTGAGGTTGGACAATTGTTTAATTTTGCTATTGCTTCCATTGTCTAATTATTTTTTCTTTTCAGCGTGTCCTCTGAATGTTCTGGTTGGAGCAAATTCTCCCAACTTGTGACCAACCATGTTTTCTGTTACGTACACAGGGATAAACTTGTTACCATTGTGTACTGCAAATGTATGATTAACGAAATCTGGTGAAATCATTGATCTACGAGACCAAGTTTTGATTACAGACTTTTTGCCTGAATCATTCATAGAGTTTACTTTTTTCTCTACGTTATGGTCAATATAAGGTCCTTTTTTTATCGAACGAGCCATTATTTCTTCCTTCTCTCTATGATGTAACGATTAGAATATTTCTTAAGTTCTCTGGTTTTGTAGCCTTTAGCTAAAACGCCATTTCTTGAACGTGGGTGACCACCTGATGATCTACCTTCACCACCACCCATTGGGTGATCGACAGGGTTCATCGCTACCGGTCTAGTTCTCGGACGACGGCCCAACCAACGTTTACGACCTGCTTTACCTAATACTTCGTTTGCGTGATCTGAGTTAGATACAGCACCGATAGTAGCAAGACAAGTAGTCAAGATTAAACGGGTTTCGCCTGAAGGCATTTTTAAAGTAGCATATTTACCATCGCGGGCAGCTAATTGTGCGTAAGCACCTGCACTACGAGCTAATTGTGCTCCTTTTCCAGGATGGATTTCTACGTTGTGAACGATAGAACCTAATGGAATGTTCGATAATTTTAAAGTGTTACCTACTTCTGGTGCTGCAGTATCGCCCGATAATAATACCGAACCAACTTGCAATCCTTCAGGAGCAATAATGTAACGCTTCTCGCCATCTGCATAGTTTAATAATGCGATGCGGGCAGTACGGTTAGGATCGTATTCAACAGTAGCCACTGTTGCAGGAATATCAAATTTATCGCGTTTGAAGTCGATTAAACGATATGATTTTTTATGACCACCACCCATGTAGCGCATAGTCATTTTACCTGTGTTGTTACGTCCACCAGACTTTTTTGATGATACAACCAATGATTTTTCGGGCTTGGTTGCTGTAATCTCCGTAAAGCTGGCACCTACTCTAAAGCGGGTTCCCGGAGTAACTGGTTTAAATTTTCTTAAGCCCATAGTTATAATTAATAATTAAATTAAAGATTTGCGTAATAATCTATTGTCTCACCGTCTTTTAACGTTACAATTGCTTTTTTGTATTTCGGGCTACGGCCTGAAACAAAACCTGCTTTTGTGTAACGAGATTTAGCTTTACCATCTACAACCATAGTGTTGATTGAAGTGATTGTAACACCATAAAGTTTTTCAATTGCAGACTTAATCTGTAATTTATTTGCTTTGTGGTTAACACTAAATGTAAAAACGTTTAATTTTTCAGTTAAAGCTGAAGCTTTTTCGGTTAATATTGGTTTTTTTAAAATTTCCATATTATTTGGCAAATGCCTCCTCCAAAGTTTTAACAGAATCTGCAGTTAACACAAGTACACCAGCGTTTAATACATCATAAGTATTTAAATCTGCCGCAGTAATTACTTTAGTTTTCTCTACGTTTCTGCTTGATAAATAGATATTATTATTTTGTGAAGGTAAAACCAACAAAGTTTTTTGAGTACCTACATTTAATGCAGCTAATAAACTTGTATAGTTTTTAGTTTTAATTGTATCGAAGTTGAAATCTTCTAAAACTACCACGTTGTTATCTTTTGCTTTATAAGCTAAAGCAGATTTACGTGCTAATGATTTTAATTTCTTGTTCAATTTAAAACTGTAATCACGCGGTTGAGGACCGAAAACACGACCACCACCGTTAAATAACGGAGATTTAATGCTACCTGCTCTTGCACCACCTGTACCTTTTTGTTTGTATAGTTTGCGGGTTGAACCAGCAATCTCGTTACGTTGTTTAGATTTGTGAGTACCTTGACGTTGGTTAGCCAAATACTGTTTAACATCTAAATAAATCGCGTGGTCGTTAGGCTCGATACCGAATACCGATTCAGGAAGTTGCACCTTGGCACCTGTTTCTTTACCTGAAATGTTTAATACTTTAACTTCCATCTGATTACTTGTCTAAGATTACGTAAGAACCTTTAGCTCCTGGAATGGAACCACTAACTACTAAAAGGTTTTGCTCAGCATAAACTTTCAAAACTTGCAAGTTTTGAACTTTTACTCTGTCTCCACCTGTTCTTCCAGCCATGCGCATTCCTTTGAATACACGTGAAGGGAATGACGATGCTCCCAATGAACCTGGGGCACGTAAACGGTTATGCTGACCGTGAGTCTGCATACCAACACCGGCAAATCCGTGGCGTTTTACAACACCTTGAAAACCTTTACCTTTTGAGGTACCTACAACATCAACAAAATCGCCTTCTGCGAATGCATCAACAGTTACTACATCACCTAAGTTAAGTGAAGTTGTAAACGAATCGAATTCAACAAGTTTGCGTTTCGGAGTTGTGTTTGCTTTCGCGAAATGGCCTTTTAACGGTTGAGTTGTGTTTTTCTCTTTTTCTCATCATATCCTAACTGAATAGATGAATACCCGTCTTTTTCTTCGGTCTTCACTTGTGTAACTACACAAGGCCCAGCCTCGATTACAGTACATGGAATGTTTTTTCCATCTGCATCGAAGATACTGGTCATTCCTACTTTTTTTCCAATAATTCCTGACATTTTATCTTTTAATTTAACACCCATCGAAGCAGTAGGGCTTCGTTCAAGGTGGTTGTACATCCCCCGAAAGGGACGGCAAAGATAGACAAGAATTATTAATTTTCAAATAGTTAGCGAAATATTTTTTCAAATAAATTGCTGATATGATGGGATTTACCTAAAAAGATAGCTTAATGTGCTAAACCACCATTTAAACTGATGGTTATGATGGTTAATATGATTAAACCAATCAATACATAAAGGTAATCGCGTTCGATTAAAAAGCTAAAAATGGCAAAAACAATGCGGGCAATGGGTGTAAAGATGAGCATAAGAACTCCAAACTGTACAATTGCATCGCCTTGAAAAGTTAAAACACCTTTAAAAATAGAAGCTATAGAAGAGAATTTTGATAACTCTGGCTTAAAAACCTTATAATCTGTAATTACGCCTTTGTTATGAATAAGAAAAATAAAACCACCAACTAATACTATACTCATTGAAATGATAACGCCAGCTCGTAAAAGCGTACCCAAAATCACCTGAATATCTCTGTCGTTTAAATTTTCCTTTTTTGCTGTACTCATTATAATCCGCTTATTCCTTTATAAATCATCTGCAAGGCTAAAAATGTAACCACAACAGCGAATACAATTTTTAATTTACCTGTATTGGTTTTTAACAATACCTTCGAACCAATACTTGCACCAGTTAAAACTCCAATACAAACTGGCATCGCAATACCTGGGTCGATTTGGCCACGATGCAAATAAACTACCGCACTTGCAGCAGCAGTAACGCCCATCATAAAATTACTGGTTGTTGTAGAAACTTTGAATGGCAAACGCATGATGTTATCCATAGCGATTACTTTTAAAGCACCACTTCCAATGCCCAGTAAACCTGATAAAGTTCCAGCAAAAAGCATCATTAAAAAACCACATGGAACATGTTTAACTGCATACTTATGTTCCATTCCCTTATCAGGATAAGAACCATTAAGTTTAAAAAATTTAGCCCATCTATCAGAATCGTCTA
Source organism: Pedobacter sp. AC190 (assembly GCF_979258025.1). Taxonomy (NCBI): domain Bacteria; kingdom Pseudomonadati; phylum Bacteroidota; class Sphingobacteriia; order Sphingobacteriales; family Sphingobacteriaceae; genus Pedobacter; species Pedobacter sp. AC190. The sequence continues at coordinate 1,422,696 of NZ_OZ409824.1, forward strand.
AAGTTGAATGATCAACCTTTTTCTTTAAAGTCATTATGGCCGAAAATATAAGAATACAACCAAATATGATCGCAATGTAATTTGCATTAAGATAAACGGCTATGATGGCTCCACAAATTGCACCTACGGTTGTTGCAATCTCTAAAAACATTCCTATTCGAATATTGGTAATCCCCTCTTTTACATAAGCCGCGGCCGAACCTGATGATGTAGCAATTACAGAGACAATAGACGCTCCAATTGCATAATGAATATCTACACCTAAAGCCAAAGTTAATAAAGGAATGATGATTACACCACCTCCCAAACCTGTTAAAGAGCCCAATAAACCCGCTAAAAAAGCGCCCACTAAGACAATTATGGTAAATAGTAATACCGACATGCGGGCAAATATAAGTGAATGTTTTAGGCTAAAAGAAGGTTTTAAGTAATAAAATAAAGTCTATATGTTATATGGATGATGTTAGATGTGCGATGGAAAATTGGAATTTATTTTGATCAAATGGGTTTTTAATCAATGAATACCAAGTGCAAAGTACTTAATCAAAACTCACTCATTCTATAATTTATAATGTAGTTTACTTTCTTTTTCGAGATCAATTGTTTTAAACGATGTTAACAACTCAAAGGCGATTTGCCTAACTGTTGCGGCTATTGGATTTATTTTAATTCCCTTACCATCTTTTATGGTCCAACCAGAAGTATCTAACTGATCCAATTCACCATCATCTATAGAAATTGATTTTATAATTTTAGCTCTAGAATACGAAACACCAAGCGAATCAATAATAACCTTTTTATTTTGCCACCAGTTTTCGAAAGAAACTAATTTCAAATCTTCCAGATTCAGTTTTGGGTAATAATTCCATCCAAATTCAGCTTTGCGTTTTAAATTTAAAAGGCCAAGGTAATTAATTAAACTTTTTGGATTGTAGAATTCGGCACTACAATAAATAGATACATGGCTAAGCTTAAGTTGATTTAATAAGGATTTAGATGTTTCCGTATTTTGGAAGATATGATTGATAACTTTAGCCATACCTCCAATCACCTCCTCATTTCCAGAATCAAATACAGAACAAAGCTTATCCAATTCTGATAATTCTTCCTTCAATAAAATAATAATTTCTGGCTTCTGCAATTTAACCTTCATACCAAAGCTATTTCCCTAACCTTTTAATCATTTCAGCACTTAAATCCCTTCCATCGTTTAATCGGTTAGCGAAGAAAGATTTTGCAGCTTCGAAATGTTCTTTATAACCTTTCAAATCTCCGTATCCAATTATCGATGCCCATTCGTGCACAGCTGTATGAAATTCCAAATCGTCGCCGCGGATAGATTTATCGTACAAAGCCGTATAAATGGATTCTTCTAGCATCGCTTCATTTTTAAATAGATATTCGGCAATGCCCAAACGAAGTTTAAATGGTGGTGTTTGGCAAATTAGGTTATCGTAAGGATTTACACCCATTTTGTACCAGGCATAAACCATGCTCAATAAGCTTAAGTGCGAGTTAGGTTTTTGTTTATGCTCGGCATCAGATAAGCTAAATTCCTTCATAATGTTATCATCCAATAGCAGTAGTTTACGACTTTCGTGAAATACAAAATCTCGGGCGGCGTAAATTTTTGCTCTAAATTCAGCTTCATTTTCACAAATCATTAACTTAAAAAGTTCAGATTCTGCTTGTGCATAATATTTAACCTGTTTTTGAGCATAAGGATTTAAAATTGCCAGGCCTGCATAAATGTGCGATTTGTAGCTAAAAATCCGGAGTGTAGTTAGGATTTTGACATTATCAATTCCACCTGCATAGGCAGGATTATCCCAAGGAAAAAATCCAGCATTTTTCCAGGCCGACCCCATACTCTCAAAACCCATGTGTGTAACCGCTTGTGTATCGGCTACAATTCGATCGTGTTCTTTGTAATCATCTAACTCAATAATATTCGATTTAAGTGATTTATATACCTCTAGCGCTTGCTGATAAACTTCATCACTTGCACGGTGCCTAACCACAACCAAAGTTTGTCCTTCGGGACTAAATGCAGGGCCGTGTAAAGAATGACAGGTAACAATTTGAGTTTCTTTAGGAAGATGTTTCTCAAAAGCAGCAATTTCGGGGTGTTTTACAGAGGTTTGTCCAGCAACAATTGCACCGTATTTTGTAGAGAGCGCAAAAGCAGCAACTACCTCATCAATCTTTTCTGCCTCAACGCAATAGATTATAAAATCTGATTTTCTTGATACCTCATGCCCATCGTTAAGCACTTCTATTCCTGCTGGTTCAAGTTCTTTTTTTAAATCATTAAAACGCAAAGGCATATCCGATCCACAAACCCTATAACCTGCCTTTACAAATGAATGAGCGTACAATTTACCCATATCGCCCAAACCAATAATTCCTATTTGCATGAAACAAATGTAATCTATCCGAAATTAATTTATAATAAATTGTATAAAAATGTAGTTTTACATTTTAACATTTACATTTAAACTATGCAGAAATTTAAACACATCATCTATTGTTTAGGGGCGTTATTACTTTTAAACGTCGCATTTGCTCATGCACAGCAAGACACTTCAAAAAACACTGATCCATCATTGAATGGTCAGTACCAGTTCATGTTAAAAAAATCGAAAAGCTTGTATGGAGCTAGATTAATTAACCCAGCAAGATTATCGGCCGTTTGGAAAAGTGTAAACGATACTTTGAGAAAAGAGCGCAAAGAATTGATAGTTGCCAAACAGCAAATTAAAACTCAAGCGGATAATATTGCTGGTTTGAAGGGCGAAGTAACTGGAAAAGAAAATTCATTAGCAAGTGCAACCGCATCGGTAAACGAGATTAGCTTTCTTGGAATATCTTTTAACAAAGGCACATACAACACGATTGTATGGGCAATTATTATTGTTTTAGCTGCAGGACTGGCAATTGTGATTTTACAAACAGGCAAATTTAGAAAAGAGGCTACTTATCGTACGCAGCTTTATCAGGAAGTGGCTGATGAGTTTCAGGCGCATAAAGTAAAAGCAAAAGATAAAGAAATGAAACTGGCGAGAGAATTACAAGACGAAAGAAATAAATGGGATGAGACTGGAAGACGTTAATCACTAAATAGAAAATAATAAACCCCATGGATAAAAAATATCCATGGGGTTTATTATTTTGAGACAGTTGTAATATTATAATTTTTTAAATCTGTATCGCAAGCCCAATTCGAACTCACCATTACTATAATTTTGCATTGCTGAAGTATTAGTGGTGTATTGCAATAAAATAGATAATTTATTTTTATAGTTTACACCAGCACCAAAAGTTACGCTATTCGTGCTGTGATAAATACCAGTTAAAGATAATTTATCTTGCAAAAACAAAAGATTTGCACCTGCATCTAAAATGCCTTTATAGTTTTCTACACCACGATAAACAACTTTTGGTTCAATCAAATTTAATGCACCGCCCTTAATTTTAATTTTATAACTCGCAGCAGCAAAATAAAGCGATCGATCGACTACGTTTCTTACAAGATCTCTTTTTAAAAAGCGCTTTAAATTTGGTAAAGATGCTTGCACAGTTAATTTTTTGCTTCTAAAAGCCACGCCAAAATCTCCATCTAAGTAAAGTCTTCTATCGTTAAAGCTACCAACAACCTCATCACCCAAATCACCTATTGCTTTACCCAAATCAATCCATTCGTTCATTAATCCTGCTGATAAGCCAAAATCGACAAAGCTCGAATCTTTATTTAATTTTAGGTGATAGGCATAACTTAATGTTGCACGCGTTCGATTTATTACCCCAGCACTTTCATTATAAAAAAGGAAGCCCAAACCCACTTTTCTGTTTTTAAGCGATAAATCGGCGGTTACATATTGAAGTTTAGGTGCGCCGTTAATACTCATCCACTGCGTTTTAAATGCACCATTTAAATTAACCATTGTATCAATACCAGCTAGTGCTGGGTTTGCCAGAAACTGATTTTGGTAGTAAATGCTACCCATTGGATTAAGCTGACTGTAAGCAGCGGGTGCTACAAACCACAACAACAGCCCGATTATGTATATTTTTATCTTTTTCAAAGCTGTTATTTTTTATATAATATAGAAATGAAACCCTTGGCTAAACCAGCAGTACCTAAATCTATAATGTAATAGTAAGTGTCTTCTGCCAAAGGATTGCCATTATAATAACCATCCCAATTGTTTTGGTAGTTAAAAGCACTAAAAATTAAGCGACCTGCCCTATCGAAAATGCTTATTTTATTACTTTGGTACTTTTCCAATCCTTTAACTACAAAAAAATCATTCCTTCCATCGCCATTTGGTGTAATAATATTATTAGTAATAACCAAATCGACGGTATTTTGCGATAATAAAATTGGTTGCAGAAAACCTTGTGTTAAGCTAACAGTATTGGATTGAAAGGTTTGTACTAACACCATCTCGCCAAAGCTAAAATCGAAATACAGATTATTTATTTTACCATAACTACTTGCCGTGTTGATGGTACTCGGCAACGTAGTACTTTGAGCTTTGACTTGAAGACTCAAACAAACCATTAGCATACAAAAAAGTGTATAAACTTTATTCATAGCTTTAATTATTGAGAGATTTTTACCCAATCCGTTCCATCACTCTGTATAGTAATTACCTGATTAAGTGTTGGAGCTGTAATTGTAGTTCCATCAGGATTTACCACTGTTGTTGCAAACGTTAACCCAGCTCCGTTTATTAAAACATAAACTCTGCCCTTAACGGTATTAGCAGCTGGTAAAGTAACAGATAAAGAAGCGGTTATAATTCTAATGGTATGATGACTTTCGTTTAGTGTTAAACCTCCGCCTGCTCCATATCTTAAAATACCTGTTGCAAATGAGCCATTAATATTTAACGTACTTGTCGATGTTGGAGCCGAAGTTGCAACACCTAAACCATTATTTAACGTTAAGTAACCGCCAGCTGTTGCAATTTGTCCTGAAACTAATGGTAATGTTGTATTCGTATTTGCAATAATTAATGTGTTAGCATTAGCAGCTAGGCTACTACCTGCGCTATTTCCTATAAAAATATTACCAGCACCTGATGTATTTGCCGCACCTGCATTACTACCTATAAAAGTATTTCCTGCACCTGATGTGTTTGCTGTACCTGCATTGTAACCTAAGGTTGTATTATTATTGCCCGTATTTGAAGCTAGAGCATAACTTCCAACACCTGTATTTCCTGTTCCTGTAATATTTGCAGCCAAGGTATGCGCACCAAAAGCTGTATTATCATTACCTACAGTATTGATTGCCATTGATAACGAACCGAAAGCACTATTATTAAAGCCACTAAAATTTCGATTTAAAACCATATGTCCGAAGGCACTGTTCTCAAATCCAGAAATATTTAATGATAATGCTTCCTTACCGAAAACGCTGTTATTAAATCCAGATACATTCGAAATAAATGTTTTATAACCAAATGACAAGTTTAAATCATTAGAATTTCCTAAACGTCCTGACCTTTGTCCATTAATTAAGAAATTGATTGCAACATCATCAGTATTACCCAAAAAATTATTGGTATTATCTTGACTATTTGTATTACCTCTCAAAGCCCAACCTGTAGAGTTTGTAAATGCTGCTCTGCTAATCAATTCGGGCACACCCGTTGTGGTATTGGTAATGTAAACTTTATTAGCATCGGCTACACCTGTTGTGGTTAGTTTAGCTACAGAAACCGAAGCATCGGCAATTTGTAAGGTCCCAATCGCAGCATCTGCAACGTTTATAGTTTTAACTTCCTTATTACCAATTTTAGTTGAGGTAACAGCAGCATCGGCAATTTTTATTGTGGTTACAGCACCGTCAGCCAATTTAACTGTAGTAACAGCTCCAGTGTTAATATTTACCACAACATCTTTAAGCAAAGCTGATGTTCCATTTGCATCAATATTTAAATCTGTTGATGATAAGGCTTTTCCACCAGTAATATTAGATGCATCTAACGTTACAGGCTTCCATGTTGTTCCATCAAACATTAAAACTTGATTATTTAAAGGCGCTGCTGCAGTTAAAGTTTTTCCTTGCAAATTAGCAATTGTTGGATTAGGGTAGTTACCAGTTAAATCGCCACCAGCAACACCTGTAGATGGTCCTACTGGCCCTTGAGTACCTGTATCTCCCTTATCGCCTTTATCTCCTTTTAAACCAACTGCTCCAGCAGGCCCAACAATTCCTTGTGGACCAATTGCGCCTGTTAAACCCGTTGGCCCGATCGGACCCTGTGGCCCTGTTGCTCCCACAACACCCTGGGAACCAGTTGCGCCTGTTGCACCTGTTAATCCCGTTGCACCGATTGGTCCAGCTGGTCCTGTAGCACCTTGCGGACCAGTTGCACCAGTCGTTCCAGTATCGCCCTTAGCGCCAGTTAATCCTATTGCACCTGTCGGCCCTGCAGGCCCAGTAGCACCTTGAGGGCCGATTGCACCAGTTGCACCTGTATCGCCCTTGGCACCAGTTGGTCCGTTTGCAGAGTAAAGTGCATACGGAACACTAAGTAATTGAGCTGTTCCTGCTACAGTAAAGTTATTTCCATTATCAGGATCGATTTCAACTTTTATAAATTTTAAACCAACACCCCAGGTTACTGCGCCAATTGTACCAGTTGTTGAAGTTGCACCAGAACTGCCTATAACTACACTATATAAACCAAATGGGTTCGTAATTACATTTCTAACTTCGGTGTATTGTGAAGTTCCTGTTGCAGAAGCATCAAGAATACTAATTCTTAAAGCTATATTTTTATTGGCTAGCGGGGTTCCGTTTGTATTACGGGCTGCACCTTGGTAATTAAACTGTTGTGGCGTTTGAGCTTGCACATTAAGGGCCATACTAAACAATAGCATGGCAAATAGTAACATTCTTTTCATTTATTGGGATATGATCTTTAGCTTAAATCGTGTGGATGAATTCACGGCTTAACTCCCAAATCTAATAATTAGTATAAGCTACACTTAGCTGTTTACACGAAAATCCGTCTTTAAGGGGTAAATAAGCTTAAAACGAAATATTTGAAATAAGTTTTTTACACAAAACGGTGTTTTAATGGCGGAATTTTAATCTAAAATAAATGATACACACTTATAGATACAACTTATAGGTGTTTTTTTCATAAAAAACCTACTACGTTTCGGATGGAAAAGAAATTCCTTTAATATTCCTGTATAAATCTACCGCGTACAAATCTGTCATGCCTGAAACGAAGTCTAATACGCTTTGAGTTCGCGAATAAATATCCGTTTTATCAGTATGGTATTGTTTTGGAATTAATTTAACAAGCTTTTGATAGTAATGTGTATTATTATGTATTAAAGCAGGAACGAATTCTTCGAGCAAACCAGCCATAATTTTATAACCAGCAACCTCTTTTTGTATTACAGATGAGAAGTTATAAATCCGTTCTACTGAAACTTTCTCTACCGCCTTCCAGGCAGTTATGTAGGGCTCTGGAATCAAATCTGTTAGACTCCTATTTAATTCTCCCTTAAGTAAAGTGTCTTGTTCTCTATAAAAAATTTCGGCACAGATTTGAGTTAACGTATTAATAGCTTTTGCCCGAAGTAAGCCTATTTTAGCATCGTCATCTTCATAATCATTTAGCAATCTATCCTCTATTGTTTTTGAATTAGCAAATGGTAATAAATAACCTTTTACTTCTTCATAAGAAAGAATTTTTAAACGATGCGCATCCTCCAAATCGATTATACTATAACATATATCATCGGCAGCCTCAACTAAATAAACTAATGGATGACGTTTATAAATCAAATATTCGTTTTCTTCTTGTGCCAAGCCTAATTCTTCAGCTATGCGTTTAAAGCTATCCTCTTCTGATTGAAAAAAACCATATTTTTTACGATGTAATAATCCCTTTTGCTTCCCTGCGATAGATGCACATGGGTATTTGGCTATCGATGCCAAGGTGGAATACGTTAAGGCATAAGCATCGTTTCCTTTTCCTTTTAGTGGATGAGTTAAAATTCTGATTGCATTTGCATTTCCCTCAAAATTTATCAAATCGTGCCATTGGGCATCATTCATTTCCTTCTGATAAACTTTACCGTCACCATCAGTAAAATATCGAGATATTGCAGCTTCACCTGAATGACCAAAAGCTGGGTTACCTAAATCATGAGCTAATGCTGCCGCTGCAACAATGTTTCCAACCTCATTAATTAACGGCACATCATTAATTAATTTCGGATTTTTATCTTCCAGTTTATTTAAAAAGATATTAGCCATAGAACGTGCAACACTGGCAACTTCTAAACTATGGGTTAATCGGTTATGAACAAAAACACTACCTGGCAAAGGGAAAACCTGTGTTTTATTTTGAAGTCTTCTAAAAGGTGACGAGAAAATTAACCTGTCGTAATCGCGTTGAAAATCTGATCTTGCCCTATCCGAACTTGCACCATACTGCTCCTGACCAAAACGTTTATTCGAAAGTAATTTTTTCCACTCCATTAAATACAAACCTTTTAAATTGATGGCCAAGTTAAGCAAAAGCCAAAAATGCTAACGAAATTATTTACTAAAAAACGCCAACCCATAATTATTAAAATTAGTTTTATTCAAACCATCTGGAACTTAATGTGTTTTATAATTACTTTATACAAATGCTAATGAAAACGAACATATATAATAAGGCAGAACATTTGGAAGGCTATGTTGGTTCTGACGAAAAGGAGAAGGAAAAATCTGATGTTCAAAAGCAATATGAGAAAGGGAACGATGATGGAGAAGTAACCAGTTTTGGAAAGGAAACTACTGCCAAAGCCAATAAAATAAAGAAAGCGATTGGAAAAATTACTGCTAAAGATGGATTCGACAATACTGGTACGCAAGGCAAAGATTCTTTAAGCGACGATAGTTATCACAGTAAAGACAAAAATCCTACAGTTAAAAGCGCTGAAAGTGGTACTGGAAGTTCTTCTGAAGATTTTAAAGAAAATAAAATAGTCCGCAGAAGTGAGGACGATGTGTTAAATACAGGAATTTAAAAAAATACAACATGAGTTTATTAAAATATGTAATACTTGGCGCAGCCGCTGTGTACGGCTACAAGTACGCTACTAAAAAAAGAGATATTGACGGAAAATCATTAGTAGATGATTTAAAAGATCAAGCACCAGAATACATGGAAAAGGCTAAAAAATTTGGGGAACAAATAAAGCAAGATTTTAATCAAACTAGTGATTTGTATTAAGATGGGTTAATTAAAAAATTAATTAATCGATTATCGCTACATTAATTTGAGGTAAAATACTAACTTTTACTTCAAATTAGTGTAAATACATGAAATTCACCTGCTAATTCGAAGCCTGATATTTGAAGATAACTGCCATACTATATAATGTAAAAGGAATTTTATCCTATTAATTCGTCTGCGTCATCTTTCTCTGATCCATTTTCATCTCGTTGCTTAGGCGGATGTTCCATTCTACTTTTTTCTAACTCAGAAAAATCTCCACCTTTTTGATTACCCACTTCTCCATGAGATGAAGGTTTTTCATTTAATTCTTCTTTAGGATCAGCAAAATCCTGACCCTCGACTGGTAAATTTTCATCTTTCTCTTTCGGATCTGTCATATTAATAAAACCTAATAACCTGGCTTTTGTTTCAAAGTATTTAAACAAAAAAAGGCCTTGATTTGCATCAAGACCTTTTCAATTCGATTTAAAATCAATTAAACTTTGATTTCAACCTCAACACCGCTAGGTAATTCAAGTTTCATTAAAGCATCAACTGTTTTAGAGTTAGAGCTATAAATATCCAATAAACGTTTGTAAGCGCATAATTGGAACTGCTCTCTAGCTTTTTTGTTTACGTGTGGAGAACGTAATACAGTAAAGATTTTTTTCTCTGTAGGAAGTGGAATTGGTCCACTTACAACTGCACCCGTAGGTTTAACAGTTTTTACGATTTTCTCAGCAGATTTATCTACTAAGTTGTAATCGTAAGATTTTAATTTAATTCTGATTCTTTGGCTCATCTTATTTTTAATTATGATTCCCTGTTAGAGCTATTAACAACAGGAATCGGATTTATCTTTAAAAGGTGGAGGGCTTAGGGGTGTAAGGCTTAGGGTTTAAAACCTTTGCCTTACGCCTTTTACCTTATACCTCAATTAGTCTTCAGATTTTACTCTTCCTTTAGATTTAGCAATTACTTCATCCTGTACGTTTTTAGGCGCAGCTTCGTAGTGGTCAAATTCCATTGTAGAAGTTGCACGTCCTGAAGTGATTGTACGTAACTGAGTTACATAACCGAACATTTCAGAAAGAGGCACAGTTGCTTTAATTACTTGGGCACCGTTACGAGTATCCATACCTAATAACTGACCACGACGACGGTTCATATCACCGATTACATCACCCATGTTTTCTTCAGGGGTTAAGATTTCGATTTTCATGATTGGCTCCATCAAAGTTGGCTTACATTTAGGTAAAGCTTCACGATATGCCATACGAGCAGCAAGCTCGAATGATAAAGCATCTGAATCGACTGCGTGGAATGATCCATCAATCAAACGTACTTTCATATCTGGAAGTGGATAACCAGCTAATACACCATTCGCCATTGCCGCAGCAAATCCTTTTTCTACTGAAGGAATAAATTCACGTGGAATTGAACCACCTGTAATTTCGTTTACGAATTGTAAACCACCTTTTTCGAAATCAGCATCGATTGGAGAAATAACAACTTGGATATCCGCGAATTTACCACGACCACCTGATTGCTTTTTGTATGTTTCACGGTGTTGAGTTGTACCGAAAATAGCTTCTTTGTAAGCTACTTGTGGTGCACCTTGGTTAACCTCTACTTTAAATTCACGTTTTAAACGATCGATTAAGATATCTAAGTGAAGCTCACCCATACCAGAAATTACAGTTTGACCAGTTTCTTGATCAGTTTGTACTCTGAATGTTGGATCTTCCTCAGCTAATTTAGCTAAGCCCATACCTAATTTATCAACGTCAGCTTGAGTTTTAGGCTCAATAGCTAAACCGATAACTGGCTCAGGGAAATCCATAGATTCTAAAACGATTGGGTGTTTCTCATCACATAGTGTATCACCAGTTTTGATATCTTTAAATCCAACTACAGCAGCAATATCACCAGCAGCAACGTTAGGCACTGGGTTTTGCTTGTTAGCATGCATTTGGAAGATACGAGAAATACGCTCTTTGTTTTCAGAACGAGCATTATAAATATAAGAACCAGCTTCTAAGTTACCCGAGTAAACACGGATAAAACATAAACGGCCTACAAATGGGTCAGTTGCAATTTTAAATGCTAAAGCTGCAAATGGCTCATTAATGCTTGGTTTTAATAAAACTTCTTCGTTAGTATCTGGGTTAGTACCAATTACACCTTCGCTATCCATAGGTGAAGGCAATAATTCCATCACGTAATCAAGCATAGTTTGTACACCTTTGTTTTTGAAAGATGAACCACAAACCATAGGTACAATTTTAGCATCTAAAACAGCTGCACGTAAAGCATCTAAAATTTCACGCTCAGTAATTGAGTTAGGATCTTCGAAGAATTTCTCCATCAAAGTCTCATCATAATCAGCTACTGATTCTAGTAATTTTTCTCTCCACTCTGCAACCTCATCTAACATATCATCAGGAATTGGCACTTCAGTAAAGGTCATACCTTTATCATGCTCATTCCAAACAATACCACGGTTGTTAATTAAATCAACCACACCTTTAAATGCATCTTCAGAACCGATAGGTAATTGCAATGGAACTGCATTACTACCTAACATATCTTTAACCTGCTTAACAACTTTTAAGAAGTCAGCTCCAGAACGGTCCATTTTGTTAACGAAACCAATACGAGGAACTGCATAGTTATTAGCTAAACGCCAGTTAGTTTCTGATTGAGGCTCAACACCATCAACTGCAGAAAACAAGAATACTAAACCATCTAATACACGTAACGAACGGTTTACCTCTACGGTAAAATCCACGTGTCCTGGTGTATCGATAACGTTAACATGATATTTTTGACCTCTGTAATTCCAATCAACCGTAGTTGCAGCAGAAGTAATTGTGATACCACGCTCTTGCTCTTGTGCCATCCAGTCCATTGTTGCAGCACCTTCGTGCACTTCACCAATTTTATGACTTACACCAGCATAATAAAGAATACGCTCAGTTGTTGTAGTTTTACCTGCATCAATGTGAGCCGCGATTCCAATATTTCTTGTAAATTTTAAATCTCTTGCCATTATATTTTTTTGTTGATTTATCTGATTTTAAATGATTACACCGATTATGTTAAACAACAAATCGGTGTAATTTATCTAATCAGTATAATCTTCTAATTAAATCTGTGTAATCTTACTAATTTGTAAATAAACTACTAGAAACGGAAGTGAGAGAACGCTTTGTTAGCCTCAGCCATTTTATGCGTATCTTCTTTCTTCTTAACAGCAGCACCTTCACCTTTAGCAGCAGCAACGATTTCGCCAGCTAATTTCTCTTTCATCGTTTTTTCACCACGACGACGAGCGTATAAAATTAACCATTTCATACCTAGAGCTGTTTTACGCTCTGGTCTAACTTCAGTTGGAACCTGAAAGTTAGCACCACCAACACGGCGAGATTTAACCTCTACAGCTGGCATAATGTTAGTTAAAGCACGTTTGAATATCTCTAGACCGTTTTCACCTGCTTTTTTCTCAGCAATTTCAACAGCATCGTAAAAAATAGAATAAGCGATAGATTTTTTTCCATCGTACATCATATTGTTTACAAAACGAGTTACTTGAACATCGTTAAATTTTGGATCAGGAAGAATAATTCTCTTCTTTGGTTTTGACTTTCTCATTTCTTATTTCCTCCCGATTATTTTTTCTTTCCTTTTGCAGGTGCAGCAGCTGCTTGACCTGGTTTAGGACGTTTAGTACCATATTTCGAACGACGTTGGTTACGACCAGCAACGCCTGATGTATCTAATGCACCACGAATAATGTGGTAACGTACACCTGGTAAATCTTTAACACGACCACCACGAATCAAAACGATTGAGTGTTCTTGTAAGTTGTGACCTTCTCCAGGAATGTATGCATTAACCTCTTTACCGTTCGTTAAACGAACACGGGCTACTTTACGCATTGCTGAGTTTGGTTTTTTAGGGGTAGTGGTGTACACACGTGTACATACACCTCTTCGCTGTGGACAGCTGTCCAACGCTGGAGACTTACTCTTGAACTCCAGTGCTACTCTACCTTTTCTAACTAATTGTTGAATGGTTGGCATTGTGCTTTTTTAATTTTTTATTTAATTATTTACCGCTCCCCCGGCATCCTTACAGATAGCCCATAAAACGGACTGCAAAAGTAGAACAATTCTTTTTAAGAATCAAGGGGTTATCATAAAAAATTTTACGCAGTAAGTAATAAGTTTTAAGTTGAGCATGAAGCAGTTGTAAATCCAGACATTCAAGATTGCGCATTCGTCCTATCAAATCTGCTTCAGCATTTTATATACCTGTGCAAAGATTTTTTTTGAAAAGCAATTGCTGCAATCCTTTTGTTGGGTTCGGCCCCGCTAATGCTTCAAGCGCCGAAGAAAAATCGGCGGCTTTACGCGTATATCGGGTTTAGATCACAACCAACTCTGCAATAAACATTAACTGCAGGGCTAAAATTTAGCAAAAGTTTAAGTAATTAGTATGCATAATACAAATGCAAAGAGGCTGAATCATAAATAATGATCAGCCTCTTCGAAATATTATCAGTAACTATATTTTTCAGTTATTACTGGGTTGGGTTTTGAGTTAATTTTCCTGGGTATGAATTAATCGCACTCTGAGGAATATAATATATAACTCTAAAATCAGTAGCTACAATACTTACATTCTGATTTTGAGGCCCTGGATACTGACGGCTAAGTTCTTTTCCATTGCGGAATACATCAAAGCTACGCTCAGCCTGATAAGCTAGTTCCAATTGTCTTTCTTTATCAATTAAATCTCCTGCGTTTGCAGCATTTAAAGAAGCATATCCACCATTAACAATAGAACGTGTTCTTATCGTATTTAAATCGCCAAGTGCTTCTGTAAATCTCTGTAATTTAGCGTACGCCTCGGCTCTGTTCAAATAAACCTCGCCTAACCTGCTAATTACAGGAGAATGTAATTGCGAATCTTCACCTTCACGCGAATCTTTAACAATGTAGAATTGTGGATAAACACGATTCAGTGTTATAAAATAATCAATAAAACCAGTGTAAGTTTTTCCGTTTTTATAATTTATGGTATAACTTTCTTGCGCCGCATTTAATGGCGTTAGTGTATATACATCGGTACCTTCAGTACAAGTAATTGTATTTCCATTTCTAGTTACAGTTGCCTGCACATAGTTTACTACATTACCTGCATCATCTTTAATAAATCTAAACACCTCAGTATATGCACCTGCAGCATTTTTCGAATAAGTTGGCTCTATAAATGCAGCTCTTGCATCAACAATTTTATATTTATCTGGTCGCCAATCATTTCTACCTGTTTCATTTAACAAACCAATATATTTTGCGCTTGCATACATTTCTCCCCAACCCTGGCCACCAATGTTAGAGTACATACCACCAATACCATAATAATGATCGGAACCAGAGAACTCTGATGCGACACGCTTAATTGCAAAGATAGTTTCTCTGTTGTTTTCAGGTGTTAAAGTATTGTATTTCATAAACTGATCCCTTGGTAACAGGCTATAAGTAGTTGAACTAGCGATTACCTTATTTGCATAATCTACAGCCAGCTGAGCATTAGCTTGATTGGGATTTTCATATGTTCCGCTCATGTAAAGATAAATCCTCGAAAGCATAGCCTGTGCAGCACCTTTAGAAGCAAAAACAGGTCCTTTATTAACAGTAATTAACTCTTCTGCTTTTTTCAAGTCAGAAATTGCTTGTTCGTAAGTTGCCTTAACTGTAGATCTATCTGGTAAATTTAAATTAATAACATCTTTAGGTGTACCGTTCACAATAGGCACGCCTAAATTGGTTTCTGGGCTTTGGTAGTATGGGCGGCCAAAAGCACGAACCAAATAAAAATACATCATTCCTCTAACATAATAGCACTCTCCTAACTTACTGTCAAGTGTGGCATTTTTACCTTGTGGAATTAAGTTAATGACATTTGATGCTTGAGCAACGGCCTTGTAACCACTATCCCAAAAAGTTGTTAGTCTTGAATTATTTGGGGTCCTTGCAAAGGAGATAAATTCATAAAATGGATCTGTAGAGGATCCTCTGATCATCATATTATCGCCCGCATATTCGCCTAAACGATGCATTGGATCTGACCAGGCTTTAAGCTGTGCATATACACCATTAAGTAACCCATCTATGGATTCTTCTGGATTTTGATTTATCTTTTCAGATTGCAGTGATCCATATGGCTCTCTGTCAACCTTACAAGATGATATAGCAATTGTTGCAAAGATGATAACTAATATCTTTTTCATTTTTATTTTATTTAGAATGAAGCATTAAGACCGAACATAAATTTTCTTGACATAGGATAAACCGATGGTCCTGTAGAAAATAAAACAGCGCCATCGTTAGCAGGTAATTCTGGATCTACACCCGAATATTTGGTTATAACAAACAAGTTCTCTCCTGATAAAAACACCCTTAAATTTCTTACCTTATATTTTTTCAAATCGAAACTGTAACCCAGTGCCAATGAACGCATTCTGAAAAAGTCACTACTTTCTAAATAACGTGAAGACATAGAGTTGCCTTTATCTTGATTATTATATCGAGCTATAGGATGGGTTGCAATGTCTCCAGGTTTCTGCCACCTACTCCAACCATCAACTAAATTCATTTGGTTTCTATCCGTGTAAGCTCCATCCGAATCGTATTCCTGACGTGAATAGTTGTAAATTTTCCCTCCTATTGAATAACCAAAAACAGCATTCAAATCAAACTTTTTAAAGGTTAATGCAGTTGTAATACCACCAAAGAAATCAGGTGATGCTTTTGATAATTTTTCTTGAGTAGCTTGAGCGTAAGTAGATGTTTTTGTTCTGTCTATTTCATTTCCATTCGCATCTCTGGTTACTTTATACCATTGAGGTAAACCATTATCCGGATTAACTCCTGCCCATTCTGGCATATAGTATGTATCCACTGGCAAGCCAACCTGTAGTATTCGGGTAGCCGAACCAGCTATACCTAAACCATCATCTACAATAATTGGCTTGGCTGTGTAGCTGCCATCCAAGTTTCTGGTTTTGTATATATCGGTAAGCTTATTAACGTTGTGTCCTAAATTCATATCCAGACTCCATGTTAAGTCTTTGTTACGAATAATATCACCTCCAAGTGCGATCTCTATACCTTGGTTTCTCATTTTACCAACATTCTGGTACAATCTAGTTACCCCTGTTAAACCCGAAATAGGCACATTGTAAAGAATATTATTGGTGTTTTTAATATAGAAATCTAAGTTTAATCTAAGTCGGTTATCAAAAGCAGCAGCATCTAAACCTAAGCCGCTAGTATAAGTTTCTTCCCAGGTAAGGTTTTCGTTTCCAAGTTGACTAATTAAAAGCCCTGGAACCCCATTATAACTCGCCGCTGGATTTACAGCGTATAAATCGAATTGTGGATATAATGAACTAGGGCGGTTACCTACAGTACCAACAGCAGCACGAAGTTTTAAGTTATTAATGTACTTAGCGTTAAACCAATTTTCGCGGTGAATATTCCAGCCTGCTCCAACTGAGAAGAAGTTTCCGTATTTCTTGCCAAAATTCGATGCGCCATCCCTACGAAATGATACTTGTGCCAGGTATTTATCATCATAAGAGTAACTACTTTTAAAAAGCAAAGATTGTACTGCCCATTCGCTAATGCCTCCTTTAGTTCGTTCGGGCTTAGATACAACATCCAACACCTCAAATCCTGGGATTAATCCAGTTCCGTAAACATCTAATGATTTACTTCTGTAATCATTAAATTCATATCCTGCAACTGAATTAAGACTATGCTTTCCCCAAGAATTATTATAAGTTAAAAGTTGATTGGTATAACGACGTGTGTACTCATCTCTATATTCAGTAATCCGCCCATTTACACTTAACCCTCCATTTGAACGGGGATCGGTATAACTACTGGCCGAATAGGTATTAAACCTATAATTATTAACAGAAGAGAAAGTTAATTTATTCGTTATTTTAATATCAAAATCAAAATTACCCATTAATTCATAGTTCGTATTAGAACCTTTATTCCATTGTAAATCATACAGATAGTTGGTAGACACGCTATTTACCCAGGTGCTCGAACGATGAGGAACTAAATTTCCAGTGGCATCATATGGGCTATCCCATGGTAAATTCGAATATATTGATGTTACAGAATATTGTTTATCCACAACACCACGGCGGGCTCCAACTAATGATGGTTTAATGGTAAGCCAGTTATAAGGCTTGTAAACGGTATTAAATCTAAAATTATAACGTTCGTAATCATATCCTTTTATAGCTCCTGATTCGTCATAGAAACCAATAGATAGCATTGATTGTAACTTTTCAGTTCCACCTTGAAAGGAAATGTTATGATTTTGATTAAAGCCTTCTTTTGTTGCTAAATCCCACCAATCGAAATTGCTGTTGCGTAACTCTGGTTTCCACCTAGGGAAACTAATGGTATTTGCGTTGGCGAATGATGCAAAATAATCATATAATTCAGCACCATTCATTACTTGAAGATTACCGTTTGTAAGTTGGGTTATACCTACTCTGGATGAGATGTCAATTGTCATTTGTCCCGATTTGGCTCTTTTGGTAGTCACAATGATTACGCCATTTGCACCTTGGGAACCATAAATTGCAGTTGATGCGGCATCTTTTAATACGGTAAGATTCTCAATGTCTTCTGGATTTAAATCTCCAGGACTAGAGCCGATAATTACTCCATCGATTACCCATAGCGGACTAGTTGTACCACCTAAAGTAGCCTGCCCACGAATGATTACTGCTCCTGCTGAGCCTGGTCTTCCTGAACCTGGCGCAACGAATAAACCAGGAGCTTTACCAGCAAGGAGATTTTGTACATTTGGGGAAGTGATGTTTTTTAATGCGCTCCCTTTAATGGTACTTAATGCTCCCGTTAAACTTTCTCTTTTTTGAACACCATAGCCAACAACAACAACTTCATTCAGTGATTCAGTTGATTCTGCAAGTGTAATATCTCCCAGAGATTGACTGGTAATGGCAATATCTTTAGAAGTGAAGCCAACATAGCTAATGGTTAAGACCTCACCAATTTTTGCTTCAATACTAAAATAACCAGAAGAGTTGGCAGATGAAACACGGGTAGTGCCTTTAACTTTTACAGACACACTTGGAATCGGTGTGCCTTCTAGATCCTTAACCGTTCCGGTTATTGGTAGATTTTGTGCCCTGGCTAAAATAGCAAAAGCACTTAGAAAAAATAATAGGAATAACTTTTTCATTATAGAATTACAGTTTAAAATGGTTAGTTAGTTTGTTTTGGAATTGATACTAATAATTTGATCACATTACAGCATAATACAGTTGATTAGTTGGTTAAAATTTTAGTTGGAATTTCAGCTTATCTGCTAATTATTAGGAACTTTTAAATCCTAATTAAATTCTAAATTATGCGATTGAAAACATTAAAAACCAACAAACTCCACGCAAACGTTTGATCAAACAAACACATTTATGAGAATCCTAAAATCAATTCTGATTAAATTATTTTGAATTCAGCATTTTTAAGAGCATTACTGTTTCTAAGCTTTATTTAGGTAGGTTTTTCATCGCCTTAAACTTATTACTAGCCTTTAATTGCTTGCTTTTTATAGCTTTTGACTAAAAAATAAATCTAAAACAGGTTTTTATCAATCGTTTGCGTTAAAATTTGTTAAAACCTGCTTGTTCTTACATTGGAAAATAAAAATTGAACTAAAGCTTAATTATGGTCAAAATCTTTAGAATGGAAATCATGTTTATTTTGAATTGAGAATAACAACACAAAAAAACTTGTTTGGAGAGGCAGATATCATATGGCTAAACGAAATTTATTCGATTAAATCTTCCCCTTATAACAACTTATAAGGTTCAACCTCCTCAGATTTGTATGAAGAATATGTTAGCGTAGAATTGCTTTATTAGTTTGAAAGAAGAGATATAAAAATTAAGGCTTATGAAATTTCATAAGCCTTAATTAAGTTTTTAACACAAAATGTTTTAATTCACCGTATTTCTCGGATTACTCCTTTCCTTGCTTGCCCCTACTTTACTGATTTTATAATTTAAAGAAACATAGAAATATCTGGTAATGGTATTAAAACGTATATCTTCTATCCTACTTCCATTAATCGTTCTATCAATATTTGTATTCTGATTTAGAATATCAAAACCCTTTAATGCCAGCGTTATTCTCCTTTCCATAAAATATTGCTCTAAACCAGCATTCAGTAAAAACACATTGTTGTTAAATCCATCTGCTCTTCCTGCAGTGCCATTATGCTGTAGCTCCGTATTTAACCTTGTGTTTTTAATAAATTCGTAGCTTAAACTTGCGCTATTAGAAAAGTTGAAATACTTATTATCGAGCGCAGCTGGCAATGAATTATTTACTTTACTATATTGAACACCTAAATAAATTCCAGCATTTAACTTATTATCAATATCATAACTAATATTAGCATTTGGCCCAATATTATACCGATCGGTAGTATTCTTTTCGTTGCTGATGAAAGACGAAGTATGAGAAAGAAATAAATTAACACCATATCCCATCCGCATACCTTTCAACTTTGTTGGCATACCGAAAAACGTACCTGTATTGATATAATAATTTCCATCAACATTTACAGGCTGAACGTACTGAACACCTTTTACATAGTTAATACTATTGCCAATGTCATCCAAAGCATAGTTAATTAGAAAATAACCATTCCAGTATTTATTATTATCGGCACTAAAGGTGTTAAAGTTAACTGACATACGATGGCTTTTTCTTGCTTCCAAATTTGGATTACCCATTCTTTGATATAATGGATTGCTGTTATTTTGAACAGGCTGTAAATCATTTACCGATGGAAGACTTACATTCGCATTGTAGTTTAATTGAAGGGTTTGCTTAGTCTTACTTCTAAAATTAATATTTAATCGTGGTAGAATATTGTAATATCTACGCTCAATATTATTGGTATTTACACCCGCTGCACTAAAAGTAGAAGCATCTAAACCTGTTTCCTGAAAGCCCAAACCAAGATTATATGTCCATTCTGTTCTGTTATAAATTAACCCTAAACGAGCCGTTTGTGACCATGTTTTATTCTCTAGTGTATTCGAAAAATCAGGAACAATGGTGTTATAAGAATTATTTAACGGATTATAATTGAATGTAATTTGTTGCGCATCTACGTAGCCTCCATTATTCATATATGCAATATTTCCGCTCCATTTCTTATTAAAAAGCGGACGAATATAATTTACCGCAACACTATAGTTTTTAGATGCATTTTCCTGTTCCGTTTGCTGATTTAAATCGGTAACATCTACTATACCTCCATTATATGTATTAATTAAAGACTTATTTAACCAATTTGAGTTAAAGGTATTTTGCGACCCATTTAAGCCAATAATAATTGATCCTTTTTTTAATCGGCGGGTAGCAGATAGTTCTCCGAAAAAAGCTGGTGTAGAGTTTTTCTGATTAAGAAACTGATTTCCATCATTTATTTTTCCTGCCAAATCAAACGTAGAGTTAAAAACGCGGTTGTTAATATTTGTTGTATAATTTAGAATCGCATTCGAACGAAAAGCCAAATCTGTTAACGAATCTGGATGGAATTCTAATTTAAAATTGAAACGGTGTGCCTGATTATCAGAATTTCGGTTCGAAGTTTCATCAGTTCTTAAAACATCATTTTGATTGACATCCTGAAGATTAGATAATTTATTACCCAAGCCTTTACTAAAATAAGTAAAGTAACTACTGCTTAACGAAAGTTTATCCTTTAAACCCCAACTGTTACTATAATTTAAACCACCACTATTTGTGGTAACCTCGCCCATTGCGCTGTTATCAAAAACACCAGAGCCGCCGATAGTTGTACGGCCATTATTTACATTTATTGAAAAACCTCCGCCGCCTGGAGGCGCAAAGATGTTACCAAGATTACCGCCTGTGAAACTGCTTAAATCTTCATATTGAAAACTCGCATTACTTACATTATTACTCATCCCCAAAATGGCAAATTGCATTTTCTTTTTAAAATGATTTGCACTTAAATAACCATTATACCGATCGGTAGTTCCGCCTGATAAGTTCGCATTACCAAACCAACCATTCTTCTTGTCTTCTTTAATGGTTAAGTTTAAAACCTTTTCTCGCTGCCCATCGTCAATGCCCGTTGCTTTTGCTTCGAGCGTTTTGCTATCTATTAATTGCACTTTGGCAATTACATCGGCAGGTAAGTTTTTAGTAGCAGTTTTTGGATCTGTACCAAAAAAATCTTTCCCATCAACGGTTAAACGTGTAACTTTTTGCCCTTGAACCAAAATGCTTCCATCCTTATCTATAGTTACACCTGGTAGCTTTTTCAATAAATCTTCAACCGCTGCATTGGGTTGCGTTTTATAAGCATCGGCATTAAATTCTACTGTATCTTTTTTTATTGTTGCAGTGGCAAGTTTGCCATTTACAGATACATCTTTAAGATTAATTGCATCTTCTTTAATTTTCAATACGCCCAAGTTTAAGGGCTTATTATTTACAGTAATATTTTTAACCAAAGGATTATAACCAACAACCGAAACTCTAATTTTGTATTCGCCATTAGCGATAGCACTAATAACAAATTCACCAGCAGGATTAGTCACTACTCCTACTTTTTTTGTAGAATCAGCTTTGCTTGTCAAAATAACACCTGCATACTCTACTGATTGATTGGTTTTTTCTTCTAAAATTTTTCCACTGATACTTTGTTGTGCGAAAGCCTTCGTAGATAAAACGCATAGGATTACGTAAAAAATAGTCTTCATATTCAGATTTATAGTTTTTGTTTGGATTTGCGTAAAACGATTCTTAAACCATTTACAAAATACAAGACGCAGGAATATGTAAAGTGTGACAGTAAATCTGCATTTTTTTTTAAAAAAGAAAAACCCCGACTATGCCGAGGTTTCATCTATTTAATTTTAAGCTTGTATTATACTTTAGCAGTAACCGTTTTTGCTTTGTGTAAATGAGGGATTTGATGGATCACGGCAAATCGAATTCGAAATTATATTTTAGTTTCTTGCCACTTAAAATATGTTGATCTAAAATTTTTCCATCAACCAAAACTTTGTATTCGCCTCTTGCCTGGTTGCCTTTTGTTACAATTGAAAATTTAACATGCTTACCTGCCTTAATTACAATTGTTTTATTCCAACTTTTGATAGTTTCTTTAGCATTTTCTACATCTCCATATTCATTGGTAAAACTAATTTTACTAACAAAACTATCATTAAAATTAGCCAGATAGGTAACTTGATAACTTTCTTTAGAAGGCATATCGATTTTACCTTTGCTTACAGAATGGATAGATAACGAACAACTGCTAAAAAATAGAAGCAGCAATAAAAAGATTGTGTAGTTTTTCATTTTAGATTTACGAGTTGATATAAACCTATGACGAGAAATAAAGCTAAAGGGTTGCAACCCAATATAATTATTTATGAAAAGTATCCAAGTATAAATCCTCTACCTTTTTGCGGGCCCAATCCATTCTTCGCAAAAACTTCAAACTCGATTTAATGCTCTGGTTATTATTGAAACAATCTATCCTAATTAATGAGCCTAATTTCTCCCAGCCATAATGTAGTTGAAGGTCAGTTACAATTTTTTCGAGTGTAATTCCATGTAAGGGATTATTTTTTTGTTCGCTCATGCTACAAAGTTAAATCATTTATTTTGTTAGGGATTATATTTTGCCATCCAAACTGTAGCGCCCCCGCAATTTTCATCATTTACAATATGATTTAAAACTTCAAAATTATGTTTCTTTAAAAGCTGCTGATATTCATCCGTATTCAGCGAAGCATGAAAAAGATTTTCGCCACCATTTATTCCCCAAGCCTCACCCCTTTCTGAACCCGATGTAAATAATAAAATTCCTTTTGGATTAATATGAGATTCGAAAATTTCGAACATTTTAGGTTGGTCAGCTGCAGGTAAATGAAAAAAACTATGCCAGGCAATTATTGCATCAAATTTTTTATTCAATGCAAGTTTCCGCATATCTTCTAAAACAAACTCAGTTGTTGGAAAATTATTTCGGGCAATTGTTAACATTTCCTTACTGGCATCAACCCCAATAATATTTAAATTTTTGTTCAATAAATATTCAAGAATTGGTTTACCTGTGCCACAACCAATATCAAGCACATCAGCATTGCTTTTTATTTCAGAAATTAACGCCTCAAGATAATTTTGTTCTATTAAGCCTACACATCTGTTTTCAGCAAACCAATTAGCTATCTTATTATATACTTTAAAAACGTTTTTGCTTTCGTTCTTTTCCATTCCCAAAATTAATAACTCACAGCAGTTGCATCAATTTCGATTAGCATACCATCTAAAGCTAATCTTGCTACAGGTATTAAAGTATTAACAGGAAACTTTAAATCTGGCCATACCCTATTAGATTCTTCTATAAGAACTTGATGCTTTTCATCGTCATAATTTACCACCAAAGTTGTAAGTTTAGCAATATTCTGCATTTTCAAACCTTTACTAGATAAAGCAATTTCAATATTTTCAAACACTATTTTTACTTGTGTCCTAAAATCATTACTTAAAATTCCATCAGTTTTACTACCGCCCTGGCCAGCAACAAAAACGAGTAAATCTTTTGCTGAAACTGATGCGACATGAGAATAACCATGTGCTCTTGGATCGTAAATGCCCTCTGGGTTTGTTATTTCTAAGGCCTGTTCTTTCATTATAAATTAATTTTATTTGTTGCTAAACTATAAATTTAGCAGAGTTAGAATGTTAAATTTTTGACATAAAAAAAGCCCCGAAAAAATTTCGGGGCCTCAGTTTTTCAATTGATGTGTTATTAAGCCATTTCTGCAACAGCTATATCTTTAGAATATGTTTTAAGGTATTTTTTAAGAATACCTCTTGCAACGTGAATACGTGTTTTAACGGTTCCAATTGGAATATTTAACATATCTGCAATTTCATGGTATTTAAAACCTTCGAAATAACGAATAAATGGCACGTAATATTCTTCTGGTAATTGTGCCAATGCTTTATCAATATCGCCTAATACAAATTTACTTTCAGCCTGATTTTTAGAGGCACTATATGAAAGATTCGCAGAGGAAATATCTTCGCTTTGAGTAATTAGTGTATTAGTTTTTACCAAACGACGGTAATTGTTAATGAAAGTATTTTTCATTATCGTAAATAACCAACCTTTTAAGTTAGTACCCTCTTTAAATTTAGTATAATATGTTATTGCTTTAAGCATTGTATCTTGAACTAAATCATTTGCATCTTCAGCATCTTTTGTGAAATTTAAAGCATAAGATCTAAGGGATACAGAGTGGTGGTTAACTAGATGGTCAAATTCGAATTTTGTCATGATTTTTAGCTTTAGGGTAAGGATTAAAAACAAATGAACTGTTCTCCATTTTCACTTTAGCTTAAACAAACTTAGTACCAAAGTTTTTTGGCACGGCAACAAAATCAAAAATTAACTCCTATGTAAGGTTTCGTCACAGGATATTTACTTCACGTTCTAAAGTGACCCCAAAAGCAGACTTTACACTGTCTATAATTAGTTCAGAAAAATCGTACACTTCTTTACCTGAGGCACTTCCGTGATTAACCAAAACTAAAGCCTGGTTTTTCCAGGTTCCAGTTTGCCCCTCTACTTTACCTTTCCAGCCACATTGCTCTATTAACCAACCAGCAGCAAGTTTAATTCGATCATCAGCTGTAGCATAATGTACCACATCGGGGTGTTTTGCTACAACATCTGCAAATTCAAACTTCTCTATAACAGGGTTTTTAAAGAAACTACCAGCATTTCCTATCGTTGATGGATCAGGAAGTTTGCTAACACGTATGTGCGAAACCGCAGCAGAAACATCGGCTATGCCAGGATTTTTTATACCTCTTTTTTGTAATTCTATTTCAATCGCTCCATAAGATGTATTTACATCGGCTTCGGCTTTTAGACTAAAAGTTACAGTTGTAATAATGAACTGTCCTTTTAATAGGCCTTTAAAAATACTTTCGCGATAACCAAAATTACAATCGTTATAGCTAAAGGTTTTAATTTCGCCCGTTTTAATTTCAAATGCAGTACAACTTTCAAAAACATCTTTTAACTCGACACCATAGGCACCGATATTTTGAATAGGCGATGCGCCAACTGTTCCAGGAATAAGGCTTAAGTTTTCTACACCAGCGAAGTTATGCGCAACACAGTAATTTACAAAATCGTTCCAAACAACTCCTGCACCTGCAGTAACCTTTATATCATTACCGTCTACTTTCGATTCGATACCTTTGATACTTATTTTGATAACCAGTCCGTTGTAATCTTCTGTAAATAACACATTGCTTCCACCACCAATTATTAACAGCTTTTGATTTTTGGTTATTTCATTTTCAAATAACGTTTTTAAATCGACCTCATTAAATATTTCTACAAAAAATGCAGCCTTGACATCGATAGCAAAAGTATTATATGGTTTGAGTGAAATATTTTCTTGTATTTGAAGCATGGCAATATGGATATGCAGCAAAAGTAAAATAAAATTTCAGGTTTGTTAATGGTTGTACCATAATTGAACACTCGATAATTAAGGAATTATTCTGGTAATCTCTTTATCAAAATTAAAACTCAGGCTTACTGATGATTCTCCTTTTATTTTAACGCCAGACATTTTCCAGCCAATGAAAGTCGATTTCTTTTTTGCCAAATCTAATAAACTATACCTTTCTTTAGTTAAAGCAGCACTAATCAAACCGACACTATCCGATTCTCTTTGGCTTAAATGTTCTATTTCACTTTCTAAAACTGATAAAACGGAATCCAAATCGTGTCCTCTTTTTAGGCTATCGGCATAGGCTTTTGGCGAAATATTATAAAGACTATCTAACTTCGAGTTTTCGAAATCAAGCTTTTGATCAGAACTTTCGTATTTCAATTTCACCAGGTCTTCTGCTCTATCTTTATCTGTTTTTTTGGTACATGAAATCGCGATAACCGAAATTAATAGAAGAATTAAAAGGTTTTCTTTCTTGATAAGTATCTTCATTTTGCTGAAATTAAATCACTCAATAAGTACAAAAAACAATCCAAAAGCTCAGCTACCTTATTAAAAATAGTTACAAACTCAATATTAGAAAATTTAGAACAGTAATCGTAAATGCATAGAAATCAACAACAATATCATTTACTGTCATCGAATTGTAAGTAAATGACAATTTTTCAATCGTTTGATTAACTAATGAGATTTTACCTCTATTTTTGACTAAAATATTAAAAAAGTCAGAAAGTAGAAAAGTAAAATGATTGTAGCCGATAAAAAGCGAGAACAGATTATTGATGGCGCTATCAAGCGATTTACCCATTTTGGTATTAACAAGACTACGATGAATGATATCGCTGAAGATCTTTCAGTATCGAAACCATCGCTTTACTATTATTTCCCCGATAAAAAGCATTTGATTTTAGGCGTTATTGAGCGAGTGTTTACAGATTTTTATGAAACACTAACAAAAAAACTAAACCTGGAGTTACCATTGGAAACCATATTATTTAACTCCATTGATATTAGAAATACATTTTTTCAAAAATATTACATGTTAAGAATTGCTGAAGGAATTCCTGATCTTTTAAATGATGAAATTATAAAGAGTAAACTTTCTTCTTTAAAAGATTTAGAAAAAGATTTTTTCGCTGAGCTTTTCAGAAAAGCCAAACAAAGAGGAGAAATTGAGCACGAAGATATGAAACATGTTTCGGAATTATACTTAGAAAGCTTGATGGGTTTAACAACCATGTGCGTAATGGAAACTGGAAAGGACATTTTTCCTGATAAAAAAGCATTGAACAAAATGACACAAAAGCAAAAAGACCTTTCATCTATTTTTACAAAAGGCCTTAAGTGCGAATAAAGGCTAAAAGACTTAAGCTTAAAAAATTAAGACAAAAGCCAATAAAGAGATTAGAGAAGGCATCTACATAAAACCAGATACTAACTCTGATTATAATAAATAGGAACCCAAAAACAAAAAAACAATACATTATGCTTAGAGTAAAAATGGTAAAATTAATGCTCGTCCTGATTATCGGCATGGCTTTACCGCAATTGGTTGCTGCACAACAACAGCTAACCCTAAAAGATGCGCTAACTTTTGCGCTCCAAAACAACACGAGGTTGCGTAAAGCAAAGCTTGATATTGAAGGCGGAAGGTACAAGGTAGAAGAAGTAAGAGCACAAGCTTTACCAACAGTTTCAGGTACAGCTGGTTTAACTTATAACCCCATAATCGGCCAACAGGTGGTTGATTTTGGCGGACAATTACAAACCCTTAAATTCGGGCAGAAATGGAATTCGAGTGCTGGTGTAAATTTGTCTCAGCAATTATTCAATCAACAGGTATTTACAGGTTTACAAGCTGCAAAATCGAGCGAAGAATATTATAACCTTACTTCTCAGTTAACTGAAGAGCAGATTATAGAATTAGTGGCCAATAATTATTACCAGGTTTTGGTAAACAGACAGCAATTAAATGTAATCGACACAAACATTAAAAATGTTAAGGTTGTAGAAAAAATTGTGGGTAACCAATATAAAAATGGTTTGGCAAGAAAAATCGATGTGGATCGGATTAATGTAAATCTAACTAATCTGAATACACAACGTGAGCAGGTTATTAATGGAATTACCCAATTGGAAAATCAATTGAAATTCTCGATGGGCATGCCAGTTTCAACACCTATCAGCTTGCCTGCAACCGAGCTGACTGAGGTTACACAACTTCCCGTTTTAACCGATTCGATTGATTTGGCTAGTCGCACAGAAGTTAAACTATTAGATAATCAGGATAAACTTTTATCGCTACAACGCAAAGCTTATGTAGCAGAGTACTATCCTACCTTAGCTTTAACAGGCAACTATACTTATTCAAGCCAAAGTAATGGTTTCGATTTCTTAAACACAAATGCTACAGCAATTGGTTTTGGTTCATCGGCAGTTGGTTTAACGTTAAAGGTGCCAATTTTCAATGGCTTTTTAACCCGTTCAAAAATTCGCCAGGCAGATGTTAATATCAGAAAAGCACAGGAAGACAGAAAAGAATCTACAAACTCTTTAAACCTGGCTTACGAGAATGCAAAAATCCAGTTACGTAATAACCTGAACACAATTAATTCGCAACGGAAAAATGCAAATTTAGCGCAGGAGATTTACAAAAGCACTCAAAATAACTACAATAACGGTTTAGCTTCTTTAACCGATTTAATCGATACAGAAAACGCATTAACAGAAGCTCAAAACAGTTATACCCAAGCGCTATTGAATTATAAAGTAGCCGAAATACAATTAATAAAATCAAACGGAAATATTAAATCGCTAGTAAAATAGAAATGAAAAGAGTAATTACCATAATTATCGTAGTTGTTGTTGCCTTAGGTGCAATAGCTTATGTTTTAAGCAACAATAAAAAGAAGAACGAAGCAAAAACTGCATTCATTGCTGAAGGTGGTGGTGCTGTAGCCGTTCGTGTTGCTACTGTAGAGAAAAAAGTTGTTGATTTGGATTTTGTTGCAAACGGAAACTTTATTCCAAAACAGGAATTAAACTTTTTATCAGAAAATGCTGGTCGTGTTTCGGCGATTTATGTTGATGAAGGTGCCCGTGTTAGTAAAGGACAGGTTTTAGCTCGTATAGATGCTGAAATCATCAATACAGACAGAGAAACTGCTCAAGCTTCTTATGATAATGCTAAAAGAGATGAGGCCAGATACCAAAGTTCATACGAAACTGGTGGTGTAACTCAACAACAATTAGATCAAGCTAAATTAGCAACCAGAAATGCAAAATTGCGTTTACAGGCTTCTCAAAGAAAATTGAGCGATGCAAATATCAAATCTCCAATTAATGGTATTGTAAACAAACGTTACATTGAAGTTGGTGCTTTTGTTACAGCTCAAGGAACACAGTTATTCGAAATTGTTGATGTATCTAAATTGAAGTTAAGAGTTAACGTTAACGAATCGCAGGTTGCAAGTTTAAAAATCGGCGATAACATTGATATTAAATCAACTGTTTTCCCTGACGAAAAATTCTCTGGAAAAGTTACTTTTATCGCTGCTAAAGCAGATGCAACATTAAACTTCCCAATCGAGATTGAAGTATCTAACAATACAAAAAACAGTTTAAGAGCTGGTATGTATGGAACTGCAGTATTTAATTTCCCGAAACAAGCGCCAAGTATTTTAGTTCCACGTACATCTTTTGCAGGTAGTGTAAGTAGTAATCAACTTTTTATCTATGATAAATCGAATAACACTTCTAAAATAAGAAAAGTTGTTACAGGTAGAATTTTGGGTGATAACGTAGAAGTTATTAATGGATTAACTGAAGGTGAAACTGTAATTACCAGTGGACAAATCAACTTAGCTGAAGGCACTGCTGTAAGCATTGTTAAATAAGTTAGTTTACAATTTGTCGTCCTAAGCTTGTCGAAGGATAATGATATTTCAACATAAAAAATTAAAATGAAAATAACAGACATATCTATAAAAAGGCCCTCGCTGGTAATTGTGGTATTTACCGCACTTACTTTACTGGGGCTGTTAAGTTACTTTTCGCTGGGTTATGAATTACTTCCAAAATTCTCGAACAACGTAGTATCTATATCAACCATTTACCCTGGTGCATCGCCAGCAGAGGTTGAAAACACAGTAACCAAAAAAATTGAGGATGCCGTATCATCGATGGAAAACATCAAGAAACTAAACGCAGTTTCTTATGAAAGTTTATCGGTTGTAACCATTACTTTAACAGATGCAGCAAACATCGATATTTCATTAAATGATGCGCAGCGTAAAGTTAACGCAATCCTTTCTGATTTACCAGATGATGTAAAAACACCATCACTTAGTAAATTCTCTTTAGATGATTTACCAGTAATCACCATGACAGCTTCGGCAAACATGGATGATGTTAGTTTTTACGATTTAATTGATCAAAGAATTGCTCCCGTAATTTCTAGGGTTAGCGGTATTGCTCAGGTA
The DNA here is from genome assembly GCF_979258025.1 of Pedobacter sp. AC190. Classification (NCBI taxonomy): domain Bacteria; kingdom Pseudomonadati; phylum Bacteroidota; class Sphingobacteriia; order Sphingobacteriales; family Sphingobacteriaceae; genus Pedobacter; species Pedobacter sp. AC190. Next base: position 1,453,076 of record NZ_OZ409824.1, read on the forward strand.
AACCTTGTAGGTGGTTCTGAACGCGAAATTCAGGTTGCACTAGATGCAGCTAAATTACAAGGATACAATCTTTCTGTTCCTCAAGTTCAGCAATTAATTTTAAGTTCAAACTTAGATTTCCCTACTGGAAGTGTTAAAACACAAAATCAAGACGTTTTAATTCGTTTATCTGGTAAATACAGAAGTCTTGAAGAGTTAAGAAACTTAGTTTTAATGACGTCTAAAGACGGTGCACAGGTTCGTTTAGGCGACGTTGCCGATGTTCAGGATTCGAAAAAAGAAACCGAGAAACTGGCCCGTATTAACCGTCAATCATCTATTGCCATTCAAATTATTAAACAAAGTGATGCGAATGCAGTAAAAGTGAGTGAGGGTGTACATGCCATTATCGCAAAACTTAAAACGGAATATGGTGCACAAAAGCTAGACATTAAAATTGTAAACGATAGTTCGATTTTCACATTAGAATCGGCAGATGCGGTAATACACGATTTAATTCTTGCGGTTGTATTGGTAGCTTTTGTAATGCTTTTCTTCCTGCACAGTTTGCGTAATGCATTAATTGTAATGGTATCAATTCCAGCCTCATTAATTGCAACCTTTATTGGTATTAGTTTATTCGGTTATACGCTAAACTTAATGTCGTTATTGGGTCTATCACTCGTGGTAGGTATCCTGGTGGATGATGCGATTGTGGTATTGGAAAATATCCAGCGACACATGGAGATGGGTAAAAACAAAGTAAGAGCAGCCTCTGATGCGACAAGAGAAATTGGTTTTACTGTTGTATCGATTACCATGGTAATTGTGGTGGTGTTCTTCCCTATCGCAGTAAGTTCTGGCTTAGTTTCGAACATTTTGCGTCAGTTCTGTGTGGTGGTAATTATTGCAACATTACTTTCATTAGTGGCATCATTTACCATTGTTCCTTTACTTTTCTCAAGATATGGAAAGTTAGAGCACATTGAAGGTAAAAACATGTTCGGTCGTTTCATTTTATGGTTCGAAAAACAGCTTAAAAAATTCACCATTTGGATTACTAACATCTTAAACTGGTCTTTACGCCACAAAGCATTAACCCTAATTATGGTTTTTGTATTGTTCTTAGGTTCATGCGGTTTATTAGGTGCTGGATTTATTGGTTCAGAGTTTTTCCCGAAATCTGATAAAGGAGAATTTTTAGTACAAATCGAATTACCAAAAGATGCACCCTTAGAACAAACGAACTTCTACACGCAAAAAGCTGAGGCTTTCTTAGATAAACAACCAGAAATTATTCAGTTAATTACAACTGTTGGTCAGGCCAGTGGTGATTTTGGTGGAACGCAAGCAACAGCTTACAAATCGGAGATTAACGTAAAGTTAGTAGAGCGTAAGGAACGTGAAGGTATGTCATCTGATGTATTTGCCACAAAAATGAGTCGTGCCTTAGCTAAAGAATTGGTTGGAGCAAAAGTTAAAACCGTGCCAATTAGTATTTTGGGTATCGCAGAAAATGCTCCCATTAGTTTAGTGGTAATGGGCTCTGACTTGGATAGTGCCTTGAAATATGCCGAAGGTGCTAAAAAATTATTAGCTACAATTCCAGGAGCAACCGAGATTAAACTTTCTGTAGAAAAAGGAACTCCAGAGATTAATGTTCAGGTAGACCGTGATAAAATGGCTTCGGTAGGCTTAACTTTAGCTACAGTAGGTTCTACAATGCAAACTGCTTTTGCAGGTAATACAGATGGTAAATATAGAAAAGGTGAATATGAATACGACATTAATATCCAGTATCAAGATTTCAACAGAAAAGATATTGATGATGTACGTAATCTAATTTTTGTTAACGATAAAGGAGCGCAAATTAAATTATCTCAATTTGCAAACATTACCGAAGGTTCAGGTCCAAGTCAGTTAGAGCGTTTAAATAAATCTACCTCAGTTTCTGTTCAGGCACAATCTATTGGCCGCCCAACAGGTACAATCGTGGCCGATTTTAAAGCTAAATTAATTGAATTGCAAGACAATGGTAAATTAAAAGCACCAGTTGGCGTAAGTTATACATGGGCTGGAGATGAAGAAAATCAGGCCGAAGGTTTTGGTACCTTAGGTATCGCTTTATTAGCTTCTATTATCTTAGTTTACTTTATCATGGTTGCCCTTTATGATAGTTTCATCTATCCATTAGTAGTAATGTTCTCGCTTCCATTGGCTTTAATTGGTGCTTTGTTAGCTTTAGCTTTAACAAATAACTCATTAGGTATATTTACCATTTTAGGTTTTATTATGTTGATGGGTTTAGTAGCTAAGAACGCGATTATCTTAGTCGATTTTACCAACCACATGAAGGCTGAAGGAAAATCGACAATCGATGCTTTAATTTTAGCTAACCATGCTCGTTTACGTCCGATTTTAATGACAACCATTGCCATGATTTTTGGTATGCTTCCAATTGCATTGGCAAGTGGTGCAGGCGCTGAATGGAAAAATGGTTTGGCCTGGGTTATCGTCGGTGGTTTAACCAGTTCGCTATTCTTAACCTTGATTGTAGTTCCCGTAGTTTATTTGGTTTTCGATAGAATGTTAGATAAATTTGGTTTCAACAAAAAAGTAAAAACTATTGATGAAATGCTAGAAGAACCATACGACCACAAGGACGTTTTGGAATACGATGCAGATTTAGATCATTAACATTTATATACATTCAGATTAACAATCGCTTAAGAGCGGCCTTCCCAAAGGCCGCTCTTTTTTTTGAAAAGGAAATATTTGTATTTCATAGATTAATTCTATCGGGCTTTTTCCTAAATCTTCTTTGTTAATGGCGGTAAAAAACTATAATTTTAATACTGAATAGGGATGTCTTTTTCTACGCATTCATCAACAAAATGAATGCAAAAAGTTAAACGCCAAACAAAATATAATCAATATTGTATATTAGGAATATGTTTAAGATTATCCCTCAAATAATTCTAGCACTTTTCGTATTCGTCGCAAACGCTCAACATCCTCCAGTATTCGATGCGATGACAACCGATTCCTCTTTCATTAATCTTTATGATTTAAACATTAATTTGGTTAAATACAGCTACAAACCTAATGGTGTAAAATTTTTGGTCGTTCATGATAATGAAGATACAGGCGTTAAAGCTGGTTTCGACTATATTCGCTGGAGTGGCGGTGAATTAATTGATTGCCAATATGGAGGCGTTCGCGATTATAACTTTAGTTATATGGATGACATTTATCGAATCGACCCAAACGCAATCTATACCGAGCGAGGAATCAACACCAGATTGAAGAAAGATGAATTTAGCTCTAATGAAGTAGAAAAAGCATTAAATGCGGCTGGCAAACAAATTATAGATTTTTATAATCCTAAATCCACTGGTTACATTTTAACCTTGCACAACAATGCAGATGGCGGCTTTGGAATAGCTTCATACTTGCCTGGATATGAATTAGCAAGCGCAGCCGATTCTGTTTATCTTAATCCCGAAATGGATGGCGATGACATGCTCTACGTAACAGATTTAAAGCTTTTTAACAGCTTTAAAAAGGCGAATGTAAATGTGATGCTGCAATCTAAATTTGTCGAAAATGACGGTTCTTTATCTGTTTATGCTATGCAAAATAACATTCCATATGTTAACGTAGAGGTTCAGCATGGGCACCTGGAAGAAAACTTAAGATTAATTGAAATTGCAATTGCGGCATTAAAAGCGCATGGAATGATTAAGAAGCAATAGCATCTAATCTATCGCTCTTATTTTTCCAACCAATAAGCTTACCAGCAAACCAAAAACACCAATTACCGCGTAAGAATATTGAAGACTCGAAAGTGCTGAAATATAGCCAATTAGTGGCGGGCCCATTAAAAAGCCAAGGTAACTCACGCTCGAAACCATCGCTATAGCAATTCCAGGCGCAACCTTGCCATTTTTACCTGCAACACTGTAAACCGTTGGCACTATACTAGAAACACCAATGCCAACCAACATGAAACCAATAGTAGCTGGGATAATGTATGGTAGAAAAACAGATAGAAACATACCTGAGGAAATGATTAAACCGCTAATCTGAATTGTTTTTTTTCGGCCGAGATTCTCGATGATTTTATCGCCAACAAAACGGCCTGTCGCCATCATAACCATGAAAGATGCATAACCCAAAATCACTAAAGAAGTTGGAGCCTTTACAATTTCTTTGAAGTAAACGCCACTCCAGTCGAACATTGCCCCCTCAGTTGCCATACTACAAAAGCCAATAATGCCTAATTGCAATAAAGCACCTTCAGGCATGGTAAATAGTTTTGGCTTTCTTTCGCTTTTTGCGCCCTTACCTGGAACCAAATGCTTATAATTTAATAAAACATTTAACCAAATTAGTACAATAATAATCCAGAAATGATAATAAGGAATTATGTGAAGATTAACCATTAAAAGCCCAACCAATGCTCCTGTAAAACCAGCTATACTCCAAGCACCATGAAAGGAAGTCATGATTGGCCTTCCGAAAAGCTTTTCTGCTTCAGAACCTTGTGTATTTACCGCGATGTTACACATATTTCCGACTACACCAAAAAGAAACAAAAAGGCTGCTAAATGCCACGGTGCAGTTGCTAAACCCAAATTGCTTAATGCTAAAACATACAATGGAGCAGTAATGGTTAAAATTAGTTTACTGCCATACTTAGTTACCAAACGCCCAGATATCGGCATTGTAATCAACTGGCCCAAGGGAAGTGCAAGTAATATACTTCCTAGTTTACCATCAGAAAGATTTAAAGCGTGTTTTATATCTGGAATTCGGCTTGCCCAAGATGCAAATGCAATTCCTTGACCGAAATAAAATAGCGATACGGCCAAACGAATCCGATTTGGACTACTAGACGCTAATATAGGTTTATCTGCTGTTAGATTTGATACTTCCTGATTTGCGTTGACGTCTTCCAAAATGCAGATTAATTATAAGTTTCGTTTTTGCAAAGGTCATCAAATGAAATGGTAATAGAAAGATGTAATTATCATTTATATATAATTATTGGCAAAGAATTACAAACCATATTAATAAAAGCAAGGATTGGATTTGGTTTTTGCATGAGGGATAGTAGTGGAAATCCTTTTTTGCTGTAATCTTGAGCGTAGTCGAAAGACAGCAAAAAAGATTGTAGCGGATAACCCGACCCTTTCCCGATATTTCTTCGGGATTGGGGCATGCCCAAAAAAATATTTATTTGAGATTTCTCCTGGGACCGAAATAATAATTAACAAAAAAAGCCGACAATTTCTTATCGGCTTTTGTACTTTAAATTGGTTCGTGAGGGCACACAAACCAAGACAAATTTATCTTAAATATGTATTGCTCTGTTATCAGTTGCAGCTAAAGCAGCTTCTTTTAACGCCTCTGTATAAGTTGGGTGAGCATGACAAGTACGTGCAATATCTTCTGCTGAAGCACGGAATTCCATAGCAATAACTGCTTCTGCAATCATATCTGCAGCACGTGGGCCAATCATATGTACACCTAAAACTTCATCGGTTGCTGCATCAGCTAAAACTTTAACGAAACCATCGGTATCCATACTTGCCTTAGCACGACCGCTTGCTTTGAATGGGAATGAACCTGCTTTGTATTTTGTTCCTTTTTCCTTCAATTGCTCTTCGGTTAAACCAACTGAAGCAACTTCTGGCCAGGTATAAACTACGCCTGGGATTAAATTATAATTAATGTGAGGCTTTTGTCCAGCGATCGATTCTGCAACATAAGTTCCTTCATCTTCAGCCTTGTGTGCCAACATTGCACCAGTAATAACATCACCAATTGCATAAACACCTTTAACCGAAGTTTCTAAATGTTCGTTTACTGGGATTTTTTTACCTCTTTCTTCAACTGTAATTCCGATTTTATCCAAACCTAAACCATCAGTGTAAGCCGTACGACCAACTGCTACAATGCAATAATCTGCTTCTAAAGAAATCGTTTCACCTTTAGGATTTTCAGCGGTAACCGTTACTAATTTACCTTTTGTGGTAGCGCCAGTAACTTTGTGCCCCATATAAAACTCCATGCCTAAAGATTTCTTTAAAACACGTTGAAGCTCTTTACCTAAACCAGCATCCATAGTGCCGATAATAGATGGTAAAAATTCTACAACAGAAACTTTTGTACCTAAACGAGCATAAACAGAACCTAATTCTAAACCGATAACACCGCCACCGATTACAACCATTGTTTTAGGAACTTCTTTAATGTTTAAAGCTTCAGTTGAAGTAATGATGCGTTTTTTATCGATTGGCAAAAATGGTAAAGCAGTTGGTTTAGAACCTGTAGCAATGATTACATTTTTAGCGGTTAAAGTTTCTGTAGAACCATCTGCCTTAGTAACTAAAACCGTGTTTTTATCTACAAATGAACCAACACCCTCGAAAGAATCAATTTTATTTTTTTTAAATAAATAAGTGATACCAGCAGTGTTTTGCGCAACAACATCGTCTTTACGAGCGATCATTTGTTTCATATCAACTTTTAAATCTTTTAAGTTGATACCGTGAGTAGTAAATGTGTGGGCAGCGTTGTGAAAGTGCTCTGAAGAATCTAATAATGCTTTTGATGGAATACAACCTACGTTTAAGCAAGTACCTCCAAAAGTTTTATATTTTTCGACAACTGCAGTTTTTAAACCTAACTGAGCACAACGGATTGCGCCTACATAACCGCCCGGTCCTGAACCGATAACAACGACATCGTATTGCATAATTTCTTTAGAATTTTGATTGCTCAAATGTAGGGAAAAAAGGCGGAAAGGTGAAAGCTAAAAAGCTTAAAGAATAGACAGAAATTAACAATTTGACAATGAAAAAGTATTGCTGGTTAATTTTTCTAATGCGCTTTTAATGTTAAACTTATGGTTCTATCTCGAATAAAAAAAGCTGTTGTGTTTGGTTTTTGGCGAAGTTATTATCGACACAGAAAATTAAGGTTTTATGTCCGTTTGGCAAATTAGAGCCAAAAGTTACGCCTTCGAAATTATCGATATGCATATTCAAACTATCGAAATCGAATAGTAATTTCTTTTTCAATGGCTTTGGTGGATTTTTAGAAAACGAAGCATTGTTAATCTCATTTTCTGCATCATTTAAATCGACTAAATAAAGTTTTACAAAGGTATGATCATCGTTACCTTTTGCCCACGCACGCTCCACAACGAGTAAAGTATGGTTGTTAACGGCAAGAATTTCAGAAATCCCGTTTAAATTCCAATCGCTATCTACGGTAGGTAAAACTGGAAGTTCGCCCAAGTTGTAAGCATATTGAGCCGTATTCTTTTTGCTTGCAACATCAAATTTCAGTATTCTGGTTAAAGCGCCATCAAATTGATAAGAAGCCTTTCTCCCGTCTTGATAAAGTGGTTCTTCTAAACTTGCGTAAAGTGTTTTGTAACTATCAGCAAAGCTTAAGCCTTCGAACAAGGCATTTTTTCTTGGCCCACTTTCTCCTTTTGTAAAATGAAACCCTTTTGGTAAAGGAATAGTATCAATGAAATCTCCGGCAGGCGAAATAAAAGTTAATGTTGGTTGTACTATTATCGAATCACCATTTTTAAATAACCTTTCGCCCTCGCTACTCCAAATTATTTGATTTGTTTTTGGATTATATCGGGCAGATTCTCCATCAGGTTTTAATGTTTTATCAGTACCATATTTTGGATATTCTTTTCCATTCTCCTGTTTTAAAAAGGTAACACCAACAACCTGAACCGTATCAATTTTATTATCCAGAATCTTAATTTTTGCAGTATAAATTCTGGCTGGACTAAATTGCGAAGGGTCGTCGCTGATTAAATAATATTGATCCGATTTTGCATCATAATCAATGCCTGATAAACCTCCAACTAAAGTATTTTGAAAGGATGTGTTTAATGAAATTACATATTCATTCAAAAATTTTATAGCTGATATTGTTGTTTCTTTATGATTTGTTTTGGCCAATTTACCCGTAGAGCAAGATGCTAAAACACAAATTGTAATCAGAAATAGAAGGGAAAGTTTAGTTGGTATTTTTTTCAATTCAATATATTTTATTTCGTAAAAGTATAGATTTTGTATTAATAAAAAACCGTTTCAATGTTATATTGAAACGGCTAAAAAATTATTTGAAATTATACTTAAAACAGTTTACCTATTACTCTGTAACTTGTGGTATTTCCGTTTATCACCTCTTCGTAGTAAACATCATCTGGAGATACATAATATTTTTCATTTTTGATGGTTACTTCCCTACATCCATCAGGCAAAACATTAATAATATCGCCAATTTGGTGTGTATCAACTGGGCCATCTGTAGTATTTAGAACCCCATCTTTTCCAGCAACTATATAAACAGCTTTGCCATCTTTATTCGTGCCTTGAGTATAGTAAACACCTTTATATTCGTAGTAATCTACGCCATCGATAGTTACCAATTCGGCTTCAGTTGGCAAGTTTGGAACTTCTGCTCCAACTGGCGGAATTACAACCTGATAGTTGTTTTCGTACTGGCGATAAAATAATCCACCAGAATAATAATATTGATCTGAGCCATAATAAAATGGATAATACCCAAATGGTAAAACATTTAAACGAAATCCGATAAATGGCCTGTAATAATTATAATAGCCATAATATGCTCTGCCATAACGGTTACCATAACCTGGACGATAACCATAATTTGGCCTATAACCTACCCCAGGTCTGTTACCTGGGCGATAGCCAGGACTTGGACGATAACCTGGACGCTCTGGCCTGCCACCGAAAGATAAATTACCTCCACGACTTGGCGCTTGTGAAATTCTATTGCCAGATGGTGCTTGCATAGAAGGCTGTCTTGAAGCACCACCTCTTGATGGCCCAACAGAACTTGAACGACCGCCACCACCACCGCCACCTCTGCTTGGTCTTTGAGCAAAAGCGCTATCTACACTTAAGGTCGTTACTATCGCTGCTACAGCAAAAACAACCAATCCTCTATTTAATAACCTCTTCATTTTATTGTGTTTAAATCAATTGTAAGTATGACGATGAAAATCATAAAAAGATTATCGCTTAACATTATTTAACTAAATTTTGATAATGGAATGACGATTAGAAAAACAATCCTTAACAAACGTTTTACGAGGTCTTTTTTCTTAATCCTTTTCTAATCATCTATATTTAAATTTTATTCCTAAAATCAAACTATAAATGAACCTTACCAAAATTTTCGGCTTCTTAATTTGTATGTTTATTTCTAACGAATTGCTGGCTCAACAATCCGACTCGGCATATGTTAGAGCGAATTACACAAAGATAGAACGACAAATACCAATGCGTGATGGCGTTAAGCTATTCACTTCCATTTACATACCCAAAAATCAATCCAAAAAATTTCCTTTTCTAATTAACCGAACACCTTACACTGTTGCTCCTTATGGGGAGGATAAATACAAGCTTAGCCTGGGCAATTTCCCTGCAATGATGCGTGAGGGTTTTATTTTTGTTTATCAGGATGTTCGCGGGAGGTGGATGAGCGAGGGTACATTTGCGGATATTCGTCCGCAAACATCGAAAAAAGGTAAAAAGGATATTGATGAAAGTACCGATACTTACGATACTATTGATTGGTTGGTTAAAAATATCAAAAATAATAATGGCAATGCTGGAATTTATGGTATCTCTTATCCTGGTTTTTACTCCACAACTTCTTTACCAAATTCGCACCCCGCGTTAAAAGCTGTTTCGCCACAAGCGCCAGTTACCGATTGGTTTTTAGGTGATGATTTCCACCACCGAGGTACACTATTTTTAATGGATGCCTTTAGCTTTATGGGCAGTTTTGGCGTTCCTCGTCCGAAACCCATTACGCCAGATAAAGGTCCAAAACCTTTTAAATTTCCAATTCAGGATAATTATCGTTTCTATTTAGAAGCAGGTTCGATTAAAAACTTAAAAGACAAGTATTTTGCTGATAGCATTAAGTTCTGGAATGATTTGGTAAAACATCCAAATTTGGATACTTTCTGGAAAGCGAGATTAATTACCCCACATTTAAAAAATATTAAACCTGCAGTAATGGTTGTTGGCGGTTTCTTCGATGCAGAAGATGCTTACGGAACTTTTGACACTTACAAAGCAATAGAAAAACAAAATCCAGGTGCGAATAATATTTTAGTGGCGGGCCCTTGGTTTCATGGTGGTTGGGTTCGTAGCGATGGCTCTTACTTCGGCGATATTCAATTCGGCAAAACAACTAGTATCGATTACCAACAACAATACGAATTACCATTTTTCAAACATTACTTAAAGGGCGAGGGCGATTTTAACGCTGCCGAAGCTAACATTTTTGTAACTGGAAGCAACGAATGGAAAAAATTTGATACCTGGCCGCCAAAAGATGTGGAGACCAAAAATTTGTATTTACAACCTAACGGAAAACTTGGTTTTGATAAAGTTGGTAGAACAGATAGCTGGGATGAATATGTAAGCGACCCTAATAATCCTGTTCCTTATCAAGATGGAATTCAATCGAAACGTACCCGCGAATATATGATCGATGATCAGCGTTTTGCAGCTCGTCGCCCTGATGTTAAAACCTATCAAACCGATGCCTTAACAGAAGACATTACCTTAACTGGTCCAGTTTTGGCTAATCTGGTAGTTTCTACCACTGGAACTGATGCGGATTATGTAGTTAAACTTATCGATGTTTATCCAGAAGATGCGCCCAATCCTGTTCCTAACCCCAAGAATCTTATAATGGGTGGTTACGAAATGTTAGTTCGTGGCGAAATTATGCGTGGCAAATACCGTAACAGCTTCGAAAAACCAGAAGCCTTTGTACCTGGCGCCATTACAAAAGTAAATTACCCTTTACCTGATGTAGCCCATACTTTTAAAAAGGGGCATAAAATTATGATCCAAATTCAGAATTCATGGTTTCCATTAGCCGATCGAAATCCTCAAAAATTTATGGATATTTATCAGGCAGATCCTTCAGATTTCCAAAAAGCCACACATAAAATTTATCACGATACTTCAAATAGTTCTTACATAACAGTGTCTGTTCTAAAATAATCTACAATGAAATATATTAAACTTATAATGGTTTTCGTGTGCTCAGCCTCAATGGCTTTTGCACAAAATAATGCAAGCTTCCCGCAAGAAAATTTCACAAAGAAAGAAATCTATATTACCATGCGAGATGGCGTAAAGCTTTTTACCGCTATTTACACTCCAAAAGATGCCTCAAAGGATAAGAAATATCCAATGATTATGCAGCGAACCTGCTACAGCATTGCGCCTTATGGCGAAGATAAATTTCCCGCTAAGCTCGGCCCATCAGAATTGATGATGAAAGAAGGGTATATAGTGGTTATGCAGGATGTTCGTGGCCGATATAAAAGTGAAGGTTCTTTTACCAACATGACTCCAGTTATCGACAATAAAAAATCAAAAACTGATGTTGATGAAGGTTCTGATACTTTTGACACTATTGATTGGTTAGTAAAGAATGTAGCTAATAACAATGGCAAAGTTGGCCAATGGGGTATTTCGTACCCTGGTTTTTATACCGCGGCAGGTATTTTAAGTAATCACCCAGCCTTAAAAGCATCCTCACCTCAAGCTCCGATTTCGGATTTTTTCTTTGATGATTTTCACCACAATGGTTCATTTCTTCAGAGTTACTTTTTTACATTCCCAGTTTTTGGTGTTCAGAAAAAAGGCCCTGAAACCAGCGCATGGTATAGTAATCAAACCATTAAGCCCAACACTAAAGATGGTTACCAGTTCGCCTTAGATTTGGGCCCGTTAAGCAATGCTGATAAGTATTATAAAGACAATTTTTACTGGCAGGAAACGGTAAATCATCCAAATTATGATGAGTTTTGGCAAAAACGTGGTTTATTAAAACACTACGGAACAGTTAAACCAGCAATAATGGTAGTTGGAGGATGGTTTGATGCAGAAGATTTATCTGGCCCGTTAAACATTTACAAAACAATCGAAAAGAAAAATCCAAATGCTTATAATACCATTGTAATGGGACCATTTGGTCATGGCCGATGGAGCCGTGAAACTGGCCATACCATGCATAGCAACGTTTATTTTGGCGATAGCATTGCAACTTTTTATCAAAAAAATATAGAAGCTAAGTTTTTCAATCACTTCTTAAAAGGTAATGGCGATAAAAACTCAGGTTTACCTGAAGCATACATGTACGATACGGGAAAAAAAGGTTGGCAAACTTTTGATAAGTGGCCGACAGAAAAAGCCAGTAAGCAAAAATTATATCTTGGAGCTGATGGCAAATTAACCATGACTGCTCCAACTTCAACTGGTTCGGTAAATTATATTAGTGATCCTTTAAAACCTGTTCCTTACACAGAAGATTTAACCACCACTTTGGGCTTTACACCACATAACTACATGAGCGAAGACCAACGCTTTGCTGGCCGTCGTCCTGATGTTTTGGTTTATCAAACAGATATTTTAGATAACGACATCACCCTGGGCGGTGAAATTATTTCGCACCTTAAAGTTGCAACAACTGGCACTGATGCGGATTTTATTGTAAAACTGATAGATGTTTACCCTGCTAACGAACCAAACAATCCTTATATGCCAAATAAAAATATTACACTAAGTAATTACTGGCAAATGGTACGTTCAGAAATTATGCCTGCCCGTTTCCGCAACAGTTTCGAAAAACCTGAAGCCTTGGTTGCCAATCAAAAAACAGATGTTAATTTTAAATTACAGGATGTATTGCACACTTTTAAAAAAGGGCACAGAATTATGATTCAGGTTCAAAGCACGGCTTTCCCTTTATTTGCACGTAATCCTCAAAAATTTGTTGATAATCCTTATAAAGCTTCAGAAGCTGATTACATAAAAGCAACTCAAACTATATTTAATGATAGTTTTATAGAAGTTGATGTAATAAAATAAAAAAACCGTCCATTCGACGCTGGTCATTGCGAGGCACGAAGCAATCTAAAAATGGTAAATTTCATAAATTAAAATAATAAGATTGCTTCTTATCTCACATTGATGTTAAATAAAACATAATGAAAAAACTACTTACTCTTTTGGCCATTGCATTTTGTCTATCAAGTGCAAATGCTCAAATGCTAGGCAAAAACCAGATTAATTCTCGAGCAGATAGCTTGCGGGGAACCCTAACACCACTACGAACCTGTTACGATATTAATTATTACCACTTAGATGTTAGGATAGACATCGATCAAAAATCAGTTAGTGGCAGTAATGAATTTGCTTTCACCGCAACCCAGGATTTCACCAAGCTACAATTCGATTTATTTTCGAATTTAAAAGTCGAAAAAGTAGTTTACAAAGGCGCAGATTTACCATTTACAAGAGAATACAATGCTGTTTTTGTAAGCTTCCCTAAAACAATAAAAAAAGGAAATAAAGATAAATTTACAGTTTTCTATTCTGGCAATCCTGTTATTGCAAAGCGCCCACCTTGGGATGGTGGATTCATTTTCAAAAAAGATTCAGCAGGTAATCCTTTCGTATCTGTTGCCTGCCAGGGTTTTGGAGCAAGCTCATGGTGGCCAAATAAAGATCACCAAAGTGATGAAGTTGACAGCATGAAAATTAGCATCAGCATACCAAAAGATTTACAGGAAATATCCAATGGAAGATTACTAAATGTTGTCGATCAGCCAAATGGCTATAAACAATATAATTGGTTAGTAAGTAACCCAATAAATAATTACGATGTTACTTTTTACATTGGTAAATATTCACACTGGACAGATAGTTATGATGGCGAGGCGGGAAAATTAAGCCTAGATTTTTGGGCTTTGCAAACCGATAGCGCTAAAGCTCGCCCGCATTGGGATGCTGATGTAAAACCAATGATTAAATGTTTTGAATATTGGTTTGGTTCCTATCCGTGGTACAAAGATGGTTATAAATTAGTTCAGGCACCTCATTTAGGTATGGAACATCAAAGCGCAGTTGCCTACGGTAATCAATTTAAAAAAGGCTATTTGGGTAGGGATTTAAGCGGAACGGGACATGGTTTAAACTGGGATTTTATTACGATCCACGAAAGCGGTCATGAATGGTTTGGAAACAGCATCACAGCTAAAGACATTGCCGATATGTGGATTCACGAAGGATTTACCAATTACTCAGAAGTTTTATATGTTGAATGTACTGAAAATAAACAAGCAGCAAATGAATATGTTATTGGTTTACAAAAAATAATCGCGAATGATATTCCTATTATCGGCCCTTATGGTGTAAATAAAGAAGGTTCTAGTGACATGTATCCAAAAGGTGCGAATTTAATTCATACCATTCGCCAGCTAATTAATAACGACGAGAAATTTAGAGAGATACTGCGTGGATTAGGCAAAACCTTTTACCATAAAACAGTAACGACAGCAGAAATTGAAAACTATATTACCAAACAAAGTGGTTTAAGCCTTAGTAAAGTTTTCGACCAATATTTACGTCACACCAATATCCCTGTTTTAGAATACAAAGTTAACAAAGGCGAACTTTCTTATCGTTGGATTACCGATGTTAAAGGATTTGACATGCCTGTTAGGGTTACACTTAAAGATGGTTCGTATACTTTAATTAAACCAACAAACAATTGGAAAACAATAAAAGTAGATTCGAGCATTACTGCTGAAAACTTTAAAAACGACCCACTTTTCTATATCAAAACAAAAAAAGGCTAGTATTTATAAAGTACGTGCCTGGTTATTTGATCAATTTTTAAAAAAAATAAACAAGAATTGCAAAGTGATGCAACTTTTCGAAAAAACCATCGTCTTATAAAGAAAACCTAATTAACCCGTTTTAATTTTCGAAAATTAGAACGCTAATATTCTACAGTTATGAAAAAAATACTATCAATTTTATGTGTGGCTTTATTGTTCACAACATCATTTAGCGCAATAGCTAAAACTGAAATTACCATTAGCTCATCTAAAAGAGCAGACGATAGAGATGTTAGAAACTTTAACGGTGTAGCAGCAGGCGGACCAATTAATGTTGTTATTACTTTGGGTAACACCGAAAGTTGCAGATTAGAGGGCGACGCAGAGGCATTGGAAACTTTAATTACCGAAGTAAAAGGGAATGTATTAATTATCCGTCCTCAAAACAGCTGGAAAAGTTGGGAGAAAAAATACGAGAATAAAAAAATTACGGCGTACGTAACTGCAAAATCTATTAAAAGCTTAACCATGAGTGGTTCGGGCAGTATGGTTGTAAATGGTGCTGTTAATTCGAAAGATTTATCTGCAACGTTAAGTGGTTCAGGAAGTATTAAAGCGACTGCCGATGTTGATAATTTTACTGGAGTAATTAGTGGTTCAGGAAATTTGACAATAGCAGGCAAAGCCGATGATGCAAGCATTACACTGAGCGGCTCTGGAACTTTTGCTGGCCGTGGTTTTTCTGTAAACGATTTATCTACTCAGGTAAGTGGCTCGGGTACAGTAAACATTAAAGCAGATAGAAAAATTGATGCCGTAATCAGTGGCTCAGGAAATGTGAATTATTCGGGCAACGCTAGTGTAGATAAAACAGTTGTAGGCTCGGGAAAAGTTCGCAAAATATAATTTAGATTAACACACAAATGAATCAAAAAGCGTTTCGATTTTATTCGGGACGCTTTTTTTGTGGTTAAGCAAAATATAAATTGCTAATTTTAAATACTAATAAAACTATAATGTTAACAGAAACTTTGAAATCACTTTTTAAAAGAGATTTGAATAAACTTAAAGCAGAAATAGCAGCGTATAAAACCGAATCAAAAATTTGGTTTATAGATCAAGCCATTTCCAATTCTGCTGGTAATCTTTGCTTACACTTAATTGGAAACCTAAATACTTATATTGGCGCTACTTTAGGCGGCACTAATTACATCCGCAATCGAGAACTTGAGTTTTCATTAAAAAATATCCCAAGAGCAGAACTTATCCAAAAAATTGAGGATACCTTAACTGTTGTTAACGCTACCTTAGATTTGCTAACAATCGAACAAATAGAAAAAGAATATCCTGTAATCGTTTTAGCAGAAAAAACGTCGACAGAATTTTTTCTGGTTCACCTTACAACCCACCTTGCTTATCATTTGGGTCAAATAAATTACCATAGAAGATTACTTGATAAGTAATCTACATGCAAAAAAAAAGTATTAAGTACAGCGATGATAACCTTATCTTAATTGTGATAAGTATATAATGCTAATCCTGCATGAAAAATATGATCGAAATCAAATTTAGTGAGAGTAAGCTCGTGACGGGAATTCTAATTAACCTAGCATTTATTATTGGTTTATTTTTTGTCACAATATATTCTGCGAATTCTTATAAGCCAATCAGCATATTCTTGATTTTTATTTCAATCCACATCTAAATTTTCCATAAAACAAAACCTTTCCTCCATTATAAAAAAGATGTATCTGGTGTTAATATTGATGAAAATGGGATTTTAAACAATACTGAAAATACACCTGTTTTTATAGAATGGAAAGAAATTATAAATTTTAAAAATGGGTATTTCCGAACCCAAAATCAGATTTTTATTGAAACGATAAATCAAGATAAATACAATTACATCAAGCGAAATACATACCTAAACTATTTGAATAAGATTGGAATGTTTTTTAGAACAAAACCCGATTTACTATGGATTGATGTAAATGTGCTGAACATTGAAGAGGATGAATTATTAACTTTACTCCGCTCGAAATTAAAAGAATACAAATAAATTCTGAACATTGTGTTAGTTGTTACCTATAACCCCGAATGGCCAAACCATTTTAAAGAAATAAGTGAAAAGTTATTTGATAAGCTTAATCATTTGAATATCGCTATCGAGCACATTGGAAGTACATCGATTAAGGGGCTTGCTGCAAAACCTATCATAGATATTGATATTGTTTATCAAGCAAATCATCATTTTGAAAGCATTAAAGAGGTATTAACATTGGTTGATTATTTACACCACGGGGATCAGGGCATTTTAGGCAGAGAAGTTTTTAAAAGAAGTAATTTAGAAGGCGATGATGTTTTAGATAAAATTATGCATCATTTGTACGTTTGTGAGCAAAATTGTGACGAATTGAATAACCATCTTTTCTTTAGAGATCAGTTAAGAAAAAACACCAGTGCAAAAAAATGCTATCAAAAATTGAAATTTAGTATTGCTGCGGACGCAAATAACGATCGAAAAAAATATGCAGCCATTAAGGAAGTAAAAGCAAATGCTTTCATCAAATACGTTATCGAATTAGAAAAACTAGAACAGAATACCAACAATGAACCCAATAGTCGATGAAGAATTAAATATTCCCGAAGAATTTCAATCCAAACTAAATGATGTCCCTAATCTAAAAATCGCTTTCAACGCCTTGACACCTGGCCGCTAAAGAGCTTACAATATTTATTTCTCAGCACCTAAACAGTCAAAAACAAGAGCATTGAGATGGGAAAAATATATCCAACAGATTCTTGGTGCAAAGGGACTAAACGATTAAATAATCTTTAAAACTGAAAACCAATTACCGTTAAATTCTCTATATAATTTATTTTCTGGCTTGCTTTATCAAACTCATCCCATCCTGTGGTGTGTACATTAGTTAAGTTTGTTGCGCCAAATTTGGTGGTATTTTGAAGGTATACATTTTTCCATACATAAAATTTCAAACCAATTTTAGCCGAAACCCCATAACCAGAAATACTAAAGTGATTGTTTCTACCCTGGCCAAACAAACGAACATCTGAGCGTGGAACCATTAACCCTCCACCTAAGCCAGTTTCTAGCGTTAATGAAGTATTTCCACTTGGTGCAACCCAAATATCATCATATCGTTCTACTTCAACATTCGCATAGTTAAAACCATCTGTATGTTCATAAGTAAGCATACTTTCTTTTACGTTAATCATTTGCCCATTATAATCACCAGCCAAAGCTCCTGTTGGTGCATTATCGTGAGAAATATTCGTACCAATATGACCAGATATTGCCACCGTTTGCGGAATATCCATTACATATTTCATGTGATCCCAGCCAATCGAAATGCTGTAATTATCTTTTATAAAATAACCTACACGAATATTATATTGAGGAACTGTTATTAACCCAGGATTTAAATATTGCCAGCTTAACTTTGATTGACGATCATGTGCGACCACATCTTTCAAGGTAAAATCATAATTAGGGCCTTGAAATCTGATATCACTTTTACCATACCAGGAACTGTTATAGCCCCAATGAAAATAAAAATCACCTTTACGACTGTCTTTTCTTCTGTGTTCAGGGTTGAATAAACTTTTTGATGTCGGTGTAATATCAGTTGAAGATGTTGTAACTTCTTGAGCTTGCATCCGCTTGCCAAACAATAGCGCTAAAAATAATATCGAGATTTTTTTCACGCGGCAAATTGAGCAAAAAGGCCTGTCATTTACAACATCTTTAACATTTTGTAATACTTGGGTTACAAAAAATGACTTTGAAACATTAAAACCCGGTTAGAATCTGGTATAAAGTGCCAATTGAACGATATTATTAATCGTGTTATTTGCTAGTCCCTTTACGGTTTGATTCATATAACCCGCTTCTATATCCATCTTTTTAGAAAATCGATAACCCAAAGCCAAATAAGCCCTATTCTGATCAAAAACACTATTATTTAGCTCCTTTTTATTTTGCAGGTTAAGAAAAACTTCATTCTGTAATGCTACAAAAGCACCTTTTGTAAAAGTTGGCTGTGTTTTTTGTAAAGGCTGGATCAACCTGAAGAAATAACGAAAGCGTTGAGAAAAAAGGTCTTCATTTGCAATTCTTTCAATAAACCGTTGCTCCACTCTTAAGCGATGACTTGCAAATACTGAACTGATTTTATGATTATAAATATATTGCTCAAAAATACGATGCTCATTTAAAGAGATATAATCATCAGCCCCACTCTGTTTAACTTGTGTAGTTTGCCACAAATATCCTAAAGCCACGTTACTGTTTTTATTAATAAAATATTGTAATGCTGGCCGTACCAAAGTGTTTCTAACATGGTCCCAATCATCGGCAGATCGAATTTGCAGGTCGAATTGCAAACCCCATTTTTCGTTAAATTTAGTATTGTTGAGAAATAAAAACCAGCCCGTATTTTGGTGCTGGGTTTGTGCATAAAGCTTTCCGAATGCCATCAGTAAAACTGCAGCAAGCAATAATATTTTTTTCATAAAGAATTAACCCGGTATTATCTGTGTTTGCTAAATTAACAGAAATTCGATAAAGCTTAATATTTAACTTAAAATTAATACATAATTTATAAGCCAAACAACTTTTTGAATGCATATTAAATTGGCTTTATTTAAATTTCATTTACTGTTAAGCGATTAAAAATTTATCTTCGTTAAAGATTTGAGCATTTCGTTTAATTTAAACGGTAAAAATTTGCTCCGGTTTTAAAATTACAAAACGTAAAAAAGAACAAAATGATTATTGAACCAAGAATGAGGGGCTTTATCTGTTTAACATCGCATCCAGATGGTTGCGCTCAAAACGTAAAGAACCAAATTGAATATGTAAAATCTAAAGGCGCTATTAACGGCCCTAAAAAAGTTTTAGTAATTGGTGCATCAACAGGTTTCGGTCTGGCATCAAGAATTACGGCTGCTTATGGCTCTGGCGCATCTACAATTGGTGTCTTCTTCGAAAAAGCACCCTCTGAAGGTAAAACAGCATCTCCAGGTTGGTACAATAGCGCAGCTTTCGAAAAAGAAGCACATGCTGCTGGTTTATACGCAAAAAGTATTAACGGCGATGCTTTCTCGAAAGAGATTAAAGAAAAAACCCTTGCAACCATTAAGGCCGATTTAGGTCAGGTAGATTTAGTAATTTACAGTTTGGCCTCTCCTGTTAGAAAACACCCTGATACTGAAGTTTTACACCGCTCTACTTTAAAACCAATTGGATCAACATATACCAACAAAACTGTCGATTTCCATACAGGTAATGTGACCGAAATTTCTATCGAGCCTGCAAACGAAGACGATATTGCAAATACAATAGCCGTTATGGGTGGCGAAGATTGGACAATGTGGATCGACGCTTTAAAAGCAGAAAACCTATTGGCAGAAGGTGCCACAACTGTAGCTTATTCTTACATTGGCCCAGCTTTAACCGAACCAGTTTACCGTAAAGGAACAATTGGCCGTGCTAAAGATGATTTGGAAGCAACAGCATTTACCATTGCCGATAAATTAAAAGATATTAACGGTAAAGCTTACGTTTCGGTTAACAAAGCATTGGTTACACAAGCAAGCTCTGCGATTCCAGTAATCCCTTTGTACATTTCTTTATTATATAAAATAATGAAAGAAGAAGGCATTCACGAAGGAACGATCGAACAAATTCAACGTTTATACGCAGAAAGGCTATATACAGGTGGTGATGTTCCTGTTGATGAAAAAGGAAGAATCAGAATCGATGATTGGGAAATGCGAGAAGATGTTCAGGCTAAAGTTGCAAAACTTTGGGAAGAAGCAACAACAGAGACATTGCCATCAATTGGCGATTTAGCTGGTTATCGTTCAGATTTCTTAAGCTTATTTGGTTTCGAAATTGATAAAGTAGATTATCAAAAAGACACCAATGAAGTTGTAGCAATTGAAGGATTGGTAGATTAACTTTAAAATAAAACATTATATCAATTAAGGCTGGCTTTTAGCCAGCCTTTTTTTATACCGCACTAAAATGAAATTCGAACTACAACCTACTCTGGAAAACGATTTAATTAAAATTGTTCCATTAAAAGCCGATGATTTTGAAAACCTGTATGCCGTAGCATCCGACCCTTTAATTTGGGAGCAACACCCCAACCAAGACCGTTATAAAAGAGAGGTTTTCGAAAATTTCTTTAAGGGCGCAATAGAATCGAATGGTGCTTTCTTAGTTTACGATAAAAAAACCGGACAAATCGTTGGCAGTTCGAGATATTATGAATTAGATGAAGAGCAAAATTCGGTAGCAGTTGGCTACACTTTTATAGGCCGCCAGTTTTGGGGAAAAGGCCACAATGCAGCACTAAAAAAATTGATGTTAGATTATGCTTTTCAATCAGTAGATAAGGTAATATTACACATTGGGGCAACAAATTTTCGTTCACAAAAGGCTACCGAAAAGCTCGGCGCCATAAAAATTGCCGATTTAGAAGTTGCCTATTATGGCGAACCCCTAAAATGGAATTTCGTATATCAAATAGACAAACAAAAGTGGAACGGTAAATAATTGATAAGCAGACCTTAGCGGAATAAAATCGTATTTCTGCTTTAGTATTCTTATATTTGTATAATTCTACAATTCACTCACCTTTCTAAAAACAAAACAATTATATATATATGGCTAAATCTCAGGCAACATACAGTAAAAAAGAGAACGAAAAAAAACGATTAAAAAAACAAAAAGACAAACAAGAGAAAAAAGAAGAGCGTCAATCTAATGCAAAAAAAGGTTTAGCTCTAGAAGAAATGTTTGCGTACGTTGATGAGAATGGTAACATTTCGTCTACTCCACCGGATCCAAAAAAGAAGAAAGTATTTAACATTGAGGATGTACAAATCGGTATAACAAGACAAGAAGATATTATCGATGAAAATCCGGTAAAAAAAGGTACAGTTACTTTCTTTAACGATAGTAAAGGTTACGGTTTTATTAAAAACACCGAAACTCAGGATAGCATTTTCGTACACGCTAACGGTTTGGTAACACAAATTAAAGAAGGCGATAAAGTTACGTTCGAGGTAGAAATGGGCCAAAAAGGACCAACTGCTGTTAAAGTATCGAAGGTTTAATTACCTCAAAAAACGCTCCATTTGCTTTATTCAAAAAAGCAACAAGATAAAAATTCTGCAGAAAAGTTCTGCTGCGCCAGGTTTTATAACCATTTATAATTCCGTCTATTTAAGCATAAAACCTAGCGCAATTTTTTCTTTTCAGAGAAAAAATCTACAAATTTTAATTTCAAACATCAGAAAATCAGGCTTCGGCTCGCTTGGGTTATTTCAATCCCGCCATCGCTTATAGTCCTCATTTCGCTTCGCTTTCATTCCGGGCTATTCCGCTCTGTCGGGTTTAAGTTGCAGTGGCTGTAGTTCTTTTTCTAAACAAGCAACAGGCCATTTAAGTTCCATCGTAAGAAAATAAAAACAAAAAAGGGATATGCAAATTGCACATCCCTTTTAGCAAATCATAAATGAAATTGCTTCATTCCTCGCAATAACGAGAAATGCTTAGTAACGGTATTCGTCTGATTTGAATGGACCTTCTACTGGTACACCGATATAATCAGCTTGGTGTTGATCTAAAATATCTAATTCTACACCGATTTTAGCTAAGTGTAAACGAGCAACTTTCTCATCTAAATACTTAGGTAAAACGTAAACTTTGTTTTCGTATTTATCTGTGTTAGTCCAAAGTTCTAATTGCGCTAAAGTTTGGTTGGTAAATGAGTTACTCATTACAAAACTTGGATGACCAGTTGCACAACCCAGATTTACTAAACGACCTTCAGCTAATAAGATGATATCTTTACCTTCGATAGTATATTTATCTACCTGAGGTTTGATTTCTACCTTAGTTGAACCATATTTCTCGTTTAACCAAGCTACATCGATTTCGTTATCGAAGTGACCGATATTACAAACGATTGCTTTATCTTTCATTGCTAAGAAATGCTCGCCACGAACAATGTCACGGTTACCAGTTGTAGTTACAATAATATCTGCTTCTTTAACAGCTGTAGCGAATTTTTTAACTTCATAACCTTCCATTGCAGCTTGTAAAGCACAAATTGGATCAATTTCAGTTACAATTACACGTACACCTTGTGAGCTTAAAGACTCAGCTGAACCTTTACCAACATCGCCATAACCACAAACAACAGCCACTTTACCAGCCATCATTACATCAGTTGCACGACGGATTGCGTCAACCAATGATTCACGACATCCGTATTTGTTATCGAATTTAGATTTAGTTACAGAATCGTTAACGTTGATTGCAGGTAAGTGCAATGTTCCGTTTTTCATTCTTTCGTATAAACGGTGTACACCTGTAGTTGTCTCTTCTGATAAACCTTTGATTGCAGCAATTAACTCAGGGTATTTATCAAAAACCATATTGGTTAAATCGCCACCATCATCCAAAATCATATTTAATGGTTGTTGCTCAGGGCCGAAGTGTAAAGTTTGCTCAATACACCAATCAAATTCTTCTTCGTTTAAGCCTTTCCAAGCATAAACCTGAATACCAGCAGCAGCAATTGCAGCAGCAGCATGATCTTGTGTTGAGAATATATTACAAGATGACCAGGTAACTTCAGCACCTAAAGCCACTAATGTTTCGATTAATACAGCTGTTTGAATGGTCATGTGCAGACAACCTGCAATACGAGCACCTTTTAGCGGTTGTGTTGGACCGAATTCTTCACGTAAACTCATTAAACCTGGCATTTCTGCTTCGGCTAATTCGATTTCTTTACGGCCCCATTCTGCCAGTGAAATGTCCTTAACTTTGTAAGGGATGTAAGTTGTCTCTACTGATGACATATTATGATTGTTTAAATTGTTTTAAATCAATAATTTGCGAAATATAAAATCTCATTATATGCTATTTGCATACGTTTCGAAAAGTAATTATTTCTAACGCACAAAATTACACAATACTTTAGCTAATATCAAAAGCTTGAGTATTAATTGACTCAATGATTATTTGAGGTTGATTGTTGTGCGCTCTAAGCCACCTTTGCTCGCTTCGCCAAATCATTAATTTTTAACAGTACTATGGGTTCAATGCTACTATTGTCTTCTGCCACAAACAATCCGTTGGCTTCGACTAAATGACCTTTTTCTATGCCATCGATAAATATTCGGCATTTAGTTTTGATTTGGCTAATCTGTCTAAGGATGACAACCCTCCCATCGATCAAAATTATTCTGGTATTGCTTTTTGTAAACATAAAATTATTTTAGGTAGATAACCAGATCTTTGCAACTCGCATACCGTTATTTCATAGAAAACTCAACCGATTCAAACAGAAAAAGAATAATGCAGCTTTAAACGCGCCTTAGTGTACAATATACACAACCAAAAGGAGTTGTTTTATCAAAGCCTCATGCTTGCGTTAAGATCCCCAGTTATCTTCCATCAATACATCATTTGTGCCCCCTGTGTTATAAATAATAGAATAACAAAATAAATTTTATCTCAAATCAGAAATTGGATGGCAATTGGGGCAAATGGTCTTTTTGTCCTTTTCAGAAAGCAGTTTTTCATCATTTAAAAAAAAGAAACTGGCAATACTTAATAAAAAAAAGAAGGCTAACATTATTGTCAGCATTTTTCTGGATTCATTAGGCAAATTGTTCATACATTAAATTTAGAACTTCCAATTATTAAATGTTAGAGTAAAATCACCCTTTTTTAAAGGGTAAATGTGCCAATATTTAAAGTGAAAAATCTTCACCATAACAACCAATATCCATAAGAAATAAAATATTGATTTACAGTTTATTATTTCTTAAATTCAAGTAACCAAATTAAACTAATTATGAAAACTGTAAAACAACTACTTGACACAAAACAGGTAAGAATAATTTCTGTTACAGAAAATACTTCTGTTTTAGATGCTCTAAAAGTAATGACCGAAAAAAACATTAGCGCTTTACTTGTAATGGAAGGTTCAGAATTATTAGGAATTTTTACAGAACGTGATTACGCCAGAAAACTTATCCTTCAAGGTAAATCCTCAAAAGATACTTTGATTAAGGAAGCAATGACCGCCGATCCGATAACGATAAATCTCGCAGATACGATTGATAAATGCATGGAAATTATGACCGAGAAACACATCCGTCATTTACCGATTGTTGTAAATGCAGAAGTTAAAGGAATGATATCGATCGGAGATTTGGTTAAATTTATTATTGAGGATCAAAAACAAACTATTTCCCAGTTGGAAAGCTATATTAGCGGGTAGGATGAGGTGAGTTTAGGGCGATCGTTTAGAGTTTAAAGTTAAAACCCGTCATTCCGATTAAAAGAAATCTAGTAAAGATTTCTCTGCTTCAGTTGAAATGACGGGTTTGAAGTACTATAAGCAAAAAACTATTTCCACCTCCACTCACCAGCAATGGTTAATGGTTCTTTTAAGTTTTGAGATTCTAAAAATGCTCTTAACTCTTCTTCTCCCTGCACACCAACTGGAATTTTCGGTGTATTGGCTAAGGCATACGTAAGCATTGCACTATAACGAACCGTATTTTTTAAACCCTGCTCATCTACCAATTTAAAACTATCACCATCAGAATGATAATATGGGCCAGAGTTGTTTGGTAGTTTACCACCAGCACCACCGCCTGTTGGAATACCTTCTAACATAAACGGCTGATGATCGCTGTGTAAACCTGCGCCTGCGTTAAATAAATTTTTAAATCCCGTATCTATTTTCACAATATCTGCTCCCCAGGCTGTAAATAAAGTTTTCATTTCAGCTCTCGAAGTGGAAAATCCTTTCGGATCGTTTGTCATATCATAATTAAGCATAAACTTTACCTGACCAATATTTCCTGCCTTTTTTGCTTGCTCTACATAAGCTTTTGAACCTAGTAAGCCCTGCTCCTCACCCATAAACAAAACAAACTCTACAGTGCGTTTAGTTTTTAAATTCAGCTTTTTAAAAGTACGGGCCATATCCATAATTGCGAAAGAACCGATACCATTATCTATAGCACCAGTTGATAAATCCCAGCTATCCAAGTGCCCACCAACAACAATTTTATCTTTTGGCATTTCGGTTCCTTTAAAAGTTGCCACAACATTTCTGGCCTTAATTAAGCCCGAAAAATTAGTCATGGCGATGTGCGCAACCTGTACCTGAGTTTTTAATTTTTCTTTTAATGCTAAGCCATCTTCCAGGCCAATACAAACCGCAGGAATAGGAATTAACTTACCCGTAACCGATGCCGTACCAGTTAATAAAACGCCATTTTTTACCGTATTAATGATAATTACACCAGTTGCACCATACTTTGTAGCGATAGCTGTTTTTTCTGAACGATGTAATGATTTTGTTCCAGCTGGCGAGCCTGGTAAAACACCTAGATAGATCAGTGCAATTTTACCTTTAAATTTATCAGGGTTAGCTTGATAATCAACTTCAAGCCCATTACCTGCATCAACAATGTCTCCGCTGATATCTGCACTTACTGGCGAATGAGCTAATGTAACAGCTTTTATTTTCGAAAGACTGTTTTTAGTAGCGCCGATTTCTACATTGATGGTTTTTCTTGCCCAGCTTTCTACTTCAAAAGGTTGAAATTTAACTTCGCAACCATAAGATTTTAATAAATCGAATGCATATTGTTCGGCCTTAGCACCATTAGTCGAACCCGTTAAACGGTGTCCGATGGTTTCGGTTTCGTATTTAAGGGTTTGGTAGGCTTTTGAGTTTTGCTGAACTTCAGTATTAATTTTGGTAAATACATCGGCAAATTTATCTTGTGCATTGGCTAAAGATGCGGCACAAATAATGGCAGCAGAGAAAAGGTACTTCATAAGAAAGTGGTTTGGTTGGTTGATTTTAATTTGATGAAATTACAAATTATTAAGGAACCCAAAGCGCTGTAACGTTTATTTTGCTTTCTATGCATTTTGCAGCTTGGCATAAGATTACCAATTCTTATTAAACAAACCTGATAGAAACGAAAATACTTTTGTTGTCGTAACCTGAGTTTACCCAAAACCAAAGGCAAAAGATTGAAGAGAATAGCAGGACTAACGCATAAATGGAACGCAGTCTTTGCTTTTCTAATATTTTTTAAAGTATTAAAAACTTACTTTAAATGTTCTCAAATTCTTATATCTCGTTATAACCCCTATTCAGTAACAGGCTTTTTTTCTTCCTCATCTACAGAAGCTTCAACCGTTGGATCGGTAATAATTTCTGCATTACCGTCATCATCTTTTTTGGCAAAGAGTATTGGATAAAGCATCCAAAGGGCACCAACCATAACCAAAATACCTGCTAATATTTGTAGGTAACGTGCTCCGCTAACTTCTGATGCATCTAAAATGAGATACAAAACATAAGAAACCACACCAGCAATAAGTACAAGTACAGCTTTTTGCAATTTGAGAAGCTTGATCATAAGGTTTTCCTTTTTAATTTGATGATATGAAGTAGAACAAAAACTAACCCAATTAGTTCTAGCAAACCGCAGAAATAAAAGCTGTATAAAACGAAATCGCGGTTGGCAGGGTTAATTACTGCCACTACAGGTAAGGCGATTACCGCCACAACCATTAATGTTAAACCTATATTAAATAATTTCACGTTAAAAGTATTTACATCTAAACTACCAAATTTGAGCGAAAAACTTTAACTTTGCATCCTTAATTTTTTGAGGTACTTGATTGATGTATAGCGAATTTAAACAATTAGACCTTGCCAAAATAGGGCAAGAAATACTGGATTTTTGGAAAAAGGAAGACATCTTTGAGAAAAGCATTTCTTCTCGCCCAAAATCTAATCCGTTTACTTTTTACGAGGGTCCACCGTCTGCCAATGGTATGCCAGGGATTCACCACGTAATGGCTCGTGCTATTAAAGATATTTTTTGCCGCTACAAAACAATTAAAGGTTACCAGGTTAAAAGAAAAGCCGGCTGGGACACGCATGGCCTGCCTGTTGAACTTGGAACCGAAAAAGAATTGGGCATTACCAAAGAGGATATTGGAAGAACCATTTCTATTGAAGATTACAATGAAGCCTGTAAAAAAACAGTAATGCGCTACACAGATGTGTGGAACGATTTGACTGAAAAGATGGGCTATTGGGTAGATATGGATGACCCGTATATTACCTACAAATCGAAATATATGGAGTCGGTTTGGTGGCTTTTAAAACAGATTTACGATAAAGGATTAATCTATAAAGGTTACACTATACAACCTTATTCGCCAAAAGCAGGAACAGGTTTAAGTTCTCACGAGGTAAACCAACCTGGTGCCTACCGCGATGTTACCGATACTACAATTGTTGCTCAGTTTAAAGCATTAACTGATACTTTGCCAGCCTTTTTACAAGGTTTTGGAGATATCTATTTGATGGCATGGACTACAACTCCATGGACTTTACCATCGAACACAGCGTTAACTGTTGGCCCAAAAATCGACTATGTTTTAGTTAAAACTTTTAACCAATATACTTTTTTGCCAACGAATGTTATTCTGGCTAAAAACATGGTTGGAAAACAATTCAGCAAAACTTTCTTCGAAAGTAATGAGGCTGATGATTTTGCTAATTTCAAAGCTGGCGATAAGAAAATTCCTTACCAAATTCTTGCTGAATGTAAAGGAACGGAATTGGTTGGCATTAGATACGAACAACTTTTAACTTACGCTTTACCATACAACAATCCTGAAAATGCTTTCCGAGTAATTTCAGGAGATTTTGTAACAACCGAAGATGGTACTGGTATTGTACACACCGCCCCTACTTTTGGTGCAGATGATGCTAAGGTTGCCAAAGAAGCCGTTCCAGAAATACCACCAATGTTGGTATTAGATGATAACGACATTTTGGTTCCTTTGGTCGATTTACAGGGTAAATTCACTAAACATGTTGGGCCTTTTGCAGGCAAATATGTTAAGAATGAGTATTATGATGCTGGCACAGCACCCGAAAAATCGGTTGATGTAGAAATCGCGATTTTATTAAAAGAAGAAAACAAAGCTTTTAAGGTTGAGAAATATGTACACAGTTACCCACACAGCTGGAGAACTGATGAGCCACTTTTATATTACCCTTTAGATTCGTGGTTTATTAAAGTTACTGATATTAAGGACAAAATGTTTGACCTTAATGAAACCATTAACTGGAAGCCGAAAGCTACTGGTGAGGGTCGTTTTGGTAACTGGTTAAAAAATGCCAACGACTGGAATTTATCGCGTTCGAGATATTGGGGCATTCCTTTGCCAATTTGGAGAACAGAGGATAAAAAAGAAGAAGTATTAATTGGTTCGGTTGAAGAACTTTATAATGCCATCGAAAAATCTATCTCGGCTGGTTTCCAAAAAGAAAATCCTTTTAAAGGATTCGAAATTGGCAACATGTCTGAAGAGAACTACGACCTGATTGATTTGCATAAAAATGTAGTAGATCAGATTACTTTGGTTTCTCCATCAGGCAAACCAATGACTCGTGAAACCGATTTAATTGATGTTTGGTTTGATTCAGGTTCAATGCCTTATGCACAATGGCACTACCCTTTCGAAAACAAAGAAACCATTGATTCAAACGAAGATTTCCCTGCAGATTTTATTGCTGAAGGTGTAGATCAAACCCGTGGTTGGTTTTATACATTACATGCTATTTCTACGCTTGTTTTCGATAAGGTAGCTTACAAAAATGTGGTTTCAAACGGATTAGTACTAGATAAAAACGGGCAGAAAATGTCTAAACGTTTAGGAAACGCTGCAGATCCATTCCAAACCATTAACGAATATGGTGCCGATGCAACACGTTGGTACATGATTTCGAACGCAAATCCTTGGGATAACTTAAAGTTTGACATCGAAGGAATTGCTGAAGTTCGCCGTAAATTCTTCGGTACGCTTTACAATACTTATGCCTTCTTCGCATTATATGCTAATATTGATAAGTTCGAAATCGATAAAAATAACCTAAGCAAGGTTGAAGACAGAACGGAATTAGACCGTTGGATTTTATCGTTATTGCAAAACTTAATTAACGAAGTTGATGAAAGTTACAATACTTACGAACCAACCAAAGCTACCAGAGCAATTCAGGCCTTTGTTGATGAGCATTTAAGTAACTGGTACATCAGACTAAGTCGCCGCCGTTTCTGGAAAGGCGAAATGACTGATGATAAACGTGCTGCTTACGAAACGCTTTATACTTGTTTAGAAACTTTAGCACAGCTGATGAGTCCTGTTGCACCTTTCTTTGCCGATTGGTTGTACAGAAACTTAACCGTTACCGATAAAACTGCTGAGCAATCAGTTCATTTAACTTTATGGAAAGAAGGCGATGCAAACTTAATCGATACCGATTTAAACGAACGTATGCTTTACGCTCAGGATATTTCTTCGATGGTTTTATCACTACGTAAAATTTCGAAAATTAATGTTCGTCAGCCTTTAGAAAAAATATTAATCCCATCGTTAAATGGCGATTTCGAGCAAAAAATTTCAAAAGTTGCCGATTATATTCTTTCAGAAACAAATGTTAAACACATCGAATTTATTACCGATACGCACGGCATTGTAATGAAAAAGCTTAAACCTAATTTTAAATCATTAGGTAAAAAAGTTGGTAAGGATATGAGCCTTGTAAAAAGCGCATTAGAAGAGATGAATCAGGACGATATCCAGCGTTTGGAAACGGATGGCTTCATCAATGTTTCCGGCAGCAATGATGTTCAATACAAGATCGATTTAAACGAAGACGTTGAGATTTTTGCAGAAGATATTCCAGGATGGCAGGTTACTAATTTAGGCAGTTTAACCGTTGCCTTAGATGTAACCATTTCTGAAGAATTGAAACAGGAAGGAATTTCTCGCGAATTGGTAAACAGAGTTCAGAACA
This sequence comes from Pedobacter sp. AC190, assembly GCF_979258025.1. Lineage (NCBI taxonomy): Bacteria > Pseudomonadati > Bacteroidota > Sphingobacteriia > Sphingobacteriales > Sphingobacteriaceae > Pedobacter > Pedobacter sp. AC190. The sequence continues at coordinate 1,483,742 of NZ_OZ409824.1, forward strand.
TACGTAAAGAATTAAACTTCGAAGTAACCGATCGAATTAAAGTTTCATTACAAAATGATAACTTAATAGCTAATGCAGTTGCTAAAAACAAGGCTTACATTTGCGCTGAAATTTTAGCAGACGAATTTGAATTAACGGATACTGAGATAAACGCAAACAAAATCACTATCGATGATGTTGAGTTAAGCATTTCAGTAACTAAAATATAAATCCATATATTAGAAAACTAAATTAAAAACATGGAAAACAGTAACAAAACACGCTACTCAGACAGTGAACTACAGGAATTTAAAGAATTAATTCAAGATAAATTACGCAGTTCTAAAGAAGAACTTAATGCTTTAACTTCATCATTAAGTAACCCAAATGCAAACGGAACAGAAGATACGTCTGGTGCTTACAAAACATTAGAAGATGGTTCTGCGACGATGGAAAAAGAGCAAATCAATCAATTAGCTGCCCGTCAGAAAAAATTTATTGATAACCTGGAAAATGCATTAGTTCGTATCGAGAACAAAACTTACGGTATCTGCCGCGAAACTGGTAAATTAATTCAAAAAGAACGTTTACGTGCGGTTCCTCACGCTACTTTAAGCATGGAAGCTAAATTAAAGCAGAGTTAATGAAAGGCTATACAAAACCTTTATTAGTTATATTTTTGGTTTTACTTGCCGATCAGGCACTTAAAACTTGGATTAAAACCAACATGTACCTTGGTCAGGAATTTAAAATCATTGGCCAATGGTTTATCATTCATTTTACAGAAAATAATGGTATGGCCTTCGGTATGGAATTCGGTGGTGAGTTTGGAAAACTAGCTCTATCATTGTTTCGTATTGCTGCTGTGGGTGGTATTGGATACGGTTTACACTATTTAATTAAGCACAAATACCACCGTGGTTTAATTTTAAATGTTGCCCTGATTTTTTCAGGTGCTTTAGGAAATATCATCGATTCGGTTTTCTACGGAAAAATTTATGGTTATGAAACCTGGTTTCATGGTCGCGTTGTAGATATGCTATACTTCCCAATTGCAGAAGGACATTTTCCGAGCTGGATACCGATTTGGGGTGGCGATGAATTCGTTTTCTTCAGACCCGTTTTTAACCTTGCTGATGCTGCGATATCCGTTGGTGTGATACTCATACTGATCTTCCAAAAAAATTACTTTAAAGAAGATGTAAAAGATGATGTAAGCATTAACAGCGAGATTGTAGAGGATTAAGGAAATTACGATTTCAGATTGACGAATTACGATTTCTTAGCCTAAATATTATATGCCCATTTCTTAATTGAAGTGGGCTTTTTCTTTAAAATATAAAGTTGTCATTGTGAGGCACGAAGCAATCCTAAAGCATTAGTTATTAAACCTATTTATCAAATTGCTTCGCCCCTAGCTGTGACAATTGTAGTAATTATTTCTTGAAAGCAACCTTCTACCAAAATCAAGGCCACTTCCCGCTATCCTTACTGCCAATGAAACCTGTACTTTAACAAAGTTTTATCGAAAAATTCACGTCAGAATTACATTGCATTGGCATTCATACTATCGGGTTTAGTAACTTTGGATACCATAAGAAACAAAAGCTGCAAAACGCCTAGAAATGATAAATTTTCTTGATATATCTTATCTAAAAACAGGAACCGAAAGACAAAGAAAAGCTTATCAGGTTTTAACTGAACGTGCAATTCTGGAAAACCTTACTCAATATAATCCAATTTTAACTGGTACAATCCCGATTAATATAGACATCGAAAACAGTGATTTAGATATAATTTGTTACGCCCAGGATGATAAAAAATTTGAAAATGACTTGACATACCATTTCAAACATGAGCGAGGCTTTAATATTACGAAAAACAAAAAGTTTAACGCTCTAAAAGCAAATTTCTTTATAGATGATTTTGAAATCGAAATCTTTGGCCAAAATATTCCAACAAAACAGCAAAATGCTTACCGCCATATGCTAATTGAGTATAAAATACTTCAAGAAAAAGGTGAAGATTTTAGAATGCAAATCATTGAATTAAAAAAACAAGGACACAAAACAGAGCCAGCCTTTAGCAGGTTATTGAATTTGCAAGGAGATCCTTATGAGGCCCTGTTGAGGATGCAGATTTAAATTTCTCTATCATTTAAAACGAGAGTGAGATTAATCTTTTGGATGCGGCAACTTTGAATATTATGTAATATTGAAACAAGAAGCATCAGCAACTAATGAAACAGATTCTTCGTTCCTCTGAATGACAAATTATTACCCATTTCAATCCTTAAACAACAAACAAATCAAATAACCGACAAAGTAGGCCAGCAAATCATAAACAGTAAAATAAGTGCCTAAAACTGTACTCCAAAACTTATTATTCTCCAAGCCAAACCAATTAACATAATGCAAGCCTTGCAAAAACTCAATTACAAAAGAAAAAATCAATACACCTAGAGCTAGCTTTTTATTATTTGTTTTAAGAAAAATCCTAAAGAAAGCATATATCAGAACCACTACCAAAACATCCCCTCCAAAAGGACGAATAAAATCATCATTAAGGTATTTGGCAATCAAAACTTCAACAACGAAAATTGTGATAAAAATGATTAGGAATTTTAGATTGAAAGTTAATTTCATGCGCTAATATAATAGTTGTATCGTCATTTTTAGCAAAGTCAAGAAATCTTGGGAATACAGTAAAAATTATCGATTCGGCATTTCCTCACTTGAAATGACAGCTTGAAAAGGTATTGAATAAAGGTGTATGTGTTGATCATTTTGGGGCACGAAGCAATGACGGGTTTACATTTATAAAAAAAAGCCCTAACAAAAAATGTTAAGGCTTGTAGTATGAATGTTATTAAGATATTACTGGGATTAAACGCCCAATAATAATCTAGCTGGATCTTCTAATAATTGTTTTACACGAACCAAGAAACCTACTGATTCACGCCCGTCGATAATTCTGTGGTCGTAAGATAAAGCAACATACATCATCGGACGAATCACTACTTCACCTTTTTCAGCAACAGGACGCTCAATAATATTATGCATACCTAAAATGGCCGACTGTGGCGCATTAATAATAGGAGTAGACATCATCGAACCAAAAACACCACCATTAGTGATTGTAAATGTACCGCCAGTCATTTCTTCGATTGTTAATTTACCATCGCGAGCCTTAAGAGCTAGAGCCAAAACAGATTTTTCAATTTCAGCTAAACTCATGCTTTCTGCATTACGGATAACTGGAACAACTAAACCTTTTGGAGCTGAAACTGCAATCGAAACATCAGCAAAGTTATTATAAACAATCTCCTCGCCATCAATACGAGCATTTACAGCAGGGAAATCTTTTAATGCCTCAGTCACCGCTTTGGTGAAGAAACTCATGAAACCTAAACCAACACCATGTTTTTCTTTGAAAGAATCTTTGTATTTACCACGTAAATCCATGATTGGTTTCATGTTAACCTCGTTAAAAGTAGTTAACATTGCTGTTTCATTTTTAACAGCAACCAAACGTTTTGCTACGGTTTTACGTAATGGCGACATTTTTTCGCGACGCTCAGAGCGTGCGCCTGCAGGAGCAGCAGCAACTGGAGCATTAGCTTTTGGAGCTTCAGCCTTTTTACCAGCCTCAGCTTTTACAGCATCATCTTTAGTAATACGACCATCAATGCCAGTACCTTTTACAGCAGCAGCATCAATACCTTTTTCAGCAAGAATTTTACCAGCTGCAGGAGATGGAGTTCCTGTAGCGTAGCTTTCACCAGATTTTTCAGCAACCGGTGCTGCTGTTTTATCTTCATTAACTACTGCCTTTTCTTCTGTTTTAGGAGCATCAGCTTTTGCAGGCGCTGCGCCACCATCTTCAATTTTACAAACTACTGCGCCAATAGCTAAAGTATCGCCTTCAGCAGCTATGGTTCTTAAAGTTCCAGCTTGCTCTGCAGTTAATTCAAATGTAGCTTTATCTGATTCTAACTCAGCAATAACTTCATCCATTTCAACAACATCGCCATCGTTTTTTAACCATTGCGATAAAACAACTTCGGTTATCGACTCACCAACTGGTGGAACTTTTATCTCTAAACTCATATTTTTAAAATTGTATTTTCTTTGATGTTTTGTCTAAATTCAATATGTAAGCTATTGATAGGAAACCTTCAACCTTACACCTTTTCACCCTCAACCTTAATCGGCTTCTGCTAGGTTTTTACTCGCTTTTTTAGTTGCACTTTTAACTTCTTCCTGTTTTACAGAAACTTCTAATGCCTTCGCTAAAATATAAGCTTGTTGATTAGCATGTTGTTTTGCAAAACCTGTTGCAGTACTGCTGCTTTCTCTTCTAGAAATTACATGAATACCTTTTAAATCAGTTTTATACAATTTGCGGAATAAGTACGGCCATGCACCCATGTTTTCTGGCTCTTCTTGTACCCAGAAAATCTCATCTGCATTTTTATATTTTTTCGTAATCGCTTCCATTTGATCAACAGGTGTTGGATATAACTGCTCAACGCGAACAATTGCAACATGTTTAACTTTATCCGTCTGTTGTTTTTCAAGTAATTCGTAATAGATTTTTCCACTACAGAAAACTACACGAGTTACATCTGCAACTTTGACATTTACATCATCAATTACTTCTTTAAAACCCCCTTCTGTAAACTCTTCTAATTTAGAAACACAAGCTGGGTGACGCAATAAACTTTTTGGTGAGAAAACCACTAACGGTTTACGGAAATCGCGTTTAAACTGGCGACGTAAAACATGAAAGAAGTTTGCAGGTGTAGTACAATTCACAACTTGCATATTGTAATCTGCACAAAGCTCCATAAAACGTTCGATACGTGCCGATGAATGTTCAGGACCCTGACCTTCGTAACCGTGAGGCAATAACATTACCAAACCATTTTCTCGTTGCCACTTCGTCTCTGCACTCGCAATATACTGATCTACAACAATTTGCGCTCCATTAAAGAAATCACCAAATTGTGCTTCCCAAATGGTTAAAGCATTCGGGTTAGCCATTGCATAACCATATTCAAAACCTAAAACTCCATACTCTGACAAGTGTGAATTATAAATATCAAATGGTGCTTGCTGATCTGAAATGTTTGCTAATGGTACATATTCTTCTTCGCTATCTTCTAAAGTTAAAACCGCATGACGGTGAGAGAAAGTACCACGTTCTACATCCTGTCCACTTAAACGAACTCGCTTACCTTCTGATAACAAAGTACCATAAGCCAATTGCTCGCCCATTGCCCAATCAAAAACATTAGTTTCATTAACCATTTTACTGCGTTCAGCAAATAGCTTTTCAATCTTTTTGAAGAATTTTTTATTTGTTGGTAAAGTTGTAATACGTTTACCAATTTCTAATAAAGTAGATTTTTTAACTGCTGTAATAGGAGAAGTTTCGAAATCTTTTGGAGTTGCCATACGCAGGTCTGCCCATGCACCGCCAAATTTAACTTCAGTGTCTCCAGCAACAAATTCTTTTGCTTCATTTAAACGTTCTTGTAAAATTCCACGGAAATCCTTTTCCATTTCTTTTGCCAATCCCGCTTCCAATTTACCTTCTTTGGTTAATTGCTCAATATATATTTCCCTTGGATTAGGGTGTTTTTCAATTGTTTTATACAATAAAGGCTGCGTGAATTTAGGTTCGTCAGACTCATTGTGACCGAAACGACGGTAACATAAAATATCAATGAAAACATCATTTTTGTATTTCTGACGATATTCCATTGCCAGATTAATAGCATAAACCAAAGCTTCAGGATCATCGCCATTTACGTGAAATACTGGCGATAAAGTTACTTTAGCAATATCTGTACAGTATGTACTTGTACGGGCATCTTTATAGTTTGTAGTAAAACCAATTTGGTTGTTAATTACCAGGTGAATGGTTCCACCAGTTTTATAACCTTCCAAACCAGCCATTTGAATTACTTCGTAAACAATACCTTGACCAGCAACAGAGGCATCACCATGAATCAAAATTGGAGCTAAACGACTGTTATCGCCACCATATTTGAAATCGATTTTCGAACGACTCATGCCTTCTACCACACCATCAACAGTTTCTAAGTGCGATGGATTTGGGCAAAGACTTAAGTGAACGCTTTTACCTGCATTAGTAGTTACATCTGTAGAATAACCTAAATGATATTTTACATCACCTCCAAAAGGTGTTTCTGGGTTATAGCTCTTACCTTCAAACTCAGCAAAAATATCTTTGTAAGTTTTTTGCATGATATTCGCTAACACGTTTAAACGACCGCGGTGCGCCATACCAATTACAAATTCTTCAATTCCCAATTCTGCACCTTTTTCGATAACCGAATCTAAAGCTGGGATTAAAGCTTCTGCACCCTCTAACGAGAAACGTTTTTGTCCTAAGAACTTCGTCCCTAAAAAATTTTCGAAACTTACAGCTTCATTTAGTTTTTTAAGGATACGTTTTTTCTCCTCGATTGAAAAGTTTGGCGTGTTACGTGCGCTTTCCATTTTACCCTGAATCCAGTTTAAAACTTCTGGTGTACGTAAAAATTTAAATTCTGCACCAATTGAATGTGCATAAGTTTGTTTTAGGAAAGCAACAATATCCTTCAATTTTGCTGCACCGATACCAATTTCAACACCAGAGTTGAAAACGGTTTCTAAATCTGCATCAGATAAGCCAAAATTAGCCAAATCTAATGTTGGTAAATGTTTACGTCTTTCGCGTACCGGATTGGTATGCGTAAACAAGTGACCGCGACTACGATAGCCATCAATCAGATTTAAAACATTAACCTCTTTTAAGAATTGTTCTGGAGTTTCTACGGTTACTGCAGTGGTTTCAGATCCTCTTCCAAAATCAAAACCTTCAAAAAACTTTTGCCAACCAAATTCAACTGATTCAGGATCCTGCTGATACGACTGATATAAAGAATCTATATATTCGGCGTTTTCGCCATTAAGATAAGATAAACTACCCATTATTAACTGTTTACTATAAGCATTACAAAATTAGAATTTTACCTTATATAATTGGTAAAAAACTATATTAAAATGAGATTTTTTGAATTATAGAATTATTATTGATAATAATTGAATTCTTGATCTTTAAATGCAAGAACAATACCATCCCGAAGAAGATTATTATATTATTCAAATTCACTCAATCGATTATTTTTAAGAAGCCCAAATTGTGGCGTAATTTCCTTTTGGATCAAGATTTTTGATGTTTTTATCCAAATCAAAAGCACTCTTCGTTTTTTGATCGTTCCCTACACCTGCCATGTTTGCCCAATTACCCCAATTGCTTGCTGGATTATAATCAATTAATTTTTCTTCAAAATATGCCGCACCCAAAATCCAGCTTACCTCTAAATTATTTATTAAGAACAAAGCCGCAGTTTGTCGGGCAATATTAGATATATAACCCGTTTGATTTAATTCATTCATAACTGCGTCAACTACCGCGAACCCAGTTTGCCCAGTTTTCCAGTTATTGAAATTCTCAACTGCATTAGCCTCATCTACCACGCCCTGACTACCAAAACCATTCGGCTTAAAAAAAGTGTTACCATATTTTTTAAACATAAAACGGAAATAATCTCTCCAAAGCAAACCAAGTAATACATGGTTAAACATGGCCTTGGTGCTTGGTGTGCTTTCCATTTTTTTGATTTCCCAATAAACTTTTCTCGGCGATAAAGTTCCCATTGCCAGCCAGGCTGATAGTTTTGAGGCAAGAATTAAGTTTTTTGTGGTAGCAGCTTGTTTCATGGCTGTTATAACCTTTTGCAATGTGCTTATTCCCTCACTTTCACCCCCAACAAACTCAAAATCAGATCGTATATCCTTTTCTTGAATAGCTAAACCTAAATCGGCTAAACTTGGAATATTTCCCCAATCAATTACTTCAGCAACGTTAATTCTATCGGGCGCTAAAAAACAGGGTTTAATAATTGCATCACGTTCAATTTTCTTTTTAAACTGATTAAATGCATCAGGAATATCTTTAATCGGGAAAGGTAAATCCTCCTTATTGTATAAAGTATGACCAATAAAGTGTTTAAGATTAATACGCAGCTTCCAAAGTCCATCTTCTACCAATGTTGATACCTGGGTTTCTTCATCAGCAACTTCACGGTGATGATAAACTTCGTTAATTTCATATTCCTGAGCCAAAGCTGGAATAATTTCTTCAGGTTCGCCTTTAGCAATTAAAAGATTGCCTCCAATTTGTTTTAATGAATTTCTTAAAGCACCAACACTTTCGAGTATAAATTGCGCTCTGATGCTCCCAGTTTTTAATGTGCCGTATTTAGTTTCTTCAAAAATACGTGGATCAACAATGTAAACTGGCAAAATTGAATCTGACTTAGCAATTGCCTCCACCAACATTTCATTATCGTGTAAGCGAAGATCGTTTCTAAACCAAACTAGAATTTTTTTAGACATCGTTATGTAGAAAAGTGTGTTAAAGACCGTAATTACAAATTTATTGTATTTTTTCTCCGCATCAAAAACATGTCGAATTCTTTACAAATCCTCAACAAAATACTATTTTCTTATGGAATCTCATTTGCGGGCGCATCATTGCTTTAAAATTTAAACTTAACACAAAATGAAACGATTTTTAACGATATTCTTATTCCCCTTAAGTGTTTATGCTCAACAGCAAATAAAAAGTAAAGCCGCTTTAGAAAGCGTAACAGTTTACAACAATGGCGCACAACTAACGCATACTGGAAAAGTTAATCTCCCATCAGGAACATCAGAAATTGTAATCAATAATATTTCGGGTCGTGTTAACGAAAGTTCTATACAAGTGGGAGTTTCTGCAGGTGTAACCATTTTAGCTGTTCAGTTTAATCGCGATTTCTTAAATACTGATGCTGCAAACCCCGAAATAAAACTTTTAAACGACAGCATTAAAACAGTAAATACTGAGCTTTCTAAAACAAAAAATGCAAAAACCATTGAAGAACAGACTTTGGTTTTGCTAGATGAAAATAGAAAATCTGGCGGTTCCAATACAGGTACTAATGTTGCTGAGTTAATTAAACTTGCAGAGTATTATCGGGCAAAGAGCACCGAAGTCCGTAATTCTATATTGGCAATTAGCGCAACCGAAGAGAAACAAATCCGAAAATTAAATGCTTTACAACAGCAATTGGCAGAGTTGAGAAACAATCCCAATCAGCAGCTCGGCCAGCTGGTTTTACAACTCCTGGCAAAAGAAAACGTAAATGCAAATTATAATATTACCTATGTTACGCCAAACGCTAATTGGTTAGCAAGCTACGATGTTAAAGCTATTAATACTTCAACTCCTTTGGGGATTGTTTACAAGGGTGCAATTACGCAAAATACTGGTTTAGATTGGAAAAAAGTGAAGCTTTCTTTATCAACAGGAAACCCGAATTATAATATTACCGCGCCTACTTTAAATCCTTGGTTTGTTTCAGTTTATTCGCCTGCTCAACAAAGCCTAGCAGGAAGTTCTTCGGGTATAAGAATTAGAGGAATGGCATCGCCTCTTGGAGAAGCGAATATGCTAAACGATGTTGTAGTTGTTGGATATGCAAAAGCCGAAAAAAAAGCAATCGCAGCATCCGTTTCTACGGTAAACAATTATACATCAGTTAACGAAAGTCAACTTGGCGTAACTTTCGATATCGATATCCCGTATGATATTAATAGCGACAATAAGCCTCATACTGTTGCTTTTAAAGAATATGAAGTTCCAGCAAAATATAAATATTATGCAGCTCCAAGATTAAGTTTAGATGCTTATTTATTAGCAGATGTTTTAGATTGGGAAAAGCTGAATTTACAGGCGGGCAATGCAAATATTATTTTCGAAGGAACTTATACGGGGAAATCCTTTATCAACCCAGCAAATATTTTGGATACTTTGAGTTTAAGCATGGGTAAAGACAAAAAAATCATCATTACCAAAGAAAAACAAGAAGATTATAGTAGCACAAAGTTTATTGGCAGTAATAAGAAACAGGCATTTACTTATCTGATAAAAATTAGAAACACAAAGAAAGAAGCTATTGAATTGTCTCTTAAAGACCAATATCCATTATCAACACAAAGTGATGTAGAAATTGAATTATTTGAAAGTAGTGGTGCAGAAGTAAATAAAGAAACCGGAATGCTTTCGTGGAATTTAAAAATAGCACCAAACGAAACTAAAACCATTAAACTAAGTTATTCAGTTAAAGCACCAAAAAGCAAAATTTTAGCAGGCCTGTAATCCTCGAGGCGATCAGGTTTCCACGTAAGTATAATAGCTATCTTACGTGGAAACTTTGTTTAATGCAGAATTGATTTTCACAAATTTCTCTCTAATTATTACAACTCAAAATAATACCACAGCTCAAACCCTTTCGTATCTTTAGTGTTTTAAAAGAATGGTGAAAAAGATTCTAATTACGGGAGCGAGCGGACTTGTGGGCACTGAACTTAAAAAGCATTTGATTACCAAAGGCTATAAAGTAAACACACTTTCCCGAAAAAAAACCAATGACCCAAATAACTATGTTTGGGATATTTTTAAAGGCCAAATTGATTACAATTGCCTAACGGATGTAGATTCTGTTGTACATCTGGCTGGTGAGCCTGTAGCAGATAAAAAATGGACAGTAGAACAGAAAAAACTAATCATTGATAGTCGTGTAAAATCTACGGAATTACTTTATAAAGCCATTAAAGCGTCTGGAAATCATAACATTAAGTCTTTTATTTCGGCATCGGCGGTTGGTTATTATGGCGATTGCGGCGATGAAATTCTTACAGAAGAAAGCCCGAATGGTTTTGGTTTTTTAGCTAAATGCTGCAAACTTTGGGAAAATGCTGTAGACCAAGGCAAGAAACTGAGCATAAGAGTAGTAAAACTTAGGACTGGAATTGTAATAAGCAAACGTGGTGGAGCATTACCCCAATTGGCTTTGCCTGTAAAATTATTTGTAGGTTCGGCAATTGGTTCGGGCAAACAATGGGTGCCCTGGTTGCACCACGAAGATATGGTTGAAATGTATATTGATGCTATAGAGAATCCAAAAATAGAAGGTAATTATAACGCCTGTGCTCCTTTTCCTGTAACTAATTCCGCTTTAACAAAAGCGATAGCGAAGCAACTTCATCGCCCGTTTTGGCCAATTAAAGTTCCAAAAAAAGTTGTTGAATTATTATTGGGAGAAAGAGTTGAAGCCGTTTTAATGAGTAATAATTGCTCTGCACAAAAGCTTCTTGATGCTGGTTTTAAATTCAAATTTACCAGAATTGAAGATGCATTAAAAGACATTTACAAATAAGTTTATCTACAAACTAAATATTATAATTTTCGCAATTGACCAATTTACACGCTTTACTAAATAAAAATGCACCCTATTAATATTTTATGGCTCCGCCGCGATTTACGCTTGGAAGATAATGCAGCACTTTACCATGCCCTAAAAAGTGGTTATCCAGTGCTACTGTTATTTATTTTTGATAAAAACATATTAGACAAATGTGCTAAAGATGATGCTCGTGTAACCTTTATCTATCAAACGTTAGAAAACATCAAAAAAGAACTTCGAGCTAAAGATTCTGACTTGTTAGTTAAGTATGGTACCCCTGAAAAAATATGGACAGAAATATTAAAAGATTATGAGGTAAAAGAAATCTATACCAATCACGATTATGAGCCTTATGCTCGCGAACGCGATGATAATATGGCTGAATTTTTAACAAGCGAAAAAATTGCCTTTAAAACCTACAAAGACCAGGTTATTTTTGAAAAAGGCGAAATTTTAAAAGCAGATAAAACACCTTACACGGTTTTTACACCTTTTTATAAACAATGGCAGGCTAAGCTAGATGGTTTTTATACAAAATCTTATCCTACAAAAAAGTATTTCAAAAACCTGTTTAAAACAAAAAACCTTTCATTTCCATCTTTAAAAGAGATGGGATTTGAAGAAAGTAAACTAAACTTCCCTAAAATTAGCTACAAGAATAAGCTGGAAGATTATGGGCAGGAAAGAGATTTTCCTGCAATTGATGGAACAACTCATATTGGATTACACTTAAGGTTTGGCACTTTGAGTATTAGAAAAGCTGTGCAAGACGCTATTAAAGAAAAATCAAATGTTTGGCTTTCGGAATTAGCCTGGCGGGAATTTTACATGATGATTCTTTGGCATTTTCCATACGCTGCTTTCGATTCGTTTAAAAAGCAATACGATAAAATTAAATGGCGAAATAACGAGGCAGAGTTTAAGGCTTGGTGTAAGGGTAATACGGGTTATCCGATTGTAGATGCAGGTATGCGTCAACTAAATGAAACTGGTTGGATGCACAATCGCGTTCGTATGGTTGTGGCCAGTTTTTTATCTAAACACTTGTTAATAGATTGGCGTTGGGGGGAGGCTTACTTTGCCGAAAAATTGCTTGATTATGAAATGGCAAGCAATGTTGGTGGTTGGCAATGGGCAGCAGGTTCGGGGAACGATGCAGCACCTTATTTCAGGGTTTTCAATCCCGAATTACAAACTAAAAAATTTGATTCGAAATTTGAATATATTAAAAAATGGGTGCCAGAATATGGTACAAAAAAATATGCCCAACCAATAGTTGAGCATACATTTGCACGGGAAAGAGTGCTTAAAGTTTTTAAGGAAGCGCTTAATTCGTAACGCTGGTTACTTCGATATCAAAATCTAAGACTGCATTACCTGGAACACTTCCGCTACCAGAACTTGAATACCCCAAATCGGAAGGTACAAAAATCCTCATTTTAGTGCCTACAGGGAATTTTGGAATTATCGTATACCAACCTTTAATAAGTTGACTTAATTGGTAGGTAAAAGTACCATCAGTTGAAGAATTTGCAACTGTTCCATCTAGCAATCTCAATGTATATTTAGCTACGATTGTACTCTCTTTACTATCAATTGCTCCGCCAGTACCTAAGGTATTAATGATGTAATATATTCTTGATGGATCTTTTACTGCAGATGCTGTTAATCCTTTGGCCGCTAAGAAACTAGTTATGCGGTTATCATCTAAGTCATATTGGCTCTTAAAGGTTTTAGTCGTTACATTTATATCTAAAATATCATTTGAAGGTATTCCGACATCAGTGAATCCATTCTTACCAAAAGCGAGATAAGATGGTAAAATAATTCGAGCAGAACCGCCTGGCTTTAATGCATTAATTGCAGTTCTAATGGCAGGGATTTGAGGTATAGCTGTTGTTTGAGAGGTTACAGGTAAAACATTTGTATAACCTACACGATTACCCCAATTTCCGTTAACAGATGTGGTAAGATAAGGAGTCCCACTACTCAATGATTTTATTGAAACACTATAAAGTACAGAGTCGCTATTTTTAAATAAATCGCCAGTTCCGGCAGTCAAAACCTGATAATAAAATCCTGTTTTATCTGGATCTTGAATCATCGAAGCTGTTAAATTATTCTTTTGTATATAGGCACTTATAGCAGCATCATCTACTGTTTCAACAGAATCATACTCCTTTTTACAAGATGTAAATAATATAGTAGCCAGTAAAAAAGTAAACAGGCTAAGTTTTGTAAAGTTCTTCATTAATTATTGTACGTTTATCAATTGTATCGTAAAATCTAAAACCGAATTTGCAGGTACAGGCCCCGTAGCCTGGCTTCCATAAGCTAAATTAGACGGAATAATCAATCTAATTTCACCACCTTTCTGAATAAGTGGAATACCTATTCTCCAGCCTTCTATTAACTGCGCCAGCTGGAAGGTATTTTCAACACCATTACCATTATCAATTACAGTTCCATTTAATAACCTGCCTTCGTACTTAATTGTAATTTTAGTACTCGATGGATAGGTAAATGATCCTGAACCAGGTTTAATAATTTGATAATATAAGCCAGAGGAATGTTTTGTTGCACTAATATTATTGTTTTGAATAAACTCCGCAATTTGTTCATCAGCGTTTTCATCCTTTTTGCAGGAAGTAAATAATACTGAAATAAGCAAAAAGCTAAAAGCAGCAAATTTTAATAAATTTCTATTCATTTAGTTTGGGATATCGTTAAGAGTGATCGTAAAATCTAATATTGAATTTGCAGGGATTGATCCATTTACGGCATTACCATACCCATAATATGAAGGGATGAAAAGCCTAATTTGCCCACCTTTTTGTATATAAGGAATTCCAATTTGCCATCCAGGAATAAGTCCTCCAAATGTAAATGTTGGTGAAGTCCCTTTAGAAGCATCAAAAATTGTCCCATTAAGCAACCTGCCTTCATAATCTACATTAATTCTGGTAGTTGAAGTATAGGTAACATTTCCAGCGCCTGCAGCAATAATTTGATAGAAGACACCGTATTGCTCATTTTTTAAGACTGCAATATTATTTGCTTTAACGTAAGCTCTAATTGCTGTAGTATCAGCCTTAAATTGCGGAACAGGATCGTAAACATCACCTACATCTGTTTTTTTACAGGCAGCAAAACATCCAGCAATGCATACCAACAATAAAAAGTGCTTAATCTTAATCATAGTCCGCAAAAATAAGCTTTTAATACGGATGCCGCAATTTTTAACCAAATTTAACAAATAGACAAAGTAAAAAGACCAAAGCTGAAAGACTATTAACCACCATTGATACCAATTCGATTTTTATACCGCATTAGTTCTTTCAGGTTTTGTCTTTTTACTTTGGTCTTTAATTTTTCAGCTTTTAAAGCCTTAAAAAATATATTTATTTGCTTCAATTAATTGCTGAGCAACTCTTTGACGAGCATCTTTAACATTAAAAGGTTCTACTTTGGTAAAACGACGTAAACCCACCAACATCATGCGTTGCTCATCACCATCGGCAAATGCCCAAAGTGCTTCTTTACCCGCTTTGGCAATGCCATCAACAGCCTCAACCATATAAATTCTCAATAAATCTAACTGACCTGCTGAAGCTTCTTCGCCACGTAACGAAACCAATTTCTCGGTTCTTAGAATAGCTGATTCCAGTACATAAACATAGCCTGCCATGTCTGCAATGTTCATTAAAATCTCTTGCTCTTTACTTAAAGTCATCATTAGTTTTTGAACCGCAGCACCAGCAACCATCAAAGTCGCTTTTTTAAGGTTCGCTAAAACTTTTTTCTCAGCAGCAAATAATGTAGTGTCTTCTTCGCCAAAATCAGGAATGCTCATTAATTCGGCAGCAACAGCAGTGGCTGGCCCCATTAAATCCAATTCGCCTTTCATGGCTCGCTTCAACATCATATCAACGGTTAGCAATCGATTAATTTCGTTCGTTCCTTCGAAAATTCTGTTAATCCGAGCATCACGATAAGCCCTGTCCATTGGCGCATCAGCACTGAAACCCATTCCACCATAAATTTGAACACCTTCATCTACAGTATAATCCAACGCCTCAGAACCCCAAACTTTTAAAATGGCACATTCAACCGCAAACTGCTCTACAGACTTTAATCTTGCTTTACCTGATTCCATTCCACCTGCAACCAATTGATCATAAGTGTCATCAATATTTTGTCCTGCACGATAGTTCGCTGCATCAACAGCATAAAGCTTCGAAGCCATTTCGGCAATTTTGAAACGAATAGCCCCGTATTTAGAGATCGAACGGCCAAACTGGCTACGCTCATTTGAATAATTAATTGCTGTGCTTAATGTCGCTTTTGAGGCACCAATTGCCGCAGCTGATAATTTTATACGACCAATGTTTAAAATGTTAACTGCGATTTTGAAACCATTTTCCCTATCACTCAACATATTTTCAACTGGAACTTCACAATCGTTAAAGAAAACCTGACGCGTTGAAGAACCTTTGATTCCCATTTTATGTTCTTCTGGATTCATGGTAATGCCACCAAAATCTTTCTCTACAATAAAAGCAGTTAAGTTTTTATCATCATCAATTTTTGCAAAAACGATAAAAATATCTGCGAAACCACCGTTGGTAATCCACATTTTTTGCCCGTTGATGATGTAATGTTTACCGTCAGCACTTAAAACGGCTTTGGTTTTTCCAGAATTTGCATCCGAACCTGAATTAGGTTCCGTTAAGCAATAAGCTGCTTTCCATTCGCCAGAACCCAATTTTGGAATGTATTTGGCTTTCTGTTCTTCGTTTCCGTAATAAAGGATTGGCAAAGTACCAATTCCGGTATGCGCCGAAAGCGCCACTGCAAATGAGTGCCCAGCACCAACTACATCAGCAACCAACATCGAAGTGTTAAAGTTTTTACCAAAACCTCCGTACTCTTCAGGAACAGAAACCCCAAGAATCCCCAATTCGCCAGCTTTGGTTAAAAGCGTTGGCATTAACTCTGGGTCTTCCTGTTTATCAATTTTATCTAAATTCGGATAAACTTCAGCTTCTAAAAAATCGCGACAAGTTTGCGCAATCATTTGTTGCTCTTCATCAAATTCTTCAGGAATAAAGATATCCTGGTAAACCGTTTCTTTAATTAAGAATTCGCCGCCTTTAATTGTTTTTTTTTCAGTTGTTTCCATTTTAATAGTATCTAGTAGCGAGTATCAAGTGAATCGCTTAATTTTATTTTATGGCCTTTTCTTTTGCCTAATACGGTCGTCATTGGGAGGCACGAAGCAATCCTAACACTATCGTTATTACCAGACCAACGCATTAAGATTGCTTCGTACCTCGCAATGACGATATAACGAATAAATTGCCTACAAAAGCTCAAAAATACCTGCTGCGCCCTGCCCTGTACCTACACACATGGTAACCATACCATATTTTTTATTCTGTCTTTTTAGTTCGTTCATCATTTGTACTGAAAGTTTAGCCCCCGTACATCCAAGCGGATGACCCAAAGCAATTGCTCCTCCATTTACATTGATGATGTCAGGATTTAAATCCAATGTTCTGATAATTGCTAAAGATTGTGAAGCAAAAGCCTCGTTCAATTCAATTAAATCAATATCGTCTTGTTTTAACCCCGCTTGTTTTAATGCTTTCGGAATTGCCTCAATCGGACCTATCCCCATAATCCTTGGCGGAACACCAGCCACTCCATAACTTACTAACCTCGCGATTGGCTCTGCATTTAATTCTTTCATTTTCTTTTCAGAAACCACCAAAACAAATGCTGCGCCGTCAGAAGTTTGCGATGAATTACCTGCTGTAACACTTCCAACCGCATCAAAAACTGGTTTCAATTTTGCCAGTTTTTCTAAAGTCGTATCAGCACGCGGACCTTCATCTGTATCCACTACATAAGAACGCGTTTTCTTTTTCAAGTTCTCATCCAGGTAATTTTCATTCACTGTAATGGGCAAAACACCATCTTTCAAATGACCATTTTTAATAGCCTGAATCGCCTTTTCATGAGATTTCAAAGAAAACGCATCCTGGTCTTCGCGACTCACGTTATATTCTTTTGCAACGGCTTCGGCAGTTAAACCCATCCCCCAATACCAATCTGGATTGTTCTTGGCAACCTCAGCATTCGGTACTAATTTCCAGCCACCGAAAGGCATTCCACTCATCACTTCCACACCGCCAGCAATAATGCAATCGGCCATTCCAGCTTTAATTTTCGCAACTGCAGTCGCAATCGTATCTAAACCCGATGCGCAATAACGGTTTACAGTAACACCTGGAACTTTGTCCGTATCCAAGCCCATCAGCGAAATCATACGGGCAATATTTAAGCCCTGTTCTGCCTCTGGTGTAGCATTACCTACAATTACATCGTCAATTTGTTCCTTATCTAAATTCGGAACCGACGCCACCAAAGCTCTAATCACTTCTGCAGCTAAATCATCAGCTCTCGTAAAACGGAATACGCCACGGGGCGCCTTGCCCACTGCTGTACGATATCCGGCTATAATATATGCTTCCATTTTATTTAGTATTTCTTATGGCGCTAGCCAATATTATCTTTTTATTATACGCATTTTCCTGACTCTTGCCGTCATTGCGAGGCACGAAGCAATCTTAATGCAATAGAAAAACCCTTAGTTGTAAGATTGCTTCGTACCTCGCAATGACGAAGTGGCTAAGCAAACCTCATATCTACTACCTAATTCCTTAACGGTTTCCCCTTGGTTATAATCGATTGAATCCGTTCTAAAGATTTTCGCTCACCCGCAAGTGATAAAAACGCTTCTCTTTCCAAGTCCAATAAATATTGCTCGCTTACTTCTGTAGGAGACGATAAATCGCCACCACACATTACATAACCTAATTTTTCAGAGATTTTTTTATCGTGTTCAGAAATGAAATGCCCAGCATACATACTATTTGCACCAGCGTAGACAATTCCTAAACCTTGCTTACCCAATACTTTAATATCTGTACGTTGAACTGGTTTTGTATAACCAGCATCAGCCAATTCAATTGCCTTTGCTTTTGCATCGGCCAATAAACGGTTGCGGTTCATCGAAATAGAGAATTTATCTTTTTGTAAATAACCCAATTCGTAAGCCTCATAACCAGAAGTAGAAACTTTCGCCATACCAATCGTTAAGAAACGCTCTTTCAAAGCATTTTGAACAATCTGATCGTCCTTGTATTCATCAGAAGCACGTAAAGCGAATTCTTTGGTTCCACCTCCACCTGGAATTACTCCAACACCGAACTCAACCAAACCCATATAGGTTTCAGCCGATAACTGAACATGGTCTGCATGTAAGCTAAACTCACAGCCACCGCCTAAAGTTAAATTGTGTGGCGCAACTACAACAGGAATTGATGAATAACGAATGCGCATCGAAGTGTTTTGGAACATTCTGATGGCCATATTCAACTCATCCCACTCCTGCTCAACCGCCATCATGAAAATCATACCCACATTGGCACCAGCAGAGAAATTTGCACCGTCGTTACCGATTACTAAGCCACGGTAATCTTTCTCGGCCATATCGATAGCTTTATTAATTCCAGAGATGACATCCCCACCAATGGTATTCATTTTGGTATGGAATTCTACATTCAGAATGCCATCGCCTAAATCAATAATCGAAACACCAGAGTTTTTCCAAAGGGTTTTATTCTCGCGGATATTATCCAGAATGATAAACTCATCGGTTCCTGGTAAAGCTTTGTAAGATTTTGTTGGAATATCATAATACTTCTTAACACCACCTTCTACTTTGTAAAATGCATCATTTCCAGCATCAAGCATTTCCTGAACCCAAGCCGCAGCTTTATTTCCGTACTGCTCCATTCCCTCAATCGCTTCTTTCACACCAACGGCATCCCAAAGCTCAAACGGACCAAGTTCCCAACCAAAACCTGCACGCATCGCGTCATCAATACGATACAATTCGTCAGAAATCTCAGGAATCCGATCTGATACATATTCAAATAAACCGAAAGAAGAATGGCGGAATAATTCGCCCGCTTTATCTTTTCCTTTGGCGAAAATCTTCATGCGTTCACGAAGATTTTCAACAGGCTTGGTCATTTCTAAAGTAGCCGATTTTACCTTTTGCTGAGGTTTATATTCTAAGGTTTTTAAATCCAACGCAAGGATTTCGGTCTTTCCTTCAGCAGTTTTAGTTTTTTTATAGAAACCCTGTTTGGTTTTATCACCAAGCCATTTGTTCTCCTCCATTTTTTTAACATACTCAGGAAGTTTAAACAGCTCATGCGCTTTATCTTCAGGACAATTATCATATAGTCCTTTAGCTACCTTAATCATGGTATCCAAACCAACCACATCCGAAGTACGGAAAGTTGCCGATTTCGGTCTGCCCAAAGCTGGACCAGTGAATTTATCAACTTCTTCAACAGTTAAATCTAGTTTTTCAACCAAATGTAGCAGTGCCATTATGGAATAAACCCCAACTCTGTTTGCAATAAAAGCAGGCGTATCTTTACATAAAACCGTGGTTTTACCTAAAAATTTATCTCCGTAATGCATCAAGAAATCAACAATCTCAGGTTTGGTATGTGGCGTTGGAATAATCTCCAATAATTTTAAATAACGAGGCGGATTAAAAAAGTGTGTTCCGCAGAAATGCGCTTTAAAATCTTCACTTCTACCCTCGGCCATTAAATGAATTGGAATACCCGAAGTGTTAGAAGTAATTAATGTACCAGGTTTACGGAATTGCTCCACCTGTTCGAAAACCTTTTTCTTAATGTCTAAATTTTCGACTACCACTTCAATCACCCAATCAAAGGCGGCAATTTTCGGCATATCATCGTCGAAGTTCCCCGTCTTAATTTTGTTTAATACTTTTTTAGAATAAACTGGAGATGGATTTGTTTTAACAGCAGTTTGCAAAGCTGTATTAACAATTCGATTTTTTACTACCAGATTATCTAATGCTAGTCCTTTTGCCTGTTCTTCTGGGCTTAGTTCTTTCGGAGCAATATCTAAAAGCAAAACCTCTACACCAATATTGGCGAAGTGGCATGCAATACGCGACCCCATAATACCTGAACCTAAAACGGCAACTTTATTAATGCTTCGTTTCATATTAATCAACAGTATATGCTACAGTTATATCATTTAATTTTATCAACAATGTGATGAAAGTTTCTTTTTCCTTTTTAGAAAAATGTTCATCAAGATATTCATTGAACTTTCGAACAACGCCTTTGGCTAATTGTTTCTTTTCCTTCCCAAAATCAGTTAGAAACACTTTTACTGAACGTTTATCTCCTGCAGAAGTTTCGCGATAAATAAGCTTGGCATCTTCCATATTATTTAACATGCGAGAAAGACTTGTTGCTTTAACACCAAGCAACGCAGCTAAGTTCGAAACTGCTGTGCCATCAACATCATCAATATTAATAAGCATATAACCAATTGCCTGTGTAATACCAAAGCCTGCAGCCATTTGGTTGTACTTATTAAACATGTTTTGCCAGGCAAACTTAACGTGATAATCTAATGTTTGTTGTTGCTTCATTTGGTTAAATTTATTATGCTTGCATAACAAAGCTAATGAATGTATTTTGTTAATGCAATAGCAAAATGAAGAATTTTTGTCAAAAGATTCTTATAATTGAACTGCACAAATGAAAACACTTAGCTATGCTACTTATAAAAAAAATATTATTAATTTTTCCTGTTCTCCTAATCGGCGTAATTTGCAAAGGCCAGGTTTCTTATTTTGGAATTGAGGCAGCGCAAAAAGCAAAACTAGATGGTTTTAAAACAACCACCACACTTTTCACATTACAATATAACGATTATCCGGAATTGGAAAAATTTAATGAAGCGATTAAAAAAGTTTGGACAATTACTCCTTTTAAAATAATTAAGCCTAATGAACTTGCGAAATACGATATAGCTTCTTCCAGCTACTCGTTATTTTATTTTGATGGTTATAGCGAAACTATCGATAACTCCACAAACGTAAACGTTTTTTATGCCCTAAAACTCATTACTCCTTCAGAAAAACCTAAGCAAAAAGAAGAAAGCATATTAGCCACAATAAACTTATCAACCGATGCTTTTACAGATTTACTTGTTAAAGAAATAAGTGGAAGAATGGCTGCAAGAAGAGGGCCTAAATCCGATCTTTTAAATCAATTATACAACAACTCGAAGTTTTACAATTGGTCGCCTGGCTTTTTAGCTGGTTATTTAAAACAGATAAATGATGGATTAAATACGCAAAGAAGTCAATACTTAGATTTTCAATTTTACAATAAAACACGGTTACCTCAACTTTCAAAAGAAACCTTATATGTACCCGAGTATATTAGGCAGCTATTCAGTCTTGCCCGTTCTACTGGGACAAAAAATAATAACAATGAGGTTGCCCAGGAGCCATACACCTACAAGTTAAAATTTGCTTCTTATTCTGAAATGGATAGTTTAATTTTAAACAAAAACACACCAATTAAATACCTAATATACACACAACGCTCTAACGATAAGATCATTAGTGTTTATGATAGCAAGGATAGTCAAATTATTTATCAAAAATTCGTCCCTCAGTCTACAAATTTTGAAATGAACGATTTAATCGAGATCAAAAAGATTATCAAATCTATTCCATAAAAAAAGCGATGTCGATTAAATCGACACCGCTTTTGCAATATATTTTAAACTGACTAGTAAAGCGTAAACTCTACACGGCGGTTTTTCTGACGACCAGCTGCAGTTTTGTTTGATGCAATTGGCTGACCCATTCCGTAACCTGTAGCTTCGATACGAGATGCATTAGCACCTTGAGCAACTAAGTAAGCTTTTACAGATTCTGCTCTAGCTTTAGATAAACGTAAGTTTAATTCTTTTGAACCAGTGTTATCTGTATGACCTGCTAATTTCAAGCTGAAGTTTTTCTGAACTAATAAAGCTGCAACTCTGTTTAACGATGCAAAAGATTTAGCACGAATAGTAGCTTTGTTTAAATCGAATTCTAAGTTTTTAATTGCTTCATTAACAACTTTACGATCTTCTTCTGTAACAACAACTTTTTCAACAACTTTTTCTGGAGTTTTTAAAGGACAACCAGAACCATCTACTACAGTACCTGAAGGTGTTCCAGGGCATTTATCTAATTTATCAGCAACGCCATCACCATCTGTATCTTTCAACAAATCAGCCATTTCTGAACGCAATTTTGCATTTTCAGCTTTTTGAGCATCTAAATCGCCTTTTAATGCGTTTGCAGCATTTTTAGCAGCTAAAGCCTCATCATAAGTTGCTGCAACTGGATTATGGAAAGCTAATTGTTTTCCTTTACCTAATGCAAACTCTAAACCAGCATAAGCATAGTTGTATTTATCGTTATTTCCGTTTTTATATAACCCATCTAAGTTATCTCCATCAACAAAGTTGATAGTCCAACCTAAATCGATATTAACACCATCAGATACTTTAAATTTAGCACCTAAACCAACTGGAATAATTAATTCGCTAATTGCTTTACCACCAGCATAAGCAGATGTTCCACCTGCCGTAGTAACAGTTGGTTTGTAACCTGCTAAACCAGCACCAACAGATGTATAAAGCTGAATTGCATTTTCCTTTTTAAACATATCGATATTAAACATATTAACAACCGCATTTAAGCTTGCTGAATAGTTTAATTTAGTATCGAAAGCAGAAACAGTACTTGTGTTAGTGAAACCACTATCATAAGCTTCGGTATTATCACCTTTTAATTTACCTGCAACTCCATCCAAACGAAGAGAGAAATAATTTGTAATTTGTTTTTTGATATACAATCCGTAACCAAAACTAGTTTTGTTATTACTGAAGTCGTTTCTTCCACCTAGCGGAGAAAGTGGGGTTAACGCTCCTGCGTTTACACCAATAGACCAAGTTCTGAACTGGGGTGTTGTTGTTGCTGGTTCCTGAGCCATAGCAGCAGTACCTACAAATAAACCGGCTAATGCTACCGGCAAGGATTTAAATAAATTTAATTTCATATCTTTTCTAATTAACGTTAACAAGCGTCACACACCTCTAACAACTGTCATACCAAAAAGATTTTTATTAGAAAATAATTTTAAACTTATCAACAATTAGTAACCAATTGCTTTATCATCGCCTCGTGGATCTGCACCTCCCTGATAAGACCCCCACTTTGTTTTCAAAATCGCATCTACCCTTCCAATGGCACCACGGGGAACAATTTTATAACCTTTAGCTTTTAGTTTTTCAGTAGTTAAACTATCCAGAGCGTCTTTTTCTGCATACACTTCGTCTGGCAACCATTGGTGATGGAATTTTTTAGCCGCAACAGCTGATTGCATAGGCATTTCAAAATCTATAACATTTATAATTGTTTGAAACACAGAAGTTATTATCGTCGAGCCACCTGGCGTACCAACCACCATAAATAATTTATTATCTTTTTCTACTATACTTGGCGTCATCGAACTCAGCATCCTTTTATTTGGCGCAATAGCATTAGCCTCACCGCCGACTAAACCATACATATTTGGCGCTCCAGGTTTAACAGAAAAATCGTCCATTTCGTTATTCATCAGAAAACCAGCACCTTTAACAGCTACAAAAGAACCATAAGAGCCATTTAAAGTTGTAGTAATTGAAACGGCATTTCCATCTTTATCTACAATTGAGAAATGCGTTGTTTCTTCGTGTTCCTTACCCTTAACAACGCCAGCTAAAACAGAACTACTTGGAGTTGCTGTTGTCCAGTTGAAAGTAGACATTCTATTTTTATTGTAATCTGCACTTAGCAATTCGTTTTGAGGAACGGCATAAAAATCAGGATCTCCTAAATGCGTTGCTCTGTCTGCATAAACCCGTCTTTCTGCCTCTACAATTACCTGAACTGTGGAATCTGAGTTATGACCCCATTTTTTTAGGGGATAAGGTTCGACAGATTGCAACAGTTGTACCAATGCAATTCCCCCACTTGAAGTTGGAGGCATGGTAATAATTTTATATCCTCTATAGGTTCCTGTAACTGGTTTACGCCAAACAGAGTGATAATTTTTTAAATCTTCTTTTGTAATTAAGCCTTTACCTTTTTGCATTTCGACTACTATAGAATCGGCTACGTTGCCTTCATAAAAACCAGCTCTCCCCTTTTCCTGAATTAATTTTAAGGTATTGGCTAACTCGTTTTGAACCAACAAATCATTTTCCTTCCAAGTTGATTCAAGATTAACAAACGCAGTACCCTGAGGGTTAAATTTCATAAAATTTCTATGCATATTATTTAACTCACTAGCTTGGAGTTTTGTAATAGGAAAGCCGTTTTGAGCTAAATCAATAGCTGGTTGGATAACTGCTGCCCAACTTAATTTACCATATTTTTTATGCGCTTCAACCATTCCATCAACTGATCCGGGAACACCAGAAGCAAGTTGACCATATAAACTCTTAGGCACTATAGGATTTCCAACAGAATCAAGATACATATCTCTGCTTGCATTTGCTGGAGCCTTTTCTCTAAAATCGAGTGCACTGATTTCGCCCTTTGATGAGCGGTAAACCATAAAACCACCACCACCTATATTACCAGCATTTGGATAAACTACGGCCAAAGCAAACTGAACTGCAACCGCAGCATCAACGGCATTACCACCTTTTTTTAGAATTTCTATACCAACTTCTGAAGCTTTGGGATGGGCAGAAACAACCATGCCGTTTTTGTATTCGCCACTATTATTTTTACCTAGCTGACCGCTAACGCAGCCAGATATTAAACAGACAACTAAAAAATAGCTTAAAAAAGAAATACTAATTTGGCGCTTTGTAATCTTCTGCATCTTTATAAATTTTTTCAATTACACTGTTATTTTTTTCAGTAATTACTTTTCGTTTTAAACTTAACTTTGGCGTTAATTCGCCACCATCAATACTCCATTCTTTTGGCAAAAGCGCAAAGCGTTTAACTTGCTCCCATTTACCAAAATCAACTCCTGCCACATCTATTACCTCTTTGTATTTAGCTAAAACTTGTTCGTTTTTAATAATTTCTTCGTTTGATGTAAAGGTTATTCCTTTTCTTCCAGCCCAGGTTTTCAACGTTTCAAAATTAGGCACAATTAAAGCTGATGGAAATTTTCTGTTTTCGCCTAAAACCATTATCTGTTCAATAAAAATAGACTCTTTGTATTTATTTTCGAGCATTTGAGGCGCAACATATTTACCTCCCGCAGTTTTAAACATTTCCTTTTTGCGATCTGTAATTCTCAAAAAACGGCCATCAACCAATTCACCAATATCGCCAGTATGGAACCATCCGTCGCTATCGATAGCTTCTGCGGTTAAATCAGGTCGGTTGTAATAACCTTTCATTACCTGATGTCCTCGGGTTAAAACTTCTCCATCCTGTGCAATTTTAACTTCAACCCCTTTAATTACTTCACCAACCGAACCGAACATTGTTCCTCCGAAATGATTAACCGTAATAACAGGAGAGGTTTCTGTTAAACCATATCCTTCAAAAACAGGCATACCTGCTGCCCAAAAAATCCTTGCCAACCGCGGATTTAAAGCAGCACCACCCGAAACAATTACCACGATTTCTCCGCCCAATGCTTCCTGCCATTTTTTAAATACAAGCTTACGGGCAATTCCCAATTTAAAATTATACCAGGCGCTTGCATCCGTTGTGTATTTCTCTGCCAAAGCAACCGACCAAAAGAAAATTCCTTTCTTAATTCCAGTAAGCGCCTTGCCTTTCTCCATAATTTTATCGTAAACCTTTTCCAATAACCGCGGAACCGTTGAGAAGGAATTAGGTTTAACATGTTGAATATCGGCTACAATTGTATCCATACTTTCTGCATAATAAACAGAAGTACGATTAAATAGATACAGATAGATAATCATGCGTTCAAATATATGAGACAACGGAAGAAAGCTCAATCCCTTGTTTACCCCTTCTGGCATTACAACCGAAGAGTTTACAAAATTTGCGACAAGATTATCGTGTGTTAACATTACGCCTTTAGGTGTTCCTGTTGTACCAGAAGTATAAATTAAGGTAAGAATATCTTCAGGCTGAATTTCATCACGGTATTCATCGAGGTTAATTTCGGAACTACTTTTCCCTTCCTCGGTAAGCTTTACCCAGTTATCAACTTCATTAACTTCGTTGAACGTGTATATCTTTATTTTCGGGTTAACCGCTTCGACATTTGGTTTAACTTTTTTATACAAATCTTCATCTGCAACAAATATGATTGATATTTCTGCATCTTTTAATATAAATTGGATATCATGATCGGCCAGCGTTGGATAAAGTGGAATTTGATAAGCTCCAATTTGATTTGCGGCAAAATCGGCAATATTCCATTCGGGCCTGTTATGAGACATTACTGCAACACGCCCTCCTTTTCCAATTCCCTGACTTATTAAACCACGACTTAAATTATCAGTTACTTCGCAAAACTCTGCTGTACTATAATTTATCCATTTGCCGTTTATTTTTCCGTTTATGAATTCTTGCTGAGGTTGCTCAAGGCTATATTTTAAGAGATCGAAAACTCGTTTAATTGCTGCAGCCATATGATTTGTAATATTTGGTTAAGTTAAAAAAATCAAACAATAAAAGATGTAAATCTTTAATGCCTATTCATCAAAAAAAGTTTTTATCCAGCATAAAAAAGCCTTTACAATTTCGATAAAAAATATTTTAATAAACTTAGCAATAACAAAATTACTATGCAAGCATTGTTTTTATCTAATAAGATTTTTACCTAAAAAACAGAAACGGCACTAAAGTTGTTAAGGCTGTAATACTTTAAAAAAACATTATAAATCTTTAGATTATGAAAAAATTACTTTTTACTATTTTTGGATGCGCAGCGTTATTTGCTTTGACTACAACAAATGTTAAAGCTCAAAACTATAAAACAGGCGTAGGTTTAGGTATCGATTTTGGTGACGGTGCAACTTTAGTCGGTCCATCTTTAAGACATCATTTTAGCAGACATGGAGCAGTACAAGGAGAGGTTCTATTTGGTGGCAACTCAACTTTCATACAAGCATTTTTACAATACAACACACCAATTAAAGGAGCAGAAGGCCTAGACTTTTTTGCAGGTGGTGGTCCATCTTTACAACTTTATGATGGAGGTTCTAGCTTCTATTTAGTTCCAATGGCTGGGCTTGATTACAAAATTAAAGGCGCACCATTAGCTATTGCATTAGACTGGAGACCACGTATATATCTTGGCGATAATGGAAGCGATTTTAGTGCTGGCAGATTTGGTTTAGGCTTCAGATATACTTTCTAGGCTTTGAAAGCAACACATTAAAATAAAAAATCCCGCTAGCAAACCTAACGGGATTTTTTGTATTATATAATTAACGAACTGGTTAAATACCCATCCATTTTTTAAGTACAGCCTTTTGTGCTGCTGAAGCATTCTCATCAATAGTAGCTTTTAAGCGTAAACTTGGATTTGCCTTCAATGTTAAAGTAATCTCTCTTTCAATTCCATCACGCTTTACCTTGAGCTTTAAAACATCACCAATATTCTTTTTCGAAACAACTGGTAAAGATTCTAATGAAACAGCTGGTGTGCGTAATTTAATTGTAGATAATGCATCTCCAACTGAAACATCATCAAGCGAAATAATTACATCGTTTACATTAAGTCCAGCATCCCAAGCTGCAGAGCCTCTTGTGGTAGAGCTAACAGATAAACCATCATTTACCAATTGTGCTGCTGCGCCTGTAACAGGCTTATCTGGTGTTGCATTTTCTGTAGAAACATTAACACCTGCATATCCGAAATACTTAACATATTCTGCATCAACAACGCCATTTACATACTTTGCCCAAAAATCGGTAAAACTAATCCCCGATATTTTTTCAACCATTGTTTTAAATTCGGCATCTGTATAACCGCGTTTTAAAGTTTTGCATTGCAAATACATCGCTTTCATTACATCATCTAAACTTTTTGCTCCTTTTGTTGCATTGATAATTTCTAAATCCATCAAAATACCAATTACTTCGCCTTTGCTGTAGTAAGAAATAGAGTTGTTTTTTGAGTTTTCATTCGGACGGTAACCTATAATCCATGCATCGTAGCTAGATGAAGCTGCAGACTGAACTTTTGCACCTGGAGTATTTAATACTGTTGCAGTTGCAGCAGCTAAACCATTTACAAATCCATTAGGATCTTCAAAACCTGCTCTTAAAATATATTTATTTTCGAAGTATGATGTAAAACCCTCTGCCACCCAAAGATTTGTAGTGTAGTTTTCATTATCGTAATCAAATGGACCTAAAGCTACAGGACGTAAGCGTTTAACATTCCACAAGTGATGATACTCATGCGCTACCAAACTTAAAAAGCCTTTATAACCTGCCGCTGTATTATATGCATTTCTTGTTGCACCTAACGTAGTTGAATTTAAATGTTCTAAACCACCGCCACCACGGTTAAAGTTGTGCACGATGAATAAGTAATATTTATTAGGGTTTTCGCCATAAACTGCGGTAGCTTGCTCTACAATTTTGGCCATATCAACCTTCAATTTTTCTTTATCATAATTACCACCACCATACATTGCAACCTCATGGCGAACACCAGATGCCATAAACTCAAATGTATCTTGATTACCAACTTCAATCGGACTATCGTATAACCAATCAAAATCTGGTGCTGAATAAGTAAATTGTTTCCCAGCAACAGGTGTTAAACCTGTAGATACCTTACTCCATGTTTTAAAGGGAATAATTTTTACCGTACTAGGTGATTTAATCATCCCGTCTGGATGCATAAAAATTCCTGTTGGAGACAAAAACGCATGGGATTCATCAATAAATGGTGTGCGAACAGAAATTTCAAAAGCATAAATACTATAATTTATCTTAACATTATTTGCTTTTGCTGAGAAAACTCTCCAGGTGTTTTTCCTAACTTTTTCTACTCTTAAAGCTTTCCCAGACGCTGAAGCGGTAAAGCCCTCAACACTTTTTTCAAACTCGCGGACTAAATAAGAGCCTGGCGTCCATACGGGCATTTTCACATCAATATAATCTTTCGCCAATCCCGAAATGTTCATTTGAACATCAGCATAATGTGCCTGAGGTTCTTTAAAGGAAACCTCGAAACCTATCTTAACTTGCGCCTTCGCTGCCATAATAGATATTAGTAATACTACTAAACTTAAAATCGATTTTTTAATAAACATATTTAGTTTGTTTTGCCACAAATTTATATTTTATGGTCATTGATTAAAATTAAATTATAAAATGTGCTGTAAAATAGTTGTGAAGTTTTAAACTTAAGCACCAAATTGCTGTCGATACTTTATAAGTAACTGTTTCCTCCTTAAATAATTGTTTTATAAGCTGCAATTAAATAAAATTATAAATAATGGATAGGACAATACTACTTAACTAATGGCCAATAACCTATTAACTGATAAACGAATGAGTAACATCCTTAATACAACAATTTTATGCATGAACTTTTGAATATTTTTACAAGCCCTTTTGGAATTTTCATCTATTAACACGCTCAACAGGGGAATATAAACACAAATGAAAAAAAGATACATTATTTACATTGTTTTAGCTTTAGGGCTTGCCTATTTGGTTTACTACCGAATTAATGCAAACAAAAAATTAGAAGGTAAAGGCGCTGGCGCATCAGCTGGGCAAGGAAAAGGCAACAAAGGCGGGAAAGACGGAAAATCTGCTCCAGCTACCACAGTTGATGGTATAATTGTTAAATTATCGAAATTTGATACAGATTTAGAAGTTACTGGAGCTGTAGAAGCAAACGAATCGGTGGTACTTAAAAGTGAAGTTTCTGGTTTAGTAACTGGAATCTACTTTAAAGAAGGAACAACGGTTTCTAAGGGCAGCGTTTTAGTAAAGGTTAACGACAGAGACATTCAGGCACAATTGCAGGATGCTTTAACGAAGCAAAAACTTTCGGCTACAAACGAAAACAGAGCTAAGCAGCTTTTAGAAAAAGGCGCTATCAGTCAGGAAGAATATGATACTTCTTTAGCAGATTTAAGGTCGTTCCAATCTCAGGCTAATTTAGTAAGAGCACAATTAGCAAAAACCACAATTCGTGCGCCGTTTAGTGGCCGTATTGGTTTACGAAGCATATCAGCAGGAACATATTTAACACCAGCTACGGTAATTGCAAATCTGATAAGCACAAATCCTGTTAAGATTACATTCTCTGTACCAGAAAAATATGCGGCACAAATAAAAATAGGTTCCGAAATCACATTTGCAACTGAAGGTTCGGCAAAACAAAATACAGGTAAAATTTACGCCATAGAACCAGGTATAAATGCAGCGACACGTACCTTGCAAATTAGGGCTTTAGCTAAAAACGAGGATAATGCTTTACTTCCAGGCTCATTTGCTAAAATAAAGCTTGCATTAACTACAATGGAAAATGCTATTCTTATCCCCAATCAAGCAGTAATCCCTGTGTTGAAAGGTAAAATTGTTTATGTCCAAAAAGATGGTAAAGCACAAGAAGTACAGGTTCAGGCGGGCACCAGAACTGATGAGAATATTGTAATTACATCAGGCTTAAAAGCTGGTGATACTGTTTTAACAACTGGCTCTATGTCGTTAAAGAAAGATGCACCTGTTAAAGTTCATTTGGTTAAAGAATAATTATGAGCATTTCGACCACGAGTATAAAAAGGCCTGTTCTTGCCATAGTTATGAACCTCTTGATTGTCCTTTTTGGGATAATCGGGTATAACTTTTTGGGGGTTCGCGAGTATCCATCTATTGATCCAACTGTTGTTTCTGTGAGAACATCTTATCCAGGTGCAAACTCAGATATTATCGAATCGCAGATTACCGAACCATTAGAAAAATCTATTAACTCAATTGATGGTATTCGTAATATATCATCATCAAGTAATCAGGGAACAAGTAATATTACAGTAGAATTTAACCTCGATAAGAATATTGAAGAGGCTACAAATGATGTTCGCGATAAGGTTTCGCAAGCAGCAAGAACACTTCCAAAGGATATTGATGGTTTACCAACAGTGAGCAAGGCTGATGCAAACTCTGATGCAATTCTTTCTATGACCATTCAGAGTGATAAAAGAAACACCCTTGAATTGAGTGATTTTGCAGAAAATGTAATTGCAGATCGTATTCAAACCATTCCTGGTGTAAGTAGTGTTCAAATTCAAGGCCAGCGAAAATATTCTATGCGTATTTGGATGGACCCCAATAAGCTGAGTGCTTATGGTTTAACATCACAAGATATTGTTACCGCACTGGATAATGAGAATGTAGAACTTCCATCGGGTAAAATTACTGGCGCAACAACAGAATTAACAGTTAAAACACTTGGAAAACTAACCAATGAAGAGCAGTTTAATAATCTAATTTTAAAAGCCGACAGCAACCAGGTTATTAAGCTAAAGGATGTTGCCAATGTTGTACTTGGCTCGGAGAACGAAGAAACCATTTTAAGAGAATCGGGTAAACCGATGGTGGCAGTGGCAATTGTACCGCAGCCAGGTGCAAATTATCTGGATATTACCAAAGAATTTTATAAGCGTTTTGATAAGCTCAAAGCAGATATACCTAAGGATATTAAGTTAAATGTTTCTTTGGATAATACACTTTTCATTAAGCGGTCGGTTACCGAAGTTGCAGAAACCATTGGTTTATCGCTGGTTTTGGTAATCTTAATTATCTATCTTTTCTTTAGAGATTGGGGAATTGCTTTCCGACCGTTAATCGATATTCCAGTTTCATTAATCTTCACCTTTTTTGTGATGTACATTTTCGGTTTCTCGATTAATGTATTGAGTTTACTTGCAATTGTTTTAGCAACAGGTTTGGTAGTTGATGATGGTATTGTGGTAACCGAAAATATTTTCAAGAAAGTTGAAGAAGGCATGTCGCCCTTTGAAGCTGCGATTAAAGGCTCCAACGAAATTTTCTTTGCGGTTATTTCAATTTCAATTACCCTTGCTGCAGTATTTTTACCAGTAATATTTTTACAAGGCTTTGTTGGACGCTTATTTAGGGAATTTGGGGTTGTAATTGGAGCAGCAGTATTAATTTCGGCATTTGTATCCTTAACTTTAACACCAATGCTTAATGCCTATTTAATGAAAAAAGGCGGGCATAAACCATCAAAATTCTACAATTGGACTGAACCTTATTTTGTTAAATTAAATGATGCTTACCAAGCAAACCTTAATAAGTTTTTAGATAAAAGATGGTTATCGATACCAATTATTATTGTTTGCATGGGCATGATTTTCTTATTCTGGAAGGTTTTACCAAAAGAAACAGCGCCATACGACGATCGAAGTGCAATTAATATGAATGTAACTTTACCAGAAGGTGCATCTTTTACTTCCACCGATAATTTCATCATGAAGATTAACCAAATGGTTATCGATTCGGTTCCTGAAAAAAATGTTAATATTACAATTACATCTCCAGGATTTGGTGGAGCTGGATCAACAAACTCTGGTTTCGTGAGAATGGGCTTGGTTAATACCGAGGATCGAGAACGTTCGCAAAAGGAAATTGCAGATATGCTTACCCGAATTACGAAAAAATATAGTGAGGGTAAAGTTATCGTTAACCAGCAACCTACAATTTCTGTTGGTCGCCGTGGCGGATTACCCATCAGTTATATTATACAGGCTCAAAATTTCGAGAAACTTCGTGAAAAAGTGCCTTTATTTATGGATGAAGTTGCCAAAGATCCAACTTTTACTGTTTCTGATGTAAACTTAAAATTTAACAAACCCGAAATTAATTTAACAATAGATCGGGATAAGGCAAAAAACCTTGGTGTTTCAATTGCTACAATTGCACAAACTCTAAACCTGGGCTTAAGCGGGCAACGTTTTTCTTATTTCTTTATGAATGGAAAACAATATCAGGTTATTGGCCAGTTTGATAGAACGAATAGAAAAGATCCATTGGATTTGAGCTCGGTTTATGTTAGAAATGATAAAGGAGCATTGGTTCAGTTAGATAATGTAGTTACCGCAAAAGAAGAAAGTAGCCCGCCGCAATTATATAGAAACAATCGTTTTATTTCGGCAACGGTTTCAGCTGGTCTAGCTCCAGGAAAAAGCATTGGCGAAGGTATCGATGCTATGGATGCTATTGCTAAGAAAGTTTTAGATGAAAGTTTTTCTACAGATTTAAGTGGCGAATCACGTGATTTTAAAGAAAGTTCTTCTAATACCTTCTTCGCCTTTGGCTTGGCTTTATTATTAGTTTATTTAATTCTTTCGGCACAATTCGAAAGCTTTAAAGATCCTGTTATAATTATTTTAACTGTGCCAATGGCTGTGGCTGGTGCGTTTTTATCTTTATGGCTATGTGGTCAAAGCTGGAACATTTTTAGCCAGATTGGTACAATTATGTTAATCGGTTTGGTAACCAAAAACGGTATTTTAATAGTAGAGTTTGCCAATCAGCTTAAAGAAAAAGGAGTGCCAATTCCTGAAGCTATTCGCGAAGCTTCGGTTTCTCGTTTAAGGCCAATTTTAATGACCAGCCTGGCTATTGCAATTGGAGCTTTACCTATTGCACTTGCTTTAGGTGCAGCAGCAAAAAGTAGAATGAGTATGGGAACAGTTATCGTTGGCGGAACCATGTTTTCACTAATTTTAACCTTATTTGTTATCCCTGCAATTTACTCTTACTGGGCAAAACCACATAAACCTAACAAAGATTTAAAAGAAGCCGAACGCTTCGAAAAAGAAGCCCTAGAGCATCAATAAAACTGAAATGATTAAAAAAATAAATCTGTTTATATTGTTATTGAGTATTTTTTCTTTTGCATTAAAAGCACAAGAAAAGTTGACTTTGCAAGATGCAATTACTATTGCTATGCAGAATAACTACGATATTAAAATAAGCCAAAACGAAGTAAAAATTGCCAAAAACAATGCTAACATTGGGAATGCTGGTATGCTACCTAATTTAACGGCTACATATTCAAATGGTGGAAGTGTTCAAAATACCCGTCAAACACCTGCAACGGGACCAGATAGGGTGATAACTGGAGCAAAAAGCACAAACAATGATTTAGGTGCCGATTTAAACTGGACTGTTTTTGATGGCTTTAGCATGTTTGCCAATTATGATCGCTTAAAAGAATTACAGAAACAGGGAGAACTAAATGCCCGCCTGGCTATACTTACCACTATTGCTGATGTAATTTCTGCTTATTATGATGTTGTTAGACAACAAAAATTAGTTGTCGCGGCCGACAGCGCTATTGATATTTCTGTTTTCAGAGAAAAAATTGCCAAAACAAAATTGCAGTTAGGCCGTGGTTCTAAACTCGATGTATTAACTGCTCAAGTCGATTATAACACGGATACATCAAGTTATCTTCAACAAAAAAACAATTTACAAGTAGCTAAAGTTCGCTTAAACCAATTATTGGTTAGAAATGTAAATCTCACTTTTTCGGTAGATAATGATATTAATATAGATCAAGCTTTAGTTTATAGCCAGCTGGCAGAATTGGCTGAAAAGCAAAATCCTAATGTGCAAAATGCCTTTATCAACCAAAGAGTTGCATCTTTAAACTTAAAATCGATTAAAGGAGCAAGATACCCTGCTGTGAGTTTAAACTCAGGTTATAGCCGTACGAACAGCACCAGCCCAACGGGTTTTAATCAAAAGTTTGCAGCTAATGGTTTTACCTATGGCTTAACAGCTAGCTTAAATATTTTTAATGGCTTTTTGCAAAGGCAACAAGAACGAAATGCCAAAATCGATATCGAAAATTCTTCGTTAAACTTAGAGAAAACAAAGCTTGATGTTAGCTCACAATTACTTACTGCATTCCAAAATTACAGTACCTTTTTGGATTTAGTTAAACTCGAACAAAGAAATGTTGATATTGCAAAAGAGAATCTTGATATAACTTTGGCAAAGTATCGTTTGGGAAGCATCGCTCCTATTGAATTGAGAGAAGCACAAAGAAACTCTATTAATGCTCAAAACCGTTTTATAGAGATGCAGTTTCAAGCAAAATTAGCAGAAATCACTTTAAAAGAAATAAGCGGAAATATAAATTTATCTAATTAATTTTTATATTTATTCCATGATACTCGTAGCAGATAGTGGCTCCTCTAAAACTGATTGGATGGGTTATTTTAATGGTGAAACTATTAAGTTTAACACTCAAGGCATAAACCCCTACTTTTTAAATGAACAAGAGATTAGTCGAATAATTTTTAAAAATGAAGTTATAGCACCACTTGCTAAAGAAGTTAAAGAAATCTATTTTTTTGGTGCGGGCTGTTCTTCTCCAGATAAACATGAAGTTGTTTCAAACGGTTTATCGGCTGTTTTTACAAATGCTTTTATTTCTGTAGAGCACGATCTTCTTGGTTCTGTTTATGCTACCTGTGGCGATTCTGAAGGACTTAATTGCATTTTAGGTACAGGCTCTAACATTTGCTACTTTGATGGAAAAAAAATTCAAGACGGCCACCATGGCTTAGGCTACGTTTTAGGCGATGAAGGATCAGGTACGTTCTTCGGTAAGAAGGTTTTGCTAAGTTATTTGTATAAAAAAATGCCAGCAGAACTAGAATCAGAATTTAAAAAAACCTTTCCTGCAGAAAAAGAACAAATCATTACAAACGTTTATCAGAAACCATTCCCAAATATTTACCTTGCTGGCTTTAGCAGATTTTTAGCCAATAATTACGAACATCCTTTCATTCATGATATTCTAAAAAAGGGCTTTCAGGAATTTGTCGATACCAATATAAAAGACTATCCAAATCACAAAGCCGTTCCTTGCCATTTTGTAGGTTCAATTGCTTACTATTACCAGGATGTATTAAAAAGCGTGCTGGAAGAAAATGGAATTACCACTGGAAAAATTCTGCAAAAACCAATTGAAGATCTTTTCAATTTTATTTTACAAAAGGAAGGCGTTGTAAAACAAGCTATTTAAGCTAAAGTGGATTATTTTTTATATTAATAAAATCTTAAAAGAATATAAACATAACATCAATCATTTTGTTATTATTACAAAAGCATTTAAATGCTACAAGAATATGAAGAGAATACTGGTCGTAGACGATGATATTGAGGTTTTAGAAACCATACAATTAATACTTGAAATAGGCGGTTTTAAAGTTTCGGCACTTAATAACGGTGAAGAAGTTTTTGATAGAATTGAAAGTTTTAAACCAGATTTAATTCTGCTTGATATTTCGCTTGGTCACATCGATGGTCGTGTACTGTGCGAGCAGTTAA
The DNA here is from genome assembly GCF_979258025.1 of Pedobacter sp. AC190. NCBI lineage: Bacteria > Pseudomonadati > Bacteroidota > Sphingobacteriia > Sphingobacteriales > Sphingobacteriaceae > Pedobacter > Pedobacter sp. AC190. The sequence continues at coordinate 1,520,401 of NZ_OZ409824.1, forward strand.
AATCAATCGATGCTACTTCTAAGATTCCAATTTTATTAATTTCGGGCTTGTATGATCCTAAAGATTTTACAACACTTAATTACGGACAGGATGATTTCTTATCTAAACCATTCCAAATGGATGTATTGTTAAAGAAAATCAGTAAAATTCTTTCATTAGAAGAAGATACCTCTTTCCATTTAAATTAATCAGATACAGATTTCAAAATAATTGAATAAGGCAGATTGTTAAAGCAATGTGCCTTTTTTATTTTTGATCAGTTAAAACTAACATCAATAAATTGAAAACATTGATGTTAATATATAAGTTGCTTCCCGATTCATTATCAATACAGATTCCTTGAGATGCTTATTTAAGGAAATTGCTTCTTTATTTAACGCGATGGCTTAAGTTTATAAACCCGATAAAATGGAAAACACGGATTGCATTTTTTTAATGCAAACGGCTTTGGAATGATAGCGGGACTATAAATAGAAATACAGGCCTTGCTTTCCAAAATCAATTTGTGAGAAACAATAAATTAGAAAACTACATCGATTAAGGAGATTGCCGCAGGTATGAAAGCTGGCCTTGCAACGATGAAAGTTAATCTGTCATTTTGGCAAATAAATCGCTTTGGAACAAGCCTTGTTAGGCTAAATGTAGATTAAACAATTTATTTACATATGAGCATACAGGAAAAAGGAAATATATCGATACATACCGAAAATATTTTCCCGATAATTAAAAAGTTTTTATACTCTGATAACGAGATTTTTCTTCGTGAGTTGGTTTCTAACGCGGTAGATGCGGTTCAGAAAATTAAAAGACTAGGTTCATTAGGTCAGTTTAATGGCGAAGTGGGCCAACCTTTGGTACAAGTTGCCGTTGATAAAGAAGCAAAAACCATTACCATTAGCGATAATGGCTTGGGTATGACTGCCGAAGAAATTAAAAAATACATCAATCAGGTTGCATTTTCTGGCGCAAGTGAGTTTGTAGAAAAATTTAAAGATGCAAAAGATGCCAACGAAATCATTGGTAAGTTTGGTTTAGGTTTTTACTCGGCCTTTATGGTTGCAGATTTAGTTGAAATTAATACTCTATCTTACCAGGATGGCGCCGAACCTGCTCGTTGGGTTTGCGACGGAAGTACTGAATTCGAAATTACTGAAGGCACCAAAACTACTCGTGGCACCGATATCATTCTTCATGTAAACAAAGATTCGGAAGAATTTTTAGAAGAATCGAAATTACAGGAGATTCTGGATAAATATGCTAAATTTTTACCTGTTCCAATTAAATTTGGCACTAAAACCGAATCTGTTGAAGACGGTGTTGATGAAGAAGGTAAAGCAAAATATAATGATGTAGAAGTTGATAACATTATCAACACAACTAATCCAATCTGGACGAAAGCTCCTGCTGATTTGTCAGATGAAGATTATTTAAATTTTTACCGCGAATTATATCCATTTAGCGAAGAGCCATTATTCTGGATTCACTTAAATGTTGATTATCCATTCAATTTAACAGGTGTATTGTATTTCCCTAAGTTGAAAAACGACTTCGAAATGCAACGTAACAAAATCAAATTATATTCTCGCCAGGTATTTATTACTGATGAGGTTAAAGATATTGTTCCAGAGTTTTTAATGTTGTTACATGGCGTAATCGATTCGCCAGATATTCCGTTAAATGTATCGCGTAGTTTCTTACAGGCTGATAGCAACGTTAAAAAAATCAACAACTACATTACTAAAAAGGTTGCCGATAAGTTAGCAGAGTTATTTGCCAAAGACCGTAAAGCTTACGAAGATAAATGGAAAGACATTGGTATTTTTGTAAAATACGGAATGATTAGCGAAGAGAAATTTTACGATAAAGCTAAAGATTTTGCATTACTTGGAAACACAAAAAACGAGCTTTTCACTTTGCCAGAATACAAAGAAAAAGTTGCACCATTACAAACCGATAAAAACGGAAGTGTAGTTTATTTATACACTAATGATGCTTCTAAACAAGATGCTTTTATTCAATCGGCTAATAAAAAAGATTACGATGTTTTAGTTCTAGATTCGCCAATTGATAACCATTTTATTCAGCAATTGGAGCAAAAACTTGAAAAAACATCAATCAAACGTGTTGATTCGAGTGTAGCTGATAAACTGATTGACAAAGATGAGGTTAATGAGCACATTTTAAGCGAAGAACAGGTAAAAGAAGTAACTACAATTTTCGAAAAGGCGATCACTAAACCAGGTATGCAGGTAGAAATTGTGGCTTTAAACCCAGATGAACTACCAGTAACGATTACGATGGATGAATTTATGCGTCGTATGAAAGACATGGCTGCGATGGGTGGTGGAATGGGCTTCTATGGCCAAATGCCAGATAGTTATAAAGTTGCTATTAATGGTAACCATAAGTTGGTAAGCAAAATTTTAAAAGCAGAAGGCGAAGAGCAAAGTAACCTAGCTAAACAAGCTGTCGATTTAGCCTTATTAGCACAGGGCATGCTAACTGGAGCAGAATTAACTGCTTTTGTAAGTAGAAGTGTTGAGTTAATTTAATTAACAACAATTTTTATATTAAAAAAGGAGAAACTCATAAGGTTTCTCCTTTTTTTGCTTGTTAAGCAAAAAAAGGTTCTAATTTACATTAGAACCTTTTTTATATCTCTTTTATAAAAAACTTAACTTGCTACATTTTGCTTAACATTAAAGTAATCTTTATGCTCTTCCAACAATTTCGCAATTGTAGCCGCTTTTGTATCTTTAATATTAAATTCGAATAAGGGCTCTTGATTTTTTTTACTTCTAACCATTTTTTCAGTGTAGAATCGGTAAACTAAACCATTTGTTAGTAAGCCATATTTAGCTTTAGTTTTACGGAAATATTTTGATAAACGAGAATCATGAATATCAAGGCTATCTTCGTGATGCTTACACTCTACCAAAATGGCTGGTTCGCCATCTTTCATAATTGTGTAATCAACTTTTTTACTTTTTTTAACACCGAAATCTAAAACAGCCTCTGATTGTACTTCAGATGGATTGAAAACATCGTAGCCCAATATCTGGATAAAAGGCATAACCAATGCATTTCTAGTTAAATCTTCTGATTGAACTTGAGGAAGCATTTTCTTAATTCTAACGGCAAATTGCCCGATTTCGTCTTTAAGTTCCATGTTAATTATGTTTTTTTTAGGTGCTTGTAGCTTGGTAATCTTATTGTTTAAACATAAAACATCAGCTAGTTTTTAAAATCCCGATGTGTGTATGACCTGCAAATTTGTTTTTACAGGCTACACAAACATTGGGCAGGCAGATGTTTTTTAACTAAAAATCGGATACAATATATATATCGCAACCTCTTTTTAATTATTCGTTTTTGGCAAACAGTAATAAAGATTAAAAAAGGATTAAAATATAAGTTAGTTTTTTACACGAACCTGTTGAAATATTACACCAAACCAGAAGATTTTAGCCATAAAAGCAAAAAAAGATTTTTTATACAGGTATATGAAGAAGTTCTTTTTTTAGCTAACTTGCATTCAAATCATTCCAAACACACTTAGTAAACATCATGAATTTAAAATGCGTTGTTATTGACGATGAACAACATGCTATCGAGGTATTAACTGACCACATAGCGGAAATGCCCGGTTTAACTGTGTTTAAAACTTTCACAAGTCCGGTGCAGGCACTTACTGAAATTAGCGTAGGCGATGAGATTGATTTGTTGTTTATGGATATTGATATGCCCGGAATAAATGGTTTAGAACTTGCTAAAAATATTAGAGAGAAAGCTAAATACCTTATTTTCACTACAGCGCATCCAGATTACGCATTACAGGCTTTCGATGTTCAGTCAGATCAATATCTGCTTAAACCAATTTCATTCGCCAAATTTGCATTGGGCATTGATAGAATTTTGAAGAAAGAAGCTAATAACGCCAAAAATGCGGCTAAAGAAGCGGATCAGGTTGCAGCACTTTATATCAAAGGCGACCATAAATATGCTTTCTCGAATATTTTAATTGATGATATTTTATATATCAGGGCCTTGCAGAATTATATTCAGATAATTACAAAAACCGAAACCAACACAACTTATCTTACTTTAAAGGAAATTGAAAAGGCTTTAGAGAATCACGCATTTATTCGTGTTAACAAATCAAATATCGTTGCTAAAGCAGCCATTAAAAAAGTTGACGGCAATATTATTAGATTGGTAAATAACGAAATGATTCAGATTGGGGAAGGCTATAAAGAAGCTTTTTTCGCCTATATACAAAGTAGCTTGTTAAAATCTGGTAGAAGTTAGTACTACTTGTTAAAGATGTTTGACATTGACGATTGTGTCAATAAAACAGAATTTGCAGTTGGATCCGTGCTGAAAGAATTTTGAGCTTTTACATTTTTATAAACAAATGCGATATTCTTTTTCAGTTTGCTAATGTTATTGGTTTTCATACTGCTATTTATCAAATAATTTCGACAATTACTAAATTATTTTTAATAATTATTTATTGAAGATGTTTGACATCGAAGATTGAGTGATTAAAACAGAATTTGCAGTCGGATCAGTACTAAAATTGTTTTGACCTTTTACATTTTTGTAAACAAATGCTGTGTTCTTTTTTAATTTGATGTTATTTTGAGTTTTCATGGTAGCAGTTATTATTTGTTGAAGATGTTTGACATTGAAGATTGAGTGATTAAAACAGAGTTTGCAGTCGGATCAGTACTAAAGTTGTTTTGACCTTTTACATTTTTGTAAACAAATGCTGTGTTCTTTTTTAATTTGATGTTATTTTGAGTTTTCATGGTAGCAGTTATTATTTGTTGAAGATGTTTGACATCGAAGATTGAGTGATTAAAACAGAGTTTGCAGTCGGATCAGTACTAAAGTTGTTTTGACCTTTTACATTTTTGTAAACAAATGCTGTGTTCTTTTTTAATTTGATGTTATTTTGAGTTTTCATGGTAGCAGTTATTATTTGTTGAAGATGTTTGACATCGAAGATTGAGTGATTAAAACAGAATTTGCAGTCGGATCAGTACTAAAGTTGTTTTGACCTTTTACATTTTTGTAAACAAATGCAGTGTTCTTTTTTAATTTGATGTTATTTTGAGTTTTCATGGTAGCAGTTATTATTTGTTGAAGATGTTTGACATTGAAGATTGAGTGATTAAAACAGAATTTGCAGTCGGATCAGTACTAAAGTTGTTTTGACCTTTTACATTTTTGTAAACAAATGCAGTGTTCTTTTTTAATTTGATGTTATTTTGAGTTTTCATGGTAGCAGTTATTATTTGTTGAAGATGTTTGACATTGAAGATTGAGTGATTAAAACAGAATTTGCAGTCGGATCAGTACTAAAGTTGTTTTGACCTTTTACATTTTTGTAAACAAATGCAGTGTTCTTTTTTAATTTGATGTTATTTTGAGTTTTCATGGTAGCAGTTATTATTTGTTGAAGATGTTTGACATTGAAGATTGAGTGATTAAAACAGAGTTTGCAGTCGGATCAGTACTAAAGTTGTTTTGACCTTTTACATTTTTGTAAACAAATGCTGTGTTCTTTTTTAATTTTGTTGTGTGTTGCGCTTTCATATTATATATAGATTATTTTAAATTATTGTTGTTTTGATTAACTGTTGTAAAGGTGCGGCGAAATCGAAGCGACTCCGAAATTTTTACACAAACCCACTGTTTTAGGAGATAAACTCCATATTTTAGTAGATAAAACCCATTTAAATGAACTTTCAAAAAATAAAAGACTGGTATAATAAAAACCATATACATGTTAAAGCCTGGGCTTTTTTTATTCTTTACGATGTTTTTATTACTGGAATTGCATCTGGCGGAAGATGGGGATACATAGAATTTTACTTACTCCATTATGTTATGAATATTTCTTTGTTTTACTTCCATGCATTTGGAATAAACAAAATTCTTCAGAGTAATTTTAGAGCGAAATACTGGTTTATTATTCCTTTTGTTCTATTGGAATTAATCGCTTACATGGCCATTGCATTCCCAAGTGAATACCTCATTACATCAACGGTTCTTGCAACCAAATTCAAAGAAAAATTAGTCTTCAATGAACTTTATATAATGAGATCCGTATGGAGGTCGCTTTATTTCATTGGTTTTAGTACAGGATATGTATTTCTTTTAAACTCTTTAAAGGAAAGAAAAAGAGTACAAAAGCTTGAAAAGCAAAACCTTGTAAATACGATTGAAAAACAGGCTTTAGAAAACGACTTGGTTCAATCTCAGAACAATTTTTTACGTAGCCAAATCAACCCGCACTTCTTGTTTAATACCTTAAATTTTATTTATAATGATGCAAGAAAGAAAGCCCCTTTAGCTGCAGATGCAATCATGAACTTATCAGAAATGATGCGTTATGCTTTGAAACGGCCTGAAGCATCAGAATTAGTTCCGTTAAGCGAGGAAGTAGAGCAAATAGAGCATTTGATCAACTTACACAAACTTCGTACGGCTAATACCATTAACTTTGATTTAGAGGTAACTGGCGACTTGTTTGGCCTCCGCTTTCCTCCATTAATATTACTTACATTGGTAGAAAACATGTTCAAACATGGTAATATTGCACATTCTAGTCAGCCATCAGTGGTACAAATTAATTACGATAAAAGTAGTTTGAATATAACCACAATCAATATGATTAATGAGGTCAAAAAGAAGGAATCAGAAAGCCATCATGTTGGTATCGAAAACATTGATAAACGCTTAAATAACTTCTATAAAGATAAATACTCATTTAAATTCTATAAAGACCCGCTTAACAGATACTTTACAGAAATAAAAGTTGAGATAGACAACCCAATGGCTGGTTTAAATTAGAATGTTGAACAGACATTCTTTATTTAATCATTGCGTTTCTCCGTTGCACGTCCTTTAAAAGAAAATAATATACAACCATTTCATGTGTACGTTGATCTTTATTAAACAAACGATTAACGTGCATGTGAAACAAATCCGTTAAAAGCTGTACCCTTTTTGATGGATTGCAAACCTGCAGAATGTTTATAAATGATTTAGCGAACAAATCAAATGCATGTTTTTGCTCAACATTTAATTCTGCATATTCGGCTTTTTTATAAAGCTGATACTGTGCATTTATCTTTTTAAAATCGGTTGCTTCCAGGTTATGTTCCATATTAAACGAATCAGACATCATTCTGATTACCTCAGCAAAAATTTTATTATCGAATAATCCGCTTGTTTGTATTTTTTCAATCAGATCTGCACAAAATTTATATTTACTATTTGTGTCTGCATAAGTTTCAAAGAGAGATAAAACATATTCACTATCTTTCGAAAAATGCTTTTCAACTTCCTCGATCAAACCATTGCCATAGCGTTGAGTTTCGCGTTTGTAAGTTCTTAATTGCAAATCAGATACTAACCCAGTTGCGATATCTTGCTCCAGATAGATAGAGAAAGCTTCGGTAAGAAGTTGTCCGTCTTTTTTATCATTTAACAATACTCTAAACCTTAAATGATAACCATTTTCGTTATACCGAATAAAGAACCATGATTTAATTTGGTTATTATGCTCACCTAAAAAATGAGCAATTGGACCTCCGAGTATTGCATCCGAACGCTGCTGGTGGCAGTAAATCTCAAAATATAGCCATTCACTACCAGGCAAAAAGCTTTGTTTTACTACAGTTTCATCTTTAACTAGCTTATTAAATCCATCATAAATCTTTTCATTATGATATAAATTTAATATGAATTGAGCTAAATATGGTTTTCCCTCTTCATCTACAACAGCACTTTTTTCAGGAATTATAACTTCTTCCAAATAGACTGTACTTTGTTTTTGCATATATAACAGAAACGCCGTTAAATCTGAATTACTATCTGTTTCAAAACATAACGTTTGATCTGAAAGACCTGCCTTAAAATACTTACCCAAGCCAAGTTTTTTTAGATATTCTTTACAATCTTCAACACTTAAGGAAATAATTTCCTCTTTCCGTATTTGCCATTTACGTTGAGATAAAACAATATTTTGGTATTGAATTCTTGGATAATATGGTAACTCAGGATATAGTGTTTCGATAAAAAGAGAAAGATTTGTTTGAATATTTTGATGTTGTAAATCGCATAACAATCTAAATACAGATAAATCGGAACGAGAATAATTATAAGCTGATGCCATTCTCGGTACAATTCTTTTATTTAATTTTTTTGAACGAAGTATAACTTCAGCTCCCTGAACAGAAAGCATAATATCATCTAATGTAAGCGGCTCATCCGAAGTATCGAAATTTAGTATTGATAATTGATTGTTATAAATTAGTTTTCGCCTGTTTATATTATCTACGTTGGTTTCGACCATGTAGGCCACATCAAAAAATAAAATATCGGGATTTGCTTTTTGCTCTATTTTCGAAATACTTTTACAATGTGCGTAAACATTATTACTTGCCATTGTAAAACGACCGCTTAATGCATTCGCCGTGCTTCCACCTGTTTGATCTACACATACCAAATCATCAGTAATAGACATTAACATACTGAATGAATTCGGTATAATTACAGGCTGATCTGATAATTGGATACCCAATTTATCCAAACGAATTTCATCTTTAGAAAGGAAAGCACCTTTGTTTACAATATTTTTAAAATTCTCTTTTAACTTTTCATTCCCGTTTTCTACCTTTTTATTCTGCTTACCATGAAACTGGGCTATAAAATCATCACCTTGTCCAGCCTGTTCCAGCTCATCATAACCAATTCCCATTTCAGGATCTAAAGCCATTGATAATGGAATTTCGTTTTGTTCAAATTTCTTTCTAAACTTATTTATAAAATCTTTTAACGCATCTCGCCCATCAATAGGTAAAATATGCTGCATCAAGTTAATTAAACCTGGAACAGATTGAAGCAGTTTTTCATCAACACCCCCAGAAATAACAGTTCTTTCAGCAATTAAATATTCATTAGTTTCTGCCGACGGTTGTATATTAAGTCGTTTAAAATAATCTTCTCCAATGATATTTGGATCGTGGTCGCTTAATAAAAGCTGTAAAGACAACATATCTTCCAGTAGAGAAAAAACATCTTCTTTTCCATCCTCAGAAATATTCAGTTTTTCTAGTAAAGAATTAACCGTAATGGGCTCCGAGCAACCCCTAAGAATTTGAAGAACAAAATCATTCTGATCGATTTCTGCGAGTTCGAACAAACCATCGGTGCAAGCAATATATCTTATGCTTGTTGTAGTGAAATAATAACTGCTGTTTGCAAAAAGTAAGCAGTTGTTTTTAAGGAATTCTGAAAGCGAAAATTCTAGCTTATTTTTATACGGCCAATCTACAAATTGATGAACAATTTGCTTCTCTGCAACTTTAATTTCAGTTTGCGAATTACCTAGCCCATCATCCAGAATGCTAAAACCTGCAAATGTACCGTAAGGCGTAGAGCGAAACTTAGCTCTGTTATAGTACTTCCATATCGTAAAAAATATTTTTGGCGGCAACAAGTTCAAATCATCAGCTTTTACATCTTTAATAGTTTGATAAAAAGCATCTGATGATATAGCGATTGCTGCTTTAAGCTCTTCCCAACAATCCTTAAGCTCAGATTGATATGAAAACTTAGGTGTTCGAAAAATTAAGCCTGGATATATGTTTACTTTCATGAAAGGAATTGATAAGCGAAAATTACAAAGATTTAAGTTAATACATAGAATTAACCTGGTAAAGTTTAGTAGGATTTTATTTTCAGAAAACAATAAAGCCCTGCAAATTTCTTCGCAAGGCTTTGTTATCACTTAAATATTTTACTTTATTAAATTATACAACTCATCTAATTTTGGTGAAAGTACAATTTCAATTCTTCTGTTTTTACTTCTTCCATCAGCACCAGTATTTGGGCCTAAAGGTTGATACTCGCCTTTGCCTGTTGCGGTCATTCTAACACCTTCTACTTTCTCAATTTCGGTTAAATAACGTACAACAGAAGTAGAACGCAAAACGCTTAAATCCCAGTTATCTTTTATTTGACCTAAATTATTAACCTTTTGATTATCTGTATGCCCTTCCACAGCAATATTAATTTCTGGCTGCTCTTTTAAAACCTTAGCCAATTGCGCTAATGCTTTCTTACCATTTTCATCTATAATTATACTGCCAGATGGAAACAAAAGCTTATCCATAAGTGAAACATAAACTTTACCATTCTTGATTTCAACCGTTAAACCACTTTTAGTAAAACCTAACAAGGCTTGCTGTAATTTTTCTTTTAACTGATTTGTAGCTTCATCACGCTTACGAAGCACTTCTTCAACTTCCTTCAAGCGCTTTTCACGAGCAGCTAAATCGCCAGACAATTTAGAGATTTCAGTAGAACTATTGTTTTTAAGTTTATTGTAACTAGAATTTACATCACTAAAACGACTTTGTAAATCTCGAAGATCCTCGCCCATTAAGGTTGTATCTTTTTTGAGTTTTTTAACTTCGTCTTCCAGATTTTCGATTTTAATTAAGCCTTCATTAAATGCAGTATACAAAGAATCTTTAGTGCCCAATAAAGCTTTATATTTTTTAGGAGAAAGAACTACACAAGAAGTGAATGAGGTTACAAACAGAGAAATCGCGAAGGCTAAAAAGATATTTTTCATTTTATGTTTAAAGATTATATCAAAATTTAACTTATTAAATCTGATCAGTTAAATTAAAAATTATTGCTCAATGGCATTTCGTAAAAATGCAACTAATGGGCTTACTGTACTAAAAGAACTTACTAACTTATTAACGATATCGGGTTTTAAAAACTCTTCATCGTTCAAATTCATCGAAGCCTCAAAGCTTTTCAGTTTCAAATATTCAATATTCGGGTCGGCTGGATCGTAACCTTTTGGTGCATTTTTTAATGCTGCTCCTCCTCCGAATTTAAACTGAGTCTTAAAATCTTTGTTATTAATTATGTCTTTAAAATCGCCAATATTATAATCTATTTCCTGGCGGATAAGTTTTAAATGTGCCGCATCTGGCATCCAGCATCCTCCCGCAATAAAGCTTAAGCCTGGCTGAATGTGTAAATAATAACCTGGCTCATTTCCACCTTTACTTTTAGATGAAAACCACATCCCAAAATTATTCTTGTATGGATCCTTGTTCTTACTAAAACGAACATCGCGGTAAATCCGCAATAAACATTTCTTTGGGTCTAAATCGGCAGAAATAAGTGGATCTATTTTAGAAAGTTCTGGAATAATTGAGGCAACTAACTCCAGAACGTTAGCTTTCGATTCTTCGTACCTGGGCTTGTTTTCGGCAAACCACTCTCTATTGTTATTTTCAGCAACGTCTTTAATAAAACTGAGCGTATCTTTCTTTAACATGTAATTCTGTGTTCTTTTAATATATAGCTTCTAGCTTAATCGAAACTATGGATTATCGTAATATGATTTATACTTTATATTGGGCGATAAAACATGGAGCAAAATCATTCTGGAATATCTATAATTGAATGGGTAAAGAATAAAACAGCCAGAAAAAATTGCAATTAAATAAGTCCAGAACGTATTATCTTCTAATGGGCCCACACATAAATAAGTAATGAAACTAACGATAAGCATTTCGATAACGTTCATTGCGTAACTTACATACATAGCCGCATAAAAATAGCCTGGTTCTATTTCTATTCGCTGACCACAGTGACTACAAATTTCTTTGGTGTGTTGAATATTGAAACCGTACATACTACCTGTAAAAATATTCCCTCTTCTGCAATGCGCACATTTTGCATGAACTATTGCATACAGTTTGGAAGTTTTTTCAGACATAATTCTAATTCATATTAATAGAATCTGATTTCATATTCAAATGAACATTTTTCTTACGATATTTTTTATACCAGATTATACCTACAACAGTTGCAAGCAAATAAGGAATAGCCAGTAAATACAAAACGCCAGTGTTTAATCCAGCAGCTTGAGTATTACCATTTTTAACACCTTGTTCGGCATTAATTGTGCACATAGCACACTGTGCATTAACTTTTGGAGAAATTGAAAAGATTAATGCGAATACTAATAAGATAAAAATTGCTTTTTTCTTCATCACCACAAATATACAGATAAACGCTTTGATGGACTTAAAAATTGTGTCATAAAAAAAGCCCAACTATAAAGTTGAACTTATTATTGTCTTATAATGATTAATACTGATAATACGGCGATATCATCAGATAAACTACAACTCCTGTTATGGCTACATAAAGCCATAATGGAAAAGTAATTCTGGCTATTTTTCTGTGCCGATCAAATCTTTCTGCTAACGCCCTTACATAAGTTACCAAAACCAGCGGTATTATTGCAATTGATAAAAGTATATGTGTTAATAAAATGAAAAAGTAAACATATTTTATAGCTCCCTCTCCTCCAAATTTTGTTGAAGGCGTTGTCATATGATAGGCGATGTACATCACTAAAAACAGTAAAGAACAGCCTATTGCTGTTTTCATTAAATTTTGATGTAACTGTATCTTTCCGTTTTTGATCGCCCAAACCGCAACCACTAATAATACAGCTGTTACACCATTAATACCTGCATAAATTGGTGGTAAAAATGGAAGTGGACTCACATCAAAACCTAAATCTTTTAGTTTAACTACGAAGAGAGCAGCAACTGCTACAGGTATAACAATTGATAATACAATGATCCACTTATTATATTTTTTTTCTATTGAGCTTTTTTCCATCAGATTAATAAACTTCAGGGATTTGATATTAATAATTTTGTTGGTTTGGTTTTATCTACCATCTTTTAAATTCCGCAGGTCTTCTGCGACAAGAACTTTGATTTCGTCGTCTAGTTTGGCTAAAGCATCAGGATTAGTTGCCTCATAGTAACCTCTAATTCTATGCTGATTATCTAAAAGGATAATTTTATTACCATAAATAAATTTAGTCTCCCCTGCTTCTTCATGATATATCATATCTAGTAGCAATCCATGGCGAATAAATGGATAGGTTAGCAAAGTATCTCCACTTAAAATATCCCATTTACCTGACTTTGCTTCTAAAGAAGAAACTAAATCTTTTAAGTTAGACGGGTTATCTTTAGGATTTACCGACAGGCTTAAAAACCTAATTAATGGATTTTTCTGGTACCCATCAGCAATGCTTTTAACATTTGTATTTACATCTTTTAACGAGCTCTCTCTATAAAAAAGATTTAGAATAACAATTTTCCCTTTTAATGACGTCCAATTAATAGTCTCATTTTCCTGGTTAACTAAACTAAAATCGGGAACTGTATGGTAAATGGTATCAGGAATTTGTTTCCCTTTTACCGAATGAAAAGTTTTGGCAACAATCTTTTCGCCATAAATTGGAAGGCTCTTGTACCTGTTTTTAGCAAATTTGGGCAATAGGTAGAAAAACAAAAATCCTGGTATAGCTAATATGCTTACCAGGATCAAAGTTTTTTTTATTGAAATAGGTCTCATTAAAAATTAGGAGAATGATGGAATATAAAACCACCTTCTATTAGCATTAAAACTAAAAAGTAAATAATAAAAATAAATGTTACCGTTAATGCAAGTTGCAAACCTAGCTTTTCAAATTTTAAGTGCATAAAGTAAGCTACAATATAAAATGCTTTTACTAACGTTAAAGCGATATAAATATAGTTACCTATGTGTTGAGGGATATGTCCACCTGGAATTGCCCAAAGTGCGATAATAAACTCAATACCAGTGATTAAAGATAAAATACCTGCAACTTTCCAGATTTTAGCCTTATTCATTCCACCATGATCATCGTGCTCGTGACCTTCTGCTGTATTTGGATGTTCTGACATGTTAAATATTTTTAAAAATTAAAATTAAACCAAATAGAAGAATGTAAATACAAACACCCATACTAAATCTACGAAGTGCCAATATAAACCAACTTTTTCAACCATCAAATAATGACCTCTTTTTTCGAATGTACCATTAATTGTCATGACTAGAATGATGATATTAATCATTACACCACTAAATACGTGGAAACCGTGAAAACCTGTAATAGTGAAGAATAAGTTAGAAAACTGCTGAGCAGCTACTAAAGAAACATCTCCGTTAAATAAATGATGTAACTTTTCCGTAGTAGGAATTTCTCCCCATCCAAAACCTTCGTGGAATAAGTGAGTCCATTCTAATGCCTGACAGCCTAAGAACATAAAACCACCAATGATAGTTGCTACCATCCACCAAATAACTTCTTTCTTTGCACGACGGTGACCAGCCTCTACAGCCATTACCATAGTTACAGAACTTAAAATCAGGATAAAGGTCATGATACCTACAAAAACTAACGGTGCACCACTATCCATTACACCTGGAATTGATTGGAAAACCAAATCAGGATCAGGCCAGGTTAATTTAGAAAAACGCTGAGCGCCGTAGTAAATCAATAAAGATGAAAATGTAAAAGCATCTGATAAGAGGAAAAACCACATCATGATTTTACCATATTCTACCGACCACGGAGAACGACCGCCACTCCAAGGTCCGGTTTTAACTTGATCTAATTGTGATACTGAATTCATTGGGAAAAAGTATAATAGTTTGTTAACAAATTTAACGGTTCAAAAGTAAAAAAACATACAGATATATCCATAATATATCTACAAAATGCCAAAAAATAGAAGTAATTTCCATACGGAACTTATTTCTAGCTAAAGAAATATTCTTGTAGCTACCTACTAAGATACTGGTTATAAAGCCTAAACCTGCAATAATATGAAATAAGTGCATTAAAGGCACTACATAAATAAATGATATCGCAGCATTATTTCCAACTAAAGTTGCACCAGTTTTAACCATGCTACCCCATGCGGCAAACTGCATAAAGCCAAAACCGAAGGCTAAAATAATGGTTAGCCAAAGCATTTTCCTCTGTAAACCAAAATTTAACTTTCTTAATGCTCTCGAAGCTAATGTTAAGGTAACACTGCTTGCTATAATTAATAACGTACTGTAAATAAAAGCATCTGGAAGCACTAATCCATGTCCTTTACCTTTCGAAGCTGCAAATACCAAATAATAACTGGTAAAACCGCCAAACATAATGGTAGATGAAACGACAAAAAGCCATACAATAAACTTCTTGGGCTTAGGGTCGAATATATCTGTTGTATTTTCCATTGTTAAAACCATAAATAATTATTTTGCTATAAAATCAAACATTAATACCAACTGTACCGCAGGTATATAAAAAAAAGAACAAAACATCAGCTTCTTTGCATCAACAAGTTCTCTACTCAAAAACAATTTAAAAGCTAACCAGCTAAAAATAGCTCCAGCTAAAATTGATAGTGCTGCAATGTAATAACCACCAAAACCATAAAAGGTAGGAAGTAAACTTACAGGAATTAATATTAATGTACTTACAAAGGTAACCAATGCGGTTGTTTTATCTCTTTTCTTTGTAGGAAGCAATCTAAAACCTGCTTTCTTGTAATCATCATCCAATACCCATGCAATTGACCAAAAATGTGGAAACTGCCAAACAAACTGAATGAGAAACAATATACCAGCAATGTAGTAATCAATTTCGTGAAACATTTCAGCCTTTAAACTTCCAAATGCTGCCAAATAGCCAATAAGTGGAGGTAATGCACCTGGAATTGCACCTACAAATACCGCAATTGGCGACTTTCTTTTCAATGGTGTATAAGCAAAGGCATATAATAATATCGAAAAGACTGAAAGTAATCCAGTTTCTAAATTTAGTTGTCCTAAAAGCCATGTACCTAAAAAGGCCATAAAAATGCCTAATATCAAACCTTGTCCTGTAGTCATTCTTCCAGCAGGCATGGGTCTGTCTTTGGTGCGACTCATCAGTTTATCCAAATCAACCTCAATAATTTCATTAAAGCAATTTGCTGCTGCAGTAACCAAAAATCCACCAGCAATCAATATCAGCCAATTTCCCCAATCAATAGCAGGAATATGCCCTCTCCCAACCTGCATTTTCTGACCTATTAAAAAAGAAATAGATGCAGAGAACACTACCGTAAAGGAGAGTCTGAATTTAATGAGCTTAGAAAAATCTGAAAAAATTTGTTTCAACTTTCTTATTATTATTGTTTGTAAGTTCTTGTTCTATAAACCAACAGGAACAGATAAAACTGTAAACTAAATAGCATTGTCGAAAATAATATATGCAATGCTTGTGCAAATGGTGGTAAAGAAATATAAGCTAATATAAACCCGCTCAATACCTGAATTAGTAATGTTAATAGTATAAATCTAGCCGTTAATAAGGGAGCTGCTTTCCCACTAAATCTATCAATTACCATTTTATAAATTATACCGTTTGATATTACAACCAAAATGGCTAGATCTCTATGGTAATTAAAAACTGATCCTACTTTAGAAATCCAAGTATTTCGTTCATTAAATAATAGCGACTTGGCAATAACATCAATAGCTTCTCGAACTTCAGTGCCTAAAATAATCTGAGCAATACTAACGGCTAAAGTAAAAAACATAAAGCCTTTTAACCATGCTATTCGATACATAATAACCGAAGGCTCTTTGTGCAACTGCTTCGCGTAGTTGTAAGTGTAAATAGAGATTGCCAAAATTACTAAAGCCAAAAGCATATGAACAGTAACAACCCACTGCATTAAATTAGTTGAAACCACTATTGAACCTAGCCAAGCTTGATACCCAACTACAAAAACATTTAATACACTTAAAACAATTATTCGTTTGGCTGTTTTTTTATAAATAAACGAATAAGCAGCTGTAAGAAATAAAAATATTCCAGCTAAAACACCAGCTAATCTATTCAAATATTCAGTCCAAGTTTTAGCAGGATTAAATTCTTCAGGAACTGAAATAGTTTGATCGTGTCTAATACTATCTGCTAATTCCTTTTTGCCCATGCTTTCTAAATACTTGGCAAACTTCTCATTCTTCTTAATTCTTCCTGCTACATACTTTTCTTTGTAGTTTGCTGGCAATTGAGAAATATCAGTAGGTGGAATATACCTGTCGAAACATTTCGGCCAATCAGGACAACCCATACCGGAGCCAGTACTACGTACAATACCACCCGCAAGTATAACCAATAGCGTAACGATAATGGTTATAAGGTTAATTCTAATAAAACGTTGCTCCGATCTGGTGATCATATATCTATTAAGATGAAAAGGGTATCCGGATAAGCAGAAACTTAATCAGATACCCCTTTTAAAATTTTGTTAAAGCTATCTAACTAGCCCTTATTTTGTGTCACAGGATTGGCAGCTTCCCAGTCTTGTTGAATTTTTTCAGCTTCAGTATTTCCTTCAAAGTCATGAGGTAAGTTAGAGCTCATTGTTTGAGAGAAAGGAACCGTTTGAGGAATAAAATCTTCATCATGACCTGGTTTGCTATAATCGTATGGCCATCTGTAAACAGTTGGAATTTCACCTGGCCAGTTTCCGTGAATATGTTCTACTGGAGCAGTCCATTCTAATGTATTTGATTCCCAAGGATTTTGAGGTGCAACCTTTCCTTTGAAAACTGAATAGAAGAAGTTAAATAAGAACGCTACCTGAGCTAAAGCAGCTAAAATAGCAGCCCAAGTTACAAATACGTTAACAGTTAACCATTTCTTCATGAATTCAAATTCTGTGAATGCATAGTAACGACGTGGAACACCATCTAAACCTAAGAAGTGTAATGGGAAGAAAACCAGATAGGCAGCAATAAAAGTTAACCAGAAATGCAGGTAACCTAATTTAGGATTCATCATTCTTCCAAACATTTTAGGAAACCAGTGATAAACACCTGCAAGCATACCAAATATAGCAGCAGAACCCATTACTAAGTGAAAGTGGGCAACTACAAAATACGTATCGTGTAAGTTAATATCTAATGATGCATTACCTAAGAATAATCCAGTTAAACCACCCGAAATAAAGAATGATACTAAACCAATTGCAAATAACATTGCTGGAGTGAAACGGATGTTACCTCTCCATAAAGTTGCTAAATAATTGAATGTTTTTACAGCCGATGGTACAGCAATAATTAGCGTTGTAATCATAAATACGCCACCCAATAATGGATTCATACCTGTTACAAACATATGGTGACCCCAAACGATGAACGAAAGTACGGTAATACCAATTAACGAATAAACCATTGCATGGTAACCGAAAATTGGTTTGCGTGAATTTACTGAAATAACTTCTGATGAGATACCCAAAGCTGGCATAATTACAATGTACACCTCAGGGTGACCTAAGAACCAGAATAAGTGTTGCCATAAGATTGGAGAACCACCTTCATTAGGTAAAATATTCGTACCCATTACGATATCAGATAGGTAGAAACTTGTTCCAAAACTTCTATCGAATACTAATAATACAACACCAGCAACTAATACTGGGAATGACAAGATACCTAAAATAGCAGTTAAGAAGAAAGCCCAAATCGTTAAAGGCATTTTCCATAAATCCATACCTTTAGTACGCATATTTAAGATTGTACTAACATAGTTAATACCACCCATTAAAGATGATGCCACGAAAAGTACCATACTGATCAACCACATGGTCATACCTGTACCTGATCCTGGTATTGCTGTTGGAATGGCTGATAAAGGCGGATAAACGGTCCAACCACCCGATGCAGGTCCAGTTTGAACAAAAAATGAACCCATCATAATCACACAGGCAACAAAGAAGAACCAGTATGAAAGCATATTAAGAAACGGCGATGCCATATCTCTAGCTCCAATTTGTAATGGGATTAATAAATTACTAAAAGTACCACTTAAGCCAGCGGTTAATACAAAGAATACCATGATGGTACCGTGAATGGTAACCAAAGCAAGATAGAAATCTGATTTGATACGACCACCTTCTGCCCATTTACCTAAAAAAGTTTCTAAGAATGGAAAGTTTTTATCTGGCCAAGCCAATTGAATACGGAATAAAATTGATAATACCATTGCAATAACAGCCATAATAATACCTGTTATCAAATATTGCTTGGCAATCATTTTATGGTCCATACTGAAGATATACTTCGAGATTAACGTCTCCTTATGGTGCCCGTGATCAGCGTGATCGTGATTGTGTTCGTCGTGTAATGCTATTGTTGACATAATTCTTTTCGCTCTTCGGTATATTATTTATTTAAGGCCATTTTGTTTGTATTCGCAGCTAATGAATCTGTAGCTGTCGAATCTGCTTCTGCTTTAACAGCAGTAGGTGCAACTGGCAAATTAAATTGTTTTCTTAAATCATCGTTTAAATACGTTTTCTGTTCTGCTAACCAGGTTTTGTATTCCTCTTCAGAAACTACACGTACAACTTTTTGCATATTATAGTGACCAGAACCGCAAATTTTAGCACAATAGAATAAGTAGTGAAAATTTGGATCGTTTGTTTTTTGCTGCATCTCTGCAGTAGTAATTGTAGGTGTAAACTCAAAAATAGTTTGCATACCTGGTACAGTATTTAATTGCACTCTGAAATGAGGCATATAGAAACTGTGGATAACATCTTTACTTGCTAAAAGAAGTTTTATTGGCTTACCTACAGGAATAACCATCTCATCAGCCATTTGATCATCACGAGATTTTATATCCTTAAAATCGATACCTAAAGTATTTGTAGCAGTAGTTAACTTATAGTTTTTATGACCTACAACTCCATCAGCTCCTGGATAGCGGATAGACCACTTAAACTGTTCTGAGGTAACTTCAATTTGAATCGGCATATTTTTAGGATCATCTACTTTGTAGAAAATAGATCTCCATGTTAAAAAGCCCATTAACACTAACACAGTTAAAACTAAAGCAGGAACTATCGTCCAGATTTTTTCAATTGTATTGTTGTGTGGATAGTAGTATGCTTTTCTTTTAGCAGAATATTTATACAAATAAGAGAAACCGAATAATAAGATGTGCGTAACTACGAAAACAATGGTTGTTATAATTAATGTTAAGTTAAACATCTCATCGATGCGTTTTCCGTGTACAGAAGCTGCATCAGGCAATAACATTGCGCCGTGAACTGTATATTCCCAATAAACACCATATAAACCTAAAACTAGGAATAACGCAAATAAACTTGCGTGTACTCTGTTCCAGTTAATGCCTACAGGCTTTCCTTGTGCTTCGCGGCTTAATTCATAAACTCTTATCGATTTACCGATAATTGCGATGAATAAACATACGGCCAGGAATATCAGTATATAAAATATTACTGATTTATAAACCTCGCCCATATCAACTTTTGTTGCCGCTGCAGCACCTGCTGCTGCATCTTGAGCAAATACGCTCGTGTTTGCAAAAACAGTAAGTAATACTGCTAGAGCTGCGGTCGTTTTATTCGTGATTAACTTTCTTAAACTCATTTTCTTAAAAGTAGTACGCTGTACTTCTATATAATAATTAAAATATTCGCTTTTATAAAATCATCAATTAAAGCTGATGATGCAAACTTTCTTGTAGTAAAGGGTGATTTTTTGCTATTAATGGTTTTTTACTAAGCGCTGTTAAAACCGTAAAGGTAAACAATCCTACAAAACCTATAGCAGTACCAATCTCAACAATTCCAAAACCGTTATGTCCATCTTCTACAGCACCTGGCATAATCATTTGATAATAATCTACCCAATGGCCTAATAATACGATGATGGAAACAAATAGTAACTTAACATCTGTTCTCTTATTATCTCTATCCATTAATAATAATACTGGCGCTAAGAAATTCATTGCAAGGTTTAAGAAGAACCAAAACTTGTAATATTCAAAACGTCTGTAGAAATAAACAGTTTCCTCTGGCATGTTTGCATAGTAAATTAACAAGAACTGTGCGAACCATACATAAGTCCAGAAGATAGAGAAACCAAAAATAAATTGACCCAAGTTATGTAAGTGGCTATTGTTAACCCATTGCATATAACCTGCTCTTCTTAATAGAATAAGTATAATTGCAATAGTTGCTAAACTACTTACCCACATTGCTGCAAAGTTATACCAGCCGAACATGGTAGAGAACCAGTGAGCCTCTAATGACATGATGGTATCGAAAGCAAAAATTGGAGTTGTAAAACCGTAAATCACTAAAAAGATACAAGCATTTTTAAAGCTCTTTCTGTACGAATTTAATCCACCTGCTAAATCTTCATTATATGAAAGCTTAACGAAAAGCATGGCAAAAATACTGTAAACACCTAAAAACACAACCTGACGCCCTAAAAAGAATGGTACGTTTAAGAATACTGATTTACCAGCGATGATAGAGTCATAGTGTGGACTGTTAGGGTCAGTTAAACCTTCAGCATTCCAGTGGTGATATAAGTTGTGTGTGTATAAACCTGCAGAAATAATTACAACAAGTATTACAGCAGCAATAGGCAATGTTTTTGCCATAGCTTGCGGTACACGTAAAATTGAAGCAGACCAGCCTGCCTGAGCAACAAATTGAATTGCTAGGAAAAACATACCAGACATACAAACGCATGCAAAGTAATATCCCATAAGCAACAGGTTGGCAAAAGTACGCTCGTGCATAACTTTATCACCAGCGATGAAACCATAAGCAACAGCAGCGATACCTAAAGCGATACCAACTATACTTAAAGTTTTAACTTTTCCTGTAAACTCAAATTGTTCACTAAAATTAATATTGTGAGTTCCCATTTATATTCTGCTTTACTTATTGTCCTTTTTGTAATTGTTGAACATACATCACCACTTTCCAACGATCTGTTGGCGAGATTTGTGAAGCATGCGAGCCCATGTTATTTACACCATATGTAATGGTATGATAAATTTTACCAGCGGTAAGATCTGCCATATTTCCACCTCTTGATGAAGCACCAGTTTGATAAGCAGGAACACCGTTAAATTTCTCAATTTTAACTAAATGACCTTGTCCATCTCCTTTTTCACCATGACATGGCGCACAGAAAACTACAAAAGAGTGTTTACCTTGTGCAAGGTTTGTACTATCTACTGGTAATGGATTTACCATTTTTGCACCAGCTTCATTGTAACCTTCTAAAGTATTAGGATATTTATCATATTCTTCAAAACCTACTGGTTTTGTATTTGCAGGTGGTAATTGTGCAGTTTTACCATCTTTAAAATTTTTGTTTGGCTGATCTGGATTGTAAGCAATCGGATCATACATGTTCCTGGCATATTCTAAACCAGTACTGCGTTTATCTTTACAAGCCGAAAAAGTAGCTGCAAAAGCGATAGCTAAAAACGCGGCATAAACAAATTTATTCTTATTCATAGCTAATGTACTTCCTTTCATTATACTTTACTTCTAAAGCACCGGCATCTTTTAATAAACCATCAATTACGGTGTGAGCTGCATTTTCGTGTGCATCTACTGCGATAACAAAGCGGTCATCAGTAGCACGTAAATCCATCACTCTTGGTGCTCTACCTGGAAATAAGTGTGTAGAAGCATAGTAAGTTAATACCATACCGAAAGCACAGAATAATACTGTAAGTTCGAACATTATCGGAATAAAATCCGGCAATGCAAATGATGGTTTACCACCTATGTTTACTTTCCAATCGATTACTGCACAAAAATAAATTAATGCAAAAGCTGCGCAGGTACCTGTAATACCAAAGCAAAATGCAGCGATATCAATTCTCGATCTTTTAACTCCTAATTTGGCTTCTATTCCGTGTATAGGCATTGGGGTATAAACATCATAAATACTGATGTTATTTTCCTGAAGTTTATCGATGCCATGCATCATTTCATCAGGATCGCCAAAGCTGCCTAAAATATATTTGATATCACTCATTGTTATATTTTTGCGTAATCTTCTTGTTTAACACTATCAAATTTTTCTAAAGACTCTATGTATTCTGCTACATACTCTTTATTCTCATGTCCTTCTTTAATCTGTTTCATCTTAGCCTGCTCACTTGCAGTTTTCAATAATAACTTAACCTCTGCTATAGCGATTGAAGGTAATACTCTTAAGAATAATAAGAACAAAGTAAAGAATAGCCCGATTGAACCCACGAACACACTTACATCAACCCATGTTGGATAAAACATTGCCCAACTTGAAGGAATATAATCACGGTGTAATGAAGTAACGATAATTACGAAACGTTCGAACCACATACCAATGTTTACTACAATTGATAAAATCCATGTTGCTCTGATACTTAAACGGATTTTCTTAAACCAAAGTAATTGTGGAGAGATTACATTACAAGTCATCATCATCCAATATGCCCACCAGTAAGGACCGGTAGAACGGTTGATAAATGCATACTGCTCATATTCTGAACCAGAATACCATGCAATAAAGAATTCAGTTAAGTAAGCCACACCTACAATTGAACCTGTTAAGATGATGATTTTATTCATCGACTCAATGTGGAACATTGTGATGTAGTTTTCAAGACCTAATACTTTACGTGCAACCAATAATAAGGTTAACACCATCGCGAAGCCTGAGAAAATTGCACCTGCAACGAAGTAAGGAGGGAAAATTGTAGTGTGCCATCCTGGAATTACTGATGTTGCAAAGTCCATTGATACAATAGTGTGCACCGATAATACAAGTGGTGTAGAAATACCTGCAAGGATTAAAGACACAGCTTCGAAACGTTGCCAGGTTTTAACACTTCCACTCCATCCGAATGAAAAAATTGTATAAACCTTTTTGCGCATGCCTGTAGCACGGTCGCGAATGGTTGCAATATCTGGCAATAAACCTGTATACCAGAATAATAAGGATACAGAGAAATAAGTTGAGATTGCAAACATATCCCATACAAGTGGCGAGTTAAAGTTTACCCAAAGTGATCCAAATTGATTTGGTAAAGGTAAAACCCAATAAGCTAACCAAGGACGGCCCATGTGAGATACAACATAAGTTGCCGCACATATTACCGCAAAGATTGTCATCGCCTCTGCCGAGCGGTTAATGGAGTTACGCCAGTTTTGACGGAAGAGTAAAAGTACAGCTGAAATAAGTGTTCCGGCGTGACCGATACCTACCCACCATACGAAGCCGGTAATATCCCATGCCCAACCCACTGTTTTATTTAAACCCCATGCACCGATACCATTCCAGAAAGTGTAGCTTACTGCTACAACCCAAAGTAAAGCACCTAGTGAGGCAAAAATGAACCCAATCCACCAAGCTTTGTTTGGCTTATTTTCTACCGGCATTAAAATATCGTCCGTAATTTTTGCATACGTGATATTATCGCCGGTAATTAATGGTTCTCTAAGTATTGATTCGTTATGTCCTGACATAATTTGTATTTTCTTTATACTAAAGCTTACGCTTGTACTGTTGTATCTGTATTTCTAATTTTTGTCATATATCCGATACCTGGTTTCACGTTTATCTCTTCTAAAACGTAGTAGATACGCTCAGAACGTAAAGCTTTTGAAACCTCAGAATTAGGATCGTTTGCATCACCAAAAATGATTGCATTTGCTGAACAAGCTTCTTGACAAGCCATTTTAATATCGCCATCCTTTAATGGACGTTTCTCAATTTTAGCTTGTAATTTACCTGCCTGAATACGTTGAACGCACATTGAGCATTTTTCCATAACACCACGTGAACGTGTAGTTACATCAGGATTTAAAACCAATTGAGTAAACTCGTTATTTAAATAGTTATCGAAACGTGAATCGTTCCAGTAGTTGAACCAGTTAAAACGACGTACTTTGTATGGACAGTTATTCGCACAGTAA
This sequence comes from Pedobacter sp. AC190, assembly GCF_979258025.1. Classification (NCBI taxonomy): domain Bacteria; kingdom Pseudomonadati; phylum Bacteroidota; class Sphingobacteriia; order Sphingobacteriales; family Sphingobacteriaceae; genus Pedobacter; species Pedobacter sp. AC190. The sequence continues at coordinate 1,545,135 of NZ_OZ409824.1, forward strand.
CGAGTACCTACACAACGGTTATAAGCCATTTGGTTTAAACCATCTGATGAGTGTACCGTTGCCAATACAGGACAAACTGTTTCGCAAGGTGCGTGATCACAGTGTTGACATAACATTGGCTGGTGAACAACAGAAACGTGATCTAAATCTTCTAGATTAGCAATTTCTTTTTCTTTTGTAACATCACCAGTTGGTGTTTCGTAGCTATAATAACGATCGATACGAATCCAGTGCATTTCACGACGACGGCGAACCTCATCACGTCCTACAACAGGAATATTATTTTCTACGTTACAAGCCACAACACAAGAACCACAACCTGTACAAGCATTTAAATCGATAGCCATAACCCAGCTGTTACCTGGTTTCTCGTATTCATCCCAAAGGTCATAATTTTTATGATCGCCCTTGTGATTACCTGCAGAACTATCTTTTAAGTATGCTGCGAATGTAGCTTCTTTAATTACTGCACGACCTTCGAAAGAGTGGTGAGTTTGTGTTTGTGCTAATTCGTAATATCCACCAGTTGGTGTAATGGTTACGTTAGTAGCATATTGCATTGTTCCATTTACAAACGAAATGAAAGGGAATGCGTTTTTACCAACATCGTTACCTGCTTTACCAACTTTTGTACGACCGTAACCTAAAGCGATTGAAGCTGTTCCTTGCGCCTGGCCTGGTTGAATAAGTACTGGTAAGTCAACTGAATATCCGTTGCTTCCTTTAACAGTAACAACATCAAATTCTTTTATTTTTAATTTTTCTGCGAATTTAGGTGCAAGAGCAACATAATTATCCCAAGTTACTTTTGAAACTGGATCAGGTAATTCTTGTAAGAATGCATTATTTGCATTTTTACCATCACGCATTGGGATGTTTTCGTAAACCTGTAATTCGATATCTTTTGTTAATGCTTTACTGCTATTTACAATTGAAGTTGCAACTGCTGCTAAAGAAAGACTGAAGCTATATGCAGCTGCTGGTTTAGCAGTAGAAGTAACAACACCTTTTTCTAAAACATCAGACCAAGACATACCAAGTGCTGGTAACATTTTAGTCTCCCAGTTGCTGCGTACAAACTGATAGTAATCTTTAACTGGTGCATCAGCCCATGTTAATAAACTTTCTTCTGCCTGACGGCTGTTGAAAACTGGGTTGATTGTAGGCTGAACGATTGAATAATATCCTTCGTAAGCACTTGCATCACCCCACGATTCTAAATAGTTATGGTTAATCGCAATAGCATCACAAAGTGAAGCTGTTTCATCAGCTCTATCTGCGAAAGAGATTTTTGCAGGAACTTTAGCCAAGGCATCAGTAAGTGCTTTTGTATTCATGAAATCGTAAGCAGGGTTGCTATTTAAGAATAAAACAGCGCCAACTTCTCCACGGCTCATTTCAGCAACTAAACCATTAAATTCAGCATCGTTACCTGCGTATAAATAGCAAGGGTTATCTAGATCGATGGTAGTACCATAACTGCCGATAGCGGCGTTAATGGCATTTACTAAAATTTGAGTTGAAACATCGTTAGAACCACAAACTACTAACGATTTGCCTTTAGCTTGTGTAAGTTCTTTAGCAACTAATTTAATTACTTTATCAGCAGTAGTATTGTTACCCAAAGTTCCGCCTGGTAAAGATTGACCAGTAATTGCGTTATATAAAGCAATTAAAGCAGGGCCTTCTTCTGATAATTTAATTGGTACACGTGTATCTGCATTTGTACCTGTTAAGCTCATTCCACTTTCAAATTGAATGTGGCGGCTCATTTTTTTACCTTCTAAAGATTTATAGTCACGGTTGGCAGTATATTGAGAAGTAAATTCCTCACCGCTAATCCATGTACCTAAGAAATCTGCTGCAAAACTTACGATTAAATCAGCTTTATCGAAATTGTATTTAGGTAAAACTGCTTTACCGAAACTATTTTGATTAGCCTGAATAATACCAGTATAAGAAACCGCATCGTACTGAACCAACTTAGCCGCTGGGTATTTAGCAACAAACTGTGCTAAAACAGCATTTGTTGATGGACTGCTTACTGTTGATGCAACAATACGAATCTTTTTACCTGAAGCTTGTGCTTTTGCCAACTCGCCTTTTACAAAGCTGTCGATCTTAGCCCAAGTTGTTTCTTCATTTTTAAGAACTGGTGCTTTTAATTTTGATACATCGTATAAATCTAAAACCGAAGCTTGCGCTCTTGCATCCGTACCACAGTTAAATTTACCTGCGTTTGGATTTGGTTCTATTTTAATCGGACGACCTTCTCTTGTTTTAACTAAAATACTCTGGCCGTTAAAGCTAGAAGTATAATAGTTAGGAATACCTGGAGTAACCTCTTCAGGTTTTACCAGGTAAGGAATAGATTTATGAATCGGGGCTGTTTGACATGCCGCCAAAGTAACTGCACCTAAACCAAAACCTAACGCCTTTAAAAAGTCGCGGCGTGGGGTAACGGTACTTAACCCTGCTTCATTTAAAACATCTTCTATTGGAAGTGGCTCGGCGAATTCGTTTTTGCTATTTTTAACAAAATCGGGTGTATTGTTATACTCCTCTAAGCCTTTCCAGTATTTTTTATTGCTTTCCATTTAAGCTATATTACTGTTTATCGAACGTTCTTACTAAAACTCTAACTATTAATAGTGGCACTTACCACACTCTAAACCACCCAATAACGCTGGTGTAATTTTCTCGCCTTTTTTAATTTTCTCATGCGCTTCGATAACCTTAGCGTAGAAAGCATTATTTTTCTGACCAGAAATATCAGTTTCCTTATGGCAGTTAATACACCATTTCATGGTTAATGGAGAATATTGATAAATTTCTTCCATTGTATTAACAGGACCATGACAAGCGAAACATACAGGCTCTGTTGGTTGTAATCCTTTTGCTTTACGAATTGCATCTTCTGCAACAACTACGTGTTGAGAGTGATTGAAGTAAGCGAAATCAGGAAGATTGTGTACACGTACCCACTCCATTGGTTTTTCTTTACTCTTATCGTATTTCTGCGTTTCAGGATCGTAACCCAAAGCATTGTAAATTTTCTTAATCTCAGGAGAGACTTGACCATCTTCTGTTCTTGCTTGTACCGCTTTGTGGCAGTTCATACAAACATTTAATGATGGAATTGAAGCATTTTTAGATTTAAATGCACCTGAGTGACAGTACTGGCAATCGATTTGATTGATACCTGCGTGTAACTCATGCGAGAATTTAATTGGTTGTACTGGTTGGTAACCTGTATGAACACCAGTGTTCCACATACCCATCCAACCCCAAGAACCTAAAGCAATGATTAAACACAAAATGAAGAACATAACAAATTTCTTGTTTTTGAACATTTTGCGAACACCAACCTTTAATGGCACATCTTCTTCAATCTCGATACCTTGTTTTTGTAGAATTAAGCGCTCTAATAATTTAGAAGCACGACCTAAGATTACTAAAATCACAATTGCAACTAAAACTATTGCAACGATACCCGCAATAGATAAACCTGAAGTGGTATCATCTTTTGGAGCAGCAGCACCTTCAGCACCAGCTTTCGGCTTAGGCTCGCCTTCCTTAATGTAAGCTAAAATGTCTTTAACCTTCGCTTCATCCAATTCTGGAAAAGCAGTCATTGCTATTTTACCATTCTCATTGAAAAGCTTAACAGCTGCAGGATCGCCAGAAGCAATTAATGCACCACTGTTCGGAATCCACTTTAAAAGAAAATCTTCTGGGTGACGATCGCTCACACCTGTTAAGGCAGGACCAATCATTTTTGCATCTAATGCATGGCATGATGTACACTTCGCCTTGAAAAGTGTTCGTCCAGCTGCAGCATCTTGTGCATTAACGGTAGAAACCGCAATTACAGAAATGGCTGAAAACAGGAATAACGACTTCCAAACGTTTTTTAAAATCATCGAGATATCTCTCATAATGAACACTTTATACTTATTTAATTTACTTTTTGTTGTGAAATTGATGCTTGGGATGCAATATCCCCATCAAAACTTGAACAAAAGTATAACTTATTAATAAATCCCATGACATAATACTGACTTGAAATACAATTTATAATCATTCTAAACAAATGCAGTTTCAAGCCAATCAGTAAACAAAAATGCCTATTTTCGAAGTTAATCTCCAATAGGCATACTCAAAACCAATTTGGTTTTGACATAAATTCTGATTATTGTTTTAATATCCAGGCAAACATTAAAGGCGCTACGATTGTAGCATCACTTTCTACAATGAATTTAGGTGTATGAATATCTAATTTACCCCAGGTGATCTTTTCGTTCGGTACAGCACCAGAATATGAACCGTAAGAAGTTGTCGAATCAGAGATCTGGCAGAAGTAACTCCAGAAAGGAATATTTTCCATTTCCATATCCTGATAAAGCATAGGAACAACGCAAATCGGGAAATCGCCAGCAATACCGCCACCAATTTGGAAGAAACCGATTCCTTTTCCACCGCTGTTAGCAATATACCAGTCGGCTAACCAACCCATATATTCAATACCGCCTTTAACCGTTGTAGCAGTTAGCTCTTTTTTCATTACGTAAGAAGCAAAAATATTACCCATTGTAGAATCTTCCCATCCAGGTACAACGATTGGCAAATTCTTTTCAGCAGCTGCAAGCATCCACGAATTTTTTGGATCAATTTCATAGTATTGCTCCAAATCACCGCTTAAAAGCATTTTATACATAAATTCGTGAGGAAAATAGCGCTCACCAGCCGCTTCTGCATCCATCCATATTTTTTGAATGTGCTTTTGTAAACGACGGAAAGCCTCTTCTTCAGGTATACAAGTATCGGTAACGCGGTTGTAATGGTTTTCTAATAAATCCCACTCATCCTGCGGACTTAAATCTCTGTAATTAGGTACACGTTTGTAGTGTGAGTGCGCAACAAGATTCATAATATCTTCTTCCAGGTTTGCACCTGTACAAGAAATAATAGCCACTTTATCCTGACGAATCATTTCTGCAAGTGAAATACCCAATTCGGCTGTACTCATTGCACCAGCTAAAGTGATCATCATTTTCCCACCCTCATCCAAGTGTGTCTCATAACCTTTAGCTGCATCCATCATTGCTGCAGCATTAAAATGGAGGTAATTACGCTCCATGAACTGAGATATTGGTCCTCTTGTATTACTCATTTTGTTTTGTATTGTTTGCCGCAAAAATAGGCAAACCGTTTGCAATTTGCAATTCGCTTTCACTTATTGGGTTTAATGATCCATTTGTTACAAATAGAATTGGCAAGCAGCTCACCCAATACTCATAATTAGATTTTGATTGGGCTGACCTTAAAAAACATATTCCATAATATCAATACCAGAGAAATCATACGATGACAAACGAACTAAAATATTTTCTTTTCTTTGCACTATGAAAAAACTGGTTATTTTACTTTCTTTAAGTCTGTTTTCTTTTTCGGGTTGGGCACAAATGAAGTTGATTAAGAAAATGCTGTCGAATGAGAAAGATACAACACGAAAAGCCAGTTTTTTACCAATACCTGCTTTTGGTTATTCTCAAGAAACAGGCTTTGAATTTGGTCTGGGCGCTATTTACTCTTATTATACGGATAGAAAGGATACAATTACCAGAAGTTCCAATTTCTCGGTAAATGGCACTTACTCAACAAAAAAAACCTATAATGTTGCCTTAAAAGGAGATGCTTGGTCGCCTGGAAATAAATACCATTTTATTGGCGATGTTCGTTTTAAAGAAATGCCTTTTAACTTTTATGGAATAGGAAATACAACGCAAAAAACGGACGAAGATAAATTGGTTATGAACCAGTTTAAAATGCTGTTTGATGCAGAAAAAAATCTTTTAAAAAACGCCTATACTGGTGTATCTCTGGGTTTTGAAACTTATAAATTTACTGATCAGGTAACTGGAGGAATTTTCAGCAACAACCCTGCAATTTTAGATAAAGATGGTGGCTCGGTTGCTTACTTTGGCTTAAGCCAAAGTTACGACACGAGAAATTCGAACAATTACCCGAGTAAAGGTTTCTTCGGTAGAGTTACTTATCAATATGCGCCAGATTTTTTTGGTGGAGATAGTTTTACAGGAAGCCAGATTAAGGTCGACCTTAGAAGTTTCTGGTCGATTAGTAAAAAGGTTATTTTAGGTGTACAAGGAATTTATTACACCATACAAAGCTCTAAAACACCATTCTACTTACTTCAGCAATTAGGGAATGACCAAATTATGCGGGGTTATTATGGCGGCCGCTACCGTGATGAGAATCTAATGGCATCGCAATTAGAATTACGTTATCGTTTTATGAACCGCTTTGGAATCGTAGCCTTCGCAGGTGCGGGTAAAGTTTTCAATAATGGAAATTTTGATTTTAAAAGCTTGAAACCTAATTATGGTTTTGGCGGAAGATATTTCTTCGACACTGCAAAAGGACTTAGCGTACGTGTTGATTACGGAATAGGTGAAAAACTAGCAAATGAAAAACGTCAAAGTGGCTTTTACATCAGTTTGGCCGAAGCATTTTAAGAGCGGGATTCTCACATCAAATTATTGGCTTCTTCTTCGCTCCTCTTCGTTACCTGCTTTGGCAGTTCTTTGTTTAAGCTTATCGCTTCCAAAATTATACCTAATGGTTAATCTTAGCTGACGGCTATCGTAATAGTTGTTGTACTCTTGTTTAAGGTTATTAATCAAACTACTAAAACGATACTTATTCGTTTTTAAAACATCAGTGGCATTCAAAGCAATTTGCAGCGTTTTATTCATCAATATTGTTTTCAAACCTAAATCTAAATTATACTGACTTTTATTTTTATTCAAACCATCTATAGTTGGAAACTGATACCAGAAACTTACATCGCCCAAAAATGTTTTGGATTGGTTAAATCTGAATTGATTTATAGTCGATACGTAAGCCCCATAACCTTCTACCCTATTTAAGGTTTGCGGAATATTGGATTTAAAAACAGAGTAGAATACATCAAGCTGATTTGTACTATCAAACCATTTTATTTCGCTAAAAGTAACAGCATTACTAATTTGATAATTGTAACCCGTTATAAAGTTAACGGGCTTCAAAACCTGAATATTTGAATTCGCATTAATAAAATTAACATCGTTATAACCGTTGGATGTATGGCTATAAGTAAACGTAGTTGAAAAAACACTGGCGTAATTATGCGCTATTTCTATATTATTATTGTAAGATGGCTGCAATTGAGGATTACCTTCTGCATAAGCATATTGGTTACTATACCACCTAAAAGGATTAAGTTTTTTATAAGCTGGTCGGTTAATTCTTCTGCCATAATTTACTGAAAATGTACTTTTATCATTTAACTTATAACTGAGGAAAGCGGTTGGAAAAAATTTAAAATAATTGTTAGAATTACTGTTGTCTAACGAAACGCCTTTGATCTGCGTATATTCTCCACGTAATCCAAGTTGAAAACTCCACTTTTTTACACTCTTATTCAGATTAACATAAAGCGCCTGTGTATTTTCCTGGTAGTCGAATAAGTTGCTCTGTCCGGGATTTAATTTATAAATATCATTTACCGATTGATAAAACGCAACATCGCTTTCGTTTTTAATAAAACTGAGTTTGGAACCGAATGATAAAGTAAAAGGTTTGTAAGGCAAATCAACATCTATCTTTAAAGTAAATAAGTCTATATTTTGTTTACTTGTGGATAGATATTCAGCAAATGAACCAGGAATAACCAATCCATTTCCAGTATAACTTGTATTATCAAAATGCCTGCTTTTATCATCTTTATACTTAAACCAGTCGCCATTTATGGTAATTTGTTTACCTGCAGAATCTAAGGCTTGTTTAAAATAAATATTTACAGCATTATAATGAGAGCGAATTTTTGCATTTGCATCCGAATTAAGGAGTGAATCTAAACTTGATACGTTATTAAAAATGCTGGTAACAATTTTCTCCTCTGAATGAAAATTGGTAAACCCGCCATTATAGGACAATCCTAAAATCGCTTTCTTAGATAGTTGATAATCTATTCCTATTTGGCCAGAAGGAACCGTCCTGAAATTTCGATCCTTATTAACAATGTTCCAGGTTTGGTTTGGGTAAAAAACATTACTTTGTTCAAAAGGAACAAGCGATCCCTTTCTAAAATTAAGGTTCGAAAAAATGGTAATTTTATTCTTTCGGAAATTTAAATTTCCTCCAGAAGAAAAAGTAGGATGAGCAGCTTGGTTAAAGCCCGCATTAACGGAACCGCTAAAAAGTTCAGTTGAAACCTTTTTTAATACGATATTAATTAAACCACTGTTTCCCTGGGCATCATATTTGGCAGGCGGATTAGTTATAATCTCTATTTTTGAAATATTATCTGAGGAAATAGATTTCAGATAATCAGATAAATCATCAGCGGTTAACTGAATGAGCCGATCGTTAATCATTACATTAACAGTGCCCTTCCCTACTAAAGAAACTTTATCATTTAACACCCTAACCCCAGGTATTTTGGCAAGTAGTTCTAATGCATCGGTTCCAATTGCTGCAATACTATTTTCGGCATTGAAAACAGTTCTATCTATTTTCCTTTCAATTATATTTTTCCTGAAACTGATGTTTACATCTTTAAGGTTGTTCGAAATTTCATCAACAGTTACATTGATAATCGTATCGCTTTTTAAATTGATAATCCTTTTCTTTTCCGTAATAAATAAACCTGAGTAGAGGACTGAATATGCTCCTTCTTTCAGATTATTTAAATTGTAAACGCCTAAACTATCTGTTTGGCTATAGCTTATTTGCTTATCCCCATTAAAAATTTTAACAATTACAAATGGCAAATCATCATTTTTAGCATTTGTAACCTTACCCGAAATTTTAAATTGCGCCTGAGCGTTTAAAATATTGAGAAATAAAAAAGATAGAAGTATAAATCCTTTCATTAACACTTCGTGGTCAAGGTTTGCATTGCCGTTAACATCCCGCTTTAAAGAAAGATTCAAAACCATCTAAAATTAAGTTGCTAATTCGACGTATGTTCTTCTCATTGTTAATATAATTTAAACTCTTTCCATCGGCAATATTGCCCATTTCGATTAAAACAGAAGGCATTTTAGAATCTCTTAACAAAAGTAAATTAACATTCCCTAAAGAATCTCTTACCGCCATTCCGTCAAGGCGATTAAGTTTACTCAAAATACCAGTTCCTAATCTTTCGGCACCTTTAATATTTCTATTTAATTTTGAAACATAAACTTCGATACCGTCAAAAGCTTTATTTGCAGTTATCGGCTTTGAATTATGGTGAATGGATATAAATGCAGTTCCCTGCTGCTTAGGTAAACGATCTCTCAGAGATAGAAATCTGTCGTCGATTCTCGTTAACACAACCTTTATTCCTCTTTTTAACGCTTCTTCTTTTAAAAACATAACAGCCCTTAAATTCAAATCCTTTTCTTTTTGGCCATCTAATGCTACCGAGCTATTATCCTCGCCTCCATGTCCAGCATCAATAATAAGTACCTGCTCTTCCATTAAGTTATTGTTTTCAACAATACCATTACTTAGAAAGTAATTCGTTTTTGAAAAATCTACCTTTCGCGTGCTTTGTAGTTGGTTTGACATCCGTTCTTTTTCTACTATAACTTCTTTACGATTAACAAAAGCAAAAGAACAAACTAACACCAAAGGAATTACAGCAAAATAGGTAAGTCTTTTAACTGGATTGTTTGGCTTTTTGTACATCATCATAATTCGATTTTTTAGTGGAAGTTTACTAAAGTTATTTGCAACAGAATTATTAGTTTGACTGGCCAGATTTAGCAATAATGAAGCATAAACATTTTTATCAATGGTTTCAGAAGCCTCTTCATCAGCTAAAAACTCATGATTATTATCTATCGCTATTCTCCATAAATAAATTATAGGATTAAACCATAAGATACAACAAGCTATATTGACCAGTAACTTATCGAAGCCGTGCCCTTGCTTAACATGTACCGATTCATGCCTGATAACCATTTTTTGTTCTTCTATAGTAAGCGAAGAATCGATAATTATCTTATTTAGAAAAGTGCAGTTTTTTATTTTCGAATTCTTTTTAACAAAAACAACTGAACCTAATTTCGACATTTCGAACTTGTTAATGGCATACCTGATGTAACCCATTGTGAGCAAAATCCTTAATAGAAAAGCGATTAAAACAGCATAATAACCATATTCAATGATCTGTTTCCAGTTATGAGGTTGAGCGACATTGGCATTATCATCATTAATATTTTCCTCGAAAGAAATATAGTTGCCGTAAGCAGCTTTTAATTCAGTCGCTTTATTATCAACACTCACTTCACGTTTGTTCTCGATGGTTAATGCTGGAATAATGAAACTAACCATAAGCGCAAACAGCAAATATGTTCTGTTTAACTTAAAAAAGGTAAGCTTTGCCAGCAGCAATTGGTAAGCTGCGAAAAATATTGCGATACAAGCCGAAACTTTTAACAGATAAATTAACATCATAACATAGAATTTTGGTCGATAATTCTCTTTATTTCTTCAATATCCTTTTCATTAAGCTTTTCTTCTTTTACCATAAACGATAATAAACTAGCTGGTGAACTATCAAAATAGCTCGAAAACATCTTAGAAAAAGTTGTCTTAGCATATTCATCTTTCGTAATAGCAGGAAAGTATTCGTAAGTTTTTCCGTAAGCTTTATAGCTTAAATAACCTTTTTTTTCTAAAAGCCTAACTATCGAAGAAATGGTATTGTATGGTGGCTTTGGCTCTTCATCGAGCTCTTCGATTACATCTTTAACAAATGCCTTTTGCAATTTCCAAAAAACCTGCATAATGCGTTCTTCGGTTTTGGTTAATTCTTCCATAACCCAAACTTATAACTTATTTTTCAGTTATACAACTTAAAAATAAGTTACATTACTGATTTTTAAGTTAATAAATGTAATAAACAGATATTTAGATAATTAATTTGAATATTTAGAGAACGAAAGAACATGTAATTCTTGGCAGCTGTAGTCCTGCCATTCGCTATAGCCCTGGCAAAACCAGGGGCTGCCGCTTCTGTCCCGTAGGTTTGAGAAAGATTCTTCTACTGGTTGGTGCCTCAACAACCGAAAAATTAAGAGGCCTTATCCTGAAAAAAGAAGAAGAATCAATATATTTTCATCTATCGGTTGGTGTCTCACCGACCGAAAAATTAAGATGCCATCATCCCGAAAAAAGCAGAAAATCTAACTATAGAACTAAACTTTTTAATAAGAAATCAATATATCAAAAGACTTATAACTGTGAGCGAGAAGATAAGTTAAAGCCAATTACTTACTTAAACCAGCAAGTGCGTTTATAGTTAACGCAACAATAACAGTATTAAAAATGAAAGCAATTAAACTATGCAAAAGTGAAAGTCTACGGATTTTTCTGGAAGAAATCTCCACGTCGGAAACTTGAAAAGTCATCCCCAAAACAAACGAGAAATACGCAAAATCGATAAAATCAGGCTCATCGTTACCTGGAAAATCTAAACCAGAGCCTTTGTTTGTTTTGCTATCGCCATAATAAAGATGAGCGTATCTCATACCAAAAGTTGTATGAACCAAAAACCAAGATAAAAACATACCAGATATGGCGACAATAAGATCGAGCGGTTCTATGTCTTTATTAATCAGCAATAAAATTACAGCCAGTAATCCTGCAAAAGTTGATATTAGCACGATTGCAAAAATTTCACTCCGTGTTTCATCCTGCATTTTTGCCTTTATATGTGTTTCGGCGGCCGAAGTATGAAAAAACATATACCAATGCAGGCTAATCAACAGGATGCAGAATACATCCCACGCTAACATAACATGGGTTAGCGTACCCATAGTGATAAAAAGCGAACCAAAATAAGCAGTAATCCCTACAAAAAAGCTTAACAGCAAAATACGCAATGCCGATAATTTTTGAATACCTTTTAATTTTGGTTCCATCTTAATGTTTAAATTTTCAGCTTAAAATGTTCTTTTGCCTGTCCTTTTTTGAAATAAACCAATCCAATCCAAAATAAATCGACGGTAATGGTAACGTCGGGATGATTTTTAATCTCTTCCCATGCCTCCTTCATCCCCTGGCTCCAATAAATATCATCAAAAATCAGCAATGAATCTTCAGTTATTTTGGGCAAGCACCATTTAAAATAATTCAAAGTTGCTTCTTTTCGATGGTTCCCATCAATGTATACAAAATCTAAAGTTGCTTGCTTCGCAATAATTTCTGGCAAAATTAAATCGAAGTTACCAACGTGCAAGTCTATATTATTTAAGTTTAAATCTGTAAAATTTTTCTTTGCAACACCAGCAGTTTCAGGGCAACCTTCAATTGTAATAATTTCTGCATTAGGGCAAGCCTTCGATAAATAAGCAGAAGTAATACCCAGACAAGTACCCAGTTCGATAGCCGATTTTGGTTTAGTGTGTTCTGCTAATCGATAGATTAGCTGAGCTAGTTTTGGGCTTTTTAGTGCATTTTTAGCAATCTGACTAACTTTTTTTGTGCGGTTTTTATTTAAATGAGAGCCCGCACCAAGGTCTGTAACCGTGATTGTAGAATCGTCATTAAAAAGTTTTTTTCGCTGAGCTTCTATATTTTTATATTCAGATTTGTTGGTAAAATCGTAAATTACCTCGTCTGCTAGCTTGTAAACGAATGGTGAATGCGTTCCGTGCCGAGTTTTAGCAGTTAAACGGTGTTTTAGGTAGTCTGTAATAAATTGAATTATCATATATATTGCAAAAGTAATTAAACACCGCAAACGTTGTATATTTTATGGAAAATAACGCAGAGATAAGCGCTTTAGTTAAATTGCTTGATGATCCTGATGAAGAGGTTTACCACCATGTTGAGCAAAAACTGCTGGAATATGGCGGAGAAGTTATCAATTTCTTAGAAAATGCTTGGGAACAATCTTTTGATGGGCTCTTGCAAGAACGTATTGAAAATATCGTTCATCAAATTCAGTTTAAAACGGTTAAAGAAGATTTAAATCTGTGGCATTTAAGTGGCGCTTTTGATTTATTGCATGGCGCATTGATTATTAATCGCTACCAATACCCCGATTTGGATGAACAAAAAATCATTATTCAGTTAGAAGACATTAAGCGTGAGATCTGGCTTGGCCTACAATATGAAATGAGTTCGGTTGAAAAGGTTAAACTGATCAACCATGTTTTATACCAGCAATTTGGCTTTGGCGGAAACACCAAAAATCATCACGATCCTCAAAACTCCTACCTGAATCAGGTTTTAGAAAGTAAAAAAGGAAATCAAATTTCGCTTGCCATAATTTATTCTACAATTGCTCAAAAACTCGATTTGCCAATTTATGGCATCAATTTACCCCAGCATTTCATATTAGGTTTTATTGATGAGAGTAAACAGGAAAGCACTGAGTATGGCGTTTTATTTTATATAAATGCATTTAATAAGGGCAATATTTTTGGCAAACATGATGTAGATCAATTTCTTCGCCAGTTAAATTTAGACCCAATGCCAGAGTATTATCGCCCTTGTACGAATACCGATATTATTCGACGTGTAATCAGAAATTTGATTTCGGCTTATGAGAATGCTGGAGCAACAGAAAAAGTTGCAGAACTTAATGAACTACAAGAGATTATAAAAGAAGAGCACAAACCAGAATAAACCCCATCGGAAATGCAAATTAAACTGAACAACGCCCTATTTATTCCAATAGTAATAATTTGCACCTTGCTATTTAGCTTAAATCTAAAGGCACAGAAAACAATTAAACCCAATGTTATTGCTTACTACACAGGCGGCGGCGGAACAGTGATCGATAGTTTCCCAGTTGAAAAAATTAGCCACCTGATTTACAGTTTTGGGCATTTAAAAGGCGATAGCTTAAATATCCATTCTGCTAAAGATTCTGCTTTGATTACCCGTATGGTTGGTTTAAAAAAACGTAATCCAGAATTAAAGGTTATGATTGCTATGGGCGGTTGGAGTGCCTGTCAAAATTGCTCTGAAGTTTTTAGTAGAAACGATGGTAGAAAAACTTTCGCAAAAACGACTAAAGACTTACTCGATTACTTTAATGCCGATGGTATAGATATCGACTGGGAATATCCTGCGGTAGTTGGTTATCCTGGGCATCGATATACCGAGGCGGATAAACAAAATTTCACTTTATTAATTAAAGAACTGAGGAAGAAATTGGGCAAGAAATCCGAAATCAGCTTCGCAGCTGGCGGCACAAAAAACTGCCTGGATTCTTGTTTTGAGTGGAGTAAGGTAATGCCTTTGGTAAATCGGGTTAATTTAATGAGTTACGACTTAGTTAGTGGATATGCTACAACAAGCGGGCATCATACACCGCTTTACAACTCGACCCAACAAGAACTTTCGGCAGATTACGCGATTAAAGTAATGAACAATTACGGTGTACCATCGAATAAAATTGCCCTTGGTGCTGCTTTTTACGCAAGAGTATTCGAAAATACAACGGATGCAAACCAGGGCTTATATCAACCAACTAAATTTATCAGGGGCGTTTCTTATAAAAACTTCAACACTAATTTTGCAGTAGAAAATGGCTTTAAATATTACTGGGATGACACTACAAAAGCACCCTATTATTATAATGCCACTACTAAAAATTTAGCAACATTTGATGACCCCAAATCGATAGATTTAAAAACAAAATATGTTATTAAAAATAAGCTTAATGGCATTATGTTTTGGGAATTAAGCGATGATGCTTACTCGAATGGTTTATTAGATGTTATAGATCGTACAATTAAAGAGTAGTATATCTTCAAGTCCAACAACATACTTATTTGTTGGCACCTATATCAATGAACTGTCGAGTGAGTTAGATTAAGCTATAGGCAATTCGTAAAGCCTTTATTTTATACCTAATTAATACTTGAAGCAACTATCATTAATTATAGTACACCTAAACTATAGTGTTTTATGAGTATTTGTTAACCCTTTGTTAACCCTCAGGGTAAGCATAGGGTTAATAAGGGGTTAACAAAGGGTTAAGAATGGGTACAGAAAGGGTTAACAAGGGGATAACAAATCTGCACCAAAGGGTTAACAAATTTAGAAGTATTACTTTTATTTAATACATAACTCTTTAGCTTATAATTAAATGGATGAATTTGTTTCAGGGCTTTGATTTGATGAATATGCTGAAATAATTTCAGCATGGCCAATGAACGGATTGCGATCAAAAAAACAGGAAAAAAAGGTCAATTCCTGCTAAAGAAATTGACCCATTTTTATATTTTGAATCTCATGCTTAAAATTTATTTCTCTTCAGCCATTCAGCTAATAAATTAAACCAATCTACATCAGAGGTTTTATTTTTTAAGCCAAAGCCATGGCCACCTTGTTCGTAAAGATAGATTTCAGTTTTAACACCGTTGCTTTTCAAAGCATCATTTAATAAAATACTGTTGGCCACTGGCACCGATTTGTCGTCTTTAGCATGAACCAAAAAAGTGGGTGGTGTTTTTTTATTTACATTTTGATCGGCAGAAAAATAATGCTTCAACTGCTCTCCAGGATTCGGGCCTAATAAATTTTTCATCGTTCCAGTATGTACCGATCGTTCGAAACTGATTACAGGGTAAATTAATGCAGCAAAATCAGGTCGAAGATTAATCTTTTCCGCATCCGTAATTTTAATATCGGTATAATGAGCCAATAAGGTAGAAGCCAAATGCCCTCCAGCCGAAAAACCCATTATGCCAATTTTATTTGATTTTATACGATATTTTTTCGCATTTTTTCTAACCAGGTAAATCGCTTGCTCCGCATCCTGTAAAAGTGCATAGGTTTTATCTACCATGATTTCATCACTTGGTAAACGATATTTTAAAACGAATGCGGTAACGCCAATTTCACTGAATCGTTTTGCAACATTATAACCTTCATGATCGATTGCAAGAATGCCATAACCACCACCAGGACAAATGATCACTGCCGTTCCATTTGCTTTGTCGGCCGATGGCGAAAACACCGTTAATGTTGGCGTAACTACCTTACTCACTCTCGAAATTCCATCAGTACCTTTAACCGTTTCTTCAATATAGGTAGCAGAATTTTTAGCACCAGGAATAGCACCATCATAAAGCGGAATAACCTCCTGAGCTTTTAAAGAAACCGTTACCATAGTAAATAAGCTTAAGATAATTATTAATTTCATCGTGAATATTATTTTTAAAACTCCATTAAATACGCTTTTAAGAACTCGTCAATATCACCATCAAGCACCGCTTGTGGATTAGAGGTTTGATAATTTGTACGGTGGTCTTTTACACGTCGATCATCCAGAACATAACTTCTGATTTGCGAACCCCATTCAATTTTCTTTTTAGAACCTTCTATTGCAGCAATTTCTTCATTACGTTTTCTTTGCTCAATTTCGTAAAGCTGCGACTTTAATAAACGCAGTGCATTTTCCTTGTTCTGTAATTGCGATCGCGATTCCTGATTTTTGATGATAATACCAGATGGTTTATGATATAAGCGAACGGCTGTTTCAACCTTGTTCACATTTTGACCACCTGCACCACCAGCTCTGAATGTTTCAAATTCAACATCGGCAGGATTGATGTAAATCTCTATGGTTTCATCAACCAAAGGATAAACATATACCGATGCAAAAGAGGTGTGCCTGCGGGCATTCGAATCGAAAGGTGAAATACGCACTAAGCGGTGAACGCCGTTTTCGCCCTTTAAATAGCCGTAAGAAAACTCACCGTCGAACTGTAAAGTAACGGTCTTTATACCTGCAATATCCCCTTCCTGGCTATCTTGCTCGGTAATTTTGTATCCATTCTTTTCGCCCCACATCATGTACATACGCATGAGCATATAGGCCCAATCGCAACTTTCAGTTCCACCTGCACCAGCCGTAATTTGCATTACCGCAGAAAGCTGATCTTCTTTTGTACGAAGCATATTTTTAAGCTCCAGATCGGCAACAGCTTGTTTGCTTAAATCAAATTGCTCTTGCAGTTCTTCTTCCGAAGCATCGCCAGATTGAAAAAAATCAAACATTACGGCTGCATCTTCTACCGCATTGTTTGTTTTTTCAAAACCATCCGTCCATTTTTTCTTTGAACTTATTTCTGCAAGAATTTTTTCTGCCTTTTTAGGATCATCCCAGAAATTGGGCGCCATTGTTAATTTTTCCTCTTCGCGAATAGCGTAAAGTAGCTCTTCGACGTCAAAGATGCCTCCTCAGAGACGTTATTCTGTCTCTTAAATCCTGTATTTGTTCTTTGGTCATAATGGCAAATGTAACCAATTAAAAATTTTATCTATTGTTATAATTAGATAGTTGTCGTTTTGAGCCTGTCGAAGACCTTTTAAATTACCAACAAGGCAGTTCGACAAACCCAATGTGACACTGTATTAAACAGCTTATTCACACTAATATTTTTTATTTTTTCATCGCCATATAATCCAAAGTTAGATTTGATAACAGCTTAACTCCCAAAACAAAACCACTTTCATCCAGGTAAAAATCTGGGGTATGGTGCGAAGGTGCTTTTAAAGGATCTTTTCCTTTAGGCATCCCCCCTAAAAACACAAATAAACCAGGGATTTTTTCCTGAAAGAAAGAAAAATCTTCTGCACCAGTTACAGGCGGTTTCAGTTTCACATGATCTTTTCCTGCTGTAGCTTGCATGCTTGGTAACATTTTTTCCGTTAAAGCCACATTATTAAAGGTTACGGGATAATGATTGCTGTAAGGAATTTTAACTTCCGCCTTTCCACCACCTGCTTCGGCAGTTTTAATAACAATGGTTTTAATCCTTTCGATAAACATCGCCTCATCTTCTTTGCTGAAGTTTCTAACGGTACCGAGCATTTCCACCTTTTCAGGTATGATGTTCGAACGAACACCCCCATTAATTGCACCGATGGTTACAACACCAGGGTTCCCTGTTACGTTTAAATTTCGACTAACTATAGTTTGAAGATTATTTACAATTTGTGCTGAAATTACTATCGGATCGATACTACTCCATGGATACGCACCGTGGGCCTGGCGACCAGTAACCGTTATTTTCATATCATTTACCGCAGCCATTGTTCCGCCAGGGCGATAGGTTACATCGCCAACTTCTGTTTGCGAATTAATATGCAGGCCGAAAATGACATCAACTTTAGGATTTTCTAAAACGCCTTCTTTTATCATTAAAGCAGCTCCACCCTCTTCGCCTGCAGAAACACCTTCTTCGGCTGGCTGAAAGATAAACTTCACAGTACCTGCTAAATCCTTCTGCATAGAGGCCAATACTTCTGCTACGCCCATTAAAATGGCTACGTGACTATCATGACCGCAAGCATGCATAACGCCAACTTCCTGCCCGTTATATTGTGTTTTTACTTTGGATGCGAAAGGAATATTAACACGTTCAGTAACAGGTAAGCCATCCATATCTGCTCTTAAAGCAACTACTGGTCCAGGTTTGCCCCCTTTTAAAATCCCAACAACTCCTGTTTTTGCTACACCTGTTGTAACTTTTAAACCTAATCCTTCTAAATGTTTTGCAATAATACCAGCCGTTCTAACTTCGTTATTGCCAAGTTCTGGATGTTCGTGAAAATCTCTGCGCCAGGAAATCACTTTTTGCTCAATTGCATCCGCTTTTTTAGAAACGATTGGCTTTAAATCTGATTTTTGTGCAAAAGCACCTGAAGATATTACAAGAAGATAAAGAATGTAGATTTTTTTCATATTGGATAATTTCTTTAGTGGTTAAGTTATAAAAAAAGCCTTATGCAATGCATAAAGCTTTTAATTATTTTAGTTAAATAAGCCTTTTAGTTTATCCATAATCCCGCCCGATTCAGCCGTTTCACCAGCTTTAGCCTGCCCGCCACCATTAAACATTCCGATCACATCGCTAACATCGAATTTACCGTCGGAACCACCTGCAAGTTTTCCTAAAACATCTTGAATGTTAAAAGAATTATCATTTGGGTCGGCCGTTTTCTGCGTTAGTTTCCCTAAAATCACTGGAATTATTGATGCGGCTAAACCTTTAGCTGTTTCTGCATTTATGCCTAATCCAGCCAATTTATCAGTGAAATTTCCTGCAGCTTGTGCCGTAACAGCCGAACCTTCGGTATTACCTGTATTAAAAATCTCTGCCAAGCCACCAACATTCCCCGATGATAACTGATCTTTAAGCGTGTCGAAAATAGAACCTGATGCCGCTTGAATTACTGCTTCATTTTGTTCATTTGGTACAGCAGCATTATTTACAACTGTTTCTTGTACGTTTGCACGTACTAATTCATTTAAGTTTTCTAACATAATTTCCTTAATTAATAATTACAAAACAGGATGCTCAAATTAACGGGATGTTATATGCAAGTTAACTGCTTTAAAAGAAATAATGAAATGAATTTTTTGAACATTAAAAAGACGATTTTAACTATTTGCTTTATTACTTTTACAAAAACAAAAAGATTATGTTACCAAAAATAAATTTTACAGAAACCGAAGCCTATAAATATTTGGCCGATCATTTTATAGATATTAACCAGAAAAGCATTAAAGATCTTTTCTCGGAAGATGCAGATCGTTTTAACAAATTTTCAGTTTTTTTTGAAGACATTTTATTGGATTACAGTAAAAACAGAATTACTGACGAAACTTTGGCTTTATTAATTCAACTTGCCCGCGAGTGTAAATTAGACGAAGCGATTAAATCTATGTACAATGGAGATAAAATCAACGAAACAGAAGATCGTTCGGTGCTTCACATCGCTTTGCGTAATTTAAGTAACACGCCAATTTTAGTAGATGGTAAAGATGTAATGCCAGATGTGAATGCTGTACTTGTTAAAATGGAGAAGTTTAGCAACAGTATTATCAGCGGCGAATGGAAAGGTTATACTGGAAAAGCAGTTACCGATATTGTAAATATTGGAATCGGCGGTTCTGATTTAGGCCCAGTAATGGTTACTGAAGCTTTAAAGCATTATAAAAACCACTTAAATATTCATTTCGTTTCTAATATTGACGGAACCCATATTGCAGAAACACTTTCTGATTTAGATGCTGAAACTACTTTATTTTTAGTTGCATCGAAAACTTTTACTACACAGGAAACCATGACAAATGCGCATTCTGCACGTTCATGGTTTTTAGAAAAAGGTGGTAAAGAAAATGATATTGCAAAGCATTTCGCAGCCCTATCTACTAATGCAAAAGATGTTTCGGCATTTGGTATAGATACCGAAAATATGTTCGAATTCTGGGATTGGGTTGGCGGTCGTTACTCTTTATGGAGTGCCATTGGCCTATCTATCTCTTTGAGTATTGGTTTTGATAACTTTAAACAATTGCTTGCTGGTGCACACGCAACTGATAACCATTTTAAAACGGCAGAATTTGAGAGCAATCTACCTGTAATTTTAGGTTTATTAGGTGTTTGGTATATCAATTTTTACAATGCAGAAACGCAGGTTATTTTACCTTACGATCAATATATGCATCGCTTTGCAGCCTATTTCCAACAGGGCGATATGGAGAGTAACGGTAAACATGTAGATAGAAATGGTAATGAAGTAGATTATGAAACTGGCCCGATTATCTGGGGTGAACCAGGTACAAATGGTCAGCATGCATTTTATCAGCTAATTCACCAGGGTACCAGAATTATTCCTGCTGATTTTATTGCTCCTGCGCAAAGTTTAAACCCGCTTGGCGATCATCATCCAATTTTATTATCAAATTTCTTTGCTCAAACAGAAGCCTTAATGAACGGGAAAACCGATGAAGAGGTTTCATCAGAATTAAAGAAAGATGGCAAAAACGAAGAAGAAATTGCAAAACTTGCTCCATTTAAAGTTTTTGAAGGAAACAGACCAACCAATTCAATCTTGCTAAAAAAAGTTACACCCTACACTTTAGGTAGTTTAGTTGCCATGTACGAGCATAAAATATTTGTTCAGGGGGTGATTTGGAATATTTTTAGTTTCGACCAATGGGGTGTAGAATTAGGCAAGCAATTAGCTAAGAAAATTTTACCTGAACTAGAAGGTGATGGAAAGGTTTCTAGTCACGACAGTTCAACCAATGGCCTAATTAACCAATATAAAGCCTGGAGATAATTAATAAATAAAAGCGAGCTAAACACTCGCTTTTTTTATTAGAATTATTACTTTAGCAAAAATCTCCTGCATGTTTAGTTTTCAACTCAAACAAACAATAACTTATTATTAAAAAACTAGATTCAGGGCAATGTTATGCCTGTTTTTAAAAACAAATTATCTAATGAAAAAAAGAATTCTTTTTGCTCTGGCCATTTCTGGTTTGTGCTTTAGTGCTTCGGCCCAGAAAGTGCAATTTACCGAATACGATTTGGACAACGGTCTTCATGTTATTTTACATCAAGACAAAACTGC
Source organism: Pedobacter sp. AC190 (assembly GCF_979258025.1). Lineage (NCBI taxonomy): Bacteria > Pseudomonadati > Bacteroidota > Sphingobacteriia > Sphingobacteriales > Sphingobacteriaceae > Pedobacter > Pedobacter sp. AC190. The sequence goes on from NZ_OZ409824.1 coordinate 1,566,582, forward strand.
TCCCGTTGTAGCTGTATCTGTTATGTACCATGTTGGTTCGAAAGATGAAGACACCACACGTACAGGTTTTGCTCACTTCTTCGAACACCTTTTATTTGAAGGCTCTAAAAACATTAAAAAAGGTGAGTTTATGAAACTGGTAAGTAGCAATGGCGGACAAAACAACGCTAACACGAGTCAGGATCGTACTTTTTACTACGAAGTTTTTCCATCGAACCAATTGGAGTTAGGTTTGTGGTTAGAAAGCGAGCGTATGCTGCACCCAATTATTAATGAAGGTGGTGTTAAAACACAAAATGAAGTTGTTAAAGAAGAAAAGCGTTTACGTGTAGATAATTCGCCTTACGGTAAGTTTACAGAAAAAATATTTACGCACTTATTTGAAGGTCATCCTTACAGATGGCAGCCCATTGGCTCTATGGAGCATTTAGATGCGGCAAAGCTTGATGAGTTTATCGCATTCTTTAAAAAGTATTATGTTCCTAATAATGCTGTTTTAACCATTACTGGCGATTTGGACATCGACAAAACAAAAGGATTGATTAAACAGTACTTCAGTGAGGTTCCAAAAGGTGCGCCAATTGTTAGAAAAGAGTTTGTATTGCCAGAAATCAAAAAAGAAATTATTGATACGGCTTATGATGCAAACATCCAAATACCAGCAATTTTTGCAGCCTACCGAGTTCCTGGTATGAAAAGCAGAGAGAATAAGGTTTTGGGCATGATTAGCTCGATCCTATCAGGTGGTGGTAGCTCGAGATTAAGCACTAAAATGGTTGATGAAAAGAAAACTGCATTACAAGTTGCAGCATTTAATTACACGCTTGAAGATTACGGCGCTTACATCACTTTAGCACTCCCAAACAAGAATACGCCACTTAACGATTTGTTAAAGGATATTGACGAAGAAGTTTTACGCTTGCAAACGGATTTGATTAGTGAAAGCGATTATAAAAAATTACAAAATCAATTTGAAAACAGTTATGTAAGTGCTAACAGCAGAATGTTAGGTGTTGCAGAAAATTTAGCCAATGGTTATACTTTCCACAATAAGGATACCAATGATATTAACAAAGAGCTTGATGTTATTAAATCCATTACTCGCGAAGAAATCAGAGAGGTTGCTAAAAAATATCTAAACAAAAATCAAAGAATTGTTTTGTATTATTTACCAAAAAAATAACCGCAGTTTCATATTACATTATTTAAAAACATGAAAAAATTATTCATAATAGCTGCAGTTTCCTTATTAGCTCAAGGTATTTCAGCTCAAACAATAGATCGTAGCCATAAACCAAAACCTGGTCCAGCGCCAGTAATTACCATTGGCGACCCAGTTATTTATAAATTAGCTAACGGAATAACTGTTTTGGTGGTCGAAAACCATAAACTTCCAAAAGTATCTGCAAATTTTAGCATCGATGCTGGTCCGATTACAGAAGGTGCAAAAGCTGGCGTAATAAGTTTAATGGGTAGTATGTTAAACGAAGGAACCACAACTAAAACAAAGGCACAATTTGACGAAGCTGTAGATCAGCTTGGTGCCGATGTTAATGCCAGTTCAAACGGTGGTTCGGTATCTGCATTAACCCGCTACTTCAGCCCTGCGTTTTTGTTAATGGCAGAAAGTATTCGCCAGCCTTCGTTCCCTGCTGCGTCATTCGAAAAACTTAAATCGCAAACAATTACGGGTTTAAAATCAAGCGAGAAAAGTGCAAAGGCAATTTCAACCCGCGTTGTTAATGCTTTAGCTTATGGAAAAAATCATCCAAATGGAGAATTTACTACTGAAGCTTCGGTAAACGGAATTACTTTAGACGATGTTAAAACTGCCTACAAGAAATACATAACACCATCGAGAGGTTATTTAACTTTTGTTGGTGATATTAAGCCTGAGGCTGCTAAAGCACTGGCAGAAAAAGCTTTCGGCGATTGGAAAGGTACAGCTTTAACTTTACCTGTTTTGGCAAAAGTTAGTAACCCAGCTAAAACAGAAGTTGATGTGGTTAATGTAAGTAACGCAGTTCAATCAGAAATTACAGTTACTAATCTTTTAGATTTACCATTAACCAGTCCTGATTATTTTGCTGTTCTATTGGCAAATCAAATTTTAGGTGGTGGTGCAGAGTCGAGGTTATTTATGAATCTTCGTGAGAAACATGGTTTTACATACGGCGCTTATGCAAGTACAGGATCTGGTCGTTTCCAATCGAAGTTTTCTGCTACGGCAGCCGTTAGAAATGAAAAAGTGGATAGTGCTGTTGTAGAGTTTCTAAAAGAGATAAATATTATTCGTACTGTAAAAGTTTCTGCCGAAGAGTTACAAAATGCTAAGAATCTTTACAACGGTTCATTTGCATTAGGTTTAGAAAATCCTGCCCGTACAGCTAGCTTCGCAAGCAATATCTTAATTAATGGTTTACCAAAAGATTTCTATCGTACTTATTTGCAAAAGCTAAATGCAGTAACTACTGATGATATTTTAAGAGTGGCTAAAAAATACTTTAACCATGATAACACCCGTGTTGTTGTTGTAGGTAAAACCGATGCCTTTGTGGCGGGTTTAACTAAAGCTGGTTTTACGGTTAATGCATACGATAATTATGCAACTCCAGTGTCGGCAACAGCAGCTACCGCAACAGCTCCAGCTAAATCTGCAAAAGATATAATTAACAGTTATATTACCGCTATTGGAGGCGAAGCTGCCTTGAAAAAAGTTACTGCAATACAGCAAAGCGGAGAAATGGATATGCAAGGAAATAAATTAGGTGTTGCTTTTAAGAAAATGGCACCAAATTTAACTAGCATGGAAATGTCGATGGGCGGGCAAACCGTGGTTAAGCAAACTTTTAATGGTACCTCAGGTTATCAAATGCAGATGGGTCAGAAAGCCGAAATGAAAGCTGATGAAATTGCAGAAGCGAAAGCAGATAAAGGACTATTTAACCAATTGTTTTATACAACCGACGGCAGTAAACTTGAGGTTGCAGGCACAACAAAAGTTGGCACCGCAAATGCTTATAAGTTAGTGGTAACTTCGGCATCTGGTAAAAAGAAAACTGAATACTATGATGTAAACTCGGGATTGCTATTGAAAGAAGAAAGTACAACAACTAAACAGGGTACAGAAATTACACAATCAACAGAGTATGCTGATTACAAAAAAGTGGGCGATGTTTTGTTTCCTCATTCATTAGTTCAAAGCATTCAAACTGCTAAAGGCGGACAAGAATTCAATATTGTAATTAAAGAAATTAAGGTTAATCCAGCTTTACAAGCTTCAGATTTTAACTAAAATTATTTTTATATCGAAAGCCGTTCTGAATTAATTTTCAGAACGGCTTTTTTATGTCAAAACTTGAAAGTCCTGCATTAAAATTGGTTATATTTATATAGGTATTTGAAACAAAACATTGTCAATTTATGGAAATAAGCAAACTCCGTCATCTTTAAATTGTTAAACATTCAAAACACCAAAAATGAAATACACTAAATTATTTTTGAGTTTATTTTTCACAGTAATTATAACTCAGGCATTTGCCCAAACAGATAAAGAAACTACCGCTAAAATAGTAGGTAATAAAAACTATGTTTTTGTAGCAAATTCTGCCACGCCATTAGCCAATAACGAAGTAAACCAAGTGCTAAGAAGTTTTCCTGGTGCACAGGGTGGCGGAACGATTAATCTTTCTGGCGCTCAATATGATCTTGTTGTAAAACCAGATAGTTTAATTGCTTATTTACCTTATTATGGAAGATCATTTTCTGCGCCGTATAACCCATCCGAAGGAGGAATTAAGTTTACATCTAAAGATTTTACCTACAAGGAAACCAAGAATAAAAAGGGTGGGTACACTATAAATATCCGTACTAACGATTTAAAAATAGAGAACTACCAGCTGGTTTTAAATATTTCTCAAAACGGATATGCAACCTTAATGGCTTACAGCAATAATAAACAAACCATAAATTTTAATGGCTATCTGGATGAGGTAAAGAAAAAATAAACAGGATTTTAAGATTTAAGGATAAATAAGATTTTAAGACTGATTTATCCTTAAATTGATTTATTTAACCCTGGAGATTTGGATGTGGAAAATATAAGGCCATTTCTTGCCCGCTACAAAAAGTCGCTTTCCAGCTTGATCGTAAGCAATACCGTTTAATACATTATTACCTCTTGCATCGTCTGTTTTAAAATAATCTGCAACGGGGAACAGACCAGTTAAATCTATTTTGCCTTCAACAGCTCCGTTTTCTGGATTGATGATTACAATTGTATTGGTTTGATAAACATTTGCGTAAATTTTACCGTCGATATATTCCAATTCATTTAAACTTCTTATTTCTCCTTTATCATCATAAACATCAATTGAACCTATTTGTTGATAGTTATCTTTATCCAGGAAATAAATGGTATTTGAACCATCGGAAGTAAGAATTTTCTGCCCATCAAAGGCCAAACCCCATCCTTCTCGGCTATAGGTTAGTTCAGCTAATTGCTTGAAAGTATCCTTGTCGTAAACAAAGGCTTTTTTATCCATCCAGGTTAACTGTAAGATTTTGTTGCCAATTATGGTTATTCCCTCACCAAATAAAGCCGTATCCAATCTTGCCCTTTGTAAAACTTTCCCATTTTGTACATTAACCTTACGCAAATCAGAACTCCCCTTTTCTCCTGTTCCTTCGTAGAAAAATCCATTATGATACTCTAAACCTTCTACGTAGGCAGAAGTATCGTGAGGAAGTTTTGAAATAACTTTATAGGTATATAAATCGGGCTCTTTAGCTGCAAGGATATTAATATTCGATGTTAAATCTTCCGATTCGCCAGCATTGTAAATTTTAGCCGTTAACAAATGGTTGCCAAGTTTCAAATCCGTTGTTGTAAGTTTAGTTGCCGTAGTATCTGTTTTCGAAATTGCTTTAACAGTATCAATTAAGTAAACTACAGAATCTACTTTCTTTTCTTTACCAAAGAGTATTTTAACATCAAAATCGTTTCCAGATTTTACGTTTAATCCTACTAATGGCGAAATAAAACTTCTGTAGGTAGCTTTTGTAGAAGAGTTGCTACATGAACTTGCAAGGCTAATTACAATTGCAATAAAGAGTAAGGTTTTAAGTTGGTTAATCTTCTGGCCAAAATGCATCTTCAATATGGTTTAAAATGTAAGTACTATCTTTTCTAAATGTTATTGCAATAATATCAAAACGAATTTCATTTTGATGATTCATAATTTCGATATAAGCTAATGAAGCTATTTCCATTTGTTTTTGCTTTGCTTTCTGTACAAATTCTTCAGGTTGCCCAAAAGCAACCGAACTTCTACTTTTAACTTCAACAAAAACCATGATGCCTTCTTTATAAACAATCAAGTCAACTTCGGCCTTTCCAGATACCCAGTTCTCATCAAGAATTTCATATCCATTTTTCTCCAGATATGATTTGGCCAGTTCTTCGCCCTTTCGTCCTAAATCGTTGTGAACCGCCATGTGTATAAATGAGTGAATTTAGATTTTTGAATGGTTAAAATAACGGCTAAAACCCCTTATTTCTATTTAACGATAACAGAGCCAAGGAACTTTGATATTTCACGCTCAACGCCTTTAATTACGCCATAACGCTGCATTAAAATCATTTGATTGTCGTTATCCTTTTCATCTTTAATTTCCTTTAAAAGGTTTGATAAAATTTTATCGACCTTACGTTTTTTTAAGTGAAAAATACCACCCAAAATAGTTGCTTTTAAATGCATGGATTCATCTTTAACATAGATCTGATGTTTATTTAACCAGTTCTCACTTAAAGCATATTCTGACGTGGAGAGGGTAATTGCCAAATCGGCAATATCTCGATCTTCATGTTTAACAAAGTGATTTGCAGTAGGCAAACGGCCATTGTCGATTTCCGACTTGTAATACTCTATAATCTTCTTACAAATTTGATTTTCAAATTCTACATCAGCCAGATTTTGCATGATGAAAGAACCGATCACCATATCATCAATATTATCCCAATTTACAAATTCATGGCCATAAGCTAACAATAGGCGAATGATTTCCTTTTCCTGGTTTTCGTCCGTTTCAACCGCCTGACCAGGAATAGAAGGCCCTGCCTGGTCATCCCATAAATCATCTGGTGGACCAAGTGGCTCTGGCGGACCCGATGAATATGGATTACCGCTGTTATTATTATTTGCTCTTTGATTACTTTCGAAAGTCTTTTTACTTTTAGCTGAACGCATTTTATTGAGCTCTGAGAGCAAAATACTTTCTTCAATTTGCAACAAGCTGCTACTCTCCCTTATAAAAACCGATGCTTTTATCGGATCGGGAATTTTAGCAATACTTTCTACAATATCACGAATAATGCCTGCCCTTTTTATTGGGTCGTTTCCAGCTTCTTTAAGCAAAACATTGGCTTTATAAAGGATGAAATCTTTGCGATTATCTTCTATATAAGTTTTAAAAGCACCAGCGCCTACATGATGCATATACGAATCGGGATCGTGACCATCGGGAAAAGAAACGATTTTTACGTTTAATCCTTCTTCCAAAATCATATCTAAACCCCGAAGTGAAGCCTTAATCCCCGCTGCATCACCATCAAAAAGAATGGTTACGTTTTGCGTAAAACGACCAATTAATTTAATCTGCTCAACGGTTAACGATGTTCCTGATGAGGCTACAACGTTTTCTATGCCTGCCTGATGAACGGAAAGTACATCGGCATAACCTTCGGCCAGATAACAGTTATCCAAATCGCGAATTGCTTTCTTAGCATGAAACAAGCCATAAAGCACATTCGATTTATGGTAAATTTCGCTTTCAGGAGAGTTTACATATTTGGGAACATTTTTATCTGTTTTTAACGTTCTTCCTCCAAAACCAATTACTCTTCCCGTAAAGTTGTGAATTGGGAACATTACACGACCGCGAAAGCGATCGTAAATTTTGCCATTATCGTTTTTAATGGATAAACCTGTTTGTTCTAAAAATTCTAATTTATGACCTTCTCTTATAGCACTTTGTGTCATTGCATCCCAAACATCGGGCGAATAACCTACTTCGAATTTCTTTAAAATATCTTCTCTAAAACCTCGCTCTTTAAAATAGCTCAAACCTATGCTTTTACCTTCGTCGGTTTCCCAAAGTTGCTTTACAAAAAAGGCTGCTGCAAATTGAGAAACGATGTACAAACTTTCCTTTGCATTTTGAGCTTCAGCATCCTGAGGAGATAATTCTGCCTCTTCAACTTCTATATTGTATTTGTTAGCTAAAAATTTAAGTGCTTCGGGATAAGAGTATTTCTCATGATCCATTATAAAACGGACAGAATCGCCCCCTTTACCACAACCAAAACACTTATATATCCCCTTAGTTACCGATACGTGAAATGACGGTGTTTTCTCGCCATGAAAAGGACAGTTTCCGATTAAACTTGTTCCGCGTTTTTTTAAGTGCACAAAATCCCCTACTACCTCCTCTATACGGGCGGTATCCATTATCTTATCTATTGTTTCGCGGTTTATCAAAATAGTATCAAGTAGTTAGTATCAAGACTGGGCTTTTAACACCGCTCTGTCTTTACATCAAATCCCTAAAAGGGCTTTTCTTTTATATGTTTATTTTTAATTGTGAAATACATGCCTCCCGAGTTGTATTAATCCCCTTCGGGGAATTAGGAGGTTACTTTACTAGAGGCAATAACTGATCTGCAACCAGCTTATTACCAGTTTCATTTAGGTGTACCCGATCAACGGTTAAAATACCCTTCTCTTTATCTTCTGGATTATTTTTGGCTTCGTACTCGGCAAATACCTTTCTTAAATCGCATACGGGTAAATTGTTTTTAGCGGCTAGTTGTCTGATTCCTTCTGCGTATTTATTTAAGTCAGCATCAAGTTCATTTGTACCGTCTTTTTTTTCGCCAACAACCGAAGGCGTTACCAATACAACTTTACTTCCAACGCCTTGAATTTTGTTAATCAGTGCCTGGTAGAATTTTAAGTATTTATCGTAATCGGTTCCTGTATGCGAAGATTGCTTATGCCATACATCGTTAATACCAACATAAATTACCACTAAATCTGGTTTTTTATTCAATACATCATCTTCCAAACGCAGGTATAAATCATAAACTTTATTACCACCAATACCCGCACCAATTACATTGTATTTGGTAGAATCAAGTGCTTTTTTAATTAACGTAACATAACCATTGGCAGATACACCTTGTTGTGTTATTGAATCGCCAAAAAAGATAATGCGTTTCGGTTTAAATGTCATTGAGGTTAAAAATAGGACGCATACAGAAAAGAATAATGTAATTTTTAGTGTGGTTCTCATGGTATGATTATTTGGTTTTTTTAAAATCTAAATCCTGGAAATCAAAGCTAAAATCTGTTAGCGGCGAAATTGCTGCTATTTTAAATCCGTTTGCGTTTGCGTTATTATCAAGCGTGAAATTCACAAAAGCATCGGCATCTAAGCTTCTATCGTACCATTTTACAATAAACGTATTGCCTTTATAAAAAGTCAGATCTCCTTTTAGCTTTGGTGCATTTTTAGCTTGAAAATGCATTTTTCCATTAACTTCACTAATGGTAACCTGCCCAAACCAGGCATCATTATAGGTACCAAAATAGCTTTTTACATCAGGCTTAATGGTATTATTCTTTTGTTGTGATTCAATATCGCTAGAAACTTTAGCTACCATTTCACTAGCCTGCTTCTCATTTTTAAGTCTGTTATCGTTATAGGCTTTAATCCTGTCTTGCCCTTTAATACCTAAATAGCCATCTCTAATGGAACTTGTTATTGAATTAAATGCAGCTCCAGATTGTTGATTGGTTAAGACTATAATGCCCAACTTCATTTCAGGAATAATGGTAACCTGTGTTACAATACCCGATAAGCCGCCAGTATGTGTGGCCTGAAATTTTCCGTTAACATTACTTAGAAACCAGCCTAACCCATAACTACTAAAGCTCGATGGATTTCCTCCGGCAATAATGGTTTGTGGTGTCCACAATTCTCTGTGTATTGCAGAACTAAAAAGTGATTTATCCAATTGATCACCATATTTACCACCATTAATCATAGCGGTAACCCATTTACTCATATCGGTTACGTTAGAATAAATTCCGCCAGCTGCATTTGCAACCTCACCAAAGCTTAAACCTACAGGAAGTAACTTTCCTTCGTACGGTGCATGTCCGTCGATTACGTTCGACTTATCCTTTAAACGATACCAGGATGCAGCAGTTTTGCTCATTCCAAGTGGTTTAAAAAATCTGGTTTCTATAAAATCTTCGTAAGTGATGCCCGAAACTCTTGCAACTACATCGCCTGCTACAATGTACAATAGGTTATCGTAATCATATTTTGTACGGAAAGATGAAACAGGTTTTAAATATCGAAGATTATGGATAAGTTGTTTTTTATCAACAGTTGACGAATCTGGCCAAATCATCAAATCGCCAGCACCTAAGCCTAAACCGCTACGGTGTGTAAGCAAGTCGCGAATGGTAAATTCTGAAGTTACAAATGCATCATACATCTTAAACTCGGGGATTACATCGGTAACTTTTGTATCCCAGGTAATCTTTTTTTCATCAACCAACATACCTAATGCAGCTGCTGTAAATGCCTTGGTATTCGATGCTACACCAAAAAGTGTATTTTCATCAACTTTCTGGTTGGTTTTAATAGAGCGAACACCATAACCTTTCAAATGAACGACTTTGCCATCTTTAATTACAGAAACAGCAATTCCAGGGACATTAAAAGTGCTTAAGGTTTTTTCTACAACACTATCAATCTGTTTTGAAGTTAAAACCTGTGCCTGTAAGGTTGTTGCTGAAATAAAAGCTAATAGAAATGTTAGCTTAATTTTAGAAGAAATGAATGAATGCATTTATCGATTATTTTGAAGGTTAAAGATAATAAATCTTTTTATCCGATAACCGATCCTACTTTCCGAGCTTGTAATCTTTATGTACAATTAAAAAACTGGCCCGTTCTTCCTTTCTAAAAGGATAATCCCAGTTGCCCTGATAAGTAATTTTGGTTGGCAATTTATCCTCCCCAAAATAACCCATTTCAATGTTCATCTGCACATTAAAATCGAACAGCATATTGCCATACTTCATATCTACATAGCGACCAAGAATATTGAAATTACGTTTATCAAAAATGGTTACCAGCTCCTTAATCATAATTCCATCTTTAGTCCAGCTGCTTAAATCGGGCTTAACTGCAACTTTAAAACGATATACAGGAATAGAATCCAGATAAGTTCCGCTGGTAAAAGAGTAATCGTAATACTGACGCATATTCGCGGTGAATATTTCAGTTTTACTGCCTATAAATGGAACCTTAACTGGTCGGCCAGGATTAAAAATTAAGGTTTTCAATTTTGCTTTATAACCTTCGTTTGTTCCACCTTTACCATCTTCTGCTGGCGCGTTTGGTACAAAATCGGTATTATAAGCATTCATGAAGATATAATCGAACATTTCAACGGTATAAAGCTGATATTTTCCATTCTTCTTATACATTTTCCCTTCATCTTCTTTAACAAGGTATTCCATTTTATAAGGACCATTGTTATTGTGTCTTATTTTACGGTAAATTCGGCCATCTACTTTGTTCTTTTTATCGTAGCTGTAAATTCTGTTTTCGGCAATAAAACTGTAACGCTTCATGTCTCTGAAAGATTGATAGAACGACGTATCGTTAATTACCTTATTTATAAAAGTTTCAATATTCAGCTTTTCTGCTTTAATATTAACACTCGAATCGAGGGTAATGGTTTTAATGGTATCGGGATTAAAACGATCGATTATCTGACTATATCCTGTAAAGAAAAATGATGATAATGCTATAATTAACAGTAATTTTTTCATGTAGTGCTCTGTATTCAAAAATGATGCCCTTTTTGAGATTGAAAATGGATGATGGGATACGGATGATAGAGAATGCAGGTTGAAAAAGTAATGTATTGATTCAACTAATTATACCATCTCCAATTTTACATAATTCTCTCTTTATATTAATTCCCCAGCTGTTTAAGTGCAATATAAGCCATTAAACCTGTTGAAATTTTAAGTGCATCTTCATCAATATCAAACTTAGGTGTATGTACCGAATATTCTGTGTCTTTAATCTTGTTTCCTGTTCCTAAACGATAAAAACAAGCGTCTGTTACTTGTGAGTAGAAAGAAAAATCTTCGGCAGCCATCCAGATATCTAAATCAACAACATTTTCCTTGCCCAAAAAATCTTCTGCAAAACCTTTGGCATTTGCGGTTAATTTTTCTTCATTAATTAAAAATGGATAACCTTTATGAATATCAAAATCACAGCTTCCGCCCATGCTTTCGGCCATACCTTCAGCCATTTTTTTCATTCGCTTATGTGCTTCTGCTCTCCAGTTTTCATCCAGGGTTCTAAATGTACCTTCTATCTTAACTTCGTTTGGAATAATATTAGTTGCGCCATTTGCGGTAACTTTTCCGAACGATAAAACAGATGGTAAACGTGGATCTGCATTGCGACTTACAATTTGTTGTAGTGCAACGATGATGTGTGAAGCAATTAAGACTGGGTCGATGTTTTGGTGCGGTTGTGCACCATGACCACCTTTCCCTGTTACGGTTACATATAATTCATCTGTTGATGCCATATATATCCCCGAGCGGAAACCAACTTTGCCCGATTCGATTAAAGGCATAACGTGCTGACCGACGATGTATTGTGGCTTAGGATTTTCTAATACACCTTCCTTAATCATAATACTGGCACCACCTGGTAATAACTCTTCTGCTGGCTGGAAAATTAATTTAATCGTGCCTCCAAATTCATCCTTTAACTGATTAAGGATATAGGCGGTTCCTAAAAGTGATGAAGTATGAACATCGTGCCCGCAAGCATGCATTACACCATGGTTTTTAGAGCGATAAGGCTTATCATTATCCTCATGAATTGGAAGCGCATCCATATCGCCACGAAGTGCAATGACTTTCTCTGATGGAAGATTGCCTTTAATTAAACCAACAACACCAGTATTGGCGCAGCTTGTAAATTCAATTCCCCATTTTGTTAACTTCTCTTTAATAAATAATGAGGTTTCAAATTCTTTAAAAGATAATTCGGGATTTGCATGTATATGACGACGATAACCTACTACATCGTTAAAAATGTTTTCGGCTAAGTCTTTAATTTTATTTTTGATCATCTGTTGTGCTATCTAATACTGGTGCGTTAATTTTTTCCCTGAAAATAAATAATGTTGGGAAAGTTGGTCTGAGTTCGCTCATCAAACGTTGGGCTTCGAGCCTTGTTCTAAAATCGCCAACACGTAAATAATAATTGGGTTCCTTATAAATGATATAAGTATTGATTTTGGGATAACTGCCTTTAAATTTGGCTTGCTGATTAAACATTTCCCGCCGATCGGAACCATAAAAAACCTGAACCCGATAACCATAATCAGAAACGACTGGTTTATTTGGTTTTGCAGAAACATCGCCGCCTGTTCGGTATACTTCAATCCTTTTAGCAATCAAACTATCTATCATCGGATCTTTTACCACCGTTACCTCGCCCTTTTGAGCAAAAGAAGCTTTGAATAAAAAAAGGAAGCAGGCAATGGTATAAATTATTTTCATGACTATTTGGATTCGATTAGGCTAAAATTAAGAATGAAGAAATCTTTACAAAAATCGGCATTCTTTATGGGTTGTGCAAATGTTAGCTATTCTTAATCGATGGTATCAATTTATTCGAATTTTGATTTAGCACATCTTTTTTGATTTTGATAATATCAAAATCTTTAATAAACTGCTTTACCATTAAACTTTTATCATTGGAATTTTAATCAGCAATGTTTCCTTATATCAAAAATATTGAATTATTAGCAAAATATAGGTAATCAAACAGACCATATTTCTTTACACAAAAAAAGCCCCGACTGTTGTCAAGGCTTTGATTTATAAATTTATTTAATTCTTATTAGCTCGCTCCGTGGCAGTTTTTATATTTTTTACCGCTACCGCAAGGACAAGGCTCGTTACGTCCAACCGTTGCTTCTTTACGAATTGGTTGTTGAGGAAGTGCTTCGCGAGTATCTCCAAATTCAACACCTGGTTGCTCTGCGCCAAACTCTTGTTTAGTAGTTTGCAACTTTGGTTGTTTTACCGGAGCTGGTGCTTCTCTAACCTGATCTGGTTCTTGCTGAACTGGAATACCACCTTTATATAAGAAACTTACCACTTCTTTATTAACTGCGTTAAGCATGTTTTTAAATAAGTTGAAGGCTTCCATTTTATAAATCACCAATGGATCTTTTTGTTCGTAAACTGCATTTTGAACAGATTGTTTTAAATCATCCATTTCACGTAAATGCTCCTTCCAGCTATCATCGATTAAAGCAAGAACAATAGTTTTTTCGAATGAACGAACAACTTCTTTTCCTTTATTATCAATTGCTTTTTTCAAATCAACGGAAACTTGAATACCACGAATTCCATCCGTAAAAGGAACTACAATTTGTTCGATATGCTGACCGCGTTCTTCGTAAACCTGAGTTAAAACAGGTAACGATTGCTGAATAATTGCCTCAGATTTACGGGCATAAAATGTTTCAGCCTCATCGAATAATTTTTCGGTTAAAGCCGTGATATTACTTGTTGAGAATTCTTTTTCTGTAATTGCGGTATCAACAGAGAAGTTTTTAATTACCTCAAGCTTAAAGCCTTCGTAGTTACCTTCAGTTTTGTATTCGGTAACGATATCTTCTGCAACATCAAAAACCATGTTGTTCATATCAACATCTAAACGTTCGCCGAATAAAGCATTTTTACGCTTAGCATAAATTACCGTACGTTGCGAATTCATTACATCATCGTACTCCAATAAACGTTTACGAATTCCAAAGTTGTTTTCTTCTACTTTCTTTTGCGCACGTTCGATCGATTTTGTAATCATGGAGTGTTGAATCACTTCTCCATCTTCAATACCCATACGAACCATAATGCTTGAGATTCTTTCAGAACCGAATAAACGCATTAAATTATCTTCTAGCGATACAAAGAACTGAGATGAACCTGGATCACCCTGACGACCAGCACGACCACGTAACTGTCTGTCGACACGACGAGACTCGTGACGTTCAGTACCTACAATAGCCAAACCACCCGCTTCTTTAACACCTGCTCCTAACTTAATATCGGTACCACGACCAGCCATGTTGGTTGCAATAGTTACCTGACCAGCCTGACCAGCTTCGGCAACGATATCGGCCTCTTTCTGGTGCATTTTAGCATTTAATACATTGTGTTTAATTCCGCGAAGTTTAAGCATACGACTCAATAACTCTGAAATTTCAACCGAAGTTGTACCTACTAATACCGGGCGACCAGCTTTTAATTCTAATTGACCAGTTTGAGGATTTACCGCAGGAATTAAAGCTCCTTTAGCATCTAACTTAGGTACAATTCTACCTGTAGCATCGAACTTAACAACTGGCTTGCCATCTTTTTGTTTAACGTTACCTTCTTTATCAAGCTCGTACTCTGGCTCGTAATGTGTGTAAGGGAAAACTAAGAATTGTATTTCGGCAGCAACTGCGTTGTATTTCTCACGAACGGTACGGTAAACGTAATCCTGGTCATCAATTCTTGAAATATTTCTATTGGTTGGAATTTCAACTACATCTAATTTATAGATAGACCAGAACTCACCTGCTTCTGTAGTTGCTGTACCCGTCATACCGCAAAGTTTGTGGTACATACGGAAATAATTTTGCAAGGTTACTGTTGCATAAGTTTGAGTAGCATCCTCAACCTTTACATTTTCTTTAGCCTCAATTGCCTGGTGTAAACCATCAGAGTAACGGCGGCCATCCATAATACGGCCCGTTTGCTCATCAACAATTTTAATTTTTCCTTCATCGATGATGTATTCCACATCAATTTCGAATAAAGTATATGCTTTTAATAACTGGTTAACCGAGTGAATACGTTCTGCTTTTACAGAATAATCACGCATTAAAGCGTCTTTAGTTACTACTTTTTCCTCTAAAGGCAAATCAGATTTCTCTAACTCAGCAACTTCTGTACCTACATCAGGCAAAATAAAGAACTGAGGATCTTCACCTGATTGCGTAATTAACTCGATACCTTTCTCTGTTAACTCAACCTGGTTATTTTTTTCGTCGATATAGAAGAACAATTCAGAATCTACCTTTGGCATATTCTTAGATTGATCTGCCATATAGTAGTTCTCTGTTTTCAACAACAAACCACGAACGCCACTTTCACTTAAGAATTTAATTAAAGCTTTGTTTTTTGGTAAACCACGATAAGCACGTAATAATGCTAAACCACCTTCGCCTTCTTCGGTTCCAGAGTTACCTGCATTTATTAATTTTTTCGCTTCATTTAAAGCTTGTGTAACGTATGCTTTCTGTGCATTAACCAAACGTTCGATGCGTGGTTTCAACTCATAAAATTCGTGTTGATCGCCATGAGGAATCGGACCTGAAATAATTAAAGGTGTACGGGCATCATCAATTAATACTGAATCGACCTCATCAACCATTGCAAAATGAGGCTTGCGTTGCACCAATTGGTCTAGTGTTTGCGACATATTGTCACGCAGGTAATCAAAACCGAACTCATTATTTGTTCCGTAAGTAATTCCAGCAGCGTAAGCTTGTCTTCTTTCTTCCGAATTTGGTTCGTGCTTATCAATACAATCTACACTAATTCCGTGGAACTCGAATAAAGGACCATTCCACTCACTATCACGACGGGCAAGGTAATCATTCACTGTAACGATGTGAACACCTTCGCCAGCCAATGCGTTTAAATAAGCAGGAAGCGTACTTACCAAGGTTTTACCCTCACCTGTAGCCATCTCGGCAATTTTCCCGCTGTGCAAAACAACACCACCAATTAACTGTACATCGTAATGAACCATGTTCCAAACAACTTCAGTTCCGGCAGCATCCCAACGGTTAGCCCAATGTGCTTTGTCGCCAACAATTTTTACATTGCTTTTGCGAGCTGCGTAATCTCTATCAAATTGCGTTGCTGTAACTTCTAAGAAATCGTTTTCGCTTAAACGACGAGAAGTTTCTTTAACTACAGCAAAAGCTTCTGGGAGAATTTCTAAAAGTACTTTTTCTAACTCCGCATCACGGTCTTTACCTAAAGCATCAACCTGATCATACAAAGCTGTTTTTTGATGAAGATCTAAATCTCCGTTCTCTGCATCTGCTTTTAAAGTAGCTATTTTACCATCGATATCGGTTAAAAATGCAGAAATTCTGCCTTTAAACTCTATCGTTTTAGCACGTAACTCATCATTGCTTATAGAAGATAACTTAGCGTATTCTTCATTTATTTTAACAACTAATGGCTGTATGCCCTTTATATCTCTTTCTGATTTACTTCCGAAAACCTTCGCTAAAAATCCTAACATTATATTTTATTCGTATTTATTATTTAAAAAAACAGGTGTATTACAACAACCAAGCCATGCCTTATTACAAGTCATTTTGGCTGTTAATGGTATAAATGGGGTCAAAATCTTATTGCAAGATTTTTTTGTAAGAAGAGATTAAGGGCTATTATTTTTAGGTTTTTTACGGATGGTTAAATCGGCAATAACCTGATTTGCACTCACATATTTTTCAACTTTTAATGGATTTTGAGTTCCAATTAAAGCAAGACTGGTGTACGATAACAGATAAGGATTGCGATCTTCATTAAGTTGAACGGAACCTTTATCAGCCGTATTAGTGCTAATTTTATGCTCATTACAATATTCGTTTAATATCCTTAGCCCTTCAACACGTTCGGCCTTTGCCAAATGTGTTAAGCTAAAAAATACAAGAGATATGGTAACTAGGTGTTTCATTATTAAGCGGCAAAGCTAATTTTAATCTTTTACAAAAAGAAATTAGATTATTGCAAAAACTGTTCCTCATTTTTTAACCGCTCCGCATTTCTGCTATTATCCTATCAATAGTTTATAATCATAAAGAGATTTTTACAGATAATTTTGGCTGCTCTTTCCTTAAAATTCAAGCATTTAACGTTTCAAAACATTTGTTTATCGATACATTTGTTACAGACAAATTCTTTCTGTGCACCTTTAAAATAGGTAACCAACTAATAAAAACATATTACCATGGAAAGAAAGAATTTCATCAGGAGTTTAATGATTGGAGCAATCTCAACTCCAGTTATTATCGAAGCCTGTAAAAAAAGCAGCATCACAGATGGCACAACTTCGGGTTCAGGTTCAGGAAGCGCAGGCACAACGACTAGCACAAACGGAAATTGTACGGTGGCTCCAACAGAAACTGAAGGCCCTTTCCCAACAAAAGTTCCAGCATCTTATGTAAGAAGCGATATTACCGATGGAAGAACGGGCTATAAAATGACTGCAAAAATCACAATTGGCAATATAAATAATAGTTGTGCAGCGTTAGCAGGTGCAATTGTAGATATCTGGCACTGCGATGCAGAAGGTAATTATTCGGAATATGGAGGCTCGGGTATGCAAAGTACCAACTACCAATCCGTACATTTTTTACGTGGCCGCCAAACTACCGATGCGAACGGGCTGGTAACTTTTACGTCGATTTTTCCAGGTTGGTACAGCGGTAGAGCAACACACATTCACGTTCATGTTTATAATGGCGCAGGAACATCTTTAATGGTTACCCAAATTGCTTTTCCCGAAGGCTCGGGTTCGTCTGTAGCATTGGTTAATGGCTATAGTAAAGGCCTAACTGGTTATACCTATAATAATGCAGATAACGTTTTTAGCGACGATAAAACAGGTATTGAAATTGCAACCGTAAGCGGAACTTTAACCGCTGGTTTTGAATTAACCTTTAAAGTAAATGTAAAAGCATAAGAATTATAATTGTTTGTTTATTTTTATCGAGGCGTTAGGAATTGATTTCTTAACGCCTTTTTTTAACTCCTTATGACTGAAAAAATAATCACACTGTGCTACCGAAAAATAATTGACATCAATAATTCCAACCCATGGGATAAATTTGTACATGAAGATAGTTTCATCGAGTTTAAAATGCAATCGCAGTTATATAATCAGGAAAAACAATACAACACATTTGCTGAAATGAATTTGAATGTTTCTGGAGCTGATAAATTACATTTCTTGGTTGGGGGCTCAATTGTGGGTTATTTACAGCAGCTTAATGGTGTTATTCCAGATATTTTAGATGATTTAGGGAGACGTTTCCTAACATTTGAAAATTTCAAATTCGAGTTAATCAATTCAGATATCAATAATATAGAAAAGCATAAAATTGCAATAAATTACTTTTGCAAACCATTGCTGTGGCACGATACAATTGGAGAGCACCTTTTAGTTTCTCAATTTAAAGAAAACCTTGAGGAAGAGATTTTTACTAATTTATTTCAATTACAACCTTTCTTAAGCATTCATTCTATCAAAAACATTTAATATGGATTCGCCAGGCAAAATATATTTAGCAGACCAACGTGGGCTGACCGAGACTTCGATTTTACGAAGATATAGCACTTTTAATTTCGAAAAGTATTTTAACGAGTTTAAAGAACCTATTGGCAGCTTGTTTCTTTGTAATGATGAATTTATTGCAGGAGGAAAATTAACGTTCTTTTTATGCAAGGCTAACTCTACTCAAATTTTTATACCAATAACTGGTGGAATCGATATTGTTGCGAAAACAAAAGAGTACGCTGTTGAAACGGGCCAAGTTCAAATTTTGAATATGGAAAAAGGAGAGGTTTTAGAAATCAGTAATCCTTATAAAGATGATACTATTAATTACTTACAGCTTGGAATTAGTAATGAAGATTATTTCTTCAGCAAAAACACATCATTCGATTTCGACTTTGAGAAAAACCCAAATCAACTTATAGAGATTATTAATGATGGTAAGTTACCTTTCAAATTAAGTGTAGGTCTTTTTGCTGGAAGAGAAGAAGCTGTTTACGAAATGAAAAGTTCTGCAAACAGCTTTTATACTTTTATTGTTGATGGTGCTTTTGAAATTGAAGGAAGACTAATGCATGCAAGAGATGGATTAGCACTTTGGAATACGAAAAAAATAGAATTAGAAGCGCTTAGCAATAATGCAATTGTTGTGGTTTTGGAACTATTCCCAATATTCTAAATCAGTTTTTAAGTTCTTTGCGTAATACTTTTAATGCATCGTAAATGGTATTGTAAGCCGTTTTTATGGTTTGACTGGTTTGTTCTGCAATTTGCTCGTAAGTTAATCCATCAAAAAATTTAAGGTGTATAAGTTGCTTTTGCCTGAAAGTTAATTTTTCCAATGCATTTTTAAGTTGATGCTTAACCAGCTCATCACTTTGGACCTTAACGATAAACTCTTCGTAACTCATTTCCATCCACTCGCCATCTGCACCAGCATTATTTAATGCAATGCTTAACTTTTTCTTACGCTCGAGGATTCGGAGTAATTTCCTTTTAAGAAAAGTCCGCAAATATGCCTCAACATTATCTACCCGATTTAAGGTTTCGTGCTTCTCCCAAATGGTTGTAAAAACCAGATCAGTAGCCTCGCTTGATAAATCGGCATCAGCACAAACACGAACTCCAAAATTTACCAGGGGATAATAAAGCGCTTTATAAAGATCAAAAAAAGCATCCTTATCTCCAGTACGTAACCGTTCCCATAGCAAGTGATGCGTTAATTTGTTCTCCATATTTTAGTTAGTTGTAAGGCGGTAATGACAGCTAAAATAGACAATAATAACACAAAAAAACCTCCGATAATCAGATTTCTTTTATAAAATCTGATTATCGGAGGTGAAGGCAAGATAAATCAATTATTATTTTAATGCTTGTTTGCTAAATATATGATATTCGCCTGGAGCAAGTGTTGCTAAATAGGTGTTTGATGATAAATTTAGTGTGCTTCCAACTGCATCAATCCAGGTTCCTGACGAACCAAAATCGATATCTGCAGTTTGATTTACCACATCAAAATTCCCAACCACAACAACGGTATTAGCGCCTTCAACCAATTTAATATATTTAATTCCTCCGGCTAAATTATAAGTCGAACTGGTTGAATTAAAAATTGAGTTATTCTTTTTTAAACGGATGAATTTGGAATAAGCATCGTACAAAGCTTTACGATTTGGATCACTGTAATATTCCCATCTTATCGGTTTCTCGCCTGTTCTTCCATTGAAATCGATATTAACATCGTAACCTAATTCTCCAAATTGCCAAACCATTTTCGGCCCTGGGATAGCGAATAAAAATGCTGCAGCCATTTCTTCTCGTTTTAAGGAAGTAGCCAAATTGCCTTTTATCAAATAACTTCCAGACATATTCCCGAAAGATATATTTTTATAATTCAATCGCTCTTCATCATGACTTTCGCCATAAGCCACCAAATTTTCTGATTTCGAAAAACCATGATTTACGTAAAAACCCCATTGAAAATTAGAGTTTGTTAACCAACCCATCGTTGCCTCATTCATATTATAATTTAGATTATTCCAAAGCATCATACCATCATCTGCCAAAACCTTTTCTTCTGATTCTTCGGCGAAATGCTCTAAAATAACATAGAAATTATTTGGGTCGATCGTTTTGATATAGCTGTTGTAATCTTTCCAAATAGCTACTCTGCCTGCATCGTATTTTCTAAAAACGGCATCATCAGCAGATTGAGTTTGTGTAAATCCCTTTGATAAATCAAAACGGAAACCATCAATTTTATATTGCTGCATCCAGAATTTCATCACATCTTTCGAGAACTTTTTAGTAGCCGCACTTTCATGGTTAAAATCGTAGCCAACATTAAACGGGTGTTTTGCATCAACATTAAACCAAGGGCTATTCGCTGCTGGTTTCGATCCATCGAAATATAACTGAACCATGGGCGATTGTCCAAAAGAATGGTTTAAAACCATATCCAAAATTACAGCAATTCCTTTACCGTGGCATTCATCTATAAAGTTTTGTAAAGCTGTTTTAGTTCCGTAATATTTATCAGCAGCGAAATAAAAGGATGGATTATAACCCCAACTTAAATTCCCCTCGAATTCGTTAACAGGCATTAACTCGATTGCGTTTATCCCCAAACCAATCAAATAATCCAATTTCGCTAACGTTGATGCATAAGTATGCTCAGTCGTAAAATCGCGGATTAGCAATTCATAAATGACCAGATTATTTTTTTCAGGACGAACGAAGCCATTATTTTTCCAGTTGTAAGTTGGTTGATTTGCTTGCATCACACTTACAATACCCGTTGTTTTCCCTGTTGGATAGGCTTTTAAATTTGGATAAATACTTGAAGTGATATATTTGTCATTATCTGGGTCAAGCACTTTCTCACAATATGGATCGGCAACCTTTAACTTTCCATCAACATAAAATTGATAAGTATATTCAGTGCTCGGATTTAAGTTATCGATTTGAATCCACCAGGTATTTCCGTCGCTAGTTTTCTTCATTACGGAAGCTGTTGTAGACCAGTCATTAAACTCTCCGATTAAAGAAACGGAGTTTTTTCCAGGTGCATAAAGGGTAACAATGGCTGATGTTCCGTTGTTAATGAAGGCAACTCCATCTTTTGCACCAGCAGGTAAATCTACAGACGGTAGAGTGGGAATTTCTGTTCCGCCATCCGTTGAGGTTTTTTTGCAGGAGGTATTGAATGCGGCTACGAACAGCAATAGGTAAATGATTTTTCTCATTTGGTTAGGGATTTATAGAGGATTTTCGTCATTGCGAGGCACGAAGCAATCTTAAAGCTATGGTAGTAAGATTGCTTCGTACCTCGCAACGACAATTAATTAAACTGATCTATTTTCTTCAATAGCCAGTTCTGAAGCTAATGTTTCATCCGTTTTCTTTGGTTCTCTGATGAACAGGTAACAAATCACAGCGGCTAAAATCATCAAGCCACCGCCCAACTGAACGGCTAAAAGTCTGTCGTTATTTAAAACATTGCGCATTAACCAGCCAAAACCTAGTGAGGCGATAATCTCTGGCAATACAATGAAGAAATTAAAAATCCCCATATAAATACCGATTTTATCTTTTGGTAGTGAACCGCTCAACATGGCATAAGGCATAGAAAGAATACTTGCCCAGGCAATACCAACACCTGTCATACATAAGTACAACATGTTTTTATCGTGAACCCAGGCCACGCTGATTAAGCCAATTGCACCGCAAAGCAAACATAAAGCATGAGTGGTTTTTCGGCCCAAAGCATCAGCAATTTTTGGCAGAACCAATGCAAAAAGAAAAGTGATCACACTATAATAAGCTAAAGTTAAACTTCCAAAATCGGCACCGTGAGCGTAAACTGGATCAGCAGCGTCTTTACCGCCAAAAACATTTACTGCAACGGCCGTTGTGTAATAAAACCACATTAAAAATAATCCTGGCCAGGTAAAAAACTGAACCAAAGAAACGATTTGCATGCGTTTTGGCATGTTTCTTAAAGCACTGAAAATTTCTTTTAATCCATTACTGAAACCTTTATCGCTTTGTTCTTTAAGCTCTTCTTCTCGAGGTGGGTATTCTTTGGTGGTAAAAACCGTCCACAATACAGCAGCGAAAAAGAAGAATGCGCCGATATAAAAAGAGAATTTTACGTTTTCAGGAATGTTTCCTTGCGTTGCAGTATTCTGTAGATGAAAAACATTATTCATCAACCAAGGTAAGGCCGAAGCAATACTTCCTCCCAAACCAATCATCATGCTTTGCATAATAAAACCACGGTTAACCTGACTATCAGGCAATTTATCGGTAACAAAAGCACGGAAAGGTTCCATCGCGATATTACCGAAAACATCTAAGATCCAAAGCAGACCTGCCGCCATCCATAAAACGCTGCTATGTGGCATAAAAATTAAAGCAATACTACTTACAATTGCACCAATCATGAAATAAGGTCTCCTTCTGCCCCATTTCGGGTGCCAGGTTCGATCACTTAAATAGCCTATAATCGGCTGAACCAAAAGACCAGTTAATGGAGCCGCTAAAAACAATAATGGAACCTGGTCGGGGTTTGCACCCAGGTTTTCGTATATACGCCCCATGTTGGCACGTTGTAAATCCCAACCAAATTGGATTCCGAAGAAACCTACACTCATATTGATAATTTGTGCAAGTGTTAGTTTCGGGTTCTCAAAAATTGTTTTCAAGCTCATTATTATTGGTTTTTTTAACCGCAAAGGTCACAGAGTGAAAAAGCGCTAAGGCCGCAAAGCCAGGTCTTCTATTCTTTGCGAAAATCTTTGTGTTCTTTGCGGTTAATTATAAAGGTTTAAAATTCTATTACTTGTGCCGAAACTGGCCCAAGTTTTACAGGAATACTCGTTCCTGCTGGTATATTCAATTTTCTGTCAGTAAGTAAATCTGTTACTGGAGAAGATTTTTTCACTTTTAAAATATGGTCGGGGATTTCGATATTGGCCTCTAAAGTTTGATTTCTATCGAAGTTAGCCACAACCAATAAACGCTGTTTGCCAGAATAACGAATAAATGCATACATGCGGTTATTCATATTTCCCGCTTGCGGAACATCGTAAATCTCACCGTTCACAACCGCATCACTTGTTGAAGTTACTTTTAAAAGCTGCTTATAATAAGCTCTTAAATTGTGCTCTGCCGCACTTAATTTATGTCCATCGAATAAACCGCCATTCATCCATTTTTGATGATTAGGAACGCCCCAATAATCAAAGATTGTGGTGCGGTTATCATCGCCACCGAAACCCTCAGCACCTTTTCCAGGTTCGCCAACTTCCTGACCGAAATACAACATTACCGGACCAGAGCCAAGCGTAGCCGAAACCACCATTGCAGGCAAAGCCAGTTCAGCTTTTCCTGCAAATCCAGCTGATGCAATCCGCTCCTCATCGTGGTTTTCTAAAAAGCGCAACATATTTTTGCCAAAACCAGCGCTTTCTTTCTGCCACACGTAACGAATAGCGGCTACATCTGCATGAGGTTCGTTTCTAATTAATCTTTTCAGTCCGTCATACAATCCGACTTTATCATATAAATAATCGAATTTTCCCTCTTCTAAATATTGTTTATACACTTGCGGATTATAAGCTTCGCCAAGGAAAATTAAATCGGGATTGACTTTTTTAACTTGTGGGATAACCCAATTCCAAAAAGCAATAGGTACCATTTCGGCCATATCGCAACGGAAACCATCTACACCTTTTTTAGTCCAATAGATTAAAATGTCACGCATTTTAGTCCAAACAGGCGGAATGGGTTCGAAATGATTTTGTCTGCCGTTTTGATAATCAACACCGTAATTTAACTTAATGGTTTCGTACCAATCATCATATTTCGGCGATGCAGTAAAAGCATCATTACCTGTTGCTTTTGCAGGATTTTCATCAAATTTTCCATCCTGTAAACCAGATAACGGCGTTTTTTGTCCGTTGGTTGGCACTACAAACGGCTGACCTGGGACATAATAAAAATCGTTCTGCGTACTGAAAGCCTTTGTTACATCATCCTTAGCGCCAAAATCGATTACGTTTTTTGGCTTAGCGTAAGAATGATAACTTCTGGCTACATGATTTGGTACAAAATCAATAATTACTTTCAGATTTTTAGCGTGTGTTCTTTTGACCAGAGATTCGAACTCTTTCATTCGGTTCTTTACATCAACGGCTAAATCTGGATTGACATCGTAATAATCACGAATGGCGTAAGGCGAACCAGCTCTCCCTTTTACAACATCTGCATCATCAACCTTAATTCCGTAAGCAGAATAGTCGGTTAAACTGGCGTGAGCGATAGCACCTGTGTACCAAATGTAGTTTACATGAAGTTCCTTAATGCCATCTAAAGCCTTATCTGTAATGTCATTAAACTTCCCTGAACCATTTTGTTCGATGGTGCCATAAGGAATATTTGTCGTGTTTTTATTTCCGAATAAACGGGGCAATAACTGATATATAACGATTTGCTTATCGTTCATATTTTTACTCTTTTTTTGTGCAAAGGATGTTTGAGAAATTAGTAAAAGGGAAACCGCAATTAAACAAGCTATCGCATTAAGATTGCTTCGTTCCTCGCAATGACGAGGAGTCGAAGCCAATTTCAATGCATTTTCCATTTTACATTTTACATCTACAATCATACCAACTCCGCGTTATTAACTTCGATTTCTCCGTTTCCAGCCAGTTTATAAACCTGGTTTCTGATTCCGATTTCTAAATCAACATCATTGTTATTTTTAATAGTGATGCCGTTTTCTGTGATGTTTATCTTCAAAGTTGCACCTCTAAAACCAATGGTAAACGAGAACGATTTCCACTGTGTTGGCAAGAAAGGATTGAAGTGCAATTTACCGTCGCGGACACGCATACCAGCGAAACCCTCTACCACGCTCATCCAGGTTCCAGCCATCGATGTGATGTGCAAACCATCTTCTGTATCATTATTGTAATCGTCTAAATCTAAACGGGCAGTGCGTAAATAAAATTCGTAGGCACGGGCCTCATCATTTAATTTAGCAGCTAAAATACTGTGTACGCAAGGCGATAAAGAACTTTCATGAACCGTACGTGGCTCATAAAAATCGAAGTTTCTTCTGATGGTTTCCAAATCGTAATCCTCTTCGAAGAAATACAATCCCTGTAAAACATCGGCTTGTTTAATAAATGGCGAACGCAAAATTCTATCCCAACTCCACTTCTGGTTAATTGGTCTTTCGCTTGCTGGCAAATCTTTAACTAAAGTTTGCTCTTTATCTAAATAACCATCTTGCTGTAAGAAAATTCCCAGATTTTTATCCTCTGGATAATACATTTTCTCGATGATATCTGCCCAATCGGCAAATTCCTCAACATCGAAATTTAAGCTTTTTAATAAGCTGTTATATTTTCCGGGCTGCTGATTTTTTACAATTCCCGCAGCTTCTGTTGCATATTTCATGCACCAGGTTGCCAATAAATTGGTGTACCAGTTGTTGTTTACGTTGTTCTCATACTCGTTCGGACCAGTAACACCAAGCATTACATATTGCTGTTTTTCGCCACTCCAGTTTACACGTTGTTTCCAGAAACGGGCAATGCCGATTAAAACTTCTAAACCGAAATCCGACAAATAACTTTCATCGGCAGTATAGCGGATATAATTGTAAATCGCGAAAGCAATAGCGCCATTACGGTGGATTTCCTCGAAAGTAATTTCCCACTCATTGTGGCATTCTTCGCCATTCATCGTCACCATCGGATACAATGCAGCGCCATCTTTAAAACCTAATTTCGCCGCATTTTCTATCGCTTTACCCAATTGCTTGTGACGATAAACCAGTAAGTTTTTGCTCACTTCCTGCGGAGCAGTTGCTAAGTAAAAAGGCACACAATAAGCTTCGGTATCCCAATAAGTAGAACCGCCGTATTTCTCGCCAGTAAAACCTTTCGGACCGATATTTAACCGATCATCTTTACCTGTGTAAGTTTGGAACAGTTGAAAAATATTGAAACGAATCGCTTGCTGAGCCGAAACATCGCCCTCAATGATGATGTCGCTTTCTTCCCATTTGGTTGCCCAAGCTTCAGTTTGTTCTTTCAATAAAGTATCGAAACCTTTAACCATAGCTTTTGTGATAACCGATTTAGCTTCTTTTAAAAGTGATTCTTTTGGATAATTTTCTGAAGATAAATTGGCTGCGATTTTAATCAAAGTGATTTCCTCGTTAGCTTTTACATCAACAGAAAAGGTTTGTCCAACGAATTTTTCTTTACGAACAGCCTCTGGATTGATAGCAACTTTCTCTGAATTTTTATATAATTCGATGTGACTTCCTGTACAAACCTCGAACTCCGTTTTCTTTGTTCTTAATTTGATGTAAGCTTCTGCCTCTTTGATTTCATCAGAAACCATTGTCCAGAATTTTTCATCGTAGTTGCTATCCTGATTTTTGATATCGCCATCGATGAAAGGCATCAATGTGATTTTGCCATCAAAGTTTACAGGCGTAATGCTATAACGGATTGCACCTACTTCATCATCAGCGATACTGCAAAAACGAGTAGCTTTTACTTTTACAGTTTTACCACTTTTCAGTTTTGCAGTGAAAGTACGCTCTAAAATACCAGCATGCATATTCAAAACACGTTTGAACTCGCTCACTTCAGCGGTTGCTAAATCTAAGATTTCATCCTCCAGTTTTACTTCGATACCCACCCAGTTTGCGGCATTCAAAACTTTGGCAAAATATTCTGGGTAGCCGTTTTTCCACCAGCCCACACGGGTTTTATCTGGATAATAAACACCCGCAACATAATTACCCAAAAGGGTTTCGCCAGTGTAAGTTTCTTCAAAATTGGCTCGCTGACCCATGCGGCCATTACCCAAACTGAAAATACTTTCTGAAATTTTATTTAAATGTGGATCAAAGCCTTCTTCGATAATGTTCCACTCATCTGCTTTAATGTAATTCTTCATAATTTAAGCTGTTGTCATGCTGAAGAATGAAGCATCTGTTTCATCGCTTGCAGATCCTTCGTTCCTCAGGATGACAAATATTATAATGCCTCTAAATCCTTAACTGTTAATTTATCTAAACCACTTACCACTACATCGGCTTCGGTTAGTACACTTTTTTCGCCAATACCAATGGCTTTCATACCACCGCGTTTGGCTGCTTCAACGCCTGCAACAGCATCTTCAAAAACAACGCATTCATCAGGCTTGAAGCCTAAAAGTTCGGCTCCTTTTAAGAAAACTTCTGGATCTGGCTTTGATTTAGTAACCATATTCCCATCTACAATTTCATCAAAGAAATGAGCCAGATTAGTACGTTCCAAAATGATTCCTGAATTTTTGCTTGCAGAACCTAAGGCCAGTTTATAGCCTGCTTTATGAATCGCTTGTAAAAAATCTACCGTTCCAGGTAAAACTTCAGCAGGTGTCATTTTAGTAATCATATCCACATACCAACTGTTTTTTAAAGTCGCTAACTCTTCCTTTTCAGCATCAGTTTTTTCTACATTGCCCCAAGCCAGAATTTTATTTAAGCTTTCTACGCGACTCACACCTTTCAATTGTTCATTCTGTTCTTCAGTAAAATCGAAGCCCATAGTATTGGCTAAACGTTTCCAGGCTTGATAATGGTAAACTGCTGTATCAACCAGTACACCATCCAAATCAAAAAGACAAGCTTTAATTGAGGTTGAGGGTTGAAGGTTGAAAGTTGAAAGTTCCGGATGTTTATTTTCTTGCATTGTTTTATAATATTTTAGTAGCGAGTATCAAGTATTAGAATAGATAAATGAACTCGCTTTCTGCTTTAGTCTTTTTGCTTTTACACTTTAATTTAGTTCTAACACTAAAGTTGTTTTTGCTGGTACTTTAATCTCTTTGATTTGTATATTTTCTCCTGAGATTACATTTTTTGCAGTTGTGATTCCTGCTGTACGTTCAGCAAATCTATCAGTACTTAGAGTTTTATCTTTTTCGGTGTTATTTACAACAACCATTACTGTGCCTTTCGCACTTCCATTATAGCGGAAGTAAACATAAATATCATCTTGAGGTACAAACTGCATTAACTTACCGTTTTGCAAGGCATCGCTATTTTTACGGAAGTTAGCTAAAGTTTTCACGAAATTGAATGCTTCGTTTTCTTTATTTGTCCTGTCATCGGCAATGAACTTATCTTTCTTATCTCCATTCCATCCACCAGGAAAATCAGAGCGGATTAAACCATCGGGATTAGAAAAGTTTTTCATCAAGATTTCTGTGCCATAGTACATTTGCGGAATGCCTCTCATGGTTAGCAGAATAGACATGCCCATTTTATATTTTTCGAAATCTTCACCAACCATCGAATAGAAGCGGCTCATATCATGATTATCTAAAAATATGCAATTTGTATTCGCGTTTTTGTAAAGGAAATCATGTGCTAACGTTGCATACAGGCGATTAATTCCATCTACCCAGCCGTTTTTCCCATTAATACCTTCATAAATGGCATCTTTTAATGTTGCATCCGTTATACCTTGTAAATGGGTATCAAAACCACGGTTAACCGTATTACCGCCAGTAAAAAATGCTTGATTAGCTACCGCGGTAACTAATGTTTCTCCGAAAACGGAAAGGTGTGGAAATTCGGCCTGTAATTTTAAAGCCCAGTCGGCCATGTAAACGGGATCGTTATATCCGTAAGTATCTAATCGCAAACCATCAATGCCAGCATATTCAATCCACCAGATGTGGTTTTGGGTTAAATAATTTTGAACATAAGGATTGGTTTGATTTAAATCGGGCATTGAAGGCACAAACCAACCATCGAGCATTTGCTTACGATCGGCAGCTGATGCATGAATATCCATTACGGTTTGATCGCGATAGCTTGTTTGTGTATATTTTGGCCATTGATTTAACCAACTTTTCATTGGCAAATCTTTATAAAACCAATGATGCGTGCCGATATGGTTGTGAACGATATCTTTAATCACTTTCATGCCTTTAGCATGAGCAGTTTCCACATATTTTTTATAAAGTTCGTTTGTACCGTAACGTGGGTCTATTTTATAATGATCAGTTACTGCATAACCGTGATAAGAAGCTTGTGGCATGTCGTTTTCTACTTCTGGAGTCATCCAAACAGTAGTTACACCTAAATCTTTAAGGTAATCCAGGTGATTAATTACGCCTTGAATATCACCACCATGGCGGTAATACATACTATCACGATTTAGTGCAGTTTCAGTTAAACCCTGAACCACATCATTGCTTTTATCGCCGTTTGAAAAACGATCAGGCATTAATAAATAAATAAAATCTTTTTGTGTTACACCTTGAATTCTACCAGGGCTTTTGTCGCGATTTTTTAATTCGTAGATATAAGAAAATAGTTTTTTGCCGTTGGCAGAAAAGTTTATAGGAAATTTACCTGCTTTAGCTGATGGAGTTAACTCTAAATCAACAAACAGATAATTAGGATTTTCGACTTTATTAACTTTAACCAGTTTTACACCTGGATAAGTTAGAGAAATTGTACTTGCAGCAATATTATCGCCATGAACAAGCAATTGTAATTTGGGATTGTGCATCCCTGTAAACCAGAACATCGGTTCGATACGCTCTAATTTTTGAGCGAAAAGATTAATGCTTGTAGAAAATACAAGAAAAGCAAATATTATAAGTTTAATTCCTGCTAAATGCAAGAATTTAGTTTGAGCATTATTAGAAAGAGAACGAACGGAAGTAGGATGTAATTTGATCATGCTAAACTCTATGTATAAAAAAGCCCTGAAGAACTCGCATCCTTCAGGGCATCGAAAAAATATTATTGTTTTACCGAGGTAAAGCTTCCCGTTTTACCATCGGCATTAAGTGTTAATGTTATTTTATAAGTTCCAGCAGAAGCAATAACAACATTGCCCGAACCATCACCAATGCTAGTTCCCCAATCGTGGTTTAACCTAAATTTTAATTCTCCAGCAGTTAAAGGTATGGTAATCGTCCAGCTATTTTTCCCATCGTTTATAAATTTCATATCTGTATCAACAGACCAGTCACTGCCTGGTACAGCATTACCTATAATTGACCATACTAAAGGTGTTAACGTAAAAGTATTTGCATTTAAATCAACCACCAATTGTTTTGCTCCTTTAGAAACAGAATTGATATCTGCTCCCGAAGTGCTGATTTTACCACCGCCAGCATCGCCGTAAGCAATATCCCATTTCTTAGCAGGCGTAATTTTAAATTTATCACCGTCAAAAGCAATAATTCCAGTATACACACCATTTCCCGTAGGCGAGATTAAACTATCTGCAGTTGCAGGATTCCAGCCCTGATAATTACCAGGTACGTAAATCCATGCTGTTAAAGGGAATGGTCTTGCGCTGATGGTAACCACATTACTATAAACTGGTGCTGTAGATGTAGAAATTGAAGACTTAATTCTAATCTCTACATCAGTATTTGCAGATGTAGAAATTCCTAACGACAATAATAGATTATTAAAGTCGAGGCCATTGTAAGCTTTTGTTGTTGCTTTAGCGTCTAGAATTGCCTCTTTTGGTGCCGCAAAGTTTGTTCCCTTAACAGCTAACTGTAATGTATTTGAAACTGCAGCCTGATAACCAAAATTTGCATCAGTTAAACTAAAAGTTACAACATTTGTGGTTAGTTTAGATTTATCTAAAACAACGCTTGTAGCTGATGTTTGTAAAGCGCCTCCCGTGCCAGATGTAGCGATGGCTTTAGTTTCATCTTTTTTACATGACCATAGCGACAAAGCAATTAAGCTTAATGCCATGGATTTAAATAAAATTGATTTCATATCTTATGAATGATTGAGATTAATAACCAGTATTTTGTTTCAGATTTGGATTTGCAATTAAATCTGCTGTTGGAATTGGGTATAAGTTACGGTATGCAGGTAATGCAGTACCAGCTTTTACACCACCCTTAAATTGCCATAGATAACCACCATCTGTATATTTTCCGTAACGCACTAAATCAGTACGACGGTGACCTTCCCAATACAACTCGCGACCACGCTCATCTAAAAAGAAATCTATATTAATGGTTGATACATTACCTGAAGCATTTCCATAAGCACGGGCACGTAAAGCATTTACATAGGTTAAAGCTAAAGCCGTGGTACCACCAGTTCCGCCACGCATTACAGCTTCTCCATAAATTAAATATTGCTCGGCCAGACGGAAGATTGGAAAGTCTACAGAACTGAATGTTCCGTTTAATGATGCACCCATAGCACCTGTTGAGGTAACATTTTTAAATTTAGTTGCACGTAAACCATCAGTAAATACACCAATATCGTCTATACCTGTTTTTGTTCCAAAGAAAACACCACGTTTATCTAAAGTACCATTAGCATCTGGAAACAAGGCTGGTAAATTAGCACGGGTTCTATTACCGCCCCAACCACCATTCGGCACACCATACGAGGTCGGATTCATATCACCGTTTATACCTGCATTAATCAAGAAAGTTGTACCTCCGTAATTCGTTCCATTTATACCATCGTAATTAATGCTTAGAATTATTTCCGCATTATTTACATTGTTATCAGCTTTAAACAAATCCATGTAATTTGTTTTTAAAGCATAGTTTGCATTGATTACTTTACTAGAGTAAGTTATTGCTTCAGTATATTTTGCTGTACCTGTGTATATCT
This sequence comes from Pedobacter sp. AC190, assembly GCF_979258025.1. Classification (NCBI taxonomy): domain Bacteria; kingdom Pseudomonadati; phylum Bacteroidota; class Sphingobacteriia; order Sphingobacteriales; family Sphingobacteriaceae; genus Pedobacter; species Pedobacter sp. AC190. The sequence continues at coordinate 1,598,809 of NZ_OZ409824.1, forward strand.
GTGCATTTAAATAAATTCTTGCCAATAAAGCCCAGTCAGCACCTTTATCTGCACGACCATACTCGTTTGTACGAGGCTCTGCTAAATCGGTTTCGATGGCTTTTAATTCAGACTCTACATACGTAAATAAAGCAGCTCTTGAAATTTGTTGGGGTGCAACTTTACCAATCGCATCATTTTCGGTTACGAATGGTGGATTACCAAATGCATCCATCAATACCCAATATTGATAAGCACGTAAGAAACGAGCTTCAGCACGATATCTGGTAACAGCAGTTGCATCTGCACCAGTAATATTGCGGCTAGCTAATTTTTCTGGTGTACTTTCACGTAAGAATTCATTAACAAATGTAATTTGAAGAATACTTCTTGAATATAGACCTCTTAAGAATTGATTGTCAACACTTGGAATAGAGTAATCTAATTCTGGAATACCTGTATCACCCCAGGCACAAATTGCTTCATCAGTGGTTAACTCTTGTGAAGTCCAGAATAATCTTAAAAAATCGGCAAAACCTGAGTTTAAACCACCAATATCACTCACATCAGAACCGCCTGGACTGGTTAAAGCATATGCAGCATATAACTTAGCTAAACTATTTTTGTATCCTGCAGGTGTAGCATACACCGTTTCTGCAGTCGCATCGTTAGTTGGTTTTAAATTTAAAGCATCCTTTTTGCATGAATTTAAAGACAACAGTAAAATACCTGATGCTAATATTATTTTAAATGAATTTTTCATCTTAATTTTTTATTTAAAAACCAACATTTAAACCTAAAGTGAATGTTCTTGGTCTAGGGTATAAATTATAATCTATACCTGATATCGACTCTGGATCAATCCCTTTGTATTTGGATACCACAAATACATTTTGGCAGTTTGCCGAAATTCGCATTGTGGTATTGCCTGTTGGAGAAAGCTTACCTACGTTATATGATAAACCAACGTTATCCATTTTCAAGAAAGAAGCATTTTTGATATAATAATCACTCAAATACTGAGAAGTTTGGAAACCTGTATTATAAAGATCGATACCAGAATTATTCAGAATACCTTGTGTGCTTAATACATTGTTCTTAATTCCTAAGTTAGAAGAAACGTTATCGTAAATGTAGTTACCAATGTTTGCTCTTAATACAGTACTGGCTGTCCATTTTTTGTAAGTGAACGAAGTATTAAAACCAAATGTGAAGTTCGGATCTGGAGATTTGAAGAAATACTGATCACTTGTATTGATTACTCCATCGCCATTTAAATCTGCGTATACCCCTTCAATTGGTGTACCAGCAGCATTATAAACTTGTTTGTATACAAAGAATGCACCTGGCACTTGATTTACTGCATGATATTTAAGCGTTACACCACTTCCACCAGTAATATCGCCTGCACTAACTTTCGATCCTGGATCAGGATTTAAAGTTAGATTGGTAATTTTTCTTTTGTTGTAAGCCGCATTGAAACCAAAGTCCCAGGTTACCTTGTCGTTTTGTATAGCAACAAAGTTTAAACTTGCCTCAGCACCTCTTACATCCATATTACCTACGTTTGTAGTTAATAAATTTGTAAAGTTTGTTCCTACTGGGATGTTCACGATACTTAACAAGTCTTTCGTCTTTTTGTAATAAACATCCAAGCTACCATACAATCTTCCGTTTAAGAAGCCATAATCTAAACCAGCATTGTAAGTAGTTGTAGACTCCCATTTCAAATCTGGATCGTAACCAGCTGCACTATAATAATTGTAAAAAGTATTTCCTAATTGATACTGACCATTATTGCTGTTTGCATAATATCTTGCTATATAGTCATAGTTTCCGATACCATCTTTGTTACCAGTTACACCATAACTTAATCGCAATTTCATATCAGATACAACTTTGCTATCCTTAAGGAAATTTTCACCAATAATTCTCCAGGTAAAGCCAACTGATGGGAAATAACCCCAACGATTGTTTTCAGAAAATTTTGATGAAGCATCTGCACGCATAGTACCATTTAAGATATATTTATCATTAAATGTGTAAGTAAATCGACCATAGTAAGAAAGCAATTTATTTTGCTCTACAGCGAATGGAAATACTGGTGTTGTCAATAATTCGCCCGTACCTTTGTAAGTATTAAAATTAAAATTCGTCTGTGCGATATCATAATATCCATAACCAGCAGTTACATCGAATCTACTTTTAATGCTTTCTACATTTTTAGCATAGTTTAAGTAAAATTCCGAAAACTTATCGTGTTCGATGTTTTTTCTGCTTGAATAAGAACCCTGAGTAGATGCACTTTGAGCTGCGAAAGTTGGAACTGAAGTAGAACCATAACCTTTAGAAACATCATAGCCTACGTTTAAGTTAGCATGTAACTCTGGTAAAAAATGGAAAGAGTAATCAAACCTTGCATTACCAAAACTTCTTGCAGCATTACCATGGTTATCCTGTAATCTAATTAAGCCAACGGGATTACGTGGTGCGTTTGGATTTGGCACAGCGCCGTTAACCCATTCAAAATAACCACCGTATGTTGCTGGGCCTTCAACCGTTTTAGTAGGATCAAACTGAATAGCATTTTGTATCGCTGCGTCATTTGGGTACTGAGACTGTGTTAATGATCCCTTTAGGTTTAAATCGATTTTTAAATGATCGCCAAATAAACGAGGAGATAAAGTGAAGCCACCCGTGGCTCTTTTTAGTTTACCAGAAATTACAACACCATCCTGATCTAAATAACCACCAGAAACACGGTAAGGAACACCCTTAAATGAACCTGCTATACTTAAGTTATTGTCAGTAGTAAAAGCTGTTTGATAAATCTCATCCTGCCAATCGGTACTTGCTGTACCTAATAATGCTTTTTGAGCAGTACTACCATTTGCGTTAACATAAGCACGAACCTGATCAGCAGAAAGTACATCTACTTTTTTAGCTACTGTACCTATTGAATTGTTTGTACTGAAATTGATTACAGGAGCTCCAGAACCACCCTTTTTAGTTGTAATTAAAATTACGCCGTTTGATGCTCTTGAACCATAAATGGCCGTTGCATTCGCATCTTTTAAAACCGTGAAGGTTTCAATATCATTTGGGTTAATTAAAGAAAGCGGACTTGGTGCGTTACCAATGCTGTTACCACTAAAAGGAACCCCATCAACTACGATTAACGGATCATTACTTGCATTTAATGAAGCGCCACCACGAATACGAATCTGACTTCCACCGCCTGGAGCACCACTACCGTTGATGATGTTAACACCAGCAACCTTACCTTGAATTAATTGATCAGGTGTAGTAATCGTACCTTTTTGAAAATCTTTTGAATTAACGGTCGTAATCGAACCTGTTAAGTTTTTCTTTTCTGCTGTACCGTAACCGATTACAACAACTTCATTTAATTTTTGTGCATCTGGAACCAATTTAAAATCGGCGGTTGCATTTGCGGTAACATCTACAGCTTTATCTAAAGTTTGGTAACCGATAAAACTTGCTGATAACGTTAAGGTACCATTCGATAACCCAGCCAGTTTAAATTTTCCGTTGACATCTGTCGATGTTGATCTGGTTGTTCCTTTTATTAAAATGGAAGCACCAGGCAACGGTTGGCCAGTTTCATCAAGCACTGTTCCAGATACAGATCCAGTTTGTGCTTTTACGATTAATGCTGAAAAAACTAACAGCACTAAAAGCCCCTGTTTTAGCAGGTAAAATACTTTCATATTCGAAGCTCTTTTAAGTATAAAAATTTGGTTAAATATTATTGTGATTTACACACATGCCTAATTTACAGCAGGAAATCATAATTCAAAATTTATTTAAAAAATATATTTTCAGCTCGATACCGAACCTGAATTTTAATAGAAAAAGACCGATTTTTAGAATTTAAAAAAGCTTTATTCAAGCAGATATACGTTTTTAAGTAATTTACAATCAAATAATTACAAATAATTTAAAACTATTTTATGTGTATTTTTTACACTAAGCTATTTTCCTTGTGAATTTCGGGAACGTTCCCGATGATTTTAAGAGAATTTAAGAATGTTTTTCGGGAACGTTCCCGAAAAATCGGATGAATTCTGCGTAAAACACACTAAGTGTTGATTTTTTTTGATCAAAATCCTTCGGAAAAAGACTGCTGTTTTTAGGGTTTTTGGGGCGAATTTGAGGTCGAATTTCGCTTGATAATTTTCGATTGCAGAATCAGTTCTGAAGGTATTTTTTTATCCCCTTTTGATAACAAAATATCGAACAACATTCTGGCTGCTTCTGTACCAATTTCGGTAGCGGGTTGTGTTATTGTGGTTAAAGATGGATTAAGTAATGGTGCAATTTCCAAGCTCGAAAAACTAATTATTTTTACATCCTGAGGAATCGAAATATTCAAATCGTAACAAGCGTAATAAGTAGCAAAAGCCAAACGTTCTACCGATGTAAAAATTCCATCAGGTTTTAGATCTGTTAATGCAGCTTTGATAATTATGCTGTTTTCATCATAACTGTTACTGCAATCGACAATCAGGTTTTCTTCAAAAGGTAAATTGTGCTTTTCCAGTGCATCTATGTAACCTTGCATACGCGTTTTACCAATCGATAAACTTTTATTTACTACCAGGTAGGCAATTCGAGTACAACCTTGCTCTATTAAATGTTCAGTAGCCAGAAAACTGCTATTATAATCGTTTGTAACAACTCTTGGCGTTTCAATATCTTCATAAATTCTATCGAAAAAAACTAAAGGTAATCGCTTCCCTCCAAATTTATTCAGGTAGTTATGATCATTAGCTTCTCCAGATACCGACATAATTATACCATCGGCCCTGCCATTATGTAAGTGTCGAATAAAATTTACTTCTTTAGAATAGTCATCATCGGTTACATAAATTAAAATATGGTATCCGTTTTCTCGAGCAACGCGTTCTATACCGTGAATGGCTTGGGAGAAGTAATTATTTGCAAGTTCGGGAACAATAACTGCAATGGTTTTACTCTTTTGTTCTCTTAAATTACTTGCGTAATGATTAGGCTGATAGTTTAATTCTTTGGCTTTTTCTAAAATAAGCGTTTTAGTTGAAGCGTTAATATCACTGTTATCTCTAAAAGCTCTTGAGATTGTAGATGTAGATAAATTTAAGGCTTCAGCTAATTTTTTTATGTTAATACTATCCATTTTTGGTTAAAAGCCTGATCATTATAAATAACGTGGTAAATATAACTAGATTAATACATTACTTGTATTGATATTTGTAAATCTACATTTAATCACCTACAGAGCATCTAAAGGCAGTATAAAACCCATATTTATACTATATTGTAATTTAACGTAAAAAAATAATCTATATTTATCAAAACAAAATGTTAGCTAAGTATATTAATAGTATGCCTAAAGTTTCAAAGGCAAATACACAATAAGCAATACTTGGTATTAGGAGTAAGAAATGGAAAATAAAAGAATACTAATTGCTGATGATGATGAAGGAATAGTTGATGCCGTAACCATGATATTGCAAGTAATGGGCTATGAAGTCGACTTTACATATGATGGCGGTGCGGTATTGGATGCCGTTAAAAATAAACCAGATCTTATTTTACTAGATATCTGGATGAGTGGTCACGATGGTAGAGACATTTGCAAACAACTTAAAAGCGATCCTGATTTTAAAGAAATCCCTATTTTAATGATTTCTGCAAGTAGAGATATTAAACAATCGGCCCTTGATGCTGGTGCCAACGATTTTATGGAAAAGCCTTTTGAAATGGATTCTTTATTGAATAAGGTTACACATTTATTGAACTAATTGTTCCTTAAAGTATATTTTCTCAGGCAATTCTTTAAAAACAAATTCGGTAACGCCACATAACCATAGTTTATGATTAATATAGTTACCTCTAAAACTTTCTAAAAGATAATCTCCACCACCACCTAAATTCTCTTCGCGGGTAAAAATCAATTTTAAAATTTCTGCATTGGGCATGTGCAGATCCGCCATAAGCAAGCTACATTCGTTGGTTGATACGGAAACCCATTCTAATAACTCGTCGGCACCTTCAACCATTTGTAAATCAGATTCATTCCCATCCCATTCAGGAATATCGGCATACCATTCCCCTTTCGCATTTTTATAAAATCTGATTAATCTTTCCATATTTTGTAAAGAAAAAAAATCTAATTGAATATTCAAGATAAAAATCCCGAATTTTAGATGATTAGATGGCTGAAGAAAAACCAACTGTAATAAGAAAAATTATTCATATTGATATGGATGCATTCTATGCGTCGGTTGAGCAACGTGATTTTCCCGAATACCAAGGTAAACCTTTGGTTGTTGGAGGCAAACCCGATAGCAGAGGCGTGGTTTCAACGGCGAGCTACGAAGCCAGAGTTTTCGGTATCCGTTCGGCTATGTCATGTAGTAAAGCTTATCAACTTTGTCCATCTGCCATATTTGTTTATCCTCGTTTCGATGCTTACATGTCGGTTTCGCGAAGTATTCGTGAAATTTTTGGCCGTTACACGGATATAATAGAGCCACTTTCTTTAGATGAAGCCTATCTCGATGTTACTGAAGATAAATTAGGCATTGGGTCAGCCATTGATATTGCCCAATCTATAAAAGATGCCATAAAGAATGAGCTGAATTTAACTGCATCAGCTGGAGTATCAATTAATAAGTTTGTAGCAAAAATTGCATCAGATATAAATAAACCAGACGGATTAACCTTTATCGGCCCATCGAAAATTAAAGGGTTTATGGAAAAACTTCCTGTAGAAAAATTCTTTGGTGTGGGTAAGGTAACCGCAGCCAGAATGAAAGCGATGCAAATTAATACTGGTGCAGATTTAAAAAAACTAACTGAACAACAGTTGATCGCTCAATTCGGTAAAGCAGGTAAATTTTATTATAAGGTGGTTCGCGGAATAGATGATAGACCTGTTCAAGCCAACCGCGAAACTAAATCAGTTGGTGCAGAAGATACACTTGCCGAAGATACAAATGATGATTCTGTTATGCATAGCTTACTGCAGCAAATTAGTATCACTGTAGCAAAACGTTTGGAAAAATATCAGCTTAAAGGAAAAACGGTGACCTTAAAAATAAAATTTGAGGATTTTAAACAAATTACCAGAAGCAGATCTTTTGCAACACCGCTTAACAACGCAGAAACCATTTACAGCGAAGCCATTAAATTACTTAACGAAGCTAATATTGGCTTAACAAAGGTTAGATTACTTGGAATTACTTTATCGAGATTTTATGACGAAATCAGGCTCGATAAAACAGAGAATAATCGGCTTGAGTTGGAATTTTAACAGCTAAAACTATCAATTTAATCTTACGGTTTATCTTTGAAACTATTTTATTGAGGCTTAAAATTGGATTAAAAAAAGGTTTAACAATTAAAAAAAGATATGAAATCGATCTTCATATTTGAATTAAAATTATTACACAAACCTATTCAAATACACAACATCCATAAAATCAACACAATACAAAATAAATAATTCAATTTAGTCATAAAAAATACTTAACTTAACTTGTAATAAATAAACAAACTGTCATGAAAGGCATTATTAAAAAAAACGCCACGACATTAACGCAGGAGTTAAATTGGCTGTCAAAAGTTATCGATACCAGTATTAAGTTATTTTTCGGCGAGAAAACTGAATTCGAAAGTATTTATGATGTTCAACCACCAGATATTACTCATGATGAGTCTTTTTACGCTGAAGTAATTAAACGCGATCAAATCACTATACCTGAAAGGATTGTTTTATTACTTTCCATTGCACCACACGTTAAACCAGAAATGCTTGATGTTTTTCTTATAAAAAATAAAACCCTCGACAAATACTTTACCGAATTTGGTGGTATAAAAGATGCCAAATACGATGGATTTATTCCTACAGGTGAAACGGCAGCATTTATTTTGGCAATGAATAATTTAGAAAGCAGATTTGATTTATTTAACCTTTTTTGCGACGATCATTACTTCAATAAAAGAAATATTCTGCACATTATAAAGCCTAGAGGTTACGAGCCTTATCTTTCTGGGGCATTAGTACTTTCTTTAGAATATCTAAGTTATTTAACGGTTGGCGTTTCAAAATTCACCGCTGTACATTCAGATAATTAAAATATTTATCTGATAGATTAAATGATTAATAAGAATTTACAACCATAAATAGCTTCAAATTTAAATTACCCTTTTAAAAACTACTTTAATAAAAATTAGATCTGAGCCATCCAGATGTTAATATCTATGCCGTGTGGGATCTCAATTTTCTTTCTTATTCTGTATTTCTTACCTTCAACAGCCCGAACCGAACTCTTTGTATAACGGGCAATTTCTTTGGTTTCGAAATTTAGCCTGAGTAATGCACAAAATTCAATTTCTGATGCAACCAAATTGGGTGCAATACTTAAAAGCTTTTTACTAAACTCCGTATCAAACTCATTAAATTTTACAAAAAATGCTGGATTATTCTCTACAGCAAGCTGAACAATCTCTTTTAGTTCTTCCGTTTTAGCGGGAGATTGTACACGACTGTTAAACTCAGCCTTTTTTACCAGTTCATCTATTTTTTGGTGGGCTTTCTCAATTGACATTGCACTTTCAGTACGCAATAGAATCTCCGCATCGTTTAGCCTAACTATAAATATGATTAGTAAGATTGCAAATACCACGACCAGAAATAAGGAAGCCAGATAAAATTTATTTAGCAAGGCTGTAGTTTCTTTATAATTTTTAAGTGCCAGAACTTTAAACTCATCAATCATTTTATAATTGATGTCTTTTACGTTACTTATTATAATTTGCAGCTCATTTGTGATGTGGCTATTTAAAACAATAAGTTCGCCCTGCATAGCTAGTAATTTTTTATTTTCACGTTGTAGCTGCTGTAATTTGTTAAGATATGCTCTTCGATCGTTGCCAGCAATTTTAGTACTGTAAGAATCAATCTGCTGGGTATTTTTGTGATTGATTATTTCAATTGTTTGGTTTTTTTCCTTATTCGAAATGGCATCCTTTAATCGCTTATAAAAACTCTTCTTTTCAGGCTTTATAACCTTTACAATGGTATCGGCTACATTTTTAACTTTATTTTCCTGTTTAGGAACATTACGATTTAAATTATTAAGATTTTGTTCTGCCTCTTTATTAAAGTTAGCGTAAATCGTTAAGAGAGAATCAAAACTATGTTTCAATACAAACAGCCGATCTGATAAATTTGATTTCTTTTGATACCAGAATTTCACTTTATTAATCTGCAATTCAGTTAAATGCGAAGTATCCGTTCTTTCAGTAAGAAGCGTGTCAATCATATTAAAAACCCTGGAAATTTTTTTGTTGTAGTCTACATATTTTTTACTGCCAGCATTGATCAACGATTCTTGAAAATCACCTTCTGCCTGGTGTATAAGCAATAGAATTTGTTCTGGTTCAGTTTTTACATGTTCTATATTAGTGGCCAGATTGGAAATGCTTCTCAGTTTTACATTAATTGTATTTAAAACAATTAGCGCTGCTCCAGCTGCAATAATAACAAACACTAAAAACACCAGAAGTATTTTTTTTGCCAGTGCTCGGGTATAAGTTAGCTTCATCAATGGGATATAATAGGGTAAATAATCTGTCGCTATCGCAGAACTATTTCATGGATTAATTGTGCTAAATTGACAATAATCAAAGAAATAACTTCTACTCACATCTACACGAACAGCTATTAACGCTCAATAGCGACTAAAATGTGAGAATACTAACAATGATTTACTGTATTAAAATAAGCATAACATTTACCACTTCCAAGTGATAAAATTTACAAACATTCAATTTGATCGCCCATCGCAAACATTTTTCAATATTGATTATCAATAATTTAAATATTCCGTGTAGATGTACGTATTGATTATTTATTAAAGTTTATCTGAAAACTATTCTTTTGCTACACACAAGTTTTAAGTCTAAAAATATGAGAACAGATTTTTTTCAATCCATTAATAACCTGCCAGAAGCAGATTCGTGGAAAATAGACATTGCATTTACTGACGAAAGCCGGATGATTGTTACTGTTTTTAATGATGAATTAAAAGTTGACCATAAACTTCCAGTTGCAATTTTTGTTGGCACGGCTAAAGAAATTAATGAAATTTTCTTTGATGTGCTTCTATCAAAGGCTAAACAAAACACTTCGCTTTTCTTAAATATTCAAGTCAATCAACGAACCCCCGTACTCCAAAAAGCAAGTAGTTTATAAATACATTTTTTATATTTTAAGTGAATGACTAATTATTTCCTTTTAAAAGCTGTCTGATTGCCGCAAATGTTGAGAGCATCACTAACGGTACTAAAAGAGATGGAAGTAATACAAAAGGGAAATAGCCTAGCGCTATATTGGCTTGTTCAAATCCAAATTGCAAATGCCTTGCAGGCAAAGAAAGGACGGCACTGGATACTACACTTAACAATAGTAGAAGACAAATAATATTCCATGCAAGGATTACGATTTTACCTATTTTCTTATTTACGAAGCCAAAGTAATAAATGAAAGGTGCAGAGATGCCAGAAAGTATATCGAAATTTCGGCCATGGAATGTCATTGCTTCGGGGACGGCATGGTGCACAAAGAGCCAAAACAGGACGAACTCAACTGGTATTCTAATGATATGAAAGATGATAAGCGTTGGCTGATCCAATCCATCTAAAAAAGCTTTACCTTTTGTAGTTAGAAACCTTGATAATAGAAAAATTAGCGGTGGAATTACCAACAGCGGAAAGCGTTCTGTGCTTGTGGCTGGGTCGCTGTAAAAACCCAAAATGCCAAGGGAGGATTGGATGACAATCCAAAAAAGCAAACCGATTAAAAATGGCCTCGAATAATTGGTGGCTCTGTAAAATATTCCAAGGGATAGCAACACTGTTGCACCGAAGGTGATATAAATAAAGATTGGTAAGTGTTGCATGATTGTTATGTTTTAATACAACACAAAGAAAGCAACGGTCTTGTCCACTCTACTGTTCAAATGACAATAAACGACTTGTCAAATGGCAAGAAATTAGTACTATTATTTTTTAACAAATTCTTTTCTTATCCGGCTAAGGGATGTATCTGTAATGCCAAGATAGGAAGCAATTTGTTTGAGCTGTGCGTACAAAAAAATTTCATTGTTTTCCGCTACAAGGCTGGCATATCTTTCTTCTGCACTTTTGTTAATCATAGCAAGCGTACGTTGTTTATAGGCTACAAATTCTTTTACTAGCATTGCTCTAGCAAACTCCCTAAACTCTGGTACTGAATGAAAAAGCATATTTAGCTTTTCAAAGTTGGTGGCATACACTTTGCAGTCGGTAATTGCCTGCAGGTATTCCGTGGAAGGTTGATGGAGAAAGAAAGAAGAGGCTTCAAATGCGACCCTGCCTCTGGGATAAAAAAAAGTCGTGATTTCATTTCCATCTATATCGTGTGTAAAAGCTCTTACAAATCCTTCCGCCAAGTAATAATAGCCACTAACCTTACCTTGTTTCAAAAGGTATTCATTTTTTGAAAATTCAATTTCTTCAAAGTGTGCTGCAATTGTTTCTAGCCCCATTTTTGTAACACTAATATTTGGGATGTTTTGCTTGATAAAATCAATTAGCTGTTCTTTTTCCATTATCCGAATATAGGCAAACTGTTTGAAATACTATTTTGGCAGCTGTATGGGTAGACTGTCATTTATTTAATCATGCCAATAATTGTTGGAGCGCCTCGACTATTCATTCATAAAAGTAAATTAAGGCACATATTCGGTAAAATTGAGCAGGACCTACAATTCCATCAAATCTAACGGCATCGAAACAAAAAAGCAGCGCATATAAATTTTAACTTATTCTTTAAGAATATCTTACTAAACCAAGTTTGAGATTTTTAGCGCCTTGCACAGTATTGATAGGGAATTGAGGTCGAACCAAAAATCAGCCTCTACTTGCCTATTCAACGATTTGAAAATCAGCAAAAAAAGAAATGCCTTTTACGATATCCTGACTAGCATTGGCTCTGGGCTCCCTTCGCTATGCTCTGGATAAACTTCTCGCCCAGTTGTAAATAAAAAAGCCACAACTTTCGTTGCGGCTTTTTGCTCCCTCTGCTGGGCTCGAACCAGCGACCCTCTGATTAACAGTCAGATGCTCTAACCAGCTGAGCTAAGAAGGAATTTTTATCCTGGTTGTAATCATTTTTTACCAAAATCATTTGGCAATTTTATCATAAAAAATCCCCACATTGCTGTGAGGATTTTTGCTCCCTCTGCTGGGCTCGAACCAGCGACCCTCTGATTAACAGTCAGATGCTCTAACCAGCTGAGCTAAGAAGGAGTGCTGGTTGTTTCCTAAAACGAGGTCTTTTGTGCTTTGCAGTACATATACCCTTGTTCGTTTTGGGAATGCAATATTAGGGCTTTTAAATTATTTATGCAATATTTGCAGTGAAAAAATTTTAAAAAAATTCAAAATAAAATATATGAGCCTGATAATCATAGGTACTGTAGCTTTTGATGCTATTGAAACTCCCTTCGGAAAAACAGATAAAATTGTAGGTGGAGCAGCAACTTACGCAAGTTTAGCAGCTTCTTACTTCTACAACAAAGCAAAAATTGTCGCAGTTGTTGGCGATGATTTCCATAAATCGGATATCGATACTTTTACTGAACACGGAATTGACACCGAAGGATTACAAATCAAAGCAGGCGAAAAATCATTTTTCTGGTCGGGAAAATACCACAACGACATGAATAGCCGTGATACTTTAATTACCGAATTAAATGTATTGGAAAACTTCGATCCGATTATTCCAGAAAGCTACCAGGATTGTGAATACCTAATGTTAGGCAATCTTACTCCACAAGTACAGCAAACGGTTATTAAACGCCTTAAAAACCGCCCAAAATTAATAGTTATGGACACTATGAACTTTTGGATGGATATTATGATGGACGATTTATTAGAAACTATTAAAATGGTTGATGTTTTAACCATCAATGATGCTGAAGCCCGTCAATTATCTGGAGAGTATTCTTTAGTTAAAGCAGCTAAGAAAATCCTGGCAATGGGCCCGAAATACTTAATCATTAAAAAAGGTGAGCATGGCGCTTTGTTATTCCACGAAGACAAGATTTTCTCTGCTCCTGCTTTACCATTGGCCGAAGTTTTCGATCCAACAGGTGCTGGTGATACTTTTGCAGGTGGCTTTATCGGTTATTTGGCTAAAGTGGGAACCATCAACTTTAGCAATATGAAAAATGCAATTATTTACGGTTCGGCTTTAGCTTCGTTCTGCGTAGAAAAATTCGGAACTGAAAAGTTATTAAACTTAACAGAACAAGAAGTTGCCTCAAGAATTCAGGAGTTTGTAAATTTAAGCTCGTTCACGATCGAAGCCTAGGTAGCAGACCACTACAAATCTTAATTGTACAAAAACACTTAGCCGCCCTTTTGCTGATTAGATTAATTCAATCAGCAAAAGGGCGGCTTTATTATTCTTGAGGAATCTAGTTTGAAACCCCTGATTCTTGGCCATACCCAAATCCATGCTTCCCCAAATCATCGTTCTTTTAATTGCTTTTATTTTACATTTTATACTGCGAAAAGCCATACCTTTGCTTAGTGTAAATTAAACACTAAGCATCTCCATGAATAAGAATTTAATTCCATTAACCTTGGGCGGTTTGGGCATTGGCATAACAGAATTTGTTATGATGGGCTTACTTCCAGATATTGCCAAAGATTTACATATAAGCATCCCAAAAGCAGGTCATTTAATTTCTGCTTACGCCTTAGGCGTTGTAATTGGCGCACCGTTATTAATTATGATAGCTGGAAAATACCCACCTAAGAAAATATTAATAGCCTTAATGGTAATGTTTACCGTTTTTAATGCCTTTTCTGCATTTGCGCCAACCTTCGATACCTTATTTATTGCAAGATTACTTTCTGGCTTACCCCACGGTGCCTTTTTTGGCGTTGGTTCGGTAGTTGCCAGTCGCATTGCAGCAAAAGGAAAAGCTGCTCAGGCGGTTTCGTTAATGTTTATGGGTTTAACCATTGCTAATATCGTAGGCGTTCCTTTAGGTACATTTATTGGCCATAACTTCTCTTGGCGAATTTCGTTTGCCGTTGTAGTTGCTGTTGGTTTAATCACATTATTAAGTTTAAAATTATGGCTGCCAGCTTTACAGGCTGCAAAAAATCGCGATTTGAAAAGCGAATTAAGTTTTTTTAAGAAGCGCGAAGCCTGGATTATTATCTTCATGATATCGATTGGTACAGGCGGCTTATTTACCTGGTACAGTTACATTGCTCCGCTAATGACAGAAGTTGCTGGCTTTTCACCGAATGCAGTAACTTACATATTAATGCTCGCGGGTTTAGGTATGATGGCTGGAAATTACCTCGGCGGAATCCTGGCAGACAAATATTCGCCAGCTAAAGCTTCGGCTACGCTGCTGGTGACCATGGTAATTACCTTAATTATCGTACACTTCGTATCCGATAACCAGATTTTAGCCTTAATAATGACTTTTGTTACTGGCGCAGTTTCATTCTCTCTGGCCGCACCAATTCAAATGTTAATGATTCAATCAGCCAAAGGATCAGAAATGTTAGCCGCATCCGCAAGTCAGGCGAGTTTTAATATCGGCAATGCCTTGGGCGCATTTTTTGGCGGCCTGCCATTGGTTTATGGTTTTGATTATACTTCACCAGCCTATGTTGGTGCTGCTATGGCATTGATCGGGGCTTTCTTTGCATTTTGGTTAATCAAAAGCAATCAAACCGTCGAAGTTGGCGAGAAAATTCCCGTAACATCTTTTCATTAATAATTGGAGTTCTTCCTAGTAGCTTTCGTCTAATCTAAGCTTATTGTAAGAAAGTCTTTCTCTATAATATCCTTAGTGCAAATCCATATCAAGTCCATAGTAAGTCCATGTTTTACCCATAAAATACGGACTTATCTTTAAGTATCTCCAGTTTTACATTGGCTACGGATGCGACAGAGGATAAGTATAACATGACTGAACATGCTATATGCATTCCATGTTAAATAGTTTTCAGATTTAGTTTCACAAGTTCTAAAGTAATTTCAAAGTAGAAACCATGTTTTAATCTAACTACTTATATTTGCCCATGCTTAAAAAAGAACGCTATAAACTTTTTGTAGAACATTTTTCGGCCAAGCAACCCGATGCTGAAACCGAGTTACACTATAATAATCCTTACCAGCTTTTGGTATCAGTAATCCTTTCGGCACAATGTACCGACAAAAGAGTAAATATGGTTACACCTGCCCTTTTTCAGCGTTTTCCAAATGCAAAAGCTTTGGCTGAAGCAACACCTGATATTGTTTTCGATTACATAAGAAGCATAAGCTATCCAAACAATAAAGCCAAACATTTGGTTGGTATGGCTAATATTTTACTCCATGAATTTAACGATGTTGTGCCATCGGGGATTGACGACTTACAGAAAATGCCTGGTGTTGGCCGTAAAACAGCAAATGTTATTGCATCGGTAATTTACAATGCGCCTGCGATGGCTGTTGATACACATGTTTTCAGGGTTGCCAATCGTTTAGGGTTAACCAATGGGAAAACTCCTTTGGCGGTTGAAAAAGACCTGGTTAAAAACCTTCCTGAACAAGATATACACATTGCCCACCATTGGTTAATCTTGCATGGCCGCTATGTTTGCGTGGCCCGAAGCCCCAAATGCGATATTTGCGAAATTACCTATATGTGTAGGTATTTTGAAAAAAACAACCTGAAAAAACTGAAAGCTGAAAAATTAAATATTTCGCGTATTGATCTATAAGCGCATAACAGGCAACCCTAAACCGATAACTGCACTGTAAAAAATTATTTTTACTTTACTATTGACATTAGCCAAAAAACATTTAACTTAGCTAAATATTTTAGCATTATAACTTATTAACATCCGAGCATATTAGCCGACTATTCAATTATATTTACGGAATCAAATAACAAAAAAATGGCAAGCGCAAATCCTGATAAATTAAAAGCCCTACAATTAACTCTAGATAAATTAGAAAAATCTTATGGTAAAGGCACCATAATGAAACTTGGCGATACCGCTATTGAACCGATTGATTTTATTTCTACTGGTTCAATTAGTTTAGATATTGCTTTAGGTATTGGTGGGATTCCAAAAGGTCGTGTAATCGAAATTTATGGTCCTGAATCTTCTGGTAAAACAACTTTAGCAACACATATTATCGCCGAAGCACAGAAAAAAGGCGGTATTGCTGCATTTATAGATGCAGAACACGCTTTTGATCAGTTTTACGCTAAAAAATTAGGTGTTGATACCGATAACCTATTAATTTCTCAACCCGATAACGGCGAGCAAGCTTTAGAGATTGCGGACAACTTAATCCGTTCTGGAGCAATTGATGTAATTGTAATTGACTCTGTTGCTGCTTTGGTACCTAAAAGTGAAATTGAAGGCGAAATGGGTGATAGCAAAATGGGTTTACATGCCCGTTTAATGAGTCAGGCGTTACGTAAATTAACAGGTACAATTTCTAAAACTGGCTGTTGCTGTATCTTTATTAACCAGTTACGTGATAAAATTGGTGTAATGTTCGGTAACCCAGAAACTACAACTGGTGGTAATGCATTGAAGTTTTATGCTTCAGTTCGTTTAGACATTCGTCGTATTTCGCAAATTAAAGATTCTGACGAAGTTTCTGGTAACCGTGTTAAAGTTAAAATCGTTAAGAATAAAGTTGCACCACCTTTCCGTATTGCAGAGTTTGATGTAATGTTTGGTGAAGGGATTTCTAAAAACGGTGAGATTGTAGATTTAGGTGTTGATTTTGGTATTATCAAAAAAGCAGGTTCTTGGTACTCTTACGGAGATACTAAACTTGGACAAGGTAGAGATGCGGTTAAACAACTTTTAAGTGATAACCCAGAATTAGCTGAAGAATTAGAAATTAAAATTAAAGCCGAAGTAACTGGCGATAAATTAGAAGAAAAATAGTTTCTATTATAGTTAAACAAGAATGGCCGTGATAATCATCACGGCCATTCTTGTTTAAAATCCATTTGGATTTAGTTTGTATCCTGACTGAAAATGGCGTTAAAATCTTTAGTTACATATACAATTACCAATATCGCTGCAATAAGCAAAGCGCCAAGAATAATTACGCCCCAGCTTCCTTTCAATTTGTTTTTATCTTTTCTGATGAGATAATATAAAATTCCGATTAAGGGAATTGCACAAACTATCCAAAATATTAACGATGCACCTGTCATATATAAAAAATCTAATATTATTAATAAACAATTAGCTGCTTAACCAATTCGATCGTTAAGCAAATTAAAATTCCATTCTCGCCAATGGCGAAACTTCCTGTCCTACAAAATCCTGCTTCAAATATTTTTGATAGCCTGCAATCGCAATCATTCCTGCATTATCTGTACAATATTGAAAAGCAGGAATGTAAACCTTCCAACCCAATTCATCTGCGGTTTGCTGCAAAGTATTTCTTAATCCAGAATTCGCAGAAACACCGCCAGCAATTGCAACTTCATTAATATTATACATTTTTGCTGCTTTCTTTAACTTATTCATCAAAATCTGAATAATGCTAAACTGAACGGAGGCACAAATATCCGCTAAATTTTCGGCAATAAAATCTGGATTTTCCTTTTCCTGTTTTCTAATAAAATAAAGAATAGAAGTTTTAAAGCCACTAAAACTAAAATTTAGATCGGCAATTTGTGGCTCTGCAAATTTAAAAGCTTTTGGATTACCCAATTGGGCATGCTTATCAATTAAAGGTCCGCCAGGATAAGGTAACTGAAGGATTTTAGCCGTTTTATCAAACGCCTCTCCTGCTGCATCATCTAACGTTTCGCCAACAATTTCCATATCGAAATAATCCTTAACCAAAACGATCTGTGTATGTCCTCCAGATACGGTTAAGCAGAGAAAAGGAAAGTTAGGTTTAGGTTCATCAATGAAATGCGCTAAAATATGCGCATGCATATGATTGACAGAAATTAACGGTATATTTAATGCTAGTGCAAAAGATTTAGCAAAAGAAACCCCAACCAAAAGTGAACCCAATAAACCTGGCCCGCGTGTAAAAGCGACTGCATTTATGTCCTGTTTTGTGACACCTGCATTTTTTAAAGCTTGCGCTACAGCTGGAACAATATTTTGCTGATGTACCCTTGAAGCTAATTCAGGGATTACACCACCATAATTTTCATGAATTGTTTGGTTTGCAATAACATTGGCCGTAATTTTGCCGTTGTTACAAATAGCGACAGATGTATCATCGCAAGAAGACTCGATAGCAAGTATAACAGACAAATTATTTTTATTTAAGCTGCAAAATTATTAAAAAACTATTTAAAATACTCCTTTGGGTAATTGCATCAATACTTTTGCTGCTTGCGCTACTTGTTTTTTCACTGCAATTTAAGTCTGTGCAAACTTTTTTTGCAAAAAAAGCCGCTGCTTATTTATCAAAGGAGCTTCATACTACGGTTTCAATTAAGAGTCTTTATATTAAGCCTTTCAAATCCATCGTGCTTGAAGAGTTACTGGTAATGGATCTTCAAAAAGATACATTGTTAAACGCTCCGACGCTAATGGTTGATATTAATCAATTTTCTATCGACAAAAAGATAATTGATATTAATACCATACAACTTAATAATGGAACCTTTTTCTTAAAAGATCTCAAAGATAATTCTTCTAATCTCGATTTCATTATAAATTATTTCGATTCTGGTAAGCCTACTGTAAAAGATCCAACTAAAAAGCCTTACAAATTGGATTTTGGAAGAATCATTATCAACAAGCTAAATTTTAAATACAGAAATTACAAAGCAAAAGATTCTTTACAAGGCAAAAGTGTAAATTTCGAAAATGTTGACGTTAGAGAATTAAGCGGAATTTTTGAAGGCTTTGATTTTAAAGACCACTTACTTAAAACTAATATTAAAAACCTAACGCTAAGGGAGAGAAGTGGTTTTTACTTAAAAAATCTTACTGCTGAAACAACCGTAGATTCGAACGCGATCGAACTTAAAAACCTATTACTGCTAACCAATCAAAGTAGGCTGACGAATTATTTTCAAATGAAGTTTAAATCTTTTAAAGATTTTAACCACTACATTGATAATGTTAGGATGAAAGCGATTTTCAAGGATAGCCACATTACATCGAGAGATGTTGCATTTTTTGCGCCAGAAATGAATGAGATGAAGCTGGATGTTGATGTAGATGGTCAAATAACTGGTTTGGTTAATAACCTGAGAGCTAAAAAACTCTCCATAAAATCTGGTAAAGCAACCTACATAAAAGGCGATTTCATATTAAAAGGACTTCCGAAATGGAAAGAAACCTTTATGGATTTAAAAATCGAAATGGCTGGAACCAACAAAAGAGATTTGGATGAAGTTTTAGGTGGAATAACAGGAAGTAAGAAAAAATTAATTCCATCCATTGTCGATAAATTCGGCAATATTAACTTCAACGGAAGTTTTACTGGTTTTCAAAACGATTTTATTGCCTATGGTGAATTCAAAACCAAGCTGGGCAGAATCGTTTCTGATGTGAACATGAAAATTGATAAAAACGATGTGCCTTCCTATACCGGCAGTGTAAAAACTTTCGATTTTAATCTAGGTAATTTACTGGATGAAAAAAGTTTAGGACGTATAACATCATCATTAAATGTTAAAGGCCGCGGCACAGAACTTAAACACCTTTCAGAAAAACTGAGCGGCGATGTGGAATACATAGATTTTAACAATTACCGTTACAGAAATGTTAAGGTTGATGGAACTTTCGATAAAAAATATTTTGATGGGAAATTAAGTATAAACGATAAAAACATTAAACTGATTTTTGATGGTGGAGTAAACCTAAATCCTAAATTACCTGTATTTAATTTTAATGCAACGATTACTGGTGCCCGATTAAAAGCCTTAAATCTTTTAAAAGATTCGTTAATGGTTGATGCGAAGTTTAACACTAATTTTTCGGGAACAAACCTGAATAACATCGAGGGCAGGTTGCGGATACAAGAAATTACCTTAAGAAACCCTAAAGGCACCTATAGTATAGATTCGGTAGAGCTTAGCGCAAACGGAACAGGCGTTGCCAGAAATTTAACCATCAAATCAGATATTCTGGATGCCAGTATTAACGGGAAGTACGACCTAAATTCTATTGGTTCTTATTACAAAGCAATCGCTAAAACTTATATTCCGTCTTTCCAAACCAAGATTATAAAATACAATGAACAGATTTTTGAATTCAATTTAAAAATTAAAAAATTCGAGCCGCTTGCCCAGTTAATTTCACCAGGCTTGGAGATTAATGAAGGGGCAAATTTCATCGGGAATTTCGATTCGAGAAATAATACGGCTACATTAAATGGCTTTATTAAAAACCTAAAATATCAGGGTGTTGTGGTAAATAATATCATTGTCGATGAAAACACTACTCCGCAACAACTTCAGTTAAACATAACTTCCGATCGGGTACAGCTTAACGATAGCTTATTTATTAAGGATGTGAATATATCCAACATCCTACGAAATGATAGTTTGGCCTTCAACTTAAAAATGTCTAATTCTGATGAAGCCAATCAGCTCGATTTAAATGGTTTGGTTGAATTTACCAAAAACCAGGACACTACGGCAAGATTGAGTGTTTTACCATCCATACTAAAAATTAACAACGAAGAATGGCGGATTGAGGAGAAGGTACGTATCATTTTAAATAATGGCAAAACCGAAATCAAGAACTTCGATTTGGAAAATGGCAATCAGCAAATTACCGTTAATGGATTAATTTCTGAAGATCCAAAGGATTTGCTTCAGGTTGGATTTAAAGATTTCAATTTAAAAACAATTAACCCCTTTACAAAAGGCTCGGGTGTTAAGCTGGCAGGAAATGTTAACGGAAAAACCGACTTATATGGGATTTTAAAAGTGCCCAGGGTAATTGATGATGTAAAAATCGATTCGTTAAATTTTAATGATATATACATTGGTACGCTTACCGATACCTCATCTTTTAATAGTGAAAAAAATCGGATTAATGTTTATACACGCATTATGGCCGATGACTCCGAAACATTTAAGTTAACTGGTAATTTAGATCTTAAAGAAAAAGAAATCGATTTAAATGTTAAAATGGATGAGAGTAAACTGACCATTTTTGAGCCATTTGTGAAGCAACTTGTTTCCAATTTAAAGGGAAATGTATCATCAGACTTAACTGTAAAAGGCAAATTCGATAACCCAAAGATAAACGGTACACTTTCGCTAGATAAGGCACAAGTAATGGTTAATTATCTCAAGACCACTTATGTAATCACCGATGAGGTAAATGTAGAAAATAGTGTAATTAGTCTGGATGACTTTAAGTTAAATGACCTTGAAGGACACGAAGCTACAGCTAATGGCTCGGTAGATTTAAACAATATTGATGATCCAACTTTAGACGTTACCGTTAACGCAGAAAGCTTAATGGCCTTGAATACCACCAACAAGGATAACTCGGTTTATTTTGGTAAAGCTTATGGTACGGGTAAATTTAGCTTTAAGGGCCCGACAAGTAAGATGAAGATTGATATTAAGGCCAAAACAGAAAAAGGAACGGTATTCAATTTACCTTTAAATAGCTCTGAAACGGTTTCTGATAACGATTTCATTAACTTTATTAGTTTAGACTCGGCTAAGGTTGTTAAAAAAGCTACCACTTTCGACGGTTTAACATTAACCTTTAAATTAACAATAGATCCTAATACGACAGCAAATATTTTTACCACCCTGGGCAACCTAAGTGGAAAAGGTAATGCAGAATTAAATCTGAACATTAACAGTTTAGGCGATTTCGAAATGTCGGGCGATTATATTATCGAAACGGGAAGTTTCGACTTTACGGCTCAAGAGGTTATTAATAAGAAGTTCGAAATCAGGCAAGGCGGCACCATCCGCTGGACAGGTAACCCGACCGCAGCGCAAATAAACTTAAAAGCGGTTTATGCGCTGAGAGCGAACTTAAACGAGTTGTATAAAGCTGCGAACAGAGATGCAAGTAGTAATGCAAACCAAAGGGTAAATACCGAGGTTGAAATGGGTTTAACTGGTTTATTATTACAACCAGATATTAAACTGGATATTAATTTCCCTGCCCAGCCTGCCATTAAAGAAGAGTTGCAAACTTATTTTAGTGATCAGAATAACCTGAATTTACAGGCCTTTAGTTTAATTATCAGAAGAAGTTTTGCTCCTGGAAATGGTGGTGAATCTATCGGAAAACAATTGAGCTCGAGCGTATCGAGTACGGCAACCGAATTGGTGTTTAATCAGTTTAATAATGTCCTATCATCATTAAACTTAAACTTTGTCGATTTAAATGTAAAATCGCTGAGTGAGGCAAATGCTTCGTTTAAATTCTTTAACGACCGCTTAATTGTTAATGCAGGGATTGTTGATAGAAACAGCTTAAATGACTTCACCGTTATTGATTTTGCAGACCGAAATGTAGGTAGTGAGGTTGAAGCTTTATTCCTGATTAAAAAAGATGGAAGTTTAACAGGTAAACTGGCCAACAAACCACCAACCCAACAAAGTATTTTCTTAAATAGCGGCATAAGTGCAACAGCCAATGTAACCTCAATCGGATTGGTGTACACGCAACAGTTTGATACGTTTAAAGAATTTCTTCAGAAACTTACAGGTGCTTATCGGAGAAACCTGAGAAAGAAACAGGCAGAACAACCTGTTAAAACTAATAAATCGATTAATAAAGAAGCCATTATTAATCAGAGTAAAAATAATCAGAGAAGATAATTTTCTGTTACCAGTAATCGATTATAAAGCCGATTACTGGTAACAGATCATATTTTTAACCTTTCATAATGGAGTGACCCATTTTATCTCTTTTGGTTTTTAAATAACGCTCATTATGTACGTTACTTTCAATTTCGATCGGAATGTTTTCTACAATTTCTAAACCATAGCCAACTAAGCCTGCACGTTTTGTAGGGTTGTTACTCATTAAGCGCATTTTGGTTACCCCTTGCGATCTTAAAATCTGAGCACCAACACCGTAATCGCGTTCATCGCCCTTAAAGCCCAATTTAATATTCGCTTCAACGGTATCAAAACCTGCATCTTGTAAATTATAAGAACGTAGTTTGTTGATTAGTCCAATACCACGACCTTCCTGATTCATGTAAACTACAACACCTTTGCCTTCCTTTTCAATCATTTCAAGGGCTTTATGTAGTTGAGGTCCGCAATCGCAGCGGCAAGAGCCAAAAATATCACCTGTTACACAAGAGCTGTGAACACGAGCAAGAATAGGCTCTCCTTCCTTCCACTCACCTTTAGAAATGGCCAGGTGTGTTGCATTATTATCAAGCTGGGTATAAGCCGTCATTTTAAAATCGCCCCATGCAGTTGGCAAGTCAATGGTAACTTCCTGTTTTACCAGGCTATCAATGCCCAACCGATAAGCAATTAAATCTTCGATAGAAATAATTTTAAGCTGGTGTTGTTCTGCTATTTTAAACAAATCAGGTAAGCGAGCCATTTCGCCATCTTCTTTTAAGATTTCGACTAAAAGTCCTGCTGGTTTCATTCCTGCCAGTCTGGCTAAATCAACCGCAGCCTCTGTATGGCCTGCTCTTCTAATTACGCCACCATCTTTTGCTCTTAAAGGAAAAATATGTCCAGGTCTGCCTAATTCATCGGGGTTTGTATTTGGATTAACCAAGGCAAGCATTGTTTTAGAACGATCGCTTGCTGAAATGCCCGTTGTACAACCATGCCCAACTAAATCGACAGAAACTGTAAAATTAGTTTCGTAAGCGGCTGTATTTTTACCAACCATTAAATCCAGGTTTAGTTCATCACAACGTTCTTCAGTTAAAGGGGCACAGATTAAACCACGACCGTAAGTTGCCATGAAATTGATTACTTCGGGTGTAGCATTTTCTGCAGCAGTTAAAAAATCGCCTTCATTCTCTCTGTCTTCATCATCAACAACGATAATAACTTTACCGGCTTTGATATCCTCAATAGCCTCTTGTATGGTATTTAATTTTGTTTGCATTTTATGTAAAGTACAATATTATTTAACGGCTAAAAGCTTTCAAAACAATATGCTAAGCCTATATTATTCGCCATTAATTATATACAAATGTACAACCTTATTAAAGAATATAATTAAGAATATATCATTTAGAAGTAAAGGAAATATAGCCTAAGATCTTTGCTTAATTTTGAAAAGTTTGATAAAAAACTGCTTGTAGTAATTTACATCAAATAAGGCCGAATCTACTGTGGCTTTATAGGTAAGAAATACAGCAAGTGGCGTTAACAGGATAAAAGCAATCCACATACCAAAAACTGGATTAATTGAACCTTCTCTGGCTGATTTTTCGGCCACAGTGGTAACAATATGGTAGATTAGGAAGAAACAGATGGCAATTACAACAGGCAAACCCATCCCCCCTTTTCTAATAATTGCACCAAGTGGCGCCCCGATGAAAAACAATAAAATACACGATGCGGCTAAAGTAAACTTGCGTTGATATTCTACACTGGTAAAAATAATTTCACCATTCAGATCTTCCTGTCGCGGTGCACCGTTAGATAAACTCTGTGTGATTACTGAAACTGTATTTGAGGCATTTTGAATACTAGCCAATCTTGAACCATTTGGAATGCTTTTGAGCATAACATTATCGATCTTTTTAGGAACAACTTTTAACTTGGTGTAGCCTGCTGCAAGATTATTCTGTTTAAAATTATTACCAAGTGTTCTGGCGGTATTACGGTTAAGGGTATCCATTTGCTTAGTCAGCGAATCGCGTTTCTTAACAATTCCTTTTAAATTAAGCATTACCGTACTATTACCAAAGGCATTCTGATCTGTCTTCTGCAAATCGAAAGATTTCATATCGAACTTAGGCTCGGTTTCTTTAAATCTGGTTCTGGATAAGATCTGCCTCGGATTGTAAACCCCATTGCTATTAGATTGCTCTTCGTAAGTTACTCCGTTTTTAAGGTTAAATACTAAGTAAACTCCATCTTTCGATTTCTTCATCTCGCCTTCTTTAGCAAGAATAACCTTAGGAATACCGTTGGTACCTTTATGATCATAAATCATAATTCCGTACATTTTCCCATCTTCATCTTTACTATCAACACGGATAGAATAATCGGGAATACTATTGTTAAAGACACCTGGTTTAATTAAAAATGCCAGTTTTTTGTTCCTAACATCAAACATCAGCGAATAAAACTTAAGGTTCGCCTTCGGCAGAATATAATTGGAGAAAACGAATGAGCTTACCGTTAACATTAGAATTAGTACGATAAGCGGACGCATGGCTTTTTGGAGCGAAATACCGGCAGATTTTATAGCAACCAGTTCGTAGTTTTCACCAAGAGTACCAAAGGTCATGATGGAAGAAAGCAGTACGGAAAGGGGCAATGCCATCGATATTTGTACCATCGATTGATAATACATAAGCTCCAGGATGGTGTACCATTCAAAGCCCTTCCCAATAAGATCATCAACATATTTAAAAAGGAAAAACATTAAGAGGATAAACATCACTACAAAAAAAGTAGTAATAAAGGGCCTGATGAATGTTTTAATTATTAGAATATGGATCTTTTTCACCCTACAAAGGTAAACAAAGCAGAATAAATATTATGCACCTAAAACGCTGATCAGATAATCGATCTGATTATCCCAAATTAATTTCTTTTCTGCCAGCAAATCATCGGTTGCGAAATCGGTTATGGCTAAGGCAACATCATTGGTTAGTTCGTCCTGCACAATTTCCATCTCGAAATAGCATTGCGGTTCATCATCCAGCCATTTAAACTTAACCAGTTTATTTTCTTTTATAGAAACAAGTTTTGCCTTTTGCTGCTCATCATCCCATGTAAAGGTGTAAACCTGGTCGCGAAAATTTACATCATCGGCAAACCATTGTGATAAGCCGTTTGGCTCACTTATAAAGCTATATAATATTCTTGGTGACGATCTAACTTCGTACTCTAATGTAAATTTTTTCTTATCAGCCATATTAGTACAAACCAGAATAAATCCGGACTATTTTTAATATTATTTTTCTAAAGAAAGGTAATTTATTCTACATCTGCAACAATATAATTTTCATCTGCTTTTTTTGCGATACAAGTAGGTTTAACACTTGTTTATTGAAAATTATTCGACTGCTTAGTGTATATTGGAGCAGCTATCTTCCTCAAAAAATGACAAAGAAGGCTTTATAGCAAAAAACGAATTTGCTGAACAAGCAACCTGGACTGTAAATGAAAAGCCGTAAAAACTTATTTATCTTAGATTAATAAAATAAAACACCCAGCAGATGATCAAAAAGATATTAATAGTTTTAGCATTGGCGATATCATTTGGATTTGGTTTCGCATCCAACTCTATCCTAAACAAAAAACAAGTAATAAAGGAAAAAGTAACTGGTATTGGTGGCATTTTCTTTAAATGCAAAGACCCTAAGAAAATTAGAGAATGGTACAAAAATCATCTTGGGCTAAACACAAACGATTACGGTGCGACTTTTGAATGGGGTGCATCAACAACAGACTCAACTAAAAAAGGTTCTACACAATGGACTCCGTTTGCCGAAACAACAAAATATTTCGAACCCTCTGCAAAAGATTTTATGATTAACTACCGAGTGGCTGACTTGGAAGCGCTGGTTGTTGAATTAAAAAGAGATGGTGTAACCGTTGTTGATAAAATAGAAACTTATGATTACGGAAAATTTGTACATATCCTAGACATGGAAGGCAACAAAATTGAACTTTGGGAACCTAAAGATTAGATAAGGCAAAGTGTTTAGTTTTGGATAATAAGCAAATTTACAGCCTCATGCCTGATCGAATTAATGCAACGGCAGTTAATTATCGCTGAATTGTATTAGGCAACAGCATATATAACACTATAATTTTCAGGTAAACTGAAAAAACCGCCCTAGTCATTCCCATAATCATTAGATTTACAAAAGGTTACATAAATTTTATTTTATTTTTCTTCAGAAAGGTAATTTATTCTATATTTGCAACTCGAAAAAATAACCATACCAATATTTACATTTATAAGTAGATATTACCCGGCGGGGTAGCTCAGATGGTTAGAGCGCAGGATTCATAACCCTGAGGTCGGCAGTTCGATCCTGCTCCCCGCTACCTTAAGGAAACAGCATATCTACGTTGTTTCCTTTTTTTATACCCATAAACCACTATACAACAATTAGTTGTACCCCTCCCATTACCGGTTCGACATTTTCCAACCAGCTAACCTATACCAAAACAAATTTGGGCCTAAAAAAACGTATTAAGGCTACGCCAGGTAACTATTTGACGTGTTCGACTTTTCCTTACCGATCTCAACATCCTCCAGTACCAATTTTCTGTTATGGATCTTGGCAATGAGGTATAAAAAACTCAGTATTACCGCAGCCTCTTCATCATCAACCTCTATTCCATTTTTGGCAAGCAACGCAATGGCATTACTTCCCGAAACCTTTCTGTCTATAAAATCCATCTGATTTCCCCATTATGCTATTTATAAACCACTACCTTCGAAAGCGCAACATCATGGCCTAAAGACACCTCGCTTTTATTCAAGTCTATTCCAACTGGAGGAAATAAGCTGACCAATTGCTTTTTATCCGCTGTATCGAGATTATCAAAGCCCCGAAATACATCTATCGAAGTCCGGAAGCCAAGCCGCCGTTGCTCTTCGATTGTCTTTAGTTTGATGGCAACGTCAGACAGCTCTTTCTTTATAACCCCAGTAATCCTTCGAAATTCATTTTTCATTTCGCTATAGTCGTCGTATTTCAATATGTTCTCTACAAACAGTTTCCTCGCTCTGGATAGCATTGTCTCCTGCTCGACTAACTGACGCCGAAGTGCTTGTCTTTCGTAAAGAAATCCTGTCTTTTGCGTATCAACATTCCAGTCTGCAAGAATAGCGACGAATAGATCACCTACCATTTCCGATAACTGTAATTTCTGGAGCTGGTTCCTATAGCTGTCATTTAGCTTATCCGCCCTTACCCTTGCCCTACACCCTTGGCGGCAATGATAATAGGCATATTTTCGAGTATTGCCTTGGGAAAAACTTCCCGTAAGCCTCTTGCCGCATAGCGGACAGATCAGAAAACCCGTAAGAAAAAAAGTGGATCTGAAATCGGTCCTTATCGTACTAACCTTTCTTTTGGTATTGATGACATCCTGCACCTCGTAAAAAAGGGCTTCGGGTATCAGTGGCTCATGTATTCCTTTTATCATAACAATCTCCCCATTTCCTAGCTTAAGCGGAATCAGGCCACAATAAACTGGGTTACGGATAAGTTTGGAAAAATTTGAAGTCGTACTTCTCAAGCCTTTGTTCAGTGCCATTTCACTTAAATAACCTATTTTATAGATATTTTTTGCGAGTTGCTTAAAAACCCATCGTATGATGCTATCTTCCGGCTGTTTGGGAACTATAATCTTACGACCGTCCAATGATGACATGTTCACATATCCCACGGGAGCTTTATTAGGATACCTGCCCATTTCCTTAGCCTTTCTAATACCATTTAAGGTATTCATCGCACGTCTCGTGTTTTCCGCCTCTGGGACTGAGAGGTAGATGGCCAACATTACAGAACTCTCTGGAACGGATAGGTCTATTTGCTGATCTATGGCCATTGCCGACACATTGAGCTTTCTGAGAATGCCCAGCATCTCGTAGGCATACTGGATATTACGGCTGAACCTATCCCATTTGATGAAAATGATATTATTTTCTTCTTTTCCCCTGCCTTTTCTCAATTCGGAAACTAGCTTTTTCCATTCTGGTCTATTGAAGTCTTTTGCAGAGTAGTCCTCCCTACAGATTCCCTTTACATAGATGTTGTTCGATTCGCAGTATTTTATCAATCGATCTTCCTGTTCTGGGAGTGAGTAGCCTCTTCTTTTTTGTTCGTCAGTACTTACACGAACATATAGATAAGCTGATTTCATAACATTCAAGATTTATGTATGTGTATTTAACGATCAAAAGCCAAGAATATTCATTTTTTGAAAATTTTGAACTATAGGCTATATCTAGAGATTTCGGTAGCTTTGACCAACCAATTCAGTAGTGAATTTAAAGCGAAATGGGGTGACAGTTTGAACGCGGAACGGCTGGCCATTTTTGCCGAAATGCCCAGCTAGTGCAGCTCGGGCGGTAATTGATCTTTCTGGACTAATCCGATTTGCGGTTAATTCAAGTCACATCAATCAACAGCCATTTCGTATTGAGGAAATATTGCAATTAGAATCCCTTATCAGGATTTATAAATTAAGATTTAAGGAGAGGGTTTTAGTAGAATTCACTCACTCTAAAGCTGCCCGAGAATACAGACTCATACCATTGATGTTACTTACCCTAGCGAAAAACCTTTTCAAGCATGGAAACATCCACAAAAAGCAAGACCCAGCGAAGATAGATATTGCCATGAATGGTTTCACACTTACTATTTCTACCTATAACCTTCAGAAAGATGGAGAGTTACCCCAAGGTTTTCATGGAGGATTAGTCAATATTTTAACAAGACTTGAATATAACTACCCTTACAGATTCAAAATTGAATAGGATCCAGGAGATGGGAGCCACTTTTTTGTCCAAATAAAGATAACTAATCCGATATTCTAACATCAATATTTTAGACTAGTATATATTTTAAGCCATGGGCACAATTTAAAAAAGCAATTTTGGTTTTAATTTTTTGGCTTCATCCAAAAGATAAAGGGCATAACCTCGAGGTTTTAGGTATTTACTCTTCTATTTTTTTTAAGGGCCAAATATCCCGAGTATTGTTTTTTATCTAGGATAACCGTATTCCAGCCCTAAAACCAAACTTTTCAACCAAAATTCAAAAAGAATTTTAAAATTCCGAATCTCGGCACGATTGCCTTGCCTTATTACGTCTATTTACAAAGGATAAACCGTAGCATCCGCCAACAAAATACCCTATCCGGTCAAGTTCCTGATTTGAAAGTGATAGATGATTTATTGTTTCGATTTATAATATTGCATTCCGTGCTCATGTTAAAAAGTAGGTCACTTTGGGAGCCGTGCATTATAATTCCGACACCGTTAAAATCAATCTAAAAATAAATTTAGATAAATCTAAATTTATTTTTAGTCTTTTCTATTTTTATTATTAGATTTACAAAAAATCAGATAACATGCAGAAAAGATTACCCATTGTCCTGCTTTCACTTATGAGCCTGGTTGCTATAATGGTGTCCTGTGAGAAGATAATCCCTTCTTCTCCAAAAGAGGATGAAATTCTTGATGGCCCGGTAGAAGGACTCAGCTATGAACAGCTCAGACGGTTCGCTTTGGGAGACGCGGCCTTCAACAATGAGATATTTAGTCCTGAGAACGGCCTTGGGCCAGGCTTTGTTGCAACCAGCTGTGGAAGCTGCCATGCGGGTGACGGCAAAGGCCATCCTTTTACTACGCTGGTCCGTTTCGGGCAGACCGATGAAACAGGCAATAAATTTTTGGACCAGGGAGGCCCACAACTGCAGAACAGGGCTATTCCCGGATACAAACCTGAGCAAATCCCATCAGGGGCCACCTTTTCAAAATTTACACCGCCTGCTAATACCGGCCTTGGCTTTCTCGAACTGGTAGCTGATGCAGATATACTAGCTATGGCTGACCCCCAGGATCTGGATAATGACGGCATTTCTGGTATCCCGAATTACGCAATACTTCCCACATATGTTCAGGCGATTAACAATGCTATTGTACTGAAGGGAAAATATATCCATCGTTTTGGAAAAAAGGCGGCAGCATATAACCTGCTCCACCAGACTGTGAATGCCTACAACCAGGATATCGGGATCACTTCAAGCTTTGATCCTGTGGATGCCTATACGCGGATGGTGATTGACCCTGAAATCCCCACACTTACAGTGAATAACGTGGTGTTTTATCTACAGACGCTAAAAGCACCCATGCAGCGCGATGCGGGGAATGCGGAAGTTGAAACTGGCAGGAAACTGTTCGAAAAGATTAACTGTTCAGGCTGTCACAAGCCTACCCTAAAAACAGGTTTTTCTCCGGTGGCCGCTCTGTCCAACAAAGAATTCCATCCCTATACCGACCTGTTGCTCCATGATATGGGGCCTGGGCTGGACGATGGTTATACGGAAGGATCGGCAAAAACCTCCGAATGGAGAACCCCGCCGCTATGGGGATTGGGACTTTCGATGAACTCGCAGGGGGGATCTTATCATCTGCTGCATGACGGAAGGGCAAAAAGCATCGAAGAGGCGGTAACCCTTCATGGAGGAGAGGCATCTGCAAGCCGCAACAGGTTCAACCAGCTGTCTGGGGCAGAAAAAAATGCCATGCTGAGATTTTTAGAATCACTATAGAAATGAAAAGAAAAGATTTTATAAAAGGCTGTGGAATGGCCTGCCTTGGAGGCCTTGGGATCACCACGTTGATCAGTGGATGCAGCAGCCTGGTGCCGGCGACGGGCGAGATTGCAGGGGATAACCTGGTCGTAGAAATGAAGGACTTTGAACTCAGACAGGGAAAAAATGTCCAGTTCAAAAGATACATTGTAGTCAGCAATGACCTGCTCCGATATCCCATCTGTATCTACCGGCATGATGAACTGAATTATTCTGCACTATGGATGCAGTGCACCCACCAGGGAACCGAGCTCCAGGCTTTCGGAGACAGGCTTCAATGTCCGGCCCATGGAAGTGAATTTGACAATAAGGGCAGAATGACAAATGGTCCGGCAGAAGCAAACTTAAGAACTTTCCCCATTACCATAGAAAAAACCAGGATCAAAATTTCACTGAAGGCAGTATGAAAAAACTCTTTACGCTTATCATATCTATTGGTATCGGTCAGATGGCTTTTGCCCAGATCGACCCGAAACTTTTAAGGGCCAAACCCAGTGATACCGCAAAAAACTCACTCAACATGGATGCAGTTTATGAACGGCCTTTTATTGCCGTGGGAAAACTTCCGGTGTCGGTGGGCGGATATATGGAGGCCAACTGGCAGTATCAGGGTACAGAGGGGATCTCTGAAGGACAGCAGTTCCAGTTCAGAAGAATGACGCTATTTGTAGCCTCAACCATTTCCAAGCGCATCAAGTTCCTTTCCGAGATCGAATTTGAACCTGCTGAAAAAGAGATAGCGGTTGAATTTGCTGCGCTGGATCTGGAATTGCACCCCTTGCTTAATTTAAGGGGTGGAATGATATTGAATCCCATTGGTGCATTCAACCAGAACCATGACGGTCCTAAATGGGAATTCACCGACCGTCCGATCGCCATGACACAGATGCTGCCTGCAACCTGGAGCAGTGCAGGATTCGGGATTTATGGCAAGAACTATAGCGGTGACTGGATGCTGGGCTACGAGTTATATGCCACAAGCAGCTTTGACGATTCCATTATTGCAAACCCTGAAAACAGAACCTCTCTGGCTGCCTCAAAAAGGAATCCGGAAAGGTTTGAAGAAATTGCAAGCGGGCAGCCGCTTCTAACGGGAAAAGTTGCGGTACGCAGGAACAATATAGGCGAACTCGGCCTATCCTATATGGGGGGTGTTTACAATAAATGGCGGTCGGACGGGATTGTTATCGATGACAAACGCAGGCTAAATGTTTTTGCCATAGACTTTAACACGACACTTCCCAAACTTAAGACCTTCATCACCGCTGAGTGGGCATGGATCAGGGTAGATGTTCCCGATACCTATTCCCAGCAGTTCGGGAGCCGTCAGATGGGGGGATATATGGATATAGTTCAACCTGTGATCAAAAAAACGATTCTGGGCTGGCAGCATTCTGTTGTAAGTTTAGCCTGCAGGGTAGAGTATGTGGACTGGAATGTAGGGAAATTCAGGGAGACCGGTGGGAATATTGGTGATGAGCTTTTCAGCGTAATGCCCGGCATCAGTTTCAGGCCGAGGCAACAGACTGTACTGAGGTTTTCCTACCGAAAACAGTGGCAGAAGGATATTCTTGGAAACCCGGCTGCCAGAACCGGAGCATTCCAGTTAGGTGTATCAACCTATTTTTAATTCTGTCATCTATTTTAGCCGGAATCTAAAGAGGATTTCCCGATGTATATCTGAGAGGCCACAGCAGGCAGCATTTATCAACAAACCCCAGGGAATGGACGGTTTGTGTCCCAAAAACACGATTTCGTGGATGAGTAGCAAAACTGAAAAACCATCCTGCGTCAATAGCGGGTGCAACCGCTGCCGAGTACCCAGAGACAGGCTAACAAACCGACTGCGAACTTTTCTTATCTTCCTAGGAATTTTTAACCTAAACGAATAAATGGATGCCAATGAGGATGCAATAAAGTAATTTGAGTATTGGGAATGCCCCAATTAGAGCTATATTTCTTGACCCTGCCCACCATTTGTTAGAAGGTGCCAAAGAAGCCTATCTACGGATTCCATTTCTGGAGGTGACTGACCTGGCAATTTGTTTCCTTTGACCCGCACTTTGGGAAACTTTTAGATCGACACAAATTTTCTGGACTGTAAAATCAGTCGCGTACTGTTTGGTATGCATTGGCGGTACTCTCAATCAGGCGCCAAAATAATGTTATCGATGCTCTGTTTGGATTCACAATAGGACTCTGCATGGTAATAAGTGCCGCATGAGCTGCTCTACATCGTATGCGTTACAGGTTTTTACTGCCCAATCTCTTTACGCTGTATTCTTACTGCATTGAGAATAGCTAAGAAAGCTACACCCACATCTGCAATTACAGCCTCCCAGAGATTCGCAACACCGAAGGCCCCAAGAGAGAGCACGGCGATCTTCACTGCCATTGCCAAAATAATGTTCTGCCAGACGATGTTACGGGTCAGCTTGCCTATCTTCAAAGCTAAAACAATCTTTGTTATCTGGTCATTTTGTATTACGATATCAGCCGTTTCAATGGCTGCATCACTTCCAAGCCCACCCATGGCAATACCCGCATCGGCCAGGGCAATTACAGGGGCATCATTTACCCCGTCGCCCACAAAAGCAATATGGCGTCCCTCCTTTATCAAAGCCTCCATCTTTTCTACTTTTCCTTCAGGCAAAAGATCGCCAAAAGCATAGTCAATATTAAGTCTGTTTGCAACCTGATCTACTACAGCTTTTTTGTCGCCGGACAACATAACAGTCCTTATATTTAAGGCCTGCATCTGCTTAACACCTTCTCCCGCATCTTCTTTTATTTCATCTGCTATAGTAATATAACCGGCATATTTTTCATCCACCGCGATCACAACAATGGTATCTAAGATCTCCTCAACATCCTTTGGAAAATCCACCTTATATTTTTTTAGTAGCTTAAGGTTCCCTGCGAGCACATGCTTTCCATCTACTACTCCTTTAAGTCCGTGTCCGGATATTTCTTCAATTGAAGTTGCAGTGCCCTCGCTTGCGTCCTTTCCTGCATATTCAATAATTGCCTGTCCAACGGGATGGGTTGAATTCTTTTCCAGAATTGCTGCCAGTCTGATTAAATCTTTTTCGGCAAGCCCTGAGGGCACTATTTTTTGAACTTTGAAAACCCCTTTGGTCAATGTTCCCGTCTTATCCATTACTATGGTATCTATCTTGGTCATTACGTCCAAAAAGTTACCTCCCTTGAATAGAATCCCATTTTTCGAAGCCAGGCCAATCCCGCCAAAATATCCTAAAGGAATAGATACGACAAGTGCGCATGGGCAGCTGATCACCAGAAATACCAGCGCGCGATAAAGCCAGTCATTAAAGACATAATTTTCAACAAACAGATACGGAACCAGCGCTAGCGCTAAGGCCAAAAAGAAAACTATGGGCGTATATATCTTTGCAAATTTTGAAATAAAAAGCTGCGTCTGCGACTTTCTTGAGGATGCATCCTGTACCATTTCCAGAATCCTGCTAAGCTTACTGTCCCTGAACAGTGCAGTTACCTTGATCTCTGAGACGGTGTTTATATTGATCATTCCTGCCAGCACGGTTTCACCTTTATATTTACTGTCAGGACGACTCTCTCCAGTTAATGCAGCGGTATTAAAGGATCCTTTTTCTGAGAGTAGCTCGCCGTCCAATCCAACTTTTTCACCAGCTTTCACCTGTATGGTATCTCCGAGCTCTACATCAGCAGAGCCAGCGAGCTCAGCTTTCCCATCTCTGATTACGGTAACCTTATCGGGCCTTATGTCCAGCAGGGCTTTTATGCTTGCTTTCGCACGGTCCACTGCTGCATCCTGGAACCATTCACCAATTGAGTAAAAGACCATTACAGCAACACCTTCGGAATATTCCCCTATAAAGAATGCGCCTAAGGTTGCCACACTCATCAGCACAAACTCATTGAAGATATCCCCCCTTATCGCTTTTCTAAAAGCTAAAACAAGTACTCCCCATCCAGCGAGAAGATAGGCGATACTGTTGACGGCTAATGAAACCCATCTAGAAAGTTTAATATTAAATCCATAGTCCATCACCAGAACGCATATCAATATCGCCAGGCCCGATAGCAGTCCAAGATGCTGTTGCCATTGTGGCTTATCACCGGCACCCGTTTTGCGATCATGATCCGCAACGCTATCTTCGTTAATATGAAGCGCGCCGGCTTCCGCCTTATAAGCTGGAGCAGTTTGCCGAATATTATTTTTCGGTGCTTCTGCCTTAATATCATCGTTTTCGCAACAGTCCTTCATAATATGATTTTTTATTGTACTTTTTCAGTGATAAACCTCTCCATGTATCATGCCAAATATTACTCTGATAACAAGGTGCTGTGCATTGTCTATCTTCAGTTTCAACCTATCCGATTCGAAGCCTTGGTGCTGAGAAGCGTACGGCAGAGGTATTGTCAAACAGCGTCTTTGGCCTACAATGGCTTACTTCATTCCAGGAATTGAAAATGTAAGTCTGTGGCGATCTATTTTATCGGAGTTTTTTATTTTACTTCTATCTTTTACCCTGCCCGGAATAACTTTAGTGTAACCAGACAAAAATCAAAATAACTTTCGAACATAGGTTTCAAAATACTGATAAAAGAAACATTCACACAAAAATAAAATAAAAGGCCGGAGAATAATAATCAATATTAACAGAAAGTCTTTACAGCTATACCGATATTATCAAACTTGACGCTCACCATACATAAATAGCTGCCGGCGCTCCTATATAAGTCATGATAAAACGTGAGTAACAATGCCTCACAGATTGGAAGACACACTTTTTCGTTGCACTATTTTGGTTATAGATTAAGTACCAAGGGTCAGCAGCAGTCTTCCCATTCGCACGAAAATACATCAACATTTTTTAAACTAATTCGCTTCACTGTTGTTTTTATAATAACAAAACATCAGTTTATAATGAAAAATGTGGAAACTGTTATTCCGGCTGCCCTATACCTTCATACTATACGATTTTGCTACAGGGATAATATTAATTTGGCTATAGCCCTGGAAACCGGGCTTTCGGCCTCTGATGTACTACTGGCAAACACAATTCAAAAATTAAAAAGCTGGAAAGGGTTTTCTTTATTCGATGATGACGGTCATCCAACAAACAAAGTCTTCGTGGCTGGCCGATGGAGGTTAGAATTACCAATAAATAAAGGTATACGTAAGCTCAACGCAATAAACTTATCAACAAAAAGCCATCACTTTCCTACCATCCAGTTAGATAGGGTGATGAAAGCATTTGCTGACACTTTTTTTCTCAAAAACACCTCTAAAATCAAGCGCTCTGGTAAATAATTTTTAATCACTAAAATTTAAAGTCATGAACACAGAAAATTCAAAAAAAGAGAGTCAAAAGCATCCGGCACACCATGAACATCAGGAGCATCACCCCCACAAAGAGCATCATGAAGGGCCTGAGCATGCGAATGAAATGGAACATCACAAAGAGAAAGAACACCATTCTGAGGCTGAACACCATAACGATGATGAACATAAGAACACAAAAAAAAGTTAATTATGGCAGTTTGGAAAGGAATGTGCGAGCCGATATTCCTTTCCACTTATTAACTATCAAAGTAATAGGTTTGTAAAGATCAACCTCATCTATTATCAGTATCCCTGTCTGAATAGGGGCCTTGGCAGTTTTGTATCCAATAAAATAAACCATCTAATATCTGTAGAAAATTCCTGATATTGCCATTACATAATAAAGTATGTGTTATCAGCTTTTGGCTGCGCCATCGGTGGGTGTTCTATCATCTCCATCAGATTCCGCTCTATGGTCATGCAGATTGCTGTCATCGGCGTATCGGTGGGAACATTTTCGAATGGATCCTGCATAATGATTGCTGTTTTTTCGATCATAATAAAGAGAATCGGAACGAGAAATATCAACATTATTCTACAACTGGTGTTTCATCTTCCAGTCCAAAAGGCATAATAGTCATTAGGACATAGATCAGAAAATGAATGAGTACACTATATGAGCGTGGAAAGATCGTGTTTTTAATTCGTTCGCATTTTCCCATTGAATCGCACAGGCGGGCAATGGTGGAATCGATTTGTACAACTTTGTTGGGATCCATCTGACCACGTTCACTGGCCGAGGCCAGCGCTGAGCTGTGGCGGATGAGTAATAAATTTGCTTGGTTTTCACTGTTGAGATTATGCTTGATAAAATAATTCTTCACTTTTGTAGAAGGAGCAGTCTTCCTCAGCGACTCTGAGAGCGCAAAACACCAGATCACCTGACGAGTCGCAAATGATTCAAGTAAATCAGCTCTATCCTTGTGTTTTGGAAGGAATAGGGTCAATTGCCTTATCAGTGTCCTGCTATCGTTCACTATTGCGCCCCAAACCACTCTTGCTTCCCACCAGCGTTCATAAGACTGCGAGGTCCTGAAAGCAAGCAAGAGCGAAAGGGTCGTACCCACAAAGGCAGAAAGCGCCAAAGGGATTTTAATTTGTTCGAAGAAACCATAATGATCGAGCGTTCCAGCAACTATGGCATATATTCCAATTGTTATGATATCCCATTTTATTAACCTAATGAAGTATAGCACTGATATTTTTTTATTTATAAGCATGTTCTTATTTTGTCTATTTAGCATGAAATGCACGTTGTGCAGTGATTGATATTTTGTTATTATCCAAATAAATATATAGTTTCCGCTTTCACTTTGCAAATTCATTTTATGGTTGTTTCGTTTTGCAAAAAGAATTTTAATTGGTGTTTGGCATTTGATTTAGCCGACTCTTCAAGGGATATAATTCTGGCAGAAATAGACCAGAAATTTTCTTACCGGTCTTCCGTTTCTGAAAATTACAATTGGCCGGAGCTGCCTGACACTTGTAAAATGGCCATTTATTGCAGGTGGATCTCCAGCTTTCCTTGCCAGGTTTTTAAACGATGGCTCTGAATCCAGAAATATTGCGTTTTTACCTTTTAGCTTGGAAAGATCCGTTCCAATGTAGCTGAAATGTAGTGCGTGCTCGCCGATCACGTTTTGCCCATATATAAATTCCCGGCTTAAGAGATTGAGTTCAGCTGATGTTTTATAACTGTCAGCAGAAAAGATGAAGTCGGCTTTATATTGTGTTTTAAGGATTTGTGATTTCCTATGGAGTTCTTCCCATCCTACCCATGTATCATCTGAACGAACCGGTACGGGATAGAATACTATCTCCACGAAAAGCCCTGCATGGATAATCAGTGAAATGATAAGCTGAATCTTTATCCAACGGTCCGGGATTATCCCACCTACCAGAATAATGCCTGTGATATAAGCCGGCATCATCCAGTTAATCTTTACCCAGTAAAAAGGCGAGAGCGAGAGAAAAATCATGAAAATGGGCAGAAAGAAAGCGAGCAAAAAGATCTGCCCTGCAGAAAGCTTGAATCTACCTTTTTCTTTCAGGCTGAACATCAGATAAGTAGCGCGAAACAAAAAGGCAAAAGCGACAGGGATAAGCAGCGCGAGTTGATGGCCAAAGAGACCAAAGATAAACCTTGGGCTAAACTGAAGTTCAGAAACAGAATTCATGCGTTTTGTACCCTGAAAAGCGAAAGATGCAAAGTTGTTATTCCAGTTCCATATAATCACCGGTGAAGAAACCATTATCATCAGCAACACTGATAGCCAGGGCCATATGGTCAGAAGTTGTTTCCTGTTTGAGGAGGAAAACAATAAGAAAATGAACATTCCTGCAGGAAGGAAGACGGCTGTATATTTGCTATCAAAAGCGAGTCCCATAAGTATACCGGCATAAATCCAGTCTATTTTTCTTTTTCTGAACACTGCATCATGGATTTTGCAAAGGGCAAGTGCCCAGAAGAAAAGCAGCGGGGTATCCGGGGTGGAAATCAAGGAAAGGATGCTTACCATTAAGGTGGATAAAAATAGCACAATTACTTTTTTTGACTGACCTGAAGGATAGAACCGAAGTGACAGATTGAAAACGGCAATGGAGGTAAGAACGGTGAGTACCGAATCCCCGAGCTTAATGGCAGTTGGATTTTTGCCAAAAATTTCTGTAAAAATCCTGATTAACCAGGAAATGGCCGGAGGGTGGTCAAAATAGGAAAGACTGGGGTGGCTGGCATAAAAAAAGTAATACGCATCCTGCGGCATTGGTCCCATTGAAAACACAGCAATAACACGAATGACCAGGATAGCACATAGCATATAAAAAACAGCTGGAGATAGGCCGGCAGTTAGGTTTTTTCGCATGACATGTAAAAAAGATTTAGACGGCAGGCAACATTAGGCCTGCTGTTCGGGTAAACAGTTATGTAAAAAGTAATATTGGCCAGTAACGCCGCGGCAAGGGGTTTGAAAGTTCTCCTTAAGACATGCTTTGCAAGTCAGAGAGGCCGGCCAAAGTATTATAAACGGATTTCGGTGGTCCTCGAAAACAGGGAGATTTAAGAAAATAAGTACGTATTGAGGAATTTTGGAGAACCGGTTTCGCCTGCAACAGGTGGGAGGTCAGAAAAAAATACGGATGGTTGAGTGTTCTGAAAGTGTCGAAACTAAATTTATCTTTTTCCTGATTAACTTCCTGATGGCTTGAAGATAAAATGATGGCATGCAGGACAGTTTCAAACTCCCCGGCACCGTGTTTAGCACGCTGATTATACTGTGAAATTTTATTGTGTGGATTCTCGAGCACGAGGCACTGATCCAGCAGGAAACTGAATGCAAGTAAAAGAACGGTGTAGACCAGGCGGAAGTTCATAATGAATTTATTTACATTGCTTTCAACCGCGATCGATTTGAACCTGGAACTGACTTACTTTCAATACGACCCTTATGCCCATGTCCTTTAGGGGATATCAAGGCCATGAACCATAAAAGTATTGTAAAGAGTGTCACTGCCGCTATAATCAACACCCTGAGTAGCATTTTTCTTCGGCCAGAGACATGGAGAGGGACTGCTTGGGTATATGGGTTCTTTTTATTTTTTCTCATGAATTCCTTAATCTATTTTTACTGGAAATCTCCTGTGCTTATCACCTTTTTTTGGTAACTTTATAGCCTAACAAGTACTATAAGAAGATGTCCTACTTTTAATTTATTTTGTTTATTGCTTGATGTTTTCAGCATCCTGTGCATTATTGCGATTCTACGCTTGACTTTACGCGCAGCGGTGCAACCTATTTTGAAATTGCAGCGGTAACGAAATTATATTCTAACCGCACTGTTTTTAAAAGTAACTGAACATACCGGCTCCAATTGCTCCGTGACTGTAGCTGGGCATTACTACTGAACGCCCGATTTCCTTTTGTGTAAAGATTTTTTTAATCTTTGGATATAGCCAGTAAGATGCCCGCGTGGAAAGAAAACCTATCCCTGCTCCTGCTACAACATCACTGAGCCAGTGCTTATTATTATACATCCGGTAATATGCGGTTGCCACTGCGGCAGCATAGCCTGAAATGGGGTAAATAACTGATCTTTCCTTATATTCCTGACTGAGCAGTTCTGCCGATGCGAATGCCTCTGCGGTATGCCCTGAAGGAAATGCGTTGCTGGATCCGTCCGGCCTGGTCACCTGGGTGATCCTTTTAAGGGATTGGCAGGTGGCGGTAAGTATGATATTGCTCAGCAGATAGACCCCGGCCTGGTCAATGGTTTTATTTCTTCCTTGTATGCCAGCCGTGCTCAGGCCTAGCGCCAATACCCCGGGGGCGAACTGCAGATAGTCATCTATCCTAAACTTATTGTGCGGATGCTCAAGTGCAAACTCCTGCCTGGCGGCAATATCAAGGTCTGTGAGTTCGTGGCTTCCCAGCTTTACAAATCCGTAAACTATACTTGCTGAGGCTGCAGCTCCCACTATTGGTGACATCCGAATCTTAAAGTCGCCGTGTTCTGTTATGCCGTCCGCAAGGGTCTGTTTTTTCATCAGCAACGTATCCCCTGGTTTTTGTGAAAAGGATGCAAAGGGATGCAGGAATGTGAACAGCAACCAAAATAATATTCTAAAAAAACTCATCTTATATATATTTTAATCATCAGCGGTATGCGAGTCATTCTCATGTTTAAATTTCTTTTTCCATTTTACGTACCATTTCTGGTGATGAAGACTCAGCAAGAAATAGATTCCCAGGGCAGCAGCTACTGCGATGAGGAACATGTTAAGTCCTACGGCCACACCGATTCCCGCGGTACACCACAGGGTAGCTGCGGTAGTGAGGCCTTGTGAAGTGTTGGTTTGATCATTCTTGTAAATGATTCCTGCACCCAAAAAACCAATGCCCACCAGAACGTTGGCAATGATTCTAGAGGCTGCCGCTGTGTCCCCCATATGCTCGCCAATGGCGGTGAAGAGTGCGGCGCCGAGACACACCGCGGCATAAGTACGTATTCCGGCACTCCTGCCATGTTTTTCACGGTCAAGACCGATGATGCATCCAAGAATGAAAGCTACAAGAAGCCTTAGGATTATATCCCATTCGTTTTCCATTTCCATTTTTTAGTGTTGTTTTTTCTTTATCCGCGCTTTGACCGTTTCAATATTTGCTTGTTTTCCTGTTGCCAGTAAAGACCTGCAGTATGGAGTAAAAAAACGATGTGCAGTTAAGAAGTTGAGTGTTTTATTATCCCATTCTGTCAAATCCATTCCGCTTCTTTTATTGACCTCTCTTGCCACCTTCTCATCAGTTATCAGGAATTCCTCGTTTCCAAGGTTATAGGTGTCCGCATCACAGATGATCTCCTGGATCGTATTCCTGGGATCATGAGGTATTGTAGTTGCCCGAATGCAAGCCGCTATATCGAAAATAACATCTAGTTCAATTCCTCTATCGAGCATAAACTCTCGCATTAAAATCACGCTTCTCTCTTCATGACCAGCGGGGCTGCCCAAAAGCTGCCCGGTGTCGTGAAACCAAGCTGCGGCGAAGAGTACAAACTCACGGAGCTTGTCCAGGCGGTAGTTCGAAGCAATTTCGCGTGTTCGGCTAACTACAAGCTTTGTGTGTTCGAGGTCATGGTATACCAGATCGGTATGCCAGTGCTGTTGAAAGAGTTGACTAACGTAAGCCTCGGTCTCCTCCAAAAGCAGATCAAATACATTTTTCCTTCTTAACTTGAAAAAATAGTTTCCTATTAAGAGCGCCAGTATCCCTAAAAACAAACCAATTAGCAATAAAAAATAATTGTTCATATGATTGTTATTGTTTTAATCCACCATTTTTAAAAAGATGATAGGCGCTCTGGTATAGCGAGATGGCTTCCAGACTTATCTTTTTTGGCGTCTTTACGGGCGTTTGTACGTTTGTAGTGAAATCGTACCTATAACTCTGGGGGGCTTTTCGTGGGCTGAGTACCACAAGCGTGTCATTGCGGAGATAGCCAAGTTTTTGATAGGTCCCCAGCATGATCCTTGGGCGATAGGCTACTGAGCGTACATCCATTCCATAGTTATTGCCCTGGAAATCCCATTTGAGCAATCCAAACAAGGTTGGGTAGAGGTCGATCTGAGAACAGAGGGCTGAAATTGTCAAAGGGACCTGTCCTTTAAGATTATAGATCATAGCGGGAATATGGTACCGGGAGATATCGATTTCATTTTTCCCTGCACTTTCAGCGCAGTGATCAGCAATGAATATAAATATCGTATTGTCGAACCAAGGTTTTTTCCGGGCTTTTTCTAAAAATTCACCGATGGCAAAGTCAGTGTACTTCACGGCCCCCTCCCTCCCCGTTCCCGGGGCGATATCAATTTTTCCTCCGGGATAGGTAAAAGGACGATGGTTGGATGTGGTCATCACAAAATCGTAGAACGGCTTTTTTGTCTGGAAACGTTTGTCCGCATCACGGATCACTGCAGAAAGCAGGTCCCCGTCAGAAATGCCCCAGGCATTTTCAAAGGCAACCTGATCATCCTTTAGGATCGTTCGTTTTACCTTATAGGTATCTCCCACTGTTAGTTTTCGGCCCCTATCGGTTATCTCGTATCCATTGTTACCAAAGAACTGATTCATATTGTCGAAGTAGCCATCCCCACCATAAAAAAAAGAAGTTGAATACCCGCGTTTAGAAAATATACTTCCAATGGTGGTTAGATTTGCATTATTTTCTCTTCTGACAATGCTGTTTCCAGGGGTTGGCGGAAGGGCTAGGGAAAGCGCTTCCATACCGCGTACCGTTCGTGTGCCAGTGGCATACATCCGCTTAAATAAAACGCTTTGTTTTGCGAGGGTATCAAGTGTTGGCGTAAGTCCCTGTGCATTACCAAAGGTTCCCATATAATCCGCACTAAAACTTTCCATTACCACCATGATCACGTTCGATCTGCTTTGGCCATTGCCATTGGAAACGATTCGGCGAATCGAACCTTCCCCTGGCATAAATCTTGCCAATGGAGATGACAGCTCTTTTCTTGTGGTATTAAATGCGACCATCTCTGATGTCATGGGATAAAACTGGTCATAGTTCAGCTCATTTGAGCGGAACGCTGCAATGAATGAATATATCCCCGCTTTGGAAATTTCGCTTACATATCGGTTACTGCTACGCTCGGCCCAGGAATTGTCCACCTTCTGGCCATAAAATATTGCCATCAAAACAATCAGTAGGGTAAATAAAAACCTGTGGAGAACAGGGGTAACTGAACGGAAACTGATCCTGAAGGCTGCACGCATGAGATAGTTCCATAGCAGGGAAATGAGTACAACGCCTGCAATTAAAAGCGGGAGTGGGTAAGACTCATTGATGTTGTGCAGTACCTCGTAAGTGTAGATCAAATAATCTACTGCTATGAAATTGAAGCGGCTTTCAAATTCCAGCCAGAAGGTAAATTCAGCAAAGAAAGAGAATACCGATATCAGTACCATTAGAAACAATAATATCCTGGTAAAGGTGCGGTCAAAAGCTGACCCGTTCCATTTTTGGGGAAGGCAAAGCAGATAAACGGCATAAAATAAGCA
The DNA here is from genome assembly GCF_979258025.1 of Pedobacter sp. AC190. Classification (NCBI taxonomy): domain Bacteria; kingdom Pseudomonadati; phylum Bacteroidota; class Sphingobacteriia; order Sphingobacteriales; family Sphingobacteriaceae; genus Pedobacter; species Pedobacter sp. AC190. The sequence continues at coordinate 1,643,324 of NZ_OZ409824.1, forward strand.
AAAATAGATACTCACCCCCAGATCGAAAACCACGCCCTTTGCAAGTGCAGTAAATATGTCTATGGTTTTGAGCCCTCCCTTGCTGAAGGACATCGCGATTAAAATGATCCTGAAGAAACTGGAGACGACAAGAAAACTTAGCATAAAATAATGCAGGAGGCTGTAGCGACTTTTGATGAAAATAGATCTTATCATTTTTCGGTTTTTTGATTGGGGGAGGCTGATTGGGTTATTGGCTTTTTATCTTTGTTCCAGTGGATCCTGAAAAAATGCCTAGCTTTCGAATAAACGCCAAGCATAAGGAGCAGTGTCATTATCCAATAAAAAACCATTCGATATATGGAAGTCCTTGGGGTTTTCAACTTTTTCTTCCTTGCGGCGTTTCCGCCAGTCCCGGCAGCAGCGGGCCGGGCCTTTATGTTTCTTTTGTTCTGCATTTGATTAAATTCTTTTGAATGGCCCGAAGATTTCTGAACTCCTGACCACTTTTTAAATCATATTGTATTTGATCGGTTATTATTACCCCTCAAGGTTCATGAACCATTGCTGAGCCCTGTTGATGGCGACTTCCACTATATGTAGTTCGCTTACTTCTCTTGTATTTTTAAGTTCATTGGCAATCTCTAGTGCTTTCTCTCTCACCCTTGGGTCGAGGTCTTTCATTTCCATCGGAAAATTCTGTTCTGTCCAGGCCATTTTATATATTTTTTGTTGTTTAAATTATTTTTGAACCATGCCCGAGAGCACATTAATTGTTAGGGCCACAATGACCGTATTGAAAGCAAAAGAAAGTACCCCATGCATCCAGGCAAGTCTGCGGATACGTTTGGCGGAAATTTCTACATCGGATACCTGAAAGGTCATTCCAACCACGAAGGCGAAGTAAACAAAGTCCATGTAATCCGGATCTTGCCCGCCAGGAAAGATGAGTCCGCCCGGCTTTTCTACTTTCCCTTTCTTCTCATGGTCGATGTCACAGTAATAAAAATGTGCATATCGCATCGTAAAGACGGTATGGACAAGCCACCACGAGCTGACCACGCAAAGCAGGGGAACGATGATCTCCGTCAACATGCTCTGATCAGTCTTATCAGAATTCTCCCGCAGCAGCATGATAATGGAAAAAAGACTGGCGAAAGCAGCGGCAACGGCAAATAAAAAAATAAATGTTCTGCTTGAATCCTGGGCATGGGCATCGTGTTTGATCTGACTGGGATGAGCGGAACGAATCGTTATCCAGACAAGGATGATGCTCGTGAGCGCATAACTAAGCCATGCAATCATCCACCTGAGCGAATTCTCCAGTTCCACAGCATAGCATATTCCGAGGGCAGTAATGGCAACACCAAGCGAGATGTAAAGCTTATGATGGGCATCGAGTTGGCTGATTTTTTTTACGTTTTGCATTGGCATTGATTAAATGATGAGTCCCAGAACCATAAATAATAGAAATCCGGCGAAAAAGGCGGCTGTGAAAAATGGGGAGTCCTTTTCTTCATGGGCTTCCACCAGCAGTTCCTCAGTAACTAAAAACAATAAGGCTGCGCTGCCAAAGGAGAGCACGAGCTCTAACACTTTTTCTCCTGTAAAATGCAGCATGAAAAAACCACCTGCGGTTCCCAATAAAAAAACGAGTCCAAAAATCAAAAGGATGCGCATCAGCCTGCTTTTGGAACTTCCAAGTTTGGTCAGCCTGGTTCCTACCGCAAGGCCAAGCGAAAGGCATTCCATGGCAAGCGCCAGTGCAAGCAGGGTTCCTTCTTTTGATCCTGCTGCAAATCCGATCCCGAGGAGAAGCCCATCCAGCAACAGGTCAATGCCTACTGCAATTAGCATTCCCCATGGCAAAAGCTTTCCATCATTTGATCCGCCCATTTTAAGTTCAAGCCTGGCGGTATACCATTTGATGACTAGCATGGCCGAAATACCCAGGGTAAAGCCTATTATGATTGCGGTGGTATCATGGATCCTGATCATATCAGGCAAAAGTTCCACTGCAACCACAGAAAAGACCACTCCCGCGGCGAAGTGAAGGATCGTACTCTGCAGCGCGACTGTTGGCTTTTTCCAGGTAACAATCATGCCTCCGATCAATAGCAGAATAACCGGAACGACTGCAAACAGCAGTATATTAACTGATATCAGTTGATTAACCTGCATAGCTCTTTTTTAAATAAAGGTTATAGGCATAAAAGGAAAGATATCCAAGGGCGAGGCTAAAGCCTGCACCGAAAATAATTTCGCTGGGATAGTTCCAGCTATTATAGGCCCTGCTATACATGTAAAGCAAAGCCCAAAGTCCAATCACCCCATTTAGAATCAAATGGCGCCTGCCAAAGAACAGGACCATGAGAATCGCGAGACCTGCTGCAATAGAAGGAATCGGAAGACAACCGTAAAGCTCACCCGCACCATTGATACTGATTTTAAGTTCGGTTTTGAAAGATTGGTCGTATAGGGGCCTCAGATGACCAAAAATCCTATTTAAAGCCGTCAGGCTTCCTATTGAAACCAATAAATAAATAAGAATAAAAATGACTTTTCTTAAGAATCTGACCCGGTCATAAGCGAGTAGCATTAGTAAGAGGAAACAATAAAAGGGTATCCAGAACCAAAAGCTAGCTGACTCCTTTAATACCAGGTCCCAGAAACGAGAATGCTTTTCATTGGCCAGAAAAAGCAGAAGCTCATCTTGGTTTTTAAGATAGCTTAAAATATGGGTATCGGCAAACGTAAACATAGCCATCAGACCTAAAAAAACTAAGCCTGTAATTAGAACCGGAAATGGAATCTTATCTTTCATGTTTTTATCGAAGGTTGTGGCTGCCTGTTATTTATGAGGTAAATTGGAGGTAGATCAGGAATATTGCCGATACTGCCATCAGCAGAAATGTTGCCAGGCCAAGGATATTGGAAATTCTGCCGTTGGTAAATTCTCCCATAACCTTTCGGTTATTGGAAATGTGCAACAATATGGCAATGATCACCGGCGAGGTCACACCATAAAGTATAGCCGTGTAGAGCAGTGCATCCACGGGGCTGATTCCAATATAGTTCATTAGTAAGCCCAGAATTACCGATACAATAATAACTGCGTAGAATGGCTTTGCCTGATTGAACTTCCTGTCCAGGTTGCCTTTCCATCCGAATGTCTCAGAGATGATATAGGACAAGCTTCCGCTGAGTACGGGGATTGCAAGAAACCCTGTTCCGATCACCCCGAGGGCAAAAAGAAGGTAAGATGCTTTCCCTGCAACGGGTTCAAGTGCTTTGGCAGCCTGCTCCACGGTATCGATCTGACGAATACCCTGGTTATACAAAGCAGTTCCGGTAGCCAGGATGGTAAAAAACATAATCATGTTGGAAAGCAACATACCCAGGTTCACGTCCAGCGACATCTTGCTGATGAGTAGTCCGAGGAGTTTGTTTTCTTTTTTCTTATGTTCCTCGCCTGTGAGTTTTTCCCCATTGATACTGACCAGTCTTTTATTGACCATCATCTGCCTTTTTACAGACTTTACATCCTCAGCTTCCATTGCAGTCTGCCAGAAAAAAAGATATGGTGATATGGTCGTTCCCAGAATCGCTACCAACATGCCAATAAACTCCTTGTTCCATTTGATAGTTGGAATAAAGGTAGCCTTCATCACGGCTGCCCAATCGGGCTTGGTAAAAAAGGGAACGATAATATAAAGCATTAGTGTCAGGCACAGATACTTTAACACCGAGACGAATGTTGAATAAGGCAGGTAGATGATAAAAAATAGCAGAATCCCGGTAAACAGCACACTGAAAATTATGGCATGGATACCAGGAAATATAAGATGTGCCACTGCGCCCATTCCAGCGATATCAGCGCCTATGTTTAGCACAATAGCGGGAACACTGAATATAATCATCAGGTACAGTACCCATTTGGGATAGTGGTTTTTAAGCGTAGTGGTCAGGCCGACCGTTGTGATCAGCCCGATCCGAGCACAGATCTCCTGAATTGCTGCCATCAGGGGAAATGTGATGATCACTGTCCAAAGTGTTGCAAGGCCATATTTCGCTCCAGCCTGCGAATAGGTGGCAATACCTGATGGGTCATCGTCACTCGCACCGGTAACGATGCCCGGCCCAAGGGCCTTCAGGAATTTTTTAACCTTTTTAACCATGCTTTATTTTTTCTTCCCTTTTGGAGTTTTCTTATTATAGCTATTATTATAAGCGAGAAGCCTTAGCGCATTGAATACAACAACAAGGGTTGAACCCTCGTGGGCAATCACCGCAGGACCGATTGTGGCGATCCCTGCAATAGTCAAGGGAATCAAAGCACCAACAACGCCAAGGGAAATCCATAGGTTCTGCTTAATGATACCTTTAGCTTTGCGACTGAGTCCGATAGCAAAGGGAAGGCTTTCCAGCTTGTCGCCCATCAGGGCGATATCGGCCGTTTCCAGTGCTACATCAGATCCTGCAGCACCCATAGCGATCCCAACTGTGCTTTTGGCCATGGCTGGAGCATCGTTCACGCCATCCCCCACCATGGCGACCATCTTTTCTGATTTGGCAAGCTTCTGTACCGCCTTCACTTTATCCTCGGGCATCAGGTTCCCCCAGGCCTCGGTTACCCCAATCTGCTTGGCTACCGCCTCGGCAACCTGTTGATTATCACCGGTAAGCATGATCATCTTTTTGATCCCTAGCTCGGAAAGCTCTTTAAGCACATTCTTGGCTTCATCCCTGGGAACGTCCATGAGAGAAAGTATACCAATGAAATTCTTTTCCACTCTGACCAGCATCGAAGTATGTCCACCCTTTTCCAGATCTTCAACCTGCTTTCTGATATCGTCCGGAATGCCATCTTTTTCAAAGAGCGCTTTGTTCCCAATGAATACCTTTTTGCCGTCCACCTCTGCCTGAACGCCCCTACCCGTGATCCCTTTCACGTTATGGGCCTGGGGAAGCGTTTTTTTCTTCATTCGCTCACCTGCCCCCTTAACAATAGCTTCGGCGAGCGGGTGATCGCTTAGTTTCTCTACGGCTATGGAGATAGCCATTAAATCCTGCTCATCAACACCGTTGAGCGGAATGACGTTTGTGAGCTGGGGTTTTCCTTCGGTAAGTGTGCCGGTTTTGTCAAATGCAATGGCATTAAGTGCACCCAGATCCTCGAGAGGTCTGCCGCCTTTTATCAGAACGCCACCACGTGCTGCCCGGGCGACGCCACTGAGCACCGCACTAGGCGTAGAGATTGCCAATGCACATGGGCTTGCGGCCACCAATACCGACATTGCCCTGTAAAAGCTTTTGCTAAACGGTTCATCGATCACCAAAAAGGCAAAACATAGTAGTGCTACCAGCACCAATACTGTTGGAACAAAATATTTTTCGAACTTATCGGTAAAAAGCTGGGTAGGTGATTTTTGTTTTTCCGCCTCGTTGACCATTTTCACCAAACGGGAAATGGTGGAGTCCTTAGCCTCGCGAATGACTTTTACTTCAAGAACCGAAGCGCCGTTTATGGTTCCTGCAAAAACGCGGAATTGCGGCTTAATCTTCTTATCGGTGGTGTAGTCGGTATCGGGGTCAGGAACGGGAGATTTATCTACAGGAACACTTTCCCCTGTGATTGGCGCCTGGTTAACGCTACCTTCCCCCTTCACAACAACCCCATCTGCCGGGATCTTGCTGTTTGGTTTAATGATAATGACATCCCCGAGCTCGAGTTCCTCGATTCTCACTTCGGATTCTTTACCACCTCTGACTACCAGAGCTGTAGGTGGTGCGAGGCTGATCAAAGCTTCGATACTTTTCCTGGCCTTGCCCATAGCATAATGCTCCAGGGCATGTCCCAAGCTAAATAAAAACAGCAGCAGTGCACCTTCAGCCCATGAACCCAAAATAGCCGCGCCTATTGCTGCAACCAGCATTAAAAAATCAATTTCAAACCCACCTTTCAGTATGGTCTCCACAGCTTCCTTGGCCGTAAAGAAACCACCAAAGAAATAGGCCGTTATGTAGAGCACCAGGCTTGCCCATTCTGGCACACCTTCGATGAAGGAAATCCCAAATCCTGTCCCTAAGGCCACCCCACAGATGATGGCAAAGATCATTTCGGTGTTTTTACCGAAAATCCCGCCATGTTCATGATCTTCGCCTTCTTCATTAGTATGGTCTTTATTTGAATCCTTTTTCTTAGTCGTTTCTTTTTTTCTATTAGGTTGCGTTTCCGGAGTGATGCGTTTTGCAGTTTTACTGTCTTGCTGAGTCTCCTCCTTTTTAACTTCTTTGGCATCCGGACCTTTTTCCCGGATTACGGGCTTTTTGCCAGTTGATTTAGTTTCAGATTTTTTATTCTTGTTTTCCATGTCGGGGTAGATTGATTTAATTGGATATTCAGTGCAAGAACTTGAGGTATACTTATCGCCTTTTTGGGATCATATTTTTCTTTAAAAAGATGCCTCCCTAACGAGGCACCTTATTCAACTGTGTGTACTGAAAAATATCTGTCCGGGAAGCTACTCTTCCTCGCTGTTCTTCATTTTGGACAGGAGATCGTAAGTTCCCTTTAATACGACCTTACCCGCGAAATCTCTTCCAGCGGGCATGGTTACTTCAATATAACCACCATCGGATATTCCTGTTGTCACTTCCACCATTTCGAAATGGTGCACTGTTCCACTGCTTGCCGTTGTAGCCCCGTTCTCCGCTTTCGCAGGTTCATTTGCTTTTTTATCTGCTGTATTTTTGACGAAAATGTATTTTTTACCCTCAAAGTCTACAACCGCTGCAGAAGGCAAGGCGGTAACCTGCATGGTACCGGTCTCGATTAAAGCCTTCAGGTAAGTACCAGGTATAAATCCCGTACTTCCCTGGGCAATCGCGTGAACGGTCACTGTTTTATCGGTATTGATCTCACCGCCCACCAGTTGCACGGTTGCAGTCCGTTGGGTTGAATCATTGGTCAGTGTAAAAAGTACCTTTTGACCTTTTTTGACCATCTGTGCATCCTTCTCAAACACATTTAGCTCGACGTGAAGGTTTGAACTGTTGACGATCTCAAACATTACATCGTTGGGTGCTACAAATTTTCCGGTATTCACGTTTACCTTGGTTACATATCCGCTGATTGGGGAATAGATATTCACCTGACTGCGGATGTTATTGGCGGTGAGCGTAGAGGGGCTGATGTTGATAAGCTGGAGGCGTTGTCTCAACGCATTTTCCCTGGCAAGATTCCCTTGATAAGCTGCTTTTGCCTGCTGCAGGGTCTTTTGTGCATTAACGTTCTGCTGAGCAAGAGTCTGCTGTCTTTTGTATTCTGAATCTGACAGCTCCAGTTGGCTCTTACTTTCAAGGTAGTCCTGCTGCATCTGAACAAATTCCTGGTTTTGAAGTATAGCGATCACCTGGCCCTTACTTACCTTTGTTCCCTGTAATAATGGAGTTGATTTTACGATGCCGCCCATCTGGGTCGTTATGCTAACCAGATTTTGCGGGGGAACGTCTATAAATCCGTTGACTTTGAGCATACCGCTGAGTGCGCGGAGTTCGGGACTTCCAAGTTCTACACCCACAGTCTTGAACTGTGACTGGCTGAGCTCTACAGAATTGCTTTCTTCAGTTGCCGTACTATCCGCAGCGCCTTCCGTTCCAGCGCCATCTTTTTCCTTGCTACCGCAGGAAGAGAGAAGCACCGCTAGTGCGGCTACATAAGATAATCGGCTTAGGATTTTAAATAATTTTTTCATTTTAATATTGTTATTGACCTTTTAGGTACTGTAATGTGTATACGGATTGATTGTATTGGTTGATGGCTTCCAGATAGTTGAAACGGATATCTGAGTAAGTTCTAAGGGCCTGAAGATATTCCACATAACCGATCTCCCCTGCCTGGAAGGCAATTTGAGATTGTTTTAAAATCAAGTTGGCATTTGGAAGGGCACTATTCTTATAATAGGCTATACTTCTGGAATTCTTTTGGAGGTCCTGAAAAGCCTGCTCATACCGCCCGCGCAGGTCAGTTTGGGAGAGGACAAAATCACTTTCTGCTACTTGTTTATCAATCTTTGCCGCCTTTATCCTGGAGGCAAAGGGTTTAAAGAAAAGTGGAATGGATATTCCAGCTGAAACACCCTGAAAACGCTTGCCACCATTGAAATAAAGGTCCTGGCCGCCAACGTTCTGGGCACCAATAATGGATTGATTGAAATAACCAACACTGAAATCGGGACCTGAACGTGAACGTTCCAGCCTGATGGCTTTATCGGCAATTTGAATCTGCTGGGCCTGAAGTGCAAGAATTGGATTTTCAGCGGTTACGGTATCGGTTGGATTGATGTTCCAGGATACCTGAGTAAATTCAGCATTCATAATGCTGATTTGTTCCCGGGTATTAAGTAAACGCTTAAGTTCAGCTGTGTAAGCTAAAATATCAGCTTCGTTTTTGCTCATCTGGTTGCGTACCTCATTGTATTGGGTTTCAGCTGTAGTTTTTTCCAGCAGATTGGTTTCCCCTGCCTGAAACCTTAGTGAGGCCGCTTTCAGGAAATTGCTATATACACTGTCCTGACTGTTGTAAAGTTTTCGAAGGGCAATAAAATACTCCAGCTGGGCGTATACAGTTTTTACCTGGTAGGACAGTTCCCTCTGGGTCACCTGCAGGCTGATCTCCGCTCCCCTGATTTGCGCATCATACAGATTACGCTGGCTTTTAAATAGCCCAGGGTAGGGAATGTTCTGGGATGCTGAGAAGTTATTGTCACGTTTAATGGTATTGATCTGTCCGTACTGTAGTTCGACAGTCGTTTTCCCCAGATCCGTTGAAGATCCGCGGAGTGCCTGTTGACGGCCAATCTGCAGGGTAGAGGACTTGACAGCCTGATTATTGTTCAAAGCGGTGTTCAGAGCCTGTTCGAGGCTCATGCCCTGATTGGGAATGGTCTGCGCTTGCGTCTGAGGAGACATTGAAAGCAGTCCGATGAACATTGCAATGGCAACTACAGTTGTTGGAAGGGCAGTTTTCTTGCTTTTCCAACCTTCAAAATAAGTATAAAGCACGGGAAGTACGATTAGGGTTAATATTGTTGAGGTAATCAATCCACCGATCACGACGGTAGCCAGCGGCTTTTGCACCTCCGCACCTGCTGCGCTTGATATCGCCATGGGAAGAAATCCAAGAGAGGCAACTGTTGCAGTCATCAACACTGGTCGCAAACGTATGGAAGTTCCCTCGAGTACAATATCGCGGATACTGTATTTATTCATTTTCTTGAGCCTGTTGAATTCCGTAATCAGAACAATTCCGTTTAGTACCGCCACCCCAAAGAGCGCAATGAAACCTACGCCTGCTGAGATACTAAAAGGCATTCCCCTTAAAAGAAGGCCAAGTATACCACCAATTGCCGCCATGGGAATAGCCGAGAAGATGAGTATGGATTGTTTCACAGACCCGAAAGAGAAATATAGCAACAGTAGGATCAGTAAAAGCGCTACAGGTACTGCGACAGAGAGTCTTGAGGTTGCTTCCTTCAGGTTTTCAAACTGGCCGCCATAAGTGATATAGTATCCTGCCGGAAGCTTGATCTGCTGATTGATCTTGGATTCAATCTCCGTAACCACACTCTGGATATCCCGACCGCGGACGTTAAGGCCTACGATAATCCTTCGCTTGGTATCTTCCCGCTGAATCTGGTTTGGACCGATCTTGAATTCGATTTGTGCCAGCTGATCCAGTGGTACCTGGTTGCCATTCGGTGCGGTTACGTATACGTTTTTAACATCATCTATCCCTTGACGATTTTGCTGGGAAAGACGCACAACGATATCATAACGCTGTTCACCTTCATAGACTAGCCCGGCGGACTGACCTGCGAATGCCGTGTTAAGAGCTTGGTTGACCGTGCCTACACTCAGCCCATATTGGGCGATGCGATCACGGTTGATTTTTACGACGATCTGCGGAAGACCGGTTGCCTGTTCAAGGTACAGATCCTTTGCTCCTTCCACACCTGAAACGATCTTACCTATCTTTTGGGAAATGCTGGTTAGTGCTTCAAGGTCATCGCCAAAGACCTTTATCCCGATATCCTGTCTTACCCCGGAGATCAGTTCATTTGATCGGAGCTGGATCGGCTGAGAGAAACCAAAGCTAACGCCGGGAACTTCTTCAAGTGCCTTGCTCATCATCTCTGCCAGTTCCTCCCTATCGTGGGTTGTTGTCCAATCTTTTTTATCCTTTAATACAATCGTCAGATCGCAGGCTTCCATGGGCATGGGATCTGTGGGAATTTCTGCTGCACCAACCTTTCCGATCACTTCTTTAACCTCAGGAAATTTTTCAACCAGGATCTTGGACGCCTGATTTACTTTGTCAATGGTCTGTGATAGCGAACTACCGGTCAATAACCGGGTCTCTACCGCGAAATCGCCTTCTTCTAAAGTGGGAATAAACTCTCCTCCCATTTTCGTAAATATGAAAACACTGATGGCCAACAGCACAACAGAGAATGCAACGACTAGAAAACGTCTGTTCAGCGCACCCTTGATCATCGGAGAATACTTACGCTGGAAAAAATCCATCATACGGTCTGAAAAATTCCTTTTATGTGCGCCCTTCTTACTCAAGAAAATAGAAGACACCATCGGCACATAGGTAAGTGATAATATAAAGGCACCCATGATGGCGAATGATACCGTTTGTGCCATCGGTCCGAACATCTTACCTTCAATACCTACCAGGGCAAGAATAGGAAGATAAACGATCAGAATAATGATCTGTCCAAATGCAGCAGCGCTCATCATCCTTACGGCAGATTTTTCAACCTGCTCATTCATCTCGGTTTGGGTATATGCCCTGCCCAATTTGTTTTCCGAAAGTATGTGCATGGTAGCTTCCACGATAATTACCGCGCCATCCACAATGAGTCCGAAATCAATCGCACCAAGGCTCATCAGATTACCCGAGACCCCAAAAAGGTTCATCATAGAAATCGCAAATAGCATGGCAAGCGGGATGACCGATGCAACCACCAGTCCGGCTCTGAAATTCCCAAGGAACAAGACCAGAACGAAAATTACAATTAACGCTCCTTCGATCAGGTTTTTGGCAACCGTGCCCATGGCCCGGTCAACAAGTGCACTTCTGTCCAAGAAAGGTTCAATGGTTACGCCCTGAGGGAGGGTTTTGCCGATACGAGCAATTTTTTCCTTTACCTGTTTAACAACATTGTTTGCATTTGCACCTTTCAGCATCATCACAATGCCTCCGACAGCTTCTCCTTCACCTTGTTTAGTCGCCCGGGTCAGAGCGCCATAGCGGATAGAACTTCCGATCTGCACGGTGGCAATATCATGTATGAGCACGGGTATACCATTTGCATTGTTTTTGACAACGATCTTGTTAATGTCATCGAGATTACCGACCAAGCCCTCACTCCTGATAAAATAAGCATTAGGTTTTTTGTCTATATAAGCCCCCCGGTATTCTGGTTATTTTGTTCAAGCGCAGCAAAAACATCACTGATGCTCAGGTTTAAACTTCTTAGTTTATCGGGATCTAGGGCAATTTCATACTGTTTTAGAAGGCCTCCGAAACTGTTGACCTCGGCAATGCCCGGAGTTCCCAGAAGCTGTCTCCTTACAATCCAGTCCTGTATGCTTCGGAGTTCACGGGCATTGAATTTCTTTTCGAAACCAGGCTTGGCATGGATTACATATTGGTAAATCTCCCCGAGTCCTGTTGATATCGGTGAGATTTCAGGATTGCCAAGTCCTGAGGGAATATTATTTTTGGCTTCAGCTAACTTTTCGTTTACTTGCTGACGGGCCCAATAAATGTCAACATCATCATGGAAAACGATGGTAACTACAGAGAGTCCGAATCTAGAAATGGAACGTACCTGTTCGATCTCAGGTATGGTGGACATGGTCTGTTCTACCGGATAGGAAATGAGTCTTTCTACCTCCTGGGTAGCTAGTGATGGGCTAAGGGTAATGACCTGAACCTGATTATTGGTAATATCGGGTACAGCATCAATAGGAAGTTGTCTTAGGGAATAAATTCCCCATGCGATCAGGCCCAATGTAAACAGTGCTACAACTAGCTTGTTCGCTATGGAAAACTGAATAATTTTTTTCAGCATTATTTGTTTAATTAAGTAAAAAATAAAAAAAACAGATCAACGCAAGAGATTGCCCAGCAAACAATTATGCAGGCAAAAATCAGCATCGAAATGAAAATCGATTTTTAACTTAATTTTGGCGGTTGCCAAACAGATAAAGGCAATGAGATAACCTCTCCCTTGTAAGCCTCATCAAATTCAGTGCTCACAGATGTAGAAATGATGACAAGACTATTGATAAGTAAAACTTCAGATGTTGTATTACAACAAGAACAAACACAGAATGGAGAGCATAAATCGCTGGTTTGATCACTTTTAGAATGTGTGGATACACTCTTTTCAGTAGAAGGAATATTCGACATTTTACCCATAGCAAATATGTCACTGCAAGGCATGCAGCTCATAGATACGATAATGAAGGATAAAAACAGAATATATTTTTTCATTCTGAAAAATTTAAGCAAATATATGCATTTATTTGCAAATACAAATTTTATGTTAAAAAACGAGATAGAAAATTAATGTGCTGTGTCGGGATGCACCCAAAAGGAATTTAAATATTTAATAATTTAATTACTGCGGGCTATCTATGGAGGCAAATAACACGCTTTATCTCTTTATCAACCACCTAAATCAAAACATTTTCTCAAAAAATTGAACTGAAGAAAAACTGATAACTATCAGTTTATTGAAGATAATAGTGAAAATAACCAACTTGTGAGTTTTTTGAGATGGAAAGAAGTAAAAAAAATTTTCGGACAATAAAAGTTAATAAATATAGCGTTAAATATAAAATATCAGATTGCGTTAGTAACGAAGGTCGCTTTTTAAGCTACACGATTAACTTTTGCAATAGGACCCGATAAAACATCAAATATCCAGCCCCTTTACCTATAGGTGTATTATGCGATCTGTGCAAAAAAAATTAAATAATTTATGCGCATCAGTATTTTCATTGCGAGGTTCCGCTCACATTTAAGCTGGTCTATCATTTGCATTGATGGGCTGCGGATTGGCTTGAAAAGGCAAGTGAATAATGTACTTTTTATTTCACTTATTTTAGGATTTAAGACGGAAAACGAATAAAGCAATTTTCCACCTCTCTAAGTCGAGAGGTGAAAATCTATAATTGTTTTTTGTTAATTTATGCCTTAAGACCTAATAGATATAGAGCGTGATTACAATTTGCAGGTCAAAAGCTAAATTTATTACTGGTTGTAAGCTGCTGGATGTTGCTTAAACCTGGAAGCTGCCCGAGCAAAAGCCGTAGATATTACCCTTATAATGGACTGTATCTCTAACACTAGAAGCCACGGCCATCTGACAAACTGGGTCGGCCTTATTATCAATAGCATAGCCAGTTTTCATTGATTGAGGATGCAGTACAGTTTCCATTCCCCCATCGTACATTTCCTTCATGTCCTTTACAACGAAGGGGTCAGTATTATCCGTTCTTCCACCTTTAACTGGTGGCTGGGGATCATATTCCAGATCTAGCATAACCATCTGCGTATATTTTTCGCCCATGATATCCTTTATCACTGCAAGGCTCATGTCGATTCCGGCAGAAACACCTGCGCTGGTCCAGTACTTACCACTTTTTACGTAACGCTTATTTTGAGAACTAATCCCGAACTCATCTTTTAACAATGATTTCCCGTACCAGTGTGTTGTAGCCTGTTGGTTCTTTAATAGTCCTGTTGCGGCAAGTAACCATGCACCGGTACATACGCTGGTTGTGTATTTCGAGCGTTTGTCGATGTTCCTGATCCAAGTCAGCAAGGTAGTATCCTTTGTCAATGAATAGGATCTGTTAAGCCCCCGGGATGACCAGAATATCAAGTTGCTTGACCTCATTAATGGAACTATCGCATTGCACGCTCATACCGGAAGTATAGATCATTCCCTTATGACGGCCGACGAAGAACACCTTTGCTCCCATCAGTTCACTAAATATATTATATGGACCCATTGCATCCAGCAACGCGTAATTATCATACAGCAGAATACCCACAGTTTTTATCTTTGACTTAGGTGCAGGAAAATCAATCCTTTGCTTTTCTGCACCTTTACCGTCTTGTTTTGTTTCCTTTTTTTTATCTGTGCAAGCTGCCATAATAATTGTCAGCAATGCAGCTAAAATTACTTTCTTCATTTGGATAGAATTAAAATTTTGCGGTAAATGTTGTTCCATAAGTTTTAGGGCTTCCAAGCATGAAGGATCTGAATGAGCCGTAGGCTACATACTTCGCGTTGGATGCGTTTCTCATCCAGCCACTAAGCTCAAATCTCCTAGTCGTAATACCTGTCTTGAAGTTAAAAAGAGTGTATCCTGGCTGGCTCAGGCCGTTAATAAAATCAAAATAAAACCTGCCCAAGTATCGATACTCTCCCCTGCCAAAAACAGATAGCCCTGGTTTACTTCTGGCAAAATTGTAGGTATATTGTGCAGCAAGCATAGAACTAAGGGGTGGAGTATTAATTGGCTGGTTTCCCTTGAAGTTAACCACTGCATTTTGATCTGCACTATAAAGTAACAGCGAGGAATAACGTGCGCGGGAAAAGCTTGCATTCCAGTCGATCTGCAAGCCTTTAACAGGCAACGCAGTAAGTTCCAGTTCCAGACCCTTATTTCGCATCTCACCCACATTTAAGATGAGTGCGTTGATGCCATCCATTGCAGTACTAATCTGCTGATTGTGCTGTTCTAGATAAAATGCAGTCAGGTTAAGCTTTAGCTTGTGATCAAAGAACATATTCTTCCAACCGATCTCAAAGTTGTCTGAATTCTCCGGTGCATAAGGAACCTGAGCCGGATCGGTAGCATTTGTATTCAATCCCCCGGCACGGAAACCTCGTGCATAGCTTCCATATAAGAGCATGTCCTGGTCTAATTTATAGCTCAAAACAAATTTTGGGGTAAGGCTTAATACATCCGTTTACCAAGAATTTGCCAATGTCTTCTAATTTTTGCAAAAATAAGGTTCGGTATATCCCTTATGCCTATTTTGCAAGCCTCAAGGCATCAGCGAACTCATCGGGGTGGGGGCTGTTTATGATAGCTATGGCGGATGCTTCCACATCGTACTCAACACGTCTGAATTCAATTTCGATACTATTTTTATCGGTTGTGGAACTGCCTGCATTTAAGTGAACTATAACGTAACATCCCTTTAGGTCACCGTCTTTAGGCTTTCCGACGGATCCCAGGTTGATCAAATGTTTAAGCCGTCCATCTCGTGTCTCTAAGATTCGGTGATACGGTTTATGGGAGTGCCCGACAAAAAGCAGATCTGCCTCAGCTTCTTTAAGCATTTCCAAAACATAGTCTGCATCTGTGTCTATCAGGATATATTCATCTATGCTCCTGGTACTGCCGTGCGCAAAAACAAGGTTTAGTTTTTCACCGTTCAGTTTATATTCTAACCTGATATGTGCCGGAAGCGTTGTCAGATATTCCCTGTTATCCTCACGAATCAGGTGATAAGCATATTTTTTTTCCGGTTCATTTAAACTTTCAGGAGTGGTAATGATATTTTCAACTTTTTCGTCATGGTTGCCTTTTAAGGTTGCAATCCCTCTTCTGCGGATTTCATCAATGACTTCATTGGGATAGATATGGTAGCCTACAAGATCCCCCAGACAATATACGGCATCGGGCTTTTGGCTGTCCATATCTTGCAGCATGGCTTCAAAAGCGGGGAAATTGGCATGGACGTCAGAAAATAATGCAATTCTCATATCTGAAAAGGTGTTTAGAATTGTTTGTTAGTTAGTAGCCTCTGTTGTGGTATAATATTTTTTCCTGAACCAGAAGGCCAGATTAACCAAGGCAATCAATGCGGGTACTTCCACCAAAGGTCCGATTACTCCGGCAAATGCCTGTCCCGAATTGATTCCAAACACACCAATGGCCACGGCGATCGCCAGTTCAAAATTGTTACCAGTGGCAGTAAAGGCAATGGAAGTACTTCTAGAATAATCTGCCCCGAAATACCTGCCTGCAAAAAAGCTGACGATGAACATGATAGAGAAATAGATCACCAGCGGTATGGCAATACGAACCACGTCCATTGGTATCTGTACGATCAGGTTACCTTTCAGGCTGAACATAATGACAATGGTAAACAGCAAAGCGATCAGGGTTATAGGAGATATAAATGGGATAAACCTGTTCTGGAACCAGTCTTCACCTTTGAGTTTGATCAGTGCATATCTGCTGATAACACCCATTGCAAATGGCAATCCTAAATAAATGCCCACGCTTTTTGCGATCTCACCAATGGTTATATTTACCTCAAGGCTTTTCAGGCCAAAGAAAGGTGGCAATACGGTAATGAATATATAGGCAAACACGCTGTATAACAATACCTGGAAGATGCTGTTCAATGCGATCAGGCCAGCGGCATATTCGCGGTTACCTTCTGCCAGCTCGTTCCATACCACCACCATGGCGATACAACGTGCTAGCCCGATCAGGATCAGGCCAACCATATATTCAGGATAGTCCCTTAAAAAAGTAATGGCCAGAAAGAACATCAACAGCGGACCGACCACCCAGTTCAGCACCAGGGAAACGCTCAACACTTTGGTATCCTTAAACACTTCGCCCATATTTTCATATTTTACCTTGGCAAGTGGCGGGTACATCATCAGGATCAGGCCGATGGCCAGTGGGATGTTGGTTGTACCGCTGGAAAAGGAATTGATAAAACCGGAAGATGATGGGATAAAATAGCCGATGCCAACCCCTATCGCCATCGCGATAAAGATCCATAGGGTCAGGTAACGGTCAAGGAATCCCAGTTTTTTTCGTTCTTCAACGGGGGCACAATTGTTTGCACTCATGGTTTATCTGTTTATATACTGGTTTACAAAATCTGCTGAATAGGCTTTGATCAGCTCACGTACCCTTCTGAATTCGTCCATCATTTCCTCTGGCGTTCCTGTAGCCTTTGCAGGGTCAGGGAAATTCTTGTGGAAACGGTCTACTTTTCCCGGAAAGAAAGGACAGGCTTCATTGGCATTATCGCAAACAGTGATTACTGCATCAAAATCAATTCCGCCATATTCATCTACATGGTTCGAGGTATGTCCCGAAATATCGATATGATCTTCTGCCATGACTGCGATAGCTTTTGGATTTACGCCATGTGTTTCAATCCCTGCGCTGTATATTTCCACCTGATCTCCGGCAAAATGCCTTAAATAACCTTCTGCCAACTGGCTTCTACAGCTGTTTCCTGTGCAGAGTACTAATATTTTTTTCATGTTTTTATTCTTGTCCTATTATTTTACTTCTTCGTTCCATCAGCACTGTATCCCGCCATACCCCGTCCATCTTGCCGATCTTTTCGCGATAACCGATTTCTCTAAAACCAAGCTTTTCGTGCAGGGCGATACTACCCGTATTTTCAGGAAAGATGCCTGATTGCAGCGTCCAGATGTTACTGGCCTCACTTTCGGTAACCAGCTTTTGCAATAGCGCCCCACCTATCCCTTTACCTCGATAGCCTTCATGTATATAAACGCTCACTTCTGTTACCCCTGCATAGACACATCTGCCTGAAACAGGGGTTAAAGCTGCCCAGCCTGCCACGTTACCATCAATGATAGCAACATAGCGGAGACCAGCCAGGTGGCCTTTGTCCCATTCTTCCCATGCCGGGGCATCGGTCTGAAAGGTAGCCTGCTTAGTGGCGATACCTTGTAGATAAATAATTCTAACCTCTTCCCAGTGCAAGGGGAGTAATTCTATAATTTCCATACGCTGATTAGCAGCAGCCCGAACCGGGTTCACAGGTCTGTCCCGCCCCAGCAAGGTTTACCATCTGTAATTTTGGTTTTTCTTCTTTCACCGCTGGTGCACAGCATTCTTCCCCTGTTTCTGTTGTTCCACAACTTCCCCCACGTCCGATTGCTTTGCACTGCGTAAAATCAGGGATCAGGTTAACGATCAGGTTATCGCCATCGATCAAAAATTCGCCGGAATACATCTGTCTGGTATCAAACTGTGAGTTTCCAAACTCTATCTTAACGGTTCCCAGGGGGTTAAGTGGTAAAGATTTTTCTACCAGACTTACAATCGACAACGCTTTGCTAACCTGCATGGCCCTTTCGCTTTCCTGTACGGATGGCTCCCAAAGCTGTACGATAATTTCTGTCCAGGTATTCATTTTTCCTCCGCAATCCACAGATACGATCGGTGCCTGTTTGATTTCGGTAATATGGTATGAAGCGTCTACCCACTTACCTTCCGCATACTGGAATTGAAGGATCAGTTCTGGATGTTGTTCTAATGTGGCTTTGAATGTTTGCCAGTTAGTCAATTCTGCATTGTTCATAATATTGCAATTTAACGATTGATATAAATAAAAAAAGGTTAGCAGCAGCTGGTTTCGCCTTTGTACGAGCCAAAGAATGTACCCAACTGTTCTTCCAATAATTTCCAGGTTTTAGGGTTGATACAATAGCAGACACTCACGCCTTCGATCGTTCCCTGAATGATCCCGGCTGTTTTAAGTTCTTTAAGGTGTTGCGAAATGGTTGCCTGTGCTAAGCCCAATTCCTCTACCAGATCCCCGCAGATACAGGTATTGGATATAAGGATCCTTTGCAGGATGGCGATGCGGGCAGGATGCGCAATTGCTTTCAGCAGTGTGGAAAGCTGGTTCTGCTCGTCGGTGAATATTTCTGATCTTGTAAGTCCCATAATTTTATATCGCAATATTACGATATAAAATCAATAACCCAAAATTAATTTGATTTTTATTTGTGCTGACTAGAAAATCAAAAAGCTGCATTTTACGTTTTCATCCGCTTGAAAAAACCAAAGCCTGCGATCTATTAGGTACTTCAATAACGTCCATCGGTAACAGCATCTACCTTATTTCTTAATTAAAAAATATCAGTCGATTTTGGCATTTCTCAATCTCAGGGAATTTAATATAACTGAAACCGAGCTAAAGCTCATCGCGAGTGCAGCGATCATTGGAGAAAGTAAAATTCCAAAAAACGGATATAAAATACCTGCCGCTATCGGAATGCCCAATATATTGTATCCCAGGGCAAAAAACAGGTTTCCTTTGATATTTGCCATAACGTTATGGCTTAACAACCTTGCTTTTGCGATCCCGTTTAAATCTCCCTTCACCAATGTAATCGCGGCGCTCTGGATCGCTACATCCGTTCCCGTGCCCATCGCAATCCCGATATCAGCCTGGGAAAGTGCAGGGGCATCATTGATGCCGTCACCTGCCATGGCTACCTTTTTGCCTTGGGCCTGTAGTTTTTTTATTTCATTCAGCTTATCTTCCGGTAACATCTGAGCTTTGAAACCATCCAGATTTAAAGTTGAGCTTACTGCCCTCGCTGTATCCTCATTGTCTCCGGTAAACATAATCACCTTGATGCCTTCCTGCTGGAGCTTTAGAATCGCAGCTGCGCTGGAAGGCTTGATCTTATCCGAAATCACGACAAACCCCACTGCCTGATTTTCAACCGCCAAATAAGAAACTGTTTTACCCTGCCTTTGAGCGGCACTAACCTGCTCGGCCAGACTTGGATCAATCACCGCTTTAACATGCTCCATCAGTTTTTGGTTCCCCAAAGCCAGTCTTTCCCCATTCAGACTGCCTGTTACTCCCTTCCCGGTAACGGCCTCAAAGTCAGATATAGCCTTAACGGATATTTCGTTTTCCTCCCCATAACGCAAAGTTGCCTGAGCCAATGGATGTTCGCTGCTGCTGTTCAAAGCCACAATTTTTTCGAGTATATTCTTCTGAGAAAAATCTGGATTTACACTGACCACCTTTTCTACCGAAGGTTTACCTTCTGTAACCGTACCCGTCTTGTCGATGACCGCTACATCAATCGCATTCATTTTCTCAAGGGATTCCGCATTTTTGATCAGTATCCCAGACTGGGCGCCCTTCCCTACTCCCACCATTACGGACATTGGGGTAGCCAGGCCCAGCGCACATGGACATGCAATAATCAATACCGCGATTGCATTTACAAAAGCATAAACGTAGGCTGGATCGGGGCCGTATACTGCCCACACCACGAACGTTGCGATGGAAATCAATACCACAACAGGCACGAAATAACCTGAGATTTTATCCGCCATCTTTTGGATGGGCGCTTTTGAGCGGCTGGCGGAATTGACCATTTCGATGATCTGTGACAGCAGTGTTTCTGAGCCCACTTTTTCGGCAAGCATCACAAAAGTCTTATTGCCGTTGATGGTGCCTGAACTTACCTTGTCGCCTATTTTTTTCTCAACAGGAACGGGTTCTCCTGTGATCATTGATTCATCAATTATAGCTTCCCCGGTCTTAATACTACCATCCACCGCAATTTTGTCACCAGGCTTGACCCTCAGCAGATCTCCTTTCTGAATATCATCAATAGATACTGATATTTCCTTGTCCCCAACCACTTTTGTTGCTGAATTAGGGGCCAGCTTCAACAGCTCCTTAATGGCGCTGTTGGTTTTGCCATGCGCCCGGGCTTCCAAAAGCTGACCGAGCAGTACCAGCGTAAGAATCACGGTTGCCGCCTCAAAATAAACGAAAACGGTGCCATGATGTGTTTTAAACTGATCAGGAAAAACTCCGGGGAATAGAAGGGCAACAATACTGAAGCCCCAGGCAACCCCGGCACCAATCCCAATCAGTGTAAACATGTTCAGTTTCCAGGTTATTATAGATTGCCATGCCCGCTGAAAGAACATCCAGGTTGCATAAAAGACCACCGGAATAGAAAGAAAAAACTGAACCCAATTCCAGTATTTAAGTTCCAATAGATCAAACAATGGATTATTTGGAATCATTTCAGTCATGGCTATAACAAAAATGGGTATGGTAAAACCTGCTGCTATCTTGAACTTTTTGAGCAGGGTTTCATAAGTTTTATCTTCTTCTTCAAGGTTTGTCCCAGTAGGCACCAGGTCCATTCCGCAGAGCGGACATGATCCTGATTTGTCCCTGATAATCTCGGGATGCATGGGGCAGGTAAATTGAGATGCCTGTTTCTTGGCAGGCTGTTTTACCAGGTCCATCCCGCATACAGGGCAGTGACCTGGCTTATCATAAGTCTTCTGACTTTCACAGTGCATAGGACAATAAAACAGGCCTCCCTCTTCATTTTTATCATCATTTTGAGCCGCGGGACTTTGCTCATTGGCTGAATGATCCTGATTATGATGTTCTGACGAATTTAGAACATGTTTTCCCTGAACTGCCATTTCAATACCATAATGTCCGGCGGCAGAAAGAGCCTCCTGCAGCTTTTCTATGGGGATATGTTCTTGCATAGTTATGACGGCTTCAGCAGGTTCAAGGGTTACCTGTGCAGAAACGCCATCAATCGCATTCAGCACATTTTCAACTTTGCTCCGACAGCCCTGACAGCTCATTCCGGTTATTTTATAGGTGTGTTCCATGTTTTTGATTTGTTAGTAGCTTAATGTCAATCCGGCGCCATAGCCCATATCACTGTCGTAATGTGTTGAAAGCCCAAAGTACTTCGTAACGATGTACCTGAATCCGGCCATATATTCCTTATCGGTATTGACCATAAACTGGAAGCGCAGTCTTTTGGAAACAGGGATATCTTCCCTCATCAGCTGAAACCTGACATTCCCCTTGTGATCGAGGGAAGCATCTGCAACGATCAACAGCGGTAGGGTATATTGAACTCCCAAATGAAATACCTGCCTGAAATTTTTGGTATTTCCCTGCCCGAAAAGATTGTTTCCCGGCGAAAGTGATTGCCCGAAAACATTCTTGTCCAAGGGATCAACCGTTCTTTTTCTAAAATCCCATCCGACATAGGGCAATAGCCATTGGTTTCGCCCGATATATCTTCCAAAATGACTTTCACTTTCATAGCCCATTTCCTTGTCAAACCCAATCCGCCATTCAGTGGTAAAGCGGTAACGGGTATTGGCGAGCATAAACTCACCATCACTTCCGTTTGTTTCAATCCCAACCCGTGCCATTGGATGAAATGCCCTGTCATCACTGAAAAGTTTTCGCTGTGCCAGCTTGGGGTCCGGAATTTCGGGATTAGGCGGAGAATTCTCATAACTGAATACCCTTCCCATACCGCTCATCATATGGTAGAGAATATGGCAGTGGAAGAACCAGTCGCCTCCTGGCTCTGTTGCTGCAAATTCAAGGGTATCCCGCTCCATGGGCATGATGTCGATAATGTTCTTCATTGGGGCATATTCTCCCTGCCGGTTAATTACCCTGAAGTCATGGCCGTGAAGGTGCATAGGATGGCGCATCATACTGTTGTTGTAAAGGATTATCCTAACATTTTCGCCCTTTTTTATCAGTATCTTATCGCTTTCAGAAACAGTTTTGTTATCCAGCGTCCAGACGTAACGGTTCATATTTCCCGTAAGGTCAAACTTGAGTTCCTTCCATGGGCCTTTTGGCAGGGTTGTTTTCTTTGGATCTCGAAGCATATTATAGTTCAGAGTAACGATATCGGCGGTTTCTGCCTCCATATTCATCCCTGCCATGGTCTTGTCAACAGACATCTGCATACCCGGCATCCCTTTCATTTTTTTCTCTGTTTTCGGATTTTCTTCGCCGGTTACCTCCGGGTACATCACCGTATTCATATCCATAAGCTGGTTCTGCATCTTCATGCCTTCCATCTGTACCATATTGCCGCTCATATCCATCATATCGTTCATCATCTTCATTCCGGCAAAATATTTCAGTTTGGGCATTTTCTCTGCATGCACCTTTTCTCCCTTGCCCAGCCATAGCGATGCTGATCCCGTACGGTCTTCAGGAGTGACCAAAAATTCATAGCTCTTATTTTCCGGAATCGTGACCACTACATCATAGGTTTCGGAAACCGCTATAATCAGCCTGTCGACCTCTACAGGCTCCACATCATTTCCATCAGTCGCCACAACGGTAATCTTGCCCCCTGCATATTTAAGCCAGAAATAATCTGAGGCACCCCCATTTGCAATACGCAGCCTTACCTTGTCCCCAGCCTTGAACTGCGGCTGTTCGTTCTGATTTTTCCCATTGATGAGAAAGGCTTCATAATACACATCGCTCACATCCATGGCATTCATGCGCTTCCATTCATTGGCTACCTTTGTTTTAAAATGTCCGGTCCTGATCGCTTCTGCATAACTCTGGGTAGTCCCTTTTTTGATTGCAAACCAGTCGTTGGCATTTTTCAGGCTTCTATGAACCTCCTCGGGCTTCATATCTGTCCATTCGCTAATGACTACTGGAAGGGTTGGAATATCCCACTCCGTACGTTTGTTCATTATAAATGCCCCATACATACCTATCTGTTCCTGAAGGCCGCTATGGCTGTGGTACCAGTGCGTTCCATGCTGGACGATGGGGAACTTATAGATGTAAGTAGCGTGCGGTTTGATCGGCATTTGGGTCAGAAAAGGAACACCGTCCATCTTGTTCGGAAGAAAAAGTCCGTGCCAGTGCAGTGCGGTTTCCTCGTCAAGATTATTATGCACGTAGATCAGTGCGGTATCGCCTTGCGTAAAGGTCAGTGTCGGCATAGGAATCTGTCCGTTTACCGCAATTGCCCGCTTTGATTTTTTTCCATAAGTTACCGTTGTATCGGCTATGTAAAGATCATAACGCACGGTGCGTGGCGGAAATTTATTCGAAACGGTTCTAATCGGGCCCAAATTAGCCTTTGCAGTTTTGATATTTTCCATGTCAGAACCGTTATCATCCATTGCCATGCCCGCCATATCACCCATATCCTCACTCTTTTTGGAACTTTCCTTTATTTCCCCATTCTTCTCAGGGTTAGCCTTGGGCTTTTCCTTAACAAGCTTCATCCCACATTTGGGACAGTTGCCAGGTTTGGAATCATGGATCTCGGGGTGCATTGGGCAGGTATAGGTTACTGATTCTGGTTTCGGCTTACTTTCCAATTTTTCTGCCGGCATTTTCATGACTTCCATAGCCCCCTTTTTTGCTTCCTGTTTCTTATTGAGTAGATCAGCTGTCTTTGCCTTATCCGCTTTACCTTTCTGCAGGATAAGCTTCATTCCGCACTTTGGACAGTTCCCGGGTTTTTCCGATTGTATTTCCGGGTGCATCACACAGGTATAGATCACCCTGGACTGACCAGCACTGCCGTTCTTGTCCGTTTTCATTCCCTTCATATCCTGGGCGGAAACCACAGAATAGAGTATCAATAAAAAGACTGTTAATATATTTTTCATTTCTTTGTTAATTTAAAGAGCAGTGAGATTCTTTCTGGTCAAACTATCCCTTGAATCCTGTACCCACTTTATGAGTATCGACTTTTCCCTCGGATCTAATATTGCATTTCTGTGGATCATGATATAAGAAGAAAGCTGCATTGTACCATCTTTTAAGCTATTTTCTATGGCCCGAAGTTTGTTCTGACGCCTTCGCAAGGTATAGCCGGCGAATTCATTAAAGTTTAGCTCCTCTTTTCCCGATCGTATGTGACTGTTAAGGTACCAGTGAAGCGGCTGAACATAGGCATACCATGGATATTCTGTGTTGTTGCTATGACAGTCATAACATGATTTTTTAAGTATCCCCTGTACATCATCAGGCACAGGAACAAGTGTGGATATATCCTGAGGCATAACCTGCGCGCTTTTATTGCGTGCAGGCTGTAAGATCTGCATAAGCAGGAAGATAACTAATAGCCCAAGAAAGATTTTCTTTATGCCCGTCATTTTTGTGCTATTTCAGTTCTTCCTTAACAGTACCACAGGTCGGCATCGTTTTTCCAAGGTAAGGGTTTTTGATCTCCTTTACCTCACTCACCCACATCGCACCCTTGTTGTTGTTGTACATGGGACAACGGTCAACATACAGGGGCTTGTCAGTGCCAAGGAGCTTGATCATGTCGTACATGTCTTTGCTCAGCATATCGAAATGCTCACGTTGATGGGCAATATTGCCTGCATTGGAACCGATATGCTCTGCGTGCTCCTTGGCATCATCCCGAATATCGCTATATGCCCTGGCCTGCTCCGAGGTCAATGATTTTTCATCAAAACTGGCGAACCCTGCGACTATTTCACTGCCTGCGGCAGCAGCTTGTTTATCATCGTCCGTGGTAAGGGCATTTTTCAGTTTCAGATAGCCGGATAAAAGCGCAGCCGTTTGGTTTTTTTTTACCTTATTGGTTTCCCTAGAAACATTTTTGGTCGTGGAATCCGCTACAGCAGAATCTTGCTTTTCATTTTTGCCATTTGTACAGGCGGCAAGGAAAAATAGTGGGCCCAGAAGGCTATATATTAATGTTTTCATTGTTATTGATATATTTTGAATAAATTATTTCGAGCTGTATGTAGAATATATGCACAGCTATATTGAACGGACCAAAACATCTCAATGCTAAATGTCCGTTCAATAACAATATGAATTATTTGATAGTCTCTTTTACTGCACCACAGGTCAGCATCTGCTTACCGAAATAAGGGTTTTTGATGCCAGCGTTATCAGAAAGCCAATAGCTCTTTTTCATCGGACAGTAGGCATAATAAACAGGCGCTTTGGTGAGTTTAACCGCTTTCGCCAGTTTAAAAAGATTGGCAGAAAAAGTTGCGAAATGTTCTCTCTGATGGGCAATATCCTTACTCTCCAATATGTGTTTGGCATCAAAGGCAAGCTTATCCTTCAAACCCATAAATATATTCATATCGGCTTCTGCCATTGATTTCATGTCCATATTGACCAACTCTTTGGAAAACTCAGCGGCTTTTGAGGCGGCGACTGTCGCATCTGCATTTATCAATGCATTTTTGATATCGTAATAAGAAGTTAAAAGTGACTGTGTCTGGCTATTTTGCGCAATGACGCGGCCAGTGAAAACGATTGCCAATAGGACAACCAGAAGAAATATTTTTTTCATGATTTTAAGATTAAATGTTTACGCTATTTCCGCAGGAGTTTTGTCCGCGCGAAAGTCAGGCACCATGTCAATGTAACACGGGCTCTATTGGTAATTCGTGGTGAAATCTTATATCTGAAAGCTATTGATGGTTATCCGGATGTCCCTATTGGGTGGCCGCTCCCGCTGTCCGGCGTAAACACTCTTTTTGAGAACCAGTTTGACAGAAGGAATTAAAAAATTGTAATGATAATCTGGAAGCAATAGAACAGGTAGGATAACCTGGTTTTTAACGCTTTGGGGAACAAGCTTCCCCTGAACCACAAGGTCGTTGACCAGAGTCTTGCAACAGGGTTCTTCTTTTGAAAGATTCGGTCCATTTGAAGCGCTGTGTTTATGCACATGTGCCCCTTTATGCTGATGATCATGTTTGTGATTATTCTTTTTAGAGGAAACATGTACATCACTTTCTCCATGATTATCTCTTTCCATTCCAACTGCACAGGCAAAGCCAACAACAGTGTTGAGCAGAAAAATCACTAAAAGAAAGATGGCTTTGGTTTTCATCAGACTACAAATCTATATAAAGATGCGAAATTAAATTTATATAATTTTCCATATCTTTTATATAATTATATTAGAAAATCACCTCAAATTTCTGACATTGAACTTGTTTCAATATTTTTCGGCCCCTCGAAAAGTAATTTCGTTTCGCCGACTCCGACCTGTCAAATGCTGGATTTGCTTTTCTACAAAGTCCAGACAGTATTTAGCGCAATCAAGTTACATACTATGCCAAATTTTACTTACCATGGGTATTTATCCATAACATATGACGCACCAAATCATAACCTTACCCTCCATTTTTAAATATCGATTCACTCTCCAACAGGTAGGCTCCAGTTGTGACCACTATTTCACCTGGTGAAATGCCGGACAATACCTGCACATAACCCTCGTTCCCTGCTCCGGTACTGACCTTTCTTCCAGAAAAACTTCCATCACTATTTTTGATCCATACCTTATTGCCTTTACCTCCTGCGAGTATTGAAGATCTGGGCACAGCAACAGCATTCTGTTTTCCATTATCAATGGAAATGTATGCCAACATCCCCGGCCTGATCAGCCCTTGCGTATTTGGAACTGCGATCCGGATGAGCACAACCTTAGATTCATCTGATAGTTCAGGATTTAAAAATCCGACCTTACCTTTAATAACCTGTCCGTTCAGGTCTGGAAAAGAGACATTCACCATGTCATTTTCCTTATAGTTTCCGCTTTCGCTGGCATATAACTGCGCCTCTATCCATAGACTGTTCAACCCTTGGGTTTTTAATATAGCCATCCCTTCGGTTACATAGTCACCTTCATGGACCGCTATATCACTTACCGTTCCATTGACCTTACTGTATATGGTAGCTGTTGCCGATGCTTTGGATAAAGAAGAAAGGCTTTTGATCTGGGCGGTGTTCAGCCCCCACAATAATAATTTGTGCTCTACTGTCTTGATCAGGGCCTCATAATCTACATCGGGATTATTTAAAACTTTCTGTTGCTGTCTTGCCAAAAGGTATTCTTTTTCGGCCGATAAGAGGTCTTCACTATAAATGGAATACACTGCCTGACCAATTGTTATTTTCTCTCCTACAGACCTAACAAATAAACGCTGTATCCGTCCGGCTATTCTTGCACTGATCTCTTCTGCCCTACTTTCATCTGTAACAACAGTTCCGGTCAGCAGTTTTTCACCCCCTGTATTTTCTTTCCTTACTGTATCAACCATTATTCCGGCTAACTGGATCTGACTTGCGGTTAATGTTATTTTTTCCGTGGCTGAATTCCCTGAACCAGTAAGCTCAACTTTGATCAGCTTCATACCACAGATCGGACAGTTGCCCGGATGGTCTTCATGTATCTGTGGATGCATCGAACAGGTATAGTAAAATTTGCTTTTTACTTTTACCACCGGCTGTACTTTTTGTTTACAGCTGTTGAATATACTTACTGAAAGCACCACAAACAGCAAGACACAGATCCTTTTCAGGTTAATTCTTTTTATATTATTCATGACCCTTTGTTTTGATGAAACTCTCGCTGTCTGTTAAATACCCTGCATCTACTGCCAGCGTATCGGTTGCGGAAAGGCCTCTTGTTATCTGTATTTCGTTCCCATTGAAAGTCCCAATATTTACGCTATGTGCATAGTATGAGCCGCCTTTTTTTAACCAGATTATTTTTGTCTGCCCAAGATCCTGCAGAGCAGACCTCGGTATCCAAAGCCCTTTGGATTTTCCCGTCCCTATCGAGGCATTGATTAAACTGTTTACCTTCAGCTGATGTTCCATATTGTCCAGATAAACCCTGACGCTAACTGTTTTGTCACCTTGCTGAAGGGTAGGTTCAATAAAATCTACTTTCCCATATAGCGTTTTACCTGGCAGATCGGGTAGTGTAATCTTAACCGGTTGATTTAACTGTAAGCTGGCCAGTGAATTTCTGTCAATCTTGATAATGGCCCACAGCCTATGGGGGTCAACAACATTGAACAAAGTCTGTCCTTTTTCTACATATATCCCCTCTTTTATAGCAAGGGGCATGTTACGACTGAAATCAGGGCCTTGGTCTGAACCCACTGCCCCAGCCATCTGGCTATGTGCAGCATCATGGACATGCCCTTCGTAGGCACTGTATACTGGTAAGCTATAAAATGCTTTGCCCGTTCTGACTACCTGCTCAACCTGGACAGCTGTCATTCCAAGCAGCAATAGTTTTTGCTTAGCAGCCCTGAGCAACTCGGTTTCGCCTGAAGAATTCTTTGCGATATAGATCAGGTCCTGTTGAGCGGTTACCATATCTGCACTGTATATATCAAAGATGCGCTGTCCCGGATGGATCTTCTGAAAGGCAAATTTGATGTACACCTTTTCGATGCGTCCGGAAAAACGCGAGGCGATATTGTTAAATGTCCGGGTATCAAAATCCAGATAACCTTCTGCGGAGACCTGCGTGGCCACTTCTTTTTCTTGGGGCAAGGCAAAAGCCACCGAGGAGATCACCGTACTGTTAACAGGCTCCAAAACTGTTTTTAAGCTGATGCCCGAACCCTCGCTTGCCTGACCTGCTTTTTTTACCAGTGTCATCCCACAGATCGGACAATTACCAGGATGATCCTCCAGTACCTGTGGATGCATCGGGCAGGTATATTGTACAGCGGTTTTGGATTGAGACCCGACCGGTGCCTGGTTAGGATTGGAACAGGCGGCGATCAGCAACATACCAAAAAGAATGACCGGTAATATGATCTTAATGCATTTCATTTTCTTTTTCATAAGCTACCTGTATTAATAATATTTCCCCTAACCGTTCTAAAGCATCTATCCTTGCTGTCTGCAGACTTTTTATGCTTTCCAGTACTGGCAGCAGTTCACCGGTATTCTGTTCATAGACGAGGAGCGATGTTTTATAACTGTTCTGTAGGGCGGGAATAATGTTCTGCCGGTAGTTTTTCAACTGCCTGGATTTACCTGTCCATGCAGCCTTCAGTCCAGCCAGCTCTCCTTCTGCCTGGTTGAGGAGCGAGATCTTGCGTTCGCGCTGCTGATCTATTTCGTATTGATTGCCCTTCAGGTTTGCTTTATAGCTCTTGGAAGACCAGGGTGCAATTGGGATGGTGATTGAACCCATTAAAATGTACTGGTTGGGCATCCCGCCATAACTGAACATATGTCCCGCCTGCAGCCCGAAGTCGGGTTTACGTTTACTGTATTCTACTTTGGCATTAAGCTGTTGCAGTTCTATACTGCGATCAATCCCCCTGATATCGCTCCGTACCGATGCAAGTGTAGCCGTATCGGTCACTGTAGCCGCATAATCCCTGACCACAAGACTCGTGTCTACCATAAAATCCTGCCCCTTGTCCCGGTTCATCAGTGTATTGAGCAGGATATTTTTCTGTTTGATTTCACTTTTAATTTCTTCCCGGCTATTGTCCAGTTGAAACAGTTCAGCTTTGGTCTTATAGATATTATCCAGTTTTTCCTTTCCATAGGTAAGCCGGATATTGGAAGCCTTTAACATGTATTCCAGTAAGCCACTGGTGTTATCCAAAAGTGCCAGTTTCTTTTCCAGGATTGCCCGCTCAAAATAATATTGTTTGGCCTGTGCGTTCAACTGGTTGTTCATGTATTTCTTTTCTTCGGCGGTAACCCTGGATATGCTTTTCATGTAGTTTTCCTTTGCACGGAGCTTGGCCGGGTTGGTGAACATCTGATCGGCAGTAACCATAAAGGAACCGCCATCGGGCTTAAGCTGATAAGGCGTCTGGTACTGTCCTGCGCTCAGCTTTGGGGCATCCAGGCTTCTGGCAGAGCCCGCGTAGGCATTCTGCGCATTGATCTGCGCGTCGTAAGTCCGCAATAAGGGGTTGGCCGCAACCCTTGCCAGCACGCTGTCCAATGATAGGTATTCCTGCTGTGCCTTAACCGTTAAGCTAAGGGTACACAACAATAGGCCGTATATTATTCGATGATTTATTTTCATGGCTTTATTCTTTTACGTCCAGCACTTCCAGTTTGCCATACTTCCTGAGTTCGTGCTCTTTGACCATTAGAAAAATGAGTGGGGTAACAAGGAGTATATGCGTTGAAGAGGTTAATACACCGCCAATCATGGGAAGCACGATCGGCAGCATCACGTCACTTCCTGTCCCTGTAGCCCATAATACCGGAACCAGACCAAATAGGGCGACGCAGACAGTCATCAGTTTTGGGCGCAGCCGCTTTACCGCGCCGTTCATCACATAGGTCCGCAGGTCTTCTTTACTGATTGTTTCGCTGGAATTACCTTTCTCCGCGACCAGCCGCTGCATGGCATCATTGAGGTATATGACCATCACGATCCCCGTTTCAACGGCAATACCGAACAGGGCAATAAAACCTACTGCAACAGCAACAGATAAATGCACACCAAAAAAATAAACCATATATGCCCCGCCGATCAGGGCAAAGGGGATAGAGATAAGACTGAAGAAGGCTTCCCTTATCGAATGAAAAGCAAAATACAGGCAGGCGAAAATGATCAGCAGCACAATGGGCATAACGAGCTTCAACGTACGTTCGGCACGGATCAGGTTCTCGTACTGTCCGCTCCATTCTATAAAATATCCCTTGGGCAGGGTTTTCGCCATACCGTTCAGTTTATCCTGCGCTTCTTTGACTGTACTGCCCAGATCACGGCCACGTACATTAAAGAGTACCGTTCCGCGCAGCAGTGCGTTTTCTGACTGGATCATCGCCGGCCCGTCACTGATGGTAATATGGGCAACCGAAGATAGCGGGACAGGCCCGAATGATGGGGTCTGCACCAGTGTGCGCCTGATCTCATCCAGGCTGCTCCGATAATCCTGTGCCAGCCTTAGGTTTACGCTGAAGCGCCTCCGGCCCTCAATGGTTGGCGTAACGTTCATGCCGCCCAGGGCACTTTCTACCACCTGGTTTACATCGTCTACACTGAGTCCATATCTTCCTATTGCTTCCTTATCAACCTGTATATCCAAGTAGCGCCCGCCGGTAATCGGATCCACATATAGATCCTTGACCCCGTTCAGTCCCTGTAGTGCCTGCTTCATCCTGCCGGATAAAGCGTAGAGGGTATCCAGGTTCTGCCCATAAACTTTTAAACCTACGTCGGTACGGATACCGGTAGAGAGCATATTGATGCGGTTGATGATCGGTTGGGTCCATCCGTTTACCACCCCGGGGATCTGAAGCTTCGCATTGAGTTCATTTATGATGTCTTCTTTTTTAATGCCCTTGCGCCATTCGCTCCTGGGCTTTAGAAGAACAATCGTTTCTACCATACTGATTGGAGAATTATCCGTGGCTGTATTTGCCCTGCCGGCTTTGCCCAGTACATTTTTGACTTCGGGTACACTTTTAATGATCCTGTCCTGTACCTGCAATAACTGTTTGGCCTGCGAATTGGAAATATCGGGCAGGGTTACCGGCATAAACAGGATCGATCCTTCGTCAAGCGGGGGCATAAATTCACTGCCCAGACTGAGCAGCAATGGGACACTGATCAGAAGTGCAATGATATTGATCCCGATTGTTGTCTTCCTCCATTTCATGCACCAGCTGAGGATGGGCTGATAGATTTTTTCAAGGGTTCGGTTCAATGGGTTATGCGCGTCAGTCCTTAGCTTTCCCTTTAGAAAAAACGAGATCAGCACGGGTGCCAGTGTTACTGCCAGAACAGCATCTATGGCCAGTATAAATGTCTTTGTCCATGCCAGCGGGCCAAACAGCTTGCCTTCCTGCCCTTCGAGCAAAAATACCGGCAGAAAAGAAGCGACAATGATCAGGGTTGAGAAAAAGACACCCCGGCCAACCTGTTTGCAGGAGGCTTCTATAATTTTGATTCTTTCGGATGTGGTCATAACGTTTCTTCTTCTTGTGCAATGGATAGGTTGCGGTGTGAATTTTCGACCATGACAATGCCGTTGTCTACAATAACGCCTATGGCAAGTGCAATACCGGTCAGGGACATAATGTTGGAGCTGATGCCAAATGCATTGAGTAGGATAAAGCTTGCTGCGATGGTAATGGGTATCTGGATGATGATGCTCAGGGCACTTCTCCAACTGAACAGAAACAGGATGACAATAATGGATACGGTGATCATCTCCTCGATCAGTGTATGCTTTACCGAGCTGATGGCGCTTTCGATCAGTTCACTCCTGTCGTAAGCAATCTTAAACTTTACACCTGAAGGCAGTCCGCGCTCGATCTCCTTCATCTTGTCCTTGACCGCGTGGATAACCTGGTCTGCGTTTTCGCCATAACGCATCACCACGATCCCCCCAACGGCCTCACCTGTGCCGTTCTCATCAAAGATGCCCAGGCGCAGGTCTCCGCCCATCTGAACGGTGGCAATATCGCGTACCCTGACAGGAACACTTTTTATCGTGCCGATCGAGATATCCTCAACATCCTTCAGGCTTTTGATATAACCGAGGCCACGGACAATGTAGCCGGTTCCGTTCATTTCAAACTTGCGGCCACCGACATCGTTGTTGTTGCTCTTGACGGCCTTAAGTACCTGGGATAAAGGAATGTTATAGTAATTGAGTTTATGTGGGTCAATATTGATCTGGTACTGTTTTTCAAACCCTCCGAAGGAAGCGATTTCACTTACGCCGGGAACCGTCTGCAGGCCGAGCTTGATATACCAGTCCTGGAGTGCGCGCTGCTCGCCAAGATCTATGCCCCTCGCATCAAGGGTATACCAAAGCACATGCCCAACCCCAGTTCCATCAGGGCCAAGTGTTGGCGTAATACCTTCAGGCAATAAACGTTGTGCATAGTTTAGCCGTTCAAGCACACGGCTCCGTGCCCAGTAGACATCTACCTTATCATCAAAAACAATATAAACAAAGCTCATCCCGAACATGGATGTAGCACGGACCGCCTTGACCCTGGGAATGCCCTGAAGGTTGCTCACCAAGGGATAGGTCACCTGGTCTTCCATGATCTGGGGACTCCGGCCCTGCCATTCGGTAAAAACGATTACCTGGTTTTCCGAAAGATCGGGTATGGCATCGATTGGGTTTTCGCGGATGGCATAACTGCCCCATGCAAATAAGGCTATTGCGACCAGCAGGACAATATACCTGTTCTTTAAGGACAGGGAAATAAGTTGATTGATCATCTTAATTATAATTGGCCCGGAACACGCCGTTCCGGGCATGATGAACTTACATTTTCATTTTACCTGTTTGCTTTTTAGGCGCTTCCCTTTTTACGAGCGTCATGCCGCATTTGGGACATTTCCCGGGCTTATCGCTTAAAACTTCCGGGTGCATCGTGCAGGTGTACTGCACTTTGGGCACAACAGCCTTTTTTGTTTTTACGGTAGCCTGTTTGGTGGGCTTGGCGGGTGTCTGCGCAAATAGGGAGATACCAGAAAACAGCATGGCAAATGCCACAAAAACTAATTTTTTCATGTGTTGGAATTTTAGGAATTGAATAATGGCATAGAGCCAAACAATGGCCTACGCGTGATTTATAATTAAGAAAATTGATTAAAAACGGAATGCTCCGCAATCTTTTCCAGAGAGGAAAAGGCAGAAAAGAGGATTAAATCCGGTAAGTGCAGTTGAGGATATAGATCGGTGTCTCGGGCTGCCTGGGCGGGGCATTGGCCTGATAAGGCTGAACGTCGGCGCGATCAGTAAAGAGATTTACCTGTGAAAACCGTATAGGTTCGGGAAGGACCGCTGGCATAGGAACATCCAAGGTCACCACATCAGCACTGAAATGGGTGTCCTTAATTTTAAGGCTTTTCCTTTCGTTCTTACAGCAGTTATCCTTTGTTTTGGCCTTAACATCGTTCTGGTCTGGTAAAGCAAGGATAAGTTTTACTGAAGCCAGTCTTCCACAGCAATAAAAACGGTTTACAGCCATCCCTAAAGAGGATAGCATGTAGATCACTGTTATTATTATGACTGCTGTACGTTTCACAATTCTAATATAAGAATATTTTAGATGAACTAAGTAAAGTTAACCTGAAATCAGATTACAGGTTTATATAATTTCCGGAAAA
This sequence comes from Pedobacter sp. AC190, assembly GCF_979258025.1. Classification (NCBI taxonomy): domain Bacteria; kingdom Pseudomonadati; phylum Bacteroidota; class Sphingobacteriia; order Sphingobacteriales; family Sphingobacteriaceae; genus Pedobacter; species Pedobacter sp. AC190. The sequence goes on from NZ_OZ409824.1 coordinate 1,677,925, forward strand.
TGTTATAAGATTATGATTGCAGTCGGTCAGGTTCAAAGTATCCGTCAAAACAAATCATATACTTTCCGTATAAAAAAAATCAAAAAGACAGTATTTAAGCATTTGCTTAAATAATTATATACCCATACCTTTAGCCCTTGATGATAAAAAACACGGACAATCTGAGTAACTGTATCCGGGAAAAAGCAAACCCGATGCAGATTAATGGATGCAGAAACAAGATCAAGGAAAACGCATACTCTTTTTCCCAATTGTCGGGTATATTATCCTTAGCTGGAAATGAAGTCCGCCTGAAAATACTTTATCTGTTGCAACAGGAAAAGGAGTTGTGTCCCTGTGATCTAAGTGATATCCTTGGCATGAGCATCCCGGCAGTTTCTCAACATCTGCGTAAGATGAAAGATGGCAATATTATAGGATTCAGAAAAGACGGTCAGACAATATTCTATTCCCTTCGGAATGAACACCTAAGACTGATGCAGCCTTTCTTTACTATGATTAATCAAGCCAATGCTTTAATTGAAACAGTATGAGCAAAGTAAAACATAACAACAAACTCATAGGTTCGGGAATACTTTTGGCACTCAGTTCTTCCCTTTGCTGTATTGTTCCATTATTGGCACTGCTGGGTACCACGGGAAGTACCTTATCCATGTTCAGTTGGATCGCTCCCTTAAGGCCATACCTGTTAATGGCAACTGCCCTGATTTTAGGTTTTGCCTTTTACAGGGCATATAAACCCACTCCAAAAGATGGATGTGGTTGCCCGGAAAGGAAAAACTGGCTGCAATCCAAAGGCTTCTTATGGATAGTAACAGCACTTTCAATCGTGCTGGCTTCTTTTCCGTATTATGCAAAGTTCCTCCAAAAGAAATTGCCAAAACAAGAAATTAGCATTAACTCCAATGTTCAACAGACTGTTATTCAAATTCAGGGAATGAGCTGTTCTTCTTGTGAAGGTCATGTAAATCATGCCTTGCGGGAAAGAAAGGGTGTGCTGGAAGTCAGAACTTCATATTTAAAAGGTGAATCCTTTGTAAAGTTCGACAGTACCCAGATATCAATTGTGCAGTTAGTCTCTTCCATCGAACATGAAACCGGTTATAAAGTAAAAAGCAAAAAAAAAGATGTCAACTAAAACAATATTCCTGCAATCAATAATCACCTGCCCACTTTGCCAGCATCAAAAGGAAGAGTCAATGCCTACGGATGCCTGCCAGTATTTTTACGAATGTGAAAACTGTCACGAGCGCTTAAAACCATTACAGGGTGACTGCTGTGTCTTCTGTAGTTACGGAACAGTAAAGTGTCCACCGATACAGGAAAACAGAACCTGCTGTTCTGCCAAATAATTCTTTTAGAACAGCAAAAAAAAAGCGCTTATCGAATGCTGGAAAATAGATAAATTTTTATGATAGGATTTAAAAAAAGCATTCCGGCACTGCCGGTTGTAAGTATAGCGAAGGCTGTAGAATTTTATGAGAACAGGATGGGTTTCACTACGCGTCACAAAGAGGAAACATTCGCAATAGTTGTACGGGGTGGAATCGAAATTCACCTATGGGCATCTTGTGACCGGAGCTGGAAATATAGAAGCATAATGCTTTTTCTAAAGCCAATCTGGAGCGGCGCAGAAACATTTCTAGCAGGGACAGCGAGCTGCAGGATAGAGGTAGAGGGAATCGATGAACTACATCAAGAGTATAAAACACAGGGAGTGCTCCACAATGAACATTCAGACATCGAAGAACAGCATTGGGGGCATAGGGATTTCTCGATACTTGATCTTCACGGAAACCTTATTACATTTTATGAGGAAATTGGTTGAGTGTCTTTAATGTAGCTCCGGGAAGTACCTGATTTATATTGGCGTATTTAATGATGGCTTATATGTATTTGGACAAAGGCGGTAGCTGTAAATAATAGTATGGCCAAAACCACAATTGTTCTTTTTATAATGATCTATAAAGAATGATTTAGATAAATATTTCAATTTAGGACGATAGAAAAATAAGCTACAAAGTTTAGGTGTCTGCCAAATGGAAACAGAAATAGCCTACAATTAGGTGTATATAATCCATATTGTTCTGAACAGGTAAAACCTGAACCTGAAAGATGTCTCATCCTGCCTTAGCTTGTCATCAACAGATACAGAAAAACACTTACAATAATTTCTTTTTCCTATACTGCCCCTCAATTTTATTCTTCACCACTTTTTCAAAGTTTACTATCGCTTCGCAATGCTCATAAAAGTTCGAACTTCCGCGGATTGACTTACCATAAGGAAACAGCATATCTTTGTTGTTTCCTTTTTTATACCCATAAAAATCTGTTAGTCAAAACATTAGCACCTCAACAAGAACAGTTCGATTTTTAATGAAAATTCTTTAGCCTTATTTATCTTCCAGACTAAAAACACGCTTTAAAACAACTTTAAAGCGTTATTTTCGCGTTCGATTTTTCTTTAAGGATATATGGTTTTGGAGACTTACTTAAGCCACTGTAAGTGTTGCAACAATGTACATCAAGTTTAGAATCATAGCAGCTTCTTTTTCGTCGATTTGAATCCCGTGTTTGGCTAAAATACTAATCGCACGATATGAATTCACCTTTTGATCCAAGAAATTAGTGGTATGTGGTAATATGTAGTCAATATGGGCAACATTAATATTTTTCTTTGTGCATAATACCTTACAAATTGCACCACTGGTAGACAACTGGATAAACCGGAGTAGATTGACCCTGTCTCGCCAATAACAAATATACTATAACACACTATTTTCAAGGCACTTACAAATAATTAAAAATTGGTGCAAAGGGGTCAAATAAATTGGTTTGTGCACATACATTCTTCATTGCCCTGACTATCCTACTCATGGGTGTATTATGCCTAACTTCGGCACCTCAGTTAAGCCAGACAAATTTAAGAAAGAAGAGATATCTTTAGGATTAGGTATATTTTGGGTGCTCAGGTTATTTATCCAGTTTTTTCAATACGCTTCGCTATTATGGAAAGGCAAGACATTTGAAACAATAATCCATATCTTGTTTGCAATAATTCGGGCATATTTAAGTACGGTATTTTTAATTGCATATTTTAGCTAAAAGTTGCATAGGATAATTTAGGAAAGTATTTACACTGATATTATCGATCAAAATAAACGAAAGATTAAACCTGAAATCATGAAAAAAGAATTGGATTCGATGTATATATTTCTTCAGATCGATGCTTCTTTAGTGGGGATGATGAAGATATGTAGGTTTGAGTCGGTTAGCGAGACTGAAATATGAAAATAGGTGCACTAATCGGCCTTGTCTTTGGCCTGCTTTGGTGGTGGGTTGGTGTTGATGCTGTGACTGGATCAGCCGCCACAATTCTCCAGATTCTAGGCATTTTTATATTTGCCGCCACGGGCATCTGGATTGTTAGGCGCCAGGCTACACCGCCACGGCAAAAGCCACGTTGGAATTACTACATGGCCGCCGTGATCGCAGAGGTCATCGCCATCATGTTTTCGCAAACCTGGCTCACTGCACGGGATTTAGGGCACCTACTCCTTCCTACAGTAGGATTAATCGTCGGTCTGCATTTCACCGGGCTATGGCATGCCTTCGCACGCCGCCGCTTTTTAATCCTCGCTGTGGTAATGACCGCTATTAACCTGTTGGCACTATTTCTGCCACTTACGCCCGCAGAGCGACTGTTATTATCTGGATTTGGTTCATCAGCATCTCTACTCATTACAGTTCTACTGCCCTGAAGGTTTCCATTTTGTCGTTATCTTCCGCATTTTCAAGATTATTCTCCGCAAAAAATGCGGACATAAAGACAGCTATTCTCCGCATTGCACTTAGTATTTAAGGAAAAAACTTTATTAAAAACACAAAAATGATGTCACAAAAAGTTTGGGATAAAAGGACTTTAAGCTTTCTTCTTATTCAATCAGGCCAGCAAACCGTAATTGAACTATAGTAGCCTTTGTACTTCGATAGCTCCACCATTACAAAGCCCCTAAACGTTGTGCGTACGCTAAACCAACAGTCCTCAAAAAATAAAAAACCAAGTTTTAGTTAAGCGCCAAATTCAAACTTACTTGATTTAAGACCAATATGAAATTTGCTTAAATAATGCTGCTGTAACATCTACTCTCCAAATCCGTCATACATGAAAACAAACTTATGTCGGTTAAAGCTAAATCTATACTTTATCGAACCTCATTTAATATCGATATAAATTATAAGAGCAACTTAGTTTAAGGAATTCACGTAGCCCACTTGAATAGAACGTTGAGAACGCAGAGAAAAGGACTTATCTGCAGTTATTGGAAGATAAAAGAAGCGTTAAGCAGATCAGTTTGAGATGAGACATTGGTATAAAATGAAAATATAATCTTCTAAAAAATTTTGTAATGTTGCAATTCACAAGGTTTTCCAAATCATACAATGGAAGAAACATTCTAAGCATTGATAACCTCTCGATGGATCAGGGAATTTATTTTCTTAATGGCATTAATGGTGCAGGAAAAAGCACGCTGTTAAAATGTGTCACTGGATTCATCAACTTCCAGGGAGATATATTCCTGAACGGAATCAATCTCCGAAAAAATGGTATATCCTATAAACAGTTGGTAAATTTTGGGGATGCAGAGTCCTTATTCCCCGATTTTCTTACTGGCCTGGAAATGATTAAAATTTTTGAGCGTGCAAAGGATGCTCCAGATGGACAAGCAAAAGAATTAATAGATTCAATGGAATTGAATGCCTTTATTAGCGATCCTATAGCCTCCTATTCAAGTGGGATGTTAAAGAAGCTATCCCTACTCCTTTCATTTTTAGGTCGTCCGAAACTGATATGCCTTGATGAGCCAATGATAACCTTGGACCGATCATCCATACTCAAACTAAGTAAATTGATAATAGATTATAATACGAATAAAGGCACAAGTTTTATTATATCCTCGCACCAGAATTTGGAAGGACTAGATTTAGACGGCTACAGTATAATGAATTTGGTGGATGGCAAAATAACAATATCATAAATATCTTTTAATGATAAAAATCTTTTCAAATGGTTTCTACAGACAAAATGGTGCAACGATATTGTTTGTTTTTTCTACGATACTGATCTATTGCTTCTATATCAATACACTTGGAGATGTAGAACTTAACGAGGTAACCAAATGGAACCTTGCCATAACCATCGCAGTTGTAAGCAACCCTTTAATGGTTGGTATGTTTATAATCGCTACTTTAATCTATGCCTTTAAAATCTGGCAATATTTCATCAAACAGATTCAGCTTCCAGCCAACGAATTCATTTTCTATAGTGTGAACGCAGCTTCAAAAAGGGCGCAATTCATCGCTTGGTTCGTCGTACACTTCAAGGTAATGATTCCATTGTGGTTATATAGCCTTTTCTCTATAATAATTGGGTTTTCCTATCAATATTATGTTATCCCAATAGCTTTAAGTCTATTTGTATTATTTATCAATCAAATGCTTGCCTATTTAAGTTTCAGAAAGCTTAATAGGTTTAAAGAAGAGCGCAATTCACGTATAGGATATATTATCAATTTACCCTTTAAAAAAGGCATTCATATTCTTTATTTCTTGAACTTGTTGGACAGAGGTAAAATGGCTTTCGTTCTTACTAAAGTTATCTCTATTGTAATTAGTGTATTGGTTATAAACTTATTTGAAAATGAAACAGATATAAAAAGGCCATTACTGATGGTTGTGTTATTGATCGTATCCTCTCATATCATCATCATTTTTAATGAATATACCTTCAATGAGAGGTATCTTTATTTTATTCATAACCTCCCATTTCCACTATGGCTAAAATGGCTTGGACCTTCAACTAATTATCTATTTATTTTACTTCCAGAAATCGCATGGTTAATTATTAATTTCAATGCTGTTTACAGTATACAACTTATAATCGTTGGGCTATCGATGATCCTATTTTTACGGGCACTAATGTATTACACAGGCAGTGTAATGAAGAGCTATTTAATTTGGTTTTTTCTTTTCTTTAATCTGTCATTTTTACTCATTATTTATAACTTTTATTATTTAATCCCTCCTATAGCTTTTTTAGCCGGTTTCATGATCTTTAAACAAAGTTATGGCAAAAATAAAAGCATTGACTAGAATTAAAATTCATTGTAAAGTTTTGTAGCCAAGGGAATAATAAGATGGTTTAAGCTATTATCTAAATTGAACACAAAGGGGAGAAACGAAATGCAGTAGGCTTTTATCATCAATCCTTATCTATTATCATTTTCCGGTGCTCAATTCCCCATTTTATCATTTCAAGGATAATATTGCCGAAGGTGGTGCAATACTCAGTTGACTCATACGCTACTAAAACGGGCGAATCTGGATACACGGTCCGTTTGATAATTTTGTTCAGTTCCATTTCCTTAAGCTCTCGGGACAGCATACGCGTGGTAATGCCAGGGATACTCCGCTCTATTTCTCTGAAACGTTTATTGCCGTTGCAGATTGAGTTGATGATAGGTAGGCGCCATTTCCCTCCGATTACATATATGGTATCCTGCAAAGCCCGTACTTCTTCGGCTTGATCTCTGGGGTTGCTTAAAATATTTTCTGTGTCTTTCATTGGTATACTCTGTGATACTGGTTACAAAGTTATATCATTTTCTAAATAACTTTGATAACAAATTATTAATATAATGGCAAAAACAATTTTTATAACTGGAACAAGCAGCGGACTTGGAAAACTAACCGCCAAATACTTTGCCCAACAAGGCTGGAATGTAGCCGCTACCATGCGGAGCCCTGAAAAGGAAACCGAGTTAACAACTTATAGCAATATTAAAATCTTTAAGTTGGATGTAACCGATATAGAACAAGTAAAAAATGCGACTAAACAGGCAATAAGTGCTTTTGGGAAAATAGATGTAATAGTGAATAATGCTGGCATGGGAACTTATGGCGCCTTAGAACTGGCAAAAGAAAATGATATTGACTGGCAGTTTGCCGTGAACACCCGTGGTCCGATAAATATAATTCGTGCATTTTTGCCGCATTTGCGTGAAGTTGGTGGCGGCATGTTTATCAATATAAGTTCATTTATGGGCGTAACAACCGCTGCTCCGTTAGGCTCACTGTATAACATGTCTAAATTTGCGCTAGAGGGCCTCATCGAAGGACTTTATTACGAACTGAAACCGTTGAATATTGAACTGCGATTAATAGAACAAGGTGGCTCTAAGGATAATAATTTTGTAGATAACGTAACTTGGAACACAGATCCTGAAATCACGGCCTATGATGAAATGACCCGTAAATTAAAAAACCTGTTTGCCAATGCCGGGGATGAACATAGGGATGATCCAATGGTTATCGTTAATGCTATTTTTAGGCTGGCTTCTGGTGAAAGCAAAAAATTTCGCACCATAATAGGCGCATCGGGTAACTATCTCGTTAACTTACGCAATTCTGTACCTATAGAAGACTATTTGGAAACCATAGCAGCTAATTTTGGCTAATTTCGTTATAACTACAGCTCAAGAGTCATCATAAAAGTTCAAACTTCCGCAGGTTCACTTTACTGCTAAAAGCGCATCGAAAGATGGGCTTTTTTGCTTAAAGGGTATTTTATATCCTAAGCAATATTGCTCCAACTTGTTCAGAATTAAAACCCTAATTTATTTTTGTTTCGACATGCCTTGAGGAGCCTACCGAAAAGCAGGTTTAAAACCCGCTATGGAAGTTTGGGAATATTATAACGATAGATCACAGCATTTTTTCCTTCGCTGATGCAGTAGTAGGCTTTTCCATCTGGAGTGAAGCCAATAGCCTCTCCCTGTGACTCTAAGGTATAGGGCAGATTTGTGGGCTTGCGACGTAAAGTTTCGGAAATTGATTCTTTACCATTTCGCTGCCAATAATAAACACCTGTGTAGGTTTTCAATAGAATCTGCCGCCCATCACGGGATATGTCACCAGCTACGACATACTTTAACAAGCCCCTGCCAGGTAGATATAGGCTTCCCTGCTTTTTCATTGTTAAAGTATCCTTGTTTTTGAAAAAAAGCGGAGCTGAATATATTCCAACAGTATCCTGTCGCTTCGAAACGATGATCAATTCTTTCGAAATAGGGTCGATCATTAAAGTTTCGGCATCTTGCGGACCATTTGGATATTTGAGGTGGACAGCATCATTTTGAATCTGCATGTTACCAGAGAGCTTGCTCGGCTCTGCAAATCGATATACCGTAACATAAGGACGTTTGCCACCATTATCGCCGATATCGCCCAGGTAGATGTAGCTCTTATCCTTTACAGGGCCAGGGCCGCCAGCTATATCTTCGCAATCAGTTACACCTAACCGCTTTATGGAGGGATCTCCTTTGAAATATAATGTGGAGATCAACTTGCCTTTAGCATCGATGGCAAAGAACCGCGAAGTGTCGCCACTGTCATTATGTGCAAAAATCAGATTGCCTTTGGAGATAAACAGTCCAGATAGTTCACTAAGCTCAGCCGGAACAACCTTAACTGGCGCATTCTGTGCTGATGCACCGAGGCCAAGCAACACCAATAAAAAAGTGAAAATTGCAATTCTGGATGGGATAAATGCCATCAGTCTATCTGTGTTAGGGCGCATTATGGTTTGAGGGTTTGAAATCCAATGGCGAATTTGAACAACTTAGCTGGAAGAATCAAGTCAATTTGCGAAAAAGCCAAAAACCGTATGCAGTTTATAATTTTCAAACATTGATTTATGCGTTGTCTTTTCATATTGGGAATTATCAAAAATGATTGATTACTTACGGGCTTGAAATATTTCGACTTTCCCTGATTTCATGTCGTAAACTCCTCCAACAAGGAGTATTTCTCCTTTTGATTCCATTTCTCTCAAAATCGTACTTCTATTTCGACTTTCCTGGATGGATAGCTTTACGTTTTCATCGCAAACAGCCTCCACAAATAACGGATTGGAAGAAACCGCTTCGCTTTTAAAGTTAGCTTTAGCACTGATCACCGCGGGATTAATTTTTTTGAGCAATGTTGTGATATTACCCAATTTTACGCCATCTATGGCAGATTTGATTGCTCCGCAATATTCGTGGCCCAATACCATTACAAGCTTAGCTCCAGAAACTTTGCAGGCATATTCCATACTTCCCAAAATATCATCATTGATGATGTTACCAGCCACCCTCGCAACAAAAAGGTTTCCTATTCCACTATGAAAAACATCTTCTACTGGCACTCTGGAGTCTAAGCATGAAAGTATAACTGCTTTCGGATATTGCCCCAGCGAAGCCTTCCTTACTCTTTCTGTGGTATTACGGATGGTTAGATTATCCTTTGTAAAATCCAGATTACCTTGTTCCAGGCGTTTTAGCACATCGACAGGCTGGAGCTTTGATTGCTCTTCTTTTGTTAAAACATCTGAGATTAATACATCGTCTGCCGCAATGGTTAGCGTATCTTCCTGATCAAGTTGATCTGTATTTACGGTCGACTTATTTTGCTGACATGCATTTAAGATGATTGCAGAAAAGACTAGGAAGGCAAAAAACAATGATTTCATAAAAGGCGGGATTGATCATTAAAATTATAAAAAAAACCAAACATTAGCCTCATTACAATTACCATTTGCCAGCTACAGGCAGTAAAATTATTTTTGTGTTAACAATTTATCCATAAGCGACTCTATCACTTATCAGTTTCAGCGTTCATGGCTGTAATGGCTTGAAGAAACCACGCCGCATGAGGAAGCCATTGCTCTGTCCAGCGCCATTCGTTTCCCTTATCTTCGATTTTAAAATCAATGCCATCGCCTAACCCTGATTCGGAACGACCAGTGATCCCATTTGATATGCCACCTTTTTGCGAACCATGACCATAATTTGAGGCCATGTAAGGCACATTATTTTCGCCCATTCCATACATAAAACACATTTGATAGGGATTTAATCCTAAAATCCAGTTTAGTTGTTGCGTTGCAAATGTATGCTGGCTTTTATCTTTTTCTTTTACCAGCGCTGCCGATGCAAGAGAGGCAAGTCTTGCGTTTTCGCCTTGCCACCACCAGCCAGTTTCATTTTCATGAGGGATAAAAAATGACTTTTGAATACCTGCAGAATTTCTAAAAGTTTGACGAGGATAGCCAAAAGGATTACTCACTTCTGTGCTTATGCGATATTGATAGTTTAAATTAGCATTGATTATATTTTGAGCACGACTTTTATATTGCTTGTCTTTCTCCAGTTTTAGATATCTGTTTAATGCAATAACAGGCAGACCAGCATCAGATGCATGAAAAAAAGGACGACCAGTATCATCAGAAATAAAATAACCTGAAGGACTTAACCGAGCTTCTAATTTTTGCATCCACCCACGGGCTTCCGATAGGTAATATTCGTCTTTAGTAACCTTAAAAAGTTCACTTACTGCCATTAGCGCACAATAGTTATCTATTATGTTCTCCTTTCCATCATCACAATATTTAAGGTTATTAATTTTAAGGTGTTCGTATGCCCGTTTGGCTCCAGCCAAATAATTCGTTCTTTGATTTTTCCCGAGCATAGACCACCCTGAAATTCTTGCCAGGGCGGCAATAGCCATGCCTCCCCCTTCGCGAAATGCGCATTGATATTCATCTGTTGTTAAACTATTTGCATGGAGCCCAACAACTCTGCGTGCTTTCGGATCTTTATTAAAATAACTAAAAACAATCATGTAGAAATACCCTTCTTCAGAAAGCGACTTGAGCAGGTAATCTGCTCCGTAAACCGCTTCGTCCCTTATGGAATCGGTTAGTTTAAGTTTTCCTAAAAGCTCGGGCATTCTTTCAGATGCATCAATCAGGCTCCAGGTTACCAATGGGATCTGTTGAGGAGAAAAGAAATTCGCATAAGATAAGTGAGAAAAATACTTACTCACATCTCCAGAAGCATCGCACCAACCGCCCGTAAGATCAACCGTTTTTGCAGAACCGTACAGCAATACGTTTTTGTCTTGCCCAAGTTCCTGTGGTGTATTAGCTCTCTGATTTCTGAAATAATGCATTAACGCAGGCAATGTTTTTTGAGCAAGTAGATTTTCACCGATTTCGAAGACAGGAGAATGGAGTGAATCTGCAGCAATGATCTTAATATAGAATTTACCTGCCGTTTTTAATGCAGAAAAATCTATTGAATAATAGCTTTTTTTTCCCCATTCTGTAAATGCTCCTTCCTTTTTTATGATACCTTGAAATACGGATTGATGGTTACTTTGATTGATGATCTCAAATTTCTGATTAAAACTGTCGCCATATTCGCTTACAATTATGGCATCTTTCGATGAACCAGTATTATATCCGATCTGGTTTACACAAATGATAACTTTTGCGTGTAGAACACTGCATAAGGAAGATAAAAACAACAATAGGATTGAAAAAGCTTGTTTCATGTTAAGTTTGCTGGTATTATAAATATGGAGTTACAGCCCATAGAATGGAATTTTTGAAGAGTTTCTTATAGTAAGCATTGTCAAACAGATCGGCACCATGCCCCATAAAAATGTATAAATTTCGGGATTTAACATTAGGATTACTCCAGATCACTGGATGATCGCCCATCTTTGGAACCTGAGCTGGCACGTAAGAATTTTCATTCGCATTTGCTAAAACCTCGACATGAGCCCTCGGGCTTTGGTTATAGGTGTACCATTCTTCTCTTTTAACTACAAACTTCTCGGGAATTCCTTTAAATATGGGATGTGCAGGTTTTTCTAACTGAACTTCTGCAGATGCAAAACCTGGAATGTAGCTTTTAAAAACAATATCGCCCATAAAATAACTGAACCACGGCCACATGCTGTAGCCATCAAAATCGCCCAGCAGGGTAGCGTGATGGAAACCTATCCAGGCACCTTTTCCCTCTTCAATGTAGGCCCGAAATGCTTTCATCGCTTCTGGACTCCAGGCATACGGAGGATAGTCGAGCTGGATAATTAGTTTAAAACTACGGAGAAACTCATCATCAAAGGATTTTGTATTATACACATAAGTAATCGCAAACGATTCTTTAGACGCAAGGCTATCCAGCCAGATTCTCGCCGCCTTAGAATATTCGGTGTGGTTACCACCCTGTTCGTAAAGAACCAATACCTTAAAGGCAGGCCGAGCCGTGGCTGCGTACCAAAATCCAAGAAAACAAAGGGATAAAATGAGTATTTTTCTCATAATTAATATTACTAAAAAGAACTTATCAGTTGAATTTAAGAAATTTCCCTTTTCTGAATAATAATATTAAAGCATAATACGTTCATTTTAATCTTAAGCTAATTTCAATCGATGTAAATAAATCATCTTTAAACCAATAATTAAGATTTAAATAATTAACAGCCTGGCAAATAGCGCCAGAAAAGAAATTTTAACTGGCTGGCTGTTCCAGCGCATTAATGCGATTACCCGAATCGAAAAAAACAATAAATCTTTCACTTGCGTAAATGAGCTCAAACATTTATAAAATAAAGCTGTTAGAATTCAGGCGGATTATCCAGCTTAAAAAAACAATTTAGGCAACAGAATTTACGCCTCATATTAAGCGGATTCATATTATTAGATTCTTTTTTCTATTTTACAGCACTTTTGATCGTTAACACAAATATCATTAAAGAAATTAGAAACAATGAATTTGTAAATGAGGCAATTGTAAAAAATTAAAAACCGCTCTACAGGATTTCTTGAAGAAGAAATCCACGAATTATAAAAAATCGATGGAAGTGATACACGCTCGTGATGAGGATTTTGTGTTTAAAAGCGACCTCAAATTAAATATATAAAAAGCTTACGGCAGTAAAAAACATGATAGACCCTAACCAAAGATTCCCAGAATTTCTCGAAAATTTTGAGCAACGATTAAAACATCTATTTCAGCAAGAATATAATATTGATCTGTTAAGTCTTCAAAGAGGGCTTCCACCAGAATTGCTTAAAGGAATTATGGATAATGTGCCATTATCTGTTGCCATCCCTAAAGAATATGGCGGAAGAGGAAGTTTGGTTAAAGAATGTTTGGGAATACTTTCTGCTGCATCATACGAGTCGTTATCGTTATCCTTAACTTTTGGAATAAACATTGCCCTTTTCCTGGAGCCACTTTCTAAGTACGGGAACAGTGAAATTAAACAAGGTATTTTCGATCGTTTTCTGAAAGAACAAAACATGGGTGGTTTGATGATCACCGAACCAGATTATGGTAGCGATGCCTTAAATATGAGAACCATTAACAAGGAAACTGCCGATGGTTATAAAATTAAAGGTACAAAACATTGGCAAGGACTTACGGGTATGGCCAATTACTGGATCATAGCCACAAGAAATGAAAGTAACGATGGTGCTTTATCAAGAGATATTGATTTCTTTATTTCTGATGATTCGAAAATTGCCCAACAAATTTTTGTAGAAGAATATTATGATAATGCAGGCTTATATATTATCCCATACGGCTTAAATAAACTGGATATTGAGGTTCCAAAAAATTACAAACTTCAGCCTGAAACTACTGGAATAAAAATGATGCTCGACATATTACACCGAAGCAGAATGCAGTTTCCAGGTATGGGTATGGGTTTTATAAAGCGTATGCTTGATGAGGCCTATACACATTGTTACAACAGAAAAGTTGGTACGGGCAATTTGCTTTGTATGGATAATGTTCAGCATCAAATATCCAGACTTCAGGCTGCATATACCATTTGTTCGGCCATGTGCGCCAGAAGTTCATCAATAAGTGGTATAGCAAACAACCTGGCTACCGAAGGCCTGGAAGCCAACACCATGAAAACTGTTGTAACTGATTTAATGCAGGAAAGCGCACAATTACTGGTTCAGCTATCGGGTGCAAAAGGTTACCGTACCAGTCATATTGGTGGCCGTGGCATTATGGATAGTCGTCCGTTTCAAATATTTGAGGGATCGAACGAAATGTTATATGCCCAAATAGCAGAAATGGTAACTAAAGCCATGAAAAAACAAAAACAGGCACAGCTTTACGCTTATCTTAAGGAATTCTCATTAACCATTAAGGTTGCTGATTACTTTAAAGAAGAAATTAACTTTAGTCTTGACGAACATTTGCCGCAAAGAAAGCTGGTAGATCTTGGAAAAATAATTGCCAGAATTATTTGTGCTGGATATGTTATCGATCTTCAGGAGAAAGGTTTTAGAAAAGAACTTGCCGAAAACTGTATTATAATGATAAAACAAGAAGTGGCCTCGCTAGTTGCTGCTTTGCGCTTTCAAAATACAGCTGCAACGATTACAGATTATCAGGTAGGTAGTTTGTGGCTCGATTTTGCTTAATGGAATTGAAAAAAGATTAAAGTTTACATAAAAAAATAGGTGCTGAATAAAAATTCAGCACCTATTTTTTGTTTTAAATAACATTAGAATATATACTATTCAGTTTTTAACTTATCAAGTACTGGTTGTAAAACCGAACTTACCGATTTGTGAATACTGTCGTTCTTTTGTTCAAAAATGGCAATTTCATTCTTTCCTGTTTTTAACCAGCAGCCTGGAACATATAATGTTTGCTGCGGCCCCACACTCCAATAACGGCCAATGTTTATCCCGTTAATAAAAACAATGCCCTTTCCCCAGTCTTTCATATCCAGAAAAGTATCGCCTGTTTTAGTTAAATTAAAACTGCCTTGATAAAGTGTCGGTCTGCCAACTGATGCAGAGTTTTTCATAGCAGCCAAATCGGGAATTGTATTCATTGGGAGTTTATACATGTCCCAGTTTCCTGTTATGGTTTGTCCGTTAATTATAACAGGAGAAATAATGCCTTTTGTGCTGTTTATGATTTTTGAGCCATAATTTATACGCCCCATATTTTCTACAACGATATCTAAAGTTGCGTTAAAGGGAATATCAATGTCGCATTCGTAGTTTTTATAATAACTATTTAACTCCCCAACTTTAACGCCATTTACATATACAATTGCATAATCACGCAAGCCAGCAAGCTCTAATTTTCCGCTGATAGGCTGATTAAACTTTTTGCTATACCAAACATAACCATGTCCTTGATTTAATTCTTCAAATGTTAATGGCTTATCATCGTTTATGGGGGTAATTTTGCTTTTCAGATCTTCCAGATCAACAGCTTTAGACAACGCTATTTCTGGAATAGCAATTACAGGAATTTTTGCTGGAACTACTGGCGTTTCTGCTGTTTTCAGCATCATCCTTAAAGTATCATACTTAACCGTTGCCCAGCCTGCTTCGCTTATTGGCGCATCATAATCATAGCTGGTTAAATCAGGTTGGATATCATGTTTACCATCATAATTTGCTCCAGAAGTAAAACCAAAATTTGTACCGCCATGAACCATGTAATAATTAAAAGATACACCACCATCAAGATATTTCCTGGTTTGCTTTGCTACACTTTTATAGCTGACCTTTGGAAAAGGCTCTGCCCAATGGTCAAGCCATCCTGGATAAAACTCTGCGACCATATATGGCCCTTTTCCGCCATTAAACTTATTAACTGTTTCTTTAAGTTTGGCTACATCATCTTCTCCATTTGCTGTGGGTAAAGCGCCAGGTAAAGCACCGCCTTCAAAAAGCCAGCTCCCATCTGATGTGAAAAAGGGCACATTAAAACCTACATCTTTAAGTTGCTGAAAAACTGCTGCGCTGTATTTTTTATGTTCTTCGAGGCTTATATCTTTACGCTGAGCAACATACGACCCAAATTCATTTTCGCCTTGAACCATAATAATCGGCCCGCCATTGCTTACCAATAAGTTTTTTACCTGTCCGTACAAAGCCGTAAAGTACGCTTTTGTAGCAGCAAGATATTGATCATTATTTCCACGAATAACCATTCCTGGAACTTTTGCTAAAAACCATGGATAACCTCCAAACTCCCACTCGGCGCAAACGTATGGCCCTGGACGCAGGATAACAAACAGTCCTTCTTCCTGTGCAGTTTTGATATACTCCGCAATATCTTTATTTCCAGATTTGAAATCCCATTTACCTGGTTCGGTTTCATGATAGTTCCAAAAAACGTAGGTAGCTACAGCATTTAGACCCATTGCTTTCATCATTTTTAAGCGATGACGCCAATAAGGTTTAGGAATTCTTGCATAATGCATTTCACCGCTATGAATTTGAATCGACTTTCCATCCAGCATAAAACTGCCATCACGGATTTCAAAAGTGTGCGATTGTACTTTCTTTGCGGTTTGCGCTTTTAGATTTGAGCAAAAACCCGTCAACATGATCAATAAAACCGCACCAATTTTCATTTCTTTCTTTGTAAACATCTACCAATTATTTATTTAAAGCGTATAATCTTTCATCTAATATCAAAGGCTAAACTTCGGAACATCTTACTAATAAAACAATACATCGTCTATATTAATACTCCACTTTATAATCCTTTTTTATCTGCTCGCCCTTCCAGGCCTTTAAGCTCGTCCATGGAGCAGCTTCATCTGTCCAAAATTTGTGATCAGCAGGTAAACCAAGTGTTAAAAATCCTAATGTTGCCATGTATAAACTACCTGTTGACGTGTATATATCTGCCACTTCAGGTTGGTGCCCATTAAAACCTAAAACCAACCAGCCTTGTTGATCAAAATTCTGATTACCATTGTATAGGTTGTAAATTACCTTTGTTAAACCGCAGCGAACCTGGGCTGGCTTAACGTAATCGGGGAGTTTTTCCATCAATGCGGTTTGTGCCAGAGCCTGAAATGCAGCAGTGCGATAAGTTATGGAGCGACCGTAAGCGGGATAGGTACCTTCAGGAGAAATAAGGCGTTCGAGGTATTCTGAATAACGAACCATTCTTTTCAATACTAAATCGTATTCAGATTGTGGTGCTCTTTTTTTATCAACCAGTATCTTCATTAAATCGACCAGCATCGGGTGAATAACATAAGAGTTGTAGTAATCCATGCTAAACTTTTCGCCATCGCTATACCAGCTATCGCCAACGTACCATTCTTTCATCTTATTTACGGCAAACTGAACCCTTGCAGGATCGTATTGTTCGCCAATGCTTAATAAAAAACCTTCTGTTAAGCCAGAAAACAAAAGCCAGTTGTTATAAGCTCCACTTCTTGTACGCAATGCTTTAAACTCTTCTACAAACCGTTTCTTTGTCAAATCATCCAAAGGCTCCCAAAGTGCTTCTGGCGCTCTGATAAAGGCCTGTGCTACATAAGCTGCATCAACAATGGGTTGGCTTTCGGTGCGGTAGTTCATATAATCAGGACTTTCAGGATTCACTGAATTTGCGAATCCTTTAAGTAACTCTAAGCGTAAACTTTTACGCATTTTTCCTTCTTCGGTTTCATCGTCGGGTAAGGCGAGCCAGGGTGCAACACCAGCGGCAGTTCGCCCCAAAGCTTCCAGATAGGTAACTTTTGTTAGGTTTAATCCATAATTAGGCAACTTCTCTAAAGGCATATTTTTCTTTAGCGTTTCGTTAGCCAGATTATGAATAACAGGGTATGAAATTTTGTATAAACTCTTAACCCAAATTGCACGGTCTTGTAAACCCGTATTGTTTTTCTTGTTTTGTGCTAATGCGAGCTGGAACAACATCAGCAAGGCAAAAAATGATACACTATATTTCATCAGCAATAATTATTATTTTTTATAAATACCATTTTTTAAACCTTAATAAAGCCTCTAAATAATAGTAGTCGGCATAAACCAAAGGCACATCTATTTCGCTGTTTAAAGGATAGGCGCCCGTACTGTGCATTAATAAAAAACCGCCATTTTCGCCTAATTTTGCACGATAGGCAGGACTTGCAAGTGAGTAAATCATGGTTTCGGCCGCAGATTTAAACTCATTTTTTTCAGTGCCCGAAGTGTATTGACCAAGTTCCAAAAGTGCAGATGCGATTATAGCGCCAGCAGATGCGTCGCGTTTTGCGTAAGGAATTCCTTGTGCATCGAAATCCCAATACGGTATTTTATCGGCAGGGAGATTTGGATGATTTAAAATAAAATGCGCAATACCTTTTGCTTGTTTCAAATATACTTCATCTTTTGTAAAGCGATACATCATGGTATATCCGTACAAGGCCCAACCTTGTCCACGAGACCATGCAGAACAATCGGCTGCACCTTGCCACGTTGCTTTTCTCTTAACATTGCCTGTTTCAGGGTTATAATCGATAACATGGTAAGAGCTAAAATCAGGGCGGAAGTGATTTTTTAAAGTTGTGTTGGAATGGATGACTGAAATTTCTTTATACTTCGGATTTCCGCCGTTATCGCTTACCCAATTCATCATTTCAAGATTCATCATATTGTCGATTATAACAGGACAATCCCAATATTTATTTTTATTCCACGATTGAATTGCCTTAACATTTGGGCGGTATCGTGTAGCTAAAGATTCTGCCGAACGTTTAATAATGGTTTTGTATTCTTCTTTTCCAGTTAAGCGGTAGGCATTTCCAAAGCTGCAATACATCATAAAACCCAGATCGTGATTTCCTGTATAAGTTTGATTTGGCTCAATAACCTTTAATGCCTTCTCTGCTTCTTTTTTAACCGATTCATCTTTAGTTTGCTCGTACAAGTACCATAAACTACCCGAATAAAAACCGCTGCACCACCATTTTATATCATAGTTTACAGGTTTATTTTTTTCAAAACTCTGCGGTGTTAAACCTTCAGGGATATTTTTTGCTAAAAATTTATATTGATCCAGGGCAAATTTGAATTCATCATTTATTAACTGCACCATTGGTTTTTTTGGCGATTGCGCAAAGCTAAAATTGCAGCTAAGCACAATTAAAACTGCCAGAAGGCTAATTCTTTTTATAATCATTTTAAAGTATGTATGTTTTTACAATTGGTCGAATTAATAGTTATTAGTTTTTTGACTGTGATATCAAAATCTTATATTCTGAAGATTTCTCTTTGAGTTTAGTGATTAAACGAATCCGATAGATTTTAGAGCCCCAGGCAGCAGCTAACCTTACATCATCAACTTGTTGTTCATCAATTTTTGCCTCAAACTTATGCTCATCAAAATGGAGTATTAACCCAGTTTGAAATAAAAGTTTCCCTTTTTTTATTTCTACGTTTAGGGGTGTTAAAAAGTTAAGCTCGGTTGGGGCTTTATATTCTTTCAGCACAGTCTGATCGATGAGGCTTATTTCATTTTTTGTCCTGTTAAGGGTGATTGTTCGGTTCCATTTTTCTACAGCGGCCGCTGCGGGATAGGCATTCGCGATATCCATAGAAACTGTAGCCAAATTACTTGTATTGTTAAACCTAAAGTTAGCGGCCACATATTGCTTGCCATCGTGTTGTTGCACACCGTTTATAGTCGGACAATTATGCCATTGCGATTGTACGTTCCAAAGTTCATAACGTTTGCTGCTAAAAGTTTTACTGGTATAAACGCCTACTCCAACATCAATTAAGACTGGCTTTCCATTGCTATAAACTATAAAATTGCCTATATCATTATGGTTATGGCTTTCTGCGTTACTCCCTCCTTTTGCAGCGAAAAACAATCCTTGTGTATCGCCAGCCTTTTGCCTTGCATTAAAAACCTGCAAATCGGGCAATGCTGCATATAATGGATATGGTGCTTTTGCAGGTGTCGATTTCAGATCTTGATACAAATTGGAGATGGCCAGAAAATCGCTGATATCGTTAGATGAAACCTGTTTATTTTCGGAGTTAAACAGAAAGGCGGCATAATTTTTTAGTTTTTCATCATTAAACATTAAACCATATTGATAAACACTTTCTGGATTTTGTCCGTATTTTGAAAACGCATCGGCAAAATTTACAACATATCGATCTGCAATCTGCATCTTATATGTATAAGCACCAATTTTGTGGATCAGCTCTTTATCGTTCCAGTTCAGTTTATGGTCGGATGCCTGATTAAGTGTGGTTATCAACCATATCAGTCTTCCGCCAGCCATATCCCAATAAGAAGGGCCTTCATCGCAACCTCCATCTTCTGGATACTGATTTATAAAATTATCGGTACTCTTTAAAAGTTTTACGGTTAAAGCATCCAGCTGATCGCCTGGAGCAAGAACGAATAATGCCGCCTGTAAACAATTTGCGTTTACATAAGTGTTCCAGTTGTTTACTGAATTTCCTTTAAAACCCATCCACCAAAAATTATCATATTTTAAGTATGGCTCGAAAATTCGACGATTAAGTTCATATAAAATTCTTCGGTTGATCACTTTAGAATAGTTCGCCAGCTTTGGTGCGAGTACACCGTAAATAGCCGCCACTGTTAAGGCAGTTTTTGATGCGTTTAAATCGATATAAGGATTTTCGATATTTGCCAGATCAGCGCCTTCTTTTTGCACCACAATATGGGCGGGAGCTACCCATGTGCTTTCTTCCAGAATAAGCCAAAGGCCATTTACAATTTGAGGGATGTATTTTCCTTTGTCTTGGATAAGTTCTCCAGCAACTAAATTCGATAATATTTTTCTACGTTCATTTTGTAAGTTTTCATAATTAACCCTTGTGCCTGTCAATTTATAATCGAGATATAATGAAGCAGGAAGTGATGGCCAATTATAAGCAATGGCCTTTTCTGCTTGCTTTATAAGTTTGTCTTTAACGCTATCGGGCAGCGCCTGAATTGTTTTTAATGAATTTATGGCTTGTTGTTTTTGCCATTCGGGCAAGTTTGGAAAAGCATTTCCGTTGGGATAAACTTTATTATATGTTTGAATTAACCAATCTCTTTTTACTTGATTCTGAGCTTTAGCATTTATAAGGAAAGAGAGCGAAAAGATAAGCAACCAAGTATATTTATTTTTAAAAATCTTCATATTCAAAGGGATTGATCAGCTATTATTCTTTTGATTTTAAATTATAAACCCAATTCGGCCAGTTAGCATTTAACTCAGATGAGAAAACCCTCATAGCAAAGTTTTTTTAAGCAAAAAATTTACTGCAAGCCGTAAAAAATGAAAGGTAAATATTTTTATTAGTGCATTTTAAAAATTAAAAAAAGGCCGTCATCACCAAATGACGACCTCAAACTAACCAACTTAATTTATCCAACCTGGGTTTTGAGTCAGGTTGGGATTTCTTTCTATCTCTACAGCTGGAATTGCCCAATTGTAAAGGTAATCTCCCTTAAACGAGTAAGCATATACCACTTTTCCCCAGGCTTGTTTTACACCATTACCTGCATAAAACACTTTTTCTTTCCAGGTTTTCCATCTCATTTCATCAAAGAAGTTAATTCCTTCGTTCGGGAATTCAACTCTTCTTTCATTGCGAATGCGTTCTCTTAAATCAGCCTGCGAAGTAACATATGTAGGTAAAGCACCATTTGTATTTTGAAGTAATGCTACGCCAGCACGGCTCCTAACTTCGTTAACCTTTGAAATTGATTCTGAAATCAAACCTTGTTCGTTAAGTGCTTCAGCCCACATTAAAAGCACATCTGCATATCTTATTAAAACCAGGTCCGTTGGTCCGTAATCTCTTGCAGGTGTTTCTGCTGTACCTTCGTAAACATATTTTCTGTATAGGTAATAAAGTAGGCTTTGGGTATCGGTACGTAAATCGCCATTGGTTGCTGCTTCCGCACGATATGGCCACCTCGAAGTTACAACCGCATTAGCGCCACTAAACACACCTACGTATGTAGAATAAGGCGTAATTACGTTCGCAGCCAATCGTGGATCGCGGTTTGTATAAGCTTTAATCAACCGAGCTTCGTTACCTGCAGGCAAATAAAGGCTCATTTTTGCACCTCTAACCGTAGCCGCAGCAATTTCTGCAGTAGTTAAATTATTTCTTAAGAAGTAAACTTCACGTTCTGCTACACTTAAAGCCGAATAACCAGGAATGGCAACTTCCCAATCGAATTTAGAACCATCGGCATTTTCGTACAAATCAACCAAATTAGGCGAAACATGATAGGTATTCCAGCAAGAGCCGAAAGAAGAGCGGGTACCACAATAAAACTGTGTATCTGATCCAAAACCCGTAACACCGATATTTTGAATTGAAAATATCATTTCACTAGATTGTTCATTGGCTGTTTTAAATAAGTTAGAATAGTTGGCGAACAATGTGTAACCAGCATCTTTAACCTTGCTGAAATCGGCAGCAGCCAGATCCCATTTTTGAGTGTACAAATAAGCTTTACCGCGTAAAGCATAAGCTGCTCCTTTTGTGATATGGCCATATTGCGCATTACCACTAGTATATCGATCAGGTAAATTTGGTTCCGCAATGGCGGCATTAAGATCGTTAACAACCTGTGCCCAAACCTCGGCCTCGCTTGAACGTGCCTTTGTTGCCTCGGCTGCGTTAAAAGGTTCTAGATAAATGGGCACGCCTTTGTAAAGCTGATTTAATCTCAAATAAAAATAAGCTCTCAAAAATTTACATTCCGCGATATATCTTGCCTTTTTTTCTGGCGAGGAAGGTGATTTTAAAGGAATATTTTTAAGGGCATCATTTGCTCGTTGAATTCCTTCGTACAAGTTTTGCCAATGGGAGCTAAAATATCCGTTCGCTGGCGTAATTGTTCCAGAAAGCAGGGATTCGGCACCACTAGTTTGCCCTGTCATACCTAAGGCATCCATTTGATAAAGCTCTAAACCTGAAGCACCACCGCTAGTCCAACCGTATCTTAAGATTGCGTAAACACCAGTTATTCCCTGATCGGTTAAATTATCGGTTGTCCACATCGTTTCTGATGCAACCTGAGAATATGGTGCTGTATTTAGTAAATTTTTCTTGCAACCTGTTAGCACAGCAATTGCAAATATTATAGTTAATATCTTTTTCATTTTCTTCTTTCTAAATCGTTAAAAAGTAACATTTAATCCTACAGAATACTGGCGCATCGTTGGGTAACCTACGCCTGCTCCGATCTCTGGATCTAAACCAGGATAATTGGTGATCGTCCAAAGGTTTTCTCCCGACACGTAAATTCTAGCTCTGCTGATTAAGGCTTTTTTTGAAATCTTTTCAGGAATGGTATAACCAATCTGTAAATTTTTCAATTTTAAATAAGATGCGTTGTATAAATAGAAATCACTACTCACCGCAGCGTTTTGGGCATCAGTCGTATTTTTTAAACGAGGGTAGTGCGCCGTAATGTTATTAGCGGGATCATTTGGATTAGCATCATTATAATAATAATGATCATTGGCAATTAATGTACTCACGGCATTACCCAATGATACGATTGAGTTGTTGTAACCCGTTGCATTCCAGTAGTACCACATACCTGCACTACCAGACCATAACATAGACAGGTCGATATTTTTGTACGACATATTTAGATTAAAACCATAGTTATATCTTGGTGTTGAAGATTTATTTAGAAACTGCGCATCAAAAGAATTTCCATACAATCCATCGCCATTGTTATCCGCATAAATTAAATCGCCGTAATAAGTTTTTGTTTTGCTCACGCCATCGGTTGGTTGAAATTTATAACCAGCAGCAATCATGGCATTTAACCAATCCATATCGCCTGGTGTACGGATCATACCATCTTTCGGACCACCATTTACATTAACTTTTCCATCGGTAAAATAGTTACCCGTTCCTTTGTAAACAGTTTGCAGGTAATATTCATTTATTTCGTGTCCTTCTAAAATTCTGTTTGTTCCTCCGCTAGAAATGTTCCCTAAATTTGAAGTGTAAACTCTAGTGCCTGATGCATCAGTTGTATAACCTGCATTGAGCAAACCTTTATATTTAGCAACTCTGTTAAAATTGTAGGCAAAGTTTCCAGAAACACCGTATCTAAATTCGCCCAGTTTACCATTATAGCCAAGTGTTATTTCGACACCTTTGTTAGATACTTCGGCAATATTTTGCGTTGCTGCAGTTGCGTTACCCGTAGTTAAAGGAATTGTTGGGGTAAATAAAATCCCATCCGTATATTTTTTATACAAATCGATTTCGAAGGTTAGCGCACCTTTAAACAGGTTACCATCTAAACCGATGTTAGTTGTGGTTGTGGTTTCCCATTTTAAATCGTTGTTGGCAAATTTGGTTGATACCAAACCAGTTGACTGGATGGCATTGAAAGAGTAATTCGTAGCACCGTATACGGCCTGATAATCGTAATTACCAGATGCATTGTTACCTGTTTTACCCCATGATGCTCTTAATTTAAGATTACCTATGTATTTGTTAAGGCCTTCCATAAACGGCTCTTCAGAAATACGCCATCCTGCAGATAATGCAGGGAAGAACCCCCATCTGTTTTCAGCTGAGAATCTTGATGAACCATCATATCTAAAAACACCCTCTAATAAATACCTGTTTTTAAAGGCATAATTTAATCTTCCGAAATAAGAACGCAATGCATAGTCATATTCATCGCCTGCTGCAGAAGTTAATGTTGTTGCAGAACCGAGGGTGGTTATGGTTTCATCAATTAAGCCTTTTTTACTTGCCCCAAAGTTATAATAGTTATAATAATACTGATTGTAACCAGCCAAAACACCTAAATCATGAACTTTTGCTATTGTAGTTTTGTAATTTAAAATGTTATCAATCGTGTATGAATAGTTTTTGTTAAAATTATAGCTGGTACTTAATTGATCTGGAGTTGTTGCCGCTTGCTTTAATGTATTTGTCGCAAAATTCCATTTTTCAAATGTATTTGAGTGTGAGTTAGATTCTTCCTGACGGGTTTGATAATTGAATCGGGTTTCAAAGTTTAAGCCTTTTACAATATCAAATCTTGCAAAAACGGTTGTGTTTATTCTGGTTTCGTTATCGGCTCCACCATTACTATACAAATATTGAGATATATTATTCGCTGTTGAAGATTCTTCTGCAGCTGCAGGAAAACCATATCTACCATTGTAAACAGGGTAAACACCGGGCGTAGTTTGGCGCAAAAAGTTAAATGCGTTATCTGTACTTGCCAGACCGAAAGTTTGGTTTGATGCAAAAGTTTGCGTTCCAACGGTTAAAAAACTAGCTACTTTCGATTGAAGGTTAATACGCAGGTTATATTTATCCGAACCCGTATTAGCCATAGTACCAGGATTGTTGATGTAGAAAGCAGACAATAAGTATTGTGTATTTTCATTACCTCCATTTAAAGAAAGGTTGTGCTGTTGAGCAAAATTATTTTCAAAAATAGTTTTACCCCAGTCGGTATTTGGATAAGCGATATAATTTGGAATCCCTTGGGCTGTCAAGCCATCAGGATTTGCATTTGCCGCCGCCCAAAGTGCAATTGTTGCGTCTGTATAAATTGGTGTTTGCCCTAAATTCCTGTAACCTTCGTTAACCAAATTCATATGGGTAATGTAATCCGTAACAAAGGTTGGTAAATTAGCAGGTTTCGCAACCGAACCAAGACCACTGTAGGTTACAGTCGTTTTTCCCTGCTTACCTTTTTTTGTTGTAATTAAAATTACGCCATTAGCGGCAAGCGACCCATAAATAGAAGCTGCTGCTGCATCTTTTAAAATAGAAATGGTTTCTACATCATTAGGGTTTACAGCATCCATACTGCCTACTATACCATCTACAATAATTAATGCATTGTTACTGTTTAGTGTTCCCGTTCCCCGAATCCTTATAGTTGCCCCATCAGCACCAGGCTTACCAGATGCCTGCCTTACAGAAACACCAGAACTTAAACCGCCTAGAGAAGAGGAAAGATTGGTTACTGGACGATTTTCTATCGCTTTAGCATCGATCGTTGCTACCGAACCAATAACATTTACTTTCTTTTGCACCCCATAACCCACAACCACAACATCATTCAAACTATTATTCTGATCTTGTATGGTAACCACCAAATTGGTAGAGTTACCAACAGTTACTTCCTTTGTATCGTAACCGATGAAAGAAAATATAAGTATGCTTTGCGATGATGGTACAGCTAATGAAAATTTACCATCGCTAGATGTTACTGTGGCCGTTGAAGTTCCTTTTACTTTTACACTTACTCCAGGGATGATCTCCCCTTTCGAATCTTTTACTGTTCCAGAAATTTTTATGGATTGAGCAGAGGCCGTAAATGCCATAAAACTCAAAAGCATAATTAAAGAGAATAGTTTTGCAGAGCCGTAAAAACGACTCGATTTTGCTTCTCCAATTTTGAGATTTTTGTAAAGTTTATTCATTTTTTGTTTACTTGGTTATATGGTTTATTGAAGTTTTGATCGCAAAATTTTTGGCACAACTCTAAAAGAAACGGCTCGAATTTATATTTACTCGCTACAAAAAAATGATATAAGCTTAGAAGTTTGGTTGCTTCAAAATATTTGGTTGGTTCAAATTTGTGGCTTTAAGGCTTAATGGAGGGGGTAAAATCCTAAAAGAATAGGGGTAAAATTCTAAACACGAAATATTAATGCCTTACAATTAGGGAAAATGGATGGCTAAAACGTTAAAACGTCTTTCCCTTTGTTAATTCATTTTATTAATAAAAACATAATTGTAATTTTATTCAGTTTAACTAACCTACCTTACCTCAAAGGCATGCGATTTCATATAACCCTATTATTCTTATTCTGTCTTTGTATTACGCGTGCCCAAAAACCTGTTGCCTTTAAATACCTTAATGTAGAAAATGGATTATCCCAGAGTTCAGTCCTCGCAATAGCGCAAGATTCTAAAGGTTTTATCTGGTTCGGAACGCGTTTTGGCTTGAATAAATACGACTCCAGAAATTTCAAAATTTATAAAAAAGAAACTAATGAGGAAAAAAGCCTTAGCCACTCGGAGTATATTTCTTCAATTACACGCTCTAAAGACGGCACTTTATGGATTGGAACACCTTATGGACTAAACAAATACAACGAATCAGCAGACAATTTCGATCATTTTATTTATCAGGAAAATAATCAAAGCAGCATAAGTAACTCAAAAATAAACTGCATTTACGAGGATAGTAAGAACCGTTTGTGGGTGGGCACCGCGAATGGATTAAATCTTCTAAAATCTAAAAAAAATTCACTTTTCACGAGGTTTCTTAACGACAAAAACCATCCGCAGCAAATTTACGCGATTACTGAAGATAACACAGGAACAATCTGGCTAAGTGCAACTGATGGCTTAATGAACATAACATTTGAAAAAGGAAAAGCTAAGTTTAAATATTTTAAATCTTTCAGCGATCAGATTAATAAAGCGATCGATAACCATATAACCAGTATTATCCAAGATTGGGAGAATAATTTGTGGATTGGAACAAAACAAACTGGCTTAAATAAGCTTGATCTCAAAACTGGAAACATCGTTACTTACTCCTACAACAGCCTTAATTCTGCTGGTATCAGCAGTAATAACATTAGAAAAATTATTGTAGATAAAACAGGCAAGCTTTGGATTGGCACTTTACATGGTATTAATATTTACGATCCAGCGACCAGGATTTTCAGTAATATACAGAATGAGCCTGGTAATAGTTCCAGCTTAAGCCAGAATTCTGTGTACGACATTTTTCAGGATAAACAAGGGATTATCTGGGTTGGAACCTATTATGGCGGCGTGAATCTGGTTTATCCAAACTACACGCCATTTAAGGTGTACAGTAGCTCGAAAGCAGGTTTAAATAGTAATGTAGTAAGTTCTATAACAGAAGATAATAAACACAATTTATGGATTGGTACCGAAGGTGAAGGGCTTAATTATTTAAACAGGCAAACCAATACCTTCACTCATTATATATATAGTCCCAATAACCCGAATAGTTTAAGTTCAAACCTTGTTAAATCAATTATTAAGGATAAAAAGGGCAGAATATGGATTGGTACACATCTCGGTGGTTTAAATCTTTTTAATCCTGAAACCAATACTTTTACCCGATTTACCAGCAAGAGAAATGATACATCATCAATAAGTAACGATGAAATAACCTCAATTTTCGAAGATAGCCAGGGCCGATTTTGGGTAGGTACAAATAACGGCCTAAATAGCTTTAATACCGAAACGGGAAAGTTTATTAGAAACAGGCTAAATGGTCGACACGATGCTGTCTTTTTTATTTATGAAGATTCAATGCAAACCATTTGGGTGGCTACAAATTCTGGCTTACATCAACTTAAAAACAAATCCAGTAAATTTATTTCACGAAGGGCAGATCATCCAGCTGTACTTCCTTACGGTAATATAAGCTGTATCACCGAAGATCAGAAAGGTTTCTTTTGGCTCGGCACCTTTAGAAACGGTTTGTTCAAGCTGGATACAAAAAAGCATATTTATACTCAAATTAAAGCAGTTGATGGTTTACCAAGTAATAATATTGTAGGCGTTTTAGAGGATGAAGACAATAATTTATGGATCAGTACAGATAATGGTCTTTGTAAGTACAATCAGCAAAAAAAAACATTTGATATTTATAACATCAAAGATGGTTTGCCAGGAAATGAGTTTAATTACAAATCATTATTTAAAGATAGTTATGGGGAATATTTCTTCGGCAGCCTAAATGGCTTGATTAGTTTTTTCCCGAAGGCGGTAAAGCAAAACAAAGAAGTACCAATAGCCGTTTTTACTGATTTAAAATTGTTTAATAGATCTATCAAACTAAATGATGATGATGGTTTGCTTAAAACAAATATCAGCGATACGCAATCCATCACTTTTAAATCTGATCAAAATGTTTTCTCGGTTGATTTTACGGTATTAAATTTTATAAAACCCAATAAAAACCTTTATGCTTATAAACTAACTGGCTTCGAAAAAAACTGGAATTACGTAAATACGCCTTCGGCAAGTTATACCAACTTATCACCAGGTAATTATACATTATTAGTTAAAGGGAGTAATAACGATGGCGTTTGGACTTCAAAGCCCGCCCAACTTAAGATTGAAGTTTTGCCACCATTTTACCAAACCTGGTGGGCATATTTAATTTATTTACTTTTTATTGCGGCCATACTCTTTGTACTGGTTAGGTATTTATTAATAAGAGCAGTTTTATCAAAAGAAAAAGAAATTAATGAGCATAAATTGGAATTCTTCACCAATATCTCTCACGAAATCAGAACTCCTTTAACACTAATTATTGGCCCGTTAGAAAAGCTAATCGACAGCGCTGTAGATAACCCAGAATTAAGCAGAGATTTGCAGCCTATAAAGAATAATGCAGATCGGCTAATGAATCTTATTACCGAATTATTGGATTTTAGAAAGGCTGAAAGTGGAAAAATGACTTTACAGGTTAGCCCTGGAAATATTGTTAAATTTTGCAAGGAAATCTTTCTCGCTTTTCAAAACTGGGCCATAACAAATCAAATAGACTATAATTTTTCGGCAGATGATGAAGAAATAGTGCTTTATTTCGATAAAATTCAATTAGAAAAGGTGTTGTTTAATTTATTGTCGAATGCTTTTAAGTTTACACAAAAAAACGGCGAGATTAATTTAAAAATTAAACAGGATACCGATAATGTTTATTTAGAAATTAGCGATAATGGCAAAGGAATCCCGCTGGATAAACAGGGAAACTTATTTGAAAATTTCTATCAGGCTAATCCAAGTACAAATATTGGAACTGGTTTAGGCTTGTCACTATCAAAGAGCATAACAGAGTTACATCACGGCGAAATTAAAATTGAAAGCGAAACCGAAACAGATGTAAAACACGGCCGTACTTGTTTTAATATTAAACTAAGAAAAGGTGTAAAACACTTTAAACAGTCAGAATTAATGTCTGATTATGTTTATTATGATGATGCTAAAAATTACGCCATAAATATTAGTCCTATTGTTTCCGAAGATTTATCAATCCATTCTTCAGATCCTGTAGTTTCGGAAACGCAAAAGAAATACAGTGTTTTATTAGTTGAGGATAACATTGATGTTCGGAACTTTATTAAAAATGCCCTAAATAAAACCTATAATATTTACGAAAGTGAAGATGGACAACAAGGTTTAGCTGCTGCTTTAGAGTTAATTCCTGATTTGATTTTGAGTGATGTAATGATGCCAAATATGGACGGGCTTGAGCTGTGCAGAAGATTAAAAACAGACGAAAGAACAAGCCATATACCTGTTATGCTTTTAACTGCCCGTTCGGCTTATGTACATCAATTAAATGGCTTCGAAAATGGCGCCGATGCCTACATTATGAAGCCTTTTAATTTAAAAATTTTAGAATTAAATATTCATAATCTGTTAATTACCAGAGAAACAATAAGGCAAAAATTTGGGCAGGTTGTAATGCTCGAACCTAAAAATATGATTATCAATAAAACAGAGCAAAACTTTGTAGAAAAGATCATTAACATTATTGAAAATCAGATTGCCAATCCGAATTTCGACGTACCTGCCTTAGCTTTTGAAATCGGGATGAGCCAACCAATTCTATATAAAAAAATAAGGGCACTAACCGATTTATCGGTAAACGACTTTATAAAATTTATAAGGTTAAAAAGAGCCGCACAGCTATTAGAGCAAAATGCTGGAAACATTTCTGAAATTGCCTATGCTGTTGGCTTTAACGACAGAAAATACTTTAGCCTCGAGTTTAAGAAGCAGTTTGGAAAAACCCCAAGTGAGTTTTTGCAGAAAACAAATAACCCGAACTAGTTAATTTCCTTAAGGCACAATAGTATAAAATAAATAGGAGGCAAATATTACGAGCAATACAATCCCTTGCTGCACATTCGTTTTTCCTGTTGCCAGTGTAAAAACAAGTGTAATCATCGAAAGTAAAAGTAGTACAGTAGATCTTGCATCAACACCCAATACTAAAGGCATATTCATAAAAATAGAAACAATGGCTACAGCTGGAATGGTTAAACCAATACTGGCTAATGCAGAACCCAGGGCAAGATTAAGACTGGTTTGTAAACGATTCATTTTAACTGCACGATAAGCTGCAAGGCCTTCGGGCAAAAGTACAATGGCCGCAATTATTACACCTACTAAAGATTTTGGAGCACCTACACTGATTACAATGTTTTCTAAATCGTAAGACAGGTATTTAGCCATTAACACCACTAAAACCAGACTAAGTAATAAAAAAATTAAGCTAACTGTTGCCGTTTTTCTATTTGGCTCTGGTGCATGATCATCTTCTGATTTCGAATCTTTTGGCAGAAAATAATCGCGATGACGGTGGGTTTGCACAAAAATAAAACCACCATAAAGAACTAATGATATTACCGAAACAAAGATAAGCTGGTTGGTATTGTACTCGCCTATTGGGCCACTAATGGTGAAGTTTGGTAATATTAGCGTGAGCACAACAATAGCCATAAGCGTTATTAAAGCCGCATTTACACCTTGCAACTGGTAAACTTGTTCCTTAAATTTTATGCCTCCCTTTAAAAGGCAAATACCAACAATTGCCGTAATAATAATCATCACAGCGGCAAAAACAGTATCTCTTGCCAACTCCTTTACGGCATCTCCTCCGCTAAGCATCAAAGAAACAATAAGCGCAACCTCAATAGTTGTTATGGCTATTGCTAGTATTATTGTTCCGAAAGGTTCGCCAACTTTATGGGCTATAACTTCTGCATGATGAACCGAAGCCAAAACACTACCAATTAACATAAAGGCCAAAACAACTTTTATAAAAACACCCAAATCCAGGTTAGTTAACAGGTATACAACAATCCCCAAAACAGGAATTAACATGGTCCAAATGGGTAAAGTAATCTTATTGGTCATAAGCTATAAGTTTCAGTCTTAACACTAAAAGTGCATTAAGGTTTTTACTATTCTTGAAAGATAAAGTCGGTAAAATATGTAATGTAAACAAATTGATTTAGCGATTTATAGAATTTGTAGCATATCGCAAACTTTATTTTAATTATACGCGATCAAAAAACTTACACATCGTCTTTTAAAATCAGATGATTACTTTTGTTTTTATGCCAAGAATAGGAATTGCAGAAGATGATCAAAAAATTGCTGAACTGCTAAAAACTGCCTTCGAGGAAAATGATTATGAAGCGGATTTTGCTTTTAACGGAATTGAAGCGCTTGAATTGTTCTTAGAAAAAGACTTCGACTTATTCATTATCGATATCATGATGCCTGGAATTAACGGTATCCAGCTTTGTAAACAATTACGCGATAATCAAATAAACAAGCCTGTTTTAATGCTTACCGCAATGGGTACAATTGACGATAAAGTGATTGGATTTGAAGCTGGGGCTGATGACTATCTGGTTAAACCCTTCCATTTAAAAGAGCTGCTGATTAGGGTTGCTGCTTTACTTCGCCGTAATGCTTCGCCAGCAAGTACCGAAACACACAAACTGTTTTATCAGGATTTATGCCTGGATACTTACAGCAAAGAAGTAACCCGGGCGGGAAAGTTAATAAACCTTAGCGCAAAGGAATTTATCTTACTCGAACTCTTTCTTCGCAATCCAAACCGTTTGTTATCGCGTCAATTTATTGCTGAACAAGCCTGGGATATTAACTTCGATACAGGCACCAATGTTATCGATGTTTACATTAACTTTCTAAGAAAGAAAATCGATAAAGATTTCGAACGGAAATTAATTCATACTAAAATTAATATGGGCTATATTCTTAAATAATGAAAATAAAAGACCGAATTGCATTGTACTTTACCCTAATTAGCACATCTATGCTCTTTGCGGTTTTGTGTATGGTGTATTTCACTTTTATGAAATTTTTGCAGGCAGATTTTTTTGAGCGCTTAACCGACCGAACAATGGTTACCGCCAAACTGTATTTAGAAGCCGACGAAATAAGCCGAGATGCTTTAAATACCATTCGACATAAATACCTGCAAAAACTAAACGGCGAGGTGATCCGTATTTACGACGAAAAAAATCGGGCAACATTTATTAGTGATTCTGCCCAGTACTGGACCACATCAACCATTAACAAAGTTCGGAAAAATGGGCGTTTAAAATATAGCGATGGGAACCGCCAGGTGGTTGGAATTTTCTATAAAGATAACCAGGGCGATTTTGTAATTCTTGCTTCCGCAGCAGATCAAGGTTCGCAAAACAGGTTAAGCAAGCTATTGAAAATTATGATTTTTACCTTTCTGCTCATCTCCATTCTGGTATTATTGTTAAGCAGGTGGGTAGCCGAAAAAATGCTCAAACCCTTAAATCTTTTTATGCTCGAAGTAAAACAGATTGGTTCAAAAAATATGGCTTTCAGGGTTCGGGAAACTGAAAATAAAGATGAAATTAATTTAATTGCCCAAAGCTTTAACCATTTAATGGAAGAACTGGAACAAGCCTTTATCCTCCAAAAAACATTCGTAGCCAATGCCTCGCATGAGCTTAAAACGCCGATTACCAGAATGATGATGAACGCTGAATTAACCCTTTCGAAAGAAAGGGAAAACACATCATACAAAAAAGCAATTGCAGATATGCTGGAAGATGCAGAGAAAATGGACGATATAATTACTGGTCTGTTAACTCTGGCAAAAATGGATGTAGAATTAATTAATGCTCAGCTATTTCCAGTTAGTTTAAATAAGCTACTTAAAGATATTGAGTTAGAATGGCGGGATTCAAAAATGTTTCCATTTACTTTTACCGATAAAGGTACTACTCCAGGGGCGCTTAAGGTTTCTGCAAATCCTGTTTTACTTCAAATTGCAATTGATAATATTATTTCTAACGCATTTAAGTTTTCAGATAACCAAGCCGTGATCTGCGAACTTAACCATACAGATTCTACCTGCGCCATTCACATAACAGATCAGGGCATAGGCATATCAGCTACAAAACAGGAAGAAATATTTAAGCCATTTTACACAACATCAAAAGAAAGCGGCAAAAAAGGAGAAGGAATGGGCTTATACATGGCGCAAAAAATTATCCACCTTTTTAAGGGAAATCTAAACGTTACGCGTTCTGAGCAAGGCCGTACAACATTTACCATCACACTACCTCAAGTTTAATCTGCTTTTAATTTCGATTTAATTCCACTTTAATTCGGTAAAAATAGCTTTGCCGAATGAGAAGAATACAATTCCTGCTTTTATTTCTTTTCGCTACATCGGCGAGCAATATTTTTGCACAAAACGACACTTTACATTTAGATTTAATTCAGGCTGAAAAGCTCTTCCTGAAAAATAACTACGAACTTTTACTTCGCAATTATCAAATTGAAAGTGCCAGAGCAGAAATTATTACGGCCAAACTTTTCGATAACCCGCAATTAGAATATGAGAATTTATTCTATAACCATGAAACCAAAAAATTCCTGCAAACTTCTTACGAAAGCGGACAATATGCAGCTTCAATTTCTCAGCTCGTTAAACTGGCAGGTAAACGAAATAAAAACATTAAACTGGCAAAAACTGGCTTACAGTTAGCCGAATTTGAGTATTTCGATTTAATGCGAACGCTTAAATTTGAGCTTCAAAATACTTTTTACAAAAGCTATTTTGCCTCGCAATCGCTTAAAGTTTACGAGAATCAAATCGCATCTACCGATCAACTTTTAGAAGCCTACAACATTCAGTTAAAGGTTGGCAATATTGCCTTAAAAGATGTGATCCGAATTAAATCATTATTAATTGGTTTAAAAGCAGAACGCACCGAATTATTGAACGAACTGGAAGATAATTTTAAGGATTTAAGGTTAATGTGTGGCCTTCAGCCTGCTACTCCAATAACATTAATGTTGCAGGCAGTTAATCATAATCAGTCGTTAATTACCCACATCAGTTACAACAATCTGTTAGATTCGGCACGAAATAACCGTTCGGATTTAAAATTAGCTAAAACAGATTTATTATATAATGAAGCCAATCTCAAACTTCAAAAAGCAATGGCTATTCCCGATATCGAACTTTCTTTAAGCTACGATTTGAAGGGTAACTATCCCGAAAAATATACTGGCTTAGGTTTAAAAATTCCAATCCCCCTTTTCAATAGAAATCAGGGTGAAATCAAGAAAGCTAAAATTGGAATAGATGCGGCAAATACAAGTATCAAAAGGCAAGAATTAATCCTCGAAAACGAAGTTTTTAACAGCTATAAAACCGCCGTTAGAAATGAGCAGAGTTTACAGGAAATTGATCCAGATTTTAGTTCCGATTTCAACAAACTAATCACAGGTTTAATTAAAAATTTCAGGGAAAGAAACATCAGCTTAATTGAATTTCTCGATTTGTACGAATCCTACAAAGACAACACACTTCAGCTTAATAAACTTCAATACGAACTGATGAGTTCGAGGGCAGAAATCAATTTCGTTACAGGTTCAAACATCTTTAAATAATCAAAATGCAAATCCTCCATAAAAACATCGTTAAAGGCATTCTTATTTCTTCAACTGCCTTATTTTTTGCCTGCAGCGAGCACAAAACCGAAACTCCAGTCGAAAAATTTGCCATAACCGATTCACTTCTCAACCGCCTGGTTATTGATACGGTTGAACAGGCGAATAATAAAACCGACCTGATGTTTTCGGCTAAAATTACGGCAAATGAAGAGCGTCGTTCTGAGCTTTTCCCTATGGTGAGCGGAATAGTTAACCAGGTTGCGGTTCGATTGGGCGATGAAGTTTCGGGCGGGCAGTTATTGGCTACGGTTAACAGCTCGGAAATGGCAGGTTTCGACAAAGAGGTTATTGCAGCCAATGCAGAATTAAAGGGCGCAGAACGTTCCATGAAACAAGCCGAACAATTATATGAAAGCGGACTTTCTTCTGCCAAGGAATTGGAAGATGCAAAAAACGATTATCAGGTTAAAAAAGCAGAAGCTAAACGTTCAACTGCTGTACTAAAGTTAAATGGCGGCAGCAAAAATGGATTTTACGCCATTAAATCGCCCATTAAAGGTTTTGTTATCGAAAAAAATGTAACCACCAACATGCAATTACGACCTGATCATGATAAAAGCCTTTTTACAATTGCAGATTTATCGAATGTTTGGGCCATGATTAATGTTTACGAATCAGATATTTCAAGAATAAAAACTGGTGATGCTGTAAAACTGACTACACTTTCCTATCCTGATCAGGTTTTTACAGGGAAAATCGATAAACTGTACAACCTGATCGATCAGGACACTAAAGTAATGAGCGCCAGAGTGGTTATATCAAATCCCGATTTTCTGCTAAAACCAGGCATGTTGGGTACAGTAAAAGTTTCGGCAAGTACAAACAGCAATTTGCCCGTTGTAAACTCCAGCGCCGTAATTTTTGATGAAAACAAAAATTACTTGCTTGTACTGGATCAAAATAAAAAGGTAAGCATTAGGGAAATACAAATTGGCAGAAAAACGGCCGATAAAACGTACATCACTAGTGGTGTAAATGCTGGTGATCTAATTATCGCATCGAAACAGGTTTTTCTTTTCGAAAGCCTTAAAAGTCAATAATTTTTCATCAACCTATAAATTTCAGATAATGAATAAATTCATTAAAAATATTATTGGCTTTGCGCTTAAAAACAAGTACTTCATTTTCTTTAGCACCTTTGTATTAATTGTTGCAGGCTATTTAAGTTTTAAAAGCACTACAATTGATGCATTTCCAGATGTTACCAATACCAACATTACCATTATTACACAATGGCCAGGCAGAAGTGCCGAGGAGGTAGAGAAATTTGTAAGCAGGCCTTTAGAGATTGCCATGAATCCAACAGAAAAGCGAACCAGTATCCGCTCCTCTTCTCTGTTTGGTTTATCCATTGTAAAAGTAAGTTTTGAAGATGATGTAGATTATGCAGAAGCCAGGGTTCAGGTAAATAATCACCTGGAAGAAGCAGATTTACCCGAAGGCATTCAGCCAGAAGTACAGCCACCTTACGGGCCCACAGGTGAAATTTTCAGGTACACTTTAAGTAGCGATAAAAAATCGGTTCGGGAGTTAAAAACTTTGCAGGATTGGGCGATTCAACGCGAACTGCTTTCTGTTTCTGGAATTGCCGATGTGGTTAGTTTCGGTGGCGAAGTAAAAACTTATCAGATTACGGTTGACCCGCAAAAAGCCATACAGTACAAAGTTAGTGCTACCGAATTATTCGAGGCCGTATCTAAAAGCAATATTAATGTTGGCGGCGATGTAATTGTACAAGGCGGCCAGGCTTATGTTGTTCGGGGGATCGGCGTTTTAAACAACATCGATGAAATTAGAAATGTGGTGGTTGACAACATTAACGGAACACCAGTTTATGTTAAAACCATTGCCGAAGTTGCCGAATCGGCCTTGCCAAGACTCGGACAGGTTGGGAGAGATAATGACCCCGATGTGGTTGAAGGAATTGTGGTGATGAGAAAAGGGGGTAATCCAAGTGAAGTAATTGCCCGTTTAAAGGATAAAATTGCCGACATCAATAACAATATCCTTCCAGGAGATGTAAAAATTAATGCCTTTTACGATCGTGAGGATTTGGTTAATTATTCGGTACATACCGTGATGGGCAATATGTTGGAAGGAATCATATTTGTAACCCTCATTGTATTCCTTTTCATGGCCGACTGGCGAACAACTCTAATCGTTTCCATCATTATACCATTGGCATTGCTTTTTGCTTTTATATGTTTAAAATTGAAAGGAATGCCTGCGAATTTATTATCGATGGGTGCGATAGATTTTGGAATAATTATCGATGGTGCAGTCGTAATGGTCGAAGGAATTTTTGTTGCTCTCGATCACCAGGCCAGGAAAATTGGCATGGAGCGATTTAACAAAATAAGTAAACTAGGCATTATTAAAAAAGCTTCGCTAGAGAATGGTAAGGGGATTGTATTTGCCAAACTGATTATTATTACTGGATTACTCCCAATTTTTACCTTCGAAAAAGTAGAAGGTAAAATGTTTTCGCCATTGGCATGGACACTAAGTTTTGCGCTTTTAGGCGCCTTAATACTCACCTTTACTTTAGTTCCTGCAATGGCGAGTTTGCTGCTCAAAAAAAATGTAAAAGAAAAACATAACATCTTTTTAGAATGGCTTACAAAAATTACCTTGAAATTTTACGATGCCTGTTTCAGTAAGAAAAGATTAACCTTCGCCATTTCCATTATCATATTAGTTTTTGGGGCTTTCAGTTTTAAGTTTTTGGGTACCGAATTTTTACCAAGTTTGGATGAAGGCTCCATTTACGTTCGGGCAACGGGGCCATTGAGTATATCGCTTAATGAAACCAAAAAGCTTTCGAATGATATGCGTAAAATCTTTTTGAGTTTTGACGAGGTTAAACAGGTAATGTCGCAAACAGGCCGGCCGAACGATGGTACCGATGCTACAGGCTTCTATAATATGGAATTTCATGTAGATATTTATCCCCGAAAAGAATGGAAACGCAAGCAAAGTAAAGAGCAGCTGATCGAACGTATGCAGGAGAAACTAAAAGGTTTCCCTGGAATAAGTTTAAATTTCTCACAGCCTATTTCTGATAATGTTGAGGAAGCCGTTTCTGGTGTTAAAGGTTCGATTGTAGTCAAATTATTCGGCGATAATTTCGAATTCATGGAAAAAGAAGAAGAAAAAATCGAAGAGATTCTAAAAACAGTTGATGGAATTGAAGATTTAGGGATTTTAAGAAATCTTGGTCAGCCAGAATTACAAATCAACCTCGATCAGAAGAAAATGGCCTTGTATGGCGTAAGCACGTCTGATGCAAACTCGGTAATTGAAATGGCAATCGGCGGTAAAGCTGCCACAAAAATTTATGAGGGAGAACGAAAATTCGATTTGATCATCCGATATCCCGAAGATTTTAGAAATGATGAAAGTGCCATTGCAAAATTGCAGGTTCCAACAATATCTGGTTCAACTGTTCAGCTAGGCGAAATATCAAGCATCCGAAAAATTACAGGCCCAAGCATAATTTACAGGGATAAGCACAAACGTTATGGCGCCATAAAATTCTCGATCAGGGGTAGAGATATGGGTAGTGTTATTGCGGAAGCACAGGAAAAGGTAAACGCAAAAATTAAACTGCCTAAAGAATATAAGTTAGAATGGGCAGGCGATTTTGAAAACCAACAACGAGCTACCGCAAGATTATCTCAGGCCGTACCAGTAAGTTTATTGCTTATTTTCTTCATTTTATTTGTACTGTTCGGGAATGTCCGCGATGCCTTGCTTGTACTGAATAACGTTCCTTTTGCAATGATAGGCGGTATAATGGCGCTATTAATTGCAGGTGTAAACTTTAACATTTCTGCTGGCATTGGCTTTATTGCCTTATTTGGAATCTGTGTGCAAAATGGAGTTATTCTGATTACCAGATTTAAAAGTAATATCGTAACCTTAAAACACCATCCAACATGGACTTTTACTGATGCCATGAAAGATGGAATTGCCAGTCGCTTTCGGCCTGTATTAATGACCGCCATGATGGCCGCAATTGGCTTAATGCCCGCAGCACTTTCAACTGGAATTGGATCTGAAGCTTCAAAGCCTTTAGCCATTGTAGTTATCGGTGGTTTAATAACCAATACCATATTTAATCTTTTTGTTTATCCGATCGTTTTCTACTGGTCGTACCGCAAAAAAGTTGAAAAACTTAACGCCTCAACAATTCAATAAATTGTTATCTGAAAGCCTTGAATTTTATTCAAGGCTTTTTTTTAGGAAAAATAATCTTCAGGAAAACCAATTATTCCGTAAAGTCGTAAGTATGGTTACAAGCTGCTACTCTATGGGAAAGTTTTCCTTTCTATTTCTGCTTTCATTTTTTCTCTTGCTTTGCGTAAGCGCAAAGTTAACATCGTCGTTAATAAGCCCTGCCACCTCAATTTCATCAAAAGAAGATTTAGAAAAAGATAAAAGCGAAAAAATAGAAACTGGAAGTGAAGAAAAGAATGGAAACGAAGGTAAAGTTAAACCTGGCGAATTTATTTTAACTCACTTTACCAATTTTGCCTTCCTTCACCAAAGTAAAATCAGCTACCTTAAAAACAATCCTAATCTCCCAACCACTTATTCAAAAGTTTTACAGCAACCTCCTAAAAATTTTTAGTTTTTCGAATAATTAAACAATTCCTTAAATAAAAAATTTTAAAAATGCTTAAAACTAAACATGCACTGATAGCGGTACTATGTACCTTATCTTTAACCTTCATATTCTCATCTTGCAAAAAAGACAAAGGTTATAACGACCAGGAAACGATAGTTCCAGGTCCTGATTTAAACGTTTACGCACTAACTGCTGATGGCAAATTGCTATTGGTTAATGCTAAAAATCCTTCGAGTATTACCTCACAGGTAACTTTATCGGGTTTACAAACTGGCGAAACCATTTTAGGTGTTGATTTCAGACCTGCAACGGGACAACTTTACGGCGTGGGGAGCACCAGCCGTTTATATATTATCGATCCGAAAACAGGTATTTCGAGAGCTGTTTCTGCAACGCCATTTACACCTGCTCTTACGGGCACTTCTGTTGGATTTGATTTTAATCCAACCGTTGATCGAATCAGATTGGTTACATCAACAGGGCAGAACCTGCGCTTGCATCCAGAAACAGGCGCTGTTGCCGCAACCGATGGCGCAATTAATGGCGTAACAAATGCAAAAATTACGGCCTCTGCCTACACACAAAATAAAGCAGGAGCAACAACTACTGTTTTATTTGGTATTGATGTAGCTAATGATAAACTTCACAAACAAGATCCACCTAATGATGGTAAACTGGTTGAAGTTGGAAGTCTTGGTTTTGATGTAGAGGATGCGAGTGGATTTGATATTAATCCAGATGGAACTTCTGCGCTTGCGGCATTATCTGTTGCAGGTACTTCATCACTTTTCACGATAGATTTAACCAGTGGAAAAGCAGCTAAAATTGGTAATTTCACTCAACAGATTACTGGAATCGCAATTCCGACAGAACCTGTGGCTTACGCCATATCAGCAACAAACGATCTTTTAATTTTCAATCCGCTTGCTACAACACCAACGTCAATTTCGAAACCAATTACTGGAATTCAAACAGGAGAAACTATTCTTGGCTTAGATATGCGCCCGGTTAATGGTCAGTTATTTGCACTTGGCAGTACCAGCAGAATTTATACAATTAACGCATCATCAGGCGTTGCTGCTTTGGTAGGCACGGCACCTCTAACTACGTTACTTTCCGGAACTTCATTTGGATTTGATTTTAATCCAACAGTTGATAGAATTAGAATTGTAAGCAACACAGGCCAGAATCTACGTTTTAATCCAGCAGATGGTACCGTAATTGTTGATGGCAACATTTCGATGGCTACAGCAAATATTACGGGTGCAGCCTATACGAATAACGTTGCTGGCGCTACGACCACTGTACTATTTGATATTGATTCGCAAACGGATAGACTATACAAACAAGATCCGCCGAACTTAGGTACTTTAGTAGATGTTGGTGCGCTTGGCGTTAATGTGGAGGCCGCAAATGGTTTTGATATTGGCTCAACATCAGGAACTGCTTACGGATTATTTACTGTAGCTGGTGTTCAGAAAATTTATACCGTGAATTTAACTACTGGAGCAGCTACCGCATTAGGCACAATTGCAACTCCAGCCAGAGCCTTTACCTTAGGTATTAGCTTATAAATAATTAATATATTAAAAAGACTGTATTATAAATTTCTAAAAACCTAATCCTGTTGAGCTTATCGAAACACTTAATATTTTCTTAAGTCATTCAACAAGTTCAGGATTACAAATTGAATTTATAATGCAGTCTTATTTTTTTACTTATTTGATCAGCTGATCAATTACAGCATCTTCAACCAAATTCGGGAGTGTAACTCTTAACGTTGGTGTTCTTTCCATCTCCCTTTCGATGGCGAAACGAGCTTCTTTATTTCTGGCCCAGCTTCTTCTGGCAATACCATTGTTCACATCGAAAAACAGCATATTTTTCAACTTTGCAGCAGCTTGCGCCGTTCCATCCAACACCATTCCGAAACCACCATTAATAACTTCGCCCCAACCTACACCACCACCATTGTGAATGGAAACCCAGGTTGCACCTCTAAAGCTATCACCAATTACATTCTGAATAGCCATGTCGGCTGTAAAACGACTTCCATCATAGATATTACTGGTTTCCCTAAAAGGCGAATCCGTTCCGCTTACATCATGATGATCTCTCCCTAAAATAACAGCAGCAGATAATTGTCCGTTTTTTATTGCATCATTAAAGCGAGAGGCAATTTTTGCTCTCCCCTCCGCATCCGCGTATAAAATTCTACTTTTAGAGCCAACAACAAGTTTGTTTTCGGCTGCGCCAATAATCCAGTTGATATTATCCTGAAGCTGTTGCTGAATTTCTACAGGCGCATTTACCTTTATTTCCTCCATAACATCTCTGGCAATTTGGTCAGTTATTTCCAGGTCTTCTGATTTTCCTGAAGCACACACCCATCTGAAGGGGCCAAAACCGTAGTCGAAACACATCGGCCCAAGAATATCCTCTACGTACGAAGGATATTTAAAATCAACCTTATTCGGAGCCAAAACATCGGCTCCTGCCCGACTACATTCTAATAAAAAGGCATTTCCATAATCGAAAAAGTAAGTGCCACGTTTACTATGTTCTCCAATACTTTTCGCTTGTTGTTTTAACGATTGCTGTACCAAAACTTTAAAATACGCTGCATCTTCGGCCATCATTATATTGGCATCAGCATAACTTATACCTGTTGGGTAATAGCCCCCCGAAAAAGGATTATGTAAAGAGGTTTGATCTGAACCAATGGTAACTTCAATGTTTTTCTGATAAAAAGTTTCCCAAACATCAACTACATTACCTATGTATGCAATGGAAACGGTTTCTTTATTGCTTTGAGCGAGTAAAACACGAGAAACCAAAGCTTCTAAATTATCAACCAATTCATCCACCCAGCCTTGTTGTTTTCTTTTTTCTGCAGCTTGCGGATTTACCTCTGCACAAACGGTAATACAACCTACAATATTGCCTGCTTTAGTTTGCGCACCGCTCATACCGCCCAAACCTGCTGTTAAAAAGATTTTTCCAGCAACAGCTAAACCATAAAAACCCTTTTTTCTAAAAGCATTCATCAAGGTAATTGCGGTTCCATGCACAATTCCCTGCGGACCAATATACATGTACGAACCTGCGGTCATTTGTCCATATTGGGTTACACCTAATGCGCTAAATTTTTCTAAATCTGATGGTGAAGAATAATTCGGAATCATCATGCCATTACTAACTACAACTCTTGGCGCCGCTGCTGATGAAGGAAATAAGCCTTGCGGATGACCGCTGTAAATATTAAGCGTCTGCTCATCAGTCATGATGGCCAGGTATTGCATGGCGATTAAATATTGCGCCCAATTTTGAAACACACTGCCATTTCCTCCATAAGTAATTAACTCTTGTGGATGTTGTGCTATTGCTGGGTCTAAATTATTTTGAATCATAAGCATAATTGCAGCCGCATGCTTACAATTACAAGGATATTCTTCAATTGGCCTTGCGTACATTTCGTAATCAGGCATAAACCTATACATGTAGATATGCCCCAAACTGTTCAGTTCTTCCAGAAACTCGGCTGCCAATTCCGAATGCCATTGTTGGGGAAAATAGCGCAAAGCATTACGTAAACTCAGCTTTTTTTCGGTTTCATTTAATACCGCCTTTCTTACTGGTGCATGGCTAAGTTTCGAATCTCTTATTTTCTTATTCGGTAAAACCGATGGGATACCGTTTAATATCTGCTCTTTAAAATTCATTTGAGTCTATTTTATAGAAAGGATATGTTATTTTCTTTCGCTGCCTTTTCTGCCACTTTTACAATCTCGTCATCTTTAACCATGTTTATCGAAGTTTCCATCATATCGTACATAATCTGATCCTGCTCAAGGTGTTCAATCTTCATTCTTACAAAATCATGTACAGCCGCTAATATTTTACCTTGTTTCATAGGTTGGTGATAATCTACAGCCTGGGCAGCACAGAAAAGTTCTATGCCTAATATTTTCTGCACATTTTCAATAACCTGTAAGGCCTTACGGCCGCTGATGGAGCCCATACTCACGTGATCTTCCTGCCCCAGCGAAGTTGGAATACTATCTGCACTTGCAGGGAAACAAAGTCCTTTATTTTCGCTCGCCAAAGCTGCAGAAGTATATTGCACAATCATAAATCCTGAATTTAAGCCTGTTTCTTTCATCAACAATTTCGGTACATTATCCGTATTTCCCTCTAAGGATAAATAAATTCTGCGATCGCTGATATTTCCGATTTCTGAAGCCGCTAAACAGGCGTAATCCAAAGGCATTGCCAGCGGCTGACCATGGAAATTACCTCCGCTAATGGTTAAGTCATCACTAAATATTACTGGATTATCCGTTACCGAGTTAAGTTCTATTTCGAGCACTTCATTTAAATGTGTCCACGCATTCCAGGAAGCACCGTGCACCTGAGGAATACACCTTAAAGAATATGGATCCTGAACTTTTGCACAATTTAAATGCGATGCGGCAATTTCCGATCCCTCTAAAAGTGTGCTGATTCTTTCTGCAACTTT
Organism: Pedobacter sp. AC190; assembly: GCF_979258025.1. Lineage (NCBI taxonomy): Bacteria > Pseudomonadati > Bacteroidota > Sphingobacteriia > Sphingobacteriales > Sphingobacteriaceae > Pedobacter > Pedobacter sp. AC190. Next base: position 1,722,337 of record NZ_OZ409824.1, read on the forward strand.
GATATTTCCAAAATAAGGTCTTAACTGATGGAGTTTTGGATGGAAAGGTTTTTTAGAGCCTAACAAGCCCTCAATCATCATAGCTGAAATCACATCAGCAGAGATCAGCAAATTATACATCCGATCGACAACCATTACAGCATGTGCCGCAATAAACTGGGTTCCGTTTATTAGGGCTAAACCCTCTTTCGGACCAAGCGCTATGGGCAACAAATCATGTTCTTTTAGCAGTTCTGCTGTCGAAATTACCTTTTCTTTATAGGTTACTTTTCCAAGTCCGATTAATGGTAGAAATAAATGAGATAGCGGCGCTAAATCGCCAGATGCGCCAACTGAACCTTGTTTTGGGACAACTGGAGTAGCACCAATTTCCAAAAACCAGATCATCCGTTCTAAAGTTTCTAGTCTAATCCCAGAATAGCCCTGAGCCAAAGCCTGAAGTTTCAAAATAAGCATTAAGCGAGAAATTTCTGTACTTATCGGTTCACCTACACCCACGGCGTGGCTTTTGAGTATATTCTCCTGAAGTTTACGAGTATCACCCTCCGAAATCATGGAAGTACAAAGTGGCCCAAAGCCAGTATTTACGCCATACACAGCTGCTCCAGCCCCTGCAATCCGCTCCACAACCTTACTGCTTTCTATTACTTTCGCTCTGGTATCATCGTTTAAAACACCCGATAATTCGCCTCTGCAAATTGCAAGTGCAGTTGCCGATGTTAATTTATCTATTCCGTAATTAAAAAACTGGTTTACATTCATATAGCAAAGATTTAAACAAAAATAACATCTATATTTGATACCTATAAATACCAATTTAATCAACGTTCAATAACCATGAGTTATCAATTAGAGCTTAGACATTTAAAATATTTCCAGGTACTTGCAGAAGAATTAAGGTTTAGAAAGGCTGCGGATAAGCTTTTTATATCTCAACCTGGATTGAGCAGGCAAATTAAGCAGATGGAAGAATTGCTGAATGTTGAGCTTTTTGATCGCACCAAGAAAAAGGTTGAACTGACCAGAGCTGGCATTTACTTAAAACAAGAAGTAGATCTTTTGTTCAGTCATGTAGAAAATATTAAAAAGGAACTCACAAATATTGAGGCTGGTAATCAAGGTGAACTTAGAATTGGCTTTTTAGGTTCTGCCGCACAAAAAATAATACCCGAATTAATTTTTAAGCTGAACAAAACACTCCCTGGTGTGAGAACGAATCTCGATGAAATGCCTAATAAACTGCAAATCGAGCTTTTGGATAAAGATATGATTGATTTGGGTTTCGTAAGAATTCACCAGTTCAAAACTGGAATTTCCAAGCACCTCATTCATCAGGATACATTTTCTTTGGTTCTTCCAAAACACCACCCAATGAATAAGGCCAGTTTTGAAGCCGTAAAAAAGATCGCTAACGAACCCTTTATTTTCTTTTCTAGTGATGATAGTCCTTTTTATTATGATTTGATTATGGGAATTTGCGAAGACCATGGCTTTCAACCTAAAACTTTCCATAAATCGGTAAATGCATTAACCATTTATAAATTAGTGGAAGAAGGACTGGGAATTGCCATTGTACCAACAGCACTACAATATGGTTATAAGGAAAATGTTAAGTTTGTAGAGCTTACCCACATTCCTCAACGAACAGAATTATATATGATTTGGAAAGACTCAAACCGAAATCCTGTTTTAAAAAATGTTTTGGATTTGTTCGTTAACAAAGGATAAGTTGTAATCATCATCTGTTTACCAGCGCTTTTCATATCTACACCTGCAATTTTAAAATTCTTATATTGCAACACTAATCATAATGAACCCTGCTAAAAACATCAATATTAAATCTATTGGTGCGTTTCTCTTAAAAAAAGAATGCATCGCTATCGTTTATCTCCTACTGGCAATTATAGCTGGCTGTAAGCAATATGTACACCATACTTTTAATAATTACCTCATTTTTAAATATGTTTACTGGCATACAATAGATTTTCAGAATTTATATAATAATTACCCTCAATATTTAGACAGCAACCATTACGGCCCGTTGTTTTCGGTTTTTATAGCGCCATTTGCGCTATTACCCGATGGATTAGGGATGGTACTCTGGAATGTCGCCAACATATCAATATTACTTTGGGGAATTTACAGTTTGCCAATATCCTTAAATAAACGGGCTGTTATCGCCTGGATTTGCGCTCACGAAACCTTAACAGCTTTATTTAGTTTTCAGTTTAATATCGCCTTAACTGGTGTTATCATACTCAGTTTTTCATACCTGTTAAAGAAAAAAGAAATCCAATCAGCATTTTTTATCGCCTTTGGCACCCTTGTTAAATTATATGGAATTGTAGGTCTGGCCTTCTTCTTTTTCACCAAAAACAAAGTGAAATTTATCATTTCAGGAATAATTGCCTTTACCGTTCTTTTCGCATTACCAATGGCAATTTCTTCTCCCGCCTTTATCATTCAATCTTATGGAGATTGGTATAACTCTTTAGTTCATAAAAATGATTTAAACGCTTCCTTAACTTCGTTTCAAGACATTTCAGTTATGGGCATGGCACGGAGGATTTCAGGCAATATTAACATGCCAAACGGGCCATTTTTAATAGGCGGATTATTGCTGTTTGCTTTACCTTATCTAAGAATTAAACAATATAAAAATCTTGCTTTTCGCTTAATGCTGCTGGCATCAACGTTAATTTTTACGGTAATTTTTAGTAGTGGATCAGAATCACCAACCTACATCATCGCATTTGCAGGTGTAGCCATTTGGTTTATCGTTCAGCAAAATCCAAAGCGACCTTGGGTAATTGCATTATTTGTATTTGCGTTATTGCTTACCAGCCTATCGCCAACAGATATTTTCCCAAAACCTGTTAAAGAATTTATTCGTCTATATTCACTCAAAGCTCTACCTTGCACCATCATTTGGCTAACTATTATCTATCAAATGATGAAACAAGATTTTGAATCTTATTTGATTTCCGATAAATGAAGAAATTAGTTTCCATCGTTATTCCTGCTTACAATGAAGCCGACAATGTTTTTGTAATTGCAGAAAGCATTAAAAGCGTATTTTCTAGCTTAAATTATAACTATGAAATTATTTTAGTAGATGATGGCAGCGCAGATCATACACTCGAAAAAATAAGAGCGTATGCAGCAACTACAGATAACGTATTTTTTCTCGAGTTTTCTAAAAACTTCGGCCATCAGTTAGCCGTAAAAGCAGGGATGGATCATGCCTATGGCGACTGTGTAATTTCTATGGATTGCGATATGCAACATCCACCTGAGTTGATTCCTGATATGCTAAAAAAATGGGAAGAAGGCTTTGAAGTGGTGTACACCATAAGAGCAGAAGATAAAAATTTATCAAAAGGTAAAAGAAGTTCATCCAGTTTATTTTACAAAACTTTAAACTGGTTATCCGATATCGAATTAGAACCAGGTGCGGCAGATTTTCGTTTACTGGATCAAAAGGTTGTTAATGTATTCCGTAATTTCCATGAGAACGAACCTTTTTTAAGGGGCCTCGTTAAATGGTTAGGTTTTAAACAGATTGCAATTCATTATAATCCTGCGGCCCGTTTTTCTGGCAAAAGCAAGTACACATTCAAAAAAATGGTTAATCTTGCCTTGCATGGCGTTACTTCTTTCAGTATCAAGCCATTGTACACAGCTGTTTATTTAGGCTTTATATTATCGATGGCATCGGTGCTTTATGTTCCGTATATTATTTATGCATTTGCTAATAATGTAGAAGTTTCGGGTTGGGCTTCTGTAATTATGACAATTGTTTTCTTTGGTGGATTACAATTAATCATTTTAGGCATTATTGGTATCTATGTAGGGAAAATGTTTATGCAATCTAAAAACCGACCAAATTATATTATTCGTTCAACAAATATTCCAGTTAGATAATGGTTCTTTTAAGTTTTGATATCGAAGAATTCGACATGCCTTTTGAGTATGGAAAGGACATCGCCTTTGCTGATCAGATTGCGATTTCCAGAGCAGGAACAATTGCTATTTTAGACTTATTAGATAAACACCAGGTTAAAGCAACATTTTTTTGCACCGTAACTTTCGCAGAAAACATTCCTGATTTAATTAAGCGAATTACAGAAACAGGCCATGAATTAGCTTCACATGGTTATTACCATTCTGATTTTAAACCAGAGCATCTTTTACAATCTAAACTTAAATTAGAAGAACTTTCTGGTAAGGAAATTACAGGTTACCGAATGGCCAGAATGATGCCTGTTGATGAGCAAGAAATTGAAAAAGCAGGCTATACTTACAACACCTCCATCAATCCAACTTATTTACCAGGCAGATACAACAACTTTAATATATCTCGAACCTTTTTCACAAAGGAAAATGTGCTTCAAATTCCAGCATCTGTTAGTCCATTAGTTCGATTCCCTTTATTTTGGTTATCGTTCCATAATCTACCCCTTAGCATTTATAAATTCTTAGTCAGCTGGACCTATAAAAAAGATCGATACCTTAACGTGTATTTTCACCCTTGGGAATTTACAGATTTAGATGATTTTGAACGTTTTGGCTTTCCTGCTTATGTGAGAAAAAACACTGGCGTTAAAATGATTCAAAGAATGGATAATTTAATCAGTTGGATGAAATCTAAAAATTATCCCTTTGGTACCTTTCAAAATTTTATTGAAACAATAACAGCAAAATAATTGCATCTAACACTTTAACTGAAAGCTACTTATAAGTTTCTGCAAGTTTTAGCGCATTGTAAGCATTTACAATGCCACCGCTTATACAAAGTTCACTAAAAGGTACTCGTACATTTTGCCCTTTGTCGTTTGTGTTTTTTACTTTGTGCAATACCTTGGTAACCGAATTAATTATAATTTCTCTAACCTGAGCAGGTTTTAATTGTGGATAATAGCTTAAAATTAAAGCCGCTAAACCCGAAACAACTGGAGAAGCCATACTTGTTCCATCCAACTCCTCGTATTGATTATTTGGAACCGTAGAATTAATCAAAAAGCCTGGCGCAAAAACATCTACATTATACTTCCCATAATTAGAAAATTCGGCTTTTAAGCTTTCATCATCCTTATAGGCGCTCGCCCCAACCTCTATCCAATTCGTTGCATGTGGAAGTTTGTATTTAGCAGAATCTAAAGGAACTGGTTTTACAACAGGCGTTCTATCCATACCTGGTCTCATCCCCATGCCATTTCCAGCCATTGGCTTTGGTGGTGTAAAATCAGCCAAAACTGGTTTTTTGTTGGCTATTTTATATGCTTCAGCTTCTGGACTATCGTAATATTTATTCGGGTAATTCTCCTCTACATCATTATTTTTTGCATCATTCCCTGCAGCGTGCACTAATAAAACATCTTTACTTTCGGCATACTTTATCGCCTCATCTACGGCTTTCTTATCCCATTTGTAAGCTTTACCAAAGCTCATATTTACTACTTTAGCACCATTATCAACTGCATAACGAATTCCATTTGCAACATCTTTATCGCGTTCATCACCCGTAGGCACAACTCTAATGGCCATAATGCTTACATGATTCGCTACGCCCATAATACCCAGGCTATTGCCCCGATTTGCACCAATTATGCCCGAAACATGTGTTCCGTGCTGTGCATCAGGGCCTTTTACATCATTATTTCCGTAATCTCGCTGCTTAGAATTGGCGTAATCATCCCCGACCAATTCAGCACGCATGTCATATTTGGGGTTCAGGTTATATTTCAGCATGGCATCATACTGCTTGTAACCGTCTTTAATATTCTTATAAAACTTTTCAAAACCCCCATCGTCTTTTGATCCTCTGAAAATGATCTTTTTTACCTGTTCCTCTTCTTCATCATCAGCTTTATAATTACTTATGTTTTCTAAAGTCGGAATCTCTACCTTATTTATTTTAGCTACAGAATCAATAACTTTTTTAATTTTTATCAATACGGAAAACGTTTGACTTGCATCATCATATTTTTTGCCGAAATCGCCAACCATTTTTTTATAAAGCCTAAACTCTTCTTTTTGTCCGCTATCCAGAGGGGTTAAATTTGTTGTAGACTGATATTTTGGTGTATAAATCCGAAGTAATCTTACAAGTTCGAGATTATCAAATTCTAAATTACCCTTCTTAGAACCAATGAAATTCCATCCATGAATATCATCTATGTAACCGTTACCATCATCGTCAATTCCGTTACCTGGAATCTCCTTTTTATTGGTCCACAAAACATCTTTTAAATCCTCATGATTGGTATCAACTCCACCATCGATTACCGCTACAATTATCTTTTGCTTAGGCTGCTTATCTTTAAGAATTTCGCGATATGCCTTATCTGTGCTAATGCCGAAAAAACCATTTTCAGCCAAGTCCAGATTAAACCAGTTAGCTGGCAGTTTAACGTTTTTATTTTGTGCAAAACTTGCGGTGTTTACACCTATTAAAAACGCAATTAAAACAATCTTTTTCAGGCCAATATTCATCATAGCAATATATACGTGGTACTACAATAATACGGTTTTATTGCCTTTGGCTTGAAAAATTTAGCATTTTTTAACAGACTGAAAAATTTACAAAACACAAAAGGGTTATCTCAAAATGAGATAACCCTTTTTATAATTAAAGCATGATAAATTAGTTACTATATCCAGGATTTTGTTGTCCTTTTAAAATCGGATTTGCATTTAACTCACTTTGTGGTAAAGGTAATACCAATTTATTGTCACCTGGCTGGAAATTCACAATTGCCCAGTGTCCGTTTCCTGCTGTTCTAACTACAGGAGTTTTGGTTCTGAGTAAATCGAAGAATTTAAATCCTTCGCCATAAAGTTCTTTACCTCTTTCAACCAAAATTTCGTTAATTAATGCCTGGCCAGTATTTGCTGATGGTGCTGTTGCCACGCCCGCTCTTTGTTGAATAGCCAGTAAAGCAGTTTTAGCTGCTGCTTCATTTGCTACGCCTTGTCTAGCTTCGGCTTCTGCCTCGATCAGATACATTTCAGAAGATCTGATGATCACTTGATTTTGCGCTGGAGTAGTAGAGAAATCGAATTTATTAATTAAAAATCCTTCCTGCCCTCTTCTTGCACCAATTACACCATTTACTTTAAATTGCTGTAAACGGATGTCGTTTGCTGCAAATGAATTAAAGAAGTTATCTGCAGCTCTGAAACTAGAATAACCAATATCGAAAGGATCATAAAACGAGTTTACGGTTAAAAACCCAGAGTTATCATCTGTTCTTGAATTTAAAGCATAAATCCATTCTGATGATGGGTTGATGTAACCCGTCAATAAAGATGCACCAGTTCCAAGTGGTTTACCCGCCCGAGCTAATTTTGCATATTTACTGGCATTTGGATAATCGCCCATGGTAAGATAAACCCTGGCCAAGAAGCCCTGAATAGCACCTTTAGTCATTCTATAAACACTTGTTTTTGTAGCTGGAATGTTTGCCTCCGCATATAAAAAGTCAGACAATATTTGAGCATAAACATCTTTAACCTTTGCTCTTCCAGATAAGGCATCGTTTGGACCAAGCGGCGCCAAAACTAAAGGTACACCTAAGGCTTCTGGATCTAGCGTATATGGCTTACCATACCATTGTACTAACCAAAAGTAAGCCTCTGCTCTTAGGGCTCTGGTTTCTGCCAAATAACCGCTTTTTTGAACATCAGTAAGCGCAGATGTAGGAATATTTAGTTCAAACTGATTTGCATTAGCAATTACCCTATAATTTGATGTCCAATAATCCAATGGCTCAGAAGAACTTGAGTTTTCGATAAATTGATAACCATTTATAAATCTGCTGTAATTCCCTGCTCCACTTACAATTAACACATCACCTCCCTTAACATCATTATTTAAAATCATGTTGTATTTAACAGAACCAGTAGAGAGATCATAAACCCCCGTAAGCGCTGCCGCAATTTTTTCAGGTGAAGAAAAGGCTTCCGCAGAGTTAATTGATGTTGTTGGTGTTACTTCTAAAAAGTCTTTTTTACATGCTCCCAAACTTGCAAGAAGAAGGATTGCACTATAAATTCCTATTTTATTAATCTTTTTCATAATATCTTATCTATATAATTAAAAACCAGCTGTTAAACCAATTGAAAAGGTTTTGATATTTGGAATATCATTGTTACTGGTTCCATCAATTGTTGATTCAGGATCGTACCCTTTGTGCTTGGCCAACGTAAACGGATTTTCGGCCATTACAAATAAGCGAGCAGTCGATAACATCACTTTATTAGCCCATTCTTTTTTCAAGGTATAACCAAGCGCAATATTCTTAACCCTCATGTAAGAACCATCATACAAAAATCTGCTGGAAGCACTATTCGATAAATCGGTATTTGATGTAGGTAAAAATCTAGGAATAGTTGAACTCGTGTTAGTAGCCGACCATGCGTTTAATACATCTCTTGACATTTGCTGTCCAGGTGTAATACCATTATGCATTAATGCTGCATATAACGCATCATAAACCTTTCCTCCTAAAGAGAAATAAGTATAAACGCTCAAATCAAAATCCTTATAGTTTAAAGTATTATTGAAACCACCATAGTATTTTGGAAGTGCCGAGCCTAAGCCAGAATATTGTTTCGCTTCTGCGTAAACTTTAGTTGTTACTTTATTTCCAGAAGCATCATCCTTATACCACATTGCTCTACCATCTGCCTGATCGATTCCTGCATATTCTCTCAAATACCACTGGTAACGATCTCCTCCGATTTTTATCAGCTTAGTTCCATCAACAACTTCATCCTGTGTTGAAGCAACAATTTTGTTTTTAATTTTAGTGATGTTAAAAGCGATGTTCCAGTTAAAATCTGTTGTTCTAATTGGCGATGCATTGATAGCAAGTTCAATCCCAGTATTGTTCATCTCAGCCAAATTGGTTGTTATAGAAGTAAAACCAGTAGTTCTTGATAAAGGTTTTGCAAACAATAAGCCATCAGATTTCTTCTGGAAGTAAGAAATTTCACCATTAATTCTGCGATTTAAAACCGAGAACTCTAAGCCAAATTCTGTTGTTTTTGATTTCTCCCAAGCCAATTCACTATTAGCAAGCTGACTATAAGCCATACCTGCAAGACCTTCGTAAGCATTAGCTAAAGAATATAAACCCTGCGCAGCATAGCGGCCAATATCATTGTTACCCGTAACACCATAACTCGCACGCAATTTTAAATCGTCAATGAAACGAACATCTTTCATGAAATTTTCTTGCTTAAGTCTCCATGCGCCACCAACTGACCAGAAGTTACCAAATTTATTATCTGGTCCGAAAGCCGAAAATCCATCTCTTCTAAAACTTCCCGAAAGGAAATATTTACCTTCGTAATCATAATTTGCTCTTGAAAAATAAGATTCAAATCGAGCTTCAGTATAAGAAGAAGATGCCGTTCCAGGCGTAGAAGCAGAAACCAGTTCGGTTTGTCCAGCGAAGCCATAGCCAGTAGCCATTGCGGTTATACCATCAAACTTATTACGATAAGCTTCCTGACCCACCAATACATCAAAATTATGTTTTCCAATGCTTTTATTATAGGTTAAAGTGTTAATGTAAGTTGTCGTAATATCTTCTTTTGAATAACGATAGCCTCTACCCTTAACTCCTACACCATTACCGTGTAATAAATTATAAAACTGGCTCTCTCTAACTGCTGAATAATCTAAACTAACTGTTGATTTAGCCGTAAATCCGTTAAGAAATTTTACCTGAGCAAAAGGTGTAGTTGTAATACGGGTAATTTTAGTTAAATAAGTATCTAATTCATTTAACCCAACTGGATTAAAATCAGGTGAAACTGGATTAACATAGCTATAGGTAGGATTACCGTTTGCATCCAAAACTGGGTTACCATTTGCATCTCTAACGTATAAAGAGTAAATGTTAGCAACGATATCACCAAATCTTACTGGATTTGCACCACCACCTGCACCAGGAGGCGTGTTCTGTGTTGAACTGGCTAGCGTATTATTGATACCGAATGAAAAGAATTTATTCACATCATTCGATAGGTTAAACTTCCCTGAATATCTTTTATAATCAGAACCAATTACGATACCTTTCTGATCGAAGTAACCACCAGAAACGTAATATTTAAGCTTCTCTGAACCACCACTAGCAGAAACATTCACGTCTTTAGTTTGCCCTCTTCTTAATACTTCATCTCTCCAGTTAGTATCATATAATAAAGATGCGCCAGGAGCTAAACCTCCACCAGCAACGAATGGATTTAATGTATTAAAAGGATTTACAGTCAATCTATTTCTTGTTAAGGTATTTGCTGCGATTGCAGCTGCATCAGGAGCTAATCCAGCAGCAATTCTCTGAGCATAATAGCTATCGAAATAAACCTTATAATATTCTTGTGCGTTTAAAACGTCGTGTTTTTCTACAGCTTGATAAGAGTAACCTCCAGTTATGCTAGCTGTAAATTTAGTTGCACCAGCTTTACCTTGCTTGGTCGTAATTAAAACAACACCATTCGCCGCACGAGATCCATAAATTGCAGATGCTGCTGCATCCTTAAGGATCGTTACCGATTCAATATCATTAGGGTTTAATGAAGATAAAACATCGGCAGTTTGTGCTACAGACGTTAGGTCTAACCCTGAAGAGGTAACAGCGATACCATCAATTACGTATAAGGGGGTTGAGCCTGCAGAGATCGATCCAACACCGCGAACCCTAACTTGGGTTGCGGCTCCAGGCTGACCAGAAACACTGGTAACCTGAACACCAGCTGCTGCACCTTGTAGCGACTTTTGAAATGAAGTATTCGGTCGATCTGCTAAAACTTTACCATTCACAACCGCTGCTGCACCTGTAAAGCTCTCTTTTTTTACCGTTCCATAAGCTACAACAATCACATCTTCCAAATCTTTGGTATCCGCAGACAAAGAAACATTGTAAGTAGATGCTCCAGTTATGGTTTGCTTTTGAGGAACAAATCCTAACGCAGAGAATTCGATTGCTGTAGCATTAGAAGAAATGTTGATGGTGAAGCTACCAGAAGCATTGGTCACAGTCCCCATTTTAAGGCCTGTCAATTTTACACTTACACCAGGAAGGGGAAGTCCGTCTTCTTTTGATGTAACCGTACCTGTCACTGTTCGATCTTGAGCCATTGCAGAAAATGCAAAAAACATCAAAACGAACAAACTTTGTAAAAGTTTTTTCATTAAATTTAAGTTTTAGGTTTAATTATAGTTAATAATCGCCTAATCTATACCATAATCACAGATAAAACAAATTTATAACCTAAAAAGTAACTAAAAATTGTAAATAAATATAACTAATAATACAGTTTTAGGATAAAAAAAACATAAAATCAATAAATAAATAGCAATCAATATAAATAAACATGAAATAATATATTTAATAATACCATAAAATTCATAAATAGACACTTTTACAACTCATAAAAGAATATTTATTGAGTATTGAGCAGGTTAATCTACCAAATAAAAAAACATAACCTTTTTCATTTAGAGAAATAGCGAAAGAAACTATCTTAGATAAAAGAATTAAAATATACCTCCAAAAAAAATGAACTGTTTATAATTTTAATAAAAACTATGATTTGTTTCCTTGTCATGTTTATGAGAAAAGCATATACTGCACGAATGCGTAGAGAAGTTTTGTTGGATAAACCATAATACTACCATCCCGGCATTATTAATAAAATACCATGTAGCTATTTGCTGAGTAATGTAACACAAATGAAAGTTCTCTGCATTCCGCTTTGTTTTTTTAGCCTTAATCTTTCCATGATGTTATTGATGAATATGCATTTATAAATGCTGAGGTAATCCGAGTAATCTCTATAATAACCCTTAAATAAAACTGTAAACCTTAGATACCCTTAGATGCCTTAGCTGGTAAATGAATATCCTTTCACCATCGTAGATTGATGTCTGGCTTAACCAACTTAAGCTTTAGTCTTTAAGCTTTTCAGCATAAATAATGGATCCGTTGAAATCCCAAGCATTCCATATTGGTCTTTTAACCTTACTCTATATTATTGATAAATTAAGCGTCTAACAATCTGCGCTCTTCCCAGTAATCTGAAGGAATTATATATAATAACCCTTAAATGAAACTGTAAACCTTAGATCTCCTTAGATTTCTTAGCTGATAAATTATTTCCTGTCACCCTCAACCACTTTGGTCTTTAAGCTTTGATCTTTAACCTTTCCGCTTTCAGCATAAATAAGGGAGCAATTGAAATCCCCAACCTGTAGTTTTATTCTCTTAGCATCTAACAATCTGCGGTCATCCGAGTAATCCCCTGAAATTATATTTAATAAGCCCTTAAATGAACCTGGATACCTTAGATTCCCTTAGATGTCTTCGATGGTGAAATTAATATCCTGTCACCATTGTCAGATTGAGGAATAGTATAATCATCTTGGTCTTTCCAGTTAGGCCTTTCATCCAACCGTTCTGTGATAATATTGATGAATTAACGATCTACCCTTAGATTCCCTTAGATGTCTTAGCTGGTGAAATTAATTTTCAGTTACTCTTAACCACTTTGGTCTTTTAGCTTTTTGCTTTAGTCTTTCCGCATTAAGCATCATAAAAAAACCTGTAAACAAAGAAAGCCTTGCAACAATTGTTACAAGGCTCTTCTTTTAAGATTTGGCACCGACCTACTCTCCCACGTGTTACCGCAGTACCATCGGCTCTGGTGGGCTTAACTTCTCTGTTCGGAATGGGAAGAGGTGGACACCACCGATATAGGCACCTAAATATTTTTATTTAAAGCTTAAAGGAGAAAGCTCAAAGCTTAAAGCCATTTGTATTTCGCTTTAATCTTTAGTTTCAGCTGTTCGCTTTATTAATATGATCATAATTTCAATTCTTCAGGCGTACTGTGTTTATTCAAATTACACATACCCTTGTATAAAACCAAGAAACCCTTGCAGTTGTTACTACAAGGGTTCTTTTATTAATCTGCTTTTAGCAGTTTAAGATTTGGCACCGACCTACTCTCCCACGTGTTACCGCAGTACCATCGGCTCTGGTGGGCTTAACTTCTCTGTTCGGAATGGGAAGAGGTGGACACCACCGATATAGGCACCTAAATGTTTTTAAATAAGTGTTACGTTTTAAGTATCAGGTTTTACGTTTTTGAACGTACCACCTACAACTTATAACCTACAACTTAAATGACATATTATTGAAAGAAGTTAAGTTTTGAAGAACAAACAACAGTATGTTGCTTTTGAAAGCTTCGGATGATTAGTACTACTCGACTATGCTGTCACCAGCTTTACATCTGTAGCCTATCAACGTAGTAGTCTTCTACGGTCCTATATGGAATTCTCATCTCGTGGCTAGTTTCGCACTTAGATGCTTTCAGCGCTTATCTATTCCCAGCGTAGCTACTCTGCAATGCCCCTGGCGGAACAACAGATTCACTAGAGGCTAGTCCAACCCGGTCCTCTCGTACTAAGGTCAGCCCCACTCAAAATTCCTACGCCCACAACAGATAGGGACCGAACTGTCTCGCGACGTTCTGAACCCAGCTCGCGTGCCACTTTAATCGGCGAACAGCCGAACCCTTGGGACCTTCTCCAGCCCCAGGATGTGACGAGCCGACATCGAGGTGCCAAACCTCCCCGTCGATATGAGCTCTTGGGGGAGATCAGCCTGTTATCCCCAGCGTACCTTTTATCCTTTGAGCGATGGCCCTTCCATGCAGAACCACCGGATCACTATATCCGTCTTTCGACCCTGATCGACTTGTCTGTCTCACAGTCAAGCAAGCTTATGCTATTGCACTCCTCATACGGTTACCAAGCGTATTGAGCTTACCTTTGAAAGCCTCCGTTACCTTTTTGGAGGCGACCACCCCAGTCAAACTACCCATCAAACAATGTCTCCCGCTTAGCGGGATTAGACACCGAATACAGAAAGGGTGGTATTTCAACGTTGGCTCCACGACGCCTAGCGACGCCGCTTCAAAGCCTCCCACCTATCCTACACATCCTGTATCCAATGTCAATGTTAAATTGTAGTGAAGGTGCATGGGGTCTTTCCGTCCCGTTGCGGGTACCCGGCGTCTTCACCGGGACCACAATTTCACCGAGCTCATGGCTGAGACAGCGCCCAGATCGTTACACCATTCGTGCAGGTCGGAACTTACCCGACAAGGAATTTCGCTACCTTAGGACCGTTATAGTTACGGCCGCCGTTTACTGGGGCTTCGATTCAATGCTTCTCCTTGCGGATGACATCCCCTCTTAACCTTCCAGCACCGGGCAGGTGTCAGGCCTTATACTTCATCTTTCGATTTTGCAAAGCCATGTGTTTTTGTTAAACAGTCGCCTGGGCCTTTTCACTGCGGCTGACATTACTGCCAGCGCCCCTTCTCCCGAAGTTACAGGGCCATTTTGCCGAGTTCCTTAGCCATGATTCACTCGAGCACCTTAGAATCCTCTTCCCGGATACCTGTGTCGGTTTGCGGTACGGGTTTTTATAACCTGAAGCTTAGCGGTTTTTCTTGGAAGTCTGTTTACCTGCTCTATCCACTCAACCGAAGTCTCGCGGTACTATTAGGTTTCAGCTAGGTCTGCGGATTTGCCTACAGTCCTAATACCTACGCCCTTTAACGATCTATTCCGTCAGATCGCGGCAGTGTCACTACTCCGTCCCCACATCGCAGTTATAAAAAGTACTGGAATATTAACCAGTTGTCCATCGAATATCCCCTTCGGGTTCTCCTTAGGACCCGACTAACCCTGATCCGATTAGCGTTGATCAGGAAACCTTATCCTTTCGGTGGGCGGGTTTCTCGCCCGCCTTATCGTTACTTATGCCTACATTTGCTTTTCTATACGCTCCAGCACCCATTACCAGATACCTTCGCTGCATATAGAATGCTCCCCTACCGATATATTTCAATCCCATAGCTTCGGTGATACACTTAATGCCCGTTTATTATCCATGCCCGATCGCTCGACTAGTGAGCTGTTACGCACTCTTTAAATGAATGGCTGCTTCCAAGCCAACATCCTAGCTGTCTGTGCAATCGGACCTCGTTAGTTCAACTTAGCGTACACTTAGGGACCTTAGCTGATGGTCTGGGTTCTTTCCCTCTCGGCCCGTGACCTTAGCACCCCGGGCCTCACTGCAGATCATATTATATAGCATTCGGAGTTTGTCTGGATTTGGTAGGATTTGACTCCCCCGCACCCAATCAGTAGCTCTACCTCTATATAACTTAATATCCACGCTGTTCCTAAAAACATTTCGGGGAGTACGAGCTATTTCCCAGTTTGATTAGCCTTTCACCCCTACCCACAGATCATCCGGAAACTTTTCAACGTTTATCGGTTCGGTCCTCCAGTACGTGTTACCGCACCTTCAACCTGTCCATGGGTAGATCACAAGGTTTCGCGTCTACCTCCTCTGACTATACGCCCTATTCAGACTCGCTTTCGCTTCGGATCCGTGTCTTAAACACTTAACCTTGCCAGAGAAGAGTAACTCGTAGGCTCATTATGCAAAAGGCACGCCGTCACGCCACCTGGACGCTCCGACCGCTTGTAAGTACACGGTTTCAGGTTCTATTTCACTCCCCTGTTCGGGGTTCTTTTCACCTTTCCCTCACGGTACTGGTTCACTATCGGTCTCTCAGGAGTATTTAGCCTTACCGGATGGTGCCGGCAGATTCCCACAAGGCGTCTCCGACCTCGCGGTACTCAGGATACTACTAGGCTAACATTCTATACGTGTACCGGGCTATCACCGTGTATCGCTGGGCTTCCCATCCCATTCCACTTCTGTTTGTTAATACCACATCGTAGTCCTACAACCCCCACTTTGCCGTAACAAAGTAGGTTTGGGCTCTTTCCCGTTCGCTCGCCACTACTTAGGAAATCATTATTATTTTCTCTTCCTCTGCTTACTTAGATGTTTCAGTTCGGCAGGTTTGCTCATTATATGTGACATGTCTTCAACATGCCGGGTTGCCCCATTCGGAAATCTTCGGATTAATTCCTATTTGCAAATACCCGAAGCTTATCGCAGCTTATCACGTCCTTCATCGCCTCTGAGAGCCAAGGCATCCCCCGTGTACTCTTTATTACTTTCTTCTACTTATACGCCTTTTGCGCCGTATAGTATGCTTTTTTGCTCTTGTTATGATGTCTCATACTTATCAGTCTCTTGCGATCCCTTTAAGTGAGCACAAACACAACAGTCGCCTATTGTTGTTTGCTCTTCTTTTTTAACTTCTTCCAATATGTCAAAGAACTTTACCAAGACCTAAGTAAAGGGTATAAGATTGCAGGTTTCATTGTCTGCGCTCAAGCCTTTAGCTTCATCTTGTTAGTAAAAAACTGCGGTCTCGAACCGTTTTATATAATATAGATTTATTATAAATGCCCCATGGCGTTTTCTTCTTTTCTTGTTATGTCAATGTAGTATACCGATCCCGGTAATACGGTGTTATCGTGGAGAATAACGGAGTCGAACCGTTGACCTCCTGCGTGCAAGGCAGGCGCTCTAGCCAGCTGAGCTAATCCCCCAAAGGATTTGATTTTGTAGTCCCGTCCAGATTTGAACTGGAGACCCCTACATTATCAGTGTAGTGCTCTAACCAGGCTGAGCTACGGGACTTCTTGTTAGGTTGCTTATAGTTGCGGGTTAGTATATTACCGCTACCGCTTCCTTTGCTTACCTAGCTGTCCGTGCCGATGTCTTTTTGGTTATTGGGACAACCGTCATTTCTTCTGGGTGTTTCTTTGTTTTCTTTTCGTTTTTTCGTTGGTTGGTTGTTTGGTTCTTTCGTAACCGGTGTATAGTATAAGAATAATATCTTTCAACTTTTAACCTTCAACGTATAACCTACAACTTACCACTTATAACTTTTTTACTTATTAGAGTATCATGTTGCGCAGCGAGTAGTCAACTCTGCTCCAGAAAGGAGGTATTCCAGCCGCACCTTCCGGTACGGCTACCTTGTTACGACTTAGCCCCAGTTATCGGTTTTACCCTAGGACGCTCCTTACGGTTACATACTTTAGGTACCCCCAACTTCCATGGCTTGACGGGCGGTGTGTACAAGGCCCGGGAACGTATTCACCGCGTCATTGCTGATACGCGATTACTAGCGAATCCAACTTCATGGGGTCGAGTTGCAGACCCCAATCCGAACTGTGAATGGCTTTGTGAGATTCGCATCATATTGCTATGTAGCTGCCCTCTGTACCATCCATTGTAGCACGTGTGTAGCCCCGGACGTAAGGGCCATGATGACTTGACGTCGTCCCCTCCTTCCTCTCTGTTTGCACAGGCAGTCTGTTTAGAGTCCCCATCATTACATGCTGGCAACTAAACATAGGGGTTGCGCTCGTTGCGGGACTTAACCCAACACCTCACGGCACGAGCTGACGACAGCCATGCAGCACCTAGTTTCGTGTGATTGCTCACTTATCTATCTCTAGATAATTCACTAACTTTCAAGCCCGGGTAAGGTTCCTCGCGTATCATCGAATTAAACCACATGCTCCTCCGCTTGTGCGGGCCCCCGTCAATTCCTTTGAGTTTCACTCTTGCGAGCGTACTCCCCAGGTGGAATACTTAACGCTTTCGCTTAGCCGCTAACTGTATATCGCTAACAGCGAGTATTCATCGTTTAGGGCGTGGACTACCAGGGTATCTAATCCTGTTTGATCCCCACGCTTTCGTGCCTCAGCGTCAATAAAACCATAGTAAGCTGCCTTCGCAATCGGTGTTCTGAGACATATCTATGCATTTCACCGCTACTTGTCTCATTCCGCCTACCTCTAGTTTATTCAAGCCCGTCAGTATCAAAGGCACTGCGATAGTTGAGCTACCGTCTTTCACCTCTGACTTAACAGGCCGCCTACGCACCCTTTAAACCCAATAAATCCGGATAACGCTTGGATCCTCCGTATTACCGCGGCTGCTGGCACGGAGTTAGCCGATCCTTATTCTTCTGGTACATTCAGCTTCTTACACGTAAAAAGGTTTATTCCCAGATAAAAGCAGTTTACAACCCATAGGGCCGTCTTCCTGCACGCGGCATGGCTGGTTCAGAGTTGCCTCCATTGACCAATATTCCTTACTGCTGCCTCCCGTAGGAGTCTGGTCCGTGTCTCAGTACCAGTGTGGGGGGTCATCCTCTCAGATCCCCTAGTCATCGTCGCCTTGGTGGGCCGTTACCCCGCCAACTAGCTAATGACACGCATGCCCATCTTAATCCTATAAATATTTGAACATTGAATAATGCTATTCTGTGTTTTTATGCGGTGTTAATCCGAATTTCTTCGGGCTATCCCCCTGATTAAGGTAGGTTGCATACGCGTTACGCACCCGTGCGCCACTTTCATATCCAGCAAGCTGGATAATCTCGTTCGACTTGCATGTATTAGGCCTGCCGCTAGCGTTCATCCTGAGCCAGGATCAAACTCTCCATTGTAAAATGTGTTGTAAGATTCTGACCAGTTTTAACTATTGTTAAAAATAGTCTTCTTTTTTTTAATTATGTCTGTCAGACATTGACTTTAAAATCAAGCTTCGGTACTCTGTACTTGAATCCGTACTTCATTACCCCGCTTGCGCTACATTGACATCTCTTTTAAGAACTTATTCGGCTCGGTACCTCGCGGCGGCCTTTTTATATATCTTCGGGTTTCAGTTTCTGCTGGTCTTATTCGTCCTGCATATGTTTCATCCGTTTCAATCTCGTTTTTTTTTATCTTCCCGACATCCGCCGTTCCGATCTTTTTGTTTTCCCTTCGTTTACGTTGGGAGTGCAAAGGTAGGAATCTTTTTTAAACTTCCAAATAAAATAATTTTTATTTTTTCGTTCGTTTTAAAGGTTAATCATTATCACTTATTTCTCTCGCTAACAACCCTTATTCCCAGTCTTTCATTTTTTCCCCTCTTCCTTCCGAAGCGGGATGCAAAGGTAATAATATTTAGCATTCCTGCAAAGCTTATTTTAAAATAATTTAAGCTTCTTTTCCTGCCCTACAATACCTCAAACATCTTTTCCCTTCCTTCCGAAGCGGGATGCAAAAGTAGAAAAATTATTCGCTCCAGCAAAGCCTGCCCCGCTTTTATTTGACACCACCACACTAACTCCATGAAGATCAATAAGAAAAAATGAAAACTTTTTTAAACCTGGGTTGTTTGGCAGGCCTGGATGGCGTTTTTGGCGGTTGGAAAACCAGGGCTCAGGAAGGTTTGTGCCCTGTTGTCTTAATTTTAACCAGCTAAGAAGTCTTAGAACATCTAAGTTGATGGCGGATTAGTTTGCACGTTGCGGTTTTTAGCCATATAGATAGATAGGACATTTATGTTAAAGGCGGATTAGTTTGCACATGGCGGGTTTTTAGCCATATAAATAGATAGGATATTTATGTTAAAGGCGGATTTAGTTATATGTCGCACAAATTTTAACCATCTAAGAACTCTTAGAACATCTAAGTTGATGGCGGATTAGTTTGCACGTTGCGGGTTTTAGCCATATAAATAGATAGGACATTTATGTTAAAGGCGGATTTAGTTATATGTTGCACGAATTTTAACCATCTGAGAAGTCTTAGAACATCTAAGTTGATGGCGGATTAGTTTGCACATGGCGGGTTTTTAGCCATATAAATAGATAGGATATTTATGTTAAAGGCGGATTTAGTTATATGTTGCACGAATTTTAACCATCTAAGAAGTCTTAGAACATCTAAGTTGATGGCGGATTAGTTTGCATGTTGCGGTTTTTAGCCATATAGATAGATAGGACATTTATGTTAAAGGCGGATTTAGTTATATGTCGCCCGAATTTAACCATCTAAGTAGTCTTAGAACATCTAAGTTGATGGCGGATTAGTTTGCATATTGCGGGTTTTTTAGCCATATAGGTAGATAGGACATATAGAAGGGTTACTAGTAATATATAGTGGATGTCAGATGTTGAAATTATTTTCTACAGATGTTACAAGGATTTGCTCCGCAGCAGTAATCGGGTAAATAACATCGATTAAAGGGGATTTCGAAGTTAATTAGTTGAGTGTTCTGAAATTGATGAGGGGGACAGGTGTATTTGGGCAAAGTTTCTTAGCTGACCAGGATTTTTTTTGGCTAGGGTTAACAGGGTGATAACAGGGTGTAAACTCGGTCAGGACTCGGTTACAACAGGGTGCGTAACCCTGTATAAAGCCTGTATTTACCCTGGCTAAATCCTGATGACAAATGGGGAATTATCCGCGAAGGTTTTAAATGGCCAATAAGAGTGGTAACGGGGTTGGAGCCAAGAGATTTTTTGGCTAATTATTATAACATAAGTTATCAGAATACTTTTTTTGATATAATAAGAATTGCAGGATCTGCAACCGTGCAACCTGGCCTTTGAAATACCAGCCAGAATGAATTAAACCCGACCCTAATGGAAACCCGCAGGTTGAAGTAACGATGAGATCGGCACACACCATAACCGAGGATTTGGAATGGAGGGCGGGACGTACTTTAATATGAGCGATGGAACGTGATTTACTAAAATTTAATACTGACCTGTACTTAAAAGGACTAAAGTACAAGCTCGCATAGGCTCAATATTATGCTGATCTAATAATTTTTCGAGTTCATAATTTTCTGTACCTGGGTTGAAAATAACGCGTTTCGGCTTGGTATCCAGAATGTAATCGTGATACTGTGCCTGCAGTGCTGGTCCGATATAGAGTGTAACCGTATCAATGTCGTCGTGAATTGTTCCTGGCTTCTCGATTTCTACGCCTGCAACTTCGCCGCGTTTGATGCCCACATTAACAATTTCGTGCTTGAAACGGGTTAACATGTGTGCGGCTTTGTACGAATATCTTGAGGGATCTGGCGAAGCGCCTATAATTAATGTCTTTTTCATGGTGTTTAAAATTTGGAAAGTAATGCGATTTGTCCGGAATGATAGGCATGGTGTTGTACCAAACCATTTACCAGTTCGATATTGGTTATACCTGTACCTAAAGCAAGGTTTCTTTCATCTTTAATTGTATTTTCCCACTCATCGCCTCTTATTGATTCGCAAATCCGAATTAGCTCTTCGTTTGCGATTTTAAAATCGAATATAATTTTCTCCCAGGCCCTGGCCGTCTGCTCCCCTGGTTTCGGCCAATCGCCCAATTCTGGTTCCGCAGCAGCATTACCAGTTAGTCTGGAAGATATTTCCTCCGTCCAGGACGTTAAATGCAGCGCAATTTCGGCAATGCTATGGGCATTTGGGATAAAATGTTCGAAAGCATTTTCGGGCTTAACGTTATTAAAGGTTTGCATTACATGATTGCCATGCCACGCATCACCGTTAAAAGCTTTTTTGATCTCGTTTGTAATACTAAACATATTCAAACAACAAACTCAGCGCTTATAATGTTTGTTATTTTGCGTTAAGGATTGCATTTGCACAGTTAATTCCATCGATAGCGGCCGAAACAATTCCGCCTGCATACCCTGCTCCTTCCGCACATGGATACAATCCACGCACCTGAGGGTGCTGGTAAGTTTCTTTATCTCTCGGAATGCGTACGGGCGACGAGGTTCTGCTTTCTACACCCACTAATATGGCCTCGTTTGTATAATAACCTTTTATCTTTTTGCCAAATAAGGGCAGCGCTGATTTTAAACTTTGGGATACAAATTCTGGTAAAATATTATCGAGCATTACACTTTTTGTTCCTGGCAAGTAAGAATTCTTTGGCAAATCGATCGAAAGTTTGTTGTTCACAAAATCCATCATTCGTTGTGCGGGTGCAACTAAATTACCGCCGCCAGCTTCGAAAGCTAGTTTTTCTATTTGAGACTGAAAGTTCAGCATCCGTAGCGGATCATAACCCTGAACATCATCTAAAGTAACCTGAACCACTGTACCTGAATTGGCAAAGGGATTATTTCTTTTGGAAGGCGACCAGCCATTAACTACAATTTCGTTTTCGCCTGTTGCGCATGGTGCGATAATACCGCCTGGGCACATGCAAAATGAGAACACACCTCTTGCACCTACCTGCTCAACCAAACTGTAATAAGCTGGGGGTAAAAATTCGGAACGGGTATCGCAATGGTATTGTGCGGTATCGATAATTTCTTGCGGATGTTCTATCCGAACGCCTAAGGCGAAGGGTTTGGCTTCGATTAAAATATTTTTGTGATGGAGTAATTCGTATACATCTCTTGCGGAATGACCTGTTGCCAGTATAATATCATCTGCGTACAATTTATCTTCGAAATTAATTTCGATGCCTTTTACTTTGCCAAACTCGATTAAAATATCGGTCATCTGGCTATCAAACATCACTTCACCACCAGCATTTAATATGGTATCTTTTATGGAGGTAATGATGTGCGGAAGTTTATTGGTACCAATATGCGGACGGGCATCAATCGCAATATCGGGTTCGGCCCCATGGTTTACAAAAACCTGGAGTACTTTATTAATATCACCACGTTTATTAGATCGTGTATATAATTTCCCATCGGAATAGGTTCCTGCTCCACCTTCACCGTAACAATAGTTGGATTCGGTATTCACAAGTCCTTGCTTATTTATAGCGGCTAAATCGCGGCGACGTTGTTTTACATCTTTACCGCGTTCGATAATAATTGGCTTTAAACCATTTTCGATGCATTGCAAAGCGGCAAATAATCCTGCTGGCCCAGCACCGATAATAATTACAGGTTTGCCATTACTGACATTTTGATAGTTTATGGTGTGAACTTCGACAACTAGTTCTTCATCAATAAAAACTTTTATTAGCACACGGTATATTACCTTTCTGGAACGGGCATCAATAGAACGTTTTAAAATTTCGTAGCCTTTAATATGGTTCTGTGGCAGTTTTAAACCATCAGCTAACTTTTGATTGATGATTTCAGTTTGCTCGACCTCGTGTGGGAGCAGTGTAATTTCGATATCTTTTTGCATAATCTGTCAGGTTTTTATCCCGAATTGTAACAAAGGTACAGATTTTGCAATCTTATTAGTAAATTGACCTTAATTCAATTTGATTACATAAAACAAAAACCATAAAAATGAAAAGATTAGTATTTGGAATTTTAGCTGCTGTAATTGCAGTTAGCACTTTAAGTTCATGCGGGTACAATAGCATGGTTAAACTTGATGAGAATGTAAAATCTAAATGGGGAACCGTGCAAACCCAATATCAAAGAAGGGCAGATTTAATTCCAAACTTAGTGAGCACAGTAAAAGGTGCGGCTAAATTTGAGCAGGGTACTTTAACTGCAGTTGTGGAGGCTCGTGCTAAAGCAACTCAAATGACGGTTAAAGCGGATGATTTAACACCAGAGAACATTCAAAAATATCAGGCTGCACAAGGTCAGTTAAGTCAGGCATTGGGTAAATTGTTATCCATTACCGAAGCTTATCCAGAATTGAGAGCAACTCAACAATTCAGCGATTTATCGGCACAATTGGAAAGTACTGAAAACCGTATTACGGTTGCCCGTAAAGATTTTAACGATGCGGTACAGGAATATAATGGCAAAATCAGATCGTTTCCGAATAACTTGACGGCTGGCATGTTCGGCTTTAAGGCTAAAGGTTATTTCGAAGCCGATGCTACAGCCAAAGATGCGCCTAAAGTAGAATTTTAATATTCTGACTATAACATTTGAGGGTAATAGATGTTTATTCAGTTGAACATTTGTTACCCTTTTTACATCATTTTAGAATAAAAACATGTCGTTATTTTCGGATATTGAACAAGAAAAAATTGCCAAGGCAATTGCAGATGCAGAGCAAGCAACTTCAGGAGAAATCAGAATTGCTATAGATAAACGTTGCGAATCAGACCCATACGAAAAAGCTATTGAATACTTTTCCAAGTTAGATATGGATAAGACGGCTCAACGAAATGGGGTGTTAATTTATTTGGCTCACGCCGACCATAAATTTGCCATTATCGGCGATAGCGGGATTAATAAAGTTGTTCCTGCTGATTTTTGGGAAACAACTAAAGTGGCCATGACAGCGCATTTTGCCAAAGGTAATCTGGCAGATGGTATTATTGCAGGTGTTTCTTTAGCTGGCGAAAAGTTAGCTTTATTTTTTCCTTATCAACCAGGAGATATAAATGAATTGCCAAATGACATTGTATATATGGATCATAAAGAAAATTAATAACCGATGAAAAAATTATTCCTTTTATCGCTCTTCAGCTTATTATTTTCTTTTGCCTTTGCTCAAGATTTCCCTGAAAAGCCCTCAACTCTGGTTAATGATTACTCGGGGGTTTTATCTGCAAGTCAGAAACAGGCGCTAGAACAAAAACTTGTTGCCTTTGATGATTCTTCTTCTACTCAAATTGCCATAGCGATCTTAAAATCGGTTGGCGATTATGACATTAATGAATATGCGGTAGGCCTGGGCAGAAAATGGGGTGTTGGTCAAAGTGGCAAAAACAACGGTATTATGATTGTTGTTGCTGTTGGCGATCGAAAAATATCCATTCAAACTGGTTATGGCGTAGAGGGTGCTTTACCTGATATTTATGCCAAAAGGATTATTGAAAATGATATTAAACCCTTTTTTAAGGCTGGCGATTATTATTCTGGCCTGGATGCGGGTACCACTTCCATAATAAAATATACCAAAGGTGAGTACAAAAACGACAATCCACGGGTTTCTTCTAAAAAGGGAGGTTCGGGAAGTGTAGTTGTAATCATTATCATCATCATTGTTATAATAATTATTATGCGCAAAGGCGGTGGCGGTGGAAATGGCGAAATCATAGGAAGTCGTGGTGCATCGAACGCTTTATTCTGGGCTATGCTATTTGGAAGCGGAGGCGGTGGCCGAGGCGGAAGTGGTTTTGGTGGAGGAAGTAGCTGGGGTGGCGGCGGATCATCAGGCGGTGGCGGATTTGGTGGCTTCGGTGGAGGAAGTTTTGGCGGCGGCGGTTCTAGCGGAAGCTGGTAGTCATGTTTGGTGATTGGTTATTGGAGAATATTAGCCCAATGTTATAGTTTAAATTAACTTTGTTAAAGTGTATAGAAAAGATCTGATTACGGCAGAAATCCAGAAACTGGCTGAAGTTTTAGCCAAAATAATGGGTTTAAAACTGGAGGGTAAATTTGCAGAGGCTGAAGTTATTTTTAATGATACCATGCAGAATAGTTTTGCTATTCCAAAAGAAATTCTGGATGGGGATAACCTTTCATCATTTGAAAAGTGGCTAAACGAAAGTGATATTCCTGCCGATAAACTTGACTCCTTAAGTGAATTTTTATACTACGAACTTGGTGTTAGTGATGCAAGAAATAAAGCCATAGCCCCAAAACTCAATTTAATTTATAATCTGCTGGCCGACAAACACAAAATTGTTCACCTGGTCAACCTGCATCGGCAGAAAACCATACAACAATATATTTAATTAACGATTTATGATCAACATAGAAAAGTGGCAAAGAGTTGCTTCTAAATATTTAGTGAAAGAGAAATGGGCAACCCTTCGTGTGGATGAAGTAAAATTACCTGATGGAATTATTAAAAATGATTATTATGTTTTGGAATATCCGAATTGGGTTAACGCAATTGCCTTAACAGCGGAGGGAAAAATAATTATGGTCCGTCAATATCGTCACGCCGCAGATCTAATTTCGTTAGAAGTTCCGGGCGGGGTAATTGATGGTGATGAAGCACCTGAATTTGCGATTAAACGGGAATTACTTGAAGAAACTGGCTATAGTTTTAAAACCTGTAAACTGCTTGCCGAGCTCTATCCTAATCCTGCAACAGCTAATAATATTACTTATACTTATTTTTTAACAGGCGGAGTAAAAACTCATGAGCAACATCTGGATGAACATGAAATTCTAAATGTAGAGGAATACACCGTTGAAGAGGTTAAACAATTTTTAAAGGATAATAAAATTGCCCAGGCTCTTCACGTTGCTGCATTACTTTATGGTTTGGCGGAAATCGATAAAGGTTAAATTTACTGTAAAAGATTGTACCAGCTAAGGAAGCTTAGGGTATTTTCAGAGTATAAACTTGCAATAAACGTTTTTACCAGCTAAGAAAGCTTAGGGCATCTAAGTATTTATAGTACAAACTTTGCAATAAAAGATTTCGCCAGCTAAGAAAGCTTAGGGCATCTAAGTATTTATAGTACAAATTTGCAATAAAGATTTCACCAGCTAAGGAAGCTTAGGACATCTAAGTATTTATAGTACAAACTTTGCAATAAAAGATTTCACCAGCTAAGCAAGCTTAGGGCATCTAAGTATTTATAGTACAAATTTGCAATAAAAGATTTTACCAGCTAAGAAAGCTTAGGGCATCTAAGTATTTGTAGTACAAACTTTGCAATAAAAGATTTTACCAGCTAAGGAAGCTTAGAACATCTAAGTATTTTAATAGTACAAGCTCGAAAAGATTTCACCATCTAAGAAAGCTTAGGGCATCTAAGTATTAAAGAGTGCAAACTTTGCACTAAAAGATTTCACTATCGTCGAAAGCTTAGAAAAGCTAAGTATTTCAGAGGGTTAATTAAATAAAAGAGGCCTGATTTTTATTAAATCAGGCCTCTTTTATTTGTGATGAGTTTAATGGCTTTCGCCTTAAATTAACTCATTTTTAGTTTTTTCTGGATATCGTGAACGTAAGCTTTAAACTTTTTATCGGTATCGATTAAGTCTTCTACCGTTTGGCAAGCATAAATTACCGTACTGTGATCGCGGCCACCAAAGAAAGCACCAATTGTTTTTAGTGATGATTTGGTATGGCTTTTTGACAGGTACATCGAAATTTGGCGAGCCTGAACAATTTCTCTTTTACGGGTTTGCGATTTAACCATATCAACTGGTACTTCGAAATATTCGCAAACCAACTTCTGAATGTATTCCATCGAAATCTCTTTTGAAGTATTCTTGATGAAGTTCTTCAGCATTTGTTTTGCCAGATTCAAATCGATTTCCTTTTTATTCAAAGTAGCCTGAGCCAACAAAGAAACCATTGCACCTTCTAATTCACGTACGTTGTTATCAATATTATGCGCAACGTATTCAACAACTTCACCTGGCAATTCAATACCATCGGCATACATTTTCTTTCTTAAAATGGCAATACGGGTTTCCAAATCAGGAATTTGCAAATCTGCAGATAAGCCCCATTTAAAACGACTTAATAAACGTTCTTCCAAACCAGCTAAATCTTTCGGTGCTTTATCAGAGGTTAAAATAACCTGTTTGCCCGATTGGTGTAAGTGGTTAAAAATATGGAAGAAAATATCCTGAGTTTTTTCTTTACCGGCAAAGTTGTGTACATCATCCATGATGATTACATCCATTGCCTGATAGAAATTAACGAAATCGTTAATTGTGTTGTTCTTTAACGAGTCTACAAATTGTTGGCAAAACTTCTCACAGCTAACATAAATAACAAGCTTATCAGGCATGCTGCGCTTAATCTCATTACCAATTGCTTGTGCAAGGTGTGTTTTACCTAAACCTACTCCGCCATAAATCATCAAAGGGTTGAAAGATGTACCACCTGGTTTTGCAGCAACAGCGTAACCTGCCGAGCGAGCCAAACGATTGCAATCTCCTTCGATGTAATTTTCGAAAGTATAATTAGAGTTTAATTGTGGATCTACGTTTAATTTTTTTAGTCCAGGAATGATAAACGGATTTTTAATATCCTTATTTATCGATACCGGAATTGGCATGGATTGCACCTTAGCTTCTGCCCCGTTTCCGTTCGATGGCATGTTTGTGGTGTAAGGATTACCGCTATTCGACGATTTGTCTACAACGATATTGTATTCCAACCTGCCATCCTCTCCAAGTTGTTTTTTTACTGTTTTACGTAGTAAGCCTACATAGTGCTCTTCAAGCCATTCGTAAAAGAACAAACTCGGTACCTGAATGGTTAAAACCTTACCTTCCAATTTAAGGGCTGTTATTGGCTCGAACCAGGTTTTAAAACTTTGGTTCGGGATGTTATCCTTAATAATTTGAAGACAGTTCTTCCACACTTCTGTACAAGTTTTTTCCATTGCGATTTCTATAATTTATTGGTTTTCAGTGCCGATTCGAATTTACGGGATGGTCCGTTTCGGGACTACGAATATTGAGAAAATTATCAACATTTGAAACAAAAATCTCAAATATTTCGTAACATATTCATAAGCAGGAAACTACCCTCCTTAACCTGAATTTTTAATGTGGATAACTATTTATTAACATTGGTTTTCCACATTTAAAACTGATTTCTTAATCCTTTTACCCCTTTATTGCAAATCAGACACAGAAAAGCAAATTCCAAGCCACTATCTTTGTTAATCGGGCTGTTTGCTTTAGTTTTTATTTGCTGCAACCTAAAACCCACTGAAACCAAAGGGGTTGCACCAACGCAAATAAAAAGCTATCGCGGCCATCCCGTTTATTACACAAAACACCGTGGTACTATTTCCCCTTTTCTGGTCAAAAGGCTTAACAAGAATGATTAATTTAGCGTATTACAAATTTAGTATTCACCAAAGCTATTTCTCAAGGCATCGGCAATTTCCCCAAGGGTTGCGTACTTTTCAACAGCATCAATAATAAGTGGCATTAAATTCAAATTACCCATGGCCGAAACCTGTATTAAATCTAACGCTTCCTTTACCGCAATGTTGTTTCTTTCGGCTTTTAGTTTTTCAAGTTTATCGGTTTGTAATTTGCGAATAGAATCATCGATATTAAAAACTTCGGTAAAGCCTTCTTCCTTTTGAGTAAACTTATTCACTCCAACTGAAATGCGGGTTCCATCTTCTATTTCATTTTGATAGGCATAAGCCGAAGCCGCAATTTCCTGCTGCATGTAATCGCTTTCAATTGCATTTACAGAACCACCCATAGCATCAATTTTATCAATATAAGCCCAGGCAGCTGCTTCAACTTCGTCAGTTAGGTTTTCTACAAAAAAAGAACCCGCAAGCGGATCCACAGTATCGGTTACTCCGCTCTCGAAACCAATAATTTGTTGGGTACGAAGGGCAATTTTTGCTGCAGCTTCGGTTGGGAGCGATAATGCCTCATCGTAACCATTGGTGTGCAACGATTGGGTGCCTCCTAAAACAGCCGCCATAGCCTGATTGGTTACGCGTATTACATTATTTAAAGGCTGTTGCGCAGTTAGTGTAGAACCGCCAGTTTGCGTGTGAAAACGAAGCATCTGCGCTTTTTCATCTGTTGCACCAAGTTCCCTGGTTATTTTTGCCCACATCCGCCTTGCGGCTCTAAATTTTGCTATTTCTTCGAAAAAGTTGTTGTGGCAATTAAAGAAAAAAGATAATCGCTTAGCGAAAACATTTATATCTAAACCTTTATCAATGGCGGCCCTTAAATAAGTTTTACCATTAGCTAAAGTAAAAGCCAGTTCTTGCACCGCGGTTGAACCTGCCTCCCGAATATGATAACCCGAAATGGATATCGTATTCCATTTAGGCACCTCTTTACTACAGAATTCGAAAATATCAGTAATTAGCCGCATCGACTGCTTAGGCGGATAAATATATGTCCCTCTGGCCGCGTACTCCTTAAGTATGTCGTTCTGTATAGTTCCCGAAATTTGCTTTAAATCTGCTCCTTGTTTTTTAGCCAAAGCAATATACATGGCTAATAAAATCGATGCCGTAGCGTTGATGGTCATCGAAGTGGTAATATTTTTAAGCTCAATGCCATCAAACAGAATCTCGATATCCTTTAGCGAATCGATGGCGACACCAACCTTTCCTACTTCACCGTCGGCCATTTCATGATCGGAATCGTAACCAATTTGAGTGGGCAAATCAAAAGCAACCGACAAGCCCGTTGTACCCTGACCTAATAAATAATGATAACGCTTATTCGATTCTTCGGCGGTTGAAAAACCTGCATACTGCCTCATTGTCCATAAACGTCCGCGATACATATCCTTCTGAATCCCCCTGGTAAACGGATATTCGCCAGGTTTTTCATCCATCGGCTTCGAAGAAATGTAGAGTTCTTTTATTTCGATGCCCGATGTGGTCGTATGTTTCTTATCGCTCATATTTGGTTATGCTTGGTTAACTGATAAAGTGTCTGGTTGGTTAACTGTTCAAGAATTTATTAGTTAACTCAGTTTGCGGGGTTATGATTAAACAGTTAAAACAATTAACCAATTTTAACACTTGATTAAAACAGTTTTTCAATATCTTTTTTAATTAACTCAATGGTTAAATCGTATGGATTTTCATCAATACTTGCCATGTGTTGCAAAATTGCTTTACTAAGTTCAATACCATTTGCATCGGCAGGTAAACCTTGTACCGCATTATTTATCATTGCAATTGTATCGTCTTTTAATTTGCGAACCACATTCCAGGTAACGCTACCAACATAAAGCTGTTGTGTAATGTTATGCTGATATTCTGAACGCACCTCATTTAAAATACCTGCTTGTAAAGTAGAAATACCAATGCCTTGCTGGTGAAGACGAACCAATAGGTTTGCGGGATTAATTCTATCAACGAAAATAATTAAACGCTCGTGCGCCTGTAACCGAAGGGGTAAAATATGGGCTCTGCTTTCTTTATCCAATTCAATAGTTTTCAGGTTAAAAAATCGCTGAATATCATTCTTCAGCACATAATAAATAGCTAAAAGCGAAAGAAAAATCCCTGTAAATAAGGTTACAATATCTGTAATTATTTGTTGTGCGTTCATGGTATTGTTTAACTACGGTAATATTAACATCCGGATAAAAGCAAAAATGTGCATTATTATTTATATTTGTAACAGATAAAATTTAAATAACATGAGCACAACAGTTGATACCGCATTTGCACCAGTTACTTTTTCAGAAGGCGCAGCAAAAGAGTTATATAAATTAAAAGATCAGCAAGAAATTGGTGAGGATTACGGCTTACGTGTTGGCGTTGAAGGTGGCGGTTGCGCAGGCATGAATTATATTTTAGGTTTCGATCAAAGAAAAGATGGCGATCAGGAATTCTTAATTGATGGCATTCGTGTTTTTATGAATAAAGCACATCAAATGTATTTAATGGGTATGATGATTGACTGGCAAGACGGTTTAAACTCTCGTGGTTTTACTTTTGTTAATCCAAATGCAACAAGTACCTGCGGTTGCGGTACAAGTTTTTCGGCATAAAGAAAATATTATTGTAACATATTGCACAGTCCCCTTGTCTAAACATCGGGACTTTTTTATTTTTAGGGCAATAGTCTTTGAAATATCCATCGCAATTACGCTATATAACTAAATGAATTACAGAGAAAATATCAGGCTGGCATTACAATCTATCAAAAGCAATCGCTTACGTACCATGCTTACAGCGCTAATTATCGCGATTGGCTTAAGTGCTTTGGTTGGTATTTTAACTACGTTAGACGCTGTAAAAACCAGCATGACTGATGCTTTCAGCAGCATGGGCGCTAATTCATTTACAATCCGTAATCGTGGTACCGGCATAAGAATTGGTGGACAAGGTAAAAGGCCAAAACCTTTTAAAGCAATAAGGTATGAAGATGCAATTCGGTTTAAAGATAGCTTAAACACGCCAGCAACTGTTGCTGTAAGTGTGTTTGCCAGTGGTGGTTCTACTGTAAAAAATGGCAGCTTAAAAACCAATCCAAATATTAATGTTCAGGGGATAGATGAAAATGGACTGGCTTCTCAGGGTTTAAACCTATCGCTCGGAAGAAATTTCAGCGTTTCGGAGATCCAGATGGGCAATAACGTTTGTATAGTGGGCAGTGAAGTTGTAGATAAGCTTTTTAAAAGTGAAGATCCAATGGACAAAATGATTAGCGTAGGTAATAATCGTTTTAAAATTATTGGCGTTTTAGCTACAAAAGGTTCGAGTATGGGTTTTAGTGGTGATCGAGCAGTTTATGTTCCACTTTTAAAAGCCAAGCAAATTAATTCAAATGCAAATCCTTCTTACACCATTACCGTTATGGTGCCTACAAATGAAATGCAGGAAAACATAATTGGAGAATCTACCGCACTTTTTAGAAACATCCGTAAGGTTAAAATTGCTGAAACGAATAATTTTGAAATTACCAAAAGTGATGCCGTAGCACAAACCTTGTTTGAAAACTTAGCTTTTGTGGTTTATGGTGGTGTTGCAATTGGTGTTATTACATTAATTGGTGCATCGATCGGGTTAATGAATATCATGCTGGTATCGGTGACTGAACGTACCCGCGAAATTGGAATCCGTAAGGCAATTGGGGCTAATCCGAAGGTTATTCGTCGCCAGTTTTTAATTGAGGCCGTAGTAATCTGTTTAATGGGTGGTAGCTTTGGAATATTTTTAGGTATTCTAATTGGCAATTTAATATCGCTTGCAATGGGCGGCTCGTTTATAATCCCCTGGTTATTTATAATTGGCGGTTTTGCAATATGCGTTGGTGTGGGAATTTTATCGGGTTATTACCCTGCTAAAAAAGCTTCTAAGCTAGATCCTGTTGAAGCGTTGAGATACGAATAAAAAAATTGAAGATTTAAAGCAAAACGTTATTCAGCAGGTGCACTGTTAAAAGGCTTTGCATCGCAGCTGTATTTAAGCTTTCTTCTAAGGCTTTAGCGTGTTTTAAATGATGCATATCACTGCCGATAAAATCGACCAGGTGATGTTCGACCATTTCTTCGGCTACTTTTTTAGCTCCCGAACCGTAATAGCCAGTTAAAGCAATAGAGTTTAATTGTAAAAGGCAGCCTGTTTCTTTTATTTGATGATAGTTTTCTACAGAGGAGTAATAATAAGGATATCTTTCAGGATGAGCTAGAACAGGCTTATAACCTGCATCTTGCATTCTCTTAATAAATTCTACCAGATTTTGAGGCTGGTTGATGTACGACAATTCAAAAAGGAGAAAATTATCGCCAAAAGTTAAAACGTCTTTTTGATTAATCTTTTTCTCCAAAGTTTCATCCAAATAGTATTCTG
The DNA here is from genome assembly GCF_979258025.1 of Pedobacter sp. AC190. Classification (NCBI taxonomy): domain Bacteria; kingdom Pseudomonadati; phylum Bacteroidota; class Sphingobacteriia; order Sphingobacteriales; family Sphingobacteriaceae; genus Pedobacter; species Pedobacter sp. AC190. The sequence goes on from NZ_OZ409824.1 coordinate 1,755,323, forward strand.
CCGCTGCCTCAACTTCTAAATCTATTTGAATTTCATACAGTCCTTTTCTTAAAATATCCAGGCCCCGATTAATGGTATCTGGTGTATTCCGAAAATAATCGGCCATAATATGTGGCGTTGCAATTAATTTTTTAAAACCCAATGCTTTAAACCTTTTTGCAAGTAATAAAGAATCGTTTAATGTTTGAGCACCATCGTCTATACCAGGAATAATGTGCGAATGCATATCAATACCGATATTCGAAAAATTAAATTCGGGAACGATTTGTTTCTTTTTAAAGAATCCGAACATTAGAATAGTTTATAAATTAAATTTCCTTAGGCAAATTCGCTTCTTCTGCAGCGCTTGCTAATTTAGAAGAATAAATTTTGGAGAGCAACTGATTTATCGTTTCTGATAAGTCGAATTGCAGATCTTCGTGTAATTTATGAAACTTATTTAAAGTTACAGACACGGTTTTGACGTAATATGTGGCAAACAAAAAACCAAAGTCTTTGTAGCCAAATAACGATCTTTTATAATCTAATGGAATAACACTTAAGATAAAGAGCTTAAGTTCAACCTCCCCGAATGGGTCTTTAGTAACTTTATAAAAGTGGTTAACGCTTGTTATCATTTTTCGAACTTTAACAAGCGCTTCCTTAACATTCAGCTTTTTTAGCTCTGCGATCTGAGCTTCAATATCTGCTTTTATATTTTCTTTGCGAAGGTCTAAATCACTTTCATCTTCAAGCAACTTGTAATGAAGATGTTCTGTAAGCACTTTATCCTTTGCAATTAAGCGCAGCAATAACTTATCTTTTTCTTTAACGGGTAAATCTGTTATAGCAATCTTTAAGTCTTTGTGCTCTGCAAGCTTCATTTAAAAAGGATTAGCCTTTATGTATTTTTCCCATTCCCATGCAGAACGCATCATTTCATTCAAATCCAGTTCCGTTTGCCAGCCTAATAATTCTTTAGCCTTGCTAACATCGCCATAAATTTTTTCGATATCGCCGCCTCTTCTTGGGCCAATCTGGTAATTTAATTTCTCACCTGTTGAACTTTCAAAAGCATTAATAATTTCCAATACAGAAGAACCTTTACCTGTTCCGATGTTAAAAACCTCGTAATTAGATGCTGATTTCTTTTCTTCTAATCTTTTTATTGCAGCTACGTGTGCTTTCGCTAAATCTACAACATGAATATAATCGCGTATCGCACTTCCATCTAGGGTACTATAGTCATTTCCGTGTACCATAATCGGACCACGCTTTCCAATTGCAGATTGTGTAATAAAAGGTACTAAATTCGCTGGAACGCCGTTTGGTAATTCACCGATCAAAGCACTTTTATGTGCGCCAACCGGATTAAAGTAACGAAGCGCTACAATATTTAGAGCTGGTGTAACCGCAGCAGTTTCTACTAAAATTTCTTCTGCAATTTGTTTTGTATTTCCGTAAGGCGATTCTGCGGGTTTTACTTTTTCAGCTTCTGTTACGGGTAAACTATCTGGTTGCCCATAAACGGTACAAGATGAAGAGAACACAAAATCAATATTCTTATTAAAAACCTCTAATAAATTGATTAAGCTAAAAAAGTTATTTCTATAGTATTTTAAAGGTTTTTCTACCGATTCGCCAACGGCTTTAAAAGCAGCAAAGTGAATGATACCTGTAATATCAGTGTGCTTTGCTGCAAAATCTTTTACCTTTTGGGTATCGCATAAATCAAATTGATGAAATTCAGGTTTGATTCCAATTATCGATTCAATCTGATCTAAAATTTTAATACTTGAGTTCGATAAATCATCAACAATTACAACTTCGTATCCAGCATTGTGTAATTCTACAACTGTATGGGAGCCAATATATCCTGTGCCTCCAGTAACTAAAATTTTAGACATTTTTAACGATTATATTTTTGGAAATCTTTGTGTTCTATTTTCGCCAAAGCCTCTTCAGGCAATGATTTAAAGTATTCGTATGTAATTTTTAATCCTTCAGCTCTACCTACTTTTGGTTCCCAGCCTAATAAAGCCCTTGCTTTAGTAATGTCTGGTCTGCGCTGTTTAGGATCATCCTGAGGAAGTTCTTTGTAAACTATTTTTTGTGAAGTACCCGTTAATTTGATAATTTCTTCGCAGAATTGTTTAATCGTAATTTCATCGGGATTACCAATATTTACTGGCTGCGCATAATCACTCATTAACAAACGGTAAATACCTTCAATCAAATCATCAACGTAACAGAATGAACGGGTTTGACTTCCATCACCAAAAACTGTTAAATCTTCGCCACGTAATGCCTGGCCAATAAAAGCAGGTAACACACGACCATCATTTAAGCGCATTCTTGGTCCGTAAGTATTGAAAATACGAATAATTCGTGTTTCTACACCGTGAAACGTATGATATGCCATAGTAATGGCTTCCTGGAAACGCTTTGCTTCATCATAAACACCGCGAGGACCAACTGGGTTTACATTACCCCAATATTCTTCTGGTTGTGGATTTACACTTGGATCGCCATAAACTTCTGAAGTAGATGCGATAAGCATTCTTGCTCCTTTTGCTCGCGCTAATCCTAATAAGTTATGGGTACCCAATGAACCAACTTTTAAGGTTTGGATTGGAATTTTTAAATAATCTATCGGGCTTGCAGGCGATGCAAAGTGTAATATGTAATCTAATGTTCCTGGGATATGAACAAACTTAGAAACGTCGTGATTATAGAATTCGAAGTTTTCTAAATGAAACAAGTGTTCAATATTGCTTAAATCTCCAGTTATTAAGTTATCCATTCCGATAACGTGATAACCTTCTTTTATAAAACGATCGCAAAGGTGTGAACCCAAAAATCCAGCTGCACCAGTAATTAAAATTCTTTTATTGCTCATGTTAATCTACCAGTTTACGGCCTATGCTGTTATAATAATATCCTAAATCAATCATTTTTTCAAGACTGTATAGGTTACGTCCGTCAAAAATCACTTTGTTTTTTAATGTTGCATCCATTTTATCAAAATCAGGATTACGGAAAACAGACCACTCTGTCGCAATTAAAAGTGCATCAGCGTTTTCCAAGGCATCGTACTGGTTATCGGCATATTCAACTTTATCGCCAATTACACCTTTAACATTTGCCATTCCTTCTGGATCGAAAACGGTTACAGTTGCACCGTTTTTAACTAATGCATCAATTATATATAAAGCTGGTGCTTCACGAACATCATCTGTTTCAGGTTTAAAAGCTAAGCCCCAAAGTGCAAAATGCTTACCCTGAATATCATTTTTGTAGTATTTCAAAACTTTATCAACCAAAATTGTTTTCTGGCGTTCGTTTACTTCCATAACTGATTTCAGGATCTGGAAATCGTAGGTATTCTCATCTGCCGCCATAACCAATGCCTGAACATCTTTAGGGAAACAAGAACCGCCATAGCCAATCCCTGGAAACAAGAAACGTTTACCAATTCTTTCGTCAGAACCTATTCCCTTTCTTACTGCATCTACATCGGCCCCTACCAACTCGCAAAGATTTGCAACCTCGTTCATGAAAGTGATTTTTGTAGCCAAAAACGAGTTAGCCGCATATTTTGTTAATTCTGATGAACGCTCATCCATAAACAAAATCGGATTTCCCTGGCGAACATATGGTCCGTAAAGGTCGGTCATTAATTTTGTAGCTCTTTCGCTTTTTGTTCCTAAAACAACGCGATCAGGCTTCATAAAATCTTCTACAGCAACACCTTCGCGTAAAAACTCAGGATTAGAAACTACATCCACTTCGATGTCGGTGTTTTCAGCAAAAACTGCTCTTACTTTATCCGCAGTTCCTACAGGAACTGTAGATTTATTAACGATTACTTTATATTCCTTAATAATTTTAGAAATATCTTTCGCTGCGCCTAAAATGTAAGAGAGATCTGCAGCACCATCACCGCCTGGAGGCGTTGGCAATGCCATAAAAATAATTTGAGCTTCTTCAATTGCTTCCGCCAAATTTGTGGTGAAATGTAATCTGCCTTGCTCAATGTTTCTGTGAAAAAGCAAATCTAAACCAGGTTCGTAAATCGGAACCTCGCCGTTTTGCATTTTTTTCACCTTTGCTTCATTTATATCTACACAAATTACGTTATTACCTGTTTCAGCTAAACAGGTTCCAGTAACTAAACCTACGTATCCAGTACCAACTACGGCTATTTTCATATATTTAATAGGGGATTATATATATTTTCGTTTTATCTTGCCACGAAGATAATAAAATCCAATCAATGCTTTTACTTTATACAATAGGAATTAAACTTTATAACTTAATTATTTGGATTTTCGCCTTTTTTAATCAAAAGGCGGCACAATTTATTTTGGGCAGAAAACAGATTTTCAGTCAGATAGCAGAAAAAGTAAGCCCAAATAACCAAAACATATGGTTTCATTTTGCTTCTTTAGGGGAGTTTGAACAAGGCCGACCAGTTTTAGAGAAAATAAAATCATTACATCCTCAAAAAAAAATAATTGTTACTTTTTTTTCTCCTTCGGGATATGAGATCAGAAAAAACTATGCTTTGGCTGATGGAATTTTTTATTTGCCTTTAGATAGTAGCAAAAATGCGAAGCGATTTATTGAGATCATTAATCCTGAAATGGCCATTTTCACCAAGTATGAGTTTTGGTATTACTATTTTAAAGCGCTGCATAAAAACAAAATCCCCTTGTATTTAATATCTGGTATATTTAGAAAAGAACAGATTTTTTTTAAGGGTTATGGCGGTTTTTACAGGGATATATTAAAATGTGTTACTCATTTCTTTGTTCAAAATGAAGAAAGTGATTTGTTATTAAAATCAATTGGGTTAAGTAATGCAACGATAAGTGGCGACACTCGATTTGATCGGGTATTTGAGAACGCGGTTGCGCCTAAACAATTACCAGAAATTGCAGCTTTTTGTGCAGCTGCGCCTGTTTTAGTCTGCGGAAGTACCTGGCCGGAAGATGAAAAGTTATTGACCAGTTTAGCGGCAAAATACCTGGATTGGAAATTGATTATTGCTCCACACGAAATTGATGATAGCCATATTCAAAGCGTTCAGGCTTTATTTCCGCAAGCGATAAAATTTTCGGATTTAAAATCTCAAACTCCAGGCACGGAAACTCAGATTTTAATTATTAATAATATAGGCATGCTTTCTTCCCTATACCAATATGGCAAGGTGGCTTACATTGGTGGCGGTTTTGGTGCGGGAATACACAATACACTTGAAGCGGCGGCATTTGGTTTGCCAGTAATTTTCGGCCCTAAATACAGTAAGTTTCAAGAGGCTAAAGATTTAATAGCCATTGATGCTGCAAAAAGCATTTCATCAAATGAAGAATTGATCGCCGCATTTGAGCATTTCAATCGAAATGAAGAATCATCAATTGCAGCAAAAAAATATGTTAACAGTAAACAAGGTGCTACTGAAATAATCCTGTCGAATATTAATTTGTAATGTAGTAGATAATTAAAGTAGGGAAGACTTAACTTATATCTGATCTATCCTAACCCAATCCATACCTGCACTGATAGCAGCTTGCACGCCAGGTTCTCCATCTTCAAAAACCATACATTTTGCCGGGTTTACATTTAAAATTTCTGCTGCTGCCAGAAAAGGATCGGCAAAAGGTTTACCTCTTTCTGTTTCGCCTGCACAAACCAGAGCTTCAACATAGGGTAGCAAACCAATTACGGCTAAAGTTTTCTCAACCGTTTTCCTGCTTCCGCCAGAAACTACACCAATTTTAACTTTACCCACATTATTTTTAAGGTGCTCGGCTACAAATTCTATAGGGAGTGTGGCCTCAATATAGTTCTGAAAAAAAGCTTCTGATTTTTCAATAGCAAAAGTTACCGGGAGTTGTACCTGATATCGCTTAGCAATTTCTTCTACAACCAAAACGGTTGGCCAACCTGCTAACTCATCAATAATTGCGGTATCTAAATCGAAGCCGTACTTCGCAGCAACAAGCTTATACGATAACCTATGCGCTTCCATATTATCAGCCAATGTTCCATCACAATCGTATAAGAAACCTTCGTAATCACCAGCAGTAAGTTCCCTTAGTTTATTAAGTTTATCTGCGCTTGTTTGTTGTATATCAATCATAATATATTACTTCACCATTCCAGCCAAAGCATCAATAAACTTCGGATTATCGTTTAAACTTTCCACTAACTGAACATGTTCGCCACCTAAAGCCTTAAACTCTTCGTGATACTCTACTGTAATTTCATACAGGGTTTCTAAGCAATCGGCTACAAAAGCAGGACTAAAAACTAATAATCGTTTTTTACCTTCAGAAGCTAATCTTTTTAAAACATCAGTTGTGTAAGGTTGAACCCAAGGCTCTTTACCCAGGCGTGACTGAAAACAAACGGTATAGTTATCTTTTGAAATATTTAGCTTTTGAGCGATTAATCTTGCCGTGTCGTGCCCTTGAGCAGAATAGCAGAATTTATTGGTGTCGTTTAAAGTTTGGCAACAATCTGCATTTTTAAGACAATAGTTACCTGTATGGTCGCACTTTAAAAGTTGTCTTTCAGGCAAACCATGAAAGCTGAATAAAATATGATCGTAAGTTTCGGGGTTATGTTTTCTGGCGTTTTCAGCAAAAACCTCAATCATCAATTCATTATCATGAAACGAATTAACAAAAGAAATGGGTGGCACAGTTGGCCATTTGCTAACCAATTCCATAACGAGTTGCATTACCGAACCCGTGCTTGCTGAAGCATATTGAGGAAACATTGGAATTACCTGAATGCTTTCTACCAAGCCTGCTTTTAAATTTGCTAAAGCAGATGCAACAGATGGACTTTGATAACGCATGGCCAGTTCTACATGGTAATCATCTCCCAGTTTTTCTTGCAGCATTTTAGCTTGCAACCTACTGTAATACAATAATGGCGAACCATTTTCATTCCATATTTCTTTATAAAGCTTGGCTGTTTTAGGACTGCGGAAAGGAACAATAATACCCTTAACCAGTAACGTTCTGTTAAATGCAGGAATATCGATTACTCTTTCATCCATCAAAAACTGATCTAAATACTTTCTTACATCAGGTACCGCAGGACTATCAGGTGTTCCTAAATTAACCAGTAAAATTCCCTTTTTGCTCATTTATAAATAATATGTTTTGTGCCGCAAATATCGTTTTTTTATTGTTTTCAACCTATCTCAAAAATATGATAGCCGACATTTTTTAGTCAAATTACCATCAGTTTTTCGTTTTATACAGTTGCCACCAGGGTGTTGCTGGTTTTTGATGATGTTCTAAGTGATAACCAAAAAAATAACAGGTTATAAATGCGATGAAATGATTTTTATTTAAGGTTGAAGAATGGTATTCGTTATCGTGTTCACCTTTATGTGGCAAGTAGGTACCGAAATAAAAAAGCTGAAACGTACTTAGCAGCGATGGCAAAACCCAAAAAAGCAGTAAGTTTCTTTCATCAATCCATATTTTTAAAACATTATACGCAACCGCCATTATGATAAGTTGAATAATGGTTACATAATTTAACATAAAGCTTAAATACCATTTCCAAAAGCCATGCGGCGCAAAATCAGGGTCGTCATTGGTATGAACGTGGTTATGGTGTTTGTGGTGTTTTTTGAAAAGTGTATTATAAAAAAAGCCTGCGTACAAGAATACTGCGGTATAACCAACTACCTTATTAATTATCTTGTTTGATGAAACTGTACCATGCATGGCATCATGGGCGGTGATAAACAAACCTGTAAATAAATGCATCTGCACCAGAATCATTAAATAAACAAGTGGGTTACTCCATGAAAAATCCCATTTTAGAAGAAAAAACAGACAACAGAACCAGCAGAAAATCACCGATAAGGCAATGAAAAATCCAGTAAGGTTTATGGCTGTTTTCAAAAAATATTTATGATGAGTTATTGTGATAAACAATAAAATCGAGAAAATGATTTACAAAATGTAAATTAGGTTAGTATTGCTCGAGCGCAGATTTAACCTTTTCCATTAACCACATTGGGGTTGATGTTGCACCACAAATCCCAACTTTATCATGCGCTGCAAACCAATTTTGATCTAATTCCTCTACATTAGAAATGAAATAAGAATTTTCATTATACTTTTTGCACACATCATACAAAACTTTTCCGTTTGATGATTTCTTACCTGAAACAAAAACTATTTTATTGTAGTTGCTTACAAAGTTCTCTAATTCCTGGTAACGGTTTGATACCTGTCTGCAAATGGTATCGTTCGCTTTAACTTCGTAACCACGAGATAACAACTGATCTTTTATATGATAAAACTTATCTACACTTTTTGTGGTTTGGCTGTAGAGTGTAAATTTTGATGGCAATTCTACATGATCCAATTCTGCCAAATCCTGAAAAACAATAGCCTTTCCATCGGTTTGCCCTTGCAAGCCAATAACTTCAGCATGCCCGTGTTTACCAAAAATTAAGATTTGTTCCTCATCATCGTGAGAATTCTTAATCCTGTTTTGCAATTTTAAAACAACAGGACATGATGCATCTATTAATGTAAGGTTGTTTTCTAGGGCAAGCATGTAAGTAGAAGGTGCTTCACCGTGTGCTCTAATTAAAACTTTTTCGTTTTTTAAAGTTTTCAGCACTTCATGATCGATGATTTTAAGCCCCATATTGGTTAGGCGCTCCACCTCTTCATCGTTGTGTACAATATCACCAAGGCAATATAAACTGCCTTCATTTGCCAAAATATCTTCGGCCATTTCGATAGCGTAAACTACGCCAAAGCAAAAGCCTGATGATTTATCGATGGTAACTTGTAAATTGTAACTCATTGTATTGCAAAATTAAGCAAAAATATCCTATCATCTTGTCATGTACAAGACAACAAAAAATATTAGTTGAGAAATGTACATGGTAGTTCCGATATACTTTTGCTGCTTAATCCCCAAAGCGTAATAAAATTTCAGTAAAATTACCGACACAATAAACCAGGCAATATAGTTTTGAACAGGAATTTTATGCCAATCCCAGTGCCAATAATCGAATTTCATCGCTACAGGTTCTAAAAAGAAATCGAAAATGATCAGGCACAAGCCACCCAGAAGCGAAGCTAAAATGCCATTTCTAATTTTAAGGCTTTTTATCATTTGCCCTGTGCTAAAGATTAGAATTACCCAATTAACGCCCATTAACAGTGGAACTGTACCAACTTTAACACCTAATGTGGTGCCGTAATAATAGCTGCCAAAAATTTTACCTGTTTTTACGCCTAAAACTTCGACCAAAAACCCGCATAGAAATACACCACAAACAAAAAGTAAAAGCCTTTTAACATCTGCATTGTACGAAAAAACAATAACGGCAAACATTAATAGAAGATGAAAAGGAACTAATTTTATAAAATACGGTTGCGCAGCAGGAATTAAAAAACCAACCAAACCGACAGCATGAAAAATTAGGATAACGGCGACCGCCAAACGTTTTATTCTTAAATCTGCCTGATCAATCTGCCCTTCCATGTGCCTTTTTTAAATAAATAATTTTTTATTGAAATCATTGAAATTAAGAAAAAAAACAACATCTGTAAAGGGTGTAAAACTAAATTTAAAACCACGTTCTGTCCCGATAAAAAAGATATCATTAATCTACTTAAAACAATTAATGTTAGTGGTAAAACCAGAAAACTTACATTAAGGTTTAAAATTAAAATAAGTGGCCCAACAATTACCAAAAGCTGGTAAAGTAATAATATTATGATGTTATTACCAAAACCTGCAAGTAAATTTTTACTAAACCCGTTTACACTTTCGCCCAGGTTTTTATACATTCTACAGTAAATTAACCCATTAGCCAATAAAGCTTCTACTTTAAAACCTTCTTGTTTAAGTTGTTTAATAATTTCTACATCTTCCACAACCTGGTTTTTAACCCGATAATGCCAGTTGTTTTCGCGATAATTAGTGGCATTAAAAAACATACACTGACCACTTGCAGCGGCAAAGGCTGGGTTTTTAGAAAGCCGAACCAGCCGAAGCGGTAAAAGATTCAGCAAAATAAAATGCATTAGCGGAACCGTTAATTTTTCGCCCGTTGTTATCATTTGCTGGTTGGTAAACAAACTAAGCAAGCTTAACTCGTTCGTTTCCATTCTGAAAATAAGGCTGTTAATTAAACCTCTTTTAATAACCTCGTCTGCATCAATAAATAAGAAATATTTGCCATTAGCCATTTCTGCAAGCTGATGACAAGCGAAATTTTTACCTAACCAATTCTTTTGTAATTCGGCTCCCCGTACCACTTTAAACTGAGGATTTTCTTTAGAGAAATCGTTAACGATATTAAATGTAGCATCCTTACTCCCATCATCTAAAACAATAACCTCATAATTAGAATAATCTTGTTCTTTTATAGATTGAAGTAACTGAAGAATATTTTCGGCCTCATCTCTTGCAGGAATTAGAATCGAAACTTTATCCTTATAATGTTTTATCGCTCTGGGCAATCTCGGATTAGAAAGGAAGTTAAAAACAGTAACCGAAAACCTGATGACTAAAAAAATAAGAATAGCGTAGATAAAAACTGTCATTCGGTTATTTTTGTTTGTTTAGCAAGCGAATGATCGTAATGTTTATTGAAGGCACTTTTTAGGAGTTGCAAACTAATGTATTCTTCGCTCTCCCAGTTTTGTAAATAGGTATAAGCCGATGCTTTTCGTTTGGCAAAGTAATCGATAAAGGTAGCCGCAAAAATGATATTGATTTTCTTTTGGCTTGCATTAATCATTTGCATCACGCCTTTTTCAAAAGAAATATTTTTTAAATGATTGGAATACAATTTACCTTGAGGAAAAACTAACACCAGGTTATCGGGATTATCGAGCAATTTACCTGCATAATTTAAAGTTTCTAAAACATCTTTCCCACTATGTTCTGCAGCAAAGGCGCCAAGGTATTTTAAAAAACCAACTTTATTATAGTTCTCCGCATTTACCAGAACATGAAATTGCTTTTTAAAAATCTTTTTGTTGATGTAAAATATAAAGAAACCATCCCACCAGCTAAAGTGGTTTGCGAGAATTAAAACGGATGAATCTTCTTTAAGTGCTGCCCGATCAAAATTAAAAGCGGCGAAATCTTTATCTATAATGAATTGAATATACCAGCTGAAAAATTTATGAATGATTGTATTTCTTCGGGGCTGATACATTTCGGGAAATTGCAAAAAATTGGGGTTAATTGCAAATGAACTTCGATTTAACTCAGATAAACTCTGTCTTCCTCGCCTTCTACATCCATTACAACATCTACATGTTCTTTTAAAATGGTAGCCAGCTCCAGTCCTACAAAATCGGTAGCAATCGGGAAAATTTTATGACTTCTATCAACAAGTACAACGGTTCTGATCTTTTTATGTGGCGTATTTAAGAAAACACCTAAGCCATAAGCTAAAGTTTTTCCACTGTTTAAAACATCATCAACCAGAATAATTACTTTGTTTTTCCACTGGCTTTCATCTAAATCTGTTGATGCGATAAGTTTACTTGCTTCTCTTTCCAGATCGATGCGAAGTAAGGTGAGTTTAAAGTCAGAGATTTTTTTTAGCACTTTTTCCAATCTTAAGGCCAGTTTATAACCTCTATCCCAAATTCCAGCAAGTACAATTTCTTTTTCGTTTAGGTTATCTTCCAAAATTTGGTAGGCTATACGATCTATTTTTTGTTGTATTTGTTTTTTATTCAGAATAAGGAATTGCGATGCGGCCATTTCAAAAAGGTTTGAATACAAAAAGAACGATTTTAAGGATTAAATTCAAGCATTTTCAAAAATAATTTAAATCGTTTGCAACGTTTTGCCAATGGCAACGTCTAATGATTAACCAAAAAACAAAATCAATCCACTATTTCGGCTCATAAAAATTAAAATAAACCCGAAGCATTTAATTAAACATATTATGAAAAACATCTTAAAAACATCCGCTACCTTATTATTTATCGTTGTAAGCAGTTATATAACGAAAGCACAGGACACTAAAACTGTTGAGATAAAAAACATCAACAGTGTAACCGTAAGTAGCGGCATTGATTTATACCTAACGCAAGGCAATAGCGAAAGTTTAAACATTAAAGCAAGTTCCGATCTATTAAAAAACGTTGTTGTTGAGTCAAGTGGAGGAAATCTAACGATTAAAATGAAGGAAGGCATAAACTGGGGTAGCATGTTTAAAAACCAGACAATTAAAGCTTATTTAAACTTTAAAATATTGTCGGCGTTAACGGCTTCAGGTGGAAGCGATGTTTACAGTCAGAATCAGGTTAGGGCAGATAAATTTGCTTTACGTTCTTCTGGTGGCAGCGATGTTAAACTTAACTTAATCTGTAAAGATTTACAATTACAAACTAGTGGCGGCAGTGATGTTAAATTAACAGGAAAAGCAGAAAATATGGTATTACAAACTAGTGGTGGTAGCGATGTTGATGCTTATGATTTCGTTGTCGATTATGCAAAAGTAACTGCATCTGGAGGTTCTGATGCAAATATAAACGTAACAAAAGGTTTAGAGGCAGGTGCTTCAGGCGGAAGCGATGTACATTATAAAGGAAATGCTTCATTAAAGAAAACATCATCATCTAAAAGTGGCGATGTTACTAAAGTAAATTAGTAAGTTTAGTTTAAATCATTTTATTAGCGCTGTTTTGCCTGGGCAAGACAGCGCTTTTTTTTGAAGGTGACGACAGGTTAAAAGGTTATACTGCCAATCATTTCTGAAACCTACGGTCGTTCTCTTTTCTAAGCTTTTTTATAAGGATAATAAATAAAATTCGCTCCTTCTGGTACGATTACAAAAACACACATAAAGTTCTCTGGCTTTTTGTAAACCTTTAAAAACGGCTCTTTTTTCTCTTTATTAATAATTCCTTTTTCTACAAACTCTTCTAATGTTGATGCTTGAATAGACCAATCGGTATTCAGCTCTTCCCTATTCAGAATAAGTTCGCCAATGCTTACCTGGTGTTGATGCGCTATAAAAATTGGATGAGCTGAAATTCCCTCAACCATAATTTCTATTGCTACTTCTTTAATTGTATCTGAATAAAATTCTAAATCTTTTTCTAAACTAACTAAAGGGCTCTCTTGTTTTTTCGGTGCTCCGCTATCTTCTGGCGTTGCGTTTAATAATTCTTCTCTATCCATTTATAGTAAAAGTATATGGTTTAAGGGATAAGGTTTTGACAATTAATTTAAGGCAATCATACCTTATGCCTTCAACCTTAACAATACTACATTTTCTACATGTTGTGTATGTGGAAACATGTCAACGGGTTTAATACGAACAACATCGTATTTATCCTTTAATAACTCTAAATCTCTTGCTTGTGTAGCTGCATTACAACTTACATAAACAATTTTTTCGGCTTCCATTTCTAATAAACGTTGCACAACATCGGCATGCATACCTGCTCTTGGCGGGTCGGTAATTACAACATCAGGTTTGCCGTGTTCTGTAATAAACTCACCTGTTAAAATGTCTTTCATATCGCCAGCATAAAAAATGGTATTATTAATTCCATTTAATGCTGAGTTAAATTTTGCGTCTTCAATTGCAGTTGGTACATATTCTACCCCTACAACCTGTTTAACATCTTTAGCTATAAAGTTTGCAATGGTTCCTGCACCCGTATATAAATCATAAACCAGTTCATCGCCTTTAAAGCCAGCAAATTCTCTTGTAATTTTATACAATTCGAAAGCTTGTTCAGAATTGGTTTGATAGAAAGATTTCACGCCAATTTTAAATCGAATACCATCCATCTCTTCAAAAATATGATCGCGACCTGAAAAGGTAACAACATCCTGATCAAAGATTGTATCATTTTTCTTTTGATTAATAATGTACAATAAAGATGTGATTTGGGGAAATTCGGTTTTCAGGAAATTCATTAAACCATCAACTTGTTCTTGCTCTGGATATGCAAATACGACTGCAACCATTACCTCTCCAGTTGATGAAGTACGAATAATCAGGTTGCGCAAAACCCCCTCATGGTTTCTTAAATCATAAAATGAAAGCGAATTTTCGAGTGCATATTTACGAACGGAATTTCTAATTTGATTAGAAGGCTCGTCTTGTAAATAGCAGTGTTCTATATCCAAAATTTTATCAAAACGCAATGGAACGTGAAAGCCAAGTGCATTCATATCGAAATCTTCGTCGCGTTCTATATCGGTTCTATCCAACCAACGTTTATTCGAAAACGTAAACTCTAATTTATTGCGGTAATATCTGTTTTTTTCCGAACCTAAAATCGGCTCGGCAAACGAAGTATCTATTTTTCCAAGGCGCTGTAAAGCGGCCTCAACATTTTTTTGTTTAAATTTTAATTGAGAATCGTAACCCATGTGTTGCCATTTGCAACCTCCACAAGTACCAAAATGAGGACAAAACGGATCAGTACGCAAAGCTGATTTCTCATGTAGCTGTTCGATAATGGCTTCAGCAAAATTCTTTTTCTTTTTGGTTAAGCGAACATCAACCACATCTCCTGGAACGGCTTTATCCACAAAAATTACCAATTCATCGGCTTTACCTACACCCTTTCCTTCTTCGGCGATATCAATTATTTGTACGTTCGGAATTATAGTTACCGTACCTGGTTTTCTTCTACTCATTATGCCGCAAAGATAAGGGTAAAACCTGAAAGACTAAAGTGGAAAGCTAAGGTAAGAATGAATACAAATAAGTACAGTAGAAAAATGTGAAATACGAATGTAATCTGAAAATAAAAGGCAATAAAAACCCGCTCAAACAGTAGCGTTTGATTTGGTAATTTTTAGCTATGAATGATTATTTGCCAAAAAACTTAAATGCCGCGCCCCAAAAGCCATCTAACCAGTTAAATTTTAAGTCAAATTTTTCATCTACCTGTACAGAAAACTCTAATATTTCTTTGCTCATGATAAAAAACTTAATCTATTTAAGCAATAATACAAAATTCAGACCAAAAACCCAAACGGTTCAAATTAAATTTAAGTTAAAATTACATGAATGATAGAATTAAGGTTTAATTAAGATCTATATCTTTTGGGATATGAAAAGAATGAGCTATTTATTCAAATTGTTATAAATTACTTGCCATATTTTTTTCTAATTTTCTCTGTGATGACTGCTAAAATTAGGGAAACAATAATGTAATTAATTGTCAATAAGTATGGATTTAATTTTACTCCCAAAGAATCTCTTAAAACAATCAAAGGATAGGAAAAAAATGTTGTAAGTCCACTGAAAATTTTGGCAACAGCTCCATCACTATTTTTAGTATCCGCCCATCCAGCGTAAATAACCATAATGAGGAAAAAGTAAAGAAATGTAAAGAGCAATATTAATTTAATTTTCATGGCAAAAATGCGAATAGTTTTGTATGATACTTAAATTTACTGAGATTCAAATACCTGTCAATATTCAGAAGATCAGGATAAAGTAAGTTGTTGATTATAATTTCTCCAGAGTTTGTTACAATTATTGCATAGTAGTATTCCTCTGAAAGAAGCCTACCTGAAGCGTAGCCTGTTTCATACATCGACACCGACATATAAAGATCAATTCGCACAATATCTTCATCTTTTATAATCTGCAAAGCTTCTCCTTGAAAAACCTTCATGCCATCAGTGGTAAATTCTATCTGCATATCTTTAGCTTGCATATAGTAAGTGTAGTGAAGAATTGTGACTGGAGAGAAACCAAGTGTCATGAATATTATAAACAATTCAGAACCTTTAAACTGTGCTAACAATGCAATGGTAATTATTACAAGATATAATACAATAGATAATAAGTTTTGCTTTATTAAAAGATAGTGATTCCGTAAAGTGACACGATGCATAATTATGGTAGGGAGGCCTTATTTTACTACTTTAGTCTTTATAAAAATCGAATATATTATTTTAAATTTAAAAGGAACTAAATTTCGATAACAGTCTCAAAAAAGAGGCGCTTCGCTGAAAGAAAAATCACATTTATCTTGCTGGGGTTTAACGAACAAGAAACGACCATATTTTCGTTTTGAACACGACAAAAATACTGACAATCAAAACGTCACAATAAACTGATTTTTATTGGATTACGTTTATTAAATCCGTAACTTAATACATCATTTCACCTAAAAAGGAGGTTCATCATGAACGTAATCCGTAAAATTGAACATTGGGGCGATGTTCATCAAACAAAATGGCTTGATTTTCTCAGAATTATATTAGGCTTGATTATTTTTGGAAGGGGCGTTTCTTTTATCAGCGACACTACAACACTTCAAAATCTAATTACAGAGAACAATGTTTTTGGCTTCTCGGGCGTATTAATCAGTGTAGCGATACATATCGTTGCGTTTGCTCATTTAGTAGGCGGCATTTTAATAACGCTTGGTTTGGTAACACGTTTTGCAGTGGTTATTCAAATTCCAATACTACTGTTTGCGGTATTTTTTGTAAACCTTACCAGAGGATTTTCGATGCTAAATTCTGAGCTTTGGTTATCGGTTATAGTGTTATTTATGCTAATTCTGTTTTGGGTTGTTGGCTCAGGACCATTATCTGTTGATGAAGGTTTAAAAAACAAAAAAGGCAAGCGTTACGATTAACAAAAAGCTTAGCCTAATTAAAAACTATTCTTAGTATCTTTCAGCCTTTATAGCTGATTTTCATGAAAACTAAGATATTTTTAGGCCTGCTTTTAGCGGGATTTTCGAGTTATGCGCAAAACTCGCCAGAGGCAAATTTCAAATTAACCCGCCCTGCATTTAAAGAACAGAATGCGTTTCAAATCACGGCCTTTGTAGAGAAGTATTTTCGCTTGCCTGGCAACACGGGTTTTGATGCAAGTATTCATCATGTAGAAGATATTTTAAAAAAAGCAGGTTTTGTAGCGCAAAAACAAAATGAGTTTGAAGCACCGTTAACTTATCGCATCGAAAAACGAGCGATGAAAAACAAAACCTGGGAACCTGTTAACGCAAATATCGATATCGTTGGAGAACAACAGCCTTTGATTTCTTTCAAAACCAATCGCAACATGATTCCGATTAACTGCCAATCTACACCAGCAGAAGGCGTTACGGCAGAGGTGGTTTACATTGCCAAAGTTGTTCAAGCCGAAATCGATAAAATGGATTTAAAAGGTAAAATTCTTTTTTCAGAAACAAATCCAGCCCGATTATTGGCTATGGCAGCGAAAGCTGGTGCTGTTGGCGTTTTAGGTTATTCTATGCCTGCCTATACTAAACCAGAAATTCATCAAACTTCAATTCAGTTTGGAAGAATGGCTGCTAATAGTGATGTATGGACCCTGTTGTTATCTTACGGCGCTAAGGAAAAGCTAAAAGCAGCTTGTTTAAAGGGTTCTACAAAACTGAAGGTTAATATTGAAACTAAAATCTATCAGGCTGAGGAATTAACCATTGTAGCCAATTTAAAAGGCAGTGAAAAACCTGATGAACGCTTCGTATTCAGTGCCCACGTTCAGGAACCTGGCGCCAATGATAATGCCAGCGGTGTAGGTACGCTTGCAGAAATGGCCAGATTAACGGCTGAGCTTTACAAGGCAAAAAAGATTAGTCCAAAGCGCAGCTTAACCTTTTTATGGGGCGATGAAATTGTATCGACCAAAAGATACATTACAGAAGATACCACTCGTGCAAAAGGTATTTTATGGGGAATGAGTTTAGATATGGTTGGCGAAGACACGCAAAAAACGGGTGGTTCTTTCTTAATTGAAAAAATGCCAGACCCATCTGCAATCTGGACACGAGGAACGGATAAACACACGGAATGGGGTGCTGGAGATGTGACGGAGAAAGACCTTTTCCCGCATTATTTCAACGATTTTATTTTCGATATCTGTAAAGCTCAAGGGAAATTCGCAAACTGGACGGTTAACTATAATCCTTTTGAAGGTGGAAGCGATCACACGCCTTTTCTGCAAAATAAAATTCCAGGCTTGTTAATGTGGCACTTTACAGATGTTTTTTATCATACAGATAATGATCGATTAGATAAAGTATCGCCAACGGAAATGAAGAACGTTGGTATAAGCGCTTTAACCGCTGCTTATACTTTAATTTCTGCCGATGAAAGCACAGCAACCGCAACGGTTTCGCAAGTTAAAGCTGACGCTTTGGTTCGACTTAAAACTGAATTTGACCTCAGTAAAAAAGCAATTGCAGACGGAAAATCTGCGACTGATGAAAAACACATTATAGAGGTTTGGAGTAAATGGTATATTGATGCTTTGGCTACGATTAATAAAATGCCAGTTAAACCCGAAACAACAAGAGTGGGTTCAGCTATAAAAGTTGCTACTGGCGAAATTGAAAAACAAACAAAAACTTATTTAGAAGAGTTAAAGTAGTTCAATTGCATTAAATGCCAAAAGCAGTAATTATAGGTTCGGGAATTGCAGGAATTGCAACTGCAATAAGATTGGCGGTAAAAGGTTATGCAGTAATGGTTTTCGAATCAAATTCTTATCCTGGCGGAAAACTTACTGAAATTAATATCGATGGTTTTCGTTTTGATGCTGGACCGAGCTTATTTACCATGCCTCAATACGTAGATGAACTTTTTACGCTTGCGGGTAAAAATCCTTGGGATTACTTTCGATATGAGAAACTGGAAGAAATTTGTAAGTATTTCTATGAAGATGGCTTAAACTTAACTGCATCAGCCGATATAAATGAATTTGCCAAAGAAATTGAGCAAAAAACCAATTCATCGGCAAGGGAAGTTCATAAATACCTTTCTAAAAGTGAAACCATATATGAGATAACACATAAGGTTTTTTTAGAAAGAACTTTACACAAACTCAAAAGTTATTTACATTGGGACACGCTAAAATCGGCACTCCGATTTGGTCAAATCGATGCTTTTAGAGATCAAAATAAGGCAAATCAAAGCTTTTTTAAAGACGAGCGAATTGTTCAGCTTTTCAATCGCTATGCTACTTATAATGGCTCCAATCCGTATCAGGCGCCTGCAACTTTAAATGTAATTCCGCATTTTGAATATCATTTTGGTGCGTTCATTCCTGATAAAGGGATGTATAGTATCATCACGTCTTTAGTAAAGCTTGCCAAAGATTTGGGCGTAAAATTTCAATTTGATTCCAGAGTCGAAGAGATCATCTATTCGGCAGATGTTGTAAAAGGCATAAGAATTAAAAACTCGACCATTGAAGCTGATTTAGTTGTTTCGAATTTAGATATCTGGTTTACTTACAAAAACCTACTCCCAAAATTTGAAGCACCTGAAAAATTGCTTGCTCAGCAAAGAAGCAGTTCTGCCCTAATTTTTTATTGGGGTATAAAAAACGAATATCCAGAATTGGGGTTACACAACATTTTTTTTGCAGAAAATTACAAGGCAGAATTCGATGCAATATGGCATGATCGAAAAATTCATACCGATCCGACAATTTACCTGAACATCACATCGAAATATATTAAAAACGATGCGCCAGTTAATTGCGAAAACTGGTTTGTAATGATAAATGTTCCTGCAAATAATGATCAAAACTGGGACGAACTTATCGCTAAAGCAAGACAAAATATCATTCAAAAGCTAAGCAGGTTATTAAAGAAAAACATAGCTGAAGATATTATTTGCGAGCAAATTCTCGACCCAAGAAGCATTGAGCAACAAACGGGCTCTTATCAAGGATCACTATATGGCAACAGCTCTAACAACCAGTTTGCAGCATTTTTAAGGCATTCTAACTTCAGTTCAAAAATAGAAAATTTATACTTCTGCGGTGGAAGTGTGCATCCAGGAGGCGGAATTCCTTTGGCTTTATTATCTGCTAAAATTATTGACGATAATCTGAAGTTTCCCAAAGCCTAAAAGGATATATTTGCTTGCAAGGCATCTGAAATGTCTTTCAATAAAAAATCACTTTATGAATTTTCACACACGCAAATGGATAAAACCCGAAGACTTAAATCCTAACGGAGGATTATTTGGCGGAAGTCTTTTAAAATGGATTGACGAAGAAGCAGCAATTTACGCTATTGTTCAACTTGAAAACCCAAAGGTAGTAACCAAATATATGTCGGAAATTAACTTTGTTAGCTCAGGCAAGTTAGGCGACATTATTGAAATGGGTATCACAGCAACAAATTTTGGTACCACTTCGATTACGATGTGCTGCGAGGTAAGAAACAAAATTACCCGTAAAAGTATTTTAACAATCGATAAAATTGTTTTCGTAAACATTAACGATTACGGCGAGCCAACACCACATGGCAAAACGAAAATAAAATATATTGAAGAACAATTTGCGCAGGAAGACGAGGGCAATGCTTAGCTATTTGTTTTCTCTTTAATTGCTTCTTCTAATTTTTCTGCATCCAAATCGAAAGCATTAACAATTACTTTTGCCTGGGTGTAAAAAGGATTGCGCTCAGCAAGTTTTACATTTATAAAGTCTAATAGTTGCTCATCATCTAAATCCTTTATTAAAGGTCGTTTATGTCGATTCTGCAACCTAGATACCAATTGAGCAGGCTCCATTTCGAGGTAAACGGTCATGCCATTTTGATTCATCCAATCCATATTATCGAAAAAACAAGGTAATCCACCACCAGTTGCTACAACACAATGTTCAGGATAGCTGTGTGTTTTAAGCGTTTCACTTTCATAATCCCGGAAACCGCTTTCACCAAAAGCTTCGAAATATTCGGCAATTGTTTTCCCTGTTCTGGAAACAATTTCTGCATCTAAATCAATTACTGGGCAATCTAATCTATGTGCAAGTTGTTTAGCTTTGGTACTTTTGCCACAGCCCATGTAGCCGATCAGAAAAATTATCATAAAAGGTTATTACGTTTAAACAAGATATAATCGGTTGCTGGTGGTTCAATTCCAGCAGCTTTAAGCATCGACACAATTTGCCCGCGATGATAAGTTGAATGATTTAACATCTGCATAAACATGGTGCCTATCGTATTTTTATGTTCATTGCCACGAGAATCATAATACAAAACTAAGGTTTCGAGCGATAAATTATCCAGGCAAGATTCTATCAATGCAAAATTGTCTTTAGAAATTGCTTGAAAATTATGTTTATCATGTTCCTGCCAAACTTCAAATACAGGTTTTAACCCAACAATTCTGTTGGCCCAGATATGCTGTGCATTTAGAATGTGGCTAAATAATCTTTCTGCGTCAGGTAGATTTTTATCAATGGAAGAAAAAACATCCATCACCTTTGTGTCGGCTAGTTTTGTATAGGCAATAAATTCTTCAATCATTTTAAACCAATTTAACTCTTGGATCAACATACGCGTAAAGAATATCAACCAAAATATTTATCACCACAAATACAAAGGCAATAAATAAAATGGAACCCATTACGACAGGGAAATCAGACATTTCGAGGGCGGTTACTGTAGTTCGTCCTAATCCGTTATATCCAAATATATATTCAACAAAAAATGAACCAGCCAGTAGCGACGCAAACCAACCAGAAATAGCGGTTATAACAGGATTCATTGCGTTTTTTAAGGCGTGTTTGTAGATAATAGCATTTCTACTCAAACCTTTTGCTTTTGCTGTGCGAATGTAATCTTGAGCTAAAACGTCAAGCATAGCACTTCTAGTTAATTGAACAATTATTGCCAAAGGCCTTAAACCTAAAGTTATCATGGGTAACCAAAGATTTCTTAATGTTAAAATTTCTCCGTTAAAAGGGTCGTAACTGTATAAGCTACCACTCATTTTTAATCCAGTGTAATTACTTAATACAAAGCCGAAAAGCCAGGCAATTATAATTCCTGCGAAAAATGATGGCGCCGAAATGCCTAAAATAGCAAATGCATTGGCCGATTTATCGATCCAGGAATCTTTATAAACTGCGGAAAGCACGCCTAAGAATACGCCGATTAGCGTTGCAAAAATCATTGCGGTTAAGGCCAGAATAAAAGTATTTGGAACAGTTTCGGAAAGAATAGCCGTAACATCTCTTTTCGTTTGGTAAGAACTTCGTAAATATGGCGATTTTATCACCAAAGCCTTTTTATCGAAATTAATAAGTTTTGCATAGTGATATTTTTTTTGTGTCAAACTATCATTGTCTAAAACACTAACTGGCGATAAATCGTTGATGTACAAAACAAATTGCATAGGTTTCGAACGATCTAAACCAAACTCTTTACGTACGGCTTCCAGCGATTGCACGTCAGCTCTTTGCCCCATCGTCATTCTTG
This sequence comes from Pedobacter sp. AC190, assembly GCF_979258025.1. Classification (NCBI taxonomy): domain Bacteria; kingdom Pseudomonadati; phylum Bacteroidota; class Sphingobacteriia; order Sphingobacteriales; family Sphingobacteriaceae; genus Pedobacter; species Pedobacter sp. AC190. The sequence goes on from NZ_OZ409824.1 coordinate 1,777,570, forward strand.
CAGGGTCGCCAGGCAAAATGTTAAACAATACAAAAACAACCAATACAACCCCAGCCATAACCAGTAATCCGTATAAGAGTTTTTTAATCGCGTAACCTAACATTATTTGCTAAAATATTTACTGCCCAATTGTTCGAAGCTTGGCACATTATGAAAATGCCACTTACTTATAACTACTCCATTTTTTAAAAGCAAAACACCTGGATTAGCCCTTACCATACTTTTTAATGGAACTGCATCTGCATAAAAAACTTCAGAGAAAAGGTTATATTTTTTGATGAATTTTTCTGCATCACTAGCCGAATTGGAGGTAAGTAAAACACTTCTGATATTAAATTGCTGCGTGGCATTTAGTGCTAAGGCATTTAAATCGCCTATAGCTTTTTCATTCGTATCGTTTAAGTTATAAGCCACAAAAACCAAACTATAATACGGGTTTTCGATCAGCTCTTTTGTATAATCAGTTCCCGATGCATCGGTAATAATCAAATCTTTAATTTTAGGCTCGTACCCTTTTTTAACCAATGTTTTCGAAGGTTCGCCAACAATTTCCCAGTTATCATCTTTCCAGATTTCAGTTTTAAGGTAGTCCTTATCACTCATGTCTTTTTCAGCCTTAGTTTTTTTATTTTTAAGGTGATACATGATTTGAAACTCATCGGGTTTTTCTCCTGGCGGGATAACCATTAAAGAAGGTATATGCGCTCCGACTTTGTAAGGCAGAAAATCGATAACGGGTAAAAAATTATAGGTGTATAAACCAAAAAGCAACGAAACAACTGAAACTACAATTGCAATATTCCGTTGCGATTTCGCCTTTTGGACAGCAGGCTTAATAAAATCCTTTTTAAGGAATACGTAAACGATCAGCACCAATAATACAAGATCCTTACCGAAAGATTGCCAAGGCGTAAGTGGAATGGCATCGCCAAAACAACCACAACTGGTTACTACTTTAAAAAAGGCAGAAACAAAAGTTAAAAGGGTAAAGAAAATGATAAGTATCAACAATCCCCAGGAAACTTTTTTACCCCAGAAACCCAGCAAGAGCAATGCGCCTAAAATAATTTCTAAAGTGCAAAGTAAAATCGCTATTCCCGTAGCAATCGGACTTAAAAAACTAATATGAAAGACATCAAAATACTCCTGAAGCTTATAACCAAATCCTAATGGATCATTGGCTTTTATTAATCCTGAAAAGATAAATAATACCCCGACAAAAATTCTGGAAAAGGTTAAAAGTATATTCTTCATTATTTTACGCCTAGTTTAATTAATGCAAAAACCGAATAGTTTAACATATCCTGGTAATTTGCATTTACACCTTCTGATACTTGTGTTTGCCCTTCGTTATCTTCTATTTGCTTAACTCTAAAAACTTTCTGTAAAATTAAATCCGTTAAAGAGCTGATTCGCATATCTCTCCAGGCTTCGCCATAATCGTGGTTTTTAGCAAACATTAAATCCTTTGTTTCCTGCACTTTGCCATCGAATATAGATTGTACTTCTGCAAACGGCACTTCTAATGGATCATTTTCCGTTAACTCCAATTGCATCATGGCGATAACACAATAGTTAATAATGCCAATATATTCTGGAATAATGCCCTCGCCTACTTTACTTACTTTTTTTTCTTCTAAAGTACGAATGCGCTGCGCTTTAATAAAAATCTGATCGGTGATAGAGCTTGGCCTTAAAATGCGCCATGCAGTGCCATAATCTTTAGTTTTTTTAAGAAATAGTGATCTGCAAACTGCAATCACAGCATCGAATTCAGAAGAGGTATTTGTTTGTGCCAAGGCCAATAATTATTTAGTTTTAGTGTATTTTTGTAGTGGAAAAACAAAAGCTAAAGATACATTTTTAAAGCGAAACCCAAATCCCGAAAGGGTTTAATATGGCAGAAAAAAACTTTTTTGAACCAAAACAAAGCCTAAATATTAAAGGTAAAATCTTCGATTTAAGTAAGCCTAAAGTTATGGGCATCTTAAATATTACGCCCGATTCTTTTTATAACAATAGCCGAACAAATTCGATTGATGAAGCACTTAGAAAAACGGAAACTTTCTTAAATGATGGCGCAACTTTTATTGATATTGGCGGCTATTCTTCAAGGCCAGGTGCAAAAGATATCTCAACAGATGAAGAACTTAGCAGACTTATTCCTGTAATTGAGGCAATAAACAAAAATATTCCAGAAGCGATAATTTCTATCGACACCTTTAGAGCAAAGGTAGCAGAAGAAACCATTTTTGCAGGAGCACACATTATTAATGATATTGCTTCAGGCGATATGGATGATAAAATGTTCGAAACCGTTGCCCGTCTTCAAGTACCCTACATTATGATGCATATGCAAGGTACACCGCAAAACATGCAGCAAAATCCTGTTTACGATAATGTTTTATTGGACGTTATTGATTATCTCGTAAAGAAAATCGATATGTTAAAAAAACTAAAAGTTCATGATGTAATTATTGACCCAGGTTTCGGTTTTGGAAAAACGATTGAGCACAACTACGAATTGTTAAATCAAATGCAGGAATTTAAAATTTTCAAATTGCCTGTTTTAGCAGGATTCTCGAGAAAAGGCATGATTTATAAAGTTTTAAAAAATACAGCTGCAGAAGCATTAAATGGCACAACAATTTTAAATACCATTGCACTCCAAAAAGGCGCAAAAATTTTAAGGGTGCATGATGTAAAAGAAGCTGTTGAATGTGTGAAGCTAGTGGAAATGCTGGGATAAAAGGGTTAATTGTTTAAATTGGTTATTTGCTTAAATCGTTAATTACCATTTTCTGAAAAACTTAACTATTATTTGTTTGAATTGGTTATTTGATAAATTACTACTGTAAAACTGCAGAACAAAACATCTACCTATTGTTAGGATTGCATTAATGATTAATTAAATTATTATGCATATTTATTCATTTGAAAAACTGGAGACTTGGCAAATAGCCAGAGTTTTCAGAAAAGAAATCTACTTACTGGTCAAGAATTTCCCAAAAGATGAAATCTTTGGCTTAACAAGTCAAATTAAAAGATCAGCAAGTAGTATTGGAGGTTGTTTAGCCGAAGGCTCAGCCCGCATCACAGCTAAAGATAAAGCCCATTTTGTTTCAATGTCTTATGCAAGTGCAATGGAAACAATTAATCATATAATTGGGCACATGATTTGGGTTATATATCGACTGATGATTATATACTTTTTAGACAAAAGCTCGACCAATTGACTAATAAATTAAATGCATTACGAAAATCGATTTTGAAAAATTAGACATTAATACATAAAAGCTAAACAATTCCCACAATCAACCAATTTAACATCAATTAAAACAGTTTCCCAAAAAACAACTATCTTGGCATTGATGAAAAGCTTCGACTTCGATTTTCTTAAATTATCTGTAACGGATGCCGTTGACATTATTTTAGTTGCATTATTAATCTATTACGTTTATACGTTAATTCGTAACACGCTTGCCGTAAATTTATTGGTGGGCATGTTTATTATCACGGTTTTCTACTGGATAGTAAAAGGATTACATATGGAATTGCTAACAACCATCATAGATAAATTTATGAGTGTTGGTATTATCGCTTTGATTGTAATTTTCCATCCGGAGATTCGAAGGTTCTTGTTGCTAATCGGAAAAAATGCCTTTTTACAAAAAAATAAAGCTTGGTGGGGTTATTTATTCGGCAGGAAAGAGATAGAAAGAAATAACTTAACACGGATTAAGCCAATTATTGATGCTTGTAAAACGATGAAGAAAACCCGAACAGGTGCATTAATTGTATTTGTTAAGTTTTACGATGAACAATTTTTTGCCAATAGCTGCGAGGTTGTTGATGCTAAAATTTCAAAACGTTTACTGGAAAGTATTTTTCAGAAAAACAGTCCGCTGCATGATGGTGCTGTTGTAATTTCTGAGAATAAAATTAAAAGCGCAAGTTGTATTTTACCCCTAACCGATAACGATCAGTTACCCTCGCAATTTGGACTAAGACACCGCGCTGGAATTGGTGTTTCTGAAACTACAGATGCTGTAGCGGTAATTATTTCGGAAGAAACTGGAGAAATATCTTATGCCAAACAAGGGCGTGTAAGAATGAATGTTTCTTTTGGAGAACTGGAGAAACTGCTTAATAAAGATTTTTAATTAGTTTTTTTAATGTTTGGGTGTTGGTTGGTTAGAATCCTGTAAAGCCAAAAAACTAACCAGCCAAAAGCCAAAAAACTAGCAGTATTGCTCAAAAGCACCGATTAAGTTATCGGCAATCATTTGTGCAGGGCGGCCTTCAATCTGATGACGCTCGATCATGTGTACCAATTTACCATCTTTAAATAAAGCCATTGCTGGTGATGATGGAGGAAAAGGCATCATATAATTTCTTACCTGATCTACTGCTTCTCTTTCCATGCCTGCAAATACAGTAACCAATTTATCAGGATGTTTTTCGTGTGCTGCCGCTGCTCTTGCTGCCGGGCGAGCATTTGCTGCTGCACAACCACAAACCGAGTTTACGACTACTAAAACAGTTCCTTCGCCTTTAATGGCTTGATCTACTTCTTGTGCATTTTTTAATTCTTCAAAACCAACGTTAGTTAATTCCTTACGCATTGGTTCTACTAAATATTCTGGATACATTATCTTTAATTTTTTATTTACAATTTCTACGGTACAAAAATAAGAAAATCGAACAGCATGAGCCATTCGATTTATATTTTTAAGGTAAATTTATTTATTGTAACCCTTTCTCTCTCAATAGCTCTTTCATAACTTCTGGATCTCTTAGTGCAGCCCAACCAAATAAAATTAGCATAGCAACAAGGCAGATGATATAAAGTAGACTTAAGATTGAACCAATTATGCCACAAACTTTACCTGCTTTAGTATTTTTATATGAGGATATTGAGTAATTAGCAGGATTAAGATTATACTTTTTAATATCCGCAGCACTTAAAACCCAAGCGATAATTCCAAAAATTAAGCCTAACCCGTAGCAGCAACAAGCTGGAATTGATAAAATCCCTAAAATTAAAGCGACAGTTGAGTTTGGTAAATTTTGCGGTCCGCCAAATTGATTAAACTGGGGATTTTGCTGAAAAGGTGGCGGAGTTAATGGCGGTTGAGATACTGAGCCAAATGCAGGAACATCATTATTTACTGGATTAACAGGTTGATTTTCTTGCGGATTTCCTTGTTCTTCTGACATAAAGTTAATTTAGTTTATAAGTTGATGGTTGTATATTTTGTAAATGTAATTGATTAGAATAATTACCGCAATAGCTACAAAGGTGATTTTTATAAGTTGAGCGCCAAATTTAAAATCAACTTTAAGGTGAATAAAAGTAAAAACCACGATAAAAATTAATGGTATTGTTGCAGGATATAATTTAAAAGAATCGATAAAATTGCCTTTAAGCAAAGCTAAAACTGATCTTTGTAAGCCGCAGCCAGGGCAATCTATCCCGAAGTGAGATTTAAATGGGCAACTTAACAGGTGTAGACTTAACCAATCTAAAAAGCTATGCATTAGATTCATCAATTGTACCGACTATTTTTAGCTGACTATCCTTCCAAATTTTATACAGCTCCAGATCTTTAATAACTTGTTTATAAACGAGATTTAATATAAAAACATCATCAATAAAACCTAAAACAGGTATAAAATCTGGTACAACATCAATTGGCGAAAGGAAATAAATTAATCCGCCCAGAATGGCTACGATGGAGCGTTTAGGGATTTCGGTATAATCTCCGTTTACATAATCTTTTGCAACGGCAAAGAGCAACAGCATTTTTGCCCAAACTCCTTCCAAATCACTTTTATTCGTAACGGCTTTACCCAGCGCCTCTTTAATGGTATCGCCAGCTTTGGCTTTATCTTTTAATATAACCGAAGCTTTGCTTTCTGATTTTTTGAAGAAATCTAATATTTTCTGCCTGTCCAATTTCATAATTGCTTTATTAATCAACGATTAAATAGGGAATAAAATATTTAATCTACTGCGCTTTTATCATTTCCAAAATATCGTCTACATACTTCCGCTCGTTGGCTAAACGCGGAACCTTGTGTTGCCCGCCTAACTTATCTTTAGCTTTTAACCAATTGTAAAATGTATTAGCAGGAGCATTATGTACTTTTGGACGACATAAAGCCATATCTTTAAATCGCTTTGCATCATAATCAGAATTAACCTCGCGTAAGGTTTTATCCATCACATCGATAAATTTCTCGAAGTCGTTGGGTTGTTTATCAAACTCAATAATCCATTCGTGTCCACCAGCTTTTTCATCCTTAAAGTAAATCGGTCCTGCCGTATAATCTTTAATTTCTGCACCTGTTTCGCCGCAGGCTTTTGTTAAAGCTTGTTCGGCATTATCGATAATTACTTCTTCGCCAAACGCATTAATAAAATGTTTGGTTCGGCCAGTTATCTTTATTCGGTACGGTGCTAACGAAGTAAATTGAATCGTATCGCCAATCATGTAGCGCCATAATCCCCCATTGGTAGATATCACAATTGCATAGTTTTTATGCAACTCTACCTCGCCCAACAACAATGCTTTTGGATTTTCATCCCCAATGTTTTCCATCGGAACAAATTCATAGAAAATACCATAATCAAGCATTAAAAGCATTTCTTCTGAATTATCCTGATCCTGAATACCAAAAAAACCTTCTGATGCATTGTAGGTTTCCAGATAATACATATCATCAGATGGAATTAACTGCTTAAACTGCTCGCGATATGGTCCGAAATTTACAGCACCATGAACGTAAAGCTCCAAATTAGGCCAAACTTCAAGCAGATTTTTCTTACCTGTGAGTTCTAAAACCTTTTTAGCTAAAACAATTGTCCATGTTGGCACACCTGAAATACTGGTAACATTTTCCTGAATGGTAGCTTCAGCCATTCTATCGATCTTAATTTCGTAATTATCCATCAGGGCGATAGACATATCTGGAGTGCGATAAAACTCAGCCCAAATTGGCAGGTTTTTAATCAGCACCGCTGATAAATCACCGTAAAAACAATCTTCATTTAGTTGATTAACCTGATGACTCCCACCCAAAACCAAACCCTTTCCAGTAAACATCTGGTTATCTGGCCGATTATTACAGTAAATGGAAAGCATATCTTTGCCGCCCTTAAAGTGGCATTCTTCTAAAGATTCTTCCGAAACTGGTATAAATTTACTTCTATCACTGGTAGTTCCCGATGATTTTGCAAACCACTTTATATCGGATGGCCATAAAATATTTTGCTCGCCATTCAGCATTCGCTCGATGTATGGCTTTAACGTATCATAATTTTGAATCGGAACCCGTTCCTGATATTGATAAGTGGTTAGAATCGTTTTGTAATCGTATTTTTTTCCCCACTCGGTATTTTCAGCACTATCTATTAAAGTATGAAACCACTCTTGCTGAACATCGTGAGGATATTTCATAAAAAGCTCGATCTGATGGATCCGCTTTTTCATTAGCCAGGTAAAAATTGAATTTACAAATGCCATATTAACCCCTAAACTTCTGATTTCTACTACTGATGAACACAGATAAACATTGATTTATTTGTGTTATAATTAATTTCATCTCTTTTTTTGAAGTCATATTATCAGTGCACATCCTTATTTGTGGTTAATATTAAACATCAAAATTCTTACGCTTCAAAACAAAATTCGAACCCAGGTAAACTTTTCTTACCATTTCGTTTTCGGCTAACACTTCAGGAACGCCCTGCTCTAAAATTTTTCCTTCGAAAAGTAAATATGCTCGATCGGTAATCGAAAGGGTTTCCTGCACGTTATGATCGGTAATTAAAATACCAATATTTTTATGTTTAAGCTTCGCTACAATACTTTGAATTTCTTCAACAGCAATTGGATCTACACCTGCAAAAGGCTCATCTAAAAGGATAAAATTAGGATTTGCAGCCAAAGCACGGGCAATTTCTGTACGTCTTCGCTCGCCTCCAGATAATAAATCGCCGCGGTTTTTACGAACTTTGTGTAAACTGAATTCGTTAATTAATTCTTCCAGCTTATCCCGTTGTTCTTCCTTGCTCATATTACTCATTTCCAAAATGGCAAGAATGTTATCTTCTACTGTAAGTTTTCTGAAAACCGATGCTTCCTGAGCTAAATAACCTATACCTTTCTGTGCACGGCGATACATTGCATCTTCGGTAATGTCTTCTTCTTCTAAAAATATGCGACCTTCATTTGGCTTAATTAAACCAACAATCATATAAAATGAGGTTGTTTTACCAGCACCGTTCGGTCCTAATAAACCAACAATTTCACCTTGGCTTACATTAAAAGAAACATCGTTTACAACAGTACGCTGCTTATATTTTTTAACCAGATTTTCGGCTCTTAATATCATATATAACTTAACAGTTGATGTCGTTGTTGAGTTCTTCGATAAACTCAGGATGACATCTTTTGTAGATTTACTAATTAACTTTTATTCCTTTAATATTTAATTGCAAACGTTTTTTATCACGCCACACATTTTCTTCAATAGTATAACAAACAGAGAAAGGTACTTTTGGTTGTAAAAGTTTTTCAAATTCTGCTAGTCCGAAAGCAATGCCTTCAAAAATACTCGAATTTTGTTGTTTTATATTAACTTTTAAATGATTTGCGCCAACTACCATTGCGTGCTGAGCTAAGTAAACATTATGTGTTACAAAAATAGGCGCCATGTTTTCTGGTCCGAAAGGGCCCATTTGTGCCAAAACACGATAAAATTTACCATCAATTTGAGCCAAATCTATTTCCGCATCAATCCGAATCATTGGGATTAATAACTCATCTGTAATACTTGCGGAAACAATTTCTTCAAATTTATCAGCGAAGGCATTAACATTACTTTCCTGCATGGTTAAGCCTGCGGCAAATTTATGTCCACCATATTGATCGAGCAAATGTGCACAACCGCTTAAAGCTTCGTATAAATCGAAACCAACAACCGAGCGACAAGAGCCTGCCACGTGTCCGTTCGACTTGGTTAAAACGATCGTTGGTCGATAATATTTTTCTGTTAAGCGTGATGCTACGATTCCAATTACACCCTTATGCCAGTTTTCATTAAAAACCACGGTTGTTTTTTTATTAATTAAAACTTCGCTGTCGCCTATCAAAGCCAAAGCCTCTCGGGTTATATCCTGATCGTAAGTTTTGCGTTCGGTATTTTTTAAGTTGATCAGCTCGCTTTGTTCTGATGAATTGCCATCAACCTGGCAAAGCAACATAGCTACGGCGTGTTTTGCATGATCTATTCTACCTGCAGCATTAATCCGTGGACCTAAAGTAAAAACCACATCGGTAATTGTGTAGTTTTCGGTTTTACCCGAAACTTCCATTAAAGCTCTTAAACCTTCGCATGGATTTGTATTGAGTTTTTTGATGCCATAATAAGCTAAAATTCTGTTTTCGCCAACTACAGGCACAATATCGGCAGCAATGCTTACCATCACTAAATCAAGATATTGCAAATAGGTTTCTTTGGGTAAATTATGCTTTTGTGCATAAGCCTGAGCCAGTTTAAAACCAATTCCGCAGCCAGCCAGTTCTTTGAAAGGGTATTCGCAATCCAAACGTTTTGGATCGAGAACAGCTACAGCTTTAGGAAGCTCATCTCCAGGTAAATGGTGATCGCAAATAATGAAATCGATTCCAAATGTATTTGCATAATCAATTTTATCGATAGATTTTATGCCACAATCTAACGCAATAATTAGCGAAAAACCATTTTCATTTGCATAATCTATTCCAGCATTAGAAATGCCATATCCTTCCAAATATCTATCTGGAATATAGTATTCGATATTTTTAGTGAGCTGAGAAAAGAAACTATAAGCTAATGCAACAGAGGTTGTTCCATCGACATCATAATCGCCATAAATCAGAATTTTTTCATGAGTAGCTAAAGCTGTTTCAATTCTTTCGATTGCTAAATCCATATCCTTCATTAAAAAAGGATTGTGAAGATGGTCTAAATCAGGTCTAAAAAAGTCTTTTGCCGAATCGAAATCACAAATATTTCTTTGTACTAATATTTGTGCAAGCGATTTATCTATATTGAGTTGTTCTGCTATTGTTGTTATGGTATCATCATTACAATTTGACGATTGCACCCATCTTTTTTCCATTTATTATATCTCCGAACAGTAAATATACATTTTAATTAAATACGGTTACATAATTTAGACTCACATACGAAAACGAATAAGCAAATAGATTGTTAACTTTGCTGTACAAATTAAATCTTCATATTTTGCAAGTTCACACCCTATTCGAAGGCACATATTCAGTCGATGCATCAAAGAAATTTGTTCCTTTCGATTCTGCTATTCATAGCTTTAAAGATAGACCAGCATCTTTATTTATAAACGTTCAACCTTTTTTAGTTGAGTTAAAAAATGACTTAGTTCTTTTTGATACTGGATTAGGTTTTAGTGATGATCATGGCGAATTAATTCTGCATAAAAATATTCGTAATGCAGGTTTCGACCCTACTGATGTTACTAAAGTTTTAATGTCGCATTTACATTACGACCACTCTGGCGGAATGATTCATAAACTTGGCGATAAAACAGAACTAAGTTTCCCCGATGCTGAATATGTAATTAATCGTGGTGAATGGGAAACTGCTTTCAGCAGCACTTCTTCATCTTACCACACAGATATTTTCGAGTTTATACAACGCAACGCTCAACTTAAATTTGTAGAAGGCGATGGAAATTTAGATGAAACCATTGCTTTTGAATTTACAGGAGCACATTGTCCAAACCATCAGGTTTTTCTTCTATCAGAGGGCAATCAAAAGGTATTTTTTGGTGGAGATGTTTTACCTGAACCTGGCGAATTGATTAAAAACTTTATTGCTAAGTACGATTTCGATGGCCGCAAAGCGATGGAATTACGCAAAGAGTTTGGTAAAAGAGCAGCTGCCGAAAACTGGGAATGTTTATTTTACCACAGCAAAGAACAAGCGACTGGTTTTGTAGATGAAATTGAAGGCGGGTTTAAGATTAGATAAGGGGAATTGAGTTGAAAGATAAAAGCGGAAAGACTAAAGCTGAAAGATAAAAGGTGAAAGATTAAAGCGGAAAGATTAAAGATTAAAGGTGAAAGACTAAAGCGGAAAGATTAAAGCTTAAATAAAAGTTCAAAAGAGCTAAAGCAAAAGTGCAATTGAATATGATTTCATTGCCGTCAGTTTCAACTGACGGATAATAAATGAAGTAACCAGGGCTTTAGCCAAATCCTGCAGTTTGAAAGTCTTTATTCCTAGTCGCTCAGTAAGTACATAAACCCGAAAGCAGCGAAAATACTTTTTGTTTGTAGCAACCTTGAATAAGCCTGTCATGCTGAGGCACGAAGCATCTGCATCCGATGAAACAGATTAAATCACCATAGGAGAAATCTTAGGACAGCTTAGCATGTTTATTTATTTTATAAAAATTGTTATTAAAATCTTTGATATAACTTAGATGGTAAAAATCAATTAGCAAAAAAAGGCCCCGATTTACATCGAGACCTTTTTCTTTTTCCGAGACTTGGAAAATTATTTTTTAGCTACCAATTTAACAGCTAATTCAAACTCATCGTTAATTGCTTTGTCACCAATGCTATCAAAGAATGATTTTGAACCATATTTAATGTCGTATTTAGTTCTATCAACAACAATTTTACCAGCTAAAGCAGATACAGTACCATCAGCATTAACAGTTACAGTTGCAGGGAAACTTAATGGTTTAGTAATACCTTTAATAGTTAAGTTACCTGTTACAGTTGTACCAGCAACTTTAGTAATAACGAAAGTAGCCGTTGGGAATTTAGCTGTACCGAAGAAATCATCAGCTTTTAAGTGACCTTCCAATTTAGCACTACCATCAGCATCTTTAATTGAGTTCATATCGATAGTGAAAGTACCACCTGTTACTTTTTTACCATCAACATTTAAAGTACCTGATTGTAAAGCGATTGTTCCGTTGTGAGAACCTGTTACTTTTTTACCAACCCAAGTAATGGTCGATTTTGCTGCATCTACAGTGTAAGTAACTGGTTTAATAGTTGTAAAAGCTGATAAAGACACAACTGCAACTAATAAAAAGATTGAAGAGATTTTTAATTTCATTTTCTGGTTTTTTATAATTTGATACAAAGATATATTAACGTTCGGTAATCTGTTATTGACCTATGTTAAGTTTTTCAAAAATAGTCGATTTATTTAAAATCATTCTATTGACTAAAAAATATTGATGAGGTTTAATCGGAGTTCGTTTAAAAATGATTTGAAAAGCAAATTCCGCAAACAAATTAACGTTAGTCGGGCTTTACGCTATATCTTTTAGCTTTTCCTTCGACTGCGCTCAGAATGACAGCTTAAAAGTATATCGCTTCAATCCCGTTTAAACAATAAAAACTATTGCTACTAGGTAAGGTTGTAAACCGCCTAATTGTTATTTCGCTATATTAGTTTTCTCAAAACAAAGAAATGAATCACAACGCAAAATCAATCCGTCCGTTTATTGGTGCTAAAGATTTCGAAACATCTAGAAGTTTTTACCGCGATTTAGGTTTCGAAGAAACTACCTTAGGCAATCAAATGTCTGTTTTTAAAAGTGGAGCAGTGGCTTTTTACTTGCAAAATGCCTACGTTAAAGATTGGGTAGATAATACCATGATTTTTATGGAGGTTGATGATGTATCTCGTTTTTATCAGGAACTTTTAGCTTTAGATTTAACCGCAAAATATAACGTTAAAGTAACACCAATTCGAAATGAAGATTGGGGAAGTGAATGTTTTTTACATGATCCTGCAGGGAATTTATGGCATTTTGGACAGTTTAGTTAAACTTATTACGCTCTGTCAGTTTACAAAATGTGTCATTCTGAATGCAAATGAAGAATCTACAATCGATTAGCACTGTCTAAAATTTAACGAAGTAAATTAGTTTGGTAGTTTAATAAGGTAGTTTTTCATTGCCTTGAGATTTTTCGTTCCTCAGAATGACAAAGAAAAATTAAACAAAAATGTCGTCATTGTAAGGTACGAAGTAATCCTTGCAACAAAATAAATTGCTTCGTACCTCACAATAACGATTATTGTAATCTTAAAATTTAACCGAATTCAGCTTCTTATCAACAAGCAATCCATCAACAGCTTTTAAATCAAATTTAATATTTCGCTTAGCTTTCAGTTTTATAATAAACAATTCTTGCGTCCCATTAAGTGTTTCTTTTTCGCCGACATTAACAAAAGTAGGATAAAGCACTTTCTTACCATCCGTATGTAGCCTATCGTTTGTTAGGTTTTCCATAGCTTTTGTTCCAACTATTTTTATGCTTTCAAATTCATAATCTTGCGAATTGTAAGGCAAAGCAAAACCCAGTGCATTTACCGAATATAAATCAGTCCCTTTCACTTTAATTTCAATCGTTTCACCTTTATTATAAGCTTGTTTTGAAGTTGAAATTTCAATTTTACCAGAAACTTTATCTATGTTATTACTGCCTACTCCGCCCTCTAACTGGGTAGCCACAACAGAAATATCATAAGCATCGATTACATTATTTTTGTTTATATCGCCATTGCTTATATAACCTTCAAAATCGGCATCACCTTTTTTCAGTCCAGTATAATTAATGTACGAGGTTAAATCATTTCTATCAATTAAACGGTCATTGTTAATATCGCCAGGCAAATAACTTTCTGTTCCAGGCACTTTAAAAACATATAACTCTCTACCCGATCCGAAGCCTCCTACAGCATCGGTAATGGCAATTTTAATATACCTCGCGCTTGGCTGGCCGTTAAAGGCAAAGGTTTTTACATCGCCATTATTTTTCCATTCAAAAGTTCCTGCGGTTGTCCACGTTTCTTTATTATTGCTATAGTAAATTGTACCTTTTAATAAAATACCGTTCCCTCTGCCCGAGCGAGGAACGTAGTTAAATTTCTCTAATTGATTAACTGATTTTAAATCCATCACCAAATCGAAAGGAACTGATTTAGTGCCCCATGCAGTATGCCAAATAGTACTTTCATCGAAATCGAAAAGATTTTCAATGCCTGAGCTCTCCTGATTTTTGGCGGTAGTTTCGCCAACAATGCCTTGAATGGCAAATTGCAAAGGGTTGGGTTTTGTTTTCCCACTAAATGTTTCCCAATTCGAATTCCCATCTTTATTTACAGCACGAATCCTAAATGAATAGTAGGTTTCAGGGCTTAAGCCATCGAAAACCAATGTAGTATCTTTAATGGTACTGTAATTCATATTGTCGAATTCGATTTCGTAATAATCAGCGTTATCCACTTTGCTCCAACTTGGTTTTAAGCTAAAAGCTTCACTATTTTTATCGGGTATTGCTACATGCTTTGGTGCGGATAGCGATCCTGTTTTTATCTTTTGTTTATTTACAGGCTGGAATACAAAGCCTTGAACTTCTACTAAAATTTCATTCAAAGTAATATCAGCAGCTGCTAATTTCACCAACAATTGAGGGGTTTTAGTTAAAACACGCTTTTCGAAATCGCTACCTTTTGTGGCAAATTGATTTAAATTTGGAGCAACATCGTAGAAATAAACGTTTTCCAGTTTTGAAAAATCGCCCAACGAATTAACTTCTTTAAGTTTAACCTTCCGTTTTCCAATTTTAGCAGAAATAGACTTAGGTTTCTCGGTTAGATTGATACGTAAAACGGTAGCTTTTACTTTTTCGAAGCCAGTAAAACTACCTTGTGCAGCGTGAATATGAATGTCTAACTTGTCATCCGCATTGCTTTCTATTAAAGTAGATACACCTTTCTCATATTTATAAGCTTCAGTTGTACCATCGTCGTCGTACTCTGTAAAAGAAGTTTTTCCAGCTGGATAAAACTCATATATCCGTAATTTCTTATTAATTTCTGAAACATTATTATTAGGATTAACCATCGGAATAATCGCTCCATTTTTTACAAAAACAGGCAGTTTCCAAATTGGGGCATCGAAGTTATTAAG
Organism: Pedobacter sp. AC190; assembly: GCF_979258025.1. Taxonomy (NCBI): domain Bacteria; kingdom Pseudomonadati; phylum Bacteroidota; class Sphingobacteriia; order Sphingobacteriales; family Sphingobacteriaceae; genus Pedobacter; species Pedobacter sp. AC190. The sequence goes on from NZ_OZ409824.1 coordinate 1,792,601, forward strand.
GATTCGATTACCATCATATTTTTCACCTGTGAAATAATCAATCCAAACACCTTCTGGCAAGTAAATTCCATCTCTAATATCATTTCCTTTTTCATCTGCTTTTGTTGCTTGATAAATTGGCGCAACTAAAAATGATGGTCCATATAAAAACTGATATTGCGTTGCCTTACCTTGAGTATAAGCATTAGGATATTCTAAAAACATGGCCCGCATAATTGGCAAACCATTTAATGCCTGTTTTGCAATGCTGTAAGAATAAGGTAAAAGCTCCGATTTCAGTTTTAAATAAGTTCGGTTAATGGAAGTAGCAGATTCACCCAAAGCATGAGGATATTTTTCGTTCGAGCCCCAACCATCCATATTTAACTGCATGGGGGTAAAAGCTTTCCACTGAAAATCTCTAGCATTAATTATTGGACTTTTGCCACCAAAAATACCATCCATATCAGAGGTAATATTCGGTTGACCTGATAAACCTGAACCGATGTAAGTTGGAATATGAAAACGGATATATTCCCAAACACCACCAGTTTGATCGCCGCTCCAAATGGTTGCATAACGCTGTGTTCCTGCCCAGCCATCTAATGAAATAATAAATGGTCTGCTATTTTTCCCATAATCAGGCATTATTTTTCCAACATCGGCCACACCATTTAAACCAAAAGAATAACCAGCACCAACCCAAGCCACGTCGGTTTTCAGTACGCGAACGCCTGCATCTCTTACTTCTTTAATTATATCTCTTTGCAAAAGCGGACTTACCTCAGGTTTCGGATGCAAATCTGATTGTGTCCATAAGCCAATTTCAACACCATTTTTCCTGGCGTAATCGCCAAAACTTTTCAAGTTTTGAATATTTCCATCTAAAGTTTCGGTTTGGCCATAACCAGCGCCATAGCCATCATTTGGCAATATCCAACCAAGTGGCATATCGTGCGCTTTGTAACGATCGATAACTGCCCGAGCAGAAAACTGATAATTATTCTTCTCCCCGTTTAACGATTCTTTTATTCCGCCGTTATCTTTCTGACTTTCCTTATATTTTTTTCCGTCTTCGAACGCAATACCTGTAGAATCTGCTTTCCAAAAATCGCGATTGTAAGCATTTAAATGTCCTTCGTAAAATCCAAATTTTGGCAAAAGAACTGGGTTGCCCGTTAATTGATAAAAATCATTTAACAAAGGAACTGCACCAGCATTAACCATTACAAATAAATCGAGGTAATTGGTTTCGTGGGTTAATTTTACAATTCCTTTTTCTTTCAAACCGAAATCATACTTACCTTTTTTGAAAGTATAAAACATAATGCCATAACCATTGCTAGACCAGTAAAATGGATTTGGAGAAGCTACGCCCCCATCTGTCCAGCTGTTTTGATTTTCGATAGCAATAGCTTTCCCTTTATGAGAAAAACGACCATTTTGAACACCTCCACCATAAAAGTATTCTTGCGGATTTTCTTTTAAAATTAACACCACACCTTTCTTTTCGAACGCAATTGGTTTTAATAATTCTAATACCGTGGCTTTGGTTTTTAGATTTATAACCTTAAGTAGCGAAGTGTTTTTATCTACCTCTACATCAACCAAATTTGTTGTAATGGAAATTTGGCTTTTATCATCCTTAAACGAAAGACTAGAAAGTGATTTTCTTGGATTATCGACTAAAATTTTAGCATCAGGTTTTGCTGCTGGATCACGGAGAACTCCTCCTGTATTATCTTGAAACAAGCGAAAAATATTCTCGTTATAAAAATCGAAGAGCAGTTTTTCGTTATTCGCATACAGTACCTCAACAGTAGTTGAATTGATTTTTTTAGCACTAACTATTTTAATTGGCTCCTTCTCTTTTTGCTCATCTTGAGCATAACTATATGTTGCTGATAAAACCAAAAAAAAGGAAAGCAGCATTTTTTGGTTTCGTTGAAGTATTAGAAATAAATTCATCATTATTTTAAGTTTGGCTAGTATTTTTATGTTTAAAAAAGCTTTCACAATAGTATCAAAGCTGGTTTTAAATGGCTGATTTAGCCTTTGATAAAATTACTAAAAGCAGGTTCAATTAGTCCTAGTAATGAGAATGATACGAAAACGTTTGCGTAAGAAGTGCATTTGCTGCTGCTTGAGATCGTTACTTTCTCTTTAAACCTGCCCCTACAACAGAAATACTTGCAAAAAAAATCTACAAAGCTTTATGGAAATGATTCATAACTCCCAGATGATTGGTTCGTGTGGACACAAACCAAGGCCGTAGTCGTAAAATCAAAATCGTCTTTTCGACTGAAACGCAGTGAAATGGAGAAATCTTTGAACCTAAGTTTTTCATTATAAAGATTTCTCGGCTTCGCTCGAAATGGCAACCAAAAAAAACTCGCAGATGATTGGTTTGTGAGGACACAAACCAAGGCCGCAGCCGTAAAATCAAAATCGTCTTTTCGACTGAAACGCAATGAAATGGAGAAATCTTTGAACCTACGTTTTTCATTATAATGATTTCTCGGCTTCGCTCGAAATGGCGACCAAAAAAAACCTACCGCCTTGGTTTGTGAGGACACAAACCAACGCGGTAGGTTTATGCTATAATTATTGCAAAACGGATACCAATCGGAATAGAATCATTTTATTGGACATTCGATTTCAAAAAAAATCTGCAAGTCGTATGAAAATGATTCATAAAACTTGCAGATGATTGGCTTGTGAGGACACAAACCAAGGCTATGATCCGTCTCGCCTGCTTACAGCAGGCAAACCATGATGGAGTTCGCTTTGGAAAGGAAAAACCTTAAACCCTAAACCCTTTACCCTAATCCTTAAGGAACTATTTCTTCTAAATAACTCTCCACTGGTGGACAAGCACAAATTAACGATCTATCGCCGTGGCTATCGTTTACGCGACCAACCGATGGCCAAAACTTGCGTTCCAACACATAAGGAAGCGGGAAAGCAGCAGTTTGGCGGCTGTAAGCATGTTCCCATTCGTTAGCTGTAATTACTGAAACGGTATGAGGTGCATTTTTCAATGGATTATCAACCTTATCAAAAGTTAAATTTTCAACCTGATCTATTTCCTTTTTAATAGCGATTAGTGCATCACAGAAACGATCTAACTCATGTTTAGGCTCAGATTCTGTTGGCTCAACCATTAAAGTACCTGCAACAGGGAAAGAAACCGTTGGTGCATGGAAACCGTAATCCATTAAACGTTTTGCAATATCGGTAACTTCAATTCCGAAAGCTTTGAAAGAGCGGCAATCTAAAATCATCTCGTGTGCACAACGACCCTGAGCACCTGAATAAAGCACTGGATAGTGTTGCTCTAAACGAGCTTTCATATAATTTGCGTTTAAAATCGCATATTTTGTAGCGTTGGTTAATCCCTCTGCACCCATCATAGCGATGTAAGCATGTGAAATAATCAAGATTGAAGCTGAACCCCATGGTGCAGATGAAACTGCAGAAATTGATTTTCCTTTATCGATATCTACCACAGCGTGACCAGGAAGATAAGGAACCAAGTGTTTTGCAACACCGATTGGACCCATACCAGGACCACCACCACCGTGAGGAATACAGAAAGTTTTGTGCAAGTTTAAGTGGCAAACATCGGCACCGATATTAGCTGGACTTGTTAAACCAACCTGAGCATTCATATTTGCACCATCCATGTAAACTTGTCCACCGTTAGCGTGAATCGTTTCACAAATTTCGATGATGCTTTCTTCGAATACACCGTGAGTTGATGGATAAGTTACCATCAAACAAGATAGATTGTCTTTATGTAATTCTGCTTTTGCTTTTAAATCTTCCACATCGATGTTACCGTTTTCCAACGATTTTACGACAACGATTTTCATATCAGCCATTGCTGCAGAAGCAGGATTTGTACCGTGAGCAGATGCAGGAATTAAAGCTACGTTACGGTGGAAATCACCTCTATCTTGGTGGTAAGCACGAATAACCATCAAACCAGCGTACTCGCCTTGAGCACCAGCGTTTGGCTGTAAACTCATGGCAGCGAAACCAGTAATTTCACTTAACCATTTATCCAGTTCGTTGAAAACCGAATAATAACCTAATACTTGATCAGCTGGCGCAAACGGGTGTACGCGACCAAAGTGAGACCAGGTTACTGGGATCATTTCTGCAGTTGCGTTCAATTTCATTGTACAACTTCCCAAAGCAATCATCGAGTGGCAAAGCGATAAATCTTTCGCCTCTAAAGATTTAATGTAACGCAACATTTCATGCTCCGAATGGTGCGAGTTAAAAATTGGGTGTGTTAAATACTCAGAAGTACGCTGTAAAGCTGATGGAATTACGGTTTCAACATTCTCAACAACTTCTACCTGATCGGCGGCTACTGCTTTTACTTTAGCAAAGATTTTAGCGATTAAAGCAATGTCTTCAAAAGTGGTAGTTTCATCGATTGAAATAGTAGCAACATTACCAACATAGTTTAAGTTGATTTCGTTATCTAAACAACCTGAATGAATGCCACCTTTTAAATCGCCTAAATCGAAACGAATCGTATCAAAATAAGCTGAATTTAATTGCTCGTAACCTAAACCTTTAAGTGTTGAGGCTAAACTTACCGCCAAACCATGTGTGCGTTCTGCAATAGCTTTTAAACCTTTCGGACCGTGGTAAGCCGCATAGAAACCAGCCATAATAGCCAACAATGCTTGTGCAGTACAAATGTTTGAAGTTGCTTTATCTCTACGAATGTGCTGCTCGCGGGTTTGCAAAGCCATACGTAAAGCGTAATCGCCATGGCTATCGATGGTTACACCAATAATACGACCTGGGATTGAACGCTTATATTCGTCTTTAGTTGCAAAGAACGCAGCATGTGGACCACCAAAACCCATCGGAATACCGAAGCGTTGAGTTGTTCCTACAACAATATCCGCTCCCCATTCGCCTGGAGGCGTTAATAAGGTTAAGCTTAAAATATCAGCCGCAACTGTTAATTTAATATTTTGATTATGTAATTCAGAAGCAAAGTTTTTATAATCGAAAACCTCGCCATTACCTGCAGGATATTGAACAATTGCACCGAAGAAATCTTCAGCAGCAACGAAATCTAAATGACTTCCAATAACCAATTCGATACCGTAAGGATTAGCACGGGTTTTTAAAATATCTATCGTTTGAGGAAAAACTAATTCCGAAACAAAGTACTTTTTCGCAGCTTGATTTTTACGCGTGCTGTATTGCATAAACATCGCCTCAGCCGCAGCCGTACCTTCATCTAAAAGAGATGCATTGGCAATTTCCATTCCAGTTAAATCAATAACCATCGTTTGGAAATTCAACAATGCCTGTAAACGACCTTGAGCAATCTCCGCCTGGTATGGCGTGTATTGCGTGTACCATCCTGGATTTTCGAAAACGTTACGCAAAATTACACCTGGAGTAATCGTATCGTAATAACCCTGACCGATAAAGCTTTTGAAAACTTTATTTAACAACGAAGTCTGTTTTAAAGCAACAAGATATTCAGTTTCTGATTTCGCTGCAGGCAAATTTAGAGGTTGTTTTAACCTAATCGCCGTCGGAACAGTTTGTTCAATTAGCTCATCAATAGAATTTACGCCAACAGTCTGCAACATTTCAGCAGTATCTGCCTCATTTGGTGCAATATGACGATTTTGAAAATCTTCCTTGTAATGGATATTTAAGCTCATGCGGGTATGAATAATAAATTTGCTGCAAAGGTAGCAAAAAGCCAAGTATTTTTAAACAGGAAAAGCACCTCAAATCGTCATATTTTCGTAGCTATACATTAGATAAAATCTACGTTTTTAGTAGGATAAGTCAATTTTTAAATAATTTCAAAATTATATAAGGATAGGTGAAACTTTAGCTTTTAAAAATTCTGTTTTAAGGATTTGAACATATAGAAAGTTAAAGTAATTTAAAATTCGTATTCGATCTACAAACAACCCAATAAGCTTACTAAACACCTTGTTTATAAGTGATTTTGTGGAAAACATTAACTCATAATCTCTGTTACAAGCAATATCTTCGTTTAAAACCTAAACTAATGGAAAACTTCAAAATTATTGGCATCTCAGTTGAAACCAAAAACCAAAATAACCAGGCCACAACCGATTTGGGACAACTTTGGAGCAGATTTTATGGAGAAGAGATTTTCAATAAAATACCGAATAGGGAAAGCGAAGATGTTTATGCCGTTTATACCGATTACGAAAGTGACTATACTGGAAAATACACCACGATTATTGGGCAAAGGGTAAATTCATTAGACAATATTCCTGATGGAATGGTTGGTAGAGAAATTAATAATGAAAGGCTTTTAAGATATGTTGCAAAGGGAGAAATGCCGAACGCGGTTGTAGAAACCTGGAAAGAGATTTGGGCAAATAATATTGCTTTATATCGTACATACAACGCCGATTTTGAGGTGTATGGTGAAAAATCTCAAAATGGAAACGAATCGGAAGTAGAGATTTATATTGGGATAAGGTAATTGATATGATGTAACTGTCTATTATCTGTTGGTTGAAACCAACTGGATTGAATATGAAAAAAGACAAATAAAAGCAATTTTACACTTTTGGGTTCGAACAGCGAATGCTTGAAGATTGCTTCGTAACCTCGCAATGACGACCGACGTCAAATTCCTTAAACCACCAGAACGGTAACAGACTCAAATAGTAATTCAAAACTAATTTAATTAAACGTGACAGGAGCGAAAATACTTTTTGTTTTACTTATTTAAATAAAGAACAACTTCTTGCCTCCTCGCAATTACGATAATAGCAACGCAATTGCATCCACAAAAAGATTGTAGCAAATGGCAGGACTGCTGTAACTGAAGAATTACTGAAGCACCTTTTCTAATGATTTAATTTTGAAAGCGAAATTGCCGCCTTGCTCCGTCCACAATGACAGTTTATCTGTTTTAGTTTTCAGTTCAAAAAATATCATTATTCAATCCACTTAAACGTTTTATTAAAAAATTTTAAAGAAAATTTAAAAAACATTTGCATTTTAAAAAAATAATCTCCTACTTTACGGTGTACAAAGTACACAAAGACGATATGAATTTTAACACATCAATTATTACAACGATTATTATTACCACCGGAGAAAATCAGGGAGGCTAATTTGTTGTAAATTGAAAAAATATAAAAACAGAAAGCGTCCCGACACAAATCGGGGCGCTTTTTTTTACCCAAAACCATTGAAAACTGCATAAACCAAAATTAATTAACAAACCCGCAAGGTTCATTTAAACTAAAAAAAATGAAAGTATTAAAATTCGGCGGCACATCCGTAGGTTCGGCCGAGAACATTAAAACCCTCTTACGCCTGGTTGGCGAAGAAAAACAGAAGAACAATCCGATAGTTGTATTATCGGCAATGAGTGGCGTAACTAATTTGCTTACCGATATGGCTGAAATGGCCGAGCGTGGCGAGGATTACGACGTACATTTAAAAGAAATTGAGGCTAAACATTTTGCCGTTATCCGCTCGCTTTTACCAGCGGCAGCTCAAAACCCAGTATTTACCCGCTTAAAAATCTTTTTTAATGAGTTAGAAGATTTATTGCAGGCAGTAACCAATTTACGTGAGTTGAGTTTGCAAACGAAAGACCAAATTTTAAGCTACGGCGAACGCTGCTCGAGTTTTATGATTGCACATATTGCAGCTCAAAGTTTTGGCAATGCAATGTATGTGAACGGTGCTGAATTAATTAAAACCGACAGCAACTTCGGCCAGGCAAAGGTTGATACCGAATTAACAGAGATCTTAATTAACGACTTTTACCAGGCCAACAAAGATAAAGTGCTTTTCGTTACTGGATTTATTGCCAGCAACGCAGCGGGTAGAGTTACCACGCTAGGTCGCGGTGGTTCTGATTACACGGCGGCGGTTTGGGGCGCTGCCTTAAATGTCGAGGAAATCGAAATCTGGACAGACGTAAACGGCATGATGACTGCCGACCCCCGCATTGTTAAAAAAGCATTTTCTTTACCAGAATTGAGTTATACAGAAGCAATGGAATTGAGTTATTTTGGAGCAAAAGTGATTTATCCGCCAACGATGATTCCTGCGTTCATGAAAAAAATTCCAATTGTAATTAAAAATACTTTCGAGCCTGATTTCGGAGGAACTTATATTAAAAGTGATGTAAAGTCTTCGAGTTTACCCATTAAAGGCATCTCATCGATCGACCACATTAGTATCATCAACCTAACTGGAAGCGGTATGGTTGGTAAGGCTGGTTTTAGCGGCCGCTTGTTTTCTTTGCTTTCTCGTGAGCAAATTAATGTAGTTTTGATTACGCAGTCATCTTCAGAACACAGTATAACTTTCGCAGTTAAACCGACAGATGCCAGCCAGGCAATCAGCTTAATCAAAAAAGAATTTGAACTGGAATTAGACGCTAAAAAACTGGAGCTCCCAGAGGTTGAAAACAACCTGGCTGTTTTAGCTATTGTTGGCGAAAATATGAAACGCACACCAGGTATGAGTGGTCGTTTATTTAATGCTTTGGGTCGTAATGGTATTAACGTTAGGGCGATTGCACAAGGTTCTTCAGAATATAACATTTCGGTAATTATCAGTAAAGATGATTTATCGAAAGCAGTAAATGCGGTGCATGATGCATTCTTTACCGACTTAAAACGTACACTAAATATTTTTTGCCTAGGAACAGGAAATATTGGTAAAACTTTGTTCAATCAATTGAAAGAGCAAATGCCATTCTTGGCGGCCAATAATGATTTACAGGTTAAGGTTGCGGGAATTTGTAACACCAGAAAAATGATTTTCAATGCAGAAGGTTTGTCGCTGGAAAATTGGGAAACTGAATTAAGCAGCAATGGAACACAGGCAGATTTGGCCACTTTCGTAGCTAAAATGAAAGCCATGAATTTGCCAAACTGTGTTTTTGTGGATAATACCGCAGCAGAAACGCCAATTGAATTTTATCAGGGTGTTTTTGAAAGTAGCATTTCGGTGGTTACTTGTAATAAAAAAGGTAACTCTGCCGATTTTGCTCAATACAAATCTTTTAAAGATACCGCCCGTAAATTCGGTGTGGATTTTTATTATGAAACCAATGTTGGCGCAGGTTTACCGATTATCCGCACATTAAAAGAGTTGATGGTGAGTGGCGATAAAGTTGCCCGCATCGAAGCGATTTTATCTGGAACGATTTCTTACATCTTCAATAACTTTAAAGGAGAAGCTGGTTTTTACGAAACCGTAAAAGAAGCACAGGAATTGGGCTATACCGAACCAGACCCACGCGACGATTTAAATGGAAAAGATTTCATGCGTAAAATGTTAATTCTGGCTCGCGATGCAGGCTATCCTTTAGAAGCTGCTGATGTGAAAATTGACAATATTTTACCTGAGGCTTGCTTAAACGCAACATCTGTTGAAGATTTTTATAACGAATTACAGGCGAACTCGGCTTACTTCGAAGATTTAAAAAACAAAGCTGCAAACGATGGTAAAGTTTTACGTTACATCGGGAAACTGGAAGATGGCAGCGTAGAAATCAGCTTGCAAATGGTTGATGATAGCCATCCTTTCTATATGCTTTCGGGAAGTGATAACATTATCTCTTTTACCACAGACAGGTACAAATCTCGTCCGCTAGTGGTAAAAGGCCCTGGTGCTGGTGCAGAAGTTACGGCCGCAGGTGTTTTTGCAGATATTATAAATGTTGGGCAGAACCCATAAACCCCATAGCCCCCTAAAGCCGGAACTACAGGCGTGATGGAAATAGAAAGAGACTAAAAAGTAAATAGCCTTGGATTTAATCCTTAGGCAGTAAAAAAAAAATAGAAAATGTCAAATAACAATATAAGCCCTGCTGAAACATTAGACATGAAGAATGGAAAGGCAACTCCTATTTTAGGGGGACAGAGTGTTAGAGTTTTCGCTCCTGCAACTGTTGCCAACGTAGTTTGCGGTTTCGATGTACTGGGTTTCGCTGTTAATGAGCCTGGCGATGAAGTTGAAATGCGCTTAACCGATTCGCCTGGTGTGATCATAAAAAGGATTACCGGCGATGATGGTAAATTACCTTTAGATGCTGCCAAAAATACAGTAAGCGCCAGCGTTCAACATTATTTGCAACACATTAACCGATTGGATGTTGGTGTTGAAATCGAATTACATAAGAAGATGCCCATTGGTAGCGGTTTAGGCTCGAGCTCCGCGAGTACGGTTGCGGGTTTATTTGCCATTAACAAATTGATGGGTGATTTATTAACACCTAAAGAGCTGGTTCCTTTTGCCATGAAAGGTGAAGAACTTGCTTGCGGTTATGGTCATGCAGATAACGTTGCTCCTGCAATAATGGGTGGTTTTGTTTTAGTTAGAAGTTACGAACCATTGGATGTAATTTCATTACCAACACCTGCTGGAATGTATGCCGCAATTGTTTATCCACAAGTTGATGTACCTACAAAAGATGCCCGTGAGATGATTCGTAGCAAGGTATTTTTAAAGGATGCAGTAACCCAATGGGGAAATGTTGCAGGCTTAGTTAGCGGGTTATTCATGAATGATTTTGATTTAATTGGCCGAAGTATGAAAGATGTTTTGGTAGAACCAACACGTTCGATCCTGATTCCAGGCTTCGAAGAAATGAGAAATCTAGCTATGGAAAATGGTGCAATTGGTTTCGGAATTTCAGGTTCGGGCCCATCGGTTTTCGCCTTAACCAAAGACGAGGATACTGCAAAAAAAATAACCAAAGCCCAACAGCAACACTTACATAAACTTAATATCAACAGCAAAGCTTACGTTTCTTCGGTTAACGCCGAGGGACCGAGGGTAATGTAAGAAAGACATGAGGTTTAAGGCAAAAGCGTGAGGATAAAGCGCCTAAACCTTAAACCATAAACCTTAAACCACTAATGAAACTATACTCAACCAACAATAAAGATTTACGTGTTTCTTTTAAAGAAGCCGTTTTTAACAGCATGCCGCAGGATAAAGGCTTATATATGCCAGTAGAAATTCCGCAACTGGATGCAGATTTTATCCAAAATATTGAACAATATTCTTTACCAGAAATCGCTTATAAAATCGCATCAACTTTATTGAAAGATGAAATTCCTGCTGACGATTTAAAGGCTTTGATTGATGATGCGATTAACTTCGAAGCACCAGCTGTAAAACTTGATGATAAAACTTTTGTACTGGAACTTTTCCATGGCCCATCATTGGCTTTTAAGGATTTCGGAGCACGGTTCATGAGTCGTGTAATGGCTTATTTTTTAAAGGATGGAGAACAATTATTGGATGTTTTGGTCGCCACCTCTGGCGATACAGGTGGCGCTGTAGCTCTGGGTTTTTTAGGTGTACCAAATACTCGTGTTACTATTCTTTATCCAAAGGGAAAAGTAAGTCCGATACAAGAGTTGCAATTAACCACAAACGGACAAAATATTAGAGCCATTGAGGTAAAAGGAACTTTTGATGATTGCCAGGCCCTTGTTAAACAAGCATTCGCTGATGATGAACTGAACGCAAAATTTCGTTTGACTTCTGCAAATTCGATTAATATTTCGAGATTAATTCCGCAAACTTTTTATTACTTCAACACTTATGCGCAGCTTAAAAAACAAGGCTTAAATGATGTAATCTTTTCTGTTCCAAGTGGAAATTTTGGCAACATCGGCGCTGGTTTATTAGCTTATAAATTAGGCTTACCAGTAAAACAATTTATCGCTGCAACAAACATAAACGATACGGTTCCACGCTTTTTGGAAACTGGCGTTTATGAAACCAAACCATCAACTCAAACCTATTCTAACGCGATGGATGTTGGTGCACCAAGTAATTGGATTCGCATTATGGATTTGTTTAACAATAATGTTGATGCTTTGAAAAAGGTTGTTACTTCTTATCGTTTCAATGATGAAGAAACCCTTGAAGGCATTAAAGAAATCGATGCTAAATTTAATTATGTTGCTTGTCCGCACACCGCCATTGCTTATTTAGCCATTGAAAAATTCAGAAAAGAAAACCCTGCTGATGAAAGTGCTGCTGTGTTCTTATCTACCGCTCACGCTTGTAAATTCCCAGATATCTTCCCTCAAGATATTGCAGCAAAAATTGAAATACCAGAACAGGTAACTGCTTTAGAGAGCAAACTGCAGCATGCAGATAAATTAAAAGCTGATTTTGAAATATTTAAAAGTTATTTATTAGATAAAGCTTAATCTCGGGTGGATTATAAATCCACAGAAATAATGCTCGAGATTGCAAATCTCGAGCAACTCTATCCACTAGTCGGGATTTGCAATCCCGACTTACAAACTAAGGACTTTGAATCCTTAAAACACTTGCTCAATTCGAACAACACTTTCATTCCCAGTCCTGTCGATTGCAGTAACGGCTATTCCCTGTAGCTTCTGAGAAACCAATTTTGCTGCATCGGCAAATATGGATTTTGGAACCTGTAAAAATCTGCTCTTATAATTCAGAATAACGTAACTCCATTTACCACCGTAGTTGGTATAAACAACATATTTAAAATCATCTTTTTCATTTGCAGGGTTCCACTTAATATAAATATCCGTCATTCGATCTTCTGTGGAAACTTTAGGTGCAATCGGTTTTTCATTATCCAGCCAAGGCGATTCAGGCACCAAAGCTTCATTTTTATATGGACCTTTAAGTAAATCGTTTCGTAAACTTTCGTGGGTTAATAAAGCAGCAATGCTCCAGTGCGCTGCACCTGGCGATTTTGGCAGGATACCTCTGGTAATCATAATTTGATTAATAATTTCATCGCTATTTTTATCTCCGCCACCAATTCCGCTGTTCATTCCAGGCCAAAGATGACGTTGTTTAGTGTTTTCTGATTGCCACCAACCTAGCAACACAGGAAAACTTTGAGGAATGTTGTTTACTTGCCAATATAATTGAGGCATAAAATAATCAATCCAACCCTCATTTAGCCAGAGTTTCGCATCCGCGTAAAGTTTATCGTATTGGTCGAATCCCTTAATAGATTCAGGGAAGCCTGGACGCCAAATTCCAAAAGGACTTATGCCAAATTTTACTTGTTTTTTTTCTTCTTTTATCGTTTTATAAATTCTTTGAATAAACACATTAACCTGTTCTCTTCGCCAATCTCCACGTTCTAATCGGCCTCCAGTTTTTTGATACTCAGCATAACTTGCCGAATCGGGGAAATCTTCTCCACCATTATATTCAGCATAAGGATAAAAGTAATCGTCAAAATGAACACCATCAATATCATAACGTTTCACTATATCTTTAACTACGGCAGCCGATAAATCTTGTGTTCCTTTTTTTGAAGGATCAAGCCACCAATAACCCTGTTTTAATTTATACACCAGTTCTGGGTGTTTTTTAACAACCGAAAACTCAGATGGCTGACCTCCAGAAATATGATGAGCACGATATGGATTTAGCCAAACATGTAATTCTAATCCCCTTTCGTGAGCAGCTTCTATCCAAAATTCTAGAGGATCGTAATAAGGTTTAGGAGCCTGCCCCTGCTTTCCAGTTAAAAAGTAAGACCAAGGCTCAAGATTACTCTTGTATAAAGCATCGGCTTGCGGCCTAACCTGAAATATTACCGCATTGAAGTTATTTTTCTTCAACATATCCAGCAAAGCAATGGCCTCATCTTGCTGTTGCTGCGTAGATAAACCTGGTTTACTTGGCCAATTGATATTAGCAACCGATGCTACCCATGCCGCCCGAAATTCTCTTTCAGGTTTTGGAATTGCAGGTGTAATAATTTCTTGAGCAATTGTTTTCTTTGTAAAACCGATTACTATAAAAAAGGCAATTAATATATTTCTCATAAATAAATGTTGGATAAACTTAAGCCATTTGATTTACTTAAATCCGTGTATGGTATTTTTTGCAAGGTAAACAGGATTCATTAAAAACAAAAAAGGCCAGAATATTAATATCCTGGCCAAACCAACCTATTAAACTAAAAAACTATCTTGTATTTCGAGATTTTAACACATTAATCTCTTTCTTTAATTGTTCAATTTGTTCTTGCTGCTCTTTAATACTCCCCACTAAAAGTGGAATAAGGCTTTCATAATCAACTTTTGATACAGTAGCCGAACGGAAAGAATTTTTACCAGACGAATAATCCTTAGCGGTTTTGGTAACCAAAGCTGGCAATACTTTCTGCACATCAGCTGTTACGAAACCAAATTGCGATTTGTCTGAGATTTTCAGCTTATCCGCCCATTGTTTATCGTAATTAAAACTTACTGGTTGTAACTGTGTAACCACAGAAACTGAATTATTTATGGGCTTAATATTTGTTTGTGCAACTTCTTGTGCACTAATTTTTAAAGATGCAGATATTAAAAATACCGCAAATGATAATGAAATTGCTCGTTTCATATTATGATAGAATTATTAAATGTAAAAGAATAGGCTACGGTATTAAGTCGTAACAGTTTAATTAAGAAATTAAACCAATGATGAAGGAGGAGGTGTTAAAACCTCAGGAAAATATGCAGGTATAAAGAAATTTAAGGGCAGTAAAACCTTTGTTGGAATCAAAACAGGTGATTTCAAATCGTGATAAGAAACCAAATGATCGTACAAGTATTCAGCTTCAACTTGTTTTTCTTCCTTTTCTGTTGATTCTTTATCTGATTCAGAATACTCGATTTGGCTAACTGATTTTTTGAAAACAGATAATGCACCGCTTGCCTTAAAAAGTAATGTTAAAGCAAAACAGCAGATTAAAATGTATTTGAAAATACCTGCGTTCATGGTTACAAAGATAAAACCTCTGGGCTTAAAATAGAATTTTTAAGTTAAAGTTCTGTCAAAATTTTAAGCATTTCGGTTTTAGCGAAGTCAATATCTGCAGCTGTTGCTCTATAATTTACAAAAGCCGCTCTTATTCCTTTCTTCCTATTGTAGAAGGTTGAGATAACAAATACCTTCACAGTGGCATTCATTCTATTAACGAATCAGATACCAAGTTTTCATTTGTTAAAGAAAAACAAACCGCATTTAAACGAACAGGCGCTAATAAAACAAAGTTGTCGTTTATAAAGCTTGCAAATAATTGGGCCATGTTTACATTGCTTTCTACAATTTGCCGATATCCACATTTACCATAACTCTTAAAGTAAACCATGCTGATAAAGCTTTTTAACGGCGGAAGTTTTCGGGAAGAAAATTTAGATTACTGAAATTTTCTAAAGGTATTGCTTCAAGGTTTTGTAAATCGTCGTTTAAATTGCTCAAAGACTGGCTTGTTGTTAGGTTTGCTTTAACGATGAAGCGGCATCCTTTTTAGCTGTCATCCTGAGCGAAGTCGAAGGACAGCTAAAAAGATATAGCTTACAGCGTGTTAAAACGCCAAAAACACTACGACTGCTTGATTAAAATATTGCTCTTGCGATTTGCTTAGTTTGTTCTGGCCTTCCCATAGTATAAAAATGCAATACAGGTGCGCCAAATTCCATAAGCTCTTTACATTGCTTAATCATGGCTTCTGTACCAATTTCTTTCGCTTCAGCATTATTTTTTGCGTGAGATAATGCATCCGTTAATTCATCAGGTAAATCGATGTGGAAGATTTTTGGCAAAACATTTAACTGTGTAAGCGTACTGATTGGTTTCAAACCTGGGATAATCGGCACATTAATATCATTCTCTCTACATTTTTTAACAAAATCGAAGTACTTCTGATTGTCAAAAAACATTTGAGTTACGATAAATTCGGCGCCCATATCTACCTTTTTCTTCAAATATTTAAAGTCGGCATTTAAGTTTGGTGCTTCAAAGTGCTTTTCAGGGTAACCTGCAACGCCTATACAGAAATCACTTTTAAACGTTTCAATATCTTCGTGTAGAAACTTACCATCATTGTGATTTTTGATGTGTTCAATCAAATCTGTTGCATAACAATGTCCGCCTTTAGTAGGCACGAAAGAATGATCGGCTGCACGGGCATCACCACGTAAAGCTAAAACGTTATCGATTCCTAAAAACTGCAAATCGATAAGTGCATTCTCTGTTTCTTCTTTGGTAAAACCACCACAAATTAAATGCGGAACGGCATCAATTTTATATTTATGAATGATTGCCGCACAAATGGCAATAGTTCCTGGACGCTTACGGTAAGAAACCTTCTGCAACAAGCCATTTTCCTGCTCTTTGTAAATATAATCTTCGCGGAGTGAAGTCACATCGATAAAAGGCGGGTTAAATTCCAAAAGCGGATCAATGGCATCATAAATCCACTGAATACTTTGTCCTTTTATCGGCGGTAATAATTCAAAAGAGAATAAGGTTTTACCCTTTGCGTTTTTTATATGGTCTGTAATCTTCATTGGTTAATTAGTTGTTTGGTTATTGGTTTTTTAGATAAATAGGCTATTTCAAACTTCATCGTAAAACGCAATTACCTAATATATTCTTTATGTAAAAATCTTATGTAACCATTAGTCAATTTACCCAATACTTTTATTTGGGAAAGACAATCGTTTAGTTGTAATTCAGAAACAAACCCAATATCAAAAGAAACATAAATTTGAGTTTCCAATTCATATAATGATCCTCTAGCAATCGCTAAAAACTGAACAGTTTCTTTTGGATGTTGTCTTCCAGAACCCTCTGCAATATTTGAAGGAACCGAAACTGCACATCTCCTTATTTGAGAAATTAACCCATAGGTTTCTTCCTTAGGAAAAGAAAATGTAAGATTATAAATATATGTAGCAAACTGTCGAGCCTTTTTCCAAACCTCCAATTCAGTATATTTTTGATACGCCATATTAGTAATTAAAAATCATGCAATCCAGACAACTATAAACTAAACAACCAAAAAACTAATAGGCTAAATTCGGCGAAAGCCATCTTTCTACCTCTTCAACCGACATATCTTTACGAATGGAATAATCATCAATCTGATCTTTTGTAATTTTTCCTAAACCAAAATATCTTGATTGTGGATGAGCAAAGTAGAAACCGCTTACCGCAGCAGTTGGATACATGGCGTAACTTTCAGTTAAATGTAAATCGATTTTATTTTCTGCATCAAGTAATGCGAACAGAGTTCCTTTCTCGGTATGCTCAGGACAGGCAGGATAGCCTGGCGCTGGACGAATTCCTGCATACTCTTCCTTAATTAATTCAGAATTGCTCAGGTTTTCTTCTTTTGCATAACCCCAGAACTCTTTACGCACACGTTCGTGCATACGCTCGGCAAATGCTTCAGCCAAACGATCGGCCAAAGCCTTGGCCATAATGCTGTTGTAATCATCGTGATTCGATTCAAATTCCTCAACCAAAGCATCTATCCCAATACCCGCAGTTAAAGCAAAACCACCAAAATAATCTTGTATTCCACTCTCTTTTGGTGCGATAAAATCGGATAAGGCATAGTACGGTTGTCCATCTACTTTCTCTGCCTGTTGACGAAGCGTGTGAATGGTAACCATTTGCTTATCACCTGTTGCATGTTGAGCGTTAGCTGGTAACTCATCACCGTCAACAGACAACTGAATATCATCACCAACCGTATTAGCAGGCCAAAAACCAATTACAGCCCTGGCTGTTAGCAACTTACCGTCCAAAATGCGTTTTAACAAAGTTTGCGCATCATCAAATAGCTTTTTGGCTTCATCGCCAACATTTTTATCATCAAATATTTTCGGATAACTTCCGCGAAGTTCCCAGGTATGGAAAAATGGTGTCCAATCGATATATGGAACCAATTCTTCCAAAGGATAATTATCGAAAACCCTGGTGCCTGTAAATTCAGGAACTGGAAGGTTTTGCTCAAAATCGATTTTGAATTTATTTTCTCGAGCCTGTTCAAGCGTTTTAAAACGTTTATCAGAACGTTTGTTTAAATGCGCTTCACGTGCTTTATCATATTCAGCCCTGATGCCTGCAACATATTCATCTTTTGTTTCAGGATTCATTAAGGTGCTACAAACGGTAACGCTCCTCGAAGCATCTAAAACGTGAATGGCAGGCCCCGAATAATTTGGCGCTACCTTAACTGCAGCGTGAATACGAGAAGTTGTTGCTCCACCAATAATTAAAGGAATGGTAAAATTCTCACGCTCCATTTCTTTGGCGAAGTGAACCATTTCATCTAACGATGGTGTAATTAAACCACTTAAGCCAATTATATCGGCATTGATTTCTTTGGCTTTTTTAATGATTTCCTGTGCAGGAACCATTACACCCATATCTACAATTTCAAAGTTATTACAAGCCAATACTACGCCTACAATATTCTTTCCAATATCATGTACATCACCTTTAACCGTAGCCATTAAAACCCTACCCGCTGATGAACTTTGATTTTGGTCTGGATTATCTAACTTTTCCTGCTCAATAAATGGTAATAAATAGGCCACGGCTTTTTTCATTACCCTTGCCGATTTTACCACCTGCGGTAGAAACATTTTGCCTGCGCCAAATAAATCTCCTACAATATTCATCCCATCCATTAACGGACCTTCAATAACCTGAATCGGACGGGGATATTTCTGACGAGCCTCTTCAACATCATCATCCAGGTATTCTACAATTCCTTTTACAAGCGAATGCGATAACCTCTCTTCCACCGTTCCTTTTCTCCATTCTTCATCTCGAACGACTTCTTTACCTTTACTTTTTATGGTATCGGCATATTCAACCAATCGTTCGGTAGCATCATCTCTGCGGTTAAGCAAAACGTCTTCCACACGCTCTAAAAGCTCAGGTGGAATTTCCTGATAAACCTCTAACATACCAGCGTTTACAATGCCCATATCTAAACCCGCCTGAATGGCATGATACAAAAAGGCAGAATGCATCGCTTCGCGAACAGTATTATTTCCTCTGAAAGAAAATGAAATATTCGAAACTCCACCACTCACTTTTGCATGTGGCAGATTTTCTTTGATCCACCTTGTGGCATTTATAAAGTCAACAGCGTAGTTATTATGCTCCTCCAATCCCGTTGCAACGGTTAAAATATTCGGGTCGAAAATGATATCCTCAGGAGGAAAACCAATTTCACTCACCAAAATATCATAACTTCTTTTACAAATCTCTTTTCTACGTTCGTAATTATCGGCTTGTCCTTGTTCATCGAAAGCCATTACCACTACCGCAGCACCGTATTGCATAATTTTACGGGCGCTCTCTCTGAATTTATCTTCGCCTTCTTTAAGTGAAATCGAGTTTACAATTCCTTTTCCCTGCAAGCACTTCAAACCATTTTCAATAACCGACCATTTAGAAGAATCGACCATGATTGGCAATTTGGCAATATCAGGTTCTGAAGCAATGAGGTTTAAGAATTTGGTCATGGCTGCTTCTGAATCGAGCATACCTTCATCCATATTCACATCAATTACCTGTGCGCCACCTTCTACCTGTTGCAAGGCAACGGCAAGAGCAGCTTCGTAATCTCCGCCTAAAATCAATTTAGAAAACTTTGGAGAACCTGTGATGTTCGTTCTCTCCCCAACGTTAACGAAAATGCTATCTGGTTTAATAGTTACTGGTTCCAAGCCGCTTAAACGCATAAAAGGCTCAATTATTGGTAATTTTCGTGGAGCTGCTTTTCTTGCATTATTGGCAATACAACCAATATGTTCTGGCGTTGTGCCACAACAACCACCCACAATATTTACAAAACCTGATGCAATAAAATCATCAACCAAGTGTGCGGTTTCATGCGGTTGCTCATCATAAGCACCAAACTCATTTGGCAAGCCTGCATTTGGATAAGCTGATACATAACAACCTGCTTTCTTTGCCAATTCTTCAATGTGAGGGCGCATTTCTTTTGCCCCTAAAGCACAGTTAAAACCGATACTTAAGGGTTTTGCATGCATCACAGAATTTAAGAAAGCTTCTGCAGTTTGTCCAGATAAAGTTCTGCCCGAAGCGTCGGTAATGGTACCAGAAATCATAATTTCCAGTTTCCGCCCAATTACTTCTTCGTATTTTTTGATGGCTACAATAGCCACTTTAGCATTTAAAGTATCAAAAATGGTTTCAATTAAGAGTACATCTGCACCCCCATCCACTAAGCCACGTACCTGCTCGTAATAAGCTTCTTCTAATTCATCAAAATAAACGGCTCTGTAACCAGGGTCATTTACGTTTGGCGACATAGAAAGGGTACGATTAGTTGGGCCAATAGCGCCAGCAACGAAACATTTCCGATCAGGATTCTTGGACATAAACTCATCAACCGCTTCCTTTGCAACTCTCGAACCTTCGAAACTCATCTCGTAAGACAAATCCTCCATCTGGTAATCGGCCATGGAAATACGTTGCGTACTGAAGGTATTGGTTTCGATAATATCAGCGCCCGATGTTAGATATTCGAGGTGTATGGCTTTGATAATATCAGGGCGTGTAATGTTTAGCAAATCGTTATTGCCTTTAACATCACAAGGATGATTTTTAAATCTCTCCCCTCTAAAATCTTCTTCCGTTAAAGTATAACGCTGAATCATGGTACCCATCGCACCATCGATTACCAAAATACGTTTTTCTAATTCTTCTCTAATGCTCATTTGTTGTTTCTAGTAGAAAGTTGTTAGTGTCGAGTAGCAAGATTTCTTGACATCGATCTAACTGCAGATAACGAGCAAAAAATATTAGACGAACATGTCTTTATATTTGATACTTTATACCTGATACTTAAAAAGCTTATCTTAAAAGTTGGCGTGTAAACTACCACTAAAACTTATCTGCTCTCGCCACTGCTGAGATTAGAATGTAGCACCTTGTTGGCACAGGTTGCTAAGACTTCGTTGGGTCTAATCCCTCCGTCTTTCTTAATAAGCATACAAAAATGCAACAAAGCAACATCAATTCCAAAAATTATCGCTTTGCTACCAAATAAAATTACAAAGGCCACGCAAAACTGCATAGCCTTAAGAATATTGTTCTGTTTACAGATTACTTTCTGCTTCCGAAAATACGAAGTAAGAAAAGGAAGATGTTTAAGAAATCCAAGTATAAAGATAATGCTGCAACAATGGCCATTTTCTTAGATTCTACTTGTAAAACCTGCTCGCCACTTGCTTCTATTCCTTCGCCAATACGTTTAATTTTTTGAACGTCGTAAGCGGTTAAAGCTGTAAAAATAGCGATACCGATGAAAGCCATAAATAAACTGAATTGCTCACTTTGAATAAACATATTAACAACACTCGCAATAACTAAACCGATCACGCCAACCATTAAAATTGGTCCGAATTTACTTAAATCGATGTTTGTGGTGTAACCCATTACAGCCATAATACCAAATATACCAGCAGCACCTGCAAAACAGCTTACTACCGAACCTGAAGTGTATGCAAGAAGGATAAAGCTTAAACTGATACCTGTTAGTACCGAATACAAAACAAAAACTCCAACTAATGCTGGGTATGAAAGTTTACTTAAACCAAAACCCATTAGCAGAACCAAACCAAGTGGTGCAAACATAGCAATATAGCCAAAAATTGACATACCAGCTTTTCCTGTTTCTGGATTGATATTAATTAAGTATTGCATAAATTGTTCGTTTGTACCGAAAAGATATGCAGCAACTGTTGATAAGCTTAATGCCACAAACATCCATAAGAAAACATTTGCGAAGAATTTCTTAGAAACAGAACCTTCTTGTACAAAAACGCTGTTTTCCTGATATTGATAATTTTGTTGTTCCATTTTTTATTTTGTGTATTTAATGATTTTAAAAATAACAATTTAGTTCAATCTTTTTGTCAGTAATTCTTCAACTTTCTTAAAGAACTGTAACGGTTTTAGTGTACGCCAGGGAAGATTATCAAAAGCACCACCAAAATTAATATAATAATCGATGCTATTATCTTTAAACTCCTGAATAACGTGCTCCTGGAAATTTACGCCCACAATCCAGCCATCTTCTACTTCCTGAAACCATTCTTCATAATAACTATCATCAGAAGCATGGAAGTTTAAAACATTCTCACCAATAAGGATGAATTTGTTTATGCCTTCATCCATCATCAACTCTAAAATATCCCGTTTGAGCAGCATGATGTCGTTATTTATCGCATCATTCCATTCACCGATTAATTCAATTATAGCGTAACTCCGATCGTAATCTGCATAGAGCACTTTCATGTAAAGCGTGTTCGATCCAAATTCATCCCACTGCGGATGGAGTAAAAAATTGTAAATCTGTTTATCGAAGTAAAGTTCCGAATATTCGGTATTGTAAAATGGCGAACGCTCATCTTCTGCCGAAATGTATTCATCTCTCCACTGGTAATAAGGTTCGATTTCGTGCATTTTAAGTTAAAAGTTGAAGGTTAAAAGCTAGCTAATGGCTTTGCTAAAAATTAAACTATATGGGTTCTTTCTGAAAATTCGTCCTTAAACAAGTAGCTTTTAACTTTTAACTCCTTGTTGCTTTGCTTCTACCGCTTTACGTACGCTTCCATGAACCGATAAAAGATCGGCAGCTTCATCATAACCAATATTTAATTCGTCGGCAACCATTTGTATGCCTCTATCAACCAATTTATTATTAGTTAACTGCATATCAACCATTTTGTTTCCAACAACACGCCCTAACTGAACCATAACTGTGGTACTCAGCATGTTTAAAACCAGTTTTTGCGCCGTTCCAGATTTCATA
This sequence comes from Pedobacter sp. AC190, assembly GCF_979258025.1. Lineage (NCBI taxonomy): Bacteria > Pseudomonadati > Bacteroidota > Sphingobacteriia > Sphingobacteriales > Sphingobacteriaceae > Pedobacter > Pedobacter sp. AC190. Next base: position 1,815,252 of record NZ_OZ409824.1, read on the forward strand.
CGAGTAGAACCTGTAATATATTCAGGTCCGACCACTACTTCAACTGGAAAATCAGATTCCGCCGCAATTGGGCCTCCCGTATTACAAACAATGCATCCTGTTAAAACGCCAAGTTTTCGGGCAGTATTTAAGCCGCCAACCACATAAGGCGTAGTGCCCGACGCCGCCAAGCCTACTAAACAATCATTTTCATTAATATCGAATTCCTGCAAATCCTTCCAGGCCTGCTCTGCATCATCTTCGGCAAACTCAACAGCTCTTCTAATTGCCGTATCGCCACCTGCAATAATACCTACAACCCAATCAAACGGCACACCATAAGTAGGCGGACATTCTGAAGCATCGACTACGCCTAAACGGCCACTCGTACCAGCTCCGATATAAAAAAGACGACCGCCTTTTTTCATTCTTTCGGCAACTGCCGAAGTTAGTTTTTCGATCTGAGGCAAAGATTTTTCTACTGCAAAGGCTACAGTTTTATCTTCGTTGTTGATGCCCTGCAGAACTTCCATTACCGACATTTTATCGATGTCGTTGTAGTTTGATTCTTGCTCGGTAACTCTGTTCATAAATTTAATTTTGATAAAATTCGGTAAATTCTTTCTAAAAACTACCCTAAAAAACGAAAAATATATGTTATAAAATTAGCTGAACGGTTTTTTGGCGTTAATTTATGTTAAAAATTAGAAACAAAAGACGATAAAATGTGGTTAAAAAAATAATCAACCCGCTAATTTTCATAAATTTGCATAACGCCAATGAAAAAGAATACCCGTAATAATATCCTAATCGCGACAAGCTATTCTGTAATTTTAATAGTTGGGATGTTTTTGGGCATAAAATTCATCAAAGACCAGGGCTTTGGCGTTAAAAAAAGCCCTTCGTTAACTGCAAATAATTCTGCAAAACTAGATGAAATCCTACATATCATTAATGGAAATTATGTAGATGATATTAACACGGATTCTTTGCAAAATTTACCTATCGATAGCGTCTTACATCAACTTGATCCTCATAGTGTTTACCTGCCTCCTGCAAATGCACAGGATATGCAGGATAATTTAGAGGGAAATTTTGAAGGGGTCGGCATAGAATATTATATGCTTAACGATACCATGATGGTTACTGGCGTAATTAAAGATGGCCCTGCATACCAGGCAGGCATAAAACTTGGTGATAAAATTTTAAGTATAGATACCGCGACTGTAAGCGGAAGAAATTTAGGCAAGGATCAGCTATCAGGCCGTTTTAGAGGCAAAGCTGGAAGCGGTGTAAACGTACTTTTAATGCACAGCGGAAACCAGCTACCAAATCGTGTAATGGTTACAAGAGGTAAGGTAAGTATCAGTAGCATTGATGCGGCTTATATGTTAAATCCAGAAACTGGTTACGTACGCATTAGCAAATTTGGTGCAAATACAGATAGTGATTTTAGTGCAGCAGCAGCAAGCCTGAAAGCAAAAGGAATGAAAAAGCTGATTCTCGATTTGCGTGATAACGGAGGAGGATACTTTAGTGCTGCAACTGGCCTAGCCGATCAGTTTTTACCCGAAAATAAGTTAATTGTTTATACCCAAGGCAAACACGAGCCACGTACGGATTACTTTTCTACGGGCAATGGTGCATTTCAACAAGGAAAATTAGCCATTCTGATTAACGAAAACACAGCGTCGGCAAGTGAAATTGTGGCAGGAGCCATCCAGGATTTAGGTCGTGGAATTATTGTTGGTCGCCGTTCTTTTGGTAAAGGATTGGTACAGGAACAATTTGCTTTTGATGATGGTTCGGCATTGAATTTAACTATTGCAAGATATTATACACCATCGGGGCGAAGCATTCAAAAATCTTATAAAAAAGGTTACGATGCTTACAAGCATGAATTAGATGAACGCATGAATGATGGCGAATTAACAGGCGATTTAACCTCATTTAAAGATTCCCTCGAAAAAAATGGTGGCATAAATTTATCGCAGCCGAGAAAGCCGAAAACTACAGGTGGAATTCAGCCTGATATTTTTGTGAAACTCGATACCATTGGTTATAATAAATTTTACAGCAACCTGGTTAGCAAAAAGGTACTGTCTGATTACGTTTTTAACACCCTCACCAATAAATATAGTCAGGCGTATATTGAACAAAATGTAAATGTTTTTACCTTAAACGACCTTGATTTTAAGGATTTCATCGGTTATTTACAGCGCAAAAATGTAACCATCGATCGTTTTCAATTATACAATTCTAAAACCGTTATTCTAAACGATTTGAAGGCTTTGCTTTGCCGTTATTACTTAGGTGATGTCGGCTACTATAGAGCGGCAAACCAAAACGATAATGCAGTTAAGCAGGCGTTAAATAGTCTTCAATAAAAACTCAATATTATGAAAATAATTATAGTTGGAGCTACAGGAACACTTGGCAAAAAAGTTTCGTTTGCATTTTCCCAAAATCACGAAATTATTCGTGTAGGTAAAACGAATGGTGATATTCAGGTAGATATTACCGATGAAAAATCCATTAAGGCAATGTTTGATAAGATCGGAAACTTTGATGCATTGATTTGTACAAGTGGCAAAGGCCCTTTCGCACCATTAAGCCAAATAACGGGTACTAATTTTAAAGAGGCCTTATTGGATAAACTTTTAGGACAAATCAACCTTGTTCTAATCGGGCAACACTACATTAACAACAATGGTTCGTTTACGTTAACCTCTGGAATACTTGCTGAGCATCCTGTTCTATCAGGAGCGGCATTAAGCACTGCAAACGGCGGCTTAAATTCTTTTGTTTATGCTGCATCGGCAGAACTTAAAAATGGCGTTCGTATTAATGCCGTAAGCCCAAATGTTGTAGAAGATTCTCCTTCTTACTTCGATGCTTTTCCTGGCGAAATTCCTGTAAGTATGGATAAGGTTGTTAAAGCATTCGAGAAAAGTGTTTTGGGTATTATAACTGGACAAATAATTAAGGTATATTAAAATTTAATTAACAAAAATTTGATTTAATTTTCAAGGAGTTAAATTACTTTTCTTATTATATTCAACCGTTTAAATTACCAGAAATGATAGAAACGGAACGCCTCATTTTAATACCGCTTAACCACGATCAGTTATTAAAATACATTAAAGATGATCATTCCCTTGAAAAAGAGTTTGATCTCTTTCCAACAAAAAAAAACATATCAGCCGAATTACAGGAAGCGTTGTGGCAAACCATATTGCCTAATGTATTCGATAAAGATAAAAACTACCTCTATCACACTTTGTGGACTATTATTTCTAAACCCGACCACAGGATGGTAGGTGATATTTGCTTTGTTGGCGAACCAGATGCCAATGGCGAAATCGAAATTGGTTATGGTACTTATGAGGAATTTAGGAACCGTGGTTTTATGACGGAGGCTATTGCCAGGATTATAGAATGGGCAATGGAACAGCAAAATGTAAAAAGTATTTCAGCATCGACCGAGATCGAAAATGTTGCTTCCTACTCTATATTAAAGAAAAATAACTTTATTAAAATTGCAGAAGGCGAAGGGATGTATGCCTGGAAATTAGATTTCAGTCAATCTATACTTTAATCTCAAATAAGCTTAAGCTTATCCCTTCATAGTGTTTAGGTAATCCTTCAGTTTCCTGCATCGTTACTACGCCCACATAATCAAAACCGCAACCAGTGTAATAGGCTAAAAGTTTTTCGTTATCGGCCCAAGTATCCATTCTGATATATTTTATGCCATTTAACGGAGCGAGTGCTTTAGCCCATTTAATAATTTTTTTAACAAAAGAATAGCCTCTAAACTCTGGATGCGTAACAATACGATGAATGTAAATAGAATCGACATCCTGATCGCCCCAAATTAATTTATCTTCAAAAGTTACCGCGAAAATGCAGGCGACCTCGCCATTAACCAAGATTTTATATTGCCTGTTTTCTGCAATTTCTGTTTCTACAAGGCTTCTGCTGAAACCCTGCCAGTGTTTATTAAATACTTTTTTTTGATGAGCAATTGCCATATCGTAAAACTGAAAAATAGTTTCGATATCAGAAATTTGGCTATTTATTACCTGAATTTGCATACAACGAAGATAGGAAATACAATTTGAGTTAATTTGTCTTTCTGTTGAGATGAGGTTAAGAATTAAGCGGCTTTAGAAGTTTGCTCATTTATATCTTGAAGGCTTAACTTCGTAAGTGATCTTGTTTTCAACCAGGTTAAAAATGCAATGCCAATTGTCATGCTTCCACCAAATACAACTGCTGGAACCAACGTTAGCAATTTAGCCGATAAACCAGATTCAAACTCTCCTATTTCGTTTGATGAACCAATAAACATGCTATTTACCGCAGATACTCTTCCTCGCATATCATCGGGCGTAAGCAACTGCATAATGGTTTGACGGATAATTACACTTACACTATCGAACGAGCCTTCCAGAAACAGGAAGAATAGCGTTAAATAAAAGTTTTTCGACAACCCATAACAGATGATACTTAGGCCAAAACCCGTTACCGCGATAAGTAAATTACGCCACGGTTTGCCCATTGGAGAAAAACGGGTCATAGCTAACATCGTAATTACCGCTCCAGAAGATGCAGCACCACGCATCATACCCAAACCGAACGAACCCAGATGAAAAACATCTTTAGCAAACATGGGCAACAAGGCAACAGCTCCGCCAAAAAATACAGAAAACAAATCTAAACTCATAGCCCAAACCATCATTTTGGTTTTAAAAACGAAGTTAATCCCTTCTTTTAAGCTGTGAAAGATGCTTTCTTTCGGAACGTAAGTGGATGGATGCTTTTTGAAAGTGAAAATACAGATCAATGATATAGAAACCAATACAACAATTACGCTATACGCGGCCGTTATGCCCCAAAGCCAATTTACCAAGCCACCAACCAACGGACCAATAATCGTTGCCAGTTGCCAGCTGCTGCTATTCCATGTGCTCGAATTAGGATATAATTCTTTCGGAACAATTTTAGCCATTAGAGAGAATGTAGCGGGACCAAAGAAACCACGGGCTAATCCTATGCAGAAGACCAAACCGTACATAATCAATACAATTAAATCTTCTTTAAGATGAAGATATTTACTCGTTATGATCAACATTAAAACGGATGCGAACCATACGCCCGAGAAAATTTTGATAAGCAAACCACGTTTTTCGCTCTTATCAGCAATGTAACCACCATACAAAGCAATTCCTATAGCTGGAATGGCCTCACATAAGCCAACTAAACCAAGTTTTAATGGGTCGTGTGTTAAATCGTAGATATGGTAACCAATTACAACGGCCTGCATTTGATAAGCAAGCGTAAAGAAGAAGCGCATACCTAAAAAAGAACGAAATTCTTTATAACGTAGAGCCGCAAATGGGTCTGGCTTTGTTAAAACGGAGTTGGGGTCTGAATCTGCCACTGAATATTTTTATTTGCAAAACTAAGTGTTGAAAAATTAAAATCGCAACAGAATTAAAACTACATTAGAAACCTTACCAAGAAATGATATTAAGAGATTTTATCGAATGATATTCCTCTTTCAAGTTTTGTGAGATGCGCTTTAAGTAAAGCATTTTCAGGCTTTTCTAACTGTGGGTCTGTTTCAAAAAGTTCGATTACGGTATTTCTAGCTTCCGATAAGATAATCTGATCTTTAGCTAAATCAGCAAGTTTTAGATCAAGTACACCACTTTGTTGTGTTCCGGTAATATCTCCAGGCCCTCGAAGTTGTAAATCTATTTCCGAAATTTCGAACCCATTATTCGTTCTAACCATGGTATCTAACCGAACTTTACCTTCTTTGCTGAGTTTGTTTCCACTCATGAGAATACAAAAAGAATGGTCTGAACCACGCCCAACCCTTCCTCTTAATTGATGCAGTTGCGAAAGACCAAAACGTTCGGCATTTTCGATAACCATTACCGATGCATTTGGAACATTTACACCAACCTCAATTACCGTAGTTGCAACCATAATCTGGCTTTTACCATCAATAAACTGTTGCATTTCAAACTGTTTATCTGCGTTTGGCATTTGGCCATGCACAATGCTGATCTGATAATCTGGACGGGGAAATTGATAGCTCAGCTGCTCTACTCCTGCCTCCAGATGCAACAAATCTAATTTTTCGCTTTCTTTTATTAAAGGATAAACAATGTAAACCTGCCTGCCTTTAGCAATTTCCTGCTTCATAAAACCAAACATCCGCAATCTTTGACCTTCAAAAAGATGCTTGGTTTCAATTGGTTTTCTTCCTGCGGGTAACTCATCAATTACCGAAACATCCAGGTCGCCGTATAAAGTCATGGCCAAAGTTCGTGGAATTGGCGTTGCAGTCATTACCAGGATATGTGGAGGAATAACATTTTTACGCCAAAGTTTCGCCCGCTGTTCCACACCAAAACGATGCTGCTCATCGATAACCACCAATCCTAAATTTTTAAACTGAACCTTATCTTCAATTAAAGCATGTGTGCCAATCAGAATATCAATTTCCCCATTTTCCAACTGTTCGTGTAAAATGATTCTGTCCTTTTTCTTCGTATTTCCAGTTAAAATGGCAACTCTAACCAAATCATCGGTTACCAGTTCAGTTATGGAAGCATAATGTTGTCGAGCCAAAATTTCAGTTGGCGCCATCATACAAGCCTGATAGCCATTATCGTTTGCCAAAAGCATACTCATTAAAGCAACAGCTGTTTTCCCGCTTCCTACATCGCCCTGCACAAGCCTATTCATCTGAACACCGCGTTGGGTATCAATCCGTATTTCCTTAACAACACGCTTTTGGGCGTTTGTTAATTCGAAAGGTAAAAACTCTTTATAAAAACGGTTAACCTTTTCGCCAACTTTCTCAAAAGTTACACCCTTAAATTTTAACTGGCGCAGTTGCTTATTATGCAAGAGCTGCAATTGAATAAAGAATAGTTCCTCAAATTTCAGCCTTCGTTCGGCAGCATTTAAATCTTTCTGGTTCTTAGGAAAATGGATATTTAGCAAAGCCATTCTTTTATCTGGAAGCTGATATTTATTTAAAATATAAGGTGGCAAATTCTCTGGAACCTGCGGAATAACCTGATCCAATAAACCTGCTATTAAGCGCTGTAATCCTTTCGAATCGAGATTAAATTTTTTAAGCTTTTCAGTTGAATTATAAACAGGCTGTAAAGTTAAATTACCTCGTCCAGCGGGTTTATTTTGATAAAGCTCCATTTCTGGATGAGAAATACTAAAAGTACCGTTAAACAATGTTGGTTTCCCAAAGGCTACATAAGCCGTACCAACCACAATATTATCTTCTACCCACTTTAAACTCTGAAACCAAACCAGTTCCATTATTCCAGTTTCGTCTTTAAAAACGGCAATAATCCGTTTGGCTCTTTTCTCCCCAATAACTTTTTTGCTAATGACCCGCCCAATAATTTGAATGTATTGAGAATCGAGATTAATCTGATTGATTTTGAAATACTTTGTTCTGTCGATATATCGGAATGGATAATGTGCAAGCATATCCTGAAAGGTAAAAAGACCAAGATCTTTTTTTAAAACATCGGCCCTGCTTGGGCCAACACCTTTAATGAATTCTACAGGAGTATCTAAAACCGAATTGAACAAAATAATTAGTCTTTCTTGTAAGCAACACTTTTTAGCAATTGTGCATTAAAAATAATTATCGACAGCAGTAAAAGCAAGTAAGCAAATAACTGATGTATATCTATTTTCTCTTTAAAATAGAAAAATGCAACTGCCAAAGCAACTATCGGGTTTAAATATATCAAAATTCCTAAGGCTGAAGATGGCATCCCCAATAGCGCATACGAATTTAGAAAAAGCGGAATTATAGTAAAAACAATTGCAATTAAGAAAATGTGTGTCCAAAAATAAGTATCAGTAGGAAAAGCATTTGAATTTACAAAGTACATCGGCAACATGATTAATCCAGAAAGAATTAGCTGCACACCTAGGAAATTAAACTTATCTACTTGCTTAATAACTTTTAAAACAATTACATAAAGCGCATAAAATGAAGCTATAATTACCGCCCAGGCTACCTCATACAAAGAACCCGTTGCGAGTAAAATTATACTTATAAACGCTACAGCAATTGCAATAATCTTAGTTCTGGTAAGCCTTTCTTTAAGAATAATAAATCCACATAACGCTGTTATAAGCGGGCAAACCATGTACGCAAAAGCAGCCGCCTTTAAACTTACACTATTTACTGCAAAAATATACGTAAACCAATTGCCCGTAATTAGAACAGCAGATAAAATAGTGAGTAATGCCAGCTTTGTTTTCTCACCTTTTTTTAATGATCGAACATGGATTATATCTTTTTTAAGTGCTGCTCTTCTGAATAAAAGAATGGTTCCCCAAACCATAATGATGGAAATAAATATTCGATAATATAAAATTTCCTGGGGTGGGAAATGTTTTATATTTCTAAGCGGAACAGACATTGTTCCCCAGATAATGTAGGGAATAATGCCTGCTAAAAAGTATTTGCTTTTACTCGATACCAAAGTTATGATACAATGGCAATTACCGAAATTTCTACATTAACATTTTTAGGCAGTACCGATACTTGTACCGTTTCTCGTGCAGGAAAATCTGAAGTGAAGTATTTTCCATAAATCTCATTTACCTGAGTAAAGGTTCCCATATCAGTTAAAAAGATAGTGGTTTTTACAACGTTTTCGAAATCAAGGCCAGCCTCTAACAAAACCGCTTTTAAATTACGCATAACTTGATGAGTTTCCTCTTCTATATTACTGATGTTTAATTCACCATTTTCGGGATTAATAGCAACCTGACCAGATACAAAAAGAAAGTTTCCTGCTAATACAGCCTGATTGTATGGCCCAATTGGCGCTGGTGCATTGGTGGTTTTAATAATTTTTTTCATTTCGAATATTGTAGTGATTTTTAAGATTTAGTAAGCCATTGAATAAGCTTATAAATGATGCCCGCAAGAAAAACTAAAATAGCCAATGCATTAATAAAATGCATAATCTTTATATTAATGTTATTAGGTCTATTCGGATCCTTTTTTCTAAAGAAGTACATAAAGCAAATGTATGAAATAAAAAAAGGGTCGCGACATAAAGTCGCGACCCTTTTTTAAAATTTTATATTGAAATACTAGTTTCTAGCAGTTTCAACACGACGGTTTTGGATACGACCTTCTTCAGTATCGTTAGAAGCAATTGGATTAGCTTCGCCATTACCTTTAGTAGCAACTTGACTAGCGTTAACGCCAGAGTTTACTAAGTAAGTTTTAACAGAGTTAGCTCTGTCTTTAGATAATTTCAAGTTATATGCAGCAGTACCTTCGCTTGAAGCGTAACCGTTTACAGTTACTTTACCACCGTTTTCACGTAACACTGAAGATAATTTATCTAAAGTAGGGTAAGACTCAGTTTTTAATACTGAAGAGTTGAAATCGAAACCAATTTTCTCAAAACCTGTTACAGTTGAAGAATCTTTAGCAGCTTCGAATTTAGGAAGTGGACATCCTGAACCATCAACAGCAGTACCTGCAGGAGTTCCTGGGCATTTGTCGAATTGATCAGCAACACCATCACCATCAGTATCTTTTTTCAAATCTTCAACAGATTTTTCAACAGCAGATACACGGTTTTTCAAAGCTTCAACTTCTTGACGTAAAGTTGGATCTTTTAACTCATCGTACATAGTAGCTAATGGGTTAGTCCACTCTAAGCTAGGTTTAGCAGAAGAACCTAAAGAGAATTCTAAACCAGCATAACCGTAAGAGAATTTATCTTTAGTAGTACCTTGAGCATAAACTCCATCAAAGTTATCAGCATCAATAAAGTTCATTGTGTAACCTAAGTTGAAGTTAACACGCTCAGAAACTTTAAATTTAACACCAACACCTACTGGAATGTACATGCCTTTTACGTAATCTTTAGCTTCATGTGGATCGCCTACAGGACCTGTAGCTTGACCTTTCCAATCACGAACGCTACCATTAGTATAAGTTACTTTTGGAGCATAAGCCATATAACCAGCACCAGCAGTAACGAAGAAACCTACTGAATTCTCACGACGTAAGAAATCGATAGAACCAACGTTAACAACACCGCGTAAATCTACAGCATATTGTAATTGAGTTTCGTATTCTTTAGCAGTTGCACTACCTGGAGCAATAGGACCATTTGTAGAAACATTTGAACCTGAAACTTTACCACGAACACCATTCAATTCTAATGCAAAAGAATGACCTAATTGTTTACGGATATTTAAACCGTAACCTAAGTTAACATCCCATTGGTTAAAATCGTTAGAACCGCCAATAGCAACAACTGGAGCTAAAACACCACCGTTCACACCGATTGACCAAGTTCTGTACTGTCCTCTTCCACCAAATACTTTGGTAGAAGAAGTTGTTGCAGGAGCATCTTGAGCGACAGCAAGAGTAGCTACTCCTGTTAATGCCACTAAAGAAAGTGCAACACTTTTCTTTAAAGTAGAATAATTCATAATCTTTTTTCTTTTTTAAGGGTTAAACAATTTAATTGATTAATTTTTTAGTAACTGCAAAATTAAACAAAATATTAAATTTTCAAACTTTTATACAAACTCCGTTCCAAACTTCACTATAATTAATCATTTTCTTACATTTGGCCATCACCTATTTTACCTTATAATAGTTATGAAATACCCAAAAATCAATCAGGATCTATTTATTTTAAATAGAAAAAACTTCATTAAAGAACTAAAAGACAACTCTTTAGCTATATTTCAATCGCAAGATGAATTCCCTAGAAGTGGCGATCAGAATTTCGTTTTCAAGCAAAATCCAGATTTATTTTATTTAACAGGAATCGATCAGGAGCAGACAATATTGCTGCTTTATCCCGATTGTCCTAACCCTTTGTACAGACAAGTCCTGTTTTTAAGACAGACAAATGATTATATTAAAGTTTGGGAAGGATATAAGTACACCAAAGAACAAGCAAAGGCTACCTCTGGTATTGAAAGCATTTTTTGGCTGGAAGATTTTGATAATATCCTGCATAGCATTGTGAATTATGCTGATAACATTTACCTAAATACAAATGAGAATGATAGGTATGCGCATACCGTACCTTATCGTGATATTCGCTTTATCGAGCAAATGCGCTCGAAATACCCTTTACATCATTACGAACGTTCTGCACCGATCATGAGGGGCTTAAGAGCTGTTAAATCTGATATCGAAGTCGAACTAACAAAAAAGGCTTGTGGCATTACGCGTGATGCCTTTGAAAGGGTTTTAAAATTTATTAAGCCTGGTGTTAAGGAATACGAAATTGAAGCAGAAATTATTCATGAATTTATTCGTCAGGGTGGAACTGGACACGCCTATACGCCAATTATTGCATCGGGCCATAATGCAAACATTTTGCACTACATCGATAATAACCAGGAATGTAAAGCTGGCGATGTAATTCTGTTTGATTTTGGTGCAGAATATGCCAACTATAACGCAGATATGAGTCGTTCGGTGCCTGTTAACGGAAAATTTACCCAAAGACAAAAAGATGTTTACAATGCTGTTTTGCATGTAATGAAAGAGGCTACAAAGCTACTTGTAACAGGAACCGTATGGAATACATACCATGAGCAGGTTGGCGAAATTATGACGGAACAACTTGTTAATCTTGGTTTATTATCTACTGCTGATGTTAAAAATCAAAACCCAGCGTGGCCTGCTTATAAAAAATATTTCATGCACGGTACTTCTCACCATTTAGGAATTGATGTTCATGATTTTGCAGGGCGATATACTTCATTCGCTGCAGGAAACATATTAACGGTAGAACCAGGCATCTATATTCCAGAAGAAGGTTTAGGTATTCGTTTAGAGAACAATATCCTGATTACAGCGACTGGAAATATTGATTTAATGGCTGATATCCCAGTGGAAGCTGCAGAGATTGAAGATATTATGAATGGATAGTATAACTGATGCACTCCACTAGCATTTGATAGTTGCACTTCGATTACACCTTCAGGCTATGCCATTCGCCTTTTGTTAACCCTTTCTTTACTATTTCTTTACCTAATGGGTTAACAGAGGGTAAGGAAAGGGTTAACAAATAGTATATCAAGGGTTAACCAAGTATACGGAAAGGGTAATGATTATACAGATTGTATAAACTGTTCTGCAAAGCGATAAATATTAAAATCACTTTCTTTTAAAGCTTCGCGAATATCTTCGCGAAGCTTTTTTCTATCTATATTTTTCATTTTATAGTGCTGAATAATTTTCCAGGCCTTTTCTGCATATAAAAATTCTTTTGTTTGATGTAATCCTTTATCTAAAGGCTTAATCATCCATTTACATAATTCTTCTATACCTTCATTTTTATCGGCGATAGTTTTCAGTATTGGAATTGTCTTTAAGCCTTGATGAACAATTTTTTTCAGATTATTGGCAAATGTTGCTGCTCCATCCCGATCGGCTTTGTTAATAACAAAACAATCTGCTATCTCCATTAATCCGGATTTAATATTTTGAATTTCATCGCCCGACTCAGGAACTAAAACAACTACCGTCCTGTCAGCCAAGCCAGCAATCTCTACTTCCGATTGCCCAACACCAACTGTTTCTACAAGTATTAAATCAAAATTCGAGGCTTTCAAAACATCAACCATTTCAATTGTTTTGGCTGAAATTCCACCTAATGCACCACGCGTAGCAAGAGAACGGATAAATACATTTGGCTTGTTAAATTGAGCAGCCATTCTAATCCGATCGCCCAATAAAGAACCGTAGTTAAATGGCGAAGTTGGATCAATAGCCAAAATTGCAACCCGCTTATCTTTAGCAGTAAAATAATTCGTTATTGCATTTACTAATGTGCTTTTCCCTGCACCCGGTGGGCCAGTTATGCCTACAACAGGAACTTCTGCTTTGCTATCTAAATCTCTCAAAATCAACTCAGCAGGTTTTATATCGTTCTCAACCAAAGTTAAAATCCGGGCTAAAACCTTATAATTACCTTGCTTAATTTCGCCTAAAAGAGATAGATGGGTATTCATCAATAAAACTATATTTGTACAAATTAACAAAATTATAATCCGGATATCGGTCTAAATCAACAACAAAATTTAAATGAAAGTTACTGGCTTTACCTTTATCAGAAATGCAATTGCAAACGATTACCCGGTACGCGAAGCCATTCTTTCTATTTTGCCGCTTTGCGATGATTTTGTTGTTGCTTTAGGAAATTCGACGGATGAAACCACCCAGCTTATAAAAAGCATCGATCCTAATAAAATAAAAGTAATTGATACGATTTGGGATGAAGATTTAAAAGAAGGCGGTCATGTTTTCGCAGACGAAACCAATAAAGCCTTAGCTGCAATTCCAAAAGATACCGACTGGATGGTGTACATTCAGGGTGATGAAGCAATTCACGAAGATTATCTGCCCCTGATCAAAAAAGAAATGGAAGCTGCGCTTGATGACAATAATATTGAAGCGTTGCTGTTAAAATACAAGCACTTTTATGCTTCTTACGATTACCTTGCCGAATCGAGACGTTGGTATAGAAGAGAGGTTAGAATTTTAAAAAACTTACCTGGCGTACACTCTTATAAAGATGCGCAGGGCTTTAGAATTAAAGAACGAAAGCTTAAAGTTAAACTAATCGATGCGTACATTTACCATTACGGCTGGGTAAAACCTCCAAAAGGCTTACAAGGCAAAGTGCGAAACTTTAATCAATATTATCAAACGGAAGAATGGATCGAGCAAAATTATCCAGTGCAAAATACGTTTGATATGCATAATGCAGATCGCTTAGTTCATTTTAAAGGCACCCATCCAAAGGTTCTGAAACCGAGAATTGAATCGGCAAACTGGAAATTTGAACAGGATTTAACAAAACAAACCCCTAAAATGAATTTCCGTAGAACGTTACTACAAAAAATTGAAGATTTAACAGGCTTACGTCTTTTCGAATATCGTAATTACAAAATTGTAAAGTAAATGCAAAAAAGCGTTTCTATCGTAATACCAAATTATAACGGCAAACATTTACTGGAGCAATACCTGCCATCAGTTTTTGTGGCGGCACAAAAGGCAAATACAGAATTTGAAGTTATTGTAATCGATGATGGCTCTAAAGATGATAGCATTAACTTTTTAAAGGAACAGTATAAGAACGTTAAACTTCTGAATAACGATAAAAACAGAGGTTTTTCCTATACCTGTAATCACGGCATCCGCGAAGCTAAATACGAATTGATTCTGCTTTTAAATTCGGATGTAAAACTTACCCCAGATTATTTTGAACATCAATGGAAATATTTTAGCAAAGCAGATACTTTTGGCGTAATGGCCAGAATTATGAGTTTTGATGAAACGAAGATAGAAGATGCTGCTCGTTTACTTTATTATAGTGGGTGCAGAATTAAAGCCAACAAGTTTTACTATAGCGAAAACCCACAGGATGAAGATGTTTACACGGCTTATCTTTCTGGCGCCAATGCACTGGTGGATGCAAAAAAGCTAAAAGAGCTTGGTGGTTTTGATGAAATATTCTCTCCCTTCTCCTCAGAAGATTTTGATTTAAGCTTAAGAGCCTGGCAATTGGGCTGGAAATGTTATTACGAACATCGGGCTTTCTGTTTCCATCACATCAGCGGGAGTACAAAAACGCAAATCAAATCAGATTTTATAAAGAAGATATACTATAGAAACCGGTTTTTTTTGCAACGCATCCAGCTTAATGGCGCACGTTTAAACTTACTTCCTTTACATTTATTGTTTGCTGAAATTATTCCTAAACTTTTAACTGGTAAATTTTGGATTTTGGATGCATGTAAACAATATATAGCTTCATTTGCGGCAATTAGCAGTAGCCGCCAAAAACTTGAAACCTTAAAGCAAAAGTATAATTCCTCCATAGGTATATCTGATGTAATGGAAATCATAAATCAATCTGTTGCTCAGAAAAACATAAAACGATTGTAATTTTATAAGGCTCAAAGCCTCAAGACATAAAGGTCTGTTTGAAAACCGTACATTTGCCAAGTTTTAATTAAATTTTTTGGAGATGTTTTTAACCCGTCATCCATTATACATATTCCATTTTATATAAAATGAAGACCTATTTTCGTTTATTATCCTTTGCCAAGCCAATAGAAAAGTTCGCCATACCTTATGTTATTGCAACGCTTTTCGCTATTGTTTTTAATACCTTCCTTTTTACTTTATTAGGGCCATTAATGCAGGCTTTGTTTTTAAAAGATAGCCTTTCTAAACCTTTGCCTTCTTCAGGAGAGAAATCGCTTTTAGACCCAAGAGAACTTTTTCAAGCTTATATTGATAAAATAAGTACACAACATGGCGATGTTTACGCACTTCAAATAATTTGCGCAGTAATTGTTGTTACCGTGTTTCTCGCTAATTTCTTCCGTTATTTTTCTCAGCGTTATATGGAGGATTTAAGGGTTCACACCTTACTTAATATGCGCAAAAAGGTATTTGATAATGTAATGAACCTACACGTTGGCTACTTCAACAACGAGCGCAAAGGTGATATTATTTCAAAAGTAGCCTCTGACGTTCAAGTGGTACAATTTACAGTAACCAATACCTTGCAAGTGGTTTTCAAAGAACCATTACAATTAATATTTTTTGTAGCCGTCCTATTATCTATTTCTGTTAAATTAACTTTATTTTCATTACTGGTTATCCCTGTTTCTGGTTTTATAATCAGTAAAATTGTTAAAAGATTAAAACAGCAAGCTACCCAATCGCATGAATCTTTTGCAAAAATGATTGGCTTTTTAGATGAATCTTTAAGTGGTATTAAAATCATTAAAGCATTTAATGCTGCAGAACGTGTTAAAAATAAGTTCGGCGAAGAAAACAAATTCTACTCCTTTTTAAACAGAAAGATGGCAAGAAGACAACAGCTTGCGTCACCTGTTTCTCAAACTTTGGGTGTTTTGGTCGTTGTTTTTATCCTTTTATATGGTGGCACTATGATTTTAACTGGACAAGGAGACCTTAAAGGAGGTGCTTTTGTAGTATATCTAGCTACTTTTAGTCAGGTTATGCAACCTATAAAAGCTTTAACAGATTCATTCAGCGGTATACATTCAGGCATTTCTGCAGGCGAACGTGTTTTGGAGCTGATAGATACCAAACCAGAACTTATAAATAAAGAAAATGCAGAAAACTTAAGTGAGTTTAGTAATGCACTTGTTTTTGAAAATGTTGTTTTTAGTTATGGAGAAAAGCAAGTGCTTAAAAACATTAACCTGAATATTCAGAAAGGGCAAACCGTTGCTTTGGTGGGCCCATCTGGTGGTGGTAAAAGTACCCTAATGGATTTGATTCCCCGCTTTCATGATCCAAAATCAGGAACAATTAAAATTGATGGATACGATTATAAAGATTTAACAGTCGAAAGTATTCGCAGCCAAATGGGTACTGTAAATCAGGAGTCATTTCTTTTTAACGATACCATATTTAACAATATTGCTTTTGCAAAACCCGATGCATCGGAAGCAGAAGTTATCGCGGCAGCTAAAATTGCCAACGCTCACGAGTTTATTCAAAATACGGAAGATGGTTATCAAACCTTTGTTGGCGACCGAGGAAACAGACTTTCTGGCGGACAAAGACAAAGAGTTTGTATCGCAAGAGCTGTTTTAGCGAACCCGCCAATCATGCTTTTAGATGAAGCAACTTCTGCTTTAGATACCGAATCTGAAAAACTGGTTCAGGATGCTTTAAACAACCTGATGAAAAACAGAACATCGATAGTTATTGCACACCGGCTAAGTACCATTCAACATGCCGACAAAATTGTTGTTATTGACAAGGGCGAAGTGTTAGAAACTGGTAGTCATCAGGAATTAATGTCGCAAAACGGCTTGTATAAACGTTTAATAGATATGCAAGCTTTTAACGATTAATATGAACAGTATTTTAAATATCGCTAGTTCCGTTAAAGCATCAGAATATGATTTCGAATTTTCGATATGCACCCTTGTTACCCGTAAAGAAGAATATAATGAGATGCTACAATCTTTTGTTGATAAAGGATTTAGTACAACCGACTGTGAGTATTTATTTATCGATAACTCAACTAGCTGCACCTTTGATGCATATCAAGGTTTAAATATTTTTTTGCAACAAGCGAAAGGCAAGTATATCATTCTATGCCATCAAGATGTACTGGTTCATGACCATGATAGAACGCATCTGGAGAAACGTATCCAAGAAATCGAAGAACGAGATAAAAACTGGGCAATTTTAGCTAATGCAGGAGGTATTAATTTAAAATGGATTGGCACAAATCTTACACAAGGAAATGGTAATGTTATTAAAGAAAAGTTTTTGCCATTACGTACAAAAACTGTTGATGAAAATTTCATTATTGTAAAGAGCAGTGCTAATTTAGCTTTATCTAGCGATTTGTCGGGCTTTCATCTTTACGGTACCGACTTATGCATTATTGCAGATATTTTAGGTTATAATGCTTACATAATTGAGTTCAACTTAATGCATAAAAGCGATGGTAACGCCGATAAATCATTCTATTCATTAAAAAAGGCACTTATTAAAAAATATAACTATGCGCTTAGAAGCAGGTTTATGTGTACAACAATAACAAGATTTTATATATCTGGAAATTGGTTTACTGCAATAATCTATGATACCCAATTTATTAAATTCTTTGTAAAGCAATATTATAAGTTTTTCAAAACTAAGAAATCGTACCACCTAAAAAAATCAGATTAAGCTATGTTAACCGTTTATCCAAATACGATTATATACTTTCTTTGCGCACCAAATTTTGCAACTGGTGGTCCTGAAGCTTTGCATCAAATGGCTTATCACCTAAATAAGTTGGGGTTTAAAGCAGTAATGTATTACGAGCCACAAGATCATTCAAATAATCCAGTACATCCGTTTTACGTAAAATATAACATACCTTATGTTAGGAAGGTGGAGAATAATGCTAGTCATATTTTAATTTTGCCTGAAACTTCATTAGACCCTTTGTTTGAAGATAAGTTTTCAGAAATAAGACTGGCGATTTGGTGGCTAAGTGTTACCAATTACTATCTTCGAATCAACCCTAAAATTCGCAGAACCAAGCGAAAGTTATCTTATTGGTTAAGAAAACTATATAAACCTGTTCAATTTGCAACATTCGAAAATATTAAAGCGCTTAATATTGCTAACATTGCACATTCATATTTTTCAAAAGTACATCTACAGGAACAAGGGATTACACCAATGGGACAAATTTCAGATTATATGAATCATGCATTCTTCGATCTGTTTAATCCTGATATAAAAAAAGAGGATATTATAATCTATAATCCCAAAAAGAACGATCAGTTTTTGGATAGCATTATGAAGTTGTGCCCAGCTTTAAATTGGGTACCACTTATCGACTTAACACCAACAGAAGTTGCTGAATGGATGAATAAAGCAAAACTGTATATTGATTTTGGCTACCATCCTGGTAAAGAGCGAATGCCTAGAGAATCGTGTATTATGAATTGTTGCATGATCATTGGAAAAGATGGCTCCGCTAAATATGCAGAGGATATGCCAATCCTTGAAAAATATCGTTTTGAAAAAAAAGAAGAAAACATTGATCAGATTATTGAAACCATTTATAGCTGTTTAAATAATTACGATGAGGAGATTAAGAACTTTGCCAATTACAGAGCAGTTCTTTTTAATGAAGAGAATAAGTTTATAGAAGACATTAATAAAGTTTTTATAAAAGGTTAGTTCGATATGGCAGAAGATAAATCGATAGCTCCTTTAGTATCTATAATTTGTGTAACCTACAATGCAGAAAAATATATCGGGCAGTTCTTAAAAAATGTTGCTCAGTATAAATCGCCATCGGTTGAGTTAGTGATTATAGATGGATGCAGCACAGATAATACCTTTAAAATACTCGAAAGCAACAAGGAAATGATTAACTTTTTATTGTGCGAGCCCGATAAAGGAATTTACGATGCCATGAATAAGGCCGCAAAGGTAGCTAAAGGGAAATGGCTTTATTTTATTGGTGTAGATGATTCCATACTACCAGATTTCTCCAAATTCCTAAATTATTTAAAGGATAATGCTACAATTTATTACGGCAATGTTACCCAAAATAATAAGCGAATTATAAGCGCAACCAGCAAAAAAAATATAGCTCGATATAATATTTGCCATCAAGCCATTTTTTACCCTGCATACGTTTTTAATAAGTATGAGTACTATATAGATTATAAAGTAAATGCAGATTATCACTTAAATATTTTATGCTTTGGTGATCCGCATCTTAAATTTAGATATCATGATTTAGATATTGCGGAGCACGCTTCTGGTGGTTACTCTGCAAACACGATTGATGTTAAGTTTAATAGAGAAAAAACCGCTTTAGTAAGACAAAATTTAGGACTGAAAACCTTTGTTAAATACCTTTGGTGGAAATTGAAGAACTAACCTTTTTACAAATCCGATAAACCTACTTGTTATGCCAAAGGTACTTTTCGATCATCAAACATTTTCGCTACAACGTTACGGTGGTATTTCGCGATATTTTGCAAATGTTTATAATGCTATGCAAAATGGCTTTGGTGTAGAAGCAGACATTTCTATTTTAAACAGTAACAATTATTACATTAGGGATTATGATGGCTTACTAAGTAATAGTTTGGGTAAATGGATCTTTTCGGAAGAGAAGCGAGGTTATAAATGGAACAAGCAGTATTCTAAATACAGAATAAGTAAAAATGATTTTGATATTCTTCATCCAACCTATTATCATCCTTATTTTTTAAAAAAACTGAAAAAGCCATATGTTGTAACCGTTCATGATATGATACATGAAATTATGCCCGAATACTTTAGTAGTGGTGATATTTTACCGACACATAAGCGTTTATGCATTCAAAATGCTGCTCATATTATTGCCATATCTCACACCACTAAAAAAGATTTAATCGAAGTTCTTAATGTTCCTCACGATCGAATTTCGGTAATACATCATGGCTATATGGAGAATAACGATGAAGTTATTCAACGGGGAGAAACCAACAACGGCAGGTATATGCTTTTTGTTGGAGAAAGAACGGCGTACAAAAATTTCTCAAAATTTGCCTTTGCATTATCCTTAATATGCTCAAAAGAGAAAGATATTAAATTAATATGCGCAGGCGGTGGTCCGCTACAAAACGCAGAACAAGAATTATTAAATCGTTTAAACCTGACGGACAAAGTAATTCAGATTACAGCATCAGAACAAGAACTAAACTTGCTTTATAAAAATGCAATCGCTTTTGTGTTCCCATCATTATATGAAGGCTTTGGCTTACCAATTCTTGAAGCATTTAAAAATAACTGCCCAATAATTGCCAGTGATACTGCTTGCTTTAGAGAGATTGCCGAAGATGCCTGCGCATACTTTGATCCTTCAAATTCATTCGACATTGCTGAAAAGATGGAACTCATCATCAGTAATACGACATTACGAAATGAATTAATTTTAAAAGGTTCTAAGCAACTTTTAAAGTTCTCAATGGCAAAATGTATTACTAAAACGATTGATGTTTACAAGAGTTTGAAATAGATTAAAACCGCTAAGCGTAAAATTTAATTTCTTTTGAAATTATTTCATTAGCCAATTCTTCATCTTCTTCATGAAATAAGCAAACATCATAATAAAAGATTGTACAGCCTTCTTTTTTATTTATATAAGAATAAAGCTGGGCAAGCAATTCCGAATTATCGATATCAGTAGAAAGCAAAAACTTGCCAAAATTATCGTAGTAGATAGCCTTCTTATAGCCTAAATTTAGAAAATCCTTAAAAATACTCAAGCCATCATCATTCTGTTGTGAAAGGAAAACATTATCGTATTCGAAAAATATGACTGGTTTATCTCTTTTTAATACATCAAATGAACCTCTTAGTATTTTAAAATCAAAGCCATCGGTATCCGTTTTAAGGAGTTTAATATTTTTAATACTATTTTTTTTTACCAGATCGTCGAGCGTAATAACATCAGTAGTTACACCTGTGCCTACGTTGATATTTGCAGTTCCGCGTGTGCTGTCTATCGTTATTTGTATTTGGCTTGTTTCTTCTCCTAAGAAAGTTTTGTGTAAGGTTGCATTCGAAAATTGGTGCAAATTCCTTTCGAGAAGACCAACATAAATAGGGTCGCCCTCAATTAAATGAATATGCTGATCGATATTATCACTTCGTAAAAGTGCCAATGTGTCGCCTATGTTAGCGCCGACATCAACAATTACATACTCGTTGTATTTCTCCTCGATATACATTGCAATTCTTGGAAAATTTTTAGAATAATATTGATACCGTTCTAAATACTCATCAAGTTCATGCTGATAATTTGCTACTAAAGTATAACTACCTATATTAATTTTTTTTTCAGTAGGTTTTTTTTTCTTTAAACCTAACATAGTTCTTAATCCCATATTTTTTTATCTGCCAATAATCCATTTTAATTTAGATTTACCTATAGCGGTTACAATTGCAAATGTTAGCGAATATATAATAATAAATCTAAAGAGCGATAGCGCCAATATTCCCACCATTGAAAGATCTTTGAGTGGAGGAAAGTGAAATGGGTGTAGGATTTCGGCAAGTAAATTGAAAACTAATATGTAATGAATTAAATAAATTCCAAAAGTTGTTTCTCTAGATTTGAAGTATTTTGTAAAATTGAAATTTCTTATTTTTAACAGGATAACAAAGGCAACTAAAGAATATACAATATTCGTTAACCGTAAAGTATTATAAGGATCAGTACTTTCCATTTTATACAATACAGTAACCTCAAAAATAGATAGAGCTAAGGTTACGATGAATAAAATAGACAATAGCCAATACGATATCTTACTAATAAATTCCTGCACTTTTTCCCAATGTCTATTCATTTGTGCGCCGAGCCATAAAAAAAACACAAAACCAAACATTGCATAAGTGTGCATAGGAGGAAACCATTCGTAGTATATATTTACACTATATATTAGCGTAAAAATTAACAGCACAATCCCCAACCAAATAGAATAAAGATATTTTCTAAAGATTAATAGTGTACCGATACAAATTAAAAAATTAATAATAAACCAATAGCTTGAGAATAAGTAAACATCTTCAAATGATTTAAGTATAATGTCTAAGACTTTAAAATCGGGTTCTTTATGATTAATGATCCACATTTTCCAGGACATCGTTAAAACGAAAAATAAAGACCAAATTGCCCAGGGAATAAACGTGTTTGATAGTCTTCTCTTAAAATACGCTGTTGGAGTATAATCTTTAAATTTGCTACCAATTAAGAATCCAGCCAACAAAAAGAAAGCAATGGTTCCAGGTTTGGCTAACTGGATTAAACTCATGTAAAAAAGATTATTTAATGTTAACCCTTTAAAAATATAAACCCCAACATGTGCACTATGCTCAAAAACAATACACATCATAGAAATGCATCTTATTGAATCAATAAAATCGAAGTTTTTTTTAGGTGTTGGGTCTACAAGACTTTGTTCTGTTTGCTGCATAATTTGTGAAAGGCGAATATCTGCAAAAAAAGAGCTTCAGTTTTAAATTAATTATTTTTTTAACATTTAAGTACGTAAAATATTACATTATTAAAGTCGCTTCTTAAGCCAAAAATTCCATATGATTTTCCAACCTTATTCATTTTAAGCGAAATCATAATTAATTCTTAATAGTTTATTTTTATAAGCGCAAGAACATTAATACTTGAAATTAAATAGGATAATATTCTGTAATGATTTAGAATTCATGAAGATGATTTTTTTTTAATCAGCTGATTTATTAAAGTTTAGCACAAAAAAGACTTTTTTTTTTATATTTTAGATTGTCCCTAAGTTATAAAAGATGATCAAAGTTTTATTTGACCACCAAACGTTCTCTCTACAACGCTATGGAGGAATTTCGCGTTATTTTGCAAATGTTTATCATACAATACAAAAACAAGATGATATTCAAGCTAAAATTTCCGCACTTTATTCCAATAATTACTATTTAAAAGATTTTAATGGCTTGTTAAGCAATAATCCTGTTGGAAAACTTATTTTTAAGGAAAGAGTAAGAGGATATCTCTGGAACAGAGCCTATTCTAAAAGAGTAATTGATAAAAATGACTTTGATATTTTTCATCCTACTTATTATCACACTTATTTTTTGGAGCGGCTAAAAAAACCTTTTGTATTAACCGTTCATGATATGATTCATGAAATTATGCCAGAATATTTTCCTAATGATGATAAGTCATCTTTTGAAAAGAGGCAGTGTATCGAAAAAGCAAGCCATATTATTGCCATTTCTGAAAATACAAAAAGAGACCTTCAAAATATCTTCCAGATTCCTGATGAAAAAATTACAGTAATTCACCATGGGTTTACTCCATCTCAGGAAAGCGGTGAAACAGGTGCCGAAACCGATATCAGCAAAGGAAATTATTTACTTTTCGTTGGAGATCGATCTTTTTACAAGAATTTTTATCGCTTTGCTATCGCTGCTGCTGCATTCTTACAAAAAAGAAAAGACTTTAAGCTCATTTGTGCAGGCGGAGGGCCTTTCCAGCATGCTGAAATCGAGCATCTCTTAAAATTAAAGATTATGGATCGGGTAACTCAAATAACAGCTACAGAACGTGAGTTAGACCTTTTGTACCAAAATACTTCTGCATTCATCTTCCCGTCAATTTATGAAGGCTTTGGCTTACCTATTTTAGAGGCTTTTAAACAAAAGGCGCCTATTATTATGAGCGACATAGCCTGCTTTAGAGAAATTGCCGGAGATGCAAGCTTATACTTCAATCCATTCCACCCAGAAGACATCTTAGCAAAGATTGAACACTTAGTTGATGATAAAGCATTGAAAGATGATTTGATAAAAAAAGGATCTCAGCAAATATTAAATTTCACAATGGAAAAATGTGCAAATAAAACAATTGATGTGTATAGAAACTTATTGTAGCCAAATATATAGGTAACAAAAAAGGTCCTGACGAAATTTTCATCAGGACCTTTATTATTTATAACTAAATATTATAATTTTCTAGCTACTTCTACTTGTTCGTAAGCTTCTACGATATCGCCAACCTCAATGTTGTTAAAGTTTTGAATATTCAGACCACATTCATAGCCTTTTAATACTTCTTTAACATCATCTTTAAAGCGTTTTAACGATGCTAATTCACCTGTATAAACTACAACACCATCTCTAACGATACGGATTTTGCTGTTACGTGTAATTTTACCATCTAATACCATACAACCTGCAATGGTACCCACTTTAGTGATTTTGAACGTTTCACGAATCTCTACGTTAGCCACAATTTTCTCTTCAAATTCTGGATCCAACATACCTTCCATTGCCGATTTAATCTCGTTGATTGCGTCGTAAATGATAGAATATAAACGGATATCGATTTGCTCAGCTTCTGCTAGTTTACGTGCACCTGTTGATGGACGAACCTGGAAACCAATAATAATCGCATCTGAAGCCGAAGCTAACAATACATCAGATTCTGAAATCTGACCAACACCTTTACTAATGATGTTAATTTGAATCTGCTCAGTCGAAAGTTTCAATAATGAATCGGCTAATGCTTCTATCGAACCATCCACATCACCTTTAACAATGATATTAAGTTCTTTAAAGTTACCGATAGCCAAACGACGACCAATCTCATCCAATGTAATGTGTTTCTGCGTACGTAAACCTTGTTCGCGTTGTAACTGCATACGTTTGTTTGCAATATCACGAGCTTCAGTTTCGCTCTCTAATGCATTGAATCGATCACCTGCTGTTGGTGCACCTTGCATACCCAAAACCTGTACGGGTTGCGATGGGCCTGCAGAATCAACCTTCATACCACGTTCGTTGGTTAACGCTTTAACACGTCCGCTATAACTACCAGCTAAAATTGGATCTCCAACTCTTAATGTACCAGCCTGAACCAATACAGTAGTTACAATACCACGTCCTTTATCTAATGCAGATTCGATTACTGAACCTGTAGCTCTTTTATTTGGATTAGCTTTAAGCTCTAATAACTCAGCTTCTAATAATACCTTATCTAAAAGTAAATCAACATTTAGTCCGGTTTTACTTGATATTTCCTGAGACTGGAATTTACCGCCCCAATCTTCAACCAAGATATTCATTACTGATAACTGCTCACGCACTTTATCAGAGTTTGCACCTGGTTTATCTACTTTCGTGAAAGCAAATACCAATGGAACACCTGCCGCTTGTGCGTGGTTGATAGCCTCTTTTGTTTGAGGCATCACTGCATCATCTGCCGCAATTACAATGATTGCAATATCGGCAACCTTAGCACCACGGGCACGCATCGCTGTAAATGCTTCGTGACCAGGCGTATCTAAGAATGTTACTTTTTTACCAGTTGGTGTAGTTACCATATAAGCACCGATGTGCTGTGTAATACCACCTGCCTCACCAGCAACTACATTTGCTTTACGGATATAATCCAGCAATGAAGTTTTACCGTGATCGACGTGACCCATAATCGTAACAACCGGGGCTCTTTCGATTAAGTCTGCCTCGTTATCTTCTTCCTCAATTACGTTTTCTTCATCTTCATCTGGTTTAACGAATTGAATTTCGTAGCCAAACTCATCAGCAACAATAGTTAAGGTTTCAGCATCTAAACGCTGGTTAATCGATACGAACATACCAAGACTCATACATGTACCAATAATTTTGGTAACCTGTACATCCATCATGCTCGCTAATTCATTAGCCGTAACAAATTCTGTTACTTTTAATATTTTCGATTGAGATTCAAGTTCATTTGCTGCTTCTTCTGCGTTAAATGCAACATCATCACGTTTCTGACGACGTAACTTAGCACGTTGAGCAAATTTACCAGATTTACCTGCACCACTTAAACGAGCAAGCGTTGCCTTGATTTGATCTTGAATTTCTTTCTCAGTAGGCTCTTCTTTAGGTCCGCTTGGTGTAGCATTTCTATTTTGGAAACCTGGTCTGTTATTATTTCTATTTCCTTGATAAGGAGTTCCGCCTTGTCCGGCAGGTCTGTTACCTTGATATGGAGTTCCACCGCCTGGTCTGTTACCTTGATACGGTTGACGAGGTTGACCTGGTGCACCACCTTGACCTTGACCAGCAGGATTTTGACCTTGCTGACCTTGGCCACCATGTTGACCTGGTTGGCCTGGAGCTCCAGGAGTTTTTTTACGTTTACGCTTGCGTTTTGCAGCTTCGCTATCGCTAGATGATGCAACCGGACCGTTTCTTCTATCAGGAGTTGTTGGTAAAACAATTTTACCAATAATATTAGGACCTGTTAATTTAACGGTACGAGCTTTAATAACTTCTGGCTCATTACTAACTGGAGGTGCAGGTTTAACTTCTGCTGGCTTAACTTCCGTTGGTTTAACCTCAACAGGCTTAACCTCTACTTTCGGTTGTTCTACAACTGGTTTTGGTGCTTCCTCAACTTTCGGCGTAGATACAGGAGCTTCCTCCTTTTTAACTTCAACAGGTTTAACCTCTGCTTTCGGTTGTTCTACAACTGGTTTTGGTGCTTCTTCAACTTTCGGCGCAGCTACAGGAGTTTCTTCCTTTTTAACTGGTCTTGTTTTAGAATTAAGATCATTTAAATCGATCTTACCAACAACCTTAACACCAGGTAAGTTTCCATCCTCAACAGGTTTAGCTTCTGTTTTAGTTTCCTTTGCAGGTTCTACAACAGCAGGTGTTTCTGCTTTTGGGGTTTCAACTTTAGGTTTTTCTACCGGAGGTGTAAACGTTTGAGTATTTTTTATTAAAATCTCTTCGTTTTTCTCAAAATCGGCATTCTTTTTCGGTGCTTCAGCTGGCTTTTCAGTCTCAGGCTCGTCACGACGTATCTTACCAATCACTATTTGTTTGGCTTCTTCTCTTACGATCTTATCTCCCTGATACTCTTTTAATAAGGCATCATACATATCGCCCGAAAGTTTAAACATAGGGCTTTTCTCGGCTGAGAACCCTTTTTTGTTTAAAAACTCTACGGCCGTACCCATGCCTATATTAAGTTCTTTAATAGCTTTAATTAAAATGATTGGTTTGTCGTCTGACATTTAGCTCCTGTTATTTTTTTATTTTAATACAAAAGTAGTGTTTATTTGGCAATTACACCACTTATTCAAATTCTGACTTCAAAATTTGAACCACTTCTTTAATGGTTTCTTCTTCAAGGTCGGTACGTTTTACTAAATCTTCTACTGTAAGTGCCAAAACACTCTTAGCAGTATCGCATCCGATAGCCTTTAATTCGTCGATAATCCAGCTATCAATCTCATCTGAGAATTCTTCTAAATCAACGTCTTCATCTGTTTCTTCACCAGCTTCACGGTAAACATCAATTTCGTAACCAGTTAACTTACCAGCTAGTTTAATGTTGTGTCCGCCACGGCCAATTGCCAATGAAACCTGATCAGGTTTTAAGTAAACCGATGCATGTTTAGTTTCATCATCTAATTTAATAGAGGTAATTTTTGCTGGGCTTAAAGCACGGGTAATATATAATGAAATGTTATTTGTGAAATTAATCACGTCAATATTTTCGTTTTTCAATTCGCGAACGATACCATGAATACGAGAACCTTTCATACCAACGCAAGCACCTACCGGATCAATACGATCGTCGTAAGATTCTACTGCA
Source organism: Pedobacter sp. AC190 (assembly GCF_979258025.1). NCBI lineage: Bacteria > Pseudomonadati > Bacteroidota > Sphingobacteriia > Sphingobacteriales > Sphingobacteriaceae > Pedobacter > Pedobacter sp. AC190. The sequence goes on from NZ_OZ409824.1 coordinate 1,843,004, forward strand.
ACTTTAGCACGTTCTCCTGGTTCGCGAACGATTTTCTTAATGGTAATTAATCCGTCGAAAATTTCAGGAACTTCTTGTTCAAACAAACGTTGTAAGAATTCGGGTGCAGTTCTCGAAATAATAATTTTAGGATTTGCATTAATCATTTCCACTTTAGAAATTACTGCTCTCACAGAATCTCCTTTTTTGAAATAATCAGCAGGAATTTGCTCTGTTTTAGGCATTAAAAGTTCATTACCTTCATCATCCAAAACCAAAGTTTCTTTTTTCCAAACCTGGTAAACTTCACCTGTTATAATTTCGCCTACACGGTCTTTATATTTTTTGAAAATTTCGTCTTTTTCTAATTCCAATACTTTAGAAACCAAAGTTTGGCGGGCAGCTAAAATCGCTCTGCGACCGAAACTTTCTAAAGTAATTTGTTCAATATAATCGTCACCAACTTCTAAAGTACTATCTAATTTAGAAACTTCAGCAAGTTCAATTTCCAAATCATCATCTTCAGAAAACCCATCTTCCATTACTTTTCTCGTTCTCCAGATTTCCAAATCCCCGTTATCCGGATTCACGATAACATCACAGTTCTCGTCGGTTCCGTATTTTTTACGCAACATGCTACGAAAAACTTCTTCCAACACACTAATCACCGTAGGGCGATCTATATTTTTGAAATCTTTAAACTCCTGGAAAGAGTCAATTAAATTAATTGTTGTAGTACTCATTTTTACTTAAATGAAATTAACACACTTGTTTCTATTATATCATTAAACGGTACAGATGTTTCTACTGTAACCGCCTTTTTACCTTTTTCTTTAACTGATTCTTCAATCAGAATATTGTTTTCTGTAACCTCTAAAAGTTTACCTTCCTTTTTTTGTCCGCCTGCGAATTTAATGCTTACTGTACGGCCAATATTTTTATTGTACTGGCGGATTAGCTTTAATGGCTCGCCAACACCTGGAGAAGAAACTTCTAAATTATAAGCTTGCTCAATTGCATTTTCTTCTTCTAAATGAAAACCAACATGCCTGCTTATTGCCACACAATCCTGTATGCTTATGCCTTCATCACCATCAACATGAATAATTAGCTTGTTGTTTGGCAACATTCTCACTTCAACCAAAAAAAGTTCTGGCCGATCAGCAATTTTTTCTTCAACGAGTGCTATAACTCTCTTTTCTACCTGCATATTTTAACCTGAATTTCATAGAAAAAGGGGACATTGTCCCCTTCTCTTTTCTTCGATTACGATGCAAATGTACAAATTATTTAGAAATAATCAAACTATGATACAGGAATTTACAGTTTCGATTATCTTTTTAGCACTTGTTGTTGTGGTTCGAGGTTGTGTTTTATTGTACCTTTTAGCAACTTACCACCATCAGCAAATTTAACGCCGATGTAACTTTCTACCAGATAACTTTTTCCCGCTAAAAATGGTTCTTCTGGCACAAACAGAACAGAATCGCCCTGTAATTTTGTATGGCCCGCAATATATTCTTCATTTTGCAAACTATCTGTTTCGTTCGGTGTTAATAAAACCGAAATAAAATTAACTGAATCAGGATTAGTGTGATATGCATTTCTAACCTGAAACAAACTGGCTTCATCAATATTTTTAATTACAATTGAACTGCTATCAGCAGAAAATTTTATTACAGGAGCGTTGCTATTATTAGAGCAAGAGCCTAAATTTAACGCAACAACAACGTATATCAAACATTTAACAGATTTAAACATTTTACTAAATTAAACATTATGAGATTAATTATCGAAGTCCTTTTAATGGGATTAGCCGTTTTTATTGGAGCAAAACTAGTTCCTGGTGTAAGCGTAGATGGCTACGGAAGTGCAATAATTGCGGCCATTTTAATTGCTTTGGCAAATGCAACTATTGGCTTTATTTTAAGATTATTAACCTTTCCCGTTAATTTTTTAACCCTAGGCTTAATGTCTTTTATAATTACCGTACTGATGATTTTATTGGTCGATAATATGATGGCATCTTTCAATACATCTGGTTTCTTTTCTGCGGCTTTTTTAGCAATTGTAGTTGCTTTGGTTAAAGCAGTTTTTGGAGCAATAGCGGGCGACAAAGACTAGTTAGACTTTTTATTGCAAAGATTTAAAACGAAAGAGGTTATATGGAATGTATTATTTCCATATAACCTCTTTATTTATTTCAAGTGTACGCTTAAAACTATCTGATCACTTCTCTCGAAATGACCATTTTCTGAATTTCAGATGTCCCTTCGTAAATCTGTGTAATTTTAGCATCACGCATTAATCTTTCTACGTGGTATTCTTTTACGAAACCATAACCTCCGTGTACCTGAACAGCTTCTACAGTTACATCCATGGCAACTTTCGATGCAAATAATTTTGCCATCGAGCCAGCCTGCGTATAAGGTAAGCCTTGTTGTTTCAGCCATGCGGCTTTATAAACCAACAGCCTTGCAGCTTCAATCTGGGTGGCCATATCGGCGAGTTTAAAAGCAATTGCCTGATGTTCTGCGATCGGTTTTCCAAACGACTTTCGTTCTTTTGCGTATTTCGTTGCCAGCTCAAAAGCACCCTGAGCAATACCCAATGCTTGTGCTGCAATGCCAATTCTACCACCCTCTAAAGTTTTCATAGCGAATTTAAAGCCAAATCCGTCTTCCCCTATCCTATTCTCCTTTGGCACCTTAACATCATTAAACATTAAAGAGTGTGTATCAGAACCACGAATACCAAGTTTATTTTCTTTCGGACCAACAGTAAAACCTTCCATTCCTTTTTCTACAATAAAGGCATTAATACCTTTATGTTTTAATTCGGGATGGGTTTGCGCAATTACTAAATAAGTTGATGCAGTGCTGCCGTTGGTAATCCAATTTTTAGTGCCGTTTAATAAATAATAATCTCCTTTATCTTCGGCTGTAGTATGCTGAGAAGTTGCATCAGAACCCGCTTCGGGCTCAGACAAACAGAAAGCACCAATTTTTTCTCCCGACGCTAAAGGTTTGAGGTATTTTTCTTTTTGAGCCTCACTTCCGTAGGCTTGCAAGCCATAACAAACCAGTGAGTTGTTTACCGAAACCACAACAGATGCAGAGGCATCAATTTTAGAAAGCTCTTCCATAACAAGTACGTAAGAGATTGCATCTAAACCGCTTCCATTATATTTTTCATCAACCATCATACCCAGAAAACCAAGTTCTCCGAGCTTTTTTACCTGTTCTGCAGGAAATTTTTGATGTTCATCTCTTTCGATTACTCCAGGCTTTAACTCTTGGTTTGCAAAATCGCGGGCCGCCTGCTGAATCATTATTTGTTCTTCACTTAATTCAAAATGCATAACAATTATGTATAAAAGGTTAGTGAACCAAATGTAGGGTTTATAGATTAAAAATACTATGGCTGCATAGTATTTATTTTTATCAGAATTTTCTCCATAACAAATTGAAGCAATAAAATTTCTATTGGCCTTGCTTAGTCTGTTTTACTTTGCAGAATCCTCAGTTAATAACCAGCTTATCTACAGTATCAATATACCGAGGTTATACCGAAGTATTACCGAGTTATATCCGAGGTTACCATGGATATAAAGGAACTTAAACTGCCTTGGTTACCTTTTGCTTTTTGGTTAAGACGGCCAATAAACTCAGGCTTCCTAAAATTAAGGTTAACAGAATTTGTGAAGAGTGAATTATAGTTGCGTAAGCCAAACCATCTTTAAAAGAAAGCGAATATAAAACCAATGACTGTGCAACCATCCAATGAAAAACACCGATTCCACCTTGCACTGGCGCAACCATTGCGAAGCTCGAAAAAACCAATGCCGTAAAAGCGGCATTAAAGCCTAAATTACTGGTAATCTGTATAGAAGAAAAAGCTAAATACATGGAAAGGCAATAGAAAAACCAGATGCCGAAAGTATAAAGCATAAATAAGGCTTTATTTTTAAGTTTGCCATAAGAATTAAAGCCTTGTTTCAACCCTGCCAGTATTCTTAAAAACTTCTTGCTCAATTTTTTCTTAATAAAATAAATCATCAGAAATAAAAAGAACATTAACAATAGCCCAATACCGATAAGCGAAAAGTAATTCAAACTTCCCAGTTTAAGAGCAAGATTTAGGTACAGATTGTTATAAAGAAAACCAGAAACCAGGTTGTACTGAAAAACCAGCATAAATATTCCGCCCGAAAACAGAATCAATACATCTATCAATCGCTCTGTTATTACGGTTCCTATTGAAGAAAACATGGGAACCTTTTCTGTTCTAAGCATAATAGAACAGCGGCCTATTTCGCCAAAACGCGGAAGCGCTAAATTTGCCAGATAGCCAATAATTACAGCGTGATAAGTATGCCAAAAATCAACTTTATAATTTATTGATTGATAAAGCATTCGCCATCTTGCAGCTCTAAGTACGTGCGCGATCAATAATGAAACGCATGAAGCCATTACCCAATGGATTTTAGCATTTTTGATTTCAAGCCAAATCCCATTTAAATCCTGCCCTTTAAATGCTAAATATAAAATGCCAACACCCACAAAAAAGAGGATCAGGTATTTTAACACCGATTTAAGGCTGAATATCAAAATGTTTATTTTAACAAGTGATTGTTATCATCAGGAAAAACAAGTATTGGATTGTATTTTTTTGCATCTTCGATAGGTAGAGAACCGTAAGACATAATAATAAGTATATCGCCAAGTTGAGCAAGACGAGCTGTTGCGCCATTTAAGCAAATGGTTCCTGTTCCTCTTTCGCCCTTAATTACATAAGTTTCGAAACGAGCACCATTATTATTATTTACAATTTGCACCTTTTCATTAGCGATAATGTTAGCTGCATCCATTAAATCTTCATCAATCGTAATACTGCCTACATAATTCAATTCAGCTTGTGTTACTTTAACACGGTGTATTTTCGATTTTAATATTGTGATAACCATTTGGCAAAGTTAGTAATAAAGGATTGGATGAAAAAAACGAAAAGTGCGATGAAGATACAATATGGGAAACGGATGATGTAGAACTAGCAATAGCTCAACTATTTCTTCCCTCTTAAGTTATTTAATTATAATATTATCTATAAGTCGGGTTGTGCCAACCTGAGCTGCTACTAAAGCCACTAAACTATTTTCATCCTTAGAGTTTGCAGGCTCCAGCGTATTGCCATCGGCTATTGTGAAATAATCGAGTGTAACGCCTTCTATATTGTTGTAAAGCGACTTTGCTTTTTCTTCAAGTTCCTCCAAAGAATATTTCGTGAAATTATCGGCAACAAACTGCAAAGATTTACTTAAAACCAAAGCATTTTTTCGGTCTGTTTCAGAAAGATGAATATTCCTGCTACTCATAGCCAGTCCATCATCTTCACGAATAATTGGGCATGTGATTATATTTATTGGCAGATTGAAATGAGCGAGCATATTTTTAATCATTAGTACTTGCTGAAAATCTTTCTGACCGAACATGGCTAGATCTGGTTCTACTGCATCAAAAAGTTTCTTAACAATTTGAGTAACGCCTTGATAATGGCCTTTTCTAAATTCGCCCTCTAATAAAAATTCGGCTTTGCCTAAATCTATGTGCCAGTTTTCATCTGCACCTGCGGGATACATTTCTGTAACATTTGGCATAAAAACACCATTACAACCAGCATCATTAAGCATGGCCAGATCATGTTCAATTGGTCGCGGATATTTCTCTAGATCTTTTGGATCGGTAAATTGAGTAGGATTAACGAAAATACTGCATATAATAACATCAGCATTTTCCTGCGCTAACTTTATTAATGAAATATGGCCATTATGTAAAGCACCCATAGTAGGTACAAGTGCTATTTTTTTACCTGATGCCTTTAGTGGTTTTAAATAAGCCTTAAGTGCTTCTTTAGTTTTGAATACTTCCAATTTGAACAATCTGAATTAAAGCCGTAAAGGTGTAAATTAATATAAACGAAACCAAACAAATGCTTGCTATATTGATAAATAGTATTATTATTCTTATCTTTGCAGCTCATTATCTTTTATTTAACTTAATATTTTCTTAGAATATGGAGATGGCAAAAACGAAGCTGCTGATTGTTACACACGAGATGTCGCCTTTCCTCGAGCTTACTAAAATTTCTGAAATTACTCGCCAGTTACCACAGGCAATGCAAGAGAAAGGATTCGAAATCCGCATCTTAATGCCAAAATTCGGTAACATCAACGAGAGAAGAAATCGTTTACACGAAGTAATACGCTTATCGGGAATGAACATCATCATAGATGATAACGATAACCCTTTAATTATTAAAGTGGCTTCTATACCAGCTGCACGCATGCAGGTATATTTCTTGGATAATGAAGAGTATTTCCAACGCAAGCAAGTATTTGCTGATGCAAGTGGAAAATTCTTTGACGATAACGACGAGCGTACAATCTTTTTCTGTAAAGGCGCTTTAGAAACGGTAAAAAAATTAGGTTGGGCTCCTGATATTGTTCACTGCCATGGCTGGATGAGTTCATTGGTACCTGCTTACATTAAAACAACTTACAAAAACGATCCTACTTTCAAAAATTCTAAAGTAGTATACTCTGTATATGAAGGCGGTTTTACTGAAAAATTAAATGCTAACTTCTCGAAGAAAGCTGTAATGGCTAATATGACAGAAGATGATACTAAAGCATTTGAACCTGCAGATTTAAACAGCTTACACATTGGAGCAATAACACACTCGGATGCAGTAGTTTTAGCAGATGAAAATCTTGATGAAGCTATGTTAAAATTTGTTAAAGATTCAAATAAGCCAACTTTAGCTTATAACTTAACCGAAAATTTTGAAAACTTCTACACTTTTTACGAAGAAATTTCAAATGAAGAATTGGTTTCTGTTGCTTAATTAGGTATTATTATTTTAAATATGAAATTTATAAAACAAGACTTATTAACCCTGTTGATAGGTCTTTTTCTTTTTGCATCTTGTAAAAACACAAGTAATATTGGTTTAGATGTTGACCCAAACACAGCTATTCAAGGCACGTTGGTGAATGATCAGCAGGTTACCTCTCAAACTTTAAAGGAGCCTGATTTTAATACCAGTATATTAACTCAACATCCGATCGGCTATATGGTTGATCCAATTTTCGGTAAAACAGAGTCGAGCGTGGGTATGACGGTTACGCCTCCCAGTCTTAGCTATGATTTTAAAACTTCACCTGTTTTAGATTCGGCCGTTTTGGTTTTAAATTTAGCACCGCAGTTTTATGGCGATACGGCTACATCAAAATACAGTATCGATGTTTACCAGTTAACTGCTCCAATTTTAAAACTTAAAGCTTCTGATGCAATTCCACATAATGGAACTTTGTTAGGTAATTTTAACAGTAAAATATTCCCAAATACGAAAATCAAAATTACGGATATTGTGGCTGGAGGAAAGGATACAGCAAGAACGGTTCCTGCTCAAATTAGAATTCCTTTGAATAAAGCTTTTATTCAGAATACAATTTTAACCCTTCCAACGACAGGCACTTCAACAAGTGATAAATTTGTTCAGTATTTTAAAGGCTTATATGCAGAAATAAACAAAACAAGCTCTACCGGAACAGGAGGGGTTGCTTTTTTAGACTTTGCTGGCACCAATTCATACCTGCAATTGGTTTACAAAACAACAAACGCATCAAGTGGGATTGATACGGTATCCACTAATTTCCCTATTGGAACTTCGAGTGGGACTGTTACAGCAAATATTAACCACGATTACACAAGTACAGCAGTTAAAACTCAATTAGATAATCCTGGTCCAGCAGCTAATCCAACTCAATACGGTGTAACTTATTTGCAAGATTTAGGTGGTGTAAGAACAAAAATTTCTTTCCCTACGCTTAAAAACTTTACAACCACATACGGAAAGGCAATTATTAACAAGGCAGAATTAGTGGTTGATTTAAGCGCTGGAACATTCGCTTTACCATTTGCACCTTCACAAAGATTATCGCTATATCGCTGGGATATTGCAAGCCAGGAAGTAAATTTACCAGACCACGATCAATCTGGAACTTCTTCGACTGGCGCAACTTATACAGGTGATGCTAGAGCAAAATCGGATGCAGTATTTGGAGGTTATTACGATTCATTAAAAAACAGGTATGTATTTAATGTTACAGCGTATGTACAAGATATTATTGACGGAACTAAGATTGATTACGGAACATACATTGCTCCATCTTCTTTAACGGCAACAGCATTTAATTTAGGCACATCAAGAACTACTTACTCGGCATCGAGAGCGGTTATTGGAACTTTTGGTAGCACAACCAACAGATTAAAACTTAATATTTATTACACAAAAATAAATTAAGATTTTGTTTAAATACGCTAAGCCCTGCTTGTTAAACAAGCGGGGCTTTTTAGTTTCAAATTTTTCCAATAAAAAAATCAATACCCCTATAAAGCAAACGTTTGTTTAGTATATTTGGCGCAAAATACTTATAAAAACATGTGTGGAATAGTAGGTTATATAGGCTACAGAGAAGCTTGGCCAATTGTTTTAAAAGGCCTTAAAAGATTAGAATACCGCGGTTATGATAGTGCTGGAATTGCATTAATGAACAATAGCGGCGATCATATTTACAAGAAAGTTGGAAAAGTTGCTGCTTTAGAAGAATTTGCAGAAGATAAAGATAAATCGGGAACAATTGCCATGGGACATACCCGCTGGGCAACACATGGTGTACCGTCGGATCGGAATTCCCATCCTCATACTTCAAACGATGGTCAGTTATCGATCATTCATAATGGTATTATTGAAAACTATGCTACGCTTAAAGAAGAGCTTTTAGGTAGAGGTCATGAATTTAAAAGTGATACCGATACGGAAGTTTTGATTCACTTAATCGAGGAAATTCAAAAAATTGAACAAATAGATCTTCTCGAAGCAGTAAGACTAGCCTTACACGAAGTTAGCGGTGCCTACGCGATTGTGATTATGGACAAAGCGTATCCAGATCGTTTAATTGCTGCAAGAAAAGGCAGTCCGATGGTTATTGGAGTCGGCAAAGGCGAATACTTTATTGCTTCTGATGCGACACCAATAATTGAATACACGAAGAATGTAATTTACCTTAACGATAATGAAATTGCTTTAGTAACAAAAGATGATTTATTAGTAAAGCATTTAGATAATGTTGTTCAAACCCCACTAATTCAGGAATTAGAGTTAAAGCTTGAAATGCTTGAAAAAGGTGGCTTCGATCACTTTATGTTAAAGGAAATTTACGAGCAACCTAGATCTATCAGAGATTGTATGCGTGGCCGTATTTATCCCGAAGAAGGTAAGGTGCAATTGGGCGGTATTAAAGAGTTTGTAGAAAAACTTAAAAATATCGACCGTATAATTATCGTTGCTTGTGGTACATCATGGCATGCTGGCTTGGTTGGAGAATATTTAATCGAAGAATACGCACGGATCCCAGTTGAAGTTGAATATGCATCAGAATTCAGATACCGTAATCCGATTATTACAGAAAAAGATGTTGTAATTGCAATTTCTCAATCAGGAGAAACTGCTGATACTATGGCGGCAATAGAAATGGCTAAAGAGCGTGGTGCTACCATTTTCGGAATCTGTAATGTTGCAGGAGCTTCAATTCCAAGATTGAGTCATGCAGGCGTATATACCCATGCAGGTCCAGAGATTGGTGTGGCATCAACAAAAGCATTTACTGCTCAGGTTACGGTTTTAACGCTTATGGCGTTTTACATGGCTCAACAAAAAGGTACCATTACTCAATCTAAATTGATTAGTTTATTAACTGAATTAGATAATATCCCTGATAAGATCCAAACTGCGCTTGAATCTAACGACATAATTAAGGAAGTTGCGGCACAAATTAAGGATTCGAGAAATTGTTTATTCTTAGGTAGAGGAAGTGGTTTCCCTGTCGCATTAGAAGGCGCTTTAAAGCTTAAGGAAATATCTTACATCCATGCAGAGGGTTATCCTGCAGCAGAAATGAAACACGGCCCAATCGCTTTAATTGATGAAGAAATGCCAGTTGTGTTTATTGCAACTCAAAATTCATCGTACGAGAAAGTGATCAGTAATATACAAGAAGTAAAAGCCCGTAAAGGAAAAGTTATTGCAATTGTAACTCAAGGCGATACTGAAGTTAAAAAAATGGCTGATTATTGCATTGAGATTCCTGATTCTGATGAAGCATTTTTACCTTTATTAGCAACAATTCCATTGCAGCTTTTATCTTATCATATTGCAGTGATGAGAGGTTGTAATGTAGATCAGCCAAGAAATTTGGCTAAATCTGTAACCGTAGAATAACGTAAAACGGAGAGATAAAAAAAGGTTGCCATTTTATTTCTGGCAACCTTTTTTGTTTTATAACGAATTGAATTTAGAACGGCAGATCACCATTTTCATCATCTGGTCGTATTGTAAATTCATCTTCTATTTTCGATTCTACATTATTCTGAACATGGTTTACTGGTTGACCAGGCTCAAAATCACTTTTTCGTCCAAGCATAGTGAAATTCTCTGCAACGATTTCAGTTACGTACTTTTTCACCTTCTCCTTATCCTCAAAAGATCGAGTTCTTAACTTACCTTCAATATAAACTAGTTTACCTTTTTGCAAGTACTTTGAAGCAACTTCCGCCAAACCTCTCCATAAAACTATATTATGCCATTCGGTTTGTTCTACACGCTTACCATCTTTATTATACGTTTCTGATGTTGCGAGCGGAAAGCTGGCTACGGTAACGCCTCCATCCAAATGCCGCACTTCTGGGTCTTTTCCCAAGTGCCCTACTAAAATAACTTTGTTAATCCCAGACATAAAATATTGTTTTTGGTTAGTTTTATCTTAAAGCGATTGTTAAATCAAATGAAAGTTAGTTAGTCTATTCATTTATTAAAAGTTCTCATCTATAAAGTTTTTGATAACGTTAGGTTGAGGTAGTTCATTTAGTACATCTAAAGAAACCCAATTAAGTTCCTTTTGTTTACTAAAGTTAAATATATAATTTTTTAAAGCAAAAAATTGAACATGGATTATTTGGTGCGTTAATATATGCTTTTTATAAGTAATCAGCTTAAAATCTGCCTCCTCTCCAAACATGTCTTTTATCTGATTAACGAAGTCGGTATCTTCAATTATTAAAATAGAATTCGTTTCAATATTCGGAAAATCATAAAGATGTTGCCATATATCCTTTGCCTGGCGTTCTTTCATTAAAACTTCGGTACCGTTATTACATACAAAATAATTAAAATATCTATGCTTCTTTTCGGCCTTTCCAATCTTAACAGGCAGTTGATTTACAACTTTATTCTGAAAGGCATAACAATCTATACTTATTGGGCAAACAGCACAATTGGGGGATTTAGGTTTGCATTGCAGTGCGCCAAATTCCATTATTGCCTGATTGTATAATGCAGAATCTTCGGCATAAAGCAAATCATTAGCGAGCTTAAAAAATTCATTTTTACCTGCCGGAGAATTAATTGCTGTACTAATTCCAAAATACCTGGCTAAAACCCGAAACACATTTCCATCTACAACAGCTTTCGCCTCTCCGGCTGAAAAAGAAGAAATTGCTGCAGCGGTGTACGCTCCGATTCCTTTAAGCTTGATCAAATCATCGTGCTGGTTCGGAAAATTGCCATTATGATTACTCATGACAAATTGCGCTGTAGCATGCATATTTCTTCCTCTGGAATAATAGCCTAATCCTTGCCAAAGCATTAATACCTTACTTTCTGTTGCGGAAGCAAAATCTGCAACAGTTGGAAAATTCTCTAGGAATTTGTTAAAATACGGTAACCCCTGTTCAACTCTGGTTTGTTGCAAAATAATCTCAGAGAGCCATATCGTGTAAGCATCATTTGTATGCCGCCAGGGTAAATCTCTTTTATTATTCAGATACCAATTTATAAGCTCATTTTGGAATGTCATTGCTGCAAATTACGGTGTAATTATTTGTTTTTAAAAAAACTTGCAATAGCCTGATAAGAACCGTGATAAAAAAATCATCTTTTATTTCCCTATCTCATTAAAAAGCAATACTTTTGCAACCCCAAATCAGTGATAATATTAAAATACACAATACATAATAATTAATAAAATATGACTAAGGCAGATATTATTTCAGAAATATCAACAAAAACCGGAATTGAGAAGGTTGATGTGCAGGAAACGGTTGAGGCGTTCTTTAAGGTTATCAAAACCAGCATGATTGGCGGTGAAAATGTTTACGTAAGAGGCTTCGGAAGCTTTGTTGTTAAAAAGAGAGCACAAAAAACAGCTAGAAATATCTCTAAAAACACTGCAATAATTATCCCAGAACATTTTGTTCCAAGCTTTAAACCAGCAAAAGTTTTTGTTGATAAAGTAAAAAATAACTCTAAAAAAATTCAAGTAGAAGCTTAAATCTAAAAATATGAATAGCAGCATAAAATTAAAACAAACCATCATTATTGGAGCGATTTTATTGCTTGTTGCCTTCTTATTTACTAGAGATATTAAAGGTTTAATTAAACCAACAGAAGAAAATGGTAAAATGCCATCATCGGGTCAAGTGGCCCAGGCAGCAGCTCCTTCTACTTCTGGATTAAGCATTCAACAAACATCTGAAGCTGCTAAAAATGTAATTAATAAAAGTTTAGCGACTGATATTACAGCCTTAGAAAACAGCTACAAAGGTGCAACTGGTACAGAAAAAACTGAATTGGCTCAAAAACTAGCTCAGAAATGGGATGATGTTGAACAATTGACACCTTCTGCACTTTATTTAGAAGTTGTTGCCGAAGCTAAACCTACAGCTACAAACTGGTTAGCATCTGGCAATAAATTTTTAAAAGCTTTTGAGAGTACACAAGATAGTTTAGCACAACCTGCTTTATTGCAGAAAGCGAATACTTCTTTCACAAAAGCGCTTGAATTAGACAAAGAAAACATAGATGCCAAAACAGGATTAGGCGTAACGATAGTAAATGGCTTAGGCGCACCAATGCAAGGTATTGCAATGTTGTTAGAAGTTGTTGCTAAAGACCCTAAAAATCTTAAAGCAAATATGAACCTTGGTTTATTTTCAATTAAATCAGGTCAGTTCGATAAAGCAATTCCTCGTTTTAACACAGTTATTGCTACAGCGCCAACACCTGAAGCCTATTTTTATTTAGCTACGGCTTTAGAAAACTTAGACAAAAACAAAGAAGCCGTAGAGGCTTATTTAAAAAGCAAAAAATTAGCGGCAAATCCAACTTTATCATCATTTATCGATAAAAAGGTTGCTGAACTAAAGAATAAAAGTTAATTAACGGATTAATAAAAACATTTAAAACTTAAAATTATGCCAAGCGGTAAAAAAAGAAAAAGACATAAAATGGCTACTCACAAACGTAAAAAACGTTTAAGAAAAAACAGACATAAGAAAAAATAGTTTCTTATTTTGATTTAGCCTTTAAACCTCATAGCTTACTATGAGGTTTAAACACTTATATATGATTTTTTTTCTTATATAATCTCTGGCTATATCAATATTTTCTTGATTACTATCCATTTGTTAATAGGCGAAAGCCTTAAATCTGTAGCTGTTGGTAAAAGAATTAATTATCAATTCGACTCCTGCCGGAGTTACCATAGCTTTGATTGAAGACAAACAACTTGTTGAGCTTCATAAAGAACAAATCAATAATAACTACGCTGTAGGCGATATTTATTTAGGCCGCATTAAAAAAATTATGCCTGGCCTGAATGCTGCTTTCGTGGATGTTGGTTATGAAAAAGATGCATTTTTGCATTACTTTGATTTGGGCCCACAGGTACAATCTTTAATTAAGCTAACTAAGATCAAGCGTAATGGCTCGGTTACAGGCACACTGTTAGATAATTTAAAGCTCGAAGCTGATATAAATAAAGCGGGCAAAATTTCTGATGTGCTTAGTAAAAATATGCTCGTTCCTGTACAAATTGCCAAAGAGCCAATTTCTACAAAAGGACCGCGTTTAAGTTCCGACCTATCTATCGCCGGCAGGTATGTGGTACTGGTGCCATTCTCCAATACCATATCCATATCAAAAAAAATAAAAAGTAATACAGAACGTAATCGCCTTAAAAAGATTATCGAAAGTATTAAACCTCAAAATTTTGGGGTAATCATCAGAACCGTTTCCGAAGGAAGAGGTGTTGCCGAAATGCAAAAAGATCTTTTAGATTTGGTTGCAAAGTGGGAAACCTTTATTAAAAAACTTCCTACTGCCGAACCTTCAAAAAGAGTTTGGGGTGAAATGGACAGATCATCTACGTTAATTCGTGATATTCTGAATCCTGATTTTACAAACGTTTACGTGAGCACGCCTGAGTTGTTCGATGATATTCGTTCTTATGTACATGATATTTCTCCAGAAATGGAAAAAATTGTAAAACTGTACAAACAAAAAGAACCAATCTTTGATCATTTCGGTATTGAAAAGCAAATCAAAAATGCTTTTGGCAAAACAGTAAACTTGCCAGGTGGTGCTTATTTGGTGGTAGAACACACAGAAGCACTGCATGTAGTCGATGTTAATAGCGGTAACCGTACTGCCAGTAAAGAAAATCAAGAAGAGAATGCTTTACAGGTAAATAAAGAGGCGGCGAAAGAAATTGCTCGTCAATTGCGTTTACGCGATATGGGCGGTATTGTGGTAATCGATTTTATCGATATGCACAAACCAACTAACCGTAAAATTTTATTCGATTATTTACGCGAATTGATGCTTTTGGATCGTGCTAAACACACGATTTTGCCCCCGAGTAAATTCGGATTGGTGCAAATAACCAGACAGCGTGTTCGCCCGGAAATGAATATTGTTACTGTAGAGAAGTGCCCTGCATGTGATGGAACAGGTGAAATAAAAGCCAGTATTGTTCTTATGGATGATATTGAGAACAACCTGAATTACATCTTAAGAGAGCAAAATGAAAAAGGAATTACACTTTGTGTCCATCCTTACATCGAAGCTTATATCACAAAAGGAATTTTTAGCTTACAACGTCGTTGGTTCTTTAAATATGGCCAATGGATAAAAGTAAAAGCACAATCTGCATACTATTTAACAGAGTTTCATTTTATCTCATCAAAAGATGAAGAGATAAAACTTTAAAGAAAGAATTTTATAAAAACGCCTAATACCTTATTGGAATTAGGCGTTTTTTTTTACAAAAATGATTTAGTTTTTCCAGCGTATAAAATCTAAATTCGTAAGTCTAAAATCTAAAATTAAATTGGCAAAAACTAAAACAGCATACTTCTGTCAAAGTTGTGGATACGAATCTGCAAAATGGTTAGGTAAATGTCCTTCGTGTAACCAGTGGAATACTTTTGTAGAAGAAATCGTCGAAAAAAGTTCAACCTCCATTCCAACATGGAAAACTGAAGCTACTTCAAGAAAACTTAGTAAACCAAGCAAGGTTGATGAAATACAAAGTTCTACTGAGCGAAGAATACCTACAGGCGATAAAGAATTGGATCGCGTATTGGGTGGCGGTTTAGTTGAAGGCTCATTGATTTTAATTGGAGGTGAGCCTGGCATTGGTAAATCGACTTTAATGCTGCAATTGGCTTTAAATTTAAAAGGTAAAAAACTGCTTTACATTTCTGGGGAAGAAAGCGAACAACAAATTAAAATGCGGGCAGAAAGGATAAAAGAAAGTCCATCTTCTGATTGCTATATTTTAACCGAAACCTCTACTCAAAATATATTTAAACAAATTGAAATACTTGAACCCGAAATTGTTGTTGTTGATTCTATACAAACTTTGCACTCGGCACATATCGATTCTACACCTGGAAGCGTATCGCAGGTACGCGAATGTACTGCAGAATTATTACGTTTTGCTAAAGAAACAGGAACACCCGTTTTTTTAATTGGGCACATCACAAAAGATGGCGCTATCGCGGGCCCGAAAATACTCGAGCACATGGTTGATACTGTTTTACAGTTTGAAGGCGACAGACATCATGTTTATCGCATTTTACGCTCCATAAAGAATAGATTTGGAGCAGCAGCTGAGCTGGGGATCTACGAAATGCAAGGTAGTGGATTAAGAGAGGTTTCGAATCCTTCAGAAATATTGTTATCGCAACGCGACGAAGAATTAAGCGGAATTGCAATTGCGGCAATGCTGGAAGGCGCAAGACCAATGCTAATCGAAACGCAAGCGCTGGTAAGTTCTGCTGCCTATGGCAATCCACAAAGATCGGCTACTGGTTTTGACACGCGAAGGATGAACATGCTTTTAGCCGTTTTAGAAAAACGCTGTGGATTTAGATTAAGTGCACAAGATGTATTTCTAAATATTGCTGGAGGCATTAGGGTTGAAGACCCTGCAATTGATTTAGCTGTATTAATTGCCATTATTTCATCGCACCAGGATATTGCCGTTTCTTCTAAAAATTGTTTTGCAGCTGAAGTCGGTTTATCTGGAGAAATTAGAGCTGTTAACAGAATAGAGCAAAGAATAGCAGAAGCAGATAAATTAGGTTTCGAAAGCATATATATTTCTAAATACAACCTAAAGGGAATAGCCTTAGAAAAATATAATATAGAAATTAAGGCCGTTAGTAAAATTGAAGAAGTATTTAGTTTAATATTTGGGTAAAGCGACGCTAAAAAACGGGGAACCATATCAACAAGTTTCTACAGTTAGAAGATGATTTTCCCCGATTCCCCAAGCAGAAAAATATTGGCACAAGTTTTACAAAATCATAAATCGCTGAAAAACAACACAATACAAGCCGATTACTTCAAATATTAAGTTTGGTTTAACATTTGCCTTACATGTTATGTTGTACATCATGGGATGTGATCTATAACAATAGGGATGATTTTCCTCGTTAGTGAGAACTAGCGAGGATTTTTTTTGTTTTCACTATTTAGAAAAATTTTAAATAACTTTGAAACAGATAATTATCGGAATAACTAATCAATATATCTCTTAAAGAATACCATCATGAAAAAAATTATTTTAAGCTTAGCGTTTTGTTTAATTGCTACATTCACTTTTGCTCAGACAGAATATAAAGGCCAAAAATTTGGTGAAGCAGTTACACCTGGCGATGTTAAACCTGCCGCAAAAATGGAGGCCGCTATGGGTAGCAAAACAACTACCGATATGAAAATTGAAGGTAAAGTCGTAGATGTATGTAAGAAAAAAGGATGCTGGATGACGTTAGAAATGGCTAACGGTGAACCAATGAGAGTTACTTTTAAAGATTATGCTTTCTTTATGCCAATGGATATTGTAGGCAAGCAAGTTGTTTTAGACGGTGTTGCTAAAAAGCAAACCATCTCTGTAGAAACCTTACGTCACTATGCTGAGGATGCGAAAAAATCGCCTGAAGAAGTAGCTAAAATTACAGATCCTAAAAAAGAACTGGCTTTTGAAGCTAAAGGTGTTGTGATATTAGATAAATAAGCTTAAAGCGGAAAGCTTTGATATAAAAAATGCCCCAGTACAATGTATTGGGGCATTTATATTTTAAGTCTTTAACGAATTACAAAACCCAGTTCCATCCAAATTCATCTGGTGCCAAACCGTAACGAATATCGTTTAGTTTTTTAGCAATGCCATTAGAAATGGTTCTTGTAGCTGAATCTGTTAATTTATATGTTTTACCTAAGTAGCCAATTTCACCAATTTGCGTTACAGTTGCAGCAGTTCCTGCAGCAAAAGCTTCAGTTAAACTACCGCTTTCAATACCCTCTATAACTTCTTTAACTGATACTCTACGTTCTTCAACCTCTACTCCAGCAGCTTTAGCTAATTTGATAATAGTATCGCGGGTAACACCATCCAACACGGTACTACGAACCGAAGGCGTAACTAATTTACCATCAATTACAAAAATAAGGTTTGCAGTACCTGCCTCTTCGATATATTCATGGTTAATCGAATCCGTCCAAATTAACTGGTCGTATCCTTCTTTTTTCGCTTCCTCGAAAGGATATAAAGAACGAGCATAATTACCTGCTGTTTTAGCAAAACCAACACCACCCTCATCTGCTCTGGTAAATTCAGTTTCGATTTTAACCTTTAAAGCCTTACTGTAATAAGGGCCGGTTGGCGTAGTAAGTAACGCAAACTTATAAGTATCTGATGCTTTAACGCCTAAATAAGGATCGGTAGCAAACATAACAGGACGAATGTATAAAGCGTAATCATCTTGTGAAGGCACCCATTTTTCATCGATATTAATTAAAGCTGCTAAACCTTGCATAAAAATTTCTTCAGGAATAGAAGGCATAGACATCCTTGCAGCAGATTTATTAAAACGCTCGAAATTTTTATCAGCCCGAAAAACACTAATTCCACCGTTAGGCTGGCGATAAGCTTTTAAACCTTCGAAAATTGCCTGGCCATAATGAAGCGCAGAAATTGCAGGGCTCATTAAAATTGGCCCATATGGCAAAATTTGAAGGTTTTTCCATTCGCCGTCTTCATAATCAGCGGTAAACATGTGATCGGTAAAAACTTTACCGAAAGGTAATTGCGAAAAATCGGTAACTGATAATCTTGTTTGATCAGCCTTCGCAATTTTGATATCTAATGTCTCGGTCATATTATTGAATTTTGAATGAGTGAATGATCAAATGACCGTAGTTTTTCTACGCTCATTCTAAAATTCAATAATCCACTCATTCTGTCATTAACTATTTGGCGCAAATTACGAAAAAAGACGCTTTTTAAATAGCTTTTTAGGATATTAATCTTTGTTCTTTAGTGTTTTGAGTACACTAAGCACCCACCCTTTTCCCCATTTTTCCATTTGTTCTGGAGTCCATAAGAATGGGTAAAAAATTCTTTTTTGGAAACGCGGAGGCAAATACTTCTGCCAGTTTGTTCCACCTGTTGCCGCAACATCAACGGGATCTTTTTCCAGATAACGAACAGCCGATTTATAATGAGAAAGTGGCCACTCTACATTTACGTACAAATCTAACTTTTTTAATTCTTCAGCCAAGGCAGCAACATTGCTTCCCGAAGCCTCTAATTTATGGTAAAGTGCCGAAAAATTAGTTAAAGTTCTATCCTTTGCCAGTTGTAAAAACTGAGCTGAATACTTTTTAATAAACTGTTTTAAGGTTAAAGTTTGCTTGCCAGAAGCCAATTCCGTTGCACCGAATTTCCAGTAAATATTTTCGAACTGCTCATCAATGCTTGCATTACTTAATTCTTCTCGTTTGCTTTTGTCAACTAAACGGATAAAATCTGTGGCGCAGATTTCAATCATTCGATACTGCCCTGATTGAAACCCACTCGCAGGTAAGAGCGACATCCTGAACTTTAGAAATTGTTCTTTCTCCATACCATCAACCATTACTTCGAAAGAGGTTGTTAAAGCATTAAAATAAGCATTTATTCTTTTAACACGGGCAGTAAAAAACTCGACTGTCAAATTTTCATGTTCGGCTATTTGTTTACACTCATGCAAGGCCAACTTAAAGTAGAGCTCTGTAATTTGATGATACATGATGAAAATCTCTTCATCAGGAAAAGGAGTTTTTGGGCTTTGTAAACTCAACAAGGTATCCAAATGGATATAGTCCCAATAGGTTAGAAAATCAGCGTAGAGCAAACCATCGAGATAAGAGGCCATATCCTGCCCCATTGCTGTATATTTTTCCTGTAACTGATTGAGTTTGTCTTTTATTTCTGGTGTAAAATCCATCGTTTTGGTTTATCAGTACAAAGGTGTTAAAGATTTTGAACAAATAACTAAAATTTATACATTTGAAACAATGGCGATGGGGTACCGCCAAAACCGCCAAAACAGGCTGATGACTCCTACGATTTTATTTAAAATTAATTTTAAATGCCTGTTAAAAAACTAACAGAAGGTTTTCTTCTGTATCTCAATCGTATTATTCAAATAGATTTTAGTGCTTTATTTTGGAATGGACTGAAATGGATTTTCTTTTCAGCTTTACTAGGTATAATTGTTGGTTCTGCTTCAGCTTTATTTCTAGAAGCGCTTAACTGGGCAACTCAATATCGAGAACAACACCTCTGGATTATAGGCTTGCTGCCCCTTGCGGGATTAATAATCGGCGCAGCCTACCATTATTGGGGTAAAGAAGTAGTAAAAGGAAATAATTTGCTAATTGAAGAATTACAAAGCCCTAAAAATATAATCCCGCTGATCATGGCTCCGCTAATATTTGCGGCGACTATAATTACGCATTTATTTGGAGGCTCTGCTGGGAGAGAAGGAACTGCAGTACAAATTGGAGGTGCATTTGCCGACCAGTTTACTAAAATATTTAAACTCGAACCAAGTGATAGAAAGATTATTTTAATATGTGGTATTAGCGCTGGTTTCTCTTCAGTATTTGGAACACCACTAGCGGGTGCCGTTTTTGGACTGGAGGTTTTCGTTATTGGAAGCTTATTTTATAGTGCAATATTACCGTCTTTTATAACTGCAATAATTGCTGATTATATCTGTAAAACTTGGGGTGTTGGCCATACACATTATTCTATAGCTTTTGTTCCAGACATGCATATCTTAAACTTATTTTGCTCTTTATTGGCTGGAATTATTTTTGGATTAGCAGCCAGAAGCTTCTCGATTCTAAATCACAGTTTATCACGCATTTTTGAAAAAGTAAAATATCCACCATTAAGACCTGTAATTGGAGGTTTCATACTTATTACAATAATATACTTATCCGCTACAACCAGATATATTGGTTTAGGTATTCCTGTAATCTCAGAATCTTTTACTACCCAAGAACCATATTACACATTTGCCATAAAGCTATTTTTAACCGCATTAACGTTAAGTGCTGGATTTAAAGGTGGCGAGGTTACCCCATTATTTTTTATCGGTGCAACCTTAGGAAGTTTTTTAAGCTTATTTCTCCCCTTACCTGTTGGATTATTAGCAGGAATGGGTTTTGTTGCCGTATTTTCAGGCGCAGCAAATACGCCATTAGCTTGTATTTTTATGGGGATGGAATTATTTGGAGTAAGTTCGGGTATATATATAGCGTTGGCTTGTACAACGGCTTATTTATTTTCTGGCCATACTGGAATTTATCGCTCTCAGGCTATAGGAAATCCGAAATACAGGCTTTTAAAAAAGCACTCGTTTTTAAGCTAAGTCCATCGTCTTTCCGTTTGGCGTGTAAAGAAGTGAAGAAATCTTAATCTTAGTAAAAAGATTTCTCCACTGTAGTAGGAATACTGATAATCGATTTTAATACAGCACCCTGAATTTTATGGTGTGTTCAATTTTTTTCAAGGCTTTAAACAATTGTTTATCGTACTCCGCATTTATATCTGTTATGGCGTATCCAATTTCGGGATTTGTCATTAAGAATTGTCCTACAATATTAATATCGTGCTTAGCAAAAACAGTATTTATCTTCGCCATAATACCTGGAACATTTTTATGAATGTGAATTAAACGGTGAGATTTATCAATTTTAGGCAATTGTAAATTCGGGTAATTGCTACTTAAATAAGTTGCTCCAGTATTCATAAAATCGGCCACTCGTTTAGGAATGAAATCGATATTACGCGGATTGTTTTTCGGATCATCGAAAACCACAATGCCTTGTTTCGTGCATAAATCGAAATCGATTTTATTTTTCGCATTCCCCAAATACCCAATGGTTTTTAACTTAACAGCATTCTTTAGCTGTTCTTTCGTTAGTTTTTCACCATCTGCTAAAATAATAATCCCAACATCCTTAACATATTTTTCTTCGAAAGATGTTTTCTGTCTAATTGAAAGACCATCATTTTTTAAAATCGCCGTTGTTGCTGGATTAACATCACCAATAACCAAACAGAGAATTCTATTTTTTGGATAAGAGATGGCACGAGGCAAATCGTTCACGTACAAAAATTCATCAAAACTCGGCGTAATGTGGTCGGCTTTAGCCACAATGCTTTCACGGGCAATGTTTTCGGTAAAAGCAAAAAATTTATTAATCATGCCACTTTCGCGTAGCTGAAAATCAGAATAACCATCGCCTATGCCAAATAATTCCCCTTCCAGTTTTAAATGTTGAAGTAGTTTTACCTTTCCACCTTCTTCACTTAATGGATTTGCATGGTCGTAATCTATAATTTTACCATCACCTGTGGTTACAAAAGTGTTGGCATAAATATTTTCCTTTTTAATGTGGTATTGACTTACAACTGGAGTAATAAATTCCTTAAATCCACCTGAAACAATTAAAACTTCATCAGCGTGTTTTTTGAAAAACTCGGCATTGCGAGAAAATGAAGTTGAAACCTTCTTTTTTAAATGCTTAATTAACTGCTTTAAGTGTTCTTCATTAGCCTCAAGTAATCTTACCCGTTGAGCTAAACTCTCGGAAAACGAAAGCTTACCTTCCATTGCGAGATTGGTATAATCCTCAATTTTCTGAAAAATAGCTTCCTTTTCGGGATGCTTTTTTAACGAAATTCTGGCAAGCTCGTCAAGTGCTTCAACCTGAGTAAAAGTGCTATCAAAATCGATTATGTAGTAGGCTTTCTCTTTCGGCATTATTTTAAATATTGGGTAATTTCTTGTATAGTTTGGCCAACAGGCTTAAATGTAATTCCTGTTTCGTTAATTACTTTTTCATTGTTATAATAACTTAAAGATAAGCTGCTTTTTGCAGCATCTTTAGTAATTGATGGTTGCTTTCCTGTAAAAATAGAAAAGAATTTTAAAGCTCTCCAGGCGATCCCCAACATCCACGGCTTCGCTTCCGTTTTTGGTGCCTTAACTTTAAATCCATTTGCTATTTCAGTAAATAAATCTTTATAATGATAATTTTCAGAAGAGATGATATATCGCTCGGCGGTAGCTGGAATTTCCATCAGCAATATCATTGCTTTAACCACATCCTCAACATCAACTAAGCCCGAGGCTCCATCAGTATAAAAAGGAAAACCGCCCTTTACTAATTTAAAAATTGCGCCACTCCCTTCGAAACCTGCATTTGTACCTATTATAACCGATGGATTAACAATTACAGCATCTAAACCCTCGGTAATGCCACGCCAAACTTCCATTTCACCTTCATACTTAGATAAACCATAAGCATGCGCCTTTGCATCGTATTCCCAAAAATCCTTTTCAGTAATCTGTTTTCCTTTTTTTGCCTCACCTAATGCAGCAACCGAACTTACATGTAATAACCTGCAATTATGTTCAACGCAAAGATTTACAATGTTTGAAGTACCATCTATATTAACATGAAAAAGTTGTTTTTTATCTTTCGGATTAAAAGAAACAAAAGCGGCACAATGAAATACTTTAGTTATTCCGACAAAAACATCCTCCAGATTTGCGGGTTCATTTATATCACCTAAAACCCAATCAATTAACGGGTTATTATCTAAAATTTTAGGAATTTTGGAAGTACTCCGTTTTAAGGCTCGAACGGCTAAACCACTATCTGTTAGCTGTTTTATTAATTCAGAACCTAAAAATCCTGTTCCGCCAGTTACAAGTATCATTTATTTTTTTCGGACTACATGTGAAAATACGCATTCAAAAATAGATATTTGAGGCGATAGTTTTAAATATATGTCATTAACCGATTTCTTTTCTCCCTTAAATACCGAACAATTTACTCCAAAGCAAGGCTTTTTTACCAGCCAGCTTGGTTTAAAAACACAATTCTATACCGAATCTTTTCCCGATTTTGAGGAAAACAAATTTGATATCGCCATTTTTGGGGTACTTGATGGTAGAAGTGCGGTTGATAATGAAGGCTGTGGTATTGGTCCAGATTATTTTAGGGAGAAATTTTACAAACTTAACGAAGGTGCATTTGCCAGTCGCTTGGTAGATTTAGGAAATATAAGACCTGGTGCTACTGTTGCAGATACATATATCGCAATAAAGATGGTTGTTTCGGAATTGATAAAAAATGATATTATTCCTGTAATTATCGGAGGCGGCCAGGATTTAACCTACGCTCAATACCTGGGATATGAAAATTTAGAGCAAAAAGTTGATTTGGTTATTGTGGATAACCAATTTGATATAGATGATGACAACCAGGAAGGCATTGCAACACGTTCAGATTGTTATCTGAATAAAATTTTCTTACATCAGCCAAATTACCTTTTCAATTTTAGCAACATTGGTTACCAAACTTATTTTGTAAATCAGGAAAGCTTAAGTGTAATGGATAAGTTATACTTTGATGTTCACCGTTTAGGCGAGTTTTCACAAGATATTACCTTAACCGAGCCCATAATTCGTAATGCAAATATGATTAGCTTCGATATGGGCTGCATTCGTTCTGCAGATGCCGCAGCAAATGGAAATGCAACACCAAATGGTTTCGACGGAGAAGAAGCTTGCCGAATTACACGTTACGCTGGCATGAACGATAAATTAACTTCTATCGGATTTTATGAATTTAACCCTGCTTACGATAATAACGGACAAACTGCTTTTCTATTAGCGGAAATGGTTTGGTACTTTATCGACGGTTTTTATGCACGCAAAAAAGATTTCCCTTTAACTCCGAAATCGCAATTTATAATTTACAGAACCAGTTTAAAAGATGGATCTGGAGAGATGACTTTTGTGAAGAGTAAAAAATCAGATCGCTGGTGGATGCAGGTTCCTTATCCCTCAGGTCAATCTAAAAACGAACGTTACCATTTGGTTCCTTGTAGGTACGATGATTATCAAATGGCCGTAAATGGCGATATGCCAGATTTATGGTGGCGTACTTATCAAAAGTTAAATTAAAATTTTTCTCAAAGCTTTGAATTTACAAATTCATAAATCGAATCTATCTTTAAAACAGTTTGTTCAGTTTCATAAATCGCTTGTAAAGCTGGTTTTACTGTATGCAACAATTAAGCTTTACAACTGGCATTAAATGATTCCCGCTATAAAAGTGTTGGATTTATAACAATCAAAAAAACAGGTATATAATTGATTTACAATCAAATAACTATAATTTCAGTAATGAAGTAGTGTAAAAGTTATCATAATTTTACACAAGCGAGCGCGTTCTAAAAAGTATATATACCTATTTTTGGTTACACAGATAAAACACTTAATGAAAAAAATATTATTTGCATTAGCATTATTACCATTTACAGCCTTCGCCCAGAAGCCATTTAAAATTAATGGCAAAATAAAGGATTTGAAAAAAGGAGATAAAATATATTTAATCTATCAGGACGGTGCACAAAATGTTTCTGATTCTGCAATAGTAAAAAATGCTAGAGGTTCGTTTGTTTTTAGAGGAAATTTAGCGGGTCCGACGCAAGGCGTATTATTTTTAAATAAAAATCCTTTTGCCAATCCGTCAAACCAAGATGATCAATTAGATGCCTTATCGCTATATGTAGCACCTGAAAAGATTAGAATTAATGGGCAAGATTCGTTAAAAAAAGCGGTAATTTCTCGCTCAGCAATTAATAATGAATCTAAAAAATTAAAAGCATTAACTAAACCCATTAACGATCAATTGGCTGCAATTGATGCAGAATACAATAGTTTTACTGATCAGCAAAAGCGAGATGAACAAATCGTAGATACAATTCGCCTTAAATTCGAGCAGGCAACAAGTCAATTGTTGAAAGTATTGCTGGGCTTTATAAATGAAAACCCAAATTCATTTATCAGTTTAAATACGGTTGGCCAAATGGCTAGCAATCCCCAACAAAAGGAAAATGCCATTCAAGCCTTCGATTTATTATCACCAGAGCTAAAATCATCATCAATGGGAAAACAGTTAGATGCTTTTTTAATGAATGATAGAAAAACGGCAATCGGCGCTCTTGCGATGGATTTTACACAAAACGACCCAAGCGGAAAACCAGTTAAGTTATCTGACTTTAAAGGTAAATATGTTTTGATTGATTTCTGGGCTTCGTGGTGTGGGCCATGCCGTAGTGAAAATCCTAATGTTGTTGCAGCTTATGACAAGTTTAAAGATAGAGGTTTTACGGTTTTAGGCGTTTCTTTAGATCAGCCAGGTAAAAAAGATGCTTGGCTAAATGCAATTGAAAAAGATAAATTAACCTGGACACAGGTATCGGATTTAAAAGGCTGGAGCAATGAAGCGGCACGAATGTATGGTATCACCTCCATTCCAGCTAACTTTCTAATAGACCCAACAGGTAAAATCATTGCAAAAGATTTAAGAGAAGAAGCTTTGCATGTAAAACTTGAAGAATTATTGGGTAATAAATCAGAATAAAAACCAATTCTTGATATAAAAAAGAAAGCTTCCAAACTAAAAATCTGGAAGCTTTCTTTTTTATAGGTTTTATAGATTAAACTAGATCAAAACCGATATCTTCTCTGAAGTATTTCCCATCAAAATAAATTCTACCCGCATCGGCCGTTGCCGATTGTAATGCCGTAAATAAATCTTTTTGTAAGCTGGTAATGGCTATTACACGACCTCCATTTGTTTTAACCACATCGTTTTCTAAAAGCGTACCCGCATGGAAAGCGTTAGAGTGACGGAGATTTTCGATACCCGAAATGGCTTTTCCTTTCAAATAATCGCCAGGATAACCGCCCGCGACAATCATAACAGTTGCAGCAGTTTGCTCACTAATTTCTAATTTAACCTGATTCAAAGTTTTATTTGCAGTAGCCATAAAAAGCTCAACCAAATCGTTTTCAACCCTAGGAATAACACTTTCAGTTTCTGGATCACCCATACGTGCGTTGTACTCAATTACGAAAGGTTCTTCTCCTACTTTTATCAATCCGAAGAAGATAAAACCAGTATAATCGATATTATCTTTCTTTAAACCATCAACCGTAGGTTTAATAATTCTTTCTTCAACTTTTTGAAGAAATTCTGGGGTTGCAAATGGAACTGGAGAAACGGAACCCATTCCACCTGTATTTAAACCAGTATCACCCTGACCAATTCTTTTATAATCTTTTGCAGATGGGAGTGTAAGATAATTCTCACCATCAGTTAAAATAAATACAGAAAGTTCAATTCCGCTTAAAAACTCTTCAATAACCACTGTAGCACCAGCAGCACCGAATTTTCCGCCAAGCATTAATTTTAACTCTTCTTGAGCCTCGATAGTTTCAGTACAAATTAATACACCTTTACCCGCAGCCAATCCATCTGCTTTTAAAACAACAGGAAGCGCATGGTTTTGAAGATAAGCCAAACCATCTTCAAGCGTTTCGGGAGTGAAAGATTTTGAAGCTGCAGTTGGAATGCCGTGACGTTCCATAAACTGCTTAGAAAAATCTTTACTACCTTCTAAAATTGCACCTTCTTTTTTCGGCCCGATAACGGGGATGTGTGCAATTGCTTGATCAGCTAAGAAAAAATCGTGAATACCATTTACCAAAGGCTCTTCAGGGCCAACAATTACCATTTCAATATTTTCAGCAAGAACAATTTTCTTGATAGAATCGAAATCATTTACGCTGATGTTGATATTGGTACCAAAAGCACCTGTACCTCCATTTCCAGGTGCAATAATTAATTTATCACAAAGTGAAGACTGGCTGATTTTCCAGGCGAATGCACTTTCTCTGCCACCTGAACCTAATAGTAAGATATTCATATCGGCAAAGATAATAAAAATGTAAGATGGAAGATGTGCGACGGAAAATGATTAAAGACTCAAACATCATCCATTTTACATACTTAGGTTTTACATTATTTTGCACTTCTGGTCATTTGCTCAAGCATATCCCACATTTCGTTTGGAATAGCTTCTAAACCGTTCATTTGTCCTGCGCCTTGCAACCATTCTCCACCATCAATGGTAATAATTTCGCCATTAATATATCCCGAAAAATCGCTGATTAAAAACGCAGCCAAATTTGCTAGCTCCTGATGCTCGCCAACTCTTTTTAAAGGTACGCGGTTTTTGAAATCGAATTTTTTAGCTAAATCTCCTGGTAACAAGCGCTCCCAGGCACCCTTTGTAGGGAAAGGACCTGGCGCTATGGCATTTGTTCGAATGCCATATTTGCCCCACTCTACAGCCAAAGAGCGAGTTAGAGCCAAAACGCCGCCTTTAGCACAAGCAGAAGGCACAACATAAGCTGAGCCCGTGAAAGCGTAAGTGGTTACAATATTTAATACAGTTGCCTGTTGTTTTGCTGCAATCCAGTGCTTACCAAAAGTAAGCGTGCAGTTTACTGTGCCTTTTAAAACAATGTCGATTATAGAAGAAAATGCATTTGCAGATAATCGTTCCGTTGGAGAAATAAAATTTCCAGCAGCATTATTAACTAATCCATCAACCTGACCAAATCTTTCTATGCTTTTAGCTAAAACATTTTCTACCTGTTCTATTTCGCGAACATCGCAGGCTAAAGCTAAAACTTTACCGCCAGTTTTTTCTTCCATTTCGTCGGCGGTTTTTTGCAAAACATCTTGTTTACGACTTGTAATAACAAGATTTGCCCCCAATTTCAAGAAGTAAATACCCATGGCTTTACCCAAACCTGTACCACCTCCTGTAATTACAATTGTTTTACCTTCAAGAGAACCATCTCTTAGCATTGGCGAATTATAACTAAACATATTTGGTTATTGTTTAAACTGGTTAAATATTAAACTGAATTAGAAACCTCGATTTACTTTCTCTGAAGATTTTCTAAAATCGTTTTTAGAATGTGGCGGGTGGTTGGCGACCACCATTGCTCTAACATTTTAGCTAGTGCTGCCGACTGGTCGGAGCTTACAGAGGCAATAAGCTTTTCGCGAATATTTAGTTTACTTTGCGACCAGGTATTACTTTCTAATTCCATAAATTTCTTAATCTTTCGTTCGGCAGCCGTAAGTAAGCTTTCGTTTTTAACGATTTCGTCGATTAACCCAACTTTTAAAGCTTCTTCTGGATTATAAAGTTTACCAGTTAGCAAACTACGCGAGGCTTCTGCCTGGCCTATCCAAAAAGCATATAATTGAAAAATACTATTGGGTACAATTATCCCAACGGGAACTTCGTTTAAACCGATAATATACTGCCCTTCTGCCATTACGCGATAATCGCAGGCTAATGCAATGACGCAACCGCCAGCTGGACTATGGCCGCTAATTGCCGAAACAATAGGTTTTTTAAAGGAAACCAAATTTGCTGTAAACCCAAAAAACAAATTAAAAAAAGATTTTGCCTCTTCTTCGTTGTAATTATACAGTTCTACCAAATCTAAGCCCGCTGAAAAAAATGGAGCCGTTCCTGTTAAAATTACGCCCCCAATATTATCATCAGCAGAGATATTTTTAAGCATATCATCCAATTCGGTAATCAGCTCGCGGTTTAACGCATTCGATTTTCCTCTATTTAATGTTATGGTTGCTAAACGGTCTTTTACACTTACTTTAATTGTATTCATGTTAATAGTATCAAATTTGAGTATTAAGCAGCAAGCTAATCATCAATTGTATTATGCATGCATATTAATTCAAATTTATTTATTTTTTCCTATTTAACGTCATAAGTGTAAACCTTTCTTCCTAAATGGCCTAAAGCATCAATACCTTCTATTACTACGCGGTAAGTTGCAGCCTCATCAGCATTATAGAAATCGAATTTAGCTTTCCCATCTTTATCCGAAACAACTTGTGGCGACCAAAAAACAGTGCTTCTAAAATCTGCTCTATTTGTTGTTGAAGCATTATCATACTTCGGCGAGTAAAAATCTCTTAAAGCTGCAAAGCCTTTCGGGTTAACAACAACTATACCTGGAGCATAATTATTATAAGATACCTCGCCCCCTCCTCGTTTCGTTGTGATGATTATAACGCCACCACTACCTCTGCTACCATAAATTGCGGTATTGCCAGCTGATCTTAAAACTTCTATTGTTTCTATATCGTTAGGGGTTAAATTATCTAGAAATTCGCCTTCCACTTCCATACCATCGAGCATAATTGTCATTGGTATATTCTGGCTACGAGTAGAATATGGTATCCCTCCTTTGAAAATAACAAAAGGTAGGCGCCCATTTAAGCATTGCGATAAGTTTACGCAGCTTTGCAAATCTTTAGCTGAAAGTACAAAATCGGCATTACCAGCACCGTTTAAATTTGATGAATTTTTAGCTACCAAACGCTTATCCGTGATCACAACTTCATCAAGTTTTATAGTTTTTTCGAGTAAACCCAAACGCGTTAATTCATTAAAATAATTATCACTCTCTTTAATATATTTCATTAAAGTATTGTTCACATTTACATCAATATCTGCACTGTTTTTATTTTTGGTAACGATTTGATATGGAACAGCATCAACATTAATATCTACAAACTTTCTATCGGCTTTTGTTCTGGCCTGAACAATAAATTTTGCACTATCATTAAAAGAAAGATTATCGAAATTAAATTTCCCTTCCGCATTAGTTATCGTATCTAAAACTAGAAAACCGCCTTTGGTAGACATGAGCATAACTTTTCCATTTGGAACTGGCGTTCCTCCTTTTGTAACGGTTCCGCTTATCGAAATAGATTGTTCAGGTTTATAGGTAATTGCTGGGCCTGCATTATTGATTACATTTCTCCATAAAAACCTTCTCCAGCCTTGAGTAAGCATTAAATTATCTAGTTCTCGGGCTGTTTTCGCATCGTCATTTAAAAAATAATGATTTGGTTTTTCTACATGACCTGCTAAATCAGAAGTTAACCAAAGCGATGCAAAAATATTGCTTTCGTTATTTTCATCAGGTGCTACCTTAGTTGCGTTTGTTACCGAAACAGAAAAACTTCCCTGAATGGGTTTTTGCTCATTTGTTGCATCAAAAGTAAAAGTAGTTTTCCCTTTTCTTGCATCGGATGCAGCTGAAGCACTTAGTTCTAAATCAATAACATCGAATTTGTTTTTGTTGAAAATTAAACGTTCTGCTATTGGCTGATTTGTTGCGGAGAATAAGGTAAACTGAACAATCCCTGATGGCAGTTTGCTTCTAGGAACGTTAGCGATTAAAACCTGCTTATCAACTTTAGCTTTTGATACATAGTAAATGTTACCACCATGTTGAGCTACAATTTTTACTTCATCACCATTAGTAAGGCTTGCACTAGTCATTATTTTAACCGAAACCTTACCTGTATCGGTATTGTTAATGGCTAAAGCATAACCTGCTTTTTGTGCAACAGGTAATTTAAAGTCCTTTTCTGAACCATCTTTAAAATTAATTTTGGCTGTATAGGTTTTACCAGGCTGTACATTTAGGGTAAAATTACCCATACCTAAGTAGGCACTTGCAATATTGGTAACCGTTTCGCCAGTTTCATCAACAATTTTACCTTTTACATCTTCGCCATTACCAGCGCCGTTTAAAGCTTTTATTGCAATTTTTTGAGGAAGTTCCTCGATAAGTGTTCCACCTTCTGGCAAGAATTGAACATCAATATCATTACTAGTTGAGGTTATCGGAATGGATTTAACAATCTTCTGCTTATTATCGAGTGTTATTGTGGCGATGATTTTACCCTTCTTATTCAGAAAGCTTTGGCTGTTAGAAAAATTAACTAGAGCATCGCCCTTAAGGTCGGTTTTGGTTTTGCCTTTAGCAATTGTTCGAAAGTCTAATTGTACGTCGTAGCTTACATCATTTTCTGTGTACGCAACTCCATTTTTATCTTCGAAATGAATTGTAGCGGCTACTTTTTCAGCGTTGTTTTCTTTGCTGAATTTATATTCGGTATTGGTAAAAACTTTATTCGCCCAACTGTTACCTACTTTAATGGTTTTATCAAAAAAGAAATCTGTACCAAAATTTCTCATGTAATTGGTGTAAGCTCTGATTCTGTAATTACCTTCGCCTAGTGAATCGGTAAGTTTAAAATCGCCCCAGGTTATACCTCCCATTATTGGCAATTTAACTAATCTTTTTAACGAGTCTTTCTCGTTAATTAACTCTACGTATAATATTTTGCTGATATCCGTTGGTAGTTGAGTCTTGGTGTTTAACACATAAGCTTTAAACCAAATGTCATCGCCAATGGCATAATATGGTTTATCTAAATGGAGGTAAACTTTTTCTTGCTGATACTTTGTACTGTAATCTTCAAGTTTTTTAATAATCGTTGAGAAAGGATCATCATCAATTTTAAATGCTGCAAAACCGATAAGCACGGCAAGGAAGCTCAAAAGGAGCGTAATTTTGGATTTCATTTGGCGTGATGTAAAAAATAAATATGCCTCAAGGTACGAAACCCGAGGCATATTTTTATGAAGATAAAATGAATTATTTCTGTTAGAAAACGTTCTTCCACATCATGCTTTCTACTGGTTTTGTAGTTTTATTGTTGTATTTGGCATTGCCTTTAGAGTTGTACATGGTTTCAATATTTCCTTCAACCACAAAATATATTAGTTGACCAATAGGCATGCCTGCATAAATTTTTACTGGCTGGGCTACAGAAATTTCTAATGTCCAGGTATTGCAAAAACCTACATCACCTTTACCAGCAGTAGCATGAATATCAATACCTAAGCGACCTGTACTACTTTTACCTTCTAAAAAAGGAACATGACCATGTGTTTCGGTATATTCTAAAGTTACGCCCAAGTACAAGGTGCCTGGATGAAGCACAAAACCATCTTTAGGAATTTCGAAATGCTCAATTTCATTGTGTTTTTTTGCATCGAGCACTCTGCTTTTGTATGTAGCCAAGTATTTACCTAAATGTACATCGTACGAGTTTGTGCCCAAACAGCTCCTATCAAAAGGCTCTATTATAATTGTTCCCTTATCTATCTCTTCCAGAATCCTTTTATCTGATAATATCATTATTATGCGTATTTTTGGCCTAAATTATCATTTATTTAAGATAATATTGCATGCTAATCCCAAATTTATAAATGCCAATAATTTATAATAAAAATATTGATGAGCATTCGGTTCTGGCAATTTGGAAAATTGAAGAAACTGAAGAAGAAATGTTAGCTGGCTTACAGCTTAAGCAACACGAATGGGACATAATCTCTTCTTTTAATAATGGCAAGAGGCTTCTGCACTGGCTCAGTACACGGCTTTTGCTTAGAAAACTTTTAAATACGGAAGAATACATCGACTGCCAGTTTGATGAAGATGGGAAGCCCTATCTCACCAATTTTGATTACAAAATTTCTTTAAGCCATTCGTACGATTACGCTGCTGTTATGATTAGTAAAGATTATGCAGTAGGCGTTGATATTGAATTGATCAAGCATAAAATAAAAAGCATAAAACATAAGTTTTTAAGTGATGTTGAGCTTGCCCAAAAGCAAATTGGTGATAATACAGAAGGACTTTATGTTTGCTGGTGTGCTAAGGAGGCCATTTACAAGTGGCATGGTAAAAAAGGATTGGAGTTTAAGCAACACATCCACATTAAACCATTTAAATTAAAAACAGAAGGTGGTAGCTTAAATGCCCTGGTAGAATTACCTAACGGAACCCGTGAGCTTACTGTACAGTATTTTAAAACAAAAGATGGGTATATGCTGGGCTATGTACAGGCTCCTCAACACTAAAAACGCATCTCGCCCCAAAAATTAACAATATATGAGTAAAGATCTTGGTTTAAATCATGCAACTGAAACTCCTGGTTCAGAAGAAAAAGCTATTCTAACGCAATTTATTGACTGGGGTTTAACCGATTATCAGGAAGCCTGGAATAGACAAGAAGACTTATTAAATAAAACGGTAGCTATTAAAAGCGAAAACCGTGTTAACGGCACACATTTACCTACGCCGAATTACCTGATTTTTAACGAGCATCCACATGTTTACACTTTGGGCAAAAGTGGCCATCAAGATAATTTACTATTGGATGAACAGGGACTTAAAGATAAACAGGCTACCTATTATAAAATAAATCGCGGCGGAGACATTACCTACCACGGACCTGGACAAATTGTGGGTTACCCAATTTTAGATTTAGATAACTTTTTTACTGATATTCATTTATACCTACGCACTTTAGAAGAAGCTGTAATCCTAACTTTAAAAGATTATGGAATAGAATCTGGCCGTTATCCAGGTTATACTGGAGTATGGCTTGATGCAGATAATGATCAGGCTCGCAAAATATGCGCTATGGGCGTTCGATGTAGTCGTTGGGTAACCATGCATGGTTTTGCCTTTAATGTAAATGTCGATTTGGATTATTTTAAAAACATTGTGCCTTGCGGTATTGATGATAAAGATGTTACCTCACTTGAAAAAGAATTGGGCTACAAACCAGACATTGAAGAGGTTAAAGAAAAATTAAAAAATCATATCGCTGAACTTTTTAAGATGGAGTTGGTCTAGTAATTCGAAAATCTAACAACTCCAATTTTGCGTAAATTAGGGTATGAAATTTTTATCAAGCATCGTTTTATTTTCTTTATTATCTTCGGCCTGTACTAAAGAAAAGCCAATGTCAATTGCTAGTCCAACTAATAATATTCCTCCTATAACAAATACAAGTGGCACTTTTAGCTATTTAGCATTAGGCGATTCTTACACAATTGGCCAATCTGTACCTCAATCTTCATCCTTTCCTTTTCAGTTAAAAGATGCGCTAAAAATGGAAGGATTAACTATTGAAACACCAAAAATTATTGCCGTAACAGGGTGGACAACCGATGAATTGCAGGGCGCAATTAGGCAAGCAAAGCTTACTCAAAAGTTTGATGTTGTTACTTTATTAATTGGCGTTAACAACCAATACCGAGGTTATCCCCTAGAAACATATAAAAAAGAATTTTCAGAATTATTACAAACTGCAATCGACTTTTCAGGCGGAAGAAAAGCCAGAGTATTTGTAATTTCTATACCAGATTGGGGCGTAACTCTATTCGGAAAAAATGCGTCGAAAACACCAGAAGTAATAGCTACAGAGATTGATGCTTTTAATGCGGCTGCAGCAAAAATAACTATGGATGCTGGCGTAAGTTTTACCAATATTACGCCCGATTCGAGAGTGGCAGCAAATGACCCATCATTAATTGCCGAGGATGGCCTACATCCGAGTGGAAAAATGTACCATAACTGGGTTAATGCCTTAACGCCGAAAATTTCTGCCGCACTTAAATAATTTAATATCAGCTTGTTCTGTTTTTAGTTTAAAAATTATAAATTAGTTTAACTATTTAAATTAATTAAAACTAAAACTATGGACGATTATCAATCATCAGCTGGCTCAGGTGCGCTTGCCGCATTCATTGGGGCTTATTTTCTTTTTATCTTGGTCATTTGGGTCATCAGTGTGGCTGGAATGTGGAAAACATTTGAAAAAGCAGGTAAGCCTGGTTGGGCCGCAATTATCCCTATCTATAATATCATTATCATGTTAGAAATTGTTGGAAAACCAATGATTTGGATATTGTGGCTCCTTCTGCCGTGCACAAATTTTGTTTTTGGAATATGGCTAATAAATTTGATGAGTAAAAGTTATGGAAAATCAGAAGGTTTTACAATCGGGCTTATATTTCTAAGTTTTATTTTCTGGCCAATTCTAGGTTTTGGAGATGCTAAATATTTAGGCCCCTCAGCTGCAGAAGCGCAAAACAATGGCTTTGGAAATAACCCTTTCAATAATCCAAATAATCAATTTGGAAATCAAAACAATCCATTTAATAACCCGAACGACACGCCTCCAACTCCGCCTGTAGTTTAATGTTATCGATAATATTATCTTATTTTTTTTGCAGCTTAATCAATTTTATTGATTGGCTGCAAAATCATTTATTACCATGCCCTTTTAAAGCTTTAACAGGCATTGATTGTCCTGGCTGTGGATTTCAAAGGTCGTTAATTGCATTCTTTCAGGGCGATTTTAACAAAAGCTGGTCTTTGTATCCACCAACCGTTCCTTTATTAATACTCTTCATTACGGCGGGATTATTTTACAAATTCCCAATTAAAAATCAAGCAATTGTATTTAAAGTGCTAGTAATTACCGTTGGAAATTTTGTTGTGTTTGCATACCTCTATAAAATGTTTATTCTTTAAGCATCCATCTGAGCCGTTAAGTGGTTATAATCTTTCATCACGGTTTCTAAAAACTGTAATTCGTTCATCCCCGCTGGTATAACAATCGCAATGTGTTCTTTGATTTTCGTTGCCATACTATAAATTAAATCTGTATTTCCCGTTTGATAAAATCCACTTAAAACTTCGAAAATAAGCTCGGCATCTCGATCGTTTAGGTGTAATACTTCTTTAAAAACAGGCTGGTAATCATCAGGCAAGGCAAATCCGAACGCAACCTGATCTATCTTCGTTCTTGGTACAGTTTTAATCAATGTTGTTTTTGCCAGCATATCTCCAATTCGTTGGTGGTTTTTTGATACCGCCACACAAACCAGTGCAACAAGTCCCCATCCGAATATAAATCCAAAATCTATCACTCTAAAAATCCAGCGCATCATGTATTGTCCAAAAGTGGGCTGGCCTCCATCTAAACTAATTACCTTTATTTTCATGATTTTTTTACCAAAGGTTTGTCCATCCATAGTCAGCTCGCAAACCAGATCATAAAACACAAAAATCACCAGAAAAATAATAATTAACACAACGCCTAAAGTGCCCGAATTCCTAAATGAAGCAATCATAAGAATTAATACGACAATGTACAGGACAGCGAAACCAGCCAGATCAATCAATCGGGCAACGATTCGCTCGCCTAGGCCAGCTACTTCATAATCAATATCTACGTTTTGAGCGGTGCTAACTCTGATGGTTTCCATATTTCAAACATAATTTTTTTTAACCATAAAGATATTATCTGACCTTTAAAAAAATTAAGCCACACAGTAAAGGGGCTTTTCTTGTCCATGAATTTATTAAGAAGCCAGAAAGCGTTTCCTTTTTTATCTTTTACAACCATTTTTTTGTATCCAGAAAAAATTAAACTATTTTAACCCAGGATTAGAATAATCATTAATGAGAGAAGCCTTATTTGTAAAACAGAATACAGAAAAGTGGAAACGCTTTAATGAACTGCAAGAGGCAAATCCAGATGAATTAGCTGATAGATTTGTAGAAATAACCAACGACCTGGCTTATTCTAAAACTTTTTATCCAAACTCAAAAACCACAGCTTACCTAAACGGCTTGGCATCAAAACTTCACCGATCTGTTTATAAAAACAAGAAAGAAAAATCGAACAGATTCGTTCATTTTTGGAGAACGGAATTACCTCTACTGTTTTTAGAACATAAAAAACAGGTAATTTATGCCCTCGCCTTTTTCTTAGTTTCTTGTGCTATTGGTGCTATATCTGCAAAATACGACGATACTTTTATTAGGTTAATTTTAGGCGATGGATATGTAAACATGACAAATGACAATATTTCTAAAGGAGATCCATTTGGTGTTTATAAGCAAGAAAACCCAGTGTTAATGTTCGTACAAATTGGCGCCAATAATATATTTGTTGCTATTTATACCTTCGTTTTAGGGATAATCTTTTCTTTTGGTTCTATTGTATCGCTTTTCAGAAATGGCGTAATGCTTGGCTCTTTTCAATATTTCTTTTTCAGTAAGGGTTTAGGTCTTCAATCTGTTTTGGTTATTTGGATTCATGGGACTTTAGAAATATCAGCAATAGTTTTAGCTGGCGCAGCAGGTTTAGTTTTAGGAAACAGCATGCTATTCCCAAAAACTTATACCCGTAAAGCTTCTATTTTAAAGGGTGCAAAAGATGGTTTAAAAATTGTGTTGGGTCTCGTTCCAATTTTTATTATTGCTGCGTTTTTCGAAAGTTTTATCACCCGACATACAGAAATGCCAATGTGGTTAAGTGGCTTTATTTTACTAGCTTCAGCAGCCTTTATAATTTGGTATGTATTTATCTATCCAGTTAAAATCTATAAAAAAACACTCATCTAAATACTATGCTCTTAAAAATTGAATTTAAAAAAATCAGAGATTTTGGTCAAATTATAAATGATACCTTCACTTTTATTCGTCAGAATTTTAAGCCCCTGGTAAAAAATTACTTTATTTTTTGTGGGCTTTTTGTTTTAGGCGGAATGCTTTCTATGCTTTTACAGCAGTACAAGGCTGTTAACATAATTAATAACATAGGTGCTTCGGGCAAAAACCCTTTTGGGTTTGGCGGCATATATGGCTTAGAGTATTTTCTCGCCATTCTATTTTCGTTCGCAGGTTATGCAAGTACAACCGTTTTCGCGTTATCCTATATCGCCATTTATGTGCAAAAAGGAAATGAAACGCCAACTACTGATGAGGTTTGGGGTTATTTTAAACACTACTTTTTCAGGGTTTTTGGCAGTTCATTACTTTTAACATTATTACTTATTGTTGCCTTTTTGTTTTGTTTGGTGCCTGGTTTCTGGCTTTTTCCGTTTATTACGATAACCTTCCCCATTATGGTTATCGAAAACGGAAGTTTAGCTTATTCATTTAGCCGTAGTTTTAAAATTGTTAAAGATAATTTCTGGTTAACTTTTGGCACCTTATTCATCATCTGGATTATCGTATATGCGTGTATGTCGCTGGTGGTATTGCCAACAACAATATTTAGTATGATTGGCATATTTTCGCATAGCGGAAAACCTCAAATGTCGTTAGTATTTACAATGCTCAGTACGGTGCTTCAATACCTTTGTCAGGTTTGTACAATAATCCCGATTGTAACCATTACCTTATCTTATTTCAGCTTGGTAGAGCAGAAAGAAAGTGCGGGTTTAATGGAGCGTATTTCTAATTTTGGCACAACAGAAAAACCAGCTGATACAAGACCAGAAGAATATTAGGATGACCAAATTTATCTTTAAATTATCTGTGGTATTTTGTTTGCTTTTTGCATCGTTAAATACCTATGCTCAAAATTTAAAGACTGCAGTAAAATACCCGATTAATATCGACAGCAGCAAAATAACGCCTGCCAAATTTAATAAGGCAGCAATAGAAGCTTATGCCGAGCAGCCAGCGTTTCAATACGATATTGCCCAAATAAAGGATTTATCTTTGTGGGATCGTTTTTGGATGTGGTTTTGGCAAATGATAGGCGATTTATTTCAAGGCGCAGCCTCAAACCCTTTATCCAAATATTTCTTTATTGGCTTGGGTGTAGCCATTCTGGTTTACATCATCATAAAAATAATAGGGGCAGATAACATCTTCAGCAAAAAATCAAAAGAGATTGTGCTGCCCTATGATATTTTGAACGAGAATATCCATGAGATCGATTACGAAACCGAAATTACAAAACTGATCGACCAGGGAAAATATCGCTTAGCGGTTCGGCTATTATATTTACGCACGTTAAAAAAGCTAACCGATGCAGAACTTATTCAATGGCAGCCAGAAAAAACCAATTACAACTATTTAACAGAAATCAGTAAACCCGAAATCAAAACGGAATTTAGTCAGTTAACTCATCAATTCGATTACATCTGGTATGGAGATTTCCCTATTGATGCGCAAACTTTTGAACCCATAAATCAATCTTTTAACCATTTTAATTCGCAAATTAAATGAGGGGGTATAAGATTTATTTTGCCTTTGGAGTTATTATGATAATGATTTATCTGGTTGCTCAATTTAATAAACCCATTCCAACCGATTGGTCGGCATCCTACCTCAAAAAAGATAAAATTCCTTATGGAACATTTATTTTATACAACCGACTGAAAGATATAAGTCCAAAGGCAAGTGTTAAAAATTCTAATCTTCCGTTTTACAACACAGTAAAAGATAAAGGTTTTAAAAATAGTGCTTACTTAATTATTTCGCCAAAGGTTAACATTACTAAAACAGATTTCGAACAGTTAAAAAAATACATGTTCGAAGGGAATAGCGTTTTTATTGCGACTTATGATTTAGGCAAATACCTTCGGGATGTTTTAAAACTCGATTTATCGGTGAAATTTTCTGGCGATGGCAGCTCGGTTAATTTTACAAACCCAAATCTTAAAACCGTTGTAAATTATGGCTTTGATAAAGGTATAGGTAATCATTATTTCAATAAGATAGATAAAACCAAGGCAATCATTTTGGGTGTAAACTCGAACAGCGACCCAAATTTCGTCAAATATAATTACGGTAAGGGTTCGCTTTATTTAATTGCAGGCCCGGGTTTCTACAGCAATTTTAACCTACTGGATAAATATGGAGCAGAATACGCTGCAAAAACGCTAAGCTATCTGCAAAATTCGGAAACTATAATTTACGACGAATATTCGACTATTATAAAAACTGACGAGAAAGACATGCTCAGGGTTTTCTTTAAACACCCTGAACTTAAATATGCTTATTACCTCGGTATTTTTAGCTTATTGTTATTTGTTTTTTACGACATTAAAC
Organism: Pedobacter sp. AC190; assembly: GCF_979258025.1. Classification (NCBI taxonomy): domain Bacteria; kingdom Pseudomonadati; phylum Bacteroidota; class Sphingobacteriia; order Sphingobacteriales; family Sphingobacteriaceae; genus Pedobacter; species Pedobacter sp. AC190. The sequence goes on from NZ_OZ409824.1 coordinate 1,883,275, forward strand.
GCATGCAGCGAATTATTCCAATAGCCGATCCTTACACCAATGCATCTGTAGCTTTCGCCAACGTAGTTGGAAGTGTGTATTATCATGAAAGAAACAATCTGGATATTGCACATAAGAAAATAAACTATTTTATGGAGCATTTGCGGACGCGATACTACCTTAAAACCAATGAAATTGATAGCAATTTCGCAGAAATACTAAGATTAAAAACAGGTATAAACGAACCAATGGCTAAAAACATAACCAGGTATTTTATGCAAATACCTTTGGCAAATAGTTTTAGCGATGGCGAATTAATTAACCTAAACGATATTATAGAACAATTTTATAAAAATACTAAACCTAATGGAGCAGGAACAATTTAACCAACGCACGGATTTAAGTGCTTTGAATGAAGCCGTAACCCAAATCAGAACCGTACTTGGTAATATCATCATCGGGCAAAAACAAGTAATCGACTTTTTAATAGTTGGCTTACTTGCCGATGGACATATTTTGATTGAGGGTGTACCTGGAGTGGCTAAAACTTTAAGTGCAAAATTATTGGCAAAATCAATCGATGCACAGTTTTCGAGGGTACAATTTACGCCCGATTTAATGCCATCTGATGTTTTAGGAACACCGATTTTCAATACTAAAACTGGAGATTTCGAATTTAGAAAAGGCCCTATTTTTGGCAATATAATTTTGGTTGATGAAATTAACCGTGCGCCTGCAAAAACGCAATCTGCCCTATTCGAAGTTATGGAAGAGCGTCAGGTTACTATTGATGGTACAACTTATCAAATGGATGAACCTTTTATGGTTTTAGCCACGCAAAACCCAATTGAGCAGGAAGGAACTTACCGTTTACCAGAAGCACAGTTAGATCGGTTTCTTTTCAAAATTGAAGTAAAATACCCATCTCTGGAAGAGGAAACAGAAATATTAATAGCTCAGCACACCTTAGTTAACAAAACGTTATTAAACGATGTTAAACCTGTACTTTCTGTTCAACAAATTCAATCGGCCAGAAGTATTATTCGTGGCTTATTTGTAGAGCCAAAACTGCTTGAGTTTATTGCCAAAATTGTAAACGAAACCAGAAATAATTCTTCTCTTTACTTAGGTGCTTCGCCAAGGGCCTCGCTTGCTATTGTTCACAGTGCAAAAGCTCTAGCAGCCATTCAAAACCGCGATTTCGTAACCCCAGATGATATTATTACCGTCGCAGTTCCTGTTTTAGCACACCGTATTATTTTATCGCCAGAAAAGGAAATGGAAGGATTAACAACTACAGATGTGGTAAACCAGATTATTAAAAGAACAGAAATTCCTAGATAAAACCGTTAACAATTTAAAAAAAATCATAATAAACCTGTCATCCTGAACCTATCGGAGGATAAAAAACATTAAACAATTGAAAAAAATATTTCAGCAATATTATACCAACTTATTTTTAACCGACCGCTTATTTATGGCGTTGGCTTGTTGTGTTTTGCTTTTTATTTTGAAGTTCTTTTTTAGCTGGTTAGGCGAAATTCCCGAAATAGCTACAGGAGTTATTTTTGTTTTATTAATATTGGATGTTTTCATTCTTTACCGAAATAAAAGTGGCATCGAAGCGCAGCGGTTAACGGGAAAAAGATTAAGCAATGGCGATGAAAACCCGATACAAATTGAAATAAAAAATAAATATGGTTTTAGCGTTAAACTTCGGGTAATTGATGAAGTTCCTTTTCAATTTCAACTTCGCGATAAGGATTTTAGACTATCGCTAAAACCTGCCGATATTAAATCCATTCACTACAATTTAAGGCCAACAAAACGTGGCGAATATGATTTTGGTTTTATAAGAGTTTACACTGGATCTCCGTTAGGCCTCGTTAATAGAAGATATAATTTCGACGGCGCTAAAATCCTTCCCGTTTATCCTTCTTTCATTAATTTAGGTCAGTACGAATTAATGGCAATTTCTCGTAACCTTACGGAGCTTGGCATAAAAAAAATCAGAAAAATTGGTCAAAGCTCCGAGTTCGATCAAATTAAACATTATGTTGGTGGGGACGATATTCGCACCATAAACTGGAAAGCAACCGCACGAAAAGGCGACTTGATGGTAAATACCTATACCGATGAACGTTCGCAAAATGTTTATTGCATTGTCGATAAATCGCGTGTAATGCGCATGCCTTTCGAAGGATTAAGCTTGTTAGATTATGCGATCAATGCAAGTGTCGCATTATCGAAGGTTGCCATGCTTAAACAGGATAAAGCAGGTTTAATTACCCTATCCGAAACAATAGGCTCGATAGTTCCTGCCGATCGGAAAGCATCTCAGCTTGGCCACATCATTCGGGTTTTATATAAAGAAAAAACGCGCTACCTGGAGAGTAATATGGAGGCTTTATACAGCACCGTAAGAAACCTAATTAAACAAAGAAGTTTGGTTGTTTTTTTTACCAACTTCGAAAGTTTATCTGCGCTGCAAAGGCAAATCCCTTACTTAAAAAGGATTTCAAAATATCATTTGCTTGTTGTTGTATTTTTTGAAAACACAGAATTAAAAAGTCTTAGCACCGAACCAGCAAAAGATGTAGAAGGTATTTATCATAAAACTGTTGCCGAGAAATTTATTTACGAAAAAAAGCTAATGGTACTCGAACTGAATAAATACGGTATAATTTCCATACTAACCTCCCCACAAAAACTAACTATCAATGTGGTTAACCAATACCTGGCATTAAAGGCTCAACAGAAAATTTAAAACGAGTTATTAGCATAAAATCGGCAGTTCGCAAACAATTAAATTATTCTTCCTCTCTGAAATAAACCTTATAAAAATTCATTGATTTATCATCATCATAACCTTTTTCAATCATATCCTTATTGCCATGAATATAAATATGAAAATTCTTATCAAGCTTTAAAACACTTTTGTAAGCTCGTGCTTGTTTTTTTACTGCCGATTCTGCTATTTCAAAATTATCGGCAATCGGACTTTCGAATTCCTGTTCGTAATTTTTCTTATAATTTTTAAAAGATTCAATTCCCTCTGCATTGCCTATAACCTCGTTGCCAAATTCTTCAATATCAAAAGTTTCTTTCTCCTTAAAATATTTCATCGAACGGTTAAGCAAATCAATTTTATCTGCTTTGCTTATTTCATAGTCATCATCTAGTTTTTGGGTAACAAAATTCTTGTAAACACCCAAAACATTATTGGTTTGATTGTAGCTATCGTTTCTGATTTTTAGCTTTAAAAACTCATCCTTCCAGTAAACAGCACTTTCATTACTACTCTTCGCCTGGTCCAAAACCACAACTTTGTAACCCTCTTCCCGATCAACATTAAAAATCAAACAACCCTTATCCAATTTATTAATGCTTATCGCCTCCTGCTCATAACTCACACCAAAACCATCCAATTCTGGGTACACTTTTAGGTAAGTATCTTTAGTCTCCGACTTGAAAATACCAATAACATCCAACTGCTCCCCTTCAATCTGCACCTTTTCAAAATAAGCCACATACAATTCACCAGATTTAATTTTCGGGTGGTTAGCTACATCATATAGATATTTTGCTAATTGTTGAGAATCCTCGTGAAAAAGTTCATTATTTTCAAAAATCTCGTGTGCAAAATGGAAAACTTCGTTCAGCTGCAAGTTATCGTTAGGGTGGTAAAAACGATAGACTTCGTTAACTTTCTCAAATGGCTTTAAGAAATACTGTATTAGCAAATTACCCAATAATTCATCCTCAATTTTCAAAGGCTCATCAGATAGTTTATAATATTCTTCCAGTAATTTATTCCCAGTATGGTGTATAGAAAGTTGCTTTAACGAAGCTTCGAAAAATGAAATCATAGCGGCAAAAGTAACGAATAAATTAACTTTTTACCTTGTGTAGATTAACTTTATAAATCTATTTTTAGAAAAGCAAATGCAGTAATTCTTTGGTTTTACCAGCCCTGCTAACACTACAAGCCCCGAGAAAAAATCGGGGGCTTTTCGCTAATATCAGGTTTAGATTACCCAATCAGTGCTAATTTGTTAAATAAAACAAACGTCTAGCATTATGCTTAAATCTTTAGTTTGTTCAAAAAATCAACAAACTTTTTGTTTGAATAGTTGGCGATGCCTTCATGCATAAAAGATATGCGGCCTTGTTTATCAAAAATTACAGTAGTTGGTAACGCACCAGAAAAAATCTGCTCAGGGATCTCACTTTCTACCTTATAAACTGGCATATCAAATTTTCTGTTTGTCATAAATTTACCTGATTTAATTAAATCTCCATCGGCATCAGCAAAAATGAAAATAACATTTGGATCGTTTTTAAACTGAGTATAAAGCTTATTTATTGATGGCATTTCAGCTATGCATGGTGGACACCAGGTTGCCCAGAAATTTAAAAAAATCACTTTACCTTTTAATTCACCCAAATCAACTAATTCGCCTTTAACATTTTTAAATTTTATGCCCGATAGGTTACCAACTTCTATTTTTGTTGCCTTAACCTCCGGCGAATAAAACCCGATTTCCATTAATCCTTTTAAAAAGAATGCTTTTGCATCGGGTACAAAAACAATTAATAAAAGAACTGCAATAAATAAAGTATTGAATATGTTTTTTTTAATGAATTTCATGCTAAATATCATTTTATCATCACTATAAAAGCAATGTTACCTTGCAAAGGTATATAATTGCATACTAATCGCTACTTTTGAAACATTGAAAAAGCACAGGCAAAATATTAACCGTTTATGTTCAGCATTAATGCTGATGGTTTTTGCAATTGCTTTAACACCCTGGAATCTATTACATCATCACCAACCCGTTCCAGTTATTACCAAAGAAGTTAATTGTAAACATTTAAGTCATGTTCAGGCACACGCCGATAATTGCTTAATTTGTAATGCAGGCTTCGAAAAAAACTACGTTCAAACACATCATCTTTATAAAATATATCTTTCAGCAAAAACATTTAGTCAGGTTAGTCCTGTTCTTAAAAGTTTTTATACTGAAATTAAGCGCACATCTTTACGCGGTCCTCCTTTAGCTTAATTTTTTCAGCTTAGAGCACTTTCTGTGCTAAATTAAATTTTATTTATTTATGAGATACTTGAGCATGGCAGCTATTTGTGCCTAGGCTTTTGTTATTTCTAGCTATTCAAAACACGCAAATCATGAAAAAATTACAGCTTATAGGCTTCGTAATTCTATATACATTATTAAGTACAACTGCTTTTGCAAATGTGCTTAAAGACATAAAAGGTAAGGTTATAGATGCTGGTAACAAGCAAACCTTACCTGGCGCAACCATATTTATTCCCGATTTAAAAGTAACTGCCGTTACCAATGGCGATGGAGAATTTACTTTAAGCAATCTTCCATCAAAAGGAAGTTATTTAGTTGAAGTGCATTTTATTGGTTACAAAACAGCTACACAAGTTGTAAACTTTGCAACCGCAGCTGGCTTAGAATTCGCATTGCAATCTACCGCAATCGAAACTAAAGAAGTCGTAATTACGGGTAGTTTAATCAGTAGTACAAGCAAAAGAAACAGCGCTTCATCGGCAGTGGTTGGTAAAGACCAGCTTCTCCAACCATCAACAAATTTAATTGATGCACTAACTAAAATACCTGGTGTTTCGCAGATTACTACTGGACCATCGATTTCTAAGCCAGTGATTAGAGGTTTAGGGTATAACCGTATTGTAACTTTAGATGACGGTATAAAGCAACAAGGACAGCAATGGGGTGATGAACACGGCATTGAAATTGATCAGTTTAAATCGGATAGAATTGAGGTTTTACGTGGAGCAGCATCTTTAATGTATGGCTCTGATGCGCTAGGTGGTGTGATCAATTTATTGGAGCCAAGCTCCGCTCCAGAAGGGCAAGTTAAAGGTGAATTTATTTCCAATTACTCTACAAATAATGGCCTTACTGCAAACTCACTAATGTTAAATGGTAACGAAAATGGTTTTGTGTGGAGAGCTCGTGGAACTTACAAAAACGCCTATTCCTTTAAAACACCAACAGGTTATTTCCCAAATTCTGGTTTTAATGAAACCGATTTAAGCGGAATGGTTGGGTTAAATAAAAGCTGGGGTTATACGCACTTAAACGTATCGAGTTTCCGTAATAACATTGGCTTTTACGAACCAACTTTAGATGCAAATGGAAATTTTGTTAAAGAAGACGGCGAAGCGTTTATTACATCGGATTATAAAAACAGAGATTTAGATTATCCTCGCCAGGATATCAGACACTTTAAAATTGCTTTAAATAATAATTTTGTTTTAGGAAACGGCAATTTAAAGGCTGATTTCGGTTATCAGCAAAATCAACGTCGTGAATTAGAGGATGGGCCAGAACCGTCATTATTTTTCGATCTTAAAACGTACAATGCAGATTTAAAATATTACATCCACGAAACCAACGGATGGCAACCTGTTTTTGGTATTAGTGCCGATGCAGGCAAAAGCCAGAACAAAGGAATTGAATATTTAATTCCTGATTATAATACTTACGGAATTGGCGTTTTTGCCTTCGCAAAGAAAAACTGGGATAACAACACTTTTAGCATTGGTGCTCGTTACGATTATCGCAAGAACAATGGAAAGCAATTATTTATAGATGGCGATGAGTTATTTGCTCCATTTCAAAACAAGTTTTCGAATGTGAGTGGTGCGTTAGGTTTTACACATCAGTTTAACGAAGAGTGGAATTTTAAAGCAAATGCAGGTTCTGCCTTCCGTGCGCCAAATCCAGCCGAATTAGCTTCGAATGGTGTGCATGAGGGTACTTATCGTTACGAAATTGGAAACTCAAACCTAAGTCCTGAGCGTAGTTATCAGGTTGATGCTGCATTAGAATATGAGGGCAAAATTGTGAGTGCTAGCGCAAGTATTTACAACAATTATGTACATAACTTTATTTATGCTTCAAATAATGGCGAAACCATTACGGCAGAAGGCGATTTATATCCAGTTTACCGTTACGGACAGGTTAATGCAAACCTTTACGGAGCCGAAGCGAGTTTAACCATTCACCCAGTTTCGTTTATTCATTTCGAAAATACTTTTGGCTACGTTCATGCGCAAAACAGTACTTTAAACCGACCTTTAGCGTTTATCCCAGCAGCAACATTAAGAAACGAATTACGCTTTGAGCCAAAGTTAAAAGGCACTAATGATGCTTATTTATCGGTAGGTATTAATTCTGCCTTTAAGCAAACACGTGTTGATGATGTTTTTGAAACGCCAACAAGCGGTTATACTTTACTTAACGCAGGTATTGGTGCAACTTTTAATTTAGGCAAGCAACCAATTAAACTATCTGTTTCTGGAAACAACTTATTAAATCAGAAATATTATGATGCTTTAAGCAGGTTTAAACCTGGTCGTTTTGATTACGAAAACCCGAATTTGGGTGTTTACAATACTGGTAGAAATATCACCTTCGGTTTATATGTACCGTTTACTTTGGTAAAATAAGCGAGGAAAATCGTCCCCCTTAATAACAAAAAGCTGGCAGTGAATAACGAGGGCACTGAAAAAGTCCCTTGTTAAAATGGGATAAAAGGAGTAGAGAACTAGTTTTTCTACTCCTTTTTTTGTATCTTAAAGGTGTATTATTATTGCTTTTAGATGCTTCTTCAACAACAAAAAATCCAGTTTAGCGAGTTTTCCAGGCTTTATGACCTGATTGTTCCCAAAGAGAACTTACTGCGCAAGATTAATGAGCTTATAGATTTTGGCTTTATATATGATGAGCTTTTGGATAGATACTGCACGGACAACGGGCGTAATGCTGAGAGTCCAGTACGCATGTTCAAATACCTACTTTTGAAAACCATATTCACCGTTTCAGATGTTGATGTCGTAGAGCGTTCCCGCTATGATATGTCCTTCAAATATTTCCTGGAGATGTCCCCAGAAGAAGATGTGATCAATTCAAGCTCATTGACCAAGTTCAGAAAGCTCCGCCTTAAGGATATGGATCTTTTAAACCTTCTAATTGGCAAAACTGTTTCCCTGGCCTTGGAAAAAGGCATTATTAAATCCAGGTCCATCATTGTCGATGCGACGCATTCACTTTCCAGATCCAATCCATATTCACCTATTGAAGTGCTCAGGCAACGCTCGAAACTGCTTCGAAAAGCAGTGTATCTAATGGATGATGACTTCAAGGGGCAGATGCCTGAGAAAAATGATTCAAATGATATCCTTAAAGAAATAGAATACTGCAAGGAGTTACAAAAACTTATCGAGTCTGATGAAGCATTAAGTGAAATCCCTGCTGTGAAAGAGAAGCTAAACCTCTTAAAGGAAACAGTGGAAGATACCCGGGAGAGTTATGTGATATCCAAAGATATGGATGCCAAGGTTGGTCATAAAACAGCTGACAGCAGTTTTTTTGGTTACAAAACTCATTTGGCAATGACAGAGGAACGTATCATAACGGCCGCTGTTGTTACCTCCGGGGAGAAAGGCGATGGTCCTGAGCTGCCAAAATTATTGAACCAGACACAGGCCAACGGAATGGAGGTTGATACTATCATAGGTGATGCAGCCTATGCCGGCAAGAACAACCTCAAGCTTAAGGATTTGAACGGAAATAAGATTAAGATCGTTGCCAGGATGAACCCTGCTATTACTCATGGTACTAGAAAAGAGGAAGAAAAGTTTGATTACAACAAAGACGCTGATATGTTCGTATGCCCTGCAGGGCACCTGGCCATGTATAAACGGGTGCAGGGCAAAAAGGTAGATAAGAGCAATCAGGTTATGACCTATTATTTCGATATCGAAAAATGCAAAGTATGCCCGCTAAAGGATGGCTGCTACAAAGCAGAAGCCAAAAGCAGGACGTACTCGGTTGCAATAAAACCAGATGAGCACAAAGAGCAGGAGATGTTCCAACAAAGCGAGTACTTCAGGGAAAAGTCAAAACACAGATATAAAATTGAGGCGAAAAATAGTGAATTGAAAAATGTGCATGGATATGACAGAGCAAATTCCTATGGCCTTGAAAACATGAGAATGCAAGGTGCACTTACGATATTCGTAGTAAATCTAAAAAGAATACTAAAATTCTAAAACGGGATCATTATTACCAAAAAAAACATGCCAAAAAGGGCTATAAAACACTGAAATTCCTCGAGAGAACTTGATGAATTGGAATCAGTAAAAAATATAAAAACACTCAAAAAACAAAAAGCGGATGGAGATCTTATGACCTACTCATCCGCTAATCTTTTTATAGACCATTTTGAGTCTACTTTTTCAGTGCCCTCGTGAATAACTGCTGGCTTTTTTTATGTTACTAATTAATTTTCACGCAGATCAATGATTCTCAAATATTTTATTCATCAGCAACTAAAGTTAATATTTAAGCTTTTCAAATTCGATTTTCTCTGCGAATTCGGCGTAAATCTTCGGGAGATTTTATTTAGGATAACTGTTAAACTAAAAAAGCCATTTCTTTTCAGAAATGGCTTAAATATTATTAAAAATCCTTCAGCATGGCTCAACGCAAGCCAGTTCAGGATAACTCATACTATGCTAATAATCTAATTGGCTCTTCTAATAAACCTTTTAACGTTTGTAAGAATTGTGCTCCAGTTGCACCATCAACAACGCGGTGATCGCAACCTAAAGTCAATTTCATAACGTTACCAGGTACAACAGCACCATTTTTAACTACAGGAACAGCTTGAATTGCACCTACTGATAAAATTGCACCATCAGGAGAGTTAATAATTGATGTAAACTCATCAATACCAAACATACCTAAGTTAGAAACGGTGAAAGTAGAACCTTCCCAATCTGCAGGCTGTAATTTTTTAGCTTTTGCTTTACCACCGAAATCTTTTACCTCAGCAGAGATGTGGGATAAAGATTTACCATCAGCAAAACGCACAACAGGTACTAATAAACCATCTTCAACAGCCATAGCAACACCAATGTTAGTATGCTCATTGAAACGGATTTTATCGCCACCCCATGATGAGTTAACAGCTGGGTGTTTTTTCAATGCAACAGCAACTGCTTTTATTACTAAATCATTAAATGAAACCTTAACAGGAGCAACTGCATTGATTGCTGTACGAGCGGCCATTGCGTTGTCCATATCAATACTTACCGTTAAGTAGAAATGTGGAGCACTAAATAAACTTTCAGCTAAACGTTTTGCAATTACTTTACGCATTTGCGAAACAGGTTGCTCAGTAAATTTCACTTCACCAACAAAAGTTGGGATAACTGGGGCGGCAGCTGGGCTACCAGTGCTTTCAGCTTTAGGCTTTCCACTTTCTGCTTGCGCAGCAGCTGGTTTATAGTTTTCAATATCTTTTTTAATGATACGACCACCTTCTGCACTACCTGCAACTTGCGATAAATCGATCCCTTTATCTTTAGCTATTTTTTTAGCCAAAGGAGATGCTTTTACGCGGCTATCAGATGATGATGAGCTTTCTGCTACAGGAGCAGATGAACCTGCATCAGCAGTTGTAGCTTGCTTTTCCTCTTTCGGAGCTTCAGTTTTTTCTTCGCTTTCAGCCTTAGGCTTTGAGCTTTGAGCTCCCCCCGCTAAAATACCACTAACGTCAGTTCCTTCTGGACCAACAATAGCAATAATGCCGTTTACTTTAGCTGCCGAACCTTTTTCTACACCGATGTGTAATAAAGTTCCAGTTGCATAACCCATAACTTCCATAGTTGCCTTATCGGTTTCTACATCAGCTAAAACATCATCATCTTTAACTTTATCGCCAACTTTTTTATGCCATTCAGCAATAACGCCTTCAGTCATCGTATCGCTTAACAAAGGCATGCGTATAACCGTAACACCTTTTGAAGCTAATTCTTCTTCGCTTAAACCACCACCTTGTGCAGGTGCAGCTTCTTCTTTTTTATCTTCAGCCTTAGGCGCATCAGTGCTTTCAGCCTTTGGAGCTTCAGCACCTTTTTCAGCTTCTAATGCTGCTTTGTAATCTTCGCCTTCTTTACCAATAACGGCCATAATAGCATCAACTGGTACAGCTGTTCCTTCTTCCACACCTACGTATAAAAGAACGCCATCCCAATAAGATTCCATATCCATTGTTGCTTTATCAGTTTCTACTTCTGCTAAAACATCGCCGCTTTTCACTTTATCGCCTACTTTTTTGTGCCACTTCGCCAAAACCCCTTCGGTCATGGTGTCGCTCATTTTGGGCATTTTAATTACATCAGCCATTATATCTAATTAATTGAAATCTTTTATAAAATTAGTCCATTACGTAAGGGTAGTTCTCAGTCTTATATACATCTTTGTATAACTCCGATGCATCTGGCCAAGGAGACTCTTCTGCAAATTTTACAGCCTGATCTACAATTGCCTTAACTTTAGTTTCTACTTCTTCAATCCAAGCTTCATCAGCATACTTTTCTTTAAGAATAGTTTCTCTTGCGTGCTCTACTGGATCTTTTGCTTTGTAATCTTCTAATTCTTCTTTAGTACGATATTTAGCTGGATCAGACATTGAGTGACCGCGGTAACGGTAAGTTCTCATTTCTAAGAAAGTTGGTCCTTCGCCTTTACGAGCACGTTGAATCGCTTCATCCATTGCATTATGTACCGCAACTGGGTCCATACCATCAACTGGCGCACATGGCATATCAAAACCTAAACCAATTTTATAAATATCAGTCATGTTGGTGGTACGTTGTACCGAAGTACCCATTGCGTAACCATTGTTTTCGCAAACAAAAATTACTGGCAATTTCCACAACATAGCCATGTTAAAAGTTTCGTTTAATGCACCCTGGCGTACAGCGCCATCGCCCATATAACAAATATTAACATTATCTGTTCCTTTGTATTTTTCTGCAAAAGCAACACCAGCACCTAATGGAATCTGACCTCCAACAATTGCATGGCCACCATAAAAGTTATGTTCTTTGCTAAACATGTGCATCGAACCACCTTTACCTTTAGAGCAACCTGTAGCTTTACCATACATTTCAGCCATAATGCTATCAGCACTTACACCTAAAGCTAAAGCATGAGCGTGATCACGGTAGGTTGTAATCATAGAATCACCTTTTTGCATTGCAGATATAGCGCCTGCAACTACAGCTTCTTGTCCAATGTATAAATGACAAAAGCCACGTATTTTTTGTTGTCCGTATAACTGGCCAGTTTTCTCCTCGAATTTACGCATAAGCAACATCGATTCGAACCACTTTAACCAAGTATCTTTATTTATTTCTACTGCACTCATTTTATGGTATTTGTTTTTTTGCGACAGCAAATCTAATTTTTTTATTGTAATTTTTGGCACTTTTTAGTGTAAAAACATCATGTTATTTGACCCGATATTATATTTAACACTTGTTTTACAATTAAATAAGTTAAATCCTACCTATTTCTGTCAAAACACCGATTTTATAGATTTCAAACTTCGCAAGTTATCGCATTATAGATTCAATTTATCGGGAAATTTAATTCTGTAAAACCACCTTTACTCCTAATTATAAATATTTACAGAAAGGCAATTGCAGATGCTTTTCGGTTAACGCAGTCCCGCCATACGCATTATCTTTTTTGGTAACATTTCTGCAGAAATTTTAATTACTACAACAAAAAAGTATAATTGCTGCTGTCGGGCTTAGTTAAATTTGGCCTGGAGGTTGTAACTTAGAACTCCAAATTAGTTTTATAAATTATTGCAATTGGCAAATAGCACCATGTTATTAACGCAAACTGAATCACCTTGAGCCTGTTTAATATCTTTTTATAATCCAGTGTTTAACAACACGCTAGATGAGATTTTTTTGATGTTTTACAGGAGTTCCTTTTCTAGATAAAAATCATTCAAAAAAGAGCTGTTTTCAGCTCGATATCGTTAAAATGTTAATAACTTTCACTTTTTAACATCTAACATTTGGATAACATTTGTATAATTAATACTTTTGGCAACCAACAATAAGCCCATGTGGTTTACGTTAATGTGTAAGTGAATACCCAAACATAACTGTATAACATGATTAAAAAATTTTTGTTTTCATCCCTAATCGCTATTTGCACGCTCTCTACCGCATTTGCGCAAACAAAAACAAAAGAAACAGGCAAAGAATTAACAGACCCTGACAATTTAGCATCACAGTATTTTTCTCAAGTTATGGGCGTTGCCGTTGATGCGACTTCTAACTTAAAACTATACAAGTTTGTATACGAATGGATTGGAACCCCTTATAGTTTCGGTGGAAATACAAAAAAAGGGATAGATTGTTCTGCTTTTACTAAAGCGATTTACGATAAAGTTTTCAACACTACGATTAGAAGAAACTCAAGAGATATTTTTAGCATGGTTGATCCATTATCTAAAGAAGATTTAAAAGAGGGTGATTTGGTTTTCTTCAAGATAAAAAGCAGAAGCATTTCTCATATTGGTATTTACTTAGGCGATAATAGATTTGCACACGCATCTAGTTCTCGTGGTGTTGTAATTAGCAATTTAAACGAGCCTTATTACAGCCGTTATTTTTACAAGGGTGGCCGTATTTTAGAATCGTTTAAAAAAGATTTTACAGTTGAATAGAAAATTGACGATTGTAGATTTACGATTATTGATTAAATAGATATAATCCTCCTGAAGAAATTTTGGAGGATTTTTTTATACCATATAGATTTAAATGAAATTTTTAAAAAGCATAATTTTATCCTCCATTGGAATAATCGTATTTATTAGTTGTACCAGTAACAGTGCACAGGTTAAAGTTCCTGTAGTAAAACAAGATACAATAATCAGGAAACTGAAAGATACCATATCAATTACTGCCGTGGGCGATATTATGCTTGGATCGGCTTTTCCATCAAAAACAAACCTGCCACCAGATGATGCTGTAAATAGTTTTGAAGCTGTAGATAGCTTGCTGAATGGCGATATCGTTTTTGGAAATTTAGAGGGTTGTTTTTTAAATTCTGGAAATTCTAATAAATGTAATGGCATTAACCCGAACAACTGTTATGCTTTCCGCATGCCCGAACGTTATGCAGGTATTTACAAAAAAGCTGGCTTTAACGTATTAAGTATTGCTAATAACCATGTTGGCGATTTTGATGCTAAAGGACGTAAAAATACAGCCAGAATTTTAGATTCTCTGCAAATTCATTATGCAGGACAACTCAATAAACCTTTCGAGATTTTTGAAAAAGATAGCGTGAAGTATGCATTTTGTGCATTTGCACCAAATGAAAATACGGTGTCGATTAACAAAATTGATAGTGCAAAGGCGCTTGTTGCCCGATTAAAAACGATGGCAGATTTAGTAATTGTTTCTTTTCATGGCGGCGGCGAAGGAGCAAGATTTGAGCACGTAAAACGTAAGAATGAGATTTTTTACAAAGAAAATCGTGGCAACGTTTATGCTTTTGCTCACGCAGTTATAGATGCAGGGGCTGATGTAGTTTTAGGCCATGGACCTCATGTAACCCGTGCAGTTGAAGTTTACAAGAATAAATTTATTGCTTATAGCCTGGGGAATTTTTGCACTTATGGGATGTTTAGCCTAAAAGGTAATAATGGAATTGCACCTTTACTTCAGCTTAAAGTAAATGGCAAAGGCGATTTTCTATCTGCAAACGTGGTTTCAATTAAGCAGGATAAAATAAGCCGATTAACAGTTGATGATAGCTTTGCTGCTTTTAAAAGGATAAAACAACTCACAGATGAAGATTTTATTGGTCATCAGTTAAAATTCGAGAATAATAAAATTACTTTGAAAGATTAATCTTCTATTACATCTATCTTAATTTATTTCAGAATCTTTGGTTTTTAAATTCTAGTTAGCACGATTGAAGATAAAATTTTAACAAATGAAAAAGGGATTAATACTTCATTATATAATTGGTATTGCAGCAGCATTTTTGGTGTTAATGGCCGCTTACTACATTAACCAAAATCCGAAAAACTTATTATCGGCTGGAATTATTATAATAGCGGGCTGTTTAGTTGCTTTTAGCCAGTTTCAAATTATCAAACACAAGAAAAAACAATAATGATTCTTGTTATACTTCAATCTACCAAAGCTGAAAGCTTTAAAGATGGTTCTTATCTTGGGCTCGCTATCGGGGCTGTAATAATCCTTTATATTTTATCAAGGAAATTTATAAAACGGAAATAAATCCTTACACCTTTAAAAGTTCAAGGATATCAAGTTTTAATAAAACAGCAATTTGAAGTACCCGCTTTAAGGGAACATTTCTAATATCTCTTTCATTTCTAGAATATGTATTTTGCGAGATATCTAACTGTTCAGCCATATACTCCTGACTAAATTCGAGTTCTGTACGCCTTAAACGTATTCTTTCGGTAATTAATTTGTAATGCGCTTCTTTCCCCATAATTAAATTTTAATTATTTTTGGGATGAGTGAATTGCAACAATAAGGGATAAATCAAATATGATAAATATTATTTAAAATATTCTTTTTACCAGCAGACAATTATTTACCTGAATAACTAAACTTCATCCTTAGTATTTTTCACCAAACCAATTCCTGAAAGAAAGAATAACAGACCTATTATTCCATAAACCATTAAGCCACGTGTTTGTTGGCTGTGATTGACAAACCCATAACCAGCATATATAAGGGCTATTACCCCCAAAATGGTTAATATGGTTCCGAAAGTGCGTTTTACATTCATAGGTTTTAAATTGATTATGATAAGACAACTGATTTTAACTTTTGTTTTAATTGCACAAAAAAGCCTGGTTTCAATTGTTGAAACCAGGCTCAAATAACATAAATAATTGATACTCCTTCAGATTACCAAACGCCCAATCGGTTTTCTGGTGCGATATACATTTTCGCTGTTGCAGGAACATTAAATGCTTTATAAAAAGCCTCCATGTTGTAAACTGGCCCATTAACACGGAACATTTCAGGACTATGTGGATCTGCTTTTAAACGCATACGCATACGCTCATCTCTATTCTTAATCCGCCATACTTGTGCAAAACTTAAAAAGAAGCGTTGGTCAGGTGTAAAACCATCAATTTTTTTATTTTCTTTTCCTTGTTCGGTCAGCTTAAAAGCATCAAAAGCGATATTTAAACCACCTATATCAGCTAAGTTTTCGCCTAAAGTTAATGCACCATTTACGTGCTGGTTATCAAGAAGCGCAAATTTGCTGTAAAACTGCTCTACCTTATCTGCTTTAGTTTTAAACTTAGCAGCGTCGTCTTTAGTCCACCATTCTTTTAAATTCCCAACAGCATCGTATTGACGACCTTGATCATCAAAACCATGAGTCATTTCATGTCCGATAACAGCACCGATTGCACCATAGTTAATGGCATCATCAGCATTGAAGGCGAAGAAAGGGAATTGCAAAATCCCTGCAGGAAACACAATTTCGTTATAGGCCGGATTGTAGTAAGCATTTACTGTTGGCGGAGTCATAAACCACTCGCTCTTATCTACAGCTTTACCCAACTTAGCCATCATTTCTTTATAGGCATTTTTTTGAGCGGATTGAAGATTTGCAAAAAAGGTATTTTTAGCGATCTCTACGTCATCGTACTTTTTCCATTTATCAGTATAACCGATTTTTTTAACGAAAGCATTTAATTTTTCAAGTGCCTTTTTCTTTGTTTCAGCACTCATCCAATCTAAATTTTTAATGCGTTGCTCGTACACTTTCTGTAAGTTATTAACCAATTCAAGCATACGTTTTTTAGCCTCAGGTTTAAAATACTGCTCAGAATACAACTGGCCTAGCAAATCGCCAAGATTATTATCTGCGTTATTAACCATCGATTTCCAACGCTCAGTTTGAGATTGGCGACCTGAAAGTGTTTTATCGAAAAACTCAAATCTTGCATCTCTAAACTTTTGTGTTAGCGCATAAGCACTCTCATTTAATGCATCGAATTTTAGCTTTTCTTTCCAGATTGCGATTGGTTGTGTTTTTATAAGATTACCTAAAGCGACATAATATTTCGGCTGACGAACAATTATAGTATCTACACTAGCACCTAATTTGCTTAAAACTGACTTGAAATCGATATTAGGCACTTGCTTTTGGAAATCGCTGACAGCGAACTTATTGTAATTTTTTTGAGGATCGCGTTGCTCTACAGGTGTAAAATGCGATTGAGCTAAAGCCGTTTCGAGCTTTAGTATATCGCTAGCATATTTAGTTCCATTAGCTGAATCGCCAGCAAGTGTAAAAATTTTAGAAATATACGCTTGATACTGACTTCTTATCTTTTTTGCCTTATCATCCTGATCCAGGTAATAACTTCTTTCAGGTAAATTAATCCCCGACTGAGAGAATACCAATGCATTTTTAGAACTAATTTTATCATCTGGCTCAACTGAAAATCCTAGTAAATCGCCTTCTGCATTTTTATAACCATCAGCAATAAAATTAATTAAATCTTTATCATTCTTAATTGCATCAATTTTCGACAATAAAGGCTTAATTGGTTCAATGCCCAATTTTTCGATGGTAACAGAATCCATTCCGCTGGTATAAAAATCACCAACTTTTTGCTCCGCTGTTCCCTTTGCGGCATTTCCTTTAGCAGCATTTTCTAAAATACCTTTTAAATTTTTAAGGTTATCGTTATACAAAGTATAAAATGAACCCCAACCAGTTTCCGTTTTCGGAATTTCAGTATTTTTTATCCATTTTCCATTCGCATAAAGGAAAAAATTATCACCTGGCTTTACAGTTGTATCCATTCCAGCTGTATCAAAAAACATAGTGCGTTGGTCTGCCTCAGTAACCTGATGGCTTTTATCATTCTGGCAAGCAGCTAAAAATAGTAAAGCTGCCGCTGGAAGAAATATACTTTTTTTCATATGGTTAAAATTAGTTAGTTAAGTAAAGCTACAAAAAGGAGGATGTAGTTTGTATGATTTTTTTTATAACTTCATCAAAAAAATCTAATTATGCAATACGCAATTTACATTCTAATTATCTTCGGGGTTATAATCCTTTTAAGTTCGTTCGTAACTGTAAAACAAGGAACCATCGCTGTAATTACTGTTTTTGGAAAATATCAGCGACAGTTAAGACCAGGATTAAACTTTAAAATCCCGTTAATTGAGCAAATTTATTCACGCATTTCGATTCAGAATCGTTCTGTAGAATTATCTTTTCAGGCTGTTACACAAGATCAGGCTAACGTTTATTTCAAAGCGATGCTTTTGTACTCTGTTGTTAATCAGGATGAGGAAACCATTAAAAATGTTGCCTTTAAATTTGTTGATGCAACCAATTTAATGCAGGCCTTAATCAGAACTATTGAAGGTTCGATTCGTGCTTATGTTGCAACACAAAAGCAAGCTAATGTTTTGGCTCAGCGCAACGAAATTGTACTTCATGTCAAGGAACAAATCGATCAGGTTTTAGATGGATGGGGTTATCACTTACAGGATTTACAGTTAAACGACATTACCTTTGATGAAGAGATTATGCGCTCAATGAGCCGTGTGGTAGCTTCTAATAACTTAAAAGCAGCTGCTGAAAACGAAGGACAGGCTTTATTAATTACCAAAACAAAGGGTGCAGAAGCTGATGGTAATGCAATTAAGATTGCAGCTATGGCAGAACGTGAAGCGGCGCAACTTCGCGGTCAGGGTATTGCTTTGTTTAGAGAAGAGGTGGCAAAGGGTATGACTAATGCTGCACATGAAATGCAACAAGCCAACTTAGATACATCGGTTATTCTTTTCACTATGTGGACAGAAGCAATTAAACAATTTGCAGAATATGGCGAAGGAAATATTATCTTTTTAGATGGTAGTACCGAAGGGATGAATAAAACGATGAAAGAAATGATGGCGATGCAAATGAACAGACAAAACGAGCCAAATTCGCCATTGAATAAATAATTTCTATTCTAATCATTAAACATAAAAAAGCCGCTTAAGTTTACACTTAAGCGGCTTTACTTTTATATTATGCTCTGATTAGTTATTCTTTGGCATTAAACCAAGGTTCATAACGTAGTTGCCAGATTGCTGCATGAAATCGCCCATCACATGTAAAGATTCATCTTCAATAAAGTCGAAAGCATCTTGTTTAGTTGCTTTATCGCCTTTTTTAATTGTAGGTAAGCCTCTTGCTGTTCTTAATTCGTTAACACGGGCTAAAGATTTAATTTCTTGTGCTTCGCGTTCTGCCTTAAGCTTAGCTTCATTCAGTGTAACCGATACTTCCGTATCACGTTTCTTCATTTCTGCAATATCTTCTTTCAGATATTTAAAATCCAAAGAATTAGCAATACGTTGTTCGCTGTTTTTAATCAGATTTGGTTTAACTGGTGTTAAATTCGCAACCATTTTAAAGTTCGAGCTTGGAATAACATCCCAAGGCAAAGCAGACGGTTCTGTATCTTCACCAATTTTATCCATTGGATATACCGATGGGAATACAACATCTGGTGTTACACCTTTATGCTGAGTACTACTTCCCGCTACTCTATAGAATTTAGCCATAGTCAGGTTAATCTGACCCAGGTTAATATCGGCAGCAGTTGTAGCTGATGGAGCTGTTCCTGTTGTTTTATTTTTAGTTACTATAGCAGCCATTCTTTGAAGCATACTTGGATTAACCAACTTATTTAAATCGATAGATGATTGAACCGTTCCTTTACCGTAAGTTTGGCTACCCATAATAATACCGCGTCCATAATCCTGAATTGCACCTGCAAAAATTTCAGAAGCTGAAGCACTTAAACGGTCAACCATTACGCCGAAAGGGCCATCCCAAGCAACGCCCGAGTTTTCATCCTCATCAACTTCAATTTTATTACGTAAATCTTTAACCTGTACAACAGGACCTTTATCGATAAACAAACCTGTTAACGAAATAGCTTCAACCAAAGAACCACCACCGTTACCGCGTAAATCCATTATAATTCCATCAACTTTATCAAATGTTTTTAAGGAGTCGATTAGTTTTCTAACGTCGCGGGTTGTGCTTTTGTAGTTTTTATCGCCAGCGTTAGCAGCTTTAAAATCAGCATAGAAAGCAGGTAAAGTAATAATACCCATTTTGTATTCTTTACCGTTTTGATTTATGGTTTTAACTTTCTTTTTTGCAGAAGTTTCTTCCAAAACTATTTTATCGCGAACTAATGATATGATTAACGGTTTAGAGGACATTTCTTTGCCCGAAGGAATTACCTTTAAACGAACTTTCGTTCCTTTAGCGCCTTTTATTTTAGCTACAGTTGCATCTAATCTCCAGCCAACAACATCAACAAACTCGCCATCGCCTTGGGCTACAGCAATAATTCTATCACCAGGACTTAATTGCTTATCTTTAAAAGCTGGTCCGCCAGCAATAATTTCCGAAATTTTTACAACTTCGTTTTCCAATTGTAAACGAGCACCAATACCTTCGAAAGAGCGAGACATATCTTCGTTGAAAGCAACCGCATTTACTGGGTTAAAGTAATTTGTATGTGGATCAATCGATTCTGTAAATGCATCCATTAAAATTTGGAATACATCTTGATTATTTGTTTTAGCAGTTTGCGATTGAAGATTTTGATAGCGCTTCGTTAATGTTTCTACATTTTTACCTGCTGCTGTTCCCGCTAAATTCAGATTAATTAATTCGTACTTAACACGTTTTTTCCAGGTATCATTTAAAGCGGTAATAGAAGCTGCCCATGGCATTTTCTCTCTATCATAAGTGTAAGAATCAGTTTGATTAAAATCGTATTTGTTTTTAATTTGAGCTAGAGAATAAGAGAAATATTCGTTTAGGCGTTTTGCATAAACATTATAGATATAAAATGGAGCACTTAAATCGCCGTTTTTGAAATCATCATCCAAAGAATATCTGTATTTTTCAAATTCTTTAATATCAGAGGCTAAAAAGTAATTTTTACCCTGATCTAAAGATTTGATATACTTATCTAGAATTAGTGAAGAAATGGAATCATTTATTTCCAGCTTCTTGTAATTGTAGCTTTCTATTAAGTTAACAACTTCTCTAATAACCAATTGCTGCTGTTCATCTGGTTTAACATTGGTAACACCATCAACAACAGGCTGTGTTTTAGGAGCCGCTTGGCAAGCTAGTACTGCAGCGGTAAAAAGTACAAAAAATATTCTCTTCAACATCTCTTTAAATAATTTAAAATCCATTTCTAATTCTATATAGCCAATATGATACCATTTTCTCAAATAAACAAAAAAGAGACAGCTTTATTACCGTCTCTTTTTAAAACGTATCAAATCTAACTAAAAGCTTTTTATTTATCAATCTTCGAAAATAACGATATTGTAAGCTTTTTGTTTTAAAATGAAGACTTTAAGTAGGAATTTGGGTGTAAGATTACACTCTAATTATGGCTATGTTAAATAGTGTTAAATTAATTTGCAATAGCGTAAATCAGTTAAACTTCAATGTGAATTATAATACATTGAAGGTTTTACTATTTCTTTGAAGAGAGTTTGCTTGCGATAACATCGCGTGCATCTTTTATTTGTGCTTTATACTGATTGCTTTTGATTGAGCTAGCTAAAAGTTCTGCTTGATTTAAATCTTTTGATGCGAGTATAAAATCTTTCTTCTTAATTTTTACCTGCACAAGGCCTAAAACAGATTCAATGTATGAAGTATTACTTTTTAGTTGCTTAGCTAGAATACCTTGTTGTGTGTAAAACCACATAGATTGTGTGTATTTGTTGTTGGCTAAATAAACTTTACCTAAAATATTATAGGTATTCATTTGCCCAACTCTACTACCCATTTTAGAGTAATTTTTTAAAACTACATTCAACAGTATCTGTTCTGCATCACTAAAACGACCTAACTGATAATGCATATTGCTCATTTTAATGAGCGCCTGGCAATAAAGATTAAAGTTTTTTACAGCATTAAATTCAAAAGCCGCTTTTCCAAATAGAGTTAAAGCCTCACTAAAATCACCTTTTTTCTCTAGGTCTTCTGCATCTTCAAAGTAGTTATTTCCTTCAGCCAAATCATACTTAGAAACCGCAATATTTATGGCGCTGCCACCTAATCCAGGCTCCTGGTTATCCGATTTATCTATATTTTGTGCGTAAAGTTGTAAAGAGGCAAAAAGGCTTAAAAAAGCCATAACCATTTTAGTCATGCAACAAAAATAATACTTTAATTCAATTTTTAGCTAAATACCTGTAAATTAACATCAAAAGCGGCCCAAACCATATATGGATGCGAATCACAATGGTAAACTTCGCCTTTTGCAGTGATTCCAACTACTCCAGCAAAGCCATCGAATGCTTTAAGTTCATTAAACGATTTATCAGAAGCATCTTTCAAATTAAAACCGTCAGTTACCCTGGTTACAATTTTTGCAGCTAAAGCGCCACTTACTATATCTTCGCCAACACCTGTACAAGAGATGCCAGCATATTGGTTGGCGTAGTTACCCGCTACCGTTGCAGAATCGCTAACGCGACAAGGAATTTCGAAGCCTTTTCCTCCAGTAGAGGTTGCAGCAGCAAGATTACCATCGTGATCTAAAGCGACACAGCCAACAGTTCCTTTATTATTTTGTTGATTTAATTTCGCTTCGTACTCTGATTGACGTTGAGGAGTAATTGGACTAATATAATCAAATCCGTTTTTACGGGCAAAACTCTGAGCGCCTTCACCACTTAAAACACGATCATCATACTTTAATAGTTCTTTGGCAATTTCAATAGGATTTTTAACATCTTCCAGATTGATTACACCACTAAATTGCTCTGTTCTACCATCCATTAAAGCGGCACTTAATCTCACTTTACCATCGCTTTGAATTTGAGAACCAATACCAGCATTAAACAGTTCGTCATCTTCTAACAAAGCAACCGTATAAACAACCGTTTCGAGGGCAGTATGGGTTTTTAAATATTCGTGACCAAGCGTAACAATATGTGCTAATGCATCTTGTTTGGCTTTTTTTGTTTCCTGGTTGGTGGATGATTCACTAAAAAAGCCACCGTGTATAATTAATTTCATTTTGTTAGGATCGAGGCGTGAATAATAGGCATCAAAATATAGTGGTTAAGTATTGCGATTTCAACATCAAGAATAGAAACATAATGCGTTGTTCGCCTTACTATCAATTTTATACTTAAGCCTTACCCAGCTGGAATAACTTTTGGATGGTGAATAACTAAACTGTGATCAGTTAAATCATAAACATCGCCATCGCACATTACATGTACCACCATATTTTTTATCGATACAGGTTGCCCCATTTCAACATCAGTTAAGTTTGTATCAGCCATCTGGCGGCCATCAACCAAAATAACCATTCCAGAGCCAATCGCCTCCATTATGTGCCCATCTGAGATAAATAAACCTGTATCTTCGCCTAAACCAATACCTAATATACCTGGGTTGCTTGCTGCTGCGTATAATAAACGGCCAATTCTTCCGCGTTGAACAAAGTGTGTATCAACAATTACATCGTCAATAAACCCTAATCCACCAGTAATTTTAACTTCGCCCTTAAGTAAAGCATCTTTACTGCTGCCCTGATAAATCATATTTTTAGAACTTGCTGCTGCGCCAGCCGAAGTTCCTGCAATTACTACAGATTCATTTTTATATTTTTCTAAAAGGATTTGATGGATTTTCGTGCCACCAAAAATTGAAGATAAGCGTAGCTGATCTCCGCCTGTAAAAATAATTACGTCGGCAGCTTTAATACGCTCACAATTTTCTTCCGAATTTGAATCTTCGCGATTTGCAATGTTTAATACACCAACATTATGAACATCTAATTGTGCATAGGCTTTAATATACTCTTCACCTACTTTTTCAGGCATTAAAGAAGCCGTAGTGATAATTTCAAAACGTGATTCTATATCTTTTATCGATTCGGTTGTAATTCTTTTTAAAATCCCACGTTCAAAGAAATTCATGTTTTCGGGCAATCCAAATTGCGTTTCTGCAAAGCTGCCTGTGTTTATTGCACCACCAATAATGATGAGTTTACCTTTCGGAACCATTTGTTGTGTATTATTATTGTATCAAAAAACTCAAATATATCAGCTTATGATAAAAAACACGACTTTTTTTGTCAATAATATTCACTTTATTAACAAACGTTAAAATAATTCTGTCAAAATTCGCTACTCTTCATACTGAAAATAAAACAATTATATCAAATATTTGATTTAGGTATTTGCAGCATCTACTTTCAAAATAAATGCATAATTTACAATCATCAATTTCATTATCAAAATTTGAACTAAAAAGGCAATCCCAATTCCTTGTTTAACAAAAAACGACAAAGCATTACATGAAGATATCAAACATACAAGTACTAAGAGGGCCGAATATTTGGTCAATAAGTCGCAAAAAATTAATTCAAATGCGACTAGATTTGGAGGAATTAGAGCAAAGACCAACAAACACAATTGAGGGATTTAGTGAGCGAATTGAGAAATTGCTTCCCAGTATGTTTAGCCATCGTTGTTCGAAGGGTGTTGAAGGGGGATTTTTTACTCGCGTAAAAGAAGGAACCTGGATGGGGCACGTAATAGAGCATATTGCGTTAGAAATTCAAACTATTGCTGGAATGGAAACTGGTTTTGGCCGTACCCGCCAAACTAAAACTGAAGGAATATATAACGTTGTTTTTAGTTATCTGGAAGAAAAGGTAGGTGTTTATGCGGCAGAAGCAGCTGTAAAAATTGCACAAGCTTTAATTGATAATGTAGAGTACGATTTAGAACACGATATCCGCAGGATGAAAGAAATCCGCGAACTCGAAGCCCTTGGCCCAAGTACAGGTTCAATTGTGCAGGAAGCGGTTAGCAGAAATATTCCGTGGATTAGGCTTAATAAAAGTTCGTTAGTGCAGTTGGGTTATGGTAAAAACCAGGTTCGTTTTAGAGCTACCATGACGGAAAAAACAAGCAGTATTGCTGTTGATATTGCAAGTAATAAAGAAGAAACCAAACGCTTATTAACGGAAGCGGCAATTCCTGTGGCATCGGGTGTTACCATTTCAAATCCAGATGAGTTAGAAGCTTCGGTAAATAAAGTTGGGTTTCCATTAGTTTTTAAGCCTTTGGATGGCAATCACGGTAAAGGTGCAACCATTAATGTTAAAACTATGGAGGCTGCAAAAGCAGCTTTTGAATATGCAAAGACTTATTCTCGAAGGGTTATTATTGAAAAGTTTATTACTGGCTTTGATTTTCGAATATTAGTAATCGACCATAAAGTTGTTGCAGCAGCGCAACGCGATCCTGCCCATGTAAGAGGAAATGGAATTCACAGCATTCAGGAATTAATTGATAAAGAAAATGAAGATCCGCGTCGTGGTTATGGGCATGAAAATGTACTTACCGAAATCTCGGTTGATAGAGACACGTTAGATTTACTAGCCAAAAAAGAATATACATTGGAAACGATTCCTGAAAAGGGCGAAATCGTTTACCTAAAATCTACCGCAAACTTAAGTACAGGTGGAACATCAATTGATGTAACCGATATTGTTCACCCCCAAAATATTTTTATTTGCGAAAGGATTTCCAGAGTAATTGGATTGGATATTTGCGGAATTGATATCATGGCCCAAAACCTTACTCAACCTCTTACCGAAAATGGTGGTGTTGTTTTGGAGGTTAACGCTGCACCTGGTTTCAGAATGCATTTGGCACCAAGCGAAGGCTTACCTCGAAATGTTGCAGCGTCGGTTGTAGATATGCTTTATCCGCAAGGCAGATTATCACAAATTCCAATTATTGCGGTAACGGGAACAAATGGCAAAACTACAACAACCCGCTTAATTGCACATATTATCCGCAGCAATGGTAAGCGTGTTGGTTTTACTACCAGCGATGGCGTTTACGTTCATAACACCATGTTGATGAAAGGCGATACAACTGGCCCCGTAAGCGCAGAATTTATTTTAAAAGATCCAACAGTAGAGTTTGCTGTTTTGGAGACAGCCAGAGGAGGCATTTTAAGGGCAGGCCTAGGCTTTAACGCTTGCGATATTGGCGTGGTGACCAACATTCAGGAAGACCATTTAGGTATTTCTGATATTCATAATCTTGATGATTTAACCAGAGTAAAAGCTGTAGTTATTGGAGCTGTGCGCCGTAAAGGTTGGGCTGTATTAAACGCCGACAATGGTTATTGCGTTAAAATTGCACGAGATGCCCGTTGTAATGTTGCTTACTTCAGTATGGATGAAAATAATCCTGTAATTAAGGAACATTGCAGAAAAGGTGGTATTGCAGCTATTTATGAAAATGGCTTTATCACAATCAAAACAGGCGATTGGAAATTAAGAGTTGATAAAGCAACGCATATTCCACTAACTTTTGGTGGCTCCGTAAACTTTATGATTCAGAATGTTTTAGCTGCAACTTTGGCTACCTATTTATGGGGTTACAAACCAGAAGATATCCGCTTATCGCTCGAAACTTTTATTCCGTCGGCAGCGCATACGCCAGGAAGGATGAATATTTTCAGGTTTAAAGAATTTAAAGTATTAGTCGATTTTGCTCATAATCCTGATGGCTTTAATGGAATTAAAGCTTATTTACAAAGTATTGAAGCAACTGAACACGTTGGTATTATTTCGGCAACTGGCGATAGACGAGATGAAGACATTATGGAAACGGCTAGAATTTCGGCACAAATGTTTGATAAAATTTATATTTGCCAGGAGAAATATTTACGCGGTCGCCAACAACAAGAACTGGTAGATTTATTGGTAAAAGGAATTACGGAAGTAGACCCGAACAAAGAGATTATCATTAACAATAAAAGTACTGAATGCTTGCAGATTGCAATTGAAACTGCTAAGAAAGGCTCGTATTTAACCATTTTAAGTAACACGATTGATAATACAATCCAAAGAGTTACGGAACATTTGGATCGGGAATTAGAAGCTTAAATTCTTGTAAAAAAGTAATCAAATAAAAACCCGCTTACTGAAATTCAGTAAGCGGGTTTCTATTTAAAAAGCTAATTCATTATTGTGAATCGCGTAATCTTTTGATTTCATCATGTGAAGTTCTTAATGATGCTTTTTGATCGGAAATCAACTCCCTGATATTAGAAGGCAATTCCTCTTCTTCTAGTGCCATTTTATATGCATTTTGAGCTGCATCTTCTCCAAATTCGCAATTATTTAAAACAGTCTGGCGATCGTGACCTGTGAATAAAGCCTTAACATCCATCCAACCTCTATAAATTTTACCAGAAGTAGTGGTTCCAGTATCAATGTCTTCACCAGAAGCTGCAATTTCTGTAGCCAAAGCCATTTTATATTTCTGACTTTCTTCAATCATATTTAAAAATAAAGATTTTAAATCCGCATCGCCATCTGTTAATTCCTGACGAGCTTTTTCATAACCTTTTATACGGTCGTTGTTAATTTGAACTAAATCGTTTAAAACCTCTGCGGTTGCTGTTGTAGTTTTCATGTTTTTATTTTTTATAGTTTCGATGTACTAATTCAACACAAGCAATCAAAAAAAAGTTTGTCATCTTTTTTAAATACTTACAACAATTAGCTATACTACGCTTAAATCGATAATCAAAATAGGCCTTAATTAGACCGCAGACAAACAAAATCTGTAAATGTTAGGATTGCGTTAAGCTACAGTCGCATATTTTTTACTTAAAATCCGAACTCAAAAGGCTAATAAATTTGTTTTATAAATGCAGATTGCAAATATTCAAAAACCATCAAATCCTTACATTATGAACGCTTTTACTCTAAATCCTCCCGATGGTGGTACCATGTACACCGAAACAAATCTTTATCAACTATTCCCCGAGCCTTTAAATGCCATAACCAGTTGTTTCTTTTTGGCCATAGCAGTTTATTTTACTTTTAAAGTTAGGGGTAATTTTAAGCAGCACACCTTCATGAGTCTTGTTTTGGTACTACTTTATATCGGTGGAATTGGCGGAACAACTTACCATGGGTTTAGGCGATGGCCGATATTTATTATGATGGATTGGTTGCCAATTATGCTGCTCTGCCTATCGGCTGGAGTCTATTTTTTGGCAAGAATAACGAAATGGTATTTTGCTGTTTTTATTGTTTTTATCTACGCGATGTTTCAATTTTTCTTAAGAAAAGAATTTACAGGAGGCGACTTTCAAATATTCATTAACATAAATTATGCATTTATGGCTGCATTGGTTTTATTTCCTGTTTTTGGCTATTTGCTTAAAACCAACTGGAAGAATGGGAAGTGGGTGGGTTTTGCACTAATTGCATTTGTATTCGCTCTAACCTTCCGTATTGCCGATAAGTGGGAAATATTGCCAATGGGAACACATTTCTTATGGCATACTTTTGGAGCAGTTGCATCTTTTTGTATGCTTAATTTCATATACCTGGTTAACGCCAAAGAAATTAAATCTTAATAAAATCTTCATTCTTAAAAGGTGTAAATCTACTATATTCGTAAAAAATAATTTACAAATGAAAAAAATATTGATTTTATCCGCACTTATATTAGGCTTAAACTTTGCTTCGAACGCACAGGGAATTTTAAGTAAAGTAGGTTCAGCTGCTGCATCGGCAACAGGCTTTGATGCTACAAGTCTTACCTCTGGTATTTTAGGTAAGTTAACACCTGCCTTGAGTTTAACCCCAGCGCAAAAACCTACGGTAAGCACTATAGTAAAAGATTTCTTAGTTCAAAAAGCAACCATTATTGCGACCAAAAAAACTGATCCTGCTGCATACCAAAGTAAATTTGGAAAATTAGCTTCAGGATTAAAATCGAAATTGGGAACAGCTTTAACTGTGGCTCAACTTGCAAAATTTACTGCGCTAAAACCTGCTACTAATACACCTTCGAACGTGCTATCTCAGCTTTTCTACTAGTTGAATTTTTATTTGTGAGAGATCAATAAACCTCCCACAATAAAATTAAAGCAACTTTGAATGTGCCTTTGAGTAATCCAGATTCTTTTGATTACCTATGGCATACTCGATTCCACCGTATAAATGTTTTAAAAAGCGATCTTCTTTCCAGCTTTCCTCGGTGTGCCCCATTGAAGTATAAAAAGCTCTTCCACCATCAAAATTGTGGTACCAGCTAAATGGATGGAATTTACCATTTTTACCGCCTTTGTAAGAAGATTCATCTAATGTAATTAGTACCTTGATATCTGGGTTGATACTTTTAAAGTTATATAACTCATCCCTGTGCATCCAAACAGAATCGGTCATAAACTTTGTTGAAGGATGTTTTTTATCTTTAATAACAAAGCGTGCATCCTGCTGCGCTGGATGATCTAAAAAATAAGCTCCAGCCAATTTACCATACCAAGGCCAATCGTATTCTGTATCGGTTGCAGCATGAATACCCACGTAACCACCTCCAGCTTGTATGTAACGTTCAAAAACTGCTTGCTGTGCATCATCTAAAACATCACCTGTGGTACTTAGAAAAATAACGCTTGCATATTTCTTCAGGTTTGCTTCTGTAAATAAAGCTGCATTTTCAGTGGTGTCTACAGTAAAATTATGTTCAGCACCTAATTTCTGAATAGCTATTTTTCCAGCTTCAATAGAAGCATGTCGAAAACCTTTAGTTTTTGAGAACACTAAAACCCTAGGTGTTTTTTTAGCTGAAATATAACTTTGCAGGAAAGTAACGGCAAGTAGTAACAGGCAAAAAGAAAGAATCTTTTTCATAATTATGGTTGGTTAGAGATTTGAATCAACCTAAATTAAGAAAGTTGTTTGATAATTTCTTTACATCTTTCTTCAACTTGTTGGCAAACTGGGCTAAACAGACTGTTATCCCAATATGGGTCTGTAACTTCATCGTTATCCAAAAAAAGCTTCACCTTTTTCCGCTCTAAATCATTTTTTGCAAGGCTTTGAACATCCCTCAAATTATTTCTGTCCATCACCAGAATTAAATCATATTCGGCGAACATTTTATGATTAAACTGTTGCGCCCGCTGATTACTGATGTTGTAGCCAAAAGATTTAGCTGCCGAAATACTTCTATGATCAGGTGCGTTTCCAATATGCCAGTGCCCTGTACCTGCTGATGCGATTTTCCAATTTAGATTTTGTTCATCAGATAAATGGCGCATAATGCCTTCGGCAAGTGGCGAACGGCAAATATTGCCAAGACAAACCATTAAAATTTTCAAAATTATAGGCCCTTAAAATAATAAATAAAGTTTTTTTACTTCTCTTTATAGATGTAAACAAAAGTATAAACAATTCCAGCTTGGGGAGCGGTAGTTACGGTTTGTACAAGTTTACCTTCTTTTAATATTAATGGTGAATTTGGCGATGATGATAAAAATATTTTGTCGCCATCTCTTCTCCAGGTTGTAACGCTTTTGTTAATTACGAAAAGATCGCATAATGCGCCATTCGACCCCGCTGTGAAAGTACCATCCTTTGCAAACGAAATAGTCATTGTGGCGTCGCAACTACTCGGTCCCATTAATTCAAGATAGTTTGAGCTTGTTTTAGTGCCAATCGTCATTGCTGGTGTAACGGTAGTCGATTCTATTTTCCAGTTTGTGCTGGTAAGCGTTTTGTCTACATCTTTTTTACACGATAGTGCAGTACAGATTACGAGCATTAATAATAGCTTTTTCATTTGATTAGATTTGATAAGTTAAACGTAGTAAATTATTAATACGCTACAAAGGACAAAAGAAAAATCCCCCAGAATTTGGAGGATTTTTTTTTTAGAGAAACTATCCGTAAATATCATTCAGCATCTTTGCTAAACGAACACCACCTTT
Source organism: Pedobacter sp. AC190 (assembly GCF_979258025.1). NCBI lineage: Bacteria > Pseudomonadati > Bacteroidota > Sphingobacteriia > Sphingobacteriales > Sphingobacteriaceae > Pedobacter > Pedobacter sp. AC190. Next base: position 1,914,030 of record NZ_OZ409824.1, read on the forward strand.
TAAAAGCTGTTGATTAAGTGTATCAACCCACTCAAAGTTATAGCGGTAACTTAATTTCGAATCAGGTTTGGTTTTATCGTATATTTTAGCACAAACGGTGTAAGATTCGTAAATGCAATCTTTTAAACTGGTGTTTTTCCAATTATATAATTGCACTGCCGATGGGTGATTGATTGCCTTCGTATATTCTGTATAACTTAATTGCTGATACTCGATTAACTGCTCATCCCAAACACGGTGTAAATTAGATTTTTCATTAAACCATAGTACAGAAACCCTGTTACCACCTAAATCTTCTTTGTGGGCAACATGCATAGGCTGACATAAATCGCCTGCCATGTGTACTAACATGCGTAAGGCTAATTGTTTTTCGGATGCAGTGCTGCTTTTTTTCTTTAAAACCGCCGTTAAATCGATTATTTTATTGTAAAGGTTTGGCGCCTTCTCTGTTTCTAAAATACTGAAAACACCTTGTTTATCCAATCCTCCAGGAAGGTTTACAAAGTGCCAGTTATACATATAGTTATAAGTAGAATCCGATTTAATGAAATCGCCCCAGTTTGCACACATGGCTAAACTTTCGGAGCCTAAAATAGCTTGTATCGCTTTGCGAGCTTTTGGTGTCAGGTAACTATCGGCAACTTCGCCAACCACACGATGACCGATCATGCCCCAGGCTTTAACTTGAGTTGGCACGTAAGCCAATAATACTACCGCTAATGCAATAACTAATTTCTTTTTAATTGATGATATCATTTTTATAACTTTTTTTGTACGCAGGTTATTTTTTCTTTAAACGAAAGTTTAATCTCTCGCTGATCACTCAAACTTTCGAGTAAAATGGAATCGGAAGTACGTTTTTTGATGAGAAAATTTTGGTCGTAACGGCCAATGCGATAACAGCCAGATATTTTTTGTTTATAGTTGGCATAGGTAAAAGTTGCTCCAACAAATAAGGTGTCGCCTTTTACAGCATATACACCTTTTGCGTATTCTTTCCAAACGCCATTGTTATAGCAAGAATCTTCGTAGAAATTAATTTTACTATGCGTTACAAAATCTATATAAACTGAATCGCAGCTAAATTTAAAGTGATGTTGGGTATAGTTTTTTAATTTATCGCTAAAAGCAACTGAATCTTCGTTCCAAATGCCTTGCATAAATGCTTCGCCTTTACCCTGAATATTAGGACGAGGAGAGCAGGCAAGCTGCAAAACAGAAAAGGCAAAAAGAATGATATACAAAGGCTTTAACCTTGAGGAACGATGGATGATTTTCAAACCAAGATGTTTGTTTTTTGACTTTTGCATTTTTAGCAGGGCAACTATTTTAAATTCGAGCACTGTTTTGAGTTAAATAAACCCGATTGTAGCGGAAAGCTTTTTGTTGTAGCAACCGTTAATATATTATAATGCTGAGGTATGAAACAGATGCTTCGTTCCTCAGCATTTCAGAAATTCAAAAACTTGAAGCAAAAAGCGGGACTATCGAATCCGAAAAACTACTGTCTTTGCTTTACCCAAAATTTTCATTCAAAGTCGAAAGTAAAAACATTCATCCTTCGAATATGCTAAGAATGACCGTGTTTTTACTTTCTTAATGTGGTTATTTCAAGCTACCAACCATATCTTCCGGACGAACCCACTCATCGAATTGTTCGTTAGTTAATAAGCCCAACTCTACAGCTGCTGCCTTTAAAGTTTTGTTTTCTTTATGTGCTTTCTTTGCAATTTTAGCTGCATTTTCATAACCAACATGAGGGTTTAAAGCAGTAACCAACATTAACGAGTTTTGTAAGTGTTTCTCAATTTCGGGCAAGTTAGCAGTAATGCCTTCTGCACATTTATCGGTGAAAGAAACGCAGGCATCGCCAATTAAACGAGCAGATTGTAACACGTTTGCCGCGATTAATGGTTTGAAAACGTTCAACTCGAAATGGCCAGACATACCACCAACCGAAACTGCAACATCGTTACCGATTACCTGAGCACAAACCATGGTTAGCGCTTCTGGCTGCGTAGGATTAACTTTTCCTGGCATAATTGAAGAACCCGGTTCGTTATCGGGAATTACGATTTCGCCAATACCACAACGTGGGCCAGAACTTAACATACGTACATCATTAGCAACTTTCATTAAAGCAACCGCAGTACGTTTTAAAGCACCAGAAAGTTCAACCATTGCATCGTGAGCGGCTAATGCTTCGAATTTATTTGGAGCAGTTACAAAAGGCAAGCCTGTTAAATCGGCAATTTTTTGAGCTACTAAAACATCGTAACCTTTTGGTGTATTTAAACCTGTACCAACAGCGGTACCACCTAAAGCCAATTCGGCAACCATTACCAAAGCATTTTTAATTGCCCTGATGCTGTTATCGATTTGTTGTACATAACCCGAAAATTCTTGACCTAAAGTTAAAGGCGTAGCATCCATAAAATGGGTACGGCCAGTTTTAACTATCGAACTAAATTCTTCGACCTTTTTAGCTAAGGCATTTCTTAAATGTGTTAAACCTGGAATGGTATTTTCTACCGTTAATTTATAGGCTGCAATATGCATTGCAGTTGGATAAGTATCGTTAGATGATTGCGATTTGTTTACATCATCGTTCGGGTGAAGCACTTTTTTATCATCAGCCAATGCGCCACCATTAATTACGTGAGCACGATTTGCAATTACCTCATTTCCGTTCATGTTACTTTGCGTACCAGAACCTGTTTGCCAAATTACCAATGGAAATTGATCATCTAACTTACCTGCAATAATTTCATCGCACGCTTTTGCAATTAATTCTGCTTTATCTGCAGCAAGTACGCCAAGCTCGGTATTAGCCAAAGCTGCCGCTTTTTTCAAATAGCCAAAAGCATGAATAATTTCTTTAGGCATCGAACCTTCTGGACCGATTTTGAAGTTATTGCGTGAGCGTTCGGTTTGTGCACCCCAGTATTTGTCGGCAGGCACTTGAACCTCGCCCATGGTATCGTGTTCTATTCTGAAACTCATTATATTTTGATTTTTGTTGTGGCAAATTTAAGTTTTTAGATTTTTAAAGCGTTGGATTTATGTAAGATATTTAATGCAAAGCGAAATATAATTAGAAAAGGCGCAGCTGTGGTTTTTGCTGAGCATTTAGCTAGTTTGGTTTATAACCGAAATTACCATTTTGTACCACCTAAACATTACTTAGCAGAAAACCGAATTTCGATTTTTCATCACGAGCGGATTTGAAACGAGGGCTATGCCGCTTACAATCTATTGTGATTTGCTTTTCAAATAATTAGAAATTTACAGGCAGCATACTCATATAATCGCTCAGTGGCATGTGCTCAGTTTTTAAGAAGGATTTTTCCAGGTTTTTAAGACAAATAATTCGTGTTAGGTTGAAATCGCGATATTGGTTTCTGAAATGACACCAGGCAATTAAATGCCAACTAAAAGCATAAAAGATTAAACCTATTGGTTCTACTTGGCGTTTGCTTATTTCTCCTTTTGCATTTTTATAATCTAATTCGATCATTTGCTTATCGGAAATTGCATTCTGTATTAATGACAGGTATTCGTAATTGAAAGATAATCGTTCTGGAACTTGCAATTTGATGTGCTGATTCATGGTTTCCAGTTTTTCTTTCTGACTGGTTTTTAAAACAGCCTTTACCTTTGTTAACGCTGATGAATAATGTGAGCGAATGGAATTATCGGCAAAACCATTAACCAAGCTTTCTACTAATAAAAGGGCGTTTGCTTCATCCATATTAAAAGAAACTGGTGGCAGAAAATAACCCTGAACCAAAAAATACCCCTTGTTTTGCTCGAAGCTTACAGGAATGCCTTGTTCGCCTAAAGCTTTAATATCACGATATACTGTGCGAACGCTCATATCGAATCGCTCGGCAATTTTTTCTGCGCTTATATATTTCCGCGATTGCAGTAAAGTTAAAATTCCAAAAAGGCGGTCGATGCGATTCATAGTTTAGGCTGGAATAAAATTAAGTAATTATTTCAAACCTTTTAGGTTAGGTAATTGTATTAATTAGTTCAACATGTCTTTTTGGCGAAAACTTACGTTAAATAGTACGACAGAATCTAATATAAATGGCGGCCGTTATTCAGAAACGTTTTTTCAGGGCAATAAAAAGTAAAGTGATTATTGGTTTTTTATTCGCCTGTTTTGCCTTGCTTTTGGCTTGGGGAATAAGCAAGTTTGCTTTTACCAGAATGCTGAATACGGTTGAAGAAATTTCTGCACCAAATGATCGATTAAGAATTGTAAACGATTTATCGCACAAAATTGCGAGGTTAGATCAGCTGCAACGCGATGAAGCTTTTAATAAGCAAAACAATAACAGCTTCCTTAAAGAATCGCGAAAATTAAGATCGAGTTTAGATACTTTAAGTAAGTTATATAATGGCGATTCGCTGCAACTGGTACGAATAAAATCCATCAAAAATCTACTCGTAGAAAGAGATAAACAATTTATTTCTTATTTAAAAGTTCGTGAAACGCTGGTTAATACTAAATCTTTCTCTGACGAGGTTCAGAAATTAAATGAACTGGTTACCACTCGAACCAGACAAACAGATAGCGCAGTTTTAACAACTGAAACCACAACCTCTACCACTACCGTTGCACCCGAAGAAGAAGAAAAATCGAGAGGCTTTTTGAGCAAGTTATTTGGCAAAAAGAAAGCCGATGTTTACAAAATTATTAATGAAGAGTTTAAGGTAAAACGCGATACTTTAAACGCCAAGGCCGAAGACAGCATTATGAAAAGCATGACTGGCTCTTTAAAAACCATTGAAAAAGAACAGCGGCAAAAGAGTGAGAAATTTTTAAAACGTGAAGCTGATTTATCGAATGCCAGTAATACTTTAACCAATCAAATGCTGCAAATTTTGAGAGAGGTTGAAGCGCAAGCGGTAACACAAGTAGATTTAAATGGCATACAAGCGAAGCAGGTGGTTAACGATGGTATCACCCAAATTACAACAATCATTATTGCATTCTTTTTGATTACTGTCATTTTGCTTTATCTCATTTTAACCGATATTACCAAGAGCAATAAATATAGAAAAGAACTGGAGGCTGCTAAAGACGAAGCCGAATATCATGGCAAAGCCAAACAGCGTTTTCTTTCGAATATGAGCCACGAAATTCGTACGCCTTTACAATCAATACTGGGTTACGCCGAACTGATCACACAACAAGAAAATCCTAAGAAAAAAGACATTGATGCAATTTACCAGTCTTCCATCCATTTGTTACAAATTGTAAACGAGGTTTTAGATTATAACCGAATTATTTCGGGAGAGTTTAGCTTTAATAACCAGGTATTTGATATTAGAAAAATTTTGGATGAAGTTACCTCTGTAATGCGCCCTCTTGCCGAACAGAAATCGCTTAAATTAATTACCGACTTAGATTTAGACCATGTTGAATTTGTTAAAGGCGATGCCTTTAGATTGAAACAAATCTTGTTTAACATTTTAGGCAATGCTGTGAAATTTACGCTAAAAGGCCAGATTAATTTAGCTGTATCATGCAAGAAACAACACGATAGCTTACATTTTCAATTTACAATAAAAGATACTGGAATAGGTTTTGAAGAAAAGGATATTCCGAAAATATTTAATGAATTCGAACAAATTGAATCGCCTGAAAAATATGTAATTAACCAAACTGGAACAGGTTTAGGATTGCCTATTGTTAAGTCACTAATCGAAGCGCAAGGTGGCCGCATCCATGTAAAAAGCAAGCCAGGTTTAGGTACAACCTTTAATATTTATTTAACTTATAAAGAAACTGAAGAACGCACAAATGACCTGCTAGACTTGGATCATTATACAATTGTAAATCCAGGTACGGTTTGGATAATTGATGATGATAAATTAATCCTGGATTTATGTGGTTTAATTTTCGAGAAGAATAAAATCCCTTATAAAAGTTTTAGTTTGGTGGCCGACATTTTAAACGAAACACCGCTTGACGACTTGAAATATGTACTTGTTGATATGCGCCTACCTGAAATGACGGGCTTGGAGCTTTGCCACATCTTAAAGAGAAAACTTCCAAAAACCATTAAGTTTTACGCCATTACAGCTCAGGTTTTACCTGAAGAACGTAAAATGGTTTTAAGCGAGGGCTTTGATGGCTTAATTATGAAACCTTTTCAGACGGTAGATTTATTATCAATTTTTGATAAAACAGAAATTATTACCGAACAACCTGAATTCGATTTTTCATCAATTGAGAAAATGACTTTTGGCGACCAGCAAATGCTGGAGAAAATTCTCAACCGTTTTAAACAAGATTGCATTGATGATGCTGCTGAATTAAAAATTTATCTCGACGAAAATAACCAGGATAAAACGAGATTACTTGTTCATCGACTTGCGGGCAGAACAGCACAAATGGGCTCTAAAACTTTAGCACACGCATTTAGAATACTTGAAATAGAAGTAGCTGAACAAGGAATTACAAATCAGCATAAAGAAGAAATTTTGCTGCAGTTGAAGAAGTTGGATGCCTTGATAAAAGTTATGGAAGAAATGGATTATATGGTTTAAATAACCGCAAATAAAGCTAACCTTAATGCAAAGATTCGCGAAAAATAATAAACCTTCCTTGCATTTTTTCTTGTGCGGTGAAGTTAAGAATTACTCAATCCCATATCGTTCCATCTTCGCGTAAAGCGTTTTTCGGTCGATATTAAGCATTTTTGCTGCCTTTGATTTATTATATTTTGCCTTGATTAGTGTTTCTGCAATCAAAGTTTTTTCGTTCTGTTCATTTACAGCTTTCAAATCTGATGAACTGCCTGGCAAAGTTTGCTGATTAACCGCAATGGTCATTTCATCAGGCAATGCATTAACCTGCGCAATATCGCCTGGACTTAATAAAACCATTCGTTTAATTACATTACTTAATTCCCGTAAATTACCTGGCCAGTCGTAATTAAGCAATAACGATTTTGCATCAGCTGAAATACTTTTAACATTTCTATCTAAATCCCGATTAGATAGCTGTATAAAATGATTGATAAATAATTCCAAATCAGAACCTCGATCCCGCAAGGCAGGTAACTGAATTTTAAATTCATTTAATCGATGATATAAATCCTCTCTAAATTCGCCCTGTTGAATAGTGTTATTTAAATCGTCGTTTGTGGCCGTAATAATCCGAACATCAACAGCAACTTGTTTCGTACTACCTAAAGGTTGAATTACCCTCTCCTGCAAGGCCCGCAGCAACTTTATCTGAACTTCATAACTTAGGTTCCCAACTTCATCTAAAAAGATAGTTCCGCCGTTTGCAGCTTCAAACTGACCTTTTTTATCGCTTAAAGCACCAGTAAATGCACCTTTTACATGCCCAAATAATTCGCTTGCAGCCAAATCTTTCGATAAAGCACCACAATCGATGGCTACGAATGGCTTACCAGCACGTTTACTTTGCTGATGAAGGGTTCTGGCGGCAAATTCTTTTCCCGTTCCACTCTCACCTTGAATAATTACCGACATATCTGTCGGAGCAACTAATGCAATATGTTCATATAATCTGTCGGCAATTGCGCTTTTGCCTCTAATTAAATCAGAATCAACTTTTTCAACTATAATGTCTTTCGAATCCTTTTTAGTTAAAGAATTTTTGATGACCATTAAAAGTTCATCTGGATTTACTGGTTTTGTAATGTAATCGAAAGCACCAAGTTGTATAGATTTTACTGCTGTACGAACATCGTTAAAGCTTGTCATGATAATAATCGGGATAGAAAGTCCCAAATCTCTGACATGAGTTAAAACTTCGAAACCGATTCCGTCTGGCAAACGATAATCAATTAAAAGCAAATCGAATTCCTGATTTTCGATTAATTTAAAAGATTGCTTAATATGAGTTACGAGCGTAACCTCATATTTGTTTTTAGTTAAAAAACCTTCAAGTAATTGAGCAAATGTTGTATCGTCTTCTAGAATCAGGATTCTCGCCATACAACAAAAATAAGAAAAGCCAGTTAAAAACTGGCCTTTCTATTAAGGTAGATGAAATTTTTGAGGGTTATTGAACTGGTTTACCGTCTTTATCAATTTTCACAGAACCTGTTTCTGCTTCTTTTTTAACATTGATTAGGTAATATTCTTTTGCTCCTTCTTTAACCGACCAAGCTTCGGTTGCGGTCCAGCCTTTATAAGCATCAGATTTTAATGCTGTTGTTACTGGCTCAGGTAATTCTTCCAATTTAACTGGAGTTTTTACTGCACTATCTTGAACTGCAACAATTGCAGCATTTTTAATTGTGTTTACTTCGCTCGCTTGTACTGCTGAGAATCCTGCAAATGCTAAGAACGCAGCTGATAAAATTAATTTTTTCATGGTTATAGTTTTTATTTAATGCGTAGCACGGAGGCTACGCTTATGTTAATTATGCCTTAAAGGCTTATTATATATTTGAAATTGATTATTGAACTGGTTTACCGTCTTTGTCAATTTTAACAGAACCTGTTTCTGCTTCTTTTTTAACGTTAATTAAATAGTACTCTTTTGCACCCTCTTTAACCGACCAAGCTTCTGTTGCGGTCCAACCTTTATAAGCATCAGATTTTAATGCTGTTGTTACTGGCTCAGGTAATTCTTCCAATTTAACTGGAGTTTTTACTGCACTATCTTGAACTGCAACAATTGCAGTAGTTTTTAAATCTTTTACTTCACTTGCTTGTACTGCTGAGAACCCTGCGAACGCTAAAAATGTAGCTGATAAAATGAACTTTTTCATAGTATGATTTTTAAAATTTAATATGTGTAACAATACTTGCTAATGTTTCATAATAATGCCAAAGCAGGTCAAACAAATCAACTATTTGATTTTCAGCAATTTAATGGTGTGCCAGAAAAATCAAATTGTGGAGTTTCTCCACACATTGAGGGCAATGACTACAAGTTTTACAGTCATTTTTAAATCTACCCGAAGAAACACTATATTTAAATAGGCAATATTTCAAATTGCGGCTTATTTATAATTATATGGGAATCGCTAAATCAAATAACACATGGTTGCAGCAATGGAGCTCTGATTTAATCGGATTACTATTTCCAAATCTTTGCAATGCCTGTGGAACGCCACTTTTTAGTGCCGAACATTTAATTTGCACGAAATGCTTATACGATTTACCCTTTACAGATTATCATCATCATGCCGAAAATAGAGTAGCTAAACAACTTTGGGGGCGATTGCCCATAAACGCAGCAATGGCTATGTTATATTTCAGGAAAGGAGCCAAAGTTCAAAACCTGATTCATAATCTTAAATATAATGGAAAAACTGAGGTTGGTATTTCACTTGGCAATTTACTTGGAGAAAGATTAAAGAATGCAGCAATTTATCAAGATATTGATTTAATAATCCCAGTACCATTACACCAAAAGAAACTTAAACTACGAGGCTACAACCAAAGTACTTTTATAGCAGAAGGCGTATCAGCGAAGATGGAAGTTTCGTTTGCTGAAAATATTTTAGTCCGAGCGATTTCTACAGAAAGCCAAACCAGAAAAAGCAGATATAACCGTTACGAAAATATGAAAGCAGTTTTCAAGATAAACAAACCAGAAAATATTAAAGAAAAACATATTTTATTAGTTGATGATGTAATTACAACTGGCGCAACATTGGAGGCATGTGCAAATACGCTTTTAGAAAACGGGGCAGCAAAAGTTAGTATTGCCGCACTCGCTTTCGCTGAATAATTTTCTCATATTTGGATTATGCGTTCAATAATTGGAGTTTTTTTATTGTTAATCTTAATTTCGGCCTGCCGAAAGGATGAACGCATTACAACCGATCCCAATGCTAAGTTAAGTTTCTCGAGCAATGCCATTTTATTCGATACCGTTTTTACATCAATCGGCTCTACAGTTAGAAAAATCAAAATATCAAACAAAAACAACGATGCGTTAAATATTTCAGAAATCAAACTCTCAGGTGGCAACTCTTCTCCTTTCAGTATAAACATTAACGGACAAAATCTACCTTCTCAAACCAATCTAATTTTAAATGGTCAGGATTCTTTAAACCTATTTGTTAAGGTTACGATAAATCCAGATTCCAAAAGTTTATCTTTTCTGGTAAAAGATTCTATAGTTTTAACTATAAACAAAAACAGACAAGTTATCCAACTTGAAGCTTACGGACAAAATGCTGTGTTTATAGATAATCAAAGTATTACTACAAATACCATCTGGAACAAAAACTTACCTTATATTATAAATGGTTCAGTAACAATAAAAAATGGTTCGACATTAAACATACAGCCTGGGGCCAAAGTTTACTTTCACAAAGATGCGATTATGAATGTTGAAGGTTCGTTATACGCTTCGGGAACAGTTTCAGAGCCGATAGAGTTCTGTAGCGACAGATTAGAAACCGTTTACAGCGATCAGCCTGGCCAGTGGAAAGGAATTTATCTCAAGTCGAGCGGAACTGGAGTAATTAAAAATGCAATTCTTAAAAATGCCTCAGTTGGCATTACATCCGATTCTTTATCGGCAAATAATACGCCCAAGTTAATTTTAACCAATAGCATAGTTAAAAACATGCAGGTTGCGGCTTACATTGGTTACCATTCAGAATTATTAGCTTTTAATAACCTAATGCATAATTGCGGCAATTATTTAATATACGCCATCGGCGGAGGAAACTATAACTTAAAGCAAAACACCTTTGCAGGTTTTAACCTAAATTTCCCAAGAAAAACCGCAGCTTTAACTTTCTCTGATTACCTAACAACTAAGGCTTTTAACAATTTACAGTTAAATTTAACCAATAATATTATTTGGGGTAGCTTAACTAATGAGTTAGATATTCAAAAGAAAAGCACGGCAATCGTTCAATCAAATCTTTTCAACAATTTAATTAAGACTACAAATACAGGCTATAACAACAATGGCAATATGATTAATATCGATCCCTTGTTTGCTTCTTCCAGTCAAGGTAATTTTGCATTACTGAATAATAGTCCAGCTTTAAAAAAAGGACTTGATTTATCCGCAGATGTCTATTTTAATCTTTACCTGAATCATGATTTAAACAACATAACAAGAATTTTTCCCTCATCTTTAGGTTGTTACGAAAATTATTAATTTTTTTCACTTTTGATAAAACAAATTATATTTCATAGCGTTTATATATTCGAGAGCGTTAATTTAGATGGTAAGGGTCGATATTTCTTCAAAAGAATATCGGCCCTTTACTTTTAAAAAGACTTTAAGTTTAGCGCTTCAATCTTTAAAGCTATAGCTTCAGCAATTTTTTGCATGCCCGCATCTCCAGGATGATCTGCTACCTCCTGGTTAGTTACCGAGTGGATAAGCCCATCCTCCCCTTTGATTAAATCTCCAATAAAAGATATATTTTCGTTTCTCGTTAAATGCGATAATGGCACAAACATTAATCCATTCTGATTGGCAAAATCTTCCAAAATGGCAGTTACATGAGTATTTAACCAAAATGTTCCTGTAATCATAATTTTAGCAGCAGGACTACTGGTTTTTATTTTATTTAGTAAAGCCTCTAACGATGAATACAAATTCTTAGGATCTCTGATATTTTCTCCCAGCCTGATCAACACCAAATCTGGGTTATTAAGCAAATGTTTATCTAAAATCGATAAATCGAACGTTAGCGGACTATTCTCCCATCCTGAAATGTTAACTGGTTGTATCGCCGCCCTCGTTAATTTCTCTAGAACATGAACATAATCTTTGTCTTTAGAAGTAGCTGCCATGCCCCAATTGCCATACCAACCAATTGAGGCATCGGGAACATGTATGGTTATGCTATTGCCAAGAATTAATATGTTTTTAAAACTTCGCGGTAATTTTATCTCTTTCTTGCAGGAAATAAATAGTATTATAAAAAATAGAATATAGAATTTCTTCATCCGCAAAACCTAAATATTAAAAATAATAATTTATAACAAGGCCCTTGTTCAATTATGAAAAAGGGCCTTGTTGTAAACAAAAAAGAGATATTATTTATAAAGCGGGAAAGTGCTTACTAACTTAATAACTTCAGCTTTCACTGCGTTTAAATTAGCTTCATCTTCTGGGTTTGTTAAAACCTGATCGATTAAATCAACAATTTTTTCCATCTCTGCTTCTTTTAAACCACGAGTGGTAATTGCAGCAGTTCCAACACGGATACCTGAAGTTACAAATGGTGATTTATCATCAAAAGGAACCATGTTTTTGTTTACGGTAATTTCTGCTTTCTCTAAAGCATTTTCAGCAAGCTTACCTGTTATATTTTTATTACGAAGGTCGATTAACATTAAGTGATTATCTGTTCCCCCAGAAATAATGCCATAGCCCTTAGCTACAAAAGCTTTAGCCATAGCTTGTGCATTGGCTGCAACTTGTTTAATGTAAACACCATACTCATCGCTTAATGCTTCACCAAAAGCAATTGCTTTAGCCGCAATAATGTGTTCTAGGGGGCCGCCTTGAGTACCTGGAAAAACAGCCATATCAAGCAAGTTACTCATCATACGTGTTTCGCCCTTTGGTGTTTTTAAGCCCCATGGATTCTCAAAATCTTTACCCATCATAATCATACCACCACGAGGACCACGTAAAGTTTTGTGAGTAGTAGTAGTTACAATATGGCAATGAGGTAGTGGATTTGCCAATAAACCTTTAGCAATTAAACCTGCCGGGTGTGAAATATCAGCTAAAACCAAAGCACCGATTTTATCAGCAACAGAACGGATGAAAGCGTAATCCCACTCACGAGAATAAGCCGAAGCACCACAAATAATTAATTTTGGTTTTTCTGCTAAAGCAACTTCTTCTAATTTTTTATAATCGATTAAACCAGTTTCTTTATCTACACCGTAGAAAAACGGCTGATACAATTTTCCTGAAAAATTTACTGGAGAACCGTGAGTTAAGTGACCGCCATGCGAAAGATCGAAACCTAAAATTTTATCGCCTGGTTGAATAACAGCTAACATTACAGCAGCATTGGCCTGTGCACCAGAATGTGGCTGTACATTAACCCATGCAGCACCAAATAATTCTTTTGCTCTATCGATAGCAATTTGCTCTACAACATCTACAACCTGGCAGCCGCCATAATAGCGTTTACCTGGTAAGCCTTCTGCATATTTATTGGTTAATACTGAGCCAGCGGCTTCCATAACCTGCTTGCTTACAAAGTTTTCTGATGCAATAAGTTCTAAACCGTGCTCTTGGCGGTCTAATTCCTTATCAATAAGTTCAAAAATTTGGTTATCACGTTTCATCCTTAAAATAGGTTTGTTATTTTTTTGGCAAAAGTAACAATTTTGAAATTAACTAAGGCCGTATTAGTCAACTGCTTTTACATTAAAGTTATTAAAGCCGCTCCCAATGGTTATCTCAACGATTTGTTGTTGCAACATTTCTAAAATGGCCAGGAAATTATAAACAAAATGTACTTTATTCTCCGAATTCTTAAGCACCATAGCAAAATCGATTTGCTTGTTAATATCTAAAAGATTAGATATAAAATGTTTCTGCTGCTCAATTGTATATGGATATTGAACAACAGTATGCTTAACCTCCTGGCTCCGCAGCTCATATTTCTGCATGGTTCTGTGGTAAACCATAAGTAGTTTATATAAATCTAGCGATAAAAGTTCGTCTTGATGAGTGGAGGATTCTGCGGCAAGCGTTAAATCATTTTCGATATTACCTCTTCGCTCCTGCTGCATTCTGGCATCCTCAAAAAACCTAAGCTCCTCGGCAGCCGATTTAAATTGTTTATATGCAATTAGTCGGGCAATTAAATCTTGCTCTGGATTAATCTCATTTCCAGCTTCATCAATTTCAATCCTCGGTAGAAGCATTTTAGATTTTATGCGCATTAGGGTTGCCGCAACGAGAATAAACTCACTAGCTACCTCAACATTTAAACCCAACAACTTATGAATGTAGGATAAAAAGTCGTTGGTAATTTTTGAAATTTCTACATCCTGAATATTAAGTTCATCGCGTTCGATAAAAAATAATAATAAATCGAATGGGCCTTCGAAAACGGGAAGTTTAATTTCAAAATTCTCAGTTTGCATCTCTAAAACAAACTTAATAAATTATCGAACACAATTTAATTCCTGGTTTGTTAAAAATATATCTTACTCAACGATTTGCCACTGATTATCGACTAATTTTACCTGTTCATCAGCTGTTGTAGTTATTGAATGTTTTTTTCTTAAATATTAAAACAAAAATACCTTTCTTTGTATCTTGTTTTTTACCCAAAATACCGAATGCAAGTAAAAGCTGGTCCCCTATTATCTAAAATTAACTATCCTGCTGACTTAAAGCAATATAGTGAAGCTGACTTAGAGCAAATAAGCCAGGAATTACGTCAATACATTATCGATGTTGTGAGTGTAAACGGAGGGCATTTTGGCTCGAGCCTAGGTGTTGTCGAATTAACAGTTGCCTTACATTATGCATTAAACACGCCTTATGATAAGTTAGTTTGGGATGTTGGCCATCAGGCTTATGGTCATAAAATACTAACTGGTCGCCGCGAACTTTTCCATACTAACCGTATTTATAAAGGCATAAGTGGTTTTCCGAAAATAAGTGAGAGCGAATACGACACATTTGGTGTTGGTCACTCATCTACTTCTATTTCAGCAGCTTTAGGTATGGCTGTTGCCTCTCAAATTAAAGGCGAAACAGATCGACAACACGTTGCCGTTATTGGCGATGGCGCAATGACAGCAGGTTTAGCTTTTGAAGGCTTAAACCATGCAGGAATAGAAAATAGCAATGTGTTAGTAATCTTGAATGATAACTGCATGTCTATCGATCCTAACGTTGGTGCATTAAAAGAATATTTAACAAGCATTACAACCTCAAAATCTTACAACCGCTTTCGCGATGATATTTCTAATGTGTTAGCTGGACTTTCTAAGCTTGGCCCAAATGCACATAAATATGTTAAGAAGATTGAGAAAAGTATAAAAGGAACACTTCTTAAACAAAGCAATTTATTCGAAGCTTTAAACTTTAGATATTTCGGTCCTGTTGATGGCCATGATGTTAAACGCCTGGCATCAATTATAAAAGACTTAAAGGAAATTCCCGGACCTAAGTTATTGCATTGCATTACCGTAAAAGGTAAAGGCTTTGCCTTAGCCGAAAAAGACCAAACAAAATGGCATGCACCAGGTCTTTTTGATAAGATTACGGGCGAGATTAAAAAAAGTATAGCAGATAAACCGCAGCCCCCAAAATACCAGGATGTTTTCGGGCATACCATGGTAGAACTGGCTGAAGCTAATGCCAAAATTGTTGGGATTACGCCTGCAATGCCGTCTGGCTCATCGTTAAACATTATGATGAAAGCAATGCCCACCAGAGCTTTTGATGTGGGTATCGCAGAGCAACATGCGGTTACTTTTTCAGCAGGTTTAGCTGCGCAAGGGTTGGTGCCTTTTTGTAATATTTACTCGAGCTTTATGCAAAGAGCTTACGATCAGGTAATTCATGATGTAGCCATACAAAAACTAAATGTAGTTTTTTGTTTAGATAGAGCTGGTTTGGCTGGCGCTGATGGTGCAACACATCATGGCGCATACGATATTGCTTATATGCGCTGCATTCCGAATTTAGTGGTTTCATCGCCAATGAACGAAGAAGAGTTACGTAACTTAATGTTTACTGCTCAGCAAGAAAATGCTGGTCCGTTTGTTATTCGTTACCCACGTGGTAATGGGGTTATGCCCGATTGGAAAAGGCCTTTCAAAGCATTAGAAATTGGTAAAGGCAGAAAAATATGTGATGGCGAAGAAGTTGCCATTTTAACAATTGGCCACGTTGGAAATTTTGCCGTTGAAGCGCGTGCAGAATTAAATAGCGAAGGCATTTATCCAGCTCATTACGATTTACGTTTTGTTAAGCCTTTAGATGAGCAAATGCTTCATGAGGTTTTCTCAAAATATAAACACATAATCACGGTAGAAGATGGTTCTCTACAAGGTGGCGTTGGCTCTGCAGTATTAGAGTTTATGGCCGATCATAACTATAATGCAAGTGTAATTCGTTTAGGGATCCCAGATGAGTTTATCGAGCACGGAGAACAAGCTGAACTTTGGGCAGAATGTGGTTACGATAAAGCATCGATTATTGAAGCGGTTAGAAAAGTAGCGGTTAAACGCACAACAAATACAATGGTTGGATAATAATAAATCCAGATTTAAAAGTAAAGGCCTCGTTTAAAATTTAAACGAGGCCTTTACTTTTTATTAAATACTATTAAAAGTCAGAATAAAGATTTCTGAATGAACTTCTTAATCCGAAGGTAATAATTCCTGTATTACTTGTTCCAACAGCATTACTTTCTCTGCGGTAAATACCACCCAATTCTAAGCGAAGGTTATATTTTGGATTGATAATATAGGCCACTCTTCCTTCTGCATAATACAAATCTGTACGAAGACCCTGAGTAGTATAATTACCAAGTTGGTTTTTAGCATCATAGTAAGGAATACTAAGATCTTTACCGTAATCCTGGCCATTAACACTTAAACCATATTTAGCATATTGCAACTGACCCGTAAAATCAAATCTTTTATATGAATAATTTGCAATCCCAAGCAACTCTCTGAAATTGGCACCTAATCGGTGTGCCAATGGCTCCGAATAAGAAGTGTAACTAACAATTGGTGTACGACCAGTATAGGTATACGGTTTTGCAGTATTATACTCCAGCAAATAATTTAGGTTTTCTATTTTGAAAATATCAGCACCTCTAATACCTAATTGCCATCCGTACTTATTTCTCGAACTTCCGTTACTTGAAAAGAAATTTTTAGCCTCAAATTCATCAAGAGCAAATTGGCCGTAAGCAATAACTTCTTTTGATAACTTATATTTTGCAGTTAAACCAATCATTGAGTTATCAGGTGAACCACTCGAAGCTTCAACCGGACGCAAGAAAATTATTGGATTCGCGTAGCCCCAATCAAATCCTCTTTTATTTCCTAAATCATCGGTTTCGCCCCAAATAATTGCATCAAAAAACCCAACAGATAGTCGATTATTTACATTCCAATCTAAATAGTGAAAAACACCACCCTTTTTACGGTTTCCAGCATCATATGATAATTTTGGAATATTTGGATCTTGCATTGAAGTCCATAATGCCATGTATTGAACGTTACCTAAATTTCCAGTAAGCTTTAAAAAAGGGGAAGGAGAAGCAACATCAGATAAAAGCATGGAACGATAACCATCACCAATAAAGTTTTTATCGTAACCAGCAGTTACGTTTAAATATTTAACTGGCGTATAGGAAATTGATGCGGTAACATAAGACCAATCTAATGATGTTTTACCAAAATTTGAGCCATAATCACGATTATAGGATTGGCCTGGAACAACATTTATGCTTCTTGCATAATCAGTATAATATTTTGCAAATTGTCCTTGATTTTCAAAGCCGCTTGTGTAAAAAGAGAATTTCTTACCAACCGTACCACCAACCTGGTACCCACGGGTATTTAACCATAGATTTTGCTTTCCAGAGAAATCTTTACCGATTTGAAAATCAGGTAAAAAATCTGCATAAAAAGTATATTCGGGTTTTTGAATGTCTATCAAATGCTCATTAAATATTTTTCGGCTAACCCACGAATGCCTTGTAGAATCAATTCCAACACTCAATAATTGTTTACCATGTTCAACCAATAAACTATCATCAATAAAAAAAGGCTTTAAACTACTGTGAAAACGAGTTTCAGGGTTATAAACTTCTCTATTAAGCTTTTGGTAAAATTGATATGAATAGGGTTGGTATTGAGATTGAGCCTGGATTTGGCTAACAATAAAAATCAGGAATAAAAAGGGTAAAAGTTTCTTCATCAACATAGTTTTCTCATTAAAATGATTTCGCAAAGGACGGAAAATAATTTGGTTTGTCTTAGAAATCATCAAATTTCTGTATTAAATTTAGACTTATGGAATTCTAATTTGCGTTTTTATGCCCCACAAGCACTTGCCAAATGGTTAAAAAGGTAATTTTTAAATCGAGTAATAACGACCAGTTTTCTAAGTACCAGATATCAGCTTTAACTCTTTCTTCCATTGAGCCATCTTCCCGGGTTTCGCCTCTGAAACCATTTACCTGAGCCCAGCCAGTAATGCCTGGTAAAAGAAAATGCCTTACCATAAACTGATCGATTAAGGCAGAATATTCGGCTGTATGCTGCAACATGTGAGGACGGGGACCTACGACCGACATTTCACCCAAAAGCACATTAAAAAACTGCGGCATTTCATCGATACTGCTTTTACGCATAAAAGCACCAATTTTAGTTACACGAACATCTTTAGGAGTAGCCTGCTTTGTATCGGCTTCGCCATTTACATACATACTTCTAAATTTCAGGCAGTAAAAAGATTGGTTATCCTTTCCCGAACGAAGTTGTTTAAAAAATACTGGGCCTTTCGATTCCATTTTAATTAGAATAGCCATAAGAGGAACCAGCCAACTCATAACTAATACAACAACCAGGATGGAAAAAACAACGTCAAAAATTCGCTTTATAACCTGGTTACTGAGTGTTTCCAGAGGTTCAGTTCGCGGGCTTAATACAGGCAAATGCCCATACAGCTGCACCATTACATTCTTCTTAAAATAATCCTTAACATCTGGCACCAGCTTAAAACGAATCATCGCTTTATCTGCCTGTCGCATTAAAACATCAATTTTTTTTAACGCCCGATCTGGCAAGGCACAGTAAATTTCTTTTACATTACTGTCTTTTACGTAATCGATACATTCATCAACATTTCCAAGGATATACCGTTGACCCAATTTTTCAAGTGCATCATCAAAAAAGCCGACAACCTTATAACCCAAATGAGGGTTTTTATCTAGATAACTCTTTAAATCCTGGCCCAAAGGACCAGCACCTACAATTACAACCTCCTTGTAATTTATCAGTTTAGATCTTTTGGATCTCCTTAATAATAAGAATCCAATTTTACCAGCAAAGAAAACGGGTGTAAAAAGTAATCCAGTAGTAATTAAAAGCTTATAAGAAATGCTGAAATCTCTTAAATAGATAACCAATATGATTATAACTACTGAGAAAAAAAACAAACTCCAGAATGATTGCTTTATTGTCGGAATTGCATCCTTGATAAACATATCCTGATATAGTTTGGTGATTTGCGTTACATTAAACCATACAAAATTGATTAGTAGAATATGCAAAACACTGAATTGATGCCCATCGTTACTATCAGAATTTCCGTATAGATAGATGTATCCCAGATATCCAGCAAGATTAACAAGAAGGAGGTCTATTAATATACTTATTGTCTTATAATAAGTACTATTGCTTTCAATCATTGATGGGGTAAAGTTGTTTCAAATATAGCTAGTCTGGTTATAATACATATAATTTGGAGCCAATATTATTGATCGAAACCCTGTATTATCATCCCACATCCACAAAAAACAAGCCAATAATACCATTTGAAAAAAAAATCAAACAATTTGCCAACAAGCTTTATAACAGACTAAAACTGAATGGCTTTTTCGGTTATTTATGAAAGATTCTTTTATGAATTTTTTTGTAATTATTTACGATGAAGATGAGAAGCTTTGATTTTGTTTTTATGCTATTATTAATGCTGTAGTAACTGTTGTATTTATCAAAGTTGTGATCTTTTAAGCTCTTAATATAATCTTCAAATAATGGGCGAACATCGGGCCTGTTGGTGAAACTGTAGCGGTTTTGATGCTTAGATAAGCTATCTACCTCTAAACAATCCATTGTAGCCCCACTAAAATGATAGAAAATTAACGATTCGTTTCCATTAACGGTATAACCAGAGGAAGCAGGAGCAATTATTCGTTCATGCAGATTCCAGTACGCAACATTGCACCCTAAATGGCGCATGATGTGAACACCTTTAAAATAAATCGGAACCAGATTTAAGCAAAGCTGCTCTGCAAACATTCCGTTTTTTACATCGATAAAGCATTCGTTTCTCAACTTTTTCATCCACCAATCCAGAAAGGCAAAGGCATTTTCATCTCTCTTAACCGCAAAAAATCCGATGTTAAAAACCCCTGAACTTAAAAAGTTTCGATCATCAAAACTATAACCACTTTCAACCGAACTTAAAGAATGCGGCGTTAAGAGAATACTATGAGTAACTAACTTTTCGAAAATAACATTTATCTGATCATAAAGTAATATATCACTATCAAAAAACACAATGTCGCTCACATCATTCCACGTGTTAAATATGTGGTAAGCAAAATATGGCTTCAGAGCGGCATTTAATTCAAGCGTACTATACTTTAAATACATTTCGGGCAAGAATGAAATTTTTAAATCTGAAGCTTTTAAAATTTCATAGCGCTGATCTTGATCCCCACGAGCAGTCATTATTTCTTCTGAAGATATTTCTCCGATCAAGCAAATAATAAACTTACATTCTGGATGAAATTTACCAACAGATTCTGCTAAAGAAAATGCTCTGGCAATGTGATTATAAGTACAGGTCGTATAGATAACTTTCATGAATCTCTGCAAACATAAAGGAAATTCATTAGATTTGAAACCAAAGTAGAAACACCTTGTTTATAATTCCTTTTATATATTTATCCGCTTTTTTCTTCTCATTAAAGCAACTCGTTGCAAAAAACAAGCAAGGTATATTTGTTTTCTTAATATTTGGGTTACCAATCTACATCACCAGTTTATCGGTTGCGTTACAATCTGGCTTTAAAGGCATAATACCGTTAATGCAGCCTTTAAAAGAGCTCCTTATCCTGGTTGCATTGGGCATAAGTGTTTGGGAGTTAAAAAGAAAATTTCGTTTTCAGACAATCGACTATATTATATTAGCCTACTTCGCCTATACGCTTTTATATGTTTTTCTGCCCGTGGGTCCGTTGCCATTTTTAGAAAAGGCAGTTTCATTTAAAAGCACAACTTTTTTTGTTTTTGTATATTTTACAGGAAGGTTGATTAGCCTCAAAGAAATCTACATTAGCAAGTATTTCCAATTTTTTCTGGTCGTTATTATTCTTGCATCTGTTTTATTGGTGTTTGAGATTTTAACCAGCCAGCACTTCCAATCTTTAACTGGATACGCAGATTTTAATTTTTACTATTACAATCAAGAACCTGAAGGAAATTATGGTCTTTCCTGGACATTTGAAACCTCTACAGGACTAAAAAGGTTTGCCAGTTTTTTTGCAAATCCAATTGAATTTGGAGCGGCGACACTTATTTCATTGTCTATAATTGCAGGCCTTTACACCAATGATCAATATAAATTCAAACCGAATACTATTGGCATTTTAGCAATTATTGCAACCCAGTTCAGCATATTATTCGCTCTATCGCGAGCATCTTTAGCCAGCTATTTGATTATGATTTACATTTATGCGCTGGTTACCAAAAATAAACTCATTTTACGCTCGATATATTTTATGGTTGCAGCAGGTGTACTTTATTTTATCTTTTTCCTATTTGTACTCCATCCCGATTTGTACGATTTTATTTACGAAACCATCACTTTCACAAACCCTTCTAGCGTGGGACATATTATTGCCTGGCTTGAAGGTATAGAAGCCATCGTTAAGCAACCTTTAGGCCTTGGTCTTGGGGCATCTGGAGTTTTAGCCTCAACAACTGGTGGTGGCACTGGAGGCGAAAATCAATATATTATTATTGGCGTACAAACAGGTATTATTGGCCTTACGCTTTACCTCGCTGCACATATTTATCTAATCAGAACCTGTTGGATATCGTACAGAAAACTTACAGGCAAAAACAAAACACTTTGCCTCACATTACTTTTAATTCAAATTGGCGTTATTATACCAATGCTAACGTCTGAATTAGAATCATCAGCTTACATATCATATGTAAGCTGGTTCTTATCAGGTTTATTTATAAATGTTGTTTCGTACAAAAGCTTAATTCCAGCTCATGTATCTTCTAAAAATTTAGAAGCTCAAGCTGCAAAAATTTAATCTATACTTTACTTTTATCAAATGCTTTGATTATTGATACCGTATCATCAATATTTGCTTTAGAAGAAGCGCCAAATAAAATAG
Source organism: Pedobacter sp. AC190 (assembly GCF_979258025.1). NCBI lineage: Bacteria > Pseudomonadati > Bacteroidota > Sphingobacteriia > Sphingobacteriales > Sphingobacteriaceae > Pedobacter > Pedobacter sp. AC190. The sequence continues at coordinate 1,936,160 of NZ_OZ409824.1, forward strand.
ATTCGATATTTGGTAACCCGCAAACATATTCAAGGGCATCCTTTGCAGGAATTGCTCCACCACCAAATACCTGCATGGCAATGGCTCTGAATTTACGTTCTCTTAATGTTTTTTCGTAAAGCTCTTTGCCTCCAGACATTCTGAAACCTTGCTTATTTATAGATGCACAAATAATTGGATTTTCAATTCCACCCTCATTCAATACATCTAAAAGTTTAGGCATATTCATGGTAATATAACCAGCTTCGGCATTGTACTTAGCTTTAACATGGGCATGAAACGCGATTAAAATCTCTTTCATGCCTAAACCTAACAATAAATCGACTACAACATTTTGAAGAAAAATAACTGGTGTGTTAATGCCTTTAAACATTTTCATTTCTGCATCAACCAGTAACTCCATCATCGAAAGATAATCTTTAGATAAAAAAGCCATACCGCCCTTAAACATAGAACCAATGAAATTACCTGGAACATATTCTTTTAATGTACCTAAAATACCAAGTTCGGTTACCGCATTAGCATACTTGTGCGCATAAGGCATACATGGAAAGATTTTAAAATCTTTGTATTGATCAGGATGTTTCCTAATGGTATCGCAAATATCAGAAATCCGATCATGTGTGGTACACATAAAGGTATTTATGCCCGATTCAATCGCGATATCAAGGGTTTTAATAATCGCCGAATTATCTTTAAATTTAATAGATTGCGCTCTTGATTTCTCATCTGAAATATGGTTAACCGCAAAAAACTGGTTATCGCCAAATAATATTCTATCCATCTTATACCGCTGATTTTTCTCTTATCATTTCAATTGCCTGGTCTGTTTTAAATGCCATTGCAAATGTGTTAATATTATTTTCTGCCTTACCTTCTACACACTTAACAAAATGGTCAATCTGTGCAGAATATTCTTCACCCCTTAAATAAAAATCAACTTCTTCTGTTAAGTCGGTTACATTTTTAATGGTCCAGCCTTTAGTATATCCCGCCCTGTTTGTGTCTGCTTTAAAGTAAACTTTAAGTTCGCTGGAATCGCAGATAATTTTTCCTTCAGTACCCAAAATCGTAATCGATGTAGACATTTTTCTGTAAGTATCATCACTCCAGTTAACAGAAAGAACACCAGTTACCTTATTCTCCAACTTTAATAAAGCATAAACCGCATCATCTACCTGATTTGAGAATACAGGCTTAACCAAGCTCGAGAAAACTTCTTCTACTGGTGAAATCAAGTGATTCAAAAGATCTACAACATGAGAAGTATAATCCATTAAACAACCACCGCCTTCTGATGCAACTGAGCGCCAGCTTTCTTGTTTCTTTTTAATTACAACTGGGCCATAAGCTTCTGCCTGGAAATGATAAACCTCTCCAATTGCCTTATCCAGAATTAGTTTTTTAACCTCCTGAAAAGTCCCTACAAATTTGTTATGGTAACCAACCTGATTGACTAGCCCTTTTTGTTTTACCAATTCCAAAAGCGGCAAACCTTCTTTGGCATTTAAAACAAATGGTTTTTCTGCAAAAACATGAATGCCCTGCTCTAATAAATCTTTTATAATTGGCGCATGGAACTTTGTTGGTACAGCAACAAATACTGCATCAGGTTTAGTTTTACTAATCATTTTCTTATAATCAGAAAAACAATCGAAACCTGAATACCTTGTTAAAACATCTGTAACAAGTTTCGAAGTATCGCAAACTCCTGTAATTTTTACATCGGGGTGGGCACCTAGAATAGACAAATGAGACAAGCCCATTTTACCCGCACCAATCAATGCTATATTTACCATATTTATTATTTCAATTCAAAATTAACTTCTTATACTGATCAGCAATATCGTGCCATAAATAATGCTTTTGGGCAAAAGCTTGTAAAGCTTGTCCCATTTTTTTTAAATCAATTTGCTTATAGTCTTTTAATAGCAGGCTTAAATCACCTGCATCTTTAAAGTATAAAGCCAAATTTGCAGTGGTATTTTCATTATAACCAGAAGCAAAAGCAAAAACTGGCAAAGCCAGATGCATAGCTTCCGCCAACGATGGATTTGTGCCTCCTGCAGAATGCCCGTGAATATAAAGACTACAGTTACTCCTTAAAACATCTAATTCTTCTCTTTCATAAATTGCATCAAGCAAAATCAGATTTTTGATGCCAGCGTATTTCGCCTTTGTTTGTATTCCGTATTCAGAATTGTTCCAGTTTCCAAGTAAAACAAAAGGAATTTCACCTTCTACAAAAGCTTCCAGCATTAAATCAATATTATTATCGGGTTGAATCCTGCATACGGTAAAGGCATATTCTCCCTTCAAAAATGGATATTTTAAAATCCAATTCGCATCGATCGGCTGTTGTTTTGCCTGATCACCGCCATAAGCAATTAATGTGCTTTCGCGATTGTAGGTTTCTTTAATATAATTTTGAATCCCAACGTTATCCGAAACAATACAACTACTGTTTGCAATTAATAGCTGTTCTGCCTTTTTGATCACTTTTTGCGCAAACGGCGACCATTTATTTCTTTTCCAGTCTAAACCGCCAATATTCAGGATCATTTTATGTCTGAACATCTTTAAAAACGGCATTACAAAACCACCACCAAAACCTAAAAAAAGAATCTTATCGTATTTAATCAGGGCTTGGATCAGAGAAAGACTATCATACAAGATGCCTAATGAGCCGTGAGACGTAACTGGAATATATTTTAGTTTCGCACCCTTATATTCGCTTAACCGACTATCCATATCTTTTGATGAACAATAGACGGTAATATCAATTTCATCAGCTAGGTATTGAACAAGATAATCTGCAAGAGTTTCGAAACCACCATAGTTATTTGGAAGCCCTCTTATTCCTACAATTGCGAGTTTTATCTTTTTGGACATTGCCGCAAATATAGGTTTTTAAACCCATCTTAATAAACTTTGGCTACTTAAATTCTGTTCGTATCTTTGGCATTTACCTATAAAAAGTAATGTTAAAAGTTGGGATAGATATTAGAGATTTACGTATCGCAAAAACTGGCGTAAAAACCTATACGGAAGAACTGATTAAAGCTTTTAAAAAGCAAAATGACTCGGAAGTTAAATTTGTGTATTTAGATACTTTTATAGCTGTTTATACTGGTAAAAATAAATTTCTAAAGCTTATTGAGCATATACGTTTCACTTTTTGGAAACAACTTGTTCTTCCAATAATTGCTCGTTTAAAAAGTTGTGATGTAATTTTTTGTGCCGATTTCTTTGTTCCATATTTTAAAATGGGCACTAAAACCGTGCCCGTACTGCACGATGCTTTTTTCTTTGAATATCCTGAGCATTACAATAAACTTTGGTTATTTCTTTTTCATAAATTAGGGGTTAATGCAGCAAAAAAAGCAGATGCAATTATCACTCCGACACAGTATGCGAAATTAAGAATAACAGAATTTTCTAATTTGCCTGCAGAAAAGATTCAGGTTATACACGAGGGTCCGAAATCTCTTGATGCTTCAATGGCTGATGATGCTAAGCTTACAGAAACACTCACCGAACAAAAATACATTCTCCATGTTGGGGTAATGGAAAAACGAAAAAACATCATAACCCTGTTAAAGGCTTTTTTGCTTTTAATTGATGTTCATCCCGAGGTTAAACTTGTTTTGGTAGGTCAGTTCAGTCCCAAAAAAGATATGAACGACCAAACTGCCATTCTGGATTTCATAAACCAAAACAAGCTTAATGAAAATGTTATATTACCAGGTTACGTACCCGATAATAAACTTATTCATTACTATAAAAATGCATCGATGTATGTTTTCCCTTCTATAAATGAAGGCTTTGGAATCCCTGTTTTAGAAGCTTTTGAACAGGGCTTGCCTGTCGCAATCGCAAACAATAGTTGTTTACCAGAAATAGCAGGAAACGCCGCCTTATCATTTGATCCTTTTAATCCTGAAGATATTTATCAGAAAATGAGATTGATCATAGAAGATGCAGATTTAAAAAATAGCCTTATTGCAAAAGGCAAAGAAAGAATTAATCAGTTTAGCTGGGAAATAACTGCAAAGCAGACCATTAATCTTTTCAAAAGGTTATAATCGAAAAAAATCCATAGTTTTGCCACATAATGAGCAAGTTTTTGAGGAATTTTAGTTTTATAAAGGATCGGTTTCCAGATGATTGGAAAGGACTAGATATATTAACTACACTTTTTCGGTTATCTTTCTTTTTTATCAGAGGATGTTATCATCGCCTGTATTTCAAACATTCTAAAGGATTGGTTTTAGTAGGTAAAGGTGCTTCCATCCGCTATGCGAAATACCTTAATGTAGGCAAAGACTTTATTGTAGAGGATTATGCAGAGATAAATTGCATGGCCTATAACGGAATTGTTGCGGGCGACAGAGTAACCATCGGCAAGTTTGCAATTATCCGCCCCGTAAACGCTTATGGATCTGATATAGGCGTTGGCCTTAAAATCGGGAACAATTCAAGCATTGGTCCATATTCGTACATTGGTTGTTCGGGTTTGATAGAAATTGGCAATAACGTGATTATGTCTCCAAGGGTTAGCATTTATGCCGAAAATCATCTTTACGCAGGGCTTGATCAACCCATTATGAAACAAGGGGTTAAAAGAGAATTTGTAAGAATTGAGGATGATTGCTGGATTGCTGCAAATACGGTGATCCTCGCTGGTGTCACCATCGGAAAAGGATCTGTAATTGCTGCTGGCAGTGTTGTTAATAAAGATGTTCCACCATATTCAGTTGTTGCAGGCGTACCAGCCAAAGTGATTAAAAGTAGAATTAGTTAATGAATATTCTTGTCTTAAATAATACGTCAGATCTTTACGGCGGCAGTAAAATCCTCTCCATTGTGGTTAAGATTCTTGCTGAAGGTAAACATAAACCAATCGTTGTTTTATCAGAAAGCGGACCACTGGTAGATGAACTTGCCAAATTAGATGTGGATATCAGAATCATCCGCTTAGGAATTTTAAGACGAAAATACCTTTCTGTACCAGGGATTTTAAACCGATTAACGGTAACTAAAAACGCCTGGAAAACCCTTAATAAATTAATTGATGATAATAACATCGATTTAATTTACTCCAACACAACGGGTGTTTTTATTGGTGCATTTTTAGCTAAAAAAAGAAAAATAAAGCATATTTGGCACGTTCATGAAATCATAACCAAGCCAAAAGCATTCACTAAAACTATTGGCTATTTATTAGGAAAATATAGCGATAACACTATCGTGGTGTCTGATGCAGTAAAAAACCATTGGGAAAAGCATGTTTTAAAGAAACCCATTACCAGAATTTATAATGGTATTGATACTACTGCATTTGAAAACACTAAAGGCGTATTAAGACAAGAATTAAACCTTAGCGAAAAAGGAATCCTGATTGCAATGATTGGGCGGGTTAACCATTGGAAGGGACAGGATTACTTCATCGATATTGCAAAAAACATTCTGAAGGCTCATCCTAAAACAAAATTTGTAATGGCTGGCGATGCCTACACAGGTAATGAGCATTTGGTTGATAAGCTAACCAACCGAATACAAAACGAAAACCTTGCAGATGCCATCCAATATATTGGATATAGAACAGATATAGCCAACATATTAAATTCTGTTGATATTTTCGTGCTCCCATCAATACTTCCCGATCCTTTTCCGACGGTTATTTTAGAAGCCATGGCTAGTGCAACGGCTGTTGTTGCCACCAATCATGGTGGTGCCGTTGAAATGGTAATGGAAAACGAAACAGGGCTTTTAATTCCATTCGATAATGCACAAATTGCAGCCGATAAAATTTCTGATTTAATCGCTCAGCCAGCGAAAATTACTGAAATGGGTATCGAGGGACGCAAAAGGATTAATAATCTATATTCTTTAGAGGCATATCAGAAATCAATCCTTGAAATTTTTCAGCAAACTTTAGATGCCTAATCGCATCAAATTCAAGGTTGTGCAAGCCTTTTAAAATCAGTACTTACGAATAAATCTAGCATTTAGTTATTTAGCTTATATTTGTAACGATTAAAAATATTAATTATACATTCATGCGTTTTAAATTTATTCTTTGTGCTCTTTTTATTTGCCTCTTATTTCCTTTGGCTAAAGTATCAGCACAAATTTCCACAGATAATTTAAGTAAGGTTAAAGTTGATCAACTGTCTGATGCCCAGATCCTGGAAATATCAAGAAGGTTTGAATCATCTGGCATGTCTGAAGCAGATGCGATAAAATTACTTACCGCAAAAGGAATGGATCCTGCAGAAGTAGATAAGTATAAAGAAAGATTGGCCCAGGTTCAAGCTGGTGGAAAAACAGCAAAAACTACAAATGATGCCACCCAACCTAAAAAAGTTGAAAGCACTAAAAACCGAGATACTACCCGATTCAGCGAAGCTAATCCGATAAAAAAACGCAGCCCGATTTATGGCTATGAATTCTTTAGCAATCCAAATTTAAAATTCGAACCTAATATAAGAATTGCGACTCCCAAAGGTTATATTTTGGGTGCTGATGATGAACTTACCATTACCTTAACTGGCCTAAATGAAAGTACTACAAATGCTAAAGTAACGCCTGATGGGAATGTTAAGATTCCTTACGCTGGTTTAATTTATGTAAATGGAATGAGCATTGAGCAGGCAACTGCTCAAATCCGATCAAAAATGATTAAGGCCTACCCTGCATTAGGCTCTGGCCAAACGAAATTAAACCTTAGTTTAGGCACAGTTAGAAGCATTCGGGTAACCATTATAGGAGAAGTAGTTCAACCAGGTAGTTATACTGTTTCTTCATTATCTACATTATTTAATGCATTATATCAAAGTGGAGGCCCTACAGAACGCGGTTCCTTAAGAAAAATTGAGGTAATAAGAGGAAATCGGGTAATCAAAATTGTCGATTTATATAACTTCCTTCAAAAAGGTATTTCATCAGATAACATTAGCTTGCAAGATCAGGATGTAATTAGAATCCCTGTTTACACTAAACGGGTTGTAATAGATGGCGCAGTAAAAAGACCAGCTTATTATGAGTTAAAAGAAGCTGAAACACTTACCGATTTAATTAATTATACTGGCGGCTTTAGCGATTTAGCTTATAAAGGAATTGCAAAGGTTAGTCAGGTTGGCGATAAAGAGCGCAGCGTGAAAGACATTCCTGCCGATTTATTTGATCGTTTTGTGCTAAAAAATGCCGACTCAGTGCATTTCGGTGAAATTTTAGAAAGATTTGCCAACCGCGTGGTTATTGATGGTGCCGTGTACAGACCTGGTACTTTTGAATTAAGTCAGGGAATTACATTAAAGTCGTTAATTACAAAGGCTGACGGATTAAGAGACGATGCAGTAATGAGTAACGGCTACATTAAGAGAATAAAACCAGATTTAGAAAAGGAAATGGTTTCTTTTAACCTTAGTAACATTATGTCTGGCAAAGATCAGGACATCAATTTAGTTCGGGAAGACTCTGTTTTTATTTTATCTACTAAAGATTTAAGAGATCAAACTTCGATTAGTATCGGAGGTTATGTACGAGTTCCTGGTTCTTTCCAATATAGAAAAGGAATGAGCGTAGCGGATGCAGTGAGCATGGCCAAAGGTTTTACTAATGATGCGGCGAGCCATCGTCTTGAAATTTCGAGATTAATAAAAGATACTAGTGATACACTTTCAAACAGATTGGTAACCATTATAACACTTAATATTGATTCTGCGCTTAGCGCTCAAACAGGTAATTTCCTATTAGAACCGCTTGATTATATTTATGTACCGCGTTTGGTTAATTACAGGTCGTTAGGAAACATTAAAGTTAGAGGTGAAGTGCTTTTCCCTGGAGATTATGCTCAACAAAGAAGAGATGAAACTGGAATGGAATTTATTAAAAGGGCTGGTGGAATTACGGCAATGGGTTCTATCGAAAACGCACAACTTTTCCGAAATGGCTTAAGAGTTGATATCGACTTAACTGGAAAACGCAAAAGACACCAAAATGATTTAACTGTTTTAATGCCTGGAGATAGTCTTTTTATTCCAAAAAACTTACCTTTTGTTGAGGTTATTGGCTCCGTAAATAATCCGCAGTTATTGAGCTATTCCAACTCTAATTTTAAATATTACGTAGATGCAGCAGGTGGCGTTACCGAAAATGCAAGGTTAAAGGGCGCCTACATTAGATATGCAAACGGAACAAATCAACCTGTAAAAACATTCTTATTTATTAAAAATTACCCAAGAGTAACCCCTGGAAGTCAAATCGTTGTTCCAGAAAAATCGGGGAAAAATAAATTAGGATTTGCCGAGATTACAACGGTTGCTTCAGCTTTAACAGGAATTATCAGTTTAATTGCCATTTTATTTAAATAATTATGAGTTCTTCGGAAGAGAAATCAAAATACAATGATGTTGTTGAAGAAGAATATTCTTTTAAAGATATGATTCAATCGAGAAAAGAGTATGTAAGCTATTTATGGAAATTTCGGTTTAAGATAATTATTGCAGGCATTTTGGGTGGCCTTTTAGGTATTCTTACGGCTTGGGTATGGCCAGTAACTTATACTGCAAAATTAAGCTTTATTGTAGAAGATAGTAAAGGTGGCGGTGGCTCTTTACTTTCTGGGTTAGCAGGACAATTTGGTTTCGACATTGGCGGATTGGCAGGTGGTACAGGAGGGATACTGGCAGGAGATAATGTTTTACAACTTTTAATCAGCCATAAAATGATTAAGCAAACCTTGCTGAGCCCTTACGATGGTGGTAAAAAAACCTTAGCAGACCTATATGCACAAACAAATAAATTAAACGAAAAATGGGCTAAACTTCCTGGTGCTAAAGGTGCTTTTCAGTTTCCAGAAGATCCTAAGAATTATACACGTTTACAAGACAGTCTTTTGCAGGTCATGATTATCCAGATTGCCGAAAAAAACATATCTGTTAGCAAACCTGATAAAAAGTTAGGCTTTTTCGCCCTAGAAGCAACTATGAAAAATGAGGAGCTGGCAAGCGTTTTCTGTACACGATTAATTGATCAGGCAAGCGATTTCTATATCAAAACAAAGACAAAACGCCTTCGTACAAATGTCGATCGCTTACAAGCTCGTGCAGATAGCATTGGCAAATTATTAAATAAAAAAACATACAGTACAGCCAGTGCAAATGCAGTGCTTTTAGATTTAAACCCAGCGTACGCAACAGCAAATGTTGCCCCAGAAGTGCAGGAACGAGATAAAAGAGTGTTACAAACCATTTATTCGGAAATCATTAAAAATCTTGAAGTAAGCAGAACCATGTTAATGCAGGAAACACCTACTTTTCAGATCATAGATACTCCAGATTTGCCTTTGAAGAAAAATAGAATGAAGTATGCTTCAGGCGCACTAACCGGGGGGATTTTAGCAGGTTTTGCTTTATGTCTTTTGCTTTTAATGTTGAAAAAGCCAGAACTTAATACTAAGCCTTCATAGCCCTTCTAAAGGCAAGTTTTTTATGTAGGTAAGATTTGTTTTCCAATTTTAAAAAAGATTCGAAGATTACCTTTTTATCTGGAGTCAGATCAGCAACGAAATGATTATAAAATTTTCTGACAAAAATAAATTGCTCAGAAAACAGATCGCTCTTCCCCTTGAGAGATAATTTAATTTCGTTTAAAACCCGAGTTACCCTGCTGTGCTTTTTATAATCCTCAGAAAAAGTAACATTTGTTTCATGCTGTCTGTACTTTAAAACAGGTTCTGCTAATACTAATGCCTTTCCAAAAGTGTAGGCAACTAAAGTAAGCCATGCATCATGCATTAAGCAATCGTTTGGTATGGCAGAAATATACTTAGCTAATTCTGGGTTAACCAACATGGTACAACCACCTGCTGGGTTTCCAAAAAGAATTGTAGGCAGCTTATGCTCGTATTGATTAAAACCTAATATGCTCCACAAAGATTCCGAAATCACCTCATCTTTCGAGTTAATCACGATAGGGTCGGAATAGACTAAACAAGGAAGCTTTTCGGTTTCAATCGATTTTAAAGCCTTTAAACACAATAGAAGTTTCTCGCTAAGCCAAATATCATCCTGATCCGAAAAAGCCAGGTAGTTAGCTGAATTTGCCTTTGAAGCAGCATATTTAAAATTACTGATCACCCCACGGGCATTTTTATTTTGATATACGTCTAAGTCCTTATGTTTATTTAAAATATCTTGAGTACCGTCGGTTGAATGGTCATCTGATACAATTAATTCACTTGCAGCATAACTTTGCTTCAATATAGAATCCAATTGTTTCTCCAGATATTTTGCCCCATTGTAAGTGGCCATTACTACAGATATCTTTTCTTCCATGTTACTTTGCAGCAAAGTTCTGAAATTTTAAAAATAACTGATCAGATATTTTAATCAAAAACTGATTTTTAAAGAAAAATCGCTGAAATAATAAATAAATAAGTGCACATGATATGCCAGATAGGAACAGAACCAATACAGGGCTTTGAAAGAAATATCGAGTTAAATATACAATGGGAATAAAAAGGATACAAGATATCGCAGCTTTTAATAAAAGGTACCAATTAATGTGGATTTCAAAATGTTTATTTACATAGTAATAAAATAAGCCAGTTACAACAAATTCCGAGACGATATTCGCTGTTGCAGAACCTACTGAACCGAAAAAAGGGATCAGACTAAAGTTTAAGACCAAACTACTCACAACACCTGCAAACGTGGCGTAAAACATTTGTTTATTAAGGCCTGATGGCACTAAGATCTGAAGGGAAAAAAAATGGCCTAATCCTATAAATAGCGGTAATATGGCAACCACTTGCATGGTTGGTATAGCAGCCAAAAACTCGTTACCAGAAAGCACAAGAATAAATTCTCTTGCTAGGGAAAAAGTACCGATCGCAATTGGTATTGCTAAAAAGATAATAAACTGAAAAGATTCAGCTAAAAGCCGATCAACTTCCGCCTTATTTTTATTATGCATATTCAGTGTTAAGGATGGAATGATACTCACCCCTAAGGAAATAATGAAAGGGATGGAGAACTTAACCAGTTTAACCGCTGCAAAATATAAGCCTACAGTTTTATCATTCGTTAAAAAACCAAGCAAAAGGGTATCCCAAATCGCATACATATTAATAGCGATATTTGAGCCCAATACAAATAATACTGGCCTTAAATGCTTTTTAATTTTAATACCTTTTAATCTTAATCTAGTATGTTTTCTGATTAAAATTAAACTGATAATATTATTCCCGACCAAAGAGAAGATCAGTATGCATAAATAGTTTAAAAAGTCTGACGACGATTTTACAAATACGAATAGTAGTACAACAGAAATAAGTTTTATGAATACAGAACGAAGCGCAATTAGTTTGAATTTCGCCAACCCCGAATAAAACCAATCGACGGATGTAAAGCCCAAAAGCACAATTAAACCTGCAGTTGTATATAAAGGTAAATGTGGCTTAAAAAACGGAACTGTAGTAATTATTAGGAAATAAACCACTGAAAAAATCAGTCCTGTAATTCCATGAATCAGAATTAATTCGGAGAATGTTTTTGAGCGTTTAGCATTGCTGTTTGATTTTGCAATTGCAGAAATCCCGTATAAGGGAATGCCCAATGCTGCAATAAGGGCAAAGCTCTCCGCAAAAAAAATAGCATGTTGCACCTTTCCAATCCCATCAGGCCCTATAATATGTGAAGCATAGGGGAATGTTATTATGGGAAAAAGAATGTTTACAACGGATAAAAGTAAATTATAAAAATAATTCCGATTCATTAAAAACGATAACTTACACCCAGTTCACCATGAAAGTTGAATACATCATTATGTGGAATGTAAAATTTGCCTGGCTCAAAATCTTTTAACACCCATTGATAATTTAAAGACTGAATGCCCTGTAATTTAACGTTAAATAAGAGGTTTTTGTAATTCCAGGTTCCCTTTGCGCCAAAGGCCAAATCAACCCATCTTCTACTCTGGCCATTTAGAGTTATAAAACCTGCATTTTTGGCAAAATCCATATTATGCTCATATCTGTCAAAAGTAAAACCAATTTGCTTTAAACCTTTAACCCAACTTACATCAAGAGATTGCAAATTTCCACCAGAACCGATCCCTGCCCCTAATACTTCACCCATATTTGTGTAACCCTCCAAAATTGGATTATGGTAATAATAACTTCCTGCTTCCCTGGTTAAATAATCAACTGTTTGAGATAACTGCGTAACTTCTGCATTTACTCTAATAAATTCATCCTTTCTTGTTAAGCTCACTATTTTTGTTAGACCAAGCAAGTATGCCCTGGAATGTTCAGGTGAACCTAAGAAATCACGCAAATTGTAAGAATTATCATTTAAGCCGTATTCAAAGTAAACTTCTGCTTTAGCTTTCTGAAATAACCAACGGGTATAAAAAGAAGTACGCTGATCGCGGTTTGTTGTCTCACCTAAACCTGTATTAATTTTAACCTTTTGATATGGTAAAAATAGCGGAAAATAATCTGAAAAAGAATTTAACTCATTATGATAGGTGAGGAATGACCGGGTAAACCCCAGAAAAAGACCAGGAACCCATTTTGGCTGATAACTAATATTTAGCGCTGATAAATAACGCCAATCATCGCCTTTATCTGTAAACAAATCAACACCTGCAGAGGTGGTCGTTCGAGCCAATGGACTTAACTTTGAACCTTCCAGTTTACCGCCTATAACCTGCGCTTCAAATGAGCCAATATAGGTACGGATAGGCCTTACTGTATTTAATGTTAAATGTTTGAAACCAGTCGCATTATTACTCATCATAATGGAGTTTTGCATTCCTGGTCCCCACCATAAATTTTCGTTAGACAGTCCAAAAGATACCGGTCCAAAAGTTAGTCTTATACTACTTTGCCCCCATGATAGTTTACTGTATGCTGATGTTCCGAATCGCTCAGGTGCATCAATCAAATTATAATCATAGTAATATGCTATTAAGTCAGCATCTGATCGCCCATCTCCAAAACCCCTAAAATGACTATTAGCAGCATAAACATATTCAGGCCTCAACTGAATGCTAAGCGGGCCAAATTTCGCAAAAAAACCTGCACTTACCATTGTCTGGTAACCTTTTGCAGGAATCATTCCACCATCATTCCAACCATATGGATGATGACTATTGAATTGTTGTTGCCAGCTAACTGGCAGTAACCTAAATTCACCTAATCCTTTAGCAAAATAGATCGGTTTAACATTCGTCCACTTTTGATTATTATCAATAGAATCTGGGTTAAATACATCATTTACACTAGGCAAAGTTAAGGGTCTTTGTGTAAATGAAATAGAAGAATCCAGCTTTCCAATTAATTGTAACCTTCTGTAATAATCTTCCAGGCCAGCAGTTCCAACAGGCAAAGTTTGGGCAGAGAGGCGAACAGCGCAACTAGCAAATAGAATACTAAAAACTATAAATATCTTTCTCATGCTAAAATCTGTAAGTTAATCCCATTTGAAACTGAACATTAAACGCGTCACGACCATTTACCCAGTACGTGTTAGCAGTCGGTTCCTGAAATAGATACCATTGATAATTTAATGATTTAATCCCTTGAAGCTTAGCATTAAAAATAAAGTTTTTATAATTCCACTCCCCACTAACCGCCGCACTAATGTCGGTCCAATGCCGTCTAGGATCCTGGCTATCCACATAGGCATAATAATAAAAATCATCATTATGAAGAAAACGCTCAAACTGAATCCCTAAACGTTTTAATCCTTTCACCCAGCTAATATCTAATGATTGGAGGTTAGAACCAGGCCCAATGCCTGCACCTAATGACTCCCCCCTGTTGGTATAACCATGACGAATACTTTCACTCGTGTACCAGCCAGATGCCGTTTTAATTTTATCAACTGAGGTTTCAGCCATTTGCGTAACCTCTAAATTGACCATAATACCTTCATCCAGGCTTTTGTTAATTGGTAATAATTTGCGCAGGCCAAAAATATATGCCCTTGAAACATTCGGCTCTAATACACGATCTCTTAAAGATCCCGAATAATTATTTCTACCCAATTCAAAGTAAACCTCAGCTTGTTCTTCAGTCCACAGCCACCTAAAGAATAGTGAACTTCTCTGATCTCTCTTATTGATGGGCTCATCTGCTTTAACTTGTTTTATAGTAGAAAAAATTGGCAAATAATCAGTTAAACCACTAAGGTCTTTACTATACGTTTGTGAACTTCTGGTAAAACCTAAAAACAATCCTGGAACCCATTTTGGCTGCCAGGTCAAAACCATGCCAGATAAATAACGCCAGTCGTTCGGTTTTGGCTCGTAAAGCGCTGACCCTAGGTACTCTATATTAGGCTCCAAAGGTCCATATCCTGATCCTTCCAGTCGTCCCGCAATAACCTGCCCTTCGAAACTACCGATTGCGGTTTTTATGGGCTTTCTGGTATTTAATGTTATATGCTTAAATCCTGGTGCCGTATTACTCATTAACAAAGAGTTTCTCATACCTGGACCCCACCACAAATTTTCTGTAGACAAGCCCAAAGACATGGCTTTATAGTTCAAACGAATACTACTTTGGCCCCAATAGATCTTCGAATATTCTCCACTTCCAAATCTGGCGGGCAGATCAATCTTGTTATAAAAATCGTAATACCTGGCTTTGATGATATCGTAATGATCTTTATCAAAAGTTTCGAAACTGGAGTTTGCGGCCAATACAATTTCAGGACGCAATTGAACACTTAAAATACCATATTCTGCATATACACCACCACTTAACATGGCTTGTAAGCCTTTAGCAGGAATCATGGCCCCATCGTTCCATCCATAAGGATGGTGGGAATTTATTTGTGTTTGAAAACTAAGTGGGAGAAAACTACCTTTTAATTTTCCATCCTTCGATTTAAAATACGCTTCGGTTTCTAAAATATTATGGCGTTGTTCACTGGAATCTGGGTAAAAACCATCCTTTACCCCTTTTATTAATCTAGGGTTAATCGGTCTGACCGTAAATGAAATCGTAGAATCCAATTGTCCAGCTAATTGGCTCCTTCTATAATAATCTTCTAAGGAAATGGTTCCGACAGGCAAGCTTTGCCCGCGGCTTTCGCTGGCAAATAATATGATAATTCCTAAAACGCTTATATAATTTATTAACCTCACAATGCAATTACTTTTACTTTTAAATTATCTACAGACCAGCTCTCGTCACATTTGGGATCAGCTGTATTGGTTTGCACCAATTCATCCAAACACTCAATTACTATTGAGGAATTCGAATGGTTGATGGTTTTAGAAATCTTATATTGTGCTGTTCCACCAATTTGGTTGGCATTTAAGCACACACCAGGCAAATTTTTGTTAAATGCACCAGTTTTAGGGTTATTATTATTGTTCGGATAATTTGCAGGATAAGATTGCGGATCGCAGAAGGTTGATGTGCCACAATCAGAGTTTGAGAAAGTGGTATTAATAAACTCACTTCCATCTATAACAAATTTCCAGATATCGGGTCCGTTTCGCCCGCTATCGCCAGTTTTATTTCCATCCCAACTATCATGGATAAATAAATCAAAACTAACCTCAACCAATGCATGTTTTGGCAAGCCATCCAAGGCAAGTTTAAAAGAACCCTTGTTGTATCGTCCTAAAACCTTTGAACCATTATATTGTTCGATAACACCACCACTGATGTGATTTAAATCATTCGATTCAAAGTTATTATTGTAAACTACGGTTTCACTTGGTGAATCTGTTTTGCAAGATAGCAATAACGAGATAGCGAATAAATAAAGTATATTTCTGATCATTTAAAGATTATGATTGTTGATCCAATTCTTCAAAAACAGAGTTTTTGCTTTTAAATTCAGGAACCAATTTTTTCATATTGATTACGACCTGTCTGTCGTTATTTGATTTAGCGGAAAGAATAAGTGCTGTGATTTCTTCTCCGATTTCGTTGAAAACATACTCGCGAACTTTTCCAATCATAATTTTTTGATGGTGAGTGGGCATTGTATTCTCGTTATCATTTAGCAATTCTTCGTATAATTTCTCTCCTGGACGTAAACCTGAATACTCGATTTTAACATCAACGTTTGGTTCTAATCCAGCTAAACGAATCATTTTCTTGGCGAGTTCAACAATTTTAACAGATTTACCCATATCAAAAATGAAGATTTCGCCACCTTTACCCATACAACCGGCCTCCAAAACCAATCGGCAAGCTTCTGGAATTGTCATGAAATACCGGGTAATTTCAGGATGGGTAACCGTTAAAGGACCACCCTTTTCAATTTGCTGTTTAAAGCGGGGTATTACAGAACCATTCGAGCCTAACACATTGCCAAAACGGGTAGTTATAAATTTAGTAATGGGTTTAATTTCCAATTCGTTAATATAGCTCAAGCCATTGCTGAAAATAAATTTATCCTGACTTAAAGAATTGTTTAACGATTGTACATAAATTTCTGCAATACGTTTGGAAGCGCCCATCACATTTGTAGGATTTACAGCTTTATCTGTCGAAATCATTACAAACTTCTGTACACCGTATTTTACGGATTTATCTGCTATGGTTTTGGTTCCTAAAACATTAGCCTTTATCGCTTCGGCAGGATTATCTTCCATCAACGGAACATGTTTATAGGCCGCGGCATGGTAAACGTAATGTGGTTTATAGGTGCTAAATAAAACATCCATCCGTTGTTCATCCCGAACATCACCTATAAAAGCATGAAAGTTTTTATTTTTATTATTCTCTTCTAATTCAAGGTATAATTCGTGTAAAGCTGATTCGGCCTGGTCGCAAAGGATAATTAAGCCAACATCAAATTTAGATAATTGACGAACAATTTCACTCCCAATGGAACCTGCAGCTCCAGTAATCAAAATGCGTTTCCGATCCAGCATTTTCCCAATGCCTTCAATGTCAATATCAATTGATTTACGGTTTAGTAAATCCTCGATATTTAATTTCTGAATTTGAGCAGGTTGAAGTTTACCGTTCGTCCAGACATCAGGTGGGGGAATATTTAAAATTTTGATATCATTCTCTAAACACAAATCAATAATCTGGTCTTTTCGCTCATCAGGGATGGTATATGAAGCAAAAATAATTTCATCCAATTCATGTTCTTCAATTAAATTTTCTAACTTCTTGGCATCTAAAATTTTAACTCCATCAATTGTTTTACCCACTTTCCGCTCGTCATCATCCACAAAAGCGACAATGGTTTTATTAACACTTCCATCATGATCAAAAGTTCTTTTCGTAGCCAGCCCAGCTTCGCCAGCGCCGTAAATGATTACTTTCCTTTTATCCAGTTTTAAATTTTTAATGTAAAGAAAAAAGTATTTGATTAAAACCCGGTAAGTAATTAACAAAAGAAAGCTTGCTAAACCATTGGTGATAAGGATTGTATGAGGAACTAATGATTCTTTAAAAAATGTGATGGAAATCAGATTCAGGATAAAAAAAGTACCATTACTGATAATTACAGAAAATAATATTCTGAACGAATCTTGTGCACTAGTGTATCGGATTATACCCGCATAGGTTTTAATATTCAGAAAAACTGCTATGTTAATTATCCCTAGAATCAATATATTCCTGGCAAGCTCAGGAATGTTAACCGCAGTTAAATCAAGGTTATGCCTTAAACTATAGGCAAATACCATTGAAAAAGTACAGATGATGATGTCCAGCAGGAATATAATCCAGCGGGGAACAATATTAATTTGTGTAAACAAGATTCAATAGGCTTTATTTCATGTAAAGGTAAATATAATATTTTTACTGCTAAATTTTATATTTCTATACATCCTCATACTACACTCAATTAAGATGCCATGATTAAAACAAGTACGCTGAAACTGAACGTTACTGTCACCCTGTGCGGTGTAAAAGGGCAACCTTTCAGACTGAAGACCAACAAAACCTATTTCTTGCCTCAAAGTGGAGTGAGGAAATACAATGCTTAACTGTCACCCCGAGCGAAGTCGAAGGGCAAATCCTGACCTAAAAACATCAAAAACTATTTCTGGCCTTAAAGTGTAGTGAGAAAATACAATATAGGCTTAACTGTCACCCTGAGCGAAGTCGAAGGGCAACTTGTCATCCTGAGCGGAGTCGAAGGATTATGCCCCAATTAACCTCTTTTTCCCCTCCACGGAGAATCGAACAAATAAGAATAATAACCCAAAAGATAACACTAAGCCTATTGCCAAGATATAAGAATCCTTTATAAATAAGATGATTAGAATATTAACAACAAATTGTACAAAAAAGTAAAGTCCAGAAACAACCAAATGAGACCATTTTTTTTCATTAACCAGATATTGGTAAAAATGGCTCCGATGGGCTTTAAATATATTTTCTTTACGAAAAACCCTAAAAATTATTGTGATCACAGCGTCCAATCCATAAACCAATAAAAGCAAAATGTAGTTAAAATTTTCAGTTGTTAGAATCAATTGTCCAACCAAAAAAACTATAATGAAGGCAATACTTACACTCCCCACATCACCAGCAAAACACTTTGCTTTTTTACGGAAATTGAAAAAATTAAACACGATTAACGATAAACCGATTATAATTAGAAAGTCTGATGATGTAAAAGAAACAACCTTTTCATTAATAAAATATAATGTTCCTATAGCCAACAAACTATAAGAACCTGTTATCCCATTAATGCCATCCATAAAATTATAAGCATTGATCGTTCCAACAACAAAAACTAATGCAACTGGAATCCAATACCAATTTAAGTCGAAAAGACCCCATTGGTAAAACATTAGCAACACAGCAATCAGATGGATACTTAATCTTATCTTATTGTTTAACGTGAGAACATCATCAATAAAGCTAATGGCAGTAATTGCCAAAAGACCTACCATAAAGTATGGATATTGATATCCATACAAAGTGAAGTAAATTATTGCCGACAAGCAAAATATTATCCCACCACCTCTTAATGTGATAGTTTGGTGTGAACTTCTTGCATTGGGTTTATCAATTATATTAAAAGAAGCAGCGATCTTAAAATAAATCAGTTCTATTATAAAAAGGATTGATAAGATGGCTACTATTGATATTAGTTTCATTAGAATTATTAATTGGTAAAGATAATTATTTCTCCTATTTAGCTTTAGGGTTTGGAATAACTAAATATTACCGAATGATTTTGCTGTTGCAGACAAGCCGCCTTGGCTGGATACCGGCAGTTCTGTTTTTAAAGCCTTTTTTATTTTATAATTACTTACTACATAATTCTCCGTTAACTTATTTAAACGTTCGGTACTAAGTGGAAGTTTAAGTACATCTCCAATTTTAGCCAGTCCGATAATTAATTTACGAGGAATTGCCCACAGTTTAGGCCTCTTTT
This sequence comes from Pedobacter sp. AC190, assembly GCF_979258025.1. Lineage (NCBI taxonomy): Bacteria > Pseudomonadati > Bacteroidota > Sphingobacteriia > Sphingobacteriales > Sphingobacteriaceae > Pedobacter > Pedobacter sp. AC190. Next base: position 1,955,548 of record NZ_OZ409824.1, read on the forward strand.
CAAGGGAAGCAGCTAATATTCTAACCACCTCACTAGTAGATAGCGACTCATCATCTGCAATGTGATAAATACCTGATGGAATTTCATCTTCTATTAGCTTGGCAATAACAAAGCATAAATTCTCAATACTCAAAAAAGATCTTTTATTATCAAAAGAGGCTAACGGGTATGGTATACCTTTCTGAATGAAACTGTATAATAAATTAAGATTACCCTTGTTACCTGGACCATGTATCATGCATGGGCGCAAAATATAGTATGATTTACCTACAGGCAATGGCTGAACTTGAATATATTCTTCTGCCATTAATTTTGATTTGCCGTAATCAGTCTTCGGATTAGGAACTTGGTCTTCAGAAAGTATCCCATCAACGATATCGGCAGCAGCTTTTACTGAACTAATAAATATAAATTTCCTAGCATCAGATTTTAAAAAATCGTCGTATAATTTTTTGGTCAATTCAAAATTGACTTTATAATACTCCTCCGGATTTGATGCTTTCTTAATATCATGTGCCTTTCCTGCAAGGTGAATGATCGCATCTGTATTGTCAAATTTTACATCTCCAGATAAGTCTGATCGGTTTAATGCCTTCGTTCCTATACTAAGTTTGTTTAAATATGGGATCAAATTCATTCCAACAAAACCTGTTGCTCCAGTAATCAAAACTTCCAACTTCATATTAAAGCATTTGTTAAACTAACATACTGATTGGCTACAACTTCTTTGCTATACAATGTTTTTACAGCTTCATACCCAACATTTCCCATTTCTTCCAACTCGGCTTTTGTCACTGATTTTAAGTAATCAACTATTATTTCAGTTTTAATATTTGAATCTTGATTTGTGATCAGCTTTGCACATTTATGTTTACTTAAAAAATTGATAATGGGGGTTCCTTCTCCTGAACATACGATCAATGATTTAGCGCAGGCCATTATGGTATAAACCTTGGAAGGAAATCCATGACCTTCCATCTCTTTCGACATAAAAATGAACTGTAAATCTGCAAATGCCAATAATTGTGGCATTAATTCTCTAGGTTGGTATGGCAAAATATGAACTTTACTCAAATTGTGGAGCTTAACCTGATCTATTAAGTACGACTTCATCACGCCTTCTCCAATGATATAAAAATCTACTTTGTCATCCTTTAATAAAATTGCAGTCTTGATTAATGGCTCCCAATCTTGTGCATGTCCTATGTTTCCTGCATACATTAATTTTAAATTATCGTTAGGTTTAAAGTCAACAATATCCAACGATATTTCAGCTTTCGAAAGGGGCTTATATAAGCTCGTGTCAACAAAATTTGGTATAATGTGAAGTTTGCTTTTGTCAATAAACCTTCCTTCTATGGTATTATAAAACACTTCATCAATAGTTGTTACTGCATCCGATTTGTTATAAACAAATCTTTCCAGCCACTTCAAAAGTTTAATAATGAACCTCGATTTTAAACCGCCCTGCTCTATCAAAAAATCAGGATAAATTTCCTGGACATTGTAGAGCACTCTAGCGCCTTTCATTTTTCCAATAATCAGATTTATTAAGCCAATAGTTAAAGGAGGTGAAGGTGATAAAATCGCTGATAAATTTTTCTGAGCTAAACCCAGAATTAAAGATACAATGTGCCAGTAAATAAAACCTAACAATCTTAAAGCAGTAGATTTGAACTTTTTCTGAGGTACGTGCATCACTTTTACACCATTAAACATACTGGTGTAATAAAGTCCAAAAACCTTCCTTGTTAAAGGCTGTTGGGCTAGATTTTCCTTAACAACATTATAATGTGGAGTAGTTGTTAAAACAATTACCTCGTATCCAGCCTGATTAAAAGCTAGGGCAATATCATTATACAGGTAAGCTGTAGATACACCATCTGGACTAAATGCAATACTGTGTATTAAAACTTTCCTTTGATTTCTCATATACTAAATTCCTTCGCTCCAAACCACCCTTTTAATATAATCTACATAGCTGATAATAATCCTTACCACTTTTTCAGATACATTAGGCATTGAATAATCTGCAACTCTTCTAAAATTCCTTTCTGCTCCTCTTTTTTGGTACTGTAGCTGAACAAGTCCCTGCATAATACGTTCCTTATTCATCCCAACCATCATTACCGAAGTTTCTTCCATTGCTTCAGGTCTTTCATGAGCATCTCTTAAATTTAGTGCTGGAAAGTTTAGAGTTGATGACTCTTCTGAGATTGTACCACTATCTGACAATACTGCGAAAGAGTGCATTTGTAAGGCATTGTAATCATTAAAACCCATCGGTTTTAAAAATTGAACTTCTGGCCTCATCTCTATTTTCTTGGACTCAATCATGTTTTTGGTACGTGGATGCGTACTTACAATGATTGGATACCCATATTTTTCAGCTATTAAATTCAAGCTCTCCATTAATCCTGTAAAATTCTTTTCACTGCTAATATTCTCTTCACGATGAGAAGAAACAACAAAATATTTGTGTTTTTCTAATTTCAGTTTAGCCAACACATCCGAGTTTTCTATAGATGGCATATAATGATTTAACACCTCAAACATAGGCGAACCAGTTTTAATGATTCGATCAGCAGGTAGGCCTTCTCTAAGCAAGTATTCTCTAGCAATGTCGCTATAGGTTAAATTAATATCAGAAATATGATCTACAATTTTTCTGTTAGTTTCTTCAGGAACACGTTGATCAAAACAACGATTACCAGCCTCCATGTGAAAGATAGGGATATGACGCTTTTTTGCTGGAATAGCACATAAACAACTATTAGTATCGCCCAAAACTAAAAAAGCGTCAGGTTTTTCACTTTCTAGAAGCGGATCTATTTTAATTATGATTTGTCCAACAGTTTCAGTTGCCGTTTTACCTGCAGCATTTAAAAAAAAATCAGGTTTACGAATGGATAAATCGTCAAAAAAAATCTGATTCAATTCGTAATCATAGTTTTGACCCGTATGTACAATGATGTGTTCTATCGCATCTGAACCATCTAAAGCAGCCATTACTCTGGCCAGTCTAATAATTTCTGGCCTTGTGCCGACAACGGTCATTACTTTTAATTTCTCTTTCATCAATTTATATTCTTGTTTATAATTTAAACTTCTTCAAAGTAGGTATCTGCGTCCTCTGGATCATAAAATTCATTAATCCAGAAATTGGTATACAGCTCTTCATCCCCAATATTTTTAATGTTATGCGTGTACCAAATTGGCATATCAACATATGAAGGTTTCGCACCATCAAGGTAGAAATCTAAAACCTCATCGGTACCTATCTTTCGTAATTGGATTAATGCTTTTCCTTTAATCACGGCAAATCTTTCAACTTTCCGAGTATGATAGTGATTACCTCTTGTGATACCTGGAAGTGTTGTAGAAAAAGAAATTTGCCCACCAACATTTAATCGAATAATTTCTACGAAAGCACCTCTTGCATCTTTATGTTGTACAAAGGGGACAGGATTATGATTCTTGATGTCGATATAACATCTAAAAGTATTAAACAAATTCAACTCAAATTTAGAGTCAAGCTGAGGGATAATGCCTGAGACAAAATATTGCTCCTTGTAGTTATTTAACAAATTTAGTATTGCCGAAACTTTATTTACAGATGTATGTGGAATTACAAAAAGTGGATTACCTTTTGCGGACCTAATTTCATTGATAATAACTTCAACTAACTCTCCAACATAGATAAGCTTAACTTCACCATCAACTTCTACTTTTGGTTGTTCATTATGGCTTAATTGGTGAGAGAATGTTGCAATAAATGAATTATAATAAGGATGTCCAAATGGTCCAAAGACATTTGGAATAACTAGTCCTGTAAATATTCCCCCTGCTTTATTAGCCCAATTTTCGAGTAATTCACGCCCTTCTTTTTTGCTTTTACCGTATAAATTATCTCTATCTTCCTGGGACGAAGATGAGAACAGAACATGTGCTTTACTGTTGCTATTTTCTAAGGCATTAATTAGCTTTTTTACCAATCCAATATTTGTTTGATATAGGACTTCAGGATCATTGTGTCTGTTCATTGCGGCGAGGTGAACAACGACATCACATTCATTTACAAATGAACATAGTTTCTCTTCATCTGTAAAACAATCTATATTGTACGGAACTCTGTCAAATTCTTCTGGAAATAGACCGATAGTATTATATAAATGCTGGCCAACAAATCCCTCCTGACCAGTAATTCCTATTTTAATTTTCATTTATTAAACTTGAGCATTGGTAAAAAAATCAGACGGATATAAATAGTCGTCATGTTTTGCATTTTCTATCGGATAGTCACCAAATACGATCATCTCAGAGTTTTTTTCTATAGCCCTAATACTGCTGGCATATCCAGCAGGAATATATAAAACGGAAATATCGGATGATTTAAGAATGAAAGTTTGCTGTCTAGCATTCTGCGATGGTTGATCCCAATTATCTATTTCGACAAGGCTAACAATAAATGCCCCAAGCAAAACATGAAACCATCGCTGCTCAATTTTGTGACCCCTCCAGCCTCTAACTGTTTTAGTATCTTTATGTTCAATGCGATAAAACCGTTTAACTGGCTGCATGTCAAAATCGTTCATAAAGGTAATGGTACCACGTTGATCAGTATGACTTCCACCTTTTATAATATCCAAATCACTCATTAACCTGCGTATTGCACCACTGTTAAATCGCCAAACACTTCTCTTTTAATCAAGGGCAAATTGCTAAGCAGTTTCTTCATACCTTCAACACCTTGCTGTTCAGTATTATGAGAATGATAGTCTTCAATTACAGAAATTTCTTCTTCACCTTCAGAAAAATATTGAGCGTAATTTAAATCTCTATTGTCTGCAGGAATGCGATAAAACTCACCCATATCTTCAGCTTTGGTCATTTCCTCACGAGTGCAAAGTGTTTCATACAATTTTTCACCATGGCGAGTTCCAATAATTTTAATTTCATTGTCTGCCTTACATAACTCTTTCAGCGCCTGAGCTAAATCTCTTATAGTGCCTGCAGGAGCTTTATTGACGAATAAATCTCCTGGATTTGCGTGTTCAAATGCAAATAATACAAGATCTACTGCATCCTCTAACGACATTAAAAATCTGGTCATATTTGGATCCGTTATAGTAAGGGCTTGTCCAGCTTGAATTTGCTTCAAAAATAATGGAATCACTGATCCTCTTGAAGCCATAACATTTCCATACCTGGTTAAGCAGACAGTGGTTTCAGATGAATCTCTTGATGCCGCAATAGCTACCTTTTCCATTAAGGCCTTTGAAATACCCATAGCATTAATTGGATAAGCAGCTTTATCAGTACTTAGACAAATAACTTTTTTTACCTTACTTGCAATTGCTGCCGATATCACATTTTGTGTTCCAAACACGTTGGTTTTTGTAGCTTCTATTGGAAAGAACTCACAAGATGGAACTTGTTTTAATGCTGCTGCATGAAAAACATAATCTACACCATACATTGCCCTTTCTACGCTATTTATATCCCTTACATCGCCTATATAAAATTTTAGTTTATCACTTTTTAGCGAATTTCTCATGTCATCTTGCTTCTTCTCATCGCGAGAGAAAATACGGATTTCGCTGAAATGCTCAGTATGTAAGAAACGGTTCAAAACAGCCGATCCAAAAGATCCTGTTCCACCAGTTATCAGTAATGTTTTATTTTCAATTTTCATCTTTAAATTAACCTATGTGGTTTTTATGTATGAGTTCGTCTTTTTCACTTCTATTCGGATAGTTAATAAGTACAGCTTTATAAACTCCTTTAAAAACGAAAAGACTTCCAGCACCTACGCCAATTATACCATGCTTATTAATCACTTTTCCAATATCATCTAATGAGCCAGCACCTCCAAGTACGGTCATTGGTAATGATATCTTTTCTCTGACTTTATCAATTAAGTTCATATCGTAACCTTTCATTACTCCGTCCTGATCAATGGAGTTAATAATGATTTCTCCCGCTCCGAGTTTTTCAGCCTCTTCAATAAATTTAAAAGGATTAATGCCACTGCTTTTTTTTCCATTATGAGTATATACCTCATACCCACCAAGCAATTTCTTTTTCACATCTAATACGACGATTACACTTTGACTACCCACCCGATCAGCAATTTCCATTATCAATTCTGGCTTATTTATTACTGCACTACTAAGAGCAATTTTTTCTATACCTAAACCAAATATACGCTGGGCCTGCTCAACAGTTTTAACACCACCTCCATAACATAAAGGCATTCGAGATTGGTTAGCTAATTTTTCAATAAGCGCATAATCTGGCTCTTTATTTAATACCGTAGCGTCAATATCAAAAACGGCTAGCTCATCAACTTCCTTTTCATTAAAAATTTTAACAGCATTTATTGGGTCTCCAACATATTTGGCATTTTTGAAGTTAACCGTTTTAACTAGTCCATTATCATGCACTAAAAGGCTGGGAATAATTCTTGGGCGAAGCATTAAATTTTTGCGAAATTGTGAAGTAAAGTCTCACCATAGTGATGACTTTTTTCAGGGTGAAACTGAATACCGTAAATATTATTATGATTAACTGATGATGTAAAGTTAATTCCATAGTCTGACTGAGCTATGCTATCATTGATATCATTACAGTAAAAATAAAAACTATGTAGGAAATAAAAAAGAGCATTTTTTTCCAAACTTTTGAAGAGTGGATGCCCATCTATAGGATTTACATCATTCCATCCCATGTGTGGTAATTTGGTTACATTTTTTATAGTAGCCTCATCGAATTTTTTCACTTCAGCATCAATCCATTTCAATCCTTCCAAATTACCTTCGTCGCTTCCATTAGCCATCATCTGCATGCCTACACATATCCCGATTACAGGTTTTTTATCCTCAAGGACTAATGCATCTAATTTCTCTCTCATTCCAGAATTATTCAACTGCGTCATTGCATAATCGAATGATCCAACACCTGGAAGAATGAGTTTTTCTGCACCTTCCAAATCTTGTTCTGTTTTGGCAATCTTGGTAGGAATGTTCAATCTCTTATACACATTCTGAAATGCATAGATATTTCCAACACCATAGTCAATTATTGTTATCATCTAAATAATCTTTTTTCCAAGCCTATCTTCATCATTACCTTAGAGCCAGCCTTGATAATATTCATTTTATTTTTATAATCTTTATAGGTTTTATTCTCACCCTCGAAGATTTTTTGCAGCTCATCTCTTGTTAAATCAAGTTTATCTGCAACATAATCAAACTCCTTCTGTAAAAAATCTTCAGAGAGTTCTGGCTTTGATATGCGACCTAAAGCTTCTTCTCTAGTCATTTGGCCAGTTAAAATAAGACTAGAAAAATGAGCTCTTCTTTTTTCAAAGCCAAATTTACGTGGCAACCAATAATCTTCGTAAAACCTCGTGAAACGAGACTCATGATGCTTGTGCTGAAAACTTTCCCAACCATATTTTTCTAATAGAAGTTTTTCTACATCTTCTTTGTTATATGGTACTAGGTTTAAAGGTTTAAAAACTTTCATACCTAATACGTAGCGATAATAAATTTTATAACTTAATATATCTACAAGTGGAAAGGTTTTAAGTGGTCTTTTACCAAATTTAGAATGAATATCCTTTACTAGCCTGGTATCGATACCTGGAAAACCGCCCCACTCTTCAGGTTCACGACAACATTCTGTAGAAAAATTACCTCCAGTTAAAACATATTTAATTTTGTTTTTTTTAGCAAATTTATACAAGCCTGAAAAAAAAGCATAATCCTGAGGCAAATCCTGATCGGCAATTTGAGACTTAAGGAAAGCTACCTGCAAATCTTTCATCTCCTGCCAGTTAATAACATCGGTGAATAAATCTAAGTTTAATCCATTAACTAGTTTCTCAATGTTTCCAACAGCTTTGTCTGTATTCCAGCCTGCATCAACATGAAAAATTAAGGGTCTTAAACCCATAATTTCTTTAGCAACATAAGCTGCATATGAACTATCAAGTCCGCCACTTAAACCAATTATACAATCGAAATCTCTCCCTTTACCATCGGCCTTAATTTTCTCAGCCTCCATCATAAGCTCCTTATAACCTCGCTCATCGGTGTGCCAATTAGGCAATATCGTATCTATGTAGTTTGTATAATAGTCACTTTCTCCTTTTTCATTAAAAATGATACCAGGATCTGAAGTATCCATTATCGTTTTAGTACATATTTGATAATTTCTTTTATTCATTTTATTTTATTTTTATAAAAAAAGTATATTTCATTTCTTAACAATCGAAAAAAACATCTTATTTTATCACGATTTAATATTCATCCATTTCCAAACAGAATCTAAACCTTCTTTAATATCAATTTTTGGCTTCCAGTGGAGATTTGTTTCAATTTTACTTATATCTAAAACATTATAAATACAATCGAAATCTCTTAAAGGTTTAGAGATCGTTTTTATATGTGTATGTGTAATTTCTTTGATTAAATCGATAATTTCTTTAATTGTGTAACCATTTTGGCTTGCCACATTATATTTTTCAACTTTTGAACCTTCATAAATATTATTTACACAACATTCTATTGCTGTTGCAAGATCAAGAACATGAACAAAATCGCGAGTTACCATCCCGTCTCCAAATAACTCTATTGTACTGTTATTTATTACAGCATTAAACGCAAAGCCAATTATACCTTGAGGTTTTACCAAATTTTGGAAGTTTCCATATACATTTGATGGCCTCAGAATATAACTGTCAAAATTAGCTTTATCTGTAATATATTCAACATAGTTTTCTGAAACTATTTTAGACATCCCGTAAGCTGAGATTGGTTTAGCAGGACAAGTCTCAGTAAAAAATGTATTATTTACTGAGTCACCATATATGGTTCCGCCAGATGAAATAAAAATAAAACGTTTCATTTGCATTGCATCCCTAGATAATTCTAGAAATTTAACTAATGGGCTTACATTTAAGTTAAAATCATCCACCAAACTATCCATCTTTAGGCCGGGTAATAAATTATTAACTAGCCAAATTACATTTTCATATTCCTCAAGAGCTTCAATTAATTTAGATGTATGGTTAACATCAATTAAAACTGTTTTAATGTTATCAGATTTGAATCTTTCTTTATCAATTGAACTTCTTCCAATAACAAGAACATTATAGTTTTTTTCAGCAAAAAAATTAGCCAAATTTGTTCCAATAAAACCACTTCCACCAATTAGAGCAATTGACTTTTTCATATTTAAAAATATTATCTAAATGTTTTAAAAACTTCCTTTACTTTTTCCTGATAAATTGAAGTTTTATATTTTTCATTCGCTTCATCTCTATTATTAAATGCTATATTAATTAATTCATCTTTACAACTAACAACTTCTTCAATAGCTTTTTTCAACGAAGGAATCGATTTCTTTTCCACCCCAAAACCATTGGTTCGATCAGAAAAAACGAAAGGAATTCCGCTGTGGTTGCTTGTTATAACTACACATCCAGTGGCATATGCTTCCAAAATACTGATTGGCTGCCCTTCAAAAGGGTAATAAGTTGGCAAACAAAAAACATGGGATGTACAATACAATTTTCTTTTTTCAGCACCATCAATAAACTTACCTAAATAATTTAATCCTTTGTGTGGCGCTATTTTAGTAAGAAATTCCTTTTCACTTTGTAAAGATTCAAAACCACCTACAAAATTGATAAATACTTTTGCTTTGAATCTTGCATCTAGGGCAATGTAGGCACTTGCCAATTCATCGTATCCTTTTCCAGGTATTAAATTGCTCAGGTATAAAATCTGAACAGGATCCGTAGTCTCAAATTTTTTAGTAATTTCCCTATCGCTAACAAATAAAAAATCATCTGCAAAATTGGGGATAATATGCACTTTCTCTTTTGAAATTACTTTACTAAAAGTAATAAAATTGATTTCTCCCTCGACAATGACTCCTCCAATTCTAGAAATAATTTGCCGATTTAAATAACTAAATAACCCTTTTCCTTGCAGTATTTCAGTCATACCTGCGCCACCCAGCATATGAATTATTATTTTTTTTCGACTCGAATAACAAATCAAATAAATTAATAAATCTCTTAAATTTCCAGCGAATGATTCGGCAATAGAAAAGTAGATGAGATCATTATTTTTTCTATTTTTCCAAACATTTTTTGCAGCTTTAAAAATTTCAAAAAATCTTCCTGCCGAATTAAATCCATTTTTTAAACTTTGTTTACTAAGATTAACGATTGCTACATCATCATTCTCCGCAAGACTATCCAAAACCATTTTAGAAGCTTTCGATTGACCATTAACGGGTTGAGGAAGTGGAGCGATAAATAAGACTTTCATTGTAAAAATTACCGTTTTATATTTTTAATATTCTTCTCTACTATTTAACTGAACAGAACTTTTACCCAAGTATCAAATGATAAATCTTCCATATCTTCTAAATTAATGTCACCTGCATAAATGGGCATCTCTATTTTTTCTAAATCTAAAGTCTGTACCCAACTTGGAGAAAAAATGGGATTATCTAAAATGGACAAATTAGTGGTGAATATTTTTTTCCTAGCTCCATAAGTTTCAATAACTCTCATAGATAATCCCGTTTGATTAGCATGATTAAAATCAACAACAATTGCCGAATTTTCCAAAAAATCAAGGTATTGATTTCTAGGTAAAGATTTAAAAGACAATAAATTTTTATCTAAAGGAATACGTTTTAAGTATTTATACTTAATATATGTTTTATAGGGAATATAACAATATGATTTTAATTTAAAGTTATTCTTATCACAAAAATCGGTAAAAGATAGAATAGCTTGGTATCTACTTAAGGTAAAAGCAGATAAACAAAAGAAAGTATATTTTACGGGGGCATCTTCCTTTTTATTAATTTTATCTATATCTTCCGTATAAAACAATTGCAAAAACCGAAGTTTTTCCTGCTCTTTATAGTCTTTATAATCAAACGTGTATACTTTATCAAAATAATCTATTAAATGATAATATGGATCGTTTTTATTAGAATCCCATTGGTACATAATACATTCAATATTTGGATTCTTTGCCTTTATTTTTTTTATAAAAAAGTTTGGAAACTTGTAGCCCCTAATTAATAAAAAATGGGTATAGTCCTTATCTTTTATCAATAACCATAAATAATAATAATAAATTTTTTGATTTAGAACGATTAAGTATGGCCATACCGTATTTAATATTGCGATAAAAAAAGCTCCTCTCATCTCAGGGTGAAAAGTAACATTTGCTCCTAAATCCTGAATCTTTTTTTTAATTAGAGTATGATAATCGTAAAATGCTGGGCCTATAAATAATACTTTTTTACCTTCTAAATTTACATCCATCTATTTACTATTTAAACAATCCTTTTTGCTTCATTTCCGCTATCGAATCTTCATATTTACTTTCCTTAATTTCCTGAGTCAAAACCCATTCTGTAAATTTTCTAATTCCTTTTTCAAAGTTATATTTTGGTGTAAACCCTAACAATGATGTAATTTTAGTAAGATCTGCATAATTGTGACGAATATCGCCCAACCGATAATTACCAGTAATATTTACTTTTGTATCACTATTATAATTTTTTATTAATTCATTTGCAACAGTTATTACATCAGTAGCTTCACCTGTTCCTACATTAAATACTTCTTCATTAGCGTCTTCTTTCTCTAAACCAAGAATTGTGGCTGAAACAACATCTTCTATAAAAACAAAATCTCTCGATTCTTTGCCATCTTCGAAAATGTTGATATCCTTCCCATTTTTAATTAGAGTTGAAAATATTGATAAAATTCCTGTATAAGGATTTGATAAGGATTGCCCGGGGCCGTATACATTTTGATACCTAAAAGCAACTGGAGCAATACCAATAGTAGGACAAACCGTCATAACCATTTGTTCTTGATTTTGCTTTGTAATACCATATACTGATGAAGGATGAATTTTTGATTCCTCATCGGTTGCTACCAATTTCAATGGTTGCTCCAATGTTTTGTATTTAACCTCAAAGTCTTTGGCTTGCATGTAATGGTCAATTCTATGTTTTGGATATACTGCAGCCTTAAGTTCATCTGACCAATACTTACCCTCACCATAAATCGATCTCGAAGATGCAACGATAATTTTCTTTACTGAATGTGGATTATTTGCTAATAAATCTAACATTATAGCTGTACCACCAATGTTTATATTTGTATATTTTTCTATTTCATACATTGATTGTCCAGTACCCGTTTCTGCTGCCAAATGGATTATAGCATGCTGATTTTCTAGTGCTTTTTTCCAATCTTCAACATTAGTAACACAACCTTTAATAAACTTTACTTTATTCTTAATAGTAGAAAACAAAAAAGAGTTTTCTTCAGCATTATCTCCATGAATTTGAACAGATAAATTATCTAAAACAGTAACATTATAACCTTTTTCAATTAATTTAAGAGCCAAATTTGAGCCTATAAAACCTGCCCCACCTGTTATTAATACGTTTTTCATTTATTTATAATTTAAAAAATTATTCCTTTTATTTATTTTTCAGATTTTGCATATTTAACATAAAACCTATCGTCATTTAATCCTCAAAAAATTACATATTTACTTAAAACTATTTTTAAACCTTTGTAGTTCTTTTATTAATGGAGGTTGTAGCAAGCAAACTTTAACTATTTTATATTTTCTTAAACTTAAAAAATCCTTTAAATATTTTATATGTAAAGAATATTGCAACAACATCTAATAAGATCCAATCTAAACCGAAGCTATTCAATGTAGAATAAAAAACGAACAAAATTATAGCCCTTTTTAGATAAAATAAATAAATATTTTCTGGTTCCACTACTAAATAAGCCTTTTTAAACAGAAAACCAACTAAGAATATTGGAATTAATGAAAACCACTTTCCAAATAATGCATAAAACTCTCCATATAATGTAAATTCATCCGATTGATATACTTCACTTACTCCTGCTAGATTCGGCTTACCCCTATCATTATAAACAAATACTGTTGAATTTGAAACTCTCGGCGTATCAAAAACAGTAAATCCAGGTGTCAAAATGTTATCGACTATACTCTTAAAATAAAACCAAGGATTAAATATCCCCGAATATTTATCGCTGTTTACTACAGTCTCGGCACAAAAATCTAAAAATCCGATTCGATCAAAAACCCCCATTAAAACTAAATCAGAACCTTCATCGGCAGCGGAAGTTAGATCAAATTCTTTTAAAACTTCAAATGTCTCACTACCAATAGATTCCCGGTTTTCTAAGTTGGTACGCAGAAAGGTTGACACTGCAAAGATGATAATCATTACTGGAAGTATGACAGAAAACAAAATTAAAATCTTTGTTTTGACTTTAACACAATCCTTAATGGCTAATAATGCAAAAAGAACATAATTTATCAACGTCAGTAATGCGGATCTACTTCCTGTAAGTGTTTGTGTTAACACCAAAAAAACAACGCCAAAAAGAACTATATTTTTTACTTTTTTACTCACAGTATTATTAAAAAGGAATAAAAAAACAATTGCCATAAAAATCATTGTCCCTAAATTCACGAACAAACTCTGTATCATAGCTATTAAATTCTTTAAAGCCTCAAATCCCAAAACATTACAAAACGTTATGAAGTAGCCAATTAAAACAAATATTATAACCAAATGAGTTTTTATAGGAATAACATCTCGGACTTTGTCAACTATAGATGGTCTAATACTATTAATTGTCAAGCCCAAATAGAAAACTAAATTGGCCATCAATATAAAAACCAATGCATAATTTAAATCTGGCGCTCTAAATAGGTATCGTTCAAAAACGTTTGAAAATGAATAATTTAATAGTGTTACAATTCTTAATAAAAAATAAAAAATCATTTGCAAACAGAGTAAGACAACAAAAGGGTCTCTCTTTTTCCTTTCAAAAAACAAAAAAACTCCAATTTGAAAGGACAATACAGTCCCTAATAAAACAGTGTGGAAATTAACGTAAAGCGCTTCTCCATTTTTGAAATAGGAGTACCACAACAAAATCAAAATACCCAAATTGGATACCTTTAAAATTTTGTTTAGGTCTATTACTCTTATATTTTTAATCATGTATGAACTTGTATGCTGCGTAATTATAAAAGTCAACATAGTTAACTTAAAACAAAAAGAATTTTAAAATCGTAAAATCATATTTGTATTTTCATAATCTTACCTAGTAAATAACGTTTTACCTTTGATACGAAAAACGTGAGATAAAATTGGATTTATAATATTTCTATATTCTAGAGAACAAATGTAATATATAACAAACGCGATGCTAATTACCAAGCCGTTGTAGATAAAATAAATCAGTAAATTTATTTTATCTTTTTCTGTAGGGAGATGCGATTTTGTGAAAAATGTAACGATTATAATAAATAAAATTGATAATAAAGCTGGAGACAGCAACTTCCATAAAAAAGGCCAAAATTTTATTTTTAAAAGCCTTACAATTATATTTAGATAAACAATTGCGACGGCATAGAAAGCTACCGCTTTAAAGTCAGCAAAAGCTTGTAAACCAATAAACTTAAAGGTTATAAATACCCCTACCCAGTATATTATTGGTAGCAATGCATTAGTAACGTAAAGAAGTTTTGCACGTTCATAAGCCATAATAAGAATTCCAGTAGGTGAAGATAAAAAGCTGAACAAAAAACTTAAAACCAATACTTGTGCAATAGGAACTGAATCGGCATATTTATCACCAACCCAGGTAAATATAAAGTATTTTATAGTTATAGAAATTGTTAGCACAGAAAAAACGGTTAATGGTAACCCCAGCACCAAAACTTTATTAAAGAAAGCATGTAAACCATCATAGTCTTTTACCCCTATAAAATGATTGAACTTTGCAATGAAAGGACTAAAAACGATTCCAAAAACCGATCTAAAGTACTCCATCAAGGTAAAGCCTATTGCAAAAATTGCAAGAAAATTTGCTCCTAGTAACCTTGAAATCACGAAAGGGTCTAGTTCATAAAATAAAACCCAACTAACAGTAAGAAATATTGAAACAAAGGCCAATTTTTTTGTCTTTTCATATATTCCTTTTGAAAATCGAAAAGACCCAAACAACAGTTTGATGCTATAGCCAAATTGAATCCTAGCAACATAAAAACCCAATGCTACAGCAGATAAGGTGCATACTTGCGAAAACATGAAGTATGCCACAATTGGATAATTCTCATTTGTAAAAAATATGAGAGCAAAAATAATTTTTATAGCATTAGCTACTATGAATATTCTTTGAAAAAGATAATCTTTTAATCGTACAGCAAAAATGATCTGCACCATCCTTTGCATTACAAAAACAGGACAAAAGAAAGCTAATATCAAGAGAAGATTACTAGCAATTGACCTTTCATCATCACTTCCGAGATTTTTAACTAGTAATTCAGGTTGAAAGGAGAGGAGCATTATACCGAAAGCATATAATAATACGAACACAAAAAAAATGAATCCAGTAAATCCAATAATTTTAATTTCCTGTTTTAAGTCTTTCTTTGCATAACACTCAGAGGCAAATTTCAATCCTGCTCCAAGAAATCCAAAATCTGCATAGGACAAAAACATGTAGGCTGCTACTATAAGCATATAAATACCGTATATGTTTTGATTGGAAGATAGATAAGGTGTTACTATAAAAATAGAGGCAAAATTAAATAGTAAAGAAATGAATTGCCATAAGTAGATTTTTAAAAATTGTTTCATTTCTTTATTAGATAGATTTATCTTCTGACTTCAAAAAATTCACAAAAATATCTTTTGAAAATTGATTTTCACTCTCTAGAGAAGTTAAGTATTTATACTTGAAATCAGAGTATTTCTCTGAATTTATTTCATTTGTCAGCGGGATTTCATATTCTTTATCTATTGAAATTAGACTTGCATCACAAGCATTCACAATAGCTTTGGCGACTAAGGTAAAATGGGGTAAGACATCATTCAGATAATCACTATCTAATAAGATCAACCTTTTTTCATAGCAAATGGGAAAACAAATTGCTGTGCTTGCGTGAGTCAAAACCAAAGACGCTTCTTTTACTAAATCATTTGATTTATTAAAAAAAATATCCCTATTATTATATGGATTAATTTTCTTGTATAGTTCAGCTTTTGGATGAGCTGCAATAATAACTTTTTGTCCTGTTTCTTCTTCCAATTTATCGAAGAAATCATTCATCTCCTGAAAGTATTTTTTAGGTTCTACAGTTTCTATATTTAAAAATCTAGCATCTGGGTGATATGGTAAATATTGATCTAAAAAGAGAATATAATTATTTCTATCTCTATAACATTTTTTTCTGTTTGGCAAAAATTCATCATAGTCAACGGTATTCAATTCCACAATTTTGGCTTGTTGAAAATCAATCTCACTTCCCATACCAAGTCGCCAATGCCCAAATTTCCCTGCCTTAAAAATGTAATCATACGGCTTTATATAACCAATTTTTTTTAATAGAATTGTTGTTCTATTAGCACAAAAAAGCATAATTCTTTCGAACGAAACAATTTTTAAAATTCTTATTAATTTAGATTTCACATCTGATATATCACTTGGGAAATCACCCCTTCCAAAGACTCCTAAATTCAGATTAAACTTTGTAAATAACCTATGTAATTTAAAAACTCTAGATTCAAAAGTCATTATAGAGATATATAGTACCTCATTGTTGGGCTGCTCTTTCAAATAACGTTCTAAATGCTTATACGATGTAACCTTTGTTGTTCCTGCGAATTCGAAAGCCTCTTTTGTCACTCTTTCAGGATAAAACAGCTCTGTTATGTCTAAATATTCTACCTGAATATTATTTTGTATTAATTCCTGAAAGTAAAAGTCTGAATAAATAGCCTTAGTTAAAGGTAAATATCGGACATAAACGACCTTACTAAATTTCATGTTAACCTATATTTTTAATGACTCTCGCAGGGTTGCCAGCGACTACTACTCTAGGGGGGACAGATTTCGTCACCACAGCCCCAGCTCCCACAACTGCATTTTCTCCTATTATTACTCCAGGTAGTATAATTACATTAGCACCAATCCAGCACCCTTTTTTTAAAATAACTTGCTTTGGTGGATAATGGCCTTGGTTTATTATCGGGATATTTACCTTATCAAAACGATGGTTGTTAATATAAATGTTAACACCACTCCCTAACATCACATCATCCTCAATTATTATAGTTACAGCTAATTCTGGTGATTCACCAAATAACATGCAACCTGGCCTAATTACAACACGCTGCCCGATTTCAATTTGAGAACATCCCACAGCGTAAGCACCTGGCCTAAAAACGGCAGTATCTGGAAATTGTTTAAATTTCCTTTTACATAATTTTAGCATTGATTTTGGATAAAATAATTTCCAGTGTGTGAAAGGTATATCTGGTCCTATTCTGTCTGCTTTTAAGTTGCTTTTAATTTTATTGATTATGTCTGTGACTAGCATATTTATTGATTATTCCATCTACAACGTCTTTTCATACCATTCATTTGTACTGCTGTTCTTTTCTTTAGGTAAATCGTTTGTATCTAAACGTGGTAAAATAAATCTATTGTTAATTTTTGGTAGAGCTACATCAACTTGTGTAGTTAAAGCAAGTTTGCATCCTTTTTTATTTAACATTTTTACAGCCTGATCATCAAAAGATCCGTAAGGATAACAGGCAGTCCAATTGCTCATGTCAACACCAAGTTCGGCTAAAAAGCTAATTGATTTATCAATTTCATTCTCCAAATCCGATTCATTCAAATTATTCCACCAATAATGATTATAGCCATGACTTCCAATATGCATGCCCGATTTCTGCATATGAATAAGCTGCTCTTTATTCATGTATAATTCTTTTGCAAAAATATTTTCTTGGATGTTTACATATTTAACAAAAAGTTCATCTACAATTTTTAATCTTAATTCTTCAACAAGTTCAACCTGTAATAAGCGTTTTATAAAAATGACATCTTTACTATCGTACCTGTTGGCAATACCAAGTTTTTTATAATAATAGCTAAAAGATTCAAGCGCATAGTTTTTTTCATATTTTAAAATCAAATTCTCTAAATCATTAACAATTAACGACTTATTCAAACATGAAGCCAAAATAAAGTGAATCTTATTTACATCTAACACTGCATGCTCAGTTATTGCCTTAACAGGAATATAAAAGCTACCCTGAACTCCAAAATTACTTAAGACTGGAAATACATTCGTGTAATGATCAATATAACCGTCATCAAAAGTTAGTAATGCAGATTTAGTTGGCAAAGCGCTTCCTTTATCAATATGATGAATAACCTCTTCGGTGGTGATGACATTATAGTGCTTACACAAATATTCAACCTGATTGAAAAATGCCTCTACATCAAGGCCTTTTATTTCAGGATATCGGGTATTAACAAGATCCCGAACATAATGATACATAACAATAGTTAAATTTGATTTCATATGTCAATTTGGACGGTCTTGATCTCCATCTGCTTTAAAAAGCTTTAGGTTATTTAAATCCTTAGTATTTGTAAAAAAATTAATTTTTATATTTTTCCTGGTAAAAGGCGAAAAATAATTAGGGATTATTATTTCTTCAATATCTTGATCAACTTCATCAAAGGCAGAACTCGTTAAGCTAAATGGGGCTAAACCAAAGCAATAAAAATCGGCATATTCCAAATTATTTTCTTGTAAATATTTATATAGATATATTGAGATATGTTTAAGCTCTGATTCATCCCCTATGAAATCAACAATCCGTAATACTCTACTCTGTTCTGCCTCTTGCAATCGCGTAATGATTAAAGAAGAAATGTGTCCGTTCTTAATTATACCAAAGATTTTATATTGATAAATGGGATGTTCAAAATATCTTTTTATAAAATATTCGGAACCTTTGTATAACACATTTGAAGTATGCTTTGAGAAATCAAATTCAAAATTACGCTCTAAATTAACCAGTTCAAAACCTTCAGAATCATGAAATGATTTGGGCTCAAGCGACTTAGAAATCTGAGCTATCTTAAAGTTTTTAAAACTCTGATTTATTAGAACGTAGTGTTTTAAACGATCGGTATACAGCCCCAAAAACTTATAAATCCCTACCGTCTTCTCATTTATTCCGACACTGCTTACTGTTCTGAATTTATTACAATTCAATAAAAATTCGAGCAAATTAATTCCTAGTATTGGATTGGCAGCGGTTTTAGTAACTTTCCACATTACGGTGCAAATATCTGCTTCGGTACCACATGACGATGGAATAAATCCTAATATCCCATTTATATTATTATCATCTACTGAAATAACGAAATTTATTTTATCTTTATATTGATGCTCATACTTAAAAAACTCCTCATCTCGGGCAAGGATATGATCGTTTTTCCATTCATTATGAATAAAATTCATAATTTTCTTAATATCATCTATTTTTGCAAATCTTATCATTAAAAAATACTTCCTCCTGTTATTGGTATATTCACACCATTTATATAATCTGATTCTGGAGAAAGTAAAAGATGCATTGCAGGGATTATATCTCCTATGTTTGCATTTCTTTTTAAAGGATGACTTGCTGCAGCTATCTCCACAAATTTTTCATTAATTTCCGAAAGAAACTTTGTTTCTACCATTGATGGCGAAATTGCATTTATTGTTATTCCTTTATCTGAATATTCACTAGCCAAAGATTTCATCAGCCCCAATAATGCATATTTTATAGTTGTATACGAGACCAGTGCTTTAGGTGGAACGTTTAAAGTTACGCTAGATAACATGATTAGCACTTTACCTCTTTTTTCGATCGCTAGCTTCGGCAGAAACATATTTAAAATTAAAACAATCGATTTTAAACTAATTTCTATTTCCTTCTGAAATTTTGACCACTCCACATTCTTGAATCGAATGTTTTCGAACTTAGAGGCCGCCAAATGAACAATCTTATTTGGAGTACCATATTTTTCTACGATGTATTTAAGCATGTCTTCAACTTCCTTTTCAGAAGAAAGATCTGCCTGTATCGTATTCATCTTATTTTTTAGTTCTTTAGATAATTCATTTAAAGAATGATTAGAAGTATTATAATGCGCTATAATTAAGCAGTCTTCCTTTATACTTCTAATAAATTCTACACCAATATCTGAAGATGCTCCAGTTATGAAAATAATATTATTCATCTATTAACCCTACTTTTATTATAGCCTTTGAAATTTTAACACCTTTCTGATTTACGATAGATGCTTTAAGTTCAACTTGTTTATAAGCCTCATTTATATAAGAAACAACTCCCGAAACTTTTAATAAATCGTTAATATAAACTGGTTTTAAAAACTTAACATCTATACTATGCAAAATTGCAAACTTTCCAGGGAGATAAACACCAACCAACGTAGAGTAAAAGGAAGATGTGAGAAGTCCGTAAACAACATTCCCTTCGAAACCTCGAACTTTAGCATATTCTGGATCTATGTGTAACGGATTATGATCTCCAGTAATTTCTAAAAATTTCTTATGTTTTTCTGGGTCTAGCAGAACTTCGAATGATTGTTCTAAACCAATAGAAATGTCAGAAAGCCTAAATTCGTTCATTACAATTTTACCTTTTCAATAATTAAGTCAACCATAGCGCCAACGTCTTTAAGGCCCGACAGTTCACTGAAATTAAATTTTATTTTAAACTCTTTTTCTATTGCAACTACAAGATTAATATGGTTTAAAGAGTCCCAATCTTCAATGTCGCTAGAGTTTGTAGAAGCTTTTACTAGCAAATTCTGGTCATCAAAAATATCTCTAAAAATTTCCTGTACCTTTTCGAAAGCTTGATCTTTATTCATTTTTTATTTGAATTATATTATTTTTCTTATCGTAATTTTTTAATTCTAGTTTCCAAATTGTATCCTCTCCGTGTTGTTCAACTATGGTGAAACCAAGAGTTTCATAAAATTTAGCAACCATGTTATTTTTAGGCGTTTTGTAATAATATCCTATAATAGTTGAAATATTTTGATTTATACATTGCTCCACTAATGCATCTAACATAGCGTGTTCCATATTTCTTTTGAGAACTCGACAACTCATAAGCCAAAGATCTATATGGCAAATATTTGTTTTAATTTTACCGATCAATATCGAAATTAGTCCGTTATCGCCAAATTTATCTGCCAATTTACCGTAAAGTTTAATATATTCTTCGCTCGAAGATATGGATTCTATCTCTCCAATTGTGTGGCGTTTTGTAGTTAAATTAAACTGATTTGTTTTATTAATTAGTTGAGTAATTCTATCAAGATACAATGATTCAAATGCTTTTACTTCAGCAACCATTTCTAATGACTTCAAAAAGTCGTCATAATTTTCAAATAAGGATTGCTGCTCGACTCTTGTGCTATTGTCTTTATAAAATTTATTCCTATTAATATCGTCATTAGATAAGGAAACTGTTTCAAAAAAAACATTCTTTTCTATATGATCAACAAAATTATAAACATCATTGCCCACATCAGGAACACTAACCGAAGGTAGCTGAGCAGAAACAATTTCCCGTTCTACAGAGTTATCATCTATAAAAACTAAACTATCTAAACCAATATTAATTGAAGTTGCAATGGCACTAATATTTTCAGATTTTGGATTCCAGTTTGCTTTAAATGATGTAAAATCTTCAAACTTCAGAATACTATCTGGATGTGTAAAGCCCTCTTTTGCCAATTCATGTTCATTTTTAGACGAAACGGCCAAAATTACGCCTCTATCTTTCAACTCTTTAACATAATTTTGAAAATACATAAATGATTCTCCCTGAGCGGTTTCGCTACCTAAGCAAATTCCGTCAATCCCATCATCGCCAATCACGCCCCCCCAGCAAGTATTATCCAAATCCAAAACAAGGCATTTTTTTGAATTACCATTTATTGCATTAATTATACTGGCAATTTGTTGAGCATACATTGGAATGGAATCAAAATTTATCGCATACTTTGCCGAATGCCATAAGTTTCTATCAAACCAGTTTTTCAGGCCTAGAGCTGCAGAGAGATAATTAATGTCATTTAAATATAGATTCTTGATCTCTTGTGCACACTTTGAAAATTCAAGATTAAGTTTACTAATAAATAAAGTTTTCCCATGAATATCGTAACAGTCTAAATTACCTAAGCTCCTGTTTATTGGTAGATCGAAATTATTTTGAATGATTGCACAATCGTAATGTAGCAGTGATTTCCAAATAGACTTAAATTTATCTACTTCATTTAGTAATAAACGATTTATATCCTCTTCGTTGTCCGTAATTTTCGGGTATTGTGTAATGTTAACTTCAGAAGTATGAATCAATATTACATCTGGTTTAAATGCTTTTAATTCCTCATTATTGAATACGGCATCTTCATAAAATTTGTTATACTCAGATTGATAAAAACTTGGCAGAAATCCATCCTTCAATAAAAAGAGTTCTAAAATATTTTTTATTTCTTCAGTTGTACTTCCTCCAAGTATCGCAATATTTATATCCCTTGATGGATTTGAAAGTAACAATTCTCGCTTAATTGCCTTTTTTTTTCTTAAAATGATATCAGTATCAAAAGGATATGTTAAACTAGTAAGCATCTTTTTTAAATTAATTTTGTATTTAAATTATATAGCGGTCCAGCCACCATCAACCATTAAATTATGGCCTGTAATAAATGAGGATTCATCAGATAGAAGAAATGTTACCGCTGGTGCAATTTCTTCTGGTTTTCCCATTCTTTTTAAAGGAGATTTATTCTCATATTTTTCTATAAAAGAGGGGTGTTGAGCATCTTTTATTCCTCCAGGTGAGATACAATTTATTCTAATATTATCCTTCCCGAAATAAGAAGCAAGGTATCTGCTAAAATTAATTACACCTCCTTTAATTGCAGAATATGCTGCAGGAGAGGTTCCACCGTAACCTTCATAAATTGTAAAATCATTTCCAACTACTCCATAAATCGAGGCTATGTTAACAATTGAGCCCGATCCATTTGCTTTCATATATTTTAAAACTTTCTGGCAAATTAAGAATACAGAATTTAACTGCATATCTACATTTTGTTGCCATGATGAATAACTAACATCTTCAAATCGAAGGCCCCAATCTTTAGTTCTAGGATAAGCATTGTTTACAAGTCCATCAATACGTCCATACCTTTCAATTACCGCTTCAATCAGTTCATCAACACTATCTTCATTGGTAACATCGCATTTATAGTTACCCACAGACCAATCAGTATCTATGTTTATTTCAGCATTAATAACTTTTGCTCCGTTATGCTTTAAATGTTCGAGTATTGGAATTCCAATTAACCCACTGCCACCAGTAACTATAACTATATTTCCACCTAACCTGTCGCCATGCATAATTTTAATATTTTAAATGCTTCATCAGCTGTATTAAATTTAACCTTTCCAGTTAACACTTCTTCCATAAAAAATTTCAGTTGATCTTTATAAGTATCCTGGATGTTTTTTAACGATTCAAATATAACCAAACCATTATAGATAACTTTGTTTTCAAGTAGATTAACATTTATTGAACCATCATCCATTAAAATCTCTAAACTTCTTTTAGCATCTCTACGGTAATAGTTCAACACAATATTTACGCAGAAAGGCGGATATTCTAATAAATAATTAGCGTAATCGATAGCAGAAATTGCCAATGAAGAATTGTTAGTTTTGGTAACGTGTGAGCAATCAGGCGGGCCGAAAAGCCAATAAATATAATCCATTTCGTGAATTAAATCTATATGTACTCCACCTCCCATATCTCTATTTGCGCTATATATTGTACGAAAATCTCTCCCTGGTCTCCAATCTGGTAAGTAAGAACCGCAATAACTATTTACTTCATTAATACGCTTATCTTTTATGTAATCTTTAACGAAAGCGATACACCCTAAAAACCTTAAATTACATGCTACGTACGTGGTGATATTACTTCTTTTGATATCATCTAACAAGCTTTCAGCATCCAGATTGTCAAAAATCGGTTTTTCTATAAAAAAAGGGATTTGGTATTCTATTAATGATTGTATGGTTTCTTTGTGATGATTTGTTGGATTGGAGACGATTATAAAATCAATTGCGATCGATTTTAGGTCGATGATATTAAATATATTAAATATACCTTCTTCTATTGTGGCGTCAAAAGATGATCGCAATGCATAAATTTCAATCTCAGAAGAAATTTCATTCAATGCTTTTATGTGCTTCTTGGCAATAGAGCCTAAACCAACAATTAATACCTTCATATCAAGTCATCAATCTTTTTGCTGACGATAAGATACTCCAAAAAATCAAAATCAATTGGATGATCTAAGTCAAAACAAATATGTGGCATTTCATAAATGATCGATTTTGAAGTAATCGGCGATTGTAAATCCATATCAAAAAATGCTCTCCTGTACCAATAAAATGAAGCATTTAAATCGAACACAGCAGGAGCACTTTGTCTGCTTAAAACCGATCCGTCTGGATTAGTTTTAATCAATCCATAGTAATGATTCTCTTTTTTCTCAACCATATTAAAATATGGATTTCTGGCTGCTGGGTTTACTGAAAATAAAGTTAAAGCATCGGCTGATTCAAAAGTTAAATATGCCTTATTTAAATCTTCTAAAGTTCTTAATGGGGAGGTCAAATCTAAATCAAGAACGTAATCATATTTTATCTTATTTTGCTGCTCTTCGTAAAACACTAAATCACGAATAGTTTCTATTTTCCCAGCAGAATCAGTAGCTAAATAGGTGGGTCTACTGTAAGAAGTTTTAAGGCCAAGCGATTCAGCTACCTTTTTTATCATCTCATCATCAGTAGATAGCCCTATACTTGCGTTGTGTTGTTTTGCAAAAGCATTCGCAACATTTAAAGTATAAGCGATTAAAGGTTTACCACCAATCTGTTTAATGTTTTTTCCTGGTATACCTTTAGAACCGCCCCGAGCGCAAAGTGTTATTAATATATTCATTTAAAATTTTATATTATGAATGTCTATATGAGCTTTTTCAAAATCTTCATGTTTTCCAACATCTAACCAGTATCCAGAAAATGGAAATGAAATAACTTTTAAATCGTTTTTGATAAGTTCCTCCATCAAATCTGTTGCATTGAAAAAAGTATCTTCTGGGATATACTTTAACATTTCTCTTTTTATTAGATAAATACCTCCATTTGAGTAATAGGTATAGGTTGGTTTTTCTCTAAAACTTTTTACCTTGCCATCACTAGTTTCCAAAACTGCATACGGAATGTTTACTTGATATGGAATAGTTAATACAGCTAAATCTGCGTCTAGATTAATAAATTCCAAAAAAAACTGCTCGTAATCTATGTTTGTTAACAAATCAGAATTTGTTACCAGAATATAATCGTGTTCAAAATTTTTAATTTTAGAAACGGCTCCAATAGTTCCTAATGCTTCCTTTTCCCAAACATATTCGATCTTAATGTTCTTTTCTTTTCCTTCTCCAAAATGATTCTCGATCTGTTCTCCCAAATATTTTACTGAAACCCAAAAATCATCGATTCCAAACAAAGCTAATCGATCTAAATTATGCTCCATGATTGCCTTACCTCCTACCTTTAAAAGTGGTTTTGGAATAGAGTCCGTTAAAGGCTGTAAACGCTGGCCTCTTCCTCCAGCCATAATTACTGCATCGATAGGTAAATAAGATCTAATTTTCCTGAAATTTATGACATTAACCACTCTTTGATTTTCATCAACCACTGGAACTATTTTAAAGTCTCCATCGCGGTACTCAATAATTTTTTCTAGACTATTCTGCCCTTTAATTATATACCTAGGATTATTTTGAATGATTTCATCAACCTTGCTTTCTATAGTGTAACCCTTAAGTAAACCTCTCCTTACGTCTCCGTCAGTTAATGCTCCTATTAATTTATCCTCTAAATCTACTACAAACAAGATAGCATCCTGCGACAATTCATTAAACTGAATTAAGGCTTCTTTTATTTTACATCCCGAAAGGATTAAATGATCCTTGTATATTCTCATAAACACATCTTTATTGTTTCAATTATTTTGCCTGCGGCATTTTCCTTAAAATAAATGTTTTCACCAAGGAATTCACTTTTATATATTGCTTCATTTACAGTAGCATAAATTGCATTCTTTTCAAATTCGCAATTTAAAACGTTATTACTTTGAGCTCTCCCTTTTTGTCTGTCTCCAACATTTACAACATACTTGCTAAATGAGGCCGCTTCTAAAATTCCGCTCGAAGTATTTCCTAACAAAATTTTCGAATAATGCATTGCTGAGAAGTAGTTCAATTTCCCGAAATTTTCGATTAACAAAATTCTCTCTGAATTTTCCTTTTTCAGCTTTTCTATTACTTCTCTATAAACAGATCCTTGTGTATCAGCATTTGGCATTGTTACAACAACAAATATTTTTTCCGAAATTAAAGCCAAGGCTTCCTTCATCTCATTAGCATAATGAATATTACTTTTTAATGCCATTGTTTCTGGATGAAAAGTAACCAACACGAAATCATCTTCAGGAATTGAAAATTTATTATAAAACTCTTGTCTTTCGATGGGTATAAATTCTTTAATATCGGTTAAACTCAAAGAACCAATAGTAAAGACATTTTCAAATGAATCAATTAGATTATTAACTTTTGTTGTAAAAATATCTGTCGCTGTAAAATGAAAATATGATGCCAAAGTAATTTGATGTCTATATATATTATCTATAGCACCTAACGTTGTTTCCCCTCCATGAATATGAGCAAACTTAACACCAAAAGGAATACCTGCCTGTACTGCGGCACTCATTTCGAAACGATCGCCCAAACAGAACACTAAGTCATATTTATGGTTTTCCCAAAACTCTGCAAACTTTAAAACAGTTAAACCATATGAGGAAGCAATAGATTGCTCGTCATCATTTGAAATTAATGACGAAATAGTATGGATACATTGATATCCGTCTCTTTCTATATCTACCAGCGTATATCCATGATTTTTAGAGAGATGCGTTCCAAAAGCAATTATTTCTAATTTAAAAAAATTATCTTTCTTTATCTGCTCTAATAGTGGAAAATATATTCCATAATCGGCTCTCGAACTTGTTAAGACACCTATTTTCATTTAGTTGATATCTTCAATCGTTAATTTTTGACCAGCTGACAAATCCACTGCAGCTATTTTCCCGATAATATCTCTCATTCTCATTGGAGAAATGCCGTCACCTGGTCTTAACATTTCTAAATCTGATTCTAAAATAATTTCTCCAGCCTTTTTTTCGTTGGCCAAATGAATACTTTTTCTTGCGATCGCGATATTTTTCAACTCTGAAGAGCTTGGTTCCTTAACTTCAGAACCTAAAGCCGCTTCTACATTTCGGATAGCACTTACCATGGCTTGGAGCTCATTTGGCTCTAAAGAGGCTGCGTGGTCCGGACCCGGTAATGTGCGATCTAGTGTGAAATGTTTTTCAATTACTTTTGCACCCAAAGCTACTGCCGCAATTGGCACATCTATGCCTAGAGTATGATCTGAGTAACCTATTTCAACATTAAATTCTTTAGCAATAGCCAGCATCGCAAATAAATTAACATCTTGATAAGGTGTAGGATATTCTGTATTACAATGCAATACTGTTATTTTCGAAGTAGATTTTTCTCTTAGAACTTGGATTGCTTCGCCTATTTCTTGCATGGTACTCATGCCAGTTGATAAAATGATTTCTTCTGCCAACAATGCCACCCTTTCTAAGTAAGGTAAATTTGTTAATTCTCCAGAAGGAATTTTAAATAATGTTAACCCGAGTTCTTTTAAAAAGGTGAGACTATCCAGATCGAATGCAGTTGAAAAGAACTTTATTTCCTTAGATTTACAATAATCGATCAATTCATAATGATCGGCTATCGATAATTCTAGCTTTTGTAACATCTGCAATTGGCTTTCAGTTGAATTGCCAGTATTATGGCTCTGATAATCCGCTTTTACTGCCGCTTTACTAACCAGCTTATTAGCTTTAAAAGTCTGGAATTTAACATAATCTACTCCAGCTGTAACAGCGGCATCGATTAATCTTTTCGCAGCTTCTATGTCTCCATTGTGATTTACTCCTGCTTCTGCAATAATTAATGTCTTCATCCTTATCCTTTTTTTGCTGGATTACCAAAAAATGTTAATCCATCCTCAATATCCTTAATTACTACCGCGCCTGCACCAATAGTTACATTTGAACCAATTGTTACACCCTGTTTAATAACTGCATTTGCTCCTATAAAAGAGCCATCGCCTACCTTTACATTTCCAGCCAACACGGCTCCAGGTGCGATATGGGTATAATTTCCAATCACGCACTCATGCTCAATAACGCTTGATGTATTACAAATTACAGCCTGCCCTATTTTAGCCATAGCGTTAATGATAGCACCAGGCATAATTACGGTTGCTTTTCCTATTGAAACTGTTGGAGAAACAATTGCCTTGATATGCTTTATGGATGGGCAATTAATGCCTTTTTCAATCAAATGTAGATAAATTTTCGATCTGAGTTTGTTATCACCTAAGCCTAAGAAAACATCGATATTTTTTAATTGCTCTAAAGTTCTGGCATCCTGTTCACTCCCTAAATACCTAATACCAAACGGATTATTTTCTTTCTCTTGTTGTTCGCAGTAGCCTTCAATATTATAGCTTAAAGACAACAAAGTATCAATTATAACAAAAGAATGTCCTGAATAACCAATTAAAGCAGCTCTCATTTTTTATAATCTTACACTACTCGGTATGTTAACTAATCGGTCTGCAATCCATTCGCTATTTTTAAGATTTTGTATTTCAGCATCCTTAAACATAGGCAACCGATGCATTAATTCCCAAACAGGCCTTGCCATTACACCATTACTATTCATGTACCCTAAAAAAGCTTGTTGTTCTTCTTTATCTTTCAGCAAAATTGCATTTAACCAATAATTAGCTTTAGCATCAACAATTTCATCAACAAACTCTACTCCACTACTTTTAAGCGCAGTTTTATAGTATTGAGCTAATTCTCTTTTGTTATCAACAAACCTTGTTAATTGTTCAAGCTGTGCACAAGCCAACGCCGCATTTAAATTTGGCATCCTATAATTATAGCCTATTTGGTCATGAACAAATGCCCAGGGATGAGCTACCTTAGCTTGTGTAGTAAGATGCTTGGCACGGTTTGCAAGCTTTTCATTATTTGTAACTAATGCGCCGCCCCCGCCACTGGTTACCGTTTTATTTCCATTGAAACTAAACGTACCAATCTCACCGAAAATACCAGTATGTTTTCCTTTATAATAACTACCTAAAGATTCTGCTGCATCTTCGATCAGCGTAATATTCCATTCGGCACAAATATTAGCTATTTCATCAATACGACAAGGTAAGCCAAAAGTATGCATCGGCACACAAG
Source organism: Pedobacter sp. AC190 (assembly GCF_979258025.1). Lineage (NCBI taxonomy): Bacteria > Pseudomonadati > Bacteroidota > Sphingobacteriia > Sphingobacteriales > Sphingobacteriaceae > Pedobacter > Pedobacter sp. AC190. Next base: position 1,985,026 of record NZ_OZ409824.1, read on the forward strand.
CCTTTATTCGCTTCCCTGTTTTTTTATTATAGGTAAATCCATCGGCCTTTTTTATTGCATTATTTTCTAAAAAAACTTTTATTGCGTTTGGAGACAATCCTAGTGTATCCTTATCAACATCTAAAAAGATGGGTTTTGCACCAATATAACTTATGGCATTACATGTAGCTATAAATGTTAAGCTTTGAGAAAGTACTTCATCTCCTGCATTCACATCTGCCAGTATTAAAGCCATATGCAAAGCATTTGTTCCATTTACAATAGCGATGGCATACTTTGCTCCTGTAATTTCACTCATCATTTCTTCAAAGCGATTAACAAAACTACCTACTGAAGATACAAATGTGGAGTCAAGTGTTTCCATTACATATTTACGCTCGTTACCAATAAACAAGGGTGCATGTAATGGTATAAAATCCTGATTAGGAAATTGTTTTTTTATGATTGTTGAAATATTCTCGAAATCAATTGTCATTACATTTTTGCGTCTAAGTATTTACCCGTTTCCTTGTGTCCGAAGTCAGGTATCATTTGGTGAAATAAAGCTACAATCTGGTCTTTAGACCATTTTCTGTCCTGCTTCATTTTATAAATTTGATCAGTAAAAAGCTGCAGATTACTTTCATTATAATTAGGCTCATTTTTAATAATGCCTAAATTTTCAAACCTTTCTAAATCCAGCGTTTCATGCTCAGTAAAAAACTCTTCAAAATCCTTTTCCCCAGTAGTATCACTGGCAGTAAATAAACACGGCCATTTTCCTTCTTCAGGTAAGCTACTAATTAATTCTCTTGCTTGTTCTTCATTTTCACATTCGAATGCCTCGTAACCCAATTCTTTTAAATACTCTATGGCAATAGCAGCAAAAGTGATCAGATGTAAGTTTTCACTTAATTTAGGGAAGAAGATATCTCTGTTTTCACCGAATATACAAGACATTAAACATAACTCCCCAGATTCTGTAGGAATGACAAAATATCTTTTTATGTCATTTGGAGCCACAATTGGCTGTCTTTTTTGTATTCTTTGATTAAAACCATGCAACAGCGAACCATCAGAAAAAGCTACATTTGCAAAACGAGCAGTTGAGATCGCTATTTCTTTGCTTTTTCGCATCAAAAACATTTCCATTATACGTTTTGATGCACCCATCATATTAACTGGATTAGCGGCTTTATCGGTGGATACACAGAAATATTTTTTAACACCTTTAGTAATGGATTGGTTTATGGTTTTTTCTGTGTTGAAAATATTTACATCAATCATTCGCATCAAAGTGAAAGGGTCTTTTTCGCTTCTAACGTGTTTTAATGCAGAAAGATTTAGTACATAATCGTAAAGGCCATCAGCCTCGATAAACGCATCATATTCTATTGATCCAATATCTAATGCAAAAGTTTGAAAGTCTCCATCAATATAGCCATAAGAACTTCTAATATCTCTTACCAACTCAACCATGTTGTTTTCACTAATGTCTACAACGTGAAGCTTTAAAGGATGGCGTTTAAAAATTTCTTTGGTTACGGCTTGACCTATTGAGCCTGCCCCACCAAGAACTAAAAATTTAGATTGACTAACAACTTTTTTTAACTGCTCTTCATTTCGAGTGATATCGTTATGAAATAACTCTTTCTTTCTTCCTATTAAACTTAAAATATTCATTATATCTAAGATAAAACCTTTTTAGATAGCTTTCGAACTATCAGAAACAAGCAAATAATTAAACCACCAAATAAGCCTCCTACAATTATTCCTTTTATTCTACTTAGTTTATCTTTATCTAAAGGAAAAATAGGTTGATCAATTATTTGGATTAATGGCTGTTCTTTTCGAAGGGAGATTTTTGAAAGTTCTAGATTTTTAATTAACTCACCTAAAATCACTTTATTAGTTTCTGCAGAGAACTGAGCTTTTTGAACAGGAGCTACACGCTGAATTTGTCTCGTAGGGTTTAGGTTCGGCGTCTGATCTGATACAACAGCAGCGGTATATATGGAACCATTCATTACAGTTCTAACAGAATCAACCTTTTGCTGTAAAATGGCAACGTTCTCTAATGATTTTTTTGTTTTGGTTTGAACATAGAAATCATTTACATTTTTTACGATCTGATCATTAAATGTTTTAGAAAAAGCTTCATCTGTGGATTTAACTTCAGCTTTTATTATACTTAATTTTTTATTTGGTTTTGTTACACTCAACAAGTTCTTGTCAATATCAGCTACAATAGTGCCCAAAATACTATCCTGAACCCTTGTTTTATTCCCAATATCAAAATTAATCTCACCAGCAATCCCCTTATCTTCCCAAGTTTTCTTAAGATTTTTAAATTCAATATATCTATCTATTAACAGCATTGGCTTTCCATTTATCTCGACTTTAGAAAGCAAAGTCTTCTGAATCATATTCCTTGATTTATACAATTCAAGGATATTGTCGCCTTGAAAAATACCTCCTCCACTTCCGCCTAAATCCAATCCAGCCATTGATGCTAGTCCTGATAAAGAAGCTAAATTGCCAGATGCCTTTTCCTCCTCTAACACAAATGTAGTTTTGGCTGTATAAATTGGTTTATTAGAGTTCGCATACAGAAAACCTAATAACCCACCCACTAATCCAAAAATCACAATTACAACCCATTTGGAGAGTAAAAACTTAACCCATTCCTTTAAAAAAAGAATAAGTTCTTTCAATGAGAGTTCGCCATCTTCAGTTTGATTTACTATCTTAATTTCTGTTGGCATTACGTATATTTTAAATAAATTTTGGTGCTATTAATGATGTGGATAGAAGATTCCTATCTAAGTAATGAAACAATTATTGCTCCCAAGGAAGCCAAACCTGTTCCAATGCCTATCCAGGCAGCAGCGGTCAATCTTTCTCTTTCTGCTCGCTTAGGCACCAAAATTTCGGCTCCAGGTTTAATCCTAGGATAATTATTGAAGAATAAAAAGCTCCTTGCGCCTTCAACTGATCCGTTGGCATATTTAACATAGGCCCTACCTTTTAGGGCATTTGCTGTAAAACCACCAGCTCCATTTACATAGGCCTTAAAGCTTTTGCCCGTTCTGAAAACAATATTATTTGGATTGAGTACCTCACCGCTTACGCGTACGGTTTGCAATTGCTTAGGCACTTTAATAACATCGCCATCCTCTAATAATAAATCATATCGCTCACCTGGCGCTTTCAAAATTCGGGTTAAATCGATGCCAACCATATCTGAAGCAATTACTTGAGGCTGTCTTCTAAATGATGTAGTATCTACTCCAGATTGCGTTACTCTTTGCAAATTCATGATTCTTGCCTGCTCTTCCTGTTTACGCTCATCTGATTTAGAATTCCCGAGCAAATCCTGCATCGAATAGGAATCTCCATATTTTGCTCTTCTTATTAATAATTCCTTTTGTAAAGAATCTTTTTGGCTTTGGAATAGAGTAGTATCTCGGCCTGGCCTTTTTAAAGAAGCACCATCTGTATAAGCTAATGCAGTTAATCCTCCTGCTCGCTTGATTAAATCCGAAATACGCTCATTTTTACTTTTGATCGTATAAGTACCTGGGTATAATACTTCTCCTTCTATTTTAACTTGTTTTTGAACCACATAACCTTCTGCACTTCTAACCGAAACGATATCAAATGGCTTTAATTTAAAAATAGTATCTGTAACTAATTTAAGATTACGATCAATATTTATGGTGAATACATCAGCTGTACTAGCTGCAGTAGATTGAACATTACTGTTTCGAACTCGTCTTGATATTTCTACCCGATTTGGTGATGCACCTTCTTTGAATCCTCCAGCCATTTGAATCGCATCTTCAAGATTCATATTCTCAGCATAAGGAAACTGATTTGGTTCTCTCACCTCTCCTTGTACCGTAACTTTATATTCTTCTCTTAAATCAAAAATTGAAGAAATGGTAATTTTGTCTTCTCTTTTCAAAGGTATATCAGCCTGACTGCCATTCATAATTGCAGCCACATCAAAAGATTCCAAGGCGAGTGTATTGTCTGTGTTCAGTCTACTAATGTAACCCCGGTTCATAAAGGCATCTTCCTTTAAACCATCAGCTTTTTGAATGAGTTGCTTTAAGGTCATGCCTTTTTCCAGTTCAAAATAACCTGGTCTGAAAACTGCACCATTAATTTCAACTCTGTTTTCAAAACGATCTAAAATGGGTTCTACAAAAAATTTATCACCATTTTTAGGGATATAAGTATTAAAATCAGCAGCAAAAATATCGCTGATCTTTCTTTCTCTTGCTGTATTTTGGAAAACTTTAACAGCTGATTGATAGGCTATATTTGAAAAGCCACCAGCAAAGTTTAATACATTTTGAAAATGCTCCCCAGCTAAAGTTTCAAAAATCGCAGGGTTTTTAACCTCTCCTACAACTTCTACCCTATTTTCATAAACTGGAACATTAATTACATCCTGGTCTTGCAAACGAATATTACCCTTTTGCATACCATTGATAATTAAATCATAAAAATCTACGGTAGCCACTACACGGTTATTTCTAACCACTTGGATTTTACGATAAGAACCGTTATCATTCGGGCCACCAGCAGCATATAGTGCATTGAACACACTGGATAAAGATGATAAAGTATAAGTGCCAGGTTTTGTAACCTGCCCATTTAAAATAATTTTAATACCGCGTATATTCCCTAAATTAATAGCTAAGTTGGTCCTTCCAGAACGCAAGCCTGGGTAGGTTGAACCCATCAGATTTTTGATCTTCGAACGGGCCTCATCAATACTTAAACCACCAACTTTTACTAAGCCTACGTATTCTAAGCGAATTGATCCCTCTGGACTAACTTTCAAATCATAATTTGCCTCATTATCTCCCGTCAGATCAATCAGCAATTGATCATCCGGACCAATAACATAACCAGCTGGAGTAGCCATTCTTAAATTAGGCTCGAAAGTGATGTTAGAATTTTTGAATAATTGTGAACCAAAAATCTTCGGCTTTAAATCATCGAAAGCTTTATCGATTAAATCTTGCTTAGTGGGTTGATTTGTTGAGGTACTGTCACTCGATCCAAGATATTGTCGATCTGTGTTATTAGAACTGCTTTTACCAGCATTTTGCTTTGCAACAACACTTGAAGAACCTTGTTTTCTGATGGTTTCGACTCTTTTACGAAGTTTTAATATCTCATCTTGCTTCATGCCCTGAGCAGAAGCCATTTGCTCCAATTGTGCATCGCTGTAGCCCAAAGATTCTGCACGTTGCATCAAGGTTTTAATTTGCGCATCAGAAAGTTCATCTACCTTTTGATTGGCATAGTTACTTTGAGCCAACACATCCGTGTTGATTAAAAATATAAAAAAAATGAAAGATGTTAAAAGAACTAATTTTTGTTTCATAGATGTATTATTGCGATTAGCTATTGAGCTTATCGTTTATTCAAAGTAATTTAAGGTTTTAAAACCACCCTCTTTCAGGTGTTCGTCTTTTTTCATTAATTGAAGGTCGGAAATTACCATATCCTTAACTAGAGCAGGTAAGTCGTATTTTGGCTGCCAGCCTAACTTAGTCTTTGATTTTGTAGGATCGCCAAGTAATAAGTCTACTTCAGTTGGACGGAAATATTTTGGATCTACCTTAACTATAGTTTGACCTGGTTTTAAATTATCTAAATTTAAACCTAAAGCAATGGCTTTTTCTTCATCCACGTTAATGATTACGCCTTTTTCGTTTTCGTCTTTACCTGAAAACTCGACTTCAATGCCCAGCTCAGCAAAACTCATACGAACAAAATCACGAACGGTTGTGGTAACACCAGTTGCAATTACATAATCTTCTGCTTGTTCTTGCTGTAAGATAAGCCACATCGCTTCGATGTAGTCTTTCGCATGTCCCCAATCTCTTTGAGCAGAAAGATTACCTAAATAAAGACAATTTTGTAAACCTAGAGCGATTTTAGTTGCGGCTCTTGTAATTTTACGCGTTACAAAGGTTTCGCCTCGTAAAGGACTCTCGTGATTAAACAAAATACCATTACAAGCAAACATGCCATAAGCCTCACGATAGTTCACCGTGATCCAGTAACCATAAATTTTTGCTACAGCATAAGGGGAACGTGGATAAAAAGGCGTAGTTTCACTCTGTGGAACTGCTTGTACCAAGCCGTACAGCTCAGAAGTTGAAGCCTGATAAATTTTCGTTTTCCCTGTCAAACCGAGAATTCTAATGGCTTCAAGCAACCTTAAAGTGCCAATACCATCTGCATTTGCAGTATATTCTGGCATTTCAAAACTTACATGAACATGGCTCATGGCCGCTAAATTGTAAATCTCGTCTGGTTGAGTTTCCTGTATAATTCTGATCAGGTTGGTCGAATCGGTTAAATCTCCATAATGCAATTTAAAATGCACATTATTTTCATGCTGATCCTGGTATAAATGATCAATTCGATCTGTATTGAACAGAGAACTTCTTCTTTTTAGACCATGAACAAAATACCCCTTTTTTAGCAAAAATTCGGCTAAATAAGCACCATCCTGTCCGGTAACACCAGTAATAAGAGCAACCTTCATAAATTATTTCATAGAGTTTAAGCTTGCAAATATAGGTAATAATATTGGTGAGTTGAAAAACTAAAATAATCAACTAACAACTTCTTTATGTTTTTCAGATTATAATCTTGCATCAGATAATTTTCTGTCGATAAATGACTTTGTATCAAAAATTATCGCTCCAGCTTCTTTGAAAGCCGCATAATTCAGTTCCGAAAACTGTGTATGAGCGACAGCCAAAATAATCGCATCATAATGTTCTGAGGGCTCATTTTTTAATAAAGAGATATTGTATTCTGCCTGCACAAGTTCGGCCTCCGCCCAGGGGTCATACACATCCACATCGATCGAAAAAGACCTTAATTCTTTATAAATATCGATAACACGGGTATTTCTGGTATCTGGACAGTTTTCTTTAAAAGCGAAGCCAAGTATTAGTACTTTGGCATTTTTGATGGTTTTATCTCTGGCAACCATCATTTTGATAACTTTGTTCGCTACAAACATACCCATGTTATCATTAACTCTTCTACCAGATAAAATAACTTCAGGTTTATAGCCCAACGACTCTGATTTAAATGCCAAATAATACGGATCGACACCGATGCAGTGGCCACCAACTAAACCAGGTTTGTAATTTAAAAAATTCCATTTGGTAGCTGCGGCAGCTAATACGTCTGCTGTATCAATTTCCATCTTGTCAAAAATTAAGGCAAGTTCATTTACAAACGAAATATTAACATCGCGTTGTGCATTTTCAATCGCCTTTGAAGCTTCTGCAACTTTAATGCTCGGAGCTAAATGTGTACCTGCAATAATAATGCTTGAATATAAGTTGTCTATTTCTACTGCAGTTTCAGGATTAGAACCTGAGGTTACTTTTTTTATTTTGGTTAATGTATTAACTTTATCTCCAGGGTTAATTCGTTCTGGTGAATAGCCGCAGAAGAAGTCTACATTATACTTTAATCCCGAAATCTTCTCCAAAACAGGAACACAATCTTCTTCTGTACAACCTGGGTATACCGTTGATTCGTAAATAACTGTGTCTCCTTTTTTCAATACAATTCCCAGCATTTTTGATGCGGTAAGTAAAGGCTCCAAATCGGGTCTTTTCAAATGATCTATAGGTGTCGGAACGGTAACAATGTAAACCGTACACTGACTGATATCGGGAAGATTTGAACTAAATTTGATATCGCAATTATCGATTACATTTTTTAGCTCATCAAGATTTGCTTCCTGGGTATGATCATGACCATTATTTAATTCTAATATTCTGTGCTCATTTATATCAAAGCCTACAACTGAATATTTTTTGGCAAACTCAATTGCTAATGGCAATCCAACATAACCTAATCCTATAATTGCTAGCTGCTTTTTTTTATCCATTTACTTAATGTATCGGGGTAAAGATAACTAAAATCATTAGTTTAGGTTATGATTATAGCCTTCCAACTTTCATTAAAAACCAAAGCATTCATATTCAAGCAGCGCAACAAACTACAAGGTACGGTACCCTCAATAAGTAATTACACCAACATAGCTACTCATCGAAATACTCAACCGATCATCAGAAACAAAGGAAATCCAGGTATGGAATTTGCTCCCTTTATAAAAAGAAGGAATTTCTAAAACCTCTGTACCAGATTTTCTTTTCGAACCACTACAAACAGAAAAGGCAATATTATCTTTAGGGCTAAAAGCAAGGATCATAACCTGATCATAATTCCTGTTATAACTTGGATAGATTTCATGAGTCCATGTAAATTGAATCCCCAGATCATTCGTAAGGTATTGTGGATCTTTAACCCCTGTTAAATTACCGTAGGTTAAACAAATTTTTGAGTAATCAATCTCATCATACTCGTCGAAAGCATGGAGCATGTTATACGATTTTGCTGCATTATGGGCAGTCATCATTCTCAATTTGGATTCGATATTAAAACCTATCTTAATGTAACCAAGAACACGAGAAAGAAATGCCTGCATCAGCGTAAATTTTTTACGACAGACATTTTGTGAAAGGGTGCCTTCCTTATTTTTTTTACTCAATTTGGGTAATCCCTTGATTATCCATTTTCCGTTTAGCTGGTAGCCAATAATACTGCCTGCTTTTCCGGTGAAGCCACCGTTAATTCCATCATTTAGTAGAGCCATAATTTTTTTTTAAAAGATTATGGGATGATTATACCAAGATAATAAAAAGATAACCATTAAGTCAAACTTAATTTACATTTAGTTCGGAGTTTGGTCGGATACGATTGTCACAACCCCGAACTAACTGCGAACCAACGCCGAACTAACTGCGACACAACCCTTAATATCTACCCTGTTTGATAACACTACTTATAACATCTTATTCAAAAAAAAAGTTCTTGCCAGTTTTAAACTGACAAGAACTTTTTTAATAATTTTATATTAAACTTACTTAATTTGTTTTAGTAGGTAAGCTCCATAACCACTTTTAACAAGTGGTGTAGCAATTGCTTTAAGCTGTTCTGCATTGATAAAACCCATGCGATAAGCAATCTCTTCAATACAGCCGATTTTCAAGCCCTGGCGTTCTTCAATAATCTGAACAAACTGGCCTGCCTGCATTAATGAGGTAAAAGTTCCGGTATCTAACCAGGCAGTACCACGAGATAAAACACCAACTTTTAAAGTACCTCTTTCTAAATAAACCTTGTTAATATCGGTAATTTCATATTCGCCACGTGGAGATGGCTTGATATTTTTAGCAATTTCTACAACTTCGTTATCATAAAAATATAATCCTGGTACCGCATAATCTGATTTTGGTTGCTCAGGTTTTTCTTCGATCGAAATTGCATTTTTATTTTCGTCAAATTCAACTACGCCATAACGTTCGGGGTCAGAAACCTGATAAGCAAAAACAACTCCACCTTCTGGATCGGAGCTGGCTTGTAATAGCTTTGCCATTCCATCGCCATGAAAAATATTATCACCAAGCACTAAAGCAACTTTATCTTTACCAATAAATTCTTCTCCAATTACAAATGCTTGTGCTAATCCGTTTGGCTCTGCCTGTACGGCATAACTAAATTTACAACCTAAAGAAGCACCATCACCCAATAGTTTCTCAAAATTTGGTAAATCGTGCGGGGTAGAAATAATTAAAATTTCTTTGATCCCAGCAAGCATTAAAGTTGATAAAGGATAATAGATCATCGGTTTATCGTAAACCGGCATCATTTGTTTGCTACAAGCTAAAGTTAAAGGATGTAAACGTGTTCCGCTGCCACCGGCTAGGATTATGCCTTTCATATTTTGGTCTTTGATTTGAGATTATAGATTAAGATCGTTCCTAATCTACACTTCATTAATTTATTATTTATTCAATTGTTTAATACACTCCACCAAGCTATCTCTCCAATATGGAATTTGTATATTAAAAGTAGATTTAATTTTCGATTTATCCATTACCGAAAAAGCCGGACGTTTTGCTTTTGTTGGGTATGCTGAACCTGGAATTGGATTTGCCTTAACCGCGGTATTGCTAATATCGAATATGGCTTTAGCAAAATCGAACCACGAGGTTACGCCCTCATTACTGTAATGATATAACCCATAGCTTTTATTTTCAGATTGGATAATATCAAAAATTGTATTTGCTAAATCAATTGCATAGGTAGGCGTACCTACCTGATCTGCAATAATACCTAACTCATCGCGTTCAGCACCAAGCTTAAGCATGGTTTTCACAAAATTGTTTGCATACTCAGAATATAACCAGCTGGTACGTAAGATAAAATGCTCATCTAAAATATCGATTACCGCATTTTCGCCATCCAGTTTGGTTACACCGTAAACGTTTATAGGATTTGCAGCATCTTCTTCTTTTAAAAGTTTTACTTCATTTCCTTCAAACACGAAATCAGTAGAAATATGAACTAAAGTTGCCCCATTTGCTTTACAAGCTTTCGCCAGATTAGCAGCACCTGTTTCATTTACCGCTTTCGATAAATCAACTTCATCTTCCGCTTTATCTACCGCAGTATAAGCTGCACAATTGATCACGAATTTTGGTTTTTCCTTTTCCAGAAGACTGTTTAATAATCCCTGATTTAGGATGTTTGCTTCCTGTTCTACAGGAAAAACAATTTCCGAAATCCCTCTACGCTCTGCAACGGTTTTAAGGCATTGACCTAACTGACCGCCAGCGCCGATTACTAATATTTTATTCATATTATTTTAGAGAAGAAAAGCTGTTTAAGATTAAATCTTTGTCCGAAACGGCCTCCTGATCTGCGGGAATCATCCAATCGATCGCCAAATCTTTATCATTGTACATTACACCAACTTCAGATGCTTTATTGTAAAAGTTGTCACATTTATAGAAGAATTCAGCAGTTTCACTTAACACAGAGAAACCATGTAAAAATCCTCGAGGAACATAAAGCTGTAACTTATTCTCCGCACTTAATTTCACGGAAATGTGTTTACCATAAGTTGGTGAACCTGGGCGTATATCTACTGCAACGTCTAAAACTTCGCCTTTGATCACTCGAACCAATTTTGCCTGTGCAAATTCACCTGATTGCGCATGAAGACCTCTGATTACACCATAAGATGAAAACGATTGATTGTCTTGTACGAACGCACCCGACATTCCAGTTTTCTCTTCAAAGGTATTTTTATTAAAGCTCTCAAAAAAATAACCTCTTGCATCTTCAAAAACTCTGGGTTTGATAATCACACAATCCTTTAAACCTGTTTCCTGAATCTCCATTATTTATTGTTGTATTGTTGTTCGTAGTAAGATTGATAATTACCTGAAGTTACATTGTTCAACCAATCTTCATTTTGAAGATACCAATCAACTGTTTTAGCTAAGCCCTCTTCAAATTGAAGACTTGGTACCCAATCTAATTGGTTCTGTAACTTAGATGAGTCGATTGCATAACGCAAATCATGACCTGCTCTATCAGTTACATAAGTAATCAATTTAGCTGATTCACCTTCTTCACGACCTAATTTCTGGTCCATAATTGAGCAAAGCAGATTAATCAAGTCAATGTTTTTCCATTCGTTATGGCCACCAATATTGTAAGTATCTCCAGTTTTAGAGTTGTGGAAAATTACATCAATAGCTCGGGCATGATCTTCTACCCATAACCAATCGCGAACGTTTTCGCCTTTACCGTAAACTGGAACTGGCTTGTTATTTTTAATATTGTTAATGGCAAGCGGAATTAATTTTTCAGGAAAATGATGTGAGCCATAATTATTAGAGCAATTTGAGATTACGCAATCCATACCGTAAGTATCGTGATACGCACGCACGAAATGATCAGAGCTTGCTTTTGAAGCTGAATAAGGGCTATGTGGGTCGTAAGCTGTTGTTTCTGTGAACATACCTTCTTCTCCTAATGCACCATATACCTCATCTGTGCTTACATGATAAAAACGTTTTTTATCATAATCGCCTTTCCAATACTCACGGGCAGCATTTAATAAGTTTACCGTACCAATTACATTGGTTATTACGAAAGCTGTTGGGTCGGTAATTGATCTATCTACATGACTTTCTGCTGCCAAATGTATTACCGCATCAAAATTTTCTGTTTTGAATAATTCATTCATCGCAGTCGCGTCTGTAATATCTTCCTTAACAAACCTGTAATTAGGCTTATTTTCCACATCCGTTAAATTTGCCAGGTTCCCTGCATAAGTTAACTTGTCGAGATTTACAATTTCATACTGAGGATAGTTGTTTACAAAACGGCGTACGACATGAGAGCCAATGAAGCCGGCTCCACCGGTAATTAAGATTTTTTTCACTTGATCTGGATAAATGTTTTTTTCAATCCGCTAAAATAAGATAGATATTACACATAAACAACTTATTACACTTTTACAAATCGGCAAAAAATGATATCATTCAGTTAAATTACCTTCTGCAACAATCATTTTCGAGGGATATGTTACAAGACAAAGTCCTTTAGACTTCATCCATTATCGCCTAAACCAAAGTCTGAAACAATTCTGTTTTGATTATTAAGAGCATTTCTTCAATTTTTTCTTTTAAAAAAATGCAGTTTTTTGGTTTAATAAAATAATCATCTTGATAGCGAACACCCAAATAAGAATCCTGTAAAAGGGTAATCCATTTAAGTTCTTTGGTTTCTTTAACATGAAACATATTATAAATTTGAGGATAGTAGAATGCAGCTTCTTTTCGGAGGAGTTGAAGTTGATGGCTTTTAAAATCCTTTCGCCTAAAAATCAAAATGATTAGGCGATATAACTGTTCGCAAGTTTGATGAAGCATAAAAGCAGCCATATTAAGTTTGTTTTCTTTAAAGTATACCTCTGCTCCATAAAAAAAGCTGGAAACCTTTTCCATTTCCAGGTTAAAACCACGCAGCGCATCTTCGGTTATTTTAATTAATAAATCAGAACGCGCTGGCAGCATTATTAAACCCTTCTTTTTGAAAATACAATTGGCAGCGGTGCAGTTTACAGAAAAGAATAAGTGACCTCTTTGTAGGAAATCAAACATGGTTCCGTAGCAAAAATAAGCTAGATGAATATTAGAGCGCCCCACACTAAGAAAATTTAAAAGCGTTTTGGTTTTATCTGAATCCTGATATTGATGCTGATCGGTGATAATAATTAGCCTGATTTGTTCGTTGCAATCTTTACAACGAAAAATATAAGCAATTGGGATTACCCGAACAAGCAACTTAAGTAAATCAGTTAATCGGCCACTGTTTTCATCATTAATGCTCCAATAGTCTTGATCATTTTCTTCGCAGTCTATTTTTGCCAATTCAATCATAACGTTTTCCCCTCAGCGTCAAATTCTGCTTTTATATGATTACCTGTAACCAACAGAAAAAAGGCTTCCAGTAACTTCTCTAGGGTTTCATACAATTTTAAAATATACTGATCCTCTATGTCCATCAAACTGTTTTGCTTACTTAAAGCACAGTAAAGCCATTCTTGTAATCCATATCTAATCTCTTTAATTTTTTTCAGCTTCAACGTTTTATACACGTATTGTAAAGGATCGCGTTTTTCCGCATCACTTAATGCAAAAACATCATAATTGCATGTTTCAACACCAGTTTCTTCTTCGGTTTTAGCTTTCACACCAATTATCCAGTCTTTAAATGTATTTGCATTACTGCAATAGGGCTCGTTTCGTTGATAGATTAAGTTATTGTTTACAATTAAATACCCCGCATGTATGAGCTGAATAAGCTGGCTGTGAAAATAAATTAGCTTACTGCTTCGCTTAAAGGAAACATGCTCTATTAGTGCTGCCCTAAACCAATCTTTTAAATCTTTGCGATATTCGCCCAAACTCGCACCACTAAAAAACGATTCAATTTCTTTATAGGGATCATTTAAATATGATTTCTGCAGAAGAAGCGGGCATGTTTGTTCAAAGCAAATTAATGCTTTTACATTTTTTTCTTGCTGATCTTTACTTACCAAATATTGAAGCAACAACCAATTGGCTTCGATAAGTTTTTTTGTATTTGCATATATTGGAAATATCTCTGCTCCATCAATATCTGATAAAGCCGAATTAAGGGCTTCTTCAAGCCATTCGTAGAGCGCTGATTTATAATAAGCAAAATCGTAATCTTTAAAAACGCCTTGAATCGCTAACAGCGGATTTAAAATTTCTTCTGCTGATAAATATTGTGGCTCGTAACTAAGCTTTAGCTGAGCCCTAGCTGCAGAAATTGAATCAACCTCTTCCGAAGCTCTTTGATCTTCGATCAATTTGGACGAATGCTCGTAAAGTTCGACGAACTGGTTATAAAAGAAAAGTATATCTGCTGGGTTATTCCATTTGGTGTAAAATTTATCCGTCAAAACCAGTTGCAACCACTCTTCCAGAAAACGAATATGTTGAGATACAGTTCTTGATTCAAAAAAAGATTCGAGAAAAAGAAACAGAGGTTCAGAATATAAAATCTTGTCTTTCATATTTGGTTCGTTTAAGTACATTGATTAATATTATCTTGCGATTACTTAAACAAACATAATAAATTAAGTAAGTATTATGAATAATTATTCGCATTACTTACTAATATAACTGCAAATGACTGAAAATCAAAGACTAAAAATCATCCTAGATAGACTAAATTTTAAAACACAAAAAGAATTTGCGGAAAGTTTGAACATTCAGCAAGGATCACTTTCTGATATTTTAAGAGAAAGAATTGGAATTTCTAATGCGATAAAGGATAGATTGTTTTTGAAGTTTAATGTAAATATTAAATGGCTTGAAGACGGTGAAGGAGAACCTTTCCTAAAAAAAGGCCCTGTAATTTCTGAAACTAAAGAAGGGGTTCCTTACTTTAATGTCAGTTTAGCAGATGAAGATTTATCTATCTTGGAGGAATCGCAGGCCGAATATTTTGTAAACTATAAGCCTTTTAATGATTGTACTGCTTATTTACCTGTTTATGGAGATAGCATGTACCCGAAATATGCTTCAGGCGAAATTATAGCAGTTAGAGAAATAACGAATTTCGATGTTTTACAATGGGGAGAAGCCTATGTAATCATGACTAATGAAAAGTCGAATCATTTACGCAGCATTAAACTGATTTTTGAGCATAGCGATAAAAACAAGCTGATTTTACGTTCATCTAATCCAAATTTTAAGGGTGATACGATTGTTGAGAAAAATAGTATCACGGCACTTTATATCATAAAAGGAAAAATTACCAGAAACCTGATTTAGCAGGGTTGCGCTAAGAATTAGTTGTTCGACTTACTGTTAGTTTACATTGCCGCAACGGAGCTTTCTAATTCTTTATACCATTCTTCGCCGTATTTGCGGATAAGTGGTCCTTTTAAGAAACTATATACAGGCACTTTTAACTCCCGACCGAATGTACAGGCATCGTGGCAAATGTGCCATCTGTCATAATTTAAGACTTCAAATTCGGGGTATTTGGTTATTCTGATTGGATATAAATGGCAGGAGATCGGTTTCTGCCAATCTACAATACCTTGCTCATAAGCCTTTTCGATAGCACATTTGGTAATACCACCTTCGAAAAGTACGTATGCACACTCTTTATTTGTATCAACGCATGGTGTAGTCAAATCTCCATCCGCATCAACTACATAAGTACCTTGTTCTTCAATTGCTTTTATGCCCTTCTCATTTAAGAAATGCTTAATTTTAGGGTAAATCTCCTCTAAAATAGCTTTTTCCTCATTATCTAAAGGAGCACCAGAATCGCCTTCTACACAACAAATACCTTTACATTTGCTTAAATTGCAAACGAAATTTTCTTTTAAAACATCTTCGTGCACCAGCACTTGTTCAACTTCTATCATCATTACTCTTTTGCTAAAGCATATTTTAAACCTGAGGCAGATTTTAACTCCATGGTTACCGCACCAACTAAAATTTCCACCTGTGCTTTTACAGGCACTCTATTTCCATCATCGGTAACCCAAAGATACAAACGACTATCCTTTTTAAAGATTCTACCTGGTTTAATAGAAGGACTAAATTTAAGGCAGCGAATGTTACCCAGTTTACTTTTCACAGTTTCTTTACCGATATATTCAATTTCGAGGGCAGAAATTTCATCGCCAAGAAAATAATTTAATTTAAACTTATCACCCGTTTTAAGTTTTGTAATATCTAAACTACGGGCGAAATAATAAGCAGAAACCAAATCAAATGTTTGTGTAGTCGGTGTGGTAAAAGTCCCCCTGTTCGACACTACCTTTTTGGCATCCTGCGTAAACCTAGCTTTATCTTGTCTCTTGTAACTTCCCTCTCTAATATTTTCCTGATAGAAATACGGAAGCAAATCTGTTTTATCGATATAAGAATCGTAATGATCCCTTACTTTGTAAAAGACATCAAAAGTTCCAGAGGTTTCTGCATCGACTGTTAGTTTATAAGTGGGTTTGTTATCAAACTTCAAATCAGAATTCAGAACTTTTATAGTCGCTTCGGCAGCTGTAATAAATCCGTACTTTAACTTATAGCTTAAAACTTCGCCGTCTTGAAAAACAGCGTCCTTTTTCAGCGGCAATTCCTGCGCCGAAGCAATAAACTTGCTTAACGTTAACGTGAGAATAAAAAATATCTTTTTCATTTGCTTTGTGTGTTTCATTTGCGTGAATATCTACATAATAAACGACTCATTTGCAGCTATTCGTTACAACTATGCAAAAAGCAAACCAAAATTAGTCTTTTCTTTTATACACAGGCACGGTTGAGCAAGGCTCGCCAAACATGATACTTTTAACAACAGGCGTTAACAAATTGGTAATTTCTACATAGGCAGATACGGGCACATCTATATCGCCGCAACCTTTAACAACTACACGTTCGTTTGCAAAAGTTTGAGGATCAATTTTGGCTAACGCTTTTGTAAACAACATTGCTTCTAAGGTATCTAAACCACCAAACACCACTTCGTTGGCATAAGGTTTTAATCGGTTCGCCAGTAACATATATGCCCAGGTTGGCACAATAGCATCAGCAGAACAGATAATGGCAACATTTTTATCTTGATATTGCGCCCAGTCGTGCGTTTTAATAAACTCTCTGAAATCCTTCTCTCTTAGCATTAAGCCATGGAAAAGATTTTCCTTGATATCATAAACAACTCTTTCTCCCGGATGATAATATTCTTCCAGGTTTAAGGAGATTAAACCACTATTTGCAACTTTATTAACGAAGTTTTCCTGAATTTCCATGGCACGTAAATAAAAAAACCGTTCCGACTATACATCGGAACGGTTACAAAATTACGCAATTTCTAATTAATAGAATTTCACGCGATTGTCTTTTATCTTAGCATTATCTTGTAAAGCCTGGAAAGCTGATCCTAAAGAACGCTGACCCAAGGTTAACATCATTGTTTCTTTTTGTTTAAACATGTTAGCAATTGGAGCTGGACTTGAGAATCCTTCAACTGTGAACACATATACACCACGTTCGCCATTAACAGCATTTGAAACTTTACCTGGCTGAGAACCGAATACAGAACCTACCAATGCATTTTCCTGAGCTACACCTGGAATAATTGGGTTTGCAAAAACAATATTTTGAACTGGTAATACTGAACGGCCAACTTTAGATGCTATCTGCTCCAAGCTACCTTTACCAGCACCTTCAAATTTAGCTTTTAATAATTTAGCTTTTGCTGCGTTAAGCACCATTGGCTGAATTTCCTTTTTAACTGCATCTAATGGCAGGATACCTTTAGGTTTAACATCAGTTAAGCGTGCTACCACGTATGCATCAGCCATTGTGTAAATTTCAGGTAAAACGTCACCCTTATCCGCAGCATAAGCAGCTTGAATTAATTTACGAGGATTATCTAAACCTGGAGCAAAACCTTGTGTTGCAGTAATTTTATCTGCTACGGCAAGTTTTAATTTATCCTTTTCAGCGAGTTTAGCAAAATCGTTTCCTTTAGCAGATGCTAAGAAATTGCTTGCTGCTTTATAAGCTGCTGCTTGTGTTTTACTACTTGCTGCTAGCGATTTTTCTACATAAGCTAACTTAGCTACTTTAGAAGAACCGATTTGTTTTTCAATTTTGATTAAGTGAACACCAAACTGAGACTTAACAACTTTTAAATCGCCGGTATTTCCGTCGAATGCTGCGTTTTCAAACTCAGGTACCATTGCACCACGAGCGAAAGTACCTAGCTCACCGCCTTTATCCTTCGAACCATCTACGCTATAAGTTTTAGCCAATTCAGCAAAACTACCACCTTTTGAAACTAAACCTTTTAAAGAGTCGGCTAATTTAACAGCATTTTCCTCGCCACCAACTTTAGCCGGATCGATTAAAATATGACTAGCTTTTACTGAATCAGGAGAGAAACGGCTTGAAACTACTTTAATTACTTTGTAAGAATTACCAGATAAAGCTGGACCGTAAAAACTACCTGCAGGTAAAGAGAATACAGCCGAATCTACTGCCGGATCTAATTTTCCTTTTGATAAATAAGTGAATGGAACTTTAACATCTGAATTAATTGCAGCGAAAAGAGAGTCGTTAGCCGCAACTTTGAAATCGGTAGCAATTTTTTCGATTTGAGCTTTAACCGCTGCAGAATCTGCTTTAGTTGGCTTAATACTGAAAGCAACGTATTCGAAAGTACGGGTTTCTGACGGGTTGTTAAAACGTGCTTTATTTTGATCGTAATATTCTGAATAATCAGCATCTGTTAATTTAACTGATGCATCAGGAATACTTGTGTAATCAAGATTAACATATTTAAAGTTAGCCAGTTTATTACGATTTGTATATTCATCTGTAGCTTCTAACGAAGTAACATAAACCGAATTACGGATTAAGTTAGAATATTTTTGTTGTAAAGTTTGGTTTTTAACTTCTGTTTGCAACATTGCCGATTGGCTTTGTGCTTGCGGCTCTTTAGATTTTAAAAAGCTATTTAACTGCATACGATCCAACTGCCCTGTTTGAGGGTTGGTAAAGTATTGTTTAATTAATGGGCTTGGGTTCTGACCAACCAGTAAGTCAACCAATTCATCTTCAGAAACAGTTAAACCTAAACGATCGTATTCTTTATTTAACAATACATTAGCTAATTCTGCATTCCAAGCCTGATCTACAGCCATTGATTGCATTTGTGCGTTTGCACTGCCGCCATATTGTTGTTTAAACTGATTTAAATTTTGCTCTACTTTTGGTCCGAAATCATCAATGCTGATATCGTTTCCATCAACCGAACCTACTGTTTTTTGGTTCGCAGCCCAAAAAGGCTTACCCACGTTAATTGCATCGCCTACTAAAAATGCAACAATTGCAAAACCAATAGCAAACACTAGTATATAGCCTGCACGGTTACGCAAAAATGTCATTAATCCCATATTGTACTTTATATTATTTAGTTTTTTTTAAGAGGGCGCAAGATACAAATTTGCCTCAAAAAAGAAAACACAAAATTTTATTTATCAACTGTTTAATTTTTAAGCAAATAGCGAAGCAAAAAAAAGGCTTTTTTAAGGCACGATTTCATCCTTTAATACAGCCTGCCCCGTGGCAGTATTTATTTTATAAGTACTAAAATCCTGTGGTGCTTCGAAATCTACACCATTAAGAATATTACCATCGGTGGTTTTGATTGTAACGTTTTGTGTAGAATAGAAAATCTTTTTTGATTCATCCCAAATCAACTCTTCAGAAGAGAAAGTATCGCCTTTGGCATTTTTAACAATTACATTTTTCCTGAAAAAGGTTTTCATCTCCTGATCACGCCTGATGGCATAATCGCAAATTAAGGTGCCGTCGACCACGCCTGGCTGATTGGCGTTAAAAAAATCAATTTTAACACCCTTGATCATTTCCTGATAAGATCCTCCGCCTTCGGGTGTTACCTTATCCATAATAGGAGCATTGCCTTTGGCTTTTACTCTGGCCGAATCGCTGTAAATAATTTCTACCCCGAGGGTACGATCTCTATTTAAAACAACTTTTTGATTGGAAATGGCATTGGCTTTTTTCAGGTCATCATCTCCACAGGAAACCAAAAATAATGGTAACACCAGAACAAAGCCATATAAAAATGCCTTCAATGTCATTAATCTACCCTGTACTTACGGAACCAGGTATCGTTTAAGGTAAAGCCTAAGTGAAAGTTGATGAATTTTTCTTTAACTAAATTGTTATTAAGTGTACCTCGCTGACCAACTTCTGTTGTAAAGTTAATTTTATAAAAAGATAAACCGTTTGAAGAAGGAAGTGGGAAACCAAATCCTAGCGAAGCACCCATTTGCTTAATATCCTGATTGCCTATTTTGATATAGGTTTTATCATAATTGAAACCTAAGCGATAATCAACACGTTTAAAATAACTGTTGTAAGATGTAATATCTGGCGTAAACTGTCCGCCGATTGAAGCACCATAGCTATTTTGTAAACCTTGATTAACGTTATTAATGCTCACATCAGACCATTTACTGGTTCTAACATCGGCTCCGATTAACCACTTATCCGTTTGTTGAATGGAAATACCAAAATTATGAGACATTGGTAATTTAATGCTCGATTTAGCACTTACTACAGCGCTTAACGTATCTAACGCGGTATTTTCATTACCATTAGCATCCTTATTATAAATGGTAGCGAAGTAAGACTGGTTTGAATTTATTTTACCAGAGCTACTACCTGAGTAGCCTAGGGTTATCATAGTTTTAGGCGCTATGTTAAAATTATACTGAATACCATAAGAATAATTGAAACCGCCAACGCTATTTTTATTTTGCAATTTTGAATTGATTGCTCCAGCATCGGTGTATTCAGTTGCTCTTGTGCTTATTAAATTACCAAAAATATACTCCACATTACCACCAATACTTAAGTGATCGCCAAAGCGACGACCGTAACCAAGGTATGCTTTCGATAAACCACCCTCACCCTGATAAAGCTGATCTACAGACATGGTGTCTATTTTTACTGTGTTTTTATAGCTATAACCTAAATCAGAATAAGGTAAAACACCAAAACTTATAGCCGATTTTCTACTTACCGGAACTGCAAAAGCAAGGTGGCTAAAAGTTGCGTTAAAATTGCTTTCTGAGGAATTATTTCTGGATAAGCTGCTCAAACTAGCACTCATACCGAGATCGATTGTGGTTAGGTTAATACCAGAATATGAGGCTGGATTCTGCATATTAATGTAATTAAAGCCATTAACTTTATTTACAGCGGTAGAAATACCACCCATTGCCCTTAATTGCGGAAGTAAAGAGCCTTTAACGTTTCCAAAACCATATCTAGAATATGGGGATGAAGTTGTAACCTGTGCCTGAACACTGAAACCACAAACTAGAACGAGTATGGCTGTAATATAATTTATTCTTTTGTACATTTTAATCTGCAATAGCTTCATTTAATCCTTTTAATACCAAGTAAGGATCTTTTATTATTTGAGGCGCAAAGATGCTGTTTTGTAATTGCTTAAACAAAAAAATGGCATCACCCCCTGTTATAATAACCTTTAAGGCACTTTCTTTTATCTTATTAAGGGCAATAAACCCTTCAATTTCATTTATAACCCCTTGCAAAACACCATTTTTTATAGCTGTTTCGGTATTTTCTCCATCAGGAATAGGTTCTTCTTCGCTCCAATTTATTAATGGCAGGCGACCAGTAAACTCGTGAACTGCCTTAAACCGCATGGTAATTCCCGGACTAATACTTCCTCCGAAGTATTCGCTTCTACTATTCAATAAATCGTAGGTGATACAAGTTCCTGCATCAATAACCAAACAAGGTTGCTTTCCAAAAATCCCTTTGGCTCCTAAAACCGCGGCCCATCTATCTAGGCCTAAAGTAGCTGGTGTTTTATATTTGTTATGCACGCCATTACTCAGCAAAGCTGAAAAACGTACGTATTTTGTTGTTTGTTGTAGAAAATCTTCAAGCTGCGTTATTTCTTCATCAACGGTACTAACTATCGATTTTTCGACCTCAAACTGTGTGATTAAAGGCTGTAAATCATCTTCTGTAATTTTATTAAACCGTTGATAATGGACAATTTTCTTCCCTTTAAAAACGGCTACTTTGGTTGATGTATTACCTATATCAATACTTAAATTATGCATTTATTTAAATAAGAACCGATTACTGGATTATTACAAAAAGCACTGATTATTGCAAAATTCTACAATCACGTCACAAAGCTATTAATCTTTACCAAGTTTCGAGGTATCATTTTGTTAAAAAAGGTTAAACAAACAGAAAGTACTGTACGGAAAGAACAAACAGTAAAAACAGTGTTTCGTAAAACCAACGCTTCTTTGCATTGCTAAAATAGTAAGCCAGAAGTACCGCTCCTGGCGGAACACAAAGCAAGAAATGCCAGATTCGAAAATCTGGTTTTAAATAGAAGCTTGCTGATGAAACCAGAAACATGAAAAACAACATCTGAAAGCCTTTTCGGGTACTGATAAAACTTCTAAAAAAGTTTTCTCGAAGCTGCAAGGAGGCCAGAATAATAATTACGGCAACAGGAATCAGAACCAAATAATCGTTGTAATTAATCTTAAAAACAGAAGGAAATTTATTGCCAAGCGGTTTCCATATCTGATAAAAAGAGTTTAAGTTGTCTTCCCAATAGTAAAATACGGCAAGAAAGAAAAATACAGTTAAAAAACCAACCAAACCCGCAACCCACTCTCGCCAGTTAAAAGGGCGGAAAAGCAAAAGGGATAGAAAGATCATTAACAACATGGCCATAAATGGAAAGTAAATTAAGGTTCCAATGGCTATAATCATTCCGATATCAAATACTGTTGTTATCGAATTTGCACTTTTATTGAGCTTTAAAAACTTATCGATTATCCAGATTAGTAAGAAATTACAAATTAAGGCTGGACTTAAAATCATAAAAGGCAAAAATAAACTTGCACCTGTTATATACATTAATCCAGGTAAAAAGCTTGGTTTTGCAAGTAAATTATGGTTATTAATTATTCGGTTAAATATTAATGCCTGGGTAAAAACCAAAATTGCCGCGAAGAAGATGTTAGCTGATGATGAAAATGCGTTTTCTAAATCGACATCGATCAGCAAGCGTGCAAATGGCTCTAAAAAATCGAAGTTCAAATGGGCGGGTGTTTCATAAAAAATGACCATACGCATGAAAAATGTGTAAGCCAATAGCAAAATGAGGTTAACCGGATTTAATTTTCTGAACTGATTAATCATGCCTTCTTTAAGAGTAGGCAAAGTAAAGATAAAAAGCTGAAAGCTGAAAGGCTAAAACTTAAACTCTTGCGTATTTCTTAACCATATCATCAATGATTTTTGCGGTTTCATCAGGAAAATTAAATTGGTGTTTCTGATCATTTGCAACCCAATCTTTAATTATCGGGAGCCACTTTTTATTACTTCCCCAAATAACAGGCAAACCTAATTGCTTTAATGCATAGGCATTACATTGTTGTTCGAATTGAAAACGCATAGGTGCTACCAGCAGTTTTTTACCTAAATAAAGTGCTTCGGAAGGCCCTTCAAAACCTCCGCCCGTAAAAAGCCCTTCGCAGGTTGCAAGGCTTTTATTAAACTTTTCGTTATTAACGGGCTCTACAAAAACATTTTGCTCCTGGTAAGCTTCTTTATTATGTTTAGAAAAAACCTGCCAGTTAACTTCAGGGATCTGGGTTAAAAGTTTAACCAATCGCTTATCATCGATAGCTGGTAAATAAACGGTATAATGGCCTAGATTTTCGCTTTTTAAACTTCTAATCTCCGCTCGTATAACTGGTGTATGAATAAAGCTATCGTACCGATCGAAATGAAAACCAATATGATATTTGGTTGGTGCGTAGTGGCTTAAAATAACTTTTCCCCAGTCGATGGTTTTAGGGCGTGGTACTTTTTTAGATTTAAATGCTGCCTGATGGCTCAATGAAACACACTCTACACCTTGTAATTTGCATGCCCAGGCACTTACTGGTTCAAAATCGTTTACAATCAGGTTGTAATCCTTTATTGGAATTTGCTTCATATCCTTCCTGAAACGGAAAAGATTCATGCTTAGCCAGGTTTTGAAATGATCTACTCCGCCCTTTTTACCAAAAATAAAACTGAAACCGTGTAATTGATACTTAACAGGCTGACTCAGCTTAACATCTGCCTGTGTTCCACTAACCAGAATATCTAACTCACCATATTTTTGGAGTAATGGAATAATTTCCCTTGCCCTGCTAATATGCCCATTTCCAGTCCCCTGTATTGCGTAAAGTATCTTCATTTCTTAAAAGCCGAATATCTAAAATTATCGGGCAATTTCATACTTAATATTTTGTAAAAGTAGATTAATGTCTAATTTACTCTTTAAATCTTCTGCATCCGAA
This sequence comes from Pedobacter sp. AC190, assembly GCF_979258025.1. Taxonomy (NCBI): domain Bacteria; kingdom Pseudomonadati; phylum Bacteroidota; class Sphingobacteriia; order Sphingobacteriales; family Sphingobacteriaceae; genus Pedobacter; species Pedobacter sp. AC190. Next base: position 2,009,423 of record NZ_OZ409824.1, read on the forward strand.
AGAATTCCTTCATCAACTTCATCCTTAACAAAATCTTTATGTTCATACTTAAAAATGCTCCAGCTTTGATCATTATATTCGAGCGCTGTTAAACTTTCTACCCAATCTCCGCTATTCAGATACGTAACTTTCCCGCCTTCTAGGCTAATTTCTCTTTTCTCTGGCTGATGAATATGACCACAAACCACATACTCGTAACCTTTCTCTATTGCAAGTTCTGCTGCAACCTGTTCAAAACTGTTAATGAATTTAACCGCATCTTTAAATCTGGCTTTTATCTTTTTCGAGAAACTCATTTTCTCTCTTCCAAAAGCCGTTAAAAACCAGTTAACAAAGCTATTTATCAAAATTAAAGTATCGTAACCTACAGCGCCCATTTTAGCCAGCCACTTAGAATGTTGCATGGTTACATCAAAAACATCGCCATGGAAAAACCAGGCTTTTTTGCCATCGAGCTCCATAATTAATTTATTTCCTAAATGAAAGGAGCCCATTTCCATGCCATCAAACTTTCTCAGCATTTCATCGTGATTGCCAGTTAAATAATGAACTTCTACACCCTCTGAAACAAATTTCATTAGCTTACGAATTACCTTCATATGCGATTCGGGCCAATAACTTTTACTAAACTGCCAGATATCGATTATATCTCCGTTTAAAATGAGTGTTTTAGGCTTTATGCTTTTTAGATATTTCAAAAGTTCTTTGGCATGAGAACCATAGGTACCTAAATGTACATCGGATATAACGACTACATCGACATTTCTTTTATCCATAAAAGGGAATTTTTAGGGGAGGGGGCTTTATTACCGCCTGGTTTAGGCAGTTTAAACAGATTGAGATTATATTACCACTCTTCTTCCTCATCTAGTTTAACCTCAAAAGGGCTAAAAAAATAAATGATGATTATTAAGAGACAGATGGCAAAAAATGATTCCAACATAATATCTGATTTACAATACAAAGGTAAGACACTGTTTATCAAACAAATGTTACGCCATTGTTAAATTTATTACCAAACTGATAAAGTATGTTAAATGGAATTTTGGATGAGTATTTTGAAACAGAAATCTTTTAATTGTTTAATAAAAACAAAAAACCCATAAGCTGCTGCCTATGGGTTTGTAATTTATTTAGCTAACTTATTGCTAAGCCTTTGCTGCTTTTTTCTTTTTGTTTTCTGAATAAAAACCAAAGCTTAAACCTGCCACTAAAAGAATTGAACCTGCTAGTGAAATATTTTCGCCAACGTAATAAGAAGTTGGGTGAAAAATAAACTCTAATTTATGGTTACCAGCTTCTAATTGTGCTGCACGCAAAACATAATCAGCTCTGAAATATGGCTTTTCTACACCATCGATGTACATTTTCCAACCTTTATTGTAATAAATTTCAGAGAACACAGCAACAACATCCTTTGCTGTAGAATATTCATAGGTTAAATGATCAGGATTGTAATTGGTTAACTTAATAAAACCTTCTTGTCCTGTGCCTAGAATTTTGCTGTTCATTAAGCCCTTAAAGCTTTCATCAACAATTACTTCTTTTTTTGCATCAAAACTGCTGATGGCTTTCATTTCTTCATCAGAATTTTTAACATATTGTACACTTTCTACAAACCATGCATTACCACAAGCGGTAGCGTTACGTTGCATTTTGTAGGAACCATTTTGCTGATCTTGTGTAATGATATATTTCGTGTTCAACATATCTAAAACATCCTGATTGATGCTTTTTGAGAATTGATTCTGAATTAATTCATCAAAACGTTTCAATTTAGCTGCATGGTAACCACCAATTGTTTTGTGGAAAGCTGATGTACTTGCATTTGAGAAGGTATTGATGCTCATATCGAAAACCCTGAAATTAGGATCTTTATCTGCTGAGATAAAATTATCAACATCACGCGGCTGGAAATAATCAGAAAGATCTTTCTTAACCTCGAAGTTATTATTATTTAAATATCTTCTATCCACTTGCCACATATCAAGCAATATGGCAAAAGAAAGTAAGCCTAACGCCAACTGAAGATTCATTTTCTTCTTAATCAACGCCCAAACAATTCCAAAACCAACAAGTACGAAAAGGAAAGAACGTATAGCATCTGCTCGGGCAATAGAGATTCTATCTTCAACTAAACCGTTTGCTACTTTTTGAGCAAGTGCTGCATTATTTTGTAGGGCCTGGGTTAATGCCTGAACAATTTCGGCATGGTTTGAAGCCTTAAAGCTGAATAATAACGTTGGTGCTAATGCTACAATTAAAGAAAAACCGCCTACAATTCCGGCTGACCATGTTAATTTTTTTATTAAAACCTTTTGTTCTGTAGTTCCTTCTTGTGCTTCTTTAATGGCTAATACTGCTAAAACAGGAACCATTAAACCAACGACGGCGAGGATAGATTCTACCGCTCTGAATTTATTATAAAGCGGGAAGTAGTTAAAGAATAAATCGCTTATTAAAGGAAAATGTCTTCCGTAAGAAAGCAAGATAAACAATACGGTTGTAGATAAAATCCACCATTTTAATGGATTACGTACAATTAGCAAACCAAATATAAAAAGGAAACAAATAATAGCCCCAAAGTAATAACCACCTTGCGTAAATGGTTTATCGCCCCAATATTGTTGCATATTAAACTGCTGACCAAGAGATTGAATAGCCTGAATAGTTTGATTCTGATCTCCTCCTGTTACTTCTGAAACCGCTTTGTACATATTGCTTTCTGGCTTAACCAAAGCATCAACACTACTTGCACCACCATATAAATCAGGAATGAAAAAAGTAAAACTTTCTCCAACACCCTGGCTCCACTGATATGCATATTCTTTAGTCATACCTGTATCTTTACCAGCAGAAGCCGCAACAGTTAAATTAGATTTACCACGATTTGTTTCTTTAGCATACTCTGCTGTAGACCACAATAAACTCGCATTAATCATTACCGCAAGTATAACAGAGACAGCTAAAAAGCCGAAAGCTTTGGTTAAAGCTGGTAATGTTTTTGTTTTATATGCCTGATAGATTTCTATTCCAACAAAAATCAAAATCGATAACATTAGGTAATAAGTCATCTGAACGTGATTGGTTCTGATTTCTAAAGCCAGGAATAATGCAGTTAAGCTTGCGCCATACCAGTACTTACCCCTCATTGTTAGAATAATACCTGCTATAATTGGCGCAAAAAATCCAATAGCTAAAGCTTTACTACTATGCCCGCTGGCTATGAGCACAAAATTATAGGTTGTAAAAGTGAACGCTATGGCCCCCGCAGCCGCTAGCCACGGATTTACCTTTAATACAATAAATAAGAAGTAAGAGCCGATAAGCAATAATAATACGGTACCTACAGGACTAGGAAATGCTTTTGTAATTAAGGCAATGCCGTAAGTTGCACCATTGTATGCGTAAGGAACCCAGATTTGATAAGCTGGCATTCCACCAAACATTTGGTTTGTCCAAAGTGGGGCTTTACCGTCTTTCTCTTTGAAATCCATAATTTCTTTTTGCATCGCCTTCGATTGGATGACATCGCTTTGGACAGGCGTTTTGCCCTGTAAAACAGGACTGAAGTAGGCAAAACAAATGACTACGAAAATTGCAATAATGGCTAAATGAGTGCCATTGTTTTTAAACCAGTTATTCATTAAGGTTTGTTTAAGTTTAAACGAACGTCAAAAATAAAAAATAGAACGGTATATTAAAGGAATAAATTGAAAGCCTTTACATTAAAAATTTTAAGCTTACTAAAACCATCAATCTACTTACAAAAAATGCAAGAAAAATTTAAAGTACATCAAATTAAAACCAACAAGAATTTAATGAAATAACTTCAATAAAAATAAACTTTCAAAATATATTGAAAGTTTAAAAATATATTTATATTTGTATATGGAATTAGCAGCAGCAAAACTTAAATTTATAGAAGCCTGGGGCAAGCTAGGCTCTGAATGGGGCATTAATCGCACCATGGCTCAAGTTCATGCGTTGTTATTAATTTCTTCGGAAGCCTTAACAACCGAGGAAATTATGGAGCAGTTAAGTATTTCCAGAGGAAATGCAAATATGACGCTCCGCGATTTAATTGGCTGGGGTTTAATAGAAAAACAACATAAAGCAGGCGAAAGAAAAGAATATTTCTTTGCTGACAAAGATGTTTGGAATATTGCCCGTCAGGTTGCCAAAGAAAGAAAGAAACGAGAGCTAGAACCTGTTCTAAAAGTTTTGAGCGAATTATCAGACGTTACAGGCGATGATCAAGATCCTGAATTTAAAACCTTCAAAAAATCTATAGCTGATATTAACAAATTGGCCAACAATGCTGATAAAACCATCGAAACGATGTTAAAGGCAGAAGAAAGCTGGTTTTGGGGCTCCATATTAAAAGTATTTAAGTAATCTATTAGCTATAAATATAAACTGATTACCAAGAGCCTTAACTGGCTTTATTTTTTAACACAAACTTTCAATTTTTACTGAAAATTTAAAAACTTAATTTATATGAAAACGTTAGCCAACCATGTTATCCTTTTCGATAATGAATGCCCAATGTGTTTTGCTTACACAAAAGCTTTTACCAAACTAAAAATGTTACCTGTTGATGGCCGTGAAGCCTATCAGGAAATGCCAGCAGACATTTGCCCATTTGTAGACAAAAAAAGAGCTGCAAACGAAATTGCTCTAATCAACACAGAAAACGGCGAGGTAATTTATGGCATCCCTGGTTTATTCAAAATTATTGGTCATGCCATGCCTGTTTTTAAACCTTTGTTTGGCTTTGGTCCCTTTCTGTGGATTATGAAAAAGTTTTATGCTTCATTTCACACAATAGAAAAGTAATAATTCCAGCAAAAGTTAAAGTAAATACTGTACAGCCAGATTTTAGGCTTCACTATCGTATTATATATTTAATTTTAACCTGGTTTATTACCGCTTATATTCTAACTGGTTATGCACATTTATTAACTGATTTTGTCCCACTAGGAAACAGCTACCGGGAATACTTAATTTGTGGCGGACAAATGTTTTTTCAGGCAGCTGTAATGTTGTTCTACAACAGTAATAAAACGTGGAACTACTTAGGTAATATGATGACGATATCTTTCGCTGGTTCATTGCTACTTTTAATTCCATTATCGCTTGCAAATTACTTTTATATTGAACCCATATTTTTTATCGCCTATTTTTCAGTAACTGCTGGATTAATGTTTTTAGAGCATTTACGTCGTAGTAAAATTCTAGAGTTAGGCATGATAATGAGCTTTACCTGGGTAATTTATCGATTAATTGTATTGGCTTTAATATTAGCACTGTAAATCATGAAATACAATAAAATAGTACTCGCAGGCGGCAATGGTTACTTAGGCGGTGTTTTAGCCAAACATTTTAGCAGCATAGCTGATGAAGTAATCATTCTATCTAGAAAACCAAAAGCCATAGAAGGTAACATTAAAACCATATTATGGGATGCCAAAACTGAAGGCGATTGGGTGAATAATTAAAGTGGTGCTAGTTTAATGGTTAATCTCTGCGGAAAAATGTGAACTGCAGGTACAACGATAAAAATCGTCAGGAAATAATAAACTCTAGAGTGTTACCAACCAACTTGTTAAACCGAGTTATAGAGCAGTTGGAAAGGCCTCCATTGTTATGGATAAATATTACTTCTGCTACCATTTATCGCCATGCAGAGGACCAAGCACAGGATGAAATAACTGGTGAAATCGGTTACGGGTTCTCTATTGATGTTTGCAAAATCTGGGAAGAAACCTTTTTCCAGGCTACAAATCCAAAAACACGTAAAATTGCTCTACGACTGGGCATTGTTTTAGGACGAAAGGACGGAGCTTTTCCACGGCTGCTCAATTTGGTTAGGTTAGGTATGGGCGGCAAACAGGGAGACGGAATGCAATATGTTAGCTGGATACATGAGCAAGATGTTGCTTTGAGTATAGAATGGCTCTTAAATCAAAAAGAAATAAAAGGCATAGTTAACTGCACTGCACCAGATGCAATTAAAAATAATGAACTGATGAAAAGCCTATGGTGTACCATTCGGATTACCAGCGCCAGCGTGGCTTTTAGAAATAGGTGCGAAAATTATTGGTACGGAAACCGAATTGATTTTAAAAAGCAGATGGGTTAAACCTTCTGTTTTATTAAATTCTGGCTTTAAATTTCAGCATGGTTTTATTGACAACGCTATACATGATATTTTAAGTTTGAGGATTTAGAGCGACAATCAAACAAGCTGCAGAAACAAAAAAGTCTCGATGAAAATCGAGACTTTGCAAAAGTATAATAGACAAAACTTAATCTACCAAAATATTTTTTTCTGGTGTATTTGTTTCGGGATTTTTAGGTAAGGTTACTTTTAAAATTCCATCAGCGTAAGTCGCAGAAATTTCCTCGTTAAGTACTTTTCCATTTAATGCGAAAGCTCTTTCAAAAGCCTCGTTCCGATATTCTCTTCGGCTAAATGCTTCTGGGTTTTCTACACTTTCGTTTGGTTTATAAGAGATGGTTAAAATATCATCTTTTGTTGCAACCTTTAAGTTTTCTTTAACCAATGCAGGTGCAAATAAGTGAATAATAAAACTGCCTTCTGTTTCTTCAATGTTTACGGGAACGCGTCTAAGTCCAAATCCACGATTAAACATTTCTTGTGCTTGTTGTGCGAATCTACCGCCATGGTGGTGTCCGCCAAATCTGCCGCCTTTTGGGCCACAGCCTCTATTCATTTTGCCTGTTTGGCATCTATTTTCGTTGTACATGTTTTTTTAATTTTAATTGTTTACTACTTGTTAAGTAATGGCTTATTCGGCCACAAAAATTAATTGGAAACACCAAACTGAGTTTTTGGTATACCCAATAATTGGGTAATTATATTTGCATAAGGATAAGCAGGTGCAAATACCGCGTAATCGAATTTTAAACCCTTTATCTGCCCTACGATATCATCTATAAATTTCATCGGTTCGAGCAAGGCGCTAATTAAACCTGACTTTGGCTCTTTATTTTCTTTGTTATTGAAAATATTCAAATCCTGAGCATAAGGTTTAAAATCAGCACCAATTCCTTCAACGGGATTTTTAAATTCATTTGAGCTAAAAAAAGTAACTTCCTTTCCGCTATGAATTAACTCATCTGCAAAGCTCAAGATCGGCTCAGCTGAAGTATCATATGGGTTTGATAAAAAGAGTACGCGTGACATAGTTGCTTATTTTATGGGTATAATTTTTTCTGTTGTATCTGCTTTTGTTGTTGCAGTATCAATCAATGTTCTATCGCGATGTATGTAGCCATGATTTCTGCGGTGCTCATGATTACAATCATGTTCGTGGTAATGCCTGTTTTTAAAATCCAATCTATCGCGATATCCATTTTGAACAGCCAGTACATTTAAGCTGTAAAAAGTAGCACCTGCAACTGCTAAGGCTAATAATATTCTAAATGCTTTCATGTCGGTTAATAATTTACGTTAATGTTATTTTCCACTCCGTTATTTTGAACCGCTGGCTTGTACCATTGTCCATCAATAGGAATAATTTGATTGTAATTACTATTTGCATAGTAAGCATCGAAACGTTGAGCGAAATGTCGGCGCTTGCTATGAGCAAACATTCTGAACACCATTCCAATTACCATTGCAATTAGAATAAACTTAAATATGAATGGAATGAAGAAAGCAGTTGCACCAAGTACAATCCCGAATCCTATGGCTTTTAATATTTTTTTCATGTTGTTATTTCTTGTTTTAATCGTGATGAAGCTAATCATGAGTTTTGAAACTTAAGTTTTGACTCTCAGCTCATGATGGTTTCATTTGCAATTTCTTGCTATTTAAAAAGGTAGACGGTGGAGATTTATTTTTACTTTAAATAATTTGAAAAATATTTTTACCATCTAAGGAAACCAAGTGAATCTTAGTTAACCATCTGAAACATATAAGCTCGATGTTAAACATTAGCTGAATTTATCCCATAAAAAAAGCCAGCTTTTCAGCTGGCTTTAAATTATTCTTTATTTCTATGGCCCCATCCGCCACATCTTCGTTTATATTCCTCTTTAAATTTTGCTCGTTCTTCCTCATTCATACTATCCCATTTCGAGCGCAAACCCCATGCTTTTTCGCGAAAATGATTGCCAGGACCACCATTGCCTTTATTAAAGTTGCCAAATAGAATTCTACACAGCACCAATAAACCAAGGGCCTGCCAAAAATTTATTCGCCCTGCATGAGTTACTTCAGGCAAAATGCAATTCCACAAATACATTACAACATACCCTAATGCGGCGGCAATTAATGCCACAACGGGTAAAAAGAAAATGAATTTCTTGCCCTTGCTAAATTTTCTACTTCTCATCTTCTGCAAATTAATAATTAATAAATTCTTGATATAAATTTTGTAAACGATTACGCAAGTGTTTTACAGCGTAACCTTTTCTCGATATTAACGTTTTGATATTTTCGCCGCTTTCATCGGCCAGTTCCTGAAAAGTGCGGTCTTCTAGTTCATTTTGAACAAAAACATATCGCTGGTTTTCGGGCAATTCTTCTAAAGCAAGAAATAACTGATCCCAAAAAAGTTTCTTTAAACTTTCTTCCTCTGGCGAGAAAGACTCTGCCAATAAAATTTCTCTGAAATTAATTTCGCCATCTTCTCCTTCATAACTAAAATCATCCAATAAAGCTTCCCTTTGTTTACGGTGTTTATCGGTAATTTTGTTGCGAGCTACTCGGTACAACCAACCACTAATCTGCTCAATTGCACCTGCTTCGGGTTGATTGCTTAACTGATACCACACATCCTGCAAAATATCCTCCGCATCCTCATCCGTTTTCACCCGCCCGCGAATGAAACTAAATAAGCGCTTACCATAGTTGGCAACCGTAGAGATTATATTTTGAGATTCGTTTGTTGGCACTATTGCTTGCATTATAACCAGTAAACGGATGAAAATTAATATTACTTTAATTTTTTTTTATTTTTTTTAGAAAGGCAGGTTTCGGCTCATTTTTGAAACGGCCGCCCCGCTCTCGCTTCAATCTTTTTTATCTGTGTTTTGCGAAACCAATTTAAGTATCTGCAACAAAAAAGTATTTTACGCTAAATCGGGCTTAAATAAGTTGGGCTAATCAGTGTAACTTAAAGGATGTGCAGCGCTATAAAATTTCGTATTAAAAAGAGAAAGCACTAAAAATATCGACTAACGATAGCATTAACACCTATTTCAATGCTCCAGTTGGATTAGTCCCCTTATCCACAATGGTTTTTATATTACCGCTTAAATCAGAAACATATATTTTGCTGTTTGTAAATGGCTTTTCAGCACCACTGAAGAAAATTCTGTCATCGGCGGTTACAAAAACATATGGAACATTTAAACCTTTTGGCGAAATACGTTCTACCTTTTTACTCGATAAATCCAATACATAAACAGCTTCACTTGGGCCTATCAATCCATCAACAACATCCTTATTGCCCGCATTAAAAATTAATTTCGCACCATCTTTGGTATAAAAAAAGCGATTGCTGCTCGCAATGCTGAAATCACTTCCAATTAAGCTGGCTATAGATTTTGTGTCGATTAATTTTCCAGAAATATCAAAAGTATAAAGGTTAAGCAAATCTTGAGCGAGAAGTTCTTTATCGCTTTTCCAGGTTGGCGAATACACGTTAATTTTCGATGCGTTATCCAGTATTACAAATCCCGAATTATCTGCTTTAATTACACCAACTTTCCAAAGTTTTTTATCGTTAAAAATGCTGAAAGCAATTTCATTTCCACTTGCCGACCATACCGCCTGATAATAATTATCGTTATTAACTTTTAATTGCAACTGGCTTTTGTTTTCCATATCTGCAACCCAAATGGCTCTGTGCCCAGCGGTATCGTTTACGGTATAGGCTAGTTTATTTCCATCGGGTGAAATCGCTGGGTTTGTTGCACCGCCGAACGAAATCTGCTTCATGGTATCGATACTTGTAGCTACAATTTTGCTTCCATCCTGGTAAGCTAAGGCAAAATTTTTGCCACTCAACGAAACGGTATCAAGCATTGCTTTTGATTGCTCTTCTGAGCCGCCGTTAGATTTACAGGCAGAAAATAGCGCAAGGCAAGAAATAAAAAGCGTTGCTAAAAGGATGTTAAACTTAGTCATGTACAATTTTACAAATTGTTTTTAAACAAAAAGATTCAGGCTCTTTGGAAACCTGAATCTGTTGTTTTTATGATTTTAATAAGACTTAACTTTTCTTCTTATCTGCATAACCGAACACTTTTTGTAGCAAAGTCGAACTTCTCGAACTAAAATTATCTCTTATTTTTAATTCTTCTTTTGCAACTTCTATAAATAAACCATCGATGGCTTTCTGAGTAACATATTCTGTTAAATTCGTATTTACCGGTTTAACTAAAGGCAACCTATTGTATTGTGAAGTTAAATCGCTGTAGTATTTGGTTGCATTTACCTTACTTAAACTGGTCGTTACAATCGGACTAAATTTTTGCATCAACTGTGCGGTGGTTACTCGTTTAAAGTATTCTGTTGCCGAGTTTTTATTGCCTAAAAGAATGTTTGTGGCATCAGTTAACGTCATTCCTTTAATCGCCGATATAAAAATTGGTTTGGCTTCTGTTGCTGCATCTTCTGCGGCACGGTTTAAACTGGTAATCACATTATCGCAAAGCGAGTTTAAGCCAATACTGCGTAATGTTCTTTCTACTTTTTGTGCTTCTGAAGGCATTAAAATTTTAACCGCCAAATTGCCTAAAAAGCCATCCTTAGCAGATAACCGATCTGCTCCTGCAGAAACACCAATTTGCAAGGCCTCTTTTATACCTTGTCCGATTTCTAAAGTAGAAGGGGTTCCAGTAGCACCCGTTGTAGATTTTTCGGTTACTTTCTTGAAAATATCGCTTAGCTTAAACTGAGCGTTGGCCTTTAGGTTTGTAAATAATATTAATGCTAGGGATGCAGATAAAATATTAATTCTCTTCATTTTTTGTGTGTTTAACTTTGCTATGCAAAATAACTGCCATAAATTTTTGTTGCCCACCAAAGATAAAGCTTTGTGAAAAATTGAATTAGTAAATCTTTAATGCCACTGGCGTTTCTTGCACAAATTTGAGTTATCTAAACCCGATTGTAATGTAAATGCTCCTTTGATGCAGCAACTCTGAATTTGCGTGTTATGCTGAGGCACGAAGCATCTGCTACCAATGAAACAAATGCTTCATTCATTCAAATGCCAGAAGTTTAAGATTGTAATAAAAAGCGGGACTATCGTAACCAAAAACGAACTGGTTTTGCTTTCAAAAAACAACTCCAAATGATTTTATAGCAGCGCACTCAGAAATATTTTTTATACTTGAAAGATTATACGATTAAGCGCCCAATTTTTTGAAGTTTATAAAAATAACAGCTGGGAATAACCAGCAAGACGATGCCAAACTAATTGCCGAGTATAAAAACTCGGGCGATTTGGACTCGTTGGGTACGCTTTACAATAAATATATGCATTTGGTTTTCGGGGTTTGCTTAAATTATTTTAAAGATGAGGAGCAGAGTAAAGATGCGGTTATGCAAATTTTTGAAGAACTGGTAACCAAACTCAAAATTCATGAGGTTCAGAATTTTAAAAGCTGGCTGCATGTTTTAACACGAAACCATTGTTTAATGGCACTGCGGAAATCTGCAAAGCAAAATAACGTTTCTATTGATGATACTTTTGTGGAAAATACAGAGTTTGTGCATCTGGATATTGACAATACAAAAGAAACGCAGCTTACCATTATGGAAAAGTGCATGGAAACTTTGCCCGAAGAACAGCGAAAAAGCGTAGATTTATTTTATTTACAAGAAAAATGCTACAAAGAAGTGGCCGATATTACGGGCTACGATATGCTTAAAGTTAAAAGTTACATTCAAAACGGTAAGCGAAATTTGAAAATTTGTATAGAGAAAAATAGTAGTGAATAACGATTGGTTAGATATTGATGTTCTAGAAGATTACCTAGATGGTAAGCTTGATGCTAAAGCTATGCACTTTGTAGAAAGACAGGCTTTAGAAGATCCTTTTGTTGCCGAAGCTTTAGAAGGGCTTAAACAATCGCCAAAACGCAAGCAAACGCTTTCTATTCTTCAAAAACAACTTCACGATCGAGTTTCTCAAAAACCTGTTAAACGTAAACTTTGGGGCATTACCACGCATCGTTTAAGTATTGCGGCAACGGCCACTGTTGCGTTTATCGCGGTTAGCATTTTGTTTTTCATGCGTGAAACTACTCGCAGAAACAACGAAGTTGCATCGCGAAATGCAAGTGGTGTTATGGTAAATTTAGATTCTAATACAACTATTGCTTCGGTTGAACCAAAAAAAGATGTTGCTGAGGATGTTGCTAAAACTACCTTAATTGATAAAGCTATTGTTGAGGCCAAAACTGGCGCTTTAGCCAAAAACACTAAATCTGCGCCTGTTTTAAGAAATGCAGAGCGTGAGGCTGCTAGTGAAATACTATCAGATAATATGGCGCCAAGCAAAGCCAAAGCAGAAAGCTTTTCAGAAAGAAAAGCAGTAGCAGAAGAAGCTGTTGTTGCTTCGGCTCCTGTACTTTCGGGAAGTAGTTTGGTTTATAGTGGCAATGTAGTTACGCAAAATGGGCAACCCGTTAAAGGGGCAATTGTAAAACTAGCAAATTCGAAAGCCGTAACAGCGACCAATGCTAATGGATTTTTCTCTTTACCTGTTGATAGTGATTATAAGACTAAAGAGGTTTTGGTTAAGGCACAAGGCTTTAACGATCGAGCGGTTACAACGGATCCGAATGCGATAAGAATGGCGTTAACTGGTGATAGATCTTTAAATGAAATTGCTTTAATTACCAGATCTAACGGGCAAAAAAAGGAAACTGTTGCGCCACAAAAAATTGTTTTACGTGCGGTAGAAAACCTGGATAAATCAATAGGTGAAATTACAAAACCTGTTCCTGTTTCGACTGTAAATTACCAGCAATATTTAGAGAGCAACAATAAACTTTACAATCCAAACGGTCCTGAACAGTATGTTATTTTAAGCTTTAAAGTTAAAAAGAACGGAAGACCAACAAATATCAGCGTAATTAAGTCGCTTAATAAGCAGGCTGATGAAGAAGCAAAACGGCTTATTCAGGCTGGACCAGATTGGGTATTACCTAAAAAAGGTACCGACCTTGTAGAATTGAGTGTTAAGTTTTAACCCATTTGTTTTTAAAACAAGGTTAATCTTAATAACACAAAAAACCGATTTATATCTTTCCTCATACCAAAGCGATGTACAAATTACCATACTTTACAACCGATAATCAGGAGGAAATTCTTGATTTTTTGCATAATAATACTTTTGTAACCCTGGTGGGTTTCGATGGAGCGTTTCCCGTTGCAACCCAAATCCCAGTTAAAACTGTTATAGATGGAGATTCGATTAAACTAATCGGCCACATTATGACGAAAACTGATCACTTTAACGCTTTTCAGAAAAATAAAAATGTGCTGGCGATCTTTACTGGTGCTCATGCTTACATAAGTGCCTCAGTTTACGAAAATCCAAAGTCTGCTTCCACCTGGAATTATAAAACCGTTCAGGCAAAGGGAATTATCAGACTCTTAAATTCGAAAGAAACTTATCAGGTAATTAAAGATTTAACAGATAAGTATGAAAACCCTGAAAGCAGTCCTGCGGCTTTCAATAAAATCGGAGAAGATTATATTCAAAAACATTTAAAAGCGATTACAGGCTTCGAAATCTCGGTTACTAATATCGATCATGTTTTTAAAATGAGTCAGAATCATTCTGCGGCAAACAAAGAAAACATCGTTAAGAATTTGGAACAAAGCGATGATGTTTTAGCGAAAGAAGTGGCTAAGGAGATGAAAGACAATTTATAAGTTTTTCTTTGCCATGTAAGACATCTAAGAAAAAAAGTACAAACCTTAGATTTCTAATATGGTGAAAACAAAAATACCTAAGCTTTTCGGCTTAGGTATTTTGAGTATAATATAAAGGATTTTGTTTTATTTGAAGTAATAAATTGCTGCATAAATAATGGCAGCTAAGGTTGCGGAAACAGGAATGGTTAAAATCCACGCCCAGATTAGGTTAATCGTTACACCCCAACGCACTGCCGATATACTTTTAACAACACCTACACCTACAATCGAACCTGTAATGGTATGCGTAGTAGAAACAGGAATTGCAAAATGCTCTGTAATACCAAGTGTTACAGCACCAGCAGTTTCGGCAGCTACACCTTCCAGCGCAGTAACCTTTGTAATTTTAGAACCCATGGTTTTAACAATTTTCCAACCACCACTCATTGTACCTAAAGATATAGCAGAGTAACACGCAACTGGCACCCAACCTGGCATAGCTTCGAAGTTAGGAATAACTTTAGCGGCAATTAAGGCCGTTGCAATAATACCCATAACCTTTTGCGCATCATTACCACCGTGGAAAAAACTTAATGCTGCAGAAGATAAAAGTTGCAAGCGTTTAAACCATTTTTCAGCAGTAGCAGGTTTCGCATAGCGACAAACGTTAATAATAACCAATGTTATAATTACCGAAATTACCATACCAATAACTGGTGCTAATACAATAAAAGACACAATTTTCACCACATAACCCATGTTTACAGCATCAAGCGGACTCGCTCCCGTAAGTAAGGCATGTGTCATACCTGCACCAGCAAAACCACCAATTAATGTATGCGATGAACTTGATGGAATACCGTACCACCAGGTTAACAAATTCCATATAATTGCGGCAACCAAACCAGCAAGAATAACCTCTAAAGTGATATAATTTTCGATTACCGTTTTAGCAACCGTGTTGGCCACTTTGTGGTCGGTAAAATAAAAGTATGCTGCAAAATTAAAAAGTGCAGCCCACAAAACAGCCTGAAAAGGCGTTAAAACTTTTGTAGAAACAACTGTTGCAATCGAGTTAGCGGCATCGTGAAAGCCATTAATGTAATCGAAAGCAATAGCCAGAATTACAACAACAACCAATAAGGTAGTTACCATGTTTGTTTTTTATTAAGCGTTTTTAACTAAGATAGTTTCAAGCACGTTCGCTACATCCTCACACTTATCTGTCGCTTTTTCTATCGTTTGTAAAACCTCTTTTTGTTTAATTAATTCAATTGCATTTGTTTCGTATTCAAATAAGCGGGCAACCGCTAAAGTAAATACATAATCAGCTTGGTTTTCACCGCTGTTAATACGAATACAAGCATCAGCAATTACACGTATGTTTTTAAAGCTGCGTAATTCTTTAATTGCTTTATCAATATCAGTACACATTTCTACCAATAACTCAGCAATTTTAACAACTGGCTCACTAATCGCATTCATGTTATACATTTGCATACGATTTGCAGTACCATAAATATAATCAGCAACATCATCAACAGCAGTTGCCAGTTGGTGAATGTCTTCTCTATCAAACGGTGTAATAAAGTTTCTGCTTAATTCAAGGAAAATCGAATGGGTAATATCATCACCAACGTGCTCTAAGCGCTCAATTTCTTTAAAAATTGTTTTTCTGCTTTCAGCATCAGCCGTGCTTACCATTTCTAAAAGAGTTTCTGCAATTTTCAATGCATTGCTACCAGCTTGCTCAAAAAGAGGATGGAATTTTCTATCCTGAGGCGTAAAGAACTTAAAAATATTGTTCATGTTAATTTTTAATATGCTGCAAAGCTACAAGCCCAATGTTAAGTTAATGTTAATTTCTTAATTATATTAAGAAATACTGGGCTGTTTTATAATATATTAAGTCTCTGGTGGTAAATTTAATCGACTGATTTATAAAACTGACAGATCATGAAGTCTAGTTATTTGGAAACGAATGCCAGTTATCACTTCGGAAACTCTAGCCCTGCTATCGCTCCAAGTCCGCATTCGTACCTCAGTTGCGGACTTTCTGCTTTATCAGATTTAAAAACAAAAGGTATTCAGTTCTTGGCAAATTTCACTTTTCCCATTATACACTTCTAAGAATAAAGAAATATTTTCTTCGTTACCGAAAGCCTTCAGCTATTGTCACAAGTATAAATTCAAATCCGTAATTATCTAAAAACAAACAATTATCATTTTCGTAAAAATCTACTAAGTCTATTGATAATCATCTTAATTAAGAAAATTGATGTTAAATTGGCATCATTAAAATGTGATAGAATAATAATGAAATTAGGGTACAAAAAAATAGTTGTTAAAGTTGGGTCGAATGTAATTACGCAAGCTAACGGGTTGCCAGATGAAAGCAGAATCAATCATCTTGTAAATCAACTGGCCGAAGTTAAGCAACAAGGCATCGAAGTCATTTTAGTTTCTTCTGGTGCTGTTGCCTCTGGAAGAAGCTTAATTAAAGTTTCCGAAAAGCAAGATGCAGTAACCACAAGACAGCTATTAGCAGCCATTGGTCAGGTAAAACTGATTAATACCTATTCTAATTTCTTTGCCGAACATCATATAAAGTGTGCGCAGGTTTTAGTTACCAAAGAGGATTTTCGCGATCGGGCACATTATCTTAACATGAAAAACTGTATGCAAATTTTGCTTCAGAATGAGGTAATCCCTGTAGTAAATGAAAATGATGTGGTTTCGGTAACCGAATTAATGTTTACCGATAATGATGAGCTTGCTGGTTTAATTGCTTCAATGTTAAATGCCGATGCATTAATCATCCTTTCAAACGTTAATGGAATCTACAATGGCGATCCGAAGCTCGCTACTTCAGAGGTAATAGAAGAAATCAAAGGCTCGGTTACTAATCTGGCTTCTTTTATACAAACTGGTAAATCATCTTTCGGTCGTGGTGGTATGATTACCAAAACAACGATGGCGCAAAAAGTTGCCAAATTGGGCATTGCAGTTCATATTGCTAACGGAACGAAAGATAATGTGCTTACTTCTTTACTAAATGAAGATTTGGTTCATACCCGATTTGTTCCTGAAAAAATTAAATCAGGTAAAAAGAAATGGATTGCACATTCGGAAACGGCGGCAACTGGAATTGTTAAACTAAATGATGGAGCAAAAATGGTCTTAACATCTGGTAAAGCGACAAGTTTGCTTCCCATCGGCATTATTGAAATACAATCCGATTTTTTAAAAGGCGACATCATCAAAATTATAGATGAAAATAACCAATTAATAGGTTTAGGCATTGCAGAATACGGATCTGATAAAGCGAAAGAAAGAATTGGGCAGAAAAAACAAAAGGCATTAGTGCATTACGATTATTTTTATTCGGCGATTTAAGCTGAAAGCCTAATTTAACCACAAAGTATACAAGGAAAATACACAGAAACACACAAAGCTAGATTCATTTTCTCAATTTCTTTGCGCTTTGTGTAAAACTAAAGCATAGAATAATAGCTTGATGCTTGATTGATACTACAAAAATGGAATACAAACAATACTTCGAAAAGGCGCAACTAGCCAGTCGCAAACTGAATGGCGTAAGTAAGGAAAAAACAAATGCTGTTTTAGCCGATTTGGCTGATGCTTTAATTGCAAACACAGGGCATATTTTGCAGGAAAACTTAAAAGACCTTGCAAAAATGCCCGTCGAAGATCCAAAATATGATAGACTAAAGCTTAATGCTGAAAGAATAAAAACCATTGCTGGCGATATCGAAAGCGTAGTGAATTTAACCAGTCCGTTGACAGAAGTTTTATCAGAAAGAATTTTAGATAATGGCTTGAATTTAAAAAAAGTTCGGGTACCGTTGGGTGTGGTTGGTGTAATTTACGAAGCCCGACCAAATGTTACTGCTGATGTTTTTTCGCTTTGCTTCAAAACGGGAAATGTTGCAGTTTTAAAAGGTGGAAGCGATGCCGAGTTTTCGAACTTAGCCATTTCAAAAGTGATTCAAAGTGTTTTAATCAAGCATGAAATCGATCCTAATGTTTTAACCTTATTACCAGCAGAACGAGCAGCCACCGAAGCTTTGCTAAACGCAAGAGGTTTTGTAGATGTATTGATTCCACGCGGCAGTCAATCGTTGATTGATTATGTTCGGGAGAATAGCAAAATCCCTGTAATTGAAACTGGAGCGGGCATTGTTCATACTTATTTTGATGAATCGGGTGATTTAGAAAAAGGTAAGGCAATTATTTTTAATGCCAAAACCAGACGGGTGAGTGTTTGTAATTCGTTGGATTGTGTGTTAATCCATGCAAATAGATTGAATAATTTAGCTGAGCTTTTATCGCCTTTGGCTGATGGAAAAGTTGAACTTTTTGCTGATGAAAAAAGCTATGAAATTTTAAAATCCACTTATCCATCAGCACTTTTAAACCCCGCAACTGAAGAACATTTCGGAACGGAATTTTTATCTTTAAAAATGGCAGTTAAAATTGTCAATGATTTTGATGCAGCCTTAAATCATATTGCATATTATAGTTCTAAACACAGCGAGGCAATCATTTCCGAAGATGCAGAAAATATAACCCGATTTTTAATTGAGGTAGATGCCGCTGCGGTTTATGCCAATGCATCAACAGGATTTACCGATGGCGCTCAGTTTGGTTTAGGTGCAGAAATTGGCATTAGTACCCAAAAACTTCATGCCCGTGGTCCGATGGGATTAGAGGAATTAACCAGTTATAAATGGGTAGTGAGGGGTGATGGGCAAGTGAGGAGATAATTAAAATTGGTTGATGAATGACGATACATTCACTATTGAATAAAAATTAATTTTTTGTACTGGCCAGACAGGCTTTTGTCTTTTTGACAACAAAAAGAAACAAAATTAACGACTGAAAATTTTTCTATTGAAGTCAGTGATGTGGCTGTGATAACCTATGCTAAAAAAATGTTAAGGCCGTATTATAGTAGAACGAAGATTTGCTGCTGAAGCTGTGTTAGGCTAAAGAGCAAATCCTCTGATGGTATCGTTTTACATTTAAACCATGACGACTGATACACTAAATCTCAAATACCTCTCCTTTTTCAGGCGCAACCACATTAAACCCATCTTCCGTTAAAGCTGATGCCAAGCTTTGTAAGCTTTTATCCTCTCCATGAACCAGAAAAACCTTTTTTGGTTGGCCAGTTTGTTTTACCGTTCTAACCAAATCATCATGATCGCCGTGGCCGCTTAGCAAATCGGTTTGGCGAATGGTGGCGTAAACCATCATTTCACGATCTTTAATTCTAACAATTGGCGCACCACTTAAAAGTTTATATCCCAGCGTTCCCTTGGCGCAATAACCAATAAAAAGAATGGTGCAATAATAATTTTGGATGTTGTAATATAAATGATCCTGAATACGCCCACCCTCCAACATTCCTGCCGAAGAAATGATGATGCAGGGATCAAAGTAATTAGAGACATCTTTACTTTCTTTCATGGTTTGAACATAAGCCAAATGCTCAAATTCAAATTCATCGCCCATGGTTTTGTAGAAATCTTTCGCTTCCTGATTAACCAAATTATGGTGTTTTCGGTAAACATCAGTCGCTTGTATGGCCATCGGGCTATCGACAAATATTTGAACAGGAGGTAATAACTTTTTAGTAAAAATTTGGTTTAATGCAAAAACCAATGACTGTGTTCTACCGATACTAAATGCTGGGATAATTAAACGGCCAGGCGTTTTGATACATGCTTCTTCAATTTCTTTTACCAAACGCTGTTCTAAAGTTTGGTCTTTTGTGTGGTATCGGCCACCATACGTAGATTCACATACAAAATAATCAACCTCAGGTATTGGTTCTGGCTTCACTAAAACAGGATAGTTTTCTCTGCCAATATCGCCCGAGAAAGCAATTTTCTTTTCTTCTCCTTTATCGTTTATCGTTAAAATGGTTGCCGCAGCACCCAGCAAATGCCCAACAGGCACAAACGTTAAACTGATATTGCCATTAATTTTGAAAGGCTTGTTGAAAGCAATTGTTACGAAACGATCAATCGTATCCATTACATGTTTATGCAAATACAAAGGTTTCGGACCACTGAAATTACCCCGCTTTGTTCTTGGTTTTCTGCTTTGTTTACGTAAAAAAAGTTCAACCGAATCGAACAACAAAATCGAAGTTAAATCGGCGGTCGGCGGTGTACAAAGCACCTGACCATCGAAACCGAGGCGCACCAAGGTTGGTAAATTACCCGAATGGTCGATATGTGCGTGAGTTAAAATAACCAGATTAATATCGGCCGGATCGAAAGGGAATTGTTGATTATCTTCCTGATAGGTTTCCTTTTCATAATCCAAACCACAATCTATCAGTATTTTATAATGCTCAACTTCGAGCAGGTGCATACTTCCTGTTACCTGTTGCGCCGCACCCCAAAACGTTAACTTCATCTTCTAATCTTTCGGTAAATTGTTTGGTGTAAAGTAATACAAATGACGCGATTTTTAAGCAAGATGGCGTAATTTTTTAGTTAATGAAGCGCTTTCCATCTTTTTGCAGCCTCCAGCAATTGTAATTTTCTTTCCTCAGAAAACGCAAATAAATCATCGCTTTTAATAACATCATCATTTAGTAAACCGATAATTGTTGCATAATACATCGAGTTCCTCAAACCATCATATCTAATTGCAATTTTTTTATCAAAATCTTTTACTGCATTAAAAACTGCATAATAATGTGCTCTATTATCTGCAGGTTTTTCAGTCTGCCATTGTTGCAATATGGTGGTAAATTCATTCATTCCTGCTGCAAATTGCCGCTGTAAACCGATTTCAAAAATAGACCTGCAAATTCTGTTTTCCGCTTTAGTAAAATCCATTATTAAAGATAAAAATTTATTTTTTTTAAAATCAAGTGCAGTAGTGCTTTCGTCAGTTTCTCTCCCGTCTTTTGTTTCAAATCCTCTCCCGAAAAAAAATTCGGCATTCCGATTTTCCACTCAACGGGGTTTAGGTGCCGCAGATAGATGCAATTTTGTAGCAGCTTAAACCCTATTGCAACAGAAATCTCCCATTTAAACATCTGTATTTATTTTTTTTGGGAATGCTTGCTTGATAGACAGGTTTCTTGAGGAATTGTAGTGAGCGGGACTGTTATCTGCCATGAACTACGGTTATTGATTTCCAAAAAAACTGTAAAAGGTAATTTGTGCTTTCTGGCAAAGCCTTATCTTTACCAAAAAAACTCACCATGCAAGAACCATTTGATATAGAAATAGGCCCAATAAATTATTCGGTTTTTCCTGAGGGAAACGACTCATATACCATTTTTAAAGATGGAAGAGAATACATTCAAATTCAAAAAGATACTTCTTCCATTTGGTTGAAGATGGATTACAAAACCGAACTTCCAATTTTTGAGGAAGATGAAGAAGTGAATGCAATTGGGCAGGCTATTGAGAAATATGTGCCCGAAGAGGAAGATGAAGAAGAATTGGAGTAAAATAAATTTATAGAGGATGTTTTGTTTTGCAACCTCTATAAATTTAGTTTTATAATAGTTTTAACAACTCTTCGGCTACTTTTTCTGATGATGCTGGGTTTTGACCAGTTACCAATAAACCATCTACAACAGCGTAAGGATTCCAATCTTCTATTTTGGTATAAATTCCACCATTTTTCACCAACATATCTTCTACTAAAAAAGGAACTACTTTGGTTAGCTGAACCGCTTCTTCTTCGGTGTTGGTAAAGCCCGTTACATTTTTTCCGTTAACTAAATATGCTCCATCAATTTTAACATCCTTTAATACACCAGGGGCGTGACAAACAAAGCCAACTGGTTTATTTGCGGTGTAAAAATCGACTATTAATTTTTGAGAGGTAGCACTTTCTGCCAAATCCCAAAGCGGGCCATGTCCTCCAGGATAAAATACAGCATCATAATCCTCCATTTTCACCTCTGCTAAGGGAATTGTTTGCTTTAATTTATTTAACAGAACGGTGTCTTTATCCATTCTTCTGGTGGTATCGGTTTGAAATGTTGGATCTTCGCTTTTAGGGTCTATAGGTGGTTGACCACCTTTTGGCGATGAAAGAGTGATTTCGATTCCTTTATCTGTTAAAGTATAATATGGGGCAGCTAATTCTTCTGACCAAAAACCTGTTTTTAAACCTGTGTTTCCTAATTCATCGTGGCTCGTAAGCACGAATAAAACTTTCTTATTCATATATTTTTATCCTAAGTGTAAGACAAAATTAGGGCTAAAATGTTCGGCTGCACAGGACTTGAATCACAGATTTTTTGTGAGTCAAATCACAATTTTGTAGAAAGCCTACTCAGTGTTTCTCTCGAAATACCCAAATAGGCTGCAATAACGGTTTTAGAAACCCGCTGAGAAAGTTGTGGATATTGGCGAGACAATTGCTCAAATCTTTCTTTAGGGCTAGTTGTTAGTAACGATAAAATTCTTTGCTGCAATGCAACATAACCAGAACTATTTTTTATCCTAAAAAAATGCTCCATTTTGTGGCTTTCATCGCAGAGTTTATCTAAGTTTTCTTTTGAGATAGAAAGGAGCTCTACATTTTCTAAACAGATAATATTTATAATTGATTTAACGTTGCTGTAGAAAGCCTGGAAGTCTGAAATCCACCAGTTTTCCATAGCAAACTGAATGATATATTCCTTACCATTTGCATCTGTAAATGTTGCTTTTAAAAGTCCTTTAATTACAAAATAGATATTTTTTACTTGTTCATCTTCTTGAATTAGATACTGATGCTTTTTAAAATGTTTAAACTTGAAATGGCTATTAATATGTGCAAACTCTTCATCAGTTAGTAAAACAACTTCCTCAATATGTTTTTTTAGTTCAGCACTCATTTTATAAATCTAGATAAATTCGGAACTTAACACGATTTTTTCTTAAAAAAGTATGTTAAAAATATTGGGCAAAAAAAAATCCCGATTCACATCGGGATTTTTTGAAAGTTTAAAATATTATCTTGTACAATCGGCTGTCCAGGTACCATTACTGTTCGAAACTGCCATTTTTAAAGAGCTGGCATCGATGGTAATTCCAATTAAACCTGTACCAACACTTACATAAGTATTTCCGCTTTCCTGAAATTTAACCCCTGTAATATCAGGAATGTTGTTACCAAAAAAGAAACTGTACGTATCACTTACTTTAGTTACGGTTACTTTACCGTCGGTGCTGTTGGTTACAGTCTGGCCATTTCGGTAAGAAACTGTTCCCTTATAAGTTCCAACGAAAAAATCGCGATCTGCTGGATCGGTGTCTTTTTTACACGATACCATTACTGTTAGTGCTATTAAAAGCATGCTGAAAATTTGAACTGTCTTTTTCATTTTATTGTTTTTCAATGTTAAAATCTGCTGTGGTAGACAACCGATCTGTTTAGTTAAATGTAACAGCGTAATTACAACCACTGTGCCAAAAGGCTTATTTATCTATTGAAAAAGCCATCAAAATTTAAGAAAAAGAAACATTTAAGTAATTTAAAATACTGATAGGTAGATGGTTAATTCAAATTATTACTATGCATTCATGCATAGTAATACCATTAATCAATCAAGAAACTTAATATCTTTAAACAATTAATACTGTTCAGTTATAAGGAAGAGAGAGCAAAAAACTATTTAAATTTTTCATAAATGTAAGATATCAAGTCGCTACCATAAAGGAATGATAGGGAAACAATCGCCAGTAGCAATAAAAAAAGAAGCATTCTTTTTAAAAAAAGCTTTACTCGATTTTCATCATTGATGAATTTATAATCGGCTATCAGGAAAATTAAACCTGCAATTATGCCCGATGGAATTCCTAACCAGAAGGCCAATAATGTAGAAAGAAAGCCAAGAGGGTAAAACAACATCCAGGCGCAGAAACTAAAAATGGAGCTAAAAATTAAAAACAGCAGACCTTTAAAGAAATTCTTGCCCATCAAGCCATACATAAGCACCAATAGGGCAATGGCCAAGGAGATATAGGTGTAAACGAAATCTGAAATGAAATTGCTTTCGTGTTTTTCGAATGGAAAAATGATGCATAAACTCATTAACAGAATAACCACACCAACGATTAGATAGGTTTTTCTATCTCTTATTAGCGCTGCTAAGTGTTTGTTTTCACGTATCATAATCCTTTAAAAATAGCTTTCAGTGCCATACTTGCTAGCTTACAATTTACTTAACGCCCACCCACCACTGTCGAAAAACTTGCTTGTCGTTTTTTAAATAAACAAACTCACCAATAATGGGCGTAACTAGCGGAATTTTCGTTGTTTTGTTTAACGCTGTAATTTTTGTTAAAGGTTCATCCCAGGGGTGATTGGCTAAAACAAATTTCGAAGAATGCACGGGAAATAATCGCTTTGCGTTTAAATCTTTTGCCGCTTTTAAAACTTCGGCAGGCTGCAAGTGAATGTATTTCCATTTTACATCGTATTGACCATCTTCGAGTACAGCCAAATCAATCGGACCGAATTTTTTACCTATTTCTGCAAAGTGCGTATCGTAACCACTATCGCCACCGATATAGATTTTCATTGTTGGGCTTTGTAATACATACGACATCCATAGCGTATTATTTCTGGTAAAGCCTCGGCCCGAGAAATGTCTTGCTGGTGTAGTATGAATAAAAAATCCTCCGCCAAAATCAATGGTTTCGTTCCAATCCTTTTCTAAAATATTTTCGGGTTTATAGCCCCATTCTTCAAAATCTGCACCAACACCTAAACCGCAAATTACTTTTTGGGTTTTGGCTCTGAGCTTAATTAAAGTCTCATAGTCAACATGATCATAGTGGTCGTGAGAAAGAATAAGATAATCGATGTTTGGTAAATCCTCTACTTTGTATCGATCTGTTCCTTTAAATGCAACAACTGTTCCTGGAATAGGTGAAGCATTGCCACTAAAAACTGGATCAATCAAAATGCGTTTTCCATCTAATTGAATAAAATAAGAGGAATGGCCAAACCAAACCAGCACATTTGAATCTGTTGGTAGTTTCAATAAATCTACCTTTTGCGATGGAATACTATCAACTGGCGTTAATCTTGGGTAGTTGGTGAATAATTTATCGGCAATAATTCCCAGGGTGCTGTAACCCTCGGTTACCGCTGGAGTGTTATTAATATTTTGAAAAACACCATCTTTAAAATGTGGTGATTTTTTCATGCGCTCTAATCTTGCACCTTCTGCCGCTTTACCAAATAAAGGCTTTTTCAAATAAAAATAGGTAGTCAAAAAAAGTAATACTATTAGCGTACTTAGAATGATAAAAAACCATTTTATCGTTTTAATAATTTTATGCTTCATAGAAAAATTGTAGCGAAATTTTATTCAAAGTAATGCAAATATTGATGCAAATTACTCGGTTTGAGAAAATTGACAGTGTTCTGTACATTCTTTCTAACAGAGATATTAATTATTAGCCTCGAATTATATTGAAATTACCGTGTAAAAAAACCGATCGTGGCAATAATGACGACGAAAATTCCAAAGAAGATTAGTAGCGTGGAGATTATCTGCCAAAATTTCTCGCCTGATTTACACCTAATGCATGTTATCGCAATTGATGGGAATTTCTGCATAAGTTTTATCTATCAAAAGAATTGATGGACAACCGAAAGAATGACTATTTTTTGTTACTTTTTCTTTTCGGTTTTAACCAGTTCAGATTTACCGTTTTCGATTTTATATGAAGTAATATGAGTGTAAATATCGTTTTCGTAAACCCTTTCTTCCTTTATCAAAAACAGTTTCTCATTTTGCCAGCGAAAATATTTAGTTCCTTCGTTTCCACTTCCATCTGCATCTATGGTTTGAGCTTCTTTTCTAACGGCATCAAAAAATACGACGCCCATTTCATTAAGCTGTGTGTTTTGGATAAAACCACGTTTTTCGGGATAATAGATGAAATAGCGATAAGAATAATCGCCTTTGGCTAAACCAGGATAATAGATCGGAACTTTAAAATCCAAGTAACCATCAAAATTCAAATCCTCTAGTATAATTTCGGCTTCCTTAGTATAAACATCCTCAAAATCTGTGAAAATCCAGCGCATGCTTTTGTTAATGAAAACCTTTAGCGAAACTAAGTCGAAATAATATTGCGCATCGGCTGGAATGTAGTCTAGCTTTGCTCGGTTTCTGGCATATTGAAAAACGTAGTTCGATGGATTAAATGCTTTTAAATTTTCTTTTGCGGCTAGTTTAACAGTTAAATACAAAGTATTTTTAGCGGATTTTTGCCAAGTTCCATTCAAAGAAATCTGATCAATGTAATTCAATTTAAAATTCCCAGTAGTTTCATATTTACGGTTTGCAATATTAAAAGTATTTTCTTGCAAGTTTAATTCGCCGTCTTTTAACATGCCTTCGAGCATGATTTTTTGTGTATTACCATTTTTCTTGTAATAATACTCGCCCGCTACACTATCACTCTTTTGATTTATTTCCAATCTCATTTCTATAGGATATTTATCAATTGAGCCAGTAAAATTTATAATTGATATAATTTTCGCCTCTTGAGCTTTTATCTCAAAAAAAGAAAATGTTATTAATAGCATAACAAGCATTTTTTTCATAGCATATTGTCTTTTTATTTAAATAATCAGCTTTTGAAATCCATAGATAGCAGCGGGGAAACAACATTTATCTTAGATTGCATATTGTTTGTTAATTTTTTCTTCGGGTTTGGTGCTACACAAGTACAACACCATTAAAAACAAATATTCTAAAGGTTTCATTAATAGATAAACTGCGTTTGAGGCTCTTGTCGTTGTAATTTTCTTCGATAGTGGATAGCCGTATTTATCGTAAAAACCTCTAATCACTTTGTGTAAGGTAGGTACATTCTCCTGTATTAATTCTTCGAAAGCATTGGCGATTAACAATTGTCTGTTCACAATAATTTCGTGCCCATGTCTTTTGCCTAGGCGTAAAGGTTTTACAATATCTGGTGTTCCGCAAACGGCGACAGTGCATAAATAATGACCTTCATGATCTAAAAATGGAGGGTGTGTTTTTTGTGAAAACGTCCAAGTTGTGGTTTCTGTAAAAACTTTGTTTATCGAGTTAGCATCTTGTCCAAATATCATTAAAATAGCCACAATAATTGCGAAAACAGGCAAGATCATGACCAAAATCAATAGTGGTTGCTTTTCGGTTTTGGCTAATTTTTGGTTTAACAGATTTAGATATTTGTTGCGATAGATTTTTGTACTTGCGACATCTGCTTCCGCATTAACAACCTTTAATAATACGATAATGCTAGTAACGACGTAAAAGAAAGGCAACAATGCAAAAAAAAATGCTCCGCCACTTTGCTCTGTATTGGTACTGGTTTGTAGAATAACCGCCGCACTTATTGGTATGCCGATCATGACAAACATAACACAGAGTGAGAATAACAACGGCGGTAATACTCTTCCTTTATACCAAAGTTTAATTAATCCAAAAACCGCGAGGGCAAAAAACACAATCAAAGTTGGTAAATGTTGGAATGCAAACGGTGTATATCCACCATCTACAGGGTCTATTGCAGTGTAATAACAATCGCCATTGAGCAACCAAATTAAACCAAACAAGCCCATAGTTAGTATAAAAAGACCAATAAAAATAAACTCTCCAACTATTGTTGCAGGTTTTATATTAACCCTTATTTGTTTGTAAAAAAAGTATCCAACTATGGGGCAAATGATAAAGAATGTGATAATTAATGCTATCATTTTACTTCGCCCGTGTTAATTTCATTTGATATAAATCTAAATCAGAGATATTGTATTTTCCCATAAGCTCTTTGATTTTACATGCATTAAACATCATTATCGTCTTGCTTAAAACTTGGTTAACTTCCTTTTTTATTTGTGGTACCTGGTGGTTGGTTTGGCCCTTCATGTGCTGATGTATTGGCCAAATCATATTTATTTTTAGCGGAGATTTTTCTGTTTCAAACCTTACATCTATCGTTCTTCTAATCATCCCCTCTGGGAGGATTTTTCCGCCGTAATAGTAATTATCTGCTAAAACTTGATATTCACTATAAAACGTACTGCATCTATCTGTTTTTATCCGTCAATTCCAATTTATCTAAAGTTGCTTTTGTTTCTTTAAGTCCCTTGATTTCTTCGTTCAGCTTTTTAATTTCAGCATCAAAATAAGCGGCGTCTGCCTTTGGGCTTTCAATGGCTCCACCTTTTTTAGTAGTTATTTTAGTGGCGTAAGCTTTAATTACTAAATCGTAAGGCGAAAAATCGGTGATTGGATATTTTGCTGTTTTCCATAAGGTAGAATGCTGAACCGCCTCATTAAATACCGGTTGATGATAATCATAACTTTCATTGGGTTTCAGTGCAAAATCATCATTCCAGGTACCTCCACTGCCTTGTGCTGCTAGTTTTTCACCAGTTTTTTTAGAGTAAACTTCAATGTTGATCATATACTCTCCAATTATATCTTCTTTAGAAGTATTTTTAAAAGTTAAATCCAGAAAAGGTGATTTGGGATCATCAGAGAAAAATTGGTCTTCGCTAATGGAGATTTTAGTTAATTTAAAAGCATCTATCTGCTGAGTTATTTTAGCCGCCTTCAGTTTATCTTTTTCTAAACTATCTATTTCCGCTGTTTTGTTGGCAATTTTCTCATCCCGATCAGCTGCTAAAAATTCTTCAGCAAAGCTGATGATTGCGCTATAACTTTTGCCATCAATCATTTCCATCGAAATTTTATCGAAAGATTTCTCTTTATATTTTTCTGGAAAATTCCATTTCTCTTTCATCGCTTTTAACACAATTACACGCAAAGCTTTTTCTAAGTTTTCCTTTTCTGGGTTATCTAATTTTTCTTCCATTTTAGCTTTTGAAGTTTTAAAAGCTTGTTCATCTTTACTAGATATGGTTGGGCCACAAGAAAACAAGAAGAGTGTGATGAAGGAAAGAATTAAAGCTGGATATATACTTTTCATTTTGATAACTATTATTTCTTTTGTGATTGATTATAAATTGCTTCGGTTACTTTTTCTCCATTGAGGTAATAATGCGTAAAAAGTGTTGTGCCATCTGCTTTATACATGTGCGCAATACCATGACGTTTGCCGTTTACAAACTCTGCATCCATATTTTTTTTACCCAATGCGTAAGTAGTGGATAAGCCATGCTGCAAATCGTTTTGATAATTAGTTTCTGTCATGATTTGCCCATTGCTGTAAACACGATAAACACCATCTCGCTTATCATTTTTATAACCGATTTCTACCGCTAGCTCTCCATCTAAACCGTAACTTTTGGATGTTCCGTTTTTTAAATCATTTTCGTAATAAGCTTCGGTAATTACTTTATCGCCAGAAAATGTTTGCGATAAACCATTTTTTTTATCGGCTTTGTAAACGGATTTATTAACCAATTTGCCACCGCTATACATTTCACTAACACCGTTTTTCTTGCCATCTTTATATTCCTGATGTAACCAAACTTTGCCTTGGTTATCATAATTTTCTTTTAAACCATTACGAACACCTTTTTTATAGTAAAGCTTGCATTCTATTGTTCCGCCTTGCGAATACCAAAAAGCTTCGCCAGTTATTATTCCTTTTTTAATATTATAAAGTGCAAAACCTCCTTCATCGAAAGGTATTTTATACTTGCCATCCAATAACTTATTGTTTAAACTAAGTACCAATTCACTGCTATCGGCATTGTAGTTTTTCTGCAAATGTTTCCATTTAATTTCTTCCGGTAGTTGGGCAAAAATTAATGTAGAAACAAGAACAAGAGTCGCTGTAAAATAGAATTTTAAATTTTTATTCATTATTCGATGTGATTTATGCAGCAAATTAGTTAGTGTTTCTTCATCAAAATTTGCCATTTATTATTTGCTGACTTTGGTTTATTACTCGCGAATATTTATATCATTTTTCATTATCCGATGTATTTTTTTTGATATTCTCACAGCTCTTTATTTTTATCGATGTGTTGGATTATCAATTTAATTCGCCTTTAAATCAAAGCATTTATCAAGCTTGCTTATCTCTGCAGTGTTTTGTTCCATAATTTCCCGAAAGTATTTTTTTAGAACTATTAAGTTAAAAACTTGATACACCGTTGTTAATGATTTCAGTTTCCAGGAATAGCGAATCTTGACTTAAAAAAGCTTTAAGGCATTTTACTACAAATGGTTTATTGCATTCTTCCATCCAGATTTCGCTAGAAACCGTTTTTGTTGTTGACTCACCAAGCCCAAAAAAGCCTTTGCTGGTTTTCTCAATTGGGCGAGTGTAGCGAATATCAAACTGCACACCATTAAGATCTAAATTTTCGCCATGCGTGTACGCACCACCAATATTTAAAATGTTTTTCTGGTTAGAAAAATCGGTGTAACTCAATTCAAAAAAATAGTAATCGTGTATTACATCGTCATGCTTTTCGTAAATATCGATATTTAATTGTTCCCAGTTCACATCTAAAAAAGCTTTCAAGGCTTGCTCTTTGTTACTGTAAATAATTGATTGTTCAAATTCGTTAAAAGGATTTTGAAATTTGATAACTACATTCTGCATACCTATTAGATTTTTACCTCCGTAAAATACAATTAATTGCAGGTTGTATTTACCTAAATTATTATTTGCGGTAATTGAACCATTATTTGCTAAAATATAACTGCTTTTTGTTTATGTATTCTCCAGATCTTATTGGGATCGTAATGGTAACAATCGTTCCAATTTTCTCATCGTTTTTAATGTCGATACCCGCATTTAAACCACTTTCTTTCACTATATATGATAATCGTTCTTTACTAATTTTAGTTGATAACAATTGGTGAGAGGACGATTTTGCAACAGTAGATATACCATCTGCATTATCTTTAATTTTAACAATGAGGATTCATTTTTAATGTCGAAATCAATTATAATAAAGCCATGCTTTCGGTTTGGATTAATACCATGCAAAATTGCATTTTCTACAAATGGTTGCATTAACATAGGAGAATATGATTAAGATTTGAATACCTGAAATTTGATTGATGGTTTTAAATCCGATTGGATGGAAATATTTTTTGCTGCAGAAATTTACCCTATCGAAACCCGTGGTTGAAATTAAGCTTGATTAAATAGGCTAAAGCAATATTTGAAAATCCTTTTTGATTATTTTTTATTTGGTACGATTACTAATATAGAAGAATACGATGCTACTAGTTATTAAAAATAATCGTTTTGTAAACAAGCAAACTAAATATGTCAAATTGTCACTTTTAATTTTATTTATGTATTTTTGCAATCCCAAAATGTTTTTAAACAATGATTGATTTACAAGTACAGGATAAAACGCATGATGAAGCAAAGCAAGGTGAAGCTTTAATTTTAGATACACCAGTAAAAGCTGATGCACGTAAATTATACATAGAAAGTTATGGTTGCGCAATGAACTTCGCCGATAGCGAAATTGTAGCCTCTATTCTTTCAGAAACAGGATTTGAAACTACTGGAGATTATCATCAAGCTGATGTGATTTTTATTAATACTTGTTCTATTCGTGAAAATGCAGAAACAAGAGTACGGAATCGTCTTTCGCAATTTGGTGTAGAAAAGCGCCGTAATCCTAAATTAATTGTTGGGGTTTTAGGTTGTATGGCAGAGCGTTTAAAATCTAAATTTTTAGAAGAAGAACGTTTGGTTGATGTAGTTGTTGGACCAGATGCTTATCGCGATTTACCTAACCTGATTGAGCAAGTAGAAAGCGGGCATAAAGCTGTAAACGTGCTTTTATCTCGTGAAGAAACTTATGCAGATATTAGCCCAGTTCGTTTAAATAGCAATGGAATAACTGCATTTATTTCCATTACCCGTGGGTGCAATAATATGTGTTCGTTCTGTGTAGTTCCTTTTACCCGCGGTCGCGAACGTAGCCGTGATGCACATTCGATTGTAGAAGAAGCAAAAGGATTATTCGAAGCAGGTTATCGCGAGGTTACCCTTTTAGGGCAAAATGTAGATTCGTACACCTGGACATCAGAAGATGGAACAGAAACGATAAACTTTGCGCAATTATTAGAGCAAACCGCTTTAGTGAACCCCGATTTAAGAGTTCGTTTTTCAACCTCTCATCCTAAAGATATTACGGATGAGGTTTTACATACTATCGCTAAATACGATAACATTTGCAATTACATACACTTGCCAGTTCAATCGGGAAATACACGTGTATTAGAATTAATGAACCGTACTTATACTCGTGAGTGGTACATTAATCGTATCGATGCAATTAAAAATATTATTCCAGGTTGCGCAATTTCTACCGATATTATAGCAGGTTTTTGTA
Organism: Pedobacter sp. AC190; assembly: GCF_979258025.1. NCBI lineage: Bacteria > Pseudomonadati > Bacteroidota > Sphingobacteriia > Sphingobacteriales > Sphingobacteriaceae > Pedobacter > Pedobacter sp. AC190. Next base: position 2,041,677 of record NZ_OZ409824.1, read on the forward strand.
CTGAAACTGAAGAAGAGCATCAAGATACTTTAAGTATGTTAGATTATGTTAAATATGATTTTGCTTACAATTTCACTTACTCAGAAAGACCAGGAACTTTAGCTGCTCGTAAGTTAGAAGATGATATTCCTGAAGAAGTTAAAAAACGTCGTTTGGCTGAAATTTTAGCCAAACAACAAGCACACTCTTTATTGCGTTTACAAGAATGGGTAGGCAAAACCGTTCGTGTTTTAATAGAAGGAACATCTAAAAAATCGGATAAGGATTATTGCGGACGGGGTGATAGTGGCGCAATGGCGATTTTCCCAGCGATTGAAGGCGTTAAACCTGGCGAATATGCAAACGTACTGATCGAAAAATGTACTTCGGCTACGCTGATTGGAAAAATAGTTTAATAAAGTTGAAAGACTAAAGGTTAAGTTTCACACTTTGGAAAATACTTCCAAGTTTTGATATCTGATTACTGGGGTCTTGATACTAAATACTTGATACTAATAAATGGATACACAAAATATTAAACAGCGTTTCGGTATCATTGGCAACTCGCCTTTACTTAATCGTGCTATAGATATTGCAAGTCAGGTTGCGCCTACCGATATGTCGGTTTTAATTACTGGCGAAAGTGGAAGTGGTAAAGAGGTTTTTTCTCAAATTATCCATCAAATGAGTGCCCGCAAACACGGTGCTTTTATAGCTGTAAACTGCGGCGCCATTCCCGAAGGAACAATTGACTCTGAACTTTTCGGACATGAAAAAGGCTCATTTACTGGCGCACATGAAGCTCGTAAAGGTTATTTCGAAGTGGCTAATGGTGGAACTATTTTTTTAGATGAAGTTGCGGAGCTTCCGTTAGGGACACAGGCTCGTTTATTAAGAATTTTAGAAAGTGGAGAATATCTTCGTGTAGGTTCATCAAAAGTTCAAAAAACAGATGTTCGTATTATTGCAGCAACTAATGTTGATGTTTATAACCGTGTAAAAAACGGAAAATTTCGCGAGGATTTATATTATAGATTAAATACAGTTCCATTGCGTATTCCTGCTTTGCACGAGCGTAAAGAAGATATTTATTTACTGTTCAGAAAATTCTCTGCCGATTTTAGCGACAAATACCGTAGTCCTGGGTTAAATTTAGAACCTGATGCCGTTCAGATTTTAACGAATTACAGCTGGCCAGGTAATGTTCGTCAGTTGAAAAATATTGCAGAGCAAATCTGTGTTTTAGAAAAAGATAGAAATGTAACTGGTCAGGCCATTTTAAATTACATCCCGAACGAAGCTGGCAGTAACTTGCCAATGGCGATAAATGCTCAATCGAAAGAAGACTTTACAGAAAGAGATATTTTGTATAAAGTGCTTTTCGATATGAAAAAGGATATGGTAGAACTTAAGAAACTGGTTGCAGAAATTATCCAGCATGGTGGCAATACGGCAACTGTTTTAGCCGACAATCCGCAATATATTAATCAATTGTACAGAGATGTTGAGTTACCTGCAGGCCAAGAACATGGCTTTACCATTCAGCAACCAACAGCCAATAACAACAACAATAATTCTGATTACAATTTTGCACACGATGCGGAAGAAGTTGAAGAATCGTTATCGTTGGTTGATAAAGAATCAGACTTAATTAAAAAAGCACTTAAAAAACATAAAGGTAAGCGTAAGTTTGCTGCACAAGAATTAGGCATATCTGAACGGACACTCTACCGAAAGATTAAAGAATTAAGTTTATAAAAACGCAATCGATCAAATCTATGAAGATTAAAATATTTGGCTTTCTGATTATTGCAGCCTTAAGTTCTTGCGCTTACACCTTTAGCGGAGCAACAACTGAGGGTTTAAAAACGGTAACGGTTCGCTTTTTTGAGAACAGCGCACAATTGGTAATCCCAACTTTAAGTCAGCAATTTACCGAAGCATTAAAATCTCGTATCCGTAGCCAAACCAGCCTAAGCATTACACCAAATGATGGAGATGCAATTTTTGAAGGACGGATTACAGGGTATGACATCAGGCCAGTTGCTTTAACCTCGAGCGCCAGACCGACAGCATCAAACAACCGTTTAACCATTACAGTTTCTGTTAAATATATTAACAATATAAAAGGCCACGAGAAAGAAAGCTTCGAAGAAAGTTTTTCACGTTTTTACGATTTTCCTTTAAATGGCGCTTCAATTCAGTCGCTTCAACCAGTGGCGATTGAAAACATTAATAAGCAATTAACCGAAGATATTTTTAACCGTGCTTTCGCACAGTGGTAGTTTAAACTGTTTTAAAAACCGACTGCATTATTTATCTTAGCAGCAAACCTCGATATGGACAACAAAAAGCTACTTGCAAATTTAATGGCACAACCTGGCAAGGTTGGGCAAGAGCATATACCCATGTTGCAGGAAATGTTAAAGCAATTTCCTTACGCACAACCTATCCATTTACTTTTGGCAAAAGCCGATTCAGCATTTATTCCTAAAGCGGCGCTTTATAGTAATGGAAATATTTTACAAAGTATACTAAACAACAACTTTACCGAAGAAACAGAGGTTAGTGAGATTGCCCAAGTAGAATTTGAAGAAATTGATGCAGAAAGCACCGCTGATGAACAAGAAATTTTTGATGAAATAGGCGAAATTTCGGAAGATACAACACATAAAATTACTCAGGCAGTAAATATAGAAACGCCTAATAATTTACCAGGTATTGATAACCATTTAATGGATTTGCCTGTTGAAGATAACAACTATATTGAAAGCGTTGCCGCAACTGATTTTTTTGCCTTCGAGCAAAAGTTAAGTACCGACCTTATTGTTGCTGCTCCTGAAATAGAAACTGTTATTCCAGATGAACCTGAAAATAGCTACGTTTCTAAATATGATGATGACCAGTTACCTTATACCTTTTTATGGTGGCTGGCAAAAACACGTAAAGAGCACGAGCAAATTTTTCAACCGTATGCGCAGCCTAAACCAGGGCTTGCCAAACAACCTCAGGCAAAAAACCAGGAAAGGGCAGAGTTCCAGCAGCAGTATGTAGAGCATATTTTCCATATACAAACACCTTTCGAGGTTGCTGATCATTTGGCCGAATACCCATCGGCAGATGTAAAAGATGTAAAGGGTGCTGAGATTATTGAGAAGTTTTTAAAAGAAGACCCAACAATAAAACCACCCAAACCAGAGCAAATAGATAATGAGAACAAGGCGAAGAAGAGTGCTGAAGACCATTACGACCTTGTTTCGGAAACATTAGCCAAAATTTACATCGAACAAATGCTTTATCACAAAGCGATAGATACTTATAAAAAATTAAGTTTGAAATATCCAGAAAAAAGTGGTTACTTTGCCGACCTTATTCAATCTATAGAAAAGAAATTTTAAAAATATATTTTAATCATGATAACCTTTTTAATTATTTTATTAATTGTTGCTTGTGTTGCTTTAGGCTTATTTGTATTAGTACAAAACCCTAAAGGTGGTGGTTTAGCAACAGGTGGTGGTACCAGCAATATGTTTGGTGTGCAACGTACTGGCGATGTTTTAGAAAAAGGATCGTGGTTTTTGTTGGCACTTATTGTTGTATTAACTTTATCTATTACAACTATCGCTAAATCTGGTGGTGGTGCAGCAGCTACGGGTAATACCGAAATTCAGGATCGTTTAAATAAATTGCCTTCGCCTTCTCCACTTGGTGGCGGTGCAACAAATAATGCAGCTCCTGCAAAACCTGCTCCAACTGTAGATACAACAAAGAAATAATTTAATACTAACAAAACATTTAAAAGCTTTCCTCTAAAAAGGGAAAGCTTTTTTGTTTTTAAACGTTTTAATGGATAGAACTTAAATAGCAGTACAAGCTTCGCTAGTTAAACCCGATTGCAACGTAAAGCCCAAAGCGTAGCGAGGACTTGGAGTAAAAAGCGGGGCTATTTAAACCGAAGAACTACTGAAGTATCTTTTCAAATCTCAATTAATGGCTATTTTATTTGGTATCCTCTGCCAAGCTGGCACCCAAAATTTTATGATATTCTGCATTTGTTTATAAATTTGACAGTACGGGTGTAAATTTGTCCCTGAATGCTAATTGGCATAAAAAGTGTTAATTGTATGCTAGTTAAAAAACTTAAAATCAAAATAAAAAATAATAAAAGTTATGGCGTTAAACCTTAAACCAATTGCTGGCAGTTCGAACAGAGTTATTGTTGAACCGGCTGCGGCAGAAGAAAAAACTGCATCGGGTTTGTATATCCCTGATACTGCGAAAGAAAAACCATCTAAAGGAACTGTAGTTTCCGTTTCTGAAGAGGATGCTGACGGTAAAAAAGCAAGCGTAAAAGTTGGCGATGTTGTTATTTATGGTAAATACGGTGGTACCGAATTCCCTTACGAAGGTAAAGATTACCTAATTATGCGTGAAACTGATATCTACGCAGTTGTAGGATAATTATAAGTAGAAAGTTAAATTTATAAGATGACGCGATTTAAAAATCGTAAATCATAATTCAAAAATCTTAAATCAAAATGTCAAAACAAGTAAAATATAACGTGGAAGCACGTGACGCCCTGAAACGTGGTGTTGATATCTTAGCTAACGCAGTAAAAGTAACTTTAGGTCCTAAGGGTCGTAATGTGATTATCGATAAAAAATTCGGTTCTCCAGCAATTACTAAAGATGGTGTTACGGTTGCTAAAGAAATCGAATTGAAAGATGCGGTTGAAAACATGGGCGCTCAAATGGTTAAAGAAGTGGCTTCAAAAACAGCTGATATAGCTGGTGATGGAACTACAACGGCTACTGTTTTAGCTCAAGCGATTATTACTACAGGTATTAAAAACGTTGCTGCAGGTGCAAACCCAATGGATTTAAAACGTGGTATTGATAAAGCTGTTGCTGCAGTTGTTGCTAATTTAAAAGAGCAATCGCAAACGGTTGGTGAGGATAACAACAAAATTAAACAAGTTGCATCGATCTCTGCTAACAACGACGAGGTTATCGGTTCGTTAATTGCTGAAGCAATGAGCAAAGTTGGTAAAGATGGTGTAATTACTGTTGAAGAAGCAAAAGGTACTGAAACTGAAGTTAAAACAGTTGAAGGTATGCAGTTTGACAGAGGTTATTTATCTCCATACTTTGTTACCAATGCAGATAAAATGGAAGCGGAATTAGAAAATCCTTACATTTTAATTTACGATAAAAAAATCAGCAACATGAAAGAGTTGTTGCCAGTTTTAGAAAAAACTGTTCAAACTGGTAAACCATTGGTTATCATTTCTGAAGATTTAGATGGTGAGGCTCTAGCTACTTTAGTAGTTAACAAAATTCGTGGTTCGTTAAAAGTTGTTGCTGTTAAAGCTCCGGGTTTTGGTGATAGAAGAAAAGCAATGTTAGAAGATATCGCAATCTTAACTGGCGGTATCGTTGTATCAGAAGAAAGAGGTTATAAATTAGAAAATGCTGATTTAACTTACTTAGGTTCTGCTGAAAAAGTTGTGGTTGATAAAGATAATACAACTGTAATTAACGGTGCTGGTAATTCAGAAGATATTAAATCTCGTGTTAGCCAAATCAAAGCTCAAATCGACACTACTACATCTGATTACGATAAAGAAAAATTACAAGAGCGTTTAGCTAAATTAGCTGGCGGTGTTGCAGTTCTTTACGTTGGTGCAGCTTCGGAAGTTGAAATGAAAGAGAAAAAAGACCGTGTTGATGATGCTTTACATGCAACTCGTGCAGCTGTAGAAGAAGGTATTGTTGCTGGTGGTGGTGTTGCTTTCATCCGTGCGGTTGAAGCTTTAGCCGATCTTAAAGGTGTTAACGAAGATGAGAATACAGGTATTCAAATCATTCGTCGTGCTATTGAGGAGCCATTACGTCAAATTTGCGAAAACGCAGGTATTGAAGGTTCTATCGTAGTACAAAAAGTTAAAGAAGGAACTGCAGATTTCGGTTACAATGCTCGTACTAATGTTTACGAAAACTTAATTGGTGCTGGTGTTATCGACCCAACTAAAGTTTCTCGTGTGGCATTAGAAAATGCAGCATCTATTGCAGCAATGTTATTAACAACTGAAGTTGTTTTAGCTGATGAACCAGAAGAAGCTGGTGCTGGCGCTCATCCTCCAATGGGTGGCGGTGGTATGGGTGGTATGATGTAATCATCAAGCTCATAAAATTTACGTGTAAAATTAAGTCCCTCAAAACTAAAGTTTTGGGGGATTTTTTTTGTTTACAAAATATAAAAAACGTGGTTTCTCTTACACTCAGAATTGAACACAAACCGCTTTCGTGTAAAATTTTAGATATGAACATTGACTTTATGTAGTTTAGGAATGAATTAGAAGAAAAGAATATCGAATAAATATTTACCAAATAAATTAACGTTTTATTGTCCTTTCGGCTTTGTCGCTAATTGCGGGTTTTTATTTCTTTGCAAATCTTCTTCTGTTAGCCAAACTCCCTATTGTTAAGATTTATGAAAACCAGGTGCAGAAAAATTTCGCATAGAGTTGCTATTTTTTCAACCTTATTACTTCTTGCTTTACAAGCCCATGCCCAATTAACTATTGGAGCTGTGGATGCTGGACCTTATACACCAGGTAGTACCATTGCTGCGCCTTTTAAAATCGGAAATGCTTCCTGCATTCCGACCAACAATATTTTCCGATTATTTCTTTCCGATCTGAATGGAAATTTTGTATCAACAACTCCAATTGGTACTTATAATGGGTTCTACACAACCTATGTTAATGGAATTATACCTCTAGGTACACCTGACGGGACTGGATATAAAGTAAGAGTTGTTGCAAGTTCAACAGGAGATATCAGTAGTGAATCTGGAACGTTCGAAGTTAAAGCAGGAACTCCTGTTTTTGCGTCAGTTAATTCTACAACTTTAAAAGCAACACCACTTCATCAAGAAACTTTTGGAACCTGCACAAGTAAGGATAACAACGAATTTTTCTTCACTAATAATTCGTTGGCAGCGAATAGTGTAACTGCTACAATAAAGGATGAATTAGGAAATGCGTCTACAGTTTTAGACCTAAGCGCGCCAAAGGCATTTTTTGCACAGCAAACGCATTACACAGTATTTGTTAAAGCTGTAGGAGCCAATGGAACAATTGGGACAAAAGCATATTTACTAATTAATAATCCCACAGTTACTGCATTTGCAACCCGAACAAACAACCCTGTTTGTCTTCCACTTGCAAATTTTCAGTTCAATGTAGACTTAACTCAATCTGGAATTTTAAATAATTTTCCTGGTGATGTTTATACTATTAATTGGGGCGATGGTACATCAACAAGTTATAATTTTTGCGACATTCAAAAAGCAGGTGGTGTTTCCCATAATTACACAAGTTCTTCTTGTGGAAGAAATTCGGTAACTCCTTCAGGAAACGTGTATAACGCATTCAATGTATCTATTAGCGTTTCGAATAATTTTTGCGGAACCTTGGGTACTCCGCTTTTGGCATACGCTAAAGTTGTTGTTAAGCCTATAAACTCTTTCAATTTTGACACTCCAGGTTGTACCAATACTGATATTGCTTTTACTAATACATCCATTTTAGGCGAAGACCCAAGTACCACAGCGCCTGGTTGTAAACCAAATGATGTAACTTATAGCTGGTATGTAGATGATGTTTTAATTGAGGCTAACCAATTAAGAAGTTTTAGATTTATTTACAAGTTCTTAACTAAAGGTAAGCATATCATTCGTTTGACATCAAAAAGTTCAGGAGCCTGTGATGCCGATCCTGTTGAAAAAGAAATATGTATTCAAGATCCACCGAAACCTATTTTTACTTTACCATCAACTACGGTTTGTGCGCCAAATACTTTAGCGCCTTCAAATATTTCAGAAATTGATAATATCTGCGCCACACCGACTACTTATTTATGGACGGTTACGCCTGCAGTTTCGTTTACAGGCGGTACAAGTGCTATTAGTAAAGATCCAATCTTTAATTTTACCACGGCAGGAACCTATACTGTAACCTTAAGCATTTCAAGTGGAGCATGTGGAACAGTTGTTTCTGCACCGCAAACTGTTATTGTTCAAGGTGCTGATGCAGGCCCTGATCAGTTAAGCATTTGCAGTGGAAACAAAACAATTCTACAAGCAAATAATGATGTATCGGGTATTTGGACTCAAGTTTCCGGTCCTGCTGTAACGATAGCGGTTCCAACACAATATAATACATCTGTGTCTGGTATTGCAGCAGGTAACTCTTATGTTTTTAAGTGGAGTGTTACCGGAGGAACTTGTCAAGATAGTTATGATGAGGTTACAATTACTTATCCGACTGCAATTACTAACTCTATTAGTGCAACAAATGTAAATGTTTGTTCGGGTCAAAGTATTACGATATCTGGTTCTACACCAACTGGTGGAACAGGATTTTATCAGAATCAATGGCAAACTAGTATCGACGGAGTTGCCTGGGTAAATGTATTAACAGGGGGAACTTCTCAAAATTTGAATGTTACAGTTACAACTAACTCATATTTTAGACGAATAGTCACAAGCGGAATATGTACATCAGAAAGCAACCCTGTAATTATAAATTCTTTACCTGCAATAACAAATAATAGAATTTCTGCAGATCAATCAATCTGTAACGGTGCCACTGTAGCACCAATAATAGGAACACCCCCAATTGGTGCTGATGGAACTTTCGTTTATCAATGGCAATCGAGTCTTAATGGTACAACATGGGCCAATATTAATGGAGAAACAAGCATAAATTATTCACCACCACAACCTACAGCAACGGTATATTATCGTCGTCTGGTTTCAAGCGGAGCTTGTTCTGGTGGTTCTCAAAACATAAGCAATACAGTTACCATAACTGTTAACCAGCCAGCGAAAGCTGAAATTAACTTTTTAAGTGATAAAAGTTGTGCTCCTTTTGCACTTACACCCGCGAATATTACGGCAGGACTCTATCCAGGCCGAAATAGCACATTTACCTGGTATGCCGATAATATACAAATCGGTACAACGGCAAATTTTCCTGGTTATACTATTCTAAAAGGTAATACAAATGTGATTATTAAGCTGGTTGTTAGTAGCGGAGCTGGTTGTGGAACAGACGAAATAAGCCATACCTTTTCTACATATGAAAGTGTAACGCCTAACTTCACCCAAGATAAAAACGTAGGTTGCGGACCTTTACCTGTAACTGTTGTAAATACATCAAGCTCATTAACAGCAGCAACATTTAATTGGGATTTCGGAAATGGGACGACTTCAAATTTAGCAACCCCACCAACAGTTACCTACCAACCTGATCCATCGGGGAAAGATGTAACATATACCATAAAACTAGATGTATCTACAGCTTGCGGTACACTCAGTAAAACCTCAACAGTATTGGTAAAAGCAGCGCCAATATCTGCCTTTTCACCAAATAAAACATCAGGCTGTTCGCCATTTACCGCTACCTTTAGTAATACTTCTCCAGGTAACTATACTAGTTTTACATACGATTTTGGCGATGGAACACCTCTTGTAACAACCACTGATAAAAATAGCATCACACATACTTACACAACAATAGCCGTTAAAGATTACGTTGTTAAAATGACTGCCAAAAACGATTGTGGTGAAAATGAATCGCAGTATTCTATAAGGGTTTCCCCGAACGATATCATTCCAGAGCTTGTAGTAAATGGTTCAGAACTTAAAGGCTGCGCACCATTACAAGTTAATTTTTATAACAATACAAAAGGAGCAAGTCGGTTTTATTATGATTTTGGCGACGGTAGTTCTGCTATAACAAATTCTGCCCCCGAAATGATAGCGCATACTTTTGCAAAACCAGGGCAATATTTAGTTACGCTTTATGCAGAAAACGATTGCTCGAGTACATATACAACCGAAACCATTGTTGTTTTAGAACAACCAATTGTAGGGTTTACATCTGATAAAACCGTTGGATGTAATGGCTCGATAATTAAATTTAAAAACAACAGCAAAAATGCGGTGAGTTACCTGTGGGATTTTGGAGACGGAACAACTTCGAATGAGTTTGAACCTCAACATACATTTACAGGAAATTTTACAAACTATACCGTATCATTAACCGCAAAAAACATTCAGGGTTGTACCAATACCTCGGTAATTCCAAATTATATAAATTTAGTAGCGCCACCGCAATCTATTTTTACAGTACTTCCAGGCAATACGCTATCCATTCCAAATTTCGCATTTAATTTTAAAGATGCGAGTTCGAATGGTGCAATTAGTTGGGAATGGGATTTTGGCGATGGTTCTAAATCTACACAACAAAACCCTAACCACACTTATAACAACATTGGCGAATACAGTGTAACGCTAAAGGTATTAAACAAAGAAGGTTGTAGTGCAGTATCATCTCAAATTGTAAGAATTTTAGGTGTTCCTGGTTATTTAAACCTTCCAAATTCATTTATGCCAGCAAGCGCTAAAAATGAGCTCCGCACTTTTAAAGCTAAAGGAACAGGAATTGAGAGTTGGAAAATGACAGTTTTTAACAAATGGGGGCAGGCCTTATGGGAAACCACCAAACTAGATGATGGTGCTCCTCTAGAGGGTTGGGATGGAACATTTAAAGGGCAAGAACAGCCACAGGGTGTTTACATCTGGAAAATCGAAGTGAAATTTATTAATGGAACTGAATGGAAAGGGATGACTTATGATGCATCTGCGCCAAGAAAAACTGGAAACATATATTTAATAAGATAATGAGGAGCGGGATTAAATTTGTTTTATTATTGCTGATTTTGCCCATAATAAGTATGGCACAGGATCATATTTATTCACAGTTCTACAATGCTCCAATTTATCTTAATCCTGCTTTAACAGGACAGTTTGAAGGCGACATCCGTATAAATGCCTTATATAGAAATCAATGGACAGGCCTTTCGGGCGATTTTTCTTACCTAAGTGCCTCTGCCGATTTAAACTTGCAGAAACTAAATAGTGGCGTTGGCTTAATTTTTAACAGGAGTAGCGAAGGCACAGCTTATCTGCAAAAAAACAATATTGCTTTAAGTTATTCATACATTATTGGTGGAGATGATTTTACACTTTCCTTTGGTTTGCAAGGCGGAATAACCAATCAAAAATTAAATTGGGATAAACTCGTTTTTGGCGATCAGATTGACATTGTTAATGGAGTAATTCCTGGGGGTATTTCTGGAGCTGAAAGACCAAACGTAGATAGTCGCTTTTATTTTGACGCTGCTGCTGGTGGAAACGTTGTATATAAAAACTTTATGCTTGGGCTCGGGCTGCATCATCTTAATCGCCCAGATGAATCTTTAGCAGGCTACCAAACTAAACTCCCAATGCGCATTTCGGGAAATATGAGTTATAAATTAGCACTTATTCCCGATCAATACGATATAGATGGAACCTATTTAATACCTTCAATTGTTGCTTACAAACAACAAAATGTAATGTCTTTTAGCTTTGGAACGCAGTTTAAATATGCAGGTATCAATGCAGGTATTTGGTATCGAAACGATGGTGGCAGCCAGGGAAATGATGCCATTGTTTTTTCGGTGATATTCGATATTTTCAACAGAAGAACTAATGGAGAAAAGTTCAGAGTCGGCATTAGCCACGATGCTACAACATCAAAATTAAATTACACCAATACAAGCGGCACATCAGAAATTGGATTGGGTTATGAAAAGTATTGGCCGAACAGTACAAATTACGGTCGTGCAAATGGCCTAAGATGTTACGATTTTTACTAATTTGCCTTTATTAAGGTAAGATAATGAACGAAATTATAGAAAACCAACATTTTATAACACAAAGTGAGATCAATAAATTTTTACTTGCAACATTACTTTGTGGTTTAATCGGTGCCGAACGAGAATACAGAAGTAAATCGGCGGGGTTAAAAACCATGATGATGATTGGTTTAGGCTCTACATTGTTTACCATTCTATCTATTAAAATAGGCGTAACAAGCCACGATAGAATCGCTTCAAACATTGTTACTGGAATAGGCTTTCTCGGTGCGGGGGTAATCTTTAAAGAAGAAAATCGTGTTAAAGGTTTAACAACAGCCTGCATCATTTGGATTGTTGCTGCAATTGGAATGGCAGTTGGTTCTGGATATTACGAACAAGCTATTGGAGTTACCGGAGTTGTACTTTTAGCTTTAATTATTTTTCCGTTTCTTGAAGAAATCGGCGATCAGCGATTTACCAAAAGGGTTTATCGGATTGTTAAAAAGCAACACGAAAATAGAGATTTAGACAGTTATGAAGAGATTTTCAAAGAAAACAAACTTAAACCGCAGCGTGGCAAACATCAGGTAGTAAATAATATAATTACTGGAAACTGGGTTGCTACAGGAACACCTAAAAATCATAAAAAATTTGTAGAGCGAATGTTAAAGGATAATGAAATTATAGAGTTTGATTTTTAGGATGAACAAGTTATCTCTATTGATTTAAAAAATCATCTTCCTCAACGATCATTTAAAATTAAAAAGCAAAATTAAAACTCTGAGTATATTTAACTCTAACTGGAATGCCTCTTTGTTTCCCTGGTTCCCATCTCGACGAGTACCGCAATACTCTTTTCGCCTCTTCATCTAATGATGATTCTACAGATCTTTCGATAACAATATCTACAATGTTACCAGTTTTATCTACAACAAAACTTGTTTTAACTGTTCCTCTTATACCGTTACGAAGTGCGTCAGCAGGATATTTTGTGGTTGAAGCGATAAAATTATTCCATGCTTTTTGCCCACCCTTATATTCAGGCGGCTGCATACTCGCAATATATGGATAGGTTTTTCCATCCTTAACACTTTCGCCAGAAACTAGCTTGTTAACCTCATAGTTTTCTTTAAATGTATAACCAATTTGGGTATCATAACCAGTCCATACACCCGTTTTCATCCCGTCAAGGTAATCTCCCTCCTCAACAATTTCAAATTCTTTATATTTATTTATTTCCTTTAAATGTCCTTTCCCATTTTCAATATTAATAGTTCCAGATGAATCCGAATCGAATATTATTTTTGAATTAGTTTTAAATAAAAAGCTTGTTAAAGAAGAATTTAGCCCAATCATTTGGTTTGCCGAAGAGTTAGTTGGGATATACTCCGTTTTCCTTTTAATCTTTCCGTTAGGATAAAAATAAGTAGCTAAGCCAAATGGTGCACCATTCTTATAGTTAACCGTTTCCGTTCTCTTTCCTAAAGAGTCGAAACCCATCACCACTCCATCATAAATTAATGTCGGCTCAAAAGAAATTAAATGACCTAAAGTTTTTCTTTTGCTGTTATTATAAAACTCGTATAGCTTAAAACGTGTATCTCCCGAATCAGGTTCTTCAATTATTCTAATAATATCTGCTTGCTCCTTGATTAATACCCGATCGCCATTATTTTTAAGAAAGTAAACATTTTGAGCCTTTTGAGCACGAACACTTAAGGTAATAAGAAAACTAAATAACAAGATGAGGCGTAATTGCATAATTCAAATCTAATAAGAATTAAACAAAATTGGATTGCAGTATTATAAATATTTGCTTCCACTTCATCGTAATTTATGATAAAACTATTATAGCTTTGTGTAACGGATTGATCCCTAAATTGGTAGTCTGTAACTAACTAAATTCATGATAAAAGAACAAATTTCTGTCTTCGATATTTTTAAAATCGGCATTGGTCCATCAAGCTCACATACACTTGGGCCTTGGCGGGCTGCGCAGCAGTTTACTGCATCGCTAAAAGAGCATAATTTTTTAGAAGATGTAGAAATGGTTAAAATATTGCTTTATGGCTCGCTTGCTAAAACAGGTAAAGGCCACGGAACTGATGTTGCTATTTTATTAGGTTTAACTGGTGCAGATCCTGTAACTTTTGATGTAGATGCAGTAACGCCTACATTTGAGCGAATTCAAAACGACAAAAAACTAAACCTCGCAGGTAACTTAATCATCGATTTCGACTACCACAATGATTTGCTTTTCTTATTTGCCGAAAGCCTTCCTTTCCATCCAAATGCAGTTACGTTTCAAGCTTTTTTAAATAACGCTAAAGCCTTTTCCGAAACCTATTACTCAATTGGTGGCGGCTTTGTTGTAAAAGAAGGAGAAGATAACAGCCAAAAAGCACAGGTTGATTTGCCATTTCCAGTCGAAAAAGCGAAGGATCTTTTACATTGGTGTTTATCAACTGGCTTAAAAGTAAGTGAAATTGTAATGGAAAACGAGCTTGCATGGCGACCAGAATCGGTTACAAAAGCTGGCATTCTACAGCATTTTGCGGTAATGAGAGATTGTATTTTTCGCGGTTGCCACACTACAGGTTTTCTGCCAGGCGGACTGGACGTTGCAAGAAGAGCATTTCCTTTAAATAAACGCTTAATTGGAAAAAGCGAATACACCGATTACAATTCGTGGGTAGAAGCCATTAAAAAAGGCGGCAATGGCTTTAATTATACTTTAGATTGGGTAAGTTGTTTTGCACTCGCGGTTAACGAAGAAAATGCTTCGTTCGGGCGTGTGGTTACTGCGCCAACAAACGGAGCAGCAGGCGTAATTCCTGCAGTTTTGCAATATTTTATTACCTTTTGCGACGGTTATACGGAAGAAAAAATTATTCAGTTTATTACCTGCGCATCAGAAATTGGCAGTATTTTCAAAAAAGGCGCAACTATTTCTGCCGCAATGGGAGGCTGCCAGGCAGAAATTGGCGTATCATCGGCAATGGCGGCTGCTGCACTAACCGAGTGTTTAGGCGGTTCCCAGCGTCAGGTTTTGATGGCCGCAGAAATTGCCATGGAACATCATTTAGGCTTAACCTGCGATCCAATTGGCGGGCTGGTTCAAATTCCTTGTATTGAAAGAAATACGATGGGTGCCATTAAAGCCATTACAGCAAGTCAGCTTGCGTTGCAAAGTAACCCTGATAAGGCTAAAGTAAGTTTAGATGCCGTTGTTAACACCATGTGGGAAACGGCCTTGGATATGAATGCAAAATATAAAGAAACATCTGATGGTGGTTTAGCGACCAATATCCCTATTAGTTTGCCTGAGTGTTAAGAAGAATTTGATTTGAAGCGCAAGTTTCATCGCTTTTAGGCAACCTTGTTCCCGCCACTGCTACAATCTTTTGGTTAAGGATTTGTAATTATTAAATGTAAATGCTACCAAAAGTATTTCCGCTTTTGTCGGGGCTATGCATTAAAAACAGTGGTACTTGGGTTGGTTTCCGTGCAGATGCCTTTGTAAATAAACCTGATATAAATGGAAAGCCCGCAGCGTAGCGAGGACTTGAAATGTTAGCAGGGCTGCAGACCGCCAAGGTGCAAAAAAACGTTCATTTTCTGAAGTTAATTAGATTCGTTTTTTTATTAAAATAAGCCTGAATAAGTTAAAACCAGCCACCATAAGCCAGTTGTAATAAAGGATAATAAAATCCCTAAACCAACGACCAGGTTTGAAACTTTTGGATTCAGATTATATTGATCGGCAACCACACCAGCGGTTAATAGTGTTGGCATTGCCATTTCAAATATGGTTATTTTGGCAATCATTCCATTCAAACCCAAAAGCACAGCAATTGTTAAAACCGCAGCTGGCGCTAAAATAAGTTTGTAAAGTAGGGCAAAACTAATGTGTTTTAACTCGCTATACCAGCCGCCAAATTTTAATTGCAAGCCAATGGAGAACAAAGCTAATGGCCCAACTGTTCCAGCTAGTTTATCAAATAAAATATCTAAAGCAGAAACATTTATGTAATGCGGAATAATTAAAGCTAAAATGCAGCCAATAAGCGGCGGAAAGGTTAATACTTTTTTCAAAACCAGTTTAGCGCTTAATTTTTGTTGTTGCGAGGATCGAATGGCTACAATTATACCAATTGTTGATAAAAGCGTAAAGGTTATTTGATCGCAAATTATGGCGATTGCCAGTTCTTTTTCACTGAAATAAGCAATAATTAATGGGAAACCAATAAATGATGTATTACTTAATGAGCTTACTAATTTTAACCCACCAGAAGTAGCCTTACCTACTTTAGTAAATTTGGCATAAAAGGTTATAAACAACCAACCCAAAATCCAAATACAAACTGGCGCCAAAGCAGGGAAAAGTAAATCTTTCGTCCAAGTAATATGCGGCAAATATTTAAACGAAACAGCAGGTAAAGCGATGTAAATAATCCAGGCGTTAATTCCTTTATGTGCATCTTTTGGTAAGGTTTTACTTTTTCTAAAAAGAATTCCAGCCAGAATACATAAACCGATAAGAATAAAATTTGCCATTGATTGGCACAAAGATAAACGAAAAACGCCAATAAGAATTAATCCTATTGGCATTCAAAAAAAATAAATTTATATTTTATTTTAAATGAGCTCTTAAAAACCAGGCCATTTCTTCATGAGTTTCCATTAAGCCAGTAATAAAATCGCTGGTGCCAGCATCGCCATAATCGTTAGCAATTGGATTAATGTTTCCTCTAATGTATTCGATAATTGTTTCGTGGTCGGCTAATAAATCTTTAATGTAACCTAAACTGTCGTTATGTCTTTCGCTGTATTCGGTTAAATGAGTTAAAGCCAAAAAGTTTTTTAAGGTAGCTGGTGCATAATGACCGATTTTACGAATACGTTCTGCAACGCTATCGATAAATTCATCTAACTGATTATATTGATCTTCGAAAAATTTATGTTTTGCTAAGAAATCAGCGCCCTCCACATTCCAATGAGCGTTACGGGTTTTAGTGTACAAAACATATTCATCGGCTAGCAATTTAGCTAATTGCTCTGAAACAGCTTGCCTGTTTTCGGTGGTTATTCCAATTTTTGCATCCATTTTATTGTTCTTTAATTAAGCTAATTTACTCTTAATAGTTCTAAAAAACAGCTGCTAAATATCATGATATTGTTAAATAAACTAACTGGTTGGTTTCGGTTTTTTCTTATGCCAAACCTTTTTCTTTCCGTTGTTTTGATGAGGTCTTTTCTCTTCTACATGCGTAATTTCCATTGTTGCAATAGATTCTGGTAATTGCATGCGTTGAACTTGTTTTTCAATAAGCTTTTCTATGTTATCAAACTTACGTTTGTCTCGGCCGTTAACAAGCGTTATTGCCGTTCCTTTCGTTGCCGCCCTGGCTGTACGCCCAATTCGGTGTACATAATCGGCTGGGTCGCCTGGAACATCATAATTTATAACCAAGTCAATTCCTTCTACATCAATTCCACGAGATAAAACATCAGTTCCGATTAAAATTGGCAACCTCTTGTTTTTAAACGCAAGTAAAATATCTTCACGCTCTTTCTGACCTAAATCCGAATGGAAAGCTTCGGCCTTAATACCTAAACTTTTAAAGGTTTTGTAAAGTGCTTTAACCTTTTCTTTTGTTGATGCGAAGATAATGCTGCTCTTATATTGGCCGCTTTTAAATATTTCAGTTAGTAAAGCCTGTTTCTGCTGATCGTGAATATTGTAAGCTTGCTGATCGATTCCTTCGGCAGGTTTAGCAATTGATATGGTAATTTGCTGAGGTTCGTGCAAAATCTTAGCTGCCATTGCTCTGATTTTTGGCGCCATGGTTGCCGAAAATAAAAGTGTTTGTCTTTTCTTTGGCAGATAACTTATGATGCGGATAATGTCATCATAAAACCCCATGTCTAACATTCTATCGGCCTCATCTAAAATTAAATGCTGTAAATGTTCTAATTTTAAAACTCCAGAAGATAAATGCGCCATCAAACGTCCAGGCGTTGCAATAATAATATCTACACCTTCACGCATCGAACGTTTTTGTTGTTCGTATGCAATGCCATCGCCACCACCGTAAACCGCAAGCGAGCTGATGTTTGTAAAATAAGCCAAAGCTTCAACCTGTAAATCAATTTGCTGTGCAAGCTCTCTCGTAGGCGCTAAAATTAACGTGTTATTATGCCTGTCTGTTGCACGACTAATTTTATCCATCACTGGCAAAAGATAGCTAGCTGTTTTTCCTGTGCCTGTTTGAGCACAAGCAATAAGGTCGTGGTTATCTAAAATTACAGGAATGGCTTGTTCTTGTATAGGAGTAGCGCTTTTATACCCCATGGCCATTAAGCCTTCGTGTAAGTTGGGGTTAAAATTAAAGTCGTTAAAATTCAATCTGTTGTATTTATGTCTTTTAGCAAAAGTACCTCAAATTAAGCCGAATAGCAAACGGCATTTAATATCAAATTCTATTGAGGATTTTGGAAATCAAATATTTTGTGTTTTCGTAGAATGTAAGTTTAAGAAACTAAAACCCTAAAACAATTAAAGTCCTGAATTACATCAGGACTTTAATTTTATTTAACTTCTTCGTATTCTACGAAATCTCCGAGTTTATCCGTTTTTCCCTGGTCGGGTTTTGGCGGCATATAATCGATAGAAATAGATCCTTCGGGTTTTCTTTTAGGTTGTTGTGGTTGCCCACTGGCTTGCTGTTGCATTTTGCTTGCAAGGTTATTAAACAACATTGGTAATATCAATCGAATTAACATTCTGATAATCCAAAGCACCAATATTGCGATAAAAATGAACTTAACTAATCCCATTCTAAATTTTTACTGTTATACAAATATAGACGTAGCGTTAATTATTTTGTTACTTTTTGCTGGTTTAATTGCATTTTGATTACAAATTAATCTTCTACAATTTCGCAAACTCTTCCAACTTGCCCATCATCAAGTCTAACTTTAATGCCTCTGGAGTGAAATAAAGATGAAGTTAATAAATCTTTAACAATTCCGTAAGTAACATTTCCGCTTCTTTGGTCTTTCTTTAAGATAATGCCCACCTCTAAACCTGGGTAAATATCTTTTCTGTTTTGTCCGTCCATATTTGCCAATTTGTTGCAAAAATAGCTTTTGAAATGATAATTATTAAAGAAGATAAAATCTATTTAACAGAAACAAGAGCTAATTTTATTTTCCAAATTTCTCTGCAAACATTTTTTCAAGAGCAAACATCTCATCACGAAGCTTGGCGGCTTGTAAAAAATCCATGTCTTTGGCCGCCTTTTGCATATCTTTTCTTGTATTATCAATGGCTTTTTGCAGTTCTGCCTTACCCATATACTGCACAATCGGATCGGCTGCAATACTGATTTCGGCATCTTCGATATAAGCTCTGGCTTTATTATCACTCGCTTTTTGAGAGAAGTCTAACACAGAAGTTTGCTCTAAAATGGCTTCACGCGATTTACCTACCGTCATTGGTATTATGCCATGTTCTAAATTGTATGCAATTTGAATATCTCTACGTCTATTGGTTTCAGAAATGGTTTTCTCCATGCTGTCGGTAATCTTATCGGCATACATAACTACACGCCCTTTATCGTTTCTTGCTGCACGACCAATAGTTTGGATTAACGACTTCTCTGATCGCAGAAAACCTTCTTTATCGGCATCTAAAATGGCAACTAAAGTTACTTCTGGTAAATCCAATCCTTCACGCAATAAGTTAATCCCAACCAATACATCGAATTCACCAAGCCTTAAGCCACGCAAAATTTCTACACGCTCCAAAGTTTTAATTTCCGAATGGATATAACGGGTTTTAATATTTAACCTATCGAGGTATTTTGTTAACTCTTCAGCCATTCTTTTGGTTAAAGTTGTAACCAAAATACGACCGCCTTGCTTTATTGTAATGTCTATTTCATCAAGCAAATCATCAACCTGATTTATCGCTGGCCTAATTTCAATTACAGGATCTAATAATCCTGTTGGGCGAATAACCTGTTCTACCACTACACCATCAGATTTTTCTAATTCATAATCGGCTGGCGTTGCGCTAACATATATGGTTTGCGGTGCCAATGCTTCAAACTCAGTAAAATTCAGCGGTCGGTTATCTAAGGCAGCTGGCAATCTGAAACCATATTCTACCAATGATAATTTACGCGATCTATCGCCACCGTACATGGCTCTAATTTGCGGAACGGTAACATGACTTTCATCAATTACCATTAAATAATCTTTAGGAAAATAATCCAGCAAACAGAAGGGACGCATGCCTGGTTGTCTGCCATCAAAAAAACGCGAATAATTTTCAATACCCGAGCAGTAACCTAATTCTTTCATCATTTCGATATCGAAATTGGTTCGCTCTTCTAGTCGTTTTGCTTCTAATAAATGCCTGTCGGCGATAAGTTGGTTTTTGCGAATTTCCAGTTCTTCCTGAATACCCCAAATAGACTGATTGAATCTATCTTTAGGCGTAACGAAAAGATTAGCTGGATAAATGGCCATGTCTTCAAGTTTTTCAAGAGTTTTACCAGAAACAGGATCGATAGCAGAAAGCTCTTCAATATCATCGCCAAAGAATGAAACCCGATAGGCATGGTCTAAATATGCAGGATAAATATCTACAGTATCGCCTTTAACTCTAAAAGTTCCACGTTTAAACTCGGTTGTTGTTCGGGCATACATAATCTCTACAAGACTATGTAGAAACGAATTTCTCGATATTCTTAATCCAACACCAAAGCGAAAAACCATTCTCGAAAAATCTTCTGGATTTCCCATACCATAAATACAGGAGATAGATGATACCACAATAACATCACGTCTTCCACTCATTAAAGCAGAAGTTGTACGCAAACGAAGTTTTTCTATCTCTTCGTTAATGCTTAAATCTTTTTCTATATAAGTATTGCTCGAAGCGATAAAAGCCTCAGGCTGATAATAATCGTAATAAGAAACAAAATAATTAACCGAATTTTCGGGGAAGAAATTTTTAAACTCCCCATACAACTGTGCGGCCAAAGTTTTATTATGACTTAAAATAAGTGTCGGTTTTTGAGTTTGCTCGATAACATTTGCTACGGTAAATGTTTTTCCAGAGCCTGTTACACCTAACAAAGTCTGGTAATTTTCATTTGCATTTACACCATCGACTAATTGTTTAATGGCGCCAGGTTGATCACCCGTTGGTTTATATGCTGAAGTGATTTTGAATTTCATAGACTGTATCAAATATACGATTTAAGGCTCAAAGACTAAACAGCCAAAAGTCAGGAAATGTTATAAATAATCGAACCTATAGAATAATTTCGGTCAGTGAGACACCGCTCAATAAACCTATACTGACAAGTTAAAGCAACAATCTTGAGGTGAATATATAGAGCGATAAGGCATTAACAGAAAGGTTAAAAAAAAACCTCACTGAATTAATTTCATGAGGTTTTTTTAATGCTAGATGTAATTTCACTATTTACCCGCAGCTTTTTGCATTGGGTTCATGCCCACCGATTGACCACGAACTGAAGATGCTGCTTTCGCTTTGAAAACCTTGAATTTACTTTCTTTGGCATTGCCACCCCAGGTATTATTGCTTATGTCAATATCAGCGGTTTCTCTAAGTGGGTCAATTAGAATAGAAGCAACTTCTTTATCCTTTACATAGAATTTAGATGTTTTCAATTCATTGTGTCTCCAGATTTGAGCAGGAATTCGGTCAATTTCCTTGGTTCCGTCCTTGTAGGTAAACTCTACAATTATTGGCATTACTAAACCACCTTTATTGCTAAAATCTAATTCGTAGAAGAACTTATTTTCGTATTTCTGTTGTTCGTTTGTAGGCACAGCTTCAAAAGGCATTGTACCTTGTGTTTTAACTGCGGTTGTGGTATCAACAGAAACTAAACCTCTATCATATTTATAATAAAAATCTTGGGCTGCTGGGTGTTTATCAACATAAAAGCTTAATTTCTTATCCTCACGATTTCTTATTTTTGAAATATCCTGAAATGCGTTTACGGCAGGTCTATCAACTTTAACCATTCTTGCTCTCGCTTCTGGAATTGTTGTCGGGAAATCGGCTTTTGCGAATTTCACGGTATCTAAAGCAATATCACAAGGCTCTGTTCCGTAGAACCAACCTCTCCAAAACCAATCTAAATCCTCGCCACTTGCATCTTCCATTGTACGAAATAAATCGGCTGGTTGAGGATGTTTAAAAGCCCATCTTCTAGAATATTCTTTAAAAGCATAATCAAAAAGCGTTCTGCCCATAATGGTTTCGCGAAGAATATTTAAACCTGTTGCGGGTTTAGAATATGCGTTTGGTCCGAAACGTGTAATGTTTTCAGAATTGGTCATTATTGGCTCCAACTCATCTTTTGGCAATTTCATGTAGTCGACAATGGTGTAAGCAGGACCTTTTTTACTTGGGAAAGTATTGTCCCAAAGTTCTTCGGTTAAATATTCAACGAAAGAGTTTAAACCTTCGTCCATCCAGGTCCACTGGCGCTCATCACTATTTACAATCATTGGGAAAAAGTTGTGCCCAACTTCGTGAATGATTACACCAAGCATCCCATTTTTAGTGTTTTCGCTATAGGTTCCATCTGCATCCGTACGACCATAATTAAAACAAATCATCGGATATTCCATTCCATTTGCAGCCTCAATACTTTGCGCTACTGGGTAAGGATAAGGAATTGTAAAATCAGAATAGGTTTTAATGGTATGCGCAACGGCACGAGTTGAGTATTTGCTGTATAAGTTGTAAGCCTCTTTTCCGTAGAAACTCATACACATTACGGTGTTGTTATTGGCGGCAATTTTTTGCGGCATTGCATCCCAGATAAATTTACGGGATGAGGTCCATGCAAAATCGCGAACATTATTGGCCTGAAAAACCCAGGTTTTAGTGTTTGTTGCTTTTTTGCCTTCAGCAGTTTTAGCTTCTGCAAGGGTTTGAATTTCTACAGGAGCTGTTGCTGTTTTAGCTGAATTATATCTACTTAATTGTGCTGGATTTAAAACTGCACTGTAGTTAATACATTCACCAGTCGAACCGATTAAGTGGTCGGAAGGAACCGTCATTTGCACTTTAAAATCTCCGAAAGTTAAAGCAAACTCGCCTCTTCCTGTAAACTGGTGATTTTGCCAGCCTTGAAAATCACTATACACACATAAACGCGGATACCATTGGGTCATGGTAAACAAATAGTTGCCATCAGCTGGGAAAAATTCATAACCACCACGACCACCAACACTCATTCTATCTGTAATTTTATAATTCCAATCGATGTTAAAAATATATTTTTGACCTGTTTTTAAAGCAA
The DNA here is from genome assembly GCF_979258025.1 of Pedobacter sp. AC190. Classification (NCBI taxonomy): domain Bacteria; kingdom Pseudomonadati; phylum Bacteroidota; class Sphingobacteriia; order Sphingobacteriales; family Sphingobacteriaceae; genus Pedobacter; species Pedobacter sp. AC190. Next base: position 2,064,770 of record NZ_OZ409824.1, read on the forward strand.
CAGGCAAATCGATTCTCATCATGGTTTTATTTACCGTATAGCTCAATTTTTTGCCAGTTGCATCAGTAAGTTTAACAATGTTAATACCATCGCCGTTGTTAATGGTTGAACTTAACTTATCAATATTTTGGGTTGTACCTAACGCAGGCATTTTTGTTGCATCCTGATAGTTTGCATTTTTATCAGTGCTATGCTCGTTTTCATCAAGTTGCAACCAGATATATGTTAAAGGATCTGGTGAATTATTGGTGTATGTAATGGTCTCACTACCCGTTAATAATAGATTTTTTTCATCAAGGGTACATTTGATGTTATAATCTGCCCGTTGTTGCCAATATTTCACACCAGGCGCACCACTTGCCGTGCGCTGTTCGTTTGGAGTAGGCAAAATCGTGCCCAACTGTTCGAACTTGTTGCCATGGTTACTACCAGGATTATTCTGAATATTTTGGGCAAAAGCCAAACTACCTGAGAAAAGCAGCAAGCCAGTTAAAGTAAATAGTTTATTCATAATATTTTTATAAAAAAGGGATTCTTTCCAAAGCCATTTTTAAAGCCAGGCTAAATACGGCTGCCGAAATAAATAACACCCAATCTCGGCGTCTGATTTTTGTGTAGTTAAAAATAAGTAAAGTAATCAGTAGTACAACAACCACCATAAAAATTTGTCCTGCCTCTAAACCTACATTAAAGCCGAACAAACCCCAACCAATATTTTGGTCTTTTGCAAGCATAATTCTTATCGAATTAGCGAAGCCCATTCCATGTATTAATCCAAAAACTAAAGCCAGGTAATAATTTATTTTTACCGATTTTAACGAAAAGTTTGTTCTAAATAAATTACTGATCGATGTAAAAACGATTGTACAAGGAATTAAAAATTCTACCCATTTACTTTCAAAACGAATAACATCGGTTACGCTTAAAAATAAAGTTAACGAATGGCCAATGGTAAAAGCGGTTACTAAAATCAATACCTGCTTCAAATTCTTATAACTATAAATAGCAACCAGTGCTAAAATAAACAATTGATGGTCTAATGCATCAGCACTTATAATATGTTCCCAACCTAATTTGAAGTAGAAGATAAAATCTTGTAACGGCATGATAATAAATTAGCTTTAAGCCTTAAGCTTTAGTACTTTTGAAAGCTTAAAATTAAAGTTTTAAACGTAAAAAAGTTAAAAACAGTAAAATGCAATTGTTAAATACCAAACTTGTTACCTTATTTTTAGTTTTTGCCCTATTTAGCACAACCAAAGAGGCTAAACATCCGCTACATGTTAGCACAACAGAAGTAAATTTTAATTCAAAAGATAAAACATTAGAGGTAAGCTGTAGAATTTTTAGCGACGATTTTGAGAGTATATTGGTTAAGCTTTATAAACAAAAAACAGATTTGGCAAATCCCGCTCTAAAAACACAAATGGATGTTTTGGTTAAAAAATATCTTCTGGGTCATTTACAAATTAAAGCAAACGGAAAACCTGTTTCAATGAATTATATCGGTTTTGAAATCGACCATGAAGCCACAAATATCTATCTGGAAATTGAAAAAATCTCATCTATTAAAACCGTAGAAATAAACAGCACAATTCTTTATGATATGTTTGATGACCAGATGAGTATCGTTCATATTGTAAAAGGAAATATAAGAAAAAGCTCAAAAATCCTTTATCCTGACAGAAGTTTCACGGCAAACTTTTAAGTTTAAATTTTGTATTTAATACAAATAGCATTTTAAAAAGTGTTATTTTTATTATGCCCTAATCGTTAAGATTTTGTGAGAAAGCAATTACTGGCAGGATAAATTATTTACAATTTAAGTTTATACCGCTCCCTATTTACAAAATATGCATGTAATTGTATTTTCTCCCTTATTAACGCCACGAATAAAATATATCTTCAATTTTATATTTAAAGATATTTTAAAGGCTGAAGTAGAGTTTACAGGAAATCGCGAATATTTTTTGCAGAGTGAGCATGCTAAAATCAGTTATGCTGAGCAACCAATTGGTGATGAGTTATTTTTCAGAAACACAAAACTACTTTTATCTAACAAAGTTGAAGAGCTTAAAATGAAAACTACAACTTTTGGCGATTATACCGTTCCATTCCCAGTAGAAGATTCAACTTTACCTTTTGATGTTTTTGCTGCATCTTTTTTTATGCTTAGCCGATATGAAGAATACTTATATAAGGAAAAATCTCAAGGGAATTTTGAGGCTAAAAATAGTTTTCAGTATAAATGGAAAGTTCTAAAAAGGCCGATAATTGATGAGTGGGCTCTGATTTTAAAGAATATGCTAATAAAAAAGCATCCTTCATTCAAATTTTTTCAAAAAAAATTCTTTCATCAACCTACCATAAACTTCACCTTAAAACCCGATATTCCTACAGGCTTTTTTCGAAAAACAAAATTCATATTTTCCTCAGTATTTAATAAAAAACAGCGGTTTATTAGTACAATACTCGAAGACTTAACGGGTTTAGGTACAAATCCAGAAGAATTAATAAACAGCTTGGAAAAACTGAAAACACAGCCAATCTATTTTATCAATTTTATTGAGGATGCAAAAAACCGATTAAACTATGTGCATAGCAGTTTGTTTCTAAAAGACAAAACCGTTGGTTTATTAAGGCCATGTACCGCTGACTATGAAAAGTCTAGTTTACTGAAAGCTGATTTAACGAAATTGAAGCAGACTCAAAATAGTTCAGTCAATCTGATAAGTCAACAATTAGAAGTTTTACAACTACCAAGTTGTTATTTGCATTTACTTTCCGTTGGTATCAGCTCTGATTATTCGATGGGTTATGCAAACCAAACTGGATTTAGAGCAGGAACTTGTACGCCTTTTAGCTGGTACGATTTACAATTAGAAAAAGTAACATCGCTAAATGTAAAATCTTACGCTATAAGCGATACCGCACTTCAATACCAAAGTGCTGGCGATGCGACAACAATGATTAATAATTTTATTGATGGCGTTAAACTAGTTGACGGGCATTTTTATAGTAGTTGGCAACTTAAAAGTTTATCAGAAAATGCTAAATTTAAAAAATTGAAGGCTATTTTTGATGAAATGCTAAAATCTACCTGACAACAAATATTATGACTTTCGACTTAAGCAAAACAAAATCTATCGCCAATACTTTTGTCGCCGAGCTTCGCGATGAAAACATTCAAAAGGATTCTATGCGTTTCCGCAAAAACCTGGAACGCGTTGGTGAGTTTTTTGCTTATGAGATTAGCAAAACCTTAAAATATACCACAAAAGAAGTAATTACGTCGTTGGGTACATCGCAATGCGAAGTTCTTGAACAACAGCCTGTATTGGCTACTATTTTAAGAGCCGGATTACCTTTACAACAGGGCTTGCTAAACATTTTTGATAAGGCTGAATGCTGCTTTATTTCTGCCTATCGAAAAGTTAAAAAGAGTGGCGATTTCATTATTCAAATGGATTATATTTCGACACCCGATTTAGATGGAAAAATTTTAATTATGGCCGACCCAATGCTAGCCACAGGGCAAAGCATGGTTATGTGCTGTAAAGAATTAATTAATCGTTATAAAATTGCCGAACTTCACATTGTTGCGGCTATTGCAAGTACCGAAGGGGTAGCACATGTAAGGGCCAATTTACCAAAAGCGAAGCTTTGGCTTGGTGCTATTGATGAAGAAATGACCAGCAAATCGTATATCGTACCTGGCTTAGGCGACGCTGGAGATTTGGCATACGGCGAAAAAGTTTAAATAAACTTTGAAGATTTCAGTATAAGGCGGGGTGACTTTCTAAGTTATTAGAACCTCAATGATTCTTAAAATTCAAACTAGCAGCAATTCAATAATGTTAACATTAATAATTTAAAAATTGCAAAACAAAAAACACATTTTCTTTGATCTCGACCATACGATTTGGGATTTTGACAGAAACGCACAAGAAACGCTAAACGAACTTTTCCATACCTATAAACTCAATGAATTAGGCCTTAACTCATGCGAGGTTTTTATTTCAACTTATACGGAGAACAACCACCAGCTTTGGGCCGATTATCATCTTGGGAAGATAACTAAAGAGTTTTTAAGAGCCGAGCGATTCAGTAAAACCTTTATCCAACTGGGTATTCATCCCGATTCGGTTCCACATCAGTTTGAAGATGATTATGTGAATATCTCGCCAACAAAAACTAATTTATTTGATGGTGCAGAAAATGTGTTAGCCTACCTTCAACAAAAATATACTTTACATATTATATCAAACGGTTTTAAAGAAACCACACTAACCAAAATGGATTTATCGGGCTTAAATCCATATTTCACCAATGTAATTATATCAGAAGATGTTGGTGTAAATAAGCCCAACCCAGTAATTTTTGAATATGCTTTAGATAAAGCCAAAGCTTTAAAAGAAGAAAGCATTATGATTGGAGATAGTTTAGAAGCAGATATTTATGGTGCTTTAGGCTTTGGAATGGAAGCAATATTTTTTAATCCATTGAAAAAAGAAAAACCAGAGGATGTAAAAAAGCAAATCGCACACCTTGAAGAGTTATTAAGTTTGTTTTAAACTAGATTTGATACCTTTAAGTATGAATGCTGCAAAAATTAAGATTTCCCTACATCATATTATCGATGCGTATAAAGCGAAACTATCTTCGTATCCTGAAGAAATTTTTGAGCTTACTCCGCCTATAAACGGTTGGAGTTATAGTGAAGTTTATTCGCATATTTTTGATTCGAGTTTACTTTCTTTAATCGCTTTAGAAAATAGTGCAAAAGGAAAAGGCGAGAATAAGCCTACTCATTTTGTTGTAAAATTGATTTTACTGTTGGGTTCTTTACCTCCTGCAAAAAAATATAAGGTTCCTAAAAGGCTAGCCGAAAGGGTAAAAAAAATCACTAAAACCGAGGCGATGGATTTTATTCTGGAATTCGAGAAAGCACTTACCGATAATTATCCACTTGTTGCAAATGCGAATGAAAACTGCAAAACTAAACATCCTCGGTTAGGTTATTTGAATGCAAAACAATGGTTGCGTTTTATCGAAATTCACTTAAAACACCACCTTAAGCAGTTGGTTCGTATTGAAAAGAGTTTTCAGCATTAAGCTTAATTCTTATCTTTAAAAAAACGCTAACATGAAAAATCTATTTTTCTTCTTTGCCTTAATATTGTTTTGTTCTTGCAATAACAAAAAACCAGACGCTCAAGTAGTAACAGCTACTCCAACTGGGATGCAAGGCTTACAAAAAACTATGCCTATTCCCACAACAAGCAATCAAGCAACGAGTAATTTAATTTTTAATCCACCGCACGGGCAAGCTGGCCATAATTGCGCTTTAGCTGTTGGTGCACCGTTAAACAAAACAGCATCCGTAAAACCACAAGAAGCTTCTGCACAACCTCAAGCAGTAGCTGCTCCCGTTGCAACTCAAAAAAATGCAAATAAAAACTTAAATCCTGCTCATGGAATGCCAAATCATAGGTGCGACATTGCGGTTGGTACTTCATTAGATTCTAAGCCTATTCAAAAAGCAACGGTTATTAATCCAAAAGAAAACAAAAATTTAGAAGCCAAAAATGGCGTATTATTAAATCCTGAGCATGGGAAGCCAAACCATAGATGTGATATTGCGGTTGGCGCACCGTTAACTTAAAAACCTAAAGCATTTTTTCACATCTTTGCGATAATGAAATTACCCGCAATAAAAGGTTTTGATGAAGAGGCATTTAACAAGTACTTAAAAAATACTGGGTGGTTAATGTTTGGCAAAGCACTGAGCCTTATTGTAAATCTTTTAATTGCCCGTTATCTAGGACCAATTTTATTTGGAGATTTAAGTTTTGGTTTATCATTGGTTGCAATATTAGCTGCAGTTGGCGCTTTAGGTCTTGATACTTTTATTATTCGCGAAATTATTCAGGAACCAGCCAAGCGAGATGAAATTCTTGGCACATCACTCTGGTTACGATTGGCAACAAATGCGTTGCTAATCCCAATTGCAGTTGGAATTTATTTAATCAGCCATCGGTTAAGCCCAAGTCCAGGCGAACCATTAACCCTTTTGATCGGATTGCTTGCATTAGCATCATTTTTTAAATCATTTAATGTTATAGATGCTTACTTTCAATCACAAGTTCAATCTAAGTATGTAGTTCAGGTTCAAAATATTTGCCTCATAGTTACCTCTGTTGTTAAAATTGTTGTCATTACCTTAAATCTGCCTTTAATATACATTGTTTGTGCATACGTTTTAGATGGCTTTATTTTAGCTGCTGGTTTAGTCATCATCTATCAAAAAAGAGGATTAAATATTTTTAATTGGAGTTTTGATAAAGAACGAGCTAAGTTTTTATTAAAAAAATCATCGCCTCTTATTCTTTCAGCGGTAATGGTTACCATCTATATGAAAATAGATATTGTAATGCTTAAAAGTATTGGGAGCAAAGCTGTAGGTATATATAGTTCAGCCCAAAACTTGAGTGAAGCTTGGTATTTTATTCCAATTGCGATAGTTACTTCGGTGTTTCCAGCATTATTAAATGCCCGCAAAACAGACTTGGATCGATATCAGAAACGATTGGGAAATTTATACGATTTATTGATCTACATAAGTATTCCTGTTGCAATATTCATAAGTTTCTTTGCATCTGATATAATTCATATTATTTATAAGGGCAAGTACGATGGGGCTGGTCCGATGTTATCAATTCATATATGGTCAGGTATTTTTGTTTTCTTAGGAACAGCGAGCTCTCAATATTTAGTTGCAGAAGGTTATACTAAAATTTCGTTTTACCGAACCGCAGCTGGGGCAATCATTAATATCGCTCTTAACTTTTGGTTAATACCCTTATATGCGGGTGTTGGAGCATCAATTGCAACGCTAATCGCCTGTTTTGTGTCTACCTTTTACCTTTTATTAATCCCAAAAACTCGCGGGCAAGGTATAATGATGTTAAAATCATTATTTTTGGTCACAGCATTTCAAAAAATATTTAAACGTTGAATACTCTAAAAGCATTAACAGAACTAATTGCTAAGCCTTCGAGGCTAAAAGCATTATTATCATACGGACATAAAGGCTACCTGAACAGCATTGGCTGGTTTACTGCTTTTGACAAAAAACAAGCGGTAGATGGAGATGGTAAAGCATTGCCATGGGTAACTTATTCTTTCATCGATTTTATCAAGGAAAGAATTAATAAAACGCAAAATATTTTCGAATATGGCTCTGGCAATTCTACTATTTTTTATGCAGAAAGAGCTGGGTCCGTAACTTCTGTAGAACACGATAAAAACTGGTTCGACAGAGTGAAAAACACAAGTCCATCGAATGCTGAAATGATTTACTGTGAGTTGCAGCGTGATGGTGAATACGCAAAGAAAGCATCATTATTAAATAAGAAATTCGATATTATTATTGTTGATGGTAGAGATCGCGTTAGATGCTGCAAATATAGTTTAGATGCGTTATCGGCCAGCGGTGTTATCGTTTTAGATGATAGCGAACGTGAAGTATATCATTCTGCAAGAATTTTATTACTAGCACAAGGATTTAAAGAAATAAGTTTCAGTGGTATTTCTCCAGGTTTGTTTTACGAAAAGGCAACTTCAGTTTTTTACAAAGCCGATAACTGTTTAGGGATATAAACTCATCAACACCTATGTTAAGCGAAGAAGTAAAAACGGCCTACGATAATTTTTACACCAACAGTGATGTGGCCTGGCGAATGCTGGGTGCGAAATATAAAGCGCAAAATATTGTTGATGTTTGCAAAGCGATAAAACCTAAGAAAGTTTTAGAAGTTGGCGCTGGTGATGGCAGTATCCTCCATTTTTTAAACGATTGGAACTTTGCTCCAGAATTGTATGCTTTGGAAATTGCTCAGAGCGGTGTCGAAATTATTCAGGAAAGAAATTTATCCAAGTTAACAGAAGCGCAAACTTTTGATGGTTATAAAATTCCTTATGAAGATGATACTTTTGATTTGGTAATTCTTGCCCATGTTTTAGAGCATGTAGAACATGAAAGAATTTTACTTCGCGAGCTTAAAAGAGTAGCAAAATATATTGTCGTAGAAGTGCCGAAAGATTATCGTTTTGGTGTAGATCAAAAAATGAAACATTTCCTTGATTATGGCCATATTAATATGTACACGCCAACTTCGCTAAGGTTTTTATTACAAAGTGAAGGCTTGGAAATTTTAGAAGATAAAGTTTCTATGACTGCTACAGAAACCGTAAAGTTTAATGAGTTTATCAACAGAAAAGCGCCTAAAACTTTTTCTAAAAATCTAAAAATTGAATTGGAATATAGAATCAAAAGAGCCTTAGGCAATTTATTAGGGCGAAAAAAACAAGAACAGTTTGCAAATGCTTATACTGTTTTAACTCAAAAATCAGATTCTAACCTGCATATATTTTAACATGCAAAACCTTGCTCCGATAGCCCTTTTCGTTTATAATCGTCCGCAACATACCCAGCGAACAATTAAATTTTTGCAACAAAATGAACTGGCTGCAGAAAGCAGATTGTACATTTTTTCTGACGGTGCAAAAACAAGCAACGACGATGAAAAAGTTGCAGAGGTTAGAGCAATTATTAATAAAACCGAGGGATTTAAATCGGTTAAAGTAATCGAAAGAAAAGAAAATGCTGGTTTAGCAAATTCTGTTATAGCTGGAGTAACTCAATTAATAAATGATTATGGTCAGGTTATTGTTTTTGAAGATGATTTAGTTACTTCTCCACATACACTTACCTATTTTAACTATGCCTTAAATCGTTACCGCAATGAGGAAAAAGTAATGCATATTGGTGCATACATGTATCCTTTAAAATCAGAAAGCTTACCTCAATCATTTTTCTATAGAGCAGCAACAAGTTGGGGATGGGCCACCTGGGCTAGTGCATGGGCACATTTCGAACCGAATATCGATACCTTATTAAATCAGTTCGATGCGAAGAAAAAAGCTGCCTTTTCAATTGAAAATTCTATGAATTTCTGGAAGCAGATGCAGGAATTTAAAAAGGGAAAAAATAATAGCTGGGCAATCCGCTGGTATGCTTCGATTTTTTTAAAAGATGGTTTAACCCTTAATCCAGCTCAGTCATTAGTCAATAATATTGGGCATGATGGAACTGGCGTGCACTCGGGTATAAATGATATTTACAATGTTATCATCAATCCAAAACCCATTACCCAATTCCCCGAAATTATAAAGGAAAATGAAGCAGCCTATCAAACGATTAAAAACTTTTTAAGTAATAGGAAAGGAAATATGGTTTCTAGAATTAAAAGGTTTGTAAAAGAAAAGTTAGCTCAATATTTTTCAAAGTAACAAATCAATTGATATTAATATTTCTTTGTAATTTGGCTTAATCTAAGCTTGAATTATGAAACTATACATTATTGCCCTGTTATTTATTTCTGTAAATGTTTTCGCCCAAAATCCTCCGAAACCTTATGGTGCTTTACCTTCCAAGCGACAATTAGCCTGGCACGATATTGAGGTTTATGGCTTAATTCATTTTACGCCTACTACATTCGAAAATAAAGAATGGGGATTTGGTGATGCTGACCCAAAAACTTTTAATCCAACCGATTTTAATGCACAACAAATTATTAAAGCAGCTAAAGTTGGTGGCTTAAAAGGTGTGATTCTGGTAGCAAAACACCACGATGGTTTTGCGCTTTGGCCAACTAAAACAACGGAGTATAATATCTCAAAAAGCCCTTTCAGAAATGGAAAAGGTGATATGGTTAAAGAAATTGAGCTCGAAGCTAGAAAACAAGGTTTAAAGTTTGGTGTTTACTGCTCTCCTTGGGATCGAAATAATGCATTATATGGAACTGATAAATATCTAGCTATATATCAAGCGCAACTTAAAGAACTTTATAGCAATTATGGCCAACTTTTTATGAGCTGGCATGATGGCGCAAACGGCGGAGATGGTTTTTATGGTGGCGCTAAAGAAAAACGCTCTATTGATAATACTACTTATTACGATTGGAATAATACCTGGGAAATAACCCGAAAAATGCAACCAATGGCAAACATATTTAGCGATATTGGTTTAGATATTCGTTGGGTTGGGAGCGAAGATGGTACTGCTGCAGAAACCAGTTGGGCTACTTTTACGCCGCTTCCTCCAGAAGGGAAAAATGTAGCAGTTCCAGGGCAAGCTAATTATCCTCAAAGTCCGATGGGTATTAGAAATGGCAAATTCTGGATGCCAGCTGAATGTGATGTTCCGCTTAGAAAAGGTTGGTTTTATCATCCTACAGAAAAGCCAAAATCGCCAGAAACTCTTTTTAATTTGTACTTGCAAAGTGTTGGGCACGGTGCTGGCTTAGATTTAGGTTTAGCTCCTGATACACGCGGGCAATTACACAATGACGATGTTGAAGCATTAAAAAGCTTCGGTGATATGGTAAAGCATACCTTTGCGAATAATTTAGCGAAAAACGCCAGTATTAAGGCCAGCAATACTCGTGGTAAAGCTTTCGAAACGGTTAAACTTTTAGATTTTAACAAGGAAAGTTATTGGGCGACTGCTGATAATGTACATCAAGCTAAGCTGGAAATGGATTTGAAAGCAAATAAAACTTTTGATATTATTAGTTTGCAGGAATATATTCCGCTAGGACAAAGAATCGAAGAATTTAATATCGAGATTTTTGAAGATAATGCATGGACAAAAATCTATAACGGCGAAAGCATTGGTGCTAAAAGATTAATCAAATTAGAAAAACCTGTAACTACATCAAAACTTCGTTTAAACATTACAAAATCGCCTGTATGCATTACATTGAGCGAGTTTGGAGTTTATAAAAAGACAGAATAATTAAGGTTTTTTAGCTTCTAAAATAATGTATGGAGATAAGCTTTGGCTTTCGAATGGAATAATTTTAGTGAAAATTTTTCCCGTTAGCCAAACTGCTTTTTTGAACAACCGAACACCAGTCGATTTTTGATTTTCATTCTCTAACCAAACACTAAAACGGCCAAAATAACCTGATTTTACTTCTTTCAAACCTGCTTTTTCGCAAATTGATTTTAGTAATGCGGGATTCATACTATCTATATTATGTTTATCGTAGTTTTCTTTATCAAAGTTTTTTTGAAACCAACCATTTACAGCTTTAAAGTTTGGTAGAGTAATAAACAATGTTCCACCAGGTTTTACAAATGCAATATGACGGTTAATAATGTCGGCAGTATCGTTGAAATGCTCTATTAAGCCACAACTTAATACTAAATCATATTGCTGTTCAGGCTTGTAATTAAACAAATCTGTTTCAATGATATGAATATCTGTTTCTTTTAAACCGTTCTTTTTTAAAAGTTCGTTTACAACAGGCGGATGAACAAAATAGTCTAAAAGCGTTACATCAAGTTTTAAAAATTTCTTTAAAAAAACAGCGTAATAACCAGGAAAACCACCCAGTTCGATTGCTGTTTTAACGTTACCTTTTTCTACAATTTCAGCCAGTTGGCGATGAAATAAATAGTTAGCTGGTAATTGAACCGCAAGTCCTTTTTTACTTTCCCAATAATTTACCCAAAAAGCCCTGTCGGTTAATAAATTTGCCATGTTTTAAATTAATTCCAATCCCAAAGAAACGGAAAATCGTGATATGTTTTATAAAAATTGTCATGTTGAGCTTGTCGAAACATATGAAAGTTCTTCGACAGCTCAACATGACACCTGCTCAATAAAGGAACGGTTGGGTAAATACTACTACTTCAAATCTTTCAAAATCTCAGCTACTGCTTTTTCCAATTGCGGGTCTTTATCAGCCAATCTATCCTGAAAGGTATTTTGAACAAAAATATCTGGCTTTACACCTTCTTTTTCGATGTTTTTCCCATCCATTGTATAACAACCCCAAGATGGCAAACGATACGAAGAGCCATCTACCAGGCCTTTTGCTGATGTAAAAATAATCCAGCGATAAGTTTCAGTTCCTATAATTTTACCTAGCTTAAGTTGTTTAAAGCCTACTGCGGTCATCTCTGCATCACTTAAGGATTGTTCGTTAACCAACAATACAATTGGCTTTACTGCTGGCCCAAAATTACTTTGAGGCGCTAATTTTCCGCCACGATATTTCCATTTTAAATACGGTTTTTGAGCAAGAAATTTTAATACGGCATCGTGTACATTACCACCAGTATTATAGCGCAAATCTAAAATAATGGCATCTTTATTTTCTTCCTGTTCAACCATATCCAGCATAAAACGTTCTAATTCTCCGCTTCCCATATTTTTCATATAAGAATAAGCAATTCGGTTATTTCCCCACTTATCTACATTCCGACGGTTTTTGGCAATCCATTCATCGTAAAGGTTATTTTTTAACGATCCTGAGCTTTGAGGATGAACATTTGTATAAATTTCCTTCCAGTTACGAGAAAAAGTTAAAGTCATTTCCTTATCCAAAGATGGTTTGCTGAAGTAATAGTCTCGATCTGTTTTATCATCTACCTTTACGCCATTTACGGCTGTTAAGATATCACCTGGTAAAACATTAACACTACCATAAGAAGCATTACTTTTAGCAATAACGCGATCAACTTTGTATGGGTTTTCGTTATCGAATAAAATACCTGTTTGATTGGTAATATTGGTTAAGTTTCTTTTCTCTTCTGCACCAAAACTATTAAATCCCATGTGTGAAGAATTTAACTCGCCAAGCATATCATTAAGCAAAAGTCGCAAATCGCTACGATTGGTTACATAAGGCAAATATGCTTCGTAGCGGATTTTCATTTTATCCCAATCCACGCCATGGAAATTTTCGTCGTAAAAGTTTTCGTCCAAGCCAACCCAGGTTTCGTAAAACATCTGATTAAATTCTGCATTTAGATTTTTGGCAAACTTATAAGTATGATCAATCTTATCCAGTTTATTTCCATCCAAATTATATTTACCAATAGTACCACCAGTTAAAGTGAACAACTTATCCCCAACCTGAATAATGTTATAGTCATCACCATCGCCAACTTTTTCGGTTTTATTTGCCTCAAATGGTTCTATCGTTGTACGATAAAGCCCGCTTTTACCGCCTTCATGATTTGAAGAATAAAAAACATAAGTTTTATCGCCTTTGGCAAAAACATCAGTTCCAAACTGGCTACCAAATCCTGGGCTAACTAACTCTACCCGATCTAAAATATTTTGCGTGTTAATTGTAATGATAGCAGCGGGTTTTGGCGTTGGCTTCACATCAGCTTTTTTCTTAACAGAATCGCCTACTTTTTTACTTTTTTTATCAACTTCAGCGGGTTTAACGTCTTTTGGTTCAGCAGGCGTTTCTTTAAATAAATCATCAAATTTATCTGAGCGGTAAGGAGCGTCGTAACTATTTAAAGCCATACGATAAATATGAACATCAGAACTTCCAGAAGGATAAAAGGGTTGTGTTCTGGCACTGGTAAAGAAAATATATTTGCCATCGGGCGACCAAGCAGGAGCCGTTTCAGTCACGCCCGTATTGGTTAAATTAATAGTTTTATTGCCTTTAATGCTATGCACCAAAATATCTTGCTCGAAATTTCGGTAAGCAGTAAAAAGCACATACTCATCATTAGGAGAAAAACTTGGTGTCGAATTTTGAATTGCCCAAAACTCATCGGTAACCAGTATTTTGCTTTCGAAAGTTTTTAAATCAAGTAATTTTAACTCATTTCTGCCACTTAAATAAACCCCCATTGTTCGGGTTTTATTCAAAGTTATATCCCTATTGTTTGCTTTATCCTTTGTAATCTGTTTTAGAGTGCCTTTTCCATCACCAGTTATGGTAAACCAATTTTGATAGCCATTCCAAGTTTGGCAAAATAGAATTGTTTTATTGTCAGCAAGCCATTTACATTGCATAGCCCTTTCTCCACTGTTGCTTACTTTTCGAATAAACTTACCATCCGCATCGCTAACAAAAAGTTCGCCTCGGGAAATGAAAGCTATTTTTTTACCATCTGGCGCAGCATCAAAGGCAGAGATTGTACCTTTAACATCGTATTCCTGTGCCTTGGTTAAAACCTGATTTCGCGAGGTGCTGATATTTACCTTTTCAGTTTTTTTCGTGGCAACATCGTATGTATAAATCTGATAATCTTTTTCAAAAACGACAGTTGTTCCATTTGCAGAAACAAACGGACGTTTAATAGAGGTTTCGAATTTGGTTAAGGCCGTTTTTTTATCACCAATAAAAGTATATAAATTATACTCTTCATTTCCTTCATCCGATACAAAAAATACGTTTCCTTTAGCATCAACGCTAGTCCAGAAATCTTTACCAAGGTAATCGGTATAACGTTTATAAGCCTTGGTTTTAGGATTATAAGATTGAATATCGGGATTGTATGCGCCTTTATAATGCTTACGATTTGCAAATCGATAACTTTCCCATGTATCATTGAAAAATAATTCACCATCTGGCGCTTCTGCTATATGATGTGTGGTATTAAAATAGTTATCGAAAAGGCGAACAGCTGTGCCACCGCTTATGCCAACTTTATAGCTCGAAAAAGAATTAAATCTGCCAGATGTAAAATATATGGTTTTCGAATCCCAGCTCCAATTGTCCACTTCATCCGACGCATCGTTAAATGTTAATTGTTTAATATCACCTCCAGTCATTGGCATTATGTAAACATCGTAATTACCATATTGATTAGAAGAAAATGCCATCCACTTGCCATCTGGAGATATTTTCGGATTAATTTCTTCGCCCTGCATGGCCGTAATTCTAGAAGCTAAACCACCTTTTACGGGGATTTTCCAAATATCTCCATCATAACTGAATACTATAGTTTGTGCATCTGGCGTTAAAGCAGGGTAAGCTGCAAAATACGTTTGACCTTGGGAAAATGAACTACAGGGCAGCAAAAATGCAATTGCCGCAAGCGATTTAATTAGGTTTTTAATCATGATTTTGTTTGTTTGGCTGTGGGAAAATGAACCCGAGCGGATTTAATAATTATTTAAATCAGCAAAGGCTTTATCCTTTAATTAAAAAGCAATAAAATATTAGGATGAAAATACGCAAGAGTTTTTATAATCGTAAACAATAAAATGTATTTTTGATTGATTTGAAAGTAGTACACCTAAATACCTATGATGGAAACGGCGGTGCAGGAAGAGCCTGCTTGCGCCTTAGCGATGCTTTAAAAAGTTCGGGAATTGACTCAAAGGTTTTGGTTTATTATAAATTTGGACAAAACCCCAAAATAGATACTTTCAGCAAATCGCCTTTTCAAAAGGCTTTGGCAGTTCATAATATCTTATCAGAAAGATACTATTCAAAATGGTTAAGTAAATCGGTTAAAACTCCTTTCAGCTTGCAATGGTTTGGCCGATCTATCAAAAACCATCCCGATGTTAAAAATGCTGATATTATTCATTTGCATTGGGTAAACCATGGTTTTCTTACGCCTAAATTTTTAGCAGAGCTTGATGAATTGGAAAAACCAATTGTTTGGACTTTTCATGATAGTAATGCTTTTACGGGCGGTTGCCATGTACGTTATGGTTGCGAAAATTTTCATCAGCAATGCGGTAATTGCCCAATTTTAAAATTTAGTGGTAAGGATGATATTTCGCACAAAACCTGGCTTCGAAAACAGAAAGCTTATACCAAATTAAACTTTCATATTGTTGCGCCAAGTAACTGGATGGCAGCATCGGTGAAATTTAGTAGTTTGCTAGGCACAAGAACTACCTCGGTAATTCCAAATACAATCGAAACCAATATTTTTAAACCTTACGTAAAAACGGAGGCTAAGAAAATTCTGAAAATCGACCCTGAAAAATTTGTTTTGATGAGTGGCTTTATGCCTTCTAAAAACGACAAACATAAAGGCACTCCTTACTTAATCGAAGCCTTAGAAATTTTATCACGCAGAAAAGGAATCGATAAAGAAAAAATTGAATTGGTTATTTTCGGTAATAAGGAGAATGCTGAGATGCCAGAATTCCCCTTTAAAACAACTTTTTTAGGTACCATAAATAAAGACGAGCATTTGGCTAAATGTTATTCTGCTGCTGATGCCTTTATTACACCATCGTTAGAAGATAATTTACCAAATACGGTAATGGAAAGTTTGGCTTGTGCTACGCCCGTAATTGCGTTTACAACTGGGGGCATTCCAGATATGGTTAAACATCAAAAAAATGGTTATTTAGCCGAATATGAAAATGCCGAAGATTTGGCTAATGGTATCGAATGGTTATATCATCGTCCAAATAAAGAGGAAATACATAAAGCTGCTAGACTGAGCATTTTAACGGATTTCTCGGAGGAAGTTATTGCTGCAGAGCATATTCATTTGTACGAAACTTTGATTGATTTGCAGCCGAAATAATATGGAACTATCTAAAAGCCATCTCGAAAATATCAAAGCCTTAAAATCGGCAATTTTACAGAGCCGTTATCGGGCAGCTACTTTGGTTAATAAAGAACTTTTAACTCTTTATTTTGCTGTAGGTAAGTTTATTTCACAAAAAATTAAGGTGGAAAAATGGGGTGCAAAAGTTATTGAAAATCTTTCAGCCGATCTACAAGTTGAGCTACCAGGTTTAAGGGGGTTTTCAGCAACAAATATGAAACGGATGAGACTTTTTTTTGAGTCTTGGGAAGAACACTCTATAATTGGGCCGACAGTGTTGGTCCAATTAGAAGTGATTGATTTAGAAGAAATTACATTTAGACCGACAGTGTCGGCTCAATTGAAAAAAATCTTTTTCGAATTGAGCTTTTCGCATCATCTAGAAATTATAAAAGGAACCCAACGAATAGAAGAAAGAATCTTTTATATACAAAAAACAGCTACCGAATTTTGGAGTTTAAACACACTCAAAAATCACTTAAACAATCAAACTTTTCAAAAAACAGGCAGCCTGCCAAATAATTTTTCAAAAACAATTACCAATGATGAAATAAGGCAAAAAGCCTTACAATCATTTAAAGATGAGTACCTGTTAGATTTTATCAATATCCAAGATAGCGATGAAAAAGATGAGCGGGTTTTAGAAAGCGAAATCGTTCAGAACATCAAGAAATTCTTAATGTCGTTAGGATCAGATTTTGCTTTTATTGGCAATCAATATCGGTTAATTGTAGAAGATGAGGAATACTTTTTAGATCTCTTATTTTTTAATCGGCGTTTACAATCATTGGTGGTCTTCGAACTAAAAACTGGCAAATTTAAGCCTGAATATATGGGCAAAATGAATTTTTATTTATCAGCTTTAGATGAATATCTAAAGCAACCTCATGAACAACCATCAATTGGAATTATCCTCTGCAAGGAGAAGAAAAATAAAGTAGTGGAATTCTCATTTAGAGATTTTAACAAAGCAATGGGCGTTTCAACTTATAAAACAAGTAGCGTTTTACCAGCAGCATACAAAGGTGTTTTACCTGATGTAGAAACTTTAAAAAAATTAATGGATTAGCACATGCCAAAACTAACCATAATCACCATTGTGTACAATAACGTTCGCGATATCGAGCGAACGATCAACTCTGTAATTAACCAAACCTATAAAAAAATAGAATACATTATCATCGATGGAAAATCGACTGATGGTACTTTGGATATCGTTGAAAAGTATAGCAATCAGATTTCGAAAATAGTTTCGGAACCTGATAAGGGTATTTATGATGCCATGAATAAAGGTTTAGCGTTAGCTACTGGAGATTATGTGCTTTTTATGAATTCTGGAGACGAAATTTACGATGAACATACCGTTCAGGAGGTTTTTGATTCATCACCAGGCGCCGATATTTACTATGGCGAAACTGAAATGTACAATGATAACTGGGAAAGTTTAGGCAGAAGAAGACACGAAGCGCCTGAGCAATTCGATTGGACTAGCTTTAAATATGGCATGAACATTAGTCATCAAGCCATTTATATTCGAAAAAGCATTCTTACACCTTACGATTTGAAATATAAATACAGTTCAGATATTGATTGGATTATTAAAGCCGCTAAAAAGTCTTCAAATATTGTAAACGTACATCGTTATGTTGCTAAATATTTGGTTGGTGGCATGAGTAAGAAAAAGCATCGCGAAAGTTTAAAAGAACGTTTTCAAATCTTCACAAAATATTACGGCTTAATACCGAACATTTTTAATCATGTCATTATCGCAGGAAATCTTTTATTTTACTTCCTTAAACACAAAAGAACGAACGATTAGCATCAACAAGTTTCTTTTTAAGCTTAACTAGCACCGCACCAAAATCTCACTTTTTAAAAACAATCTCATTCTACAAGTGTCTTTTATACATCTATTTATAAAATACATAATACAATGGGACAATTAAGTAATCGTAATATAGCCGTACTTTCGGAAAGCGGATTTGAAGAAGTAGAATTAACAGAGCCAGTAAAAAGGTTAAAAGAAGAAGGTGCAAACGTTCACATTATTTCTTCGAAAGCTGGAAAAATTAAAGCCTGGAACCATGACCATTGGTCGATAGAAGTTGATGTTGACAAAACGATTAGCGAAGCAAATGCCGACGATTATAATGGCTTGGTTTTGCCAGGAGGTGTGATTAATCCCGACCAATTGCGTGTTAATGATGACGCGATTGCTTTTGTAAAGAGCTTTTTCGCCGCAGGAAAACCTGTAGCGGCCATTTGCCACGGACCACAGACTTTAATTAATGCAGACGTTGTTAAAGGTAGAAAACTTACATCTGTAAAAAATATTTCTAAAGATTTGATTAATGCAGGCGCAGATTGGAGTGATGAAGAAGTTGTAGTAGATCAAGGTTTGGTAACGAGCCGAACACCAAAAGATTTACCTGCTTTTAACGATAAAATGGTGGAGGAATTTGCAGAAGGTGTGCACGAGGGTCAACATGCCTAAACGTTTTGAACGCTCTCTCTAAATTACTCAAAAGCGGTTGGTTTATTTAAACCAGCCGTTTTATTTATAGCTTAACCTGTCTGATAATATTTTTAATGTTCAGTTCGATAATATCAGTCATTGTTTTACAGCGCAGATAATTTGGGTCTTTAAAATATGCAGCCATAGAATCTTTTAACATAGCGATATTTTCTGGTGTTGTTAGTTCTTCTTTGTTTGATACATCTCGCAAATCAGTTAAACGGTGGCGTTCGCTTCTCACCCGATGAACAATAGATGACCTTTCTTCTTGTTGGTATTGAAGTACAGTTTTATCGGTTAGTTGCTCCATACTCATTTTAACATAAGGCAGGTTCTCTTTAAAAAATTGAGGCAAATAAACCTTCAAATTGCCTTCGTAAAACTGCTGATCGAAATCTATTGCCCGAATACGAAATTGAATATCATCAAAATCGGGGGTAATTTGTACCACAAAATTATATGCTCGCATATCGCCCAAAAGCATAATTAAGCAGCGCTCGTTAAACTTTACAAACTCTTTTGCAATACGTGTCGGATTGAATTCTGGGGTGTATAACTGTCCTTTCGTAAAAACATCGCCAGGAATTCCAGCGATATGTTCTTCCACTAAAGTATCTCCATCTACCAAATAATTAACCTGATTTGGAGATAAAATTTCTTCCATTTCTAAGCCATAAATACGAGATGCATCTGCTTTTTTGATGTAAAAATAATCGTAAACATCATTCAATCGATTTACAATTCTTATTCTAAAAGGATGTGTGTTTCCAAACGTACAATATTCGATTTTATCGATGTATTTATGCTCAACAATACGAAGATTACCCGAAGCTTTAAGGTTTGCGTAAATTTCTTTTAGTCCGCTGTGCAAGGTTTCAATTAAATCCTGAGCGTAAATTGGTCCTTCCCAAAGCGAATCTTTGCCAAACTTATCCATCAATGGGAAAGCTTCGTTAAACTGCATTAAATCGTTGTAAGTTATCGGCAATTTTGCTTCACGTTGATAAAGCCGAAGGTACTTTTGTAAAGCGGGTGTAACTGGAAAAATAGGTTTCTTTTTCAGAATTTTTACGTCTTCGTTTTCCATGGATTAGCAATGTAGCATTTTAATTTTTTTACCACAAAGTTTAAAGTAAGAATCTTGCGTGCTCTATGCTTACTTATTAGTCGGGTAACTAAATGGCATTCGAGCCAGGTATCGACTAATTTTTCTGTAAGGATAATTTCCTGCGCCGTGCTCTGCAAACTGAACAATAATGGTATTCGTTTTCGGATCCACATAAAGTCTTTGTCCTAGCATACCTTCTGCAGCAAAATCGCCATTATCACCTTCCTGCGGAATCCACCATAAATAATGATGCGCCGATTTTTGCCAGCCTTTAGTCGATGCAGGTTTTTCGCCACCAATATTAACCGATTGGCTTACCCAATTTTTTGGCACAATTTGCTTACCATAAAAATTGCCTTTATTCAAATATAGCCTTCCAATTTTTGCGAAATCAATTGCCGTCACCTGAAATCTGCTCGCAGTGTTAGTTAATCCATTTTTATGATCTAAACC
Source organism: Pedobacter sp. AC190 (assembly GCF_979258025.1). Taxonomy (NCBI): domain Bacteria; kingdom Pseudomonadati; phylum Bacteroidota; class Sphingobacteriia; order Sphingobacteriales; family Sphingobacteriaceae; genus Pedobacter; species Pedobacter sp. AC190. The sequence goes on from NZ_OZ409824.1 coordinate 2,085,253, forward strand.
CCAGCTTGCAGCATATTCTGTACCTATTTTTCGCCATACGTTATCTTCAAAAAATTTGGTTACCGATTTGCCAGTTGCTTTCTCCAACACCCAGCCTAACAATATCGGGTCGATACTTTTGTAAACCCAAACCGTACCTGGTTTATTTACGAGCTTCACTTTCATAAGTTCGGCTTTCATATCGTAGGTGTAATAATACTTGGCCTCATCAGATAAAAAAGCTTTTACAATTCCACCCAAAGCATCCTGAAATTCGAGACCAGATTTCATCTCTAAAAGATTTTTTAAAGTAATGTGATCGAACGCAGAATTTGTTTTTAATTCGGGAATGTATTGAGTTACTTTATCGTTTAGGCTTCGAATTTTACCTTCGGCCAAAGCCTGACCAATCATAACAGAAATCATACTTTTAGCACCAGAAAATATTGTTGTAAGCGTGCTATCGCTATAACCTTTACTATATTTTTCATAAAGAATGCTATCATTTCTAATAACCAGAAAAGCATATAGTTTTCCATTATTAAAATAATCGGCAAAAGTAATCGATTGATTATTTCCATCTAAAACCTTTAATGAGTCTAGGTCATTTCGCATTTTACTGGCACGATAAAAATGGAAAGCAGAATCACTTTTATGCACAATACCTTGTGGAAAAATTTTATAGGTTTCGGCATTTGGCGTACGGTATTGTAAAACCCGCAGCAAATAAGGATGCCATACTAATAAACCCGCAAAACCTACTACAATAAGCAGAAATAAATAGCCAAGCGTTTTTTTAAAAGCTTTCATTAAGATAATTAATGCAGCAAATATACAGTTTCAAAATGAAGGCTGCTAAGCAGTTATTTGCTCATTATTAGAGGTAGATGATGAAGTTTTTTGCTCTGGTTTATATTTCCATCGTCTATGGCTCCATAACCAGTAAGCAGGCTCAGCTTTTATCATTTCCTCAAGAAAACGGGTATGCATTTCGGTAATTTCGAATTCGGCTGTTTCTTTTGGATGCAAACAAATTGGCACACAATCTACCTCGAAATAACCGCGTTTTAAATAATTTATTTTGAGATAAAAAACTGGGCGATTAGTTTTCTTAGCAATCTTTTCTATTCCTAATTGAACAGAAGTTTCTTGATTCAAAAAGGTAGTCCAATAATTAGATTCATCTTTAGATGGTGCCTGGTCGCTACCAAATGTGAACATATTTGGCGTTCCTTTACTTGCCTGTATGGCTCTTAAAGTTTGGCGCATAGCAACCATTCGATTACCAAACCTGCTTCTCATGTTAAAAAACCAATTATCGAAAATTTCGTTGCTTAGTGGTTTATAAATTGGGTAGTGCTCACCCGAAAATGCCATTCCAATTGCCATACAAACCCATTCGTAATTGCCATAGTGCGACGAACAGAAAAGTACACTTTCATTATTTTTCAGGTATGCTTCTACTAAATCAACATTTTTAAACTTAACCCGTTTTTGAAGTTCTTTTTTGGAAATACTCTTCATTTTAATTACTTCGAAAATTAATGAAGCAAGAAATTTGTAGTATTTTTTTTCAATCGTATCGATTTCTGATAATGATTTTTCTGGAAAGGCATTCATCAGATTTTCTCTGACAACCTTTCTACGGTATCCAAAACCATGATAAATTACGACATAAAAAACATCGGCCAGTAAATAAAGAATAAATAAAGGCAGAAGGGATAATGTAGATAGAAAAAATATCCCCAACCAGGAAATTGCTTTTTGTATCATGATTGACTAGTTTGGTATTACTGCAAAATTAACGTTCAAAAATATAATACCGTGCCATGGAAGTGTTAGATTTTTATTCCGAATAGTTGTTTTGATTTTAGCATGACTAAAAATCAATCAAATGATTAATTTTTACATTTTGAATGGATCAACTTTGTTATCAGTACAAAACTAAGTTCTTTAAACCTTATTGAAGCGATATCCTTTTTGACTGTTATTTTGGGGCCTGTGAAAGGGCAGTCAAAAAGATTTAGCGGAAAGAAGGACTGACAATTAAAAAAGTGATGGAACATGCTTTTCTAATGTTTAATCACCTAATCGGATCAGAATATAATAAAAACCTTTTTACTTTAGATGTTCTTGAATGCCTCATACGGTTAAAGTATAAAACAAAAAAGCCCCGATTAAATCGAGGCTTTAAATTATATTTATAACGTTTAAGCGAACTATCTACCGTTATTTTTACGTTGTTGTTCTGTTAAGAAAATTTTACGTAAACGCATGCTTTGCGGTGTAACCTCGATGTATTCATCAGCTTGGATGTATTCCATTGCTTCTTCTAAAGAAAATTTAATTGCAGGTGCAATACGAGCATTATCATCTGTACCAGAAGCACGCATGTTGGTTAATGCTTTTCCTTTAACGATATTGATTACTAAATCGTTATCGCGAATGTGCTCTCCCAAAATCTGACCTTCGTAAATATCAGCTCCTGGATCTACAAAGAAGCGACCTCTATCCTGTAATTTATCAATTGAATAAGCAGTAGTCATACCTTTATCCATAGAGATTAAAACACCATTTAAACGACCAGGGATTACACCTTTCCAAGGCTCGTAAGCTTTGAAACGGTGAGCCATAATCGCCTCACCAGCAGTAGCAGTTAATACGTTGTTACGTAAACCGATGATACCACGAGATGGAATTTCGAATTCTAAGTGTTGTAAATCGCCTTTTGGCTCCATAATTAACAACTCACCTTTACGTTGAGTTACCAATTCGATTACCTTACCAGCAACATCACCAGGTACATCTACGATTAAAGTTTCAATTGGCTCATGTTTTTTACCATCGATTTCTTTAACGATAACCTGTGGCTGACCAACTTGTAACTCGTAACCCTCACGACGCATCGTTTCGATTAATACTGATAAATGGAGAATACCACGACCGTATACTAACCATGAATCTGCACCTTGAGTTTCAACAACTTTCAACGCTAAGTTTTTCTCCATTTCCTTCATCAAACGATCTTTGATACGTTGAGAAGTAACCAATTTACCTTCTTTACCAAAGAAAGGTGAGTTATTAATGGTGAACAACATGTTCATTGTTGGCTCATCAATGCTGATTACTGGTAATTGTTCTGGTGCTTCGAAATCAGCGATTGTATCACCAATATCAAAACCATCAATACCTACAACTGCACAAATATCGCCCGAACTTACTTCTTGAGTACGGATTTTTCCTAAACCTTCGAAAGTATAAAGTTCTTTTACTCTTGTTTTAACGATTTTGCCATCGCGTTTAATCAAAGTAACTGGTTGGTTTTCTTTAATTGAACCACGGTGAACACGACCGATTGCAATACGACCTACGAAAGAAGAATAATCTAACGAAGTAATTTGCATTTGTAAAGTACCATCATTAATTGGTGCAGGTGGGATGTTAGCCACAACCGCATCTAATAATGCGAAAATATCTGTAGTTGGTTTTTGCCAATCAGTACTCATCCATCCTTGTTTAGATGAACCGTAAATTACTGGGAAATCCAATTGATCTTCAGTTGCCTCAAGGTTAAAGAACAATTCGAAAATTTGTTCGTAAACCTCTTCTGGGCGACAGTTTTCTTTATCTACTTTGTTTACAACCACAATTGGTTTTAAACCCAATGCCAAAGCTTTTTGCGTTACAAAACGCGTTTGAGGCATTGCACCTTCAAAAGCATCGCAAAGTAAAAGCACACCATCAGCCATTTTTAATACACGCTCTACCTCACCGCCGAAATCCGCGTGACCAGGAGTATCAATGATGTTAATTTTTACATCTTTATATTGAACAGATACGTTTTTAGATACGATAGTGATACCACGTTCACGCTCTAAATCGTTGTTATCCAATATCAACTCTCCTTTTTGTTCGTTATCACGAAAAACAGAACAAGAGTGTAAAATTTTATCAACCAATGTGGTTTTACCGTGGTCAACGTGTGCTATAATAGCTATATTTCTAATCTTTTGCATAAAATGCGCCTATAAATTTGGCGCAAAGATAGTGTTTAAAAATGGATTTTCTACTATATAGCTCACTATTTAATGCTATGATAATGTTGTAATTATCTCATTTTTAATTAGAAATACACCTTAAGTAAAATCTACATTCCTTTATCCGGTAGAGGTTTTTTTGTCAAAGAAACTTCAATAATTAGATCGCCTAAAAATATTCTTAATTTTAGCTTCGTAGCAAAAAAGAAATAAGTTTTATGGAGATTAAAGAACACCAAATAAATAGTATAAAAATTGCCGAGGTAATTTCAAATGAGATCATCATTAAAAATGCAGAAGATGGTTTGGACTTGCTAGGCAATTTATACTACCAAGGTTTTGACTCCATCATTATTCATGAGCAAAATATTACATCAATTTTTTTCGATTTAAAAAGCGGACTAGCAGGGGAGATGCTTCAGAAATTTTCTAATTATCGAATTCGCTTAGTAATTGTTGGAGAGTTCGAAGCGTGCACAGGAAAAAGCATAGGCGATTTTATTTACGAAAGTAATAATGGCAAACTGGTTAATTTTCTGCCAAGCACAACTATTGCTTTGGAAAAGCTTAAAATTTAATTCTTCGCCAATGGTTATGGCAAATTTACTGTTACACCTTCGAAAAGCAATAAATACACAACTTGTAGCAGTTAATATATTTCATAAATAATTAATGTAATACACTGAATATCAACACAAAGATATATCTTTAATAAACTTTAATTCTAAATTAATTATGAAAAAAACAATCATCACTACAGGCGCATTTTTAATTGCATTAACCACATTATCATTGCAAAGCTGTAACAGCGAAAAAAAGGTAGAATCAGCAGACTCTGCAAAAGTTGATACTATGGTTGATACTATGGCGGCACCTAAAGACACTGCTGTTGTTGACACGGGCATGAAAGGAACAAAGGTTCCGACACCTAAAAACTAATTTGCAGATATTTTATTTATTCATCCAACTTATCATTATCATATTTTTGCCTGATTTGTAAATGATGCGCTCTCATTTTCGAAAGCTTATCAATTAACCAATGCTCTATTTTATGATGGGCAGGAGTAAGCAAAGAAGCAATGATTACAAAAACTACAATTTCAATGAATGGTGAATGGTGAGATTTCTCTGCAACGAAGGGGTGAATAAATAAGGTTAAGTACTCAAAAAGCATTAATAAAGAAAGTATTCCAGAGAATTCGATTATTTTTTTGTTTACCTTTTTTCTGCTTAAAAAAACACTAATGAAAAAGAAGATGGGAATAAAAACACCTATTGCCAGTAATTGTAATTTTTGTTTTCGCTCTTCAACTTCTTTTTCTTTTGCTTCCGAAATGTCTTTCTGACGAGTATCTTCGGCAATCGTCATACTCTGCACCTGTTTTGCTCTCTCCTTACTATCAATCGAATCCGTTAAATTGACCATAATTTCCTGATAAGCGAAAGCACTATCAATGTTAGCCCTATTTTTGTAAAGCTTGACCAATAAAACACTTGCATCAACAGCCTTCGCTAGAAATTCGTTCTTAGTTGCAATATCATAAGCCAATTTTGCATACCAGATTGCAGAATCTATTTTACCAGTTTCTTTTTTAGTTCTAGCTAGCCCGATGTAACATTCTGACAGGTTATTAAAATCTTCCGCAGCCTGCAAAAAAGGAATACATTGTTCATAGTATGATGAAGCTTTAATATAATCAGCTCGTTTGTTATAAATATTACCAAGATTATTTAACGCTATACCTGTGAGTTGATCTTTTTTCTGAAGGATTGAAAGTTCATAGGCTTGGTGCGTATAAACCATAGCCGAACTTAGTTGATTAGCTTTCTCATAAATATCGCCAATATTTAGTTTAGAAAACAGCTTTAATTCAGGAAGCTTATTGGCTTTTGCTATGGAATCGGCTCTAAGCGCATAATATAGCGCTTTATCAACCTCCTTCTCGCTACTATATACTAATGCAATACTTAAATAAGCATTACCAATATTTTCAGGGACTTCTCGTTTTTCCTCTACCTTAATTTGTTCTATATAATACTCGATTGCTTTCGGATAGTTATGAAGCGCATGAAAAGCACTTGCAATACTATTCAATGCCCAAGATTCACCTCTCAAAAATTTATTCTTTTTAGATAAATCATAAGATTGTCTAGCCAAAAGCATAGCTGAGTCAGGTTTATAGTCAAGATAATAATAACTAAGTGTGTACAAAGCAATGGCTTTGCTAGAATCTGCCTTTTTGAATGATAGCTCTCTTTTTAAACTATCTATTACTCTTTTTTGAGCACTTGCAGTAAATACCAAAAACAGCAATGCAAATGTGAGCGCTATATGTTTCATTATAAGGATTTTAATGTTAAATTTAGTAAAAAAAGCGACCTCATGTGCAAATTCCCCACAATAATCTTATTTACCCTTTTTATACTATCAACGGTGAAATTAAAAGCGCAAAATAAGTACGCGGTTATTGTTGGAATTAACGATTATTACGAAACGACAACCCAAAAAAGTGTGTATTCCCTAAAAGGGTGTGTTAATGACGCGATGAGCATGAAATCGCTTTTGATGAATCGCTTTGAGTTCGAATCGAAAAACATTAATCTCCTAACCAACCAAAATGCCACACAAGAAAACCTAATTAACGCCTTGAACGAAACCATTACAAAAAGTAAAGCTGGCGATGTAGTCGTCTTTTATTACAGCGGGCATGGAGCGTTTATCAATAATTCATTCTTAAACGGCGACCCAATAAAAAAGGGATATAATCAATCCTTGATTATGAGTAACCTGTTTGCTAAAAATTATGGATGTTTAGTTAAAGACAATACGCTTAAAAGAATCTTCAACAAGTTTGTAGAAAAAAAAGTTATCCTAACCAGTATATTCGATTGTTGTTTTAGTGGCGGAATGGCTGCCACACTCGTCTTACCATACGACACCCCATATTCTGACGATCCTAATTATTTTGCCCCTGCATCTGAGAGTGACACACTTGCAAAAAAAGTAATGAATATGGACATAGTAATCGCTAGCGATGTAAAATTTGATATGAATGCCGATTTAACGCTAAACGATGCCGAAAAAATTGCACGTCCTGCAGAAACGCCTAATTCTAAATTTGCCACACTTGCAGCAAGCAAATCCTATTACAAGGCAGCAGAAACTTGGGATGAATCTGGTGTTCCACACGGTGCTTTCACAAAAGCACTTCTAGGTATCTATGAGCAAAACAAAATTGATTTTCCGCTATCAAAGATTATTGACAATATAAATACTCAGGTCTCCAAAATCCAACTATACACCCAATCTCCAGAATTTCAATTAGACCCAGGCCGGAATACAACCAATTTAATTGGCCTTCCTGTAGAAACAAAACCTGCTACACCAATAACTGCAAATAGTGTCGGTACTAAAGGAGGAAATATCGTTATAAATGCTGGTTATAATAACGGAATCGCAATTGGAAATGTGCTCACAAATAATAGTACTCAAATTACAATCACGAGAATATATGCAGATAGCGCCTTAGCAAAACTCAAAACTGGTGTAGTTGTAAAAACTGGTGAACGTTTCATTTTAACAGATCCTTACAGAACATCTAAGCCATACTTAAAAATATACATAAATACGAGTAAGCTAAAAACTCCAGACTACATTAAGGCTTTCAACACAGAAGTGCTTCCACTCAGCAAACTAAACAGCTATCAAGACTATAATAACTGGAAGCGGGATGATTCCAGCCCATCATTTCTATTTTCGTTGAATATAACTGGAGAAGGTAAACAAGCTTTACAAAAAGCTATGAATCGCCCTTTTTGTATTTTTCTCCCTATTCCAGCCGATTTATCCGCAAAAATAAAGATATCACTAGGGAAAGAACAATCTGTAAAGCTTGTAGATACACCTGCTGAAGCAGACCAAGTATTGTACCTTAATTATGCAATTGACTCTAAAAATAAAAAGTCTTATTTTGTTTTCAACTATAGGATGCCAGTAAACTATATTGGCTACGATGCTTTTAAATTTTCATCATACAGTACGTATTCAAATACCCTAACCTTAAATAATGCGGAAACCATCAACTTATTGAGCGCTATTAAAGAAACGACCTATGCATTAGTTAGGAGTAAAACAACACATTGGATTAATACTTACCCCCGAAAATGATTACGGAGTTTTTTGAGCAAGCCATTCTTCGTATGGAATTACGCCAAGTTCTGGTCTTGCTTCGCCATCTATAATGGCAATAAATTCAAGTATATGCCCATCAGGATCATTAAAATAGATGGCTAAAGCTGGCATCCACGCAAAAACCATGGGTTTGTCCGAATCATCTTTTAAAAAATTATATGGCTTCAAGTTTTTCGATTTGAGAAAATCAACCGACTTGTTCAATACATCGTCCAGATCAGAACGAAAAGCAAAATGCCGGATATCTATTTCCGCTTTAGGCTTTTCCCACAATCCAAGCATTGCTTCTTTTGGTTTGCCAATCCAGAAAAATGCAATTTTACGTTTAGCATTATAGCCACACTGTTTCAATCCTAAAACATTTTTATAGAAATCTACCGATTTTTCTAAATCCTCTACATATAAATGCGTTTCAAATAATCCCTTTATCATAAAATGAAGGTAGGTAATCGGGTTAGCTTACAAAAATCACGTTTTTCGATGTGGCCATCAATAAAATTGATAATGCACTAAAGGTTACCATTGCTGATAAAAGGTATTAATCAATAAAAGCTAAGAATTAGGTTGATGAGAAAAATTTTAAAGTATTTGAAGATAATTTTTCTGGCTTTTTTATCTTTCGTAGCCTTATATTTTCTAACGGCTTTTTGCTTATCACATATTTCGCTAAACAAGAATGTTAAGCAAAAACAGGAAGTAGCCATTTACATTATGACAAATGGAATTCATACTGATATTGTGGTACCAGCGAATAATGAACAAATGGATTGGAGAAAAGAAATAAAGTTTTCGGATACAAAGTCTGCCGATACAAGTTCAGAATATCTGGCATTTGGTTGGGGAGATCGAAAATTTTATCTCGAAACACCAACCTTTTCAGATTTAAAACTAAGTACTGGTTTAAATGCGATTTTAGGCCTCAGCAAATCTGCCATGCATACAACTTATTATAAATATGTTCAGGAAAATAAAGATTGTGTAAAAATCATGATTAGCACCGAGCAATATGCTAAACTTGTGAAATACATTTCAGCTAGTTTTAAAACCGATGCTGAACATCATTTTATAAACATAAAAACAAAACTGAATTACGACAATGCAGATGCCTTTTATGAAGCTATTGGAAGCTATAGCTTATTTAAAACCTGTAATACCTGGAGTAATAGTGCGCTTAAAAGCTGTAATCAAAAATGTTGTTATTGGACCATTTTTGACTCTGCAATTTTTCAGAAATACAACTAATTGATTTTAAATCTCAAAAGCCCAGGTTAAAAAAGCTGGCATTACCTTTTCCCAGGTTGCAACATCGTGTTTACCCCCAACTTTTTCAAAGTAGAAAATATTTTCAGGTCGTTTATATCCTTTTTTTAATAATGATTTCACAACATCAATCGTATCATCAATCGAATCGATAATCATATTTTTATTACGATCGGCTTTCTCATCTTCAGTTCCTGTCATTAACCAAAACTTCATGTCTGGCTTTGTTGAAGTAGTGTCTATTAACGCGTGCATAATTCGATCTGCATCAGTATAACCATCAATCAAATCTTTTTTACGCCACCAAAATGCGCCTGAAAAAACACCAACTGCATCAAAAACAGATGGATTATTCCAGGCAATATCAAATGCCGATAAGCCACCTAAAGAAAAACCTGCAAAAGCAACCTTCCCTGTAATCGGCATCGCAATTTTCTTTTTAACAAAAGGCAAAAGTTCTTTTATAACAAAATCATTGTACAAACGGGCTTTAGCTCCACGCCCTTTAAAATCGGGCACGCCTGCAACTCCATATTCCATTAATCTTTCTGTCGAAGCTTTTATGGCCACAACAATTAATCTATGATTTCTTTTATTGTGATGAGCTTCTTCTAAAATTTTTGGAAAATCCATTTTGGCCACATCCTGACCATCGTTTAATAAAAGAAGTTCTATTTTTTCGTTTCCTAAAATACCTTCGGGTACGTATAAATCTATTTCAACCTCCCGCTTTAAGTTAGCAGAAGGAATTTTAAAATTAATGGTATTAACTTTTACTGATAAAATTGTAGTGTACATATGCTTCAAATCCCCTAACACTTGGCAAATCGCCAGAATTCGGCACAAAGTTACAAATCTTGATAAACTATTAATTATCAAAGCTTAACTTTTACACTTTGTGTATCATTTCATCTACGAAATATTCTTTTTACAGATTTTAATTTATAACTTAAATCATTCAATTTTCTATATGGTTAAAGAAGAACATAAAAAGTGGTACAGTCCAAACTTGAGTGCTGAAATCGACATGCTCATCTTTGGTCACAGCGGCATCCCTATCCTGCTGTTCCCAACGAGTATGGGGCGATATTTCGAAAACAAAGACTTTAAATTAATAGACTCTGTAGAGGGTTTCATTAATGAAGGTAAGATTAAGGTTTATTGTCCTGATGGTATTGACAAGTTAAGTTGGTACAACAAAAGCATACATCCCGCAGACAGAGTAAAAAATCATATTTGGTATGATAAGTATCTTCTGGAGGAAGTAGTGCCTTTAGCCAGACATGAAACAGGCCAAAGCAAAATTATAACCGCTGGTTGTAGTTTTGGAGGCTATCATGCTGCAAATTTTGCATTTCGACATCCATGGCTCGTTAGTCATATGTTTAGCATGAGCGGTGCCTTTGATATCACTGGCCAATTGGATGGATTTTATAATGATGATGTTTACTTCAACAATCCAGTTGATAATCTTATGAACAACAGTAATCCAGAATTGCATTACATGAAAATTGTTTTAGGCACTACAGATCGAGATATGTGCAGACCTGACAACGAAAATTTATCGAAAATCTTAACTCAGAAAGGAATCAATCATTGGCTGGATATTAGACAAAATGCAGATCACGACTGGCCAATATGGAGAGAAATGTTTCCGAACTACATTGCTCAGCTTTAAAAAAAGAAAACACTAAATAAATTAACCGCTTTGGTTTTCAAACAATTAACCCGTTAAGCAGTTAAACAATTAAACTAAAATAGTACCAATGAAGAAAATAGGGATTTTATTTGGACAGGAACGCTCTTTTCCTGAAGCCGTAATCGAAAGAATCAATCAGAAAGCAGAAAAAGGCATTACTGCCGAAGCTGTTAAAATCGACAAAATATTTCAAAATGCTCCGCTTGGATATTCGGTAATTATCGACCGTATTTCTCAAGATGTACCTTTCTACAGAGCATCGCTAAAAAATGCTGCAATTACTGGAACTGCGGTAATCAACAATCCATTTTGGTGGAGTGCCGATGAAAAGTTTTTCAACAATGCTTTGGCAGAACAAATTGGAGTTCCGGTACCTAAAACTGCTTTAATTCCATCAAGACAACATCCAACAGGAACAACCGGAGAATCTTTCTCAAACTTGGCTATGCCTTTAGATTGGGATGCTATTTTTGAATACACAGGTTTTCCAGCTTATATGAAACCTTATGACGGAGGTGGATGGAGAGACGTTTATAAACTTCATGATAAAGAAGATTTCTTTGATAAACACAGCGGAACTGAACAATTGGTGATGCTTTTACAAGAAGAAATTATTTTTGACCAGTATTTTAGATGTTACTGCATTGGCGGCAAACATGTTCGTATTATGCAATACGATCCACGCAATCCGCATCATTTACGTTATGCAGTTGATGGCAAAAGTCCAGACCCAAAATTGCTAAAAACGGTTGAGGAATACACACTGAAATTGTGTAATTATTTAGGCTACGATTTTAATACTGTAGAATTTGCTGTTCGCGATGGAGTGCCTATCGCTATCGATTTCTGTAACCCTGCTCCCGATGCCGATATTAAAAGTGTAGGACAAGAGAATTTTGACTGGGTTGTTGAAACTACAGCAAACTATGCTATCGAAAGAGCTAAAGCGCAAAAAGATGGTCAGGATAATTTAACATGGGGCGAATACATAAAATCTTCGGTAGGCGGTAAACCATTAATTGCCAAAACCCAACCAAAAGCTGCAGCGCCAAAAACTGCAAAACCAGCTACAGAAAAAGCACCAGCAAAACCAAAGAAAACCGCAGCTAAAAAATAAGGGATTTTGATTAATGAGCACTAGGATGAATGAATTTACGCTTGGAATAGAGGAAGAGTACATGGTAGTTGATCCCGTTACCAGGGAACTTACCTCGCATGACCAAAAAATTGTTGAAGCTGCACAAAAAATACATAAAGACCAGGTAAAGGCAGAAATGCACCAAGCCGTTGTAGAAGTTGGAACTGGTATTTGCAGAACAACTGAAGAAGCACGAAAAGAAATTTCGCAGCTTCGATATACAGTATCGCAACTAGCTGGTGAACAAGGCTTACGTATTGGTGCCGCTGGCACGCACCCATTTTCGCATTGGGAAAAACAATTAATTACAGAACATCCCCGTTATAATGAAATTGTAAACGAACTGCAGGAAGCTGCACGTTCGAATTTAATTTTTGGCTTACACGTTCACGTTGGTTTTCAATCACGCGAATTAGCCATTCACATTGCAAACCAGGTAAGGTATTTCTTGCCACACGTATTTGCTTTATCAACCAATTCTCCTTTTTGGGAAGCGAGAAATACAGGTTACAAATCCTTCAGAACAAAGGTTTTTGATAAATTTCCCCGGACTGGAATTCCTGATATTTTTAACAGCATTGAAGATTATGATAATTATGTAAAACTGCTGATCAAAACCAATTGCATGGATAATGCAAAGAAAATTTGGTGGGATATCAGAGTACATCCATTTTTCGACACTGTTGAATTCCGCATTTGCGATTGCCCGATGTTAATCGACGAAACGATGGCGTTTACAGCTTTATTTCAGGCTTTATGTGCCAAACTGTACAAACTTCGTTTGCAAAATATGGAGTTTATCAGTTACTCGAGAGCATTAATTAATGAAAACAAATGGCGTGCTGCCCGTTACGGAATTGACGGTAACTTAATCGATTTCGGCAAAGAAATGGAAGTAAATTGTCGGAATTTAGTTTTAGAATTACTCGACTTTGTTGATGATGTTGTAGATGATTTAGGCTGCAGAAACGATTTGAATTATGTTCACAAAATACTTGAACATGGTACTGGTGCAGACAGACAGTTGGCCGTTTACGAACAAACTGGTAACTTTGAGTCGGTAGTAGATTATATTACTACTCAAACACTTATAGGCGCAAAGTAATTTTACAATGGATAAAAGAGACTTAAAGGTCGCCGTTATTGATATGAATAACGGCGCACCTAATCAGGGTATGCGGGGAATTAAGGAAATTTTATCCCGATTTAAAATTGAAAATGACATTAACCTTTCTTTCGATGTTTTCGATTTAAGGCAAAATGGAGAAATACCCGATATTAGCTACGATGCATATATTTCAAGCGGTGGCCCAGGAAGCCCGATTGAAAGCAAAGGCGAAAAATGGGAAAATGATTTTTTTAATCTTTTAGATCAAATAGAATCTTTTAATGCATTGAATGATGAACAGAAGAAATATGCTTTTCTAATCTGTCATTCTTTTCAACTGGCTTGCCGTAAATATGAATTAGGAAATGTTACCGAAAGACGATCAAATGCCTTTGGTATTTTCCCAATCACCTTAACGGAAGATGGCGAAAAAGATGAGATTTTTAGCGGCATTACAAATCCATTTTTCTCGGTTGATAGTAGAGATTGGCAGGTTATAGAACCAGATTTTAATGCTTTCGATAAAAAAGGAGCAAAATTGCTCGCTATTGAGAAAGAAAGAAAACATGTTGATTTGGAACGCTGCATGATGTCAATCCGCTTTACTGACGAAATAATAGGTACTCAATTTCACCCAGAGGCAGATCCAGTTGGGATGAAAATGTACTTACTTCAAGACGAGAAAAAGAAAGCCATTACCGATTTACATGGAGAACAAAAATATTTAGATATGCTGAATAGTTTAGATGATCCAGCCAGAATTGTGTTAACGCAAAGTGTTATCCTTCCTAATTTTTTAAATAAAGCAATAGGAAATTTGCAAGAGGCCTAAAGCTGGAAAATCAATTTTATTTATTTTTCGGCGGTCGTAATTTCAAGGCACGAAGTAATCTTTAAACACTCGCTAATCAACTAAGAGCATTAAGATTACTTCGTGTCTTGCAATTACGCTATTACTAAAAGAATAACATTATGATACCTGCAAAACGTCAAAAATATAATCAACAATTTACTGAAGAGAAATATAAAAATTTCTTAGAAAAACTGCAAGATGGTTACTGTGAGATACCTTTCCGCGTAGCCGAAACACCTATATTTATTCCAAAAGCTTTAAAGGCAAAGCTAATTGCAGCAGGCGAAGAAATTATAAGCTTAATTAAGCAACCCGATTTCAAGGAATTAACAAAAAATTCAATCCCCAAAAACTGGAATGTTCCAAACGAAAACGAACAGCCACATTTCTTAACTTTCGATTTCGGTATATGTAAAAATGAAGCCGGAGAATTAACACCAATGTTAATTGAAATGCAGGGCTTCCCTTCACTATATGGCTTTCAGTCGCACTTAGCAAATTCCTTCAGGCAAGTTTTTGAAATCGATAATTCAGTTAATCACTTTCTAAATGATTTCGATGAAAAACAATATATCCAACTCCTTAAAGATGTAATACTTGGCAATCATCAACCAAGCGAAGTAGCCTTAATGGATGTTGATGCACCAAACCAAAAAACAGCTATCGATTTTTTTGTAACACAAAAAATGCTCGGCATTAAAATACTGGCATTGGAAGACATCAAGAAAATTGGTAATCAGTTATTTTATGAGGAAAATGGTAAACAAATTCAATTAAAACGAATTTATAACCGATTAATATTTGATGAGGTTGCCGATAATACAGAAATATTTAAAAACAGTTTCGACCCACGAGAAGAGCTCGATGTAGAATGGGTAACTCATCCGAATTGGTTCTACAGAATAAGTAAATATACTATGCCTTTTTTAAATAGTGAGTTTGTACCAGAAACCCGTTTTCTAAACCAAATAGAAAGTATTCCTGCTGATTTAGAAAATTATGTACTAAAGCCACTATTCTCTTTTGCTGGAATGGGCGTTATTATAGACGTAACTAAAAATGATATTATCAACATTAAAGACCCTGAAAACTGGATTCTACAAAGGAAAGTTACCTATGAACCTGTTGTAGAGGCACTCGATGGTGGTGTGAAAGCAGAGATCAGAATGATGTATTTATGGCCTGATAATGGAGAACCTCAGCTTTGCATTAATTTAGCACGACTAAGTAGAGGAAAAATGATTGGTGTACGTTACAACGCGGATTTTGATTGGGTTGGCGGAACTGTTGGCTTTATGGAAGATTAATATTATCATTATGCGCTTGTCGAACAATACATCCATTCTACAAGCTCATAACCTTTTTACATTTAACTGAAACCACAACCGCAAAAGCTGTTTATATTTGTATTATGAATATTCAAACGATATTAGTCTTTTTACTTTTTGCGGTAGCATTGGTATATGTTGGCCGTTTGGTTTTTAAATCTCTTCAGGTTAAAAAAGATGGGTGTGGCGGCAATTGCAAATGTGGTGTAGATTTTTCTGATATTAAACCTGTAAAAAAATAATTGCTGTTTTTATGATTGATCAGTTTAAAAGCTATCTCAAAGAAAAAATAGAAATAACTGATGAACAATTCGACAGCATTTCTTCTGTTTTAAAAGTTAAAAAATTCGATAAAAACGAAATTGTACAATATACTGGAGATCTTAATAAACATGGCTTTTTTGTTTGTAAAGGATTACTTCGGGCATATTCCATTGATTCGAAGGGTAAAGAGCATATTCTCCAATTTGCACCCGAAAACTGGTTAGTTTCTGATAGAAATAACATGAATAATGAACCATCAATATTTTTTATTGATGCAATTGAAACTACGGAAGTAATCGTAATGCCAAATAATTTTATGGAACAAGCCGCCATTCAGGTTCCATGTTTACAACCTATGCATGCAAAATTACTAAATAATTCTATCCGCTTTATGCAGAAAAGAATTAATATGCTTTTAAGCGCAACAGCCGAAGAAAGATACCTAGACTTCATCAAGCTTTACCCTAACCTTACTTTACGCGTGCCTCAGTGGATGATTGCTTCTTACTTAGGCATAACGCCAGAGTCTTTAAGCCGAGTGAGAAAAGAACTGGCAAATAAACATTTCCGCCCCTAAACAGGATTTGTTGAATTAAAGATTTTCATAATTGCTTCTATTGTTTTAAAATGATTTAAAAGCTTCGGGATTATGTCTTATAATCCTGAAAATCAAATTAATCTCGAAAATCCTGTCATTACTTATCATACATCAATTTTTCTAAAAACTTCTCGCCGTACTTTTGTTATGTAAATATTAAACATATCAAAAACAAAACATATGGCAACTACTAAATGGACATTAGATCCAACCCACAGCGAATTACAATTTAAAGTAAAACACTTAATGATTACTACTGTAACAGGTAGTTTAAAATCGTTTTCGGCTGAATTAACATCTGAAGGCGATGAATTTGAAAATTCAGACATTGCTTTCAAAGGAGATATTGCATCAATTGATACTGGAAATACAGATCGTGACAATCACTTAAAAAGTGGCGATTTCTTTGACGCTGAAAAATTTGCACACATCGAATTTAAATCTACATCGGTAGAAAAAGATGGCAGCGATTATATTGTTAAAGGTGATTTAACCATTAAAGGCGAAACTAAACCAGTAAAATTAACAGCTGAGTTTGGTGGTATTGCAACCGATCCATGGGGAAATACTAAGGCAGGTTTCACTTTAAGCGGAAAAATTAATCGCTCTGATTTTGGTTTAACTTGGAATGCAGCATTAGAAACTGGTGGTGTAATGGTTAGCGAAGAAGTTCGTTTATTGGGCGAGTTGCAGTTTGTAAAACAAGCTTAAATAATGGCGTTTTGCGGTAAGCATTTTATGGTTTATCGCAAAATGCTAAATAATAGGAAAGGGTTCCAATAATGGAAACAAAAACAAAAGAAGTAGCAAATGTATTAAAAGCACCAGCACCTCATATGGTCGGCGATGGCTTCAGAGTACATAATTTTTTCCCAAGCGGTTATGAAATCGATATGAATCCGTTCTTCCTCATGGATTATGGTTCAAAAATCGAATTTTCAGCACGGAAAGAGCCGCGTGGCGTTGGTGTTCATCCTCATCGTGGCTTTGAAACGGTAACAATTGCTTATCATGGCGCTGTAGCGCATCACGATAGTTCGGGCAACAGTGGCATTATATTTCCAGGCGACGTACAATGGATGACAGCTGCAAGTGGAATTTTGCATAAAGAATACCATGAAGAGGCATATAGTTTAACAGGTGGTCCGTTTCAAATGGTTCAGCTTTGGATTAATTTGCCTGCCAAAGATAAAATGAGCAAACCCAAATATCAAGCCGTTAAACAAGCTGATATGGCGAAATTTATTTTACCAGATAATGGTGGCAATATTGAAATAATTGCAGGTAGTTATCAAGGCATCACTGGCAATGCGAGTACATTTACACCAATAGAGTTATACAATGCAAGGTTAAATAAAGGTGGGAAAGCCAGTTTTAATTTTGCTTCAAATTTTAACACGGGCTTTATGATCGTTGAAGGCTCTGTTAAAATAAATGGGACAGAACTTGCCCAGGTTGATAGCTTTATTCATTTCAAAAAAGAGGGTGAAGAAGTTAGCCTTGAAGCATTAGAAAACAGTGTGATTTTAATTTTAAGTGGTCAACCTATCGATGAACCTATTTTTCAATACGGCCCATTTTTAATGAATACAGAGGCCGAAATAGACCAAGCCATTTCAGATTATAACCAAGGTAAATTCGGGTATTTAGAAGAATAAAACAGGTTTATAGTTTATATTTTTAGCCGCTATGTTTTAATAAAATATAGCGGCTTTTTCGTAATTTGGATTTAAACCCGCTCAAAAAAATTATACTCCCTTTTTCTATAGAGAGCAAACTTGCAATATTAAGGATATTAAGCTATTACCCCTAGATTTTTTCATACAATCTTCATATTCCTTCATCATATTTGTTACTTAAATCAGACCTGAAAAAAATGTCCGGAAAACAAATATTTCAAACTGAGAACAAACGCCGCTGGAATACCTTTACCTGGGTAAGCCGCTCATTTTTCTTAGTTTTTATTGGCGCCATAATTTGTGTTGCCTTTACCCTCTCTTCTGTTCAATACCCAAGTTTACCATTCATAAATACCAATGGGCCGCTAACAGAAAAACAATTAGAAAAATTAAAAAAATCTCAGCAATACAAAGATTTTAAAATCGAAAAATCTAAACTGCAAAAGATTAAAAAAGATCGTGAACTTAGAATTTTAACCCGTCATGGTAATGAAAAACGAATTAACATGGCTTTCTATGTAAGCTGGGCTGGAACTGTTGGCAAATCATTACCCGATTTAAAAAGGAACATAGGCCATTTGGATATGGTTGCTACTGAATCCTTTTTCTTAAATGGAGATTCGATTGTAGATAAAGCGGACACGGCAGCACTTCGTGTAATTCACGAAGGAAGAAAATCGGCAATTGCAGTCGTTTCCAATTTCAACAAAGATCATTGGGACGGTCCCGCCGTTAAAAGATTATTAAATGATATGCCAGCTCAGCAAAAGCTGATTTACAATTTAATAGAAATTACCAAAAAATACGGCTATAAAGGCATAAACATAGATTTTGAAGAACTTAACCTGGAAAATCGTGATGGATTTAATGCCTTCATGAAAAACCTTTACACGCAGTTTCACGCAGAAAAACTAATTGTTTCGCAGGATATCTCTCCAGAGAACGACGATTATAGTCCAGAAGTTTTGCAGCATTATAACGATTACATCGTTTTAATGGCTTACGATCAGCATTCGGAAGATAGTAATGCAGGCGACATCTCGCATCAGGAGTGGGTAGAAGAAAAACTGGATGACATTTGCGGCAAAATGGATGCGAGTAAAGTAATTTTGGCATTAGCCTGCTATGGTTACGATTGGCCCGATAAAAGTGTTGGAACACCCGTTACTTACGAAAGTGCAATGACCACTGCCGTAAATTACAAAAGCAAAATTAATTACGATCCAGCTTCTGCAAATTTAAATTTTAGCTATAAAGACGGCAGTGGTATCAATCACAAAGTTTACTTTACAGATGCTGCAACCAATTTTAATTTAATTCGCAAAGCCGATGATTGGGGAGTTGCTGGTATTGCTTTATGGCGATTAGGTGCTGAAGATAAACGCTTATGGCAATTCATCTCTCACGATTTAAGTTTAGATTCTTTAAAGAAACACCCAGTTGATTTGCGAAAAATATCGACCTTAACAATGGGTGGCATTGCGTACATCGGCGATGGTGAAATTCTTGATTTAATATCTACACCAAACCCTGGAGCAGTTCAGTTTACCCTGAATACGGATGATTTTACGATTAAAAACCAAGTTTATAACCGCTTACCAACGCAATATGTAATTAAGCGATTTGGAGAAGCGGATAAAAAAATAGTTTTAACTTTCGACGACGGTCCTGATCCAGTTTATACGCCCCAAGTTCTAAGTATTCTTAAAAAGGAAAATGTACCCGCCTGTTTCTTTGTTGTGGGTATCATGGCCGAGAAAAACATGGAATTGTTAAAGCAGGAGTATGATGACGGTTACGAGATTGGCAATCACACTTTCTTTCATCCAGATATGTCGGCTATTGGACCCCGCCGTGTTAAATTCGAATTAAATGCTACTCGTCGTTTAATTGAAGCCGTTACAGGCCATAGTACGATATTATTTCGTGCACCATTTAATGCCGATGCCGAGCCACAAAACACTTCAGAAATTTTACCTGTTGCGCAAAGTCGTAAAGAAAATTATATAAACATAGGTGAGTTAATCGATCCAGAAGATTGGGAACCAGGCAAAACAGCCGATCAGATTTTTAACGAAGTAGTAAAGCAACAAGACAACGGAAATATCTTGCTATTGCATGATGCAGGAGGGAATCGCGAAGCTACAGTTGCTGCATTGCCTAGAATTATCAAATACTTTAAACAAAAAGGCTACACTTTTACTACAGTGGGCGACTTAATGGGCAAAAAAAGGTCAGAATTAATGCCCGCTGTAAAATCAAGTGCAAATAGCGGTTTCTTAGGTTCTGGAAATTATTTCTTTATTAATTTCTTCTATTATGGAAATATGATTTTGAATGTAATCTTTAGCGTTGCAATTGTTCTGGCCATATTAAGAACAATTTTTATTGCCTATTTAGCGATCAGACAGCGAAAAAGATCAAGAAAAAATGCTTATAAAAAATTAAAAAACCCTACAGAAAAGGTTAGTATAATTATTCCCGCTTATAATGAAGAAATAACTGCCGTTCATACAATAAATAGTTTATTAAAAACCACCTATTCAAATTTCGAATTAATTTTTGTAGATGATGGTTCGAAAGATAAAACCTTCGAAATTATTAACGAAGCCTTTTCAAACCATCCGCAGGTTAAGGTATTTAGAAAAGAAAACGGAGGGAAAGCATCTGCATTAAATTACGGTATAACAAAAGCCAGCGCCGATTACATCATTTGTATTGACGCAGATACTCAATTAAAAACAGATGCGGTTACCGAGCTGATGCGTTACTTCTATAGCCCCAAAATTGCTGCTGTAGCTGGCACAGTTAAGGTCGGAAATGCAAACAACATCATTACTAAATGGCAATCAATTGAATATATTACCGCCCAGAATATGGATCGGAGAGCATTTGACTTGCTTAACACCATCACTGTAGTTCCAGGCGCTATTGGCGCTTTCCGTAAAGATGTTGTGTTAGAAGTTGGGGCGTTTACAATCGATACGCTTGCTGAAGATTGCGACCTAACCATGCGCATTTTAAAAGCTGGTTACAAAGTAAAAAACTGCGATAGCGCCATTGCTTACACCGAAGCACCAGAAACCGTAAATATGTTATTAAAACAACGTTTCCGCTGGAGTTTTGGAGTTATGCAGAGTTTTTGGAAAAACCGCAAGACTTTATTAAACAGAAAGTATGGCTATTTCGGAATGGTTGGAATGCCTAACATTCTCATTTATCAAATCATACTTCCACTATTTTCACCACTAGCAGATTTGTTTATGCTTATATCATTAATTAGCGGATTATTTTCGCTTAGCGCCATAAACAACCTAACACTTACTGGCTTTTCTGGAATTTTAAGTCTTCATAACGGTTTCGGACAAGTACTTTTCTATTACATCATATTCATTTTAGTCGACATGATTTTTGCCGCAATTGCATTTAAAATGGAGAATGAAAAATTTAAAAACCTGTTATACATATTTCCTCAGCGGTTTTTCTGGAGGCAACTTATGTATCTGGTTTTATTCCGTTCTTTCCGTAAGGCAATAAAAGGCGAATTGGAAACCTGGGGAACACTAAAAAGAACTGGAAACGTAAAAGAATCGGCTTCTTAAAGGATTTAGAAACGATTGTTGTTTACATTTGGCGGCCGATAGTCCTGCCATTCGCTGTAGCCACGATAAAAAAAATCGTGGGCTGCCGCTATTGTCAGGTTTAAAAACAATGGTTTTGCACCATGCAAACCGCCAAAATGAAATGCTGAAACAATTTTATAGCCCTCGTTGCAGCGTTACCCTGCAGCGAGGAAGCATGACGAAGCGAAGCGTATAAGCGAAAAAGAGGAAGAAATGTAAATTTATACGCAGGCCATGCGCTTCAAATATTATTAAGGTTTTTCTATTAAACAAACCGCATAAGCAACCACACCTTCTTCTCGGCCAATAAAGCCCATGGTTTCGTTAGTGGTAGCCTTTATCGAAATGTCTTCGGTAGAAATTCCTATTGCATTGGCAATATTTTCTTGCATGGCAGAAATGTGAGGATTAATTTTTGGTGCCTCAAGGCAAAGCATCGCATCGATATTGCCAACCTGCCAGTTTTTTTCGGCTAAAAGTTTAACAGTTTCTTTAAGCAAAATCATACTGCTAATTCCTTTCCATCTATCGTCTGTATTTTTAAAATGAAAACCAATATCCCTTAAATTAGCAGCACCCAAAAGCGCATCGCAAATTGCATGCAATAAAACATCTGCATCCGAATGCCCAAAAGCACCTTTATGATGATCGAGCGTTACACCGCCAACTACAAAAGGATGTTGATCTTTTAACTGGTGCACATCAAACCCAAAGCCTACCCTTATTTTCATATCAAAAAAATATTATTTAGAATTACTGGCACGAAATTGCCAAAATAATTTGAATCGGTTTTACTTAAATGTCTTTTTATCGCCGAAGTTAAATAAAAGGCTAAAACGTAAGGTATTTGCCAAAGGACTCGATTGAGCATTTGCAATCAAATAAGCAAAGTCGATATTAAAAACGTTGTATTTTAAGCCTGCACCTAAAGTGAAGTATCTGCTATCGCCTTTCTGTGGACTTTGGTAATTATACCCTCCACGAACAGCAAATTGTTGATTATACCAATATTCAAATCCTGTAGAAATACCAACTTCTTTTAATTCTTCACTAAAACCACCAGGAGCATCGGTAAACGAACCAAATATACCTGCAGGAACTGAACGATTCGGATCTTTTCCACTTATAATATTGTTATTTGAATCGTAAATAGGTTGGGTTGGAACTAGGAGTTTATTTAAATCTAAAGCAAAAGTGAATGTACTAAAATCATCTATAACAATTGTAGATGCACCACCGAGTTTAAAATTGGTTGGAAGAAAATAACTTTGTCCTCCATCAGAATAACTCATTTTTGTACCGATATTCGAAATATTAGCACCTGCCGATAAGATTGCATCTTTACCAAACATGGTTGTAGAGGTTTTGTATAAACCTGCAATATCAATACTTACCGCATTACCTCCACGAACTATTCCGCTCGAAGAAAACTGACCAGATGCCAAATTAGAATAAATATACCTTAACGAACTTCCCAAAGAAAATTCTTTGCCAAAAGAACGTGCGAAAGTAACATCAAAAGCCAATTCATTAGGATTTGAAATACCTAAATCTTGCTGGTTAATATCGGTTAATTGAATTTGGCCCAAAGAAAAATACCTTAGCGAAGCGCCAATTGTATTTCGATCATCAAGTTTATAAAAACCACTTAAATAAGCCAGGTTAATATCAGGAACAAGGCTTTTTAACCACGGACTATAAGAAAGTGCAAAACCATAAGGCTTATCTAAAAAAGCAAGCTTAGCAGGATTTATACTAGCAGAGTTTACATCTCCAGCAATGGCTACGCCTGCATCGCCCATTGCTCCTGCTCTTGCATCGGGCGTAATTAGTAAAAACGGTACAGCTGTTACAATGTTATTAGATTCGCTTCCATTTGTTTGGGTACCTCCAATTGTAACCTGCGCATTTGCTTTACCAAATACCAAAGCTACAGATAGAGCAGAAAAAGCAAGCTTACTAATATACTTGAGATTCATTCTTAGGGATACGTATTTAAGATTTTTGGTAAGTTAATATTTTTGTAGAATATATTCATCAAACGTAAAAGCCATAATTATATTTTACAGTAAACTTACGCTTTTTGAAATTCTTACTAACTAAAACTACGACTTTTATTAGCAATTGTTTCAGATCGAAATCGTCTCTAAATTTAATTAATTCTTTTTCTTAAATAAACTATTTAATTTATCAGCAATGGCATCTTTAACCTTTTCTGTCGCCTTGGCCTTAACAGTATCGATCTTTGCTTGCGCCTTAGTTTCCAACTCTGCTCTTTTATCGGCAATCGCATTATTTACAACATCTTTTACAGCAGTTTTAGTATCACCAGCACCATATTTTAAATTAATTGTTGGTTTTAAAAACGTACCCCCTAAAACAGCATTTACCTTTATTGTTTCACTCATAGATACGTTAGTTCCAACCTTACCATTTAACTTTGCAATCATAGCATTGGCAGTTTCATTGGCTTTTGCCCCTAACATAGCTCTTGGTAAATTTAACCCTAAATCGTAATCCATAGTTTGATCTAAACCATTCGAACCTTGAACATTCATCACAATTCCATCTTTTTTGATATCGAATGGAGCAACATTTAAGCGGCCATCTTTGATTTTAAATTTGGTAATTAAATTATTAAGCTCAAGCTTTTTAAATTTATCAGAACTTAATGATGAAGCCAACTTATTCAACGGTTCAAAACCATCGAGAACAGCCTGAATAATGTTTGTTAAGCCCTCTGCATTAATGCTCGAATAAACAGGCATCATGTGTTCGTCTAAATCGGAGTTGAATTTTAAATTTGTAGAAAAAATCCCTTTAGTGTATTTAGCAACTGGTGCAAGTAGTTTAACCGTATTAAATGCTGAGAATGCCTTCTGAATATCCATTTTTTCAATTCCAAAATCTACATCTACTTTTGGCTTCTTCGGATCTACTGTTGCGTATGAACCATTCATTTTTACCGTTCCATCAAGCATATTCATCGCCATATCTTTAAAGGTTACAGTTTTGTTTTTCACCAATAAAGTGCCATGGGCATTCGTAATATCGTAGGTATCGTATAAAACCCGACCAGCCTTGGCGGCCAAATTAAAATCTATATTACCAGGAACTTCAAAAACCGATAATTTTGAATCTGTTTTTTTTCCAGATTCTTCGGTTGTTGATTTCGGACCCATTAACTCATTTACATCAATTAAATTCGATGACATATTAAAATTACCCTGTAAAGCCTGATTCTTTTTAAAGAAGTAGCTCAGGTAATTATTTACTGAACCATTGGCGGCAAAATCGCTCTTACCAACTTTAGCAGATAAATTGCTTAATGTTATGTTTTTCGGACTAAAAACCATTTTAGCCGTTGAAACACTTACAGGCATTGGAACATTTTTCCCAGCATAATTAAAGTTGTTAGCTAATATTTGTCCTGATGCTTTAAAGGCCTCATATTGTCCTTTATCAATTGATGATTTTCTCCCCGCAGCCTGCACATCGGCATCTAAAATCCCGCTTAAAGTCATATCCTTCATCGGAAATATGGCTGTTAATTGCTTCAAATCTAATTTTCCTTTTAATGCCATATCAACATATGGATCTGTAGTTGGATTTTTAAGTAGCAATCTACCATCAACAGGAACCTGACCAAATTCTAGGTGAAAAGCAGGAACGTTAACAACTGTATGATCAATAACTCCATCAGGATTAGTAATTTGAGATTTTACCTGAATGTTATTTATCGCCGAAGGCAAAGAAGGATATTTAACTTTACCATTTTCTATAGATAGATTTACATTGAAAGCAGGTAAAGATTTATCATTATAGGTGCCTTTTGCCACTCCATTCATAGCAAATTTGCCCGTTGCTTCCATATCTTTAAAGTTGGCAGCATAAATTGCAGGAATAAGCGACAGGAAATTTTTAAGCTCCGATTGTTTTGCATCGAACTTAAGGTCCATAACAATATCCTGATCGTTTGGCATTGCTAAATACCCAATTGCAGATAAAACTAATTCATTTAGTTTGATTTTATTTTCAGCGAAAGCAAATTTCATATGCTTCAAATCAATATCAATTGGTAGTTCTGCATCTAACTTCACTTTATTTAAATAAGGAATTCCGCCATACTTAACAGTCAGTTTTTCGATATCTGATTGCGTTTGAAGCGTAAATAAATCCTGAGTAAAATCTCCTTTTCCTGTATGGTTCAGGTTTTCCAAATTCATGAAAAATCCAAGCGAAGCATCATCGTAAATAATCTTGCCTTTCTCAATCGTATATTTTTGCAAAGCTATTTTGAAGGCTGTTTTAGCAGTATCACCAGAGGTAGAAGTAGAGTCGGACTTCATAATATCCCAGTTACTCTTTCCGCTTTTTAATACATGGGCAAAAATATTAGGTTCATTTAAATTTACTGATTTAATTTGATAGGTTTCGCCCTTAATAACGCTTAATAAATTAACATTTAATTGCAATTGTTTAACATTCGCCAATGTATCTTTAGCAAAACTATCAATGCCTACTATGGTTAAATTGTTGATTTTTATCCCCAAATTGGGAAAAGAGCTAATTAAACTTAAATCCAAATCCTTAAAATCAACTTTTGCATTAACACTTTTATTTATGGCAGACTTGATTTTGGCATCAATTTCCTTTTTGAAAAATAAAGGAATAGCTATTGCAGCAGCAAAAAAGATTATGAATAAGGATAAAATTACAATCGAAACTTTTTTAAGCATAGTTTAATCTTTAATGATGAATGGTTTGAATTATGAAAATACACAATAAGCACTCCAAAATTAAACTTAAAATCTATTCTGTTAAAGCATTGCAAACTAATTCACCACCACCACAATACATTGAAGATTAATACGTTTAGCTTAAAAAAACATACACGAAAC
Source organism: Pedobacter sp. AC190 (assembly GCF_979258025.1). NCBI lineage: Bacteria > Pseudomonadati > Bacteroidota > Sphingobacteriia > Sphingobacteriales > Sphingobacteriaceae > Pedobacter > Pedobacter sp. AC190. The sequence continues at coordinate 2,111,912 of NZ_OZ409824.1, forward strand.
ATTTATTAACACAAATTTTACGAAATCATATAAATTTCCGTAAATTTATCGGTTGAATAAGCCCTAATTCATGTTATAAAGCAACATATGAAAAAACTATTACTATATTCTTTTACTTGCATTACCCTTGTTACTGCTCTTTCTTCTTGTGGAGGCAACAAAGGCGGTGCTTCAAGTAAAACAGGAATTCCTTATGCAGACAAGAAAAACAAAACTTACAGTAGTTTTTCTGTAGCAAGCAAATACAAACGTGCACCTGGACCTGGCTTAATTCCTATTGAAGGTGGTGTTTTAGTTGTTGGCGGAAGTGCAATTGAGGTTGCAGGAGTTGAACCTAACATTTACAACTACAAAAGACAGGTTACTGTACCGTCGTTTTATATGGATGAAACCGAAGTTTCAAACACCGATTGGTTAGAATACTTACACTGGATTAGAACCAGTTATCCTGAAGACCGTGAATATTATTACAATGAATTGCCCGATACTTTAGTTTGGCGTCGTGCATTATCTTACAACGAACCTTACGTAGATAACTATTTAAGACACCCTGCATATAGAGATTACCCTGTTGTAGGTGTAAGCTGGGAACAAGCGTCACGCTTCTGCGAATGGAGAACTTCTCAGGCAAATGAATACATATTACGTCAGAAAGGTATTTTAACTGGTTATAAAGAATTAGCAGGAAATAAAACAGGTCGCGGAAACACAACCACGGCTGCTGCAACTGCAAGACCAGATAAACCATTTAATACCGAGGCTTACTTAAATGGCCAGTATGATGACAAAGGAAAGAACGCACCTAAAGATTACAATGCAAGTGCAGGTGCATCTGTTGGGGCAGCAGGTGGAAGAGGCGGCAATGCTACCCCAACCAGAAATGCAACTTTAGAAGATGGTGTAATTATGCAGCCTTATCGTTTACCAACAGAAGCGGAGTGGGAATATGCTGCTTTAGGCTTAATTGGTAATACAGAATACGAAAACGTAAGTCAAAACAAAATATACCCTTGGAACGGCCTAGGCGTGAGTTCTGCAAGTAAAAAAACAAGAGGTTTAGTGCAAGCCAACTTTAAAAGAGCACCTGGTGATTACATGGGTGTTGGTGGTTCATTAAATGATAAAGCAGATTTAACTGCTCCGGTACTTTCTTATAACCCTAACGATTTCGGACTCTATAACATGGCTGGCAACGTTAACGAATGGGTAAATGACGTTTATCGTACAGGAACATTTACTGATGCAGAAGCTTTTAATCCTTATCGTGGTAACCAATTCCAGGATAAGCAATTATCTGACGCGGCTAATGGAAAAATAGCTTTAGATAAATATGGCAAACCAATTAAAGGAAATGCTTATTCTGGTAAAAAATTAACTTGGGCAGAGAAACAAGCTTTAGCAAAAAGAGCAGATTCTATTGCTAAATCTCCAGATCCAACTGCAGCAGTAACCAATTACCAGGCTGACGAAAGAGGTTATCGCGACAAGCAAAACAAATTATTAAACGAAGAAGGTGTTTCTTTAGTTAATGATAAATCAAGAGTTTATAAAGGTGGTTCATGGAACGATATGGCTTACTGGTTAAATCCAGCTACACGTCGTTTCTTACAACAAGACGATGCTTCGGCTGAAGTTGGTTTCCGTTGTGCAATGACAATGCTTGGAGCTCCTGAAATCAGCACTGCAGGAAAAAGAAACTTCAAGCAGGCAAAACCTAAAGCTTTTAATCCTAAAAGATAACCTAACAAAAAATGCCCGATGAAAATCGGGCATTTTTTGTTATTATAGATTTGTGCAGACTATTTAAACTGAATTAATATCTGATTCTTTTCTACTTTATCACCTTGTTTAATTAAAACTTTCTTAACAATACCGTCTGTAGAAGACTTCAAAATATTTTCCATCTTCATAGCCTCAAGCACTAAAAGATTGTCGCCTTTTTTAATCTCAGCACCTTCTTTTACGATTACATTTAAAACCAATCCAGGCATAGGTGCTTTTATCTCTGCAACTTTATTTGTGGCAAGATTATCTAATCCTAGTTGTTTTAATAATTGATCAAACTGATCTTCAACCTGAATTTTATAGGTATTTCCATTTACCTTAATTATGCAAAGTTTTTCAGCTTTATTAAGTTCAACCAATTCAGTATTGTAAGATTTATGCTCATAAATTACATTGGTAGAATTTAATCCAACTTGGCTTGTATCCATAGCGATTGATTTACCGTTGATCAGTAAACCTGAATCCTGAGCATCTATATCAAAAAGGAATTTGTTGTTAACTTTTACTTTGTGCATATCTATTGAGTTAAAGCATACTGAACTAAATTTGCGCCCATTTTTAGCGCTTTTGTACGAGTTTCCTGTGTATCCTCAGGATAAGTACCAAAATCTTCCCAACCGTTTCCTAAATCGCATTCAAACGTATAATAGCAAACTACTCTGCCTTTATATATTAAGGCGAAACCTTGTGGCCTTTTGTTATCATGTTCATGGATTTTTGGCAGGCCAGCTGGAAATTTAAATTTTTGATTGTATAGCTCATGATTAGCAGGTAGCTCTACAAAACTCAATTCTGGAAACACCTTTTTCATTTGTGGTCTGATAAATTTATCTAAACCATAATTATCATCGATATGCAGAAAACCACCACCAGTTAAATATTGCCTTAAATTCTTAACTTCCTGATCACTAAAAACCACATTTCCATGCCCAGTCATATACACAAAAGGATAGTTAAATAATTCTTTGCTGCCAACCTCAACAATACTCTCTTCAGGATAAAAATTTGTTTTAAGATTTGCGTTGCAAAAAGCAATCAAATTAGGCAAAGCCGTACGATCTGCATACCAGTCGCCACCGCCGCTATATTTTAATTTCGCCATTCGATAGGAAGGAACAGGCTGAAAAGCAGAAAGCAGAAAACTAAAAGTCAAAAGACCTAAGCATAATGCCAGTACTTTTGATATTTTAGAAAACTCGAAATTGGTTATTGAAAATTTCAAACAAACTATCGGTTTAGGTAATTGATCTCAAAACAAACAGATAGTGCAGCAGTTTCTGTACGCAATCTGTTATCTCCTAAAGTTAAAGCTTTAAAGCCTTTATTCAAAGCATTATCAACTTCATCGGAAGTGAAATCTCCTTCAGGACCAATCATAATTAAATATCGGCCATGAGGTTTAACTAAATCTGAAATGTATTGCTTGCCATCGTTATTAATACAATGGGCAATTAATTTATCCCCTTCGAAAGGAAGTTTTAAAAATGCATCTAAAGAAATTGCATCATTTAACTTGGGATGATAAGCTTTTATCGATTGCTTTACAGCAGATGTAATTACTTTATTTAGGCGATCTTCTTTGACCACTTTACGTTCTGATCGGTCTGAAATAATTGGTGTAATTTCATCAATCCCCAATTCTGTAGCCTTTTCTAAAAACCACTCTATACGATCAATATTTTTAGTTGGAGCTACGGCAACATGTAAATAATGATTCCGCTTTTGATAGTCCGTTTCTACATTAAGAACCTTTAGGCTTACTTTTTTTGGATTATCAGTAGCAATTTCAGCTGTGTAGAAACCACCTTTACCATCAACAAGATATATTAAAGTACCAACTGGCAAACGCAAAACGCGTATGCAATGTTTACTTTCTTCTTCGTTAAGCGTATAAGTGGGTTGGGTTATATCTGGGGTATAAAAAATATGCATAGTTGAAATTAGTGATTATCAACCATATCTCCTTCATTGATAACCAATTCTAACTTAATCGTTTCGATGTTTTGCTCTGTTTTCTTTAGAATGGTAAACAGATAACCATAAGATTCGTTGCTTTCTCCAACTTCAGGAATTCTTTCGAAAACGTGAGAAACCAAACCGCCAATGGTATCGAAATCTTCGTCTTCTGGCAAATCGTGTGGCAAATGCTCATTTACATCATAAACCGTTGCAGATGCGTTTACAATGAATTCATTGTCTGAGATTTTCTCAACTAATGGTTTTTCCTCGTCGTACTCATCCTGGATTTCACCAACAAGTTCTTCTACAATATCCTCGAGCGTTACCATACCTGCAGTACCGCCAAACTCATCCAAAACAATGGCGATTTGAATGCGATTGCTTTGAAGCTCGCTCATCAAATCGTTAATTTTCTTAGTTTCTGTAACGAAATATGGTTTACGGATAATATCATTCAAAGTCCAGTGTTGGTTACCTGCTGCAACTAAAGGCAAAATATCTTTGGCATGGATAATACCAACAATTTTGTCCATAATCTCATCGTATACAGGTAAACGCGAATAGCCTTCCTTAATAATTCTATCGATAACTTCTTCCTTTGGTGAGGTAAGCTCTATTCCCGAAATTTTAGTTCTAGGAACCATAATGTTTTTAACAACACGCTCATTAAAATCGAAAACGTTTTTAATCAGCTCATGTTCATTATTATCCAAAGCACCACTTTCCTTACCCTGATCTAATAAATATTGCAGTTCTTCCGTGCTATGTAAAGATTCATGTCCAGCCGAAGTATCAATACCAAACGGTTTAAGAATAATTGCGGCAAGACTGTTCAAAGTCCAAATGAATGGTTTAAAAACCACATAAAAAATCTGCAAAGGAACAGAGACAAATAAAGTAGTTGCAACTGGTCTTTGAATAGCAAAAGATTTCGGAGCCAATTCACCAAACACAATGTGCATGATGGTAATTAGCGAAAAAGCTACGATAGTTGATGCCGTATGAATTGTAGCGTCGCTAAAGCCCCATTGCAAACTATCAAAAAGATTTTTAAAGATGGTATGCATAACGCCTTCACCAACCCAACCTAAGCCTAGTGATGCAAGCGTTATACCCAATTGTGTTGCGGCTAAATAGCCATCTAAATTATGGATAATGGTTTTGGCCATTTTCCCTACGCGACTGCCTGATTTTGCTTTAATTTCAATTTGCGATGCACGAACCTTAACAATTGCGAACTCTGCCGCAACAAAAAAACCGTTAAGCAATACTAAAAATAAGGCAAAAAATAACCGCCATCCAACCGAAGTAGTATCAGTTTCCTGCAAGGCGACCATCGCCAAATTTGATGATGGAAGGATTGCGCTTAATTTTAAATTCAAAAACAAGCAAACCGTGGGTAAATCCATTAAGCTAATTCTCTAAATGTTGTATTATAAAGTTCTATGCTTTCTTTAATTACTTTATGCGCATAACGAACACCAAGTAAATGTTCGATAGTTACATTTTTTTCTTCTAATGCTTTATAATCCTGAAAGAAACGAACAATCTCTTTCATTTGATGTGGAGGTAATTCATCCAAATCATTGATATAGTTTACAGACATATCATGTGCAGCAACTGCAATAATTTTATCGTCTTGTTCGCCATTATCAACCATATGCATAACACCAACAACTTTTGCTTCAATCAATGTCATAGGGTAAACATCTACCGAACAAAGCACCAGAATATCTAACGGATCTTTATCATCGCAATAAGTTTGCGGAATAAAGCCATAGTTTGCTGGGTACATTACTGATGAAAAAAGAACCCTGTCTAATTTAATTAAACCAGATTCTTTATCTATTTCGTATTTGGCTTTTGAGCCTTTTGGAATTTCAATGATTGCGTTTACAACTTCTGGAACGTTTTTTCCAGGGGATACGCTATGCCAAGCGTGGGTTTCGTCTTTTGCCATTTTAATTTAAATCTTCTTTTTCCTCTTCGGGGCTTTTTACTTTACTTTTCACAAAGGTAATCAATAAAGGGATAGTTGTGATAATGATAAAGCCAATAATAATATATAGTAAGTAATCGTTAATTTCCTTTTCGAATCTTTTGCCTAGAAAATAGCCAAGTAACGTAAGGGAGCAAATCCAAAGTACTCCGCCTGCTATATTATACAAGGCAAACTTTTTAAAATCTAATTTTACAACACCAGCAAAAATCGGTGCAAAAGTTCTAACTATCGGAACAAACCTGCCCATTATGAGTGCAAAAGCACCTTGTTTGTTGTAATATTCCTCAGCAGCTTTTAAGTATCGCTTTTTGAAGAAAAAACTGTCTTTTCTGGTGTACAATACTGGCCCTGTTTTTCTACCAAACCAATAACCTGTAAAATTTCCTGAAACAGCTGCTATACACAGTCCTGCAAGAAGTACGGCAATGTTAACATCGAGTTTGCCCGTTGCTACAAACATGCCCGCTAAAAATAGTAAGTAATCTCCTGGAAGAAAAAAGCCAAAGAACAGGCCAGTTTCAGCATAGATAACGAATACAACAAGATAGAAACCGCCCTCCCTCAATAATTTTTCGGGAGAAATTAAATGCTGAAGGTTAGTCCAAAAATCGTGCATATTCAATTATTCGTAAAACTACAAATAATTCTCTAACAAGTGCATACCTATATCAGGTTTAATATAATCGCAGGATAAATACCTAAAATAAGTGTAATTGCTACTGAAATTATTAAAACAACTTTGTATTGTGCTGGTGTAGAAAGTTCAATTTCTGCACCATCTTTAAACCACATAGCAACAATAACCTTGAAATAGTAGTAAAACCCAACTAATGCATTTAGAATTGCAAACGCAACTAATAGCGTTTGATATTCGCCCATTACGTTTAAGAACATCAGATATTTACCGATGAAACCTGCAGTTAGGGGAATACCAGCTAACGATAACATAGCAACGGTAAGCGCTAAAGCAACTAAAGGATTTTTCTTTCCTAAGCCATTAAAACTTTCAAAGCTATCGTTTCCTGTTTTTTGTTTAACGAGAATTAATACAGCAAAAGCAATGATTGATGCAAATGTATATGCCGCTGCATAAACTAAAACGTTGTTTTCTGAATTCGCACTTAGAACAACTAACGAAAATAATAAGTAACCTGCGTGAGAAATACTCGAGTAAGCCAGCATACGCTTAAAGTTCTTTTGAAACAATGCGGTAACGTTTCCAATAAATAGAGTTAAGCAAACAATCACAATTAAAGGGACAACCCAGAAATCATGAAGTGGTGCAAACACATCAGCGAATAACCTTAAGAAAGCAGCAAAACCAGCAGTTTTAACCACGGTACTCATGAAGGTGGTAATTAATGTTGGCGACCCCTCGTAAACATCTGGAGTCCAGAAATGAAATGGAGCAGCGCCTATTTTAAAACATAAACCAATCATCATTAAGATCACACCTGGATAAAAGATTGGTGAAATCGCCTTATTGTTATCAACTAAATAAGTTTGGATTTTATCTAAGTCGAATGAACCTGACGCACCATAAATTAAAGTAATACCAAACAGTAAAAATCCTGTTGAAAAAGCACCCATTAAGAAATACTTCAACGAAGCCTCGTTAGAGGCAAAATCCTTTTTACGAATGCCTGCAAGAATATATAAACTTACTGACATGATTTCCAAACCAACAAATAACATCGCCATGTTTTTGTAAGACACCATCATAATCATCCCCGCAAGGGCGAAAAGAATTAAGGTGTAATATTCTGCTATGTTATCACTCTTCGAGTGGAAATAATTTTGTGTTAATAAGAAAATTAAAAGTGTTCCGATAATACAAACACCAGAAAATGCTAAAGCGAAATTATCGGTTTGCATCATTCCGAAGTGTACTGCATTGCCATTCCATGCAGCAGCAGTAAAACCCAACGCAGTAAGAAGGCCAACAACAGTAAGCGGCAATAATGCTTTCTTTGCTTTAAACAAACCTGCATAAAGTACAATAAAAGCGGTTATACTAATGGTTATGATAATATTCATTGCTTATTTTACTGATGTTAATTTTTGATTTACCTGTTCTAATAAATGTTGTACAGATGCCTCTGTTAAGTGCAATAACGGTTTCGGATATACACCCAAAATAATAATCAAAGCACAAATAATATAAAGAACCAATTTTTCAGTTCCCTGAATATCGGTGAATGTAATGGTTAATTCGTTGGTTTTGCCAAGCATTACGTTCTGGTACATGCGCAACATATAAACTGCTCCGAAAATAATAGTTAAACCTGCAATTGCTGCTGCCCAAATTCCGTAATTATAAACGCCCATTAGCAATAAGAACTCTCCAATAAAACCATTGGTTCCTGGTAAAGCCACTGTACCTAAAACAATTATTAAGAATGTAATTGCTAATTGAGGTGCAACTTTAGCGATACCGCCCAATTCTTCAATTTTATTGGTTTTTACTCTTGAGAAAATAATATCTAAAACGAAGAACAAACCAACTACATTAATACCGTGACTTAACATCTGTACCATTGCACCTTGCATACCTTGCTGATTCAATGCAAATATACCTGCCGAAATTAAGCCAACGTGAGCAATTGATGAATAAGCAACTAAACGCTTAGCATCTTTCTGTGTAAATGCGATTAGTGATGCATACACTATCCCGATGATAGAAAGCACCATTGCCAAACAAGACCAATCTTGAACACCTGTTGGTACAATTGGTAACAACCATCTGATTACACCGTAAATACCCATTTTTAACATGATACCTGATAATAACATCGTTCCCTGAGTTGGAGCGGCTGTATAAGTATCTGGCTGCCAAGTGTGGAAAGGGAAAATTGGCATTTTAATGGCAAACGCTATAAAGAAAGCCCAGAAAATCCAGCCTTGTTGTGCGCTATCTAAATTTAAAGCATAAAATGCTTGAATATCAAAATTGTGAGCAGGATTCTGTAAGTACAGATAAATGATCCCCATCAACATAAACAATGAACCTGCGATTGTATAAACGAAGAACTTCATGTTAATGCGAATTCTATCTTTTCCACCCCAAAATGCGCAGATAAAATAAATTGGAATTAAAGCGGCTTCCCACCCGATATAGAAAAGGAAAGCATCCATCGCCGTAAACACCAATAATAATCCGCTTTGCATAAATAAGATCAATGCGTAGAAAGCCGCTGGATTTTTATAATTATGTCTGTAACTCGATAAAATTATAATCGGAATCAACAAATTGGTAAGCAACACAACAAGCATGCTAATTCCATCAATACCCGCATGAAAACGAATACCTAAATCTGCAATCCATGGTAAATTTGCCTCAAACTGTATACTTGCATTTGGAATGAAGCTACAAGCGATAAACAAAGCAAGCCCCAAAGAAACAACCGAAATTACGGTCGAAACGATTTTAGCCGACTTACCTGCAAAGGCCGTAATAATAGCACCTGCAAGTGGGAGAAATATAAGTAGTAAAAGTTGTTCCATTATTTATTTTTGAACCCTTTTTATATGTATAAAAATGTATATAATAGCAATGCGATGATACCAACTACCATCATAAAAATATAGAAACCTACGTTTCCACTTTGTAATAAACGAATGCCCTTACTGGCCTCGTTTGTACTCCAACCTAATCCATTTACAATTCCATCTATAAACTTGGTATCGATTATCCTATAGAAGAATCTTGAAAAAGCATCTAAAGGTTTTGTAATGATGAAATCGTAAATCTCATCCAGATAAAATTTATTGTATGATAATTTTGCCAGTGCAGAACGTGGGGCTTCATCTGCAACAGGAACACGAGCACCTTTAACGTATCTGGTATAAGCATAAAGTAAAGCAAAAATAGCTGCTAAGACAGAAACACCCATTAAAGTAAACTCAGTTGAATGACTTAAATCTAATTCATGTTGCGAAACACCCGCTCCAGTCAACCAATGTGCTAACCATTCGTTTCCACCGAAAACGTGAGGGATGTTAATTGCTCCACCAATTGCGGCTAAAACGGCTAAAATTATTAGCGGTGTAGTCATTGCTGCTGGCGATTCATGAACATGGCTTTCCTCATGATGCGTTCCGCGATATTTTCCTGAGAAAGTAAGGAACATCATTCTGAACATATAAAAAGCGGTTAAGAATGCCGTTAATACGCCAATACCCCAAAGCACTGGACTATACTGGAAGGCATGCGCTAAAATTTCATCTTTAGAGAAGAAACCAGAGAATGGCGGCAAACCAGCTATTGCAATGGTACCAATCATCATCGTTAAGAAAGTAATTGGAAGTTTCTTTCTCAATCCACCCATGTGGCGCATATCTTGTTCGTGATGCATAGCATGAATTACCGAACCTGCCCCTAAGAATAATAATGCTTTGAAAAATGCGTGAGTTAAAACGTGGAAGAATGAACCTGTATAAGCGCCAACACCTAAGCCTAAAAACATATACCCTAATTGAGATACAGTTGAATAGGCCAATACTTTTTTAATGTCTGTTTGGGTTAGCGCAATAATAGCTGCTACCAATGCTGTTGCTGCCCCAACAATTGCAATAATGTGTTGGGTAAATGGAGCAAGGTCAAATAATACACTCGAACGGGCAATCATATAAATACCAGCCGTTACCATCGTTGCAGCGTGAATTAAAGCAGAAACTGGTGTTGGCCCAGCCATCGCATCTGGCAACCATGTAAATAAAGGCAACTGTGCCGATTTACCACAAGCTCCAATAAATAACAAAATGGTAATCAAAACCAAGGTATTGTTACCTGGCAACATGTTCGCTGCCTGTGGGAATATTTTTGAAAACTCAACGCTTCCGAAGAAGTTGAACATTAAAAAAACACCTAATAGGAAACCTAAATCACCAATACGATTCATTACGAAAGCCTTTTTAGCTGCAGATGCATAGGCACTATTGGTGTACCAGAAACCAATTAAAAGGTATGAGCATAAACCTACACCCTCCCAACCGATAAACATTACGATGTAGTTTGAACCCAATACTAATAAAAGCATAAAAAACACAAACAGGTTCAGATAAGAGAAGAACTTACCGAATCCTTCATCATCATGCATGTAGCTGGTCGAATATAGATGGATTAAGAAACCAATCCCCGTAATAATCAAAAGCATGATTGAGCTCAACGGATCAATCAGAAATGATAAAGGAATGTGTAATGTTCCAGCGCTAATCCAATCGAATAAAAATACTTCGTGAGATTTTTGTGTATCGCCTTGTAAACTAAAGAAAATAACTACGCTGATAAGGAAAGAGGCTAAAATTACCCCACTTCCAATGATACCAACAAGTCCTTTAGATAAAGATTTTCTGCCCAGCCCGTTAATTACAAACCCTAAAAAAGGAAGTAACGGAACTAACCAAATCAATTGTTCTATTGTCATTCTTAATATATATTTACCACTTAAGGCGATTTAAAACATTAATATCTATCGATTTTGTATTTCTGTAAACCATTACAATAATCGCTAAACCAACTGCAACCTCTGCAGCAGCAAGCGCCATAATGAAGAATACAAAAACCTGTCCTGAAGGATCGTTGCTATGCACAGAGAAAGCTGTTAAAAGCAAGTTCACTGCATTTAACATCAATTCAACCGACATAAAAATTACGATTGCATTTCTGCGGGTTAACACGCCAATTACACCAATTGTGAAAATAATTGCACATAAATAGATGTAATGATTTAGTGGTACGCCTGCCATTTGTGTAGTTAGATTTTCCATTATGCTTCTACCTCATCTCTTTTAGATAATAAAACTGCTCCAACCATTGCCGCCAATAGTAATAGAGATGATAATTCGAATGGCAATAAGAATGGCCCAAAAAGCTCTTTACCCAAGTTTTCTACCAAACCTAAGCCTGGATTTTTCAAAATTAAAGGACTTGTAATGGTTGCAGCTTTAAAAGAACCAACTAAGGTTACAATTAAGCAACAGCCTGCAATTACGCCCACAATTTTGATCAAAGGAGATTTTACTGGCTCGGTTTCCTTATTTAAGTTGAGGAGCATTAGTACAAATAGGAATAATACCATAATTGCACCCATATAAACAATGAAGTTTACAACAGCCAAAAACTGCGCATTCAACAATACATAATGTACTGTGAATGTGAAAAAGGTAAGAATTAAGTATAGAACGCTATGGATCGGATTTTTTGCAAAAATCACCATCAGCGAAAAGATGATACTTAATGTGGCTACGAAATAGAATACTTGTGTACTCATTAATTTGTTATTTGTTTGTACTCCTCGTCATTGCGAGGCACGAAGCAATCTTATTTATTTAACGTCTATCGCATTAGGATTGCTTCGTTCCTCGCAATGACGGATTGTACTATATGTTTACTCCTTCGACAAGCTCAGGATGACAATATTTTTCAATTGCCGTGATTCGTGTCCTCACGGACCGTATTTTTATTTTTTCATCTCCAATGGAGCTTCAACCAACTTATCTTTCCCGTAAATAAAATCCTTACGTAAATAATCAGCAGGTACAATTGGTCCGTCCAGGTAAATTGCTTCTTTCGGACAAGCCTCTTCACATAATCCGCAGAAAATACAACGCAACATATTAATTTCATAAGTTGCTGCATATTTTTCCTCGCGATACAAATGCTTTTCATCATTCTTCCGTTCTGCTGCTATCATAGTGATTGCTTCAGCTGGGCAAGATAGTGCACACAAACCACAAGCTGTACAACGCTCTTTCCCGTTTTCATCGCGTTTAAGCGAGTGCATCCCCCTAAAGTTAGCTGAGAATTCACGTTCTACTTCTGGATATCTTATAGTAGCCTCTTTTTTGAATAAGTGACTAATGGTAATGCCCATACCTTTTGCAATAGCAGGTAAGTACATCCTTTCCATAAAGCTTAACGGCTTTTGTTCCAGTACTTTTTTCTTATTACTTAATGATTCCATAATTAAAACTTCTCAATAATCGCAATCACAATTCCAGTTATTATAATGTTGGCAATAGCCAAAGGTATTAAACCTTTCCAGCCCAAATTCATCAATTGATCATAACGGAAACGCGGGATTGTCCAACGTACCCACATGAAGAAAAAGATGAAGAAGATTATTTTCGCAAAGAAAATACCTGTACCAAAAAGTGGTGCCCATGTCGGACCTAGCCAAACCGCCATCGAATCCATTCCAGGATAATTATATCCACCAAAATATAATGTTGCCATTACTGCTGATGAAACAAACATGTTGATGTATTCAGCAAATAGATAGAAACCTAATTTCATTGAAGAATACTCGGTATGGTAACCACCGATTAACTCGGTTTCACACTCCGGTAAATCAAATGGTGCTCTGTTAGTTTCTGCAAAAGAACATACCATGAAGATTAAAAATCCTAATGGCTGGTACAATACATTCCATCTCCAACCGTGTTGCTGGTCAACAATTTCTTTCAAGCTTAATGTATTGGTCATCAAAAGCAAAGCGATGATAGACAAACCCATTGCAATTTCGTAACTGATGTTTTGTGATGCAGCACGAATGGCGCTTAATAATGAATATTTGTTATTCGATGCCCAACCACCAATCATAACGCCGTAAACACCTAAAGAAACTACACCAAAAATGTATAAAACTCCAACATTAATATCAGCAACTTGCAGCGGAACCATTTTACCGCCAATTTCCATCGGACTTCCCCAAGGAATAACGGCTGTACCAATACAAGCACAAAGTAAAGCCAAGCCTGGCCCAACAATAAATAACCATTTGTTTGATGAAGAGGGAATGATTTCCTCTTTCATAAACATTTTTACACCATCAGCCAAAGGCTGTAAAATACCAAAAGGGCCTGCTCTATCTGGACCTAAACGGTCTTGAAGATATGCAGCAACTTTGCGTTCTGCATAAGTAGAATACATGGCTACGACTAAACTGATACCGAAAATTACAGCTACCAGAATAAATTTCTCTATGATAAAACCTGTATCCATTAGTATTTTACTGTTTTATGTAACTCAATTTCATTCGCTGCCTGTAATGCTACGTTTGGCATAATTACTGGCAGTGGTTTTAATGTTTCGTAATGGTTCGATGCAATTACCGAAGTATCATCAATATGAGTTGGGTGCTCGATCGTCCAATCTGAAGTTGCCTTTTTATCAAAGCGACAAGTATTACAAATAAATTCTTCAACCTCGCCAAACTGATCTTTACGTGCTGTTACACGAATAACATCTTCACCTTTATACCAAAGCGTTACTTTACCGTTGCATTTTTCATGGTCGCAATTGCGATGTGCATCAACTGGCTTGGTAAACCAAACACGGTTTTTAAAACGAAAAGTTTTATCAGTCAAAGCACCAACTGGGCAAACATCAATTACGTTTCCTGAGAAATCGTTATCAACAGCCTGTTGAATATAAGTTGAAATTTCAGAATGGTCGCCACGGTTTAAAATACCATGAACACGTTTGTTTGTAATCTGATCAGCAGTGAAAACACAACGATAACACAAAATACAACGATTCATGTGTAATTGAATTTTATCGCCAATATCAATACGGTCAAAAGTACGACGCTCAAACTCGTAACGAGTTTTTTGCAAGCCATGTTCGTAACCTAAATTCTGCAAATCACACTCACCAGCCTGATCGCAAACAGGGCAATCTAAAGGGTGGTTAATTAATAAAATTTCGACCACACCTGCACGTGCCTCTAAAACCTCTGGCGAAGTAATGTTCAACACTTCCATACCATCCATTACGGTTGTACGGCAAGACGCAACCAATTTTGGCATCGGGCGTGGGTCTTTTTCCGAACCTTTTGTTACCTTAACAATACAGGTACGGCATTTACCACCACTTCCTTCTAACTTAGAATAATAGCACATTGCTGGCGGAACGATATCACCTCCAATTTGCCTTGCAGCATTTAGGATAGTGGTTCCGTTATCAACCTCTACAGTTATTCCGTCTATCGTAACCTTAACTTTTTCACTCATGGTTAATGATAATCTTTTATTTTTTATGCTCATGCCGTCATTGCGAGGCACGAAGCAATCTCTTTATTAATATGTCATCGCATTAGGATTGCTTAGTTCTTCGCAATGACGTAGCGTTAAAACTCTTGCTTTCCCGCCCTGATTCGTGTCTCCACAAACCAATTCTATATTTCATGTTTCGTTTCGTGATGACACGAACCGTGGGAAAATTATTTCTCTTCCGTTACAACAACTTTTTCTATCGGCACAGCATAGTTAGCAATACCATAATTTTGTTGCTGACTCTTAACTGGCTCTTTAATATGCCACTCAAATTCATCTCTGAAATGACGAATTGCACTTGCAACCGGCCATGCTGCTGCATCGCCAAGCGGGCAAATTGTATTACCTTCAATTTTACGTTGAATATCCCAAAGTAAATCTACATCACTCATCGTTCCATGACCGTGTTCAATTTTGTGCAATACTTTTTCCATCCATCCTGTACCTTCACGGCAAGGCGAACATTGTCCGCAACTTTCGTGGTGATAAAAACGAGAGAAATTCCAGGTATTGCGAACGATGCATTGATCTTCATCAAAAGCAATAAAACCACCTGAACCCATCATGGTTCCAGTAGCAAATCCACCTTCTGATAAAGATTCGTAACTCATCAAACGAGGTTCGCCATTAGCATATTTCAATGTTAGGTTAGCTGGCAAAACTGGCACAGATGAACCACCTGCAACGGTTGCTTTTAAGCGTTTACCGTTAGCAATACCACCACAATATTCATCAGAATAAATAAATTCTTCAACTGGTAAACCTAATTCTATTTCGTAAACACCTGGTTTTACTAAGTTACCCGATGCTGATATTAATTTTGTACCTGTACTTCTACCAATACCAATTTTAGCATATTCATCGCCACCATCGTTAATAATTGGTACTACTGCAGCAATCGACTCTACGTTATTTACTACCGTTGGGCACCCATACAAACCTGCAATAGCTGGAAAAGGTGGTTTAATTCTCGGATTACCTCTTTTACCTTCAAGTGATTCTAATAATGCAGTTTCTTCGCCGCAAATGTAAGCACCACCACCTGGCTGAACATATAATTCTAAATCGTAACCTGTTCCTAAAATATTTTTACCCAACCATCCTGCAGCTTTTGCCTCAGCAATTGCTTTTTCCAGAATACGAATTTGAGGCATCATTTCTCCGCGAACGTAGATGTATGAAACCTTTGCACCCAAAGCAAAACTGGCAACAATCATTCCCTCAATTAAAGCGTGAGGTATGTAAGTCATCAAGTAGCGATCTTTGAAAGTTCCTGGCTCAGACTCATCAGCGTTACAAACCAAATAACGTGCAACACCTTCTGGTTTAGCCAAAAAGCTCCATTTCATTCCCGTTGGGAAACCCGCACCACCACGACCGCGTAAACCAGATTTCTTAACCTCTTCAACAATCTCTTCAGGTGTTAAAGTTTTAAGAGCTTTTTCCACAGCACGGTACCCACCTTTTTGGCGATAGACTTCAAGTGTATTGATGCCTGGTACGTTTATATGCTCAAGTAATAATTTGCGACTCATTATTTTTTAGATGTGAGATGTGAGACCTGAGATGTTAGGCAAATTGCCAATTCTCATATCTCATATCTGGTTTCTCAAATCTTATTTATTTTTCAAATCTTCAATCAGTTTATCTACACTTTCGGTAGTTAAGTTTTCATAGAAAGTGTATTCCGGGCTAATTTGCAATACCGGACCGAAACCACAAGCCGCTAAACATTCAACTCCTCTAAAGCTGAATAAACCGTCTGCTGTAACTTCACCTTCTTTAATACCTAACTTATTTTCTAAGTGCTCTAATATTTTTTCTGCTCCAACCAGGCAGCAAGGACCAGTACGGCAAACCTCCAAAGCATATTTACCTTGTGGTTTTAAGAAGTACATCGTATAAAATGTGGCTACTTCGTAAACTTCAATCGGCTGAATATTTAAATATTCGGCAACTTGATCCATTGCTGATGTAGGTACCCAAAGATATTCTGCCTGCACCAAATGTAATAGTGGTAACAACGCTGATTTGTGCTTACCTTCAGGGTAACGACTCTTAACATCATCAAACTTGGCTAGCAATTCTGATGAAAACACTACAGGTGTTTGTTCTTCTACTTTAAGCATCTAATTCTCCTGCAATAATATTCATACTACTCATGTTGATAATGGCATCGGATAATAACATTCCCTCGCTCATTGGTGCAAACATTTGGTAATTTATAAAACTTGGTCTGCGGAAGTGTAAACGATAAGGCGTACGGCCACCATCATTAATCAGATAGAAACCTAGCTCGCCGTTTCCGCCCTCTACAGCGTGATAAACTTCTGCTTTTGGAGCATCAATTTCGCCCATCACAATTTTAAAGTGATAGATTAATGCTTCCATATTGTTGTAAACTTCTTGTTTTGGGGGAAGGTAAAAATCAGGAACATCAGCATGAAAAACACCTTTTTCTTCTGTTTTCAACTTCAAAAGCGCTTGTTCGATAATGCGTAAACTTTGCCACATTTCTTCATTACGCACCAAATACCTGTCGTATATATCACCACTTGTACCTACTGGAATTTCGAAATCAAAATCTTGGTATGAAGAATATGGATCAGCTACACGAACATCGTAATCTACTCCAGCTGCACGAAGCAACGGACCAGTCCAGCTATATTCTAAAGCAGCTTCTTTAGTTACTTCAGCAACACCAGCAGTTCTGTCGATAAAAATACGATTACGGGTTAAAAGGTTTTCAAACTCTTTCAAAGCTACTGGAAACTCCTTTAAAAATTTATTGATTTTAGCAAAAGCAATATCATTGAAATCTCTTTCAAAACCGCCTATACGACCAATATTTGTTGTTAAACGGGCACCACAAACCTCCTCAAAAATCTCATAAATGTGTTCACGAAATTGAAAAAGGTAAAGGAAAGTTGTTGTTGCTCCAGTATCCTGACCAATAATTGTGTTACAAATAATGTGATCGGCAATACGGGAAAGCTCCATGATGATTACGCGAAGATAATCTACACGCTTAGGCATTTGGATATTCAACAATTTCTCAACCGTCATATGCCATCCCATATTATTGATAGGTGAAGAACAATAGTTTAAACGGTCAGTTAATGGTGTAATTTGATAAAACGGGCGATGTTCGGCAATCTTTTCAAAAGCTCGGTGAATGTACCCAATTGTAGAAACGCCGCTAACAATACGCTCGCCATCTAATTGCAAAACGTTTTGAAAAACACCGTGTGTTGCAGGGTGTGTTGGACCTAAGTTTAAGGTTACCAACTCACTTTGCGGATCGTTATCTGTATATACCGGATGGTTATGATTCATAGACCTTAATTCCGAAAACTCGGAACTCCTTTCAAATTTGTTAATTATTTACTTATATATTCTATCCAATTCCCCTTTAGAGGCCAAGGGTTTACCTTCCAAAAAATTCGTCCTTTTTATCTACTCTGTTTGGGTCTTCCAATGGATATTGTTTCAACATCGGGTGAACACCTAAATCATCCATATTTAAAATACGGCGTAAATCAGGGTGACCTTCAAACTTAACTCCGAATAAATCATAAGTT
This sequence comes from Pedobacter sp. AC190, assembly GCF_979258025.1. Classification (NCBI taxonomy): domain Bacteria; kingdom Pseudomonadati; phylum Bacteroidota; class Sphingobacteriia; order Sphingobacteriales; family Sphingobacteriaceae; genus Pedobacter; species Pedobacter sp. AC190. The sequence continues at coordinate 2,130,296 of NZ_OZ409824.1, forward strand.
TCACGTTCCATCCAGTTAGCTCCTTTCCAAACCGTGGTTGCCGTAGGAATAGTTGGATTTTGTTCTGAAATGAAAACCTTAATTCTGATTCTTACACGCTCAACCATGTTGTTTAAATGGTAAACTACGGCAATACCATGATCTTGACCAGGGTAATGCACAGCTGTGATATCAGTTAAGAAGTTAAACTTTAATTCGTCCTTAAGGTGCGAAAGCACGTTTACGATAACATCTTTATACGTTACAAAAGTTAACAAACCATAAGGTTCAGAAACAGCTGTAACCTTTTCACCAAACTTTTCAGTCAGCTTAGTATGAATATCGTTATTTAGTGTAGTTTCTTCCATTACTTAATACCGTATTGACCTAAAAGTTCCTTATAATAATCAGAGTTTCTTCTTCTGCCAGATTCGTTTTTAACCAAATCCTGAATACGCTGAAAACCATCTAAAATAGCTTCTGGTCTTGGCGGACAACCCGGCACATAAACATCTACTGGAATAACCTCATCAATACCTTGTAACACAGAATAGGTATCGAAAATACCACCGCTGCTTGCACAAGCACCAACAGCCATAACCCAACGTGGCTCTGCCATTTGAATATATACTTGTTTAAGTACTGGCGCCATCTTTTTAGCAATTGTACCCATTACCATTAAAACATCGGCCTGACGGGGAGAAAAGCTCAAACGCTCTGCACCAAAACGACCTAAATCGTAATGCGAACCCATGGTTGCCATAAACTCGATTCCACAACAAGATGTTGCAAACGGTAGAGGCCATAATGAATTTGAACGTGCCAAACCAATCACTTTATCTAAAGAAGTGGCAAAATAGCCAGGTCCTTCGGTTCCTGGAGGCGCATCAACTATATTAATTTCACTCATGTTTATAAACAAAAAATGCTCATCCCTTTGCAGAATGAGCAACAAATTTACAATATTTTAAAGGCAATTAAACTAGCTTAGCTTGATTTAGAACCTTTCTAAATAAATTAAAACCCAGCAAGTAAGTGTAATTGATACACAAGTAAACTCCAGATCTCCAACTAACCTTGTAAATTGAGTATTGCTTGTGTTAAAAACAATCAATAGGCTAGTTCCAATCTAGAACTTTCTTCTTAATTACATAAACAAAACCTAATAGAAGCGTGCCCATAAAAATGAACATTTCTATCATTCCATCCATTCTAAGCTCACGGAAGTTAACAGCCCACGGATACATGAAAATAACTTCGATATCGAATAATACGAAAAGGATAGCAACAACAAAATACTTAATGGAGAAAGGTTGACGAGCATTACCTACAGATTTAACACCTGCTTCAAAAACTTCAAGCTTATCACTGGTTTTACGTTTTGGACCTAAAAAGTGTGTAGCAACTAAAGTGGTTACTACAAAACCTAATGCAACAATTACTTGAAATATAATTGGTAAAAAATCTATTGAGGTACTTTGCGCTTGCATAATCTTTATTTTCTGATGCAAAAGTAAAAGAAAAAGGCAGAGTAACCAAACTCTGCCTTTTCTAAAATTATTTAACTGTTGTAATTACTTACCTTTTCCCTTTGGAGCAGGCGCCGCTAGCTCTTTCAACTTAGCAGCAGCAAACGTTCCTGAAGGATAAACGGATACACTTTTATCAAAATATTCTTTTGCTTTTGCTTTGTCTTTATAGAAATAGAAACCACCGATAGTATCATATGCCTCAGAAAGTTTTTTAGCATTTGCAGTAACTAATTCTGGTTTTTCACTGATCTTTTTGATGTATTCCTCATAAAAAGGAATCATTAAGCCTTTAGGGTCTTTATCGTCATCTAATAAACTGTTAATACGAGCTCTAGTTACATAAGCATCATAAGTATCAGGAGAAATTTGTATTACTTTTGCGATAGCGGAATCAGCCTTTACCAAAATATCTTTAGAAGGATTTTGTTTAGCGCTATATTTTGCTCCATAATCGAAATAGTTAGCCATAGCATTATAATAATAGTTATATAATGAGCCTTTTCCATTTGGATTAGCTTTTATAGCCTTCTCATAAACTTGAGCAGCTTTCCCGAATTTCTTAGCATCGTATAGGCTTTTAGCTACTTCAGATAATGCATCAGCGTTGGTAGAATCTTTAGCTACTGCTTTAGTAATATTGATTAAAGCCAAACTATCTTGACCAGCTTTTAACTGCGCCTTACCTAAATAAAGATAATCATAAGCAAGATTTTTGGTTGTATCCTTTTGTTTAGCAAAATATTCAGTCAAGTTTGTTAATGCCTGAGGATAGTTTTTATTCTCATAAGCAGACCAACCTTTTAATCTGGAAACAATGATTCCTTTAGGATCGTTTGCAGGAACTTGAATTGAAGATGCAACTTGCTCTAATGCCTGATAGTCTTTCGCATAGAATAAGAATTGCATATAACGCAACTGAGATTCTAAAGATTTATCAGTTAAATCAAGGTATTTTTTGTACAATTCAGTTGCTTTTGCAGCTTTTGGCTTATCTGTTCCAAAACTACTCCATTGTAAATAAAGCTCTCCTAACTCACGGTAAGCAGGGCCATAATTTGCATCAGCAGCAATAACTTTGTTTAATTCCTGTTCACCTTCAGCAAATGAACGAGCTTCTTTATACATTTTACCTAACTGAGTTCCAGCCCTTCTGTTTGTAGGATCAATATCTCCAACACGGAAATAAGGGCCAATGGCTTCAGAATTTTTCTTTTGTAAAGCATAAGCATCACCCAAACCAATAAAAACTTCTGCATCTTTATCTTTAGCGTCAAGTTCATCAGCCTTAGTTAAATTAGCAATAGCATTTGCGAAATCTGGCTTAGACACATCTTCGCTAGGTTTATCTTGCGCTAAATAAGCTTTACCAATCGCTAAATAAGTTTTATAATCTTTTGGAGCAGCTGCTACCGCTTTATCAAAATTTGTTTTAGCAGATGTTGCATTACCAGATAATATATCTGCCTCTCCTAAACCTGCATAGTTAGATGCGCTTTTGGCATCTGCAGATATACCTTTATTGAATACTGCTCTTGCAGAATCAATATAACCTGTTTTTAAATAAACTAGGCCTAAATTGTAATAGTTATCACCATTAGACGCCTGAGAGCTTACTAAAGATTTAAGCATTGATGATGCTTTCTGATATTGCTCAGCATCAATGGCTTTTTTCGCGTCATTTAAATTTTGAGCAAAAACTGCAGAACCTATCAACACCAAACCAACATTTAAGGTTATTGCTTTCTTTAAAATTTTCATAGTTCTTTAATCTGTTTTTTTAATGGTTATAAACTTACATAATCGTATGTAAGCTTCATCTGATTATTCTTTTCTTTTAATTTTGATTGTTTCTTACAACCGGTGGTTCAATTTATTATTATTCTTTAAAATTTATTGTTCTCGGCATTAATTTATGTGGAGCAAGTTCAGATTTAAGTACGATAAGCTGTCCCCGCTGGCTTCTTAGCCATACTGCAAATCCTGTGCCTAAACCGTCACGTCCTTCACAATCGATTATATTAATATTCCTTAAAAAGGGATAAACTCCATTTATAAGATTATCTTGAGTTGGCTTGTAAAACTGATCATCCCCAGGTTTGCCTTTGTAATTTTTCAACCCTAAAGTCTTAATTTTTTCTTTTACCTTAACAAATTCTGGATTCTTTTCAGAGAGCCAGTTAACGCCCAAAATACCAATAAAATTCTTATCCTCAGCAACTAGCTTAATCACTTCGTTAGCAGTGTTTTTAGCGTAAACGTTTTTTGAAGGGAACTGATTAATATTTGCCAGTTGTTTCAAGTATTTAAATGTACTCGAATAAGTGTTATCAAACATTAATTGTTTAGCAGAACTTTTGCCTTGAAGTATATCGACAATATCCTTAACGTTAATTACACTATCAATATTACTTTGATTTGTAATTAATGCTATTCCATCTACCGCGAAACGCGATGTATTAATCTTAATATTTCTTTGGGTATAATATTTTTCTTCTTGTTTTGTTAGCATTCTGGGTAAAACGATAACCCTTACACTATCATTTAAAAACGCTGGAATTATTTTTTCTTCTGGTTTAAATGTTGTTAAAAATGTCGCCTGTGGGTAATCAATTTTAAAAACATCAATTTCTTGTTGTACTAAAGGACCAACAGTTTCATCAACCAAAATCTTTATGGTACCACTTGTACGAGTTTCTTTAATTTCATCTGTTTTTTTGCGGTTGCAAGAAAAAACAGTTAGTAAACTCAATAATATTAGGACGTTTCTCATTTAATATTAATCGCGCCTCCCAAGGCTTAATAGTCGTACAAAAGCGTAAATAATAAGGAATATTCCAATTGCTATTTTATAGGGTTGGCCTATATTTAGCGGAAGATTTTTCCAGAATATACAAGCCAGGCCAATGCAGCAATAAAAAACAAACATGACAAGGCCTAAAATGAGCAAAAACCGCTGTTTAGGCGATTTTTGCTTAAAAATATCAAAATTTAACATTTTGTTACTGAAGAGTAAAGTTTACCTGAATGTTGTATTTAACACGTACAGGTTTACCATTCTGAATACCAGGAACCCAACGTGGACTTGCTTTAAGTACACGAACAGCTTCCTCATTAGTACCACTACCTGGACCACGAATAACTGAAATATCAGTAAGTTCTCCATTTCTTTCTACAACGAAAGATAAGAATACTTTACCCTGAACATTGTTTTCCTGTGCCATTGGAGGATATTTAATTGCTTTACCTAAGTATTCGTAAAACTTTTTCATACCACCTGGAAAATCAGGTACTTTTTCAATACTAACAAAGTCATAAACTTTATTATCATCTACAGCAACTGCTGCTTCTTGTTTAGGTCCTTCGCCAACCGGCTCAGCAATTCTAATTTCCGCAGTAGGATCACCCTTAATATCTTTTTGTCCTGGATCTGCCTCTTTCAGTTTTTCAACTGTAGGTGGCTCCTCATTAACTTCAATATCCGGTTTTACAATCGGAGGTGGCATCTTCACCTGATCCACTTTTGGTGGTGGTGGCTCTACCGGTGGTGGCGGTGGTGTATCTGGGTTAACCGGTGGAGGTGGAGCTAAAACCACTTCTTGTGCTTTTAACTGCTCTTCCTCTGGAATCGCCCCTTTAATTAAGCTGTAGATTTTTGGTGAGAAAAACAAAATCAAGAACACAACTGAACCCCATATAAGGGCTTTTGTAGTATTCCCAGCGCTACCTTTTCTTAATTGATATGCGCCGTAAGCTTTGTTTTTATCAGCAAAAACGACTTCCAGCCATTCCTTTCTAAATATATCTAACTTCGACATGGATTACTGATCTTATTAATTATAAAATACCTCTTTCTTTCATGAAAGCTTTCTCGTTATCAAGGATATTGTCATCATCAATCTGACGAGACTTTACCTTAAGAATTTCAAGCTCATCCATCATATCAACAAAGTTTTTAAAAGTAGAACCTGAAGTAGGTTTTACTAAAACTGTAAATTCTCCAGCAACACCCGAAGCGTTTGCTTTTGTTCTATTTTCGTTGATTGAATTTTCGATTTGAGAAAAAGATTCAATTGTTGGAGCACTTTTTCCAGCTTCGCCCATATACCATGCTACTTTATCGTTTTTACCTAATAAAACAGTCATCGTTTTGGTCGCTTTTAATGCTAACCTGTTCTCTGGCAAATTATCTTCCTTATCTGGTTTAGCAATATCCATCGCTTGTGGCGTAGATATTGATGTAGTTAAGATAAAGAATGTAACCAAAAGAAACATCAAATCCACCATTGGGGTCATATCGATCCTTGGTGTGGCTTTCTTCCCGCCTGTGTTTAATTCTGCCATTTCTTATTTAGTCTTTTTAGCTTCTGCGTTTGTAACTAACAAAAACTTGTTCATTTTTTGTTTCTGCAAAATATCAATCACCTTTTTCACGGTAGGGTATTCCTCTTTAGCATCACCTTTAATACTGATTCTCATATCAGCATTGTTCAGTTCTTTAGTTGCTTTACGAGCATTTAAAACCCAAGCGTTTAATTGATTGTCAGTTGAATCAGTAGGGATACCAGTTTGTACTCCTGGATTCATACGATCGCCACCTGGCATATTGATAAATTGTTTCAAACTTGCAACAGGAACACCGAATGTAGCGATAACAGAAAATCTGTTAACTTCTTCTGGGGTAAAAGCAATTTTATACTGCTCTCCCATTAATTCTAAAGTTCTTGCCCTTACTTTTTGTCCTGCTACTTCAAAGAAAACCTTTTTCTGTCCAATTGTTAAAATGGCATTATTTTCTGCAGGCACCTTAAATTCATATGTAGATGAAGGTGTTGATACAGCTAATGGTTCAGGTTGCCTTGCAGTAGCAGTTAAAATAAAGAAGGTAAGTAACAGGGCAGCAACATCGCACATAGCGGTCATGTCTGTTACGGTACTTGTTCTTTTAACTTTAATTCTAGGCATAATATTTTTTACTAGTTTTTAATAATGATGATCTTTTTTCCGGTTTTCCATAAAGCCGGTAAAAATTTTTTCAAAATTCTTATTTATGTGAACTAGCGTATGTTTGAACGATGCTAAATCCTGCTTCGTCAATTGCATAAGTTAATTTATCAATTTTAGAAGTTAAGATGTTGTACATGATAATTGCTAAAGTAGATACAGCGATACCAGTCATTGTGTTAATCAATGCCTCAGAGATACCTACCGCTAATGCCGACTGATCTGGAGCTCCAGAGTTAGCTAAACCTGCGAATGCACGAATCATACCTGTTACTGTACCTAATAAACCGATTAATGTACCGATTGATACTAAAGTAGCAATGATTGTTAAGTTTTGCTCTAACATTGGCATTTCTAAAGCTGTAGCTTCTTCAACCTCTTTTTGGATAGCAACGATTGATTGCTCAACATCCATATTAGTATCTGCTTCAACTTCGCTATATTTTTTCAAACCAGATTTAATTACAGCTGCAACTGAACCTTCTTGTTTATCGCATTCTGCTTTAGCCGCTTCGATGTTACCTGCGTTTAATAAACCTTTTACTTTGATGATAAAAGTATCTAAACTAGTTTTTCCACTTGCTTTACCAATAACGATTAAACGCTCGATAGAGAAAACGATTGTTGTTAATAATAAACCGATTAGAACGGCTACGATTGGACCACCTTTGTAAGCTGTACCTGGATAGTTGTTAGGTAATGGTAAATTGTTGTTGTCTCCTCCGATAAAGTTGTCAGAAGCTCCTAATACGAAGTTCCAGATAACAAATCCAATAACGATACAAATTGGAATCACAAATGTTGCAAATACATTTGAAGCGCTTGAAGAGCTTTCTTTTTTAACAGTTGTTGGTTTTGGTGCGTTTGCCATTTTTTTTTAATTTTTAGTTTTAGTTCTTGTTTTTAATTTTTTAGCTGTTTTTCTTTTGTAATACACACAACGTACGTTTATCTGATTTTGTTGCGAAAACAAATTTATAAATTGATTTTAAATTACAAATTAATAAATCAATAAACAATTAAATCGTTACTTAACTTTTTAGTTTGCCGTTTATAACTGTACATATAACAAAAAAATTGCCTCAGCCAGAGGCAATTCTTTCACAATGAAAACTAAAAAAAAATCGAATTGCAAATTTTTTAAGTAAAAAATGCATTTAAACCCACATTTAACACATTTTTTATACTTCTTGAGGCACTTTTGGATTATTTACCTGTTTAAACTGCTTAAAATTCTCGCTGAAAGCATTCGACAGTTCGTATGCTTTTAAAAAGTATTCTTCCTGGCTATCCCATGTTTTAGACGGGTCTAAAATTTCATCTGGTACATTAGGACAATGTAAAGGCATCATTAATTTAAATACATGATGCTGTTTATAATTTGGATGATCTAAATCTCCATTGATAGCGGCAGTAATCATCGCTCTGGTGTAGCTTAGTTTCATTCTTTTGCCAATTCCATAGGGGCCGCCAGTCCAACCTGTATTAACCAACCACACATTAACTTTTTGTTCTTTCATTTTTTTACCGAGCAAATCGGCATATTTCGACGGATGTAATGGCAAAAATGCTTTACCAAAGCAAGCTGAAAAAGTTAGCTGAGGCTCTGTAATGCCCGCTTCGGTACCTGCAACTTTTGCCGTATAGCCACTCATAAAATGAAACATAGCCTGTTCTACATCTAATTTAGAGATTGGTGGCAGTACGCCAAATGCGTCGGCGGTTAAAAAAAATATATTTTTAGGTGTAGCCGCAACAGAAGGTATAACGGAGTTATCAATATAGTCTATCGGATAAGCAACCCTTGTATTTTCTGTCTTGTTGATATTTGCAAAATCTACATCATTTGTGCCAGGAAAAAAGTTTATATTCTCTAACAAGGAACCGAATTTTATAGCTTTATAGATCTGAGGCTCCTTTTCCAGGGTTAAATCAACACATTTTGCATAACAGCCACCTTCAAAATTGAAGATCGAACTTTCGCTCCAGCCATGCTCATCGTCGCCAATTAAAGCCCTTTTTGGATCAGCCGATAAGGTTGTTTTACCTGTACCAGACAGGCCAAAGAAAATTGCTGAATCTCCATCAACACCAACATTTGCCGAACAATGCATAGAAAGCGTGTTTCTGTACATAGGCAATAAGAAGTTCAAAACAGAAAATATACCTTTTTTAATCTCACCCGTATAACCTGTTCCCCCAACTAAAATCATTTTTTTGCTAAAATTGATAATAGAAAAATTCTCTTGCCTTGTACCATCAACTAATGGATCGGCCGAGAATTCTGGAGCTGCAATTATTGTCCATTCGGGTGTTGTACCTAAATCCTTTTCATCAGGCCGGATAAATAAATTATTAGCAAAAAGGTTCTGATAAGCCGTTTCAGTAATCACTCTTATGGAAATTGAATAATCTGGATTTGCACAAGCAGATGCATCTCTAACATAATAAACCTTATCGCTAAGATAACATGTTATTTTATTTAGAAGCGAGTTAAACTTATCAGGACTGAATTTGATATTAATATCGCCCCACCAAACGGTATTTTCCGTTACATCATCACAAACGATGAATCGGTCTTTAGGCGAACGCCCTGTAAATTTTCCTGTATCAATTGCTAATGCGCCTGATGATGCTAAAGTGCCTTCTTTATTTTCTAGGGCTTCTTTAACCAATTCGGCTGCGGACAACTGATATTTAACACCCAAACCTGCCTTCAGATTTAAATAGCTTAAATCAGGCGCTTGTAGTTCCATTTTGCTCATAACAATAAGTTAGTTAGTGGAGCAAATGTAAAGACATATCTTACAAAAAACAGAATTTTTTTATGCCTTTTTTTACATATTGTAGCTTATACACTATGATTTAATTAACTGTCAATCAACAAATTAAAACGTTTAATTTATCGTTAAAAAAATTAAAAAAATACACTAAGCAATAATTTAACCGCCTGCTTTTTTTGCCTTAAAACCTTCTTTTTGCAAAATAACCATCACCTTGTCTCTAACATCTCCCTGAATAAGAATTTCTCCATCCTTTACCGAGCCACCTACACCACATTTATTTTTAAGCATTTTACCTAGAACCTCAAGATCTTCGGTTTTACCCTTAAAGCCTGTTATTAAGGTTACTGCTTTTCCACCACGATTCTTTTTATCAAGCATTACCCTCAAATCTTGCTGTTGGTTTGGAGCTGTTACCGTATGATCAACCTCCTGTTCGTATTCAAATTCAGGATTGGTAGAATACATAATTCCACCCAAATCACTTAAACTGTTTTTTTTCTGTTTCATTATTAAAATTTCTATGGAACAATTACTTCCAAAGATAAAGGATTGATTTTAGCCTCTAATTCTTTACCCATTTTTAATGGTTCGCCATCTACATGTACTGGTCCATCTTGCGCACGGCTTATTTTGATGTTTTTACCCTTTATTATCTCAATCATATCGGAAGTTTCGGCTGTGCCTTTCAACATTACGTAACTAAGAACGGGCAATTTAAACAATGAAAAGGGCTTTATAATGCAAACATCGAGCAGGCCATCTTTAACGGATGCATTTGGTGCGATATAGACATTATTACCGTACTGAGATGAATTTGCAACTGTTATTGCAAAAGCCTTTCTTTTATATTCAACCCCATCAATGTTTAAAATGTATAATTCATCTTTATAATTAAAAACCTCTTTTAAACTTAGCTTTATATAACCCGTTAAGCCTCTCTTTTTATCTTTTGAGAAGGCAGCACTTAAATGCGCATCGAAACCCATTCCTGCCAGGTTAAAAAAACTTTTATTATTAAAATAAGCTGAATCGATTACATCGGTTTTCAATTGGTTGATTAATAATATTGCTTCTTTTAAATTTTGCGGAATATTTAAAAACCTAGCCAAGCCATTGCCCGAGCCGAGTGGCAAAATACCCAGTATTTTTTTGTGTTCAAGCACTTTACTGGCCACTTCATTTATCGTTCCATCGCCGCCCGCTGCCACAATTATGTCAAAATTTTTCGTAATTGCCTCTTCTACAATTTCGGTGGCGTGCCCCACATATTCGGTTAAACGGAAGTTAGCATTGAACTTTTCCTTATCCAAATACTTATCTATAAGTGCCGGGATGCGTAATTTTGCTTTCCCACCTGATATGGGATTGATTACAAATAAGATATTGGTTTTGACTTGCAAAGCTTTTGAATGAGGATACAAAATAATCTATAATTTTTGAAATAAAGAAAATATGCTAATTTTGCAGCGTTAAAAGTGGATTGATTTGCGATGTTTCGAAATTCGAAACGGGATTGCAACCACTCAAAAAAAAGTGCTAATACCTTCCTATACACAATTGAACCTGGTTTCAGGGAACATTAGCACTTATTAAATTGTTTTAATTTCATCTTAAATATTTAATAAATGTCGTATTTATTTACATCAGAATCTGTATCTGAAGGCCACCCTGATAAAATTGCCGATCAAATTTCGGATGCATTAATTGATAACTTTTTAGCTTTCGATGCAGAATCGAAGGTAGCCTGCGAAACTTTGGTAACAACAGGACAGGTTATTTTAGCAGGAGAGGTAAAATCTAAAACTTATTTAGATGTACAGCAAATTGCTCGTGATGTAATCAAGAAAATTGGATATACCAAAAGTGAATACATGTTTGAGGCAAACTCTTGCGGTATTTTATCTGCCATTCATGAACAATCGCAGGATATTAACCAAGGTGTAGATAGAACAACGAAAGAAGAACAAGGTGCTGGAGATCAGGGTATGATGTTTGGTTATGCAACTAACGAAACTGAAAACTACATGCCTTTGGCGCTTGATTTATCTCATGCTTTATTAATAGAATTGGCAAATTTAAGAAGAGAGAATGCTGAAATTACCTATTTACGCCCCGATGCAAAATCGCAGGTAACTTTAGAATACTCTGATGATAATAAGCCACAACGAATTGATGCAATTGTAATCTCTACTCAACACGATGATTTTGATGAAGAAGCAACAATGCTGGCAAAAATAAAATCGGATTTAATTTCTATCCTTATTCCTAGAATTAAAGCAAAATATCCTCAATACGCTCATTTATTTAACGACCAGATTACTTACCACATTAACCCAACTGGAAAATTTGTAATTGGCGGACCACATGGAGATACGGGCTTAACAGGAAGAAAAATCATTGTTGATACTTACGGCGGTAAAGGTGCTCACGGTGGTGGTGCTTTTTCTGGTAAAGATCCAAGTAAAGTAGATAGAAGTGCTGCTTATGCAACTCGCCATATTGCTAAAAACTTAGTTGCTGCAGGCCTTGCTGATGAAATTTTAGTGCAAGTGAGTTATGCGATCGGAGTTGCAAAACCAACCTCTATAAACGTGGTTACCTATGGTACTTCTAAAGTAGGTTTAACTGATGGCGAGATCAGTAAGAAGGTAGAATCGATTTTCGATATGCGCCCTTACTTTATCGAACAACGTTTAAAATTAAGAAACCCAATTTATAGCGAAACTGCGGCATATGGCCACATGGGTCGTAAACCAGAAAACGTTACTAAAACTTTCAGAACACCAAACGGTGAAGAAAAAACAGTTTCAGTAGAGCTTTTTACCTGGGAAAAGTTAGATTTTGTAGATAAAGTTAAAGCTGAATTCGGTATTTAATTTTAACGGTAATATTTATTGGAAAAGCCCGGAGAAAGTCGGGGCTTTTCTAGTATATAACGATATGAGTAGATAACAAATTAAGGATTGTAACACAGTTAATTTAGGTTTGATTCGCATTTTAGTCGGGCCCAACTGTCACAAGTCCGAACTAATTCCGAAGTAAATCCGACTTAACCTAGAATGTATTATACTAAAGTTTGCTTTTAAGAAAATCGGTTTCCTTTAGAATTAAATTTTCATCATCTATAGAATAAGATTTTACATCAGCAATTTTGAGGTCATCAATTAAATCAACCAGATTCTTATAACTACAATCTTTAGTGGGCTTTACTACAACAATCATAAACTTAGCAGGGTTATTTTGATACAGCTTAGCAATCGCTAATTTATTGGCGAGAATAGTTTCTGCTATTACATTTATTGGTAATCTCCGCAGCACTGCCTGATCTGTTTCGCCCATGTAATATACAACCTGATCGTTTTTACCGAGCAAAATCGTCATCGTTCTGGATGCAGGCAACGCTATTGGAACATCATCGTGAACAGGCTTTGCAATATCTGCCGCCTTAAGTTCTGACAAAGATGTGGTGAGCATAAAGAATGTGGTGAGCAGAAACATTAAATCTACCATCGCCGTTAAATCTACTCTTGGTGCTGTTTTTTGGGTTCTTCCGTTGGCGGCCTTGCCACTTTTAGAAATTTCGATTGTTGCCATATTGTTTAGGTTTTATCAACATGATGACAACAAATTATAAATTGCATAAAAACGGCGATCAAATTTCTTCAATCGCCCGCCTTGCCTTTAGAAAAGTTGTTATTTAACGGCTTCAATTACTCCGCAGCCAACTCTGGGCCCCGAATTACCCGTAGGTTGAGTTACATAGTCGTCGGTTCCGCCGTGAACAATTATTCCTCTACCGATAATGTTTTTCAAATCGCCCTCTTTTACACTCCATCGATCTGTAGTTATAGAAATTTTTGCCTGTCCTTTATTATCGAGCATGATATTACCGATATCGCCAGAATGATAAGCTGCTGAACCCCATTTACCGTGGTTTTCCTTTGTAGGATTCCAATGCCCATGAGTATTCATACCCATATCACCGCAATCTCCATGCTCATGAAAATGAACAGCAACATTACTATCCGCCCTGGATGCAAAATTCATTTCCAGATCCATTCTTATTTTACCATCACTTAACTCGTAAAACTTTGCTGTTCCAATAGTTTTAGAGGCGTCAGCAGTTTCAGTTAAAGCAGCTGAGGCAATTTCTTTTTCTGCTTTAGTACAAGCGCTTAAAAATGCTACACTGGCAATTGCTAATGTTAGAAGATATTTTTTCATGCTATAAAATTTAGTTTAATAATTAACAGATTGACAATCATTTAGTTTTAAACAAAAACGCAAAGGATCAAACCATTTCGAATACTACTTGTTTAACCTTTAATAAAAACTTATAACGATGGAACAGCCAACTGCCATGAATACTTTAAGCCAAATTTTAGAGAAATTGAGGCTGAAAGGAAAAGATAACGAGTTAAAGATGACGGATCACGGTAAAATGCAAAGTCAGACAGGGAAGATTTATAAACCAGATGATTTAGTAATTGTTAAAACTTATCGCTTCGAAGGAGATTCTGATCCAGGAGATAATTCGGTACTTTACATTACTGAAGATAAAGAAAATGAACTGGGTTACATATTAGATGCCTATGGAATTTACTCTGATCACGTAGGCCCGGCGTTTGATGATTTCTTAAAAAAAATCCCAACAGAAAATAGAGACGAGCAAGAATTATTCTCATAGGATATTACTAACTATAACAAAGCAGAGGCACGGAAAAATCCGTGCCTCTTTGCGTTTAAAGCTATTTGTAAAAGACCAAAATCTTCATTTTCTTCTCCTTTTTAACTACATCTAGGCCAATGTCATTTATCGATTTCATAATACCATCTTTAGTTCTCATTTCCACATTGGTTTTTATATCGTATCGTTTATCCAAACCCGTTTCATCGATCACGGGCAAAGCAAGTTCATTTGTTAAGTAGCTTTCTGCAAAATCTGCCATTTTTGCGCCAGTAGCGTCGTAGCCTCGTCCGCTAAAACTATAGCTAAGCTCATTTTTAGCAGATTCAATGGCTTTATAACTTTTATTAACCAAAGCGTAAACGGGTATAACGCGATATTCAATTCTGGCCTTTACAGGTAAATTTAATAAAAGATGTTTCTGTAAAATACTCATCAAACTATCCTTTTCTTCCTGCTTAACAAGTAAATCAAGGGAGTAAAGGGTTTCTTTATTTTCATAATTTGAAACTTCTTTTTCTGGCAATTCATAGACCAGTTGTTTTTGAGAAACAATACCAAATGCATTACTGTACAAACCTAAAATTGTTGTGTTGGTAAAACTAATCCTTCTTTTTCTATAGGCTCCTTTATCGAGATATCTTTTACTGCCCGAAGGTTGCCCTTGCATGTAACCTCTTAACGAAAAGCTATGATTTAAAGTTGAGTCTACCGCAAAAGGATCTCCGTTACCAGATAATTTTTCCTTTTTAGTTTCTCCGCTCGATCTTATGACTTCACCCTTGATCAGTCGATCTATCATCTGTTGATTAATGGAATCGCTTTTAACAAGCGCTACAATTTTTCCTTTAGGATTAATAATGATACTCTGACCCACATAAGCCAGCGCAAACAAATCATAAAAAAAGCCAGATGTATCGCTTGCAAGCCATATTTTGGATGGTTTCTTTTTCAAATAGGTATGTAATCTTTCTGGTGTATCATCTGATAAACCGATAACCTGAATTGTACTCAGATTGGCGAGCTGTAATTTTGCAAGGGTATCCATTTCTGGCAAGCAGGGAGAACACCAGGTTCCCCAGATATTTAAAATATAAATTTTGTTTTGTGGCTTATTAAGCGAAACTGATTTAATAGGCGCATTAATTAAATTCTGAATCGGGATATCAGGAAACTGTTCTCCAGTTCTGGCCTGTAAACCCTGAGCCATAGTATTGATTGCTATCAAAGCAAAAAAGAGATTAAAAAATATTAGCTTCATAATTTTAAAATATTTATTCAAAATTGGAGATTGGAAATTTGAGAAAAGTTATCCAATAGGTTAATTAAGGTTATATTATGTTAACGAGCTTAATTGACACTTAAGAATTATATACATTTGAATTATGCGTAAAAAGGCCAGTTTGTTAGTTATTGTTTGCTTTGTTGCAATGACGGGTTTATTGGCATTACAAGCTTATTGGATTGTTAAATACTATAACGTTACGAAGGTAAATTTCGAAAAAGAAGTAAACCTTGCCTTTGAAGACGGCATAAAAAAGGAACTTAGTTTACGCTGTGATACGATACAAAAAATTGTCGAAAATAAAATCCTTGATACAAACGCATTCATAATTAGTGCAAAGTTTCATAAAGACGATAAAAAGTACGTTTACACAATAGCTGCCAAAGGAAATGCAAAGGATAAGTTTTCCTCTTCTTTTAGCTTAGCTAATTATAGTAAAGCACTTCCGAAAGATAAAAGAGATACCAGTGTTAGAAAACACGTTGCAGGAGCTTTGGCACTTCTGATGAGAGACGAAGACCTTGAACAACACATCATTTACTACAGGACGCAAAAACTGGGTATATTTATGAATGAACAGGCAAAGAAATATCAATTCGATACAACCAGACTCCGCCCAGCATTTAATCTTTATCTAAAAGAACGAAATATCGAGGTACCTTACAGTTTTATGGTAAAAAAGGAAGATAGTACGAATAACAAAAGCATTTCAAATTCAAAATTAGCGAAGTCTTACCCAGTTATTACCAAAGCTTTTTCGACTTACAGGTATACCGATAACCAGCATTATGTTAGGGCAATGTTTAAAAGCCCGATTTCTTACACTCTTTCTAAAATTGGTTTAATCTTATTTTCATCATTGGCTATGATTCTCATTATCTCTGGCTGCATGATTTTTATTTTAAAAAGTCTCTTCAAAGAAAAACGCTTGTCCGCCATAAAAAACGATTTCATCAGTAATATAACTCATGAATTTAAAACTCCAATCGCAACGGTTTCAGTAGCAATTGAGGCTTTAAAAAATCAAGCTGTTTTAGAGGATAAAGAAAAAACGGAAAGGTATTTGGCCTACGCAAAAAATGAAATTGAGCGCCTGAATCTTTTGGTAGATAAAGTGATGAATTTGGCGATATATGATGAAGGAATATCAAAAATAAATAAAGAAGAGATTAATATTGACGATGCCATAAGAGATTTAATTAGCCTGCATCAATTGGCAAACGCAAAAACAATTACGATCCAATATCAAAATACAAGTAACCAAAGTCATTTGATTGCAGATAAGTTTCAATTTCAGCACGCCATCAACAACATTTTAGATAATGCAATTAAGTATTCAACTAACAATACTAGCATCAAAATTACCGTAGAAAAAAACAGAAATTACCTGGTTATAAAACTTAAGGATAATGGAATTGGCATTGCTGAAAAAGAAACCTTAATGGTTTTTGATAAATTTTATCGGGTGAGTACGGGCAATAATCACCCTGTTAAAGGGCATGGATTAGGTTTAAACTATGTTAAACAGATCATGCAACAACATACAGGCTGGTATAAAATTGAAAGTAAATTAGGCATTGGGACAACATTAATTTTGGGCTGGCCGCTATGAGTAAAATCCTTTTGGCAGAAGATGAGCCTGCTCTAGCTGAAATTGTTAAAGAAACCTTAGTATTAAAGGGTTTTGAAGTGATTCATGCTCAAACTGCTTCTGACACGATTTCTAAATATCACACAAGTAAACCTGATATTCTGGTTTTAGATGTTATGCTTCCAGATGGAGACGGATTTTCAATTTCAAAACAAGTTAGACAAACCGATACGCTAACGCCTATTATTTTCCTCACTTCAAAATCGCTACCCAACGATGTGGTAACCGGATTTGAAAGCGGCGGTAACGATTACCTTAAAAAACCATTCAGCATTGAAGAACTTGTTATCAGAATAAAAGCCTTATTAAGTCAAAACAGGTTGGTTTTTAAACCCGAAGAAAAAGAGAAACAAGCTATAAAAATTGGCCTTTTTCAGTTTTACTATCCTGAAGGGATTTTAGTTTTAGCAGGCATTCAAAAAGTTTTAACCAATCGCGAAGCCGAAATTTTACAGATGCTTTTGCTAAACCGAAACAATATGCTTGAGCGCAACACCATCTTAAATATTTTATGGAATAACAACGATTATTTTTCTGGCCGCAGCCTTGATGTGTTTATTACAAAACTGAGAAAATACCTAAAAGACGATCCATCGGTGTTTATCATCAGCATAAGAGGGCAAGGATATAAACTTGTTTACTAATTTATATCTTTAAGCTTTCTAAACCTTAGCCTAAACCACTTTTGAAAGCTTTTAATCTAATTTCTGCCTTTTATTTATTCTTTCCGCAGCACTTCAATACAACGATCCCGACCCGTATATCTGGGTGCCCATATACCTTTATGGTGCATGGTTTTGTTATAAGGCCTTTACAGGGAAATATTTTCCGAAAGCATACCTGGCTGGAATTTTAGTTTTTTTAGTTTATGCACTTTTCCTTTTGTTTGATAAAACAGGTGTTCTAATTTGGTATAAAGAACATGAAGCAGAAAATATTGTACAAAGTATGAAAGCTACCAAACCATGGATTGAAGAAACAAGAGAATTTGGCGGATTGTTAATCCTAATCATCGCGTTAGCTACAAATTATTGTGTTTTTCGAAAATCTGATGGCAAAATTTTATAAATTCAACGGCTTTTAGCTACAAATTGTTGCTCAATTTTTTTAATCCACTTGCTTTTCGAATCTACTAAGTTAAATGTATAAGTTATCAGAATAAATACTGCCATTGCGATAAGAAATGTTCCCATCATTTTATTGCTTGCTTCGATTTGCGTTTGTTTTCTACCTTGATCCATCTTTTTTAATTCTTTTCCTAGGAATAAAGGCATGAAAGAGCGCATCAATTATCCTAATTCAGAGGCTTAAAAAACGTAAACGATAGAAGATTGTTTTAAGCATTTATCAAAAAATCGATAAAGGCAGTTATAAAGTAGATGAAATTAAATTTCTATTAATTTAATGCCATAAAGCCCGAGGATTAAAACTTTTCTTAAAGAGAAAGGTTATCACAGTTCAAAAGGGATCAAATCATAATATATTGAAGAAATTTAAACACTTGGCTATTTTGGGCGGCGGACCAAGCGGCCTTTTTTTGTTAAAAAGATTAGTCGAATCTAACGAGATTGATATCAGTATTGATATTTTCGAAAAAAAGAATCAGTTGGGTGCGGGCATGCCCTATAGTTTGGAAGGTGCAAATGATGAGCATATTACAAATGTTTCGGGAAATGAGATTCCAGAGTTGGTTACTTCGGTAGAAGAATGGATTCAAACTGTTCCTGAAGAAACATTGCAGCATTTTCACATTAATCGAGATCATTTTAATGACTATAAAGTAATGCCTCGCTTATTTTTCGGGCAATACCTTTCTGCGCAGTTCGAATTACTCAAGACGCAGGCAAAAGAAAAAGGAATTTCTTTAACCATTTATCTGAATAAAGAAGTTTCAGATATAATCGATTATCCAGAACTGAATAAAGTTGTTGTAGAATTAGTTGATAAATCCGTTTATGAATATGATCAGGTAATTATTTCTACAGGGCACCGCTGGCCTAAAAGAAACGAAGGTAAAATTTCGGGTTACTATGATTCTCCGTACCCGCCATCAAAATTGAAGCTCAAAATAAATCATCCTGTTGCCATTAAAGGTTCTTCGCTTACGGCAATTGATGCCATCAGAACGTTGGCCCGAGCAAATGGCAATTTTAGCACCGACAAGAACGGGAAAGTGAATTATACCTTAAATCCAGAGCAGCAAAACTTTAAATTGGTTATGCATTCGAGAAGTGGTTTATTGCCTGCGGTAAGGTTTCATCTTGAAGATCCGCATTTACTAAAAGATGCTGTACTAAGCCCATCGGAGATTGAGAAAAACCGAGCAATAAACGATGGTTTTTTATCGCTTGATTATCTTTTTGAGAAAAATTTTAAAAATTCATTCATAGAGAAAAGGCCAGGTTTCTATCAAAAAATTAAAGATTTAAGCATGGAGGAGTTCGTTGGCATAATGATGAATTTCAGGGAAGGTAAAGATCCGTTTAAACTTTTTAAAGCCGAATATTTAGAAGCCGAAGAATCGATAGAAGAGGAAGAGTCTGTTTACTGGAAAGAAATGCTTGCCGTATTAAGTTTTGTTATGAACTATCCTGCTAAATATTTTTCTGCAGAGGATACACTTCGGTTACAGAAAACCTTAATGCCATTAATTTCGATCGTAATTGCATTTGTACCACAAAGTTCGGTTGAGGAAATGCTGGCTTTAAACGAATCTGGCTTATTGGAAATTATTCCTGTTGGCGATGATAGCAGTGAAGAGCCACAGGAAGATGGTGGCGTAATTTATTATTATACCGACGAAAATAATCATCAGCAGGCAGTTCGTTTCAAAACCTTTGTAGATTGTGTTGGCCAGCCGCACTTATCTTTTAGAGAAATTCCATATAAAAGCCTTATTGATAAGAGAACAGTTAGCCCAGCAAAGATTAAATTCAGGAATAATAATGCTGCAATTTCTGCTTTAAATAATGGTGTAAAAAACATAAGCCAAACTAACAAACAAGATTATTACCTTGATGTGCCAGGAATAACCATTAATGATAATTTCCAAATAGTTGATGGCTATGGCTCTTTGAATGAGAGAATTTATATGATGGCTGTACCCTATATCGGCGGCTATAATCCCGATTATTCGGGTTTAGATTTCAGCGAAGCTGCTTCGGCAAAAATTGTAAATGCGCTTTTAAAAAACTGATTTACTTAAAACTTGTTAAAAAGTTATGCGTTTAAATTTAGATATGATAAACGAAACTCAAGAACCTACACCTAAACTTTTTATGCTGTTGCTAGGGTCAAAAGCTCCAAAAAGAAATGTAGAACAACACGATTATTTCTTCGGAATTGCACATTCTTTAAAAGAACTGGTTCCTCAAATAAAATCGTTTTGGCCAGAGGCAGGTAATAGCATCCATATAGATGGCTGGCGAGAAGTAAATACGGTAAATGGATTTGAAGTTAAGGTTATTGCACGCTCCGCATTTATTAATCCTTCAGAAAACAAACTCTTCTTTATTAATTTGGGTGGTTATCAAAGCAACAAACTCGAAGAGCAACATTATACAGTATTAACGGTTCAGAACGATAGAGCGCAGGCTGTTCAGGATGCAAAGAAAACAGTATTCTTTAAATCTAATTCTATAAAAGGTGCAAACTCCCATATAGATGAGAAGTATGGAATTGATGTAGATGATATACACAAGGTAGAAGATATTCTCGATCAAAAACAGAAGAAAAACTATCATCTTCAGATATCTGAGGCGCCTAATTTAATTGAAGATGAAATTCATTTAGGTTATTTTAAGCTGGATAAGCTCTAATTCTGATCGAACAACTTGCTGAAGTTGGAGAAATTAAATTCGCACTTCCAAAAGTGATAATTTCACATACAAAAACTAGCTCTAAGAGACATTTAACAACAATTGTATATAACTAATCGATATTGTTTGCAAAAAAGTAGATAATACGTAGTATTAAATAGTCTGGAATTAATATTTTTGGGTATGAAAAAGCAAAATACCCAGTTAAAGGATTTTTTGGCTAGAGTAAAGCAATTAAGAGGTTTTGGGGATATGAACTCATATCAAGTGGTTAACGAATTTAAAACGCTCAGCAACGATAAAGATCAAAAAATCGAACATATTATTGAAGACTTTTCTAATCCAGAAACCTATTATAATGGTAAAAACAGGCTTATTAAAGAAGTAGAAGACCAGCTCGATAACGATTAGGATATTATCAAAATGCTAAAATCGTTTAAAATATAAAAAGCCATCAAAAAATTAAACTTGATGGCTTTTAAATAAAATTTCTTCGTAAAAATTATTTTACACGCTCAACATATTCTCCTGTACGTGTATCTACTTTAATTTTATCGCCTTGGTTAACGAACAATGGAACTTTAACCTCAACACCGTTTTCAAGCGTTGCAGCTTTTAAAGCATTTGTAGATGTATCACCTTTAACAGCTGGCTCCGAGTAAGTAATTTCGAATTCAGCAAAGTTTGGCAACTGTCCCATAATTGCTTCGTCGCTTTCCATAGAAACAATAACACTCATACCTTCTTTTAAGAATTTAATAGACGAACCAAATAAAGTTTTCTCAACATTATGTTGCTCGTAAGTATTGTTATCCATTACTACTAAATAATCGCCATCTTCGTATAGATATTGATAATCGCTGGTTTCAACGCGACAAATTTCAACTGCTTCGTCGGTATTCATACGAGCTTCAACAATTCTGCCCGATTTAATGTTACGAAACTTGCCAGTATAAAAAGCGCCGCCTTTACCTGGTGTACGGTGATTCCATTCGTCAACAGTAACTAATTCATTGTTTACACGAAGAATGTTACCCGTTTTAATTTCTGATGCTTTAGCCATATTATGTGATCCTTAATTGGATTTTATATTTTCATTTTTTGTGAGGTCAAAGGTAAAATTATTTTAGGAAAAACCATAAAGGTTTAAGCGATAAGCCTTAAAGGCTGATTATTATTTCATCTCTCTAGATGCGTTTTTTTTTAGATGCAACATTGGCTTTGTAATAATGGTTTTTGAATACTCTGCATTTAAGGTTTAGATCTAAGCACTATTGAAAACAGTACAATAAACGCTTAGTCGTAAAATGTTCTTATTAAATATAAATCATATGCTTATATTAGCTAAAACCAATTAAATTATTCATTCCCAGAATAATATAACAGCCCATTCATTTTTCAGCTTAATGATTCATGCTTGTAAAAACATAAGGAAGCGCTGTGTATGGTGTAAATGCACTTACCATCACAATAGAAGTTAGCATTAGCGCAGGTAATAAATATCTTATGGTTGGCCTGCCAGATAATGCCGTTAAAGAAAGTTTGCAAGATTAGAAAGTGCAATACATCCCTTTAATACGATAATCAAAAATTACAGCTATTGAGCCATACAATTTATTCACTAGCCATATAGAAAGATGGAAATATAGAAGTGAATAGATGAAACTCCATTAAAATCTATATGAAATATATCTATATGGTAAAAAAAGATTTCAACCCTTTGTTGTTATAACAAAATCCTACCTGCGTGAAATCACATACAATGTAATTGGTGCTGCAATTGAAATATACAAATCGCTTGGCCCAAGTTTATTGGAAAGTGTTTACCATAAATGCATGAAACACGAATTAACCTTAAGAGATATCAACTTTTCAACAGAAATTGCTATGCCAATTCACTATAGACATTATGGGTGCATAAACATTAAGATGTGATTTACTAATTGAAAAATTGCCTTGCAGCTGAAATCAAAGCATCAAAAAACATTGAACTAATCGCGGAAGCACAAATAATAACCTAAATGAAATTATTAGAAGTGGCTCAGGGATTAATTATTAACTCCAATAGTGCAAACATCTTCAACGATGGGCAAAAAACATTTGCTGACGATTTATATAGATACAAAAAAGATTAAAATTATTGTAATATTAATCTTTTACTTTGGCTTGGTTACTCAAGCCTTTGATCCATTGTATCGCAACATTCATTGGTTCATTTGATTTCGATGATGCTGTATTATGCCCATATGCTTGAAAAACCTGATAATCATAAGGCATACTTTTTGCCTTAAGCACATTAAGGCGTTCTATTGATAAATTTACTGGAACCTGTATATCTTTTCCTCCATAAAGCCAAAGCCCAGGAATAGACAGCTTACCGAGTGCCGTTCGTGGATCAGTACTTGTAAATTTATATCGATCAATGTCGTTATTTATGTGTTCACGAGCATCAGCTTCCGTATGAGTTTCCCAAAAATTTGTATTGCCCTGTGTATAAAACTGAAAGCGCAACTGCTCAAGGGTGGTAACAACTGGACCGCTAAAAATGACCATAAACTTCACATTACGATTTATTGTTGCAGCAATTGGAATTACCCAACCAGCCTGACTAAACCCCATTAATCCTAATGATCCGCCATGCGTCGGGATATGTGCAGCAAGCGTATTTAATGCTGCGCTCGCATCTAATGCTAAAAGGTTAAGGTTTAAAGAATCAATATTATTGGTTCCAACTTCAGGCCCAGCATAAACACCACCCGATTCTCCTACGCCACGTTTATCATAAGTTAGCACAGCAATTCCGTTACTTGCCAAAAGCGAAGCCATATTTGCCATCCTTTTTTCCTGACCAGAACCATGCACAATAACAACTGACGATTGTATGTATTTAGGCTTAAAAACTGTTCCTGATAAAGTAGCTCCCGCACTCTCGAACTTTACATTTTCTATAGTAAAATCTAGGCGACGAGTAGGATCGGGTAATTTCTGTCCAAATAATTTAGAACTGAAGCAGAAGAGTAGAATAAGTAAGTGTGGTTTCATTGCTATTAATTTAGGGGCTTTTATCAAGCGTTATAACTATTATTAAATGTAAAGCAAGGTAACATAGGTAGAATAATGGCAGGAATAAATGGGATAGACCAAGCAGAAAATGTGACAAACGAGAAGTTTGGAAAAGAAAATGGAATCGAATCGAGTAAGAAGCAGGGAATTAGTTTCCCTGCTGTCTTCTCACACCTTGTACGTACCGTTCGGTATACAGCGGTTTGCTAGAATAACTTCGTTTGGTGTGTCGTTTTCCAATAGTAATACTTAGCGAATCCATCTAATCCCAGGCCAATGAATAACTCCTTGTTAAGTGTCGTGAGTAGTGTGGGGCTGTTTGAAGTTCTGCAGTAACTCTTTCGGGTATTTGCCAACTGATAAGCCCGTGATTTTATCACGCCCATCTTCATTAGGTTCCTCGCTCTGCACTTTACACCTTTCCATTGTTTCCACAGAATCATCCGCAGTCTGGTTCTCATCAACTCGTCCAGTTTTACCATATAACTCTTTGCATCTGAAATAGAGAAGTAGTTAACCCAACCGTGAATCATTTCCTTAAGATTTGATATCCGTTGGTGTAATGGAATTGGTTTGCTGCGTTTGGTTTGCATTCTTATTTTCTCTTTGATGGCACTTAAGGATTTGGGTGCGATGCGAATCTTCCATCCCTCTTTGCCACCATAAAATGAGAAACCAAGCAGACTACTTTCGCTTGGCCTGCTTACCTTACTTTTCTCCATGTTAACCTTTAGTTTTAGGCAGCTTTCCAGATAAACCGAAATGCTCGCAATCACCCGATGTGCTGAGTGCTTGCTTCTCAGGTAAATACTGCAATCATCAGCATAACGTACGAACCGATGTCCACGCTTTTCCAACTCAGCATCCAGTTCATGGAGGATAACATTTGACAATAATGGACTTAATGGACTGCCTTGCGGCGTACCTTCTTTTCTTGGGCTTACCAAGCCCTTTTCCATGATTCCTGCACTCAAATAAAGACGAATAAGCTTCAATGTCCGCTTGTCCTTTATCTTTAATGACAACAGCTGCATGAGTTTGTCATGGTTTACCCGGTCAAAGAATTTATCCAGGTCAAGTTCCACAATCCAGGTGTAACCTGTGTTAAGATATTCCTGAGCCTTTAGCACGGCCTGATGGGCATTGCGGTTTGGGCGGAAACCATAGCTACCAGAAGAAAAGTCACCCTCGTACTTTGGGCTCAGCCACTGAGAAATGGACTGTTGGACTAGTCGGTCAATAACCGTTGGGATGCCAAGCATCCTTTTACCGCCACCATTCTTAGGTATCTCTACCTTTCTTACAGCGTGAGGTCGGTAATGACCTGTTAAAATATCAGCTCGTAATGACTGCCAGTTGGTATTGAGGTAGTCGCGAAGTTCATCGGTCTGCATACCATCAATACCACAAGCACCCTTATTAGCGGTAACCCGCCTAAAGGCTCTTTGTACATTTCGGATGTCTAATATTTCTTCAAGCATAGTACTAAAAAAAAAAACTCCTTCCCAGGCATTGTGCATATTGGTTGCACGGCTCAGCTCAGCTCCTCTTATACTTTACTCTCGGATTCCGTCCTACCCTCATATAAGCAGTTCTCTAATGTGGTTCTGCTGTGAACGCTTTGCCATAAACTTCATATTTCCTTTGCCATCCTAGCATTCATCCCTTCCTGTAAAAAAAAAACAGTAATATGGAGTCAGCTGACTTCTGATTAAACCACATGCTCATTCTTATTCTGAACAGCGTTTCCTCTACGGCATTCGCGCATACCTTTGACAGAATTTAATCAGATCTCCCGGGGTAAGACAATCTACTTTCAATGGATGCGGCCTCTGTATCTACGTATCAATGCCTATGCAGT
Organism: Pedobacter sp. AC190; assembly: GCF_979258025.1. Classification (NCBI taxonomy): domain Bacteria; kingdom Pseudomonadati; phylum Bacteroidota; class Sphingobacteriia; order Sphingobacteriales; family Sphingobacteriaceae; genus Pedobacter; species Pedobacter sp. AC190. The sequence goes on from NZ_OZ409824.1 coordinate 2,155,959, forward strand.
ATAGGGTTTCTGTTTGTGTTGCAACATCGCCCACATTGACCCGCCTTATATACAGTTCCTGTTCGTAAGCCCCCATATTTGCTTCTGGCTTCCTTCAGATTCGTAGTCACCTACGACACCCTTGCCTTAAACTAGCACTTCCTACTGCAAAGCGTGCTCCGGACTTACACCGTATAGTAAATTGCCATGCCCGGCACACAACAAAAAAGCCTTACATTTCTGTAAGGCTTTCTGTGATCCCGCTGGGATTCGAACCCAGGACCACTACATTAAAAGTGTAATGCTCTACCAGCTGAGCTACGGAATCATTTCCCTTTGTTTAAGGAGGTGCAAATATAGGAATTTAATTTAATTCACAATATTTTTTTAATAAAAAATTAAAATAAACTTAATCTTTGCCCGTAATACCGATTTAAACATCTTTAGATAGTGATAAGCAGTAGTTATTAATTAATAATTATTCCCGCCCATAGGCTTCGATAATTTTTTTAAATATAGATGTGTTTGGATAAACTCCAATAAAACTTCCCGAACCTGGACCATACGCAAAAACTGGCACCATAATGTTTGTATGATCATCCGTACTAAAGTTGCCACGCACCATGCCTTTTTTATATGATGCATCTAAAAGCGATAGCCCGCCAGTTTCGTGATCAGCCGTAACAATTACCAAGGTCTCACCATTTGCATCGGCAAACCTCAACGCCTCACCTACAAGTCTATCAAAATCGTGTTGTTCGGTAACCGCAATTGGCAAATTATTTGCATGTCCGCCATGGTCTATCTGTGCACCTTCTGCCATAATGAAGAAGCCACTTTGGTTTTTCGATAAAATAGCAATGGTTTTAAGCAATGATGTTTTAAGCATTTCTCCTCTACCATCAATAACAGTTCTCGTTGCAGAGTCATCTAAAAGTACAACTTGTTTACCCGCTTCTGTTGAAGTAAAATCGGATAGATTCGTTTTAATTTGATAGCCTTTACGTTCTAACTTCTTTATCAGATCAATATTCTTTCCCTCCATGAAACTTTTACGGCGTGAACCAATAAGAATATCGATAGGGCTTTTGAGAAAATCCGCAGCAATTTCCTGCGACATCGTTCTTTCAATTTGGTGCGCATAAAAAGCGGCCGGAGTTGCATCTGTAATATCGTCGCTACTGATAATGCCACTTTTAATACCAAATTGAGACATACGATCTGGAATGGATGTTAATGACTGACCACTTGCATCAACACCAATATAACGATTATTCGTTTTTTGCCCAGTTGCCATTGCTGTTCCACCAGCTGCAGAATCTGTAAAGTCAGAATTTAAAGCCTCAGTTCTCGAAAAACCAATGTGCTTAATGTTTACGATGTTCGATTGCCCAAAATTTGCCGTTAAACCAGCCTGAATTTGTGCCAGCCCCATACCATCACCAATCAGAAGGATAACATTTTTTACCTTTTTTTGTAAACCATCATTTTTGTATGTAGGCTGATAAGGTTGATAACCCTTTGGATTGACAAATTCTAATTTGCTTCTGTTTTTATAAAAACTACTCAATGCTGCTGGATTATCGGTTCCAATCCAATCAACACCCATTTGTTCCAATTCTTTCCAACTATTCGGACTATCTTTAGTTGCCCAAAACCGAAATGGTTTACCTGCTTTATGAGCTTCGGCAATTAAAGCTTTCATTTTTTCTAAATCAGGAGGTGTTGGTGTGCCCTTTCCATTCCAAACAGAATATTTAGAAAGGTCATCGCTAATCATCCCTATATGTTTCAGCTGCTCTGATGTATAATTTTTACCTGGCCGACCATCAAAATAAACAAAGGCAGGATAGTCACTAAATTTATCTACAGGAGGGATGTTTCCGCTCACTAAAAGTTTTATGGCCGATGGATTTTTATCCTGATCAAAAACCAATTCGTAATCCTTAAGTTGCTTTAATAATGTGGCTAAAACATTTTGGTAATCATCTTTTATATCGATAACCAATTGAAGTTTTAGCTGTGGATTTGAATAAGCATGATTCCCGTTCTTCTTAAAAAAAGCGAACAAAGGCTCTAAATAAAGTTTTTTTAATGTTTTACCAGGTTCTATTTCTTTACTCTCATGCGCTACAAATAATTCTCCATCACGATAAAACACATCGGCTTCGATCGAACCCATACCTGCATAATAAGCCTCTAGCAAGGGAATTTGTTGCTTATAATCGTTATGACTATGGCCGTTATTGGCAGTCAGTTTCTGCTGTGCAGAAACCGACTGAATGCCAAAGGCTACAAATAACAACCAAATAAATTTAGTTTTTTTTACCATCCTGGATTTTGTTTTATTACACCCGAACTGTTATCAATCTCTCTTTGCGGAACCGCCCAAACATCATGCACTTGTGGATTGAAAGTTCTTGCTGGCCAGATTACAGCGCCATCATAATCATGCAATGGTTTGGCATACGTTGTTTCCGCGTCTCCCCACCTTACTAAATCGCGATGGCGATCGGCCCATTCACCAGCCAACTCATTACGGCGTTCACGTTTTAAATCGGTCAATGTCATCCCGGTTTTTGAAACTAACCCCGCTCTAACTCTAATTTTATTCAATTCTGTATCGCCACCACCTGCACCATTTAAATTAATGGCGGCTTCTGCTTTAATTAAAAGCACTTCTGCAAAACGCATCAAAGGCATATTCAAATCAGTAGTACCATTATCTCCGTTCGGATTTACGTGAGTTGGGATTGGATTTGCATAAGAAAACGGTTCCATATATTTTTTAAACTGATAATTTGATGTGGCACCTGCATCTTTAGTAAAACTGCGTTCGGTACCAAAGAACATAAACTTATCTCCAGGTTTTAAAATGGTAGCATCTCTACGTAAATCGCTAGTTTCGTAAGAATCAAAAAGTTCTTTAGTTGGCAAATAATAACCCCACCCATTATAAATACCCCAGGCTTTGTTAGTTAACATTACCCCTGGCAATTTACTACCCCAACCTGTACCGCCACCATTAGGCGTACAAACTACCGACCAAATATACTCTTTAGACCAATTATTAGAGGCTTTGAAAACATCTACAAAATTACTCAACAAATTATGCTGACCCGAATTGATTACCATATCGGCATATTTAGCTGCATTTGCATAGTCTTTCTTGTACAAATAAACTTTTGATAGATAAGCCCAAGCAGCGGTTTTGTGCGCTTTACCGTAATCGGTGGTTGCCATTGCAGTAAAGTTTGGAAGATTATCTGCCGCCTTTAAAAATAACGAGATAATATAATCGTAATTCTCTGCCACATTTTTAGCTCTTGGAACAGCAACTGAAGCATCAGACTCTGGCATTACAATCGGTATCCCTGCTTTATCATTACCATAATTTGCAGCAAGCTGAAAATAGACCAAACCCGCATTAAAGTACGCATCGCCAATAATTTGTTTTTTCAGATTATCATCCATCGCAATACCAGGAACATTGGAAATAATATCGTTCGCTCTCTTAATTATGGCGTAACGCATGCTCCACTGCGATTCGGTGTAGCCTCCGCCAATATAAGTACGGTTAAAATTTTTAATGTTATCGGCTTCAGGTTTGTTACGGCCAGTCACCATATCATCGCTGGCATTGATGAACCAGAACATGCCTCGGCCGTAAAAATCTTCTTCATTGTATTTTTCATACATACCACCTTCAGCTTTAATAGCATCTTCTTTTGTTTTCCAAAAGTTTTGTGCAGATGGTGAGCCTTCTGGTACGATATCTAATTGTTTTGTGCATGAAGCAAAAACTGTTACTGCTAATATTACAAGGTATTTTATATTCGTTTTCATTTTGTTATAGATTAAAGATTAACACTTAGACCAAATATGAAGCTTCTTGCCTGTGGGTAACGACCAACATCAAGACCGTTATTATCCATGCCGATTTCTGGATCGAAGCCTGAGTAATTAGTAATGGTAAATAAGTTGTTTGTAGTTGCATAAACTCTAATAGCGCCAGTTTTAAGTTTTCCTGTAAGAGATTTTGGTAAGCTATAACCTAAGGTTACGTTACGAATACGCAGGTAAGAACCATCTTCAATGTAGAAATCGGATGCATTAAAGTTTCCATTATTATCGCTTGTTGAAATAATCGGCACTTTTCCGTTAGGATTTTCTGGCGACCAGGCATCTAAAATACCAACCAACTTGTTGTAAGATGGGCCACTTGCACTATAAGTAGTTCTTTTAACAGCATTGAAAAGTTTATTACCTTGAACACCTTGCGCAAAAACATTAAAATCGAAGTTTTTGTAGCTTGCGTTAAAACTTAAACCATAAGAAAAATCAGGATAAGCACTGCCTGCAAAATAGCGGTCTTTGCCATCAATCGAACCACTTCCGTCTAAGTCAATGAATTTAAAATCACCAGCTTTTGCATTTGGTTGAATTTTTTGCCCGTTTGCATTTTTATAATTATCTGCTTCAGCCTGACTTTGGAAAATACCATCTGTTTTTAAAACATAATAGCTGTATAAAGGCTGCCCAATTGTGATTGCTAATGGCGCTAATTCGTTTCTGAAATTCGTTCCAACGGCGATATGTGTTAAACCTGGCGCCAATTCCTGAACCTTATTGTTTAACTTGGTAAGTGTTGCGTTTACAGAGTAAGTAAAAGCCGTATTTTTTGCACTGTTATAAGTTAACCCCAACTCTATACCTTTATCCTTCACAATACCCGCATTAATGGTTTGGGTATTTAATCCCGCCGTACCAGGCAACGATCGGGTTAAAATCATCTTATCCGTTTCCTTGATAAAATAATCGGCAACTAAACTCAATCGATCAAGTACAGTAAAATCCAAACCAATATTGGTTTGCTTGCTTTCTGCCCAGGTAAGATTTTTATTTGCCAATATAGTTTGTACGTAACCATTTTGTAAGGTTGGGGTTTGCCCAAAGTAACTTTGTGTTGCACCAAGTAATGGGTTTACAGCCGAAGTGGATAGACTACCCAGATTACCAAGTATGCCGTAACTTCCTCTTAACTTTAATTCATTTAACCAGTTTGCTGATTTTAAAAATTCTTCTTTATTAATCGCCCAGCCTGCAGAAATTGAACCATAATTTCTAAATCTGTTTTCCTTTGATAACATTGAAGAACCATCTCGTCTGCCAATTAAGGATAAAAGATATTTTTCCTTGTAATTATAGTTGGCTCTTAAGAAAACAGAAGAAATTGACTTTGCATCGTAATAACTTGATGATGGCTGTATGATCGTGGCATTAGTTAAATACCTGTATTGATGAGATTCATCATCAAAACCCGATCCTGATGCGTAAAGACCATTACTCGTTGTTTTTTGATAGGTATAACCACCCGTAAAATCGAGTTGGTGAACACCAAAATTGGTATGATAGTTAATTACTTGCTCGGCCAAAATATCGTTCGAAGCATCCGACCGTTGAACCAAACTATTACTTAATACTGGCTTACCGACTTCTGGTCTTTTCGGTGTGAAACTTTTGAACTGTGAGTTTGACTTAGTAATGCTTAAATTAGATTTAAAGGTTAAACCTTTAGCTAATTGAAGGGTAGCATAAGGATTAACAACTAAAACATTTACGGGATTATTAATATCAATACGTTGTAATTCGGCAACAGGGTTAACAATATCTCCGTAGTCGCCAGCATACTGACCTCCAGGCAAACCCGCAAAACTCCCATTAGCGTTATAAGGCGTACCATTAGTTGGATAATAAATTGCTGATAAAAGTGCTCCAGTGTAATCACTACTTGTATTTGCACCATTTCCGTTTGTGCTGCTATACGATAAATTTTCGCCAACCTTTAACCATGGAGTAAGCTCGTGCTCAGAATTAATTCTGAAATTATACCGCTTGGTTTTAGTATTCAGAACAATGCCTTCTGCATCACGGTAGTTAAAACTTAAATAAAAGTTCGATTTCTCACTTCCTCCATTTAAGGCAGCGTTGTAATCCTGTAACATTCCATCTCTAAAAACTTCGTCCATCCAATTGGTTCGGGTAACCTGCCCATCAGGATATTTAGTTAGATCAAAAGCAGGTAAAATCGTTGTTCCGCCATTTTTCGCGGCAGTTGCCGCAACCTGAGCACGCTGTACTGCGTTAAGTGCCTCCAACTTTTTCCAGACAGATTGCTGACCTATCTTACCATCGAAAGCAATTTGCATTTTTCCTTTTTTTCCTTTTTTGGTTGTAATTAAAATTACACCACCCGAGGCACGAGCCCCATAAATTGCTGCCGCAGCATCTTTTAATACCGAGATAGATTCAATATCGTTAGGATTTAGCTGTGGTGTACCTAAGAAAATAGAACCATCGATCACATAAAGAACGCTTTCGCCATTTATACCGCCTGCACCTCTAATGTTGATTCGTGGGGTAGAGGTAGGGTCGCCGCCTTCATTGGTAACAATTACACCAGGAGATTTTCCTGCCAAAACTTCGCCCACACTGTTCACCGATCTTGATGATAATTTATCAAGTGAAACTAAACTTACTGCTCCCGTTAAAGTTTCCTTTTTCTGCGTTCCATAACCAACCACAATTACATCAGCCAACAAGGCTCTTTCCTCGCTTAGTACAATATTGATTATCTGGTTATCATTAACTGCAATTTCTTTTGTACGATAACCAATCATCGAAAAGGAGAGCACCGTTTGTCCGCCAACTTCAATTCTGAATGCACCATTAGCATCAGTAATCGTTCCTGTTTGCGTACCAATTACCTTAACAGATACACCAGGCAACGCCAAACCTGTAGAATCTTTAACCGTACCGGTTACAATCCTGTCGGGCTTGTTAAAAGTTGCATTATTTAATATTACATAATCGTCCTTTTCTACAACACTGAGCCCCAATTTATCTAATAAAGAGCGAACGGGCTCCATCTTAAATTCTCCACTTACATAAGTGTTTTTTTCTTGAAGAAGATCAGGATTATAAACGAAATTGAGCCCTGAAATGCCTTCGATTTCGCGAACAATATCACTAAGTTTGGTTCCCTTACTTATTTTAATGCTAACCTTGCTTTTCGCCAATCGTTGGGCCATGCCAGACGATGCGAGAAGGGAACTGCAGAATATGCAGATAATTGAAAATGTTAAACACGAATATTTCATGATTCGATAAGGAGATAGAGTCCTCTTGGACGAGGTTGTTTTCATTTGTTTGATTGCTTGTAATAATTAGTAAATTGTTGTGATTTGTCCTTTAAAAATTCACGCGGACAGGTTCTTTAAATGACTTAGCCGCTCATTATTTATATATTTTAAATGTTTTACGATTTTTATCTGAGCTGAATTTTAAGTGGTGCAGACTGCAAATAATGTCAAGAATTTCATTAGGCTGCTGAACACTATTAAAGGTTGCTGTACTCTTCAAGTTAGAGAGCGATTTATCTGAAAGCGAAATTTTAATACTGTACACATATTCGATCCGCTTAATTACCTGACCAAGGGTAGAGCCATTAAATTCTATTTTAACTGGAGTGATGAGCTTGTTTATATGAATTGAAGATTGCCCTGTAGTTTTACTGTATTGAAGAACTTCGTCCTTGACTAGCTTACTAATGAGTTTACCATTGTTGCTTACCGCAACTCTACCCGTAGCAACAGCAACTTCTATCTCATTTTTTGCGATATCGGCACGGATTCTAAATGAAGTTCCTAAAACCTTAACATTTAAATTTGAAGGAAGCTCGACGTGGAAAGGCCTTTGCTCGTCATGGGCTATAGAGAAAAAGGCTTCGCCAGCCAAAAGCTTAATTTTACGCGAGTTTTTACCGAATTTGCCTGGGTAAGTTAGTTTAGCTAAAGGTTCTAGTGTAACCTCCGAGCCATCATTAAGGGTTATATTTTTCCGCTCGCCTGCTTTTGTAAATACAATAGTTTGAGTTGAAGCCGTTTTGTACTGATCTTTTTGCTTCCACAATCCAAAAAATATAAAGCCCAGTATAGTAACCGCAGCTGCTATCTTGAACCAATAAGTAGCTGAAAAAGATCTTCTATCCTCCTTTTTAGCTATAGCCTTTCTAATGTTTACCAATATCTCAGATCGGATTAAGAGTTTTCGTTCATCGGAAACTTCCTGGTTAGGAACATCCAATTGAGGATACCAATCCTCGACTTGTTTAACTTCGGCAGTACTTGCCCTTCCATCCAAATATTTTTGCAGCACCTGTTTTGCTTCTTCTTCCGTCATTTGAATACATGTCGTTTCAAAATTAAAATAGTACTAACGAAAGATGTTACGTATTTGTTAAGTTTCTATTAACGGATAAAAAAGGTTATAAACAACAGATAGGAGAGGTTTTCACGGAGTAATTTCATTGCCGCAGTAATTTGGTTTTTAACCGTTTGTGCAGAAATATTTAGTTCAGCGGCAATTTCTTTTATCGATTTATCTTGTTTTCGGCTCATCGAAATTATTAGCCGCATACGTTCTGGTAAACTTTGCAACGCATTTTCAACCTCTTTGGAAGTATCTCGTAGAATTAAAATTTCGTCGGCTGTGCTTACATGCTGCTGATTCATTAAAACTGCAAATTCTGCCTGATGACCTTCTTTAATAGCATTGGATCTGAAATAGTTAATCACCTTGTATTTTACAGCGCCATGCAAATATCCAGAGAGATTTCCGGTTAATTCTAAACTTTTCCGATTCTCCCACAGCGAAATGAATATTTCCTGGGTAATGTCTTGAGCAACATCCTCATTACAAACTTTTCTAAACGCAGCATCAAATACCTTTTCCCAATAGATGCCGAATATTTGCTCCATTGCAAGGCTATCATCACGTTTTAAAGATGCAATTAGTAATTCGCTCAATGCTGTTTTTTTTGATTAAGCAAAACTACTTCACCCATGTTCCTTTAATATTAATAAATCTTAAAGGCTAAAGTTTTTAGAGATGACTGCTTTTCAGGTTCGCAGCAATAAAGTCTAATAGAGTACGGCTAATCGAAAGTTTCAGAAGCCTAGCGAAAATTTTGCCGAAACCTGATTAATGTCGATGTATTTCAGGGAAAACAAAAAAGCCCAACTTTTCTCAAGTTAAGGTATTTGTTGTCCCAAACAAGGTCGGGAGCACTCGAACCCTTCCCCAATGATATTGGGGATGACAGGCAACATTATCACTCTAAACTATTTAATCGTGAAATTTTACTTTTTGAGGAGCCAATAGGTTGATAAACCTGAGCATGGCTATATTTTTCTAGCACCTTTTCTCTAATGAATCCACTTTTTTTTCCGAGCTTGCTTCTTCGAGATAAACAAAAATCCATAGCATTTTTAAACTGGGTATATTCGATTCTCCATTGTTATGTTGGATAAGTCTGTAGGGTGGATTTCAGTAAAGCCTTTATAAAAGATCCATCTTTTACACTTTGAATAATATAAACATAGAAAGCCTTACAATAAAATTAAGCCAAAAAACAAAAAAGCCCTAACTTTTCCAAGTTAAGACTTCGTTTGCGGAATGGACGGGACTCGAACCCGCGACCTCCTGCGTGACAGGCAGGCATTCTAACCAGCTGAACTACCACTCCATTTGTTCTTCTTTAAAGTTAGAACCTCTTCCCCTTTCGGGATGGCAAATATAGATACTAATTTCAGTTTATCACTATTCTAAGCTAGATTTCCCCTTTTAAAACCGTAACCTACTGAATGTCATTCTAATTATTTTCATCAGAAAAGGCATTGAAACAAAAAAGCCTCAACTTTTTTCAAGTTAAGGCTTTTGTTGCGGAATGGACGGGACTCGAACTAAACCACGTAAATATCTATTTAACAATAAGTTAAAAATCACAAAATATAATGCGCTCTAAATGCACACCAATAAATCTATTTAAGAACAACAATTCTATATTCAAATGTATTAATAATTTATTAATACATCAATACAAGTGGAATAACAAAAGAAATATCAATTGAAAATATATTTTGCTGAATCACTTTTGGATCGATCTTAATTAAATGTTGAATATAACTTATTGCAACCACAAACAAGTTGACTTCTAGCTAAGATCAGCAAATAAATTTTCAGCACCTGAGTAAGTCTTTAGGTGTCCGTATGCAATTTCGATATATCTATCCTTAAAAAGCTGTTTCTTTCTATAGTTCCAACTAAAAATACCTTCTTTTATTTCAGTAAGGGTTTGATGAGGATTCTTTTCCAGTAAAAACGCAACCGATGACAAAACTTCTAAAGACAGTTCTGTCTCAAACCCATTAATGAAGGATATTAATGATTTCAATCGTTGCACCTGTTTGTCCGTCAACTTTAACTTCACATATTCCTTAACCTCTTCAAGCTTTTCATAATTGAGCTTCAAGGGCTCGAAAGCTTTGGCTTCATTCTGTTCGAGGCCTTTAATAAAACTCCCATTCATTGCAAGCAGAACATGTCCCACGCCTAGTGCATAGGGGCCATAATGGTGGGCCTGAAATTTAAGCTTGAGATCCTCACCCATCCGTTGGAGGAAATACGCAAGCTTATTTGCCGCAAACAAGCTAGTATATTCACCCATCGCTTCATAATAAAACAAGCAGTATAATAACATTGCTCTGGCGGGGGTTAATTTCGTTTTAGCCCCTGTCTCTTCCTTCTGAAGTATAGTTTTGACTGCATCGTTAGGTTGATAAACAAAGATCTCGCTATCAACGTCAGCAAGATGTTTTTCTATTAATAGTTTTACATCACCCCATTTTAACCCTCCATTGCCACAACCAAGTGGAGGTAATGCAACGCTCTTAATCTTATGTTCTTTAAGATATTTGGCCAGAGCTATTAAACCCTTCTCGATATACTCGATTTTTGAAGGTTGCTTCCAATGTTCCTTAGTTGGAAAATTGATTATCAGCTTCTTTCCATCGAGATTTTGATCTTCAACAGCAAGCACCTCACCTATATGGAAAGTCCCCATTTTGCAAGCGTCAGCATATACCTTATAATTGTTACGGAACGAATTTTTAAATTGCAAAGCAATCCCTTTGCCCATAACGCCGACAGTATTAACGGTATTCACCAAAGCATCAACTTTGGCATCCAACATGTTACCACTAACAATTTTTACCATCCTAATTAGAAATAAAAAAAATAACCTTCCTTAATTGCTCGAACTGGAATTTTGTAGCCATTATCTAAAACGAGTTTTTCAACTTCTTGTTTTTTAGCCTGATTAAAAACAATAATTTTCTTTATACAATCCACAGGTATAAATTCGTGAACCAAAAATTCTGCCATATACCTCCGTGGTCTGTCACTATCTCCATTCATAGTGAAATCTTCACCCAGTACTACATCCCAATCAACTTCACCAAGATGCTTTAAATCATTATAGTGTTCCGTGAATGCTTTGTTGGCTTGACCATCGGAAAAGAAATACTTCTTACAAGTACCTGTTAAATCATTAATTTCGCAACAAAGATAGACTATATTTTGAGGATTATGTTTAGGTACACCATGTCCAGTCAATATGTTATATAACATAATGGATTGCTTGCCAAAATAAAAAGGAACATATTCTCCAATATTACCGTAACCATCTAGTTTAACTTTAAAATTATCTCTGACGCTAATTATGTCCTTATTGCCAATGTTAATGTAATTGGGATCATGACTAGCATGTCCTCTGACGTAGATTCCGTTTTTAAGGATAAAATCAATGTTGTCACAATGTATGATCCTATATAACCATAAAGGGTTAGGTATCGTTCCAGGCATTTTTTAGATTAATTTTTTAAAGTATGGATGTGCAACAAAATTTTTCATCCTAATGTATTCAACTCTATTACTATAAGGCTGAAATAGAACAATAGAGGTAAAAACAAAGTTAATGCTTAATAATGATTATTTCAAAAACTTAAACTTATGCTGAGAAAAGGGAATTAGTGAGCCGAAAATACCATGAAAAAAGTTTGCTATGGTAAGTTCTTAATTAAAAGAACTAAGAAGGATAAAGCCCTCTCCAAATTATTGGAAGTAGATTCAGATTTTTTTGAGGAAAGAGTTATTCCTTTAGTTTGGTTAATTTACAAAAAACTATTAGATTGCTGCTTAACACTCTCAACTGTAAATCATGGCTTCTAAAAACCTACATGACAAGCCCTTTAGCGAAGAAACAATTATGAAACTCGAGATATTCGAGGATTACGCTCAAGCATGGCTACCTACTTTCATAATGCAAAAAACTCCAGTGATTCAAATTTTTGATTTCTTTGCTGGAACCGGCTACGATAAGCTAGGTATAGCGGGGAGTCCAATAAGGCTTTTAAATAGGATTCTAGAGCAAAGAGGGCACATTTTTAATAATAATGTTAAAATTAATATTTTTCTTAACGAATTTGAGCCTAATAAAAAGGAACAAGAAAAGTTCGCGCTACTCAAAAAATCATGCGATGAATTTATGGATTGTAATCCCAGCTTAAAACACAGAGTTCACATCGAATATTCAAATGAAGATTTTGAAACTTTATTTCCTAAATTATTACTCAATATAAAATCAACACCATCTTTAGTTTATTTGGATCAAAATGGAATCAAATTTACATCTGAAAAATATTTCCTCGAGCTTGAAAAAACCTTCCAAACAGATTTCCTATATTTTATTTCTTCTTCATACTTCTGGCGGTTCGGCGAACAGGAAGAATTCAAAATGAATCTAGACATCGACATGGTCGAAGCAAAGAAAAATCCTTATAAATTTATACATATCAGTGTAATTGAGCAACTAAGACAAAAACTTCCAAAAGCTACGAAGTTGAAACTATACCCCTTTTCCCTTAAGAAAGGCAAAAATATCCACGGGATAATTTTTGGCGCCTCCCATATTCGCGCAGTAGATAAGTTCTTAGGTGTTGCATGGAGTCGAAATGCTGATAACGGACAGGCTAATTTTGATATTTATGATAATGCTACGGTCAATCAAATGAACATTTTCACTGGAGACCGTGGTCGAAGTCGAGTCGAGTCGTTCCAAGATGAAATTAAAACCAAGATTTTATCTGGCGAAATTCTAAATAACAAAGAGCTTTTCAATTTCTGCATGAACAAGGGTTTTCTAGGTGCACACGCTAACGAATGCCTAAAAAAAATGAAGAAGGAGGGGCTTATAAAATACGCATCTACATCTCCAATGGTGAATTATGATAAAACATACAAAAAACCCCACTTGTTAACATATCAATTAAAAAATTAATATTAATAAATAAACTCGCAAATTCAGTAATTTTGAAAAAACTATAACCATGTCACAATCTAGCATAGAATGGACCGAATTAACTTGGAATCCCGTTACGGGTTGTAGCAAAATAAGTCCAGGCTGCAAATTTTGCTATGCTGAGGTTATGGCAAAACGACTTAAATTAATGGGTGCTGAAAAATATAAAGATGGTTTTGAAATACGACTTCAACCAGCCTCACTCAATACGCCATTCACATGGAAGAAACCAAAAATTGTGTTTGTAAACTCAATGAGTGATTTGTTCCACCCAGAAGTTCCGATTGAGTATATTCAGGCTGTATTTTCAGTAATGAACCAAACTCCTAAGCACACTTATCAAATACTAACTAAAAGATCGGAACGCTTGCTTCAGTTATCGAACTTACTTAATTGGACAGATAATATTTGGATGGGGGTTTCTGTAGAAAGTGAAAAATATACTTTTAGAATCGATGAATTACGACTCACTACTGCAAAGACTAAATTCCTTTCGATTGAACCAATGATAGCCCCGATTCGGTTTCTTGACCTAAAAAATATTGACTGGGTAATAGTAGGGGGTGAATCAGGGCCAAAAGCAAGACCAATAAAAAAAGTTTGGATAGAGCATATAAAAGATAGATGTCAAGAATCTAACACAGCATTTTTCTTTAAACAGTGGGGAAAGTCAAAATTTAATACTAATCAAAAAGATCCGACAATTCAATCTGACCATCCAATGCATGCAAAAGGTGGTTGTGAGCTAAATGGCGAAACCTTCAGGGCAATGCCAAATACACTGTAAACCCTGAAAGCTTTTTAGAACAATTCAGCTTATGATAAACTATTTGGATTTTAATAAAAGTATATTCTACATGTAGCCAAGGGAAGAAATTAACATTTTTACATATCCATTTTGAAACTCTTTCTCATAAACCATAAAATATTGACAAGTTGTTCTACTAGCTATATGGTTAAAATGTCTTATTAAAGTTACCTTTTAAAATTTCAACTTTCTCTTTCTCACTTGCTAATAACTTTTCGTATAATTTCTTGTTTTCCTCATATAGCTCAATAACTTTTTCAAGCGGATTGAAGGTGACTTGGTAACCAACATTTGCACCAGTATTATTTGAATTTTCGTAATTATTCTGAATATTATAAATCATTTTTTCTTCATCGAAATTTCTTATCGAATCAGCAGGAAGCCCCAATACTAAAGCGATTTTCTCTAGCGTAGAATCTTCTATGACTTCACTTTGTTCAAGTTTACTTACAGATTGCTGACTAATACCCAATTCCAAGGCTAATGTGTCTTGCTTCATACCTCTTAATTCCCTTAAGCGGCTAATTTTCCGTCCTAAATGCATGCGAGTGTTTTTTTCTGAGGTTTCCATATTCCAAATATATCTAAAATTTTTCTTTGGTAAAAAACAACCAAGCTATTGTATAAAACAATCTGCGTTGGTTCGGTACAGCGATGGTAATTTGGAAATTAGAAAATAAATTGAAAATGCCATGATAGTAGAAAACTTAAATTATTCACCATCCACCTGGGCTAGACTAAATTCATTTGTTGAAATACTTGTAAAGAAATTTGAGCCGATGAAAATTTACTCATTTTCCAAAATCTTAAAATCCAACAATCGTTCAGGTTGCTTTACCTCCTGTCTAATTAAAGACGAGCCACATTACTTTCTGCTAATGATAATGGAAAGCTCAACAAGGAATGAACATGAAGCCCAAGACTTTTGTCGTTCACACTTTAATGATGGCAAGATTACTATACTTTCCCATGGAAATGAAACGATTGAGGAGTGTATCCAAAAAAACAACAGGTTTTTCATTACGATCTTAAACGAAGGGAGGCTTCTCTATAATAATACCGGAATCCTGATGCAAGAGATCAAAATAAAGTTTGACCACAGCCAAAACTTTGAAAAGGCCAAAAAGCATTTTGAACATAGGATAAAATTGGCACAGGGGTTTTTAGATGCAGCAGCAGATAGTTATGCTAATCAACATTATGCCATTGCCGTTTTTTTGACCCACCAGGTCATCGAACAATGTACCATTGCATTGATCAGAGTTAATCTCGCTTACAGATCAGATATTCATCACTTAGGCCGTCAACTCGATCTCTGCTGTTGCTTTTCAGAAGAACCTTCCAATCTTTTTAGAACTACAAAAGACGATCTTTTATTATTTGAAATTTTACTAAAGAGCTATTCCCAGGCAAGATATAAGGACACTTTTAAAGTTGATTCAGACGTCGCAGATAAGCTTGTATCAAAGGCATATGCATTCTTTGAACTTACTAAAGAGATTTGCACCAGTAAAATAGCTGAGTTTAAATTGCAAAACGAGATGCAAATAGAAATGGGGGTAGGTTTTGAATAATTTAACTCCCGATATACCTTTTTACAGGTTTTTTAAACTCCCTTTCAAAAACGGAACCCGGTTGCTTGAACGGAAAACCCTAGATTCACTTTCGGAATTCAGGCCTCCAAAACGCGGCTATCTTTCAGTTAGCATTAAACATTTGCGTTTTGTCAACGAAATACTTACCGCCTCGATCAGTATCGAAAATGAAGATGTCGAAATAATATACCTGAAAGTAACGCAGGATCATTTACTTATCAGTTGCAGCATGGATACAGATGAATTTTATCTAAGCAGATATGCCTACTTTTTTCTAAATAAATATTTATGGTTTTATCATGAAAAAAGCTTTGAGGACTATTACTATCCGGATTTCTTTGATGCGGATAATGGAACTTCTAAATACCTGAAAATCGCGAGCAATAGCAAGGGGCTAACCGTTAAACTGAAAGAGACATTTAGAAATCTTTTTAAACCAAGCGTCTCGCTTCCCATTATTCCGCTAAAAAATGAGGCAAGAAGAAATATTTTTCTTGAACCACAATTATCGGATTCATTAGAAAATGATACACCAGTTATCGCATATTGTATTTTAGACCCCTTAAACCTACACGAGAGATACAATGAAGAAAAAGAATTAACCCTACTTATTCCTTTTACGGCAACCCTAAATAATGACAAAAGAAATTTTAAATCATTATTGACATACTTAAACAGTAAAACGATATCAGACGATCTGGAGCTCAATTCAGAGCAGCTTAATTTGAACGACATTTGTGAAGAAATGTGGGAGAACTCTTTCTATTTTCAAATGAAAAACCATAAGGACGAAAATTATAGCAGAACTTTTTCCGAAAGGAAAAAATTACAGTTTGATCTTTGGAAAAGTGCACTTCCACAACTTGTGTATGAAAGGTTCATGTGCTATCAATGGATTTATGGCTTGAGATACATAAAAGGAAAGCCGACACAAAAAGATATTCGTTTCTGCCAGGTTGCGAGTGATATACCTCAACTGAAATTTCTTCTTATTGACAAAGGAGAATACTATTTCCTTGACCTAAAATTTATGGTTAATGGCAAGCTCTCCAATTTTGCGCCAATTTTTAACATGTTCTTTTTTGCTGCTGCAGAAAAGAAGCCGATGAAGTTTTACTTGTTAGGCTCGATCGCTGATGCTGAAGTCGTATCTTATTTCTCGAAAATAAGTTTTCGGTTGCCTGTACTAAAGAAACATTATGATACCCACTTGGAGCCCTTCGTTCAACAGATTGTGCAAACCTATGGCTTAAAAAAAAGATAGTCCTACACCAAATGCCTGTCCATTCTGGAATTTTAGAATGGGCAGGATTTTTTCGTAGATGTAAAACGCAAACCTGAGGTGGGTTGAGTGGCAGGGTTTGCAGGCCACAAATGCGTGGTGGGTAATTATCAATTAGCTTTTTTCTGCTTATCCTTTAAATTCTTTTTTGATTTCCGTGCCGTTTCATAATCTTTTTTTGCCTTGGCTTCCTTTAAGCTTGCCTCGATTAATACCTGCTGCTGATGGATTTGGAGATCAGCGTTTTTCATCAGGTTATCTTTGTCTTTCAGGTAATGCCCGTCAATTTCAATGGATAGCTCAGGGTAGGCACCGCGTATGACCTTAAATTTATCTGATTCGGTTTTGAGCTCGCTGTTCCTTAAGATTAAAGAGATGGAACTTCCTAAGGAAATTGCAACAACAAGAAAAATAATTATTGCACCAACAAAATAGAACTTTGATTTTATCTCATAGTGATGTTGGTGCTTTACCTTAAACGCTTCAGGTAACTGCTCTATTTTTTTCTTTAACTCATTCATCGAAACTGCAAATCTATTAAGCTCATCAATAGAAGGCATGATTCCTCCATCAGGCGTAGTAATTGCAATGGCCTCATCCGCCTGCGAATTCTGATGCTCAATAATAGCCGATAACTTTTCATCCTGGAATTTCAGCTGACCGATAAGCAGATCCATGATCTCTTCTATATTTTCTAACTTTTCATTTATGTTTTCCATAAGATTGCATTTAATTTGTAATTACCTGCCTCTTCCCTGACTTTGCTCTTCATCATAACTGGTTCCTTTCTTTTTCTTTTTTCTAGGCTCTGGATCAGCCTGAATTGGCGAGAACGTCGGCGTAAACAGAATTTCCAATACTTCAGTCAGTTTAGAGGATTCACTAAACGTCTCCTTGCTAGCAGTGCTTTCATCATGTTCCTGATCCGGAAATCTTATTTTACCAGCATCTTGTTGAACAGAGTTATCCTGAAAAAAGGCATTGAGTCTACCATAACTTAGCGACCTGTCGATTTCCGAACCTTTAAAAGTATATTCTCCGCTCTTGAATGAAACGCCCTGTATTTCGTTACTACCATTCTTATATTTGAAAACCATTCCAATACCGGTATTGGATAGTTTATTTCCAAAGCTGTCCCAGTTTTCACTACTTTTTTGTGCTGTTTTGATTTGGTCAAAAAGCTGGTAACGGATCTTATCGCTCCCTTTGAGGGCCTTTCTGTTAACTTTGTCTCGATCCTTTGCTATAAACAACCCATGCTTTACGGTTATTTCTTTGCAGGCTGCAACGTTTTTGTTAAACTGGAACTGGTCAGAGATTGTCTTACCATCATTATCCACCCGATTATAAATTATGTGTAAATGGGGGTGATGGTTATCGTTATGGCGGACAACAAGCAACTGTGTATTTCTTATGCCCATGAGCTTCAAATATTCCATTGCCATTGACAACATATTTTCATTACTCAATTTATCTCTATCAACTTCACTCCAGCTAAGAGAAATATGGGCTACAGCTTTTGAAAGTTCCGGATTCATTTTTCTTTGCAAATCAAAATCCTTTATCATAAGGGATGGATTATCCATTCTAATACCATCCCCATAAAGAATCTCTGCATCCTTTTTATTTGCCACATAACGAACACACCCACCAAAGCTTTTGCCGATCACAACCTTTCCTATCATCCTTTTAAATACCTAGCAACCAATTCATGTATCTCAACTATCAACTCCCTGCACTTTTTCTGGAACACCAATAGCCCCTGCTCATGAGAAAGCTTGGTAAGTTGGTTCAGGTTGTTCGCCATTCCTGCCAGCATCCTGAATACCTTCAAATCTTCGGGACTTATTCTCGGTGAAACCTTTCCTGCTTTAGCCGCCTGGCGAAACCAGTCACTGATTTTAATTCCAGCCTTATTAGCCTTTCCCTCAATGATAAAATGGTCCGTTTTGCTCAATCGAACCATAATAATTTTTTCTCGTTTTATCTTCTTTACTGGCCTGCCACCTTTGGACTTTCCGGCACTAAATAGTTCTTCCATCAGGGTTCTAATTTTTCTTCACCTACTTTTTGCGACCATCGGGAGTAAAAAGGCAAGTTCTTTTTCGCCAGAGCGAAAAAGGTTTTTGTATAGCAAAAACATAAACTTGCTCCCTCAAAGTTTTTTAGAAAAACCCGTCGCAGACCATAGGTTCATAAAAGGTTATTTATTTAAAAAAATCAGACTTCCTGCGGGGTTGAAAGATGGCATATAAGTAATGTAACCTGACCTGGATAAATCCGTGATACACTTATGGTAGGTGCTGGTTGATCTGATCTTTGAAATCCTCATTAGCTTTTTCCTGGTGACAACAACCGGATTCATTCGACCGCCACTGGCCCAGCATTGAACGATCGATGTAAAGAGACTAATGTGTATGGGCGAAATCACCTGGTCTTCCGCTGCCTTGCACAGGAATACTGATAATGGTGTAGCCATTCTCATCTCAGAATATTTGGCTTTTTTGGAAACTGCAAAACCTTATTAATCTCCTCCATGCTGTAATACATGGTTCCGCCAATTTTGGTAAAACTTAGCGTTCCATTATTTCTAAGGGTTTGAAGGGTTCCGGTGGATATGCCCAATAATTTTCTGACTTCATTGCTGCGAAGCCATTTTTTATCGGTCGGTTTTTCTGGAGCCAGAAAAGTTTTAAGTTCTTTAAATAGATCTGATTTGAAATCCATCAAATCAGATTTGGTCATAATTTCTATAGACATAAAATTCAATTAGTTTGGCTACATTGCCTATACAAAATTGAATCATAAAATACCATTTTATATGACCACTCATAGGGTTTGGTCAAATCAAAACTGTTTTGTTTTAGAGCTCGGATTTGATTGGTACAATTTTAAAGAGTTTGATGGATTCTGAAACATCGGAGCCCTTTATAAGCTTGCTGGTTTTGTTTGCAGGAAAGTAATTTCGAAGGGTCTCAATCGAAATTTCGTTCTCTCCATGCTGAAAATATCTGGCAATCATCTTATACCAGGGGCTTTGGGATTGTGAGCGAGCTAACTTTTTCCCATCAGGCATTTCGAGATTCTGAATCTGCTTAACCAAATCTATTAACTGTGGTAAATTCCCGTCCAGAAGTCTTATTTTTTGATCCGACTCGTAACGGTTTAATGATTTAATTTGACTCTTTAATCGTAGAATTTCTTGCTTAAATCTTAATATCTCGATATCCTTCTCAGAAACAATTATTTCTAAGCTCTTTTTAATATGCCACTTGTCGAACCGCACAAGAACATCCCTAAATTTCCTTAAGGCTTCAAGGCTTTTAATTGTATCTAATGCCGTTATACTTTTTTTATGGTAATGGACAATCTGGTCTTCAATTTTATCTAAAACATGGATAAAGAATTCGTTTTCCGCATTTGCATTATTAGTTAGAAACCACTCGAGATGGTATTCATAATACTCACCATATTCTGCTGGTTCAAGGCTGAAGAATTTTTTAAAGAAAAAATTATCTCCTTTTTTCCTGTCAAATTTAATTGGATTACCAATCTCAAACTTATGGGGGCTTTTATCAAATGGGTTTCGGAATTTAAAGTATTCTGTCATGATGCAGTTCTGAACATGTTATAATTTAAACTTTCTAATTAAATATGCAAAAAGTTTTTGTATATAATTTAAGATTTATACTCTCACTGAAAAAACATTCAGTTCATAATTTAAGCACTTTGATATTTAAGGAAAATGTTTCACTAACTTGTTGATGCTATATTAATACGTTTGTAAATTTAACTAGTGCAGAAGAATATAAAGTTCATATCTTCACTTATATTATCGACTCTCCATGAATAAAATATATCTATTATTTTTAGTACTATCACTATGCTTTATTTCATCAGTGCTACTTGATAGTAGGGCATTTTTTATCGGCACTTTAACTTCCTTAATATTTACGTTGTATTCAGTTTTTCATCGCTCCTTTCGGAAATTGAATTTTTACATATCAATCTTTCTATTCCTGGTTACCACTACTTTGTTAATGTCACGCTATAAAGTTGATTCAAGCTTAGGTAGAATCTTCATATATAAAATATCAAGCCGTATTTATGAGCAAAATTGGCTTAGCGGAATTGGTTATGGGCAATTTAAAAACATATATTTACTATATCAGGCGGATTATTTCAAAGTTGAAAAATTCACTTTGAAGGAACTGTTATTAGCAGACAACACCTACTATGCTTTTAATGATTATTGGCAATTTGTTATTGAAACAGGAATAATTGGATGGCTAACAATCATATTGGTCTTTTTGACGTTAGGGCTATCAATTCATAGGTACATGAATGCAGGGAAAATTCATTTTTTTTGCTCATTGTCAATAATTTTTATTTTAATGATTTCTGTCGCAGCATTGTTTACACACGTTTTCGAAAAGGTGTTTTTTCAGTTATTATTTTTAGTTTCATTTTCAACACTATTATATAATTATCCCAGTAGCAAAGCTATGCGTAGTTTAGCTTTTTTTTCTATGATAATGACCTGCGTTATATTTTCGACGTTTTGTTTTTCAATTTTCCGAAAGGTTGGCGCGCAAGATAATTTTAACGACGTTAAAGACTTACATCTATTTGGTCTTAGTAACACTTCATATCGCGAGTTAGGCCAACTTAAAGCTAAGCTTAAGGACGATCCAGCATTTTTGAGCACCTATGCTCAAGTTTGCGAATATCAAGGGAGGTACAATGAAGCTATTTTTACATATGGAAAGCTCTTAGATTTAAGAAAAAGCAACACTACTTATATGAGAATTGGTAAATGTTATGAGAAACTTTCTGATAATAAGGCGGAGAAATTCTATTTGACAGCTATTTTCATGGTTCCAAATAGATTAGGAACAAGAAAAGCTTTGCTTGATTATTATATAAAGCAAGGAGACGATTTGAAAGCATTAAAGACTGCTCAGGCACTTCTAACGATACCAGTTAAAGTACATTCTGAAAAATCTAAATTTATTAGAGCTTATGCGATTAAAAAAATTAGGTCCATAAGTCAAAATTAAAAGACGCTTTCATAGTCTGGGATTACAAAAATCAACTGATAAATTTTATTTTTATGTAGTATTATCCTACACTGTATAAAAATAATTCGTATACTTGATTAACTAAATTTTAACTCTCCATGAAACTTACCTCACCAAATCTTAGGCGTCACTATGCCTTATTTTTTTTGTTCCTGTGCCTAATATCATGCAGAAAAAACACTTTAACAACTGAAGAAGAACAAATTCTTGCTGAGCAAGGATTTTCAATATCCTACGTCCAGGATTACTATTATAAACACTTGAGAGCAAAAATTGATGAAGGGGAAAAAGAAGCTAAACTTGCCGGAAATCTTATTTTTAGTGGAAAATCTACAATAAAGTGGAAAATGGCCAAGAGATTTACTAAAGGTAATCTCGAGATGGTTGAGGCTCCAATCAGATTCTCTAAAGCTAGGCTTACTGCATACTCGTTCGCTGGAAATCCCGGTACCCAGCAGTCTGGTTTAGCAATGCTCGAAGCGTCCTTTTCAAAAATAGTGATTTATCGTAATGAGCAAGGGAAAGTTATGTCTCGAATAATAACATTTATACCCGATAGATCCTTCATTTCAAAATATGGAAATAACACGGGTGGGAATACGATAAAACATTTGCAAAAAAACTTTACTGGTTATCTAGAATTCAGATCTCTGAACCAGAAGAGCCTCTTTATCTATAGAAGAGATTCGGATAATAAATTAAAAAAAGTTAATCTTAAACAGAGTTCTGTAGCAATTATTAGTGCCAAAAAGCGATCAATGCTTGCTGCTACTAGTAACTCTGTGGTCAAGACTATGAGTTCAAATTGTCCTCCTGTATGCGACCCGGTCTATGAAATGGAGTGCGTTGAGGGTGCCCCAAATCCCGAAACTAGTAATGGCTATGATATAGAATGCACACAAATTATGGTTGATAATCACTGTTATGAAGACCCTTCCTGTAGTGACGATGGAGGAGGGAGCGGCGGCGAATACGACCCTTGCAACGGCCCATATGCTTCAGAAATCCCAGAGTGTGGGTTCAGTTATGATCCTTGCGCAGACTATGGCAATTGTCCTGATCCAAATGATGCCCTAAACCAACTATTAGTAAGCTGCTTAGATATACAAACGCAACGTTGGGTTGATGATCTAAATAATTTGAATGATCGATTAGATCACGATGAGGCTCAATGCTATGCAGACAATTTAGGGATGCCATTTGCGGACTTACTGTCAATCTTTCCTTCCATTTATGAAGCAATTTTAGATGCACGTGCCACCCAAGGGGGGTCACTTGCTAGTATTGATTGGGAAGGGGTAGCCGGTTTTGTTACCGACGTTGCTGAAGCTAAGCAAAATATTTTATATTGTATCGTTGATAAAAGAATTGCCTTCGAGAATGATTATTACTCGTCTTATGCTCAGCTCCAGCAAGCATATAATTCTTGTTACAACTCATATTCAGGGCACTAAATTTAAACAGACATGAAAAACATATCAAATAACTTTATAATCTGCGCATTAGCAATTTGCACAGTTTCATTTTCTTTTATATACTTGAAAAGTAAATCCAATGTAGACTATAGCAAACTTTCTAGGGTTGAGCAAGGTTACATGAGAAATGCTTTGGTTACTAAACTTAAGAAAGACTCAAGCTTTTTGGTATATTCCGAGATTTCCAAAATGCAAACAGAGGCGCTTTTAGCAGTGGACTTCTCAATCAAAAGAACTCATAGCAAAGATACAAGAGTTTCTCAGAGAACAATCAAGGGCTTGACATCCTATTACAGAGAAGCTGGCCTAGAAAAACCAGATCAGTTTGCAAAACTAGACATTCTGAAAAGAGCACTATTAATTTCATTAACTAAAAAGTATCCTGAACTAAAAAAAATGAGTGTTAATGAAAAAATAAGTGTTTTCAAATCTGCAAAGAAGCCCCTTCTACCAGAAGAAAAAGCCCGACAAAAGGCAATTTTTCAGAAAACATTAATGAAAAGTAGTATTAGATAAATAGTAACCTCTTATGAAAAAAATCAAAATATTGTTTGGTCATTGGCAAGCGCTTCTACTTTTACCAGCAGCCTTTTTTCTGTGGTACGCCATTGATGGGTTTTACGGTTACAGTGTTGAGGAAAGTGATCTTAAATCATTTATTGGGGAAGTTACTTACATTGCTCCTTTAAATACGAAGAATAATCGCGTAGATATTAATACAGCTATACTCAAGCTTTCCTCTTATCAGGATCGTGCCTTTATTTTAAAAGACAGGAGGCTAATTAATGATATCTTTCAAAAAATTAAGATTGGAGATAACATTAATGTTTTCACAATTCCAAGACTATACGATAAACCCAATAGTAGCCCTATAGTTAAGGTACTTAAAGGCAATGAATTAATATTGGATCTATATCTTACATCAAAAAAAGTATCGTTAAATATAGCGCTCATGTTTACTTTTTTCTTTTTATTGGTCTTTATCCCTTATATTTTAAAGGTTAAGAAATTACTTTTTAGGAAAGCAGGGTAAAACACAATTTACAGCTAGTTATCTAATAAATCTTGTTATATCAAATAAACCTAAGGTCACCTATTTAGCAATGCGACCTTAGGTTTACTCTCCTTTTCTTTGTCTGTTGTTTATTTTAGTTTATATCTTTAAAGAGATCTTTTGACAACTGCTGTTCCCCCACGACAGAATTAAATGACCTTTTTTGAGAACCCCCCATTTCCTACTTATATATAATTTATTCAAGGTGCTGAACTCTGGATACTACTGATATTCTATGAGTTTGTATTTATTTTTGCAACGAGTGTTCCGCCATGAGAATTCTAGATCTCTTCCTTTAGAAGGCAATTCTAACAAATCTTTATGAAACTTTCAATGCAAATCAAGATTCAGTTTGGTTACAATTGTTACAGCTACAACGCTTGAGACTTAAAATTTAATATTACTCTATATTCGAGAACAAAACACGACTTAGTTTCATCATATCTGAGGCAACTTTTTTGTCCAATACCTTGGCGTAATGTTGGGTAGACTTAAGACTGGAATGACCAAGCATTTTTGAAACTGTTTCAATTGGAACCCCATTTGACAAGGTGATTGTAGTCGCAAATGTATGGCGCGCACAATGATGGGAGAGTTCTTTCGTAATCCCACAGAGGACTGATATTTCTTTTAAATAGGCATTTACTTTCTGATTACTAATCATTGGTAGCAGTTTACCTGTAACCAATACTTTCGGATGTTTACTGTATTTATAAATGATTTTTTCCGCTTGAGGCAAAAGCGGAATATTTGCCATTACACCAGTTTTCGTTCTGTCCGTCACAATCCATGTTGTTCCATCAACACCTTTTATAATTACATCTTTTGTGAGCTTTGCAGCATCAACATATGCAAGCCCTGTATAGCAGCTAAAAAGAAACATATCCCGGACTTCTGCCAATCGCTGGATTTTGAATTCCTTGTTTGTTAAACTTTTCACCTCCGCCTCACTGAGAAAGGTTCTCGATGTTTTATTTATCGAAACTTTAAATGCCATAAAGGGATCGGAAGTAAGCCATTTATTGGCGACACAGAAATGGATTATTTTTTTTACCTTTTTCACATAGCCCATCGCTGTATTGTGCCCAACTCCCTTTTGCGTTTTTAAATACATTTCAAGCGATGTAAGGAACGCAAAATCCATTAAACGAATATTGATATCACTAGTCTTATAATGAAATTGCACAAACAACTTTAATGATTTAAGACAGGTGGAATATTTAGTAAGCGTTGCCATAGAATAATCCTTGCCGACAAGCTTTCGCATATTTTCATTGTGCTCCTCAAAAACTTCAAGAAACATTTTGGCCGATCTATCTTTGCCAGTCAGATTTCTTTTTATTAATTCCGGTTCCAGAGGACTATCACTAGCGAGAAAAGACCTCTGAATCTCATAAACCTTGGTTTGAAATGCTAAAAGATATGCGTTGAATTCTTTCACAGAATCCTTTGTCCCAACCATACAACCTTTCTTTGCATTCCATTTTTCCGGATCACATTTTCTCTGAATTGCCAATTCCGCCCTCTTTCCATCAACTGTAATTCTTAAATAAACCGGAAGATCACCTCCAACATGTCCCCCTCTTCTCTTAAGGAAGAATAACAAACTAAATTTTGCACTCATTTTAAAATAATTTAAAAGTTATAAAATTAAGATTGTTGTTCGGATCAAGCAAAAAAGTTGGGGAGCAATTCTATGCATAAATTTTAGATAATCTGAATAGAAAGAATTTTACGTTTCTAACCCCTCGAAACTGTGCTCTAAAAGCCTTTATCTTTGCATTAAAGGATTCTGCGGAGGCATTGGTTGATCTGTTATCGAAGTAGTTTAGTATCGTTTCGTAGTTGTTCTGGATTGTTCTTGAAATTGTGTTAAACGATTTGAATCCAGCGGATTCTACTTGATTATACCAGATGGCCAGCTTTTTAAAAGCAATTATCCTGTCCTTGGATGTACTGAGTATAGTGGACAAACCCTGACTCAGTTTATAGGCCTGTTCAAGATCAGGATACAAGCCAAATAAAAGTTCTGCCCGATGTGATTGTGAAGGTGTCCAGTTGACCTCTCGCTTGAACAGTAAGTATCTACTTCTTGCGAGCAATTGTTTTACTGTATCACCATTTTCAAGTAATTCCGGCACCCATCGTTTTTTTACAGTCTTGGCCAGCTCCATTTCCTTATTTTCCTGTTCTATCGCCTCCCATCTATGTCTTATCCTTATTTCCTGGACGCCTTCGGTAGCCAGTTGCTGAACATGGAACCGGTCAGAGACCAGTTTGGACTGAGGAAAGCACCGTTTAACGATACGAGACATAGTTGGAGCAAGATCAAGAGTAACTTCTTTCACTTTTCTGCGCAAGCCTACCTTGATCTGAGATAGGACTTTGATCACCGATTCGCTTTCGGTTCCTTTAATAATTGCAACAAGGGCACCTTTTTTACCTTTTGCAGCCTTATTGGTCAAAACGGTATACAACTCTCCCTGCGACAGGCTGGTTTCATCTATGGAAAGATATTCACCCATATTTTCAGGAAATATAAGCCAGTCCTCAGCATGCTGCAGCTGATCCCAAACGGTAAATCCACTCAGATGGCTAGCATATTGTTCCTCAAGACGTTTGCCGTCAACACCAAAGAAATGACCTAGCGTTTTACAGCTTATTGGGCTTGAATCCAAATAGCTTTTCAAAAAAAAATGCAAACTCGGTAGTCATCTTGGTGCCATCGGCAACCAGGTTCCAATCCCTGAAAACAATCTTTTTTGTATTGAGATTTTGCCACTTGCGCCGCTTCACCTTCAAAAAACAAGGTTTTCCACGCAAAGGAAAATCACGAACGGTGATTTCATCGAAAAAGCCTTTAGAAATCAACTTCTCTCCTGAATACTCTTCGGGATGAATGTTTTTCTCTAAAAGATAAATATGGTAAGAGCCTTCAGAAAGTTCGAACTTATCAAGTTCGAAGTATTCAGTTAACCCTTCTGGTAGTATAAAAGATAATATTGAGCTGTCCAAAATAATAATGTTGAACAAAATTAAATAAACTTCTCAACTCCCCAACTTTTTTGCTTGATCCTGTTGTTCTTTACAGTCAAGATGCTCGGCATTCGAACAGCCTGATTAACGGATTGTTATACCGGTTTTGGTGCGCCAATTTTATAAACAGCAAAGTGCGCTCTATTTGTCCACCTATATTTTAAGAAAATCAGAATTTTTTGGGATGCTGTAAAAGCCAAAAAGCCTCTAGAAATACATTCTAGAGGCTTTTGATACATTTTGTAATGTCACTTGGCGGAATGGACGGGACTCGAACCCGCGACCTCCTGCGTGACAGGCAGGCATTCTAACCAGCTGAACTACCACTCCTTTTGTTCTTCTTTAAAGTTAGAACCTCTTTCCTCTTTCGAGGTTGCAAATATAGAGACAATATCTTAATTCGCAAACTTTTTTTTCAAATAATTACAACACCTTAATTTACAGCGCCTTCTTGCATCTTCTCAGCATTCTCTGCAAACTGAAGCCCATCAATAATTTCCTGAATCTCACCATCCATGATCGTTGGCAGGTTATACATTGTTAATCCGATGCGATGTTCGGTTACCCTTCCTTGCGGATAATTATAAGTTCTAATCTTAGCCGAACGATCTCCGGTAGATACCATCGTTTTACGTTTAGCTGCAATATCACCATTTTTCTTTTGCAATTCGATATCGTAAAGCTTACTACGCAACATCTCCATTGCAATAACCCGGTTACCCAATTGCGAACGCTCTTGCTGGCAAACTACAACTATCCCCGAAGGCTTGTGCGTAAGCTGAACCTTTGTTTCAACTTTGTTTACATTCTGTCCACCAGCACCACCTGAACGTGAAGTTTGTAATTCTATATCAGCTGGATTAATGTACAAATCAATCTCTTCTGCTTCTGGCAGTACCGCAACAGATGCTGCCGAAGTATGTACACGCCCTTGAGTTTCGGTATCTGGAACACGTTGCACACGATGCACGCCACTTTCGTATTTTAATTGACCATACACGTCATCTCCGCTAACTTTTAAAATTACCTCTTTATAACCACCAGCAGTTCCTTCAGTTACATCAACCGTTTCAACTTTCCATCCTTTGGTTTCAAAATAACGGGTGTACATGCGGTATAAATCGCCTGCAAATAGAGCTGCTTCATCGCCGCCAGTACCACCACGAATCTCAAATACAGCATTCTTAGCGTCTTCAGGATCTTTCGGAATCAACATCAAGCGAATGTTGCTTTCCATTTCCTCTTGTTGCTTTAACAACAAATCTAACTCCTCTTTTGCCATTTCACGCATTTCGGGGTCTTTCTCAGCCGCTAAAATTTCTTTATTGGCTTCAATATTACTCATCACATTTTTGTAGATTTTGTATTCATCTACAATTTTGCCTAAATCTTTATATTCTTTATTTAAAGCTGCAAACCTCTTCATATCCTGAATTACATCAGGATTACTTAATTGCTCCTCAACATCTTCCCAACGCAGCTTTATGGCCTCTAATTTATCTAACATAGTATAATCAAATTGAAATTCTTTACCATCTGAAAAATAACAAATAGATAAAGAAATGCAAAAATAAGTAAAAAAGCCGAATGCATAGGCAGATTAAAGAATTGGCTTATTAAAAGATCTTGAAAATGAAATGATTGTTGCTTTAACAATTAGTAAATTCTGATAATGACATGAAAAAATCAATACTTTATTCTCGAGATTCAAAAACCTAAGAAATCTAGTTCTAAGCCTATATTTTTTACATACCTCGGATGGTAAAAAATGATATAGTAATCGCGAAAAACTTATTCTGCATTAAAATATTCGAGTTTTAAATCAACCCCATCAAAAACAGCATAAGAACTGTAATTAAGCCACTCGCCTGTATTTACATAGCGACTACCATTACCTAAATCTAAATCGAGGGGTAAATGCCTGTGTCCATAAATAAAGTAATCGAAGTGTTCTTTTTGCAAAATTTCTCTTGAGTAAATAGCTAACCATTCATATTGATCACCAAAGAATACCTCCTCTGCGCCTTTTCTTTTTTTACTGTTTCCACTCCAGCCGTTAGCAATACTAATACCCAAATTTGGGTGCAATCGGGCAAAGAGCCATTGGCAAAGTTTACTTCTGAAAATTTTACGTAAAAACTTATATTTTCGATCGCCAGGTCCTAAACCATCACCATGATGAAGGTAAAATTTCTTCCCCGAACGTTCCATGATCATTTCATCGCTGATAATTTTCATCCCGATTTCTTCGGTAAAATAGTTGCGAACCCACATATCGTGGTTGCCTTTAAAGAAATAGATTTTTATTCCTGAATCGGCCATTTGTGCCAACTTCCCTTGCAATCGAATAAATCCCTTTGGGATTACCTTTTCGTATTCGAACCAGAAATCGAAAATATCGCCCATTAAAAATAGTTCGGCACAATTAGGCTCAATGAAATTTAACCAATTTACAATCCGCTCTTCGCGAACACGACTATCAGCATAGTTGGGTGCGCCTAAATGAAAATCGGAAGCGAAATAAATATTTTTACTCATGTACAGTTTCAAAGGTAAAGGAAAAAGAGGAAAGCAGAAAAAGATTAAACCTGAAAGGCTAAAGTAATAAAGCCTAAACCAGTCTAGCCAAAGAGAAAAACATATATTAGTAAATAAATCATTGCGGAAATGAAAAAGCAAATCATATTAAGCTTCTTTGCTCTAAGTTTATTTGCCTTTGAGTAGGACAGAGAAAGCTCCAGAAAAACACTATTAATGACATATCCAGAAACTAAAAAAGATTATACCACCGATAATTACTTTGGAACAAGAATTGCAGATCCATATCGCTGGTTAGAAAATGATACTTCAACAGAAACAAAAAATTGGGTTGACGAAGAAAACAAAATCACCCAAAACTACCTTGAGCAAATTCCATATCGAGAGGATATAAAAAATCGCTTAACCGAAATATGGAACTATCCTAAAGAAAGCGCACCATTTAAAGCTGGAGAATATTATTTCTTTACCAAAAATGATGGCTTGCAAAATCAAAGCGTTTGGTTTATAAAGAAAGGTTTGGAAGGTAAGGAAGAACTTTTTTTAGATCCTAATAAACTATCTGCTGATGGAACGGCATCGGTTTCCTTATTAGGCTTTTCACATGATAAAAAATACATTGCCTATTCGATAGCGCAATCGGGTTCTGATTGGAGCAATATTTACGTTATGGAAGTTGCCAGCAAAACAAAATTAGCCGACGAGTTAAAGTGGACGAAGTTCTCTGGCGCAGCCTGGAAAGGTGACGGCTTTTACTATAGTCGATATGATGAACCAACTAAGGGTATGGAACTTTCGGGCGCCAATAAGTTTCAAAAGGTTTACTTCCATAAGTTAGGCGAAGCACAAACCGCTGATAAATTAATTTTTGAAGATAATACAAATCCAAATTTATATTTTGGAGCTGATGTTACGGAAGACGAGCACTTTTTAGTTTTATATGCAAGTGCTGGCACTTCGGGCAATGCTTTATACTACCAGGATTTAACTAGCTTAAACAATAAGATCGAATCATTGGTTAAAGGTTTCGAAAACAACCACAGTGTAATTACTAACGATGGCGATAAGCTTTTAATCAACACCGATTTAAATGCACCAAATAAACAGGTGGTTTTGGTCGACCCAAAAAATTCGGACCCTAAAAATTGGCAGAAAATTATCCCCGAATCAAAACTTGCTTTAGAAGGTGCCAGTTCGGGTGGTGGATTTTTATGGGCTTCATATCTTAAAGATGCCAGCACCAATATTGTTCAGTTTGATTTGAGCGGTAATAAAATTAAAGATGTAAAGCTGCCAGATATCGGCACAGTTGGAGGTTTTGGTGGCTACAAAGACGATATAGAATTTTTCTACTCCTTTACAAACTTTATTACGCCAGGCACTAGCTATCGTTACGATATTAAACAAGGTGAATCTACGCTTTACAAAAAATCAGCATTAAAGTTTAACACCGATAACTACGAAACCAAACAGGTTTTTTATCCTTCGAAAGACGGAACAAAGGTGCCAATGTTTATGGTTTATAAAAAGGGCATTAAGCTTAATGGCGATAATCCTGTATTTTTATATGCTTATGGTGGTTTCCAGATTTCTTTAACACCAACCTTTAGTTTATCGAGGATGTTGTTTTTAGAACATGGAGGAATTTATGCACAGCCGAGTTTAAGGGGTGGGAGTGAATATGGTGAAGCTTGGCATAAAGCTGGAATGCTTGAAAAGAAACAAAATGTTTTTGATGATTTTATTGGTGCGGCAGAGTATCTAATCAAAGAGAAGTACACCAATCCCGACAAAATTGCGATATCTGGTGGTTCGAACGGAGGGCTGTTAGTAGGCGCCTGCATGACCCAAAGACCAGAACTTTTCAAAGTGGCTCTACCAGCTGTTGGCGTTTTGGATATGCTACGTTATCATAAGTTTACAGTAGGCTGGGGCTGGGCAGTAGAATACGGCACAAGCGATCAAAAAGATGACTTTGACTACCTGATAAAGTACTCACCATTACATAATATTAAAATAGGTGTAAACTATCCAGCTACTCTAATCACAACAGCCGATCACGATGACCGTGTTGTACCTGCACATTCGTTTAAATTTGCAGCAACTTTGCAAGAAAAATACAAAGGCGAAAACCCAATGTTAATCAGAATTGATAAAAAAGCGGGCCATGGGGCTGGAAAACCTACAAAGAAATTAATCGAGGAAGCCACAGATATTTGGAGTTTCGTATTCCAGAATTTAGAAATGAAATGGTAATCCATTAAGCACTTGTAGTTAGGAAAGATGAAGCGATTTATGGAGAGTAAGAAATAAAATATTTAGTGCACTAAAACGATGAATTAGATTATCCCACTAAACCCATAGACCAATTATAATTTGTTTTGAACACCTAAATTCCTTTAACTTTTGTTTTTACCTAAATTTAGGCATACAAAATACTGAATATAACAGTCTTACAAAATTATCTGGAATATTTCTAAATAAGGATATTGATAAAAGTTTATTTCGTAACTTTGCGTAAATTTTTTTTGAATGATCTCTACTGATATAGCCGTAATAGGCGCTGGTCCGGTTGGTTTATTTGCCATTTTTGAAGCCGGTTTATTAAAAATGCGTTGCCATTTAATTGATTACCTTCCTCAGGTTGGTGGTCAGCTTTCTGAAATTTATCCTAAGAAACCGATATACGATATTCCTGGTTATCCTTCTGTATTAGCACAGGAACTTATCGATAATTTAATGGAACAGGCAAAACCTTTCCATCCTACGTTTACCTTAGGCGAACGTATCGAAGGTTTGGAGAAACGTGGCGAAGCTGATTTCGTTCTAACTACAAACATGGGTACCATTATCGAAGCTAAGGTTGTGGTTATAGCAGGTGGTTTAGGTTGTTTCGAACCTCGTAAACCAGCTGTAGAAAATCTTGAAAACTTTGAGAACGGTAAAGGTGTAAACTACATGATTCTTGATCCAGAGAAATATCGTGATCAGAAAATGGTTATTGCTGGTGGTGGCGACTCTGCTTTAGACTGGACAATTTACCTAGCTGAAGTTTGTTCTGAATTAACATTGGTTCACAGAAGTGAAAGCTTCCGTGGCGCACCAGATTCAGTTTCTAAAGTTATGGCATTGGCCGAAAGCGGAAAAATTAACCTCGTTTTAAATAGTAATCTTCATGCTGTTCACGGTGGGGATAAACTTGAAAAAGTTGAAATCGTTCAAAACCGCACCATGGAAAAATCTCTGGTTGAGGCAGACCATTTAATACCTTTATTTGGTTTGAGTCCGAAGTTAGGGCCTATTGAAGATTGGAATTTAAATATCAGCAAAAGTGCTATTGAGGTAAATACCGATGATTATTCAACAAATATCCCAGGTATTTATGCAATTGGCGATATCAACACTTACACAAACAAATTAAAATTGATTCTTTGTGGTTTCCACGAGGCAGCCTTAATGAGTCATAGTGCTTATTCTTATATGAATCCTGGGGTTAAATACACAATGAAATATACAACTGTAAACGGAGTTTCTGAATTTTAAGCAATTACCTATATTTGCTAATAATATAAGTAGAGCACAATAAAATGGAGAACAACATTACAATATATATGCAAGAACCGGATGGTTCAGTTACCTCTCACGAAGCACCAACAGATATGGGCTTAAGTTTGATGGAGTTTTTAAAAGCATCTGAATATGATATTCTGGCTACTTGTGGCGGAATGGCATTATGTGCTACTTGTTGTGTTGATGTATTAGAAGGCGAAGAAAAGCTTAACGAAATGACTGATGATGAATATGCAATGTTAGATACTTTGCCTGATTTATTGCCAAACTCCCGTTTAGCCTGCCAGTTGCAGTTACATAATAATATGGATGGTTTAAAAGTGAAACTTCATGGTGTAAGCTAAGCTAAAAAATATAAAATATTGAAAAGCGATACTTAAAACGGTATCGCTTTTTTTGTTTATATCTTCCGTTAGTCGAGATTTGCAATTCTCGAAGTGCCAAAAAAGCGGATTTGAAATCCGCGGATCCTAAGGCTGGACTACAAATCCCGACTAGCACAAAACAGTATCGCCTTTTTTGTTTTATATCGTCCGTTAGTCGAGATTTGCAATCTCGAATGCCGAAATGCGATTTGAAATCCGCGGATCCTAGTCTGGACTACAAATCCCGACTAGCACATACTAGCAATAACGAAGTAGGAGTTATCGAACTTCGATTTTCTTTCTTTCAACGTTCCAGCCATAAACTTCTACAGCTGTTTTCTGGCTTCCTGAATAATCGACTGTAATCGTTTTGCTTTCGCCTGGCAAGACGCTAATATAGTTATCAGAGTAGAATGCGGGTAAGATCCGTTTGCCTGAAACTGCATCAACTAATGCGATACGGTTAAAAAATGCAACAGGATTATCTTTAGCGTTGCTAAGCGTAACAGCAATCTGCCCTTTTCTCTTTTCTGTAGCTTCTATAATGGGCACAACTGTTTTTATCTTTTGCAAGCCAGAATATCTGCCATCCTTACCAGGAAGCCAATATAAGTTTTCACTCAAAACATCTTGAGCTTCGTTTAAAATTTTTAGAGAAACAAAAACACCTTCCTTTTTATCCAATTTAATTAAGAAATCGTTTAAAGGAAAATATCTTCTAACCGATGATGGGCCTATTGAATTGAAAACCTGAGAATAAAAATATTCCTTGCCATCCATATCATAAGCTTTAGCCTGAACAAGTAAATTATCACGTGTTGTAAATCCATTATTTACCACCGTAACCATACTATCAATCGGGTTCATCATTACGTGTAAAGGTTCGCTACCCTTTCTTAAACCATACAAACAAGCATTAGGATCTAAATAGTAATCGTACATCTGTCCACGCAAGGCCGTCCATGGGTTTTGAGTTTTCCAAATGATTGAACCCGTGTACCAATCCCACATTTTGTTAGAAAACCCTTCCATTAAAGCACGATATTGATCATAATTGACTAATTGTGCCTTCATAGCGAAATCTTTAACATCTTTCGCTTTTCCATACGGATTAATATGCTCATCATAGCCAATGTATTTATGATAATCCCAAACCGAATCTGGTT
Source organism: Pedobacter sp. AC190 (assembly GCF_979258025.1). Taxonomy (NCBI): domain Bacteria; kingdom Pseudomonadati; phylum Bacteroidota; class Sphingobacteriia; order Sphingobacteriales; family Sphingobacteriaceae; genus Pedobacter; species Pedobacter sp. AC190. Next base: position 2,191,166 of record NZ_OZ409824.1, read on the forward strand.
TCTCTTTAAACTGAGGAGCAAGCATATTTTCTGCAGGAATGAATTTCTCTAAAGATTCATAATCACCAACCCCAACAGAACCAACTTCTGAGTTATATGGAAAAGTTTTATCGCCCCAAAAGCTCCGAGGATTTTGGATTCCATAAGGTCCATCGCCATTACCACCAATGGTATTATAAGACATCTCATCGCTGTTAGAGAAATCGAAAAACATTCGGGTTCCATCTAAACGAGGTAGAATATCATTTTTTATTGGCTGCAAAATATCATCTGGCGGTGTAATTTCATTTCCTCCGCACCAAAAAGCTAAAGAAGCATGGTTACGGATCATTTTAACCTGATCTTCAATGGCAGTTAAAACCAAGGGATGATTATCAGGATATTTTCTTCTGGTCCATTGGTCGTCCTTTTTCATTGGATCTACCCAACGGCCATTGCAATCGCCACTAAACCAAAAATCCTGAAAAACCAATAAACCATATTGATCACAAGCCTTGTAAAACTCAGGTCTTTCGAGAATTGCCCCACCCCAAATGCGAATCAGATTCAGGTTCATATCCTTATGATAACGAACTTCTGCATCGTAACGGGCATCTGTAAAACGAAGCATCGCGTCAGAAATAATCCAGTTGCCACCTTTAATAAAAATCTTTTGTCCGTTTACATAAGCACCCATACTTTTGGTGTGCTCATTCCAAATATTATCAATCTGTCGAACACCAACTTTTAAAGTTTCCTGATCCAAGGTTTTAGCTGCGCTGATGAATTGAATTTTTAAATCGTAAAGATATTGTGCGCCATAACCATTTGGCCACCACAATTTTGGATTTAGTAAGGTAAAATCAGGAAAGCTGATTTCGCTTCTTTCACCCGCTTTAATGGTTACCGCTTTCTTTATAACTTGTCCATCTATGGCATATTGCAAAAACCCAGAAACAGTCTTAACACTTGGATTTTCAACTTCAACCGAAACTTTTATTGTTGCTGGTTTTTGCTTCCCTTCTGCCAAGCGCTTGCCTGGAACAAGGGTAACTACATGTGGATTTAAAATATTAATACTTTGCGTTTTCTCTATCGTTACCTTATCCCAAATACCTGTATTACGATCGCGAATAGGTTGAATCCAATCCCAACCCGCAGTATATTGCGTGGTTAAACCTCGTGCAATTGTACCATCGCCACCTTGCCCACCATTTGGATTTCCAACCACATCTGGCGGATGAACAATTACTGCTAAACGATTTTTACCATTAGCAGCAAGAAGTTTTGTAATGTTAAACTGCGAACGCAAATGCATCCCTTCTATAATCTGTGGATTAACCTTTTTACCATTTAAAAAAATATCAGCTTTATAATTTATACCTCTGAATTGCAACCAAACCTGTTCGTTACCGATTGCCTTTTCATCGAAATCCTTTACAAACCAATAAGTATAATAATCGTTTCCTGTTTTGTATATGTCTGCAATTTTTTCATTATTCATCCCATAAAATGGATCGGGAACTTTTTTATTATTCAATAATGTGGTCAGCACTGTTCCAGGAACAGTAGCATTCATCCAACTGCTAACGGCGAAACCTTTTTCTGAAATCTGTAACCCGTTTGCATTTACTTCTTTTACATTGGCGCAAAGCCAGCCAGAATTCAATTCATAACGCTGCTGCGATTTTGCCCAAAAAGCAGATAGTAAACAAAGAATAATAAAACTGATTTTTTTCATTTATTGAGATGATAAGATTGTAAACATTAAAAAACTATACATTTCCTATTTGCCCGAAACAGGTCTGTCTTCTGCTTTTACACCCCAGGTTTCAGAAGGTTTACTGCCCATAAAAATCTGAATATTTCCACCCGCCATAATGGTTTTGTGCAGTAAGAAAGATTTACTGTAAGGTTTACCATTTAATACTATTTTTTGGATATACTTATTTTCAGCACTATTATCTACAACCTTTATATTGAATTTTTTACCAGCTCCGAGCTCTATTATTGCATCCTTAACCAAAGGTGTACCGAATACATAAGCTCCATTCGCAGGATTTACTGGGTAAAAACCCAATGATGAAAAAACATACCACGCACTCATTTGACCAACGTCTTCATTACCACACAATCCATCGGGTTTCGCTGTGTAAAATTCATCATCGATTTTTCTGATTAAATCGGCTGTTTTCCACGGCTGACCAGCATAAGCATATAAGTATGGGATATGGTGTCCTGGTTCGTTTCCTTGGGCGTAATTACCAATTAATCCAGAAATATCTGGAGAACTTGCCTCATTTAATCCAGAAGGAACGATAAACAAAGAATCTAATTTTTTTGTAAACGGTTGATCACCCCCAAATAATTTTATCAAACCTTCAACATCTTGAGGCACCAACCAGGTATATTGCCATGCATTACCTTCGGTATAATCATCTCCACGATGCTTAGCTGCAACAGGACTAAATGGAGTCCGCCATTTTCCATCTGATAGTTTGCCACGCATAAACTGAGAATCCTGGTCAAAATATTCTTTGTACAATTGTGCTCTTTTGCTGAAATATTTATAATCTTCAGTTTTATTTAAAGCTTTTGCCATCATAGCAATACAATAATCATCAATTGCATATTCTAAAGCTTTGGCAACCGACTCTTCAACTTTATCAGTAGGAATATGTTTTAACTCCTGAATATACTCTATGCCATTGGTTTTCTGCATAGCCGATTGTTTAACGGCCTCGTAAGCCAGGTTTACATCAAACCCACGATAACCTTTTAAATAGGCATCAACAATAACTGGAACAGCATGATAGCCAACCATAGTATTGGTTTCGCTTCCCATTAAATGCCAAACAGGCAATTTTCCCTGTTGTTTATATATTGCCAGCATGGTATTCACCACATCACTTACCTTATCCTGATGAATAATAGTAAACAATGGATTCGCAGCACGATAAGTATCCCAAAGGGAAAAAGTGGTTAGATTATTAAATGCTGCCTTTCTGTAAACCTTTTTATCTGTTCCTAAATAATCTTTGTTTACATCATTATATAATGATGGAGCAACCATGGTATGGTAAAGCGCCGTGTAGAAAATCTTTTTTGTTGTACCCGAAGCATCAATTTTTACTTTCGAAAGAGCTGCATTCCACTTTGAATCTGCAGCTTTTACAGTTGAAGAAAAGTCCCAACCAGGTAATTCTGTTTTTAGGTTTAGCAATGCATTCTCAATACTTACTGGCGATAAAGCAACTTTTATCTGCAATTTATCCCCAGAGATGGCAGCAAACTCAACTGCTGCCTTAAGCTTTTTACCCTTTAAATCTTTTCCAGATTTGACAACTGTACTATCGTATAATACCAGGTTTTTAACTGGTTGAGATAGTTTAATTACAAAAAACAAACGTTGATCGTTAGCCCAACCTTTTGAATTTCTATGTCCAACAATTGTAGTCGCATCAACTTGTTTTAACGAAGATTCTACAGCCTTATCCCATCCAATACCTTCAATTAAATCGATAATAATATGAGGATTTTTAGCGTTCTTTTCAAAAGTGTATTGATGAAAGCCAACGCGTTCAGTAGCGGTTAGTTCTGCTTTAATACCATATTTATCTAACAGAACACTGTAATAACCAGCTTTAGCTTTCTCATTTTGATGAGAGAATTTAGAAAGATAGCCTTCGCCATCAGCAGTTTTACCTTTTTCTAGAATTAATTTTCCAGTAGCAGGCATTATAGAAATATCCCCCAAATCGCCAATACCCGTTCCGCTTAGATGTGTGTGGGCAAAACCAGTTATCGTATTACTAACATAATTATAACCACTACACCAATCCCAACCTTCCATAATATTATTTGGGCCTAACTGAACTGCTCCAAAAGGCACGTTGGCACCAACAAAAACGTGGCCGTGTTGAGCCGAACCAATTAATGGATCTACGTATTGAGTAAAATTAGTCTTCTGCTGCGCAAAGGTATTTACGCTCAAAACAACAAATAAAAGAAGAATTATTTTTTTGAACTGCATGATTATTATGGTTTAAGAAAAATAAAAAGGCAATTATACGTAAAACGTTTTACCTCTTTCTAACATATTCTTTATTTCAATTTAAAATTAACTTTATTTAGCAACTTCTAATACGACAACGTTATCAATTTCTTCGTTGGCAAAACCCGTATAAACCTCAGTAAGCCCTTTTTTATGGATAAATTTAATTGGCGTTTTATCCTTTAATAAATAAGCTTTCGTAATTTTTTTATAAGGAAACTTATCGAAAGCCACAGAAGCATTTTTAGAATCTAAAATGTGGATATAAACTTTATTATCCTTTTGGGTTACACTTCCCCAAGGCTGAGGCTCTACAAAACCAGCTTTTGTATTATAAATGCTTTCGCCATAAACTTTTAACCATTCGCCCATAGAGGCAAGTCGATTTTGAAATTCGGGTTGAACTTTACCACTTGGCATTGGGCCTATATTGAGCAATAGATTAGCACCTAAACTTGAGGCTTTAATCAGCATATTTACCAATTGTTTATTGGTTTTATAACTGGTATCGCTTAAGTTGTAACCCCATGATTTTGATATGGTTTCGCAAGTTTCTAAAGGCAATTTATCTGATGCGGTTTGAAAACTTAATCCCGATGCGTTTTCGCCAGGTAAATCTCTTTCGAACATTTGAAAATCCTCACCAGCAAACGGGGTTAAATGATGATTATTACCAATCATACATTGCGGTTGAAGCTTATGTATCAAGCCATAAATTTCATCATATTTCCAATCTATCCGCGACGAGCGATCTGCTTCACCCTCTGGTGCTGTTTGATCCCAGTGCCCATCGAACCAGATTCCACCTATTTCGCCATAATTTGTTAAAAGCTCGGTTAACTGGTTTTTCATAAATTGCAAATAACTTGCATAATCGCCCTTTCCTTTTCTTCCTGAATTTTGTCCTGTTCTTCCAGTTTCATGCGGAAAATCTTCTCTGCGCCAATCAAGCAAAGAATAATAAAAATAAAGTTGAATGCCTTGTTTATGACACTCATCGGCCACCATTTTTACAATATCCTTTTTATATGGCGTATTCATAATATTAAAATCCGAATACTTGGTATCCCACATACTAAATCCGTCGTGATGCCTGGTGATTAACGTAATGTATTTCATGCCCGCATTTTTAGCCATACTTACATAAGCTGCTGCATCAAAATCAATCGGGTTAAAAAAATCTTTTAAATTGGTGTAATTATGAACTGTGAGTTTGCGGTCGTTCATTACCCATTCGCCACTTCCAGGAATACTAAAGGGCCCCCAGTGAATAAATAAGCCAAAACGGGCATTAGAAAACCATTCCCTTTGCTTTAAGTTGGATGCAGAAGGTTCATAGTTTTGAGCCTTCGCACTCAAACCTAATAATAGAAAAACAATGGCAATTAATAGATTTTTCATATTACGAGCTTAAAAATTTATTAATCTACAATGGTTGCTTCCTTTACAGGTTTACCAATTATTTTATAGTTTCCATCACCTTTTAAAATTGCCAGCATTTGAGTTTGGTTGGTAAAAAGTGTTTTAGCTGCAGCCAACTCCTTATCGTATTGAAAACTTTGCTCTATTCTGCCTTTTTCATAGAAATAGCGACTAACAATTTGGGTTTCGAGCACCTTTTTTATTTCCGCTTTGTGATTAGCCAAATCGGTTTTCTTTGCAGAAGTTAGCTTGTTCTTTAAATTTTCTAAATCGGCCATAACCTCTGCAGTTTTATTTTCTTTATCTGCTTCGTATCGCAATTCGGTAAGCAAACGCTCCGTTCTACTTTGATAACTTAAATCCTTATCTGCCAGCGATGCAGCAAAAGCATTATAATCGGCATCGGTAATTTGAAATGTTTTTGCTGATGCCAAGCTTGGTTTTTCCTTTTTATATCGATTTGCATAATTAAAAAACATACTTTTATTAAGCATGGTAATCGTAATCGGACTTAATTTTTGTGCATCAACAACCACATCTGGGTAAACTCCGTTGCCACTGTATACGTTTCTACCTGCCTTAGTTTGGAACATGGTTACCGTCGAATCGGCAAAACGCTCTGCAATACCATCAGAATTTTTATGTGCATAATCTAATTTTTGAATACATCTGCCCGATGGCGTGTAGTATTTAGCTACGGTAACTTTAACCAAGCTGTTGTAAGGTAAATTAAAGGTTTGCTGTACTAAACCTTTACCATAACTACGCTGACCGATTACAATTGCACGATCTAAATCCTGTAAGGAACCCGCCACAATTTCCGAAGCAGATGCCGAATTTCCATTAACCAAAACAACCAGCGGTACCGTTGGCGAAATTGGAGGAATTTGTGTTTTATAAGTGATGGTTTTCTCTACATTCTTACCTTTCTGCGTTACAACCAACTGATCTCGATCTACAAAAAGATTTACAATTTTTACGGCCTCCTGTAAAATTCCACCGCCGTTATTTCTTAAATCGAGTACGATGCCTTTAGGGTTTTCTTTATTGATATTCACTAATGCATCCTTAACTTCTTGTCCTGAGTTTTCGAGAAACTTATCCAGTTTAATGTAACCTATACCATCACCAACCATGCCCGAATACGAAACATTTGGTTGTTTAATTTCCTCACGGGTTAATTTCTTGGCTATTTCTTTTCCATCTCTAATAATGGCTAAATCTACAACAGTACCTTTTGGACCACGTAACAACTGACTTATTTGCGCCCTGTCCTTACCTTTAATGTCAATATTGTTGATTTTTATTACCTGATCGCCTGCTTTAACTTCGGCTTTATTTGCTGGGTAGCCTTCACTTATTTCGCTTACAAATAGCTTACCTTCAATTAAAACCGTTCCTGCACCAATACCACCATATTGCGTGCTTACATATTTAAGTTTGTAATCTTCAATTTCCGATTCTGGAACATACTCCGTATATGGATCAAGGCTTTCCAACATCGCATCGATACCTGTTCTCATTAGTTCAGGCGCACTGGTTTCATCAACATAATTTATATTGATTTCTTTATACAGGGAAGCAAAAATATCGAGGTTTTTAGAAACCAGAAACAAATCCTCTTTAAAAGAAAAGGATATAGCAGCAATACTGAATACGGCTGCAACAATTGCATATTTAAATTTCTTCATTCCCTTATTTCTTGAAAACAAAATAGCACGATGAATTTATCGGCAACTATTTATATTGATTAGCAAAGTACAAAAGGTAAATGTACAAAAAGAGATAAAGATTAAAAACAGCTTATACGGCCAAAAGCATAAATTAATCGTTACTTTTTGAATAAGATTTTAAAACACGAAATAATAAAATAGAAAGAGATTAAAGTCTGTTGCCTTTAGTATCGGCAAGCGCTTTTTGTAGCGTAAACTCAACGTAGGTACGATCGCGTTTTACAAGTCGCATAATATCTTCAACCAATTTGTCTTCGCCACCTGGCACAAATTCTAAAGGTTCATTAACAAGATCACGATACTTTCTAAAGAACTTAATCTTAACTTTTTCTGCGTTATCTTTTGTTAGTTGAAAATTTGCCATTTCTAAATTGATTTAATGCAAAAGTAAAAATATTTATGGCTGATGTGTAGCTTTTCCACGCATTTTTATAAAAAAGATGAAAGGCAATTTACTTTAGCATGATAATTGTGTTAAAAGTGCGTTATAAACACTAAAGGAATAAAACTCACAAATTTAAACTCAAAAAAAAATGAAAAAACTCATCTTCTCTATTGTTTTTCTATCTATTGGCTGGGCTACTGCTCAGGCTCAAACTTTCAATCTCGGGATTAAAGCGGGTGTAAACCTTGCCAAAATTAATGCTGATTTTGCAAGTGAAGAAAATCGTTTAGGCTACCAGGTTGGAGCTTGGGCACGTATTGGTGGCGCAAGTTTCTACGTACAACCAGAGGCTTACATAGGCAGCAAGGGCAATAAATTTATCAGCTTTACCAATAACAGCAATACTGAAGTTGCTGCCGAAGGAAAAGTGAAATTCACAACATTAGATATTCCAGTTTTATTAGGAACAAAGTTTGGTGCTAAAAATCTGAACTTCCGTGTTATGGCAGGACCTGTTTTATCACTAGTTTTAGATGATAGCTCAACATTTAGCTCGGCTTACCAACAAGCAACAGATTTTAGTAATTACAAAAACCAGGCTTTCGGTGTTCAGGCTGGCGCAGGTGTTGACGTAGGTAGTATCTCTGTTGATTTACGTTACGAAGCTGGTTTAACAAACATCAGTAAAAGTGAAAAATACTCGCAAAAACCAAACTTATTCCAATTGAGTTTAGGATTTAAAATTTTGTAATAACATATAATTAATAGTTTACAAAAGGCAGCCAAGGGCTAGTCGTGGTCGGAAGAAAAATCTTCCGACCACGACTAGCCAAGGGGCTGCCTTTTTTTATTTCAGAATGGTTAAGCTACCACTGAGTTTACCGCAATCGGTTTTTAAATCAATCATATAATAATAAACTCCAACCGATAATGTTTTACCGTTTTTAGTACCATCAAAATCTTTAACATAACCTTTTGAATAAAATATTTTATCGCCATTACGATTAAAAACATAAAATTCAGCATCAGGATAATTGGAAGCCCCAATAATTTTCCAGGTATCATTTATACCATCGCCATTCGGTGTTATAGAATTCGGAATTTGCAGTGTTTTGTTTTCTAATTGTGTGAAATCAATAGTTTCTGTATTTACAGAGCATCCAAATTTATCGGTTATACTCAGAATATATTTCCCAGGCTTTGTTCCCTGAATATTCAGCCCTTGGTAAACGTTGTTACCATTTGCATCAAGCCAATTATAAATGTATGGCCCCGTACTTCCAATAACCTCAATAGCTGATGTGCTCACCGTTTTGCCATCACAACTTAGGAATTGTTGCATTTTTGACAGGTTAATTATTGGTAATTCTGTTAATCCAACACTAAAAACGCCCGCCACATTAGTACAGTTATTTCCGTTTGAAACGGTTAATGTATATGTTCCTGGTGAAACATCAATTAAATTTTCTGTATTACTCACCACATTTCCTGCATTATCGCTCCAACTAAAAACAATTGGAGATTGGGTTTCGTAGGCGAGTACCTTTACCGATCCGTTGCTTTTGCCACAACTCGCAGGTGCTATATCAACCGTTTTTACTTTAAAAGTTATGTCATTATTTTTTATTGTGTAAACAGCAGAAGTAATTTCGCAAGCACCAGAAGAAGCCTTAAAGTAATAACTGCCAGCGATAACATTTTCTAAATCTGTTGATACTGAAATTATATTACCTGCCGAATTATACCAAGTTCTGGTTAGGTTATCTGCTATGAAAATATTTTTGATACTTCCTGTTGCTTTACCACATAATACATCGGTAATTTTTTTATTAGAATCATCTATTCCATTTCCTTGAGAGCTGATGGTATAAGTTGCAGATTTGACATCGCAAGCACCTAATTGGCCTGCTTTTAAATAATAAGTACCAGCACCAACATTTTCTAAATCTTTTGTATTACCAACAACCTGCCCAGCGGCGTTAATCCATTGAAAAACATTAGAATCAAAGACATGAATATTTTTAATACTTCCATTAGTATTTCCGCAATAAACTCCAATAATTTGCTTATCGGCATCATCGATAATCGGTTTAGAAAACGTAGATGTTGCTCCATCAGCATTTGTTCCCATGGCAGTTACTCTATTTGCAACAGAACCATTAAAACTCCAGGCTCCATTTGCATCGGCTAATATTGTTGCAACCCAGGTTTTTCCTTGGCAATCACCACAATCATCAGTATGAAATAATTCTATTTTAGAATTTGGTAAATAAACACCGCTGATTTCATTTGTTGTTATCGAATTGATTTTGACCTGACTTACCGAAACGTTCTTAAATGTTACAGCCTCTTTATTGCAATAAATACTATTCTTTAAAATAGAAATGGGATAAGAGTTTTCGATAAGAATTGCTACACTATTATAAGCAATAAAGTTGGTTTCATTAAATTTAGTTCCACCTATCACCCCCTTTATGTTAGAAAAGTTAATATGTATACCTGTTGAATTTGCAAGGTTTTCTGAGCCTATTAAACCTGTTCCTATTCTATTACCAGCGATAACAAAGCCTCCATTTACATAGTCAATCAAAATACCTTGTAGTTGTCCAGCAATAATATTATTTACGATATTGGGTGCACTATTTACACCATTAACGTATATTCCATTTGCTGCTGGAGATGCTTTTAAATTTGAATTCTTGTCTAATCCGATAATGTTATTAGCAATTTTAATGGCATCTTCAGCGGCGCCCAATGCAATTCCTGTACGTGTATTAGTTGCTAATAAATTTCCTTCCTCTGCCGTATCTCCTCCAATTATTCCATTGCGTAAAAAACTGAGGTCAATCCCTGTATCATTTGGAGCTGAATTCAATCCATTTTCACTTAAGCCAAAAATATTTGAGGATATTTTTATGCTTTCAATATTCGCTTTTGGAATAATAAAGGGAGACAAGATCCCTGCATAATTACCACCAAAACAATTTTGTTTATTAGGGGCGCCAATTATAATATTTGAAGAATTATAAAGATAAATACCAGATTTTTTTTCGTCAATTGAACCTTGTGGATCGGCTTTAAAATTACTGAAAGACATTCCATAAATTTCTATATTCTTTGCATTATCCAGCCTCAATCCATTGAAGTAATTGGCTGTTGCCCTAATTAAGCTAATCTTAATATTTGGATTCCCTAAAACTGAGAGCGGTTGTGAAGTACCATCAATAACCATATTAGATGTAAGTATCGGCAATTCACTTTCTAGAGCAATAGTAATAGCAGCAAGAGATGAACCAGGTAAATTAAACCTTATATAATCAACTTCATTAATTCCATTTGCATTTGCTAGGCCAATAGTTTCACGTAAACTTCCAGGGCCAGAATCAGCGTTAGAAGTTACCGTAAAAACCGCAGCCTTCAATTCATTAAAAATTAACGTTAAAAAGAAAAAAAACAAAAGCTTTTTCATCAAATTAAAAAGATTAAGATACAAAAAAACCAAGTCAAAATGTGACTTGGTTTTTGAATGAGATAGAAATAACTTTACACTTAGTAAAACGAAGTTGTATAATTTGTTCCAAACGGAAAAGCTGTCGATCCATTTATTCCTCGAACAAAGAAAGTGTATGCTTGTCCTTTAGTTAATGTTGCAGTTACTGAATATGTTGCTATAGGAGCAGTGGTAGTTCCAGTATAATTAAAAACATAAACATTCGCTTGACCAGGTAATGGAATTGCTACATATGGCGAAACCATATTTTGTGCAACATTTGAAATCAAAACTTGCCCTGTACTTTTTTGCACCATATCTAAATTTGCAGTTCCACCGTTAAACAAATTAACTAATCTAACCAAAATTTTAGTTGTATCTAATAATGGCTTAACCTCTTCTAATAAAACTGAATTAGATATTTTTTTATCTGTTGTGTAAGCACCTGTGGTTAATAGTGAATAATACTTACCACCAACCGTTTCGATGGGAGTGTTAAAAACATTCAAGTTGGCGTCTGTTGTTGCTGAAGAAACAATCTTTGCATCAATTGTATTTTTACCTGGTGTAATTGGCACGTATTGGCCTCCAAGGTTTGGAAAAAAGGTCAAGTAACCAAACCCTGTTTCTCCTGACAATGCATTATAAGCTCCAGTAACTCTTGTAGAATTTAAATAGAAATTAATATTAGGACTTCCGGGAGTAATATTTATAAATCTTAGATATGAATATGTAGGGTCTCCAGCGTTAATCTTATTGTAAGGAGTGCTTTCGACTAAATCACCTTTTTTGCAGGCAGTAAACATAGCTATAACGGCCAATAATATATATAATATTTTTTTCATAACTTTTCTGATTAAGGTTGTGAGAACCACATTTTATAAGTGTGATAATCTGGTTGATCAGCGCCTATAACTTTAAGTGCTGCCACATTCCACAAATACTCTGAATTATATCTAGGGCGGTATCTTTGTGCAGGTTTTCCTCCATTATCCGCAAAAAATAAACTAGGGAATACGAAAACTCCTAAATAGGGATTATTTCCTTTTGTATCGCCAGCATTGTAATTGTATTTTCTTAAATCACACCAGGTTTCAACAAACCCATAGCCATATAATGCAAGGTATTTTTGCAGCATAATATCTCTAAGTGTTAAATTTCCAGCACTTTGTTTAACTGATGCACTGGTTAAATACGCTGTTTTTTGAGCAGTTGTTATAGCCGTACCCAAACCACTTACAAAATCGATACTTGAAGAGATACCATTTAAATATGCAGTATAAGCTAAAGTCGTATTTCCACTTCTAAATGCAGCTTCAGCTTTAATAAATTGCATTTCAGAATATGTCATAATTGGAAAGCCCACATTATCTTTAAATAAATATTTACCGAAAGTTGCACCAGGATTTGCACTTCCTAAGCTACCCCAGGGATTTGGAATTTGATTTCTTAAAGCTACCGTGCCTGGATCGCTTGAACCTGGATTAGTGCCTCTATAAACCCCATCCACAGATGGAGTAATCATATTAATTATTCTTGGATCAATTACAGTTCCTGGCGTACCAGTATAATAGGTTCCATCAAGCAAGCCAACAATCATTCTGGTTTGACGGTAACTACCTAAGTTTGCTCTCAATGGTCCAAAGAAATTACCATTAGCAGAAGTTGATCCAGTATTTGGAACCAAAAAATTATCAGCATTGCTAGCTAAAGCTTTATCTACATATTCGATTATCTTAGCTGGGTTATAATTTGCTTTGTTAATTAGGTTATTAGCATTTCTAGCTAAGACACCATAGTTAAATTTTATCCATTTTGAATTATCACCAGCATAAACCAAATCGGCCGCCGACATTTTTGCCACTGTACCAGCACCATCGGTACGAGAAAGATTGGTTATGGATTCGTTAGCTAATCTTACAACCTCTGCATAAACATCTTCCTGTTTATCATAGTCAAAAATATAGCGGTTTGGCTCGTAGGCTTGTTTCAAAATAATTTCTCCGTGATAATCAGTAGTTGTTTGCCAACTCCATGCTTTTAATGCTTGGGCTAGGCCAACATAATTGTATTCTTGTTGTTTGGTAGATTCATCGATTATTAAATTAAGATTTGCACCTAAACCATAGTAATTTGTTCTCCAAATCTCCCCCATAGCATCGCTACCAGCAATCCACCCATGAGTTTCTCCAACATTAACGTTTCCACCAAAATACTGGATCAATCCACCTAAATATCTGGAATCAAATTGAATGCCTCTTTCCATTTGTGCAAAAAGAGGTGGCGTTAATGTTCTGCTCTCTGGATTTTGTGGAGTCGCTGGATCTGTATTTATATCAAGATATTTCTTGCATCCTGAAAATACAATTACTACAAAAGCAGCTAGTATTATATATGTCTTTTTCATTTTTTAATTATTAAAATCCAACCCTTACACCAAAGTTATAACCTCTTGGCAAACCAAATGATCCAAAATCAATCCCAGTACCACCCAAACCGCCAGACGCCGCACTCAAGCCGTTAACAGCGGGATCTACTCCCTTGTAATTTGTGATTAATAGCAAATCTGTTCCAGTTGCAAAAATGTTTACACTTTTAAAAACACTACTTTTTTCAAATAGACTTTTTGGCAAGCTGTAGCTTAAAGTAATATCCTTCAACCTAATCCAATTAATATCTTTCTGAAGAAAATCTAATGTATTGTAATAAGTTGAGTAATAACTTGTAGTAATATAAGGAGTTACCAATATATTATTTTGGGTTGGATTGGCAGAGTTTTCCAATCCATCTTTTAGCACTCCTGATATTACTCTTGGTACCTCACGATCTTCAGACAATTTAGACATTCCCCTTGCATACAAGTAAAGTTCTGTTGCGTTATAAATATCCCCACCTTTTCTAATATCCAATAAGAAGGAAACGTTAAAATTTTTGTAGGTAAAACTATTTGTTAAGCCAACTGAAATATCTGGTGCTCTATCGCCTATTGGAGTAAAATTGCTCCCTTTTATCGGCATACCATTCTGAGGATTAATTAAAATCTGACCTTGATTATTTCGGAGATAATCAATACCTGCAAATGCTGATATCGAAGATCCAACGGTGTACTGGGCCCTAACATTATCAAATAACCAACTATCCGACACATAAAACACATCCTGATCACCCGGTAATGAAGTAATTTTTCCTCTGTTTCTTGATGCGTTTGCAGAAATATCCCAAGAAAAATTAGCAGTTCTGATCGGTGTTCCCTTAATTAAAAGTTCAAAACCTTGCGATTCTATTTTACCGCTATTGATATATTGAAGAATTGCACCTGTTGCGTAACTTAAACGAGGAGCCGTAATTTGTTTATTGGATAGCGCTTTATAGTAACTGAAATCTAATGATAAACGATTATTAAAAAACCCTAGTTCAATACCAGCTTCTTTTTGAGTTGTAAATTCAGCTTCTAAATCAGGATTACCAGCTGTAACATCAGTTGCAAAACCACCACCAGTTGTTGATTGCGCAACCAATTTAGTTTTGGTTACATAGGCAACTCTAGCATCTTTACCTGACTGTCCCCAAGAAGCACGCAATTTACCAAAAGTTAACCAATCTAGTTTCTTAAAAGGAGCTAATTCCGAAAACACAAAACTTAGCGAAGTTGCGGGATAAAAAAAGCTATAGTTATTAATTGGTAATGTTGATGATAAATCCTGTCTACCCGTTAAAGTTAAATACAAAAAGTTATCATAGCCTAACTCCGCAGAAGCAAAATAACCAACTTTCCTCCTCAACTCATCTGTATAAGCTACACGTTGAGTTGTTGGGTCTGTATTATTCATACTGTAAAAGCTTGCTTGATAAAACCTCGTACCAAATTGAGAATTTACTTGATACGAATTGTCAGTAATATCACTACCTAAACGTAAAACAGGTTTAAACTTTCCAAAATCCTTTTTAAGTGAAGCTACGAATGATCCATTAAAAATCCTTTCGTTGGAGTTGAAGGTATTGATACCACCACCAGAATAAACTGTACCTGCTACGTTTGAAGCATAAGATTGAGGATGGTAGGCTGACAACCCCTGTCCAGCCGAAACATCTGCCCCACCTCTTGCTGTCATGCTCAGCCAGCTTGTAGGCGTGTAATCAATTCCAAAATTAGTTAGTACACGGTTGTTTTTTTCTGTGTTTGGATTTTTATCTACAGCCCAGTAAGGATTATCTAACTCCGCGCTGTAACTTCCTGTAATGGTTCTTCTATCACCTGTAGCCGTTAAATAGTTTCTCATATCATCAACCAAAGGCCATGTTAAAGAACTTAGCATAGGGCTATTAGCGCCTTTATATGTTTTATCTGTGTTAGAATTAATAAAGTTGACAGAAGCATTCATTTTAATTTTATCGCTTATATTTGCAGTAGCAATAACTTTTGCATTTAGGTTTTTGTAACCAGTACCAGGTATAACGCCAGTTTGGTCAGTATATCCAATTGATGCACGAACAGATAGCTTTTCACTTCCTCCTTCTACCGATGCATTATGCTTTTGGGTAAATCCTGTTTTATAAAAATTGCCGACATTATCGTAAATCGTTCTATTTGCAGGATACTTTGCTCCAAAATAGGTTCTGGTTCTAACTTCCTCATCAAAAACGCCCCCTGCACCACCACCATATACCGTTTGAATATCTGGGAAACGATAAGCATTCTCAACACGGAAAGAGTTGCTATAATCAACTCTTGCAGTTCCTGCTTTAGCTCTTTTAGTTGTTATAATTACTGCCCCAGAAGCGCCTTGTGTTCCATATAAAGCTGATGCTTCTGGACCCTTTAATATTGTCAAAGTTTCAATTTCTTCTGGATTAATATCCATTGCTCTATTGCCATAATCATTTTGACGGTTAAAAGTACCCTGACCAACCAGATTATACTCACTAAATGTTCTGTTAGAAATTGGCAATCCATCCACAACAAATAATGGTTGGTTATCACCGTCCAGAGATACACCTCCTCTAATAATCATTGTTGCAGATGCACCTGGCGTACCATTTGTCGGGGTAATTGTAGCACCCGCAACTCGTCCCTGCAAAGCAGTTAAAAAATTGTCTCTCTGTGTTTGAGCAATTTCTGGACCCTTTATTGTTTGGGTAGCATAACCTAAAGCTCGTGTAGAACGGGTAATTCCTTGTGCGGTAACAATTACCTCATCCAGCTTACCTACATCGCTTGTCATAGCTACATTAATTGTGGTGTTGTTCCCAACACTTCTTTCTACGGTTGCATAACCGATATAAGAAAATGTTAATACATCGGTTTTAGATGCTTTAATGGAGTAGTTTCCATCTGCACCCGTTTGAGATACCAATGTGCCTCCTTTTATTTTAATGGAAACACCTGGTATAGGCCCGTCAGACGACGTAACCCGACCAGTAACGGTTATTTGCTGCGCAATGGCATGAGCCAGCAACAAAAACGTACCGATAAAAACTAAGAGTAGCTTTTTTTTCATAAACTGCCAGTAATGGTTAGTAAAAGTTTTGTTGTTTGTATAGTTAGTTAGCTAAAAAAAACACGCACAATAACGCACGTTTTTAATTATTTAGCTAATATGATAAATGTTTTTTATTAAATGAAACAATTTAACAAACTATTTACTAGGCCGAAACAAAATATAATTGCACAAAACCGCAAAAACACGCAAATAATTAAAATAATTTTTACATTAGCGTAAACCAATCACAACTATGCTGAAAAAAGAACGCCATGATTTTATCATGCGACAAATCAATCTGCACAATCGGGTGCTCACATCCGATTTAGTTCAATTGCTAAATGTTTCGGAAGATACCATCCGAAGAGACTTACAAGAACTTGTTGATCAGGGCCGTCTTTTTAAAGTGCATGGGGGTGCTTTATCGAAATCTTATCATTCATCGTTCGATGATAGCACGGTATATGCAAGAGACAGTAAAATTGTTATCGCAAAAAAAGCAACAAGCCTAATAAAAGATGGCATGGTTGTATTAACTGGTGGCGGAACAACCATCCTGGAGTTTGTAAAACAGCTACCAGAGAATCTGGAAGCCACTTTTTTTACGCTTAGTCCGCTTGTAGCAGTAGAACTGGCAAAATACAACAATATTGAAGTGATTTTAATAGGAGGACTTTTCTCTAAAACCTCTCAAATTACTTATGGTGGTCATGTTATTGGTCAACTATCCGATATTAAAGTTGATTTATGCCTGATGGGAACAAGCGCAATTCATCCAGAAGAGGGGTTAACAGACACCGACTGGGAAATTAATCAATTGAAAAAAGCGATGTTGGCTGCTTCAAAAAAATCAGCTGTGCTATGCATTTCAGAAAAACTCGACATTTCGTTGAGGTTAAAAGTTTGCCCCATTGAAAGTATTAGTTATCTCATCACAGAGTTAGATCAAAATGATGAAGCACTTGCTGGTTATCGTGTAAAAAACATTAACATTCTTTAATCAGTAAGGCAGGGGTTGATCATCCCTAATAAAACTCGCATCTATCTTCATAGATAAGCCCATTCATCTGGTGGTTATAGTCGGGGCTTGTTCCAAGTAAAAACAAGAACACTAAATAATAAGTCCGTCTTTTTACGGAAAAACATGGACTTGCTATGGACTTGACATGCACTTGATCCCCACAAAAATACCATCTAACAGGTTTTAGATTAGCATAATAATTAAGCAAAAAAAGGCTGGCTACTATTAAATAATGACATGCAATAAAAACGAAGAGCGCTCGTATTAGGAGCGCTCTTGTTATTTAAAAAGTTGGATCTGCTGGCGTATTTGGGTTATTATCTCTTTCCTGGAAAGGATAAGGGAAAAAATTCCTTTTTCTATCCGTAAGTGGTTGATTAAACCTTCTCATATCTTCAAGTTTTAAACCCGACATATAGAGTTCTATACAGCGGTTTTTATAAATAAGATCTAGCAGTTGTTGTTGTGTATATGTTCCTGTTAAGGCAGGCAAGGCAGCTCCAACTCCGAATGGATCCGCAGCTGCAGTTTTAGTAACAACCTTATTAAGTTCAGTTAATGCACTACTCAAATTCGGCGAAGCCTGACGAGCATAAGCCTCTGCTTTAATTAAAGTAATCTCACCAGGTAAATAAATTGGAAAAGCGGTTGAAACAGCCGCCCCAAAACCATTGATACGTACAGTTGGCGCTGTTGTAGCAGTTGTAGTGTAAAAACCAACACGCTTATCTGCTGCATCTGGAATATTAACACCTGTTAAGCCCAAATTTGCATCCGTTGGTTGAAACACGTTATTTGTTGATGTTGATATTTCAAAAATCGGATTAAGGGTTATGGCATCGAAATTAAAAGATGATTTTTTGGTTAAATCAACCAGGTTTGCGGCAGTCAAAGCCAGCGTATAGTTTCCTGCAAATAACGCATATCTTGCTTTTAAGGCATATAGCGTATTCGTGATATCAATCCCTGCAGGAATTTGTGCTAAAAATGTTGCACTCATTGGATTAGCAGCAATAACTGCAAGTGCATTATCAATAACACCAATTGCCTTATTAAAACCCTCTACACGTGTCACAAAAGAAACATTAGCCCCAATTGAAGACGGAACCTTTTCCCAATATTGAGACATATTGCCAATAGCCATTGCCTTAAAAATACTCGAATAAGCAATTAAACCAGCAGCATAATTTTTGTCCGCTAAAAGTGCCGAGTTAACAATTACATTATCCGCATCGTAAACAATTTTATTTGCATTTGTCCATAAGTTTAGTAAAATGGAATTTGTTCCATCAACAGCGCTACCTCCTGTACTTAATTGCAATTCTGGAATATTTCCAGAATTACGTAAAAGCACTTCATTGGTTACAAATCCATTTGCTGTAATCGAGTTAAAAAGTAAGCCAGGTCTGCTAACCGTATAAACTCTTTGCAAACCAACCGATACACCCGTCAAACCTTTTGATGATGCCAAAACATCGGCAGCAATTGCCCCATTAGGGTCTTTATATTCTTTTTTGCATGAATACAGCACAGACGAGGCTGCAATCATTATCATAAAAGAGAAATATTTTGTTTTGATAATTTCCATAACGATTAATTTTTAAGAATTAAAATTTAGCCTGTAAACCCAAAGAAAATGTGCGAGGAATTGGCACCGAACCAAAATCGATATTTCTTAAAATAGTTGATTGCCCTCCAGAGTTTAACTCTGGATCGTAACCTTTGTAATTATCCCAGCTAATTAAATTTCTGCCACTAACGTTAACCGTTAGGTCTTTTACAAATGAAACTTTACCTAAATTATAGCTCAATGAAATTTCTCTTAATTTAACAAAAGAGCCATCGTCTATCCGCCATTCCTCGGTTGCATAAACACCAGCAATGTAACCTCTTGGTAATTGACCTAAATCTTCTTGTTCTGCAACTTTACCGTTTCCAACACCTTGTCTGGTACGCCAATCTGCGTTCCAAACTTCACCGCCGTGCACAGCATCCAGCTGAATGTGTAAGCTTAGTTTTTTGTAAGTGAAATCATTTACAAAAGATGCTGTATAATCTGGATTTGGATCGCCAAGAACCTTACGTAAAGTTGTACCACTTGGTAAGCCATTAGCATCACGCTGAACCGTGTACGAAGTAGAGGATGTTTGTACACCTCGCTCCAATTGAGGAATGCCTGCTGCGTTTGTCAATAAGCTTCCATCCGCATTGCGGGCAAAGAAAGTACCGTAAAAAACACCAATTGGTTGTCCATCGATAATGGCTACTGGAGCACCTGGGTTAGTTGAAAGCAATCTTAAACCGCCAGTACCAACGGCCTTATTTCTATTGCGGTTAAAAATTACAGTTGTGTTCCAGCTGAAATCTTTAGTTTTTAATGGCACACCACTAACCATTAACTCGAAACCACGATTACGAATTGAGCCTGCATTATCTAGTAAGCTAGAGAAACCAGTTGTTGGCGCAACCACCACTGGGATTAATAAATCCTTCACATTTTTATTGTACCAGCTAAATGTTAAGCTTAAACGGTTATTAAAAAAACCCATATCGGTACCTACTTCCAGTTCTTTCTGGCGCTCTGGCTTAACATTTGTGTTAGCCAACTGTCCACTCGAAACAAGAGAAATTTTTCCTACATAAGAACTTGAAGTATATTCATTATAACGATCGTATGGACCAATACCAGTTAAATTACCCGATTCGCCATAGGCAGCTCTAACTTTAAAGGCATTCCACCAAGAACTAACGCCAAAATCCTTCCAATAATCTGCAGATGATGGCACGTAACTGATATTCCCCTTTAAATAATATTGAGTACGGTTATCTTCACCAAAAACAGTAGATTGATCTACACGTACTGCTCCTGTTACGAATAAATGATCCTTGTATTTGAAGTTTTGTTGCAAATATGCACCAGAAATAGAAAATTCTGACCGTCTATCATTGTTTGGCAAAATTGAACTTGCACCATTAACTGTTTCTACAAAAGGCGCTAAACCTCTTCCATTAAGTAAGCTGTATAAATCTTTTTGATACTGATATGAGCCACCTAATTGTGTAGTAGAACTTAAAAGCGACGTTAATTTAGCATCGTAAGTAAAGTTTAGCTCATTGTTAAACAAAGTTGTAGTTGCATTTGCAGCACTAGCATAACCATTAAGTGATGGATCTAAAGTAGCACCACCCCCATAAAAGCCTGTACTTACATTGTAGGCAAATGGCGGTATAAATGTTGTACCATTCTGAATGGTATTATCAACACCCATTGTATAATCTACCGTTAAGTTCTTAACAGGATTTAGCTTTAAACCTGTGTTTGCAATAATGCGATTAGAAAACTGACGTTGCTTAATATCTTCAATAACAGAAACTGGGTTAACACGACCCCGCTCACCAACAGCTAGTAAATTACCCAGTGCATCTCTTGCAAAAATATCGTGGAAGTTACCAATTATGGTTACTGAGTTCATTGGCGAAAAGAATGAATTTCCATCAGGTTTTTCATTTGCGTCGCTATGTACGTAATTGAAGCCTGCTGTCATTCTAGCCCAGTTGTTAATTTTCTGATCTAAATTTGCTCTGAAATTATATCTGGTAAAATCGGTATTTTTTATAATACCCTGATTTTTGAAATAACCCGCCGAAGTATAAAATTTTGTATTATCGTTACCTCCAGATACAGAAACCGAATTATCAGTTCCAACACCTGTTTGAAAAATATAGTCTTGATAATTATAACGTGTTACTGGAGTTGTATTGGTTAATAACACTGCAGGATTACCAACCGTTTGAATAATATCTTGAGTAAAATCGTTAACAGAACCACCAAATTTAAGTGGCGCTTGGTTAACCTCTATTTGTTTTCTAAGTTCGCTAATGGTTAAGCTTGTATTGAAACTTACCTGCGTTTCTCCGGTCTTTCCTCTTTTAGTAAAAATTTGAATTACGCCCGCGTTTGCTCTTGAACCGTAAATAGCTGCCGCAGCTGCGCCATTTAAAATCTCAATGTGGTCAATATCTGATGGACTAATATCAACCATTCTATTTTGCCCAATAGAGCCGACAAAATTATTACCATCATAATTTCCAGAGGTATTGGTTACTCTGGTCGTAGAATTGTTTGCAATAACACCATCAATAATGTAAAGTGGCTCAGAAGAAGAATAAACAGAACTAATACCTCTTAACCTTACCGACATGCCACCAGCAGGGTCACCATTGTTTTGACTAATTTGAGCTCCAGGAGTTTTACCTTGCAAAGAAGATAAAACATTACCACTTGGTGCTTTATTTAAATCATCACCTTTAACTGTACTCACATAACTACCAAGTTGTTTTCTTGTTGTTCCTTGCGATGTACCTGTTACAATTACTTCATCCAAACCAACAGCATCACCAGTTAAAGCGCCGTTTAATTGCACCTGATCACTACTGCCCAAATCAACTGTTTGGGTTAATGTTTTATAGCCAACATAAGAAATTTGTATCTGATATTTGCCTGCCGATAAATCTACAGCAAAACTGTAACTTCCATTGGCCGTTGTGCTGGTTGTTAAACTCGTATTTAAAATTTTGACAACAGCTCCAGGAATTGGGTCTTTTGTTGCGCCTTCTGTTACTTTTCCAGTAATGTTATACCGTTTATTTTGTGCGCTTGCTATTTCTGTAAACAATAGCAACAGAAGTGGAATCATCAAAATTGCAAAAAATCTTGATGACCATTTGAGGTAAATTTTTTCCATAAAATTAGGATTTAGTGAAGATTAGATAAAAACAAATTTAGTAAAATCCCCAACAAACAAAATATTTTATTCAGGAAGGCTAATCTTACCCATGCAAATAGACGGTACCCCTTGTCTCTCACCAAAGTTTATTTGGCCTCCGCAAAGCGTTTCATTTGCAAGCACAGCAAAAAGAACAGCTTCCTTAGCATCTGGATGTATATTTAAATCGCTGGTTGTTGAAAAAATACAATTCGGCAATTTTGATTTTAATAAACGAACAAGCAAGGGATTATGCATCCCACCTCCACTCATAAATATGTAGGCAGATGCATCATTTCCAAAGCATTTTTTAATTGCATTTGAAATTGTTTCTGCCGAGAAATGACACAAAGTTGCCATCACATTTTCTTTTTCTATGTTTTCTGTTGATGATTTTTTTTGGGCGTTTACCAGATAATCAAGATTAAATAATTCAGGACCAGTGGTTTTAGGAAAGCCAACTTCAAAAAAATCACAATCGAGCAATGTAGATAACAGCTCCCTGTTTAGTTCGCCAGCTAGAGCAGTTGTGGCGTTTTTATCGTAAAACTGATTATAGTGTTGTTGCATATACTGGTCCATTAAGGTATTGCCTGGGCCAACATCAGTAGAAAAAATTTCATTGGCATTTAAAGAACCTGGCAAGTAAGTAAAATTAGCAATGCCCCCAATATTTAACATTACACGATCTTCATCTTGTTTAGAAAACATTAAAAAATCGCCATAAACAGCTAATGGTGCGCCTTCACCACCTGCCGCCAAATGCTTTTGCCTGAAATCAGAAAGTGTGATAATTCCTGTTTTAACTGCAATATGATCACCATCGCCAATTTGCAAGGTTCCGTTTGGATATTCATCCATTTTGTGCAAAGATTTTGGTGCATGAAAGATAGTCTGTCCGTGGCTGGCAATAAAATCAACATCTTCATTTTTATAACCCCATTCGTTCAATGCTTCATTTATCAATGCTGCATGAACATGGGCAATGTGTTCATTCATTAAGCAAACTAATTGTAAATCGACTTGTCTTTTGGAAAATACTGCTTTTATTTTTGCTCTAAAGTCATCAGAAAAATCACCTGTTTTAAATTCTAAAACCTCAATATTTGTTTTTATCCCACTTCCTGTTACACTGCAAAGTGCAATATCTAAACCATCCATAGAGGTGCCGCTCATTAAACCAATAATTAAGCGTTTTGCTTTATTTGCTTTAGTATATAGTTTTTCTATCTGAGGGTTCATAAGTGAGTGATTTTTAATCAAAACAATCAAACGTTTGTTTTGGGCTTTAACCTAATTTTTGATAAATAGTTGCAATAAAAGTAAATAACCTTTGTTAAAATCGGGCATAACTAGTTATATTTACTGCTCCGTACATCATAATCCATACAAAAAAAATGGCAAGATTAAATCTACTGGAGGAAACGCGCTTCGAGAAACTCCCTGTGAGCGTGTTTGAAAATCCAAAAATTGCTTCTGTTAATGTTGCGCAACGCATTGCGGCTCTTATCAAGACAAAACAAGCAAACAACACACCTGCCGTACTGGGCTTAGCAACAGGTGTTACCCCAATTGCAGTTTACGCCGAACTGGTTAGACTGCACAAAGAAGAGGGTTTAAGTTTTAAAAACGTAATTACTTTCAACCTGGATGAGTACTATCCAATGCAGCCAAATGCGGCGCAGAGTTATGTTACCTTTATGAACGAAAACCTGTTCGATCATATCGATATCGACAAGAACAATGTACACATTCCAGATGGAACGTTGGCATTGGAAGACATTCCTGCATTCTGCTTAGATTACGAAAAGAAGATTGGAGATTTAGGCGGCCTGGACATTCAAATTTTAGGTATTGGTCGTACTGGTCACATTGGTTTTAACGAACCAGGTTCTGCTCCAAATTCTGGAACACGTTTAGTTACACTTGATGATTTAACAAGACGAGATGCAGCCCGCGATTTTGGTGGAAAAACTTTTGTACCAACAAAAGCTATTACCATGGGTATTGGCACGATCTTCAAAGCAAGAGAAATTATCTTAATGGCCTGGAGCCGTAAAAAGGCTTCGATTATCAAAAAGGCAGTTGAGGGCGAAATCTCTGGGGATGTTCCTGCAACTTACCTTCAATTATCAGATAATGTTGAGTTTATTCTCGATGCACCTGCCGCATCAGGATTAACCCGCTTTAATACATCTTGGCTGGTTAAGGATTGCATCTGGACCGAAGATTTTATTCGTAAAGCGGTAATCTGGTTAGCAAACACACTAAAAAAACCAGTTTTAAAATTAACTGAAGACGATTACAATAATAATGGTATGGCACAGCTGGCAACCGAAAAAGGACCCGTTTACAATATCAATATCCACATTTTTAACAAATTACAACACACCATAACAGGTTGGCCAGGTGGCAAACCAAATGCCGATGATTCTCAACGTCCTGAAAGGGCAGAGCCTGCTAAAAAACGGGTAATTATTTTCTCTCCACATCCTGATGATGATGTAATTTCAATGGGGGGTACCTTTATCCGCTTGGTAGATCAGAAGCACGATGTTCACGTTGCTTATCAAACATCTGGTAATACTGCTGTTTGGGATGATGATGCTTTACGATTTGTAGAATTTAATGTAGATTTTACAGAAAAAATGGGCATGGATAATTCACACCTAAAAGATCTTTATCAAAAGATGAGAACTTTTATGGAGCAGAAAAAACCAAACCAGGTAGATACGCCAGAGATTCAAACGGTGAAAGGATTGATTAGAAAAGGTGAAGCAATTGCTGGTGCTCGTTATTGTGGTTTAGAAGATGACCATATTCACTTCCAGGCGCTTCCTTTTTACGAAAGCGGAAAGAATCAAAAAAACCCTGTTACGAATGCTGATATCGACTTAACAGTTGAGTTATTGCAAAAAGTAAAACCTCATCAGGTTTTTGCAGCTGGCGATTTTGAAGATCCACACGGCACTCATATTGTATGTTTCAACATTATATTGGCGGCGCTTAATCGTTTGCGTAAAACTGAAAGTTGGGCGCAAGATTGCTGGTTATGGATGTACCGTGGTGCATGGCAAGAGTTTGACACACATGAAATCGAAATGGCGGTGCCAATTAGTCCGCAAGAGCTGGAGCGTAAGAAATATGCTATTTTCAAACACCAAAGTCAAAAAGATAGAGCTGTTTTCCCTGGTGATGATGCTAGAGAATTCTGGCAAAGGGCTGAAGACAGAAATCGTGAAACAGCTATGGCTTACGATGAACTTGGTTTAGCAGAATATGAAGCAATGGAAGCCTTTGTTCGCTGGAAATTTGAGGATTAAAAGCTACAGTATATAAATAAGGAAATCCTGCTTTGTTAATTCAAGGCAGGATTTTTTGTTTCCTTCTACCACATCGAATTATTTCTCATTATAAAAACAATATTCTAAATTAGTTCCTCAAACTAACCCATCCTGATAATGACCCAGCCTAAACAACGATTACTCTCTTTAGATTTTTTAAGGGGTCTAACAGTAGCCGCCATGATTTTAGTTAACAATCCTGGTAGCTGGGGCCATATTTATGCACCTTTAGAGCACGCAGAATGGAATGGCTGCACCCCAACCGACTTAGTTTTTCCTTTCTTTCTTTGGATAGTAGGTGTATCGATTGCATTTGCAATGAGTAGCAGTAAAGCAGATCCATCAACACATAAAAAGACAATTATTAAGGCCATAAAACGGGGTTTAATATTATACTTTTTGGGGTTTTTCCTTGCTATTTTTGGAAAGCTGATTAACGATCCTGCTCATGCCTTACAAACTGTAAGGTTATTAGGGGTTTTGCAAAGAATTGGAATCGTTTTTATAATCAGTAGTATTATCTTTTTAAAGGCAAGTCAAAAAACAATATTTAAAACCCTCATTCTAATCCTTTTTATTTACTGGATATTAATGACATTGGTTCCTGTGCCTGGAGTTGGTTATCCGAATATGGAAAAAGAAACCAACCTTGCCGCCTGGATTGATAGAGGCGTATTAACTGAAGCACATACCTGGGCATCATCAAAAACCTGGGATCCAGAAGGTGTTTTAAGCACTTTACCTGCAGTTGGAACTTGCCTTTTTGGCATTTTAGTTGGGATATGGATGCGAAGAAAAGACGTAGATAACGCCACAAAAGTGGCCTGGTTATTTAGCGCTGGCATTGCTACAATCGTTTTAGGTTTACTTTGGGATTTACAGTTTCCGATCAATAAATCTCTATGGACAAGTTCTTACGTTTTATATGCTGGTGGCCTGGCTTCAGTTGCATTAGCGCTCTGCTATTGGATTATTGATGTTCAAGGTTATAAAAAATTCACTACACCATTTGTTGTTTATGGTGTAAATGCGATAACCGTTTTTTTCCTTGCGGGATTAATGCCAAGACTGCTCAATTTAATTCAGGTAACAAAACCTGATGGAAATAAAACGGGCATATTGGTTCGCTTTTACGAAACCTGTTATACACCGTTTTTTTCGCCAATAAACGCATCGTTAGTTTGGGCAATAACCTATGTACTTGGTTTCTATATTTTACTTTACTTTATGTACAAAAAGAACATCATTATTAAGGTGTAATTACTCCTTTGCTAAAGGAATTTCTACACCAACAGGGCCACTAGGTTCGCTTTCATTTTTCAAGCGATCTAATGCGGTAACTAAATAACTGTATCGTCTTCCACTTTCAACTGATGTATCGATAAAAGAAAGAAAATCTTCAAAGCTAATTTTTAGGATGTTTTTAGGATCTAATACGGATATCTTTTCTCCTTCTGCAAATCGGTAAATAACAAAGCCTGAAGCAGTTTCTCCGTCTTTAGCTTTCAAAGGCATCAGCCATTTCAAATGCACCCCATCTTTCTTGGCATCGGCAGTTAAAGCTTGCGGTTCATTTGGGGGTGTTTCATCCAGCCAGGGCATTTGTGGTGGCAAAGCTGGGTATTTATATAAATCTGTTTTTAGCGAATCTGCAACTGATCTGGCGACTGTACTTAACGATTTGGATGAGAAAAATACACTTCCCTGAACCCGATTATTATCCCTTAATGTTCTGATTTGATTCGGAATTTCAGAAAGATTTCTCCATGCCATTTCTGCTTTCGAATTGACTAAATAAGCACCATGACCGATGTAAACATGTCTTCCGTATGCGTTATTACCCCACCAATCTAACAATACGCCAAACGGTGCAACTTTTCTGGTAAATGTGAAATAAATCTGTGGATTGATATAATCTACCCAACCCTCTCTTACCCATTTTCGGCTATCGGCATAAAGCTCGGCATAATTAGATAGCCCGCTACTGGCCGAACCTTCTGCATCTTCATATTTATTACGCCAAATACCAAATGGACTTATTCCGAACTTAACATATTTCTTATAATGATGGATACTATCATCAACCATTTTAATTAAAAGATCCACGTTATTACGTCGCCAATCTTTTATATTCGAGATGTTATTCGGATTTTTATAAAAGGTATCACCATCGTTTATTTTTTGTCCTGCAATTGGGTACGGATAAAAATAATCGTCAAAATGTATTCCATCTACATCATAATTTTTTACTACGTCCAAAATAACCTGAGTAATGTATTCTCTAACCTCTGGAATACCAGGATCGAATTGTTTTTTCCCACCGTAGGTAAAAAACCATTCTGGGTGTTTTTTAGTAATGTGATCGGCGCTTAGAGGTGTTACACTATTCATACTTGCCCGATAGGGATTAAACCAGGCGTGCAATTCCATTCCTCTAAAATGTGCCTCTTTTATCGCGAATGCTAGCGGATCGTAACCATCAGCAGGAGCAATGCCTTGTTTACCCATCAACCACTGGCTCCATGGTTCGCGAGATTTAGCATAAAAAGCATCGGCGGCTGGCCTTACTTGTAACAATATTGCGTTAATTCCTTGACTTTTGTGACGCTCTAGAATCCCAATTAGTTCCTGTTTTTGCTGATCACCGGTTAAACCAGCTCTCGAAGGCCAGTCTATATTCGATAAAGTAGCTATCCAGACACCTCTAAACTCTCTTTTTGGTGCAATTTTTGTTAATGATTGAGCATTTAATATATAGGGTAGTATTGTTAAAGATAAAAGTGCGTATAGAAAGTTTTTAAGCATTATTTCTGTTAGTTATTTTATTAGAAATGTTAATCTGTTTAAATTATAATACAATTTGAACATTAGCAATTAAACGATTTTTTTTAAAAACTCATATATGTTTATTAAAAATTTTAATTTGCGCCGCATTTACTCATACCTGATTGTTACCATTTACCTGTGAAGACATAAGTATATTAAACTGAAACGAAAGAGCATTATTAAAAATGGAATCACAAAACGTTAATAAAGGCGATAGAAATAAAATTTACTTCCTTATCATTGTTATCGCAGCATTAATTGGTACAAACGGATATTTATTTTTCAAAGATAAGCAACAAGGCGAAAGGCTGGTAACGGTAAGCACCGAAAAAGATAAACTTAGGCTAGAGGTAGAAAAAATTGAAGTAGAACTAGATAAGGTTAACGCACTTAACCTTGATTTAAATGACAAGCTGCTTGACGAGCAGAAACTAGCGAGAGAAAAAATAGCAGAATTAAAGCTCGCACTCGAAAAAGGACAAATTACCCAGGATGAGCTAGACAAAGCACAAACACAAATAAATGAGTTAAAGGTTTTTATTAAAAACTATAACGATCAAATTATCCAGCTCCAAAAAGAAAATATTTTTTTAAAAACAGCGAGAGATAGCCTTGAAAATTCAGTTAAAAATGCCAACGATAAGGCAAACAATTTAGCTGCCGAAAACTCTAACTTAAATGCAAAAGTAAAAGTTGCCGCAGCATTAAAAGTTCAAAATGCTGAAATTATTGCCTTTAGAACAAAATCTAGTGGCAAGAAGATTGAGGTAACCAAATCATCTACAGCAGAAAAATTAAGCATTCGTTTCAACGTTACTCCAAACGAACTTGCAGAAAAAGGGCATCATAATGTATTTTTGAGAGTTTTCGATCCTGCTGGAAATCTTTTGGCAAATGAAAACAATCGTTTCGAAGCCGACGGACAGGAAATGCAATTTACCCACTCTGTTTTTATAAATTACAATAACGACAATAGTACCTTCACAATTGATTGGGCTAACCCTAAACCTTATATTAAAGGCATTTACACGGTTATTCTCTACACAGACGGCACAACAATGGGCAAAGCCCAACTGGAGTTAAGATAAACTTCGTCCATTTAAACTAAAGGGAAATTCAAATAGAAAGTTGTTCCTTTTCCTATTACCGATAAGAAACTGATATTGCCGCCAGCATTTTCAATTGCTTGTTTAACAAAAGCTAAACCTAAACCTGTGCCCGAAGTTTTGGTTGTAAAATTTGGAACAAATATTTTATCGTGTAAAATCGCAGGAATACCTTTACCGTTATCGGCAATTTCTATGTAGGCATTTCGGTTATCGTTATAAACCAAGATATTTATAATGCACTGCCCGTCTCCGTCATTTGCTTCTATAGCATTTTTAAACAAGTTGTTAAAAGTACGCAACAACTGATCACGATCGGCTTCAATATAAATGTTAATCTCAGATTTGTTAGTAACAGTTATATCTACATTTTCAGCGCTTTTAAAAACCTCTCTTGCTTGCTCAATAATAGCCAGAACTGGTGTTTGCTCTAGCTTGGTATCGGGCATTTTAGCAAAGTTAGAAAACTCGGAAGCAATTTTAGATAGGCTATCAATCTGCTCGATAAAAGACTTGCTAAACTTATTAAATTTCAGCTCAAAATTTGGGTCTTTCTCTTTCCACGATTTCTCTAATAACTGAACGCCTAATTTAAGCGGTGTTAATGGATTTTTAATTTCGTGGGCTACTTGTTTAGCCATTTCTCTCCAGGCATTCTCACGTTCCGATTGAGCGAGTTTAGTGGCACTATCCTCGAGTGCTGCAATCATGCTGTTGTATTCTTTGATCAGAGAACCAATCTCATCGTGCCTACGCCAAACTATTGGTTCATTTCTTTGTCCGATTTTTGTACGACTGAAGCTTTCTTGTAAAAAAGTTAAAGGATTGGTAATTTGATTAGCCAGGAACACTGCAAGCACACCAATTGCAACAAAAACCAACGCATAAAGGTTGATTAGGTTACTTACAAAAAGAGCGATTTTATCTTTATACTCATCCTCGTTAGAATAATTAGGCAAACCTATATAAGCTATGGTTCTATTCTGTGCATTTCTAATAGGCGCATAAGCCGCAGCATAAGTCAGGTTACCAATCTTTTCTTCCTGATTTATAAATTCCGAACGTTGAAGTCCATTTAGATTCAAATAAGCTTTTGCACCCATTTTTCGCCCTATAATTTTAAAATTATAAAGTTTAGGATAGGTGGTCATTATTACATTGCCTTTAGTATCATACAGGGTTAAATCGGCATTATTAACATCAGCAAAATTATTAAAATCGGCTATGGAATTTTCATCAGCACTTATTTTTCCATTATTAAAAATTTGCTTCTCAAAGTTCTGCTGTACCTTTCTAATCTTATCTTTAATTAAAACATCCTGTTGGCCTCTGTATTCGTTGTTCATGTACAAATAAGTTGTCCAGCCGACTACTAATAAGGTAGCGACAACTGTTAATACAATCGAAACCTGAATACGGGTTTTGTAAAGGATTTTGTTCGCATTAATCATTAATGAACGGTTAATACTAAACCATCCCACCCGATCATCATCGAGATTTTTAATGAGCCAAACTAAACCATAAAGAATAATACAGAATATAATAAACACTAAAAAAAAGAAGGAAAGTGCTGCTAAACGTTCTACATACCCAACCTTTTCTTTACTTATTACAACCATTTTATTGGGCGTAGGTTTAAAAACAAGGTGGCTGTAGCGCAACACATCATCGCTTGTGGTTACAAAATCATCTAACTTACCTTTAAAAATGCTCCCGTTTAAAGGATACGTGTAAGCACCAGACTGGTTAAGTAATTTGTTGTTATTGTATAGGGCAATTGAATATCCTTTAAACTCTTCATCCTTACCATATTTTTGCTCAGCCAAAAGATCGGGCAAACGGTTATTATAGTTATAAGGCTTAGATCGAAGCTCTATAATCAAGGTTCCTAACAGGTTATTATCTTTTAAAACGGGTACTATACCAAAATAATCCTGGTAGCCAAAAGTGTTATTAATTTGATAAAAAAAGTTAGAAGCTTCGATTTTAATTGAGCCCGATTCAACTAACTTTTTATACTTTTCAATAGGCGCAGCACCCAAATTATTTAATGCCGTTTCGAATTTATTGTAATCATAGATATTATAATCGTAGCGGTTTAAATAACCATCCAAATAGCCACGAATGTGGTTCTTTAATGTAGCAAAATTTGCTGTTCCCTTGGTAAAGTATTTTACTAAAAATTCATCTTCGAGCAGTTGTCGTTCTAATTTACCCAAGGCAATAATTGCATTTGGATCTTCTGATGACTGTACTTTTCTTGCTAACAACTCCCGTTCGCTACGCTCTTTAATATCTTTATACTTGATATATTTAATGGAAGTATTGAAAGCAAGACAGAAAAACAGAATCGCCAATAAGCCAACAGAAAAGTGTTTCTCGTTTAAGTAAGATAGCCTGGCAATGATAAATAGAGCCAACGCGTAAACAATAAAGAAAGCAGTAAAATCATTTACAAGCCGATAGACAAAAACACCAGCAAAGCCAATTAAAAATAGAATTAGTCGCTCCCTATTGGTTACATTTAATTGTTTACTAACCTGGATCGAAACTATGGTAATGATATAAATCTGAAACCATACCAAACACAAAATCACTATACTTACCCAGCTATTACCACTAAGTTTTAAAATATTGATGATATCGAAATTGATTTTAGAATTGTTTATCAACCCAAAAAACAGATCATCAACAAAGAATGCTATAATACCTACATGTGCAAGTAAAAGAGCATGAATTAAAATGCCTAACCATTTGCTTTCACTTACCCACTTACCAAACTTATATTGCTCCTTATGGTTGTAAACAAATAATAGCCACCAGGTTCCAGCAACAACGTTCATTAATAAATCGCCCAAAGAGGGTATTAAATCGCTATTTGCATAAATTTTAGGGTCGAATAATTCTAAAGGGAAATGATGATTGAACCACCCATACTTAACATCTGTTAATCTACCGATAAGAAAAAAAGCAAGAAACAACAGGCTTCCAAAAACTAAATATCCTTTACGGGCAATTAAAGAACATAGCGAATTAAAGAACATACAGATGCAAAGAATGCCAGCAACAAAAAGCCACAACTGCGTCTGCGAATAATAATCATCGGCATAACCTGGTTTAACCTTTAATCCAAAAAGAAAAGTATTATCGCGACTTCTAATTGAGTATACATCTTTATCATTATAAGATGATAGGGTTATAATTTTTGAATCGGATAAAAGCCCATCCATGTCATTCTTGAAATATTTATTTTCAGGAACAGCATATTGAGATTGAATAGAAATTAAAAATATCAGCGTGAAATCGCCATCAGTTTTTTTAACAACCTCATACCATCCGTTAGAAAAAAACAACACAGAGCTGCCTTCTTTAATCGATGATGGATTGATATCAGAAATCTTGATTGTACTCCAGAACTTTAAAACATTATTTTGAAAAGTTTGAAGATTAATACCATTTTTTCGATAAAACTCAAGAAAATCTAAGCTTTTTTGAGCGTTCTCTCCAAAATGTTTTGCCTGTGCAATCTGCACTTTATCTGAAAGAAAATCATTTACAATTTCTTCCTTTACTAGAAGATTTTCCTGAACTTTCTTAGCATCACGTTCTAAAAGTTCATCTTTTGTTGTAAACCGACTTAATGAGAGGGAGGTTGCAATGAGACAGCAACCCAAAACAAGCAATAGAAATCTTATTTTTACACCAAAGCTCAATTTCATCGATTTTGATAAAGATATTAAATATTGATAAAAAACAACGCCATAAACAGCTTTGTTTATGGCGTTGAAACTAATTATTTTTTAGGATATTTAAGCAACATTTGCGCTACCAGTTGTAACCTCGCGACTTACTTTTTTAACTAAACCCTGCAAAACATTTCCTGGTCCAACTTCTATAAATTCTGTAGCACCACCTGCCAACATATTCTCAACGGTTTGTGTCCAACGTACAGCACCTGTTAATTGTTTGATTAAGTTTTCTTTTATCTGGGCTGGATCTGTATATGGTTTTGCATCAACATTTTGATATACAGGACAAATTGGCGCCGAAATATTAGTCGATTCGATTGCAGCTTGTAATTCTATTTTAGCTGGCTCCATTAACGGAGAGTGGAATGCACCACCAACATTTAGCTTTAAAGCTCTTTTTGCACCTGCTTCTGTTAGTTTGGCACATGCTAAATCAATCCCTTCTATACTACCAGAAATAACCAACTGACCAGGGCAATTGTAATTTGCAGGCACAACAACTGCGTCAATTTCTGCGCAGATTTTTTCTACCACATCATCAGCCAAGCCTAAAATTGCTGCCATTGTAGAAGGTTGTGCTTCGCAAGATTTTTGCATTGCATTTGCACGGGCAATCACAAGTCGTAATCCATCTTCAAAGCTTAATGCATTTGCCGAAACCAATGCCGAGAACTCGCCCAAAGAGTGGCCAGCAACCATATCAGGTTTAAAATTATCGCCTAAAACTTTGGCTAAAATAACCGAATGCAAAAAAATTGCTGGTTGTGTTACATTAGTTTGTTTTAACTCTTCATCAGTTCCAGCGAACATAATATCACTTATACGGAAACCAATAATCTCGTTTGCTTTTTCAAATAATTCTGCTGCTTGTGGGTTCTCGTAAAGATCTTTACCCATGCCTACAAATTGTGCTCCCTGTCCAGGAAAAATATATGCTTTCATATTCTTTAAATCTCCTTAAGGAGAAATTAAATGTTTAGTTAATATTATTAATTACAGTTTCAAAATGCCTTTTAGGCTTTGCAGATTAATCCAAACTTGCGGTTATTAATCTTAAAAATTCTGATCTTGTTTTATCGTTACTTAAAAATGTACCCGTAAAAGCCGAGGTTGTAGTAACCGAATTTTGTTTTTGCACACCACGCATCGCCATGCATAAGTGCCTGCATTCCATTACTACAGCAACGCCCATCGGACTTAAAGTATTCTGGATGCAATCTCTAATTTCATTGGTTAAACGCTCCTGAACTTGCAGTCTACGAGCAAATGCATCAACCACACGAGGGATTTTACTTAAGCCAACGATATGACCGTTAGGGATATATGCAATATGCACTTTACCAAAAAATGGAAGCATGTGGTGTTCGCACATAGAATATACTTCGATATCTTTAACTACAACCATTTGGCTATAGTCTTCTTCGAACATTGCCGATTTTAAAATCTCATCAGGTTTTAAATCGTAGCCATGTGTTAAATATTGCAAAGCTTTCGCAACGCGTTCGGGTGTTTTTATTAATCCTTCACGTTCTGGGTCTTCACCTAACTGACTTAAAATATCTTTATAATGGGTAGCTACAGCCTCAATTTTATCTTCGTTGTAACGATCTATCTTTGAATAACCGCTTGTATATTCTTCTTTATTGCTCATTAATATAGGTTTTTAACCAAAGTATTCAACATAGTTATTCTCAGTTTCGTAGATTTTAACGCAATGTAAAACTGCACCACTTTCAGCAATCGGAGCTAAAAGTTGTTCCCAAACGGCGATTGCTAAATTCTCTGTCGAAGCCAGTTTACCTTTCATAAAATCTACATCAAGATTTAAGTTTCTATGGTCAACCTTGTCTACAACATAAGTATTCATTACATCTTTTAGCCATTTCAAATCCACTAAGAAACCTGTTTCAGGATTAATTTCGCCTTTAACAGTTACATATAACCAATAGTTGTGTCCGTGCCAGTTCGGATTTGCGCACTTACCGTAAACTTCTGTATTTTTATCATCATCCCAATCGGTTCGGGCCAGCTTATGCGCTGCATTAAATGATGCTTTCCTTGTTATATAAATCATTATAAAAAAATAAAGTACAAATATACGTATTACCTTGAAAGGCTGATGATAATTATGGAAGATGTAATACCAATGATGAACTTAGCCGTTTAATATACGGAACTTTCGATGTGCTTTCTTTAACTTTAAACCCATGAAAACATTAGTTGTGGCTGCTACCAAAGCCGAGTTAACATTCCTGTATCAACATTTTAGTTTACAGGAAGGCGATTTCATCGAAGATAAAAACTTTGATGTTTTAATTACAGGCGTTGGAATGGTTGCCACAGCTTTCTCTTTGGGCAAACACTTATCTCCGAAGTATAACCTGGTTTTAAACTTAGGCATTGCAGGAAGCTTCGATAGATTAGTAGAGCTAGGTAAAGTGGTTAACATTACTGAAGATACTTTTGCCGAACTTGGTGCAGAAGATGGGGAAAATTTTATTGCCATTACCGATCTAGGCTTTGGAGAGAATACTTATAAGAGCAATAGCACCATAAATACAGGTTTGCCAAAAGTTTCGGGCGTTACGGTAAATCGGGTTAGCGGTAACGACAAAAACATTAAAAATTTAATTAAACGGCTAAATCCAACTACAGAAAGTATGGAAGGTGCTGCCATTTTATATGCCTGCCATTATGAAAAAATAGATTGTTTGCAAATACGAAGCATATCCAACTATGTTGAGCCACGCAATAAAGATAATTGGAAAATTGGTTTAGCAATAAAAAACCTAAACGATTGGGCAATCTCTTTTCTTACAGATATGAATTGATTATGACGAAGTAATTTATTAAAGCCCTTAATTTTGGAGTATGAAACTTACACTTGGTTTTTCTCCCTGCCCAAACGATACTTTTATTTTCGATGCGTTAATTCACAACAAAATTGACACTGAAGGCTTAGAATTTGAGGTTGTTTTTGATGATGTAGAAACATTAAACCAAAAAGCGTTACGAGGTGAATTAGATATCACAAAACTAAGTTTTCATGCATTTGCTTATGTAGCTAATAAATATGCTTTGCTTGATGCTGGTAGCGCATTAGGATTCGGTGTTGGGCCATTGCTAATTAGCAAAAACCAATTTCAAGGCGAGCTTAATGCCGATTTAAAGGTTGGTATCCCTGGAAAATATACTACAGCGAATTTCCTTTTAGGCATTGCTTACCCACATTTGCAGAACAAAGAAATAATGGTTTTCTCGGAAATTGAAGCGGCGTTGATTGATGAAAAAATTGATCTGGGCCTAATCATCCATGAGAATCGTTTTACTTATCAGGATAAGGGATTGAATAAAATTGTTGATTTGGGCGATTATTGGGAAAAACTTACGGGCTGTGCTATTCCTTTAGGTGGAATTGTAATTAACAGAAATTTAGATCGCGAAATTCAATTAAAAGTAAACCGCTTGGTTCGTCAATCGGTAGAATATGCATTTGCACATCCAAAATCGTGTATTGAGTTTATTCGCGAACACGCACAAGAAATGGATGAGGCTGTAATGTACAAACACATAGAGCTTTATGTAAATAAATACAGTATTAATTTAGGGCAAGAAGGCCGAAAAGCAATTGATACTTTATTTACCCTTGCGCAGGAAAGAAATTTAATTCCTGCGGTTCAACAAAATTTGTATGTTTAAATAGTGATTTTCGAAGTTTAGCTTACCAAAAGTTTGTAGCCTTTTCCGTGTACGTTAATAATTTCAACCTGAGAATCGCCTCTTAAATATTTACGAAGTTTGCTCAAAAACACATCCATACTGCGCCCGTTAAAATAATTATCATCGTGCCAAATGGTGAGCAAAGCTTCTTCTCTGGTTAAAACAGCATTTTTCTTTAAACACAATAAGCGTAATAGTTCTGCTTCTTTTGTTGATAATTTTTGAATCTGATCTTCATTGGTAATAATTTGCGTCGTGTAATCAAAATTATATTTACCAATGGTGAATAAACTTTCCTCAGCCTCATCGCCATTATTCGATTTATTTGACACGCGTTTAAACATCGCATTTATACGTAGTAAAAGTTCTTCAATACGAAATGGTTTTGTGATATAATCGTCGCCACCTAAATCATAGGCCGCAGATTTATCTTCGAGCATAGTTTTAGCTGTTGCAAAAATAATTGGCACCTGTCCGTTTACCTTTCTAATATCCTTACCTAAAGTAAATCCGTCTTTTTTAGGCATCATTACATCTAAAATACATAGGTCGAAGCTTTGCTTGTTAAATGTCCTTAAACCATCTTCGCCATCAGTACATAAAACAACATCGAACTTGCCCTTTAACTGTAAGTAATCTTGCAATAATAAACCTAGATTCGGATCGTCTTCTACCAGAAGTATTTTTTTCATTTTTTTTAGTTTATTCGTGTAAACGCTCTTTTCACTAAAAACGCTACCACTTAAGGTTTGATTCAGATTTTGCATCAGGGTTTAATTTAAGTTGGATATACTTATAATTAAGCCATATTAGTTAAATTATCCCTGCTATTACTCAATGTATCGATAAAGCCCCGCTTTGTACCGATAATTGATTTGTATGTTTATAAAGGTAAAGATATTTCGAAAGTAGTTCCCTTATCTTTTTCGCTCCTTACCTTAATTGTTCCATTCTGTTTTTTGATGATATCCTGTACATAATTCAGCCCAAGACCAAAGCCTTTAACATCGTGTAAGTTACCAGTTGGTACTCTGTAAAACTGGTCGAAAATTCTTTTCGAATGCTCCTTAGTCATACCAATACCTTTATCAGAAATATCTATAATTAAATTTTTACCCGAATTTTTGGTAGTAATGGTTATTTCTGGCGAATCATTACTGTACTTATTTGCATTATCAATTAAATTATACAACACATTCGAAAGATGAAGTTCATCACCGAAAACGACTGCATTTTCTGCATCGGTATTTACAGTTAAAATTGCATTTTTCTTTTGAAGCTGCAGGCTCATGCTATCCAAAACGATCACAATCAAATCGTTCATATCAACCTCTGCATTTTCCATTTTTAGCTCGCCTTTTTCTAAACGTGCAATACTCAAAACTCTTTCTATATGACTGCCGAGCCTAACATTTTCATCATAAATAATATTTGCAAGGCGTTTTAAACGCGATTTATCTTCAGTAACCTCTGGATCTTTAAGCGCCTCGCTTGCAATCATTATAGTCGCCACCGGTGTTTTAAACTCGTGTGTCATGTTATTAATGAAATCTGTTTTCATTTCAGAGATTTTTTTCTGCTTTAATATCGCATAAAGCGTATAACTGAATATAAAAACGAGTACAAGCAAAAGCCCAACCGAAGAAGCCAAAGTAGCACTCAAATTGCCAATAATAGCCGAGTTTTTATCTGGGAAACTAACTTCTAACATCCCTGGATCTCGAAATAAATCGTTGTTAAAAAGTTCGGTACGATAAGTATTACTGGGTAAAAATGCAAAATTAGGGTTCGATGCTTGCAAAAACAGCACGGAATCTTTTTCTGCAAGTTTAACCTGAAAGTTATAGTCTTGGGTGATATTATGATTTAAAAATTCCTTCTTTAATCTTTTATTTAAAGAGCCAAAATTAATACGTTCTAATATTGGTGTTTTTTCTTCGGATATTTCTCTGGCCACATCTTCCAGCATTTTATACCTCGAATATTCTGTCGGAACCTTGCCTAAAGCCGCAATCTGTATCTCAAGTTTTCGCTTTGCGA
The DNA here is from genome assembly GCF_979258025.1 of Pedobacter sp. AC190. Lineage (NCBI taxonomy): Bacteria > Pseudomonadati > Bacteroidota > Sphingobacteriia > Sphingobacteriales > Sphingobacteriaceae > Pedobacter > Pedobacter sp. AC190. The sequence continues at coordinate 2,230,281 of NZ_OZ409824.1, forward strand.
TAGCATCTTCGCGTTTAAATTTCTTTTCTAAATCATCAGAAATTTTTGGCAACCCAAGCAATAATGGCTTACCTGTTTTCGATTCAAACACCTGGTACCTTATCGTATCTGGCAAATTTTGAGATGTTCTGAAGTTAAAAGTTTTTGTATCAGGCGAAAACAATTTAGAACGCATACTATAGCCTTTTATAACCAGGCTTTTAATGTCTACAACAGCGTCCATTTGCATATCTAACCGAGCAGACCCAAGCCCTGGTTTATCCAGGCTTGAAAGCGATGCATACTCTTTTTCGGTAATTACTTTTGGTGCCGAATAAGAGGTACGAATTAAACTATCTTGCTGGTTAAGATAATTTTCTATCTGATTTTCGCGTTCAGACTCTCTAAGTTCTGCAGCCTGAGCATATTGTTGCTTTAAATCCTTAATATCGAGCAAGCGCTGTCTAACATCCTGGCTTCTCTTTATTTTATTCTCTGCATCCTTTCTGGTAATTCGGTCTGCAGCACTAAGGCGTTGAATTTTATTAACAACAGATGTTAAAGTTTGATTTACCTGCTCATCAAAAAGTTGCGATTTTAGATTATAAGCTTCCCGTATGTAATACAATTGCATTACAAAAACGCCAAGCAAAGCTACCGTCATTAATACGGTAATAAACCAAAAACTTTTTTTCTTCATTAAACCCTCTTTGTCGGTTTTATTTAAATGAAACGACGATTAAAAAATTACGAATCAATATCTAAAAAACGAACTGATTGTAAAAATACTTAATAAGCCCTTGACACGTATGCTTTTAACATATTTTAACACGCAAAACACAAAGTGATTACAAAGCTTTTGTGTTGTTTTAAAGTTTTTAGTTAAAAAAAATGCCAGAGCAAAAGCCCTGGCATTTATCAAAATTGTTTACTTAAAAAAGATTCTTTATTTAGAAAGGCAAATCATCGTCTTCACCTGGTGCATTGCTTACATCAGCTGGTGCTGCATAAGCAGGAGTAGCTGCCGCTGTTGCTCCAGCTGCAATAGCATTGATTCTCCAGATTACCAAACTGTTAAAATATGATGTTTTTCCTGTTTTATCTGTCCAAGGACGGCCACGTAAATTAAAGAAAACTTCAACCTCATCGCCTGCTTTAAAACTATCTAATAATCCCGCTTTATCTTGTAATGCCTCAAAACGGATATATTCCGGATATGTTGGATTTTCTGCGTATTCTATTATTAAATCACGTTTTTTAAACGTTTCACTTACTTGTTGTGTGGCACCTACTTCGTGTACTTTTCCTTTAATTTCCATAACTAATACTAATATTGTACTCTAAACATCAAATCTCAATAATTTTATTGATAACTTCGCATATATTATGATGCAAGTTTTCCACAATAAAAGCAAGGTAATTATTACCTGCAACAAACGTCTTTCTCCATATTTACAAGATGAAGTTACGGCTCTGGGTTATACGATTGAAAGAGCGTTTGCTACAGGCGTTGAGCTAAATATCACCCTTACAGAGTGTATTAAGCTAAATTTAAACTTGCGCTGTGCCAGTCAGATTTTGTATTCAATTAAAAGTTTTAAGGCTGTTACGCCAGACGATTTATACAATGAAATTTCGGCTATTGAATGGGAAGAATTGATTGATTTTACGGGTTATTTTTCTGTAACTTCTAATGTTGATAACCCAAACATTACTACTCCGCTTTTTGCTAATCTAAAGGTTAAAGATGCAATTGTAGATCGTTTAAAAGAGAAAAAAGGCATTCGCCCAAATTCTGGTTCAGATGCAAATAAAACGGTTGTTCATTTATACTGGAAAGATGCAGAAGCTGATGTTTTTATGGATACATCGGGCGAAACTTTAGCCAAACACGGTTATCGCAAAATACCTGGCAAAGCACCAATGTTAGAGGCATTGGCTTCTGGTGTTATATATGCAACCAAATGGGATAAAAAATCGCCTTTTATAAACCCAATGTGTGGTTCTGGAACATTGGCAATCGAAGCTGCCTTAATTGCTACTAATCGTGCGCCAGGTTTATATCGCATGAATTATGGTTTTATGCATATTATGGGCTATAATGAGGAAGAGTTTTTCGCTGAAAGAAGGATTTTAAAAGATCAGGTAATTAAAAATATCGACTTAAAAATTGTTGCTTCCGATTTATCTGAAGATGCAGTTGAGGTTACACGTAGGAATGCAAAAACTGCAGGTGTTGATACTTTAATTGATTTTCAGGTTTGTGATTTCGAAATTACACCTGTTCCTGAAGGCGAAGCTGGCGTAGTCGTTTTTAACCCAGAATACGGCGAACGGTTAGGTGTTCACAGCAAATTAGAGCTTACCTATAAACGTATGGGTGATTTCATGAAAAAAGATTGCAAAGGTTATACTGGTTATATTTTTACAGGAAATCCTGATTTAGCAAAGAAAATTGGATTAAAGGCATCACAAAAAGTAGAATTCTACAACGGAAAATTAGATTGCCGTTTATTAGAATATGAGTTATATGATGGAAGTCGCAGAGCGCCTCTTGTTGAAAATTAGGCAACAACCATCACTCTTATCAAAGTAAAATATTACCACGGGAACTCAGATTCTCGTGGTAAATTATGTTTCTACAATTTGTAAGTCTTAGTATATAGGCACAGTATATTCGGCAGCATATTAAAAACCCATTCGATTGAGCAAATAAAGTATTTGAAAAATGATAAATCATTCTTTTTATTCATTCTTTTCCAATTTAATATTTGCTTTATTCATTCCTAAACCCCTATTTAGAGTAAAAATTACGCCTATTGAAATCCTTTGTTGAACAATTTGCGTACTTATTGGTATTAGTATATAAAAAATATCGTTACCTATGGAAGATCTATTGGCTTTAAAGACGAAGAATGTAGCCCGAAACATTAGAAAAATTAGAGAATATAGAGATTACACTCAAGATTATCTGGCCGCGAAATTAAAGATTTCGCAAAATGCATATAGTAAAATTGAACTCGGTTATAGTAAACTTACTATAGAGCGTTTGTTTCAAGTTGCAGAAATTTTAGATGTAGAAGCAACTCAACTACTTACGCTCGATCATGTAGAATTAATAAAAAGTATTTCTTCTGAGGAGAAAAAAACTAGCACAGTTAGTTAGTTTGTTATTTTCTTAAAAGCAAAATCAATTTCTTTTTACTGTATTTATTTCTGATACCTTTGAAGAAATTAGACCTCATGAATAATACAGTAAATTCGACTATAGATTTTGTTAAGCAAACCTTAGAAAATGCTGAAGCAGGCCACGATTGGTTTCACATCGAACGAGTTTATAAAACAGCAATAAACATTAACGAGGTTGAAAAGGGCAATACTTTGGTTGTTGCTTTGGCTGCGCTTTTACATGACATTGCCGATCCTAAGTTTAACAACGGTGACGAGGAATTAGGACCTTCTATTGCCGAAGATTTTTTAAAATCGATTGCAGTGGAGGAGGACATAGTTTCTCATGTAAAACTGATTATTCAAAATATGTCTTTTAAAAATAGTTTTGATGAGGTAGGTTTTACATCAATGGAAATGCAAATAGTACAAGATGCTGATCGGTTAGATGCTATAGGCGCAATTGGTATAGCCAGGGCTTTTACTTATGGAGGCTTTAAAAACCGTGTTTTATATAATCCAGCTATAAAACCCGAGCAGCATTTAACTAAAGAGAGCTACAAAAATACAAGCGCACCAACTATTAATCATTTCTACGAAAAACTATTGCTGTTAAAAGATATGATGAATACTGAAGCAGGAAAAGCTATAGCCTTAGAGCGCCATAATTTTATGCTTCAGTATCTTGAACACTTTTACAAAGAGTGGGAAGGAAACTAAACCCCTAAAAGGAGTAGGGTATTTATACCCTCCATAAAATACCCAAAAAGGGGTATTTTATTCAAGTGGTCAAGGTGTTACATTTATTAAAAAATTAACACCATGCAAACTTTCAATCTAAATTATCATAAAAACACCATCTTGTTGATTTCGATGATTGCTGTTCCAGTACTTATCGCTGGTGTAACCTTATTAATTTTACTTAGCCTACCATCGCACTTACCAGAATTTGTATTTATCACCATAATTGTAATCTCCGTTTTAATTATGGTTGCAACATTAAGATGGTTAATTAACAATGTTATTATCGTGCCATGCCAGGCAACCATTAGCCACGAAGGCATTTTTTTTACTTTAGAGAAAAAAAGCTTGCTGTATCAAACAAAGGAATTTTTCTCTGGATGGGAAAATGTAACGAGTATATCCGAAATATTTTGTTCAAAAACAGGTAGAAATTTCCATCGTATAACTTTTAGCAACCCAAGTATCACGGCTAACTTCAGTGCCATAAAATATAATGAATTAGAAGCTGATAAATTTTTTAATGACTTGAGTTATTATCAAGATACATACATGATCACTCATCCAAAAACACAAAAAAAAGTTTTTCAAAACTGGGCGCAAGGTTAAATTTATTCTTATAAAGAATAGGAATTAACACTTTTAATTACTAATATTTTTAGTTTTTTAAACTATCTTTGTTAGTAAACAGTCGTCCTATGTCTTTTGATAGAATTCGTGAAAAGTTAAATATTTTGGCCGATGCTGCCAAATATGATGTATCCTGCTCATCAAGTGGCGGAACAAGAAAAAATGATAGTAAAGGCCTAGGAGATAGTCATTCTTCAGGCATTTGCCATACATATACCGAAGATGGGCGATGTGTTTCATTGCTTAAAATTCTCCTAACCAATCATTGCATTTACGATTGCCTGTTTTGCGTTTCGCGAAAAAGCAATGATGTAAAACGTGCTGCTTTTACGGTAGATGAGGTTGTCGAACTGACTATGAATTTCTATCGCAGAAATTATATAGAAGGTTTATTTTTAAGCTCGGGAATTTTTAAAAATGCCGATTTTACAATGGAGCGTTTACTCTTGGTTTGCAAAAAGCTTCGCCTGGAACAAAATTATAATGGCTACATTCATTTAAAAACCATCCCTGGGGCAAGTGATGAATTAATTAAAGAAGCTGGCCTTTATGCTGATAGAATGAGCATTAATCTGGAAATGCCAACAGAAGTTGGGCTTAAACTCCTAGCGCCTGAAAAAAGCCATGCCGATGTAATTAAACCTTTAGATTTTGTGAACAAACAAATGATTCAGCTTCGCGATGAAAAGAAACTAATTAAACATGTGCCTAAATTTGTACCAGCTGGGCAAAGTACACAGATGGTAATCGGGGCAACTCCAGAAAGCGATAAAGATATTATGTACACCGCTAATGCTTTCTATAAAAATTTCGCTCTAAAAAGGGTTTATTATTCTGGCTACGTTCCAATTAGTAATGATACAAGGATGCCAATTTTGGGTACGCAGCCACCGCTTTTAAGAGAAAACAGGTTGTACCAAACCGATTGGTTAATGCGGTTTTATGGCTTTAAGGTTCAGGAAATTTTAAATGATGCAAACCCAAATTTGGATGTAGATATTGATCCAAAACTGAGTTGGGCAATACGAAATATGCAACATTTTCCTGTTGATATAAATACAGCAGATTACAAGATGATTTTACGCATTCCTGGTATTGGGGTTATGTCTGCACAAAAAATTGTTAAGGCACGGAAATTTGGTAAACTGAGAATCGATCAGCTAAAAAAAATTGGTGTAGCTTATAACCGAGCTAAACATTTTATTACTTGCGTGGATAGTCCTTATCAGATGAGAGATTATCAAGGCACGCAGATTAAGGCTTTTATTTTAGCTGAAAGCCAGAGTAAATACTTAAAAACGGATAGCAATCAAATGATTTTATTTTAAATTATTAGTAGGCTTACAATGACGTATATTTTCGATGGATCACTTCCTGGACTTTTAACTGCTGTGTTCGAATGGTTTGAACGTAAACCAGGAAAAGTAATGCTTAAATCCATCGATATTTTTCAGCCTGAAGCATTTGCTGAAAGTTTTACGGTGTTAACTGCATCAGAAAAAGCAGATAGAGTTTGGGCTGGCTTACAAAAGAAATTAAAAAAAGACTGGTTACGTAAATTTTATTGCAGCTACCTCTCCGAAATACCAGAAGCTTACAATCATCTGTTCCATTTTGCTTGTTATATTTTCCAAAATCCTGCAGGAGCCGAAAGCAATTATGGTAATGAAAATGTAATTGCCTTATCTAAATATGCTAAAAGTGTTGAGCGTGAAAAGCATAGAATGGAAGCCTTTATTCGTTTCCAGAAAACAGGCGATGGAATGTTTTATGCAAGTATTGATCCTGATTTCAATGTTTTACCGCTAATCTCCAACCATTTTAAAAATCGTTATGCCGATCAGCAATGGATTATTTACGATTTAAAGCGTAAATACGGCTTGCATTACAATTTAATCACTGTTGAAGAAATAACGATCAGTTTTACCAATGGAATTAATAAAGCAAAGCCCGAAGCTGTATTAATGGATGAAAAAGAAGAACTTTATGCCGCACTTTGGAAAGATTATTTTAAAAGTGCAAACATTGTAGCCCGTAAAAACACTAAATTGCATGTACAGCATGTGCCAAAAAGGTATTGGAAATATTTAACTGAAAAGCAACTCACTTAACATTCCATTAATATAAAAACCACTAAATTGCCGAATGAAATTAAGTGTATTGGTTTTATTCACCGCTTTGGCTGTCGCACTATCCATAGGGATGGTTAACTTTTATTTTCAACACAGCTTGTACTACCTTGCCATTTCTTTCGGCGTTTCTTTTTTAAGTAGTTTTTTAGTTTTCTATTATCTTTTAGAGAAATACATTTACACCAAAATTAAGCTGATTTACAAATTAATTCATAATCTTAAGCTTGGCAAAGATTTAAAGGATGCACTGGGCGAATATGTAAGTCCAGATCCAATTAACGATGTAGAACAGGAAGTAAAAGAATGGGCAGGAGCAAAGAAAAAAGAAATAGATTTGTTAAAAAAACAAGAACAATTTAGAAGAGAATTTCTGTCTAATGTATCTCATGAGTTTAAAACACCATTATTTGCTATTCAAGGTTATGTAGAAACTTTGCAAGATTGCATTGTTGACGACCCCGAAATGGCTATGAAATTTTTAAAGAAAGCCGAAAGCAATGTAGAACGATTAAGTTATTTAATAAACGATTTAGATGTTATTGCCAAACTGGAAACTGGCGAGGCACCAATAAATTATCTAAAATTTGATTTCGTTCAATTAGCTAAGGAGGTAATGGAGAATTTGGAAGATAGAGCCAAAGCTAAAAACATTAAACTTTTCTTCAAGGATAAATACACCGCAATAACACCTGTTATGGCCGATAGAGAAAAAATCCGTCAGGTTCTAATTAATTTAATGGTTAACAGCATTAAATACGGCATTGAAGGCGGAGAAACTGCTATTAAGATTTTCGAGCTTCACGATCAGGTTTTAATTGAAGTTACCGACAATGGAATTGGAATCGAGGAGAAACATTTGCTTCGTTTATTCGAACGTTTTTATCGTATCGATACACACCGTGCTCGTGAGGTTGGAGGTACAGGTTTAGGGCTTGCAATTGTAAAGCATATTCTCGAAGCTCATCAGCAAACTATTTCGGTAAGAAGCACACCAGGAATTGGCACAACCTTCGCTTTTACACTACAAAAGGCTGGTTAATTATCTGTATAAATAGAAATATCTTTTTCAAAAGATATTACCATTAAACACCATAGTCTTGTGATTGGTTTATTAGCTATTTGCTTCAAATCAAATCCGTTACACAAGCAAAATTAAAAGGTTCCGGGTTTTTTGTTAAATTGCGTTAACTAATCCCGAACCAATCATGAAACTTATCTTACCATCGCTGGTTTTGCTCAGCGCAATTTCGGCTTGTAACAACCCACAAAAGAAAGAAATGGAACCTATGAAATGGCCAGATGCTAAAGCTCCAATAGCAGAAATTATTCCTCATAATCGAATTATACATGGCGATACTGTAGCGGATAACTACTATTGGATGATCGATTATTTTAAGAAAGGCCCAGATAGCACCAAAGTAGTTGATTACTTAAAAGCAGAGAATAGTTATTTAGACACTATGATGAAAAGTACCGATGCTTTTCAGGCAGATTTGTTTAAAGAAATGAAAGGCAGAATTAAAGAAAAAGACGAATCTGTACCTGTTTTAAAAAATGGCTACTTTTATTATACAAAAACCGAAGATGGTAAACAATATTTTAAATATTGCCGTAAAAAGGGCAGCTTAACTGCTCGTGAAGAAGTGCTTCTTGATGTTGATGAAATGGCAAAGGGCCATGCTTATTACAGCGCCAGCGGATTTAGTATTAGTCCCGACAATAAACTACTTGCTTTTGGTGTTGATAAAGTTTCGAGAAGACAATACACCATAAACATTAAGAATTTAGAAACTGGCGAGATTTATAAAGATGCCATTACGAATACACAGGGGGCTGTGGCTTGGGCTAACGATAATAAAACCTTTTTCTATACGTCGAAAAATCCAGTTACTTTATTAAGTGAGAAGATTAAAAAACATCAGCTTGGTGCCGATGCAAAAACTGATGTAGTTGTTTATGATGAAAAAGATAATACCAACTATATTGGCGTTGGAAAATCAAAAAACGACAAATATATTTTCATTTCCTCAGCTGGAACATTAACTAACGAGTTTAGAATGATAGATGCTGATCATCCAGAATCGGCCTTTAAAGTTTTCTCGCCTCGTTCTAAAGATGTTTTGTACGATGTGTTGCCTGTTGATGGTAAGTTTTACATTACAACCAACTGGAATGCTAAAAACTTCCGACTAATGGAATGCCCATTAAATAATACCAGCAAAGAAAACTGGAAAGAAGTGATTCCAAACCGAAACGATGTCCTATTAGAATCTGGCGAAGAATTTAAAGATTTCCTTGTTTTATCTGAACGTAAAAACGGATTAAGAGAAATTCATGTTTTGAAAAACGACGGTAGCGATTATTATTTAAAGTTTGACGAACCTGTGTATGCTGCTGGTATTGGAGCCAATCCAGAGTATAACAGCAAAACGCTTCGATATTCTTATACATCTTTAGTTACTCCAAGCTCTACCTACGATTATGATTTGGAGAAAAAAGATAAAAAACTAATGAAACAACAAGAAGTTCTTGGGGGTTACGATGCAAAAGATTATGTATCAGAACGGGTGTTTGCGACGGCAAAAGATGGAACTAAAATCCCAATAGCTTTAGTTTATAAAAAAGGTTTGGATAAAAACGGAAAAGCACCATTATTGCTGTATGCTTATGGCTCTTACGGCTCCAGCACCGATGCAACTTTTTCTTCGCCAAGATTAAGTTTACTAAACAGAGGATTTGTTTTTGCTATTGCCAATATTCGTGGTGGAGAAGAAATGGGCCGCCAGTGGTATGAGGACGGAAAACTAATGAAAAAGAAAAACACATTTACCGATTTCATTTCAGCAGGAGAATATTTAGTTGATCAAAAATTCACTTCAAAAAATCATTTATATGCGCATGGCGGTAGCGCAGGAGGCCTATTAATGGGTGCAGTTGCAAATATGGCTCCAGATTTATGGAATGGTATAATTGCCGATGTGCCGTTTGTTGATGTGGTAAACACCATGTTAGATGAAAGCATTCCGCTTACTACAAATGAGTTTGATGAGTGGGGAAATCCAAAGAAAAAAGATGCTTACGACTATATGAAAAGCTATTCGCCCTACGAAAATGTAGAAAAGAAAGCTTACCCAAATATGCTGGTTACCACGGGCTTACACGATAGTCAGGTACAATATTTTGAACCTGCAAAATGGGTAGCCAAACTTCGGGCAACGAAAACCGATAAAAATGTTTTACTACTTAAAACAAACATGGAATTCGGCCATGGTGGTGCTTCAGGGCGATTCGATTACCTGAAAGATGTTTCTCTTAGATGGGCATTTTTATGCGCTCTTGAAGGTATCGAAAAATAGTTCTTCAATCTAAATCAGTTAGGCCAAAAGCTTAACTGATTTTTAGTTTTTATCATAAATTGATATCCTCTTTACAATTGCAATACTCTGAGTAGGAGGCATTGTAAGCAATTAGCTTTATCTTTGCCATCCAATGGAATACAATGTTCATACTTTATCTAACGGCATTCGCATATTGCATGTGCCTTCGGCTTCAGCAATATCTCACGCTTGCATTATTATTAACACAGGCTCTAGAGATGAACCCGAAAACAAAGCTGGCTTAGCTCATTTTATCGAGCACTTAATTTTTAAGCGAACCGAAAAACGTAGTACAAATCAAATTTTAAATCGATTAGAGAGTGTTGGCGCAGATTTAAATGCTTACACAACTAAAGAATATACTTGCGTCCATGCTTCTTTTCTAAACCCTTATTTAGATCGAACATTAGACCTTTTTAACGATATCATTTTCCACTCTACTTTTCCTGAGGAAGAAATGGATAAGGAGAAAAGTGTTATTTTAGATGAAATCGCATCTTACCTAGACCAACCTGAAGAAGCAATTAACGATGATTTCGAAGATATGCTTTTCGCAGGCCATGCATTGGGAAATAACATTTTAGGTACAACTGATTCTGTTCAGAATTTTACCAGGGAAGATGTTATCAATTTCAGAAAAGCGAATTACCGCACCAACGAAATCGTAATCGCAGTTTTGGGCAACTACACTTTAAACAGCGTGGTTAATAAAGGCACAAAACACTTTGCCGATGTTGAAGAAAATACACCAGCTAAAGAACGTTTCAAACCAGCTATTCTACAACAATCCAGTACAGCCATTTACAAGCCAATTATGCAATCGCATTGTATTTTAGGCACACAGGCTTATTCAACCTATCAGCATGAAAAAGTGCCTTTAATGTTATTAAATAACTATTTTGGCGGAAATGGCATGAGTTCTGTTTTGAATCTTCAAATTAGAGAGAAGTATGGAATTGCTTACACCATCGAATCAAATTTTTCTCCTTTAAGTGATACTGGGATCTTTTCAATTTACTTTGGAACAGATAAGGAAAAGCAAATTAAAGCGTTATCCCTAATCTTCAAAGAAATAAAAAAGCTTAAGGAAAAACCGCTAAACGAACTGCAATTACATAAAGCAAAAAACAAATTTATCGGTCAAATTGCTTTAGGCGAAGAAAATAGAATTGGCTTAATTATTTCGATGGCTAAAAGCTTAATCGACCACAATCAAATTGATTCTTTAGCAACCGTTTTCGAGAAAATTAACGCGGTAACTACCGATCAAATAATAAACGTGGCTAATGAAGTTTTAGATATAGAACAGCTGAATATCTTTACATTCTCGCCAATAGAGGAATAATTCTTATTTTTGTAAAATAATTACTGTAATCCTAAAACATCTTAGGTGTTTGAGTCTGTTTTCAACGAACTCAGATTGACAAAAGTATACCAAATTAATGAGTCGGATTTTAGATCTGAAAAAACACAACACATAATGAAATTACCTATAGTAGCTTACGGAGACCCTGTTTTAAAAAAAATAGGAACCGATATTGACAAAGATTATCCAGAATTGAAACAATTGATTAGCGATATGTTTGATACCATGTATTATGCAAATGGTGTTGGTTTAGCTGCACCTCAAATTGGTTTACCAATTCGTTTATTTATTGTAGATACCGGCGAAGATGAGGATGGAAATCCTGGCTACAAAAAGGTTTTTATCAATGCACAAATTTTAGAAGAAACTGGTGAACCTTGGTTTTTTAACGAAGGGTGTTTAAGTATTCCTGATATCCGTGAAAATATCTCACGTAAACCAAATGTGAAGATTAATTATCTGGATGAAAACTTTGTAGAGCACACAGATGATGTAGATGGAATGTCGGCCCGTGTAATTCAACATGAGTATGATCATATTGAAGGGAAATTATTTACAGACAAAGTAAGTGTTTTACGTAAAACGATGCTCAAAAGCAAACTGGACGCAATTTCTAAGGGAAATATAAAAACAGATTACAAAATGAAGTTTCCAAATAAAAGCAAGAAAAGATAAATTTCTTAATTAAAATATTGCAGGGAAAATGGAAACGTTTTCCCTTTTTTTATTTAATAAAATACCTCTATGCTTGTTCTCTTGCTTCAAGTATCTCAATCAAGATTTTTTTTACTGTTTTAGCATCGCTATTAAATGAAATCTTTGCTAACCCATAAGCAAATGCCAACATATTTAAAGGGAATAAACATCCTAAAATAATTTTAGAATCGTTGATCGCAGCTATTAAAATTACCAATAAAGCGAAACCTACAAAACTACACCACATTATTAAGAAAATAGAAACAAGAGGTTTCAATTTCATGTTTATTTTCACTAGAGTTTCTGTTTCTGTGATTTCCACTACACCGAAAATATCTGCCTTAAAACCGTTGCTGTAAGAAAGTACTCTGGAAATTTTAAACGAGTTTTCAGAAACAGATCCTTTAAATAGTCTTTTGTATTGCTTAAAGTGTTCTTGTTTAACAACTAATGTATTAGAAATTATTCTTTCCTTTACCTGAATCGGGGATAGGCTTGTAGATAATTCAAATGCCTTAAATGGCAAAAAATTCATCGTTAGCTACTAATTATCGCTTCGTTGTTTATCCCCATCAAAAATTTGTTGCATTAGCTTACCCCATGCAAAAGGATTTAACAAGGGATTGGTTTGAACCATGTTTTTGTTAATCATCCGATCGAAATTATATCGATAATTTTGGCTTCCTATTTCTCCAGCATCACGCGGTAAGGCTTGTATTAAGCCATTAATTGATGACCGCGAAAGGTTCTTTTTAGCAATTGCCAAATCGTCATCCGCTAGTTTCATAGAAAGAAATTCACGGGTAAATTCCTCTGTAGTTGCCCATGGAAAAACACGAACAGTAGGCAAATTAATTACCTCTGCTCTTAATTTTACCATGATAGTGTATTTACTATCTGGTGTACCTAATGGGATAATTGTAGAAAACTTTTTGTAACCAATTGCAGTAAACAAAATCGTATCGCCAGGATTTACAATAAAAGTAAAGTAGCCGCGGTAATCGGCACCTACCCTTTTACTTTTTGCAGAAAGATTCGTTATAGTAACGTAAGGAATTACATTGCCGCTATCGATATCAGTTATAATACCAGAAAATTGGATCAGTTTATCCTTGTCGGTTTTTTGTTGACCAAAAGCCGTGACAGAAAAAACAAGCAAGATTAGGGCAAAACAATATCTCATTAAGACAAAAGTAATTTTAATAATAAAACTTCGGTGTTAAATATTGTTAAAGCTATTCTTGCTCGGCCATGTTTAACGCAACAACCGATGTAATAGTTGGTACAGCTTTCATAATTGCCTGCTCAATGCCGGATTTCATTGTCATGAAACTCATTGGACAAGAACCACAGTTACCTAATAACTTTAGCTTAACCACGCCATCTGATGTAATTTCTTCAACAGAAACATCACCCCCGTCGGCCTTTAAATATGGTCTGATAGTTTCTAATGCTTGTTCTACTTGCTCTGTTAAATTCATTATTTGTTTATTAATTTATAAAAATAGTAATTTTTTAGCAATTCACCATTTGCGCATTGTTGATAGATATTTGCTGAGCAATTTTACTTGCTATATCTCCAAATATAACGTCCAACAATGGGTTTTCATTTAAAGCTACTGGCTTTCCATTATCCCCAGCCTCAGCAATACTCTGAATAATCGGAATTTCTCCTAAAAACGGAACGTCAAATCTTTCTGCAAGTTTTGTTCCCCCGCCTTTTCCGAAGATGTAATATTTGTTTTCTGGTAATTCTTCTGGCGTAAAGTAAGACATATTTTCGATTACGCCTAAAATTGGAATATTAATACCAGGCATGCGGAACATAGCTAAACCTTTATGTGTATCGGCTAATGCAACTTGCTGAGGTGTTGTAACTACAACAGCTCCCGAAATTGGGAAACTTTGCGTAATTGTAATGTGTATATCGCCAGTGCCTGGAGGCAAATCAACGATTAAATAATCTAGTTCGCCCCAGTTGGTATCGTTAAATAACTGCTTTACTGCATTCGAAGCCATTGGACCACGCCAAGGCACTGGTTGACCTGGATCAGCAAAAAAGCCCAACGACAATAACTTGATTCCGTATTTTTCAATAGGTAAGATTTTCGTTTTACCATCTGCGGTTTCTTCAGCTCCTGGTTTTGCATCAACCAAATCAAACATGGTTGGTACCGATGGGCCATAAATATCAGCATCAATTAAGCCAACTTTCGCACCATCTTTTGCTAAAACAACGGCCAAATTACTAGCCACTGTAGATTTACCAACACCACCTTTTCCAGATGAAACCAAAATGATGTTTTTGATGTTATCTAATGAAGATGAGTTTGTTGGCTGTGTAACTCTAGAGGTTATATTGATATTTATTTCCGCTTCTGCTGATACGAAATGCTTAATTGCATTTGTGCAGGCATTTTTCAACATATCCTTCATAGGGCATGCTGGCGTAGTAAGTTCGAGTGTAAAGTTTATTTGAGTATCAACTATTTGCAAATCCTTAATCATGTTTAAGGTTACCAGGTCTTTTTTAAGATCTGGATCTTCTACATTTTTCAAGGCATCTAAAACTTGTTGTGGGCTAATCTGCATTATATTAATTTAAATCCAAAATTAACAAAACATAGCCACAAATACTTTTATTTAGGCTTTTAAACTGTAATTTTAACACGAAATAAACATTTAATTGTTACGTTTAAGCAATTAACCATTTTAACACTATATGCGAATACCCAAAATTAACGTCCCAAAAAAATATTTAAAAATAGGTGCCTGGATTTTAGGCGTGTTTTTTATTGTTTGCATTGCGCTTGGAGCGGTTGCCTATAGCAAAAGGGAGGCACTTTTGAAAAAAATGGTAGCTAAGGCAATTGCTAAAGCTGACAAAGACTATAATCTGGATGTTAAAATTGGTTCGGCAGGATTTACGGGATTAAGCACCGTGAAAATGACTGCAATATCTGTTGTACCTAAAGACAGAGATACTTTGGTTAATCTTAACGAGCTTAGCGTAGGTGTTAAGTTGTTCCCTTTAATTTTTGGCAATGTTAAACTAGCAGAACTAAAGCTTAATGAGGGTTTTGTAAACATCGTGTTTAAAGATTCTATTAGTAACATCGACTTCATCCTTAAAAGAAAGAAAAAAGACAGCACCGAAACCAAAAGCAAAGTAAACTTATCAGAAATAGCCAGTAATTTATTAAACCAGGTTTTATACAAAATTCCTGATGATATGGATGTAAAAAACATGGTGTTTAAGTTAAATGATAATGATACAGCTAGACTAAGTTTTGCAACAGTGGCTACGATAGATGGCGGCGATTTAAAATCGACCATTAATGTTAATAACGGCGAATCTACGTGGCATTTCGATGGTTATGTTAATCCAGGAAGCAAGGAATTAAGTATTACCGCTTATGCCGATGGGAAGAAATTGGAGCTACCTTATCTAAACAATAAACTTCATGCAAAATTAAGTTTCGATACGCTTCAAACCGAATTAAAAAACGCGAAATATAGCGGAGATGATTATAAAATTTCAGGCTCGTGGTCGGTTAAAAACATGTTGATAAATCAGCCAAGAATTGCGAGTAATGATATAATTGTTCAAAGCGCCAAGCTTGACGCAGATGTTTTAGTCGGACCTAATTATATTGCACTGGATAGCACCTCTACAGCATATTTAAAAAATGCTTCAATTCATCCATACGTTAAATATACCTTAGGAAAAAATAAAATTTACGAACTTAAATTGGATGCTGAAGAACAAGATGCACAGGCTATTTTCGATGCGTTTCCACAAGGTTTGTTCGAATCGTTGGAAGGTTTAAAAGTTCAAGGTAAAATAAAATACAACCTAAACTTTCACTTAGACACTGCAATTCCAGATAGCGTTCGGTTCAGTTCTACTTTAACGCCGGTTGGTTTCAAAATTTTAAAATGGGGTAAAACCGATTTACAAAAAATTAACAGCCCTTTTGTTTATACGCCTTACGAATATGGTAAGCCGATGCGTGATATTACAATTGGCCCGTCGAATCCGAATTTTACACCACTTAATGCAATTTCCAAGAATTTTGTAAACTCCGTTCTAACGGCTGAAGATCCCTCATTTTTTACCCATAATGGTTTCGTAGAAGAATCTATTCGTAAATCAATTGCGGTAAATTTCAAAGAGAAGAAATTTAAACGCGGCGGAAGTACAATTAGCATGCAATTGGTAAAAAACATTTATTTAAGTCGCCAAAAAACGCTTGCCCGCAAAGCTGAAGAGATTTTAATAGTTTGGCTAATTGAACATAATCATTTGGTTAGCAAACAACGAATGCTTGAGGTTTATTTTAACATTATGGAATTAGGCCAAAACATTTATGGTATTGGTGAGGCTTCGAGATATTATTTCGGTAAGCAACCTGCTGATTTAACGATAGGTGATGGACTTTTCTTAGCCAGTATTGTACCTAAGCCTAAAGCGTCAATGTACAAATTTATGGCTGATGGAAGCTTGAAGCCGTATATGTTCAACTATTTCAGGTTTATGGGTAACATCATGGCAAGAAGAGGATTAACACCATCTGATACTTCTGGTTATGGCTTTTACAATGTTCGATTAAGAGAAGGATTACGTCGTTATTTAGCGCCAGACACAGCCGTTATAGACACAGCAGTTTTCGATAATGACGACGATAATGATGTTGCGCCTGTTGTTATGCAAGACAAAAACAAAAGCTTATTCGATCGGATTTTCGGCGGTGGAAAAAAAGATACAACAACTAAAATTTCAAAACCTATTGACACTGCAAAAACTAAAAAGCAGTTGAGACAGGAGCGTAGGGAACAGCGCAGAAAAGAAAAGGAACTGGAAAACGGGCAATAAATTATCTGATAATTACCGTTAACTTCGTCGCAAATAATACTAGCATGCACAAAATAAAAGTAGAGGATAAAGAGTTCGAGATTTTTTTAGAAAACGATACGATAAGCAAAAGAATTCGCCTATTAGGCATTCAAATGAACGTTGATTACGAGCAGAAATGCCCGTTATTTATTGGCGTACTAAACGGATGCTTTTTATTTATGGCCGATTTAATTAAAGAAATTAACGTTCCTTGTGAAGTTGCATTTATGCGTGTTGCATCATACGAAGGCACTTCAAGTTCTGGCAAAGTTAAAGAGTTAATTGGCCTGCCTGATGATATTGAAGGACGGGATATTGTTATAGTTGAAGATATTGTAGATACTGGCCTAACTTTAACACATATTTTAAAAACAATAAAAGAGAAAAACCCAGCCTCTGTAAAAGTGAGTTCTTTGTTGCTAAAACCTACGGCTCTTAAATATGAAATAGAAGAACTTGAATATATTGGTTTTGAGATTCCTAACGAATTTGTTGTTGGCTATGGCTTAGATTATAACGGACTAGGAAGAAATTTAACTGATATCTATAGGGCCACAGAAGCATAATTTATAGATAGGATTAATTTATTTTTCGCACCTTTGTTTCAAATTTTCTAGCACAATGACCATACACAAAGAAGGCTACACAACAATAGCTTTAAGCATATTATTTATTTTCATTATTAATGCACTTATAGATTACAAATATTATGATGTAACCTGGTTACGTTGGTTTGTTTACATCTTCTCTGCTGCATTATTTATTATTGTATTGCAGTTTTTCCGTAACCCAAGTCGTAGTTTTTCATCTGGCGAAAGCTTAGTTATTTGCCCTGCAGATGGAAAAGTTGTGGTTATTGAAGAAACAGAAGAAGGCGAATACTTTAAAGATAAACGTTTACAGGTTTCCATTTTTATGTCGCCAGTAAATGTGCACATTAATCGAAATCCAATTTCAGGCGTGGTTAAATTCTTTAAATATCACCCAGGAAAATACCTTGCGGCCTGGAATCCGAAATCTTCTACAGAAAACGAGCGTACAACCACAGTTGTAGAGCACAAAAACGGAACGCCTGTACTGTTTCGTCAAATTGCGGGTGCGTTAGCTCGCAGAATTGTTTGGTACGTTAAAGAAGGCGATCAGGTTGTTCAAACCGAACAGTTCGGATTTATTAAATTCGGATCGCGTGTTGATGTTTTTCTTCCCGTTGGAACAAAAGTTAACGTAGAACTTAATCAAGTAGTGAAAGGTGGAATAACAACCTTGGCCACGATTAGCTAAAAGGATTGTATAAAAATATAAAAGCCGATTTAGTAATTCTAAATCGGCTTTTTTGTTTGTTATTTTTAATAATGATTAATCCGTTGTGTCGTTTCCAACCTCTTTATCGTGTGCTGCTAATGGTATATCGCTAATTAATCTTTGTGTTGGATAAGCAAAATCAGATTTATTTTTCATTACAATATCCATAATCTCCAAATTTATTTCTTGTCTGATTTTTAGAAATTCTGCATTGTTTAAAATCACAACAAAATAAGAAACCTCAATATTCAATCCTGATTCTCCAAAACTTTTGAAAGAGGCACTTACATCTGCTGTTCCTTCTCTATTGCTAATATAATCTTCAATTTCGGAAACAATTTTCTTAACAGAGCCTGCGTTTGTTTCGTAAGTTAAGCCAATTGTAAATGCTACCTTCCGCGAATTCCTTAAAGAAAGATTCTCAAGAACTCCATCAATCATCCCCCGATTTGGTATTGTAGCCATCGTTTTCTCTGATGTTCGTATTCTAGTACTTCTAAAACCAACCTTTTCTACAGTTCCTTCAACTCCATCAACTTTAACCAAATCACCAACAATAAATGGTTTATCCAGAAAGATAGTGAACGAGCCTATCAAGTTCTCTAAACTTTCTTTTGCTGCTAAAGCAATAGCTATACCGCCAATACCCAATCCTGTAATTAAGGTTAATACATTTACTTCAAAAACAAAGCCTAAAAGTGTAAAAAAACCAATAAAGATTACAATGGTTTTGAATAGTTCTTTTAAAAAAGGTACAAGTTGATCATCAGATTTATTATCTGTTAACGATGCCTTATATAATAAAACATGACTGATAAAATCGATTATCCTTAAAATTATCCAAAAAGTAGATAGAATGATACCGAATAGAAATATTCTATCGATACAATCTCCAATGCTCACTGGAATCTGTTCTTTAACCTTACCTACAAGTTTGCTGTAGTGAAATATGGCAACTTCTAAAGGATGTTTTAACTGATTTATAGAAAGGTATAGCGTCGTTAAAAGGATAAAGGTTTCTATAGGCTTTACCAGCAGCGCAACAAAAGCTTCATCATGAGATTGATTTGAAAAGCTTTTGAATAGTTTAAATAAGAGCTTACTCAGAAGTCTCGAAACAATTCTTTTAAAAATTAAACCAACAAAAAGTATTCCGCCGAAAAGGCAATAAGCTTTTACCGTATTACCCCAAAAAACTTGCTCAAAAAATGCCGAATCTAACATAAAAAGAAAATTGAATAGCTGAAATGTACTTAATTCATTAATCGCAATAATTTGCAAATTATTATCTGAAAAGAAAATTATAAACAAAAAAACCTCCACGATTTAGATCGTGGAGGTTTATATCTTGTAATAAAGAATATTATTTTCTTAAAGACTTAATACGAGCTGCTTTACCAGTTAATGCACGTAAATAGAACAATTTCGCTCTACGAACTTTACCATAACTGTTAACTTCTACCTTCTCGATATTTGGAGAATTTACAGGGAAGATACGCTCTACACCTACACCGTTGCTCATTTTACGAACTGTGAAAGTTTCGTTAGCACCTGCACTGTTGCGTTGAATTACAACACCTTGGTAAATTTGAATACGTTCTTTATTACCTTCGCGAATTTTATAGTGTACGCTCACTGTATCGCCAGACTTGAACGCAGGAAAATCTTTTTTCGCGATGGCCTGCTCTTCAACAAATTTTACTAAATCCATGATTTTAAGCTATTAAATCGATATTTCAACCCGTGAAATTCGGATTGCAATATTAGGGATTTTTTTTTAATAAAAAAAACTAATTTTATTTTTTCCACAATCTTTTAGAATTCCACATTAAGATTGTGTAAACGCTTCTATTCCAAAAGGTCAGGCCTACGGATTTTAGTTCTTTCCAATGCCTGTTCATGGCGCCATTCGTTAACTTTTGCTTCATGTCCGCTTAACAAAACATCAGGTACTTTGTTCCCTCGCCAGTCAGCAGGACGGGTATAGACTGGCGCATCTAAGAGCTCTCCCTGAAAACTATCAGACAATGCCGATGTTTCATCATTTAAAACGCCAGGAATTAAGCGAACCACAGCATCAACCACAATAGCTGCGGGCAATTCTCCGCCACTTAAAACATAATCACCCACAGATATTTCTCGGGTAACAAAGATATCGCGTATGCGCTGATCTATGCCCTTGTAATGCCCGCATAAAATGATGATGTTTTTTTTAATGGAAAGTTCATTAGCCGTACTTTGGTTTAGCGTTACTCCATCTGGACTCATAAATATGATTTCATCATATTCACGTTCAGCCTGAAGTTTCTCAATACAAGCCGCAAATGGCTCTATGCTCATAACCATACCGCTTCCGCCACCGTATTGATAATCATCAACACTTTTTTGCTTGTTGGTAGAATAATCCCTTAAATTATGGACAACAATTTCTGCAATTCCTTTTTTTTGCGCTCGCTGTAAAATAGAATGAGCAAAAGGGCTTTCGAGCAAAGCGGGCAAAACGGTTATAATATCAAAACGCATAGGGCAAAGTTAATTTTTTTATTTTTCAAGATAAATATCCAATAAACCTTCAGGTAAATCGAGGGTTAAAATCTTTTGTTCATCATCAATCTCAATGATAAAGTCTTCGTTTAGCGGAAAAAGAATTTCTGTTTCCTTATACATAACCGCAGCTACGAATTGCTGAGGATATTCGTTTACTTCGATAATTTCACCAAGTTCTCCAAGTGTTTCATCAACCGCCAAAAAACCCTTTAAATCGGTGTAAAAAAATTCATCCTCATCACGTTCCGGTTTCTGAGCAATAGGTAAATACAATTTCTTTTTTAGTAAAGGCTGAACTTTGTCAATATGATCAACATCATCAAAATTAAAATAACCTGTTTTGTTGGCTTGTAACTTTGCGGAGGCAACAAAGTAGGGTACAAGTTTGCCATTCATATCAGCAAAAACGATATCAAACTCAAGTTTTTCATAGTCATCAAATTCAAAAAATACTTGAACCTCTCCTTTCAAACCTCTTGTTTTTGTAACGTAACCTATATAAAATGCTTCTTCGTGTTTCATATCAAATTATTGTGTTTCCATCATTGCGAATCTGGATTTTTTCCGATACAGCAATCTTTTCTTCGGGAAAGAAGATTGCTTTCGTGCCATGCAATGACCACACTGAAAAATTTCTTTCAAATAAAAATAGCGAAGCTCTTTTGAAAGAAACCTCGCTATTTCTGCAACAAAATAATTTAAATTATTCTGCGCCTTCTTCTTTAGTAGCTTCTGCTGCAGGAGCTTCTTCAGTTGCTTCAGCCTCAACAGCTGGTGCTTCTTCAGTAACTTCTTCTTCAACAACTTCTTCTGCAACTGGTGCATTTTTAGCTGCGATTGCTGCTGCTCTATCTTCTTTTTTCTTAGCTTCTGCAACTAATGCTGCTTTACGAGCATCTGCTTTAGAAGTAGCTAAACCTTCTGTTTTACCAGAGATTTTACCAGCTTTAGCATCAACCCAAGCAGCGAATTTTTCGTCAGCTTGTTCTTGAGTTAAAGCACCTTTTTTAACTCCACCTTCTAAGTGTTTTTTGTATAAAACACCTTTGTAAGATAGAATAGCACGAGCTGTATCAGTTGGCTCAGCACCACTGTTTACCCAAGCTAAAGTTTTTTCGAAATTAATTTCGATGGTTGCAGGATTGGTGTTTGGGTTATAAGAACCTAAACGCTCAATGAATTTACCATCACGTGGAGAGCGAGAATCTGCTACCACAACGTGGAAAAAAGGTTTTCCTTTTTTACCGAATCTTTGCAATCTGATTTTAGTTGCCATTTTCTTTTGTATTTATGTATTCAACATAGTTCCCGGAGCTTCATGCTGCGGGGCTGCAAAGATAACTAAAATACTGTAAATTAAAAACATAGTTTAATTTCTTTGTTTTAAGGATATTAGCGCCAAAATATTTGAAGATACGAAATGAAAAGAATTGCTATAGACATGGATGAGGTTATTGCTGATGTGATACCTAAATTTATTAGTCTTTACAACCGAGATTTTGATGTTCCGCTTGATTTGGTTATTGAGCCAGGTAACGAAGTTTTTAAACAGGTACCACAAGATGTTAATCAAAAATGGTTCGAATACATTAATGAGAAAGGCTTTTTTCGAGATTTAGCTGTAATTCCTGATAGCCAACGTGTAATTAAAGCTTTGCAAGAAAAATACGATGTTTACATTGTTTCGGCCGCTATGGAATTTCGTAATTCGCTTGAAGATAAATATGATTGGCTTGCTGAACATTTTCCTTTTATTGATTGGCAGCACATTATGTTTTGCGGAAATAAAATTGTTGAAGTAGATGTTTTAATAGATGATAGAATAAAAAACTTTGTCAATTTAAAAGGTCGCCCTTTACTGTATACTTCTCCGCACAACCTTTTAATTACCGAATACGAAAGAGTAAATAACTGGGAAGAAATAGCTGGCTTACTACTTTAGTTTTTAAAAGTTGCTATGTTTTCATTTGGAACGTGGTGGAGAAATCTTTTTAATTAGCATAAAAGATTTCTCCATTTTCGTTGTACTCCCGTTAAAATAACAACAAGAGGTTTAGTTAAAATTAAACTCCCCGACTAAATTTCCATTTCTATTATCGGCTGCCATAGGCAGTACAATTACTTTTCTTTGTTGCTTGCCCGTAGCGTAACGGGTATAAATTTCAGCTGTAACTGTTGTTGGCCCGCTAATATTAATTTGTCTATCATCATAATAGTTTACTTCGATTTTATATTTGCCTTTCATGGCTTTTTTAAGCATAAACTGCTCAGGACCATAACCCGAAGTAAAGTCATTACTAATTCTTCCGCCAATTTTGGTTTTTGGGTTGCCGTAATAACCCTTTTCGCCAGTTGGGTCGGTTAACCACAAATCGATATCCGTATCATTTTTATTCCAGTTTAAAACTACCCGAACATCAACTGGCAAAGGCTGAATTAATCTCTTATCAATGCCTTTTGTATTAAGCTTATTGCCATATTTAGCAATTAAGTTATTAATTTCCGAAATAATAATTTCTTCAATTCCCTGATCTCTATCTGCAATTTGCGAGTTATAACTTTGAGTTAACACTTTATATAAATTATTTAAAGCCTTTTGGTATTGACCAGCATCGGCCAAAGCCAGGGCATAATCGCGATAACTTTGTGCATCCGTTGGGCGCCATTGTAAAACTTTCTCAGTTGTAAAGATTTCGCTATCATAATTACCTGTTTGCTTCAATTTGTAAGCAAGTGTTTTATATAAATCAGCGTTTTCCAAATCTAAATCGGCAATGCTGCTTAAAATCGTTAAAGCCCTAACACTGTCTTTTTGCTGATAAAACCAATTCGCTACATCGAAATAAAACATTGGTGTAGTTATATAATTAGGGCGCAGTTTTATATATGCCCGATAAGCACTGTCGGGATTACCAACCAGGTTTTTCATGTAATCTTTATCGCTTTTAAATTCTGGAATAACAATGGTTGGTTGTGTTTCCACGTATGTAGTTGTGCTTTTATTTTGTATGCTTACTCCTGCAACTCGTCCTTGCAAAGCTGAATTTGCACTAATAGACTGAGACCTGACTATTGTTGTGGCACTTGTGGTTTCCATTCGCTTTGCTTGTGCAGCGTATGCCACAACAACAACCTCATTCAATTTATCTTTTGCTTCCGATTCTTTTGCTCTTTCTACTCTTGGTGGTGCAGGCGGAGTACCTGCAGGGCGTGGTGGAGGTGTGGCTGAGATGTTTTGCGTTACCACTGGGGCGGCATCAATGGCATCTCTAACCGGAATAGGGTAGTCGTTTTTACTCTTAAAAGGCTCCTTATAACTAAAATCAGTGTTCCACCAGTTTTTTAAATCTTTAGTCATGGTAACCGCAGCATTTAGTAAATCAGTTTTACGCTCCTGAAAATCTACTCGGCGTTGTTTCAAAACTGCATCATAAGCCTGGCGTAGCTCTGCTGGAGGCGCAATATCATAACGCAAATAATCATCGAGATTTTCGAGCACAATTAAGCTGGTGTTTCGCGTTACAATACCAAATTGCTTGCTTAATACACTAATATCAGCTTTATTTGCTTCGTACTGGATATCCATTTCCGAAATTTTTTTCTGTGCCCAAACTCTGCTCACATCTATGCTACTTAGCGCATGTTCAGTAGCATTTAATTGGATATGCTGTTCTGAGGTAACCGAATTTCCATAGCCAAATTGTAACACAAAATCGGTATTTAAACCATTCAATATTCCTGCAAGAGAAAAATGCCCATTTACTTTTACATGCATTGATGGGTAAGTTTGACGCACATCTGAACCGTTTTTAATTCCCAAAAATTGTAAATTTTCCTGGCCTAATTGTTTAAAAGCATCATTTGTAGATATAGCGTTTAGGTTTACAAACTGGCCGCCAGTTTGTAAACTGATGTATTTTAATGTGCTGTAATCTGCCTTCAAAGATGTATTTATAGTATTAACAGGTTTATATAGCGCAATTGAATTTCGGCCAAAAGTTGATAACCCATCGCTAAAGAAAATATATTCGTCGGCCTGAAAAGACTGAGCGTTAACCGAACCAAAATTTGTACCCCCATCATAAACTATGTTTTCAAGTTTCTTTTTTAAATCATCCCAATTTCCTTTCGATATGATAAAAGTACCACTGTTTTTAAATCCGTTATTTAACAAACCTAGTTGTATGGTTAGATTTTGTTTTTGCTTGATAATTAAATCTAAAAGTTCTAATTCCTTTTTTGTGTCACGTTGTAAACCACTTAAAGATGTATCCCAAATTAATCCTATTTGGTTTGACCATTGACGGGGTCTGCTTTCTGATTTTGGAAAAACATTTACTAAAAAATAATACCCATTAGATGCTTTTTGCATTTGCACTTCTGGTAAATCATTGCGTTTAGGAAGATTTATCGTTAAACCTTTTTTTGGTTGATAATCAGTTTTGTTTATCTCGCCAACATAAGTATTTCCATTAACTTTTAAATTGAAGCTTCCATCGGGTTGTTCGCCTAGTTCGGGTTTTAAAATACTTTCGAAAACCGTAGTTTTTAATGCAAAGGTTTCTATAGGTTGGTTATAATCTAAAGGTAAATGATAAGTTAAAGCATTTGCGTTATTAAAATTAAGTTCTTCTTCATAACCAACAATTATAGTTCTACTGCCATTGGCAGGCATGGGATAAATCCTTGTTCTAAAATTATTTCCTTCTACTTTTTCGAGTAAACCAGGATCTACACGGCGGCGTTCGATACTTTCGAAAACCTCGGTTGCTTTGGCTTTTTCTACAGGGACAGCTTCACGCATTTTCCCATTAATATCTAAAGCGTAGCGGCTAATGCTTACACCTTCGGGCATTGGAAAAGTTAATTCTCCTTCTAATATTCTATTGCTGTTGTTGTAAAAAGTCATGGTCATTACGGTTGTTGCAATGTTTCCAGTAATTTGCACATCGATATTTAACTTTTTAAGCTTTACGGCATCGTTTTGCTGATTACTTTCTGCCCGCTGAACTTTAAGCACGGGCATTTGTGCGTGCAAAAAAGAATTGATAAATAATGAAAGGGCAATGAGTAGGATTTTAGATAGTTTCATAATTGTAGGTTTTAAATATTGATGCAAAACTTTTACATATTGCATAAATTTATTTTCGGGCGATGGGTGGGAAACCAAAAATAGCTGAACGAACCTGCGTAGAATAAACCCGATAGTAGTGCAAATACTTTTGATGCAGTTTTCGACGAGATCAGGCTGACGTTAACAAAAGATTGAAACGAATAGCGGGAGGAAATAAAGCTAAAAGTATATAACCTTGCTTTTCGAAAAAAAATTGTAACATTTTATAAAAAACACATTCTAAATATTAAAAAAACTGAAACTATGTTAGTAACCACAACGCCTACAGTTGAGGGCAGAAAAATTATAAAATATATTGGCCTGGTTACAGGTGAAACTATTATTGGCGCAAATATTTTTAAAGATTTGTTTGCAGGTATAACCGATATTGTTGGCGGAAGAGCGAGTTCTTACGAGCGTGTTTTACGTGAGGGAAAAGACACGGCTGTGAACGAAATGCAACAGTATGCCGCAGCTTTGGGTGCGAATGCTATTGTTGGAGTAGATTTAGATTATGAAACTGTGGGTAGCGGCGGGAGCATGCTGATGGTTAGTGCGAATGGTACTGCCGTTATTTTAGAAGATTAAAATATTGCTTAACGCGAAAACTAAGCAAAAAAAGAAAGTCATTCTGGTGCGAGAATGACTTTTCTTTTTTATAATGAGATTTGATTAAAACGAAAGAATATCGATTAGTTTTAACCATGTTGAACTTACTTTTTCTGCATCGATATGCTTAATTGCATGGTCGAATGGTGTGTAAATCATTTCTTTGTTAACCTGTCCGGCCATTACATTTCGTTCGCCTTTAATTAGGCCTTCAACTGCCGAAACGCCTAATCTACTTGCTAAAACCCTATCCATACAGGTTGGTTTACCACCACGCTGAATGTGGCCAAGAACCGAAACTTTTGTATCGTAATGTGGGTATTTTGATTGCAAAATTTCGCCAACCTTAAAGGCTCCTCCTGCATCGTCACCTTCGGCAACAATAATAATTTTTGAGGCTTTATCTTTACGGCTATGTTCTAATTTATGAAGAACATCTTCTACACCCATATTTGCTTCGGGGATAAGAATGGCCTCGGCGCCAACACCAATTCCGCTTCTTAAAGCAATAAGGCCTGAATCTCGACCCATAACTTCTACAATGAAAAGCCTGTCGTGAGATTCTGCTGTATCTCTAATTTTATCAACCGCATCAATAACTGTATTAATTGCAGAATCGTAACCAATTGTAAAATCGGTACCCACTAAATCGTTATCAATTGTTCCTGGCAAGCCAACAATAGGAAAATCGTATTCCTGAGCAAAAACATTTGCACCAGTAAAAGTTCCATCTCCACCGATAACAATTAAAGCATCTATTTTTCTTGCTTTTAAGTTTTCGTAGGCTGTTTTTCTACCTTCAACTGTTTTAAAGTTTTCACTACGGGCAGTTTTTAAAATTGTACCACCACGTTGAATAATATTGGCCACGGATTTGCGATCCATAGGCATACAATCATCATTAATAAGGCCTTCATATCCACGAAGGAATCCTGTTACTTCAATATCGTAATAAATTGAGGCTCTAACAACGGCCCTAATAGCGGCATTCATGCCCGGCGAATCGCCACCGGAGGTTAAAATACCAATGTTTTTTATCTTATTCATTTGTTTGTTTCTTAGCAAATTCTGAAAGTCCCTTATCCAGATATTGCAAATATTTCTCTATACTAAATTCTACCCCGATTGGAGGCGAAACTAATTCTTTTTCGTTGGTACCCAAAAGTACATAATAAGGTTGCGAAATTGTATTAAATCTTTCGGCTTGTAAGTGTTTAAACTTTTTCCCTACGGTATTAACTTTAGTTTCTAAAACCTTCGAATCGAATTGCTCACTCTCTGGCAAAGCTGTTTTATCATCGGTATATAAGGATACAACGATGTAATCTTCCTTTAATTTTTTAAGCACTCGAGCATCAGACCAAACTCTTGCTTCCATTTCGCGACAATTAACGCAGCCGTGACCTGTAAAATCTAAAAATAATGGTTTTTTAACTTCTTTTGCATAAGCTAAAGCTTCTTCATAATCGAAGAAACCATCGATGTTATGTGGAATATGCAAGAATTCTGAATATTTTCTTTTAGAATGTTTTGATGAAGCTGTTTGATTACCAGAGTTACCTTCCTGACCGATTACAAAATCTTGAGTAGATAGGGGTGGAACTAATGCACTAACTGCTTTTAATGGTGCGCCCCATAGTCCAGGCATTAAATAAAATGCAAATACAAATGCTGCTCCACCTAAAAACAATCTTGGAATTGATATATATGGCAAATCGCTATCATGAGAGAATTTAATTTTACCTAACAAATAAAAACCTAAAATGAAGGCAATTACAATCCAAATTGCGATAAATACTTCTCTATCTAAAATTCCCCAGTGATAAGCCAAATCTGCTGTTGATAAAAATTTCAATGCCAAAGCAATTTCTATTAAACCCAAAACTACTTTAACTGCATTTAACCAACCACCAGATTTAGGAAGTGAAGTCATCCAACTAGGGAAAATGGCAAATACAACAAATATTAATGCTAAAGCGAGTGAGAAGCCGAACATACCCATGATTGGCGCTAAAAATCCACCAGTTTGTCCTACAGTAACTAAAAGTGTTCCGATTAATGGCCCAGTACATGAAAATGAAACAACTGCTAAAGTGGCAGCCATAAAAAAGATGCCTGTTAATCCTTTAGAATCAGATTTCGAGTCCATTTTATTAACGAAAGAACTTGGTAAAGTAATTTCAAATGCACCTAAAAACGATATACCAAAAATTAAAAGTATAAGGAAGATAAATACATTAAAAAATCCGTCGGTAGCCAATTCATTTAAAGCACTTGCGCCAAAAATTACGGTGATTAGTAGACCTAACACTACATAAATCACGATGATAGAAACGCCATATATTATTGCACCTTGAATACCTTTACCCTTAGTTTCTGCTCTTTTGGTAAAATAACTTACGGTTAAAGGCACCATTGGAAATATACACGGAAGTAAGAAAGCTATTAGACCCGCAATAAAACCTGCGGCGAAAATAGAAAGCAATGTATTCGAACCTCCTTCTGTTGGTTGTGTTTTTGCAACAACGGCGGTTGCCGCGGTTGTGTCTTTTGATATAGAATCTTTTATCGCATTATTGGCTGCACTATCTTGGGCAGATCCTACTTCTGTAAATACAAGATCCTCGGGGGGAGCCGTTGCCGTTGTATCTTGAGCTACAGCGGCATAGCTTTTAACAGCTGGCAATGCAATAAACATGGCCGCCATCAGTAATAAAATTAAAACCTTTTTCATTTGTGTGTTTTGAGGCGGTGAAATTAAGAATAATTTTATAAAGGCTTGGTCTTTAAACCTATTCGAAACGTAGATTTTACTTTAAAAAGAAAGAGTCCCAAATAATTTGGGACTCTTTATAAATATTTTAATTTCAGTTACTTAACAGGGATGCTAAATTCAACCTCTTCTGGTGGAAGACATTGTCTATCATTACAAGTCATAAACTCTACTCTACCCTTTACAATAGTAGTACCCTTGTTTAGTTTTATTTTCTGCTGAAAAATAACTTGGTTTTCAAAATAACTAACATTCATTTTAAAAGTATCTTCGTATTTCACAATTGCTTTAGGTTCTGTTGTTTTTCCAACTAGGCTAAAATCTTTCGATGGAGAAAAAGCAAAAGTTGTTTTAACTGGCCCACCACTTTTAACATTTTGAGAGTAAATATGCCATTTACTATCGATTGATGCCTTTAAATATAAAACCGCTTCGGTTTTATTAACCTTTTTTGCTACATAAGACCAGGTTACTGGCTTTTCTATTTGGGCAAATGCGCCAGCAATGGTAAAGAGTACCATTGACAATACTAAGGTGATTTTTTTCATTGTGTGTTTATTTTGTGTGTATGTATTCTATTTCCTTAAAGTTAAAAGTTGTGGTTTCTTGATCTACCTCCATAATTAATAAACCACTATCTTCAACTCCTTTTATAATACCTTCAAAAACCTGACCATTCCGAAGATATGTCGCAACAGTATTAAAATTCAAAAGCCTGTTGAGGTAGCTTTTTTGCAAAATACTGTATCGTTCTGATTTCAAATTTAGATAGTATTTTTCCATATAAACGAATATTTTTGCCATAACAAGCTCTAAATCTACTTGTTTATGTAAAATTTGATATAAAGATGTTGCTTTTTCGGCCAAGTCGTTGGTAAACTCCTCTTGGTTAATGTTTAAACCAATGCCAACCACTGCAGATTTTATGGTAGAACCTGTCAGTGTATTTTCGATAAGTATGCCACCAAGTTTCTTTCTATTGTAATAAATATCGTTCGGCCATTTTACCTTAACAGGATGAGGAAGAAAAGATGATAGTGCTTCTGCCACCGCTAAACTAACAGCCATATTTAAGAAAAATTGCTTATTTAGCGGTAAAAACGACGGTTTTAAATAAATACTTGCACTGATATTTTCCCCTGGGACGGTTTGCCAAACACTTTCTTGCTGCCCTCTTCCCGCAAATTGATGATCTGCCATAATTACAGTGCCTTCGGGTAATGGCTCGGAATTTGAAGCCAAATTCTTTAAATAATTATTAGTAGAATCAACTTCTTTTAATTTGATAAAATTTTGACCAACAAATAGTGTCGAAAAAGTGTTATTTTGCAAGTGTTGAATTTATTTTATTGTAATTCCAAAATTAAAGCATTTTAATGGTAAAAAAGAATATAGTAGCCCTTTCTACATACCTTTCTGAGTTGGCCGTACATGGCATACAAGAAAAAAAAGGAGAAGATATAGTGCGGTTGGATCTAAAAAATATTCATACATCTGTGGCTGATTATTTTATTATTGCGAGCGCCAATTCGGCAACGCAAGTAAAAGCTATTGCCGATAGTGTAGAAAAAGAGATATACAAAGCCACACAAGCAGACCCACGACATAAAGAGGGTTTTGAATCTGCCGACTGGATAATTTTAGATTATTTTGATGTGGTTGTGCACATTTTTAAAACCGAAAAGCGCCACTTCTATGGCATTGAAGAATTATGGGGCGACGCTGAAAGCACAAATTATAAAAGCGCATAGCCAAACCAAACCTTTTGAAAAAGACAAATGAACGATAATCAAAATACAAACGAAAACAAAAAACCTGGGAAGAAATTACCAAACATTCCTAAAAAGCCTCAAAAGGGCACTAAGTTTAATATTTTTTGGGTTTATGCCGCGATTATACTAGCTATTGTTGCAGGCAATTATTTCTTAACTTCTGATGGAAGTAAGGAAGTTTCTTACAGAACTTTTGAAACGCAGATGTTGCTTAAAGGCGATGTAGAGAAAATCATCTCATATAAATCTGACGATATTGTAAAGGCAGAGGTTTACATAAAAAAAGATAGCCTCAACAAACCAGAATACAAAACATACAAAAACACCAGCAACTTTAATGCAAACACAGGGCCTACTGTTTATTTTGTTGCGGGCTCGCCAGATGCATTAGACAAGCTTTTATCTGATTCTCAGAAAAATATCCCCGAAGGTTCGAGAATTTTAGCGCAACCAACAACAAGAAATAATCCTTTAGCAAGCTGGTTTTTAAGTATTATTCTGCCAGTTTTATTGTTAATCGGTTTCTGGATATTTATGATGCGCCGTATGGGTGGTGGTGCTGGTGGTGGCGGTCAGATTTTCAGTATTGGAAAATCCAAAGCAACCTTATTTGATAAAGAAAGCCAGGTTAATATTACTTTTAACGATGTTGCAGGTTTAGAAGAAGCTAAACAAGAGGTTATGGAAATTGTAGATTTTCTTAAAAACCCAAAAAAATACACAAACCTTGGTGGTAAAATTCCAAAAGGCGCATTGCTTGTTGGTTCTCCAGGTACTGGTAAAACGTTATTAGCAAAAGCTGTTGCAGGTGAGGCTCAGGTTCCGTTCTTCTCATTATCAGGTTCTGATTTTGTGGAAATGTTTGTGGGAGTTGGTGCATCACGTGTACGTGATTTGTTTAAACAAGCAAAAGATAAGGCACCATGTATCATTTTTATTGATGAGGTGGATGCGATTGGCCGTGCTCGTGGCAAAAATAGTGTGATGGGTGGTAACGATGAGCGTGAAAACACATTAAATCAGTTATTGGTTGAAATGGATGGTTTCGGAACGGATTCGGGAATTATCATTCTTGCAGCAACTAACCGTCCTGATGTATTGGATTCTGCATTATTGCGCCCAGGTCGTTTCGACAGACAAATTTCAATCGATAAACCAGATTTAGTTGGCCGTGAACATATTTTTAATGTACACTTAAAACCAATTAAAACTTCTGCCGAGGTTGATGCTAAAAAATTATCAGCTCAAACACCAGGTTTTGCTGGAGCCGAAATTGCCAATGTTTGTAACGAGGCTGCGTTAATTGCTGCTCGTAGAAACAAAGAATCTGTCGATATGCAAGATTTTCAAGACGCTATTGACCGTGTAATTGGTGGTTTAGAGAAGAAAAACAAAATCATTTCGCCAGAAGAGAAACGAATCGTTGCTTACCACGAAGCTGGTCACGCAATTGCAGGCTGGTTCCTGGAACATGCAGATCCTTTAGTTAAAGTTTCTATCGTTCCGCGTGGTGTTGCTGCTTTAGGTTATGCACAATATTTACCTAAAGAACAATTCTTGTACACAACAGAGCAATTAATTGACGGTATGTGTATGACTATGGGCGGCCGTGTTGCAGAAGATATTACCTTTGGTAAAATTTCGACAGGTGCTCAAAACGATTTAGAGCGAATTACTAAGTTATCTTATGCGATGGTTAGTATTTATGGTATGAACGAAGCGGTTGGAAATGTTTCTTTCCACGATCCTCAAAATGAATACAATTTTAACAAACCATACTCAGAAAAAACTTCAGAGCTAATAGATGTTGAGGTTCGTAAATTAATTGGCGATGTTTATATAAAAACAAAACAATTACTAACAGATAAGAGAGATGGTTTAGAAAAATTGGCGCAGAAATTATTAGAAAAAGAGATTTTATTCCAAGCTGATTTAGAAGAAATTTTAGGCAAACGCCCGTTCGATACACGTACAACTTACGATGAGTTTGTAAATGGAACTGGCGATCAATCTCCAGCTGCTGAAGGTTTAGTTCACGATGGCGTTAGCAGTCCTGATCTTAATCAAGATGCTGCAGGTTTAAACCCTAGTTCTGAAAAAGAATAAATATTAAAGGATATTAATATATTTGAAACCTCGGGTGTAAAAAATCCGAGGTTTTATTTTTTTAAGTGATGAAGGATAATACAACCGCGAAAGAACAGATACTAAAAAAGATAAGGAAAGCACTTTTAGAAAAGCGTGAAAACCCTTATCCAAACTTAGAAGATAGTTCGTTGTATAAAAAAAATGTAGATGAGCTTGAGGTTTTATTTGCAGAGCAACTAACAGCGATATCGGGCAATTTTATTTTTTGTGAAGATGGAATCGATTTTATCGAAAATATGCTTCAACTTGCCGATCGATTTAAATGGCGCAAAATTTATTGCTGGGAACCAGAGTTACAAGAGTTTTTATCGAAATACGAATTTCCATTTTACCAAACGGATAAAGATTTTGAACAGGCTGAAGTTGGCATTACCATGTGCGAAGCATTAATTGCCAGAAATGGCAGTGTAATGGTTACAAATGAAGGTGCCGCAGGCAGAAGGTTAAGCATTTTTCCACACCATCATATCGTTATTGCTAGAACAAGCCAATTGGTTTTAGATTTAAAAGATGCTTTTCAGCTGCTTAAAAATAAATACGGCAACCAAATCCCATCGATGATTAGCAACATAACGGGGCCAAGTCGAACCGCCGATATTGAGAAAACATTAGTACTAGGCGCTCACGGACCAAAAGAATTATTTGTGTTTTTGGTGGATGATTTTAGTTGAGCTATCATCAATAAAGCTTTAAATCAATATGCACAATAAAAAGGATAATTAATGGTTATAAAATGCCCGGCACTATTTAATTACCATGCTTATATTATTACTCGGTATTTTAAATTATGTTTTTGATGATTTAGGAATTACAACTTTATATTTTACAATACTATAGGTTTAGTTGTAGGTTATATTAGTATTTTTACAGTCGATACGAGCCGAAAAAACATGATTCAAAAGCTTAATATTGATAAAAAAAGCGGGTTTTTAAATTTTGTGATTAAAAATAATCTCTAGCTAAAAACGAATTTATTTCCATTTCTAATTTATTAACCATAGTTTTATACTACATACCGTTTTAGTATGCGGTATCATAATTATGAGCGCAACAATAAATACAGTAATTATCGGTACAGGAAGCTATATTCCTGAAAATATTATTTCTGGTAATGAATTTTTAAATTCAACTTTTTTTGAAAACGGAAATCTTTTAGAAAAAGAAAATTCTGAGATTATCCATAAATTCTCAGAAATAACTGAAATTGTAGAAAGACGCTACGCCTGTCCTGATCAATTAAGTAATCATATCGGAGCAAAAGCTGCTGAAAAAGCAATCGAAAATTCGGGTATAGATAAGGAAACATTAGATTATATTATATTTTGCCACAACTTTGGCGATATTCCATTAAACAGTAATCGAATTGATATTCTGCCATCACTCGCATCTAAAGTTAAGCAACAATTAGGCATTAATAACCCTGATTGTGTTGCTTACGATATTATTTTCGGATGTCCTGGTTGGGTTCAAGGTGCTATTCAGGCAGATTATTTTATAAAAAGTGGCGATGCTAAACGCGTATTGGTTATTGGCGCAGAAACGCTTTCGCGTATTATCGATCCGCATGATCGGGACAGTATGATATTTTCAGATGGTGCTGGTGCTGTAATTTTTGAAGGTGTTTCATCAGAAAATAAAAACGGAATCTTAGCTCATAAAACAGAAACTCATGCTGTAAATTATGGCAACCTTTTAATCATGGGCAAAGGTTCTCATCCAGAAGAAACCAGTGGCAATTACTATTTAAAAATGAACGGACGTAAGCTTTACGAGTTTGCTGTTGTTCAGGTTCCTCAAGTAATTAAAAAAGCAATTGACAAAGCGGGTTTATCTGTTGAAGATGTAAATATTGTTTTCGTTCATCAAGCTAACGGCAAAATGGATACTGCTATAATGAAACGTTTATTTAAACTTTATGGTTTAGATACCGTTCCAGAAAACCTGGTTCCAATGACCATCAGCTGGCTCGGTAATAGTTCGGTGGCTACAGTTCCAACGTTATTAGATTTAGTTTTAAAAGAGCAAGTTAAAGGCTATAAAGTTAAAAAAGGCGATGTTGCTGTTTTTGCTTCCGTAGGAGCAGGTATGCACATTAACGCTTTTGTATATAGATTTTAACAAGGCTTAGTTTAATCTTCTTAAACCAGCCTTTGCCTGGCTTTCAATACTGTTTTCGTATTCATGATTTTTCATGCCGATTGCGGTATTGAAGGCTTCTTTAGCTTTTACTTTATTATTCTTTTTCTCGTAAACCTTGCCCATTTGCAAAGCAGCGTTTGCTGCGAAATAGTACTTTAAATTTCGGCCTTGATTTATAGTTGATTGATAATAAGTAAGTGCTTGATCATCTTTACCTAAATCATCATAAATTCGTCCCATTCTGTAATTAAACTCCGTTTTATCCTTATCTGTATTGTAATCGGCTGTTTTTTTATCATCAAGAACCTGGGCCGCTCTTGTTAAGTAACCTCCATCAAATAAAAGTCTGGCTTTTAGCAAATCTGTTGGTGGAACAGGGGCCGAAGCTTCGTTCTGGGCTTGCTTATCCTTTTCATTATAAGTGTAACCTGAATTAGTTGCTTTTGCTATATAGCTTGTATATCCCGATTTATCTCCTTTTAAGAGCGAAATCCAACCAAGATGAAGGTTTGTGTCTTTAATATAATTAACGCCCTTATTGGTCTGCAAAAAACGATTAAAATGTGTAGCTGCATTCAAATCGAGCTTATTTAAATGTGCAATTCCTTCAAGATAATCCAAATAAGGAAAAGATTGATAAGTTGCGCCTTCGGGCTTTTTAGCTAAAATGTTAATGGCCTCGTCATTGTGTGCGGTTTTGATACACACGTAACTTTGAAGATAGGATTTCAAAAGACTACTATCTGCAATGCGTTCGGTGTATTTTATGGTTTTCGAATAAGCTGAAGAACTATGAGCAACATCCGTTAATACGTAGGCATAGTAGAAAACAACTTCATCATAAAACGGCTCGTAGGTAGACTTCGGTAGGTTATCAGCAAGTTTCTCGAACATATTTAATCCGTTTTGAAGATTTCCGCGAATACCAAATGTGGCCAATGTGCTTTTTAGAGCTCCATCTGGCAAGTTTCCTAGTACTGCATTTATTAAACCCAAACCTTTGGCATTAAGCGGAAAATTTGGAAATTTTTTAGCGTTGTCCTGCAGCATATTATTCGCCTTACGTATTTCCATTGCTGCATTAAAATATTCGCCGTATCGACCTCTTATTAACGCCCATTGCAGGTTTATTTCTGCCTGAGCATATAAGTAATACGGTGAAGATTTATCATCATCACTTATTTTATCTAATCTTGATGATTTATTTCCTTTCAATCGATCAAAATCAGCCTTATTTTCAGATGTGATTAATGTAAAGTAATCTACATAATTCTCTAATAAAGGAATAATAGCATTATTAGGTCGAAGTTTTTTTTCGGTTGATATATAAGCTTTGGCATTTCCTAATTTTAACTCGAAAATGCTTTTATAAGCATTTAAACAATTGGCGTTAAAATCAAAGTTGGCGAAAGAAGATAGAGGAGTTAGGAAAGCGAAGAGCAGAAAAGCGGCAATAAATCGTAAGCTTTTAATCATTTTATAATTCGTAATCGGATTGATAATATTTAAAAAGCACACAAATACTGTACCTCAAATAAATAACATTCTCCAATTAACGTAAAAACACTACGCTTCGTTTATTTTGGTATAAAACAAAAAGCGGTTACGAAAATATTCGCGACCGCTTTTATAAGTAATTTTAATTGTCGATTAAGCTTCTGCTACTTCTTGAGTTAAAGCCTCATCAACCAAAATACGACCACAGTGTTCGCAAACGATAATTTTTTTACGTTGACGAATATCTAATTGACGTTGAGGTGGAATTTGATTGAAACAACCTGAGCAAGAATCACGGTCGATGGTTACAACAGCTAAACCATTTACCGCATTTTTGCGTAAACGTTTGTAAGCAACTAATAAACGTTCCTCTATTTGAGGCTCTGATTTATCGGCTTTCTTTTGTAAATCTTGTTCTTCTTTTTCAGTTTCAGATGTAATTACATCTAATTCTCCTTTTTTAATTTCTAAATCTTTCTTTCTGCCATCCAATTCAGCTTTAGCAGCTTCAAAGATTTCAGTTTTAGAAGTGATTTCAAAACCGTGTTCTTTAATTTTCTTTTCAGAAACCTGAATATCTAAACCTTGAATCTCAATTTCTTTAGTTAAAGCATCGTATTCACGGTTGTTTTTAACTTCCTTTAATTGAGTATCGTATCTTTTGATTGCAGCTTGTGCATCTTTGATTGTGTTTTTACGGGTTACGATTGAATCCTCAAGATCATCAAGTTCGCCTTTGATTTTTGAAATTCTAGTTTCTAATCCTAAAACATCATCCTCCAAATCGGCAACTTCCATTGGTAACTCACCACGTACTTGGCGAATTTTATCAATTTTCGTGTGGATATTTTGTAATTCGTATAAAGCTTTTAGCTTTTGTTCTACGGTTTGTTCCATTAAAACAAGTAATTTATGGGGTTTGTATTTTGCTCCGTTAAACGGATTGCAAAGTTAGTAAATTTTTTCTGAATAATTTCAACCAATAAATTTGATGTAAATTGTTCAGTTTCAAAGTGTCCGATGTCGGCAATCATTATTTTTTCTTCTGCGTCGAAAAACTCGTGATATTTAAAATCTGCAGTGATAAAAGCATCAGCTCCGGCAGCAATTGCTTCTTTTAAAAGAAAACTACCAGAACCACCACAAACGGCAACTTTTTTTATTCTTTTTGGAAGAACGGATGTGTAACGAACAACTTTAGCCTGCATTCTGTCTTTTACCATGTGCAGAAAATCGTAAGCTTCCATATCGTATTCCAACCAGCCTAACATACCAGAACCAACTTGTTGATGTTTATTTTCGAGTTTATAAATATCGTAAGCTACTTCTTCGTACGGATGGTTTTCGAACAAAGCCAGTAAAATTTTTCGTTCGGCTTGTACTGGAAAAACAACTTCTATCCTTAATTCAGACTCGTGATGTTGTGCACCCTTTTCGCCAACAAAAGGATTTGCGTTTTCATTCGCTTTAAAAGTTCCGAAGCCTTCGGCATTAAAACTGGCCTCGCTATAATTACCAATATTGCCAGCGCCCGCATAAAATAAAGCCGAACGCAATTGTTCTGCCTGTGCCTGCGGGCAAAAAGTAACCAGCTTTTTTAACAAGCCCGATTTTGGTGAAAGTACTTTTATGCCGCTTAATCCAAGCTTTTCACAAATTTTCGCATTTACACCCGTATGTACGCTATCCAAATTGGTATGTATGGCATATAAGGCAACATTATTTTTAATTGCTTTTAACACCACCCGCTCTACATAACTTTTACCGTTAAGCTTTTTTAACCCTTTAAAAACGATTGGGTGATGCGTGATTATGAGATTACAGCCTGTAGAAATTGCTTCATCAACAATTTTTTCTACACAATCTAAAGCCACTAAAGCAGCCCTAACTTCCATATTCGGATCGCCGACGATTAAACCAGAATTATCGTAATCTTCCTGATAATTTAATGGCGCTATACTTTCAAGGTAGTTTGTTATTTCTGATAATCTCATGCTATAAAGATATATAATTTCAAGTTTTTGTTTGAAATGAAACCATTAACTTTTTTTTAGTTTCGGTCGGTGAGGCACCGACCGATAGTTAAAACTTGTGTCCGCTCTGAACTTTTAGAATACCTTATTATAATCGAAAACTAAAGTCAACAACCTGGTTTTAATAGGTGGAAAAACCAACCCAAAAACTACAAAGCCTTACTTTTTTAACCCTGATAGAAATGAAAAGCCCGCAAACCCGATTCTTCATCGGGTGCGGACTTGTAATGTATAGCAGGACAAACGCTTAAAAAGTGTATTGTTTTTGCTTTTCTAAAAATTTATTGAAACCCACCCATTCTTACCATTTGCAGGCTTTCGAAGGCCATTTTCTGGTTATATTCGTAAGCCAGGTTTTTATGGTTAACAATATCTACGATTGAACCGATAAAACACAATCCGATTGTGAACAGGTACAATATGCCCATCCCAATTTGACCGATGATAAATCTTTGTAAGCCTGGCACAACAAACAATCCGATTAAACAGAATATCAACATATCTGACGGGTTTTTTCTTTTGCTACTATAAACCATCAAGAAATTACGCAATTGTTGCTCATTTAAACCTGTTGTTGCTTGTTGTAAGTATGAGTATTCTTCTGGCGTTATACCTGGTAACGACATAAAGGGTGATTGAAATATATCCATGATTTTATGTGTTTAATGTTGAGTATTTTTTATTTGTTATGTATTTTATTAGTGCAAATATTCTGTATCCTATAATTATTAAAGCAGGAAAGCCAAACCAATGTGCTGAAAAACTTTCGGCAAATTCGCCATGAAAAATGTAGCTTATCGATCTTCCTAAACCGCATCCTGGACACCACTGCTCGAAGCCTAAATTGGCTAGCGGACAAAGTGTAAAGTGATGCTGATGTGTGTTTGCCGTTGCTAACAACACTAAAGCCGTAACCCAGAAAACAAGTTCTAGTGGAAAGCTTTTAATGTTTTTCATCTCTTTTGCTTTTTATATTGTTTAGAGGCTTTAAAGAGCCCATTGTTACGCAAATATCCTTTTACTCGACGAAAGGCACAAATATTTCGACCAAGCGGCTTTATAAATCTAAGAAATTATGAATTGCGTTTTCGGCAGCCAAGATAACCAAACTAAATAACAACATTTAACTAAGCCAAAATAGATGAAACTTAAAAAAACCTTTACATAACTTTACCGTTAAATATAAAAGATAAGCTTATTTTTGCACCTTGAACATTCGCGATTTAATAAACCGATACAAAACCGACGACAGGGTAACTGAGTTTACCAAAGCGTTAAACAGCACCAAAAACCCAAAGATACAATTGAAGGGTTTGGTGGGTTCTGCTGATGCTGTAGTGGCACTTTCATCATACTTCTTGCTTCATAAGCCTTTACTTTTCGTTTTACCTGATCGGGAAGAGGCATCATATTTTCAATCTGATTTAGAAGGTATTTTAGATAAACAGGTTTTATTATTTCCTTCTTCTTACAGAAAATCTTTCGATTTTACACAGGTTGATACGGCTAATGTATTAGCTCGTGCCGAAGTTTTAAACGAATTGAATCATGATTCGGAGTATGGCAAAATTGTAGTTTCATATCCAGAAGCTATTGCAGAGAAAGTTATTGATCGTTCTGCTTTAGAAAAAAATACGCTCGAAATTAGTCTTGGCGCAAAACTCGGCATCGATTTTATAAATGAATTTTTAATTGATTATGATTTCGACCGAAGAGATTTTGTTTATGAGCCTGGGCAATTTTCTATTCGTGGTGGTATTGTAGATATTTTTTCTTTTTCTTCGGATTTACCTTACCGAATTGAGTTTTTTGGCGATGAGGTAGAAAGCATTCGTAGTTTCGAAATCGAAAGTCAGCTTTCGGTTGCGGATGTAAAATCGCTTACCATTGTACCGAATGTGCAGGCAAAGTTTTTAACGGAAAGCAACATCAGTATTTTAGATTATATCGATCAAGATACACAACTCTGGTTTAAAGATGTAGAGTTTACACTTGACATAATTAAGGCTGGATTTAAAAAAGCCGTAGAGCTTTGGAAAGCTTTATCGACTGCTGATAAAACACAAAACCCAGAGTGGATTGACCCCAAATTCGCTTTTACTGATGAGAAATTACTTGGCGATCACTTACAGGATTTTCCGATAATTGAGTTTGGTAAACAGTTTTTTTATCAAACAGATAATCGTTTCGAGTTTGAAACTAAACCGCAGCCATCATTTAACAAAGATTTTAACCTCCTTATTCATAACTTAAAAGAAAACGAAAAGGCTGGAATTATTAACTTCATTTTTACTGATTCGCCAAAGCAAATTGAGCGTTTGTACGCCATTTTAGACGACATTGATAAAACCGCGAAGTTTACACCGATTAACAGCATGTTGAGAGAGGGTTTTATTGATCCTCAAATTCAAACGGCTTTTTACACCGATCATCAAATTTTTGATCGTTACTATAAATACAAACTCAAAAAAGGCTACCAGAAAAGTCAGGCCATTACCCTTAAAGATTTACGTGAACTAAAATCGGGCGATTACGTAACCCATATCGATCATGGCATTGGAAAATATGCTGGATTGGAAAAGGTTGAAGTAAACGGAAAAACCCAAGAAATGATTCGCCTGATTTATGCAGATAATGATTTGCTTTACGTAAACATTAACTCATTAAATCGCATTGCAAAATACAGCGGCAAAGAAAGTGGCATACCGAAAATGAATAAACTAGGTACCGACGCCTGGGATAAGCTCAAAAAAACTACAAAAAAAAAAGTTAAAGACATTGCTCGTGATTTGATTAAGCTTTATGCGATACGCAAAACACAAGCGGGTACAGCATTTTCTCCTGATGGATATTTGCAAACTGAACTCGAAGCTTCATTTATATACGAGGATACCCCCGATCAGTTGAAAGCTACTCAAGATGTTAAAAAAGATATGGAATCGCCACACCCAATGGACCGTTTGGTTTGTGGTGATGTTGGTTTCGGTAAAACCGAGATAGCTGTTCGTGCGGCATTTAAAGCTGTAGCAGAGGGAAAACAAGCAGCGATTTTAGTGCCAACTACTATTTTGGCTTTACAACATTTCAAAACCTTTTCATCTCGATTAAAAGATTTCCCGGTTACGGTTGATTATATTAATCGTTTTAAAACAAATAAACAGATTAAGGATACTTTGGCCGAAGCCGCTTCGGGGAAAGTTGATATTTTAATCGGAACACATCGTTTACTTAGCAAAGATGTAAAGTTTAAAGACCTTGGCATCATGATTATTGATGAAGAGCAAAAGTTTGGCGTTACCGCAAAAGAAAGGTTAAAGGCCGTACGGGTAAATGTTGATACTTTGACTTTAACGGCAACGCCGATTCCGAGAACGTTACACTTTTCCTTAATGGGTGCTCGAGATTTATCAATTATCAGTACTCCACCGCCAAACCGCCAACCTGTTAATACAGAATTACACGTTTTTAATGATAAGTTAATCCAGGAAGCAATTCAATTTGAATTGGATAGAGGCGGGCAAGCTTTCTTTATTCACAACAGGGTAAATGATTTGATGCAGTTAGGCGGACTGATACAAAAACTTGTTCCTAAAGCACGAATTGGTATTGCACACGGCCAGTTAGATGGCGATGCTTTGGAAGATGTGATGCTTGATTTTATTAATGGCGAAAAAGATGTTTTGGTTGCAACCACCATTATCGAAGCTGGGTTGGATATTCCGAATGCAAATACGATCATCATTAACCATGCACACATGTTCGGGTTAAGCGATTTGCACCAAATGCGTGGTCGCGTAGGCAGGAGTAATAAAAAAGCTTTCTGTTATTTATTATCGCCACCGCTTTCTACTTTAACTTCTGAGGCAAGAAAACGTTTGAGCGCCATTGAAGAGTTTTCTGATTTAGGAAGTGGCTTTAATGTGGCGATGCGAGATTTAGATATCCGCGGTAGCGGAAACTTATTGGGTGCCGAACAAAGCGGTTTTATCGCCGAAATTGGCTTTGAAATGTATCATAAAATTTTAGATGAAGCCATTCAGGAACTAAAAGAGGCAGAATTTAAAGGTTTGTTTGAGAATGAACCCGCTCGTCCGTTTGTTGGCTTTACCCAGGTTGATACCGATTTAGAGCTCTACATTCCTGATGCTTACATTACCAATATTACCGAGCGATATAACTTATATACCGAACTTTCTAAGCTAAGCGACGAAGCCGAATTAGCTGTTTTCGAAAAACATTTAGCCGATCGTTTCGGCCCTGTTCCGCCGCAAGTGAAAACTATGTTAAGCGTTGTGCGACTACAATGGTTGGGTAAAAAGTTAGGTTTCGAAAAAATAAGTTTTAAGAAAAACAGTTTGCGTGGTTATTTTCTAAGTGATAAACAATCGGCCTATTTCGATTCGAACACTTTCACCAAAATTTTAACTTTTGCTCAAAATCATCCACGAATGTGTAATTTAAAAGAGGTTAAAAATACTTTACGTATTGCCTTTGATAACATTAGCAGTGTTGAAGAAGCCATTGAAACTTTAGAATTAATCGATTAATGGACCCAACTTTATTGCTCGATTTAGTTAAAATGCAGATGCCCTATGGTAAATACAAAGGCTATTTAATTTGCAACATTCCAGAAAGTTATTTGCTTTGGTATAAAGATAAAGGTTTCCCGAAAGGGAAATTAGGTGATTTAATGGCAACAATGTTCGAAATTCGAGTCAATGGATTGGAGTATTTGCTAACGCCATTGAAGAATCAGAATAGGTAGTTATTTCACAAAGTCGTCATTGCGAGGCACGAAGCAATCTTAATGCTTTTGATATTTTTGCGATCGTTGTAGAATTGCTTCGTGCCTCGCAATGACGGAAGTCTATATCTCACAGCCATTTTCATCACAAATGGCATCGTTGTTTTTATTTAATGATGTCAATGTTGTTTTAGGCTGAGTTTCTTTCCACTTTGTAAAACTTTGCGTTAACGCATCCGTAAAGGCTTGTACTGGCTGTGCGCCAGAAACACCATACTTTCTATCCATTACAAAATAAGGTACGCCACGAATACCCAAATTTTGGCTTTCGTAAACATCATATCGAACAGCTTCAGCAAACTGATCGCTTTTTAAAACAGA
Source organism: Pedobacter sp. AC190 (assembly GCF_979258025.1). Taxonomy (NCBI): domain Bacteria; kingdom Pseudomonadati; phylum Bacteroidota; class Sphingobacteriia; order Sphingobacteriales; family Sphingobacteriaceae; genus Pedobacter; species Pedobacter sp. AC190. The sequence goes on from NZ_OZ409824.1 coordinate 2,274,325, forward strand.
TTCTGCTTCGGATTTATCTAAACCAATTTGGATAGCTAGTTCAACCAAAACATTATATTCTCCAATGTTTTTGCTGTTCACAAAGTGAGCTTCAAACAGCTTCTCTTCCGCTAAATCTTGCAAACCATGTTTTGCGGCCAAATGAATTAGCCGATGTGCATCGAAAGTATTTGCAGGAATATTTTTATCAAAATCGATAGTTAAACCGGCATTAGCAGCCATATCAGAAACCTGTTTCGTCATCTGTTTAGCTTGCTCAATCGGCATTCCCTTGCTTCTCGATAAGTAATCGTAAACCGTTTCGTTGCTTGTGTTGTGATACTCAGGATTTAACTGATAACTTTTCCAATCTACTTCAATTTCATTTTTAAATGGCAATTTTTCAATTGCTTTTTCAAAATGACGTTTACCGATATAGCAAAACGGACACATCACATCCGACCAAATTTCTACTTTCATAATGTAAAATTACCCCATCTGGATTTAAGCAAAGTAAGCAGAAAGTAAAAAGCCGCTATCTTTTTGGATAGCGGCCGATTTATAAAATGTTGTTTTGTTATTTATATAACTGATTAAATATCAACTTAAATGTTCCATGCGTTTGCGCTCTAAAAGCAATTTCAGGACCAAAGGCATAAAGTTTTCCTTTGCCTATATTAGCTTCGAAAGCTGTTACACCATCTTGCAAATAAGCTTGCCCCCAAGCCCAGCCACTACGCAAAGGGGTTGCAGAATTAAACCACATTAAAGGTTTAATTTTTCCAGCAGCAATTGCATCGCCAGTTAGCCTAAATACAGGGCTGTTATCAAAATAAACATCAGCCTCTTTTTCCATACCCCAATTTGCTTGTTGCTTGCTGTCTACTTCAACATTAAGCACACTACCTGGAACATAATATTTTTCATCTGGTAAGCGTTTTTCTGTTCCGTTAACAATTTCGACCATTGCATTACGAACAGGCAACTGTAAATGATAAGCCAGGTTTGTACTCGAACCAATGGTTACCACTTTACCACCTTCTTCAAGGAATTTTTTAATCTGTGGAATTGATTTATCTGCAGTGATTCTTCCCGTTTGTTTTTTGTATTCATCAGGAATATCTTGTGGTGTTGGTGCATTAAAACCTCCTCCTCTTCCAGCTGCTCCAGCATTTGGCAATGCAGGAATTGCACCACCAACAAATACGATCACGTCATATTTTGATTTCAAATCGCCTGCATCGATATCTTGAGGATAAATTACGGTTGCATTGTAGTGGTATTGCTCCATCATCCAACGTACCCAACCTGATGCCATAGAACCACCATAAGTATCCCAAAGAGCAATTCTGCCTGCTGCTATTTTAGTTTTATTTTTTGGTGCAGCGGCCGATTTTACTTTAACATTCGCTTTCTCTAAAATACTTTTTGCATTGCCAGAAGCAGAAACGTAGAAATCGCCACTTTCATTTGAACGATAAACATCTGCTTTTGCTTTTAAAAGATCGTTAACAGCGGTGTAAGAATCATTTTGAGCAGCACTCAAAACAAAGCTCGATCCCGATGTTAATTTGTTCTCAGGCTTTAATAATTGACCAAAAGGAATTCGCTCAAAAGGTCCGTTGAAGTCATCTTGTAAACGATCGAATTTTACATCCATCATATAGGCTAATGTCCAGCCTGCAGCATCGTAAGGAGGCGTTGGAGCACTACCTTCATATTTAAAGTCATTCGGGTGATCTTGTGGTTCGAACATATCTAAAACATGAGGGCGAAAAGCCTGATCGGTTTTTACAACATAGCTTCCAGCAGGATAACTTTTACCGGCAACAGAAAATGGTGCTGTAGCTTTTTGAACCAAAATTCCTGTTCTAATTAAAGCGTTTAAAAATTTAATAGCCGAATTAAAGTCAGGTTGATCAGCTGATAAAATATAGCCTCTTGGATCACGGTTCAAAGGCGCTTTCATCACGGTATCAAAAGCTTTCATGCTTATAATGCCTCTACCTCGTCCAAATTCGCTAGCTCCTTCAGAAGTTGAGGTTTTTGCAGCAGCATTTATAGCATCTATCTTTTTAGGCGAGAAAGACCAATTGTCCTTTTTTCCTCTATCAATTGAGTTTTTACCCATCTGATAAATATTATACAACAATTCATCGTGGTAACGTTGTGCATAGCCTAAAACTGCATAATTTAACGAAACAGAATAATCAATTGAGTTTTTGAAATACCATTTGCGTGGCGTAATTGGATTTGGAGAATCGCCGCTTGGTAATAATCTTGATGGAACTAGAGGAATATCAGACGGCGTTGGGCTACCGATAATTTCAGTCAACAATCCAACCATATTATGAAAATAAGTTGTGGTACGCAAACCACCATTATACCATGTAGAATATACCGAACCTCCTCTTTGTGTATATCCCGCTTTGTTCTCCACATTCATTCTATTATGCATTGCCGCACCCACAGCATCAAGGCTGGTTAAAATGGTTGCATCAAAAACATAGTTAAATGGATCACGGTATGGAGGGCCAGCTACTACTGTTCCGGCAGGGCCTGCCTGGTGGTGATTGTACATAATTTGTGGTATCCACTCTACAAAAAGCTGACGACCCATATTTTGGGTTTCTTTAAGATTTAACATGAAGAAATCGCGGTTGTTATCATGTCCTGCGTACTTTTCGTATAGTTTTGGCAAGCCAGATAAAGATCTTTTTTTAGGGTCTTTTTCTCTCATATACCAATTGCTCACCAATTCTTGTCCGTCGGGATTTGCATGGGTAAACAGAATAATTACATTATCTAAAATCCTTAACGTTTCTGGATCGGTTTTCGAGGCAAATTCGTAAGCGGTTTGGATAAGTTGATGTGCGCCAACAGTTTCATTAGCATGTAATCCACCATCAATCCAAACTACTGCTTTACCTTCTTGGGCCAGAGCTTTAGCTTGTTCTGGTGTAATTTCGGCATGCGCCAGTTGCTGTGAAATCTCTTTATATCTATCTAATTTTTTTAGATTTTCAGGCGACGACATAATCATCATATATTGGGTTCTGCCTTCTTCGGTTTTACCAATATCTACAAGCTTAACCCTTTTCGAAGTTTCGGCTAGTTTTTTAAAATAAGCCTCAGTTTGGGTATATGTTGCAAGCTGGTAATCATCTCCAATATTAAATCCAAAGTGAGATTTAGGGCTAGGGATTTCTTGTGCAATAGCAAGCGTGCTACTTAAGATTAAAAAAGCCACGCACAACTTTTTAAAGTAGTTTTTTATCATATTCAGGAAAGTTTGGTTGGTTGATATCAAATATATAACAGAAATATGGTGTTAATATCCTTGCTGTAAATTTGTTACAGTTAAAGGTTATTTTCAAAAGGCCGTTAAATCACAAAAAACCTAAATTCGTTAAAATTCCTGCTTCATATTGCATACATTTGCCTTTGATGTAAGTTCTTAACTTTATTTTTTCATCAAACCGATATTGGTTTTACTTAGCTGTAGATTAAAAGGGAATCGTGTGTAAATCACGAACTGTCGCGCAACTGTAAATCCTGTCTTTTTTTAAAAAGACAACAAATTATCAATAATGCCACTGTACCAGTAACGGAATGGGAAGGCGATAATTTGAGGATAAGTCAGGAGACCTGCCAAATATCGAATTGACAATGCTTTCGCGTTAAAGAGCAATTGGTCAGGTCTGATTTGTACAATAAAATTAACCGTTTTATTTGGTTTTGCTTTGAGCCTTCCGGCTGCGAAGAAGATTTTTTGTGCACAAACCTTTCCTTTTATTTTTATCAAAAATCATTGTAAAATATAGCTTAAAGGGCTTTTAACGATTTATTTACTTAATCTTTAAAAGAAATGCTAACGCAAAATCTGGGCTACCCGCGTATTGGTAGCCACCGAGAACTAAAAAAAATCTGCGAAAACTATTGGGCAGACAAAACCGGGTACAAAAACGTACTTCAGGTTGGAAAAAACATTCGCCAAGAAAATTGGCAACTACAAAAAGAGGTAGGAGTTGATGTTATTCCTTCTAATGATTTCTCTTTTTATGACCAGGTTTTAGACCATTCTTTAACTTTCGGCGCTATCCCAAAAAGATATAACGAAGTTATTTTAAGAAAAGGAAATTCTGAGCTTGATTTGTACTTCGCTATGGCCCGAGGTTATCAAAAAGATGGCCTTGATGTTGTAGCGATGGAAATGACAAAATGGTTTGATACCAACTACCATTACATTGTGCCTGAGTTTTACAAAGATCAGCCATTTAAACTTTTCTCTACAAAAATTATCGATGAGTTTTATGAAGCCAAACAGTTAGGAATTACAACAAAACCTGTTTTAATCGGCCCTGTTTCTTACCTATTGCTTGGAAAAGAAAAAGAAGCTGGTTTCGAAAAAATTGATTTAATTAGAAATCTGCTTCCTGTTTATCTTGATATTTTAACGCGGTTAGATTCCCTAGGCGTTGAATATATTCAGTTCGACGAGCCATTTTTAACCCTTGATTTATCTGAAAAGGAAAAAGAAGCTTACAATTATACTTACAAACAAATCAGAAAATCGTTTCCAAAACTGAAAATTATTTTGGCTACCTATTTCGAAGGCTTAGGTAATAATTTAGCTTTAACAACTTCTTTACCTATTGATGTTTTACATGTTGATTTAGTAAGAGCGCCAAATCAATTAGACGAAATAATTTCTACATTAAATGAAAAAACAATTCTTTCTGTTGGTATAGTTGATGGCCGTAATATCTGGAAAAATGATTTTGAAAACTCCTTAGAAATCATCAATTCGGCAGTTGATAAATTAGGTAAAGAACGTGTTTGGGTTGCACCATCATGTTCACTAATTCATTCTCCTGTTGATTTAGACAACGAAACGAACGAACAAAATCTTTCGGCAGAGATTAAGCAATGGTTAGCTTTTGCTAAACAGAAAGTTGCCGAAGTTGTAACGCTAAAAAAACTTGCCACAAACGGAAGCCCTGCATCTACCCTGCAAAAATTCGAAGCCAATAAAAAAGCAACAGCCAATCGCAAAAGCTCTGTTCTAATTCATAATCCTGAAGTTAAACAAAGGGTTGAACAACTTAAAGCAGGAGATGCGGATCGTTTAAGTCCGTTCGCTTTAAGAAAAATTAAGCAACAAGCTTTAAAATTACCTGCTTATGCTACCACAACGATTGGTTCGTTTCCGCAAACAGCCGAAGTTAGAAGTTGGAGAGCAAAGTTTAAAAACGGAACATTTTCGGCCGATGAATACAATACCTTAATTGCCGAAGAAACCGCTAAAGCTGTAAAATGGCAAGAAGAAATCGATTTGGATGTATTGGTTCATGGCGAATTTGAGCGTAACGATATGGTTGAATATTTTGGAGAGCAGCTGGATGGCTTTGCTTTTTCTAAAAACGGCTGGGTGCAAAGTTATGGCTCTCGCTGCGTTAAACCACCAATTATTTTTGGCGATGTTTCTCGTCCACAAGCTATGACCGTAAAATGGACCGCCTATGCGCAATCGCTTACTTCAAAATACATGAAAGGCATGCTAACGGGCCCAGTTACTATTTTGCAATGGTCGTTTGTTCGTAACGATCAACCGCGTTCGGTTACATGTATGCAAATTGCTTTGTCCATTCGTGATGAAGTTTGCGACCTGGAAAAAGCAGGAATTAAGATTATTCAGATTGATGAACCTGCAATTAGAGAAGGGTTGCCTTTGCGAAAAGCAGATTGGCAGGCATATTTAAATTGGGCTGTTAATGCTTTCAAAATCTCTGCTGCAGGTGTAGCTGATGAAACGCAGATTCATACGCACATGTGTTATTCTGAGTTTAACGATATTATTCAAAATATTGCCGATATGGATGCAGATGTAATCACAATTGAAACATCACGTTCGCAAATGGAACTTTTAGATGCTTTTGCAGATTTTAAATATCCTAACGAGATTGGTCCAGGTGTATATGATATTCATTCGCCAAGAGTGCCCAAACGCGAAGAAATGATTACGTTGCTTAAAAAAGCAAAGGCTGTAATTCCATCAGAACAGCTTTGGGTAAACCCTGATTGCGGCTTAAAAACACGCGGTTGGGATGAAACCAAAAAAGCACTGATTGAGATGGTTGAAGCGGCGAAAGAAATGCGAAAAACTGAAAATGTTTTAGCCGCAGAGAATTTGATTAATTAAATTATTTTTGCCACGGAAGCGCAGAAACATAGTTTCTCTTTATAAAACCGTGTTTCCGTGGCATTTTATATAAATCAACATGACCCTAGAACAAAGAATCGAAACTTCGAAAACCAGTATTTTTAAAGCTGTTTTCCCCAATACAACTAATCATTACGATACCCTTTTCGGAGGAACAGCTATGCACATGATGGATGAGGTTGCTTTTATAACTGCAACTCGTTTTAGCCGACAAATAATGGTTACCGTAAGTAGCGATAGAATTGATTTTAAAAAATCGATTCCAGCAGGAACAATTGTTGAATTAATAGGACAAGTTACCAAAGTGGGCAATACAAGCTTAAAAGTTAATGTAGAAATTTATATTGAGCAAATGTATGCCGAAGGTAGGGAATTAGCGGTTCATGGCGATTTTACTTTCGTTGCAATTGATGAGAATAAGAAACCTGTACAGGTAATTAAATAATTGCTAATAATTTTATAAAGATTTATAGATAAAGTATAAATTTTCTGTTCTTCAATTTTGTTAAATTGCAATATGGAAAATCAACCTTCAGCAGAACACTTAAAGGAAATTGCCAGGCAATTGAGCTGTCCTGATGGCGAGTACGGCGTTAAAACAGGAGAGATGATGAACATTAGTAACATCGGAATGACAAGAAGCGCTGTAGAGGCTTTGTTGCTCAAACCGAATGATGTTATTTTGGAGCTTGGACATGGCAACGCGGCTCATATCGCTGATATTTTTAATAAGGCAGAAAACCTGACTTATTTTGGAGCCGATATTTCTAAAACAATTATTGCCGAGGCGGAGAAAATTAATGCTTCATTTATTACCAACAAGCAAGCCTCTTTCTTCCTTACAAATGGCACAACATTACCTTTTGAAGATGATTACTTTGATAAAATATTTACAGTAAATACCATTTACTTCTGGCAAAATCCCATTCAATATCTCCAAGAAATTAAGCGCGTTTTAAAATATAAGGGTATGTTAATTATTGCTTTTGCTGATAAAAGCTTTATGGAAACCTTGCCTTTTACTAAATTTGGTTTCGAGCTTTATGATGAACTAAAAGCACATAAATTTTTAAAAGATTCTGGTTTTGAAATTATAAAATCAGCGCAGAAAAACGAAGAAATTCAAAGTAATGCAGGCTTTAAAGTAAATCGTGATTATTACGTTGTTTCGGCTGTGGCTAGTAAATAGCAGCACCAACTAAGTTAAATAAACTGGATTGCAGTGAAAATTCTTTTTTGCTGTAATTACGATGAATAGAGCAAAATACACACACAAAAAAGATTGGAACAAAAAGCCAGACTACCGTAATTATATATTACTTCAGAATCTTTTCAAATATTAATATAAGATTAGATACAAATACGCGTAAACAACAGGCGCAGACAACAATAAGCCATCAAAACGATCTAACAAACCGCCATGGCCAGGAAGCAGGCCTCCGCTATCTTTTGTATCCAAACTGCGTTTAAGCATCGATTCTACCAAATCGCCAAGTGTACCAAAACTAGCGATTAAAATAGCCATACCAACCCAAACAACTGGTGTAGTTTCTTTAAATAGAAATGATAAACCAAATCCGACCAATGCAGCAGTTAACATTCCGCCAAAAAAGCCTTCCCAACTCTTTTTAGGCGAGTGGCGTTCGAATAGTTTACGCTTACCATATTTTACACCGAACATATAAGCGCCAGTATCGTTTGCCCAAAGCATTAATAAAAAGGCCAAAGGAAAATGAAAGTTATATTCGCTCCAGCTGTGGATAAAACCCAATGCATGAAAAAAGCAAAAAGGAAAGGTTACGTAAACAAAACCCACAAAAGTGTAAGATATGTTGGCAAATGGAATTTTGCTCTTTTTATAAAGTTCGGTTATAAAAACCGAAAAAATTAAAGGGATACAAAGTAAAAGATATTTAACATCATATTTTAAATAATGCAAACCCGCCGCCATTAAAAATATTAAAGCACTTGCCGCCAAACCAATATTTCTATGGGGCCTAATACCCGAGTTTTTAATCAATTTATAAAACTCGAACAAAGAAAGTAAGCTTAAAATAAGGTAAAAAGCGGTAAAAACGTAAGTTCCTAAAAAAACAGAACCAAGCATTACAATGGTAAAAAAGAAAGCGGTTATTGCCCGGGTTTTCATTTATGTTTTAAGATAAGATATGAAAGATAAAAGTTATAACGATAAATTATTCTATTTCGTTTTTAACTATATATTCGATTGCTTTATCGAAATCGACTTTGTTTACCAAAACATTTATCTCGCCAATATTATAGGCAGAAAGTTGTTTATTGATGATAACCGCAGGAATATCTTCTTCGACTAATCCTTGCTTTAATACTTCGGCGGCAAATGCATCGCCGGTTGTGTACACTTTAACCCAATTTTCGCTCACGTTGTGCTGTATCTTTAAAAAATATAAACAAAGCTATGGTTAATATTGCACTAATTAAATAGGCATACCAAGTAAAACCAACTGGGTCGTCTGCTTTATCGAGTGGCATATTGTGTTTTTGCATATATAATGCCGCACAAACTGCATAAGCATTATTTAAAAAATGTGCTAACATGGCGTACCAAATGCTTCCACTGAAATAATATAAATATCCAAATCCTGCGCCCAAAAGCAATCTTGGTAGAAAGCCATAAAATTGTATGTGTATGGCGCTGAAAATAATTGCCGAAATCCAAATCGCTGCGTGATGATTTTCAAACATTTTATTGATTGAACGCTGCACACCACCACGAAACATTAATTCTTCGCCAATGGCAGGTAAAACTGCAATCATAATCAGGTTTACGATAAAATCCCAATTGTTTCTTACGGTTAACAACTGAATCGTTATTTTCATTGCCGATTGCTCGCTCTCTTTCATCCACTTTTCGAGCCATTTCAAACCTTCGGGTAAAACCATTTTCTGATTCCAAACCGCTGTCCACTCCATAATTGGCATGGAAACTATCATAATTAGAATTACCAGAATTAGCAATATAAATTTCGGTTTAGCAAAGGCGTAAAAGTTAGATGTTTTTATTCCGTTGGTAAAGGCTAATGCAATTGGTGGCAATACAAACATACCGATTGAGGTACCGATTTGAAGTATTTTTAAGGCATCGGTATATCTTGGATCGCCAGATGCTATAAGGTTAAAATCTTTTACAATTTGGAACCCATAAATGGCTAAAATAAAAACAAATGAGATAATTGTAAAAATTACAGCACCAACAACTGCGTAAAATAAAAGTAAAAGTAATTGCAGGAAAGGGTTGATTTCTTCCTTATTAGGTGTTACAACGTTCATTATTTATACCTTTGTATGTTTTTATTAATCGTTGAAGATAGAAAATGTCTGTTAAGATAGGAAATATAGATTTAGGTGAATTCCCATTATTGCTTGCTCCGATGGAAGATGTGAGCGATCCGCCGTTTCGTTTTGTTTGTAAACAGAACGGTGCAGATTTGATGTACACCGAATTTATTTCTTCTGAGGGATTAATAAGAGATGCGGCAAAAAGCCTTCAAAAATTGGATATTTTTGAATACGAACGCCCCATTGGCATTCAGATTTTTGGTGGAGATATTGAACACATGCGTGAAGCTTCGGAAATTGCTTCTGCTGCCAATCCCGATTTGGTCGATATAAATTACGGCTGTCCGGTTAAAAATGTGGTTTGCAAAGGTGCGGGTTCTAGCTTGCTTCGTGATATTGATAAAATGGTAAAAATGACCGAAGCTGTTGTTAAAGCTTCGCATTTGCCAGTTACCGTAAAAACTCGTTTGGGTTGGGATGATGATAGTAAAAACGTTTATGAAGTTGCAGAACGACTTCAGGATGTTGGAATACAAGCCTTAACCATACACGGCAGAACCAGGGCACAGCTTTACAAAGGCGAAGCCGATTGGTCGTTAATTAGAGAAATTAAACGCAATCCACGCATTAAAATTCCAATTTTTGGCAATGGAGATGTAGATAGTCCTGAAAAAGCAGCCAACTGGCGCATGGAATATGAGGTTGATGGAATTATGATTGGTCGTGCTGCGATTGGTTATCCATGGATTTTCCGTGAGGTTAAACATTTCTTCAAAACTGGCGAGCATTTAGCAGGCCCAACCATTGAAGAAAGAATTAATGTTTGCAGAACCCATCTCGATAAATCTTTAGAGTGGAAAGGCCCGAAAACGGGCATTTTTGAAATGCGCCGCCACTACGCAAATTATTTTAAAGGCTTGCCCGATTTTAAACCCTACCGCATGCGATTGGTTTCTGAGGGAGATATAGCCAATATTTACAGCATTTTAGACGAAGTGGCAGAAAAATTTGCCAACTACGATCCTGCCAATCAACTGGCTTGATTTTTGAAAAGCTTTTTGTACATTCGTATAAATCATCATGGTTACAGCAATTACAGATGGAGTTAAGGTTTCGGTAGAAACGATATATCAGCCAGAATATTCGAATCCGGCTAACGAGCATTTTATGTTCGCTTATCGTGTAGAAATTTCTAATCTTTCTGATTATCCAGTTCAGTTAATGCGCCGTCAATGGTTTATTTTCGATTCAAACAGCAGTAGCCGCGAAGTAGAAGGCGAGGGTGTGGTTGGTTTACAGCCAATTATTGAGCCTGGTGAAAGTCACGTTTATGTTTCTGGATGTAATTTAAAAACAGATATGGGCAGCATGCAGGGGAAATACTTAATGAAACGCATTGTAGATGATGCCGAATTTGATGTAGATATTCCTGAATTTCAGCTGGTAGCACCTTATAGGTTAAACTAATTTCTATATTTTTTTTTGTAAAATAAAGCTTTGCGGTATTGGCGGCCGCAAGTCGCGGTACCGTTGTTGCAGTTCAGCAGAGAAATCTCAAGATTTTAAACAAAGCTATATCTGTGAATACAGAAGCTATCTCTTTACCCTAATTTTAAAGATTTCTCCATAAAGTATAAATGAATAAGGGGTTTTAAATTCTTGCTCATCAGAAAACCGAGAAGTACTATTTTTGCCCATTAGCCCCGACATAAACGGAAATTCTTTTGGTTGCGTAAACTTTAATTTACCACTAAAAATCGCCCAAAAGATTGAAGTATTGGCGGTACTGTATTAACAAAAGTACCACAGGTTTTCCGCTTCAAATCTTATAAACCATTAATTTATTTCGCTGAGCGATCCATTCTATAAAAATTGAAAACATAGGATGTTAAATGCGAAAGCGGCCGAAAAATTAATTCCGAGCCGCTTTTCAATTTTCATAAGTAGATGAAAATATTTTAATCTCTGCTTCTTCCGAAAAGCATTGATGCATAGTAAAGTAAATTGGCCAATGCGCCAACGGCTGCAACAACGTAGGTCATGGCTGCCCACCAAAGGGCGTCTTTAGCCTGTGCATTCTCTTCCTGCGTTTGCATTACGCCATTGTTGTTTTTTAACCAGGCTAATGCCCTGTTGCTGGCATCGAACTCGACTGGTAGTGTAACAATGCTAAATAGGGTTACCAAAGCTAAGCCTACCACTCCAATTGCCAAAACGATTGGTGTAACTGCAAATACAAGCAACATTACGCCTAATAATAAAACCCATTGCAACAAATTCGACGATATGCTTACCACTGGAACCATTGTACTGCGCAGATTAAGCCAGGTATATGATTTTGCATGTTGAACCGCATGACCGCATTCGTGTGCTGCAACTGCCGCCGCTGCTACGCTTCGGCTATAATAAACATCGGTACTTAAATTTACCGTTCTATCTGATGGATTGTAATGATCTGTAAGTTGCCCTTCGGTACTCATCACTTTCACATCGAATATGCCGTTATCGTGCAGCATTCGCTCCGCCACTTCCTTACCCGATAAGCCCGAGCTTAATTGCATTTCTGCGTATTTAGAAAATTTGTGTCTAAAACGCCATTGTACAAACATGCTCAGTAATAATACCGGGACTATTATAATTAAATAAATTCCCATTTTCTTGTGTGTATGTTTTTCAGATACATATATATCAAAAAGCGTTCCCATATTGTAAGGCGTATAAAATGTATTATTTTTATAGCATGGCTAACGCATTATCTTACTGGGAAAAGACATCTTTTTTTGATTACGATGTTGTTGTAATTGGCAGTGGAATTGTTGGTTTAAATGCAGCAATTCACCTTAAAAAATCTTCGCCTTCTTTAAAAATTTCGGTTTTAGAAAGTGGCTTTTTACCAACGGGTGCAAGTACTAAAAATGCAGGTTTTGCCTGCTTCGGCAGTATTTCTGAACTGATTGAACAGGAAAGAATTTGTGGTACAGATGGTTTGGTGAATTTAATCGAAACCCGATGGAAAGGTTTACTAAAACTGAGGCAATTACTTGGTGACAGAACAATTGATTATAAGCCTTTCGGTGGGTATGAACTATTTAGAGAAAGTGAAGTTGATTTGACCGAACAGTGTGTATCTAAAATTGAACATTTTAATAAACTTATTGAAACGATAATTGGATTAAATGCTTTCTATTTAAAAAACGAAATTATAAAGACGTTTGGGCTAAAAGGTATAAAAAATTTAATAGCAAACCGATACGAAGCACAGATTGATACAGGGAAAATGATGTTTAACCTGCTTCAATATGCTCAACAAATCGGCATCTCGATCTTTAATAATTGCAAAGTAGAAAAAATAGTTTCTAAAAATTCTGCTGTTTTACTCAAAACCAAGGATGGAGATTTTAGTTGCAAAAAGGCAATTGTTACTACAAACGCTTTTGTGAATACATTAATACCCAATTTGGATGTTACTCCTGGTCGGGGTCAGGTTTTAGTTACCAAACCTATTAAGAATTTAAAAATTAAAGGCACTTTCCATTACGATAAAGGCTATTATTATTTCCGAAATATTAATGGAAGGGTTTTGTTAGGTGGAGGTAGAAATTTGGATTTTAAAGCCGAAGAAACAACTGAATTCGGACAAACTGATGGTGTACAATCTACATTAGAAAATTTACTTCGAGAAGTTATTTTACCCAATACAGATTTTGAAATAGAGCATCGTTGGAGCGGAATTATGGCTTTTGGAAAACAAATTAATCCAATTATTACTGAAGCCAAGCCCAACGTTTTTTGCGCTGTTAGGTGTAATGGGATGGGCGTAGCAATGGGTTCGCAAACTGGTGCAGATGTCGCCGAATTGGTTTTGAAAAGTTTATAAGCTTAATTGCTTTCGGTGAATGCTACTATTTAAACACAATCGTTTTATTTCCACTTACAAAAACACGATCTTCGAAAATAAGTTCTAAGGCTTCTAACAAAACTTTTTTCTCAATTTCTTTTCCTGCACGAATCATTTCCTTTACACCAAAATTATGGTCGACATGTGTAGTGTGTTGAGTTATTATTGGGCCTTCATCCAAATTTTCGGTAACAAAATGAGCTGTAGCCCCAATAATTTTTACACCTCGCTCAAAAGCTTGCCTGTAAGGGTTTGCACCAATAAAAGCTGGTAAAAAGGAATGGTGAATATTGATGATTTTTGCTGAATAATCCTTCACAAAATCTGAAGATAAGATTCTCATAAACTTCGCTAATACCAAATAATCGGCATCAAATTGATTTATTATTTCTTTTACCTGCTTTTCGAACTGACTTTTATCTTTATCAATATGGGTAACATAAAAATAAGGAATACCTAGTTTTTCGGTAAAATCTCTTAATTCTTCATAATTACCAATTACGGCCTTAACATTTGCTCCCAATGTTTTAAATTGATTTTTAATCAGTATTTCAGCCAAACAATGGTATTCTTTAGTTACTAAAACAACAATTTGTTTTTCCTTTTTAGTAATGAGGGTAACTTCTGCTTCATCAGGCAAATTTTGTAATAATTTTTCTTTAAGTTTTTCGGTTTCTTCGAAAACTCCAGTACAAGCTATTCTGGTAAAAAAGGCTTTGTTTTGTTCATCAACAAATTCTCGCATGGCGATAATATTTAATTGATGGCTAGCCAAAACCCTGGTAATATTGGTTACTAAACCAACTTGATCGGGACAGGAAATAAGAATTGTTAAATCATTCATTTGCAATATAGAAAGCTCAATTATAAATATTTTTTTTCGTTATATCCATCTCACATTAACTAATATTTTTTGGTATATCTGTTTTTAATATTCATTTTTACTAAAATTTTTATCATTATGGAAGTTACTGGTATTGCTTTACTAATCGTTATTTTAATTGTTTTGGTGCTTTTGTTTTTAAAGAAACCACAGGCAGCTATTTCTTTAATTTCTATTGAGGATTTTGAAAAATTAAAGGGCGAAAATGAAATGCTAAAAATTAATTTAGCTAAGGCAGATGAACGTGTTTCTAATTTATTGGCTGAAAAAGAAAATATAACTCTTTTACTTAAACAGGAACAAAAACGCTTAATTGACGAATTACAGGCAGAACGAGATCGGCTTGCAGATGCTAACCGTGAATTGGAAAGTACACGTTCTTTTTACATAGCAGAAAAAGAAAAACTGATTGAGCAAAAAGCCAGTTTAGAGCAGAACCAGGAGAAGTTTAATAAAGATTTTGAATTAATTGCTAATAAAATTTTAGAAGAGAAATCGACTAAATTTGTTGAACAGAATAGAACAAATCTGGATATTATTTTAAATCCACTAAAAGAAAATATTAAAGCTTTTGAAGATAAGGTAGAAAAAGTTTACAAAGCGGAATCGGATGAAAGAAATACCTTAAAAGGTGTAATTTCTTTGCTTATGGATCAAAGTAAACAAATTCAAGAAGATGCAAATAACTTAACTAAAGCATTAAAGGGCGATAGTAAGAAGCAGGGAAATTGGGGTGAAGTTATATTGGAAAAGGTTCTAGAACGCTCTGGTTTAGTTCGCGATCAGGAATATCGAATTCAGGCTTCGCATACCTCCGCCGAAGGCGGGCGATACCAGCCAGATGTGGTTATAGATTTACCTGATGATAAACATCTCGTAGTTGATGCTAAGGTAAGTTTAGTTGCTTATGAACGTTCTGTATCTGCAGAGACTGAAGAAGAGCGTGAAGGCCATGTAAAAGCGCATCTAGCTTCCATAAAAAATCATATTCAGGAATTATCTGCAAAGAACTACCAGGATCTATACAAAATTAATTCTCCAGACTTTGTTCTGCTCTTTGTTCCGATTGAATCTTCTTTTAGTATCGCTGTACAAAAGGATGCCGAGTTATTTAATTTTGCCTGGGATAGAAAAGTAGTAATTGTAAGTCCTTCAACTTTGCTGGCTACATTGCGCACCATTGCCAGTATGTGGAAACAGGAAAGGCAAAATAGAAATGTATTTGAAATTGCAGAGCAAGCAGGATTTCTCTATGAAAAATTCGTCGGCTTTTTAAAAGACATGGAAGATATCGGGAGACATATCGGCTCAACACAAAAAGCTTATGATGGAGCATTCAATAAACTAAAAGAAGGCTCTGGTAATATGATTAATAAAATTGAAAATCTTAAAAAGCTAGGGGCTAAAGTGAAAAATAATAAACAAATTGATATTAAATATTTGGAGGAATAGGACAGTTTCGGCGGATGAGGACACCCACCGAGTGTGGAATATAAAGCTGACTCTTAATATTTTTTTTGATGCAAATTTTCTAAAAATACCTTTAATCCAATGATAGCGCAAGGAGCAAAATATGATTTTCCAGAATCTGGATCAGTTGTTTTACCTGATACAATACCAACAACTTTACCATCTTCGTCAACAACTGGTGCTCCGCTTAGTCCTCCGAACTGTTCAGGAACAATAATATCTTTTAATAAAATGCGCTTACCAATCGTTTTATAATATTCAAATTCATAAATTCTCTGTTCACCATTTTCCATTTTTCTTGTCCACCCAACAACATAAACTTTCTCACCAGAAATTAAAGGTTTTTCTCTTATTTCAAGCGCTTTTGCTTTCGAAAAGTTGTTTTTTAATGAGAAAACCAACCAATCATCATCATAAGTCGATTTTTCTAGGATTGGCTCTTTCTTGTTTTCATTCAATAATTTATCAATTATAACATTTTCTGATGGTTTGTTTAAAACGTACAAGCTCCACCTTTTTATTCCATTCTCAAATGAAACTCCTTCCATTTGCGGGGATTTGATAAATTTTAATAGATGTTTAGCTGTAATTCCAAAAGTATCCTTATCGAATTTCAGCAAAAAGGCACAACCGAACTTTTGTTGGTCATATTTGGAATCAATAAAATCAATTTTATTTAAAAAAGGGATGTCATCAAATTTTTTAGACGAACTTTTTTCCTGACTAAAGCAGTTTGCGATGTAAATAAACATCAAAGCAATCAGACAGATTGATCTCATTTTATTCTAATTTACTTATTAAATGCGTTCCAACCTTGGGCCTTTAATTCGTGAACATTATTAGATTTAGAAACCATTTTACAGCCAGAGTTTTTATCAGTTACATGGCCAATTACAGTAATGTCTACGTCGTGCTTTAATTTTTTATAGTCTTCCTGAGAGATGGTAAACAACAATTCATAATCTTCACCACCGCTTAAAGCACAAACTGTTGGGTCAATCCCCAACTCGCGAGCAGTTTCATAAGTCATTGGATCTAAAGGAATTTTCTCTTCGTATATGGTAATTCCTTTATCACTTTCAGTTGCTAGGTGCAAAATTTCAGAAGCTAAACCATCTGAAATATCGATCATAGAAGTTGGTTTAATATTCATTTCTTCC
This sequence comes from Pedobacter sp. AC190, assembly GCF_979258025.1. Taxonomy (NCBI): domain Bacteria; kingdom Pseudomonadati; phylum Bacteroidota; class Sphingobacteriia; order Sphingobacteriales; family Sphingobacteriaceae; genus Pedobacter; species Pedobacter sp. AC190. The sequence continues at coordinate 2,291,256 of NZ_OZ409824.1, forward strand.
AAAAGCGCAACAATATCCATACGTGCTTCTGGCTTTAATTGTCTTTCTATTATATAATCTTTCCCTTCTAAATCTGGCTGAATTTGTGGGTTTTCTAAATAGATTAATTTCTCTCTTTCTAAGATTTGAAGGCCAACGTAAGCACCACCTAAATCGCCAGAAACACAAAGCAAATCATTTTCCTGGGCACCATTTCTATAAGTTACTTTATCTGCATCGGCGTAACCAATGCTGGTAATGCTAATTACCAAACCTTGTTTGCTTGATGAAGTATCGCCTCCAATTAAATCGATGTTGAATTTATTACAAGCTAATTCAATTCCTTTATAAATTTCTTCGACAGCTTCTAGTGGAAATTTACTCGACAAACCAAGTGAAACCGTAATTTGACTTGCTTTTCCGTTCATTGCATAAATATCACTAAGGTTAACCTGAACTGCTTTGTAACCCAAATGCATTAACGGCACATAAGCTAAATCGAAGTGAATACCCTCAAGTAATAAATCAGTTGAAACTAAAATTTGTTTCCCTTTAGCGTCTAAAACAGCCGCATCATCGCCAACACCTTTTACTGAATAATCATTTCTTATTTTAAAATTAGTGGTTAGGTGTTTTATTAAACCAAACTCGCCTAACTCATTTATATCTGTACGCTCCTTATTTTCAAACATATTCTTATTTTTTGCAGTAAAAGGGCAAAGCCCCAATTTCTTTAAATATCATTTAAGTAAAATATACGCTGAATTACTCAGCATAAAGATTTCTTGCTTATAACTTACTTTCCATCCAGTTTTTTCCTTCAGTAAATCTGGCAATTAACATAGCAGCAACATTATCTCCAGTTGCATTTAATAAAGTAGCCATCGGATCTACCAAAGTTCCAATAATCATAGCTGGTGGCAAAGCTTCGGGCGGCAATTGATAGGCAGAAATCATCAATAATTCGCCAATGTAACCTCCGTTAGGTATTCCGCCTTCTACAATGCTTACTAAAACCGTAATTCCCAATGCTAAAATTATGGTATCCACATGTACTAAATCTTTTCCAAAAATGGCAAAAACTACAGCAATTTTTATAATTGAACTAATACTCGAACCATCTTTATGTAAAGTTGATCCTAGTGGAATGGTAACATTTGTTATGTAAGCAGGAACGCCCATTTTTGTAGTTCCTTCTAAATTTGCTGGTATTGTTGCAATACTGCTACAAGTGCCTACAGAGGTTAAAGAAGGTACAATATTATTTTTCCAAAAAACTTTTATCGCTTTAAAACCGCCTGCAATAAATGCATATAAAGTAAAAAAAACTATAAAATAAAATGCGCCCAATCCGTAGTATAAGCCTAAGGCTTTTGCATATGTGCCGAAAAGTTGGGGACCGAAAACGCCAACCTGGTAAGCAAAATAAGCACCTAAACCTATTGGTCCTAATTTCATAATTAGGATAATAAGTTTTTTCATTACTTCATTTCCAGATACTAGAAATTTCTTAAAACCATCACCAGCTTCTTCCGCATATAAGGTAGAAAAACCAACTAAAACTGAAAAAATTATGAGCGCCAGCATATTTTTTCGGCTCCCAATTTCATAAAATTCTCCAACAGTTAAAAGTTGCGTCATTTGTTCTCCAACTGATTGAATTTTTTCTGTTTCAGTAGGTAAAACGCTAGTTACTAATTGCTGATGGATAGGAAAAACCCAAGTGGCAACAAGGGTTAACATAGCAGATATTAAAACTGTTGACAGGAAAACCAAAACCATAACAGTTAATAATTTTCCTAGTTTTTTAGATCTATCTATATTCGCAATTGCTGATGAAACCGCAAAAAATACTAAGGGAATAACGGCAGTGAACAACAGATTTAAAAATATATCACCTAATGGTTTTATACTTTCAACACTTTTCCCGAAAACTAAACCAACTATACTTCCAACAGTTATACCTGCCAAAAGCCACAATAAGCCTGCGTAATTTTTAAGAATGTTGTTTTTCATTTTTTATTTTCTTTTCTCCATTGCGAGGCAATGAAAGCTTTTTTAGAGTCCTAATTCTGCAGAAATATCAAGCATTCTCTGAATTGGTTTACGAGCCTGTTCTATAATATGTTCAGGAACATTTACTTCTGGCGAGCTATTTTTAAGACATAAATATAGTTTTTCTAAAGTATTTCTTTTCATATACGGACAATCATTACAGGCACAGCTGTTATTCGGCGGTGCTGGAATAAATGTTTTATCTGGACAGGCTTTCTCCATTTGGTGGATAATTCCACTTTCTGTAGCAACAATAAATTCAGTTGGTGGATTAGAAATAGCATATTTTAAAAGGCCTGTTGTTGAACCAATGTAATCGGCCATTTGTAAAACAGCATCTTCACACTCTGGGTGCGCAATAAATTTAGCATTCGGATGGCGTTCTTTCAGCTTCGTAATTTTCTCTTTCGAAAAAATCTCGTGAACCATACAAGCCCCATTCCACAACACTAAATCTCTACCTGTTTTTTTTGCAACCCAGGCACCTAAATTTCTATCTGGACCGAAAATTATTTTCTGGTCTTTAGGTAAACTTTCTACAATTTGAACAGCATTTGTCGACGTACAAACAATATCACTCAAAGCTTTTAGCTCAGCAGTACAATTTACGTAAGTGATAACCAAATGATCTGGATATTTCTCTTTAAATATTTTAAAAAGATGAGGTGGACAGCTGTCAGCCAAAGAACAACCTGCTTTCACATCTGGCAATAAAACCTTTTTTGAAGGCGATAATATCTTTGCTGTTTCGGCCATAAAATGCACGCCAGCGAATACAATTACCTCAGCGTCAGTTTTCGCAGCTTCTTGAGATAAACCTAAACTATCACCAATATAATCAGCAATATCTTGAATATCAGGTTCTTGATAATAATGCGCTAAAATAATCGCATTCTTTTCCTTCTTTAATTTTTCAATCTCAACAAATAAGTCAAGCGTAGGATCAATTTCTTCTTCTACAAAACCTTTTTTGTTAATTTCTTCTAAGACATCTATGTTCATTTGTAATTTTCCTTTTTTGAATTTTGACGTTGGTCAAAGATAAAGCTTTCCACGTCTCAATAATTAATAAGTTATTTTAAATAAATAAATCTTGTTTGTTTATTAGTGTGTTAGTATTGTTGGCAAGTTTCGAAAATTTATTCTTTTATATAAGTTGTTAATCGTTTACTAACATTTAGATTACATTTTTATAATATGATAAGATTGATTTTCAGCACTATCGAAAAATGACTTAAATTTTATCAATATTGGAATGTTAATTGTTTATAAGTGTGTGAAAAGTTAATTACTTGTACAAAGGTGCTTAAAAATTGAGTAAAAGATTGTGGCAAATTGTCTTTTTACAGTAGCTTTAAACATTCAAATTTATTTGTTAGCATTATTTCTACATAAAGCTAACAGTTGTTCTATAGTTATCAACATCGTTGATAAAGTAAATGTTTTTTAAATGAGAAAAGTAGATTTTCTGGTAATTGGTTCAGGTATAGCGGGTTTAAGTTTTGCACTTAAGGCTGCCAAGTTTGGGAAGGTTTTAATCGTCACCAAATCAAATGAAGATGAATCTAATACAAAATATGCTCAAGGCGGTGTAGCAGTTGTTGTAGATAAGGATGATTCTTTTGAAAAACATATAACAGATACACTAATTGCTGGCGATGGTTTGTGTGATGAAAAAATAGTGGAAATCGTTGTAAAAGAGGGGCCTCAACGAATTCAGGAGATCATTGACTATGGTATAAATTTCGATAAAGACAACTCTGGTTTTTATGATTTAGCAAAGGAAGGTGGTCACTCGGAGCATCGTGTTTTACACTATAAAGACATCACTGGCTATGAAATTGAACGGGTACTTTTAAATGAAATTCACGAGAATCCGAGCATAGAGATATTAACACACTACTTCGCACTAGAGTTAATTACCCAGCATCACCTTGGTGAGTTTGTTGATAAGCGTAGTGAAGTTATTAACTGTTACGGTATATATGCCTTTAACACAGAGCTTAACGATGTGGAAAAGATTGTGGCAAACGTTACGGTTATGGCTTCTGGTGGCGCGGGACACGTGTATTCTGCTACCACAAATCCTGTTATTGCAACTGGCGATGGTATGGCAATGGTTTACCGCGCAAAAGGAAAAGTGAGAAATATGGAGTTTATTCAGTTCCATCCAACAGCTTTATACCATCCTGGAGAGTATCCATCTTTCTTAATTTCCGAGGCAGTCAGAGGTTTTGGTGGGGTTCTTCGTCGTAAGAACGGTGAAGAGTTTATGCAAGAGTATGATGAGCGTAAATCGTTAGCACCTCGTGATATTGTAGCCAGAGCGGTGGATAATGAAATGAAAAAATCGGGCGATGATTTTGTTTATCTGGATATCACTATGCGTAAGAAAGCTGATATTTTAAAGCACTTTCCTAATATATATGCTAAATGCTTATCTATTGGTATAGATATGACAAAGGATTTTATACCAGTTACACCAGCATCTCATTACATGTGTGGAGGTATATTAGTAGATGAATATGGTCGTTCATCCATAAAAAATCTTTATGCATGCGGAGAATGTTCTTCGACGGGTTTACATGGCGCCAATCGCTTGGCTTCAAATTCTTTACTCGAGGCTACCGTTTTTGCTCATCGTATTTATCAGGATGCGGTCGAAAATTTTGAAAAGAATATAATTCCTGAAAATATTCCTGAATGGGATTCTAAAGGTGTAACACAAACTGATGAAGACATTTTGGTAACGCATAACCTTCGCGAACTGCAAAAAATTATGGGTGATTATGTGGGAATTGTTCGCTCAGATTTTCGTTTAGAAAGAGCACATCGCCGATTGTTTTTAATCTACCAGGAAACAGAGGAATTTTATAAAAAGAATAAGGTTTCTGTTAAACTTTGTGAATTGAGAAATGTAATTCAAACCGCTTATTTGGTGATTAAATCTGCCATGCAACGTAAAGAGAGTCGTGGTTTACACTATACCACAGATTATCCAAATCATGCAGAAGAATTAATTGACACAGTATTTTAGTTTTTTTGTTTCTGGTTTGTTAGTTTTTTAGACTTACAAATAAGCTATTCAAATAAAATAATTAAAAACAAAAAACTATAATATGCCCTTAATACTACCCGTTAAAAATAAATATCCTGAAATAGGAAAAGATAATTTTATTGCAGAAAACGCTACAATCGTTGGCGATGTTATACTTGGCGATAACTGTTCGGTTTGGTTTAATGCCGTTATTAGAGGCGATGTAAATAAGATTACCATTGGAAATGAATCAAACATTCAAGATGGTGCTGTAATTCATGCAACATACTTAAAAGCTTCCACACACATTGGCAGTCGTGTATCCGTTGGGCATAATGCAATTGTGCATGGTTGTAAGGTACAAGACAATGTTTTAATTGGGATGGGAGCAATTGTAATGGATCATGCTGTTATAGAAGAATATTGCATTATAGCTGCTGGTTCTGTAGTTTTAGAAAATACAATTTGCGAAACAGGTCATCTGTATGCTGGAACTCCTGCTAAAAAAATAAAGCCCATCACTGAAGAGCAAAGGGCTTTATTAAATAAGTTACCAGATAATTATATTATGTATTCAGGCTGGTTTACCAATCCTTAATTTATTTAGGTTCTGGAATTGTTAAGGTGTTTTCTACTTCCCAGTTCGGTCTAATTGATTGTTCTTCTAGTGAATACCAAATCTTTTCTGGCTGAGTACCTAATTTTACATTTCCTGTATCCCAGACACCATTTTTATTTTCATCATAAATAACTCTTACAAAATATTTACCTGAGGCAAAATTGGCTAATAGAATTCTTGTCTTTTTATTGATAACATAAGATTTTATAGGTACTTTTTTTTCGTTAATAAACTCTACAATATAATTCTTAGTTGTATCAGGGACTTGAACGGTTAAAGCTCGTGTTCCATAATTTTCTGTAGGTTCTAAAGTAAATTTCTTAGTAAATTCTTTATTCTTTGCGTTAAATATTCCAGTAAATGCACCAGCTGTAAACTTCAGATCATACGTTCTTTTTACTTTCCAAGGAAAGGTAATTTTGTATTTTAAAAAGTTTGTGCTATCCTTTATCAGTACGAAGTTTGTTCTTTTAATAGAATCATCAAGCAAAGTTATTTTAGAAGCATCTGCAGCACTAATAGGCAGTGGGAATGTTAATGTATAACTTTGATAAGGATTCAGTTTGCCATTATTTGTATTGTCGATAGGGGTAAGGTCCCTTACATAAGTATCCTTTTTACCACGATTTATGTTTATGGTTTGCAGTAGTTTTCCCTCATCTTTTATGGCAACCTTAATTGAATCAAAACTTAAATCGTTAAGCCAAACTTTAGCAGTATCGTTAGATAAATTAAACATTACTCTTTTTCCTTCATCAACAGATGCAGGTTCTGTAATCGTTAAAGTGGGCTTTTTTAACTGTTGCGTGAAGGTTAAAGATAAACTACCATCCGTATTTATTTTTCTTTCCAGAACCCTAAATTCAGGAGCAGTTTCTTTAAAAACCTTTAAGTTAATGTTCTCATTATTCTTCCCAATTACGATAGGATCTTTCACAAAACCAACTTCGTCTGATGTTTGCTGATAAATTTTGTCGCCACCAGTTGCTTCTTTTAGTGCATATATTTTATAAGTTCCTGCTCTTAAATTATTTAATTTAAAATTACCCGAGCTATCTGTTAAGGTATAAATTGAAGGTCTTTTTTTTCCAAACAAAGAATCTCTTTCTGCTGGAAGTATAAATACGGTGGCTTCTAGCTCAGCTTCACCTGTTAATGCACTAGTTACCTTACCAGCTAAGCTTAATGAATCTATTTCGTTGCCCGTAGAAAAAACATAACTTAAATTTTTGATAACATTACTTTCATTAATATCGGCAATAGCTTTACCAAAATTTAATGTGTAAGTCGTATTTTTCTCTAATGTATCTGGCAAGGTAATTTCTAAAGCTTTCTTTTTAATTTTTAATATTGGCGCTTTTTCTAATTCTGGCGAGATAGAAAATTCTTTTGTTTCATTCTGAATCTTAAAATATTCATCAAATTCTATAACTATTTTTTTAGCACTAAAATTCTTTGTCAAATTTTTTGGTGTCATATTTAAAACTTTTGGTGGAGTACGATCCTGTGGTCCGCCAGTTACTGGTTGGGGAGAGGCACAACCAAAAAGTTGTAGAATAATTGCCAGGGCAATAAAACTTATAAGGTTAAAATATTGAGATTTTAAATTTGGCATATTTTAAGCGTTTTAACGCATTTTTATTGTTTTTGGAATCTTAATATTAAAAAATGTTTTTTTTTGATTGTATAGCTTTAATTAAAGTCTATTTATTTTTAGTTAAATAATTGATTATCAGCTACTTATTAATGTAGACCATTAAAACTGATATATCTGAAGGTGAAACTCCGGAAATTCTTGATGCTTGACCTAAAGTACGTGGTTTTATCTTAAATAATTTTTCCCGAGCTTCTTTTGATATGGAAACTATTTTATTATAATCGAAATCGGACTTAATTTCTTTGTCTTCCATCTTAAGCATTTTCGCTACAATTTCATTTTCTTTTTCAAAATAGCTTTCATACTTAATCTTAATTTCAGCTTGTTCAATCGTTTCGTTATCTAAATCCTTTGTTACTTCTGCTAAAGGTTTGCTTACTTTAATTATGTCTTGCAAGCCAACGTGTGGTCTGGCTATTAAACTATTTATTTTTACATTTTGATTTAGAGGACTTGAACCTAAACTCTCAAGAGTTGCATTTACATCGCCCATTTCAATACCCTGTGTTTTAGTAAATTTAACCAAGGCATCAGCTTTAGCAATTTTTTGGTTTACTTTTTCTAAACGTTCGTCAGAGATTAAACCCAATTCATGACCAATAGGAGATAGGCGAATATCTGCATTATCTTGTCTTAACAACAAGCGATGCTCAGCTCTTGAAGTAAACATGCGATATGGTTCTTCGGTTCCTTTAGTTACCAAATCATCAATTAAAACGCCGATATAACTATCTGATCTTTTCATGATCAGTTCGTGTTTATCAGTAATTTTTTGATGTGCATTTATACCAGCCATGAAACCCTGGCAAGCTGCTTCCTCATAACCTGTAGTACCATTAATCTGACCAGCTAAAAATAAATTACTGATTAACTTAGTTTCTAATGTTAACGATAATTGAGTAGGTGGAAAGAAATCATATTCAATAGCATAACCTGGTCTAAACATTTTTGCTTGTTCGAAACCTGGTATTAATCTTAATGCTTTGAACTGTACATCTTCTGGAAGAGAAGTCGAAAATCCATTTACATAAATTTCGCAAGTATTCCATCCCTCTGGCTCTACAAAAATTTGATGTCGATCTCGTTCAGCGAAACGGTTAATTTTATCTTCGATAGATGGACAATATCTCGGGCCTAAGCCTTTAATTCTCCCCGTAAACATCGGCGATTTTTCGAAGCCTTCTTTTAAAGTTTCGTGTACATCACTGTTTGTATAAGTAATCCAACAACACCTTTGATCAGTCGAAACTTCGGTATCAGTGTACGAGAATTTACCAGGATTTTCATCTCCCCACTGCTCTTCCATTTTGGTGTAATCTAAGCTTCTTCCATCTACTCGGGGTGGGGTACCAGTTTTCATTCTACCAGCTTCCATGCCCAGTTCTACTAATTGTTCAGTAATACCAGTTGATGCTCTTTCAGCCGTTCTACCACCACCAAATTTCTTTTCGCCAATATGCATTACACCGTTAAGGAAGGTACCATTTGTTAGCACAACAGCTTTACTTTCTATCTCTATACCTAGTGAAGTTTTTACGCCATATACTGTATTATCTTTAACCAACAAGCCAACAACGCTATCTTGCCACATATCTACATTTGGTGTCTTTTCAAGAGCTAAACGCCATTCTTCCGCAAACCGCATTCTATCTATCTGCGCTCTTGGACTCCACATTGCTGGGCCTTTAGATTTGTTGAGCATTCTGAATTGTATCGTCGATTTATCAGATATAATACCTGAATACCCACCCATAGCATCAACCTCACGAACGATCTGCCCCTTTGCTACTCCACCCATTGCTGGGTTACAACTCATCTGGGCTATGGTGCCCATATTCATTGTTATTAATAAAACAGATGATCCTAAATTGGCAGCAGCAGCGGCAGCTTCACAGCCAGCGTGGCCTGCACCAACAACAATCAAATCGTATTTTGAAAACATTTTATCTTTTATTTATTCAATTGTTCCACGTGAAACAACTTTGTTTTTAATCTTTTACTCAGAAAACTTGCTCGTTAAATTCATTTTAATTTTAATGTTCCACGTGAAACATAACGTAGAAAACCAATTAGAATTGCTTTAAAGTTTTACTCTGAAAGCTCCAACCATCGCATGGTAAATTCGTCAAGTTTAAGTTTTAACTTTTCAATTTCATCAGAAACTTCTTGAATTTTTACATAGTCTGAAGCATCAATTTTAAGTAAGTTTCCAGTTAATTCAGCTATTTTATTTTCAGTTTCATTCATTCCTTTTTCGCTGTCGTCAAGTTCTTTTTGTTCTTTAAAACTTAACTTTTTTGCAGCTTTAACAGGAGCTTGTTCAATGTCGGTGGTGACAGGTTTTTTAACTTCAGTCTTAACTTTTGGTTGGTCTAAACTTAAACGATATTCTGAATAGTTACCATTGTAAATCTTCACAACACCTTCGCCTTCCATAATGAAAAGCTGATCACTCATCTTATCAAGTAAGTATCGATCGTGAGAAACCAACATCAAAATTCCAGGAAAGTTTTCTAAAAATTCTTCCAATACATTTAAAGTGTCAATGTCTAAATCATTAGTCGGCTCATCCAAAATCAGGAAGTTTGGATTCTGCATTAAAACCTTCATTAGGTTCAAACGCTTCTTTTCGCCACCACTTAACTTCTCCACCATGCCATGTTGTTTCTTAGGCGGGAAGAGAAAAAGCGTTAATAGGGCAGAAGCTGTAATCACAGAACCATCGGCCATTTTAATATATTCAGCATCTGATTTTACAATGTCGATCACTCTTTCTTTTGGATCGAATGTTAAACCACCTTGTTTGTAGTAACCAAAAACTGTGGTTTCTCCAGTGTCAACCGTGCCTGCATCAGGACTTAATTGACTAGTAATAATATTTAGAAGCGTAGATTTACCCGTACCGTTTTTACCAGCTAAACCAATTCGATCTCCTTTTTTGAAAGTATAACTAAAATCATTGATAATCGGACGCCCATCAAAGGCTTTTGCAATATGATCGATCTCAATAATCTTCCCGCCTTGGCGAGACATCTTCATTTGGAGGTTAATAGTCTGATTATCAGACTTTTTCTTTGTTTTTTCCTCTAAATCGTAAAATGCATTGATTCTGGCGTTAGATTTTGTTCCACGTGCCTGCGGCATGCGTCTCATCCACTCTAATTCTTTCTTTAATAACTGTTGGTTCTTATGTTGAACTGTAGCGTCTAACGCTTCCCTTTCTGATTTCTTTTCTAAATAGTAAGCGTAATTTCCATTGTAATTGAAAATCTTTCCTCTATCCAATTCTACAATGGTATTACACACATTGTCTAAGAAGTACCGATCATGGGTTACTAATAGAATTGTTTTTTGTCCTGTGGTTAACAATTTCTCCAGCCACTCAATAGTATCAATATCCAAATGGTTGGTGGGCTCATCTAAAACTAAAATCTCAGGGTCTTCAATTAAAAGCTTAGCAAGCGCCAAACGTTTCTTTTGTCCACCAGAAAGCGTAGATATTTTTTGTTGCAAGTGAGTAATGCCCATTCTATTCAAAATGGTTTTAATCTCATGCTCATATTCCCAAGCATTATGCTCACTCAATTCTTCATATAATCGATTAAGTGTTTTCTCGTCAGGATTAGGATCTTCAATCAATTCCTCATACTCCTTAATCAGCTGCTGCTGCTTATTTTCTAAAGAAAATATATGATCGCTGATGGAGAAACCTTCTGTAAATTGAGGTTCCTGATCTAAAAAACCGATCTTAACAGCTTTATTTTTTACAATCTTACCTTCGAGCGGAGGGAACCTTTCTGCCAATAATTTCAAAAGTGTACTCTTACCAGCCCCATTAATTCCTACCAACGCAACACGCTGACCAGAGTTAATGCCTAAGGTTAAATTTTTAAATAGCCATTCATCATGATAACCATGACCTAAGCCTTCTGCCGCAATTAGTGTGCTCAATTTTTGTGTATTTCGGATTTATAAAGGAAAATTAGTGCAAAAGTACGGATAAAATTTTTGGAACAACGTAAGCATATTTTAAAGAGCTTCTGTATCTACTAAAAATGGCAAAATATTGATTGTTTCCCATGAATACTTAACCACAAATGAAAAGGATCTGCATGGATAATTTATTTATTTAGCATATTAAACACTTGTTTTATAAACGAAAACAGCGGCTGGAATCGCTCCGCCGCTGCTTCAATCATTAACTAAAACTAAACTTTATCTTTATTTTGTTGCCTAGAAAAGAGTTTCTAAGAAATCAACTTTAATATCTTCATATCTGTTTGCACTATAAGTTGCAATAACTGGCGCAGTGCTAACATTGCTATTACTAGCGGTAAAATCATTCATGCCCACCTTAGCAAATGTGCCCAAAACAGCACTATAAGTTTCGGTAGAACCACTTAACACTAGGTTAGCAGTGCCATTAATACTTGTGCTCAGGTTTACCGTATTCGCTTTAATATCTGCAGTTGCCGCATCATTTAAAACCACATTTAAGTCTAATAAATTAAAGTTTCCTGCAGTTTGAATAGTAGAAGTGTTAGAGGCTTCAATAGATGAAACATTGTTCACATGTGCAATAACCGTAAGTGCTTCTTTAGTGAATGAGCTGATTCTTAACTCACCATTTTGCTGCTGCACTAAAGCGTTTTTAGCAAAGTAGTTATCGTAAACTTCAACACTTTCCTTAGCGTCCTGAATCAAAATCAATTTAACGTTACCGCTGATTTTAATTTTGCTGATATTTTTAACCGAAGTTAAATTGGTGTAATTAGTATTGTTTTCTGTAGCGTTTGCGGCTACACTTGCAGTACCTAAAATAATTGTTGTTAAAGCTGCTGCAAATAATGTTTTAATAGAAGTTTTCATAACCGTATATTTTTAATTTTTTAAATCTTTTTGTTGTTGTTTTGAATATAAGACTGCAACAAGAAGAAAAGGTTGCACGCAGATTTGCGGTAATATACCAGCGTAGACTAATTATCGACGAACGCCTGTAACTATTAGACGAACAGGAAGAAAAATTTTTATTTGAAAAGCAATTTTCGGAGATAATAGGGAAGAGCAGCCCCGCTTTTTACTTCAACAAAAGCAGAAAAAGCTTTTGGTTACAATCGGGTTTATATCGTTGTGGTATAGTAACTTATATGAACAGTTTCCACTCAAACGAAAATAACATTGTTTTTTTGGATGTATAATTCATTCTAAATCAATGCGAATGGGAGGAGGTTCTATTGCGAGAAAAGAAGCAATCCACTTCAATATCGACGAGAACGGAGGAGAAATTTAAACTAAATCAACATCACTTCTATAACCTAAATATTCATCTTCTTTCTGAGTCATTAAGGCTTTGGCTGTTTTACCTTTATCCTTATAGCCAAGTAAATGTAGGGTTCCATGAATCATTATGCGGCAAACCTCATCAAAATCGTTTGTTTTAAAAATTTTTGCATTCTCTTTAACACGTTCAATACTGATGAAAATATCGCTCACAATTTGTTTTTCCACTTCAGAATTATCAAAAGTGATAATATCTGTGTAGGTATCATGGTTTAAGTACTGTTGATTAATACCCAAAAGGTATTCATCGCTGCAAAAAATGAAATTAAGCTCCTGTAATTTGAATCCTTCTTTTTCAATGGTAGCTTTAATCCACTTTTTAACCTTTAATTTCTGAGGAAGATTGTAATTGATGGATTCTTTAAAAAAGGAAATTGCAGGCATAATAGAAAAGTTTAAGACGGCAAATTTAAGAAAATATTAGTCGTCTTTGTCATTCTGAACGCAGAGAAGAGTTTCCCAGCAATGGAAATTAATTTCGAACAACTCAAAAATAGAACTAGTCGATGAATTTGAAGTGCTAATGTGTTTAGGATTCTTCGTACTTCAGAAGGACATTCAGTAAAACAAATCTCTGGCCAACCTACCTTACCATATTTAACGATTTCAAATATTCGGCAATCTTATTTTTGTAATAATAGTTTAACGATGGTGGTAATTTTTGCAACATATCACTTCCGTTTTTCTGCTGCTGATTATACTGTTGCAACATTTTTTGGTATGATGGCGGAAACTCCTTTGCTGCTTTACTTTCGCGTTTAGAATCCTCTTCCTGGTCGCGTTCTGCTTTTTCGGCATCTAACAGTTTGGTTAACAGTTCTTTCTGTCTGTTTAAAGTTTCTTGCTGTAAACGTTTATTAACCAAATCGCTTTCCGTCTCTTTCATTTCCTTAATGGCCTCGTTAAGATTGCCCATTTTGCCAGATCCATCTTTATTTTCTTCACGATTAATTTTTTCCAGCGCCTGTCGAATCATTTGCTGTTGTTGCGCCATTTTACCAAATTCCTGGCTCATTTGGCCTTTACCTACAGTACCTTGATTACCGCCCGACTTCTGCATCTGCTCGCGGGCTTTCTGCATACTCTTATTCAGTTGTTCCTGCATTTGCGAAAGCTGTTTCATACCCTGTTTTTGCTTTTTACCGCTGCCAGATTTAGAATTCTTTTGCATATTCTGTAATTGGTTTAAAGCTTCACTCAACATCAAATTTAAATTGTTAATAGATGTCATGGTAAATTGCTGGTAACGATTTGCTTCAGGCGTTCTTCTTTCGCCTAAACTTTCTAAACTCTTATTAAGATTAAAATTAATTTTATTCATCTCCTCATTCACTGTCGATTCGATTTGAGGAACACGTTTGCTTAAGCTATACAAACTATCGGCAATAGTTTTAAGGTTATCTTTAATGCCTCGTTGCTTTTGCACATTTGTCGTATAAGAAGGATCAGCCTGATTCATTCTTTTTAAGGCTAACATTACTTTTTCCTGCTCAAAAGAGGTATTCAAAAGGTTTTCCAGTAAACGCCGTAACTCTTTAGCATTTAGGTTATTCTCCATTTCCTCTCCTTCTTGCTGCATTTCACTCATCTTTTTAGATAACTTTTCCATTTGTTCGCCAGCTTTTTGCTGTTTCTGACTAGCACCTTTCGAGTCTTTTTTATCTAACGCCTCTTTACTTTCTTGTTGTTCTTTTTCTATATCCTGAATATCTTTTTCTGGGCTTTCGAATGGATTAGGTCTTTCCAGAGATTGATTTTTTTCTTCCAGCTTCTTTAAATCCTCTTTCAAATCTTTCATCTCTTTGTTTAGCGCATCCTGCTTTTGCTTTAGTGCCTCGTTATCCTGCTTTTTACCAGCGGTTTGTGCTGAAAGTTCTTTTTGGTCTTTAGCCAGTTCATTTAAACGGTCTATATCGTTTTGAAGATTTTGCTCAAATTCTAACTGCTTGTAAAGCTCTAAAATCCTATCAAGCTCGTTTTTTAGCGTTTTATTATCCAATTGCATTTTCGAAAGCTCGTTTTGCGTTTGGTCTTTATTCTTCTCATTCATCAAATTTTGAAGTTTTTGCAAAAGCTCTTTCGTTTTTTCATCCAGCACATTATCAAATAAATCTTTAATCTGCTTTTGTTTTTCTAATAACGCTTCATTTTGCTTCTGGTCTTCATTTTGCTGAATGTTTTTATCATTCTGAGCCTTAATTTCTTTCACAGCATCGTCCAGCTGCTTTTGTTTATCAAGTAAGGCTTCTATTTGTTTTTTATCCTCAAACGAAATCTGTTTCTTGTCAATTAAACTTTCAGCAACCTTTTTACTTTCCTTTTCAATGGTATTTGCTAATCGAATGGCCGATTGCATTTTCTGTTTAAGCGCCTGATTATTAGCACTCACTTGCTCTGCCGACTCCTTTTTGGTGGGTTGCTTAAAAGTTTTAATTTCAGAACGAGTGATTTTATAGCCATTAACGCCGTCATTATCAGCTACTTCAAAATAATACTCAATTTCTTGTCCTGGTTTTGCAGTAACGGCTTTCAAATCCCAAAAATAGAAAAAAGTACTTTCCGTAACCTTTTCCTTAATGGCTATGTTTTTAGTAAACGAGTTAATAATTTTTTTATTCTCTTTAATATTATACTTAAAGCTTAATCTACTAAAACCATAATCATCCGTTACCTGACCATTAAAATACAAAGCTTTATTACTTATCGAATCAGTTTTTTCTTCAACAGAAATACCAGGCGATTGATCTTTAATTACGGTAATTTGGTGAGATAAGGAATCTCTCAGCATTACAAAATCATTTTTTGGAGTAATACTATATTTAGAATTATTTTTAATTGTCGCCTTAAAGGCCGAAAAGTCGTTTTCGATTTTCAAAACATGCTCCGAATTATTTAAAACAAATAAAAGCGCATTGCTTTTACCTGTTTTAAAGCTCCATGTTACCTGCGTTCCTTCGGGTAAAAGCAAATCGCCTACATTGGCAATTACTTCAGCTTTCTTAGCCAAGTAAGGTGGATAACTTAAAGTTGCTGTTGCATTTAGCAATTCAGGCCTAGGTTTAACGGTTACCGTAAAAACGGAAGAGCTAAAACCGCCACCTTTGAAAATCAGTTTTTTATCACTTTGTATATTTTTAATATTGTAATTAAACTTGCTTATATTCTCTTTATCAAGCTTATACGTGTTTTTTGCGTCTTCCACGTACACTTCGGCAGGTAATTCATTGCCAACCAATTTCAAGTTTAAAGTAAAATCATCACCCTGTGTAACCGTTAAGTTTTTATTCAAAACAGAAAAACTAAAAGGCGCTTTGGGTGCAATATATTCATCATATTTAAGAAAGCTATTCGTGCCTTCGCGTAAAATTGCGGGCGCTATAATGGCAATCAGTAAAATAACCGAAAGCGGGATGAAAAGATATTTCAGGTATTTTTTATTGTCATTTATCCGAACAGCACTATAAAATGGAACAGGCTTTAATTCCAGAATTTTTTGGTCGATACTGGCTAAAATCAGCTGATTATTTTCTGGTCGATTTTCAGATAACTGGTGCAACTGCAAGGTATTTAAAAGCTTATCCTTAATATCAGAAAAATGATTTCCAATAATTACCGATGCCTCATCGAAAGATAAGTGTTTACCCAATTTGAGCATCGCAAGCAATGGTTTTATAATTAAAAAACCAACTAAAAAAATACCGAGCAATAAATATGTAAAAAAAATAAAGGTTTTAAAACCAGTAGAAGGATTAAGGTAATATAGGCTTAAAAAAACCAGCAGATACAACGCAAGCAGAATTGCGGCGGCATAAATGCTACCCCGCAAAATCTTATTCAAATAAAATTTTCGGATAAATTCATCTATTTTTTTAAGTAAATCGCTGTAGTTACTACTCACCATATCACCGTAAATGTAAAAATTGTTCCAATCAATTGAAAGAATCCTGCATTAAGGTAACGCGTTTATTTCAAATAGTTTATTTCTTGGTGGTTAAATATAATTTAGAAAAACAATGTACCGTGTTTCATAGCAATTTCAGTCCCGCTTTTTGTTCCAATCTTTTTTTCAACTTCTGTCGTTCGGTCCATAATCGTTATTTCGAAGATCAAAGACATCGCAATTTTTTTCGTCCGTATAGAAAAAAGTATTTTCACTTCAATCGGGTTTATAAATAACGCTTTTCGGTTAAAACCCAAAATGCTCTAAGAAAACGCAGTCGAGTAAAGCCACAGTTGGTTTCAATCAAAGGAAAAATAATTTAAAATATATATCTTGGTTTATAGTTAATACAAAGGTTACATAGATTTTAAATTAGTCAGTTTATAAAAATCTACTTTTGACTTTTCGTAAAAAACCCCAATATGAAACGAGTACTTATATCAACCTTTATGGTTTTCATTTTCACAGCTTCTTTTGCTCAAAAATTTAACTGGAACAAAAACCAGGTAATTGCACATCGTGGTGCATGGAAGAAGCAAAATTTCCCCCAAAACTCGATTGCTTCGTTAAACGAAGCCGTAAAATTGGGTTGTTATGGCTCCGAATTCGATGTTTGGATGACCGCCGATAATGTTTTGGTTGTAAATCATGATCCAGAATTTCAAGGCTTAACCATCGAAAAAGTAAAATATGAAGAGCTTTTAACCAAAACAATGAGCAATGGAGAAAAAATCCCTACGCTTGAGGCTTATTTAAAAGAAGGAAAAAAACAAAAAACAACCAAGCTAATTTTAGAGATCAAACCATCATTAATTAGCAAAGAACGAGGAATCCTTGTTACCAACGCTTGCATCGATATGGTTAAAAAGCTTAAAGTTTTAGATTGGACAGAGTACATTAGTTTTGATTATGATTACTGCAAACGCATTTTAGAAGTACTACCAAAAGCTAAAGTTGCTTACTTACGCGGCGAGATTAGCGCTGAACAATTAAAAGCCGATAAATTAACAGGCGTAGATTATCACTACAGCGTTTATCAAAAAGATGGATGGATAGAAAATGCACATAAATTAGGTTTATCAGTTAACGCATGGACTGTAAATACAGTTCCAGAAATTCAATGGTTATTGGCACATAAAGTAGACTATATAACCACCAACGAACCAGAATTAACTTTTGAAGAGCTAAAGAAAACTCCAGCTGCTTTAGGTTGGAATTTAAAATGGAGTGATGAATTTGACGATAATGGATTGCCTTTAACGAAAAACTGGAGCTACGATGTTGGTGGCAAAGGCTGGGGAAATAACGAATTACAATATTATACTGATGCGGATTCTACAAATGCACTTGTAAAAAAGGGGAATTTAAATATTACAGCTGTAAAAGCGGATAAAGAAAACAACCATTACACTTCGGCAAGGTTGGTTAGTAAAAACAAATTCGATTTTAAATATGGCAGGGTTGAAGTAAGAGCAATGTTGCCTAAAGGACGAGGTTTATGGCCAGCAATTTGGGCATTGCCAACCGATTGGAAATATGGCGGCTGGCCAAAAAGTGGCGAAATAGATATTATGGAGCATGTAGGTTACGAGCCCGATAGCGTTTACGGAACCGTTCATACCGAAAAATTTAACCATGTTATTCATACACAAGTTGGTAAGGGCGTTAAAATAAATCCATACAATGCATATCACATTTACGCAGTAGAATGGTTTGAAGATAGAATTGAATTCTTTGTTGATGAACAGAAATACTTAAGTTTTAAGAATACAGGAAAAGGTGCTGGAGATTGGCCATTCGATCAAAATTTCCATATAATTTTAAACATTGCCGTTGGTGGTGGTTGGGGTGGTAAAAAAGGTGTTGATGATACCATTTTCCCTGCAATAATGAAAGTAGATTATGTTAGAGTTTACCAGAAGGGAAAGTAAAAGAGATCATTACTCAACCTTTTCGAGTATATAAAATTGTAAACTACTTATTGAAATAACCAAATATTATCTATGGATTCGCGTAGAGAATTTTTAAAAAAAGCAGCTTTATTTGCTGGAGCAACTGGCATGGCTAATACCTTGCCTAGCTCGGTACTTAGGGCTATGTCTATAAATCCCGAATTAGGGAGCACTTTTAACGATGCAGAACACATCGTATTTTTAATGCAGGAAAACCGTTCTTTCGACCACATGTTTGGTAAAATGAAAGGTGTTCGTGGTTTTAACGATCCGCATCCACACATTCAGCCAGATGGAAATAAGGTTTGGTTGCAAAAAGATGGTCAGGGTTATACTTATGCGCCATTTCATGTAGACATAAATAAAACCAAAATTACCTGGCAAGGCGGTTTGCCCCATTCCTGGAATGATCAGGTTGCAGCCAGAAACGGGGGGAAGTATGATAAATGGATTCCTGTTAAAACACCAATGACAATGGCTTATTATGATAGAAATGATATTCCTTTCTATTATGCTATGGCTGATGCTTTTACGATTTGTGATCAACATTTTTGTTCATCATTAACTGGAACTACACCAAACAGGCTATTCTTTTTTACTGGAACAGTTCGTGGAGAGAAAAGCGAGAATAAAGTTGCCGTTGTAAATAACGATCAGGCCGAATCGCAGAACAATGTATTTGTAGATTGGCCAACTTTTCAAGAAACTTTAGAAGATAATGGAATAGACTGGAGAATTTATCAAAACGAACTTTGGACCTCAAAACTACCCGAAGGAGAGGTGGACGATTGGCTGGGCAATTATGGTGATAATCCTGTAGAGTATGTTAGCAGGCACAACGTTAAGCTTTCGGCCTACTTTAGGAAAAATGGCGATAATACCGTTAAACCAGCGCTAAGTGCTGCTGAGGTTCAAGCCAAATACAATAAGTTATCTCAAAGAGAAAAAAATCTAATTGATAAAGCTTTTCAAACTAACATCAGCGAAAAAGATTATCTGGATTTGGCACCATTTACTTTTACTAATGATCAAGGCAAATCAGAAACGATAAATGTTCCAAAAGGAGATATTTTTCATCAATTTAGAAAAGATGTAGACAGCGGAAAATTACCAACGGTTTCCTGGTTGGTTGCACCACAAAGATTCTCAGACCATACCAGCTCGCCACTTTATGGAACCTGGTATGTAAGCGAAGCCCTGGATATTTTAACTAAAAACCCTGAAGTTTGGAAAAAGACCATATTCATTTTAACTTATGATGAAAATGATGGTTATTTCGACCATCAACCACCTTTTGTTGTTCCAAACCCCGACGATGCTTCTAGTGGAAAAGTTTCAGAAGGCATAAATTATGCTACCGATTTCGAAAATAGAAAAGGTAGTCCCATTGGTCTGGGTTATCGTGTTCCTTTTATTGTTGCATCTCCTTGGAGTAAAGGCGGTTTTGTAAACTCTCAGGTTTGCGACCATACTTCATCATTAATGTTTATGGAGAAATGGTTAAGTAAAAAAACTGGCAAAAATATTAAAAGCAATAATATAAGCGATTGGAGAAGAAATATTTGTGGAGATTTAACATCAGTATTTCGACCTTATCATGGCGATGAAATACAATCGCCCGAGGCTTTGAAAAGGGATGTTGTTGTTACAAATATTGGCAATGCAAAAAATAAACCAGCACAGGTTGGTCCAACGGCCTTGAATAAAACTGAAGTGGCAAAAATTAATAAATATGAGGCCTTTTCTGCTCAAACTTCTATTCATGCCCCAAAACAAGAAAACGGAACAAAATCTGCGTGCGCACTCCCATATCATCTAATGGTTGATGCAAATTTGATTAACAGCGAAATAGAGTTAACTTTTCAATCGGCAAAAACCCTTTTTGGAAACGAAACAGAAACCGTTGGCGCACCTTTCAATATGAGTAGCAATGCTAAATTTAAAGGTGTATCAGGTAAAATTTGGGCTTATGCCGTTAAAGCTGGCGATAAGGTAAAAGACAAAATAAATATTGAAGACTTTGATAATGAGGTTTATGATTTAGCTGTTACAGGCCCAAATGGTTTTTACAGACATTTTGTAGGAAATAAGAAGAACCCTCAAATTCTTATTAAAGCATTTCCCGAACAAGGTGGTTTAATTAGTAAAAAACTAACTGGAAACCTTCTTTTTGCAATAGAAAATAAAGCGAATGGTGCCATTAACATTCAGGTAATTGATAATAAGTATAAAGCTGCAACACAAATCATTACTTTGAAGGCAAAATCATCAACAAATGTGCTTTTAAACTTATCTAAAAACTCAAATTGGTACGATTTTACAATCAAGCAAACGGGAAATATAATATTCAATCATCGTTATGCGGGTAAAATAGAAACAGGAGAAATTACCAAAACAGACCCGTTTATGGGAAATGAATAGATTATCCCCCTAAAAGGGTTATGGTATTTGAAAGGAATTATGCTTATTTTGTAGTAAGATGTGTCACAAACAGTTTATTATCAAATTAAAATTCATAATTCCTTTCGTATTAATCTTTAGCCTCAAGCTATCTGCCCAAAATTACAATTTCTCAAATTACAGCCTAAAAGAAGGCCTTCCTCAGTCACAAGTTAAAGTTATTTATCAGGCAAAAAACAGAACACTTTGGTTAGGTACTTTTGGTGGAGTAAGCAATTTTGATGGCAAAGAATTTACCTCGTACAGTAAGGCAAATGGATTAATCTCGAACTCGATCAGAAGTATTGTAGAAGATAATCAAAACCAAATCTATTTAGGAACCGAAGCAGGAATAAACATACTCAAGGAAGGGAAAGTTTCTACAATTTTAAAAAGCTCTGAAGTTTACGCGTTAAGCAAAGATAAAAGCGGAACAATTTGGGGCCTTAGCGATTACAAACTTTTTTCATTAAAAAATGGTAAACAGATTTTCTATTCCATAGAAGGTTTGAGTATAACAAGTTTAGATAGCGATCATAATGGCGATTTATATGTTTCTGTTAGGGGCAAAGGCATTTTTAAGTTAGTAAATAACAGTTGGGTTTTATATCTGAAATTTTCGGCAGATTTAGTTGATATAGGTGTTAAAAAAATATTATTTGATAAGAAAAATTCAGCAAGAATTTATTTACTGACACTTAGGAAAGTCGTATTTGTTTCAGATAAAGGAGAAATTAAACCCTTTTTTAGTGATAAAAAAGTTTCGACATATTATTCTATTGAACAAGATAGTAAGGGCGATATTTGGATCGGAACAGAAAGCGGAGCTTATTTGGTTAAAAAAACATCAATAGTTCATTTTAATTCAAATAATGGGTTAACCGATAATCGTATCGATGAAATATTTAAAGATGCTGAAAATAACATTTGGATTTCGAGTTCTAGTGATGGCATTTTCAAATATGAGGGCGATGCTTTTATCAGATATAATACATTTCGCGGTAAAAATTTAACCTATCCAATTAGTGGAATTGCAGCAGATAAGAGAAACAATATATGGATTGGGACTTTTAACAAAGGACTTTTACAATATGACGGGAAGACGATTGAACCAGTAAAAGAAACCCAATTTATAAATAAGAATGTCTTTTTTGTTTTTTCTGATAAGGGAAAAAACATTTGGGTTTCAGTAGTAGGAACAGGTATTTGGAAATACAATGGAGAAAAATTCCATCAAGCAATTAACCTTCCTAAAGCTGATTTTAATTCAATGGCAGAGGATGAAGAAGGCGGATTATGGTTAAATAGCCCAGCATTTTGTTTGTACGTTAAAAACCAAAAAACACTAAAAATAACGGGTTTTAAAGGTTATACTTCAAGTGTTTTTCCGATTAATAAAGACAGCGTTTTACTTGGAACTTCATCGGGTATTTACCTGATAAAAGATAAAGTAATTGATAAAAGCTTTAAAATTGGCGCCTTAAATAATGCTTACGTTTTGAGTATAATAAGGGATGGAGATAAATTTCTTTTCGCAACGTTGGGCGATGGAATGATAAGCTGGGATATAAAAACGAAAGAAATAAGACGTTATGCTACAGAAGATGGTTTAAACTCGAATGATATATATAGTCTTGCTTTAGACGATAGGGGCCATTTATGGATGGGAACTGGCAGGGGAATCAATAAACTTAAATTTAATTCTGCAACAAAGCGATATAATGTTTCTCGAAATAATCCGCTAATTGTAGAATGTAATCAGAATGCTATTCTAAAATACAACGGTAACATTATTGTTGGTACAATTAACGGGTTGGTGAGGTGTAAAACTGAGGCCTCAGCCGAATTAAAACAAGTGCCCTTCGTAAAAATTAGCAGAGTTAACATCTTTAGAAAAAACGATCAGGCTAAAGACGTTTTAATCTCTTCGGTTAATAAAGATTTACAATATGAATTGGGTTACAACCAAAACCACTTAACCATTCATTTTAACGCTATATTTCTAACTAACCCCAATGCAGTAACTTATAGGTATAAATTGCAAGGCTTAGATGCTGATTATAGAACTGTGGATGAAAATACAGAGGTAGAATACTCGGCATTAAGACCAGGTAATTATACTTTTCAAGTAATGGCGCAGGCAAACGGACAAAAATCGAATGTAGCTGAATTTAACTTTACAATTATTCCGCCATTCTACGACACGGTTACTTTTAAATCATTTGCCGTTCTTTTTATCATATTATCGATCTGGTTGGTTTTCTATTTGTTTTTTAAAACAAGAGAGAAGAAAAAACAAAGCCTTGAAGAAATAAAGCTGAATGAACAGGCAAAAATCCGTAAACAAACAGCTGAAGATTTCCACGATGATATAGGGAATAAACTCACCCGAATTAATGTCTTATCAGAAATTTTAGACAAAAAAGTTGATGATACTCAGATTGAGCAAAAAGAGATAATAAGGCTAATAAAAGAAAACGCAGATTTACTCTATACCGGCACAAAGGATATTTTATGGGCTTTAGATCCAAAGAGTGATAATTTATTTGAAATATTGGTCCATATTAGAAATTTTGGGATCGATTTATTTCAAAATACTGGGATTGAATTTAAAATGGACGGGATTTTACCAGCATATCAAAAACTAAAATTAACGATGGAATTTAATCGAAATTTATCGTTGGTATTTAAAGAGATGTTAAATAACATCCTTAAGCACGCTCATGCTAGTCAGGTTTTAATAATGATAATTGCTGCTGATGATAAACTTATTAATATATTAACAACCGACAATGGTAAAGGATTTGATTTAAAATCTGCTCCGATGGGTAGGGGGTTAAAGAACATTAAAACAAGGTGCAGCAGAATAAATTCTACTTTTAAAATTAATTCTATCTTAGGTAAAGGAACAACAACAAGAATATCTACAAGAATTTATGTCACAAATTGATGAAATTTGCGTCTTACAATTTTAAGTGATTATAGCTATGGATAAAAATTTACGAATTGTATGTATTGAAGATGACGATATTCTTAGGATGGCCTATGAATCGATACTAAGCGGAGTTGAAAATTTTATTTTTGTAAATGCGTATGCTTCTTATGATTTAGCAAAGAAGTTTTTAGAGATAGATAATCCCGATGTTATCCTTCTTGATATACAAATGCCAGGCACATCTGGCTTGCAAGCTTTGCCCCACATAAAAAAAGCCTTGCCCAACACAAGTGTAATTATTTTAACCGTTTTCGATTCTTCAGAATTAGTATTTGAAGCACTTACCGTAGGAGCCAGTGGATATCTCACAAAAGATTCTAGCTCATCTAAAATTATTGATGCCATAAAAGAAGTTAATTCTGGTGGAGGAGCGATGAGCACCAATGTAGCTAGAATTGTGATGCATTCATTTCAGAAAAATTTAAATTCGCCCCTTACAAAACGCGAAACCGAAATTCTTGATCGTATAGCAAATGGGCAAACTAAACCTCAAATAGCAAACGAATTATTTATCGATCAGGAAACAGTACGAAGCCACGTTAAGAATATTTATACCAAGCTTAATGTGAATTCAAAGTATGAAGCTATAAAAAGAGCTAAAGAGCGACGATTTATTTGATTTCATATGAAAGGAGCCACTTTTTCGTAAAAATCCCCCTTTTTGGGTGGTAATACTTCAGCTATTTACATCTAATTTTACAGCGAACAAGTTGTTTTGTTGGCTACGGTGTTTCTAGTTAATTACATAGCTTTTTTACATTTCCACATAAGTTCAATAAAACAAAATATAATATACAAACTATAAAAACGATGGTTTTCACATCTTCTAGAATTGTGTTAAAACCTGATTTTTCACCGTACTTAAAGGGACAAACATTGTAGAAGTTTTACCTTATAGGTTAATAATGATTAAAAAGCAAACTTCCAGGATTGGAGTTTGCTTTTTGCTTTTAAACGATTTGCGTATAAAACAAAAGGCTTCAGAATTTCTGAAGCCTTTTGTTTTATTATATATATTTATTTTAAAAAGTAATAGGAAGTTCAACTTGTATTTTATCCCATGCGGCAATTAAAGTTGCTCCTTTATCAAGCGGGGTAAATGTTATCGAAAAATACTCAACAGATTTTGTTAAAGGTTTAACAGGAACATTTAGGCGAATAACATCCTTCGATTCATCATAAGTAAAAGCACCCCATCTATCGGTTTGTTTATTTACGATAATCGTCCAGGTATCTTTATTTGGTATTGCAAACAGGCTATAAACGCCAGCCTTAATTTTTTTGCCACCAATTGTTACTTTTTCAAAGAAGTGTATTTCAGTAGATTCATTAGCACCAAAGCGCCAAACTTTACCATATTGTTCTAAAACTCCAAAAATATCACGTCCTTTTTTTTGTGGACGAGAATAAACAACTTTTATAATTGGTTTAGTGGCATCGCCAACTTTTACTTTCGCCGCATTTAAGGGAAAGTAAACAACATCGGCAGGGCTTGGATCTGCAATTGCAAATTTCACTTCATTATTGGTTACTTCTTGAGCCTTAACTCCGAAACACAAAAAAGCGAAAACAAGAATCAATACATTCCTCATTTGCTGTAAAGTTATAAGTAGAATTTAAAAAGGTTGTTAACGAGAAAAGTATAACTAGCGAAATGCTTAGTATTTTCTGCCTTTAACGATAGCGTTTAAAAATAAACCTGCACTTAATAAACCAAGAACGCCACCTAATAGTGCGTAAATGTAGCTATGTGTAATAATTGCCCCAGTAAATAGACCAAAAAATAAACCTAAAGCATAATAAAGCCAGTTAAAGTTATTGCTGCTGTTTTCTTGTACACTCATTTTTTTAAATATTTGAGGCAAAGTTAATATTTATTTTAAATTTTAATTTGTGATAAATGCTTAATGACTTAATAAATTATCAATTTTAACCATTTCATACCCGTTTTCCTTTAAGTAAGTTAGCAATTTCGGTAGCATGTGATAAAACTTATCGGTTCGACGAGGATCGGTGCCGATGTGCAACAACAAAATAAAACCATTTAGCCCGTTCTTTTTCGACTCATTATAATTGATGATGGATTGGTAAATTTCATCGCTGCTTTTATAGCTTTTACCCAACTGAGGATAGGTATAGTCGGCATTTGAACGTGTTCCCGAAGTAAAATTTATCAATTTTAAATTCTGTTCTTCCGTCCAGCTTGATATGGTTTCATTGTACCATTCGTAAGGTGGAAGAAAGTATGGAGCGTTTTTTTTGTTTATTCCAAAGTTCGCCATTTCTTGATAGCTCGATTTTAAATCGGTATCAAAATGCATTTTTGTAACAAGTAAGCTATCTCTTTTATTCCAGTCGCAGTACAAAAGATGTTTATCTGAATGCGACCCTAAATAATGACCTTCTTTTTTTAGATTAGTGATTAAAGGTTTAAAACCCCGATTACGATAAAAGTTTCCAGTTAAAAAGAATGAAGCTTTGATGTTATTATCCTTTAATGTTTTGCTGATTTCTTCTCCACCGTCTGCAAATTCATCACCCGTAAATACTAAGGCAATTTTCTTTTTGGTTGAGTCTGCCCGAACAATTGCCCCTAAAATTTTAGTTTCGTCTCTAAAATTAGAGGCATCTACTTTTTTGGCTGAGCGGCGGCCTCCTTTGCTGCAAGTAAATAAATTAGAGATGCCGTACCATCCATCGTCGGCTCATTTGTGCTGTAATCTCCATAATCATCGTGGTAAACGGCTAAATCGCTTTGAAAAGGCGCATATTCATCAGGGTTTGCTAACGTAATTCCAATCAAACCTTTATAAATATTGGTATAAACTGGGCCATCAACCAGCCCGCCATCTATCGGATAATTTTTTAAATGGGTAAAAGCAGAGTGTGGATCTTTAGGTGTATCGCCCCAATCTGGTAAGCCGTAAACCATACTTGTTCCCCATGGATTACAACCGAAAAGCCAATCAAAATTAGCTTGCTCTAGTTCCGAAAAACTTTCATCGCCAGTTAAATCTCTATACCAGGCGCATTGAATGGCAAAGGAAGCCGTTAAATTATTACTGCACCATATAAAAGGAACGCCGCGATAAAAGGCATTATCTTTGGCTCGGTTCCAAACCTGCTCAATTCCTTGCTTATAGTAACTTTCTATTTTCTGCTTATCAATTTTCGTTGATTGTTTAGCCAACTCATAATGGCCCAGATTTATAAAAGGATAATATTGATAATGGGCAGCGGTGTCTTTTTGCATCCAAGGTGTAATTTTCTCCATTTCGGCATACTTAAATGCATTTACAATTGCCTTTTGGTTTAATTTATTTTTTCCGAAATTTTGAGCAACTGAAGCAAGTTCCATATCATCAACCCAATTATCTTCGGCATATATGTAAGGAGATTTAACAGATGCAGTTTGCGTTACGCCTGGTTTAATTAAGGCGAACTGATAAGCAGTTTTTGCTTTCTGTGTTAACTGTTTCGCGTATGCCCGATCCACAGTATTAAATAAAACTGCGCCTAAATTAAAAGCACTGCTAAATTTGGCTGCGGTTGAGCTTGTTCCATTGGTTGCATTTAAAAACTTTCCTCTTTGTTGCGGCTCACCAGTTACAAAATAAAGCGGTCGTTCGAAACCTTTGCCGTACTGGTTATCTTCTTTCGGAATGCGCATGGCTATATGATCCCTATCATCAGCAAGCTGATTAAACATGATATTTTTCTTCGGATGCATTTTAATTAACCAGTCTAAGCCCCATTTTGCTTCATCCAAAACATCGGCATTGCCATTTTTCCCGTCTAATCCATTTGCTTGTTTTTCATCACCAAAAACCTGCGGAAAATCTCGGTAGGCCATTAAAAGGTGGTATGTTGCGTTTGCAGAAGTTGTTGAATACTGTAAATAATCACTTGCATCATGCCAGCCACCTGAAGTGTTGAAATGGGTACTATCTTTTATTCCAGCTTTTTCGCCATATAAAACATAGCCATCATGCGTATGGCAACTATCTTTCAGATATGGATTAAAACCGCTTCTTTGCTGACGCATATATCGGAGGCAGAAATCTGCAGCACCTTTGTAAACATCATTTCCAATAATAATTAATGGAGATAAGATGCCATTTGCACGAATAAAGAATTCGCCAGTTTCTTTAAAGCCAGAAAAATTTAGACGAGCTGTTTTAGTAAATGGGCCATAAGCACCAAAAAATTTAATATCAGTTGAAGTATATACCGTTTTACCAGATAACTTTTCGATAAGCTCGAATGAAGATGGCAATATATTTTCTTTGCTCGCCCAAACTGCAACTTTTGTACCCGAAGTAGGGTAGCCTAGCAAGTTTATTCTTATCCAGCTTTGCTGATTTTCTTTTCGATTGATTTTAAAAGAAAAAAGTGCAATCAGAAATATGGAGCACAAAAGATATTTTATTTTCATAACTGGATAGGATAAGTGAAATAAAAATAAGCTTTTATCAAGATAATGTAAAAGATGACTAAAAGCATTTGGAAATTAATCAAACGATTGATTAATTTTGTCTCATCAAAAAGAAATGAAAGTAGAAAAGATAGACAAGAGACAAGCTATAATTGAAGCCGCTGAAAAGCTGTTTTGCGAAACAGGCTACGAAGGCACTTCAACCCGTCAGATTTCAAAAGAATCGGGCGCAAACATGGCGATGATTAATTATTATTTCGGTTCGAAGGAAGGTGTTTTTATTGAGATTATGAATAACCGCATTGCAGGATTTGGTTCTCAGTTAAAAATCATCAACGAAGATAAAATTTCGGCAACTGAAAAATTGAATAGAGTGATTGAGGGCTACGCAACGCGTATTTTAGCTAATCCATCGTTCCATAAAATGATGCACCGCGAATTATCTCTAACTCAACGCCCAGAAATGTATAATAAAATTAAAGATGCAATGGGGCAGAACATGAATTTATTAGAGAAAATTTTAACGGATGGACAAGAAGACGGAAGTTTTAAAGAAGCGGATAACAGAATGGTAATTGCTACAATTATGGGTACGCTTACCAATATTATAATCTCACCACATAAAGTAATGCCCGATTACGACTTGGATTTAAACAACCCAAAAGACAAAAAATTAATTAAAGATAGGGCAGTAGCTCATCTTCAGGATTTAATTACCGTTTATTTAACAACAAAAAAATGATACCCAAATCGATTAGATTAATGCTTGTGGCATCATTAGTTCCAGCTGCTTTATTTGCACAAAGTACCAAAGAGCTAAATATCAATCAGGCAATTGAACTTGGCATAGCCAATAGTAAAAATTTAAAATTATCTCAAAATAAAATAGATCAGGCTGTGGCCCAGCTTGAGGTTGTAAAAGACAATGCACTGCCTACAGCTAATGCAAGCTTTATGTACAATCATGCTGAAATTCCAACAAGTACATTTACACTACCTGGCGGAGGTTCTTCTTTACAGTTACCGAAAAGAGCAGATGCTTTTGTAGGAACTGCAGCAGTACAAGAATTAGTTTATGGCGGAGGTAAATTAAAATACGCTAAAGAATCTACTAAATTACTTGCAGATGTTGCTCGTTTGGACGCAGATAAAAGCAAGGAAGAAGTTACTTATGCGGTAATTAACACTTATTATGCTTTGTATAAAGTATCGCAAAGTAAAAAAGTAGTTGATCAGAATTTAGAATCAATTGCGGCTCAAATTAAACAAGCGCAACGTTTCTTTGAACAAGGCATAGTAACCAAAAATGATGTACTTCGTTTTCAATTACAACAGGCAAATGTTACGTTAACGCAGTTAGACATAGAAAGTAACCGTAAAGTAATCAACTACAATCTAGATATCCTTTTAGGTTTACCTGAAGATACCGAAGTTAAAATTACAGATCCAAATGCAGGCCTAAAAACGGCGGGCTCGTTAAACGAATACATTGGTTTAGCAATGGCAAATCGCCAGGAATTAAAACAACTTGATGTGCAAAACAGAGTTGCTGGTTTTAACGTTAAAAGTATTAGAGCGAATACTTTACCAACCGTAGGTGTGGGTGCAAATTTGTACTACATCAACCCAAGTGGTAATTTTATTCCGCCAACCAATCAATATTTAATGCCTGTTACTTTAGGCGCAACAGTTTCGTGGAATATTGCAAGTCTTTGGTCTAACAAAAATAAAGTAAACGAGGCTAAAATTCAACAGAGTGAAATTACAATTCAGAAAGATATTCTATCAGATAACTTAAAAACAGATATCAACAAAAACTTTCAGAATTATCAGGTTGCTGTCAACAAGATTCAGGTTTTAGAAACCTCAATCAACCAGGCAACTGAAAATGATAAATTATTGGCATCGAAATACAAAAACAATGTAGCCTCAGTTACAGATCGAATTGATGCTGAAACCCTATTATATCAAGCCAAAATAAACTTAGAAATAGCTAAAGCTGATGCAGGCTTAGCTTACTATACATTACTAAAATCAACAGGAAAAATAACGCAATAAATACAGCAATGACAACTGAAAATAAAAAGAAGAGCAAAGTAGTACCTATCATTTTGGGTGTTTTACTTATAATAGGTATCGTTTTCGGTATCACAGAGTGGAATTATTTTAGCAAGCACGTAGATACGGATGATGCACAGATTGATGGCGACATTAGCCCTGTTATAGCTCGTGTTGGTGGTTACGTAAAGGATATTAATTTTGAAGAAAACACTCGTGTAACCGAAGGTCAGATTTTAGTTAAGCTTGATGATAATGATTACAAAGTGAAATTAGAGCAGGCGCAATCTGGCCAGAAAGGTGCAAGTGCAGGTGTTGGTGTTGCAAACTCTCAAATTGCGGCAACGCAAGCCAATACAAGTACCGCTAAAGCAAATGTTGAGGCTGCAAAATCAAATGTGCAAGCTGCAAATGTTAAAGTTAATTTAGCACAGAAAGATTATAACCGTTACGAAAACTTGGTAAAAGATGGTTCGATAACACAACAAGCTTTCGACCAGGCAAAAGCAAATAAAGAATCTGCTGAAGCAGCAAAACAATCGGCGGTAGCAGCTTATCAAGCAGCGCAAGACCAATACAATGCAGCGGTTAAACAGGTTGGTACAACTCAGTCGCAATTAGCGGTTAGTAGCAATGTGATTAGCCAACGCCAAAGTGATATCGATTTTGCTCAACTTCAATTATCATATACAGATATTAAAGCCCCAACAACGGGTATCGTTTCTAAAAAGAATGTTCAAAAAGGCCAATTGGTTCAAGCTGGTCAGTCTTTATTCTCGGTAGTTAACGATGGAAGTATTTATGTTACTGCAAACTTCAAAGAAACTCAATTAGAGAAAATTAAAACTGGTTCAAAAGTAGAAATCGAAGTTGATGCTTATCCTGATGAAAAAATTCAAGGTGAAGTTTACAATTTCTCGCCAATTACTGGCGCAAAAGGCTCTTTATTGCCACCAGATAATGCTACAGGTAACTTCGTAAAAGTTGTTCAACGTATTCCAGTAAAAATCAAAATTCATCCATCAAAAGAAATGTTAGCCAAATTACGTCCAGGAATGAGCGTTAAAGCTTCAGTTTCTATTAAATAATAATATAATGGCCGAAGTAGGTTTAAAAAAGTGGATTATTACGTTTACGGTTATCACAGCTTCTCTTTTGGAGCTTATTGATACAACTATTGTAAACGTAGCAATTCCTCAAATACAGGGAAACCTGGGCGCAACCCTCGAGGATGTGGCCTGGTTATCTACTGGCTACGCCGTTGCGAACGTGATCATCCTGCCTATGTCGGGCTGGTTGGGTAGCCGTTTCGGGCGTAAAAATTATTTCTTAACCTCCATCATCGTTTTTACACTTGTTTCATTTTTGTGTGGTAACGCAACATCACTAAACGAACTAATTTTATTCAGGATTATTCAAGGTTTAGCAGGTGGTGGTTTAATATCAACAGCGCAAGCTATTTTAATTGAAACCTGGCCGCGAGAAGATGTTGGTATAGCAACAGCTCTATTTGGGTTAGGTGCCGTAGTTGGTCCAACTATT
This sequence comes from Pedobacter sp. AC190, assembly GCF_979258025.1. Lineage (NCBI taxonomy): Bacteria > Pseudomonadati > Bacteroidota > Sphingobacteriia > Sphingobacteriales > Sphingobacteriaceae > Pedobacter > Pedobacter sp. AC190. The sequence continues at coordinate 2,323,304 of NZ_OZ409824.1, forward strand.
GGTCCAACAATTGGAGGTTATATTTTAGAGATATCAGATTGGCCTTGGATTTTTTACGTAAATATTCCCGTCGGGATACTCGCCGCGTATTGTACCATAACCTTTATTCGAGAGACGCCCAAGGATGGGCAAGGTAAACCCGTCGATTGGTGGGGAATTGGTTTATTGGCTGTCGCGGTTGGAAGTTTACAAACTCTATTAGAAAAAGGAGAAAGCGAAGATTGGTTCTCTACACCATATATCGTTGCATTAGCAGTAGCATCTGTTTTTGGCTTGCTGTTATTTATTTGGAGAGAAACGAGCACCGATCACCCCATCGTTAATCTTCGGATTATGAAAAAGCGAAGCTTTTCTATTGGGATGTTTACTTCCTTTATTCTAGGCTTTGGATTGTATGGCTCTGTATTTGTGTTCCCTGTTTTTGCACAAAACCTCTTAGGATTTACACCTTTACAAACAGGAAAGCTCTTTATTGCAGGTGGTATTTGTACCATTTCGATGATGCCTTTTATTGGTATTATGCTTAAAAAAGGCGTGCCAGCACAGTTTATGGCAACAGGAGGAATGTTTTTATTCTTTGTTTTCTGCTGGATGTTAAGTAAATCAACATTAGCTTCTGGTACTGGAGATTTCTTCTGGCCATTAGTGATTAGAGGATTCGGAATGGCTTTGCTATTTGTACCATTAACTACATTAGCAATGCAAGATTTGAGCGGCCCAGAAATTGGACAAGGATCAGGATTAAACAACATGAGCAGACAGTTAGGAGGTTCTTTCGGAATTGCTGCTTTAACTACGCTAATCCATGTTCGTGCGGGTTTTCATAGAAGTAATTTATTAACCAACATAAATGAATATAATCCCGCTTTTACTCAAAAGTTAAATGGCTTGGTTCATACTTTTATGGCCAAAGGCACATCGTTTGTGGATGCAAAGTTAATGGCTATGAAAGCTATAGAAGGCTCGGTAATTAAACAAACTATGTTGCTTACTTACAATGATGCCTATTGGGTAGCTGGATTGATTATGTTATTTTCAATCCCACTTCTTTATCTTCAGAAATTTAAGAAAAATGCAAATATTGTTACCGATGCGCATTAATATTGGCAACAAATTGGCTTAAATAATGCCATAAAATAAAAACAGCCGGTGTATTTTATTACATCGGCTGTTTTAACCCAAAAAATTAACAATCAATGCAATGCCCTTAAACATTGCAAATGTTCTTACTTAACTACCAAGTAGCCAAATAAGATTCTAAAATTAAAATTTATTCTACAATTTTCCAAATTGTAAGCCTTAGAATTTTAATACCTTACGCATTTTTTGTAGTATTACAATATACAAAACTATTGCTTAAGCCATGCCTAAACTCCGTTTGACCACACAGCGTGAATCTATTTTTAACAACGAGGTTATCTCGAAATTTGAACTCTTTAACAGCCTTTTTTTAACACTGCCTTTTTACAAAATTAAAGATACTGGAACATTGTTGCCATTATTTTTTAAAAGCTGCGAAGAAGGGATTGCCAACGGCGAAAAGCCAGCTCAAATTATAGAAGAGTTTTTTGCGAAATACACAAGTTATACAGAGCGTAAGGATATTATCGATTTGCTCTTCCGCTTCATTCAATACATAGAGCGTCAGGTTGTGCTTTTTGATGCCGTTGAAGATGCTTCTTTTACCAAATTAAACACTACTGATGAGCAAAGTACGCTTGCGTTTATATTAAAAAAGAACGCAGATAATAAGCCAATGCTTTCAAAGATTGAAAACTTGATTGATGAATTATCACTACGTTTAGTTTTAACCGCTCATCCTACCCAATTTTACCCTGGCAATGTTTTAGCCATTATTACCGATTTAACGCAGGCCATTCGCGATAATAATATTACCGCGATGAACTCTTTATTGCAACAATTGGGCAAAACGCCGTTTTTCAATAAAAAATCGCCAACACCTGTTGATGAGGCATTAAATTTAGCCTGGTTTTTAGAGAACACTTTTTATTTTGCTGCGGCAAATATTCAGGAAGAGATCGACCAGAATTTAGATGAATATAATTTAGAAACGAAAAAAATATTGGAGCTAGGTTTCTGGCCAGGAGGCGATAGAGACGGAAATCCAAATATTCATGCCGATACTACTTTAGAAGTTTCTAAAATGCTGCGCCAAATTTTGTTCCGTTGTTACTACCGCGATTTTAGAGTTATTAAACGTCGTATTACTTTTAGGGGTGTGGAAGAAAACATTGCTATTTTACATGATGTACTATACAAAAATGCTTTCGATCAGACTTGCGAAGAAGAAGATATTTCTGACTTTTTAAGAGAAAATCTAAATAAAATTAAGGATACGCTTTTACAAGAGCACGATGGTTTGTTTGTTGATTTGGTTAACGACTTAATCAGAAAAATAGATTTATACGGCAATTATTTTGCCTCTTTGGATATTCGTCAGGATAGCCGAGTATTGAGAAGTGTGCATGCTTACTGCCGCCAGAATAAACCAATTTCTTCACTTTATCCTGCTGATTACGATAAACTCTCAGAGGCCGAAAAACTGAAATTAATTTCATTTAAAGAAGCATCCGTTGTTTATGCTTCAGAGCCAGATGCGCTAATTGAGGATACCATCCAAACCATTAAAGAAATAAAAGGTATTCAAAATAGAAATGGCGAAAAAGCTTGTCATAGGTTTATTATCAGTAATTGCCAGCAAGCAAGCGACATTTTGCAGTTAATCGAACTATTTCTTTGGAATGGCTGGAGTAAAGATGCACTAACAATCGATTTTGTGCCGCTTTTCGAAACGGTAAACGACTTAAAGGGCGCTGCTGATATCATGGATACTTTATACAGTAATCCTTTCTATAAAACACATCTGGCTAGCAGAGGTAATAAACAAGATATTATGCTCGGTTATTCTGATAGTACCAAAGATGGCGGTTATTTGATGGCCAATTGGTCTATATTCAACGGGAAAACTAGTTTATCTGCAATTGCTAAAAAACATAATATTCAATTGGCATTTTTCGATGGTCGTGGCGGGCCACCAGCTCGTGGTGGAGGAAAAACACATCGTTTCTATGCATCAATGGGTAAAGAAATTGCCAACAAAAATATGCAGCTAACTGTTCAGGGGCAAACCATAAGTTCGCAATATGGATCGGTAGAAAGTGCAGAGTTTAACATAGAGCAATTAATTAACGCAGGAATTTCATCAGGTTTGAAAGAAAAGCACAATGTACTTTTAGATCCTGAAAATAAATCTTTGCTCGATGAAATGGCTGAAGACGCCTACAAAGCTTTCGTCGATTTACGTGAACATCCATTGTTTGTAAGTTATTTAGAGAAACTTTCTCCATTGAAATTGTTATCGCAAGCGAATATTAGTAGCCGACCAGTGAAAAGAAATGGTGGTGGCGAAATGAAGCTTGAAGATTTAAGAGCAATTAGTTTCGTAACTGCATGGAGTATGTTAAAGCAAAACGTACCAGGCTTTTATGGAATGGGCACTGCAATGAAAAATCAAGAGAAGGCAGGCAATTGGGATAAAGTTGTAAAGGTCTACCAAGATTCTGACTACTTAAAAACCATCGTAGATAATTGTATGATGAGTATGAGTAAATCAGATTTTACAATAACAGCACATTTAGCGGCTGATAAAGAGTTTGGTGCATTTTGGACTCAACTACACAATGAATATAAGTTAGCTAAGGAGATGCTTTTAAAACTATCTGGACAAGAAACTTTAATGGCGAACTATCCTGTAGATAAAAAATCGATAGCTACCCGCGAGAAAATTATACTACCATTAGTGTTAATTCAGCATTTTGCTTTAGAAAAGTTGCAACATGATCAAAATGAAAAAGATCAAAGCGCTTTAGAGAAACTTGCCGTTAGAACGGTTTTCGGTATTGTAAACGCTGGTAGAAATTTGGCTTAAGTATCGTTGTTTAATTACCCAGTTTGGCACGTTGAGCTTGTCGAAACGCTTTATGTACAATTTGAAAAAGTCCTTCGACAAGCTCAGGATGACAACGGATAATTGATATGGCTTATTTTAGCATTTGACCACAACGGTCGTCATTGCGAGGCACGAAGCAATCTTAATGAGATGGGCTTAGCAGCTACCGTTGTAGGATTGCGTCGCGCCTCGCAATGACGTGGTGGCTGTTTCCGTTGCCAACACCGAGACGCCTAAAAACAAAAAACCCTTTGCAAATCTGCAAAGGGTTATATTTCAAAGATTCTGATTGAAGAAATTATCGATCAATCGAACCCATTACTTTTTGACCGAAAGCGTTAAGTGCATCTTTTTCGGCAGCACCTTCGCTTACCATTTGGTGTACTTCAAGTGCACCACAAATATTGGTAATCATTTCGCCAGCAACATCAACTTCGTGTTCGCTAACGCCTCTGAATTCGCAGAAAGCCTCTAAAACCTCTAAAGTTGTTTCCAATTGAGCAGGAGTGCTGTTTTGAAATAACTGTCTTATAACGGGAATCTTCATTATTTTATCTTGTTAAAAAGTTCAATTAAACCTTCTGCTTTGTTGGTTTGAACCTGATCTACCAAAGCACCACCTTCAAAAGCCGCAAAAGTTGGTAAATTATCAACGTTTGCAAATTTACGTGAGTTTGGAAGTTTCTCAGCATCAACAATTAAGAAAGCTACATCTTCATTTTCAGCAGCCAGTTTTTTAAACTTTGGTTTCATGATTCTACAGTTACCGCACCAAGATGCAGCATACTGAACCATAACCTTCGGGTTATCGGCCAAATACTGTTGAAGATTATCTTCTGTTAATTCTAAAAACATAATGTTTTATTTAATTAGTTAGCAGCTAAATATTCAGCAACACCAGTTCTGTTTGCGTTCATTGCTTCTTTTCCCTCTTCCCAGTTTGCAGGGCAAACTTCGCCATGTTTTTGAACGTGAGCATAAGCATCGATTAAACGTAAATATTCTTTAACGTTTCTGCCAACAGGCATATCATTAACACTTTCGTGGAAAACCTTACCAGTTTCGTCAATTAAATAAGTCGCTCTGAAAGAAACATTCGAACCAGAGAATGATTCATTTCCTTCTTCATCGTAATTAACTTCTTGATCTAAAATATCTAAAATACCAGATAATTGTCTGTGCGTATCAGCTAAAATCGGATAAGTAACACCCTCAATACCACCATTATCTTTCGGTGTATTCAACCAAGCAAAGTGAACTTCGTTCGTATCGCAAGATGCACCAATTACAATTGTATTTCTTTGTTCAAACTCAGGTAAAGCAGCTTGAAAAGCATGTAATTCTGTAGGACAAACGAAAGTAAAATCTTTTGGATACCAGAATAAAATAACTTTTTTGTTTTTACTAACAGCTTCTTCAAATACGTTGATTTTCAAGTCATCGCCCATGTCTGACATTGCATCAATACTAACACTCGGGAATTTTTTACCTACTATTGCCATAATTTTTTGTCTTTAATTTTGTGCCACAAAGGTACGGCGAAAAGAACTCTCAATCAACCCTGATCCATTAATAGTTAATCGTATTTATTGATAGCGATATAGTTAAAAACTATAATTATTAAATAAAGTATAAAATTTCGCTATTTAATTATTTGTAAACGAAAGGATGGTGGTTTTGGCGGAGTACAGGCCCGCTATTCATTGCAATCTTTTTGTTTCTGTTGTACTCTATTATCGTCATTGCGAGGAGTAACGACGTGACAATCTATTTTATTTGTACAACAAAAAGTATTTTCACTGCTATCGGGTTTATGTAATTGATGTCTGTAATTCTTTGGCTGGTTTTAAATACGAGTTGCCATTTGGCTAAAGCTAGTAAGAAAAACATTTTATGCCGTTGGTTGAAGCCAACGGCGAAGAATTGCACAGCATTGTTCCATAGATAAATTTACATGATTAACTGCTGGGTGATATTTCATTGCCTTCTGGCAGCCGACGGACTAAAGGTAAAACAAAAAAGAATTGTCATCCTGAGCGTAGTAGAGGGACAGATTATTTTTTGTTTTTAAGCACCGAACTCGTCTTCGACTACGCTCAGACTGAAAACATTTGTGCTTATGTTAATGACATTGGAGGCAGTTTGTAAAGTTTTGTCTTTATTTCATCGTTCGGCTAAAGCCAATAAGAAAAACATTTTATTCCATTGGTTGAAACGGCAAAGAATTACACAGCATTGTTCCACAGATACCTTTATATGATTAACTGCTGGGTGTTATTTCATTGCCGTCGTGCTTCAGCCGACGGAAAAAAAATCCCCTTAATTTTCATTAAGAGGGATTTCTAAATTCTATTTCTTCAATGTATTTTCATACAATTTAAATATCCGTTTATACTCATCAGTCCAGCTGCTTGGCTCTATAAAACCATGATCTTCAACTGGGTAAACAGCAAGTTCCCAATTGTTTTTACCAAGCTCAATAAACCGCTGAGAAATACGAACAATATCCTGAAAATGAACGTTCACATCAACCATTCCATGCGCCATTAATAAATTCCCTTTCAACTTATCGGCAAAGTAAATGGGAGAGCTTCTTTTGTAAGCAATCGGATCGTTAAAAGGCTCATTCAAAATATTTGAAGTATAGCCGTGGTTGTAATGCGCCCAATCGGTAACCGAACGCAAAGCAGCACCGCTTGCAAAAACATCCGATTCGTTAAACATCGCCATTAGCGTGATAAAACCACCGTATGAACCGCCATACAAACCTACATGTTTAGGATTAACCCCATATTTTTCAACTAAAAATTTAACCCCATCTACCTGGTCTGTTAAATCTTTGCCGCCCATATGGCGGTAAATTCCCGTTCTATGATCGCGGCCATAACCCGAACTTCCAGTATAATCAATATCAATAACGGTATAGCCATTATCAGCCAATAAATTATTAAACATAAACTCGCGGAAGTAAGTGCTCCAACCAAAGTGAACATTCTGCAAGTAACCCGCACCGTGAACAAAAACTACGGCTGGATGATTAGGGTTAGGATTTTCAGATTTATAAACCCTTGCATAAACATCAGCACCATAACGGTTTTTGAAAGAAACCATATCGGGTTCACGCCATTTGTAAGAGTTAAATTCAGCTGAAGTAGACTCCGTAATTTTTACAGCTTTAGCGCCAGTTTTATTAGCTTGAATGTATAACTCACCAGGTTTATTCATGTAAGAATAATTGATAGCGATATATTTTTCATCAGGAGAAAGGGTAATATCGTTTAAGCCTTTCATAGTGGTAATTTGTGCAAGCTCGCCACCATTTACACTAATTTTGAAGAAATTGGTAATCCCTGGATGTTCTTTATTAGCCTTAATGTAAAATGTGCTTTTATCTTTTGATAAGGTAACAGATTGAACTTCCCATTTTCCAGAAGTCAGTTGTTTTTTATCTCCCGTTAAAATATTAGTTACAAATAAATGCGAATATCCAGTTGCTTCGCTTTGATAATAAAAGCGATTATTATCGATCCAACCTGTACTTCCCTGAAAAAATCCGCTAATGCCAGGTCCACCTATCCAAGCCTCATCACGTTGGCGATCTAACAAAGAAAATTTGCCCGTTGCTGCATCTAATTTTAAAATCCAACGGTCTTTGTTATCCAACGAAGTTGCAATTACAATTGCTGCAGATCCGCTTTCATTCCATGCTGGGCCAAAGAAATTAACAGGTCTATCGGCATTTTTCTTTTTAAGCGTATCTAATTCTTTAGGATAATCCTTTAAATAATCGGGTAAATCTTTGATGCCCGTTATGGTTGCAGTTTGAATTGCATAAACAGAATCTTTCTGCGTATCGTAAATAAATCCTTGAGAAGTATTTTCGTTTTCGCCAACCTTGGTTCTGCCAGGAATATCTTCGGTATAACCAGATGACGTTACGTAATTGGGTACAATGGTATTGTGATTGTTTTGTGCTGGCGTGGTTAATTTATAAGTAATGTAATGCCCATCTGGACTAATAACAACACCGTTTAAAAACTTATCTTCAGTGTAAAGCTCTTTCAAAGATTTAGTATCGGCAGAGAAACCACCGAAACGACCTCTTCCTCCACGAGCACCACCGCTGCGTGTTTCAGCATTTCTTTTTTTAATAATATCGAAAAGTGCAGTTTGCTCCCCTCTCAACCATTTATCTTGTTCGGTTGCAAGTTTAGACTCTGCTCTTCCAGCTTTTTTACCCTTAACGAAATTAGTTAATTGCTTGGTTTCAGCAGATTTTAAATTGATTTCGAAAAGATTATCGCCTAATTGGTAAACAATATTTCCGTTGGTTAAAAAAACAGGACTGCTTTCTCGCTCCATCGTATTGGTTAGGCGGGTTTCTTTTTTGGTTTTAAAATTCTGCAGATAGATGTCTCCGCTTTTCTCAACCAAACCAAGTGAATTGTCTTTATTGTAAATGTAATTTAAGCTTAAAAGCTTTTCATCCTCTTTGTCAACAGCCTTAACGGGTTTTATAGCTGATGGCGTTATTTTAAAAAGTTCTTCTTTAGCTTTATTTTCCGGGTTCCAATTGAAATAAAGCGTCTTGCTATCTGCTGTCCAACGGAAATTTGTTGGTGCAATTCCCATCCATTTTGGGTCCCGCATTATTTTTTCTACAGTTAATGGAGCAATTTGTTGTGCAAAAGTGTATTCACCAGTGCAAAGCAAAAGGAAAAGTAAATATTTCTTCATGAATTTTTGTTTGGATGCTGCAATTTAGAGAATGAAGAGGCTAAAACTACAAGGAAATGGAAATGTTACAACGCCTCACCCTGTGAATGTTTTTTGCTTTGGCTTCTATTGTGCGCTCCCTCTACTGAAAGAGAGGGATTTTTTACAGTGGGTTAAAGTCAAAGGGTTCAAACCACAGTCTTGGTTTCCCTCTCTTTCAGGAGAGGGATGCAGTTCTCGGACAATAACTACAAACTTTCATGGGGTGAGGTTTATCGAATCACCCTTCCAGTTCTATCTACATTTACAACATCGAATGGCTTTAAATACTCATTGATGATTACCGAAAATTCTCTCCGTGTTAAAACCTTTTTTAAGTCGTATTTGGAAGAAAATTTATAGTTCTTATTCCACTTTTTCTCTATTTCAGTTTTTGTAGCATCAACAGCTTTATTTCCAACATAGCTAACCATCGAAATGGTATTTTCTAAATTTATAGGAATATTTTGATGATCATCAAACCAGATTTGCGCCTTGTAGTAATAGTCTTTTATCGGTTGTTTAATTTCATTGTAGGTTACTTCCTTTTCAGGATTGAAAAATAATTTTCCATCTTTAATATCGGCCTTTAATATGCCAGTAATACCAACTTTTTGCATGGCCAACCAATTAGAATCGGTAACTTTTACATCTTCAAAAGGCATTAACGAAAGTTTATAAGCCAAAAGTTCTCCTTGAATTCTCTTTAAGTTAGATAAACTGGTTTTAGTTTTATAAAAAGCTCCATATGCAGCGGTAGCTCCAGCCGCCTGACCAATTTCAAAACTATCCGCCCCGATGTATAATATATTTTCCTGATCTGGAATTAACAGATTGTATAACGAAAGAAAATTTGAAGTTCTTTGTAAGCCTCCAATTGTGGTTCGATATACGTTTTCAGAATAATTTATTGTGCTCGTTTCGGCTACTTTTAGACTAGGAATTTTTAGTGCGCTTAAAATTCTATCAGGATTATCAGTAACGATTAAAACCTTTGCTTTTATACTTTTATCTTTGGTGAGTCTTGCCTCCCAGCCACTTCCCGAGCGTTTAATTTCGTAATACGATGCATTGTTAATCACATCAAATAATTTCGAGCTATCAGACCAGGTTTTGATAATTGCATTTAATATCTGATAATTCATTTCAGGTATCGCCACAGTATCCGCAAGTTTTAAAGATTTCCTTGCTCTTTTTTCAAATGCTTTGGTAACACCATTTTCAGGAAAATTTCTATAATCTCCTAGTTTGAAACCATCACTTTGTGTTAAAATTATAGCGTTTACGCCAGATTCTGAAGCCTGAACGCCTGCAGCAAAAGCAGCATTTGAGTTGCCTAAAACTAAAACATCTGTTTTAATGGTTTGCGCATAAATAACCACAGGGATTAGTAATGCTAAAACAAAAAACAATTTCTTCATTGCTAATATTTAAATTATTTGCAATATGCTTTAAATGGATGAGTTTTTGATAAAATGAATTGATTTTAACTAAATTTAAGGATAAACTCGGTGATGTCGATTGTGACTAATATGGAAGAAAAAATAAAATCTGTTTTCGATTTACAACAGCAGCACAAATTTGAGTTACGTAAAACTGACGCAAAAACGCGAATTGCCAAACTCAAAAAACTTAAGCAAGCTTTTGAAACTGCTGAAGAAGAAATATATAATGCTTTAGAAAAAGATTTACGTAAAAGTAGATTTGAAACAGCCGTAACCGAATTGTTTTTTACCTATGCAGAAATAGACCATGCGATAAAAAAACTAAACGGTTGGATGAAACCAAGATCGGTTAGCAAAACAATGAGTAACCTTTTTGCTGGCAATAAAATCTATTACGAACCGAAGGGTGTTTGTTTAATTATCGCTCCGTGGAATTATCCGTTTCAACTTGTGATGAGCCCGTTAATATCTGCGATTGCTGCTGGAAATTGTGTAATGTTAAAGCCCTCAGAGTTAAGCCCAAATACTGCGGCAATTATCAATCAAATCATCTCTAAAACTTTCGATGAAAAGGAAATTGCTTGTTTTGAGGGTGATGCCGAAACATCAACTGCATTATTAAAACTTCCATTCGACCATATTTTTTTTACTGGAAGTACAGCAATTGGAAAAATTGTAATGGCTGCTGCGGCAAAAAATCTTACTTCGGTAACATTGGAATTGGGAGGGAAATCTCCAGCAATAGTTGATGATTCTTGTGATTTAAAAAAGGCAGCAGAAAAGATTGCCTGGGGAAAATTGGTTAACGCAGGACAAACCTGTATAGCACCCGATTATGTTTTAATTGATGAAAAGCTAGAAGCAGTATTTGTAGGACATTATAAAGCTGCGGTGAAAAAAATGTTCTTCAACGGAGATGAAATAAATGAATCTGTTTACGGTAAAATCATTAATGAAAAGCAGTTTGCAAGATTGGGTGAACTGATTAAAAAAGCAATGAAAGATGGTGCGCAATTAGAATTTGGTGGAGAAATTAATGAAAGAACTTTAACCATAAACCCAACGGTTTTAACTTCAGTAAATGCCGAAAACGACATTATGCAGGAAGAAATTTTTGGTCCGATTTTACCGATCGTTACCTATAAAACCATACAACAAGCCATCGATTTAATAAACAAAAAAGATAAACCATTGGCGCTATATATTTTCTCTGATAATGTTAAAAATCAAGCTAAAATTATTAAAGAAACCAGTTCAGGCGGAACTTGTGTAAACGATGTTTTGGTTCATATTAGTAATCCAAATTTGCCATTTGGTGGCGTAAACAGTAGTGGAATGGGAAGTTGCCACGGAATTTTCGGCTTTAAAAACTTTTCACATGAGCGAGCTGTCGTTTTTCAATCCAAGTTCGGCATGACGAAAATGATTTATCCACCATATAATATGGGGCTGTTAAAATGGTTGAAAAAGCTACTATGATTAATGAAAGTTAAAAGCTTGCCACGGAAACACAGATTGATGCGGAATAAGGTTGATTATTTTCTGTGATTTCAGTGCTTCCGTGGCAAAAATAATTCTATTTAAATCCTTATTTTGCTTTCATGGATTTAGAACAACTTAAATACCCAATCGGGAAATTTGTAATGCCTGAAATATTTGACGAAAAGCAAGCCACAATCTGGATTTCGGAAATTGAAGCTTTACCAAATCAAATTAAAATGGCTACCGAGAATTTAAGTGACGAAGAACTTAATCAAGTTTATCGCCCAGATGGCTGGACATTAAGACAAGTTGTTCATCATATCCCCGATAGCCACATGAATGCTTATATCCGCTTTAAGCAAGCCATAACTGAAGATCTTCCAATCATCAGGCCTTATTACGAAGAGCGTTGGGCCGAAACAGAAGAAGCAAAGCATGCAGAAATAGACATGTCTATTGCTTTATTAGTCGCTTTGCATCACCGTTGGGTTACGTTTCTTAAAACCTTAAACATAGAGGATTTTCAAAGGCAATACACACATCCCGAACACGGAAAACAATTTACTTTGGCAAATATGTTGGGCACTTATGCATGGCATGGAAAACACCATCTGGCACATATTATTAATACCATTTCAAAAGGCTAAACTTGTTCTTCTTTCGTCAATAGAATTCCTGGTAAACACTTAATTCTAAATCAGGGATAGTTCGGTTATTACCCAGGTTTAACTCGGTACTATCTCGGTTCTAGAATCCGAATAAAACCTTAATTAAACCTTTAATAATTGCGACGAAATGGTAAATAGAGGCTACGCTTTGTTTTGCTACATCAAAATTAGCATCGCTGCACTCATCGCAATCATAATTGCATCTTCAACAATGGTAACGGTACTCATAGGCAAGTTAAAAACAGCACCCAAGCAAGCACATTGAATTTTTTTCTTGTTTAAAACGCTTTCCAGAACGCCAAGAATACTAACTGTCATTACAATTAATGTTACCCAGTTTACTACGACAGGCGATAAATTTAATGCAAAACTTAGCCCGAGGCCAAGTTCAATGAAAGCATAAATGTAACCCCATGCACTGAATTTTTTGGCTACGATATCATACATCGCATAACTTTCGGCAAAAGCCTTCAAATTCAACATTTTGAAAAAAGAAAACGTTAAGAAAAATCCAGCCATAAAAACACGCATAAAAGTCATGAAGTTTACAGCACCACTTTGCCATGAAACCGACAGCGAAATCGCTGTAACATAGCCGAAAATTAATAGAATTGGTTTGTAGGTCGTTGCCCATGATTTTGTTTCTTCAGCCAATTCACTATGGTTGTTCGCTGTTATCTGATATTTACTTTCAGGGCCGCCCAATGCTTGTTGCAAAGCATTTAAACCGATATGGTTATCCATACTAATGGTCGCCGAATTTGCATCTTTCGACACTTCTACAGCGGTTACATCAGGTAAAACCAAAAGATTGCTTTTTACTTTATTTTCGCAACTACTGCACGTCATGCCAGTAAGTTGATAGGTATGTGTCATAATAAAAATATTTATACAAAAATACCTTAACAACAGGCTAATCGCGTTACAGAATAATCATAAAATGTTATAGAATTTTTCATTCTGATGCACGAAGCATAGGTTTCAGATTCTTCGTGCCCCAGAATGACATAATCGAAGTTGCAGGTAAAAAAATAGCTACCCAACTAAAACCGAAGTCATGGTTAACGAACCGCCAACGGCTTTATCATTAAAGAAAGAAACCTCTTCTCTGTCGTTTTTTAAACCTAAGGTATAAATTAAAGGCAAGTAATGCTCGGGTGTAGGGATCGCGAGCATTGCATCACTTCCTAAATTTCGATAATCGATTAAAGGCTTATGATCGCCATTTGCAATTAAATTTTTGAATTTGTCATTCATTTCATTTGCCCAATCGTAACCGCCACCGTTAATCATTTCCCAACTTAACATACGTAAGTTGTGCACCATATTCCCACTGCCAATTACCAAAACGCCTTTTTTGCGAAGCGCATAAATCTCTTTTGCAATTTCGTAGTGCTGTTCGGGCGATTTTGTATAATCAATACTTAATTGAAGAACAGGAATATTAGCATCAGGATACATGTGTTTAACAACGGTCCAGGTGCCATGGTCCAAACCCCAATCGTGATCTAAACCAACATTTACAGAGTGAATTAATGATGGAATTTCGGCCGCCAGTTTAGCATCACCAGGAGCTGGGTACTGAACATCAAATAGTTGCTGCGGGAACCCGCCAAAATCATGAATAGTTGATGGAAAATCCATTGCGGTAACAAAAGTTCCGTGGGTGTACCAATGTGCAGAAACAACTAGAACGGCTTTTGGAACAAGGATGTTTTTTGCTAAATCGGCCCAGCTTTGACTAAACTCGTTATGCTCGATACCATTCATTGGCGAACCATGACCAATAAAAAGCGTTGGCATTAAATCAGTTTGGGGCAAGCCATGAGTAAAGTTTCTGAATTGAGATAATGTTGGCATGGTAGAGATAATTTTGTCACATTGAGCTTGTCGAAGCACTGATATGCATTTCCACAAGCTCAATGTGACAGGACTACTATATTAGTTATTTTGCTTGCACAAATTCTAAGTTCAAGTTAATGGTTACATCTTTTGCAACACCAGCACCAGTTGGGTCGTATTTAATGTTATAATCTAAACGGTTAATGGTTGTAGTTGCGCCAAAACCAGCCTTAGTATTGCCTTGCTGATCTTTTGCCGTACCACCATAAACTACCGCAAATTTTACATCTTTAGTTACATCACGAATGGTTAATTTGCCACTTAATTCATAATTGTTTCCGCTTAATTTTTTGAATGATGTACTTTCAAATTTCATTGTTGGAAATTTCTCTGCGTTAAAGAAATCATCAGTTTTTAAGTGACCATCTCTCATATCAACACCAGTTGTAATGCTATTTACTTCAACAGTGAAATTGATTTTAGCATCAGTTAAGTCTGGTTTTGAAGCAGCAACATTACCATCGAATTTTTTGAATGAACCATCAACAAAAGAGATGCCCATGTGCTTAACCGAGAAGTTAACAAATGAATGCATCGGATCGATTTTCCAGGTTGTTTGTGCAAATGATGCTACACTGATTGAGGCAGCGATCAGAAATAGGAATAATTTTTTCATAACTTTTAATTTGTTTTAATTGCTATGAAGCTTTCGGAAGTCAATAAATAATCTTCAGGCGATAACTTCCTCAAGTTTCATATTTTGCTAGTTTTTAATTAAACAAAAATACGCTGAAAATGAAAGATTTAGTCTTGATGTATGATAAGAAAAAAGGCGTTAATTTTTAGCAGCCCATTGATTGCACATGGTTTCGCATTATGGCGCTAGATTTAGATCTCATCCAGTGTCTTTCTTTTATCCGAAGTTTGGGTTTTATATGCGGAAGGAGTTAAGCCGCAAACTTTTTTAAATTGAGCAGAAAGATGCGCAACACTACTGTAATTAAGTTGGTAAGCAATCTCGCTTAGGGTTAATTCGCCATAAGTAAGCATTTCTTTTGCTTTCTCTATTTTTTGAGCAATGAAATATTTCTCAATAGTTTGATTTTCAATTTCAGAGAAAACAGCACTCAGTTGCGGATATTCCAGATTGATTTGTACGCTTAGGTAAGCAGAAAGATTAATTTTTAATGGTTCTTTAGAGTAATGAACCAAATCGATAATTGAGGTTTTAATTTGTTCGGCAATTTGAGTTTTTTTATCTTCCAAAAGCTCAAAACCAAATGATTTTAGCTGCTCGCTAATTCTAATTTTATCGTCGGCAGAAATGTTTTCTTTAATGGAAACCGTTCCAAGTTCAACCGAAATAGGGTTAAAGCCAAGCTTTTCAAGCTCGGCTTTAACCACCATTTTGCAACGGTTGCATACCATGTTTTTGATATGCAGGTTCATTATTTCGATTTTATGGTTTCAGTAACATCACCGCAATCAAACATCATACTTCCGTAATATGGATTTTCGACATTTTCTTTCTCGTTTAACCAGCTTGCTTTAGCCATTGGACAATGCTGAACGAAAACTGTTGCATTGTTAAATTTGATGTTTCTAACTGTTTTAATCATTGCAGAAGAAATCATTTCGAAAGATTTTCTTTGTGCTTTGATGTCTTTTCCTGCCGCTAATTCGGATGCTTTTGCTTTGATAATTTTAGATTGCGCCATCCAAAGTGTGTGTTGTGCAGCTGGCAAATCTTTATGCGGAATTGCATCAACTTTGGCTGATAATGCTTTTACCTTTTGGGCTGCAACATCTTTCTTATCTGTAGCTAAAGCATTTTTTACATCGTAATACGCAGTTAATAACTGATTAAAAGCTACATCAGTTTTACTTTGTGCAAATGTTAATTTTGTACTTGCGATGGCAATTATAGCCACCATTATCATAATTTTTTTCATCTTGTATATTATTTTAAAACATTAAAAAAGTTAAATTCTGCCCTTAGCAGATACATATTTTTGGTATAGCGATTAGCCATATTCCCCGTCGCCTGGAAACGATAACCCAAATCAATTCTGGTGGTACTATTTAAAATAACCTGGATTGCTGGAGCCAAATCTAAATAAGATTGGCCAGTACTTGGGTCGGTTTTGCCTAACATTTCGAAATAGAGATTGAAATTCGGTTCTTTATAGTTTTTATAAACAACTGGTAATACCAAATAACCAGAAGATAGGCTATAAGAAAGCATATTGTTTGGCCTTGGCATACCTGTTACTTGTTTCTCGGAATCGTTAAACGAATGGGCATAGCCTAAAGTGGCAGATAAAGCCAGTTTGTGTAAAAGCTGCGTGAAAATAAAGCCACCTTGCACACCACTATTATCGCCTTCTAAGTTAATATCCCGAGTATAAGTTGGTCGTTTGCTTGTACTGATTCTTCCAAAAGCTGCTGCTCTAAAGTGGCTTTGAAGCTCATCGATAGAAAGAAAACGATACTTTGCGTACAAACTTCCTCCCTCTAAGCGATACTTTCCATCCATATCCGACAGGAAAGCTTGCGCATGGGCCATTAAGTTTTTATTGAAACCGATCATCACCTCAGGAATTGTTCTGCTTACAAAACCAGGATTGTTAAACATGCCTTCATTGGTTAAACGAACCCCAATTGATTTCGTGGGCATATTACTTGCTGGCTCTGTAAAAACGTATAATTCTTGACTAAAAGCATGATTGATTGCGCTAATAAAGACTAGCGCAATAATTAAAAACCGCCTCATTTTTTAAGAAAGAATTAAGTGATAAACACGGGTTTTTTTTCCGTTTACTACGGCTGTTCCGCTTGCGTAAGCATCAGAATTAGCTGAAGTGGATTGCTTTTTAAATGCAGAACCCGAGATGAAATTTTTATCAACAACCGAAGCTTTTACCGTTCCGTTTAAGGTTTTGTTTTTAGCGTTTATGAAACGATAAACGTTACCGCCAACAATCGCCTGGCCTTTATCATCAATTTTAACCTGATTGAAGGTGAAATCGGCAGTTAAGCCGCCGACGGAAAAACCAGCATCCTGAACTTTTTTACGAACTAAATCAAGATTGATATCAGCGCCATTTTTAAAAGTTAAAACAAAGATGTTTTTATTTAAATCTGGCTTTACGGTATTAATAAAACTTAATGTTTCTAAGGATTTTTGTGTTGCGTTTGAGCACATCGAACAAGTTAAACCAGTTACTTGTAAATTTGCAGTTGCGATTTGCTGAGCCGAAACTTTTACGGCAAAAAGAAGCATAATAATGCTTAATATTTTTATTGTTTTCATGATTTTTTGAATTAGAATAAACATTGCGCCATCGTCACTCTGAATTTATTTCAGAGCCTTAATAGCAATAGAGATGCTGATCGTAAATGTTCGGGACAGCATGACGGATTTGTTAATATCCTAATTCCTAAAAATGCAATTGAAAACGTGCAAAGCAACTCTTGTGGAAAGTGGAGGTGCCTTGTTCGAAATTTTGCTAAAAAATTTTGGGGTAATATTGGTAAGAAATTCTAAAACTGGCGGATGAAGAAATAATTGGATAGAAAATAACTTTGGCATTTGTACTTGTGCCTCAGTTTGATGACTGTCTTTTACTTTAACCGTTACCTGTGTATTTTTGCAGCAACCATCATCTTTTATCTTTTCTGCAGGGATATCCTTACATAATTTGCAAGAAAGCTCGTTACTAAAAAGTTTTACATTGGCCAGTTTACCACCGCAGAAATGCAAACTCAAAGCCAAACCCATAACACTAACCGCATAAAATACGGCCAAAGTAAGTGCTATTTTCTGTCTGAGTTTCATTATTACAAAGGTAACGCAAAAAACATCTAAATTGCATTCGTATTATTTATTGAATTTCATTTTTTAGCTTAATTTAGCCGCAAACACGATTCAAATGAAGAAATTAATCTTATTTATCTGCACATTTTCTGTGCTTTCTGCTTTTGCAGCTAAGCCTAAAAATCAATACATCCGTATTAAAACCGAATTTGGAGAATGTATTGTAAAACTTTATAACGAAACACCTTTACACCGCGATAATTTTTTAAAACTTACCAAAAAGGGCTTTTATAATGGAACGTTATTTCACAGGGTGATCAAAGATTTTATGATTCAAGGCGGTGATCCTGATTCAAAAACCGCTAAACCTGATTCACTTTTAGGTGAAGGTGATGTCGGGTACACAATTCCTGCCGAGTTTCGGGATAGCTTATTTCATAAAAAGGGTGTTTTAGCGGCGGCGAGAGATAATAATCCAGAAAAAGCATCGAGTGGTTGCCAGTTTTATTTGGTGCAGGGAAAGATTTTTACTGATGAACAACTAAATAGCGTAGAAGAAAAACGCCTGAAATTTAAAATCCCAGAATGGCAAAGACAGGTTTATAAAAACATTGGCGGTTCACCACATTTAGATCGAAATTATACCGTTTATGGCGAAGTCATTGTTGGCTTAGATATGGTTGATAAAATTGCTGTTTTAACAACAGATAAAAACAATCGACCGAAACAAGATGTAAAAATGGACATTACAATTTTGAAAAGGAGAGAAGCGAAGAAGCTGGAGAAACAGTTGGCGAAAGGAATTTTGAAAGATAAATTGATTATAAAATCGTAATGAAAATCATCTCCTATAACGTTAACGGAATTCGGGCGGCAAGTACAAAAAACTTCTTCGGATGGTTACAAGCGACAAATGCTGATATGGTTTGCCTGCAGGAAGTTAAAGCATTGCCGTCTCAAATCCAAGAAATTATTGGATTAATAGAACAATTGGGCTACCATCCTTATTGGTTTCCAGCAGAGAAAAAGGGCTACAGCGGAGTGGCGATTTTAAGCAAAACAAAACCCAATCACGTAGAATATGGCTGTGGCGAAGAATGGATTGACAAAGAGGGAAGAATTTTAAGAGCCGATTTCGATAATTTTTCATTAATGAGTTTATACATGCCATCGGGCTCGAGTGGTGACGAAAGGCAGGTTAAAAAATATGAGTTTATGCGTTTTTTTGATGGATACATTGGAGAATTACGCAAAGAAATACCTAACTTGATTATCAGCGGAGATTATAATATTTGCCATACTTCAATAGATATTCATAATCCAAAATCTAATGCAAATTCCTCTGGGTTTTTGCCCGAAGAACGCGAGTGGATGCAACTATTTTTGGATAATGGTTTTATAGATACGTTCCGACACTTTAACAAAGATCCACACCATTACACCTGGTGGAGTTACAGATCTGGTTCGAGAGGGAAGAATTTGGGCTGGCGTATCGATTATCATTTAGTATCAAAGCCAATGGAAAACAGGTTAAAAAATGTAAGAATTTTGCCCGACGCTATACATTCAGACCATTGTCCTGTTTTATTAGAGCTGGAATAATCTCATTTTATGAAAATTTACTTTTGTTTCATTGTGGTAGTTCTAACTTCTAGCTGTACGCATTATGTTGTAAACGATGCAGGCTATATCAGACCGCCGAAAAGTCAAAAATTTTCCTATAAAAAGAGCTTCGCAGGCTTAAATCTTTCCTTAATTGATACAAATTCCATCTATTATTTATCAAACGGATATTACTATAAAAACAATAACGGCTATAAAAAGAAAGATAAATGCATCCGTTTTTATAGCGATGGACGATTCAAGTTACAAGGATTAAAAGATTCACCAAAAATAGACGATATTAACAATCCAGATATTGGCATTGTTGGATATTACATTATGAAAGGCAATGTAATTAAAATGCAGATTTATGGTGATATCGACGCTGGTTCGATACAATTAGAATACGGCTATATTGATGAGAATAAAAACCTGATTGTAATGCACGATAATCCGAGGGTTGATTTTAATATCGGCTACAATGAGAAGAAAATCCGTAGACTGATAGAGAACTCGCCATTTAGCCCAGATGTTTATAAAAAAACGGCTGTAAAAGGGCTAACCTACATTGCGCCAAATTGGTGATAGAACAAATCGAAAGTAAACCAAATATGCTAATTACAAATATTAAGGGCCTTGTTGGCTTACATCCGAAAGATAAATTAGTTCTTCGTGGCGAGGAGATGAACAATTTGCCTGTTTTGGAAAATGCGTGGCTTTTGATCGAAGATGATTTCATTAAAGATTTTGGAACGATGAATGATATTCCTTCACAAATTTCGTCTCTCCCAACTCAAATCTCAGCTGAAGGTAAATTTGTGTTTCCATCATGGTGCGATAGCCATACACATATTGTTTTTGCAGCTTCCCGCGAGGAAGAGTTTGCCATGAAAATTCAGGGTAAAACCTACGAAGAAATTGCAGCAGCTGGGGGCGGAATTTTAAATTCGGCCAGTAAAATGCAAATTGCAACCGAAGATCAGCTTTACAGGAGTGCCTCTATTCGCTTAAAACAAATGATTTTGCAAGGAACGGGAGCCGTTGAAATAAAAAGCGGTTATGGTTTAACCGTTGAAAGCGAGATCAAAATGCTCAGGGTTATCAAAAAATTAAAGGCAAATTTTCCGATTCCCATTAAGGCTACATTCCTGGCTGCTCATGCTTTTCCAAGTGAGTATAAAAATAATCAGCAGGCTTACATCGATTTAATTATTAAAGAAATGCTGCCTCAAATTACAGCAGAAAAGCTGGCCGATTATATCGATGTTTTTTGCGAAAAGGGATTTTTCTCAGTCGAACAAACAGATCAGATTTTAAAGGCTGGCGCAAAATACAACCTGAAACCGAAAATACATGCCAACCAACTTTCAATTTCAGGAGCTGTAGAAATCGGCATAAAAAATAATGCAATCTCCGTCGATCATCTTGAAGAAACAAACGAAGAAACTGTTTTTGCATTAAAAAATAGCTCTACAATAGCAACGTTATTACCTTCATGCTCGTTTTATCTCGGGATATCTTTCGCAGATGCTAAAAGCTTAATTGCTGCAAATGTTGCTGTTGCATTGGCTACAGATTATAAT
Source organism: Pedobacter sp. AC190 (assembly GCF_979258025.1). Lineage (NCBI taxonomy): Bacteria > Pseudomonadati > Bacteroidota > Sphingobacteriia > Sphingobacteriales > Sphingobacteriaceae > Pedobacter > Pedobacter sp. AC190. Next base: position 2,344,468 of record NZ_OZ409824.1, read on the forward strand.
CCAGGTTCAACACCATCTGGAAATATGAATTTTGTGGTTTCGTTAGGTTGTATAAAGTTGAAAATGCTACCAGAGCAAGCGATTAATTCGGCAACCTTAAATGGAGCCGCTGCAATGGAAATCAGCGGTACTTATGGGAGTATAGCTAATGGAAAAAAGGCAAATTTATTTATTACGAAACCGATGCCTTCAATTGCCTATTTGCCTTATAGTTTTGGTGAAACGCAAATAGAGACCATTATTTTAAACGGGAAAATTTACAATGGATAGTCTTAAAATATATTCGCAAAGCGATATTGATAACCTGATCATTCATCGTAAGGGAGAAAGGAAGCTTGGTGAAAACGTTGGAATATATAATCCGAATGACTCTTCATCGATTGATAAAATTTCTTTGGAAGGGCTTAAAAACAGCAGTGCAAAATTTGTGCTTTTAGGTATTCCAGAAGATATTGGGGTTCGGGCGAATTCGGGTGTCGCTGGTACATCTACAACCTGGCGTCCAGCCTTAGTGGCTTTCTTAAATATTCAAAGTAATCAGTTTTTAAATGGAAAAGAAATTCTTGTTTTGGGTCATTTTGAAATTGAGGAACCTGAAGATTCAGAGATTGATGGCTTAAGAGTTAAGGTTACTGAAATTGATAATTTGGTTTATCCAGTTATCGAAAAAATCGTTGCTGCGGGCAAAATTCCAATCGTAATTGGTGGCGGACACAATAATGCATTTCCGATGATTAAAGGAACATCTTTAGCGCACAAAAAAGCCATTGATGTTTTAAATATTGATGCTCACGCCGATTTAAGAGAACAGGAGGGAAGGCACAGCGGAAACGGATTTACTTACGCTTTAGCTGAAAAATTCCTAGAAAACTATTTCATGTATGGTTTACATCAAAACTATAACAACGAAGCTATTTTAAATCAAATTGAATCTAACCCACAGTTAAAAGCAGTGTTTTTTGATGATATTTTGAAGGGAATAGAGGAACAAAATTTTTTCACTGGCTTAAGTACTATTGCTGGTTTGGAGATAGATTTAGACTCTATTCAAAATGTACTTTCGAGCGCAGAAACACCATCTGGATTTTCTGTAAATGATATTAGAAGGTTGATTTTAACAAATGAAAAGCGTTTTTCTTATTTACACATCAGTGAGGGTGCAACGCGATTACTCGATGGCAGAGTGAGTAAATTAACCTCGAAACTGATCGCATATTTAGTGAGCGATTTTGTTAAGGCGCAGGCTTAGGGTTGTTTTCCGATAGATTCGGGAATCAAGCAGATTCTTTTTCGCAGAAACAGAGTAGCCAATGGGGAATACATAAATTAATATTTACAAATGGTCTGCCTCGTATTTTTCACCTGCTTTTAACATCAATTCAATTTGTTTTAAATCGTCGGCTGTTAGCTCTTCTTTTTCCTGCAATTCAAATACAGCAATCATATTGTCTTCGTACTGTTTTTCGGTTTTGATAACGATTTCGGTTGCCATGATTGTTTAAAATTTGATAATTTCTGTTGGAGTAATGCAAAGATCTAAGCGGATGTCGTGTTTATTAACATCATCAATCTTTTCTATTGCTGGCCACAAAGATAAGCCTATTTTCTGAGCATTTATATTTTCAAGAAACCGATCGTAAAAGCCTTTTCCATACCCCACACGATAGCCTTGTTTATCGAAAGCTAAAAGCGGAATTAAAACCATATCGATTTCGCCATTATGAATACTCGCTTTTTGAGGTTCCAGAATATTATAAATGTTTCTCTGTAAATCATCTATGCCCAAGTATTCGTGGTTGGTCATTAAGGCGGTTTCGAAATCAGCTTTCGGAACGATGATTTTAATTTGAGGATGCTTTTCTGCCAGCCATTCAATCAATAAAAATGTATTTGGCTCTTTCTTTTCTTCAATTGGCAGGAAGATGTGCAGCGTTTTTACAGCGCTAAAATCCAGCGTTATGAATTGATTTAACAAGCCATTATTTAACGATTCATATTCTGTATCGCTAATCGTTAATCTATCTTTTATCGCTTGTTTTCTGATTTCGGCTTTTAACATCGTTTTCCAAAATTATATTTTTTTATAGCAAGATAGGCGAGCGCTTGTTTTCAAATCAAAAACCTTTCTCCTTTCCAGCTGTTACCTATCGATAAAGCAAGATAATGACAGCTCAAAATAGAAATAAAATCTGGATTTGGATAACCAGTATTGTTGGCGGATTAATTTTAATTCTCGCTTTTGGAGCAATGTTTTTAAGTGCCAGATGGAAGCCGATACTTACCGAAAAAATTAAAGAGAGCGTTTACACCAGCTCGAAACATCTTTATAAAATTGATTTTAAAAGTATTAATCTAAACGTAATTACAGGAAGTTTAGCATTAAGAGATGTTACCTTAACTGCAGATACGGCTGTTTTTGATAGTTTGAAAACGCAAAAATTGGCACCAGTTTATATTTTCGAACTTAAATTAAAAAAGCTCCAAATTACAGGAGTTGGCATACTAACGGCATATTTCAAAAAACAGGCAAATGTTAATGCCATTATTTTGGATAAGCCTTCTATCAACATGATTCTAAATAAGGTTGAAAAACAGCCTGACACAGTTAAAAGCGAGAAAACGCTCTATGAACAAATTTCTAAAACTTTCAACTCGTTGCATATAAAAACGGTAAAAATTGTCGATGCGGATTTTGATTACATTAACAAAACAGGTTTAAAGAAGACCAAAAACTCGATTAAACACCTGAATATTTCAATAAACGATTTTCTATTGGATTCTCTTTCTGCAAATGATAGCAGTAGATTTTATTACACGAAAGACATTTCCTTTGAACTTGCAGGTTATAAATCGATAACTAAAGATAAAATGTACTCGATGAAAGTAGATACGATAACAGGCTCTGTTGCATCAAAAAAAATTACAGTTAAAGGTTTGAAATTAACGCCGCTATATCCAGAATTAACTTTTGCCAGGAAATACAATATCCAAAAAGACAGATATGATTTGGCTTTTGATAAAGTAGAATTTAATGGTGTAGATTTTATGGGTTTAAATAGCGATCAAAAACTTCGTGCAAAATCACTAAAAATTGGCCCAGCTAAGGTAGAAGTATTTATGAGTCGTGAATCGCCGCCGCCACCAGGATTTGATAAAGGCCAAAACTATCCGCACATGGCATTGAAAAGATTAAATTTTCCTGTGGATATTGATACCGTTAAATTAACAAATATTGATTTAAAATATAGCGAGTATAATCCTGCAAGTAAAAAAACAGGCTCGGTAGATTTTAAATCCTTAACAGGGAATATTTTAAATTTCACTAATGATACCTTGCAATTGAAGCGAAATAATCATGCCGTGGCCGATTTAAATTCACTTTTAATGGGAACTGGCAAGTTGAATGTGAAGATAGATTTTAACCTCACGGATAAAAACGGCGCATTTTCTTACAGCGGTAACTTAGGGAACTTCGACATGAAAGCTTTAAACTCGCTTTCAAAAAACCTTGGTTTGATAGAAATAGAAAGTGGAAACATTCAGAAAGTAGCTTTTAAAGCCAATGGAAATCTTCGCACTGCAACTGGCTCGATGAGTATGCTATATACCAACTTAAAGGTGAAATTATTATCTGATAATATTGACGGACAAGGCACAAAAGAAAAAGGGTTTTTATCATTTTTGGCTAATGCTGTTCTTGTAAAAGATGAGAATCCAAAGAAAGGCGAATCGCCAAGAACCGCGACAATGACCAATACAAGAATAAACTCTGCTTCATTTTTTAACCTGATGTGGAAAACAGTTTTTATTGGCATAAAGGATATTGTAGGGGTTGGTATCGTTCCTGAAAAGAACCCAGTAAAACAACAAAAAGTTATAGCAAAGAAAATTAGAGAACAAAAGCGAGCCGACAGAAAAGAGGCACGAAAAGAAAAAAGGGATAAAAATTAGGCGCACATTTTTAACAAATACGTTTTAAATGTATATTGCTGATAAAACAGTCCTTAATGAAATGCCAGAAAAAAAAAGACATCGATACAGGTTTATAAAATGGGCTGCGTGGATACTTTTAATATTGGCAGCAATACTTGCATCAATTGCCTGGTTTCTTAATGTAAAATCTCGCCCGCTATTAACATCGCAGATTAAAACGTTGCTTTATAAATCAACAGATAGTCTTTATACCATCACCTTTACTAAGGTTAGTACGAATATTTTAACGGGAAGTGCAACACTTCAAAATGTAAAAATTACTCCAGATACGATTCGTTATAAACAATTGGTGGCTTTAAAAAGAGCGCCAAACAATCTCTATCAGGTTTCACTAAAAAAACTGGTAGTTAATCATTTTCATCCTTTTATACTTTATCGCGAACAAAAGCTTCAAATTGAAGATGTTTTGTTTGATAAACCTGAAGTGTACATGATTAACAAGCAACTCGATTTTAATGAAAATCGAGCGCCTCGACCTATTCAATCGCCTTATACCTTTATCTCCAAAAGCCTGAAAGAGTTTAGCATAAAAAATATTCGTTTTAGAGATGCTAGTTTCAATTACATCAATAAAAATGTAACCAAACCCGAAGTATTTTCAATCGATGATTTAAACATTACACTTGTTGATTTGCTTGTTGATTCTACTTCCTTTGAAGACACCAAAAGATTCTATTTGCTGAAAGATGTTATTATAAATTTAAAGGATTATAAATATCCAACCCCCGATAAAATGTATAACCTGAAACTTAGCCAACTTGATTTCAGGGCATCAACAGGCCGATTAAGGGTTAACAAATTTGCTGTAGAACCACTTTACGATGAGATGAAATTCGGTGAAGTTGCTGGTTATGCAAAAGATCGGTTTAGTATCCTGATGAATAATATTTCATTAAGTGGCATTAATTTACCGCTGTACATAAGCAGACAAGAATTAAGGGCCAAAGAAATGACAATCGCTAATGGATTTGTGGCTGTTTTTAATAATAACAGTTTGCCTGATCGGGGTAAAGTTAGCCGAATTGGGAAATATCCGCACCAGCTTTTGCAGAGCCTAGGTGCACCAATTTTGGTTGACAAAATAAAACTAAAGGATATTGATATTAGCTATGCGGTTTATAATAAAGAGAGTCAGCAAAGTGGTCGGATTTCTTTTGAACATACTTCAGGCATAATTTCTAATGCAACAAATATTGCAGCGGTAAAGGTTAAAAATCCGATTATGGAAGCCAAATTAAACACTTATCTTTTAGGTCAGGGCAAGCTTGATGTCGATTTTAAATTTGATTTGGCGGCTAATACTGGCGATTTTTCTTACAGTGGGATTTTACAGAATTTTAACGCAAGGGTATTAAATCAAATTACAAAACCGCTGGGTTTGGTTCGAATTAACCGAGGTAATGTAGATAAACTTAAATTTGATTTTAAGGCTGATGATTTTGGAACCAAAGGAACTGTTGACTTTTCTTATTTCGATTTATCCGTTGCTTTGATGAAAAATGATCCAGAAAAAGATCATTTGGTTAAGCGAGGTTTACTTTCTTTTTTGGCAAACGCCTTGATCATCAAAGCTGAAAATCCCGGGCCAAATGAAAAGCTTATCTCCGAAAATGTAGTTTATGAGAGGCCCGCAAACACTTCTTTTTTTAATATGATTTGGAAAAGCTTGTTCGTTGGTATTAAACATAGTGTTGGTATTACCGAAGAAAAACAAGCAAAAATTCGAAGCCATATAGCCACATTTAAGGCCATTAAGGAAAGTCGTGAACTAAGAAGGCAGAAGAGAATAGAGCGACAGAAATTGAAAGAAAATCGTTGATAAACAAATAATTGTAACGTTTTAATATATTTATGCTCTAAACCTTATAAAACTAAAATTATGATTATTGCCCTCGTTATTATTGGTTTCCTGTTTTTAATGGGAATTTTCTTTTACAATTCTTTAATTGGAAAGAAAAATCAGGTTACAAATGCATTTTCTGCGATTGATGTAATGTTAAAAAAACGTTTCGATTTGATTCCAAATCTTGTTGAAGTGGTGAAACAATATACCACTTACGAACAAGGAACGCTTACCAAAATTGTAGAGTTAAGAGCTAAAGCGGTTTCTGGAAATGTTAGTGATGCAGAGAAAGCTACGATTGATACACAGTTAAGCAGCAGTATAAAAGGCTTAATGTTAAATGTAGAAAACTATCCAGATTTAAAGGCAAATACCAACTTTATTAATTTACAAACAACCTGGACAGAAAGTGAAGAGCAAATTGCTGCAGCCAGAAGAACTTATAACTCTGCAATAACTGATTACAATAACGCGATTATGATGTTTCCTGGAAGCATGTTTGCTGGAATGTTGAACTTTCAGCCTATGGCGGTTTTAGAAACAGCACAAGAAGAACGTAAAAACATCAGCGCAAAAGATCTTTTCAATAGTTAATGGTTAATATTGAAAATAACGCAGCACTACAAAATGTACTTGCTACGTTAGAAACCGAGCGGGCTAAAATATCATCAACGCAAAAAAAAGGCTATCTTTTTATAGGCGCAGGTATTATCGTTGCAATAGGGTTTTCTGTGTGGGGCATTCCTGTCCCTGGTGTTATTATTGGGCTTTTCGGTGCTATTTATGGCGGTATAGTTCTTTACAAAATTGCCGATGCACTGAAAGCTTATAAAGAAGCATTTAAAACTCATGTTATTGGGACAGCGCTTAAATCGCTTGATGAAAGCTTAACAATTGAACCTTACAATGGTATTCCTGTTTCAGAGTTTTGTAGCACTCAACTTTTTTCTGAACAACCCGATCGTTATCATACTGAAGATCTGGTTAGCGGAAACGCAGCGAAAACGGGCTTTTATTTTGCAGAAATTCATGCAGAATATAAAAGAGAAGTGCAAACTAAAAACGGTACCAGAACCGAATGGCATGATATTTTTAAAGGTATAATTTTCGTAGCCGATTTTAATAAAAACTTTAAGGGTGTTACATTAGTTAAACCAAAAGATCTTTTCGGTACAATGGGCGCCTGGTTTTCTAAAAATTTGTTTTCATTTAGCGATAAAAATGTAATTAATCTCGAAAGTACGGATTTTGATAAGACCTTTATTACGCATTCAACCGATCAGGTTGAGGCTCGATATATTTTAACGCCAGCGATGATGGAACGCATTTTAACCTTAAACAGAAATGCAAAAAATACAGTTTCACTATCGTTTATCGACAGCAGAATGTATATCGCGTTTCCCTTAAATAGGAATTATTTTGAGGCTCCTGTTTTCAAAACGCTCTTAAATCCCGATTTATTAAATGAAGATATCGCGATAATTAACTTTATGTATGATATTGTTCGGGAGCTTGATTTGAATACCAGGATCTGGGGTAAAAATTAGCTTATGTACTTTTTAATAATCTCCTCCAAATCGTTAATATCAAACGGTTTAGATAAATAACTATCTGCTCCAGCTTCTTTGGCCAACGCAGAAATATCGTTATTAGCCGAAAAATAAATTACTGGAATGTGTTTTAAATCAGAGTGATTCTTTATTGCTTTTGTGGCCTGAATTCCACCTAAATCGGGCAGCCAATTATCCATAAAAATGATATCGGGCATGTATGCTGCAACCTGGTTTTCTATATCACTAGCATTTTCAGATGTTCTGATTTCATAACCTGCATCTTCTAAAATGAAGGTACATAAATCTAAAATATCTCTGTTGTCATCGAAAACGAATACTTTTTTTGTTTCAGTCATAAATTTTACCTTCCGAAGCGTAATTTATATTTTTTTAATTAATCAGCTTGTTAATAAATTCTGCCATGTTAAAGGCATCCAAAACCACAACAGGTTTTACTTCATTAACGGCTTGTTGGGGCATATAAGGCATAATTGCTGTGTTTGGATTTTGTACAACAACTAAACCACCAAAACTGTTTGCAATTTTTAATCCAGCTACTCCATCTGCGTTAGATCCCGAAAGTAAAATACAAACCAGTTCATCTTTAAAAATTTCGGCAGCCGATTGAAAAGTCACATCAATAGATGGTCTGGAATAGTTTATCTTTTCTGAATAATCTAAAGAAATGGTATGATTTTCTTCAATTAATAAATGATAATCTGCAGGAGCAATGTAAACATTTCCTGGTAAAATTATTTCTTTTTCTTCCGCTTCGTTAACCGTTAATTTCGTTCTGTTTTTAAGCAGATCACTCAATAAAGAATCGTTACCTGTTTTACGGTGCGTAACCAAAATAATGGGGAAGTTGATGTCGCTACTTAAATCTGGAAAAATTTCTAGCAAAACATCTAAACTACCAGCAGAACCGCCAATAATCAAAGCACTACACTTTCTGGATTCTACAGTTTTCGCCATATTTTTTCCGTTCTGATGCGCTTATATTCTTTTGATCGATTCCAAAAATCTAAGCTTTCTTTGCTACCTAATGCCAAATAACCTAATTTTTCCAGACTGTTATCGAATAACTGAAAAACTTTATGCTGCAATTCTTTATCAAAATAGATTAGTACATTGCGACACAGAATAAGCTGAAATTCATTAAAAGAATGATCAGAAACCAGATTATGGGTAGAGAAAATCATTTTAGAGCTCAGTGTTTCATCAAATTTAGCAAGCGAATAGTTTGCGGAGTAATAAGAAGAAAAATCTTTTAAACCGCCTGAATTCACGTAGTTTTCAGAATAGGTTTTTAAATGATTTAAAGGAAACAAGCCTTTTTTTGCTTTTTCTAAAACCGAGGGATTAATATCGGTTGCATAGATAAGCGATTTGTGTAAAAGGTTTAATTCTTTTAATACAATTGCCAATGAATAAGCTTCTTCTCCAGTAGAACATCCAGCAACCCAAATTCTGATGAATGGATAAGTACCTAAAACAGGTAAAACGTCGTTTCTAAGCGCCTTATAAAAAGTTGGATCGCGAAACATCTCTGTAACATTTACTGTAATTTCTTCTAAAAATCGCTTAAAATATTGCTTATCTGTTCTAACGGTATATCTAAATTCAGCAAAGCTTACAAAGTTATCCAAGGCATACAAGCGGGTAATTCTTCTTTTTATTGAAGCATGGGAATACTCCAGAAAATCGTAACCATGTGCCTCTAGTACATCACTTAACAGCGTTTCTATCTGTTCATTATCTATCGCGTCGCTAATCACCTGTTTTTGTAACTTCTTCTATCTGTTCTACTAACTCATCTACATTTATTGGTTTCGAAACATAACCCGAAGCTCCTGCGCTCAAGCATCTTTCTTTATCACCAACCATTGCCTGTGCCGTTACTGCCAAAACAGGAATGTTCCACATTTTTTCTGATTTTTTCATGGCAGATATGGCTTGATATCCGTCCATATCTGGCATCATCATGTCCATTAAGACAACAGCAATATTTTCATTTTCTTCAATAATGGCAAAACCTTCTTTGGCGCCAGGAGCTGATAAACAACCAAAGCCCTTGGCTCTTAAAACAGCTTTAAGAGCGAAAATGTTTCGATAATCATCATCAATTATAAGTACTAACTTTTGAGACATATTTAAATAAGAGAATTAAGCGTTATGATGATTTTCGTACAACCAAACACGTAAAAGAGAAACTAGCTGATCTAAATCAACAGGTTTACTTATGTAATCGGAAGCGCCTGCAGCAATACATTTTTCACGATCACCCATCATTGCTTTTGCGGTTACGGCTAAAATAGGTAGGTTTCTGTATTTAATATTCTGCCTTATAGCTGTTGTGGTTTCGTAGCCATCTAATTCTGGCATCATCATATCCATTAAAACAACATCAATGGCGGGATTTTCATTTAATAATTTTAAAGCTTCTTTCCCATCGGTTGCAGCAATAACTTTCATTTGATGTTGCTCTAGCATTTTTGTTAACGAGAAAATATTTCTAACATCATCGTCAGCAAGCAAAACAGTTTTACCTTTTAAAACATCTTGTAATTCTGAATATTTTTTAGATGTTTTAGTTTTTTCTTTATTCTTTTCTTCTACCAAGTGAAGGAATAATCCAGCTTCATCTAAAATACGTTGGTAAGAATGCGCTGTTTTTACAACGATAGAATCTGCATATTGTTTAATTCTGTTTTCTTCTCCTTTAGATAGGTTTTTACCTGTAAAAATAATAATTGGTAAGTTCTCTAATCCAGGTGTTTTCTTAACAACCTCCAAAGTTTCGTAGGCATGTTTATCTGGAATGCCCATATCCAGGATCACACAATTAACATCTGGTTTATGCAATGCAGATACACTGTCGCTAACCTTAGTTGCTATTTCGGTTTGAATATTGAAATTGCTTAAGAAATAACTTAAAGCTTTTGCATGTTGCTCATTTTCTTCAACAATTAACACCTTTTTTGGGTGACGACTAAGCGCATGTTCCAGTTTTTGGAAAATCTCTTGCATGTGCTCAAAAGCAAATGGCTTATTAATAAAATCTACCGCACCTTTAAGTAAACTTTCTTTTTTTACCTGAAGTGATGACATAATATGCACTGGAATTGGGCGTGTATCAGGAGATGATTTTAGTTCCTCCATTACCTGCCATCCATCTTTAACTGGTAATTGGATATCGAGCAATATGGCTACTGGTTTGTAGGCTTTAGCCATCTCAATTCCAACGTCTCCACGAACGGCAACCAGGCCTTTATAATTACGTTTTCGGGTAAATTCCAAAAGCGTTTTTGCAAAAGGGGTATCATCTTCAACAATTAAAATAACTTTATCATCAGGGAGAATATTATCTCTATCATCCTCAATTTCTTGTGGGATATTTGATACCGTTAAACGAGTAACTTTTGGAGTTGTTGATTCCAGGGCAACAGGTTTTTCCCAGGTACTTTTTGTATCGTTTTCAATGCCTTTATTTTTATCAATTGGCAGGGTTAAGGTAAAAGTACTTCCTTGATTTTCTTTACTGGTTAAATCGATATAACCTCCTAAAAGTTTTGCGAGTTCTCTGCTAATCGAAAGCCCAAGGCCTGTTCCACCAAATTTACGGCGGGTAGAACCATCAGCTTGTTGGAAAGCTTCGAATACCATTCCTTGTTTATCGGGTGCAATTCCAACGCCTGTATCCTGTACTTTGAAGATTAATGCATTCAGATTTTCGTTTTTCTCGATGTTAAGCGTCACCGCTCCTTCAGTAGTAAATTTAATTGCATTTGATAATAGATTTTTCAAAATCTGTTCCAAGCGCATTTTATCGGTATGAAAAAACTCTGGCACATCGTTCGTTTTATCGATCACCAGTTTTAAGGCTTTTTCTTTTGCCAAAGGATTAAATAAGGAAGCCATGTTTAACATTACCTCATCAATTTTAATATTGGCTCTGTCGAGCTCCATTTTGCCAGCTTCTATTTTAGATAAATCAAGAATCTCATCAATTAAACTTAACAAACCTTGTCCAGAACTTTGAATAACTTCTGCATATTCCTGATGTTCGCGATCCATTGCTTCATTTTCGGCCATCAACCTGGATAAAAGTAAGATTGAATTTAAAGGTGTGCGTAACTCGTGCGACATATTTGCGAGAAACTCAGATTTATACCTTGTGCTTAATTCTAATGCTTCTGCTTTTTGTTGTATTTCTGCATTACGCTCTTCAATAAGTTCGTTCTTTTCTTCAAGCAAACTACTTCTTTCTTCGAGTTCTTGATTACTTTGTAACAACTCTTCTTGTTGAACGCGTAATTCTTCTTCTGATGCCTGAAGTTTTTGAGCCTGCGCTTCTAGCTCCGCATTCATGCCTTCAAGCTCATTATGTTGAACCTGTAGTTCTTCTGATTGTGCCTGAGTTTCTTCTAAAAATTGTTGCAGTTTTTGACGGTTTTGAGCACCTAATAATGCAGTGCCGAGATCAGAAAGAATAAGATTTAGAAAGTGTAAGTGTAATTCGCTAAAAGAACCTATTGTGCCTAATTCTAAACCGCCAATCGAGATAGAATTTCTAATAATTGGTAACACCAATAATTGCGCAGGTTTTATATTTCCTGTTGCATAACTAACTGTTAATCCTCCTTGTGGTACTTCATCTAACAAAATTTGTTTACCTGATTTAACCGCCTGGCCAATTAAACCTTCACCAAGCTCCAGCTCTTTGCTTAAATCTTGTCCGTTCAGAGCGTATTGCCCCTTTAAATGCAAGCGACCATCATCTTTAAACAAATAAATGGCTCCAATCTGGCTCTTTGTGTAAGTTGCAAGAAATTCGATAATATCATCAGCTAAGCTGAAAACATCTTTTTCGCCAACCATTTTAACATTCAGGTTTGCAACACCAGTTTGTATCCATTCGTTTTCGGCAAGCGTATCGAACGATTTTTTTAAGGAAGAAGACATGGTATTTAACGAATAGGAAAGCTCGCCAATATCATCTTTAGTTTGGCTATCCATAGTGGTACCGTAATTGCCTTCAGAAATTTGGTGGGCAATTTCTTTAATAGCAATAATACGTTTTTCCATTTCGAACTTTTTATCTTCAATTTCTTTTTGAAGTAAAACGCGTTCATCAAAATCGATTGAAACCTTTCTGTAAAAAAACAGGGTAATTAAAATGGCTAAAATTGCTGCGATTACAATTAAAACTGGAGTATAAGCAGTAAGCTTGTTAAGTTCTATCGTTCGTTGTTCTAAGAGATTTCGTTCTTCCTTAACCATTCGCTGAACAACTGAACGAGCTTGATCCATATAGGTTTTGCCTTGGAAAAGAACTGTTGGGTCTACATTGCCGCCTAACGATTTAATTTCGATTGTAGATTTTATGATGTTCAATCTACGAACCATAATATCACGAAGTTCGGCAATACTTTTTTGTTGATTTGGGTTGTCTTTGGTGCTTGCGGCAATTTTGTTTAAAGCCGCAAGAGCCGCATCAGTCGCGCCGTTGTATGGTGCTAAGAAAACTTTGTTTCCTGTTAACAGGTAGCCTCTTTGTCCTGTTTCGGCATCTTTTAAAGTTGAAATTACACCTTCTACATTTAAAATTACTTCGTCGCTGTGTTTAACCAGATCGGTACTTTTTATTAAATTACTAATGCTTACGTATGAAGCAAGCGAACTGATAAAAAGAATAATAAGCGATAAGCCTAAACCTAAACGTAAATTATTTTTAAGAGTTGTTTTCATTAAAATTGTATGCTATTTTTTGTTTGGGGATTTTTATTAAATGGTTTTTGACACCTCTTCTTGTTCTGATATTGTTTGTTCATCAATAGGAATAATAAAGTAGAATTCGGAACCTTCATCGATAACGCTATTCACGCCAATTTTGCCACCATGTCTTGCTATAATTTCAGCGCAAATGTATAAACCAATTCCTAAACCATTAAATCGGTTACTGTTTTCTTCCACCCGATAAAACTTATCGAATATTTTATGCTGTTGTTCTTTCGGTATGCCAATTCCAAAATCCTTTACAGAGAGGTAAAGTTGTCCGTCTTTTATGTTTATAGTAACATTTACCTGATTAGTACCTGGAGCATATTTTATGGCATTCGTTATAAAGTTAATTACAACCTGTTCAAGTCGTATTTCATCGCCAAAAACCATTTCATTGGTTTTGCCAAGTTTGTTAATTTTGAAATCGGGATTGGCTTGCTGAAGCATCTCGATTGCATTATTAACCATGTTATCGGCGCAAAAGCTTTGCATGTTAAACTTCAGCTTTCCGCTTTCAATTTTAGAAATATCAAGCAAATCAACAATAAGGTCGTTTAATTTTTCGAGTTGAGTACTTGCCTTAGCCAGGTGGTTTTCGGCCATGGTTTTATCATCTCTACTTAAACTTCGCTGAAGTAGTTGGATGTAACCTTTTACACTGGTTAAAGGTGTTTTTAATTCGTGACTGGCAATACTAATGAATTCGTCTTTTTTATTTTCGGCTAGCTTTCTAAACTCAATCTCTTCGAGCAGTTTCTCTTGTACTTCGTTAAGTTTTCTGCTTTGCTCGTAAATACGATAAAAGGTTTTTATTTTTAGTAAAAGCACATTTATATCCACAGGTTTAGTAATGTAATCTAAACCACCGTTTAAATAACCTTTTGTTATAAACCTTAGTTCGGTGTTTACTGCAGAAAGAAAAATAATTGCGGTGTCTTTTGCCTTGCTAAACCCTGAAATGGCTTCTGCTACTTCGAAACCATCCATGTCTGGCATCTGAACGTCCAGAATGATCAGCACATAATTATTCTTTAAAACTTTTTTAAGGGCATCTTCTCCAGATGAAGCGGTATCGACTTCGAAATTATTAGCTTGTAGTACTTTCTGTAAAGAAATTAGGTTTTCAGGCCTGTCATCAACAATAAGGATCATCTTTTATAAAACATTAGGGAAGCTAGTTAATCTTGTTTGATTTTAAGGAAAAATTACCCCTTAACTGAAACCAAACAAAGATGTTTTGAAAATGTTTTAAAAATTATAAATTATTTGATTTAAAGGTATCGCCCTGAGAAATATCGCCAGTTTCGAAACCTTTTTTAAACCAAAACATACGTTGTTGCGAAGTTCCGTGAGTAAAAGAATCGGGTGTAACTTCCCCTGTAGCTTGCTTTTGTAATTTATCATCACCAATGGCATTTGCTGCGGTTAAGGCTTCTTCGATATCACCCTCATCTAATCTAAAATCTTTTAAATTTTGTGCGTTGTGTGCCCAAAGACCAGCAAAAAAATCGGCTTGTAATTCTAATTTAACTGATAAACGATTGTATTCAGTTTCGCTAACGCGCCCACGGGCTTGCTGCAATTTATCGGAAATACCTAAAAGATTTTGAACATGATGCCCAACTTCATGAGCAATAACATAAGCTTGAGCGAAATCGCCTGCGGCACCAAAACGGTTTTTTAACTCATCGTAAAACGTTAAATCAATATAAACTTTATGGTCGCCAGGGCAATAAAAAGGACCAACAGCCGAACTTGCACTTCCGCAAGCGGTTTGAACACCATCGCTAAAAAGAACCATTTTTGGGTGCTCATAAGTTTTACCCATAGCTTCAAATTCTTTATCCCAAACTTGCTCTGTAGATTCTAAAACACCAGAAACAAATTTTGCCTGTGCATCATTTTCTGGAACGCCCTGTTTAACTTCTGTTGTTTCCGTTTGTGGTAACTGGCTAACCAATCCAGATAAATCCTTTCCGAAAATTAAACCCAATACAATAATAATAATGCCGACTCCACCGCCTAAAGCAGTTTTGCCACCACCGCCGCCTCTGCCATCCTCAACATTATTACTTCCTTTACCGAACCACTGCATAGCTTTAATTTTTTTAAATGAATACCCTATTAGTTGAAATTGTAACACTAAAGTATAAAATATTTTTTTTATTAGTTGAGGGATATTTTTTAAGTTGAAGATTAGCTGAAAAGATTAAATTTACAATTAACAATGGACAAGGATTTGAATTTCAAACTAATCAGGCCCGATAAATCAATTTCTGATTTTGTAGAAAGCTTTTGGCTATTGCATAACCAATCAGATCAGGACAAAGATATTGTGGTTTTGCCCGATGGAAGATTGGAATTGACTTTTTCTAAATCTGAAACTGAGCCTTTTCATATTGTCCGCTCAGGGATTGAAACATTCCCTTCAAAAGTGGTTTTGAAAGCCAAAACGCTGATGTTTGCTATAAGCTTTAAATTGCTTGCAACAGAATATATTTTTCAAAATGTTGTTTCTAATTTATTGAATTACGCAGAATACATGCCCTTAAATTTTTGGGATTTTAATGAAAAGGATCTTGAAAATTTCGACGGTTTCTGCGAAAAGGCCTCAAAAAAAATACATTCACTTTTACCAAAAAATATAGATGAGCGGAAACAGAAACTTTTTGATTTAATTTATGCTTCAAAAGGCTCATTAACCGTTAAAGAGCTTTCGCAAAGTGTGTATTGGAACAGTCGGCAAATCAATCGGTATTTTAACCAGCAATACGGGATTTCGTTAAAATTATACTGCAATATTTTGCGTTTCCGTGGATCTTTGGATCATATTGCGCAGGGGCAGCTTTTTCCAGAATCACACTTTACTGACCAAAGCCATTTTATTAGGGAAATAAAAAAGTTTTCGGGTGTTGTACCTAAAGAATTATTAAAAAACAAAAACGACCGATTTATACAATTTTCAGTGCTTGATAGGGAATAATTTTGTGTTATGAAATTAGAAAACAAGCAAATTGCCATAGTTGGTGGTGGGCCAGGTGGATTAACACTTGCAAGGCTGCTACAACTAAAAGGCGCAAATGTTAAAGTTTACGAAAGAGACTTTAATAAAGATGCCCGTGTGCAAGGTTCGCCACTCGATTTGCATGAAGAATCGGGTTTGGCGGCTCTACGTAAAGGAAATTTAATAGAAGAGTTTAAAAAGAATTTTCGCCCAGGTGCGGATAAAAAAATCATAGTAAATGAAAACGCAACAATATTTTTCAGCGACCATGAAACTAAAGTAGAAGAAGACTTTGGAAACAAATATTTTCGTCCAGAGATAGATCGTGGTCCGTTAAGGCAAATGCTGTTAGAATCTTTGCAGCAAGATACCGTTGTGTGGGATAGCCATTTTATTTCCATGGAAAAACAAAATGATGGCTGGCTATTACACTTCAAAAACGGCAGATATGCCTACGCGGATTTGGTAATTGCTTCTGACGGCGCTAATTCTAAAATTCGCCCATATTTAACAGATATTAAAGCTTTTTATACAGGTATCACCATGCTTGAAATAAATATTTACAATGCCGAAAAATTAACCCCTCAAATTAATGCATTGCTAAATGGCGGTAAAGTAATGGCCTTCGGAAATTCGAAATGTTTATTGGGCGGCCAAAAAGGTAACGGCGATTTGGGTTTTTACGCCAGCTTTAAAACTGATGAAAGTTGGGCAACCAACAATGGTTTAGACTATGGAAATAAAACGCAGTTATTGAATTGGTTTAAAAGAGAGTATCCAGAATGGAGCAACGTTTGGTATGAAATATTTGAAAATATAAATGCTCCAGTTATTCCTCGGCCGATTTATTGCATGCCATTTGATCAAAATTGGAAAGCATTATCAAATTTAACCATGCTTGGTGATGCAGCACATGCAATGCCTCCATTTGCAGGAGAAGGGGCAAATATGGCTATGCTTGATGCCTTGGAGTTAAGCGAATGTTTAACGGCTGATAAACACCATACTGTGCAAGAAGCAATTTCATTTTACGAAACAGAAATGCGTAAAAGAGCAGCCGTAGCGGCTAAAGATTCGGTTGAAAACGGTGAGCGAATGCATTCAGAAACGGCCTTGCATGAAATGTTAACGATGTTTGACCAACATTAATTGGCGATCAGTTTGGAAATGTAATGGAAAGCAAAAAGCCCAGATTTTTACTTCTGGGCTTCTAAGTTTTATTCGCTACACTAACTATTAAAAACAGCTATTGCTTTTTCAATTCTTGATTTTGTTTCGGCTTCGCCAAGTAAAACAGCAATGTCAAAAACACCTGGCCCAAATTTACCACCTACTAACATAATTCTGAATGGTAACATTAATTCGCCAGGTTTAAATCCTTTTTCTTCAGCAAGTGCTTTAAAAGCAGCTTCTGCATCAGCAGCATTGTTTAAGTTTAAAGTTGAACCAAAAATGGTAAAAAAATCAGCTTTTTCTGCTGTCCATTTTGGTTTCACAGCAGCCAAATCGTATGCTGTTGGCGTAGTGAAAAAGTAAGCACTTTGTGCCACAAAATCAGGCAATAATGTACATCTATCTTTGATTAAATCGATAACTGTATTTAAGTAAGACTGATCTTTTACTTCTATTCCTGCATTTTTTAATTCCTCCGAAATAACTGTCGCCAATCGCTCTGCACTTTCTGTTTTAATCCACTCGTGGTTGTACCATTTTGCTTTTTCAAAATCGAATTTAGCACCAGCTTTACTAATTCTTTCAATAGAGAACTTTTCTTCCAGTTCGGTAAGCGAAAATATTTCTTGTTCGGTTCCATCATTCCAACCTAAAAGAGCAAGCATGTTAACAAAAGCTTCTGGCATAAAGCCCATTTCTTTAAATCCTTTGGTCACATCACCTGTTTTTGGATCAGTCCAGTTCATCGCATAAACAGGAAAACCTAAGCGGTCGCCATCACGTTTACTTAATTTTCCATGTCCATCGGGTTTTAAAATTAATGGCAAATGTGCCCATTGCGGCATATCGGTTTCCCAGCCTAAATATTTCCAAAGTAAAATATGAATTGGTGCCGATGGTAACCATTCTTCGCCACGGAAAGCATGAGTAATTTCCATGGCTTTATCATCAACTACAACGGCTAAATGATAAGTTGGCATTCCGTCAGCCTTAAGCAAAACCTTGTCATCAACAATTGCGGTTTCGAAAGATACATCGCCACGAATTAAATCGTTAAAATGTACATTTTCGTTTTCAGGAACTTTGATGCGGATAACGTGCGGTGTTTTTGCGGCTAATAAGTCTTCAACTTCACTAATGGTTAAAGTTAAAGAGTTGCGCATTTGCATACGTGTTGCTTGCCCGTATTGAAAATTAGGAATTTCCTTACGTTTAGCATCCAAATCTTCAGGCGTATCGAAAGCGTAATACGCATAACCATCGCTAATTAATTGCTCGGCAAATTTGCGATAACTTGGCTTTCTTTCGCTTTGGCGGTAAGGACCATAAGCCCCAGGCTTATTCGGACTTTCATCTGGTGTAATTCCGCACCAGTCTAAACAGTTTACAATATACTCTTCAGCACCTTCTACGAAGCGATTTTGGTCCGTATCTTCAACACGTAGAACAAAAGTTCCGTTGTGCTTTTTAGCGAACAAATAATTAAACAAGGCTGTACGTACACCGCCTAAATGCAAGCCACCAGTTGGGCTTGGTGCAAATCTTACTCTAACTTTTTTATCCATGGTTGGTTTGTTGAGCGGTAAGCGTTTGGCGTTAAACAACTAAATGTTCATCGCTATGCGCAAAACGCAAGACGATGCAAAGATATGTTTTTCATCTATTTTATATTGTTTTCATAATCAATGAGGCTATTATAATTTTAAAAGTATTTGCCGTTTGGTTTTAGGAAAAAGCATAATGGTTTTATGTTTTTTTCGTTTTGTTATTGTAATTTGGCTACCCAAAGCATGAACCCTTACGAAAAAAAACGCCGCTGGAAATTTTTCCTTCTCATTTTTGCTATCTTAATTGGCATAGCATCAGTATTTTATACAGATTCATTTGTGAAAAAGATGGAGCGAGAAGAAGCAAATCAATTTCAGCTTTGGGTTAAAATTACAGAGCGTTCTATGCTCTTGATGGATAACGAAAATCTAAGCAGCATTATCGAAACCGTGAGGCAAAACACAAAAATGCCTGTTATATTGGTTAATAAGGATGATGTAATCGTTTCTTCTACAGGATTGGATAGCACTAAAACGATGTATTCGGGTAACGATAAATTAGTTTATGATAGTTTATATTTCGTAAAACAGTTAAGGCAAATGCAGGTTCAGCATAAACCTGCTGCTATGAATATTTTTGGAGATGAGTTTAAAGCATATTATAAAGATTCGTTTATATTAACCCAACTTCGTTATTTCCCCTATATCCAAATGGGTGTAATTTTTCTTTTCCTTTTAACGGCTTATGCAGCGTTTAGTTCGGCACGGCGAGATGAACAAGATCACGTTTGGGTAGGATTGGCAAAAGAAACAGCTCACCAGCTGGGTACACCAATATCATCGTTAATGGCTTGGGTAGAGTTAATGAAATCGAAATTCGATGCTGAAGACGACCCGCTTATTGCTGAAATGGAAAATGATATTAAGCGACTTGAAATTATAACGGACAGATTTTCTAAAATTGGTTCGAAACCGATTTTGGAAGACCATGTTGTTTACATTGTTATCAGCGATTTTATTCGATATTTTAAAGTTAGAACTTCTGATAAGGTAAAGTTTAGTATTACTGGAGATGAGCAGGTGAGAGCAATGTTAAATGTGCCTTTATTTGATTGGGTTATCGAAAATCTTTTAAAAAATGCTGCCAATGCCATCGAAAATGAGGGTTCTATATCCGTAAATATTATCGAAAACCTGGCAAAAGAACAAGTTTTTATAGATGTTACCGATACTGGGAAAGGTATTCCGAGATCCAAGTTTGATGCTGTTTTCCAACCTGGTTATACCACAAGAAAACGTGGATGGGGTTTAGGTTTATCTTTAACCAAACGTATTGTAGAAAATTACCACAGTGGCGAAATCTTTGTAAAAGATTCGGAATTAGGAAAAGGAACCACTTTCAGAATTATATTAAAAAGCAGTTTAACTTATGAACCGACCACAGCCTAACGAATATCCTGCCTGGGGAGAAACTTACATTAGTAAAGTAGATAAAGATATTTTTGAAATACTTGAAGAACAGGTTTTTAGTATTCCAGTTTTATTTGAAGCAAATAAGGAGAAAGAAAACTTTGCTTATGCAGATGGGAAATGGACATTAAAAGAAATGCTTGGGCACATTATCGATTGCGAGCGTATTTTTGCCTACAGAATTACTGCGTTTGCAAGAAATGAAAAACAACATTTACCAGGTTTTGATGAGGATGATTATGTTTCGAATGCTCGTTTCAGCGAACGCAATTACGAAGATATGATTGAGGAATTTGCTGCACTCCGTAAAGCAAATTTATACTTATTTAGAAGTTTAAATGAGGAAGAGTTAAATCGGGTTGGCACAGCATCAAATAGAGAAATCAATGTAAAATCAATTCTTTTTATTGTTGCAGGTCACATTATTCATCATGTTGGAGTATTAAAAGAGCGTTATCATGTGGTTTAAAAATTTTACTATTGATGATTTAAACAGCCGTCCGAAAAATCATATTGGTGGTTTGTTGGATATAAAATTTACGGAGATTGGTGAGGATTTTATAATCGGAACCATGCCCGTAGATGAACGCACACACCAACCTGCTGGTATTTTGCATGGCGGGGCATCAGTAGTTTTAGCCGAAACATTAGGTAGCATTGCCTCTTACATGTGTATTGATCCTGATAAATATGTTGCAGTAGGTTTAGAAGTAAACGCAAACCATTTACGACCTGTAAAAAGCGGTTTGGTTACTGGTATCTGCAAGGTTATTCACCGAGGCGCAAAAACTCATATTTGGGATATAAAAATTTACGATGAAAGAGGTAAAATGAATTGCATTAGCCGTTTAACGGTTGCAGTTATTAATAAGCCCCAATAAAAAGAAGCCTGTTTTGTTTGTACAAAACAAGCTTTTTATAAATGGATTTATTTATTCTTTAACATTTCTAAAGCTAAAGCTGCAATTTCGCCTGTAATTTGTGTTGGCGAGTTACAGTCGCAATTGCTCAATCCGATAACGTAAATATCTTTAGCAGGAATATAAACGCCCATTGTTTTGAAGCCGAATACGCTACCGCCATGTTCTCTGGTCGCTATTCCGTTTATTTGTTTAACGTGCCAGCCATATCCGTAAGTAAATTCTTCTCCATTATTTAATTTGTATTTGCTGAAAGCTTTTTGTGTTTCTTTTGCATTAAGCAGGATATTCTGGTTTAACGCATTTTGCCAGTTCAACATGTCGCCCACAGTCGACATTAAAGAACCTGAAGAAAAAGGAACAGTAAAACTAATTACTGTTTTATTTACATATCCAGATTCCTTTTTGTGATAACCGTAAGCTCTTTTATTGATTACGTTTCTATCACTTGCGTAGTAAGAATGAGCCATTCCAGCTTTTTCGAAAATATAATTTTTAACAAATTGCTCATAAGTTTCTCCAGAAACCAATTCTATAATATACCCTAAAATAACATAGCCAGAATTGTTGTAGTCAAATTTTTCACCTGGTGGAAAATCGCTTGGCTCATTTTTAAAAAAATCGACCATCATTTTTGGTGTCATATCCTTTTGTGCAATGCTGTTAAGCGATTTCATTTTTGTAAAATCCCTTATTCCAGAAGTATGCGTAAGCAAATGATGAATCGTTATTTTATCGCCAGATGGATAATCGGGTATGTATTTGGAAACTAGGTCTGTTACCCTTAACTTGCCTTGCTCTTCCAGGATAAGTATCGATATGGCTGTAAACTGCTTGGTCATAGAACCTAGCTGGAAAACATTTTCAGGAGTTAAATTTACATCCAACTCTAAATTTGCCTTGCCCACAGCTTTTTGATAAACTGTTTTTCCGTTCTGTGCAACCATAAATACAGCGCCAGGGCCACTTTTATTGCTAAATGCTGTTAAAATCAAATCATCAACCTTAGCTTCAAAACTTTGCGCACAAGCTACCACAGAGTTTAACAGAACGCAAACGAAGAATAGCGAACGGGCATACATAGGTTTCAACACAAAACTTTTAAACTCTTTATATGCCACGTTCATGTTATTTATCAATTGCTTTCTTTTCGATAAGGAATGAGGTAATTAAACCTAAACCACCGAAAATACCTAAACACCCAAAGTAAACTGCAACCGCCTGACCTTCTTCGTTGTGGGTCATATTCGGGCCAAATATACTTCTTACTGTAAATAGGGCAACTAATAAGCCAATTCCAAGGCCAACTAATAATAAGCCGAATTTTAAACTTAAGTATGGTTTTGGCGCAGATTTACCGATACCAGGGTTGATACCGCGTTCGATCATTGCCATTTTTTCCTTATTCGATAAATAACGGATTCCGAACACCATTGCGAATGTGCCTAGGAAAATTGAGATTGGGACTAATATACCGCCTTCCATGATTATAATTTTTTAAAGTGTAAATATTTAAATTTTCTTTTTAGAACTTGTTCTGTGTATTATGACTACATGCTTTTTAATCAGGTTACACCCCGATAGAAAAAACTTTTTATAGCTTTATATTCTTTAAAAACCATTTTGCAAAATCAATTGAGAAATATAGAAATCTTTTCTTCGCTAAGCGATGAAGTATTGGACTTACTCTATGTTCATGTTAGTTTGGTTAATCATCAGAAAGGTGAAATCCTAATCCACGCAGAGCGAACAGAAGCATACTTTTATATCCTAGAGGAGGGGATTGCCAGGGCGTATTCTGATGGAGAAAATCAACAAATCACATTTTGGTTTGGGGAAAAAGGAGATATTCTATTCTCTTATAACAGTTATATTAACAATAAACCAGGTTACGAAAATATAGAACTATTGGAAGATTGCAGGCTTTACAAAATTAAAATTGCGGATTTGTTGGCCTTGTATTCTGTAAATATCGAACTAGCAAACTGGGGCAGAAAAATTGTAGAAGCCGAATTAATTGCAACAGAGAAAAGATTAATAGATCGTTTATTTAAAACAGCAACAGAGCGTTATCACGATTTTTCGATACAAACTCCCGAATTAATTAAGAAAGTAGCACTCAAGCACATTGCTTCCTATCTTGGTGTTACGCAGGTTACACTAAGCAGGATAAGAGCTACAATAAAATAGTTTATTATTTAACATTTGTAAAATGTAGCATCTAATCACATTCATAACTTTGCACAAACACATTTTTATGAACTGGATTATCTTAATTATAGCTGGCTTGTTCGAAGTTGGCTTTACCACATGTCTTAAATTATCTAATAACTTCTCCAATATAAAATGGAGTGTAGGTTTCTTTATTTGCATTGCGTTAAGTTTTATGTTACTAAATAAAGCGACACAAACTTTACCAATGGGTACGGCGTACGCCGTTTGGACTGGAATAGGTGCTGTAGGAACCGTAATTGTTGGTATAATTTACTTTAATGAGCCAGCCACATTTTGGCGTATATTTTTTATCTGTACTTTAATCGGGTCTATTGCAGGATTAAAATTCTTTGCATCGCATTAAGGGTTGTACGTTTTTTCTTGCAGATTAAAAAGCACAAATTAGTGCGAAAGAGCCTAAAATAATATAATTTATTTTCAGCTGTAACCTGCCTATCTTTAATGTAGTCTTATGGGTAAGTATGAAGCAAGAATTAACAGATTTAGAGCTGATTCAAAATGTATTAACTGGAGAAACCAGTCAATATGCTTTGTTGGTAAAACGCCATCAGCGATTTGTTTTTACGCTTGCTTTACGTTTTGCTAAAAACCGTGAAGATGCCGAAGAAATTGCTCAGGATTGTTTTATCAAAGCTTATAAAGCATTAGGAACATTTAAACAAACTGCTAAATTTAGCACCTGGCTGTACACAATTACTTATACAACCGCAATGACTTTTCTGCGGAAAAAACGGTTAGATACTTCATCTATAAGCGATGAAGATACTTTTTTGCAGTTAGAAAACCATACCTCGGCCTTTAATGCAAATATTTACGAACAGCAGAATAGTCATGCTTTTTTAAATGAAGCAATTACACATTTAATGCCCGATGATGCTGCCATTATAACCATGTTTTATAAAGGCGAACAAAGTTTAGAAGAAATTGGTGTTGCTTTAAATATGGAACCCAATACGATAAAAGTAAAACTGCACCGAGCCAGGCTAAGATTAAAAGAGAAATTACAATTTTTGTTAAAAGATGAAGTAAAGGAGTTACTATGAATACAATAGAACAACAACTTTGGGATTATATTGATGGAAATCTTGATGAAATCCAAAGAAAAAACATCGAAGAAAAAATAGAAAGCAATGCTGCCGTAAAATTGCTGTACGAAGAATTATTAAACTTAAATTTCGCTTTTAGCGAGATGGAGCTTGATGAACCTTCTATGTCGTTCACTAGAAATGTGATGGAAAATGTTGCGCTCGAACCTGCGCCTGTTTCATTGAAAACGAGAGTAGATACCCGTATTATTTTTAGTATTGGTGCCTTTTTTGTTATTTCGATACTGGGTCTTTTAGGTTATATACTTTATAATTCTACTTTTACAATGCCCAATTTTGGTAAATATTTTACTGCAGATTTTAATTTAGATAAATATATAACGCCAACTGCAATTTATGTTTTTATCGGTTTGGATATTATTATTGGTTTAATATTTATGGACTACGTGCTAAGAAGAAAATTGAATCATAAGGATTAACTAAATTTTTTCTCCCGCAGATTGAATTGATTATTTTATCCGTTTTACGGGATAAGAATTAAATAGACTTTAAAATTTTTAAACCATCTTTCCACTCACCATAACCAGAAGCCGCATTTATATGCCCAGCTTTACCAATATCTATAAATTCACTTCCCCATTTTTCGGCAAAAAACTCGGCTCGTTCTATCGAAATCCACTCATCGTTTGTGCTGGCTACTATTATAGTTTTAAAATCAATTTTAAATAATGGAATAGGGTCGAAGCCAATGGTTGAGAAAGTATATTGCGGTGCTTCAACATCGCTTGGCGCAACTAACATGGCACCTTTAATCTTTTGATTATACTTTTGTGCCCAATGTACAATAGCCATACAACCCAAGCTATGGCCAATTAAAACTACAGTTGATAAATCGTAACCTGAAATGGCTTTATTAATACCCTCAGTCCAATCATTACAAGAAGGTGAATCCCAATCGATTTGATTTATTCGGGTAAAATTCGAAGCTGATCTTTCGAAATAAGTTTGCCAATGTTCTGGTCCTGAGTTGCCGATTCCAGGAACAATAAAATAGTTAATCATGATAAAATTTGGGGCTTGATTTATTAATAACGAGAGTAATTCCTTTTAAATTTTACTCAATAAAAAAGGCTGCCATCGCAAGAAAGCAGCCCTCTTTGTAAATATGATAGTTAATTAAATTACTTTCACATTAACGGCGTTTAAGCCTTTTTTACCGTTAGCAACTTCGTACTGTACTTTGTCGTTTTCACGGATTTCGTCGATAAGACCTGTTGAATGAACAAAGATTTCGCTATCGCCGTTTGCAGGGATGATAAAACCAAAACCTTTAGTTACATTGAAGAATTTTACTGTGCCTTCTTGCATTGTATTAAATATTAAAATTAAGAACGCAAGGTAAGTTTTAATTTTTAAAATCAAAATAATTTTTAACATTTTTTTAACGTTAAAAATTTGTAAAGGACAGATTACTAAGGCTTTTTAATTGCTTTACCAACAACGCCAATCGAAATTTGACTATTATGGGCGATTCCTAAAGTTGTTCCTGGCATTACATTAAAAAGATTTCTAATGTATATATCTGCAATTCCCTGTACTACTTTAATTTTCTGATCTGTATCTTCAGGCATAATGCCGCTGATACTTTTTACATGGATATTTCCTTGAAAATCGACAATTGCGGTAAACTTATAAGCAAAATCTCTGTACGCTCTATCTATATCAATTCTATATTCAGGAAATATGTAATTATAAGATGCTGTCCGTCCAGATAATTTATCGCCAGGTATTTCTATTTTTTTTACCTTAACAACTTTGCTTTTTGGGATAAAAACCACGGGTTCTGTTGCTGCAAAACTGCTGTCGCTGCTGGCATTAACTACATCAGAACGTTTAAGAATAAATGAAGTATCTGCTTTGGTTGGTTTCTGTAATTTATCGGCTGTGGTTTTAAGTTTATTCTTAATATAGGTCTGAGCATAAAAAGTCATATTCACATCCGAACGGAAATCTTGGGCAATAATTTTATTGTTAACCTGTACACGTTGAAAAACCAAACTATCTTTACTAATGTGTTTTACCTTAAACCACTCTTCTGCAAAATTGTAAAGGTTTCCGTGGTCGAATTGGAGGTAGAAATTTTGCATTCTATTTTTTTGAGGGCTCCAGGCGCTCATGGTATCTTCCTTTACAACCTCAATTATCCACGATGGCTTTTGCATAAAACCTTCGGGATTAAAAGAAATGCCATTACTAAACCTTCGCTTAACCTCTGTATATTTTATGCCCTTAACTGGCTCAAATCTAAAATCACGTAATTCGGGATTGGTTGTTTTATTACCAGATTTGCAAGCAGAAAATAAAGCCAATAAAAAAAGGAGGTAGCAAAAATTTTTAATCATATCTATATAACGCAACAAGCACAATTTTCGACTAAAATAATTTATTTTTTCTTAACGAGAATTACGTTAGCTACTTTTCGTTGCCCTTCATGATCCCATTTTTTATTATCCGTTGGATAATTGATTACGCCCTGATCGGCAAAACCATTAATCCAAAGTGTTGTAGATCCGCCGCCATCAAAATTAATAGCGCTTGTGCAACCTAACCAACTCATAATTTTAGTCAGCTCAGGTAAACTCGCACCTGCCGAATTATCATTACGACCATCTATTGCAAGTAAAATAACGCTGCCATTTGGTTTTATCCCCAAACACGTTCTTGGATGTCTCAATCTATTAAAATCGGTTGTGTCTAAATCTTCTTTAATGCCATTTAAAAAAAGTAAAGGGCCGTTTAGCATTATATTTTGTTCGGTTAATTTCGTTTCCCAGTCATTTGTTTGATCCCATTTTTTTATGGATATTTTTCCATGCTCGATAACTACGGCTGCCTGTTGGTGCCTGGCTCGCTGATTATTTTTCTCTAAACGATTTTCGTTAATTATTTTACCGTTTAGGCGAACAAAATCTACAGAACCTCCATTTTTAACATCAAAGAAATTTCCATTAA
Organism: Pedobacter sp. AC190; assembly: GCF_979258025.1. Taxonomy (NCBI): domain Bacteria; kingdom Pseudomonadati; phylum Bacteroidota; class Sphingobacteriia; order Sphingobacteriales; family Sphingobacteriaceae; genus Pedobacter; species Pedobacter sp. AC190. Next base: position 2,372,048 of record NZ_OZ409824.1, read on the forward strand.
TTGCGGCAATTGCGGTATCTCTCAATCCGAAGTTACTTGTTGTAATGAGTTCTTTTTCTTCGGCACCAATGGCAAAAACAGCTTTTCTACCTGTGTTTTTAACTTCTATAAAAGAGATGTTTTCATTTGCAGCAAAGAGATTTTTATTGTTAAAATGATGTTTGAAAAGTTTAACTTGTTTAGCAACCCGCGTTTTTAGCCATTTAGTTTTTACAAAGGTTACAGAGTCTGAATTTTGGGCAAAGCCAGAAATTGACAAGCTAATAAATAAGAACGCCAACATTAAATTTTTGAACATAGATCTCAGTTTTATGGAATAGCAAATTTAAATGCTCGCAAACTGACAATTGGGTTGTAACCTGAAAATTACGTAATGTTTTTTGTTAAATCCGACGTTCCAGATGAATTACCCTAAAGAAGGTTTTATTATCGCGATAAATTTCTAAAATTACACTTTTCGTTGAATTCGATTTGAAAAGTTCTGATAATTCATTTAAAGAATAGACATCAATAGGCCTGAAGTTAACGCCTATAATTTCGTCATCAGGGCACAATCCCGATTTTTCTGCTGGCGAATTTTCATCAATTTCTCCTATTAAAAATCTTTTGTACTCCTGCTGATCTAAATAAACTACCATTCCGACCATATCGTGCTCAAAAGGATTTTTGAAATAGCTGTTGGGTCTTACATAGATAAACCCTTCCCGATAATTGAATTGAATATTAAATCTGCGCAATAATTCTGCTCCCAAATTTCCGTTTCGGTTCTTTAAATCTACTTTTTGGGATATTACAGCATAATCTGGAAAACCCGAAATAACGTCATTAAATTCGAAATGACCGATAGAAAACTCTTTTATACGCCCTAAAAAACCTTTAATCTGTCCACTTAGACTCATGCCCAAGTTTGCTTTAATTTTAGTATAGGGTAGCGGAAACTTATCACCGTTATACATTTCCATCGATAAAGCATGGCTTGCTCCAGTATCCATTAAAAATTTTGCGCTTATTTTTCCGCTATCTGGTACTTCAACCTCGGCGTAAACATAAGGCTTAAGGTTTTCTATAACGATGGGTATTTTATTACCCTTGTATTTTATGGGGATATCTGGATTGCTAAAAATAATGCGGTTTTCTGAATATCGAACATCAACAATAAAACTATTGAAAAAACTATAACCGATTAGGCCGTAAATTTTTGTGCCCAAATGACCAGAGAGGTTAAAAAGATCTTCTTTTAGAATGGCCGTTGGTACATGGTCCATTTGTGCTCTGTTTATTCTTGCGGTAATGTTTTGCGAAACAAAAGCCTCAACAGTTTCTATTCCTAATCCTGTAACTTTAATTTTTCGCATTTTAGCAAAGTCCAGAGAATCTATAATAGAAGGCTCCGTAATAATCATCGGGCCTACGCCAGTATCTAAAAGAAAATCGTAAGGCCCTTTGTTGTTGATGTAAATGGGGATAATAATTAAATTCTTTATTGATTTGAAATGTATTGATTGTCTTTTTTGGCGATCGAGAAACTGAAAATCCTGAGAAAAGGCTGAGGTAAAAAAGCACAAAGTAATGCCCACGCAAATAACTAATCTGCGAAACACGGAACGCATATCAAACTTATATTTGGTTAACATTTAATTAAATTTAATGATTTAGTTTGTATAATTACCAATAACTTTAAAAGATGATTTATCACAGATTATTAAACTTTTTTTTATGTGCCATAATACTATCTATCAGTATGTTATTTGGCTGTTCAGCAGATAAATTAGTGGCAAATAAAGTTTCTAAAGAATTTAGAAAATCTGCTATAATTAAACAGTATCAGGTTGGTTTTGCGCTTTATAATCTGGGCGATAAGAAAATGATTTTTGAGCAAGATGCAGATAAGCAGTTTACACCAGCATCTAATACAAAGTTATTTACTTTTTATGCAGCACTGAAAATGATCCCAGAATCAATGCCTGCACTTCGTTACGTAGAAAGGAATGATTCATTAATTTTTTGGGGAACTGGCGACCCGTCTTTTCTCCAATCAGAATTAAAAGATAAATCAGCTTATAATTTTCTCCTATCTACTAACAAAAAATTATTTTTTGCACCTGGACGTTACACGGGTAATTTTTTTGGCAGCGGTTGGGCCTGGGATGATTACAACGACTATTATCAGGCAGAAATTAACGAATTGCCTTTGTTAGATAATACTGTTTGGGTAAGAGGAAATCAAACGGGGGGATTTTCTATCATACCTAAAAATTTTACATCGTGTTTTGTTAAGGATGCAAAAACAACTACGGGTGATTTTTTTGTCAAACGTAAATTTAACACAAACGAATTCGATTATAATGCCGTAAACGTAAAGGCAAACTATGTTCAGCAAATTCCATTTAAGTTAAGTAACGAAACCACTTTAAGTTTATTAGCTGATACACTGCATAAATCTGTAGAGATCATCGAGATGAAGATGCCCGCTGATGCCAAAACACTCTCAGGCGCAAACCGCGATTCGGTTTTAAAGGCCATGCTTTTACCCAGCGATAACTTCATTGCAGAACAACTGCTGCTTGTTTGCGGCGATAAGTTAAGCGATACACTAAATACTAATAAGACGATTGAGTATGTTTTGAAAAATTATTTAGCTGATTTACCAGAAAAGCCTCGATGGGTTGACGGTTCAGGTTTATCAAGAATGAATTTATTTTCGCCAAAAGATATGATTATGGTTTTAAACCTGATCTACGGCGAAGTAAATGATCAGGCAAAATTATTCAACATGCTTCCAGCAGGAGGTAAGAGCGGAACTTTAAAAAACGCTTATCCAAAAACAAATGAGCCTTTTGTTTTCGGAAAAACTGGCTCGCTAACAGGCGTTCATAATCAAAGTGGTTTTGTGGTTACAAAAAAAGGAAAGGTTTATACTTATTCCTTTATGAATAACAATTTCGTAAACCCTACAACGGCAGTAAGAAATGAAATGGTTAGAATTATAACCTACATACACGATAATTTTTAATTGAAATGAAAGTTTTTTTAATTGCGATAGCCATCTTTTTTTCGGTAAATGTTTATGGGCAGAAACAAATTGTTTTTAACTCTAAAAATTTGCCTCAGCCAGATACAACTTGGGTTTTTATTCCGAAAAAGCTTGATAAGAAAGTAAAGGTTCCAGCTGTAATACTTTTACATGGTTTCGGTGGAAATTATAAACAATGGAACAATATTATGGATGCTCAAAAATATGCTGATGAGTATGGTTATATATTAATTTGTCCAGATGGTTTGGTTAAATCCTGGTATTTAAACAGTCCTGCAAAAGCAGATTGGCAATATGAAAACTTCTTTTTCGATGAACTAATGCCAAAAATTAAAACCGATTTTCCAATTGACACCTCAAATTTATTTATAACAGGTTTAAGCATGGGTGGCCATGGAGCGCTTTGGTTGTTTTTAAAGCATACTGAAGCGTTTAGAGGCGCAGGGAGTACCAGTGGAGGCATAAATTTAAGAGATGCCATTGGTAAATTTGGTGTTCCCGAGCTTTTGGGAAATCCAGAAAAAGATAGCGAAATTTGGTTGAAATATTCGGTAATTCAAAATATTGATAAGCTTGCAGGCAGTAAGAAGGAGATTATTTTTGATTGTGGCTCAGGCGATTTTTTTTATGATTCGAACAATGAAATGAAGAAGAAATGCGATAGTTTAAAAATCAACGCAACTTACATTTCACAACCAGGTTCGCATAATTCTGCTTACTGGAAAAAATCTATAAAACAGCAATTCGAATTTTTCTCTAAACAAGTTTCTCAAAATCAATAACATCATATTTTGATGGATAATAAATTTAAATCGATTACACAACCATTTTCTAATACCATTAATGTCGATGGGAAGGATTATTTATATTTTGGCGGTACAGCTTATCTAGGGATTCCTCAAAATCAAGAATTTATCGATTTGTATATTGATGGGATTAAAAAATTTGGCTTAAATAATGGGACGAGCAGAAGCAACAATATTCAGTTGGGTATTTACGGCGAAGCCGAGAAAGAAGCCGCAAAAAGATTTTTAGCCGAAGATGCGTTGATTACCTCGAGTGGGTATTTAGCCGCACAGCTTACTGTTAAAACATTATCAGCACTTGGAAAGGTAATCTACGCCCCGTCCACTCATCCTGCACTTTGGCAAAATCATCAACCAGATGCGTTATCTCAGTCATTTAGCGAATGGAAAGTTAAAACCATTGAAACAATAAACGCAGCTCCTCAGTCTAACTGGGTTTTGATCAGTAACTCGATGAATAATCTTTTACCTGAAATTTACGATTTCGATTTTTTAGAGGAGGTTTTACCTGATAAGAATATATTGCTCATCGTTGACGACTCACATGGGATTGGTGTAAACAACCATGGACTTGGCGCATTTAGCCAATTGCCCAAACTCAAAAATGTGGAGAATGTAGTTGTTTCATCCATGGCAAAAGCATTAGGCATCGATGCTGGCCTTGTTTTGGGATCAAAAGAAATCATTAAAAAGCTTAAATTGTCAAACACTTTCGTAGGTGCTTCACCTCCTTCGGCGGCAGGTCTTTATGCCTTTATATATGCAAGAGATATTTATCAAAAAGCCTGGGAAAATCTTCAAAAAAATATTGTTCATTTTAACGATGCTATAAATTTAACCTGGAAATTTGAACAAGGCTTTCCAGCCTACCTGATTAATTATCCAAACTTAGCCGAGGATCTTTTAAAACATCAAATTTTAATTTCCTCTTTTCCTTATCCAGCCCCAACTGATAAACCTTTAAATCGTATTGTGCTTTCAAGTTGGCATACTGATGCAGATATTAAAACGCTAATTTTAGCCTTGAAATAAGTTTATCGCTCAAAAAAATTAATGTTAATCAAATAAATAAAATTAACACTATATTTATTTCCAGCTAACATTAACCAAGTAGTTTTGAGCCATTGTCAGATTATATCCAAAATATAAGGCAGGGAAACCATACATCTTTCGAAATAGTTTTTAAACTATGGCATAAAAAAGTGTATGGCTATTTTTTAAAAAAAACAGCTTCTGATGATTTAGCTGAAGAACTTACACAGCTTGCTTTTATTAAGCTTTGGCGATTCAAACATACGTTAACCGAAGACTTTCCTTTAGATGTGCAATTGTTTAAAATTGCTAAAACTACATTGCTAGATTATTTTAAAAAACTAGCAAATGATGAACGAAACCTAAAAATTTATAGCGCAGATTTGACTTATAAAATAGCTGAACAAAGTCTTCAGTTTGATATCAATAAACAATTAGAAGTTGTTTTAAATTGCTTACCACCTACCCGAAAACAAGTTTTCGTTTTAAACCGTGTTCATGGATATTCTTACAAAGAAATTGCAGAAAAACTTTCCATCTCTCCAAGAACGGTAGAAAAACACATTTCTTTGGCCATTAAGCAACTTAATGGCTATGCCTATTTGCCTATATTTATCTTTCTGCTAGATTTATTAGCTAAATAAAAAAAATATTTCAATCCCGTTACGGGTTATTCTTAAATCCAATCGTATTAGTAGTATGAACATATCTGATGAGCTCTTAAGCAGGTATTTTAAAGGTATTTGTACACCCGAAGAAAAACTTTTGGTGGTAAATTATTTAAAACAAATAGATGATTTACCCGAGCATTATTTGAGTAAAAACGATTGGGATGATGCAGATGATGCGTTGATTTCAAACGAGAAGAGTGACGAAATATTTGAAGCGGTTAAGAAACAAACTTTAGCAAAATCAATAAGAATAAAATGGCTCAAAATTACATCGGCGGCAGCAGTTGTTGTTGTATTGCTTAGCGTTGGATTTTTATTGTTAAATAAGCCCGAAATAGTTCCAGATTTCGTAAAGAGTAAAGCGGTTAAAAAGGAAACAATTAACTGGAAATCGATTGTGAATTATACAAGTTACAATCAATCGATGGCTTTGCCAGATGGTTCTACAGTAAAAATATATCCAGGAGGGGAATTAAGATATGCCGTTCCCTTTGTTAAGGCAAAACGTGAAATTTATTTAAAAGGTAAAGGCTTTTTTCAGGTTACTAAAGATAAGAAACATCCGTTTATTGTTTACGCTAAAGGAATATCAACTACTGCATTAGGAACATCTTTTACCATTACCGCAACCGAACAGGATAAACTTATAAAGGTGGAATTACATACGGGTAAAGTTTGGGTTAAAAATATTAGTGCTGATAAATCGGTTTTGACTTTCGATAAAATTTTGTTGCCAGGAAGTGAATTAGTTTACAACAGCATTAAACATCAGGTTAAAGTAGTTGATCAAGCTATGCTTGCTAAGGAATTACCAAAACTTAACGAACTTAACTTTAAACAAGCATCGCTAAAAGAGGTGTTTGATAAAATACAAGAACACTATAAAGTTAAAATTATTTATAACGCTGATGATTTAGATGAAATTTCCTTTACGGGTACAATTGATTTAAACCGTAAGGCAGACAAAATTCTTGAAGAGATAACCGAATTAAACAAACTTAACCAAACTAAAACAACTGAAGGCTACCTGATTACTAAATAAACCAATAATATATTTTGAATAAACGAGCTGCTAAAAAATAGCGGACAAGGAATCTTTTTGCAAAAAAAAACAAACTAATAATTATAACTATGCTTAGAAAATTTACAAAACACTTGTTCTTTTGCATGCTGTTAATAACAGCTGGTGCAACTGCCCGAGCTCAAACATCCGAGATAACGGGGATTGTAAAAGATGAAACAGGCCAGCCATTAATTGGTTCTTCTATTCTTTTACTAAATACTAAAACCAACGAAAAAAAGGGGGTTATGGTTAATGCAGATGGAAAATTTTCCATCTCTGGCTTAACAGCAAACGTTCCTTATAACATTAGCGCTTCATTTATTGGTTACACAACCAAAACAATTGAAAATTACATGTTAAAAGCAGGAGAGCAGGCAACACTTTTAATTCAATTGGCTCCTGAATCTGCTAAACTAACAGATGTTGTAATTGTAGGTTATGGCAGTCAGAAAAAGAAGGATGTGACAACTGCAATTGCAAGTATAAAAGCCTCTGATTTGGAGAATCAACCAATTAATAATGCTGCAGAAGCAATGGTTGGTAAAATGGCAGGCGTTCAGGTTTCGCAAGGCTCGGGTGCACCAGGCGGTGCATTATCCATTAAGGTACGTGGCGTTGGTACAATTACAGCTGGTTCAAATCCTTTATATGTAATTGATGGCGTTCCGATTTCAAATGATAATATCAACACAATTAATACCAATGATATTGCATCGATAGAAGTATTAAAAGATGCATCATCAGCTGCAATTTATGGTTCTCGTGGATCAAATGGTGTGGTTTTGATAACAACCAAACAAGGTAAAACTGGTATAGCATCAATCAGCGTAAATAGTTATACGGGCTGGCAAAGTTTGGCGCATAAAATTGATATGATGGATGCATATCAGTATGCTCAAATGACGCTTGAATCGAGAAATAATACTTATGCCGATGCCATGGATGCGATTAATCGTCGTAATGTTGCAAATGGATCGGCAACAATCGCATACAGCATTAACGATACCAATGTGCAGCGTTTGGTTAATTCTGGAAATAATACGAGTGCCGTTATTCCTACAGAAATTCTGCCTTATTTAAGCGGACAACAAGGTTTAACAAATACAGATTGGCAAGATGAAATTTTCAGAACAGCTAAAATTCAAAATCATTCAATTTCTGCTTCGGGCGGAAGTGAAACCATGAAATATTATGCTTCTTTAGAATATTTTGATCAAGATGGTATCATTTTAAATAGCGGATTTAAACGTTATAGTGGTCGATTAAATTTAGATGGCAAAAAAGGAATTTTCAGGTATGGTGTAAATATAACGCCATCAGTAATTAAAGAAAAAAGGCTAAATGCCAACGGTGCTTATAACGCTGGGAATGCAAACGGCTTAAATACAGGTGGTATTGTAGCGTCTGCGCTTCATTATTCTCCACTTTGGCCAGTTTACAATGCAAATGGGAGCTATAGTTTTGCACAAAACTCCTGGAGTCCTGGTCAGGTAACCACTTTGCCTAATGGTTCTACAATAACTGGTAATGGAGAAACTCAGGCCTGGAATCCTGTTGCTTTAGCGATGTTGCAAAAGGATGATGTAGGCTCAAACAGATTAACTGGAAGCACGTTTATTGAGGCAGAAATTATCAAGGATTTGAAATATAAACTCCAATTAGGTGTTGATATTTTCAGCAGCGCTGAAGATACTTTCCGTCCTTCGATTATTCCACTATCAAATACGGCAGGAAATCCATTATCTGATGCTCAGGCGAGTTCCAGAACGATAAAAGAAACCAACTGGTTATTAGAACATACTTTAAATTACACTAAAACATTCGGTGATCATAACCTGAATGCATTATTAGGCTGGTCTAACCAAAAAGATGATTTAAGCGGAAATTATGCTGTTGCCACCAGAGGTTTTATTAGCGATCAAATTGAGTATTTAAGTGCTGGTTTAGTAACAGCAGGTACCTCAACCAGACAACAATGGTCTTTGGCCTCTGGTATTGCCCGATTGCAATACAGCTATAAAGGCAAGTATTTATTCACGGGGTCGGTCAGGGCCGATGGTTCATCTAGATTTGGATCAAATAATAAATGGGGTTACTTCCCATCTGCTTCTGTGGGTTGGAGATTATCAGAAGAAGAATTTTTGAAAAACAGTAAAGCCATTTCTGATTTAAAACTTAGAGCAAGTTTAGGACAAACTGGTAACTTCAATATACCAAATTATTTGGCTCAGGGTGCTATGACTAATTATGGTTATGTTTTTGGTGGTGGAACTCCTGGCGTTGTTAACGGTGCCGCTCCTTTTGCACAACCTAACGATGATTTAAGCTGGGAAAAAACAACACAATTAAATATTGGTTTAGATGTTGCTTTCTGGAACAATCAGTTAACATTATCAGTTGATGCCTATAACAGTAATACTACTGATTTATTACTAAATGTTCCTGTGCCATTATCTACAGGTTTCTCTTCTGAATTAAAAAATATTGGTAAAGTAAACAATAAAGGTGTTGATATAAACTTAGGTACTACACAACAGTTTGGCGCTGTAAAATGGACTGCCAGCGGTAACTTCTCTAAGAATAAAAATAAGGTAGTAGAATTAGGACCAGGAAATGCAGACATTATAAGCACAGGTTCAGTTGCCAATGCTTATTTCCTAACAAGAGTTGGCGAACCAATTGGATCATATTATTTACCTGTTGTTTTAGGTGTTTTCAAAAACCAGGCAGAGGTAAATGCTTATCCTCATTACTTAGATACTCAAGGTAATTTTGATTTAAATACGGCTAAACCAGGCGATTTTAAATTTAAAGATGTTGATGGTGACGGCGTGATCGATTTAACTAAGGATCGTGAAATCGTTGGTAACTACTTGCCAAAATTCACTTACGGTTTTGCTACATCGGCAGAATATAAAGGCATAGATTTAAATGTTTCGATGCAGGGTGTTTATGGAAACAAAATTCTTAATCTTTCTCGTAGATATTTTGCTAATAAGGAAGGTAACATGAATAACATGATTAGCTCTTTAGATCGATGGGTTTCAGAAAGTAATCCAGGTAGTGGACAAGACGTAAGAGCAAACCGTGTGGCTAAAGGCAGTAATGGAACAACCTCTACATGGCATGTAGAAGATGGCTCTTATTTGCGAATCCGAAATATTGCATTGGGTTATACTCTTCCAACGGATTTGATTAAGAAACTTTCCTTAACTAAGGTTAGATTATATGTTTCGATGCAAAATCCATTTACTTTTACAAACTATACAGGTTACAATCCTGAGGTTACAAATCGTTCGGCAGCTACTACAAACGGAGAAGATTATGGTGTTTATCCGACGGCGAAAACAACTTCAATCGGTTTAAACATCACTTTATAAAATTAGGACCATGAAAAAATATATCATACCAATCATAACATGTGGCTTAATCATTACGGCTACTTCTTGCAAAAAGTTTTTAGATTTAAAACCACTTGATTCTTACACAGAAAATACCTTTTATGTTGATGAAAAAGGTTTACAAGGCGGTTTGGTAAGTTGTTACGATGCACTGCAAACCGATAGTTTGTACGGAAACAACATGCTTACCCTAGGTGAAATTCGTGGCGATAATGTTACGGATAACGACCCAGGCTCTGGCGCTGGCGTACGTAACTCTATCGAGGTTTTTTCTGAAACATCCGCCAATGCAATTCTTTCAGCTTCGTGGCAAGGACATTATAAAGCAATTTATCGTTCTAACATTATTTTAGATCGTGCACCTGGAATTAGCATGGCCGATGCAACTAAAAATCAAATTATTGGGCAAGCGAAATTTATCAGAGCATTAAGTTATTTTAACTTAACGCGTTTGTGGGGTAATGTTCCTTTAGTTTTAACCGTTCAGAAAACGGCCGAAGCCAGAGAAAATACCAGGGCAACTTCTACTGCGGTTTATCAGCAAATTATTAACGATTTAACTGATGCAGCAACGAAATTACCAACAACATGGCCAGATGCACAACGCGGTAAAGCAACAAGCTATGCCGCATCAGCTTTATTGGCGAAGGTTTATTTGTATCAAAAGAAATATGATCTTGTTGTATCAACTTTGCAGCCAATTGCAACCGCAATTTATGCAGGAACTAATCTTTCTGTTGTGCCACAAACTACAACTTTTCCAAGTGGACTAAAAACAAGTAAGGATATTATTTTTGCTGTTTTGTACTTAAATGGAGGGGTAAAAGAAGCTGTTAATCAAGATAACCGTTATAGAAATAACAATAACACAAATACAATAACAATTCCTCAGGCTTTATTTGAAACTGGCGATAATCGCAGAGCTTTAGTTGCGCCAACAGGTACGGGTATTCGCCCAGGTAAATTTAACAGCGCAGTTTCTAACTCAACAGAAATTAGTGGAGATTTTCCAGTACTTCGTTGTGCTGATGTTTTATTAATGTATGCGGAGGCTTTAAATGAGGTTGCTTATGGCAATGCAGAAGCTTTTAAAGCTTTAAATGCTATACGGACAAATGCAAATGCTACAAATAAAACAGCGGCAACCTTGCTAACTCAGGCCGATTTTAGAAACGCGGTTTATTTAGAAAGACGTTTAGAACTTGCCTTAGAAGCAGACCGTTGGTTTGATATTGTTCGAACTACGCAAATGGCAACCGTATTTCCTGGCATTCCTGCTTTTAGAAGTATTTATCCAGTTCCGCAAATGGAAATTGATAACGTAAACAATAAAACTGGATGGCAGAATCAAGGCTATTAGTTTTTAATCTATAACTTTTCTAACCGATACTGTGGTAATGCAGTATCGGTTTTTTCAATTATACATATTTCTTCAAGCCGATAATTTTTTCAATATTTATAACCAAAATCAAAAGCAATGAAAAAGTTTTTTTTCCTTATATCGTTATCATTTCTATTTCTTATAAATGCACAAGCACAAACAACCGAGATTTGGGTTGTTCGCCATGCAGAAAAAGATAAATCGAATCCTCAAGAGAAAAATCCAGATTTATCAGAAGAAGGAAAAACTAGAGCAAGAGATTTGGCTATTTATTTGAAAAAGGAAAAACTTGATGTTGCTTTCAGTACACCATATAAAAGAACTCATCAAACTTTAGATTCGTTGGTAATTCCGAAAGTTATTGATTACACAGACATTAAATCTCTTGTAGAGAAGGTTAAAGCCGATTATTTGGGTAAGAAAATTATTATAGCTGGTCATTCAAATACCGTTCTGGAGATTATTGAAGCTTTTGGCGGAAAGCGTCCAAGAGAAGAGTTAACCGATGATGATTATGACTTCATTTTTCGTTTAAATGTTAAAGGCGATAAAGCAAAGGTAAAGATGAGTCAGTATGGCGTTCCGCATCATTTGTAGCATTAACTTTAAATATTCATGGGAAGGAATTAATCGTTAATCAGCTAGAGCTTTTCAAAAGGAATATCCATTAGATTATAATTTTGCCAGCCTTGAAAATCGTAATGCCACCATTCATTTTCGAGCACATTTAATTTGTTCTTCTTCATTATCGAAATCAAGTATTCTCGATTTTTTCGAACCACGGCTGACACTGGTTCGTAATTAGCTGCTGCGGCTTTCGAAAAGCTATCGTAAGGCGTTGCCATTTCCAGTTCTTTACCCGTTTTTAAATTGATAACGGTTAAATCGATTGCGCAACCTCGATTATGTTTTGATCCTTTTGCAGGGTTTGCTACAAAGCTTTTATCGCTCGCTTTTTTATAAAATGCTACCGTAATTGTATAAGGGCGATAACCATCAAAAATTTTCAAGCCTAAGCCTTTTTTATTTAATGCTAACTGTACTTTCTTAAGGGATTCTAAAACTGGTTTACGAGCAAAAGCTCGTGCTTGTTTGTACATAACCTGCTGCATGAAATTGTTTTTTGTTGCGTATCTAATATCTAGTTTGATATTTGGAATGGCTTTTTTAATCTCAACAAGTTCGTTGTTTGGGTTAACTTTAATCGAAGCCAGATACTGATTATAAGAATTTACAACAACGAGTTTTTGTGGCTTTAGAGGCTTAGTTTGAGCCAGAGCAAAAAAGGAGGCAAATAAAAAAAGAATAAAGAAGTTTAATTTCATACTACACTGGCTAAATCGCAAGAACTAAAAATGAGATTACTGATTTGAAACAACGAGTAATTCTAAATCCTTAAAAGGTAAACTAAACATATCTGCCAAATCTTTATTGGTTACGTTTCCCTGGTAAATATATAACGCTTCGCGAATGCCTGGATTGTTCCAAACCATATTCATTAAGCCGCCATATTCGCCAATATCGAGCAAAATAGGAGCAAAGATATTTGTTAATGCATACGACGCTGTTCTGGGAACCCGAGATGCAATGTTCGGAACACAATAATGAATTACATCGTACTTCCTAAAAACGGGATTGGTATGGTTGGTTACTTCAGACGTTTCAAAACAACCACCCTGGTCAATGCTTACATCGATAACTACCGAATGTGGTTTCATTTTGGCAACCGTTTCTTCCATAACAATACATGGGCTGCGGCCATGGCTTGCACGAATGGCACCTATTACTACATCGCAGGTTACAATTGCCTTGTTTAAAACAATTGGTTGCATAACCGAAGTAAAAACACGGCTGTTACCTAAGTTATTTTGAAGGCGGCGCAAACGATAAATAGAACTATCGAAAACTTTTACTTCGGCACCTAAAGCTAGCGCTGTTCTTGCGGCATATTCTCCAACAGTCCCTGCACCTAAAATTACAATTTCTGTAGGTGGTACGCCAGTAAAACCGCCAAGCATTAAACCTTTTCCACCGGTAACATTGCTTAAGTATTCGGCAGCAATCAATATAGAGGTAGAACCAACAATTTCGCTCATTGCCCTTACCACACTCAGCACATTACCTTCATCACGCAAGTTTTCAAAACATAATGCATTAATCTTTTTTTGCATTAATGCTTTAAGATATTCTTGCTTTAAAGTGCCCGTTTGCAAAGATGATATTAAGGTTTGGCCTTTATGCATCATTGCAATTTCTTCGAGCATTGGCGGTGCTATTTTAACAAGAATATCGCAGTCGAAAACTTCTTTTTTATCGTGGGTAATTTTTGCGCCCTGTTCGGCATATTCATTATCTGAAAAATTAGCAGCAATGCCAGCTCCGCTTTCTAAAATTACCCTATGCCCGTTATTAACTAAAAGCGCCACAGATAGTGGTGTTAAAGCAATTCGATTTTCTTGAAAAGAGATTTCTTTGGGAATGCCAATATTTAGATTATTCTTTCTGTTTCTGGTTTCCAGCGTCGCTTCTTGTGTTTGTAATAAACCTTGACGAGCTATATCGGCCATTCCTTCGCGTAATCCTGTAGCCATGATGTATTATAAAATATTTTGATTTTAGGTTGATGAAGGTACGGAAAATCTGTTAAAATACTGATAACTAAATGTAAAGAACCTGAAGAAATTAGAACATCTATTTTATTTAATTCTTTTTATTTTGTAGCGCAAAGTCTGTGGTGCTTTTGTAAACTGGTTCCCGCCAATACTGCAATCTTTTGGTTAACGGCACTATTTTCTACAATATTACTCTGGTTTTTTTAAGTTACGAGGTTTAAAAACGATTTTTAAAACCAAAAGTATTTTCGTGTTTGTCGGGGCTAATAAGCAAGGAATTTGCTTTTGGCTGGGTTTCTTCCACTTGCCGATGTATCTAAACCCGACAGTAGCGGCAGCCTCCCGATTTTTCTTCGGGAGCTATAGCAGATGGCGGGACTTAAGTTGCCAGGAATTACTGTATATTCGTTTTCAGAATAGGATTAAGCACGGGTTTTCAATTGTGTTATCAAGATTTAACTACTGTGCCAAACTCAAAAATTCTTTCACTTTCACCAATTATCGATATCTCTACTTTTATATAATTTTCGGGTAATAATTCTTCAATCCTTTCGGGCCATTCAATTAAGCAAATTCCGCCGCCGTAAAAATATTCTTCGTAGCCTAAATCGTAAGCTTCCTGAATATCTTTTATTCTGTAGAAATCGAAATGGTAAACAGCACCTTGGGGGCTTGCATATTCATTTACGATGGAATAAGTTGGACTCGAAACCGCGTCTTCAATACCTAAAGCTTTGCAAAATGTTTTAATAAATGTTGTTTTGCCGGCGCCCATTTCTCCATTAAAAAGGAAAATTTTCTCGTTACCTGCAAATGCCAAAAGCTTATCGGCAACATTGGGTAAATCGGCTAAGCTGTTTACTTTTATTTTCATTGCTTATAAAATAATAAAGGCAAAAGTAATACATAATTGCATCGCTTTTGCCTCTGATTTTAAGTTATAAAGATTTCTCCATTTCGCTTCGCAGCAATCGAAATGATAGAAAATAATATTTATCTCGGTGAATAAGTTACCACGGGAATAATCATTTCCTCTAACGAAATTCCTCCATGTTGGAAAGTTTCATTGTAATAATTTACAAATTGATTGTAGTTATTCGGGTAAACAAAATAGCTATCCTCTCTTGCAAAAATATAACTGCTGCTGATGTTAATTTTTGGCAATAATGCATCATGAGGATTTTTAATTAAAAAAACCTCTTTGGCGTTGAAATTTAAATTTCTGCCTTGTTTGTATCTCAAGTTTGTGTTTGTGCTTCTATCGCCAATAACTTTAACTGGTTTTTTTACACGAATCGTTCCATGGTCGGTTGTAATAATTACTTTAACCTGCTTTTGAGATATTTTTTTCAGCAAATCGAACAAAGGAGAGTGCTCAAACCAAGATAACGTTAACGAACGATAAGCGGCATCGTCATTTGCCAATTCGCGAATCATTTGCATATCGGTTTTTGCATGACTCAACATATCAACAAAGTTGAAAACAATGGCATTGAAATCGTTATTAAGCAGGTTATTAGTTTGTTCTACTAAATCTTTTCCTTGCTCGAAAGTTAAAATTTTATTGTAACTGAACTTGCAGTCTTTGCGTAAATTACGTTTAATGTTATCGGCTAAAAAAGCTTCCTCATGCATGTTTTTGCCACCTTCATCATCGTCATTTTGCCATAACTGTGGGAAACGTTTTTCCATCTCCAACGGCATTAAGCCAGAGAATATCGCGTTACGGGCATATTGTGTTGCGGTTGGTAAAATACTGCTGTACATATCTTCCTCATCAATTCTAAAATATTCAGAAATTAAAGGGTTGATAATTTTCCACTGATCGTAACGCAGGTTATCAATCAGAATAAAAAATACGGGTGTGGTATCGTTTATATGCGGAAACGCTTTTTTCTTTAATAACTCATTCGAAAGCAAAGGTGCCTTATCTTTATCCTTAATCCAGCCTAAATAATGTTCTTCTATAAATTTAGAAAACTGCGTATTGGCTTCCTGCTTTTGCATGGTTAAAATTTCATGCATTTGAGGGTCATCAAGTTTCTCTAATTCTAATTCCCAGAAAATGATTTTTTTATAAACATCAATCCATTCCTCGTAATTTAAGCGATCGCCAAGCGTCATGCCCAAACGACGAAAATCTTGTTGATAGGCCATTGATGTTTTTTCATTAACCAAAAGCTTTTTATCAATTAGCTTTTTAATGGTTAACAATACTTGCTTAGGGTTTACTGGTTTAATTAAATAATCGTCGATTTTACTACCAATCGCGTCTTCCATTAAATTTTCTTCCTCACTTTTTGTAATTAAAACAACAGGAACATCAGGATTTAAATTCTTGATGGCCGAAAGTGTTTCAATTCCACTCATTCCGGGCATATTCTCGTCTAAGAATACCAAGTCGAAATGGCTTTTGCCAAAAGCTTCCAATGCATCATTCCCGTTGGTAAAAGTAGTAACATTATACCCTTTGTCGTTTAGCAGTAATATATGAGGTTTTAGCAAGTCGATTTCATCATCGGCCCACAATATTTTAGTTTCTTGCATGTTTTTGTAAAAATAGGGTAAGTACTGCTCTTATATTTTTGCAGTTAAATCAAACTATAAATAAAAATAGCAATTTTTGTACCGTATCTATCTATTTAACTATTTTTAACGATTGAATAAGAAGAAAATAATAAATGATCCGGTTTACGGATTTATAAGTATCCCCACAGAATTAGTTTACGATGTAATTTCTCATCCGTATTTTCAGCGTTTGCGATACATTAAGCAACTTGGGATGACACATTTGGTTTATCCTGGCGCTTTACATACTCGTTTTCACCATGCTTTGGGGGCAATGCATTTAATGAGCTTAGCCATTAGCTTATTAAAAAGTAAAGGGCATACAATTACCGATGGTGAAGAAGAATCGGCCATACTGGCTATTTTATTACACGATATTGGTCATGGTCCGTTTTCTCATGCACTAGAACATTCTTTAGTTACCGGAATTAAACACGAAGATATTTCAGCAAAGCTGATGCAGGAGTTAAACCAGCATTTTGACGGTAAATTAACCCATGCAATAGAAATTTTTAATGGCACATATCCTAAAAAATTTCTGCACCAGTTAATTTCAGGTCAGCTCGATTTAGATCGGATGGATTATTTGAATCGCGATAGCTTTTTTACTGGAGTAAGCGAGGGTGTAATCAGTTTCGATCGAATCATTAAAATGTTTAATGTTTACGATGATGATTTGGTTATCGAAGAAAAAGGGATTTATTCTATCGAGAAATTTTTAATTGCTCGCAGGTTAATGTACTGGCAGGTTTACTTGCACAAAACGGTTATTTCTGGTGAAATGATTTTGGTTAAACTTTTAGAGCGAGCCAAACAGTTATCTGCCGAAGGCGAAGATTTATTTGCCGCACCATCTTTAAATTATTTCCTTAAAAACGATATTAACGAAGAAAATTTCTTCGAACAACAAGAAAATTTAGAACATTTTACAAATCTCGATGATCAGGATATTTACGCTGCCGTTAAGGTTTGGGTAAAACATCCTGATAAAATTTTATCAACGCTTTGCAAAATGTTAACCTCCCGTAATTTGTATAAGGTAGAAATGAGTAATGAAATAGTTGATGTAGAACGACTTTCGTTTTTACAAAATGCAGCTGTTGATTTGTTGGGTATAAAGCCTAAAGAAGCAAATTACTTTGTTTTTACCGATTCGATAAAAAATAGGGCATACAATGCAGGTGTTGGGAATATTAAAATTTTAATGAAAAATAACGATATTGTTGATATTGCAAAAGCATCGGATTTATCCAATCTAAAGTCGCTGCAAAAAACTGTAGAAAAATATATCCTTTGTTACCCTCGTGGTATTTAAGTTTATTTAACAAAATAATTAACTTTTAGAGCCGTTTTAACTCTTATTATTGTGTAGAATATACACGGTTTAACCCTTACAGGTTTTTTTGTTCATATCAATTTAACATTTACCTTTGTACGATGCAATTTACTGCCAAGCAGATAAGCGAGTTTTTAAACGGTTCCATAGATGGTAACCCTGATGTAGCCGTAACTGAACTCTCTAAAATAGAAGATGGTAAGGAAGGCTCGTTGTCTTTTCTTTCCAACCCTAAGTATGAAAACTTTTTGTATTCTACTAAGGCTTCGGTGGTTATCGTTTCAAAAGACTTTAATCCAACGCAAGATTATACCAGCACTTTGGTTCGTGTTGAGAATCCTTATAGTTCATTTACTATTTTATTAGATAAGTATAATGAAGCTGTAAATGCTCAGGAGCAAGAAGCTGGTATTGATAAATTAGCTTATGTACACCCGACTGCAAAAATTGGAAAAGGCGTTTTTATTGGTGCTTTTGCTTATGTAGCCGAAAATGTTGAAATAGCTGCAGGTACAAAAGTTACTACGCAAACCTACATTGGCGCTAACTCTAAAATAGGAGAGAACTGTACTTTTTTTCCAGGTGTAAAAATTTATCACAATTCAATTATCGGCGATAGAGTAATTATTCATTCTAATACGGTTATTGGGAGCGATGGTTTTGGATTTGCACCCCAGAAAGACGGAACTTATAATAAAATACCTCAAATTGGTAATGTTATTATCGAAAGCGATGTAGAAATTGGTGCAAACACAACGGTTGATAGAGCTACAATGGGCTCAACAATTATAAAAAAAGGAGCAAAAATTGATAATCTGATTCAAATTGCTCATAATGCTGAAATTGGCGAAAATACCGTTCTAGCAGCACAATCAGGCGTTTCTGGTAGTACTAAAATAGGGCCAAATAGCGTTATTGGAGGACAGGTAGGTATTGCTGGTCATTTAACACTAGCAAAAGGAACCCAAATTGGGGCTCAAGCTGGCATTAACTTTAATATTACTGAAGAAAATAAACAATGGCACGGTAGTCCTGCACAACCTTTGCGTAACTGGATGCGTGCTTCTGTAATTTTTAAACATCTTCCAGATGTAGAAAAAAGAATTAACGTACTCGAAGAAGAATTGAAAAGACTTACATCAGAACTGGAAAAGAATACAATAAACAATGAACGTTAGACAAAGAACGATTAACAAAGAAATATCAGCCTCAGGCGTGGGTTTACACACTGGAGCTAATGTTACCTTAACTTTTTGCCCTGCACCAGAAAATCACGGGTTTAAATTTCAACGCATTGATTTAGATGGACAACCAATTATCGATGCTGATGCAGATAACGTAACGGATACTTCTAGAGGGACTACTATTACTCAAAATGGAGCAAGCGTAAGCACTGTAGAGCATGTTATGGCATCTTTAGTTGGTATGGATTTGGATAACGTTTTAATTAAGCTTGATGGTCCTGAAACTCCTATTATGGATGGTAGCTCCATTCAGTTTATTGATTTATTAGAAGAAGCTGGTACTATAGAGCAAAATGCTGATCGCGAATATTTTACTATTCCCCATAACATTACCTATACAGAAGCTGATCGAAAAGTTGAAATCGTAGCCATGCCTTTGGATGACTATCGTTTTACTTGTATGATTGATTATAATTCTCCAGTTTTAGGAAGCCAGCATGCTGGAATTAATACCATTGCAGAGTTTAAAAAAGAAATTGCTTCGTGCAGAACTTTCTGTTTCTTACACGAATTAGAATATCAGTTGCAACACAACTTAATCAAAGGTGGTGATTTAAATAATGCCATCGTAATTGTTGATAAAGAAGTAACCAAAGATGAATTAAATCATTTGGCGAAGCTTTTTAACCGAAAAGATATAGATGTTGCACCTCAGGGAATCCTGAATAACATGGAGCTTCGTTACCAAAATGAACCTGCCCGTCATAAATTATTAGATATGATTGGCGATTTAGCTTTGGTAGGTATGCATTTGAAAGGCCATATTATGGCTGCCCGTCCAGGCCATGCAGCGAACGTTGCTTTTGCAAAAAAAATAAAAGCAGCTATTAAAAAAGAAAAAAATAAAAAAATCCAAAAGGTGTACGATCCAAGCGCTAAGCCATTATATGATATTGTTCAGATTATGGACATATTGCCACATCGCCAACCTTTTCTATTTGTAGATAAGATACTAGAGTTGTCTAAAAACCACGTTGTGGGCGTTAAAAACGTAACCATGAATGAAGAGTTTTTTAAAGGACATTTTCCTGGGGCACCAGTTTTTCCTGGAGTAATCCAGATTGAAGCCATGGCGCAGGTTGGTGGTATTTTAGTACTAAGTACCGTACCAGATCCGAGGAATTATTTAACTTATTTCTTAAAAATAGATAATGTACGTTTCAGAGCACAAGTGCTTCCTGGCGATACAATTGTTTTCCGCTGTGATTTACTTGAGCCAATTAGAAGAGGCATTGCCCAAATGAAAGGTGTTGGTATGGTCGGCGAAAAAATCGTAGTTGAGGCTGAAATGATGGCTCAAATTTCTAAAATTAAACAAACAGAACCTGCTCAATAAATGATACAACCTTTAGCATACATACATCCCCAGGCAAAAATTGCCGAAAACGTAGTAATCGAACCATTTGTTGTAATACATAAAGATGTTGTTATTGGCGAAGGAACTTGGATTGGTTCGAACGTAACCATTATGGATGGTGCACGAATTGGTAAAAACTGCCGTATTTTTCCTGGAGCCGTTATTTCTGGCGAACCTCAGGATTTAAAATTTGCAGGAGAAGTAACAACTGCAGAAATTGGCGACAATACCACCATTCGCGAATGTGTTACCATAAACCGCGGAACTAAAGATAAATGGAAAACAGTAATTGGAAGCAATTGCTTAATTCAAGCTTATTCGCATATTGCGCACGATTGTGAAGTTGGAGATAATTGTATTTTCTCGAATAGCACAACTTTAGCAGGGCACATTACAATTGGAAACAATGTAGTTTTAGCAGGATTGGTGGCTATTCATCAATTTGTTAAGGTTGGTTCTTATGCTTTTGTAACTGGTGGTTCATTAGTTCGAAAAGACGTTCCGCCTTATGTTAAGGCTGCCCGTGAGCCACTTTCTTATGCGGGGATAAATTCTGTTGGTTTGCGTAGAAGAGGTTTTACCAATGAGCAAATTGATGAAATTCAGGAAATTTATCGTGTACTTTTTGTAAAACACAATAACGTAACCAAAGCCTTGGATATGATCGAAGCTGAATTCAAACCTACTGAGATTCGCGATGAGATTGTAGATTTCATTCGTAACTCTAACCGAGGTGTGATGAAAGGTTTTGGAATGGGAAGTTAAGCGGAAAAACCAAAGCTAAAAGCAAAACATTCATGGATGATATAACGCTAATCAGAACCAATTCAGATCATGCCAATTTTAGAGAATTGGTTACTTTGTTGGATAAAGATTTAGCGATTAGAGATGGCGAAGAGCACGCCTTTTACGCGCAGTTTAATAAAGTTGATGCAATAAAAGAAGTGGTTGTTGCCTTTTGCAATAATATTCCCGTAGGCTGTGGTGCTATAAAGCCATTCTCAGATACCGCTGCTGAAGTAAAACAGATGTTTGTGCATCCTCAAAGCAGAAAAAAGGGTATTGCCATTAAAATTTTAGCAGAGCTAGAAAATTGGGCAGCTGAACTTGGTTTTTCGGAGTGCGTTTTAGAAACTGGAAAAAAGCAACCCGAGGCGATTGCACTTTATCAAAAAGTTGGTTATCATATTACACCTAATTATGGGCAATATATCGGAATAGATAATAGTGTTTGTATGTTAAAGGCTCTTGTCAAATCTTGATATTCGCATTGAAACTAAAAACAATGAAGATAACCTTAAGTAATGTTGGTCGCCGTTTTAACAAAGAATGGATTTTTAGAAGCCTGAGCAAAGAATTTACTTTAGGAAATAGTTATGCTATACTTGGGCCGAACGGCTCGGGCAAATCGACATTATTGAGCGTTTTAACAGGCAGCTTATCTCCATCTGAAGGGGAAATTTCTTTTTCCGATATTAAAGACATTCCTGTTGAAGATATTTATCAATATATAAGTCTTGCAGCTCCTTATTTGGAATTGGTAGAAACATTTACCTTGAAAGAGATTATCAATTTTCATTTCAAATTCAAAAAAATAGCTAAGGATGTTGATGCTAAAAAGCTAATTTCAATTTTAGGTTTAGAAAAATCGGCTAACAAGGAAATTAAGTATTTTTCATCTGGAATGAAGCAAAGAACAAAACTAGCTTTGGCTTGCTGCGCAGATACACCTATATTATTTTTAGATGAACCTACCAGCAATTTAGACGTTCAGGGTATAAGTTGGTACAGAGAGTTAATAGAAAATTTTGCAAAAGATAGATTAACTATAATAGGTTCTAATCAAATTCAGGAATATGACTTTTGTACAGAGCATATTCAAATTTCTGATTATAAGTAGTTTAAGGTGCTTTCTCTTCGTGAATTAAACACACTAATTGTCATCATTTTGTATTATAAAAATTTTTTTAAATAAATATTTTGTAATTGAAAAATAGTTATTACCTTTGCACCACCAAAAAGAGAAACAGTTATTTAATTTTATCTCTTCGAGTAAATGATAATATTTCTGCTTTTGCAGATTTTAGTATATAGCCTGAAAAGGCAAAAGATTTTTCATAGTTTAGTTTGAGGTTTAGGTTGATTATGCCTTTGGAGTGGTTCCCAAAGGCATTTCTTTTATACAGAGGTTTTTTCAGTTAAAGCCCATGGTTTTTAAGTAATAAACATTTGAAAGCCGAGTTAATTCGCTGTTTTGCGTTAATTAAACCCGATTGAACGAAAATACTTTTTTTGTTCGCATTAGCCTTCATTTTGCCCAACAGGTAAAAAAGATTGGAGGAAAAGCGGGACTGATGTTGCCAATGAAACCAAATAATCATTTCCAAAAAAAAAATCCCAACCATTTCTGATTGGAATTTGAATATCTGCAATATGCTTCTAACCTTATTCTTTCAACTTTTAGCTTATTAGCTTCTTCCAAATGGCATTTTAGGCATATTTTTCATCATTGCGGCAGCAGCAGCAGGATTTGAGAATTGCTTCATCATTTTGCGCATATCTTCAAATTGCTTAATTAGTTTGGTTACCTCTTCTATTTTTCGGCCCGAGCCTTTTGCAATACGTAAACGACGGCTTTGCTGAATGCTATCTGGATTTTCCTTTTCAAATGGTGTCATCGATTGGATAATTGCTTCGATTGATTTAAATGCATCATCTTCGATATCTACATTTTTCATCATTTTGCCAACGCCAGGAATCATGCCCATCAAATCTTTCATATTACCCATCTTCTTAATTTGTTGAATCTGGTTATAGAAATCGTTGAAATCGAATTTATTTTTGCGAATTTTTTTCTGTAATTCTGCCGCTTCTTTCTCATCGAACTGCATCTGAGCACGTTCAACAAGCGAAACCACATCACCCATACCTAAAATACGTGATGCCATACGATCAGGATAAAACACATCAAGTGCTTCCATTTTCTCGCCTGTACCAATAAATTTAATCGGTTTGTTTACGACCGATTTAATTGAAAGTGCAGCACCACCACGTGTATCACCATCTAATTTGGTTAAAACAACACCAGTAAAGTCTAATCTGTCGTTAAATACTTTTGCAGTATTCACAGCATCCTGACCAGTCATTGAATCGACCACAAATAAAATTTCGTGCGGTTGTGTTTTGGCTTTAACTTCAGAAATTTCGTTCATTAAAGATTCGTCGATCGCTAAGCGACCAGCTGTATCGATAATAATTACGTTATTTCCGTTTTCTTTACCATGAGCAATACCTTCTAAAGCAATACCAACTGGATCTTTAGAATCGCGGTTTGCATAAACTGAAACACCAACTGAAGTTCCTAAAACCTCCAACTGATCTACAGCTGCAGGGCGGTACATATCGCCAGCTACCAATAAAGGTTTTTTGCCTTTACCTTTTAAGTGCAAAGCCAACTTACCTGCGAAGGTTGTTTTACCCGCACCGTTTAAGCCTGCAATTAAAATAATGGTTGGATTGGCTTTGGTTTCTAACTCAGTAACTTCACCACCCATTAAGGCAGCAAGCTCATCGTTCATTATTTTGGTAAGTAACTGACCAGGAGAAACCGCAGTTAATACGTTTTGTCCTAATGCTTTTTGCCTTACATCATCGGTAAATGCTTTGGCGGTTTTATAGTTAACATCGGCATCTAATAGTGCTTTACGAATCTCTTTCATGGTTTCTGCCACGTTGATTTCCGTAATATTGCCTTGTCCTTTTAATACTTTAAATGCTCTGTCTAGCTTGTCCTGTAAATTATCAAACATCTTTTTATAAGCTAAAAGCCTGTTGCCCTAAAGCAAAAGCTACTTGTTTTTAATAAAGGGCAAATGTATCAAATTTTGCTTGTAAATCTTTGCAAGTCAAAGCCAAAACTTACAATTATGTTAAACTAAATTTTCAGTTCGGTGCAACATTTCCAATAACAACTAGTCTTATGGTTAACTAAGCCATCCAAATGAAATTCTATCTACTCTTGTTGAGCCTGTTTTGTTACACCTATCTTCAGGCGCAAGACCCTGCAAAACAGAAACAACTATCTGCGGTGAGAACTGCTGCGACACCAAAAATTGATGGTATTTTAGACGATGCCTGTTGGGTAAATGTACCCATTGCAACAGATTTTTTCGAAATCAGACCAGTTCCTGGTCGGGTAGAGGGAAAGGATAAACGCACTGAAATGAAAGTGATTTATGATGATGTTGCCATTTACGTTTATGCAAGAATGTACGATAATAAGGATAGTGTTTCTCATGAATTAGTTTCTCGGGATAACATCGGTAATGCCGATTTCATATCAATTATTGTTGATCCTTTTTACGATAAAATGAATGGTAACGGTTTCTTTGTAACTGCTGCAGGTGTTCAGTTTGATGCAAAATATTCGCAGGTTGGTGATGAGGACCCAAATTGGAACGCAGTTTGGGAAAGTGCAGTTAAAATAGACGATTTAGGCTGGACATGCGAAATGAAAATTCCCTATTCAGCTTTGCGTTTTTCTGGTAAAGATGTTCAAAACTGGGGCTTAAACTTTAGCAGAAGAATCCAACGTTCAAATACACAAACTTTCTGGAACTTTGTAAATCCAACGGTTAACGGTTTTATTAACCAGGAAGGCCTTTGGATGGGCGTTAAGGATATTAAACCGCCCCTTCGTCTTTCATTTTCTCCTTACATTTCGGCTTATGTAAATCATTATCCAGCAAATATTCCAGGAGTGAAAAATACCACTTCGAGATTTAATGGTGGTATGGATGTAAAGTATGGTATAAACAACAGTTTTACCTTGGATATGACTCTGGTGCCCGACTTTGGTCAGGTACAATCTGATAACAGAATTTTGAATCTTACACCATTTGAAGTTAAGTTTAACGAAAATCGCCAGTTTTTTACCGAAGGAACAGAGCTTTTTAACAAAGGCGATTTATTTTACTCGAAACGAATCGGTTCTATTCCAGCATATTCAGATTATAGTCAAATAAACAGCGGCGATAAAATAATTAAGGATCAAACGGAGGCTAAGGTTTTAAATGCAACTAAAATTTCTGGGCGTACTGCAAAAGGTTTAGGAATTGGTATTTTTAATGCAATTACCAATAGTATGCAAACCGAGGTTGAAGATGCCAATGGAAACCTCCGTGAGGTTGAAACCCAACCCTTAACCAATTACAATATTTTAGTTTTCGATCAATCGTTAAAAAACAATAGCTCAGCAACATTTATTAATACCAACGTTTTAAGGCAAGGCAGTGCTTATGATGCAAACGTAAGCGCCTTACTTTTCAATTTAAACAATAAAGGCAATAAATATTTTGTTAACGGCGGAGGTAAAATGAGCTATTTACGTGGCAATGAAACCAGTACAGGCTACAGTTATACCTTACGATTAGGAAAGCAAAGTGGCAATTTTACCTGGAGTTATAATCAAGTTTATGCCGATGATAAATTTGATCCCTCGGATATGGGTTTTTTCACCAATAACAACTTTTTAGATCAGCGTATTGGTTTCGGCTACAACATTTACAAACCAAGTAAATGGTATAACGAGTGGCAAAATTGGTTTAATACTTCATATTCTCGAAGAGCAGCGCCTGGCGATTATCAAAGTTTCGGCTTAGAAGGAGGTTCTTACGTTCGATTTAAAAATTTATGGTCGGCAGAAATCGATTTAAATTATGATGCCAAAGCTAACGACTTCTACGAGGCCAGAAATGGTCAGATTTATAAGGCGCCAGAAAACTTTACAATTGGTTTATACATTAATCCAAATCGTGCAAAGGCTTACAATTTTGGGGGTAATGTTCGTTATCGCGAACAACAATTGTTTAAAGGAAAATCATATAATTTCTATCTATTTCAAAATTTCCGTTTAAACGATAAAATAGCTTTTGGTTTAGATTTAAATTTCAATCCAAATTACAATTATGTTAATTGGGTAACAGCGCAAGGCAATCAGGCTATATTCTCTAAATACGATCGAAGAACAGTTGAAAACTCTTTCGATGCAAAATATACTTTTACAAACTTAATGGGTTTAACTGTTGTGTTAAGACATTACTGGAGCGATAGACGAAATAAGGAATTTTATTTGCTTAAGCCCGACGGAAATTTAACCGATTACCAGGGCCCAGCACTGACTGGAACCGATAGAAACTACAATGTTTTCAATATCGATTTTGTTTACACCTGGCAATTCGCACCAGGTAGTACACTTTCCCTATCGTACAAAGATGCAGCCGAAACTTACGATACTTTTTATACCCAGCGCTACAACAAAAACCTAAGTGGAATTTTAGCTTCCCCACAAAATAATAGCCTTTCGGTTAAAGTGCTTTACTATGTAGATTATCTCGATTTAAAGAAAAAGCACAAAAAAATATAATATTTGAAAAGGAACGGAGGTGTAATTCTTGGCGGTTTTCAGCCCCGCTTTCATTACAATCTTTTTTGGGAAAATAGTAGTTTTTTAACGAAAGTCGGGCACCAAAAAAGTATTTCCACTCAATCGGGTTTATAAAAGAAGTAAGCTTATAAAGCATAAAACCATTAAAGGTTTATCTGGCTTTGCCAGGGCTTATGCCAAATTTTTTGCTAAAAGCATTGCTAAAATGTTGAACTGAAGAATAGCCCAATTCGTCTGAAATATTTTTAATATCCATTTCACCATTGGTTAAAAGTTCTTTAGCTTTCATCAGTTTGTAATCGCTTAAATAGCCGAAAACTGTATTTTGAAAGGTTTCTTTGAAGCCCTCTTTTAACTTAAACTCATTAATGCCAGCAACCTTTGCAAGTTGGGTTAATGATGGCGGGTTATTTACATGTGCTAATAAGTATTCTCTGGCATAGTGAATCCTTTCTTTATCATAAGCCGATTTCAATTTAGGGGCTGCTGTTTTCTTATCAGCCAATTCAAATGCCTGTGCCTGTAAAGCCAGTAATTCAACGCATTTCGATTGTAGAAACAATAATTTTAAACCGCCAGTAAAGTGGCAGTTCATAATATCGTTAATGCAACTGTGCATGGCTAAACTTATGGGTAAATCGGTTTGCGATATTTCTACAGATTTGTTATTCATAATCTTATCTGCAAACCTTCTAAGCAAAACGCTGCTGTCTTTGGTTAAGTCAATAAAGCGTTCTCGGTCAAAATGAACTTCAAAAAATTTCAATTTTTGATCTATTGGAAATTCTGCCGTACCATCAAAATCTGGTGTATAAATAATATTGTGGTGGTTAGGCTTAATTGCAATCCTTCTTTTGGTCAAAAAGTTCTCTATAATTCCACCGCCATAAATCGAAAAATGAAGCTCAACCAATTCATTTTCATCAAAAGATTTAATACGAAGCCGATTTTCACGAACCATTACATCGCCATACACAATAAAAATCCCCGAAAAACCAATCTGTACCAACTCAGCATCGCCAAAAGGGAAGCTGAATTTTTCCCTACGCTCGGTTACAAGCGGCTGGTTAATCATAAAGTTATCTATGCTGTGTCCAACAACGTATTCCTTGTTCGATTTATCGTAAACGCTTAAGGCCATAAAATCCTTTTAGTATAAATTTTTATCCTTTTCGTGTAAAACACAAAAAACATAAGACAACTACTTTTGGCTAAAGTTACTAAACAAAATAATACGATGCCGAAATTACCTTCTTGGTTCGCCAATACGATGGAAAAAATCATCAGTAGTAAAATATATGCTGTTGATGTAGTAGAAACAGAAATGCTTAGCGGCAATTTAAAGTGTGTTACATTTAAAGGCGATTTCCTTAATGCCGATTTCGTGCCAGGAAACGAAGTGCTAATCCGTATAAATTCTAACGAATACCGACATTATACTCTAGCCGATTTTGATATGGAAACAGAAACCTGCAAAATCATTTTCTTTTTAAATAGAAAAGGTATTGGCAGTAGTTGGGCTGTTAATATTCAAAAAGGAGATAGCTTAAAACTCATTGCAGATGCTGCTAAAATAAAATATGATTTTGATTCAAATCAACATTTTTTCTTTGGCGATGAAACCAGTTTAGGCTTGTATGAGTGGTTTGGAGAAATTACTCAAAAATCTAATCACGAGTATTTTGGCGTTTTAGAAATGAAAGCCGAAAATGATGCTGCTCTGAACAACATTAAACTTTTGATTGATACGGTTTCATCAGAACTTATTGCACCTGCAGAAAACGCAATAGAATGGATGGAAAATATGCACCCAAAATGTTGGGAAATGTGGAAGGATGCAAGCTTTTACCTCACTGGAAGGGGGAAATCTGTACAGCGATTTAAAAAATACCTTAAAGAAAAAGGTGTTAGCTACAAACAAATTCAAACAACCTGTTATTGGGAAAACGGACGAACAGGCGGTTAACTTTTATCTTGGAAATACAAATGCAAAGCCTAACGCAAGGGTTTGACTGGCCTGAATTTTATTGGTACCTGTATCGGTATCGTATAATAAAACGCCAGTTAAACTTGTGTTCATAAACCTGTTTATCTTTGCTGTTAACGCAACATCCAACCTATGGTCAATTCTTTTAAAAGCAATATCCTCGTAAGGAATAAACATGGCGTAGCGAGCTTTTAAATTTGTATTGGTGAAAATATCTTTATCAAACGCAGCCACTACCTGAAATGCAAGTTCGTTTCTGAATTGTTTACCAGGGCTTACACCGAAGTTTTTAGCATTTGTACGATATAATGCAGTATCTAAAACAAAAGTCTGTCTGGCGGTACCCGTACCAATTCTGGTTGAGAAATATTTGTTTGGTTTATACTCGAAACCGATAGATTCGGTTAAATAACCAGGCCCCATAAATTTAGAAATTAATGTAGCCGTTTCTGCGCCGTTAACGGTTGAATACGAATAACCATTATCGAACTGAGATTCGAAGTTTATTGAACCGAAGAAATACCAATTTTTAGATAATTGAAAGGAAGCTTTGTTATCCCAGAAAATACGGTCATTAGTTTTCTTTTGAAGCTGATCTTTGTTTTTAATCTTTCCATATTGAAGAATAACCTCGCTTACATAGCTATAGCTGTTTTTGCTATACTCAGCCTTCCAGTTTAGTAAACCACCAACAGCAATTGAGTTTACACCACCACCTTTCCAGTTATCGCTAAATTGTGCTTGGTTAATGTTTATACCAATAGCAGTTTTGGTTTTCCAATAATTAACCTTTGCATTAACAACTGCAGGGCGAAGTTTTACAGGCTCAAAAGACAAAGGTAGTGTTCTGCTTGGCAGCGGACTACGTTTAAGCCTAATGTTCATGTCTTTGGTATTGATAGGAATTGTATCAATCTCCTGAGCATATAATTTCGCAGAACTGAGGCTTAAAATGATGATTATGGAGGCTAAAAAATTCTTCATTGGTTACAAAGAAAATGAAAATTAACTACAGATAAAAAAGTTTAACGAAATGATTTTAATTTGAGGTTCAGAATTTTGGATTTCTGAATGAGTAAATTGGCAAAACTAAAGTGCTAATTTTTAACCGCTAAGTGCCACTTTTTCCTAGTACAAGCCAGCCAAACCAATTTCCATTTTTTAGGTAATTCAGGTCGTTTTCATGTTGATAGGCTTCTTGTTCAAAGCATATTTTTCGGTAAGCCAAATCGTGTTTTTTATATCTTAAAATGTTAATTAAGTAGTTAACCAAGTACAGAAAATAAAATGGAAAAATCAGCAGTTCTAGTTGTTGCCTTAAATGGATTTTCTCATGATTGAGAATTTGCTTATCCTTTTTATAACTTTCTTTTTTGAGTAAAATAAATGGAAAAATAGCCATCCCTTCGGCAGGCAAATTTTTAACTATTAATATTGGCGCTTTCACAGCTTATCAATGCTAAGTTGTGGCAGAGCAGGTAATCGCAAGGCTTGTGGGTTCATGCGATAACTTCTGTAAGCATTTCTGATAAAAAGATTGAAAGCATAATCATTTGCATCTAAAACAAACTGATAGGTTGGTCGATACTGTTGCATAAAATCTTTCAATTCAGGGTCTTTTATATTTAAAATTTGCTGCACGAGCCCAGCTGTAAAACGATAATCAATCATGTCTTCGCGATAATCTTTTTCCAGTATTTTTTGCAAATGCCTTGCGTTTTTGCCTTGCCGGCTCAATAAATTATAAATTGCATCTATACCTAAACCTACACCGCCATTACCTAAATTAATTAAGTCTTTACTGCTCCCTCTCTGCTTAGCATAACGATATTCTTTTATGGTTTTTTCGTATTGTTCCTGTGGCGATAATTTCTTTTCTCGAATTAAAACATCTCTTAAACGAATGCCTAAAGATTTTAACTGAAAATATGCTGCAGGCTGGCCCTTAAAAACAATGGTATCTACACCATAACCAGAAAGTGCCGCGACTAAAGTATCGCCAGGAATTGCAAATGTGCTGAATTCTCCTTTGGTTGTATTATACATGCCATCGCCGCTTCTGGTATTATAAATGTAAACCTTTGCTAATCGCTGTTTGGTTTCTTTATCAATAACAACGCCTTGCACAGGTTTCGTTTGCGCATAAAGCATCGCCGATAGGCCAAAGAAATACATAAAAGCAATTAAAAATCTCATTAGATAACAAAACTACAATTTACTGGTCAGCAATAAATCTGATTAACATTATTTAACCTTCAATACTTGCCCAAGTTTAATGCCATCAGTAGTCATATTATTTAAAATTTTTAAATCATCAATGCTAATGTTAAAGCGCTTAGCTATGTTATAAAGGGTATCGCCTTTAATAACGGTGTAAGTTCCGTCGGCTAAAATTGGTTTTGCGCCAACGGGAGGTGTATCAACTGGCGTAAACTTTGCTTTTTCTTTCGGGATATTCTCATTGATTTCACTAAAAACCCTATCCTCGCGGGCAATTTTTTGCTTTTCATTTTCAGATTGATCATATTGATAAAGCTGATACTTTTCGATTGTGTTAATTAGCAAATCGGGGTATTTAGGATTAGTCGCATAGCCAGCTTGTTTAAGTCCTTGAGCCCAGCTTTTATAATCATTTTTATCTAACTGAAATAGGTTGCTGTAACGTTTGCGCTTTAAAAACTCAGAGTGATCTTTAAACGACTCGCGAGCATCTTTATATACCCTAAAGCAATCATTTTTTTGATCATCATCTCTAAAATAATTTTTGCCTTTCCAATCTGAAGTACATTTAATACCAAAATGGTTATTTGCATATTTTGCCAAATCGCTGTTTCCACTTCCCGATTCTAAAATGCCTTGAGCCAAGGTAATACTTGCTGGGATTCCGAAAGCGTTCATTTCTTCAATAGCTACAGCTTTAAATTCATCAATATAACTTAAAGTATTGTAGCTTTTATAGGTATTGTTGTTGGCTTTATTTGCTGCTTTTTCTATTTGTTTATTGTTTTTAGAATATTTACGTGATCCGCAAGAGCTAAAAAAAGCAACAGCAAGCAATAAGTATAGGTATTTGAATTTCATTAGGTGTTAAGTATATTAATTAGGTTATAGTAGTGGTCGTAAATAACAGGATTACAATTTAATCTTTTGTCCAGGTTTTAGGTTTGCTTTTTTTAATCCGTTTTTTTGCATCAGCGTTTTAACGGTGGTGCCTTTTTTCTTTGCAATAATGCTTAAATTATCGCCAGATTTTACAGTGTAGCTTCTACCGCTTCTGGCTTTCGAACTTCTTTTACGATAAGTTGTTGTAACGTAAACGGGTTCTTCGTAACCTTCAGGTCGTTCGTCATAATTATACAATTCGTACTTTTTAACTAAAGCCACAACCTGGCTTGCCCAGCTTCTACTATGTGCATAACCCGAACGTTGTATACCTCTTGCCCAGCCTTTATAGTCGTATTGATCATATTTCTCGAATAAACTGTTAAAAGGCGAACGCGTTTCCATAATTTCTACGAAATGGCTATAAGATTCTTCATCGCTTTCGTAATCGCGATAGGCAGAACGAATTTCGGTATTATTGTTTGGGCCTTTTACCCCAAAATGATTATTAAGGTATTGTGCAATTTTACTGTTTCCTGCCGCCGATTCGTGAATGGCAACTGCTAAAATTAAACTTGCTGGAATTTTATGATCACGCATTAGTGTTTGCGCAAATTCTGCATGCTCTGTAATATATTCTTCTGTTTCTTGTGCTTTAGAGAGAGTTACACTTAAAAGTAAAATGCAAAAAGTAAATATATTTTTCATTTTTTTCTATTGAATCACGAGTATCCTATTTCTTTCGAATTACAAAAAGCCCATCACGAACTGGAAGAATTAACTTGTCAACCCGTTCATCATCAGCTATTTTATCATTAAAACTAGTTATATTTTTTGTGTCTTTATCTTGTTTTTCTTGAAGTACTTTTCCACTCCATAGTACATTATCAACAATAATAATTCCGCCCGGGCGAACACGCTCAAAAATCAGGTCGTAATAAGTTCCGTTGTTTTTTTTATCAGCATCGATAAAAACGATGTCGAAAACCTCATCTAAGCTAGTTATGGTTTTTGTGGCATCGCCCAAAATGTATTTAATTTTATCGCGATATTCAG
Source organism: Pedobacter sp. AC190 (assembly GCF_979258025.1). Classification (NCBI taxonomy): domain Bacteria; kingdom Pseudomonadati; phylum Bacteroidota; class Sphingobacteriia; order Sphingobacteriales; family Sphingobacteriaceae; genus Pedobacter; species Pedobacter sp. AC190. Next base: position 2,405,143 of record NZ_OZ409824.1, read on the forward strand.
ATTCACTAAAACTCTTGCGAACCATGTCTTCGAGTTCTTCATTAATATCTAAAGTGTAAATTAACCCATCAGCTGTTAAGCCTTCGGCTAAGCAAAGGGTAGCATAACCTGTAAATGTGCCAATTTCTAAAATTCGTTTTGGCGAATTCATTTTGCTTAACATACTTAAAACACGACCTTGATAATGGCCTGAAAGCATGCGAGGCATAAGTACTTTAAGGTTGGTTTCGCGATCTATATTTTGAAGTAATTCACTCTCTGGCTCGCAGTATTTGATTAATAAATCTTGTAAATCGTCGTTTATTAGGCTCATTTTGTTTGTTATAAACGGTTGGTTTCCATAAAATATTGTAAAATAATTGTGGCGGCTATGGTATCTACACGCTCCTTATTTTGTCGATCGCTTTTTTTTAAACCGCTTTGCATAATGGCCTGATGCGCCATTTTAGAAGTAAAACGTTCGTCTACCCAATGTTGTGGAATGGTTGGAAAAGCTTTTTTAAGCGATGTAGAAAAACCTTTGGCATGCTGTTTTGAGTCAGAATCTGAACCATCCATTTGTTTTGGGTCACCAATTACAAAGGCTTCTACTTGCTCGGTGACAAGGTATTTTTTAATATACTCTATTGCATCTTTTGGGTGTACGGTATCTAAACCTGTAGCAATAATTTGCAAAGGGTCGGTAACGGCGATGCCGATGCGTTTAGTACCATAATCGAAGGCAAGAATTCGGGCCATATAATTTGTTAAAGCCCCAAAGGTAAGCTTTTTTGATAACTCGTCTTTTTAGCAAGGTATGAAATACAGGCTTGATTAAATTAAACCCTATTGAAGCGGCATCCCCGATTTTTTCTATCGGGATATAGCGAAAAGAGGGACGGGCTTATCGAAGTACTACTGAAGTTGATTTTCTAATTAACGCCCCCAGCTCTGCGCATTTCGTCGGTTGCACCTCCATTCGAACGTTTTGTAGCTTTTATTGGTTTGCCGAATCGATAACTAAAGCTCAGCACAAAAAGCCTGCTGTCTCTTGTAAGTTTAAAATGTTCTTGTGCCTGAGGAAAATCGGTAAGTCCTTCCATTCTCTGGGTAAAGAAAATATCGCGGGCATTGAATCTTAAACTCCCTTTACCTTTAAGAATTGATTTTGATAATCCCGCCGAAATCTGTCCGTTAGGGTACAATAACTCTTGCAAATCGTTTCTGGCCTTTGTGAGGTAGAAACCAGATAATTCGGCACTAAATGTTTTGGTAATGCTAAATTGGTTGCTCAGGCTAAACTGAAATTGATTAATATCAGATTGGTAATTAATGTTTTGATAGCCATTGAATTTCTTATAATTAAAATTTCCCTGGCCGTTAAATAACCACCACCTGGCTGGGGAAAATTGTAACGAAACCGATAATCCTAAGTTGTTCATTTTACCAACATTGCCATCTGTGTAAATTAAAACATCTGATCCTTCGGAAAGAAAAATTTGGGAAAAGTAATTGTCGACAACGCTGTAAGAAAGAGAAGTTGTTAAGATTTGCTTAAAACGATGACTAAGTTCTAAATTCCAGCTGTATTGAGGTAGTATATATGGATTGCCTCTTTGTATTGTGTACTTATTTACGATAAAGGTGAAAGGGTTAAGTTTTTGATATGCCGGGCGGTCGATTCTGCGACTTGCAGTTATGGTAAATATGTTTAGCGAATCTACCTGATAACTCAAATAGCCAGATGGGAAAAGATTTCCGTAGCTTCTGGAGAAGGTAGAATCTGGTTTTACTGCATTTCCAAGTTGATTTGCATCGTAATCAGTATGCTCGTACCGTAGTCCCAGCTGCGCATTTATTCTGCCCATTTTTTTCTGATAAGTGCTATAAATCGCATTAACGTTTTCTTTGTACTTAAAATGATTGCTTCGGTTTAAATCGGGATAGCGCACACTACCATTAAAATTGGTGTAACCTGCATTATTATCCGTATTTATAGAAGAAACTTTTATTCCTGATTCTAATTGTGAATTATCATTGAAATGAATAATATGATCGGCTTTGACAGCATATATTTTTATTGTAGATGGAACTTCGATATTTGTACCTTGCGTATAGCCGTTAAAAGTTAGGAGTTTGTTTGTAAACTCCTGGTTATTGTTCATGCTGTAACTAAGCATATCCAAATCAACCGATACATCCTGTTTTTCGCCAATGGATTGTTTTAGATTAAGGTTAATGGCGCCATTTCTAAATTCATATTGGGTATTACTATTTGTAGAAATGGCCGAGTCTATACTTCCAGATTCTTTTTTCCAAGTTGCAAGCGCATTACTTTCGCCATCTTTTTTTATCAATGTTCCGCTTAAGGCAAGGCCTATAGTTGTATTTTTAGACGCGTAAAAATCTAATCCAGTTTTTAGAAATTTATAATGGGTAAGACTGGAAATGGCTGTAGTTTGGTCCAACGCCTCCGTTGCCTGATTATTGCTAAAATAATTGCGGTAAGCATTAATGTCTACAAAATTGTTGTTTGTATTATAACTTGCCGTTGCAAAGGCATTTATTTTACCCCTTTTATAATTTAGTAGCAGGCTATTATTATTTTTATAATCTCGGCTCCAGCCACCAATTGTGGTAATTGTTCCGTTAAAGCCATTCTGGTTATTTTTTTTGGTTTTAATATTAATTATGCCTCCGTTTCCACTGGCATCGTATTTTGCCGAAGGGTTGGTAATTAATTCTATTTGATTTACCTGAGCAGAATTCATGCTGGCAAGTAAATTTGTTAAATCTACTCCCGATAAATATGTGGGTTTCTCATCAATCATAACTAACACGGTTGATTTGCCTTGTAAACTAATAGCACCTTCTTTGTTTAGCATTACACCTGGCGATTTTTCCAAAAGCTCTAAAACCGTTGTTCCCGTGTTGGTTATGTCTGCATCTATATTTAAAACAATTTTACCTTGGATGTGCTGAATACGAGGCTTATTACCTTCAATAATTACCTCTTTAAGTAACTGGCTGGTGGGTAATATTCTAATCGTTAAACTATTTAAAACGAATGGGGATTTAATAATATTGGTTTTATAAGTTTCATAACCTACAGCTTTTGCATTAAAAAAATAAGTTCCTGGTGTGGGTTGGGTAAAAATTGCAATACCTTTATTATCTGTTTTAACAGTTTGGACGGAGCTGGAATTTTTGGCCAAAAAGAGTTGCACAGTAACATGCTGAAAAGGAACATTCTTTTCATTTAAAACGATTATTTTTATCGTTTTATTTTTTTTCTGGCTAAAGCTTGATATTGTTGAGAGCAATAAAAAAAGCAATAACAAAGACCTTAAAAAGTTCATTTGTAATGGCAAAAGTTAGTTTGAGATATTAATTGAGATTCAAATATAGTGAAAACAAGGTAATTACATAGTTACAGGTTTTCGGTATTGTCACGCCTGCGTAATAAACTTAATACATAGTTAAAGCTGTTAGAGTTTGGTCAAAGTCAAAATCTCAGCCAGAATAACCAACATCTCATATCTATTTCTTATTTTGCACCAAATGCAGTTTAAAGAAATCATTGGTCAGGAAAGAATTAAGCAACAGTTGGTCGGAACGGTAAAAGAAAACCGCATCAGCCATGCTCAGCTTTTTCTATCGCCTGCGGGTTCTGGAGCTTTGCCTTTGGCTATAGCTTATGCACAATATATAAACTGCTTGGATAGAAAAGAAACGGATAGCTGTGGCGAATGTTCGAGCTGCCGGAAATATGAAAGATTAATTCATCCCGATTTACATTTTTCATATCCTTTTTTTGCTTCTGCAAGTATAAAAAGAGCTGTTGATGTTTTGGATGACTGGAGAAATATGTTGCTTCAAGATTGCTATTTCGATATGGACATTTGGCGATCTAAGCTAGATGCAGCAAACAAACAAGCAAATATTCCAATTGGCGAGTGCCATGATATTATTAAAAAACTTAGTTATAAAGCTTTTGAAGCCCAAACCAAGGTATTAATAATGTGGCTACCAGAATATCTGGATAAGGCTGGAAATGCTTTATTAAAATTGATTGAAGAACCACCTGCAAATACTTTATTTATTTTAATTGCGCAAAGTCAGGATCAGATTTTAACAACCATTTTATCGCGTACACAGATTGTTAAAATCCCAAAACTATCTGGAGATGAGGTTTCTGCCTACTTGCTCGAAAATAGTGGCTTAACCGAGCATCAATCTATAGATTACTCTTTTTTAGCTGATGGAAATCTAATTGAAGCAAAAGCGTTGGCGGCAGATTCTCAAAACGATAGTTCGGGCACATTTACCAGCTGGTTGCGAATGGGTTTTGGAAATAAAGTGCCCGATTTAATTGACTTTACAGATAATGCTGCAAAGTGGGGGAGAGAGAACCAGAAGAATTTTTTAAAATACGGCGTAAATTATTTACGCGAATGCTGTTTAATTATTAGCGGTGCCGAAGAGCTGGTAAAATTGCCGCCTTTAACCATGGAAACAGCTAAAAAGTTAAGCGCACATGTGCTTACCTTGCCTATGGCCGAGGCAATTATTGGCGAGTTAGAAAAGGCTCATTACCACATTGAAAGAAATGCAAACCCAAAAATTCTGTTTTTAGATGTATCTTTACAATTGGTAAAAATTATCAAGTTTAAAACGCTCCCTGCGGGGACTCAATATATATACAATTAATATGGGATGTGGAAGTTGTTCAACAGGTGGTGGTTGCACCCCTAATGGATGCAAGAGTAATGGCTCATGTGGCACTGGCGGTTGCCAAACAATGGAAGTTCACGATTGGCTATCCAACTTGGATATGCCCTCTAATTATAAACCTTTTCAGGTTACAGAAATAAAATTTAAAGGCTCGCGAAAGGAGTTTTTTCTAAACAACGATAATATTTACCTTGAAATAGGCGAGTTGGTTGCCGTTGAAGGCCCAACTGGTGGTTTCGATGTTGGCCACGTTTCGCTAACAGGCGAATTAGTTCGCGTTCAAATGAAACGTCGCAAAACGCCATTAGATCAGGTTGTTAAAAAAATATATCGCAAGGCTACAGAAGCTGATGTAGAAAAATGGAATGCTGCGAAAGAGATGGAATGGGAAACCATGCATAAGGCTCGTAAGCTGGCATTAGATTTACGTTTGTCGATGAAAATTAGTGATGTTGATTACCAGGCTGATAAAACCAAAGCAACATTTTTTTATACTGCCGATGGCCGTGTAGATTTTCGCGAACTGATTAAAAAAATGGCCGAAAATTTCCGTATTCGTATAGAAATGCGCCAGATAGGTATGCGCCAGGAAGCTGGCCGCTTAGGTGGAATTGGGTCTTGCGGTCGCGAATTGTGCTGCTCAACCTGGTTAACAAATTTTAAAACGGTGTCTACCGCTGCGGCTCGTTATCAAAATCTTTCATTAAATACGCTAAAGCTTGCGGGCCAGTGTGGTAAGTTAAAGTGCTGTTTAAATTATGAATTGGATACTTATTTGGATGCTTTAAAAGATATTCCAGATAGAATTGAAAATTTAGATACTGAAGCAGGTTATGCCCGCCATCAAAAAACAGATATCTTCAAAAAAATTATGTGGTTTAGCTACCAGGGCGACGAAAACTGGATACCAGTTGCAGCGGCTCGTGTAAAAGAAATCATGGTAATGAATAAGGCAGGTAAAAAAGCACCTAATTTAAAGGAAGAAGCCGTTCAAATTGCTGCACCTGTTGTGGTAGAAAAATCGTTCGATTATGAGAATGTTGTTGGTCAGGATAGCTTAACTCGTTTAGATGAGCGTTCGAAAAATAAAAATAATAATCAGAACCGTAACAATAGCCAGAAAAATAATCGCAATAATAACCAAAACAGAAGAGAAAGGGTTCCAGCGGCTGATAAGTCGGTTCAGCCTAAGCCTCAACAAAATCCTAATCAACAAAAACAACAGCAAAACGGTCCAAAGCCTCAACAAAAAGTACAACAACAAGCACCAAGGTCACAAAATGGTCCGAAACCTCAGCAAGCGCAAGCAGGCAAACCTGTTGCTAAATTAGAAAGTAAACCAGAAGTTGAAGGATCACAGGCAACAGAACCAAGCAAGAATAAAAGTAGAAATAACCGTAGAAAAAATAATAACCGCCGCAACACTAACAATGGCTCAGAAAATAAACCAGCTACTGAATAAAAGGCAAGTCATTTTACTTTCTTTTATGTGTTTTGCTTCACTTTTTGTGGGTTGTACCTCGAGTGTTGTTGATAGTAATTTCGAAATTCCAGAAAGAAAATGGACTTACCGTAATCACATAAAAACATCCTTTGTAATTAAAGATGCTTCTAAAGCGTACAATCTTTGTTTTAAATTAAGACATACCGCGGATTATCATTACGCTAATATTTTTGTTTTGGTTCATTTTAAGGATGAAAAAAATAAAGTAACCAGACGATATCAATATAGATTAGCCAAAAATGATGGTGAATGGCTTGGAAGTGGCTCGGGAAATGTTTTTGCCTATAAACTTCCGTTACTAACAAACTATCATTTTACGCATGCAGGCAATTACGAGATAGAGATTGAGCAGAATATGCGAGATAACCCACTTGTAGAAGTAAGTGATGCTGGTGTGTTAGTTGAGGAGGTAAAATAACTTTCTGACTACAGATATTGTAGTAAACTTTCAAGTTTCATACCTCTTGATCCCTTTAGCAATACCAAAGCATCGGTAATTTTATTTGCAATCAGGTAATCTGCTGCTTCTGCAGGCGTTTCAAAGAAGATTCCTTTTTCTGCATTTTTAAAGGCATAGAAATACTTTCCGATGAAAATAACTTTATCCAAATCGCTTGTAAAAGCTTGTTCTACTATAATTTGATGCTGGCTTTCAGATTCTGGCCCAAGTTCGAACATATCTCCTAAAATTGCAATCCTTTTATTTGCCGAAAGCTTTGATATATTATTTAAAGCCGCATTCATGCTGCTTGGGTTAGCGTTGTAAAAATCGCATATAACGGTGTTGCTCTCCGTTTTTGTTAATTGCGATCGATTATTTTTTGGTTGATAATTTGACAAACCATTATTAATTTCTTCAGGGCGCATATCAAAGAAATCGCCAATGCATATTGCCGCTAAAATATTTTCGAAATTATAACTGCCGGTTAAATTGGTTTTAACATAGGTAGAAACCTCGTGATTTGTCCAGTCAACTTCTATAAATGGATCACTACTTTTTAAACTCCCTTTAATGGTATTACCATTTTCGGTACCGTAATAAATTAGTTTTGTTAAACCAGCAGCGACACTCATCTCTAATAAAAAATCGTTATCTCGGTTAACGAAAGTATAGCCGTTGGTATATTTAAGGTAGGTGTAAAGCTCTGCTTTCCCCTTTTTTACACCTTCAAACCCACCAAATCCATCCAAATGTGCCATACCAACGTTGGTAATAATACCGTGTGTAGGTTGTGCGATGGTGCAAAGTAATTCAATTTCCTTTTGATGATTAGCACCCATTTCTATTACAGCAACCTGAACATCCTCGGTAATAGATAAAATGGATAATGGAACACCAATGTGATTATTAAGATTACCAAAAGTGGCGAATGTTTTATATCGTTCTGATAAAACGGCATTTACCAATTCTTTACTAGTAGTTTTACCATTACTACCTGTTAAGCCAATAACTGGTATGTGTAACTGTTTGCGATGATGGCGTGCTAAATCCTGTAAGGCCAACAGTACATTATTCACCAATAGGCATTTGCTGTTAATTTCAAATTTTAATTCATCAATTACAACAAAAGCAGCTCCTTTTTCAATTGCTTGTTCGGCAAATTCATTAGCGTTAAAATTATCGCCTTTTAAAGCAAAAAAGATACAGCCTTCAGTAATATTCCGAGTATCAGTAGAAATTACTGGGTTTTTTAAATAATGCTTATATAACTCTGCGGTCGTAATCATGCTAATTGAAAAAATTTTTGTGGTAAAATTAAGCTTTCGCAACAACAAAAAACAAAATTAGTACATTAGATAAAATTATTAATTATGAAGAAACTCTTTACCATCTGCTTATTGGCGCTGTCATCTATTTTATTTGTGCAGGCTCAAGTTAAATCTCCTGATGAGTTTTTAGGGTACGAGCTTGGAGCACATTTCACGCCGCATCATAAAGTTGCCGAATATTTCAAACAAACAGCGGCTGCTTCACCAAAAAATATTAAACTTATTGAGTATGGTAAAACAAATGAGGGGCGACCTTTACTTGCGGCTGTAATCTCATCGCCAGAAAACATTAATAAGATCGAGCAAATCAGAGCGAATAATCTTTCGTTGGCAACAGGGAAATCGAACGGAGTTGATTTAGCAAACCAGCCTGCAATTGTTTGGCTGAGCTATAATGTGCATGGTAATGAAGCCAATTCTACAGAAACTGCGATGAAAATGCTTTATACCTTATCGTCTGGCACAGATACAAGAGCTAACGAGTGGTTAAAAAATACAGTAGTTGTTATTGACCCATGCTTAAATCCCGATGGTAGAGATCGGTATGTGAATTATTTTAACAGTGTTGTCGGAGAAAAACCCAATTCGGATCCATCTTCGAGAGAGCATATCGAACCTTGGCCAGGAGGAAGACCAAATCATTATTATTTTGATTTAAATAGAGACTGGGCTTGGCAAACGCAATTAGAAAGTAAACAGCGTTTGGCTTTATACAACCAGTGGATGCCACAAGTTCATGTTGATTTTCACGAGCAGAGTTATAATCAGCCTTATTATTTTGCGCCAGCTGCAGAACCTGTACACCAGGATATCACACCTTGGCAAAAAAGTTTTCAGGTTGTGGTTGGTAAAAATAATGCTAAATATTTTGATGAACAAGGCTGGCAGTATTTCACAAAAGAACGTTTCGATCTTCTATATCCATCTTATGGAGATACTTACCCACTATACAACGGTTCGATAGGAATGACTTACGAGCAGGGTGGAATTAGGGCAGGTTTATCTGTGGTTACCAATGATGGCGATACATTAACATTAAAAGATCGTATTGCACATCATTTTACAACAGGAATGTCAACTGTCGAGGTTACTTCTCAAAATCGCGGTAAATTATTGGATGAGTATAAAAAATATTTTCAACAAGCATTAACCACTGCTCCAGGTATTTATAAAAGCTTTATTATAAAACCAGATAATATATCGAGATTGAAAAAACTCGCCGAGTTATTGACTAAAAACAAAATAGAGTTTGCTTATGGCGGCGAGAAAAGTGGCAGAGGTTATGATTATGATACCCAAAAGGAAGAGAGTTTTACTGTAGGTAGAAATGATTTAATTGTTAACGTACTGCAATCCAGAGGTGTTCTTGCAAATGTGTTATTAGAACCGCAAACTTTTGTAACCGATTCTAACACTTATGATATTACCGCTTGGGCATTGCCTTACGTTTATGGTTTAAAAGCCTACGCATCTAAAGAGAGTATAAAAGGTAAGTTCGCTTCAATTGATGAAAGCAAAGCAACATCTTCGAATGTTGATAAACCTTTAGCTTGGTTATTCGGTTGGGGTAATAGTGAAGATTTGCAGCTGTTGGTTGCTTTACAAAAGGAAAACATAAAAGTTCGCCAAGCAGATCAACCTTTTTCGGTAAATGGTAAAGACTATCCCGCAGGAACGCTTATTGTTTTACGCGTTGAAAATGAAAAATCGGTTAAAGACCTTAAGAATAAAATTGTTCAAGCCTCTTCTAGACTGGACAAACCAATACAAGCTATAATTAGCGGATTTGTAGAAAAAGGCAAAGATTTTGGTTCTAATGTATATCCGATATTAAAACAGCCAAAGGTTGCTATAGTATCTGGAAATGAAGTGTCATCATTAGCTTTCGGAGAAGTCTGGTATTATTTAGAACACGATTTAGGATTATCGCCGACTATTTTAAATGCCCGGGATATTAATAACCTAGATATTAGTAAAGTAAATACATTAATTCTTCCTGATGGTAATTATAGCAGTTTTATTGATGACGGATTAAAAGGCTGGATTAGTAGAGGTGGCAAACTAATTTTAATGGAAGATGCTATTGAGAGTGTTTTAGAGAAAAAGGGCTTCGATATCAAAAAGAAAGAAGTAGCTGTAAAAAAGGATGAAAAACCTGAAGCCAGCAAACTACTTTTTAAAGATAAGGATAGAGATGATTATGAAAATACCATTCCAGGCGCCATATATAAGGTCAACCTGGACGCTTCTCATCCCTTCTCATACGGCATTGGCAAATCATATTACACACTTAAAACAGACCGCAGAATATATGAGCCATTAGTTAAGGGATGGAATGTAGGGCAATTTGGAGATAAAAGCTTAATGGCTGGAATTGTAGGTAAAAAAGTAAGAGAAGAACTGAAAAAAGGCTTAGTTATTGGTGTTCAGGATTCGGGCAGAGGGAATATTGTGTATTTGGCAAATGACCCATTATTTAGAAATTTCTGGGAAAATGGTAAAACCTTGTTCGGAAATGTAATATTTTGTAGCTATTGATTTAACTGATAGCCATTATTAAGACTCTTTTTTATTTTAATAGCAATTTATATTCGATTTCAGTTCATCCTTAAGCGGAATAATAGCTATTTGTCAAATACTAATTCTGCATATGAAGGAAGATAATTCGCTATACTCTAATTTAGTTACCACGAGCAAACTTTTTTTAAGGTTTGCTCATTTTATCAGTTTGCAATGACATCATTGCGGTATAACTACAACTGGATGGGGAGCTTCGAAAAACACTGAAGGGGAAATTATCTATCAAGTTCGCATCCGCAGCAAAGAAAAATTCTCTGCTATTGGCAATGAAGATCATGCGAAAAGAATTAGTATTTTCCGTATTATGATGCTGTTTAGCAATCAATTTGAAGCAGCTTAAAGAAGTTGCCGTAACTTCTCTTGGTCTTTGGAGTCAATCCGAATCGCTTTGGAAAGGTATTTTTGATTTACTGCAATGATTGGCTTTGTTTTTTCAATTTGTATAGCTAATTTATTTACCCTTAATAAAAATTTCATAGGCTTTGCATTGATTACATATTAAAATAAAATATCCATCCTAATATTCTGATAGGTTGTGGTCAATTTAGTTGCTTTGGGACTTGTCACCTCATTTTTAGAGTTAATTACCAGTCATTTACTTAAATTTGTACATAGTAGAGGAGGTTTTCTGCTTTTTTGTTAAAAAATGTTAAAAAAAATTTGGTGATTCAGCTAACTAACTATACATTAGCGCCTAAATCATTAACTAACCTATTTTCACAATTATGAAAAAACTTCTACAAAGTTTGTTCATACTTATGTTCGTTGCTGTAACGGCAATGGCACAAGATCGAACAATTACAGGTACAGTTACTTCCTCGGATGATAAATTACCTATCCCTGGAGTAAGTGTAAGAGTAAAAGGCACTACAATTGGTGCTGTAACAGATGCTGGTGGTAAATACGCCATCAGAGTACCCTCGGGTTCAACTACTTTAGACTTCTCGTTTATCGGTTATGCAACACAAAGCCGTGCAATCTCAAGTTCTTTATTAAACGTTACGCTTGTAAGCGACTCAAAAGCGTTGAATGAAGTTGTTGTTACTGCAGGTGGACTTTCGAACACAAGACGTTCAATAGGAACGGTTGTAACAACAATTAAAGCAGATCAACTCTTAGCTGCTAAACCAACTACTATTGCCAGTGGTTTATTAGGTAAGGTAGCAGGTTTGCAAATTAATGGTACAACGGGTGGAACCAATCCAAATTTCCGTGTAGTTTTAAGGGGTATGCGTTCTTTAACTGGAAATAACGAGGCATTAATCGTTCTAGATAATGTTATCGTTCCAAATGCTGTATTAGGTAATCTAAATCCTGAAGATGTTGAAGATGTAACCGTGTTAAACGGTGCTTCTGGAGCAGCGCTTTATGGTTCTGACGCATCCAATGGTGCATTAATTATCACAACAAAAAAAGGTAAAAATGGCAAACTTGAAATTACTGTTGGTCAAACTTTAACTGCAGAGCAGGTTGCTTTCTTTCCGAAAATTCAAAAGGAATTCGGTTCTGGGTCTGATAATGACTTGAGAGTTTATCTAGGTTATGAAAACCAACAATACGGTCCAGCTTTCGATGGTGTTGTAAGAGAAATTGGTCTTCCTTTAGCTAATGGTGCTATTAAAATGGTACCTTACTCTGCAACCAATGCAAAAAATGATTTCTGGGAAACTGGTTTAACTAGTCAAACAGATTTCTCTGCTTCATCTGGTGATGACAGAGGATCGATATTTATGTCGGCACAATATGTTGATGTAAGCGGTACAACTCCTAAAGATCGTTTCAATAAAGCAAACGTTAGAATCAACGGAACTAGAAAATTGGCTGATAATTTAGTTGCTAATTTTGCAACAAGTTACACACAAAACAGATCTAACAAAACAACTCAAACAGGAACAATCTACGATCAGTTGTTACAATCACCTGCTCAAGTGCCAATAACCGAGTTACAAGATTGGAAAAATGATCCTTTTGCAAATCCAAACGGTTATTACAATGCTTATTACAATAACCCATATTTCATGTTGGATAACTACAGAGAAAATGTTAGAAATGACTATTTTACTGCTAGTAGCGAATTGAAATATAACCCAGTTAAATGGTTAGATTTTACCTACAGAGTAGGTTTTCAAACCAGAAATTATTCTAACAAAAATTATTCTGACAAATTTACATTTAGTGACTATACTAAGGCTTTGCCTGAAACAGCCAGTACTTATAAAAGAACAGATATTGTTGGTGGTGTAACTGACGGTTCATTATATACAACGCGAATCACTAACGAATTCCAAGCTCAGGTTAAACAAAAGTTTGGCGATTTCGATTTTGGTTTAGTGCTTGCAGCTGTTGTTCGTCAAGATCAATCTAAAACATTAAATGCTTCTGTTAGTGGTTTGGTTCAACCAGGCTTATTTAACTTAAGCAATAGTACAAATACACCAACTGCAAACGAGGCAAACTACAAAGCTCGTCAACAAGGTGTTTATGCAGTTTTAAACCTTGCATATAAAAATTATTTATTCTTAAATGCAACGGCACGTAACGATTGGGACTCAAGATTATTGCAAACAAACCGTTCGTTCTTCTACCCAGGTGCTAACTTATCATTTGTACCAACAGATGCTTTTAAAGATTTCTTTGCAACTATACCAGCAATTGATTTTGTTAAGGTTAGAGCAGGTTATGCTAAAGTAGGACAAGTTAACGTTGGTGGTGGTACAAGCTTTGGTGCTTATACATTAGATGGAACCTTTAACCAAGGTGCTGGTTTCCCATACAACGGACAAGGTGGTTTCACTATTGGTAACAGATTAGTTTCTCCAAATCTTACTCCTGAATTTACTTATACATTTGAAGCAGGTTTAGATGTTAATTTATTGAAAAATAGAATTACAGCAACAGCTACTTACTATGATAACATCAGTAAAAATCAAACAGTAACTACAACGGTTGCTAACTCTTCTGGTTATTCTTCATATTTATTGAATGCTGGTCAAACAAGTGGTAAAGGTATCGAGGCTTCGTTAAACTTAACACCAGTTAGAAACGACAATTGGACTGTAACAGTAGGTGGAAACTTTAACTATACTAAAAACACAGTTGATGAATTAGTAGGTGGTATTCCGAATATCAACTTAGGTGGATTTACAGGTGCTGGTACTTATGCAGTAGCAGGAAGACCTTTCCCAGTATTACAAGGACGTTCTTATGTTCGTGATCCACAAGGTAGAATTATTGTTAATCCTGTTACAGGTTATCCATCAGGTACATCAACCTTTGCAGAATATGGTAATGCATCACCAACTAAAATCTTAGGATTAAACTTTACAGCACGCTACAAAAACTTAACATTATCTGCGGTTGCTGAATATAGAGGTGGTTATTTCATCTACAACAGTGCGGGTAACTCTTTCGAATTTAACGGTTCGGGTATTTTGACAACTCAATACAACAGAGAGCGTTTCGTTATTCCTAACTCATCTTATTTATTAAACGGTCAATATGTAGCGAATACAAATGTTACTGTTAGAGATGGTGGAGCAGCGTACTGGAGTATTGGTGGACCAAGAAGAAACATTGATGAGAATTATGTAACTCCTGGTGATTTCTGGAAAATCAGAGAGATTACTTTAGCTTACAATGTACCTCAGTCAATTTTAGCTAAATCTAAATTTATTAAAGGCGCAAGAATAAGTGCTCAAGGTCGTAACTTGTTTATATTCTTGCCTAAAGCAAACGTTTATACAGATCCTGAATATAGTGCTGGAGATGATTTGAGTAATGGTAATGCTGTCGGTCTGACGAGTTTAAACCAGATCCCACCTTCTAGATATTATGGCGGAACTATATCATTAACTTTTTAAAGAATAATATCATGAGAAAAAGTATAAAATATTTATTAATTGCTTTGGTTGGTATTTCGGTATCATCCTGCAAGAAGTACTTGGATATTAACACAAATCCAAATCAAGCAATCACAGCAACACCTCAATTAGTTTTACCTCAGGCAATCACAGCTGTGGCAAATCAAACTTGGGCTTACAACTTTTACGGTGCTCAAACAGTTGGGTATCTTGCAAACGGTGGTGGTGTAAGTGGTTGGGGTGCAATCATTTCATATAATTACGCTACTACAGATCAACAAGGTTTGTGGAATAATTCATATGACATTGCTACTGACATTCAATATGTTATTACCAATACTGAAGGTAATGCTGATCTTGCTCAATTTAACGCTGCAGCAAAAATTATGAAAGCTTACGCTTTCCAGCGTTTAGTTGATCAGTATAATGATCTTCCTTATACTGATGCTTTAAAAGGAGTTGGTAATGTTACACCTAAATACGATAAAGCTACTGATGTTTATAAATCATTAGCAGATCTTTGCGATCAAGGTATTGCTACTTTTAAGGCAAATCCTACAGCATCAACAGCTTTTAGAACAGCTGATGTAATGTTTAATGGTTCTGCAGCTGCTGCAGAGATCACAAGATGGATTCAGTTTGCTAATACGATCAAGCTTAGATTAATTATCAGAGCAGGAAGTAAAGTTGCTTTTACAAACAAAACCTTTGATGCTGCTGGCTTTTTAACTGATGATGCAGTTGTTAATCCAGGTTATGCACGTGTAGATGGAAAACAAAATCCAGCATGGAATAGTTTCGCATATACTTTTGCTAATGCAGCTGTAGGTGGTGGTGTACAATATGTTCCAACACCATATATTGCAACTTTTTATAACGGAGTGAAATTATCAGATCCAGGAAGAGCTGCAGTTGTTTATAAAGCGAATATAATCAATGGTACTACACCAACAGGAACTTTAAATCAATTAGGTAATCAGTTGGCAACAGCTGGAAGAGGTCAAACTCCAAATTCTTGGTTTAGAGGAACAAACGCAACTAACTTTGAGTCGATTGGTATTTTTAAAGGTCCAGACGCTGGTCAACCATTATTTTTAGCAGCCGATAGTTATTTCTTACAGGCTGAAGCAGCATTAACAGGCGTGATTACAGGTGATGTGAAAACTTTATTTGATAATGGTATCAAAGCATCTTTCAGATACCTTTACAAAAATAATGCAAATGTTATTCCTGCAACAAAAACACCTGATGTAGATGCTGTTACTTACCAAACTGCAAATGCTACAAATAGATTAGCAAACTACAATCTTGCTGTAGGTGCAACCCAACAATTAGAGGCAATTATTACTCAAAAATATTTAGCCTTAAACTTATTGTTCGGTGATGAAGCTTGGAATGAATATAGAAGAACTGGTTTCCCTACAATCGTTACAACTCCTGGTGCAACTGCTACACAGACAATAGTTTCTACTGTTACAGAGGCAACTGGTCCAGATAAATTGCCAACACGCTTATTATATCCAAATAGTGAATTCCAATATAATCAAGCTAATGTTCCAACTGTTGACAAGTACACTACAAAAATATTCTGGGCTAGATAGTTGATAATTTTAAATTAAAATATTAAAGAAATGAAAAGAATATTTCAAAATATAGCAATACTTGCATTTGTTGTTGCATTAAGTTCTTGCCTAAAGTCAAAAGACCTTATAGGGCCTGAAGCTGCAAATAGCGCTGGTGCAATAATCGAATTTGCGAATCCAGATTATATCGCAACAGGTTCTGCATCTGCTTCTATTAGATTAGCTAGATACGAGTTAGTTTTGACTAAAGGTGCAGCTACGCCGCTTAAAGTTTTTGTTCAGTATGTTGGTACAGGTAAAACTCCAACAAGTGACGTTACGGTAGGATTAGGTGTCGATGCCGCAGCATTAACACTTCATAATACACAAGCTGGTAAAGCATATAATTTGATACCTGCTGCATGGTACACTCTACCTGCTACAGTTGTAATACCTGCAGGACAGAGAGGAATAGAAGTAACAATTCCAATCAACACTAATAATTATGTTGCGGGTCAAACCTATGCATTACCTTTAGCAATTACATCTACTTCTCAAGGTACAGTTAGTGGTAACTTCGGAACAATTATCGTTGCAGTAGCAGCTCAATAATTAGATCTTCTTTTTAAGAAGTAATAGCCAGACAATCGAAGATTGTTTGGCTATTTTTTTTGTGATTTATTGCGATTATGTGGCAAATTTGATACGTTAAAAAGCTATTATTGGATTCCCTTTGTTTGTCATATTTTAATCATAAAGCTGAAGCTTTTTGTTAAAATTTGTTAAAAAAAGTTTTAGGCGACTATATTCGCGGCTTTAAAAACACAAACTAATTAATAATTAACTTAAATTTCATGAAAAAACTTTTACAAAGTTTGTTCGTGCTGATGTTTGTTGCAATCACTGCAATAGCTCAAGAACGAACAATCACTGGTACAGTTACATCTTCAGATGACAAACTCCCTATTCCAGGTGTTTCTGTAAGGATTAAAAACACAACTAAAGGAACTGTTTCTGATTCAAATGGTAAATACTCAATTACCGCAAACTCAAATGCAACTTTAGTATTTAGTTCTATAGGTTACGAAACCGTAGAATTTAGTGCTGGAAATAAAGCTGTTATTAATGCAGCATTAACTACCGATTCTAAGTCTTTAGATGAGGTTGTTATTCAGGTTCCATATGGTACTGTTAAAAAAACTGCTTTCACAGGATCTGAATCAACTGTTGGGGCATCTTCTTTACAAAAACAGCAAGTTACTTCGGTAACAAGAGCTCTAGAAGGATTAGTACCAGGTTTAGTTGCTACAAATGGTGGCGGACAGCCAGGTTCCGGGCAACAATTCGCGTTCGTGGTGTAGGTTCAGTTAATGCAAATTCTAGTCCGTTATATGTATTAAATGGTACTCCATATAATGGCTCTATTGAAGCATTATCTATGGATGATATTGAAACTGTAACTGTGTTAAAGGATGCTGCTGCTGCTGCGTTATTCGGTTCGAGAGGTGCAAACGGAGTAATTATGCTTACAACTAAGCAAGGTAGACAAGGTAAAGCTGCAGTTAATGCTACTTTAAGAACTGGCTGGATGACTCGTGGAATTCCTGAATATCAACGTGTAGATGAAAAAGATTACTACGAATTAATGTGGGAAGCAACTAGAAATAGATTAGTTAATGCTTCTGGTCAAACACCTGCGGTTGCTGGTCAAAATGCTACTAATACGTTAACCAGCGGAACTGGATTAGTATATAATGCATACAATGTTCCAGGAAACCAATTAGTTGATCCAGTAACTGGGAAATTAAATCCAAATGCATCTTTATTATGGGATGATAATTGGTCAGAAGTTCTTTTCAGAACAGGTAGAAGACAAGATTTTAACTTCAATGTAAGTGGTGCTTCGGATAAAAGTGATTATTTTATCTCAATGGGTTACTTGAAAGAAGACGGTATTGCTAAATTTACAGATTACAATAGATTTACAACAAGAGTAAACGTAAACTCGCAAGTTAAAGATTGGCTTAAGGCTGGCGTTAACATGGATGGATCTATTGCTAAACAAAGAAATAATGGAGCAGATGGTACAGCAACATCTAACCCTTTCTATTATAGTCGTATGATGGGACCAATTTATCCTGTTTACCAAAGAACAGCTACAGGCGCTTTTATACCTGATTTGACTTATGGTGGAAATACTTTAGATTGGGGTAGGGCAAATCAAATGGGTTTAAGACCATATGCACCAAACTCTAACTTATTAGGATCTTTGGATTTAGATGACAGTAATGTAAAACCAACGAGTGTTAACGCAAACTCTTACTTGGAAGCTACTTTCTTAAAAGATTTTAAATTTAAAACAACATTAGCTGCAACATACTATGATCAGTATCTTACTAGATTTCAGAACTCTTTATTTGGAGATGCTGACAACGTAGCTGGTCGTTCAACTAAAAGTAACAACCGTCAGTTAACAGTAACCTTCAACCAGGTTTTAAGTTATAGCAAAACTTTAGGTGATCATAACATTACAGCTTTAGCTGGTCACGAGAATTATTATTTCAAACAAAATTTCCTTTCGGCTACCAGAACAGGTTTTCCTTTTCCTGGTACAAGTGAGTTAGCTCCAGCTGCTACAGCAGAAGCATCTACTTCTTACGAAAATAACCACAGAATCGAAGGATATTTCTTAAATGCGAATTATCAATATAAATCTAAATATTTAGCTTCAGCTAGTTACCGTAGAGATGGTACTTCAAGATTCTATAAAGATAACCAATGGGGTGATTTTTATTCATTCGGTTTAGGTTGGAGATTAACTCAGGAAGATTTCCTTAAATCATCTACCTGGATTGATGAATTGAAATTAAAAGCAAGTTATGGTCAACAAGGAAATGAGAATTTAGATACTTATTTTGCGTGGCAAAGTTTGTATGCGCTTGGTAATAACAACGCAAGTTTCCCTGGTGCAACAATTAGCACACTTCCAAATCTTGGTTTAGTTTGGGAAAAAAATACAAATGCAAACATTGGTGTTGATTTTGCTTTTTTCAAAAACCGTTTAACAGGTACAATCGAAGTTTATAATAAGGTTTCTGATAATTTATTATTTGGTGTGCCATTGCCATCATCTACTGGTATCAATACAATTACTTCGAATACTGGTACAATGCGTAACAGAGGTATCGATTTAGCATTGGGTTATAATGCAATAAGAGGTGATAAATTTGATTGGAGAATTGATTTAAACCTTACGCACTTTAAAAACACAATTACTAAATTACCTCAAGAAGAAATTATTTCTGGAACCAAAAAATTAATGGTTGGTAAATCAATCTACGATTTCTGGATGAAAGAATACGCAGGTGTTAACCCTGCTAATGGTGATGCATTATACTTCAGAGACGTTTTAGACGCAAGTGGTAGACCAACTGGAGAGCGTACAACAACGAATAACTTTACTCAAGGTAGCTTCTATTATGCAAAGTCTGCATTGCCAGATTTAAGTGGTGGTTTAACCAATAGTTTCCGTTATGGTAATTTTGATTTATCATTTTTGCTTACCTTCCAGTTGGGTGGTCAGTTCTATGATGGAAATTATGCATCTTTAATGCATCCAGGTACTTATGGAACCGCTTGGTCTACTGACATCTTAGATAGATGGACTACTCCAGGACAGGTTACTACTGTACCAAGACTTCAAAATGCAATAGCAACACAATCAGGTGTATCAACAAGGTTTTTGTATGATGCAACATTTGTAAACCTTAAAAATGTAAGCTTCGGCTATAAAATGCCTAAGGCTTGGGCAAATAGTGTTGGTATAACAGGCGCAAAAGTCTTTGCGAGTTTAGATAATGGTTATTTGTGGACAAAAGATGGTGTTAAAGGAATGGACCCTCAACGTGCAATCACTGGTGTTTCTGATTACACTTACCCAATCTACCGTACATTTACGCTTGGTTTGAATGTTAATTTATAGAAAGAAAATATAAATAGAATGAAAAATATATTTAAAAAATTAAGTCCGTTTTTAGTTTGCTTGGTCGTATTAAGCAGCTGTAAAAAGGAGTATTTATCTACAAGTCCTAGTGGCGATGTTTCAGGAGAAACGGTATTTGCGACAACTAAAGGTGCTCAGGTTGCTTTAGATGGCACTTATAGAGAAATGTATACCAGTTTAACCAATCATGGTAATTTTGGGCAAAAATCTGCTGAAATTGTATCAGATTTAATGGGTAACGATATGGTTGTTCATGCCCTAGGTTACGGTTGGTTCAATGCTGAATATCAATATACTGCAATTGCCACTGCGACAGATAACAGCAGATCGGAAAGAACTTGGTACTATTATTACAGGACCATTAACAATGCAAATAGAATACTAGCAAACATTGATGCAGCAACAGGAACAACTGCAGAAAAGGAAGATATTAAAGGACAAGCTTTAGCACTTAGAGCATATTCTTATTTTTATCTGGTTAACTTCTTCCAGCAAACTTATAAAGGCAATGAAAATAAACCAGGCGTGCCTTTATATACAGAACCGACTTCTGAAGGTAAAGTACGTGGAACAGTTCAACAGGTTTATACGCAAATTGTTGCTGATTTAAAACAGGCTGAAACTTTATTAACAGGCAAAGTTAGAACACACAAATCTCACATTAATGTAAATACAGCACAAGGAATGTTAGCTCGTGTTGCATTACAAATGGAAGATTGGGCAACCGCAAGAGACTACGCTAAAAAAGCAAGAGCTTCAATTGCACCTATGACAGGAACAGTTTATAATGCAGGTTTCTCTACACTTTCTAACACAGAGTGGATCTGGGGTTTAGAGGTAATTACAGAACAATCTACAATTTATGCTTCTTATTTTTCACATATGGATAATACAGCTGCTGGTTATGCGGGTTTAGGTTCATATAAAAAAATAACTAAAGCATTATATGATCAGATTCCTGATGCTGATGCAAGAAAAGCAGCCTTTAAAGCGCCAACTTCAACAGTAGGTACATATCCTATTTATACGATTTTAAAGTTCAGAAAACCAAATCCTTCTAGCTGGAATGGTGATTATTGCTTAATGCGTGCCGGTGAAATGTTCTTAATTGAAGCAGAAGCTTCGGCTAGAATTGCTGGCGATCAAACTAATGCATTAACGGTATTGAACACTTTAGTTCAATCTAAAAACCCTTCTTACTCGTTCACTGGTACAGGTAATGCTTTAATTAACGAAATCTTATTGCAAAGAAGAATCGAATTATACGGTGAAGGTTTTGCATATAATGACATCAAACGTTTGAAAACTGGTTTAAATAGACCAACTGGTGCAGGAAACCACGGTACTCCCAACTTCGATCCAGTCGAATATGTTTTGCCAGATGGATCTCCTAAATTCTTAATGAGAATACCTCAGCAAGAATTAAATACAAATAAAGCTTTAACACCTAACGATCAAAATCCTTAGTTGATAACTAAGTCTTAACATAGATTTAAAACCCTCAAGTAATTTTCAATTATTTGAGGGTTTTTCTTTTATCCTTTGTTTTTCCAATAATTACTTGACAAAAAGCCTTTTTTTTGAATTACTAATTTGATTATTAGGATAATATTGCTATTTTTCGACACCAGATATTAAGGGCAAACTAAATAACTATTAACTAATTTAAATTTCATGAAAAAACTTTTACAAAGTTTGTTCGTGTTGATGTTTATTGCGTTTTCAGCAATAGCTCAAGAACGAACGATTAATGGTACAGTAACGTCTACGGAAGATGGTTCTCCAATTCCAGGTGTTAGTGTTAGAGCAGTTGGCACACAAGGTGTGGCTGTGACGGGTAACGATGGAAAATACTCAATCCGAGTAACTTCTTCAACGAAAAACCTTCAATTTAACTTTATTGGTTATGTGTCAAAAACCGTGACCTTGGCTACATCAAATATTGTGAACGTGAAGCTTGATGGCGATGCAACAAATCTTCAAGATGTTGTTATTAACGTTGCTTATGGTACCACAACAAAAGGTAAGAACACTGGTTCTGTATCTACAGTTGGTGGTGATAAAATTGCAGAAAGGCCAATTACAAACATTAATAGTGCTTTAGCTGGTGCGGCACCCGGCGTTCAATTAAATGCTGGTAGTGGTCAACCAGGCTCTGGTCCAACTATTCGCGTTAGGGGTTTTGGTTCAATATCTGCATCAAACGATCCTTTGTATATTGTTGATGGTATCCAATATTCTGGAAATATCAGCAATATTAATGCTGATGATGTTGAAAGTATTTCCGTATTGAAAGATGCAGCTTCTTCTGCTCTTTATGGGTCTAGTGCGGGTAATGGTGTAATTTTGATAACAACAAAAAAAGGTAGAAAAGGTAAAGAACAATTGGACTTCAGAGTTATTCAAGGCATTACCTCTCGTGGAATTCCTGAATATGAAACTGTTGGCGCTTACGACTACTACCCATTAGCATGGCAAGCATATCGCAATAGCTTAGTTTATCCCGTTACAGGAACTGGAGTACCTCTAGCAACAGCAAATACCACCGCAACGAATGGCATTAAGGCATTGTTGGGTAATAATCCATTTAATGTTGCAGATAATTCAATTGTAGGTTTGGATGGTACCATGAATCCAAATGCGTCACTTTTATATGCTGATGATTTAAATTGGAGAACTCCATTAGAAAGAACTGGTCAAAGAGGCGATTATTCTATGTCCTATAGTGGGGCAACAGAAAAGTCCGACTTTTACGCTTCATTGGGATACCTAAGCGAAAAAGGTTATTTAATCAGATCTGACTTTAACAGAATTAACGGGCGTGTATCCATCAATACTAATCCTTTAAGCTGGTTTAAAACTGGATTAAATTTGACCGCTAATATTACAAAATCTAACCAAGCTGATGCTGATGGAAGTGGCAGTATCGTTAATCCTTTTAATTTTTCTCGTTATATTGGCCCTATTTATCCACTTTATGCTCACAACCAAACCACAGGTGCATATTTATTGGATGCAAAAGGCAATCAGATATTTGATACAGGAAACTTACTTACTACATTAGGTATTCCTAACCGTCCATCTGGGGCTTACGCAGGTAGACATATCTTGCAAGAAACGCTTTTGAACTCAACTCAAATTAAAAGAAATGTCTTAGGTGCAAGAACTTATGGAGAAGTTTCTTTTCTTAAGGATTTCAAATTGAGAGCAAATTTGGGTGTCGATATAACAAACTATAACTTCGCTGATTATCAAAATAAAATTGTTGGGGATGGCGCTCCCAACGGTAGAGCAAGAAACACCTCGACTACGACTACTACCTATACAATTGAGCAATTATTAACCTATAATAAAAAGGTTGGTAAAAGTACTTTCGATGTGTTATTGGCACATAATAACTATGATTACGCTTATAAGTATTTAACTGGCGCTCGTAATACTCAAATTTTAGATGGTAATAGTGAGTTAATTAACTTTGCAACTACAAGTGATTTAAACTCATACTTAAATGATTATCGCAAGGAAGCTGTATTTACAAGGGTAAATTACGATTACGATTCAAAATATTTTATTTCGGGTTCATTCCGCCGTGATGGTTCATCGAAATGGGGTCCTGGATTAAGATGGGGAAATTTCTACTCGGGAAGTGCAGGTTGGTTAATCAGTGAAGAAAACTTCATGAAAAGCGTTAGCTGGGTTAATTATTTAAAACTAAGAACTTCTTATGGTTCTCTAGGTAATGATGGCTTGACTGGCCTTAATTTAGACAGATCATTGTATAGCTTAGACTATAATAACTCTACCGAGCCAGGTATTCTATTGCAAAGCCTTGCAAACCCTAACATAACATGGGAAACGCAGACGCAAATTGATGCTGCTTTAGAGTTTGGTTTATTCAAAAACAGATTACACGGTACTTTTGAAGTTTTCAATAAACAATCTAAAGATTTATTATTTAATGTGCCTCTTCCTTTATCATCTGGTTTAGGCATTGGTAGCGGTACTGGTACCTTCCCTAAAAACATTGGTAAAATGTGGAATAAAGGTGTTGAGATTAATCTAGGTGGTGATGTGATTAGAGCTGGCGCTTTTAAATGGGCATTAGATGTAAACTGGTCATTGGTTAGAAACAGGATAACAAAAATGCCTGATGAAACACCCACAATTATTGACGGGACAAAACAATTGGCTGTTGATCAATCAAGATATCAATTCTGGTTGCGTCAATGGGCAGGTGTAGATGCAAATGATGGTGCGGGTCTGTATTTAATTAACCCATTGAGCCCAGGAACAGTTGCAGATACTAGAACAGTAAATGGTCAGAGTTACACTATAAATCCGAATAATGCGCTCTATGCATATTCAGGAACCTCAATCCCTGATTACTTTGGAAGTTTTACAAATACTTTTACTTATAAAGCATTCTCGCTTTCAGTGATTATGAATTATCAGGTAGGTGGTCAAGCATACGATGCAACTTATCAGTCATTAATGTCTTATAGTGGTTATGGAGGCTCTTTACATGTTGATGCCCTAAATTCATGGAAACAAGTTGGAGATCCTTCTGGTATACCTAGACTAGATATTGGAAGATCTACGTTTAATAATGCAACATCAACAAGATTCTTAATTGATGCATCTTATCTAAACATGAGATCAGCTGTTTTAGGATATAATCTTCCTAAAACTTTCATAGGAAAAATTGGATTAAGCAGAGCTAATGTATACGCATCTGGAGAAAATTTATTCCTTTTATCGAAACGCAAAGGCCTAGATCCTTCTGAAAACTTTTCTGGTGTAAATAGTAATAACTACACACCTACACGTATTTTTAGTTTTGGTATTAATGCTTCATTTTAACACAGAGACTCATGAAAAATTTAAATAAATTACTTTTCCCATTAGCAGTTTTGACGCTAACAATGGGCGCTTGTAAAAAAGATTATTTGTATACTACCCCAACTGATGCCGTATCAAGTGATGCTGTCTTTACAACAACAACAAATGCTATGGCGGCTTTAAACGGTATTCACCGTTCACTTTATATTCAATATTCAAGACAGGAAGAAGGCGGACAAGGTGCTGTTAACTTGAATATAGATTATATGGGAGAGGATATTGTAAATACAATTAGCACAACGGCCTTTGGCGTTCACAAGTGGGTCACTCATAGAAGTGCTGCTAATGGTAACAATTCATTTATCTATACATTTTATTACAGAATTATAGCGAATGCAAATTTAATTATAGATAATATAGACGGGGCAGAGGGAAATGATGCAGATAAAAAAGCGATTAAAGCTGAGGCATTAACTTACAGAGCTTGGGCACATTTCGTATTGGTTCAGGTATACGGAAAACGTTATGATGCAGCGGGAAACAACACGCAGCTGGGTGTTCCAATTTCTAATACTTCAAAAGTTGATGAAAAACCAGGAAAACCAAGAGCTACAGTTGAAGCTGTTTATACTCAAATTAATGCTGATTTAGACGCTGCAATCGCAAGTTTTGCAGGTGCAACAGCTAGGCCCAATAAATCACATTTTAACATTAATGTTGCAAAAGGTATTAAAGCAAGAGTTGCGTTAACTCAAGGAAAATGGGCTATTGCAGCTCAAAATGCACTTGAGGCGAGATCTGGTTTAACTTTAATGACTAACGCAGAATATTTATCTGGTTTTAATAGCTATACAAACCAGGAATGGATGTGGGGTAGTAAACAACAGGAAGATCAGACAACTTATTTTTATTCTTTCTTCGCATACTTAGGAACGTTTAATTCGACAGCAAACAGAACTAATCCGAAAAGAATTAACTCTGCGTTATATAATCAAATCACTTCAACAGATGTTCGTAAAGGCCTTTGGGATCCAACGGGAACAAATGTGGCATTCTCTTTACCTGCAGGAGTTGTAACTAATAGTACTGCTAGTTACAGACAAAGAAAATTTGCTGTTGCAGGAACGACTAGTGTTGGTGATGTTGTTAATATGCGTGTAGCAGAAATGTTTTTAATCGAAGCGGAAGCAAGAGTGAGATTAGCCATGGACGGGTCAGTAGCAGAAACAGCGAACGCACAGAGTGTATTATTTACATTAGCAAAAAACAGAGATGCAAGTTATGTGCTATCAACAAATACTGGTACTGCACTTCTTAATGAAATTTTAATTCAACGTAGAATTGAACTTTGGGGTGAAGGATTTAGATTCTTTGATTTGAAAAGAATGAATGCCCCTCTTGATAGAACTGGAGGTAATGCAACAATTGCGTTATCTGGTATTTTAAGCGTGCCAGCCGGAGGAGTAGAGTGGCAATGGGCCCTTCCACAAGCTGAAATTGATTCAAACCCAGCCATTGGTCCTGGCGGACAAAATCCATAAAATAAATCAATTTAATGTTAGAAAAAAGAGAGACCGTTTAAGTCTCTCTTTTTTTTTAACAAAAAAGCTTTAGCTAAAACGATTTATTTGCAATTAAGTCGACTTAAACACTATACATTGTTTTCGTAAAGATTGCATTACATTACAATATTTTATATATTAGTTTTTAATTAATCAAACTAAACTTAAATTTTTATGAAAAAACTTCTACAGAGTTTGTTCATATTGCTGTTTATTGCGGCCACTGCATTCGGGCAAGAAAGAACAATCACAGGAACAGTTACGGGAAAGGAAGATGGTCTGCCATTACCTGGTGTAACTGTTAAACTAAAAGGCGCCACTGGTGGAACAATTACCACTGCAAATGGCAGCTATTCTCTTAAAACATCAGCTAAAGCGGGCACTTTAGAATTTTCATCAATTGGATTTTTAGCACAAAGTAGAACATTAGGAACTTCAAATGTTGTTAATGTTGCATTAGAAACAGATTCAAAAACCTTAACAGATGTTGTTGTAACAGGTTATACTACACAGTCTAAACGCGATGTTACAGGCTCTATCGCAAGTGTTGGTGCAGAGAAACTTAAAAATCAACCAATTCAAAGTTTCGAGCAAGCCTTAGCTGGTAAGGCTGCTGGGGTGAATATTATTCAACCGAATGGCGTTTTAAATAACCCTCCAGTTTTCAGGGTTCGTGGTTTTAACTCAATCTCATTAAGTTCTTATCCTTTGGTAATTGTTGATGGTATTGCCGTTTTCACTGGAGATCAATCTGGTAATAGTGCTGCTGGAAATGCTTTAGGCGACATTAACCCAGCGGATATCGAAAGCATTGACATTTTGAAAGATGCGGCATCTTCTGCAATCTACGGCTCAAGAGCAGCAAATGGTGTTGTGGTTATAACCACCAAAAAAGGTAAGCAGGGGGTTACAAAGGTAAACTACGAAGCTTGGGTAGGATCTACTAAAGCACAAAATTTAACACCACTTTTAAATGCAGCAGAATATGTTCAAATAAAAAACGAAGCTAGAACAAACATAGGCCTTGCCCCTGCATTTTTCCTTCAAACCAGATCTGATGGAAGCCAGGTAGAAACCAACTGGTACGATTATGCATATAGAACTGCAACCTCTCAGAATCATGCTTTAAACTTTTCTGGAGCAAACGAAAAAACATCTTATTATGTTTCGTTAGGATATAGTAATCAAGAGGGCTTTATCCAAAAGAATTCATTCGAAAGAAAAAGTGGACGTGTTAACTTAGATCACAAACTTTTTAAAGGCGTTACGATTGGAACAAATTTTTCATATAGTAATACTTTAAATAAGGCACCAAATACGGGTTCTCTTCCTGGCCAAACCTTTTCTACCGTAGGTTTAGGTCGTTTAGCGATTGTATTGCCTCCAAACGTCGCAGCTTATAACGAAGATGGTTCTTATAACATGAATGGTTCTGCAGTAGGTTTAGGTGCAAATACAATTGCATCTAACTATCCAAATTCAGCCGTATTAATCAATGAAGATACCAATACTTCAGAAAGCGATAGAATTATCGGAAATATCTATGCCTCGATTCAATTGGTTAAAGGTTTGACGTTAAAAACAAGTTATGGTTTAGATAATCTTAAGGTTGATAACAATTCATTTGTAAATCGTTTACAAGGTGATGGTGTTGCTTACAATGGTGGTGCTACGAGTAACTTTGTGAAGAACAATAGATGGAACTGGTCTAATACCCTGAATTATAACAATACATTTGGTTCACACAGTTTAGGAGTCTTAGTAGGTGCTGAAGATCAAAGTACAAGTTCTGTAGGTTATGGTGCAACCAGACAAAATGTAATTGATCCATTTATCAAAGTGTATCAAGGTGCATTTGGTATTATTACGCCAGCAGGCTTAGTTCAAGGCGATAACACCTTCAGATCATATTTTGGAAGTTTAAGCTACGATTACAAGAAAAGATATTACCTATCAGGTTCATTTAGAAGAGACGGTTATTCTGGTCTTTCTGCTGGTAACAAATATGGTAATTTTGGTGGTGCATCAGCAGGATGGGCAATTTCTGAAGAAGAATTTTATAAAAACTCAGGAATTAGTAAAATCTTAACACGTGTTAAAATACGTGGAAGTTATGGAGAAGTAGGTAATATCAACATTGGCAATTATCCTGCATTGTTCTTGTACAGCCCAGGTCTATATGGTTCCGATCCTGCATTATCTTTCTCTCAGGCTGGAAATCCAGATTTACAATGGGAGACTAGTAAAAAAGCCGATGTGGGTGTGAATTTGGAATTCTTAGATGGTCGTTTCTCATTAGATGTTGATTATTATCACAATAACATCGATAACCTAGTTCAATTTGCGCCGCAGGCTCCATCAAAAGGAATTCCTGGAAATGCAATTACTACCAACGTAGGTAAAATGTACAATAAAGGTTTCGAATTCTCTTTAAATTCTAAAAATATCAATAATGATGATTTTAGCTGGTCAACCACATTTACATTTAGTACGCTTAAGAATGAAGTAACAGCTTTAGGAAATAACAACGCTGATTTATTTGGTGCAACTTCTTTAGAAACAGCGAATATCACAAGAGTAGGTTATCCAATCGGATCTATTTATACTGTAAAAACAGATGGTGTAGATCCAGCAACTGGTGAACGTATTTTCATCAATAGAAATGGCCAGCGTGTAAGATTCAGCTTCCAAAGAGCAACCGCCGCACGTTATCAGTATATGGATGGACCAAATGCAGGTCAAAATGCACCTGCTATTGATGCTTCATTAGATGCACAAATTATCGGTCCAGCAATTCCAAAATGGTTTGGTGGGTTAGATAATAACTTCCGTTATAAAGCTTTCGATTTAACTGTTGGAATTACCTTCTCTGGCGGTAATAAACTATATTATGGCTCACTTGCAGGTCTCCGTGACCAACGTTTCTGGAATAACGAGCAAGGCGTTCTAAACAGATGGACCACACCTGGTCAAGTTACAGATATTCCTCGTTTGGTATATGGAGATAACACATCGAATGGCTCCGCTTTTGCTCAGTCACAGAATGTTTTCTCTGGTAACTTCCTTAAAGTTCGTAACCTTGCATTAGGTTACACTCTGCCAAAGAATTTCTTAAATAAATATGGTATTTCGAATATTAGAGTTTACGCCCAATCTAGTAACCTTCTAATAATTTCAGGTTACCCAGGACCAGACCCTGAGGTATCTGTAAATGGAAACTCTACTGCAACAGGAAATAGTGGTAACCTTGCTCCTGGTGTAGATAGAAATTCTGTTCCTTCTGGCAGAACATTTACTTTTGGACTTAATGTTGGATTTTAACGATAGCGATTATGAAAATTAAAATAAATAATAAAATAAAATATCTTTTTCTTGCTGCACCCTTTTTGTTTGCAACAGGGTGTAAAAAAGATTTCCTGAATACAGCGCCAGATACGGCCTTGCCGATTGAAAATGCTTTTTCTGATCCCTCAAGAATCTTATCTCAAGTAAACGGCATTTATGCAGGAATAAAAAACGGACAGTTTTATGGCGGTCGTTATTTAATTTATAACGATATTCGAGGAGAAGACTTTATTGTAAATAAACCAAATGGGGTTACTGGCCTTGATACTTGGAGATTTAATTTAACTTCAGGTACAAATGAAGTTAATAACCTTTGGGGTGCAATATATACAGCGGTTAATAGGGCAAATTTAGTAATTGAAGGTGTGACTGCCAACGCTTCTGTTCTTACACCAGTACTTTCTAAGCAATATATCGCAGAAGCTAAGTTTTCACGTGCACTATCTTATTACAGCTTACTACAATTGTACGCAAAGCCTTATATTACAGATAATGGCGCCAGCCTTGGTGTACCCTTAAGGTTAAAGGCAGAAAAGGACGTGACTGGTAACGATTTAAAGCGTAGCACTGTTGCTGAAGTTTATACCCAGATTTTGAAAGATCTAAACGAAGCTGAACCTGATCTAGCCTTGACAGGAGTAGCCACTCGGGCAACTAGAAATACTGCTATTGCGCTTAAATCCAGGGTATATTTAACAATGGGCAATTTACCTTTGGTAGTTACTGAAGCAAATAAAATTGTTAGTACTGCAGCTCCTTTTACTGCTACTTCGGGCAGGACGAACAAACTTGAGGCAAATATTACAACTGTTTTTGGTGGTAGCTATGCTGGTGATGAAGCATTATTAAGTTTCCCTATGGCAGATTTGGATGCTCCAGGTACACAGAATCAATTAGCTTACTATTATAACGTAGAAACTAATGGTGCTGGCGGTAATCAGGAATTCTTTTTAAACCCGACAGGTATTTTCGGTAATGCTGCATTTGCAACAGGTTCAACCGATGCTAGAAAAGGATTTACATTAGTTTCAGGTGCGAATACTTACTTAACGAAATTTAAAAAACCTTCTCCTTACACCGATTATATACCAGTAATCAGATATTCCGAGGTTTTATTAAATCTTGCTGAAGCGACGGTAGTATCAGATCCTGCTCGTTCAATTGCTTTATTAACAGCAGTTAGACAGCGTTCAAACCCTGCTTATATATTCCCCGCTGCCGATTTATTGCCAGCAAACTTAAAAGCTACAATTTTAACAGAACGAAGAATCGAATTATTGGGCGAAGGATTCCGTTCTCCTGATGTAATGCGCTTAAGTTTAGGTTTTGTAGCCAAAAGTGGTTCACAAGGCACGGCTCCAGCGATCCCTTTTAATACAGTAGGCTACATTTGGCCAATTCCATCTCTGGAAATTCAAAATAATAAACTAATAGTTCAGAACTAGTAACCTATAAAACAAAAAAGCCAGCAAATTTTGCTGGCTTTTCTGTTTTATAATGATTTTACTTACTTCTTATCTACACTGTATTTCCCTGGGCCAATAAAAATTAGAGAGAAAAATACAATCCCTAACTCAATGGCGTGACTAGCGCCACCTAAACCATCGCCTTTACCAAAATGAACCAATGCTGCAATAATCATAGTGAAAACTAATAGAATGCAAGCAGGGCGATAAAATAAGCCTACAATTAGTAAAAAACCGCCAAATGTTTCTGTCGCTGCGGCCATAAAACCCCAAAAAACAGGTAAAAAATCTATACCAATCACTTTCATGCTTCCACCTAAACCTTCCCAACCTTTTGGGCCGCCTGCCAGTTTCGGAAAACCATGAATAATAAACATTACACCAACGCCTATGCGCAGTAAAAGCAATCCTGTGTTGCGATATTTCCCTAAACTATCTAAAATGGCCATACTATATATATTTAAACTCTACGTTATTTATTTCGACATTCAATTCAACTTCTGCGCCAACAACCATAGTTAGGTTGTTATCAATATGTCCGCTTGGGAAATTGAAACAAACTGGGTAGTCATACTCTTTAACGATATCCCAAATTACCTCATCAGCACTTTGTCCGAAAGGAATTTTCTCTATTTCGATTTCGTTAAATGCTCCAATAATTAAGCCTTTCAATTTCGCCAGTTTGCCTGCTCTTTTAAGCATTCTCATCATTCGGTCTATCGAAAATTCATGCTCGCCAACATCCTCTAAAAAAAGAATCTTATTATCGAAATCCATTTCTGAAACGGAGCCCTGAACCATACAAAGCAGTGTTAAATTTCCACCGATTAAAAGTCCTCGGCAATGCCCAGCACGGTTGTTAAACCCACTCTGGTGTTGGAAAACTTGTTTTTCACCAAACAAAGCCTTTTGCAAGGAAACTAAAGACTCTGTAGTAGCTTCCTCAAAAGTATAAGGCATTTGGGCGTGCATCGATTGAATTTGCAATTCCGCAAAAATGTGCGATAAGAGCACGGTAATATCACTAAAGCCAATAACCCATTTTGGATTTTCTTTAAAACGGGTAAAATCCAATTCATCAATAATACGAACAGTACCATAACCGCCACGGCCTGATATAATCGCTTTTATCTCTGGATCATCCAAAAAAAACTGAATATCAGCAGCACGCAGAACGTCATCGCCAGCAAACTGGTGCGCTTCTGCATAAACACTTCTACCAATAATTACATCTAATCCCCAACTTTTTAAAACCGAAATGGCATAATCTATAGGCTTGGGTAATTTTTTCGCCGCACAAACTATGGCGATTTTATCTCCTTTTTTTAAATATGGTGGCTGCTTTATCATGTTCAAAACACTTATCTTTGCCAAAATAAATAATTTGTTTTGGATAATAGTAAAATAAAAAGATATACCGTTACTGCAGCACTTCCTTACACAAACGGACCAGTGCATATCGGTCATCTAGCGGGTGTTTATATTCCTGCCGATATTTATGCCAGATACCTGCGCTCAAATAAACGTGATGTAAAATTTGTTTGTGGTTCTGATGAAAACGGTGTGCCGATTACCTTAAAAGCTAAAAGAGAAGGGATTACGCCGCAAGAAGTGGTAGATAAATATCATAAAATCATAGGCGATTCTTTCAAAGAGTTTGGGGTTTCTTTCGATATTTACCACCGTACCTCATCATCCACACACCACCAAACGGCGGCAGATTTTTTTGAAACACTATATGATAAAGGTGTTTTTACAGAAGAAATTACCGAACAATATTACGATGAACAAGCTAAGCAATTTCTTGCCGATCGTTACATTACTGGTACCTGCCCTAACTGTGGAAATGAAAATGCTTATGGTGATCAATGTGAAAACTGCGGCAGCACGCTTAATGCTACCGATTTAATTAACCCGAAATCTACGCTATCAGGTAATAAGCCAATTTTAAAAGAAACTAAAAATTGGTTTTTACCTTTAGATAAATATGAAGGTCAATTAAGGGAATATATCGAGAGCCATAAAGAATGGCGACCAAATGTTTATGGCCAATGCCAAAGCTGGTTAAATGCAGGTTTGCATCCTCGTGCCATGACTCGTGATTTGGACTGGGGAATTCGTGTACCCGTTCGTGGTGCAGATGGTAAAGTGCTATATGTTTGGTTTGATGCGCCAATTGGTTATATTTCAGCAACAAAAGAACTTTGCAACTATGCAAAGCTTGATGTATGGAATCCAAAAGCAGAAGAATACTACATAAATAATTACGAAAGCGATAAATGCGGTTGGGAAGAATACTGGAAAGATGAAAGCACAAAACTAGTACACTTCATCGGGAAGGATAATATCGTTTTTCATTGCATTATTTTCCCAGCAATGCTGATGGCACACGGTGGTTATATTCTGGCCGATAATGTTCCTGCAAACGAATTTTTAAATCTCGAAGGGCAAAAAATATCAACATCTAAAAACTGGGCCGTTTGGCTAAACGAATACCTGCGAGAGTTTGAAGGTAAGCAAGATGTATTACGTTATGTATTAACTGCAACAGCACCCGAAACAAAAGATAACGACTTTACCTGGAAAGATTTTCAGGCTAGAAATAATAACGAATTAGTGGCGGTTTTAGGCAACTTCGTTAATCGGGTGGTTGTTCTTACACATAAGTACTTTAATGGAGTTGTGCCAACCTTAATGGAGCTTAAGCCCGAAGATCAGGCTGTTGTAGACGAATTAGCTTCTTTCCCTGCAAAAATTTCTGCATCGATCGAAAATTATCGTTTCAGAGAGGCTTTATCGGAAGTAATGAATGTTGCTCGTTTAGGTAATAAATACTTGGCCGAAACTGAACCCTGGAAACTGATTAAAACAGATGAAGATCGTGTTCGTACAATATTGAATATTTCACTTCAAATTTGTGCCAACTTGCAAATCCTTGTCGAACCATTTATGCCTTTTACTGCAGATAAGTTAATGAAAATACTTAATAATGGTAAGCAGGCCTGGGCAGAAGCGGGCTCATCGCATTTAATTAAACGCGGCCATAGCATAAACGAAGGTGAACTTTTATTCGAAAAGATTGAGGATGCCGAAATCGATTTTCAAATCGAGAAATTAAATCAAAGCAAAGCTTCGAATGCGACACCTGCAGCAGCAATACCTGCTAAAGAAAACATTAATTTTGATGATTTCTCGGCAATGGATATTCGTGTTGCTACTATTGTTTCCGCAGAAAAAGTAGAGAAAACCAAAAAACTACTAAAACTTACCGTTGATACTGGTATTGACCAACGTACGGTAGTTTCGGGCATTGCAGAGCATTATAAGCCAGAAGATATCATTGGAAAACAGGTAAGCATAATCGTAAACCTGGCGCCAAGAGAAATTAAAGGTATTTTATCGCAAGGGATGATTTTAATGGCTGAAAATTCGGAAGGTAAATTGACATTTGTAGCACCAAACGAGCAGTTTGAAGTTGGTAGTGTAATACGATAGAATGATATTATCCTATCGAACATTTGATAAACTGTAATTCCAAAACTACTTTTTGTTACAAAATAAGGGTTAATTAGTGAATATTTCGTCACTGAATTAGGGTAAATGTGTATGTTGTTGTTACTGAAATGTTAGCGAAAATAATTTATTAATTTTCCTAATATTTTGTAACTGGTTGTACTAGATGATTTTTCTTGTGCTAAACAAACTCATTTCCTAAATTTGAGTGAAAACATCGAGCTCAATAACAGTCATTTTGGATAGTTAGTGAGTTTGTTTAGGTTGTGTAATCGAAATCTGTTCACAGATTCTCAGATCATAAACGCGGTAGATACTTTTTGATATTGCCGTGTTTTTTTGCCCCGCTTTCAGGGGTCATCGCACTACTCCATGTTAAATCAAATTTTTTTATCTTCAGCTGATATAGCTTAGAAGTTTAAGAGATAAATTATTAATAAAATAAATTCATTTAACATGACTCTTACAAAAGAAGGACGGGAAAGGAATAAAAAAATTCTTTTAGCTTTATTAAATTATTTGCTGGAGTATCATTCTAGTGATATGGTTTTTGATGATTTTAGTCAATCAAAACAATGGTATTTAGGCGACTTGAAGCGAACCGAAGAAGACATCAAAAAATATAGGTCGAAGCAAATTAAAAAACGCCTGGATATTCATATTTCTCTTTTAAGGCACCGTTACGATTTAAATTTTAATGATTACATCAAAGAAAATACAGGCTATGATATTGATATTTTCGAAGAATATAAAACCCGAATTTTACCAATTTTAGCCAAAAAGGAAATCGATAATAATGACTCTTATCTAGTAGAGAATTACCTAAAAGCCTACCGTCTAAACCCAAAAGAAAAAGAAAATGTAGCGATACTTGAAGGATTGCTGGTGGCACATAAAATCATGATAGATAAAATGATGAGCCTGGGTAAGACGGAAACATTCTATTCAATTGTTCAGGGCAAAAAGAGTATCACCATGAATGAGGAAGAATATACAGTATACAACAAGAAATTTAATGATAAATGGTTATTATCTGAAGAAATTTCGCCTAATGGTTTGTTTAAATTGAATGTGCAATTTAATGGAAAAGGTGCTTGCGCATCAACTTATGTAGTTATTTCGCTAATTGCTGGAACAGGAATAGTGTATGGCGTCGTTGGAGAGAAGCTTCCTATTAAAGCATATTGGGGTGATAATAATTCAGTAATTATTGAAACTAAAAAAGAATATAAAACCAGCTGTAAATATAGTCAGGTAAGTAGTTATGGTGAAGTATTTAAAATAGAATACCGTTTTTATTAATTAACCTTTTTAATCTTATTAAAATAATGGAATAACAAATCTATTTTTTACCATAAATATAGATCATATGGTTTCTGGAGGTCGTCTCGACCGTAGCGGAGAGATCTTTGACTTTGAATACCATTCGAGGCGCAGGTATGAACGAACCTTGGCGATCTTTTTAAATAAATTTATTTTCGCCTCATAGGCGCTAATTTGTGGTATCCCTAATATCAATCTTTCCCACAGCAGCAAATTTCCTTGTTGGCGTGAATCGTTAATAAGTACACAGATTTTACGGCTTCTCTCTTCCAAAATCTTCTATACCAGATCAACCCACCGCTACTGTCTTAATTGCAACCTTAGTTCATTAATCTTCTGTTTTTTCCAACCATAAAGGGGCTTAATCTCTGCATCCAGTAATCTAGCATAGCAAATGATGGCAGGTTAGGCTTTGAAATGTATGCGCAAACTTTCAAATTTGCATTGCACAAGGCGGCGGCGTCCACCCGATTTTTTATCGGGCTTGTACTGCCGTTATCAAAGTTTCGACGGGCATAACCCACATCAGATGCAAGTCTTGATGTTTGGTTACCTTTCTATCAATCAGGGGAAAGGTAAGAGCCCTTGCAGCGGCGAGCGAAATCCTAAGAAACCACACTATGCTTTAGCGGTGACCCCGACAATAGTTATAGGGATAGAATGTTTATGCCTCATTGTTGGCGATTGTAAACAGGAACTACTCTAAATTTCACCCCTATTACAAAATTACCTCAACCGTTCGTCGAGAAATTACAGGCGTTGGTCTAGCACTTACCTAAACTGGTATAATACAAGGTTTTTGCCTGCAACGTTTTATGCGTAGTGGCGTCTTAATAACAAAACAATAGCAAAAACCTAAAATATAAAAGATATGAAAACTTTAGCAAAAACATTATTCGCAACAGCATTAACAGCAGTAGTATTAACTTCTTCAGCTATGGCAACTTTCGCCACCGAGCCTGTTACAACAGAAACAAAAACATCTTCAATTAAAACTTTTGATAGGATTTGGGTAAGTGGAAATGTGAAAGTTATTTTAACACAAGGTGATAAACAGTCCGTAGTAGGCGGAGAAAACTTTAACCCCGCAAAAACTTCGGTTTCGAGCAATGGCAAAATCTTAGTTATTAATTCAACCGAAACTGGTGAGGTTACCCTTAACGTTACCGTTAAAAATTTAGAAAGAATAGAAGCTTACGGTCAGTCGCAAGTGATAACCACTAATAACCTGGATTTAAAATACCTGCAGTTATTTTTACACCATAGCGCTACAGCTAGAATCAAAACTACAACTGCAAGTTTATATTCAGTAGTGAATGATGATGCGGTATTGAAACTAAACGGTACTGCTGATCAGAGCACGATCATCGCAAGTAATCAGAAAAACTTGAAGCTTAATAATTTTGCAAGTCAACGATCAGCTTCTTACGCCTCGGAAGCGATTATGGCAGCTGAACAAAATGCCATGAATTTAGCAAAATAAAAAAATCAAACTCACGTTATAATTTGGCCGCCTATTAAGGCGGCTTTTTTGTTTAGAATTAATTTTTCCTACGCTGAAACTAAGTCAAATTCGGTTGTCAGCATTAATTTTTTAAAACTTTTCGTTTTAATCTTTCAACCTCAGCTTTCTCCTTTTAAACTTAACTTTCTGTTTCGAGTGCGTTTGTGATTTGCGTTAAAATTTTTTCGCTGAAATTATGTTTTCCTTTTAACCACTTGTTAACTTCGGTTATTTGGGTATCAACCAGATGAGCGAGCGTATTGGCATTGAGTCCTTTTTGTGTAAGAAGTAGACTAACTTTTGCTGCGGTTGCTAAATTTACCTTTGTCAATTTTTCGATGGCTGGGTTTCCATTTTCCAGTATCCAGTTCGAAACAAGATCTTCCTTCTGGGTATTCATACTTGTAGGCTACGCCTTTGTTGTTTTTAATTTTTTTGCAAAGATATTATCTTTGTTTTCTGCCAACAATTTTATTTGTATCAAAAATAGCAAACAAGGGGCGAGTCTCTTTCAGACTACTGGATTTATAATTCCTTTATGGGGCAGTGCGCCATAAAGTGAAGTGGAATTAAACACATAATTACATTTCTGCGGTAACATAAATGGTAGCGCCACCAACTTCATTTTTGCGCCATAAACCAAGACTATTACTTCTTAACCAACTATCTGAAGCACCCAATTTGGCGGCGAAAACAATACGTTTATTATCTTCTATACCATCGGGAAGGTATTCGAATGATACAACAAAATCTTGAGCGATATAAATATCCTCATCTGAAAGATCGATTGAAAGCCAACCTTTTTTTAGAATTTTTCTTTTTATAATACTTTTTTCAATTAATCTTTCTGCAGGGATACCGTTTTTAAAGGCATAAAAATTAACCCTGATGGTTACCTCGCGTTCATCGTTAGATATTAAAAAAATGTTTGCATCCAGTATTTTCGCAGCCGATTGAAGGTGAATTAACCTGGCTTGTTCGAAAATATCTGTAGAGGTTTTACTGGAAGTAGGTATAGACACCATTGGCGTTCTACCCGTGATGCCTAGTTTGCGGACTTTTCTTTTTGTATTACTGATTTTTACCTCGTTAAGTAGCTCTACCTTTTCGCTTAAAGTGATTTGAAGATTAGGTTGTTTTGCTAATTCTGTACCTGAAAATGTTTGCTCTTGAAATCCTATACAAGAAAAAGTAAAAGATTCGGCTAAAAGATCTTGAGGAATACTTAGCTTAAAGTTTCCTTTGACATCGCTGATTGTGCCTGTTTTGCCACCCTTAATCCCAATATTTACGTAAGACAATGGTTCTCCCTTAGCATCGGTAATTTTGCCGCTAATTAACTGTTGCGCCTTAGCTTGTAAAAGAAAAGCGCTGGTAAAAAGAAATAATAATAGATAAGTACGCATGTTTTAAATGTATAATATTGTTGCAATTTCTTTGCAAGTTTTAACATACTTTAACTTGGAAACGTAAAGGATCAAAAGATTTTTATAACAAGTAAGCAAAATTACTTGGCTTGTGAAGGGAAAGAAAAATAAAAACAAGCACCCTTTCCTTGATTGCTTTCTACCCATATTTTACCGTGGTTGGCTTTCACAAATTCTTTGCACAACATCAACCCTAAACCTGTTCCTTTTTCGCCTTCTGTTCCGTAGGCTACTTCAATATTGGCAACCTTAAATTTTTCCAGCTGCTCCATACTAATACCAGTCCCATTATCTTTTACTGAGAAAATTATTTCATGCTTTTGTTCATCAGCCTTAGCTAATATTTGCACATTGCCAGAGGCAAAGCTGAATTTTATGGCGTTAGATAAAAGGTTTCGAATAATAAAATCAAAATGATCTGCATCGCCACATAAACTGATTTCGGATAGAGAATTGTCGGTAATTGTGATTTGTTTTTCCTCGGCCTGATGGTAAAGTAAATTAATGTTTTTCTCAATTAAAATTTTCGAATTAAAGCTGACAGGATTTACCTGGATACCCTGCAACTGTGTTTGTCCCCATTTTAGCAAAGAATTTAGAATTTCGAGGGCTAATTCTCCTTGCTTTTTCATCATCGATACCTTGGATAATACCTGCGAATCGAGATCTCGTTTCTCCATAAGCGAAAGCATGGTAGTAATGCCGCCAATAGGGTTTCGGAGGTCGTGACCAATAACAGAAAAAAGCTTGTCTTTAACAAGATTGGTTTCTGAAAGTCTCTTGTTTAATTTTCGGGTGTTGTAAAAATGATAAGCACCCATTGTAATTATAAAAAAGGCAAATACTGACGCAAAAATACCCACATTACGTTCGAATGTTCGATGTTGGTTAGTAAGTTCGAGCTGAAAAATACTTGCCCTTGATCGCTCCAGTTCATCATTACCTTTAACAATAACAGATTCGCGTGATTTGTTGATCACAATAAGCGTTTGCAGCAAATTGTGGTGTGCTTCCAGTGCCAGAATTGCTTCTTTAAATTTGTTTTGTTGTTGATACGTTTCACTCAAGCTGCGGTAAATTTCTGCAGCCAATGGTTTGTTATCAATTTCCTTTGCAATAACAAGTGCACGGTTTAAATGATTTAGGCTTTGCCCTGCATTATCATATTTTAGTACGCCAGCTATATTAATTAAGGATCGAGCTTGTTCTTCAGGAATGGCATATTGCACAGCCTTCGACAAGGAAAGTTTATGATAGCTGAGTGCACTATCTTTGTTTCCGATGCGATTATGCACCATACCGCTACTGCTTAAAAAATCTAAGTGTGCACGTAAATGTGTGGGTTGCTGATCACTTTTATTAAATCCTTCATTAAAAATAACCAAGGCCCTGTTATTGCTGTCTATATCCGAATAAAGATTACCTAGCTTTTTAAGCAGATCAAGATAATCGTTAGAAAGGGGTTGCATTTCGCCAATTGCTTTCGCTTTAAGAAAATATCCAAGTGCTGCATCACTGTTACCCATGTGTTGGTTAACTTCTCCAAGATTTTTATAGCTAAGAAACGTACCATGATTTAAATGAAGTACTGTATAAAGACTTATCGCTTTCTCCAGATTAAGATTTGCTTGTTTGAGGTTTTTTGCCTTACCGTACAGGTAGCCGAGAAACATATAAGCATGGGCACTTTCTGCATTTGAAGGATTGATTTTTTTATGCAGATTAAGGGCTTGAGTTTGATAGCTTATGGCCGTTATAAGAGAATGATATTGCAAGTTGAGCACTGCCATTTGCGAGAGCGTACGAGCTTCGCCGAGGGTAAAGTTAGTTTTACGAGCTTCCTTTAACGCATATCTGGCGAAATTTACCGATAAAGCAGGTTGATCGGCTTCGTGCAAACGCGATTTTTTTAATAGCTGACTAACGATTAATGTATCACGCGAAAGCGTTTTATAATTGCTTTTCTTGTCTTTAGCAAATACAAACAGGCTTAACATACAGAGAAAGGTTATCAATTTGATAATTTTCATATTAAATATACGATGTTAGGTGCAAGCTAGGATTTAATTTATTTTGGTGCTGAGTTTTATACGTTGCAGGCTTCGCAAGTATCTAGCGATGATCTAATCAAAATGAAGATGCCCTGCAATTTATACTTTTTCTTTCACAGGAAAATAGGCTGACGATTCGGTTTTGGCTCATTAAAATAAACTTGATGATTTAGGGGGAATAATGTATCTGGTAGTAACAGGGCTTTTGAGAGATTTACATGGAAAATAGAAATAAGTTTGAACAATTGCAATTCAATTGTTCAATTATTAATTTTTAACCCCCATAAATAAGACTTTTCCTAAGGTAGAATACCTTAAAAGCCTTTGAAACGCCTTTAAGGGCGTATTCTAGAGTTGTGCTTATTTTATATATTTAAAGAAAATTTCTTTATAGCTATCCGAAATTGGAATCAGCTTATCGCGAATGCTGATTCGTCCTCTTTCAATAAAATCGATTTTATCAAGAGATACAATAAAGGATTTATGAACCCGCATAAAGTTAGGTTCAGGCAGGCTTTCCTGAATACTTTTCATGCTTTGCAGAGTTAAAATGGTTTCGTTTA
Organism: Pedobacter sp. AC190; assembly: GCF_979258025.1. Taxonomy (NCBI): domain Bacteria; kingdom Pseudomonadati; phylum Bacteroidota; class Sphingobacteriia; order Sphingobacteriales; family Sphingobacteriaceae; genus Pedobacter; species Pedobacter sp. AC190. Next base: position 2,446,728 of record NZ_OZ409824.1, read on the forward strand.
TGGTTCTGATGACAACATAATCTCTTGCGCCTTCAAAGTAGCAAATATCGGCATGATTTATTTTGACAAACCGATTCTCCGTTTTAATGAAAATATATGACTGCTGAGGTTGTGAGGAGTTTGTTTCGTTAAAAAATTTATTTTTTGCAGCAAGCAACCAGGCTTTTTCTACAGCAATTTGAAAGTTTGCCATAGTAATAGGCTTAAGCAGGTAATCAAGTATTTCGAATCGATATCCATCAATAGCAAATTCACTATAGGCTGTGGTTACTATAACCATACATTTTTTCTGCAACAGTTCAAGAAATTCTAAACCACTTAGTTCGGGCATTTGCATATCCAGAAAAATAAGATCTATTGCTTCCGATTTTAAATAACTAATCGCTGCCAAAGGATTGGATACAGCAGAAATTAAATTCAATCCTGGTGTTTTTTCGATATAATCGGATAGAAGGGACAATGCCAAAGGCTCATCATCTACCACCATGCAGTTTAATACATTAGCCATTGATGGTCATTTTAAGTTTCACATCAAATATGTTATTGTTTTCAATGATTTTAAGCTCGAAATCATTTGGCTTTAGTAGTTCTAATCTTTTACGCACATTTTCAAGCCCTATTCCACCAGTTTCATCTTTATGCATGTTATTCTTTTTATTTTTAATATTAAAATAAAGCCATTTATCTTTAACACTAATAGTTATAGAAAGTGGATATTCTGTAGTTTTAAGATCGCCATGTTTAAATGCATTTTCTACAAAAGGAATTAAAGTTAGTGGAGTAATGGTTAAACCCTCATCAATACCTTCCTCAATATCAATTTTTATGCAAGGCGTAAAATCGTACCTCATCAATTGCAAATCTATAAAGTTATGCAGGTAACTTATTTCTTTACTTAACAACACCAAATCTTCTTTTTGATAAAGCATATAACGAAGCAGTTCGGATAGCTTACTTACGGCGGGGAGTGCATTTTCTGATTTTTGATAAATTAAAGTGTAAATGCTGTTTAAATTATTGAAAAGAAAATGAGGATTAATCTGAGACTTTAAAAAAGAAAGCTCTGCATTTCTGGCTTGTAGCTCCAGCGCCTGTTTCTTCAGCTTGCTAAAACGCTCGTACTGTACCCCGAAAAACACAATAGAAAGCAAACTAAAATAAATGGTAAAGTAGATGTTATCGGGGATATAAATTTTAGCCGTTCGGGCATTTGTTCCATAATTATGATGCCCAGTGATGGCAAAAATAATTATTTCTTCTATCAGGTAACGAAGCGAAATCATAAGCGGAATGGCAATTATTAAATATACCAAAGTCGTAATTATGGTTCCTTTACGTGGATAGAGGTAAAAAAAGAGTAAGTATGTTAAAATAGCATCGAGCAAAAAAACATAGAAAGAAGTATTTAAAAATACATGGATAAGGTTTTGAAAAAAGCCTGCAACGCCTTTTCCATTACTAAATTCATTAACAGAACCCGAAAGATGATCTGCCAAATAGAAGGCGGTAAAACAAAGTATCAGCAGCGGGATTTTTGGTCTCATAACTCAAATCTACAGCTTTATATAGATTCTGAAATACAACATTAACAGAAAGTTAGCTTTCTATTAAACCTCCAAAATTTTGCAGAATAAAACAGCCAGTTGGCCTTCACTATTGCGCTTGTTAAAGATTCTATTCTTTATTGTTGAGGTTTGGATTTCATCTTTAGCAAAAAACAAACCGACAGGCATAGCGACTAAACCGCAATTATTACCTGTTTAAAAAACCAAACTGTATTAGCGATGAAATATTTCTACCTATCGATTATTTTAATTTTAATAACTGGTTTTAGTGAAGCCAGACAAGTTGCAACGATTGATGGAACAATTATCGATTCAGTTAAAAGAGCTATTGCAGGTGCTAGTATCACCATACATAATTTATCGAATCAGGTAATTTATAAAACAGTTTCGGATGGAACAGGAAAGTTTTCTATTAAAGGGGAAATAGGTAAAAGTTATCTGGCAGTTAACCACATGGGATATATTCCTTATCGCATTAGCTTAACAGATACTACAGGCTTCTTAAATATTGTTTTAATGTCGACAAGCCAGCAATTGAAGGAAGTAATAATTAGCAGCAGTAGACCTTTTTTACAACAAGAGCCCGACAAGCTTCTGGTAAATGTAGATGGTAATCCGAAAGCTGGTATCAATGCCGTAGATGTACTAAAAAAAATACCTGGTGTGCTTATCAATCGTGATGATATTACCGTAGAAGGTAAGCCTATTATGGTTTTAATAGATGGAAAACCTACTCGGCTCAGTGGCAATTCTTTAATAACATTACTCGAATCGTCGCCCAGTACAGATATCGGACAAATTGAGGTTATTTATAATCCTTCTGCAAAATATGATGCTGCTGGTGCTGGCGGAATTATCAATATTAAAACCATTAAAAGGATAAAGCCAGGATATGATGCAACTATCAATTTTACTTTAGGACATGGCTGGAAATATCCATCGGCAAATGGAAGTGCAGGGCTTAACTATAAAAAAGGGAAAAATAATATAACCCTCAATTATAGCCGTAGCGGAGGTAAACAATATCAGGAATTGCAAACTGTAAATAAGCAACAGGATTTGAATCAAACACTGCTTGATTCGTCGGTTTACAATACACCTTACCAAAGTCAAAATATTCGGACTGGCTTCGAACGTAGTTTAAATACTAAAGAAAGCATCAGCGCATTGTTAATAGGAAACTACAGTAAGAGAGAACCAGGTTTTACCTCTATTGCAAAAGTTGGGTCTTTTTCTAATGCTAATGATTTTGATTATACGTTGTCTGAAAATCCAGGCTCTGTTGTGAATAAGGGCTTAAATTTAAACCTTAGTTATCGATATTTAATTGATACCAAAAAGCAGCAGGAACTTAATATAGACGCCGATGCGGGATTATTTGAATATCACAATGAGAGTAAAAATTTAATCACCCAGCTAAATAATGGCTTACCAATAAGTCGAAATTATATTCAGGAAGGAAAAACTACCTCACAGATTTACAGCTTAAAGGCCGATTATACACAGAAAATAAAATCTGGTACGCTCGAAACTGGTTTAAAAATTAGCGACGTTGGTTTAGAGAATAATTTTAGTTCTGTAATGAGCAGTCAGGGGCAACCTGCTCTGGATTATGGAAGTAACGAATTTCATTACGATGAAACAATTATTGCAGTTTACGGTGCCAGCCGAATGGTTTTTGATAAATTTAGTTTGCAGCTTGGGCTACGGGCAGAACAAACTTTTACCAGTGGCATATCGCTAACGCTCGAAAGCAGGGTTAAGAATGCCTATTTAAATCTTTTTCCAAACTTTAGCTCAGGGTTTAAAACAGGAAAGCACGCCTTCTCGTTAACTTATGGAAGAAGGATAGGAAGGCCATCATACAGCGAGCTGAATCCTTTTATGATTGTTACAGGTGCTTTTAGCTCGAGAACAGGAAATCCTTATCTCAATCCTTCTTATACCCAAAATTTCAGACTTGCTTACGTTTACAACAGCAAGCTTAATTTTTCTACCTCTTATTCTACCACTAAAGATGTAATTACCGATTTCCAGACGAGGGACAACCAGGATGAAATTTCCAAAGTGCTTAAAGCGAATATTAGTAGTTACCACAATGTGGGCTTTAATATGTCGTACAACAATACTTTGTTTAAATTCTGGCAGCTTAATTACGCTTTAGGAATATCGAACAGTAATTATCGCTTTAATTACAATAACGTAATGGAACAGGTTAAGCAAAGTACAGGTTACTTATCTATCGGAAATAACTTTCAACTTAGTAAAACTGTTTATGCCGAAATATTTTTCTATGGGCAGGCTAGGGTAACTTATGGTACATATATAAATCTCCCATTTAGCACAACGAGCTTTAGTTCAGGCAAAAAAATATGGAAGGGTAATGGCAATCTTGGGATCAGTATCAATGATATTTTTTTTACAGGCATAACCAGAAGTTTAAGGAATTATGGAAATATATATTATAGCGTAAAAAGTAAATATGATAGCAGAAGCATTCGCTTAAATTTTTCTTATCGTTTTGGCAACGCCAGAATCGAAGGCAGGAAACGAAATTCCGGTTCGGATGAGGAACAAAGGCGAAATCAGTAATTTAAAGAAAAAATGCTTTTGGTTTTGGTTTCCGCCATTCCCATGGTGGTGTTGGCTTTGCATCTTTCCACAAACCAACTTTATTTCTTCTGGCTTCTATTTCCAGTTGTGCATAAAGCGGGTCGGTAGAATATTTTTTATAATGCCAGGCCATGCCTTTTTTAATCATTTCCTGATTAACGGTTTGTTTTCTTGAATTAATTACTACCGCAATAAGTCTTTTATAGCGATCGAATTTCTGTGCCTGAATGGTAACGTTTTGCCCAAAGCATAAATCCGATAGTGCAATTTTAGCGTTATTACCAAAAGGTTGTTTTCTTCTTTTTTCTGGACAATCGATATGTGCCAGTCTTATTTTTATTGGCGTATTTTGGTATAAAACCTCCATCGTATCGCCATCCAAAATTCGAATAACTTTGGCGGTAAAAACGGTGTTTTTTAAATTGCCTGGATCAGCAAGACTGAAAGCCTGACCACTAAAAAGCAGTAAAATCAGGGCAGTTATTTTTCCCATCCACATAATTTTTTTGTGTCTTTGGTTGCTTTTTCAAAGGTAGTTTTCCAAAATTTTATATTGGCAGTTGCTTAAACCCCGGCAGGTGGATTTATTTGATATTTCTAGCACTTTCGCTGCTGTAAATATAATCAGTGCTTGACACTTTGAATAGAATGTTGGTAAACAAAAACAGCAATAGATATTGGATTTTCGTAGGAGGATGGGAAATTAAATAATAGAATAGCCTTTCTAATTTTCAAAAAACATATCGGTACACATCCAATCGATTCTTTTAAATACTTAGACCACCCACTTCATATATTTTAACTAATCATACTTCCAGCCACCGCTTTATATTAAATGTTATAGCTTTGGTTTGCTGTTCAATATTGGGGGCAATATTATTTGCTTTTGGTGTAGATTATTTGACAGGAAAACAAAAAAATAAACGGCCAGTTAAAACTGACTAAGCTTTTCATCTAACCGTTTTTGTAAATCCTTTTTAAAATCATCATCGAGTTTTAGACTATGATGTTGCGAAGCATTAAATAGCGACTTTACCATGTGGTTAATTACTAAGCTCTGCTTTTCGAAAGTTTTGCAAATCGAACAACCAGCTAAATGAATAGATAGTTCTATTTTTTCGCGAAGTGTAATTTTACCGATTTGTTTCTTCTCGATTAAAAAGGTTGCTTTCCTGCAATTGTATTGAATCTTTTTTAGTTCGTTCATTTCGTTGATATTAAATCCAGTTTTTTTGAAGGCACGAACGCAGGTTTACTTTTGTTCGATGTATAATTACCCAAAAATTGGAGGAAGATATTCTAAGCGCTGTACAAATGCTTTCGGCACTTTCATCATCTAGATGTTTCATAGTAAAAACCGATAACCATAGGGCAGGTAATTTGTGGAAACAAAGTTGAAGTATCTGATTAAATTCTTTCTTTCCTAGGACATCAAAATCCTCAATACCAAATGCTTTAGGGCGATGATTTTGATTCCAATGGCCATCATCGTTGTCGAAAAAATCCTGGGCATTGTAATCTTCCGCCTCGCTAATTTCTTGCTTTAAAAGTGATGCCGATTTTTTTCGGTACACGTCGATAATTTTGTTTCTTAAAATCGCGGTAAGCCAGGTGCCTTCTTTACTTCTGCCTTCAAACTTTTCTACTTTTTCTAAGGCTGCTAAGAATGTTTCCTGTACTAAATCTCTTGCTAATTCATCATCGTTAATGCGTGTTACGGCATAATTGTAGAGGTAATCGGCATAGTTTACAACCCAGTTTTTAGGGTTGCAGGGAAAGGTATTTAAAGTTGCTGGCTCCGTTTGCATTTGCTTTTCAAATAATTTTGCTGATGATTATTACTACGCTCAATTCAGTGTTAGTCGGTATAGATTTTATTTCCTTACAAATTATTTACGATTAAAATTTAAACTAATACTGCTGGGTCGTTATCAACGGCTTGATTTTGCAATAGCTTAGAAATGGTGTGTAATGTTGACTCTGCAATTTCTACAAGAGCTTCCTGGGTAAAAAATGCCTGATGACCCGTAACCAGTACATTTGGAAAGCTGATTAAGCGCTGAATCTCATCATCATCGATGATACTGCCAGATAAATCTTTGAAGAAGAGTTTTTGCTCCTGCTCATAAACGTCGATTCCTAATGCTCCAATACGGCCGTTTTTTAACGCTTCAATAGTATCTTTTGTATTAATTAATCCGCCTCTGCTGGTATTAATTATAATTACACCTTTTTTCATTGCTGCAATTGCCGCAGCATTAATTAAGTATCCATTTTCTGCTGTTAAGGGGCAATGGAGCGAAATTACATCTGCCAGTTTTATCACTTCGTGAAAAGGTAAATATTCAACACCGCGTAATTTCAAATCGTCATTTTCGAATGGATCAAAAGCTACTACTTTGCAGCCAAAGCCCAGCATAATCTTGCAAAAGGAAGCGCCTATTTTTCCAGTTCCAATTACAGCAATTGTTTTCCCGAAAAGGTTAAAACCCATAAGGCCCGTTAGCGAGAAATTTTGTTCTCTTACCCGATTATAAGCTTTGTGTGTTTTACGATTTAAGGTGAGCAGCATGGCAACAGCGTGTTCTGCTACAGCTTCGGGCGAGTAGGCAGGAACCCGACAAACCCTCAAGCCATATTTCCTTGCAGCATCCAAATCCACATTATTAAAGCCTGCACATCGAAGGGCAATAATTTTAACTCCTTTTTCGAATAGGGTTTTAATTACCTCGGCAGTTAACTTATCATTAACAAATACACAAACTACATCTGTACCAGTTTTTACAGCATCAGCTATATGCGGGCCTAAATGAGTTTCCCAGAATTCCATCTCAAAACCGTAATGGTTGTAGCGTTCAAAAAATGTATTATCGTATGGTTTTGCAGAGAAGAACAGGATTTTCATAGTAGCTAAAATACTCATTTAGTTCGGCTATATAGCTGTGATTTAAATCATTTTCTTATTTTTGCATCATAATCAAAACCAATTCTGAATGTAGGATTTAATTTCTTTTCAAAAAAAATAACTAGCACAGGCACATTAGGCTGTTGCTTTTAATTATTTACAGTTAAAAAGAAATTATGCTTATTCTACAAGAGAGTACTTACGTACATCCAAATAGAGATATACTCTTTTCAGGGTTAAATCTCCAAATCAATAAAAACGATAAAATTGCACTGATTGGAAATAACGGTTCGGGTAAATCTACAATCTTAAAAATATTAGCTGGAGATTTAATTCCCTCAAAAGGCGTTCTCAAGGCAGAAGTTAAACCTTACTATGTGCCGCAAATTTACGGGCAATACAATAACTGCACAGTTGCTGAAGCATTGGGCATTGCCGATAAGCTGAATGCTTTTTACGAAATTTTAGAAGGTCGGGCAACGGAGTCAAATTTATATACACTAAATGACGATTGGTTAATCGAAGAACGTTGCAAGGAAGCACTTGCAATTTGGGGCTTAGATGAATTGGATTTGATGCAAAAACTGCAGTTGTTAAGTGGCGGACAAAAAACGAAAATTTTTCTTGCTGGCATCCACATTCACCAACCCGAAATGGTGCTGCTTGATGAGCCGAGTAACCACCTTGATGATGCAGGTCGATTAAGTTTATATAATTATGTAGCCTCAACTAATCATACCTTACTGGTGGTAAGCCACGATCGAACATTACTTAATCTGCTAAATGTGGTTTATGAGCTTAATAAAGCTGGTATCACTGTTTATGGGGGGAACTATGATTTCTATATCGAACAAAAAAAGATAGAAAGTGAGGCACACGAGTACGATTTGAAAAATAAAGAAAAAGCGTTGCGTAAGGCAAAAGAAATACAAAAGGAATCAATAGAGCGGCAACAAAAATTAGATGCCCGAGGAAAAAAGAAACAAGAAAAGGCAGGTTTGCCTACTATTTCAATGAATACGCTGAAAAATAATGCCGAAAAAAGCACTTCTAAAATTAAAGGCATACACGCAGAAAAGGTAAATGAAATTACCAAAGATCTAAGTCAATTGCGGAGGGAAGCGTTGGATGTTGACAAGATGAAGATGGGTTTTGAAGCCTCTCGTTTTCATAACGGAAAAATTCTGATTACTGCGGAGCAGATAAATTTCCAATATAATAGTCAGTTGTTATGGAAAAAGCCCCTAAGTTTTCAATTTACTGCTGGAGAAAGAATTGCTGTTAAAGGTTTAAACGGTTCAGGCAAAACCACATTTATTAAGATGATACTCGGATTGCTTGTGCCCCAGTCGGGCAGAATTAAAATCAGCGATTTTAATGCAGTTTATATTGATCAGGATTACTCTTTAATTCGTGACGATTTTAGTGTTTATGAGCAGGCACAGTCTAATAATTCGGGGGCATTGTTGGAGCATGAAATTAAAATTCGTTTAAACAGGTTTCTTTTCACGAAAGAATTTTGGGATAAACCCTGCGCAACGTTAAGTGGTGGAGAAAGGATGCGGTTAATGTTATGCTGTTTAACAATTGGCACGCAGGTTCCAGATGTTATCGTTTTAGATGAGCCAACAAATAACCTCGATATTCAAAACATAGAAATTTTAACTGCTGCGGTTAATGAATATGTAGGGTTGCTTTTAGTTGTTTCTCATGATGAATATTTTCTGAATCAAATCGGAGTTGAAAGGTTTATAAGCTTAACAGGCACTTAAAAGAGTAATGAGGTTGTATAATAAGTTGTTTTTTATTTATATACAGTCTCATTATCTTAATATGATCCGAAATTAATCATCCATTGTATTCCGAACTTATCTTTAAAGCTTCCAAAATAATCGCCCCAAAACTGATCTTCCATTGGCATTTCTATGGTGCCGCCATTCGATAAACCGTTAAATAACCGATCTGCCTCTTCACGGCTCTCGGCTGCAATATTAATGTATATATTATTACCTGAGTTAAGTACATGGCCCGCCGAAGGGACGCAATCTGATGCCATTAAAATGGTATGCTCATTTATTGGTAAAGCAACGTGCATTACGCGATTACGTTCCTCTTCAGGGAATTGCTCAGAATCTGGTGCATCACCTATTTTTTTAAGAAAAATAAATTCGCCACCGAAAATTGATTTGTAGAAATTAAAAGCTTCTTCGGCCTGGCCATCGAAGTTTAAGTATGGGTGAAATGTATTCATATATTAGTGCTTTGATAAGCTAAGTTAAGCAACACTAAAACAGGCAGATGGGTGTATTCAAGACAAATTTAAGGGTTGTAGGTGCGCTGTCTTTTAGAGCCATAGAGAATAACATTTTTGATACTTAATATTTTGTACAGCTTAATTATTTAACTTAAAAAATTATATCTCTCTATAAAATGTTCAAAGCTATAAGCTGTTCACTTCTTTTTTTAATTGGGCTTAGTCAAGCTGCAATGAGCCAGTTAGTTAAGTCTGATGGTGCTGAAGTTCAATCAATAGCTGAAAAGAATATCGAAACTTATTTCAATAAAGCTATCGGTTCTCAATCTCGTTTATATAACGGCTTTTCTTATGTTGGTTACCGATCTAATATCGATGGATCGCCGTACTTGCTCGAAGAAAAGTTACTTAAAAATGGTACTGTAGTTTACAATGGGTTTAAGTATGAGAATGTTCCATTACTTTATGATGTTTATAAAGACGTGTTAGTTAGCAATAACTACGAAAGCTCTTTACAATTCAGTTTAATTTCTGAAAAAGTAAGTTCGTTTACAATTTTAGATCACCATCACGTTTTTATAGATACGAGTAAAGATAGTGTTAACATTCCTTTTAAAAGTGGGTTCCTGGAGCTGCTTCACGATGGGAAAACTCAAGTTCTCGTTAAGCGATCTGCAAGTTTGCAACAAACATCGGGAACTGCCGATTTAAGAAAATATTTTCAGGTAAGAACTCAATTCTTTGTGAAAAAAGATGGTAGCTATTCTAAAATCACCAATGAAAGCTCTTTCCTTAAACTTTTTAAAGATCATAAGGCCGAGATGAAACGATTGCTTAAAACCAATGCTGTTAAATTTAGAAAAGAACCGACAAAGGCAATGGTTTTATTAGCTAATTATTTTGATAATCTTTCTAACTAACATGCGCTTCACTATTTATTTTGTTTTTACTTTTTTCTCGTTTCTGAGCTTAAGCTCATTTGCGCAGAACGATATTTCAAAACCAATATCAGTTGATTTCAATAACGCGAAAATAATCGATTTGGTAAAGGATATTGAAGCCAAAACTGCTTATCATTTTTATTTCGAGGAAGTTAATGCCGATAGTTTGACCATTACATTAAAAGTAGAGCAAAAGCCAGTGTCTTTTATACTGGAAGAGGCATTTAAAAACACTGATTTTCATTATGCTATTAGCGGAAACGATATATTTTTAACTCGAAATAAACAAATTAAAACAGAGTTGGCCGAAGGCTACTATGCAGTTAAGGAAGGCCAAAAAGCAAAGGAAGTTAAAACTGCAGATTATTTTAATGATACCCAAACCGAAAAAGTAGCTGATGCAACGATAGAAAATAAGGTATATGCTGTAGGTATAAAAACTGGCCAGGCCAGGGCAACAATGGCGGGTTATTTGAAAGATATAAAAACAGGAGAACCAATTGTAGGCGCCAGTATTTATTCTTTAGAATCAAAGGTAGGTGCCATGTCAGATCAATTTGGATTTTACTCGCTAACACTTCCTACGGGTAGGCATACACTGGTTGTTAAGTCTGTTATCTCGCGTGATGCAAGAAGACAGATTTTACTAAACGGTGATGGTAAGCTGAACATCGAACTTCAGGAGCAGATTTTTTCTCTTAAAGAGGTGAAAATTTCCTCAGATAAAATCGCGAATATTAAAAGTTTGGAAATGGGCGTTAACCGCCTTAATATAAAAGATATTAAGCAGGTGCCTTCAGTTTTTGGCGAGCCCGATATTCTGCGTGTGGTGCTTACTTTACCTGGCGTTCAATCTGTTGGTGAGGCAAGTACTGGTTTTAGTGTTCGGGGAGGTTCTCAAGATCAGAACTTAATTTTGCTTAATGATGCCACAATATATAACCCATCACATTTTTTTGGTTTCTTTTCTGCATTCAATCCTGATATAGTAAAAGATGTACAGCTTTATAAAAGTACAATACCCGAACGTTTTGGCGGACGATTATCATCAGTATTAGAAGTAACTAATCGCGAAGGCAACAAAAAGAAATTTACAGGCACAGCAGGTATTGGTCTGATAACCAGTAGAATAAATATTGAAGGGCCAATCGATAGTAATAAAACCTCCTTTATTTTAGGCGCAAGAACTACTTATTCTAATTGGCTGCTAAAATTGCTTCCTGATGATTATAAGCAAAGCAGAGCCTCTTTTACAGATATAAATTTGGGTATCAGTCACCAGTTTGATGAAAAAAACAACATCTACTTCTCTGGCTACTACAGTACTGATGATTTCAAGTTAAATAGCGATACAGCCTACAGTTATAGCAATAAAAATGCATCATTAAAGTGGAAACATATCTTTAACAATAAGATTTATGGTGTGTTTTCTGCTGGCGTAGATCGGTATGAATATAATATTAACAGTGCTGTAAATCCTTTAACAGCATACAACCTCGATTTTAATATTAATCAATCGAATTTTAAAACCGATTTCACTTATTACTTAAATAACAACCACACGATTAATTTTGGTTTATCGAGCATTTATTATAAACTAAATCCAGGTAATTTCAATCCAAAAGGCGATGAATCTTTGGTTCGGCCAGATTTAATGCCATCTGAGCAGGCTTTAGAAAGCGCATTATACATTGGTGATAAATATGATATTGGCACTAACCTTTCGATAAGTGCTGGTTTGCGATATTCTCTTTATAACTATTTAGGGCCGCAAACGATAAATAATTACGCTCCGGGATTGCCAAAAACGAGTGTTAATTTAATTGATAGTGTAAAGTATGGGAATAATAAGCTTATTCAAACTTATCATGGGCCTGAAGTGAGGCTTTCGGCTAGATATAACTTGAGTGATAACTTTTCTGTAAAAGCTTCATATAATACGTTAAGGCAATATATTCATTTGTTATCGAACACAACAGCCATTGCACCAACTGATGTCTGGAAATTGAGCGACCCTAACATTAAACCGCAGTTTGGGAGCCAGGTTTCTTTAGGACTTTATAAGAACTTTAAATCGCAAACTATAGAAACTTCTGTAGAGGTTTACTATAAAAAGTTAAAAGACTATCTGGATTATAAGAGTGGTGCTAATTTGGTGCTCAACCATCATATAGAAACTGATGTTTTAAATACCGAAGGAAAAGCTTACGGCGTTGAATTTTTTGTACGTAAAAACACAGGAAATCTTAATGGCTGGATGAGTTATGCTTATTCTCGAACCTTCCTTAAAATGGATGATGCAACTATAGCAGCTCCTGTGAATGGTGGAAATTATTACCCTGCAAACTATGATAAACCGCATGCCTTTAATTTTACTGGAAATTATCGTTTTACGCATCGTTATAGCTTCTCGCTAAACGTAACTTATAGTACTGGCAGACCAATTACACTTCCAATTGCGAAGTACTATTATGCTGGCAGCGAGCGGGTTTTTTACTCGGATCGAAATGCATATAGAATACCAGATTATTTCCGTTCCGATATCTCATTAAACATCGAGGGAAATCATAAAGTGCATCAGCTTACTCATAACTCCTGGACAATTGGAGTTTACAATGTTACAGGCAGACAAAATGCTTATTCAACATACTTTACAGAGCAAAACGGTGTAATAAGTGGTTACAAGCTTTCCATCTTTGCATCAGCAATTCCATTTATCAACTATAATATAAGATTTTAACATGAAAAAGTTTAGCATTTTAGGCCTTGTACTTGTTGGAGTAATATTGTTTTGTTGTAAAAAGGCATACAAACCCGAAGTAACAGATGTAAATTATAATTACCTGGTTGTTGAAGGTTTAATAAACACAGGCACTGATTCTACTTTTATTAGGTTAAGCAGAACAGTTGTTTTAGATAATAAAAATACCCTTAAAGTTGAAACGGGGGCTACGGTTACTGTAGAAAGCGATGCCAATCAAAGTTATAACCTATCGGATGTTAAGGTGGCAGGTACTTATGCATCGGCACCTTTAAACCTAAGCGTAAGCCAAAAATATAGATTAAGAATAAAAACTTCAAAAGGTGTTACATATTTGTCTGATTTTGTTGAGGCAAGGGTTTCGCCTGCAGTTGACAGCATAACCTGGAAAATTACAGAAAACGGTTTGCAGTTGTACACCAATACACATGATGCTACTAATAAAAGCAGGTATTATAGATGGGAATATAACGAAACATGGCAATTTAGAGCTAAATATTTCTCTCGTTTTAAAGCGGATGGAAAAGCAATTGTACCGAGGAATTTAGCAACAGAAAACATTTATGAGTGCTGGGGGAATAGCATTTCAAGTTCTATAGTTTTAGGGTCTTCTTCAAAATTGGTAAACGATGTTATTTATCTAAATCCATTAACTTTCATCACATCAGACTCAGAAAAGATTGGTGTAAAGTATAGCATTTTAGTTAAACAGTATGCATTAACAAAAGAGGCTTTTGAGTTTTGGGAATTGTTAAAGAAAAATACCGAGAATCTGGGGTCTATTTTCGATGCCTTGCCATCTCAGTTAACGGGTAATATCCATAATATCAGTAATGCCGCCGAACCCGTTATAGGTTATATTAGTGCAGGTACAGTTACTCAGCAAAGGATTTTCGTGCCAAGAGATGTATTGCCGGGCATATGGCGTGTAAAATATCCCTATTCGTGTAGCGAACCGGATTCTGTTTATACCGTTAATCCTATTACAAAAAACAGGGATGAAGATGCATTATTTCAAACAAAAGCATTACTACCGTTAGAGGAAATGACAGGGAATAACGGGGGTGTTGTAGGGCATACTGGAGCAGGTGCCCAATGTGCCGATTGTACAATTAGAGGAACCAATAAAAAACCAGGATTTTGGCAATAAGTAACCGTATATGAATAAGATAATTTTAAAGTTATATTCAGTTGTTTTTTTATGTTCTCTGGTTACGCTGCGGTTAAATGCACAGGTACTACCTGAGATACAAAAGGCTTTGGTAAATCACCAGAATAATAATATCCTACAAGAAAAACTCTTTGTACAAACCGATAACGAATTTTACCTGACTGGAGAAATACTTTGGTTTAAAGCTTATTATACAGATTTGCAAAATAAACCATTAAATGTAAGTAAAGTAGCTTATATAGAGGTTTTGGATGACGCTAATACCCCAGTGCTACAAGCAAAAATTAGTTTAAAAAACGGTAGTGGTAACGGCTCTTTATATATTCCTGTTAATTTGAATAATGGAACTTATAAGTTAAGGGCCTACACCAACTGGATGAAAAATTTGGGCGCAGATGTTTTCTTTGAAAAACCATTGAAAATAATAAACACATTAAACACACCTCAGAATTCAAAGGCAGAAAGCAAAAAATATAATTTACAATTTTTTCCAGAAGGCGGTGATTTGGTTGAAGGAATAACCAGTAGGGTTGGCTTCAAAATTTTAGGTTCGGATGGCAAAGGGATGGATATAAGTGGCGTTATTGTAAACAACCGAAATGATACTTTAGCCCGCTTTAAAACTTTAAAATTCGGTATTGGACAGTTTAGTTTCATGCCATTGGCAAATAACGATTACAAGGCCATTGCAAGATCGGCACAAGGTGAAATTATAATACAGCAACTTCCAGCAGCAAAGAAAACGGGCTATGTGCTTAACTTAAAAGATGAAAATGCAAATTTGAACATCGATGTTTTCAGTAATTTAGGTAATCAAAAACTATATTTAGTTGCTCATAATGGAATTAAAACCGTCTTTGCATCAACAGGAGAAGTTTCGGGAGGTAAAGCATCTTTTGTAGTTAAAAAAGATAGCCTGAACGATGGCATAACTTATTTAACGGCTTTTAATAACGAAGGAAAAGCCGTTGCAGAGCGTTTATATTTTAAGAAATCGGCTAAAAAGTTAACCATAAATGCAGTTTCTGACTCGAAATTTTATAATAACAGACAAGAAGTAAATGTTAATTTATCGCTTAACGATGAAAAGAACTTAAGCAAGTTGGCTGATGTTTCAATTTCAGTTCATAAGGTCGATTCTTTAGATGTTAAAAACTATCCAGATATAGAAAGCTATTTATGGCTTAGCTCTAATTTAAAGGGCGAGGTAGAATCACCTGGGTATTACTTCGAACAAAATAATTTAGGTACAAGTGAAGCGCTTGATAATTTATTACTTACACAGGGTTGGCGACGGTTTAACTGGGCGGATGTTTTAAGTGGAAAGAAAGCGCCAGTATTTAAGTTTCTGCCAGAATATAACGGTCATATTGTTTCTGGAAAAATTGTAGATAAGGCAGGAAATGCGATTAACAATCATCTTGTATATATGAGCGTTCCGGGCAAAAGAATTCAGTTTTATGGCTCAACCAGCGATTCTACAGGGCAAGTTGTATTTAATACAAAAGATTTCTACGGCCAGAACGAGGTTGTTTTACAAACGAATACAGAATTAGATAGTACGAGTCTTATTTCCATAAACAATCCGTTTTTTGAAAAATATTCAGCAAATAAATATCTTTCAGGAAACCTTAAGACTTCACAATTAAACGATTTGAGTATGCGTAACTTAAGCATGCAAGTGCAAAATGTTTATTCGGGAGCAAAATTGAAACAGTTTTATAAGCCTAATATCGATAGTTCAGCCTTTTATTTAAACCCTTATAAAACTTATAAATTAAGCGATTATACCCGTTTTACAACGATGGAAGAGGTTTTAAGAGAGTATGTTGCGCAGGTTTTTGTATATAAAAAGCAAAAAAGATTCCATTTTCATATTTTAGGTGAAGAAGCAATTCTTGATGAGGAAGTAGACCCCTTGGTTTTACTGGACGGTGTGCCGTACTTTAATATGGATAAGGTAATAGCAATAGATCCGCTTAAAGTAGAAAAGTTGGAAGTAATTCGAAGCAGGTACTATTATGGGCCTACAAGCTCTGAAGGGATTTTGAGCTTTTCGACTATGAAATCAGATTTAGGCGGAACAGAAATAGACCCTCGTGCAGTTGTTATTGATTACGAAGGAATGCAATTACAAAGAGAATTTTATAGTCCAACTGGGGATGATTTGAAGAATAAAAGAATTCCAGATTTTAGATCCACTTTATATTGGTCGCCTGAGGTTAATATTGATGCTAATGGGAAAGGAAAAGTTAGTTTTTATACATCTGATAAAAAAGGTAGTTACATTGGTGTTGTACAGGGGCTTACTGCATCGGGTATTCCAGGGGTAAGCTATTTCAGTTTCGAGGTTAAGTAGTCTGCTTTAAAAGCATTCTACTTCCCAAGATCTTTTCCAGCTTTTTCCTGCATCCAGTTTAACAATTCCTTCCTTGTAAGCCAACTGCTGGTTATGGTTAACGCTATCGGCGACACCACACCACGGCTCCAAGCAAACGAATGGTGCATCCTTGGCCGACCAAATGCCAAAGAAAGGAAAGTCATCAAAATGAAAATGTAAGCCATAATCATTTTTAGAGTTTAATAAGCTAATACAATTGCTTTGCAATGCTTTAAAAACTAAGGCATCATCATAAAAAAGATCGTGTTTTAGGTTTAATCGATGTCTGCTGAGGTCGATGTTCTCGGTTTCATTGGCAACCAGTCCATCCTCCAATTTCCAGTAGGTTAATTTTTCATCGTTATTAAATGCAAGGTAATAGTCTTCGTAGCTTGTATTTGGCGTGTTTGGAACAGCAAACGCTGGATGAGCACCTAATGAGAAAAACATCTTTTTACTGCTTGTATTGGTTACCGTGTATTCTAAAATCAACTTTCTATCTATGATTTGGTAGTTAAGTTTTAATTCGAATGGAAAAGGGTAAACTTTTAAAGTTTCATCACTTTGTGTTAATGTGAAAACAGCTTCAGCGGTATTTAATTGATCTGCAATAAATTCATTATCACGGGCAAAACCATGTCGGGGTAATTTATATGTTTTGTCTTTGTAAATGTAACTGTCGTTTTTTAAAGAGCCAACAATAGGGAAAAGAACAGGACTATGCTTGCCCCAGTATTCCGAATCCCCATTCCATAAATATTCTATATTAGTTTCTTTACTAAATAAGCCTTGTAGCTCGGCACCCTTATTGGCAATTCGGACTTTAATAAAGTCGTTTTCTAGTGTTATCATTTGTATTTAAAAGTAGCAAATTTGATAATAAATCGATTATCTTTTATTAAAATACAGAAAAAGTAATTTTCTTGCGAGCTGGTTATAACCTTCTGTTTTTTATTTAAATTTGATAATTTTCCAATGGTTTTAGCATCTATCTAGTAATTCATCTCACTCAATTAGTATAAATAATGGCTGTCGATTTAAAGAAACTAACAAACAGAAAGGTTAAGGCAGCAATAGAGGCATTACAAAAAGGAGATCATAACGCCTGGTTTTTACTTTTCGCCGAAGAAGTTGTTTTATACGACGATGGAAACCAAATGCAGTTTAATAATTTTTTTAAAAAAGCTTTGGGCCACGAAAGATTTACGAGTATTGATAAGGTTGAAAACAATGGCTTGCATGTTTATGGCCATTTTCATTCTGATCAGTGGGGCGATTTTAAAACCTTTTTTAAATTTCAACTTAATAAAGAAGGAAAAATAAATAGATTGGATATCGGGCAAGATCATTAATAGTTGGCAATTTACAGCTTCTCTAAACTGCCAACTGAAAACGGGTTAACTGTTTTCTTCCCAAATGGTAGCAATATTAATAATGGTTTGAACTGCTTTTTCCATATCCCGTACGCTTACCCATTCTTGTTTACTATGAAATGCATGTTCGCCAGCAAAAATATTCGGACACGGTAAACCCATGTACGATAATCGAGAACCATCGGTGCCACCACGAATACTTTGTTTTTTTGCCTTTACACCCGCTCGTTCAATTGCTTCAATACCGTATTCTACAATTTTAGGGAACTGATCCAATACTTGTTTCATATTTCTGTACTGCTCTTTAATTACTAAATTATAAGTTGAGTTTGGGTACTTTTTTAAAATCTCCTCAGTTATTTGCCTAAGAAGATTTCCATGTTCTGCCAATTTCTCGTCGGTAAAATCACGAATAATAAACTGTGCTTCTGCTTGTTCAACCTGGCCTTTAATTGCAACGGGATGAATGAAGCCTTCTTTGCCACTGGTTGTTTCGGGCGTTAGTTTATCTTTTGGTAAAACATCTAAAATTTCAGCAAGAATTTTTATGGCGCTTTCCATTTTACCTTTGGCAAAACCCGGGTGACTGCTCACGCCATTTATGGTTAAAGTTGCACCATCAGCAGAAAAAGTTTCATCTTCTATAGAGCCTAAGGTTTCTCCATCGATGGTATAAGCAAAATCGGCAGCTAACTTTTTAAGGTCGGCTTTGTCTACACCGCGTCCAATTTCTTCATCAGGCGTAAAAAGAACTTTAATTACCCCGTGTTTTATAGCTGGGTTTTTTACAAGAAAGCTTGCAGCTTCCATAATTTCGGTAACACCAGCCTTATTATCGGCACCTAGCAAAGTAGTACCACTTGCTGTTATAATATCATTTCCAATTTGATGCTGCAGATCTTTATGTTCTGCAAGTTTGATTACAATATTCGTATCATCAGGTAATACTAAATTTTCGCCTTGATAATTCTCATGTATGATCGGTTTAACATTTTCTCCGCTACAATCTGGCGAAGTATCCATATGTGAACAAAAGCAAATTACTGGAACATTTTTTTCGGTTGTTGACGGGATTGTTGCATATACATAACCATTTTCGTCTATATGAGCATCTCTTATGCCGATTTCTAAAAGCTCTTCAACTAAAAGTTTGCCCAGGTTTTTTTGTTTTAAGGTTGAAGGGCAAGTTGGAGATTCAGGGTCAGATTGTGTATCAATTTTTGCATAATTGATAAATCTCTTCTCTAGCGATTTGTTGAAGTTTTGATAGATATTCATATTTCAAAGGTAAAAGTTATGGATATTGAATAAACATATTATTTTTGTAAAAAAACAATATGAATTCTAACCGCCTCAAAATTATATTCCTAGCTGTTCCCCTTTTGATGTTTGCCAAGTTTTCTAATGCTCAATCTAATTATTTTAAGTGGGATTATGGAATAAATGTAGGGCCAAACTATTCTAAAACGGACGTTTATAAAGGAAGCTGGGGCTACACTATTGCTGGTACAATTGATCATCATCTTACCCCTTTTGTTACTGCTGGTTTAGAGGCGCAGTATGGCATTGTTCAGGGCGGCGATATTGTTACTGATCCACATAATCGGCAGTTTGTAAATCAATACACGGGTGTAAATTTTAATATGAAATTCGCTCTGGGTGAATTTATTAACTATAATAAAACTGATTTTTTATACAATATTAAAGGTTTATATATAGGCTCGGGAATTGGAGCTGTGAAAAATAAAATTACAGATATTGTTCGATATAAGCCAAGTTGGGCTGCTTTCGATCCAGGTTATGGCCCATTTCCGGGAGAAGATAAAAGTACCAATCTTTGGGTGCCAGTTAATTTAGGTATTAACTTTTATTTAAACGATGGCTGGGGTTATGTACGTTATGTAATTAACGTAAATGCGCAAAGTAATTTTACATTTGGCGAGGGACTAGATGGTTATAATGATCCCGCAACTAAGTTTAAAAACTACGATCCAGATACTTATAATGTTTACAGCATTGGCTTTAAATATTACTTCGGTAATATTAAAGTTTATCGCAAAACCCTTTAATTATTGTATGAGAAAAATCTTAGTGTTTTTCCTACTTCTTGCTAACTTTAGTATGATGGCACAACAAACCCCATACGAACAAAGCGGCAAGAAAGAAACGACGACTTATGATAAGGCAATTTTTTACTATAAATCTTTAGTAAAGTTATACCCTCAATCTAAGCTTTTAACCTACGGAAGCACCGACTTCGGCAAGCCTCTGCATCTTTTAATTCTTTCAAGAGATCAGGTTTTTGAACCATCGGCAATTAGAAAAGCAAATAAGCGTATTCTACTTATTAATAATGGCATTCATCCTGGCGAACCAGAAGGTGTTGATGCATCGATGATGCTTGCCCGCGATTTATTAAGTGCAAACAAACTCCCGAAAGATGTAGTAATCTGCATTATTCCGATGTACAATATTGATGGAAGTTTTAACAGGAGTGGAACTTCTAGAGCCAATCAAAACGGGCCTGTTGCTTATGGTTTTAGAGGGAATAGTAAAAACCTCGATTTAAATCGCGATTTCATTAAAACAGATTCAAAAAACGCTGCTGCTTTCCAGTTAATTTTTAACACCTGGCAGCCCGAAATTTTTGTAGATACGCACACCAGTAATGGTGCCGATTACCAATACGTAATGACTTTAATTCCTACACAAAAGGATAAATTAAATGGTATTCTTTCTGCTTATTTAACCAAAACTTTAGTGCCTGAGTTGTATAAAGGAATGGAGCAGAAAGGCTACCCAATGATACCTTATGTAAATTCAATCGGCCAAACACCAGAAACTGGAATTACAGGTTTTATCGAATCGCCAAGATACTCTACTGGTTATACCACGCTACATAATACGATTGGTTTTATGCCAGAAACACACATGTTAAAATCGTACGATTTGCGGGTAGATGCTACATACAAATTATTGCAAACTTACATTGATGTTGTTCAACGTGATGCAAAAATTATTGGCGAAAATAAACGCAAAGCTGATGAATTTGTGGCTGTACAAAAGGAATTTCCTTTAGAATGGGCTTTGAATAAAAATGAAAGCGATAGCATTCCGTTTAAAGGTTTTCAGGCAGATAAAAAGCCAAGCGAAATAAGCGGTGTAGATCGGCTTTACTACGATAGAAATAAGCCCTTTACCAAAAATATAAAAGAATACAATAAGTTCGAAGCTGCTGTCACTGTGCAGAAACCAATTGCCTACATCATTCCAAAAGCATGGGATCGGGTTATCGCTTTGCTTAAGTTGAATAACGTTAAAATAGAGCAACTTAAAACAGATACAAAGATTACTGTCGAAAGCTACTACATTGGCGATTTTAAAACAGGAACAAGGCCTTATGAAGGACATTATTTGCATTCGGCTGTTAAACTAAATCCAGTAGCGCAAACTTTGCAGTATTACGCAGGCGATTTTGTGGTTTATGTTAATCAGTTTACCAACCGATATATTGTTGAAACATTAGAGCCGCAAGCAACGGATTCTTTTTTTAACTGGAATTTCTTCGATTCTATTTTAGATATGAAAGAGCACTATTCTGCTTATGTTTTTGAAGATACAGCGGCAGAATTGTTAAAAAATAATCCAAAATTAAAAGCGCAGTTAGACGAAAAAAAGGCAACCGATACCGTTTTCGCTAAAAGCGGTGCTGCACAATTAGAATTTGTATATAAAAATTCTGATTATTACGAAAAAACACACAACAGATACCCAGTTTCGCGTTTGCTTACTAATGTAAAACTCAATTTAAAATAAGTTAAATGGAATATTTAAACGTAGCACCAGTTGCCTCAATAATTTTTGTTTTTACAATTGTAACTAGCCTTTACGCCTTTTATGACAACAGCGTTTACGGTAAATTTATGCTGCATCCATACAGTGTTTCAAAAGGAAATAGTATTTATACTTTAATCACAAGTGGTTTAATTCATGCCGATTGGATGCACCTGTTTTTTAATATGTTTACTTTTTCTGCTTTCGCATTTACCTTGGAGCGTTTAATGGGAAGCTGGCAATTTGGTTTATTGTATTTTTTAGGCTTGATTTTAAGCGACATACCAACCGTTTTTAAACATAAGGATAACTTCCACTATAACAGTTTAGGAGCTTCTGGAGCAGTTAGCGCAGTGCTTTTTAGTTATATTTTGTATAACCCGATGTCAAAGATTTACATCATGTTTATCCCGATCGGAATTCCAGCAGTTGTATTCGGATTTTTATACCTGATTTACTGTGCTTACGCCTCTCGCAACTCCAGAGATCATATTAATCATGATGCACACTTTTTCGGTGCGTTAACTGGATTAATATTTACAATAATTTTTGAGCCTGGAATTATTCAGAATTTTATAAGCGTATTAACCGGCAACAGGTAAGCAAGGGTTTTCAAAAAAGCTCATCGGTTCATCAGGATTTTTAATAATTTCGAATTTAACGTAACCCCACGGTTTCCAGAAATTTTCTAAAACCTGTGCGTAAACTTTATGCTGCCAAACATCAAAAAGTGGCTTACTCATATTGCCACGAAGGGGCATCGCTTCTATGTAAGTTGTCCCTTCAACGGGCATAAAAGTATATTCGGGTAAACGGTTAAATAGGTAGGCCGAATAATAAAAACGAGCAGTTAGCTCTTCAAATTGCTCAGCGGTTAACGCTTTTCCTTTTACTTCATTTACAATATCCTGATGGTAGCGTTTGTTAGTTCCATTATCCTGCAGGCAAGCAATAATTCCGAAATTTTTAAACTTTAATGAAAAAGTTAAAGTATTAATCTCATCACGGAAACTGAATGGCGTTTCTTCATTTTCTAGCTTAACAATTATAATAGACCAAGGATTAAAATCTTCAAATTCGATACTGGTGTACAGATTTTGCATCATGAAATTCAGGTTGGCGAATTTCATCATTAACGATTGCGACATGTTTAAACCATCGGCAGTCATTTCCTTGCGTAAAGCCGAATGCATTTCGATATAAACAAAGCCATATAGAAACTTTCCAATCCAGTTAAACAAATCCAGTTCGTTTAAACGAGAGATTGATTCATACCCATTTTTAAAAGCGTTCTCAATTTTTTCTTCCAAAGGATTTAAAAACTGCTCGTTAATCTCGCTATTTACAGGGATTACAAGCGTGCTGTAGGAGCGAATACTCTCATCTAAAAATTGAATTTGCTCTTCGCCTGTTAAGCCCGCCTGATCCAATAACCACTTTGGAAGCAATGGCACCTGAACTACAGGAGAGTTGAATGTTTGACCACTTAAAAAGCAGGTTTTATATAAAAAATCGAATTTCTGGAAAGGATTGTATAAGCCGGTATTCATCGCTGCAATATTAGCTATTATATTTTTACGGCTTAACAACGATGATTTATTTTAACGTTGCGATTACTAAGTCGGTGATTTTTCCAACAAACTTAAAAGGCGCTAGAGTTATGCCCTATCCTTATGGATTTGTAAAAAGGATTTTTTGAGCTTGTCGAAGAACCTTTTTTGAAAAATCTTTTATATTTCGACAAGCTCAATGCAACAAATTTGCGGATAGATTTATATTGTTGAGCCAATTTAAATCCGTTAACTAATAATTGTTGTAATAATAGCTAATATCATCTACCAGTTGGTTGTAAATAGGTTTTGTAAACTCTAAAAACAAAACATCTGGCGGTGGTGGAATCGTTTCTTTTCTTCTCGTCATCGCTAACTGATGGTTGCTTAATGCTCGGTCGTCACCTTTATAACTTGCCCAACTATCTTTCCAAATGTAGGTTCCAGGGAATTTTTGCTTACGAACGACCTTTTTACTCTGCCAATCGGTAATGGTCAAATCCAACAGTCCTGATGAAGATATGTTTTTTTCGAAAACGCTTAAGTTAGCTTTTACTGTTCCATAAACAGGTTTTCTCTCACGGGTTTCGCCAATTATAACACTATCTCTTTTCAGTCTTTCAACACGTTCTTTAATATAAGTTTGCCCAACAACAAAATCATCGAAATTTAAACTCAACACTTGGTCGGGTACAATTTTTTGCTTTGTTGCCTGTTGTTCCGAGTAAAAAATAACAAACTTATTTCTGGAGTAATTTCCAATAAAATTATCGATTTGTTGCTGGAAATAATCGCCACTTAACTTATAATAACTGCTATTGATCATAATCGGCTGAACTACAATTCGGGTTACTGCTGCCCAGTAGGCATCATCCATTTTCGCTTCAGCATCTTTGTAATTTGGAGCAAGGTTTTGCGATTTTTCAAATTCGTAATAGGCTTTTTTAGCACTTACCCTAGTATTTTGGTTTAGGAAAGTAAGCCCAGAATTATATCTTGCAATACCTGAATTCAAGCGGCTTTCAGCTAATTCATCAATATATTTTATTGGCTTTGGTACAACGGTTAAACACGCTGGGCAACTATTAATTTCATCAACAAGCTGATTAATTTTTTGATAATTATACATCACGGCTTCCCATTTATATACATCAATAGATGCTTTAGCTTCATCAATTTTTGTTAAATGATCTTGCAGGGCAAAGTTAAATGCTGCTGGTAATACACCTAATGCTTCGCTGTTTTTAGGTGAGCTTTGTAAACGGCTTACCGCCTTAGAAACTGATGCGTCGTAATCGCCTTTTTCCAAGGCTTTTTTTCCTGTGGTACATCCTCCAATAATTATGCAGGATAAATAAATAAAATACCGTAATCTTGAAATGTTTTTCATAGCAGGATTGGTTTGCGTTAATAAACAAATATACCTTTGTAAAGCGAATTCCGCCTTATTTATTTAATAGACGATTGATAATGAAAATAAGTTGCAAGCAGTTTGAATTAGAATTAAAACATCCTTTCGCTATCTCAAAATTTACCAGAACCAGTACACCGCTGATGCTTTTAAAAGTTCAGTATGAAGATGTTATTGGCTATGGCGAAGCATCTATGGTGCCCTACATGGGCGAAAGCTACGAAAGCGCAAATGCCTTTTTAAAGCTTGTCGACTGGAATACAATTCAATACCCTTTTAATTTTGGAGCAATAATTTCTTACCTGGATAGTCTTGCTCCAGGTCAGCCAGCAATTAAAGCTGCCATTGACATTGCATTAAATGATATCAACGGTAAAATTTTAAATAAGCCCTGTTATGAAATTTACGGTGCAGAGCCAGCAAAAATGCCTGTTACCTCTTATACCATTGGTATTGATACACCAGAGATAATTCGTGAAAAGTTAAAAGATGCCGAAGCCTTTAAAGTGATTAAGGTAAAACTTGGCAGAGATAATGATAAAGAAATAATCGAAACGATTAGAAGCATGACTGATGTGCCGCTTTATGTTGATGCAAATCAAGGCTGGGCAGATAAAATTCAGGCTATTGATTTAATTTACTGGTTGCATAACAAAGGGGTGGTTTTAATCGAGCAACCGATGGATAAAAATAATTTGGATGGCAATGCCTGGCTCACAGAAAGAAGCCCGATTCCATTGCTGGCAGATGAGGCTGTACAAAGACTAGCTGATATGGATCAATTAAAAGGCGCTTATCATGGTATTAATGTAAAACTGATGAAAAGTTGCGGGATGTACGAAGGCCATCAAATGATTTTAAAAGCCCGTTCGTTCGGGATGAAGGTTTTAATTGGCTGCATGAGCGAAACCAGTTGTGCAACCCTTGCCGCTATAGCATTGGCGCCACTTTGCAACTGGGCAGATTTGGATGGACCCTGGTTAACCAAAAATAACCCTTTCGCAAATCCTCAATTCGAAAACGGAAAGTACATTCTTAAAGATTTGCCAGGTTTGGGTTTGGAAGGTGTTAATCCTGATCTTTTTCCTTATACGACTTTCTAATATCTTTCATTAATTGAATTTTGAAATAGAAAAGGCAGGCAGCAGTTCCTACTAAAAAAGCAGATGGAAGATATTTACCATTGTTATAACACCACACTAATCCAAAAATTGAAAGGATGATTCCAAGGTTATAAAAAATGTTTAGTGCGAATTTTTTGCCCACAGTAAGAAGGTTAAAGAGTAAATATTCAAATAACAATTATCAAACTCGCATGAAGCAAAAGAAGTTGAAAAAACTTGTTTATGCAGCCTGAAAAGTTTGATAATTGGAAAATGTATGTTGATTATTTTTAGTACACTGGCATATTTGGATCGAAAGCCTCTTGCCAAGCTAAAATACCACCTTTTAAATTATATAAATTTTCAAAGCCATACTGCGATTCTAACTGCATAACTGCAGCAGCACTTCTTTTACCGCTACGGCACTGAATAATAACAGGTTTATCTTTCGAGATTTTATCAGCTTCAATTAAAATGCCACCCAAAGGGATGTTTTCTCCATCAAGGTTAGAAACCTCGTATTCAAATGTTTCGCGAACATCGATTAATTGGAAATCTTCTTTATTGTCGATTTTCTGTTTTAGTTCCTGTACTGATACTTCTTTCATGTGAAATTTATTTTTACAAACTTATATAAATTAGTTCATGGGTACAATAATGCTTGATCTTATAACATTTTAATTACTGTAGTTAAACATTTAAAGACAAATATTTCGCTTAAAACTGTAACATATTTAATTCTCAGGCGTTTAATTGTAAATAACTTTTATGAACAAACTGAACCGATTTTTCTGGTTTTGTTCTGGTGCCCATATCCCGACACTGGAAAAATATTCAACTGAACAAAATAAATATACAGGCATTGGTGCCACAATTTTCTTTACAGGTCTGTTTGCTGCTTTATCTGGTGGCTACGCCATGTATTTCGTTTTTAAAGGCGATGATCTGGCTGTAGTTTTTGCCATAATTTTTGGCTTTTTATGGGGCGCAGCAATTTTTAATATGGATAGATATATTGTATCCAGTATAAATAAAAGCGCTTCAACTAATAAACAAATTTTACAGGCTACACCTCGTATTTTATTGGCAATTATGATTGGTATTGTAATCTCGAGGCCAATAGAGCTGAAAATTTTTGATAAGGAGATTAAGGAACGTTTAAAAGTGAGTTATTTAAACGGGCAGCGTTCTAAAATTGATACCTTAAATAAAGCTTTCCAGAATAAATATCAGGTAGAATTTGGTAGACTAAACCAACAAAAGGCGACACGAGATTCGTTGGAAAAGGGAATAAAAGCCGATAGGCAGAAGCTTAACTTTGAAATTTTTGGAAATAAAACAACAGAAACATCAGGCGTATTAGGTTATGGCCCTTTTGCAAAACGTAAAGAAGAAGAAATAAAACAACGAACAGCTGAGTTAGATAGTTTGAAAATTAATATCAATAAATCAGAATCTTTTATTGATAAACGGAAAGAATTTGATGGCCTTTTTACCGAAAAACTTTTCACCAAACCGCAGTTAGATAGTTTGGCAAATATTGCTGGCTTTGCCGATCGAAACTGGGCTTTAGGACAGTTAAAATTTAATGCAAACGGAACCAGCGACAATAATACGGCGCTTGCGGTTACTTTTATTGGCCTGCTGTTTATTTTCTTCGAATGCTTACCTGTTTTTGTAAAACTAATGAGCGCCCGTGGCCCTTACGATTACGTTACCGCTGATGGTGATGAAGCTGATATTTATGAATCAAAAAAGAATAAAGATTTTAGAATGGAAGTAGCTGATCATGTTCACGAAACCCGTGTTGATTCAGAATCATCTAAACAAAAAGAGATTTTAAAAGGAAAAGCCTACCGCGATTTACAAAAATACGATTGGGACAAAGAATAATGGCAGAATTAAGGTACCCAAAGCGGAATCCATCATCCATCTTACATAAAACATCTTCCATTTTTTGTAATTTAAGCCCGTCAAACCCCGATTTATGAAAAAAATTTTAGGAACGGCTGCGGTAATGTTATTATCGTTAAGCGTTTTTGCCCAAAATGAAATCAGCTACAATGTTTCATTCCCTAATGCCATTCACCACGAGGCAGAAATCAGTATGCAAATTCCAAATGTTCCTGCTGGCACTTTGAAAGTTAGAATGAGCCGTTCTTCGCCTGGGCGATATGCAACCCACGAATTCGGTAAAAATGTTTACAACCTAAAAGCTTTCGATGGTAATGGAAAAGTATTGGTGTTAAATCAATCTGCTGGCGATGTTTACGAAATCCCAAATCCTGGTAAAAGCGTTAAAATAACCTATACGTTATTTGGTAACTGGATTGATGGAACATACGCGGGTTTCGATGAAACACATGCACACATGAATATCCCTGCAACGTTTGCATTTCCGATTGGACTGGATGAGCGTGCTCGTTTGGTAAAATTTAACTACAACGATAAACAAAACTGGAAAGTGGCTACGCAATTAAAGCCAATGGGTAACGAAACTTATTATGCCCCAAGTTTTCAGTATTTTATGGATAGCCCAATTGAAATTGCTAACTATAAAACGGCAAGCTGGGAAGTAAAAAATAAAGATGGAAAAATGCAAACCATTCATCTGATTTCACATTCTAATGATGAACAAAAAACAGTAGATAATTATGCAAATATGCTCAAGAAAATGGTTGATGAGCATTATGCCGTTTGGGGCGAATTTCCAACTTACGATTATGGAAATTATTATTTCCTTCACGATGTTTATCCAGATAATGCTGGCGATGGGATGGAACATAGAAACTCTACTTCAATTGTTCAGCGTACACCAAAAATTGAAGGATATGAATCTAATCTACTTGGAACATTCTCTCACGAATATTTTCACAGCTGGAATGTTGAACGGTTAAGACCTAAAACCTTAGAGCCTTTTAACTTTAATCATTCTAACATCAGTAATGAGCTTTGGCTTGCTGAGGGTTTTACACAATATTATGGTTCATTGTTGCTTACCAGAGCAGGTTTTAAAACGGTAGATAATGCTGCTCAAACTTTTAATGGTTTAGCAAACGCAGTGCTAAATTCGCCAGGGGCTAAAAATTATTCGCCAATACAATCTAGCAGATATGCTGTTTTTGCTGATGCAGGTGTGGCTATTGATCAAACAAACAAAGGCAATATTTTTCTTTCGTACTATACTTACGGTGCGGCAACGGCTTTGGCATTAGATTTACGTTTGCGCAGCGAATTTAAACTTAGCCTTGATGACTATATGCGTGCCTTGTGGAAAGCTTATGGTAAGCCAGAAATTGCATACACCGTTTCCGATTTGGAAAAAACGTTAGCCGCTTTAACAAAGAATCCCGCTTTTGCGGCAGATTTTTTTAAGCGTTATATTTATGGAACGGAGAAGAATGATTACGCAAAATTATTACTGAATGCTGGATTTGTGCTTAGAAAAGCAAATCCAAGAAAAGCTTATACAGGCATAACACGCTTAACAGTAGAGAATGGTAAAGTTACATTACCGCAAACAACAATCGGAACACCAGCTTATAACGCGGGTTTAGATGTTGATAATGTATTGTTAACTATTGATGGTGTGGAAATAAAAGACCAAGCTGCGTTAACTAAGTTAACAGAAGCACATAAACCTGGCGATGTTGTAGAAGTAACTTATTCTTATCGCGGAGAAGCAAAATCGACAAAGTTAACTTTTGCTGAAAATCCAACACTTGAGGTTATTTCTATTGAAAAAACTGGAGGAAGTTTAACAAAAGAGATGCAAAATTTCAGAGATAACTGGTTAAATTCTCAGGTGAAAACAAAATAATAATCAAATCAAAAAACTAAATTAGTAGATAAAATAAATAAAAAATGAAGAAAATTTTTCTTGTTGCAATTGCTGGAATGGCCACTTTACAGCTGAGTGCACAAAATATTGATAAAATAATTACCCGTGAATATACCGACCACTTAATTAAAACTTTAAGTGCTGATGATATGGAAGGCCGTGGGACATTTACGCCTGGAATAGATAAAGCTGCAACGTTTATCGAATCTGAGTTTAAGAAAATTGGTTTGAAACCATTAACTGGCGCCGATTCTTTCCGTCAAACTTTTTTTAAAATTAAACTAAGTCCCGAACCAACTAAACTGGTTATCGATGGCAAAACTATTGCGCAGGAAAATATTCTGGTAACAGGTAAATCACCTTTGGTTACTTTTAACCAAACCAATGGCGATGGAGTTATTAAATTAGATACAACAAAAACATTTGCGGTACAATACCGTGCGTTAAGTCGGGCAGGTAAAAAACAAATCGTTTTGGTGAATGAAAAATTTGCTGCAGATTTTAAACGTTATAAATCTTTTGGAGGTCGTGGCGCAATTTTAGATGAAAAGGATATGCAGAGCCCAACACAAGATGCGATGGTGTTTGTGTTTGGTGTAAATGATGCAAAAGAATTTAACGTTGAAGTAAAAAACAAAACTGAAAAACTGCCTCTATTTAATGTTGCAGGCATGATTCCTGGTAAATCGAAAGCTAAAGAACTAGTTGTATTTTCTGGTCATTACGATCATTTAGGTATAACTAAATCAGTTGATGGCGATAGTATTGCAAATGGTGCAGATGATGATGCATCGGGAACAACTGCAATGATTGCCTTGGCGAAATATTATAAAGCACAAAAAAATAACGAACGTACTTTAATTTTTGTTGCTTTTACGGCTGAAGAAATTGGTGGTTTTGGTGCAAGATACTTCTCTGAAAAATTAAATCCTGATGATGTGGTAGCCATGTTTAATATTGAAATGATTGGCAAAGATTCGAAATTCGGAAAAAATACAGCCTTTATTACTGGATTTGAACGTTCTGATTTCGGAAAAATTTTACAGAAAAACTTAACTGGTACAGAGTTTACTTTCCATCCAGATCCATATCCAGAGCAAAATTTATTTTACCGTAGTGATAATGCAACCTTAGCCGCATTAGGTGTTCCTGCGCATACAATTAGTACAGATCAAATAGATATCGATAAGCTTTATCACTCTGTTAAGGATGAATACAGTTCTTTGGATGTAGAGAATATTTTATCTACCATTAAAGCGATTGCTAAAAGCGCAACTTCGATTGTAAACGGAACTGATACGCCTACAAGAATCCCGAAATTGAAGCAATAAAATATCAGCTACGATTTGTTTTGTGAACACACAAACTATATAAATAAAAAGCCCTGATTTGTTTTCAAATCAGGGCTTTATTTCTTAATTAATTTTTAGCAGTTATGATAAAGAAATGTTTGAATCAACGTCAAAATATTTCTTTACTAAGAGCAAAAGGGTTACTATTTCTAAAATTTATATTCCATTACATAATCATCCATGAAATAACCACCGCCAATATCCAATTTAACAGATTCTTTAACTGTAAAACCTCCTTTTAGGTAGAAATCTTTTGCTTTATTATGCTTGTTAACGTTAAGTTCTAATGCCGAAGCTCCAGCATCTTTTACCTGATTAAAGACCTCATTTATTAAGATTTTACCAACGCCTTTACCATGTGCGGAAGGCAACACGTAAAGTTTATGTAACTTATAAATGCGTTCATCATGACCGATAATCGAATAGCCAGCAAAGCCATATTGATTTTCATTATCTTCTGCGATAAGAAAAATATGCCCGTCCATAAGCTGCTTAAGTAACTCACCACGGTTATACATTTTCTCTAACATATAATCGATTTGAGCTTGCCCGATAATGTCTAGGTAAGCATCAGGCCAGGTGCCTGCAGCTATATCACGGATAATTTCTAAATCTTCTTCTTTGGCTTTTCTAAGGGTAATCATATTGGTTCACTAATAAAAATAGGTTGACCAGAAAAAGTAAATTCTACAAATCCATCATTAACGACTTCGAAAATACCTTCCTCGTTTTGCATGAGGTTGTTTACTTCAAAGTACCTGTTGCCGTGAATTAAAAATTCACTTCCAGCAGGTTTCCAAACTGAAAAGCCAGATTTGATGGCATAGTGTTTTGCCTTCTCGGTAAATACAACAAGATTAATTTTATCTTCAAAACCTGCAAATTTTTCTAGATCGAATTTAGAGGTGATCACATTTACAGCAGGGAATTTCTCTTCATATAGATAATTCATGGCAACCATTAAATCATCTACCAGGCCATGAACAAACTTGGTGTCTTCCTGAGTATCAGTTTCTTTTCCGTTTACTAAAACATCGACTTTTAAACCTAAAGAGATAATTTTATCATAGTTTTCGCCATTTACTAAAAGCGTTGGGCTCCATTCTAATAGCTGGCCTAAAAGCTCTTCGTTAAAATTTCCAAGCTCATCAATGTATAAAGCTGGCTCTTGTTTTTCTTTTACAATATGGTGTGAAGACATATTGCGAAGATAAAAAATAGTATCAAGAAGTGAGTATGGATTGAACTATAATGATGTATAACTTTATCGATTATATGGATACTCATTAATCCAATGAAAACCCCGGTTAATTAATCTAAATTCTTTCAAATCTTTACGTTTAAAACTTATGTAAATGGAGTCTGTGTTCTTTTTACCATAGAAAATAAGATGATCTTTATCGGGGAAACTATATTTCAGTGTATATTTTTCAAAGTCTTTATTTCTTGAATTTAATATAAGTTCTTTTTTGCCCCTATCAAATACTGTAGCGAAATTTAATGTACTATCATTCATCAGTTTTATCTGAGCATAATCAGTTCTACTAATAATCATTTTTTTCCAGCGTGTACTATCGGTAGTAAGTGGAAGCACTTCATTACCTTTAAATTTAACAATTTCAACATCGTATATGCCGTATAAAAAAGGTTTTGGCGCTAGTGAGCCGTAGGTATATTGTTGCTTTAATGCATTGCTGAACATGATTCCAATTGTCCAAACAATTATTATATATTTGAAGCTTCTAAACAAAATAATGTACCAGCGTTTTCTAAAAGCAGGAACCTCAAGAAGCGTTATTTTTTGAGGTTGATTGGTTAAGAAGAACCTGTATATCGCCAGCATATTAGGAGCTAAAATAAATAGACACATGAAGACGAGTGTTGTCGAAAGGATTTTTACGGGTATATCGAAGAAGTAGTTCATAGCCATTACGTGCACACTTGCAGCTAATGATAAAAATGCGCCTACAACCATTGTTCTTTTAAATAGTAATAGGATAGCTGATACTTCAATAATACCCATAAAGATATTATAGCCTTTTGAGAAACCTAAAAATGTCCAAGCTAAACCCATTGGAGAGGAATCTCCAAAAGGCTGTATTAAGCGGTTTAAATAAGGCTGTGGAAACTGTAACTGAATTACTTTTACTGAACCGTAAAGTATAAGCGTAAAACCAAGATAGAATCTTACCAATACGATAAGCCAATAGTAGAGTTTATTATAGTCTTTGCTTTTGCTATCTAATATTGACCAAACCAAACACCCAAATGCTGAAAAAATAACAAACAAAAGTAGAAGAATATAATCGTAGGTTGTATCTCCACTTCCATTTGTGAATATGGTTAAATTATATTCATGTTTGAGTACATTTATCGCTATCCAAGGTATTATTTGATGCAATAGTTCTGTAGGATAGAAAAAAATCTGTCTAGCATAGGGAAATGCACCATTGTTGTTTAAGAATATAATTAGAACTAATAGAATGAAAAAAAATCTGAAAGCTATTTTCTTTGATAGACTCCAGTTTAAATCTTTTTCGAGAGAAGATGTGGACATAATTTAGATTTGAGTGTTTCCAAATCTAAAAAAAAATTTACTTCTCTAATTTTTAACTCTTTACCGCCTCGTAAAAATCCTGATAGGCTTCAATAAAGTCATCAGCAAAATTTACAGCTCCAGAAACTGCAATACCGTAAATTCCTGTTTGCATTAAGGCTTCTACATCATAAATCTTTATGCCACCAACGGCTAAAACGGGGAGCTCAATATTTAAGTCTTTTAACTGTCTTAAGGCTAAGGTATAGTCTTCAATACTCAAAAGCGGATAATTGTTTGGCTTAGTTTCCGTAGTAAAAAATGGGCCAAATCCTGTATAATCAGCGCCTTCTTTTGCTAAGCGAATCAGATTTTGTACTGTATTTGCCGAGCCGCCTAAAGTAATATCATTACCAACTTGCTTGCGTAAGGCAGTAAAATCTGCGTTCATGTCTTCAATATGAAAACCTTGAATATCGGCTTTGCCATTTAAATGAATATGATCGGTAACGATGAGCGTCGTGCCCCAATCGTCGCAAATTTCGGCAATGGCATTAATGTCTTTTAAAAGCTCATCATCGGGTTTACTTAAACAACGATATTGTATCCACTTTGCACCAGCTTCGCAAGCATTTTGTACTTGCTCAATATGCGTAAGCTGTGGAATATCATGTGTGATGTAATGGAACTTTTCTATGTATTTCATGCCAGGATTTTTTAAGATTTAAGGATTACCAGGATTTTGTATTGTCGATTTAATTATTGCCAACATAAACTAAATTACCCATAAATAGCATTGCGAAGCACGAAGTAATCTGTTTCATGTAAAGATTAAGTCCGTGCCTCGCAGTTGAAAATAGGTTTTCTGCTTTAGTCTATTAGCTTTATTAAAACTTAACGTTTAAACTTAATAAAAAATTGGTTCCAGCCTGAGGATAGTAGAAATTTTCTGTAGTTCTGCTGCCTCCCGAAAGGTAACCATAAGTATAGCCATTGCTTTCATATTTTTTATCGAAGAGATTATTTACCAAGAAACCTAGGTTTATATTTTTAATGCCTGCCAATTTGAAATCGTAACCTAAACGGGCATTGCTAACCCAATAACCATTAATGGTTCTATCGTTGTTTTGTGTATTATCTAAATATTGCTTGCTTACATATTTACTTTGTAAAGCAATTGCAAAACCCGCAGCTGGTTTGTAAACGAGTTCGCCAAAAAGTACTGCGCTTGGAGAAAATGAAATATTGGTTAGCGTGTAGTTGTTAACCACTTGCCCGCCATTATCATAGTCATCATAATACTCGGTAAAGTTTTTAATTTTATTTCTGCTCAATGCCGCATTCGCATTTAAAACAAAAGATTTACTAATGATGTACGAACCATCTAACTCAATTCCTAAACGATAGCTATTGTCAACATTCTGACGGAAATTCCCACCCGTATCGTTAATTTTTCCAGTTTCTACCAATTGATTTTTATAGAACATGCCATAAGCATTTGCACCTATATTTAGCTGTTGGTTTTTAAAGCGATAACCTAATTCAACATCATTTAATCGTTCAGGTTTCGGCGAAACGCCAACAGGCGCATCGGTATAATCATTTCGATTAGGTTCTTTATTTGCAATACTAAAAGATGCATATAAATTACTTTGTGTATTAATAAAGTAGGTTGCGCCAAACTTTGGATTGAAGAAGTTGAGTGTTTCATTAATCGCTAAAGTATTTAACTTATTCTCTGTTCCGGCAATATCATAATAAACACGGCGGTATTGCAAATCGGCAAATAAACTTAAGGCTTCAACAGGGCTGTAATTTATCTTACCATAGGTGTTAAAATCTGTTTTAAATCCATCATTATCGTAATAATGTCTATCTATATTTCCGTTTGAAGCATATTGAGCCCAGATAATTTGACCAAAGTGAGCGCCTTTATATTCGTTATAAGCGCCACCTAAAGTAAAATTCAAATTCTTTTCAGGTACATAATTAAACGCATAGGTAACGCCATAAAAATCATTATCTAACCATCGGCGACGAATCAAATCTGTTCTTGTAATGGTTGAGCCACCAATAACTACTGGGTTTAAGCCATAATCGCTTAGCTTATTATTTACCCTGTATTCCTCGTAATACCCAGCACCTTGTGTGTAATGTAAAGCGCCATTAAAAGAGAATTGATCAGAAAACTGTCGGGCGTATAGTAGCTGATAATGACTTTGAGTATAATTATCCGTTTGATTGTTATATAAGAAACTGTTATAAGTTCTGCCAGAGTTAAGCAAATTGGCCGCATCTTCTGCATTCAGCGCATTCCTGTCTATATATGCCTGCATACCCGCAACATCGTTTGTTAATCTTGATTCAGGAATACCGTTCCAGGATTGGTAGGTTTTTTCCGTTCCCGCAAATACATTTAAGCGCAGCAAATCCTTATTGCCATGATAAGCACCAGAAAGGAAATACGATTTCAATAACGAGGAACCTCTGTCAACATAACCATCAGAGCTAATTCTTGATAGGCGACCATCAAAACTAAAGCGATTGTTAATTAAACCTGTTCCAACTTTTATTGTGTTTTTCCAGGTATCGAAGCTGCCATAAGTGCTGTTTACTTCTGCATAGGGTTCTAACTCGCTGGCAGTTGTTTGAATATTTAAACTTGCGCCAAAAGCGCCAGCGCCATTTGTAGAAGTACCAACGCCACGCTGAATCTGAATATTATCAACCGACGAAGCGAAATCAGGCATGTTAACATAAAAAGTACCCTGACTCTCGCTGTCATTCATCGGGATTCCATTTACCGTTACATTTATACGGCTATTGTCGCTCCCGCGGATACGAATTCCAGTGTAACCTACACCAGCACCAGCATCCGAGTTAACCACAACTCCAGGGGTATTCTGCAAAATAAAGGGTAAATCTTGCCCGAAGTTATTTTGTTGAATCTCCTCCTTACTTACATTTTTGTATGTAGTGGCCGATTTTTCATTAGCTCTTGTTGCCCTAACCACAACTTCATCTGCTAAGAAATTTTGTGGAGCGAGGCTAAAATTTAGCGCTTGATTTTGGCTAAGTTCAATCGATTTCTCAATCGATTTGTAACCTAAATAACTTACATTGATAACGTACTTTCCAGCGTTAAGATTGCTTAAACTAAAGTTTCCTTCAGCGTCGCTAAGTACTGCAGTTTTTAAATTTTTTAACCGAATGGTTGCGCCAGGTAAGGCTTTTTGATTGTTATCTGTAACTTTTCCAGTAACAGAAATTTGGGCCAAAGCAAAGAATGGCAGCATTGCAGCGATAACTGCAAAAAGTAATTTTTTCAATTTTTAATTGTTTTAGTTAAACCCATCGGAAATAGGGGTACTCCCGATTTCAGTTAAACTTCCATAACTCCAATCCCTACGCCGGCATTACCCGGATCAGGTGCATTCAAGTTAAAAGTTGAGGGTTAAAAGTTGAAAGTTTGCATGATCCAAACTTTTCACTTTCTACTTTTCACTTTCTACTTAAAATGGGTATGATCTCAGCCCGTTTTTGTGTTTATAACAAACAAGGCACCCCTAATGATGCGACAAATGTAGAAAATATATTCAAAAGAAAAATTTATCTTTTTATTCTATGATTTGACTTTACTATACAGGCTGTTGTTTTCGTGTATAAGAGGGCAACTCAAGACTTACAACAGCGTTACCTTTTTGATGAATTTATATCGTAATTAGACCGCAGTTTATTCGGGTAGAATTGTCACACATCCGAACCAACTCCGAATCAAATGCGTCTCAAATCAGAATTATTAGTTAACGGAACATACACAAAACATACGCATGTTAACAGCAGACTATATGCAAAACGTATTGTGAATATGGTCGAAAGAAGAGGATTTGCAAGCTAGAGCGACCGACCTTAGATCTGGATTTCAATTTAGTTTATATTGTTTTTTAGAAAACGCTATGGTATTGTATAAGGAGCGAAGTAATGGAGATTGTTTTTCAACTCAATTTTTGAAATCGGGATTCTCTGCTTTTTAGGGAATTTTTAAAAAAGCATCAATTACATCGATTGCATTTTTAACTCGCTCATCGGCAACTCCGCCTACAACTTTGTAGGTTGCGTTAAGGGCCTTTAATTCTTTGTGCCAAACCTCCATAAAATATTCTCTTTGGTTAGGGAAATCTCTTAAAGGATCGTCTTGCCATGGCAAATCTATATCCATGAGTAAATATAAATCATAGGTTCTTTGCTGCAGTGCTCCTAAAACAACTTCTGGTGTTACGCCTAAAACCTCATCGCTCCAGATTTTAACCGTAATAAATGTGGTGTCACAGATCACGAAATCATCCTTCGCAATCGTTAAAACAGCATCTTCAAGCGATATTTGGCCGTAATACATATTTACCTCATCTTGTAAGGTATAAGGGGCCGTTAAATTTGCACAATAATAACGAGCATACTCTGGCACCCACGAAACATTGTAATGCTTAGCTAATAGTAGGGATAAAGTAGATTTTCCTGTACTCTCTGGGCCAACTATGGCTATTTTTTTTATTAATTTATTCAAAATATGGTAATTCAAAGTGGGTTAGACAATAGAAACAAATTGCCCTATCACTTAAAAAGATAAACAAAATTAAAGAAAAAATCCGGTTGAGGAGGGCTCCTCTAACCGGATAATAAACCAAACAAACTATTTATGAAGAAATCCTCATTGCGGTTAACTACTCCGCGAGGAAGCTTTAGATCTAACTAAAGTATTTACAAAACGTAAATACATACTCGTTATTACAACATTATTGCCAAATATCAGACAATAACAGTTTCGTGACGTAAACATGACTTGTATCGAAAATCAGACTGGCTTTTTGCTTAAAAGCTTTAACAATATACAACTAAATGGATTTAGTATGTATTCAATTTTGTTCAAGTAAATATACAGTGTTTATATAATTGTTCAGTTTTTGAAACTTTTTGTGCCAGTTATCGTTTACACTTTAACACTATTTAACTTTTTCAGTAA
This sequence comes from Pedobacter sp. AC190, assembly GCF_979258025.1. Classification (NCBI taxonomy): domain Bacteria; kingdom Pseudomonadati; phylum Bacteroidota; class Sphingobacteriia; order Sphingobacteriales; family Sphingobacteriaceae; genus Pedobacter; species Pedobacter sp. AC190. The sequence continues at coordinate 2,485,338 of NZ_OZ409824.1, forward strand.
TAACAATTAATTTATCCCTAATAAATATTTATCGCTATGAAAAAATTGAATTTAATTATGGCCACAATGATGATATTAACGCTTGTTGTTTTTGGGTTTACCAAAATAAGGCTTGGTGGTATTACTGGAAAAATTACACCGCCAGAAGGTGTAGCTCAGGTTGCATTGGTTGCAGGTACCGATACTTTGAGAGCTGAAATTAGTAAAGGAGCTTTCACATTTGTTAACCTTAAAGAAGGCGTTTATAAAGTTTGGATTAAAGGTAATGCTCCCTATAAAGATGCGACAATAGAAAACGTTGCAGTAAAAGATAGTTCTACAACAGATTTAGGCGAAATTAAATTGCAACAATAACGGTTTAAGCAAAAGAAAAAACTAAAAAGAGCGCTCGTTAGACGCTCTTTTTTATTTTAAAAAAAGCAGCTTAAAATACATCTAAAGATGTATCTTTGCATCCCGACAGAACAGTTGGGATTTTCTTCAAAAAAGCAAAAAACCTTCTTGCTTCTTCACCCGTAAGGGTTACAAAACTTTAGAATTTTAATTATTGTTTAAGCTTTATCATGCCTAAAGACACTTCCATACGCTCAGTACTAATTATCGGATCAGGCCCAATTATTATTGGCCAAGCCTGCGAATTTGATTATGCAGGTTCGCAAGCGGCACTTTCTTTAAAAGAAGAAGGTATTACCGTTTCAATTATCAACTCTAATCCGGCAACAATTATGACGGATAAAGTTATTGGTGATCATGTTTATCTTCATCCTTTAACTGTTGATTCAATTGAAGCTATTCTTCAAGAGCATATAGACTCTGCTGATTTACCTAGAATTGACGCGGTATTGCCAACTATGGGTGGCCAAACTGCATTAAATCTATGTGTAGAAGCTTCGGAACGTGGAATTTGGGAAAAATATGGCGTTAAAGTAATCGGTGTTGATGTTGATGCAATCGAGAAAACTGAAAATCGTGAATCTTTCCGCCAGTTAATGGTTGATATAGGTGTTGGTGTAGCGCCTTCTAAAATTGCCAACTCCTTTTTAGAAGGTAAAGAAGCTGCTCAAGAAATCGGTTTTCCATTGGTAATTCGTCCATCGTACACTTTAGGTGGTTCTGGTGGCGGTTTTGTGCACAAAAAGGAAGAATTTGATGCCGCACTTAAACGCGGTTTAGAAGCTTCGCCAACGCATGAAGTTTTAGTAGAACAAGCTGTTTTGGGCTGGAAAGAATATGAATTGGAGTTATTGAGAGATAGTAATGATAACGTAATCATTATCTGTTCAATCGAAAACTTCGATCCAATGGGTATCCACACAGGAGATTCGATTACGGTTGCACCTGCGATGACATTATCTGATCGTTGTTATCAGGAAATGCGTAACCAGGCGATTAAAATGATGCGTGCCATCGGTACTTTTGCGGGTGGTTGTAACGTTCAGTTTTCGGTTAATCCTGCCAATGATGATATTATTGCCATCGAAATTAACCCACGTGTTTCGCGTTCATCAGCGTTAGCAAGTAAGGCAACTGGTTATCCAATCGCAAAAATTGCGGCTAAATTGGCAATTGGTTACAACTTAGATGAAATTGAAAATCAGATTACTAAAACAACTTCAGCATATTTCGAACCTACTTTAGATTACGTTATCGTTAAAATCCCTCGTTGGAATTTTGATAAATTTAAAGGCGCTAATAAAGAATTAGGTTTACAAATGAAATCGGTGGGTGAAGTAATGGCCATTGGCCGTACGTTCATCGAGGCTTTGCAAAAAGCTTGTCAGAGTTTGGAAATTGGTCGATCAGGATTAGGTGCAGATGGCAGACAAGTTCGCAACATAGAAGAAATTATGGATGGTTTGGAGCATGCTTCATGGAACCGTTTATTCTTAATAAAAGATGCCATGACAATGGGTGTGCCTTTGGAATCGATCCGTAAGGTTACTAAAATTGATAAATGGTTCTTAAATCAAATTCAGGATCTTGTAGCTTTAGAAGTTGAGTTAAAAAGATATTCATTAAACAACATCCCTCAGGATTTCTTCTTCACGTTGAAACAAAAAGGTTTCTCTGATATTCAAATTGCCTGGTTATTGGGAAATGTTACTGAGGATGAGGTTTACGACAGGCGTAAAGCTTTAGGCATAAACCGGGTATATAAAATGGTTGATACCTGCGCTGCGGAGTTCCCAGCGAAAACACCTTATTACTACTCATCATTTGATGAAGAAAACGAATCTATTTCTTCAGATAGAAAAAAAGTAATTGTTTTAGGTTCTGGTCCAAACCGTATTGGTCAAGGTATTGAGTTCGACTACTCTTGTGTACATGGCTTGTTGGCAGCTAAAGAATCGGGTATTGAAGCGATTATGGTTAACTGTAATCCTGAAACGGTTTCTACCGATTTTAATATGGCCGATAAACTTTACTTTGAGCCAGTTTTCTGGGAACATGTACGCGAAATTATCGAGTTAGAAAAACCAATGGGTGTTATTGTTCAGTTAGGTGGTCAAACCGCTTTAAAAATGGCTGAAAAATTAACAGAGCATGGTATCAAAATTATCGGTACTTCTTTCGAAAATATGGATATCGCTGAGGATCGTGGCCGTTTCTCTGATTTGTTAAAAGAATTGGATATTCCTTATCCTCGTTATGGTGTTGCAGAAAATGCTGAAGAAGCAATTGTTGTAGCAAACGAAGTGGGTTATCCAGTATTGGTTCGTCCGAGTTATGTATTAGGCGGACAAGGCATGAGTATCGTAATTAACGATGAAGACCTTGAAAAAGCTGTAGTTAAATTATTGGGCGATTTGCCAGGTAACCGTGTGTTAATCGATCACTTTTTAGATCGAGCAGAAGAAGCAGAATCGGATTCGATTTCTGACGGTGATGATGTTCACATTGTAGGTATGATGGAACACATTGAACCTGCAGGTATCCACTCAGGAGATTCCTTCGCAGTTTTGCCAACATTTAGCTTACCAGAATCTGTTACCAAATCGATGGAGGAATACTCTATTAAAATTGCAAAGGCTTTAGATGTACGTGGTTTGTTAAACATTCAGTTTGCCATTAAAGACGAGAAAGTTTACGTGATTGAAGCAAATCCAAGAGCTTCCCGTACCGTTCCCTTTATCGCTAAAGCTTACGATGTTCCTTATATTAATATCGCTGCAAAAATTATGTTAGGTGTAGCGAAGTTGAAAGATTTTACTATCGAACGTAAGTTAAAAGGATACGCAATTAAAGAACCTGTTTTCTCTTACGAGAAATTCCCTGAGGTTGCAAAGGAATTAGGTCCTGAAATGAAATCGACTGGTGAGGCCATTCGTTTCATCAAAGATTTAGAAGATCCTTATTTCCGCAAGCTTTACAAAGATAAATCAATGTACTTGAGTAAATAATAGCAAAGGGCGATGGAAACATCGCCCTTTTTGATTTTAGGAGGTTGGGATTTGACCTAAAATTTCTTTTGTAGCGTTTAGCTGAAAATTCACGTTTTCATTAAAAAAAAACAACTATGAAAAGAAATCTTACTGTATTAGTATTATTGCTAGTTTTTGCAATAAGTGGCTGTAAAAAGGAAGCAATTGAGTTTCAAAAGGATTTTGATAAAAGCTTTAAAACCTGGCTTGATTTTAAAGCTTCGGCCAGCAATAATTATAAGTATCAACTGGTTACCAATTCATGGTCAGGCTCCTCTACACAAACTACAATTACGGTAAAAGATGGTAAAGTTGTACAGCGGGAATATATTTCTAAAACGGTTAAACAACCAGGCAATGTCATCACGATACATGAAGATTGGGTGGAGAATGGGCAATTGCTATATAGTCATAAAAATTATGGTGCAATTTTAACGCTTGATGAAATTTACGAGAAGGCAAAAACTGAATTATTAATAAAAAGGGCTGATGCCGAAGTAAGTTTTGGATCCAAAAATAATGGAATGATATCAAGCTGTGGCTATGTGCCCAAAAATTGTGCAGATGATTGTTTTAGTGGATTCAGCATATCTTTTATTGAACGAATTAAATAGTAAAGAATTTAAGGGCGATGGAAACACCGCCCTTTTTAATTTAAATGACGATATTTAGTTTTAAGATATTTGATTAACAAACTCAAATTAGTCAACTAAACATGAAAGAGATTCCGTATTGGATGCCTGAATTCGAAAAACTACTTTTAAAAGTAGCTTCCAATCTATCTTCTTTGATCTGGATAGATGAGCTCCATACATTCTATAAACAATATGAAGGAAAAGGAGAATATGTAAGAGTTCGATTTGAATGTGAAAGCCTAATGAGTATGATTTATAAGCATACTGGTTTTTTCGAAAAATCCTTTGATATAGATTTAAGATTGTTAAAAGAGAATCCACCAGAAACAGCTAGTTATTGGGGTGTTATTTCCAGGGCTGTAGCTACCAGTGATAACTTAGGCCGCAAGATTGAAATAATACCTTATGCAGAAGCATTTCTAAATACACAGGATGATAGCTTCGCTAAAAAACATGTAGTTTTGCTTTGGTATGTCTTAATATTTGCTCAAAAAGAAAATTCATATTTCGAGAGCTTTAATCCCATTGTTAAGAATGTTGAACTTTTCCTTGAAGAAAAAGCCGACATACAACTCTCATTCGCTGAAAGGGTCAAGTATTTAAACGATAAATACGTAAATGCATTAATCACATCAAATTCATTTGAATTGGCTTATAGCAAAGCTAATAAAGAAGAGCGAGCACAGCTCGCCAAAGACTATTTAGCAACTAAACCTCCAAAATTTTTTAGAGAAAGATTAAAATTATATGTTTGAAATAAACACAAAGCCTGCAAATATTAGTGATAGTTTTTAGTGCCTCATGAAATATCGCCCTTTTTAATTTAAATGATTGCTACCATCCTTTGTTTAACGTTTCGATAGCTTTTTCGAGCAACTCATCTTTTCCTTCTTTTATCCCATTAATTGTTGGGTAAATTACCTCATCAATCCTTACACCAACCCTTTGTGTTGGTTTCCCATCAGGATAAAAAACGCCAATCCCTGATATCATTGTTCTTAATCCTCCAGGTAAAACTATTGGAGATACATCTCCATCAGCCCCAGCTGTTTTACTACCTATAACCTTAACGTTTGGCGAACTTTGAAATGCCATTGTTGTATATTCAGCCTGGCTTTGCGAAGTTGAATTAACAATAATTACAACTTTTCCCTTATAATTATCATGATTCATCTCGCCATTGTTTATCGCATTGCTAAATTTAAAAGCGCCAGGATATGCTGGGTTCCCGATACTAAATTTTACAAATGGTGTTGAAGCGCTTTTGATGTAGTTGCCAAAAGTAAAAGGCATAAAATCAGATGGATAACAACGCATATCGATTATGATGCCCTTAGTGTTGGCAAAAAGTTTAATAATTTCGCGCAACTTAGCATTTTTATATTTTCCTGGAAACACGTACCCTATGTTTTCATTTATTAACCTAAAGGCTTCTGCCTTTTCGAAATCTGGATCTTTATAAACCTGCATTAATTTACCCATTGGCAGATCATATTCAAAGCTTTTGCCATCTCGCTCGACTTTGATTTTTAAGCTGTTTTCGTTACTTCTGAGTAAGTAATTATTAGGTAGATCCCGAAGTTGTGTATCGTAATTTGATGCTGCCGTTAATGGTAAATATTCTTTTATAAGTTCAGCGACATCTTTGTTTTGTATGGATGTAATTATATCCCCAACTTTTAGTTTGCCCTTAACATCAAGCGTATCGGTATGCAATGCTGTTATAACTAATTTTTGCTCAATAAATTTAGCTTGAAGCGGAGCGCCATATTTTCCTTTAAATTGGTTTAGCGCTTTACTTCCACTCCAAAGATTTGCATGTGTATCGTTTACCGATGCAATTAGTTTTAAGACAGCTTTAGAATAATCTAACTCATTTTTTACATCAACAAACTCTGGTAATGATTTTTTTAAAACATTGTTCCAATCCTGGCCAATAGCATCCTTGTATGGGAAAAAATAATTAATCATCGCCCAGTAGCGATAAAGTGCTAATATGCGGTAACCAACATCTGAATAACTCATTTTTAAATATGGATTCTCATTTTTAAAAATGGGGTTAGATGTGCTTGGATTCATTATGACATAATAATTTCTACCTGTATTTCTATTCTCTTTGATGTATTCTAATTTTTCTAAAAGGGAGGCTCTGAAAATTTTTTTATCAAACAATAAGCCATAGTCTGGTTTAATTTCGTAAGATTCGTTCGCAATCGTTTTACAATCCTTACATAATTCAGGCTTTGGCAATTTGTCTAAAAATTTTTCCAATGCCAAACTCAGTTCAGAATTATTCTTTGCATTAATTACGGTTGGCAGCAATCTGAACAGCTCGGCATCCCAATTGTAATCTCCTTTGGCAATAGCTGGATGATGGTATTTTAGAAACCCCCAAAATTGACCAGTTGCTATTAAATTGTTAGTGGTTTGATCATCAAGTTTAAAGTCTTTTATTTTTGAGCTATTTATAAAAGCGGTGTCGGTTTTTGCCTTTGCTAATGCTAATTTTTTTAATTCGTTGCTGGTAATTGGTATACCATCAATAAAAATTTCAAAATTATCAAACCAGGCTTTTCCATCTCCCGAAAGAAGTCCGCCGATGTAGAGCGTTTTAACTTCTTCGCTATTATAATCAAGTTTTATAGAATATTGTTTCCAGTCAGTAGTTCCTTTTACACCTCTGGTGCCCATATTATCAAAGGCTATCATTTTAGAATTTTCATCATCAATCCGCATATATAAGCCAGCGTAACCTGTTGACACGCCTTCGGTTTTTAAATATGCTTTTAATTCTATCGTTCTGCCTTCGAAAACTTGTGTTATGGGATGGGTTATTACACCAAAAGAAGATTGGGAGCCTTTCTTTTCGAGTAAGATGCTATATTTTTCATGCTGTTTTATGGTGCTATCTAAAGAAATTTGGTAAGCTTTATTTTGTGCTTCACTAAATTTAACTAACCAACCTTTTGGTTCCCTGTTTTTATCAAGATTCTCAAAACTGCCATTTATATCAAATTGAGAATAGGTTTTGCATGAAGATAATAGTAGAATAATGAAAAGTAATTGTTTAATGAGATTGAGAGTTTAGATGTTTCAAACTAAAGTAATTATAAAAAATAGATTGCCAATTTGCAACTGTTAATAGTAGCAGGAAATTTTGTTTATAAACGGGATTGAAGCGATATCCTTTTAAATTAGAAGCGGCTTCGTTCACATTGTCATTCTGAGGTACGAAGAATCTGCAACCGATGAAACAGATGCTTCGTGCCTCAGCATGACAGAATAATTTAAAAGATTAAGCAAAAAGCCCGACTAACGATATTCGTAGCCAGGCTTTTGCTTTTCAAAGGATTTGTAATTTAGTTTTTCATCCTTCCTTGTTCAGATTCTGTACCTGTAGAGCGACGACGGGCGGGTTTTATCTCATTTTTACCAAAACGATAAGTGAAACTTATTCTGCCAATCTGGCTTTCGTTTTTCTGGCGAACCTCATATTTTAAACCAGGATAACCACTCGATAGATTATTTTTGTACGTGTTAAATATATCTGATAAAGCCAGCTTTAAACTTGCTTTTTTATTCATTAAAGATTTACTCAAACCAGCATCAATAGAATATCTTTCTTTTAGTTTTAACGTGCCATAATCTAATGGTGATTCGTAGCTGCCATTTAACTCTGCTGTTAACCCACTAACTATGGTAAAACTTTGTTGCGATTTAAATTGAAATGATGTTTTACCTGTTTTCAATGCCTGACCAGCTAAATTCGGTGCCTCGAAACTCAAGTAGAAAACATTTAAATTATTGTTCATCGACCACCATTTTGCAACCTTAACTGGAATATTCAAATTAGCATTATAACTGATGTTTTTCGCAAGATTTTCATTGGTTTGGTATAACGCTTTTTGAGCCTCGTTTGGTAACAGAACTTCGGTAATTACATCAGTTGTTCTGCTGTAACCTACCGATAACATATACTTTTGCATTAAGGTATAACTCAACTCAAAATTGTTAGTGTATTGAGGCTTTAGAAACGGATTACCTTGATTGTAGGTGTACTGGTCTAAGTAGTAAATGAAAGGATTTAAGGCATCGTAACTCGGGCGGTCAATTCTTCGGCTGTACGAAAAACCTAACTGGTTGTTTTTTGAAAGTGTCTGTTGAACAAATAGCGTTGGAAAGAAATCCCAATAACTTCTTTCTACAATTGTATTTGTTGTAATTAAATTTCCTTTCGAGTTGGTTTGCTCTACTCTTAAACCAAGTTGAATACTGGTATTTTTAAACTGTTTATTAATATTTGTATAAGCGGCATTTACATTTTCATCGTAAACAAACTGGTTGCTTCTGCGAACATCATTTTGCCAGTTATTGTTTATAAGTTCTTCTGCCTGCAAATCGTTATCTGTTTTTACCCAGCTACTTTTTAATCCAGCTTCAAGCTTTACCGTTTTGCTTAAAGCAACATTGTAATCTACTTTAAATGCTTTAATATCAATTTTCGAAGGTGTATTATTTCTAGTATAACTAATCGGACGAATTCTATTTCCATTTGCAAACATATAGTCGTTTGTGTAATCAGAGCCATCATTGCCACTATATTTTGAATAATCGAAATCTGCAGAAATTTCCGAACCAGCAGTATCCAAAATCGACTTATAATTTAGGTTATAAGCAATATTGTTATACTTATTGGTTTGCAAACTAGTAGATCTTAACGTAGAATCTGTTGTTTGGAAAGACGGGCCAATTAACGTGTTATTTGTAGCAAATTCTGTCCCGTTGTTGAAGTAACCATTTACTAACACACCGATTGTGTTTTTCTTATCGATAAAATAGTCTAAACCTGCTTTAAAGTTATTGTTTTGTTGTTTTCTATTACTTAAACCTTCTTGCATAAAATAAGTATCGGGTGTACCGTTCGAGATCCTGTCGATAGCAATTGTATTTTCGCGTTTGGTTCTACCATAATTATAATTTCCAAAAATGTTTAACTTCTCTGTTCTATGGTTAAGATTTAATCCTGCATTACCTCTAAAGTTTTTGCCATATCCAGCGGTTGCATTTACACTTCCGTTTGTACCGCCTGCTTTACTTTTCTTAGTTTTAATATTAATTATGCCTGAGTTGCCAGATGCATCGTATTTTGAAGATGGATTGGTAATTAATTCAATCGTTTCAATTTCAGAACTTTGCATGTTACGCAACAAATTTGCCACATCAGCGCTACTCATATAAGTTTGTTTTCCATCCAATTGAATCAATACGCCTTGCTTTCCCTGCATAGAAATATTATCATTCTGATCGACTGAAACACCTGGAGCTTTTTGTAAAACTTCGAGTGCATTGGAGCCTGTCATCACCGCACTACTCGAAACATTCATTACAACTTTATCCATCTTTCTTTCGATTAATGGTTTAGTTACTGCAATGGTAACTTCTTTTAAATTCTGACTTGTAGAAACCAACTGCGCCGAACCGAAATCTACTTTCTGATTATCTTCAGCAAGGGTAATAACTTTACTTTTTAAAGTTTTATAGCCCATGTTGCTGGCCTTATAGAAATAATTTCCTTTGGTTGGTACCGTAAAGCCAAAAGCACCGTTCGGATCTGTAAAGCCAGTTTTTACTATGCTAGAGTCTGCAGCCTTATAAAGAACAACAGTTGCATAATCTGCAGGTTTTTTGTTCTCATCCAGTATAGTCCCTGTAATGTTTGCCTTCGACGATGTTTGCGCAAAGAGATAACCCGAAGAAAAAGTGGCGATTATTAATAACGATATTTTGTAGATAGTTTTCATTGGTTTTAGGTTTTAATAATTTAAAAAATTTAGGCAAAACGATTTCTATAACGTATGTGCATACGTTTTCCAGAATTTTACCTTCCTGTTTTAAAGTTTAGCACGAAAACGAACGGTTTCCGTGGTTTAGTTATTAATAAGACGACCGTTTTTTTAAAAGGTTACAAGGTTTTCAAAAAAAGAATAAAAACATTAATGTAATCATAATTTGAAAGTGAATGTTGGTAGGTTATGGCTAATGTAGCCCTGCCATTTGCTCCAATCTTTTTAGGCTTCGGTAATGCGGAGTATTAAATGGTCTACACCATCTTTCCGTGCGGTATTCAATTCAGTGGTTGCAAAAAAAAAGTATTTCCGCTGCTGTCAGGCTTATTAAATAAAAATTCTACCCATAAAAAAAGGTTTGTAAGCATTTTGCATTACAAACCTTCTCAAAATATCGAATTTTAAAATTATTTCACGCCAAGAACATCTACACCTTGCTCAAAAACAAGGTCAACAGGAATGTTTTTTCTGGTTAACCGATCTAAATCTTTTTGTAATTCTGAAGAGATATTAGCTTTTTCTTTTTGGGCTTTTTCTACAGCTATTTTATCGCCATTTCCCTGCAGGGTAATGATAAATGCACTTAAATCATTCATGGTAGAAGCAAATTTATCGAAATTTACCTTGTAAGTTCCTTGTGGTGTACGTTCAAATGCACCTTTTTCTTTAAAGTAATTAAAGCATTGCATATTAGCCTTTCCATGCGCTTCTGATGCCCCAAAGCGAACTGAGCGTAAAATGCCAGCCATAAAAGTAGTGTAATACTCTTTAATATCACCTTGTAGTTCGCCCTTTTTAAGTAAACCTGTCACCATATATAAGCCTAAAATATCAGCTTTGCCCTCTTCAAGCCAGCTGTATTGCTCTTTCAAAGCGGCACGAACAAAGCCTTTTCCTGTTATGGTTTTTTTAATCCCTAATCCGTGGGCAACTTCATGAAACATTACGTTTGCAAAAAACGCATCAAACTTGATATATTTTTGTTGCTCCGCATCAATTAACTCTTTAGAAATTGGCATTAAAATTTTCTCGAATTTTGCTTGCATTGCATTTTTAAGCTGAGAGCGGCGGGTTCCTTTTTCTTGTTGAATTTTCTCGTCGTTTGGTAAATTAACCGCAATGGTTTTAGATCCAGCGTTACAATCTCCTGCGTAATAAACAACATCATAAGCATTTAGTTCAGAATCGGTACCTGGTGTTTCTGCTTTGTATTTTGCAGCAACAGGTAAGTTTTTCTGTAATTCTGGAAGCATTTTTACATATTTTGCCAAACGCTTGCTCCATGCTGCATCCTTAATTAAAACGTAAGACTCATAGCTTGTGCGGGCATTGAAAAGTTTGTCTTCGTAGTTTTCAATGGGGCCGATAATAATGTCCAGCCCATTGGTTTTCATATCTAACCAGGCATAATCGCTTGCGGTAAAATTATCCGATACCAATGCATCAGCTCGTAGGTTTAGGTACTTTTTTAAACCAGCGTCTTCTGCTATTAAAGCTGCTTGTTTTAATAATGATGATGCTTTTTGTAACTCAGCAGCAAATAAAACATGATAAGGTACTGTGCTTAATTTTCCAGTGCTGTCTTTTTTAATTACCGAATAAGCACCAAATTTGTCAGACAGTGTCGATTTTTCAATTTCTTCCTTAGTTATGCCATAAGGATAAAATGATGCACCTTCAGGTTTAACCCCAACTCCTGCAACAAAAGGTTTGTCGTTATTTAATCTATCCCATGGGCCATAATTAATGTTAACGAAATCTCTCGTTTTTTCATCCTTAATGGTTGCCAGTAAACTATCGCGTTGCGGATAAGCTTGTTTCCAGTATAATTCATCCATAATTTCTGCCGCTTGAATTAAAAGAGGCAAAACCTTACGGTCGTTTACACTAAGCTGATTAATATTGGTTGTTAATTTTACGCGTTCGTAAATGGGTAGGCGTTGTGCAACATATTCAGTTAAACTATCTTTTTGGATAACAACTGCCGCTTTGTCGCCTGCTGGGGGATTAGCATTGTTACATGCTGAAAACAGTGTTGCCGATAATGCAATAGCTGGTAATAATATCTTTGTTTTGTATAAATTCTTCATTATTAAATTATATCGAGCCAAAATTAATAAAATTTAAAAGCATTGTATAAAGTTTGATGTAAAGGATGAACTTTAACCTAACTTTGTAACTTCGATGCATTAATAAAATACATTATGTTGTTAACAAGTCTTACAAAAAATCGTTTATCACTTTCAATTGTTTTAATTTTTTTAATTTCTGCCTGTAGCACAAATAAGTATGCTGCAACCGAAAAAATTTATAAAGAAAAGGTTAAGGGTTTTTCAAAGATTATATTGGCAACGCCGCCCGAAGGTCAGCTTTATGATTCAGTAAATGCTGCAAACCAGCAATGGATTGGCTCTGTAAATTTTGGCATTCGTAAGCCTAATTTTGTAATTATTCACCATACTGCCCAAGATAGTTTAGCCCAAACTATAAAAACATTTCACTCTACAAAAGCAGGAACTAGTGCACATTATGTGGTTAGCCGCGATGGGAAAGTAGTTCAGATGGTTAACGATTATCTTCGTTCTAACCATGCAGGGGTAAGTAAGTGGGGTAAAGATACCGATTTGAATTCTTCATCGATTGGGATTGAGTTAGACAATAACGGCACAACCGATATTTGGCCTGATGCACAGATTAACAGCTTGATAAAACTTTTAACAACGCTGAAAAAGAAATACGGAATCCCAACCGCAAACTTTATTGGGCACGCAGATATTGCCCCAAAACGTAAACCAGACCCGAACAATTTTCCATGGAAAAAATTAGCAGTTAAGGGTTTTGGGTATTGGTACGATGATGTACTTCAAAACCCACCAGTTGATTTCGATACCACTAATGCATTAAAGCTTATGGGCTACGATACAAGTGATTTAGGTGCTGCAATTATAGCTTTTAAGCGTCATTTTATTCAAACAGATCTAAAACCAAAACTAACGCCTGTAGATATTTTGGTTTTGTATAATGTTTATACAAAATATTAAATAGGTTTGCCGTTTAGCCAATGAGATTGCGGAATAATAGAATGTTCTTAAATTCCGTCAATATCGCGGATTAGCATCGCATATCATCTGCAAGATTACTTTCTATGGCAACAATCTTGGCATAAAAAAACACGGATAAAACTGGTCTATCCGTGTTTATTAAGAAAGCTAAACTATTTAGTTCGGTTTCTTAAAGGTATCTTTTAATGTAACTGTTCTATTGAAAACAAGTTTTTCAGGTGTAGAATCTCTATCTAAGCAGTAATACCCTTTTCTGATGAACTGGTAACGACCATCTAAATCAGCATCAGCCAAAGCTGGTTCGATGTATGCATTAGGCAATACGGTTAAGCTTTCAGGATTTAAATAATCCTTAAAGTCTCCTTCCTCAGCATCTGGCGTTTCGGAAGTAAATAAGCGATCGTACAAACGAATTTCTGCAGTTTTTGCATGTGCTGCACTAACCCAATGAATGGTTCCTTTTACATTAATTCCACTTGTATCATTTCCGCTTTTCGATTCGGGAATGTAAGTACAATGAATTTCGGTCACGTTACCATTTTCATCCTTAACAAAATCTTCGCATTTAACGATATAGGCAAATTTTAAACGAACCATTGCACCTGGCGCTAAACGGAACCATTTTTTTGCAGGTACCTCCATGAAATCTTCACGCTCAATCCAAAGTTCGTTGCTGAATGGAATAACACGTGTGCCTCCGCCATCTTCTGCTTCAGGATTGTTCTCGCCGATTAAATCTTCACTTCCTTTTTCGTAATTGGTTATCACTAATTTAATTGGATCTAAAACGGCCATCACACGATTAGCTGTTTTATTTAAATCCTCACGGATGCAAAATTCTAATAAACTTAATTCGATCAGGTTTTCGCGTTTTGCAATACCAATACGCTCGCAAAATTCGCGAACACTTTTTGGTGTAAAACCTCTTCTGCGTAAGCCAGAAATTGTAGGCATACGTGGATCATCCCATCCACTAACTAAATTTTCGTTTACCAATTGCAATAATTTACGCTTACTCATTACGGTTGAAGTAAGGTTTAAGCGGGCAAATTCATATTGTTTTGAAGGGAAAATTTCTAATTTATCGATAAACCAATCGTATAGTTCGCGATGCGAAACATATTCTAATGTACAAATCGAATGGGTGATGTTTTCGATACTATCACTTTGGCCGTGAGCAAAATCGTACATTGGGTAAATGCACCATTTGTTGCCTGTACGGTGATGTTCTGCATGTTTAATACGATAAATAATCGGATCACGCATTAACATATTCGGACTTGCCATATCGATTTTTGCTCTCAAAATATAAGCGCCATCCGCAAACTCACCATTTTTCATTCTAGTGAAAATGTCTAAGTTTTCTTCAACGCTGCGATTACGATGAGGGCTATCTTTTCCAGGTTCGGTAGGTGTGCCTTTTAGGTTTGCAATTTCTTCTGCAGAACTTTCATCAACATAAGCCAAGCCCTTTTCGATTAGTTTTACGGCAAAAGAATACAATTCATCAAAATAATCTGATGCAAATAATTCGTTTTTCCAGCTAAAACCTAACCATTTAATATCTTCTTGCTGGCTGTTTACATACTCTGTTTTCTCCGTAACTGGATTAGTATCGTCAAAACGCAAGTTTGTATACCCGCCGTATTTTTGTGTTAGTCCGAAGTTTAAGCAAATCGCTTTCGCGTGGCCGATGTGTAGATAACCATTAGGTTCTGGCGGAAAACGCGTAACCAAAGTTTCATACTTACCACTATTTAAGTCGTTCTCAACAATTTCTTCAATAAAGTTCAATGACTTTTCTTCACTCATAAAAACCTGTAAATTAGGAATGCAAATGTAAAAAGATTGAGCGTAATTATATAAGGAATAGTGAATAGAATAATTTGAGGTAGGAAATGGGGGAATAGAGAATCGGAAATAGATTGAATAAAATTTTCAATGACTTAAACCTTCAATCTATTTCCTATTTTCAATTCCCCAAATCTATGTAACCCACAATCCGTTCTCTATTTCCAATTCCATAATCCTTTAAAAAGAAAATTCGATACATTTACATCAACTTAATATTCACTATGAGCAAAGAATTAAACCGCCCGATACGCGTTTTAGTAGCCAAAGTTGGGCTTGATGGGCACGACAGAGGGGCTAAAGTAATCGCAACTTCTTTACGCGATGCTGGTATGGAAGTGATATACACTGGCTTGCGTCAAACGCCCGAAATGGTTGTTAATACTGCACTGCAGGAAGATGTTGATGCAATTGGGGTTTCAATCCTTTCGGGGGCACATATGACGGTTTTTCCAAAAATAATTCATTTTATGAAAGAAAAACAGATGGATGATGTGCTATTAACAGGAGGCGGAATTATTCCAGAAGGAGACAGGACTAAACTAGCTGAACTTGGTGTTGGAGAATTATTTCCTCCAGGAACAACGATGGCAAGCATTGTAGAATATATTCAAAATTGGGTTACAGAAAACAGAAACTTTTAAGCTATGTCATATCAAAATTTAATATCAGAAGTAAAAGAAAACATTTTATACGTTACCATAAACCGCGAGAAGGCATTAAATGCTTTAAATGCAGCAACATTGGCAGAACTTGCTGATGTAGTTGAATTTGCTGCAAAAACCGACGAAGTTAGAGGTGTAATTTTAACTGGTGCAGGCGAAAAGGCATTTGTGGCTGGTGCTGATATTAAAGAATTTTCTGATTACAGTGGTAAACAAGGTGAGGAATTAGCGAGAAATGGGCACGAAAAAGTCTTCAATGCGATAGAAAATTCGCCAAAGCCTTTTATTGCTGCCATAAATGGATTTGCTTTAGGTGGAGGTTTAGAATTGGCTATGGCTTGCCACATGAGAGTGGCCGTTGAGCATGCCAAATTAGGATTGCCAGAAGTAACACTGGGTCTAATTCCAGGTTATGGCGGTACACAACGTTTAACTCAATTGGTAGGTAAAGGAAAAGCGATAGAAATGATCACTACAGCAAGTATGATTAGCTCTGTTGATGCAGAAAAAGTAGGCCTGGTAAATTATGTTGTGCCGCAAGAAGGCTTGATTTCTAAAGCAGAAGAGATTTTGAATGTGATTAAGCAACGTGCGCCATTAGCGGTTGCTGCTGCAATAAAATCTGTTATCGCTTCAATAAATGATGAAGATGGCTATGGTGTTGAGATTGAGGAGTTTGGAAAGTGCTTTGAGACCAAAGATTTTAAAGAAGGTGTTTCCGCATTTGTAGAAAAACGAAAAGCGATTTTTGCAGGAGAATAATATTTATGTTTGATTAATTCAGGTTTTATTTTAAAAAATTTAGAACACATTTACCAATAGAATTTTTTTACTAATTATGCACCCTGAATTCTCTCCTGATATTCGATGACTTTTACTATCCAACTTTATAACCATAAATGGTTTGGAAGTTTAAAATAGTATAACTGGTTATTCTGCTATCGATTATAAAGACACATACTTTTGATCTGGTGCCTTGAGATTACAGATGTGATGATACCGATGGGCGGGATGTTTTAATAAAAATCAAGGAAAATTATTCAACAACAGCTGTAATCATTACTGCAGGCTATCAAGATATCATGTAAAATTAGCGTTAATCAAACGAAGGCAGCACAAATTTCAAATATCGATAGCGAAAACACTTTACAAAAAATTGAAGGTAAAGAAAAAATTTTCGCAAACTCAAACAAAATAGCTCTTTTCTATCTTTAAAAGAATACCAAGCAATTAAATTATGTCGGTATTCTCGTTTAAGCAGCGTAATAATATTAATCTTGTAATTATTATAGCACTTGGGCTATTAATTGCGTACTCTTTACAAGGTATTTTTAGTGCTATTTTAAGTACACTTGTTTTGTATACGATTATGCGTCCTGTTTACATTTATCTAGCCGAAACTAAAGGATGGAACAAGAGGCTGGCTGCCTTATTTATTATAGCGGTTAGTATTGTTTTAATCGTTTTGCCTTTTTATGCTTTAAGCAGCATGGTGATTAGCAAAATATCTGAACTGAGAAATAACGAAATTTTCTTTAAAAACCTGCTTGTAAAGCTTCAGCATCTTCTACCAATTAAAATAAATGAAACTTTAATTCAAGACGGCATGAACCGTATTGGAAATTGGGCAACGCAGCTTTTTCCTTCCCTTATTTCGAGTGCTGTAAATATTATACTAGGTTTACTGGTGATGTACTTTTTACTCTACTTTATGTTGATAGAGCGAAAAAAATTCGAACATTCCCTAATAAAATATGCACCACTTAGAGAGCAAAATGCCTTGCGTTTTGGCGATGAGATGAGAAATACAACCTATGCGAATGTTATCGGACAAGGATTAATCTGCCTGGTTCAGGGTTCTTTAGTGAGTTTGTCATTTTATGTCCTGGGATATAAGGATCCTGTTTTTTGGGGCGTGATTACTACATTTATATCGTTTGTGCCCGTTTTAGGACCCCCTGTGGTATTTGTACCAGCGGCTATTTTACAAATTGCAAATGGAAATAATTTCGCGGGTTGGGCCATGTTAATTTTTGGCTTTGTTGTTATTATTAATATCGATAATGTTCTTAGATTTATAATAGCGAAAAAAGTAGGTAACATTCATCCCATAATTACAGTAATTGGCGTAATTATTGGTATCCCTTTATTCGGAATATTGGGCTTGGTTTTTGGTCCACTATTGTTATCTTATTTTATTTTGCTCGTTAAAATTTATGAAACCAGTACACTGGCATCAGAAAGATTGGAAAGAATTAAAACAAATAATGGGCAAAATGAGTTATAATTTATAGCTTAACAAAAATAATTTGGCAATATTATTTTGTAAATGTCAAACCCTTAAAATACATTATTATGAATGATAACTCAAAAGTTGTAGTTGCCCTTTTAGCGGGATTAGCGGCTGGAGCTGCACTAGGAATTTTATTTGCACCAGAAAAAGGCGAAGAAACGCGTGATAAATTAAGCCAATCTTTAAAAGATTTAGGTGATTCGATAAGAGATAAAGCTGCTGATGAAATTAACAATTTATCAAGCTTGAAAGAAAAAGTAGTAAGCTCGATTAAAACCAAATTGAGAAGTGTAGAAGAAGAATATAGCGACGACGTAGAGCACGCGTAAAAAATAAATAATAACCAGATTCATATTGAATCTGGTTAAATATCATCTGAATTATGCAGGAAAATAATGATAAGAGTATTGAAGATTTGGTAGATGATGCCAAGGGCTTTTTAGAAGCCAGGGTAGAATACACCAGACTTTATCTTGTAGAAAAAGTATCTAAAATTTTTGCCGATTTAGTAACCAGTACCGCAGTTATTGTTTGTTTTATATTGGCATTTTTGTTTGGGTCTGTAACACTTGCACTTTACCTTTCCGATGTTTTAGGAAGTTATGCTGGTGGTTTCGGTTGCGTTTCATTATTCTATATTTTATTGGCAGTAATAGTTTATTTAACCAAAGATAAATACATTGAAAAGGCTATTATTAACGTGGCTATCAGAAAGTATTTTGATAAACTAGCAGATAAGGAGGAAGATGATGAGAAGTTATAAAAACATCAGAAATCTCACGGATTTACAAGCTAAAAAACTCGAGCTTAAAGTAGACTATACCTTAAAGCAAAATATGCTTAAAGCTGATGCGAAAACATATTTGCATCAATTTACTTTAGGCGCATTAATTAAAAAATATGCTACACCGAGTAATCTTTTTAAGGTTGATGATAAACTAAATTTAAGTGGAACAGCAATGTCTTTGCTTTTGCCAATGTTTATGAATAAAACCCTTTTTAGAGGTGCGGGTTTTTTAACTAAAGCAGCTGTTGGTTTAGTTTCTGGCAAAGTAGGTAAATCTTTAGATGCGGAACATATCTCTGCGATTTTTAACTCAGTTAAAGGTTTTTTCGGCAAGAAAAAAGAGAAAAAGGACAAAAAGTTTGTCGATTATGGCATTCCGCCCGATAGTGAAACATTTTAGTTCGAAGATTTACCAGGAATCGGTTTATTTGTTTGGGTGTTTAACCTAAATAATTTCATCGAAAGTAAAATATATAGAAAAGGCGTCCGAAAATATTTTTGGACGCCTTTCTTATGATTTATGTTTTTTATTTAGGCTCAACGCCATTGGTGAGTTAATGGCTGATGAACCATTGAACCAATTACAAATCTGTCTTAATTTTCAATTCCTTTAACTGTTTATCATCAATAGTACTCGGACTATCAATCATTACATCTCTTCCTGAATTATTTTTAGGGAAAGCAATTACATCGCGAATTGAATCTAAACCTGCAAAAATCGAAGTTAAACGGTCGAAACCAAAAGCGATACCACCGTGTGGCGGTGCGCCAAATTCGAATGCGTCCATTAAGAAGCCAAACTGTTTTTGAGCTTCTTCGGCACTAAAGCCTAAATGCTTAAACATTAAAGCTTGTAAAGCTCTATCGTGAATACGAATAGAACCACCACCAATCTCGGTTCCGTTTACAACCATATCATAAGCATTTGCACGAACATTTTTAGGATCAGTGTCTAGTAATTCGATATCTTCTGGTTTTGGCGAAGTGAACGGATGGTGCATGGCATGGTAACGCTCTGTTTCTTCATCCCACTCCAAAAGCGGGAAATCCAATACCCAAAGTGCTGCAAATTTATTTTTATCGCGTAAACCTAAACGGTTACCCATTTCTAAACGAAGCTCGTTTAATTGCTTACGAACTTTATCTGTTGAGCCAGCAAGAATTAGAATTAAATCTCCTTTTTCAGTTGCAAAAGCCTCGCTCCACTGTTTTAAATCTTCTTCGTTGAAGAATTTATCTACAGATGATTTAATTGTTCCATCGTCGTTATGGCGAGCGTAAATTAATCCAGTAGCGCCAATTTGAGGGCGCTTTATGAAATCAGTTAACTCATCTAATTGTTTACGTGTGTAGCTAGCAGCACCTTTTGCATTAATACCGACAACTAATTCTGCATTATCAAAAACAGGGAAACCTTTTCCTTTTACCAGTTCGTTTAATTCAACAAATTGCATATCAAAGCGAGTATCTGGTTTATCTGAACCATATAAACGCATGGCGTCTGCATATTGCATACGTGGTACTTCTGGTAAATCATAATTGCGAACTTCTTTAAATAAAGTACGAATTAAGCCTTCAAAAGTGTTTAAAATATCTTCTTGCTCAATGAAAGACATCTCGCAATCAATTTGAGTAAATTCTGGCTGACGATCAGCTCTTAAATCTTCATCTCTGAAACATTTCACAATTTGGAAGTACCTATCAAAACCTGAAACCATAAGCAGTTGCTTAAAAGTTTGCGGCGATTGCGGTAAGGCATAAAATTCACCCGCGTTCATACGGCTTGGTACAACGAAATCTCTTGCCCCTTCTGGTGTAGATTTAATTAAAACGGGTGTTTCTACTTCAATAAAATCTAAGGCATCTAAATAACGACGAACCGATTGCGCCATTTTATGACGTAAAACCAGATTATTACGAACTGGATTACGACGTAAATCTAAATAGCGGTATTTCATACGCAATTCATCACCGCCATCTGTTTCATCGTCGATTAAGAAAGGAGGTAATTTTGCAGCATTTAAAATTTCTAATGCAGTGATTTTAATCTCTACATCGCCAGTTGACATTTTAGGGTTTTTGTTGCTTCTTTCTACAACCGTACCAATTGCTTTAATTACAAACTCACGACCTAACGCACGTGCAGCTTCGCAAAGTTCACGATTATCGTCCATGTTAAAAACCAACTGAGTAATACCATAACGATCGCGGATATCGATGAAAGTCATCCCGCCTAAATCTCTTGATTTTTGTACCCAACCACATAGGGTTACACTTTCGCCTAAGTTATTAAGGGTTAGTGCACCACAAGTTACTGTTCTTAACATATATTGTAATCTAAATTGAGCGGCAAAAATACCGATTTTGTTTTAAACTTTTGAATAGAAGATTCGAGGAAATTTATGTTGCTATTTTGTTAGTCACAGAAGTACTGAAAACATATAATTAAGTCCTCTAGCAGTTTTGCGCTTAAATACTAATTTAATTGGGTCTTATGCTTTTCTGATAAACAAGATTCAGCATAATCAATTATTTTATCCAGCTTCAATGTCGAAAGGTCACGTTTGACAAGTGCGTAATTTATTTCTCCAGGAATATTAATTACGAAATAACCTTCTGAAAGCTTTTCCGATTCGCAACCCAAGAGATTAAAGATTTCTCTAATATTATTTGTTTGGGTTGACTTTTTGGTGATTACGACTTGTATTGTCGAATTATCCGAAGCTTCAATTAATTCTCTATAGGTAAGCATTTCTTCGTCATAGTCATGTTCTGCGAAGATGATATCACCACACGCAAATGAAGCGTAGAAAGGAATGTTCTCAATTCTGAAGTAGCCTTTATCTAAATCAATGATTTCCGCCCACATTGTTTCTACAGTCCATTCTTCTAAAACGTCGCTGTAGAATTTGAAAAGTACTTTTACAAAATCATCATTATCTTCATTCATCTCAATATTTTTCCTCTAAAGTAATTTCAACTTCAACAACTTTCCATTGTGCGTTTAATTTTTTCCAGTTAAAAATTTCTTCGGTTTGGATGGTTTGTTTTTTTGTAAATAATAAACCTTTGATATAGATAATAGATTTTCGGGCGATTTTCTCTATGAAAATATCATTTTCTACAGATGATTTTATGCGGTAGTAAGTTGTGCTTATGCCTTTTGTTTTTCTGAAATACTTTTCTGTTTCATTAATCAATTCCTTTTTATCGAAAGTGGTGGCATCAGCATTTTTGTATGTGATACTTTCATCAAATTGAACAATGTAATCTGAAATGTTTTTATTCTCGAAAGCTACATCTGCTTTCTTATGTATTGCATCAATTTCTTTTATAATTAAATCGGTTTCCATGGTATGAAGTTAATTGTTTGTTTCAGGGATTTCAAATTTATGATGATTAGAATGATTGCTTTCCATATTAAACCCGATTGAAGTGAAAATACTTTTTAATTTGCAGCAACCCTGATTAAGCCGTAATGCTGAGGCACGAAGCATCTGCAACCGATGAAACAGAAGCTTCGTGCCACAGCATGACAGTAAATTATTAAAAAGATTGAAACGAAAAGCGGGACTGAAGTAACCGAATAGCTTTTGTAAGTGCTTTTCAGAGCATGTAGTTTTTAAAGGGTTATAAACTTTTTTTATACCTTGATGCAACGTTTTAAAATCTCTTATGTCTTATAATCAGAATCATCAAAAAATTGGAAGCGGTATACGTCGATAAAAACCTGGAATTGGTAAAAGCATGCATGCAGGGCAGCAGGGCAGCGCAGTTTGAATTATACAAATTGTACGCCAAGGCTATGTACAATGTGGCGTTGCGCATTTTAAATTACGAAGAAGAAGCTGAAGATGTTTTACAGGAGGCTTTTTTAGACGCTTTTACAAGAATTATAGATTTTAGGCAGGAAACCACTTTTGGGCTTTGGTTAAAGCAAATCGTAATTAACAAATCGATTAATTATTTGCGTAAGCGTAAAATGGAGTTTGTAAGTACGGATGAAATTAGCGAAGTGCCCGACGAGGTTAGTTTTGATGAATATGAGGTGCAATTACAGGCTGAAGATATTCGAAAAGCCATTACCGAACTGTCAGATGGTTATCGGGTTGTACTGAGTTTATACTTGCTAGAAGGTTACGACCATGAAGAGATATCGCATATTTTAAAAATTAGTGAAAACACAAGTCGCACCCAATACATGAGGGCGAAAAAAAAGTTAAAAAGTATTTTAGAACAGAAAGGGATGAGAGATGAATAATAGATTAGAAACCTTTGTTAAGGATAACCGTAAGGCATTTGATGTAATGGAGCCATCGGCAGGGCTTTGGGCAAAGATTGAACAAGAACTGGATGGTAAAAAAGAAAAAAAGTCGATAAAGCTGTATTTATGGATGAGTGCGGCAGCATCTATCGTGGTTGTTTTCGGTTTAGTTTGGTTATACGCAGGAAGAACGCAAAATGAGGCAATCGAAATAGCAGATGTTAATGCGGCTGCGGCTCAAAAGGAAGTTCATTTTACGAATCTAATTACCGATAAAAGAGACAGCTTGGCCATTTTTGCTTCGGCAAATCCAGAGCTGTATAAAAAATTTACGGCAGATTTAAAAAAGCTTGATGAAGATTACGAAAGATTAAAATCTGAGCTGCCTAGCACGCCCAATCAACTTTTTTTGGTTAAGGCAATGGTAAAAAACAGAGAGCTTCAGCTGAATTTATTAAGACAACAATTAATGATTATAAACCAGGTTGACGATTATAAAAAAGTTAATCAGATTTAGACTAGAAACATGCGCTCAACACATTTATCGGGCTTAAAATCGGTCGGCAGGATTTAAGCAGGTAAGTGTTTAATAATTAATAATATGAAAACGATAAAATTATTTTTAGCCTTTATGGCTTTAATCGCCGTAAAAACTTACGCTCAACAGGGCATTGTGGTTAGCAGCCCATCAGAAAATTATGCTGTTAACACTATAACCACTAGTTCAGTTAGTTCATCGAAAAATGCACCAATAAGTATTACCGTAAGTAATCAAACAGGTGGCGATGCTGAACGTTCTAAGTCGTTTAGCAAAACTTTTAGTGTTGATAACGGTGATAAAGTTAGTTTTAATAACCAGTATGGTTCTATGGTAATTAAAACCTGGGACAGGAAAGAAGTTAAAGTAGATGTAGAAATCAAAGCCTACAGCAACTCGGATAGTGATGTTCAGAAACTAATTGATGAAGTTACTATAGATGCGAACAAAACTGGCGACCAGGTTTCTGTTAAAACTAATATGAGTGATAGAAATGGTCGTTACGGTAGAGTAATTACCAATGGTAGCACAAAGTGGAGAAGAGAAATAAAGGTAAACTACGTAGTTTATATGCCCGCAGTAAATGCATTAACGGCTCAACAACAATATGGCAATATCGAATTGGCTGATTACTCTGGTCCGACATCTTTAAAAGTTCAATACGGAAATTTAACGGCTGGTAACTTAAATAGCGGTAACAATTACATTTATGTACAATACGGTAAAGCAACTATTCAGGATATTAACACAGCTGTGGTAAAACACGAGTATGGCGGTGGCGTAAGCATCGGATCGGTTGGTACTTTACAATTAGATGCAGAATATGTTCCTGTTAATGTTAATACGATTTCGAAATCGGCAAATATAAAGATCCAGTATGGTTCGGGTTTAACCGTTGGTTCTATTGCAGGTAACCTGCTTTTAAATAGCGAATATGCTAAAGTAAATATCAATAGTGTTAAAGGAAATACTGTCATAAAACAGGGTTATGGAAGTTTATCTATTGCAAATGCGGGTAAGCTTTCGATTAATTCGGAATATACGAATGTTACTTTGGGTACATTGAATGGCGATGCAAACATTAAAATGGATTATAACAGATTAAGCGTTGCTGAACTTACACCAGCTTGTAAGAGCTTTATTTTTAATGGCGAATATGCAAGCGCTGGAATTGGCTTTGCAAGCAATTATAACGCTAATTTTAATATTACCACTACTTATGCTGGTTTTAAATACGGTTCGAATGTTTCTGCAACTAAAAATAGCGATGATGATGAAACTAAAAGATATTCGGGTAAGGTTGGTAATGGTAGCGGAGGTAGTATAAATATTAGGTCGGAGTATGGTGCAATAACCTTTAAATAAAAGATTTTAACCAAACAAATTAGAGTCTTGCCAAAATTTTGGCAAGACTTTTTTTATATTTAGCCTACCATGAAAACTTTCTTATTACTTATTATTTTATGTTCAGCTTCTTTTGCAAATGCACAAACAAAACCAGTTAAATGGGCTACGCAAGAAACCTTTTTTGAAGAATTAATAGGTAAAGATTTGCCAGATTTCAAAGGGGCTAACATAAATAATAAACAATTTTTATCAAGCCGTTTAAAGGGTAAAATTGTAGTAATTAATTTTTGGTTTGAGGCTTGTCCGCCTTGTGTTAAGGAAATGCCCGAACTAAATAAACTGGTAGATAAATATGGAAAAGCTGGTGTTCGTTTCATTGCCATAACCTATGATTTACCTAAATCGGCCAAGAAGTTTCAAAACCAAAGTGGTTATAAATATGAAATTGTTTCATTAACTCATGATGAGATCAGGAAGTTGAATATCAATCACGGTTATCCAACAAATATTTTAATTGGTAAAGATGGTAAGATCATTAAAGCGATTAATGCTGTCTCTTTTAATAATGAAATCCCATCAATAAAAGAACAAACCTTAGTTTTTGAAGAAAAGCTTAAAGCGGAAATAAATAAAGGCTCGAATTAGATTCATCAGCAGGCATTAAAATATCTCAAAGAGAAAATTCTAGTAAACGATATAGAATTTAAATATGCTTATCTTAGTTTTAGATAAGTATTATTTTGCTTAATAATAATCAGGCTTCTCATCCCATAAATTTAGTTATGAAATCTTCATTAAGTGAAAAGGTCTATTTAACAATTGCAGTAATTGTATTGTGGTTTGCAATTGGTCTTCAATTTAATTTGAGTTTAAATACTTTAAATGGCGATGTATGGGCAACTTTGAAAATAATGTTATCTTTTTTTACCGTGCTTTCTAATATTTTATGTGCAATAGCTTTAACGGTTATATTGTTATTTAAAAATTCTAGTGTGGGGCAGTTTTTTGAGAAATCATCTACAAAAGCAGCAATAACTGTTTATATTGTTATTGTAGGAATAATTTATAATCTAGCTTTACGTGGATTAGAGGTTCCGAGTGGTTGGCATAGCGTTGCTAATGAGTTGTTACATGTGGTAAATCCTCTGCTTGTTTTAGTTTACTGGATCTTCTTTGCAAATAAATCTAATTTGGAATATAAGAATGCATTTACCTGGTTGTTGTACCCATTGCTTTATATAATTATGATTATTGTCCGTGGAATCATGATTAATAAATATCCCTACCCATTTATTAATGTTGTAAAGTTAGGTTATCCAAAAGCACTGCTAAATACGCTTATAATTCTAATTGTTTTCTATCTTGTTTCTGTGCTCTTTATTTTCGCAGGAAAAAGGCAATCTAAAGCTTAGAGAATATATTCTTCGTTAATTGGTTTTACAGGTTCTGGAATATCTTCTTCTTTAAGCATCTGTAAAAGGTTAATTTCGATGGTTCTCGTAATCTGGTTTAATGGAACACCTGCTGAATTATTTTCGAACGGATTAACCAAACTCATTCCGTTTATTTGCGTAGATACGAACACAAAACCGATCATCCAGCCTAAAAATATTGATGCAATGCCAGCCGATTGGCTAATAACCAAAGTGAAAGTAACTACAAATAACCAGATAAATACTTTGGTTAAATAGGTGTAAGTTGTTGGGAAAATGGTGTTTTTTATACGCTCGCTCATGCCCATCGAATCAGAAAACCGGGTAAGCATTTCATTAATTTCTATAAACCTAAAACCATCAATTGCATTTGCTTTCGATAATTTTTGTAAATCTCTTGATTGAATATTTAGCAATGCGTTGTGAATGTTCTTGTGCTTTTCTATCTCTGCTAAATCTTCTGCCGATAAATATTTAGTGTAGATTTCATCAACAGTTCCACGTAAATTTGCTTTTAATGCATACAAGAAAGCAATGTGCCTGTAAACCATTTTTTTAACACTTTCATCATCATGATCTACGTAGTTAATTAAAGATCTGGTAAACGACCTGGAATCGTTAACTAAAGCGCCCCACACTTTTCTTGCCTCCCACCATCTATCGTAAGCCTGATTGTTGTTAAAGCCAATAAAAAAAGCAATAGCTGTACCTAAAACCGTTGGAATTATCGCTGGGATTTCGAAATGGTGGGCTATTAAATATTCTCGAACAAGGTATGCTGCGGTACAAGAAGCAATCATAATAAGATCAACTTGCCATGTATTCCTTAAAATTCTACTTATTCTAATGTTTTGTACTAAAAGCATATGTTCGGTTTTCTGTATGAAAATACAAAAGTAATGCGAAAATGTTTTATTGTAACAATTTAAATCAGTGTAATTGATCTTATTGTTTTGTGACACAAATGTTTATCTTAGAAAACCAAATATTCCGAGTAATTATGAGTGAAGCTCTTCCAAAGAACAATATTTTTAAAGTTATTGGCGCATCGTCTTTAGGTACGCTAATCGAATGGTACGATTTCTATATTTTTGGAAGTCTTGCCGTTATTATCGGTCATCAGTTATTTCCTGAAGATGCAGGTGCATCAGCCCTAATTAACACTTTAGCAATCTTTGCTGCAGGTTTTATTGTTCGCCCTTTTGGTGCATTGGTTTTTGGCAGGTTAGGCGATTTAATAGGTAGGAAATATACATTTTTGTTAACACTCGTTTTGATGGGTGGCTCTACATTTCTAATTGGCTTAATTCCATCATACAAAACAATCGGTTACGCTGCACCCATATTAGTTTTAATTTTAAGATTGATACAAGGCTTAGCGCTTGGCGGAGAGTATGGCGGCGCAGCAACTTATGTTGCCGAACATGCACCAAAAAACAGGCGAGGCTTTTTTACGAGCTGGATTCAAACTACTGCAACTTTGGGTTTGTTTTTATCGTTGGGCATAATTGTAATTACAAAAAATATTTTAGGAGCAGAGACCTTTAGCGATTGGGGTTGGCGGATTCCATTTTTGTTATCAATTGTTTTGGTAGGTGTATCGATTTACATTCGAATGAAAATGCACGAATCGCCCATGTTTTCCAAATTGAAAGCAGAAGGAAAAGTTTCTAAAAACCCGCTTAAAGAAAGTTTCAATAATAAGGCAAATTTTAAAATGGTTTTGCTGGCATTATTTGGTGCAACAATGGGGCAGGGCGTAATTTGGTATACAGGCCAGTTTTATGCGCAATCTTTTTTAGAAAATACCTGTAAACTCGATTTTAACGATTCGAGATACATTTTGCTTTGGGGAATTGCTTTTGCCACACCTTTTTTCGTTGTTTTTGGAGCATGGAGCGATAAGGTTGGCCGTAAATGGATTATGCTTGCGGGTATGCTTTTAGGAATTGTTTTTTACCGCCCGATTTATCAAACTTTTTTAGACGATACAAGTATTGAAAACTTCAATCAATCAAAGCAAACATCTTCTGTTGTTGGTTCACCTAAATTTACGGCTATCGCAAATACCAGTGATACGCTAAGAACAGTAGAAAACAAATTTGCTTTTGAAAATGGTTCAAGTTATACCAAAGTTCAAACCGATACGATTTCAACTTCGAAAGGAATTTTAAGCGCTAAAGATTTAATTAAAGACAAAGTGCTGCCAAATCCAATTTTTTGGAAATTTGTGGGGTTAATTTTCTTCCAGATTTTATTGGTTACAATGGTTTATGGACCAATTGCTGCATTTTTAGTAGAACTTTTCCCAACTAAAATTCGCTATACTTCAATGTCGTTAC
Organism: Pedobacter sp. AC190; assembly: GCF_979258025.1. Taxonomy (NCBI): domain Bacteria; kingdom Pseudomonadati; phylum Bacteroidota; class Sphingobacteriia; order Sphingobacteriales; family Sphingobacteriaceae; genus Pedobacter; species Pedobacter sp. AC190. Next base: position 2,513,823 of record NZ_OZ409824.1, read on the forward strand.
CTTACCATATAGGTAATGGTGTTTTTGGTGGATTAGTACCATTTATCGCAACCTTAATCGCAAGTTTTAGTGGATCTACGCCATTATCAGGACTTTGGTATCCGATAGGAATTGCAGCACTAAGTTTAATTATTGGAACGGTTTATTTATCAAACAAAAGAGACGAAAACATTAACGATTAAATATTATGAATGCGTTAAAGAAAACTTTAGGTTTAGCCTGGATGGTTTTAGGGCCGTTAGCCATGACTTTTTTATTTATTCAGGCGATAGATAAAATAGGCTTAACCCACACCAGCATAGAAAGAACAAATACCATTTTACAATGGAGCATTATTCTGTTCATTTTCTTCCCAATTTGCCTGGGTTTAATGATATTTGGATTCTACGCCTGGAAGGGCGAATATGAAAAACTCCCAGAAAATTCTGAAGAAATTTAGTTAATACATAGTCCTATTTGAGCTTGTAGAAGAAAAATTTCTCAAATTTAAGTCCTTCGACAGGCTCAGACTGACAGGGTATAAATGATTAATCTAAATTATAAAACTCTTAATAGTAATCCTTTTAAATATTCTCCTTCGGGGAAAGAAATTCGAACTGGATGATCTTCTGGTTGACAGAATTGTTTAATAATTTGAACTTCTTTACCTGCATCTAATGCTGCCCAGGCAATAATTTGTTTAAAGGTTTCGATATCTACAGCACCTGAACACGAGAAGGTTGCAAGTAAGCCGCCTTTTTCTAAAAGCAGCATTCCTAGGCGATTTAAATCTTTATATGCTCTTGCAGCACGATCTAATGCAGAACGTGATGGTGCATATTTTGGTGGATCTAAAACCACAATATCGAACAATTCGCCCGTTTCTTTGAAAGCTCGTAATTGCTTGTTTACATCAGATTGTATAGCTGTAATTTTGTCGGAGTCGAATTTATTTAATCCTACATTTTGTTTTAGGGTTTCAAGGGCTAAGGCCGAGCTATCTACACTGGTGATACTTCTCGCTCCATTAGCTAAGCTATTCAAGCTAAAACCTCCGCTATAACTAAAGCAATCTAGAACTTTCTTGTCCTTAGTATAGCTTGCTAAAATACTTCTGTTATCGCGTTGATCGCAATAAAAGCCAGATTTTTGTCCTTCGGCGATATTAATGTTGTAGGCAATTCCATTTTCTTTAACCTCTAAAAATTCTGGCGGGTTTTCGCCCCACAACAAGCCATTTTCTACCGCTAAACCTTCATGACCACGAGCCGTTGCATCACTTTTATCGAAAATCCCCTTGGGTTGTAATTCTGCTTTTAAAATCTCAACAATATCATTCTTTACCTTTTCAATACCAGAACTCAGGATTTGTAATGAAAGAAAATCGGCATATTTATCAACGATTAAGCCAGGTAGAAAATCGGCTTCGCTGAAAACTAATCTGCAAGTATTCGTTTTATCAGATAAAATAAATTGACGAGATGCAATAGCCTGGTGCAAGCGATTTTGATACCATTCTTTATCGATAGTTTGTTCTTCATCCCATTCTAAAAGCCGAACGGCAACACGAGAATTGCTATTGTAATAACCGTAGGCAAGAAATTCATTATCAAAAGCAAATAACTTTACAACATCTCCATCTTCTGGTTTCCCTTTAACTTTTTCTAAAGCGCCCGAAAATACCCAGGGATGCCTTTGTAATGCTGCTTTCTCTTTGCCCTTTTTTAATACGATTTCTACCATAGCGCAAAGGTAATAATTTATTTCTTGCAAGTCTTCGGCAGATGAGACCTGATGCGTTCAGTAAAAATATATTGCTTTTTACAAAAACCTGTTTCCCAATTGTTTTTGCATTCTGATGAGTTCTGTATCCAAAACTTTTGTTTCAAATTCGGTAATTGGCCTTTTGGCTTCAATCATAGAAATTAGTAATTCTGTTGCTACCTGACCGATTTCGAATGCGGGTTGTTTAACTGTTGTTAAGGATGGGCTAAACAACTCGACAAGATTGGAGTTGGTAAAGCCAGCAATAGCAATTTTATGGGCCACTTCTGGATTTGTTTTTCTTAAGGCCATAATACAACCTGTTGTTAAGCGATCGCTCGATATAAAAATTCCATCAGGCTTCAAAGGTAAAAGTTCTTTAACAGCTTGTTCTAATTCGATGCTGTGCATGCCGCCATGCTGGCAATATTTAACGAGTTCGGGCCTAAATTCGATATGGTATTTAGCTAGAGCGGCTTTGTAACCTTCTAATCTTTCTTTAGTGTTCGAAAGCGTTTCTGAATTGGTTAAATGCGCAATAACTCTTTTTCCTGATAAAATAAGATGTTCAGTAGCATCAAAAGAGCCCTTGAAATTATTGGCAATAACTTTATGGGTTTCGAAATTATCGGGAACACGATCAAAAAAAACAATTGGTAAGCCTTTTGAATATAAATCGCGTAGGTAATCGATGTCTTGTGTTTCTGATGATAGTGCAATTAATAAACCATCAATAGAACGGGATGCGAGATGCTCAACGTTCAGCTTTTCCTGCTTGTAAGACTCGTGGCTTTGAGAAATGATTACATGATAATCTTTAGCGTAAGCAATGGATTCGATACCATTGATTACCTGCGAAAAGAAATTATTTGCAATTTCACTTACAATAATCCCGATAGAATAACTCCTTCTTTCTTTTAAGCTTCGGGCAATAGGATTAGCTCTGTAATTTACCTTTTCGGCATAAGCCAGAACTGTTTTTTTAGTTTCTTCGCTAATTTCATAACGATCTCGTAAAGCTCTGGAAACTGTAGAAGTAGAAAGTCCTAAAGCTTTTGCAATATCTTTTATAGTTGAAGTTTCGAATCTCATTTTTTGTACTTGCCCCCCAAGTTACGAAAAATATATCTCCTGACCGTTTTGAACACGATTTTTAATAAACGTTGAAACTACGTTTTTGGGAACGTTTGCACAGATTTTTAGTTAAAACTGTATTCAAACGGTTTTTAGTTTGTAAAATTGTTACATCAACGTAGCCAAATATTAACCAAGAATATTTCTATAACTAAGAATAATATTCTAAAAGTAAGCGTTTGTACACGTTTCTATAAAACCAAATATTCAAACAAAGAACAGTTATGAGCAGAATTTTACTCTTTTTTAGTGTATTCGCTTTTTATTTCAGTACAGCACTGGGTCAAACCAAACAAGTAACAGGTACTGTATCAGAAGAAGGAGGCGAGTCTATCCCAGGCGTTAGCGTTTTAATTAAAGGAACCAAAACAGGAACGCAAACAGACAATAATGGAAGGTTTTCGATTTCGGTAGCTCCTGGTACCATTTTGGTTTTTAACTACATTGGCTATAAAACAAAAGAAGTTTCAGTAGGAAATCAAACCAATATTAAAGTTAGTTTAGCATCAAACTCAACTGATTTGGATGAGGTGGTTGCAATCGGTTACGCTACTGTAAACCGTAGAGATTTAACTGGATCTGTTTCATCTGTAGGTGCAAAACAATTAAAAGATATTCCAAATAATTCATTGGCAGAATCAATCGCTGGTCGCTTGGCTGGTGTTCAGATTACAGTTTCAGAAGGTACGCCAAATGCAAGCGCTCAAATTAGAGTGCGTGGTGGCGGCTCAATTACACAAGACAATACGCCCCTTTATGTTGTAGATGGTATTCAGGTAGAAAATGCTTTATCTGTTTTATCTCCTCAGGATATTGAAAGTATTGATGTTTTAAAAGACGCATCAGCTACGGCAATTTACGGTTCGAGAGGCGCTAACGGTGTGGTTTTAATTACTACCAAAGGCGGAAGGGAAATGAAAACCCAAATTAACTATAATGGCTTAGTCGGTTTCAGACAATTGGCTAACAAATTGGAAGTGATGAATCCTTACGATTTTGTTAAATATCAATATGAAGCCAGTCGTGGTAATGCTACAGCAGAAAGTTTGTATTCAGGTTATTACGGTAATTTTAGTGATTTGGAAAGCTTTAAAAGCGTTCCTTTTGTAGATTGGCAGGAAGAATTATTCGGCAGAAATGCTTTAATGCAAACTCATAATGTAAGCGTTACAGGTGGCGATGCAAAATCGACTTTTAACTTAAGTGTTACATCGAATACAGAAGATGGCGTAATGTTAGCTTCGGATTTTGATAGAAAGTTGATCAACTTCAAATTCGACCACAAGTTTAACGATAAATTAAAAGTTGGTTTTAATGTTAGATACAATAACACGGTTGTAAACGGTGCTGGTACAAGTAGCGAGGGTTCTTCTTCGCTTAACAGATTACGTCAGGCCGTTAAATATAGACCATTACTGGTTAAAGGACAAGATATTTATGCTTACGACCCTGATTACGCAAGTGAAACCAATGGAAATAGTCTTTCACTAGTTAATCCGTTGTTATTGAATGATGCAGAGTACAAAAAGGTTTTTACCAACGTAACTAACTTTAATGGTTATTTTAGCTATAATCTTTTTAAAGGCATAACATTTAAAAGTACATTGGGGTTAGATTTTAGCAATAACCGTTCTGATGTTTTTAACGATATCATTACGAACGAATCCAGATTAGTTGGTTCTTCTCAACCAATTGCTTCTATTGCAACCAGTAACAGGCAAACGCTAAATAATTCTAACGTTATTTCATATTCAAACTCTGGTTCAAAAACAGAATTTAGCAAACACCACAGTTTCGATGCCTTAATCGGGCAGGAACTTTATCAGGATAGAGTTAAGGCCTATTATATCGAAAACAGATTATTTCCAATCGGGATTACTGCCGAACGCGCTTTGGCAAACATGGCTTTAGGTACTACACCAGCGGGTGCAGCAACTTCGAGCGATTTAACCGCAAGATTATTTTCAGTGTTTAGTAGATTTAATTATTCGTTCGATAAGAAATACTTGTTAACGTTAAGTGTACGTGCCGATGGTTCATCAAAATTTGCCGAAGGAAATAAATGGGGCTACTTCCCATCTGGGTCTGTGGCCTGGAGAATTTCTGATGAGAAATTTATGGATAAAATTAAATCTACTATTCGCTTAAATGATTTAAAACTTAGAGTAAGTTATGGTGAAGCAGGTAATAATCGTATCGCCGATTTCTTATATACAACCCAATTTAAACCAAGTGCATTTTACGATATAAATAACACTTTGGTAACCGCATTAGTAGCTACTGAACTTTCAAATCCTAATTTGAAATGGGAAACAACAGTTTCTAGAAATTTAGGATTAGATGCTGGTTTCTTAAACAACAGATTACAATTCTCATTTGATGTTTACAGCAATAAAACCAAAGGACTTTTAGTAAATAACCCATTCCCTTCTACTAGTGGTTATGCATTCCAGTTGCAAAATATTGGTTCAACTAGCAATAAAGGTATCGAGTTCCAGATTAATGGTACACCTGTTCAAACTAAAAACTTTTCATGGTCAACTAACTTCAATATCTCGTTTAATAAAAACAAAGTTGAAAGCTTAGGCGATTACCAAAAATCGTTTTTAATTAATTCTGGATGGGCAGGAACAAACGTACCTGCAGATTATCAGGTAGCAGTAGGGCAAGCGGTAGGTAAAATGTACGGATTGGTTAACGATGGCTTTTACAAAATAGAAGATTTTAATTATGCTAACGGTGTTTACACTTTAAAACCAGGTGTTCCTAATAATTCAAGTGTAACCTCATTAACGCCAAAACCAGGGGTTATTAAATTTAAAGATTTAAATGGCGATGGTGTTGTTGATATTACCAACGACCGTACAATAATTGGCGATGCAAATCCGAAATTTACGGGTGGTTTTAACCAATCGTTTACTTACAAAAACTGGGACTTAAATGTGTTTGTTAACTTCCAGGTTGGGAACGATATTTTAAATGCAAACAAACTTGAATTTACAAGCGGATATACCGCAAACGGTAACTTATTGGCCACAATGAATGGAAGATGGAGAAATGTAAACGATCAGGGCGTTGTGGTTACAGATCCGACAGAGCTAGCTGCCTTAAATGCAAATGCAACACTTTGGAGTCCGTTAACCAGTAATAGTTCTTTCTTCGTAAATTCATACGCGATTGAAGATGGCTCATTCCTAAGAATCAATAATATTACTCTTGGTTATACTTTACCAGCAGATTTATTGAGGAAATTTAAAATAAACAGAATGCGTTTATATGCTACTGTAAATAATCTGGCGGTAATTACAAACTATTCAGGCTATGATCCTGAAGTAAATACACGCCGTGCAACAGGTACCACTCCAGGTGTAGATTATTCGGCATATCCACGTAGCAGAGCATTTATTTTCGGTATCAATTTTACGCTATAAACTAATTAGAGCAAGAATGAAAACTAATTTAAAATTAATTATAGGCGGAATTTTTATCACCGCATCAATTTTCACAATTTCTTCGTGTAAGAAATTCTTAGAAGTAGAACCAATTTCATCTTTTGGTAACGATTACGTTTTTAGTAATGTTACCAATGCGCAAAAGGCATTGTTAGGTGTTTATTCATCGCTTGGCGGAGATCAGGGTTATGGCATTCGATTGAGCATGTATTATCCTTACGATAATGATGAAATGATGGGGCAGGGCGGAACGCCTTATCCAGATAACGAACGTAGAGACATTGCTCACTTTAATGTTCAGCCAGCAAATACGCAGCTTGCAGGTCCGTTTAACCAGTTATACGTAGGTATAGAACGTGCGAATATTTGTATAGATAACATTCCGAAAATGGATGCTTATACAAATGGTAGTACAGCTGATCAAAAAGAACTGAAACGTCTTTATGGTGAAGCTTTGGCTTTAAGAGCTCAGTTTTATTTTGAAGTAATTAGAAACTGGGGCGATGTTCCTGCTCAGTTTACTTCATCTATAAATGTAAGCGATCCTTACAATTCAAGAACCGATAGAGATACAATTTACAATCATATAATTAGAGATTTAGCTGTAGCAGCGCCTTTAGTGCCTTGGCGTACAGAATCATCAGTTACCAGTGATCGACTTAGTCAGGGTGCTATCAGAGCCTTGCGTGCGAGATATGCATTGTTTAGAGGCGGATATTCTTTGAGACAAGATAAAACAATGAAGCGTAATGCAGATTACAAAACATTTTATCAAATTGCTAAAGATGAGTGCGCAATTATTATGGCAAGGGCTGATCATAAACTTAATCCGAGTTTCCAATCTGTTTTTAAAGATGGGGTTAATGCACACAAATTTGAAGCTAACGGCGAGGTTTTATGGGAAGTTGGTATGACGGGTGGCAGCTCGGGTGTTGGAGATAGTAAATTAGGTTATTATAATGGACCACGTCAGTTTACGGTTGCTACACCAGGAACAACAGCGGTTGGTAATGCAGCCTTAACCATTCTTCCAACTTATTTCTATGCATTTGATGCGAATGATAAACGCCGTGATGTTACTTGTGCTCCTTACGATAATAACCTGGATTTAACCTTACGCCCACGTAGTATGGTTACCATGCTTGATGGTAAATTTAGAAGAGATTGGCAAAGTCCTTCAGTTTTAACAAGTGCTGCACAATATTTTGGTGTTAACTGGCCAGTTATTCGTTTCTCCGATGTGTTATTAATGTTTGCAGAAGCTGATAATGAGCTAAGCTCTGGACCAACTGCAGCAGCGAAAAGTGCTTTTGAACAAGTTAGAACCCGAGGTTTTGGTGGTACTGCATCTTTGATAGGTACTACACCTTCTGATTATACTGGTTTCTTTAACGCTTTGGTAAAAGAACGTCAATTTGAATTTGGTGGCGAAGGTATTAGAAAGTACGATTTAATCAGATGGAATATGTTGGCTTCTAAAATTGCCGAAACTAAAGCGAATTTAGCATTAATGGCTGCAAAAGCTGCTCCTTATGCTACTTTACCAGCAACGATGTATTACACACCAAATCAAACAACTGTAGTTTGGCTAAATTCATTTTATACTGCATCTCCGGCAGCGCCAACAGGTTCTGCAAGTGTGGCTTGGGTAAACGCAGCAACAATAAACAGCACTTTATTAGCTTATTATGCCGTAGCCTTTACACCAAATAAAAGCGAATTATTGCCATTGCCTCAAACAGTTATCGATGCGAATCCAAAATTGGGTGGTCAGTGGTATGGTTACTAATTGGTGAAATATATTAATACAAACAACTATTTATTTAGAAAGGGCGATAACTTTATCCGCCCTTTCTTTGTTAAAAACTGATTCTGTTATTTATAATATTTGAAGTTGTTTAAATAAAAAACTTAAAATGAAAAGAAAACTGCTTTTAGCTTTGGTCGTGTTGTCAGGTATTTTAGCATCATTTACCTTTATCCAAAAGAAATCTACAATTTATATTATCGGCGATTCTACAGCGGCAAATAAACAGCCTAAGGCTTATCCCGAAACTGGTTGGGGAATGGAATTGCAATTTTTTTTTAATTCAGAAATTGTAGTAGATAACAGGGCTTTAAATGGAAGAAGTACCAAATCATTTAAAGCAGAAAAACAATGGCAACCTATTTTGGAAAAGCTTGCACCTGGCGATTACGTACTTATTGAGTTTGGACATAATGATGAAAAAATAGAGAAGCCAGGCATCGGTACATCATTAGCAGAGTTTAAAACTAATCTCATTAATTACGTTAATGAAACAAGAAGTAAAAAGGCAGTACCTGTTTTACTTACGCCAATTTCCCGAAGAAGTTTTAAGAACGGGGTATTAGTAGATTCTCATGGCGATTACCCCAAAGTAACCAGAAAAGTCGCCGATTCTTTAAAGGTTCCCTTAATCGATATGTTGGTTAAAACCGAAAACTTGTTAACCAAACTTGGAGATTTGCCATCAATAAAATTATTTAACTATGTAGATTCGGGAAATGTAAATTATCCCACTGGAAAAAAAGACGATACACATTTAAGTCCAGAAGGAGCAAAGCAAATTGCGGCTTTGGTTGTAGATGGAATTAAAGAGCGTAAACTTGGTATTGCTAAGAAATTGAAGTAAAAACTTTCGTCATGCTAAACCTGTTTCAGCATTATAGTTTATAATATGAATCGTAATTTCGACCGAAGCGGAGAAATTTTTAAGTAGATATTAACCACTTGAAAAAATTTCTCCGTTTCGCTTTACTCCAGTCGAAAAGGCGATATAATTTTAAAAAATATACTTCGTGCTCAAGAAATTCGAATCGTTATCGCTAACAATTTCGTTTAATAATTTCTTGTTGCTTTCGGTAAGTTTAGTTGCAACCAACGAACGTATAGAGAACGAACGCAGTGCATCTACAACAGAAAGCGTTCCTTCTGCACTGTCTTTTCTGCCTGTAAATGGAAATGCATCAGGACCGCGCTGGCATTGACAATTTATATTTACACGACTTACCTGATTGACTAAAGGATCGATAAGCGATGAAATAACAGCTGCATTATTGCTAAAAATACTTACTTGCTGTCCGTGTGGTGAGCCGATTAAATATTCAATTGGTTCTTCCAAATCATCAAAAGGAACCACTGGAACAATTGGCCCAAACTGCTCTTCTCGATACAATTTCATGTTGCTGTTTACAGGGTAAACAATAGCAGGATAAACAAAAGTTTCTAAGGTTTGCCCTCCGTTTTTGTTCACCACTTTTGCACCATGAGCAACTGCATCATCAATACATTCTTTTAAGTATTCAGGTTTATTTAATTCAGGAAGAGGGGTTAAGGAAACTCCTTTTTCCCAAGGCATACCGAATTTTAATTTCTCAACTTCAGTAGATAATCGTTTTAAAAACTCTTGTGCTAAACTGCGGTGCACATAAACAATTTTAATTGCCGTACAACGCTGACCGTTAAAAGAAAGCGAACCTAAAACTGTTTCAGAAACTGCTAAATCTAAATCAGCATCTTTTGTAATGATGGCTGCATTTTTTGCATCTAAACCTAAAATTGCTCGTAAACGATTAACTTTTGGATGTAGTTTTTTTAACTCATTGGCTACCTTGCTCGAACCAATAAGCGTTAATACATTAATTTTTCCTGATTTCATCAAGCCTGGAACAATAGTATTTCCACGGCCATAAATTGTATTTACAACACCTTTTGGAAAGCTAGAACGAAATGCTTCTAACAAAGGATAATGCAATAAAGTACCGTGTTTTGGTGGTTTGAATAAAAGCGTATTGCCCATTATCAGGGCTGGAATTAATGTTGTAAAAGTTTCGTTTAACGGATAGTTAAATGGCCCCATACAAAGCACAACGCCAAGTGGCGAACGACGAACCTGCGCCACAATACCTTGCTCAATTTCGAAACGTGAAGATTGACGATCAATATCTTTCAAGGCATCGATGGTTGCATAAATATATTCAACTGTACGATCGAATTCCTTAAGCGAATCGGCATACGACTTGCCAATTTCCCACATAATTAGTTTGGCAACAATTTCTTTTTGCTCAAGCATTTTATGCGTGAAATTTTCTACGCAGGTAATACGGTCGGCAACACTCATGGTTGGCCATTGCCCGCGACCATTGTCGTACGCAGCTACGGCAGCATCTAGAGCCTCAGTAGATTCTTTTTCTGTACAAACAGGGAAACTACCAATGCGCTTTCGTTTCAAGCCATCTGCTGTTTTTACGCATACTGGAGAAAACACTTCATTAAAAGGTCCGCTCCAGGTTTTCATTTCTCCGTTAGAAAGAAATTCCTTTTGATTGATTTCTTCCTTGAGCCTGAATTCCTCAGGAATCTGGCTTTCATCAACGAAAATACCTTCGAGATTTAAAGTTGTGCTCAATTTGGTTTGTTTTAAAGGGTTTATAGTTAGGTAAATCTATAGTCTTAGTATAGATTTATTGTATTAATGTAAACTGATTTAACATTTGGAGCCTGGCGATAAGCCCCAAATGTTTTAAATCTTTATTATTTTAGTTCTATAACTTTGTATTTTGGTACTAATGATTTCATTACTGTCCACCCGATTAAGTAGCAAACCGCACATATAGAGAATATGATAAAATATCCTGCTTCTTCGCCTTTAAAGCCCATGAAAACAATTTTGTTCTTACCAGTATAATCGAATAGTAATCCGGATCCTTTATTGATGATGAATGAACCGATCCCGCCAGCCATACCGCCAATTCCAGTAATGGTTGCGATTGCTTTTTTCGGAAACATATCGCCAACAGTAGAAAATATATTTGCCGACCAGGCTTGGTGCGCCGCACCTGCGATACCAATAATAATTACTGGAATCCAATAAGTAATGTGACCTAATGGTTGCGCAGCTAGCGCCAAAAGCGGGAAAAAAGCAAAAATTAACATCGCTCTCATTCTGCCCTCGTAAGGATTCATGCCCTTTTTATCAACGAAGTATGTTGGTAACCAACCGCCAATTATTGATAATAGCGTAATCATATAAAGTACAAATAATGGCAATGCACTCTGAGTAGAGTCCATCCCATAAACAGATTTTAAATAAGCTGGTGTCCAGAATAAGAAAAACCACCAAACGCCATCAGTCATAAATTTTCCGAAAGCAAAAGCCCAGGTTTGTTTAAATTTAAAGCAATCAACAAAAGATACTTTTTCTGTAGTTTCCTCTACATAATCAACAAGTTTTCTATCGTTAATAACATCTTGCTGAATGTAAGCTAATTCTTCAGCGCTAACTCTTTTATGTAGTTCAGGCTTGTTGTAAACAAAAACCCATAAACCCATCCATACAAAACCCAATGCACCAATAATGATAAAGGACATTTCCCAGCCATATGCTTTAGCAATGAAAGGAATTGTAATTGGTGCTGCTAATGCACCAACGGTTGCACCTGCATTAAAAATACTTGTTGCAAAAGCTCTATCTTTTTTAGGGAAATACTCTGCTGTTGCTTTAATTGCAGCTGGGAAATTTCCAGCCTCGCCAACGGCTAAAACAAATCGGGCGAAAATAAATAAGGTAACGCTAACAGAAACTACCATTCCTGTGTTGTTAATTTTTGAAATGATTTCTTTGGCACCTTCAAAGCCTAAAAACCAGTTTCCATTTATTATCCCTGCTGTTGCAATGCCACAGAAAGCGTGTAAACATGCACCAACTGACCAAACGCCAATTGCCCACAAGAAACCCTTTTTTGTATCAAGTTTATCAACCAAACGACCTGCAAAAAGCATCGATATTGCATAGAAAATAGAAAACAAGGCCGTAATATTTCCGTAGTCGTTGTTATCCCAATGGAATTCTGGTTTAATAAAATCAGTCCATGTTAAGGATAGTACTTGTCTGTCTAAATAATTTATCGTAGTAGCAAGAAACAAGAGTAAACATATTGTCCATCTGTATTTGCTTGTTTTTGGTTGGTTCATTTGGTTAGGTTATTAAAATCTTTTACTTACTCTGCTTAATTAAGTCAATTGCCAATTTTGTGTTGTCAAATAATTCGTCATAAAGCCCTTTGCTCATCACATCCTTACTGATTAATTTGCTACCCATTCCAACTGCACAAACCCCCGATTTAAACCAGGTTTTTAAATTTTCCAAGTTAATTTCAACGCCGCCCGTTGGCATAAAAAGCTGTCCTGCAAATAAATCTTTAATTGATGAAATAAACTCTGGGCCTAAAATATTTGCTGGGAAAATTTTAATTAGCATAGCTTTATGTTCTTGCGCAACACTAATTTCAGTTGGCGTCATACATCCAGGAATCCAAAGCATTCCAATTTTATTTGCAATTTCTGCAACCGCAGGATTAACAATTGGTGCAACAATAAAATCAGTGCCAGCTTCAATAAAAGCATTTGCATCAGCAGGTGTTTTTATGGTTCCTATACCTAAATATAAATCAGGCATTTCCGCATCGCGGATTTCTTTCAACTTTTTAAAATTCGGCAATGCCGATTTACCACGGTTGGTATATTCGAAAACACGTACACCTGCTTTGTATAAAGTACGAAGGATTTCCACGCTACCTTCTTCACTATCCTGGTAAAAAAGTGGTAACATACCTTGCTCTAAAATGGCATCTAAAATTTTATGCTTATTGCTTATCATCTTATTATTCTTTTTTCTATTTCGGCAACCGTACTTGTTGTTGCATCACTTGGAATATATAATTTATCGTATGCTGCTGCGGTAGCAAAATTTAAAGTTTCGCTAACAGGTAATTGATTGTAGAAACCGTAAATTAATCCTGCCATAAAACAGTCTCCACTGCCTACTTTATCTAAAATTTCGTCAGAAACATATTCTTCTGAAACCGTTAATTCGTTATTTGTATAAATTGTGGTATAATATCTTATACCTTTTCCATTATCGAAACGGAAAGTATTTGCAACAGCTTTGCATGCTGTAAACAAACTTAATATTTCTTTCGAAGTATCAGTAGCTTGTTGCAGTAACGTTTCCTTTGCGTAGCCTTCTGTTGGTTTTAAATCATCATGAAGCGCTGTTCCAAGCATTTTATTTGCAGCCCAAACATTTCCCATTATTAAGGTGCAATATTTGGCTAATTCGGGTAAAATATTGATAGGCTCTTTCCCGTATTTCCAAAGCTTCGCTCGATAATTAAGATCTAATGACACGGTAATGTTTTTTGAGCTGGCTACTTTTAAAGCCTCTACACAAATATCGGCGATTGATTGATTGATTGCAGGACAGATTGCGCTAAAATGAAACCAACTAACATCTTCAAATACTTCATCCCAGTTTATTTGGTCAACCTTCAAATCTGCATAGGCAGAGTTTGCTCTATCGTAAATTACTCCGGCGTTTTTCAAATCTTTTCCTTTCGGAAGATAATATAAACCCAAGCGGTCGCCATGGAACACCATATGCGATGTATCAATATCTCTTTTATCGAGATAATCAATAATTTCTCTAGTAACTGAGTTATCGGGCACGGCCGAAAGGTAAGCAGATGGTACATTCCAAAGTGCCAAAGCTGTAGCTACATTTAGTTCTGCACCGCCAACATAAAAGGGTAATTTATTTTCTTTAAGCCATTCGCCATCCATATCTGGGCAAATGCGTAAAAGAATTTCACCGAAGCTTAAAACTTTTTTTCTATTTTCTGATTGTGGTAATATCTGGTTGCTCATTTTTATGTTGAACTGGCATTTTTCTGCTTATTTTTAATTCGAGGCAGAAAACCAAAGGAAAACGATTGAAACGATTTGATTCCAATCATTTTCCATTAAAAAGACCGATTTTGTTAAAATTTAAAGTAATTTTTTGCGTTAAAATACGAAATATCCTGCACAATTTTGCCAATCCATTCTAAGTCGTTCGGCAATTCTCCATTCTCTACGTCATCTCCAAAGAGATTACAAACTATCCTTCTGAAATATTCGTGCCGAGGAAAAGAAAGAAAACTGCGAGAATCGGTAAGCATACCTACTAAGCGACTTAAAAGCCCCATGTTTGATAATGCATTCAGCTGTTTTATCATGCCATCTTTTTGATCTAAAAACCACCATGCAGAGCCAAACTGAACTTTTCCAGCTACAGAACCATCGTTGAAATTTCCAATCATAGTTGCGATCAATTCATTATCCGCTGGGTTTAAATTGTAGATAATTGTTTTTGCCAATTTATCCTGTGTATCTAAACGATTTAAAAATTTGGAAAGCATTCTTGCCTGACTAAAATCGCCGATAGAATCCCAACCCGTATCGGGGCCTAGTTGACTTAACATCCTCGTGTTGTTGTTACGTAAGGCACCTAAGTGATATTGCTGAACCCAACCTTTTTCATGATCCCATTCTGCAAAATAAACTAACATTGCAGATTTGAACTTTAGATTTTCCTGATAAGAAATACCTTTTTTATTCCTGATTTTTTCGAAGATCGAAGTAATTTCTGCATCAGTATAATCTTCAGCATAAATTTGTTCTAAACCATGATCAGAAACTGAACAACCATTGGCAGCAAAGTAATCGTGGCGACTTTTTAAAGCATCAAGATAATCTTGAAAATTGCCGATTGTTTTATTTACAACTATTTCTAACTTATTTATGTACTCATTTAAGCCATCAATATCATCGCTGTTCATCGCCTTATCAGGTCGAAATGCAGGTAACATTTTCAAATTTGTACCTTCAGCAGCTAACTGTTGGTGAAAATTTAGGCTATCTAAAGGATCATCAGTTGTGCAAACAGCTTCTACATTCATTTTCGCTAGTAAGCCACGAACAGAATATTCTGAAGTTTGCAATTTTGATGAACAGTTATCGTAAATTTTTTGTGCTGTTTTACCAGAAAGAATTTCGTTTACATCAAAATAACGCTGTAATTCTAAATGTGTCCAATGGTATAAAGGATTACGAAGTGTATAAGGAACAGTTTCCGCCCATTTTTCAAACTTCTCATAATCTGTTGCATTTCCAGTGATGTATCTTTCATCTACACCATTTGCTCTCATTGCTCTCCATTTGTAATGATCTCCATAAAGCCAAACCTGGCTTATGTTTGAAAATTGAACATTGTTTGCAATTTGCTCGGGAATTAAATGATTATGATAATCGATAATCGGCATTGATTTTGCAAATTCATGATAAAGCTTTTGAGCTGTTTTTGTTTGCAAAAGAAAATTTTCGTCTAAGAAAGGTTTCATTCTAAAATGAGGTTTTAGATAGTGCTTAATAAAGAATTCTATCTGTTAATATTCTATTTGGTTATTCATTACGAAGTATGAAGCAGTCTGTTTTTATGGAAGATTGCTTCATACATCGGCGCTTGCTTTCTTACAAACTAACACCACGTTTCCATGGTATAAAATCATCCTGATTAAGCAAAACCGCTTTTGGAATAACTTCACCGCTGGCTGCTTTAATGCAATATTCCAGAATATCTGCTCCCATTTCCTCAATGGTTTTTTCGCCTTCTATAACTGGTCCGCAATTAATGTCGATGATGTCGCCCATGCGTTTGGTTAACTTGTTGTTTGTTGCAACTTTAATGGTTGGGCAAACTGGATTTCCTGTGGGAGTACCTAAGCCTGTAGTAAACAAAATCAATGTAGCGCCAGAAGCTGCTTTTCCTGTGGTTGCTTCCACATCATTTCCTGGTGTGCAAACTAAATTTAAGCCTGGTTTTGTAGCAGGTTCGGTGTAATCTAAAACATCTTCTACAGGAGAAGTTCCGCCTTTTTTTGCTGCACCAGTGCTTTTTATTGCATCGGTAATTAAACCGTCTTTAATATTTCCTGGTGATGGATTCATGAAAAATCCTGAGCCAACATTTTCCGCAGCCTGATTATAAGCAGTCATTAACTGGATAAATTTGCGAGCTGCAGTTTCATCTTTTGTACGATCGATTAATTGTTGTTCGGCACCGCAAAGCTCAGGAAATTCTGCAAGTAAAACGGTTCCGCCTAATGCAACCAATAAATCGGATGTGTAACCAACAGCTGGATTAGCGCTAATGCCACTAAAGCCATCGCTGCCACCACATTTTACGCCTAAAACAAGCTTGCTTAATGGTGCTGGCTGACGCTCGATTTTGTTGATTTCAGTTAAACCAATAAATGTTTTACGGATAGCTTCTTTAACTAATTGTTCTTCGCTTTGCGATTGTTGTTGTTCGAAGATAAAAAGCGGTTTATCGAAATTAGGACTGCGGTGTTTTAAGTCGTCCATAAAATCTTGCACCTGCAAATTCTGGCAACCCAAACTTAAAACAGTAACACCAGCTACATTTGGATGATCGGCATACGCCGCCAATAATTTGCTTAAAACTGCTGCATCCTGGCGTGTACCACCACATCCGCCTTGATGGTTTAAAAACTTGATTCCATCAACATTTTTGAAGATTCTATTTGCAGCTGGATTTGCATTTCCGATGGCGCTTGTATCTGCCTCAGCTAAACTTTCGCCGTTTTTGTATGCATCAACCAGTTGATGTGTATATGATTTGTATTTATCAGTAACAGCATAACCCAACTCATTGTGTAAAGCCTCACGGATTACATCTAAATTTCGGTTTTCGCAAAAAACTGTTGGAATGAAAAGCCAGTAATTTGCAGTTCCAACACGACCATCGTTACGGACATAACCATTGAAAGTTCTGCCTTCGAATTTAGAAACATCTGGTGCGTGCCACTCGTAATTATAGGGGCGAAATTCATACGGATCAGAAGCATGTTTCGTGTTCTCTGTATCCATTAAACCGCCTTTTAATATGAAGTGTTGTGCTTTTCCAACTAACACGCCATACATAATAATGTGATCGCCAGCATTCATATCCTGCATAAAAAATTTATGCTTTGCCTGAATATCATCCTGTAAAGTATACTCATGCCCATCATGAATAATCGTTTCTCCTTTTGCCAAATCCTGTAAGGCAACTAACACATTATCGTTCGGGTGAATTTTTAAAATTCTTGTAACCATTTTTAAATTGTTCTTTCTGTATGCAAGTTACTTAATGTTTCTTCTGCTCCAGCGTTTTGTAGTAAATCAACGTAATTTTTTATTGCAGCATTAAAGCCAGGATAGTTGTTTAAGTTTTTATCCCACAAACGCCTGTCGCCTAAAATATTATCAATTGCAGTTTCAGGATTTTGCCAATAATCGTATAAAATTTCGGCAAATTCATCCTGAATGGGATAAGCCTTACCTTTTACATTTGCAATGTAATTTGCGCCGTCTTTTGTTGTGTTCATAAAGATAATATATGCAGAAAGACCAAGTGCAATAAGTGGTGGCACTTCATTTTTTTGACTATAATATTTTCTGATTAATGGCATATTACGCATTTGCATTTTAGAAGTGAAATTTAGCGTAATTGCTTGCCATTTATGTTCTAAAGATGGGTTACTGAAACGATCGATTACACTTGAAGCAAAATCAACTGCATCTTGATAAGTAATGTCGTCGTTTTCTAAAGAGTGTGCAATTTCTTGTTGCATTAAGTTGGAAACATAGCTAGCAAAAGCCTCATTCGCCATTGCTTCTTTAACGGTATCAAAACCTGCTAAAATGGCTAAGCCACAGCTCAACGTATGTGTTCCGTTCAATAATCGAAGCTTTAACTCTTTAAATTTATTGATAGATGGAACAATGAAAATTCCTTTGTCTGCTTTTTCAAAAGATAGAATTTCCTTCACTTTTGGATTTGATGATTCGATAGCCCAAAGTCTGAAAGGCTCAGCCATAATCATCAACTCATCTTCGTAACCCAATTGCGTTTGAATTGCTTTTTGTTCTGCTGCAGGAAGTTTGCCTGGAACAATGCGATCGACCAAAGATTTGCAAAAGTGATTCGAGGTTTTTAACCATTGTTCGAAATCCCAGCTTAACTTATTTTGAACCGATAATTTTAATAATATGTCTTTTAATTTATCTGCATTATCGCTTATTAATTCAGTTGGTACGATAACCATTCCACTTTCTGCCGAACCATTAAAAGCTTTATATCTTTCGTGTAAAAATGCAAGCAATTTACCTGGATAAGATTGAGGTGGATTATCCGTTATTTTGTCTTCACTTAAAACAATTCCAACCTCAGTTGTATTTGAAATTACAATTTGCAAATCAGGATTGTGTGCTGCTTTTAAAATTTCAGGCCAATCTTGTGCTGCTGATAAAACCCGACTGATTGAAGAATTAATTGTATTTTCTTCAACATTTATGCCGTCTTCAATTCCTTTTACACAAAGAGTATAAAGATTATCTTGTTTAGAAAAAGCATCTGCACCGCCTTGAGAAGTAGATTTTACAACTAAAACGCGGCCGTTAAAAACACCGTTTCTATTGGCTTTATCAATAAAATAATCGGGTAAGCCACGAAGTAAAACACCTGTTCCAAATTGAATTACTCTTTCAGGCAATTCTAAAAGTTCTACCGCAGGTACTTTAACATTTTCCCCATTTATGTTTTTTAAATTTTCTCTGCTTAAAATCATTTGTTTTTCATTTTGCCGTCTGCGACGAGTTTTTAATTATTTTGTACTGTTCATGGTTAACCATTTCGGATATTCTTTTTCGATCAGTTTTTGACCCCAGTTGCCATACCACGCATAGCCATTTCGGCGCTCTGGGCTTAAATCTTCAAGTTTGAGTTTTATGGTATTATCGCGATCTCCAAAAATTGGAATGTTCTTGTTCAAATCATAAAAGCGAGCCCAGGAAGTAGCCGTATTATCAGCAACTAAGCCCGATGAAGTTTTTTCTCTATCAAACCTGTAACCTGTAATTTTATAATCTACGAACCATTTTACGGCTGCAGTAATCGCATTTTTTATCTCTGCTGATGGTTTATTGAAACGCATCAGGAAACGAACAATATTCGCAGATTCACTTGTACTTAATGAGGCGGGTTCGAAAGCCCTCGCTTTGGCTGGAAGTAGAGAATCTTTATCATATTGCGCACCCCAAATTGTTAGATTTCCATTTTGTTTAACCTGTGTTTTCAAAATGCAATCAACTCCTTTTGCAACTGCTTTTTCGGCTTTTTTAATGTAGTTCGCATTTACAACATCAAAATCATTCGATTTTGTGGCGATGTCTTGAAGAATATTTAAAATATTAATCATCGCATCATCGTTGTAGGTAATTTCAGTACGATAAAGAGCCTTATCAGGATAGTATTGCGGCCAGCCACCATTTGGGTATTGTGCAATTAAAATATAGTCTAAACCTTTTTCAGCAGCAGTTAGATAGGCTTTATTGTTCGTTTTTTTATATGCTTTTACCAGGTAAATAACCTCACGACTTGTTGCTTTGTTATCAAAAGTTGCATGCAAATCGGTTGTTGCTTTTATTTTTTCTTTCAGTTCGGGCGTTAAGGTGGCGCCATAGTTCACAACACTTTTATCTTCGAGTTGCTTTGGCCAGCCACCGTTACTTAATTGATAAGCCAGCATTTTATCAGCAACAGAATCTGTTGGCGTTTGTGCATAACAAGACGTTAGTAATATACTTAACGCAAACAAGAGAAATGTTTTTAATCTGTTCATTGTTGTAGTGGATTACTATTTCTTTACAGGAACCTGTTTAATTAACCAGTTTACTAAATCGTTGGTTGCTTTAAAGTTTTCAAGGTCTTTTGGTAGCTTTCTGCCATCGATATATTCATTGTAAAACCAAGGGTCGCCAACAGCGAAAACTGTTCCTTTGCCATATTTTGCAGTAGCAATAACTACATCACCATTATCTGTCAATGCAGAAACAGCAGGGGCTTTTACGGTAATTGTAGAAATCTCTTTGATATAAACTTTCTTTGCTGTTTTGAAAATGCTGTTTCCCGCAGGAATTTTTATTGCACCCTGCTCAAAGTTTAATCCTTGTACTTTGTTGCGGCTATCTTCATTAAAATGGATGCCGAAAGTTTCTGGTAAAACATTAAACTTTGTGATTTCGCAATTACCAACATCATTTAATAATAACACTAAAACGCCACCTGCTTTTACCCATTCGCTAATCTGCTTTGCATGTGCAGCATTCATAAAGTTTGGATTTGCAGTTTCCTTTTCTGTATCTGGATCTACAATGATATAAATGTTCGAGCCCTTTAAATTTGTAGTAGTTGGAGCAGTTGAAAGTGTTGAGGTTTTAACGCCCGCATCGTTAAAGACTTTTCC
Source organism: Pedobacter sp. AC190 (assembly GCF_979258025.1). Classification (NCBI taxonomy): domain Bacteria; kingdom Pseudomonadati; phylum Bacteroidota; class Sphingobacteriia; order Sphingobacteriales; family Sphingobacteriaceae; genus Pedobacter; species Pedobacter sp. AC190. The sequence continues at coordinate 2,534,360 of NZ_OZ409824.1, forward strand.
AAACAGAGAGAAGCCGTTATTGTCATCCTCATTCCACAGGTAATGAAAAGGAATTTTATCGCTGGTAGGGCCATTCATATATTCATTATTGAAAAAGTTATCTACTGTTACAGTTAAACCTTTTCCAGGTTTAGGTAAAGCATCGATTTCCATTTCTGCCGCTGCACAAATAAATGAACCAACGCCTTTCGGATCGTTAGTAATTACTTTTTCACTGATGTAATATTCAAAGCTGCCATCACGATATTTAGGTTTTCCACCTAAACCCGAAACAGAAACCGTTTTAGTTAAATTTACTCTTTCATCGCCTGCCGATTCTATAAATTCTTTCTTTAAACCTGCATAGCCTTTATTTGCAGCTACCATAAAAGATTGTGGTAAATAACCTTTTCTAACGCCTTTAGCCAAGCCATAAACAAACATGCTCGATGCAGAGCTCTCTAAATAATTGCCTTTACGCGTTGGCATATCCATAATATCGAACCATACGCCAGATTTCGAATCCTGATACTTTACTGTTGCAATAGCCGTACGATTTAGAATTGCGATTAATTCTGCTTTTTTTGGATGGTTTTTAGGGAAATTATCCAAAACATCAACAAGAGCCATAATGTACCAACCCATTGCTCTACCCCAAAAATTAGGTGATTTACCAGTAGTTGGGTCTGCCCATTTCTCCAATCTACTTTCATCGTAACCATGATAAAGTAGGCCTGTTTTTGTATCTCTGGAAACTTTTTCCATCAAAATAAACTGATTGGCAATGTCATTAAAAGCCGAATCTTTTCTCATTAATGCTGCGTATTCTGCGTAGAAGGGCTCGCCCATATATAAACCATCCAACCACATTTGGTTCGGATAAATTTTCTTGTGCCAAAAACCACCCGCTTTTGTGCGAGGTTGTTGTTGCAACTGATTGTATAATTGAGTAGCAGCAGTTAAATACTTCTGTTGCCCCGTAACTTTATAAAGCAATAATAAAGATCGACCATTTTTTATATTATCGATATTGAAATCTTCGCTTTTGTAAGTTCTAATACTTCCAGTTTTATCAACATAAGCATCCATAGAAGATTGGATGTATTTGAAATAATCGCCATTACCAGTATTGCGCCAAACCTGTGCGGCACCTTCTAAAACAACGCCCATATCATAACTCCATCTTGGGCCTTTGGCATCTTTAAGAACTGTTGTATCTTGAAACAGGGTTTCCATTGCAGTTAAGGTTAACTGCTCGGATAATTTTTTTTGTGCAAAAACGCCAGTACATAGAACCGTTAAAACAGTTAATATCGAAGTGGCTTGTATGATAAATTTTTTCATATTATTTAGAAATCTCTAATGCCGTTTTATTTACTTCCTCACTAAATACAGATGTTTTTTTTGCTTTAGAAACATCCGTGCCACTTACTTTAATGCCCTTAGTTTTTTCGCCACTGATATTAAAAAGCAACTCGCTCCCGTTTTTATATTTTAAGCCATTGATGCTGATGTTTGTGCCATTTTGAACACTTAAAATCGGATTGGTATCTTCAGTAATTACATTAACATTTTTTAGGGAGATGCCAGAGGCTTCTATAATCTCAATTCCTTTTTTCGATTGAATAGTTATATTTTCTAAATGGATATCTTTAATGTTCATCTCAGGTAATCCTCTAAAAAATATTGCCTTTTCGGCGCCATTGGCTACTACATTTTTAATGTGCATATTTTTAAATTGAGGTGTTGCTTCTGTAACAGGTACCGTTATCGTTTTTATAGCCTCTCTTTTTTCACCAGCTAATGGAACTGGATCTACAGCTGCATAGTACATATCAAATAGAATGGCTTCACCTGGAATATCGATCATATTAATGTTGTTTACATAAATATTTTCGACTACACCACCACGACCGCGGGTTGTTTTAAAGCGTAAACCAATATCAGTACCAATAAAAGAGCAATCGTAAACCCAAATATTTCTTGCACCACCACTCATTTCGCTTCCAATTACGAAGCCACCATGCGCATGGTAAACAACATTATTTCTGATGATCACGTTCTCTGTTGGCATACCTCGTTTTCGGCCAGATTCGTCTCTGCCCGATTTAATGCAGATCCCATCATCGCCAACATCAAACGTGCTGCCTTCTATTAATACATTTTTGCAAGATTCTACATCTACACCATCCCCGTTTTGTGCAAACCATGGGTTTTTAACCTGTAAATTCCTCAAAGTTAAATCCTCGCACATTAGTGGATGCAAGTTCCATGCGGGCGAGTTTTGAAAAGTAACACCCTCTAAAAGAACTTTTTTACAGCTGGTTAAAACCAATAAGTTTGGTCTTAAGAAATCTTTAATATCTTCATAATCCGCGGCTGTTTTGCCTGCTACAATAACGCCTGCATTTTTGGTTTTAGAACCTTTTACAGTTTTTGCAGATGGATACCATAATTTGCCGTCTTCACTAATTATCCCGCCACCAGAAACCAATTTCTTCCATTGTGTTTCAGTAAGTTTATCTTTTTTAACCATGCGCCAAGCGCCGCCGTTTCCATCTATAATGCCTGAACCTGTAATGGCTATGTTTTCGAGATTAGTTCCAGAAATAGGACTTTGATTGCGCCAGGCTGGCTGGCCTTCCCAGTTGCCTTCTACTAGTTTATATTGATTGAAATCATCAGTGAACTGAAGAATCGCATCGCGTTTTAAATGTAAGTTAACATTGCTTTTTAATTCAATAGGGCCAGTTAACCATAAACCCGATGGGATTAATACAACACCACCACCTTTTTGACTAACCGTTGCAATTGTTTTATTTATGCTAACTGTGTTTAAAGTTACGCCATCGCCTTTGGCACCGAAATTAACAATGCTTGTAGTATCTTTTTTAAATGTAACCTGCTTAATTACTGGTAAAGTTTGACTTCTTACCATCGAAACACTTACAGAGAGTAAAATTAGAGAGGCTAAAGCTGCTTTACGGGGGTGTAAACGACCTATTAAATGTTTCATTAGTTGCTACGTTAAATTATACTTGGTTATTGTAAAACAAGTGTACGGTCTTTAACGGTAAAATAGAAGAAAAATCTATGCAATCGTTGCCAAAGAAAAAGGCTTTTTTACTAGTGTTTGTTGTTTTAACTATTTGTTAATTAGTTGTTTATAGTTTTATTTTCCTTCTGGATTCCATCCACGGAAAACGTTTTCCAAAGTGTAGGCTTTATACTCATCATTTGTTAACTGATGCGACCACTTAACTCTTTTCTGACTATTAGCACCTTTTCCAGTACTTTTATATTCAGCATAATAAGCAGTTTGCTCGTTGCTTTCTTTACTCCAATTATTCCATCCTTCAGCATAGATAAGATCAGGCAGTTCGCAATTCAGGTAAACAACTTTCGCATACGGTCGCCATGGCCTGCCTAAGTAGAAACTACTAGCAGGTGCATCACCTTTTATTTTGCAATTGTTTAGCACGTAACCAAATTTCGTTGTATCTGCTGTTGATGCAGCTGTAATATAACCTGCTTTTTTACAGTAAAGTGTACAATTCTCAAACCAGGCAGTTGAAGCACCAAATATAAAATCTACCGTGCCCTCTATATAACAGTTTTTGTAGTATTGGCGATTATTACCGCCGTAAGTATAAAGTGTATCCTGAAAGCCTAAAAACCTGCAATTATTAAAGATTAGTTTGTCGCCTCCAGCCCAAACTGCAACAGCTTGTCCAACAGGGCCCGACGAGTTTTCGAAAGTTAGGTTTTCTGCAGAAAAGCTCTCGCCATAAATGTAAAAGCTCGATGAACCAGATGTGCCTTTCTCTTCGCCAAAAATATTTTTCTTTTGGTTGTAGTCATCATAAGTTAAAATGGTTTTATATAAATCTTCTCCAATAAACTTTACGTTCTTTTTTGAAGCAGCTAAAATCAATTTCTCTTTATAAATGCCTTTCTTAATAAAAATTGTAGTGGTTTTGTTTCTAAAATCGGGTACAGCATTAATGGCCTCCTGAACAGTTTTAAAGTTTCCGCTACCGTGGGCACTAACTATAAAATCGGGTTTAATTTCTAATGCATTAGCCGTTAGGCAAATTGTTAGCAGAAATAAAAAGAATGAAATTTTCATATAAGAATTTGGTTAGAAGAAAATAAAATCGGCTGCGAGTTTTTTAATGTTAAACGCAGCCGTGTTTTAATAATATATGATGAACAATTTTAAACATAAAACTTGATGCTAAATATATTATTGACAAATTAAACATCGCAAACGATAACGGGAACGATTGCACAATAAAGATTGTAATAAATTTAAAAATGGAGTAACCTTGTTGTAACGAATGTGATTAGTTGATAGTTGGATTTTTAAAATCATTACCATGAATAAAAATAGAAGATTTACTTTAATCGCCTTTTGCTTCTTGTGTTTTCTTTCACTATCGGCCTTCTTATTTAAGTCAAGGCCAGTTCATGTTTATCTGATTGGTGATTCTACCGTTGCTGATTACACTCAGGAATCTGATTACCTCCAAAAGAAATATCCCATTACAGGTTGGGGTCAGGTTTTTCAACAATTTCTGCATCGCGATAGCCTTAAAAAATTAAATAGATTAATAAAGAGTGATACGGTGCTTGTTATAGATAAAGCTAAAGGCGGTAGAAGTACCAGAACTTTTTTCGAAGAGGGAAGATGGCAAGAGGTTAAAAGTGTTTTGCAAAAAAATGATTTGGTTTTAATTCAGTTTGGTCATAATGATGCGGCAAAAGATAAGCCCGAACGATATGTAGATATACCAGGCTATAAAAATTTCCTTCGAATGTATGTTAAAGAAAGTCGGGATAAGGGAGCCTTCCCAGTTTTAATCACTCCAGTTACTCGTAACTACCCTTGGAAAGATGGCGTTTTAGGAAGTGCCCATGGTGATTATCCGCAAGCGGTAAAAGATGTTGCAAACGAACTAAATGTTCATGTTATTGATTTAACTACACTTTCTGCAACATTTTTTACTCAAAAAGGTCAAGACTTTGTTTCTAAAAACTATTTTATGAACCTCGATTCTGGCAAATACGAAGCTTATCCGAAAGGACAGAAAGATAATACACATTTTCAGCCCGAAGGCGCTAAAGCCGTTGCCAGGTTAGTTTATTTAAGTTTGATAGAACTTAATAAAAAGAAATAAATCGCCTGAGTTTTTGCCGACCCAGGCGAAATGTTATCGAATATTATCCTACCATAGTTCTCGAAGTGATCGCAATTCTATTCCATGCATTAATGGTTACAATTGCGATAATTATTTGAGCCAAATAATGCTCATCAAAAAGATTTGCTGCTTTTTGGTAAGTAGCATCAGAAACGTGATTTGTAATTAAGGTTACTTCTTCTGTTAATGCTAAAATCGCTTGCTCTTCTTCTGTATAAAGATTTGTTTCCTTCCAGGCATTTAATAAGTAAATTCTTTGCTCGGTTTCGCCTAACTTACGGGCATCGGTACTGTGCATATTTATGCAAAATGCGCAACCGTTAATTTGTGATGCTCTTAATTTAATTAACTCTTTATGAGTAGGAGTTAAGGAACTTGAAGCTAAATATTTTTCTAAGGCATACATAGCCTGGTAAGCTGCAGGCTCAATTTTTTGAATGTCAATTCTACTTTCCATGTTTTTGTTTTTTATTTGCGATGTAAAGTTCCACATTCAGAAACTTAAAAAACTTAATGTAGTTTAAGAAAGTAAATCTGTAGAGTTTAATTGTTTTTGCTCATAGTTAGTTCTTTCACTAGCACATTATTTTAATAAATGATTTTTGTTTAGAATAAGTTATAAATGAAATTTATATATTTGAAATTATAAATCAATTTTACCTATATGACTTTAGTTCAACTTGAATATATTGTGGCCGTAGATACTTATAGAAGTTTTGTAACTGCTGCTGATAAGTGTTTTGTAACGCAGCCAACGTTAAGTATGCAGGTGCAAAAACTCGAAGAATTATTAAGTGTAAAAATATTCGATAGAAGCAAACAACCTGTAAGCCCAACAGAAATTGGTTCACAAATTATAGCGCAGGCAAGAGTTATTTTACAAGAAAGCGGAAAAGTAAAAGAGCTGATCAATAGCCAGCAACAAGATGTTTTAGGTGAATTAAGAATTGGTGTTATTCCAACCGTAGCGCCATATTTACTGCCTGAAGTGATATCAGCAATGCTCGAAAAATATCCAGAATTAAAGCTGTTGATTTGGGAATATACTACCGAAGATATTATTCAGCATTTAAAAACAGGCGTTTTAGATTGCGGTATTTTAGCTACGCCATTAACTGACCCGAATATTATCGAAATGCCAATGTATTACGAAAACTTTGTAAGTTACATTAGCAAAAACAGTAAGCTTTATAAAAAGAAAGCGGTTGATGCGGAAGATTTAAACGATGAAAACATTTGGCTTTTAAACGAAGGTCATTGCATGCGAAATCAGGTTTTAAATATTTGTCGTTCTACCAAGAATAATAGATTACAAGGCCTTGAATACAATACAGGTAGCGTAGAAACTTTGGTAAGAATGGTCGATTTAAACGGCGGCGCTACTTTATTACCAGAACTTGCCATTGCCGAATTAAATGCAAAACAAACAAATAAAATAAGGCATTTTAAATCACCTGAGCCTGTTCGCGAAATTAGTTTGGTAACACATAAAAACTTCATCAAAAAGAGAATGCTAAATGCATTAAAAGATGAAATCTTAGAAATTATTCCGAAAGCAATGAAGCAGAGAAAGAAAAAGGACGTGGTCGGTATTTAGTTGCTTATCAAATCAGAATTGATTTTTTCGCTGTCTTTTCCAACATGATCAGCTAGTTTATAACTTTCACTTTGTGGATTTTTATCCTCCATAAAAATTAAAATTATAAGGGAAATAATTGGAATTAAGAAGGATATAAAAAACCAGAACCAAAAATTTCGTCCTGTTCTTTTGGCCAGAAATCCAGCCAAAAGTTGCGGAGATAGTAAAAGGCAAATTACAATACTCCCAACTATTATTTCTGGCATTGTATTTAACTTTATTAAAGCTACTAATTAACCTTTTCAGGTTTAATTAATAAGCCATTAATGTCGCCTTCAACCTCTTCTTCTTCCCCTTTTTTCTTTTTCTTGTTGCTTTTCCCACTCAAACGTTCTTCGATAATTTTATCGTACTTGGTTTGCTGGTCGCCTTTTAAAACCTCACGGATACCTTTAGAAGTTTGGTTTTGAAGTTTATAATATTTGTCGGCATCATCCTCTCTAGAGTTGCCAGCTTGTTGTCTCTTCACCAAATCTGCCTGTTCTTTAGCTTGATTAAAAGTTAAGCTATAAATAATACTTTTTTGAGTATCATTTAACTTTAACTTTTTATCTAAATCTTCTACATTTTTCTTGGCAATTTCAGTAGGAGTAGGCACTTTATTTTGTTGTGCAGTAGCTAAGCTGTTTATGCCTATAACAATTAAGAATAAAAATATAACCTTTTTCATTTGTATAAATAATATATGCGAAGGTATTAATTAATAAGAAAGCCTGCAAATTTGAGTTTGCAGGCTTTAATTATCTCGTTTTACGGTTAATTACAATGCTTTTTTATAAAGCTCTGCAACTGCATCCCAGTTAACTGCATTCCAAATTGCCGCTAAATAATCAGGGCGTTTGTTTTGGTATTTTAAGTAGTAAGCATGTTCCCAAACATCGATACCGAATATTGGAGTACCTTTTACTTCAGCTACATCCATTAAAGGGTTATCTTGGTTTGGAGTAGAAGAAACCTGAAGTTTTTTGTCAGCACCAACTGATAACCAAGCCCAACCAGAACCAAAACGAGTTGCACCAGCTTCTTGCATTTTAGTTTTTAAATCAGCAAAAGAACCAAAAGCAGCATTAATTGCTTTAGCTAAATCGCCTGTCGGCTCGCCACCTTTGTTCGGACCTAAAACGTTCCAGAATAAAGAATGGTTATAGTGACCACCACCATTATTTCTAACAGCAGCTGGGTATTTAGAAATGTTTTTTACAATTTCTTCGATGCTTAAATTAGCCTCAGGCTTTCCTTCAACAGCTTTATTTAAGTTAGTAACATAAGCTTGATGATGTTTGTCATGGTGGATTTCCATGGTCATTTTATCAATATGCGGTTCTAATGCATCGGTTGCGTAATGTAACGCAGGTAATTCAAAAGCCATAATATTTATATGTTTAAAGTTTAAAAAATGTTTCTTGAAGCAAATATAACATTCAAAGGTTAAGTTTTGTTCATGTTATTATCATCAAATGTTTTTGTTATGTACACACAGTTAATAGTAAGTAGCTAATAATTTGTGTTATCGCTTCCTGGCAAAGAAATCTTTCATTAGCGCAGCACATTCATCAGCTAAAATACCGCCCTTAAGTTCAGTTTTTGGATGTAATAAATTAGCACCTTTCGATAAAAAACCTCTTTTTTCTTCGCGTGCACCATAAACTATTCTGCTTATCTGAGTCCAGTAACTGGCGCCAGCGCACATTACACAAGGCTCAATGGTAACGTACAAAGTGCAATCAGTTAAATATTTTCCGCCAATGGTTTGGCTAGCCGAGGTAAAAGCCTGCATTTCGGCATGTGCTGTAACATCATTAAAGCGTTCTGTTAAATTATACCCGCGGCCAATAATTCTGTTTTTAGAAACTACAATTGCGCCAATCGGAATCTCATCCTCAGCCATTGCTTTTTGTGCTTCAGCCAAAGCCAGTTTCATATAATGAATATCCTCCGCGTCTTTATCTTTATTCTCGAAATCGTAAAAACTCATACACAAAGGTAAATTTATAACTGATTTTTGAAGTGCCTCATTTTAATTAGAAAAGCAAATGTCATGCAATTCCTAACCAGCAGTCCCGCCTTACACTTTACTGCGTGCTCGTTTCAGTCGGGTTTAGCAGCGAAATGCCTGCAAAACTATTTAAGTTAGCCCCCGCAATAAGCAAATTAAATAAGCTTGCTCCCGTTCGGTACTTTGCCCTGAACTGTAGATAAAACAATATCTCCATTTTCATCAGCAAAGCCAGTTACTAAAAATTCTGACATAAACTTACCAATTTGCTTTTTTGGAAAGTTAACCACGCCAATAATCTGTTTACCAGGTAACTCTTCTTTTGTATATAGCTTTGTAATTTGTGCGCTGCTTGTTTTTACTCCGAACTCACCAAAATCTACTTTTAATTTGTAGGCAGGTTTTTTAGCTTCAGGGAAATCGAAAACTTCTAAAATTGTTCCAGCACGCAATTCTACTTTTTCAAAATCGTTCCAGGTTATTTCTTCCATAATTATAATTTTGGCTAATTTATAAAATTTAGAATAGCAACTTCAACGATTTTGTAACGATTTAAAGCGGCAGGAAGGCCAAAGCTCTAATCCTGATTTAGGTATCAATTGGGAAAATAATTACCCGCCTAAACTGAATATTCGCCGTTTATTATTGTGAACAAGGCCCATCAGGAATTTCCTTGCTAATTTTGATGACTTTAGTAACTACCAGTGTCGAATCAAAATCTGCTGCAACTGTTGCTGTATCAGATTTGGCAAAATACCCTTGCAATTCGACATAAACGGGTTCGTAAGGCTTTTCGAAATTTAAGTTGCTATAAGAAAGTTCTAAATTTTTAACACTATCTACAACCCAATATTCTCTACCATCTTCGCACAAAGTAAACGATTTCATTTCAGGACCGAAGCTATAAAGGCCTTTAACAGTTTTAAGGTTACTGCTTTCTACGCTTTTATCGGCTCTGTTACAAGCGGTAAGGGCCACACCAAATAGCATAACGAATACGATTGCTTGTTTAAATGATTTCATGTTTTATAGTGTTTGATTAATCTGATCTATCTTTTTAACGCTTAAATTAGATGACAAAGCAGATGCCAAAAATGAGAAAATACCAACAGTTACAAAAACTAAAATGAAATCTTTCCACTTTAAGCCTATGGGATAGGAACTTATAAGTGTATCATCTCCCATTTTAATTAGACCATAGTTGTGTTGTAAAAAGTAAAATACCAATCCAATACCTAATCCGAGTACACACCCCGACATGGTAATCATCATGCCTTCTAACAGAAATATTCGTTTTATTAGTTTTTTACTGGCGCCTAAACTGCTTAGAATAGCAATATCTTTTACCTTATCAATTACAAGCATGGTTAAAGAGCCAATAATATTAAATATAGCAATAATTAAGATAAATGTTAGAATGATATATACCGCCCATTTCTCAGTATTTAAAATGTGGTAAAGTGATCTGTTTTGCTCTGCCCTGTTTCTCACTTCGAAGGCTGATCCCGCTTTTTCTGCAACTTCCTGTTGAAATTTATCGATATCAGTGCCTGGTTGTAAGTTTATCTCTATCGACGAAACATTTTTATCTTCTCCCAAAAGTTCCCTGGCAAAATCAAGCGGTACAATAATTCCGTTATCAAACTCTTGCTGAATTTCGAAAACACCACTAACACGAATGCTTTTGTTTGTAAAATCATCAGCTGGGTTTATGGTATTTACAGCAATACTTTTTTTGGGAGAGAAAATCTCTAACTCCGTAAACGGATCGACTGTATTTACAGCTAAGTAGGTTTGCAAGGCAGAACCAATTACCGAGCTGTAACCACTTTTATTACTTAATACAAACCTGCCTTCCAGTAAAGTGCTATCAAGCTTGGGGTTTTTTAAGTAATCGTAGCTTACCCCTTTAACCATACCCACAGCCTGTTTATTGTTATACTTTAATAAAGCATTTTCTTGTAAAACCTCTGTTAAAGAATAAACACTTTTGTTCTTTTTTAGCTCTTTAAAATAATCAGTATGCGGATCAAAAGTTTTCCCCTTAGCAGGAAGAATAACTAGTTCTGGGGTAACAGTGTTAAACATATTCAGTATCGTTACCTCAAGGCCGTTAAAAATCGATAGAATGATAATTAAAGCTGCGCTTCCTACCATAACCCCAACCATAGATATGCCTGATATCAGATTAATTGCATTTGTTGTTTTTTTTGCAAACAAATATCTCTTGGCAATATAAAATGGTGTATTCACTTAAGTTAAATATAATGAAAAAGGAAGCAGGTTTTTAACTTATACAGCTAAAAGAATGGATTGTTTTGTTTTTCCGAACCAATTGTGGTCGATGGACCATGGCCAGGATAAACTTCACAATCATCGGGTAAGGTGAAAATTTTAGTTTCGATGTTGTTAATTAGTTGCTGATGATTTCCTCCAGGTAAATCGGTACGGCCAATACTTCTGTAAAACAAAACATCGCCGCCAATTAAAAATTTATCAGCTTTACTATAAAAACATAAATGTGCAGGCGAATGACCAGGGGCAAAAATTAAATCTAAAGAACTGTTTCCAAAAAATATGGTTCCAGTTTCTTCTAAAAATGTATCTGGTTCGGGCGAAAGTTCGTAGTGTGAAAATCCCATTTGAGGTGCATAACCAGGCACAGCCTGTAAAATCGGAAGTTCGCCGATGTGGAATTGAGGCTTTAATCCCCACGTATCAAAAACAAATTTATTGCCGAAAACATGATCTAAGTGACAATGAGTATTTAATAGCAAAACAGGTTTAAGCGTTTTTTCCTTAATAAAATTCGCAAGCTCATTTTGTTCCGATCCATCATACATTCCAGGATCAATAATTACGCATTCACTCGTTTCATCATATAAAACGTATGTATTTTCACTATAAGCGTTAAAGGTGAATATTTTTATATTAATCATGATTTAGTAAATAGGATGGGCGAAGTTAATTCTTCCATTTAAAGGTAGATATCATTTTATCGATATCTTTTTTAATAAATTTTACAACGGGTTCTATGGAGTCGTATTGCGGGCGCTCATTAAAATATAATGCACCTCTAAAATAGTGTTTTGCACTATCTGTTAAAAAAAACTGCACAGATGATGCAGTATTACCTTCAATTGCGTAATAAATGCCGTAAATTTTTCGATCTGGATAATTAATTAATTTCTGGTCGATTGCGCTTGCTTTTATAGTATGTTTAAAGGCTAGTTTTCTGGCATCTTCGACCATTTCATCATAAGCAGCCCGATTAGTTACATCATAATAAGTTAAGTGTAAATAGGCATTAAATTGGGTGAAATGCATATTAAACCAATCTTTTTTTACATTTCTGCCCTGATCGGCTTCCATGTTTGCGTAAACAGGGTACTCGAAACTAAAAGGAGCACTTCCATCAAACTGCTGATATTTTTTTTCTGGATAAATAATGCGGAAATAACCTTTTGGTTTTGGACTGTACTCGTTGTTTTGACAAGCAATCATAAACAAAGGCAGAATCAGCGGAAGAAAAAATAGATATTTAAATTTCATGTAATTCTGCTTTAGTTAATTGTATTGAAATAACGGAAACTAACGTACATTATTCCAAATACACCAGGCTTTTTCTGCTTGCTTGTATAACATTTCCAATCCATTTTTAATAACAGCCCCTTGTGCGGCCGCTTTCGCTAAAAAAGTAGTTTCTAGTGGATTGTAAACTAAATCGTAAGCAAGATATTCTGCATTTAACAAAGAATAATCAATAGCAGGATAAGTATCAACATTTGGCGACATACCTAATGGCGTTGTATTGATCAATAATTTATGCGATTTTAAAATTTCAGGTGTAATTTCTTCGTATAGCATCGCTCCAGATATTGCTTTTCGAACAACAATCTGGTATTCGATGTTTAACTTTTCAAGCACGTACTTAACTGCCTTTGCCGCACCGCCATCGCCAAAAACTAAAGCTTTTTGATGTTCGGGTGTCAATAAAGGTTTCAACGATGCTTCAAACCCAAAAGCATCCGTATTGAAGCCTTTCATATAAGTATCGCCTTCAAAACTTCTGACACAAATACAGTTTACTGCGCCAATTTTTTCGGCAGCTTCTTCAATATCATTTAAAAAAGGTAAAACAGCTACTTTATGCGGAATAGTTACGTTTAGTCCGACAATTGAAGGATTTTGAGCCAGCAAATCTGGTAAGGAATCAATGTCTTCAATAGGGAAAAGTTCGTATTGATGATTGCTTATACCTTCGTTTTGAAACTTTTCAGTAAAGTATTTTTTAGAGAAAGAATGAGAAAGCGGATAACCGATTAAGCCGTAAGTTTTCATTATTAAATAATTTACGTTATTGCAAGGCACGCAGCAGCCTTAATGCGATAAAGAATAACCCAAATTATTAGATTGCTGCGTGTCTCGAAAAAACGAGATTTCTATTTTCCTAAATTAAGGAAATGATCGAAAGTGTCACCTCTTAAGCCCAAACGAATGGTTTCTAAAGGAATAACTTCTGCAGGCGCAATGTTGCCAAGGTTTACGTTAGTTCCAATTAATTTGATAAACCAAACTTGTTGCTCTTTTTGAGGTGCTTCCCAAATAATGGTTTCTTCAGGGATTTGAGTTAAAATTTCATCAACTAATCCTTCCCTAACTTCACCACTACCACGGTAAATACCAACATTTCCGCCTTCGCGAGCTTCGGCAATTACTTTCCAAGAACCTGCTTCAAGCTCTGCTTTCATTAATTTGATCCATTTGTATGGGGCAAATATTTTAGCAGCATCTTTACTTCCAACCTCTGAAATTACAGTAACTTGTTTAGCAAGTTCGCTGATGTAATTACATTTTAAGTCGTGCTCAATTTCGATAGAACCATCAGAAACTTCTGCGTATTCCATTCCGTATTGGTCTAAAACACGCTGATAATCTGAAAACTGATTACGAATTATGAATGCTTCAAAAAGTGTTCCGCCAAAATAGGTTGGAATACCAGCACTTTTATATAAAGCTAATTTTTCTTTTAAGTTTGGGGTAACGTGTGAGGTAGCCCAGCCTAATTTTACAATATCTGTATGTACGCCAGCAACTTCAATAAAATCTTCTACCTGACGAAGGCTTAATCCCTTATCCATAACCATTGTTAAGCCTTTTTGGCGTGGTTTAGCTGGACGTTCGGGAACGTTTAATAATGGGTAATTCATATGTGTACAAAAGTGGAAAAAATTTTGAGAATTATATGTCAAAATTTTCTCACATGCTTTTTACCTGATGTAACGGTTTATAACGTTTATAATTGCACTATTATCTTGTAGTTGTGGCAAGTATTCGAAAAGAATATAATGCTTATCTGGATCGGTTGTTAAAGCGGTTTCCAAATAGCCTAAAGCATCAGCGTAATGGCCTAATGCAAATAAATAAGCCACCATTCGGTAATATAGCTCTGCAGCTTCTGGGTTGTTTTTTATCGCCTCGGCCATGGTTTCCGATGCTTCTAAAAGTTTTCCTTGCTCATATAGAACCGTACTAAAGTCTAACCATGCTTCAATATCTAGAGGATTATATTCCAAAACTTTATCGTAAGCCGCAATAGATTCCTCAATTTGATTCAATTTATAATGAGCATCTGCCATTGCAAACCAAAAATCTGGATTCTCGGCTTCTAAATCGATTGCCTTTTTATAAAAATGTAAAGATTCAAAATAACGTTCTTCGTGGTTTAATGTTACACCAATGCCAAACCATGCATCGGCCATTTTAGGGTCCATTTTAACCGATTTCTTGTAATAAGAACGGGCTTCATCCATTTTTTCAAGCTTTTCAAAGCACTCACCAATTGCACAATAGGTATCGGCATTCGGTTGTTCGTACTCGAAAGTTTGTTTGTAAACATCAATAGCTTCCTCGTATTTATCTAGCTGAACTAAAGCGTTGCCTTTATTAAAATAGGCAGAACTGAAATCTTCCTTAATTAAAATCGCATAATCGTATGCATCAATTGCTTTTTCGAAAAGATTAAGTTTATGGAAACTGTTGCCTAAATTGTACCATGCAGCATAAGAATACGGATCGGTATCGATATACTGTTGATAAAATTTAATGCTTTCTTCCTGTTTATCTAAAACATCATAGCAAAAAGCCAGTTCGTATAAACCATCCTGGTTTTCCATGTTTTGCTCTAAGCTTAACTTAATGTACGTAATAGCGCTTTCGTAATCAGACATGCTTTGATACACATAAGCAATCTGAAGCAAGATTTCGTCAGTGTTTTCTGCTAAACCTAAAGCCTTTTCATAATTTTCGAGTGCCTCGCTATATCGTTCTGTATTTTGGTAAATATTGCCGCGAAGTAAATAAATATCTGCTTCAGAAGGCTCTAAAAGCTCGGCCTTTTGCAACGCTAAAAATGCTTGTTCGTTATTGTTCGTTAAAATAAATAAATGCGCTTGTTTAATTAAAAATACCGTTGCGTACGGGTGTTGACTAACAGCATAATCTACAACCTGCAAAGCTTTAACGGGATCATTTTTTTCAATGTAAAAATCTACAATGTATTCAAAAGCGCCTGCATCGAAAAAGTATTGGTCCTTATTGCGGATCATTTCCTCGTAACGTTCAACTGAACGTTGTGCATCTTCGTTGGATTCAAAAAAGAATTCTTCTTCCATATAATATACTATTAAAGAACCGTGCTAGTAAGTAGAAAAACACATTATAAGTTTACAATATTTACCAATGTTGTTTTAAAAAAATTATTAACATTGAAATTGTTTTTCGATGTAAATCATTGAAAACTAACAGTATCAATTATTTTCGAGTGTGTGAATAATCAATGCTTTTTTTCTTCATCGCGGTTCCTTTTCCCTTCTTTCACAAAAATAACATAAATTTATTTGATTAATGGTAATTATGAAGTCATGAAAAGAATAGTCGTTTTAGCACTTGTTTGTGTTGTTTTTTGTAATAAGCTGAGGGCGCAAAGCACAGAAGAAGACGCTGTAAAAATAGCAGTTAATAATCTTTTTAATGGGATGAAAAACGGCGATAGCACCTTAGCAAGATCTGCTTTTGCCAATGGCGGGATATTGCAAACCATTGTTAATAAAGATGGAAAAAATATTGTTCGCAACGAGCCAGTTCTAGATTTTTTAAAGTTTATAGGTTCGCCCCACCCACAGAAATACGATGAACGCATTGTGTTTACAAAAATTTTAATTGATGGACCGTTGGCCAGCGTTTGGACAGATTACAAGTTTTATATTGATGAAAAATTTAGCCATTGTGGTGTAAACTCTTTTCAGCTGGTAAAGGGAGAAAAAGGTTGGCAAATTGTTTATATCATCGATACTAGAAGAAAAGATAATTGTAAATCTTAGATTTGATTTATTAATAATTAGAGCATATTAAATATTTATGAGAGCAGATATTCAATCCATATTAAAAAAACTAGGAATAGAGCCCAATAACGCTGCTTATAGTACAGGTAGCGAATGGGGTGGTCATTCGGGTTCAAATTCAATTGATAGTTTTTCGCCTGTTGATGGTGAAAAAATTGCATCAGTAAAAGTGGCAAGCCAGGCTGATTATGAAACTGTAATTGCAAACGCACAAGAAGCCTTTATTTTCTGGAGAACAGTTCCATCGCCAAAAAGAGGGGAGATTGTTCGCCAGTTTGGCGATGCTTTACGCCAAAATAAAGAAGCTTTAGGTACATTGGTTTCTTATGAAATGGGTAAAAGTTTGCAAGAGGGATTTGGCGAAGTTCAGGAAATGATCGATATCTGCGATTTTGCAGTTGGATTATCGCGACAGCTTTATGGTTTAACCATGCATAGCGAACGCCCAAGTCACCGAATGTACGAACAGTGGCACCCACTTGGTATTGTAGGTATAATTTCTGCATTTAATTTTCCAGTAGCAGTATGGAGCTGGAATGCGGCTTTAGCTTGGGTTTGTGGTAATGTTTGTATCTGGAAACCATCAGAAAAAACACCATTAACAGGTATCGCTTGTCAAAAAATAATTGCTGATGTTTTAAAAACAAATGATATTCCTGAAGGCGTATCGAGTTTAATTATCGGAGATAGAGTGATCGGTGAAATGATGACAAACGATGGTCGAGTGCCATTAATCTCAGCTACAGGTTCTACCAGAATGGGTAAAGCTGTAGGTGCTGCAATTGGTGCTCGTTTGGGTAAAAGTTTATTAGAGCTTGGAGGAAATAATGCCATAATTATTTCTGAGCATGCTGATTTAGATATGAGTTTAATTGGTGCAGTTTTTGGTGCCGTTGGTACTGCCGGACAACGTTGCACATCGACAAGAAGACTAATTATTCATGAAAGTGTTTACGATGCTTTTACTGCAAAGTTGGTAAAAGCTTATGGTCAGTTAAGAATTGGCGATCCACTCGATCAGCATAATCATGTGGGTCCATTGATCGACACCGATGCTGTAGCCGCTTATCTAAATTCTATAGAAAAATGTAAAGCTGAAGGCGGTAATTTTGTAGTTGATGGTGGTGTTTTAGAAGGAGAAAATTATAGTAGTGGTTGTTATGTTAAACCTTGTATTGCCGAGGTTAAAAACGATTATAAAATTGTTCAGCATGAAACATTTGCACCGATATTATATTTAATTAAATACAAAACTTTAGATGAAGCCATTGCCCTACAAAATGGTGTTCCTCAGGGTTTATCATCAGCAATAATGACCCTTAACTTGAGAGAGGCAGAACAATTCCTTTCTTTTCAGGGGTCTGACTGTGGTATTGCAAACGTAAATATTGGCACATCAGGTGCCGAAATTGGTGGTGCTTTTGGTGGAGAGAAAGAAACTGGTGGCGGTAGAGAAAGCGGTTCGGATGCCTGGAGAGCATACATGCGCAGACAAACAAATACGATAAATTATTCGCACACTTTGCCACTGGCGCAAGGAATAAAGTTTGATCTGTAAAGCAAATAAATTGTGATTATGAGATACGAAGCAATCTTCTATCCGTAAGATTGCTTCATGTTTCGTAATGCTGAAAATGAATAAATTAAAATGGAAAATATAGCTGGAAAAAATGCTTTAATAACTGGAGCTGGAAAAGGGATTGGAAAAGCAATTGCCATCGCGTTAGCTAAAGAGGGCGTAAACGTAGGTTTATTGGCAAGAACACAAAGTGATTTAGATAAACTGGCATTAGAATTAAAAGAATTTGGTGTAAAAATAAGTACAGTTACTGCGGATGTTAGCGATATAAATTCAATAAATGTAGCAGTAGAAAAAGTTCAGTCGGACTTGGGTTTTATTGATATTCTGATCAATAATGCAGGTATTGGTAAGTTTGCTAAATTTTTAGAATTGGAGCCAAACGCATGGGAAGAAATCATTAAAATTAACTTGCTTGGACCATATTACGTTACCAGAGCTGTTGTTCCGCAAATGATTCAAAATCAAACTGGTGATATTATCAACATTTCCAGTTCTTCGGCCTTAAGTCCAGCGGCAGTAACAAGTGCTTATTCTGCATCTAAAGCAGGTTTAATTGCAATGTCTACTTCTTTGATGCAGGAAATGCGTAAACATAATATTCGCGTAACCTCATTAACGCCGAGTACAACAGCAACAGATATGGCAATTGAATTAAAACTTACTGATGGCAATCCTGATAAGGTAATGCAACCAGAAGATTTAGCCGAACTTATTGTTTCTCAATTAAAATTAAGTAGAAGAGTTTTTGTAAAAGACGCAGGTCTTTGGTCTACAAACCCATAATGTAAAAATGGCAGTAGAATCGCTCTGCTGCCGTTTATCATTAACTAAAAATAAACTATGTATGTAGATTATTAGAAAAGTTTTTCTAATAAGTCGATTTTTAAATCATCGTAACGAGATAAGTTGTTTGCATAAAATGCTTTTGGTGCAACGCTAATGCTTGTGCTTGCTGCGGCAAATTCATCCATTTTCATTTTAGCCTCGCTACCTAAGCTTGCAGTATGATTTTCGGTAGTTCCCTCTAAATTTAATATCGAACCATCTTGAGCAGTTGTGTTTAAATTAACGGTATTTGCATTAATATCTGCCGATGCTTTATCTTTCAAAATAATTTCAAGGTTTAACAAATTGAATTTTCCAGCAGTTGTAACACTAGAAGTGTTTGAAGCTTCGATAGATGTAAGATTATTTATGTGAGCAATAACAGTCAATGCATCCTTAGAAAAAGAACTGATGCGAAGCTCAGAACCTTGTTGTTGTACGAGTGCATTGCTCGAATAATATTTATCGAAAACTTCGATACTTTCCTTAGCATCCTGAACGATTATAAGTTTTACATTTCCGCTAACTGCGATTTTGGTTATATTTTTAACCTGAGTTAAAGCAGTATAACTAGAATTATTTTCAGTTGCGTTTGCTACTAATGTTGCGCTGCTTAAAGTAACCATTACTAATGCTGCTGCGAATAAATTTTTGATAGAATTTTTCATGACCTTAATATTTTATATGTTATAATTTCTTTTTTAAATCCCTAATTGTTAGGTTGTTTTGAATATAAGACGGCAATAGTTAGGAAACGTTTCAGCAGAAATTGCTGTATTATACCACAACGGTGATATCATAGACGAACGCCCATAATATCTATACGAAAAAGAAATAAAATTTTGTAACGTCGACGAACACCAACCGGTGGTTGAAGTAAAATCGATTCGTTAACATGATCGGGCTTCAAAAGCCTGTTGTTATGTAACAATAATGTTTTTGTTAAATAATGTTAACAGTTTTTAAACTAAGATATTAGTTTTTATATTCGGTACAGAAACTAATCCTATCTATGAAACGAATATTACTCTCAGCGTGCTTTCTAATTTTTTGTTTTCTATCGGCAAAAGCACAAAATCTACACGGTATTAAAGGTCGTGTTATCGATACCGCATCAACAACAATTTTAGGGGGCACGTCAGTTTCCGTTTTAAATGCTAAAGATTCTACGTTAGTAAAGTTTACCCGAGCAGCAGAAAACGGGTCATTTGAGTTGCTTAACATAAAAAATGGCAAGTATATCTTACTGGTTTCGTATCCAAAGTATGCAGATTTTGTCGATCATTTTACATTAGACTCTACTAAGAGGGATGTAGATTACGGCAAAATTAACCTTACAGGCAAGGCCAAGCTTCTTGCCGATGTAATTATAAAGGGAAACCGATCGGCAATCAAAATAAAAGGCGATACGACCGAATTCGATCCGCAGGCGTACAATATAGAGCCTAATGCAAAAGTTGAAGATTTGATTAAACAGTTTCCAGGTATCGAAATAGACAAAGACGGAAAAATTACCGCACAAGGCCAAAAAAATGTCAAGGTTTTGGTTGATGGAGAAGAATTTTTTGGGGATGACCCAACCTTAGTCACAAAAAATATCAGAGCAGATATGGTTGATAAGGTTCAGCTATATGATAAAAAAAGCGATCAGGCTACTTTTACTGGAGTAGATGACGGCGAGAAAACCAAAACGCTAAATATTAAGTTAAAGGAAAATGCAAAGAATGGGTATTTTGGTAAAGCCATAGCGGGGGTAGGTACCGATGAGTATTATCAGGGCCAGCTCATGTTTAACAAATTTGCAGGTAAGAAAAAATTCTCTGCTTATGGTTTGCTGGGTAACAACGGTAGGGTAGGATTGGGTTGGGAAGATAGCCAGAAACTTGGAACACAAAGCGGAACTACTGTTAGTGATGATGGTGGTATATATTTTACCAGCAGCGGCGATGAATTTGAAGGTTGGGGCGGCCAATATAATGGGCAAGGTATTCCAGTTGCTAGAACAGGTGGTTTACACTTTGATAATAAGTGGAACAGCGATAAGGAAACCTTAAATACAAACTACAAAATAGGCTCATTAAGGGTGTTTGGGGATAGAAATACAATTAGTCAGAACAACTTATCTACAGGTATCTTCAACAATACATCAACTCAAAATTATGATAATGATATTTTCAGACAAAAGCTTGATGCGATGTATGAAATTAAGTTAGATACAACTTTAACCTTAAAAATTAATCTTGATGGAACGTTGAAAAACAGCAAAACTTTTCAAGATTATGTAACAAGCACCGAGGATGAGAAAAGGTTGTTGAATACAAGCACCCGGACTTTAACAAATGATGCTGACGATAAAATATTTAACATAAACGCATTTTTGACTAAAAAATTAAAGAAGAAAGGGCGTACACTTTCTCTAAATTTAAGTCAATCTGTTACTGATAATAAAACAGATGGTTTTTTAAAGTCTAACAATACATTTTATAAAACAAATCCAATAAGAGACAGTATTGTTATCGTTGATCAGCAAAAAATAAATAGTATAGAAAATAGTGTATTCAAGTCTAACCTGGCTTACACCGAGCCGCTATCAAAAACGCTAACGGTTATTGTTAATTATGGTTTGACTTTATCTAGTGGTCGTTCAAACAGAAAGTCCTATAACCAATCTCCTACTGGAAGATATGATGACTTTGATACAGAGTTTAGTAATGATTACCAGCTTGATCAGGTTATAAATCAAGGTGGTGCGATTTTTAATTATAAGAAAGGGAAAAGTGTTTTCAATGCGGGCTCTAAATTTAGTGGCGTTAACTTTAAACAAGAAGATTTATATAATAAAGTTCGATATGATAGAAAATTCGTGAATTATATGCCACAGGCGATGTACCAGTATAATTTTTCTCAGCAGAAATCTTTTCGTATAAATTATAATGGTAGTACGCAGCAGCCAAGTTTAGAGCAAATTCAGCCAATTAGGGTCAACACCGATCCACTAAACATAACCTTAGGAAATCCTGATTTACGACCATCATTTAGGAGCAATATAAGCGCAAACTATAACTCTTACAAAGTCTTGAGCAGCCAATCTATTTATATTAGTGGTTACTATAGTTTTACAAAAAACCCAATTGTAAGTGATGTAACTACTGATACAACTGGTAAAAGTACATTTCTAGCAGTAAATTTACCTGGAAAAACACCTTCTAACTTTAGTGTTTATTCGAGCATTGGTAGAAAAATATTAGGAACAAACTTAGGGGTTGGATTCAACTTGAATGGAAATACATCTTATAACTTTATTAATAGTGTATTGAACCAAACAAAAAATATGACATATTCACCGCAGATTAATATTAATAGATACAAAGACGGTAAATATAATTTTTATGCTTATTTCGGCCCTCAATATACTACAACTGTAGCTTCTGTTCAGCAAGCATTTAATAGTAATGGATGGGGTGCATCCGGATATTTCTCAGGCTCTATTCAATTGCCAGGTAAATTTGAAATTGCATCTGATGGAGAATATACTTATCGCGGAAAAACACAAGCATTTAACGAATCATTTAAGCAGTTTTTGTGGAACGCAACGATCTCTAAAAAATTCTTCAAGGCACAAAATTTAAAAACATCAATTCAAGGATTCGATTTATTGAACCAAAACCAGGGTTTTAACCGTTCAGCAGCAAACGGTAACATTACACAAAGCAGTTACAGAACCATCAGAAGATATTTTATGTTCACAGTAAGCTGGGATTTCACTAAAATGGGCGGCGGCGTTAAACCTCAAAACTAATTATTATGAAAACAACGTTAAAACTTACATTCATTTGCGCAATTATTTTTATTGCTGATAATTGTTTAGCACAAAATGTACACTTTGTAAAAAATGGAATTATCGAATTCGAAAAGCGATCTAACATATATGCACTTATTAAAAAACGCATAAATAAGAATAACGAAAGTTATATGAATCAGGCTTTTGATAATTATAAAAAAAACAACCCCCAATTTAAAGCTGCAAAAAGTACACTAAAATTTAACACTGATAAAGGACTATATAGGTTCGAAGAGGAATCCACCTCAGGTAACAATAATTGGATTGCAAATAATCCAATTGCTGATTTAAAAAATATTGTTGCTACCGATTTTAAAACCGAAAGCAGCACAACGCAAAAAAGTGTTTACGAGTCCACTTACTTAGTTAAAGACAGTGTTCGAAAAATAAATTGGAAAATTACAGATGAAACCCGTGAAATTGCGGGTTACGAATGCCGCAGAGCCAATGCAATTATCATGGATTCTGTATACGTTGTAGCTTATTATGCAAATCAGATCGCTGTTTCGGGTGGTCCAGAATCTTTCGCAGGTTTACCAGGAATGATCCTTGGGCTTGCTTTGCCGCACGAAAACATTACCTGGTTCGCCACAAAAGTTACCGAAGTAACCGTTCCGGAAAAAGAATTGTTACCTCCAGCTAAAGGCAAGCCAGTTGATAATGCAGGTTTGAAAAAGGTTTTAATGGCTGCAATGAAAGACTGGGGTGAGTGGGCACAACCCGATCTCAAGGCATTTTCGCTATAAACATTTCATTGAAATTATGCTTAATTTTAGCCTGATTTCTCAAAGCTAAATGTATAACGAACTTTTTAACCATATTAACAGATTTATAGATTTGAAGAGCGATGAGCAGGAAATACTTGCCTCGTTACTCAAATCTTTTTCTTTTAAAAAGAAAGCTTTCTTGCTGGAGCAAGGCCAGGTTTGCAGAGCTAATTATTTTGTTGTAAAAGGTTGCATAAGGCTTTATTTTATAGATATAAAGGGCGCTGAACAAACTACACAATTTGGCATCGAAAACTGGTGGCTTACCGATCTTACCAGTTTCTTATTTCAAAAGCCTTCCGAGTTTTTTATTCAGGCCGCAGAAAACACGGAAGTAATTGCAATAGACCAACATGACTATGATGAAATGTTCAAAAAAATACCAAAAATTGAAAGGTATTTCAGACTAGTCCTGCAAAAGAATCATCAGGCTTCTCAAAGGCGAATCATGTTTTTATACAGTTTCACAGCCGAGGAAAGGTATCACCATTTTAACGGCTTATTCCCAGAGTTTGTACAACGTGTTCCGCAGTATATGTTAGCCTCTTATTTAGGGTTTACACCAGAGTTTTTAAGTAAAATCAGGGCTAAGAAATAATTAATATCTGCTTAAAAAATCCTGATAAGCTAAAGCAATGCCTTCCTTTAATTCGATTTTATGCTTCCAGCCTAAACTATGAAGTTTTTCTACATCCATTAATTTACGTGGTGTTCCATCTGGTTTACTGGCATCAAAAACCAACTCTCCGTCAAAACCAATTACTTCCTTAATTAAAAGTGCTAAATCTTTTATGGTTAAATCATGGCCAACACCAATGTTAATTAAGTTTGGCTCATTATAGCTCTCCATTAAAAAATAACAAGCATCGGCTAAATCATCAGCGAATAAAAATTCACGCATGGGAGCGCCAGAGCCCCAAACCGTTACTTGTTTTTCGTTGTTAATTTTTGCTTCATGCACTTTACGAATTAACGCAGGTAAAACGTGCGAGTTTTGAGGATGATAATTATCGTTATAACCGTATAAATTTGTCGGCATTACAGAAATAAAATTGCAGCCATACTGGTCGCGATAAGCATCGCACATTTTTATACCGGCAATTTTTGCAATTGCATAGGGTTCGTTAGTTTCTTCTAATAGGCCAGTTAACAGATATTCTTCCTTTAGCGGCTGTGGAGCCATCTTAGGATAAATGCAGCTTGAGCCTAAAAACATTAGCTTTTCTACACCATTTAAATAAGCGTTATGAATTACATGGTTTTGAATGGCCAGGTTTTCAAAAAGAAAATCAGCTCGATAAGTGTTATTGGCAACAATGCCCCCAACTTTGGCAGCTGCCAGAAATACATATTCTGGTTTTTCTGATGCGAAGAAATCGCTTACTGCTTGCTGATTACGAAGATCAAGTTCGGCAGAAGTTCTGGTTAAAAGATTGGTATAACCTTCTTTTTGCAGTTTTCTATAAATGGCTGAGCCAACCATGCCGCGGTGACCTGCGACATATATTTTTGCATTTTTTTTCAATGGGACTTTCTATGTAATATCAAAAATACGAAATGATTTATAAATACAACTAAGAAAAATAATAAGCTGATAATCGATTTAATTGTATTTTTGTCGAAAAAAAACTTTTGGGTAAAGATAAATTAAGACGATTTGCAGAAATAGAGACGTTTGCAAACGTATATCAGTTAGAAGAAGGCAAGCCTTTAAAAGGAAATTGGGCAAAGGAACACTTTAAAAATGACAATCCTGTTGTATTAGAATTGGCTTGCGGTAAAGGCGAATACACGGTTAATTTAGCGCAGTTATTTCCTGATAAAAATTTTATTGGTGTAGATTATAAGGGTAACCGAATCTGGCGTGGCGCTAAAACGGGAATTGAGGAAGGCATTAACAATGTTGCTTTTTTAAGAATTCAAATCGAGAATTTATTAGATTATTTTGGTGATGGAGAAATTGATGAAATTTGGATAACCTTTCCAGATCCGCAACCTCAGGATAGCCGCGAAAAAAAACGTTTAACTTTTCCTGCATTTTTAAACAGGTATAAGCAGACTTTAAAGCAAGGTGGCAAGGTTAATCTTAAAACAGATAACGATCAGCTTTATGCTTACACTTGCGAAAAAGTAGAAGAATTGGGGTTAAAAATCCATAAAAATACAGATCACCTATACACATCAGAATTTGCTGACGAAGTTTTATCAATTAAAACTTATTACGAGAAAAAATATTTGTTGCACGATAAAAACATAAACTACATTCAATTTTCATTTGAATAATGGATACTAACTTTTACGAACAGGTTTATGAAATTGCCAGGTTGGTTCCCAAAGGAAGGGTAACCTCTTATGGCGCCATCGCTAAAAGTTTAGGTGCTGCAAAATCTTCCAGAATGGTAGGTCACGCAATGGCTTTTGCAGGTACTGCGCATCCAAAAGTTCCTGCGCACCGAATAGTAAACAGTACTGGTTTGCTAACGGGTAAGTTTCATTTTAGTCCTCCAGAATTAATGGAAGAACTGTTGGCGAAAGAAGGTATAGAAGTGAAAAATGATAAAGTAGTAAACTTTAAAAAGGTTTTCTGGAATCCAATTGATGAAATTATCTAGTAATTAATGGAGGTGTTTTCTGGTAATCGGTAAGGGTGAAAATGATTAAAATTAAAAGGCCTAAACAGGCAAAATAGATTTCATCAACCAAGTTTCCCTTAAAAAATGTAAATGCCAGAATTACCAATAAAATACTTACGGCTACCTCAACTAATCCGTGCAGTTTTAGATTTACAATTTTAAAAATACCGCCACTAAAATCAGTAATTATGGTTAGTAAAAAGTGGATTACCCCCAAAGCATAACACAAAGTTGCTGCCGAGCTGCTAAGTTCGAAAATACTGGGTGATGCCAATAATGCTATAATCAGAACAAAATCTAAAATGGCGTGAAATTTTGAGGTAATAATTTTCATGGCGTTTAGTGGTTTGTTGTATAAACAATTAACTTGTAGAAAAGATTTAAAAAATTATAATGGGAAAATTAATAGAACAATTTAATGGCTATCGCGAAAAGATGAACGATAGAATAATGGAAACAGCAAACACCAATATCAAGCGTTTTTTTGCTTTAGATACTACTTCTTATGCTGAGGGTGCTCTGGATGTTAAAACTAAGGAGATGCTGGGCTTAGTAGCCTCGATGGTTTTGCGTTGCGATGACTGTATAAAATATCATTTAGGTAAATGCCACGATGCAGGCGTTAACAGCGATGAAATGAATGAAATATTTATGATTGCTAACCTTGTTGGTGGAAGTATAGTGATACCACATTATAGAAGAGCCGTTGAATATTGGGATGAGTTGAATTCGGCTGAGTAACAGCTGATTCAATTTATTATTTCTTAATCTCGTTATACGCCTTAATCAGTTCAATTACATCGCGACTGTTTAAGGCGGTATTTGCCTCAACTTTTTCTTTCATAGCTGGCTGGTCGCCTAATTTTTGTAGAAGAATGGTTTTTACCTCAGCCTTTCTAATATCGTCGGTGATGGCTTTAATAGGGATTTCCTGTAAAGGTCCTGCTCCTGGTTTTTCAATAAAATACCTTACAACGGGAGCCCCGGCAGGTCTGTCTGGCACATTGCTTCTGCCACCACCAATGCTTACTCCGCCACCCATTCCCATGCCGCCATAACCACCTGTTCCTGTCCCGATTCCAATTGAAGGCCTGAATCTAACATTCTTTTCTTTAACTGGCGGCATTAACATCTCGCCTCCAAACGCATACAAATTTACGGTACCCATCTCAATTAATTTAACAAAGCGGTACTCGAAATTCTTTTTGTTAGCAAATCCTTTGCTTAAATAACTATTACCATTCCAAAAAAAATTCTTAACGTCTTTTGCAGGAAGAATTACATCCGTTTTATCATTCTCACTAATAAAAACAGAAAAATAATCAGTTCCTTTTATGGTGCCGCGAATTACATCATCATTATTTTTCACAATAAAATCCTGCGCAGCAACAGAAAAAATGCTTAATAAAAATAAGGCAGTAAAAAAGCTAAGAATCTTCATAGTAAAGGTTAACAATTAGGATAACGCAATTTTAATGCTTTTGGCACATCATTCCTAAAATTTCATGCGTTTTAGTTTCGTCAGATTATTAACTTTGGTTAATTTACTAAGCTGATAAATTCAGTTTATCGGCAATCATTAAATCTGTGTAATCACATGAATAACAAAAAACTTTTTCTTTTAGATGGAATGGCGTTAATGTATAGGGCGCACTTTGCATTAAGTAAAAATCCACGCTTTACCTCAACTGGTATAAATACATCGGCTGTAATGGGCTTTGCCAATACACTGCTCGATGTTTTAAAGAAAGAAAAGCCAACACATTTGGCCGTAGTTTTTGATACCGAAGCCCCAACAGAAAGACATACAACCTTTGAAGCATACAAGGCACAACGCCAGGCTATGCCCGAAGATTTAGCGGCTGCAATGCCTTATGTAATTAAGTTGATTACTGGCTTTAATATTCCTGTAATTACATCAGATGGATATGAAGCCGACGATATTATCGGAACGCTTGCAAAGAAAGCGGAGCTAAGAGGCTATCAGGTTTATTGCATGACGCCTGATAAGGATTTTGCGCAATTGGTTTCAGAAAATATTTTCATTTATAAACCTGCCAGAATGGGCAATGATATGGAGATATTGGGCGTTAAGGAAATTCTTGCAAAATGGGAGATCGAGAACGTCCTGCAGGTAATTGATATTTTGGGATTGTGGGGAGATGCAGTAGATAATATTCCAGGAATTCCAGGTATTGGTGAGAAAACTGCAAAGGCTTTAATTAAGCAGTATGGTTCGATGGAAAACATTATTGCCAATTCGCACGAACTTAAAGGTAAACAGCGTGAAAATGTCGAAAACTTTGCTGAACAAGGTTTGCTCTCTAAAAAATTAGCAACCATATTGTTAGATGTTCCTGTTGAACTGGATGAAGCAAATTTAGAACTCTGCGATCCGAGCCGCGATTTATTAGAACCCCTATTTACTGAGTTGGAGTTTAGAACCCTGGGCCGCCGTGTTTTTGGTGATGAATTTTCGGTTACCACTGCAAAATTTCAGGAAGGAACACAAACCGATTTATTCGGTAATCAGCGAGGAGAAGCCATTCAATATACCAATACCCTTGAAGAAGAACCTGCTGAAAAACTTCCTGCCAAAACAATAGAAAATACAGCGCATGATTATCAGCTGATCGAGACAGCTGCACAAAGGGCCGATTTAATAAAATTGCTTTTAACGCAGGATCGAATTTCCTTTGATACTGAAACTACTGGAACCGATGCAAATACGGCAGACTTGGTTGGCTTGTCGTTTTCAATAAAACCTGGAACAGGATATTACATTCCAGTTCCCGAAGCTCGTGCAGAAGCACAGGCAATTGTTGACGAATTTAGAGTGGTGCTGGAAAATGAAAAGATTGAAAAAATCGGTCAGAACACCAAATACGATATCCTGGTTTTTAAATGGTATGGTCTACAGGTTAAAGGAAAACTCTTCGACACCATGTTGGCGCATTACTTAATCGATCCAGATACCAGGCATGGAATGGACGTTTTATCTGAAAACTATCTTGGTTATTCGCCAATTTCCATCACGAAGTTAATTGGCCCTAAAGGTAAAAATCAGGGTACAATGCGTGATGTACCTGTAATTGATGTTGTAGATTACGCAGCAGAAGATGCAGATGTGACCCTGCAGTTAGCACAGGTTTTTGAACCAAAATTAAAAGAATTAAATGCGGCAAAATTAGCCGAAGAAATAGAGAATCCGTTAGTTTATGTATTAGCCGATATCGAAAAGGAAGGCGTTCGCATAGATATGGATACCCTTAGAGCCTATTCTTTAGAATTACAAACGGAGATTGCAAAAGCAGAGCAAAGTGTTTACGAAAAGGCTGGATTGAAATTTAACCTGGCATCGCCAAAGCAATTAGGCGAGGTGTTATTTGATAAACTTCAACTCGATCCAAAAGCCAAAAAGACTAAAACAGGCCAGTATCAAACTGGAGAAGATGTTTTAACAGCTTTAGCGAGTAAGAGCGATATTGTACAGGATATATTGGATTTTCGTCAAATGCAGAAGCTTAAATCAACTTATGTAGATGCGCTGCCATTAATGGTTAACCCAAAAACTGGTCGTGTTCATACCTCATACAATCAAGCTGTAGCCGCAACTGGCAGATTAAGCTCAAACAATCCGAATCTGCAGAATATTCCAATTCGCACCGAGAGAGGGAGAGAAGTTAGGAAGGCCTTTATCGCGAGAGATGAAAATCACATCTTGTTATCTGCCGATTATTCTCAGATTGAGTTAAGAATTATAGCCGAAATCAGTAAAGAAGAAAATATGCTGGATGCTTTTACAAAGGGTATCGATATCCATACAGCAACCGCAGCAAAGGTTTATGGAATTAGCATCGAAGAAGTAGATGGCACACAAAGAAGAAATGCAAAAGCCGTAAACTTTGGTATTATTTACGGGCAATCAGCTTTCGGGTTATCTCAAAACTTAGGGATTCCGCGCAAGGAAGCAGCAGAAATTATTGAACAGTATTTTGCTCAGTATCCTGGTATAAAACGCTACATGAGCGATACAATGAACTTTGCAAGGGAAAACGGCTTCGTAGAAACCATTATGGGTAGAAGACGTTATTTAAGAGATATTAATTCAGCAAATCAAACAGTACGCGGCTTCGCAGAACGAAATGCAATTAATGCTCCAATTCAAGGTTCTGCTGCAGATATGATAAAAATTGCAATGATTAATATTCATAAAGAAATGATTGCCCAGAAACTTCAATCAACCATGACTATGCAGGTGCATGATGAGTTGGTTTTCGATGTTTTAAAATCGGAAAAAGAAGTAATGAAAGCCATCATTCAGGATAAAATGACTAATGCAATTAAACTTACCGTTCCGATTGTGGTAGAGATTGGTGAAGGCGAAAATTGGTTAGCCGCACATTAACTTATGAAAAAGATTCTGATTTTAGCACTTAGTTTGATCTCTTTATCTGCTTTAGCCCAACAAAGCGATACTTTATACAGCTATACCAATATTGGCGGTAAAGATGTTAAGAAGTTAGAAAAGGCTGTTGCCGTTTATAAAATATATAAGGGTGAAAACTCAAGCTGGATTAAAACAACTTCAGATAAAAATCTTGTTCTCCTTAAAAAGGAAACCTTTGCTGATGAAAAGTTACACATCTTAAATGGCCCTTATTTCGAATATCAGAATGGAAAAACTAGTCTTTCTGGTTTTTATTTAGAAGGTTCGAAAACTGGAATTTGGACAAGGTACTATCAAGAAGGAAATCCTATGGAAGTGCAAACCTTTACCAGTAACCTGTTAAACGGTTCATATTCTTCTTTTTATCTTAATGGGAAGAAAATAGAAGAGGGCGCCTATGTTAATGGGAAAATGGAAGGGGATTGGAATCTTTATAACGAAGAAGGCCAACTAAAATCCATTAAGGTTTTTAAAGATGGGGTGCTCAATGAAAATGATGAGCGCCAAAATAAGCTGCTAAATGTAGCGCCACCGAAATTCCCTGGAGGAATGAAAATGTTTTACAATTATTTGGGAAGAAGTATTAGATATCCCAGAGAAGCGTTGGAATCTAAAATAATAGGTAAGGTTTACTTTCTGATCACAATTGATAAAGAGGGAAAAACGAAAGATTTTAAAGTAATATATTCACCAGATCAAAGCTTAACCGATGAAGCCAGAAGAGTTGCCTTAGGTTCGCCAAAATGGATGCCTGCAACTGAAGATGGAAAATCAGTTGACATGATTCAAACGCTAAGCATAAATTTTAGCATGAATTAAATCTAATAATTTATTATTCCTATCTTCATTAAATCTTCATCCCAATTAATCAATTTTATATCAACAAATAAACGAGTAAAACAAAAAATTAGGAACATGAAAAAATTATTGAGTTTAATCGCAATCGCAGCATTTGGTTTATCAACAGCATTTGCTCAAACACCTGCAACAACAGCACCAGTTAAAGCTAAAACTGCAGTAAAAAAAGAAGTTAAAACTACTGTAGCTCCTGCAAAAGCTGCAACTAAAATGGAAGCTAAAAAAGTAGAAACTAAAACTACCACAACAGCTTCGAAAATGAAAGCAGACGGAACGCCTGATATGCGTTTTAAAGAAAATAAAGGTAAAGCAGTAACAAAGGTTGCAGGCCCAACTAAAAAAGACGGCACAGCAGATATGCGTTACAAAGTAAATAAAAAGAACTAGGTTTAGGTTTATAATTTGAAAGGTCCCGACGAAAGTTGGGACCTTTTTTATTTTACAACGTTATCGTTTCGCCAATAGGTGGCAAAAGTAAAGTTTTATGCTCCCGCTTAAATTTGTCAGATGCTTCTTCGGTATCAATTTCAATAACTGGAAAAGTATTGTAGTGTACACCAATTACTTGATCACACTCTAAATATTTAGTAGCTACCAAAGCATCATCAACATCCATTGTGTAGTTTCCGCCAATTGGTAAAATAGCATAATCTAAGTTATAAATATCCGCTAAAACCTTCATTTCAATGGTTAAACCAGTATCACCGGCAAAGTAAATTTGCTTACCATCAACCTCTAAAACAAAGCCAGCTGGATTTCCACCGTAACTCCCATCTGGTAAGCTAGAGGAGTGCGTAGCAACAACCATTCTAACCTTGCCCCAATCGAAGGTAAACTTGCCGAAATTCATCTCATGCAGCTTTTCTACACCCTGCGCTTTTGCCCATGCAGCAACCTCTGGCATAGCAATAACCGTTGCTCCAGTTTGTTTTGCTAACAATGCTAAATCAGCAACATGGTCGCCGTGGCCATGGCTTACTAAAATATAATCGGCCTCAATAGCTTTAATATCTATATGCTTAGCTAAAGGATTATGCGTTATAAACGGATCGAATAAAAGCTTTTTGCTTGTTGTTTCCAGCAGAAAACAAGATTGGCCGTAATAGGTAAACTTCATAATATCGAGATTTTAACTTGTGAAAAGGAATTTTTTTAATGTGTAGGGCTTATTGGCCAAACATGCCGCCTAAACCGCCCAGCATATCTTTCGTGGCCGATTGCATTTCAGTTGCACTAACTTCCTCTGCAGTGGCCAAAGTCTTATTAACAGCCGTTAAAAGTAATTCTTCAAGTTCTTCCTTATCAACTGTTTTTAAGAAATCTTCATCAATCGTAATCGCTGTAATGGCCTTGTTTGCTGTAGCAGTAACTTTTATGGCACCATTTTCCACCTCGCCGAATACCGAAATGGTATCCAAACGTTTCTTGATTTCTTCGGCTTTTTGTTGTGCCGCAAATAACTTATCGAACATAATATTAACTGTTTTATTATAAAACGAAATTAAGGCTATTTGTTTTCAGTTTATGTAATTTTTTTTAGAAAAGCAGGTTCCTGTTACAATAGGTTTCAGCAGTCCCGTGTTTCGCTAAACTCTCCCGAAAATCGGGATTCATATCGCTGCACCCAGGTTTATTGCACTCAGGTTAGTCGTTATATCGAATGTTCCTAAAACCTAATCCTCATCGCTGCCAGGTAAACTTCCGTTGCCATGATATGCACCTTTACGAATAATAGGCATGTTAAAATGTTTATATAAATCATCCAAATGCATTAAACTGCCATTGGTTAAGTTTCCTAAGAAAATAATAACAATGTTTTTATCTAAATCGCGAACATAAATATGACGGAAACCATGCCACCAGCCTGTATGGTAAACCACCTTATCCATTTTATCCCCTTCAAAAAGCCTCCAGCCATAACCATAGTTAAAATGACCATTTACAGGTTTGTTACGACCAACATAAGAAGAATCTAAACTGTTTTTCGATAAAAGTCTTCCGTTTTTCAGGTATTTATCAAACAATACTAAGTCGTGTACGGTGCTGTAAATTCCTTTATCGCCTACAGGCCCATCTAAAAAGTTTTGTGCGACCGAATATTTCCAGGTTCTGTCGTGCCCAACAACATCAACAGGTATTTTCTCATATTCCGAAGTGCTGTAAACATGCGTATTTTTTAAACCAGCGGGTTTAAAAACGTGTTCCATCATATATTGCGAATAGCGTTGACCAGTAACTTTTTCGATAATTGCACCCAATACCATAAAGTTTGAGTTATTGTAATGAAAGCGATTATCAGGTTTAGTGTATGGGTTCGGTTTTTTCTCGGCAATAACATTCATTACATCCTGATTGGTTACCCCTTTCTTCATCGGACGTTTCTCTTTGCGCCAGATATCGTCAATGAAATAAACATAATTCATCATGCCGCTGCGGTGGCTCAATAAAAGCTTTACCGTAATGCCTTCATAAGGGAAATTAGGGAAGAATTTTTTTACGTTATCATCTAATGAAAGCTTTTTTGCTTCAACCAGTTGCATAATTGCTGTTCCGGTAAAGGTTTTGGTAATCGAGGCAAGCTCAAACTCCGAATTTATTTTAAGGCTATCGCGATGTAGGTAATCTGCCCACCCTATAGCTTTTTCATAAAGAATTTTCCCATCCTTCGCAACAAGCATATTGCCGTTAAAGCCATATTTTTTGTGCAAATTATCTACAAAATCAGCGATCCATTTATCGCCTTTGGCTGGGTTGTAAGCAATTAATAAACTGTCTGCTTTGTCGTCTTCTTTAACACGAACTTTTGCATCAGCAGCTTTTTTTTCTTCAGATTTTTCGCTGTTACAAGCAGTTAAGAGGGTTATGGAGATGGCAAATGCAGAAACTATATATCGAAAATTCATTTATTCAGGTAGTATGGATTTAAAACCCGAAAATTAAAGAATTTTGAATGGTTAAAGGCAAAGAGTTTTAAACATTCTTACAGTTTCGATTATACCAACACTCAAATAAATGCCCTTTTGTGCCATAAACAGGGTCGTTGTCTGGTTTTTCTACTTTAGCAATATCCTCATCAGCCTCTGGCCGTTCATTAGCTTCTCCGTATTTTATATTATAGGCCGAACCTTTAGGATATGCGCCTACAACGGTAAAATCCTCACTGGCCCTAAGCTTCTTATGTGCAACACCAGCTGGAATAACAACCACATCTCCCTTGTCTAATTCTATGCAAACCCCATGTTCGCCACCGAACTGAACATCGGCATTTCCACAAAATACGCCCATAACTTCGTGCGTATTGCTATGATAATGATGATAATCAAAAATGCCATCTATCCAGGCATTCGAATAGCCATTCTGTGCAAAAACAGTTTTGATCACTTCCGCATGATCGTCTGGATGGATTAAAAAAGCCCCTTTATAAATCATTAATGGATAAACCGCATTGTTTGGGAAATTTCCGTTTTCTTCAATAACGTGCGAAACTAAATATGCTTCCTGAATGAGCTTTTCTTTATCCATAATTAAGGTCTTTATTAGTTAACAAAGTATTTGGCAAAGGGTTTCGGCCATAAGTAAAAATACTAAATTTTAAACTTCATTTTACTAACGCAAAAAGCCATTCCTTTGGGATGGCTTCTTGCGTTAGTAAAAATATTATTTCTTAAAAACTTCTCTTTTCGCTCTAACGTATTGATTTGGCCATTCCGTTTCATCACCCAAGATCTGGGCAGCATGAGTTGGGAAATAAGCATCGCGAAGCGATTCTCGTGCAATGAAAATCAAATCAGCCTTTTCTTGTTGCAAAATTTCTTCCGCCTGGTGTGCATCTACAATAACACCTACTGCACCTGTGTAAATGCCAATTTCATTTCTAATTTTATCGGCAAACGGAACCTGGTAATTTGGCCCTGCAGGGATAAAAGCATCGGGAACATTTCCACCTGATGAGGTATCAATTAAATCTACGCCTCTATCTTTTAAAACGGCAGCTAATTGAAGAGAATCGTTTTCATTCCAACCACCTTCGGTCCAGTCGGTAGCCGAAATACGCACAAATATTGGGAGGTTTTCAGGCCAAACCGACTGAACGGCTTCTACCACATCAATAACCAAACGAATTCGGTTCTCGAAACTTCCACCGTACACATCGCTACGCTTATTGCTTAGCGGACTGAAAAATTCATGCAGCAAATAACCATGCGCTGCATGTACTTCTACCACTTTATAACCTGCATCTAAAGCACGTTTTGCCGCGGCTCTGAAAGCAAAAACAATATCCTGAATTTCAGAAATACTTAATTCATGTGGCTCAACTTGTCCCTGTTTAAAAGAAATTGCTGATGGGCCAACTGGTTTCCAGCTATTATCTCCCTGAGGAATTTGTTCGCCACCATTCCAGGGTACATCACAACTGGCCTTTCTGCCTGCATGTGCAAGTTGAATGCCTGCAATTGCGCCATTTGCATGGATAAAAGAAACAATTTGTTTTAGTTTTTCTACGTGTTCATCTTTCCAAATGCCTAAGTCGGCATAAGTAATTCTACCTTCGGGCGTTACAGCCGAAGCTTCCTGGATAATTAATCCAGCACCACCAACAGCACGGCTGCCGAGATGTACCAAATGCCAGTCGTTGGCAAAACCATCAACAGCAGAATATTGGCACATTGGTGAGATAACGATTCTGTTTTTTAATGTTACATCCTTTATTGTAAAAGGAGAAAATAATTTAGACATGACTGATTTTTTGTGATGTATGAATTAATGTTAGTCCGAACTTGTTGAAAACATTTGACTGATCTTTGGCAAGCTCATAATGACAAACGAAAGTAATTAACTAAAATTTAAAATCCTGCGCTTTTAAGTTCTGTATTAATAAACTCAATTTCTTCAGCAGTTAACTTTACATTTATAGCCTCTGCATTTTGCACAGATTGTTTTGCATTTCTTGCACCCGCTAAAGCAATTGTAATCCCTGGGCGCTCAACAGTCCAACGTAGAACCAGCTGTGATAAAGTTGCATTTTTCTCCTCAGCTAAAGGCTTAATTTTAGCTAAAAAGGCATTCGTTTTTTCGATGCTTTCTGGTTTAAAGAATGGATTTCCCTGACGGTGGTCGCCTTCTTCGAATTTGTAATCTTTGGTCATTTTACCCGTTAGCAAACCTCGCTCCATCGGACTATAAGCTAAAATTGATTTGTTATTTTCAATGCAATATGGTACAATTTCGTTTTCTACACCACGATTAACCATGCTAAAGGGAATCTGGTTTGAAATAATGTTTAAGGTTTCATTAGCTTCTTTTAACTGGGCAACATCATAATTGCAAACACCTGCGTATCGTACTTTTCCTTGTTCTATTAATCTGCCAACGGCTTCGAAGGTTTCGCTGATTGGCGTTGTCGATTCGGGCCAGTGAATTTGATATAAATCGATATAATCAGTTCCTAGGCGCTTTAAAGATTGCTCGCATTCGTAAATTACACTTTCCTTACCCGCGTATTTATAAATGTCGATTTCCTTACCATCGTTGTTTTTACTTTTGAAACCAAAATCGCCCTTTGCTAAATCCCAACGCATCCCAAACTTGGTTACAAGTTGAATTTTATCTCTCGAAATTCCTTTAACTGCAGCACCAACAATTTCTTCACTATCGCCTTGTCCATAAATAGGGGCGGTATCAATAGAGGTTACGCCTAAATCATAACCAGCTTTTATAGCATTAATTGCATCATTTCGGTCTGTGCTTCCCCACATCCAGCCACCTGCAGCCCAGGCACCAAAAGTGATTACCGAGAGTTCTAAATCTGAATCTCCAATTTTTCTGTATTCCATAATTATTTTTTTAAAAGATGATCAACCGCATAACTATTTTGCGGTAGGTACGCTAATAACACTGATGTAAAGGCAACGTGAATGAGCTGTGATGGCAATGCTTCCCAATTTTCGATCATGGTTGTGCCAAAAATTAATGCAAGTGAAACTGCTCCTGCAAGTAATAATCCTAGTCTGGTAAACAAACCAAGTAATATCATCAAACCAGCGGCAAATTCCAGAATTGGTAAAGCATAACTAAAAGGTAAAACCAAAAATTCTGGGATAAAAGACTTAGCAAATTGCCCCATCATCCAATTACTAAAGCCATCAAGTTTTGGTAAACGAACAAGGCCATGCCCGAAAAAACTTAATCCAATGGCTAATCTGCTAAGTAAATACGCCCATTTTACATCCATAATTTTATGTTATCATACAAACATACAATCCTTGTATTAAGGATGTTTTAATGCAACTAACATTAAACTGATATTTTACAGAGGCGTTATAAAAACCGCTATTTAAAAAAATATCTACGGAATAATTTGGAGGTTATAAAAATACAACATACTTTAGTGTATTATTTAACTAATACAGTAGGTATGATACAAATTAACAATCTGAATTTTGGTTACAGCAAGCATAAGCCATTATTTAAAAATATGAGTATGCGTTTAAGCAACG
The DNA here is from genome assembly GCF_979258025.1 of Pedobacter sp. AC190. NCBI lineage: Bacteria > Pseudomonadati > Bacteroidota > Sphingobacteriia > Sphingobacteriales > Sphingobacteriaceae > Pedobacter > Pedobacter sp. AC190. The sequence continues at coordinate 2,572,031 of NZ_OZ409824.1, forward strand.
GTCATATTTACGGTTTGCTTGGAAAAAACGGTGCAGGGAAATCAACCTTGTTAAAAAAATTAGCTGGTTTGGTATATGCACAAAGTGGCTCGCTGGATGTAATGGGTTTTAATCCTGCAAAGCGACAACCCGAATTATTAGAGCAAATTTGCTTTATTCCAGAGGAGTTTTATTTACCATCGGTTAAAATAGATTCGTATGTTAAGGCAAACGCACCGTTTTATAAAAATTTTAACCACAGCTATTTCTCCGAATTATTAAAGGAATTTGATATTCCCGCAAGTAATAAATTAATCAATATGAGCTATGGCCAGAAAAAGAAATTTATTATTGCTTTTGGTTTAGCTACCCAGGCCAGGTTAATTATAATGGATGAACCTACTAATGGTTTGGATATCCCTTCGAAAGCACAGTTCAGAAAAATTATGGCTTCTGCCCTTACTGAAGAACGTTGCATTATTATTTCTACCCATCAGGTTAGGGATTTAGATAACCTGATCGATACGGTGATTATGCTTGATGAAAATGATGTGGCCCTTAAAGCATCTGTAGAGGAAATAACTGAAAAATTAACTTTCAAAAAAGTTAAGGAATTGGATGAAAGCATTATTTATGCTGAGCCATCATTATCGGGTTACAATGCAGTAATGCCAAATTTCCATAATGAAGAGAGTAAGCTTGATATGGAGCTATTATTCAATGCCATTCTTGCTGAGAAAATTAAATTTAAACCCCTTTTTAACTAAAGCTATGAACAACACATTTAATATAAATCGATTTGGCTTATTGCTAAAAAGACAATGGTTAGATTTTGGGAAAATTTATTTGATCAGTTTAGTTGTAGTTATTGGGGTGATCATCGGATTTTATGCCTTTAGTGCTCCATTACCTTCAAAGACTAATAATTTTGATTACGACTCGAATTTAGATATGCGCTTTCGTTATCCGTTATTTTTAATATTAGGTTTTCTGTTTATCAGTATTGTAGCCAGCAGCTATTTTTCTTTACTCGGTCAAAAATCGAGAGCCATCTTAGAGTTAATGACCCCAGCTTCTACTTTTGAAAAATTTCTGACAGGTGTTTTTTACACAGCTATATTAAGCTTACTAAGCTATCTGATTCTTTTTTATATAACCGATTTGGCATTCGTCAAATATATAAATGCACATTTAGCCGAATTTAAAATTAATGGCGATAGTAAAAAAGCGATTCAACCCGTTGAGAGTATTGCCGCTCAAATTTTTTATGATGTGAATTACAGAGCCTTTTTGAGAAGTTTTTTAGCAATACCTTTTCTTGTGACGAGTGTGTTTCTTTTGGGCTCAATTTATTTTAACAGGTTTCACTACATTAAAACAGCAGTATCGGTTATGGTTTTTTCAGGAATAGCAACATACTTAGTTGTTAAAGCTGCTGGCCTGCTAACCGAAGGCATGGTTAATGTTGGTCCAGGTAAGCATCAATCAGATAAAGACATGGCATTTTTGCTAATCTTTCTTATTACGGCGCTCTTAACATTAATTTTCTGGGCGATAGCTTATGTGCGCCTTAAAGAAAAAGAGGTTTAATTTTTTAATAGGTACAGATATGGAATTTAGAGATAATAAGGCAATATACCTTCAGATAGCAGATTATGTTTGCGAACATATTTTGTTGGAAAAATGGAAAGCCGACGAGAAAGTGCCATCAGTTAGAGAGCTTGCCGTAGAGATGGAAGTGAACCCTAATACAGTAATGCGCACTTATGAGTTTTTGCAAAATAAAAATATCATCAATAACAAAAGAGGCATTGGTTTTTTTATTGCCGATGATGCTATAGAAAATGTAAAAAGCTATCGTAAAATACAGTTTATAGATGAGGAATTACCTGTTGTATTCCGAAACATCTATTTGCTAAATATTGGTTTTGATGAACTTGAAACCAATTATAAAACATTTGTTAAAGAAAATTTTAACGCTTAAAACCATGAAAACAAGTAATAAATTATTAATTGCATTAGCAATTTCATTGATCCTAATTCCGATTATAGTTGTTGCGATAACTGTGAAAATGAATTACACCGATAAAAAGAATGCGTTAAAAGAAAATAAAAACGAAGCGCGTTTTAATACCCCATCTGAAGGATACTTAAGTGAAAAAATAAGTAAATCTTTTACCGCAGTTGAGATCTTAGATGGTAGAGGATTGGAATTGGATATCGTTTTGATAAAGGACGACAACACAGGCGTAAAAATTTCAGAAGAATTTAAAAACTTAATCAGCTATGATGTTAATGATCTTGGAGTTCTTCAAATCTCTTTTAAAAGTGCCGTTGAACAAAAATATAGAAGAGCTCAATTATACATTTATGCACCAAATATTGTTGACTTTAGTGCTTCTAAGGGAAACAGTTTAAGTTTGTGGATTAGTAATAGGGATTCACTTAACTTAAAGGCTTCAAGAATTGGGTCAGTATGGTTAAATTCCGACTCCAAATTGAACAGCCTATCAATGGTCGCAGATAGTGTTCAACAATTCTCTATGGATAAAAAAACAATTAGCTCGCTTGATTTAACTCTTAAAAACGCTGATTTCAAGACTGAAGCATCATCATTTAGATCATTAAAGATTAATGCAGTTGGTACTTCAAATATTGAGATTGATGGTGATGAATCTAAGAAAGACAAATATATTATCGATGACTTAGCAATTATAACTGAAGGAAAATCGAATATATATTTAACTAATATAAAGGTTAATAAAGCTTCGGGTTCACTCTCAGATTCTACAAAAGTAAATATGCCTGTTTATGTTTTAAAAACGATGTTTAAAAACTAGTTAGCCATCTTTTCAGTTTTTATTCTAATGATAGAACCCAGGTTTTCTGATTAAAGAGCCTGGGTTTTATTGTTTTCTAATTAAAATTAGGCATGGTTTTTCGTCTTTAAAAAGGCGAATAAGATAAATTAAAGACTAATTTTGGCCGATTAGCAAATTGCATTACATCAGAAGATTTAACCATGAGAATATTTTTCGTTTTACTTACCCTTTCGTTTTTATCATTAACAACTGTATTTGCCCAGAAAATTGATACACTTTCTATTAATCTGGAAAATGTAAAGTATCCTTACCCAATTAAATATTTACCGATAACAGTGGAGGGCCAGGATGTGAGAATGGCCTATATGGATGTAGCGCCAAGCATCACGCCAAATGGAAGAACAGTTATGCTTTTTCACGGTAAAAACTTTGGAGGCTACTATTGGGGGCATGTAATTAAAGCGCTTACATCAGCTGGTTTCAGGGTTATTGCACCCGACCAGATTGGTTTTGGTCGCTCTTCAAAACCAATTATTAATTACAGTTTTAAACAACTGGCCGAATGGAATAAAAAATTATTAGATACTTTGGGCATTCAAAAAACTTCAATTTTGGGGCATAGTATGGGCGGTATGCTCGCTACTCGTTTTGCGTTAATGTATCCAGAAAGAATGGACAAGCTTTTGCTGGAGAACCCGATAGGTTTAGAAGATTACAAAACTTTTGTTCCAGTATCAACAGTTGAAGAACAGTACCAGCGTGAGCTTAAAAATACAGCAGAAAGCATTCGTCAGTATTACAAAAGTTCATATTTTACCGTTTGGAAACCCGATTACGAATATCTTGTCAATATTGGTGCTGGAGTAACTTTTAGTGCCGATTTTCCAAAATATGCAAAGGTGGCAGCGTTAACTTATAATATGATTTATGAACAGCCAGTTGTTGATGAATTTAAAGATTTGAAAGTTCCAACTATTCTCTTTATCGGCAAGGAAGATAAAACAATAGTTGGGAAAGGGCTTTTAAATGCCGATCAGCAGGCAATTCATGGTCTTTATCGGTTCTTAGGAAAAAACACCGCTTTGAGGATTCCAGGTTCTAAAATTGTTGAGTTCGAAGCCTGCGGTCATATCCCACACATAGAAATCAGAACGGAGTTTTTAGTCGCTTTAACAGGAAGTTTGTAGCGTTTTTTTGCCAGCGGTTAGACTAAAAGGTAAAGGCAGTTAATTAGCTGCTTTACCTGAAATTTTGTTAATACCCTCCATATCGAAATCGATATCCTGATCTACTGCTTTCATTTTACCATACAATTCTATACGGGTGTGACTAGATAAAATCAAACCTGTTTTAAGGTCAATCTGTGCATCGCCAATGTTCATGCCCTTTAAATCGGTTTGCATTTTATTGCCCATACTATCGAAATCGCCTTTCGAAATTAGAGTAGCTCTAATTGCTAATATCGCAATACCATCCTTAATTTCCTTTAATGTGTAAGTCGTGATTGATTCGATAGGCATGGTAATTTTCATCTTCGAATTCACAATCCAGCTATCGCCAACCTTAATCGCTTTGTCTGGATAAATCCGCATCGAGGATTCTAAGGTTTGCCTGATCACTTCACTATTAAACTGCTTGCTGAGTGAAAGTTTAATTTGCTTAATCTGAGCAGTATCAGTAGATATTTTCACTGCCATATGATCTACCATGGTTTCAACTCCTGAAACCGATTTTATCGAGCCATTAGGCGATAATACCATATCAAAGCTCGAGTTTTTTAATCCAGCAAATGGATTTTGCTTGCCAACCTCTTCCTTATCTGAATCGAGAATTAGTTCATTTCCCATACCTATCGATTTGATGGTAATTCGTTTGTACGTAACCTTTATATTTTTATCCAAACCCTTCGTTCCTGTAATGTCGAAACTATAATCTGTGCTTACATTTTGTACATAGTTTAAACTTTTTCCACTTACTTTCTGATTTATAATCTGATCTGAGTTGATGGAATAATCATATTTCTTTCCAACGGGATAATCTTGTTTTAAGAGGTAGGTTTTCTGCGCGAAAGTGCTTAAGAAAACTGAAAAACAAAGAAAAGAGATTAAGAATTTCATTATCTATTAATTTAATTTTTAATATTAACCAGCAGGCTTTTGTGCGAAAATACGACTTAATTGAAAATATAAGTCTGGATGTTTTTCTTTTAACAATTCGGGTTTTTCGAAAAAGTATTCAGAAACCACAGCAAAAAATTCTGCCTGATTGGTGATTGCGTATGGATTGATATCAGATTTGTTATCTTCTATTTTTTCAATTTCCTCATGCATCATTTTTATCCAGGGCAATGTATATTCATGGCCGATCAAATTTTCAGGAACACCATCGGTAGCACCATCCGATTTATCTAAAAGATGTACAAACTCGTGGATTGCAGTATTTTCCTTGCCTGCACTTTTCGAAAAACCATGACGTAAGGCCGAGCGGGATAAAATCATTTGTCCGTTCATATAACCACTGCCTACCATACCCATAATATTTCTTTCGCCTCCTTCAAATTGAAAATCATTATTAAAGGTATCAGGATAAAGCAAAACGCTTGATAGGTTTTTATATTGCCAGTCTTTAAAACCGAAAATGGGAATTACAGCACTAGATGCTATTAATAACTCATCAAGAGTGGTCATTTCTACACCAACGCCTTCAATTTTTACCGTACTGAAAAATTCAGCAACTTTTTGCTCAAACCTAAGTTTATCGCTAGAATCTAAGTGATGATAATAACTTACATAATCATCTAAAATTTTCTTATCAACATCTGTAAGCGGATCGATAAGCGGTTTCTTTTTTCTGAAAATAAAGTATAATGCCAATAAAAATATTGGAATGAGATAAGCGAATGGTAACGAATTCATAGTATAGTATTACAGGAATTTTATGGCTTAGCTTTCTAAAATTTCCAATTGGGTAATAACGTTTTCACGCGTAACAGGATAAGGCTTATCGCTTGTTAAAGATTCATAAACCGCATCAAAAAGTGGCAGGTAACTTCCAATTTCTGATGGGATAATGGTTTCGGTTTTATTTCCATCATCGTCTATAGTCGTTAGAAAACCTTCTTTGCCTTTTGGCTCAATCCCGTAAACATCATCCGTTAATTTCATGCCAGCTAATAATTGTTCTTCTTGTATATCGGCTCTTTGTTTTATAAAGCTGCCATAAACACCATGTAAAACGAATGCTGCCTGCGGATTTACGACTAACATACTAGAGGTTACAAATACATTTACACTATCAGGATAATTTAACTGAATGGTAAAGTAATCATCCACTTCAGTGCCTTTTCTGTTTTTTCCTAAAGTTTTATAATAGCTTATTGGTTTGCCAAAAAGGCTAATTACCTGATCTAAAAGATGCGGCCCCAAATCATAAAGTAAGCCACTGGCTTCGATTGCTTTTTCTTTAAAGGCTTTTGGCCCAATGGTGTTTCTATAGCGGTCGTAACGTAGATGCATTTCGTTTAGCTTCCCTAATTTACCACTTGCAAGTACTTTTTTTACTGAGGCAAAGTCGCTGTCCCAGCGGCGATTTTGATAAAAGAAGATTTGCTTCCCCGATTTATCAGCTAATTCAAAAAGTTCTTTTGCTTGTGTAGATGTAGCTGTAAAAGGCTTTTCTACAAGAATATGTTTGCCTTTTAAAAGTGCAGCTTTAGCATGTTCGTAATGAAGATTATTAGGTGTATTAACAACGACCAGTTCAATTTCTGAATCGTTTAAAAGTTCATCAACACTATTATAACTTGTAATTTCTGGGTAATCATTAGCCGCATTTTTATTGCTACGCTCTACAACAGCCTTTAAATTAAAGCCATTATGGGTATGTAAGAAAGGCGCATGAAAAACCTTGCCAGACATACCGTAAGCTAATAAACCTGCCGTAATTGTATTATTCGAAGTTGTGCTCATAGGTTATAAATGTAGCCAAAATTACAGTAATCACCTAGGGCTGTTGCCGAAAGGGTTGGGCTTTTGTCGAACGCTTTAAACCTTTTTACATTATCTTTGCAAATATGAAACCGTCGGAGATTAACAGCAAGTGGAAAATTTTACAGGAAAAGATTTCTAAAGAATTTGATTCAGATTTTCCAGATTTAAAGGTAATGCTTTTTTTGATTGGTGTTCAGGAACTGGGTAAAGGGCCAAAAAAATATAGCAAGCGACAGAAGGAGGAGTTGATGCACATTGCTACCTGCCGTTTATTAAGCGAAATGGGCTTTTATGAATTAGAAGGTCTCGATCAGGATGGCTGGCCACATTGGAAACTTGTTAAAGCCATACCACCGTACACCATGCTGGAGCAGGAAATGCTCATGAAATCTTTGGTGGTAAGCTATTTTGAAGATATTTATTCTTAAAGTTTATTCCTCCTTTTTGAAGTAGCACTTGTGCTGATTGCTCTCCAGGCAAGCTGTCTTTTAGTTAATATAATTTTTTGAAGCGCAATACCTGTGGTGCTTCGGTAACCTGGTTCCCGCCAATACTACAATCTTTTGGTTTATGGTAATTGGGCATTTAAAGGTTGCTGAAACCAAAAGTATTTCCGTTTATGTCGGGGCTATTTTGCTGGCAAATTGCTTATGCTTTCAGTTTTTTGCATTGCCTACTGTATTTAAACCTGACAACAGCGGCAGCCTCCCGATTTTTCTTGGGGAGCTAGAGCGAATGGCAGGACTTTACTGACCCAAAAGTACAGAACCATTCATTTTCTAATTATTGGAATATTTAAGGTTAAAGTCTTTAGTAAATAATTTCTATTTCTTGTAAAAAACAACATTGCTCGTCTTCTCGACAGTAGCGTGGTGAAACGGAGCGGATCTTTTAATTTGAAAGATTTTGCTTCGCTGAGAATCGTGGTTTTCTACTTTGCTCGAAATGAAGGTGAGATTTTCAGAATGATAAAATTTGCAAAAAAAATCCCGAAGCTTTTAAACTTCGGGATGGCTATATAATGACCTCATAGGTAGAGGGAATTAGCGAATATTAACCTTGTTTTTGTGCAGTTGCTTTTAACGCATCATTTGCTACAATTACAATTTCAACACGACGGTTAGCCGCACGGCCAGCATCAGTTTCATTATCAGCAATTGGCTCGGCAAAACCTTTACCAATAGTTACCAATCTTGATGATGGAACACCTTGAGAAACTGCATAAGCTTTAACAGCTGCTGCTCTTCTTTCTGATAAACCCATGTTATATTGTTCTGTACCACGGCTATCTGTATGGCCGATAATTTTAATATCTGTATCTGGGTATTGGGTTAATGATGCGGCTAAACTCTGAACGTTTGTTTTTGCTGCCTCTTTTAGCGCTGTTTTATCGAAATCGAATAAAATGCCACTGTCAAATTTTACAATAATACCTTCACCCTCGCGGATAACCTCTGCATTAGGAATTGCTTTTTGAATTTCTGCTGCTTGTCTATCCATTCTACGACCAATAAATGCACCCGCTGTGCCACCAATAGCACCACCAATTAATGCACCTACTGCTGTATTACCAGCTTTTTTGCCGATTAATGCACCAATAACACCACCAGCAGCAGCACCAATACCAGCACCTTTCTGTGTTTTAGTTAAACTGTCACAGCTTTGAAGTGCCATTGAACCTACTGCTAATCCTATGCTTAATGTTGCTATTCTTACTTTTGAAATACTCATAATAATTGTGGTTTAATTTCCGTGGAATCCTTATTCAAACACAATGCCAAAAATTATTATCTCTAAATTTTAAACCTAATTATATTCAATAGAGCAAAAAAGAATAATTAATGACTAAATAAAAAAGCGCCCCGATTTGTCGGAACGCTTTGATTGTATCATTATTAGTACAAAAACTAAGCAGAAAAGTAACTTTCCAACTCTTTAAGTGTATTTTCGTCGGTTTTAAAGTCTTTAATTACAATACCCTTTTCTACTAAAATAATTCGGTTACAAACATCTGTAACGTGGTTTAAATCGTGACTAGATATAAAGGTAGTCATACTTCCACTTTGTGCCTTTAATAGATTTTTTAAACGAATTTGGGTAGTCGGATCTAAATTGGCAAAAGGTTCATCTAGAATTAAGATTTCTGGTTTTTGCATTAAAGCTGCAGCAATACCAACTTTAACCTGATTTCCTTTACTAAAATCACGTATGTATTTGCCACTGTTTAAAATCTCGCCATTAAAAAATTCCCCGTATTGTGTAAGGTACGCTGAAACATCTGCAACACTTAAATCGTGCAAACCACCAATAAAAATAAAATATTCTTCAGGTGTTAAATAATCAATCAGAAAACCTTCATCTAAAAACGATGCAGTGTAATTTTTCCAATTGTCGCTTTGCATAACGTTCTCGCCTTTTGATAAAATTTCGCCCTCACTCGGACGAATTAAATCTAAAAGCATTCTGAAAAAAGTAGTTTTTCCAGCGCCATTGTTACCTACTAAACCTACGGTTTCGCCTTGCTCAATCTGTACGTGCTCTATGTTTACAACGGTTTTATCGCCATAAACTTTTTTCAAATTTTTAACTTCTAAAATCATAATTATTCTCTAAAGCCTTCGGCTATTTTATAACGTTGTTTTTCAAATTTTGCAGTGATGAAGTTTACCCAGAAGCCACGCATTAAAAGCATAATTAATCCGAATAAAGACACAACCATTAATCCCCAGTAGGGTAAATTCATAATGCCAAATGGCAGGTATAATAAAATTGGTGTTAAAGCATATGGAAACATTAGCAGCCATTGTGTAGCGCCAGTACCCTGGTAATTAAAGCTTGCGGCTTTATTAATATCTAAGCGCTTATAATTTAAAGTAGCCAAATAAAGCACGATTACTGTTCCAAAACCAATATTGTATAGATAAGCGGCAATGTGTAGAAGCAATAACTTAGGACTTAAAAACCCATAAAAGCTGGCTAACAAAGTAATAACTGTTGCGCCAATAGTGAACAATAAAAATTTAGCTTTTATATAATCTTTAAAGTTGATTTTGTTAGCCAATAAGCCATCGAAATGAGCACTTTGCCAGGCAAACATAAACTGACCGTAAATGATGATTGAAATACCCGTCATGAAAATAGCGGCGAACATCATTTGTCCGAAAGCATTTCGATCTATAGCCTTTTCTTTATAAAAAATAAAACCGTAAAACAGGAAAAAGAAGCCTAAAATCAAAGAAGAACGAGAACGCTTATGGCGAAGAATTAACTTCAGCTCTAAAGCGGCAAGTTCTCCAACTTTTCCGAAACGATTTAAAAAGGCGTAATCTGTACTTACTTTTTTCTCTTGTTTGCTACTTAATTCTTCTACATATAAATTTTTACGAAGAAAATCAGCGTTTAATTTAAAGATCCCAAAAGCAGCAATCGGAAATATAAAACCATAATAAGAATGAGCAGCAACAGCCTGGAAAACAGCATCAGAAAATGCCATGATGGAGATTATTTTGTAATAATCTAGCGCAGCAAAGCCTGCAAAAAGAGCGAAGCCTACAAACGTGTACCAGGTATTTGTGATCGATTTTCGTTTGATATATAAAGCCAGATAATTGTTAAATACAGCTAAAGAAAATATAGAAACTATGTACGTTATTGTAAGGAGTGCGCCATGAGTAGGCGCTATCTTCATGAAACAAAAAGGCAGGAAAATAAAAAATGGCCAAAGGTTAAAAGCAGAAAAAAGAGCTTTAACATTTAAGAAGCCAATGATTTTACTTTTCTTTATTCTTAAGTGAAGATATGGAACGATACTTAAGGTTGGTAAATCCTGAAACTGCACCCGCATAATAAAATCGAATGCAAAATAGTACAAAATAATTCCGTTAAAACTTTTGATAACGTCCTGGTTGGGGAAAATTTTTGGTAAAAAAATTGCCATTCCAAAGCCTGCTCCAAGGGCAAGAACAAGAAAGTAAAGCATAAAAAAACCCAAAACGATTTGTGTGGCAATACTACTGCCTCTGTTTCGCGAACGCCAAAAAGATTTCCTTTGATGGCTTAAAAAAGTACTCAGCATATATAATTTAGGTGTTTAGTTAATGTTTGGTAATTAGTATATCTTTTTTAGTAAATGTTACACTAATATTTGTATTTATCTTTCCAGTTTTGGCGAAGTTTTTCTCTAAGCTTTTCTTCAGCTGGGTTTTTACCAGGATCGTAAAGTTTGGTTCCGCTTAACTCATCTGGAAAATATTCCTGAGGTTCAAAGTTTCCTTCATACCCATGAGAATATTTATAATCCTTCCCATAGCCAATGTTTTTCATCAATTTGGTTGGCGCATTACGAATGTGTAAGGGTACAGGTAAATTCCCTGTTTGCTTAACCAAAGCCTGAGCATGATTAATCGCCTCGTATGATGCATTGCTTTTTGGCGAGCTAGCCAGATAGGTTACGCATTGCGATAAAATAATCCTGGCCTCTGGGTAACCAATTACATTTACAGCCGTAAAACAATTATTGGCCAGGAGCAGGGCATTTGGGTTTGCATTTCCAATATCTTCTGATGAAAGAATAAGCAACCTTCGGGCAATAAATAACGGGTCTTCACCGCCTTCTATCATTCTGGCAAGCCAATAAACTGCTGCATTCGGGTCGCTGCCGCGGATGGATTTAATAAATGCAGAAATAATGTCGTAATGTTGTTCGCCAGCTTTATCATATAGGGCTAAATTCTGCTGTGCATGCGCCAAAACGTTCTCATTAGTCAGCGTCATTTTATCGCCACCAATGCCGTTAATAGCAATTTCGAGTACATTTAAAAGCTTGCGTGCATCGCCGCCGCTTAACCGAATTAAAGCCTCATGCTCTTTTATTGTAATTTTTTTTTGAGCAAGGATAACATCCTTTTTAATTGCAGTTTGAAGTAAGCCTGCTAATTCTTCTTCGGTTAGCGATTTTAAAATGTAAACCTGACACCTGGAAAGCAAAGCGGAAATGACTTCGAAAGATGGATTTTCGGTAGTTGCGCCAATTAGCGTAACCAAACCACGCTCCACAGCACCAAGCAAACTATCTTGCTGCGATTTGCTGAAACGGTGAATCTCATCGATAAACAAAATTGGTAAACCTAAAAAGCTATCCTTTAAAGCGGCAGCTTTATCTATTACATCACGAATATCCTTTACGCCACTATTAATTGCACTAAGGTTAAAAAATGGGCGATCTAGAGCTTGCGAAATAATATAAGCTAAGGTTGTTTTTCCAACTCCTGGAGGTCCCCAGAAAATCATCGAAGGTAACTGGCCACTTTCTATCGCCTTGCGTAAAACTGCACCAGTACCAACCAAATGCTTTTGCCCAACATATTCATCAAGATTTTGAGGGCGCATTCTTTCGGCTAGTGGGGCTTGATTTTGCATAATCGTAAATATAGGAAATTTGAGTGCTTTTGTAAATTAGGTTTTACCAAGGAAACACAGAAGTAGCAGCGTTTGATGTTTCATTTTATCTATGGTTAATACCTAATCTTCTATTTTAGAATGATGCTTTGTATCTTTCATGGTCGTATATAAAATCAAAGAAATTAAAATACAACCAGTAACATACCAATAGAAGTAACTTTCGTGGCCTATGTTTTTAAACCAAAGGGCGAAGTATTCGGCCGTTCCACCGAAAATGGCAACCGTTAAGGCATAAGGCAGCCCAACTCCTAAAGCTCTTATCTCGGCAGGAAATAACTCGGCCTTTACTACTGCGTTAATGCTGGTGTAACCACTTACAATAATTAATGCACCAATCATCAAAAGAAAAATTATGGTTGTATTGGTTTCGCTTGCCAGTCCTGTTAAAATTGGATAAGTACACAAACTCCCCATTATGCCAAAGCCAATTAATAATGGTTTTCTACCTATTTTATCAGATAATAGTCCGAATAAAGGTTGCATAATGGCAAAAAGCAGTAAGGAAATAAAAGATAAAGTTGTTGAGGTTTCTTTACTCAAATGCACGGTGTTTACTAAAAATTTCTGCATATAGGTACTGAAGGTATAAAAAGCAATTGTGCCGCCTAATGTTAAACCTACCACCGTAAAAACCTCTTTTGGGTATTTCAATAATATGGCAAGCCCGCCTTTTTTCTCCTCTTTATTTTTTTTAAATGCCGAAGTTTCATCAATGTGTCTTCTCAGATAAAGTGCGATAAAAGATAAAATTGCACCGATAAAAAATGGAATTCTCCATCCCCAATCTTGTAGCTCTGCTGGGGTTAACAACCAGTTTTGAAGAATTAACTGAATGCCTAAGGCAAGCAACTGGCCGCCAATTAAGGTTACATATTGAAAACTCGAATAAAAGCCCCGATGTTTTTTTGTAGCCATTTCGCTCAGGTATGTTGCAGATGTTCCATATTCGCCACCCGTACTTAAACCCTGAATTAATCGGGCAAATACCAATAATAATGGTGCGAAAATTCCGATTTGTTTATAGCCTGGCGTTAATCCAATAATTAATGAACCAATTGCCATAATTAGCACCGAAAGTGCCATCGATTTCTTTCTTCCTTGTTTATCCGCAATACTGCCAAATAACCAGCCGCCAATCGGGCGCATTAAAAAACCTACTGCAAAAATTCCAGCGCTATTTAAAAGTTGAGCTGTTGGGTTACTGTTAGGGAAAAATACAGGTGAAAAGTATAGTGCAAATGCAGAATAGGTGTACCAATCGTACCATTCTACCAAATTTCCAACTGAACCACCGAAAATAGATTTTAACCTATATTTAACCTCGTCAATTTCTTTTGATGTAAAATCGTTTGCTGGTTTATTCATGCTTTACTTGATCGGTTAATAATGAGTTTTCGAAGGAGAGAATTTTAAACACAAATTGCAATCTTTTTGTTTAAGTTAGTATTTATTGTAAGATAATTCGTCAATCGTTAGAAACATGAAAGATAACTTTTCCAATCAAGCTGCGGAATACGCTATTTATCGACCAACCTATCCTCAGGAATTATATGATTTTATATTCGCTCTGGTAGATCAAAAAGATTCGGCATGGGATTGCGCAACAGGAAACGGGCAAGTGGCGCGGGTGCTGGCTCAACATTTCACTGGGGTGTATGCTACAGATATAAGCGAAAAACAGTTAAGCCAGGCATTAAAAGTTCCAAATATCGTTTATCAGGTTGAGTCTTCAGACCAAGCGAATGTACCCGATGCGAGTTTTAATTTGATTACGGTTGCCCAAGCCATACATTGGTTTAATTTTGATGCATTTTACAGTGAGGTAAAACGAACCTTAAAACCCAACGGACTAATTGCTGTAATTGGTTACGGCGTAATGTTTATCGATAAAAAAGTAGATAAAGTGGTTCATAAACTTTACGAAGATATATTAGGTAAATACTGGGATAGCGAACGCAGGTATATCGAAGAAGGTTACAAAACCATTCCTTTTCCCTTTGAAGAAATTACAGCGCCACATTTCAAATCAAAACCTCGTGGAATTTTAACCAGCTGATCGGTTATTTAAATACCTGGTCTTCGTTACAACATTATAAAAAAGCGAATGATAGAAATCCTTTAGAATATATGTTTACCGAACTTAAAGAGGCCTGGGGAAACGATGCGGTTAAGGATGTGCATTTCCCGATTTTATTGCGGGTTGGGCGGTAGATACTTAGTTAAGCACAATGCATAAGGCTATCGTCATTGCGAGGCACGAAGCAATCTCAGCCTCTTCACAGACCATCAAATAATTATTTGAAAACGTTATTTCAGTAATTCTTCGGTTAATTTAGCCCCGCTTTCCGTTACAAGTCCGCACTCGTACCTCGTTTACGGGCTTTTCACTTCAATCGGGTTTAAAAACGAAGGATTATGCTAAAACCGTTAAACGCATAATATAAAACAAGTATCTAAAGCAACCTGCAAATGAAAGGCACATTTCTCCATACACAATGCATTATAAAACTTGCTGTATTCATTGTCGTTGGTTTCAACCAACGGTTAATGGATTGGAGTTTATCCATGGTCTGTGTCTTCACAGACCATTTCATTAATGTTTATTTCAATAAATCCATTATGGCTAAGGCAGTCATTTTTTTCTGCTCACCGCTTTGCATATCTTTCAAAGTTAACTCGCCGCTTGCGATTTCATCACCACCAATTAAAATTACGTAGGGGATATTTTTTGCATCAGCGTAGGTCATTTGTTTTTTCAGCTTGGCTGAAGAAGGGTATAATTCGGCCGAAATACCAGCATTTCTAAATTGCTGTAAAATTGGTAAAGCATATTTTTCTGCCTCGGCATCGAAATTACTAATTAAAACTTTGGTTCCAACCTCTGCTGATGCAGGGAAAAGATTTAATTCTTCAAGCACATCGTAAATTCTGTCGGCACCAAATGAAACGCCAACTCCAGTTAAATCTTTCAAACCAAACATGCCCGTTAAATCATCGTAACGGCCGCCACCGCCGATGCTACCCATGGCAACCTCGTTGGTTTTAACCTCGAAAATGCAACCTGTGTAATAGTTTAAACCGCGGGCTAATGTAATGTCTAGTTCCAGTTTAGCCGTTAAAGGAAGGCCATAAGAAATCAGACTTTCCACATAATCAAAAACCTGCTCAATTTCGGCAAGGCCTTTCAAACCTGTTTCAGAAGTTGCTAAAACTTCCTTTAAGCTGCCCAGTTTTTCTTCGTTGGTTCCTTCTAATAAAATAACAGGACGAAGTTTCTCCAAATCATCTTCGGTAAAACCGCGTTCTAATAATTCTTTACTTACACCATCCAAACCAATTTTATCCAGTTTGTCGATCGCAACAGTCATGTCGATAATTAAATCAGGTTTACCTATAATTTCGGCAATGCCTGATAGAATTTTTCTATTATTAATTTTGATGCTAAAATCTTTTAAGCCAAGTTTAGCTAAAGCTTCATTGTAAATCAGGATAAACTCTGCTTCGTTTAATAAACTTTCAGAGCCCACTACATCTACATCGCACTGGTAAAATTCACGGTATCTTCCCTTTTGTGGTCTATCGGCACGCCAAACAGGTTGAACCTGAAAACGCTTAAAAGGTAAGGTGATTTCGTGCTGGTGCATAACTACGTAGCGAGCGAAAGGAACAGTTAAATCATAACGTAAAGCTTTCTCAGAAATTAAAGGAATTAACTTATTGCTATTGTCATCCTGAGCAAAGTCGAAAGATTTTTTCTTCGGATCTTTTAAATACTCGCCGCTATTAAGAATTTTAAAAATCAGCTTATCCCCTTCATCGCCGTATTTTCCAGTTAAGGTAGAAAGGTTTTCAAAACTAGGTGTTTGAATTTCTGCATAACCATATTTTTTGAAAACCGTTTTAATTGTATCGTAAATAAAGTTGCGTTTTACCATTTCAACAGGCGAAAAATCGCGTGTACCTTTTGCTAACGAGGGTTTAATAACTGACATAGGCGCAAAAGTACGAAAATGTAGGGTTTATTAATCCATCGCTCCCTTTTCAAAATAATTTTTTTTTAATTTTTCGCACTGCCATAGGGTTGTCAGTATGGGTTATTTTCTTTGTGGTACCAAAACAAAAAACCATGAGCTTAGCCGACTTACTATTAATGGAAATTACCACAATCGAAAAAACAAAACAACAAAATATGGATATTATTAAAGCATTATTGAAAGAATTTGAATCGGAATTCAACACAACTAAAAAGTTTCTGGCTTTGGTGCCAGTTGATAAATTTGACTGGGCACCGCATGAAAAAAGCATGAAAATGAAATCCTTAGCAAGTCATATTGCAGAACTGCCAGCTTGGGTAAGCTTAGCATTTACTACGGATGGATTAGATTTTGCAACAGCGCCATACGAAGAGAAAAAAGTAGATAGCAACGAAGATTTACTTAAGCTTTTAGAAGAAAGCTATGAAAGCGGGAAAGCAGAACTGGAAAAAGCATCGCCTGAAAATTTTGATAAACAATGGATTTTGCGAAACGGGGAGCAGATTTTAGGCGACCTGACAAAATACGAAATGGTGAGGATTGCATTTAGCCAAACTATCCACCACAGAGCCCAACTAGGTGTTTATTTAAGATTATTAAACATTCCAATACCAGGAAGCTACGGGCCAAGTGCAGATGATCAAAGCTTTTAAACTTCCTCTTTTATAATTTTGTGTTCTCTGTGGTGTTTTTACCACAGAGAACACAAAAGATTTGTGAAGTATTTTGCGATTCGCGATTAAATCGACTCCTTCGATTAAAACAAACACTTCCTTTTAGGCTTTTAATATATCTTTGCATAAAATTGAATCTATGCAAAACAGTTCTGCAACCCGTTTAAATAAATTTATCAGCGAAAGCGGATTATGTTCTCGCCGTGAAGCAGATCGGTTTATCGAAAAAGGCAACGTTTTTATTAATGGGAAAAGAGCCAAAATAGGTGATCAGGTTTTAGCAGGGGATCGGGTTATGGTTAACGGCCATAATATTGAGCCTAAAGAAGAAAGCAATTTTATTCTTTTAGCGTTTAATAAACCTGTTGGCATTACCAGTACAACAGAATCTAACGTTCGTGATAATATTGTTGATTATGTAAATTACAGTGAGCGTATATTCCCAATCGGAAGGTTAGATAAAGACTCATCAGGCTTAATTTTCTTAACTAATAATGGCGATATCGTTAATAAGATTCTTCGGGCAGGGAACAAACATGAAAAGGAATACGTTGTAACGGTTAACAAACCAATAACCGAAGATTTTATCTTCGAAATGAGTAACGGGGTTCCAATTTTGGGTGTAAATACACGTAAATGCAAAGTCCGCCAGGTTAGTACGTTTGTGTTCAATATAATATTAATTCAAGGTTTGAACAGGCAAATTCGTAGAATGTGCGAACATTTCGGTTACGAAGTTACCAAGTTAGAGCGAACCAGAATTATGAACATTAACCTTAAGGGGATTCCAACGGGCGAATTTAGAGCGCTTACAGAAGAGGAGATGGGCGGCATTATTAAAAGTGTCGAAAAATCATCTTCAGATGTTGCGACAAAATCTAAAAACACGAAGAAAAAAACCAACTCCTGGGAAGAAATTCCTGAATTGAATTCTGAAGTACCTAAAAAGACTTCTAAGCCATCAGGCCAAAAATCTTTTGGAAAAAAGCCTTCTGGTCATTCTTCAGCAAAACCAACTGGGAAAGGTAACTCCTCGAATCGGAATTCAAGACCTGCAAAAGGCAAGTCAACAGGTAAACCCGCATCAAAAGGCAGAGGCCGATAAAAGCACAAGACAGTAAATTGTAAAATTAAGTACTGATTGTTAGTCTTTTAGCTTTAATCTTTCAGCTTAAATGCTTTTTAAGTACCTTTGCGGCAAATGGTAACAGCAAAAAAACTCGATATCCGCTCATTAGATTTGCCTCAGTTGCAACAGCATCTAACTGCTATGCAGCAACCTGCGTTCAGGGCAAAACAAATCTATCAATGGTTGTGGGAAAAATCGGCAACTAATTTCGATGATATGAGCAATCTTTCTAAAGATTTGCGGAAAGCATTGGACGAAGGTTTTACGATTAACGCTGTACAAGTTAATAACTCTCAGTTTAGTAACGACCATACCATTAAAAATACGTTTCGTTTAGCTGATGGAAATATTGTTGAAGGTGTTTTAATCCCTTTGGAAGATCGTATGACGGCTTGCGTAAGTTCGCAGGTGGGTTGTAGCTTAACCTGTAAATTTTGTGCAACAGGTTATATGGACCGCAAGAGAAACTTAAATGCTGATGAAATTTACGATCAGGTTGTACTAATCGATAAACAAGCCAAACAGAATTACAATAATCCGCTTACCAATATCGTGTATATGGGTATGGGCGAACCCTTGTTAAATTATGCAAATGTTTTAAAATCTATCGAACGCATTACGGCACCCGATGGTTTAAACATGAGTTATAAGCGCATTACGGTTTCTACAGCTGGTATTGCTAAAATGATTAAAAAGCTGGGCGATGATGGTGCAAAATTCAATCTTGCGCTTTCGCTGCACGCTGCCGACGATAAAAAACGGAATGAAATTATGCCCATCAATGAGGCAAATTCGTTAAAAGCTTTGGCTGATGCACTAAAATACTATTTCGCTAAAACAAAAAACCCAGTAACTTACGAATACATTGTTTTCAATCATTTTAATGATGAAATTTCTGATGCGATTGATTTAGCTAAATTTTGTAAACATATACCTTGCAAAGTAAACTTAATCGAATATAACCCAATTTCTTTTGCCGATTTTACGAATGCCGATGGCGATAAAATTGATGCCTTTGCTAACTACCTTAAATCTCAGGGAATTAACACAAATATTCGTCGTAGTCGGGGTAAAGATATTGATGCCGCTTGCGGACAATTAGCCGTTAAAGAGGAAGCCAAGGCTTAATTTTGTTAAATATTTTTTATTTAATTTTTTAAAAAAGAAATATTTTTTCTATCATTGCAGCCCGATTAAAAGCCTCCTTAGCTCAGCTGGTAGAGCAACTGACTTGTAATCAGTAGGTCATTGGTTCGATTCCGATAGGAGGCTCTTTTTAATTTACGATATTAGATTTTAAGTCTTTCTGAAAAGCATTCTAATAATTGCATTATTACCCCAAATGCATAAGAAATCGTAAAAGTAAAAATCCTAAATTTGTTCATGCTAAAATATTTTTCAGCCAATTGGGTTTTTCCAGTTAGCGCTAATCCCATCGAAAATGGAACAGTTGCGGTTCATCCCAATGGAGAAATAGAAGAAATCTTTACAGAAGAAGAAATACTTAAGCTTAACGTTGCAGTTACAAAATACGATGGTGTAATTGTTCCAGGCTTTATCAATACGCATTGCCACCTGGAATTATCACACCTATTGGGTCGAATACCAGAACATAAAGGTTTGGTTGAGTTTGTGCAAAGCATAATTAAAGGCAGGCAAAGCGATGCTGTGGAGGTTAACCTGGCGATGGAAAAAGCCGATCAGCAGATGTTTGATAACGGAATTGTAGCGATTGGTGATATTTCTAATCAAATTTCTTCTAAGGCGGTTAAAGAGAAAAGCAAAATATATTATCACACTTTTGTAGAGGCAATGAGTTTTAATCCCGAACGTGCCGATGCAATAATGGCCCATGCCAATGGCGTTAAAGATGAGTTTACTCCATTAAGGGCTACGGTTGTTCCGCATGCCCCATATTCGGTATCGCCTGCGCTTTTTAATTTAATTAACGAAGCCGCAGAAAAAGAAAATGCTTTTATTAGTATCCACAATCAGGAAACTATTAATGAAAATGTTTTTTTTGAAAATAAAACAGGCGGGTTTTTAGAGCTCTACAAGTTTTTAGGTCTGGATATTTCTTTTTTCCAGCCATCTGGAAAAACGTCTTTACAAACCTGGCTACCTTATATTAAAAAGCAAAAAACTTTATTGGTTCATAACACCGTTTCGACTAAGGCTGATGTAGATTTCGCCAAACAGAAACACAGCAATTTATACTGGTGTTTATGCCCGAAAGCCAATTTGTATATAGAAAATCAATTGCCTGATGTAGATTTGCTTACCAAAGAAAATGTTAAAATCACGTTAGGAACGGATAGTTTGGCGAGTAATCATCAGCTGAATATTTTATCGGAGATGAGAACTTTACAAGAGCATAAACAAATAAATTTCGAAAAGCTTTTACAGTGGGCAACGCTAAATGGTGCCGAATTCCTGGAAATGGATGGACAATTTGGAACAATTGAAAAAGGGAAAAAACCAGGTTTGAATCTCATCCAGCTATCAGCAGACTTTATAATTGAAAGTGATCAAGTAACTAAATTAATTTAAACTGATGAATCCAATCTGTAAGCTTTTCAATATTAAATATCCGATTATACAAGCTGGAATGGTTTGGTGCAGCGGTTGGAAATTGGCTTCAGCTGTTTCTAATGCTGGTGGTTTGGGCATAATTGGCGCAGGATCCATGTATCCAGAAGTTTTAAGAATGCATATTCAAAAATGCAAAAAAGCTACAGATAAACCTTTTGGGGTAAATATCCCATTGCTTTATCCGAATATTCAGGAAATTATAGATGTGATAATTGATGAAAACGTGAAAATAATTTTCTCGTCAGCAGGAAATCCTGCAACATGGACCAGCATTTTAAAAGGGCAGGGAATTACCGTAGTTCATGTAATTGCAAATACGAAATTTGCTTTGAAGGCGCAGGAGGCTGGGGTAGATGCAATTGTTGCCGAAGGCTTTGAGGCAGGTGGGCATAATGGTAGGGAGGAAACCACAACATTATGTTTAATCCCGATGATCAGAGCTGCGGTTCAAATTCCTGTTATTGCTGCGGGCGGTATTGCCAGTGGTAAATCGATGTTAGCGGCATTTGCCTTAGGTGCCGATGCGGTTCAGGTTGGTTCTGCATTTGCTGTTGCAAAAGAATCATCGGCACATCAGGCATTCAAAGAAAAGATTATTTTATCAGCAGAAGGAGATACAAAACTTGCGATGAAAAAATTAGTTCCCGTAAGGTTATTAAAAAACGAATTTGCCGATGCAGTTACGCAGGCAGAGGCTGAAGGTGCAAATAGAATTGAGTTGATGGAGCTTTTAGGCAAAGCAAGGGCGAAATTGGGGATGTTTGAGGGCGATATGGAAAATGGTGAGCTCGAAATCGGTCAGGTATCGGCCATGCTAAAAGAAATAAAACCAGCGGCACAGATTTTAGAGGAGATTTGGCAAGAATATACAATAGGTTTAAAAAGATTTGGAGATTTACATAATGAAATGGTCCAATAATCTTTTTGTAAAACTTAGTTTTAAACAGTTTCTTAATATATGAACACAAAATATTTAATGATTTCTAGCAGTATCTTTTTAGGTTTAGTAGGAATCTCATGCTCTTTCGCTCCTGAAGAAATTTTAGAATATATTGGCATTAAAGATCTCGGGTCATTTGTAGTCATCATTCAAATGTTAGGTGCGCTTTTTCTTGGCTTTGCAATTTTAAACTGGACGGCAAAATCAAATCTGATTGGAGGAATTTACAGCAAACCAGTTTCACTCGGGAACTTTTTGCATTTTGTTGTTGGCGCTGTAACAATCGCAAAATACTTTTCAAAACACCTTGAATCTTCTTTTCTTATAATTCCGATAGCAATCTATGGAATATTTGCCATCGCTTTTGGTTTAGTTTCATTTGGAAGGCACGAGTTTAAAAAGCAATCCTAACATCAATCAAAAAAACTAACTTTGTCTTATTATGAAACACTTCAATATAACAATTACAGGAAAAGTTCAGGGGGTTGGTTTTAGAGAAACTACAAAAATCATAGCCAATCAAATGTCGGTAAATGGATTTGTAAGAAACGAGAAAGATGGTTCTGTTTATATTGAAGCAGAAGCTGACGAAATATTTCTAGAAGAATTTGTAAACTGGTGCAACGAAGGGCCAGATCGCTCTCGTGTAGAAAATGTCAGCTTTACCGAAGGCGAAGTGAAAAACTATCGTAATTTTGAAGTCTATAAAAAATAGGGAATATAGGATCTTGGATTTACGATGTCAAAATCTAAATTAACCCATGAGGAGCTATTGAAATTGTGTTTTTAAATTTAAATAATAATAAATCAACGATTGAGATTTTGTTTAATGAAACTACGGTTTCAGATCTAAAATCTAACATTAAAAATCTAACGTCAATTGTCTGTATATAAAAAGTTTCTTGGGCAAACAATGGTTTATGGTATTAGTACCGTTTTTTCCAGGCTGTTCAACTTTATTTTAACACCGATTTACACCGCCGTATATAAAAAAGGTGTTTATGGTATTTTTACAAACATGTATGCAAATGCATCGTTAATTAATGCCATTTTAGCCTTTGGGATGGAAAGTACTTATTTCAGATACCTGAATAAATACGAAGATAAGAAGCAACAGGTTTACAATAACTCTTTTCTGTGTATTGCTTTTATTGCGACACTTTTTTTAGTTACCGGCCTAACTTTTTCCTCATCAATTGCTGGCTATTTGGCAACAAAAAGTAGTGAGCTTGCCGATTATAAACAATATGTAAGTTTCTTTCTATGGATTTTATTTATCGATGCCATTTGTGTGATACCTTTTGCAAAGTTAAGAGCAGATGGACGGCCATTTAAATACAGTGTAGCTAAATTTTTAAATATTGGATGCTTTGTTGGTTTCAATTTAATCTTTCTGTATGTGGTTCCTGCAATTATTAAACATAATTGGGTCGGTGCAGAATGGTTTGGATCGTGGTACCGCTACCAGTGGATCGGTTATGTTTTTGTCGCCAATTTGATTGCATCAAGTGCCACGTTAATATATTTAGTGCCCGAATTTTTAAAACTGCAATTGCGTTTTGATGCTAAGCTTTTTGCCAATATGTTTTCTTACAGCTGGCCAATTTTAGTTGCAAACTTATCGTTCATTGTAAACGAAAACCTGGATAAAATTGTACTTCAAAAATTATTACCTGCCGAAATTGCCGATGGCGAAGTTGGAATTTATGGTGCGGTATGTAAAATCGCGATTTTTCTAAGCATTTTTATTACCGCTTTCAGACTCGGTGCAGAGCCTTTCTTTTTCAGTCATGCAAAGGAAAAAAATGCCAAAGAAACCTATGCTACTATTTTAAAATATTTTGCAATTGCACTGGCTGTACTTTTCGTTGGCATTATTGCGAACATCGAAATTTTAAAATTCTTTATCCGTAAAGAAGAATATTGGGTTGGATTACCAGCTGTGCCTTATTTATTGTTAGGTTATGTTTGTCTAGGCATTTACATGAATTTATCAATATGGTATCGCTTGTCGGATCAAACTCGTTTTGGCTTGTACATTTCTTTAGCTGGAGCGGTAATTACGATTGTGTTGAACGTTGTTTTAATTCCTAAGTACAGTTATATGGGGTCGGCTTGGGTAAGTATGCTGGCTTATTTTGTAATGATGGTTTTATCTTATGTTTTAGGACAAAAATATTACCCAATTCCTTACAACCTGAAAAAGATTTTGGCTTACTTAGTTGTTTCAACGATAATCGTTTTTGCATCATTTTTCATCTTTAACAGAAATATTTACATCGGTAATGCCATGTTAATTGCCTTTATAGCAGGAATTGTTTATTTCGAGAAAAAGGATTTAATGAAAATATTAAAGCGTTAAATCTTATTCTACTACTCGGTCAAAATTCATTCAATTAGGATAATGGAAATAAAAATCATCAATAAATCTGAACATCCCTTGCCACAATATGAAACGGCTCATGCAGCTGGTATGGATTTAAGGGCATCAATAAAAGAAGAAATTACACTTAAACCTTTGCAACGTCAGTTAATTGCAACGGGTTTATTTATTGAGTTACCAGTAGGTTATGAAGCGCAAATCAGACCACGAAGCGGTTTGGCCTATAAACATGGAATCAGCATTGTAAACTCGCCAGGTACTATTGATGCAGATTATCGAGGAGAGCTAAAGGTTTTATTGATAAACTTATCAGATACTGATTTTAAAATCGTTAATGGTGATAGAATTGCTCAGATGGTGGTGGCCAGGCACGAAACTGTTAATTGGCAAGCCGTTGAAGAATTAGGTGAAACACAGCGTGGCGATGGAGGCTACGGACATACAGGAAAGGTTTAATGATAAATTAGTATTTATCAACTCAATCATTAAAAAGCATGGTTAAAGGTTATTTTTTTCTTGCAATGAGTTTGCTTAGTGTTCATGCTTTCGGGCAGACTGAACTTACTAAGGGCAATGGCCGCGATAGCAATATGATTAAGCAATTGTTTTTCGCTGGGCTCAAAGAGAAAATGTCTGATAATTATGCCGTTGCTTCAACAAATTTTACAAAAATTGTTAGCCTCGATCCAAATAATGATGCAGCCTATTACGAATTGGCGAATGCAAGTTTCCATTTAGATAAACTTGCAGAAGCAGAGCAAAATATCAAACAAGCGGTAAAATTACGTCCTGATAATAAATGGTATTTACGTTTGCAGGGCGAGGTTTACAAGCGAACAAATAAAATGCCCGAGCTAATATCGGTGTTTAATGATTTGATTCGAATTGAACCCGATAATGATGCTTATTATTTCGATAAAGCCAATGCCCAGTTTATTTTAAACCAGCCAGACGAGGCCAAAAAAACTTATGATCAAATTCAGGTAAAGTTTGGCGAATCGAGAGAACTAACGAATGCCAAGCGCAGGTTTCAGCAAAATGGAAATGCAAGTGAAAGTGATATTGTAAAACTGTTGGAAGGGAACCAGGCTGATGTTAAAAATTATTTATATGCTGCAGGTTTACTGTTGCAAAAAAATAATGAGGCAGAAGCTTTGAAAGTTTTATTAAAAGCACATTTGTTAGAGCCAAATAATTTCGAAGTTAATTTAGGCTTAGCTGATATTTATCGTAAACAAAAAAATGATGAAGCTGCTTTTTCCTCATTGAAACTAGCTTTTGATAGTGATGAAATGCCGACAACAGAAAAGGTAAAAATTATCGCGGCATTATTTCCGAAAATGAATCAGCCTGTTGTGGCTAAAAATGTAACCGAATTAAGTAAAAGTATTGCAGAAAAAAATCCTAATGATGCAAAATCTTTAGCTTTATATGGAGATGTGCTGTATCAGCAAAATAAGTTGAAAGAAGCATTAATTCCATATCAGGCAGCCTTAAAGTTAAATGAACAGGTTTATGCAGTTTGGGAGCAGGTAATAAATATTCAAACTTTGTTAGGCCATTATGCAGAAGCCATTAAATTCGGTGATGAAGCATTAACGCTTTATCCTAATCAAGCGGGCTTGTATTACTACATGGCCTATGCATTATTCAAAACTGGCAAATACGAAAACGCTCAAAGTAATCTAAAAAATGCACTTCAGCTGGATGTAGATAATAAGAGCCTTCAGGCGCAGGTTTATGCCTTGCAGGGCGATATTTACATCAATCAAAATAATTTTTCTTTAGCGAAAACAGCTTTTGAGAAAGCAATTGCAGCCGAGCCAGATAATTATCTGATTATGAATAACTATGCATATTATCTGGCATTAAGGAATGATGATCTTGCTAAAGCTGCAAAATATGCGGAAACAGCGGCCAATGCAATGCCCGAAAATTCGTCGGTTACCGATACCTATGCATTCATTTTGTTTAAGCAACAAAAATACGATTTAGCTAAAACCTGGATTGAAAAGGCTTTGCAAAACAATAACAATAAAAACGGTGTTTACCTTGAGCGTTATGGCGATATTCTTTTTATGAAAGGAGATAAGGAGGCAGCGTTAATTCAATGGCAAAAAGCAAAAGATGCTGGAAACGGCTCTGAATTATTAAATAAAAAAATAAATGAAAAAAAATATTTTAAATAGCCTGTTTATTCTAGCGGCAATAACTTTTGCATCAGCCTGTAAGCCTAAAAAGGAAATTGTTGTTGCTCCGCCAAAAGCCGAAACTAAGGTAGATAATTCAAAAGCCGAAACATTAACCTTATTAAACAGTAAACAGCTAAAATTTAATACACTTTCGTTAAAAGCAAAAGCTACGCTTGATATAGATGGAAATGCGAATGATGTGACTATGAATTTTCGCATTAAAGATAAAGAAACTATTTGGGTAAGTATTACTGCAATTGGCGGTTTGGCTGAAGTAGCACGAGCTTTAATAACACCAGATAGCATTAAAATTCAGAATAAACTTAAAAGCGAATACCTGAAAAAACCATTTAGTTATATTTATAATTTCACCAACAGGCAGGTTAATTTCAATACCCTACAGGCTATTTTAACGGGTAATGCCATGGGCGATTTTTTAATTGATAAATCTGATGTAAGATTGGAAAATGGTTCTTGGGTAGTTTCTGGGGCTAAAGCAAACCTAGATTATAAATTACTATTCAATACACTTCTTAAAGTTTCGGAAACCAATTTAAATGATGCAAAAAGCGGTCAGGCGTTAAAAGTTACGTACACCGATTACCAAAAGTTGAATGAATCTCTATTTCCAGGATCATTGAAAATTAATACACTTTCTGGTGCGAAGAAAATTAATATCGATTTACAATATGTAAAAATTGATGGCAATGTTCCTGTCGAATTTCCGTTTACAGTACCAAAGAGATATACACTGGTAAATAATTAAGCGATTGATAATCTCAATCGCTCTTATTTTGAGGGTGATTAAGTTTTGGCCTTGCAATGTGAAGTTTCTGTGAAGAACATTCACCTATAGGCTTTTATCCCTTCTGTATCTCAATTTTAATGTATTTTACTGTAAAATTTTTATACTTTTGGCTTAATGAAGCTACACAAACTCGTATTTATCCTGTTTTTTAGTGTATTTGCCTATTCGGTTTCGGCTCAAACTGCAAATGAACTTAGAAGAAAAAAAGAAGCAATTGAACGTGATATTGAACAACTTCAAAAAAGCTTAAATAAAACTGCAAGTGGTAAAAAACTCACTTTACAGCAGATCAATACTATAAATGCACAAATTCGCTTACGCCAAGATAAGATTGGAACGATCAATTCTGAAATTAAAAATTTAGATAGTCAAATCTCTCAGAACACAAATACCGTACATACGTTGCAAGGTCAGTTAGGCGATCTTAAAAAAGAATATGCTGGTATGATCCGTTTTGCGCAGCGAAACAGAAATTCATACGATAAAATGATGTTTATTTTTGCTGCGAAGGATTTTAATCAGGCTTATAAAAGAATAAAGTATTTACAGCAATTTAGCCAGTACCGTAAAAAACAAGCAGGTTATATAGAAAATACCCAGCAAGATTTAAATGGTAAAATCAAAATTCTGGATAAAACATTAAGAGAAAAAAGCGATTTATTAAAAGAACAGGAGCGTGAAAGAGAGCGTTTGGGTAAAGATAAAAACCAGCAATCGGCCGTTCTAAATAATTTAAGTAAGCAGGAAAAAACTTTTAAGCAGGATATTGCTTCGAAGAAAAAACAGCAGGCACAAATAGATAGAGCAATTAGAGCAGCCATTCAGCGTGCGATTGAAGAAGCAAGAAGAAAAGCAGAAGAAGAGGCACGTTTGGCGGCAGCAAAAGAAGCTGCAGCAAGAGCCGCGGCAATAGCAAAAGCTAAGGCTGAAAATAAACCTGTTCCTGTTGCGCCACCTGCAGCTAAAACTAAAACAAGCAGTGAGGCACTTACAGCAACACCTGAAGCGGCGAGGTTATCAGAAGGTTTTGAAAATAATAGAGGGAAATTACCATGGCCAGTAGCTTCTGGACAGATTACCGAAAGATTCGGATTACATAAAGTAGATCAGGCAAGCTATACCAATGATGGCGTAGATATTACAACTGGAGATGGTGCTACAGTTAGAGCTGTTTTTTCTGGTAAAGTAGTTATGGTTCAGAATATAATGGGCAGAACAGCAGTCGTGATTAGCCATGGCGAATACTTTACGGTTTACCAAAATTTAAGAGGTGTAAGTGTTAGCACTGGCAACTCGGTTGATACCAAACAAGCCATTGGGACTGTTGCAAATACAGATGGTGTTCCATTACTTAAGTTCCAGATTAGAAGGGTATCTGCTCCGTTAAATCCAGAAGCATGGATTAGTAAATAATATTAGGCAATTAAATGTTTATATTTGTATAAAATAGATTAGTGATGTATCAAGGCACGTTATTAGAGTTTTTAAATATGGGTGGATCGGAGATCGTACTCATTTTAGGGGTAGTTCTATTGTTATTTGGAGGTAAAAAATTACCCGAATTAGCAAGAGGCTTAGGTAAAGGAATCAGGGAGTTTAAAGACGCCTCTGATGGTGTGAAGCGTGAAATTCATAGGAATATAAATGCTATGGATTTAGATAAAGACGAAGCAGAACAAACAGTAGCAAATAATAATAATGAACGTCATCATCCTACAGAAAGCACTTTTAACGAAAGTACAAGTGCACCAGTAGCGCATGAAGGTTCAGATGTCCCTTATCCACAAAGCACGCCCATCGACGAAAAAATTGTAACTGATAGTCAAAAAGTTTAAACAAAAAAGTTATGTTAAATACAACAATAGCAGCAATGCTTGGAACCCCGGAAATTATCATTATCGCAGTAGTGGTATTGTTATTGTTCGGCGGGAAAAAAATTCCTGAACTTATGCGTGGCTTAGGTAAAGGTGTAAAAGAATTTAAAGACGGTAAAGATGGTACTGATGGAGAACAAGTAGATCCTTCTAACCGCGATAAAACTGTTTAATTACCATATTTTTTAGTTTTGAAGAAATACAGCTCTCTTAAGGAGATACAAACGCTTGTTTCGCAGAAGCAATTAACTTTACCAGATTTATTGGCTTATTACTTTAAGCAAATAAAAAATAATGAACACCTCAATGCATTCAACGAGGTGTTTTTTTATTCGGCAGAAGTTCAGGCTGATGTGGTACAAAAAAAGATAGAAGAAGGTACGCAAGGTAAACTTGCAGGCATGATTATCGGGATTAAAGATAACATTTGCTACAAAGATCACATTGTTACAGCATCATCAAAAATGCTCGATGGTTTTGTTTCACCTTATTCATCAACAGTTGTACAACGTTTATTACAGGAAGATGCCATTATAATTGGTCGTTTAAACTGCGATGAATTTGCAATGGGCGGTTCTAACGAAACTTCATACTTTGGTGCTGTAGGTAATGCGGTAAATCCAGAACTTGTGCCAGGAGGTTCTTCTGGCGGTTCGGCAGTTGCCGTGCAGGCAGATATGTGTCTTGCTGCATTAGGAACTGATACTGGTGGTTCTGTTAGGCAGCCCGCTGCTTTTTGTGGGCAGATTGGTTTAAAACCAACTTACGGACGTATTTCAAGATATGGCGTAATCGCTTATGCTTCTTCTTTTGATCAGGTCGGCCCAATTACTTCAAGCGTTGAAGACGCTGCCTTACTTTTGCAGGTTTTAGCTGGAGCTGATGATCATGATTCTACGGTTTCTTCTTTATCCGTGCCAGATTATCCTGCTCATTTAAACAGGAGTAAAAAACAAAAAATTGCAGTCTTAAAAGAAACGATTGATAGCGAAGCGCTCGATCCCGAGATTAAAGCTGCCATATTAGAATCGATAGAAGAATTAAAAGCAAAAGGACATACGGTAGAGTATGTATCTTTTGATTTGCTGGATTACCTAGTGCCGGCATATTATATTTTAACTACTGCCGAAGCTTCATCAAATCTTTCCCGTTATGATGGTGTGCATTATGGACATCGTAACACCGAAGCTAAATCCTTAAACGAACTTTATAAATTATCACGGGCTGAAGGCTTTGGCGATGAAGTAAAACGTCGTATTCTTTTAGGTACTTTCGTTTTAAGTGCGGGATATTACGATGCCTACTATCAAAAGGCACAACAGGTTCGTAGATTGATCAGAGAAAAACTGGATGTTTTGTTTGAAGATTACGATTTGATTTTATCGCCAGTGGCACCAACACCAGCCTTTAAAATTGGCGATAATATGCAAGATCCTTTGGTTATGTATATGGCCGATATTTTTACCGTTTTACCTTCATTAAGCGGTAATCCTGCAATTGCATTGCCTTTGGGCAATAATGAATCAGGTTTGCCGTTAAGTATTCAATTTATAGCCAAACATTTTGAGGAAGATCAGTTACTGGCTTTTTCTCATGCATTTTTATCATAAGTCGTCATTTCGGGTTACGCAGCAGTTTTTTATGCAAATTAAAGATTGAAATTCTGGTTTGTGAGGGCACAAACCATTGGCAAACGAAATGACATGCTAATTAAACCAAATAGCCCATGATTAAAAAAATACTTTTTGCTTTAATTTGTGTTTCAACGGGATTTACAACAAACTCATTTGCACAGCAGATTTTAAAGATAGACAGCCTGCACAAAATTCAGAACAATATTTTTATCAATACAGATACGACTACTGTTCCACTTGCTTTAGAAAATCCACTTCTTTCGAGCCAGAATTATATTTATAAACTTCGTTTAGATTCTATTGAACGTGCTGTACCGCTTCCGCATAATGAATACGTCCAGCAATACATCGATATTTACGCTAAGCGTAAAGATATGTTTGGCAAAATGCTGGGCTTATCGGGCTATTACTTCCCAATTTTCGAAAAGGCATTAAAAGATTATAATATTCCACAGGAGATTAAGTATTTAACTATTGTAGAGTCTCAAATGAATCCGCATGCGGTTTCTAAGGTTGGTGCAACAGGTATTTGGCAGTTTATGTTTGGTACTGGCAAAGCCTATGGCTTAAAAATGGATAATTTTGTTGATGAACGTAAAGATCCTGTACAGGCCAGCTATGCTGCGGCGGCTTACTTCAGAGATGCCTATGAGGAACTTGGTGATTGGTTGCTGGCTATTGCGGCTTATAACTGCGGAAAAGGAAATGTAACCAGGGCAATTGATAAAGCTGGTTCAAGAGATTTTTGGGAGATCAGGCAATTTTTGCCTAAAGAAACCCGCAACTATGTTCCAGCATTTATTGCAGCTGTTTATGTAATGAATTATTCAAGTAAACACCAAATAACTGAACAGGCAAGCAAACTGTTTTTAAAAACAGATACAATGCAGGTTAATCATTTTGTTTCCTTATCGGCTTTAGCAAAAATTTTGAATATCGAAGATGAATCGCTATTTGCATTAAACCCATCCTATAAAAAGAAAATTGTAAACGGAACTTCTGATTTACCAAAGCGATTAATTTTGCCAAAGCTAAAAGGTGCCGATTTAGCAGGGTTGTATGATGTGTTGAATAATAATGAACTCGACAACCAAATGCAGGTTATTCAGGCGAATACCGATGATGTTCGCGAGTTAAGAAAAAGAAAAGCCGCCACTGTTAATTCTACAGCGGTGCTTTATCATAAAGTTACTTCTGGCCAAAGCTTAAATAGTGTTGCCGATAAATACGGTGTCGAAGTGCAAGATTTAAAAGTTTGGAATGCATTAAAGAGCAAAACAATAGTTCCTGGTCAAAGACTCAAAATTTATACAAGCAAAAGGGCTGTTTTAAAGGCTCCAGCTTCATTTTTAAGTTACAAGGTTAAAAGAGGCGACACGCTTTCTGAAATTGCCGAAAAATTTGATGGCGCCACAGTTCAAAGCATAAAACGCGATAATAATTTGGCAAAAGCTGGTTTACAAACTGGTATGGTGCTTAAAATCAGTAAAGGGTAATAGAATTTACTCAATCGGCGTTTAAAATTCTTCATTAATTATAGAGGCATTTCCATTGTTTCTAAACCTTATTGCAGCGATATACTTTTCGTTGAAGAAACATAAACTTTTGTATTAAAATGAACAAAAAGATTTAGCGGAAAGAAGGACTGACGTTTTATCTTGCAGTGATATTGCTTTACTAATTATTTTAATCTACAACATTTAGCAAAATAACTTGATGAACGTAAGCTGTCGAGAATTAAAAGGCTTGTCTGGATATTTTATTTTAAGCCTGATGAAAAGAATTGTACCTTTGCGCCGTCACTAATAAGTTACTTAATGAGTAATATAAACAGAAAGCAAGATGCGCTTGATTACCACTCGCAAGGGCGGCC
The DNA here is from genome assembly GCF_979258025.1 of Pedobacter sp. AC190. Lineage (NCBI taxonomy): Bacteria > Pseudomonadati > Bacteroidota > Sphingobacteriia > Sphingobacteriales > Sphingobacteriaceae > Pedobacter > Pedobacter sp. AC190. Next base: position 2,604,414 of record NZ_OZ409824.1, read on the forward strand.
GGGAAAGATAGAAGTAGTACCAACAAAACCAACAACTTCGCAACGAGATTTAACTTTGGCTTATTCGCCGGGTGTTGCAGAGCCTTGTTTAAAAATAGCAGAAAACGTAGAAGATGTTTATAAATACACTGCCAAGGGGAATCTAGTTGCCGTAATTAGCAATGGAACAGCCGTTTTAGGGCTGGGCGATATTGGACCCGAAGCGGGCAAGCCAGTTATGGAAGGTAAAGGTTTACTTTTCAAAATTTTTGCAGATATAGATGTATTCGATTTAGAACTGGATACTAAAAATGTTGATGATTTTGTTAAAATCGTTAAAGCACTAGAACCAACATTTGGTGGTGTTAACTTAGAAGATATTAAAGCGCCTGAGTGTTTTGAGATTGAGCGTCGGTTGAAGCAGGAAATGAATATTCCTGTAATGCATGACGACCAACACGGAACGGCGATTATTTCTGGTGCAGCATTGCTTAATGCCTGCGAAATTCAGAAGAAAAAAATAGATAAAATTAAGGTTGTGGTAAGCGGGGCAGGAGCTGCTGCGGTTTCATGTTCGAGAATGTACCTTTCTTTGGGCGTAAAGCCAGAGAATTTAGTAATGTTCGACATTAACGGGCTAATTACTAATGACCGTACTGACCTGGATGAAATGCGGATGCGTTTTGCGACCAATAGAAAAGACATTAAGGATATTGGCGAAGCCATGAAGGGTGCCGATGTTTTTATTGGTTTATCAGCAGGTAATGTTATTAAACCAGAAATGTTGGTTGGCATGGCAAAAAACCCTATCGTTTTTGCAATGGCAAACCCGAATCCAGAGATTGCTTACGAACTGGCTGTGAAAACCAGAAAAGATATCATTATGGCTACTGGCCGTTCTGATTATCCTAATCAGGTTAATAACGTTTTAGGTTTTCCGTATATTTTCCGTGGTGCCTTAGATGTTAGAGCAACTTCCATTAACGAGGCAATGAAAATTGCGGCGGTTAAGGCAATTGCAGAACTGGCTAAAAAATCGGTTCCTGAATCGGTTAATTTGGCTTACAATGCACGTAACTTGAAATTCGGTAGAGATTATATTATTCCTAAGCCAGTCGATTTCAGGTTAATTACCGAAGTTTCGATTGCGGTTGCAAAGGCTGCTATTGAAAGTGGTGTTGCCCGTAAGGTAATTACCGATTGGGATGCTTACAGCGAGGAGCTAAGAAAACGCTTAGGTTTGGACGATGTAATTATGCGTTCGATTACGAATAAGGCTAAATCCGATCCTAAACGTGTTGTTTTCGCAGAGGCTGATAACTATAAAATTTTAAAGGCTGCTCAGATTGTTAAAGATGAGGGGATCGCTATTCCAATCCTTTTAGGAAATAAGGAAAAAATTCAAGCGATTATTGATGGCCATGCTTTGGAGCTGGATGGTGTTGAGATTATCGATCAGATGCAGGAGCCTGAAAAAACCAAAAAATACGCTAATGCACTTTATAAGAAACGCCAGCGTAAAGGAATATCAGAAAGAGATGCGATTAAGCTTTTGAGGGATCGTAACTATTTCGGTGCTTCGATGGTAGAGTTTGGTGAGGTTGATGCTATGATTTCGGGTTTAACCAAAGATTATGGAAGCACAATTAAACCTGCATTACATGTTATTGGTGTAGATCCTTCGGTTAAACGTGTTGCAGGTATGTACATGATGATGACTGAAAAAGGCCCTGTTTTTTTTGGCGATACAACTGTTAATGTAGATCCTACTGCAGAGGAACTGGTTGATATTACTTTGCTGGTTGAGAAATCGGTAAAACAGTTTAACATTAAACCTCGTGTTGCTATACTTTCATACTCAAACTTTGGTTCGAATGATGGTGCTGTGCCTGAAAAGGTTAGAAAAGCGGTAAAAATTCTTCATAAAGAACATCCAGAAATTGTTGTAGATGGAGAAATGCAAGGTAACTTTGCCATTAATAATGAGTTATTGAAAGATAATTTTCCTTTCAGTACATTAGCAGATGCACCAGCAAATACCTTAATTTTTCCTAACTTGGAGTCGGGCAATATTGCTTACAAACTATTACAAGAATTAGGCGGCGCTGAAGCCGTAGGACCAATTTTGCTTGGCTTAAATAAACCAGTGCATATTGTTCAGTTGGGTAGTTCTGTTCGTGAAATTGTAAATATGGTAACTATTGCCGTTGTAGATGTTCAGGCTAAAGAAGAATTAGCTGGCGGATCAAAACGCAAAGGGGTGTTTGCAAAAAGCACAACTAAAAAATAAATTGTTTTCAACTGAATAGTTAAATTTAAAAACATAAATAATGTACGCCTATATTGACGGTAAATTAACTTTTAAAAACCCAGCTTATGTTGTGGTTGAAGCTGGCGGTATAGGCTATCATATTAACATCTCTTTAAATACATATAGTAGCCTTGGTGATGCTGAACGTTGTAAACTTTACACCTGGCTACATGTTAAAGAAGATGCACATACTTTATACGGCTTCGCTGAGGAAGGCGAACGCCGTTTATTTTTACATTTAATATCTGTTTCTGGTATTGGTCCAAATACTGGAAGAATGATATTATCTTCTATTACACCTGTAGAAATTCAAACAGCAATTGTTAAGGCGGATTATGCTTTAATACAGCGCATTAAAGGGTTAGGTGCTAAAACCGCCCAGCGATTAGTTTTAGAGTTACAGGATAAATTAAAAAAAGAAGGGGTAGATTCATTAATTTCTATGCCTCAACACAATACGGTTAAAGATGAAGCGTTATCAGCATTAGTGATGCTCGGATTCGCCAAACAAACAGCCGAAAAAACTATCGATCAGATTTTAAAGGTAACAGAGGGAACGCTTTCGGTAGAGCAGCTAATTAAACACGCCTTAAAAAACTTATAGATCTAACCGCCTTTGAAGAGAATATTTACCCTATTAATTCTCATCCCACTTCTATTTGCTACTAAAAACGCCTTATCTCAGGTTGTTATTGGCAAAGCGGATACCGCTATGTCTAAAAATAATTTCAGCCTTCGCGAAAAGCAATTGCTAGGGCTTAGTCCTACAACTAATCCGTTTTATCCACTCCCAAATAATTTAAAAAGGGTTGTAGAATACGATGCAAAGAACAAAAGATATATTGTAAAAGATCTTGTTGGAGATAAGTATGTTACAAATACCCAGTATTTAACTATTGATGAATACCAGCGATTGCTGAATACTGAAATTAAAAGGGGAAATTGGCGAAGTATTTCGAATGCCGAAGTTAGCGATTTTCGTAATACAGGGATTATTCCTCAAATACAGGTAAACAGCAAAGCTTTTGAGAAAATATTTGGAGGTACCACAATTGATATCCAACCACGGGGAGAAGCAGAACTTACTTTTTTAGGGCGTATTAATAAAAACGAAAATCCATTGTTTAATGAGCGCCAACGCGTTCAAACAAATTTCGATTTTAACCAGCGGATTCAGATGGATTTGGTTGGTAATATTGGTACGAAATTAAAAATTAAAAGTAACTATAATACTGAGGCGCAATTTGATTTTGAAAACCAGATTAAGCTTGATTACACGGGCGGACCAGACGATATCATTAAGAAAATTGAAGCAGGTAACGTTAGTTTACCACTTAATACAAGTTTAATTACAGGAACGCAAGCCTTATTCGGATTAAAAACTCAACTTCAATTTGGTAAACTTAATGTAACGAGTGTTTATACGCAACAAAAATCTCAGTCGAGAGAAATTAGAATAACAAATGGAGCGCAATCTAACGAGTTTCGTTTAAGTGCTGATAATTATGAGGCGAACCGCCACTACTTTTTATCGCAATATTTTAGGGCGAATTATAATAAGAATCTGGCTAACGCTCCGATTATTACCTCACCAATTCAAATCACAAAAATTGAAGTTTGGATCACCAATAAATCAGGCAGTACAACCGATTCTCGGGATGTTTTAGGTTTCCTTGATTTAGGTGAAAATGTACCATACAATACTGCCCAAATCACAGGCGGTGGCTCTGCTTTGCCTGGCGGAACAACTGCAACTGGTTTCCCTCAGCAATCGAATAATTTGCTACAAAGTCTTCCGGCAGGTGCCAGGTTCACAAATACCAACGATGTAATTTCATATTTTCAGGCAAATGGTGCAACGGATAACTTTGCAAAACTTACCTATGCCAGAAAACTAACGGATAGAGAATTCACGTTTCAACCGCAATTGGGCTACATCTCTTTAAATAATGCTTTAAATTCTGATGAGGTTTTGGCGGTTGCTTACCGCTATACCTATAACGGAATAGAATATCAGGTTGGAGAGTTTTCTACAGATGTAACTTTCGATGCTACAACTCCAAAGGTTTTGTACACAAAACTGCTGAAAAACGAAACCACAAAAATTAATCTGCCAACCTGGGATTTAATGATGAAAAACATCTATTCGATTGGCGGTTATCAAATTAGTAGTCAAAATTTTAGATTAGATATTTACAGGATTGATAATGAAAGTGGTGTAGAAAACCCAGTGATGACCGAAGGCGTAAATACTGCAAATAAACAGTGGATAAACCTGGTAGAATTCGATCGCTTAAATCAGCAAAATGAACGAAAATCGGATGGTGTTTTCGATTTTGTACCCGCTAATAATGCTTTTGGTTCGGCATCTAATTCTTACACAGCTAACAGCAGCAGCACCTTTGGTTCTAACCTTTCAACAACGGGGCTTGCTTCTTTGGTGAGTAATACCAATACAGGTTATATCACTATAGATCCAGCAAACGGACGTATTATTTTTCCAATTATCGAGCCTTTTGGTAAAGATTTGGCAGCAAAGTTTTTACCAGCAGAACAAGCCTTAATTGATAAATATACTTTTATGGCTTTATATGATTCTACTCAAACCATTGCAAAACAATTGTTTCAAAATAAAAACAGATACATTATTAAGGGTAATTACCAGTCGGATGTTTCTTCTGAGTTTAGCTTAAATGCAATTAATGTTCCCGAAGGATCGGTTAAAGTTTTTGCAGGTACAATGCCTTTAACTGAAGGTGTAGATTTTACGGTTGATTATCAGGGGGGACGAGTAAGTGTTATCAACCAGGCTTTATTAACTTCTGGGCAGCCGATTAGAATTACAACAGAAAATAACGAACTTTTCGGTTTACAGCAACGCTCTTTGTTTGGAACCAGGTTAGATTATCGGGTAAACAATAAGCTTAACCTTGGTGGTACAATTATGAACCTTACCGAGAAACCATTAACACAAAAGGTAAATATTGGTGAAGAACCCATTTCAAATACCATTTGGGGTGCCGATATTAATTACAGTTCTCCATCGAGGTTTTTAACCAAAATGGTTGATAAGATCCCATTTATTTCTACAAAAGCTCCCTCTAGCGTAACTTTTTATGGAGAGTATGCTCAGTTAATTCCAGGGCACCCAAGGGCCTTAAATTTTGCTGGCAGTAAAAATGGTGTAAGTTATCTTGATGATTTTGAAGCTGCAAGATCTGTTGTCGATTTAAAAAGTGCTATTTCCTGGCAGTTATCTGGTACACCGCAACTTTTCTCTGAATCTCAACTGGTAAACGATCTTGCTTATGGCTATAACCGGGCGAGGGTTGCGTTTTACAACATCGATCCTACTTTCTACAATTCGGCTGCTTCAACCACACCTGTAAACATTCGTAATAATAGAAACGAACTTTCTAATCATTATGTTAGGCAGATTATTGAGCAGGAAGTTTTTCCTTTTAAACAAACGGCTACTGGTCAGGCGCTAAATATTACCACTTTAGATGTTGCCTACTACCCAACCGTTCGCGGACCTTACAATTTCCGTACTACTGGTTTTAATCGTGATGGCGATCTCCTTAATCCGAGAAATAACTGGGCAGGTTTTCAACGTAAAATAGAAACAAATGATTTTGAAGCATTAAATATTGGTTTTATTGAATTTTGGGTTATGGACCCATTTATTTATAAGCCAAATTCTGCTGGTGGAGATGTATATTTTAATTTAGGTAATATTTCTGAAGACATTTTAAAAGATGGTCGTAAATCATTAGAAAACGGTTTGCCAGAAACTGATGATAATACCAAGTATGATGAAACCGTCTGGGGAAGAGTGCCAAAACTTCAACCAGTCGTTCAGGCTTTTGATAACGATCCAAATGTACGTAAAGCTCAGGATGTTGGTTTGGATGGTTTATCGAATCAAAGTGAAAGAGCAAAATTTGCAGCTGCAATTAATACCATAAAGGCACAATTAAATCCTGCGGCAGCAGCAATTATAGATGCCGATCCATCGTCTGATGATTATGCGTATTTCCGTGGCCCGCTTTTAGATCAGGCAAATGCTGGTATTTTAAAACGCTACGAAAAATATAACGGGACAGAGGGGAATTCAAAAACTTCGCAACAATCGCAAGACGAATTAGGGATAGAAAACTCAGCTTCAACTTCATTGCCAGACGGAGAAGATATTAATCGCGATAATAACATGACACAGAGCGATGAGTATTTTCAATATAAGGTTTCAATGCGTCCTGGCGATTTAAACGTTGGCCAGAATTTTATTACGGATAAAGTTATTTCTCAGGTTAAACTAGCGAATGGAAACAGTCAAGCTGTTTCGTGGTATCAGTTTAGAATACCAATCGGGCAGTATCAACAAAAAGTTGGTAACATTCAGGATTTTAAATCCATTCGTTTTTTCAGAATGTTTATGACCAATTTTGCAGATACTGCAGTAATGCGTTTTGCAAAATTACAGTTAATAAGAGGTGAGTGGCGGGAGTATAATGCAACGAATACAGCAGATCAGGTTATCGTAGATCCTGCTTTGCCAGCTTTAACACCAGATAATTCGATAATTGAAGTTTCTACGGTAAATATTGAAGAGAATGGTAAACGTTCGCCAATACCTTATGTAACGCCTCCAGGCATTGTTCGCGAGCGTGATTATAGTAACTATCGTGGGGATACGCAGTTAAACGAGCAATCTCTATCGGTTACGGTGAAAAATTTAAGAGATGGCTACGGAAGGGCGGCATTTAAAACAGCGTATAGTGATTTCCGTTCTTACAAACATCTGGAAATGTATATTCATGCTGAAGCCATTAATAATCAAATTCTAAATAATAACGATGTTGCGGCATTTTTAAGAATCGGAACGGATAATCAGGATAATTACTACGAATATGTAATGCCTCTAAGGATTACCACGCCAGGCACAACAGACCCAGATGCGATTTGGCCAGAAGCAAACCGAATGGATATTGATTTATTGTTATTCCAGAATGCAAAATTAGCCCGTAATGTAGCAAAACAAGCTAACGGACAGCCATGGCCAATAAATGTTCCTTTTACATATTCTGACGGACTTCGTACGGTTATTGTTAAAGGTCAGCCAGATATGAGCAAGGTTAGGGTTTACATGTTGGGCGTTAAAAACCCTTTAAGAAGTCAAACTAATCCCGAAGGTGATGATGGCTTAGATAAAAGTGTTTTGGTTTGGTTTAATGAATTAAGGTTAACCGAGTTTGATGAACGTGGTGGCTGGGCTGCAACAGCAAGATTGAATTTAAAACTTGCAGATTTTGCTGATGTAAATATTTCGGGTAGTAAATCTACTATTGGTTTTGGTTCTATCGATTCGAAAGTTAGCGAACGTAATCGTGCTGATAATACGCTTTTAGATGTTTCATCGGCAGTAGAATTGGGTAAGTTTTTGCCCCAAAAATCGGGCGTGAAGATTCCAATGTATGTAAGCTATTCTAAACAGGTTTCTACGCCACAATATAACCCTAAAACACCCGATATAGAACTTAAAAATGCTTTAGATCAGGCAACAAAAGAACAGAAAGACTCGATTTTAAATTTTGCGCAAGATTATACAGTTCGCCGCGGGATAAACTTTACCAATGTGCGTAAAGAGCGCACCAATAATAACAAGCCTGTTAGGTTGTGGGATATTGAAAACTTCGCGGCAAGTTACGCTTACACCCAATACAACCATCGCGATTTTATAAATCAAAGCAGTATTCAGAATACTTACAGAGGTTCATTGCAGTACAGCTACTCTAAAGAAGCTAAAAGTTATGCCCCATTCGAGAAAATTATTAAATCGAATATGCTTGCAATACTTAGAGATTTTAACTTTAGTATTTTGCCAAGTGCAATTAACTTCAGGATTGATGTAGATAGACTTTATTCTGAAAATACTTTAAGAAATAACGACCCGAATAATTCGATTCCGATTTTTCAGAGTGGCTATGGTACAACGTTTAACAAGAATTTCAGAATGAGCCGCATTTACGGTATCGCATGGAATTTAACCAAATCGCTGCAGTTGGATTTTAATGCGACTAACTATTCGATTATTGATGAGCCAGATGGCAGGATTGACGGATTAAAGCGTGATACAGTTTGGGAAAATCTTAAACGATTGGGCCGTACTACCGACTATAATCACAACCTGAACGTAACGTATGCTGTTCCAATTAATAAAATTCCTGGTTTAAACTGGATTACGATTTTAACCAAGTACGGCACTAATTTTAACTGGCAAACAGAACCATTATCAACGCTACGCGATCCAAATATTAACTTAGGTAATACGGTGCAGAATAGTCGTAATATTCAGGTTAATCCAACTTTAAATTTAACTACACTTTACAATAAATTTGGTTTTGTTCGCGATATATCAAACGACCAGGAGGGCGGAGGCGCCAAGAAATTCTTTATAAACCTGTTAACAAGCATTAAGAATGTAAATGTAAATTATGTTCAAACCAAGGGGATATTTTTACCAGGTTACTTACCTAAAACAAGTTATTTCGGTATAGATAATGTAACTGGTGCTCCAGGTTTAGGCTTTGCTTTCGGAAGCCAGAGAGATATTCGCGAAATGGCACTGAACAATGGTTGGCTAACGACCGATACCTTGCAAACTCAAATGTATGTAAATACACTTCGCGAAGATTTTCAACTAACGAGTCAGCTGGAGCCAATAAGAGATTTAAGGATAACCTTAAGGGCTAACCGAGCACAAACCAGAAACTTTTCAACTAACTTTAGGTATGTGGCAACTGCATCATCTTTCGAAAACCTAAGTGCAATTACTACGGGCGATTATAGTATTTCATATATCGCTATTGGTACAGCTTTTAAAGAGAATAATGCAAGTAATATGACTACCCTATATAATCGTTTTATCTCGAATAGGTTAATTATTTCTCAACGCTTAGGTGCACAAAATCCGAATTCTGCAGGTAATACAAATGGTTTTGCTGATGGCTATGGCAAAGAAAGTCAGGATGTAATCATATCGGCATTTCTTGCTGCATACTCGGGCAAAGATGCGGGGGGGGCGAAATTAAATTCGTTTCCAAGAATTCCGCTACCAAACTGGACCTTAACATATAGTGGCTTAACTAAAATTGCTTTCATAGCCGATCGATTCTCATCGGTAGATTTGAAGCACGGTTATCGTTCTGCGTATAATATAAATGGTTATAATTCACTATTACGTTACCAGGAAAATGATGGTTTTGTTAGTAGCAGAGATGCAAATAATAACTTTTTACCTGAATTCCAATTTGCGCAGGTAACAGTTTCCGAATACTTTTCGCCATTAATTGGGGTAGATACCAGATTGAAAAACAATGTAACTGCAACCTTTGAGTTAAACCGATCGCGTTTGTTAGGCTTGAGTTTGTCGAATAGTCAGCTTGCACAACTATCAGAAAATAATGTGGTATTGGGTTTAGGCTATCGTACAAATAAATTCCGTTTTCCATTTGGCTGGTTTAAGAGCTTAAAAATGGATAACAATATGGATTTTAAATTGGATGTCGCCATTAGAGATAATAAAACGGTAATTTATCGGACGGTTTCAGATCGAAATAATGAAGATGTTGCACAAACAGAAGTTTCTTCGGGAGCTAAAAACATTACGCTAAGGCCAAGTGTTGATTATGTATTAAACCAGAAGTTTAATATTAAGTTATTCTATGATTCGAACATTACCAAGCCTTATACTTCTCAAACTTTTAATACATCGTTCAGCAATTTCGGATTTAGCTTGAGATTTACTTTAAATTAAAATAGGCAAATTTAAGCGTAACATTTCAATGCCTAAGATTTCAACATTCCAACTTAATCTTTAACTTTGACACAAACTAATATAAGACAAATGAATTTTCCATCAGAATTAAAATATACTAAAGACCACGAGTGGGTTAAAGTAGAAGGCAATGAGGCATTTATTGGTATTACTGATTTCGCACAACGCGAATTAGGTGATATCGTTTACGTTGATATTAATAGCGTAGGTACTGAAGTTGCTAAAGATGAGGTTTTTGGAACTGTAGAGGCTGTTAAAACTGTTTCAGATTTATTTATGCCTGTTACGGGAACTGTTTTAGAAATTAATGCAGAATTAAATGATAATCCAGAACTTGTAAATTCTGATCCTTATGGAAAAGGATGGATGGTAAAAGTTTCATTATCTGATTCAGCAGAAGTTGAAGGTCTACTTAATGCAGAAGCTTACCAGTCGCTAGTTGGCGCTTAATTCGAAAAATACTTTGTACAAAGCACTAAAACATCAAAAATGGGCCATATTCTGGACTATAGTTATTTTAGTGCTTTGTAATATAAGAATGCCCGAGAGCAATGGCGTTGGCTTTTTCTTTACGGGTTTTGATAAAATGACCCATTTGGGTTTCTTCTTTATCCTTTCCGTTTTACTTTTTTACGGTAAAATCGCTTATCAACACAATTTCGGCTTCAGAACCTTAACTATTTTTAAAATAATTCTGATTAACGTTTTAATTGGTGGGGGTATAGAATTACTACAATGGAAAGTTTTTACTTATCGCTCTGGCGAGTGGTGGGATTTTGCCTGTGATATGTTAGGCTGCTTTATGGCGGTTTTTAGTTATGTTTTATTACATAAATTAAATTTCAATGAAAAAAGCAATTAGTTTAATCTGTTTAGTCGCTCTTTTGGGTTTAAGTGGATGTGGCATTTTTAAAAAAGGCTGCAACTGCCCAACTGTTTACTATAAATCTTACCCTTCAGTACGTAAATAACCTTTGTTAATATTTAAATCTACAGCATAACCATGGATTTTGGCGCTGTATTTAAAATGTTACCAAGTTTTTAACACTGCTTAACAAACCTTTCCCTATTCCTATAGTCTGATAGCTTAGTTTAGTAATAATTATATTTAGATTCTTGATGAAAATTTACGTTCAAAGAGCAATATTTCTTGTTCTTATTTTTTGTGGATACTTCGCAAATGCGCAGAATACAGGTTCAGTTAATGGCCGTGTAATTAATGCCAAAGATAAAAAGCCTGTTGATTTTGCCACAATAGCTGTTAAAAGTTTAAAAGATTCGAGCATAGTTGCAAGCGGACAAACAAATCCTGATGGAACATTCTCATTCAAAAATATCCCTGCTGGAAATTACAGGGTAATTGCTGCATTCTTAGGCTTAAAAACTACAAATAAAACAATCACCGTAGCCAAGGCTGCTGTAAATACAGGTGATATTGCAATGGCTGATGATGGCTTAAACCTTAACGATGTAAATGTTACCGCACAGGTACCGACTGTTGTGGTTAAGAAAGATACTTTAGAATACGATGCTAAATCGGTTAAAGTACGTGAAAATGCAGTGGTAGAAGATGTTTTAAAGAAACTACCAGGCGTTGAAGTGGCGAAAGACGGTAGTATTAAGGCTGGTGGAGAAACGGTTACCAGAGTAAAGGTAGATGGTAAAGAGTTTTTTGGGAGTGATCCATTATTGGCTACAAAGAATCTTCCTGCAGATATGGTGGATAAAATTCAAGTAATTGATGAATTATCTGAACAAGCACAATTTACAGGAATTGACGATGGAACAAGAACCAAAATATTAAACATTACTACTAAAAGCGGCATGAAAAAAGGCTACTTTGGAAATAGTACGGTTGGCTACGGTACGAACGACCGTTATGATGCAAGTTTGAACGTAAATAAGTTTAATAACGACCAGCAGTTCAGTTTTATTGGTCAGTTTAATAATGTAAATAAGCAAAACTTCGGTGGCGGTGGCGGCCAGGGTAACGGATTTGGAGGCGGCGGAGGCGGTGGTCGTGGTTTTGGTGGTGGCGGAGCTACAACTTCTGGTGGAGGTGGCATTACAACAACCAATGCAGCAGGGTTGAACTTCGGCGATACCTACAAAGATGGTACTCAAATTCAAGGAAGTTATTTCTTTAATAAATCTTCAGTATTTAATGAGCAAACCAGCAATACACAAACTTTGTTAGGCAACAGTTCTCAAAATGTAAATAATTACTTAAACAGCAATAGCGATAAGTTAAATCATAGATTTAATTTTATGATTGATACTAAGCTAGATTCTTCTACCAGTATCAAAATTCAACCAAACATTGCTTATACTGAAAATGATGGATTAACTTTAAATGATTACGTAAGGAATAACGCTGTAGCTTCAGGTACTTCGAATACTGTAGGTAACCAGAGCTATACAACTAAGAACTCTACTCCTGTAATTACCAATAATATTTTGGTCCGTAAAAAGTTTCAACGTAGAGGCCGTACTCTATCTTTAAATGTTAATACTTCGATCAACGATAGTAACTCTGATAACATCAATTATATTTTAGATAACAATACGATTAATGGAGTAACCACTCAAAAATTAACCAACCAGTTAAATGACTTGAGTAGTCACAATATTACCAATACAACCCGAGTGGTTTACACAGAACCTTTATCTAAAACAACCAGTTTGGAGTTAAACTATCAGAATGGGATTAACAACAGTACATCAGATCGTAATGTTTTTAATTTCAATTCAATAACAGGCAACTTTGATTTGGTAGATAATACCTATTCAAATCATTATGAAAACCAGACGTTAACCAATGCAGCTGGCTTAAGCTATACTGTAAATCAAAAAAAATACAACTGGAACATTGGTGTTGCAGGTCAGCAAACACATAGGGAGAATACGAACTTAAGTACAGGAGCGGTATTTACCCAAAACTTTGTGAACTTAACACCATCAGCTCAATTCAGATATAACTTCAGCAACAGCAAAAGGTTATCCGTTAACTATAGAGGAACTACTCAGCAACCTACTATTGATCAGATTCAACCAATTCCTGATAACTCAAATACACAATCTGTAATTTTAGGTAATCCGAATTTAAAGCCAGCGTTTAACAATACGTTGAGTGTAAGATATAACAACTTTGCTTTTGCTAAAATGCGTTTCTTTGCTGTGTTTTTAAACTTAACACAAACTTTTAATGCATTTGCTTCAAGTCAACGATCTGTAGACGATGTAAATGATCCAAATTATGGTAAAATTGCATCAACCTACGTTAATGTTGATGGTAATTACAGTGGTAACGCAAATGTTGTTTTAGGTCAACCAATTATCCCAAATAACAAGTTAAACTTAAATGCAACTTTAACTGGAACTTATTCTAAAGGTACTAACATTACGAGTGGTGTAAATAACATTACCAATAACTGGAGTTTAGGAAATACATATCGTTTTGTTACCAATTTGGATAAATGGGATATAACAGCAGGTATTGGCGGTACAGTGACTAGTGCAACTTATTCTGCTCAACCAAATTCTGATAATAAGTTTTATACCATAAATCCAAGCTTTGATGTTTCTTACGTGTTACCTGGAAATATCCGTTTAGCAATTGACTTAGATTATTTTAAAAATACAGGCCGTGGGGAGGCTTTCAATACAGAATATACAATTGTAAACTCTTATATCAGTCGCCAGTTCTTTAAAAACCGCGGTACTTTCAAAATTGCAGTAAATGATGCGTTGAATCAGAATCAAGGTATAAGTCGTACGGCAACAGCAAATACGATTACCGATTTAAATTATAATGTATTAAAACGTTATTATATGTTCTCTTTCACTTATTCGTTAACTCGTATTGGAGGCCGTAACATTGGTAATGATGTTCAAATGCCTGGAGCTCCTGGTCAAGGTGGCGGTCAGCGTATGAGATTTTAGTCTATTTAAATAATTAAAAAATAGCTTCTTGATTCAAATCAGGAAGCTATTTTTGTTTTTAGGGCAAAATGTATTTCAATTGTTACCATGATAAAAACAAACCTTAACTTAAGTTAGCAGTCATAAATAAAGACTACTCAAATTAACCAAATGAAGATACTTTTTACCTGCCTGTTACTTGTTTCGTGCTCTTTTATTTATGCCCAACAGAAGGTGGGTTCAGTTAGTGGACGGGTTGTTCAATCAAAAGATAAAAAACCTATTGATTATGCATCGATAGCAGTAAAAAGCCTTAAAGATTCAAGCGTTATTGGCGCAAGCACAACCAGTGAGGATGGGAAGTTCACTTTTAAAAATCTTCAGCCTGGTGCTTATCGTTTGTATGCAGCTTTTTTAGGTTTAAAAAATTCGAATAAGGATTTTGTAATTTCCACAGAAAAACCCGATATAAACTTAGGCGATGTTGGTTTGGATGGCGATTCTTTTGATTTACAAACGGTAGAGATTAAAGCTGAAGTTCCGCCGATAGTGGTAAAAAAAGATACTTTGGAGTTTAATGCCAGTTCTTTTAAAACCGTAGAAAATGCAGCTGTAGAAGATTTATTGAAAAAATTACCAGGTGTTGAAGTGGATAAATCAGGAGCTGTAAAAGCTCAGGGAGAAACCATCACAAAAATTAAGGTTGATGGGAAAGAATTTTTTGGTAACGACCCTTTGCTGGCTACGAAGAATTTGCCTGCTGATATGGTTGATAAAATTCAAATCATTGATGAGCTTTCGGATCAGGCACAGTTTACTGGCGTAGATGATGGAGCGAGAACCAAAATCATCAACATAACAACACGTAAGGATAAAAAGAACGGTTATTTTGGTAATAGTAGTGTTGGTTATGGCTCTGACGATCGGTACGATGTAAATGCGAATGTTAACCGATTTAACAGAGATCAGCAAATGAGTGTTGTTGCTCAGTTTAATAATGTAAACAAGCAGAATTTTGGTGGAGGATTAGGCGGCAACGGCGGCAGTGGGGGTAGAAGTTCGGGGCTTACCAATACGAATGCAGTTGGTTTTAATTTTGCCGATACCTATGCCGATGCAACACAAATCAGCGCCAGCTACTTTTTCAATAAAACTGAAAATCTGATTCAAAGAAATAGTGTAACTCAAAATTTGCTAGGCGATATAACCACTGTTTTTAACAATAAACAGGATAATACTTCCGATCGGTTAAATCATCGTTTAAACTTTATGGTTGATACTAAAATCGATTCTTTAACATCATTACGTATTCAGCCAACCATAAGCTATACCAATAACTCGAGTTTAAATAATAGCGTTTATACTAGAGATTACAGCACCTATACTACCAACGGAAATCAATCTTTACAAAACCAAAATACCACACCTACCATAAACAATAATATTTTACTGCGAAGAAAGTTTAAAAGAAGAGGCCGTACCTTATCGCTAAATTTTAATACCAGTATTAATGATGGCAATGCTGACAATTATAATAATATTGTAGACAATACATTAAATGGAGGCGTTACCACACAAAAGGTTACTAACCAGTTTAACGATCAGAATTCATCGTCAATAAATCAGAATTCGAGACTAGTTTATACAGAACCAATATCTAAATCTCTAAACTTAGAATTTAATTATCAAAACGGTTATAACCATAATACATCCGATAGATATACCTATAACTTTAACCCTGCAACGTTGCAATACGATTTGCTTGATTTAACTTATAGCAACTCTTACGAAAACACCATATTAACCAATACCGCAGGTTTCAGCTTTAATGGAAACGGTAAAAAATATAATTGGAACCTGGGAATGGCGGTTCAAAATACAGATAGAACAAATGATAACATCACTCAAAATTATGTGCTGAAGCAAAACGTATTTAACTATACGCCTTCTGCCATGTATCGATATAATTTTAGCAATAGTAAACGATTGGTAATTAACTATCGTGGAAGTACCAATCAACCTACAATAAATCAATTACAGCCAATTCCTAATAATACGAATACACAAAGCATACCAGTCGGTAATCCCGATTTAAAGCCAGAATTTAATAATAGTCTTCGTGTTGCCTATAATACTTTTACGGTTGGAAAAAACAGGTCGTTATTTGTGAATTTAAACTTAACCCAAACCTCGAATAAAATAGCCAATAGCAGTAGTTTAATTCAAAGTGGGCTTAACCAGGGCAAACTAGCCATTTTGCCTGTAAACGTAAGTGGTACATATTCGGGTAGTATTTCTTCATCTTTAAGTTTACCATTAATGGTAGAGAACAAGCTTAATTTTCACATCAGTGTTAGTGGAAACTATGATCGCGATGTAAACTTCACGAATTCGTTAAAAAACATAACCAATAGCTGGGCAATTACAAACGGTTACCGCTTGGTTTCCAATTTAGATAAACTTGATTTAACGGCTGGTGTTAACGGCTCGATTAATAGAGCAACTTATTCTATTCAGCCAAAATCTAATACCAGATATTATACCTTCAGTCCGAATATTAGTATAAGCTATATGTTTCCTGGCGAAATCCGTTGGTCTATTGATGCTGATTATAACCAAAACACTGGAAGAGGCGAAGGCTTCGATACGCACTTTACCTTAATTAATTCTTACATCAGCAAACAGTTTTTCAAAAACAGAGGAACTTTCAAAGCTGCGGTTAATGATTTACTAAACGAGAATCAGGGTATAACAAGGACTGCCAATAACAACACCATCCAAGACGTGAGTTATAATGTTTTGCAACGTTATTTCATGTTTTCATTTACCTATACACTTAATCGTATGGGCGGTAAAAACCGCAACAATATGCAACGAGAAGGTGGTAGTCGTGGTGGAGGTTTTGGTGGTGGTGGTGGTAGAAGAAATTAAATCATTTCAAGGTAATTCGTTTAAAAAGTGACATAAATCAAAGCTGCTTATTTGGAATAAATCTAAAGAAAGGCTACCTTGCAGCCAAATTTAATACATGAAACTTTCACACCTAAAAGTTGGAGAAAAAGGAACAATCGTAGCGTTTACAGATTTAGATTTATCTGTTAAGCTAATGGAGATGGGTTGCTTACCTGGCGAGGTTGTAGAAGTTGAGCGTTTTGCTCCGCTTGGAGATCCGATGGCCATTCGGGTTGCAGGTTATCAGCTTTGTTTGCGTAAAAGCGAGGCTGATGTCATCATCATTCAATAAATAAGCTGGTTTGGATATTAAAGTTGCATTAGTTGGTAATCCCAATACAGGTAAATCTACTTTGTTTAACCGTTTAACTGGGTTAAACCAAAAAATTGGAAATTTTCCGGGGATAACGGTCGATAAAAAGACTGGTTACATGAAGCTTGCCGATGGTAAAGCAGCCGAGATTATCGATTTGCCAGGTACCTATAGTTTATATCCAAAAAGTGCTGATGAAAGTATTGTATTTCAAGTTTTAGCTGATAAAAGCAATAAAAGTTTCCCTGACGTAGTTGTGTTGATTGCTGATGCATCAAATCTTAAACGTAACCTATTGCTGTATTCGCAAGTGGCAGATTTAGGTATTCCAATGGTTTTAGCGCTAAATATGATCGACCTTTCTGAAAAGCAGGGTATTGAAATCGATTTAGATAAATTGGCTAATAAACTAGGTATTCAGGTCGTTTCAATTTCGGCCAGAAACAATATTGGTATCGATAAATTAAAGCAGGCAATTGCCAATACAAACAAAGTTGCAACTCAATTTCAAGATGTTGATGTAAATGTATTAGCACCCGAGGCAATTAATGCAATTAAAACAAAACTTAATTCTGATAACGATTATTATGCTTTGCAGGTTTTGCATCAGCATGAATATTTAAATTTCTTTACCGAAAAGGAACAGGAGGAGATTGAAGCAATTGAAGTATCGAATAATTTCGAATCATCAAAAATTCAGGCTGCAGAAACCATTGCCCGTTACAAGTATTTAGGTACAATCCTTTCGGGCGTAGTTTCGGATAATGGGGCGGCGAAAAAATTTACCTTAAGCGATAAATTAGATGCGGTTTTAACGCACAAAGTTTGGGGCTTTGCAGTTTTCTTACTGATACTTTTTGTAATTTTCAATGCAATTTTTGCCTGGTCAACTTACCCAATGGATTTAATTGAGGCAGGTTTTGGTTTCATAACAGAATTAGGGCACCAGTATTTACCAGCAGGAATGCTTACCGATTTAGTATTGGACGGTGTTGTTGCAGGTTTGGGTGGTATTTTTGTTTTTATCCCACAAATTGCTATTCTTTTTGCCTTTATTTCAATTTTGGAAGATACTGGATATATGGCCAGAGTTACCTTTATGATGGATAAGGTGATGAGTAAAGTTGGCTTAAACGGGAAATCAGTAGTACCAATGATTGGTGGTTTGGCTTGTGCCGTTCCTTCGATTATGGCAGCCAGAAATATTGAAAACTGGAAAGACCGAATGATAACCATTATGGTAACACCTTTGGTAAGTTGCTCGGCTAGGTTGCCAGTTTATATTCTAATTATCTCCTTAATTGTTCCTCCAGATCACGTATTTGGTATTTTTAATCTACAAGGGTTAGCCCTTATGATTATGTATCTGGTCGGTATAATTGCTGCGGTTTTGGTGGCTTGGGTTATGAAACTGATCATCAAAACAAAGGAGCGTTCTTATTTTATAATGGAATTGCCTGTGTACCGTATGCCTCGTTGGAAAAATGTTTTGTACACCATGTACGAGAAATCCAAAACCTTTGTTTTCGAAGCTGGTAAGGTAATTATAGCCATTTCAATAATTCTTTGGGTAATGGCATCATTTGGCCCAGGAAATAGATTTGAAAATATCGATAAAAAATACGCTTCAGCATTAGCTGATACCACCAAAAATACCGATCACATCAGCACTTTAGTGGCAACCGAAAAACTAGAAAATTCTTATGTCGGGATATTAGGTCATTGGATTGAACCTGGAATTCGCCCTTTAGGTTACGATTGGAAGATTGGTATCGGTTTAATTACCTCTTTTGCTGCCCGAGAAGCATTTGTTGGTACTATGGCGACAATTTACAGTGTAGATGGCGGCGATGAAGATACCACAACAATAAGAGAGCGTATGGCCGCTTCAATGAACAGTAGAACAGGTTTGCCTGTTTACAGCTTTGCAACAGGTATATCGTTAATGCTGTTTTATGCTTTTGCCATGCAATGCATGAGTACCGTTGCTATCGTTTACCGCGAAACAAAAGGCTGGAAATGGCCAGTAATTCAATTGGTTTATATGACGGCAATGGCCTACTTTGCAGCATTAATTGCCTATCAATTATTGAAATAAATTTATTCTAAGAGCAAGGTTTTGCAACTATTAAAGTTTGTTCCCGCTTTCCGTTTTACTGCACCACAGCTAAAAAAGCTGTGGCTTCGTGCTCACTACAATCGGGTCTAAAAGGAAAAAATTCTGCAATTATAAACAGTTTAAATACCTCAAACTTTAAGAGACTTATGTTGCTTATGCTTTCAGCTTTAATCTTTCTACCCTAATTCAATCTGGCGTTTAATACTCTCTTCTAACGATATTAAAGTTTCCGTACGCTGAATTCCATTAACGGCTTGTATTTCCTCATTTAAAACATGGCGTAAATGGTTTGTATCTCTACAGATAATTTTGGCGAACATACTGTAAGATCCAGTAGTGTAATGCAACTCGACTACTTCTTTTATTTTACTTAGCTGCGCTACGGCATCTTTATATTGAATTCCTTTCTCTAAGTAAATCCCTAAAAATGCGCAAATATCATATCCAGCCTTTTGCGGGTCAATAATTAAGTGCGAACCCTTAATAATACCCATTTCCTGCAGTTTTTTCATTCTAACATGAATTGTACCGCCCGAAACAATCAGATCTTTAGCAATCTCTGTATAAGGTTTTGTGGCATCCTGCATCAATTGTTTTAAAATATCAATGTCTAGGTTGTCAATTTCTAAATTGGAATTGTCTTTTTTAAGCATATTTTCTAATTCTGTCAAGCAAATTTAGTAAAAATTATCAATATTATAAAAATAAAATTAAATGATTAAAAAATTTGCAAGGTATTGGATGTTCCTTTACATTTGTATCAAGCAATTAACAAAAAGGGAACGTTCTTTAAAAATTGTTTAACATAATGTAGGGTGGTGAAACAGGCAGACACACCTCCTTGTCTCGGTGGCGGAGAATAATGGGAAAACCAGCAATGGCTAACCACTCCTTGAAGGTTCGATTCCTTCCCCTACAGCACTAAAGTTATAAGTTCGAAGTTATAAGTTTTACGTTTCATATTTTGAAACCTTACTTATTACTTAAAATGTATCATTTATAACTTAGTTAATAATGTTGGGTGGTGAAATTGGCAGACACGCCTCCTTGTCTCGGTGGTGGGGAATAATGGGACAAACGCAGTTTATTGGGTTGACCACAATTAATTTTTTGAACTGTAGCTAACTACCCCTTGAAGGTTCGACTCCTTCCCCAACAGCATTTTTTATGAATAATAAGTTAGTTAATTGAGCAATCCTGGATAGGTTGCTCTTTTTCTTTTTATAGGCATTCTGTTAAATTTTTGATCTGTAAATAAATATTTCACTATATTCCGTTCATTATTAACGTTGCCCAAAATTAATGACTACAAAAATAAAAATTAAAGATATCGCAGATGAACTTAAAATCTCTTCTACAACGGTTTCATTTGTAATAAACGGCAAAGCAAAAGAAAAAAATATTAGTGTTGCTGTTGCTAAAAGGGTTTTAGATCTTGTAGCAGAATGGGGTTATCAACCCAACTCATTGGCTAAGAGTTTAAGAACAGGGAAGTCGAAAATTATAGGTTTTTTAGTTGATGATATCTCTGAGCCTTTTTTTTCCAGAATTGCCCGATTAATTGATGAAAAAGCATCAGAGCATGGCTATAAAATTCTTTTTAGCAGTACGCGAAATAATAATGAAAAGGCAAAGGAATTACTTCAGATTTTTAGAGACAGACATGTAGATGGTTATGTTATTGCATTACCAGAAGGCCTCGAAGCTGAGGTAGAAAGGTTAATTAAAACTGAAGTTCCTGTGGTGCTTTTTGATCGTTATGTGCCAGGAATGGAAAGCGATTATGTGGTAACAAATAATGATGAAAGCGTTTTTAGGGCCACACAGCATCTTGTTGAAAATGGTTATAAAAACATTGGTTTCGTAACTATCGAAACTGAGCAGCAGCAAATGTTAGATCGTTTGCTCGGTTACGAAAAATCAATTGAAGAGAATGGCTTTAAAAAGAGTATATTAAAGATTGAATACAAAAATTCTGAGAATTCAATTAAAGAAATAACAACTTTTGTTAAAAGTAATACAAAGCTAGATGCTGTAATTTTTGCTGCTAACTATATTTGTATGGAGGGTTTGCGTGCTTTCAGGCAGTTAGATATTAACACCTTAAATAAAATTGCAGTTCTATCTTTTGATGATTTTGAATTGCTGGAATTCTATAATCCGCCAATTACCGCTATTGCACAGCCTATTGAAGAAATTGCAGATAACATCATGAAAATCTTGCTGTCAAAGCTCAATGGAGATATTAAGGCATTAGAACACAAGCAGGTTACGTTGCCTGCTTTATTAAATGTAAGAGGTTCTACTTTAAAAAGAGCTTAAACAAAAAAGGAACAGTTATAAACTGTTCCTTTTTTGTTTAAATATAAAGTATTAACGTTAAACAGTCATTACATCCTTTTCTTTTGCTTCAGCGTGCTTATCAACCTTGATAATATAAGCGTCAGTTAATTTCTGAACTTCACCTTCGCCAGTTTTAATTTCGTCATCCGAAACACTTTCACCTTTTAATTTTTGAATTTTGGTGTTCGCATCTTTACGGATATTACGAACCGTAATACGGCCACGTTCTGCTTCTTCTTTTACCTTTTTAACCAGGTCTTTTCTTCTTTCTTCTGTTAAAGGTGGTACAACTAAACGAATAACAATACCGTCGTTTTGTGGGTTAATGCCAATATTAGCTACCTGAATAGCTTTTTCTATAACCGTTAAAAGTGCTTTTTCCCAAGGTTGAATAACAATAGTTCTCGCATCTGGAGTGTTAATGCTTGCAACTTGTGATAATGCTGTAGATGCACCATAGTAATCTACAAAAATACCATCCAGCATTCCTGCGGATGCTTTACCAGCTCTAATTTTAGTCAATTCAGCTTCACAATGATCGATTGCTTTATCCATTGCAGATTGAGCATCCATTAATTGTAATTGTATGAGGTCGTTCATAATTGTGTGTATTTCTACAAAAATAATAATTTTTTTAAACGGTTACTTAACCAAAGTACCAATTGGTTCGCCATTTGCAATTTTCATAAAATTGCCATGCTTATTCATATCAAACACAATAATCGGAACTTGGTTTTCTTCGCATAAAGTAAATGCTGTCATATCCATAACATTTAATCCTTTAGCATAAACTTCTCTGAAAGAAATTTCATCGTATTTAGTTGCTGTAGCATCTTTTTCAGGGTCGGCGGTATAAATACCATCAACTCTTGTTCCTTTTAAAACAGCATCGGCTTTAATTTCAATTGCTCTTAATGCTGCAGCAGAATCTGTTGTGAAATATGGATTTCCTGTTCCTGCGCCAAAAATTACCACACGACCTTTTTCTAAGTGACGTACAGCTCTTCTACGGATAAATGGCTCGCATATCTGCTCCATTTTAATTGCAGTAAGTAAACGGGTTTTAATACCAACTTTTTCTAGCGCATCTTGTAATGCCATAGAATTGATAACAGTAGCTAACATGCCCATATAATCGGCTTGTGCTCTGTCCATCCCACTTTTTTCGGCACTAAGACCTCTAAAAATATTTCCACCACCAATTACAATTGCAATTTCGAGTCCTTTGTCGTGTACTGCCTTAATATCTTCAGCATATTGTTTAACACGTTCATTATCAATACCGTATTGTTTGTCGCCCATTAGCGATTCGCCGCTAAGCTTTAGTAGGATGCGTTTGTATTTCATGACCTCAAAAATATTAACAATTTTTTAATACCTAGCTATGGTTTGCAACAAATGATGTAAATATTTAGATTGATATCTGCTTTCCTTGAAATATGACTTCTTTGAGGTTTAATTCTTTATCGAGAAGCAAAATATTAGCCTGGAAACCTTTATCAATTTTCCCGATTGAATTGTTCATTGCAATTAATTTTGATGGGTAAATTGTTGCCATATTTAAAGCATCAACTAAGCTTATATCGCAATGCGATACACAATTTTTAACCGCCTGCAGCATGGTTAACGATGAACCAGATAATGTTCCGTCGGGCATTACAAATTTATCGCCATTGGCCACATGCTGATAAGGTCCTGTTGAACATTCTGTAACTGCATCAGTAATTAAAAATAAACGCTCTTTTAGAAGTTTTTGTGCGAATTTTATCACTTCGAAGTTTAAATGCTGGCCATCTGCTATAATACTTGCCATAGCCTTATCATGACTAAAAACAGCTGTTGGTATCCCAGGCTCGCGATGGTGAATTGGGCTCATCGCATTAAACAAATGCGTGGTGGTTTGAATGCCCTTGTTATAAGCCGCGGTTGCCTCCTCGAAAGTTGCATTGCTGTGCCCTAGAGAAACTACAACATCATGATCAATTAAGTATTGAATAACTTCATCATCTTGCAATTCAGGTGCAATTGTCATCATTTTAATAACGCCATCGCCGAAGTCTAAAAGTGCTTTAATTTCATCAAGAGATGCTTTACGAACAAATTCTGGAACATGAGCGCCTAAACGTTTCGGATTTAAGAAAGGTCCTTCTAGGTGTAAGCCTAAGAAATTTCTGGCAGATGACTGATACGCTTTCGCGGCCTTTATACACTCGTTAAAAACTTCGGGTGTATTTGTGGCCATGCAAGCCAAAAAGCCTGTAGTGCCTTTCTTTAGTAAATCATCTTCCATAATTTGAAGCGATTCTACTGTTGGATCTGCAGAAAATAATCGTCCTCCGCTGCCATAAATTTGTAAATCGATAAAACCTGGTACAATAAATTCTACTTTGGAATCTTCTTCCGATGATTCAATGGAAATGATTTTACCTTGATCGATTTTAATGCTTTTTCTTTCTTGCAAACTATCGCCATCGTAAAATTTAGCATTTGAAATATTGAACATAAGATTTGTTTTTTTACTGGCCTAAGTTACTAAGTTGAAACCAATTTTGAGTTTTGTGTAACCGCCTTTGTTTTTAAACCCGATAGCGTGGAAATACTTTTTGTTTGGTTATCGTTTTAGATTACCACCTCGTTCCTCCTGGCAACAACGATATGGGGAAGGAAGAAGAAGCCAAAAAGATTGAAACAATAGCGGGACTATATTTACAGAAGAGCAATGACCTTTAATTTTCAAAAAAGAAAAGACAAAAAAAATCCGTTCCAATTTAACATCGGAACGGATTTTAATATATTTTATTAATGCTTATGCTCCTAATTGAACACGTTTGAAAGCTGTTACAGTTAATCCTTTAGCCGTGTTGTCTAAGAATTTACGAACATCTACAGAACCATCTTTAACAAACTCTTGGTTTAATAAAGTACTGTCTTTGTAGAATTTGTTTAATTTACCAGCAGCGATTTTTTCAACCATTTCTTCTGGTTTGCCTTCTTGACGGATTACGTCTTTAGCAATTTCGATTTCACGCTCGATAGTAGCAGGATCAACACCGTCTTTATCAACAGCAACTGGGTTCATTGCAGCAATTTGCATTGCAACATCTTTACCAGCTTCAGTAATATCAACACCATTAGCACCTTCAAATACTACTAAAACACCCATTTTACCGTTAGAGTGGATATAAGAAACGATTTTTTCGCCAGAGATATTTGCATATTCTTGAATAACGATTTTCTCACCGATTTTACCAGTTAATTCAGTAATTGTTTCGGCAACTGTACGTCCATCTTCCAAAGTAATTGCTGATAATTCTTCAGTAGAAGCAGGATTGTTAGCAACCGCAGCAGCTAAAACAGTTTGAGCTAAATTACGGAAATCTTCAACTTTAGAAACTGGCTCAGTTTCACAAGCTAAAGCAACTAATTTACCATTTGTGCCATCTGCTGAAACATTGATTGATACCAGACCTTCAGAAGTAGCATTACCAGAACGAGCGGCAGATACTTTTTGACCTTTTTTACGCAATAAATCAACAGCAGCTTCGAAATCGCCATTAGCTTCAACTAAAGCTTTTTTGCAATCCATCATACCAGCGCCAGTTTGTTGGCGTAGTTTGTTTACATCTGCGGCAGTAATTTGTACTGTAGACATTTTATTTCCTTTTTTAAATTTTACAATCTTGTTTATAACAATTACAGGTTACAAGTTACAAGCCGAAAGTTAAACTCATGTTAAGCCAACTTAAAACCTGAAACCAGTAACCTGCAATTAAAAAATATTACTATTCTTCTGTTTTAGTTTCTTCTGATGAAGGTGCTTCAACTTCTGCTTCAGCAGTTTTTTTACGTCTTGGTTCTTTAACCTCTGGCGCATCTGCTGCAGTTTTAGCTGCTACTGCTTCTTTTTCAGCCTCATCATCTTTTTCGCGTTTACGTTCTTCTAAACCTTCTTCAATAGCTTTGATAATTACATCAGTAATTAAAGAGATTGATTTAGTAGCATCATCATTCGCTGGAATAGGGAAATCGATGTTAGAAGGATCAGAGTTAGTATCAACCATCGCAAAAGTTGGGATGTTTAATTTTAACGCTTCAGTTACTGCGATGTGCTCTTTCTTAACATCAATTAAGAATAAAGCTGCAGGTAAACGATTTAAATCAGCAATACCACCTAAAAGTGATTCTAATTTAATACGCTCACGTTGAATCATTAAACGCTCTTTTTTAGATAAGATCGCATAAGTACCGTCTTTAGTCATTTTATCGATGGTAACCATCTTTTTAATTGACTTACGAACTGTAGCAAAGTTAGTTAACATACCACCTAACCAACGCTCGGTTACGAAAGGCATGTTTACTTTTTTAGCTTGCTCAGCTACGATTCCTTTTGCTTGTTTTTTTGTTGAAACAAATAATACTTTACGTCCTGATTTTACGATTTGTTTAATCGCAGCCGCAGCTTCTTCAGTTTTAGTTAAAGTTTTATTTAAATCTATAATGTGAATTCCATTACGCTCCATGAAAATGTAAGGAGCCATTTTTGGATTCCATTTACGGGTAAGGTGACCAAAGTGTACACCTGCATCCAATAAGTCTTGATAAGTTGTTCTTGCCATTGTTCTTGCCTCCTGTGATTAACGTTTACTGAATTGGAATTTCTTACGAGCTTTAGCACGTCCTGGTTTCTTACGCTCAACCATACGCATATCACGCGTCATTAGGCCTTTAGCACGTAATGCAGGTTTTTTCTCCGCATCTAGTTCAACAATCGCTTTAGCAATAGCTAAACGAACAGCTTCTGCTTGTCCTTTTACTCCACCACCTTGAACGTTTACAGTGATATCATAACGACCTACAAGTTCAGAAACTTCTAAACTCTGGTTTACGATATATTGCAAAGGTAAAGTTGGGAAATATACTTTGTGATCTTTACCGTTAACGGTAATTGCGCCAGCACCATCTTTTAAGTAGATACGTGCAACAGCTGTTTTTCTTCTGCCTGAAGTGTTAGTAACTGACATTTCTTAAAGTTTAATGGTTTTTGGAGATTGAGCCGCATGAGGGTGAGTTTCACCAGCATACACAAAAAGATTGGTGTATAATTTTTTACCCAATTTAGTTTTCGGTAACATACCACGTACCGCTTTCTCGATTACACGTTGAGGGTGTTTCGCCATTAACTCCTTAGGAGAAATAAAACGTTGACCACCTGGATAACCAGTATAAGAAACATATTGCTTTTGGCTGAATTTGTTTCCTGTCAATTTAACCTTGTCTGCATTGATAACAATAACGTTATCTCCGCAATCTACGTGTGGGGTGTATTCAGGCTTGTTTTTACCACGGATGATCATAGCGATCTTCGATGACAAGCGCCCCAAAATCTCGCCTTGTGCATCAACAACAATCCACTGTTTGTTAACAGTTTTCGCATTGGCAGAGACAGTTTTGTAACTTAACGTATTCACTTGCTTGTATTTAATTTATTAAACAATTTATTATTCCCATTAAAATTGGGACTGCAAAGATAGGTAGAAAACTTTTATTATCAAATAGTTGAAGATAAAAAAGTTTGATCATTTATCGTCGTAGCGAAGAGCATAGCGATGTGGCAATCTGATTGGAAGATTATTTGGAAATCAAAATCAGTGATTCTTCGGCAAAGTTTGGTCGGGCTTTGCGCTAAATCTTTTAAATACTTCCGTCATGCTAAGGCACGAAGCATCAGCTTCCTTTAATCCATTGAAAGCGTAATTCAGGATTGATTTTGTCATCTGGTGTGTAACTCATCGATACGATCAGTTCATCGCATTGCGACGCAGCAAAATTTATTAATGCAGTGTGGCCATTGTGAATAGGCATAAACTTGCCAATTACTAAACCTCTTTTCATGCAATTTTGCTATAGCCTCTATACTCCTTAATCCAATTCCACAAGGCAAACGCTGCAATAATGGTGAATACAAAATATTCTACGCCGAAAAATTTTGCACCTTTTAAAAAGTATAAATAGGTTGCTACAACATCAATCAGCAGCCAGATAATCCAACATTCAATTCTTTTTTGAATCATTAAAAATGTTGTAATTACACTCATTACTAAAATAAAGGAATCTACAAAAGGGTAAGCGCTCGGCAAATTGAATAACAAAGGGAACCAATTGTGAAGCTGGCTGGCCAAAGTTCCGACAAGTATAGTTCCAGCAATACCTACAGCAAGCCAAACTAAGAATTGCCCTCGAGGCATAAAACTCACTTTTAACTCTTTCTTTTTGTCTTCTTCTTCGGGTTTTGGATTAGCCCACCGCCACCAGCCTAAAATATTGGTTACGAAAAAGAAAACCATTAAAAACATATCAGGATAAAGCTGAATCTGATAGTAAAAAAAAGCCGATAAAAATACATTTACAATGCCTGCTGGCCAGCTCCATATATTTGCCTTAGCCGAAAGAATAACAGAAATTATACCGGTAAGAACCGCAAAGAATTCCAAATAACTCATTTGGTAACCAAGAACGCTAAAAAATATACTATGGGAATTGAAAAAATCCATGTTCAAATTTCGTTTTCAATAAGAAAGCCCTAATGTATATAATTTATGTCTTTGTTCGTTTTCTTGCTCACAAACAAAATGTAAAAGATGGTGTTATTAAACTATCTAATGGTTTTTTCAGCCTTATTTATTAACCAACAAATTTCTTAAATGCAGTATTTAGATAATATTTTCGGTTATCCCATTCCATTATTTTTAAAAAACATAATTATTGGTGTAGTAGCAATTGTGCTTGGCATTCTAATTAAGTTTATCATACATAAGATGTTTATCTTACTTTCTCGTTGGTGGGATTTTATTATCATTAAATCGACTATTAAACACTTAAGAAGACCTGTTGCTGTTTTTATCCCATTACTTTTTTTAAATTTTTCTTTGGATTTAATGGTGATGCCAGCCAAAATACGATTACCATTGGATAAGGTACTTGAAATAGGTTTAACCATCACTTTCGCCTTAATTTTAGTCAGGTTAATCAATGTTTTAGAAGACTTTTTCTACCTCAAGTACGACCTAAACAAAGAGAATAATTTAAAAGAGCGTAAAATCAGGACCCAACTTCAGTTTGTTAGAAAGTTTATTGTGTCGTTAATTATTCTAATAACTGCTGCGATTATTCTATTAAGTTTCGAAAGTATGCGTAAAATAGGGGCAGGTTTGCTTACTGGTGTTGGAATTGGTGGAATAATAATTGGCTTTGCCGCACAAAAATCTTTAGGAAATTTACTTGCTGGCTTTCAAATAGCCTTCACTCAGCCCATCAGAATTGATGATGTTTTAATTGTAGAGGGCGAATGGGGGAAAGTAGAAGAAATTACCTTAACCTATGTGGTGGTTAACATTTGGGATCAACGCCGCCTAATTCTTCCCATTACGTATTTTATAGAAAAGCCCTTTCAAAACTGGACCAGGGTTTCGGCCGATTTATTAGGAACCGTTTTTCTTTATCTCGATTATACGATTCCAATTGAACCTTTAAGGCAAGAAATGACAAGGCTTTTAAGCTCAAATCCCCTGTGGGATAAAAGAGTAAATGTTGTGCAAGTTACCGATAGCACAAAGGATGGCTCGATAGAAGTACGTTTCTTAATGAGTGCTTCGAACTCATCTCGTGCTTTTGATTTACGTTGTAACATCCGCGAAGCAATGATTGCCTTTATCCAAACCAATTATCCTGGAAGTTTACCTAAAAAAAGGTTGGAGTTTAGAGATAAATTTGATGGAATATAGGTTTGTCAGTCTGAGCCTGTCGAAGACATTTAAAAATACTTTGACAAGCTCAGTACGACAAATATCGAGAACTATTTAAACATCCCTTTCAGCTTTGCTAATTTCTCCTGTAAATCACCATCAGCATCTTTAGGCTCATTTTTAGGTTTAATATTGGGCTTCGAATTATTTGGCTTAAAATTCTGTTTTGATCTTTCCTCTTTTGGTTTCTTGTTTTGGTCTTTCTGCTTTACGCTTTCTTCCGTCTTCATAGAAAGCGAAATTCTTTTACGAGCAACATCAATTTCCATAACGGTAACCTCTACCTTTTGATGAACTTTAACGATGTCGTTAGGGTTTGCTACAAAGCGGTTTGCCAACTGACTAGTATGAACCAAACCATCCTGGTGAACGCCGATATCAACAAAAGCACCGAAGTTGGTAATGTTCGTTACGATTCCTGGTAACTTCATGCCCGTTCTTAAATCAGCAATTTCATTAACGCCATCAGTAAAACTGAAAGCTTCAAATTGCTCACGCGGGTCGCGACCAGGCTTTGCAAGTTCTTTTAAAATATCGGTTAAGGTTGGTAAACCTATTTCAGCGGTAACATATTGTTGCGGTTTAATTTGCTTTTGCAATTGGGTATCTTTCATCAACGCAGAAACCGTTGTACCTAAATCTTTTGCCATCTTATCAACGACAGCATAACGCTCTGGGTGAACGCCACTGGTATCTAAAACGTTTTCGGCGTTGCGAATACGTAAGAAACCTGCCGCTTGTTCATACGCTTTATCGCCCAGGCGAGGCACTTTTTTCAAGCTTTCACGGTTTTTAAAAGCACCGTTTGAGTTTCTGTAATCAACAATGTTTTGAGCTAAAGTTGGGCCCAAACCCGAAACATAGGCTAAAATTTGTTTTGAAGCCGTGTTTAATTCTACACCGACAGCATTTACGGCACTAATTACGGTATCATCTAAACTTGCCTGTAATTTATTTTGGTCAACATCATGTTGGTATTGCCCAACACCAATAGATTTTGGGTCGATTTTTACCAATTCTGCCAATGGGTCCATCAAACGGCGACCGATTGAAACGGCCCCACGAACAGTAATATCTTGAGTTGGGAATTCTTCGCGGGCAACATCCGATGCTGAATAAATTGATGCCCCACTTTCGTTAACCATTACAATCGTAACATTTGGTAAATTTAAACCACGCACAAAAGATTCGGTTTCTCTTCCAGCTGTTCCGTTGCCAATAGCAATGGCTTCAATATTGTGTTTTTCGCACAACTGCTTAATAGCGACTTCAGCATTTTTAACGTTTCCTTGTCCTGTATGTGGGTAAATGGCCGTATTTTCCAATAACTGACCTTGTTTATCTAAACAAACAACTTTACAACCCGTACGGAAACCTGGGTCGATAGCCAAAACATTTTTTTGCCCCATTGGTGCAGCTAACAATAACTGACGAGCATTTTCTGCGAAAACACGAATCGCTTCTTCATCAGCTTTTTGCTTGGTTAAAACACGCAATTCGGTTTCCATTGCAGGCTCAAGCAAACGTTTATAACCGTCTTCCAAAGCTTGCTGAACTTGTTTCGATGCTGCGTTATTTGCTAAAATAAACTGGTTTTCTAAAATAGCCAATGCATCTTCTGCAGGTGGCAAGGCATCTAAACGTAAAATCAATTCTTTTTCGCCACGGCGCATGGCTAAAACACGGTGAGAAGCGGCAGTTTTTACAGGTTCACTCCATTCAAAATAATCCTTGTATTTTATTCCTTCTTCTTCTTTTCCTTTAATAACTTCGGCTTTAAAAGCTGCTTTATCTTGAAAATAAGTGCGCATTTTCGTTCTTGCTTCTGCATTTTCAGAAATCATTTCGGCAATAATATCTCGAGCGCCAGCCATAGCTTCACCCAAGGTATTTACACCTTTTTCAGTATCAATGAACTTGTCGGCCTCCGCATCTAAATCAAAACTCTTTTGGTCGAAAATTTGTAGAGCCAATGGTTCCAAACCTTTTTCTTTGGCCATCGAAGCACGGGTTTTGCGTTTCGGTTTATATGGCAAATAAATATCTTCTAAAAGCGAAATGGTTTCGGCCTCGTTAATCTGTTTTTCAAGCTCGGGTGTTAACTTTCCTAGTTCAGTCATCGATTTTAGAATCGCTTCACGGCGCTTATCTAAATCTCGTAATTGTAATACTCTATCGCGAATTCCAGCAACCTGCACTTCATCTAAACTTCCTGTTAATTCTTTACGGTAACGTGAAATAAAAGGCACGGTTGCACCTTCATCTAATAAGTTTATTGTAGCTGTTACTTGTTTTTCTGCAACTTTTAATTCGGCTGCAATTATTTTATGGTGAGTTAACATATTCTAAAATTAATGTGGCAAAGCTAATCAGGATTTACTGGATTTAAGGATTTTTAAAATGAAGTTTTCCACCAGAAATTGTGAGTAATTTGTCGCTTCGCGTACTTGGATTTGAAAGATTAAATGATTTTAGGATTTTGTAATTTATTTTTTGGAAAGCAAAAGCAGATGCTATTATTTTTGGCAGTCGGGCTTTACGCTATATCTTTTAGCTTTTTCTTCGACTGCGCTCAGAATGACAGCTAAAAGTATATCGCTTCAATCCCTTTAAATAACTTTAGTTTCTGCTCCTATATAGGGTTGCAGATTGTATATTATCAATTTTGGACTGTTATTCGCTGATTACAATATCGTATTTATGCAAAAGGCCTGCTAAACCAGATTTAGAAAATCTTGCTTTTTTAATGCGATTGCTATCTGGATCAATAGAATAGTTGTAAGCAGTTCGGAAGTCCGCCTTTTCCAAAATAGTTCTATGAAATGTTGCGCTGAGTAAATCGCAGTTATCAAATGCTGAGTTGGTTAAATCACTTTCGGAAAAATCTACTTCGTGCAGTTGCGAATTTTTGAATATTGTTTTCTTCAATTTCAGTTTGTAGAAAGAGGAATGGTCTAATTTGCAATTCTCAAAACTGAAAGCCAAACCGAAATCGTTACAATTTTCAAACCGCAAGCCAAGCATTTTACAGTCGTTAAAGCTAATCTCGTTAAATGAAGTTTTGAATAAAGTTGCTAAACTCAAATTGCATGAAATAAATTCACAATCGCGAAATTTTAAACCACTTAAATCGGAATTTGCGAAGTTGCAGTTAATGAATTTACAGTTTTCGTATTCGGCTTTTGGTAATGATCGTAAAGTAAAATCTTCTTTGGTAAATATTTGTTCGGTAACGTAATTCTCGGGCATTTTCTCTTATTATTAACCAGGTTATTGATAAAAATTATTTATAGCTTCAAATAGCAATTTTACATCGTGCTTTTGGTGAAGAAAATTATACATTTCATTGTTAATCGACTTTTCAATAACATTGCTTTCTTGAATTTTTAATAGATATGGAAAGCCAACCTGATGCCTAATGCTATACAACAAAGCTGATGAAAATTTTGTTGAATAATCTGCAGATTTGGGGACTTTTCCATCAAGAAAAATAATCTTAACATCACTGGGTAATATTGGTATAATTTGTTGTTCTATAAATGCTAAAGAATTTTTTCTGTTGTTGTAACAAAATATTTTATGTCCATTAATTTGTAGCAAATATTCATGGTATAGCTTATCTAATTTTTTGTTTTTAAGTTGATGGTTAATGCTAGAAACAATAATTATAGGCGATAAAATTAATCCAATGGTTAGCATAACCAAAATTAAAGTGATGATTGACAGAACTTCTATAAGTTTTTTCCACATGCTGGTTTAAATATAAAAAATAATTTCATTCGTCAATTAACCCTTAATTTAGGTAAATAATATAGCGTTTTAGGCTTTATCGAGGTTTTTAACTGTGGTTTTAACACAGGTTTTGGTAAAATAAACCCGACAGGAATGAAAATACTTTTTTGTGGAATTGACGACAAAGATTGCTACGTCATTCCACCTCGCAATGACGACAATTGGGGCATAACAGAATTTGAAAAAAGATTGAAATGTATGGCGGGGCTGCTGAAAGCGAAGTATTACTGAACATTCGTTTTCAAATTATTATCCACGGAAACACAGAAATCACGGAATATGATTTTTATGAAAATCGCATCGCAATCTTTTCAATACAAAAAATCCCCCAAATTGCTTTGGAGGATTCTATATTTTTAGTCTTCGACTACGCTTAGACTGATACTTTATTATTTTGTAGCGTACATTACTTCTTTAACCGCTTTAACAACTTTCTCAGCATTTGGTAAGCTGGCAGCAATTAAAGTTGGCGAGTATGGAAGTGGAACATCAGCACAAGTAATACGTAAAACTGGTGCATCTAAGTAATCGAAAGCTTTTTTCTGAACCATGAAAGCAATTTCACCTGAAAGTGATGCTAATGGCCAAGCTTCTTCTACTACTACTAAACGGTTAGTTTTCTTAACAGATTCGATAATTGTATCGTAATCGATAGGACGAACAGTACGTAAATCGATCACCTCAACATTAATTCCCTCTTTTGTTAATTCTTCTACCGCTGGGTTAACTACGCGTGTTAACATTTTACCAAAAGTTACAATAGTTACATCGGTACCTTGTTTGGTTACGTTTGCTTTACCGAATTCGATATAATATTCTTCTGCAGGAACATCGCCTTTATCGCCATACATTACCTCAGATTCCATGAAAATAACTGGATCTGGATCTATAATAGCTTGTTTTAATAAACCTTTAGCTTCATAAGGAGTTGATGGAACCACAACTTTTAAACCTGGTGTGTTTGCAAACCAGTTTTCGAAGTTTTGAGAGTGTTGTGCACCTAATTGACCTGCGTTACCTGTTGGGCCGCGGAAAACCATAGGGCAAGAGAACTGACCACCGCTCATTGATAAAATTTTCGCAGCACCATTGATGATTTGATCGATTGCTACCAATGAGAAGTTAAATGTCATAAACTCTACAATTGGAATAAGGCCAGCTGTTGCGGCACCAGTTGCAATCCCAGCGAAACCTAACTCGGCAATTGGGGTATCGATAATACGTTTTGCACCAAATTCATCAAGCATACCTTGACTTACTTTGTATGCACCGTTATATTCTGCTACTTCTTCAC
Source organism: Pedobacter sp. AC190 (assembly GCF_979258025.1). Lineage (NCBI taxonomy): Bacteria > Pseudomonadati > Bacteroidota > Sphingobacteriia > Sphingobacteriales > Sphingobacteriaceae > Pedobacter > Pedobacter sp. AC190. The sequence goes on from NZ_OZ409824.1 coordinate 2,639,077, forward strand.
CTAATAAAAAAACGCGGTCATCTTTACGCATTTCTTCTTGCATGGCTTCGCGTAGTGCTTCTCTAAATTGGATTTCTCTCATTGTAAATTTTAATAACGGTGGCAAATATAATTATTAATCGCTACCAAACCAAAGGCAAAAATGCTTGTATTTTGTAATAATTATGGTTGATTATGATGAAATATTCGGCTTTTTGCTTTTTATCTGAGCTGTTATTTTAGAATAGCTAAAATATTATTTTGCAATGCATTAACTTAAGTTGTTTTTGTATTACGGTTCACCTGTTTTCCGAAATATTTAATGATTTGGATTTAATAATCCATAAATCTCGCTATCTAAAAATTGTCCTCTGAAATAGTAATCTTGTTTGAAATGTGCTTCTTTAACAAATCCATGTTTAATTAGCATTTGTCTCGAGGCATTGTTCCCAGTATTAATATTTGCCTTTATGGTGTGCAAATTCATTTCTTCGAAGCCAAAAGCTATAGTTTTTATCAATGCTTCGGCAATAATTCCTTTTCTCCAATAATTGGGGTCGAGCATATAACCAATTTCTGCCCGATGATTCGCAAAATCGGTTCGCCAGTAACCAATGGAACCAATCATATGCTCGGGATTTTCTTTCAAGGCAATTACCCAAGCCAAATTATCGCCTTTTTCGAAGCCTTCATTAAAAGCAGTGATGAAGGTTTTAATTTCTAATAAATCTTTCGGCCTTTCTCTATCGATGTATTTCATTACCGTTTCGTTAGTACGCATGGCGAATAATGTATCAGCATCAGATAATTTATGTTTCCGAAGAATTAATCTTTCGGTTTCGAGATTAGGAAATTTGGTGAAGTTGAGGGTAAGCATTTGTTATTCTTTTCTTAATTCAAATTTAAATTTATCAACGAATTCTTTTACTTCCATTGCAAATGATTTTTTCGAATGATGTATCTCTTGATTTCTAATATAGTTCGTCACAACTTCTAATTGAGATTCACTTACTGAAATTGCAAAGTAATCATCTTGCCAAATAAATGTTTCATTGGTTAATTTGTTCTTGTTAATCCAATATGCAGATTCACCTTTAATGAGTTGGGCAATTTTTGCAATGTTTTGTTCTTTTCCTAATGAGATTAAACAATGTAAATGTTCTGTATGACCATTTATTGCTGTTAAAAAGATAGATTTTTGTTGGCAATTTTCGATGATGTGTTTTTGAATTTTATAGCGAATATTTTTTGTTAAATAGGGATGTCGGTTTTTTGTTGAGAACACCAGGTGAACCCAAATTTTTACATACGACATAATTTATATTTTGGCTAAAGCCAATATAAGAAATAATTTTTATCCGTTGGCTAAAGCCAAACGGCAAAGAAATGGATTAAGCAAATAGAGATATGTTTAATAAGATTGGTTGCTATTTACTGCCAGATTATTCTGCTATGTTTTTAAGAAGTGGGTAAAAATAAAAGGCTAAGAAGTTTATCATGCAAAAATAGAGATTGCTATATCTTCACTGCCGTTGGTTTCAACCAACGGCCAAAAGTGAAAACAAATCGCCTACTTCCCAAAAAGCGTTTTATAAATCGAATATTTATAATTATCTTCAATTGCGCTTGTTAAAAAGTATGGCGCTTCGAAAAGCTCTGTTAATTTTTTTCTCAATTCTGCTAAAAATTCGGGCTTAATTTGTTCAAGGAAATCACCTTTCAAAATCTGACGATTTGATTTAAACCAAACACCGCCAAGTGTTGGATCGTTCATGGTTTTTACAACATACAAGTTAGGTTCTACAAAAGTTTTACCCGAAAACTGCTCATAAGCATAAGTATATAGTAGCGTTTGCACTAATGCTTTGTTGATATTTTTTCCATCGGAATTAAAAAGCTCAGTAACATCTTTAAAAGCCAGTTTGTCGCTTCCTGTTTTATAATCTACAATTTTAGTTACCCCATCTTTAACATCAACTCTGTCAATGTAACCGAAAATTTTAATACTGGCTTCCTTTCCGTTTAATGGGAAACTAATTTCCGCTTCAACCTTTTGTTCCAGGCTAATAATATTAAATGGCGTTTGAGAAATATCCTGATTTACAATGATGTTAACGTAAGCATCTACAATAGATAAAATTACCCTCTGCATACCTTTATACTCCATCACTTTATCAGGATGGTTGAACATTACCGAGTTAAAAGCTTTTTCGATTAAAGATGGAACTTGTTTCCTTTTCTCTTTAATCAAGTCGGCGGTAATTTCAGCTTTCATCAAATCCTGATAAAAATATTCCATCACCTTGTGCAAAATCGAACCAATTTCATTGGCTTCTACCACCGCACTTACCTCTTTCGGTTCTTTAATCCCCGCGATGTAGTTAAAGAAAAAATCTATCGGATTGGAAATGTATTGGGTTAAAGCCGATGGAGAAAGTATTTTTTTCTTGTCAAGATATTTTTGAAGTGTTTCCTGGATAAAAATATTATTGGTTTTCTCAATACGAACCTCTTTAAAAGGCTCCGTTTTAACATCAAGATTAAGCTCATTATAAGTGAAATCGAATCCACTTTCGTATTCCAGTTGTTTTAAAATTCTACTGGCTTCGCCCGAAGTACTTTCGTCGGTTAAACTGTTGTAAACAAAGTTGATGTTTTTTGCTCTTTGCATTAAACGGTAAACCATGTATGAGGAAATGGCATCAAGATTTTCGAGCACTGGCAAGCCGTAAACTCTACGAATACTATCTGGAATAAAACTGTTTCCGATAGATGATTTAGGTATAATTCCTTCATTAAAACCTAAGATTACAACTTTATCGAAATTCAAATTTCTGGTTTCCAACAATCCCATTAATTGAATTCCATTCAACGGATCACCAGATAGCGGAACAGCAACAGCTTGCAGCGATTTTTGAACCAGATAAATTACAAACTGGATTTCTTCATCGCCAATGTGTTTACCAAAGGTATCGTGTAAGCGATTTAACTCCTGTATGGTTTTAACAAAAAGTTCAGCATCGATTTTCTTCAGCGTTTTTGCATTCGATAATCGGGTTAAAATAAAATCTAAAACTTCTAACAAGTAAGGAACAACATTCTTCGGGTTAGCGATTTTTTTATAGAAAACTTCGAATAAACCACCTTGCCTTAAAAGTCTTTCATGGGCAATTTCTACTTCGTTTTCCTTTAGTAATGCTGTTAAAATTTTATCACGCATTTTTTGCGTTAATCCTGTTAAGGGATGTGTTAAAAATGCCTCAACGTTTTTGTAAGAAATTTTTCCAGTATGTAAAATTTCCAGTTGAGATGAAAACCATAAATCGGCTAAACCAAAAATACTCGATGTAGATAAAGCAAAGCCCATAGTTACATTCAGGTCAATTGCTTGTCCGTTAAAATTTGCGGGGATGGTTTGTAAGGCAGGCAACAATAAACTTTCATCAGCTAAAACCACAACGGTAGAACCTACATCATCGCTTTGCGAATAATCATCTTCTAAAATATTATTCAGAATTTTGGCTTGTGCAGATTGACCTTGAACTTTAAAAACATTAACCCGATGTTCTTCGGTTTTCATTAAGCTTGGTTTATGCTCAAATACATTTTTTAAACCTAAAAGATTCAGGTTTTTTCTTAAAAATAATCCTGCCTCCTGTAAAGGATCGTTTAAATAATATTCATCAGCATCGAAGTAAAATAAGGCTTTATCAGCTTCTTGTAATTGTGTAAAAATTTTTGCTTCTGCACTGGTTAAAGCATTAAAGCCAACAAAAATAATTTTGCCTTTTTCGAAATTTACAGGCAAATCTTTTTGGTTTTCTATTTCTTCGGCTAAATGGCGGTAAACATAGCCATTTGTTAAATAATCTTGTTCTTTTAATGTGGCGTGGAATTTATGATACAGCTTTGGCATTCTCCGCCACATTTTAATAAAAAGTTCTTGTTGCTTTTTATGTTTTCCCTCAGAATAGGAGGTCCAGAATTGTGCTAAAAACTGATATTGCTCTGGACTTAAGTAATCGAAGTCTTTGTTGATAACCGAAATATCTTCCAAATCACGATATAGCTTTCCAGCATCCACCAAATCATTATCAATTTGGGTAAAATCGCTTAAAATTATTTTGGCTAAAGGGAAAAATTTATGACTAGAAATAGGTTCCAGATTTTCCTCAGCCAATAGCTGATTGTATATTTTATGAAGCGTGAAAAACTGCAAGTAAAAATCTGCGATTTTATATTTTGTTGCGCTCGCAAAAAACTCCTGTATAGTATAAAAGGATGGGCTAAAAAAGGGTTTCTTAATAATATCAGCCAAATATTTTTGCATGTAAGCAGATGGGCGCTTATTATTAAAAACAATGGCGCAATGTTGGAGATTCGCTCCAAATTTTTCAATTAAATCTTCGGCAACTTCTTGTAAAAATGGCTTAATCATCTACACTAACTTTAATTTACCGCTAACGGCGTAAAACAAATAGGTTTTAACATTGCTGTGGCCCATATCTAAAAGCAGATTTTTATAATTTTCTACTTGCTCAATGTGTCTGTCGCTTTCGGTAAGCGTAAATTTATAATCGAGGATAATTACTTCATCATTATTAAATAAAATACGATCAGGACGATGAAGTTTACCCTTCGCATCTATAATGTTTTTTTCGGTAATACTTCCTGTTGCTTTACTTAGTACTGCTTTTAAATCCGAATTTTCTAATACTTCTAAAGCTTTTAATTTTAGGCTGTCTTTTTCATCTTCCTGTACAATTCCCTCTAAAATTAAATTTGTTAAATAATCATCAACCTCTTTTTCTGTACTTGCATTTGCCAGAATATCATGTAATAATGAGCCTTTTCTGCCCGATTTTTCGATGTTTACCAAATGCTTTAAATGCTTTTCTTCTGATGAAATATATAATTCAGATAACCTGGTAGTAGTTGGATAATGTTTTAAGGCGATAAAATCAGTTTCTTCATTTTTGCTTTCTATTGATATATAATCTATGATTTCGTAAACGCCATTTTCATCGAATTGCCCATCGAAGGTGAAGTTGATTACATCGCCCATGTTCGATAAACTAACTTCTTTATTTCCCTTTGGTTCTGCTTTTCCCATCGTAGAAATATAAAGGAAATCTTTAGAACGCGTTGTAGCTACGTAGAGCATGTTCAATGCATCCATGTTGTTATAAAGTAATTCTTCGTAATACGCCTTTGCGATGGATGAATCGGCTAATTCTTTATTATATTTTAGTGGGATTCCACGAAGTTCCTTGTAGACGGTTTCTTCAGACGAAACCCAAAAAGTTGAGTTTGTTTTACCTTTCACTTCCCAATTGCAGAAAGGCACAAAAACCGCTCTAAAGGCCAATCCTTTTGATTTATGAATGGTAATAATTTGAATCGCATCGGCGCCTTCTGGAGATGGAAGCGATTTTTTAACACCATCCTCATCCCACCAGGTTAAAAATGCGATAATTCCTTTTTCTCCTAATTTACCTGCTGATGCGGTTAAATCTCTAAAAGCCAAAAGATAGGGTAGGTGAGCGGTTAAAGGTTTTAATCCATAACTTTCAATTAAAATTTCTACTAATTCAGGTAGAGGCAACTGTAGCCAGCTTTGCCAGTTTTCGCATAAGGCAGGTGGTAATACGGCCGAAAGTTGGTTTAAGGGTTTAATCGTGAGATTAATATAGTGATTTGCATCTGGTTCTTTTTCGTGTAAAGAATGATAAAGCGCAATACAGTTTGCTTTATAAAGTGCGCTTTGCGATTCCAGGCCAATTAATACTTTTAAGGTGTTGATGATTAATTGTATTGCCGAATTGTTTGAAATTAGTAGTGCATCGCCCGATAAAACAGGAAGATTTTGCTCCATTAATTTGCGTACGGTAAGCAAAGCCTCGCTATTCGAACGAACCAGAATTGCGATGTCTTTTAAGGCATATTTTTGTTCATCTTTTAAGATTTTAATTTCCTTAATAACATCATCTAAAGCAATATCTCTAAAAACTGTTTCGGTAAAACGAGCCTCATCAGGACTATGTTCTTTGCTAAATTTTTTAATTTTTATTGTGCCACCTTTAAGGGTATTTAATGCAAAATTTTGCGTCGACCCCGCATAAATATCTGTTATAATTTGGTCGTAATGCTCACCTGTCCACCAATTGGTAATGTTATCGGGTTTAGTGGCCAAGTTTGTATTTAATTCATTTTGTAATGTAATCGGGATGGAACGATAAAGAACATTATTAAACGTAATGATATTCTCCGTGCTGCGATAATTTTCTGCTAAGCTGTCTTCCAATACATTGTTTATTCCAACATCACTTTTAGCATGTTTATGCAGAATGTTCCAATCGCCATTTCGCCAGCGGTAAATAGATTGTTTCGTATCGCCAACAATTAAATGGTCAATTAAATCCTCACTTGGTGTTGCCATTGCATTGGTAAGTAGAGATTTAAAACTTCCCCATTGGCTGGTAGAGGTGTCCTGAAATTCATCAAACAGAAAGTTTCGATACCGATTGCCAACTTTTTCCCAGATAAAGGAAGGATTATCCCCTGCATCTTCGGTGATTCCTGAAATTAATTTCTGCGCATCGCTGATTAAAAGATTATCATTTTCTGCCCGATATTCTGTTAAAAGAACAGCAATTTCCTGCATTAACCTTAAATAATAAAGATTTTTATTGAAAGCGATTGCAAGCTGATAATTAGGTAGATGTGTTAGGTAATGAGTTTCTATCTTTTTTAAAATGGGATTTATTGTATCATAGGCTTCCGCCACACTTGCATTTTTCTGAAACCATTCTTCAGGTTCATCAATTAGATTAAAAATTGGCTCTATTTTAGAAAAATCGCCCCTTGCAACTATAATTAATTTGGTTAGCGGACTTCTTGATTTTCCTTTAAGCTGCTCGTTTTCTACACCTAAAACTTCAAGCGCCTCATGTGCATCTTTAGCGAGTTGAATGATTTCACTTTCGAAATTTTTAATCTCATCTTTAGTAACACTGATGTATTTCTTAAACAATTCATCTATGTTTTCTAAGCCAAGCTCGCTAACTGCATCCTCAAAAATTTGAAAACGCTCTGAAAATATTTCACCAATTAAATTATATAGTTCGAATTTATAATTCCAGCTTTTATTATCGCTGATGCGTTCGATTGCTAAATCGATAATCCATTGTAAAAGCTGTTTATTGGTATCTAAAGCTTCATCCAGTTTATTTACCAGGTCATCTTTCACCTTGTCATAATTCATTTCTAAATTATAATCGGCATTTAAGCCTAGCTCAAAAGCAAAGCCCCTGATTACCTTTTGCACAAAACCATCAATCGTACTCACCGAAAAACGACTGTAATCATGAAGAATTTTACGGTAGATCTTATCAGCCTTAAGTTTTAAACTTTCAGCTTTCAACTCAGGATGTGATGCCAAAACCAAAACCCGATAATCTTCAATTTTTTTTGAAGGATTACCCTTTGCCAAACCATGTAGAACTTCCAAAATCCTGGTTTTCATTTCTTCTGTAGCCTTGTTTGTAAAGGTTACTGCTAAAATTTCGCGATATTTATTATCACCAGAAAAAAGCAAAGTGAGGTAATGTGCTGTTAAACTGAACGTTTTACCAGAACCTGCTGAAGCTTGAAGAATTTTAATTGGTTTGGGCATATTTTTCTTGGCTATGGGTTTTATTTCCCTTCCTTTAAAAAGGGTGGCTGTAGGGCGGGGTTGTTTTTTAACAACACCTAACTTACAACAATTTAAAATTTTCCCGAAATCAGGATATCAACAGTTGATCGGCAGCTATTTCTTTTTAATTTTTCTTTTTGCTAAGGTTTTATGGCTAATCCTTAATGGTCTTTCGGCCATTTCTATTTTTAAACCCAGTAAATCGCGGATTACTACAGAGGCACAAGCACCACCGAAGGCAGCGGGTAAATAAGAAACCGTTCCGTAAGCCGAGCGTTTAAAATTACTTCCGTCGGTCATAATCATCGAGTTCTTATCCATTTGTTCGGTAGAAAAAACAGCTTTTATTTTAGATGCATTTTCTAATTTGTTTAAACGTTTGCGTACGTAACTGGCAAAAACACATTGATAAGTATCGGGCAACATCGCAATTCTTAATCTGGTTGGATCCATTTTACCACCTGCACCCATAGAGCTTACAATTGGGATATTTTTTTTCAGTGCAGTTCCCAATAGCGTAATTTTCGGCATCACACTATCAATGCAATCCATAATATAATCAAAGTTCGATTCTAAAATTTCTCTACATTTCTCTGGCGTTAGGAAAGTATTAACCACATGGAGTTTTAATTCAGGATTTATAGCTAACAAACGCTCTTGCATAATTTCGGCTTTGCCTACACCGTGGTTGGTAGCTAAAGCTGGTAATTGTCTGTTACGGTTGGTTGGGTCAACTACATCACCATCAACAATTGTCATTTCGCCTATTCCTGAACGGCAAATAAATTCGGCAGCGAAAGAACCAACGCCTCCTAAGCCAATAACTAAAACGTGTTTAGATTGAAGTTTATCAATTCCATCATTTCCTACTAAAAGAGCAGAGCGTGAAAGCCAGCTTATATCAGACATATTATTTATGTTTTTACTACAGATGAAAAGGATAAACACAGATTTTGGGCTTTAAAATCTGTGTTTATCTGTTCTGCGGTTAATTATTTAAATTAAATTCAATTTTTTCCAGTTTGCAAAAATAATTGCTTTCATTTCATCAATCGAACATTTTTTCAAATTAGCTGCCCCTTGATAGATTTCTTCTATTGATGTTTCCGAATCATCGGTTTCTAAAAAAAAATCATCGTACTGCTTCATTAATTTGGAAGCACCAGAATTCTCTTTCAAACTTGCAGCTCCGAAAGAAAGTAAAAAACCTTTTGCAATTAATTGCTTACCTAATTCCTCATTTTTATTAAAGCCATGAATAATCATCGGTACTTTAACGCTCAATCGATCTTTAACTCCAATTAATTCTGAAAAGGATTTAACGCAATGTAAAATCAGCGGTTTACCAAGCTTTTCTGCTAGTGCAATTTGCTTTTCCAGTATGATGATTTGATGCTCAATATTTTCGCCCTTAAGTTTATCTAACCCGCATTCCCCAATTAATTTAACATTCGCCTGGTTAGCCAAAACACCTAGGTATTTCATCTGCAAATCCAATTTATCAAGCGTAGCGTACCATGGGTGTAGGCCAATTGAAATGGGTTTAGTTTTAGGCATAGCCAGAAAAATATCGCTTGTTAGCGATAAACTCTGAATGCTGTGAACACCAATTTTCTGTGCGGTTTTGTGCGTATGTAGGTCTAAAAAATCCATCGAAAGCACAAAGATAAGCTTTTGTGAAAATGTATTTCTTCTGTAAAGAATTCGATAATAATCTATTAGATTGGTCGACTTGATTAAGTTTGTGTTATCATTCTAAAAAAATATGAAAAGAATATTCATTTTATTAGCTGCGGTATTTATTTCCACTGCGGCTTTCAGTCAGGCAAAAACAGAAGGTGTTCATATTTACAACCCTGATGCGAATGCATTAGCCGATTTAAAAGCGGCTACAGAAAAAGCTGCTAAAGCAAACAAACATGTGTTAGTGCAAGTTGGCGGAAACTGGTGTAGCTGGTGTATTGCCTTCCACAATTTGGTCGAAACAACGCCAACACTAAAACAAGCTATTGATGATAACTATGAATTTGTTTTAGTAAACTGGGATAAAGATCATCATAATGATGAAGCTATGAAATATCTTGGTTTCCCAAATCGTTTTGGTTACCCTGTTTTCGTAGTTTTAAATGGCAAAGGCAAAGTATTGCATATCGAAAACTCAGCATATTTAGAATCAGAAGAAATTGGTGAAAACGGCAAAAGAAAAGTTGGCCACGATGTGAAAAAAACCATTTCATTTTTAAAAGGGTGGACGGTTGAAGCGGTAAATCCAGAAACTTACAAGGTTAAAGCAAAGTAAAAGCTAAAAACATTATAAATAAGGATCTTCAATAAACCCAGAAGAATAGTTTACAAACAAGAAAGGCGAATGATTTTCATTCGCCTTTCTTGTTTAATTATATTTTTAAAATTTACAATCCATCGCCAAATTTATAGTTTGGAGCAATGCTAACAGGAAGTTTGCCAGTAGGAACTAATCTGTTATTAATCACTGCTGCAGCAGAAATTTGCATATAGTCTTCTTTCTGATAGCCAATAACCAAACCTTTACTGTTTTCTAAACCAGGTAATCCAGCAAGGTTATAAGGGTTTGCAAACAAAGCAAAAACTGCGTTTTTAGTCGATAAATCTTTAATAAAATTTTTAACTCCAGCATTTAAAGGTATGTTGTTTCCAGGACGGGAACGAGCATCATGAATGCCTACAATTACCTGATCGAAAGCACCAATTTCACGTGCAATATTCGAAATTTGAGTCGCACTTGCATCCTTATCTAAAACGTAATAAACCGAGTTGTAAAAACCTTTCGAAATCTCCTTCTGAAATCTGGTAACCGAAGGAACTCCAATACTAATAATTGCAGTTCTTCTAATGGGAATCATGTTTTTAATATAATCTTTTCCCTTTAATAAAGTAACCGATGCGTTAGCCAGCTCTTGTACTAAAGCATTACTTGCGTTGCGGTTAACACCTGCAACAATCCCTTGGGTAACAATTGTATCGCGTTTACCTAAACCAGCCCAATATTTAGCTGTTAAAATCTTTTTCACGCTTTCATCAATCGTTTTCATATCAATTCTGTCTTGTCTGACAGCTTTACGAACCAATTTAATAGCCCTGTCGCTGTTTTCAGAAAGTTCCAAAATGTCGTTTCCAGCGATAATCCCTAATAAATCAGCCTCCCCATCTTTAAAATATTTCACCACGCCTTTCATGTCCATCGCATCTGAAATAATTAACCCTTTAAAGCCTAATTTTTCCTTTAAAATTCCTGTAACAATTGGTTTTGACAGCGTAGAAGGTAAATTTGGCGTATTATCCAACGATGGAATATTCATGTGCGCAATCATAATTCCCGATGCACCTTGCTTAATCAATTCTTTAAACGGATACATTTCCAAGGTATCTAAACGGGTTGCGCTAAAGGTAAGTTGCGGTAAATCATAGTGCGAATCTACATCTGTATCGCCGTGCCCAGGAAAGTGCTTTAAAGTTGTTAATAAACCTCCATCTTGCATACCTTTCATATATGCGCCAGTTTTCACTGCCACATTATATTTATTTTCGCCAAACGAACGGTAGTTAATAACTGGGTTTTTCGCGTTGTTATTAATGTCAGCATCGGGGGCTAAATTCATTTGCATACCCATGCGTTTAAAATCTTTAGCAACTTCCAAACCCATTTTATACAGCAATTCTTTGTTTTGAATCGCGCCTAGAGTCATCTGATAAGGAAAAGAAATCGTACTATCTAAACGCATTCCCAATCCCCATTCTCCATCGTTAGCAACAATTAATGGCACTCTGCTCACTTTTTGGTAAGCGTTAGTTGCCGCAGCTTGCCTTGCAGGCCCACCCTGAAAGAAAATTACGCCACCCAGTTGCTCCTTTTTAATCACCAAGCCAACTGAATCAGTATATTTTTGCCCTAAATTAGTATGGGCACGTACGAAAAACATTTGTGCAATCCGTTCTCTACGGTTTAATTTGTTAAACACAGAATCAACCCATTTTGGCTGATTGGCTAACATTTCCAGATAGGTTTGCTTTTGTGCGTTTGCCGAAATTGTGGCAATGCAGATTGCAATAAATAAGAATAGGTTTTTTTTCACGTATTTGTTTTGTTGTATTTGGTGCTAAATTAGTAATCAAAAACAACATAAAACAAAAACCAATCCAAGTAATCGATTTAATACAACAGGTTGTGAAGGTTATCTGAACTAAAAAGCTAATTGCATAGGTGTTCTAGTTAATAAATATTTGAAGACGAAAGCCAGTAGTTCTTTCAAACTATCAGTCCGGCTTTCGTTTCGATCTTTTTGTCAATATCATTATAATCTCGCCGAACGCCTGCAAAAAAGGATTATTTTCACCGTAATCCGGTTTTCTTAACAGGGTTTGTTGCATCGAAATCCTTCAATAATCAAAATAAATAAAACCAATTCCATTTATTAAAGGTTACTATAATAACGCTCAGTAAATTATTTATTCACTAAACTTTACCGTTATGAAAAATGCGAGCACACCAAAGAACAATTCAACCGTTCAAGGAAGTTCTATTGCCGATAGGGCAAATCACGATTTAAAAACAGATAAGAAAATTCAAGGTATAACCAATGGCGGGGGACAACGTTCCGACCAGACTTCGAATAAAGACAATCAAAGAAAGTACGATAATAAGAAATAGACTTCTGTCTTTCTCGGAATATTAAATAGGCAAAAACGCCTTGCCAATTTATTTTGGCAAGGCGTTTTTTACTAAAAGTAAAAGTATTTTTTGTTTTAATTACGAGCAGGTGTTGCAGTTCCTGTTGCAGCAGCAGCTGGAACGGTAGGCAATTCTTTTCTTGGGATTTGAGCATCGCGTTGCGAAGTGTTATAAACAAAAGAGGCAACAATTGTAGATGCTTGTTTCAAATCATCCTCAACTAACCTATCGTAAGTATCCATATTACTGTGGTGCGTACGTGTATTATAATCTGCAGGATCTTGTATAAACTGGAAACCTGGGATGCCAACTGCATCAAAAGCCTGATGATCTGTACCGCCTGTATTGCTTATGGTAACTGTTTTAGCACCTAAATCGGCAAATGGTGTTAACCAGCTTTGAAAAATTGGACCAGCTGAAGCGTTACCTTGCAAATAAATACCACGAATTTTTCCAGTACCATTATCTAAGTTATAATAAGCCGATATTTTTTTATGATCTGGCGTTAAAACCATCGTTTTTGGGTCGCCGAAATGTTTTGCAACATAACCTCTCGAACCGAATAAACCTTGTTCTTCCGAACTCCAAAGTGCAATACGTATAGTACGTTTTGGTTTAAAATCAATTGATTTTAAAATGCGCACAGCTTCCATCATTACCGCAGAACCAGCAGCATTATCTGTTGCACCAGTTCCTGCGTGCCACGAATCGAAGTGACCGCCAATCATAACCAACTCTTCTTTTAATTTTTTATCCGTTCCTGGAATTTCGGCAATTACGTTATAGCCTTGAGGATCTTGATCGTAAAACGAAGTTTTAATATCAGCCTCTAATTCTACAGGTTTGCCAGCACGTAATAAACGAAGAATATGTAAGTAATCTTCTGCCGCAACTTCTAATTCTGGAGATACTGGTTTAGCATCTAAAGCATACGAAGCACCATTGCTGGTAAAGAATGTACCTTGACCGCCACGAGCGTAAGTTAAAATTAAACCTACTTTTTCTTCAACAAGCATAGCGCTCATTGCTGCACGTACTTCACGCATCTTCATCATTTGCGCCATCATATTATTAGCACCTGGGCGTTGCCCGCCTCTTGCACCAGCAGCCATTGGTTTTGCATCAGCCATTTGTGTTAAAGTAGAATCTGCATAACGATTGAAATCTGGTTTTAAGCCACTTTGAAGTGGTGCGCCTGCATCCATCATTACAATTTTGCCTGCAAGTTTTCCTTTGTATTTTGCTAAGTCTGAAACACTATCTGCTTTTATTAATACAACTGAAGATTTAATTGGGCCATTTGTACCTGGTGTCCAAGCCTTAGGCGAAGCAATAAGTGCATGGTAATATGGTAAAGTTGTAGCAGCATAATATTTGTCGATTTGCCATCCTTTACCAAAGGTTCCCCACGATTCTAAATGAGCATTTTTTAATCCCCAATCGGTAAGTTGTTTAACGGCCCATTCTTGAGCTCTTTTTAAACCAGGTGAATTTGATAAACGAGGGCCATTAACATCTGTAAGGTTAAATGCAATGTCCATTACCTTAGAATTCTCAAGGCCTTCTTTTCTTAGTTTTTGAATAATTGCGGCATCGGGAGCGTCTTGCGCAAAAACAGAAACGCAAAAACCTAAGGCTAGTGCGGTTGTTGTAAATCTTTTTATCATTTTTAAGTTAGCTTGGATTGATTTTAAAGCTAAAAATAAGGTTTATGTACGCTTTAAACTATTTACAATGAGATTTTTACATCGTTACAAAGTTGCATTTAGACTTTTTTTGTCGGCAAATGGATGGGGAGTAATTAAGTTTGTAGCAGAAAACGGAGTTAAATAAACCTTATTGCAACAAAAAGCCCGCTCTCATTTTTTTTGAGTGCGGGCTTGAAGTGTAAAGAAGGACTTACATTAACTGGAAAGCTGCAATTGCTTTCCAAAAAAAATCTTCGATATATTATTTGATGCTTTTTTTAGATACAACGAAGTATCCTATTACGAAAAATACTGTTGCATAAATTAAGCTTGTGTATATTTCTTGTGTAAATACTTCAAATGCTAATGGATCGCCACCTTTTTTAATTTTAGTAATTCTTAATGCTAAGGCAGGCAAACTATATGGAATTAAGTAAGCATACTGCCAGTTAAGGCTAGCGGTTACAATACCCATAATTGTACCCACAAAACCAATACCCATTGGTTTAAGAAAATCGGACCAAACTAAGCTCAAAATAAATTGAAGTGATAAGATGCCCAAAGAGGAAAGGAATAATTTACTGTAAGAATTTATTAAAAAAGTAGCTGGGTTATATTGATTGAAGGTATATTTTGGAACCAAAATCTGCAATAAATAACCAAAACCAAAAGTTAATGCTGCAAATAAAAACAAGCAAATAAATATTAGTAAAACCGCATAAATATATTTTGCGGCATAAATAGAAAACTTATTAAGCGGTTGGGCGAAAAGTGTTTTCCATGTATCGTTTTTATGTTCGATGTTATTTACCGAAAAGGCCATAAAAATTACATAAAAAGGCATTATTAACATACCCATAACGTTTAATGTTGCGCCACTATATCGTGCCCATAACATTAACCCTGGATAATTTAAAGGCAAAATTTTATCAGAGCTGGAGTAAAAACCAAATGATACAAGCGAGCAAATAACTACTGGTAATAAAATAGCTGCCCAAAATGCCAGCGTTTTTCTTGATTTGTAAAACTCGGAAACTAAAGAAATGTATAAAGAGCGCATATTAATTGTTTTTGGTGATGTCTAAGAAAAGGTTTTCTAAATCTTTTCTTTGTTGGTACAAACTGGAAACGGTAAAACCATTCTGAATTAATAAGGTGTTTACGGTTCCGCTTACTTTGGTGCTTACATACGGGATAATGATTTTTTTAGCGGTTTGATCGGTAATTTGGTAACCCGATTGGCGTAAAAAAGTAGCAGCTTCACCGGTTTTATCTACATCAATTTCGAGCATAGGTTTGCTCAGCAAATGAAGCTCATCAATAGTGCCTTGAAACAATAATTGTCCTTTATTTATAATGCCAACATGGGTTGCAGTACGTTCTATTTCAGCTAATAAATGGCTGGAAACTAATATGGTTTTATTGTGATGGGTGGCAAGATCTATCATCAGGTTACGAACTTCAATAATTCCATTAGGATCTAAACCATTGGTAGGTTCGTCCAAAAGCAAGAGTTCGGGATCTGAAACTAAAGCTAAGGCAATGCCTAATCTTTGTTTCATACCTAAAGAATATTTGGTCGATTTTTTATTTGCAGCTTCTGTAAGGCCAACTAATGCAAGCATTTCATCAGCTTTGCTTTTTTTAATGCCCAATAAAATACAACGGTTTATGAGATTTTCTTTTCCAGTTAAATGACCGTAAATAGCAGGTTGCTCTACCAAAGCACCAACACGTTTTAGCGTAGCAATACGATTGCGGTTAATTTCTTTACCAAAAAGAAAAACCTGATCAGGTGGCGACTGAAGCAGGTTTAGCAAGATTTTTATAGTGGTGGTTTTACCAGCGCCATTTGGCCCTAAAAAACCATATATACTACCCTTGGGTACTTGTAGCGATAAATCTTTTACAATGGTCTGGTTGCCAAAGTTAAAGTTAAGACCAACAGTTTCAATTGCAAAATTACTCATGCTTATTTAAAAATAGCGGTAGCTTGTTTTACAATTGAAGTCGAAGTTTTAGCAGGTTTAACTACTATTTCTCCATTATCGTTTTGATTTGTGTTGATAGTAAGTGTTAAAACTATCATCATAAATACAGGTAATAATAAAAGTAAAAATGGCGAGGTGTTGGCTAATTTTTTCATGGTTGTTTCGTTTTGATAGTTCAAAGAAACAGAAGAAAATTATCCTGCTAAAATCTATTATACCAAGTGTTAAAGATTATAGATAAACGGGTGTTTTTGGCGTTTGTCGATAAATTTTGCCCGATGGACCGTTCGTAGAAAAAAAAAGCCAGTTGGTAGATTGTATAGTTAATTATAAGTTTCTTTATTTATTTTGGTTGCACGATTAAATTGTGAGCTTTGCAGCTTGCATTCCTATAGAAAGTTAATATGAAAAAAAGTAGAGGGCCGCTAATATTGCATAGTTTTTTTTGGGTTATTATATTAATCATCGCTGTTTTTTTGATGGTAAGTGGTAATTCGGAAGTAAGTATTAAACGTCAATTAATTTCTTTCGGAATCTTCGGGGTTTTAAACGTTTCGGTGTTTTACATCAATTATATTTTCCTGATTCCAGAGTTTATCAAGAAGAGAAAAAAATATTTGTTTTATATTATTGCCTTCTTTCTAATTATTGCAGCTTCATCTTTAGTAAAAACGGTAATTGCTGTTTTAAATCCTGTTGATATGCTGGGCTATAAAGCAGATGGTAAGGCAGGCGAATTCACCGTAAATCAATACGCAGTTGGAAAAGCATTAATCGCTGGATTTTTCTTGGTAAGTAGTAGCATTATCAGCTTTATTATCGATTGGTTTTCTAGCCAAAGTATTCAAAGAAACCTGGAAAGTGAGCGTAAAGAAATGGAATTGCAGTTTTTAAAATCGCAGTTAAACCCACATTTTCTATTTAATTCCTTAAATAATATTTATTCTTTGGCTTACCAAAAATCAGATAAAACCGCTGATGCGATAATGAAGCTT
Organism: Pedobacter sp. AC190; assembly: GCF_979258025.1. Taxonomy (NCBI): domain Bacteria; kingdom Pseudomonadati; phylum Bacteroidota; class Sphingobacteriia; order Sphingobacteriales; family Sphingobacteriaceae; genus Pedobacter; species Pedobacter sp. AC190. The sequence continues at coordinate 2,656,134 of NZ_OZ409824.1, forward strand.
TCGGAAATTATGCGTTACATGATTTATGAAAGTAATACACCTACGGTGGCTTTAAGTAAAGAGGTTGATTATTTAAAAAACTATATCGAACTGCAAAAAATAAGGTTTAAAGACGGTGCTTTTATTGAGATGACTTTAAACGGCGAAATTGATAATCAGAAAGTTGTGCCTTTAATGTTAATCTCTTTTGTAGAAAATGCATTTAAACATGGAGTGGTTAACGATCCTGCCGAACCAGTTAAAATTGATATTATTGCGAACCAGAAAATTTTGCATTTTAGTGTAATCAATAAAAAGAATAACCAAAATAAAGATGCACAAGGCGGAGTTGGTTTGCCAAACGTAGAGCGTAGGTTACAGCTTATTTATCCCGACAGATATAAATTAAATGTTGTAAATTCGGCTACTCATTATACTTGCGAGTTGATGATTGATATTTAAATTGCGAACCAAATACCCGATTTTTTTATCTTTTTATTGAAAATTAATAGCTACCAAAATGAATTTAAACTGTATTGTTGTTGATGATGAGCCTTTAGCATTGGATATTTTGGAAGATTATATTTCCAAAGTACCTTTTTTAACCATGGTTAAGCGATGCGAAAATCCGATTGAGGCTTTACAGATTGTTCAGGGTGGCGGCATTGATTTAGTTTTCCTTGATATTCAAATGCCCGAACTTACTGGAATACAATTTTTAAAAATTGCAGGTAACAAGTGCCATTATATTCTAACCACAGCATATCCAGAGTATGCTTTGGAAAGTTATGATTTAAATGTATCTGATTATCTTTTAAAACCAATCGCCTTCGACCGTTTTTATAAAGCTGTAGAGAAAGTTCATAACCAGCAAAAGCCTGCTGATGTTGCACCACCACAAATTCAGCCTTTAATAACACCCGCACCATTTTCAGGCTCTCCTAATCCAGTTCAAGATTTTATTTTTGTTAAAACTGAGCATAAAATTCAAAAAATCTATCTTCATGATATCTTATACATTGAAGGATTGAAAGATTATATTTCCATTTTTACTAAAGATGAACGTGTTATAACGCTTCAAAGCATGAAAAAGATGGAAGAAGCCTTGCCACAAAGTCAGTTTATCAGAGTGCACAAATCTTATATTGTAGCGGTTGATAAAATTGAAAGCATTGAGCGAAGCCGAATTACAATTAACAAAAAGATAATTCCAGTAGGCGATACTTACCGCGATGAATTCTTTAAAGTTATCGGTAATAAAAACATTTAGTTTTAAGGTAAGTCAATTATAGATCGACTTTATATCTTCGTGGATGATCGTTTATCCAGTTACTAAATGCTGCCCCAATACCTTTCTGATTTCAGTTTCAATTTCTAAAGTAATTTCCTCAGCGGTTTTTTCGGATGGTTCAATGGGCTTTAAAACGGTCCATTTTATAGCATTACCAACAGTAAGCGGAAACATACCAAAACGAACAATTTTCCAGGAATTTTCGATTGCTACGGGTACAACTAAAGCGTTTGGGACAACTTTTAATAAGGTTGCTACACCCCCAAACTGAAATGTTTTTACTCGCCCGTCTTTGGCTCTGGTTCCTTCAGGAAAAATCACTGTGCTCCAGTTATTATCCTTCATTCTGCGGCCGAGTTTTATAATTTCGGAAATCGCTTGCTTATTATCTTTTCTATTAATGTTTGCACCACCACCTAAGCGAAGATTAATCGAAATAGATGGAATGCCTTTAGTTAATTCAATTTTCGAAATAAACTTTGCATGATATTTTCTTAAAAACCAAATTAAAGAAGGGATATCGTACATGCTTTGGTGGTTAGCTGCGAATATAATTGGTCTATCGGTTGGTAAATTAAAATCGTTTTTAAAACTTATCGAATTCAACAAAAACAGCTGGCAATAGGTTAAAAAAAAGTTTAGAACGTCTACTGAAACTTTGTGTGCTTTATAGCCAAAAAGCTTAAAACATATCCATTGAATGGGATGAAAAATGCAAAGCATTAGTCCGAAAAAGAAATAAAATACCGGGGTTAATAGGTAACCGAAAAACTTACTCATTTGGTTTATTTAATTGCGCAAAGATAATGATTCGAACCAATGCTATGAATTTGAAATTACAACTCTTGATTTAACATCATCAATTTTGCTTTCAAAATCGCAGCAACGCTCATCGAATCGGTTATATTTCCATCTAAAACCATTTGATAAACCTCTTGGAAAGGTAATTTTTTTACAACGAGCTGTTCAGTTTCTTCGGGTGTCGCGGTGCCCTGCGATAAATGAGTAGCGACATAAATAATACTCAATTCATCACTTACAGAATTAGATAAATGCATCCGCTGAATTTCTCGCCAGTGTTTCGCACTCATGCCAGTTTCTTCCAGTAACTCCCGCTTTGCACTCTCAATGGGATCTTCATCCAGCGGGCCCCCGCCTTCGGGAATTTCCCAGCTATAGGCTTTTAAGGGATAACGATACTGGCCCACCAACCAAGTATTATGGTTTTCATCCAGTGGCAATATGCCAATTGCAAGGTTTTTGAAATGAACCTCGCCGTAAATTCCTTTTCCGCCAGATGGATTTATAACCTGGTGTTCAGTAAGTCGAATCCAGTTATTATCATATTTTTCCTGGCTTTCCAGGGTTTGCCAGGGATTAATTTCTTCCATGACGCAAGATAGAAAATATGGCACAAATTGCGGATAAGAAAAAAAGGCGTTCCGAGGATTTTCGGAACGCCTTAATAAGCTATTGTTAGAATGAACCCTCATCAGGTCTGCTTTCCTGCTGATCTTCTTTCTTTGGTTTTTTAGTATTATTAAATAATGTTTTTCCGAAACGATAAGAGAAAGTAAAACTTCCCATAGTTCCCTGCATTCTACGTTCAAAATCAACAATGGTTGATCGATCTTCTGTCGTCATGTTCCATCTGCGGGTATTTAAGATGTCCCTAATGTTAAAACTAAGCGAGGCTTTTTTGTTTGGGAAATCGTATTTGGCACCGCCGTCAATTCCATACATCGCATTTCGTTTACCCTGCGCCATTACTTCTGGGCCACGATAATCGCCTCTTACCTGTATAGACACATTTTTCGCTACCGTTAAATTACCGGTTACGTTCGCGTTCCAGGCAAAGCCACTAGTTGGCGCAATATCGAATCTAGTATCGCCAGCAAACTTAGCTTGGTAAAGATTTACGTTTGTGGTAAAGTTTAAAGCCTTAACCAAATCAAAGCGACCAATTAATTCTAAACCACTATTAATTTGGTTGGTTAAGTTTTGAGGAGTGGAGGTAATAATTCCATTAACAGGTGTGCTTCTAACGCGTTGGATTACATCATTTGTTTGACGGAAGTACAAACTCGAAGTAAAAGTTACCTTCTTAAAGTATTTGCTGTAACTCAATTCGAAAGAGTGAACATCTTCTGGTAACAAATTAGGATTACCACCTCGATAGTTTAATGGATCTGATACATCAAGAAATGGATTAGTATCCCATGGTCTTGGACGATTAACGCGGCGGGTATAACTTGCCTGAACTTGCTGATCGCCTTTTAATTTTTGAGTTAAAAATACACTTGGGTATATTCTTTTATAGTGGATGTTACCATTGCTGTTAGTTAGTACATTGCCAGTGTAACCTTCTAATTCTGTATCTAAACGTGCATCTTCTGCTCTCAAACCGATTTGATATCCAAAATCTTTAATTTGGTTTTGATAGTTTAAATAGAGTGCATGAACTTGATCTTTACTATCGAAATTGTTAATTAACTTGTTGTTTTGGACGTAAATGCTAGTATTTGTTGGTATCGAATCTGCGTATTGGTTGTTTTCTCCCAAACGAATTTGACTACGATAACCAGCTTCCACCTTGCCCGATTTTCCTACAGGTAAAGCATAATCTGCCTGAATGTTATAGTTAGAATTATTTCCAGTATTAAAAACTCGTTGTAAACTTAGCGTTTCATCAATCGGCGTACCGTTTCTATTCGTTGTATTGGTGTTATAAGTTTGGTCATTGTTGTTATTGCCCGATGAATACCCGAAATTGAAAGTCAATTCTTCTTTTGGTTTTTTAAACTTTTGAGAATAATCAACGTTCAAGTCATAACTATTTCCATAACCATCGTTAAAGTTTTTTCTATTGCTTAATAAAACAGGGTTTAACGAGGCGCCTAATTGTTGAATGTTAAGTGTTTCATTCCGTTCGTTTTCTCTCGAGTTGAAACCGCCAGATAAACTCAATACACTTTTTGGTGCGATGTAATAATCTAAACCAGCCTTAGCATTGTGCCCTTTATCTAAAGAATTTGATACTGTACTTTGATTTGCGAAATAAGTGGAAGAAGTAGGGGTTTTATAAGTAATATCCTGGAAACCGCCTCCAAGACGATTGCCATAGCGATAGCTGTAATTACCATAAAGGTTAACTTTGCTGTTTTGAAAACTCAAATTTGTATTTCCATTGTAGTTGTCTCTGTTTCCAGCAGTTAAGGCAACGGAGCCATTAAAACCTAATTTGGTGTTTTTCTTTAAAACAATGTTTATAATACCCGACTGGCCTTCTGCATCATATTTAGCAGATGGATTGGTAATTAATTCAACACTTTCGATAGAGCTTGCTGGAATCGATGCCAGAATTTGCGCCACATTACCACCAGCAATTAGTGATGGTTTACCATCAATTAAAACTTTAACGCCTGTCGAACCACGTAAGCTTACGTTTCCATCCATGTCTGTCGATACCGAAGGCACATTTTGCAATAAATCTCCAGCTGAACCACCCTCGCTTACCAAACTTTGATCTACTGAAAATACCTTTTTATCAATACCCAATTGCATGGTTGCTTTTTGTGCGGTTACCGTAACATCTTTAAGAGCGTTGCCTGCTGCGGTTTTCATTTTAATTTCACCGAAATTTAGCGTTCCGCTTGTTGGTGTGATAACGACATTGTCTCTCACCATAGTTTGATAGCCAACAAAACTAATTTTAAAAGTAAAAGTTCCAGCTGGTAAATCTGGCAAAGTGAAAGCACCATTCATATCTGTTTGGGCAAGTTTAACATTTGCCTTTGTTGCCTTGTCTGTTAAAACAGCGGTGGCAAATGGAATGGTCTCTTGGGTTTGAGCATCTTTAAGGATACCAGTTATTTTGGCTTTACCGCCAGTTTGGGCAAATAAACTAAAGGAAAGGCAAAGAAAAAGCAGAGTAATTTTTATTGTTTTGAATTGTGTGAGTCTCATTAAATTTTAAAAGTTTTTTATAATTTTCTTAAAGAGTGACAAAGAAACGGCAAGGAAGTTTAATTTACGTGCCGTAACTATTTTATTACAGCTGTTTTAGGGTAATATTTTTGTTGTTATAAGTTTTAGCTATTCGCTTTATAGTGAAGTAACACCTATTTCAAATTTGAGTTTACAAACACATTTCACAAATCTTAAAATGTTACTTTTGTTTTATCATGAGTAAAAGAATATTAATTGTCGATGATTTACATCCTGCTTTTAAAGAACAGGCTATTTTAATGGGTTACGAGGTTGATGATGAACCGCAGATTACCCGTCAGCAAACTTTAGAGAGAATTGCCGGTTACGATGGTATTGCCGTTAGAACAAAATTCAGAATTGATGCAGAAATTTTTGCAGCAGCTAAAAATTTAAAGTTCGTAGCCAGAGCAGGTGCGGGTTTGGATAATATCGACGATAAAATTGCTTTGGAGCGAAACATCACTTTAATTAATGCACCAGAAGGAAATTGCGATGCCGTTGGCGAACATGCTACAGGCTTGCTTTTATCATTAATGAATAACTTTCGCAGGGCGGATCATGAAATTAGAAATGGAGTTTGGGATCGGGAAGGGAATCGTGGCTACGAATTAAAAGGTAAAAAAGTAGGCATTATCGGTTATGGCTTCATGGGACAGAGTTTTGCCAAAAAACTCGCAGGTTTTGAAGTCGAGGTGATGGCTTATGATAAATATAAAACGGGTTTTAGTGATGCTTTTGCTCGCGAAGTGAGCATGGAAGAAATTGTAAAACATTGCGATGTTTTAAGCCTGCATATCCCTTTAACGGCCGAAACGAAACAAATGGTAGATGATGAATATTTCTTCCATTTCAAAAAACCTATATTTTTCATCAACACGGCTCGTGGGGAAATTGTTAATGTAAGCGCCGTTTTGAATGCCATTAAAAGTGGTAAAATTTTAGGCGCAGGTTTAGATGTTTTACAAACGGAGAAATTTCCAGCACTATCAGAGCAAACCTGGTATAATGATTTGATAAGCAATGAGCAAGTGATATTAACACCCCACGTTGGTGGCTGGACTTTCGATTCCTACCGCAAAATATCTGAGGTGCTCGCAGAAAAATTAAAAGCGATTTCGTTATAGGTTAATTAGTCCTCGTTTAAGCGAGGACTAAAATAATTTTGTTTTAAAACAATTTAAGCTTCATCAATTTATCGGTTTGTTTATCATCGCCCAACCAAAAGGCATGGGTGTCGAATTCAACAAAGCCATTTTTTTGATAAAAGCTGATGGCTCGTAGGTTATGCTCCCAAACGCCTAACCAAATATATTCTACACTTTTTTTATTGGCAATTTCTAAAGCTTTGCGGTATAATAGGTGACCTATTTTTTTGCCATAAAAATCTTTCACAACATAAATTCGCTCAATTTCTAAAGCCTTTGGGTCTTTTAAATCTGTTTGTGCCTCGCCGAAGTTCAATTTTAAATAACCTACTACTTCACCATTAGCTTTAGCGAAATAGAAAGCAGAATCTGGATTCTTCAATTCGGCTGATAGTTTTTCAGTGGTAAATCCTTCGTTTAAGTATTGCTGCATATTTTCAGCAGAATTACGATCAGAAAAAGCTTCCGAAAATGTTTTTTTAGCAATGATTTGAAGCAGCTCAACATCTGCTACTGCGATTTTTTTTATTTCAATGTCCTGCATTATTTCTTTGATGTTCTCATCGCCTTCAATTTCTTGATGTGCGAGTCATTAACTAATTTTTCGTAAGCTTCAGAGTTGACTTCATAAAGCGCTATTTTGCCTTCTTTATTTGCATGCACCCCAAAGCCATATTTTTTGGGTAATGGCGATGCCCTGAAACAAGCTTGCCCCTTTGAAAAAAATGTTACCCTTGCCGCCTTTTGTTCTGATTCTGAAATGTCGTTACGTTTTACGAAAACTTCAAAAAGCACATCGTCCGACGTGTAAGCGTATGGTTTTTTAGAAACCATTTCAAACTGCATCTCAGCGATAGTTTGCTCATCTCCTTTCGGTTTTGGTATAACACCATGAGTTGCAGAACTATCTTCGGCAACCTCAATAAAGGTGTCGAAATAGTTAGTGGTATGGGTTCTATCAATCATATATTGATTTTTCGGGTCAAATTATCTTCCAATCAAAATACAATTATTTTAAATAGCACAGAATTATTTTTTTTAAATCTCTTTCTAAAAACCTGTTTTTATCAATCTTAATTTCCTAAATTGGATTACAAATTCTAACTAATTATATCATGCCGAAAGATCATTTATATAAAACCAATGTAACCTGGACAGGAAATAAAGGTTCGGGAACAATGGATTACCGTTCGTACGATCGCGATTATTTAATTTCTGTAAACGGTAAAGCCGATATTTCAGGTTCATCAGATTCTGCTTTTCTAGGCGATAAATCGAAACATAATCCAGAGGATTTACTTTTAGCCTCAATTTCGAGTTGCCACATGCTTTGGTATTTGCATTTGTGTTCTAAAAATGAAATCGTAGTGATCGATTATAAAGATGAAGCAGTTGGAATAATGGAAGAATTGGCTGATGGAAGTGGTCGGTTTAAGGAAGTAACTTTACATCCTCAGGTTTTAATTGCCGATAAGGCGCACTTTGAATTGGCAGAATCCCTTCATTCAGAAGCTAACAAAATGTGTTTCATTGCCAACTCGCTAAATTTTCCTGTTAAGCATGAATCTGGCTGTAAGGCCGAGAATAGTTAAATAATTGGCCTTTTCATTTAATACTGGTAAATGAAAAAGGCCAATTAAAATTATTTTACTTCGTAAATATTATCTGCTGGCGTAGCATCCATATAAATGCCGCCATCCAAAGCAATCGATTTCATTTTTCTATTTGTATTAATCGTCATAGTCACTTCTTTCTGGTTAACCTTCCAAACCGCTGGGGTTTTATGGATCGTTTCGGTTTTACCTTCTGAATCTGTTACCTTAATATCGAAAGGAATTGCAAAACCACCCTCATTTTTAATTACAAAAACTGCTTTTCCTGCCGATAAAGAAACTTTCGTAAGTGCTAAATCAATATAATTGTTGGTAAAAAACCAGTTTTGGAAAAACCAGTTTAAGTCTTGGCCTGCGCCAGAATTCATCGAGTTAAAATAATCCCACGGAATAGGGTGTTTTCCGTTCCAGTTACTCATGTAATTATGCAAGGCTTTTTTAAATAAGTCATCGCCAAGCATATCTTTCAAAGCTAAATATGATAACGATGCTTTACCATAAGAGTTGTTTCCATAACCCACGCCCGAAACCTGGTCCGACATCGAAATTACAGGTTGATCTTCTTCTGTAGACTTGTCGTTAATATATTTCTCAACCCTGAAATTTTTATAGAATTTATCTGCGGCTTCTTTGCCACGCTGACTAATGCCTATTAAATATTCGAAAGTTGTTGCCCATCCCTCATCCATATAAGCATAACGGGTTTCGTTAATGCCCATGTAAAAAGGAAAATAAGTGTGCGCCACTTCATGGTCTTGAACCAATTGTGCAAAAACAGGATCTCCAAAGTTAGAATCATTAACCATCATCGGGTATTCCATATCGGCAAAACCTTGAAAAGCGATGGTTTTAGAGAATGGATATGGAATGCCTGGCCAGTTATTCGAAAACCAATCCAGGGCATATTGGTTGTATTTTACCGAATTAACAAAATCTTTTCCTGTTATTGCATTATAAGCGGCCTGTGCACTTGCTCTGCGATTCGTTTTCTTATCTACAACAACACTTGCGGCATCCCAAACATAATGGTTGCTTAAAGCAAAAGTAACATCTGTAATGTGGTCGGCCTTGTATTTCCAAATGTTATCCTTTTGCTGCGTTACTTTACCATCTTTCATTTCCTGTTCAGTAGCAATATGCATAACCTCATCGCTGGTGTAAGATTTTTTTAAACGAGCAGAAAACTCTGGTTGTAGCACTTCATCAGGATTTAATAAATCTCCTGTAGCATAAACAACATAATTTTTTGGCGCTTTAACCGAAAAAATGTAATCGTTAAAATCGTTATAAAATTCAGCTCTATCGGTATGGGGAATTCTATCCCAACCGTTATAATCATCGTAAACAGAAATTCTTGGATAACTATAAGCCACAAAGAATGAATTTGGATCAATTTGTCCTTCTCTGCCGCTTTCCTTCGATAAAGGATAATCCCAGTCTATTTTAACCGTAATTTTCGATTTTGGAGCCAAAGGTTTTTTCAACTTTACATTTCCAACGGTTCCCCAGTTTTTGCTGTCCACATTATAAGTTTCTCCATCAACAGAAAATGCAATAATATTTAAGCCTGTAGTTAAAAAATCGGGACTTACCGCACCACCTCGTGGCGAAGTTGGTTTATGTAAATTGTTTACAAAACGGATGGCCAGGGTTTTTAAAGTATCGTTACTGTTATTGCTGTAAATAATTTCTTCTTTACCGCTTACTATTTTTGTTTCGGCATTAACAGCAATATCCATATTGTATTTGCCATGATTTTGCCAGTAGTTTTTGCCAGGTTTACCATCAGCCGAGCGGGTTCCTTTCGTGTAAGCAGCTTTAATGTTTCTGGGCATATAAAGTTCTTGCGCAGAAACCGCCTGATTGCCTAAAACGGTAATCAATGCTATATAGAATAATCTTCTCATTTTATGAATATTTTGGCTAATCTAAAAATAATGCATGAGTTTAGCGTTAAGGGATAACAATTAGATGTTTCGATGAGCCAAGTTTTTTGTGCTGATAAATTGTCGGTTTATAAATGTACAGAGATGCATTTAAGAGAATTCAACTTTGATATATGTGAATTAATATTCCTAATAGATTTCTAAAACTTTATGTCGCTCCATAATCATGTTAATTCTTAATTCACAAAAATCGTGTTCAATTATTTGCTTTTGTAATTTAAGCATTTTATCTTCGTTATAATTGAAGCAAGACTATGTAGCAAACCAACTATATAGTCTTGTTTGTTTTTTATAGCGTTTGAATAAAATTAATAGAGCAATGACAGAGGTAACATACTACACCCAGGAGGGCTTAGATAAATTAAAAGAGGAAGTTCATTATTTAACTACCACCGGCCGTCAGCTAATTTCTAAAGCAATTGCTGAGGCGAGAGATAAAGGCGATTTATCGGAGAATGCAGAATACGATGCGGCTAAAGAAGCGCAGGGTTTGCATGAGGCAAAAATCTCAAAATTAAAAAATACATTAGCAAACGCACGCTTAATTGATGAATCGAAAATGGATTTATCTAAGGTGCTTGCTTTATCTATAGTTAAAATTAAGAACGTTAAAAACGGCGCTACTATGACTTACCAATTAGTAGCCGAAACGGAAGCAGATTTAAAAACAGGAAAAATTTCTGTTAAATCGCCGATTGCGCAAGGTTTATTAGGAAAATCAGTCGGCGAATTTGCCGAAATTGAAGTGCCTGCAGGTAAAATGCAATTCGAAGTTTTAGAAATTTCAAGATAAGGTTTAAGGCGGAGGACTTAAAGCTTAATGTTTTTACTCCGCTACTAAAAATTTAAAAAATCCACCTTTAAACCTATACCTCAAAATGACCATCTTTTCCAAAATCGTGGCTGGCGAAATAAGCGCTCATGTAGTTGCTGAAACAGTAGAATATCTTGCTTTTTTAGATGTTTCGCCATTAGCAGCGGGGCATGTATTGGTAATTCCAAAAATCGAAAGAGATTACATTTTCGATATGGAAGAAGATCTTTATGTTGGACTTTGGATGTTTGCCAAAATTGTAGCTAAAGGTTTAAAGGTTGCTTTTCCTTGTAAAAAAGTAGGTGTTTCGGTAATTGGATTAGAAGTACCTCATGCTCACATTCATTTAATACCTATGAATGATGTTAGCGATATGAATTTTAGCAAAGCCAAGCTAAGTCCAACTCAGGAAGAACTAGCTGAAGCAGCAGAAAAAATAAGACAAGCTTTATTAGAAGAGTAGGTTTTCTTTCTCAATCAGCGTTAACGCTTAATAAATTTACTTTGATCTGGTAAGGGTACAAAATCAGTTTCGCCAGGAACTGGTTTATAGCTTTGATTTTGCCATTTTATTTTAGCTTCTTCTATTAATTCTTTATCAGATGAAACAAAATTCCAATACATAAAACGTTCTTCGGGAAATGGTTCCCCGCCGAAAATATAAACACTGGTATTTTCATGCATTTCAAATTCGCAAAGTTTAGCGTTGTTAGCAATTAAAATATGCTTTGGTTCGAATATATTGCCCTCGCTTTCTATTGCTCCTTCTAAAATATAAAGCGCACTTTCGCCAAATAAGTGGTCTCCAATATTAATTTTCTGCCTTGATGAACTTTTAATTTCTATCAAATAAAGCGGACTATAAACAGGAACTGGAGATTTTCTGCCGAAAGCTTCACCAGCAATTAGTTTAAAATTCACCCCATTTTCTTCCCATTCGGGGATATCTTTTCCTTCTACATGAAAAAACTCAGGTTCCATTTGCTCTAACGCTTTTGGTAAGGCTACCCAAATTTGTAAACCATGAAGCATTTTATCACTTTGTCTTAAATAATCGGGTGTTCTTTCTGAATGCACAATTCCACTTCCCGAGGTCATCCAGTTTACCTGTCCTGGCTTAATCACAACGTTATTCCCTAAACTATCTTTATGTGTTATTTCTCCTTCAAAAAGAAAAGTAAGCGTAGATAAACCAATGTGCGGGTGAGGAGGTACATCTAGATTTTCATGGTCGCTCATAGCCGCAGGTCCCATATGGTCGATGAAGGAAAACGGACCAACCATACGTTTCTCTCTGAATGGTAATAACCTCCCAACCATAAAATTGCCAATATTGGCTGGGCGTTCATCGATAATGAGTTTGATATTTGACATGATTTTGCTAAATTATTTAATACTGTGAATTTAGGGAAAAAGGCTGAAAACTAATTGGGAAAATCAGTTGTAAAACAAAAAGGCCCCGAGTTTCGGAGCCTTTTAACCTTAATTAGAAAGAAAAATTATACCAGCTCCATTAAAGCCTCTTTACTAAAGCCTTTAAGTTCGTTGGTACGATTATTTTTAATTTTTTCTACCCATTGTGGGTCTGCTAAAAGTGGGCGACCAACTGCAACTAAGTCGAAATCACCTCTATCCATTCTGCGAACCAATTCATCAAGCGAACTTGGTTGTGAACTTTGACCTGCAAAAGCACCAAAGAAATCGCCATCTAAACCAACCGAACCAACTGAAATAGTTGCCTTGCCTGTAATTTTTTTAGCCCAACCTGCAAAGTTTAAATCAGAACCTTCAAATTCTGGTTCCCAGAAACGGCGCTGAGAACAATGGAAAATATCGATTCCAGCATCTGCTAATGGTGTTAACCATTGCTCCATTTCTTTCTCATTTTTTGCTAGTTTAAAATCGTATGCAGCAGGCTTAAATTGCGATAAACGAATAATTAATGCGAAATCTTCTCCAACACGTTTACGCACTTCTTTAATTACTTCAACTCCAAAACGGGTGCGTTCTGCCAAGGTTTTACCACCATAAATATCGGTACGGTTGTTGGTTGCATCCCAAAAAAACTGATCAATTAAATATTGGTGTGCACCATGAATTTCTACCGTATCAAACCCTAACGCTTTTGCATCTGCTGCTGCCTGGCCGAAAGCTGCAATCGTATCAGCAATTGCTGAATCTGTCATTGCTACGCCGTTTTCAAAGCCAGGACTGTTAAAAGATGATGGGCCTTCAAATGGAGTGCTTGGTAACCAGCCAGAAGCATGATTTGCATGAATACCCTGGTGCCAGATTTGTGGTCCCATTTGACCACCTTTAGCATGAACACCACGGATTACTTTTTCCCATCCAGCTAAAGCCTCCGTTCCATAAAAATGAGGAATGTTCGGGTCTGCTGATGATGAAGGACGATTAATAACCGTTCCTTCTGATAAAATTAAACCAACTTCGCCTTCAGCTCTTTTTGCATAATATTCTGCAACATCGGCAGTAGGTACACCATCAGGCGAGAAAGATCTCGTCATTGGAGCCATTACAATTCTATTTTTTGTGTTTAATGTTTTCAGGCTAAATGGCCTAAATAAACTATCTGTGTTCATATTATTTTACTTTTATAATTCGGAATTAATGATGTTGCTTAGTTTTTCAATACCTTCTTTATTGCGTTTATAGTAAGTCCATTGGCCAACGCGTGTGGCACAAACTAAGTCGGCTCGTTGTAAAATAGAAAGGTATTCGGAAATTGTACTTTGAGATAAGCCAGCCTTTATTTGAATTTGCCCAACACAAACGCCAACATTTTCGAAATCAGCATTTGGCTGTTCAGGAAAATTTTCAGCAGGCTCTTTTAACCAGTTTAAAATCTGCAAACGGGTTTTATTAGATAAGGCTTTAAAAATTTCTACTTGATCCATGCACAAATGTATATCGACTTTTTCCGATATGCCAATATTAATTTATAAGATTACAATAGCATGTAAAAGAGCTTTATAAACGTTAATAAAACAGTTTAAATAAATTGTATGCCAAAAAATTTTGTTAGGAATTAACTTAAACTATTCCTTACATTCGTATAATCATCTAACCAAATGTCTAACTACAGATCATTAACTGACAACGAACTATTCGGTCTCATTCAGTCTGGAGATAAGTATGCATTCGAAGAAATATACGAACGCTTTAATGGCTTGCTGTATATTTATGCTTGCAAACTGGTTTCCGATCGGGAGGATGCCAGAGATATCGTTCAGGAGATTTTCGTTTACCTGTGGAGCAATCCAAATATTAAAATCAAGTCTCAATTATCAGCCTATTTATATACAGCTGTTAGATATAAAGTTTTCGATTGGCTAGATAAGAATAAGTCGAAATCTAATTACCTGCTTTCTTTAGAGAGCTTTATTGAGCAGGGAAATTGCATAACAGACGATTACATACGCGAAAGGGAATTTGCTTCTATAATAGAAAAAGAAGTTAGTTTATTGCCACCAAAAATGCGTCAGATTTTCGAAATGAGCCGCCAGCAACATCTTTCGCAAAAGGAAATTGCAGAGCTATTGCACCTTTCTGATAAGACAGTTAAAAAGCAAATGAGTAATGCTTTAAAGGTTTTGCGCCTAAAGCTTACCTCATTTATTTCTCTAGCAATCATCTTGCTAATAAGATAACAATTCTCAAAAAAATAGCTCAATTATTTTTACCTAATGTGATTTGTTTCGAAATAAACATTCGTTTTGAGGCTTTCCATGCCTTTTTTTAAAAAAAGTGAAAATATTTTTCTTTTATCTACTACCTGAGCCTCACTTAACCTACATGTGTTTAATTAGCCAAATATATTTTAGTGATGAATAAACCTGAAGTTGAAAAACTTTTAAAAAAATACAAAGACGGACTTTGCACCGAGCAAGAAAAGGCTTTGGTAGAATCTTGGCATCTTTTGGAACTTTCAGAAAAAAAATCTGACTTAAAGCAAGATGAAATTATCGATGCTAAAAATAAAATCTGGCAATCCATAGAAGAACAAACTGCATTAAATAAAAACAAGAATTACAAACTCTGGATTACAGTTGCTGCGGCTGCGATTGTTTTGTTTTTTATTGGATTTGTAATTAATAATCGGGTTAAAAATCAATTTGGCGAAGAAAACATTGCTAGTAATAAGCTGGAGGCGATAAAGCCAGGCGGCAATAAGGCCACTTTAACCTTGGCCGATGGTTCTAAAATTTCGTTAACCGATGCAACAAACGGCGTAATTGCGAAACAGGCTGGTATTAAAATCACCAAAACAAATAATGGCGAGTTAATTTATACAGTCGTTTCCAATGATGATGCTAAAACAAAAAAATCTTTTAATACCATAGAAACCCCTCGGGGCGGTCAATATCAAATCAACTTACCAGATGGTACCAAGGTTTGGTTAAATGCCGAGTCATCATTAAAATATCCAACAACTTTTAACGATGCAGAACGAATCGTTGAGCTTAAAGGCGAAGCGTATTTCGAAGTAGCCAAATTAACACACAAAAAAGGTAGTCGGGTTCCTTTTAAAGTCAGGAGCGAAGTTGGCGGAGGCCGAAACCAAATGGTAGAGGTGTTGGGTACCCATTTCAATATAAATGCCTATAGCGATGAGCCAAATAATAAAACCACTTTACTTGAAGGTAGCGTTAGGATTGTAAATCTTAGCTCTTTAGCTTCAAACATATTAAAACCAGGGCAGCAATCTATAATTGCGGCTTCATCTCCATCAGTTTTAATTAGAAATGTAGATGCTGAAGATGCAGTGACCTGGAAAGATGGCTTTTTTAGTTTTAACGATGAAAATTTACAAACCATCATGAACAAAATTTCACGTTGGTATAATGTTGATGTTTCTTATCATGGTGGAAAAATGGATAAGCTTTTTGGGGGTAGAATTTCAAGATTTAATAGCGTAAACGAAGTTTTGGAAACCTTACAGGCTAC
This sequence comes from Pedobacter sp. AC190, assembly GCF_979258025.1. Lineage (NCBI taxonomy): Bacteria > Pseudomonadati > Bacteroidota > Sphingobacteriia > Sphingobacteriales > Sphingobacteriaceae > Pedobacter > Pedobacter sp. AC190. Next base: position 2,671,877 of record NZ_OZ409824.1, read on the forward strand.
CGGAGATGTTCATTTTAAAATAGAAGGAAGGAGGATTTTAGTTATGCCTTAAACCTATACTTTTCTTCATCACTTTGTGATGATTTTAGAATATAGCGTAACTAAAAAAACCGGAAGCGCGGCAACGCTCCCGGAATATAATTAAGGCTTTATTCTAATCGTAAAATTGTGAGATACAACTATTATAAACCTAATAACCAAATATATGAATTTTTATACTGAATGGTTGCCCAACCCTAAGGGCCGCCTATCTAAATTTTTGTTGATTATGAAATTGACTTTTGTCTTATTAATCACTACGTTTCTTCAAATCAGTTATGCTGCTAAGGCGCAAAACGTAACACTTTCAGAAAAAAATACAACACTGCTTAATGTTTTTCGTAAGCTAAATAAGAGTGTAGGTTATAGCTTTTTATATAATACAGAACTGTTAAAAGAAGCTAAGCCGGTAACAATCGACATTAAAAATACCGATATAGGGGAAGCTTTAAGGCTGATTTTTAACGAACAGCCTCTAGGTTACACCATAAAAAACAACACCATTATTATTCATAAAAAATCTTTAGATGGAACGCTTTTGTTATTGAGAGCCTACATCGATATTAAGGGTAAAGTGGTAGATGAAACCGGAGCACCAATGGTTGGGGCGAGCGTAAAAGTGAAAGGAACAAACCAGGGTATAATGACTGATGCCACGGGTTCTTTTGTTTTAAAAACGGTTGAAAATAATGCAATTCTTGTGGTATCGTACATCGGTTACGAGAATAAAGAAGTTAGTGCAACCGCTACTGGAGATTTAACCATTCAGATGGTTCCACAGGCAGGTGTTCTTGCCGATGCAGTGGTAATTGGTTATGGCACGCAAAAGAAAAGCGTTGTAACGGGTGCAATTTCTCAGGTTAAGGGAACTGATCTGGAAAATATGCCTGTTGTTCGTATAGAACAGTCTTTACAGGGTCGTACCTCTGGCTTAACCATTACAACAGCTTCTGGTCAGCCAGGAGAAGGCGCAACATTACGTATTCGTGGTACAACTTCAATTAATAATAGCGATGCTTTATACATTGTTGATGGTGTGCAGGTTGGTGGAGGTATAGATTACCTTAATCAGGCAGATATCGAATCGATCGAGGTTTTGAAAGACGCAGCATCTGGAGCAATTTATGGAGCAAGAGCTGCAAATGGTGTAATTATTATCACTACGAAAAAAGGAAGTAGAAACAGCAAAATGGCTGTCAATTACAATACTTATTTGGGTACGCAAGCGCCAGCAAGAAAATTAGATTTATTAAATGCTACACAATATGCTACAATTTATAATGAAGCAGAGTATGCGAAAACACCAGGGTTAGCTACCCCAAGATTTCCAAACCCAGCGCAATTAGGTGTTGGTACGGACTGGCAGGCTGCTGTTTTTAATAATGATGCAAGAATTCAAAATCATGAATTAAGCATGAGTGGCGGCAATGAAAAATCGACTTACTATACATCCTTTGGTTATTTTGACCAGGATGGAATCGTAGCAACAAGTAATTCTCAATACAAAAGATTTACAGCACGTTTTAATTCAGAACACCAGTTAACCAAAGCAATCAGGTTCGGACAAAACATTGGTTATACACGCACTAATTCTGTTGGCGTTGGTACCAATACAGAATATGGCTCGCCATTAAACAGAGCAATTAATATCGATCCGATTACACCAATAGTTGAAACAGACCCGGCAAAATACGGTGCAGCACCATATATTGGTAATCCTGTAGTAAGAAACGAAGCTGGTTTTCCTTATGGAATTTCGCAATATGCACAATCAGAAATCTTAAACCCTGTTGCTGCACTACAAGTTGCACAAGGGAAAGGATGGTCGGATAAGGTGGTTGCAAATGCTTTTGTTGAAGCCGAAATCATTAAAGGCTTAAAAGTCAGGTCACAAGGTGGGGTAGATTTAGCCTTTTACGGTAGTGAGAGTTTTACGCCGATTTATTATCTGAATTCAATTAATCAAACCACGATCACCTCTTATAATAGAAATGCGAACAGAGGTCTTTTCTATTCATTGGAAAATACCATCAGTTACAACAGGCAAATTGAAAAACACAACATTACAGGTTTAATCGGTTATTCTTTCCAAAAAAACAGAGGCGAAACGCAAGGGGGAACCAAAGATGGTATTCCAGTAACCAATATTAAAGATGCTTCATTACAGTTCCCGGTTTCAAGGGCAAATGATGTATTTTATGGTGGCGAATACTTAAATACTTTAAACTCAGCTTTCGCTCGTTTAACTTATAACTATGATGAAAAATATCTTTTAACAGGTATTATCCGTAGAGATGGTTCTTCCCGTTTCGGACCAAATAATAAATTTGGTTACTTCCCTTCTGGCTCGGTAGGTTGGGTAGCCAGTAAAGAAGATTTCTTCCCTAAAAACCCTTATGTAACCTTTGTTAAATTCAGAGGTTCTTATGGCGTAGTCGGTAATGATAATATCGGAGACTTCAGATATCTATCTACCGTAAGTGGTGGTAGAAACTTTACACTGGGTAGTTCGGCAGGATTGGTTAACGGGGTTAGTCCTGATGCTTTATCAAACCCGGATTTAAAGTGGGAGCAAACTTCATCAACCGATATTGGTGTTGATATGAACCTTTTTGGCAACTTCACTTTAACAGCAGATTGGTATAAGAAAAAAACTACTGGTATGCTTTTGCAAATTGCCGTACCAGGTTATGTTGGTAATGCTGGCCCAATCGGTAACGTAGCCGATTTATCTAACAGAGGTTTTGAACTGGAGTTAGGCTATCAAAAAAGACTAGGCGAATTCTCGTTAAAAGTAAATGCAAATGGTGCATTTGTTAAAAATAATATCGATTTCTTAGGTGATGATAAAGAATATTTAGGCGGCCAAACCGTTACACCACAAGCTTTGGAAATTACCCGTACTAAAGTTGGTTATGCAATTGGTTCATTCTATGGATATAGAAGTGATGGTTTGTTCCAAAACCAGACGCAGATTAATAACTATAAAAATCAGGGAGGCGGTTTAATTCAACCAAATGCAAAACCTGGTGATATTAAATTTATTGATTTAAACGGTGATGGTCAGATCAACAACGACGATAGAGAAATCATCGGCAATCCTACGCCAGATTTCACTTATGGTATGACGGTAAACTTAGCCTACAAAGGTTTTGATTTAGTGGTACTTGGTCAGGGTGTTGCAGGTAATCAAATCTTTAATGCTTTAAGAAGATTCGATTTACCAACTGCAAATTACACAACCGATATTTTAAACCGCTGGACGGGTGAAGGAACAAGCAATACAATTCCAAGGGTAACTTTAGATGACACAAACCAGAACTATAGCCGTGTTTCGAGCATTTTCTTAGAAAGTGGTTCTTACTTCAGAATTAAAACTTTACAAGTTGGCTACACACTTCCTAAAAATCTGGTAAGAAAAGCAGGTTTAGATAAAGTAAGATTTTATGTAATGGCCAATAACCTGGTAACATTTACAAAATATACAGGCTACGATCCAGAAATTGGAGGTGGAAGTTATGGCGTTGATCGTGGTTTTTATCCACAGGCAAGAACCTTTTTTGCTGGTTTAAATGTTGGTTTTTAATTATTGTAAAAAATGAACAATAAAAATTTTAAGACACTAGCGGCAATAGTTGCTGTTATGTTAGTTTTTGTATCGTGTAAGAAAGAATATTTAGAGTTAACACCTAGAGGAACCGCTTTGGAAGATAACTTTTATAAAAATGAAGGCGAGGTGATGCAAGGTGTTATTGCCGTTTACGATGTAATACAATGGGGTACAACAGGAGGTTACACGATGAAAATGCCTTTGTTAAGCGCTGCATCCGACGATTGTTTTGCAGGCGGTAGTAATGCTTCCGATCAGCCGAACTGGGTTGCCTACGATAACTTTAATATGAATTCTAGCGTTGGTCCTCAGGTTGGTTTATGGAATAAAAACTATAGTGGAATTAACCGGGCAAATGTACTCTTAAGTAAAATCGATAAAGCGACAACACTTAGTGCTGCTTTTAAAACAAGGGTAACTGCCGAAACTAAATTCCTGAGAGCTTATTTTTACTTTGATTTGGTAAGATGGTTTGGAAACGTCCCCCTTATTACCAAAGTTTTGGAAACAAGCGAGCTATATGCCCAAACGCAATCTACACCTGCTCAGATTTATGCGCAGATCGAAAAAGATCTAAGAGATGCGATTCCAGGGTTACCAATTACAATTTCAGATGCTGAAAAAGGAAGGATTTCTCAGGGCGCTGCAAAAGCACAACTAGGCAAGGTTTTACTTTATCAGAATGATAATGCAAAAATGACCGAGGCTGCAACTTTATTTGAAGATATTAATAGAGTTGGAAATCCTTACGGATACTCATTGCTGCCAAACTATGCTGATATCTTTAACCCGGCAAATAAATTCAATGCCGAGGCTATTTTGGAAATTCCTCATTCAAACAATGCTGCCTGGTCTGATTGGGGTTACATCAACGGTGGAGAGGGAAATGTTGGAACTCAGTTTGTTGGTATGGATAGCTATAACGGCGATACTTACTCAAGCGGATGGGGTTTTTGCCCGATAACTTTAGATTTGGTTAATGTAATGAAAAACGATCCTCGGTTTGCCGCAACCATTATAGATGGGGCTGCATTAAAAGCCGCAGGTGCAACTTACAATGGCCGTTATCAAAACACTGATTATTTCATTAAAAAATACGCGCCTTTAAAAGCATTTCGCTCGGCGAGTGGGGTTGCAGAACAAAACTGGCCAATTGATGAAATTGAAATTCGTTTGGCAGATACGTATTTAATGCAGGCAGAAGCTTTGATTAGAGGTGGCGGTAGCGCCGCTCGTGCTAAAAAACTGCTGGATGCGGTAAGAGCCCGAGTTGGTTTAGCTTCGATTCCAGCAACGCTTGATAACATTTATGCCGAGCGCAGATTAGAACTTGCTACAGAAGGCCATCGTTTCTTTGACTTAGTCAGAACGGGTAGAGCTGTTGCTGTTTTAGGCCCATCGGGATACAAAGCCGGCAAAAGCGAGTATTTACCAATCCCTTTAAACGAAATCGAAGTTACCAAAGGCGGTATTAAACAAAATCCAGGTTACAACTAAACGGTATTGAAATGAAATTATTTAAAAACAAAATAAATGTATCAATCTTGCTTAGTCTGGGTTTGATATTTAGCATACTGGTTTCTTGCAAAAAGAGCGAAACCACTAAAGATATTGGTATTCCGCCAACGGCTGCAGAAATTCAGTTTAATGCAACGCCTACAGCAGCAAATCCAAATATCATCGCTTTTAAAAGCATATATAATGGGATTAATGCCCATTGGGATTTTGGCAATGGCGCTACTGCCGATGGAAACGATGTCCAGTCATCTTACCCTATTGCAGGTACTTACACAATTAAGTTAACCGTTCTGGCCGATGGTGGTTCTGTTTCAACAACTAAAACCGTTACCATTGCATCAACCAATACCAGTATGCTAAGCGATCCAGCTTATACTTTGCTCTCAGGTGGGGTGGCAAATGCTGCGGGTAAGGTTTGGGTAATCGATCAGACTCAACCAGGTCATTTAGGCGTGGGCCCGGTAACTTCACAAGCTCCCGATTGGTATCAGGCTGGCCCGAATGAGAAAGCAGGATTAGGTTTTTACGATGATGAAATGACCTTTGCAATGGGCTCAACATCTCTTAAATACACTTACGCTAACAACGGAACTACATTTGCCAATGCATCAAACGCAACTGGTATTGGTGGCCCTGTTGGTAGCAACGATCCGACTGTAAATTACACCCCTCCAACAAATCTAACCTGGATTTTAAATGATGTAGCAGGTGTTAAATACATCAACATCAGTAATAATGGATTTATCTCTTACTATTTAGGGGTATCATCTTATCAAATTCTATCCCTAACAGCCGATGAAATGTGGTTAAGATGCCTTGATAAATCTAATGCAGGTAATGCATGGTATTTAAAATTAATCAGGAAAGGTTATGTCAGACCAATAGTTCCACCTGTGCAAAAACCAATACAGGCCGCCAATTTATCTGATGATTTTCAAGCGGCAACTGGTATGGCCTGGGTAGCTGAAAATATAGATTATAACCACAGTTACGATAATCCATTTAAATTCCCTTCAAATACGTCATCAAAAGTGGCTTATTACGAAAAAAGAACAGGGAATGATGGTCAGTATGGAAATTTAAACATCACACTGCCTTATCGTTTTGATCTGGCTGCAAAAAATAAAATCCGACTAAAAGTATTTATCCCTGGCGGAAATGATTTTACAAAAGTTGCACCTACGGTTTCGGTTAAGTTACAAAACTCGTTACTGGGTGGTAATGCTTACACCACTCAGATCGAGATTGTTAAAACCATCACTGCCGCTCAATATAATACATGGATACAACTGGAATTCGATTACTCAGCTTCTGCAAGTCAAACCTTGTACGATAAAATTGTGGTTCAGTTAGGTGGCGAAGGACATCCAAATCCAGGTATATTTTATATCGACGATTTCGAGTTTAAATAATAAGCATACAAGCAGTTTGAAGTTATTTTTCAAACTGCTCTTTTAATTTTTTTAAAATGATGGATTCAGTGAAGTACTTTAAAAAAGCGGCCTTTACAGCATTGGCGATTACGGCAATAGGATTAACATCCTGCTCGAAAAAAACACCAGAGGGTGGGCCAGTTTATGTGCCACCTGTAGCGGTAACACCCGTTGATAAAGGTTGGGTTTTCGACACTACACCAGCCTGGAGCGATGAGTTTACCAACGTAGGCGCCCCATTAACTTCTAACTGGGATTACGATACAGGCGGTAGCGGCTGGGGAAATAACGAGTTGGAATATTATACAAATACAACCAACAATGCAAGTGTTGCCAATGGGATTTTGAGTATAACAGCTAAAAAGGAAAGTATGGGCGGGATGAATTACACATCATCGAGAATGGTGACACGAGGGAAGTTAGATGCCTTGTACGGCCGATTCGAGATAAAGGCTAAGCTGCCTTCCGGAAGAGGCACCTGGCCTGCAATTTGGATGTTACCAACCGAGAGAGCCTATGGTGATTGGCCAAAATCAGGTGAAATCGATATTATGGAACATGTTGGTTACGATCAGGGTAACGTTCATTTTTCTACCCACACCGAAGCTTATTATTTTAAAATCAATACCCAAAAAACCATCACAAAGAAAATTGATGATGCAAGTACAGCTTTTCATGTTTATCGGGTAGACTGGACACCATATGCAGTAAGGGGATATTACGACGATGTTAAAGTATTTGAATTCGCAAACGAAGGGACAGGTTACAAAGCCTGGCCTTTTGATAAGAAGTTTCACCTTCTTTTAAATGTCGCGGTTGGTGGCGATTGGGGTGGAGCACAAGGCATAGATGATTCCATCTGGCCACAAAAAATGGAAGTCGATTACGTTCGGTATTATAAAATGATCGAAAAATAGGCTTCAGGTTAGTTTAATTGTAAGCCGTCAAGAAATTGGCGGTTTTTTTATATTCTAGAAAAATAAAAACTCTTAAAAAAAGAACGGGGATAAATCATACCGACCTATCCCCGTCATCTAAATTAACGCTCTCATATATATAAACAACCAAAAAGGCGAATTATTATACCGAGGTGAAAATATTTTTTATTTTTTTACCGCTGGTTTTTTTGCAGCTGCTTTTGGTTTCTTTTCTGCTACTGGAGCTTCTTCAGTTATTTCTGCTTTTTTCTTAGCAGGCGCTTTTACTTTTTTAGGCTCATCAGTAGTTTCTGTAGCTTCAACTTCTTTTTTCTTAGCGGGCGCTTTTGCTTTTTTAGGCTCATCAGTAGTTTCTTTAACTTCAGCTTCCTTTTTCTTCGCAGGCGCTTTTGCTTTCTTTACTTCTTCAACGGGTGCTTCTACGACAACTTCTGCTACTTTAGGCTCATTAGCCTGTTGTAAATAAATTGCTAAAATTTGTTTTAAATAAACCTCTGGCTTGGGCATATTAATAATTGTATCAGGCTCTTTATCCTGAGATTGTTTAATATATGCCGATTTAATCTTACCCCAATCTTTAGAATAAAGTCTGATAAACATTTCAACAAACTGTTCATCTGTATATTTTTTAGGCAACCTACCCAGCACTGCCTGAATTTTTTCTTCTTTTTTATGTAATACCGCCATCGATTTTATTTTCAGCAAAGATAGCCTATATTACAGATAATCATCTAAATAATACGGTTTAAACTTTTTTTTGATTTGATGGTCTCACCAATATGAAGCAATTCTGCGCAATAACCATAATGGTATGCTACTGTATGATCTCGTTTTCCCTGCAGTTGAAGGCACAAAATTTCGATAAAGTAGATGCCTGGCTTAATACTCATGCGGGTGCGATGGGCGGCAGGGTTTATCTGCTGCTCTATAAAGATGGAAAAGTGGTGTATTCTAAAGGCGTAAGCGAACTCAGCGGTAAGCAAAAAATACTTGGTAAAATCCTGGCAAAAAGGCAAGGTAATGCGGCCGATTTTAGCGATTATACCGCTTCAACCAAACAACAAATTGCAAGCTGCAGCAAATGGTTAAGTGCAGCCCTGGTTATGACTTTTGTTGATGAAGGCAAACTAAAACTAAGCGATACCGTTGGCAAGTTTCTCCCGGTGCTTACCAGAAATGGAAAGGGAAATATTACCATCAGCGATTGCCTGTCTCACCTGACGGCTATAAAATCGCCCGATTTAAAAGAAAGTTTAAACCAAATGCGCCAAACGGGCAGCATGGATGAGGCAATAGAAAAAATTGCCGCTTTACCAATGGAAGGAAAGCCTGGAAAGGTATTTCGCTACAGCAATACAGGTTTGCAAATTGCAGGCGCAGTTATCGAAAAAATAAGTGGTAAAAGTTTCCAAACTTTATTTGCCCAGCGCCTAGCGAAACCCTTAGATATGAAAAATACCGATTTCGGGAACGGAAAAGTAGCACTTCCGGCAGGAGGAGCTAGCAGCACACCGAACGACTATATGAATATGTTAATCATGTTGCTAAACAAGGGCACCTTTAATGGTAAAAGGATTTTATCAGAAAATAGCGTAAACCAAATGCAGGTTAACAGGGTAACAAGCGATGTGCTCAAAGCTTACGCACCAACCGAGGCGGGCAATTTTGGATACGGCTACGGCGAATGGATAATGCAAAATAATACGGGCAATCAGCCGAGTATTGCCCTTACCAGCCCTGGTTTATTTGGTAGCTTCCCGTGGATTGATAATCAGAAAAAAACAGCAGGGTTTTTAATGGCTTTTTATCTCCATAATAAAGGGCGACACGAATATTATGTAACCTTAAAAAAGCTGGTAGATGAAGCGCTGCAATAAATAGCATCTTTTTAAATTAAGCCAAAACCTCTTCTAAAACAGGGGCGGTTTTTCTATTCATTACCAGTCTTTCTCTATGTTGCATTCCCCAATTCCTCAGCTCATCAATTACCCGATCCAGCGAACCACTATATTCGGTTAATTCGTAAGTTACCGTCACGGGCGTAGTGGAAAACACCTTGCGAATCACAAACTCATTCAATTCTAAATCTTTCAGCTCTTTCGATAAAATTTTAGGCGTAATGTCGCCAATCGATTTCTGAATCTCATTAAAACGCTTCGGGCCATCCTGTAAAGTAAGTATTAAAGGCAGTTTCCATTTCCCATTTAATACATAAAGCGCATCTTTTACCGCGTTTAAACTAGCGCTACACGTTTCTTTAGTATGGTTTTCTTTCCTAAATGCCATGGTGTAAAGTTAAAAGCTTTCCTAAACGATACCGCTATCCTTTTGGAAAGTAATATCTTTTAGATAGTAAAAGTACATAAGTTTACATCAAAATAAAGAACATGAACACAAAAACAATTAAAATTACTTATTGGATATCAACGGCTTTAGTTTCGTTAATGATGATTTTCTCCGCTTATTCCTACTTCACTAGTCCCGAAGTTAAACAGGGTTTCCAGCATCTGGGTTTCCCCGATTATTTTAGAGTAGAGTTAGCCATCGCAAAAATATTAGGCGCAATTATTTTGCTCTCCCCAATTAAAGAACAAGTAAAAGAATGGGCCTATGCTGGTTTCGCAATTACTTTTATTTCTGCATTTATAGCCCATACCGCATCGGGCGATCCTATAAACAATCGCATCGGACCAATTGTGTTCTTGGTGGTTTTAGCGCTGTCGTACTTTACTTACCACAAAGCAAAATCAGTTGCAACTCTATAAAAAAATATGGGCGTTCCTCCAATCCCGAAAAGAGGGATTGGAGGCGGGCTTTCCAGGGCTTCGCTTCGCTGCGGTACCGATAAAAAAATCGGTACTAAACCCTTACAATCCCTAACGCGAAAAACCCCTCAATTTGTAAAGGTATAGTTCACTAATTTCCTGATAACCGCTATTCGGTTTTTGATCTATAGCCGTATTATAGTTAAATTTTTTCCAAAACAAGCTCACTTACAGGTTTAACAGCCTGTTTGTTTTTAATTTCTCCTTTAAATAATCTTCGGTACGATAAACAACCAATCAATACAGCAATCGCACCCTGGAATAACACGGTGTTTTGCGTGCCAATAAGCTGCGAAATACTGCCGATAACAAGTCCGCCCAGCGGTTGCATGCCAAAGAAGGCCATTGCGTAAAAGCTAATCACACGGCCACGCATATTCGGGTCTACAGTAGTTTGAATTAAGGTATTACTTATTGTAATTTGCGACATCATCCCAAAACCAGAGATCGTTGCAAAAACCAATGCAACAGGATAAAATGTGGTGTGAGAAAACAAAGCCAAACCCGCACCAAATATTAAGGTGTTAATGGCTAATATTTTTCTTAAATTCTTTCCAGGCTTTAATGAAGCCAGAAATATAGCACCTGTAAATGCACCCAATCCAATCACACTATCAATTACCCCAAATGTAGAAGCTGTTCCTTTAAAAATGTCTTTAGCATAAACAGGAATTAAAGTGCTAAACGGCAGTACAAATAAGCTAATCAGCGCCAGCATAATTAAAACGTAAGCAATAGATGGTGTTGCTTTTATATAGGCAAAACCCTCTTTCAGCTCGCCTATTACATTTTTAGTATGCGGTTTTGAAATGTATTTTGGAAGCCTCATCATCATTAAAGAGCCAATAACGGCAATAAAACTCACCGCGTTTAAACCAAAACAAACATCATCACCTAACTTTTCTAAAGCCAAACCTGCCAGGCCAGGACCAATTAACCTCGAAAGGTTTACCATCGATGAGTTTAGGGCAAGCGCATTGGGCAAATCTTCTTTATTATCAACCATCTCGTAAACCAGCGATTGCCTTGCGGGTACATCAAAAGCATTAATCAGCCCCAGTAATGCACTTAGCGCAATAATTTGCCACATCTGGTAATCCTTGGAGAAAATTAAAATGGTCATTAAAACGGCCTGCACCATCGAGGCAATTTGTGTAATTAAAAGCAGTTTATACTTATCATACCGATCGGATGCAACACCGCCAATAAACGAGAAGATGAAGGATGGAAACAAGCTGGCAAAGAGCGTAAGCCCAAGCATGAAATTAGAATGTGTTTGTTCGTAAACAACCCAGCTTACGGCTGTTTTCTGCATCCATGTTCCAATTAAAGAAATGGATTGTCCGCCAAAGTAAAGGCGGTAGTTTCGACTCTTAAATGCATTAAATGTGCTGATGTTCATAATTCAAGGCCATCTGATTAGAAATTAACCAGTTTCGTTAAAGGACCTATAGCTTCTTTTAAAATTAATTGTTCTTGTTCTGTGCAAACTTCTGCAATGGCTTTGCTTAGCCATTCATCGCGTTCGTGCCTCACTTGTTCGAGCATTTCCTTACCCTGTGCCGAAATGGAAATATGAACCTTCCGCTTATCGTCCGGCGAAGCCGTTTTAGATACTAAATGGAGTTCGCTAAGGTGACTTAAAATAGCACCCATAGATTGAGGCGTTATTTTTTCGATAACAGCAAGTTCGGCAGAGAGCAGATATTCATTCTGTTCCAGCAGAACCAGAATAGATCTTTCTGTTTGCGAAAGAACAGTGTCTGAAGGAGAAAGCTTTCGTAGTTTTCGATTGAGTCTGGCTAAAACCGGGCGAAGTGCCGAAGCGATTGAATTACTTTTTTCTGTACTCATTATTGTAAGTAAAACTTATAAGTTTACCTTACAAATATAGCATAATATCACCTATAGATAAAAACAATAAAATTAATTTACATTAAAAAGATAACCTGTTTTGAAGCTTTAAGCCTGCTACTTCCAGCCCTTTTGCATTTTTTTATAGGCCTTTTTACTAACTTTCGAATGCTTTTTCGAACGCGATTTGCCTTTTTTCTTGCGGGCATTAATGTTATTTACCAGGGAATTTTTAACGCCTAGTTTATTTTTCTTTGTACCTTTTTTCTTTGTACCTTTTTTCTTCTTTTTGTCAGTCGACTTCTTTTTACCTTTTGCCATTTTCGCTTTTAATAATCTGCTGATGATAACATCTAAAGGTGAAGAAAGGTTTAATAAAATGATTGAGCTTTAGAGCAAAATAGATTGAGCCTCTAAACAAAACAGCAATGCACTAAGCAAGCTAACTTTGACTTAAATAAAAATTAAGACAATGGAAAAAGTTTGGTTTATAACAGGTAGTTCCCGAGGATTGGGAAGAAGCCTAACAAAAGCAGTTTTAGCAAAAGGAGATCAGGTAGCCGCTTCAGCAAGAGATATAAATTCATTAAAAGATTTGGTTGAAAAATATCCAGGGCAGATATTTCCGATCACTTTAAACGTAACCGATTACGATCAGGTACATTTCGCGGTAGAATCAGCAATTAAACATTTCGGTCGAATCGATGTGCTGGTAAATAATGCAGGTTTCGGAATTGTAGGTGCAGCAGAAGCTTTCACAGATGAACAGGTTCGCAGTCAGCTCGAAACAAACCTGTATGCACCCATCGAAATCACCAGAGCTGTTCTGCCTTTTATGCGCAAACAAAAATCTGGGCGAATACTTCAAATATCTTCGATAGGCGGTAGGGTTGGTAACGCTGGCGTAAGCATTTATCAGGCAGCAAAATTTGGATTGAGTGGTTTCAGCGAAGTGCTGGCCAAAGAAGTAGCCGATTTAGGGATTTTAGTTACCAGTGTAGAACCAGGTGGCTTCCGTACAGATTGGGCAGGTGATTCAATGACTTATGCCGCCAAAATTGAGGGTTACGACCTGGTAGATAAAAGAAGTGATTTCTTCCAAAGTGGAGATTTTATCCCAATGGGTGATCCTGAAAAAGCAGCCAGGGTAATGATCGATTTGGTTGATCACCCACAGCCACCCATTCATCTAGTTTTAGGAAGCGAAGCAATAGGAATGCTTAAACATGCCGATGCCAGCAGAAGCGAAGAAATGGAAAAATGGATGCAGGTAAGTTTATCAACCGATCATGATGAATCGACAAATTTTCTCGATTCAGAACTGGGTAAATCTTTTACCAAAAAATAATTGATCAGTTCAATAATGAGGTGGTGGTTTTTACCACCCCCTTAATTAATTTGTTTCTATCAAAATCATAATGCTAAATTTAACCTATGGCAAATCATCCTGAGCGTAAAGGCATCCTTTTTTCCTGCTACCATCAAAAAAGCAGCGAGGGTGAACAGTTTATTCCCAATCATACCTTCGGATATGTAATTTCAGGTAAGTCAGAAATATTTATTGGCGGCAAAAAATACGTTTTTAATGAAGGCGATTTTAGATTCTTCAGAAGAAACCAGTTAGCGAAGTACACCAAATTCCCGGCGGCAAATGGCCACTACAAGTCAGTTTCGATAATTCTCGATCAGGAAACGCTCCAGGCGGTAAGTACCGAATATAACTTACAAATGCAAACCCCTAATTACAGCATATATGGATTAGAACTCGAACCTAAAAAGTTATTACAAACCTTCATGGAATCGATAACACCATTTTTAGATCAGAAAAATAATTTTAATGAAGCACTTACCTCTTTAAAAGTTAAAGAAGCGATCCTAACTCTGCTGCAAACCAATCCCGAATTAAAAGATGTACTCTTCGATTTTACAGAACCAGGCAAAATTGATCTGGAGGCTTATATGAACGAACACTACAAGTTCAATGTAGATATTTCCAGATTTGCTTATTTAACAGGCAGAAGCTTGGCAACTTTTAAAAGAGATTTCGAGAAAATATATCAGACCTCGCCAAGTCGCTGGATTCAACAGAAAAGATTAGCAGATGCACACTACCTTTTAAAGGAGAAAGGTTGGAAATCATCTGATGTGTATATGGAGGTTGGATTTAAAGATTTTTCTCACTTTTCATTTGCCTTTAAAAAAGCTTATGGGATATCCCCATCCAAATTAAGCGCATAAAGAAGGCACCAGCCATTTGGCAGGTGTGTGAAGGTAATTACTTGGAAATTTTACATAATAAATTGGTAGCCAAAGCTCCTTTTTGTGCTAGAGTAGCGCTGCGGGATAGACCATGGTGACCGGCTCTGCCAGGCTACCAACGCTTTGAAATAGGGTAAGCGTTGGTAGTTAAAATCGGTAGAAAAAATAGCAAGGTCATTTTATAGCACACCAGTTTAGATAATAGTTCCAAAGATATGAGCCCTGGAGAAAACTTCATTAAATAACAAAGCCGCCTTAATGGGCGGCCAAATTATAACAAGAAGTTTGTTTTTTTTATTTTGCTAAATTCATGGCATTTTGTTCAGCTGCCATAATCGCTTCCGAGGCATAAGAAGCTGATCGTTGACTTGCAAAATTATTAAGCTTCAAATTTTTCTGATTACTTGCGATGATCGTGCTCTGATCAGCAGTACCGTTTAGTTTCAATACCGCATCATCATTCACTACTGAATATAAACTTGCGGTTGTAGTTTTGATCCTAGCTGTAGCACTATGGTGTAAGAATAACTGCAGGTATTTTACATCCAGGTTATTAGTGGTTATCACTTGCGACTGACCGTAAGCTTCTATTCTTTCTAAATTTTTAACAGTAACGTTAAGGGTAACCTCACCAGTTTCGGTTGAATTAACAACTAGAATTTTACCATTGCTATAAACCGAAGTTTTTGCAGGGTTAAAGTTTTCTCCGCCCTCTACAGATTGTTTATCGCCCTGCGTTAAAACGATTTTTACATTCCCACTTACCCAAATCCTGTCAAAAGTTTTAATTGAAGATGTTTTTATATCTGTTGTAACAGGCTCGGTGGCGAGCGTTACCATAGCTGAAGAAGTTAATACTACTGCTGTTAATGCTGCTGCGAATAATGTTTTTGCTAATGTTTTCATGACTGTATGTTTTAGAGATTTGCTTATGTTTTTTGTTAATAAGACGACCTCAACCCCCAAACGTTGCATGCAAAAACGCAGTATTATACCAGCAAGAGCAACCAATAGACCAACGCCTGTAATTCCTCGACCAACGGCATTACTAAAATAATATAATATTTCCCATGTTGATCCCTAGAGCATAAAATGTGCCTAGCGATTGATCTGGGCAGAGTACTAACGGCAATTATTGAAATATATATGTCCTGACTCCACTTAACGAGGACCTTCGGGCTAACATGGCCCATTCCGCTCATCAATACGCTTCAATAAATAAGAAAGTAGCTTTGCAAACGCAACATAAGCGACAAATACAAAAAAACCTGGCTGCAAAGCAGAATTATTTTCGGTAACCGTTTTTAGCGTATCATTTTCAATATTTAAGCCTGAAAGCTGACTCTTCAATATTCCGTTTAGCCCGATGTAAGTCATGGCGATACCAACAACCATTACATCTGCCATATCCCACTTACCCAGATCGAATGCCATAAAGCGAAGCACTTTTGGGTTTTTAAATAAGTGACTGCAGGAAATGTGTATGGCCCTGGCTAATAAGCGAAGCAGTGGCAATACGACTACAAACACCATCAGCAACACCCCAACTAATACCGCATCTGGTTTAGGCTGCTCGATTAGTGTACTTATAATACCAATTATACTTTTACTCTGGAAAAACAATACCTGGTTGGTAAAAGCCAGTTTATCACCCATTAAGGCAAACTCCAGCGACTGGATCCTGGCATCCACCTCTATAATAGGGGAAATTACGCCAACTGCTAATAACACCACCGCAAACAACAGAGACATAATAAATAAGGGAACATGCAGGTGCGCCCGTTTCCTGAAAATGAGCCAGAGTAGCAAAGCAATCGCCACCGATATAATCATCACGAAAGCATATTGATGACTGGAGTCTGTAATCTGATCAAGCTTTGCCTTTACAACCTGATCAAAATCGGTCGAATTCTTAACCTTATATTTTTGGTAAATGGTTTGCTCAACGGTTGTGATGGTGGTATCTGTACGATCGTAAGTTTGAGCCTCGAGTTCATCAACCTTGCTGGTAGCAATGCCCTTAATCCTTTTTAAACTTGCCGGACTGGTAATTTTTACCACAATAGTGCGGGCAAAAGAGGGAACCTGCGCATGGAGTTCATCCACATCTACAAACGCATCAAAAGCAAGTTTTTTAAGCTTCGACCCAAGGCCCTTCTTCGGCTTGGTAAAATCAGCCACGGCTTTATTGACCATACCATGCAATTCCTTTTCTACCTGTTCCTGCATGTCGGCCTTTTGCTTGCCGGTGAGCTTAAAGCCCTTCACCCGCCGATCTACAACGGCCGAGATTTTTTCGCCCCATCTGTCAACAGAGAAAATGCCAAAAGTAATGTTATTGGACAGGCTGTAATCTTCCTTAATGCGTTTCTGTTCAAAAGCGAGCTGATAAAAACGGTATCCCGAAAAAGCCGTCGCCAATAACAGTATAGATAAGCCGGCAATCAGCAGGGCAGGTGCCCATCGGCTTTTTTTTGCTGATCTCTCGGAAGTAGAATTTGTGTTGGTCGCCATAAAAATTAATCAAAAAGCGTTAAGCATAACCCGTTAATGCGCATCATGTGGTGTAATAAACTTTAAAATTGTTGACAGGATAAGCCCATACAGCACAAAGCTGATGAAGATAATGTAACCTGGCTGTAGTGCGGTATTATTGGTGGTGAGAATAGTTAGCGAATCATTTTTAATGTTCAGCGCCTGCAATTGTCCCTCCAGCAAACCATTTAAACCGATATAGGCCATCAGTATGGCAATTACTATCACATCGGCCATGCTCCACTTGCCCGATTGAAAAGCAAAATATTTCACGATGCCATTCTCGGCCAGTTTTTTTCTGCCCAAAAGGTGTATGCCTGTAGAGCTCAGTTTAACTACCGGGAAAAGAATACTAAAAGCCAGTATCAGCACCCCAACGAGAATCGAATCTATACCAGGCTGCCCGATTAATACCCGTACCACATCCATAATGCTTTTGCTCTGGAAAAACAGTACCTGATCTTTAAAGATTACATGCTCGCCCAGCAATACAAAATCGAGGGAACGGATACGGGCATCTACCTCAATCATTGAGGCGGTAAGTCCGACGGCCAGCAAAATAAAGGCAAACAGTAAAGACATCACAAAAAGTGTTACATGCAAATCCCGTCGGCCTCGCAAAGCCCACCATAAGAAAAGCACCACAGTAATACAGGCCAGCATACCAAAAGAATAGGTATAGGTTTTACTGCGGATATCGTCCAGGGTTGCCGTTAACTTTTTATTGAGTTCATCGGTAGAATTTACCTGGTAGCGGCCATACATAGCCTTTACTGCAGCATCTTTTGCTACAAAGGCACTATCCGAACTTTCTTCTTCAGCCAGCTCGTTAAATTCGCCGATGGCCATTTTACTTAGCTGCCGCTTATTTTTGGGGTTATCTACCTCGGCAATAATGGTGCGTGCGAAACCTGGGACCTGGGCTTTTATACTATCAGAGTTTACAAAGTTTTTAATGGCAAACTTCTGTATTTTACCGCTAATGGTTTTCTTAGGTTTATTTACCAGTGCCTCCGCCTTATCAATTAGGGCAAGCAAAACCTTTTCTACCTCGCTTTGCAAGACCTTCTTCTGCGTTTTAGTCATTTTAAGGTTGCGCACCTGCTTATGCACAATCCTGGACACATTATCCTTCCACTGCTGCACCGAAAACAGCCCATAGGTGATGTTGTTGATGTTAGAATAATCTTCCTTAATCTGCTCCTGCTGCCCGGAAAGTTTATGCAGCTTAAGCCCGAAATATCCTTCTGCACCCAGCAACATTGCCAGTGCCAATATGAGCAGGATCTTAGGGGTGTAAGATTTCCGTTCTGCCGTGTCTTTTCTTTGTGTTTCCAAGCTGTTTTGTTTTGGTTTACCTAACATTAGCGATACGGGGTGGCTATTTTTGAAAAGCCAAAGGCCGCATTTAGTCGGGTCTATCGGCAAATAAAACCAACAAGGGAAAAAAAGGTTTTGTCAAGCATCAAATATTTTATACGCAGATATTTAGTAGCATTAACCTGCGATGAATAGTGACCAACTCAACTTTAATAAAAGGGAGAAGATATTTGACGAAAATCAGCTTAAGAATACAGTAAATATTAAAACAGTAAGGAGGGATTTGCTTAAAATAGCATATTAGGCTAGCAGAGGTTTTTAAACTGGAAAAAAAGCAAATGATGCATCTCTTTGCACGGGTTACCGGATTTGTCTTCATAAGTTTAAAAAATACCCTCCCGTTAAACTGATCTAGCCGGGGAAAGACAAAAAATAAAAAAGCTAGTTGCGATTTTATATGTTGTTTCGACTTAACTAAAAAGCAATAATATTCTGCTTGATAAAATTAGAATGAAAAGGTAGTAATGAAAATATTCAATGTGAGTTTTGCTTTCACTTTGATGGCAGACTATCTTCAATAAAGTTCTTTAAATCTGATTTGCTCAGGATGGTTTTCTTCTGGTAATGATGGAGATGAAAATCTTCAAGTTTTTGAAGGAGGTACCCTAGGGTTAACTTTTCGCGAAGGCTTAGCTTTCCGCTTATCATTTTGCCAACATTGTTCATGTCGACAAATACGCTATACAGCAGTTCCCTTCCCTGGTCAGTTATTGCGATATGTTTACTTCTTTTATCATGAGCATCATTCCACTGACTTACTAAGTCTGCAGCTATTAGCCGGCGGATCACCTCTGTGCCAGATGTTTTCTCCTGCAGGTTATGTTTTATAAGTTCGGTTTTAGATAGATGGTCATGCGTCATCAGGATCGCGAGCGCGGTAAAATCTTCCGGGGTAATTAACGGGGTTTCTTCTAACGCTTTCTTGATATACATTTTAGCATAACGGCTCATAAATACGAGTAGCCGGCCGATGTTGTTATCCAGCTGATAGGCAACTTCAAGTGCTTTTTTATCACTATTCCCGAATCTAACCTCTGGGTTTATATCCATTACTGAATTTTCAGACCTATTGAGTAGAAAACCAGTAAAATGCTGAAGCGATATTTCCTTTTCAGGCTGTTCTTCCTCAAGTTCTTCAACGAGAGTAATTAACTGATGGATAAGGTGATAAGATTTCATGTTAGTGGCTCATTGGGTTAAGAGAATTCCCTCTGCTGAAGTTCCCTATTCTGTTTTTTGAAGGCGCTGTAGGCCTTATAATAAAGATGATTGCTATTGCCCTCTCTACTAAAGCTTTTGAAAAATTTCATCGCTCTTAACAGGGTTAGCTTATATCTGGGTAATTCTGGTCCGGGGACTTTGAGCATGTCTGCAACATCACTACCCAACAGGTGCCGCATTAAGCCAAGTATATCGTTGTTACTCACTTTGCGTCTGTTTACTTTTAAAATGTGCTCTATAAGGGATTTTGTAAGTTCCTGCCCATGGGTAGAACTCCGAAAATGGCGCTTTTTAATTGCCAGATCGAGCTGTGTAGCCATTTTCCCGTTTTCTGGCAACAAGTCTTCGTCCAATCCACTGAAATAGCCCACCACCTTCCAGATGTGCAGAAATGCAATCTGTTCTGCATTGCTTATCTGAACACCCAGTTTACGCAGACCGCGAACTACGATTAAGGAAAAGGAAAGGTTTGTGCCGGCCATATCTTCCTGGTTAATTGGTGTGCCCAGGTTTTCATCCCACGTTCCACTTTGTAGCGTATAAAAGCGCACAGCCGAATGCACCAGGCGTATACGCAGGATATCGCTAAAAGCACTCCCGCCTTTAGCGAAAGCCTCAGGAGCCATCACATCCCATACAAAAACCGCAGTATCATAAAGGCGTTTTGTCGTTTGTTTTCTTATCTTCTCTGATAGATACAATACCATCGCCCCGTCGGCGGCGGTGTAGCAGTAAGGAAGCGATAATAAACCGAGTAAGGTCATAATATCCTGCGCGTGCTGCGCGAAAAAGGCCTGACCTGCGCTGATTAATTTTTTATCGGCCCATAGCGGTAATTCTCTGGCACAGGCGATAAACTCAAAGCCGGGAAACATCGAATCTAAATCGGCTGCTGTTGCCTTTCCTTCGAGCCAACGCCTTAACTGGTGTTTTCTCTCCTGATCGGCGAACACATAATTTATAAATGCATCAGCCGCCGGATCGCCAGTTTGCCGTTTTAAATTTAAAAATTCCTCGTTATAGATTCCCTTTACCATTATTTTAATCAATTCAAACTTCTGTTTGTACCGATAATAGTCACCATCGTCTGCTAAGAGAAAAGAAATTGAGTCGATACCCTCAAAACTTTCAGTCACCTCGCTTTCAAAAGCCGCTCCGCCTTTGAACAATTCCGCAGAATTTGCTCTTTAATTCGCCTATTCAGTTTACAGTTGTATAAGATTTATTTTGCTAAAATTTCACTAGTTGAATTTAGGTAAAATTAATACAATATTGTATCAAAATAGTTTTAATGATGGGAAAACATCCTATTTAGAGTCCGTGTTTTATAACTTTTTTAGGAGGGCGAAATTCGGCGCTATATTGCTCGGTGAAAAGGGGATACATCGAAAGAGTAAATATTGCTTTGTTTTTTGCCGTATTTTGAAGTAATCCATGCAGACAAAAACGCGTTAATATACCTGCCATCTTTGACTAAATTGCATTTGCAAAACCAAATGACTAAAAAAACTCACGGCATAATACTCAAAAAGCATTGTTGTTGCGCTTAAAGGTGATCGCTGAGATTTATGAACTAAATTTCTCTAACACAATAAAACTCATCCTGAGCTCACCGAGATAGAAAAAAGTAGGGAAAAAAAGTAATTTACTTAAGCAATTAGCAACAACAACAGACACATTTACCCTAATTCTATTACAATTACCGGGATTATTTACCCTAATTCTGTGACAAGAAAGCAATTGATTTACCCTAATTTTGTGACAAATTGTAGTTTGAAATTAAAATTGGTCAATTCTTAGGTAAGGACGATTACGCAAATTGATGGTTGCCGAAACCATACTTTATTGAAAGTGACGACATCAAAAAGGAGGGCAAAAGTGTGCGGGGTATTTAAATTACTTGTATTTTAGATATTTGGAAATTAGTTATTACCCTTAAAATAAAGCAAATGAAAAGAATCCTGATTTTAATTTCCGCAATTATTACAGTTATCGGTTGTTCAAAGGAGAAGAGTAATGATCAGTTCGGGCCAGAAATTCGGTTGTCAAACAGCAGCCAACTTAACTTTAAAAACGTCATCGTTGATACTGGAACTGGGCAAGTAAATTTTGGTGACTTAGACTCGGGAAAGCAGACAGAATATAAAAAATTTACTAAGGCATACGGATATGCATTTGTCAAATTAGAAATTGACGGGAAGACTTACATAATTCAGCCAATTGATTTTGTTGGAGAGAAGCCTTTAACTGATGGTCGTTATGCTTACCAGCTTAGCATAAATGGGAATCCAGGTCAATACAGCGGTTTGAATTTAAAGTTGATTAAGGAATAAATACGTTATACCTCTAATCCATGGAAACCCTTTTACTCAGAAAGCTGGTAAATTTCATGTTCGTACATTTTCCCATTTTTAGAATAATTGAACATAAGCGTTTAGACTGCTGGCTTAATTGAAACCACAGCACTCAGAAAAGGAAAATTACATTTTTAGATCTATATTGTAGCAATGGCAAAAGAAGAGCTCATCAATTTCGTTAAGGCGAATATTCCCAACATTAGCGTTACCCCGGCGGGGCTTGAAACCATTGCTGCACATTTCGAGGAAATCGAGTTTTCAAAAAATGAATTTCTTTTAAAACAGGGAAAGGTAAGTGACTATTATTATTTGGCATCAGGTTTTCTAAGGGCTTTTACTTTCGATGAGGTGTGTATTACTACCGAAAAATGTTCTCAACTCGTAGCGAGGGAAAAAATGGAATAAATTTATTTACTTTTTTTTTGATCGCTGCTAGGTTTGAATTGGATCTAAATATTGTTGAAGAAAAGGTGCCGTTTTGCTTTCCTTCACGCTGGTTAGGCCATTTGCTGGTCCGGAGAATAGGATCTTACCTCCCAGATCACCCGCGCCAGGACCGATATCAATGATCCAGTCGCTTTGGGCAATAACCTGCATATCGTGTTCAACAACAATGACTGTATTTCCCGCATCGACAAGACGGTTGAGCTGGATGAGCAACTTTTCAACATCGCCGGGGTGTAGGCCTGTGGTGGGTTCGTCTAAAATGTATAAGGCGGAACCACTCTGACTTTTTTGGAGTTCGGTGGCGAGTTTGACCCGTTGTGCCTCACCACCAGATAAAGCTGTCGCGGATTGCCCGAGCTTGAGATAACCTAAACCAACTTCCCGCAGTATCTCAAGCGAACGGTAAACAGCTGGATCCTGAGCAAAAAAAGTAAAGCCTTCATCGACTGTCATTTCCAATACCTGGGCAATATTTTTCTCTTTATAAATCACCTGTAGTGTATCGGGATTATATCTTGTGCCCCCACAGGTTGGGCATGGGGTGTAGACGCTCGGTAAAAAAAGGAGTTCGACCATGATGTAGCCTTCTCCCAGGCAGTGCGGACAACGGCCTTTGGCGACATTGAATGAAAACCTTCCGGCATCATACTTTCTCTTTTTTGCAAGAGGAGTACTGGCAAAACGTTTTCTGACCAAATCAAATAAACCGGTGTAGGTTGCCAGATTGGATCTTGGGGTTCTTCCAATTGGTTTCTGATCGACCACGATTAGTCTGGAAATCTTTTCCAGTCCCGAGGTAATTTTTCCCTGAACAGCAGGGGTTTTTTCGTTTGGTTGCAGGTCTTTTGCAGGCTCAGAATCCCCTTCAATTTGCTGACCCAGGCCATTGGCAACAAGCTCAACCAAAACCTGACTGACCAGGCTGCTCTTTCCCGATCCTGAAATGCCGGTGACGCAGGTCATTACCCCAAGGGGAAAGTCTATGTCAAGGTTTTTAATGTTATGGCGTGTTGCCCCATCAAGGCTAAGCATGGACAGGGGTTTGCGCGGGTCAGCTAAGGGGCGAGGTGCCCTATCAAAAAGAAAGTTGCCTGTCATGGACTTGCTGACTTTCTTAAGACCTTCAGGCGGACCGCTGTAGATAATCTCTCCGCCCTGCGAACCCGCGCCCGGTCCAACATCAATGATCCAGTCTGCATTTCTGATCACTTCGATTTCATGCTCGACGACAAAAATACTGTTGCCTGCCTTTTTAAGTTTGTAGAGTATGTTTAGCAATGCCTGGGTATCGGCTGGATGTAACCCCGCCGAAGGCTCATCGAGTACATATACAACTCCGAAGAGGTTGGAATGCACCTGGGTTGCGAGCCGAAGTCGCTGTAGTTCCCCGGGGATAGCGTTGGAGTACTGCGCTCAAGGGTAAGATAGCCTAAGCCAAGTTCAAGCATAACAGAAAGGCGTGAACTGATGTCTGCGGAAATACGTTGGGTGACAATTTGCTTTTCGTTCTTTGCCTCTTGGCTGGCATAATGATTAAAGATTTGTGAAAGAACCGAAAGCGGCAAACGGGAAACTTCAGCGATATCTTTACCTTCGAAGCTAACCGAAAGGGATTCTTTGTTTAGACGCTTACCCTTACAAATAGGACAGGTGGCACTGATCATATACTGCCTGACCCTGTTTCTCATCAGCTCGGACTGGCTGGAAGAAAACGTTTTAAGGATGTAGGGCTTTGCGCCGATAAAGGTGCCCATATAATCCGGCGTTCTTTTATCACGGATTGCTTTGGCGGTTTCTTTTGGCGTGAAGCCGGGATATACCGGAACTGTGGGCGTTTCCTGGGTAAAGAGTATCCAGTCACGATCTTTTTTAGCTAACTCTTTCCATGGCACATCCACATTGTAACCCATTGATACCAGGATATCCCTTTGATTTTGGCCCTGCCATGCTTTAGGCCAGGAAGCAATTGCACCTTCACGAATGCTAATATTGTCATCAGGAACCATAGTTTGCTCGTTTATCTCAAAGACACTTCCAAGTCCGTGACACTCCGGGCATGCACCTTGCGGCGTGTTGGGTGAGAACCCTTCCGCATATATAATGGATTGACCTTCTGGATAATCTCCTGCCCGGGAATAAAGCATGCGCAAAAGATTGGATAGGGTAGTGACGCTTCCTACAGAGGAGCGCGTACTGGATCCGCCCCGCTGTTGTTGAAGCGCTACCGCAGGTGGCAGACCTTCAATAGAATCTACCTCAGGTACACTCATCTGGTTAAAAAGCCGGCGGGCATAAGGGGAAACCGATTCGAGGTAACGTCTTTGGGCTTCAGCGTATAGCGTTCCAAAAGCCAGTGAGGATTTTCCTGATCCGGATACGCCGGTAAAAACCACCAGTTTATCCCGGGGGATTTCCAGACTGACATTTTTTAGGTTGTGCTCCCTTGCTCCGCGGACTAGGATCATCTCTTTACTGCTTTTTTCTCTCATGGAGGTTTCGCTTTGAAGTAACTAAGGTAATTTAGTTCTTTATGGTAATGTCTTTGCACAACGCCCGCAGCTTCCCAGCATCAAGGTTAGGTAAGCGAAAGCGTTAGCGTTTTAAAGCGCATACGCACGATGAATTAAACTACGGCAAAGCTGAAAAGTTTGGTTTGGGAATAAAAAATCAATTCGCAGTGTTAACCAGATGGCCTCAAAGCCCGCCGTCCAACTATAGTCAAATTTTCTACAACCAAAAATCTAAGCGCTATTTCAATTGAATCTGTTCTGGGCAGAAGTTGTGATAAGTATGAATAAAACAGGTGCAAATCCAACAAGCTTTTTTTATCGTGCTACTAAAATATTCAAGGTTTTCTCTTTCCATCTCAGTCCATTAGGGCATAGGTTTGGCTAAAATCTGTTGTAGCTTTTCCTACTTATCGTTTACAGCAAGCTGCTTGGAGATTGTTAATGGAAAGAGCGATGTTAGTGAACTAAACAAACATCAATGAATATTTATTAAAAAAACTGTTCTTTTCCCTGTATAATAAATTATAGCTAATCACCCCCGCTGGCTTTGTTTGATATTTATTTAGCAAAGCCAATGTGAGCCGCACAAGCAAATTAATTGAGCTATCCAGACAATTTTATTTTCCTTGTAGACTGGATATTTGTGTTATGAGAAACATCAATCAAATTCAGTTAGGCCTAAATGGTCCTTTTGTATCCAGTCTTGGGCTGGGTTGCATGCGAATGTCCTCCATCTGGGGAGGAGTCACTCCAGATGAATCAGAGAGTATCGCTACGATTAACGAAGCTTTGGATCTTGGCATCAACTTTTTAAATACCGGTGATTTTTATGGTGCCGGCCACAACGAAATGCTTATCGGAAAAGCGATAAAAGGGAGACGGGATGATGCTTTTATTAGCGTCAAGTT
Source organism: Pedobacter sp. AC190 (assembly GCF_979258025.1). Classification (NCBI taxonomy): domain Bacteria; kingdom Pseudomonadati; phylum Bacteroidota; class Sphingobacteriia; order Sphingobacteriales; family Sphingobacteriaceae; genus Pedobacter; species Pedobacter sp. AC190. The sequence continues at coordinate 2,697,711 of NZ_OZ409824.1, forward strand.
TGGAGCGATTTTCCATAACGGTCAATGGTTGGGCCTTGATCTTAAGCCAAATTCAATCAAAAACTTTGTAAATTACTCACTTACCCGCCTTGGTATCGATACCATTGATCTCTATCAGCCTAGCCGGATGGATGGTAGCGTACCCCTGGAAGATATTATCGGAACCGTGGCTGAGCTGGTTAGCGAGGGTAAGGTCCGATACATCGGCGTATCAGAAATTACCGCTGAGCAGCTACGCATGGCCAACGATATTCATCCGATTAGTGCCCTTGAAATCGGGTATTCTCTAGCGGATAGGCAAATAGAAAATGAATTACTGCCAGCAGCCAGAGATTTGGGGATTGCTGTAGTCGCTTTTGCAAATACAGCGGAAGGTTTACTCAGCGGAGAACTAAGGGCACCTCTTAGCGATCAGGATTACCGTCAGCATTTCTCCAGATTTCAAGAAGGGAACCTGGTACATAATCTACAAAAAGTTGAAATACTGAAAGATTTGGCATCCGCAAAAGGATTCACGCCTACACAGCTTGCGATCGCTTGGGTAAAACAACAGGGCAAACAGATCATGCCTTTGGTAAGCATGAGTAAAAGATCGCGTCTGGCTGAAAATATCGCAGCAATGGAAATTGAATTTAGCGAGGAAGAAATGAATACATTAAATACTACTTTTGCAATAGGCGCCATTAAAGGAGGTACCTATTTAGCGCGATAAATGGAAAGTCCAGCAGAAATTCTTCCCGGTGTAATCTTTTACTCTTATCTCTCTAGGCAACGGAGGCAGAAAGCATGTTTTTGGAATCACCATACCCTAGTACTGCAGGTTTCCGGTGAATTCACACTGGAAACCTCTGAACAAAGCATTTCGATGGGAGCGGGAGAAATGCTACTAATTGGCAAAAACCAATTGGGTACCCTCACCAAGACGCCCGGCGAGAACGGGAGCTATGAGACCATCGTAATCTCACTTCAGGAAGACTTAATGCGTAAAATCGCCTTGGAAGAAAAAATTACCTCTGTTGGCAAATATATCGGAAGGCCAAACTTACTGATTCCCTCTAATGAATTTTTGCAGGGCTATTTTCAATCCATCGTTCCCTATGCAAGAAGTTCAGGAGCCAGCATGACTGATGAGATGGGTATACTGAAAGTAAAAGAAGGCATTAAACTATTACTCCTGGCGCTTCCCTCATTACGAAATTTCCTATTTGATTACGCAGAACCTTATAAAATTGATCTGGAAAAGTTCATGCTTAATAACTTTCAGTTTAATGTGCCTATAGAGAAATTCGCTCAGCTAACTGGCCGGAGCCTGGCGGGATTTAAGCGGGACTTTCAAAAAGCTTTTGATCTTCCACCTCGCCAATGGCTGCTATCCAAACGCTTAGATGCAGCAAAATTTTTGATTGAAAACAAGCATCAAAGACCCTCGGCTATCTATTTGGAGTTAGGCTTTGAAAGCCTTTCGCATTTTTCTCATTCCTTTAAAAAGAAGTACGGGTTAATTCCAAGTCATCTGACTAAGCGTATCGTCCGCCCAGAGTAAGATTATCAGGTCAGTAAAAGGAGAATTATTGCCATAATGGCTTTTGATTTTCACAGAAATTAATGTTTTCTAGTGACATACCTGATCGCTCCACAACTGTTCAGGTTAAACAAAGAGATCGTTCGAAAAATACCTCGTCTAAAGATCAAAGATTTTCAAACTTGATAAATAACATAAATGGTGCCTTTAACATTGGTCACTATCTATGGCGTTAAAAATGCAGCAAGCCATCTAAGGGCTGATCCATTCTGAATTGGTAACGGATGCACTTTTCGATATATAAACAGGAATGAATTAAAAAGTGCTTACTATTTGGTATACGATTTGTTATTATTCTCCAATCACTGGGACCAATCTATAGAAAATAAATAATGAAAGCAGTTCAAATCACTGGCCAGCAAAGTCAACAGGAATTACAGTTGATGGATTATCCTGACCCATCTCCATCTGATCAGCAGGTCAAGATAGACGTTAAAGCCTCCGGGGTGAATAGAGCCGACCTAGCGCAGCGGAAAGGGAAATATCCGCCTCCTACGGGCGTGCCGGAAGATATTCCCGGACTTGAGGTGGCAGGCATCGTGATGGAATGCGGTAAGCAGGTCACCAGGTGGAAGAAAGGAGATCAGGTATGTGCACTGCTCGCTGGCGGGGGATACGCAGAGCAGGTGGTGGTAGAGGAAGGGCAATGTCTTCCAATCCCAAAACGGCTATCCTTTGCCCAGGCGGCTAGCCTGCCTGAGGCTATATTTACCGTATGGTCAAATGTTTTTCAAAGAGGAGCATTAAAAAAGGGCGAACACATTTTAATTCATGGCGGTAGTAGTGGTATTGGCATTACCGCTATTCAACTGGCAAAAGCATTTGGCGCAAAGGTTTTCGTAACGGTTGGCTCTACTGAAAAAGCCAAAGCATGTATCTCGCTGGGCGCGGATGTTGCGGTCAACTACAAAACCGAAAATTTTGAAGACTTGCTTATCCATCAAGGTGTAGATGTGGTGCTGGATATGATTGGCGGGAGTTATTTACAACGTAATATCTCCATCATGCGTCCCGATGGCCGCATTGTTTATATTAATGCGATGGAGGGAAATACTGCTGAAATAAACATTGCCCAGGTGATGCAAAAACGGTTAACCATAACAGGCAGTACGCTCAGGGCAAGAGAATATGCTTTCAAAAAACAGCTTGCAGCACAAATTCAGGATCAGGTGTGGCCATTGCTGGAAAGCGGTAGGTTTACACCCCAGGTTTATAAAACCTTCTCATTCGAGGAGGCTATGCTGGCGCATAATCTGATGGAATCCAGTGAACATATCGGGAAAATTGTTTTGGTGCGTTAGTGGGGCAGGATGCATTAAACGAATAATGGTGAAATTTTATCATTAGAAATCCAAAACAGCCTTATTGAGGAAAGCTGTTTTGGTTTTGAATTAGTATTCAATTACGATTTTACCGATGGTTTTACCACTTTCCAATAATGCATGTGCCTGTTTTAGATTTTCGGTGCTAAAGCCAGTGAGTTGCTCCTTGATTGTGGAAGTGATTGTTCCATTTTCGAATAACGTTGCAGCCTCATTTAAGATGTGGTGCTGACGAATCATATCTTCTGTTTGAAACATGGACCTTGTAAACATCAGCTCCCAGTGAAAACTTACGCTTTTCCCTTTTAATTGCCTCAAGTTCACGTTTTCTACTGGATCACTAATTGAGCCGATATGACCTTGCGGTTTGATCAGTGCAACCATGGCATCCCAGTACTGGTTGACATCCACAAAATCAACAATGAAGTCTACCTGATTGAATCCCGCCTGTTGGACCTCCTGCACAAGATTTTGATGGTCTACTACAAAATCTGCGCCTTGGCGTTTGCACCATTCTACGCTTTCCGGCCGGGATGCGGTAGCGATGACCTTTAATCCGGCAACCTTCTTTGCAATTTGAATCGCGATCGATCCCACCCCACCTGCGCCGCCGATAATGAGCAATGATTTTTCTTTGTCGCTTTCATTAATCCGGATGCGGTCGAACAAAATCTCCCAGGCGGTGAGTAGGGTCAAAGGCATGGCAGCAGCTTGTGCGGAAGTAAGGTTCCCAGGTTTCCTTCCCACGATGCGTTCATCTACCAATTGGTATTCTGCATTACTGCCGCTTCTATTGATGTCCCCCGCATAATAAACCATATCCCCTTTTTGAAATAAGCTTACCTCAGGGCCTGTCTCTTCAACCTCGCCCACAGCATCCCAGCCAATTACTTTTGGCTGCTCCAGCACCTTTTCTTTTGCGCTATTTTGACGAACCTTATAATCCACCGGATTGACGCTGATTGCGATAATTCTTACCAAAAGATCTCTGCCCTTTGCCTTTGGCTTCTCTGCCTGGAAAGTGATAAAGCTTTCTTCTTCGATAATTGGTAACGATTTTTTAAATCCTATTGCTTTCATTCAATATATCTTTGATTTTGTATTAATGAGGCTTGTAAAGTAGCCCTTCCCTTAAATATTTAAGTTCAGAAATATCTTACTAATTTAAAGCTCTTAAGGAAGAATTTTCATAACGGGGCTGTCATTTTAAAACTAGGGTAAGCTATGTGTTTGGATTTTTGACTTGTAGATTTCTTATATTTAGGCCTTTTCAAAACTAGGGTTTAAACTTCTGGGCTCAATATCGCTGTTATAATTAACGATAAAACAGTTGATAATCAGGAAATGGTTAAGCTGGGCATGGCCTGGCATTTTAAAAGGTACTCTAGCGATTCACTGTATGCAAAATTGGAAAATATCGCGAGGAAAAAGAAGGTGGGTTTATGGCAAGATAGCACTGCAATAGCACGATGGGATTGGCGGGGAACGAAACGTGCTTTGGTGAAGTAGGTATATTAAATCAACCATCAATCTGTTCCGGCGAATCCAGAATAAGCCTTATTTAAACAACTTTCTGATTAACAATTGCTTGCAAACAAAATTACGGCTAAGTAACTATCCAAAATGACTATTATTGGGCTCAAATGTTATCACTGAAATTTACGAAATGAATTTGCTTGACACAAGAAAAATCATTAAGCTATAATAAGCTATAGAGTATTAAGAAAGCCGAAAAAACTAATTTTTGTAAACCAGAGTTATTAAATCGCCATGAGTAACGAAGCTTTATTAAAACAAAAACTATCTATCAACAGCCAAAGTAACTCATTTTATATAAGTTTTGGCTGAAGATATTTTTTTATCCGCAGCCAAAACACTAAATTTTAACAATGTTTTGGCTGCAGATAAAATTGTTCTAATCTCTTGGAAGAAGAAATATGGAATTGCTCATCGGAAGAATAGCGGAAAAGAAAATATTGTCAGAGGCGCTTGCTTCGTCCTCATTAGAGCTCTTAGCAGTCTTTGGCAGGAGAAGAGTCGGAAAAACTTTCTTGATCCGATCGGTCTTCCGGAAACAGCTCATTTTTGAACTGTCGGGCGTTCACGATGCGAATGCTAGCGAGCAATTACTCAATTTCAGCAAGGCTATCGCAGATGCATTAGGCTCAGGATTAACTCCTGCAGCTCCTATACTTAAAAAAAGAAAAGCTGTAATTTTCCTTGACTAGTTCCCTTGGTTAAGCTCGCATAAATCAGGCTTTCTTTCTGCATTCGAATATTTCTGGAACCAATGGGCCTCACAGCAGCCGAACCTGATTGTTGCTATCTGTGGATCTGCGGCCACTTGGATGATCAAAAAAGTTGTCAACAGTAAAGGAGGCCTGCACAATCGTTTAACGCGTAAAATCCGTTTGTTACCTTTCACATTGCACGAGACAGAACAGTACCTAAAAAGCAATAATATCCATATGGACCGTTACCAGATGCTGAACATTTTTATGGCAATGGGCGGTGTGCCACATTATCTAAAAGAACTCAAAAAAGGGGAAAGTGCTAACCAGGCCATTGACAGGCTTTGCTTCACCAAGGATGGCCTTCTTTCAACAGAATTCGCAAACCTTTACCGCTCTCTGTTCGAAAACGCAGACAGGCACATTTCCGTAGTCAAAGCACTCGCGGTCATTAGGGCCTTTACACTAATTACAATCTTACTTATTTGATTTATGATGATATTGGTTCTTCAGATTTTATCGACGCACCTTTTCCTAGAGAATTATAAGGCAAAATCTCGCTGTTGAAATAATTTATTTTCTGTTCTGATTTTTTTTCTCCACCGTTTAAACTTAGAAGACTTAACTGGCTGATGACTTTTTACCCACATGTTGAACGAATAAATTGGCCCATTTCCCGTAAACCTTTTCTCTCTGTTTCACTATAAGCATAAGATTTTCCACACCATATTGCAAAACTACTATTTGATAGATCCGCTCTAATGTTTCTTCAAGCTTAGCAGGATGATCCATTTTCAGCCTCCTATCACGGTCACTATCGATTTTGGTAATAAGCCTTTTCATAAAGGCTTCCGCCGAATATTGGATTAACTGCTTTGTGTACAAAGCGATACTATCATAATCCGCATGTTCATCCAAATATGCTAATAGTCCTTTAAAATCCCCTTCCAAATTTCGCAGCGCGAGCGAAAAATCTGCAGCATCTTTATAAAACCCTGCAAGCTGTCTTGCATTTGCCAAAACTTGATTTCTCCATTTTTTAAATTGGGCATCAAGGTCAATACGGGAAAGAACAAAGGTATAATTGTCAAAATTAGGCTTGTATAGCAGCTCCCTTGAAAGAACTCCAACAAGCTTCTTGTCATCTTTGGTTTGGGTATAAATCTGTTTCAATCTTACCACATAATCCCTATCGTAAATAGAATCGGTGTTTTGATTAATTTGCTCAATACAGTAAGTTTCAGCAGTACTCAAATCTCCAAGCTCGATTAGAGAATCTATTAATTTAATGTTATACGCAATAGCATGCCTGATCGGCTGGAATATATCCTTGTATTCAGTAAAGTTTTTATTGATTACTACCATGTGCAGCAGCAACTGCAATAATTCTTTCGAGTCCTCGACTCTTTCATCTTTTCTAGCCTGATAAATTTCTGCTATAATCCCTGTTATCTTAGAGCGCATCTGGTCTGAGCTGGAATTAAATATATGCACGAATATATTCGTGTATTCCCGTCGAATCCCGGCATAACCATCAAGAAAAAATTCTTTCGAAAAATAGGATAGGCATTTAGTGGAAGTCTCATCATCGCGAATATTTAATAAAACCTCTTCTATCTGAGTTAAGATTTGCTTGAAATAAGTCTCAAACCTTTTACTGCTTGTGAGTATTCTATATTTGTATTCAATCACAGTAGCAATTAGGGCATGAACCTGCTTAAAATAATCTTCATTAGCTGGCTCAGCAAAATAGTGATCCAAAATCGACTTATGAAGTTCCATCCACAGATCGACGATCTTTTTCACCTCAAAAACTTCGGCTTTTCGTCTTTTACTAATCACTGCCCTTACCGCATCATGGGTTAGCGCAATAATCTCCTCTGGTGTATAATTCTTGGATTTATCAGAGAATTCATTCATGAAAGCAATACTCAGATCCTTGTTTTTTTTCAACGTCTTTAGAACCCATTCTTTGATTTTTTTCGGGATCAGCTTGCTCTATGGCGTGGTTTACAGGGTCAATCTTTTTGCTGACAGTGACCTTAGCGGCTGGCTTCATCCCTTTGGCAATAAAAGCCAAGAGTGCAATCTTATGATGGCAAAATGAGAGATTACTTTTGCATTCACAATTAGCGATGATCACGGCGCCTTTTTCTAACTGTATGCTCACGTCATAACTTTTATCAAGTTCATCAACGTACGCCTCGAAATCTCCAGCCTTAACCTCATCACACTCTCTGACTGTGCAGCGCTGTGATTTTTTGATCAGCTCACTATCTAGTTTAGTCTTAAAATTCTTGCTGGTAATTTCGTCTTTCATTGTTCAAATTAGAATACTCAAAAATAGGTTTTTCACCCGATTATCTTAAGTATTATAGTTTATACACAGAGCAAAACGACTTCCTTAGCTTAAACTTAAGTAGATCTTCAAAGTTTAGTTTAGAATCTTAAGGAAGTTTAGCTTAACCAAAATTATTATGTTTCCCTGATTTAAGATAACCAAGTTGACGGTTTGGTATTATTGTTTCGGCGATTTTGAACAGCGAGATGTTTTGGTGAGGTTGACCATATATCCAATAAAGAGGATCATATTTTTCCTAGCCTTGCTTACCAAGGGCAGCATAGGGTTATTTGTAAACAAGGGATCACCTGGTCTAAAGTTTAATGGATTATAAAAAAAACATGTGACATCATTTTCCCGCTCAAGAACGTGATTCTTATAATACGAGACAAGAAAAGCTGGTGAAAGAAATTTAATCTTCCGTTTATTCTCTAATAAAATTAGAAGAATAAAAGCTTGAATCAGAAAACGACCATTTATCTATAAATCAAAAAAAACTGGTAAGTTCGGAATCTGCCCACACTTATATTATCTATCGTTAAAATGTGAATTTTTGATAGGTCCTCAGATTCGCTTTTTTTTTGTCTCAAAAAACGAAGATGTTTAGGTTTTAACAAATGCCGCATTAATGCCAATACAACAACTGGTCACTTTACTTTCAACATTTTCGCTTCATAGACTGAGTTTGAAATAAAAATTAGTTCGTAAAAAACTAAGGCAGGATTGAGATCAGCCAGGGCAAGAATAAGAAAAGGAGGCAAGCCTGCTGGATAGATCCAAAACACGGTTGCAAAAATTAAAGTGGTTGAAATTCTTTATGACATTGCTGATCACCAGTCTGAGCAAAAGATTGCATAGAGTCTTTATGTAAGTTGCGCAACTGGCTAAAGGTATCTAAAAGTTTCTGATAAAATAACTTATGCTATAGGCAAATAGACTATAAAATAATATAGGTCAACGAGCTGTTGACTGATTGCCAACAAAATTCAAGGACATTTAGAGTCTTATGTTTAGTTCCCCATTTTCTCTAAATTTGCAATCCAATATTGCAGAATTTAAAAAAATCATACATTAATAGAAGATTTTATATCGGATATATCCATCTTTAAGTATCAAATTATTAACTAATGTCGTTATTTTTCAACTTAAATAGTCCTATTACTTTTGGATCCTCTATTTCCCGGATACCATGATCTTGTTAAAATAATTGATGTAATTAAAATACCTGTTGACCGACGCGTCTAATCTAAAATCTATTTTATCACAGTGTATTTTTTACGCTAAATAAAAAAAATATTTCCCCTTGAACTTGAACTTAATGGTGAAAATCACTGGGTTCTTTTAGTAAACATTAACCCAAGGTTCGCCAGGTTCAACCACACCATATTTTACAGGCGATTTTAATGAAAATACATTTAAGCCAGGTTTTGAAAAGCAGCAATGGATAATTTACATAGATATGCTAGAAAACATCTCTCATCTTATTTGCAGTAGTAAGCTTCGAAGTGCCCTTTAAAATCAATATTCTGTTCCGGCCATTTCACATTAACTTGACCGCTCACCCTATCCCCTGTGATGGAACTGATGGTGATAATGGTTTGTTCTGAAGAGAATAATGAACCATTCTGACCGCTTGGATCGCCCGGATCATTAACTAAGATATAGGTATCATTGCCCGAAAAAGTGCCTGTCTTTCTGGGCACCGTCAGGCGTATCGAAAAATCACTCAATGGTGAACTACAGGTTTTGGATCCATCTCCTGTCATGTATATACTGAACAAGTCTTCGGGGCGGTAGTTGTTCATGCCAAATTTTGTGTAGCGCTCCAGTATGACTTTTGCCGTAAAAGGCGATCCGTATAACTTACCTGTAACAACCGGCGGTATATCTATGTCAGGTTGGGGTTGATCTTCCTTTTTCTTACAGCAAGTGAATATAATGATCAGTAAGATTAAACTAAAGAATCGTTTTAGGAGCTGATAAAAAGTCATTGTTATTGGCTTGGGTAAAAGTATATTGAATTGGTAGTATTAATAAATGCATCATTGAAAGACCAGAATGTACTATGATTTCATCCTGACCGAGCCCAGACAAACTTCACCTTCTTGGATTCCGGTAATCCGTATATTTAAAAATTTAATCCGGTCTTTAGTCAGCGTTTCTCGGTATATCGATTCGCACATGGGTGCCACCGAACCATAGGTTCCACGGTTTGGGTATTTTGCGGCCAGCTCTGCATCACGAAGTTGGATCCAGAGCCGCTGAGCATTCCTGAATTTTTTAATGAAAATAGTTTCCCTGGAATAGCTTTTCAGGATCTTTTGGTATACGACATTTAGTTCCGCATCAGCCTTTTCAAAGTCTGAATAGGCCTTGATATTCATGGCGGTTTGCGACTGCGCAAAATTCGGAGCGATAAGGAGTATAGTCATGACGAGAAAAGCCAATAGGAAAATCTGGGATTGGTACCGCTTTTTCATGGGTTTGATTATGGGTATTTGCAATCTAAACCATTGAAAGATTCTTTTGTTTTAGCAACTTGTTCACCATGCCCCGACACATCAAACATTCGGCCCGTTCTCGCCAATTTACAAATATAAAGCCGATCAAAAACTTACAGCAAATCTATTGCTGGTGGAGTCGGGGGCATTTATCCAGGTTTATCCATCACCTCCGATATTTTAAATTAAGGAAGTCATCCATTTTCAATGATACATCCGATTGTAAGCAAAAATAATCCTGGCAGTTGTGAGTTTCCCAATCTTCTGAACGAGGTTTATACTCAACTCTAGAAGCAGCCGAGTTGAACAACGGATTTCTGCCTGTGAACTCTGGAAATTTGAATGCAAGGCGAATAGAAATCCGCGGTCATTAAAATATGGTAAAATAAAATTGTACACTTCTCAAACGTTCATCTGCAAAGCCACCAAGTCGCCTTTCCGGCTCTGTGTTGAGAAAAGGCGATTCAATGAAAAGGATGATAACAGGTAATAACAAAATCTCTCAGGCATACTCCAGCCAATAGATAATTTTGGTAAAATACTATCGACGATATTCACATTCCCCACCAACATTTTATTTACTTTATCAAAATCCTACCAGCCAATTATATCTCGAGAATAGGAGTTTATGCATGATATACATGTTTATTTCTTTACCGTAACGCTAGCGTATGCTTTTAAAATACAAACATTGGATAAAATAGTATTAACATTTCATTCTTTTCAGGGCTACTTTTGATACATAAAAAAGCTGCGAATCTTATATTCGTTATACACTAACCAAACATCATATGAGCCATACTCCCATTTTAATTGAGGACGTTTACCACCTCGAATTTTCAGTATCAAACCCTTATTGCATTAAGCAAACAAGCGATAAACGATTAAGATGAAGCTACACCTACTCGATATTTTAATCTTGGTCTTTTATTTAATTATGATGGTCTTTATTGGCTGGTATTACCGCAATAAAGCCCGTTTAAATAAAGAAAGCTACCTGATGGGTGGCAAAAAATTGCCTTGGTATATGCTCGGCTTAAGTGATGCTTCAGATATGTTCGATATCAGCGGAACAATGTGGATGGTGTCGCTTTGCTTTGTTTATGGACTCAAGAGCATCTGGATTCCATGGCTATGGCCTGTTTTCAATCAGGTTTTCAACATGATGTTTCTTGCCAAATGGCTAAGACGATCAAATGCTGATACTGGTGCGGAGTGGTTAGCCACACGTTTTGGCCTAAAGGGCCGGGGTGTAAAAGCCTCCCATAACGTGACCGTCGTTTTCGCCCTAATCGGTTGCCTGGGATTTTTAGCATACGGTTTCATTGGTCTTGGTAAATTCGTCGAAATTTTCATACCCTGGAACATCGTGGAGCCATACGTACCTTTTAGCGTCAGCGCACAATATGTTCCCCATTTTTATGGTATCCTGTTCACCTTATTTGCAACCTTTTATTCCATACTCGGGGGAATGCATAGTATTGTATTGGGAGATGTTATCAAATACATCATCATGACCATAGGCTGTATTGCCATTGGTTATATAGCCTTTACTCACCTGCAGAGCCAGTCCATCCAGACCCCAAAAGGTTGGGCCAACCCATTTTTTGGATGGAAACTCGAGCTGGACTGGTCGAATATAGTCTCTGATGCCAATAAAAAGATTGCCGATGATGGTTACGGTTTATTTGGCTTATTTTTTATGATGATGCTATTTAAAGGCGTCTTTGCAAGTCTGGCAGGCCCCGCACCAAATTACGACATGCAAAAAGTACTCTCGACCAGCTCCCCGAAAGATGCCTCGAAAATGACAGGTTTTGTTTCTATAATACTTTTACCCGTCCGATATACTATGGTCATCGGGCTTACGGTTCTAGCACTTTTATATTATAAACAACTCGATTTAAGTTCTCCAACAGGAACTGATTTTGAGCGCATACTACCAGCAGCCATCAATTCATTTTTGCCGGTAGGGGTATTGGGTATCGTACTTACAGGTCTTATGGGTGCATTTATGGGCACTTTTTCAGGAACTTTAAATGCCGCTCAAGCTTACATCGTAAACGACATTTATCTTAAATACGTAAAGCCTGAAGCTTCTACTAAGCAAATCATGACCATGAATTATTTAACCGGGCTAGTGGTGGTTGTGGTGGGAGTCTTTCTGGGTTTTTTTGCCAGAGATGTCAACAGCATTTTACAATGGATAGTTTCAGGTCTATATGGGGGCTATATTGCCGCGAATATGCTAAAATGGTATTGGTGGAGATTCAACGCGAACGGCTTTTTCTGGGGCATGCTTGCAGGGATCGCTGGAGCTTTGGTCTTCTCTCACTTCTTTAGTGGTATTGAATTCCTTTATTATTTCCCGGTACTGTTCGTCATTTCCATCATCGGCGCTCTGGTGGGAACCTATAGCGCTCCTCCAACAGATGAGCAGGTTCTAAAAAGCTTTTATCGGACCGTTAGGCCTTGGGGGTTCTGGAAGCCTGTTCATGAACTGGTGGTAGCAGAAAGCCCTGAGTTTAAAGCAAACAAGCGCTTCAAACTTGACATGTTCAACGTAGCGCTGGGGATTCTAGCCCAACTTTGCCTGACGGTGCTACCGATGTATTTTATCCTTTGGATGAAAACGCCATTAATCATCACCATTGTACTTATTGCCATAATTGGGCTGATATTAAAACGCACCTGGTGGAATAAATTAGAAAATTAGATTTTTAGACTTTAACATAAAATGAATTTTAACAGCAGACTGGAAAAAATAATAGCGCAATATGAATCGCTCATCGGTCAAAAAAACGAAGCAATAGATTATACTAATGGGATTTTTCAGCGTTACGTAAATCCCGTGCTTACCGCCGGCCACGCGCCTTATAAATGGAAGTATGATTTGGATGAGAATAGTAACCCTTGTTTAATGGAACGAATCGGCATCAACGCAGTTTTCAACTCCGCGGCGATCAAATTTGGAGGTAAATACGTGCTGATGGCAAGAGTGGAAGGGAGTGATCGGAAATCTTTTTTTGCTATTGCCCAAAGTGATAACGGCATCGATAACTTCAGGTTTTGGGATAAGCCAGCCATCATACCACACCTTGAAGGCGAAACGAATCTCTATGACATGCGCCTTGTTCAGCACGAAGATGGTTGGATTTATGGTGTGTTTTGTACCGAAAGCCGTGATGCTTCGGCTCCTGATGCAGATCAATCTTCTGCAATTGCGCAATGCGGCATCGTTCGCACCAAGGACCTTATTCATTGGGATAGATTAGCGGATTTCAAAACCCATTCCGCCCAGCAGCGAAATGTCGTTTTGCATCCAGAATTTGTGGATGGTAAATATGCATTCTACACCCGCCCCCAGGATAGCTTCATTGAGGCAGGCAAAGGTGGAGGCATTGCATTTGGACTTGCTGATGATATAGAGCATGCCAGCGTAGATGTGGAAACTGTCATCGATAAACGAATATACCATACAATTTACGAGGCGAAAAATGGTCTGGGTCCCGCTCCGATAAAAACCGAAAAAGGGTGGTTGCAGATGGCGCATGGCGTACGAAATACTGCCGCCGGTCTTCGTTATGTTTTGTATTTATTTTTGAGTGATGCAAATGATCTCACAAAAGTCACTCACAAACCTGCAGGTTATTTTCTCTCCCCAGAGGGCGAGGAGCGGGTGGGCGACGTATCAAACGTTGTCTTTTGCAACGGCTGGATAGCAGACGGGGACGGACAGGTGTTTATTTACTATGCTTCCTCTGATACCAGAATGCATGTGGCTACCTCCACTATTGATAGGTTGTTGGATTACACTATGAATAGCCCACAGGATGGATTCACCAGCGCTGCCTCAGTACAGGAAATATGTAAGCTGGTTGAAAAAAATCAACAATTGGAACTCATAGAAAAGCGCTAAGAGATTCTGTTAACATGCAAATTCGCAATTAATGCATTAGGATAGGTTAAAATACTATCAGTTTTGGGTTAAATGAAAGAATTTTTTTGAAGGTAGTAGGTTGAAGTGAATTTTTAATTGGTTTAGCCCTTGGAGGGCCCGTAGTAATATGGGTCCTTTTTTTGCCTTTTTAGCAGCCTGCAACTTTAGACAACAGGCAATAAAAGCCATATCTAAATAAATGAAAGATAATCATCGACTTTAGGCACATCGGCAGCTAACAGAAGATTCAATTTACCATAATCATTCAATAAACTATCGCGCTACAAATTCTCCTTAAAAAAAATTTGAACAAGCAGAACAATAACGTACAAATTCATTTGGTTCTAAAGATTATCTATACGAATTATACCACATTTTGTTAAAATACCATTAATTAACGGGCAATTTCTTAACTAATATTGCCTATACAATTTGCACCCTGCAAATCAACTAACCAAAATAATCTTTATGAAAAGTTTTTTACACACAACAGCGGTGTGCCTAACCTTTTTACTGGCCTTCACTTATCAGCTCTTTGCCCAGCAAAGAAATGTGACAGGCGTAGTCAGCGACGATAGCGGCCAACCCTTGCCTGGTGTTTCGGTGATGATAAAAGGTACCCAGCAAGGCACCTCCACTAATGGCGAAGGGCAATATTCCTTAAATGTATCTTCATCTTCTGCAATCCTGATTTTTAGGGCAGTTGGTTACGCAACCCGTGAGCTCGAAGCGAGCACTTCAACAATCAACCTTTCATTAAAATCGACCACCGGCGATTTAGATGAAGTTGTAGTAAAAGGATTTGGAACACAACAGAAAAAAATTACAGTAACGGGTTCGGTCTCTACCATTGGTGGCAAAGAACTCGTATCTACCTCGGTATCCAATATATCCAATATGCTTGTCGGTAATGCTCCGGGCGTATCAGGTTTACAGCAAAGTGGAGAGCCTGGTCGCAATAATGCAGCCATTACCATCCGAGGGGTATCCACCTATGCCGGGTCAACTGATCCACTTATCGTTATCGACGGGGTGCCAGAGCCGCCTGAGCAAACCTACTCGAGGTTGAACTCTATGGATGCCAATGAAATTGAAAGTATCAATATTCTCAAAGATGCATCTTCCACTGCAGTTTATGGCGTGAGGGGTGCGAACGGTGTTATTATCGTGACCACAAAAAGAGGTAAACTTGGCAAGCCTGTTTTAAGCGCATCAACGAATTTCGGTTTCACAACAGCAGCCAATTTGCCAAAGAACGTAAGCTCTTATGACTTCGCTCTAATGCGTAATGAGGCCATTCGCACCGAACAGAGCACCTACGGCGTATCTGCTTTTAATGATTACCTTTTCGATAGCAGCGATCTGTGGAAATTCGCGAACAACCGGGACTATACCCCGGCTGAAGTAGCTAATTATCCAGGCCTCACCAGCACTCAAAGGGATGCATTGAATGCCAGTCCTGCACTATATTATTCAAGCCGCGATCTCTTTAAAGACCAGTTTGGTGGCAAAGGCCCACAGCAACAATTTAACTTAAACATTGCTGGTGGTACTGAAAAAGTAAAATATTATACCTCACTAGGTTATTTTTCCCAAGGCTCCATACTTCAGAATACAGATTATTACGGCGCCAATACCAAATCAACCTATGACCGCTATAACTTCCTGTCCAACTTTGACATAAATGCGGTGAAAAACCTGGCAATCTCGGTTAATCTATCCGGACAGTTCGGAACCATCGTTGGACCCGGTATCGATGGGGGCACTTCGCTCAACGACCGCTACAAGATCATTATGCAATACCTCTATGACACCAACGCAATGATGGCGCCGGGTATTATAGATAATAAACTCATCAACAGTATTGCCGGTAATCCAGGTACGGCATCCAACCCACTCGGCCGTAAAATCGGAAGTTTACTGGGTAATCAGAATTCTATTAGAAACTTACTTGCCAGCGGAACAGAAACAACATATGATTCGAGATTAACCGGACGCATCGGGGCTAAATACACCATGGACTATTTAACTAAAGGTCTATCCCTTCGGGCTAATGTGAATTATGAAAATAATTACTCAAAAGCAACAACTTACCGCGTAACTCTTCCAGAGTTTTCTGTCCGCCGAAATCCCATTGATCCAAATATCCTGGATTTTTTTGGTGGGGAGCGTACCTCCTCAGGTACGTTTAATCCTAACCCCAATCATAATAGTGTGAACCGTACTTTTTACGTGGATGCAGGAATTGACTATGCACGTACTTTTGGTAATCATAGCGTTACGGCCCTTGTTCTTGCGAATGCACAAAAGTATTATCTGCCTATAGATAATTTTAATACCCCATCAGGAAATATGGGACTTGTGGGCAATGTCGCCTATAACTACAAAGAGCGTTATCTGGCTGAAATCAGCGTTGGATATAACGGCACCGAACAGTTCGCTGAAGATAAAAGGTTTGGCCTTTTTCCTGCATATTCACTGGGATGGGTCGCTTCAAACGAATCCTTTTTTCCTAAAAATGACTGGATAACTTTCTTGAAATTCCGGGGGTCATATGGACTGAGCGGGTATGATAAAATTGGTGGCGACCGCTATGTGTATCTTCCCAGTACTTTTGTGATTAATCAGCCAGGGTATTATTTTGGCAATGGTGACGGATCAACCCCAAATACGCTAACCACTGGAACAAATGAAAGTAAACTTGGTAACCCATCGGTAACCTGGGAAGAAGAAACCAAAAGAAACTTAGGCCTGGAGGCGAAATTTTTCAAAAATAAACTCTCCTTAATCATTGAAGGCTTCAAAAATGACAGGACCAATATTTTCACCCAGCCTGGTACCATCCCGGCAAGTTATGGGGTGGCAGTAGCGAATGTGCCAAGAGCAAACTTGGGCATCATGAATAACAAAGGTTATGAGGTAAGCTTAGGCTGGTCAGAAACAAGGGGACAGGTTGGCTATAACATCAACGCTTACCTGAGTTATGCCAAAAATAAAATCGTTTACAATGCAGAGGCGCTCAACCCATACCCTTGGATGAATACCTCAGGTTATAGTTTTGGTCAGTACAAAGGCTTTGTATCTGATGGTTTTTACAATACCCCGGCAGAGCTTAACAACCGTCCTGTATTAACTTATAATGGTAACCAGGCTGCCCTTGGAGATATCCGCTATAAAGACATCAATGGTGATGGTCTAATAGATGCATCAGATCGGGTGCCAATAGGTTATACCAACCGGGCATTGTATGATTTTAGTTTAAAGACGGGCATCAATTATAAGGGCTTTGATTTAAACGTACTTTTCATCGGCAAAAGCAAAGGTTCATTTAATATCAATAACGGAATGAATCACCCATTTGTGAAAAATGCAGGAAACGCATTCCAATGGCAGTTTGACGGTAGATGGACCCCTGAGAAGGTAGTCAATGGGGAGAAGATAACTTTTCCTAGAGCCACCATCGCCGGTTCAGCCAGTGAGGCAAACAATTACCAAAATTCTGATTTCTGGTTAGTTTCTACAGCTTTTAAGAAGTTAAAAAATATAGAACTCGGTTATACTTTCAACAATTACGGATTTATGAAAAAAGCCCGCATCAGTTCTCTTAGGATTTATGCAAATGGCAATAACCTTTTCACATGGGACAATGATTTTGATGAGATTGACCCGGAACAAACCGATAGCGGAACTTCTTATCTTTTCCCGCTAACCAGGGCTTTCGTTTTCGGCGCCAATATTCGTTTTTAAACCTGATTATCAAAAAATATGAAAAAGATAATTTACTTCATTTCCGCAATAATAGGCGCAACTGGCCTTTATTCTTGCCAGAAAGAATTTTTAGAAAAACCTGAAACTACAGGGAATACGACTATAGAGACGGTTTTTGCCTCCTCTGTTGAGGCTACCAAGGCGCTCGCCAATGCGTACAGGACTTCGCTTTGCCAGGGTCTTTTTGACAATGGCGGCACCAATATCGGAAACGGCACACTTTCGGGCATTTCTGGCGAGGCGATGCCTGGAGAAAGCTGGGCAGATATTTATGCTGCTTATAGTTTAGCAGGACTTACCTCAGAACGCAGTACCGATAATTTTGCAAATAACTTTGTAGCCATCAGGCGTAACTACATCATCTCAGAAAACATTGATAAGGTGCCTGATATGGATGGGGCCACAAAAGGTTACGTAAAAGCTGAAATGGCTGGTTTAACCGCCTACCGTTATATGGGCATGTTCATCCGTTATGGCGGTGTGCCGATTGTGAATAAAACCTTTATTTCTTCAGATGATTTAGCTATTCCCAGAGCTACCCTGCAGGCAACACTTGATAACATTATCCAGTTAAGCGATGCCGCTTACGCCGGGCTTCCAGACAGCTGGCCGGATAAATCTGTAGGCAGATTGACTAAAGGCGCTGCACTGGCGATAAAAGCCCGAGCGTTGCAATATGCTGCGAGACCCTTATTTAATTCGGCAACACCGTATTTAAGTTTAGGGGCAAACAACAATATGATATGCTTTGGAAACGTGAGTCAGCAAAGATGGACTGATGCGGTTACCGCCAACGAAGCGGTCATTGCGTGGGGAAAAAGCCATGCTACCGACATCATCAATACCGGAGGCGGTGCAAATACCTCGAACCCTAATGCACTTGATGACTACGGAACTGCAACCTCAATACCAAATAATAAAGAAGTATTACTGGCCTATAAATTGGATAATAATGCCAATAACGTTAAAATGTTCAAGTTCTATATTCCTGTCCGAGGATCTTCAGGAAGAGGGGGCACTGACATTAACAACGAAAGATACCTAACGGATAATGCAGGGATGATTACCAATTTCCTTCGCATTTATTATAAAGCGGACGGTACTGACCAGAACTGGCCAAAGGTAGGAGATGCGGCAAGACCTTACACCGACTACAATACGCGCATGCAGCAGATGGAGCCAAGATTTAAGGCAGATAATTATGCACATGGAATTGATGCCTGGAATAACCCGGGCAATTCAGTCTGGTCATATGATAATATCAATTCAGGGGTGAATATCTCAGGATCTGGAAAGGGCGATGCACAAAGCACCAAATTTTATTACAAAGCAGGTACCCGCTCGTGGTTTGAGTGGCCACTGTTCCGTATGTCTGAATTCTACCTGAATTTAGCAGAAGCATATAATGAACTGGGTAATACGGCCAAAGCGCTTCAAAACCTAAACATTGTACACAATAGAGCAGGTCTTCCAAGTATAACAGAAAGCGACCCTTCAGCCCTTCGCCTTTTAATACAGCGGGAATGGAGCATAGAGTTTTATAAGGAAAACCGCAGGTATTTTGATGTTAAACATTGGAAGCGTTCTGATATTGCCAGTGGGGTGATCGGCGGGCAGTATGAAGAATTCAGGTTTACTTTTGCCCCTGGCAAAAGTAATCCAGCCATCACTGCAGATATATTATCCTACACCAATAACAATACTTTGAGTCCCTATTGGAACGCAAAGATGTATTTAGAACCCATTCCACTTTCGGAGATTAATAAACGCATACTGGTTCAAAACCCAGGTTATTAAACGCTGAAAACAAACTAACTATACAGGAAATATGACTAACCAATATATAAAAAGCACTGTTCTCTCCGCCTGCCTGCTCCTGGGCACAGCGATGAATATTGCCGCACAAAATAAAAGCCTAAGGGATAGCGCGGCCAGGGATACCGCGCGCATAGAGCCGGGAAGACTGCTTAATATCAAAAAAATTAACTCAACCGCTGCCGTCTCATCTGTGAGCGGTGAGGCTTTGTATCAAACGCCGACCATGAATTTAACCAATGCACTATACGGCAGGTTGAATGGCTTGAGTGTCAACCTTGGCTCAGGTGAGCCAGGTTATGATAATGCCGCGCTTGGAATCAGGGGCGTGGGATCGCTATCCTCGACCTCTGCTGGTGGCTATAATACCTATAAGGTATTTGTCGACGGTTTTGAAACCAATCTCAATTACCTAGCTTATCTCTCCGCTGCAGAAATTGAAAGCATCTCGATTTTAAAAGATGCAGCAGCACTTGCCACATTCGGGATGCGCGGGGCCAATGGGGTGATTTATGTCCTCACAAAAAGAGGAAAAGTCGGTAAGCCGACCATTTCTTTCCAGGCAAGGACCGGTATTCAGAAAGCGATCAACATCAATAAACCCCTTGATGCTTTCGGGTATGCTAGCCTGTATAACCAGGCCATTAGCAACGACAAAGGCAGGGTATGGTCGCCTCTTTATTCCCCTGCGCAGTTGCAAGGTTATAGAAACGGCACGGGAACCAATGTTGATTGGTTTGATCAGGTGTTAAAAAACCATGCGCCATATACTGACGGTGACCTGAGTTTTACCGGTGGGGATGATAATGCCAGGTACAACATCGTGATGGATTACGCCAACCAACAAGCCTTATATAATGTCAAGCAAACCGATGCCACTTCAAATTCGACAGTCAAACGTTATAATTTGAGATCAAACCTGGACTTTAAAATGTTTGACATATTTGAAGCTAAGGTGGATCTTGGCGCTAGAATTGAAGACCGCAAAGCGCCAAACTACAGCGGAGCCAACCTGTGGCAAAATCTCTCGCGTTATCCATCCAATATTTATCCGGTAAGGGATGGGGCTACCGGAAATTACTCTGGCACCTCTCTTTTTCCCGATAACCCCGTAGCCTCTATTAATTCACTTGGCTGGTTTTCTTCTCACAGGCGCATCCTTCAGGGAAATTTCACACTGAAAGAGCGTTTGGATGAACTCACACCGGGCTTATATTTAAGTCAAGCCTATTCATTCAATAGCTATTCGCAGAGTAATTACTCTAAAACGGCAGATTATGCCCGGTTTTTTAATGGTCAGCCGGGTGGTCCAACAAATGTACTCACTCCGCTCAGAGCAACGGGCATGATTCCCGGTGGACAGGAAGACTGGAAACAGCTCATGGGTACAATCGGTTATGAGAGAAGTTTTGGAAAACACCAAATTTTATCTGCACTAAATTACCACCAGTCTGATTTTAAAAGCGATGGGGGCGCCGGTGCTTATATATACCGTTACCAAAATATCAGTGGACGGGCCAACTATAGCTATGATAACCGCTATGTTGCCGAACTTGGTTTTTCTTATTTCGGAGCAGATGGTTATGCGCCAGGCAACCGGTGGGGATTTTATCCCGCGATTTCTGCCAGCTGGATAGTTTCCAATGAGGAATTCTTAAAAGACAGCAAATCCATCAGTCTGTTGAAACTACGCGCATCTGCCGGAAAGACCGGAAGTATGGATTCAGAAACCCAGAATAGTGGACGCTTTCTCTATCAGCAGTATTACAATAACAGTGGCACTTTTTACACTGGAAACTCCAGCATCACGGGTAACTCGGGCCTAAATCAAAACATTTTAGCCAACCCCGATATCTTTGCCGAAGAAAGCCTAAAATACAACTTTGGGGCAGAGGTGACTTTCTTTAAAAAACTCAGCCTGTCGGCAGATGTATTTTTAGATAAGCGTAGTGGTATCCTTACCCGCGACAATACCATTACCGGAATTTATGGCACAATAAATAGCTTTGCCAATCTTGGTAAAGTAACCAATAAAGGCTTTGAACTTTCTGCCAATTTCTCAGATAAAAAAGGAGATTTTGGATATGGCATCTGGGGACAGGTGGCTTACAATAAAAACAGAATCGACTATTTTGCTGAAATTCCCCAGCCATATGAATACAACCAGCAAACCGGGCGCTCAATAGCCCAGAATTATGGCCTTGTTTCAAAGGGGTTTTATCAACTTGAAGATTTTAATGCCAATGGCACATTAAAAGGCGGTCCGGTGCCTGCCTTTGGCCTTGTTCAGCCTGGAGACTTAAAATACCAGGACCTTAACGGGGATAATATTATTGATGAAAAGGACATTACCTCAGTTGGGAAATCCCTCTTCCCGGAAATGACCTATTCCTTTGGTGCAAACTTTAGCTATAAAGGTTTTGACTTAAGTGCACTCTTCCAGGGTATTGGCAGCTCATCAGTGAATATTTTGAGTGCGGCCCCTAATCAGATACAAGCATTCGTAGGTAATGGAAATGTATTTCCGGTTGCACAGAAC
Organism: Pedobacter sp. AC190; assembly: GCF_979258025.1. NCBI lineage: Bacteria > Pseudomonadati > Bacteroidota > Sphingobacteriia > Sphingobacteriales > Sphingobacteriaceae > Pedobacter > Pedobacter sp. AC190. The sequence goes on from NZ_OZ409824.1 coordinate 2,719,750, forward strand.
GCATGGGCTTATTACCCAGATCAGGGCATTGATACCAGAGCTACCGCGAACTATCCACGCTTAACTACGGCGGCGAACAATAACAATTACCGCGCTAGTGACTTTTGGGTGAAAAGCAGGGATTTCCTTCGCTTGCGTAACGTAGAATTAGGTTATACTTTTAGTCCTGCTTTTGTTAAAAAGCTTTCAATTTCTAACCTGCGCTTTTATGTAAATGCTGTCAATCCATTAACGTGGAGCAGGCTGGAAAAAGACTACGGATTGGATCCGGAAACCTTAAGCGCTTATCCAGGCATTAAATCATTCAATACCGGGCTGTCGGTTACTTTTTAATTTAAAAAATACTAAATGATGAAAATCAGAGCACCATATTTGACCCTCTTTTTCGCCGGCCTGCTGCTAATCAGTGCCTGTAAAAAAGATTTTTTGGATACCAGGATGGATACACTTCCAACACCGGAAACCATTCAGACCACCAGAAGTTCGCTGACCGGCTTTGCAAATGCATTCTATGCACCGATCAGTTTTGCTGTAGGATTTACTACTTTAGACAATAGCTTTTTTGAAGCCGCCACCGATGATGCACAGCAAACCCTAACCTTTGCCCAAGGGGTAATACCTTTTAATCAGGCGACCTTGAGTGAGGCTAACCCTTCGACAGAGGTAAACAAGTATTATGCATGCTATGAAGGCATCCGCGCCGCGAATTTCTTTTTGGATTATTCTAAAAACTGGAAGGCAATGATTAGCCAGAATCGCGATACCCTGACGGATGTGACAAATTATAACCGCGATAAACTCTTCATCGGTGCTTACCGTGGTGAGGCGCATGTTGCAAGGGCCTATTATTATTCTGAACTTATTAAACGCTATGGCGGAGTACCTATTGTCAGCAAAACGCTGCAGCAGTCTGGTGGCGACTTAGCAGTGGCAAAGTCCAGCTATGATCAGGTGGTTGATTATATCGTTTCCGAAATCGATACCTACAAAGACTCTTTAGTTGTGAGCTGGAAAACTAATGGTTTTTCAGACCAGGATGGACGTTTCTCTAGAGGTTCAGCGCTGGCGATAAAAGCACGTGTACTTTTGTACGCGGCAAGTCCTTTGCATAACCCATCAAATGATCCAGCCAAATGGACCAGGGCAGCGGCAGCCGCCAGGGAAATTATCAGTACCACTGCATTTGGTTACGCGCTTCATACCGGTGGTTATGGAAATTATTTTCAGGGTAATAATTCACTGAGCAGCGCCGAAACCATTCTCGCTATTCGCAGGCCTGCATCCAATGATTTAGAGCGTGCCAATTATCCCATCACAACTAGTGGTGGCGCGAGTGGTGTGACCCCATCCCATAATCTTGTGGCCGAGTATGAACTCAAAGGCAGCGCCGATCCTGCCAACATTTATGCAAACCGCGATCCAAGACTTTCAGAAACGGTGGTATTAAATGGCAGCAGCTGGAACGGTCGTACGATTGATCAGTCCGCGGGCGCTATTGATGATATGGCCAAAACCAATACCTCACGCACAGGTTATTACTTAAAAAAATTCCTGGCGCCAAATCTGGATTTAGTGAACAATGCCACCGCGCAACATCAGTGGGTAGCCATCCGTTATGCTGAGGTGTTGCTTAATTACGCTGAGGCGATGAATGAGGCTTACGGTCCGGATGGCACAGCGCCTGATGCGCCGGCAGCGATGACATCTAGAACAGCACTGAATATGGTGCGTTCAAGGGTAGGAGTGGCTATGCCAGCAGTTTCGATAGGGGGAAAAGATGCTTTCCGCGCAGCAATTAAGCATGAACGCAGAATTGAACTGGCTTTTGAAGACCACCGCTACTGGGATCTGCTTCGATGGAACGATGCCGGCACACTATTAAATCAGCCTATTAAGGGCGTTAATGTGAGTAAAAATGCCAATGGCAGCTTCAGTTATAACATTGTTGACGTCGCTACACGTACCTTCAGGGCTCCTGCGATGTATTACTTGCCGTTTCCAAGAGCTGAAGTTGTGCGCTCAAACGGATCAATTACCCAAAACCCAGGCTATTAATTTTCAAAGCAATGAAAAAAATATTTTATACTTCCGCCATTTTGCTTGCGCTGTGCTCAGTGGCGCTTTTGTTCTCCTGCGAAAAAAACGATCAGGACTTAGATTATGGTGATGCTAAAATTTATATGCCCCAGGGCTTAAGCTCGAACCTTAATTACCTGGTACCAAAAGGTCTGGATTCTGCTTCACGGAACTATACTTTGGATACAAAGAATAACCAGCTCAAGGTGATTCTCGGTGTAGCAAGGAGTGGAAAGACCACTGACGAAGGCTATTCGGTAAATATCAGCACCAGGCCAGATACCATCAACACTTTGATCGCATCAAACGTGTTGACCAATACAGTACTCCTCCCGGAAGGACTTTACAGGCTTCCTGGAAGTATTTCCGTGTCAGAGGGGCAAAGTGCAGCTACCTTTTTGCTGAGCATTGACGCCGCCCAGCTTAAATCGGGCTACACCGGAAAAAAAGTAGCGCTTGCGGTAGCGATTTCCTCTCCAAGTAAATTTTCATTAAGTGCGGTAAATAATAAGGTTATCGTAATTATCGACGTAAATGCGTTGAAACTTTGATAAATGGCTGGCTTAATCCCTAAAAATTGAGTAAAAGCAAAAGAAATATAATGATAGTCACCATTGCGCTTTTTAGCGCAATGGTTTTTTATATCCTTGATAAATCAAACCTTAAACCAGGCCAACACAAATTAAATCTTAATACAGCGGACGGGCAGCGTGGTGAGCTGTTGGCAAGAAAATACTGCACCTCTTGCCATCAATTTCCCGATCCTGGCCTGCTGCCGAAAAACAGCTGGCGAGGAGCAGTGCTTCCGGCAATGGGCATGTTTTTAGGAGTGGAAACCCCAAGCGTTTCGCTAAGGGCAGAGGGAGGAAATCTCATTCCCTCCAGTCCGATATTATCCCTTAAGGAGTGGCAGGCTATCAAAGGGTATTATATTGATTCCGCCCCGGAAAGATTAGCTGAAGAGGTAAGAGAAGAAATTACATTCGCTCTTCCATCTTTTGAAGTCCTGTTGCCAAAGCAAGATATTTTCTATAGTAAGCTTGCCTTAGCGACCTATGTGAAAATTAGTCCAGAAACAAATCAGTGTCTGCTTATCCAAAACGGCATATCAAACCAGTTATACCAAATCAACGCCCGGCTAGATACCTTGAAATCTTCACAAATGCCAGGGACCTTAGTGGATATGGATTTATCTGCCAGGCCTGCGCTTGCCACTTTCATTGGTGAAAATTATATGGCTAGCCAAAGCAGTGGAGGGCGCGTATACGAGTTCAGCCCTGCTTCGCCTCAGCAGCTTTCAAGCAGAGAACCGATATTTTCTTCACTTTCAAGGCCAGTTAAAAGTCTCAAAGTGGACTTAAATGGGGATGGGTTAAAAGATATTTTAATAGGTGAGTTTGGAAGACTCACGGGCCAGCTCTCCTGGGCGCAGGCGAGTAAGAATGGTACTTATAAAAAACACACCTTGAGATTGGTGCCTGGCATAATAGATTTTGTTGTAACCGATGAGAATGGTGATGGTAAAGCGGACATTTACGCTTTATTCGCGCAAGGGGATGAAGGGATTTTTCTGTTTAGAAATCTTGGCAATGGTAAATTCGATACTGAAAAAGTATTGAGCTTCCCCCCGGTTTATGGATCAAGCAGTTTTGAACTTGTTGATTTTAACCAGGACGGCTTTAAAGACCTTTTGTATACCTGCGGGGATAACGCAGACCTCTCTCCGGTACTAAAACCCTACCATGGCATTTATATTTTTTTCGGTGATAGCAAAGGGCAGTTCAGAAAATCATTTTTTTATCCCATGAACGGCTGTTATAAGGCTATTGCCCGCGATTTCGATTTAGACGGGGACTTGGACATAGCTTCCATTAGTGCATTTCCTGCGGCAGCGAGCCCCTGGGAAGCGTTTGTTTATCTCCAAAATCAGGACAATTTATCCTTTAAGGGCTTTACTTTAGCTAAAAATGTACCTTTTCAAAAAGGACTGACCATGGATAGTGGAGATTTTAACGGGGATGGTAAAATAGACCTTTTACTTGGAAACAAATATTACAGCTCGGATAAAGCTGGTGAAAGTCAGCCCTTATTTATGCTGCTAAAAAATACTTCGTCGGTAAATAAAAAGACCAAGTGAACTAACCGCCGGAGCTTGTTAATCAGTCAGTTGATCTGCAAACTTCACCGCCCTGGAGAGTTGTGCACTGCGCCAGCGAGTGCTTTCAAGTAATCCGGTGAAGAGCATTTTAGCTGAATAAAGGCGCATTAACATCCAGGAAGATAAGTCCAGGATTTTACTGGAAGACATTTTTTACGCTAAACAACCTTAAATACAGATATGAAAAATACATTTACTTTACTCATTTGCATTGGCCTGAATTTACTTGCCAGCGGCCAGAAAAAAGTCTTGATCTTTTCAAAAACGGCGCGCTACCACCATGAATCGATTGATGCAGGTATCAAAGCGATAAAAAAACTTGGCCTGGTAAACCATTTTTCTGTAGATCAGACGATAGACTCCTGCGCACTAAACGAGAATAATCTAAAGCAATACGCTGCAATAATCTTTTTAAGCCCCTCTGGAAATATTATCGACAGCGCAGGAAAACAGGCAATACAAAAATTTATTCGTTCGGGTAAAGGATTCGTCGGTATTCACGCGGCTTCCACGATAGAAAAAAACTGGAGTTGGTATGGAAAGCTTGTTGGCGGGGTATTCACCGGTCACCCCGAGCCTCAAACTGCAACCCTTCACCTGGAGGATAGCAACCATCCCGCTACTAAATTTTTTCCGCCATCCTTCTCCAGAAGAGATGAGTGGTATAACTTTCGGGACTTGCAACGGGGGCTGCACGTATTGCTCAGGGTAGATGAAAAAAGCTACAAGGGAGGCGAAAATGGCGCCTATCATCCTATCGCCTGGTACCATGAGTTTGAAGGGGGAAGGAGTTTTTATACTGCGCTTGGCCATTTCCCCGAACACTATGAAGACCCTTTATTTTTAAAACATTTGCTCGCGGGTATACAGTATGCCTTGCAGGATTAATCCAGCCAATACGATAAAACTTCAATGATGAACAATTCACTACAAACAAAATATTTTACGCTTCTAATAAGCCTGCTACTCATTTTTATTGAGGGCTTTCAGGCGCCAAAGCCAAAACCAGCCTTGCTTATTTTTTCCAAAACTGCTGGCTGGCACCACAGCTCGATTCCTTCAGCAATTGCTGCAATAAAAAAGATAGCAGAACAAAAAGGATATAGCGTAGATACTACGACGAACGCAGCTTATTTTAATGAGCAAAAGCTCTCTGCTTACAACGCTGTAATTTTTAACTCTACAACTGGCAATGTGCTTAACTCAGAACAGCAAACGGCCTTCGAGCGATACATTCAGGCCGGTGGAGGCTATGTAGGCATCCACTCCGCGGCTGATACCGAATATGATTGGAGCTGGTATGGACAACTCATCGGCGCTTACTTTGATTCCCATCCCCACAATCCAAACGTGCGTGAAGCTTCTATCCATCTCAGCGATAAAAGCCATCCGGCAAGCAGCAGTTTGCCGGAAAGCTGGAAGAGAAGCGATGAGTGGTATAACTATAAATCTTTCTATCCCGGCATAAAAGTCCTGGCCAGTCTGGATGAGGATAGTTACGATGGAGGAACAAATGGCACCGGACACCCTATTATCTGGTATCATGAATATGATGGCGGACGCGCTTTTTACACTGGCCTGGGACATACCGAAGAAAGTTATTCAGAACCTTTATTTTTAGCTCAGCTTGCTGGCGGCATCGAGTATGCGCTTGGAAATGGGGCGAAGCTTGACTATGCTAAAGCCTATGCCAAACCAATACCGGAACAAAACCGCTTTACCAAGAGTATTCTGTCTACTAACCTAAATTCCCCAATGGAGCTCGCTGTGAGCGAAGACGGCCGGATATTCTACACTGAACTTTTCGGCAACCTTTATGTTTATGATACCAAAACAGATAAAAACACCCTGGTTGAAAAATTAGCTATCACCAATATTGGGGGCACCGGGCTCATTGGCATAACGCTCGATCCTGAATTTGACAAAAACAACTTTATCTATCTTTATTATGCGCCAGTGGGTCAAAGCCAGGAACCTCTTTATTTCAACTTATCCAGGTTTAGCTTATCAAAAATGAGTGTCTTAGACTTATCGAGTGAAAAAATACTACTGCGTGTTCCGGTTGAAAAAAACAGCGGCTCCCACCATGGCGGCTCGCTCGCATTCGATACCCAGGGAAATTTATACCTTTCAACGGGTGATAGCAGCAGCCCTTTTTCTTCTGAAGGTTACGCTCCGCTGGATGAGCGCCCGGGTGAAGTTTATTTTAGCGGAGATGCTCAACGCAGCGCCGGGAATACCAATGATTTCAAGGGAAAAATTCTGCGCATACACCCCCAAGCTGATGGAACCTACAGCATTCCACAAGGTAATTTATTCAAGCCAGGGACACCAAAAACAAAGCCTGAAATTTACGTGATGGGAACCAGGAATCCCTACCGGATTGCGCTGAATCCAAAATCCTCGACCCTTTATTGGGGCGACATTGGCCCGGATGCGGGGCAAGAAAGCGAGCGGGGACCGATGGGCTTTGATGAGGTAAACCAGGCTAAGTCTGCGGGCAACTACGGATGGCCCTATTTTGCTGGCGATAATCAGGCCTATGCGCATTGGGACTTTGGAAAGAAGACGGCCGGAGAAAAATTTGAGCCCGAAAAGTTAGTTAACCATTCGCCAAACAATACCGGACTAAGCCAGCTGCCGCCGGCCAGGCCTGCGATGATTTGGTATCCATATCTTGCTTCCAAAGAATTTCCCGAACTTGGGCTTGGAGGCCGGTGCATCATCGGCGGGACTTTCTATAGCTATAAGCAAACTGGCGCTCCAAACCGCTTTCCGGAGTATTATGATGGCAAATTTTTTATTGCCGACTGGATGCGTAACTGGATATTTGCCTTGAGTTTTGATGAAAAAGAAAACTATGTGCGAAATGAGGCTTTCATGGCCGCCAACGGAAACTTTAAAAGGCCCATTGATATGGCTTTTTCCAATGATGGTATACTCTATATGCTCGAATATGGTTCGGTATACGGAGCGGCCAATGCGGATGCTTCCCTGGTAAAAATTGAATACAATACCGGAAACCGCTCGCCTGTTGCCAAAGCAGAAATTGTAAATGAAAAAGAACACCAGCGGTTGGACAAAACAGTATTTTTAACTTCCGAGCGAAAAAATTTCCCCTCCCATCGCAGCATTGCGGGCAAAGCGCCGCTACTGGTAAACTTCCGTGGGCAAAAAAGCTATGATTTAGATGACGATGACCAGCTCAGCTACCAGTGGCAATTTGAGGGCAAGGTTGTAGCGTCCAATAAAATTAACCCCGTATATATATATAAAAAGTCAGGTACCTTTAAGGCCATTCTAACGGTGCGTGATAAAAGGGGTGCCAGCGCTAAAGACACTTTAATCATAAAAGTCGGTAATACCCCGCCAGTGGTCTCTATTGCCAGCGCTGACAATAAATCATTCTTCTGGGCTGATAAACCCTTTACTTACTCTATCCAGGCCAGTGATAACGAAGATCTAAAAATTGCACCTAAGCGCTTGAAGGCTTTTTACACATATCTTTCGGCAGGTCAAAAAAATCAATCCGAGCAGCCCAGTTATTCAGGTAAAGCGCTAATGGCAGCCAGCGATTGTAAATCCTGCCATCTGGCAAATGCTAAGGCCATAGGACCAAGTTACTTTGATATCGCCGCCCGCTACAGTTCTCAAAACGGTTCGATAGAAAAACTTGCGGAAAAAATTATTAAAGGGGGTGGGGGAAGCTGGGGGCAAACAAGCGTGATGAGCGCCCACCCGCAACTTTCCACCAGCGATGCAAAAGAAATCGTAGCCTATGTTTTCTCCATGCCGCAGGATAAAACGGCCCAGCGCATCGCGCTTGCCAAAGCGGGATCACTGAAGTTAAATTCAATTAAAGACGAGCCTGAAGGTGGATACCTGTTCCAAGTAAGCTATACCGATGGCGGAAGAAAGCCTATTGGGCCGCTTTCCAGTACCGAAGAATTTTTCTTAAGAAGCCCCCTTATCAACCCCGCGCTGGCGGACGCTCATGTGGGGTTTGAGCGTTTCCGCAATAGCCTATCTGAGGGAGATAATAAGGCTTATATTTTATTAAAGCAGACGGACCTAAATGGAATTAAAAATTTCACATTTAATTATGCCTCCACCTTGGATGGAGAAATCGAGGTCAGGCGGGATTCGCGTGCAGGGCCCTTAATCTCAAAAATCCGCTATGACTCAACCGGCTCGTTTGATAAATATGCTGATATCGTGAGCCTAATCAGCTCACCAGTAAAAGGCAGACATGACTTGTATTTTATTATCAGGCGCAAACAAAGTCCGTATAAAGGCATTATAAAGCTTGGTAGGATAACTGTTGGAAGATAATCCTTTTGTTGTATCATTTATGTGAGGAAAATTTGAGTATAGGATTTTGTTAAAATACTATTAACGCTTTATCTATCTAGGCTTGTAGATTTGAATCTAACACGAATGCTAACCAAATCCAATTTGCGGGGAAATTCCGGAATGAAACCTATGAAAAAAAATATCTCTTTTTGTTTTGCCTTTGTTATTTTAATGAGTTTTTCTGTGCAGGCGCAAAATCGTATTATAAAAACGACTCCAACGAGTCCGGTTGTGGAAACCTATGAAAAAGCAGAATGGACTATTGAATTGCAGGCAGATTTCGATAATCCATATTTACAGGAAGATTTAGCCCTTGACATGCAGCTTACTTCTCCCACTGGTAAAAAAATTAACCTGCCATGTTACTATGAATCTGGTCAATCCGGAAAACGCTCGCTTTGGAAGGCGCGCTTCAATGCCCAGGAAAATGGAAGGTACCAATATACCTTCGCGCTGCGGAAAAACAGCAAAGAGGTTTCTTTAACCAAACCCTCTTCATTTAAAGTGTCAGCATCTAAGCTTAAAGGCATTCTGCATAAGGGCAATGACTGGACGTTCCGGTTCGATAATGGAGATGCCTTCAGGGGCATCGGAGAAAATATTTGCTGGGAATCAAGAGATGACGATGATTCAAAATACTTTAAAACCCTTCATGAGAACCCCAAGTATAACTATGAGTACATGCTACCCTCGCTGGCTAAACATGGCGGAAATTACTTTCGTACCTGGATTTGTTCATGGAATTTGCCCCTGGACTGGAAAAGTGGAATAAATAACAGGCGATACAGCAATTCCTCGGCGTATTTTAATCCAAGCGCGATAGAAAAAATGGACCGAATGGTCAATTTGTCTGATTCACTGGGCCTGTATATTATGCTGACTTTAGGTCCAGGATCTCACGATGCTAAAAACGGACGTTATGGGGTTTCCGCTGCGAACTTTTTTACAGATGCGAAGGCTAAAGGGGAATACCGCAACCGCCTGAGGTTCATTATTGCCCGCTGGGGTTACAGCAGCGCGATAGGTGCCTGGGAGTTTTTCAACGAAATTGACAATGTTCAGTTCAGGGATAAAAACAATCCAATTCCAGCTGAACATATCGTACAATGGCACCAGGAAATGGCAGACTACGTCAAACAAACCGATCCCTTTAAACACCTGGTGACCACCAGCATTTCTCACCGGGATTTAAAAGGGCTAAATTCCATAGATGCCATAGATTTTAACCAAAAACACATTTACAAAAACAACCGTGCCCTGCCTACCACCATTATAAGCTATACCAAAAACTATGGTAAACCATATGTGATTGGTGAATATGGCTATGAATATGACTGGTCTAAAAACTTCGATGATTTCGCTGATGGCATGGATTCAGATTTTAAACGTGGATTGTGGTATGGCCTTTTCTCACCAACTCCCGTTTTGCCGCTTTCCTGGTGGTGGGAGTATTTTGATAACCGTGGCACCGATAAATATATTGCTAACGTTCGCCGCATCCAGGACGAAATGATGCAGTCCGGGAAAGGGAGTTTTGATAGCCTGAGGGTGAAGAGCACCAACACCGCTATTGAAGTGTTTAGCGTAAAATGCGGCGCTGATATTTTTATTTACCTATATAACCCGAAAGCTGAAATCCAGAAAACAGGTATTACTATACCTGTTACCTTTTCAAATTATAAGCTTACAAAATATAACTGCGAAACCCAGCGTTTTGATGCAGATGTTCAAATTGCAGCTAGTGGTAATAACCTGGACATCAATAATCTGGAGCTTGCCCCTAACACAGATTTTGTTTACATTTTAAAGAAACCTTAGATATGAAAAATAGCCGATCCTGTTTAATTTTAGTGATGCTGATTGCCTTTAGCCATTTCGCTTTCGCGCAAAATCTTGCTCCGCATAAAGGGAATAAAGCCGTAAAAACGAATAAAGGACCCACACGGTTTAAATCACTGAATTACCTTTACTCGGTATCGGGAAAATACACCATTTCGGGTATACACAACCGGGAGCCAAATGCAGAGCCCAAAAAATGGACGCAGGAAGTATTCAACACTACTGGGAAATATCCTGGGCTTTGGAGCGGGGATTTTCTATTCCAGTCTGAAAATATTGAAAATAGACAAACCATGATTAATGAAGCTGCTGAGCAGTGGAGGAAAGGAAGTCTTGTCAATATCATGTGGCATGCATGTAATCCTGCGCTGGAGCAGCCATGCGGCTGGGATAAGCAAGGGGTGTTGAGCAAATTAACTGATCAGCAATGGAAGGAGCTTTTGACCGATGGAACTCTGATAAATACCAGGTGGAAGTCAATGATGGATGAAATCGCTTTATATCTAAGCCAACTCAAAGAAAAAAATGTGGAAGTGCTGTTCAGACCTTTGCATGAAATGAATCAGGGCGTTTTCTGGTGGGGTGGCAGGCCTGGCGCGGAGGGTACGAGAAAACTCTATCAGCTGACCCATGACTACTTAAGCAAGACCAAAAAGCTTGATAACCTGATTTGGGTATGGGACATACAGGATTTTAAAACCCTGGAAAAAGATGCAGTAGATTATAATCCTGGTGATGAGTACTGGGACGTTGCTGCGCTGGATATTTATGATGATAAAACAGGATTCAGTCAACAGAAGTATGATATTATGGTAAAAGCTGGTGGCAAAAAGCCGATCGCCATTGGGGAATGTCAGCTATTCCCTACTGCCCAAGTGATGGCCAAGCAACCAAAATGGACCTTTTTTATGGGTTGGTCAGAATTAGTATTCTCTCATAATACCCCTGCTGAATTAAACGCTCTAATGAAAGCTGAAAACATCATCTCTTTGGATGAAATGAAAGGCTGGTAAAATATACATACGATGAAAAAAATTCTGTTTCTTCTTTTAAGCCTGGTTTCTTGCTCAATCCTGGCGCAAAAACCCATTAATACCTACAGCGTTCAGGGATGGTGGGGTCCGGCGTCTCCGCCATATTCTCCGGTAGTGGAAAATGATAAAAGCATTGTTTTCAGGTTTAAATCCAAATCTGCAAAATCGGTCAAACTGCTTTTTGGTGAATGGGATATTAAGCCCATACAGATGCAAAAAGACACTGCAGGAAATTGGGAAATCAAGATTGCCCCGCAAAAACCGGGGATTTATTCCTATGTGTTTTCTGTAGATGGAATTCAAAGCCTTGATCCTAAAAACCCTGTTGTAAAATCCGGCACTGAGCTTTACGGGAGTATCGTGGAAGTTCCTGGTGATAAGGCAAGGTTTGATGAGCATCAAAACGTCCCACATGGAATTTTGCAATTCATTAAATATGAGTCTTCGGCTTTAGGTAAACCTAGAGGGATGTGCATTTTTCTCCCTGCAGAATACCTGAAGAATCCAAAGCAAATTTTCCCTGTTTTATACTTGCGCCACGGCGGGGGAGATAATGAAACCAGCTGGACCCAGAGCGCCGGGAAAGCGGATGTAATTTTAGAAAACCTTATCGCTGAAAGTAAAGCAAAACCGATGCTTATTGTGATGACCAACGGGCTCACCGACGGCAGCTGGGCAGGAGGAAGCAGCAAAGAAGGGGTCGAGCAGTTGGAACAGGAACTTTTAAAGGACGTTATTCCATATGTAGAAAAAAATTACCGTGTCCGGGCGGATAAAAAATCCAGAGCCATTGCAGGGCTTTCCATGGGCGGCGGCCAGGCTTACTTAATTGGGCTTAAAAACCCTGATAAATTCAGCTACATTGGCGAATTTAGTGCCGGTTTGTTGAGTGATGCAAAATTTGATATCAATGAACGGGTGCCTGGAGCTTTTGCTAATCCAGCTAAAGTAAACAAAGAAATTAACCTGCTTTACCTCGCCTGCGGTAAAGAGGATCCAAGGTATCAGGGACACCTGGCGCTAGATTATGATCTAAAGACAAAGGGAATCAACCATGAATTTCACGATAGCCCAGGGGGACATGAGTGGAGATTCTGGCGTGAGCAGCTCCATAATTTTATGCAAAAAATCTTTTAGCTTAGATAAATACGCGCTTGCCAACATAGTTTTCACGGAACTCTTTTGGCGTGCACCCTTTTTTGTTTTTAAAAGTCCGGTTAAAGTTCGCCATATTATTAAAGCCGCAAATAAAGGCAATTTCAGCAACAGACTGGGTCGTGTCAATAAGCATTCTGCTGACATGTCCCAGTCTGATTTCATTCAGCGAATCAATAAAATTATAACCGGTGCGTTTTTTAATAAACCTGCTGAAGGACGCTTCTGGCATGTTGGCAATCTTGGCTACTTCTGACAGGGTGATAAGCCTGTTGAAGTTATTATTCATATACTCAAATACCTTTTCAATCCTTCTGCTATTGTAGTTATAATCTTCCTTAGTGAAGCTGGAATCCGAAAGCAGTTTGGTATCCCTGGATATCGAGAGATCATGCAATATCGACAGTAATTCCAATATGGAGTCAAAGCCACTTTTCTTACTCAAAGCCAAAAGACGCGGGGAAATGCGTTCAATGGTTTCCTTGGAAAAAAGAACACCACGCTTACTCTGCTCAAACATATTACGAATGAAAGAAAGCTGATTGCGTTTTAAAAACTTTTCATCCAGTAAGTCCTTATGGAACTGAATGGTGACCTCTCTGATGTCTTCACTTACGCAATTATGAGTGAACCAGCCGTGTGATAAATTCGAGCCTACCAGCACCAGTTCCTGCTGCTCTATTTCAGCTATGTGATCCCCCACAATTCGTTTAGCCCCAGCCGCATTAAGCACTAAGTTGAGCTCCATATCCTCATGGTTATGCAGCGGGAAATCAAATTCTTGTTTAGTTCTGGAAAAAATGGTAAAACAGTCGTTCGGCGTCAAAGGGGTGATTTCCCTGATTACATTTTTAGACATCTTATATTCGGTTATAGATGGCAATATAGTTAAAAAAACACTACATGATCCTAGCTTATTTGTATGATGCTATATCGTTGAAAATTCTGTTTAAAGCTCGACTATGCGCTCTGATCGAGTTAGGGTAGACTTTATCAGCCAAATTATAATACGAGGTTTACTTAAAAAAGGTAAAATAATATCAAAATATGCTGGAATAGTACAGGTGCTATAACCATAATGCATTAGTATTAGCTTATGTTAAAAAAATATTAGTTTTAGAGGTGTAATCCAGTTAGTTTTAGCCAATTAAATTTACAGATTATGCCAGCTATATCCCTTCCAAGCGCTTCAGAAATTGAAATCGAACTACAAGCCATACTCCATTACTGGAAACAGCGCAGCATAGACCATGAAAATGGTGGTTTTGTTGGACAGATTGATGAAGCAGAGCAGGTCATCTCTACGGCTGATAAAGGTTCAGTTTTAAATGCCAGGATTCTCTGGAGTTTTTCTGCCGCCTATCTAAAGACCGGATCCATGGAGGATTTAGCGGCCGCTGAGCGAAGTTATCTGTACATAAAAAACCATTTCATTGATTACACTTTTGGCGGGGTATACTGGACAGTTGACTTCAAGGGAGATGCAAAAGATAAAAAAAAACAAATCTATGCCATTGCTTTCACCATTTATGGCCTTGCGGCGTATTTTAAGGCCAGCGGCGATGAAAACGCCTTAATACTCGCTAAATCCTTATATGCTGATATCGAAAAACATAGTTATGATAAAAATGAGCTAGGATATTTTGAAGCGTTCGCGCGAGACTGGACGCAGAAAGATGATTTACGCCTGAGTGATAAGGATGCAAATGAAAAAAAAACAATGAACACCCATCTGCATATTCTGGAGGCCTATAGTTTGCTGTATACCTTGTGGCCTGATGAAGGTCTTAAACATCAGATCATAAAGCTGCTGGAGGTTTTTCGCAAGCATATCTTAAAACCTAACGGCCATTTGGGGCTATTTTTCAATGAACACTGGGAGCCTAAGTCAGAGGCTATTTCTTACGGACACGATATTGAGGCCTCCTGGTTATTGCTCGAAGCCGCTGAAGCGATAAAGGAGGTTGAGCTCATAGCCCAATTTAAGAAGCTGGCCCTTGAAATCAGTATAGCAGCGATAGAGGGTATTGATAAAGATGCGATGGTATATGAATTCAATCCCGCAAACCATCACCTGATTGCAGAAAAACACTGGTGGGTACAGGCCGAAGCCCTGGTCGGGTTATATAACGCTTTTCAAATTTCTAAAGATGAAAGATTTCTTCATCATTTTAATAAAATCTGGAACTATACCACTATTCAAATCATCGATAAAACTAATGGCGAATGGTTTTGGGGCAGAAAAGAAGATGGCAGTCTGATGGCAGGAGAAGACAAAGCCGGATTATGGAAATGCCCTTACCATAATAGCAGGGCCTGTTTAGAGCTGCTTAATAGATTTCAAAGGATAGCTTAAATTGATGAGAAACCGGTGAGAGAAAAATAATAACGGCGTCAGAGAAATTGTGAAATTCACATTTGCTCAAAGAAACAGTTTAGTTATGCCCTTGAAGCTGAGTGTATATTAAAAAGTAATCCCAGCTGAAACAATCTAAGCTCCGCCTTAAGTGAGAACCATTTATCAAGGCTAATCCACTCAGGATCATCCCGCGACTAGAAAGTTTGCAAAAGGAATGATCGTTTTTATAACGACTAAGGAGGATTAGGATTTGTTGGTCAAATTGGTGGTCATCAATTCAAAACATTATAAATTGTTAAAATCCTATTAAAAAAGGGATAACCTGGAGCTTAACTTTGTGTAAACCAAGTATACCTTTATGCCCAGATACCTCCAGTCCATTTATGCATTCAAGCATGCGTTCATTCTAGTTTTGTTACTCAATACTTTTCCTTTTTTGCTCCAGGCACAACTGAAGGTGGAAGGTTGGGAGACCAGCAATGATAAAACGATGCTTTTATCAAAAATGACCAGTCTCGAGGCAAGAAATGGGCAAACAGAAATCATTAACATCAACGCCGAAAAAAAATATCAATCTGTTGACGGGTTTGGTTTTGCGCTGACAGGTGGCAGTGCGCAACACCTCATTCGCATGTCCGCTCCGCAAAGGAAGAGGATTCTCAGTGAACTTTTTGGAAATGGACCGGGCCAGGTCGGGATTAGTTATCTCCGGGTGAGCATCGGGGCATCTGATCTGAATGAATATGTCTTTTCTTACGATGACCTCAAAGCAGGGGAAACTGATGCAGAGTTAAAGCATTTTTCCTTGTCACAGGATGAAAAAGATGTGGTGCCTGTTTTAAAGGAAATTTTAGCGATATCCCCACGAATAAAAATTATGGGTTCCCCATGGTCCGCCCCGGTGTGGATGAAGTCAAACCAGAATGTTCAGGGTGGCAGATTAATGGATAAATATTATAGCACTTATGCCAGTTACTTTGTGAAATACATCCAGGCCATGAAAAGCCATGGAATTGCCATTGACGCGGTGACCATTCAGAATGAACCTTTCAATGATGGTAATACACCCAGCATGCAGTTTTTGGCCAAAGAAGCGCTTCGTTTTATTCGCGATCATCTCGGACCCGCCTTTAAACGAGAAGGTATAAAAACTAAAATTGTTCTGTACGACCACAATTGTGATGCCCCGGAATATCCCATTTCGATCTTGGCAGACAGAGAAGCAGCAAGCTACATTGATGGTTCAGGATTTCATTTATATGCCGGTCAGACTTCTGCGATGGGCAAAGTACATGATGCCTTCCCCGATAAAAACATATATTTTACTGAAATGATGGCTGTAAGCAAGGATGGTGGTTTCAATACCGCTTATCCTGTTGGAAGGATCCTCATCGGTGCTTTACGGAACTGGAGTAAAAATGTGATTCTTTGGAACCTCGCTGCGGATCCTAAATATAACCCGCATACAGACAATGGCGGCTGTTCAATATGTCAGGGAGCGGTAACCATAGATGGAGATAAAGTTGAGCGGAACCTGGCCTATTATGTCATTGCGCATGCATCCAAATTTATTCCCTTTGGATCATCAAGAATTGAAAGCACTCTTACCACAAAGGTTAGCAATGTAGCCTTTTTAACCCCGGAGGGAAAACGGGTGCTTATCGTCTCTAATAATTCGACTGAACCACAAACGATCAAAGTCGTTGAGGGAGATCAGACTTTTTCTTACACTATAAATAAAGGGTCTTCCACGACCCATATCTGGTGATTATGATTAAAATAAAAAAATATACTACGCTGTTGTTTCTATTATTTTCATTGAGCCACGCTTTCGCTCAGACTAAAATTGCAAAAGATGAAACTTTGGTCACGCTTAAGGAAGGGAAAATCAGGGGCGCTATTTTGTCCAGCTCTGTGGTAGCTTTCAAGGGTCTTGCTTACGCTGAAGCCCCCATTGGTGAGCTCAGATGGCATTCACCAGTCCCTAAAAAGAAGTGGAATGGAATAAAAAACGCGATGGCTTTCGGATCCAGGTCTCCTCAGCGCAACAGTTATGATGACATGGTATTTAGAAGCGCCGAAGAAAGTGAAGATTGCCTGTATCTTAATATCTGGAAACCTCAGATAAAAGATGGTAAGTCCTTGCCAGTAGTGGTCTATTTTCATGGAGGAGGGTTTTCCAGTGGGGATGGTTCAGAGCCGAGGTATGATGGAGAAAGCATGGCCAGCAAAGGGGTTATTTTTATCACTATAAATTACAGGTTAAGTGTTTTTGGATTCTTAGCGCATGCTAGCCTGTCCAAAGAAAGTAAACAGAGAAGTTCTGGTAACTATGGATTGCAGGATCAGAATGAAGCGCTGCGATGGGTGAAGCGCAATATTTCCGCTTTTGGGGGAAATCCAGGTCAAATCACCATTGCTGGGGAATCCGCGGGTTCTATGTCGGTTTCTGCCCAGATGTGTTCTCCACTTTCAAAAGGACTTTTTCATGGGGCTATAGGGCAAAGCGGGTCAGTGTTAGGATTCGAACCACCTGTGAGCTTAGCAAATGCGGAGAAGATAGGGGAGGAATTCGCTAAAGCTTGCGGAGCAAATAGCATTGATGAGTTGCGAAAAATTCCCACTAAAGAGCTTTTAAAGCGCTCAAAAGATTACTGGTTTCCCCTAACGGTAGACGGTTACTTTTTCGTAGAACAACCACTTAATACCTACAGTTACGGTCGCCAGATGGATGTGCCACTCCTGGCTGGATGGAACACTGCAGAGCGAAGTATGAATAGTGTTCTTTCCAATCAGAAACCTACGCTTGAAAATTATAAGGCCGGAGTTGAAAAGCTCTTTACTTCCAAAAGCAGAGAAATATTGGCACTGTATCCGGCAACTGCAGATGAACAGGTCGCGCAGTTAGCAACTGACCTTGCTAGCGATCGCTTTATTTCCTATTCTACATGGAAATGGATTGATGTGCATAGTAAAACAAACGGGTTTCCAGTTTATCGATATCTGTTCTCTAGAAAACGTCCAACTTTTATCGGACAGGGATCATACAATACCGACGTCATGGGCGCGGTACATGCTTCGGATATTGAGTACGCCCTTGGGAATCTAAAACTAAATAAGAGTTATAAATGGGAAAGTGAGGATTTTGAAACTTCAAAAGTCTTTCAGTCTTACCTGGTGAACTTTATAAAGAGTGGTAATCCAAATGGAGACGGTCTTCCAAGGTGGTTTGGCCTTCAAAGCAGCATTCCTAAAGTTATGATTATTGATAATCAAAGTAAATCTAAACCTGAAAAGAACGGTAAAAGGTATATGCAGCTTGATGGAATACTGAATCCATAGTTTACTTCTTTTGTAATGCCTTTAATTTGTTTTTCATCGAGTGCTAATCCAATCTTGGACAAACCAATTAATTTTTAGTATTTATTTTTGTGATATTTTTAGTATTCATTGTTGTGTTTATTTCCGTATTTGTTGTTGTTTTGCTTTTCGTGCTTTTCGTTATGTTCGTTTTTATGTTTGTTGCTGTGCTTGTTTTACGATCTGTATTCGTATTATCCTTTGTCAAATTGGATAAACTAGAGCATATTGACCCCGTCTTACCGGAAATAAATTTGCTGTAAAGTTTTGCTTTTCTGTATTTTGGACAATTGGCAGAAAGGGGTCAAATTAATTGGTTTATGCACTTACCTGGTAAACTTTATAAAAAGTGGTAATCCAAATGGAGACGGTCTTCCCAGGTGTTTTGGCCTTCAAAGCAGTATTCCCAAAGTTATGATTATTGATAATGGAAGTAAATCTAAACCTGAAAAGAACGGCAAAAGGTACATGCAACTCGATGGAATACTGAATCCTTAGGTTAATTCTTTTGTAATGCCTTTAATTTGTATGTCATTGAGTGGTAATCCAATCTTGGACAAACCGATTAATTTGAACCCGTTGCAACAATTTTAAATTATTTGTAAGCTCACTAATAAATAGAGTGTTATGAAGAAAATATTTTTGGTGTAACGTGCTTAATCGCAGTCGGTTTAGCCATACAAGGCCTTATTGTTCCATTTTTTTTTAAAACCTGGACACATCATTAAAATGCTACGCATGTCCAAAATTTTGGTTTAAAAAACAAGAAAAGTTATACTATTAGAATCCTAATTATTGATTTTTTAAACCTCTAGATAAAAATTATTTCCCTAGCGTTAGCAAAATAAAAACTATTGCACTAATAACCGTCTGAATTTAGGAAATAAAAATATTTAGCTATCAAATTCAAGACTAAATTTCCATGAAACCGAAGATAGCTTTTTTTTAAACTGCTCAATATTTTCAACCAGATCTTGAAAACTAGTTTGATTTTGTTCGTAGATCATTTCGCTTCGCATCTTGTTATAGTCGGCTTCCCACGCTTGATGAAATCAGCATGCGGAATAGGATCTAATGTTAGTGGATTATGCTTGTTATAATCTAGGCCACCAATTTTGGCATATTCATATCGATGGGCGACAATCGTCTCATATAAATTTTGGTCTTCAATAGCAGATAGAGTTTTATCATTTTGTGATAGATGATAAACATCATACATGTGACGACTTAATCGGTCGACACGGACTTTTGCCGTTGCGAGTGATCAAGACCCTAGGATAATTGAAATTCACTATCCAAATATTATCGAAACGCCAGGATATATGCTTCCAAGAGTTTCATGTTTTTTGTCACAAATATTGTCGATATCTGTGACAGAAAAACAACCGTAAGCAACATTAAGAATAACATCTGAAATAGAATCATACTTATCAACAATACGATTAAGTTGTTGATTATATATGACCTAAACCAAATTAAAGCGCGACAAATTCGTTGAAATCATGATCTTGTCAGCTAAATAAAAATATTAGATTAAAGAGGATTTCAATTAATTGACTGTTTTCTCAAAAAGCAAGAAGTGCTGCAGCGGCAAAAATGTGCCGTTTTTGACTAGTTTAAAACCGTTGGCCGCTAGTTCTTTTTTCGCTTGTTTTACACTCATCTTATGTTCAGCTTTGATGGCTACTGCCGGATCCTCCTCTTTATACTCCAGTAGCAGAAGCCTGCCCCCTGGTTTAAGTGCCATGCTTAAAGCAGCCAGATAGGCTACAGGGTGTGATAACTCGTGGTAAACATCCACCATAAAAGCCAAGTCGATGGAAGCAGGGGGTAAGTTAGGAGATTTTTCTGTGCCCTTGATTACTTCAACGTTCGCTAATTTATCCTCAAGAGCTTTTTTCTTAAGATAGGCAATGGCGTCATTTTGAATCTCCACCGCATAGACTTTGCCTTTTGGGATGCGCTGGGCAACCCGGAAGGTGTAAAACCCTGAGCCCGCACCGATGTCGGCCACTACACTATTATTTTTTATCGGCAGGGAAGCTACGGCCAATATGGTGTTTTCTTCTTGCGTTCTGCTGTTGCGTTCCAGCCAATCTACACCCTCAAAGCTCATGACGTGGGCAATTTCTCTACCCAGGTAAACCTTCCCAGTACCATTTGCAGATGGCTTTTTAAAAGTGTAGGATGATTCATCCTGGGCGAATGCAGTATGGAACGAGATGAAAAAGCAAAAGGGAAGTATAAGCTGAGATATTTTCATAACGATGTGGTTTATAGGAGAAACGAAAAGCAGCCCGCAAAAGTTTCGGTAGTTGGTGTTTTAATGCGTGGAAAGACTAATTCTTAAAAGCTTCATTGAGAGAAGGTCGTGATTCTGTTAGAATGAACAACTAATCATCTTCAATCAAGGAGGGGTTGAGCTGAGAAATGCTTAAAATAAATATTCAAATAAATTATTGCAGCACCCAAAGAATTTCTGTCCCCGCATAATACGGCTATTCGGTTTTATGTAGGCTCGCTGCACATTACTGATGCGCTTGCCCCCCCTAAGGCGGGGAGAAATACAAACTATTGAATCTGCCTGATTATCTTATATCTCAGATCGAGAATTACCTAGCGCGGTTCAAAACAGATATCTAGAGTAGCATTGCGATGTGTCAGATTATGTTTTGACACTTATTTCAAGCCCGGAAATCTTTATCTTCGGGTATGCTTTTTGAATTTGGGCTGCGAAGTTCGCTGTTATTGATCTTTTTTACCCACCTGTGTGTATATGCCTTCCTTTTTTTGAAGCGAGGGATAACGCAGGAACGACTTGCGGACCGGCTACTGGGAACTTTTTGTTTCTTGTCGGCATTGTTTATCTTTCCCTGGATGTCCGGGTTTGCTGGCTGGTATGATACCCAACCCTACAGGGAATTTCTTTTTTACACCCCCTTTATTAATGCGCTGTTTTTTGGCCCATTGCTCTATTTTTATTTAAAGAGCCTGACCAATGCCCATTACAGATTAACGCGTAAAGACTGGCTGCATTTCCTCCCTGGTTCGTTATATCTACTCTGGTGCTTACTTGTGGTAATCACAGATAAGTTGCTTATTGGAAATTATTACCTGATGAACGGCAAAACCGACCCGGACTTTGACGCTTGGTACGGCTGGACATGGGGATTAAGTATTTTGATCTACCTTGTCCTGGCTATACGTTATCACCGCCAGTATCTTATATTTTCTGATTTTGAGTTTTCATTTGCAGATGCCGCCAGCTTCAAATGGTTGCGCAACTTTCTATATGCCTTCGCTCTATTAACAATATTGCTCCTTTCAGAACACATCTTATCAGCTTTCATCGAACTTTTCTATGTCCGCGCCTGGTATTATTTCTTCGCCTTTGCACTTATCACCTATTATATGGCCATCAGCGCCTACAGCGCGAAACCTATCATTAAACTCAATTTCGAACCTCGTCTGCTCACCTCTTACACCCAACCTCTGCAACCCGTGGCCGGAAAGATTATCCTTCCCCCCGAGGATCAGTCCTGGATGGAAGGATGGAAAGTAAAAGTCGATGAGCTGATGACTGCTCAGAAAATTTACCTCGAACCTGAATTGACCTTGACTGATCTGGCTAAAAAGATCGGCACCAATGCATCTTTACTGAGCAAGGTCATTAACGGCGTTTATGGAAAAAACTTTAATGATTATGTGAATGAGTTCAGGGTAAAAGAAGCGATCCGGCTGTTGAAAACTCCCCCTTATCAGAACTTTAATCTTTTGGCAGTTGCTTACGATGCTGGTTTTAACTCAAAATCCACTTTCAACCGCGCCTTTAAAAAGGTGACCGGAAAAAGCCCCAAGGATCATATGGTGAATTAGTTGGCTCAAATCATGTTCTGAAGCGATGGGGGCAGGGTATAACTTCACTTTTGAGCCATGAAAATATTACTACTTATTGTTATCTGTTTGAGTGGGCTGAATGCGTTAGCTCAGGTGAATGGTAAAGTCACCGATGAAAAAGGAAAGGCTTTACCCGGTACAGTTGTTCGTTTGTATACAAGTACCCAGCTCAGCAAAACAATTTTAACCGACACCGCAGGTTACTTCAGTGCTAACCTACCTGGATTGGATCAACTTATTATTACCGCACTCGGCTACAAACCTGATACTGTATTCACCACTCAGCGGGCATTGGGGACGATACTCCTGCAACCAGAGGTCAGTCAGCTCAAGGAAGTCAATATTCAGGGCAGGCAGTCCATGATCCGGCAGGAAACTGACAGGAGCATAATCAGTGTAAACGAAAGCGTAAAGAAACTTGCAGCTAACGGGCTGGAAATTGTAGGGCTAGTGCCGGGCATTACCATCAGCGATAACGAGGATGCGATCCTGATGAGCGGAAAATCCCAGGTACAGATCATGATCAATGATAAGGTAGTTAAAATGACCGCGCGCGATTTGGCCAAAATGCTCAAGGCAATGCCAACGGGTAATATTAAACAGGTAGAATTCCTCAGTAATCCGCCCGCTAAATACGAGGTGAACGGAAATACAGGTATCATCAATATCAAAACTGCAGGTCTGGTAAAAGGAGTCACTGGCAACCTTGATCTGAGTACTTCTCAGGGGGTGAATAACTGGGCTGACCTTTCAGGGCTTGTTAATTACGGTGCAGGGAAACTTGCCGTGAGCGGTTACGCCGCCTGGCACAGGGGCGGCTACCTGAGTGAGAATGTTAAAGAAAGGCAATTAAATCCTGGCATACTAAATCAGCAAACCGGTAACTTGGACACATGGAGCGATCCTGTTTTCCGCATTGCTCTGGATTACGGAATTAACAGCAAGAGCACTTTCAGCGGTATCATTGAACGGGAGGCCAGTACCAATATCAGCAGCTATGATACCTATTCCCGGCAAGGGGCTAACAGCTATCAGACAAATAGTCAAAATCCCAATACCCGTCACTGGAATACTTACAACCTAAATTACCGTTATAGTGATACATTGGGAACAGAATTGACTCTAGATCTTGACCGTGCTGATTTTCGCAAGGAAAGCCAGATCACTTTATTGACCACCGGCGAGGTAGCCACTGGTTATCTAACACAGACCGGAATCAGCATTAGCACGCTAAAAGCGGATTATACGCACAGCTGGAAAAATAAACTCAAAGCAGAGGCTGGTTTAAAAATCGCTGGTGTAGAAACGGATAATAACCAGAATACGAATCAGTTTCATTACAGCGAGCAGATCCGAGCCGCTTACGGTAGTTTATCCGGATCTTACCCCCGCTGGGGCTGGCAAATGGGTTTAAGGGTGGAACAAACTGATGCCAAAGGTAAAACCAGCCAAGTGACCAAACCCGATACCAGCTATTTAAATTTACTGCCTTCACTCTACTTAAACTGGAAGCCGAGTGCAAAACATCATTTCCGGCTATCTTTGAGCCGCCGGATTATCCGGCCGGATTATAGTGACCTGCAACCATTCGTTTACCTGCTAGACCCGCTGAACCGGCAAACTGGTAACCCAGGCTTGAGGGTGCAGCGTAATAGTCAGGTGGAGTTATCTTATACTTTTAATGACCGAATTACGCTTACATGCACGTACAGTAGGGCGGATGATTACTTTAGTATCCTTTACTTTCAGTCCGGCAATATTTTAACGGAGATGCCGGGTAATGCAGGAAAGATGCAAACGATTAACTTTGACCTCAATTACCCCATGACGGTAAGTAAGTGGTGGAATATGCTGAACAAGGTTAATGCCGGTAATGATCATTTCCGCGGCGCTATATTCCAAGGTCAATTGGATCAGGATAAATGGCGGTTCCAATTTTCGACCAGCCAGCGCTTTGCACTGCCGGGTAAATACCAGCTGCAAATCAGTGGACGCTATACCTCAGCTTCCCAAAACCTGATCTATTACCAGCTGAGCAGCGCTAATGTCAGCGCCAGCGCCAGCCGTAGACTTTTTAAAGAACAGGCATCATTGCGTGTTGGGATTAGTGATATTTTTAAGACGCAGCGAAATTATACCCGCGTGAATTTTGGTAGCCTGAATTATACCGACTTTGGAACTTTTGAGAGCCGCAGGGTTTCTATGAGTTTTAGCTGGCGTTTTGGCAATACTAAGGTGAGGCAAACCCAGGATCGAGACCGCGGTGATGCTGACGAAAAAGGGCGAAGTGGTAGCTAGCGCCTACTTAAAGGGTCGAGATTTAATATTGAGTTTCAACACCTGCAGGGTATTATTTCCCAGTAGCCATCTTTAATGATAAAATTCGTTTCAGGGTCTTTCATTTGAATAATGTCGCGGGGCGTTCTTTGATAGGGGATATTTGGGATGGTGCCATGTTAAATACAGATTTCCTGGTCGAATGCATTGATGTGTTTTAACACGGTAAGGCTCTAGGAAATGCAGAAGTAAATTTATTGGAAACATATCTAAAAGCTCAGTGCTTATGCTTACCAGCTCTAATTTATTGATTACTCTAATATAAATTTGGTCTTAAGCGGCTGTCACCTTGATAACCTTCCAGAGTACAATGGTCCTTAACCCGCTGGGGTCCGAACAACGTCATAAAATGTGCGTTTAATCAATATTAAATGGGTTTTAGGTTAGATAATCACCTAATGACTCACCGCTTTTATGTCCCTTTTTTACTGCAAATACTTTAGCATAAAAGTAGTTTTTATTTTTGAATTTTGAAGCAATATTTTAAAATTCATCTAAAAAAGATTTCTGCGATTTTTTGAGATTAAGTAGCTAAAAATTCATTTTTCTATAAATGCCAACGTTCTCTGCTGCATATTTATTAAGTGTTGAACATTTGTGAGTGATTGATCTTCAAACGCTTCGAGCCCCATCATCCACCGCGAAGCGCTCGAGAAGACCATCGGACAGCTTATCGGCCTGGCCTTTGATCATGCCGGAAAACCCATCGGTTAAAGCTATTAAGGGCCTCCAGGGTATTTGTTTTTTGCAACCCGCCAGCCCCTCTGAACTGGTCACAAAGCCGGGGTGCCCTTAATATTTTTTTCCTTAGCAGATTTTATCTATCTTTTTAAATCTAAATTCATGAAAAACCTGACCTGCGAAAGCGAATACGGACAGCTGCGCGCTGCCTTGAGTGATGCCTTTGCCGAAAATAAAAGCGTTCGCCAGCTGACTGGAAACGGACCTCAGGCTGCCCGCAGGCGCGAGCGGCTGATGGAATATGCTATCCAGGAATGCAAGCGGTCCGGCAAAGTCCTGTCCGATGACAGCGGGCGCAGTTTTGTCCTGGTGCTCTTTCCCGACCGCAAGCGCACGAGCTTGTCTTCCCTGTTTCGAGACCTGAAACTCATTTTCCAGGTTACCGGACCTAAGCGAATGCTAAAAGCAATTTTTAAGGAGAAAACCATCGCAGGCTTGCACCAGGCGCATTTTGGCAGTACGCATCTTTATTATGTCTGGTTTATCGGTACTGAAACCTCATCGCAAGGCCAGGGGTACGGGACAACGCTCTTGCGTGAACTCCTTCTGGATGCTTCCACCCTCAACCGCCAGCTGGTACTGGAATCCTCGACGGAAACGAACCTCGCCTTTTACTGGAAAGCAGGCCTGGAATGTTATGAGACCCTGGACATCGGCTTTCCCCTGTACTGCTTCCGTTCGGAAGATTAAATTTTGTTGACCTTTTTAGCTTTTCTACTTCATGCTCGTGTTCAATTCCCAGATGCACCTGCTGACCTTTATATTCATTATCCTTGAATTTGGTATGCTTGTGTTTTACCAGTTGCCCCATTACCTTTCCCGGCCACAGGACCAGTCCCGCAGGTACTACCTGATTTTACTGATCTTGCTGCTGTTTTACAAAATCATTGGCGGGCTTTTTCCCGATCCACAAATCCCGTTGCCGATTACCGTTCAGAATATTATTGCGTGTGGCTCGGGCTTTCTGATGGCCTCGTATTTCCCCTTCTTTTTCTACAAAACCCTTAGCCTGGAAAAACTGCGCTTTCAGGCGCTGTACGGCGTACCGTTATTTTTGCTTCTGCCATACCTGGTCTTTTTGCCGGATTCTACCTTTTCACCGAAGATCTTAAAGCCACCATCAAATGGGATATGATCGTGCCCTTCTTTTATTCCATCTTCGTGCTCTGGGTCATCCGGCGAGCCATCCGCTATAAGTTCCGGGAGGAGGGACCCGATGGTCAGGTGGTCAGTAAATGGGAAGCCCTGCTCGTTTACGGCGCGGTATTGCCCTGGGTCTGCATGACCTTATTTTCTTACCTTCAGGTCAGCCAGTGGGTCGAAGTGCTGTTTACCAACGGCGGCTTTATCCTCAGCACCTCGGTATTTATGTCGCATTCCGTGCGGAAACAAAAACTCGCCTTCCAGAAACTCGAACAACTCTCCAGCACCAAACCCAGCGAACAACAATTTGAAGACAACCTGTTGCAATACGACTTCAGTACCAGAGAAACTGAAATCATCGGACTGCTCCGACAAGGAATGAATGAGCAAGACATTGCAGCCAAGCTTTTCATTGCCACCGCCACGGTCTCGCCATACGCAGAATATTTATTACAAAGCCCAGGTGAGTAGCAGGATAGAACTCCTGCATAAATTGGAAAGCAAGCCACTAGTGATTTAGTTACTAGATATTTCCGAATTTTATTTCGCTGCCGAGCCGAAAAACCGACCATTCGACCAAATACCACCTAAGCATTTTGAATTGATCAATTTTTCACGACCTTCAGCAACAAACTGTAGAAAAACGAAAAAACCGCTTATTTTAGCCCACATGAAACCACCACCAATCACAATAGATATCGAACTTATCCGCTCGCAGACCAGCGGATGCCAAACCTTAATCCATTTCAACAATGCTGGCGCCTCCCTGCCCGCTGATGTGGTAGTGGAAACGATGCTGGATTACTTGCGAGAAGAAGCGAAGCATGGCGGCTATGAGACCGAGGCTAAATACTCGGGGCAACTTAACGCCGTTTACGAAAAGGTCGCCAGTCTTATTGGTGCCCAAAGTGATGAAATTGCGCTTTTTGAGAATGCAAGTGCGGCCTGGGGAACTGCCTTCGGTGGCCTAAGCTTTCAACCAGGTGATGAGATACTGACCAGCGAGATGGAATACGTCACCAACCTTATTGGTCTGGTGGATGCACAGCGCAGCGAAAAAGTTTGTGTTCGGGTCATTCCAAATGATGCCCAGGGGAATTTTTCCATTACCGAACTTGAAAACGCCATTGGTCCAAGGACAAAGCTCATCATGGTTACCCATATATCATCCTCAGGCGGAAGCGTCCTACCTGTCGAAGCGATCGGTGAGATCGCTCAAAAAAACGGAATCCTTTAT
This sequence comes from Pedobacter sp. AC190, assembly GCF_979258025.1. Classification (NCBI taxonomy): domain Bacteria; kingdom Pseudomonadati; phylum Bacteroidota; class Sphingobacteriia; order Sphingobacteriales; family Sphingobacteriaceae; genus Pedobacter; species Pedobacter sp. AC190. The sequence continues at coordinate 2,747,439 of NZ_OZ409824.1, forward strand.
CTTGTGGACGCATGTCAGAGTGTTGGCCAAGTGCCCGTTGACGTAACAAAAATCAAATGCGACATGCTTTCCGCCACCGGCAGAAAATACCTGCGGGCACCCAGGGGCACAGGATTTCTATTCGTCAAGAAAACAGTTCAGGACCAAATCAAGCCAGTGTTAAAAGATTTTCTCGCTGCAGGTAATGTCTCTTTAGAGGGATATACTTTGAGGGCAGATGCCAGACGTTTTGAGTTATATGAAAAAAATCGGGCCCTTACCCTAGGCCTTGGTGCCGCGGTGGATTACGCGTTAGGCATTGGATTGGATAGAATTTGGGACCGCATACGGCAGTTGTCTGGAATCTTGCGCAAATCCATTTCTGAACAAAGCGACATCCATATCCATGACGAGGGCAGGCAGCTGTCCGGCATAGTCACATTTTCTGTAGACGGAGCAGACAGTACCGAACTCAAAAACTACCTGAACAGCCAGGGAATTAACCTTTCCATTGGTGGCGCGCAAGCAACCCCAGTCTACATGGACAAGGAGGGCTTAAGCAATATCCTGCGGGCATCCGTTCATTATTATAATACCGAAAGTGAAATATTCCGATTAACTGAAGCGATAAAATCCTTTGGTAGAGGTACTCCGGGATGACAAGCCTTTCTGCAAAATTGACTATCGAAGAAGCTTGTGGCACAAACCGCTAAAAATGCAGTTCATGTAAACGATAGATCCTTTCAAATGCCCTTTTTGCCTCGCCCATTAAGTCCCCACTTTCGATGACATCTAAAAAGAAATTGAGCATCAAGTCCTTATCCCGATCGGGAAAAAGCGAACGGTGATAGCTTGGTTCGAACTCGCCGAGTATCGAACTATCCAGGCGGATGGCAGCGATCAAATGTTCTGCAATTTGGTTTTTTGCGCAGCCCCATCCCGTGTGACAAAACCAGGCGTCCTGCCGATCTGGTCGGCCATTGTCAATAAACTTAGCCTTGATGGCTTTATGCGAAAATACCTGATCCTTTGGACATCCGAAAATGAAAAGGGTTGAATGATCAAAATCGGTTAGCGGAGCAACAGTGGTCATTCCATTCTTAGTCGACATCTGATGAGATGCAAACCAGCTGGCCACTTTAAGGTCTTTGGTCAGATCCAGACCGATGCTGGGCAAACCATAATGTTGTGCGATACCCAGGGCAATAAACATAAATTTTGGTGAACCTTTGATCGCCATAATATCCCTGCAATAATCCTGATATTGGTGAGGCATTAAGATAGGTTTTAAATCGAACCTGATGTCGTCCAACATCATTCCCGTGTAGCTGATCCAGAGGTTATAAATGAAAAAATCATTGAAGTTGAGCCTGGCAAAGCTCGGATAAAAGGACGGCTCTATGGGATCTTCTTCGCCGAAGAGTATGGTTTTTTCCACCTTTGTCCTTTCAATCGTGTGGATTTTGCCTTGTCCCCTGAGTAGAATCTCCTGGTCGGGGTAGCGCACCTTTAGCGAATCCACAAAAGGTTGGATGTGCCTGTAGTCCTCAAATCGGTAAACTGGAATTTTCCTCATGGGCACCCGTAAATAATCGATTATCTTTTCTGGAAAATCCCGGAGATAATTAGGCATCGATCTGGAATCACCATAACTGCCACCACTATGGACAATTCGCCCGTAATTTTCATCCAAAAAAGGAGGCTCACCGGCTAATCCATCCATAGATGGATAGCGCGCATACTGGCTGAACTCGAAGCCAATCGGATTGATATTATAATATCCCGGATATTTCAGCCGGTCGTCGTCTAGTTTTATTGGTGTAAGCATTAGGATAATTTTAAAGGAATTCCAAGGTTTTCAGCTAAAAAGGCTAGGATAAAATAAGAATATGGTGTGGGTACCTTTGAATTTAGAAACAAACTGCCAAGCGCCTCCTGCCTGGATGCTGTTAGGCTTTTCATTTCGATTATACGCTCAAAGTAATCAAGTTGCTTGGTGAGCTCCGCATGAAACTGCGAGAAAGGTGACCATATCAGTTCCACCGCCAGTTTAGAACAGAAAATTTCGAAATAGCCCTCTTCTTCGTTGATTCTCACCTTCGCTTGCCTGAGCTCATCTACAAAAATATTCCGAAAGCGCTCAAAAGTTCCCTTATCCAGTTTCGAACAGTAAATATCTTCTGCCTCCGAAATAATGGTCATGCTAGCCATCAGCTTTTCCAATAAATGATGGTAATTAAACGCCCGAAGCTGGCTGAAAACTTGACCGTCACAAGGCAGCAATATCGCGTGAAGCAACCCTGGCTGCACTTTCTGGTCGATCACTTCCTTAAACAACGGCTCAGCATCTATAAAATCGCTAAGACTAAGCCTGGAATTAAAATGTTTGGAAAAATCCTGAAATAGCGCAGCTGAATCTTGAATCATAATTACATATTTGATTAACTCAAAAGCGATATTAAATAAAATGAATTGAAAATCGACTACGAAACTTCAAATTTCTAACTAACACTCCATCCACCTTCAATCACCCTTATCGTGAGATTGCTAGTTAATCGATAGTTATTTCTGTTCCGAAACACGCTTCAGCCTGAAGTATTCCTTTTTACGCTCAAGAAGCGAACCAGACAAAAAAAGCCAAAAAATAAAAAAGCGGCACATCAGCATCTCTCCACTACATCATCACCGACAAAAAGTAAACCCCAAGCGCTACACTCATCGCTGAACTCAGCTTATCAAGCCCACCAAAATCCTGGAAGACCGTCACATCAAAGCCAGTTCCAACACCCCAAAAAAACAATCAATTCATCAAAACCACACCGGCCTCCCCAAAGCCAATAAGAAAAAGAAAACTAACAAATCACCCCAATAGAAACCGTAGACACCAAATCGCTCCATCGGGCAAAGCCGATAGGCCACAAGGCGGGCAGGCAAACCAAGGCTCATCAGCAAGCCATTAAAAACCAAACACTCCTGAAATAAATAATTATCACCCACGAAGCTAGCATCAAAGATGATTACCTCTTGCAACCTATCGCTATTCCCGAGCCGCCCTTTAAAAATTAATTTCTTAATAAAAGCCCCTAGCGCAGTTCCGAAGTCCGCGCTACCTCAAAATATCCCATAGCTGCTGCGCATTTATATACTCAAAACAAAGTACTTACGGTTTCCCATAGCCATCCTATCGGGATATTTTATAAATTCGTCTGTTCTCAGCTGACATCATGCCCCAAATCTAGCGCTAAAAAGGTCTTTAAGCACCTTTTCAGCCATAAAGGCAAACAACAGTTGGCAACATAAAAAATAAATTAACGAGAAAATGCTCCAAACACTCTTCAACCATTGGAAAAAATGCCAACGTGCCAGGCGCATCAAAAGATACCGCAACGCCCTTCCGCCGTACCTCCTCAAAGAATTCGAAACTGAACTCAACTACAAGCTCTGGAGTACCAAAGGTGCCCGATTTGCCGCCAGCCACCGGAGTGAAATCCTCCAACGCCTTTCCGGACAGTGCGTTGGCTACCTTTCGGCCTACCTGATCATTGTTGGCCTGGTCAATGTCTATGGCCTGAATTTCTGGCTCATCACCTTAAGCGATGCCCAGGTCAACTTCGCCTCGGTTTCCCTCTCGGTACTCATCCTGCTCTTCAGCCAGCTGGAAAGTGCCGAAAACTTCGTGCTCAAATCACACCGGTTTCACGACTGCGCGCTCGAAATCGCAGAACTCTACAACCAGCTCCGCTATGCCAAGACCTACGAAAACGACAACCCGGAAAAAAAACAGATCTTAAAAGAGATCAGCGACAAGTACGATAAGATCCTCAAACGCTACGAAAACCATAAGGCCATCGACTATGAGCGGTTCCAATTGACCAAACCCGACTATTTCCGGCTTGGCCAGCGTAGCAGGCTATGGATCGGTATGAAATATTACTGGCAGGTCAGACTCAAATACCACCTGCTCATGTATAGTCCACTGGTACTTTTCCTACTGGTAAACCTCAAGAAATTGCTGGTAGGCTAAAGGTAAAACGTGGATAAGTTTTTCAGCCCATTTGAAATTTTCCAACTATCTTGTATCATCTAATTTTTCGCTTTCCCAGCTCATCGCCAGGGAAAGAAATTTATACTATATGAAGATCTCTCACCTAAAAACCAATAACTTCTGGCGAGTTAAATCACTCAGCGCGGACCTGTCTGGCAGTAATGCCAGCATGGGCAAGGATCTCCTTCGATCAGCACAGCCCCTAAATCCTTCCCTGAAAATACCAAAGCATAAAAAGACTCATCAGGATGGATAAATGGTATGACGTATACGCAGATCTGGCCAAGGCCGTGCACAACTTCCGACAAGACAGCCAGGAGTTTGGGATGGTGCTCTATTCCATCTGCGCCAAGAACAAGCAGTTCCTCGAGCTTAATCCCTGGTTTAAGGTAGAAGAATATGGTAAAAGAGATGAAAGCCTGGATCCCATCGTGCTATTTGCCTCCTTCAACGACAGCTTCTTGAAAGGAGAAAGCAAACTGCGCCGGTTAAACTGCGTGTTGCAACTTTTTGGAATGCAGGGCTACACCAAGATCGACTTTACCGGTTGCCCAACACCAGTCACCATCAAGATGATTTCTGGACGCCCAAAATTACATCAGCAGGAGATATGGGAATTCTTTGGTCGCATCATGCACCAAGGGCAGGATGGATTGTTCGAAATTGACAACGAACGCTTTCAATCCTGGTATGGGGTCAGCTTAATCTCGGTCAGCATTTTTCTATTTTGGATATCCCCAAGAAATTTCCTGCCCCTTGATAAATACACCACCGACTTTCTTCGCACACGCCAAAATCTAAAAATCCCCAGAAACATTTCCGCTTATAAGGCACTACTCACGGAAAGGGATACTGAGACTTATATCGAAATGGCGAGGACATCCTTTCAGCGGAACCCCAAAAACAACACCCCGTTTCAGGCTGCGCTCCAAGCAGGGCAGGAGCAGAGCCCTGAGCTCGATTTTGCCCAGCCACCGGCACGCGAATCGGAAAATATCCTGTCCGGCCAGGGTTTTAGGCTTGTGGGAATAAAACTTCTAGACGGCCTTGCTGAGCAGCACCTTAACAGTCTGCAGAAAAACGTCTTTTACCGTTTTTATCAGGCCTATAGCCAGCAGGAAAATGAACAGATTCGCTATGATGCTTCCAAGGAATTCGACCATTATGACCTCGATGGCCTACAGATCAACATATCAGCCATCGTCGGCGCCAATGGCTCGGGAAAAAGCAGCCTGGTCCAGCTCGCCCTGGCCGGGATCAACAACTTCTGTTTATACCAAATGGACCCCAGCCAGGCGCTCGAAAGCGTACATGGATTGGATCTACAGATATATTTCCACAGCGACCAGCTGTACCGCATCGATCTGAAAGATAATACGGCCGATATCTTAAGCTACCGGCAGGAGGGCGATCAATTTGTTCATCCTGAAAAGGTCGAAGCATTCAACTTCGAGCGTTTCTATTTCAACATGCTGATCAATTACTCCATTTACGGATTTAGTGGCAAGTCTTTGAACAAATGGCTCAAACCGATTTTCAATCAGCAGGAATACTACCGGATACCCCTGTCGATTTCCCCGCAAAGGGTTGCAGGCAATATCGACATCAACCATCAAGAGTACCTGCTTTCCCAGCGATTGCTTGCCAATATTCTGGAGCCGGTGAGCCCATTGGCCCTGGAAAACGATCAACTCAACCTCAGAATGGTCGCACCAGGCAAACTCGCCACCGAGCTCACCTTTCAGCTCAACCAAAACAAACTGCAAAATATCAGGACCAAGCTCCGCGCAGCGACAGGAATCGACTGGAGCGCCATACTTCGCAGCTGTTATCAAACCTTCGGTATCGGCAATGATGCTCCGGCTGTGGATCTGCTGCTGATGAACTCCTACCGCGACCAGTGCAACCTTTACCTGTTAAACAAATTGCTCGACCTTGCCACCAGGCATCCCGATTATCAGGCCTTCCTTTCGGCGGGTGAATTCGTTTCCTTAGAGACCTACCTCGCTTTACTCAACCGCGATAGGAGCCATTCGACCCTCAAGTTGAGACAGGCCATCAACGCCCTGTATTATGGTGATCTTTTTGGGCTCGAGGAAGTTCGAAAAGGAAGGGCGGTACTGCCCATTGGCGAGGCCGCTGCTAGACTGACCAATGTCCTGAGCCGTACCGATTCATCTGAACATCCGACCCTGATCGAACTGCTGCCACCATCTTTCGTGCAGGCGGAGATCGTACTCGGACAAAGCGGAAATTTATCGGCCTTAAGCTCTGGGGAAAAGCAGCGGATCAACGTACTGAGCGCACTCGGTTATGAGCTGCGGAACATCAGCGCAATGATCGAACAGACAAATGCCACCGGTTACGCCCATGTGAATGTTTTCATGGACGAAATCGAGCTCTATTTTCACCCGGAAATGCAGCGGACCTTTATTAGGGCAATGCTTGACTACCTTTCCAGGCTCCCGCTAGCCAACCTGCTGAGCATCAACTTCTGTTTCATCACCCATTCCCCGTTCATCCTCTCGGATATCCCCTCGGAAAATATCCTGTCCTTGCCTTATCGCCCGGACCATCCTGCTATCAGGACCTTTGGGGCCAATATCCATTACCTGCTTGCCGACCAGTTCTTCCTCGAAAATGGATTCATGGGCGACATGGCCCACAAAATCATCACCGAGCTTTCCGAGCAGCTTACCGACGATGACTACCAGCTCGACGATGTCCGCAGGGCATCCGCACTCAGCCTCATCGCCAAGATCGGAGAGCCCTTGATCCAGGACAGCCTGATGCAACTGCTCGGGCAGAAGATCGCCAAAGTACGCAAGAACAGCAATACCGGGAGCACCATGGCCGACTTTTTAAGGGAACAGCTAAAAAAATACGAAGATGAGGCGAATTAAGGACAATGCGCAACTGCGCAAGCTCATCGAGGCATTTTATGTGGATACCTTCAGGCGACGAGACCCTGCCCAGTTCATTTTGCCCCTAGCAAGACTTGCCGCACTCAAATCAAGACATCGAACCGATACCTTGGCCAAGCCCGCACGCCGCAAAAAATACATCGAATACATCGAGGCGAACTACGAGCGCATCCTCACCGCAGACGTGGCGACGATGAAAAGGCTTATCCTGGAATGCGCCGAAATCCTTCCAACCGAATCCATCTCCAAGGAATTTGCCAAGGAAGTGAAGGAAGCCATGGGCTATGAGGACATGCGCGATCTAGAGTTTCCCTACTTTTTTTCTCAACTCGGCATCAGAACCTGCATGTACTGCCATTCGCAGCTCACCCTGACCATTATCAAGGACTACTATGTGCGCAACCATGGCGTCAATAAAATTGGGGACGTCAAGACCAGAAAGGCCATACTTGAGCTCGATCACAAATATCCGGCCTCAAAATACCCTTTTCTGTCCACCTCGCTGTACAACCTGTTGCCGGTCTGCGGTAACTGCAACAAGACCAAGCACAACAAGACCATCGACCTTGAATTCTTCACCGCAGGGGAAAAACTGGATATTTTCAGTTTCTCCATAGAGCCGCAAAGCTTGATCGATTATGAGCTCAGTAAGGATAGAGAAGTGCTAAAGGTCCTTTTTACCCATCTTGAAGGTGACACCGCATTGGAAAAGAAATACAATGACCTTTTTGACGTTAAGGAAATCTACAATATGCAGCAGGATATCCTTGAAGAACTGCTGCTCAAAAAACAGATCTACAACAAGCCCTACGTCCAGGCACTCGCAGAGCGTTTTGATAAACTTTTTCCTGACCAGCTTAGCATTGACCGTTTAGTCATCGGAACTTTTACCGATGCAGAGCAGGTGCACAAGCGCCCCATGGCCAAGTTTATTCAGGATATTGCCATAGATATCGGGCTATTACCGAAAAAGCCAAAATGATCAAGTAAGACCACCGCAGTTAAAAGCTCAACTGCCCACTTCACGCAAAAGTCTCCAACTTTGTTCCTCCCAGTTTTTTCCAGAACTCCTGAATGCTCTAAATTTTCAATCCTAAGGTGTCCAATCCTCAATCAGCCAACCAAGCGAATCACTGATTTGTCCAGACCGACACAGCGATGCAGGTGACGAAAAACAATACTAACCAGTAAAGGATTCACTATCCACCTGGCAAGCCCGACAGAAACCAAGTCCGCGCTATAAGATGTTTACTCGCCAGACACCGTAAAGACTACGCTTCCCATCGGGCGAAGCCGATAAGCCAATGGGCGGGAAGGACAAAGCTGAAAAAGGTGCCTGTGGCCTGGCTGATGCCAACCTAAAAGTCTTGACCGGGCAACTCGGCAGCAAGCGCCCGATCAAAATCAAGAAAACACACCAACTTAGCAAAGGGTGCTTGCTCAACTGGTGAAAAGGATTCATTTTGATGTGGTTTATCAAACCAGAAAAAGCTAGGCTAAAGCATATGCCTTAATTCGAGGTTACTCACGCCTTTAATCTTCGCTGGCCGCTTCCAATTTCGCCAAGTTCTGTTTTATGCTTTCGTTTTCCGGAAAACGCCCGGCAAGCTGCGCCAATTTTTTGTAGTACTCACCCTTGAGCAGGCCATTATTTTCCTGCTCATTCAAATAACCATGTGGATTACAGATAATTTCAGTCTTACCAATAGTATATCTGGTAGGCGTGTGGATATGGCCATGAATCCAATATAAGGGCTGATGCTCCAAAATCACATCTTCAAGGTTCGAAGCATAGGCAGCAGACAAGGCATGATCTCTATCAAGCTCGGGTATCGACTTCACGCTAGGAGCATGATGGGTAATTACCACATTCTTAAAGCCGCTAGATTCTTTGAGACTTTTTTGTAGCCAAGATTTTGATTTTTGGTGAATCCGGTAAGTATCTATTGATCTTAATTTTGAATATGCTGGATCAACGCGTATCTGTGCATAATCGTTCATTCTAGTCTGGCAAATAATGCCAGACTCCACAGGATTTCCAAATAAGCTAAAGTCTGTCCACAAAGTTGCACCGTGAAATCTTATCCCCTCGAATTCAACCATATTATTCTCGAGAACATTTATATTTGAGTTTTTGGATGCCTCAATTATCTTGTTGAGTGTCTTCGGATATGATCCTTTATAATATTCATGGTTTCCCAATACGTATATCACTGGTCTAGCGGGAATATTTTTCTTAACCCATTCTATCCCTTTTGTCCCCAAGTTTGTATCACCAGCCAGGATAACGAGATCAGCATTGCTAAAATCCAAATCTGATAACCCAAATTCTTGATGCAAATCACTAATTATCTTTATTCTCATTTCTTAATTGATATGTAGCACACCGATAAGGTTTACTATACTATAAATACCCGTATTTTCTTCTAATTTGGTCAAGGTATTTATAATAATTCCTTTCGTCATCCAGTAATTGTTCTAAATGCGGGAGACATTTCTTCTCGTTCCGCCCTAGATATTCCCAGTTTAGTGGCTATCGTTCGCCAATCCTTTACAGCTATTAAAACCTCTTTAATGATTTGGTGCATTTGATTTTCTTTTAGCTGAAACAATTCGCCAACAGTTAAAGCCAAATCGAAATCCAACGCATTATTGTCCATATCAATATTAAGAGCCAATCCATTTTTATCTACTGAGGGATTGATATCGTACGCAGGCGATAACCTCCATCCATTTGCTGTCAACAAAAAGCCATGATTCCTTAAATGATCATCCGTGTTGGAGATTGCTATGTTAAATACGATTCTTCTCCACAATTGATGCAGGTCTTCTTCTATGTTCGATCCATAACGCTGTATAAAATCTGCTATCTCAAGATAACTAGGAGTAGCGTCCCTAATGCTATCCTCACTATTTTTTGTCATAGTCATAGCCGAAGCAAAATGAATACGCTCACCCATATCCCGATCAAACCGCCTGGATAAGAATGTACGATAGGGTCCTTTTACCTTTTCAAGTGTACAAACTGGCATATTGATTCCAGCCTTGGTCGCCAGTTCATAAGCTAAGTATTCCCATGCAGCCTTATCAATTATATCAGCTTTTGAGGGAAACTTTGCAATACACAAATGACCATCCAAATTAATAACATTTGCTTTTGGCCTTGCTCCACCCAGCGACGACCCTGGCGCAAAAAGCATTGGAATCCAATCACTACCATTTTTCCCTTCCTCATCTTCTTCATAAGCTTTGACGCTTGCCTGTAGCTCCCGAAGATGAGTAATTGGTGGAGTAGGATTATTCTTGTTATCATCAAGAAAAGATCCGTTGGGATCTAGCTTGAACCTCAATGCTCCCATCCTGGAAGTATCATGAACGCCCAGCAAAAAATCAATTTCGTATAGTTTCGGTGTCGCGTCCCCTTTGGCAAAAGCAGTTTGTGCAGCACGACGCAACATAAGCTTTCGTCCCCAGGTATCCGGCATTGAATCCATAAATATACCAAAATTGTCTTTTTTGTCAGGGTATTGGGTTCCTGAATATAAACCGATTTCAGGATCAAGCAAAAACAACTGATCAGACTTTAGCCAACCCCGGTCGTATTCAAATCCAAATATCCTATGTCCTTTACTCTGCTGAGCAGAAATCACCCCTATGCACCGTGGGGCATCCATGCCTTTCCAGTGAGCATATACCCATATATCAGTCTTTGTTGCTGCCATTACTTTAACAAATCTAAGTCTTGAAGTTTTCTCCCAAGTTCATCATCTACTGCCAGTTTAAGGAAATCTTCATGCAGATTCAGTGCCTTAAGTACATTGAAATATGCCCCCATAGACACTCCGGGATCCCCCCGTTCTATTTTACGAAGAGTAGCCCTTTCAATAGCAGCGCGTTCTGCAAGTTGAATTGCAGTTAATTTTCTGCGCTTCCTGGCAAGCGTGATATTTTCGCCTAATTGATCCCAAATCATTTTATATTTTGGAAATACAACAACCTTCTTCGATCTCATAATGAGTATAATTATACCCAAATATAGTAATAATGGAGATATTAACACTCATTTATACCCTTATATCACACGATTTCTACAAATGAAGATTGATAAAAAATTAAAAATGGATAACATTATACTTAATAATTACGTAAATGAGTATTACCCATTAATAATTATTTCACTTTTGCCTAAAGAGCTTTATAAATCCCATAGTATTCCAGATCGAGCATGCGTGTGGTCCATGGATTGGCGTGCATTGATTTCATATTCAATGAATTTTGATAGTTCTTGTAAACTGGTAACCAAAGTATTCTCTTCAGATATTTCCAATTTGAGTTTTTCACTCATGGGAGTATTTGTTGTAAACGCATAGGATATTAAGCATGAAATCTCAAAGATCATTTTCTCAAGCTGGCAACTGGATGATGAATTTGGTAGAAAACTGCAAGAGATAAAACTCTTAGTCGGTTTAAAAGATACAGGCAAATAAAAACCAAGTAGTTCATTAAATATTGCTAAGGCAATAATAAATCGTCAATTGTGACTTGGTTTCTTAGCTTGGTCTTAGAATAAATTCCTCTATGTACATTTAACAGCATGAGATGTAAAGTAAAATTCAAACTGGTAAGCTGAAGAAATATTATATATGAAACGCGTCCTCAGTGAACCTCTTTCAACATTCAAAGAATATAAGTGATGAAAAGTTAAATGATCATGTTATTTTTGATTGATTTTGTTTCATCAATCAATTGCCCGTTTAAATAATGGATTCTATAATTATCAAACCCAGGAATGAATTGCTGAAAAAATATGTTCAATATTTTTTATTCTTCCGGAAATCAGATTCGGGGCTCTTGAGTTATTCTACCTTTCCAAATAACAACCTTTGCCTTGCTATTTATAAAGAAAATACAATCGATTATACGAGCAATTCAAAATCAAACCATTGCATTGTTACAGAGGGCACAGCCAGTTTCAAGAGTAGATTGTTCGGTTTTCATAAGATGCCTTTTCATGTCGATGTTCGCTCAGCTTTGGATCAGATTTGTATTTTATTTGAGCCGGCTGCTTTGAGTGCTTTTACAAGTGAATCTTATCAGGATTTGTTAAGCGCAGATCATGTATTCGATATATTCGGAGGTGATAGTCATTTTTTACTGGAGGAAATATTTGATGAGGAAGATCTTTTTAAACGAGTGGAGAAATTGGAGCATATCCTATTGGCAAACCTAACGGGCAGCCAGCCTGAAAAACTGAAAGAAGCCTTAGATCTCATTGCAAAGGGTAGTGAGTACCTAACCATTGAAACGCTTGCTAAAAAACTCGGAATGAGCCCGCCCACATTATTTCGCTTGTTCAAATATAATGTTGGGCTGAATCCTAAATCCTACATCAACACCAATCGCTTCAGAATTATTTTGAACGAAATTCTTCAGAGGCAATCTGCCTTAACAAGTGTTGCACATGCAAACCTTTACTATGATCAAGCCCACTTTATAAGGGATTTTAAAGCATTTTCGGGCTACTCCCCAAAACAACTTTTGAATAAAATTTCCATTGAACAGAACGATCTGGCCTGGATTTACAACAATAAAAATCATCGCTGAACGATTTTTACAATTTTGAGAAATTCCTCTTGAGTTTCTTTGTAAAAAATTTATAGATGAAATACCTCGTTTTAATCCTTATCTCTCTTCTTTTAGCTGACTGCCATCTTGCCAAAGCCCAGGTCAATAGTAAAGAAGATTTGCCAAAAATATCTTATCCTGAAATGCTGAGTGAGCATGATTCGCTTGTATCCTATATCAAGCAAACAAGCCCCGTCATCTATTACAACAAGGAAGTACGGCATATTGACTTCAGTCAATATGCCAGAGAGCTCAAAAAAAAGATCACCCCCAAAACTACCATGGGTGAATATCTGCAGATTATTAAAAAAACACTAAACGTTGCACAGGATGGCCATACCAGTCAGCTAAACTCTACTTTACTCGATATCGTAAAAAAATACTGGATACCAGCTAAGCTGGTGTCATTTGACAGCGCAAGTACCGTAAACATGTATGAATATGTCAAATATTTAAAGGAGGCTTATTACGCTAAACCAGAACTCAATTTAACCTATACATCAGGAGAATATTACAACTTGTTTGCCTTTAGTTATAAGGGGAAAAGTTATCCATCAGGTATGAAGCTTCTGAGTTGCAACGGTAAAAATATTCATGATTTTGTGAAAACCCTCACCGCACTTGTTTCCCCTTTACGTTGGGATAGAGTGAGAAACAGGGTATATGATGAGAACTTTTACTGGCCGGCAGAAATTTATAAAAATGGTATGCTTAGACTTGTTTTTGCTGATAAAAATGAAAACAGGCATCAATTAAATATCGGCAAACAGGATACGGTTACCTACCACACCAAGAAAAAGAACGAGTATGGCTATTTCAGCCAAACAGACACTGTAATAACACACTATTTTGAGAAAGCAGGTGTATTTTATGCCAAAATCCCTGCGATGCGGGAAGAGTTAGGAGATACTATTAAACGCCGGATGGTGGCAGCTTTCTATCGCCACAAGGTGAAAAGTATAGTGATCGATATCAGGGGAAATGGTGGAGGGAGCGATAACACATATAGCAAATTCCTGAGTAAAATTGTTCAGGATACCTTGAAAAAAAAGGTGGTAGTGGCCAGGAATTTTAGCCCTTATATTCAGGCACATTATCATATCAACAAAGATTCTGTTTCCAAGAGCGCTACTTACACTTTTGATCCCGGCGTACCCACATTAAAATCGGGGAACATGTACTTCATCAGACAGGATTTTGATTTTGTTGTGCCAGACAGTGTAACCTTACCCTTTGATGGAAAAATATACGTGCTTCAGGACAAATTTATTTATTCATCGGCCAGCAACCTCTCTAGTCTTGCAAAGAATAGTGAGCAGCTAGTGAGCATTGGCGAAACGCCGGATTTGCTCGGTGGGCTTCAGGCGAGTACATTGATGATCATGCTGCCTTACAGCAAATTCATCTTTAGGGTAGAGCCTCAGATTGATCTGACAGACATCAAAAGAGTGGATGATATTTTTCAGAATCATGTGGAATATCCGGTGCAATATACCATTGAGCATTTGTATTTACGGACAACGACCAAAGAGGATATTTATGGAAAAGATTTTCTTCAAAAGCATGATCCCATGTTTGCAAAAGTATTGGAACTAGAGCAAAAAAAATAATAACCAGATTCCTATCAACGCGCTATTGGTGATAGAGAATATCCTTAAAGGTTTCAAAAATACTGATTGCGGTCCTCCTAATTGATATTTCGACAGATTTTGATACTAAAGCAAGTATTGCGACAAGAAATGAATTTATTGCGACAGGTATAAACAATTTTTGTCGCAATAAAACAAATTGCGATAAGTAGCGCTAAAGATAAGCCGAAGCTTTGCTATGTTTGCATAAAGCGTTTGATAATTGCCCTAGATCTCTCATACCTCTTACGTTTTCCTTTGTTTGTATTAGGCTTATAACTGCATCCCTTAGCATATAGGATGTACCCTGATTGGACTATAACCGAAGCTCCCTTTGCATATCGGGTATTCATCTGGAAGGCAATGAAATTCAGGTGAAATTTATTTATTGTAAATTTTTTAGTATTTGTACGATGGTAACTAAGTATTTTTCTTTAATTCCTTTAGGTGTGTAAATGTTTGCATAAAACAGCCATTAATCAGCTATTTGCGTATATTTAAAGAAAAAACCAAATGCCCCGTTACAATACGCTCTGTGAGGAAGATATCAGAACGCTCATGCTTTTAAAGGACGATAGTTTCCATAAAGCCCTCTATGAGAGTTATTGCTCCCCAGTTTATGGGCAGTTTTCAGTCTTTTGCAGGGATCGGGCCAAGGCATACGAATTAACAGGAAAGGTATTTGAAATTGCCAGGACAGAAATGGAAAACGGCATGCCCATCAAAAGAAGGCTGCTGATTTGGCTGATGAACATCGCAAGAAAAGTCTCAAGAGAATATCTTTTGGACTACTCGGTCAAAAAAAGCGAAAACAACAGGTGTATCAAAAGACTTGTGCTTACAGAAGGCTTTAGCCCAGGGGAGGCCGCCAAGATATTGGACATAAGCAACCATGAGGCGGTCATAAGACTAAGGCAAAAACTAAAAGAATAATACAGCAGATGGAGTTAAAAGATTTTATAAATAACGGTATGCTTGAACTTTATCTGATTGGTTTATTGAGCCCTGAGGAGGTTTCTTTAGTTGAGCGCATGCGTAGCCAATATCCCGAAATTAATTCAGAGCTAGCAAAAATTGAAGACTTTATTGAAAAAGATGCCGTGCGAAATGCGGTATCCCCACTTGAGCAAATCGATAAAAAAATGGAGCTTATTTTTGAAGGTCTTGAGGCGGAACAAAATATGCAGTTATCGCTGTTGCCGCTCATCAGTGCTTTCTCCAATTCAGATTACTGGCTGAAACTGGTATCACCATTACTGCCAAAGATCCATTCTGGAGAGCGATTCGAAAAGCTTTTGCGTCACGGGAACGGCGTAATGCAGGTTCTGGTTCGTTCCTCAAGCGACATCGAGGAAGAAATACATGACCACCTGGATGAGAGCTTCCTAATCTTGGAGGGAACTTGCATCTGCAGGATTGGCAACTCCTCCTTTAACATGGGACCAGGTGATTTTATGCAGATTCCACTGTATCAGCCGCATACTGTAAGCATTACATCCGCTTCAGTCACCGCCATCTTGCAGCACGTTGAATGCGCGGGATGAACTTAAACAACAACGGCTTATAAATTCAGCCCCAGAATTTATTTGCATAAATGATTCGGCGCAAGAGGAAGAGCATTTGTCTGTTAAATCCTATCCCATACCCTACAAAATCCTTTATTGACTAATTGAACTTGAAGATTTTTTCCACTTTCTTCTTCAAAGGGCTCAATGCTGAATATCCGGTAAACTGTAGCGGCCTACCGACCTTGCAGCTGATGAATATTTTGTCAAATAATAAACCTGTAAAGTCACTCTGTTTGAGCAAAGCTGCAATTGTTAGCCTTAGACTACAGTTAAGCCTAGTTTTAGTGTGCGTGGTATATACAGAAATATTAAATTTGATTTACCTATCAATGCTTAATCTTTATATTTGACGAAAAATAAAGAAAATGATAGCACATCACGTATTGTTCTGGTTAAAAACCGATATTTCTTCAGAGCAAAAAACTGCTTTTCGCAAAGCACTGGAAACATTAGAAAATATCGAAGTTGTAAAAACTTTTCATGTTGGTACGCCAGCAGCAATTGAGCGTGCTGTGGTTGATATCACCTATACATTCAGTTTAATTTTGTTCTTTGAGGATATGGCTGCACATGATCTTTATCAGGTACACCCATTGCACAAAGCATTTTTGGATGAGTTTAGAGTGTACTTTGAGCGCGTTGTTATTTATGATGCTGAATAAATTAATTCTAAAACAGAAAAACCTGCATTAAGCAGGTTTTTCTGTTTGTATTAAACTTTTTTTGGAGGCAAATCAAAGGCAATGGCTTCATGTTCGAAGTGACCATTATGAGCCCCATCACAAAATGGTTTATTTTTAGATAGTCCACATCTGCAAATGGATAATACCGTTCTGCCTTGTAATCCGTATTCGTTGCCATTTCTATCCACGATTTCGAAATCGCCCTCTATCTTTACCGACCCGTTATTGTTAATTGTAAGTTTTGTTTTCGACATAAATATGTTTTGTTAGTATGGCAAAGCTAAAACTTTGTTTGCTGCCAAATAAATATGTTTATTATTTAGAAACATTCTCCAATTATTTAATGCTGGTGAAGAGGAAAATTTGATGGACAAACAAGGTAATATTAATGTCTGTAAGGTTAGTCGGCATTTTGTGTATTGTTGCTCATTTTTTGGGAAAGGAAATTATTGGTTACAAGTTTTGACGCACCATTGGAAAGAAGTGTAAAGCTTTTTGCATTTCCTTCAAGCTTCAGCATAGAATGATCTGAAATTTCGGTGTATAAACCCTCTGCATTTACGTTCAGGTCTGCCCAGGCATTATCCTTCATGATGATTTGTAGATACTTGATATTTATTGCACCCTCACAGCGAATTACTGCCTGGTTATGGGCCTCAATTCTATAAATATCGTTTGTGTAAACTACAATTTTTGATTTTAGCCGATCATTGCCAACAATGTGCAGTACCCTGTCTTTTTGAATTACTTTTGCTACTCCCTCATTATCATGCGAGAAATGTATATCTATTTTTGGACTCCAAACCAATAACACTTCTACGTTACCCGTTACAACAATCTTATTAAAGGCTGCGATTTTGCTTGGTCTAACTGTTTTTGCTTTTAGTGCGTAAGTTGCTCCGGGATTTACCAGTGCAACACATAAGATTATACTCAGAATGAGAATGATGTTCGTTTTTAAGAATGCTTTCATTTTAACTTCTTTTAAATTGTTTTTGATTTATTACTTCGTTAAGTATGCTTAACATCATTGCAATTGCGAAGCTTGTGCCAAATGATTTTATCTTAGTTAACTGCCTGTTAATGGGTGTTTTGGTTGTTGTGTTTATGTTCGGTTTCGAACAGTTCTGTGCGTAAGTGAACAAGGCTTTATGGTTTGCCAGTTTTTATCCGAACGAGAGCTGCGGGGCCAGCGAGATAAAGTAAAACCCCAATAAATATTAATTTATTGGGGTTAAAAATTTATGGTGAATGATATTATAAATTAAGTGAGTTATCCAAATTATGTAGCTCACCCAGCTGTATATGCTATTTCCAGTCTTCTGTAAAATCCATTCCACCCATTCCAATAGGCGCACCTGGAGGCATTACTTGCGCTGGTGCAGGTTGAAATTTAACTGGAGATTCTTCAAATTCCTTTATCTGAGATAAACCAAATAAAATATTTGCTTTTTGTTTAGCTTCGGCTTCTTTTAGTCTGCTATTCATCCACGATTTTAATTCGTTAATTTCCAATAATGCCTCTCCCCGAACGCTTTCAGCGGCTTTATCGTTGGCGGCAAGTTGTAGTAAATATTTTAGCGTTAGGTTATTTACCATAACCTGCAGTTGGCCTTTATATCCTTTTACTGGTTCTGCTTTCCAGGTTTTGGCAATCAGTTTTTCGATAACGGCCATTAAGCCTGGTTGCTCCGCATCACGCGAATTATATTCGACCAGGCGGGATGCTCTTTCAGGGTTTAAAAGTGAAGAAATTGTTTCGTTAGCTGCTGCCTCAGCAGTAGCAATCGGGTCGAAAGTTGGGCCCGTATAGCCGCTAAAGGTTTCTGCCGATGCTGGATAGCCAGAAGGACGTGGTGGTATTTTTTGTATTAGGCTTTCTGGTAAAGCCAGGGCATCAGGGCTAATGGTTGCGACCAATGCATCAAATGCAGCCCACTGCTGAGCAGGATCGACCATCTTGGTGGGTTTCTGGCCATCGTTTTTAACGGCATGGGTAAAATATAAACCGCCTATATTTTTGGCAACCGCTTCAATTTCGTAACGGTGTAATAAGTAAATGGGTACCAATACTTCTTCAATGGTCGACATTGGCGCATCCTTTACAATTGCTTTCTCCGAGAAGGTATCTAAAACCTGTCTGCGGATTTTCATTAACCTGTTAAGCTCTGAGATGGTATTTTCGCCATCTTCCCATTGATTTGCATTCGGATGTGTGTATCCCCCAATATCTGGAATGTATTGAAAGCCTTGTTTTAAAGTTTCATTCATGATTTTATCGAGTTCAGCATTTTCATCTGCGCCTTTTGGAAAATCGCTATAGCCCCACATTATGGCTCTTTTATCCCAGCTTCCGATTCCTTTTGCATAAGCATCAGATAGATCGATACTCCCGTCCGCTTTTTGCTTAATGCGAGGGAAAGGATAATCCATCACGGAGGCGCGTTCTTTAGGGCTTGCGGCAAAATTATGATTTAAACCAAGGGTATGACCAATTTCGTGGGCTGATAACTGTCTGATGCGGGAAAGTGCCATTTCTTCCATAACCTTACTTACTGGTTTCCCATCGGTGTAAGGTTGCAATAAACCCTCTGCAATCAGGTAATCCTGACGATGGCGATCGGAGCCCAATGTAACTACACCTTTAATAATTTCTCCAGTACGCGGATCGCTATAAGATGAACCATAAGAGAAGGCTCTCGGGCTACCAGCACGTGTAATCCAGTTTACTACATTATAACGAATATCCATAGGATCGGCACCTTCTGGCAATTCTTTTACCTGAAAGGCATTTTTGTAACCCGCGGCCTGGAAAGCTTCGTTCCAGAAAGCACCACCTTCTATAAGGGCTTTTTTAATTGGCGCAGGTGCACCGCGGTCGATGTAGTAAACAATTGGTTCTACTGCCTCGCTTAGTTTTGCATTAGGATCTTTTTTCTCCAGGCGATGTCTTCGTGTAAAGCGCTTAACCAACGGTTCGTTCATCGGCGCCGAAAAATCAGTATAACTAAATAATTGATAGCTAGATCGGGGATCGAACTTGCGTTGTTTGAAATTTCCATCAGGCAATTCAACAAAAGATTGATGCATTCTAACGGTAACCGCATTTGCATCGGGCGCAATATTGCCTCTGCCACTTGGTGCACCACCTGTGAAAGTCAACATCGCTTCAAATTCTGTATTTTTTGGGAAGTTGCGTGTGTTTGGCAGGTAAACTGCAGAGCGGGTTTCGTCTACCCGATAGGTTGTACCACCAGCTGCCGCCCCTCTGCCGCCTGCGCCACCCGAAGAGGCAGGAGCGCCAATAGTTCCGCCAATATTCTGGCTATCCCTAATGATAAAAGGAGTTAGGTCTATTAAAATCTTGTCGCCTTCTATCGCCACGGGCGCAAAGCCCCATATTACAGATTTGGCAAATGAACCCTCAACGGTTTTTATTTCATCGGGATTGTTATTTCCTGCACGGTACGCAAGATTAGGTTCTAATAAAAATACTTTGGGGCCAACTTTAATGAAGCGGGCAACATTGGTAGAAGCACCGCCACGTTCGGCGTTTCGGCCTGCACCATCGGTTAACGAACTGAAATAAAGAAAATCTTTATCGAATGTACTGATCTCTAAAAATACCTTTCCAGTTTTTTCATCATAATAAAAATTGAAATAACCTTCGTTCTTTTTAAAATCTTTGGTAAAAGCAGAAATGCTTGCAGCGGGGGCTGTATTTTGCGGACGGCTATTGGCAGGCGTAGTTTGCGCCTGTAACGCATCGGGTATGGATAAAACAGCAACAATAGCCAAAGCGTAAAATTTTTTAATCATAAAGGATAGTTTTGAGGTTTGAGGTTTTTGGAATAGTATCAATAATAGAGTTAGAGACCTAATACTGATATGCTAAAACAAATATAATTTAAACCATGATTAACAATTACTTAGCCAGGTAACTTTTTGATGGTATAAATTTTTTTAATTGAAAAAGCTAATTTTTTAAGGATGATGTAGCGATAGGCGTAATCCATTCGTTTTAATAATATAAACAATTAAACTATGCGCTATCTACCTATTTTACTGATCATATTATTATCATTCGGTTGCTCAAAAGACTCGATTAATCCAAAGGATGGACAAATTGTGGAGCTATTTGTAGATCACTAAGCTGAAACAAGCAATCAGAGGATATCTTTACTGCCTGGGAAGGAATTAATTACCACATATTTAGAAGGATTTGATGAACGGGAATTGGGATACACTTATAAAGTTAGAGCGAGAACATTTTATCCTAAAGTACCACCTCAGGATGGGCCTAATAACTGGTTTATATTTGAAAAGGTTTTGAGCAAAGAAATATATAATAGCACAGAACCTTTTAATATCTCGTTAAAATATAATGGTTTGTTTGGAAGTGGTATTGCGTTTGCTTTTAGAAATCAGGTTTTTGAGTATGGTAACTATACGTTGAGGCCTGAGAATGACGCAGTGAAAAAGCAATTGGAAGAGGTGTTACTGCTACGCTCTAAGCTTGAAAGTGATTATCAGTATGCAATAAAGGTAATAATCAATGCTGAAGTAATACATGACCCAAGCAACAGAAGCAAAGGTTATATTGTTAAAAGCGTTGCTGTGCAATAGTATTTATTTGATGGGCTTAAAATTTTAACGCTTTAGAAAATCTGTAATCAGGATGGCTGTTGCCTCGGGTATTTTACTACCACTTTCAGTACTGCATATTTCTCCTATAAATGAGCCATGAGTGCCTGGTAAAACAACTAATTGCGCATCAGGAATAAGTTTAGCCATTTGCACGCTGTGTTCAAGTGTAACCACATCATGCTGGGCAACGATAAGTAAAGTTTTAGCCGCTATTGAACGGAGGCTCTCATCAGCATAATCTTTAAAATTCAACATTCGGTTTTTATCCTTTTCAAACATGTTCTGTAGTTTTTTTTGATCGGGTGTTACTTTTAAGAAGGCTGTTTTTAAAGGTTTGGGCATATTATCTAAGGTTGCCTGTTGCATACCTTCAAAAAAGCCTGGTAACAAGCCGTCGCGTTTATAATTGGCAGAAATGACGACTATTTTATTAACAATTTCAGGATGTCTGATTGCAATTTGCATGGTGGTAGTTCCGCCGTTGCTAAAGCCCAGAATATTTGCTTGTTTTATTTTGAGGTGTTTTAATAAAGCTGCCACATCATTTGCATCTTGTTCAAAGGATTCTGCGGCATCTCTATCGCTTGTTCTGCCATGAGCCTGAAGTTCTACCGCAATTATTTTTCCGTATTTTGAAAGTAATGGAATCAAGTTGCCAAAAGAGGTTTCGATGGTGGAGCCCCCGCCATGAATTAAAACCAGCGGCGTACTGCCTGATCCATAAGTTTCGTAGTACATACTTAACCCGTTTATTGGGGCATAACCTGATTTTTTTATGCTATTATTTTGTGCACAGCTCATATGGTTAACCGATAAGAGCAGCATAGATTGTATTAACATAAAAATAAGTATTTTAGTGAAGGACATATTGCCAGGGTTTACACAAAAATAGATAAGAATCGCTTTTGTTTTACGGTTAGGATAAGACAAAGTTAAGGTTCGAATAAGACACAATTTAATAATTGTAACATTATCGTATTTTTAATATCTTACTAATGAGGGGATTATTATGTTAGAAATTTTTTTAGAATTTTTTTTCGGATTATTAAGCGTTTCAGGAGCTAAAAAAACAGGCGTAAAATTTAGGCCTGTTTATGTGATCGCTATTACAGTTTGGCTTGGCGTTTTGTTTACACTAACGCTAATGTTTGGTTAGAAAAAATGATTTTTGAGAAGTTATTGTGCTTACAAACTGTTATAAGTTAACCAACCCGGATTGATAAGTCATCACTGTACTTAAGCCAAGTTTCTTTCTTATTCTTTATTTTCTGCTTCCTACATCTCCTCGAGATGAGCGTCTGAAGTATGCGATTTCTTTTGTGTTAAAATCTGGTTTTGATATTGCATCTAGTAAAAGGAATGCGAAATAAAAAAGCCGCTTCTTTTGGAAGCGGCTTCGTAGCCCGTAGGGGAATCGAACCCCTGTTTCCAGAATGAAAATCTGGCGTCCTCACCCCTAGACGAACGGGCCATTAAATTTAAGAGTGTCTCTCAACTCTTTTTTGTAGCGGGGACACGACTCGAACGTGCGACCTTCGGGTTATGAGCCCGACGAGCTACCAACTGCTCCACCCCGCACTCTATATCTTCAAAAGATTCTTCGTTTGAAGGAGTGCAAAGGTAAGATTTGTTTTCATACTTGCAAAACTTAGAAAAGAATTTCTTTCAATATTTTTTGTATAGTGCTTTTTTGTATTGATTATGAGTTCATTATAAAAGATAGATTTTTTATTTACGCGTATCAAAATCCTCATTTTTATAGATGGTTATATCTTGTTGCGGATAAGGGATTTTTATGTCAGCGCTTTTAAACGCATCATTAATTGCAATAATTAATTCACTTTTTGTTTGGGTGGCTTCTCTGAAATGTTTTGTCCAGAAGAATACTTTTATATCTATTGAGCTGTTTCCAAATTGTTCGTAGTTAACACTTGGGGGAGGTGTTTTGATAACATTTGGATTTCCATCGAGTGTTTGCGTTAGTATTTCTTTAACTTTTTCGAGATTAGAATCGTAAGCTACACCAATTGAAAGGAGTGTTCGCCGTTTGCTTCCGCCCATCGACCAGTTAATTAGGTGAGAGTTTAATAAGTCCCCATTAGGCATAATTACGTCCGCGCCATCCCAGGTTGAAATCACGCTGCTGCGAAATCCGATGGATTTCATTGTTCCGCCCTGTCCGTCGATTTCTATAATATCGCCCACATTTACAGGTTTCTCGAAGGCGATAATAAGTCCGCTTACCAAGTTATTTACCAAAGCCTGTAAGCCAAAACCAATACCAACACCTAATGCACCCAATACAATTGTTATTCGATCTACAGGAATGCCTGCGGCAGCTACTGCAAGAAAAAGCCCGAGACTTAATATTCCTATGCGGATTAACAACAACCAGCTGCCAACACTTTGAAGTGCATTTTTGCTTTTATCATCCTGAACCTGGTGTTTATCTGATGCGAAAAATGAAACAATTTTAGAGGTTGCAACCGAGATGCCCATAATTAAAATAAAGAGCAATAAGCTGTTAATGGTAAAAGAGTAATCACCTATTGTTCTTTCTCTTGCAAAGAAATCTCTAAAAGGGGCCGATGCATATTCAAAACCTGCAAAGTTCCTTCCGAAAAGAATAATCCACCCGAAAATTAATAATAGGTAAAAAGCTACGGGTACCTTTTTGCCAACTTTTTCGAAGTTTAGGTAGAAAAGCTTAGGATCTTGTTTGGTATAAACATTAAAGGCTAAAAATAACCCTTCGTTAATTAATCTGATGGTCCAAAGAAATAGAATGGCAACCACTACATCGAGAAAACCGCTGATAAGTAAAGCTTTGGAAAGGTTATAGCGGCCAAATATATTGGTGATTGATGAAGCAAGTTCGAGAAAAACCATAAGCCCAATTGCAATGAGGATTAGTTTTTCTCTCAATTCTTCTTTTCGGCCTTTTAATAAAACCATTAAACCAACAATACTTCCTGTTAATGATAAGGCAAGCATTAACCAGCGCTCGGTACGCGATGCCTGAAGAATTAAATTATCGAGTGCAGAAATGATAAAAAATACAGCCATAAGCAACCATACATTCATCCAGTATTTGGTGATAAAACCTCTGAATATCATGGTTAAGCTTAATGAACTGATTAGCCAGAAGATAACGCTTAAAATAAAAGGCGGTGAGAAAAACATGAACTGGAACAAGCTGACGCTGATCAGTAAAGCCGACCAAAATGGATAACGTAATACCCTTTGCCCTTCATAATTATCAGTTGTTAGTTTATTGGCTTCATAAATGCTTTTTAAAGAGCGCAGGTAAATAAATGCGGCAGAAATGATAAGAAGTAATATTGCTAATTTCCCGATGTTATTTTGCAGATAAAATACAAGTGTTAGTAAGCCTTTTGCCTGCGCCTGATTTAGAATTTCGCTAAACGGACGATAAAATGCAACCTTTCCCCAAATGTTGTCGAAATCTCTATAGAAAGTATTGCGGGCTATGTCCTGTTTGTATCTTTCTATTTCTTCCAGACCTGTTTCTATTTTAAAAACCTGCAAATTAACCTGGTTAAGCATGCCTTGTATGCTGTTATTCTCTTTCTTTAGTGAGCTGTCGACTGGGTTTACTTCATAAGCGGCAACAACGAGCTGCCCCATAAATTTTGATAGGGTAGCGGAGTCAGAAGAAAATTTAAATAGATCTCGCTGGCTAAGCAGCGAGTCGAGGTCGTATCTAAAGCGATTAACCTCGCTTTGATAGAGGTCTAATTTGGCTTTGCTTGCATTAGCCTTGTTTAATAATTCGGTTAAAATTTTTGAGGTTGTAGTTAGATTCCGAAAGGTTTGAGAGCTGCCTTTGTTGGTTAATACACCATCTTTTGCAATTGTGAAGTCCTCGTTTAAACTTATCAGCTTTGCTTTTGTGCCTAATGTATCTACACCATTTTTTAAGAAGCTTTTGGCTTTTTGTATCTTTTTCTTAATCTCCTCCAAAATCCTATTCTGGGCAATTGCAGCTTTATCGCCTTCGAAATCATCAATGCTGCTCTTTGCCGATTTTTCAGCAAACTGCTGCATTCTGGCAACAAAGCTCAGCTTGGTTTTGAGTTTTGAAGAATCAGAAGGTAATGAATCTTTTGTTTGTCCAAAAGTTCCTGCTACGGAAACCAAAATTAAGGCTTGAATTAGAATATAGCGTAAAGTTTTAAAACTCATTGGGCGTAGTAGGAAGATTATTTCTGATCTGATTTTGTAAAATTATGCTGATGGATATCTGTCATCAGCATGGTCATTAGATGCTATTTTCTGTAAAGTGGACACCTTTTTAAAAGGTACTCTAATGGCCCCGAATAAGAGCCGTCGGTATTGGATAGAAATGCCTTGTGGCTTTCGTTATAAATACTTGCATTGTTATCCATATAAATATGCAAAGAAACACTTACATCATAGCGTTGAACAGCATTGCTGTACACTGTACTTGAGCTCGATACATCCTTTATTTTGTCTCCATCATCACGCTTTACTTTTGTATTTCCGTTTGCGCCCGAGGTGCTGGTTTGGTAACCTTTGGCCTGAATTACTGAACCATCAATAATGTATTCTACACCCAGAATATCGCAAAGGTTTTTCATGGTATAACCGATCATTTTATCTCTGGTTACACCTGCCTGTACTAAAGTAGCATTAGTGGTTCTCGCATCTAATATGGTATATCCGTCAGAATGTTTTGATAACATTCCAATAGCATCTTCTTGGGCTTTAAGCCCCACTTGTTCTGCCCCAGGTTGATTATCCATTAAAAACGTAAATGGGAGGACGGCAATTTTATTGTGATGATCTGCCGGGGTGGCTGTCATGGATACAGCATCCTTTTGGCGATCCTGGGCAGGAAGGGTTTGTGAAAAAAGTTCAACTCTTCCGCTTGAGTGTGTAATTTTAAGAATGTCTGACTTTTTAATGGCGTATTCCAGTGTTTCGCCTGTGTAAACAAAAGAAACGCCATCATCATTGATTTTGGTAATTTTTCCTTTGAGTTCTTCTCCGTTTGTTTTTAAGATAACATCAGGCGCTGCAGCCGTTTTGGTTTGAGCCTGTGTGCCAAATGAGCAGATGGCTATGGCGATAATTAGTAGTAATTTTTTCATAGGGCGGGGATTTTTTATCTAAAATAATTAATTTTAGATAAAGTCGTTGATTAAGATCTAAATTATCTTATCCATGGTGTATTCTTCATCGCATTGCTAAATATCTCAGTGTATAATTAATCGAAAGAAAAAGGATAAAAAACTAATGAAATGGGTGAATATATGTTAAGGGGATGGTTTAATTATTAATTTAATTTGAAAGTACAAATTACGTTGGGGGAAGTTATAGGGGAAGTGAAATCTATAAAGTGGACAATACCAAACAATACCTGTAAACGAAAAAAAGTTGATCGTCAGCGGAATCGCTTTAAATCAACTTTTTGTTTTTCTGTAGCCCGTAGGGGAATCGAACCCCTGTTTCCAGAATGAAAATCTGGCGTCCTCACCCCTAGACGAACGGGCCATTAAATTTCAGAGTGTCTTTCAACTCTTTTGGTAGCGGGGACACGACTCGAACGTGCGACCTTCGGGTTATGAGCCCGACGAGCTACCAACTGCTCCACCCCGCACTCTATACAACTCGTTTTTTTCTTTGAATTAAATCCTTAACTCTATTTCCGAATTGGAATGCAAAGATATAATTCGTTTCTTTGTGCTGCAAATTTTTTTTAAAAAATATTTTAATGGCGCATAAAGCAGGTTTTGTTAGTATAATAGGTAAACCAAATGTAGGTAAATCAACCCTCATGAATGTGCTTGTAGGCGAGCGACTTAGCATTATAACTCCTAAGGCTCAAACTACCAGGCATCGTATTTTAGGGATCGTAAATGAAGAAGAATATCAGATTGTTTTTTCTGATACTCCAGGTATAATTAAGCCGAAATATAGCTTGCAAGAGAGTATGATGAGCTTTGTGAACGGATCTTTAACCGATGCTGACGTACTTTTATTTGTTACAGATATTAACGAAGAGCATGATGAGGAAGATGTTTTAGAGAAAATTCTGAACCGTAATATTCCAACAATTGTACTAATCAATAAAATTGATAAAGCACTGCAAGAGCAAGTTGATGAAAAGATTGCTTACTGGCAGGAAAAGTTAAATCCAGTTGCCATTTATGCAATTTCCGCATTACATAAACATAATGTAGATGGATTATTGGATCGAGTTTTGGAAATGTTGCCAGAACATCCGCCATATTATGATAAAGAAGATTTAACTGATCGTTCTGAGCGTTTCTTCGTTTCAGAAATTATCCGTGAGAAAATTTTTCTAAACTATCAAAAGGAAATTCCTTATAGTACTGAGGTAATAGTAAAAAGTTTTAAAGAGGAAGAACTAAAAAACGGTAAAGGATCGATGGTTCGCATCACTGCAGAAATTGTAGTAGAACGCGATTCGCAGAAGAATATCTTAATTGGTACGGGTGGTAGCATGCTTAAAAAAGTAGGTACCGAAGCACGTATCGAAACCGAGAAATTTTTAGATACTAAAGTCTTTTTAGAACTGTTTGTTAAAGTAATTCCCGATTGGAGAAGTAAAAAGAATTACTTAAAGAGCTTTGGTTACGATAATTAACCGTACCTTTGCAGCCCGAAATAAATCGGTTAGTAGTTGATAGTCAATGGCTGATAGCCAAATAGTTTAAGCAGCTTGCTTAAACGCCACGACCATTAACTATAAGCCATTAACTATCAATTAGAATACCCATGAGTAATATTATCGCCATCGTAGGCAGGCCAAACGTAGGCAAAAGCACCCTTTTTAATAGATTAACAGAAAGCCGTAAGGCCATTGTAGATGATATGAGCGGCGTAACCCGCGACAGACATTACGGCGTTGGCGAATGGACTGATAAACAATTTACCGTAATAGATACAGGTGGATATGTTGCAAACTCGGAAGATGTTTATGAAGCAGCCATCCGCGAGCAGGTGATGATTGCCATTGAAGAGGCCAGCGTGCTGATTTTTATGGTTGATGTAACTACTGGAATCACTGATTTAGATGATGATATTGCACAGGTACTTCGCAGGAGTAACAAGCCTGTTTTTGTTACTGCAAACAAAGTAGATAATACAGCTTTACATAGCGAAATCAGTACTTTTTACGGATTTGGCTTAGGCGAAGTTTACCCATTATCTTCGATGACGGGTTCTGGTACTGGTGAGTTGTTGGACGAAATCATCAAGAATTTTGAGGATGAACCCGAAGAAGAAAACGCTTTACCTAAAATTACAATTGCAGGTCGTCCGAACGTTGGTAAATCTTCATTGGTAAATGCTTTAATTGGTAAAGAACGTAATATCGTAACTGCAAATGCTGGTACAACCCGCGATTCAATTAAAATTCATTATAACCAATTCGGTCATGAATTTATGTTAATTGATACTGCAGGTTTACGTAAAAAAACTAAGGTTAAAGAAAATCTCGAGTTTTACTCGGTAATGCGTACCATTAAAGCTTTAGAAGAAGCGGATGTTGTTGTTTTGATGATCGATGCACAGGAAGGTATTGAAAGCCAGGATATCAATATTTTTCACCTTGCTGAAAAGAATAAGAAGGGTATCGTAATATTGGTTAATAAATGGGATTTAATTGAAAAGAATACACAAACGATGAAAGCTTTTGAAGAGCAGATTCACGAGCGCATTCGCCCATTTACTGATGTGCCTATCGTATTTACTTCAGTATTAAATAAGCAACGTATTTTTAAGGCAATTGAGGTTGCTTTAGAAGTTTACAAAAATCGTAGTAAGAAAATTCCTACATCGAAATTAAATGATGTAATGTTGCCATTAATCGAGAAATTTCCACCTCCTGCATTAAAAGGAAAGCACATCAAGATTAAATATATCACACAAATTAACGGTACATCGCCAATGTTTGCGTTCTTCTGTAATTTGCCTCAATATATTAAAGATCCGTATAAACGTTTCATAGAGAATAAATTGAGAGAGAATTTTGATTTCGCTGGTGCACCAATTCAAATCTATTTCAGACAGAAATAAGCGTAAGCTTACATTTAATTATAAATAGAAAAGCAGGGCTTGCTTTCCAGTTGGAAAAGTAGCCCTGCTTTCTTGCTATCCAAAGGTTTTGCAACCTTTAGAATTTCTTATTCTTGCCCCAGATTAAATAGATAATAGAGCCTAAAAATGGTGCTGTTATTATAATTATAAACCACAAAACTTTAACGCCAAAGCTCATTCCGCTATTCCTTGAAATGTGGTAAAGTGCAATTAAAATAAGTATCAGCCATAAAATGGCTGGTATAATTATAAAAAGCGCAACATGATTGCTGTTAACGTTCGTTTGTAATAACATAATTTGAGATTCTATTATGCTTCAACAATTCTTTCGCCAATTTGTTGGCGCCACATAGCCTGATATAAACCGTTTTGTGCAATTAATGCTTCGTGCGAACCTTGCTCAATGATCTGGCCTTTCTCTAAAACGTAAATTACATCAGCATGTTTAATAGTTGATAAACGGTGTGCAATTAGAATGGTAATATGATCGGTCAAGTCAGAAACATTTCTAATGGTTTTGGTAATTTCTTCCTCCGTGATGGAATCTAACGAAGAAGTTGCCTCATCAAACACTAAAATATCTGGCTGGCGTAGTAAAGCTCTGGCAATTGATAAACGCTGTTTTTCGCCTCCTGAAACTTTTACACCACCTTCGCCAATTAGCGAGTCTAAACCTTTATCAGCTCTGGCCAGCAAAGTTTGGCACGCCGCCTGATTTAAAACCTTAAAGCATTCTTCATCCGTAGCACTTGGGTTAACGAACAATAAATTTTCTCTAATAGTACCCGAAAAAAGTTGCGTATCCTGAGTTACGAAACCAATTTTTTCGCGTAAAACATCTAAGTCAATATCATGACTGGTTGTTCCGTTGTATAGGATTTCGCCTTGTTTTGCAGGGTATAAACCAACCAGCAATTTAACTAAGGTAGATTTTCCAGCACCTGATGGACCGACAAAGGCAATAGTTTGGCCATTGTGTGTCGTAAAAGAAATGTTTTCTAAGGCATTTCTGTTTGCAGTTAAATGTTTAAAGCTTACCGATTTGAAAGTAAGTTCCTTAATTTTTTTAATCGAGATTGGGTTTGCTGGTTTCTGATCGACAGGTGTGCTTAAAATTCTTTTAAAGTTTCCTAACGATACTTCAGCCTCTCTCCATGCCAATATTACATTGCCCAATTCCTGTAGCGGTCCGAAAAGAAAAAACGAATAAAATAAGAACGAAAAATATTGTCCTGGTGAAATGGTATTATCGAAAATTAAGAGTAAAAGTACAACAATCATTGAGCTTCTAACCAGGTTTACCGTAGTTCCCTGAACAAAACTCATGCTTCGTACATATTTAACTTTCTTAAGTTCTAAGCCTAAAATTTTGTAGGTGGTTTTGTTTAGTCTTTCAATTTCCTGATCGGCCAAACCTAAGCTTTTTACCAGTTCTATATTTCTTAATGATTCAGTTGTAGAACCCGCAAGCGCAGTAGTTTCGCCAACAATAGAGCGTTGAATGGTTTTAATTTTTCTGCTCAAAAACCAGCTTACGAAACTAATAATGGGAATCGCTGCAAAGTAAACCAGGGTTATTTTATAGCTAATGGAAACAGAATAAACGATTACGAATATCATCCCGATTAAGCTTACAAAGAGTACGCTGATGAAAGCAGTGATAAATTTTTCTGAATCTAATCTTACTTTCTGTAAAATGCCTAAAGTTTCGCCACTTCGCTGATCTTCAAAAACCTGATAAGGTAATTTAAGAGAATGCTGCAAGCCATCGGCATACATTTTTGCACCAACTTTTTGTACGATTACGCTGGTAAAGTAATCCTGGAAGTTTTTAGCTATACGGGATACCATAGCAGCTCCGATAGCCAGGCCAATAAAGCCTAATGCGCCCCAGATGTAAGCACTTTTACTGCTGAAAGCTGCTCTTTTGTTTATGTATAAATCCAGGATCTTACCCGTGAAATAAGGATCCATTAAAGAAAAACCAATATTTACACCTGCAAGTATGAGCGCCAAAGCCACAATCCACTTGTGACCTTTCAGGTAGTTTAATAATAATCCCATTAAGTTTTGTTGTTTGTAGGTGCAAACATAAAAAAAGGGAATGGATAAAAATCCATTCCCTTTTTTTATGACTTTATTAAAAGATATTAAATATCCTTTGGTAATTAAAATCCGTATCTCAAGCCAAGTTGTGCCTGCCAAGGATTACCTGTTGGAATTACAACCCCTGTATTGTTTAAACGGTAGTTATAGTTCGAAGTTGTAGCATCAAATCCAGTTACAGCATAAAGTGCTTGTGTACCTAAAGTTTCTGTTGTACCCCAAGTTTTCTTAAATAAGTTGGCTACGTTAAACAAATCGCCAGAAATTTCCAGACTTTGTTTTTTGCGTGGACCAAATTTAAACACATAGGCTAATCTTAAATCAACTGTACCATAGAAACCATTTATGCCGCCATTACGCTCGGCAAACGTACCTTGGTATTTGTTGATGTAATCTTTTAAACTCTGGCTTGCATCGCCATTTGCCAATAATGTTTGTAAAGCAGTTCTAAGCGCTGCAGGTACATTTGTATTTGAAGGATTAAAGATATATGCTAAATCATTTGTAGCTACAAAATCGCCATTTGTGTTTCCTCCAGATAATAAACTATATCTGGTGCCACCAATACCTGAATAACGAATACCTGCTTTAATGCCATGAAATGATGGTAATGTTCCATAAACAACAACCTTATTTCTGAACTGGCCATTAGAATAAGTCATGTTGTTTAAGTTTCTTGGATCATCAACAACAGGCAAAGATAATGTTGCAGAGTTGGCAACGTTACCGTTAAATGAAGTATTATCTTTAGCATCGTTCCAGGTAAAGCTTCCTGAAATTTCTCCATCTTTAAAGTATCTCCATGTCGCATCTACAACTACAGCAAATTGATTAACTTTTCCTTTACTGTTTAACTCTAAAACTCTACCAAATGCATCCGTTAAGCGGCCTCTTTTCCAATCTGTAACTCCGTTACTCGGAATAATAGTACTTGCTGGCACATATACACCTCTGTTTCCTTCATTTGATAAGGTAAAGAAAGGGTTTGCAACCATGTTTCTATCAATATACATGTAGTTATTGCGTGCTAAAGTTGCATAACCGGTAATACCAATACGTATTTTATCATTTATTAATTTGTTATAAGATAAGTTGGCTTTATACACTACAGGCATTTTTGCATCTTCAGCATAAGTATTTATGGTTGGGATTTGTAACGCTGCTAAAGTTGGCGCTGATGCACTTCCATTTCTATAACCAATAAAGTTAGGCGTTGGTACACCTGTGCCAGTTACATCAACAGTTGCAAAATGTTTACCATCAAAGGTAAGGTTATTAATGGTCATGTAGTTGTTAATATCTGAACCAAAGATACCTGCTCCAAAACGAACAAAATCTGTTCTGTTTTCATTAATATCCCAGTTTAACTGAACTCTAGGCTGAACTAAAAATTGTTTTAACTTGTGATCTGTTCTCACGCCAATCGCATCAAATAGCTGTTGGTTAAGTGGCGAGGTTGGATATTTACTAAAGTCTAGACGTAAACCACCTGTAAAGTCTAAACCTTTGCCAAGTTTGGTTTGCATTTGACCATATATCGCAGAATTCCATAAGTTACCAATAACAGTTGGGTCATCAACTAAAGGAACTTCTCTGTAATAGCTGATTGGAATTAAGTTGTTAAAATTTTGTAAAGAGGTTTGCCTGTTTCCTGCTGCAACGGTACCCGAGGTGTTAAATGTAAAACGGCCATTCACTTCACTTCCATACAATGATTTTGCATGGGTGTACATGATGTCTATACCAAATGTATATTTAATTTTATCTGTGTTATAATAGAAATTATCTACCAATTGGAAAACATTATTTGTAAAACCCTCTTGCCCGAAACGGTGTCCGCCAATTTGAACTGCAGTTGCTAATGTTGCCCCAGTTGTAGGAGAGATAGATTCTAAGTTGGAAACAACAGCTCTTGGAATGG
Source organism: Pedobacter sp. AC190 (assembly GCF_979258025.1). Lineage (NCBI taxonomy): Bacteria > Pseudomonadati > Bacteroidota > Sphingobacteriia > Sphingobacteriales > Sphingobacteriaceae > Pedobacter > Pedobacter sp. AC190. The sequence goes on from NZ_OZ409824.1 coordinate 2,780,674, forward strand.
CAAAACCTAACTCATCGTTCTGCGTACTGGCTTGGTAGGTGTATAAATGTTGTAACTTTAATTCGTTAGTTACTTTGCTGCTAATTGTAGAACGTAATGTAGCCAATAAGCTGTTATCAACGTTTTTATCATTACCATAACTTTCGTAGAAATTTATTGCTGTATTATCGCCTAAACCTAATGGGTTTCTATCATTAGTATAGTTATCTCTAATGGTTAATAAATTCTTGTCATTAATTTGCCAATCTAAACGAAGAAATCCGGCATCTGTACCTCTTTTTTTAGGAAATGAGCCAAATTGTTGTGTGTTAGCAACGCCATACTTACTTCTCGCAACCGCTAAAAAGTTATTTAATGTGCTATTCGTAATGTTAAAACGAGCAACATCAGCATCAGAATTAATATCTGCAATAATTAATGGGCGAGAATCTCTTTGATGATCCCATGCTGCAAAATAATGTAGTTTATCTTTGATGATTGGTCCGCCTAAGCTAAAACCATATTGGTAAGTAGAGAAATCATTAACTCTTGGATTTCCTCTGATATCATATTTACTCGCTAAGAAATCAGCACGGTTATAAGCAAATGCACTTCCTGTAATTTCATTTGTACCCGATTTGGTTACCGCACTAATGGTTCCACCACCTGAACGACCTAAGCTAACATCGTATTGGTTGGTTACTACCTTAAATTCACGAACACTTTCTATCGAGATTGAGTATGGTGCGCCACTACGACTGGTTGTGCTGCCAGAAGATGTAGGATTCTTCGCGGTCATACCATCAATAGTGAAATTAGTAGATGAACCTAACTGACCAGATATACCACCAGGACCTGATAAAGGCGATAAATCAGTCAAACTACTAAAGTTACGACCGTTTACAGGTAAAATGTTCATCGTTTTTGATGAAATTTCTGTTGAAGCTCCAAATTGTTGTACTTTATTTCTTAACGAAGAGCCACTAACCTCAACATCTGTAAGGTTTTGTGAAGCTTCTTGCATAGTGATGGAAACTTTCGCTACATCACCAAGATTTAACATGTAACCACTCCTGGTTTGTTCGCCGTAGCCCATGTAAAGTGCTTTTATCGAATATGGTCCTCCTAAAGGAAGCTCTTTAAATGTATACTCTCCTTGACCATTTGTTGCTGTTTTTGTAGTAAAACCTGTTGAGGTGTTTCTAACCTGCACGGATACACCAGGAATTGGCTGTTTTTTTTCGTCGGTAATAATACCGGAAATCGATGCTTGTGTAGTTTGCGCCCTAAGAGAACTGGAAACACAAAAACACAGCAATAATACTGCTAGTAGTAAATTTTTGACCATGATTAGTTTTTTGATTTGATGGTGCAAATTTGCAGTTGCAGTATTAACTGAAATTAGATTTAGAATTAAGAAAACGTTTATAAATTGTGTGTTTTTATGGTTTATGTTAAAATAAAAAACGGCCAGTAAATTAATACTGGCCGTTTGTGTTAAGCTAATGTTAGCTATTTCTTTTCAGCGGTGTATTTATCGCTGAATTTTTTATCCAGTTGTTTGTGTAAATTATCCAGGTTAATATCTCTGCCCTGGATAAATGCCTGCTCTACTTTGTTGGTTCGCATATCTAAAGCATCACCTGCAGAAATAAAGAAAGTAGCATCTTTACCAGTCTCTATACTGCCTGTTGTTTTATCAACGCCCATTGCTTTGGCTGCATTTAGGGTAATTGTTGATAGCGCTTTTTCCTTATCTAAACCCCATGCTGTAACCGTACCCGCCATAAAAGGAAGATTACGTTGCTGCCAATAGCCATCGATACTTAAAACTACATTTAAGCCTGCATTTGCTAATATTGCTGCGTTTTTATACGGCATGTTTACATCATCATCGTTATTGTTTGGTAAGGCGTGAGGTTGTTTAACCACAACCGAAACATTGTTCTCTTTTAAGAAATCGATCACTAAATAAGCCTCATCGGCACCCGTAATAACAGGTGTAATTCCGAGTTTTTTGGCAAAGTTTACCGCTGCAACAATATCTTTCTGACTTTCGGCTGCTATGAATAGTTTTTCTTTCCCTGTGAAAACAGGTTTCATGGCTTCGAAACGGGTATTAATCACTTCTGGTTTTCCCATTTCTGAATAAGCCTTTGCTTCGGCGAAGAAAGAGGTTAACTGATTGATAGCTGCTTGCGTGCGTTCGTTTAACATTTCTGGCGAAGCAGCTGGTCTGCCGAAGCCACCAAAACCACCTCTAAAACGTGGTGTAACAGGCCAGGTCATGTGCATTGCATCATCTGTTTTAATGGATGCATCTTCCCAATTCCACGCATCTAACTGAACAACAGATGAACTGCCTGAAATTGTTCCGCCCTGCGGTGTAGGTTGTGCCATTAAAACACCATTGCTCCGTAAAGTTGCCGGTACTTTCGAATCGGTATTGTAAGCCACGATCGAGCGGATATGCGAATTATAGTCTCCAATTTCCTGGAAATCTAAAGTCGCTTTTATTGATTCTGTTTCCGCTAAACCTAAATTTGTGGTTGCGGCAATAAAGCCAGGATAAATGTGTTTCCCTGTGGCAACAATTCTCATTACATCATCTGCAGGAACTTGTCCGTTCGCTGCAACCGATATAATTTTGCCGTTACCAAAAAGAATGGTTCCATTTTCAATAACTGTTCCGTTACCTACGTGTACAGTTGCGCCAGTAATGGCAATGGTCCTGCTTTGTTTTTTTGCGGGCGATATGTTGGCTTGTGCAAAGCACATCAGGCTCGATGCCGATAATGCCAGACTGAATATATATGTTTTCATATTAGTGCGCATGTTCTGTTTCGTTTAATTCTGCTGAATAATCTTCCAATGTTTCGCAATTGTAAAGACGTGGTGCATTACCAAATGGACGTTGTGTACGAACACCGCTGGTTTTACTTTCTAGCATCTTTTGAATTAAACGAGCTTTTTCTGCCTGCTGAGATTTAATAACCTGAGCATCTTTATCTATATCCCAGTAGGAAATCCCATCAACAAAAGTTTTTTCTGCTTTAGCATAAATTGATAGAGGATTAGCCGACCAGATCACCACATCCGCATCCTTACCAGGCTTTAAACTACCTACTTTATCGTCAATATGAAGCATTTTGGCAGGATTAAGCGTTACAAATTTTAAAGCATCTTCTTCAGGCACGTTACCGTAAAGCACTGATTTTCCTGCTTCCTGGTTTAAGTGACGAGCCATTTCAGCATCATCAGAGTTGAAAGCAGTTGTTACTCCAACGTTATGCATAATTTTTCCGTTGAAAGGAATTGCTTCTGCAACTTCATTTTTGTAAGCCCACCAATCTGAAAAAGTAGAACCAGCAATACCATGAGCTTTCATTTTATCGGCCACTTTATAACCTTCTAAAATGTGAGTGAATGTATTGATTTTGAATCCTAAGCTATCTGCAACATGGATTAACATATTGATTTCACTTTGTACATAAGAGTGACAAGTGATGAAGCGTTTATTATTCAGAATTTCTACAATTGCATCTAATTCTAAATCTCTGCGTACATTACTTCCTTTAGCAGAAATTGCTTTTTCATATTCTTTGGCACGGGTAAACTCATCAACAAAAGTTTGTTCCACACCCATACGTGTTACAGGGAAACGAGCACCGGTACCAAAATTACTTTGCTTAACATTTTCTCCTAAAGCGAATTTGATGAAGCCATCTGAACCTGCAAATTTTAATTCTTCTGGTGCTTTACCCCAACGCAATTTAATTAATTGAGATTGGCCACCAATTGGATTTGCCGAGCCATGTAGGATTTGAGAAGTAGTAACACCACCCGCCAGCTGGCGATAAATATTTACATCTTCCGAATTAATAATATCAGCAATACGAACTTCAGCAGAAACCGACTGAGCACCTTCGTTAATACCACCGCTACCAGCAATGTGCGAGTGCTCATCAATAATACCTGCGGTAACATGCTTGCCTGTTCCATCGATTACTTTTGCGCTTCCTGCCGATAAATTTTTTCCAACGGCCTTAATTTTACCGTTTTCTAAAAGTACATCTGCATTTTGGAGAACACCTTCTTTTTCATTTGTCCAAACAGTAGCGTTTTTAATTAAAACGCTTTCTTGTTTAGGTAATTCTGTATTTCCGAAGGCACCGAAAGGAAAAATCAAACTGCCTACAGCTAATGTTGGTTTTGGCTCATCACGTTTAGGCATTTCTTTCGCTGCGTCTTTATAAGTTGCAGTAAATTTTCCGAAAGTTCCATCAGGTAATGCTACTTCGCCTTTAAAAGTTAAAGGGCTTGCTGAAGTTAAATAACCACTTAAGCGAACATCACCTTTAGGGTTTTTCTTTAAGTTAAAATTGATGCTAACCCAATCGCCATTTCTGGTAAATGTTGCTGTTGCTTTAACGCTATCTGCGCCACTTCTTTCAATAGCTGCAGTAGAGCCACCACCAGTTCCTGTGATTTTTAAAAGCAATCCGCCACTAATACCATCAACATTTAAATTATAATTTCCGCGAACATCAGCAACATCCATTTTGTTTACAATGAAACGTTTGCCCTGAACCCAGTTTTCGAAAATTATATTTTCTTTTTTGAATAAGTTATCAGATGAGATTAAGAAATTGGCAACTTTACCTTTTTCTAATGAACCAACTTTATCGCTAATGCCTAAAAGTGAAGCAGGAATTTCAGTAACCGATTGTAAAGCTTGTTTTTCAGTTAAACCGTTGTCAATTGCTGTGCGGATGTTAGCCCAAAAATCGCGGGTGTTTTCTAAGCCGAAAGTAGTTAATGCAAACTTAATTCCAGCTTTTTCTAAAGCTGATGCATTGGTAGGTGCCATTTCCCAAGCTTTCATTTGCGTTAAAGTAATGTTTCTTGCTTCAGCAGGATCTTCAACATCGTAAGCTTTAGGGAATGATAAGGGAATAATTAAGCTTGCGCCTGTAGCTTTAACTTCCGCAATACGTTGGTATTCATCACCTGTAGATTTGATGATGTATTGTTTACCAAATTCTTTTCCGATTTTATTAGCACGAAGAACATTAGCCCAACCATCTACCTCGAAAATTTGCGGCATATTTTGTTGTTTGGCAAATTCTTCTAACGAAATGTTGTATTCATCTTTTTGTTTGCCATACCATTGAGCATCGTAATACGTTTGACGAAGCAAAGCGATAGAACCCATCAATGAAGTTGGGTAATCGTTAGATGATGTTCCTTTGTTAAATGAGTAATTGGCTGCGGTTTGATCTTTTAAGAAAACGTTGTTATCAGTAGCATCGTTTAAGGTTACTGCCGCAGAAACACCACGGGCAATGCCATCGCGACTGATTACGTTAACACTTCCGAAACCTGCTTTACGTAAATCATCTGCCTTTTTACCATCGGCAGTAAAAATATTTTTTACGTAAGTTTCTGGTCTAATGGATTCGTTCCAGCCGTAAGCACCTTTTTTAGTGGAAACAAAAATAGACTGGCGTTGACCACCAAAGCCACGTGCCTGAACTGCTGCTTCAGGAACACCATAACTTGTAAAAGCATCAACCAAAGAAGGGTAAATAAATTTTCCTTTTAAATCTACCACAACGTAACCTTTTGGTACGGCTAATCCAGCACCAACCGCCTGAATGGTTGAGCCTTTAATTAATAAGGTAGCATTCGACAGAGTTTGAGTGGCATTTACTACAATTGTTGCGTTTGTAAAAGCGAACATACCTGGTCTTGTGTCATAAGAACCATTAACTGGGTAGGTAGTTTGCTGTGCAAACAGAATTGTAGAGGAAAATACCAGCACAAAGGCGAGTAAAATTTTCTTCATAATATGTTTAGGGGGTTTATTTTGTTTAAAACTAATATAAATTAGCATTGAAATTGCTTATTAACCTATTTTTTACAATTAATAGCTATTTTTGGTGCTATAAAATTATAATCATGAACGAAATTTTAAAAAGTGCGCACTCTGGTTGGCGCTATGTTGTTTTTTTGTTATTAATTATCGCCGTTATTAAAGCCTTATCAGGATGGTTTGGAGACAAGAAATATACAGAGGGCGATAGAAAGCTTAATGTTTTTACTTTGATCAGTGCACACATTCAATTATTAATTGGTTTGGTGCTTTATTTTAGCGAGGGTTGGTACGCATTAAGTAGTAAAGGCGCACCTGCAGTTCGTTATTTTAAAATGGAACATATTAGCATGATGATTATTGCAATTATTTTAATCACGGTAGGAAACGCAAAATCAAAAAAAGTTACTGAAGCTGTAGCTAAACACAGAACCATATCTGTTTTCTTTGGTTTGGCTTTAATTTTAATAATCATTACAATTTTATTAATGGTGAAAGAGGTTCCTGGAAGAAGTTTCTTTGGTATTTCTTAATATTTAACTAAAAAGACTTAAACGTTTTTTAAAATAAATTCTAGTCCTGCTCTGTACCGGGGGCAGGATTTTTTATTGTAAAAAAAGTAAGCGTGGTACAGAGCCTGCTCTTGCAATTCTTCTAAAGAAAATAACCGTTCACTCAATTATTATCATAAAAGTTTCCATTTTTCAAAATTCTTTATATTTTTGTTGCTCATGATCAGCAATATACATACATGGCTTTGGCAAGGTAATTCAACTCAGAATTGCGCAGGCAGGGTATGCAAAATATAGTTTATCAACCTAAACCTTATTAATGAACCATTAAAGCCCTGCGTAGAACCACACGCAGGGCTTTTTATTTATAGTAAAATCTGTCACCATCGACGAAATAAAAAAGAAAATGTTTAAAATTAATACCACATATAAAAAACTGCTTGCCGATACCACTACACCGGTAAGTATATATCTTCGCTTACGCGATGTTTATCCGAATAGTATTTTGCTCGAAAGTTCCGATTATCATAGTCGAGAAAATTCGATGAGTTTTGTGTGTGCCGACCCTGTTGCTGGGATTATTCTAAGAGGTTCGAGGTTGGAATCTTATTTTCCGGATGGCTCGGCAGAAATTAAAGAAGTTGGAAACTTAACGGATCAAATTGCGGAGTTTAAAGATAAGTTTATGGAAACCGAATTGCCCGAAATTAAGTTTATTTCTAGCGGCTTATTTGGTTACTTTACCTGGAATGCAGTTCAGCACTTCGAAGATATTAAGTTCACTTCTCAAACACCAGAAGGCGAAGGAATTCCTGAAATGCAATACCACCTTTATCGCTACATTATTGCAATCGATCATTTCAAGAATGAGATCACGCTATTCAAAAACACTTTTGATGGAGAGGAAGAAGCTGGTTTAGAAAAAATGGAATATTTAATTCAGAATAAAAATTATCCTGAGTATAAATTTCAAATTAAAGGTGAAGAAACTTCTAATTTAACCGACGAAGGTTTTATGCAGCTTGTAGAAAAGCTACAGAAGCATATTTATCGTGGAGATGTTTTTCAGATTGTTCCCTCAAGAGCATTTAAACAAGCTTTTACTGGAGACGAATTTAATGTTTATCGTTGCTTACGTTCTATAAATCCATCTCCATATTTGTTTTATTTCGATTACGGCGATTTTAAACTTTTTGGTTCATCGCCCGAAGCTCAGATTACAATTAAAAATAACACTGCAAATATTTTCCCCATTGCCGGAACCTTTAAACGTAGCGGTAATGATATAGAAGATGCAGAACAAGCAAAAAAGCTGGAGCAAGATCCCAAAGAAAGTGCTGAACACGTAATGCTTGTTGATTTGGCTAGAAATGATTTAAGTAGACATTGTAATCGTGTTGAAGTTAAATCTTTCAAAGAAGTTCAGTATTATTCTCATTTAATTCACCTGGTTAGTAAAGTTAGTGGTCATTTGCAGGAAGATGTTAGTGCATTTAAAGTGGTGGCCGATACTTATCCGGCAGGAACTTTAAGTGGTGCACCGAAATATAAAGCCATGCAATTAATCGACGAAAATGAAAAACTTGGCCGTAATTTTTATGCAGGTGCAATTGGTTTTATGGGCTTTAACGAAGATTTTAATCATGCTATTATGATTAGAACTTTTATGAGTAAAAACAATGAATTGCATTATCGTGCTGGTGCAGGTATTGTTGCCGATTCTGTTCCCGAAACAGAAATGCAGGAAGTAAACAATAAAATTGCGGCACTACGCAAGGCGGTTGAAATGGCCGAAGGCATTTAATTCCTAACTCCTGGAGGTGAGGTAATAAATTGTAAATAAGAAAGATATACAATTAGTAGTGTTAGTTTATTAGTGAAAAATAAAATTTCATATTTTAGAAATTAAAGAAATGGAAATTAATAATATTCCCCCTTCAGGGGGCAAAGGGGTAGTTTTGGTAATTGATAATTACGATAGCTTCACCTATAATTTAGTGCATTTAATAAATGAAGTTGGCTACGAAGCGGAGGTTTGGAGAAACGACAAGTTTGATTTGGCTGACGTTGATAAGTATGATAAAATCCTCCTTTCACCTGGTCCTGGGATTCCAGAAGAAGCTGGCTTGTTATTAGATGTAATTAAAACCTATGCAGCAACAAAAAGTATATTTGGCGTTTGCTTGGGTCAGCAGGCTATTGCCGAGGTTTTTGGAGGAAAGCTTTTAAATCTTGGTAGACCAATGCATGGTATTGCTACGCCTGTTACTGTTGTAGATGGCGATGAGTTTTTATTTTGGGAATGCCCGCAAACCATAAATGTTGGTCGGTACCACAGTTGGGTGGTTAGTAAAGAAAACTTTCCTTCGTGTTTAAAAATTACCGCAAGAGATCATAAAAGCGAGATTATGGCTTTAAGACATGAAAGTCTTGATGTGCGTGGGGTTCAGTTTCACCCAGAAAGTGTGCTGACCGAATATGGTAAGCAAATGATGGAGAATTGGTTAACGAATTAATAATCACTTCGTTGTTGCGAGGCACGAAGCAACCTTAATGCTTTGGGTTTGATAGCTATAGTAATAGGATTGCTTTGTGCCTTGTAATGACGGTTAATGAATTATATGAACATTTTAGATAAAATTGTATTACGTAAAAAAGAAGAGGTTGCGGATGCCAAGCAATTGGTTTCGATAGCTCATTTAGAAAACTCAGTTAATTTTAACCGTAAACCATATTCTTTTAAGGATTTTCTTTTGGCTGATGATCGAAACGGAATTATTGCTGAATTTAAACGTCGTTCTCCCTCTAAAGGATTAATAAATGGCATTGCTGATGTTGCTGAGGTAACGCAAGCTTATAATAACGCGGGTGCATCAGCACTTTCTATTTTAACTGATGTCGATTTTTTTGGCGGTAAAACCGACGATATTCTTACTGCGAGAGCAGTTAATAGTATTCCAGTTTTGAGAAAGGATTTCATGATTGATGAATATCAGATTTTAGAAGCTAAAGCGTGGGGAGCAGATATTATTTTATTGATTGCCGCAATTTTAACGCCTAAACAAATTAATGAATTTGGGAAATTCGCAAAAGATTTGGGCCTTAATGTACTTTTAGAAGTTCATAATTTAGAAGAACTGGAAAGAAGTATTTGTCCGAATTTAGATGCGATTGGGGTTAATAACAGAAATTTAGCTGATTTTACGGTTGATATTCAAACTTCATTTGATTTGGTTAATAAAATTCCAAATGAGTTTATGAAGATTTCTGAAAGTGCAATTAGTAATCCAGAAACGATTAAGCAACTTAAAAGTGCTGGATTTAATGGGTTTCTAATTGGCGAAAACTTTATGAAAACCGAAGATCCAGGAGAAGCAATCAAAGCTTTTACTAAGTCAATCTAGTAGTTTTAATTGTAATAATTTTGTAGTATTAAATTTTATGGCATATCATTTGAATGATACAAGAAAAAATTAAAATCTATGAAATCAATTTTAAAACTATTATCATTTTCTTTAGTGGTTGTTTTGTGTTTAACCATTTCCTCTTGTAGCAAAAAAAGCGACAATCCATCGCCAACAAATAGCTACCCAAAAAAAGTTTCAGTTGAATATCGAATTACTTCTCCCTCTGGCTTAACAACGCTATATAGCATTGTTAGAAGAAATGCAACTGGTGCAACTGAATTGTTTAGCAATCAGTCTCTTCCGTATTCGTATAAATTCGATATGACAGCTAAACAATTCGACGCATTATTAATTAACGGAACATCGCACACTGGTGGTACTATTGACTGCGAAATTTTTGTCGATGGTAAAAGTGTTGATAAGAAAACGGGCAGCGGAAATACGTTAACAGACATTACGGCAACCTATGTATTCCAATAACTAAAAATTAAAATATTTAAACTAAAGCCATTCTGTTTTAAATCGGGGTGGCTTTGATTTTTTTAGCAGAATTTTTTTAAAGATTAATGAATATAACTTATGTTAAATAAGCCCAATTGAATGAAAAGCCTCCCGATTTTTCTTCGGGAGCTTGTAAGGAAAGCGGGATTGAAAGAGCCAAAAGCTTTGTTGCTTTCACTTTCTAATTAATAAAAAACTTTTATTGCATCCGCATGGTTTGTAAATGGAATTACACGTTTGCAAATTTCGTATATTTGTACATATTTCATGGGAAAACAAAAAACATATGATACTGCGGTAGTGCAGGAGCGAGCCATTTTGGTTGGGGTAATTACACCTGGCGAAAAGGAAGAGCAAACAAAAGAATATTTAGATGAGTTGGCCTTTTTGGTTGAAACAGCTGGTGGCAGGGTAGAAAAAAACTTTACTCAAAAGATGTTAAAGCCCGAGCGTGCAACTTTTGTGGGCACAGGAAAGCTGGAAGAAATAAAAGCTTACGTAAAGTCGGAAGAGATTGATACAGTGGTTTTTGATGATGAGTTATCGCCATCGCAATTGCGTAATATTGATCGTGAATTAGGTGTTAAAGTATTGGATAGAAGTAATTTAATTCTGGATATTTTTGCTAGCAGGGCCCAAACTGCACAGGCTAAAACTCAGGTAGAATTGGCACAATTACAATATGTTTTACCTCGTTTAACTGGTATGTGGACTCACCTTGAACGCCAAAAAGGGGGTATCGGGATGCGTGGTCCAGGTGAAACGCAGATAGAAAGTGATAGAAGGATTATTTTGAACAAAATCTCTTTATTAAAAGAGCGTTTAAGAAATATCGACAGGCAAAATGAAACGCAGCGTAAAAACCGCGGTCAGTTAATTCGTGTTGCACTTGTAGGTTATACCAATGTTGGTAAATCTACGATTATGAATATGCTGTCAAAATCGGAGGTATTTGCCGAAAATAAATTGTTTGCAACTTTAGATACGACCGTTCGTAAGGTGGTTATTGAAAATTTACCTTTTTTATTATCAGATACCGTTGGCTTTATTCGCAAATTACCCCACCATTTGGTAGAGTGTTTTAAATCGACGTTAGATGAAGTTAGGGAAGCAGATTTATTGATCCATGTTGTAGATGTTTCGCATCCAAACTTTGAAGATCAGATTCATATTGTGAACGAAACCTTGAAAGATATTGGTGCAATTGATAAGGATATGATCTTGGTTTTTAATAAAATTGATGCTTATGTTTCGCCAGAGGTTGATGATGAAGATGGTGATGGTAAATTAACCATTGAGGATTTTAAGAAAAGCTGGATGAGTCATGGTAAAGTTCCTGTTTTGTTTATCTCGGCAACGGAAAAAGAAAATATAGAAGAGTTTAAAACATTATTATACGATAAAGTAAAGGCTGCGCATGTGGCAAGATATCCGTATGATAGTAATTTGTTATATTAGTTGTCACACTGAGCTTGTCGAAGTGATGATATTAAAGTCAGGATGGTCTTCGACAGGCTCAGACTGACATAGATCGAAAATTATGGAAAGTAAACGTCAGCAAAAATTTGCAGGAGTACTACAAGAGGAGTTAGCACAGGTTTTTCAGCGTGAGGGAGGTGCATTTTTGCCAAATACACTGGTAACTATTACCCGTGTAAGGGTTTCGGCAGATTTGGCCGTTGCAAAAGTTTATTTAAGCTTTTTTAATACCAATAATACAACACTATCAATTAATACAGTTAATGCCCACGCGGGAGAAATCAGATATAAATTGGGTTCAAGAATTCGCCATCAGGTAAGAGTTGTGCCCGAGCTTACTTTCTTTGTTGATGATACAAACGAATACGTAGAACGCATGGATCATCTTTTTGATAAGATAGCAAAAGAACCAAGGCAGCCAGACGAGGAAGCGGAATAGTTTTGATGAAAACTTTTGAGCAGATTATTAAATCTAACGCATCGTTAATAAAAAAAGTTGTTGATTTTGATGCTTCAATTGATAAACTCTTACCGCTTGATTTTACCGTATCCAATACGGAGTTAACGGATGAAATTTTAGACCATACAGATGTTTTTTCGGCTTGGGTAAATCAAAAGCTTAAAACTAATAACGCCATTTATGGTATTGGAGGTTATAATGAGCATAGAACAATTTATTCGAGAAGCGCACACTTTGATACAGCTGAGGAACCCCGAAGGCTACATTTAGGTGTTGATATTTGGGCGCCAGCTGAAACACCTGTTTACAATTTCTTTGATGCTACCGTTCATAGTTTCGCCAACAACAATAACTTCGGCGATTACGGAGCTACAATAATTTTAGCCTATCAAATTGAGGGCTTTAAATTTAATGCACTATATGGGCATTTAAGTTTAGCTTCTTTAAATGATTTAGAGGAGGGGAAGTTTATTCCCGCTGGAAAATCTTTTGCAACCTTAGGCGTTAAAGAAGAAAACGGAAACTGGCCGCCGCATTTACATTTCCAAATTATCGAAGATATGGGTGGTTTAAAGGGCGACTTTCCTGGCGTTTGTAAATTCTCCGAGCGTGACAAGTATTTGGCTAATTGTCCAAACCCCAACCTCGTTTTGGATTGTAGTTTGAAATAGCTTTAAGCTTTCTGCTTTAGTGTTTTTTACGTAAATTAGATTGATGAAGAAGTTAATGATTCTGTGTTTTATTTTTTGCAGCACCTTTGCTATGGCGCAGGTACAGTTTAAAAGTGGTCCATCAGGATTTGCCTCTTTCTTAAAAAACAATACAATTTATCCTCCATTTTCTAAACAAAACTGCATTCAGGGAACGGTAAATGTTAGCTTTAAGCTAGACCAATCTGGCAAGGTTTATTCATCTAAAATTACAAAAGGTATTATTTCAGAGTTAAATGATGAAGCCTTACGTTTGGTGCGTATGAGTAGTGGTAAATGGCAGGTTCCTGCGGGTTACGATACAACAATTTCGGTTGTAGTACCTGTAAATTTCAAACTATCGGGCTACGATTGCGAAGGTAAAAGCAAGGCAGATATAAAGGCTGCTATTGTTTCTTACGAAGCAGAAGAAGGACTAACCAATGCGGTAATTAATTTCTATAAAAATAAAGATCAGGCTACACCAGAACAGGAAGCGCAGATTTTGGCGATAAAATCGCAACTTGGAATTGATGACGAATATCTTGATGTTTTGATTAAAACGGCACTTAAAAAAATAAAGCAAGGCGATAAACAAGGAGCCTGCGAGGATTTTAATCTTGTAAAAAACTTAGGAAGTGATAAAGCCAACGATTATCTTTCCAACTACTGTAAATAAATGCGTTTAACCATTAGAATTTTTGCTCTTTTAGATCTTATTAGTATTGTATTGTTGGCTCAGCCATTTTGGGAAATCATCACCCATCTAAAAGATATTCCTGAAGAGTTTTTATCACAAGCCAGGGTTATTTTAACACTTCCGCTTTTTGCATTATTGTTTGTTTCTGCAATTGGATTAATGCTTTTTAAAAAAAATGGCTTTATTGCTTACTATATTCAATTTCCAGTTCGTTTGTTAATATGGGTGTTTTCAATTGGTTTTATAACCCTAATTCCAGAACTGTTAAACCTTAAGGATGTTTGGTTCAACATATTTTTTAAAATATGTTTTATAGCAGAGTTTTTTAGATTATACTTTACCATTCAAATTCATCGTAAGGTGTTTTAAACAATTACAGAGATTGCAGCAGGTAAAATTTTAGCCTCTACAGTATTTACTTTTCCAATATATTCGCCATCAATCTGGAAATGAGCTTTGTGTTTGGAAAATATCTTAACCTCATCTGTTTGAAATACTTCTATTTTTTTAGGGTTAAAAGGTAATTTTGTAATCCAAATCTTCAGTATTTCCAGATAAGAATAATCCTTAACTAAAATTATTTCGAAAAGCTTATCGTCTAGTTTTCCATCAGGATTTATTTTCAATCCTGAGCCATACATTGTAGCGTTGGCGATAGCAACCATAGCAGCTCTGGATTTTACAATCTCGTTTTTAAGCTTCAATTCAACATCCATTCTCTTATGATTCCATAAGGCGTGCCACGTTGCTTTTGCATAACCCCACATTCCACGTTCTTGTAACGAATCAAATCTCTTTACCAGGTAAGCATTAAAGCCTAAATCAGATAAATGAATACATATTTCATCATTAAGCTTTACAACGTGAATTTTTTTTGCTTCGCCTGTTTCGAGTAAATTTAGTGCATCGGTTATATCAGTTGGGATTCCCAATTCTTTAGCCATTCCGTTTGCCGATCCAGCAGGGATTATTCCAATCGGTATTTCGCTGTTGAGTAAACATTCTGCTACTAATTTCAAAGTGCCGTCGCCACCAACCGCAATAACTTTATCTGCGTTTGATTCTGAAATTTTGCCTTTAATTTTATCTAAAGAACAATCATCGGGCAATTCGAAAAGATCTGTTTCAATTTGTTTTTGCTCAAAATGAATAGAAATTACTTCCTTTAAATTTATACTGTGGCTACCCGAACCTGGGTTGATAATGAATAGTAATTTCATGAAGATTAACCTCTTTTGGTAACATCAAAACAAGTTAATGCAAATCATGTTTTAACTATAATGAATAAATCTGTTAGTATAAAAATATATCATGGATATGGTCACACTCACAATTTGGTAGTTTATGGTCATGTTTTTAAGTATAAGGCAAACAGCGATCAGGTTTATAGTGATAATCTGTTCGTCAATATCAGTCATCTGTTAAAATTATTTATATTAAAACCTTTTGCCTTTGTAGCGGTAAGGTTGCAGTTTTTTGGTCAAACAATATATAATAAAGCAGAAGCAGATGGTTTTTTTAAATTTGAATGGGAGGCCGAAAAAGATGTTGCTGCGGGTTGGCATTCTGTAAAAATAGATGCTTTGGATGAGCATGGTGAAGTTTTAAGCTCAGGCAAAGGGAAAATATTTGTGCCTCACATTACACAATATGCATTTATTTCTGATGTTGATGATACGGTAATGATTTCGCATTCGGCAACAATTTGGCGGAGAATGAGAGAACTTTTTATCAAAAACCCGCGAACACGAAAAACTTTTCCAAATGCGGCAAGCCACTACCAGCAATTAGCATTGGCACACACAACTTTTGAGCAACCCAATCCATTTTTTTATGTGAGTAGTAGTGAATGGAATTTGTACGATTACCTTGTAGAAACTTTTAAATACAATAAACTGCCTGATGGCGCTTTCCTTTTAAATACATTAAAACGCTGGAAAGATTTAATTAAAACGGGCAAAACTGGGCATGAAGGCAAATTGTTAAGAGTAATGCGAATTTTAGATGCATTCCCGAATCAAAAATTTGTTTTTTTTGGAGATAACTCTCAGCAAGATCCTGCTATTTATACTTCAATTGCAGAAAAGTATCCTAAAAATATCGAAGCAATTTATATTCGGAACATTCGACGGGAAAGGGAAGTTGAAACCGCAATTTTGTTGGAGAAGTTAAAACCACTTAATGTTCAAACTTGTCTGTTTAATAATAGCTTAGAAGCAATTGAACATTCTAAAACAATTGGTTTAATTAAAGCTTAACTTATTGATTTTCCGAAAGGCGTAAAAGCCAAATTCATCAGTTTGAAATGCTGGCGACCGAAAGGAATGCCAACTATAGTTATGCAAAGCAAAATGCCGAAAAAGAAATGTGTTAAGGCAATCCAGAAGCCGCCGCACAATATCCAAATAATATTCATGATGGTTGATAAGCAACCTGTATTTGATGAGGTATCCGTTATTTTAACACCAAAAGGAGCGAGGCCTACAATGGCGAACTTAAAACACTGAATACCAAATGGAATGCCCACAATGGTTAGGCAAAGTATTAATCCACCGATAATGTATTCGAAGAAAATGAAAATGCCTCCAAAGATAATCCAGATAATGTTGCCTATAAAATTCATCGTATGTTTTTGTTTTAAGATGTGTGAAAATCAATTTTGTTACAAACCATTCGAAAACCCAAGGCTATAAATTCTTATTTTAGGATACACACAAAATGAAATTTATTATGAAAAAATTTATGGCACTGGCAACGGTTGTTGCATGCTTTGCATTGTCTGATGCTAAAGCTCAAAATGTAAACGGTGTTCGCTTAAGCGATATTCGTGCGGATTATATGGAAGTTAAATGCTTTTATGATGGAGGAGATAAGTACATTTCAAGATTGGATTACGGACAAGTAATAAAAAGGGGCAAAGATTCGAATATCAAGGATGATGATGGTAAGGATTTATTATTCAATTCGCCAATTGATTGCATTAATAAATTAAAAAACTATGGATATGAGCTTTTTCAAACCTACAGCAAGCAAAATGGTAAAGACGACAGCATAGCCGTTTACGTTTTAAAAAGGAAGTAGCTTTATATTTTCGGCAGGTGAAATACGCTCAGCAGATAGGAAAAGAAAGCAGTTTTAATTGCTGCTTGAAACCAAATATCTTGTTTGTAATAATTTCGGTTTTCACGATGAACTTTCGGAGACTTTTTTCTTGTAGAAGGCAAAAATATTGTCATCCTGAGCCTTTTGAATGACAAGTGTTTTTTCTTGCTCCTTAAAAAATAAGCAATGAATTGGGAAGCAACGCCAATGTACCATTGGCTTTGCTTCCCAAATAAATTATATAAAATCCAGGCTATTAAATTTTTTATTTA
The DNA here is from genome assembly GCF_979258025.1 of Pedobacter sp. AC190. Lineage (NCBI taxonomy): Bacteria > Pseudomonadati > Bacteroidota > Sphingobacteriia > Sphingobacteriales > Sphingobacteriaceae > Pedobacter > Pedobacter sp. AC190. Next base: position 2,797,650 of record NZ_OZ409824.1, read on the forward strand.
AAATATCGGCGTTATTTACATCGAGCCATTTATCTAAAATGGTTCCATAAACCTGACGGAAGTCTAACTGATATTTTAAATCGCCAGTATCTAAATCGCCAAGGTTTGGTGCCGCATTAAAAATACCCTGTTTTTTTAATCGGCCGCCAAAAATAAACATATTGTTGGCTGTACCATGATCGGTTCCATTACTGGCATTTTGCTCCACCCGACGGCCAAACTCTGAAAAGGTTACTACCAAAGTATCTTCCAGCTTATTATTCGCTTTTAAATCTTTAAGAAAAGCGGCCATACCTTCGCTATATTGCTTAAGTAAGTTACCTTGCTGCCCAATTTGGTTTACGTGTGTATCAAAACCACTCAATGATACATAGTAAACCCTGGTTTTTAAGCCAGAAGATATAAATTTGGAAACCGTTTTAAGCTGATTTGCAAAGCCAGATTGCGGATAGGTTGCCGTATTTTTATAAATTTTTGATGTGTTTTGAATGTAACTGGCAGACGACGATGTTTCGATCATAGTTTTGTACAGATAACCTAAGTTATCTTCATCTAAATGTTCTTTGTCATTTTGCAGCATGGCTTTAAAAAACGGATCATTCGTGTTACGGAACAATGCGGCGGGATCTTTTAAAGCAATTCCTTTTTTGGTCATACCTTTCATAGCAAGCGACAGGGAATCATCAACCTCAATTGCGGTATAAGGGAATTTACAGGTTTGGCAATTGCTATCCAAATATCTGCCGATCCAGCCTGTTGATAAAAACTGATTGCTATCGCTGGCGGTTTGCCAAATGTCCATCGAACGGAAATGCGAACGATCGGGATTAGGATATCCAACATCATTAATTATCGTCATCCAGCCTTGATCGTGGATTTCTTGCAGAGCGGCCATGTTTGGGTTTAAACCCTGCATATCCGTTAATTTAATTACTTCTTCAGGCTTTATAGCAATGCTTTTGCGTTTTTGGTAATAAATATCATTGCCAAACGGAATAACTGTATTTAAGCCATCGTTACCACCAGAAAGCTGTACTACAACCAAATTTTTGTAAAGGCTGAGTTCATCGAGTGCCATTGCCTCAAGTGGTTTCATAAAAGCAGGAACAAATAAAGAACCAGCTGCCACAAAACTTGTATTTCTTAAAAAATTTCTTCTGTTCATCTTTTTAATTTTTAACAAAGTTGATATTCTGGCATACTTGTAAGCTCAACTGAAGTGCTTTTAAGGCCTTTATTGTCGCTAATCATGCTGGTAATTTTGTCGTTTAACTTTGGCTGGAGTATAAAATCTGCCAGTTCTATTGGTTTTATCCCTTTGGGTAATGTTTCTAAAAATTTTGGCCAATCGGCTTTTGCATCTACAAAAGATTTTGGTTTTGATTTGTTGTTTGCAGTAGCTGTTGCAGCGCGACTTTGAGCGATTATGGCTTCATCTTCTGGATCAGCTTTACCACTAAAATCTATTTCTCCGTCGTTTAAAACTAAAGATGGGATTCGCATACGCAGCATTAAAGAAGAACTATCAATCCAGTTTTGACCGCCAGGCCAACCCGCAACATTTGGTGGATTAAATAAATATTGGCCTAAGCTGCTTTGCAATTGAATTAAAACCTGGGGTTTGTTGTAGGTAACATAAAATTCTCTGCTTAAGCCTACAATAAATTCTACTGGCGATTTAATTTTTGTACCAACATTTTCTGGGCTATAAAACCAATCTGATGTGAACATTTTTTTAACCAGTTCGCCAATATCATATTTAGAATTAAAAAAATGAGTAGCTAATTCTTTAACATGTGTTTCATTCGGATTATCGTTTACGAAGAACTTATAAATTTTACGGGCTATAAAATCGGCGGTTTCAGGTTTATCTAAAATAATATCGATAATATTTTCACCATCAAAATTGCCGGTTTTACCAAAAAAGGTTTTTGTTCCTGCATCGTGCAAGTTCGGGCGGAAGATAAACGAACCGTCTTTATCGTACATCCATCCGGTAAAAGAACGAGCTGATTCTTTAATGTCTTGCTCGGTGTAATTCCCTCTGCCTAAAGTAAAAAGTTCCATCAGCTCACGGGCGAAATTTTCGTTTGGTTTACCTTTTCTGTTTTGCTGATTATTTAAATATTGTAGCATGGCTGGCGATTTGGAAACTTCCATTAATAAAGTTTTAAAACTGCCCAGGCCATTTGTTCTTTGAATATTATTAAGCTGCTGCGCAAACATTGGGTTATTGCTTCTACAAGCAAAATGGCCATGCCAAAAAAGTGTCATTTTCTCGCGAAGCGGATTACTGGTATTAATCATTTTTTCAATCCAGGTAATGTTTAAATCGCGGCTTTTTTCATTTTGCATACGAACAATTTCTTGCCTTTGCTTTTTCTCTTCGTCGGTTAAATCCTTTTTAGCATATAAACCTGCCTGCATTAAAAGCTGCTGTTTCGATGCAACAGAATCAATTAGCGTAATGTCATCCTGTTCTTTTGCTTCTTTAAACAATGTATTTATAACCTTGTCGATATTTTTTCTGCTGAGTTTGTGTAAATCGTTAAAAGATATACCAAATCCAGCACGACTGTAAAGGTGTTTTACTTTATAGAAACTATCTTTCGGGCTCATAGTGATAATTTTAATAGTATGACTTATTTAAAACGTGGTGGTTTAATCTTTGTTTTGTTTCTTAATTTAGCCGAATGTTTTTTCAACTAACTGATGATGACCTGAGTTTTCCGAATCCTGCCCTTGCTGAAGATGATGGTTTACTTGCTATTGGAGGTGATTTAAGTTTGGAAAGATTGCTTTTGGCTTATTCTAATGGAATATTTCCCTGGTTTAGTGAAGGAGAGCCAATTCTATGGTATTCACCACATCAGCGTTGCGTAATTTATCCTGATAGAATTAAAATCAGCAAAAGCATGAAGAAAATTTTTAAAGACGAAATCTTTAAAATTACAATTAACAAGGCTTTTTCAGAAGTAATAAAAAAGTGTGCTTCAACTTTTAGGGCAGGTCAGAGTGATACCTGGATTACCAATGAAATGCAGGAAGCTTATATTAATCTTCATAAAAACGGGCTTGCACATAGTGTAGAAGTTTGGATTGGTGATAAACTGGTTGGTGGTCTATATGGATTGAAAATTAACCAGGTTTTTTGCGGTGAGAGTATGTTTAGCGAGGTTAGTAATGCATCGAAAGCAGCATTAATTTTTCTAAGTAAAACGAATGTTAATTTGATAGATTGCCAATTACCAAACGAACACCTGATGAGTTTGGGTGCAGAAATGATCGAACGAGATACGTTTATGAATGCTTTGAGAGACGAATAATATTTTTAAAAAATGAAAAACTACGAGACTGAAAGATTGATTTTGAAACCTGCAGCATTAACCGACGCAGATTTCTTTTTGGAGCTGTACAATATGCCGAAATTTTTAAAATACATAGGCGATAGAAATTTAAAAACCAAAGCAGCTGCCGAAGATTATATTAAAAACAGGTTTTTAGCACAAATAGAAAAATTGGGTTTTGGCAATTACGTGGTAAGTTTAAAATCAAATGGTAAAAAAATTGGCGCAGTTGGTATTTTTGAGCGTGAAGGCTTAGAGGTTCTCGATATTGGCTTTTCGTTTTTTGAAGAATATGAAGGAAAAGGTTTCGCTTACGAATCGGCAATTAAATTAAAGGCAGCTGTTGCAAGCGATTTTGGCTTAGAAAAACTTTCTGCTATTACTTCAAAAGACAATTTTTCTTCCCAGAAACTGATTGAAAGATTGGGTTTAACTTTTCGAAAATACATAAACATGCCTAACAGTGATGAAGAGCTGATGTATTATGAAACAGTGTAAAAATTTGTTTTGCAGTTATCCAAGCTAAATATTTCTAGGTTTGTTGGTACCCAGCAAGGATTGGTCGTTAACTTAAATCTTCGTCAGGTAAACCATCTTCACGCATAGCTTTTTCAATTCTTTTATCTGGAATAAACCATACGCAAGCTACCGAGAAATAAAGCGCTACACCAAACCAGGGATTTATAAAACTTAAACCTACGCCTGCAATGTAAAACAGTAAAGAAATTTTGCCTTTATAATCGTTACCAATCGCCTGAACAACGAGTGACCTCTCGCCTTCGGTTTTTTTAATCACAATAACCAATAAGGTATAAGAAATAGCAGCGAGAAATAACACAAGGCCATAAACAATAACAGGCCAAAGTGCGAAGTGATTTTCGCCCAGCCAGCTGCAACTAGAAATAAGGAAAGCCAGAAAAGGAAGTTTAAGTTTGCCCAAAGCATTTGTCCATTTACTTTTTTAACGGCATGCATTAAATGATGGTGGTTATTCCAGTAAATGCCAACGTAAATAAAGCTTAAAACATAACTGATAAATTTAGGGATTAACGGTTTTAAAGTCATTAGGCTTTCGCCTTCTGGTACTTTAATTTCCAATACCATAATGGTTATAATAATTGCGATAACACCGTCACTAAATGCTTCTAATCTGCCTTTATTCATTATTCAATAAAGTTGTAATACAATTATCAGCTAATTAATTTAGAAAACAAAAAACCTGCAATGTTTAAATATTGCAGGTTTTAAATCATGTTTTTTGTAAAGGTTAAAGCTCTCTAACCCAAATATTTCTAAAGCTTATTGCTGGGCTTGGATCGCCATGATCTTGCAATTTAATTGATGCTGGACCATGTTTTTTATATTGTGGAGCACCAATATATCTTGTTTCTCCTTTTAATATGAAGTTATTTTGTAAAAGCACACCATTTAAAAACAAAGTTACACTTGCTTCTTTTTTCAAAGAACCATCTTCATTAAAACGTGGTGCAGTCCAAATAATATCGTAATACTGCCACTCACCAGGTTTTTTATTGGCATTGGCTAATGGAATTGCTTGTTTGTAAACACTTCCAGTTTGGCCATTTACATAGGTTTTGTTGTTATATGCATCCATAATCTGGATTTCATATCCGTCATCGCCACCACCAGTTGAAGCTAAAAATACACCGCTATTTCCTCTTGCCTGACCTTCGCCAGTAATGTTTGCAGGAATTTTCCATTCCATGTGCAACTGGTAGTCGGTAAATTTTTTGTTAGTTTCTATATTGCCAGTTCCTTTTTTTACAGTGAAAAAACCATCATCAATTGTCCATGTAGCTGGTTTCGATGGGTCTTTTACAGAATGCCAGGCATCTAAATTTCTTCCGTTAAATAAAACGATCGCATCAGATGGAGCTTCCTGAGGTAAATTCCCTGGAGTAACAGATTTTGGAACAGGCTCCCAAACTTCAGTTGTTTTTGGATCTTTGGCAGGATCTGTTTTCTTATCTTGTGCCATTACCTGAATTGTGAAAAATGCAGGAATAAAAAATAATGCGTATTTGCTCATAACTATTGATTAACACTCTAAAGTTAATCGATTTATTAATAAATGAAAATTTAGTATTCAATTTATTACGCCAAGTCGTCGGCAACGTACGTTTCATTGATGATAATTTCATCAATTGTTAAATCCTCTTGCTGTTGATTACTTACATCCTTTACAGGGCAGTAACCAGTAATGCCTCTATACAATAAACCTGCACCAACTGTTGCGCCAGTAATTGCAATAACTGGGTGAGAAAACAACCCTGTTAAACCTTTGTAAAGTAGGTAGGTTCCAACAGCGCCCGATAACCAACGTTCGGATTTTGAAACGTTTTCGTAAAGCTCCGGATATTTCCAGGCCTCTTTTATGTTATTTAATGTGGTATTTAAATCTTGATTTGTCATGATGGTAGATATTTTTCTACTATAACAAACTGAAATTGATTGAGTTTTAAATGAAGTGAATTTAAATCGTGGTACCAGTAAAATCTATTTCAAAATATCCCTTATATCTTCTTTACTTAAAGATTTAAAAAAGCTTTCTTCGGTAGTAATTAATGAATTTGCTAAAGATTTCTTACGGTTTTGTAGGGCTAAAATTTTCTCTTCAACGGTATCTTTAGCAATAAATTTGTAGATAAATACTTTTTTATCCTGGCCTATACGATGTGTTCTATCTATAGCTTGCTGTTCTACTGCTGGGTTCCACCATGGGTCTAAAATGAAAACATAATCTGCCTGGGTTAAATTTAAACCAACACCGCCTGCTTTTATTGAAATCAGGAAAACTTTTAACGATTCGTTTTGCTGAAACTCAGAAACAATTTCACCGCGATTTCTGGTTGCGCCATCTAAATACGCAAAAGGAATATCTTCTTTTTCAAAGTGTTTTTTAAAAATATCGAGGTGTTTTACAAACTGCGAAAAAACTAAAACTTTGTGGCCGCCTTTTAAAACGTTATCCAAAGTATGAATTACGTTTTCGAACTTTCCAGAATCGGATTCATACTCAGAATCAATCATTATTGGGTGGTTAGCCAGTTGGCGAAGCGCAGTTAAACCCTGTAATAACTGAACTTGTTTTTGCGCAAAAGTTCCATCATCCATGCTTTGCAATAAATCATTGCGATATGCTGATTTTGTTTTTTCGTAATAAGCTGCCTGATCTTCGCTCATATCGCAATAAATTACCTGCTCCGTTTTAGGAGGAAGTTCGGCCGCAACCTGTTCTTTTGTTCGGCGAAGTACAAAAGGTTTAATAATCGATTGGAGTTTTCGAGCCTTTTCTTCGTCTTTTTTCTTTTCTATCGCTTGAACATATTCTTCGTAAAAGAAAGCCTGTGTGCCTAATAAACCTGGATTCAGAAACGTTAATTGCGACCATAAATCGCCAACAGAATTTTCTACAGGTGTACCACTTAAAATTAAGCGATGTCGTGATTTTAAACTTCTTACCGCTTTAAATGATTTTGATGAAGGGTTTTTAATGTTCTGACTTTCATCTAAAATAACGTAGTTAAAATAGAAGTTTTTAAGTTCATCAACATCTACCCTGGTAACACCATAAGTTGTTATGATAATATCATAGTTAGCAAAATTGGCAACATCTTTATTTCTGTTTGTGCCGGTATGAGCTAAAATTTTAAGTTTAGGGGTGAATTTTTTTGCTTCAGTAAGCCAGTTGTAAATTAGCGAAGTAGGCATAATAATTAAAGAAGTTGTTTGGGTTGATGCAAGTTGGTCGTCTTCTTTAACCTTTTGCAGCATGGCCAGTGTTTGAATGGTTTTACCCAAACCCATATCATCGGCTAAACAACCGCCAAAATTATATTCGCGTAAAAAGCTGAACCAATTATAACCTGCCTTTTGGTAATCGCGTAAGCTACCTTTAAAATGTACGGGCATTTGGGTATCAGCAATATCTTCGAAATCGTTGAGACGTTGCAGTTTACGCTCGAGCGTAATGTTTGCTAAACTATCTTCGGCCAAATCGTTTATTAAACCGATGTGGTGTTTCTTCAGTTTTAAATTTTTACCAGCTTCGGCAAGGCTAAATAAACTGCCGTATTGCGAAAACCATTTCTCTGGAATAATCGCAACTTCACCATCTGGCAAGGTAAATTCTCTTCTTTTATGAAGAATATGTTGCTTTAAAGAAAGAAAAGGAATTTGATATTTTCCAAACCAAACTACGGCGTTAATGTCGAACCAATCGTTACTTTCTTTAACTTCTAAATCTATTTTGCTTGCACCGAAAACAAAACGTTTCTGGCCAGTTGCCTGTTCAATTTCGAAACCTGCGGCTTCTAAAGTTTCGATATGTTCGTTTACCCAATTTATAGCTGCATAGCTTGGATTTTCATCGGCAGAAGTAACTTCTAAGTTACTGAACAATGCACTTGTTTTTTTTAAGCCTAATGCCAGTAATAAATTAAGTTGTTTTTTTTCCCAATCGGCCGAACGTTTTATGCGATGGAAAATATAATTATCAGCAATTTTTTCTAATCTAACGGTAACCTTATGGGCATTTTCTACAGGAAAAATGTATTCACCATATTTAAAATAAAGTTGAATTTGAGATAAACCGCCATCAACGTAAAAAACCTTTACAACGGGAATAGCCTCATATTGTTCGGTTTTAATTTCAAAACCTTCAGCATACACGTGATGTTTCTCAATTAGTGGCGCTACAAATTTTTCGAAATACGTAGCTTCTGTAGATTTTGGTATAGCAATATATCTTTTGGCTAAAAACGGTTGAAGTTTTTTACCTTCAATGTCCTGATCAAAAAAGTATAAAACATCATTAAGTAATAACCATGCTGGTTTATTGCTTACAATTTGTGCTTCCTTGAACATAAATTCGATGCGCAAATTCTGATACTTTATAGTTGGGAAGTAGCGGGTTTCTGTTTCGTTTCTGCGGAAATGAAATAGGATTGACGCTGGTTCTGCTGCTAATTCTATTTTACGTTCTACTGGCCAGCCATCTTTATCCATTAAGTATAACTCTTCTTTAACTTTTAGCAATTCTAAAGCTTCGGCAAGTTTTTTCTCAATTTTCGGACGAACACTATCGTAAAACTTATCGTCGAAAACCTTTGTGAAAAATTCAGTTGGTCTGATTAATTTTTTATAGTACTTTTTAATGAGCGAATCCTGCTCAATATCATCTAAAATTTTAATCAGCTTATAATCGATTTCGCTTAAACATGCGTGAAATTCTTCTGCAGTATGGGTGAAAATTCTTTGATAAGTAAAAGAAAAATCGCCTTGCGGATTGAGTTGAACTACATGAGGTTCAATTAAATAGCCTAAGTACTCATGTTTGCACAAAGAGTACACAACTTTACATGTTTTGGAGCTATCGACGCGTAACATTGATGAGAATAAAATTTTTTTTAAGCTAAGCGCTTAAAAAACTTTAAACTTACAATATTTTGAGGTTACATCAAAAGAAGTAATCGAAATAGGAATAAAAAATATTGCTGATTAATCGAAAATTTTAACCTAAAATAAAAAGGCATTCTGATTTTCAGAATGCCTTTAATGCTTATTAATTATTGTTGTGCTTATTTCCAGCCACCGCCTAATGCACGGTATAAGTTTACAACAGATTGTAGTTTTTGTAATTTATCGTTAATACCACTTAACTGAGCGGTAAGTAAACTCTGTTCTGATGTTAAAACATCAGTATAGTTTGTGGCCGTACTGTAACGTAATAATTCTTTAGTAAAATCTACAGCTTTAGTTAAAGATGCAATTTGCTTTGCTCTGGTTTCTTCTTTTTCAGCAGCTGTTTGATAAGCATACAAAGCATTAGAAACTTCTTGTCCGCCAGTTAATAATGCTTGTTGGAAAGTATAAAACGCAATTTGCTGATTAGCCTGAGCCGTGGTTAAACGAGCTTTGTTTTGCCCTTTAGCAAAAATAGGTTGTGTTAAACCGCCAACTAAATTGTAAAATATAGAGTTATCAAAGAAATTGTTTAATTGTAAGCTCGATAAACCTCCCGAAGCCGTTAAGGTTAACGAGGGATAAAAATAAGTTTTAGCAACATTTGTATTTTCAAATGCTGATCTGAAACCAAATTCGGCCGCAATTACATCTGGGCGATTTTGCAGCAATTGAGCTGAAACACCTGTTTGTAAATTGGTATAAGGTGTTTGTTGATCTAGTGTTGTGCGGTTAATCGTTCCTGGTGCTTGTGCAAGAATAACGTTTAATGCGTTTTCTGCTTCTTTAACGCTTCTTTTTAAATCGGGAAGTGTAACCTGCGCTGCATATAAATTTGCCTCACTTTGAACCACAGCTGCACCATTTACAACTGCACCTTCTTTTAACGCTTTCATGGTTTCTACATCCTGCGTTCTAATTTTAATAGTTTGCTCTGTAATTGCCAATTGCTTATCTAAAGCCAAAAGTGTGTAGTAATTGTTGGCAATGGTTGCAATTAGTTGAGTTTGTACAGCTCTTTTTGCAGCATCACTTTGTAGTAAAGTGGCATAAGCGGCTCTTTTTGCACTACTTAATTTACCCCAGATATCAGCTTCCCATGCAGTGCTTAATTGTGCTCTGTAGGTTTGCGTTTCGAGGTTGATGTTAATTCCCGCTGGAAAGTTTAAGGCTGCCGCAGATTGTTTCGCATCGGTTGCAGATACATCTGCTTGTAAACTTGGTAAAAATGCAGCACGACTTTGACGTAAAGTAGCTTCCGAAATCTTAATGCGTTCGATTGCCTGTTTCAAATCCAAATTTTGGTTAATCCCTTGTTGAATTAACGATTGTAAAGTAGTATCAGAAAATAGATTTTTCCATGGCAAATCAGCCATAGTAACTGTGTCTGTTGTATTGTTATCGCGGTACAAACCTTCGTTTTTAACCTGAGGGCGTTCGTATTTTTTAGTTACGCAGGCACTTAGGGTAAGAATGGTAAAACCGATTAAAATGGAATACTTATAATTGAATTTCATATATTCTTAAAATTAATGTTTGCTATTATTCGTAGCTAACTTATATTCTTCAGGTGTTTGCTCGTGCTCTATGCCTTTATTAAATGGTGATTTTTTACTTGCTTTTTCCTGTAAAGTCTGAAAAACAATGAATAATGCAGGTATTACAAATACACCGAAAATTGTTCCGATTAACATACCTCCAACGGCACCTGTACCAATTGATTTATTACCCGCTGCACCAACACCAGATGAAAGCATTAATGGTAGCAAGCCTAAAATAAATGCGAATGATGTCATTAAAATCGGACGTAAACGAGCAGTTGCCCCATCAATTGCAGCATTAACAATACTCATTCCTTTTCTTCGTCTATCAACCGCATACTCTACAATTAGAATTGCGTTTTTGGCTAACAAACCTACCAGCATGATTAATGTAATCTGCGTATATATGTTGTTATCGACACCGAATATTTTATCAAAAACAAATACCCCAGCTAAACCAATAGGTAAAGAAATTAATACGGCTAATGGTAAAATATAGCTTTCGTATTGTGCTGCTAATAAAAAGTAAACGAAGATTATACAAAGTAAGAAAATGAATACCGTTTGACTTCCACCACTTATTTCTTCTCTCGATAATCCAGAGAACTCGTAGCCATAACCTGCTGGTAAACTTTCTGCAGCTACTTCTTGTACCGCTTTCAAAGCATCACCAGAACTGAAACCTGCATTCGGGTTACCTGTTACTGCAATTGAGGTAAATAAGTTGAAACGTGAAATTGCTTGTGGGCCGTAAACTTTAGTTAAAGTAATAAACTCAGAAACTGGCGCCATTTGCCCTGCACTATTTCTTACAAAGATACTGGTTAAGCTTTCCTGGTTTGCACGATATTGCGCATCGGCCTGATACATTACCCTGAATTGCTTACCAAATTTATTAAAGTTAGATGCATAAACACCACCATAATAACCTTGCAAAACACCCAAAACATCGTTAACCGTTATGCCAGCCTGTTTAATTTTGGCTACATTAACATCAATTTGATATTGTGGGAAATTAGGGTTAAATGAAGTTGATGCGTATTGAATTTCAGGACGTTTTGCTAAAGCTGCAAGGAATTTATTTCCAATATCGTTAAACTTGTTAATATCGCCACCTGTTTTATCTTGCAATTGAAATTCGAAACCACCACTGGTACCAAAACCCTGGATGGTAGGGGGAGCAAAGAAAATGATTTTTGCACCTTTAATATTAGCCGTTTTGGCAAATAATTCGCCGATAATAGCTTTTACATCACGTTTACGTTCATTCCAAGGCGTTAAACGGCCAATAACCATACCGTAAGAACTGCCCGAGCCACTAATCATACTACGACCAACAACTCTTAACGAATTCTTAATTTCTGGAATGCCGTGTGCAATACTGTCGATTTTTGCAATTACAATGTTTGTTTCCTCTTGCGATGTTCCAACAGGTAAAGAAATATCCGACATAATCGTTCCTAAATCCTCGTTAGGCACGAAACCTTTTGGAGTTGTATTCATTGTCCAAATTAATACAACACTGAAAAAGACAATTCCTAAACCAACTATCCATTTTTTTCTCGATAAAAAGCCAACTGATTTTTTGTATTTACCAGTTACAGCATCAAAAGAAGTATTAAATGCGGCGTAAAAACGTTCTAAGAAGTTTTTCTTTTTACCATGATCATCAGCATGTGGTTTTAAAAATATAGCACATAATGCCGGACTAAGCGTTAAAGCGTTAATTGCCGAAAGTATAATTGAAATAGCAAGTGTTAAACCGAATTGTTTGTAAAATACACCAGATGAACCTTGAATAAAACTTACTGGAACGAATACGGCGGCCATAACTAAGGTGATGGAAATAATTGCACCACTGATATCGTCCATTGCATCTACCGTTGCTTTTCTTGCATCGGTGTAACCTTCATCCAATTTTGCGTGTACAGCCTCTACAACCACAATGGCATCATCTACCACAATACCGATGGCGAGTACAAGTGCAAATAACGTTAGTAAGTTTATAGTAAAGCCAAATAAACTAAGGAAGAAGAATGTACCAATAATTGCTACAGGTACACTAATTGCTGGAATTAAAGTAGAACGGAAATCTTGCAGGAAGATAAAAACAACCAGGAATACTAAAATAAATGCTTCTATTAAGGTATGAATTACCTTTTCGATCGATGCATCAAGGAAATCGTTAACGTTAACCAAAGTTGTATAATGAACGCCTTTTGGAAAAGATTTTTGTGCTTCATCTAATGTTTTGATTGAGTTTTCGATTACTTCTTTTGCATTTGAACCAGCAGTTTGATTAATCGCAATACCTAAAGCCTGTTTACCATTAAACTTAACTGAACTGGCATAACTTAACGCACCCATTTCGATTCTGGCTACATCTTTTAAGCGAAGAATTTGTCCACTCGCATCGGCTTTAATGATGATGTTTTCAAATTGACTTTCATCTTTTAACCTACCCGAATATTTCAAAGTATATTGAAATGCCTGGTCGCCTTGTTCTCCAAATTGTCCTGGCGCAGCCTCAACGTTTTGTTCTGCTAATGCAACACTCACATCATTGGGAACTAAGCCGTAAGTTGCCATTACATCTGGCTTTAACCAAATACGCATGGTATAGTCCATTTGGCCAAACGCACTTGCATCACCTACACCATTAATACGTTTAATTTGAGGGATAATGTTGATGTTAGCGTAATTCTGTAAAAATTTCTGATCATAAGATGGGTCATCACTATAAATACCAAAAATTAACACATTACTCGCCTGTCTTTTCGCCGTAATTACACCCGATCTGGTAACCTCGGCAGGGAGCAAACTTGTTGCTCTTGCAACTCTGTTTTGTACGTTTACAGCCGCTAAATCGGGGTTTGTACCTAATTTAAAGTTTACGGTAATGGTTGCCGTACCGTCGTTACTGGCAGAAGAGGTCATGTAAGTCATGTCTTCAACACCATTTATTTGTTCTTCGAGCGGAACAACAACGCTATTCATAACCACATCGGCATTTGCACCTTGGTATGAGGTAGAAACCTGAACAGTTGGAGGAGCAATTTCAGGGTATTGTGAAACCGGTAAAGTGGCTAAACCTAAAACACCGAGTATTACGATGATGATGGATATAACCGTTGATAGAACCGGCCTTTCTATAAATTTCTTAAACATAATTAATATTGATTACACTAATTCGTGTGATTGCACTGATTACATTATTTTTTAATTTCAGCATAAACTGAATCTGCACTTTGTTCTTCAGGTTTAATTTTAACCCCATCTTTTAACGATTGGAAACCTTCTAAAACAATTTTATCTCCTGCTTTTAAGCCTTTAGTTACAACGTAGAATTTATCCTTAGCTAAATCCATAATCTGAATTTCAGTACTGATCACTTTTGCCGAATCGCCTAAAACATAAACGAATTTTTTCCCCTGCAAATCGATAGTAGATTTTTGAGGAATTAGAATTGCATTTTCAACATGCTGAGGAATTCTTACTGATGCACTTCCGCCAGATTTTAGTAAGAAAATTGGATTTGGGAAAGTAGCTCTTAAACTAGCAGAACCTGTAGCCGTATTAATTTGGCCATTAATCGATTCGATTTTACCATTTTGGGCATAAACAGTCCCATCAGCTAATACTAAACTCACCGCAGGAATGTTTTTCATTTGTTGAGTAAGTGTATTGCCTTTATAAGTTTTAGAAAAATCTAATAGTTGTTTCTCGTTTAAGGAGAAGTAAGCATAAACTTTAGAAGTGTTTGAAACTGTAGTTAGGGGCTGTGTGCTTGAACTACTAACTAAACTCCCGTTTCTGAAAGGAATGCTGCCCACTATACCATCTACCGGGCTGGTAATTGATGTGTAGCCTAAATTAACCTGTGCATTTGCCAATGAAGCTTTAGCTTGTGCCAATGCAGCCTTTCTACTTTGTAATGTTAATTGGGCTGCATCTAAATCATATTTACTAATGATATCTTTATCAACCAAAGGTTTTGTTTTATTAACTTGTAGTTGAGCAGCGTTTACATCAGCTTCAGCGCTACTAATTGCAGCTCTCGCTGTTCTCACTTCTTGTTCGTATTGTGGAGCCATGATGGTGAAAAGTAATTGACCTTTTTTAACAACAGCACCTTCATCGACCAGTATTTTCTGAATAAAGCCATCTACTTTTGGTCTGATATCGATGTTTTGAATACCTTCAATTGTAGCTGGATAGTCTGAATTTAATTCTGTGTTTTGGGCATTAATTGTAAAAACTGGATAACCCTGTGGGCCAGCGGCGGCAGCGGCTGCTGCTTTTTTTGCTTCATCGTTATTTCCGCAAGACGCTAAAAGCATACCAATGCTTATGCTGAAAAAGAGAGTTGTTACTTTTCTCATGGACTATTTGTGTGTGTTTAAATTTAAATTTCCGGGGTTGAGGGCGTAGTCAAAATGTTTTTTGAATATCGTCTGAACGGCCCAAAAATAGAGCCTAAAAAAAAATAAATCTGTCCGAGTTCTGTCATTTAATCAATCGATTGATTTATTTTTCATGTAAATCCTTGCTAAAATGAACTTAAACGGCTGTTATGAAGTTGCTTAAGTTGGTTTTTGTGTATTTTTTAGATGTGTAAATAAATTGCGACAGATGTTAAAACGTGTTAAAAAACGCTGTTTCGTACAGTTTTTATATCAGTAAATGTTGAAAATTTTGGTCGTTTTTTTTTAAAATGATAGTGTGAAAAGTACACACTTATTCTTTCTTGGCTAAAGTTAACAATCATTAATGGATGTGGCATTCCTAATGTTGCTTGTTTTTAGTTGCCAGTTGCGTTAGTCGGAAATGCCATTGTTACTAAACCCGACAGCAGTGAAAATACTTTTATATTGCAGCAAAATTGAATATAGCGTTATGCTGAGGCACGAAGCATCTGCAGGCGATGAAACAGATGCTATATGCCTCCGTATGACAGAAATTATTTAAAAGATTGTAACGAATGGCGGGACTGAAGCCCGCCATGAAAATGAGATGTTAATTTTCAAAAGAATATGAAAACAAGTAAAAATTTACTCTACTTCTCCTTCGAAAACTAATTTTGCAGGGCCGCATAAAAATACATTTGAAAAAGTATTTCCATCGTAGTCAAATTCGATTTTAATATCACCACCCAAAACTTTTATCGCTGTTTTAATATGGCCGCTTTGGTTTTTATGTTTTGCCATAGCCATTGCAACCGCTGTTACGCCAGTACCACAAGCATAAGTTTCGTCTTCAACGCCACGCTCGTAAGTGCGTACGAAGAGATGATCGCCTTTATCTTCTACAAAATTTACGTTAATGCCATCCGCTTTATAAGTATCGTTATAGCGAATGTTTTTTCCTTCGTGGAAAACATCAAAATCTTTTAAGTTGCTTTGCAAAGCCACGTAATGTGGTGAACCCGTATTTAAAACATAGGCTTCTCCATCTTTATTTATGATGTTTACATCAATCATTTGAAGATCTACCCATTCTCCGTTTTCTGAAATTCTGGCATAATGTGGCCCGTCAACTGCCAAAAAGTTTGTTTCTTTGTCAATGATGCCGAGTTGTTTAGCAAAAGCAACAATGCATCTCCCTCCATTACCGCACATACTTCCTAATTTCCCATCAGCGTTAAAGTAATGCATTTCGAAATCGTAATTTTCGTGCTTGGTTACAAACATTAAACCATCGGCTCCAACTCCAAATCTGCGGTGACAAAGCTGTTCTATAAGGGCGTTATCTATGTCTTTTAATGGGCTCATGGTATGGTCAATCAAAATAAAATCGTTACCTGCGCCTTGATATTTAAAGAAATTAATTTTCATGGATGTAGTTATTTTCTAATGTTTATGCAGCCTGTATGAGTTTTGTAAATTTGTCAGTATAAACTATAAACTCATTACAGGTTTCATGAAACCTTCATTTTTTAATGCAATATTTGAGTTGCAAAAAAGCTATAATACGCGCTTGTTTTTTGATTTAACATTTTTTAACATCGAAACAAGTGCTTTTGTTATACAAATATCGTTTATATGGTATTAAATTTGAATAAACTTACAAAAGAAAATTTGAGCAGATAAAAACTGCCTGAGCCATCTGCTTAAATCAAAGTGAATATGCTCTCGCGAATTAACAAAAATTAAAAGCACGAATTTATTATAGGTTGACCAAACAATTAGCTAGCAATTGGGCTTATAATTAATAGTGGGGAAATTTAAAAAAACAATTTCAAAACACATGAAAAAGATATTAGGAATTACGGTTTTAGCTGCTTTTATAGGTGGGGCAGCAGCAATTGGAGGTTATAAATTATTCGAACGTAACCAAACAGGCAATACAATTTCTGAGAAACAGAATTTATATTTTGCAAATAATCCGCTTAAGGTAACATCGGCTGGCAGTACAGATTTTGTACAAGCCGCAGCAGCGGTGGCACCTGGTGTGGTTCACATTAAAACAACTTATTCAGCATCGGGCAAAAGCCAGGGAAGTTCTTCGCCATTCGACATGATGGAAGATTTCTTTGGTGGTGGCGGTCGCCAAATGCAACGTCAGCCAAGAGCTGCGTCGGGTTCGGGCGTAATTATTAGTCAGGATGGATACATCGTTACAAATAACCACGTAGTAGAAAACGCGGAGAAAGTTGAAGTGGTTTTAACGGATAGACGTAAAGTGGAAGCGAAAGTTATTGGTCGCGATCCGAATACAGACTTAGCGCTGATTAAAGTAAATGCAACTGGATTACCAGTGGTGAAAATGGGTAACTCTGATAATGTTCAGGTTGGCGAATGGGTTTTAGCTGTGGGTTTCCCTTTAGATCTAAATACAACGGTAACAGCTGGTATTGTAAGTGCTAAGAACCGAAGTATTGGTATTATTGGTCGTGAGCAACAAGGCAACGAAATCACTGAAGAAGAATACAGAGAATATCAACGTACAGGTAAAAGACCAGAACGCCCTGCAAATACAAGTATCGAATCTTTCATTCAAACCGATGCAGCAATTAATCCAGGTAACAGTGGTGGTGCATTGGTAAATGCAAATGGCGAATTGGTTGGTATTAACTCTGCAATCGCATCACAAAGTGGATATAATCAAGGTTACGGTTTCGCTATTCCAGTAAACCTTGCACGCAAAATTGTTGATGATTTTATGAAATATGGCTCGGTTAAACGTGGTTATATTGGTGTGAGCTTTGTGCCTTTAAGTGGCGATGAAAAACCAGCAGACATTAAAACCAATGAAATTAGCGGCTTGTATGTTAATGATGTTGTAGCTAAAGGTGGTGCAGAAGCAGCAGGCTTAAAATCTGGCGATGTAATTAAGAAAGTCGATGGTGTGGTTATTAACGACTCACCAGATTTACAAGAAAGAGTTGGTCGTTTGAATCCTGGTGATAAAGTTAAGTTAACGGTTTTGAGAGATGGTGCACTGAAAGATTATATGGTAACTCTAAGAGGTGAGCCAGCTGCAAATTCTGGTTCTAGTACGGCGGCTACAAAAGCTGTAGAGGTATCGAAATTAGGTGCAACATTTGCGCCAGCAACGCCTGCTCAAAAATCTAAATTGGGTATTAATAGTGGTGTTGTGGTAACTTCGGTAACTACAGGAAAAGCATTTGATAATATTGGTGTAGAAAAAGGCTTAATCATAACTAAAGTAAACGGACAACCAGTTAGTACCGTAGCAGAAGTTCAAAAAGCTTTGCCTCAAACTAGAAACGGTATGATTTATATGTCGGGTGTGAGTGCACAGGGAACTTTTAACTTTAGTTTTCCTGCACAATAATTAATTAAACGAATAGACTAAAAAGGTTCTGGTTGTAAAATCAGAACCTTTTTAGTTTTACGCTTGTTTAATGGGTTCGTGATTTGCATGACAGGCTTCAGCGCATTCTTCACAAGCAACAGCGCATTGTCTGCAATGTTCATGGTCGTGCTTACCACATTCAGCGGCACAGAGTTTGCAAATTTCCTCGCAAAGCAATAGGTATTGATGGCTGATTACAGAATCTCGCTGTAATAATCTTGATGCTTGTGTGCAGATGTCTGCACAATCCCGATCAAGCTTTATACAATCAATCATCATGTTTATATCTTCTTCTTTTAAGCAAGATGATGCGCAATGTTCGCAAGCTAATGCGCAATCTAATAGGGCCTGAATTAAGGCATTGTTATTTCTCGTTTCCATATTTAAGGTTTTGGTTATAAATACTTTGAATAGAATAACCTGTTATAATTTAAAAGTGTTTTGAGAAATTTCAATTGTTCTGGCTGGGTTAACCATTTTCTTTTGAAACTAATAGCTAGTAAAGCTAAAGTGCAATGCAATTAAAGCTCATTAAAAACTTTTAACATAAAATATTCTTGCTCTAATTGAAGCGATTTTGTTTTTCTTATCGTTTTACTAGTAAATCAATATTCATCCTAAATTCATAATACGAATTTAGTTTAGCGATTTACCGATTGATAATCAGTGTTTACCGATACTTTATAAATTTCAGCGTTTTATTATTTCATATTTGAATCAGCAACAAAACCGAATATTATGGCTTTAGCTTACATTAACCTCAGTGCAAAACAATATTTCAACTTTATGTGTAAAACAGATTTTGAAAGGAGGATATTTCACGATAGTTACAAAGAGTTTCAAAAGAAATCTAAAGTATTTAGTTTAAATAATACGTTACATACTTTTCAGCAAATGCTGAAAGAGAATGAAAAAGCAAATACATTACACCAAAAACTTAATTACTCGGTAATGGGTGTATTGGTTGCACAGGAAAATAAAATTCCTGTTTTGAATGATTTAGATGGGAAACCGATTTTGTTCGATTGGGCTGAACTCCATATTTATGCTTCTGATTTACTGAACAAGGCAGGTCATGTAGTTTCGGTAACTTACACCAGCAAGAAATTGGTTTTACACGAAATTGTTGGCGATTTATTGATTTTAAGTTACGATGTTGAAGGCCAATTTAACGAAACATTTATGGTTAAAATGACTGATGAACTTGTTTTAAATTATCAGCAACAAGAAGAAATGGCATACCAGTAAATTATGTTCTTTCTCTTCTCTTAGCCCGAAAAATTATTATTAATTTGTAAAATGCAGCCCTTTAAAACACCAACTTTCATTATTCACGCAGCAGGTTGGCTTTTATTCCTCACTTTTCCGCTGTTATTTATAAACAACGAGCAATCGGGGCAAAGTAGTTTGTTATTACTTGCATCGCCATATTACTGGCTATTTTGTCTTACGTATATGGTTATGTTTTACTTCAATTCTTTGGTTTTAGTGCCAAAATTGATGTTTAAAAAACGATATCTAATTTATAGCGCAATTCTTTTGGTACTCTTTGGTTTTGTTTACTATTCGCAACCTTATGATAACTTACTCGGCCATAATAAAAATGTAATGGCCACATTAAATGGCGTAGCCAATACACAACCTAAAGGATTAAATCAATCGCTTCAGTTGGGCAAAGATAGCGTAGTTGGGCCAAACGCAGGTATGCCTTTCGGGCCTTTGCCAAATGAAGACTTAAGAATGCAAGATCCAAATTTGAAAAGACCAGGTGGGATTTTAGACCTCTATCAACCAGAAAATATAGATGTAATAAGTCTCTTTATTTTTATGATGATTATAGGTTTGAGTATTGCCACAAGTACGGTTCAACGGTGGCAGGTAGCTGAATCGAAAGTGGTGAAGGCCGAAGCCGAAAAAGCAACGGCAGAGTTATCATTTTTAAAAGCGCAGATTAACCCCCACTTTTTATTTAACACGCTTAATAACATTTATACACAGTCGGTAATTAACAGCGAGCATACATCCGAAAGTATTATGAAGCTTTCGAACATTATGCGTTACGTTACTGACGATGTTACTCAGGATTTTGTAATGCTCAAAGATGAAATTGATTGCGTTAGAGATTACATAGAATTACAAAGATTAAGGCTAGGAGCCGATGCTGAAATTAACTTTAATGTTCAGGGTAAGCCTGATGGCAAAAATATTGCACCTCTAATTTTTATGACATTTATCGAAAATGCTTTTAAATATGGCGTTACCAAGAAAGAAAAGACGGTTATCAATATTAATTTAAGTATTGAAACTGAGAAGATCGATTTCTCTTGTCAGAATAAAATTTATGCTTATAAATCTAATTTAGAACGCTCAGGCATTGGTATCGTTAATACAAAGCTAAGGCTTGAACATCTTTACCCAAATCGTTTTAAACTTGATATTAAAAATTTGAACGAAATATTTTCGGTAAACCTTTACGTAAATTGCTAATCAAAAAATAAATTATGGCTTTAAAATGTGTTGCGATTGATGATGAGCCTTTGGCTTTAGAGCTTATAAAAACCTATGTTGCCAGATTTCCAGGTTTGCAATTGGTGCAGGTTTTCGAAGATGCACTTTCAGGCGCTGAATACCTGAAACAAAATCCTGTTGATTTACTTTTTGTGGATGTTAATATGCCAGATATAACAGGTGTTGAGCTTGTTCGTAGTTTGGTTAACAGTCCGATGATTATTTTTACAACCGCTTACCGCAACTATGCTTTTGAAAGTTACGAATTGCAGGCAATAGATTATTTGCTAAAACCAATTGATTTTACCCGATTTACAGCTGCGGTAGAGAAAGCTGTCGATTTTCATAAATATAAAAACTCAATTCAGGAAAGTACAAATGATGAAAGTATTTATGTTTATTCGGAGTATAAAATGATAAAAATCTTGCTTCGCGATATTGAATATATTGAAAGTATGGGTGATTATTTGAAAATTTATTTAACCAATAATGATAAACCAACTTTAACCTTAATGACCATGAAAAAGGTTTTAGAAAAGTTACCACAAGATCAATTTGCCCGAATTCATAGAAGTTTTATTGTAGCCCTGAATAAAATAAAATCGATACACAATAGAAAGGTAAATCTTGCTAATGCTGAATTGCCGATTGGTGATGCTTACAGCAGTTTCATTAATCAACAAAAGGGATAAACTATGAAATTGAAAACAAACATTGCAACTAGCGAGAATGGCTTTATTTTCAATCCAGCAACAGGCGATTCTTTTACCAGTAACACTATTGCTGCCGAAATTTTATCCTACATGAAACTTGGTGAAAGTGAAGACGAAATCAAACAAAAAATATTAAATACTTACGAAGTAGAATCCTTTCAATTGGAACGGGATTGGGATGATTATATGTTGCAATTAAAGGAAGCAAATCTTTTAGATTTGTAATCCAAACAACTAAAATTTATGAACGCGTCTCCAGATCTAAACCAAGCCAAACCTTTAACCATTGCTGTTACAGGTTTGAATGCGAACGATAATCCAGGCCCTGGTTTGGCGGTAATTAGAGCATTACGCGATGGTTATGGGGAAAATTTACGAATTATCGGTTTAGCATACGAAACGCTGGAGCCAGCAATTTATATGCATAATCAAGTTGATAAAACTTATCGCATTCCATACCCAACAGCAGGCGTAAATGCCTTAAAAGAGCGATTAAAACACATTCAGGCGATAGAGCAGATTGATGTATTGATACCAAATTTCGATGCGGAATTATTCAATTTCATTAAACTGGAAAAAGATTTGTTGGGGATTGGAATACATAGCTTTCTTCCAACACATAAACAATTAGAACAAAGAGACAAAGTAAACTTAAGTGCCTTTGGTAAGCAAAATAATTTTAATGTACCTGCTGATGAAGTAATTTTTTCAGCTTCTGAAATTGATGCTTCAGCTGAAAAGTTTGGCTTCCCTTTAATGGTTAAGGGCAAGTTCTACGAAGCCTATACGGTTACGAATTTAGCTGATGCACACATTGCTTTCTATAAACTTCAGGCAAAGTGGGGGCTCCCAATAATTGTACAAAAATTTATTAAAGGCATAGAGATAAATATTGCTGGTTTGGGCGATGGAAAAGGAAATGCAATAAGCGTAATTCCAATGCGAAAACTTTACATCACCGAAAAAGGAAAAGCATGGGCGGGCATAACCATTGAAGATAAAAAACTTATAGAATTAGCTAAAGATTTTGCAAAGGCTACCAATTGGAAAGGTGGTTTTGAATTAGAGGTTATGAAGGAGGATAATGGTGATTTGTATATTATGGAAGTAAATCCACGTTTTCCAGCCTGGGTATATTTAACGGCAGCAGCAGGGCAAAATCAACCAAAAGTACTTGTCGATTTAGCTATGAATAGGCCAATTGAAGAATTTGAATCCTATAAGGCAGGCAAAATGTTTGTCCGTTATGCTTGGGATAATATTGTAGATGTAGAAGAATTTCAAAAGTTATCAGCTTTTGGAGAGCTTTAATTTTTAAGTAAATCTTGGTACGCATTACTTGATACTAAAAATAGAATGAAACAAAAATACGAACGACCAACGATCAGAAAAATGAATACTGGCTTTATGAATAAGTTTGGTACAAGAACTGATTTTGATCCTGTTTCGGAGATCGACGGCATTTCTGTGAAAAGTTTGGTTAAGCAATATGGTTCTCCTGTTTTTGTATTATCCGAAAAACGGATCCGAAAAAATTACCAGGCTGCGGTTCGCTCTTTTAAAACACGTTACCCAAAAGTTCAATTTGCTTGGAGTTATAAAACCAATTACTTAAATGCGGTTTGTAAAATTTTTCATCATGAGGGAAGCTGGGCAGAAGTTGTATCTGGTTTCGAGTACCACAAGGCTTTAGGAAATGGTGTAGCTGGTAATCAAATTATATTTAATGGGCCAGATAAAAAAGAAGCAGATTTAGTTCTTGCAATTGAGAATCACTCCCTTATTCATATCGATCATTTCGATGAGTTATACCAGATTATTCGCATTTGCGAACAAATTAATAAGAAAGCCAAAGTGGCGGTGCGTGTTAATTTTGATACTGGCGTTTATCCAATTTGGGATAGGTTTGGGTTTAACTATGAAAACGGACACGTATGGACTGCCATTAATAAAATTGTAACTTCTGGTAATCTTGAGCTCGTTGGCTTGCATTGTCATATAGGTACGTTTATGTTATCTACTTCGGCTTATTCGGTTGCTGCAACTAAACTTTGCGATTTAGCCATGCGATGCAAAAATGAACTTCAAACCGCTATTCAATATTTGGATTTAGGTGGAGGCTTTCCATCAACAAATACATTAAAAGGCGCTTATTTGCCTGGTGTTGATACCGTTCCATCAGTAGAGGAATTTGCAGAAGCGATTACAAATACCATTTTAAATTTTAGTTTTTCTACAGATGAATTACCCTTATTGATTTTAGAAAGCGGAAGAGTTTTAATTGACGATGCGGGGTATTTAATTGGGAGTGTACTTGCAAATAAACGACTTAGTGATGGGCGAAGAGCAACAATTGTTGATTTTGGAATCAATATTTTATTTACCTCTAATTGGTACGACCATAAAATTAGTGTGGCCAAAGAGGCTGGCCAATATACTGAAGAAACTGTTTTGTTTGGCCCGCTATGTATGAATATTGATGTAGTTCGGGAAAGTATAAATTTACCGCTTTTAGAATCTGGAGATCATTTAATTGTTCATAAAGTTGGCGCTTATAACATGACACAGTGGATGCAGTTTATCAATATGAGGCCTTCGGTTGTGTTGATCGACCAAAAAGGTCAAAGTCATCAAATCAGAACACCAGAAACATTAGAATACCTGGAGATGATGGAGCTGTTACCAGATCATTTAAAATAGACAAAGCATTTATTGCATAATTTCAATACATTTTCACAAGCTAAAAACTCTAAATATGGTTTTTAGTAAAATAATTAATAATCAGATTGAAAAAACAAATTCAATATTACCTTAATGCAGCTTTGAATAGCTACGCAATTTTATTCTTTTCTCAGAATAAGATATTAGGCGCAATATTGCTTTTAGTTTCCTTATTTAATATTAATGCTGGCCTTTCTGGGCTTGTTTGTGTTGTTGGCTCATTGATTTTAGTTTGTGTTTTAGGCTTTAATAAAGAAGATATCAAATCAGGATTATACAGTTTTAATTCACTTTTGGTTGGTGTTGGTTTTGGTACCTTTTTTAATTTTGGTTATGCATACTGGCTTTGGTTGGCGGCTGCTTGTTTGCTTTGTGTTGTATTAAGCGTTAATCTCACCGCATTTTTAGCGAAGTATGCCTTGCCAACGCTTTCAATTCCTTTTATAATTACTTTTTGGGTTGTTTTAACCGCTGCAAATGGCTATTCGGGAATGGGGTTGATGCAGAAAAGTAGTTCATTAATTTTCGAGTTAGAAACTGGTGCAGCCAGTCATTTTGCAAAGCTCTTCAATTTTTTTGATGGTGTAAATATGCCTGCATACCTTGCGCTGTTTTTCCGCTCGGTTAGTGCGGTTTTATTTCAAAATAGCATTCTGGCTGGCCTGCTCATTAGTATCGGTTTTTTTATTCATTCCCGAATCGGATTTAGCCTGCTCGTTATCGGCTTTATCACGGCCTGCGTTATTAATCATTTAACAGGTACTTATCCCGAAGGAATTAGTAATTACCATTTAGGTGCAAACTTTATGATGGTAAGTTGTGCTATAGGCGGTTTTTTTCTCATTCCATCATGGCGTTCTTATTTATGGGCTGTTGCAACAATTCCATTTATATTTTTGATTTTAAATGGTTTATCCAGGATCTTAAGCGTTTACAATTTGCCTGTTTTTTCGATGCCATTTTGTTTAGCAACTGTTGGTTTACTTTACTTTTTTATGTTGAGGAAAAACCCTAGGAAATTGCAATTAACCGCCTTACAGAATTATTCTCCCGAAACCAATCTATATCAATTTTTAAACGGACAAGAAAGATTAAAAGATTTTAGGTATTTTAATATAAGCTTACCATTTATGGGGGCCTGGACAGTTTCGCAAGGTTATAACGGCGATATTACCCATAAAGGAAATTGGAATCAGGCTTTGGATTTTGTGCTAAAAGATTTGGATCATAGAACCTATGAATTTCCTGGGAATAAACCAGAAGATTATTATTGCTACAACAAACCTGTTTTAGCAGCAGCTGATGGACTTGTTCAGGAAGTTGTTACCCATATTGATGATAATGCGATTGGGCAGGTTAATCTAAATCAAAATTGGGGCAATACAATAGTTATTAAACACGAAGATAATTTGTACACAAAGGTCTCTCATCTGAAAAAAAATACAGCAAAAGTTAAACCAGGAGACTATGTGTTGAAAGGTGATATCATTGCCTTATGTGGTAATTCTGGTCGTTCTCCAGAACCACATTTACATTTTCAGGTTCAATCTACACCTTATATTGGTTCTAAAACTTTGGCTTATCCAATAGCTTATTTTGTCAGTCAAGAATCGGGTGAATTGAAAAGTTTCGAAATCCCCGCTGAAAATGATACGGTTCAAAGTCCAGATGTTAATCCTTATTTAAAACTTGCATTTAACTTTCAGCCAGGATATATTACAAGAATAACCGATAATAAAGGCAATAAAGAAACCTGGGAAGTTTTTACCGATAATTTTAATTTCAATTATTTCTATTGCCACGAAAATGCTGCTACGGCTTACTTTATCAATAATGCCAATGTATTTTATTTTACCAGGTTTTATGGCGATAAAAGATCGATGTTGTTCCTTTTCCATCAATCAGCTTATAAAATTAATTATTCTGCACATTCAGCAGACGATATTTATGCAATAGATTCAGAAAAGTTCAAACCGAATTTATGGTTTCAGGATTTGGTTGCGCCATTTTACAATTTTACAAAACGTATTTATACCAATTCGTTTCAATTAAAAGGCGATGGATTGGTTGTTAAAGCAAAGGCTACTAATTTCACTTTCGGAAAAAGAACCAGTTATTTGGAAGCCGAATTTTTAGTTGGTAATAAGGGAATTATCGAAGCCGATTTCTGTTACAAAAACAAATCAATAAAATTAAAATGGGAAACAGATTTAAGTTAACCTTTGTGATTTTATTTGTTTTTATAACGACAAGTTGGGCACAAACCATCACCGAAAAAACAGATAGTATTTCTCTGGCACTGTATAATGCTGCAGAATGGCAACAGTTAGGTCGTTTTGGTAAAGAAGCTATTAATAGCGGCGAGGATTTTCCCTATTTGAGATTGAGAATTGCTTACGCATCATTTGTTAGAGGTAATTACAGCGAGGCATTACATCAATATGATAAGGTTCTGATTAACGATAAACAAAATCAAATCGCATTGTACTATTCTTATTTGTGCAACATTTACCTCAACAGGCCTGAAGATGCGGGTTATTTATTAAAATATTTAGATAGCAATATTGTAGAAGGGGAAAATTTAAAACCCTTTAAATTAATTGCTCTAGGCGCTGAGAGTGGAATAAAATTTACAAACATTTACGAGAGAGGAAATTCTTCATATTCAAGAGCATTTGTAGATATGAGATTAGGCTATAAACTAAGTTTAACTACTTCGTTTTCTTATTACAATCAACCCATTCGTAATGATAATATTGAACAGCCAGGCTACTACGCTAAATTGAATTATACCCCATTCCGTAAAATTAATTTCATCGGAGCATACCATTATATGCGTTCCAATTTAAGACAATTGGTTTATCAAAATAATGTTGGTTTACTGGGAATAAGATTTGCTGATAGTAAAAGCGATTTGCAAGGCGATTTTATTTTATCCCAAATTGGCGATGAAAAAACAAGACAATACAATTTGAAGTTTACAAAATATATAACTGGTAATTTGGGTTTTTATAGTGCAAGCCGATTTTCTATCGTTAGTGTGCTAAGTGAAAACAATCCAGTTTTCCAACAATTAATTGGGATAAAGCCCATTCATAATTTATGGTTTGAAGGCGAAGTTACTTTGGGTAATCAATATAATTATGCTGAAGACGATGCCGTGTATATTTACAATGGTTTCGATAAAACTAAATTTAAGACCGCTGTAAATTGTTATTTTTTGTTAAAACAGCACCTACTTTTAGGTTTGAATTATACATTTGAGCGTAAATCGGATAATATATTTAAATTTAACTATTTACAACACTCAGTTAACGGAGGCATTAAATGGAATTTTTAAAGCGATATGTGATTTTTGCAGTTTTGAGCTTTTCTCTGTTCGAGGTTAAGGCTCAAACTAATGCGGCATTGCAAAAGGCTTTTCAAAATTCTTACACTGAAGAAAGTAAGAAAAATTATTCGGAAGCCATTAATGATATTATGCCGTTCTATGCTGAAGGTAATTACGAAATCAATTTAAGGATTGCATGGCTGTATTACCTCGCTAAAAACTACAGCGCATCACAAAACTATTATACTCGTGCTGTAAATATTCGGCCTAACTCAGTTGAAGCTAAATTCGGATTAATAAAACCACTTTCTCTTTTGAGTAGCTGGGATCGGGTAACCGAACAGTATAATAATATCCTTAGAATCGATCCTCAAAATACGCAGGCAAATTACTGGGCAGGTGTAATTGTCTATAACAAGAAGCAATATGCATCTGCTGCAAAATACTTCGCAAAAGTTGTGGGATTATATCCTTTCGATTATGATGGGAACCACATGTTAGGCTGGTCGTTACTCTTTTCAGGTAGAAAAGCTGAAGCAAAAGGCTGTTTTGAGAGAGCTTTATTAATAAAACCTGGAGATACTTCGAGTACCGATGGTTTAAATCGTTCCTCTAAATAGGGCTTAACAGCCAATCAATCAATATATTTAATAATAATTTAAGTTATAAAAATAAAAAATTGATTTATAGGTATTTAACGCTACCTTTGAAACAAATTAAAATACAATATAATGCAACAAGGAACAGTAAAATTTTTTAATGAAACTAAAGGTTTCGGATTTATCACTCCATCTAATGGCGATGCCGAAATTTTTGTTCATGCTTCAGGCCTAATCGATAACATTCGCGAGAATGATTCTGTAACCTACGACGTAGAAGAAGGAAGAAAAGGCTTAAACGCGGTAAATGTAAAAGTAGCTTAAGAAAACTCGAACACATAAATCGTAAAAAGTCCTGATGCAAATCGGGACTTTTTTTTTTGCTTAATTTTTTTGCTTCTCGATAAGCTAAGCAATGGATCACTTGAATAATACCTCAAATCATCAGCAAATCCTTTCAATTTATTTCGATTAAGCTTTAGAATGTTTCTAAATAAATGATTTATCGCTGTTTTGTCATAATCGTTTATAAATTAAACTCATAATTAAATACTTTTGCAAGAAATTAGATATAAATCTTAATCAAATGAGTGGTTTTGGAAATGCTCTTTCTTCATCAATAGGAAAGAAATTCATTATGGGTATTACAGGTTTGTTCCTGATATCCTTTTTAATAGTACACTGCGGTATCAACGCTTTAATTTTTATCAACGATGGTGGTTTAACCTTTAATGTTGGTGCGCATTTTATGGCTACCAACTGGATCATCAGAGCGGGTGAAATTGTTTTGTTCATCGGTTTGTTAGCGCATATTTTTCAAGCGTTAAGATTAACCTTGCAAAATCAAAAAGCTAGACCAGTTAAATACGCAGTTAACGATGGTAAGGCAAACAGTAAATGGTATAGCCGCTCAATGGGCTTATTAGGAACTTTATTGCTGATTTTTCTTGTGGTTCACCTTAAAGATTTTTGGGTAGTTTCTCGTTTTACGGGGATTCCGACGGTTGATGCTAATGGCCACGAAGATTTATATGCAGTAATGAGAGAAAAATTTCAAGATCCTGTACGTGTTGCAGTTTACATCTTGGCAATGATCTCATTATGCTATCACTTGTTGCACGGTTTTGCTTCAGCTTTCCAAACAATGGGATGGAACCATTCTAAGTACAACGGTATAATTAAAGGTGCAGGTATTTGGTATTCGATTATCATTTCAATCCTGTTTGCAGCAATGCCGATTGCAGTTCATTTCGGTTTAATTCAATAATTTTTAGCACAAAAGAGATATGTCAGATATTAATTCAAATATTCCAGAAGGAGAATTAACAACCAAATGGACAAAATATAAGTCTTCTGTGCCTTTGGTTAATCCATCGAACAAAAGAACTATTGAAGTAATTATTGTAGGATCAGGTTTAGCAGGCGCTTCGGCAGCAGCTACTTTAGCCGAAATGGGTTACAAAGTAAAATGTTTTTGTTTCCAGGATTCTCCACGTAGAGCGCACTCAATCGCTGCTCAAGGTGGTATCAATGCAGCAAAAAACTATCAAAATGATGGCGATAGCACTTATCGTTTATTCTATGATACAATTAAAGGTGGTGATTACCGTGCTCGCGAGGCCAACGTGCATCGCTTAGCTGAGGTAAGTGCTAACATTATAGATCAATGTGTGGCCCAAGGTGTTCCTTTGGCCCGCGAATACGGTGGCTTGTTAGATAACCGTTCTTTCGGTGGTACACAAGTTCAACGTACTTTTTACGCTGCGGGTCAAACTGGTCAGCAGTTATTATTAGGTGCATATTCTGCTTTAGAACGCCAGATTGGTATGGGTAAAGTAGAGATGTTTACCCGTCATGAAATGCTTGAGGTTGTAAAAATCGATGGTAAAGCACGTGGTATCATTGCTCGTAACTTAATTACAGGTGAAATTGAGCGTCACTTCGGTCATGCGGTTGTTTTAGGAACAGGTGGTTACGGAAACGTATTTTATCTTTCTACTAATGCAATGGGTAGTAACGTAACTGCAGCTTGGAAAGCACACAAACAGGGTGCTTATTTTGCCAATCCTTGCTACACTCAAATTCACCCAACCTGTATTCCTGTTTCTGGCGATCACCAATCTAAGTTAACCCTGATGTCTGAGTCGTTACGTAACGATGGACGTATCTGGGTTCCGAAAAAGAAAGATGATAACCGTAAAGCTTCAGAAATTCCTGAAGATGAAAGAGATTATTATTTAGAGCGCCGTTATCCTGCTTTCGGTAACCTTGTTCCTCGTGATGTGGCTTCGAGAGCAGCCAAAGAACGTTGCGATGCGGGTTATGGCGTAGGTGCTTCTAAACTAGCAGTATACTTAGATTTTAAAGCAAATACAGAACGTTACGGTAAAATAGAAGCTTCTAAAGCAGGTATTCATAATCCTGATAAAGAAACTTGTATGCGTTTGGGTACCGATGTAATTAAGGAAAAATATGGTAACCTGTTCGATATGTACGCACAGATTACAGGTGAAAATCCTTACGAAACGCCAATGCGTATTTACCCAGCAGTTCACTATACAATGGGCGGACTTTGGGTTGATTATAACTTGATGACCAGCGTGGAAGGTTTATACTGTACTGGCGAGGCTAACTTCTCCGACCATGGTGCTAACCGTTTAGGTGCATCTGCTTTAATGCAAGGGTTGGCCGATGGTTATTTCGTTCTTCCTTACACTATTGGTGCTTATTTATCTAAAGAAATATCTGTAAAAGCAATTTCAACAGATCATCCTGCATTTGTAGAGGCCGAAGAAAAAGCTAAAGGTATCTTGAATACTTTAATCAATATTAAAGGAACAAAATCTGTAGATCATTTTCACAAACGTTTAGGCCACATCATGTGGGAGAAATGCGGTATGGCTCGTAACGAAAAAGGTTTGAACGAAGCAATCGCAGAAATCAGAGCTTTGCGTACAGAGTTCTGGAGTAATGTTCGTGTACCTGGTTCGGCTGATGAATTGAACACTGAATTAGAGAAAGCGGGTCGTGTGGCCGATTTTATTGAACTGGGCGAGTTAATGTGTATCGATGCTTTAAACCGTAACGAAAGTTGTGGCGGTCACTTCCGTGAAGAATATCAAACTGAAGAAGGTGAAGCATTGCGTGATGATGAAAACTATGCATACGTTGCAGCCTGGGAATTTAAAGAAGGTGTAAACTTCGAACTTCATAAAGAAGAATTGAAGTTTGAAAATATTAAAGTAGCACAAAGAAGTTATAAATAGTATTAAGTAACTAGTATCAGGTATCAAGACTTGAATTAATTAATCTTGATACCTGATACTTAATACTTGATTCTTAAATCTCAATATAATGAGTACAGGAAATATGAACTTAACGCTAAAAGTTTGGCGTCAAAAAAATAACAATACCAAAGGTGCTTTGGTTGATTATAAATTATCTGATATTTCACCAGATATGTCTTTCTTGGAGATGTTCGATGTGTTAAACGAAGATCTGATTAACAAAGGCGATGAACCTGTTGTATTTGATCACGACTGCCGCGAGGGTATCTGCGGTATGTGTTCAATGTTTATCAATGGTCGTCCTCACGGTCCGAAAGATTTAGTTACGACTTGTCAGTTGCACATGCGTTCTTTCAAAGATGGTGATACCATTGTTGTTGAACCATGGAGAGCGGCTGCATTTCCAGTAGTTAAAGATTTAACGGTAGATAGATCTGCATTTGATAGAGTTATTGCAGCTGGAGGCTTTATTTCGGTAAATACAGGTAACGCTCAAGATGCGAACAACCTTCCTATCCCTAAAATTCAGGCAGATGCAGCTTTCGAAGCAGCAGCTTGTATTGGTTGTGGTGCTTGTGTTGCTACTTGTAAAAATGCATCAGCAATGCTTTTCGTATCAGCTAAGATATCGCAATTGGCGTTATTGCCTCAAGGCCAGCCAGAGCGTTATCGTCGTGTACAAAGCATGGTAGCGCAAATGGATGCAGAAGGTTTTGGTAACTGTACAAATACTGGCGCTTGCGAGGCTGAATGCCCTAAAGGAATTTCTTTAGAAAACATTGCTCGTATGAATCGTGATTTTGCTTCTGCAAAATTCATTTCTGAAGAAACAATTTAAGATATACTGTGCATTCCAAAGAAATTTGGAATCTTGAGCCTCAAACCTAGTTTGGGGCTTTTTTATTTATGGTATAATTAGTTATCATCCATAATAAGTGAATCTTTTACATTTAATAAAAGAGGCAATAAATAACACTTTTATTTCGTTTCAAAGATAATTGGTAATTTTCAGAAGATATTCGGAAGTATAACTGGAGAAATCGAAACCTTTAAAAACAAATTATAATTTGCAAAATTTGTATTTTTCCTATGTATGCATATTATTTTTTGCATATTTGAAAATATTATTCTGTAAAATTTGCATATACATTAAAGATTTTATAAATTTATTGTTCCGAGACAGGAGAGAAAACATAAAACCCCGGCAATTTGTCGGGGCTTTGTGTTTTCTGAAGGTTTCTTTTTTAAACCTGAGTGAAATTTACCGCAATGTTATATTTCACCCTTACTGGTTTTCCTTTAATTGTTCCTGCATTCCATTTTGGCGATTCTTTTAGAACCCTTACAGCCTCATCGTTGGTTTCTTTGGTTAAACCTTTAACTACTTCAACATCTGTTAATTTGCCAGTTTGCTCTACAATAAAAGATAAAAATACTTTTCCTTGGGTTTTGTTCTTTTTTGCAGCTTCAGGAAATTTTATGCTTTTTCCTAAATATTCATAAAAGCTTTTCATCCCTCCAGGATAATCTGGAACTTTGTCTACACTTACAAAGTCATAAACTTTTTGAGCTTTGCTCTCCATGTTGGTTAACATCATCATGATGGCTAACGCTGGTAAAATGATTAATTTTTTCATTGTTTTTCGTTTTAAATTTTAAAATATTATTGGTTCATGTTAAAAAAAATAGGCAAATAGAATCCCTCTCTCTTCATTTTTGAATCAGAGATTAATAAACGTTAATAAATTTTAAATTAATAAAAACTACTATTTAGTTCTTATCTGTAGCTTTTTCTGATAATTTAGGT
The DNA here is from genome assembly GCF_979258025.1 of Pedobacter sp. AC190. Classification (NCBI taxonomy): domain Bacteria; kingdom Pseudomonadati; phylum Bacteroidota; class Sphingobacteriia; order Sphingobacteriales; family Sphingobacteriaceae; genus Pedobacter; species Pedobacter sp. AC190. The sequence goes on from NZ_OZ409824.1 coordinate 2,830,806, forward strand.
ACAGGCTTAGTGGTTATAATAATGACTCCGTTCAGAGCTTGTGAGCCATAAAGTTTCATTTCATCACCCTTCTTTAAAATCGTGACTGACGCAATGGTGTTAGGATTTAAAAGGTTAATAGAGGCTTTTTCAACTTTATCACCGTTTAACACATAAACAGGTTCATTAGAAGTGTCAATAGAATGGTTTAGTCCTCGAAAAATTATGGGCGATTGGCTGTAGGATTTTATAGAATCTGTTTCGATTTTAATTCTTGGCGTCAAACTAGTATTCCTGAAAGTACTTATACTTTTTTCTAAATTCAGAGATTTAAGTTTCTGCTCCAGATCTAAATTACTTGTATTGTTTTTTCCCGTCTTGGTTGTAATTAAAACCGCACCACCTGTGGCTTCAACTCCATATAGTTTAATGGCGTCATCACTTTTTAAAACTTTAACAGCTTCAATATTTTCTACTTTTAAACTGCTTTTATTCAAATCGGTAAAAAAGCCTTGTCTTATTCCATCAATCGTGTAGATTGGGTTTTTCTTAGCTGCATTTATTTTAAATAATTTATTAGCCGAACTATCACTTTGAGCATAAACATTAGCAAGTGTGCAAACTAAAAATGCAGATAAAATCAATAGTTTTTTCATAATAAATTATTTAAAATCTTGGTCTTGTAAATTGATTATTCGATTTGTCAACGGTAAGTTCCGCATCATTAAGCTTTCTAAAAGCAGAATTCTTTACCGTTTTAGATGTTATTAAAATAACTCCATTCAATCCTTTATTTCCATATAAAGCAGTAGCATTTCCATCTTTTAGAATGGATATGGATTCTATAGTTTCTGGTTTGATAAATTTTAAAGCATCCTGATCTTGAGTTACGCCATCTAAAACAACTAAAGGACTTGTAGCGCTGTTAAAGTTTTTAATACCAGAGAGAGAGATTTTATTGTTACTGGATAATGTTGATATAGATGTTTGGGCAGTGCTTGTAGTGCTCAATTTCGTTTCAGCATTATCTAGGGTAAAATTAACCGCAATATGGTACTTAACTCTAACAGGATCTCCATTTTGGATGCCTGGGTTCCATTTTGGGCTGCCTTTAATCACTCTTAAAGCTTCTTCATCTAAACCGCTGCCCAATCCACGAATAACCTGAACATCATTAAGTTGTCCATCTTTTTCAACCGTAAAACTTAAAAATATTTTCCCTTGAACATTGTTATTCTGCGCAGTTACTGGGTATTTTATGCTTTTTCCAAGATATTCATAAAACTTTTTCATTCCTCCAGGAAAGTCAGGAACTTTTTCAATGCTTACAAAATCATAAACTTTTTCATGTTCATCTGATATTGCTGATGTAGGAGCGAAGCCAGTTACCGTAAGTTGAGATAATTTTTTATAGCCTCTTGGGTTTGCTGAAAATTCATTTTTAATTTCCGAATCTGCTCCAGAAAGCCTGAAAGCAACGTTTAATAAGTATTTTCCGTTTTCAACTTCTTTAAATCCTTTATAAGATAAAATGGATTTCATTACCTCTTCATCGCAACCGCGGCCTAAATCTTCGTTGGTGCTTAAATCACTTACTTTACCATTTTTTAAAGTAAATTTTATTACTGCATTTCCCTGCAATGAATTTTCTTGTGCATCTTTAGGGTACAATATATTTTTACCTAAAAATTTGTAGAAATCTTTCCAGTTTGGTTCAATAGATACATTTTGAACTAAAACCGAATCTTTCGCCTCAGTAAATTCCATAGGTTTGGTAACCATTTCTTCAACCAAAGCTATTGGCTTTTCTAAAGGAATCTGCTCAGAAAAAACTAACAGTTTTTTATTTTTCCGAATGGTTGCCGAAGAGAATACAATAAAGATTGCAAAGAGCGGAATCGAAATGCCATATTTTATTACAGCTGCTTTTTTTGAGCGCTCTTTGTGCAGCATATAAATTCTCTTCTTAATTAAAGACTTCTCGAAGAAATTACTAGTTAAAGCGTTCGGACTAATACCAAAAGATTTGCTTAGAATTAATAAAGCATACTCTGCTTTATCACCTTGAAAATCTGCAGCATGCTCATCGGCCAAAAATTCGTGAATATTTTTAATTGCTTTTTTGTATAAATAGATAATTGGGTTAAGCCAGGTAATAATTCCAATTACTTCAAAAAACAGAATATCTAAAGTATGCCATTGTTTAATGTGCGCTTCTTCATGTATATCGATTACATCGCGCTGCGGCAATTCTAAGTCTATAACCTTTTTATTGAAAAACGAAAAGGCAGACCCATCTTTTGCCATTCTAATTAGTTTGTTTACCGCGAGCAGATTATAAATTAATCTACCCAGAAAAAACAAAATCCCAGCGCAATAAATATAAACGATTAAGTTTCCCCATTTAAATCCTTCCTGTGCTTCGGTAACAATTGTGGCTTGTTGCAAAACAGCATCCCATTTAACGGTGGTATAAACTTGTTGTGCAGCTTTTTGTTCAGTAAGCCACTCTAACCTAATAAATGGAATTACAAGCGATAAAAAGCCAGCACTTACCAAATAAATACGGTTTAACGTGAAGTAGGTCTCCTTATCTAAAAGCAATTTATAAAAACCATAAAAAACAATCAGATATAAGTTTACCTGCAGAAGGTAATGGGCGAAACTCATCTTGGTCTGTGTTTAATTTTATTAATCATTTTTAAAATTTCATCCACATCGCTTAAGTCTAGTTTCTCTTCTTTTACAAAAAATGAGAACATGCTTTCTACCGAATTTTCGAAGTAATTGCCCAATAGCTTTTCTGTTGCATGGCGCTTATATTCTTCCTTACTAATTAGGGGATGATATTGATGTGCTTTACCGAATGCTTCATGGCCAATAAATCCTTTCGTTTCAAGAATTCTGATAATAGTTGATACAGTATTGTAAGCTGGTTTTGGAAGAGGCAACTCGTCAATTACCTCTTTTACGAATGCTTTTTCCAGTTGCCATAAAACCTGCATTATTTGTTCTTCGGCTTTGGTTAAATCTTTAATATCCATTTTACTTTTGATTATAGGAATAGACGCAGTGCGTCCCTGATATTAAAGTTAAAACTAATTATTTAGTTTAACAAATTTTTTAACAAATCTTTTGATTTATCTGGAGGTTAGATTTTTATTAAATTATGCTTAATTCCATATACAACAAGGCCTGTTCTGGTTTTAATGTTAAGCTTGGCGAATAACGATTCACGATAATTATCCACGGTTCTTGGGCTGATATTCATTAAATCTGCAATTTCTCTGTAGGTAAGTTCGGTACTACAGTATTGCAAAAACGTAAGTTCTTTTTCTGTTATTAGGGGTTTTGGATCATCTTGTTTTAATGAAAACAACAACCTGCCCGATACCATATCGTTTATAAAAAAACCTTTCTCAATGGTGGTTCTGATCGCGGTAACTAAATCGGAAGGGGTAGATTCTTTGAGCATATAACCACCAGCTCCTGCTTTGAGCATGCCAATGATGGCTTTTTCATCTTCAAACATGCTTAATGCTAAAACATTAACTGTGGGATGTTCTTTTTTGACATACTTTGTTGCTGCATAACCATCCATTAAAGGCATATTAATATCCATTAAAATAAGTTGAACATCTGGATTTAGCTTTACGTGTTTCTGCATATCGATGCCGTTTGTAGCTTGAAAAACTACATTTATTTCTTCAAATTCGGATAATAAATTAGCTAAACCCGAACGGAAAAGCGTATGGTCATCTACAATGCCAATGGATAGTGATTTTGGTAGCATAATTAAGGGTATGGTATTTCGATAAAAATTGAAGTGCCTTTTTCTATGGCCGAATTTACATCAATTTTTCCCTTAATCATTTCTATTCTCTTCTGAATTGATGCAAGCCCCATTCCGGTTTTCTTGTTTTTAGCTTCATTATAATCAAAGCCGACACCGTTTTCTTTTACAGTTAAAAGTAAAGTATCATTTTTTAAGCAGGTATCAATTTGTATAGATGTCGCTTGGGCATGTTTAATAATGTTATTAATTATTTCTTGTAATAACCTAAGTATAATTAAATCTTTGTCAGGCGATGAAACCTTAACATCGAGTAAATCGTTATTAATACTTAACTCATAGCCACCAACTCTTTTTAGCCAGTTAATTTCCTGTTCAATTGCATTGCCAATGCCCGATTCTACAATTTGTTCGCCATGTAAAATTTTGGCTAGTTCTCTAATTTCTTTAATTGATTTATTTACCAAGGAAAGCGAGTTATTAACTTTTTCGGTTGCTTTTTCGTTTTCGGAAACGTTAATGGAGTTTAAAGTGAGTGTGGTTAAGCTTAGTAATTGTCCGATATTATCATGAAGTTCGGTAGCTATGGTTTGCATCGTTTGTTCCTGTACTTCGATATGCGTTTTTAATATTTCGGCCTCAAATTTTTGCTGCATATTTTGCTTCTCCACAATATGGTTTTTTTTGTGGCGATTGTAAGAACGGATATACATCAGTAAAAATAATGGCATCAAAAGAAACACTAATGACGCCAGTATTACTAAAGAGATAACTTGCGTTGGCGGGCTCTGCATATAAAAGAATAAGACCAAAAACCATATAAAAAAATGTTAATGGTTGTGTATATAAAAAATCTCAATGTATATTTTCCATAAAGCGTTATTCTAAAATAGTCATCGAAAAAATTAGCAAGTGTACTGCCGAAATAAAATATTAAAACTCCACCTACCCACCAAAAAGCGGGATGAAATTTTAAATTTACATAAGCCTCATCCTTCAATAATAAGTAAAAGTAAAGTAGGGCATATATTATAAAAAACACAGACATCATGCTAATCATTAGATTGTTGTATACCCTAATGCCATTTACAAAAGTATAGATTGAAAAAACACTTAAAATTAGAACGAATGTTGCTATGATCAATTTTTGTATTTTTATATAATCTTTTAAAAAATAATGGAGTCCATATAAAATAAAAGCAGCTTCAAATAGGCTATAGATGTTGTAAATCCATATATTATTATGATATGTGTGGGCCCAATACTTGCCTAATAACTCCGTAGAAGGCACCAAAACCATATATGCTATTGTAATTTTCCAAAACCTGGATTTATCTTTAGATAAGAAAAAAACAGCAAAAACTAGACAAATTGATTCTATTGTTGAATTTGTTGAGAACAAACTTATTATTCCAAGTCCATTCATTTTAATAATTGGTAACTATTCTTCATTTACTAATTATATTTACATTAATATACTATTAATGTCGCAATCATTTGGACACAAATCACCTCTGTTTTCAGGGTCAGTAGGATCAGGCGTTGTGCCGCCATATTTTTTCAACGAATCTTTATGATGATGATGCCCGTGTGATACTTTTTCTATAAAATAATCAGTTCTTGGTTTGTCATCAATAACTTTTGTGACAACGAAAAGTAAAGTGTTCATATCAACATATCTATCTGATATTTTATCTCCGTATTCCAATTTATTAATCGAATCAATAATCTCCTGTGTGTATCTTCCAAAATAAACGCGAATACCATCTCCCTCAAATTTTGCCAACTTTTCTGCTAATTGTTTGATTTGTTGAGCGGGAAACCAGGCAGCCTCAGTAAAAGTACCTTTGTCTGCTTTTTGACTTTCTCTAAAAGCAGCAGTCATCTTTTTTGCAATATCAACTGGAATGGTATTATCTTTTCCATCCTTTCCGCGAGGAGTTTGTATCATAGTTTTGTTGAGTGTTTAGTATTTATAAAAATGGTTATAAATACGCAATTTACCAACCGCAAAATCCCCCTTTCTAATACCGTAAAAACACCCTGTTAAAAAGGGTGTTTACTGCCATAAATTATTTAAACATCCTTGTAGATTTGAATCGAGAAGAGTGGTTGGAAATGATTTCTGTGCGGTTTGGTAGTTTGAGTTTAGATGGGATCATTAAAAGACAATTGAAAATCAAATTAATCCCGATGATAATCATTAAAGAAATAAACTTTAGCTACCATAAAAACGAAATTTTAAAACTTCGTAAAACGGTGTGGGAGCAAAACAATTTCCACTCAGCTCAGCAAGGTTTTTTAACTCGCTTTTGCGATCAGCACGATGATTACGCTTTTCATTGGGCAGCCTTTGATAAAAATGATAATATCATCGCATCAGCACGACTCTCGAAACACAATAATCTTAAATGTCTGTCTGGACATCAACTAAACAATGATGTTGAGTTGGCAGAAATAAGTTTTCCTATTGCTTTTTTAAGCAAATTGGTTATTCATAAATCATTTATCGGACAGGGGCTAGCCGCACGGTTTGATAAACAAAGAATGTTTAAAGCTGAGCAATTAGAATGTAATTCAGTTTGTATAATTACATACGGACAAAGAACAAAGAAAATTATGGATGATGGTTTTGAAGCTTTTCATGCCCCAGCGTTAACTAGTGTGTTCAAAACAAAAACAGAAAATAAACAACAATTGCCTTTGGCTTTTTACTACAAAGGAATTACTACAGCAGAAACGGTTTAATGTTTCTGACTATAAAATATTAACTGCTCTAAATTACGTTGATATCTGGGTAACAGCAGAATCGATTCTCTCAAATTTTTAGTTATAGTTAGGATTATGAAAAACAATCCCAAAAAGAGGCCTGCCGCAAAACGGAGGCCTTTTTTGTTTATTTAGCTTTTAAGCTGGTTCGGTAGCCAAAGCAATTATATCTTTTCCTTCTAAAACTCTTCGCTCGTTATTATGGCTCAGGGTATTAATCATGGCATCCCCTAATTCTGTCATAGTACAAAAGCCATTAGGAGAAATTGCCCTTCCAATCGGAAACATCCAGTTTATATATTTATAAAATTTATGCGCATATCTCTGCTCTTTTATGGGCTTAATAAAACCAGGTCTGAAATTAAAAACCTGCTCAAAAGGTAGCTTCATTAAATCGTTTTCGGTTTTGCCCTTAACTTTTTGCCACTTTAAACGACCATCTGCATTAGTGCCACCGCCAGAAACATAGCAAAAAGTCATATCCTTATTTAATTTACTTAGTGTTTCTGCAATATGCATAGTTAAGGTATAAGTCATTTTGTAATAAGTATCGTCATCGGCACCAACCGATGTAATACCTAAGCAGAAAAAACAAGCATTATAACTTGATAATTGTGCTTCAATAGGAGCAAAATTGAAGAAATCGAGGTGAATAATCTCTTTAAGTTTAGGGTGAGTATAGCCACAAGGTTTTCGATTAATTACCAATACCGAATCAATTTCAGTACTATTCAGGCATCTTATTAAAACACCTTCACCAACCATTCCTGTTGTTCCCGTAATAATTACATTATTCTGATTTCTGGATTTTCCCATGATTAAACTGTATGTCTAAATTAACTGCTAAAGTTAATCTTTGTTTGATTTAATAAATTCTGTGTAACTTTTTTTTACATATATCAATAACTGATAGTCGTTCATTTTTTTTACTTCAATTGCTGATGGTTTATATTTTTGAATGAAACTTTGCAAAGAATCGCCTTCGAGTTTAGTAATTGAAGCAATTTTTTTCGCATTAAAACGATTATTAATATAGTTCATTTCCTCATCCTTAAGCTGTACCTTTTGTAACTTGGAAATAGATGATCTACCTTTTGTAAGCAAACTAATTGTTTTTAAAATATCGAAGCTTACAATAGAAGAGGTCGAATTTGAAACCAGATTAGAGCCGACAGTTGGGTAACGCCATCCCTTCTCTACAAGAATATTTTTAATTGTAGGTGCTTTATAAGCAAAAACGTTGGCATAATCTTTTCTCATTTTTAGCGAATCAGAAAGGTAATCGCGTTTAGATAAAATGAGCACATCATTTAAATTTATTGCAGAAGGTTTGAGATAGATTGTAAGATCTTTAAAAGTATTATTTAAGTTAAGCTCATAATCCTCATAACCTAGCTTTTTTAACCGCACAATTTCTAAGGATAAACTTTTTTGAAATGAAAACTTTCCATCTACTGAAGTAATAACGGTATGCGTGCCATAGCTTACAATTACATTTTCTAGGGGTAATTTCGATGCATAATCTAGTATTTGTCCGTTAATTTTTTGAGCAAAAATTTTATTCGAGAATATGATTAGTGAAAGTATAAATAAGAATCTCATGTTTTGATTAGCTTATAGCTAAAATAGAAGATAATTGCTTGATGATTAAAAGTTTAACAGAACTTAACGTTCTTGATATTTTCTTAAAAAAAAGGTTCCAGTGCAAACTGGAACCTTTTAGAATAACATCAGATTATCTTATTGTCGGTGGTTTCATTTGATAATCGTAAGGGGCCTGAGCGCCTAACAAATTTTGCACGAAATAATCCCATCTTCTGCGCATCATGTACGGTGAATAACTACCATAACCGTGAGCACTGTTCGGGAAAATTACCAAATCAAAAGATTTATTAGCTTTTTGTAAAGCTTCTACCACTAATAAAGTATTATATGGTGGCACGTTATCGTCCATCATGCCATGAACTAACATTAGTTTTCCTTTTAGATTTTTAGCGTAATTCTGGTTGGCTTGCGCCTCGTAATCCGAATTTTCTGCTAACCCATTATAGCGTTCGCCCCAATCATCCTCATAATTTCTATTATCGTGATTTCCAGATTCTGAAATGCCAACTTTAAAAAAATCAGGATAACGGAACATAGCCGCTGCAGTAGCAAAGCCACCTCCAGAATGCCCCCAAATGCCCACTTTTGTTGTATCAATTGGAAAATTTGCCGAAAGTTGTTGAATTGCGGTTATCTGATCTGGTAATGTGTTTTCAGCCATGTTACCATAACTCATGTCATGAAAGCTTTTAGATCGGTCAGGGTTACTAGTTCCTTCGATAACAACCACTATAAAGCCCAATTCGGCCAATGCTTGATTATCTCCACGCGATGCTGAGAAAGACCAGCTTCCAACACTTCCGCCTTGCGGCCCAGGATAAATATAATCGATAACAGGATATTTTTTACCTGCTTCCATTTTTGTTGGGGTAAATACCAAACCGTAAATATCTGTTTTCCCATCGTGTGCTTTAATGGTAACAGGTTTAGGTGCTTTCCAGCCAGTTGCAGTTAATCTAGAAATATCAGTTTTCTCAAGATTAGCGATCAATTTACCTTCAACATCTCTTAAAACGCTAACAGCTGGCACATCTGGCTGAGAATAGGTATCGATAAAATATTTTGAAGATGGTGAAAATGTAACCATATGATTTCCTGCTTCGGGCGTTAAATCAACCAAATTTTTTCCATTAAAACCTATTTTGTAAAAATGCCCGAAATATGGATTTTTGGCATCCTGGCCATTTGCTATGAAATAAATTGTTCTGGTTTTTTCATCAACTTTAAGTACACGTGTTACTACCCAATTACCTTTAGTAATTTGGTTTTTTACCTTGCCTGTTGTAGAATCGTATAGATAAAGATGTCCCCAGTTATCACGTTCCGAATACCAAATAATTTCTTTCGATGCAGGTAAATACCTCCAGTTAATAGCTCCTTGACCAGATTCGTACTGAGTTTTTACCGTTTCTTCGAAAACTTCTCTAACTGCTCCCGTCGTTGCATCTGCAATGCGAAATTTTTCTTGCTTATGATCGCGTGAAGTGGATACGAAAGCAACTTCAGAACCATCTGCTTTCCAATCAATATCATCGAAAGTTCCGCTGCTCGAAATATCATCACTCAATGTAGCACGGTGTGGATCAGCAGGAATATTTAAAGAAACTACTTTTGGTGTTTCAACATCAATAATAACTCGTCTAATCGTTGCAATTGCCTTGTCGCCAGGTAAAGGATATTTCCAGGCACTAAGTTTTGGTGAGCCCACATTGGTACTTACCAGATACATATCTTTCGAGTTTCTTTGATCTTGCTGGTAGGTTGCAATCTTTTTCGAATCTGGCGACCATCGAAGGATTGCGCCATCACTATGTTTCCATCCAGCATTGTCGGTTGCATAACCGTAATCTTTTATTCCATCAGTTGTTAACTGGGTAAGTTTGCCGCTGGCAATATCTTTAACGTAAAGGTTATAATCCTTAATTAAAATTGATTTTTTTCCGTCTGGTGATACAACTTCTCCACGAGCACCACGACGGAAATTTTGAGCGCCACCACCGCTTTTATATTCGGTAGTTAAGGTTTTCGTTTTCTTTAATGGATCAACTAAAAAAGTTTGCTCGCCATCACCTGTTTTTGTCGTGTACCAAAATTTATCACCATCAAGCCAGTTTGGTTGCGAGAAAGTATGATCAATATATTTTGAGGTGTTATAACTCAAAAAGCTTTCAGCATGTTCGTAATCTTTCGCTGTAATCACCTTTTGTTGAGCATTTGCGTTAATAGCCAAAGAACAGGCCAATACGCCAAGCCAATATTTATTCATAGTTTGTTAGTTAATTCTTGCTGGTAAAAATAATACTGTTTTACGATTTGAAATTAATTTATCAATAATAATACAAAATCTACTATCTGCCTATTTCTTAAAACTGGTTCTGGTGCATTTAACACCTCCATAAAGATCAATTAAAATGTAGCTGTTTCATAGTCTTAAGCTAATGTTTATTGCTTGGGGGTTGCCAGCATATCCCTTAAAATGCAGTTTTAATATACTGTTATCGGATTACCCTCGGATAGGTGAGGGATAGGAATGGAGGTAAGCATAGGTAAAGCACGTATTAAAAATAGATCGGACTCCGTTAAAAACTAAAGCTTTTAGGGCAAAATAAAACCCAGCCGATAACATCCAATAACCAGGTCATTCATTTTTGCGGAGAGGGCGGGATTCGAACCCGCGGTACCTTGCAGTACACACGCTTTCCAAGCGTGCTCGATCGACCACTCTGACACCTCTCCGTGTGGATTGCAAAAGTATATTTTTTAATCATAAAAAAAATGCCTGAGTGTTAAACTCAGGCATTTAATTTTATTATAAGTTTTAGAAATTAATCTATAACTGTAATTTTTAGCATATTGGTTTTACCTTTGGATTCGATTGGAATAGCGGCGGTATTGATGATGATATCACCTTGTTTAACCAATTTCTTGCTTTTTAAGAATTCGTTAACCTCGATAATGGTATTATCTGTACTTTCCCACTTATCGTAGTAAAAGCCTCTAACACCCCATAGTAAACTTACCGCATTTAATAAGGCTCTATTACTAGTAAAAATATAAGTTAAAGCTTCAGGACGGTGACTTGAAATTTCAAACGCAGTGTAACCGCTTAAAGTCATAGAAACGATACCAACAGCGTTAGTCTGTTTCGCTAAGAAACAAGCCGAATCGCAAATCGCATCACTTAAGAAAGAAGGCGATTTTGGTTTTAAAAACTTATCAGGATTGAATGGATAGTTGTTATCCTCAATGTTTTGAATAATTTTTTGCATCGTTTCGATAACAATTAAAGGAAATTCTCCAACCGAAGTTTCGCCACTTAACATTACCGCATCAGCGCCATCTAATACCGAGTTTGCCACGTCATTTACCTCAGCACGAGTTGGGCGAGGTGTTGTAATCATGCTTTCAAGCATTTGAGTTGCAACAATTACAGGTTTTGAAGCTGCTCTACATTTAGCAACAATCATTTTTTGTAATAATGGAACTTCTTCCATCGGACACTCAACACCTAAATCTCCACGAGCAACCATAATTCCGTCGGTTACAGCGATAATTTCATCGATGTTGGCAATCGCTTCAGGTTTCTCTATTTTAGCGATTACGCGAGCTGTTTTGCCGCGATCAGCAATTATTTTTTTAAGTTCGATAATATCTTCGGCCTTACGAACGAATGATAAACCAATCCATTCTACATCGTTTTCTAAGACGAATTCTAAATTTTCTCTATCTTCTGGAGTTAAAGATGGAATAGAAACTTTCGTGTTAGGAAGGTTTACACCTTTTCTAGAAGTTAAAATACCACCGTGAACGATTTCACAAACTACCTCATCTTTTAAATTGGTAGAGATTACTTTCATTTGCAGTTTTCCATCATCTAATAAGATAATTTCACCTGCCTGAACATCTTGTGGAAAGTTTTGGTAAGTAATGTAAATACGTTCTTCATTACCGATACACTCTTGGGTAGTAATGACTGTAGTTTTTCCGTTAATCAGGTTAATGCCACCTTCTTTAACTAAACCGATACGAATTTTTGGTCCCTGTAAATCGGCAAGAATACCAACGTTGTAATCGTATTTTTTATTCAAATCACGAATGGTATCTAAAACCGCTTGATGATCTGCTTGAGAACCATGAGAGAAATTTAAACGACAAACATCTAAACCTGCATTAAACATACTATATAATACATCTGGTTTAGCTGAAGCTGGGCCTAGTGTGGCTACAATTTTTGTTCTGGAATGAAAAGGTTTCATTTATTATTCGTTTTAGCAATGCAGTTTCTGTTTCTAATTAATTATCTAAATTAATTAAACCACATTAAATTTTATATATTTTTTGTTTTGTTCAGTTTTTTATAACCCTCAAATATAGTGTAATTAATACACCAAGTATATAATTTTTATATTACCAAATTCTCTTTTGATTTAAGTTTGGCTGGGTTTATTTTTGCAGCTACCTGTATATCAGGGATTTTGTTTAATCCGCTTATTAAATAATCCAGATCTTCTTGATCAATAAATTCTTTAATAATGATAAAAAAATCAACATTATTCATTTCAGGAACGAGTACACCATCGCTACTTTTGTTGCTAATTAAGTAATATTCCACTTCATTTTGCTCTACAAAAAAGTAATATTTGGAGAAAAACCATGCTGGTTCGTCAATGTTAAAAAATATTTCATGATCTTCTACTTTTTCAAAATGCGTGTTTAAACGCGTATTAATTTTGTGGCACAACACATAGTCTTTTAGGGGTGCTGTTACCGCAATTAGTATGAAATCAAGGTCTAAAGTTAATTTTAGGTAAGTTCTATTCAAAAGGAAATAAATTATTTACAGAACGAAATTAAAAAACTAATTCTATATTCGCTTGTTATTTGAGAGCCAAAATTAGGTATCGAAATAAAAACATTTGAAAATTGTAAGAATTTATTTTTCTTTGCACAGAATTATTTAACCATTAAATTATAAAATTATGTCTGATATTGCTTCAAGAGTTAAGGCTATTATCGTAGAAAAACTAGGTGTTGACGAAAGCGAAGTTACGCCAGAGGCTTCATTCACCAACGATTTGGGTGCAGATTCTTTAGATACCGTAGAGTTAATTATGGAATTTGAAAAAGAATTTAATGTAGCTATTCCTGATGATCAGGCTGAAACCATCGGTACAGTTGGTCAAGCAATCGCTTATTTGGAAAAAAACGTTAAATAGAGTTACGCTTTTTCAGTATAAATGGAATTAAAAAGAGTAGTAGTAACAGGGTTGGGTGCGCTCACTCCTATAGGCAATAATGTTCCCGATTTTTGGGAAGGATTGACTAACGGGGTGAGTGGCGCTGCTCCTATTAAAGGTTTTGATACTGAAAAGTTCAAAACGAAATTCGCTTGCGAGGTAAAAAACTTTAATCCAGAAGATTTTTTGGAAAAGAAGGAAGCCCGTAAATTAGATCCGTTTGTACAATATGCTCTTGTAGCTACAGATGAGGCTGTGAAGGATGGTGGTTTTGATTTTGAAAAATTAGATACCAACCGAATCGGCGTTATTTGGGGTGCGGGCATAGGTGGATTGAAAACTTTTTTAGATGAAATTTCAAATTTCGCTAAAGGAGATGGTACGCCAAGATACAATCCATTTTTTATCCCTAAAATGATTATAGATATTGCTCCAGGGCATATCTCTATCAAGTATGGCTTACGTGGGCCAAATTTTGCAACTGTTTCGGCATGTGCTTCTTCTACAAACGCTATGATTGATGCATTTAACTATATCCGTTTGGGTATGGCAGATGTGATTATCAGTGGTGGTTCTGAAGCAATTATTAACGAAGCGGGTATGGGCGGTTTTAACGCCATGCATGCATTATCTACACGTAATGATGATCCAGCTACAGCTTCCCGTCCTTTCGATAAAGATCGTGATGGTTTTGTAGCAGGTGAGGGTGCAGGAACTATTATTTTGGAAGAACTTGAACATGCAAAAGCAAGAGGTGCAAAAATTTATGCAGAGCTTGTTGGCGGTGGAATGAGTGCTGATGCAAATCACATTACCGCTCCACATCCTGAAGGTTTAGGTGCCAGAATGGTAATGACAAATGCATTAAAAGATGCAGGTTTAACAACTGCTGATATAGATTACATTAACGTTCATGGAACTTCTACACCACTTGGTGATATTAGCGAAACGAAGGCTATTGGAACATTGTTTGGAGAAGATGCTTACCGTTTAAACATCAGCTCTACCAAATCGATGACGGGCCACCTTTTGGGTGCTGCTGGTGCTGTTGAAGCGATTGCTGCAATTTTAGCTGTAAAAAATGATATCGTTCCTCCAACAATTAACCACTTTACAGATGACCCTGCATTTGATCCAAAACTGAATTTTACCTTTAACAAAGCCGAAAAACGTACAGTTAGGGCAGCGTTAAGTAATACATTTGGTTTCGGTGGCCACAACGCCTCAGTAATTTTCAAAAAATACGAAGATTAATTAAACTGCGCCTTGCTATATAATTTTGTATGCTAGTTAAAAATAGATAACTTAGTTAAATATGCTAATTAGCCGTTAATTGTGTTATTTATTTAATGCCGATATTAAAATTATATAAACTTTATCTCTCTCCCGAAAAGGAGTTTGTTAAAAAGCTGAAGAATATTCTTGGGTTCGTCCCAGGGAATGTAACGCTGTACAAAATGGCGTTCAGGCATCGTTCTGTTGCTAAAGTTTTAAAAAATGGCAGTCGCAGCAGTAACGAACGGTTAGAGTTTTTAGGCGATGCTGTTTTAGGTTCTGTAATTGCCGAATTGCTTTTTAAACATTACCCATACAAAGAGGAGGGGTTTCTTACCGAAATGCGCTCCAAAATTGTAAATCGAGCTAACTTAAACCAGTTGGCTAAAAAAATGGGTTTCGATAAATTAATCCAATTCGATCAGCGTTCTGTAAGTATCCAAACTAAGCATAATTCTATGCTTGGAGATGCTTTTGAAGCGATTATTGGGGCAATTTATATGGATAAGGGCTATAATTTTACCAAAGAGTTTTTATTGCGTAGAATTGTAAAACCGCATATCGATATTCATACTTTAGAGCTCACAGAAACTAATTTCAAGAGTAAATTAATTGAATGGTGCCAGCGCCATGGTAAGGATATTATGTTCGAACTTGTTGAAAATGGCGAAGGTGAAAGCAATAAGCTATTTACAATAAGCGCTGTAGTTGAAGGTGAAAAAGTAGGTACTGGTAGAGATTACAACAAAAAAAATGCAGAAAAACTTGCTGCAGAAAAAGCTTGTGAAGCGCTTTCAATTTAAACCAATCACTTTCCTATAATTTATTAGTAAAAACTTGCATTATCTCTCAGATTCGATGGAGGATTCTGAGATCGATAACCTAAACTTGGTTGAGGTAAAGCAAAATCACTTCGAAATAAAATCGAGTATTAAATTCAAATGGCTACAACAAATTGAATTTGAAGGTTATATATTTTTTTCAATGATTATCCATGTTTTTATGCTGGCAGCTGGGAAAATGCTAATTATAGCTGAATGGATTAAAAATAAAATTCAGAATAAGTTAAGACCATCGGTGGATAGATAGATTGATTGCTCGATTCCACTTGTTTAAATCGACTGATTTTACAGACTTAATTTACCGTACAGAACTATTTTCCTTTCCCTAAGGTATCGGTAAATTTCTTCGATGATTCTTTAATGTATTTAATATAATCATAACTGTTCCAATACTGTGCTTTTTGGAATTCTGGTCTATAATCGACCATGTATTTTTCTAAAGTGTCGCCTCGTAACTCTGTATTGTTTTTAATTATAGTTGGATTAAAATATACATCAATTTGCGATTGTTTAATCTCGTTATCAGCATATCGCCCAAATCTTCTGGCGTTTTTTGGATCTCTGCCAACCAAATTGTATAAGCCATTTAAAGGGTTAAATATGGCAGATAAAAAGGATGATTTACCTCCATTATAAACTCCTTTATTTTGAAATTCTTTTTTTATTTCAGCTAAATCGGCCTTTTTTGTGTTTCCAATAACGGTTACTTCATTTAGCATAGTAGTACCACGAACTAAATAAATCAAAATATCCTGATGGCCAGTAATAACAATTCTCTGATCGTTCATGTTGGCTTTATCGATTAAAAGTGTGTCGCCAACTGATGCTCGAATTTGAAACATACCCAAATCATTACTGGTAACACCAATCCCATTACGAACATTTGTAATATTGGCTATTGCAATTCTTACATTTGCTCCTTTTTCGAAAACAACGCCTTTTACAATAAAATCCTGCGCTTTTGCAGAATAATAAAGGCAGGTAAGCGGGAAAAGAAGCAATACAAATAGGTAACGGGCTTTCATGTCGTATGAGATATTTCGTAAAATTAACAATTGTTAACCAAGTAATCTGTTAAAAAAACGTTAATACTGCTCTGTTTGTTTGTAATCTTATTGCATTTATAATATTGTTTTTTGGTTAAAACGGGTTTTAGAATTTGCCATAAGAACGAGTTTTGTTAAATAGCCCCGATATAAACGAAAATACTTTTGGTAGTAGAAACTGATATATTTCGTTAACGTTAGCTAAAAGATTGTAGTATTGGCGGGACTGTATTTGCCAATAACTACAGGTTTTGCGCTACATCAAATGTTTAAAGCGCCGTGCACATACAAACGGTTTTAGACAGGTTTAAAACTCTTTAAATTTTTCTTACCTTTGCGCATGATAAAATCCATGACAGGATACGGCTTGGCAGCAGCCGATTATGCGAATGCTAAATATAGTGTCGAAATTAAATCGCTCAACAGTAAATTTCTTGAGCTAAATCTAAAATACCCAAAAGCTTTTTCTGATAAAGAATTAATACTGCGTAATATATGTAGTAAAGATATTGAACGTGGGAAAGTTAGCTTAAGCATTACCGTAGAACGTAGTTCGGGTGAGGTTACGGGCGCTAATATAAATACCGCTTTGCTTGCGCATTATTACAATCAACTTATTGCTGTTAACGATCAATTAAATGCCAATAGCAGTAACTTACTGCAAACTGCTTTAACTTTTCCTGAGGTTATTAGTTATAAAGAAGAAAGTGTAAGTGAAGATGAGTGGAATCAGTTATATAAAATTTTTACTGATGCCTTAGCTAATTTTAATAAGTTTAGAGCGGATGAAGGTGCAGTTTTAAAAGCTGATTTGGAATTAAGAATTAAAAATATTCTGTCGTACTTTAAATCGGTAGAGGAATTAGAACCTAAAAGGATTTCTGCAATACGAGATAAGTTTACTCAGTTTTTAGATGATGCTGTTGGTAAGGTTAACATCGATCAGAATCGTTTTGAGCAGGAATTAATTTACTACATCGATAAAATTGATATCACGGAAGAAAAAACACGTTTAAAAAGTCATTGCGATTACTTTCTTCAAACTTTAACGAGTAAAGAAGCTAATGGTAAAAAACTAGGGTTTATTTCTCAGGAAATTGGTAGAGAGATAAATACGATGGGTGCAAAGGCAAACGATGCTCAAATGCAGCAGTTTGTTGTGGGAATGAAAGAAGAGTTAGAGAAAATAAAAGAACAGTTATTAAACGTATTATAAAAAGCTTAAAGCTTAAAGCTCAAAGACTAAAGCTTTGGACTTTCTGCTTTTGTCTTTATGCTTAACAGAATGAAACAAGGTAAATTAATTATATTTTCAGCACCATCGGGAGCAGGTAAAACAACTATTGTACACCATTTATTAAAGAAGTTTCCTAACCTGAGCTTTTCTATTTCTGCTACAACACGCGAATTGAGGGGAGCAGAGCAGCACGAAAACGATTATTATTTCATCAGTAAGGAAGAGTTTTTACACAAGGTTGCCCGCCAGGAATTTGTGGAGTTCGAAGAGGTTTACAATGGCACTTTTTATGGTACTTTACGTTCAGAGATAGAACGAATCTGGAATGATGATAAACATGTTATTTTTGATATTGATGTTGAAGGCGGGATTCGCTTGAAAAGAAAATATGAAGATGATGCATTAGCAATCTTTGTTCAGCCGCCATCGTTAGAAGTTTTGAAAGAACGTTTAAGCGGTCGTGGAACGGATAGTGAAGAAAAATTACAGGAACGCTTTATTAAAGCAGAGAAAGAGTTGCTTTATGCAGATAAGTTCGATGTGATTTTAAAAAACTACGATTTGGCAACTGCATGTGCAGAAGCAGAAAAGTTGGTCAGCGATTTTTTAAATAGCTAAGCGTTTTAAATTCTCAATTTGCAATTAAAATGAAAACTGGGCTTTTCTTTGGTTCTTATAACCCAATTCATACAGGGCATTTAATTATTGCTAATTATATGGCTAACCATACTGAGCTTGATGAGGTATGGTTAGTTGTTTCTCCTCATAACCCATTGAAAGATAAAAGTGGGTTGGGTAATATGTACGACAGGCTGGAAATGGCCAGATTAGCGACTGAAAAGACTGAAAACATTAGGGTTAGTGATATTGAGTTTGCTTTACCTCAACCGTCTTATACCATCGATACTTTAACTTATTTGCACGAAAAATATCCTGAAAAAGAATTTGTGCTGATTATGGGGGCCGATAATTTGGTTTCGCTGAAGAAGTGGAAAAATTATGAAGTGCTGTTAAAAAACTATCAGATTTACGTTTACCCACGGCCAGGTGCACAGGTAAAGGAATGGGAAAATTATCCCTCAATAACCTTTACGAATACCCCATTAATGGAAATTTCTTCAACATTTATCCGCAAGGCGATAAAAGAAAATAAAAGCGTTCAGTTTTTTCTCCCAGATTCCGTCATCAATTTTATCGACGGGAAGGGAATGTACAAATAAGATTTTCCTTTACCAGGTAACTTCTTTTAAATTAAAGGTTTTAATCAACTAGGGTTAGTTAGATGGATTTAATGAACAATATTTTATAAATCTGTCCTGGTTAATTCTGCTTTTTTACTAAAAATTTAGCTAGTATAAGCTGTTGTCCGTTTCATTCCCCAGCAATTCTCGGATTCCATTAGTCGTTAAAAAGATTTTATGAAATTAATTATCTATTCTCAATATCGATAAAATATTCCATTACTTTTTGTTCTGCAATCTTATTTACGGTTATTTGATCATCGAACAGGGTATTTCTGAGTTGCTTGTATAATTCAACAGCGTGTTTTAGGCTAGTTAACAAAGCAAGTTTGTTGTATGAGGGAATGGTATTGATTAAACTTTCTAAATCGCGCTGCTTTAAGTCCATTTCAACTTTTCTAACCGCACGAGGTAAGTTGCCGTTTTTTAGGTGAAGCAAAGGGCCGAAAACTACCATTCTTAAAAAGCCGAAAAAATCATAAGCTTCCATATACTCACCGCGACCAATTTTTAAAAGCGCATAATGCACCCAGGTCCAAAAGCGGTCTTCAATCCATTGGTAATCAGGAAACGGAAATTTTGCCGCAGAATTATTTAAAACAGTTTGAAGTTGGTTATCTCTGTCGAATAGAATTTTGGGATTCTCTATTCTAACTTCAAATTCTTTAAGTGTTATAAACTTGATATCAACATGCAGTAGGGGATTATCGTAAAGACAAATTAAAACTCTTGGTTCTCCAACATGTTCTCCGGTAAAACCAGATATAAAATTGCCTATACTTTTGGCATAGGCAATCCTTTTATCCTTATTATCAGATATTGTTTCTTTGGTAATCAGAATTAGATCAACATCCGAAAATTCATCCAGTTCATTGGTAAGCCAAGAGCCCGCAACCGCTAATCCGATTATGTTTTCATCTTGCGATAAAATACTTTTTGCCTTATTCGCGAATGCTGTTTGAATCATAAATTCAGAAGGCTAAAAATCAAGTTACCAATTTAATACAATAAAAATATAGTCGGTTTTTTATGCAGATCTATTTCTTCTTTGCGCCAGGCATGCACACTTTGTGTTTTAATAAATTCATCAGCTCCTGTTAAATTACTGGCGATGCAAAGTTGCGTATTCGGCTTACAGCTTTTTAAAACTTCTTCTAACATTTGGTTATTGCGGAAAGGTGTTTCTATAAAAATTTGAGTTTGTTTATAACGACTTGCAGATAGATCTAAATCTTTAATGCGCTTTGTACGTTGTTCTTTATCAATTGGTAAATAACCCCAAAAAGCAAAGCTTTGACCGTTAAAGCCAGAGGCCATTAAGGCTAAAAGAATTGAACTCGGGCCAACTAACGGAACCACTTTTATATTGCGTTTATGTGCTTCGGCAACAATATCGGCTCCAGGATCTGCAATACCAGGGCAACCCGCTTCGCTCATTAAACCAACATCTTTTCCAGCTTTAAGCTCAGTAAAAAATTGACCTAAATCGCTTCTGTTATGTTTGCCATAATCGTGAACGATTAAATCTTTTTGTGGAGTTTTTAAGCCTGCTTCTTTTAAAAATCTACGGGCAGTTTTGCTGTTCTCTACAATGTAAGTATCAATCTGATTAATTGTATCAACCAAATAAGGTGTAAAGGTTTTGTGTGAAACCTCTTCTGCCAGAGGTACAGGGATTAAATATAAGGTGCCGTTTTGCATGCTACAAAAATACTTACAATAAATAGAATTTAAGTTTTAAAGTTTGTAAACAATGCAATATAATCTCTTTTGTAAACACTGGTGTAGCAAATTTTATTTCTAATTGACTTATTTTCTGCACAATTATATGAGCTGCAAAACGTTAAATACAAGTTAAATATGCCTTGAAATACAATATTTGGCAGAAAACTGAAAAAACTATGCTTGCATATTAAACCATATATAATTTTGGTTCTCTAATTGATACACACACATTAGGTTATTAATATAAACACACAAATGAAAACACTGAAAACTACGGCACTTGTGCTGGGGCTTTTTGCGCTCCTTGCCGGAACCACCACCTTAGTCAGGGCACAAGGCTATGAAGAAAATTATCAGGATGATGGTTACAATACTGGTAATGTGTCTCTCCAAACTTTTTATGATGAACTTTCTCCTTACGGCACCTGGATTCAGGATCCGCAATATGGTTACGTTTGGCGTCCAGATGTAAATCAGGAAGAATTTCGTCCTTATTATACCAATGGGCGTTGGGCGATGACAGAGTATGGTAATACCTGGGTTTCTAATTACGATTGGGGCTGGGCACCTTTCCACTATGGCCGTTGGGTTATTAATAGCTACCGACAATGGATCTGGTTACCAGATACGAATTGGGGACCAGCCTGGGTAGATTGGAGAAGTGGCGATGGTTATTATGGCTGGGCACCAATGGCGCCAAGTATTAGCATAAATTTAAGCTTCGGTCGCCGTTACACTGTACCTGAATTTTGCTGGAATTTTATTCCTCAATCCAATATTTACATTAATTCGTTCCCTAGATATAACTATGGTAGAAACAATGTTTATATCCGCAATACAACGATAATTAACAATACTTATGTTTACAACAGAAGAAGTTATTATGGTGGACCAAGGATGGAGGACATTAGAAGAGCTACAAATCGTAATGTAACGGTTTACAGGTATTCGCAAAGTAACAGACCTGGAGCAAGTAGAATTGATAACAGATCGGTTTCTATTTACAGACCAAGACCTGAGCGTGGATCAGTAGATAATCGCAGTGCTGCGCCAAGAAAATTTGAGCAGGGTAATGCTGGTTTTAATAGAAGTGGCAGAGGTGATAATAGTTATTCTAACCGTGATCAAAGAGGTGGAAATAACGATAACCGAATTGGACAGAGAGGCGATGATAATAAAGCAACTCAACCCAACAGAGGTATAGATAATCGCAGAGATAATAATAACCAGCCAAATGAAAGAGGTGGAGTTTATAATCGCGATGTGATGGGTAGAACTGATCGTACGAACCAAAACGGTAATGATGCAGAACAGAGAAATCGTCAGATTTCAGAAAGAACTCGTGAGCAAGGAAACCGTGATCAGGAACGTATTCAGCAAATGCAACAGAGAACTCAACAGGATCGTATGAGTCGTGATCAGCAAAACTCACAACGAGAATTGCAATCGCAACAAATGCAGCAACAACGAACACAGCGAGATCAGCAAGCGCAACAGCAACGTTCTCAGCAGGCCGATCAACAACGTCAGCAAATGCAAGAGCAACAACGAACACAGCGAGATCAGCAAGCGCAACAGCAACGTTCTCAGCAGGCCGACCAGCAACGTCAGCAAATGCAAGAGCAACAAAGGGCTCAACGCGATCAGCAAGCACAACAGCAACGTCAGCAAATGCAACAAAGAAATGAGCAAATGCAACAGCAACGTTCACAACAGGCAGAACAACAACGCCAACAAAGAAGCGAGCAGCAACGTTCGGAAGTTAGGCAACAAGCACAACCACAACAACAAAGTAGAGGTGGAGGAGAGCGAAGTAGTGAGGGTGGAAGGCCAACCAGAGGTGGAAGAGGATAAGTTTAAAAGTCCCGATGAAAATCGGGACTTTTTTATTGAATATTATTGACCTGCTGCTTTGTGAAGTTCACTCAAATCACTTCCCCGAAAAGTAGAATTCGCATTGGGATGAAGATTTTCAGGATCTAAAAGAAAGGTTGATAAACCGAGCTCCAGACCAAATTTAATTTCCGATTCTGCATCATCCCCAATTACCAGAATATCGGCTGGGTTTAATCTGTGTTTTTCAATTAATGTTTCAAAAGCATCTTTTTTATTTTGATTAGATGTGGTTACATCGACTACATAAACTTCTTCAAAATCGTCAGCAATGCCAAGCATTTTTACTTTCGTTGTCTGTTTACGAAGAAAACCAGCTGTAACAATAAACTTTTTTCCCTCTAGGTTTTTGATGTAATGATAATCTTGAGATGGACTTAACGGAGCCGTAACTTCTCCGGTCACCAGATATTTTATTGCATTATCAATAGCGGTTTGTTTAAAACCATACTTCGCAGCCACTTTTTGAAAAGGTGTTCGCAACATTTCCTTTTTTGCCAATTGATATTCTTCATCAGAAATACCTAAATCTTCATTTTCTAAAACGCTGTAAAGACCACCCATTAACTGTTGCTCGTTTGGTTTTGTGAAATAAATAGTATTATCTAAATCGATAAAAAAGATATTTTTCATTGTGGATTGGTTTTTGTGTTGTAAAAAAAAATAAAACAGCAAGTGCTAATTTATGTTTAATAATTAAAGAATTACGATTATGACAAAGGAAACAAAAATTATAGTAGGTGTATTAGCTGGAGCAGCTTTAGGTGCAACAATTGCATTAGCATTATCTTCAGATTCTAATAATGAGGTTAAAGATAAATTATCAGATTGGTTTAGCGATCTTTTGGATTCGTCGAAAAGTAAATTATCTGGATTAGCAGACAGAGCTAGCGATGTTGCTGATAAAGTGAAAGATAAAATAACAGAAATAAAAGCTTAAATAATTGGAGATGCCGGAGATATCCGGCATTTTTATTCAATTATAATTTCTAACCACCACTAAATGAAAATTGCCTTTCATGGTGCTGCCCGTACAGTTACAGGGAGTAAGCACCTTATTACGCTCAAAAATAACACTCAAATATTATTAGATTGCGGCCTTTTTCAAGGCATGGGACAAGTTACTGATAAGCTAAATGGCTACTTTGGCTTCGATGCTAAAAAAGTAACCTATTTGGTGCTTTCTCACGCACACATCGACCATTGCGGTTTATTGCCCCGACTTGTTGGAGAAGGCTTTGAAGGTAAAATTTTCTGTACTTCAGCAACAATGGATTTGGCACGTATTTTAATGATGGATTCTGCTAAAATACAAATGCAGGATGCTGAATTTTCTAATCGCCATTTAAAACCTGGGCAGGAAAAAGAAGAACCTTTATATACCGATGAAGATGTTATAAAGGCGGTTAGCCAAATGAAGATTGTGGAATATGAAGAAGATTTCGAAATTGAACCAGGCATTCGTTTACAATTTACAGATGCTGGTCATATTTTAGGTAGTGCAGCCGTTCATTTAACTATAACTGAAGATGGTAAATCAACCAGAGTAAGTTTTAGTGGGGATGTTGGTCGTTATGGCGATTTGCTATTAAAAAGCCCACAACAATTTAGTCAAGCCGATTATATTTTAATGGAATCTACTTATGGCGATTCGCTGCATAAAGATTTAGAGCCTATCGAAAATATGTTGTACGAGATTATTAACAATACCTGTAATATAAAAAAGGGTAAGGTTATTATTCCAGCATTTAGCGTTGGCCGTACACAAGAACTTTTATATGCTTTAAATAGTTTAGAATTAAAGCATAAACTACCGGATGTTCGTTATTATGTAGATAGTCCACTATCATCGAAAGCAACAGAGATTTTGAAGAACCACCCTGAAGTATATAACAATGGTGTAAAGGAAACCTTAAAAATTGATCATGATATTTTTGCTTTTACAGGACTACGCTTTGTTGAAACTGTAGAAGAATCCAAAGCTTTAAATTCCGATCCAAGACCTTGTGTAATTATTTCTGCATCGGGAATGGCCGAAGCAGGGCGAGTAAAACATCACATTAGAAATAACATCAATAATCAAAAGAATACAATTTTAATGGTTGGTTATTGCGAACCTTCATCTTTGGGTGGCAGGTTAATAGCAGGACAGAAAGTAGTCGATATTTTTCACGATGATTATGACGTAAAAGCTGAAGTTCGATCGATAAAATCGATGAGTGCGCATGGCGATTACGAAGATTTGTTAAAGTTTTTATCAGGACAAGATCCTGAAAAAGTTAAGCAATTATTTTTGGTGCACGGAGAATATGAGGTGCAGCAAAACTTCGCCACCCGATTAAAAGAACATGGTTTTAAGCATGTAGCGATACCAGAATATCATCAGGAATTTGAGTTAGATTAATATTTCATGCGTAGTTGAGAAATCTTTGAATTTGAAAATGTTTAAAGATTTCTCCCTTTCGTTTCACTCTGATCGAAATAACGGTTAGCTCTATAATCTCCCTGATCCATCCTCCATTTTTCTTATCTTTGCTTTATGGATGTTTTTGGCAAGGCCCTAATTGATTTCTACGAAAACGGCGAAGCCGATATTCTTTGGCTACATAATTCGTATGACGAACCAGAAGAAATGCCAGTCGATTTTTTCTATCGAGATGACGAAGATATGCCAGTTTTAGAACTTCAGGCTTTGCAGATGTGCACAGGAAAAGTTTTGGATATTGGTGCAGGCGTTGGTAGTCATGCATTAGTTTTACAGGCCTTTAATATTGATGTTACGGCTATAGATATATCAGAAGCTGCGGTTAATATTATGAAAGATAGAGGTGTTAAAAAAGCATTCGTTCAGGATATTTTTACCTACAAAGAAAAATTCGATACCATTTTAATGTTGATGAATGGTATCGGTTTAACAGGAACTCTGCCAGGTTTTAAAGATTTTTTAATCAAGCTTAAAAGTTTAATTAATCCGAACGGACAGGTTCTTTTTGATACATCAGACATTGCTTATTTATATGAGGATTTACCAAAGCCTCAGAATCAATATTATGGTGAAGTTTCTTACCAATATGAATACAAAGGAGAAAAAGGAAACTGGTTTAATTGGCTTTACATTGATCAGGAAACCATAAAGACTATTTCAGCTGAAACAGGCTGGGCCAGTGAGATTATTTTTGATGATGAGGAAGACCAGTATTTGGTAAGACTAACGCCCGTTATTTAATCGGCATACAGAATTCAGGCTCGTGCTTTTAAACAGGAGCCTGAAAGCTAAAATCTGAAGAAGGTATCTTTTCCGCCAACTTTTCCTCCAAAATTTTGGATGTTATAGGTAAAAGTTAACAAACCGTATCGGCCTAAATTATTGTATCTGGTATCGCGAATAGTATTTTCGCTTATACTAACATATCGTCTGGTATTGGTATTTAAAATATCATTGATAGAGAATTTAAGCTGTGCCCGGTCATTTTTTAAGAAAAGATAAGTAAGTCCAGCATTCCAAATCTGAATTTTATTATTAAAGCCTGCCACAGTTTGCGTGTTGTAATTAATGCGATAAGTAGTTTCCCAAACAAGCTTTTTAGGTAAGCGTACAATAAGCTCGTTATCGCTCATGTGTGTAAAATAATTTATGTTGGTAAAATAGCTATCATCATAACGACTATTATTTATCCCTAAATTATAGCTTGTAGAAATTTCAACTTTATCATTTAAATTAAGTTTACCACTAATACGCGGTGTAATGCTTAAAATTTTGGCATAACTGCGAATGTTATTCACTTGTACCAAATTGCGGGTAAAGTTGGTGTAAAAGCCTGTTCCAAGTGTAATTTGCCTTTTATCTTTCTTTATATCTTTACTAAAATTTAAACCTGCATTTAATCTTATAATTCCATCTACATTTATTGGGGTAGAGGCTTGTGCACCTGTAGCACTTATGGTTCTGGCCATAATTACAGCATCGTTATCTATACTTCCGCCGCCCCAAACATTATAATTAAGCGAATTTTTTACATCGTATTTATAAAGATTTAAATTAACCTGATGTGTTTTGGTGGGTACTAAATTCGGATTTCCATTTTGGATGTAAAGCGGATTAGTATTGTTAGCTACAGGCTGTATGTAATTTACATCAGGTTCGCGGAAATTTGGGGTATAATCTATGCTGAAGTCTTTATATCGAATAGTACCTGAGGCCGCTATAAATTTAAAACTTTGGTTAAACGACGGATAACTGGTAAAGCTGTTTTCTAAATTAATCGTGTTGAAAATAATGCCTGGTTGAATTGAAAAATCTTTTGTTATTTTCCATCTCAACGAGGTTCGGGTATTCGTTTTAAAACCTTTTTGATTTACGGTTTGAGAAAGCGTTGGAATTGCAATATCGTAAGCCTGGTTGTTTGGATCTTTGTAAAAAGTAGCTAAAGCATTTTCGTTATTCAGATAATTGCCGTTGCCAGCTATTGTTAAATTAAGTTTCTTATTTAAAATTCTGGTGAAGTTAATGCTTAAATACGCACCTTGATTTTTAATGTTATTATCTCGAAGCTGATCTAGTATTTGAGTTGAATTAGGGTTGTAAAAATTACTGATTGTATTGTTGAAATAATCGGTATAATTATTTCGCTTCATTAAATTTAATGTCGTGTTTATGCTTCCTTTATTCTTTTTCAAGTCTTTCCATAAATTGCTTGAGATCTGATATTCGACATTATCGCCTACAGTTCTAGATTGATTGTAGCCGTTATTTAATTCAATGTTATTAATGTCGCGGGTTTGTGTAAGTAGCAAACCTGCGTTTCTGGTGTTATTTATGGTTACGGATGGTGTTATTATAAACTTATGTAAGCTATCGATTTTAAATTCGCCACGACCACTAATATTATGGCTATATAATTTATTTAATTGATTTTGATTAACAGATGATAACAAATCGCCTGTTCCTAAGCTTTGTCTGCTATCGCTAAGCGTTATGTTTTCTTGATTGCTTAATCCGAAGAAATATTTAAGATTTAATTTTGCACCTTTTTTGGTTAGCGTATTAAAGTTAGCCCCTGCTCCAGCCGAAGTTTGTACGCCGCTGGCAGCACCACCAAAACTAACACCATTAAGAGCAAAACCGCCATCACTATTGACCATCATTGAGTTAACACCTGTTCGCTGCATTCCTCCAATTCTCATAATTTCACTTACAGAAAAGCCCGATTTGTTTACATTATTGCCGTAACCCAAAATACTTACCTGTGTTGTATCTCTAAAGAAATTCATAATACCACCAGCTTCGTAACGGCCATTCGGTAATCCGCCTCCGCCATAAAGTTTACCAAAAGCCCCTTGTTTTATGGCTTTTTTTAGCTTCAGATTAATAACCTGAGGCGTATTTACCGCTAGCAAATCTGGGTCTTGGCGTTTAGCATCTTTATCATCTGATACCTGGATTTTATCAATAATGTTAGCTGGTAGGTTTTTAGTTGCAATTTGTTGGTCGCCTCCAAAAAACTCTTTTCCATCAACTAAAATTTTGCTTACTGTTTTTCCGTTAACTTGTATCGAACCATCGGCCGCTATGGCAACCCCAGGTAGTTTTTTTAATAAATCTTCAACCACTGCCGATGGAAGCGTTTTAAAAGATTCGGCATTAAATTCAATGGTATCTTTACGCACAATAACGGGTGGCCGCTCGGCAACTATGCTTACTTCATTTAAATCATTGGCTTTTGTAGAGAGATATAAAGTGCCAAGATTTACAATTGGGTTCTGCGCTGTCAGTTCAACTTCTTTACGATAAGTACCGTATAGCCATGCTGTAATTATTAACCGATATTTAATGCCTGTTTGTAAGTTATTTATTTTGAAAGTCCCTTTATCATCTGATAACTTATAAGTACTTAGTACACTATCGCCAAGTTTATAAACAGAAACTGTGGAATAATTTAGTGTGGTTTTATGATTAGCACTATCGACTAAAACGCCTAAGATACTGCCGTTTTTTTGAGCGAATAGAAATGTGGTTGTTAATAGGAACGAGATTGTTAATATAAGTTTCTTCATATATAATTGAGGGATAATGCAGTTTTGGTTAAATGACGCAATGTTTAGAAAAATGTTGCATCCATTCTTTAAAAACAACTAAATCTTTAGGTAAAGATAGTTTTGCAACTTTGGATTTGCAAATCGACACAATAAAATTACAATGAGAATCAAAATCAAAATCCCTGGAGCAGGTATTTGCCGAGGGATTTGGATAATTTTTAAAATTACGATTTATGGAAGCTCGTTATAGTTTATAATTTTAACATTGCTGTTTTTTGCTAAAATATCTTCCATCCATTTTCCGTGGGCAGCACCAACACCAACAACGATTCTTTTTGCATTATTCGCCTGTGCCTGCTCAATAATGTTTTTGCACATTCCTTCATTTCTAAGTGTCCATTGTGCAATCATTTCTTTAACCGTTTCAGTAGGGAAACCCGCATATCCATAAAATTTTCGGCCGCCATAAAAGTTCCACAGGTCATTCATTTCAGCATATTTTAGTGTATTCATTCCAGCATACTCATCGGCAGCAAAAGCTTTTTCCTCTTCATTCGAATAAGCGTAATACTTATTAATTGCCTCCATAGTTTTAGCTTCTGCAGAGGCGGGATCTGTTTTTGCTTTTTTCGATAAAATATTGAATAAAGAATCTGTTTTACTCCATGCAATTCCCCAGGGTTTATCGTACGTCTGGCAATCCATGTTATAAATCTGATTTTGGCCAAGTTGGTAAATCAACGGGAAAAATATTTTGTTGTATTCGCTTCCTGGTCTGATGATGCCTATTTTTTTTAATGAATCGATGTTACCAAATCGTTCTGCATACTCTGCTTTTTCTTCCTTGCCAAACTTATCTTTCATATAACTTTCCAATACGAACATCTGGTAATCGAAATTTCCTCTATCCCATTGTTTAGCATATTCCGTCGCTAAATTCATGCGTGTCTTATGGTAATAAGGAAATGATGTTAGTGCTTTTTGGTTCTTTTTAATTAATGAAGATAGGTTTTTTGGGGTTTCAGGATTTAGTTTGTTGATGTAGTTAACTTTTTTTATAAAGGCTGTTTTCGCCCAATGATCATCTTCAAGTTTCGCATAATCTTCGGCAGGTAAGTATTCGCCAAAAACCATATCGGGTTTAAATTTTTTTAACTTATCAATAATAGTTTGAAAGTTTTGAGTTGATTTCGAATTGTCGTGACTTGAACCAACAATTACAATTTCGATTTGATTTTGAGCATTTGATTTTACCACAAAGGCGATTAACATAAAAAATGCCAGACTAAGTTTTTGTATCTTTTTCATAATGAATCTTGTTGCTTATTTGTTGATTCAAAGATGCAGCGCTGATGCGAATGGCTATATTTAATTATCCGAACAGGTTTAAATATTATCCCAATTGGTAAAAGTAGACGGATTACTTGTTGTCAGATGAATAGCGTATTTTATATAACGTTTTTAGACTTTTGTCCTACGAAACGCCTATTTCATCATTCGTTTGTTAAAAGAAATGATTAGTTTAAACAAGTCGTTATACTCCGTTAGTGGTAAGGTTTCAGGTTTGTCAAATACATCATGATAAGCCGTTATTCCGCCTTGAGTGTAGAAGAAAAATGCAGGAACGCCTTTCTCTGTAAAGAAATAATGATCGCTATTTGCTGCTTTTCCTCTCGGATTAATTTTCGAGATCAGTTTCTGTTCTACATTTATTTCATTTAATAAGGTAAAAGCTTTTGGATAAACACTTGCGTTTACAACGGTCATACCACTTTCGCCTGTTCCGACTAAATCGAGATTGATTAGGAACTTAATTTTGCTTAATTCTACTTTTGGATTTTCGACAAAATACCTCGAACCCAACAAGCCGGCCTCTTCTGCCGCGAAGCAAATAAAACCAATTGAATAAGGTTGAGGGTTTTTAGCATAATATTTTGCTAAACTTAATAGCGTTGCAACACCAGCAGCGTTATCGTTAGCGCCAGGAAAATAGGTTTCAGAACCCATGCCGCCTAAATGATCGTAATGTGCGGTTATTAATAATATAGAATCTGGATATTTTGTACCCTTTAAAAAACCACAAATGTTTGAAGCTTTAAAATCCGAAATAAATTTGCTTTCGATATTAATATTAATAGTTTTTGGTATTTCCTTAAAGTTCTTTTTATTAATCTGTATGCTGGTTTGGGTAGACAGCTCTGAGGCTACCGACCAGGTTAATTTATCTTTTAATAAAACTTCTAAATTTGGTAAAGCCTGAAATCTGGTACTATCTATTTTTTTTAAATCGGCTTTTTTATTTATCGATGGACTTTCGTTGTTAACGAGAAAATCTTTTCCTGGAGTAAGTTTTTTGCCGTTAATTTCAATAAGCATTTTGCCTGGAAAGGTATTAACGGGGAACTTGAAATCTTGTTTGTAGCTATCATTCATTGGTAATAAGCCAATCTTGAAGTACTCCTGACTAAGAAAATCAGCTGCTTTAGCCATTCCGCCTTTTGTATAACCTCTTCCCCAAAAGGCTTTAGATGTAAGCGTATTTATAGTTTTTCGAACGTAAGTAGAATCTTGTGCGAAACCATTAAATGATAAAAGAAGGAATATAAATAATAAAGTTCGTTTTGCTGATGAAACCTGCATGGCTACAATTTGCAAATAAATTATAACGATTAAAATAGAAAAGCCGAACAATTTTAAATTGCCCGGCTTTAAAAGGATGTGATCGTAAATAACTATTTCGCCAAATATGGCTGTAGCGCCGTTTTAACTTTTTCTTTATTTTGTGCTGCGGTCCATTTTTCTTTGATAGACTGATCGCCAAGTGTAAATAATGTTTCGTAAAGTAATTTACCGTTAGCCATTGTTTTTACTTTGAAAGTATCGTTTGAGCCAATAACATCTGCCCATACGTTACGAACATCAGCCCAATAGGTATGTTGATTATTCCACCATTTTTGTGCATAAGCAAAAGTTTTAGGATCGATTTTGGTAAACTCTTCATAACCTTTCTCAACGGCTAATAATTTATCGCTTTCTGGTGTGCGAAGTACTTTTTTGTTGTCTTGCTCAAACATCCAACCATCTTTAGTAATGGTAATTCTGCTTCCGCGAGTTAAAACATTATAGTCTTTACGAACAGTAGATTCTCTTCGTGGAAGCGGTGAATCTGTTTCGCTCGACCAAGAATCGTGACCACCAACATGGCTCCAGGTTCCAATACCTTGGTAACGTGGACTATCATCAACCTGATAAACTTTCTGTGTCCACTTACCTTTAACATCAGCAGCAGTTAGATTGCCTTTTTTCCAAGCGTTATCTTGCGTGTAAAGCATAATGTTTGTGTCTTCATAAGTCCAGTCCTGGCGCCAGTGTTTAATCACCGTAGTATCGTTAATGGCTAACATATGCTGAATAACAATTCTTTTTGGCTCATCGACAATAATTTCGGCCCACTCATTACCATGACTTTCGTAAGGCTTGCTGAATTTATATTCTGGGTTGGGTGAAGTAACTTCTCCATAATTGAAATTTACCTCGTAAAAGCCAGCCAATGATTTGATTGCTTTTCTGTCTTGCTCTAGTTTGTCTTGAGCATTAGCACTAACAGTTACCAGGCCTGTTAATACCAGGATTAGATTTAAAATTTTCATAATTATTTGTTTATTATCTGATTGTTGTGGATACTTTCTTTTTTTTCTTATTCCTGCCAATCCATATTAAAACACCTGTAATTGGCATGCTTGCTGCAATTAGGCTGGCAAAAAATGCAATTATTTTACCTGGTAAACCAGCGATAGAACCAACATGGATATCATAATTCATTCTATAAATTTTATCGGCAACTGTTGTGTTTTCATATTTGCCGAAAGCATGTTTAACTTCAATTTCTTTAAGAGTATGCTGGTCGAAATACCTGTAATCAGATTTCCAATAGGTTTCAGGATCTGGGTTTTTAGCAACTTCTATCGATGCCTTTTCGTTTTCAGGAACGTGTACATCAAGGCTGCCTTGAAATTTCGGATCAGCATTTAGATAAGATTCCCAAATTTTATCAGCTGCCGATGGATTTAATTTCAATTTTGAATTGGTGGTCGTATCAGAAAAAGCTTCACTAAATTCCGTTAATGATTTCCCGCCAGAGGTTACGAAATAGACTGATTTCGAAAACCACTGAAATCCCATTACCATACCTGATAAAGCAATAAAGATTATGATCCAGGTGATGTAGAAGCCGAGTACATTATGAAAATCATAATTTACCCTTCTCCATTTTGCATTCCATTTGACGGTAAAACGCTGTTTTGATGCAGCTTTGTTTTTTGGCCACCAGAGGATTAAACCTGATATCAACAGTATAACAAAAATTAATGTAGCACTAGTTAAAATTGGCTGGCCAATATTTGGTGGGAGCCACAAATAGTAGTGGCCCATAATGACAATTCTGAAAAAATCATCATTCATGTTTTTAACCTTTAGTACTTCGCCAGTATATTGATTTACGAAAACGATATAGTAGTATTCGGGTTCGAAATTGTAATAAACAACCTGAGCACTTTTTCCAGGTTGATAGTTAATGCTGTGTGCGTGTTTGTTGGGCAATGCTTTATCAGCAATTGCTTTTAATTGCGTAGGGGGTAGCAGGGCCTTTTTTTGAACTTCAAGATTTCGATAAGGTTGAGTAACATTTTCAATTTCTCTTTCAAAGGCAAGGATGCATCCAGTTATACCCAAAAAGCATACGAATAGTCCTGATGTTAATCCCAGCCATAAGTGGATTCTGCCGACCCAATATTTGAAGGTTTTATTTTTTTTCTTCTCAGACATGAATCCTGATTAAAATTTATATGCTACACTCACTCTATAATTTCTTGGCGCCTCTGCCTGGTAATAGTATGCGCTTAGATATTGGTAATAAGATCCGCTGAATAAATATTTATTCAAGATGTTAAAAGCATTACCTGTAATTTTAAATTTAGGACGTTCATAAAATAAACCACCGTCTAACTTAAAGTAGTTCGGTAACTTTTGTAAGCCAACGCTCCAGGTATCAGTTGCACGATCTGCTAGGTAAGTAAAACCTGCCGATATACCCGAACCTTTAAGTGCGCCATTTTGCAAAGTGTATGTTAACCATGCATTAGAAACATGTTTGGCAAAACCAGGAATTACATCACCAACATTAATGCCTGTTACGCCAGGAGTAACTTCGGTAACTTTCGAATCCGTATAAGCATAGTTTGCTATTAAAGTTAAACCATCAGTGATTTTACCTCTTAAATCAAACTCAATTCCCTGCGATCTTTTTTCGCCTAAAACTACACTAAAATTGGTTCCTGGTGTGTTTGTTGGGTCGGCAGTTAGTTCGTTTTGTTTCAAAATTCTGTAAGCTGATAAAGTGGTGTTCCATTTGCCGTCAAACCAATCTTTCTTAATACCGATTTCGTTATTTGTTCCAGTAATCGGTTCTACTTTTCCACCATTGCGGATTAAGCCACTTTGAGGTGTGAAAGCTTCGTCATAAACTGCGTAAATTGCTGTGCTTTTATCAACTGAAAAACTTAAACCAACACGTGGAGTAACTTTTTTAGCTTTATCTGGTGCGCCGCCCCAAGCCGATTGACTCACATAGGTATAACGACCAGCTAATGTTAAACGAACTCTATTATCAAAGAAACCTAATTCGTCTTGCGCATAAGCACTCAAATACTTTGAGTCCATTAAACCACCTGCATTAATTGCCCTTTGTTCTAAAGAAGTAATACGATCGAAATTTGGGTAGCCGTTCTGAGGAAAGCCGTAATTTGGATTATTCAAATCGAAAGGTGAAGAAGCTAGATCTAAATCATGTGATTGACCCCAATCTGCCATGTAATTTTTCTTTCCACCATCAAAACCGGCTAAAATACGGTGATTAATTCCACCAGTTTTTACTTGGCCATTAATAAATAGTTGTGCTAATTTCATGCTGCTTTCCGCATCCCAAATGCCAACATTTCTGATAACTGTGCTATTTGCATTAACAGCTGAAGGCCATGAACTATAGCCAACTTGATCATACTTAAAGTAAGCTGCTTGTGCTGTTAGTTTCCAGTTTTCGTCAAAATTGTGTTGTAAGTTTAGAAATAAACTTTGGTCATTTATACGTGTTGCAGGTAAGCCTGGTTGGGTCATAGTTAATTCCCTTGGATAAGTTGCATAACCGTCGGGAGAGAAAATGTAGTAAGAACCAACTTCAGTCATTTTTGCATTTTGGAAGGTGTATTCTGCGGTAATTTTGGTGTGATCTGTAATTTGATAACTTAACACAGGAGCAATGCTGTATCGATCATTTTGCTCATAAGGTCTGAAAGAACCTTTGTTTTGAACAGCTCCGTTTAATCTAAATAATAGTTTTCCATCGCTGGTTAATTTGCGGTCAAAGTCAACAGCTGTTCTGTATAAATCATAACTTCCTAAAGTGAAAGAAACTTCGCCTTTATTAAAGCCTGTAGGTTTTTTAGTTACCACATTGTACATGCCGCTCGGGTCGCCATTGCCAAGCATAAAGCCAGCAGGACCTTTTACAAATTCAATATGATCGACGAAGCTCATGTCTTCGGTTAATGGTCCCCAGAAAGATGATACCACATTGAAGCCATTTCTCATTGCCTGAATTTGAGAACCACGCATGGTAATATTAGTGTACATATCACCCCAGTGCTCTATTCGGGTAGCACCACTCACATTTCTGATTAAACCATCACTCATGCTTATGATTTGCTGGTCTTTTATAACTTGATCACTAACCGTTTGTATGTTTTGTGGGGCCTCCAAAAGCGGCTCGTTTAAACGCAGAGATGCGGAAGGTAAGCCTATTTTATATCTGTTGTTTTTGCCAGCAATAGTTACTTCCTCTAACTTCTGATCATTTTCTTGTAAAACAAAATCTACAATTTTAGTTTCGCCTTCAACTACGGTTACACTTTTCTCTGCTGAATTAATACCTACAGCAGAAGCCTTAATCGTGTAAGTGCCTGGTTTTATTCTGTGAATTGTATATCTGCCGTTATCATCCGTTGTGTTCCCATTTCCACTTCCTTTTAAACCAACTGAAATATAAGAAGCTGCCTTACCATTTGATGTAGTAACCGTACCTTTTATGGTTGAAAATTGCTGTGCGAAAGTAATTATACTAAGTGTGGAGAGAAAAAGCGTTAAGCTGAATAGTCTGATTTTATGCATCTTAAATTTATTTGGATTAATTCTAAACAGCCGCAAAATAACGGCACAATTCTTAATAATCCAAATAATTTTGAATAATTCTAAATAAGGAAAACAAGTAGTAGACTTAGTTTGATGTTATTTGCCTGTTAACCAGCATATATAAGTGATTGTTAAATTAGAAAGTTTAACATTTTGAGCGAATGTGGTCAAAATCAGATATATAATTCAGGATTATCGTTTAAGATAATCCTGAATTATTAACGTATTTAAAATTAAAAATGATTATTTGATGGTTAAAACCTGCAAATTTAAGGCACGTTCGGTATCGTTTGCTGGTGTAACCAGGCCGCCACAAATTATATCATAATGATATCCAGCTGCAAATACAGCATCTGTCTTCGTTGTTTTTACAGCGCCATTAGCGGTATCTTTTACATCAAGAGAATAGGTTCCAGCATCAACAGCTACAAAACTAGTATTGGTTTTGTAAGCTTTATTTGTTGCATAAGAAGTGGTGGTGCCCGTTTTAATTAAATCTAATGCAGGTGCATCGGGAGATAAATTAATAAAACGAATATAGGCTTTATCTGCAGAGGGTACACTCCTGTCATCGCTAATCAATAAACCATCCAACTGACCAGGTTTGTTAATCAAATAATAAGAGTAACTAGTGTTTTGGCTTAATGAAACGTCTTTGGAAAATAAACTTTCAGTATTACTACCCGATGTAAACTTTAGACTGTAAGTACCTGCTGTTCGTGAACTGTATGCTGAAGAACCAGCGAAAGGTAAAGCTGCCGCGCTAATTAGACTGCCACCCAGATAAGCATTATAGGTTGCTAAAGAAGGAGATGCATTTACTGCTCTTAAATACGCAATGGTGATGTCGGCATTATCTGTTTTTGCACAAGAACTGAAAATTGAAATGGCCATTATTATAAATAATGCGTTTAAGGATATTTTTTTTAAATTTTTAGATGTAGAAAATTTCATACTGTTTCGGCTTTGAGTTTAAATATTTATTTCCAGTAGAAACGATTGCTATGCTGCAATCGCTACAGGCATACAAATATTGTGTTTAAACAGTAATTGAAAATGTTAAATGTTGTTAAGCAGATGTTAAAGTTTTGGTAAGAGAGGCTTTATTGAAAAGTTAGGTCAGATTAGTTTAATAAATTATTATTAAAACATAAAAAAATCAGTTTAATATTGTGTAACTCAATTATTATTTAAACCTTTGCACCTCAATAGAGTTAAAGCTGTTTTAATACGCAAGAAATGATTAAACAATTTTTACATAAACTTTCAAGTTTCACAGCCCATTTGGTAGCTGGTGAGAGTTTATTTATTAATCGTTTTCAACCCGTATTCTATTATCCCCTAAGTCGGCAAAATTTTACGCCGCGTATTTAGTACACCTTACTAATACTACGAGGAATTGATCCTCTCTAAAAACCCAATTAACAAGAATACCTTAATTTTTCGTTAGAAAACGAATGAATATTAATGAATTTATAGTACAAGTCGCTATCCCAGAACACCATGTGTTTGCAGAAGAGATTGTAACCGAAATGGCTGAATCAGCAAAAGCCAGAGGTACAGGTATTGCTAAGCGTTCGCCGGAATATATTTCAGGTAAAATGCAGGAAGGCAAAGCCGTAATTGCTTTTCATAAAGATGGCACCTGGGCTGGCTTTTGCTATATCGAAACCTGGAGTCATGGTCAGTTTGTAGCCAATTCTGGGTTAATCGTTAGTCCGCAATATAGAAAAGCAGGATTAGCGCATGCGATTAAAGAAGCAGTTTTCGAACTTTCGAGAAAATTATATCCAAAGGCAAAAATATTTGGTTTAACTACAGGTTTAGCCGTAATGAAAATCAATTCTGATTTAGGTTACGAGCCTGTTACTTATTCTGAATTGACGCAAGATGAGGATTTTTGGAAAGGTTGCCAAAGCTGCGTAAACTTCGAGATTTTGAAGATGAAAGAGCGTAAAAATTGCATGTGTACCGCAATGCTTTACGATCCTGCCGAAAAGAAACACGAGGCCGCAAAGGTTTTTGCCGAAGAGTTGCAGAAGAAACCTGGATTATACGAGCGTTTTATGCGCATAAAATCTAGATTAGTGGTTAAGCCAAAATCTGGATTAAAATCAATCATAGTTTTATTTACCCTATTATTTCATAAATAATGAAGAAGAAAGTTGTTTTAGCTTTTAGCGGAGGTCTTGATACCTCATTTTGCTGTATTTATCTTGCTCAAGACCGTGGCTTAGAAGTTCACTCTGTTATTGTAAATACTGGTGGTTTTTCTGACGAAGAATTACAAGAAATAGAGAAAAGAGCCTATGCTTTAGGTGTAAAATCTCACGCTGTGGTAGATGAAACCGATAGTTATTATGATGGTTGTATTAAATACTTAATCTTCGGAAATGTATTAAAAAATGCAACTTATCCACTTTCTGTTAGTGCAGAACGCGTTAGTCAGGCAACGGCAATTGCGAATTACGTTAAAAAAATTGGTGCGGATTATGTTGCTCACGGAAGTACTGGTGCTGGTAACGACCAAGTGCGTTTTGATATGATTTTCAATATCATTATTCCTGGAGTTGAAATCATTACACCTATTAGAGATTTGAAATTATCCCGCGAAGCGGAAATAGAATATTTAGCCGAACATGGTGTTGAATATAGTGCTGAAAAAGCAAGATATTCGATTAATAAAGGCTTATGGGGAACTTCAGTAGGAGGAAAGGAAACTTTAACTTCTCACCAAACTTTACCAGAAAGCGCCTGGCCAACTCAGGTTTCGGAAACGGAATCGCGTAAAGTGGAATTAACTTTTGAAAAAGGGGAGTTAGTTGCCATTGATGGAGAAACGTTAGCACCTGTTAGAGCGATTCAGAAATTACAAGCCATCGCTCAACCTTATGGAATTGGCAGAGATATCCATGTTGGTGATACGATTATTGGTATTAAAGGTCGTGTAGGTTTCGAAGCTGCAGCACCTGTTTTAATTATTAAAGCACACCATACTTTAGAAAAACATACGTTAACGAAATGGCAGTTAAGCTGGAAAGAGCAATTATCTTCTTTCTATGGTAACTGGCTGCACGAAGGTCAATTCCATGACCCGATTATGCGGAATATTGAGGCTTTTTTAGCCGATACGCAGAAATTTGTGAGCGGTAAAGTTTTTGTTGAATTATTGCCTTATCGTTTCCAGATTATTGGTATTGAATCTAACCACGATTTAATGAGCAATAAATTTGGAAGCTATGGCGAAATGAACAACGCCTGGAGTGGCGAAGATGTTAAGGGTTTCTCCAAAATCTTCGGTAACCAGGTAATGATTTGGCATAAAGTTAATGGGGAAGAGGCTTAAAGCTGAAAGACTAGAGTAGAAATCTTGCCTTTCAAAATTGTCATCCTGAGCTTGTCGAAGGAATATAAACTAATTTTCATATCCATCTATAATTGATAGAACAGATTATGAGTAATAAAATAAAAGCAGGAATAATTGGTGGTGCAGGATATACAGGTGGCGAAATGCTACGTATTCTGATTAATCATCCAAATGTTGAAATTGCTTTCGTAAATAGCACCAGTAACGCTGGGAATCTAATTTCTGATGTGCATACTGATTTAATTGGCGATACAGATTTACGCTTTGTCAATGATATTCCACAGGATATCGATGTGCTTTTTCTTTGCGTCGGCCATGGCGATGCAAAAAAGTTTTTAGCTGCTAACCCGATTAACGATAATATAAAAATCGTCGATTTATCACAAGATTTCAGATTGGCAGCAAATGCTAGTTTTGAAGATCGTGATTTTGTTTATGGGCTTCCAGAATTAAATCGCGATAAAATTAAAACGGCAAGCAATATTGCTAACCCAGGTTGTTTTGCTACTTGCATTCAGTTGGGGTTATTTCCATTGGCTGCAAAAGGTTTAATCAATGCAGAAGTTCACATTAATGCAACTACAGGGTCAACTGGTGCAGGACAAAGTTTGGCAACAACTTCTCACTTTAGCTGGAGAAATAACAACCTTTCCATTTATAAAGCTTTCGAGCATCAACATTTAAATGAAATTGGCGAAAGCTTAGTACAATTGCAACCATCACTTTCGGAGACTTTGAGCTTTATTCCGCAACGCGGAGACTTTACGCGTGGTATTTTGGCAGCGATGTATTTAGAAAGTGACTTGACTTTGGAAGAAGCGCAAAATATTTATGAAGAATATTATAGTGCTCATCCTTTTACACATGTTAGTCGGAAAAACATCGATTTAAAACAGGTTGTAAATACAAATAAAGCGCTGGTTCATGTAGAAAAGCATGGCAATAAATTGTTTATCATCAGCATTATTGACAACCTGTTGAAAGGCGCAAGCGGACAAGCGGTTCAGAATATGAACTTAATGTTTGGCTTGGATGAAACAGCAGGCCTGCGATTGAAAGCAGCGAACTTTTAATTTAGGCTTAAAGCCGAAAGCTCAAAGTTTAAAGCATAATAGCGAAATGCTGAAGTATTAATTAAATATTTAATAGACTAAAATTAGGCTAGTAACCTGTATAAATTTGCGGGAAGCTTCATGCCTTTAGCTTTAGTCTTTAAGCTCAGAAAATATGAACTTATTCGACGTTTATCCTCTTAACGATATAGAAATTACAAAAGCATCTGGCAGCAATGTTTGGGATGCTAGCGAACAAAAATATTTAGATTTATATGGCGGTCATGCAGTGATTTCAATTGGACACACCAACCCGCATTATGTAAGTCGTTTAACAGACCAATTAAACAAAGTTGGTTTTTACTCAAATTCTGTTAAAATCCCTTTACAGGTTCAGCTTGCTGAGAAATTGGGGCAGGTTTCAGGTAAAAAAGATTTCCAGTTATTCCTAGTAAACTCTGGAGCTGAGGCAAACGAAAACGCCTTAAAACTGGCATCATTTTATAACGGAAGAAAGAAAGTAATCGCTTTCACTGGTGCTTTCCACGGAAGAACATCCTTAGCGGTTGCGGTAACCGATAATCCTAAAATTGTAGCGCCTGTTAATCAATCTGAAAATGTGATCTTTTTGCCGTTCAATAACGAAGTAGCTTTGGAAGAAACTTTTAAAGCTCAGGGCAATGAAATTTCGGCTGTAATTATTGAAGGAATCCAAGGTGTTGGTGGAATCAAAGAAGCCTCAAAAAGTTTCTTGCAAAAAATCCGTTCACTTTGTGATGAATACAATGCAGTTTATATCGCAGATTCAGTTCAGTGCGGTTATGGTAGAACGGGTTTGTTTTATTCACACGATTATTCGGGCGTTGAGGCAGATGTTTATACGATGGCAAAAGGAATGGGTAACGGATTTCCAGTAGCGGGAATTTCAATTGCTCCAAAATTTAAGCCTTGGCATGGAGAATTGGGGACTACTTTCGGTGGTAACCATTTGGCTTGCGCTGCGGCTTTAGCGGTTTTAGAGGTTATGGAAAAAGATAACTTGATGAAAAATGCTGAAGAAATCGGGAATTATCTAATTACTGAATTGAAGAGATTTGAGCAGGTAAAGGAAGTTCGTGGTCGTGGTTTGATGATTGGAATTGAATTGCCTGAAGAATTAGCGCATGTTAAAAAGCAATTATTATTTAAACATTATATTTTTACAGGCGAAGCAAAACCAAATGTTATCCGTTTATTGCCAGCCTTGAATTTAACCAAAGCACACGCTGACGAATTTTTGGCGGCTTTTGGTGAGTTGGTAAAATAGCTAAAAGACTAAAGCTGAAAGCGGATGACGATTAGCTAATATGGTGGAAAAGAATTAAATTAGTGATACCCCTATTTTCTAGTAAACATAAGTTTTAACGAAAATGAGAGATTATCAAAAATTAGAAGTTTGGGAGAAAGCACATTTAATGGTGCTATATGTTTATTCAGATATACTTCCATTATTTCCTCCATCTTAAAAATATGATTGAATAGCCAAGTCAAACGAGCCGCTTATTCTGTGCCTCTAAATATCGTTGAAGGCGCAGGTAGAAATTCTTCAATGGATTTCGTTCGGTTTTTAGATATGGCGTTAGGCTCATGTAATGAAGCCGAATATGCTTGTTTACTAGCGAAGGATTTGAGATACTTAAATGATGAAAAGTATCAAGAAATAAATAATAAAACAATGAAGTTAAGGCAATGCTCATAGGCTTGCTGAAGCGACTGAGAACATAATAAGTTAGGGATTAGGCCACGTTTTCTACATTTTGTATTAAGCTTGAAGCCTTTAGCTTTAACCTTTAAGCTTAAAAAAATGAAACTTTTCACTTCCGTACATGATGTTCCGAGCATCAAACAATTTGTAAAAGATGCGCTTGAATTAAAGGCGAATCCTTATGCGCATCAAAGTTTGGGTAAAAACAAAACCTTAGGATTGGTTTTTATGAACCCAAGTTTGCGTACCCGTTTAAGCACTCAAAAAGCTGCGCTAAACTTAGGTATGAATGTGATGGTCATGAATTTGGATAAAGAGGGTTGGGCTTTGGAAACACAGGATGGTGTAGTAATGAATGGCTCTACTGTTGAGCATATTCGTGAGGCTGCTGCGGTAATGGGTCAATATTGCGATATTTTGGGATTACGTTC
The DNA here is from genome assembly GCF_979258025.1 of Pedobacter sp. AC190. Classification (NCBI taxonomy): domain Bacteria; kingdom Pseudomonadati; phylum Bacteroidota; class Sphingobacteriia; order Sphingobacteriales; family Sphingobacteriaceae; genus Pedobacter; species Pedobacter sp. AC190. Next base: position 2,873,320 of record NZ_OZ409824.1, read on the forward strand.
TTTCCCGAAATTAAACAATCGTGAGGAAGACTACAGCGAAGATTTCTTTAACAAATTTGTAAAATATTGCGCTGTTCCTGTAGTGAGCTTGGAGAGTGCAACTCGCCACCCGCTACAAAGTTTTGCCGATATAATTACCATTCACGAAACCTGGACTAAACAACCTGATGGTAGAAAACCAAAAGTTGTTTTGGCGTGGGCACCTCACGTAAAAGCTTTGCCACAAGCGGTTCCAAATTCTTTTGCCGAATGGATGTGTAAAGCGCAAGCCGAAGGGATGATTGATTTTACCATCGCCCAACCAGAAGGTTATGAATTGGCTGATGAATTTACACCTGGTGCAGATATTCAATATAATATAGAAGAGGCTTTGGCTGGCGCTGATTATGTTTATGTTAAAAACTGGAGCAGCTACAAAGAATATGGCAAAGTTTTAACTTATCCGGATGGGTGGATGATGAATAATGAAAAGTTGAAATTCACAAACGATGCGAAAGTGATGCACTGTTTGCCCGTTAGACGTGATTTGGAATTATCATCCGAGATATTGGACGGACCGAATTCATTGGTGATACATGAAGCTGGAAATCGTTTGTGGGCCGCACAAGCGGTAATAAAATCGATGTTGGAGGAATTATAAAACAGTTACCGGTTACGGGTTCCGTGTTATAGGTCTAAGCGCCTAAACTCGCAACTCATAACTGGCAACCCATAACTCAAAGTATGAAACAACTTACAATCATAAAAATCGGCGGAAACGTAATTGATAATTCTGAAAATTTACATCAATTTTTGTTGGATTTTACGGCTTTACCTGGCGATAAAATTTTGGTTCATGGTGGCGGGAAAATCGCAACTGAATTGGGCGAAAGCTTAGGTATTCAGGCGAAAATGGTTGAAGGTCGTAGGATTACAGATATTGAAACGTTGCGGATTGTTACGATGGTTTATGCAGGGTTGATTAACAAAAACATGGTTGCTCAATTACAAGCTAAAGGTAGTAATGCCATTGGTTTAACAGGCGCCGACGGAAATATTATCAAAGCTAAAAAACGACCTATTGTTACAAAAACACATGGAACACCTCCAGGTCCATTAGCTGGAGAAGTTATAGATTATGGCTTTGTTGGCGATTTAGACGAAAATTCTGTTTCATCGACAACGTTGGATAGTTTATTAAAGGCAGGATTAACACCAGTTTTATGTGCAATTACACACGATGGAGATACGCAATTGCTAAATACTAATGCAGATACAATTGCATCGGCAGTTGCCGTAGCCATGTCGGCTTTATATGAAACCCGTTTGGTATATTGCTTCGAGAAAAAAGGTGTGCTGAAAGATGTAAATGATGATAATTCTGTTGTTAGAGAAATCAAAGCTGATGAATTTGAAGGTTTAAAAGCTGATGGAACGGTACAAGGCGGAATGATACCCAAATTGCACAATGCTTTTGAGGCGATTAAGAAAGGGGTTTCGGCGGTGTATATTGGCAAAGCCGATGAATTGGCTGAACTTGCAGCAGGTACTTTTGGTACGAAGATGAACCCTTAAATCAGCTAAAGGGGACTTGGCATAAAGGATAACCATGCTGCAATTCTTTAATCTCTACGTCATTGCGAGGTACGAAGCAATCTTAAAACTGTAGCTATTAATATAGTGCATTAGGATTGCTTCGTAATTTGCAATGACGGATGTGAATTAAACCTGATAGGAGCGGAAATACTTTTTTTAGCACCAACGTGAATAAGCTGTTATGCTGAGGTACTAAGCATCTGATTACTAAGTTGCAGATGCTTAGTACCTCAGTATGACAATGAGTTTAAAAAAGATTGAAGTGAATAGCAGGACTGACATTAATTGAAAAACTGCAATTGCTTTTCAAAAATATAAAAATCAGTAAGTAACTGAACCAAATAAAACGAACCACATGAAAAAAATAGCCATAATTGGTAGCGGAAATATCGGTTTGTCTTTAGCGAAAGGCCTGGTAAAAGCCGATTTTGCAAAAGCTGAAGACATTACGCTTACCCGTAGAAATATCGATCATTTAAAACCTTTCGCGGAGGCTGGTTTTGTGGTGAGTAACGATAATAAACATGCCGTATCAAATGCTGATGTTGTGATTCTTGCTGTTTTGCCGCAACAATTAAATACGGTTTTGGATGAAATTAACTCATCTATAGTTTCGGCTAAACACTTGGTTATTTCGGTGATTTCTGGTGTTAGTTGTGCTGCGGTTCGCGAAAAATTGGGCGACGATGTGGAAGTGATTCGCGTAATGCCGAACACGGCAATCGCTATTGGGCAATCGATGACTTGTATGGCGAGCGATAATGCATCGGCAGAAAATATTGATAATGTGACCAAAATGTTTGAAACGGTTGGTTCGGTTGTGAAGATAAACGAAGATTTAATGACTTCGGCTACGGCACTTTGTGCATGTGGAATTGCATTCTTTTTGAGGGCAATCAGAGCGGCATCGCAAGGTGGTGTGGAAATTGGTTTTCATGCTGATGAAGCGCTTAAAATGGCTGTACAAACGGCAAAAGGAGCGGCCGACTTGCTTTTATTACATGGCACACACCCAGAATCAGAAATAGATAAGGTAACTTCGCCGAAAGGTTGTACCATTGCAGGTTTAAACGAAATGGAACACAACGGCTTTAGCTCATCATTAATAAAAGGTATTAAATTATCGGCACTAAAAGCAGGAAATTTGTACACAAAGGAAAGCTAAAAGCAGAAAGAAATAAAGCTTAAAGCAGATGAAAAGTGCAGGATTGAGATACGATTTGTCTTGATACTTGATACTAACTACTCGATACTATGTTGTTAGAAAATATACAAAAGGAAAGTCTGGATTTATTGCGACAGTTAATTCGCATCCAGTCGTTTAGTAAAGAAGAAGACAGAACGGCAAATTTAATTGCTCAGTTTTTAGAAGAACGCGGTGTTAAAATCTATCGCAAAATGAACAATGTTTGGGCTTACAACAAGCATTTCGATGCAAGTAAACCTACGGTATTGTTGAATTCGCATCATGATACGGTTAAACCAAACTCTGGTTATACCCGCGACCCTTACGATGCTGCCATTGAGGGCGATAAATTATTTGGATTGGGTAGTAACGATGCTGGCGGTTGTTTGGTTTCGCTGATTGGTACGTTTTTGTATTATTACGAACAAGAAAATTTAAAATATAATATCTGTTTGGCCGCAACAGCGGAAGAGGAAATCTCTGGAAATAATGGCTTGGAATTAGTTCTGCCAGATTTGGGAGAATTAGAATTCGGAATTGTTGGGGAGCCAACAGAAATGCATTTAGCTATTGCAGAACGTGGATTGTTGGTAATCGATTGCGTGTCTCATGGTAAAGCTGGTCACGCGGCTAGGGAAGAGGGTGAAAACGCAATTTACAAAGCGCTAAAAGATATTGAGTGGTTCAGGAATTATCAGTTCCCTAAAGTGTCGGAAGTTTTCGGTCCGCTGAAAATGACAGTGACGATTATTAACGCAGGTTCGCAGCATAACGTGGTGCCTGCAAATTGCACTTTTACGGTTGATGTTCGGGTTACCGATGCTTACACAAACGAAGAGGTGTTGGAAATTATTCGGGCAAATGTAGATTGCGATGTAACGCCGCGTTCTATCCGTTTAAAGCCATCATCAATTGATAAAAACCATCCAGTGGTTCAGGCTGGTGTTGCGTTAGGTAAAACAACTTATGGTTCACCAACCACTTCAGACCAAGCTTTATTGGATATTCCATCGGTAAAATGTGGGCCAGGTTTTTCTGGTCGCTCACATATGGCTGATGAGTTTTTATACGTTCGTGAGGTTGCTGAAGGCGTTGAGGGCTATGTGAATATGTTGAAACCAGTAATACAAGGTTGAGGGTTTTAAGGTTTAGGGTAAAGGGCTTGGGTGTCTAACTTAAATAATCCTTGTGAAAAACTCGGTGCACTTCGTGGTAAAATAATAGAATAGCTTGGTACACTTTGCGAAAAACTTAGTGCCCTTTGCGGTTAAAAAAAGTAAAAATGAAAATCTGGCAAAAAAATATAGATGTAAATAAATTCGTGGAAACCTTTACCGTTGGTAAAGACCGCGAATTGGATTTGCAAATGGCAAAGTTTGATGTTTTGGGTTCATTGGCTCATACACAAATGTTGGAAAGTATTAATCTGCTTACTGCTGAAGAATTAAAAACTGTTCAGCAGGAGCTAAAAAATATTTACGCTGAAATTGAGGCTGGAAATTTTACCATTGAGGATACAGTTGAGGATGTTCACTCTCAGGTAGAATGGTTGTTAACGCAACGTATTGGCGAGGCAGGTAAAAAAATCCATAGTGGACGCTCACGTAACGATCAGGTTTTGGTTGATTTGAAATTATTCTTCAGAGCTTGTATTGAAGATATGGTTAACCAAACTTCAACCTTATTTAACTTATTGATTGAGCTGAGCAACACGCACAAAGATAAATTGATGCCAGGTTACACCCATTTGCAAATCGCAATGCCATCATCTTTTGGTTTATGGTTTGGTGCCTATGCCGAAAGCCTTGCCGATGATATGGAATTGATGCTTGCTGCCTGGAAAATTACCAATAAAAATCCATTGGGTTCTGCTGCAGGCTATGGTTCTTCATTTCCATTAAATAGAACTTTAACCACAAATTTATTGGGTTTTGAAAGTTTAAATTATAATGTGGTTTATGCACAAATGGGTCGTGGTAAAACCGAAAGAATTTTGGCTCAGGCGATGAGTGCTGTTGCGGCAACTTTAGCTAAAATGGCGATGGATGTATGTTTGTTCATCAACCAGAATTTTAGCTTTATCAGTTTTCCACCTGAATTAACAACAGGTTCGAGCATCATGCCACATAAAAAGAATCCGGATGTTTTTGAGTTGATTCGCTCACGTTGTAATAAAATTCAGGCTTTGCCGAATGAAATCGCGATGATGATTACCAATCTTCCATCAGGTTACCACCGCGATTTGCAGTTGTTGAAAGAGAATCTTTTTCCTGCCATTACTTCGCTGAATGAGTGTCTTGAAATTGCGACTTTCATGTTCCAGAACATCAGCATAAAGGATGATATTTTAAAAGACAAGAAATACGATTATTTATTTAGCGTTGAAGTTGTTAATGATTTAGCTTTGCAAGGTGTTCCTTTTAGAGAGGCCTATAAAATAGTTGGCGAACAAATAGAAAATGGTACTTTTGCACCATCGAGCCAAATAAATCATACACACGAAGGAAGCATCGGCAACCTTTGTAATGAGCAAATTTCTGCGTCAATGCAGGCTGTTTTGTCTCAATTCGGTTTCGATAAAGTGAATAAAGCAATAGAGGATTTGGTTAAATAAGCCGTCATTGCAGAGACTGAAGTTTATACAAATGCTAAAATATTAAGATTGCTTCGTGCCTCGCAATGACGCACAAGGCGATAAAAAGTAATAAATATGAAGGTATCAAAGTTAGCCAGTGCTTTAATTGGCTCAGAAATTATAAAAATTGGTAACGAAGTTAACGACATGAAGCGCAAAGGCGCATCAATCGCTAACTTAACTATCGGCGATTTCGATTCGAACATCTATCCAATTCCAACCGAATTAAAAGCTGGAATTGTAGATGCTTACAACGCTAATCAAACCAATTATCCGCCAGCTGATGGTGTTTTGCAGTTAAGAGAAACTGTTTCAGAATTATTAAAAGATAGATTTGGTTTAGATTACAATACCAATAGCATATTAGTGTCTGGTGGTTCACGTCCGCTGATTTATGCCGCATATTTGGCCGTTGTAGATCCTGGAGATACTGTAGTTTTTCCAGCACCATCCTGGAATAACAACCACTATTGCCACTTAACTTCAGCGAAATCAATTGCCGTAGAAACGGATGCAGCACATAACTTTATGCCAACTGCAGCGCAATTAAAACCTCATTTAAAAGGTGCAACTATGTTGGCTTTGTGTTCGCCATTGAACCCAACAGGAACCATGTTTGATGCGGAATCTTTAGCTGAAATTTGCGACGTTATTTTAGAAGAAAATGCATCACGTGGAGCGGATGAAAAGCCGTTGTATTTAATGTACGATCAGATCTATTCGCTTTTAACTTTTGGTAAAGAGCACGTAAATCCAGTTTCATTGCGCCCAGAGATGCGTGAGTTTACCATTTTTGTTGATGGTACTTCGAAATGCCTGGCAGCAACTGGTGTACGTGTGGGTTGGGGTTTTGGTCCTGAAGATATTGTAAACAGAATGAAGGCTTTGGTTGGTCACATGGGCGCTTGGGCACCGAAAGCCGAACAAGTTGCGATGTCAAATTATTTTAACGACAAAGCACAGGTTGATACTTTCTTAACCAGTTTTAAAGCTCAAATTCAGGATAGCTTAAATGCACTTTACAACGGTTTTAACGAACTGAAAAACGAAGGCTTTAATGTTGATGCCGTGGAGCCAATGGGTGCAATTTATTTGACTATTAAAATTGATTATATAGGGAAAACAACTGAAGATGGTCAGCTTTTAAAAGACAGTGCAGATGTGAATTTCTATCTGATTAAAGAAGCTGGAGCAGCATTAGTTCCTTTCTCTGCTTTTGGAAACGAACACAGCATGCCTTGGTTCAGAGCATCGGTTGGTGCTTGTACTTTGCAAGATATTAAAGATATGTTACCGCGAATTAAAACTGCACTTAGCAAGTTGAAATAAATTTTCAAGTTAATATAAAAATAGGCTGCTTTTGAATTAAAAGCAGCCTATTTTGTTTAATGATTGGATAATGCACGTTTTCAATAAAAAAAAATATAATCCTGATTACAAAAAAAGCGGGGTATCGTACTTGATACTCCGCTTTTTTTGTTTTATTAAGGTTTGCCTTTTGCTAAAGCGCTCTCCGCAATTTTTACTGCTCTTTTCTCTCTCCAGTGTGCGTATTTTTCTTTGAAAGTCATTTTAATTAAACTATCAATTGCGCCGTGAGTAAATAAACTCCATACACTAGCAACTTTTCGTGTTATCGATTGGTCCCAAGCACGTAAGCTCAATGAAAACGAACCATCAAGATATTTCATCCAATGCCACATACCTGTTGGCATAAATAAAGTATCGCCATGTTCTAAGAAAACTTCATAACCCTCAACACCATTTAACGCAGGAAATTTCTTGAAGTCTGGATTAGCAACATCGTAATCTTCTAAAGCATAAGTTGCGTTTGGTAAACAATATAAACGGTCTTTCCATTTATTATCGAAAAGAACAATGTGTTTACGGCCGCCGAAATGCGTATGGAAAATATGAGGTAAATCGATGTCGTAATGTAAAAAGGTTACTGAATTTGAGCCACCAAAAAACATAGCTGGCATACTTTCGATAAAGCCACCCATTAAATCTTTTGGAATTTTTACATCGTTGATTAAGCTTGGCACCTTTTTAAATAAATTGAAGAAAAAAATCCTTAATTCAGTTGGCTCACGCTTGATTAAATCCAGATAATCACCAAATTTCATGTGTGCTGTTGCAGCATTAATTGGCTTCGATGGATCTGCTTTAGAGTTATCGTATAATGGCACTTCTAAATCGCCACCAATCTCTTTTAGGTATTCAGTAGTCCATTTTTCTCTTGCAGGCCAATCTTTGGTAAGGCCTCTAATTACTAACGGACGTTTTGTTTTCAGATAATTTTTCTTGAAATCCTCAGGAGTAATGCTCTCAACGATATCAACGGGTTTTAAAATGAAACTCATGCGCTTAAAATCGGTTATTTGTGCCGAACAACAAATGTGTAAATTTTATTTTACAATATATATACTAACCAGCAAATGTGACGAAAATCACGTAATTTAAAATTAGTAATTCCCTAACAATTTAATAACTAAGCTAAAACTTTATTTTTTACGATTTCTGCATAAGCAGCATCCCATAAATCAATACGCTTTTGCAAAGCAATTTTAGTGGTCGCTTCTGCTTCAGCCCAAAAAGTTTCATCTTTTTCACAAAGTTTTTCAGTCATAGATAGCGCCAAATGACTATGATGATCACCGTCCACTTCAATATGGCGTTCCAGGTAGTATTTAAAAATCGAAACCTTTTCTGGCTGCGAGCTATTTAAATCGTTAACCATGCTAAAAAACATATTCGGAATTAAATCTTCGCGGCCAAACGTAAAACTTGCAGCTTGTAGATGTATTTTTTCGCTGTTTATAGTATCGAAAGTAGATTTTACAAAATCTCTTGCAGCAGCAGGAACCTGAGCCAATTCGAAAGCCATGTCGAAGTCTCTTCCTTTTTGTAATGAAGTTAAAAAGTTACGGATTGGCTCTACCTTAGCTCCACATTGTACCATGGCATCCAAATATAATTCGAAATGGCTTTTAATATTTCCTTCTACATCTACATCGCTTTCCTCACCAGCAACAATTTCATTTATTAACTGGCGGGTTACTGCATCCCCAACAGGAAACCAAGGTAAAGTTGTACAAGTTAAATTTATTTGTAAAGCTTTTAAAAGCGACATAAAATCCCATACTGCATAAATATGGTGCTCCATAAAAATTTGTAAATCTTCTAGTTCACTAATTTCACCGTAAACTTTATGGTTAATTATCTGCTGCCTTAAAGGCTCAATATTCTCCTGAATTTTTTTAATGTTGGGATGCATTGTGCTTGTTTTTAAACGATTGAGCTTTAAGTGATACGATTTAATTATTCAAAATTCACTCAATTTACGTGCTGCAAAATTAAATACTAATAAGCAGCAATTTGTTCAAAATCTAAAACCTGAAAAACAACTGACAAATAAATGAGCAGCTGATTGATTTTTAACAAAAAAACGCTTCTACCGAAGTAGAAACGTTCTCATTACAGTTATAGGGATGTGAATATTATTTTGGCATTAAAACAGTATCTACTACATGAATTACACCATTTTTTTGGTTTACGTCAGCAATAGTAACTGTACTCATACCACCTTTTTCATCTTTTAAAACTAATTTTTTGCCTTCCATCCAAGCCCAAAGTTTTCCTCCTTCAACAGTTGTTAGTTCCGCTTTACCGCCACCAGCTTTAATTGCTTTAGCAATCGCTTTGCTATCCATTTTACCAGCAACAACATGGTAAGTTAAAATTTTAGTTAAAGTAGCTTTGTTTTCTGGTTTCACTAAAGTTTCAACAGTTCCAGCAGGCAACTTATCGAAAGCAGCATTAGTTGGTGCAAAAACGGTGAAAGGACCAGCACCTTTTAAAGTTTCTACTAAGCCTGCAGCTTTAACAGCAGCAACAAGTGTAGTATGATCTTTTGAATTTACAGCATTGTCTACAATGTCTTTAGTAGCATACATGGCTGCGCCACCAACCATCGGATTTTTTTGAGCGTAAACTTGACTTGTAAAGGCCATAGTTACAACGGCAATTGCAGATAGGATTAATTTTTTCATTATTTCTAATTTTTAAGTTTCTGTTATTTGATTCCATTTACGACGGTACACAGATGCTTGGATTTTAGAAATGAAAATAAATATGTAATCATCTGAAATTTAGGTGTTTAATTTTATTTGTAAAGGTGCTTCCGAAATTCTTTTGATAAGACAGTCCGCCTTTTCGCTATATCTTGTTCGTTAAAGTTTGTGTAAACATTTTAGTATAACTACCCAAAAAGTATATCGCTTAAATGGGGTTTATTTAACGCGGTTTCTTTGCAGTTCAGCCCGTTTTCTAAGCAAATCTTAAATAAAAAAGCCTGCAAAGTTTCCGATAACTTGCAGGCTTACATCAACAAAAAAATATTTAAGTAACCTTGGTCTTCCTAATTTTCTTTGAAAAATAATTCGGGAAGAAACGCTTCAAGAATATGGCTTTTGTTTCTTTTCCGCCAATATAAATTTCCTCTTTTTTAGCATTTATTGCAGTAATAATTTGATTTGCACATTCATCTGCACTCATTCCGTTTGCTTGCGCATCATCCATTATTCCTTGTTCTTTTCCGCTTGCGGTTAAAGCATTTATCGAAACATTTGTTTTAATAAAACCAGGACAAACAATTGTTATGGCTATATTTTTATCGTAAACTTCCGAACGAAGGGAATCGAAATAGCCGTGTAAGGCATGTTTAGATGCTGAATACGCAGAGCGTAATTTTGTACCAAATTTTCCGACTAAGCTACTTATTACAACAATCTGGCCACCACCATTTTTAATCATTATGGGTAAAACCGCTTTGCTTAAAGTAACAGTTCCCCAAAAATTGGTATTCATAATTTGCTGCTCTGTTTCTAAAGCTGTATCTAAAGCTAATGCTCTTTGGCTTACGCCACCAGAATTAATTAACAAGTCAATTTTTCCGAATATTTTAATGGCATCTTCAGCCTTACTTTTCAAAATTTCAGTTTCACTTAAATCGAAAGGCAAAACATGAACGTTGAAAGAATTTTGGCAATTTCCTTTTACTCTAAAAAGTTCATCTCGGTTACGTCCAGAGATAATTAATTTATCTCCAGCTTTAAAATATTTGTACACTAAAGCTTCGCCAATTCCCGATGAAGCTCCTGTAATCCATACAATTTTCGACATATATGCTTTTAATTATACAACGATTGAGTTTGTTATCCCTTCAGATTGCAAATTATTCAACCATTCAAAATTCAATAATTTGCTACTGTACTATAAACAATTCCGATGCAATGTGATCTGCAAAAAGTTTTCCGTTTTGACTTAGTTTAACTTTTTTGTCGTTAATAATCAGCCAGTCTTTATCTTCAAAACCGCGAAGATTATATAATGTTTCATCATAAAAATCTTTACCAAAATCACTATTAATTTTCGTTAAATCAATTCCCCAAATGGTTCTTAACGCAGTCATTACATATTCGTTAAACCTATCGTTTAAACTTAGCTCTTCAATAATTTCTGGCAGTTTATTACTGGCCAAAGTTTCTATGTATTGCGCATTATTCGCAGGGTTCATGTATCTGTTCTGACCATCAAAGCCGTGCGCTGATGGCCCAATTCCAATATAATTTACTCCTCTCCAATAATTTGTATTATGAGCCGCATAGCAACCCGGTTTAGCAAAATTAGAGATTTCGTAATGTTCAAAGCCTGCTCGATCGAGCTGCTCCATTAACATCACAAATTGGTTGGCGCTTTGGTTGTCATTTACTGGAGTTTGTTTTTTAGTCTTTATTGCGTGTGCCAATGCGGTTCTTGGCTCAACTGTTAGTGCATAAGCAGAAATATGCGAAATTTCCAAGGCTATAGCTTTTTCGATGTTACTCAACCATTTCGAATCAGTAAGCAATGGATAACCGTAAATTAAATCAAGCGTTAAATTTTCGAAACCAGCATCCTGACTTCTTCTAATGCAATCTTCGGCTTCGCTTGCATTGTGTGCTCTGTTCATCCAAGTCAAATCTTCGTTAAAAAAAGATTGAATGCCCACGCTAAACCTGTTAACTGGCAATTGTTTTAACTCTTTTAATTTTTGAGCAGTTAAATCATCAGGATTGGTTTCAATAGTGATTTCAGCATTTGAATCAACAGAAAAAGTATGATTTATCGTGTCGAAAATTTTTTGCAACGCAGCTTGCGATAGGATAGATGGTGTACCACCGCCAAGGTAAATACTTCCAACCTGACCCGTGACCCTATCTTTTTTCATGCTTATTTCCTTGCAAATACTTTCTACCATTTCATCCGCATATTTTAATGAGGTGCTGAAATGGAAATCGCAATAATGGCAAGCCTTTTTGCAGAATGGAACGTGGATGTAAATACCGGACATTGCTGCAAAGATACATGATATTCTAAATCCATTTATTTTCTTTAGGTAAACAATGATTATTCAATTACTTTTGCAACCTTAAGTTTTGATTTACAGCATGCCGAGATTAATTTTTATTCTTTTAGCTTTTTTATTGTCTGCAAATTTTGTTGCCGCACAACAAATTCCAGTACAAAGAGATAGCGCTGTTGTAAGTAAATTTCAATACAGAAGATATCGAGTTGATTCGGCAACATTAATTCGGCAACAATTTGTTACCGACTCTATTATTCGGCATACCTGGGTATTACCAGATAGTTTGATTAATAAAAGTGCGCTGTTAGATAGTGTTCAAAAAGAATATCTATCTCCTACATTAGATTTGTTGGCTTGGCAGAAAAAATATCACAATTATAAAAAGAAAGAAAACCCCTATCAGTTAGGCCGTTCAATACCTAAAGGTAATGTATGGTTGCTAGGTTTTATATTTATTATGCTTGTTGTTTTTGCAATTTTGAGAAATGCCTTTTCAAAGCAACTTTCTGCTATTGTTCAATCGTTTTTTAGCAATCGTATTTTAAATAATATCAATAAAGAAGATAACCTTTTTAGTTCCTGGCCATTCTTGCTTTTATTTATCCAATTCGGATTCATTTTAGGAATGTTTTTTTTCCTTGTTGCGCAGTATTACGATATGTATCAGGCCAAAGATGGCTTTAAATTTTTCTTTAGTATATCGATAATTATTATAATATTTTATGCGCTTAAACTTATCATTTTAAGGTTTTTAGGTTTTCTTTTTAATGTGCAAAGGCCTGTTAATGAGTATATTTCAATACTTTATTTAAGTTACTTTAACGCCTCGCTTTTATTTATCCCTTTAGTTGTAGCGTTTGCCTTGTCTCCATTAAAGTATGGGGTAATTTATATAGCAATTGCTGTTTTGCTTTTAGGTATCATTTTTGCGTTTCAGTTGCTTAGGGCTGGTATTACAATTCTTTCTAATAATAAGTTTTCTAGAATGCATTTATTTTTGTACTTTTGCGCCCTCGAAATATGTCCTATTTTAATACTAATTAAAACGATAGGATTGTAGCAGAAAAAGGAAAATGCAAGAAAAGAACGACTCTAGAATCCGTAAAGTAAAAAGTATTTTAGTTACCTTACCGAAACCTGAAACAGAAAAATCTCCATACTACGATTTAGCTAAAAAGCATAACCTTAAAGTTGATTTTAGATCATTTATTCACGTTGAAGGTGTGCCTGCCAGAGATTTCAGGAAGGATAAAATTAATTTAGCTGATTTTACGGCGGTTATTTTTACGAGTAGAAATGCGGCTGATCACTTCTTCAGAATATGTGAAGAAATGCGTTATGATGTTCCTGCTGAATTAAAATATTTCTGTCTTTCTGAAACGATAGCGTTATATCTTCAAAAATACATCCAATATCGTAAGCGTAAAATTTTCTTTGGAAAACAAACCGCTGCTGATTTGGCTGAGGTATTAAAAAAACATGCTAACGAGAAATTTTTATATCCTTGCTCTGATGTAGCTACAGAAGATACCATGAAATTCTTAGAAAAAAGCGGCTATGATTTTACACCTGCAGTTTTGTTTAGAACGGTAGTAAGTGATCTATCTGACCTTGCAGAAGTATTTTACGATGTAATTGCTTTCTTCAGTCCATCAAGTATTCAATCATTATTTAAAAATTTTCCTGACTTTAAACAAAATAATACTCGAATTGCGGCGTTTGGTGTTAATACCAGCAAGGCTGTAACCGATACGGGTTTGATTGTTGATATTGCTGCACCAACTCCAGGTGTGCCATCAATGACCATGGCTATAGAGAATTACATTAAAGTTTCTAATAAATAAAGATTCCCTCTAAATTTTTTTTCCTGATTTAACAATAAACTGCAACATTTTGAGTTATAGCAGAATAACTCAGCGTTTTGTAACGAAAATATTAGGTTTAAGTTGCTAAGAAAACATTCTTACACCCTAATAAAGGTGCTTTCGTGTAAAATTTTTGCTTTTGTTGTTTATTTAATTGAATTTTGATACAATTGCTAATTGTGTTTTGTACACTATAAAGGATATATGAAGAAAATCTACTTTCTAGCTATAATGGCTGTAACTGTATTACTTGCAAGCTGTGGCCATGGTGGTCAGGGCGAACTTGTTGGCTCTTACAACCGTAAGTTTAAAAACCATCGAATTCCACTAGGTATGGTTTACATTCCGCCAGGTCATACACCTATTGGAGGTTCTGATGAGGATATCACATTTTCGCAATCTGGACCAAGTAGAATGACAACAATAAGTGCATTCTTTATGGATCAAACAGAGATTTCAAATGCAGAATATCGTCAATTTACAAAATGGGTTCGCGATTCGATTGCAATTGTTATGATGGGAAATCCTCAACAATTCATGATGACTCAAAAAGGCGCTGCTGCAAATGCCGTTGGAGGCGAAAAATATATCGATTGGCGTAAAGTAGGTAATGGCTCTGCAATTTGGAATGGTAAGGGAAAAGGAGCAAATGCGGCAAATGCCAGTCAATTGGATAATATGTATTATTCTGGTTTAGATGCTTTACCAGGTAAAAAAGAAATTGATGTTCGTAAGTTGGAATACACCTATGGAATTTTAAACTTAGATAAAGCTGCTCTTGGACATAAAGATCCAAATAGCAAACGCCAGGATTATATAGACAGGTATACTATTGCTGTATATCCAGATACAATGGTTTGGAAAACAGATTATTCTTATTCTCAAAACGATCCAATGGTTCGTGGTTATTTCAACCACCCTTCTTATGATGATTACCCTGTAGTTGGCGTAAGCTGGGAGCAAACTCAGGCTTTCTCACACTGGCGTACACAGCTTTATCAAGGCGTGGCTTCAGCAAGAAAAATGCCTTTAAATGCTAGAATGGATTATGATTTACCTTCTGAAACACAGTTCGAATATGCTGCCAGAGGTGGAAATACTAAAACCAAATATCCTTGGGGTGGGCCGTATATTAGAAACACTAAAGGTTGTTTACAAGCTAACTTTAAGCCTGGGCGTGGAGATTATTCTAGCGATGGTGGTATCTACACTGTAGGTGTTAGATCTTATTTCCCTAATGATTATGGATTATATAACATGTCTGGCAACGTTGCCGAGTGGACTAAAACAGCTTACAACAAATCTGCTAATCCGTTGTTACATGATTTAAATCCGAATTTTACCTATGTGGCTGGTAAAGACGATAGCAAGTATTTAAAACGTAAAGTGGTTAAAGGTGGTTCATGGAAAGATACAGGCTATTTCCTTCAAAATGCAGTATCTACCTACGAATATCAAGACCAACAAAGATCTTACATCGGTTTCAGATGTGTTTCAGCATATCCTGGTACTGACTTAAGGAACTAAAAACAACCCAAAAAAAACTAAGAACTAAGAAAAAATTATTAAATTTTTATGGCAGCTAAAAAATCACCAAGCTGGTTGAACCCAGCAATTTCATTTGGAGCTAGTATTGTAATTATTGGAGCGTTATGCAAAATTCTACACATAGGTGGAATTCTGGGAAACTATGCAATTGGAATTGGATTAGGTGTTGAAGCTATTTTATTTGCTTTAACAGGGTTTTTTCCGCCTGAACCTGAACCAGCATGGGAAAGAGTGTATCCTGAGTTAAGACAAGATTTTAAAGGTGAATTACCAACGGCTACAGTTAGATCATCTGGAGCAGTATCATCTGGAAATACAGCAGCTCTAGATAAAATGTTATCTGATGCAAAAGTAGGACCTGAATTAATTGAAAGCTTAGGCGCTGGTTTACGTACTTTTGGCGATAAAGTTGCAACAATTTCTAATGTTGCAGATGCAGCTACAGCAACAAATGAATTTACAGGAAAAGTTAAAACAGCTTCGGCTGGATTTGATAGTTTGAGCTCTTCATTCGAAAAAGCAACAGCTAATTTAAAAGCAATGGGCGATAGTAATGTAGATTCTCAGGCTTATCACGATCAGGTAAATAACTTAGCTAAAAACCTATCTGCATTAAACGCTGTGTACGAATTAGAATTGCAAGATTCTTCTGCACATTTAAAATCGATGAATAAGTTCTATTCAAACTTATCACTTACCATGCAAAACTTTAACGAATCGATGGAAGATTCTAAACAGTTTAAGGAAGAAGTGAATAAGTTAGCTAAAAACTTATCGTCACTTAATGCAATTTACGGTAATATGTTGTCGGCTATGAATAGCCCACGTGTATAATTTATTTAGTTTTTAATCTAAAAAAGAAAGCTACATAAAACATGGCAGGCGGAAAAGAAACAACAAGACAGCGGATGATTAATATCATGTATTTGGTATTATTAGCCATGCTGGCTTTAAACGTATCAGATACAGTATTAAATGCTTTTAAAAACATTAACGATAGTTTGGCTACATCCAGAGATAATGTAAATGGAAGTATAGAGCAACTTTTCTCTTCTTTTGAAAATTCTAAGTTAAAAGAAGAACCAGCACGTGCTCAGCCTATTTACGATAGAGCTAAACAAGCAAAAGCAGCTGCGGATGAGCTTAACAATTTTATAGAAGGTATTAAAAAACAATTTACTGAAGCTGGAGATGGTGTTGATACTGTAACTGGAGATTTAAGACGCAGAGAAAACATGGATATCGCACAAGGTATCATGATTAATCAAGGACAAGGAGATAAGTTAAGAGCTAAAATACAAGCAACTCGCGAAAAACTAATTTCATTACTTGATCCTGCTGATCGATCAAGTGCTGCTTTTTCTTTAGAGGCAAATAATCCTAAAAAAGGAAAAGGAAATTGGGTTGAGGTTAACTTTGGTGAGGGTACGCCTTTAACGGCTGCGATGACTAATTTAACTAAAATTCAGGCTGATACAAAAAATGCAGAAGCTGAAGTTGTTAAAAAAATATTTGGAAACATGGATAAAGCCGTTGTTAACATCGATAAGTTTGCTGCCGTAGCAGTTGCACCTACATCTTATGTTATACAAGGTCAGCCATATACAGCCGAAGTATTTTTAACCGCAAGTGATTCTCGCTCAAACCCTGATATTTCTGTTGGTGGAGGTAAATTATCAGTTAAAGAAGGCAAAGGAACTTATACTGGTGGCACAGGTAGCGTGGGTGTATTCAAATGGGTTGGTACAATTCGCATTCGTCAAACCGACGGACAAGTTAAAGAGTACAGAACTCCAGAACAAACCTATCAGGTAGCAAAACCTTCTGCTAGTGTTTCGTCAGATAAAATGAATGTAATTTATGCAGGTATTCCTAATCCATTCTCGGTTTCTGCGGCAGGTTTTCCTTTAGAAAGTGTAAATGCAAGTGCATCAGGAGCATCGATGAGTAAGGTTGGTGCTGGTAAATATAGTGTTGTTGCTAGTGGTTCGCAGGTCGGCCAAGAAGTTACTGTAAGTGTAACTGCAAGCAATGCTGGTAAATCAGTTAGTTTGGGTGCACAGAAATTCAGAGTAAAAGCAATTCCCGCTCCAATTGCTAAAGTTGGTGGCAGAATTGGCGGCGATGTCTCTTCTGTACAATTAAAAAGCGAAACAGAAATTGAAGCAGATTTAGATGATTTTCCTTTTGATGTAAGCTTTAAAATATTAAGATATAAAATAACGGTAATTAAACCACGTTCTGAAGCGGTAACCATCTCAGGTAGCGGTGGTAGCTTTACTGGTGCTGTAAGAGGTGCAATGAATGCAATAACACCAGGATCGAAAGTGTTTTTTGATGATATTGTATCTCAAGGACCCGATGGACGTCAAAGAATTTTGCCTTCGGTTTCGTTCAATGTTAAATAAAAGAAAGATGAAAAGGATTTTAAGCATTGCTGTTTTAGTTTTATCAAGTGGGTTTGTATTTGCACAAACACCAATAAAGAAAAAAACTACAACAACGCCAGTAAAAACACAGCCAGTTTCAGCTGCTCCAAATACTGAGCCTGTTGCTGCAAAATTAACACCTAAAAAAAAACTAAAGGTACCACCTAAGGATGGTTTTTATGCCCGTAAGGATATAGACAGTACAGAAATGGTTCCCTTTGCTGATGTACGTGAAGAAGATGTTTTTTTTGCAAAACGTATTTGGCGTGAAATTGATTTACGTGATACGGTTAACTCTGTTTTAAAATCGCCAAAATCACGCCTTATTGATGTTATGATTGCATCTATAAAAAGTGAAGAATTAACGGCTTACGCACCTATTGATAGTGTTTTAAACGAGGATGATGCTTTTCATACACCACTAAGTGCCGATTCGGCTGCAAGAGGCGCTTTAGGAACATCAGAGGTTTCTAACAACAAAACAGGTACGGTAACTACAGTTGTAAATGATTTCAATCCTGAGTCGTTTTTAAAATTCAGAATTAAAGAAGATTGGATTTTTGATACTAAACGTAGTATTTTCGAACCTCGTATTGTAGGTATTGCCCCTTTAAAGTACAATGAGATATCAAAAAACTGGCAACCAGTATTTTGGATTAGCTATGACGAATTAAGACCAATTATTGCTCACAAGAGGTTAATTAATGTAAATAATGATGCATCTACCTTAAGCTTCGATGATTTCTTTATCAGAAGGTTATTTAGTAGTTATATCGTTAAAGAGTCTAATCCTGGGGATAATAAATTACGAGACATTATTTCTGATCCAAGAGAAAGATTAATGGAATCTGAAAGAATTAAAAAATCTGTTCTTGATTACGAACAAGGACTTTGGGAATACTAAAAACAAAAAGGCTTCGATATTATCGAAGCCTTTTTGTTTTATCTAAAAAATTACTTTTCGAATGAATTGGGATTAATTTTAATCTAAGCTTTTAAAATACTCTAGTAAAGTAATAACCTGTTTTTTATTTAAAACATCAGTAAGTTCTTTTTCTGTAGCTTCTCTAATTTTTTTAACCGATTTAAACTGAGTAAGTAATTTGTCAGCTGTTGTTTTTCCGATACCTGGAATTTGTTCCAGTTCGGTTTTCAAAGTCCCTTGATCACGTTTTTTTCTGTGAAAAGTAATCCCGAAACGGTGGGCCTCATCACGTAACTGCTGAATCACTTTCAGTGTTTCTGATTTCTTATCTAAATAAAGTGGATAAGAATCTCCAGGGTAAAACAACTCTTCCAATCTTTTGGCGATACCAATAACAGTTACCTTATTCTCAATACCCAAAAGTTTTAAACTCTTCACAGCCGACGATAACTGGCCTTTTCCGCCATCAATTATGATAAGTTGAGGTAATGGGGTGTTTTCGTCTAACATGCGCCTGTATCGTCGGAACACAGCCTCTTCCATTGTGGCGAAATCGTTGGGACCTTCAACCGTTTTAACATTAAAGTGCCGATAGTCCTTTTTAGATGGTTTTGCATCTTTAAAAACTACAATTGCCGAAACTGGATATTTTCCTTGAAAATTCGAGTTATCAAAACATTCAATATGTTGAGGTAATTGCGTTAACCGCAAATCCTTTTGCATAGTAGTTAAAATTCGATCGGTACGTAAATCAGGATTTAATTTTTCGTACTGGTTTAACTTTTCTTTTTTGAAGAACAGAACGTTTTTTTGCGAAAGTTCTAAAAGCTTTTTCTTCTCACCAAGTTTTGGAACAGTAAAACGCAAACTCTCATCTTCTAACGATGGCTCAAAAGGAACAATAATTTCTTTAGAAGTGCTGCTGAATTTTGTTCTAAAATCCAACATCGCCGAAGTTAAAATCTCATCATCACTTTCATCAAGTTGTTTTTTAACTTCAATGGTTTGGGTTTGAATAATTGTTCCGTTCATTACCTTCAGGTAATTTACAAAAGCGTAACGCTCGTCAGAAGCAATGCTAACCACGTCTACATTCGTTATTGCACTATTAACAACCGTCGATTTGCTCTGGTATTTTTCCAGAACCTGCAACCTTCTCGAATATTGATGAGCAAGTTCGAAATTCAGTTCTTCTGAAGCCGATTTAATTACGTTTTTAACCTCACGGATAACATTGCCGATTTTACCATTTAAAATCTCCTTTATTTCGCCAATATTTTTATCGTAGTCGCTTTCTGTTTGATAAGCCTGACAAGGACCTTTGCAATTACCTATTTGATACTCCAAGCAAACTTTAAATTTCCCTTCAGCGATGTTTTTATCGTTTAGAGGCAAACTGCAGGTTCGTAAAGTGTAAGTTTCCTTAATTAAATCTAAAATGGTATGCATCATCCCAATCGAACCATAAGGCCCAAAATAAGTCGAACCATCTTTTATAACTTTCCTTGTCCAGTAAATACGCGGAAAGTTTTCATTTTTAACAATAATCCAAGGATATGTTTTATCATCCTTTAAGTTAATATTAAACTTTGGTTGGTGCTTTTTAATTAAACTGTTTTCCAGTAACCAGGCATCAATTTCGGTATCAACAATTGTAAAAGTAATCTTTCTAATTCTAGAAACTAAAACCCTTGTTTTGCCGTTAAACTGGCTCCTATCGCTATTAAAATAAGAACCAACCCGATTGCGTAAATCTTTCGCCTTACCAATATACATCAGCTTACCATCAGCATCCCAATATTGGTAAACACCTGGTTTATGCGGAATTGCCGTTAAGGCTGTTTTATGGTCGAAACTGCTCATTATTACAAAAATAAGATTAGTAAGGAAATTTGCCTTTACAAAAAGATGTATTTATTTTGATTAAGATAATTTGGGCGTGCCCCAATCCCGAGAAAAACGGGAAAGGGTCAAGCTATCCGTTACAAGTCCGCACCTGATGAAAAATCAGGTTTGCGGGCTTTCCACTTCTATCCCTCACGCAAAAACTAAAAGCCCAACTTTTCGTCTAGTTCGGTTGTGCCTTCTTCTTGTTTTTGATATTGATTACAATCGTACACAATTGAAACACCAGATTTAGGTGCTTCAAAGTCTGCACGACTAATTTTTAATCCTGGATTTGCATAAACTTTTTTGATAAAACCAGCAAAAATGGGTAAAGCTGTATTTGCACCCTCACCATCTCTGGTACTAATAAAATGAAACGCTCGGTCTTCACAACCCGTCCAAATTCCAGTAACCAATTGAGGTGTTATCGCCATAAACCAACCATCAGAGTTGTTTTGTGTTGTACCTGTTTTTCCACCTATTGGTGCATTAACACCATATTTATAATTTAGTCTTGCACCTGTTCCGCCTGTAACTACACCTTTAAGCATACGAGTCATCACATAAGCTACTTCTTCACTCATTACAGGTTTAGGGATTGGTTTTTGCGAGAATAAAACAACTCCATTTTTATCTTCAATTCTTAATAAATATACTGGTTGTGTGTAAATTCCTTTGTTAGCAAAAGCACCGTAAGCACCAACCATATTGTAAACCGAAGCATCAAACGATCCTAAACAAATAGATGGATATGGTGGAACGTTTGGAATACCCATTTTAGTAGCCAAATTAGCTACAGCCACAGGACCAACTTGTTTCATAAGGTACGCAGTAACGTAATTTTGAGAGTAAGCTAAAGCTTTTTGCAATGTTATTGAACCAGCAAGTGGGGTACCAGAAGATCTTGGTGTGTAAGGATCGCCGTAGCCTTCTATTGTAACAGGTACGTTTGGCACGGTTAGGCATGGAGAAAAACCATTTTCGATACCAACCGCATAGGTAAATGGTTTTGCTGTCGAACCAACCTGACGAGTTCCCATTTTAACTTGGTCATATTTGAAATGTTCGTAATTAATGCCTCCAACCCAGGCTTTAACATAACCATTTGTTGGGTCCATAGTCATCATGGCATTACGTAAAAGCATTTTGTAATATCGAACCGAATCAATTGGTTTCATTGTTGTATCAACATTTCCTTTCCACGTAAAAATGGTTAGATCTGTTGGGGTATTAAATTCTTTTTTTATCTCTTCATCCGTTTTGCCATCTAATTTTGCGGCTTTGTAACGGTCAGAGCGCTTAACACCCTGATCAACTTGTAAAGCTTTATCCTTGAAAGGATTTCTGCCTTTCCAGCTGTTTATAAACTGAGCCTGAAGCACTTTCATATATTCTTTTTGGGCTGCTTCGGCATATTCCTGCATTTCGTAATTAATGGTGGTGTAAACCTTTAACCCGTCTCGATCTAAATCATAAGCGGTTCCATCAGGTTTTGTAATACCTTGATCTTCAAAAATACTTTTGATATCATTTTTTAAAACAGATCTGAAATATGGTGCAATTCCATCGTTGACGGTTGCGGCATTGAAATGTAGATTAAGCGGGGTGGCTTGTTCTTCTTCAAATTGCTGTGGAGTTAAAAAATTAGATTTTACCATCATGGCCATCACAGTATTTCTTCTACTTCTCGAACGCTCTGGGTTACGGGTTGGCGAATACATGGTAATTCCTTTTTGCATACCAACCAATGTTGCCGCCTGTGGTACGGTTAATTTATCAGGGCTTGTGTTAAAATAAACTCTTGCTGCCGATTTAATTCCGTAAGCCTGGTTACCAAAATCTACCGTATTTAAATACATGGTGATAATTTCTTCTTTGGTATAATTTCTTTCCAGTTTAACGGCAACAACCCATTCTTTAAACTTTTGCATTACACGCTTAAAGAAATTTCTTTGTCTGCCTTCTTCTGAAAACAGGTTTAATGCCAATTGTTGGGTGATGGTACTGCCACCTTGTTTTTTACCAATTAAATTGTAGCCAATAATGGTAAAAGTACGTTGGAAATCAATTCCAGAGTGCTCTTTAAAACGGGTATCTTCGGTTGCAATTAATCCATTAATTACATTAGGCGAAATATCCTTATAGGTAACATTCGAACGATTTTGAACAAAATAGGTTCCTAATGTGCGGCCATCTTCAGCAATAATTTCTGAAGCCTGATTACTTTTAGGGTGTTCAATATCTCTGAAGGAGGGTAAACTGCCAAAAAGGCCAAATCCCATCATAGAAATAAAAATTGCAAATAACGCAATACCGCCAATTACAATTTTCCAAATTCTAAAGTTATATCTTTTAATATCTGCCGCTGTAAGGGATTTATTCATTTTAATAATTGTTTTTGTAAAACTCCAGATATTCGTTAATACGAGTTCTATCTGTTATTTTTTCGAAATTTTCTTTACTGATTATGAAGCTTTTATATTTGTTTGCAGGCACTTTCATAATGTTTTTAAGCTGCCCTTTAATACTTTCTTCGTATATTTTTGCATCTTCCATATCAACGAAACTGGTTACATAAATTAGTTGGTCGTTATCTAACTCTACCAATTTATGGGCCAAATCGTTATCAGGATAGTTTCCTCTATTAAACTGACCGATACCGAATCTGGAAGAGCTCAAAGTTAAGGAAGCATCTTCAACATCTACAACGTAATAGTAAGTATTTGATGTTGCATTACTGAAAATGCTTGCTGGTTTACCCGTTTCTGTTTTAATCTCAACTGGTTTTTCAGCAGGCTTCTCAATAGGTTTTGCTGCGTTTTCGGCTGGTTTGGTTACCGTTGCTGCATTAATATTTTCAATTGGTTTTGGCTTAACATCAGCAGGTATAGCCTGATTAGCAAACCGAGGTTCAGTAGAATCGAAATCTATTAAAGCCACACGACGTTGTTTAAATTCTTCTAAGTTAGCCTCGATATATTTTAAATGATCTTTAACCAGAGGTGTGATAATTAAATCGTTTGGATAAAGTGTTGTAATACTATTCAATTCGATTAGCAAGGGATCAACCTTTGAAGTCCTTCCGATAGCAATCGCTTTCAGGTAAGCATACTGTGCTGCCAAATCATTGTTTGGATAGGCAGCAATATTTTCATTCGATTGCTTAACAACCATTCCATAATCTTTTTTTGCATAAGCCTCGAAAACTTTATTATAGTTCTGATTTATAATGTTTTCCAGTTCATCCTGCTTTGCAGAATAAGAAGGATCGATAATCGTTTTTGCAAAATTAGATTCTGGGAATTTAGTTAATACCAGTTGCCTGTATTCGTTAGCCTTTCCCTCTTCGATACCTTTATAATTTAAATACAGGCTGTAATAAATCGCTACCAGATGATTGTTCTCTGGAAAACGCTTAAGAAGTTCTAAATAAACTTTATTTGCCTCCGCTTTATCGTTTAGTTCTTGCTGATAAAAACTTGCTATTTCGAAGTAGGCATCAATAATTTTTTGGTTTGATAAGGTAACTAATTCAGCTGTAACAGGCAAAGCATCAGCATATTGTTTTTCTAGTAATGATTGATCTGCTGTAGTTTGTGCATTTGGATCTGTAGTAGATGAAAGTCCAGGGGATGTTTTTCCAGCTAAAATTTGATTATTTTCTTGTGCCGATGAACGAACACTTTGACGCCAGTTATCTTCCAACTGCCTGTTGCCCCAGCGTTTTTTAAAATCGTTAAAGCCGTTACTTATCGCTGCATTATTATTAAAATAAAAAACATTTCCAGTGTTATTTGTGGGGTTTGCATTTAACGTTGGATTTAAAAACGTAGCGTTGTCAAGAGATTGATTTCCTGTTGAAGCAGGATTTGAAACTTCGACCTTTGATTTTAAGAGATTTTTAATTTTATCTACTCTTTGATCTTGAGGTAGTTTAGCAATTGCCTGTAAGGTATCTTCTTTAGCTATGATTGTATACCTATCAGAAAGGTATTGCAGGTTTTCGGCCTTTTTAACAATACTTTCATAATCAGGGAAATTTTTAGGTAAAATGGTAACTGTACTATCGTAATAGAGTTTTGCTTTGATGTAATTTTTAAATTCTTTAAAATTTAAATCTGCAATTCTTAGATAAGAAAGTGCCTTTTGGTTTTGATTACGGGTACTTTGCTGAATTGATTTTTTATAACTTTCTTCTGCTTGATCAAATTTGCCCTCTGTGTTATAAAGTTCGCCAACTTTATAATAAATCTGATCTTTGTAATCGAAATTCTTATCATCCTTTAACAAAGCCAGTAAAGCTTTATCTTCATTTACTTTGTAGCCACTTATTAAAGCTTTTAACTTTATACGCTCTAAATTGGCATGAAAATACATTTCAAAAGGAGCATTACTGTTTTCAACCTTAGTAAAATTGATGAAAGCATTTTGTAAATCATTTTCCTTTTCCTGTAATTGAGCAAGTATATATTGCCAGCGAATTCTTAGCTGTTTCTCGTCAGCATTTCTAATGGCAGCTTCTAATAATAATATTGCCTCTTTATAGCGTTTTTGATAAATACGCATTTGCGCCGTTGTAGCCAATGGTTCTGCCAAATCTTTTTTCAGCTGATCGGAGGCACGTAACATGGTATCCAAAATCTTATCGGCAAAAATCATATTATTTAGCTGCATTTGGCTTTTTGCTTTCCAGTTTAGGGCTAAAATGAAAGTTTTTAAATTATTACCAAAGGTTTTTGCCGTGTAATCAAAGTATTCTGACGAGATAAAATAGTTGCCTTTTAAATAGTTGGCTTTACCCAAAAGCATGTAAGAATCATCGATGTAATTGCTGAAACTTTTATCGTTGATGATGGTTTGTCCTTTAAAAATAACATCATCTAAAGATTTATTGGCTACACCAGGTGTTAGTGTTAAATTTATCTGAGGTTCTGGATCTAAATAGACGGGTAAAATTTTATCGTAATTATCGGAATAAGTTTGTATTAAACCCTCATTATATTCGGTAAGTAAGACATTAGAGTTATAGATATAGTTATACCTTGCCGTTAAGTTTTGCATCTTACGGCTTATGGCAGTATCTTTATTAGCTACACAGCCGTAGATAAAAAGTAGGCTGAAAAGAAAAAGGAAGGGAGAAAAGGTTTTGTTTGTATGTTTTTTCAAGTATAAATAATCGCGTTAGTGATATACAGTAAACAAAATTTAGTTAAAATTATTTCATCTTGAAACAAATTTTAATTATTCAAAGTTAAATAATTATTGCATTAAAAAATGGAAAAGCCTAAAGAAGAGAATAGTGAAAAAAAGGTGAATGCAGCTGCAAAATATTCGGCTATTGGTTTTCAAATGATTGCAACAATAGGTTTACTAACTTTTATAGGCTATAAAATAGACCAGCACAGACAAAGCGAAACGAATATCATTACCGCGGCTTTTGCTTTATTAGGAGTAGGGATAGCCTTATTTCAGGTAATTAGGCAGGTAATGAAGTGATTTCGATAATTATATTTTGATGTATTATAAAATCTGCTTAAAAGTAATTAATAAAATATTCTCGTTTTAAGTACCGATTCAATTTAGTGAAACTCTACTAGATGTTTGATTTTAAAAACCTTATCTTTGGCAAAGTTTTTAAATAGCAAAGAAATTATTCCCTTGACTCTAGCCAAATTCACCAGTTTTTATTTGATTTTCGTCGGATTGCTAATCAGCCTAATTTTTGTCGTGCCGTTAATTTTTTCAACAGCTCAGCTTTTTGTGGCTAGTTTTTGGGTAATTTTTGGCTTTTTAGCTGGCATAACTTATATCGCTTACGCACTTGCTTATATTGGTATAAATCGAAATCCAGAGATGGGTGTTATGGCCATATTAGGCTCTGTTATTGTGAAGATGATTTTTTGTATGGCTTTTGTGCTGATTTACAGTATAAATACTAAGGAAAATGCGGTTCTTTTTATCGTAAATTTTTTTTCTCTTTATTTATTGTTTACGGCCTTTGAAATGTATTGTTTGTTGTGTAACTTGCGCCACCAAAATTTAAAGTAAAAAACTGCCAATAAATGGATTTTAACCAAGTTTTCATGTCGAAAGTTAAGAAGGTAATTGTTGTTTTTGCGCTTTTAACAGCGTTTTTATCTATCAAAAATGATACTTTCGCTCAAGTTGATAGCGTTGCTTCGTTGCCTGTAGATAGTGCTGTTGCAAACACAAGTGAAGTAGGTTCGGCTGTAGCCCAAAATGAAGCTCACGGAGAAAAAGAGAAAGGTTTTGATATTACCACTTTCATCTTTCATCACATTAGTGATAGTCATTATTTTACGCTTTTTGGTCATGGAGAGCATGGTTTTCATTTGCATTTGCCAATCATTTTATGGACAAATAATGGTTTGGTAACTTTTAACTCCTCTGCTTTTAAGTTTAATGATGATGGTACGCAGGTTGTAGAAAAAGACGGTCAACGTTTTGCAATTGCCCACAATAAAATTTATTACGCTAATACTACCGCAAATGAACATGGTTCTTTCGTTTCTCACGAAATCGTAGGTGGAGAAGAGAAAGTAACAAACGCCCGCCCAATCGATTTCTCGATTACAAAAAACGTTTTTAGTATGTTGCTTTCAGTTGTGCTGTTAGTAATTGTTTTTACTGTAGTTGCTTCTTCATATAAGAAAAGAGAAGGTAAAGCGCCTAAAGGTTTACAATCTTTCTTAGAGCCAATTATTATTTTTGTTCGTGATGATATCGCCAGACCAAATCTTGGTCATAAATATGCGGCTTTTATGCCTTATCTATTGTCGGTATTCTTTTTTATCTGGTTGAACAATATGTTAGGTTTGGTTCCATTCTTTCCAGGTGGTGCTAACGTAACGGGTAACATTGCTTTAACTATAGTTTTAGCAGCATGTACTTTCTTAATTATCACTTTTAAAGGTAATAAAAACTACTGGGGACACATTCTTAACCCGCCTGTGCCATGGTGGTTAAAACCATTAATGATTCCAGTAGAGATTTTTGGTATTTTCACTAAGCCTATCGCTTTAGCCATCAGGTTATTCGCGAACATTACTGCTGGTCACATCTTAGTAATGTCGTTACTTTGCTTAATTTTTATCTTTAACTCACTTTGGATAGCACCTGCTTCAATTTTCTTTGCTGTATTTATCGGCTTAATTGAGTTTTTGGTAGCATTTATTCAAGCGTTTATATTTACAATTCTATCGGCCTTATTTATAGGTATGGCCGTAGAGGAACACCATTAATTAGAACAATAATTGTTAAATAAATAAATAAATAAAAATGGGAATTACATCTTTAGCTGCAATCGGTGCAGGCCTAGCTGCAATTGGCGCAGGATTAGGTATCGGTAAAATTGGTGGATCTGCAATGGAATCTATTGCTCGTCAACCAGAAGCCGCTTCAAAAATTCAAACTGCTATGCTTATCGCTGCAGCCTTTATCGAGGCGGTTGCTTTATTCGCAGTAGTAGTTTCTTTGATTGCAAAATAATCAAAGAAAAAATCAATACAAGAACCTATTCGGGATTGCCGTTTAGGTTCTTGTTTAAATTGTATCGTGTAATAAGAATATTAAATATATAAGATGGATTTATTAGTTCCTGAAATTGGCTTGTTGGTATGGAATACCATTGCTTTTTTACTGTTGTTGTTTTTACTAGGTAAATTTGCCTGGAAACCAATTATGAAAGCAATACATGAGCGTGAGCAAAGTATTGATGATGCATTAAACAAAGCGGATTTAGCTAAACAAGAAATGGCTAGATTAACTGCTCAAAATCAAGATTTAATGCAGCAAGCACGTGCTGAACGCGATGAAATTTTGAAAGAAGCTAAAACTTTAAAAGATGGTATCTTAAACGAAGCTAAAAAACAAGCTCAGGTAGAAGGTGCTAAATTGATTGAGAAAGCTAAAATCGAAATCGAAAACCAAAAGAAAGCAGCTTTAGCAGAAGTTAAAGATCAGGTTTCTACATTATCATTAGAAATTGCTGAACGTGTTTTACGTACACAGTTAGATGATAAAACTAAACAAGAAGCTTTAGTAGCTAATTTGTTAAAAGACGTTGAATTAAATTAAGTTATAAGTATTACGTTTTAAGTTTTAAGTATTGGGTAGAGTTGTCGGGTTATTAATCAACAACTAAAACGTATCACTTATCACTTACAACTTACGACTCAAAATATATGTCAGAAATTAAAGTTGCAAGCAGATACGCAAAATCATTAATAGACTTAGCCGTTGAAAATAATACATTGGCTGATGCTTATAACGATATGGTATTGTTTGAAAATGTGGTTGATAAAACCCCGGAGTTAGAAGCGATATTGAAAAACCCAATTGTACCTTTAGATAAAAAAACTGGTATTTTAAACGGGATTTTCACTGATAAAGTAGGTGCGTTAACGCTTACTTTCTTTAAAATTGTGGTTTCTAAAGGACGTTCAGCTATTTTATTTGCTACTGCAAAACAATTTATAGAGCAATACAATAAAATAAAAGGTATTGTTACTGCTGATGTTACAACTGCAACTGTTTTAAGCGGAGCTGCTAAAGAACAGATTGTTGCTATTGTAAAAAGAGAATTAGGCGCTAATGAGGTTATTGTTAACGAAAAAATTGACGAAAAACTTATTGGTGGTTTTATTTTAAAGGTTGGCGACAAGCAGTTTGATGCAAGCATTGCCAGCGGATTAAATAAACTTAAGAAAGAATTTGCTGCTTAGAAGTATAAAGTAGTTAGTATTAAGTATCAAGATGGGGTTTTTTAGAAACTTTGAGTGGTACTGAAATAACAAAAGAACTACTGCAATAAATAATATAAACCCGATTGGCAGCGGTATTTTTGTCATCCTGAGCGTAGTCGAAGGACAAAAATTAAGCAGAAAGCGGGACTGGAATAACAAAAAAGTACAAGATTTACATTTACAAAAAGATATAAATTAAAATTATGGTAGAGGTAAGACCAGACGAAGTATCGGCAATTATCAGACAGCAATTGGCGGGCTTCAAATCAGAAACCGAACTGGAAGAAGTTGGTACCGTGTTGCAAGTGGGCGACGGTATTGCCCGTGTTTACGGTTTAACTAAAGTTCAATCGGGTGAGTTGGTTGAATTTGGAAACGGCCTGCAAGGCATTGTATTAAACCTTGAAGAAGATAACGTTGGTGTGGTACTTTTAGGTGCTTCTGACGGGATTAAAGAAGGTGATACAATTAAACGTACTAAAAAAATTGCCTCTATTAAAGTTGGTGAAGGTATGCTTGGCCGTGTAGTTAACACTTTAGGTGAGCCTTTAGATGGTAAAGGTCCAATTCAAGGTGAAACTTACGAAATGCCTTTAGAGCGTAAAGCACCTGGTGTAATTTATCGTCAGCCAGTAAATGAGCCTTTACAAACTGGTATTAAAGCAATCGATGCAATGATTCCAATTGGTCGTGGTCAACGTGAGTTGGTTATTGGCGATCGTCAGATTGGTAAAACAGCGGTTTGTATTGATACCATTATTAACCAAAAAGAATTTTATGAAGCAGGCCAGCCTGTGTTCTGTATTTATGTTGCTATTGGTCAGAAAAACTCTACCGTTGCAAACATTGTACGTACACTAGAGGAAAACGGCGCTTTACCATATACGGTTGTTGTTGCTGCTTCGGCTGCAGATCCTGCTCCAATGCAGTTTTATGCTCCGTTTGCAGGTGCTGCAATTGGCGAGTTTTTCCGTGATACTGGAAGACCAGCTTTAATTGTTTATGATGATTTATCTAAACAAGCTGTTGCTTACCGTGAGGTGTCATTATTACTACGTCGTCCACCAGGTCGTGAGGCTTATCCAGGTGATGTTTTCTACTTACACAGTCGTTTGTTAGAAAGAGCTGCGAAAATCAATGCAAATGATGATATCGCAAAAGCAATGAACGATTTACCAGAATCGATTAGACATATTGTTAAAGGTGGTGGTTCATTAACAGCTTTACCAATTATTGAAACTCAAGCTGGTGACGTTTCTGCATACATTCCAACTAACGTAATTTCGATTACTGATGGTCAGATTTTCTTGGAGTCGAACTTGTTCAACTCAGGTATTCGTCCAGCTATTAACGTAGGTATTTCGGTATCACGTGTAGGTGGTAATGCGCAAATTAAATCGATGAAAAAAGTAGCTGGTACTTTAAAGTTAGATCAGGCTCAATACCGTGAATTAGAGGCTTTCTCTAAATTCGGTTCTGATTTAGATGCTGCAACGAAATCGGTTTTAGATAAAGGTGCACGTAATGTACAAATGTTAAAACAAGCACAGTTTACTCCTTTTACTGTAGAGAAACAAGTTGCTATCGTTTATGCGGGTACTAAAAACTTAATGCGTAGTGTACCAGTTGATAAAGTAAAAGAATTCGAAACTGAATATTTAACTCAATTGGAAATGCGTCATCCAGACACTTTAGCAGCATTAAAAGCTGGTAAATTTGATGATACTATTACCGGTGTTTTAGATACAGTTGCAAAAGAGATTTCAAGTAAATATTAATTAGATACAAGTAGCGAGTATCAGGTATCAAGACAGGTAACGAATCCAATCTTGATATTTGATACTTAATACTCGATACTTAAAGAATGGCTAATTTAAAAGAAGTAAGAAACCGAATTGCGTCGGTACAATCAACCCAACAGATTACCAAAGCTATGAAAATGGTTTCGGCTGCTAAGTTGAAACGTGCTACTAATGCAATTATCGCTTTACGTCCTTATGCAACTAAACTTAAAGAAATTTTAGAAAATCTTTCAGCAAGTTTAGAAGGTTCTTCATCGCCTTTTATCGAAGAGCGTGAGCCCAATAAGGTTTTAATTGTTACTGTATCATCAAACCGTGGTTTGGCTGGTGCCTTTAACATGAACGTAATTAAAGCGGCCAACAATTTAATTGCTGAGAAATATAGCGAGCAGTTTAAAAACGGTAATGTTAGCATTATTTCTATTGGTAAGAAAACTCAGGATTTCTACGAAAAGCGTAAATACAACGTTGTTGGTAACAATAATGAACTGTATGCTGCTTTAACCTTCGAAAACGTAACCAAAATTACCGATACCATTATGGATGGTTTTGTTAAAGGTGAATATGATAGAGTGGAAGTGATTTACAACCGTTTCAGAAACGCAGCGGTCCAATTTATTACTACTGAACAATTATTGCCTTTAGTTAAAGAGGAAGAAGTTAAAACTGATGCAAAAGCTGCAAATGTAGATTACATCTTGGAGCCTTCGAAAGAAGAAATTGTAGAACAATTAATTCCTAAATCAATTAAAATTCAGTTATACAAAGCGGTGTTAGATTCTCACGCATCTGAGCATGGCGCACGTATGACATCGATGGATAAGGCAACCGAAAATGCTGGTGAATTATTGAAAGCTTTAAAACTTTCGTATAACCAGGCTCGTCAGGCAGCAATTACAACAGAGTTAACAGAGATTGTAAGTGGTGCAGCAGCATTGAACGGATAAACCCGATTTGTCATCCTAAGCTTGCCTAAGGATTTAACTAAAAAGCCCATTCTTAATTGAAATGGGCTTTTTAGTTAAAAATAAAGGTTCTCTGGATTGATTATTAACCGTAAATATCCATTCTCAATTTTTTTAATATTCGTGCCATCGGCCCGGTAAACTGATGCATTGAATTTTGCTTCTAACAAGTACTTTCCTGATTTTAGTTTTTGCAAGTTTGTGATTTCAAATTTAGATTGACTTTGCAATTCAGGCTTTAACGGCGCATGATAAGCAAGACTCGAATATCCATTTGTTTGCAAGCCATAATTATCTCCAGATAATTCAAAAAGAACACCGTTTTGAGAATTATTTCTACTAAAGTCCATAGCGAATTTACGTTCGCCTACAGAAAATAAATCTAATTTGTTTTTGGGTACAAAAAAATTGGTTTGGTTGGTTTCTGGCTGAGCTTGATTTTTGTTGTATTTTTTTAGGAAAGAGATCTCAATTCCGTTTCTGTTCCCATCTTCGAAAAGGAACCCGACTCCAAACATCACTGAATCTTTATCCCCCGAGGTATACTCTTTCTGCTTTACTAACGAATCGAGATTCACATTAGCCACGGCATTTCTTAACGAGTTACTCCTTGTTTGTGATTTTTTTTGTACCATTTGCTTTCCATCAATAATGTACGAAACAGAATCTTTTAACAGTTCCAATGGATCAGTTTTTTCAATGACTGGAGGCTCGATTATTGGGTTTTCCTTCTTGCAGGCAGCAAGACACAATAAGGCTATTGCGAGCCCTATTAATTTTTTAGTTTTCATATAATTGATTTTATTTGTGTGTGCTTAAAAATAATGAAATCTTGTAACTAAAAAATTAATGGGATAACAAATGGCGTAAATTATTTGTGGTTTAACCGTAATTGATTGATGGTTACCTTAATTAATTTAGAATAAATGTATTGTGCATAATTAGGAGTTAATATCTTTGTTCATTAATATTCCATCATGAAAAAATACATTTTAATCATCTTAACACTCGCTCCATTTTTTGTTAAGGCGCAATCGCCAGCAAGAGATTACACTAATGCAGTGCTTTGGCAACAAACTTCGGGCGAATATAAAGCACTATGTTTTCAAGCTTATAATTTTGCCCGCTTATCACTTAAAGAAGCTTTATGGGCCGATACCAGTAAAAAACCAAATTGTGTTATTGTAGATATAGATGAAACTGTTTTAGATAATTCTCCCTTCCAAGGTCATGAAATTAAAAAAGGTTTAAGCTATAACCCTGCCGATTGGACAGCGTGGACAAATTTATCACAGGCAGATACCGTACCAGGTGCTTTAGATTTTTTAAAATTTGCGGCTTCTAAAAATATCGAAACTTTCTACCTCAGCAACCGTGATGAAAAAGATTATACACCAACGCTTAAGAACTTGCAAAAATTTGGTTTTCCATATGCAGATGATGCACATTTGCTCGTTTCAAAAGGAACTTCTAATAAAGAACCTAGAAGACAAAAAATAGCCGAAACCCACAATATTTTGATGTTATGTGGCGATAATTTAAGCGATTTCTCCAATGTGTTTTACCGTGAAAATAAGAATACAACAGAGCAGGTTAGTACGAATCAAACACTCTTTGGCGTGAAATATATTGTACTGCCCAACCCAATGTATGGCGACTGGGAAAAGCCTTTATATCAAGGCGAAAACCTAAATGATAAAGACAAAGCAAAACAGCGCTTAGAACGATTAAAAAGTTACTAAGTTTATGTAATTATTCAGCAATAAGTATTACTTTTGCAGCATCATAAAAATAAACATTATGGAGAACAACGAAATAAAGCACAATACAGAAAGCATGAAAACAGCTAACCAGGCTGGAATCTACAAATTAATAATTTTTGGTGTACTGGTTTGCATGGTTGGTACTTATTTACGTTTCGCCTTCGATTCATCTATGTTATCTTTAGTTTCATGGATTATTTTATTCATCGGTGCAATTATTAGTATTAAAGGTGTGTTCAAAATTTTAGACGCATAGTATTTCTCTCTAAATATTAAAGCCTGTCATGTTAAAAATCACGACAGGCTTTTTTGTTTTAATATTATTTAGAAAAGCAAGTTTCTGTGCTTTTGGGTTCCATTAGCCCTGCCATTCGCTTTACTCGCCCAATTGAAAGAATTGGCTTCATGCACACTACTGTCAGGTTTAATTTACATACGAAAACCTAACTATTCGAGTGCTAAATGCAATCTCAAAGCTAAAATTTTAGGCTTTAAATCCTCCTAATAACTCGCCAAAACTTAAAGCCTCGAGCTACTAAGGGTTACCTAAATCACTTTTTTGTATAAAGGGAAAATACAACGTTACAATAAAAAATACGTTGAACTTCTAATGGCCATTTGAAGCAAATATTTAAAATGATTAATTTTTTAGAACCACTAAATCATGAAAAGGAATATTATTGCTATAGCCATAATCGTAGGATTATTTGGTTGCCAAAATGCTAATAGAAAATCAGAAAGCGCTGATGCCATCAGTGTAAATGAATTAAATAAAGAAGCTATTGATACTGCCGCTTCGAAGATTATTAAAACCGCCGATATGCGGTTTCGCGTAAAAGATGTTCAGAAAACCAAAGAACAATTAAGTCAAACCATCAAAGCCCAAGGCGGAGCAATTGCCGAATTTTCTATCGAAAGTGCAATTCAAGAAACAGATAAGGTAAGATTATCTACCGATTCATTAAAAGAAATTACTTCTTATCGTACGGAAGGTTATCTGGTAGCTAAAGTTCCATCAGAAAAACTTGATGAGTTTACGAATACTATTGCTAAAATTGCGGTATTTGTAAATAGTTCATCCATGAAAATGGACGATCAGAGTATTATTTATCTGGCAAATAAAATGAAAGCTCAGAATAGGGTAGTTGCTTCTAATCAGATTGCTCAAATTCCATCAAAAAAAACCGATAATATAGAAACCTCTTTGGCCTTAAAGGATGATTATGTTGATCGGAAAATTGACAACATGAGTATCGATGCTCGTGTGAAATACAGTACCATTACACTTAATTTTTATCAGGATAATACCGTAAAAACAATGGTTGTTGCAAATGACAATTTATCTGATTACCGCCCTGCTTTTGCTAATCGTTTATGGCTTAATATTGTAAACGGTTGGACAATATTTATGGAGTTAATTTTAGCGCTTTCTAATCTGTGGATGTTATTTTTACTTGTAATTGCAGGATACCTTGCTTTCAAATACTATAGAAATAAAAAAAGTCTAAGTTAATTCGTTCTTTAATTTTATACATTGATTATATAGTATTTCGGTCGGTGAAACGCCGACCGAAACTAATTCTATTTCTTAGCTTTAACAGCTAAGCCCTTAACTTTAGTCTTATTATCAGTTACAAAAGATTCCCAACCAGAATAAGTTTTAGATTTGCCTCCAGTAGTGATTTTTTGAAACGAATGGCAAACTGCAACGGCCAAACCATCAGTAGCATCTAAAAACTCGGGTGTTTCTTTAAAATTTAGCAAACGTTGCAGCATAGCAGCTACCTGTTCTTTAGTGGCATTTCCGTTACCTGTAATCGATTGCTTTATCTTTCTTGGAGAATATTCGGTTACAGATATGTTTCTCGAAAGAGCCGCTGCAATTGCCGTTCCCTGTGCCCGCCCTAGTTTTAATAAAACCTGAATATTTTTTCCATAAAATGGAGCTTCAATAGCTAAAACGTCTGGTTTATATTGATCGATAAGTACAACTGTTTTTTCGAAAATTCGTTGAAGTTTTAAGAAAGGATCATCAAGGTGAGTCATTTTAACCACACCCATACTCAGCAATTCGGTTTTATTCCCTTTCTCTAAAATAATCCCATAACCCATCACCGCTGTACCTGGGTCAATTCCCAAAATTATGCGTTCCTTTTTTTCGTTCAACATTACAGCAATATTAAGCATATTTGCAAACTAAAAAGATAAAGTTGACAGCAAGGAGCAAAAAAATATTAACGATTATAATTAAAGCTGCAATTATTGTATTTGCTTTTTGGTTCATCTATCACAAGGTTGTAGCCAATAAAAATCTGCAAAATTTCGAATTGCTTTTAAGCAATATTCCAAAAGTAGAAATTATAAGCATTATCGGATTGGTTTTCTTATTAATGTTTGTAAACTGGTTTTTAGAAGCTGCAAAGTGGAAGAGGTTAATGTTGAAAATAGAAAGTATCAGCTTTTACAGGGCTATTGAATCTGTTTTCTGCGGACTAACATTAGCCATTTTTACGCCCAACCGATTAGGTGAATACGGAGGAAGAGTTTTCTTCTTATCACCCAAAAGAAGAATTGTAGGCGTAGTTGCAATGGCGGTCGGAAATATTGGTCAGTTGGTTTTAACTAATATTTTTGGTGCAATTGCCTTAAGCTTATTTATTTATCGTTTTATCGATTTAGATTATCGTTTATTCTTCGCCATTCAGATTTTAGCTGTAGCTTTTTGTCTTTTCTTTATCGTATTTTATTTTAATATACAATGGCTTAATGGCATTTTATTATCATTTAAATTTACTCGTAAATACAAGAAATTTTACAGTATTTTGGGCCGTTACCGAAAGGGAGAACTGTTCAGAATTTTGATGTTTTGTTTAGCCCGCTACCTGGTTTTTAGCTCCCAATATTTTATACTTTTTATTTGGCTGGTTCCAGGTTTGCATTATGCAGATATTGTAATGATGATCTGCATTTTATTTTTTGTTCAATCTACTTTGCCGTCGCTCGATTTGTTTGATGTTGGTATTAGAAGTGTAACAGCCTCGTACTTTTTTAGCTATATAACCAAGCAAGATGTTGCCGTTATTGCATGTACGGCAAGTATATGGCTAATAAATATTATTATTCCTGCTATCTTAGGCACTTATTTCGTTTTTAAACTCAATTTTTTTGGAAATTCTAAATCTAATTAGTCTAATATCAACTGCTCTAACGTTAATTTACGGTTTTTTAGTGGTCACGTTTATTACAGGCTGGCATAAGCTTATCTTTTTTAAAGCACATAATTCTGAATCCAAAACCAAGGTTTCGATTATTGTTGCCGCACGAGATGAAGAATTGAATATTAGTAAAACCATCGACGATTTACTTGCGCAACAATACCCAAAAAATTTAACAGAGATTATTATTATTGATGATCATTCTACGGATCGGACTGCCGAAATAGTTTTGAGTTATGTTAATCAAAATGTAAAACTGATTAAGCTTAATGAAGATAAGGCCCTGAATTCTTATAAAAAAAAGGCGATTCAAACTGCAATTGGAAGCTGTTCTGGCGATTTAATTATTACTACAGACGCTGACTGTAGAATGGGTGAAAAATGGCTTTCGAGTATTGTAGATTTTTATCAGATAAAAGGGTATAAAATGATTTCATCGCCCGTGGCTTATTTTCAGGAGCACAATTTATTTGAACGATTGCAGTCTTTAGAGTTTTTATACTTGATAGGTTTGGGGGCATCAACGATAGGCAATAGAAAACCATCGACCTGTAATGGAGCAAATTTGGCTTACGAGAAAAAGACTTTTTATGAGGTTGGGGGTTTTCAGGGGATTGATGATTTAGCATCTGGTGATGATGAACTGCTGCTACATAAAATCGCAGCAAAGTATCCCGATAAAATTGGGTTTTTAAAAAACCAGGATGCCATTGTTTACACGCATGCAAAAGCAACTTTGGCTTCTTTTATTCAGCAGCGTAAACGTTGGGCTTCGAAAAGTACGCGTTATAAAAATAAATCAATAATTGTTTTAGGTGTATTCGTTTGGAGCTTTAATGTTAGCATTTTGGCTAATTTTATAGCAGGATTTTTTATTCCAGGTTTTTTCATGATTACATTTTATCAGATTTTAGCTAAAATGATTTTAGAAAGCTTATTTTTATGGAATGTAACAGGTTTTGCAAAACGCAGAAGCCTGATGGTTTTAATTCCTCTTTTAAATGTTTTACATATTCTGTACATTATCTATATCGGCATTGCAGGAAATAGCGGAAAATACAATTGGAAAGGCAGAATGGTTAGATAATGGATAATAGCCCATCAAGAAAAGTCTGGTTAAAATTTCGTAGAAACAAGCTTGCGCTAAGCGGCTTGATTTTTATTTTACTTTTGATGTTGATTGGAGTTTTAGGCTATCTGATTATGCCCGATAATTCGCCAAATGCAAATACCATGCATTTGCAGCTTACCAATAAAAAACCAGGTCGGAGTTTTCAGTTTTTAATCATTAGCAAAAATCCAAAAGTTAAAAAAGTTAACTTTTTCGAACGCATGCTTTATGGCCAGGAACCAAATTTTAAAAGTATTCCTATAACTTCTTACAGAATTTCAAATAATCAAGTTTTTATTCGCGAATATATTGGAGATGATGAACGGGCAGAAGAATCTAGTTATAAACTTAAAGATTTATGTAATAATTGCACATTACCCTCCAAACT
This sequence comes from Pedobacter sp. AC190, assembly GCF_979258025.1. Taxonomy (NCBI): domain Bacteria; kingdom Pseudomonadati; phylum Bacteroidota; class Sphingobacteriia; order Sphingobacteriales; family Sphingobacteriaceae; genus Pedobacter; species Pedobacter sp. AC190. The sequence goes on from NZ_OZ409824.1 coordinate 2,911,788, forward strand.
CGGCAACGAAAAGAAACTATTAGAGTTAAATAATATTTATTCAAAAACTTTCCTTTTGGGTACTGATATTTATGGTCGAGATTTATTAAGTAGATTAGTATTAGGCATTCGGGTTTCACTTTCGGTAGGATTAATGGCTGTGCTTATTTCCTTATTTATTGGGGTAAGCTTGGGTGCAATTGCAGGATATTTTGGTGGCAAAGTAGATGCCGCAATAAGTTGGTTTATGAATGTAGTTTGGTCGCTGCCTTCGCTATTATTGGTTATTGCAATTTCCTTCGCATTAGGAAAAGGTTTCTGGCAAATCTTTATAGCCGTTGGTTTATCAACCTGGGTTGATGTAGCAAGACTTGTTCGTGGACAGGTAATGGCTTTAAAAGAAGTTGAATTTGTAGAGGCCGCAAGAGCTTTGGGTTTTAGTACATCTAGAACAATTGTAAAGCACATTTTACCAAATATTGCAGGGCCTATTCTAGTTGTAGCATCTGCAAATTTTGCATCCGCAATTTTACTGGAAACAGGGTTGAGTTTCCTGGGCTTTGGCGCTCAGCCGCCTATGCCAAGTTGGGGAAGCATGATTAAGGAACATTTTGGTTACATTATCATGGATGCCGCTTATCTAGCCGTTTTACCAGGTTTGGCAATAATGTTTACGGTTTATGCATTTAATGTTTTAGCCATTGGCTTACGCGATGCTTTTGATGTAAAGGGACAAAATATTAGCGTTTAGGTTTTGATGCCTTTGCTATTGGATTAAACTCCAATGCCAAGTTGATCCAGAAATCCAGTTCGTCATTTCGGTTAAGTACATCTTCTGAAACTAAAATATAGCCTTTCATTAGTTTGCTTCCCATAGTCATTTGCTTCCAGCCGTTTTTGTTGTCTAAATTTTCCAAAGCCTTGGGATTTATCCGTAGCATCATATCTTCTTTCGATACACCAATGCACATTTTGCCATTAACCATAAAAACAATACCACCAAACATTATTTTTTCCTCCACATCTGGCAAATCCATTAATTTTTCCGCAATTCGGTTTGCTAAAATTTCGTTGTATTTCCTCATACTTGTTTTAATCAAATTTACTTAATCTGTAATAGCCTGAAGAAATATAACCGTTATTCTTTAAATTTGCACAATGCTGTTAAACTGTTATCAATATGAATTTTTAGAAGCTGGTTGCGATGAAGCTGGTAGGGGCTGCCTTGCAGGGCCAGTTTTTGCTGCTGCTGTAATTCTTCCAAAAGGCTTTGTTTTAGAAGGTTTAAATGATTCTAAACAGTTAACACATACTCAACGCGATTTACTTCGACCTATAATTGAAAAAGAAGCTTTGGCATGGGCTGTTGCCTCTTGCGATCATGAAGAAATTGATAAGATAAATATTTTAAATGCTTCTTTTCTGGCGATGCATCGTGCTATAGAACAATTAAAAACTCAACCAAAATATTTAGTTATCGATGGTAATCGCTTTAAAGCCTATCCTCAAATTCCACATAGTTGTATTATTAAAGGCGATGGAAAATATTTAAATATTGCAGCAGCTTCCATTCTGGCAAAAACGCATCGCGATGAATATATGACTAATCTACATATAGATTTTCCTGAGTATAACTGGCAGAAAAATAAAGGTTATCCAACAATTGCACATCGTAGAGCGGTAATAGAAATCGGTTTATCGCCGTTTCACCGAAAAACTTTTAATGTTAGTGCGCCTCAACTCGATTTGTTTTCAAAAAACATCTAAATTTCGTATTTTCACAACATCGTGAAAATTCTGTTAATTACTAAGCGGATTCCCTTTCCGCCAAATAGTGGTTATCCTATTGTGGTTTACAACACCATGAAAGGTTTACTACAACTTGGTGCCGATATTACTTTGTTTAGCCTCAACCCTGCAAATTCCAGATTGGATTTGGAAGATATCTCTGATCCAATTTTTGAAAAAATAAAAACTCATACACACGATTTAGATACAGAAGTAAATGTATGGGCGGCATTTTTTAATATTTTCACAAACGAATCTTACAATGTTTCCAGGTATTACAATGAAGATGCGGCAAGACAGCTCGAAAACGTGTTACGTGAAAATACATTTGACATTATTCAGTTCGAAGGACTTTTTGTAGTTCCTTACCTTGATGTTGTTAAGGCCAATAGCAACGCCAAATTGATTTACAGAGCACATAATATTGAGTTTACAATGTGGGAACGACTTTCGCATTCGGAAAGTTTTTTAATCAGAAGGAAATATTTGGCATTTTTGGCACAACGACTGAAAGCTTATGAAACCGAACAGATTAATCGTTTTCACCAAATTTTTGCAATTAGTGAGCCTGATCGACAAAGTATTTTAATGTTTGGCTGTGAAGTGCCAATGACAGTTTTTCCCGTTGCTATTGATTTAGAAAGGTATAAAGTTGATAAAACGAAAACTAGTTTTCCAACACTTTTTCATTTAGGGGCTATGGATTGGCGGCCCAATCAAGAAGGTTTAGAGTGGTTTTTAGATGATATCTGGCCTGATATCGAAAAACTAAACAAAGATCTCCGTTTCTACATTGCAGGAAAAAACATGCAGAAGCATTTCTTCGAGTACGATTCGGATAATTTGATTGTAGAAGGTGAAGTTTTTGATGCTGTAGAATTTATGAATTCGAAAGCAATAATGATTGTTCCTTTGATTTCTGGTACAGGAATGCGGGTAAAAATTATTGAAGGTATGGCTATGAAGAAATGCATTATTGCAACCACTACAGCTGCCGAAGGTATAAATTGCAGACATGGACACGATATTTTAATTGCAGATTCTGCTGATGAATTTTATCGTTCTATATTACAGTGCGTAATTAATCCAAAACGTTGGCTCGAAATAGGCGAGAACGCTCGTAAAACTGTAGAGAACGAACATGGTGTGCACTTAATATCATCTCAAATGCTAAATATTTATGAAGATCTAATCAGTGTAAAAGCAGATTAATTTATTTTCTATACAAATAGGCTTCAATTAATCTAGCAATAAACTCCGATTTATTTTTCTTTTAGTTTGGCGTAAATTTCTTGAATTCGGATGTATTTGCTGCAAAATTTATAGCATATTTTTTAAACTCTTAGTAAGCCACGGAAGGCTCTTGCTGCGTAATAAGATTGCGCTCCATTATGATAAACGAATACGGTATCATATCTATAATCGCAAAAAAGAGCACCGCCAAGTTTTCTTATAGCTGTTGGGGTAGCAACCCAACTCGATGTTTTCTCGTCAAATTTTCCAAGTTTTTGTAAGTTACGATACTGCTCTTCATTTAAAAGCTCGATACCCATTACTGCAGCTGCATCAATAACATTATTTTCTGGTTTGTTTTCTTTTCTGGCATCAAGCGCTTCACGGTCGTAGCAAAAACTTCTTCTTCCTTTAGGGCTTTCTGGAGAACAGTCACAAAAAATGTATTCCTCCGTTTTTGTATCATAATCAATAACATCAGGTTCGCCTCCCGTAGCTTCCATTTCCTTCAGCGACCATAATTTTTCTGAATTTGTTTGTAGCTTTGATTCTACTTTAGCCCATTCCATGTTCTTATGGCGATTTGTATTCTTCTCAAATCGTGTTTTTAACGTTTTGATGAGCGTTTCAATTTGTTCTGGTTGTAAAACCTTCTTATTACTCATAATCTACTTATATTGAAATTAATCATTAAGCCCTTTACCATTGAGAATTTGCGGTATAGATTTCAGAACTCTCGATTCGCGGGTTTTAGATTGTTTCGGAGCAGCAAAATATAACTTATAAGCTCTTTGCCTTCCTGGTGTTAAAGCCTCAAATGCTGTTTTTAATTCTGGTATTGTTTCTAATTTTTGTCGAAATTCTTCAGCGGTTTTAAATTCTTTAGTATCCTTTAAAATAACTTTTAAACCTGCTTTTTCGATCTCGATCGCTTCGTAAATATGAGATTTAAGTATAGGTTCTAAATCGATTATTTCGCGAATATTTGTGAAACGAATTTGACGGGCAGCTTGTACATTTTCCGTTTGTTGAATTAAAATATTGTTTGTGTTTTTTAGTAACGCTCCTTTATTAAAAAGGAGGGCACAGTAGTCCTTAAAATCGTGGATTAAAACAACATTGTTCCCTTGGAAAGTATAGCAAGGACATCCCCATTTTAGCTCTTCAGTAAGTCCACAATCGAGAACTATATTCCTTAATTTTTCAACTTCCTGCTGCCATTTTCCAGCTTTGTTAAAATAAAAATCAACTTTTGGGTTCATTTTATTAAATCATTTTACTTAGTTCAACTTCAAGTCTGTCGAAATTTTCTTCGTTTTTATCTACAACAAACTTTTTTATTTTGGCACATTCTTCTGCAGTTTCGAAAAGCATTTTAAACACAACATTGGTTTTGCCATTGGCAACCTCTTCGAAGGTAGCTAATACCTGAAAAAGCGGTTGAGAATGACGTTTCCAAGCTATTAAATTAGGCACTTCTATTTTAATAAATTCGCATTCATTGTTGTAATTGCCTTTGTCGGGCCCATGCATAATAAAACTCCATGTGCCGCCGACTCTAAAATCGAACTCGTTAAAAGTATTGGTAAAACCATTAGGTCCCCACCAATTTTTTAAATGATTTGGATTGGCCCAAGCTTCAAAAGCCATTTTAATTGGAGCATTAACAACTCTCGAAGTTACAATTTCAGAATCGGGCGTTGTTGATGTAATCTTTGTTATCATTTATTAAGGATTATTTTTTGCGTCCTACAAATCTAATTACTGAGCCTGTTCCATTATGAAACTTTCCTTCGCTTAATTCGATTTCCTTTTCTTCCAGTTCTATAACTTCATAATTAGGAAAGTCTAATTTTATTTCATCTATAGAGAAGAGCGATTCTATATCTTTTGGCCCGCCAACTTTTTCATTTTTAGCTAAGTAATCGAGATGATTTTTGCTAAAAGCTTCGAAAATTATAATACCATCTTTGCTCAAATATTTGTCGAGCATTTGATGAATAGAAGATTTGATATTTGCAGGAAAGTGCGCATAAATTAAGGCAATAACATCAAACTGATTGGTTTGGAAGTTTAGATTTTGAAGTTCTCCAACCTGATAGTCAATTGGTACATTATTTTTGTTAGCCAGTTGAATGGCCTTGTTTTTACCTTCGGCACTGATATCAAAAGCCGAAACTGTCCAGCCTTGTCTAGCAGCAAAGACCGCGTTTCTTCCCTCACCTTCTGCAGCAAAAAGGATTTTACCTGGTTTAAGTTTTTCTAGTTGCTCTTTTAAATAGTTATTAGGCTGTTCGCCATAAGCAAATTCTTCACTGCTATACCTGGCATCCCATCTTTCAAGCCATTCTTGTTTCATACTTTTGCTTGATTATTTGTTAACGTTTTTCCTATTCGGAAATATTTCTTGAATTTAACTCTTTCTTAATTTCTTTCAATGTATTTACGTTAATAATTACAATTGGAAGCAAAGCAATAGGCACAGCATTTAATGCACTAAAGCCTTTCTTAAAGGCTAAAAAAATGTTTACTGCAAAAAGAAATAGTAGCATTCCAGCAAGTATAGCAGTAACTGTTTTTATTGATTTTTGACTTTTTAGCAATTCTTCATTGCTCATCTCAGCGTATCGTTTATTGCTCATCTAAACATTTTATTATCTATTAACTCAATATTTTTAATGGTGCCGACTGGTGCAATTTTTATAGTTTTAGTGCCTTTTGTTAAGTAAAAATAGTAAACACTATTCGAACCAATGATGTAAACATTTTCCGATTCTCCAGTATTGAAATTTATTTTATCATGAAATTACAATCTGTTGTTTTTTATCTTTTCTGAAATGGAATGACCTTTACCAATTCCAATACCAAGAAAAAACGATAGCAAACTGACGGTGATAAATAAGAAAAGCAATCTTGAAAAATGATTTTTAACATGTTCTACAGTTAATGCTTCAGCACCATTTTTTAAACCTGAAATTTTTTGAACCCATTTTTTATTGCTTTTTGCAGATAGAAAGCGAATTATTAAAAATGGCAGTATAAAAAACAGAATTACAGCAGGACCTAACAGAACAGGATTTGCAGTTAAATCGGCGATGGGGCTAATTAAAATATCCATTATGGTAGAATACTTTAAAATATTTATACCAAGCTGGTAATACAATAAACTTTCTTTTAATATGCCCATTAGTACTAAATAGAGATATCCAATTGGAAGTAGATTTTGTATTTTTTCGAGAGTTTTCATTTTTAAGATTGGTGGGTAGATTTCTAATTTATAGCCAAGAAATTTAGGAATGAGACGAATATAAATTTTTCCTGCATTATAACGTAAAATTTAGTTTCTTGGAACAAGGTTTTGTTTTATAAACCCGACAATAATGGAAATACTTTTTGTTGCTGCAGCCCGACAAGTTTACGGTACCAATTACAAAAGATTGTAATAAATGGCGGGACTGCAAAGCCGATGAAATACGAGCTTTCTTTTTCTAAATGCTTTAACATTTTGCCCAAAACATTGCCTTTTTCTTAGTAGTTTTGCCGCCAACTATATATTAAGCATGAAAAATACAGCTTTAACAGAAAAACATATCGCTTTAGGCGCTAAAATGGTTCCTTTTGCAGGCTATAATATGCCTGTAACCTACGAAGGTATTAATGCAGAACATGCAACTGTACGTAATGGTGTTGGTGTTTTTGATGTGAGCCACATGGGCGAATTTATTTTGAAAGGCGAAAATGCTTTAGATTTAATTCAACGCGTTACCAGTAACGATGCATCGAAACTTTACGATGGTAAAGTGCAATATTCTTGCCTGCCAAATAAAGATGGTGGTATTGTTGATGATCTTTTGGTTTATCGTATTGATGATAAAACTTATATGTTGGTTGTAAACGCATCGAACATTGAAAAGGATTGGAATTGGATTCAGAGCTTTAACGATAAAGCTGTAGAAATGCATAATATTTCTGATAAAACTTCTTTATTAGCTATTCAAGGACCAAAAGCTGCTGATGCTTTGCAAAGTTTAACTGATGTAGATTTAGCATCGATGGAGTATTACAGTTTTGTTAAAGGTACTTTTGCTGGCGTAGAAAATGTTATTATTTCTGCTACTGGCTATACTGGTGCAGGTGGTTTCGAAATTTATTTTGAAAACGAGTATGCTGAGAAGATTTGGGATTTAGTTTTTGAAGCTGGAAAATCTTATAACATTAAACCAATTGGTTTAGCTGCCCGCGATACTTTACGTTTAGAAATGGGTTTCTGTTTATATGGAAATGATATTGATGATACGACATCGCCAATTGAGGCTGGTTTAGGTTGGATTACTAAATTCTCTAAACCATTTACAAATTCTGAAGCTTTACAGGCACAAAAAGAAGCAGGTATTCAGCGGAAATTGGTTGGTTTTGAAATGATTGATAGAGGTATTCCTCGTCATGATTATGAAATTGCTGACGCTGACGGAAATATTATTGGTAAGGTAACTTCGGGTACACAAGCGCCATCATTACAAAAAGCAATTGGTATGGGATATGTGGCTAAAGATTTCTCGAAAGAAGGTACAGAGGTTTTTATTAATATCCGTAATACGCCAATTAAAGCCAAAGTAGTTAAGTTCCCTTTTTATAAATAGATTTAAGTATTTACTATCAGGTATCAAAACAAATCATCTTGATACCTGATCTTTATACCCGATACGCAGAACATGTCGAAAAAAATTGAAGTTTGTTTAACGCCTGCACTGATTGATTTATATGATATCGAGCAGAGCATTGTTGTTGTTATTGACATATTAAGGGCAACCTCATCTATTACTTTCGGTATCGAAAACGGTGCTGAAGCCATCATCCCAGTTTCATTAGTGGAAGAATGTTTAGCCTACCAAGAAAAAGGTTATTTGCTGGCTGCAGAACGGAATGGAGAAGTTGTAGAAGGCTATGATTTTGGTAATTCTCCTTTCTCGTACACTAAAGAAAAGGTTGCTGGTAAAACAATTGTTTTAACAACTACTAACGGAACAAAAGCTTTACATCTTGCCAATAAAAGAGCGTATCAGGTGGTTATTGGTTCTTTCTTAAATTTAGATTCGCTTAGCGATTACCTAGCAAGCCAGGATAAAAATGTTTTGCTTTTATGTGCGGGCTGGAAAGATCAGTTTAATTTAGAGGATACTTTATTTGCTGGTGCTGTGGTAAACAAACTACGCAAAAACTTCGAACACTTTGATGATTCTAGCGTTGCTGCTGAAGATTTATATATGCTTGCGAAGGATGATTTAAGGAAATATCTGCATAAGTCATCGCACAGCCATCGTTTGGCGCAACTAAATATTGAGGAAGATGTTGTTTTCTGCCTTCAATTAAATGTTTGTAAAGCGATTCCTGTTTTAGAAGGCGAGCGATTGGTGAAACTTAACCCAAAGCCATAAACTACGCTTTAAAACAAAGCTAACAAAGCTAAATTTGAATATTGAATTACTGCTTAAAAGGCAAAGTCCCTTTCAAGGTATTGGGTGGTATTAATGCTCTGATCTCTGGCGTATTTTTAATTACTTTTAAAGCTTCTTCGTGTGCCAACCAGTAAATATCTTCTGCACGTTTCATATCAAAGGTGCTAATAGCGCCTAAGCCTTTTGGCTCAATCATTACGTTACAGAACTTGGCCTTACGTTCCATATCGTGATTGATCGACATTACGCCAGCTCTTCCCATTAAATTGGTTATTCCTGTAATTTTATCAACTGGTTTTAAATGATTACAAGATGAGCCGATTATAAAATCGCAATCTTCCATTAAAGGTTCAACAGGGAAATTATTTAAAATTCCACCGTCAACATACATTTGCCCATCAATCATTATAGGTTTAAATATACCTGGAATACAGCTCGAAGCATGTATAGAACGGATTAACGGACCTTTGGTGAAGTAAACCAAACGACCTTCACTGAAATTTACCGCTGCTATTGTTAATGGAATTTTTAATTTCTCTATAGAATCTTCTGGAAAATATTCTTTTAAAATTAAGGATGTATTTTCGATGTTAATTAAGCCTAAAGAGCCAACGGCAGGCCGAACAAAACGCCATAATTTAGTTTTAAGGAATATATTTAAACCTTCTTCTGGGTCGATACCTGCTGCGAAAAAAGCGCCAGCAATTGCACCTGCACTAGTACCACTAATCTGGTTAAAAGTAATACCCAAATTGCTGAATGCCTTTAAAACACCCAAATGCGCAATTCCTCTTATTCCTCCGCCAGATAATACAATACCAACTTTCATTTATATAGATTTAGGATCTTCTTTGTATGATTAAACTCTTTAATCCATAAATTGTTACATCAATTTCAGAACCGTCCACTTAAAACGTTAAATTATTTTCTCTTAGGTTTATATTTCGATTTATTTAAAATTTTTTGGGCATCATTTTCTGCCATTAGTTGTTGTAAGGTTATTTTTGGGTTTTCAGCCATATACTTTCTTACAATTTGCCAGCCTGTCCAAACGCCTAATTTAGGTGCAGAATCTCGATTTTCGCCTAAACCTGGCGTAAAAGGTCCATCAGATAAATAAACCTGAATTTTGTGATAATCGGTTTCGTAAAGTAAATTATTCTCCAAAAAATAAGCCCAAATATCCGATTCAAAATTTTGTGTCCAATCTAATTGATTTGATGAGTAGCCAATTTTAGCTGTATCGGCAATATTTTCGGGCAAAACCTGATCTAGAAAATAAAGTATTTTCCCTTGAAATATCATTTTAGATAAAAGTGTTCGATTAGCATCTGGCTCTGGAAAAAGTTCTTCATGTGCAAAAGTTTCAGCAACTCTGGTTACCATGTTTTCGGGCGAAAATCTTCGCGACATGTACATAGGTACACTTTCTATAATGCCTTTATAAAATTTACTGTTTTTGCCCAGAAACATATCTAAGCCTATTCCTATATAATTATCTCCAAGAGGTACCTGATAAGAAAAACCTGATACGAAAGAAATAAACTTTGGTACTTTGGCTTTTGGATAGTAATATTTAATGTATTTAAAAGTTTCAGTTAAGCCAGTTTCTTGTGTATTAAGGTTGGGAAAAACGCTGTCAACTTCTTTCGTTAAATCGATATAAGCCGGGTCTTTAAATAATCCTGAAATTACATAATCGCCAGTAAAATCGGGCGAACCTACCATTTTGTGAATATAGTCATCATAGAAAAAACCGTATTTGTTCGATAGTTGAGATGAAAGTTGTTGCAAGTTTTTGTTTTTGCCCGTAGAAAGCTCTTTATCAAATCTTTCGATTTTTATATCAAGTTTTATATTACTAATATCTGCTCGCTTATTTTGCTTGCAGGAAATAAATGCAAGTGCAAAAAGAAAAATTAGATAAATTTGCCTGCGTTTTACGTTATACTTCATTATACAACAAATATAAAATACATAAGGTATGAAAAGAATAACAACGATTTTTATTTTATCTTTTTTAAGCGCCAGCGTTTGGGCCCAAAATTTTAACGGACCAGGTTTTGGTTTTAGGTTAGGTTTAACTGCAACGCCTACTGTTGGGTGGATAAAACCAGAACAAGGTAAAACCGAAGGCATAGGTTTAGGTTTTTCATATGGATTAATCGGCGACTTTAATTTTGCGCCTAACTATAGTTTTTCTACCGCTTTAACTATAACAACCATTAATGGTAAAAGCACGGAGATAAATGTAAATCCTTATCACATGTCTAGCAGCAATACAAATCCTGTGGGCTACGATTTGAAATATAGAATGCAATACATCGAACTGCCATTAACTATAAAATTGAAAACTTTGAAAACTGATGGAAGAAGGTTTTATGGTCAATTTGGTTTATCAAATGGCTTTAATATAAGTGCCAAGCAAAATGCGGTAAGAAATGGAGCTCAGGTTGGCGATAATCAAAATATTTCTGATTATTCGAGGTTTTACCGTGCTGGTCTTATTATTGGCGGTGGTGGAGAATTCGATGTGTCTGGAAATACCAGTATTATGGCAGGTTTAACTTTTAACAACGGTTTCACTAATATTGTAAAGGATAACAGCAGAAATGTTAAGAATCATTACTTAGCTCTTAACTTTGGATTTTTCTTTTAAGCCGCAACATTTATAATTTTAACAGGTACTCATCAATGAAAATAGCATTAGCGCAGCTCAATTATCACATCGGTAATTTCGAAGCAAATACAGAAAAAATAATCAGCAACATTCAATCTGCAAAAGATAAAGGAGCAGATTTGGTTGTTTTTGCAGAACTTGCCGTTTGTGGTTATCCACCGAGGGATTTTCTTGAATTTGACGATTTTATCTCGCTTTGCGAAAATGCTGCTCAAGATATTGCTAAATATTGTACGGATATTGCCTGTATTATTGGTTTACCAATTAGAAACGATGTTTTGCAAGGTAAAGATTTGTTTAATGCAGCCTATTTTATTGAAGATGGGAAAGTTAAAGCCATTACCAAAAAAGCTTTACTACCTACGTATGATGTTTTTGATGAATACCGTTATTTCGAACCTTCAACTTCGTTTAAGTGTATCGATTTTAAGGGAAAGAAAATTGCTTTAACCATTTGCGAAGACCTTTGGAATATTAATGATAATCCATTGTATGTTTCAAATCCGATGGATGAGTTGATTAAAGAACAGCCTGATGTGATGATTAACATTGCGGCTTCACCATTTTCTTATACGCATGATGATGAACGCATAAAAGTGCTTTCAGATAACGCGAAAAAATATCATTTACCAGTTTTTTATGTAAACCAAGTAGGTGCCCAAACTGAAATTATTTTTGATGGCGGTTCTTTAGTTTTCGATGCAGATGGAGAAATGAAAGCTGAAATGAAGTATTTCGAAGAAGATTTACAGGTTTTCGATTTGACAGAAGTAGAGAATGTTCGCAATAAATATCCTCAAGCAGAACGGTTAACCGATATAGAACAAATTCACGATGCATTAATATTAGGAATTCGAGATTATTTTCAAAAATCAGGATTTAGTAAAGCTGTTTTAGGATTATCGGGAGGAATAGACTCAGCAGTTGTTTGTGCTTTGGCTTGCCGAGCGTTAGGCGCTGAGAATGTTATGGCTGTATTGATGCCTTCTAAGTTCTCTTCTGATCACTCTGTACAAGATGCACTTGACTTAGTGAATAACATTGGCTGCTTACACGAAATTGTGCCTATTAAAGATGCTGCTGTAGCATTCGATAGTATGTTGGCTCCAGCATTTAAAGGTATGCCATTTAATTTAACGGAAGAAAATATACAGGCCAGAATTCGTGGTACTGTTGTTATGGCAATGAGTAATAAGTTTGGCTACATTTTGCTTAACACTTCTAACAAAAGTGAATGTGCTGTTGGTTATGGAACTTTGTATGGCGATATGTGTGGTGCAATTGGTGTAATTGGCGATGTTTATAAAACACAGGTTTTTCAGTTGGCGAAATACATTAACAAGGAGAGAGAATTAATTCCAATCAATACAATTGTTAAACCACCTTCAGCAGAATTAAGGCCCGACCAAAAAGATTCTGACTCGTTACCAGAATACGATATCTTGGATCGAATTTTATATCAGCACATCGAATTAAAACAAGGTTCTGCAGCATTAATTGCTAAAGGTTTCGAGGAAGCGTTAGTTAGAAGAATTTTAAAAATGGTAAATGTAGCTGAATTTAAACGTTACCAAACACCACCAATATTACGTGTTTCGCCAAAAGCATTCGGCATGGGTAGAAGAATGCCAATTGTTGGAAAATATTTAAGCTAGATTAAAAACTTAAGGGCTATTTGCTATCTACTTAATTTTGAGTATTTTGCATGGATCATTTTCTAAATGCGCCTCATGCCTAAAAACTACAAACCCCAGCTTACGCCCGTAATGCGTAATTTAATAGATCTAAATGTAAAGGCATTCGATCAAATGCCAGGGGTTGTAATTATACATGAAACAGTAAATTGGACTGTTGCATACATGAGTGAGCGGGGTTTAAAACAGATCGGACTTTCTTTAGAAGAAGTTTGCTCATTGACAAGTACAGAATATTACAGCAGATTTTTTAATGCAGAGGATGCCAAAGATTATGTTCCAAAAATCGGTGCTTTTATGCACGGTAATAATCTGGAAGATACGTTAAGTTATTACCAGCAATTAAAGTTTCCTGGAAAAGATAATTGGCAGTGGCACTTATCAAGTACAAAAATATTTTTACGCGATGAGAACGATAAACCTCTTTTGTCGATTACAATTTCTATACCGATAGATGCAATGCACCACATGGCTGCAAAAGCAGATCGGCTTTTGAAAGAAAATGATTTTCTGCGGAAAAATTACACCAATTTTTCGAAATTAAGTAAACGCGAAAAAACCATATTAAAAGAAATTGCTTTAGGTAAAAGTTCTATCGAGATAGCAGAAGAATTACATATTTCTCCAACTACGGTAGATACTCATCGAAGAAATGTTAGAGATAAATTAAGAACGAAATCGTCTTTCGAGATTTCGCAATACGCTAGAGCGTTCGACTTGATTTAGTTGTGCAAATTAAATTATCGAATTGAACTTGTTGAAATTTTTATTATCCAGCAAGCTCAATTCGATTATTATATAAAAAAATTATACTAAAGTAGCATCCACAGAAATTGTGGTATCTAATAATTTAGAAATCGGGCAATTTTTTTCAGCATCTGCAACTAGCTCATCAAATTTTTCTTTTGATAAACCTGGAACAGTAGCCGTTAATGTTAAATGAGATTCAGTTATTTTACCTTGTGCAGGGTCTAAATTAATTACACATTTAGTTTCTAAGTTCTCAGCGGTAAATCCAGCCTCATCAATTTTAAATGATAATGCCATTGTGAAACAGCCAGCGTGTGCTGCTGCAACTAACTCTTCAGGATTTGTGCCTACACCTTCTTCGAAGCGAGAACCAAATGAGTATTGGGTGTTGTTTAATGTTGTACTTTGGGTAGTTAAATTACCTTTACCTTCTTTACCAGATCCTTGCCATACGGCTGTTGCATTTCTTTTCATTGGATTTTATTTTTGGTTGATTTTAGATTCTTAACACATAAAGATAATTATATGTTTGTTTATAAAATGCAATTAAAATATTAAGAATTTGTTGGCACTATTCAACTTCAGTTTGCAAAGGCTCTGGTTTGTTAATTTTCCCTTTTATCGATTGGATAAGCAAAATAATAACACCAATCATAATAGAAACATCGGCAAAATTGAAAACACCTGTTTGAAAAATATGAAAATCCATGTGCATAAAATCGGTTACCGAACCGTGTACAATTCTATCGTACAAATTGCCAATTCCACCACCAACCAGGCAACATACCGCAATTTGGAAAGTTATAGGCAAATTTGGTTTGCTAAATAGAAAGTATAAACCATAACCCAAAAAAAGTAAGGGAAGACCTGTTAAAATAATTAACCTAAAAATATAAGGCATTTGGTCGCCCAGGCTTAAAAAGGCGCCACTGTTTTCTACTTTTGTAAGCGTAAATCTATCTTTTATTATGCTGATATGTTCGTATTCACTTATTCTTTCGCGAACAATATTTTTAGTGATTTGATCGCAACCAAAGTTTATGGTTAGCAATAATACTAATACAGACCAGCGAAGATTTTTAAACTGTAGCATGTTTAGGTTTTTTTATCCATTTTTTATATGGAATAATAAGTGCTAATATAACGGCTAAAGCGCTTAATAATTTTGCAATAACATCGCCACTTTTTACGTAAAACGTTATTTCGTCATTAAGGCTGATATCAGCCTTAATCGCGGTTCTTGTCCACCATTTGGTTTTCTGTGTAACATCGCCACGTTGATTAATAAAACAAGAAATTCCAGTATTTGCAGAACGAGCAACATCTCGATGGGTTTCTATCGCCCTTAATTTTGCATACATTTCATGCTGATCTTTGCCTGATGTATTTCCCCACCAGCCATCATTTGTAATAATTGCAATAAACTGTGCTCCATCTTTAACTTGCTGCCCAATCCAATCGCCCCACAAACTTTCGTAACATACAACAGGTGCGGCACCAATTCCACTTTGTGCATATAATACGCTTGGTTTTTCTTGCCAGCCCCAACCACTTACACTTCCGCCAAGTTGAGAAAACACACCATCCATAAAAGAAAATACTTTAGGAAAAGGCATTTTTTCTGCACCTGGCACTAGTTTCGATTTATGGTAGAACTGAACATTTGCTGAGTTTTCTACCTGCATTGCAGAATTAAAATTGTCGTAATAAAAACCTCTATCCGGTGCATATTTTGCAGAAATGGTTCTCTTATCAGGATAAATTTTAATGCTTTCAATACCAGTAATTAACGTTCCATTTTTATATCTGCTTAAAAAATTTTGTAACGTTAAAAAATCAGGATTACTTCGAATTCGATCTTCATCCGAATAATTTGGAATTGCTGTTTCTGGCCAGATAAAATATTCTGTATTGATTTGCCCGATAGAATCGGATAAATGTGTTAAAATTTGAATTTGTTCAGCAGCAGGAATATTTTCTAATTTCTGGTAAGGATCTATGTTGGGTTGAACAACAACAACATTACTTGGCGTGCCTTTTTCTTCGAAGTTGAGATATTTTATTACTGATATTCCAATTGGAATAATAACAATTAAAGCCCAAAAGCCGAAGGTTCTAAACCGCAAATAGCCAGTTTGTGTTTTAAGTTTTTTATAAGCTTCGAAGGCTAAAATATTGCTTACTAAAATCCAAAGTGAACCGCCATAAACACCTGTGTAATCGTACCATTGTGCCAATTGGTGCATTCCTGCAAGTCCGTTGCCTAAAGTCATCCAGGGAAAGGCCAAATCCCAGGTTTGTTGCAAATATTCTAAACCAATATAAAAGGAAACCAAGCCCAAATAAGCAATATTCTTACTTGTATATTTTGATAATCGGTAATACAACCAAAATGAAAAAGTCATTAATAATGCCCCCAAACCGTAAGGGATTAACGAAACAGGTATAGCAACTACGGTTCCATTGTATGCACTTATTGCATTATAAACCCAATAAATTGATGCTGTATTCCAGATCAAAAAGGTTAAGCCTGCGGTTAAGAAAATCCTTTTACCTTGTTTTTTTATCTTTTCTGTTGAGATATTTTCTAACGCAATAAATAATGGAACCAGCGCAATTAATAGCAAAGGTGTTGTAAAGGGCATTGGTGGCCAGGCTAGCCAAAGTAAAAATGCGCTGAGTAAGGCAAGGAGGTAGGTTTGTGTTTTATTCATAATTTAGCCTGATTAGGCAAAATGTCATATTGAACTTGTAGAAGGATTATAATGCGTTTCAACAAGTTCAAAGTGACAGCAAAGACAGCTAGTTTTACAAACTATCTAAAATGTTTGCTTTTTTAGCTTCGTACTCTTCTTGAGTGATTAAATGTTTATCGTATAGAGTTTTTAACTTACGTAATTTCAAAGTTGTTTCATCTTCTGGTTCTTCTACAACTTCGGCAATTTGAATGGGTTCTGGTTCAATAATTTCTATTGGGGCAACATTAACAAACGGCTGCGGTGTAGGAACAGATGGAGACGCCATTGCACGGTTTTCTTCTAGTTTCTGCTGGTGCAATAATTCTTTATAAGCTTCTAACTGTTCGTTAGCAGCTTGATGTAGTTTTCTAGCTTGCACTTTTGGAATAAATTCTGTTACAATATTTTCGCCATGCTGCGGAACACATATAAATTTCGAACCGAAAAACTCTTCTTTAAAAGAAACTTCCTTAATGCTTTTCCAAGAAATATCTTTGAAATTCATGGTTAAGCCTAAGTTACCTGGCTCGCAATAAAAAATCCTTTTATTAGAAATGGCAATGCTGTCTGGTAACAAGTTTACTGCAGGTTTTTTCTGCACTGCTAAGTACAAAATTTCTTCGCCAGTGGTTAAAAGGTCGTTTAATTTTCCAATAACTTTTTCAACCGCTTTTGGGTCTTGTTCGTCACTTAAAAATCTATCTATGCTAATCATAATATTTTTAAAATTGAATATTGTTAATTTAAAATGCTAATCTTCATCAACATCATTATATTTATTTTTGTTCTTTGTTGCAATCTTACCTGCAATGCAAATTACAAATTCTCCTTTTAAAGTATTGTTTTCGAAATGTGATTTTATTTCTACCAAAGTGCCACGAACGGTTTCCTCAAACATTTTGGTTAGTTCTCTACTTACTGATGCTTGCCTATCTGCGCCTAAATATTGTGCAAACTCTTCTAAAGTTTTTAATAAACGATGCGGACTTTCGTAAAGTATAATTGTACGTTCTTCTTCTGCAAGTTTCTTAAATTTGGTCTGTCTGCCTTTTTTTACAGGTAAAAATCCTTCAAAACAAAAAGCATCGGCAGGTAAGCCAGAATTTACCAAAGCAGGTACAAAAGCTGTTGCACCAGGTAAACATTCTACTGCAATATCATTTTTTATCGCTTCGCGGACAAGGAAAAAACCAGGATCAGAAATGGCAGGTGTTCCTGCATCGGAAATTAAGGCAATTTTTTGACCTTCATTTAAAAATTTAATAATCTCTGAAGTTGCCTTATGTTCGTTATGCTGATGATGCGAAAATACCTTTTTATCGATGCCAAAATGTTTAAGCATCGGAGCGCTTGTTCGGGTATCTTCCGCCAGAATTAAATCACATTCCTTCAAAATACGGATCGCCCTAAAGGTCATATCCTCTAAATTACCAATCGGGGTTGGTACCAGAAACAGTTTTCCATCCATATTTTTTATATACTCATTATTGCGAGGAGGAACGGCGAAGCAATCTTTTTGGAGAGAGATTGCCGCACTACGTTCGCAATGACGACTTAATTATTATCTTTGTGAAAAAATTAAATAATGCTGCAAGTTAACTATATCCGCGAAAATAGAGAGAAAGTTTTAGAACGATTAAGTATTCGTAACTTTAAACAACCTGAGTTGGTTGATGAGATCATTAAAATTGATGAAGAACGCCGCTCCACTCAAACTTCGTTGGATAATCTTTCTGCTGAAGCAAATGCAGCCGCTAAACAAATTGGCGACTTAATGCGTACAGGGAAAAAGGAAGAAGCTGAAGCAATTAAGTTACAAACAGCATCTCATAAGGAGAGTATTAAAAATCTTACCGAGAAATTAAATGAGCTCGAAACTGCTCAGTTTAATTTAGTTGTTCAGTTACCAAATTTACCATACGATTTAGTACAAAAAGGCTCTACTGCTGAAGAAAATGAAGTGGTTTACCTACATGGTACACCTGCAGAATTGCCTGTAAAAGCTTTACCACATTGGGAATTGGCTGCTAAATATGATATTATCGATTTCGAACTCGGTGTTAAAATAACTGGAGCAGGTTTTCCTGTATACAAGGGAAAAGGAGCGAGGTTGCAACGTGCTCTAATTAATTTCTTTTTAGATCATGCTATTGAGGCAGGTTATAAAGAAATGCAAGTTCCACATTTAGTAAATGCTGCATCGGGTTTTGGTACTGGTCAGTTACCAGATAAAGAAGGGCAAATGTATCATTCAACTGTTGATGATTTATACTTGATTCCAACGGCTGAAGTTCCAGTTACGAATTTATACCGCGATGTTATCGTTAAAGAAGAAGATTTGCCAATTAAGAATACAGCTTATACGCCTTGTTTCCGTAGGGAGGCAGGTTCTTATGGCGCTCATGTTCGCGGTTTAAATCGCCTGCACCAATTCGATAAAGTTGAAGTTGTACAAATTACGCATCCAGATAAATCTTACGAAACATTGGAAGAGATGAGCAAATATGTTCAATCTCTATTGAAAGAATTAGGTTTGCACTATCGTGTTTTACGCTTGTGTGGTGGCGATATGGGTTTCACTTCGGCAATGACATACGATATGGAAGTTTGGAGCGGAGCACAAGAACGTTGGTTGGAAGTGTCTTCGGTTTCAAACTTCGAAACCTATCAGGCAAACCGTTTAAAGCTTCGTTTTAAAGGAAAAGAAGGAAAGGCCCAATTGGCGCATTCATTAAATGGAAGTGCTTTAGCATTACCTCGAATAGTTGCTTCTATTTTAGAAAACTATCAAACAGAAAACGGAATTAAAATTCCTGAAGCTTTAGTGAAATATACGGGTTTCGATATTATTGATTAAGAACATTTATCGATCTCGTCATTGCGAGGTACGAAGCAATCTTAAAAAAGTAGCTTTTTTTTGCTTTAGGATTGCTTCGTACCTCGCAATGACGGAAATTTAGCCTTAATGTGTGTCCTCATAGAAAAAATTATAACCCCAAAAAAAAAGCTTTGCAGCAATGCAAAGCTTTTTCGTTTATATATAGATAGATGTGATGTATTCTTGATTATAAAATCAAAATCAATAATAAAATGATGATGATGATAGCACCTACTGAAAGGTAAACGCCTCCAGAAACTGCACGAGCTTGGTTTTTTAATTCTTTTAACTCGCTACGCAAAGCTTTACGCTCAGCCTTAGTTAAGTTAGATTTATCCATCTCTCTAATTTCCTCAACACGCGTTTTTATTTTCTCTAATTTTACAGTTTCTTCTGCTGTTAATTCTGTTGGGTTTTTAGCTGGTTTGTTTGCTGCTTGAGCAGAATTAAAACTAATGCCTAAAGTGAAAATAAGGGCTAAAGTGTAAATGAATTTTTTCATAATATTTAAATTTTTAGTGTTCGATGGTAACTTAACAAAAAACCTACCAAAATGTTCTGGTAGGTTGTAAAAAGCGTTAATTAAAATGTTAAATATTACTTAATCTCGAAAACCGCATTAACAGTGAAGTTTAACTTTATTTTTTTAAAATCAATTTCAGGAGCTGTATCAGCAGATTCGGCCATTGCCGATTTCATCATATAGTTTCTGTAAACAGGTTGTATTACATTGTCTCCACCATCTTGTATATCAATTACACCACCTAATTTTTCGCCTAGCGCTTCTACCATATAAACAGCTTTTTCTTTTGCAGCTAAAAGCGCTTTAATTTTTAAGTCTTTTTTTAAGCTTTCAATTTTCGAATAATCATAACTTTCAATGTTTGTACTGGCAATTCCTTTAGCATCGATTGCCTCTAAAATTGTATTAAACTTGTTAAGATCACTAACTTTCAAACGGTATTGTTTGCTTGCTAAAAAATCAGGGTTTTTCTTTTTCTCTGTAGCATAATTCCAACTGCTTAGGTTACTTACTGTTAAGTTTTCTTTTGCAATTCCTTCTTTTTGAACAGCTGCATACAATTGTTTTTCTAACTCGGTAATTTCTGTTTTTTTCTTTCCATTTAAATACTCTTTAAGCGAAATTCCAATGTAAATAATATCGGGCGTAACTTCGGTTTCTGCCGAACCGCTAACATTAATTTTCTTGCGTAAATCTACTTGTTGTGCCATGGCGGTTGATAAACCTAAAAATGCAACGAATGCAATTGCTATTAACTTTTTCATAATTCTGTTTTTCTTTGTGTGTGTTGTAATGATGTAAATCCAAAGCAAATTCCACACCGAGTTTAAATTTTTTTTAAAAACGCTGTAAATAATCGCCCAGCATTTGCTGATTTAGAAGATGATTAAATTATCAGCATTGAATGCTAAGGCTTTCATTTCTAAGTTTATTTTACAAAATACAGTAATTATTTTGCTGGCTAAAAACCTACATTTATAAAAAAATAAAATTCATGAAAAACTTATTCTTTGCAATGTTTATTAGTGTATTTGCTTTTGCTGCAAATGCTCAAACTGCACAAAAAAAAGCATCAACAAATAAAGTAATAACGAAACAGGTGGTAGATATTGCTTGTGGAGAGTGCCAATTTAAAATGAAAGGCAAAGACTGCGAACTGGCCATCAAAATCGATGGTAAACCTTATTTTGTTGATGGTAAAAATATCGATGATTTCGGCGATGCACATGGCGAACATGGTTTTTGTAATGCAGTAAGCAAAGCAGAAGTGACTGGCGAAATTGTAAATAACCGCTTTAAAGCAAGTGCAATTACTTTGCTACCTGTTAAGAAATAAATTTTTTATTTTGAAGGATAAACACAGCATGAGTTTTATATATTCTTATAATAGATAAGCTAAAACTCCTTTTCTAAACCCTGTCTTAAATCAAACAAAAGCCATTGTTTGTTTTGAACATCAGCCTGCTTATTTTTTAATAATTGAATAAAATCTTTTACACCAATTTCTTCGTTACCATTGCCATGAATAAGTACAATGCTGCCAGCATTTGGTTGCTGACCTTTAGCTAACCATGCATCACTTCCAATAGGAATTAATCCATACTGTTCTATTTTCTGAACTATTGTTTTATCCGATACCAAACCAGGGAAACGAAAAAAAACCGAAGGAACTAAACCATTCTTAAGCATCAGCTTCTCGTTTTCTAAAACTTCAATATCTAAATTCGTTCCCGATGCTAAAAGAAAGTTCTCTGCTAACGGCAGATTATTTACTTCATGATTATAAGAGTGATTTACCCAAGTAATGTTCAATTCTTTCTTCTCCACCAAATTTTTCAACCAGCTTAAATCATTTTGGTGTTTTAAAATCCACTTACCAGAAACTGAAACAGCGAGTGGAGCTGGCTGCTCTATCTTTTTAAATTCATCAAAAACCGATTGAAAAATAATCCGATCTAAATCCTTATGAGAGGGACAGAGATCAATTGTTAAAGCAATTCCTTTTTCGTTAGGAATAGAATGATCTATCCCTGCATTTTGTAGTTGAATATCTTTTTCAGCAGCTTCTTCTAAAGATTTTATATATACTGTGTTTTTAAAAATCGCTAACACGTTACCATACTCTAAATTGTTTAGTGAATAGTTATCCGCCAAATCAACCTTAGTATTTAAAGTTTGTGTATTAACCAATAATAAATATTTCTGATTATTATTTATAAAACTTCGAATGGCTAATAGCTTTTCATCTCCTTTGGCCGCTAATGAGTAGTTTACTTTATAACGTTTAATAGCATCGAAATTCTGTGCAAAAAGATTACCTGAGCATAAGCATATCAAAGAAATTGCGCTGAGCAGCGTTTTAGATAATTCCATATTCCTTATTTAAAATCTTTCTAATTTATCTTAAATCCTTTATCTTTACCATTAAGGTAATGAATAAAGAAAAAGTAAAATTATGGTTTAAACGTGTAGGATTAATTGGTTTCCTATTCTTCCTAATTAAGGGCTTGGTTTGGCTTGTTGTATTCTACTTTATTGGCAAAAACGTTACTTAAACGTAAATAACATATTCGCCAAAAAATTCCATACAAATACAATTAAAATTGCAAAACATTTAGCTACATAAAAATTTGTTCCGTTTTTACGTTGATGAAAAAGGTAAATTATAAATGTATTTAAGCCTAAGCCAATTAAACTTACTATTAAAAATTTACTAAACTCAGTTCCCCAATGAGCGTTGGTACTTTGGAAAGTCCAAACGCGATTTATTAAGTAATTATTAGTTACAGCTAATGTAAAACCAATTGCATTGGAAATGTATTTATCAATTTTTAATTTCTCTTTACAAAGCCATGTCGCACCAAAATCTATTGCCATGCCTAAAAGGCCAGTCAATCCAAATTTTATAATGCGAAAAATTAAATCCATACTAATTTAGTTTAACCAAATAAAAGTGCTCTAAAACTTGATTACGAGTTTGAGCATTTAAAAATTTTCCAGTCAATTTTGTAATGTGAAAATATTCAAACGATTTTAAAACTTCGGCATTGTATTCGGTTTTTAATTTTAATAATTCAGTTTCTGGTACATAGATTACCAAATCTTGCGTGCTTTTAATTTTATCCAAATCGCCATAATTATGAAGATATTTCACTTCACCAGGCGCATAAAAATCAAAAGAAAATGCATCAATATAATTTAAAACCGCAGGTTTTGCTGTCGGATAATTTTTCTTTAGCCATTCTCCAGCCTCACTTCCCGATTGATATTTCATTAAGGCAGGGTAAAAGAAAATAAATAAGAAAAGCATCAAACCAACAGATGCAAATGCGCTTCTGGCAATAATGGTTTCTAATTTAACGCCTTTAAACAATAAAAATGCAGCTGCTAAAACGATCACTAAAATTCCAACAATTAAATAAGGGTTTTCAAAATCATAGAAAAAACTTAAAGCGGATAGTAGTGCAATAATCAATACAAAAAGAATGCTTTGCACAGTAAAGAAAATCTTTAATCCTCTTTCTTCTAATTTCTTTAAATACAAAGCCGTGATAATCGAAAATTGAGGGAAAATAATTAAAATATAATGGGGTAACTGAAATTTCGAAAGGGAGAAAATTAAGAAAGTGACTGCTGCACTTGCCCAAATCATAATGCTTTCGGGCGCTAAATTAACCCTGTTTTTCCTTTTAAATAAATTTACAACTGCCGTATAAAATAATATCGACCATGGTAAAAAAGCCCAAAGTGTGGTGTGCAAAAAGAAAGAAATATCGCCTTTCCCTTTTATTGGGCCGCTGTTAAAGAAACGACCAAATTGGCTATCCCAGAAGAAAAATTTTAATCCCGAAACCCCCGTTCTCTCTAATACAATCTTTTCAGGGTGTAAATCGAATTGGGTGTAAAGCGAATAAAGCTCTGGGGTAATAAAAACGAAAATTGCTAGAATTGCTATCCACCATTTAGGTTGCCATAATTGTTTATACTGTTTAGTAAATAACCAGTAAATAATAAAGCCTGCAAATACAGGTATAAGAACGAAAATGCCTTTAATCATAATGGCGCAGGCGGCAAAAAACGAACCCGCAACCACATGCCAAAACGAGCCTTTGTGCGCTTTATAGTAATGGTAAATTGAAGCTAATGTAAAAGTGGTGATATAAATTTCTGCACGTACATCAAACGTAGATGTGATAATATGGAGTGCGCTTAAAAAAATTACAGCAGATATTAAGCCTGTTTTTGCATCGTAAATATCTTTGGCTAGTTTATATAAATACCAGGTGCCAAGCAACCCAAAAAGAAACGAGGGCAATTTATAAGCAAAAGCAGATATTCCGAATATTTTAAAAGATGTTGCAGCCAGCCAGAAAGTTAAATGTGGCTTGTCTAGCCAATCTGCTCCACGGCCATAAAGATTAAACCAATCTTTAAATAAAATTATGTTTTTCGACATAGAAGCGTATAACGCTCCATCAGGTTCCATTACGCCACTAAATAATGCGGGGATACTTGCCAAAACAAGTAAAACGATTAGGAATTTATATAATGTTGTATCCTTTAAATTCATCTTGATTTGAACAAATATGAGCAAAAAAAAGTCAAATTTCTTGAAGATTTCCGATTAACAAAGCCAAAGCATTATCTTTGATGCATGACAAAGTTATCGGTTAACATCAATAAAATTGCAACACTTCGTAACAGTCGTGGAGGTAATAATCCTGATTTGGTTAAAGTTGCATTGGATTGCGAGCGTTTCGGTGCGCAAGGAATTACAGTGCATCCTCGTCCCGATGAACGCCATATTCGTTATCAGGATGTTTACGATTTAAAGGCTGTTATTGCAACAGAACTTAATATCGAAGGAAATTGCCGTGAAGATAAATTTGTAGATTTAGTTTTAGCAAATAAACCTGCTCAAGTTACTTTAGTGCCAGATGCTGAAGGTCAGATTACTTCGAACCATGGATGGGATACTGTTAAATACAAAGATTATTTAAAAGAAATGGTTGCCGTTTTCCAAAAGGAAAGCATTCGTGTATCAATTTTTGTAGATCCAGTTGTTGAGATGGTTGAAGGTGCAGTAGAAACTGGAACCGATAGAATAGAATTATATACCGAAGCTTACGCACAAAATTACTTTGCCGATCGCGAAAAGGCGATTGTAAATTATATTGCTGCGGCGCACCATGCCAATAAATTAGGTTTAGGAATTAATGCAGGCCATGATTTAGATTTACACAATCTGCATTACTTTGCTCAGAGTATTCCTGGCTTATTAGAGGTTTCTATTGGTCATGCGCTAATTAGCGATGCACTTTATTTAGGCTTAGAAACAACCGTTCAAAAATATTTACAACAACTTATATAAGTTCAAAGCTAAAAGACAAAAGCTCTTTCTCATTGAACTTTTTACCTTACAGTTCTAATGATTATGTCTTGATACTCTATAATTAATAATTTTAATGTTAAAAGGAATTCTCCTTGTTTTTTTTGGTGCTTGTAGTTTCGGCATCTTATCTACTTTTGTAAAACTTGCTTATCACGAAGGTTACACTTTAGGCGATGTAACAGGGGCACAGGCATTTTTTGGTGCTGTAATTTTATGGATTTTGTTCTTCCTTCAAAGCAGAACTTCGCAATATAAAGCTAAACAAATTACAATTATAACACCTTGGTGGAAAATGGTTTTAGCAGGAACCTGTACAGGACTTGTCAGTGTTTTTTATTATCAATGCGTAAAACTGGTTCCAAATTCGGTTGCTATAATTTTGCTGATGCAATTTATTTGGATGAGCATTTTACTTGAATTTATCATTTTCAAAAAGAAACCATCTACATTACAATTTTTAGCCATTTTACTAGTTTTGGGTGGAACTGTTTTGGCAAGTGGAATGATTGAAACAAACATTGGCAGCTTAAATCTGACAGGAATTGGTTTCGGCTTACTGGCTGCAATTTCTTATGCAGGATTTTTAATGCTTAGCGGAAAAATCGGTAATGAATATCCACCGCTTAAAAAAAGTGCCTTGATGATTACAGGAGCATGTATTTTAATCTTCATTATTTTTCCGCCAGTATTTTTATTTAACGGTGCTTTAAGTGGTAGTTTATTAAAGTGGGGATTAATAATTGCCATTTTCGGGACAGTAATTCCGCCTTTATTTTACGCTGAAGGTGTACCTAAAATCGGCACAGCATTAAGCTCTATTTTAAGCGCAGCAGAATTGCCCGTGGCAGTAATGATGGCTGGTTTTGTTTTGCAAGAACAGGTTTCGTTTTTACGTTGGGTTGGTGTCGCCGTAATTTTATCAGCGATGGTGATACCAAACTTAAAGTTTTTGAAAAAATCTTAATTTACCACCCAATACACCGAAGAGTATCTTAGGTATTTTAAACATAATTTAATTAAGGAGGTTGTTGAAGAAATTGTGTTCCTCGCGTTTAGCCAAATTTCTAAACTTTATTTGTGAAACACTTTACGTTCTTTGCGGTTAGCCTAAAAATAAATATCTTTAAAACGCATAAAGCATTTACTATGAAAAAACTTACTATCTATATTTTGTCTGTTATTGTAATCAGCTTTGCTGGATGTAAAACAAAAACCACCATTAATCAAGATGAAGCCGGTTCGGTAATTACAGATTATCTGAAAGCCAATCCTGAGTATAAAACAACCCATTTTAGGTTCGGTGAAATAAAATTCAGCAGCAAAAATGATAAAGTTGATTTAGTGAAGTATAAAGCTTTAGCTGCAAAAGGGCTTGTCGCATTAACATTAAAAGAGTCAAACAAAAAATTCTTATCTAGCGATAGTAGCTTTGTTTATCAAATTACTTTAACCGAACAGGCTAGTCCTTTAGTTTTAAAGCAAGATAACGATAAAGCAACTGTAAAAGTTGTTGAGTATGTGCTTAGCGATGAAAAGCCCGTTGATTTTTCTCAGGTAAATTCAAGCACTGCTAAGGTTACCGTTTCGCTTAAAAAGGTAAATACCGATTTTGCTCCGTTTGATAAAGATGGAAGCGAAAACAGCAACTTCATTACCAAAACTTACAAACTTAAATTAAGTAAAGACGAAGGCTGGAAAGTTCAAAAGTAACCTGAATTATAGAACCAGTAATTAACCCTTTCTTTGCAGAAACCAGGTTTTAAATTTCTTAAATAAATCTACCTTTTTTGGTTTTGGCTTTCCATCATGTGTTAATCCGTTTTCGAAATGGTTTTGTAAATCTTTAGCGTAATCTTTTTCGGCTTTAGTGCCAGATTTTAGTATTTCTATAAAGCGAAGTGCATTATGATTCAATGTGCTGTTAAATGAAACTGCAAAATATTCACTTCGTTTAATTGGCTTTTTATTTTGATTAATTTCTAACGAACCGTTTTCTGAGAAGTAATCTACATGCTGGATTAAAGGATTTAGTGTTTTTAATCGTTTAGTACCTTTTCGCTCATTTCGCCAGGGATGTTCTTTTTTATAAAGCTGAGCTAGTAAAAAATCTTTTTTCCAAAGTGTAACCTGGTGCGACATTAAAAAATGTGATGCCTTGTTGTCTATTTCTGTAATATTAAATCCATCGATAAAATTTTCAGTTTGTTTAGTTGTGTAAACATCAGAACTATGAAGTTTTATCTGGTTGCAAGCATTTTGATCTGCAAAGTCGAATAATTGGTTAAAAAAACTTTTATCAACAGGTTTACTCAACCACATATCTTCTTGAAAATAGAGAACGTATTCTTCATCAATACTCCTCAGTAAAGTCGCAAGTCGATCAGCCCATTCGCCTTTTCCCGATTTAATATTTGTGAAACCGTTAACCTTCGCATTTTTAATCTCGGTAGCGAAGTAATAATGACATGGAATCTTGAAATCCCAGTTTCTGGAAAAGAAAAAATCGAAACCTTTATAAAGAAATTCATAACGGTCACAGGCATGAACTAAAAGGGCAACATTATTTTTCGATTTCGACATAAGACTGATAAGACGTATAATTAATATTTTGTAAAGCTACTAAAAAGGGAAATGTTTTATTTTAGCTTTCCGAATAAGGCTTTTGCCGAGGATCTATTTTCTAATCAAAAAACGACTTTACATTTTACATCCTCCATTTTACCATCGCTTATTATTACCTTTACTGCAAATATGCATGGCTTAGTTATTAAATCTACTGGAAGTTGGTATAGTGTTTTAGCCGATGATGGCGAACGCTACAATTGCCGTATTGTAGGTAAATTCAGAATTAAAGGAATTAAAACAACCAATCCTATTGCGGTTGGCGATCGGGTTAAGTTCGACCTCGAAAGAGATAGTAATCAAGGATTAATTAATGAATTGCTACCGAGAAAAAACTATATTATTCGTAAGTCGATTAATTTAAGTAAGCAGGCTCAAATTCTTGCAGCTAACTTAGATATGGCTATTTTAGTGGTTACGCTTGCATCGCCAAGAACTTCCTTAGGCTTTATCGATAGGTTTTTAGTTACTGCCGAGGCATACGATGTTCCTGCTGTTTTGGTATTTAATAAACTTGATTTGTTTAGTAAAGAGGGCTTGGAAATTCTACAAGAGTTTAAAAATATTTACGAAAATATTGGCTATCCATGTTATCAGGTTTCGGCAACAAAGGGTATTAATATTCCAGTTATTCAAGAGCTAATTACTGATAAAATAACTTTGATTTCTGGTCACTCGGGTGTAGGTAAATCGAGTTTAATTAATGCACTTTTACCCGATAGGGATTTGCGTACAGGCGAGGTTTCTGACTGGAGTGATAAAGGACAACATACCACAACTTTTGCCGAAATGTTCGAGTTGCCACAGGGTGGTTTTATTGTAGATACGCCTGGAATTAGAGAGCTTGGTGTTATCGATATCGAAAAAGAAGAATTGGGGCATTTCTTCCGAGAGATTTTTAAAACTTCGCATAATTGCCGCTTTAATAACTGCAAGCACGTTAATGAGCCTGGTTGTGTAGTAATTGAAGCCGTAAATAACGATGAAATTGCGATCTCGAGATATGAAAGTTATTTAAGCATTTATCACGGTAACGATACAAGGCATTAACGCGAAAGCTAAAGGATAATCTTCAAAACACTCGAATCAAAATTGGGCAAAATTCCTGCCCAATTTTGATTTAAAATCTATTCACCTTTGTTAATACGAGGCGAAATAAAATCTTTCATATAGCTGCACTCACTTGCGGCAACCGCATAAAATTGAGTTTTAGCATATTTTAACTTCAGCTCTTTAAAATAAGGGTTATTGTAGTTCGCCTTTAAAAAGTCGTTATACTTTACATCTTTTGTATCGAAATAACTGAACGAAACATTATTGTAATTCATTATGATTTGTTTTTGAGCGCATTTCGCTAACATAAAAGTGCATTTTGCTTTAAAATCGGCATTAGTACTTAAAGCTCTTGCTTTTAAATACCAGTTTTTTGCAGTTTGCGCTTTCTTGTAATCGGCATCGTAAACGTATTTGGCTGGATTATAATTATCATCCGACGACCAATCGTAGCTGATTAAAAACCAACTGTTGCCAAAATAACCTGTTTGATATACCGCATTCGCCATTTTGTAGTAATACAAAGCAGCATTTTTCTTATCACTTACAGTTAATTTTTGCAAACGAAGCATCTCTGCTGCAAATGCTTTTTTGGTAATTGATGCTTTTGCAGCTACATATTGTTTTGGATAATCATTTACAGTTTCAATAAATGGATTGGCGTAAAGTTTAGTTTCACTTTCACTGGCATACCAGTTTTCGGGAGCGAAGTAATTATAATTTGGCGATACTTTATTGAACATTTCTATCGCTTTTGCATAATTATGAGTGCGTAAATAGGTAGTTCCGTAAAGTTCGTAGAAATCATCATTTTTAAGTTGATTTAAAGCTTTTGAAAGCATACTGATAACGCTGTTTGAAGCTGGTGCATTTTTTAGATTGGTTAAGTTCTGCATACTTTTAGGACTCAAGTATTTTTGCCAAAACGAAGTGGTTTGATAGCTCATATTTTTAAAAAGGGAGTTACCACTTACCGTTTTATATATTAAGTCACCTTTAACCATCGCCAATGCAGCCTTCGCTGTATCACCCATTTTTAAATAAGCAGGTGCTAAAATTTGTTGATAAAAATTTCGTGTGGTTAGGGTAAAACGACTGCCACCATTACCAGTCCGATCGTATGAATAATTTTGATTTTTTTCTTGCTCCCTATTTTCTTTAAATCTTTTCTCATCTAACCATTTTAAGGCTGGTAATAAATCATTTTCATTAAATGGATTTCCTTTTTTAATTCCCTTAGATTTAATTAAAAGGTCGATAATCCTATACTGATCACGTAATCTTTCTGGTAATTTATCTGCATTTAGCGTACTTAAGTAATTTAAAGCATGAGCGTCTTGGTTTTCCATCCACGATAAATAAGCAGCGGTTAAAGTGCCTAAAGCTGGTTGAGGGTATTCCTTTTCGGTTGCCATTTTTACCGAAAAATTTTTAATTTGATTTAGGTGCTTCAAATTAACATTACGAATGCTGTCTTTATATTTGCCACCGTTTCCGTAACCCGAAAAATAGTAGTTATAACCGATTTTAGCGATATCACTATTTTCAATTAAATTTTTTTCTAGTTTATTTACCTCACGCACTAAAAGCGAACCATTTAATAAACTCTTCGGATTATATTCGTAAACCTTTTCTAAACTTTCTACATCAGCATCGGCATTGCCAAAGCCATTTATAGCCCAAATGTTAGTTTTATCTTCATCGCTTTTAGCATATTTTAACACACTAGTTAATGGCGAACTGGTGTAATAATAGTTTTTATAAGCCTGCACACGACGCTCGGGATTACTAGCGAAAACTTTAGAAAATAAGTACGCTGCTTCTTCGGGATTGCCAGATTTACGAACCGAACCTGCATACAGCGCTTCTGCCCAGCCTTTTGCAGCACTTTTACTTTTGTTGGTTTTTATAAATTTCTCGTAAACGCTTTTACAATCTTGATATTGAGCTGCATAATGAAACATTCTTGCCGTTTGATAAGCATAACGCAGCTTTAAAAAATCGTCTTTTTCACTGGCGATTAAATTTAAACCTTCATCCGCCTTTTCTACCATGGCGCCTAAATCTCGAGGTTCGGGATTCCACTGATTCCAACTTGCATTAGCCAAAGGCTCGCAACTTTTTGCATACAGAAAATAATTCAAGGCTTCTTTATTTTTAGCTAAACCTGCTAAAAATGAATTTTTGCTTAAACTGTCTGGTAAGCTCGTTTTGCTATTGTATTTAGAAAGAAGAACACTCGTTGCGCTATCGCTGGCGTACATAACATGATAAACATCAGCAGCTTTTACATTTAGGTATTTAGCCCACTCGTTGCTATTTATATCCGATTCACTTTCCATTTCGTAATCACTATATAAATAAGCCATTTCGGTAAAGGCAAATGCACTATATTCATCACCTTGTGTATTATTATGAAAATAAGAAACGTAATAATCGTAAGGATCAATTTCGCCACCACAGGCAACATTAATTGCGATTTCACCAAAAAAGGCTAAAAAAAAGAAACTAAAAATTATCGATAACTTTTTGAAGGTTTTCATGCTTAAATGTTTTTAAAAGGTCGGTATCGAGATGATAGAAGACGAGATTTCGTTCTTCTGGTTTTAAATATCGGGATAAAAAACTGGATGTTGCAAGTAAATCTTCGGTAGAAATTTCTTCCCATCTAACCACATCATTTTTCTTTAATCCAGCTGCAGGGTAATCTATCAATAAATCATAAAGAATGGTGTTTTTTCTTCGGCTGAAAAGCTTTGTGTTATTTAATTCTTCTTTATTTATATGTTTTGAAATACCTGAGTATTGCTGTTTTCGGAAAATAACAGCCCAGCTGAAAAGCGGTAATGCAACATCGATTTTTAATGGATAACTTTTAAGCTTATCTTTTAAATATACTTCCATTTCATTCATATCTAAAATAGAATTTTGCTCGCCATATTTTCGAAGATTGCCCATGTTGTAACACATTAACATTACTTTTTTTACAGGCGGAATACCACTTGAAATCAGGTTTTTGACTTGATGTAGCCTTAAAGTAACCGAAATCTCTTTCCCTTTGAATATTGGTGCCTGCTCTAATAGTTTTAGAAAGTTGAAATATTTATCTCTTGTTGTTTGTGTCCAATCGCAATCAATTTGTATTTCTTTGTAATTTTGTTTTCCACCCTGTTTAACTTTTGCATCAACAAATTTTGCCGTTCGGTTGGCAAGTAACTTTGTTTGGTTTTCATCCAGATTATTAAAAACGTTATTTACAATATAAACTACAGGTACAATATCAATTTTACTCGGAAGAGAATCTTTAAACGTTATTGGCGAAACTGGGGCTGGCTCTTGTGTATCGGAATTTAAATCAATATCCATAATGCGTACATATAAAGATTTTGATTTAAAATGATTGAGGTATTCGGTTTCGGCTTTTTGATTTTTATACTGGGTTCGCCAAAAATAAAAGGTAGAGTGTACGGTAAACTTTTGTTTACAGGCGGTAAACAAAAGTGCTATAACTACTAAAATACTTATCTTGCGCATATTAATCTGAATCCCAAAAATAGTTAAAATGCGTGCAGTTTTACAAAGAGTTACACAGGCAAGTTGCGTTGTTGATGGAAATATAACGGGCCAAATTGAAATAGGATTTTTAGTTCTTTTAGGAATTGAAGATGCTGATACAACTGAGGATTTAGATTGGCTTGCTCAAAAGATTGTTGGTATGCGTGTTTTCGCTGATGAAAATGATTTAATGAATAAAGCACTTGCTGATGTAGGTGGCAATATTCTTTTGATAAGTCAGTTTACGCTTTTTGCGGCAACAAAAAAGGGCAATCGCCCAGGTTTTACCAAAGCCGCCAGACCAGATGTTGCCATTCCGCTTTATGAAAAAATGATTGAAAAATTAAGTGATTTACTTGGAAAAAAGGTTGAAACTGGAGTTTTTGGTGCAGATATGAAAGTAAGTTTATTAAATGATGGACCAGTTACCATTTTAATCGATACTAAAAATAAGGAGTAAAATGAAGCGCTCGAAATCTGATTATCAAGAACTACTTTTTCTATTATTTTTCATTCTATTGAAATTCGTTTTGAGCTATGTTTTGGTTAATGGTGCTTACGAACTCCATCGAGACGAGTTTTTGCATTTAGATCAAGCTAATCATTTGGCTGCTGGTTTTACGTCAGTTCCTCCACTAACATCTTTATTTTCTCTAATTATTAAATTTTTGGGTAATGGGATATTTTGGGTTAAATTTTTTCCAGCACTTTTCGGGGCACTAACAATGGTTTTTGCTTGGTTAGTTGTAGATAAGTTAAAAGGAAGTTTTTACGCTAAATGTTTGCTCGCGATAGCTTTTATATGCTCATCTTACTTAAGACTTAATATTCTTTATCAGCCGAATTCTTTCGATGTTTTAGCATGGACAGCCATATTTTATTATTTGATTATTTATTTCGAAGATGATAACAAACCCCATTATCTTTATTATTTCGCCATTTGGGGTGCTTTAGGATTTTTGAATAAATACAATGTCCTTTTTCTGATATTGGGGATTTTGCCTGCAGTTTTAATTACGCCTAACAGAAAAGTTTTTGTTACCAAGCATTTATATTTTGCAATAGGGTTGGCGCTGTTACTAATTTTGCCGAACATACTCTGGCAAATCGCTCATAATTTCCCTGTTATTAGTCACATGAAAGAACTAAGCGAAACGCAATTGGTAAACATAAAGCGAGCTGATTTTTTTAAGGAACAAATCCTGTTTTTTGTTAGTGATATTTTTGTGCTCTTAGCCGCCTTCGTTGGATTTTTATTTTATAAACCGTTCAAGAAATACTTATGGGTGTTTTTAGCCTATATTTTTACGTTAATTATTTTTAGCTACTTTAAGGCTAAGGCTTATTACGCTTTGGGTTTGTATCCTGTTTTACTTGCCTTCGGAAGTGTTTATATCAGTAAACTTATGGAGCGAAAATGGATTCTTCCATCTTTACTGATATTATTTATAACTGGCTCATTTGCTTATATCACCCCACTGGTAATGCCTGTTTATGCGCCCGAAAAAATAATGGCAAATCATAAGCGATTTGAAAGGGTTGGTGCTTTACGCTGGGAAGATGGAAAAAATCATGATTTGCCACAAGATTATGCAGATATGCAGGGTTGGAAAGAGCTTGCGCAGATAGTAGATTCTGCATACGGGAAAGTAAAGGATAAATCGGCAGTTGTTGTGCGAGCCGATAATTACGGACAGGCAGGTGCAATTAATTATTATTCAAAATATCAAAATATTAATGCCGTATCTTACAATGCCGATTATCTTTATTGGTTTAGAATGGATAAGCCTATTAATGATTTAATTTTAATAGTTGATGGCAGCGTAAGTGAGCGAGAGGGTGAAAAACCTCGTCCGTTTTTTAATAAGACAACTAAAATAGGTGAAATAAAAAATCGATGGGCAAGAGAGAAGGGTGCCACAGTTTTTTTATTTGAAGACGCCAAGGTAGACATAAATAAAAGATTGAATTCAGAAATAGAAGAAAGAATAAATGACCATTAACGAAGCACAGCAAACAGTAGATAATTGGATTAATACAACTGGGATCCGTTATTTTAATGAGTTAACCAATACTGCCATTTTGATGGAAGAAGTTGGTGAAGTTGCCCGTATTATGGCTAGAAAATACGGGGAGCAATCTTTCAAAAAAAGTGATGAAGATGTAAATCTTGCCGATGAGATGGCCGATGTAATGTTTGTTTTAATTTGCCTGGCGAATCAAACTGGTATTAATTTGACAGAAGCTTTAGAGAAAAATTTGCAAAAGAAAACCATCCGAGACGCTGATAGACACAAAAATAACGACAAACTAAAACCCTAAACTGATTTAAAAAATTAAAGGCGCTTAATAGACTCTAAGAAATTGGAGATACAAACTCCATCAAAGTTCTGTATGCAACAAAACGATTTTTAAAACGCTCGTTTAAATCTTCTTGCAAAGCAGGTGCATGTACAGTTTGGTAAGTTTCGTAGTTTTCTAGGTTTTCTGCAATATATTGAGTACAATAAGTAACGCCCTCATTTGGCGAATCTAATACTTTTAATAGGCGATGCGATAAAAACATACCCGTTGCCATAACTTGTGGGATATGAGTTTCCTGCATCCATTGCAACCATTCTTCAACTACAGAATCTTCTAAAATTAGCGTAACGTTGTATAATAACATGCCACAAAGATAATAAATAAGCTTATCGGGTTTAAAAATATAGATGTCATTTTATTAAACATGTTTGTTGTTTAATAAAATGATCGCAAGAAAAAATGAATTGTTTTAAGCTAAATCTATCAAACTAATGATGAAAATGTTTTGGTTTGGGGTACTGTAGTGTGGAACTGGAAAAAATAAAAGCTTGTTAAAATTCGTTTTATATTTCAGTTAACCATAAAATTTTCGAACTTAGTGGTTTACCACAATTTAAATTTTCATCCCTCAATGAAATACTACATCTGGCATTTTAGTAAATATAGGTTCTTTAAAGCCTTTGTAGCAATCGGAATTTTGACTACGATTTGCTTCTTCGCTTTTGTATCAGAAGATAAGAATGTTTTTGCACCTAATTTCTTTTTAAGTTCTTTATCCGATTTGTATTCAGTTTTTCAATTTCCAACACATACGTTATTGTGGGGCTTTTTTAGCTCGAATAATGTGTTATACTTTTTAGGTTTGGTAATTAACTCGCTTTTATACGCCTTTATAATTGAAATAGGGTTTGTAAGTGAGATTGTTTATAGAATTAAAAAGGAAGAAGGTGAAAAAGAAGCGAATTCTTAAACGCCATCACCGCGTAAATTCCTAAATCTTTTTCTTGCTTCGGCACTAAACATACTGCCTGGGTAATCGGTAATTAGTTTTTGAAAGTATATTTTCGCCTGGGCAATATCGTTTAGTTTTTTCTCGTACAAATCTGCAAGAGTAAATAATGCATCATCCGTCCAGATTCCTTCTTTAAAATCTTCCGTAATTTTCCTTAAAATATCGGCAGCTTTTTGATAATCATCTGCTTTGATAAAGATTTTTGCTTTAGTCATTAAAATTGCATCGGCTAACGAATTATTTGGATAAGCAATCGAAATGCTATCTAATTTTTTAATGGATTTTTCGGATAAATTCCTAAATAGTAACATTTCTGCATCAGCATACATTTTTAAAGCACTGCTATCAGTTGGTGTTTGCGTGTTATCTGTAATCAATAAACCTAAATTTAAAGCGTCGTTTGCTATTAGCTGAGAAGTAGCTGCCTTTAACACCAAACATTGGCCATTGCTGTATTCAAAATTTCCCTGATAAAACGAAAGTTTAGCGCTTCTATAGCGAGCTTCGTTACCTATTGGCTGTCCTTCAAACTGTTTACTAACCTGTTCATATACCAAAAAAGCTTCCCAGGGCTGAGCTGTTAAAATATAAATATCTCCTAAATCCAGCTTCAATTGTCCAACTTCGGTACCGCTAAGGCCAGGAAGTTTCGTAGCTTCTTCGAGTACAGTTTCAGCTTTAGAAGGTTGGTTTAAATAATAAGCCTGAAGCGTAGCCCATCTTTTTATCGCGAAAAGCGTGTTTTTGTTTTTACCGTTTTCATCTAGCAAAATCTGATAATCTTTTGCTAACAAATCTAAATCTGCTTTATTGTATTTTCCTTTGGTTTGAATATTATATTTTGTGTTCAGCAGTTCAATTTTCGATGGTAAATAATATTGATTCTCTTTGCCTTTGGTTAAAAGGTATTCGTAAGATTTTATAGCAGTTTCGTAAGCCCCGTTATCTACAAAAGTATAAGTGGCATTAAATAGTGTACTTCCATCGGCTTTTGTTCTCTTATCATATGCAATTAATTGACGTAAAGCCATATCATATTCTTGTTGCTGAATGTAATTCCAGGTTAGTAGTTGGATATAAATTTCTACATCTGGTTCTTTCTGAATCTTTTTTAATATTCCAGCTTGAAAATTTTGATAATCACTTTTATCTTCAAAAAGCATCGATAAAACAGCTTCTGCTTGTGGTAACAATTGTGGGGTACTTGGCAGAATATCTAAATACTCCTGCATCAACATAGGTTTATCTTTTTTAAAGCGATAAATATTCAAAAGCTCAAATGCGAAAGCTTTATCGTTGTTCATTAATTTTCTGCCTTGTTTGAAAGTTTGAATTGCGTATTCATAATTTTCGTAGCGATAAAAATTATTGGCCAACATTCTTATTTTAAATTCATCTTTAGGAAGCTTGCCAATAACATCCACAAAAATTTTATTGGCTGCAGGCGAATCACCTTTTTCTTGATAAAGTTTGCCTAGTGCAATAGAATACATTTCGGGCTGCGGCGATTGTTTAATTTGTTTTTTAACTATCTTTTCAGCAACATCGTACTTTTTCAACTTTAATAAAGTATTAAAATAGATATCAAAATATCCTTCGTTATTGGGATTCGAAAATAGTTTTTCGAAAACTACAGCCGCTTTTTCGTAATCGCCTTCCTGGTAATATTGAATAGCCAAGGCACTTTCATCAGGTACAATTTGCCTGTTCTGGCGAAGGCTTTGGGCACTTACCGAGCCGAAAAAAAATATAAACAGAATGAATATTAACCGATTCATATTGCTAAAATATAAGGTTTAAATGTAACATTTTAATACATCTTTCTTTAAAAACCACGTGTATATAAAACGTATTTTAAATGTTACCTGTATTTTATTTTTCTCGGTATTTTAAATACTAAATTGGATGCACCACGGCTTTTAGGTGGTGTTGGTAACATTCTTAATGTAATTGGTATTTAAGCTGTTTGGTTATTCTATTTTTGTGGTCCGAAAAGGAATTTTTTATGTTGAAGAGATTAATTTTATTGGTTTTAGTAGCTTTTATTTGGGCTTGTAAAGGTTCGGATGATGGTAAGATTATACCCGTAGATAATTTTTTTAGAACACAGGATAAGGCCTACTACCACGTTTCGCCAGATGGAAAATGTTTGTCTTATTTAAAGCTACAAGATAAAAAACTCGATTTATTTGTAGAGGATATTGCAACAGGAAATAGCACTCAGATTACACACTTAACAGAAAAAAGTATTAGCTTTTATTTCTGGACTAGCAACAACGAAATTATTTATTACACAGAAGATGAGTCGAAAGAACGAAAGTCGGATTTGTTTGTTGTTGGAAAAGATGGAAAGAACCAAAAGCAGTTAAGCTCTAACGAAAAAACAAGATTAAGGGTAATCGAAGATCAGTTAATTGATGATAGATACATTATTGTTGCATCGAATAAAAGAGATTCTACAGTTTTTGATGTTTACCGTTTAAATGTTCGTAGCGGTAAAATGGATATTGCAGCAAAAAACCCTGGTAATATTACCGATTGGGTAACCGATAATAAGGGTATTCTTAAAATTGCAGTTGCAAGCGATGGTGTAAATGAAACATTGTTGTATCGTGAAAATGAAAGCCTTCCTTTTAAACCCGTTATTACGAATAGTTTCGAAACCACTTTACAACCTGTTGCTTTTGCCGAAAATGAAGCAGATGTACTTTTTGCCATATCAAATGTAAACCGCGATAAAAATGCACTTGTTGCGCTCGATTTAAAAACTGGGAAAGAAAAACAAGTATTGTTTGGAAATGATACCTTAAATGTGGTTGATGCTAAATATTCGAAGAGTAAAAAGAAAATGATTTTTGTTACCTGCGAATCGTGGAAAAAGGAGAAATACTACCTTGATGACAGCACAAGAGTTAGGTACGCAAAAATTGATGAACTTTTACCTGGTACCGAATGGCGTATTATGGATAAAGATAAAGGCGATAATGCTTTTGTTATTAGAACTTATACCGATAAAAATCCAGGTTCTTACTATCTATACGTTGCCGATCAGAATAAGTTTAAAAAACTTGCCGATATAAATCCTTCTATAAACGAAGCAGATATGAGTGCAATGCAGCCGATAAGTTATAAAAGTAGCGATGGCTTAACCATAAATGGTTATTTAACCTTACCTAAAGATAAAAAACCAACAAATTTGCCGGTTGTTGTTTTGCCACATAATGGTCCTGGTGCAAGAAATACCTGGGGTTATAATGCCGACGTTCAATTTCTGGCTAACCGAGGTTATGCAGTTTTGCAAATTAATTATCGAGGTTCTATAGGTTATGGTAAAGCATTTTACAAAGCTGGATTTAAGCAGTGGAGTGATAAAATTCAGGAAGATGTTAATGATGGTGTTAAATGGTTAATTAAAAAGAAAATTGCCAACCCAAAAAAGGTAGCTATTTATGGAAATGGTTTTGGTGGATTTATAGCACTTAATTGTTTGTATAAAAATAACGATATTTATAGTTGCGGTGGTTCAAATTCTGGTATCATTAATTTATTCAGCTATTTTAAAACTATTCCACCGTTTTTAAAATCGAATTTGCAGATGTACTACGAAATTTTTGGCAACCCTGAAACCGATACGGATTATACTCGTTTCGCTTCGCCTGTTTTTCATGCAGATCGATTTAAAACACCAGTATTTTTTGCTCAAAATCCTAAAGATCCACGTGTTGATGTAACCATTGGAGTTCAATTTATCAAGGAACTAAAAAAACGTGATGTATCTGTAACTTATATCGAGAAAGAAGAAGGACCCAATCCTGTGCTTCGTCAACAAGGTAGAACGGCTTTGTATAAGGCATTAGAAGAGTTTTTAAAAGAAAACCTAGGTAAGAAATAGGTTATGATTTTAGAAAAAAAGAGCGGCTATCGTAAAAATTTCTCGTTAAGCGTAACCTTCATCGTTTTAATTTCGATCCTTTTTATTCTGTCTTTATTTTTAGCTTTTAACTACAGCAAAAAATCTATCGAAAACGAATTCGTTTCGGAAAAAGTTAATGTTTTAGAGCAGAGTATTAAGCCTTACAATGAGTTTTTTCAAAATAAAATGCCTGAAGTATCTTATTACAATGGCTTTTTAGATTCCTCTACGGCTTCTAAGTTTGTTGATACTGTAGTGCTTAAATACCCTTTTATATCGAAAGTTACTTTTTATGATACCGAGGTTAAAAATACACCTGTAAGAGATGGAATTAATGCCAACCATTTAGGTATTGGCCCCAAATATATCTATCAGTTTGGTAAGGGCATTAATCCCGATTCGATAAAATTATATTCTGAAGATAATACTAATTCTTTTGATGTAAGTGATGATTTTAATGCAATGGCTTACAAACTGGCAACATTTGTTGGTCAGTTAGATACTGCAACTGTACCCACCCA
This sequence comes from Pedobacter sp. AC190, assembly GCF_979258025.1. Lineage (NCBI taxonomy): Bacteria > Pseudomonadati > Bacteroidota > Sphingobacteriia > Sphingobacteriales > Sphingobacteriaceae > Pedobacter > Pedobacter sp. AC190. Next base: position 2,951,879 of record NZ_OZ409824.1, read on the forward strand.
AGAAGAACTTTTTACTAATTTCTCGGTTGTAAACTCTAACGATAATAAAATAAGTTATCTAAACATTCCCAGGCGTGAAGATCTGAAAGCTTATAAGCAAATGATGATGCGTAAGCTAAATCCTGCTCCCATATATCAACAGGATATGATGGTTTTTCAATTAGATCCAGGTAAAATCAAAATTATTAATACTCGTCCGTTGTTGTACCAAAGTATTAAGGTAGAACCTATGACTTACGATCCGATAGATACTTCGGATGAAAACATAACAACTGAAATTGCTTTACCAGGTGCTTTTTCTGATTTCAAACTGTACTTTACTTCTTCAAAATCCTATATCAAAAAGGAAATATTTATTTATTTCATGCCTATAGCTTTGGTGCTTCTGTTGGTTTACGGCGTTTTGCTTTTGGTTGCATTTTTAATCTATCGTAATTTAAACATCAACAGTAAAATGTTTAAGCTACAGTACGATTTTGTAAATAATTTAACCCACGAATTTAAAACACCAGTTAGTGTAATTAAAATTGCTGGAAATAACATAAAAAGTGCGACAGCTTTAACCCAGAGAGAGCAGCAATTGTATGGTAAAATTCTGGATGAGGAAGCCGACAAGCTCAATGGATTAATGAATAAATTGTTAGCCTTTACACAAATCGAAAATAAGGCGATCATTCTCAATCAGGATTCGGTTAGCATAGAAGATTTTATTGAAAGTACAATCGAATCGCACACGCTTAAGCATCCCGATTTTGATATTACTTATGAGGTTGTTGGCTTTAAAACCTTTATAACCGATCCTGTTTTACTTGGAAGTTTGTTCGATAACTTGGCCGAAAATGCTTACAAATATTCAAACCCAGGTAGTAAGAGATTAAACATTAGCGCTAAGTTAATTAAAGGTGTACTGGTATTTCGTTTTACCGATAAAGGAATAGGGATTCCGTCATCAGAATTAAATAATATATTTAAAAAGTTTTTTAGAATACAGAACGAATATAACCAAATGGGAAGCGTTGGTTTAGGTTTGGCATTCTGCAAAGAACTGGTTAACTTTATGCAGGGCGAAATTACCGTAAAAAGTAAAGTTGGCTCGGGTACAGAGTTTAAAATTGTGCTGCCATATAATAATTAAAAATTGAATTGAAGTTGGAAAAATCTATGTTAAAGTGTTTAAAGCACTGCAACATTTCAGCCGTTCTTCAACATAAAATAAAACACAAATGTCTAAAGAAGTAAAAATTTTAATTGTAGAAGACGATGAAAACCTTCGCTTTTTAGTAGCACATCGTTTAAAAACTGAAGGGTATAATGTTTTGGAAGCAAACGATGGTGACGCTGGCGAAAGAATGATTATTGCCGACCAACCTGATATTGTTTTGTTAGATTGGATGATGCCAGGAAAACAGGGTGCTGAAGTTTGCGAAAGCGTTCGTAAACAAGGTTTCGAGAATTTAATAATTATGATGACTGCAAAGGCGCAAGATGTTGATAAAATTGATGCTTACAACTTTGGTGCTTCAGATTATATTACTAAACCATTTAATATGGATGTTTTGGTAGCTATGTTAGAAAGCAAAGTGAAGTTCATCGTAAATAAAGATACCGCCGAAATTCATCGTTTTGGTAACATGGAGCATCATCCTAATATCCATACTCTATTTAGAGATGGAAAGAAAATTGAGTTAACCATCTTGGAAAACCGTATTCTTCTTTATTTTTTACGTAATCCAGGAAAAGTAATTAATCGTGATGAATTAATGCTTGTGGTTTGGGGTTATAACTCTGATGTAAATACCAGAACTCTAGATATGCACATTGTTCGTTTGCGCAAAAAGATTGAATTAAATCCTGATAATCCACAATTATTACAAACCGTTAGAGGCGTTGGATATCGCTTTAATGCAGGATAAGATTAATTCTATACTGCCTCTTTCATGCTAAGCTTGTCGAAGAGCTTTTAAAAATAAAAGCATTTCGACAAGCTCAATATGATACTTCTTAAATTAAGCCCTTTTCAGCGTAAATATTGTTATTTCTGGTAAAATACCAACCCTACCTGGATAACCTAAAAAGCCATAGCCAACGTTAACGTAAAGCTGTTGTTTTTGCTCTTGATATAATCCTGCCCATTCTTTATAAATATATTGAACAGGACTCCATTGATATTCTTTTAAACGAACTCCAAATTGCATGCCGTGAGTATGACCACTAAACATTGCATCTATTTGTGGATATTTCTGTAAAACCTCGCCACGCCAGTGTGATGGATCGTGACTAAGTAAAAGCTTAACAGGTAAATCATCCGTATCTTTTACTGCAAGCTCCATTTTACCGTATTTTGGAAAACGACCCATTCCCCAATTTTCGATACCTAAAATACCAATTTCTTCGCCATCTACTTTCAATCTGCGGTTTTCGTTCATTAACAAATCATAACCCATTATCTTATGCACATCGACCATGTCTTTTAGGTTTTTAACCTTAGCAGGTGATGATTCTTTGCCGAAATAATAATCGCCATAATCGTGGTTCCCTAAAGAAGAATATACGCCAAGCGGCGCTTTTACTTTAGCAAAAATATCCTGATAATCTTTCACCTCATTGGTAAGGTTATTTACTAAATCCCCAGTAAAGAAAATGAAATCGGGTTTTTCGCCTAAAAGCATTTCTACACCTCCCTTAACAGCTGTTTTGTTATAAAAACTTCCAGAATGAATGTCAGAAATTTGACCCATAGTAATACCATCAAAAGCTTTAGGTAAATTTGGGAGTATTAAATTTACTCGTCTAACCTGATAATCATAAGCACCTGATATAATGCCCCAGCTTAAAGAAGTTAACGGCACGGCTGCAGCAACCAAGCCTGCCTTAACTAAAAATTCGGAGCGGGAAATGGGCTCTGTTTCTGTTATTTGTTGTGCTTTTAGAGGTTCTTTTTTTCTAAAAATTTTAATAAACAACCTTCTTATGTCATCAATAACTAAGAAAGGCAACATCGCCATTTTACAAGCTACCGTTAAAAAGAAAGCAACCAAAATAATTGCCCTGAGCGTTAAAAAAAGATTAAGGTAAATACCCGCAAAAACACCAACAATCAAAAGAATGCTATACGTCCAATATAATATTCCGAAGATTTTTTTTGTTCTAGGTTTCCAGTTTTTGAATACTGCCATCAAGGCATTGAAGCAATAAATATCAAAAGCAGTAATAAGTATGCAGGCGGCAATAATGAAAGGTAATCTTCCCATTTAGAAGTTTGGTTTAAAATAAAAAAGCTTTAATATTTCCTGCCTTTCGGAAAGAAATATCAAAGCTAATTAAAATGTATAATTTAATTACTATCTGAAATCGTCCTCATCTTCTTCCTCGTCAAATTCGGCATTAAATAAACTGCCAAACATATCAGAGAAACCGAAGCCACCGTTTAAATAATTTTTGCTCAATTGCGAATATTCTGCTAAGCCATGCAGCACAAATTCCATTAAAAGTAACGTTTGGTTTTCGCTTAATTTTGGATGGAATTTTTTAACAGTATCATATAAACTTGGTACCAACATTAATGCTTTTTTGTATTGTGCATTTGTTAGCGAATCCGTTACATCAACATTATTGCCCTCTGTAAACCACTCTGTAATTTCTGTATATGGATTAGCTGTTTTGGTTTTCTTCGCTTTCTCTGGATCTGGGAAATAACGGGCAAACAAGGTTTTTACCGCTTTGCCGATAAGTGTGGTTGCTACATGGGCAGGTCCTTCCAATTCGCCTTCGTAAACCAGTTCGATTTTTCCTGTAATTGCTGGAACAATTCCTGCTAAATCAGATAGGCGAACAAATGTATTTTTCTCGCCAGAAATTAATATTCTGCGTTCTGCAGTGCTGATTAAATTTTCAAAAGCAGAAATAGTTAACCTTGCCGAAACACCCGATTTCTGATCGATATATTCGCTCTTGCGAGCCTCGAAAGCGATTTGCTCAATTAAATCCTTAACTAAACCATCAGCTTCAATATTTTCTTTTTGCTCTTTGGTTAGTTTAGCTTCCTGAAAAGTAATTTTTCTTGAAACTTCGATGCTTTTTGGATAGTGCGTTAAAATCTGACTTTCAATTCTATCTTTCAATGGCGTTACAATACTGCCACGGTTGGTATAATCTTCAGGATTTGCTGTAAACACAAACTGAATATCTAATGGTAAACGCAATTTAAAACCACGAATTTGAATATCTTTTTCTTGCAGCATATTAAACAATGCTACTTGGATACGAGCTTGCAAATCGGGCAATTCGTTAATAACAAAAATGCTGCGGTGTGCACGAGGAATTAGTCCAAAGTGAATTACACGTTCATCGTTATAAGTAAGTTTCAAAGTAGCCGCTTTAATCGGGTCAACATCACCGATTAAATCAGCAACGGTCACATCAGGCGTAGCCAATTTCTCTGTATAACGTTCGCTGCGGTGCAACCAGGCAATTTCGGTTTCATCACCTTTGGTGGCGATTTCATTTTTTGCGTACCAGGAAATAGGATTCAATGGATCATCAAAAATTTCACTCCCAGCAACATAAGGTACATATTCGTCTAGCAAGTTAACCATTAAACGAGCAATACGCGTTTTCGCCTGACCGCGTAACCCTAAAAGTAAAATATTATGGCGTGAAAGGATCGCTGTTTGCAATTCTGGAATTACCGTTTCATCGTAACCAATAATGCCTTCGAACTCGGTTTTTTTATCTCTCAGAACCTTAATCAGATTTTCTCTAAGTTCTTCCTTAACGCTTCTTGATTTATAATTTGTTGCCTTTAACTGGCCTAAAGTTGTGTTTTGCATCTTTTTAAAAAGGGTTTAAGGCATAAGGTTTAGGGTTTAAGGCTCGGCAAGGTGCTATAACTTAATCTCAAATCTCTCCTTGTTAATATTTTTATGTAAACTGTTGCGGGTCATCGTTAATGGTTTGGGTTACACCTTCAGCCCTTTAACTTCAACCTTATTTAACTGTTTTTCTTCTGTTTTTAATGTAATCTTCAAAAATGTATTCGCCTAAACCCGTCAAAGAACTGTAAAATGCTCTTCCGCCATTTATTTCGGTAAACTGACGAACAAATTGCTGTAAATAAGGGTCTTTAGCAATCATGAAAGTGGTAATTGGAATTTTCAAGCGTTTGCACTGAGCAGCCATATTTAAGGTTTTATTAATCACCTTTCTATCCAAGCCCATACTATTTTTATAATATTTTCCATTCTCTTTCAAACAGGTTGGTTTCCCATCTGTAATCATAAAAATTTGCTTATTGTGCGTTTTACGCCTGCGAAGTAAATCCGTAGCCAATTCTAACCCTGCAAAAGTATTAGTATGGTAGGGGCCAACTTGCAAATAAGGTAAATCTTTAACCGAAATCGGCCAGGCATCATTTCCAAAAACAACAATATCTAAAGTATCTTTCGGGTATTTTGTTTTAATCAATTCGGCTAAGGCCATTGCCACCTTTTTTGCAGGTGTAATTCGATCTTCACCATACAAAATCATCGAGTGCGAAATGTCAATCATTAGTACGGTAGAAGTTAAGGTTTTAAAATCCTTTTCCTCTACTTCTAAATCCCGATCGGTTAATGTGAAATCGCCAATACCATGGTTAATTTGCGCATTTTGAATCGAGGCAGTCATATCAATCTGGTCTAAACTATCACCAAAATTATATTCCCGCCTGTCCGCATTTTTCTCCTCACCAATGCCGCTTTGGTTGCTATTGTGATTGCCACGACCCGATTTTTTTAGTTTCCCAAAAATTTCTTCCAAGGCCGATTTACGAATCGTTTGCTCGGTTTTGGCTGTAATTTTAAATTCTCCAGATTGATTGTCTTCTGTGAGGTAACCCTTATCTTTCAATTCATCGATAAAATTACCAATACCGTAATCATTGTTGGTTAACTTGTATTGCTTGTCGAGCTCGTTTAACCAACTTAATGCCTCTGCTGCATCACCAGCTGTATAATTTAGCAATTCGCTAAATAATTTCAGCAACTCATCGAACCCACCTTTTGGCGTATCGCCAGGCTTGTAATCAGAAAAACGAAAACCTCTCATGTGCTTGTATTAACGATTTATCGAAGATAAAAGTTTCGATTTGCATTAATTTAAGCAGGGTGTCATATTTGGGCGAAGTTTAAAGCCAAAAAATAAGGCAAAACTGAAAACTACATATAAAAAATTAAAATGATTTGGGCGTTCCCCAAGCTACGCAAGGGTCGGGCTTTTCAGGGCTTCGCTTCGGTGCGGTACCAATAAAAAATTGGTACTGAACCCTTACAATCCCTAACGCAAAACTCAATTAATTAAATTTAGTGGGCTAGGGTTAAAAATATCAGTTAATCGAAAATCTCATCTCCATAATTTGGGTTTGCCCCAAACTGCGAAGCAACAAAAGAACCAACTTTACAAGCTCGATCTAAAATCGTATCCATTGGGTAGCCAATTAAATAGCTAGAAATAAAGGTTGCTAAAAAAGAATCGCCCGCTCCAACCGTATCTGCAACTTTTACAGGGTAGCCTTTATGATGATATAATTTGTCATCATGCAATACACAAGCCCCGTTTTCGCCCATAGTAAGGCAAATAATTTTTATGTTAAATAAGTGGCTTAGTTGTTTTAATAATTGCTCGTCGGTATTTCCTGTTAATGCCAGTTCATCTTTCAGGTAAATAATTTCATGCTCGTTTACTTTTAAAACGTCTGCTTCATTTAATAAGTCCTTTAAGGTATTAATCGTATAAAAGGGCTCACGCAGGTTGATGTCGAAAACTTTCAGCTTTGCGTTATTAAGTAAACTTAAAACTGTATTTCTACTCTTTTCGTTTCTACACGTTAAACTACAATACACAAAAGCATCCGATTTTTTCACGGTCTCAATGGCCTCATCAGAAAGTTCAATTGCATCCCAGGCAACGGGTTCTATAATTGAGTAAGTGGCCTGGTGCGTTTCATCCAGTTTAACTTCTACAGTGCTTGTTGGTAAGTCGGCAACCTGTATTAAATTGGAGCTGAAATTCTGATCATATAAAAAACTAATTAACTCTTTACCCAATTCATCGTGACCAACAGCACTAATAAATTTGCTGTTTATACCTTGTTTATGAAGATGTAAGGCTACATTCATAGATGAACCGCCAGCTTTCTTTCCCTCTGGAAAAACATCCCACAAAATTTCGCCGATTGAAGTTACTGTTTTTTGCATTTTGATGATTTAAGCCTGTAAAGAAACAAATTTATGTAGCTTTTAAATAAAATAAAACGCATTTTTATTTTCTAAATCTATTGATATGAAAATAAAGCTGATTCTATTATTCTTATTGTCTACCTTCTTTGCTCAGGCACAAACGCCTAAAGATAAACAAGCCATTTTGGATGTTTTAGAAACGCAAAGGAAAGCATGGAACAAAGGTGATTTAGTTGCCTTTATGGATGGTTACTTAAAATCAGACAGCTTATTATTTGTTGGAAAAAGTGGTACGACTTATGGCTGGCAAAAAACTTTAGATAATTATAAGAAAAACTATTCAGGCAGTTCAGGAATGGGTTTTTTAACTTTTGGAATTAAAAAAGTTGATTTCTTAGGTAAAGATGTTGCTTTTGTATTGGGAAGCTGGCATTTAAAACGTGAAAAGGATGAACCTCAAGGTTATTTCACGTTGTTATTTAAGAAACTAAAAGGAGAGTGGAAAGTAGTGGTTGACCATAGTAGTTAAACGGATTAGAAGCCGTTTCTAAATGTAAAATCATTTAAGCTTGTCGAAAGCAAGAATATAAGTCTTTCGACAAGCTCAAGATGTTTTTAGCAAGATATTATTGCTCTAATTTAATGTCTTTGTAGTAAAAGTCTTTATCCTCATCAGTTAACTGACGAATTACTCTACAAGGGTTTCCTGCAGCAAAAACATTATCTGGAATGTCTCTCGTAACTATACTTCCAGAACCAATTACTACATTCGAGCCAATTTTTACACCTGGATTTATTACTACATTTCCACCAATCCAAACGCTGTTTCCAATACTAATTTCTTGCGCCCATTCGTATTCCTGATCGCGAAGATATGCGTGTATTGGATGTCCAGCAGTATAAATTGCCACATTTGGTGCAATAAAAACATTGTTGCCAATACCCACCTTAGCACAATCTAAAATTACGAGGTTAAAATTTGCATAAAAGTTATCGCCAATTTCGATGTTATAGCCATAATCGCAACGAAAAGGTGGCTCCAGGTAAAACATCTTTTCAGTTTTACCAAAGAGTTTTTTTATTAACTCTTTGCGTTGTTTTATAAATTTTGGAGCAAGATTATTAAACTCGAAAACTATTTCTCGTGCTTTTAATCTTTCTTTTGATAACTCTGCTTCTCCAGCTTGGTAGGCTTTGCCTGCAAGCATTTTTTGTTTTTCAGTTAGTATTGTACTCATTGATATCGTTATTAGGCTCAAAATTTAAAGTTAATAATTGTATGCAAACAACAAATTTATTTCGTTACACATCTTTGATTCTACCAAGACTATCAAAATAGATGCGTAAAAAAACCTTACAAGCTTTAAATCCTGTAAGGTTTTCAGTTTATTAAAATCTATAGAATAATTAACTCTTAAACTCGCTTGTTTTATGAAAATCGATATCAGGGTAATCCTGTTTGGTTAAATTAATCATATAATCACTATCCGATAAGTAAACTGGATTCGCTTCCTTATCGAAACCAATATGCTGTTGTTTACGTTTAACAAATTCATCTAATTTTTTTCTATCAGATGATGTTACCCAACTCGAACGGGTGTAACTTAATGTACGGAAACGACATTTTGCGCCATATTCGTGCTCCAAACGGAAGTTAATAACCTCAAACTGAAGCTCACCAACAGCACCAATTACTTTTCTGTTTCCAGGCTGCATAACAAATAATTGTGCCACACCTTCATCAGTTAATTGTTCAATACCTTTTTCCAATTGCTTGGTTCGCATTGGGTCCATGTTTTCTACTTCTTTAAAAATAGATGGAGAAAAACTTGGGATTCCTTTAAACTGCAATTTTTCACCTTCTGTCAAAGTATCGCCGATTTTAAAGTTACCGCTGTCATATAAACCAACCACATCGCCTGGCCAGGCTTCTTCTACAATACTTTTCTCATTGGCCATGAAATCCATCGGGTTTGAGAATTTTAATTTCTTATCCTGACGGGTGTGATAATAGAATTTATTACGCTCAAATTTGCCTGAACAAATACGTAAGAAAGCAATCCGATCGCGGTGTTTTGGATCTAAATTGGCATGGATTTTAAACACAAAACCACTGAAATTTTTCTCTTCAACCAGCACATCACGCTCTTCTGCTTCACGGTGGCGCGGACTTGGTGCGATATCAATAAATGTATCTAAAAGCTCCTTTATTCCGAAGTTGTTAATGGCACTACCAAAGAAAACTGGCGCAACCAAACCCTCAGTATATAAATCTTTATCGATTTTGCCGTAAATACCGTCAACCAATTCAACATCATCTTTCAATGTGTTAATTTCGTTTTCTTTAAGGTAATTTAATAACGTTGGATCGTTCAAATCATTTGCCGCCACAACCGAATCGGTTACTTTGGTTTTATCAGAATTAAATAAATTTAAGTGTTTGTTATAAATGCTGTAAACACCTTTAAAGGTATGTCCCTGTCCAATTGGCCAAGAAAGCGGGCACAAACTGATGTTAAGTTTTTCCTCAATTTCATCCAATAAATCGTACGCTTCTTTACCTTCACGATCCATCTTATTTACAAAAATAATTACAGGCGTGTTACGCATACGGCAAACGGACATTAATTTTTCGGTTTGCTCTTCCACACCTTTTACGCAGTCTACCACCAAAATCACGCTATCCACTGCCGATAAAGTACGGTAGGTATCTTCCGCAAAATCCTTGTGACCAGGGGTATCCAAAATGTTAATTCGCTTGCCGCTATACTCAAAACCCATAACCGAGGTTGCAACCGAGATACCACGTTGTTTCTCAATTTCCATAAAATCGGAAGTATTGCTTTGGTTCGCTTTGTTACGTTTTACCGCACCAGCCGTATTAATTGCACCACCAAAAAGCAGAAATTTTTCTGTCAAAGTGGTTTTACCCGCATCGGGGTGACTAATAATGGCAAAGGTTTTACGTTTTTCTATTTCAGGGTTAAGCATAATAAAATTTTGGGTAAAAAATGGCGATGAAACCTGGTTAAAGGAATTTAACTGCGATTAGATTTGAATAATTTTGTTTCATCAGGCTGCAAAGATAAGAATTTTGACGAACTGTTTTTATCACTTAACTGTTTAATTGAAAACCAAATGGCTAATTAGTTTTTGAAAAGCAGTAGCTGTAGTTCTTCGGTTCGGGTTGGCCCCGCCATACATTCCAATCTTTTTTAAATTTCTGTTGTTCTCACCATTCCATCATTGGGAGGACGAACGAAGTAGCAATCTTTTTCGTTAGCACCAAAAAAGTATTCCATTACTGTGGCGTTTATGAAACTTCTTTAACGGTTTTGGGTATAGTTTAACCACCCCTTGCCCCTCCTAAATTGGGAGGGGAGTAGTAAGAATGATGGCGAATTTCTGCAATAATCGATTTCTGTGGGTTAAACCCAAACCGCAATTAATTGCAACTATTATAATATCATAATTTAAGCTCAAATGTTGTCACTCTGAGCGTAGTCGATGACCAATTCTATGGTCGAAAACAAATAATAATCTGTCTTTCGACTACGTTTAGGATGATATTTATGGTTTACAATCCAAAGCTCAACAAACTTTGTTAATAAACTTGATGGCAGCGAGCACGGAGTGTAACGGAGTAAAGCGAACAGCAGGACGGTTTTTCCCGATAAAAAACTGAGCATTCATTTTCAAAAGAAAATATACAGGTTAAAACCGTATTTGTTTGCCGAAATTCTATAAATCATACCTATTTTTGTGCTAAAATTGTTAGCTTTAATTATCCCTCCGAAAATAGAGCAAACCGAAATCTTATTGCCAATGCCAGAATTAGAAGAAACTTCTATGGCCGCAGAAATAGCGGCAAAATTTGTTAACTATACCTCGAAACATGTTTTTTTAACAGGAAAAGCTGGAACGGGTAAAACTACTTTTTTGCGCAAATTGATTCAGCTTACGCACAAAAAAGCAATGATTTGTGCACCTACAGGTATTGCTGCAATTAATGCTTCGGGTGTAACTATTCATTCGCTTTTTCAATTACCTTTTGGTGCGTTTTTTCCTGATGCAGCAGCGAATATCATCAACCAAAACATCACTTTTAATTTCAATACGCCACGCACAATCGTAAAGCATCTGAATATGCAAGGCAATAAAAGGCGCATGATTCAAGAGCTTGAATTGCTGGTTATTGATGAAGTGAGTATGCTCCGAGCCGATATGCTTGATGCGATTGATTTCTCCTTGCGTTACATCCGAAGAAATAGAAATGTGCCTTTTGGCGGAGTGCAGATGCTTTTTATTGGCGATTTGCACCAGTTACCTCCTGTTGTAAAAAACGATGAATGGCGGGTTATGGCAGGTTTTTACAAGAGCATTTATTTCTTCGATGCTTTAGCGTTACAAAATAATCCACCGATTTATATTGAGTTGGATAAAATTTACCGTCAAGATGATTCTGTTTTTATCGATTTATTAAATAATCTCAGAAATAATCAAATTACCGCAGATGATACGACTTTGCTTCGCCAACATTTTAAGCAAGATTTCAAACCTGCCGCCGATGAAAATTACATCACTTTAACAACGCATAATAATAAAGCTGATACTATAAATCGTGAACGATTAACACAGCTTAAAACTAAATCTTACTTCTTTGATGCCAAGGTTACTGGAGAATTTAGTGAGCATTCGTTTCCAAACGATAAAAGTTTAGAACTGAAAGTGGGTGCACAAATTATGTTTATTAAAAATGATATGACTGCTGAAAAACGCTATTATAATGGTAAAATTGGCGTTGTTCATCATATTGAAAAGGATATTGTAGAAATTGAATTACCAGATGATAAGGTGGTTATCCAAATTTCACCTTACACATGGGAAAACGTAAAGTATAAATTAAATGAGGCAACAAACGAAATTTCGGAAAATGTTGCTGGTTCATTTGTTCAGTATCCTATAAAATTAGCCTGGGCAATTACGGTTCATAAAAGTCAGGGCTTAACGTTTGATAAAGCAATTATTGATATTGGCGATGCTTTCGCTCCAGGACAGGCGTATGTTGCGCTTTCGCGTTTACGCTCTTTAAAGGGGCTGGTTTTGACTTCGCACTTGCGTGAAACTGGTTTGCAGCAAGACCCGAATATTCATTATTTTTCGAGTACCAAACAACCATCTGATGTACTTAATCAGCAGATTAGCGCGGAGAGTTATGATTTTATCAGAACTTATTTACTAGCAGCTTTCGACTTAAACTTGGTTCGTTATTACATTAAAGAACACGTTCAAACTTTTGATAAAGGGGAAAAATCGACCAAACAACATTACGATGATTGGACAATGGAACTTTACCGCGATTTTCAGAAACTTTCGGCAACGGCTGACAGTTTTATCAATCAGCTTAAAAACTTATTTTCCACACAAACCGAACATACTTTATTTAATGTTTCGAAACGAGTGGCAGCGGCTTTAAAATATTTTAATCCCTTAGTTAAAGAGGTTTCTGAAAAGCTTTTGGCGCATATTGAAGCGGTAAAGGATGAAAAAGGAATTAAAACTTATTTAACCGAACTACTTGAATTGGAAATTTTGGTTTACGAGCAATTGAAGAAAATGCACAAAAGTAAGGCACTATTGCAAGCTATGATTGATGGTAAGGAGTTTAGTAAAGCCGATACAGATGCCTTGTTAAATGCTGCCGAGCGTGATAAACAATTGCAAAAAGCAATTCAATTAAAAGGACAGGTTTTGAAAGTGAAATCTGCGGCTGAAAAGAAGAAAAAAGAGCCAAAAGTAGATACTAAACTGGTAAGTTTTGAACTTTACGAGCAAGGAAAAACTTTGGAAGAAATTGCAAAAGAACGTGGTTTTTCTATCGGCACCATTGAGGGGCATTTGGCTTATTATGTTTCAACGCAACAAATTGATGTGGCTAAACTGGTTAAACCAAATAAAATCAGAAATATAAGTGATGCGGTGGAAAGCCAGAAAACAAAATCGATGGCTACAATTCGCGATTTTTTAGGTAAGGATTATTCTTTTGGAGAGATTAAGCTGGTGTTGGCATCGCTGTTTCCATCGGAGGAATAGGGATCAGTTTTAACACAGAGCACACAAAGTTTATGAGAGAAGATTTGTTATAAAGAACAATTATTGGACTTGCAATAAATGTTCATTCAGGTTTGATCTATTGATGAATTTTAATGTCTTGAAATTAAAAGATGGAATCAAGCAAGTACTAAATGGCTATTAACAAATCTCGGTGTAATCTGTGAAAACTTAGTGCCCTCTGTGGTTAAATTAATAAAAACAATTATCTTAGCATTGTGGAGAAAGTTAACCTTTTAGCGCAATACATGCCTGCTGAGGCAGCGCCGCTAATTGCAAAGTGGATAGATTATTTTCAGTGCGAATTCAAAATCGCTAAAACCCGTTCTACCAAACTGGGCGATTATCGCCATCCCTACCGCGATAAAGGCCACCGAATTTCGGTAAATTTCAATTTAAATCACTATGCTTTTCTTGTTACAACCGTACATGAATTTGCACACCTTTTAACCTGGAACGATTTCAAAAATAAAGTAAAACCACACGGCGGAGAATGGAAGAAAAACTTCCAACGGATGATGGTTCCATTTTTTGAAATGAATATTTTTCCTGATGATATTCATAAAGCCATTGACAATTACATGTCTAATCCAGCAGCATCAAGCTGCTCAGATTTGAGTTTATCAAGAGCGTTAAAAAAATATGATTCCAATCAACTTGAAACCTTACATTTAGAGCAACTACCGCTTAATACGATTTTCAAAATTAAAGATGGTCGCCGTTTTACTAAAGGCGAACGCATTAGAAAGCGTTATCGTTGTGTTTGTTTGGATGATAAAAGAATATATCTTTTTAATCCTCTGGCAGAGGTATTTGTGCTGGAGTACGTTAAATAATTGATATTTACGGTCGTCATTGCGAGGCACGAAGCGATCCTATAACGGCCACAATATAGCGCCCCAAAGCTTAATATTACTTCGTGCCCCGCACTGACGAAAAATTGATTATACAAACTCAAATTTGTCGCCATCAAATAAACCTTTATCGCTCAATTTTAAATGCGGAATAACCAGCAAAGCCATAAAAGAAAGTGTCATAAAAGGAGCGACCAAAGTTGAACCTAAATCTTTCGCAAACTGATCAATTGAAGTATAACGTTGTGCAACTTCATAGCCGTTATGATTACTCATTAAACCAGCAACAGGCAAAGCCAACACTTCTTCCTTTCCATTGCCAACAGCCACTACACCTCCAGTTTCTTTGATGACTAAATTAACGGCTTCGCAAATGCTTAGATCATCCACACCTACTGCAATAATGTTATGACTATCATGAGCAACACTAGATGCAATTGCTCCATGTTTCATTCCGAAATTTTTAACGAATGAAATGGCAATCGGCGCTTCGTGGTACCGATTAACAACAACCATTTTCAGCACATCGTTTTCTAAATCACTAATGATGTTTCCGTTTGAAACTTTTGGCTTAGCAGTGAGCTTATTGGTAATTAACTGTCCGTCCAAAGCTTCAATTACTGGTATTTCATCTTGTTTTTGATATGGGTAAATAAAGTCTTCTACTTTTTTCAAACTGCAATCGAAATGATTTACAGATTCTTTATCCTTGTTATGTTTTACCCAATCGCCAACAGTGTTGCCATTTTCAGAAAGTAAAACGCCATCTATGTAGGTTTGCTTTATTTTGAAGTTTACCAAATCTTCAGCGACAATAAAATCGGCATAATCGCCAATTTGTAATGCGCCAACATCTAATTTATAATGAAGAATAGGATTGATGCAAGCCGCTTGTAAAACGTTAAAAATATCGATGCCTTTGGCAACAGCTCTTGCACAAAGTACGTTTATGTGATTTTCAACCAAGCTATCTGGATGTTTATCGTCACTGCAAAACATCATCATTTCTGGCCAATCATTTAGCAAATCAACTAATGCTTCAAAATTTTTGGCGGCACTTCCTTCACGAATCAGAATTTTCATGCCGCGTTGAAGTTTATCTAAAGCTTCTTCGGCAGTAAAACACTCGTGGTCGGTGGAAATCCCTGCATCGATGTATTGTTGTACCGCATCGCCACGTAAGCCTGGTGCATGCCCATCAACGGGTTTGCCCAATTCATGCGCAGCAGCAATCTTTTTTAAAACTTCTTCATCTTTATAAAGCACACCAGGGAAATTCATCATTTCACTCAGGTATTTTATTTCTGGGCGTTCTAAAAGTGATCTAACATCATTGTGATTTAGTTCGGCACCAGCAGTTTCAAAAATAGTAGCAGGAACACAACTTGGCGCACCAAAATTGAATTTAAATGGAACGGTATTGCCATTTTCAATCATAAATTCAACGCCTTCCATGCCACAAACATTAGCAATTTCATGCGGATCGCTAATGGTAGCAACCGTTCCATGCACAACCGCCAACCTCGCAAATTCGCTCGGAATAAGCATGCTACTTTCTATGTGAACATGACTGTCAATAAATCCTGGGAGGATAAAATGAGTTTTATCTTTTATTTCTGAAATTTTATTAATGGATTTAATTTTCCCATCCTCTATCTCAACTTCGCCAAAGAAAATATTTCGCTTTGTGGTATCTACTATGTTTCCCTGGATTTTAAAATTGCTCATTGCTATGTATGAATTAGCCACGGAAACACGGATTGACACGGAATCGAAATTATAACTTCTGTGATTTCTGTGTTTCCGTGGCAAAATAATTTAATATTTTAATAATTTTTCTATCGTTTCTGTCAATCTTGCCTTGGCCAAAAACTCATCTTCTAGTGCTTTATTCATTGGAATTGCAGTATCCAAACTGGCGCAACGCAATACGGGTGCGTCCAAATATTGGAAACAATGTTCGCCAATCCACGCAGAAATTTCTGCACCAAAGCCGTTGGTCAGTGTGTCTTCATGTAAGATTAAAACTCTCCCAGTAGATTTTACTGCATCGCGAACAGTTTCCTTATCCCAAGGTTGTAAAGTTCTTAAATCAATTAGTGTTGCATCACTTTCAGGATTGTTTTTCAGGTAATCCAATGCCCAATGAACGCCTAAACCATAAGTGATAATAGCAAATTTACCACCTGTTTTCAGTGTAACAGCCTTGCCAATTTTAGTGGTGTAATAACCATCAGGAATTGGCGAAGTTAAACTTCTGTATAAATATTTATGCTCAAAATATAAAACAGGATTTGGGTCTTCAATTGCGGCAAGCAGCAAGCCTTTTGCATCCTCAGGAAAAGCTGGATAAACAACTTTCAAACCTGGTGTTTTCGTAAACCAAGCCTCATTACTTTGCGAATGGAAAGGACCTGCGCCACTTCCCACACCTGTAGGCATACGAACCACAACATCGGCTTTTTCGCCCCAACGGTAGTGAGTTTTAGCTAAATTATTTACAATCTGATTAAAACCAACGGTAACAAAATCGGCAAATTGCATTTCTACAACGGCTTTATATCCATTTATTGATAAGCCCAAACCTGCGCCAACAATTGCCGATTCGCAAATTGGTGTGTTACGAACCCGGCCTTTGCCATACTTGGCAGTAAAACCATCAGTAATTTTAAATGCGCCACCATAATCAGCAATATCCTGTCCCATTAAAACCAGATTTGGATATTTCTGCATTGCTAAATCTAACGCATCTGTTATCGCGTCTAAATATCTCTTTTCTGTTTGAGATTGATTTGGATCAATTACTGTTTGTTCATAAGGGAAGTACATATCGCTTTCCTCTAGTGCTGAACTTACCTCTGGTTCGGGTTCATCAAATGCTTCCTCAACTTCCAGTTCAATGTTTTTTTTGATTCCCGCTCTAATATCTATGATTGAATCAGCTGTTAAAATCCCCTCTTCAATTAGATAAGTTTCATAATTGCGCAATGGATCTTTCTTTTCCCATTCATCAAATAATTCTTGAGGAACATATTTTGTGCCCGATGCTTCTTCATGCCCACGCATTCTAAACGTCAGGCATTCCAGTAAAATTGGGCGTGGGTCTCTGCGAATTTCACTTGCCAGTTGATTGATCGTATCGTAAACTTCCAGAATATTATTACCATCAATTTGCCTACCTTCTATACCATAACCTATAGCTTTATCTACTAAATTTTTGCATCTAAACTGCTCTGATTTTGGTGTTGATAACCCATAACCATTATTTTCAATAAGAAAAATCACAGGTAAATTCCAAACTGCCGCAACATTAACTGCCTCATGGAAATCGCCCTCGCTGGTAGCACCTTCGCCCGTGTAAACCAGTGTTGCTTTTTGTTTCCCAGCCAAAAGATCTGCCAATGCAATACCGTCTGCTAATGCCATCTGTGGACCGAGATGAGAAATCATCCCAATAATTCTATAATCTTGCGTACCAAAATGAAATGAGCGGTCGCGGCCTTTGGTAAAACCTGTTGCTTTACCCTGCCATTGTGCCATTAATTTTTTTAGCGGAATATCTCTGGTTGTGAAAACGCCCAAATTGCGATGCATGGGTAATATATATTCATCGCTTTGCATAGCTAATGTAGAACCAACGGCAATGGCTTCTTGTCCAATACCCGAAAACCATTTGCCAATTCTGCCCTGTCGTAAAAGTTTAAGCATTTTATCCTCAATCATTCGAGGGTAAAGCAATCTTTTATATAAATTTAGGAGGAATGAGTCGTCTTTGTTGCCGCGGTTAAATTGCATATTTGGTTTTTATTTGTTTTAAGATTCCTTCTGCTTCTTCATCTCTTCAAATTGTTTTGAGAATGATTTATCGGCAACTTTTGGCATTTCTCTATATTTTCCCCAGCTTTTTTTGAAAAATGTTTTAAGTATGAAGTTTTTGAATTTTCCACCGAAAAAATCCATCCACTTTCGTTTTTGCATCATTCGGTTAAACATGCTCCAACCCATTTCCTCTACCTTACCATTTTCATGTGTCGCTGCTGCATCTCGGCGATTGAGCAATAACATTTTATGAATATCGATTTTAACAGGACAAACTTCAGAACATTTTCCGCACAAACTTGAGGCATAACTTAAGTGTTTAAACTCTTCCATGCCTTTTAAATGCGGTGTAATAACCGAACCGATTGGGCCACTGTAAGTCGTATTGTAAGTATGGCCACCAATATTTTTATAAACTGGACAAGCATTTAAACAAGCGCCACAACGAATGCAATATAAACCTTGTCGTTGATCTTTTTGAGCTAATAAATTTGTTCGCCCGTTATCAAGAAGGATCACATACATTTCTTCTGGTCCATCTGTTTCATTAGGTTGACGAGGTCCACTCAAAATTGTATTGTAAACCGTTAAATTTTGCCCTGTTCCATGAGAAGCCAATAATGGCCAAAACAAATCCAGATCAGCCATCGATGGAATAATTTTTTCGATACCCACAATTGCAATATGGATTTTCGGAAATGTGGTACTCAATCGGGCATTACCTTCGTTTTCTGTGATGGCAATACTTCCAGTATCAGCGATTAAAAAGTTTCCGCCACTGATGCCGATATCAGCATTCAAATATTTGTCACGAAGTAATTCCCTCGCTTTTTGAACCAATTGAGGTGGCGTAGCATCAATCGGTGTTCCGAATTTATCATGAAATAATTTAGCAATATCAGTTGCACTTAAATGCATTGCAGGCGTAACGATATGATATGGCGCTTGCCCAAGTAGCTGAACAATGTATTCGCCTAAATCACTTTCTAAAGATTCGATTTGATTACTTTCCAGAAAATCATTCAAATGAATTTCTTCGGTCGTCATCGATTTTGATTTAATAACTGTTTTTCCGTTGTTCCTTTTGATGATGTTTAGAATTTCCTGTTGAGCTTCTGCCGCATCATTTGCCCAAATAACCTTACCACCTCTTCGCTGAAAATTCGATTCGAATTCAGGTAAAAACTTATCGAGATTTTCCATTACACGCCATTTAATAACGTGGGCTTTCTTTTTTGATGCTTCGAGATTTTCGAATTTTGATAAACCACGTTCAACAGCCGTATTGTATTTGCCAATATTATAGTTTATGGTTTTACGATGCGGCAAATCGAAAGCTTTCTCATCAGACTTCTCTAAAAATTCCTCGGCAGTTTTGATCATAAATCAAAGATATGAATTTAAGCAGGCACGAAAAGTATTGTGCATAAAAAAGCCCCGATTGAAATGTCGGGGCTTAGTATTTTGACTTTATTATTTCTTTGGATGTCCAGCTCCGTCCATATCAACAACTGGTCGTTTAGCTTGATTAGCTAATTCCCATGCGGTATAGTAAGTTAATTGAGCTCTTTTTGCCAATAAAGGGAAATTAATTTTGCTTACCTCATCACCAGGTTTGTGGTAGTCTTGCTGCAACATTCCGTCATAATAAAAAATGATAGGAATACCTAGTTTAGCAAAATTATAATGATCTGAACGGTAATAAATACGCTCAGTATCTTTAGGGTCATCGTATTTGTAATCCAATTTCATTTTAGTGTAAGTTGCATTCACTTGTTCACTTAATTTGCCTAAATCGCTGCTTAACATATTTGAGCCGATTGAGTAAATGTAGTTTGCAGAATCTGGCTTACCTAAGTATTCTTCGCCAATACGACCAATCATATCAGTATTTAAATTTGCGATAGTGTTCTCAACAGGAAATACTGGATGCTCTGAATACCAATCAGAACCCCATAAGCCTTTTTCTTCACCAACTACTGTCATGAATAAAATGCTGCGTTTTGGACCTTTACCTGCTTTTTTAGCATCGGTAAATGCTTTAGCCATTAACAAAACGCCCGTTGTACCAGAACCATCATCATCAGCACCATTATTTACCTTATCTTTTGCATTCGGATCATTAACTAATCCAATGTGATCGTAATGACCAGTTAAAACTAGCACTTCATTTTTTAATTTAGGATCAGAACCTTCTAGGAAACCTAAAACATTTTCACATCTTACTGGAGTTTCAGTTTTTGTCGCACTCGCAGAAAAAGGAATATTTAACACTTGTGAAGCTGGAGTTTTGCTATCGATAATTTTCTTTTGCAAATCAGCAACTGTGGTATTTGTACTTTTTAAAATTTCATTTGCTAACGCTGATGAAATTGAAATGCGAGGCACATCATTTTGTTTTTGCGCTTCTGCCATGCTTTTGGTTTTAACCATAACTTGGCCATCATTTAAGTATTTTTTGTAAGCTTCAGAAAGTCTGTCAACATTTGGATCTATCGTAATGATTGCCTTAACATTGTTCTGAGCCAGATAATCAGCTCGATCTTTACGGATTTTCATCATAGCATTACGATCCATTCTTTCTCCTTGTTTGAGAGTAGGATCGCCATTACTGAACATCATAATCACTTTGCCTTTAATATCTACGCCAGCAAAATCATCGTAATTATCTTTTTTTAATCCGTAACCAACAAAAACAACCTCATCGCTAGAAAATGTAAAACCTTTATCGCTAATTGTATTCGGTAGTACCAAATAATCTTTTTGATAATCTTTTACCTGTCCGTTTAAAGTTACATGACTTTCTTTAAGCATCAGGTTAACGAGATCAATTTTTTGGAAGTATTCGCCATTAACAGGCCCTTTTAAGCCAATAGATTTGAAATAGTTGCGAATGTAATCTGCAGCCATCCATGCACCTTTCTTGCCCGTTTCACGACCCTCATATTCATCAGAAGCTAAAACAGAAAGATGTTTAAAGCCATTTTCAGGATTTATGGCTTTACTAAACCTAATCGCATCCTTATTTGGAACTAGAGGTTTAACTTGAGCGAAGCTACTTGCGGTAAGAAGCGACGCAACGCCAAGAGTTAAAAATTTTTTATTCATTATGTAGTAAAAGTTAGTTGTTTTTTGATCTTAGCAAGATATTTTATCTACTCTGTTTTGATGACGACCACCTTCAAACTCTGTATTTAAAAATGTCGTCGCTATCTCTTTTGCTTCTTCTTCAGATAAAAACCTTGCTGGAATACACAATACATTAGCATCGTTATGTTTTCTCACTAATGAAGCAACTTCATTCGTCCAACATAGGCCAGCTCTAATGTGTTGATGCTTGTTTGCTGTAATAGCTACGCCGTTGGCAGAGCCACAGAGCAAAATGCCATATCTAAAATCGCCATTTTCTACAGCAGAAGCAACAGGATGGGCAAAATCGGGATAATCTACAGAATCCAAAGAATGCGGTCCAAAATCTTTTACATCGTAATCTGATAGAAAATCTTTTAAAATTTCTTTGTAATCAAAACCTGCATGGTCTGAACCAATTGCAATTTTAATTTTTGTATTTGGCATGTTTCAAATTTATAGAGAATAACGAAATCTCTTCGTAATGTTTTTGTTATTTAGCATAGAAAGCTGTCTCTGCCTTTTTCTTCTTTTTTTCGATATAAGCCGAAACAAAAATACTTAACTCATAAAGCAAGAATAATGGCGCCGCCACAGTTAGCATTGTTAAAATATCTGGTGTTGGGGTTACAATTGCTGCAATAATCAAGATAATTACAACTGCGTATCTTCTGCTCGCTCTCATAAACTTTGGTGTCATTAAACCTAGTTTTGAAAGAATAAATATGATTATCGGAAGCTCAAAAATAATTCCTGTACCTAAAGTTAGGGTTGAAATAGATGAAACATAAGAATCTATTGTAAATGTATTTTTAATTTCCGAACTAACCGTATAACCAGTTAAGAAATTAATTGATAGGGCACAGATAATGAAATAACCAAAAAGAATACCAATTATAAAAAGGAGTGAGGCAAAAAAGACAAACCCACTTGCCGATTTGCGTTCTTTTTCGTGCAAGGCAGGTTTTACAAAGCGCCATATTTCCCAAAGTAGATAAGGGAAACCTAAAACGATACCACACATTACGCAAACATTTAACTGTAAGTTAAACTGACCAGCCATTTCGGTATTAATGATTTCGCCATTAATTTTGGTAATACACATATCCTTTCCAAGAGATGGGAAGTTTTCAGCTAATTTACACATCATTCTGTAAGTCCAGAAATCAGGTTTTTTAGGTCCGAAAATTATTTTATCTAATATTTCTTCGTTAAAATAAAATGCAATACCTGTAAATACAGCAATAGCAATGGCAGCTCTGATTAAGTGCTTACGAAGAACATCGAGATGGTCGAAAAAAGACATTTCTGCCTCAAGGTTTGTCCCTTTGTTACCGATAGCTTTTAGTAGTGATGATTTTTCTTTAGTGTCGCTCATGTTGAAAACAAAAATACCATTCTATTTGAATAGAATGGTATTTACGTGTTAAATATAGAAATAGTTTATGTTATTCTGAAAATTCGAATGTTTCCATGAATTTTGTAGTGAAATTACCTGCTCTAAAGTTAGGGTCTTTCATCAGTTGTAAGTGGAAAGGAATTGTTGTTTTAACACCTTCAATTACAAATTCGCCTAACGCACGCTCCATTGTGCAAATTGCTTCTTCTCGAGTTTGTGCCACGCAAATTAACTTCGCAATCATCGAATCGTAGTTTGATGGAATAGAGTAGCCTGCGTAAACATGAGTATCTACTCTTACACCATGCCCACCTGGAGAGTGGAAATTAGTAATTTTGCCTGGTGATGGACGGAAATTATTTGCTGGATCTTCGGCATTAATACGACATTCGATTGCGTGCATATCAGGGAAATAATTTTTTCCTGAAATTGGAATTCCTGCAGCAACTTTAATTTGTTCTTTAATTAAATCGAAATTAATTACTTCTTCCGTAACTGGGTGTTCTACCTGAATACGGGTATTCATCTCCATAAAGTAGAAGTTACGGTGTTTATCAACCAAAAATTCGATTGTACCAGCACCTTCATAGTTTACAGCCATAGCGCCCTTAATAGCAGCTTCACCCATTCTTACACGAAGTTCTTCGGTCATAAATGGCGAAGGAGATTCTTCTACCAGTTTTTGGTGACGACGTTGAATTGAACAATCGCGTTCTGATAAGTGGCATGCTTTGCCAAACTGATCGCCAATAATCTGGATTTCAATGTGACGTGGATCTTCAATGTATTTTTCTAAATATAATCCATCGTTACCAAAAGCAGCACCAGATTCCTGACGAGCGCTATCCCATGCGTTTTCAAAATCTTCATCTTTCCATACCACACGCATACCTCGGCCTCCGCCACCAGCAGTTGCTTTAAGTATTACTGGATAACCCATTTCGTTCGCAATTGCGACCCCTTCTTTAACGCTTGATAATAAGCCTTCTGATCCTGGAATAGTAGGTACACCAGCAATTTTCATGGTTTCTTTAGCAGAAGCTTTGTCACCCATTCCATTAATTTGCTCAGGTGTAGCACCAATAAATTTGATGTTATACTCACGGCAAATGTTAGAAAATTTAGCATTTTCTGATAAGAAACCGTAACCTGGATGAATTGCATCGGCATTAGTTAATTCTGCAGCCGAAATAATATTTGGAATATTTAAATAAGAATCTTTACTCGGAGGAGGACCAATACAAACAGCCTCATCAGCAAAACGTACGTGTAAACTCTCTCTATCAGCAGTAGAGTAAACAGCAACCGTTTTGATGCCCATTTCCTTACAGGTACGAATAATACGCAAAGCGATTTCACCCCTGTTGGCAATTAGTATTTTTTTAAACATAATTTTTTCGTTTTCGTCTTTTGTTCCAATTGGAAACAATTTTAAATACCATGGTTCGTGTTTCCACGAACCATTTATATGTTATTTGATTTGTGAAACCACAAACCATGGCGTAATAAAAGACGGTTTACTAAATAGGTTCTACTAAAAACAATGGTTGATCATACTCTACTGGAGATGCATTATCAACTAATATTTTAACGATACGACCTGAAACTTCACTTTCGATTTCGTTGAAAAGTTTCATAGCTTCGATAATACAAATTACCTTACCAGTACCAATTTCATCACCAACGTTAACAAACATAGGTTTGTCAGGGCTCGATGAACGGTAGAAAGTACCAATCATTGGCGACTTAATTGTAATGTAGTTCGAAGTATCTTCTGCAGCAGGAACAACAGGTGTAGCAGCAATTGGCGCTGTAGGTGCTGTTGCAACTGGAGCAGCCGCTTGTACAAGTGGTGCCTGAGGCAATGTAGCGTGAACAACTGTTGGTGCTTGGTTTGTTTTAATGGTGATTTTAAAATCTTCTTGCTCGATCGCAACTTCATTTACACCAGAACGAGAAACAAATTTAATCAGTTCCTGTATTTGTTTGATATCCATTTTTTAGGCTAGTTATGTAAAAAATAGTGTTTATTGAATTAACTAAGTTATACTTTTTTTGTTTTATTTTTTGTTATTTGGGTGTTTGGCTTCTTTGTTGTTTGAAAGATTTTCAATTATTGAGAACCTCATCAATCAACTAAAAACTAACTATTGTACGCCCATTTAAGGTAAATAGATCCCCAGGTAAAACCACCGCCAAACGCTGCTAACACAATGTTATCGCCTTTTTTAAGCTGGCTTTCCCATTCCCATAAACATAATGGAATGGTTCCGTTGGTTGTATTTCCGTAACGTTCAATGTTAATCATAACCTTATCGGTAGTTACACCCATACGATTTGCTGTTGCATCGATAATACGCTTATTAGCTTGGTGAGGTACCAACCAGGCAATATCATCAGATGTTAAACTGTTACGTTCCATAATTTCTGCAGCAACATCTGCCATATTTGTAACGGCAAATTTGAATACAGTTGGTCCTTCTTGGTGTGCATAGTGTAATTTTGCATCGATGCTTTCGTGTGTTGCCGGTTGAACAGAACCTCCAGCTTTCATGCCTAAGAAATCTCTGCCAGAACCATCGGTTCTTAAAATTGAATCCTGAATGCCTAAACCTTCTTCGTTTGGTTCTAATAAAGCGCAACCACAGCCATCACCAAAAATTATACAAGTTGTACGATCTTCGTAATTAATAATTGAAGACATTTTATCGCCACCAACTACCAATACTTTTTTATGTCTGCCCGATTCGATAAACGAAGCACCTGTTGAAAGACCGAAAATAAAACCTGAACACGCTGCTTGTAAGTCGTAACCCCATGCATTTGTTGCTCCGATTTTATCGGCTAAAACGTTTGCCGTTGCAGGGAAAGTAAAATCAGGGGTAGTTGTGCAAAAAATAATTAAATCAATTTCTTTTGCATCGATGCCTCTCTTTTTAAGTAAGCCGTTTACCGCATGTACTGCCATATCCGAAGTACCCAAACCTTCACCTTTTAAAATTCTACGTTCTTTAATTCCCGTTCTGCTAGTAATCCATTCATCCGAAGTATCAACCATAGTTTCTAACTCTGTGTTTGTTAACACATAGTCGGGGACGTAACCATTTACTGCCGTAATAGCAGCGTGAATTTTACTCATTTTAATAAATTATTTAAATGCAATTCTAATTTTTTCAATCAATCCCGTAGTAATCATTTCTCTAGATTGAAGAACCATATTTTTAACTGCTAAAGGACTAGAAATTCCGTGTCCGATAACAACAGGAGCGTTAACACCTAAAACTGGACTGCCGCCGTATTGTTCATAATTAAAACGATCGAAAAACTCATCTTTCAATCCTTTTTTAATGGTAATAACATAAAAAGATTCTGCTAATTTAAGCATTACGTTTCCAGTAAAACCATCACAAACAATAACATCCGATTTATCGTTAAATAAATCACGTCCTTCTACGTTACCTACAAAGTTGAATAATTTGGTATCCTTCATTAACGGAAAAGTAGCCATGCTTAGCATATTTCCCTTTTCATCTTCTTCGCCAATATTCATTAAAGCAACTCTTGGATCGTTTATCTGCAATAAATTTTCTGCATATAAACTACCTAAAACGCCAAATTGTAATAGAATATCTGGTTTGCAATCGGCATTAGCGCCAACATCTAAAAGTAAGCCTGTGCCGCCTTTAAGTTTCGGAAGAATTGAACATAAACATGGGCGGATAATGCCCGGGATAGTTTTAACGCTAAAAACAGCGCCAACTAACATTGCTCCTGAATTACCTGCGCTTGCAAACGAATCGATCTTACCTTCTTTTAAAAGGTTAAAACCAACTGCTATGCTCGAATTAGGTTTCTGAACAATTGCTTTTGTGGGATGTTCGCCCATACCAATTACTTCATCAGTATGAACGTATTCAAAATGATCTGGATTAAAACCTTCTTCTGCAAGAATTGGTTTAATCTGTTCGGTATCGCCAATTAGAACTAAATGTTCTCCAGCGTTTAGCGATTGATGAGCTGCTATTGCTCCCAAAACAATTGCTTTGGGAGCATAGTCTCCGCCCATTATGTCGAGGCCTATTTTCATAGAAAAAATCTGTTTGTGTTAGATTAGGTAAAATCCTAAAATTTTCAGTTGACTAAGGTATGACTAAAGCCGCTGAAAACACAAACAATTTTTTAAGAAAATTACCCGATTTGAGTATTTTCGATAACCAATTTACCATTATAGTATAGGTTACCATCAACGTTGTATGCACGGTGAGGTACGTGGATAGCACCTGTTGCTGAGCATGTTGCTAAAGAAGGAGTCACTGCTTTGTAGTGTGTTCTTCTTTTATTTTTTCTCTGTTTCGAGATTTTCCGTTTTGGATGTGCCATTGGTGTATAATCTAATTATTTTTTTAACTTATTAAGTGCTTCCCAACGTGGGTCGCTATTTTGTTCATTTTCTTCGTGCTGATTATCGATAGATAAATTCTCTAAACGATTAATCATTTCCTGATCACATTCTTTGTTAGCTTGCTCACAGTTTTTAATATAAGGCACCGCTACGTTAATCATTTCGTATAACGGTTTCGATATATCAATCGCAGTTTCTTTACGGCTTAGCGAGATAATTTCTTCGTCATCACTTTCTAAGTCATCTCCTGCAAATTTTACAATTTGTCTTTCGTACAAATTTATTGGCAACGGAAACTCCGATAAACATTTATCGCAATCTAAATTTACTGTGCCAATAACTTTAAATTTTAAAAGCAACATGGTTTCTTGTTTCTCAAGTTCCAGGTTAACTTTTAAGTTTCCGCTTTTAATTAAAGAGTACTCGAAAGCATTAAAAAAGGCATCATCAAGCTCATAATCAAACTGATGAGATCCCAATTTTAATCCGGTAAACGGTACTGAAAATTCTTTTAGCGGGTTCAAAGTACTGTAAAATTTTAGCCTGCAAATGTAGGTATAAAATAATTAGATAAAAAATGTTTTTTAAAAATTGTTGATGTTATCAGCATCGTTTTTTAATCGAACAGCTTATATTATAAATTTTTGAGAATCAGTTTAATCGGTTTTAAATTGAAATATAGGAAGTTTTAACAACCTCGATGCTCACTCGATTACTCAGATTGTCATCCGCTTTCGTCTAACGATATATGTAGATTTCTTATTTAAAACTTATACTCTCGATAACGTAACTTGTTTCGAAACCATTTACATCAATTATTTTGTCGATTATTTCCAAGGGATAATATTTTGATAAGATCTGTTTAGACCTTACAATGGAATGAAACGGTGAAATTATTTTATCTGTTACCCATAGTACTCTCTCATTTTTCACATCAGGAGTCGGAATTTCTGAATCAGAATATTGCTCATGAAATCTATAAATCACTTTATAACAATCATACCCTTTAATATTTTTTCTCTCCGCTGGTAATTCTTTTAAAAAAAAGACTTTCTCAGCGGTGAAATAATCTATAATTTCTTCTGAATTAAAACTATTGTAAACTCGCCCATCTGAAATATTGTAACGAAAAAGCTCTTTTTTATCCTGTTGATCTATTCTATAACTTCTTACTTTGTCATTTTCAAAATCATCAATATTTTTTTCGCTAATGTCGGATCTGAACAATTCTTGAGGCAAAATATCTTTAAGTTGTTCAATAGTATTTGCCACCTTACTTGTATCAACATCTCCGTTAATATTGTATTTATCTGCTATGAACTGTTTCTTTAGAGTGTCAAGGAAACGATTTACAAATACTTCAGAAGTTCGATTGAAAGCATTTTCATCTGTAATTCTAGAACTCTTTATATAAATAGCTGAACCAGTTTTTGGGTGTAATACTTGTGATTGTGAGTGTAGTGTCTTGCTGAACATCGTAAGCAGAAACAAGAGGGCTAATTTGCTTATATTCATATAATTACGCCAAAATCATTTCTTTATTGTTTCTGCTCCATTCACTCCAAGAGCCAACATAAAGCTTCGGGATTGGTAAACCTGCATAATCTAAAGCTAAAAGCGTATGGCAAGCAGTAATCCCCGAGCCACAATGTACAATTACATTTTCTGGCTTAACATAAGCCAAAGCTTCGGTGTATTTCTCTCTAAGTATTTCTGGGGCCAAAAAACGACCATCGGCATCCAGATTTTCAGTAAATGGAAGATTCGTTGCACCAGGAATATGACCTGCAATTAAATCAATGGGTTCTGTTAAACCAGCGTAACGATTTGCATCTCGCACATCAATAACTAAATATTCATTGGTTTTTGCAACTTTTTCTACTTCATCAATATTTGATAAAGGCAGATTCCACGATTTTATATGATAAACGCCAACCGATTTAGGATTTTCAGCTTTTCCTGTTGTAGGAAAACCTGCTTTTACAGCAGCTTGAAATCCTCCATCTATTACCTGAACTTTTTCGTGCCCGATAGACCGCAACATCCACCATAATCTAGCGGCAGCATTTCCACCGTTTTTATCGTCGTAAACAATAACAAGTGTATCTTTTGTGATTCCGAGTTTCTGTAAAACGGTGGCAAATTGCTCAAAGGATGGTAGTGGATGACGACCGCCAACAGCGAAATCACCGATGGCAGCCAAATCCTCATTCACATCAACAAATAAGGCTCCAGTTAAATGTTGTTCATCATACCTGGTTTTTGAGCCAGCACTGGCATCGATAATTACTATTTCTTCATCCTGATTTAACCAGGTTAAATCTTCGGGTTTTATGACTGGTGATAGTGTATTTTGCATATGAATAAAGTGTGTATCACTATAAATTAATCTAAGAAGCAAATGCTAAACTAATGTTTTACTCGTTTTCCTTTGGTTTATTTAAAGTTCAGGAATTTTATTGATTCGACAATGAGAAAAGAAAACCCTATGGTCAATTAATCGAATTCTTAGGCTCTCTTTAATAAAGCCCAAAGCCCTAAAATCGGACCGATTGCCAAAACCATATAAAGATAATGCGAATTCATCTCCTTTGATAAAATATTTAGTAACTGAATACTCACGATTGTAATTGCAAAACCAATACAATTAACTAAAGTAAGTGAGGTTCCTCTTAAATGATCTGGCGCATTTTTGGCCACTAATGAGGAAAAAAGTGGTGAGTCGGCGGTTGCGGCTAAACCCCAGATAAATAAAAACATGAAAAAGATATAAACCGAATCGGCAAAAAGAAATATTGGAGAAAGTAAGCAGCATAAACCTGATAAAGAAAGTGCCATAGTTGCAATTTTTTTTGCTCCAAACTTTTGAGAAAGTAATCCTCCAAGCATACAAGATAAGCCGCCCGATGCAATAATTAAAAACGCAAATAAGGAAACGTTTAGTTTATCCAGATGATGCGTATTTTTGTAAAGCAGAAGTATTCCTGGTAAGAAAGCCCAAAACGTGTATAATTCCCACATGTGCCCGAAATAGCCAAATGCTGCTGAACGGAAATTAATGTTCTTAAATCCGCTTAAACAGGCACTAAAATCGAATTTTTGTCCTGCCATTCTGAATGGCCCGTTGGGTACTAAAAAGAAAACACAACTTGCTCCAATTAATGATAGTGTTGAAGTTGCGTAGATTACATATTTCCATGGAAAATCTGCAGTAAAAGTTTTTAATAAATGTGGGAATGCGGTGCCTAAAACCAAAGCGCCGACTAAAAAGCCTAAAGATTTGCCTAAGCCATCTTTAAAATAGTCGGATGCAATTTTCATTCCGACAGGATAAATTCCTGCAAGCATGAAGCCAGTTAAAAAGCGGAATAAAAGCAATAAATTAACATCAGAAAACTCCAGGCAAATCCCTAAATTAAATATGGAAGCGGCGATACCACAAACGAAGAAAACCTTTGATGGGGCGAAAATATCGGATATGGCGAATATAGCAAACACTAAAGTTCCAGCTATAAAACCGAATTGAACC
Source organism: Pedobacter sp. AC190 (assembly GCF_979258025.1). Lineage (NCBI taxonomy): Bacteria > Pseudomonadati > Bacteroidota > Sphingobacteriia > Sphingobacteriales > Sphingobacteriaceae > Pedobacter > Pedobacter sp. AC190. The sequence continues at coordinate 2,982,336 of NZ_OZ409824.1, forward strand.
ATACTGGTTAAATTGGCTAAAAGATTTAATTCGGCGGGAAAATTTTTAATTATATCGGGCAGAACTGCATTACCTGCAAACCACAAGGAAGTGCAAAGAAATTGCGAAATAACGATGATTGGAAGTACAAATTTAGTATTGCTGGTGCCGCTCATTTTTTATTTGATGTACAATTTTAATAAAAATAAACCTGATAGAAGTGGAAATACTTTTTTGATTGCAGTAACCTTGAGTGTGCTGTTATGCTGAGGTACGAAGCATTTGCAAGCGATGAAACAGATTCTTCGTACCTCAGAATGACAGAAGTTAAAAAAGATTGTAACGCATAGCAGGACTGATGCAGCCAATGGAATACTGTACTTGCTTTACAAATTATTTTACACCTAAGAAATCTTTGAACAGTTAAGTTTGGCCTTAGGCTTTAATCTTTCTGCCTAAGAAGCATCGTCTTTAATATCGAACTGTGTTTCTACAACTTTGCCACCCGTACGCAACTGACCGCTTAACATTTCCTCTTGCTCTCTACGATTTTTAACAATATGAATTGCCGAAAATAAAGCTTCGGTAAATGAGGTTGAATCGGCTAGATCTTTACCTGCGATATCGTACCCTGTGCCATGATCGGGAGAGGTGCGCACGAAATTTAAGCCAGCCGTATAATTAACGCCATTGTGAAAAGCCAATGTTTTGAAAGGGATTAAACCCTGATCGTGGTACATAGCCAATACCGCATCGAATTTTTTGTAGCTTCCGTTTCCGAAAAAGCCATCTGCAGGGTATGGGCCAAAAACCATCATGCCTTTATCGTAAGCTTCTTGAATTGCTGGAGTAATAATTTCAGCTTCTTCCGCTCCTAATAAACCATTATCGCTTGCGTGTGGATTTAAACCTAAAACGGCAATTTTCGGTTTTTCAATCCAAAAATCTTTTTTTAAACTATCATTAATCAGTCTTAGCTTGCTGAGAATTTTTTCTTTGGTAATATTTGTCGGAACATCCTTAACTGGAATATGGCCAGTAACTACACCAACCCTTAAATTTTCGCTGATTAAGAACATTAATACATCTTTACTGCCACTTTTTTCTTGCAAATATTCGGTGTGACCTGGAAAAGCAAAGGTTTCTGATTGTATGTTGTGTTTATTGATCGGAGCCGTAACCAGAGCATCGATATCGCCATTTACCAAATCGGCTGTAGCTCTTTCTAATGATAAAAGCGCATATTTTCCGCCTGTTTCGGTTACCTGCCCCAGCTCTATTTTAACATCTTCTTCCCAGCAATTAATCATATTTGCTTTTTTAAGCTGCGCTTGATTAGCGTGATTAATTACATTAAAACTGAAATCGCCAAGATTATTTGCCTTTCTGTGGAAGGAAGAAACCTTTGTGTGGCCGTAAACAATTGGTGTGCAATAATTTAAAATTGCAGGGTTGGATAATGTTTTGATGATTACCTCTAAACCTATGCCGTTCACGTCGCCTATACTGATGCCAATTTTAAGTTTATTGCTCATAATTACTGGAAAATTTTAGCGCAAATTACTGATTTTCGATTAAAGACTTTAAAAAAAATGAAACCGTAAAGAACACGAAGTTATTCGCAAAGGAATAATAAGCCTATCTTTGCTAGTAATTTTAAATTTTAAAGCCTCTTTAGGGGTTTGGGGTGATATGAGTTTAGTAAAAGCAAAGAAACATTTAGGACAGCATTTTTTAACCGATAAAGGCATTGCTAAGCGCATTGTAGAAAGTTTGGTGCGTACCGATCAGTATAATCAGGTTTTGGAAGTTGGCCCTGGAATGGGTATTCTTTCTGATTTTTTGCTGCAACGCGAGGATTTACAAACTTACCTTATTGATATAGATACGGAGTCTTATCACTTTCTGAATGAGAGATATCCTCAGTTGGGCGATCGTTTAATAAATGGCGATTTTCTTAAAATGAATTTTGACGATACTTTTCCTGGCCATTTTGCCATTATTGGTAACTTTCCTTACAACATATCTTCACAAATTTTATTTAAAATTTTAGATAATCGCCATAAGGTTGTCGAAATGGTTGGTATGTTTCAGAAAGAAGTTGCGCAACGTTGCGCTTCGCCAGCGGGAACGAAAGACTATGGTATTTTAAGCGTTTTTCTTCAAGCTTATTACAAAATCGAATACTTGTTTACAGTAAAGCCTGGAACATTTAATCCACCACCAAAAGTTCATTCGGCTATAATTCGTTTAACCCGAAACGAGGTGGAAACATTGGATTGCGATGAAAAACTATTTTGGCGTGTAGTTAAAGCTGGTTTTAATCAACGCAGAAAAACTTTGCGAAATGCAGTTTCGGCTGTAATGCCAAAAGATAAAATGGATAATCATATTTACTTCGAAAAAAGGGCAGAACAATTAACCGTTGCAGATTTTGTAGCACTTACGCAACATGTAAGCAAGTTGATGGAAGCTTAATTTTTAAAGTAAATTTCTGTACTTTTTGGTTTCGGCAGTTGTGTTTTTGATTACACAGGTTTGTACAAATTGAGGGGATTTGCAAATACCTGAGTTAAATAGCCCTGATTGAAGCGGCATTTTTTGCTTTGAAAGGGTTTTCGAGCTAAGACTAAAGCAAAAAATATAGCGCAAAGCAGGACGAACGGTAATAGTTGTACTGTTTTTGCGCTACAAATTATAAGTTTCAATAAAGGATTCTCGTATATTTAAGGAAATGGAAATCCTTCTCACCATCATCTTAAAATCGATAAATCCTTAAAACTTCGCCGCTTCGCCAGCTTTTGGCAATGCCTTTTTAATGAAATCGCGGATGTGGTTATTAGAATTTTTTAAATCTTCTTTACGCAGATACATCATGTGTCCGCTGCGATAACCCTCCCAACTCATTCTATCTTGCAATTTGCCAGCAGCATCTAATTGCCACATGCTGTATTTTGCATTAAAATAATCGCAAGCGCCATCGTAATAACCCGATTGTACCAATAAATGTAGATAAGGGTTTTGCGCCATAGCTTGTCTTAAATTGTCGCCTGTTTTATTCCCAGAGTTATCCCAAGGGTAAACCGAACCAAACATGTTATATTTTAAATCTGTTTTATAATTCAGCTCGTTTCTGATATACATATTAATTGCAGGCGTAAAAGAGTGTAACCAAGAAGTAAGTTCTGCATTGTAATCAGGGCCATCTCCAGCGGTCATTTTGTCGATACCTTTATAGCGAGAATCTAAGCGGCCAACCGTAAAACCTTTATCTCTTAATAATTCTTTCCAGAAAAAATTAGTTGGCACATCGAGGTTATAATCTAAAAACACTTTTTCGGAGATGCCTGAGTAGCGGGCCATTTTTGCCGCAATAGCTTTCTTTTTATCGGCACTTAACATTCCCCCCTGAGAAATTGCGGGAATAACTTCGTTTATGGTGAAACTTTCTACTTCAGGCAACATTGCTGTTAAATCTTTCGATTGTAAATCTGCTGGTAAGGCTTTGTGGTACCAAGCTGTAGCCGCGAAATAGGGTAGGCGTAAAGCTGCATCAACTGGGCCGCCTCGCTCAATGCCTAATTCTGTTGGAGAAACCAAAACAACACCGTTTAAATACATCCATTGGCTATTTTGTAGTTCTAATGCCAAACCAGAAACACGGGTTGTACCATAACTTTCGCCAATTAAAAACTTAGGTGATGCCCAACGATTGTTGCGGGTAACGAAAGTGTTAATCCACTCGGCTAAATATTTGATATCGGCACGTACACCAAAGAATTTATTAGTCGGGATGTCTTTATTTATAGCTCTTGAATAACCTGTGTTAACTGGGTCGATGTAAACAATATCGGCAACATCTAAAATAGAATATGGGTTTTCTTTGTAGCCATAAGGCTGAACAGGATAACCTTCATCATCGATATTTAAAACAACAGGACCAGTGTAAGCAATGTGCATCCAAACAGATGCCGAACCAGGGCCACCGTTAAAAGAAATTACTAATGGTCTTTTATCGCGATTTTGAACGTCGGTTCTTTCGTAATAAGTATAAAATAAACCAGCAATCGGTTTACCATCTTCATCCCACACAGGCAGGGTTCCAGTTGTGGCTTTATATGGAACCGATTTACCATCAATATTAACGGAGTGATTCGTAATTACAGCACTTTCTACCTTTAAAGCCCGCTCATTACCTGTTGGTTTTGGCTCTTCTTTAATGGTTACCTGAGATGTTGTGGTAGTTTCTTTAGCAGGGGTTCTTCTGGGTGTTTGCTGTGCGTGGGCAAAAAGGCCTGCGAATAAGCCTGCAGTGAGTAGGAGTTTAATTTTCATTTAGTTTGGATTTGGATTATAAATATCAAACTAAAGCTTTTGCTATTCAAAAAAACATTGAAAATGTTACCATAAAAAAACGGCATTGCTTTATGCAATGCCGTTTTAAAATATGTGTGTTTTGAAGTATTATTTATCCCACCAAACTTTTCCAACAAGTTTATCTCCGCCTGGAACCGCAGCTGAAGCTGTTTTATAGTTTGCAGCATTTGATACACCTTCGCCTAACGGATAAGGAAAACGACGTGGAATTGAACCGCCTGTATTTGTATTTGGATATACAATTGGAACTAAAGCAGGTAAGCCAGTTCTTCGCCAGTTAGACCATGTTTCGTAAAAATCTAACATGGTGATGGTATGTGCCCAGTACTGTGTAGCAATCATTTCTAATCCATTTGCGGCTACATAGGGATGTGCAGCTAAATACGTTGCCGCATCGCTTGCATTTACCGCCATATTAGCATCATATTGAGATAAATAAGTCATTGCAGAAGTTACACCAGCATTGTAATGCGTTGCCGCTGAACCGCCAATAGCATAACGCTGTGCAGCTTCGGCCCAAAGTAATTCGCTTTCTGCATAAGTTAAGATGAAAGTATTTCCATCTCTTTTTAGCATGCCTGGGTGTGGTGAAGAATAATCGGTAAAATCAGTGTAGGAAGCATCCTGACGTACATCTCTACCAGCAATGCCACTTAAGTCTTTTCCATTTGGCATACCTTTTTGTACAGCTGCTGTAGTAACAAATGCAGGATTTTGAACTTTCGTTGCATCAGTTAAATATAATTTGGTTACTGCAATTTTACTTAAGCGCGGATCGTTATTCGTTTTTAAGTAATTAATAAAAGTACTGCTCCATCTGGTATAATAATTTTCTTGTCCACCGTCGCCCAATAGAACCTGTGCATTCCTGTTTTGTGTAACACGACCACCATTAGCGTCGTGCTTAAAAATTGCATTATCGCCATCGCTGGTCATTGTTTTTCCAACTGCTTTTGTAATGTAGGTTTGAGCAAGCGTAGCATCTGCCTTGGTTAAACGCATTGCCATACGCAACATCAAACTATTTCCAAAACGTTTCCATTTAGCAACATCGCCAGCAAAAACCAAATCGCCACTAACTACATCGCCCGATGCATTTAAAGCGGTAGAAGCTTCATCTACTTCTTTTAATAAATCGGTATAAATTGCTTGTTGAGCATCGTATTTAGGATAAAGAATTGCCGAATAATAGCCTTTTCCTGCATCAGAATAAGGTATGTCGCCATATAAATCAGTTAGTCTCTCGAAAATTAATGCTTTCCAGATTCTACCCATTTGATGAACATTGTTGTATTGTGCTTTACCTCTGGTAAGCTCAACTAAATCAACCGCATATTTTACCTGATCTGGATATGCCTTTTCCCAATAAGCGGCGGTATAACCCTCATTCAACATGTATTTATCACCAGCCCAATAACCAATTACAGATGATAAACCTTGCATCATTGTAGATGCATAAATTAGATTTCCCCTCCAGGTTTCGTATGCAAAATCTGTACTGCCAGTATATGTTAACTGTGCTGTAGATAATAAGTAATTTGGATTATATTGTTCCTGACTCACAGATACAGGATCGGTATTTATTTTTTGGAAGTCTTTTGTACACCCAGATATCATGACTAAGCCAGATAATAAAAGTGGTACGTATAATTTTATGATCGTTTTCATTTTCAATTCGTTTAAAAGATTATAACTTAACACTTAAATTTAAACCGTATGTACGTACTGGTGGCACACCACCTAATTCCATACCTGGAATAGTTGCATTATAACTCGATTCTGGATCTATATTATCTGTTTTCTTCATCAGGATAAATAAATTACGCCCCACAAAACTTACGTTTAAGCCCTTAATCTTATTGTTAAACATTTTAGCTGGGAAATTATAACCAAGTATCACCTGTCTGAATTTGATAAAACTCGCATCCTGAACGAACTGTTTTGATACATTATTAGCGTAAGTGCTGTAATAGTTAGCAGCATTAACACCTAAAGCATCACGATTTTCGAGCGTTGCCTGGTGCAAGCCAAAAATGTAGCCATAATAATCTGTCGCAGAGAAGATTTTTCCGCCCCATTTACCATCAATTAAGAAAGAAAGATTTACGCCCTTATAACTGAATTCGTTATTCCAGCCAGCGGCCCATTTATTGTATGCAGAACCATAAGCTTTTAATTCCCCTCTTTGTGGTGCGCCATTGGTATCCTTCACAATGTTACCACTTGCATCATATAAGAAATCATAAGCCATAACTTGTCCGATAGCCATACCTTCTAAATTCTGCAAGAAACCTACATTACTTCTTGATGTTGCCAAAAGTTGAGATGCAGTTCCTGGTGCAAGCGTAATAACTTTGTTGTCGTTGTAAGACCCGTTTATACTAGATGTCCAGTTGAAATCATCTGTTTTTAGAACAACGCCAGAAACCAAAGCTTCTACTCCTTTATTTCTAAGTTTACCGATATTTAACACAGCTCCACTGTATCCTGTAGTTGTTGAGGTGGGAACAGGAAGAATCTCATCAGTAGATTTTTTATTATACCAAGTAAAATCTAAACTCAATCTATCTTTAAAAAATTTCATTTCAGTACCAATTTCCAACTCTGTTGCTTTTGATGCTCTTAATGATGAATTTGGTATAGAAGAGTTTACGATGTTACCCAATGGGTTATTATTAATAGATTCGCTACGTAAATTGTAATAAAGCTGAGTTTGAAAAGGTATAGTCGCTTGTCCAACCATTGCGTAACCAGCTCTTAATTTACCAAAGCTTAAGAATGATGGTTTCCACAATTCAGAAAAAACAAATGAACCACTTACTGAAGGATAGATTACATTAAGTTTATTGTCTTTTCCAGGTGTAGCCAATGTAGAAAACCAATCCGAACGGGCACTTCCAGTTAAGTATAGAACATCTTTATAAGCAAGCTCTAAAGTTCCGTAAACGGATTGAGTTTCTTGATCTTGTTTATAGGCAGAAACCGATTTACCACCAGTATTCGCTAAAGTATAGATACCAAATAATTGGAAAGAAGCACCTCCGTTTGTAACCGCCTCGCTTTTTGTTCGGCGATAACTTGCTCCAATATTAGGTGTAATAGAGAAATCAGCTACTTTAAAAGATTTACCAACTAAACCATCAATATTAATATCAGAGAATTTACTGTTTTGTTCAGTATATCCTCCATCTGCATCATAAGCTGTTCCAGAAGGTGTTACAGCAATATAGCTATCGTTGTACGAATCTCTACCAGCTCTACCTTGTAAAAACAATCCATTATCGAAAGTGTATTTAGCACTGAACGAGCTTAATAAACGCTCTCTTTTGGTGTTATGAATAAAGTCGTTAGCTGCAAACCAAGGGTTTGTTGCATAAGGATTACCAGTATTGTAAGAAAGTTCGCTTCCATCAGGATTTTTACCTGGTTGTAAAGTTGCAATATTTACACTTGTTGGCAGAAACGCTGCATTATAGTTAGCATTACCAGCACCATCTGAAAGCATTGGTCTGTTGTTAGCCTGCTCTAAAATATAGTTCATGCGAGCATCAATCACCAAATTTTTAATCGGATCGAAAGTACCAGATAAGGTAAAATTTTGTCTATCTAAACCCGAATTTGGGACAACAGATTTATTAGTTAAATCGCTAGCAGATAACCGAATTACACCGCCAGTAAATGATTTATTCAAAGCTAGTGTATTAGTCCAGCTTCCTCCAGTTCTGTAGAAATCTTCGATATTGTTTTCTTGGGCACTATATGGTCTGCTTACCCCATCAAACTGAATAACATTGCTGCCATCTAATTTAGCTCCCCAACTCGAACTACCTGTTGATGCTGCGGCTAATTGTGTAGTCGGTTTAATGCCATTTACGCCCTGGCCATAAACATATTGCCAGTTTGTTCTGTCCATTACCTGTTCAGCAACATAATTACTGCTAAATTCTATACTATTTCCTTTTCCACTTTTAGTGGTTATTAAAATTACACCTGCTTTTGCCCGGTTACCATAAAGCGCAGAAGCGGCAGCGCCTTTCAATACCGAAATGCTTTCGATGTCATCAGGATTTAAATTACTAATCGCATCTCCTAAATCTGGTGCATTATCGTATTGTCCACCATTATTGCCAATTCCGATTGTACTACCAAAACCAACTGGTGCACTTTCCATCGGGATACCATTTACAACATATAAGGGCTGACTTGATGAGCCTAAACTAGATACGCCACGTATGGTTACGTTTGTTGCAGCTCCTGCACCACCAGAAGTTCCAGCAATATCTAAACCTGCAACTTTACCTACTAATGAATTGGTAATATTATTTTCACGGGCTTGAGTTAAGGTTTCGCCTCCAACTTGTGTTACCGAATAACCCAAAGCTCTTCTTTCCTTTTTTATACCTAAGGCTGTAACCACAACATCGGTAAGTTGCTTGGTATCTTCAGCCAATACAACATCAATCGATGTTTGCGTACCTATAGAAATTTCTTTGGTTTGAAATCCAGCGTAAGAAACAACTAATACCGCATTTTCTGGCGCATTTAAGGTAAACTTGCCATTCACATCTGATGAGGTACCAATAGCCGTTCCCTTTACCCTTACTGTTGCTCCAGGTAAAGATCCGCCTTGTGCATCCTTTACAGTTCCTGAAACTGGAACTTCCTTGTTTCTGCTAATAACAATTAAACCACCATCAGAAACTGAATATTTTAAATTGGTTCTGTTTAAGATGGTTGATAGCACATCAGTAACAGGAATATTGGTTACAGTAATACTTACATCCTTATTAACAGGAACGTAAGAAGAGCTGTAAACAAAATGATAGCTGCTTTGCTGTTCTATAATCTGTAAAACCCTGGCTAGTTTTGTTTTCTTTACATCTAAAGAAATTTTTTCCTGAGAAAAAACCGATGCAGAAACATTAAGGCAGGTAATGAAAACCATGATGCAGGTTAGTTTCATTAGCATAATGAATTTTAAAAGCCTCCTGTATTTTGGATGCCCTTGCAATAAGTAATAATAAATCATATTTTTGTTTTTTTTGGTTGCATAATTAGTTGGCAGCAATCTGTTTGCGCATAAACTGCCATTGATTAATCAAAGAAGAACTTTTAAGGGGCGGTGCGCCAACACCGTCCTTTTTTTCTCTTACTTCGAGATGATTACTTGATTTCCTTTTATTTCATATTTAAAATTTTCTACTTTCTGTAAGGCTGATAAAACCTGTTCAATACTTTCTTGGCTAAATGTTGCCGTAAAACGATATTTTTCTATTTCAGGATCAGCAAATTTGATTTTAACATTAAACCATTTTTCTAAAACGCCTTGGATTTCGTCGAAATCCTGATCATAAATTTCAATTCGGTTTTGAGTCCAGGCCGTTTCTACAATTGTGCTATCTTTTATTAAAGTATAGTGGTTTATGGTAATCTCAGGACTGATTTTAGCAGGTTTTAAAACTTTCTTTTTTTCTTCAACAATAACGTTTTTATAAAAAGTTACCTTCTGGCTTGGCTTTAATGTAATTGTACCACCATTTCCATTAACGGCTTCCATGGTAATTAAACCTCTAATTAATGTAGCTTCCGATGAAATTTCATCAGAATAAGCCCTAACATTAAAAGCCGTGCCCAATACATTAATGTTGAATTCGTTTGTATGAACCTTAAAAGGTTTATCCTTATTATGAACAACATCGAAATAAGCCTCACCATTTAAAATAACTTCTCGATTTGTTTCGTTAAACGTTGCACTTATTGAAATAGAACTTTTTGCGTTAAGTAAAACTGTCGAACCATCAGAAAGCGTGATTTTTTTTCTTTCTCCGCTTTTTGTCGAAAAAGTTTGAGCCACGGATGCAACCAGTATATCTTTTTTAGTTTTATAGTTTTCGTACAGGAAACCAATACTCGCAACTAAAAATATAGCCGCGGCTATTTTTAACCAGTTGTAATTTCTATTAAGTTTAAAATTTTTCTTTTCGGTGTCGAAATTCTGCTTCAATAATTCAAGCTGATTATTTAAAGGACGTTTGTTCCCGCTTAAAATAAAGTATAATCTTTTTGATTCGGCAATAACCTTTGCCTGCTCTGGGTGAGCCGAAATATACTTCTCCCAATATTCAACACACAGCTTATCAGTTCCAGCGCAAAATTGCTGGAAAGTGCTATCTACAAGAAAGTCTTCTGCATCGAATTGACTTCTATCAATCATTATTATTTGGCTTTTATATATCAGTGCCTAAAAAGTTTACTTTTTCCTAAAGAAATTTTAACTTTTTTTTAACAACACGAAATATATGCCTTGTAAGTAGATTAACAGACGAATTAATATTGGCTAAAAACTTTTAATGCGCATTTTTTGCCAAGTAAAAGAGTAAACTGATAAACAATCTTTCTATTTAAAAACCACTTCTGTTGCTCCATAACCAAACTTCTCTTTTCTTGCATCCATATACGTTTTGATATGAGGGTTTTTGCTTATTAGTTTGTGAATTTTATCTCTCAAAGTTCCATTGCCAGAGCCATGAATAAAAATCATTTTATCGAAATGGTGAACAATTGCTGCATCTAAAGTGTTTTGAAAATGAGATAACTGAATCTGCAATATTTCATCTGCTTCTAAAAAATGATGATCATCTCTTAGTTTTTCAATATGTAAATCAATTTCCTTTGATGGGGCATCAACAGTTTTCTTTTCGGCAGGCGATTTAAAAAAGCTTTCTTTTAATTTCTGAGCATCAATAGCAACCATTGACAATTCATCTAAACGAATTAACCAACCCTTATTTTTTAGTTGTGGCAGTTCCTTTTGTTCTGAAGAAAAATCCTTTGCTCTAAACTTCTTCTTAATTACTAAAGGTTCAGCGGGTTTAACATCAGCTTTGCTGAATAATAAAACTTGAAAGGTAAATTCTGGCCAGATATCTAAATCGGCAAGCGATGCAGAATAAACTAATTTAGCTTGATAAGCTTCTAGAATACCATAAAAAGAACCTGCATATTTTTCTTTTCTTTCGGTTGTTAAGCTTACCAATAAAACATTAGCAGATTGATTTTGCAAATGGAAATGAACAACATTACCCGCCTTATCATCAGTAGCAACGGCAACATAAATTCCATTTTCTATTTTACTTAAACTTGGTATATTAACCTGAATAGGCTTTGGTGTATCAGTTTCTTCTGCAACAACCCCATGTCCGTGCACGGATGTTAGATTGCTTACTGCAACGGGAATTTCAAAGCCGTCTTCATCAGTAACACCCAAAGTTTGTGCATCAATAATTTTAGTAACATAGCCTTCACGTTTTTCATCAACGAAACGCACAAAATCACCCAGCTTAAATTTCATTTTTTATCAGATTGAGTATCAAATTATCTCCACAAAGAAATGAGGAGATTAAGCACAAAGGTATCGATTTTTAAATTAGGCTACGATGAGCATATTTCGAACTTGTTGCAATTCGCCATTTTGAAAACGGGCATAATATACTCCAGGTGAATAATGTTGATTTTCGAAATTGATATTATATGTGCCCTCTTCTTTAACGTTGTCTACTACTGTCGACATTAATTTGCCCATCGTATTAAACACCTGAATTAAAACGTGACCACCTCTTGATGAGTATTTTATAGTAGTAGATGTGGTAAATGGATTTGGGTAATTGGAAATTAAACTTTCGCCACTTAAATGATTGGCTTGCGCCAAACTGGTAGACATACAATTTGTACTCGCCTGAATAAGTGGTAGAGATTGAAAATCTTTTAACATTACAGCTGAAAGAGTTGCCTTATCAACGCAAAACCATTTCTCTAACAATGTAGCATAAACCGACCTAAAATCGTATTGCATAGGGATATTATCATTTACCGAAGTTGTGGCAGAAATTGTTGGGTTTTTGCCTAATACACCGCCCTGAATGGCATCACCAAAAACGATTAAAGGCGCAGCAGCACCATGATCGGTTCCGTTACTGGCATTGGATTTTATCCGCCTTCCAAACTCAGAAAAGGTCATGCCAGCAACTCGCTTAGAAGCACCTAAACCTTTCAAGTCATCCATAAATGCTTTAATGGCATCACTCACCTTTTGAAGCAGTATCGCATGGGTACCTGTTTCAGTGGAGCCTGTGTTTACCTGAGCAGCATGTGTATCAAAAGAACCAATATTAACCATGTAAAGGCGGGTTTTTAATCCACCTGCAACTAATCTGGCCACAACCTTGAGCTGGTCGGCTAAGGAATTATTTGTAGGATAAACCCCTTGTTTGGTCACTTTCCCTGCAGCTGTTTTTATTACCGAGGCATATTGTTGGGTTTGTTGAGAAACTTGTCTGATGTAGGTTAATTCCTTTCCTGCATTGGTGTTCGGTGCAGGCGATTGAATGCCATTTATCAAGTTGTAAAAATTGACAGGATCGGATATTGCCATGCCCATATTTACAGATGGCCCTTGGAATGCAGGTGAAATAAACGAGCCAATTTGGATAGCCAACGGATCGGGCATTACTGTATTTGGATAGCCAATTGGAAAATTGGTGTACTCATTACTCAAATATCTTCCAGCCCAACCACTTTCTATAGTTTGATCAGAATCTGATGCGGAAAGCCAAATATCGGTTGCTCTGAAATGACTGAAATTCGGTTGCGGATAACCTACTGATTGGATAACCTGAACTTTTCCATCATCATATAATCCCGCCAAACCCGACATTGATGGATGAATTCCAGTATTGTAACCTGTGAGTTTTATAATTTTATTTTTTGGAAGAATAATATTCGGGCGGGCCAATGTTAAATTATCATATTGATCCAAAGGAAGAATCATATTCAACCCGTCGTTACCACCATTTAGCTGAATAATAACCAAAACATGATCGGTTTCTTGATTTGCAGCCGTAATCGCCGATAACAAGCTTGAAGCGCCAAACGCTTTCAATGAAAAGCCTCCAATTAAGGAGGGAAGAACTACTCCTGCAGGCATTGCCTTGGTTAAGAATTCCCGTCTTTTCATGATAACTGATATTCTTCAAGGTTCATAATATATTTATAAAACTCTTGTAAACGAGTTTGTACAATAGCTGTTTTAGCTGTAGTTGGTGCTGCTTTATAATCTTGCCAAGCTGTCGTCCAATAAGCGTCGTTAACCTGATTACTAAGTAAAATGCTTTTTAAAAACTTCTTTACATCGGCGCTTACATCAATGGTATAAAGATGTGCAAGTGATTCATCAACAACAATATTTGGATCTTCGGGCTTACTGAATTTTGAGGTATAAGCTATTGGATCTATAACTATTTTTTTACTGTTTCGGGTATAACCTGTGCTTATAAATCTATCGGTAAAAACATTCCGTTTTGGTAAGGTATCCGAATTTACCCAAAGTTCGTAAAACTGTGGGGTTTGGTAATAGGCTGGCCAGCCAGAAACATTCGGCGGATCGCCAAGATTTTGTTGGAGATTAGACGCTGTGCTGCGCAAATAATCGCTCATGTAGTAAACATTTACATAATCAGTAGCATCAGGAAAAACAATTTCAAATTCGCGGGCTAAACCGACTACAAAATCTACAGGTGCTTTAATATTGCAAGATCTGGTTTGGGGTAAGAAAAAATGATTACTGGTTAACAGAGCTTTAAGAACAGGTTTAATTTCATAATTGGCTGTCCTGAAAATTTCGGCTAAGGGTGTAATTATATTTGATTCTACATCAGCAGTAATATCATAATAAACAAAAAAGCGATATAGCCTGCGGCAAATGTATTTGCTCACTTCCGCCTGAGTAAAAATCATATCTAGCAAATCATCAACTTCATTTGCGCCATCTAGGCCCGTTCTGCCTTTAATTAACTTGTTACCATAAAATGATGAAAACTGTTTGTCGGTAGTATCGTGCCTCGAAGTATTAAATACGGATGTAATATTTGTACCATCCAGCGTGTAACCCGTTAGTACACGTGCAGCAGCCTTAACATCGGCTTCGGTATATTTCGAATTTGGGCCTTTTCCTAAAGTAAAAAGCTCTTGTAATTCTCTTGCGTAGTTTTCGTCTGGGGCAGCCTTTGTACTTGCATAACCATTTAAATAACGCACCATTGCGGGGTCGATAGTTACCTGTTTGGTTAGTGTTTTGAAATTGCCAAAGGCCAGGCTTCTGAGTAAATTATTGTGTTTGTAAATGTATCGGGCATCATCAACTGTATCAGCTTCAGTAGAAAAATGATTATGCCAAAAGAGGGTCATCTTTTCTCTTAATGAGATCGGCTGATTAAGCATTTGGGTTACCCACCAAGCTTTAAACGAGGCAACACGGCGACTGTTTGCTGTTCCATCGGTATAAATTGCATTTACCCAGGTTTGCCCAGCTAAAACATTTGCATCTGTATAATTGGCGTCATTGTAATTATTAACTGGTGGATTTGGAAGGGGTAAATCTTTCAATAATAAATCGACAACCTGAGATACAGATTGACCAACAAGCGAATTTATATCACTTCTTTTTGCGCCAAATAAAGTGCGTTTTAGTAAATGATTTAGTTCTTTTGTCCCGAAATTTCCAGAGTAAACCTCTATCGCCATAAAATCTCTTTAGAAACAAAATAAAATTAAGTATTAAATAACTGAATTCCAGTTATTTTACACGAAATGTCAAAATTTAGTTACTAAAACCGAAATTACCATCTAATTAGCGCACTTGCCCAGGTAAAACCTGATCCAAAAGCCGCCAAACAAACTAAGTCACCATCTTTTATTTTCCCAGCTTCCCAAGCTTCGCATAAAGCAATTGGAACTGATGCTGCGGTGGTATTTCCGTATTTCTGAATATTGTTAAAAACCTGGTCATCTTTTAAGCCGAGCAATTGTTGTACATATTGACTTATTCTTAAATTAGCTTGATGCGGCACCAACATATCAATATCTTTTTCGGTTAAATTATTGGCAGCTAACGCTTCTTTTATTACCTCTGGAAATTTAACAACTGCTTTTTTAAAAACTGATGGGCCATCCATGTAAGGCAACATTGCATTGCTTTCTAAAATCTCTGGCGTCATAAACAAACCTCCTAATTCCTGATCGGGGAAGGCGGGTTTATCTTTCATCCATTTATTTGCATGAGAACCAGGGTAGTACATTGCCAAAATTTCGGCATCAGCTCCATCACTATGTAAATGAGTACTTAAAATCCCTTTGCCAGGTTCATCTGTTGGTTGTAAAACTACGGCTCCTGCACCATCCCCAAAAATTACAGATACATTTCTGCTTCTTGTTTCGAAATCCATGGCGAAAGAATGTTTCTCGCTTCCAACAACCAGAACATTTTTATACATACCAGTTTTTACAAACTGATCGGCTACCGAAAGTGCATACACAAATCCTGAGCATTGATTACGAATATCTAGGGCGCCAATTTCTCCCATACCCATTTCACGCTGTAATAAAACACCGCAACCTGGGAAATAATAATCGGGGCTAAGTGTTGCAAATACAATAAAATCTACATCCTTTGCTGTGATGCCAGCCCGTTCGATTGCAATTTTAGCAGCCTCAATACCCATAGTGGTTGTAGTTTCCTCATTTCTATCTGCAAAACGACGTTCTTTAATTCCTGTACGCTCCTGAATCCATTCGTCGCTGGTTTCCATAAAACGACTTAAATCATTGTTTGTATATACATTTTTTGGAACGTAATATCCGATTCCTGCAATTTTAGATTGGTGCATATTAAATTAATATTTGGTTAACAAATGTATTAAAACGGAGGGAAGATGTGCAAGGTTGGATTGAAAATGTATATAAGTGTAACTAATAATCGCAACCATCTTCCATTTAACCTATTACATCTTACATAAAAATAGTTATTTTTGCGGCATGTCTACAGAAACCAAAGAAGAGACCTTTACGCTCGAAGAAATTCTAACTTCTATTAAAACCGTACATCGCCTTATTTTGTGGAATGATGATGTAAATACATTCGATCATGTAATTTACTGCATGATGAAGTATTTAGATTATAACGAATCTCAGGCAGAAAAAATTGCCTGGAAAGTACATAATGACGGAAAATGCCCTGTTTTAGAAGGTTCATTTACTGAAATGGAGGTTTATCGCAAAATTCTTCAACAAGAAGGATTGACCGTTTCTGTTGATTAATGAAATACTTTGGCTGCCAGCGAAATGGTTTTTAAACTTTGGGTATGAAAAAACTCATCATTTATATGGAAAGATGATTTTGATTCAATAGCAGCGTATGGTCATGATGATAAATCTGAGCAAACGGAAAGAATGCCTTTCTTTTTACCAAATGCCACTTTCTCACTTTTAACCACAGCTTCCGATTACTGGCCCGCAGCAAGCTCGTTAGGCAACTAAGCTTTTTAAAAGTTTATTTAATTCTGCTTGTGTACTTTGCGTTTTATCTTTAGCATACCAGCTGTGAAGTTTTTCGGATAAGATGGTCATATCAGAAGTTTCTTTTCTCCACTCTTTTAAAAGTTCTTGCAAAACCTGTGGTCTTGGTGCCCAACTAACTAAAACTTTATCGGCAGTTTCATTTAAAACTAAAAGAACAGGAATTGCTCTGCCACCATTCGTTAAATGCGCATCAATTAAAGGCAGGTTTTTATCGCGAAGAACAAATCTTAAATCAATTTTACCTAAAGAGGCAGTTGCAATTTTATTAAATACTGGAACAATTTGAGCAGCATCGCCACACCAGCCTTCAGTAATTACTAAAAACTTATAATCCTCTTTAAGAGCATCGATAGTTGATGTTAATTCATCAATTAAGTTAACAGTCTTATCAACGCGGCTCATCCTTTGCACATTCATTTTAGTGTAGTGCAAATCATAAGATACATCGCCCGTTGCTTTCCCCTCTAAAAGAAGTTGATCGATCAAAGTACGGTAGGTTTGATAATCCATTCCTTGCTCGTTGAAAATTTCGCTGTAATTAACCATGATGTTTAAATTATGTCGCAAAGGAAAGCAGAAAATCATCGAAAATAATCATCTGTTTGCAAGAAATTGTTCGCTATTATTAATGCATGATTATTATAATTATGAATAGAGAAGAGCGTGGCCAACAATAAAGATTGTGTGAGTTTTGAGTTATACATTTCATTTATCGGAATCAAAAATATTGGCAAAAAAAAACTGTTAACTGCAAACTAAAAATAATTGCTTATTTTTGTAACCCAATTATGCAGCAGATAAAAACATCATTCGATTTTGAAAAACCTATTGCCGATTTAGTTCAGCAGATAGAAAAGGTTAAACAAGTTGCCGAAAAAACTAAGGTAGATATGTCTGCCACGTTAGACGAGCTTGATGGTAAATTAGATGAAACTACCCAAAACTTATATAAAAATTTAACTGGCTGGAATAAGGTTCAAATGAGCCGCCATCCAGATCGACCACAAACGCTTGATTACATCAGCATGATTTGTGATGATTTTATTGAGTTACATGGAGATAGAACAGTAAAAGACGATAAAGCAATTATCGGTGGTTTTGCAACTATTAACGGCCAAACCGTAATGGTTATCGGTCATCAAAAGGGTAAAAATACTAAAGAGCGTCAGTTTCGCAATTTTGGTATGGCCAACCCCGAAGGTTACCGTAAAGCTTTACGCTTAATGCGTTTAGCTGAAAAATTTAATAAACCAGTAATTTCTTTTATTGATACAATGGGTGCTTACCCAGGGCTAGAAGCAGAAGAGCGTGGTCAAGGTGAAGCAATTGCCCGCAATTTACTTGAAATGTCGGTTTTACGTGTGCCAATTATCTGCGTAGTTGTTGGTGAAGGAGCTTCGGGCGGTGCCTTAGGTATTGGTATTGGTGATAGAGTTTATATGTTAGAGCATACATGGTATTCCGTTATCTCTCCAGAATCTTGTTCTTCTATTTTATGGAGAAGCTGGGATTTTAAAGAAAAGGCTGCAGAATGCTTGAAATTGACTTCTGATGATATGTTCGGTAATAAATTAATCGACGGTATTATTCCAGAGCCATTAGGTGGTGCACACCAAGACCCTGAATTAATGGGACAAACTTTAAAAGACTATATTCTTAAGGATTTAGCTTCTTTAAGTAAATTAAAAACCGATAAACTTATCGAACAAAGAATTGATAAATTCTGTGCGATGGGTGTTGTGAACGAATAATCATTAACTAATTATAACTGAAATCCTGCCTGACTTGTCTCGCAGGATTTTTTTATGCTTTTAATTATTAGATTTAGTTGGTTACAGATTATCTCAGCTTATTAATCATTAAGATGACCGAAATAAAGCTGGGTTTACCGAGATTGTTTAACTAGAACTTAACCATTACTTTCGGTAGCAAATGGATAATTCTTTGCAAGAAAAAGGCAGCTAAAAATTAATTTAGCTGCCTTTTTTTGAATTGTAAATTGTGTTTACTGGCCAGGTTGCTGACCGAAATAAGGTGAAAACCTTGCTTCTAATCCTGCAAATTGTTTCTCCAGTTGTGTGCTAACCTTTGTTTGACCAACAGCTTTAGCCGTTTTAATCATTCGATCTAAGTAGTAAAGTCCTGTTTGAACATTTTGAGTTCCTGTTAAACTGCCTTTCGAACCAGAAATATCAGCTAAATAGGTTAATTCTTTTTGGATATAATCGCCTGATTTAAGTAAAATCGCATTTGCTTTTTCTGTTTCGCCAAGTTTATATAAGTTTTCTGCCATGTAGTACTTAACCACAACTGTACGAATACCGAAGAATTTATCTGGCATTACATCAAAATATTTATCTACAACTTTCTTAGCTTCTTCCGTTTTACCCTCTTTAATCAAGCTACCTGTTAAGCTGCTAAATAGATTTGTAAAAATGAATGTATCATCTGATGATTGTGGATCTAAATATTTGGCAGTTTTCATATTGCCCCATTTAAATTTCTCCATTACATTTTTATACAATACAGGTGTGTTCAGTAACTCTTCTCTTTCATCGCTGGCAGTAGTATCCGCTTTCAACGGCAATAAGCGCAAAGCTAAACCTTCGCTGTATAAATAGCTACCTAATCCGTTATATTGATCAGATGGAACAGTAGAAGCGAAATAAATAGGTCTTTTCCAGTTATTGTGTGCAAGAATATCTAACATGGCTAAAGTACCTTTGGTTACATAACCTTTGTTAAATTTCCATTCCATTGCAGGTGTAATTTTATCAGCATCGGCAGCTGCAACAGTGCCTGTGCTAATCACCTCTTGTGGATTGATGGTTAGCTTGAAGTTTTTAGTTGGCAAGAAGTTCGATTTAGTGCCATCTTGCATAGCTACTTTATCATCAGGATTATCTGATAACAATAAATCTACAACGTTTTTAATTTCTACACTACCAGCAATTTTGTAATCGTCGTATGGCATTACATCACGTTCGCCCTGCACAAATTGCGATTCTTTCATCGAAATTGGGAGCGGTTCAGAATCGTTCTGTTTCTGTTTCATCCCGTTGATGTACCAATCGGTATCAAATAAACTTAGGTTTACAATACGCACATCAGGACGAACCTTTTCTACTTCCTGAATATACCAAAGGGGATAAGTATCGTTATCACCATAGGTGAATAAAATTGCATTTGGAGCACAAGATTGAAGATAATCTAAAGCAATATCATGTGCCACCATTTTGGTAGAACGATCATGATCATCCCATCCTTGCTGAGCCATTATTACTGGCGCTGCCAATAAGCCTATAATTGTAGCTCCCATTGCGCCAGTTGCAGGTGTAAGCTTTTTAAACAGCCATTCTTTTATCGCTAAAACACCAAGACCTATCCATATCGAAAAGGCATAGAATGAGCCAACATAAGCGTAATCACGTTCACGAGGTTCTAAAGGTTTTTGATTTAGGTATAAAACAATAGCAATACCTGTAAAGAAAAATAATAAGCCAACAACACCCGCATCTTTCTGATTACGGCCAAAGTGCCAGATTGCACCCATTAAGCCAATAATTAATGGTAAGAAAAAGAATCTGTTATATGCTTTATTATCAACAGTTGAAGGCGGTAAATTGCTTTGGTTACCATGCCAGATTGCATCAATTGGTTTAACGCCACTTAATGATGTACCTTCAAATCCGCTTCCCTGACCTTGCTCGTCGTTTTGGCGACCCACAAAGTTCCATCCGAAATAACGTAAGTACATATAGCCAATTTGATAGCTGAATAAGAAACCAATATTATCAACAGTATTTGGTTTTTTACTTTCATCAAGGTGCATCCATTCTTTATAAAACTCAGCATGTTTTTGGTCGTCGCTATACATACGCGGTAAAAAAGTATTATCGCTATATTGATAGTCACTTTTCTTACCAGCTACTTCATATTTTTCAGCACCTTTTCTCCAGATGGTTTTTCCTTGTTCTACACCAACTCTTTCAGAGTTATAATTCGGCCCAAAAACTAATGGTCTATCGCCATATTGCTCACGGTTTAAGTAGCTTAAGAAAGAAAAAGCGTCTTTTGGAGCGCTGTTATTTAAATTCGGGTCAGCCTTAGCTCTAATAATAATCATAGAGAAAGAAGCATAACCGAAAATGATTAAAACGGTAGAAATTAAACCCAAGTTTAAAAGTTTCTTTTGGTGTTTAATTGAATAACGGATACCCATAACCAGCAAGCCAATAACTAAAACAGCGAAAAACAATACACCTGTTCCAAAACCTAAGCCTAAAGTGTTTACAAAGAATAAATCGAAATAGGCGCCAAATGAAACCAGATATTGGATAATACCATACTGAATTACACCTAAAATTAATATACCTGCTAAAAGGGTTTTAAAAATACCTGAAGTGGTAACTTTCTCTGATTTTTTGAAATAATAGATAAATGCAATTGCAGGAATCGTTAATAAGTTTAAAAGGTGGATACCAATTGATAAACCCATTATATACGCTATAAACAATAACCATCTATCTGCTCTTGGTTCATCTGCATGAGCTTCCCATTTTAAGATACCCCAAAAAACAATTGCAGTAAATAATGATGATTGCGCATAAACTTCAGACTCTACAGCCGAGAACCAGAAACTATCTGAAAATGTATAAGCTAAAGCACCAACGGCACCAGCGCCCATAATACTAATTAATTGGCCAGAAGTTATTACCTCATCTGCTTTTACTAAAGTTTTTTTAGCTAAAGCTGTAATTGTCCAGAATAAGAATAGGATAGTAGCACCACTAGAAATTGCCGAACCAATATTCATCCAATAGGCAACTTTGGTAACATCGCCTAAAGCAAATACAGAGAAAAATCTTTGTAGCATTAAGAATAAGGGAGCACCTGGTTGGTGAACAACCTGCATTTTAAGTGCAGAAGCGATAAATTCGCCGCAATCCCAAAAACTTACAGAAGGCTCTAAGGTTAGAACGTAAGTTAGCGTTGCAATAAAAAAGCAAATCCAGCCAGTAATATTATTAACTTTTGAATAATTCATTGGTATTTGATAATGATAAATTAAATGTTTCGCACATAAAAATGCTGCCGAAATTAATTAATATAGTCGATAAATGAGGAAAATCTCCCATTGTTTTTACACTTTTTAACGGTTTAAAATTTTGTGCGTGATATAAAGTGTTAAGTAGGGCTTTGTAAATAAACAATAAAACCCGTAAAATGCTATGCAATAATAGTATTCACGGGTTTTGATTTAACAAGGAGAACAGCCTTAGCTACCTAGAAAAGGCGTAAACCTTGTCATAAACTGATTATACTGTTTTTCGAGCTTATTGCTTAGCTCTGTTTGTTTATATGCCTGAGTAAGCTTTACCATCTGACCTAAATAAGTCATGTAAACCTGAATTTCTCTTTCTGATGATAGCTGGTTTTTACTTTCAGAAACTGCTGCCAAATGCGTTAACTCTTTGTTCATGTAATCAGCAGATTTGTTGATAAAAGCATTCGCACGATTAAGATCGTTTAAGCGATAAAGATTTTCTGTGAAATAGAATGAACTCATAATTTGTCGCATGCTGTAAAACTTATCTGGCATAACTGCATAGTATTTATCAATTACATTTTTACTCTCCGCTATTTTTCCTTCGCTAATTAATCCGCCAATTAAGCCGTTAAACATATTGGTAAACATGGTAACATCATCAGCCGATTGCCTGTCGAGGTGATTAGCATATTTAATATTTCCCCATTTATAATTGTTCATAATATTATTATAAAATGGTTTCACATTTACCTGTTCAAATATTTCCTCTTTAGCCGTAGCTGGTTTTAAGGGAAGTAATCTCAAGTTTAATCCTTCAGAGTATAAATACTTTTTTAAGCCGATGTATTGCTCATCTGGCATAGCATTAGTAAAGTAGATTGGCCTTTTCCAATCATTATTGGCTAAAATATCAAGTACCGCTAAAGTGCCTTTAGTGATGTAGTTACTGTCATAAGTCCATTCCATTGTATTGGCAATTTTACCTGCATCTTCAACTGGCACAGTTCCTGTATCTACAACCTCTTTAGGATTAATGGTTAATTTGAAGTTCTTTGTCGGCAAAACATTGGATTTTGACCCATCTTGAAGTGTTATTTTATCAGCATCGTTATCTGATAGTAAAACCTCCATAATATCTTTTAGTTCAATACTTTGTGCAATTTTAAAATCCTGATAGTACATGACTTCTCTCGTTCCTGCGGCGTATTGATTGGGTTTCATAGAAACGGGTAATGGAGCAGATTCGTTTTGCTTTTTTCTCATTCCATCAATTGCCCAATCGAAATTAACCAAACTTAAATTTACAACCCTTACATCAGGACGAACGTTTTCTACTTCTTGTGCATACCAAACTGGAAAAGTATCATTATCTCCATAAGTGAATAAAATTGCATTTGGAGCGCATGATTTTAGGTAGTTTACCGAAATGTCTCTTGCTAGATAGCTTTCCGAACGATTGTGGTCGTCCCAGCCTTGAGTAGCCATAATAACTGGCGCCGCCAATAAACCAATTGAGGAAGCAAATACAGCAGCTTTGGCGGGTGTTAATTTCTTAAAAAGCCATTCTTTTAGCCCAATTACGCTTAAGCCAATCCAAATTGCAAAAGCATAAAACGAACCTACATAGGCATAATCTCTTTCTCTAGGTTCGATAGGAACTGAATTTAGGTAAAGTACAATGGCAACACCTGTAAAGAAAAATAGTAATGCAATTACCCCTGCATGTTTCTGGTTGCGTTTGAAATGCCAAACAGCACCAATTAAACCCAAAATTAATGGGAGAAAGAAAAATCGGTTATAAGCTTTATTGTCTACTATTGATGGAGGTAAATTCTTTTGATCACCCAGTCTTATTGCATCAATAGGTTTTACACCACTTAGCCAACCACCTCCGTTTTCACCTAATTGCCCATCTTGATTGTTTTGACGACCAACAAAATTCCACATAAAATAACGCATATACATGTGGCCTGCCTGAAACGAAAACATATATTTCAAGTTATCGGCAAGCGACAATTTATGCTCGTCATCAAAACCCATCCAGCTTTTGTAAAACTTGATGTGCTCAGGTTTATCACTATACATTCTAGGGATGAAAGTGTTTTTATCAAAAACGTATTTAGAGTTCGTGCCAGCAGATTCATATTTTTCTGAACCTTTTCTGTAAAGTTTTCCAGTTTCTTTAAGATCTATTTTCTCTGAATTATAGTTTTCGCCATAAAGCAATGGTCTGTCGCCATATTGTGCCCGATTAACGTAATTTAAAAATGTAAAGGCATTTTCTGGATTTGTGTTGTTTAGGTTAGGCTTGGCTTGTGCTCTGATAATCAGAAGGGCAAACGAGCTGTAGCCGAATATTAATAGAGTGGTAGAAACTAATGCCAGATTTAATACTTTTTTATTTCTTTTTATGGAGTATCTAATCGCAAGCGTAAGGGCTGAGATTAGTAAAATTGCAAAGAGTAAAACTCCCGTTCCAAAACCTAAGCCTAAAGTGTTTACAAAAAACAGATCGAAAAAGGCAGCCGTTGAAACCATATACTGGATAATTCCGAACTGTACAAAAGCCAGTATTAGAATCGAAACCGCAAATGTTTTGATAATGCCTTTGTTTGTTGGTTTTGGTGTTCTCCTGAAATAATAAACGAAAATAACAGCTGGTATAACGAGTAGGTTTAACAAGTGAACACCTATAGATAAGCCAATAATGTAGGCAACAAATGCAAGCCATCTGTCAGCTCGCGGCTTATCGGCTTGCGATTCCCATTTTAAAATCCCCCACAATGCAATTGCCGTACATAAAGAAGACATTGCATACACTTCGGCCTCTACTGCCGAAAACCAAAAGCTATCCGAAAATGCGTAAGCCAGGGCGCCAACAAGCCCTGCGCCAATAATGGTTATAATTTTCGAAGAATTGATTTCTTCTTCCTGTTTTACTAAAGTTCGTTTTGCTAATGCCGTTATGGTCCAGAAAAGAAATAGGATAGTTGCCGCACTTGCCATAGCCGAAGCTATGTTCATGAAGTAAGCAACCTTAGTTAAATCTCCAAAAGCGAGGGTAGAAAATAATCTTTGAATCATCGAAACTAGGGGTGCTCCAGGTTGATGAACGACTTCTAAACGGAAAGCTGAAGCAATAAATTCGCCGCAATCCCAAAAACTTGCAGATCGATCTAAAGTTAAAATGTAGGTTACAGCAGCGGTAAAAAAACACAGCCAACCAGTAATTGTGTTAATTCTGGAGTACGTCATAGTTCGGTTATTGATTGATAGTAAAAGGGTTATAGGTTTAACCTATAAAGTCGGATTTAAAAAAGGAATGTTGCATAGGATGAAAAGATTTTTTTAGAAATTTTAGTCAATGAAATAAATTTTAATTTTTTTTTAAATCGCTCTTGCATATTTAAAATATGCTTCCTACATTTGCATTCCCAATCGGGGATATATCCTCGATAAGTAGTTTGTCCGATAGTATAAGGGTAGTACGACAGTTTTTGGTACTGTTTGTCTTGGTTCGAATCCAGGTCGGACAACAAAATTTAGCATCGGATCGTGTATTTAAAAATTACATGATCCGATTTTTTTTAAACCGTAAACTACACACGGACCATGCCATTGCAGTTTAACCCGGTAAAATTATTTTCCGGAACAGGTTCAAGAGGGTTATCAGTAAAAATTGCCGAAAGTTACGGCAAGCCACTTGGCGAAGTTACTATCCACAAATTCAGCGATGGCGAATTTCAGCCTTCATTCGACGAATCAATCCGCGGTTGTGATGTTTTTTTAATCCAATCTACTTGTCAGCCAAGCGATAACTTAATGGAACTTTTGTTAATGGTTGACGCAGCAAAAAGAGCATCGGCACATTACATTACGGCAGTTGTTCCGTACTATGGTTTAGCTCGTCAGGATAGAAAGGATAAACCACGTGTAGCTATTGGGGCTAAGTTAGTTGCCAATTTATTAAAATCTGCAGGTATTCACCGTATTATGACGATGGATTTGCATGCAGCTCAAATACAAGGTTTTTTTGATATTCCAGTAGATCACTTAGATGGCTCTGTAATATTTGTTCCTTACATTAAAAGCTTAGGCTTAAAAAATTTAACAATAGCGTCGCCAGATATGGGCGGTTCTTACAGAGCTCGTACTTTTGCTAAGTTTTTTAATGCAGAAGTTATTATTTGCGATAAACGCCGTAAACGTGCCAACGAAATCGAATCTATGTCGATTATTGGAGATGTTACTGGGCAGGATGTTGTGTTAATTGACGATATTTGCGATACAGCAGGAACCTTATCAAAAGCTGCGGCTTTAATTATGGAGAATGGTGCTGCAAGTGTTAGAGCAGTTTGTACACATGCCGTTTTATCGGGCAAAGCAATTGAAACAGTAGAAAACTCGGTTTTAACTGAACTAATTGTTACGGATACCATTCCATTAAGAACGGAAAGTCCGAAAATTAGAGTGTTGAGTACAGCCAGTTTATTTGCAAGAGCAATTGCTAATGTAAATGAACACGGTTCGATTAGCGACTTGTTTAGAGTATAATTAAGTTAAAAGCTTATAGTGAATAACAAAGCGATATTCACAATTAATAAGAATAAAGAAAAAAGTAGGCGGTAAAAGTTTAAAATTTAGATTTTAATACTCGATACTAACTATTTAAATACTAATAATAAATAAAATAAAAATGAAAACAATCGCAATTAGCGGTTCTCCAAGAGAGAACGTAGGGAAACGCGATGCCAAGGAACTTCGTTACGAAGGTAAAGTTCCAGCGGTATTGTATGGTGGTAAAGAACAACAACATTTAGCTGTTGTAATTGCTGACTTAAGAGATGTAATTTATACACCAGAAGTAAACTTCGTAGAAATTGAAGTTAACGGAACTAAAACTAAAGCTATCGTAAAAGATACTCAGTTTCATCCATTAACTGATGTGTTAATGCACATCGATTTTCTTCAGTTATTCGAAGAAAAAGAAATCGTTATGGAAATCCCTGTAAAATTAACAGGAACTTCTCCAGGTGTTAAAATGGGTGGTAAATTAATCCAAAAATTACGTAAACTTCGTGTTAAATCTTTACCTGCTGATATGCCTCAAAACGTAGAAGTAAGTTTAGAGAAATTAGAAGTAGGTAGCTTGTTCCGCGTTCGCGATTTAAAAGGAACAAATTATGTTATTACTAACACTCCTGAAGATACTATCGTTTCAGTTGCAATGTCTAGAGCATTAAAACAAGCAGAAACTGAAGCTGCTAAAGGTAAAAAATAATCAAGCTTTCTTGATTTTACAGAGAACGGCTCGAATTTATTCGGGCCGTTTTTTTATGCTGTATTTTTTAGGATTTCAGTATTAATGTAATTTATTTTGCTTTCCGTAACCCATCTCTCATCAGCTAATCCTGAAGATTCATTCCCTATTGTCTATTCCCCGTTACCTATCTTCCATTTATCTTTGGTCTTTTAGCTTTAAGCTTTTACATTTGCGCCTATGAAATATCTAATAGTTGGCTTAGGAAATATCGGACCAGATTATGCGCACACACGCCATAACATAGGTTTTGATATTGCCGATGAACTGGTTAAAGGTTTAGGTGGCAGTTTCGATAACATCCGTTTGGCCTATTATGCTGAAGTAGGTTTTAAAGGAAAGAAGCTTCATGTGATCAAACCAACCACATTTATGAACCTGAGTGGTAAAGCTGTAAACTATTGGATGAAAGAGCTTAAAATAGCTCCAGAAAACGTTTTGGTTATTGTAGATGACTTAGCCTTGCCTTTAGGTAAACTTCGCTTAAAACTACAGGGAAGTAGCGCAGGGCATAACGGCTTAAAAAGTATTGAAGAGGTTTGTGGCGGGCAAAATTACGCTCGTTTACGCTTTGGCATCGGAAGCGATTACCCTAAAGGCCGCCAGGTTGATTTTGTTTTAGGCTTGTTTGATAAAAATGAACAATTAGAGTTGCCAGCTCTTATCGATAAAAGTGTCGATTTAATAAAGAGCTATGTAACAATTGGGCCAGCACATACCATGACGGCTTTTAACAAATAAAAGGCGGTTGATTTGCATAACATACCTTATAATTTTTAGTAGAGCAGGTTTCTGTGCTTTTCGGTTCCAGTAATCCTGCTTTACGTTTTACTGCGCCGATAAAAAATCGGCTTCGTGCCCACTCCAATCAGGTCTATTTTACAGTAGGTTCGAGCGCTTTTTGTACAAGCCAATGTGCCTAAACCCGATATTAGCGTAAAGCCCACAGCGAAGCGAGGACTTGTAGCGATTAGCGGGGCTGCATAAGCCAAAAGCATCAATACCATTAATTTTCAGAAAAAAATAAAGCAACCTTAAAAATATAAAGGCAAAAAAAAAGACCATCTTTCGATAGTCTTTAATATGATTTAGTTAATGATTTATTTAACTTGTTCTTCAGCCCTTGCAATGTAAGCATCAACTAATTGAGCTTCCTGGCTTTCAGGGTATTGTGTTTTAATTTTCGTGTAAGCATCAACAGCACCTTTAAAATCTTTAAGGTTTTCGTTTACTAAGCCTAATTTCTTTAAAAACATTGGCGAAGTAAATTTACTTGCTTTATCTGCTGCTTTCTTGTAATAAGTAGAAGCTTGTTTGTAGTCTTTTAATTCGCTGTAAGCATCGCCTAATAAGCCTAAAGCTAATGGATCTGCTACTGGGCTACCTGTTGCGGTATATTTGCTTAATGCTTCAACAGCTTGTTTATACTCACCTTTACGTAAATAAATACCACCTAAGTAAAGGTTAGCTAAGTTAGCTGATTTAGTGTTATCGTAATCTTTAGCAATTTGCTCTAAACCTGGGTAACCACCTTCGCCTTTAATTGCTTTGTTAGATAAAGAATCTACACCAATTAATTGCTCTGCCTTAAACATTTTGCTTGCAGCTTCTTGTGCACGATCTTTTAAGTAAACGTTTTGGTACCAAAAGTACACACCAATTAAAACGATTACAGCACCAGCTATAAATAGCAAGCTTTTATTGTTTTCCTGTAAAAAAGAACCTTTTCTAATAGGTTGAGTTGTCTGGTTATCTGTTGTAGACATGTTTGTTTAAAAAATTTAAGATTGCAAAAATACGTTTTTCAATCAAAGTATCAACCTTTATTTTGAAGTATTTGATTAAACTGTAGTTATTTAAGTGCTAGAAATAAAGGATATTGTGTTTTCGTTACCGCAATAAACTAATTAGGGTGTTAAACCAGGTTTTATTATCGCTGAAAAGACCGCTGTAGTTTATAATAAGGTAAATGGTTTGACTTTCGGAGTTGCTTATAAAAGACTTAATACGGATGGGTTGCCAAAATGCGCCAAAGTTTTTTACAGATGATGCTGGAAATACATCATCAAAGCCCATATAAACTTCTTCAATGTGTGTAAGTGGAAGTTCTAGATGTTCATCGCCTGTAATGAAAAGACCATTTGAAGCTAGTAAAATGTTACCTTCGTGATTGTGCATGGGCTTTAAAAAAGAAAATATTCCACTAATTTTTTTTAACCATCCATATCTTTTTTCTTCGTTTAGCTCATAGTCGTATGACCAAAGAACATTTCCTTCTAACATTTTTTGCGCTACCATATAATTTTCCTTGCGATGAATGTAAGCTTTAATTTTTAACATTGAATACTTGAAGGGTAAAAATTAGGTAAATTGCGCAATATTTATGTGGTTAAAAAACATTACCCTTCTCAATTTTAAAAACTATAGCGATGCAGGAATCAGCTTTTCTGAAACTGTAAACGTTTTTACGGGTAATAATGGCTCTGGCAAAACCAATATGCTCGATGCAATTCATTACCTCTGCCTTTGTAAAAGTTATTTTAATCCGATTGATAGTCAGCAGATTAAAACGAATGAAGATGTTTTTATGATTCAGGGCGATTTTGATCGGAGCAGTAAAAATGAAAAAATAAGCTGTGGTGTAAAACGAAATCAAAAAAAGCAATTTAAACGAAATAAGAAGGAATACGATAAATTGGCTGATCATATTGGTTTATTTCCTGTTGTAATGGTTTCGCCTTACGATGTGAATTTAATTATGGAAGGGAGCGAAGAGCGTAGGAAATTTATTGATAACGTGATTTCGCAAACCGATTCTCATTATCTGGATCAGTTGATTACCTATAACCGAATTCTGGCTAACCGAAATGCTTTACTTAAGCAAATAGCTATTACCAGAAAGTACGATCCAACTTTGCTCGAGATTTTTAATGAGCAGTTGGTTTTTGCTGGCAACAAAATTTTTGCTACGCGAAAAGCTTTTATGGATGAATTTATTCCGCTCTTTAACCAGTATTATGCCTACCTTACCGATAATAAAGAAACGGTTGAATTAAACTACCAATCTCAGTTAAGCGAAACGTCTTTTGAAGATCTTCTTCAAAAATCGGTTGAAAAGGATAGGGTTTTAGAAAGAACAACAACTGGCATACATAAAGATGAGCTTGCTTTTGTAATTAGCCAAATGCCTTTAAAAAAGTTTGGTTCACAAGGCCAGCAGAAATCTTTTTTAATTGCATTAAAATTAGCTCAATATGCTTACCTGGCTAAAAATAAAGGATTCAAACCTTTGCTTTTGCTCGATGATATTTTTGATAAGCTTGATGATGACCGTGTTCAGAAGCTTATGCAAATGGTTTCTCATCACGATTTTGGACAAATATTTATTACTGATACTGGAATAGAGCGGGTAAAATCAATTTTTAAAAAGATAGAAGTTGATGTAACTTTGTTTGAAGTAGATAACGGACAAATACAAAATGCGTAAACCTAATGATTTAACCATGAAAGATGCAGTCAGCAAAATGCTCGATGTGTATCGTTTGCGCCGTAAATTCGACGAAACTTCTATTCTTGCCATTTGGCCAGAAATAATGGGCACCGCAATTGCCAATCGTACCAAGCAAATTTACATTCACGATAAAAAGTTATTTATCAGGATAGAATCTTCGGTAATTAAAAATGAATTGGTTTTAGTTAGAGACGGTATAATTCAAAAACTGAATGCACATGCTGGCAGCCAGGTAATAACCGAAATGGTATTTTTATAAAAAAAGCTTGAAGGCTTTTTTAACCTTCAAGCTTTAATTTTACGGCTAAGTAAAGTATTTACCCTTTACTTCCGCCACCAAATACTTTTGCCAGTATCCAGATTAGTAGCGCAACTACAACTACTACAACTATAACGCCTGACCAAACGCCAGCTTTAAATATACCTCCTACAAGTTCACAACTGCTAAGGGTGCTGCATATTAATGCAATTAGTGCTAAAGGGATTGCTCTTTTCATAATGATGTTAATTTTGTAATAGCTAACATCAGAAAAGAAATAAAGTTTTACTTAAGCTTATTTACCGTTAACTTTTAATAATTCAATCTCAAAAATTAAAGTACTGTAAGGCGGAATATCGGGTCCGTAACCGCGTTCTCCATAAGCTAAAGTATAAGGCACAAAGAATTTATATTTGGAACCTGCTGGCATAAGTTGCACACCTTCTGTCCATCCTTTAATAACCTGATTTAAAGTAAATGTAATTGGTTCGCCTCGGTCGTAAGAACTGTCGAATTGTTTGCCACTTAATAAAGTGCCTTTATAGTTTACTAATACTGAATCTGTTGCAGTTGGTTTAACGCCTGTTCCTGCAGTTAAAACTTCATATTGTAATCCACTTGCTGTAGTTTGTACACCAGCACGTTTCTTGTTTTGCTCTAAAAAAGTTTTTCCTTCGGCAATTTGGCCTGTAAACTTGCTTTTGTTAGCACTGGTTAAAATATTGCTAATACATTCCTGCGCTTGTTGCTGATCCAAAATTAATTTGCCACCAGTAAAAGCATCTTTTAATCCTTTAAGTAGAATATCGTAATTTAAGGTAGAAAGACCAGTTGTTTTTAAACTTGCTCCAATTGATGTTCCGAAAGCATAGCTTGCAGAATCTAACGAAGATTTTAAAGCAATGGGAGCGGCTACAGGTTTTGCTGTTGTAGCTGGTTTTTTAGCTATGGGTTTTTTAGTTTGTGCAAAAGATGCAACAGCGATACCTGAAATTAATATCGTAAAGAAAACTTTTTTCATTTGTTAATAATTGTTTTTAAAGTGCGAAAGATACAAAACTTATAAAACAATAAAACCCCGAATATTCGAGGTTTTAAATTGTGTTTTTTTGGGTGATGAGGTTTTAGAAACGCTCGTCAGCTTTGAAGAAGAAGTTACCTTCAATTTCTGCATTTTCATCAGAATCTGAACCATGAACCGCGTTAGCGTCGATTGATTTAGCATATTTCTGACGGATTGTGCCTTCTGCAGCCTCAGCTGGATTAGTAGCACCGATTAATTTTCTGAAATCTTCGATAGCGTTATCTTTTTCTAAGATAGCCGCAACGATTGGTCCTGATGACATGAAGCCAACTAAATCTTTGTAGAAAGGACGCTCAGCGTGAACTGCGTAAAACTGACCAGCAGTTTCTTCAGTTAGCTTAGTATATTTTAATGCAATGATTTTAAAACCTGCATTTGTAATGTCGTTTAAAATAGATCCAATGTGGCCGTTTGCTACTGCATCTGGCTTAATCATGGTGAAAGTTCTGTTCGTGCTCATTGTGCTTTGATATCAAATTTTGTGCAAAAGTACATTTTAATTGATGAAAGAAAAATGTTTAATTAACTCATCTATTAAAAATTACAACTATAACAATATTAGTGCTTATGTGTTCTTAATATGTTACCTAATTAAAGCATTAAATTACAATGTAACTAATACTAAATTTACTTAGCTTTGCAGCGCAAAATTATGCTTACATTAACACAACTAAAATCTTTACTGGCTACGCCACAGAAAATTGTAATTACTACGCATCATAAGCCTGATGGCGATGCAATGGGTTCATCTTTGGGTTTGTACAGTTATCTGATTCAAAAAGGTCATCACGTTAAAGTGGTTACACCGACAGATTATCCAACATTTTTACATTGGATGCCTAATAACGCAGATGTAGTAATTTTTACTGAAGAAAGAGAAAAGGCCGAAAAGCTTGTAGATGAGGCCGTATTAATTTTCTGTTTGGATTTTAATACTTTAAGTCGCATTAACGAATTAGGCGAGTTGGTAAGAGCAGCTTCTGCAAAGAAAGTGATGATTGATCATCACCTCGATCCTGAAGATTTTGATGATTACCGCCACTGGGATATTAATGCTTGTGCTGCTGCCCAATTGGTTTACGATTTTATTGTTAATCAATTAGAAGATGAAAAAGGCATAAATAAAGATGTTGCATCTTGTTTATATACTGGCATAATGACCGATTCAGCGTCATTCCGTTTTCCTTTAGCAACCTCTAATGTTTATCGCATAGCGGCAAATTTAATTGATGCAGGTGCTGAACATTGGAAGATTCATCAATTGGTTTACGATAATGCCAGTGAAGACCGTTTACGTTTCTTAGGCTATTGCTTATCCAACAAATTAGAGGTTTTTCACGAATACAATACCGCAATTATTACCGTTACTAAAGAGGAGCTTGCAAAATACCACAGTGCAACAGGCGATACAGAAGGTGTGGTAAATTATGCTTTATCTATTAATGGAATCCGTTTGGCCGCATTAATTATCGAAAGAACAGATAAGGTTAAGCTATCTTTACGATCAACTGGAGATTTCCCTGCTAATGAAATTTGTAAAAAGTATTTCAATGGCGGTGGGCATAGAAACGCAGCTGGTGGTGCTTCCGATAAATCGTTAACTGAGGTTATTGAAGAGTTTAAATCAATTTTGCCAGCTTATAAAAGTCAATTAATAGTATAATAAAAATAAACAGGCATCAAGCCTGATAGTAATTAAAAACAATCAAATCAATATTGAAACCTGCGTAGCAAGCTTCATAACAAAGAAAAAAACAATCAAATCAATATTGAAACCTGCGTAGCAAGCTTCATAACAAAGAAAAAAACAATCAAATCAATAATGAAAAAAGGAATTATTATTCTGTTTGCAGCAACGTTAGGTTTAGCTGCTTGTAACAACTACAAAAAAGGCGAAGGCGATTTGCAGTACAAAATCTTAAATGACGAAGGCAAAGAAAAAATTAAAGAAGGCGATTTCGTTAAATTAAATGGTATTCAAACTGTTGAAGGTACTACTAATGCAGATTCTACTTTAGTAAATACTTACGATAACGAACGTCCTGCGTTTTTCCCAATTAACAAATCGATGTTTAAAGGCGATTTAGTTGCGGCTTTAAAAATGTTAGGTGAAGGTGATAGCGCATCATTCAAATTGAATTTAGATTCAATGGCTAAATATTCTGGTCAACCAAAACCAGCTGGTTTAAAAAGCAACTATGCAACTTTCACGGTTAAAATTGAGAAAGTTTTGCATAAAGTAGCTAACGAAGCTGATTCTACTTTCGAGAAAAAGAAAAGAGATTTCTTTGAAACAGAATACAAAGCATTAATTGCTAAAAACAAAGCAGGTGAAAATGCTAAAATCAAAAAATACATTGATGATAATAAATTAGAAGTTAAATCAACAGCTTCAGGTTTGCAGTACATTATTGAAAAACCAGGTAATGCTGAAAGAGCAGCTTTAACTGATACAGCTCTTGTTGATTACACAGGTCAGTTTACTAATAAAAAAGGTAACGGTAAAATCAATGTATTTGATACATCTGACGAGAAAATTGCGAAAGAAGCAGGTCTTTACTCTCCAATGGCTCAATACGCAGCTCGTCCGTTAGTTTTAGGTCAGTTAGCTCCAGGTTTTATTGAAGGTGTTCAATTAATCGGTGTTGGTGGTAAAATCAAAATCATTATCCCTTCTAAATTAGGTTACGGCGAAAATGGTGGTGGTCCAATTAATCCATTTACTCCATTAGTTTTTGATATTGAAATTAAAGCAATTAAAAAAGGACCAGTAGGTGCTCCAGTTACATTGCCTCCAGTTCAAGCAACTCCAGCTCAATAATAAAACATTAATTATATAGAAAGCCCTGAGATTTTTAAGATCTCAGGGCTTTTCTTTTTGCTAAACTTTAACTTTTAATTTTGAGTTTTTCGCTTTCGGCTTAATCCTTAACTTTGCACCATGATTTTTACCGATACACACACGCATTTATATTACGAGCAAGATGCAGAAAAACAAGCCCAGTTAATGGAACGCTGTTTTGAGAATAATGTAAATCGTTTATTCTTGCCCAATGTAGATGTAAAATCAATTGCAATGATTGATGATTTGGTAAGCAAATATCCTGAAAATTGTTTTGCTATGGCGGGTTTGCATCCATGCGATGTTAAGGAAGATTACATTGCTCAATTGAATACAATTTACAAAAGCATATCGGATAGAAAAATTTATGCAATCGGTGAAATTGGTATTGATTTATATTGGGATAATACGACGTTGGGAATTCAGCAAGACGCTTTCCGCACGCAAATAAACTGGGCCAAAACAATGGGCTTACCAATAGTTATTCATTGCAGAGAAGCCTTTAATGAAGTTTTTGAAGTTTTAGAAAGTGAGCGGGATGAAAAACTTAGAGGTATTTTTCATTGTTTTACAGGAAACGAACAACAGGCAAAGCAAGCCATAGATTTGAATTTCTATTTGGGTATTGGAGGAGTCGTAACCTACAAAAAATCGGGGTTAGATGCTGTTTTAGCTCAAATTCCTTTGGCTGATTTAGTTTTAGAAACCGATTCACCCTATTTAGCGCCTGTTCCTTTTAGAGGAAAGCCTAACGAAAGCAGCTATTTGATTTACGTAGCGCAAAAACTTGCCGATATTTATGGTTGCACAGTTGAAGAGATTGCGAATGTAACAACCGAAAATTCAAAGAAAATTTTCGGGGTTTAAAAAATATAGATTATTTTACGTTATTGGTAAATAAAGCGATTATAAATTACGTTATTGTTAATAATAATTGATTTATGAGATTGTTTATTATGATTTTATAAATATTATCTAATCATTTGTAATTTTTTGCTTTCTTTGCGGTGAGCAACCCTTACCAAACCAAATGAACAAAATTCTTATAATTTATACTGGTGGAACTATCGGTATGATAAACGACCCAGATAACGGAATGTTAATTCCCTTTAATTTTGAACAGATTAAAGAAAATGTTCCTGAATTAAATCGTTTAAATTATCATTTGGATGTTCATTCTTTTAGTCCAGTTTTGGATTCATCCAACATGGATCCCGAAATTTGGAAAACATTGGCCGAACTTATTCATGCAAATTATGATTTATACGATGGATTTGTAATTCTTCATGGCTCAGATACAATGGCTTTTACGGCCTCTGCTTTAAGTTTTATGTTAGAAAACCTGAGCAAGCCCGTAGTTTTAACAGGCTCTCAATTACCAATAGGCGAAATTAGAACAGATGCAAAGGAAAATTTAATTACTGCGTTGGAAATAGCCGCAACCAAAGAGAATGGCAAAGCTTTAGTGCCCGAGGTTTGTATTTATTTCGATGCTCAGTTATTTAGAGGTAATCGCTCTATAAAATATAATATAGAAAAATTTGAGGCCTTTCGTTCTCCAAACTACCCTTTGTTAGCAGAAGCAGGCGTTCATCTACAGTTTCACAGTAATTATATTTTAAATGCGCCTACAGAAAAGTTAATTTTGCGCACTAATTTTAATTCTAATATTGGAGTTTTAAAACTATATCCTGGAATTACATTACAGGCAGTACAAGCCATAACTGAATCTAAAGTAGATGCCATTATTCTCGAAACTTTTGGCTCGGGGAACACTACAACGGCACAATGGTTTTTAGATAGCTTGCAACATGCGTTAGATAACAATAAGATTATTGTCGATATTTCTCAATGTAAGAAAGGCTCTGTTCAGTTAGGCAGGTACGAAACAAGCCGTGAATTACAGCAAATGGGTATTTTAAGTGGTTTCGATTTAACTTTCGAAGCAACAGTAACCAAACTTATGTTTGTAATGGGTTTAGGTTTACCGATCGATGAAAGTAAGAAGTTAATGGAACAATCTTTGCGTGGCGAATTAACTAATTAAGTAAAACTTCTGCAATTATGACCCTCATCATTTCGGTTATAAGTAATAAGCTCTATTTTTGTCGATAAGCATAGTCGTCTTACTGAATTTATTTCAGCATGACGGAAAGGAGATAACATGAAAATAGAACAAATATATACGGGTTGTTTAGCAGAAGCTGCATATTACATTGAAAGTAATGGCGAAGCTGCAATTATTGATCCGCTGAGAGAGGTTGGAACTTATTTAAAGAAAGCAGAAAAAGCTGGTGCAACCATTAAATATATTTTTGAAACTCACTTTCATGCTGATTTCGTTTCAGGGCATGTAGATCTAGCCGAAAAATCTGGTGCCGAAATTATTTACGGTCCTACTGCGAAAACTGAATTCAAGTCTTATGTAGCCAAAGATGGCGAGCAATTTCAAATCGGAAATATTACAATCACGGCTTTGCATACGCCTGGCCATACGCTAGAATCTACAACTTATTTGTTAACTGATGAAAATGGAAAAGATCATTGCATTTTCAGTGGCGATACACTTTTTATTGGTGACGTAGGTCGGCCAGATTTAGCACAAAAAGGCAATTTAACAATGGAAGATTTGGCAGGAATGCTTTTCGACTCGTTAAATGAAAAAATTAAACCTTTGGCCGATGATGTAATTGTTTACCCAGCGCATGGTGCTGGTTCGGCTTGCGGCAAAAGCATGAGTAAAGAAACTTTTGATTCTTTAGGTCATCAGAAACAAGTTAACTACGCCTTAAAGGCAACAACTAAAGCGCAATTTATTGAAGAAGTTACGGATGGTATTATGCCTCCGCCACAGTATTTTGCAAAAAATGCAGCGATTAACAAAGGTGGAGTAGAAAGTATTGATGACGTTTACGAAAAAGGATTAAATCCTTTAACGCCTCAGGCTTTTGAAGATTTGGCTAACCAAACAGGAGCCATAATGTTAGACACACGCGACCCACAGGTTTTTGCTAAGGGATTTATTCCAAATGCTATAAATATTGGTTTAAACGGGCAGTTTGCGCCTTGGGTTGGTGCATTAATTACCGATTTGCAGCAGCCGATTTTATTAATTACCGATGAAGGCAAAGAAGAAGAAACCATTACACGCTTAACTCGTGTTGGTTACGATAGTACAATTGGATATCTGGATGGTGGTTTTGAAAGATGGACGGAAGCTGGAAAAGAAATTGATACCATTGAATCTATTTCTGCAGATGAATTTGAAATTGCTTCAAATTCGGGTGAAATTATAGCGCTTGATGTGCGTAAGCCTGGCGAGTATGAATCCGAACATCTAGAGTTTACCCTAAGTCGTCCTCTAGACTTTATAAACGATTGGACGAATGAGATCGATAATAAATCTACTTATTATATTCATTGTGCTGGCGGATATCGATCTATGATTGCAGCTTCGATTTTAAAATCTCGTGGGGTAGAAAGCGTAATCGATGTTGCAGGAGGTTATGGCGCTATAAAAAATACAAACTTAAAAAGAACAGATTTTGCTTGCCCTAGTAAAGCAATGAAAGGCTAATCAAGTTGGGTTTCACCCTCCAAGATCTTTTAGAGGGAGTTATATTAAACTAATCAATGTTCACCTGTTAATTTAAAAGTCTAAGCTGGTAAACAAAACAATATGTCACAAACTCAAAATCATTACGATATCCTTATTATTGGCGCTGGTCCAATTGGTATGGCTTGTGCTATTGAAGCAAAAAAGGCTAACTTAAGTTACGTAATTGTAGAGAAAGGTGCGCTCGTAAATAGTTTATTTAATTACCCCGTTTTCATGACTTTCTTCTCCACTTCTCAAAAGCTGGAGATTGGTGGTGTGCCTTTTGTAACGATTAATCCTAAACCAAATAGAAACGAAGCAGTTGAATACTATCGTCGTGTTGCTGAGAAGTTCGATTTGAATATTCATCTTTTTGAAACAGTAAAGCAGGTAGTTAAAAATGATGATGAAGTTTTTGAAATTCATACATCAAAAACAAATTATACGGCAAATAATGTAATTGTTTCAACTGGCTTTTACGATGTCCCATTATTAATGAATATACCTGGTGAAGACTTACCTAAAGTTACGCATTATTATAAAGACCCGCACTTATATGCATTTCAAAATGTAGTTGTGGTTGGAGCAAATAATTCTGGTGTAGATGCTGCACTCGAAACTTACCGTAAAGGTGCAAATGTAACTATGGTTGTGCGTAGTGGAGAGCTTGGTCCGCATGTAAAATATTGGGTTCGTCCTGATATTCAAAATCGAATTAAAGAAGGTGAAGTTGCAGCTCTTTTCAATTCTGAATTAGTAGAAATTAGAGAGAATGAAGTTGATATAAAAACACCTGAAGGTTTAAAAACCATTGCCAACGATTTTGTAATTGCTATGACGGGTTATCAACCCGATTTTTCTATGCTTCGTAAATTTGGAATCGATTTGCCCGAAAGCCTGTGCCCAGTTTACAATGAAGAAACCATGGAAACAAATGTTAAAGGTTTGTATCTGGCTGGTGTAGTTTGCGGTGGTTTAGATACGCACAAGCTTTTTATCGAAAATTCGAGGGTTCATGCTGAAATAATTATAGGGAATATTGTTGTTTAAACTTTCTTACTTAAATCGGTAATCAAAATATTTTTATTCAGTTTTAATAGCTCTTCTATAAATTTGTCCTTGTTTTCGGGTGAAATGTAAATCTCATCCCAACGCTTATATTTCAAAATTAATCCATTAATACCTGTTGTGGGTTTAAAATTTGCAAAAGCAATCTTTCCAGTTATAATCTCAGAAATGCGATCTATTTTTATTTTTCCAGCAATAGGGCCTGTTCTGTACAATACATATTCAGAAGTAAGCTGGTAATAGGTTTTAAAATAAATCCAAACTAAGAGAATAATGCAAGCCCAACATTATTAGCTGAAATGGAATTATTACCATGAAATCATTTCTAGCAAAAAGCTGATAAAAAGACATCAATAACAGTCCAAAAACCGCAAATAACACGATA
This sequence comes from Pedobacter sp. AC190, assembly GCF_979258025.1. Classification (NCBI taxonomy): domain Bacteria; kingdom Pseudomonadati; phylum Bacteroidota; class Sphingobacteriia; order Sphingobacteriales; family Sphingobacteriaceae; genus Pedobacter; species Pedobacter sp. AC190. The sequence continues at coordinate 3,022,220 of NZ_OZ409824.1, forward strand.
ACAATAAAATAGGTGCTCTTTGTGCTTTTGAAAAACATATTACTTTATTGGCACTTTCAAAACATTACCCGCAAAATTTTCAATGGCTGTTTCTACACTTGGTAAATCTTTCGAAGTCAAGTAAGAACCCAATACATGATTTCCAGCATTTGGAATGGCTATTTTCTTTTTTAATTCGATTGGTGTTCCAAGCTCATCAAACATTTTTAACATGGCATCAACACGCACAACAGGATCCTGTTCGGTTTCGTTTTTATAATAATAGAGCATTAATACAGGTTGCTTTACTTTTTCGAAAACGCTTTTAGTCATCGTGGTTTCTACAAATTCTTGTAACTCTACTAACGATTCGATTCTGTAGTTGGTGTACCAGTATTTTTTGTATTCCAGCGTTCTTCCATCAACCGTTCGTTCATCGCTGCCAAGCACCTTTCTGGCTATTTGCAAACCCCATGGGTCGTTAAGCATCCAGGCATTTTTATCATTTATTGCAACATTTGGCGATAGTAAGATTAGGCTGTTGATTTGTGGATAAGTTGCTGCAAGTTTTAAGGCTACGGTTCCACCAGTAGAAGTGCCAACCAAAATTACTTTTTTACCTAATTTTTTTCCAATGGCATAAGCTTGTTTACTGGTTTCCCAAAGTCTATCGGCTGTAAAATATTGCATTGGTGCAATGGTATCTATGCCATGATCTGCAAGGCGGGCGAGGTATAAGTTTGCTTTTAATTTCTTTGCCAAATTTAAATGCACTGGGTTGCCTTCTGTTTTCGAAGCCGAGAAACCATGTAGATAAACAACTACATATTCGGTTTGCTGGTGTGTAGAATCTGCCCAAATAATTTCTGCCTCGTTGCCAGGCTTAATTTTATGCTTGCTTTCAATCTCGGCTACATATTTTTCAAGTTCTTTTAGTTCGGGAACTTTTACTGGTGTGGCCAGATATAATGGTTTTTTAGGCTTTGGTCCAGCAAAATAAGCCGCAACCAAAATTGCAGATAATCCGAGCAGAACTTTATAACGTTTTTTCATCTGGATAATTGATTTTTAATGCTTCTCTTTTACAACTGCTGCGGTAACCATCAATTGCCCAACATGGCGCATGGTATGTTCTGCAGCATGAAATAGTAAGCCAATAACTGTTGATGGTAAACCTGCTCTTCCAACGCCACGATAATCGCCCAAAGTCGCTTCGTCAGTGTATTTGAGTTGCTGTAATGCTAAATCTACCTGTTTATTAAATCTTTCAACCAATGCATTTATACTATAACCTTCAGTAGAATCCTTCCCTTCTTCATATAGTTGTTCGAATTGAACATCTGTGAGTTTTTCTGCTCTTGCATAACTGAAAACTCTATCAAGTACACCGCTTAAATGCTGAAGATGGAAACCTACAGATGCCATGTTTGCCGGGCGTAACCATAGTAATTCTACAGGGAAGTGCTGCATGTATTCATTAATTTCTTCTCTGGCTTGCAATAATGCGTGAGCAATAGGTTGCAATACAGTTATAAATTCGGGCGATGGGCCTCTTTGCCAGACTTCTAGTTTTTGGGACATTTAACTGCTTTTTAATCTAACTAAAGGTAAAATATTTAATGAATAACTGAAACCTGCAATGGATTTGAAAATCTGCATTTTCGGTTTGGATTGCATAAACTTATGTTTATAAACCTGAGCGGAACGAGCACGACTCCCGATTTTTAACATCTGCCCTAATGAATTGAATTGAAGCTTTCGAACTTTTACAGGTTTAATCGGGAGAAGTAAAGTGAAGCGCAGGACTGAAGAATGTAATTTGTAGTTCCTTAGCTTTCCAAATCCTTATTATTAGCAATATACATTATCTTTTTATGGGAAATTAGCTTAAGTTTGCATTCAAAATTTTTCGACTTAATGCCGGGAATTGAACAGATAAAAAAACCTATAGCAGCCGATATTAAAGCGTTTGAAAAAACCTTTAAAGAATCTATGCACAGCGATGCGCCGTTGCTAGATAGGATTACGCACTACATTGTAAAACAAAAGGGCAAGCAAATGCGCCCCATGTTTGTGTTTTTTGCCGCAAAACTTTGCGGTGGAATTACCGAATCGACACATCGTGGTGCTGCTTTGGTAGAACTTTTACACACCGCAACGTTGGTGCATGATGATGTGGTGGATAATGCCTACGAGCGTCGCGGATTTTTCTCAATAAATGCTTTATGGAAGAATAAAATTGCTGTTTTAGTTGGCGATTATCTTTTAGCAAAAGGTTTATTGCTATCTGTAAACAATAACGAACATCGTTTGTTACAAATTGTATCGGAAGCGGTAAAACAAATGAGCGAGGGCGAATTGTTGCAAATTGAAAAGGTTAGAAAAATGGATATTTCGGAAGATTTATATTTCGACGTAATCCGGCAGAAAACAGCTTCTTTAATTGCTTCGTGTTGCGCTGCAGGTGCGGCTTCGGCTGGTGCCGATGATGCTACTATAGAGAAAATGCGGTTGTTTGGCGAAAAGGTTGGTATTGCTTTTCAAATTAAAGATGATACTTTCGATTTTGGAACTGACGATGTTGGTAAACCGCTTGGTATCGATATTAAGGAGAAGAAAGTTACTTTGCCTTTAATTTACGCTTTAAATAAGGCAGAAAAAGCAGAGCGTAAGCAGATTATTAATTTGGTAAAGAATCATCAGGATGACCCAGTTAAAATTCAACAGATTATAGATTTTGTAAACGCTAAAGAAGGTGTTTACTATGCCAATCAGAAAATGCAGGAATACCAAAAGGAAGCTTTTGATATTTTACACGAGTTTGAAACTGGTGAAGCAAGAACTGGCTTAGAACAACTTGTATTATACACAACTGAACGTAAAAAATAAATGAGCAACGAGTTACTTTTTAGCATAGGCTTTCTTCTATTTATTGTGCTTATCCTGGCTTTAGATTTAGGTCTTTTTAGTCGGAAGGAACATGTTGTAAGCTTAAAACAGGCTGGAATAATGAGTTTAATTATGATTGTGCTTGCAATCGGATTTTACTTTATTTTGCTTACTGAAGGTCACCAATTACATGGAATAACAGATTTTGCACACCTAAAGGAGATTGTAGCCAAACACCAACATCGAATAAAGCTTATTCCTGATGATTTTGACGGTAGTTTGGCCATCTACAGGCAAAATCTTGGACTAGAATTCCTGACTGGTTATGTGATAGAATATGCACTTTCTGTAGATAATATTTTCGTAATCGTTTTAATTTTTACGGCTTTTGCGGTAGAGGAGAAATATTATCACCGAGTATTGTTTTGGGGTATTTTGGGCGCAATTATTATGCGTTTTATATTCATTTTCATTGGGGCAGCATTAATAACAAAGTTCGCCTGGATACTTTATGTTTTTGGCGCCTTCTTAGTATTTACAGGAGTTAGAATGTTTTTCAGTAAAGAAGAAGACGACAAAATAGATCCTCAAAATCACCCTGTGGTAAAATGGGCCTCGAAAATATTTGCCATTCACCCAAAGTATGAGGGTAAAAATTTCTTTGTAAAAATTAATCACAAAACATTCGTTACCCCATTATTCCTGGTGCTTTTAATTGTAGAATTTACCGATTTGCTTTTCGCTGTCGATTCTATTCCAGCAATTTTTGCCGTAACCAAAGATCCATATATTGTTTTCTTTTCGAATATTTTTGCGATTATGGGACTGCGTTCTATGTTCTTTCTACTGGTAAATATTATCCATAAATTTCATTATCTGAAAACAGGCTTAGCCTTTTTATTAGCATTTATTGGAGTTAAAATGCTTGCCCACGATTACTTGGAGAAATGGGGTTTTACCACAGAACATTCGTTAATTGTTATTCTAAGTATTCTGGTAATTAGTGTAGTGGCATCGCTGGTTTTCCCGAAGAAGGTAGCGCACAAATAATTTTTCACCATCTAAGATTCTGTGTTGATTTCCAAATAATATTTTATTAATTTTGTTTTCTAGGCAGTCCAGAACTAGCCTGTAATAGCGTACTGATCTTGTATCTGTACGCTATTCTCTTTTTCAAGATAATGGGTATCATATGTATTTTTATTTTTAAATAATATATACATCATTTCTAATAATTTTCTTTGTACTGCGACTAACCCTTTCATTTTTATTCCATTTCTACCCACAATTCTGGCATATATTGCCTTAAATCTTTCGTCCCATTTAACAGCACTTAATGCCGGCAGGTACATTGCCTTTCTTAAACTTCGATTTCCTTTCTTAGATATCTTTGGCTTTCCTTTTACTGATGTACCGGATTGTTTTTCTTTTACATCAAGGCCTGCGTAGCTGGTAAGCTGTTTTTTACTCCGTATCAATTCAAATCCGTTAGTTTCTGCCAGAACTATTATTGCTGTCAATTCTCCAACACCCGGTATTGAGCTCATAATCCGCACTTCTTGCTCCAAATCTTTATTTTCGCTAACAATCTCTTTGATATCTTGCTTGATTTCTTTTTCCTGTTTATTCAAAAAAAATATTCTGTCCTGTAGCCGCTCTATACTTTTCTGGTAGGGATATGCTTCAGAACTTTCTGCATGCAACTGATTTTTAACCATGGATCTTTCTGATACAATTTGATCACGCTCTCGTGATAGTTGTTGAAGATTTCTATATACCGCCTTTGGCCTTTGCCAATTATCTAACTTACGCTCTAATCCAAACTGGGCTATAGCTTCTGAACAAGTTTTATCAGTGATGGTCTTGTTCTCTAATGTGCGCATATAGTTGCTTATCTTATTTGGCAGAATAATACTTACTTCATAGTCATTTTCTGCCAGATGATAGGCAATTTTCTGGTGGTAAACGCCTGTGGCCTCCATTACGTAACGAATATTTATCGTATTATCCGTATGTTTTTTAACCCATTCCAATAGTGATCTGATCCCCGAATCACTATTCTTAAAAACCTTATGGGCATAAAGCTCGATAGTGAAATCTTCCAGTGTTCTACCTAAGGTTACCACTAATTCTTTCTGGGCTACATCTATGCCCAATACTTGTTTTAATACTTTTTTCATCTTTTATCTTATAATGTAATTGATGAATCTCTCTTCGTTTTCTCTCCTGGTTGGATATTCTGGATATCATGAAGCATGGTTCCTTACATTCTGTTCAAACTCGAAAAGATAGAAAAGGATGAGGCAAGTTCTTAGTTACAATATGCTAAAAAGCTATTTAGACATCCATGTGCTCTCATCCTCCTTCAATTATATTCACAAATTTAAGCCTTTGTAAACATAGGAGAAACATACGGTTAATCTGATAGCTTATATTTCTTAATTCCTTAACGGTAAGATATTTTTACCATATAAGAATTGCAAGGTTTATTTACGCTGATAACCTTATATTTTCTTAATTCCTTAATGGTTAAGATATTCTTTTACCATCTAAGAATTATTAGTTTAATTTAAGCTGGAAGCCTTAATTTTCTTAATTCCTTAATGGTTAATAATTCACCATCTAAGAATTATAAGTTTAATTTAATCTGGAAGCCTTACTTTTATTAATTCCTTAACGGTTAATATATTTTTTTAACCATCTAAGTATACAACGCTCATCTAAGCTTGTGGCTTTATATTTTCTTAATATTTAAGGTATTTTTACCATCAAGAAACATAAGTTTAATTTAATCTGGAAGCCTTACTTTTATTAATTCCTTAATGGTTAATATATTTTTTTCACCATCTAAGTATACAACGCTCATCTAAGCTTGTGGCTTTATATTTTCTTAATATTTAAGGTATTTTTACCATCAAGAAACATAAGTTTAATTTAATCTGGAAGCCTTAATTTTCTTAATTCCTTAATGGTTAATATATTCTTTACCATCTAAGAATTATTAGTTTAATTTAAGCTGGAAGCCTTAATTTTCTTAATTCCTTAATGTTTGAAATAATTCACATCTAAGAACATAAGTTTAATTTAAGCTCGAAGTAATTATCCCTTTAAATTTTTATGGTTGCGAATCTAGAACGGCTTAACTTATTAATGATCAAATTCTTTTAAGTGCTTAGCTGTATCTTCTGCAGAAACAAATTTTCTAACTTTCTTTTTATCTAACCACAAAACCAAAGCAGGCAGTAATGTTAAATTGAAAACTAGTGCCACGAATAGCGTAATTGAAAGAAGGAGACCCAAAACAACTGTTCCACCGAAGGTAGAAGCAGTGAAAATTCCAAAACCAAAGAATAGAATTAAGGCAATATGGGTCATGCTCACGCCCGTTTCTGTAATTGTATCAGTAATAACCTTAGGGACAGTAAAATTAGTTAAATTCAATTCCTGCTGATAACGAGTTAAGAAATATATGGTTTGATCGGAGGCCAAACCAAAAGCAATGGTGAAAATTAAAATGGTAGATGGTTTTAATGAAATATCGAAATAACCCATAATTCCAGCTGTAATAATTAAAGGAACAATGTTTGGTAACAGAGAGATAAACATGATACCTAAGCTTTTAAACTGCGCTAAACGTAACAGAGAAATCAAAACAATTGCTAAGCCAATACTTTCGAATAAATGTTTCAGCATATAATCAGTTCCTTTCGAAAAGATTACACTAGAGCCCGTTAACTCTACATCAAATTTATCTGGAGGTAAAATACTATCGATGCGTGGTTTAAGTTCAGCCATTATTGCATCTAAGCGTTTTGAGCCAACATCTGCCATCTGGAAGCTAATTCTAGTACTTTGATTGCCTTTACTCACAAAGTTGGTTAACAAACTTGCATTGCCTTTTCCACCACTTGCTATATAGGCCAGGATAAAGTTTTTTTCCATGTTATCTGGTAAACGGAAAAAAGTAGAATCGTTGTTATAGAAAGCTTGTGTAGCATATTTCAAGCCCATATTAACCGAAATCGAACGCGAAAACTCTGGATAAGCAGAAATCATCTTTTCCATTTTTTCCATTCTTTTCAAATTGGTAAGATTAAAAACGCCATTTTTTTTCTTTGTGTCAACACTTACTTCTAAAGGCAAAATCCCTTCAAAGTTCTTTTCAAAGAATTTTAAATCCGTTAGAATTTCAGAATTTTTAGGTAAGTCATCAACCACATAACCATTTACATTAATTTTCATAACGCCAATAAAGGCGATAATAGAAATAACGATTGTTCCAATATAAATTAAGCTGCTTTTTTGTTGAACCAACTTATCTGTTTTAACCAATAGTTTGTGTAAAAATCCCTCTTCAACATGAGTTTGCGCTTTTAGTTTTGGAGCAGGTAAGTAGCTGAAAATAATAGGAATTAAACATAAGCACATTAACCAAGTAATCATTACATTAATAGATGCAACACTACCGAATTGCATTAATAATTCACTTCCCGTAAAGTATAAAACGCCGAAGCCAATGGCTGCGGTTATGTTAGCTATTAAGGTAGTAATGGCAATTCGCTCAATTGTTACGCTTAAAGCACGCTGTTTATCTCCATCCTTTCTTAATTCATTTTGATACTTATTTAAAAGCAATATACTATTAGGAATGCCGATAATTACAATAAGCGGTGGTATCAATCCTGTCAATATGGTTAACTCAAATCCAAATAAAACTAAAGTTCCAATACTCCAGATTACACCCATGATCACCACTAAAATCGGGAAGAAAACCGCATAAAACTTTTTGAAGAATATTAGTAAAATGAGTGCTGAAACAAGAATTGATAAGCCCAGGAATAATACAAACTCGTTGCTTACCAATTTACTTACCGCAGTGCGTATATAAGGCAGGCCCGAAATGTGAACCTGTATTTTGGTTTTCTCTTGAAATGCTTTTGCCTTTGCCTCAATTTCTTTTAAAATAGGATTACGTTGGGCGGTATTTAAAATTTTAGTATCAAAAGTTATAGCCATTAAGGTAGCATTTTGCTTATTGTAAACTAAGCCTTCAAAAAATGGCGTGTTAAACAATATGCTTTTTATCGAATCCATTTCTGCATCCGATTTTATCAAGCCTCCAGGAATCGCTTTTAATACAAATTTCTGTTCGACAGTATCTTTCTCTAACTGAAAAATTCTACCAGATGATAAAACTGCTTTTATGCCTTTTAACTTCTGGATGTCGTTAGAAAGCTGAACCCACTGGTTGTAGATTTCTTTTTTGAAAATATCGGGCGATTGTATGCCAACAACCATCACACTTCCATCTTCACCAAAAGTTTTTTTGAAATTATTATATTTAATAAAAGCACTATCGGTAACAGGTAAGATTTTACTTCCTGTGTAAGAAAGTTTTACGTTTTTGGCTTGATAGGCCATAAAAACAGTGCCGAGTACGAAGAAAACGATTATAGCAATACGGTTCTGAAGAATAAACCTCGATAGCTTTACCCACATGTGTAGTCTAGTTTTAAATTATAATGATAACGGCAAAACTAATCTTATTTATAAATCAGAATGACTTTTTGCGCAATTAAATTTGCACAAATAACATACTTTTGAAAAAATTGTTTTAATCGAATGTTGCACAAGGTTAGAGGTATTGTTTTAAAAACTACAAATTACAGCGAAAGCAGTGTAATTGTTCAGGTTTTAACTGATAAATTCGGTATGCAATCTTATCTAATTAACGGTGTGAAAAAGCCTAAAGCGAAGATTAAGATGAATATGCTTCAATCGCTGCATCTATTGGATATGGTGGTTTATCACAAAGCAAATACAAGTATTCAACGGGTTTCAGAAGTTAGGCAAACGCCTGTTTTCAAAACTATTCCTTACGATATAGTTAAAACAAGTATTGTAATTTTTCTTAATGAAGTGCTTTATAAAAGCATACGTCAGCAATCGGCCGATGAAAGTTTATTTGACTACATTTTTAATTCAATAGCCTGGTTTGATGAGAGTGAGGAAATTAATCCGAACTTTCATTTATCTTTCCTCTTAAAATTAACCCGTTTTTTAGGTTTTTCACCAAACGAAAAAAGAAGAACAGACCAAATTTATTTCGATTTACAAGAAGGAGCATTTGTTTCCAGAGTGCCTATTCATGCAAATTATCTTCAGCTAGAAGACGCATTAAGCTTTATTTATTTATTTAATACAACGCTTGAAAAAATTTCTGAAATAAAAATGAGTAACACCCAAAGGCGATTTTTGTTAGATAAGATATTGGTTTTCTATACCTTACATACAGCCTCCTTTGGCGAAGTTCAATCCCATAAAATCTTAGAAACATTACTAAGCTGAAAAAAAATAAAAAAGATTTGCGAAACAATAATATAGCACTATATTTGCATTCCCAAAAGGAAAGGGAAATTAGCTCAGCTGGTTCAGAGCACCTCGTTTACACCGAGGGGGTCGGGGGTTCGAACCCCTCATTTCCCACACACTTTTCAAGGATTTGAGAAGATTTTAATACAATACCCAAATGGGAAATTAGCTCAGCTGGTTCAGAGCACCTCGTTTACACCGAGGGGGTCGGGGGTTCGAACCCCTCATTTCCCACATCAAGCCTTTCATTTTAAAATGAGAGGCTTTTTTTATGCGCTGATTTTTAAAATATAAACTTCTAGGCATATATTCGGTTTAATATCCGAAATTGGCAATCAGAAAATAATTTACCCTAAATGTTGAATAAAATTATTCGGTTTATTTTCTTTGGAAATTACTTTGTTGGGATTTTAGCCGTTGCCTTAACGCTCGAGGCTACACAACAACTGCGCCTGCCTTATAATTCAATTAATTATTTCCTTTTATTATTTCTAGCCCCAACAATTTACTACACGTATGCGTACAATAAGGTTTCCGTAGCACCTTCGGCAACCAATCCAAGAAACCAGTGGTATTTTAAGCACAAGCAATTTATAAACTGGAGCCAGACTATTCTCTTCGTTGTTTGTATGCTGCTTGCGGTAAATTTATTGTATCAAAACTTTCGCAATATTTTAGAATTGCCATTAAGCTATTGGATTGCGATTATCGTGATCGTTATTGCAGGAGGGCTATATTATGGTTTGCTCCCCAAATCATTCCTTAAATTTAATTTAAGAAACACGGGTTGGTTTAAGGCATTTGTTATTGGTTTCGTTTGGGCTTGCTGTGCAAATGTTTTGCCTTTAATAATGCTCAAAATTGAAACAGGAATTGGTTACCACGATTCAGTTTTGTGGACTTGGTTGTTTATTAAAAACTGGATGTTTTGTACAGTCAATGCCATTATTTTCGATATCAAAGATTACCCGACGGATGCGAATAAACACTTGAGAACTTTTGTAGTGCGTTATGGGTTACGACGAACAATTTTCAATGTTCTGATTCCATTATTAGTAATCGGATTGGCCTCGCTTGGTGTTTTTGCCTATTTTAAAGGCTTTGGTATTTGGCAGGTTTTTTTCAATGTACTACCATTCATTTTTACCATTTATATTGCCTATTCTATGCATAAAAGAAAAAACATCCTATATTATTTAATGGTGATCGATGGCTTGATATTATTTAAAGCGATTTGCGGAATAATAGGTATGCAATTTGTGAAATAACTTTCTGTGAATTTTAATTCGGTACAAGCAAAATCTTAATTTTTTAATCCTAAAAATTTGATCAACAACTACGATAAAATAGCCAATCAGTATGATACCTTAAGTCGATTGGTGTTTTTTAAATCGCAGGTTAATGCGCAAATCAATCAGTTACATAACATCCCTGAGGATAGTTCTGTCTTAATTGTTGGTGGTGGTACAGGGTGGATTTTAGAAGAAATTGCTAAGCTGCATCCATCAGGTATTAAAATTATCTACGTAGAAATTTCTGCAAAAATGCTGGCACTTTCTAGGGCCCGAAACTACGGAGGTAATGAAGTTGAGTTTGTAAATATTGGTATTGAAGATTTTGAAACCAACCTAATTTTTGATGTCATCCTAACACCCTTTTTATTTGATAACTTTTCTGAACAAAGAATAGAAGTTGTGTTTTCAAAACTAAATAACCTTTTAAAACAAAATGGCAAATGGTTACTGGTCGATTTCTCCTTAAATACGAATAAAGGCAAATGGTGGAAGTGGCTTGTTTTAAAATCAATGTACGTGTTTTTTAAAATGTTAGGCATAGTAGAGGCCACAAACCTAATCGATGTAAAGCCTTATTTCGTAGCAGAACAATATCAAATAGTTGAAGAGCGATTCTACTATGCGGCTTTTATTAAAGCTTGTGTGTTTATTAAAAATAATATGACAAATATTTAATGCAACTATATTGCGTTTGTAGATTGAATTTATAATTTTGTATCAAAAGATACGATTATGGATTTCGATGTAATTATTATTGGCGGTAGCTACGCAGGTTTATCAGCTGGATTGGCTCTAAGTCGTTCGATGCGAAAGGTGCTAATTATTGATTCAGGCAAGCCTTGTAACGCTCAAACGCCACATTCGCATAACTTTCTAACTCATGATGGCGATGTGCCTTCAAATATCGCAGCAAAGGCAAAAGCTGAGGTTCTAAAATATCCAACGGTTGAATTTTTAAATGATTTTGTTATCTCTGCAAAGCATTTAGAAAATGGTGTATTAATTGAAACGGAAAATGGAGAAAAATTTACCTCAAGAAAAGTTCTGATTGCAACAGGTTTAAAAGATGTAATGCCAGATATAAAAGGCTTTGCCGATTGTTGGGCAATTTCAGTTATTCATTGTCCGTATTGCCACGGTTATGAAGTTCGGGATGAGAACATTGGGTTAATGATGAATGGAGACATGGCTTTTGAAATGGCTAAAAATCTGTATCATTGGAATAAAGATTTAACCGTATTGACCAACGGTATTTCGCAATTTAACGATGAACAAAGAGAAAAACTGCAATCAAAATCGATTAACATAATTGATGATGGAATCCTGGAATTTCAACACCATAAGGGGTTATTACAAAAGGTAATTTTTAAAAGTGGAAAGCATTTGCCATTGAAAGCCGTTTATGCAAGGCCAGAAATGAAACAACATGCTGAATTGTACATCGACTTAAATTATGAACTTAACGACAGTGGTTTAATCGTAATTAATGAGCAATACGAAACAACAGCTAAAGGTATTTATGCTGCAGGCGATTGTATTTCACCAGCCAGAGGTCTATCAGTAGTAACAGCATCAGGTACAATGGCTGCTGTTATGATGAATAGGGCAATGATTTCGGAAGATTTTTGATTGAGCAACTGATTAAAAAAGTATTGCACCTGCAATAGTTGCAATAAACATGGAGATAATAACAATTCTATCAGCCTTAATCCATTGTGCTTTAGTTAAGGGAACAATTGTTTTTTCTTTGGTTTCTGTTCTAGGTCTTGCGATTCTAAAAACGGAGGTGTCTAATTTAATAATCATAGGGAAATGTTTTATAGGTTGATAAAACCAAGGCAAATCCCAAGCCAAAAAAGTAGCAAGATGTTAAATTGTGGATAACTTATATTTTTATGTTAAATAATTGATATTTATCTAGTTGTAAATAAGGTTTAAACCCATCTATTTGATAATCAGTATGTACTGAAAATTACACAGATGGGTTTTTATGTGGTTGGTTATAAGCTTGTTGAGTCGTTATTCTGTTTTGAGTTTAAACTTAGCTTACTGTTCTTTTTACCGTACCAAAAATAAATTGCTAAACCAATTATTAGCCAAACTGCAAGTCTCAACCAGGTTTCCCATGGGAGGAAAACCATCATTACAACACAAGTAATAATTCCTAAAATCGGGATTAATGGTACTAAAGGAACCTTGAAAGGACGCTTTGCATCAGGATCGGTTTTTCTCAGAATCAGAATGCCTACACAAACCATTAAAAAGGCAAGTAATGTACCGATGCTTGTCATTTCGCCTACAACATTCATGGGTACAAATGCTGCAAATAAACCAATAAATAAGCAAAGAATAATATTCGATTTATAGGGCGTTTTAAATTTCGAATGTACATCTGAAAACATTTTCGGCAATAAGCCATCCTTGCTTATCGAATAAAACATTCTGGATTGCGCCATTAAATCGATTAGAATTACTGATGTATAGCCAATTAATATGGCTAAAATAATTGCCTGACTTAACCAGGCGTATGGTGTTTTTTCGATTGCGATTGCTACTGGAGCACCACTATTTGCAAATTCTTTATAATTAGCCAAGCCTGTCATAACATGGCCGAATAAACCAAATAAAACTGTACAAACAACCAAAGAACCAATAATACCGATTGGTAAATCTCTTGCGGGGTTTTTAGTTTCCTGGGCAGATGCTGCAACAGCATCGAAACCAATGAATACAAAAAATACCAAGCCCGCACCACGTAGAACACCACTCCAGCCAAAATGGCCAAACTCGCCAGTATTTTGAGGAATATATGGGTGATAATTTGCAGGATCTATATATTGCCAGCCTAACGCAATGAAAAGCAACACAACGCCAACTTTTAAAAATACAATAATACCATTAACAATAGCCGATCCTTTTGTGCCACGTATTAAAATTGCGGTCATTAAAACCACCACCAACGCAGCTGGAATATTTACAATTCCATTTACGGTAGTTCCGTCGGCAAGTTTAGCGGTTTCGAAGGGGGATAAGGTTAATTGCGGAGGAAGGTAAATACCTAAACTAGCCAAAAACCTCGTTAAATATTGCGACCAGCTGATGGCAACGGTTGCGCAACCAACAGAATATTCTAACACCAAATCCCAGCCAATAATCCAGGCGAAAAGCTCGCCCATTGTAGCATAAGAATAAGTATATGCACTACCCGCAACAGGAATCATCGAAGCAAATTCCGCATAACACAAGGCTGCAAAACCGCAACCTAATGCTGCAATAACAAAGGAAAGTGTTACTGCAGGGCCAGAATGATTAGCAGCTGCCAAACCTGTTATAGAGAATAAGCCAGCGCCAAGGGTTAATCCAACGCCTATTAAAATTAAATTGATTGGTCCTAAGGTTCTTTTTAAGGTTCCTTCGCCACTTTGGTTTGCCTCTGCAACAATGCTGGCAATAGATTTTTTCATGAAAAAAGTTATAGAGCTGCAAAATTATGAAAATATATTAAATCTATCGCGTTTGTAGTTATTTGTTTTTTGCAAGGAACAATTAATTTAAATTGAATATTGTGTAGTAAAACTTTGTTGGCTTGAAGAGACAATATTGTTCAAATCTTGCTCTTTTTTTTATCAACCCAGGTTTATTTTACTGGCCAAATTTTCTAAACCCGATATACGCGAAAATCCTTTTTTCTTGTAAAACTTTCGATCAGCAATTACCGAAATTGAAAAAAGATTGAAGCATTAGCGGGGCTGAATTGACCGAAAATTCACTGGCTCTGCTTTCCTAAAAACTCAAAAAAACATCAATTTATTCGATTATTTTCTTTCATTAAATTTTTTCATTAAAATTATTTAATTGATTATCAGTATTTTATAGTATTATTTGAAATTATTTTAGTACTATGTAATACATAGTATTGTATAAAACATATATCTTTGTTTTATGATAGCAGAAAATACGCAAACGCAAATGCGGAAGGGAATTCTGGAATATTGTGTTTTATCAATCATCGCAAGAGGAGAAATTTACGCCTCAGATATTATTGCTGAATTAAGGTCGGCAAAACTTTTGGTGGTTGAGGGCACATTATATCCATTATTAACCAGGCTTAAAAACAACGGTTTGTTAAGCTACAACTGGGTAGAATCTACCTCGGGCCCTCCCCGTAAATATTATACACTTACCGAAGATGGTAGGGGCATTTTATCTCAATTAGATCAAACCTGGCAGGAGCTGGCTTATGCTGTGGGTATTTCACAAAAAGGAGCCAATTCATAAATTATTTATAACCGCAAAGAAATGGAAAAGACCATCATCATAAATATAGGCAACACCATAATACATATTGAGGAAAGTGCCTACGAGCTTTTAAAGGCTTATTTAAACGAGGTGAAACAACATTTTGCCAATCATGCAGATGATTTGGAAATTGTAACTGATATAGAAAATCGTATTGCCGAATTGCTTTTTGAGCAGCTGGAAGAGCAGAAAAAACAAGTTGTAGATACTGCCAATGTTAATTTTGTAATTGCTCAAATGGGTAGGGTACAGGATTTTGATACGGTAGAAGAGGGAGAGGAAGAGCCTGTTGTGAACACCGCATACCAATATCAAATTACCGATAAGAAATTATACCGTGATATGGATGAACGCGTAATTGCGGGCGTTTGTGCGGGTATTGCACACTACTTAAATTTTGAGGCACGTTGGATTAGGATAGCAGCCATTTTATCTGTCTTTATAGGCGGCTCGGGGTTACTGGTTTATGCCTTGCTTTGGATTATTATGCCAAAAGCAAAATCGCGCATCGAGAAAATGGAAATGAAAGGCGAGCCAGCAAATCTTCAAGGTTTTCAAAAGAATTTAGACGAAGAGTTATTGGCCGTTAAAGAACGCTTAACCGAAGTAAACAAACATGCACAACCATTAATAACCAAATTTGGAAACTTTGTTGGTGAGTTTTTCGAATGGTTAGGTCGCTTTATGGCTGGAACAGGTAAAGTCATTTTCAAAATAATTGCAATTTTTATTGTCGTTTTTGGGGTACTGTTTTTACTGGCTTTAATTATTGGTACAGCTGCCTTTCAGGGTT
Source organism: Pedobacter sp. AC190 (assembly GCF_979258025.1). NCBI lineage: Bacteria > Pseudomonadati > Bacteroidota > Sphingobacteriia > Sphingobacteriales > Sphingobacteriaceae > Pedobacter > Pedobacter sp. AC190. The sequence continues at coordinate 3,037,847 of NZ_OZ409824.1, forward strand.
TCTGGGATGCCAGCATTTATGAATTCTTTCCTTTCTCCATCATTAATGAAGGCAATCGTGGTGTAATTTTATTCAGCGCCTTTATTGTGTGTTTCATACCGATATTAGCTCTGGTACTTTTCTCTATTCGTGTTGCTTTTAGTAAACAAGCTATAAACAAAACACTTTCGTTCGCTTTGTTAATTATTTGGTTAGCTGGTGCTGCAACGGTTGGTTATCAGGCTGCAAAAATTTCGTCAGAATTTAAACAACATGCCGAATTAACAGAAACAACCGAATTGAAAACTTTGCCAACTTACATAATCGATATTGATAGAAGCAAATATTTCAGTAAGGAAGATAGTGTTGCGTACCACATTGATGGAAACCAAAGAAACAAGATTGTGATTGATGATTTTGAAGACGGACCTTTCGTATCGCCAAATAACGTTCGGATTAATATTATCAAAAGCGAAACAGGTGTAACCAGATTGGTTCAGAAATTCGAATCGCAGGGAAAAACCTTTCAAAGTGCTTTACAGAACGCTCAAAATATAAGTTATACCTATACCGCTAAAGAATCATCGTTAATATTTAATCCACGCTTTCAGTTAAGAAAAGGAAGTATCTGGAGAAATCAGGAAGTATGGATCAATCTGGAAATACCTGTTGGAACAAAAGTGATTATCAAAGAAGATTCTTACCGTTACATTAACAATTATGGAACCTGGGATTGTGCCGATAAAGAAAACGACTCCAATGATTACAGTACCTGGATTATGACTGAAGATGGGTTAAGATGCGTTGCTCAATTAAAAGAAGAAGCTGTAAAAAAGCAAAAACTTGAACAGGAACTATCTGATTTAAAAGTGCTGCAGAAACAGAAACCCGTTGATTCGGTTTATCAGGATTCTGTATCAAACAGGATTAGAGAAGTTAAACAAGAATTAGGTATTAACATTGAAGAAAATCAAGACAACCAATAACTTGTTATTTCGGCCAGGGCAGAGAAATCTTTTGGTGTTAACGCTACGTTAAAAGACTTCTTTGTGCTGCTAATTGGCGCTAAGCTAAAGTCGGGATGATTTAAAAAGAAAAGAAACCATGAAAACATTACTTACGCTAATTGCATGCTTAATCGCATGTGGGGCTTCCTTTGCCCAAAAAAACAGCAAACTTTCGGGGAAAGTTGTTGATGAAAAAGGACAAGCACTGGCCTTTGCCGTGGTAAAAGTTTTAAATTCTCCTGATACAACGATAGTAAAAAGCGGTTCTACCAATGTAGATGGAGAATTTATTTTCGACCAGTTAAAAGAGGGTAATTATCGTCTGTCTGTTTCGATGATGGGACATAAAACCAAAAAAACCGAAAGCTTTGCTTTAACAGGAGATTTAAAATTACCATCAATTATTTTAAATGGCGAAGCAAAGCAACTTAAAGAAGTAAGTGTTCAAGGTCGTAAACCATATGTCGAACATCAAATAGATAAAACGGTTTTAAACGTCGAGAATAGCATTGTATCATCTGGAAGTACGGCCTTGGAGGTTTTAGAAAAGGCACCAGGCGTACAAATCGACCGCCAAAGCGAGCAAATTAAGCTGAATAATAAATCGGGTGTAACGGTAATGATTGATGGGAAAACGAATTTCCTATCGGGAGCGGATATTACCACTTTGCTTAGTAACATGAGTAGCGACCAGATTGCTACAATTGAGTTGATTACAAACCCTTCGTCAAAATACGATGCCGCAGGGAATGCGGGCATTATCAATATTAAATTGAAAAGAAATAAGGCTTACGGTACAAATGGAACATTATCGCTAAACGGTGGACAAGGCATTATGCCCGATTCGCCCACAGATTTGGCTCGGGCAGGCTTAAACCTGAACTTAAATCATAGAGAAGGTAAATGGAATATCTTTGGAAATGGTACGGTAGCTAGAAAAGCTAGTTTTAATAATACCTTTCTTACGAGAACAACTTTCGCTAATGGTTTGGCAAGCTCTTTTACTCAGGATTTTGATCGTAAAAACAAAGGTGTAGGTTTTCAGGGCAAGATGGGAGCCGATTATTATGCTTCTGAAAAAACAGTTTTTGGAGTGATGATTGATGCGAATACCGTTAAAACAAAACTTAATAATTTTAGCAATACATTGATTAATGAAGTTCAATCAAATGTGGCAAGTTCAAATTCTGTACTTCAGGATGCTTATTCTAATTCGCCAGCTAACAACCTTACCGCAAACTTCAATATTAAACACGATTTTGATAAAACAGGCAAAAATATTTCTTTCGATGTTGATTACTCTAACTTCAACAATAAGAAGGATGAGCAATTTAATGCCAGGTATTTAAATCAGGGCGGGCAACAAACCAATACCACTTTGCTACGAAATAATACCGATGCAAACATTGATATTTTTGCTGCGAAAACCGATTTTACCCTACCGATTAATAAAACGATGAAGTTCGAAACTGGTTTAAAAAGCAGTTATGTCGTTACCAATAACGATTTCATATCAGAACAGTTTTTATCAGGCAGCTGGCAAAACGACGCAAACAAATCGAACAATTTTATTTATAAGGAGAACATTAATGCGATTTATGGTAATTTCTCTAAAGAATGGAAGGTGTGGCAAGTACAGTTAGGTTTAAGAGCAGAACACACACACTCAAATGGTAATTCAATAACCAGCAATAAAGAAGTCGATCGTAATTATTTGTCGCTTTTCCCTACTGTTTTTGTTAATCAGAAACTTAACGAAAATAACAATATCCGTTATTCCTACAGTCGCAGGGTAGATCGCCCAAATTATCAGCAGCTTAATCCCTTTTCATTTTATATGGATCCGTATGCTGTTGATCAGGGAAATCCTTATTTGAAACCACAATTCACCGATAATTTCGAAGTATCATACGGTTACAAACAAGTATCATTTTCTTTAAATTATGCCGATACCCGCGATATGATTACTCAAATTAGTCAACAGGATGAAGTAACTAGAATTGTTAGCGTAATTAGACAAAATTTAGGCCGTGCTCAAAATTATTCGGCTGGAGTTTATTTCCCGGTTAAGGTTGCAAAATGGTGGAATATGCAAAATAATGCAAGTATTTATTACAACAAATTTGAAGATGGGAATTTAGAAGGTGCGGCTTTTCGTGCTTCGAAAGTGGCTTATAATTTTAACACCAATCAAACCTTTATTCTACCGCAAAACTTTACAGTCGAAGTCAGTTTCTGGTATAGTTCGCCAAAAGTATCGGGTGTAGAGCAAACAACAATTGCACAATACGCATTAAACGCTGGTATTCAGAAAAGTTTGCTCAATAAAAAGTTAAAATTGCGTTTAAATATGGATGATATTCTTTTAACCAACTATTGGAAAGGTGCTTTAGAATATCAAAATGTAAATCTTCAGGTTACCAATCGATATACCAGTAGAAGAGCTAATTTCAGTATCAGTTATGGCTTCGGAAATCAAAATGTAAAATCTGCAAGATCGAGAAATACCGCTACCGATGATATTAAAGGAAGAGCAGGAGGGTAGTTTAGTATTTAAATTCTCAATAAACTGCTAATCAATTTCAAATAGTCAGATTGCAAAGATTGACTAGCGAACTATTTACTATTGAACCAATAAACTCAAAAACAATGAAAAAGATAATTTACACCTTTGTGCTTCTGGTAATAGGAGTAACACTTGGTTGCAAACGCAACGATTCTAATTTAAGTATCAGAGTTAAAGATACCGAAACAGAATATACTTACAATGCCGTTTATCCAGTAAGTAAAACGGACGAACTAGAAAAATATATTGCCCGAGAGCTAAAAAATGAATTACCGATGGATCAGAATATCGATACAAAAGTAAGTTTATTAAAAGGGGAAGAGTTTAGAATGAAGGCTACCGAAGGGGCATTACAAATTCAGCTCGATAAGCGAAACAGCTCAATGACAGGATTTATAAAATTAAAGAAGTTTACAGATGGGATAAGTGCTGTTTTAGGTAGTAAATAATTTTTTTAATTGATTATGTGGCTGATGTAATGAACTTATATCAGCCATTCTTAATTTATGTTTGAGTGTAAATGTTAAACTTCCCATTCCCCAATGTTGACCTTGTGAACTTAATTTGTGGACATTCAGTAATGTTGTAATTTGATTTGTAGCTTATTTCAACTTCAGCCACTTTAAATGCAGTTTGATTCTGTACCATATTGATTTGAAGTAATTATGGAATATATAGAAGCTTTAATTGAATCTAAGCAAAGAAGCAAACTAATAAATTGGGTGTGTGAAGGGGTTAAGCGTTTATGGCGGAAGTTCCTGGACGCTTCGGCAGATTAAAGCTTAAATTTCTGTAATGATTGATTATAATAACACAAAATATTTGATCCAACTCTTTAATTAATGCTATATTATCAGGCGATAATTAGCATAGTTTGAAAAATTTGGTTTCGAACTTAGGTGCTTTAGTGTCATAGTTTTTAATTGATGATTGTGTTAACTCATCATTATAAGTGTCGATATTTAGAAATTTTGAAATTATTTCTTTATTTAAATCGTAAGTAAATTTAAGAACAAGGTACTTTTCCAACTCTCAGATGAGTATCGTTGCATTCCCAATAACCTAAATATTATAAGACCTCTATAGATTGAAATATAAAATCCAACTAGATGTATCCAGTTTGTTTTAATTACGCTTAAGTACTTCAAAAGACGTTTATTTAATCACAAAGTAAGCATTAATAAAGTAGATTAAAAGTTAAATTGATGTTTTGTTCACCGCTGCGAACTGAGAAAATGTATGAGAATCAGCAGTTGCAAAGCAATTGGATTCGATCAATGTTTAAATAATCAGTATTCAGCCTAAAATGACCTGATATTCGATAAAAGCGGTATATTGTAGATTGTACAAAAACCATGATTAAAAACCTTAAAAGCAAGATTGCGTTAATACTAGTTGCATCAGTAGTAATTAGCTGCAAGCCGCTAAAGTATACCAAAAGCGTTTTAAGCAGTAATGCTGAGAGAATCGTTGTCACTGGTCAGGTTATAGATGAAGATACAGGATTAGCTATGCCTGTCGTTGTAATCTCGACCATTGATAAACTAAAGCAGACTTCGACAGATAAGGATGGCAATTATACTCTAGATATTACTGGATGCTCCCAAAAGTTAAAAGCAGCTTGGATTGGATATCATCATATATATACCAGAAATTTGAAACTAAAGAAAGGCGATACAGCAGTTGTAAACTTTAAGATGAAGTACGATATGAGGCCCTTAGTTGATTGAAAATGCGTACCAACATGCGTATGCAACGCTATGTTTATATAATAAACACGAGGCAACGGGAACACTAGTAAAAAACCTAATCATATGTCAACTTTAGGTTCTTCAATAACCTGCATTCTTCCATATTTATTTTTTAGGTACTCAACCACAGATTTGTAGTCTGTATTTAGTTTGATAACCATATTGCCACGCTTATCTATAGCGCCCCAATTATCTCCTTCTCGTATTATTGCATAACCACCAATAAAATCTTCGCAATACTGGAACTTAACTGGAATAGCTAATTTTCCATTGGGATAAATGAAACCATATTTGTTCCCTATTCTGGCTTTAGCAACACCTTCTTTGAAATCTCCAATAACCTTATATTCGAAGCCAGTGAGTTGCTTGCCTTTTCTGTTAAATAATGCTTGATGCCCATTTTTATCATCTTTCGTCAAGACTAAAAGCTTATCATTTGCCCATAGCAAATAACTATATTCACAAGGGATTATAATCTTCCCATCATTATCAATTAGACCGTGTAGCGTCTTAACTGAACGTAAATCGCCCATCGAACTTTTACCAATTACCCTATCCAAATTCTTTGTTACTGTATATAATCCATTGGTTTTACGGATGTAGCTGTACGCTTTAGGAATGATTACTGAATTATCTTTATGGATTACACCAATCTTATACTCAGCGAAGTACTTTGATTTATCGCCAAACAGGAAATCATCCGTCCCCAAGCCGGTTAAATACTCATGTTGAATTGGAATAATTAATGTATTGGCTTTATCAATTGCTCCAAGCAGTCGACCATCGCTTACAATAGCATATTTGCCACTAAACTTTGTTATATATTTATATTGAGGAAATATCTTAGTTTCTCCAGCCTCATCACGAAATCCCCAGAGAGAGTCTTGGCGAAACGGCAGAAGCTCTTGAGCATTACAAATTGATTTTGAGATTAACACCAAGAAAAGGATAAAGGCAAACATAAAATACTTTGACATATGAGGGAGTTATAAGCTAAAGATAGGGCTTTAAATATTAATTAGAAATGGAATATAATTTTGCTCACCGCCTGCGAACTGAGAAAATGTGTGAGAACTGGTAATTGCGAAGCAATGAGGTTCGATCTGTATTTTTAACACAAGCGACTGACGAGATATTTAATTAATATCATGACAGTCGTGAAGCATTTTCGATTACGCAGGTGAGCTGAAAATTGAAAAGATTAGATTTATCCAGGATTGAAATAAGTGAAATCCTAGATAAGTATAGAAAAAGCTTTTATGAAGCAACTGCTTGCTCAAAAGAAAAACCATGACAGAATGAAATGATGGCGCACTTGTTTTTAATGAGCTTAGTCTTGCTGAATACCGATCTTCCTACCTTAACCCACTGTCTTTCGCTAAAAGCCACTGAAAGAAAAGCAAAGCATCACCCCTCATAAATGGCGCAATTTTGGCGCACAACACTTAAGTTTACCTGTATGGACTGAAATTCCATTGTAGAATTCTTTGATATGCTATAATTGAATTATTGTGTAACTTGTTCCCTGGTCGATGTTTAATTACATCACCTTTTTTAATTTATATTTGAGTATAAATATTTTGACTCCTTAGCTCAGTTGGTAGAGCAACAGACTCTTAACTTGGGCATTGGGTAAACTCAAAAATTACTTAAATATATAGAATATCGTTTTTAAGTCATTAGAGCAATTTTTCATGATTGCGCTGGTTTAACTAAAATTTATTTATCGTTCTAAAGTTACTAATTTTACACATGATTTTGGCTAAGTGACGCGCAAACTGACGCGCGTCAAACTATGAGATTTTTTATTTGCAAATTTCCCCCTTTTAAAAGTAGCGGTTGAAGATTCATTTTTGTATGATTGAATACTGTTGAAGGTTTGGAGATTTTTTACCAGAGTTTAATTCAACTATTATCCAGAAATTATTCTTATTTCTTTATTAAAGGGGCGAGTTTGAGTTTTGGATATTCTAGATTCTATAAATTTTTAACCTGATAAAACTCAGATGGCCTTTACATCTCTTCACGAACCGATTATCTATCCTTCTTTAATCCTCATATTTACAGTATCTCTTGACTTCTAGCAATACTTTACTAGCGCAAGTATTACTTCAGTTTGTCAATTGTCATCTCCATTTTTTTCCAAAAATCTGTTACGAGTTTGGGCAATTCTTCATTAAGTTTTATTTCGTTGCTAAAAAATCTGTTTCTATTTTTAAACGTATCAAAGTTACCGTTTGTTGTATCTGGAATAAAGATGAATTTTTCAACCATCACATTGTCTTCAAATACTTGATATACCTTAGGAATGTTTTCAAAGGAAGCATTGTGAACTAATTCATTTCTTAAGCTAATAATCAATTTCAAGTCCTCAGTTCTGTCGAAAAGAGTATTGTCAAAAGTTATGGCTTTAATCTTTTTTAAGTCACCATAGAGTATTCCATTTGATTTTAGTCTTGGATATTCTATAAAATCTCTCGGCAAATTCTCAAGTTCTAAAGAAATTTTAGTAATAAAATCAAGTTGACTTGCCAGATTTATAAATAAGTGATTGATTGTAGAAAAAATATTCGTTACCAATTGTCCTGAAGCAAACATAACAATGTCTGGTTGCAAAGGTTTTTCACCAAACATAAAGGAATTCTCATTTAATATCTTAAAGAAGTTACAGAATAGAAGTCTTGATTCTTGTACTAGATTTTGTAATGAACCGACAAGCGTTTGAAAGTCATAATAGAAAAGTATTTTATGAGTCAGTTCTGATTTCTCAGAGTTAACCCACTTTTCAAACTCTTGTTTCGAAACTTTGATTTCTGCATCAATTCCTGCATAAGAGTGTGCGGAATTTAGTGGTAAAGTATAAAGATTTTGGATGCTGCCAAATAGCTTATCGGCAACTTTGTAAGTTAAGGTGATTAGTTTAACGTCAATTTCACCCGTATTGTCGTCAGATTTGATTGAGAAATTGTTGTTCCATTCATAAACTACCGATTCATTAGTTTGATTGGTTGTTGCAATGCCATTAATGTTATAGTATTTGCTCATTTGATGGACGTCGTTCGTATTATTGCAGCTGATGTTCTTGCGCTTGGCGAATAAATGGATTTGAAAGTACAAAAATGTTAACCAGCATCTAACTTTATGCGAGGCAACATCCATTGACCATTGGACTGGCTTTTTGCCCGATGCTGTTATGAAAATTCTTACTTGTTCTTCTATTAGGTTTGATTTGAATGCCTGTGATCATTTGCTGATTTTATGTCAAATCTAATTGCCTACCAAACTCTTATCACAGATTTAATTTTGATATCTAAAACCTAGTACTAACATAATCGAGCCTAAAATCTGAAAAGCTAAAAAAAAGAATGATGCTGTTTTCTTTTTAGTGGTCATTTTATCCATCCATTGAATTTTTAGTTGTCGATTTTCTGGAATTTTTATATCCGCCGTTTGTACGAAAGCATATAGTGTATTTAAGTCGGTCACTTGTTGAATGGATGCTGATAACGCATTTGTATTATCCACAAACTTTTTTTCTTCTTCTTGATTTCTTAATAATTCGACATTAGATGAAATAATCTTACCCATTCTGTATTTTTCCGCAGCCGCTTGAATAAAACCAGGTTGATATCGGTGCTTTGTTAAGCTATCTTGGCTTTGTAGTCCAAGATATAAATTTTGGTATTCCAATGATGTTCTTGTCATTTCTGAAAAGTCTCTATTTGCTTGATCAAATTGTTTTGTTTTTTCATCCCACGTATTGTACATAAACATTTGTATTGTGAATGACAAGAAAAGCAAAAGGCTACCAAAAACATTCAGTTTTTTTGATAGAGCTGGTTTGCTCTTTGTCCAATCAATTTTTATCAATTTTTTCATTTGTGTTTACCATTTAAATGCCCTATGAAACTTAAATATATGCTTAGTTTAGAGCCTCAGTTAGTAGTAACCAGTACAGTTTAGCATAATTAAACTATAGCGTGCTTAAGATAATCTTTTTGAGTGGTCAGGTGGTTAGAAAAATTCATCATCAATTATTACTTTCGCACTCTAATGCCGTTGTCTTGCAAATCTAATATCGCTCTAAGTTCTGGCATATCCTTTCCTTTGGAAGAGCAAAAATCTAATAAATCATTTTCTATCCCACGGTGAATAATTGCAGCCTTGTCAGATATAGAATGGATTTTAGCAAGCAGTTCATTTTTTATAATTCCGGCATTAAAATCCTCTTCGCTTCCACAGATAACTTTGTGAACCAACCAATTCCTTTGCTCTAAAAAAGCATTTAGCTCTTCTTGTAATGATAAATTATATAGCTTCTCTTCGTTTGCAATTTTGATAGCCTGACCTAAAGTATATCGCTGTTGTCGTTTTAAAAATCCGTCAGCTCGTTCTTTTGTTTCTTTAGGATTCATTTTAAGTGTAATTGAATGACTCAAAGCTTGTTCAACTACTTGAGTCTTAATTAAAGCTTCTCCTAAAGATGTGTACAAGTTAATTTCATCAACGTTTGCCGATATTTTTATGATATTTTCTTTCATCTATTATCTAAAAATTTAATCAATTTCCATATTAAGAGAAGGTTTTTAATTCTGGATATTAAACTACAAAATATACCAGAGGAATCCAATTTCATCGAAGCATTCAAATAAGATCATAAAAAAAATATTGTGCTTCAACTATTTAAAAAATTTATGATGCTTTATTTTCTTTTGCGATTTTCTTCCTCGGAAAATTTTTCCAATAATTTTGATAGGCAGACTTTTCACTGTATTTGAATGCTAACGGATGTCCGCTATTGCCAACTGAAATATTATTTAAAATAATATTTGGCTTTAAGACACTTGGCATATTTGCTCCATCAAGCGCAGGATTGAAGTAGAATTTTTTTTGCTTCTTTTTATAATTACTTAAAATGATCTCTGTTCTATTAAATTCATCCGTAATTGATTTTTCAAAAAGGTGTACATCTGGATAGATTCCTTGATCTTCTAGTGTAGAATATATTATTTGTAATGATGAGATTGTTGCCAAAAGTTCCCTCTGATTTGGGAAATCATCTCTTTTGTGTTGAAGCTTGTTTCTAGTTTCTAAAACCTTTCCTCTACCAAATTCTGACACGATACCTTTGATGCAGTTCATCAGAGCTTTTAGTTCCGATGGTTTTATATCGAATAGCAGTTTTTTATGTTCAAATGGAAAAAAATTCAATGGCGCATTTTCATAATATTCTGGAAACTCTGATTTGGGTCGGACATATTTTTCTTGTTCAGATAATAACAAATCACACATTTTTGAAAGTGATAACAAACCCGTGATCAAGGGAAACAAGGTATTTTTACCAGATTTGTCGAGTTTCAAGAATTCACCGCTTGTATACTCAAAATTATCTAAAGTTTCGACCATGAAATCCCTGGCATCATCGTATGTGTATGAAAATTTTGTATCTAGATAATGGTCAGATAGCAATGCCCAAGTGATGTAAGACAAAGCTTGTTGTAATGTATCTTCAACTGAAACAAATAAATTGACACCGCTGCTTCTTATTCTTGCTTTGTCCAATTCATTGTATTTGTTTGATTCCAAGACATCGGCTTCAAAAATTGAAAGGTTTTCATATAAGCTACTTAAATACAGTGGAAATATGTTAATATTGAATCCAAGTTTCCATGCAATCTTGTTTATTAGTTTTTCTTCACTCATACTGTCTTTTGGAATCTCAAAGTGTCCAAATAGATTCTTAAAGGCTTTTTCAAGTTGCACTCTTCCGGTGAAAATAGTTTCTTTAATAGCAAGAATGGGCGTTTTAATAGCTAAGTATCCGTTTAAAGCTGCATCGATACCCATTTGATTGTCAAAGTCGCGAAGATTCCATTCTAACTGTTCCCTATAAGGAGACTCAAAATTCACGTCCTTTATTAGTTTTTTCAACCTATTGACAGCCATTCCTCTGGTACGAAAGTTTGTTCTGACACCAAGGGTACTACATTGTAAAAATGCGTCGTAAAAGCCATAATCTTTTGCAACGTGAGATTCTCGAATTTCTGTATTTGGAATAATAATGGATTCTTGTTCCAATAATCTTTCTATAGTATTTATAATGACTTCATCAGTTTCAAGCATTATCAGACTTAAACACTCAGATTTATTGATCTTTTTCAAAATTTCAGTAGCAGAACCTTTCATAATAGATTTTGGAAAGCTAGCCCGAATACCAAAATCTGTAATAAGTGTATTTAAAATCAGCTTATGCTCCTCTAAACCAAATGAGTTTGCCAATAAATCAATTAAATCTCTTTGATTATTGGGATTGTAATACGTTTCTTTATCAGTTTCCTTAATGAACCCTCTGATATCCATAGTAATATCGTTGATATTAAAATCGTACAAGGAATCTAACATCTCAGATAATAGACTCTCACTGTCATTGTTCAGTTTTGCTATATGAAATGTCGGACACGATGGGTCTGAACAGTGCCAAAGGTGTAGCTCTAAACTTGGCACAGCCATTCGTTCTTGTTTGCTTTTCATTAATCCATAAGGGCTGATGATTATGTCGTCAATTTGAAAAACTCCCTTAAGCTGCTTTTCTAGTAATTTTTTAGTTTCAGTAAAAGTTAACGATAGTTCCTGATCATGAAATTCGTCGAAATATCTATCATAGAGATCTCTACCATGATTCCAAATAAATTTTATTTCTTCACTAACAATTATTTTGGACACGTCCGAAATAATTTTCGAGATTTCAATCTCCTGAAGGTTAAAATAACATTCTTTGTCGTAGAGATCCATAAGAAAGGTTAGGTAAACTAGCCCATCACTTTCTAGAGAGTATTTTTTCTGTAGTTGTCGAAATCTTTTCTCGCCGTATTTACTCAATGGGTAACCAAAACTATAATTATTTAAAGATACTTCATCTAGGATGATTGCACTTCTTAATAATTTTGAAATTACCAGTAATTCAGAGAAGTTTTGTTTTAAAGTTTGGTTTTTTAAAATATTCGAGAGCGTCATGATTTTTAAGGAGTGTCAGTTTTTATGTTGATTAATTTAGATTATGTTTGCCATTGCAATATATTAAATTTCATTGAAATGTGTTTAGATTTGCCTTTTTAAGGAAAGAATGCTCGCCCATTTTTACAAGGTTCAGTTCATCTTCAGCAAAATATAATATTAGCCTGGGTGTTTAACCCAGGCTAATAAATTTTACATCATACCATCATCAGCAAAACTGTAGTAATTTTCATTGGTAATTATTAAATGATCCCAAACCAAAATCTCTAATAACTTACCACCTTCTTTTAACTGATTTGTTAATTTAATATCAGATTGGCTTGGTTGTATATTTCCACTTGGATGGTTGTGGCATAAAATTATAGCTGATGCATTAGCTTTTAATGCGATGGAAAATATGATTTTAGGATCAATAATAGTTCCACTTACACCACCAGTTGAAATGTCAACTAAACCTAGAACTCTATTTTGTCTGTTCAACAGAATCATTTTACTCTGTTCTAAGAACTCTATTTTGCCTAAGTCCCATTGTTCCATTAGCAACTCATAAGCTTGCTTAGATGAAGAGATTTTAGGCCTTTCAGATGCTTTGTAATCTGGCTTGTAGCTTACTTGTACCTCAGCTACTTTTAATGTTTTCTGTACCATAAATATTTAATTAATTATGGTACTTGAGCAAACTTTCAACTCAACTAAATCAAGAAGCAACGGAATAAATGGGTTATGAGTTAGGTGGTGCGTTTATGCCGGAATTTCTTGAAATGTGTTGAGGGGAAAGGTTAGTTTTGTTTGAATAAATTATATCTCCTTGTTTTTTGATTTTGTTATTTGCTTACGAGGCTTTTTTTGAACAGTTGTTTCTGTTTTTGTAACTTCAGTTGCTTTTTCTTCTTTTAGTTTAGGTTTAACTACGTTTACGAGATTATTATCATCTGTTCTTAAGATATTACTAGCGTAAGATGATATGCTGGGATTAACCATGCTTACGAGATTATTATCATCTGTTCTTAAGATATTACTAGCGTAAGATGATATGCTGGGATTAACCATGCTTACGAGATTATTATCATCTGTTCTTAAGATATTACTAGCGTAAGATGATATGCTGGGATTAACCATGGTTACGAGATTATTATCATCTGTTCTTAAGAAGTTATTAGTGTAAGGTGATATGTTGGGATTAACCATGGTTACGAGATTATTATCATCTGTTATTAAAAAGTTATTAGCGTAAGACGATAAATTGCCTTGGATATAAGCGCTAACAGTTTCATTATTGCTTACGAGATAATCTGATAACATATGAGATCTGTCAGCATGATAAATACCATTATTTTTATAATAATCTTTATTTATAAGGTCGGTAATTTTTAAAAATGTTTCGTCAGATTTTCTTACTTCCTCAATTTCCGATATTGACTCCTCTTTAACTTCCTCCACTAGTTTACGCTGTTTTGCAAAATGAAGAAAACTATCAGCGTTATAAATTAAAATTCTATAGCCAGTCAAATCATAAAATTCTTTGATTAACTCTTCTCGCGGACCAATGGTTTTACCATTTTCAATTTTCCACCAATCTTCCTTTCTATCATCCGTTACGAAAATTATTTGTTTTTTATTTTGCTTTGAATAGTTAATCATTTCTTTCCAAATGATTAAATCACCATAAATATGTCTATCGCCTTTTTTCTTTTTCGTTTCCAGGTCTTTGTACCCAGGAGGGATAGATTTATCATACCTCTCTTTACCTTCTTTATAAATCTTATCTAAATCTTCATTTGATATTTCTTTACCAACTTTCTCGTCATAAATTATGGTTAATTTGTCTCGTATATCATCGCTTTTACTAAAATTAGGATGTTGTTTCTGTTGTTCCTGTAACTCAGATTTCAGTTTGTTTCCAAAATCATCAGCAATCTTTTTTAAGCTTTCAATTTCAATAGAAGGGTGTCTGGAGAATTGGTTCAAAATATTACTAAAATTCTTAGAAACAATTTCATCAATAGATGAACTAAGAGAGGAATACGAGTTCTTCAAGCTCTCAATTACATTTATCCTATTAGATTGGTATTCAAGACCAACTTGATATGGCATATATAATTTGTCTTTAATTTTATCTATAACGGATAAAAAATCGTTACGTGTAGATTCAGAATATCTATAAAGGTTCAATAATGCGTTAGCATCAAATATGATAATGGCAGAATTCCATGCATTATCAGTTTCCTCGAATGAGGCTTCATAAAAACCGAAAAATTCTTTTTTCATAAATTGTTTCCAAAGTCAGTAGTGAGCGTTGATTAAATTAGGAATGGAAAGACCTGTACGGCGAACATACTAATTCTTTCTAAACTTTCTAAATTTTCATAGAGATTTAGAAGTACGATGAATTGGTAAAACTCTACATTTTATGTAATCTATGTTTGAGTTGTTGGCTCACCGCCTGCGAACTGAGAAAATGTGTGAGAACTGGTAATTGCGTAGCAATGAGGTTCGATCTATGTTTTAACACAAGCGAGTGGCAAGATATTTGAATAAATATCCTGACAGTCGTAAAGCATTTTCGATTACGCAGGTGAGCTGAAAAGTGGAATGCGATTAGATTTATCCAGGATGAAGCGAAGCAAATCCTAGATGAAGATAGAGAAAGCATTCATGAGGCAACCGCTTGCTCAAAAGAAAAACCATGACAGAATGAAATGATGGCGTGTTTGTTTTTCGTGAGCTTAGTCTTGCCGAATACCGATCTTCCTACCTTATCCCACAGACTTTTGCTAAGAACCACTGACAGAAAAGTAAAGCATTGCCCCCTCATAAAAATGCAGTATAGAATCCATAGCACCACATAAAGACTAAACCCTCCCTTTCTCGCTGTAAGCCACTAAATGAGAGAGGGAGGGAATTAGGATGTGATTTGTTATTATGCTTTTAAGGTTAATCCAACTTTTATTGACTGAGTCCTATCCTTTTGTACGTTAATCATAACAAGCTTGTTCAAAAGGTTCGTTTTATTATTTTGAAAAAGAAATATATGATTGCCCTCCTCCTCATTGTAAATGGAAATATTAGGATGTGAATATAAAAAAGCTAAAATCAGATTTAGTTGATTATTATCTCTACAACCAAAGGCAATTGTGAAATCAATTTCGGGTATTTTTGAGATGCCAAGTAACGCCACTTCTAAAGGACCCCAATTATCAGTTTTTAGATTATATTGAATTAAAGAGCGTAGGTTGGGGTCTTGATATGTTTGCGTGGTTTTTGAATTATAATTTGCATAATCTTCAATTTGATTAAAACTGTAGCCATCTTGAAAAATCATATTAAAAATTTTTGAGCATGATAAATTACTGGGGAATTTTAGCTCTGGGAATAAGAAGCAATTCTCTTCCGATAATATTTCTGACATAAATTTAATTTTAATTGTCCTTTACAAAACGAATTGACCTCTTTTCGGTTTGTAATGTTGTTATCCCATCACCATTAGCAGTAGTATTATAAATCATCCCTCTTAAACCGGCAGGTTGGTCTTTACTATCATAGCTGTTTGTTGAAACCTCAAAAAGTAATGGATAGGGGTTTGATCCTGACTGAATTGTTGTTGAAGTCCAAAATGAAGCGAGTACGCCTTTGTCAGAATAACTTTTAATGCCAGACTGACTAATAAATAAGTAGCCAGTCGCTTTTAAATTTAATCCTGTTGTGTTTGTTCCTGCAAATGATGTATTGTTCCATCCTGTTGTAGACATAAGTTTTTTGGAAGCATCTGCATCATTATAAGTATCAGTTCCATCAACTTTAGTCCCTACGTTTGCCATTAAAATTTTTACATCAGCTTCTGTTGGCAATCTCCATCCAGTAGGTAAATTGGTAAGTGCTTTTACTTCTGGCCAAGAGTAAAGTTTTCCTAATGTTGGATCATTTGCGCCATCATTGTAGTTTACTCCACCACCACCATTGTAGTTTACAGTTGTCCATGTTTGATTGCCAATCTTTACTGTTGAATAAGCTGTTCCATTAATTGTGATTTCATTTTTGGTGGGTTCGGGTTGTGGATCATCAACAACACTTTTTTTGCATGAAGCTACGATCAGTGTGGATACTGAGAGCATTAGAATTAGAACTTTTTTCATCTGATTTTAAATTGTCCGATTGCCCCAATTCGGTATTATTAATTCGATGAGGAGGGACTTGCCTCAAAGTTGTTATTAATTACATATTAATTTTTACGGTAAACCGTAAAGCAATTTATGTCCCTACCAATTTTCTATAAACGAAATAAGCGTGGGAACGATAACCTTAATCTGAAATGAGAGGTACCTAGGAGAACCCGCACAAACAGATAGGCATCGCCCCACGCTTATTTGCATGAGACGTTACTCTAACTGTCCTTGTTTGTGCTTTGAAAATTTCCTAGGTTTCCTCTGTTACAAGAACTTTAGTTAACGCTTATATAATATTTTACTTTTTCCGCTTTTCTTCTATAATTTCAATTTTCTCAAATATAGCAAGCAAGATTAAATAAAGCACATTGCTGTATCTTATTTTTTAAGATGGTTGTTGTTCAACGGTGTAAATGCTTACCAAATCGGTTTCTCCTTCAACTATTCTTCTGTAAAAGAAATTATGAATATCCATTGGCATGTAATTTACCCTCATTGCATATTGAATATCAAATTCAGTATTTGTTGAATCAGTTATTTTAAAAGCACTTCGTAACAACAAATTAGTTAAACCGCTACCAAACTTTTCAAGACCATTTTCATCTATTGAAATAAAGATGTAAGATTTTCCCTCCTTACTATTACTAAGGGTAACGTTCCAGAAATAGCTTATAAACTCTCTCACTAAGTTGGTGTTTTGTGGATCTTTACAATGCTCAACAGATAAATGAGTTCTGTATTTAGCAAGTTCAAATTTTCTTAATAATTCAGAAGCTTCTTTTGTAATTGCAGTATAGGCTTTTTCTACTGCATCATTGTTTTGCTGTAATTCAGCATTGATTAGTACCAATTTGGTTTTCGTTTGATTTCTAGTTTTTGTTTTCATTTTTAAAGAATTTATAAGTGAATAATTATTGATTTGCATTTTAATGGCTTGTAAACAGGCTGTTCTCAAGTTTTTAGGCATAAAAAAACCACGATTTATTGTCGTGGTACGTTGATTTTGGAATGTATTTGAGGAATGTTTTTTCCTTGGGGCTATACTGCTATAGTATATTAAAAACAACTGAAAAGGAGTTGTATTTGTATTGCCAGAAAAATTGTGGTGTAGAACCAGTACTCCTGTTTAATTGTCAGAAATAAGTTCATTGGAAGTTTTGCCCTCATAAAGATTCAGGGAGAAGAGTTTTCCTCAAATAAAAGGAAGGGGGTGATATTCTATACTGGGGGTGTCTTTAAATCAGACTTGAAATTTTTTTCACATATTTTTTTTGGCGTCACCTTTACTTTTATGAGGGTTTATAATCACTAAAAGCACCAATAATATTAGTGCTAAAAGTGTATATCCAAAAAATATAGAAGGGTCTTAAATAAAGGATTTCATGAAAAAATTGGATATGACTTAAAAAGAAATAAAACCTTTGATTTTCCAGATTTTTAAACCATGCTGATTTGAGGTTCTTCTCGCGTCATAGTATCGTTTTATGTGACTTGGTCTCGCTTTTTCTTCAATCCCAAAATCGTTATATATGAGTTGAAATTGAGAACATATTAGCATTTCGGATGGTGCGTCATCTATATTAAATAATGCTTGGATTTTAGTAATTAAATTAGGATTGAATCGATTATCTTCCTTTTCTTTTTTAGCACACTGCTTTTTTATCTCAGACTTATTGAATTGCAACTCTACCAGTTTCTCGAATCCAAGTATAGTATAATATTTAAAGATATCAGGATACTGCTCACCAATGATTTGATTTGACCTTCCAAAATCATATCTGATTGTTCCTTCTTCCAACTGGGCATCATTTGCGTAAAGTATTTCTGCAATGTTTTTAAGGTGCTCATTAGCTGTAGTTTTCAGCTTTGTTGCAATTATTTGTTGGTCAGTAACATTGAACGGTTTGGATTCTATAGTTGGTTTGAAAAAATTACTTCTCAAATATGCTTGATTAAGTTTATTCATGTACGGATAGTAACTGGTTATTTGTTGATCCATAAGGTAGCCATCAACTAAATAAGAGTCTAGTTCGCCACTTTCAGCAATATATGAATGTATAAATGACCCTTTCATCGCTTGTTCCAATGTTACTATAGAGCCTTCTTTGTTTGAACTATCTCTCATTTCCTCGAAAGATTTATATGTATCGTGACTATCTTTCAAAAATGATATTGCCCTATGTTGTTCTTTCCACTCTATCCCTGCGGCAAAGTTAGATATGTGTACTATGCTTTTAACGCCTTGTCTAAATCGACCAACTATCTGAATGCAGTCTGAGTATGGGTCTAACATTGAAAATGCTTTTCTCAGAATATCGGTAATCATTATGACTCTTGGTTTTTTGGACAATTCATCAATATCCACAGCATTGTAAAACTTGCATGTTAAAAAGTTGTACTTGGTAAAATCGCCTAATTCAGTGCTGACATTTTCGAAATTACTGTCGACTAATTTTACCTTGCTTTTTTCGGCACAAAAAACTTTGCTACTCGATTGAATTTCCAAAATTTCAATAATTGCTTGTATTAATTCAACACTATTTAAAAAGATGAACACTTTGTCATCTCCCGATTTATCAAGTTCTTGCTTTAATGCCGAGATAATATTGTTTGTGTCAATTAAATTAATTTTTTGTTTAAACTTAAATTTCGGCTTAACGTATAATCTTTTGAAGCCATTCAGTTCGAACCGTTTATCGGATGGAACAATAGCAGTTGCCGAGATCATTGACTTCTTTTTAAAATTAAAAAAATCATTTACTGGTATTACCAAGTTATATCTAAAATCTGCGTCTTTAATAATTTTATCGCATTCATCTAGTAACATGAAGAAATCATTGAACAGATCGAAAGAAATATGGTCTTCAATAGCAGGCTTTACCTTCGAAATATAGGCTTCTGGTGTGCATAATATTTTCTTGTAATCCACACATCCATCTAGATATTTTGTAACATCTTCCTGTGAAACACCCTCGTAAACTACGAGGATGTTAGGGTATTTTAGTTCCCCATTTGTCAATTTGGCTTCTTTTTTACCTTTGAGAACAGGTGTGTTAGGAACGATAATTATAGAGTGACGTTTATAGATCAACGCTTCTCCGTGTGTTGCGCCAGTACCGCATAATTTCTTAAATATTATGTAATTGCTAGGCGTTTCAGTTTTGAACATCTCTGTGTCGGTTAGATACTTTGTTCGAAGGGCTACATTTACTCTTTCCATCTTAGTATCCTCCTTTTTTTTCCTTAGCTTCTTCAATTAAAATATCGATATCTTTAGAAGTATCAAGATTTAAATCGAAAGCATTTAGTTTCACACACGCATTGATATGTTCAATCTGTGCAATGAAGGCGGAACGACATTCCCAAGTTAAAGTGAAAGTTCGGATTAATGAATCCCAGATAGCAGAGTTAATTTTAATTTCTTGACCAATGATGTTTTTTGTATCTAATGGATTATCTCCAGTTTTAAAAGATTCAAGTTGAATAGTAAAAACATCTATTGTATAAATGTCGCCAACTGATTTTTTCCATTTGCAATTAGCCATTTCAGCAGGCTTACCTAAACAAATTCCTTTGTAAACTGAAACGATTTGATAGAAACCTTCTCTTGGGCAAAAGCTGCTTCTTCCATTTACTTTGTTTGCCTCATATTGGGCTTGAATTGTGATATTATTTTCCATCTATTTTGTTTTATAATCATGCTTAATTGCCTGATTGTTGAACAAAAGTAGTTGGACGTGGAAAGGTGTAGGGAAATAGAAATTCGAGAGTTTTCTGTGTTTTTATTTCCTTTATAATCAGTAGTTTAAGATTTGTAATTTCGAATAATCGTGTTAATGTAGTCTTTAGGTTCTGAATCTATTTTCTCTGTATTCAGATGTTCTAGAGTTGCTAAAACATCAAACATAAAATTTGCCAAAGCATCGGTCATTTTTACCCCATCTGGAGTTTTGAGATGTGTATGAAGTGCAAGAAAAAATTGTAGGTTCTGGCAAAACTCAACGTACCTTTTATTGGTTAAAACATTGTAGCTTTTGGCTTTCAAATTTGAACCCGCTCTCAAGTTTTCTATTCTAAGTGGGGGTTGTTTTCCAGTTATATTGAGGCCAACAATTGATTCTTCCCAGACCTCCCCAAAAATACCACCTGGATAATTTCCCTTTTCAATAGCATCAGTAAGCGTCTGACACATCCATTTAGATATCTCTTCATTTTTAATAAAGTAGTTTTTAGAATTTGGTCTGTTTGCTGTACCTGTATTGACTTTGACTCCAATTTGAAATAGAGGGTTATCCTGTGCAGTCTTATAAGCTAAAAAGAAATTTGAAACATCAATTGCGTTCTCAATATGTTGATGTCTAAGCATATCATCGATTAGCTTTTCGCCTAAAATCTCATCCTCTTTAAAAATAACAAACAGTAATTCTTCTGTATGTTCAACTAAATTATATTTGACAAATATTTCTTTCAAGCCATTGGTGTAGCTATCATACTGTTCTTCACTTATTACAAGTTCAAGCTGAACATAGCCTCGCTTTTTATGCTCTGGGATTTGTCCTTCCCATATGTAGCTTTTTATTTTATTTAGATCAGGATAAAGTTTTTTAAATACCATTAGATTGAGAATTTATCTCGACTAAGATATTGAAGAAATATTTACCTGAATATTTATGAGGGCAGAAGTTTTGAGAATATCCAGAATTTAGTTTAATTCCTTATTTTAAGGGGAAGGTTTAGAATTTGGATATTAATAGAAATAGCGAAGTTTAATTTTGCCACTTCGCTATTTCAATTTAGCGTCGATAATTATAAAGTTGGCATCACATCTTTAAGATCTTCATTTTTAATAGCCGCTAGCCCTCTTAAATATTTTAAGGTAACAATCATGTCAGAGTGTCCAAGTAGTTGCTGCAATATGTGAAGGTCTTTAGTTTTATTATAAACCTGAACAGCAGCTGTATGTCTGAAAGAGTATATCGTTTGGTTTTTTTCAATTAAACCTTTCTCAAACATTTTTTTAAAAATTCTAGTCCATGAAGTGCTAAAATAGTATTCATTTGGTATTTCGGTGGTTCTGGTAAAAATGCTGTCATTTATATTTAGGTCTTTGATTATAGGCAGAAGCTCGTTCCTAAGATAGTCTGGTATATAAACTATTCTAATCTTTTTACCCTTATTCTCCTCTCCTGATAAATGAATTTCTCTACAGTCATTTTTAATATGGCTCAATTTTAGATTTCGAACTTCATGATGAGGGCGTAAAAATGTTGAGTAAGTTATTAAGCAGCACAAGTACAAATTTTTGTGTGTGTCCTTCAAATAATTTAAAATTGGATTGAGTTGGCCAGTCTCATATATCTTATGAAGTTTTGCGTATGATCTCATTTTATCACTATCCTGAACTACCGTCGTTTTGTATTTTAGTTGTTTGTTTATAGTGGAAAATAACACTCCTAAATCTCTCCGTTTGTTCATATAGTATGTTCCCGAGGAAGAGTAGTTTGATAAGAATTCGTCTATTCTTGTTGAGGTAATATCTTCGATTTTGCCACAAAGCTCGTCATTCGTCAAAAATGCTTTAAATTGCTCATGTATCGTTCTCAAGTTCACCTTGTACTTTCTATTTATATTAGACTTAACCTTCTTATTCAAAGCATTATCAAGATGATCTTTTGTCGATATATAATTCTGTTCAATTGTTGTAAGAGGGGTGAAACTCTTTGATTTATTGAGGTATGTTTTATTTTCTAGCGCTTTCGTCAGTTCATATTCTAGCCGCTTTAAAAGTTGATATCGTTCTTTAATTGATTTGGCTCTATTCGGCTTGACATCTAATTCAATGCTATCGCCTGTGTATTCTCTAATACGCTGCCCTTTGAAATAGAAGACGATGTAACTTCTTGTTTTAAGATTGTCTGAAGTAACAATTCTTGGGAATGTAAAATCCATGTGTAACATTTGCTGACGCGCGTCACTTAATATTACTCTAAGAACTTATAGATATTATAACCCTACAAAACAAAAAAGCATTGCTTTAGCACAATCCTTTTTCTTTCGTATTGATTATGAGGCTGATGTAATGAGGTTACATCAGCTTTTTTAATTTATATTTGAGTATAAATATTTTGACTCCTTAGCTCAGTTGGTAGAGCAACAGACTCTTAATCTGTGGGTCCAGGGTTCGAACCCCTGAGGGGTCACTACAGAAAATTAATAAAATTAATCATTGCAATAAGCTTCTCCAACCTGGTAACTCCCTTTCGATTTCATCGGTACAACTTCGCCCGTCTCTAAATAAACTTTATATATAGGCTGTCCGTCCGCTGGAGAGGATTCGGTACTTATAGCTGAAATTACACCGCATATTTTCTTTTTGCAACCAGAGGTTAAAATGCCACAAAAAAACAATGCAATTAATATTTTTTTCATTTGATTAGAAGAATGCCCCAAAATTAAATAATTTAAAATACCTATCGGCGGGTATTTTTACCTTTTTTTTTAAGGGGTAAAACAGGCTTATTTTCCATTACGGCTTAATATAGAGTGGTATATAACGTAAAAGCAACACATTAATTACATCTAAATGCCTGATAAATGCTGCTGTATTTTCAAATTTGTTTGTAACCTTGTGGAATATTAATTGACCTAAAATGAAAAAATACTTTTCTCTGATTGCACTCGTAATATTTTTTATTTCTGTATCGCACGCTCAAAATAAGCCAGCTTTTTACGATGATGTGCAAACGATTAAGAAGTACGATCAAATGTTTAAACCACCAGTAAACCCTGTATTATTTGTTGGGAGCTCTTCTATCAGGAAATGGGATGATTTAACACAGGTTTTTGCAAAGTATAATGCGTTAAACAGAGGAATTGGTGGTGCAGTTATTAATGATATTACCCGTTATTTAAATGATATTGTTTTCCCATATAATCCACGTCAGATTGTACTTTATGTAGGAGAAAATGATGTAGTTGATGATAAAGTGAATGCCGATACCGTTTTGAATAGAACAATTACACTTTATAAAGCAATAAGAGCTAAGTTGCCAACCGTTCCAATTGTTTACATTTCTATAAAACCTAGTCCAAGTCGCGATAAGTTTCGGAATAAGGTTATCGGTGCTAATGCCTTGATTAAGAAATTTCTTTCTACAGAAAAAAACACAGTATTTGTAGATATTTTTCCTTCGATGCTCAAAGATGGAGCTGGAAGAACCGAACTTTACGTGGGTGATATGCTCCACATGAACGCAGTAGGTTATGCCATTTGGAGAAAAGCAGTTAAGCCTCATTTACTCAAATAAGAGCTACCTAAAACCGAAGGTTAGAAAATTAAATTTTATATATTTATTATTGTGTAAAATCCTTCCTTTCTAACCATGAAGAAATTTCTGCTTTTTATTACTTTTTTTTCTTTTTCCTGTATCACCTATGCCCAGGATTTACTGGGGATTCCGCAAGTTGTAAATTATAATAACGAACAATACAATGGAGGAATGCAAAACTGGGATGTTCAGCAGGATAAAAATGGCATTCTTTATTTTGGAAACAATGAGGGTTTACTCACCTTCAACGGACAGTTTTGGAACATTTACCGATTACCAAATTTTACTTCTGTACGTTCAATCGGTATCGATTCTAAAAACAGGATATATATAGGTGCACAAGATGAAATCGGTTATTTCTTTCCTGATAGTCGTGGTATTTTAAAATACACGTCCTTACTTAATCTTCTTCCCGAAAATCTTCGAAAAATCGCCGATATCTGGGATATTTCCATTTTAAATGATGAAGTCTTTTTTCGCTCCATAAACGTAATGCTTCATTATAAGGATGGCGCTATGAAAACCTATAAACCAGCAGAAACCTGGTCTTTTTTAGGTAAGGCGAATAATAAAGTTTACGCTCAGGCAAAAAATGTTGGCTTATTTGTTTACGATAAAGAGGTATGGAAGCCCGTTTGTAGTGATGATGTTTTAAAAAAATCTTCCATAACATCAATTTCTAACTACAATGGCGATACCTTGTTGGTATCTACATTAAAAAAGGGATTTTTTCTGCTCTACAACAACCAGCTAAGTACCTTAAAAACTAAGCTCGATAATGTATTCTTTAACGATAGAATTTTCTTTGCAAGTCGGATTAACAAAAACCTTTATGCCGCTGGAACCACCTCTGGAGGCGTTTATTTGATGAATAAACAAGGCGATCTGGTGCAAAAGTACAACTACCGCGAAGGGCTGCAAAATAATAATGTTCGTGGTATTTTATTAGATCATGATAAAAACATGTGGCTGGCTTTGGATGATGGAATTGCTTACGTCGCAATTAACAGCGCCATAAAAAGTATTTCTCCCGATCGGAATAAGCAAATTACCAGCTATGCTTTCAGAAAAATAAACCAGAATGTTTATATAGGCACCTCCAACGGACTTTATACAACGAAAATTAATACAAGCGCTAAGGATTTAAGTTTATCTATATCGGGCTTTGAAGAGGTAAAGAATACAAAAGGACAAGTTTGGGGCTTAGATGAGATTAATAATCAATTAATAATGGCGCATGAAGATGGTGCGTCGGTTATTAATGGAAATGTAGCTACACCAATTTACTCACTTCCCGGTACCTGGATGTTTCAGCCATTAGAAAATGTTTTTCCAGCTAAGAATATTCTCTCTGGCACTTATTTAGGCCTGCAGAAAATAAGCTTTGCAAATGGTAAATTTATAAGCGAAGGTAAAATTGAGGGGATTTCCGAAACCTTAAGATTTATCGTTGTGGATAATAACGATAACATTTGGGCCTCTCATCCGTACCATGGAGTTTATAAAATAGAATTATCGCCCGATAAGAAAAAAGTAACCAAAACAACATTATTTACCGATAAAAACGGCCTTCCAAATCGGTTATACAATTACGTTTACCATATAAAAAACCATGTTGTTATTGCAACAATAGACGGATTATACGAATATAATCAAGTACAAAATAAGTTTACTCGATTTAAAATGTTTGGAACGGTTTTAAATGGCATCTCGATTCAGTATTTAAAGGAAGATAATAATGGAAATGTTTGGTTCGTAAGCAATAAAAAAGTTGGTATTATCGATTTTCACAAACCTTCTGGTTCAAATGCTTTTAGTGTTTTCTATTTGCCAGAGTTAGATGGAAAGATAGTTGGAGGATTTGAGTCTATTTATACGCTTGATGATGAAAACGTTTTTATAGGCGCCAACAAAGGGGCTTATCATATTAATTACAATAAATATTTAGATAATATAGCAAAACCAACTGTTGTAATTGGTAACATTAAACTACTCGGACCGAAAGATAGCACGGTATTTGGCGGCTATTTTGTGAAGAATGGGCAAATGATTGCCAGGCAGAACTTATCGAAAATTCCAGAATATAAAAATGCGTTAAACTCCATTCACTTCGAATTCTCCTCTACTTTATTTGAGCACGAAAAAAACACAAAATTTAGTTATCAGCTGGTTGGTTTTGATGATGGATGGTCTGCCTGGAATGGTAAAAGTGAGAAGGATTATACCAACTTGTCTGCCGGGCAATATAAGTTTAATATTAAGGCCCGAACCGATGTTGGCAACGAATCAGAAATCGTAAGTTATAGTTTTGTAATTCTACCCGCCTGGTATAACACCATGTGGATGAGGCTTGTGTACCTGGTAATTTTTGCCTTGCTTTTAAGAATGTTAATCACGTGGCAAAAAAAGAAGCACATAAAGGAACAAGAGCGCATGAGCTATCTCCACCAGTTGGAAATTGATAGAAGCGAGAAGGAGATTGTACGTTTACAAAATGAAAAGCTGGAGGCCGATGTTAATTATAAAAACAAGGAACTTTCTACCATGACCATGCATTTGGTTCAGCGTGGAAAGGTCTTAGCCAAAATTAAAGAAGTAATTTCTTCTGTGATCAAAAATCACGATGATACGCTCAACGAAAACTCCCCAAGTTTCAGACATCTTATCCGGTTAATTAAAGATGTAGAGAAAAAAGATCAGGAACTGGATCATTTGAGCGTACACTTTAACCATGTTAATACTGCTTTCTTTAATAAGCTGAAAGACCTTTATCCCGATTTAAGTCAGAACGATTTGAAGTTTTGCGCCTACTTATGTATGAACTTATCTTCAAAGGAAATGGCGCAACTAATGAATGTTACCATAAAGGCTGTCGAAGTAGGCCGTTACAGGTTGAGAAAGAAACTTCAGTTAAAGCCAGAAACCAATCTGTACGAGTTTTTAATCGAGATTTCAAGGCAGAAAACGTCATAATTTAACCTTTTTTAACAATTTTCATACGAGTTTTTCTTTAAATATTAAATAATTGATAATCAGTTACTTGTATTTGTGTAGTAGTGCTTATGTAGTGCTTAAAGTAGGGTCTTATCAATAGAAAATTAAGCTTTGTAGGGTTTGTGTAGCACAAGAAAATTACACAATATTAAATCCCGTACATAGATTTGAATTGAGTTGTGGCACCAAACCCAAACTCAAACTAACCAAATATTAACTTAAAATTATTTTCTATGAGAGGAAGATTTACATTCGTATTCTTCATTTACTGTATCATGGCATTTCCGCTGGCATTATTTGCCCAAGATATTGCCGTTACAGGAAAGGTAACAGATCAGAAAGATGGAACCCCGCTTCCAGGTGTTACAATCAGAGTTGAAGGCACATCCCGAGCCGCCTCTACAGATCCAAATGGTGTATTTTCTATTCAGGCAGCGGTAGGCGCTAAACTTACTGTTAGTTTATTAGGAATGGCTCCACAAACAGTTACAGTTCCGGCAGGCGGAAAAATTACAGTTTCGCTGGCAACAGATTCTAAAGATTTAAGCGATGTAGTTGTGGTAGGTTACGGTACACAAAAGAAAAGTGTTGTAACTGGTGCAATTTCAAGCGTTAAAGCGGCTGATTTAGAAAATCAACCAACAACAACTCGTTTAGAACAAGCATTACAAGGAAGAACTTCAGGATTAACAATTGCGGCTCAGTCTGGTCAGCCAGGCTCTGCTTCAACGGTAAGGCTAAGGGGTTTCACATCATTCGGAGGCAAAAATGATCCGCTTTGGGTTATTGATGGAGTTGTGGTAGATAACGGTGGTATCGGTTATTTAAATCAATCCGATATCGAATCCATTGAAGTTTTAAAAGATGGTGCATCTGCTGCAATCTATGGAACTCGTGCAGCATCAGGTGTAATTATTGTAACAACTAAAAAAGGTAAAGCCGGAAATTTAAATTTAACGTATAACGGATATTATGGCGAAGCTCGTGCTGCAAGGAAATTAGATCTTTTAAATGCAACACAATATGCTACCTTAAGAAACGAATCTTACTTAAATGATTACACTGGAACAACACCTGTTTTGCCTTATCCAAATGCCGCATCACTTGGTGAAGGAACGGATTGGCAATCGTTAATTTTTAACAATAGTGCTGCCCGTCAGAACCACGAAGTTAGTTTAAGCGGAGGTAGCGAGAAATCTACATTTTTCTTATCGTTCGGTTATTTTAAAATCGATGGTATCGTTTCTACAGAGGTTTCTAAATTTAACAGAGCGAACATCCGTATTAACTCTACACACAAGCTTTATAAATGGTTAACCATTGGCGAAAACTTAGGTTATAGCCATTCAATTACCAATGGAATTGGAAACACCAATAGCGAATTTGGTGGGCCTTTAAGTTCTGCAATTAACTTAGATCCATTAACGCCTGCAATTATCACCGATCCAACGGTTTACAATGCGCCACCTTACAGCAATCAACCTGTTTTCAGAGATGCTAACGGTTTCCCTTATGGTATTTCAACAAGAGTTGCACAAGAGATCAGCAACCCTCTAGCAAGTATTAAAAGACAAATCGGAAATTATAGCTGGGATCATAATATCGTGGGTAACGGATTTTTAGAAGCCGAGCCAATTAAAGGTTTACGTTTCCGTTCAACTTTGGGTTCTAAACTGGCTTTTTATGGTGGTGATGGTTTTAACCCGATCTATTATTTAAACTCATCTACTTCAAATAGCAGAACACAGTTTTCAAGAAACATAAATTATGTAATTACGTACAATCTTGAAAATACATTGTCTTACACAAAATCTTTAGGTAATCATAATTTAAGCTTGTTACTAGGACAAGGTTCTTATAGCGATGGATTTAGCCGTAGCGTGAGTACAACCTTTTTTGATGTACCAGCAACAGATTTTTATTCTGCATCTATGAGATTTAAACCAGTTGCAGCAAGTAGAACATCAGATGGTAGCGAGGGTACAGATCACAAAATCTTCTCGCTGTTTTCTAGATTAACTTATGACTACAAAGAGAAATATTTGTTCTCTGCCTTAATCAGACGTGATGGTTCATCAAGATTTGGTGCAAACAATAAATACGGTTATTTCCCGTCAGCACAAATTGGATGGGTACCAACCAAAGAGGATTTCTTCCCGCAAAACGACATTGTTAATTTCTTAAAAATTCGTGGAAGTTACGGTGTTACCGGTAATGATGGTATTGGTGACTTTGCTTACGTTCCTACAGTTGGTAGCGGTAGAAACTACACTTTTGGTAATGCAAACGTTGTTAACATTGGTTATAGCCCGAATGCTTCTGCCAACCCTGATTTGAAGTGGGAAGAAACAAGATCAAGCAACATCGGTATCGATGCAACAATCTTCAAAAACGTTACCTTAACCGCTGATATATACAAAAAGAAAACAGTGGGTATTCTTCAAAATCCACCAGTACCAGGTTATGTTGGTAGTGGTAGCCCTGCAGCTAACATTGCAGATATGTCAAACAAAGGTTTTGAGTTTGAATTATCATACCGTAAACAAATTGGTCAGTTTGGCTTAAACGTAAGCGGTAATGGTTCATTTATTAAAAACACGATTGATAAATTAAGCCCAGGTATCAACTTTATCGACGATAGCCAGGCGAGTTTCCAAACTCTTGGTACCATAACACGTACTCAAATCGGACATTCATATAATGAGTTCTTCGGCTACGTAAATCAAGGTATTTTCCAGTCTCAGGCAGAAATTAATGCTTATGTTGGTCCTAACGGACAACCTTTGCAACCCTTAGCAAAACCTGGCGACATTAAATTTGCCAACTTAAACGGTGATAATGCTATCGATGCAAATGATAGAGATTTTATCGGAAATGGCCTGCCTAACTTCACTTATGGTTTAACAATTAATTTAACTTACAAAAGCTGGGATTTAACTGCCTTTGGTAGTGGTGTTGCAGGTAATGTGATTTTCCAGGGATTGAGAAGATTAGATATTCCGAACGCGAATTATTCAACTTCCAGATTAGATCGTTGGACGCCATCAAACCCTTCAAGTACTCAGCCTAGATTAACGGATGCTGATCCAAATAAAAACTTAACTAAATTCTCTTCATTGTATTTAGAAAAAGGAGATTATTTCAGATTAAGAACTTTCCAAATCGGTTATACACTTCCGAAATCAGTAACAAGCAAAATAGGTCTTCAAAAATTCCGTGTATATGCCTTGTCTGAAAATTTATTCACAATAACTGGTTATAGTGGTTACGATCCAGAGTTAGGTTCTAATAACAGTGGTAACGTATTTGGTGTCGATCGTGGTGTATATCCACAAGCTCGTTCGTTCGTTTTTGGTATAAATGCTAATTTTTAATTAATTAAAATGAAAAGAAAAATAACTTATTTAGTTGTAATCCTGGCTGGAATGCAACTATTTGGAGGCTGTAAAAAATATTTGGAGATTAATCCTCAGGAACGGGTTCTTTTAGATAATTATTACAAAACTCCCCAAGATGCATTTGCTGCTTTAGTATCCATTTATGATAGATTTGGTTTCCAAAGTGGTGGACTTTATGACAAAGTTGCCATTATGGATGCCGCATCTGACGATCAGGTTGCAGGTGGTGGTGGTCCATCAGATATTAACGACCTTCAGGTTGTAAATACCTTTACCTTAAATTCGCAAACTGGTCCACAGGGTTATCTTTGGAATAAAGGATATGCAGGTATTTTCCGTGCAAACGTATTCTTGTCGAAAATTGGTGGCATTAGTATGGATGCGACGTTAAAAGCAAGATATACAGGTGAGGCTAAAGCTTTACGTGCCATATTCTATTTTGATTTGGTTCGTTTCTTTAAAAACATTCCATTACTAACCTCAGAAGTAGATCCAAAACAGATTTATGATGTGTTACAAGTAGCACCTGCAGATGTTTATGCCTTAATTGAGAAAGATTTAACCGAAGCCATTCCAAGCCTTCCTAATACCGTGCAAGGGGCAAGTGAAGGCGGTCGCCTTACTAAAGGTGCAGCGCAGGCTGTATTGGGTAAAGTTTATTTACAACAGGCAAAATATGCTCAGGCTGCTGAACAATTTGCGCTGGTAAACGGAACTACTCCAGGACAGGCAAACGCAACTTATGGCTACAAATTACTTACAAACTTTGGCGATTTGTTTAAAGTGAACAATAAATTCAATACCGAATCGATTTTGGAAATTGTTCACTCAAATGCTTCTAACGGTGGTTGGGGCGATGCTGGAGCTTCTGAAGGTAACTTGTTAAATATTATTGTTGGTCCTCGTGGATACAAACCAGTGTTAGCCAGTGCACCTGACTATTACTCGGGTTATAGTTTCTTAGTTTTTACTAAAGAATTCTTCGATTTTATTCACTTCGATCCACGTAATAAAGCAACTGTTGCCAATTTAGATAGTCTTGAAAAAAATGGTATTGCTACATACGAAAAAGGATACCAAAACAGTGGTTACTTCTTAGAAAAAACCATAGGCAGAGTTGCTGATAAAGCGCCTACAGGACAAACCGAGTTAAACTTCCCTCAAAACTCATACGAAATCAGACTTGCAGATACTTATATGCTTGAAGCAGAATCTATCTTGCAAAGCGGTGGTGCCGTAGGTCCTGGTAGTCGTGCTTACTTATTGCTAAATGCAGTTAGAGCTCGTGTTGGCTTAAATCCAGTAGCTGTAACCATGGATAATATAATGAAGGAAAGAAGGTTGGAACTTGCAGGTGAAGGTCACCGTTTTCCAGATTTAGTTCGTTGGGGTAAGGCTGCAACGGTATTGGCATACAAAGGTTTCACTGCAAACAAAAATGAAATCTTTCCTATTCCGCAGGCAGAGTTAAATAATACTAAAATACTTCAAAACAAAGAGTACGGCGGTACTAAATAAAATATTTAAGGGGGTGGGGTTTTTTACCTGCCCCCTTTTACGCTTTTAAATTTTGCAAGAGATATTGCAAAACTGTAAAATACCGAAGCAAGGCTCATAGCTTCTGAAATTACCCTAAATCTTCTACTTACTAACCTGTTGTCATTATGAAATTAAAGACGATGAGCTATTGCTTTGCTCTTACATTAAGCTTCTCTACAGTACAATCCATTGCCCAAACCGATGCATCTTTATGGCTTACCAAAGCCGATCGTTCTGTACTTTTTGCAAAACAAAACGATGCACTCAAATTCTCGACAATTAAAAACAGCAACCCTACTATTTTAATAAATGAAAAGGAAACTTACCAGCCAATTGATGGCTTTGGTTACAGCTTAACGGGTGGAAGCGCACAGCACATTATCCAGATGTCGGCACCTGCGAGAGCTGCTTTGCTTAAAGAGTTATTTGCAACCGATGGAAATAATATTGGTGTAAGCTATATAAGATTAAGCGTTGGTGCATCAGATTTGAACGAAAAAGTATTCTCTTATAACGATTTACCTGAAGGACAGACAGATTTAAACCAGGCTAAATTTGATTTAGGGCTTGATAAAGTTGATGTAATCCCAGTAATGAAGGAGATCCTTGCTATAAATCCTAAAATTAAGGTTTTGGGTTCGCCATGGTCTCCCCCATTATGGATGAAGACAACTTATGATGCCCGGGGAGGTATGTTAAAACCCGAGTATTACGATGCTTACGCAAAGTATTTGGTTAAATACGTTCAGGAAATGAAAAAGGAGGGAATTACAATTGATGCGATAACCGTTCAGAATGAGCCTCTGCATCCTGGTAATAATCCAAGCCTGTTAATGGTAGCACCTGATCAGGCAATTTTTGTTAAAAAAAATCTTGGTCCTGCGTTCGAAAAATCAGGCATCAAAACCAAAATAATTATCTACGATCATAATGCCGATCGCCCGGATTATCCCATCACAATTCTGAACGATAAGGAAGCAAGAAAATACATCGATGGTTCTGCTTTTCATCTTTACGGTGGTAAAATAGAAGCTTTAAGTGATGTTCGTGATGCCCATCCAGATAAGAATATTTATTTCACCGAGCAAATGGTTGTAGAAAGACCAAATGCCGCAACAATAAACATTACAGGGCCCGTTAGGCGCTTAATTATTGGAGCTACACGCAACTGGAGCAGAAATGTTTTAGAGTGGAATTTAGCTGCCGATCCTGAGAATAAACCATTTACCGATAGAGGTGGTTGCCCAACCTGCCAGGGTGCAGTTACCATTGATAAAGATAATGTAAGCAGAAATCTTGCATACTACTCTATAGCGCACGCATCAAAATTTGTTCGTCCAGGCTCCGTTAGAATTGCTTCTAATGAGTTGCCCGATTTATCAAACGTAGCCTTTAAAACTCCTGAAGGAAAAAAGGTATTAATTGTAGCCAACACAGGCAAAGAAGCCACAAATTTCAATATCAGTTTTAATGGAAAAATGGTATCTGCAACTTTGGATAAAGGCTCAGTAGGTACTTACATCTGGTAAAAGTTAAAAATAAGATAATGGTAATGAAAAAGTATTTAATCATAATCCTTTGTGTTTTTGTAGCAATTACTTTCGTTAAGGCCGATCCCATAAAAAGTAAATCTTTTTATAAACAAAAGCTCGATGACCCAAATGCTACTTATTTTACACCAGCAAATTTCAAAATTACTGCTGATGGTAAAACTGATGTGTCAGACGAATTACAAGCGGCAATAAATGGTGTTAAAACCAAAAATAATTTCGGAATTCTTTTTATCCCCGAAGGAAAATATCTGATAAGTAAAACCATTTACATTCCAAACTCAATACGTTTAATTGGATATGGTAATAACCGGCCACTATTTATCCTTGCTAAAAAATCACCAGGCTTTCAAGAACCTGTACCATCTGATAAAGGTAACGCAAAATATATGTTCTGGTTTACGGGTTCAATTGTGCAGAACGGGCAACCGATTCGCGATGCAAATCCAGGTACATTTTATAGTGCTTTCTCAAATTGTGATATTAAAATTGAAGATGGCAATCCTGAAGCTGTAGCCCTGCGGACGCATTATGCTCAGCATAGTTTTATTGCTCATGTTGATGTTAACGCAGGAAACGGAAAAGCAGGTTTGTTTGAGGTTGGCAACGAAATGGAAGATGTTCGTTTTTTTGGAGGAGAATACGGAATTTATACAACAAAGGCTTCTCCAGGTTGGCAGTTTATGATGATTGATACTTATTTTGAAGGACAACGTAAGGCTGCTATAAAAACCCGTGAAGCTGGTTTAACAATTGTGAGGATGAATGTTAAAAACGTACCTCGCGTAATCGATGTCGATTCTAATTATTTTGAAAAGATATACATAGAAGATAGTCAGTTTGAAAATGTTTCTGGCCCGGCAATAATCACCAGTAATGAGAATAATGCATTCAATGGGATTGTACTTCGGAACGTAGATTGTAAAAATGTGCCCGTGTTGGTTTCTTATAGAATGAGTAAAACCCAAACAAATGGCATTGCTAAAATTTATAAAGTAAAAAACTTTGTTTATGGCTTGCAAATCGACGATTTAGGACAAGATGCCGTTTATAAAACAACTCAAAGTTTTCAGCCACTTAATATATTTCCTAAACCAGCCCCTAAAGATATTCCCGATTTTCCTGAAATAAAAACATGGGTAAATTTAAAAACGTTAGGTGCAAAAGGAGATGGAGAAACGGATGATACCAAAATTATTCAGGATGCAATTGATAAATACCCTAATATTTATGTGCCACAAGGTTGGTATAAGGTTTCTGAAACGATAAAGCTCAAAAAAAATACCGCTCTTATCGGTTTAAGTCCAATTGCAACGCAATTTATGCTGGCCGATAACACGCAGGCTTTCGGCGGTTTTGGGCCACCAAAAGCACTGCTCGAGGCACCAAAAGAAGGTGCAAATATTTTAACGGGGATCGGTTTAAACACAGGGATTTACAATACCATTGCCGTGGCGTGTAAATGGATGGCGGGACGTAAATCTTACATGAACGATGTGAAGTTTATTGGTGGACATGGTTCTATGACTCCTGGCCCGCAACAACCACGAAATGCAAATCAGGCAGGAAACAGACAGCCAAGTAGAATTTTGCAGGGCAAAGACAGTGCTTGGGATTCGCAATACTGGAGCTTATGGATTACCGATGGTGGCGGTGGCGTTTTTAAAAATATCTGGACGGCAAATACATTTTCTACATCTGGCATTTATGTATCTGATACCAAAACTCCATCAAGCATTTATGCCATGTCTATCGAACACCACGTAAGAAACGAGGTTCGATTTAATCGCGTAGCAAATTGGAAAGTATATGCGATGCAGCTTGAAGAAGAAAGTAGAGAAAGCTCAGACGTATTACCAATGGAAGTAGAAAGCTGTGAAAATATGCTTTTTGCCAACTTTTATATGTTTAGGGTTATCCGAGTTAACACCCCATCGCCAACAGGCATTAGAACCTGGAGTTCGAAGAACATCGAATTTTTGAATGTTCATAATTATGCACAAACCAAATATTCGGCAACTTTGCCGTTATACGATATAAATACAGGTATTGAAGTTAGACCCTGGGAGTTTACAAGGCTATATATTAGTGGAAATGCAACGGGAAATAAAAAAGCAGAGTCATTGCAGGCAAAGCTTTTGGTGAAGGGATTTGAATTTGCCGATGGAATAACTAAGGATAGCAAAGGGAACATTTACTTCAGCGAATCTAGAATGAGAAGAGTTTACAAATGGTCAGTTGAAACGAATGCTTTAAGCTTAGTTGCCGATTTCCCATTCGAGCCGCTTTCTTTAGGCGTTGATAAGCAAGATAATTTATTGGTTTTATTCAAGTATTACCCTACGCCTGGGTATATGGTAAACGGTAAACCCGAAACTTTTCCACTTCCAGCCGATGCTGATGGGACATCGTTTAGCGGCTGGGGAAATTCTGGCTTTGGCGTTTGGGTTTATTCCATTAATCCTGATCAGGCAGAAAAAACCATAAAACTGTTAAAAACAGCACCAATGGGCGCCGTAAATAAAATCCATAAAGCGCTTTATCCTGCTAATCGCTGGCGAGATTCGCACGATTTTAATACGGTTAGTCTTAACAAACCAACTGAAATGTTTGTAGCCGAAGATGGCGAAACAATTATCCCGATAGTGTACGATTTAGCAAGATCTAATGCGCTTGTAGAAGGCTTCCCAAATAAAATAATGTATGCAACCGATGAGTATGACAAACGAACAGTCAGTCTTCAGGTCGACAATAAAGGCTATTTATCAAACTTGGTATATTTTGCCGAAAAGGGAGAATTTAATTCTTGCTTAGATAAAGATGGAAACCTTTACATCGCCGATGGAGAAATCTATGTTTTCGATAAAACAGGAAAACAAATTAAGCAAATTAATGTACCCGAAAGGCCAACCACAATTTCGTTTGGCGGTAAAGATGGAAGTACACTTTTTATAACCACACGCTCAGCATTATACAGCCTAAAACCTTAACCGAAAATCTATTTATTATGTTTAAAAGAATCTTTAATCCATCATTCCTGGTTCAAAAAAGTAAATCATTATTATTTATTATTAGCCTTATTGCGTTTGGTTTTAATAGTTATGCTCAGGGTTTTTTAAAGGCCGAAGGAAAGAAAATTGTTAACGCAAAGGGAGAAAATGTTTTGCTCCGCGGATTTGGTTTAGGAGGCTGGATGTTGCAGGAAGGCTACATGCTTAAAATTAACAAAGATGGCCAGCAATATAAAATCCGCGAGCGTTTGGAAGATCTAATGGGAGCCAGGCAAACTCAAGAATTTTATGATGCATGGTTAAATAACCACACCCGAAAAATAGATATCGATTCGCTCAAGGCATGGGGCTTTAATTCGGTTCGTTTACCAATGCATTATAATTTATATACTTTACCAATAGAGAAAGAATCTGTTGCTGGCCAAAATACATGGCTGGATAGGGGATTTGCTTTAACAGATAGTTTGCTTGCCTGGTGCAAGGCCAATAAAATGTATTTGATTTTAGATTTACATGCAGCGCCAGGCGGACAAGGAAATGATACCAATATTTCAGATCGGGATGCATCAAAACCAATGCTTTGGGAAAGTGAAGCTAATCAGCAAAAAACAATTGCACTTTGGGCAAAGCTGGCAGAACGCTATAAGAACGAAGAATGGATTGGAGCCTACGACATTATTAACGAGCCGAATTATGGTTTCTCTAATCCGACAGCAGATAAAAACGGAACACAGGAAAAGATTAATGCACCATTAAAAAAACTAATGGTTGATATAACAAAAGCCATTCGTGCCGTCGACCAAAAACACATGATTATTATCGAAGGAAATGGATGGGGAAATAATTACAACGGCGTTTTCCCGCTTTGGGATAATAATATGGCTATAAGTTTTCATAAATACTGGAACTATAACGACCAGGCTTCTATTGCACACATGATTAAAACCAGAGAGGAGCAAAACGCACCTATCTGGGTAGGTGAAACAGGCGAAAATTCAAATACCTGGTTTACGGATGCCATTAGCCTTTTCGAAAAAAACAATATTGGTTGGGCTTGGTGGCCATTAAAAAAGATTGGTTTTAATAATCCAATTGAGATAAAATCTAACTTAAATTATAATAGCGTAGTAAATTACATGAATAATGGTGGAAATAAACCTAAAGAAAGTAATGTGTACAGCGGTTTAATGGAGCTTGCTGTTCACACCAGATTGGAAAATACAATTATCCATAAAGATGTAATCGATGCAATGATTCGCCAGCCACACAGCGATGAAACCAAGCCATTTAAAGCAAACCTGGTAAAAGAGGGTTCGATAATTTATGCTGTCGATTACGATTTAGGTAAAAATAACCAGGCTTATTTCGATCTAGATGTGGCCGATTATCATGTTGCTACAAATAAAAGAACGGCTGGAAATCGTGGACGCATGTATAGAAACGATGGCGTAGATATACAAATGGATTCTACAAAATACGAAAAGTATTATGTTTCCAATATCGAAAGCGGAGAATGGCTACAGTACACCACACAAGTGGCAAAAAAGGGAAATTATACCTTAAAATTAAATACCGCTTCAGCGCAAGGCGATGGAAAAATATCTATTGCTGTAAATGGTAAAGTTGTAGCTAAAGATATTGCTGTACCTAATTCTGGTGGAGCAAAAAAGTTTATTCCATTCGAAGTGAAAAATATAGCCTTAAATGCAGGTAAACAAGTAATAAAAATTATTGCCGATACAGGAGGTTATAATTTTAGTTATATTCAATTCGTAAAATAACTAACAAAACTTTAGGTGTTAAAAGGCTATAAACGCATATTTCTAATTATCGGTATTATCGCTGTAGTAATTGTTGCCCTTTCCAGGTGTATGAGTATTGCAGATAAAATACCAGCCGATATAAGAGGCGAAAATTATACGGGTGCGGCTACTTGTGTTAAGTGTCACACCAGCATAGGTGAGTCATTTGCTCACAATTCACATGGCCTAACCTCTAGTCCTGTTGTTAATAAGAATTTATTAAAGCTGCTGGCAAACGATTCGAATTCTTTTGCTTTTAACCAGATTATGAAAATCAAGGTTGAAAAACGAGATAGCGGAATTTATCAGGTTGCTTATGTTAATGGAAAGGAAAAAAGAGCCCAAAGATTTGATGTAGCCTTTGGTTCTGGCGAAAAGGCTTTTACTTATGCCTATTGGAAAGACAAAAAATTGTTTCAATTACCGCTTTCTCATTTCTCTGAAATAAAAACCTGGGCAAATAGCCCGGGTTTCCCTAAAAATGCAATGTACTTCGATCGGCAGGTTACCAGTAGGTGCCTGGAATGCCACAGTTCTTTTGTTAAAACGAGCGTAAAACAGGTTTCGGCATTAGCCATGGATGAAGAAATGGAAAAAGGTTCGCTGATTTATGGAATAGATTGTGAGCGTTGCCACGGGCCGGGAAAACAACACGCAGTTTTTCATTTAGAAAACCCGAAAGAAAAAAAGGCAAAATTTATAACCATTTACAATACACTAAGCCGCAAGCAAAAAATGGATGCATGTGGCGTTTGTCATTCTGGAAATACGCTTACAACTGTTCAGTCTGTTTTTAATTTCCAGCCAGGCGATAAGCTTGCTGATTTTTATTCACAGGATTTCGTCTCTTTTGGAGGCGCCAACCCCGATGTTCATGGTAATCAAACAGCAATGCTTCAAGGTACGCTATGTTACCAAAAAAGCGAAATGACCTGTCAGTCTTGCCATAATTCTCACGAAAGTATTAAGGGTAATATGGCCATTTATTCTCAACGTTGCATAAGTTGTCATCAAACTCAAAAGCATACTGCCGCTACCTTGGCAAAAGGTGTTTTAAAAACCAATTGTATCGATTGCCATATGCCAATGCAGGCGTCCAAACTAATTTCATTTCAAACGGCTGGTAATAAAAATGTTAATCCTTATTTATTGCGTTCGCACCACATCGGTATTTACCCAGCTAAATAGTTTTCGTTAAAGTATCAATCCTGTTAAAAGCTTCGCAGTCTAATATAAAAGAACTTGTATTTCGTACATTTGGCTTCAATAATTTAAAAGATCTAGCCACTATGCCCCTAAAATTTTGCTTATCTCTATTGCTTTTCTTTTTATCTAGCCAGGTCGTTTTAGCTCAAAGTAAATTCAATTTAAGTGGCACGGTTCGCGATGCAGCAACTGGCGAAACCTTAATCGGTGCAACAGTAAAATTATCTGGTAAAACTTCGGTAGGTACACTTACAAATGCGTATGGCTATTATGCTTTAACGCAGTCTGAAGGCGATTATACTGTCGTAATCAGCTATGCTGGCTATCTTCCCGTTACAAAAAATATTAGTTTAAATAAGGATACCAAACTTAATCAGGAACTAGGAACGGCAAACGATTTGGCAGAGGTTACGGTAAGCGCAAAAAATCGGAAAAACGAGAACGTAAAAAGTGCACAAATGGGACTGGAAAGGGTTGATATGAAATCACTAAACTCAATACCTGTTCTTTTGGGCGAAAAGGATGTGTTAAAAACCATTCAGTTATTGCCAGGTGTTAAATCAGGCGGCGAAGGAAAT
The DNA here is from genome assembly GCF_979258025.1 of Pedobacter sp. AC190. Taxonomy (NCBI): domain Bacteria; kingdom Pseudomonadati; phylum Bacteroidota; class Sphingobacteriia; order Sphingobacteriales; family Sphingobacteriaceae; genus Pedobacter; species Pedobacter sp. AC190. The sequence goes on from NZ_OZ409824.1 coordinate 3,077,733, forward strand.
ACAGGTTTTTATGTGCGTGGCGGTGCTGCTGATCAGAATTTAATTCTTTTGGATGAAGCTGTTGTTTACAATTCTTCGCATTTATTGGGCTTCTTTTCTACATTTAATGCTGATGCGATTAAGGATGTTAGCTTGTACAAAGGTGGAATGCCAGCACAGTACGGAGGTCGTTTATCATCTGTTTTAGATGTTAAAATGGACGATGGGAATAACAAAGAATTTAAATTTCAGGGTGGAATTGGATTAATTGCATCAAGACTTAAAGCCGAAGGACCGATCGTTAAAGACAGAGGCTCTTTTATGGTAAGTTTTCGTAGAACGTATATCGATTTATTTTTAAGGCTTTCGCCCGATTCGGCCATAAATGGAAGTACCTTGAATTTCTACGATATTAACGCAAAAGCAAACTACAAAATTGATGACAAAAATACCATCTATCTCTCTGGGTATTTTGGTAAAGATAATATTGGCGTTAAGGATTTATTTGAAAATAACTGGGGAAACGTAACCACCACTTTGCGTTTAAATCACATTTTTAACGATAGACTTTTTTCTAATACCTCACTAATTTATAACAACTACAATTACACCGTTCAATTGTTAAATGATGTTACAAATTTTAAAGCAACTTCATTAGTTCGCGATTTTAATTTGAAGCAAGATTTCCAATATTTCAGTAATAAGCATACACTTCGTTTTGGTTTAAATGCAACACATCACCGTATTTCACCTATCGACATTACAACAAGCCAGGAATCGCAGGTTAACCCTTTAACGCAAGAAAAAAGATACGGACTGGAAACAGCCGCGTATGTTTCTGATGAATGGGCAGTTACTGAAAAGCTTAATTTCCTTTATGGTGTTAGATTGGCTGCATTTTCTTTGCTTGGCCCAGGTAATTTTAGTACTTATGATGCTGCGGGAAATATTACAGCTACAGATAGGGCAGAAAACGGGCGGTTTTACAAAAATTACCTCAATCTTGAGCCTCGTTTCTCTCTAAGCTATCTTTTTAATGATGAAAACTCTGTAAAAGCATCTTATAACCGCAACACCCAGAATATCCATATTTTAACAAATGCGACATCAAGCTCGCCAACCGATCAATATGTTTTGAGCAGCAATAACATTAAACCCGAAATTGCGGATCAGGTAGCGCTGGGTTATTTCAAAAATTTTCAGGAAAATAACTATGAATTCTCAGGCGAGGTTTATTACAAATGGTTACAAAATCAAATCGATTATAAAAATGCAGCACAGTTGCTGGCAAATTCCAATGTAGAATCAGAACTGCTTTACGGTACAGGCAGAGCCTATGGTTTGGAATTATTTTTCAAAAAGAAATTTGGCAAACTTAACGGCTGGGTTGGTTATACCTTATCACGCACAGAACGAAAATTTGCAGCGCTTAACAACGGAAATTATTTCCCTGCAAGGCAAGATAGAACACACGATATTTCGGTGGTGGGTATTTACAATTTAAACAAACGCTGGACTTTCTCTTCGAGTTTTATTTACAGCACAGGTAATGCGGTAACTTTTCCAGCAGGTAAATACAGAATTAATAACCAAACAGTTTATTATTACACAGAAAGAAATGCAGGTAGAATGCCTTATAATATGCGTTTGGATTTAAGTGCTACATTAGAAGGGAAAAAAACGGGTAGATTTCAATCGAGCTGGAATTTTGGAGTTTACAATGCTTTGGCCAGAAAAAATCCTTATTCAATCGAATTTATTAACGATCCCAATAATCCAAACAAAACAGTTGCAGAGCAAACCTCCTTGTTCGGTTTGATCCCATCGGTAACCTGGAATTTTAAATTTTAAAAGATGAAGAAACTCATAATATTGTGCTCGCTTGCGTGTTTGCTCTTTACATCGTGTAAGAAAATTATAGAAATTGATACCAACAATGCCGAACCGCAACTGGTTATTGAGGGGGTTATCACCAATCAAATTGGAGATCAGGTAATAAAAATAAGTAAATCTGTTTCTTACGATGACCAGAGCATTTTTCCAGCTGTTTCTGGAGCTGTAGTTTCTGTAAGCGATTCGAGAGGTAACAACTATAATTTTACAGAAAGTGCTGCTGGGATATATGCTTTACGAATGCGTGGCATAGCAGGGGTAACTTATACCATGAAGGCAGTAGTTGAAGGGAAAACATACACTGCAATTTCTAAAATGCCAACTGCCGTTCGGTTAGATTCGATTGGTGTTGTTGTAAATACTTTTTTTAATAATGAAAGGAAAACAATTGCAGCTTATGTATTGGATCCAGCAGGAGAAACTAACTATTATCATTTCAATATGTATGTTAACGATCTTCAATCGGATCGGGTTTATGTAAATAATGATCGGTTAACCAACGGAAATAATTTGCGTTTGCAGTTGTTCTACTCGAAAAATGACGACGATGATGAGGGATTGGTAACTGGCGATAAGGTAGCTGTAGATATGCACTGTATCGATGCTAATATTTTTAACTACTGGTACGCTTTAAGTCAGCAATCGGGTAGGGGTCCAAACCAGGGAACAACACCAGCCAATCCTACTTCTAATATTTCGAACGGTGCCTTGGGTTATTTTAGTGCTCAAACGAATCAAAGATTAAGCATAGTTGTACCTTAACGAAACATAGTTAAACCTTACCTGTTATCTCTAGATGAAAGTTTTTATAAGCGGCAACATAGCCGAAAGCGGCCTCAAGTTATTAGAAGAAAATAATATATCCATAACAAAGTGGACTGAACCAAGACAAATTACAGCTGATGAATTGATCGCTACTTGCCAGGATTTTGATGCATTGGTTAGCGTTGGTCCCAATAAAATAGATGCAGCTTTTTTAAATGCTTGTAGCCACCTAAAAGTAATTGGTTTGCATTCTGTCGGTTTCGATAATGTTGATGTTGCAGAAGCTAAGAAATTAAATATCCCGATAGGAAATACACCAGGTGTTTTAAGCGGGGCAACTGCCGATACCGCTTTTTTGTTAATGCTCGCCGTATCGCGAAAGGCTTTTTATTTGCATAAAAAAATTATAAAAGGCGATTGGCAAAACTACGAGCCAACGCCAGAACTGGGCATTGAGCTAAATGGTAAAACTTTAGGGGTTTTTGGAATGGGCAAGATCGGTCTGGAAATGGCGAAGAAGTGTATTGGTGCTTATCAAATGCAGGTAATTTACCACAACAGAAATCGAAATACCGAAGCAGAAAAAGAAATAGGTGCAAGGTATGTTTCTTACGGGGAATTACTTGCTCAAAGCGATGTTCTTTCCGTACATACTGCTTTAACACCCGAAACAAAGGATAAATTCGACTTACAAAGTTTTAAACAGATGAAATCAAATGCCATCTTTATTAACACAGCACGAGGCGGCATTCATAATGAAGTCGATTTAATTAAAGCTTTGGAAGAGAAAATAATTTGGGGTGCAGGTTTGGATGTTACCAATCCAGAACCTATGAAGGCAGATAATCCATTATTAAATATGGAAAGCGTTGCGGTGTTGCCTCACATTGGTTCGGCAACAGAAGAAACCAGAAGTGCAATGGCTAACCTTGTGGCTAAAAACGTTATTGCAGGTTTGAAGGGCGAAGCCTTGCCGCATCAGGTATAGGAAAATAGAGGCTTTATTATTTATCTAGTTAGAAAAACTTGCCACATTGAGCCTGTCGAAATGCCTCAATAATAATTTAAAAGGTGCTTCGACAAGCTCAGAATGACAAAATAATTTTAATACAAACGCTTTATTTTGTTGCCTATTATTTTACAGTATATCTGAAAACTGACCGACCAATATTCCCGTTAGCATCAATACCCTCTACCACTACTTTATATTGACCTTTACCGTCGGCATTGAAAAAATCGAAGGAAGCTGAACCTGTATTATCGGTTATAACCTGCGGGTTCCAATAAATTGTGGTGCGTAAATCATTACGGTTTAAATTTGCTGGAACATCGTATTTTGGCATATAAAATTGCCTTGCTTTACTGTAGCCTTGTGGGGTAAAGGTTAACTCGTAATATTTAGGAAGCATATCCATTAACTCAGATTTTGATATTTTAGTTCCTTTAGGTGCTTTTTTCTGATTAATTACAATTACACCATTAATGTTATTATTTCGGTTAACTAATCCAAGTTCATCTCTTAAAAACACTTCTACAGATTCAATATTGTTTGCATCAATGGTATTTAATTGATTAACATCCATCATCATCCCATTTATAAAAATTCCCATTGGTATTTTTTTACCCTGGTTATAATCTCTGGTTACATAAAAATTATTATCAATAAAGGTGGTTCCCATAGCCATGGTTTGCAAACAGCTAATAATTAAAGAACAGCCTGTTAACCTATCTCCAGAAATTTCGTGATCAGCCATTTGGCTTAGGCCAGTCAAAGCAGGGTAGTCTTTATGGCTCACCTTAGGTACTGCAGCTCCTTTAACGGTTACTTCCTTAAGCGTGTGTAAGTAAGAATATTGTTTTTTGCTATTATCAAGATAGGTTGTAAGTGTACTGTCAATGTTTAATACTTCATCAGCAGCGCTAAAATTTCTACTTACAGATGGCGTTGGAGCGCCATTCAAACTCAAAGTCATATTCTTATAGTTGACATTGTATTTTGCGGTAATGGTTACTTTAGACGAGTCGGTAAAAACCAGATTCGAGAATTTAAAATTTCCAACAGGGTCGGTTGTACCTTCCATGTTAATTCTTTTATCAGGAATAGTTAAAAGTAATGCGCCCTTTCTAACTGGAATACCATTACTCATTCTTAAAATTCCCGAAAACTCAATGCCTTGTTCAGGAAGGAAATTTATTGTAGGCTTTTTATCCTGAATAATGTCCGTGTAAGAATAATTTCTATACCCCTGAGTCAATAAAAGCACATCTAAATCAGCGGCTTTCTTTGCATCGCCTGGCGTGAAATAATAATTAGGTCTTTCTATATATCCCTTAACATCACTATTTAAAAGCAAGCCTGTTAAAATTGTCGAAGCGCCATCTTCATTAAAAGGTACCTTGGTTTCGTCGATCACCGATACAGAAAAAGTCCCTTCAACAGGTAAGCCATCCTTTTTTGCGTTTAAATTTATCTTTACTTTTTTCTTGCTGCCATAGGTTGCAACAGGACTGGTTAAAGCCAGGGCTAAATTATTATTGTGCTGTACAAAAACGATACGCTCGCTTAAGGGCTTACCACTTTCGTTAAACAAGGTAAACTGAGCAATACCTAAGGGGAATTTGTTTTTTTGTACTGTTGTGTTATACTCTTTATTTGCTAAGATTGTTTGCGCACCATAACAGATGACACCTTTACTTTGCGCAATTAAATAGAATTTTTTGCCCTTGTTTTTTTCGAAGAAAGCATCGTTAGAGGCAATTTTAATAGCTACATTTTCTGCATCTGTATTATCAATAACGATCGAAATGCCAGATTCTACAGCAGCTGGAAGATTAGCTGATTGCGTTGAACCATCTGCAAATGTTATCGATGCTTTATAGGTTTTACCAGCCTCGGGCGTTAACATGAAGCTACCCATACCTAAACGTTGAGCACTAAATGTTGCAACTTGCTTTCCATCACTATCGCTAACTGTACCTTTTGCATTGATGCCCAAACCATCACTTTTAACGCCTTTAAATGCAACTTTATTTGCTAAGCCTGCAACTAAATTTCCGCCTTCGGGGAAGAACTGAAAATCTTTATTGATAATGGCATTTTTAAGTTGAAAGGTGCTGTTAATAATGTCTTTTTCGCTTGTATTGATACTGGTAATCAGCTCGCCTTTTTGTAATTGATATTCAGCTTTTTGGTTGGCAGTCATACTAATGGTAAGAAAACCATTAGGGTCCGTTGTGCCCCTTCCTTTGGCAATAACGGTATAACTCGTAATAACTTGCCAGTTTACGTTCTTATTGGCGTATGGTTTATTGTTTGCGTCTTTAAATTGAACACGGGCATCAATTTTCTCTTGCTTATCGGTTGATGAGTTTTTATAACTGATATGAGTTTTTAATTCTTTGTCAATGGCTTCTCCAATGTAAAAAGTTTTATTAAAATACGCAGGGTCATTAGAGTTTAGCATCCACATGGTGTAGGCTCTGAAATGATAATTGCCTTGTTTATAATGATCCATTGATAATGGAATATTACCTTCTGCCGTACCGCCGTTTACCTGTAATTTTAAGGTTTGAATTAACGAATCACGTTGGTTTATCACATCAACATAAACGATTTTACTAATGCCAGATAGAAAGTTTTGATTTTCGGTAAGGTAAACCTTAAACCATACAGTATCTGCAACTGCATAATAAGGTTTATCGAAATGGAGATAAACTTTCTCTGCAGGATAATCGTTCAAAACCTTGTTTGTTTTACTAATTATAGTGTTAATGCTTACTGTATCTGTTTGTGCCGATGCAGAAAAGTTTAATATGGATAAAAATGAAACTAATATTAATGAAAGTCTAAAAATCTTCATGAACAGGAAATTAATTACTAAGACGGTAAATATATCTAATTATAAATAGAGCGCATAGTTTGTGATTGTGTTTAACATTTTTTTACATAAAAAAACCTGTTCTAACTTAATAGAACAGGTAATCGATTATACTTTATCTGCTGAATTTTTTATTTGTATTCGATAACAAATTCTTCTAAAGGTGTACGTACTTTTTTAAGGTTTGCTAACCAGTCATTCGCTTCATCACGATGGCCTAAAGGCAATAAGGTTACACTACGTAAACCTTGTTTGTTAAGTCCTAATAATTCATCAAGTGCAGGACCATTAAATCCTTCCATTGGTGTAGAATCTACTTTTAATAAGGCAGCTTGTGCAATTGCAGCACCAAAACCAATATAAGCCTGACGAGCCGCATGGTTGAAGTTTTCTTCTGCAGTTCTAGATAAAACCATACCTTTTAGTTGAGCTTTGTAAGCATCTGTACCTGTTTCTGGTAAGCCACGTTCGCTATTCATGCGGGTAAAAACGGCATCAATGCCTTCTTCTGTATAATTTTCGAACGCTGCGAAAACCAATAAGTGAGATGAATCTATAACTTGAGATTGATTGAATGCAATTGGAGCAATTTTCTCTTTTAATTCTTGATTAGTAACCACAATAACTTTAAATGGTTGCAAACCTGATGAAGTTGGGGCCAAATGTGCAGCAGCAACAATTTGATCTACCTTTTCTTGTTCAACAGGTTGACCATTCATTTTCTTAACGGCATAACGCCAGTTTAAAGCTTCTAATAAACTCATATTTTCGGATATTTTTTATTTCAATTAATGAAACAAATATCTGAAATATATTAAAGTCGATTGTTGATGTATGGTAAGAAAGCGGCCTGCTATCACAAAGGATAGTAATGAATTTAAAAATCTTTAAACTTCAAATCCGCCCTAACAGGAAAGTGATCGGACAGCTTTGCCTTTGGGATTAGATAATTTATAACTTCTAAATCTTTTGTTGTTGCAATATAATCGATTTGAAAATTAGGGAACTTACCGTTATATGTTTTGCCAAACCCCGAGCCTTTTTCGGTAAAAGTATTGTTTAAGCCCTTGGTAATTTGATTAACAGCGTATGATGCTGGCGTATCATTAAAATCGCCGGCAATAAGATATGGCGTACTGCATTTTGCCATCTCTTTTTTCATAATATCAACTTGTTCACTTCTTTTAATAAATGCTCGTTTTAGCATGACTAAAATTCTTTTCGATGCATACAGCTTACCTCTTGTTTTTTGAGTTAACTGATCAAGAAACTGATAGTCTTGTGGTTTAAAGCTGATCGATTGAAAGTGTACATTAAAAATCCTTAAAGGTTTTCCGCTGATATCTAAATCGGCGTAAATACTCATATTATCGCCAGCGGCATCAAAAATAATTTTACCTTTTTCTTTAATCGGATATTTAGAAAATATGGCTAAACCGAAAGCATCATAATCGTTTTCTTCTGCAGGTTGAAAATAATAATAGTCGGTTTTTAACAATCTTTTTAAACTATCAATGGTATTAAACTGGCCTTTTTTTCTGGTATAAAATTCTTGAAAACAAATAATATCTGGGTTTTGGTCTTTAACCACCTTCAACATTTTTTCTTTTGCTGGGATGGTGTTGTTTTCTCCGAAAAGTTTAAAGCTGTGCACATTGTAGGTCATCATTCTAATAGAGCCTTCGGTTTTTTGGCTTTCGCCTTCAATACCACCAAAGCCAAAAGTTGCATGTAAGGTTTTATATCCTATGCCAACTAAACAAACAATAACAATAACGAAAGCCCATCTTTTTCTTAACGCCCACCAAATTGAAAAGAAAATGTTAATTAGCAGGGAGTAGGGATAGGCTAAGGCGAAGTACGCAAATAAAATATTTGTACGTGGATCAACCCCACCTGCAATGGTTCCCAATAGCAAACAAACTGCCGCAACAATGGTTAAGGGCAAAAATATTTTATCAAAAAAAGTATATTTTGATTTAGGCTTTGGCATTTAATCTTTACTAGCTTTAAACAATTTTTCTTTTTCAGTTGCGGATAACTTATCATAGCCTGATGTAGATATCTTATCTAAAATCTCATCAATCTCTGTTTGCGAAACGCCCTTAAAAGTAGGCTTTTTAATTGGTTGCTCATTTTTTACAACCCTTAGTTTTGATTTTTTTTCGAAAATTTTACTCCAGTCGCGACCACCTTGTAAGCTCTTAATAAATACAAAACCTAAAACTGCACCACCTATATGCGCAAAGCTTCCGCCTGCATTTATAGAGCCAAGTGCAAGAATATCTAAAACGAAATAAGCAATGGCTAAGTATTTTATTTTTACTTCTCCTAAAAACATTAAGAAAATAGCATAGTTCGGTACAAGGGTTGCCGTTGCAACAATAATAGCCATTACAGCACCAGAAGCGCCAATAACAGTAATTCCGCCAAGGTTATCTGAAAATGCAGGGAATAGGTTTAAACCTGCAATAAAAAATAAAGCACCTGCTAACCCGCCAGCAATAAACACGAAGTGGAATTGGCGGCTCTTTAAAAAGTTCATAAAAATTTGCCCAAACCAAAATAAACCCAGCATGTTAAAAAAGAAATGGAAAAATCCATCGTGAAAAAACATGTAGGTAAAAACGGTGTAAAATCGCTCTGGCAGTTTGCTTAAAGTCTGCAGGTAAACCTAAATAGTTTCTTACAAATTCATAAACATCGATATTGCTTCGGGTTAAAAAAGCAAATACAGCAATTACGGCAGTTAAAAGAAAGATTATGGTATTTATCCCGATATACAGAAACAACGGATTACCCGAACGGAATACTTTAGAACTTAAATCTTTAAAAATATTGTTATTCATAGTAAGTGTAGAATGTTGTTTGTTTATCCTTCCATATTTTAACTAAAATAAAGCCAATTAATGCACCGCCTAAGTGGGCATAATGGGCAATTGAATCGCCTTCAAACTGAGCAACCCCAAGAGATAATTCTATTAAAATATAAACGGGGATAATGTATTTTGCTTTAACTGGAACGGGGATAAACATAATATACAATTCGGCATTTGGATACAACATACCGAAGGCAACCAATAAGCCAAATATAGCACCCGAGGCACCTAACATGCCTCCATAATAAATGGAGCCGAGCGTATTTGCCTGTGCCTGACTTGTAATTTTTGTTTGCCAACCCTCAAATAAAGTAAACTGTCCGATTAACTGGTGAACTTCAAAAGCTTGTACCGCCCATTGCAAGGCTAAAGCCCCCAATCCAGTAATCAGATAAAAAATAATGAATTTTTTAGGCCCCCATCTCGTTTCTAACAAGCTTCCAAAAGAATATAAAGCAAACATATTAAAGAATATGTGGGCAAATCCTCCATGCATAAACATGTAACTTAGCGGTTGCCAAAATCTAAAATTTGGAGAGTCGAAATAATAAACCGCAAGTATATTATCTAAACGGATTCCTTTCTGTTGAAAAAACCAGGTAGCTGCAAAAAATAAAATATTAATAATTAAAAGGTTTTTTACAACAGGCGGTATATGTATGTTATTCATTTATTTATTATTCTATTGCTTTTGGGTTTTTCATTAACTTCTTTCAGCTTTTCACTCTGGTTTTGATGCTTGATACCTGCTACGCTTTCTGTTTCTTCCTTCAGCTTCCAATTACTTTTCAAATTTTTTATCCAGTTCAGCTAATGTAATCGTTTGGATAATTGGTTTTCCACTGGTGCTAAAGTTAGGGGTTTTACATGCGAAAAGCTCATCAATCAATGTATTCATTTCTTCTTGCCCTAAAGTTGTTCCTGCTTTTATTGCACTATTTTTAGCCAGGCTTCGAGCCAGGCGATCGCGTTTCGTTAACTTTAATTCTTGCTGTGTGTTTTTAAAACCTTCAATAAGCTGTTCAAACAATTGAGTTTCGTTAATGTTTGAACTTCCTAAATCGACAGGAATACCTTCTACAACCAATGTGTTTTTCCCAAACTCGCGAACATCAAAACCTAAGCTTTTAATATCATCGAGCAAGCTTTTAGCCAATTCAAAATCGTTGGCATTAAGCGTTATGGTTTGTGGAAATAAACTTTGTTGCGAAGCGCCTTTTCTATCATCAAGATGTACGAGAAAACGTTCGTAAAGGATGCGTTCGTGCGCCATTTGCTGATCGATAACCATTAAACCCGATTTGATTTGAGAAACCATATAACGATTATGCAATTGCATATATTGTTTTTGCTTGGTTTCTAAAATAGCATCATCTGCATAAAATGAAGTCTGCTCTACAACAGGCTGTTCGGTAATTTCATATAACGAACCCCAGTTTTTTGCGCTTGGTTTTGCATCGTAATTTCTTGGTGATGAGGCATAGCCTGAAACGGAAGTTGTTTCGGTAGCAAAAGGATTAAAATCTGGATTGAAATTTATGCTGGGCGGTACAATATCTTCTACCGCTTTTGGCGAAATCATATTGCTGAAACCTGTTTCCTGATCAAAATCTAAAGTTGGCGAAATATTGTATCTGCCAATTGAGCGTTTTACAGCAGATTTAAGAATGGCATAAATGGATTTTTCATCCAGATATTTAATTTCTGTTTTCGTTGGATGAACGTTGACATCAATTTTTGAAGGATCTATTTCTATAAATAATACATAAAGCGGATAACTGTCATCAGGCAACAACTCTTCAAAAGCGGAACTTACTGCATGATTGAGGTAGGGGTCTTTAATAAATCTGTTGTTTACAAAAAAGAACTGTTCTCCTCTGGTTTTCTTGGCGAAAGCTGGCTTTCCAATATATCCTTTAAGATTAATAATAGTTGTATCTTCTTCAACCGGAACTAAACGCTCGTTGTAGTTGTTACCGAATAGATGAACAATACGTTGTTTTAAATTTCCTTTTGGAAGGTTAAAAATTTCCGTTCCATCGTGATGTAAACTAAAAAAAACGGCAGGATGAGCCAATGCAACTCTTTGAAATTCATCAAGAATATGGCGCATTTCTACTGGATTGCTTTTTAAGAAATTTCTTCGGGCTGGCGTATTAAAAAATAAATTCTTGATTGAAATTTGAGTGCCTGGCGAGGTCGCTACAGGCTCTTGAGCAGTAACTTGCGCACCTTCAATGGTTATACAGGTGCCAATTTCATCTTCATGCCTGCGGGTTTTCATTTCAACCTGCGAAATTGCGGCGATAGAAGCCATAGCTTCACCACGAAAACCCATTGTTCGAATGGCAAATAAGTCTTCGGCCTTTTTTACTTTGGATGTTGCATGGCGTTCAAAACACATTCTGGCATCGGTAACGCTCATGCCACAACCATTATCAACGATCTGAATTAGTGCTTTACCCGCGTCTTTAATAACCAGTTGGATTTTATCTGCACCAGCATCAATAGAATTTTCTAGTAATTCCTTTACCGCAGAGGCAGGTCTTTGAACAACTTCTCCAGCAGCAATTTGATTGGCAACAGCATCGGGTAACAGGTGAATAATATCAGTCATGTAATATGGCAATGTGAATTCGCTAAATTATGCAAAATAAGCTTAATGAATGTGTTTTGTTTAAAACTCAACAGATAAATGACTGTAATTAAAAGCCATAAACTGATATGGCGCTATTTCTTGTTCGTCATTGCGAGGTACGAAGCAATCTGTTTCAAGGGTTGCATTTTTATGGTTAGCTAACATTTAATTTACAAACACTTCTGCTTACATTTTTTCTATCTTTATCTTCATGAAATCATTTCTCTACGCACTAGTTGCATTGGCTTTTTTCTCATCGTGTAGCAAAAAAGAGCAGGCCGACTTAATCGTTTACAATGCCAGGGTTTACACCGTTAATTCTACTTTCGATACGGTTCAGGCTTTAGCTGTAAAAGATGGTAAGATACTGGCGGTTGGTACAAGCGATGAGATTAAGAAACAATTCAAAGGAACTGAAGAAATTAATGCAGAAGGCAAAACGGTATATCCAGGTTTTATTGATGCACACGCACATTTTTACGGGTACGGACAAAGCCTGCAAACCGCCGATTTACGTGAAACAAAATCTTGGGCGGAGGTGCTTCAACGCTTAGCCGATTTTGCCAAAACACACCCCAACGGTTGGTTAATCGGCAATGGTTGGGATCAAAATGATTGGGAAGATAAAGCTTTTCCGACAAATGAAAAGTTAACCGCACTTTTTCCAGGTCGCCCCGTTTTTTTAACGCGTATTGATGGCCATGCCGCTATTGCCAATCAAAAAGCCTTTGATGATGCTGGAATTAAAAATGCACAGCAGTTAACAGGTGGCGATATGCTTACCCAAAACGGAAAACTTACTGGTGTTTTAATTGATAATGCAGTAGGGCTGGTAGAAAGTAAAATTCCAGAACCTGATGCAAAGTTGGCAGAAAAGATCTTTATGGATGCACAGAAGAATTGTTTTGCTGCAGGCTTAACTACTATAGATGATTGTGGTTTGCCTTTTCAGGCTGTAGATTTTATTGAGAAACTACAAAAAGAAAGCAAACTTAAAATGCGTTTATATGTAATGCTTTCTGATGCACCTCAAAACTACGATTACCTTTTTAAACGTGGTGCCATTAAAACCGATCGGTTAAATGTTCGGGCTTTTAAGGTTTATGCTGATGGTGCTTTAGGCTCTCGTGGGGCTTGTTTGTTAAAGCCTTATACCGATGTGCCAGAGAAAACAGGTTTCTTGTTAAGCGACCAAAAGCATTTTGAAGAAGTTGCAATAAAAATTGCAGAACATAATTTTCAAATGTGTACACATGCAATTGGCGATTCGGCCAATCGGGTTATGCTGAAAATCTATAATAAAATTTTAAAGGGCAAAAACGATAAACGCTGGAGAATTGAACACGCCCAGGTTGTTAATGCAAATGATTTTGACTTATTTGGTCAGGCGAGTATTGTTCCATCAGTGCAGCCTACACATGCAACCTCAGATATGTATTGGGCAGGACAAAGATTGGGTGCCGAAAGATTAAAAGGTGCTTACGCTTACAAGCAATTACTAAAACAAAACGGATGGATTCCATTAGGGACTGATTTTCCAGTAGAAAACATTAATCCATTATTAACGTTTTATGCAGCAACGGTTAGAGAAGATGCAAAAGGATTTCCTAAAGGTGGTTTTCAGGTAGAAAATGCCCTAACGCCAGAAGAAGCATTAAAAGGCATGACCATTTGGGCGGCAAAAGCTAACTTCGAAGAAAATGAAAAGGGAAGCTTGGAAAAAGGAAAACTTGCCGATTTTGTAATCTTAGATAACGATATTTTAAAATCATCACCACAAAACATATTAAAAACCAAAGTTTTAAAAACCTATTTGAACGGAGAAAAAGTATATGAAGCGAAGTAGATTAATCATTCTGGCTGCGGCTTGTTTCCTTAATGTTTTATGTTTGATGGCTTGTGCGCAAGATCATGCAGCAAATGAAAAGAAACTTTCCATTGCCAATACAATATCAAAAACCACTGTTTTATTAAATAATCAGGATGCAATCGTACCACTAAAACAACTCGATAAAAAAAATATTGCATCAGTAAGTTTAAGCTTTGCCTATAGCTCGGTTTTCGATAGCTTGGCTAATAAGTACGATAAAATCACCTCATTCTCCGCCGATTCTTATAAAGACAGCGTAAATCTGAATGATTTAGAGGATGAGTTGAAGTATTTTAATACGATTTTAATTGCTATTGATGATGAGAATATAAATAAGGCAAAATACATCAACTTCATAAACAGCCTTAGTAAAAACAAAACAGTTATCGTTTCTTTTTTTGGAAATGGTACGGGTTTAAAATCTTTTGATGTTTTAAATACCCCGATTGTTTGGACTGCCCAGAATTCTATCGATGCTGCAGCAATTGTGCCACAGTATATTTTTGGTGGTATAGCGGCTACAAATAAACTAACAACAGCTTATTCTGCAAAATATACCATTGGCTCTGGTTTTACAACTTCGGCAACAAGGTTGAAATATACAGTACCTGAAGATGCAGGTTTAAATTCAAATAGTTTTAAGGAAATTGATGGGATTGCGGCAGAAGCCATTAGTCAAAAAGCGACCCCAGGTTTAGTGGTTTTAGTTGCAAAAGATGGTAAGGTGATTTTTAATAAAGCTTACGGAACCCATACTTATGATTCTACTTTGCCAGATAAGGTTACTGATATTTTTGATTTGGCTTCGGTTACCAAAGTAACGGCTACCACGCCTTCCGTTATGCGCCTTTTCGAAGAAAACAAATTGAAGCTGGATACCAATATCGGCGCATATATTCCAAAAGCCCGTACCACGCCAATGAATAACATTCAGGTTCGTGAAGTCATGTTGCATCAGGCAGGATTTATACCATACATTCCATTTCATGATTATGTAAAAACAGGAGATTACAGCAGAGATTCTTCTGCGGCTTTTCCAACCAAGGTTGCCGATAACTATTACATCAAAAAAGGCTTTTTTAAAGATTTTATGTGGCCTAAAATGCTTAATTCGCCGATTAAGACTCGTGGGCAATATATTTACAGCGATATCAGTATGTATGTGATGAAAGATATTGTTGAGCACATTAGCGAGGAGCCTTTAAATCAGTATGCTTACGAAAATTTCTACAAACCTTTAGGTATGCAAACCGCAGGGTTTTTACCTAGAAATCGCTTCAAGCCTGAGCAGATTATTCCAACGGAAGATGATAAGTATTTCAGAAAAACATTGTTAGTCGGTTATGTGCACGATCAGGGTGCGGCCCTGGCAGGCGGAGTATCTGGCCATGCTGGCTTATTTTCGAGCGCTAACGATTTAGCTATAATTTATCAAATGCTTTTAAATCGTGGTACTTACGGTGGAGAAGAGTATTTCAAAGCGTCTACGGTAGATATGTTTACCTCTAAGCAATCAGCTGTGAGCCGCCGTGGTTTAGGTTTCGATCGTTGGGATCCGGATACCACCAAACATTACCCATCTGATTTGGCATCAGCACAAACCTATGGGCACACGGGCTACACAGGAACCTGTATTTGGGTTGATCCATCTCGTGGTTTGGTTTATGTTTTCCTTTCGAACCGAGTTAATCCATCGGTAAGCAATAAGCTCTCTGATTTAAAAATTAGAGGTCGCATACAGGATGTAGTAAATAAGGCAATTGATGAGTCCAAAAAGTAATCAGCACTGCTTAAGGCTTGCCTAGTCTTGGCTTATGTATAGCTGCGCCTTACCATCGCCGCACTAAATTTTAGTTTAATCCAAAACAAGTCCGTGTTTTTACCGCAAAACATGGACTTGACATGGACTTGATATGGAGTTGAACACTGGTAGGACCCTAAAAGGCTGTGCTATTTTAGGGGTTCTTCTAGGTTATCGAAGCTGCCACCCCCTCCTCGCAATAAGATCTTTATTTATTCGTCATCAAGCAGGGTGATGCATCCTTGCTCGAGTTGCTTAATTCTGGCGTCGAAACTTTTAATGGCTTCTGTATTTTTGGATGTCTGATACAAATAAGTTATTATACCTTTAGTTGTTTCATCAGGATCGCAGGCATAAGATTTTTCCAAATAGGCAACCGTTTTAAAGGCTAATTTTTTATAGTCTTCGAGTATTTTGCTGTGCAATGCAGCGTCGTTAGCGCTGGCCGCCTGATTCATTTTTGCAACCATTTCCTTGCAATCTTTAGCATAAAAACTGCCCAAAGCCAAATAGGGTACGTAATAGCCTGGCGTTAACTTAATGCTGCTTTCGTAGTACGGAACGGCTTTATCCATTTGATTGCTTTCCTCGTAAAGTCTGCCTAAATGATAAGTAACGTTAGAAATTTGTTTTGTCTTTAGTTCGGCTTTTCTGTTTAGTAGCGATAAGCCTAAATCAATCGCTTCTGCTCGCTTCTGCTCGCTTTGCTGGCGCCATCCTAACCATTGTATAATCCCAGTACAAATCTTCGATACTTTTAGTTTGAGCGAAAACAGAATTAATTCCAATAAATAATAAGAGGGCTAATAGATATTTTTTTTTCATGTAGTAAATTTAATGTTCGAAAATAAAAATAATGTTAAATCATCAGCTTTTTTGTATGGACAAAAAAAAGCATCAACTTTTGCTGATGCTTTTAACATTATACTTTCAACTTATTCAAGCTTTTATTTCTTTAATCCAATTTCTCTTAATCTTTCATCCAAATATTCACCTGCAGTCATATCGCTGTAAGCTTTAGGATGTTCTGCATCGATTGTAGATGGTAAACTCGTTAAATCCATATCGCTACGCGGATGCAGGAAAAATGGTACCGAAAAACGAGAGGTCTTCATTAACTCACGAGGTGGATTTACCACTCTGTGTGTAGTCGATTTTAATTTATTATTGGTTAAACGTTGCAACATATCGCCAACATTTACTACAATATCCGTGTGATGTGCTTTTATTGGTAACCATTCATTGCTGCGGGTTAATACTTCAAGTCCATCGGCACTAGCACCAATTAATAAAGTAATTAAGTTGATGTCTTCGTGTGCGCCTGCACGAACAGCGTCATCAGGGATAACTTCAGGGTTTTCAATCGGGAAGTAATGGATACCTCTTAATATCGAATTTCCGTTATGTACATGCTTGTCGAAATAATCAATTGGTAATTCTAAATAAGTAGCAATGGCACGTAAAAGATGTGTTCCATTCTCTTCCAGTTTTTTGTATGTATCGCCTGTAACTTTATTAAAATCAGGTAATTCTTCTAGGATTTCATTATCTGGGTATTCATTTTTAACTGGATCACCATCGGTAACTTCCTGTCCGATTTGCCAAAACTCTTTCAAATCAGGCGTTTTAGCACCTTTAGCGGTTTCCTTACCAGCGCTGGTGTAACCACGCTGACCTGCAAGTTCAGGTTTTTCGTATTTTCTTTTAGTTTCTACTGGTAAAGCAAATGCCGACTGAATGTTTGTGTAAAGTTTATCAATCAATTCCTGACTTAAGCCATGGTTAGTAATGGTTACAAAACCAGAATCGTTAAAAGCTCTTCCAAGCTCATCAGAAAACTTTTTGCGTTCTTCTTCAGTTCCATTGATGTATGAACCTAAATCTAAACATGGAATATAGGGTGTAGACATAATTTTTTATTTTAATGTTCTACGAATTTAAAAAAGAATTGTTAATAAGTGTTTGGAGGCTTGTGATTATGACTTTATTAATTTAATTATCAGTGTTTTAAGTTATTAACATTGAATGCAAAATCCACAAAATATCGCTTTGTCACACAAAATCCATTATTAATTATTGAGAAACTTTAAGTCATTTTATTTCGTAATATAGTAAGGAGAATGTTAATAGCTTTAGCTGCAGTATTCTTAAAAATCACACACACACAACATGAAAAAAATAATTTTAATCTTATTATCGGTGTTGGCCTTAAACCAGGCCAATGCGCAAGGAAAGAAAACGGAAAAGGCAACATTTGGAATGGGTTGCTTTTGGTGTACTGAGGCTATATTTCAAAAATTGAAAGGTGTAGTTTCCGTAAAATCGGGTTATGAAGGCGGCAAAATTGCAAATCCAACCTATGAAGAAGTTTGCACGGGCTTAACTGGTCATGCCGAAGTTTTAGAGATTACCTATAACCCAATGCAAATTACTTATAAAGATTTATTGGAGGTTTTTTGGAAAAGCCACGATCCAACAACTTTAAACCGTCAAGGTGCAGATAGCGGAACCCAGTACCGTTCGGTAATTTTTTACCATACACCAGAACAAAAAGAGTTGGCAGATAAATACAAGGCAGAGTTAAACGCTGCGAACGCTTATGGCAAGAAAGTAGTAACAGCGATCGAACCTGTAAAGCCGTTTTATGTTGCCGAAAGTTATCATCAAAATTATTATAAAAACAATGCTGATGCACCATATTGTAGATTAGTGATTTTGCCGAAACTGGAAAAACTGGAAAAGATTTTTAAGGCAAAACTTAAATAAGTTTTAAAGGCAATAATTTATGCTCAGGCAAAATCTCTAATGGAGTTTTTTGCATGAGCATTTTTGTGTTCGGCAGAATTTTTTGTTTATAAACCTGATTGCAATGGAAAGCCCGCACCCCAATTTAAGCACAATTATTAATTTTTATGGTTTGCTTGATTACTTCGCAGGTTTTATGAGGGGGCGGCTTGCAATGAAAAGCAGGAACAAGCTTTAACTGAAATACAGGTATTGCTTTTCGATTAAAATAAAGCGTATTTGATTTGTAAATTGTCAATTAATTGTTTTGAGCAATTAAACAATTAACCAACTCCGAACTTTCCGATGGTAAATATTACATTTGCAATATGAATACTGGCTTACAGCTTTACAATACGCTTACTCGTAAAAAAGAACTCTTTCAACCTTTAAATGCGCCCAATGTTGGGATGTATGTTTGCGGTCCTACTGTTTACAGCGATGTGCATTTAGGTAATTGCCGCACATTTATGTCGTTCGATTTAATTTTCAGGTATTTAAAATACGCTGGATATAAGGTTCGATATGTACGTAATATTACCGATGCCGGGCATTTGGAAGGCGATCGCGATGAGGGTGATGACAAATTTGCAAAAAGAGCAAAGCTGGAGCAATTAGAGCCAATGGAAATTGTGCAGAAATACACATTAGGTTTCCATGATGTAATGCGCATGTTTAATACCTTGCCGCCAAGCATCGAGCCAACCGCTACAGGGCATATTATTGAGCAAATTGAAATGATTAAAGTAATCATCGAAAATGGCTATGCCTACGAAATTGGGGGCAATGTTTATTTCGATGTAGAAAAATATAGCAAAGAATACAATTACACCATTTTAACCAATCGTAACCTCGAAGATATGCTGAACAACACCCGCGAACTGGGTGGACAGGATGAAAAACGCGGTAGACTGGATTTTGCATTATGGATTAAGGCAAAGCCTGAAACTTTGATGCAATGGCAATCGCCCTGGGGAATGGGGTTTCCAGGCTGGCATATAGAATGTTCTGCAATGAGTGCTAAATATTTAGGTGCCGAATTTGACATTCATGGTGGTGGTATGGATCTAGCCGCAACGCATCATACCAACGAAATTGCCCAGTCTGAGGCTTGCAGTCGCCACCAGCCTGCTCGTTTTTGGATGCACACCAATATGCTAACCGTGAATGGAACCCGCATGTCTAAATCAGCTGGTAACGGATTTCTTCCTTTACAGTTATTTACAGGCGACCACCCGCTTTTGAAAAAGGGTTATAGTCCGATGACGGTTAAGTTTTTCATGATGCAGGCGCATTATCGCAGTACTTTAGATTTCTCTAACGATGCACTTGATGCATCGGAAAAAGGTTTTCGCAGGTTAATGGCTGCGGTTAATTTATTGGATAAATTATCAGTTTCTGAGCAAAATGAATTTGATATCGATGCATTAAAGGAAAACTGTATAAATGCAATGAATGATGATTTTAATAGTCCTGTTTTAATTGCAGAGTTGTTTGAAGCGGTAAGAATTATTAACACTGTTTACGATAATAAAGCAAAAATTTCGGCCGATGAACTGGAGAAATTAAAGGCTTTGATAAACGATTTCGTTTTCGATATTTTAGGTTTAAAAGATGAAGAATCAGACAATTTAGAATTAAACAGCGTTTTAGATATGGTTATCGAATTGCGTAAAGAAGCTAAAGAAAACAAAGATTACGCTACATCTGATAAAATTAGAATTGGTTTACAGGAATTGGGTATTCAGCTCAAAGATGGTAAAGAGGGTACAACCTGGAGTAAAGCATAGTTTAGAACTACGTTTCTTATTGCGATTTTAATTTTAGTAGTAGCTCATTCCCCCTTCGAAGGGGAAGCATAATGTTTATAGCAGGGCGCAGAATTCTATAATTTATAGGAAATTAATAAAATGAATAAAAAACTTTTAATACTGCCTTTAATTGCAATTATCGGATTTCAGGCCTGTAAGAACGATAAAAAAGCAACAGAAGAAACCACAGTACAAGAAATAAAATTGGTTTCGCCAGAATTTAATGCCGATTCTGCTTTTGCCTATACCAAAGCACAAGTAGATTTCGGACCAAGAATTCCAGGCACTACGGCTCATCAAAAATGTGCCGATTATTTGGTTGCCAAGCTAAAATCTTTCGGTGCTGATGTTAAAATTCAAGGGGAGAAAACAACTACCTACGACGGTAAAAGCTATCAGTTGAAAAATATTATGGCATCTTTTAGTCCTGAGAAAAAAGAAAGAGTTTTGATTAGTGCCCACTGGGATGCTCGCCCGTTTTCGGATCAGGATACAGACCCTGCAAACCATACAAAAGCTTTTGATGCAGCAAATGATGGTGGAAGTGGTGTTGCGGTAATTTTAGAAATGGCTCGCCAAATTCAGCAAAAACAGCCAAATGTTGGTGTCGATTTTGCTTTATGGGATTTAGAAGATTATGGTAAAGCAAATGATGAAACACCTGATGAAACGACCTGGTGTTTAGGTTCTCAGTTTTGGGCAAAAAATGCAATATCTACTGGCTATAAAGCATTATATGGTATTAACCTCGATATGGTAGGGGGCGGAAGCGCTCAGTTTACTCAAGACGAAATTTCTCGTCAGGCCGCACCAGATGTTGTAAGTAAAGTTTGGAACATCGGTAGCGAAATTGGTTACTCATCATATTTTGTAAGTATTCAAAGTGGTAAATTGGTTGATGATCATTTCTGGATGAACAAAGCAGGTGTTCCATCGATTGACATTATTCACTACAACGATAACAGCGGTTTTTACATCAACTGGCATACGCAGTTAGATAATTTAGCTAACATTGATAAAAATACTTTAAAGGCGACTGGGCAAACGGTTCTCGAAACCATCTATCGCGAAAAGTAAAATGTTCAATTGTTAATTACTTTTACAAACACACTTCAAAGAAACTTTTATATTCGTCATACCTTATTAAAACACAAATGAAACAACTATTCTCAACCACAATAGCGGTTGCTTTAACTTTAAGTGCTTTTGCGCAGAAAAGCGATGGAACCACAAAATCACTTGTAAATGCTGAAAATGAATTCGAAAAATCGATTGCTAAAATCGGTGACAAGGATTCGTATCTGGAATATTCTTCGGCAAATACATTGGTTTTCAGGCCTAACCCTGTTAATGCAAAAACTTTTTATGGTGCGCAAACTAAAGGCATGAACGAAGTAAGTTGGGAACCAAATTTAGCTAAGGTTTCAAAAAGTGGCGATTGGGGTTTTACAACCGGAACTTATCAGGTTGGTAAAACCGATAAAAAATATGGTCAATACCTTTCTATTTGGAAGGCTGAAGGTGGTAAGTGGAAACTTGCTATCGATTTAGGAACTGAAAGTAATAAGCCTCTTGCTAAAATTGCAGATAGATTTGTTGAGCCTAAAGAACGCATTGCACCGAAAACTTTTATCAATGAAAAAGAAATAAAGGCAGGTAAGGATGTTATTCTTACTACCGAAAAAACACTTAATACCTTCCTTAAAACACATGGTATTGGTGCTTTTGGTGGGTTTTTAACTAATGATGCCCGTTTGCTTTTCCCTGGCAACGAAGCCATTGAAGGAAAAGGAAAAGTGCTTTCTTTTTTAAACGGTATGATCGGTAAAATCAATTTAAAAACGACAGGTGTTGATAAAGCAGCGGGGAGTGATTTTGCTTATACCTATGGTGTTGCAACTGTAGATTATAAAGCAGATTTACGCGAAAGTTTTAACTATGTATTTGTTTACGAAAAAGCTGCCGATGCAAGCTGGAATTTAATTGTTCAGGCCTTTGTACCCGCAGAAAGATAATATTTTAATGTGAATGTTGAAAAGGGCTCTCCGTAAAAAGAAAGCCCTTTTTTTATAAGTAAATCCCTAATTTTACGTTTATTCCTAAAACAAGTTTCATGTATAAAAAATCATTTCTTTTACCGCTCTTTACGCTATTGTTCTTAAATGTATTTGCACAAAAGCAAAAATTCGATGTACAGGGAAAAGCTGGTGCTCGTGGCATTATGCCCGAAAACACAATTAAAGGCATGTTAAAAGCATTGGATTTAGGTGTGCATACATTGGAAATGGATGCAGTAATTTCGAAAGATAAGCAAGTTGTTTTATCGCAGGAACCTTATTTTAATAACGAAATTTCTTTACAGCCAAATGGGAAGGCAATTACCTTAAAAGATCAAAAGAACTTCAATATTTATAAAATGAATTATGATGAAATAAGGAAGTTTGATGTTGGAAGTAAAGTGCATAATCGTTTTCCTGGGCAAATGAAATATAAAGCTTCCAAGCCTTTACTTTCTGAAACCATTGATGCTGTTGAGCAGTATGTAAAGGAAAATAAGCTGGCCAAGCCTGTTTATAGTATCGAAACGAAAACAATTAAAAACGGCGATAATGAATTTCATCCAGAGCCGGCAGAATTTGTCGATTTGATTATGGATGTAATTAACAATAAGAAACTTGCAAAAAGGGTTATTATCGAATCTTTCGATATGAGAACTTTGCAATACTTACACGAAAAATATCCTAAGATTCAAACTTCTTTACTTATTGATGAAAAAGAACCTTTTGAAACTTATATTGAGAAGCTTGGGTTTAAACCTACCATTTATAGCCCATATTCTATTTTAGTTGGAAAAGGACTGGTTGATCGCTGCCATGCAATGGGCATTAAAATAATCCCGTGGACGGTAAATACAATTAAGGATATTAAATATTTTATGGATTTAGGTGTTGATGGCGTAATTACGGATTATCCGAATTTAATCAGCCAGATTCAATAGCTTTAAAAGCATAAAAAAAGCGCTGATGTAAATCAGCGCTTTTTTTTATGTCATGTTATTTTATCTTAATGATGCGGCTCAGCAGTTTCTGCTTTCTCATGATGTGCAGGTGCTTCAGTTTTTTCGTGAGATGACTTAGGTTCTTCGTGATTGAAAATTGGTCTGGTAAATGCAACGCAAAGAATTAATACAATAATCCATGCGGTTAATGGCAATGCCCAAATACCTTTTGTTTCTTGAACTGGTGCGTGTGAGTCGTGAGCTGACATATCGAATATTTTTGATTTAAGATTTATGCTTTGTAATTGTCTGGTAAAGATAGCAACAAAGTTTAAATTATAAAGATTTGAATTTATTTATCTAAAGAATCCGACGATCTACTATGCCCGATTTTTTCCAGCCTTTACCATTCGTTCGCTTATAAATCACACATGTATCTGAAAAATAGTTCTCTTCGTTTTTGCTTTTAGAACTAAATGCGGTGAAATTAATGAATGCATATTGTCTATCATTGCTGAAAATTGGTTCAGATGTTTTAAAATAAAAAGTCTTTATTTCTGATGACAATTTGATCGTTGAGTAATTTGTACCTTTTAAATTAATTTTCTTTGGTTTTGTCAATTTTGCCTTGGCGCTCAGATATTTTTTCTCCTCATCAGAAAATTTAGAATTTAGTTTTTCATCCTTGAACAAATATACATTGTGATATGGATGATGTTCATCGTCTTTTATTTCATGAAGAACTTTTGCTGATTTTAAATTAATTCCATCCAACCAAAATCTTTTAGAATAAAACGGTTCAGTTGTGTTAATGATATAAATTTTTGAAGGTTGCTTATTGCCTAAAGCCGTAGTAATTTTGAAATTTGATTTATCAGAAAAAGTTAATCTATAAATTTCTTCTGATTGGCCATACCCGTTTTTGAAGCACAAGAAAATTAATATGATTAAAGAGTATCTTAACATATTAACTTACTATTTCAGTTTCACAACAAATCTTTAATAATTTTTTCGATAGATAAGCCTTCAGCTTCGGCACGGTAATTACGCACAATACGGTGGCGCAGGATTGGTTCTGCAACAGCTTGTACATCCTCGATATCGGGCGCATATTTACCTGAAATTGCAGCGTGACATTTTGCGCCTAAAACTAAAAACTGCGAGGCACGCGGACCAGCGCCCCAACTGATGTACTTATTAATTGCATCAGTTGCAAATTCGCTATTCGGACGGGTTTTAGCGGCAAGTTTTACCGCATATTCTAAAACGTTATCCGTTACCGGAATATCACGAATTAACTTCTGGAAATATTGAATATCATCTGCATGGATGATTTTTTGAAGCTGAATGGCTTTATTACTCGTAGTGTTTTTAACAATTGTTAACTCATCAGCAAAAGCTGGATAATTTAACTGGATGTTAAACATAAAACGATCCAATTGCGCCTCAGGAAGCGGGTAGGTGCCTTCCTGTTCAATAGGGTTTTGAGTGGCCAGTACAAAAAATGGCTTCGGTAAAGTATGGGTTTGCCCTGCAGCGGTAACCGATTTCTCTTGCATGGCTTCTAATAAAGCAGCCTGAGTTTTTGGTGGTGTACGGTTAATTTCATCGGCAAGAATTATATTTGAAAAAACAGGCCCTTTAATAAATTTAAAGTGCCTGTCTTCTCCTAATATCTCTGCGCCGATAATATCGCTCGGCATTAAATCGGGTGTAAATTGAATTCTATTGAAATCGAGGTCTAAAACCGATGCTACTGTTTGTACAAGTAAAGTTTTTGCTAATCCAGGTACGCCAACCAACAAACAATGTCCGTTGCTAAATATGGCGATTAAAACAGATTTTATAATGTCGTCCTGACCAATTACAACCTTGCTGATTTCAGCTTTAATGTTATTAAATGATTGGTGAAGAGCATCTACAGCTTCTACTTCGTTCTTATACTGCATTGGCGTTATTTAGTTTCGGTATTCTTTTTAGTCCAGATTTTTAACTGGTCGCAATCTTGAAATTCATCATCAATTTTAATGAAAGTACTTTCACGACGTTTCTCAAACCATTCGCTTAAGGTACGATTTGTTTTGTCGCTTTGTGCGGCCTCCTTAATTTTTGGAAAATCCTGTGCTAAATTTGCTTTGTGTGGTGGTATTTTAGATTTTAAATATAAAATACGATAACCTTGCTTACCATCAGCAGCCGTAAATAAATCGGGCTTAGAAACACCGCCAACTTTCATTGTATCAATAACTAAAAATACAGATGGATCTAATTTATCAATTGGAATAAATGTGGTTCGTGCCTGTACGTTTTCTGCATTAAGCATCATACCGCCGTTATACTTAGTTTCTTTATTATCCGAATACAAATTTGCACCAGCTGCAAAAGTTAATTTTTTAGCGATAATGTTGTTGTAAATACTATCTGCATGAATTTTTGTTCTATCTAAACTCGCCTGTGTACTTTTTGGCATAATTAAGATGTGACGGGCATGAACTTGTTCACCTCTACGCTCGATTACCTGCAAAATATGGTAGCCAAACTCCGTTTCAAACACTGGCGACATTTCGCCTGCTTTAAGTTTAAAAGCCCATGCTGTAAATTCTTTAGCCATCATACTTCTGTCGAAGAAACCTAAATCGCCACCATCACTAACCGAACCTGGATCTTCTGAATAAGCTTTAGCTAAAGCACCAAAATCCTCGCCACCTTTAATTCTTAAACGTAATGCTTCAATTTTATCATGAAACCGCTCTTTTTCTGCTTTAGTTAGCTTTGGGTTTAAAACAATTTCACCGATTTCAACTTCTGTATTAAACTCTGGAAGAGAATCACCTAAGGATTTGAAATATTTCTCAACTTCCATTGGTGTAACGTTAATGTGTTCGGTAATTTTCGATTGCATTTTTTGGGCAATTAACTCATCCTTAATCGATGGTCTCATTTCATCCTTATATTGCAATAATGATTTATTTAAAAATTGCTCCAAACGTTCTTGTCCGCCTGCACGTTGAGTCATCGAACGCATTCTTCTGTTAACCTCATCATCAACCTGATTATCTTCTACCATAACCGAATCGATTTCGGCTTGCTGTTTCAATAATTTCTGGGTTAATGTTTGTTGTAAAATCATACACTTAATACTTGGGTTGGGTTGATTCCCCTGATATAAGTATTGCGTATATTGTTGATTTAAATCAGATAATAAAACAATGTTATTACCTACCACAGCAGCAACTTTATCAATATTATGCTTGCCTGGTTGAGCGTAAGTATTTAAAAACAAACTCAGTAAGGCGGTTACTGCTAAAAAAACTTTCTTCATTCTATTTATTATATTTTCAAATTTAATACTAATGGTTTAATTAATGCGGATTGAAGGCGATTTATAACTTCGCTAATTTTTTCACTTCATTCTCATTAATCTTTACCAGATACTTTTCGCGAAGATTTTTTAACCAATCTTCTTCCAGTTTCTGTTGATAATCGGCGATAACTTCGCCTCTTATTTCACTTAATTCTTTATTGTAATTCTTTTTGTTTTTTCTGTAAAAATCGTCAATTGCCTGCTCGTCTTCCTGTGCTTTTTCCCAAATTTTTTGTTCAGAAACGTTAAACATTAAAACGCCTTCTTTATATTCATTTACCAGATAATTATGGTCTTTACCCGAATTGCTTATTTTTTTATGCGTAGTTAAAGCACTTTCATAAGTTTTAACTTCTTCCTGGTAGGTGGCATTTTTATCCAAACCCATCTCACGGGCATCCAATACTTTTAATTTAAAATCAATGTATAAGTTTAGGTAAGCCAGTAAGTCGTTATAATCTGAAGGTGTGTTTCCGTTATGACTTTTTTTATAAGCCCACATAAACTCCTTACTACTTAAAGGTTTACTGTTAATTATGGCCACGTTTTGAGCAAACGCTGAACTACATAACAAACTGAAAACAAATAAGCAATATGCTTTTCTCACACAGAATATTCTATAAATTTTAAAGGATAAAAGTAACAATAAGCAGGGCTATTATAAGATATTTAACTAATTTTAACAGAAATTATTATACTGCAAAAATACGAATGGAAAGTCAGGTTACCAACAATGCGAATGCTTTACGATTATTTTTTACAGATGATGTTTTCGTTGTTGAAGATAAATCTGTTGAAATCGTGCTTCCTGCTGTTACTGATGCGGTTTCTGCAACAGTTTCTATTCCAAAGATTGAAGCAAAAGAAGCAGTTGTTGTAGTAGAAAACACCGTAATTCCTGCCGAAAAACCGTTATCACCATCAGGAAGTTATGCGCAAAAAGGCGAAATTCTGCCTATTGTGGAAGAACCTTTACAACCTAAAGCATTTAAATTTTTAGGAGGAAATAAAAAATCGGTATTGATTTTAGTAAACGATGCAACTTACGATGTGAGCACAGAACAAGGTAGAGAATTACTTAGAAAAATTGTAAAAGCAGTTGATTTAGCTACACCCGATTTTGCCTTATTAAATTATGCTAATTATAAGGGAACAACTTACGCGGAATTACATCAATTTTTTAAACCACAAATTATGCTTTCGTTTGGGGTAGAGGCAAGCCACTTACAACTTAATTTAAACTGGGCAGGAGAAATTATTGTTCATGAAACAACGAGGATAATTTTTGCGCCTAATCTTCATCCTTTAGATAGCGATTTGTCAGCCAAGAAATCGCTTTGGGGAAATCTCCAGAAGATTAAATAATCGTCAAATTTCCAGAACCATTCACATTTTTTATGAAAAAGCTTGTTTTCGCAACGAATAATAAAAATAAAACAGAAGAGATTCGTTTAAGCCTTAGTGGCCAATACGAAGTGCTTAATCTGGAAGATATAGGTTGTTTTACCGACATCCCAGAAACGGCTGATACTTTTGAAGGTAATGCAACATTAAAAAGCAGTTATGTTGTAGCGCACTACAATTTAGATTGCTTCGCTGATGATAGCGGCCTTGAAATTGAGGCTTTAAATAGTGAACCTGGTGTTTATTCTGCCCGATATGCTGGAAGCAGAGATCCTTTGGATAATATTAAACTGGTTTTGCATAAACTAGAAGGCATAGAAAATCGAAAGGCCAGATTTAAAACGGTGATTTCCTTAATGCGTGGTGGCGAAAATTATTTATTTGAAGGCGTAATCAATGGCACTATAAGAACAGAATTATCGGGTGCAAAAGGTTTTGGTTACGATCCGATTTTTCAACCTGACGGTTACCAGATTACATTCGCCGAAATGGAAATGGCTGAAAAGAATAAAATTAGCCATAGGGCAATTGCACTGCAAAAGATGATCGCGTTTTTAAAAGGATAATTTTTTTTTAAAGGAAACGATTACTCTTCTTTTTACTTTGTCTGTTATCCAAAAAAGTAACAATTTCCAGCGTATTTTCATTTGGTCTCAATCTGTAAACTATAGATATATGCGGAATTACTGAACCAATGTAAGTAAACTTGGTTTTGTAAGTTTTTCGGCAATAAAAGGCTCTTTGCTAATCGTTTCGATGATGGAGAAACCCGATTTGTAAATTTAATCTATTGCTTAGTCGGAATTTTTTCAACCTTAACAGAATCTTTCTTAGGTAAAATAGGCTTAATTCCAAAATTTGGAAGTGAATCTGTTTTTGAAACAACTTTAGGAGTTGCAGGTTTTTGATCCGCCGCCTTAACTGCTGCAGGTTTTAAATTGGTTGTTTTTGCAGTTGATATAGCAGTTTTAGCAGGCACAGTTTTAGGTTTTACCTTGGCTTTCCCCGATGCACCAATAGCTTCTTTTTTAGATTTTGGTCTTTCTTTCGGTTTCCAAGAAAATCCTTTAAGCACATTATCTTTTTCTACTTTATTTTCTGGATTAAGTGCGCCCTCAATATTATTTACATAAACAATATGTTCGATGTCGTTATTTTTAAAAATGAATTTTATCCGACTACTTAAAGTCTGGTTCATTTCCTTGTAAACCTTCGTGCTGTCATCCTGAGTATAATAAATACTCTCTGCATTACCATCCACAAATAAGGTTTTTAACTTACCCTCGGCAAAAAAGCCCGTCATAAACCGACCTTTAATCTGATTAAACCTTAATGAATCTGCGGGTGTATTAACCAAAAAAGCATTTTTAAAAGCCTGCAGGTTATTTAGCTTATTCTGTTTAAACTGAACATAAATGGTATCGCCAATAACCTGAGAGCCTTCTGACCATATAATTGGGTTCCCGTAACAACGTAAAGTCGAATCAGCCGAAGTGTAAAACAAACTGTCCGTTTTAGCCTGAATATTACTTTTGAAAATTTTCACATTGTGATAAGCTCTGATCACACGGGTAGTTACGGTATCGGCGGGGTTAAACACCGAATCGGGTTTTACAACGCCTGCTTTTAAGTTTGAAACCGTTTTATTTAAGGTGTCCCTTATTCCCTTGTTATTTAGCTGTTTTGAAATACTATCTACGCCAGGTTTTGGTGTCTTCTTTAATACATCAGTAATTGCAGTTTTCTTTTTTTGTAAGCTGTCTTTAGCTTTCAGCATAGTTTTGGCAACCGAGTCGGTAACTTTTTTTGCTAAAAGGATTTTCTGCAGGCTATCTGTTTTTAGCAGGTTTTTAGCAACAGAATCTGCCTTAAGTTTTAAACTATCTGGAATGTTATCAGGTAAACCATCTGATTTCTCAGAATTCTTTTTGTCCTTCTTGCTTTTAGGTTCTTTGCCACTTTTTACGGGTGGTTTAGTACTGACCGTTGCTGTTGGTGCTGCTTTTGCTTCTGGTTTTGCTTTAACTGGCTTTTCGGTTTCATCTTCATCTTCGCCAATCTGATTATCTGCCTTAACCGAAATTTTAGGAATAAGCTTTAAGGTTTTTTGTAAAACCATTTGGGTTTCGAGTGTGTCGGCGCCCAAGCGTAAGGTATCGGGTATTTTTTTGTTTTTAACCGTTACCGAATCGCCCGAAATAAAGTCTACAAAAGCATTTTTCGTTACCAGTGTTCGCTGATCTATTTTGTAATAATAGCCTAAATCTCCGAACATTTTGGTGCCATCTTTTTTGTCGGTAAAAACAATGTTTTTTACCGCTTTACCATAACCAACTTTGCCAAAATAATATAAGCTATCGCCCTTTAATGATTTTGTACCCTGGCTATATAAGTTCTTCTTTCCAAAATAAGCATCCTCGCTTAAAGTATTATAAGCACCATTTTCGGTATATAAATTATCATCTTTACCCTTAATGTTGGTAGGGCCATAAAAATAAGTCCATTTACTATCGAGGTTGTAGCGCATGGTATCCGACTTAATCGTGCTTTGAGGCGTAACCACCACAACATTATACCTGAAATAAGAATCGCTGCTATTACTAAAATAATAACCGTTTTTGCTTGTAAGGGTTACATCCTGGGTTTGAATTTTGCCACCAGTAGTATAGGTTCCAATTTTGCTTGCCGTATTATAATCTAAAACGTTGGTTGTTAAAAGCGATTTAGGGTCCTTCATCTGAACATTACCCGTTAAATGCGCT
The DNA here is from genome assembly GCF_979258025.1 of Pedobacter sp. AC190. Taxonomy (NCBI): domain Bacteria; kingdom Pseudomonadati; phylum Bacteroidota; class Sphingobacteriia; order Sphingobacteriales; family Sphingobacteriaceae; genus Pedobacter; species Pedobacter sp. AC190. The sequence continues at coordinate 3,108,559 of NZ_OZ409824.1, forward strand.
TGCTTTTTATTCCCATCATATTGCAGCTCATCCGAATAAATATCGGTTGTTAACTGCTGTATGTGTACATTTTTATAGGCTTCAAAATAGTTTCTTTCGGTATAAAGAACCGCACTATCGCAACTTAATGTTGCATTATCCTGCTGGAAAACAGGGTTTTTTATATAAGAAACACTCTTTTTCCTATCTCCAGTAACTTGAGAAGAGCTAATGATTTTAATGATAGAGCCCTTTTGCTGACCGAATAAGAATACGGGGCAAATCAGGAAAAAAAGAAAGATAAATGTTTTTTGCACTCTACAAAGTTAGTTTTTTGTTCCGAACGTTGGAAACTGGTTAAAATTAAATATTTTTGATGGATGTTACCTTTAAAACAATTTCAGGATTTTATTGAACAACAGGAGCTGTTTAAAAAGGATAACAGAATTCTATTAGCCGTTAGCGGGGGTAAAGATTCGGTACTAATGTTGCATCTTTTTAAAGCTATTGGTGTTGATGTAGGTGTAGCGCATTGCAATTTTAATTTAAGGGCCGATGAAGCTCAACGCGATGAAAACTTTGTAAAAGTGCTTGCTCTTTCTTTAAATCTGCCTTTTTATGTAACGCATTTTGATACAAAAAAATATGCGACTGAAAATAAAATTTCGACACAGATGGCCGCAAGAGATTTGCGCTATAATTGGTTTGAAGAAATCAGGGTAAAAGAAGGCTATGATTTTATTGCTTTAGCGCAACACCAAAACGATTCGGTAGAAACTGTTTTGATTAATTTGGTGAGAGGAACAGGAATTAGCGGACTACATGGTATTTTGCCTAAACGAAATAAATTAATCAGGCCATTACTTTTTTTAAGTCGCGAAGAAATCAATCATTTTGTTGATCACGAAAACATCAACTTTGTTGAAGACAGTTCGAATGCGAGCAAAAATTATCTTCGAAATAAACTTCGTTTAGATGTTATTCCCCATTTGCAACAAATAAATCCTAATCTGGAACATACATTCGCCGAAAATATTAATCGTTTTGCAGAAATAGAAACGTTTCTGAATTTGCAAGTTGAGGAGCTTAAAACAAAACTGCTTTTAAATAAACCCGATGGAATTTACATTTCAATTGAGGGTATAAAAGCTCTGAAGCCGCAGAAATTACTCCTATACGAATTGCTGAAGCCTTATGGTTTTGTTGAGCCTGTAGTTGCGGAAATTATAAGTGCATTAGATAAGCAAAGCGGAGTGAAATTTTTAAGTCAAAGCCACCAGGCGACTATTAATCGCGATGATTTAATTATTAGCACAATAATTTCTACAGAAAATGAGCATCGGGTTATTCATTCGAACGAAAGTTCGTTTGAATTTAACGGGAATCAATTTGAACTTAGCTTTTCTGGAGATGTAAAATTTGAAGTAAGCAAGAACAAGGTTTTTATTGATGCTGATATTTTGTTGTTTCCTTTAATTATAAGGAATTGGCAAAATGGCGACCGATTTATTCCCTTTGGAATGCAAACCTTAAAGAAAATAAGCGATTTCTTTATTGATGAAAAAGTGCCTTTGCATTTAAAAAGTAATATTCCGATTTTGGTTAATGGAAATGGAGAAGTTATTTGGATTGCAGGAATGCGACAGGATAACCGTTACAAAATATTAAAGTCAACAAAAAAAGTTACTATATTCGAACTCAAAATAAATTAAGTGGAAAGCAGATACGCATATATCGAAAAACAATACATCGGCAGAGATTATGTTCGCATTTTCATTAGGTTGATTATGGCTGCATTTTGTTTTGCAGCTTATGTTTACGAACGCGATCGAGATAATACACAAGATTTGTTTTTGGTTGTTGGTTTCGGAATTATTGGTGTTTCGATGCTGTTACTTTTTTTAATTCAATATAAAATTGTTGTAGATAACGGAAGTTTAATTTTGGATGGACTTTGGACAACCAAAAGAGTAAAGATTGACTTAAATAGTGTTGTCGAGGTTAAAAAGGCAATCTACAGTCGCTATTACTTTAACAATCCTGTTTATAATTTACATACAAAAGGAACCATTCGTTTCTACTCTTCGGGTAAAGACGCCGTTGTGTTAACCGATCGTGATGGCTTGGAGTATTTTATTGGTACTCAAAGGCCTAACGAATTGCTCCTGGTTATAAAGGACGAAATGAAAAAGCTGAAATAGTTCATTTTCCAGCGGGGAGCTTTTTTCTCGAAATTCATCAATTAATTTTTTCTTTAGATTGCAAACCGCTCTGTATTAGTTTGCAGTGGTTTTTTTGTTTGGGCATGCATATTGGATTATGTTAACCAAACATGCTACTATGAAAAAAATATTATTCTTCCTTTTTGCGCTTGTAATTTCCTCGTTCGTAAATGCGCAAACTTACACGCCGAAAGTTTCAAAAGATTCAGTTGGTATTTTAACAAACAGAATTGACGTACTTAAAGCTAGTATTAAGCTTTTAGAATTGAAAATTGCCGAATCAAAAGAAGAAACTGAAGTAGAAAAACTTAGATTAAAGTTGTTAGAAGCTAATGGAAATTCAAAAACATCAGCCGAGCGCGTTAGTAATCATAGTGCCAAAACGGTTTCAGGTTCTTCTCTAGATTTAAAAGCAATGGAAAAGCTATCTAAAAAATCGAAAGCCGATGCTGAAAGTGCACTTAAGGCTTTAGAACGTTTTAATAAGCAAATTTCGAGCGTTGAAGACATTCGTTCGCAAATTCAAAGCGAAGAACGTAAGCTGGGTTACAAAAGCCCTAAAATAGTTTACACTTACAAATAAAATATTATTTAATAGTTTAAAATTACGCGCTCTCATTTGCGTGATTTATTACGCCCTCACTTTTCTTTAATATGGCTAAAAACCATCAGGATGAAGAATTTCTTTTTAAAGAAGAATGCCTCACCCTAACCGAAATTGCCGAACAAATTCATCGAGATTTAGGATTTGGCTTGCACGATTCGGAATATAAATTGGCTTTTGAATCGAAATTGAAATATCACGGCTTCGACTATGAGGCCCAGAAAAAATTTGCATTCAACTTTAACGGCATTATTTTACAGCATAAATTCTATGCAGATTTTGTAATTAAAGAAAATATAATTGTTGAAATAAAATCGGTTCCTTATCGGCTTAATGATTATGATTTAAAAGTGTTTGAACAATTAATTCTTAACAAGCCTAAAGCTGGGCTGGTTATTAATTTTTACAAAGAAGAACTGCACTTTAAAAAGATCGTATTACTGGCTTAGTATTGAGCAGGTTTCAATATATAAAAGGTATAATGCCTTTGGTTGTTTTTTGATAAGCAATGTATTCTGCACCGAAATAAGCTATTAAAACTTTCTCTTCAATTTTAATGCGGTATATAAATGAAGTTAGTGCGGCTAAGGTAACGAGGCTAAGTGAAACCCAATTGTTAAGGCTTAACCCAAACCCGATAAAGGATATTAATGATGCAAAATAGGATGGATGTCGTAGAAAGCTGTAAAAACCGTCTTTTTTTAGCTTATGATCTTTTTTTATGGTAACATCAACCGTGAAGTATTTTCCTAAGGATTTAACGATAATTAATCTGAATATTACGCCTGTAATAATTAAAGCTAAACCTATATAACGAATCAGTTGGTTTTCGTGAATGGGCAGATAATATTTTGTTGCAATGTACCCCGCAAGGAAAATAGCGATAACAACCGTTATCCAGATAATGATAAGGGAGTGCTGATCTGCATTTTGTTTATCTGTAGATTTTGAACGCAGAAGTCTGTTTAATACGATTTCTGATAAAATCCAGATGATGTAGGTAATTGTAAAAACGGATAACATATTGATGATTATAGAACTAATATATTGAAATAAAATAATTGTTGACCTGATGTTTCTCTTTTAATAAAAGCACGGTTTTAAATTTCTGTTATTTCGATTAATAAAATCTGACTGGTTTGCTGGAACCCAAATAAAAAGCTAGTTAGTAAGTTTAATAAACCCGGTTGTAGCGGAAAACCCGCAATGAAGGTAGGGCTGAGCGGGGTATGAGGATTTGAAGCGAAAAACGGGACTGACGCTAATTGAAATTGCTGCTTTTCCTTTTCAAAAAAAGAATAAATGTATGAAGAGTCACCCTGCTTTGATAGCCTCGGTATAACAAACTAAAAATTTAAGGCAGCGTACTCAAATTTGATGTTTTTTATTGCAATAAACCGACACGCATTATAGATTAAAACTGGCTACATTTGCGATAACAACAATACATTTATAATGAAGATAGGAATTGTTTGCTACCCCACTTTCGGCGGTAGTGGAGTAGTTGCAACAGAGCTTGGCAAGGCGCTTGCTAATGAAGGTCACCAGGTTCACTTTATAACATATAGCCAGCCAGCAAGGCTCGATTTCTTTTCGGCAAACTTGTTTTACCATGAGGTTTCGGTGAGGGATTATCCTTTGTTCGATTATGCACCATACGAATCGGCTTTGGCAAGTAAGCTGGTAGATGTTGTTCGTTTCGAGCAGCTGGATGTTTTACACGTTCATTATGCTATTCCGCATGCTTCGGCGGCGTTTATGGCCAAACAAATTTTGGCTAGTTACGGTATTCATATTCCCGTTGTTACCACGCTACACGGTACCGATATTACTTTGGTTGGTAAAGACCCAACTTATAAGCCTGTGGTTACCTTCTCGATCAATCAGAGCGATGGGGTTACAACGGTTTCGCAGGATTTAAAAGAGGATACTTACCGCCATTTTGAAATTACGAAGGATATTAAGGTAATTCCTAATTTTATAGATTTTAGCCGCTTTAGTTTACAGGCTAAAGATCATTTTAAGAAAGCAATTGCGCCAAACAACGAACGTATTTTAATTCATACTTCTAACTTCCGTAAGGTTAAACGTACCGCCGATGTGATTCGCATTTTTGAGAAAGTACAGGCGGTAATTCCATCGAAACTGTTAATGGTAGGTGATGGGCCTGAGCGGGTATATGACGAACAGCTTTGCCGAACTTTGGGCATTAGCGACCATGTTCGCTTTTTAGGCAAGCAAGATGCTGTTGAAGAAATTCTTTCGGTTTCTGATTTGTTTTTGATGCCTTCTGAATCGGAAAGCTTTGGTTTGGCTGCATTGGAAGCTATGGCTTGCAAGGTGCCGGCGATTACCTCGAATGCAGGGGGCTTGCCTGAATTAAATATTGATGATTTTTGTGGTTATATGTGCGATGTTGGCGATATCGAAGATATGGCAAATAAGGCAATTACTATTTTAAGTAATGATGAAACGCTGAAGTATTTTAAAGAGAATGCATTTACAAGGGCGCAGGATTTTGATTTGAAAAAAATACTCCCTTCTTATGTAGATTTTTATAAAGAAGTGATCGAAAACTCTTTGCAAGCAAAATAATAAGAATTTATTTTTTAGTTAAAAGTCATCTGGTTATTCGAGGGCACTGAAAAAGTAGACTCAAAATGGTCTATAAAAAGATTAGCGGATGAGTAGGTCATAAGATCTCCATCCGCTTTTTGTTTTTTGAGTGTTTTTATATTTTTTACTGATTCCAATTCATCAAGTTCTCTCGAGGAATTTCAGTGTTTTATAGCCCTTTTTGGCATGTTTTTTTTGGTAATAATGATCCCGTTTTAGAATTTTAGTATTCTTTTTAGATTTACTACGAATATCGTAAGTGCACCTTGCATTCTCATGTTTTCAAGGCCATAGGAATTTGCTCTGTCATATCCATGCACATTTTTCAATTCACTATTTTTCGCCTCAATTTTATATCTGTGTTTTGACTTTTCCCTGAAGTACTCGCTTTGTTGGAACATCTCCTGCTCTTTGTGCTCATCTGGTTTTATTGCAACCGAGTACGTCCTGCTTTTGGCTTCTGCTTTGTAGCAGCCATCCTTTAGCGGGCATACTTTGCATTTTTCGATATCGAAATAATAGGTCATAACCTGATTGCTCTTATCTACCTTTTTGCCCTGCACCCGTTTATACATGGCCAGGTGCCCTGCAGGGCATACGAACATATCAGCGTCTTTGTTGTAATCAAACTTTTCTTCCTCTTTTCTAGTACCATGAGTAATAGCAGGGTTCATCCTGGCAACGATCTTAATCTTATTTCCGTTCAAATCCTTAAGCTTGAGGTTGTTCTTGCCGGCATAGGCTGCATCACCTATGATAGTATCAACCTCCATTCCGTTGGCCTGTGTCTGGTTCAATAATTTTGGCAGCTCAGGACCATCGCCTTTCTCCCCGGAGGTAACAACAGCGGCCGTTATGATACGTTCCTCTGTCATTGCCAAATGAGTTTTGTAACCAAAAAAACTGCTGTCAGCTGTTTTATGACCAACCTTGGCATCCATATCTTTGGATATCACATAACTCTCCCGGGTATCTTCCACTGTTTCCTTTAAGAGGTTTAGCTTCTCTTTCACAGCAGGGATTTCACTTAATGCTTCATCAGACTCGATAAGTTTTTGTAACTCCTTGCAGTATTCTATTTCTTTAAGGATATCATTTGAATCATTTTTCTCAGGCATCTGCCCCTTGAAGTCATCATCCATTAGATACACTGCTTTTCGAAGCAGTTTCGAGCGTTGCCTGAGCACTTCAATAGGTGAATATGGATTGGATCTGGAAAGTGAATGCGTCGCATCGACAATGATGGACCTGGATTTAATAATGCCTTTTTCCAAGGCCAGGGAAACAGTTTTGCCAATTAGAAGGTTTAAAAGATCCATATCCTTAAGGCGGAGCTTTCTGAACTTGGTCAATGAGCTTGAATTGATCACATCTTCTTCTGGGGACATCTCCAGGAAATATTTGAAGGACATATCATAGCGGGAACGCTCTACGACATCAACATCTGAAACGGTGAATATGGTTTTCAAAAGTAGGTATTTGAACATGCGTACTGGACTCTCAGCATTACGCCCGTTGTCCGTGCAGTATCTATCCAAAAGCTCATCATATATAAAGCCAAAATCTATAAGCTCATTAATCTTGCGCAGTAAGTTCTCTTTGGGAACAATCAGGTCATAAAGCCTGGAAAACTCGCTAAACTGGATTTTTTGTTGTTGAAGAAGCATCTAAAAGCAATAATAATACACCTTTAAGATACAAAAAAAGGAGTAGAAAAACTAGTTCTCTACTCCTTTTATCCCATTTTAACAAGGGACTTTTTCAGTGCCCTCGGTTATTCGGATGACTTTTTTGGTTTAAATGGTTTAGAAAGCATTTTTGGTAAAAATTATTATATTTTTTCAAATGGCTGGAAAAGAAATACTTAGTTAAAACAAAACTTTCTCAAAATCAAATCATTATAAATCGTACCTTTGCGCCAAATGAAAAAAATAGTTGATTACAGAAAGCTTTTGAACGTGGACAAAACGGCTGAGCTTGCAGCGCTTAAGTCGGTTTATCGTACGTTGATGAAAGAATGCCACCCTGATAAATTTCAGGTAGAAGAAGAGAAATTAGCAGCAGAGGCGAGAAGTAAAGAAATTATCGAGGCTTATCATTTCCTGGTTAGCATTGCGCCAGAAACCCGTGAGCAAAATATCGAAACTTATACAGAAACGATTACAAATTCTAATATTTTAGATTTTGAATACAAACAATCTGTTTTAAATATTCAGTTTTTTGATGGCAGCGCTTACGAATATTTTGACGTGCCAAAAAACATTTATGTTAAATTGGTTAACGCAGATTCGCCAGGACGTTTTGCACGCCGCCATATTTGTAGTTCATATCCATATCGTAATGTAGCTAAGGTTGCAGAACCTGCTTAGTTCGATCAATAAGAATAAATAAAAAGACCTGCTATAAACAGGTCTTTTTTTATTTAAGATTTTATTTCTGTTTTTTGTGAATGGGAAACTTCCTCTTTGGAATCCTTTACCTCTGTACCAATTTCCATTTTGTTTTCTTTTCGGGGTAATCTTGGGATAGGAGCTCCGCCTCCTAAACCAATTGAGGCAAGCATAATTAATAATACCAGCCCACCCAACCTTAGTGTTCTTTTAAAATATCTCATTTTTCAATACATATCTATACATCCCATCTGCAAAAAAAAAATGCAGGTTATTAAGATTTCCGTTTAAAACGGTTAGTTACGAATGAAAAAACGGCGGCTCATTTGATTTGGACTCGCTAAAAGAAATTATTTTGTTTTGAAAGGTATGTGGAATTTTTAAGAATGAAATTTTGTAACCACATTTAACAAGCTTCGTTTTGATCAGCTTGTTATAGGTTAAAAGTTTGTAAAGGTTATCTTTAGTTTTTGTAAATGTGTTTCTTTTAACAGAAACCAAAGTGTTTTCGTTAATCGCTATCGCCGCTTTTCTGCTTTCGAAAAACTCCGTTTGAACTTTATGGTGATTTGAATAGGTATTGGCACTTACAAGTGTTAAAAACCCGCACAGATTAAGCAGGATTGTTATAACAACAACCCAAATTGAAAGCTTGTCTTTGCGATTATTCTTTTTAAACAGCATTTTACCTAAAGAACAATTAATTAATTGTTTAACATTGGCTTAAAGCGGTTGTCTTTATTTCTTAAATCTAAACCGCCTTCGTAAACAGATTTAAGGTTAATTAGATAAAAACTCCAGCCGTTATGGCAACCTAAGCGAATGTTTCTTTTCGAGTTTTCATCTGTAGGGATGTTTTTCTGCGTAAGTTCTACAATTGTATATTCGTGTTGTTCTTTTAGTTTTATATCAACCAAACAGTTACCAGCAAACGTAAATTGAACAAAATCTACATTATTTGCTTCCATAATTTTTCCGTTTTCTAAATCATCATACAAATACCAGGTCCATTTGTAGTTATCGCCTTTCAAAGCATTTTGTTCTTTGCTTAGCAGAACATTATTTTCGTCAGAAAATTCTGCATCGCTTAAAAACCACTTTTCTATTTCGCTTGCTTTTGTCCAGGCGTTATAAATGGTTTTACAATCTGTTTTTATCGCTATTTTTAGGGTGAAGCTAGTCCAATCAAAATTTTCCATAAGTAAAACTATTTTGTAAATACCAGACAAACAGGAGCGCCAACTTCAATTCTTTTTCCGCTATCGGTAAGTTTGCCAGTTATCGCATTGCGTTTAAAAATAACAACATTATTGGTGTATTGATGTGCGACCAGCAAGAATTTGCCACTTGGATCTATGGCGAAATTTCTGGGTCCTTTACCGAGGGTGCTTACCGTTTCAACAAATTTCAAGATCCCAGTAGGTAGAATAGAAAATACCGAAATGCTATTAGCATCGCCACGATTGGTTTCGTATAAAAATTTTCCATCAGCAGATACATGAATGTCTGCGCCGTCAATTTTGCCTGCAAAATCTTTAGGGGCGGTACCAATCTCCTGTATTTTGTTTAAAGTTCCGTTGTTATAATAAAAAGCTGTTATGCTGCCATTAAATTCGTGCGCTAAATATGCAAATTTGCCATTCGGACTAAAAGTAATGTGCCTTGGGCCAGTGCCAGGATTTGTTTTTAAAACACTTTTAATGGTTAAAACCTTGTCTTTGCTTTTCGGATTATAGTTGTAAGTATATACACGGTCTTCGCCCAGATCGTTTACAATTAAAAATTTCTTATCTGGCGTAAATTTAACCATGTGTACATGGGCGCTTTCTTGTCGGCCTTTAGTATCGATGCTTTTACCCGTATGTTTTATTACCAATGCTGCATTTGATAGCGAACCATTTGCCTTGCGTTTAAAAACAGCTAAGCTGCCACCACTATAATTTGCTACAATTACATTATCATTATCGGCTGTTAGGTAACATGGATCGGCACCTTCGCTATCTACTTTATTTAAAAAGGTAAATGCGCCTGTAGCTGCATTATACTTAAATGCACTAACGGTACTTGTTGGCCCAGTCTCATTAACTGCGTAAGCAAACTTCTTATCGGGCGAAAGAACTAAAAAGCTTGGGTTGGCAACATCTTTAGTTACTTGTTTTAATTTGGTGTTACCATTAATGGTGTTGAAATTATAAGTATAAATGCCTTCACTTTTTCCAGTATTGGTGTAAGTGCCAATTAAAAGGTTATAATTAGATTGTGCTAAAGCAATTACAGATAAAGACATAAGTAATAAAAGAAGGTTATACTTTTTCATGGATGTGATTTTGATTGATAACAAATATGGCAAAAATTGCGCCTAACAAAAAAGGCAATCTTTCGATTGCCTTTAATAATTTATTTAATAAGATGTTTAATCTGTATTAATTCATGTTCTTCAAGATAGCGCCATCTTCCGCGAGGCAAATCTTTTTTGGTTAAATTACCATAAACAACACGATCTAATTTTTCTACGTTATAACCTAAATGTTCGAAAATACGACGAACAATGCGATTTTTTCCGCTGTGAATCTGAATGCCAACTTCTTTTTTAGTACCACCAGCTACATACGAAATGTTATCTGGCTTAATTAAACCATCTTCAAGTTCTAAACCAAACTGAATTTTGTTTAAATCGCCTTGTGATAAAGATTTATCTAATTCGACATTGTAGATTTTAGTGATGCCGTTTTTAGGGTGCGATAACTTATCTGCTAAATCACCGTCATTTGTCATTAATAATAAGCCAGTTGTGTTGCGATCTAAGCGACCAACTGGGTAAATGCGCTCACGACTAGCTTTATCTACCAATTGCATTACAGTACGGCGTTCCTGAGGATCGTCGGTAGTTGTAATATAATCTTTCGGTTTATTTAATAATACGTAAACTTTCTTTTCGCGTTTAAGCAATTCGCCATTGTAACGAACCTGATCTTTAGCTGGATCTACTTTATGACCTAATTCGGTCACCGCTTCGCCGTTTACGGTAATAATACCTGCTGCAATTAACTCATCAGCCTTACGACGAGAGCAAATGCCAGCGTTTGAAATATATCTGTTTAGGCGAATTAAGCCTTTATCTTCATTAGTTTTGCGACCTTGTTTAATTACAGTTCTTTCCTCGCGGTTAAATTCTGTATCTCTTGGCTTAATTTCTTCGCGTTTCCTGAACGGTCTGCTATCTGCACCCTCTCTAGGTTTTACATCTCTAGAGCTTCCTGCACTAGGTTTGAAGTCGTCATTTCTTCCGCCTCTTGATTTGAAATCTTTGTAACCACCTTCTCTTGGTTTGAAGTCTCTGTCGCCAGTTCTCGGTTTAAAATTTCTCGAATCTCCATCCTTAGATTTGAAATCGCCTTCTCCTCTTGGTTTATAATCTCTTGCACCACCATCTTTTGATTTAAAGTCTCTGTCGCCTGTTCTTGGTTTGTAATCTCTTGCACCACCATCTTTCGATTTGAAGTCTCTATCGCCAGTTCTTGGTTTGTAATCTCTCGAGCCACCTTCTCTCGGTTTGAAATCTCTATCGCCAGTTCTTGGCTTATAATCTCTTGAGCCACCTTCTCTTGGTTTAAACTCGCGTTCGCTACCTCTTGAAGTTGAATCTTTTGATTTGAATTCACGATCTCCGAATTTAAAGCCTTTAGCTTCTCCATCTTTCGATTTGAAATCTCTGTCGCCTCTTGGTTTGAAATCTTTTTTGTCTCCGAATGATTTTGATTTGAAATCTTTACCGTCGTTGCTTCTAGGTCTGAAGCCAGTATTTGAATCGGATGATTTTTTGAATTTACTGTCTTTGTCTTCTGATCTTTTTCTGTCAGAACCACCAGCACTGCTTCTGCCTTCGGTTTTTCGGCTTCCCGGTTTGGACTTGTCATCCCGACTGTTCCTGTTGTTTTTATTTATCATGATACGCTTTTAACCGCACCTAAAATGCGGGCTGCAAATTTATGTAAAATAGCTGAAATTAACAATCAGAAGAGCTGATAAAATTTTGTCAAAAAATAGCCTCTAAAATAGGGAAAAAGCTTCGAAAATCAAAATTTAAAATCCACGTTTAAAGCGGTTTAGGGGTCGATTTTCACGGTTATTTCTGTAACTACTTGGTAGTCTGACTATTATTTTTTACCTTTGCGAACGTTTTTTATAAGTTCACCAAAAAAAGGAGGAAGATGTTAAAGAAACACATAGTACCATTTTCGGTAGTGGCAGCACTATTTATTATGGCAAAAGTGTTCGCTTACCAAATGCCCTTAGCACAAAAAAGTCTTTTAAAAGAAGAAAAATTAAACACTACAATACCCCCAACTGAAAAACCAGAGGAAGAACCAAAATCTTTAATGGCTCAGTTAAATTTTGCCGAAGAAACCTTGCCATTAGGCGATAAAAGGGTAGAACGCAAAATGAAAAAAATCCTTGCAGCTCATACCTATGGCAATACGCAAACCCATCGTTTGCAGCGAAAAGCTGCCGAATGGTTTCCGATTATTGAGCCAATTTTAGCCGCTTATGGAATTCCTGATGATTTTAAGTATTTAGCTTTAGTAGAATCGGGTATGCAAGGCGGAGTTTCTCCAAAAGGCGCAGCTGGTGTTTGGCAATTTATGCCTGGTACTGCACGTTCTTACGGATTAAAAGTTAACGGAAGAACTGATGATCGCTATAATTTGCGTAAATCTACCGTTGCAGCTTGCAAATACATTAAAGAAATGTATGTTGGTTTAGAAAGCTGGACATTGGTTGCTGCGGCATACAATGTTGGCGATGGCCGTTTGCGCAAACAGATTAATAATCAAAATCAAGACAATTATTACAAAATGAAACTTAACACCGAAACAGGTGGTTATGTTTATAAAGTAATATCCATGAAACAGATTATTGAACATCCTGTTCGCTACGGTTATGCAAAACCGAAAGAGTTATTGGCATATAATGCCGAATAGTAAATAAAAAACAGAGCATTTGGTAAAGCGTTCCGATTATTCGGAACGCTTTTTTTGTGAGATTTAATCTATCTCTACATCCTCTACCGTTAGGTTTCCAGGGAAATCGGAAGCTTCTGCACGAAGGTAACCACCGCTAAAATCTGGGTTAACAATGGTGCAATTGTATCGCCAATCCAGATTATTGGATTGTACATTTGCTGTTCCAGATTCAATTAGGTTGCCCGATGCAGAATAAATTGAAACCTTAACGGCTGTAACTCCAAAATTATCAACAGCCCTTACTCTAATATAATCACCAACCAATCCGTTGTACTCGGAAATATCTACCGCTTTAATTTGCGGGGCTTTGCAAAAATCGGCAAGTGCCAGATTATAGACTGAAATTCCAGGCTTGGCCAACCTTTTATATCTTGCTGTTAAATCCGCATTGGCGATCACACCTTTGGCATAAACGACCCCATCTCTAAATTTCTCTTTTGTTCTTTCCCGTTCAATCGTGTACTTGGGGTTAATAATCTTTTTTCTTCGCTTTGCGATAACCGTTTGATTTTCGCCGAAATTTTTAAATACAACCAGATTGCCAATTTTGCCTCTGGCGCCAAACATTACTTCGTTGTTTTCTGACTTTGCCATCTTCTTTAATTTTTAGTGAAACATTTATTTCTGTAGCTGCTTTATTGCTTCCACAATTCAAAGGTGAGCATAGCCAGAAAATTGCCTGACGCATTTGTACCATTTTGGCGTAAATACTCACATTTGTCTGCTTTTGTCGTTTTTATTTGTTTAAAACACCGTCGTTTCACGCTCGGTATACCGTCGGTATGCCGTCCGTATACCGTTTAGAACCGCAAAAAAAAAAATGTAAAATAGGTAACAGGAAAGTTTTTTTAACTTGAGTTCAGTTTTTTATGAGCTTAGGTAAACTTCAAAATTTAGACTTAACTAGTGATTTTTTTAAAATTGGCAAGGGTGATTCGGTAAGCTTTACGAAAATGGCAATAGGGTATTTACCCCTGCTTAACAGTATGCTAAATCTTTGTAATTCGTTTAAAAAGAAGAATTTACTGCTTAATTTTGGATTATTGAATTTGGTTAAACTAAAGAACTCAAAAAAAACAATGAAAAGAATTACACTATATGCTTCCGATTTAGTATTAATCACGGGAAAAAGTGGTCGTACTTGTCAGCGCATATTTCAGCAAATCCGTGATACTTTCGGTATTAAAAAAAATCAAGTGGTAACTGTTTATCATGTAAGTGATTTTCTAGGGTTACCATTGGAACAGGTTAATGCTTTTATACGGTAGTTGTTCGTTTTTAGTCTATCGTTGTTTGTTTTTCTCCTTTCCTTTCAAATTCCTTTCTTTGCAATATGTATAAACTGCAAATAGAAAAAATAACATCGCAGCCAGGCGATAATATTACCATTCAGCTTAAAGCTGTTGAAGGTGATTATCCAAAATACCTTGCTGGTCAGTTTATATCGCTAATTTTTCAGGGGAAACATGGTGAGATAAGGCGGTCATATTCTTTTAATAGTTCGCCTGATGTTGATGAGCCAATGGCAATTACTGTGAAACGGGTAGAAAATGGTGAGATTTCCAGGTTATTACACCACAAAACTGCTGCGGGTGATATTCTTTTTGCTCAGGAGCCTCAGGGCTTGTTCACTTATTTGCCTCAAGAAAATCTTGAACGAGATGTTTTTCTCTTCGCTGCGGGCGTAGGTATAACGCCTTTATTTTCGATTATGAAAACTGCGCTCGTAACGGAACAGCGATCAAAAATCACATTAATTTATAGTAATCGTTCTTTAGAAGATACTTTATTTTACAAGGAGATCAGCGAATGGCAGGCAAAATATCCCGATAGGTTAAAAGTAATCTGGATTTTTAGTAACAGCAAAAATTTAATGACCGCGAGGTTAAACAAGTTTTACATTGATAAACTGCTAAAAGAACATTTGGTTTTTGATAGAAATGATGCGCTATTTTATACCTGTGGACCAGTAATATATATGGATTTGTGCCGGATTACCTTATTAGGGATGGGCTTTGATATTACACAGATAAAACGCGAAACTTTTGTTTTACCCGAGGATGAAGTTGATGAAGACGATAGTACGGAAAAAGTAGTAGATCAGAATACCTATTCGGTTATCTTAAATTTTAAAGGCGAAACCTATAATCTCGATATTCCGTGGCCAAAACGGATTTTAGATGTTGCGCTCGAAAATAAAATCAAATTGCCTTATAGCTGTAGAGGTGGTGTTTGCAGCACTTGCGTTGCAAACTGCACAAAAGGGAATGTTCGTATGGATTATAACGAAGTTTTAACCGATGATGAATTGGAAAGGGGTAGGGTTTTAGTTTGCACTGGCCACCCAACCGAAAACGGAACGACTATAGAGTGGTAACCGCTTTAATTATAAATTTAATAAATCCTTTTACTCGGCATTTTGATTAATCAGTTGCATCATATTGCTATTGAATGAAGTAAGTTTGGTATTCAAAGTTGCGAAAAAAACTAAATCGGCGTTTTCTACTGCGATAATTGCCTTTTGCAAAACAAGCTCGCCATTGCTGGTTAGTTTAATTGTTTTTGCCCTGGTATCTGTGTCATGTTCCTGCCTTGAAAGAAAGCCTTTTTCTTCCAGGGTTCTTAAAACTTTTGATACCATCATCCTGTCGCTATTACTTTGATTGGCAATATCAACCTGGGTAACGATATCGTTTTTTTTAGACAACCAACCCAATGCTGCCAGCAATACAAATTGCGTTTGAGTTAAATCTAAGGGATCCAATACTTTTTTTAATTTGCGCTGCCACAATAGGGTTACCTGGCCGAGTAAATAACCTGGGCTATCGCCTGGGCTTTTAAAATGAAATTCAATTTCTTTAGACATGATGATGTTGAAGCATTTGTGATGAAATTAGATCGAAATCGTGTTGTTTAATTTCAAAGAAACCAAATCGAAATGGATAACCCCAGCTTTTTTTATTTTGGATGAAATCTAAATCATTAATTAAAGGTAGAATAGAAACGTCTACACCAGGCATAAATTCGATATTGCGCCTTGAAGGGCAAAAGTTTTCCGAAACCTGAATCTGGTAAATTTCATCATCCATAACATTTCCTACCGCTGTAAATTGCTGGCATTTCTCGGGCCTATTCAAAGTTTGCTTTCCAGAATAATAAATTACGTAATCGCCCTTTTTCATTCTTTTTAATGGTGCTATCTTGCCATGGCAGGTTTGTGCAATTCCTTCAGCGATTCCTGTTTTTACATGATCTTTTGAAGCTACAATTATCCAGTATTTTGGTTCCCGTTCCATAATTTGGGTGTTATTTTGTTTCCAAAAAAGTAAGTTTATAGCCGTCGATGTCTTTTACATGAAATGCTCTACCGAAAGGTGTTTCTAATATCGGCCCAGCAGTTGTTATTCCACTCGCAATGTATTTCTCTTTTAGTTCATCTACATTTTCGTTAACAGCAAACCAAAGCGCTACACCAGTGCCCAAATCTTTATCTTCTAATGGTTCGAGCGGGGTACGAATTGCAAAGCTTGCCTCGCCTTGGTTGTACTTGAAAACGCAGGCCTGAGGGTTTGACATTTCTGATAATTCAAAACCTAGCTTTTCTGTATAAAAGGACTTTGATGCTTCTAAATCTCTAACCTGAAGAGATACAAAATCTAATTTTCTCATTCTATTTATTTTAGTTGTCGCAAATATAGTATATGCGACAACAATAAATGTAATTATTTTTATTTTTTTTTATTTGGACATTATTATCTCTTCTATTTGGGTTTTAGATCGATATTTGTTGATAAAAAAAGGAATTGATAACCTATTAAAAGCAACGCTTAGCTTGTAGGAAAAAACATATATAGCTCTTAATAATGCCACCATTGATAAGCAGAATTCAACTCGACAATTTGATTAAAAGTTCAAGGAGCTGAAATTGCGGGCATAGCTTTAGTATTTTATCCTTTTTTCGATATAAATTTTATCGCTTCCTGAATGTTTTTATCTAAAAGTAAATCATCAAAATTATCTCCTTTCGAAATTGGAATATCTGGAATAATCTGTTCGTAATAATTCCCGTTTCGATCGCTGTCGTACGAAGTAGTTAAAGCCATCATGATATCAAAAGGTAAAGGCCAGGGTACATTTCCTGTAGTTGCGCCATAGGTATTTGAGCCTATAAAAATAGTGTTAGGCCTGCCTTTAAATGCCAATGCGGTAATTTCTCCTGAACTCGCGGTTGTTATGCCTGTAATTACCGCAACTTTAGTTTGATCTAGTAATACTCCATTAGGATTGATGGAGGCTGTAGTTTTGCCATTATATTGATATTTACCTTTACTAAATTTAGATTTACTGATTGGTTTTTTATTTACATCAAGCGAACCCCACAACTCATTGTCGCCAAGAAAATCATACAGTGCCAAAAGCATTGGTGCTTCGTTGCCGCCAGAATTAAAGCGCAGGTCAATAATCCAACCTTCGGGATTGTTTTTGGTTTTTATAGCCGCAATTTGATCGTATAAAGGTTGTGCAATCTTGTGGATGTTACCTGCGCTGAGATCAAAAAATAAGATGTTTGGCATTAAAATGTAGCCATACTTTTCGTTGATTACTTTTGCTTCAAAAACTGGTTTAGTTGCATATTTCTTTTTCCATTGTTCAGAATAATCATCTAGTGATATTTTTTTTCCTGTGGCCGCGTATTTATTTTTCTTATAGTAAATATTGCAGTGTGTGGCGCCGATTTTATCAAACAATGGTTTTATCTCATTTAGCGAATTTTTAAAGTTATCGTACGGAGTTAAGTTTTGCCTGGTTTCGGCTTCAACACCTGGCCAGTTTACCGTTTTCTTATGTAAGTAATTCTTTTTTAATGTAGAAAAAAGCTCATTGTAGAATACCTGGATGCTATCTTGTGGTGTTGGTTTTTTTTGTGCAGTTAGATGGAGCGATAAGCTTAATATAAAAAGTATTCCAAACGTTGTTTTCATTTAGTTGATTTTAAATAGTACTGGGGTTAAGAGGATTGGTGAAATCGAGATAAATTTACTGAAAGATATTAACGGTGTAGATAAATTCCATCAGATTTTGCCAAACCTTTGTTAGGCATAGTGGCGATTATACGAACTTTGCATCTCTCGTCAGTAAAAGGGTTGTATGAATTTCCATCAAATTTTGCCAATCCCTTGTTATGCGCAGTTTTTTTCGTTCGTCAAATTTGTTGTCTTAAAATATTGTTCAATTCATCCGATTTATTAAGTGTCATTAAATGTCCGCCATTTTTTATTGTAAAGTTGCATTTTACAAATTTCAGTGGTAAAATTCGGTCGCTTGTTCCGTGAATATGGAAGATATTTTTAATTTGAATTTGGTTTGTCCATCTTGCAACTTTGTCGATAGCCCATTTCAAAAACATCGGGTTAGTGTCAATAAGAATTTGTTTTAAAAGTTGTTTGTCAAAAGTAGAAGTTGTCCCGAAAAACCAGTTTGTAAACAAGTTTGAGCTTTTCAAAAGTGGTGTCGGCAAAAGTTTGTGAAGTCTAAGTTGTCCAGCGAAACGATAATAATATGGAATTTCAATTTTAGTTTTTGCAGAAGCAATTAAAATCACTTTTTCAGTCTCAATTTGTTTTGCAACTTCAACCGCTATAATTCCACCAAACGAAAGTCCAATTAGTGTCGGTTTTTTTGTCGTGATTTGGGCAAGAAGCCGTGTCGAATAGTTTTCGATAGTTTCTTTGTCTTTCGGAATAATCCATTTTACAAAAGTTGTCTTGAAGTCAGAAAAGTCAAGTTTTTGAAAAACTCTTTCGTCTGCTCCAAGTCCGCTAAATATGTAAATTTCATTTGTCAAATCTTTGATTGTTTAGGTGTCGTTCTAAAATTGCCAATAACGTTTTCGGGGCTTGGCGATGGTGGGCTCGGATTAAATTCCTATGCAATATAACAGGTTGAAGATGAATTTCCGCCAATTTTGTAAAACCCCTGTTAGGTGAAGGGCGATTGCTTATACTTTTTCTATAAACGCGGGAAAGATTCTATAAATATCTAGGTACTCGTTGTCAGTAATGCTTGTTATAAATTTTTCTGAACCACCGATGTATGTGAATGGCAAATCGTAATCAGTTACTAAGCACCACGATTTATCGTCAGGGAAAATAGCAGTTGGGTTATCTCGTACTCCATCATTATCTTTTAACTGCTCCAGCTCAGAGAGCTTGCCACTGTAGATTTTATCTTCCTCCCATTTACCTGTCTTTAAAATACAGTAGTAATAGTTAGCTACGACGTCCCCATAACTTTCTATAAGCCGGTTTCTTACAAACCCTAACTGTTCATCACTACAATCACCCTCTTCTGGAAAGTTGATGTAAGATGGCCAATCATTCACAATTTCTAATCTTATTTTTTCTTGTATTTCATTGGATGTTTTAAGGTCGAAATCTTTGTTAAATATTCCGAACGACTTTGTCCAAGAAATTGGCTTTAAGTTCTTTTCGAACGTTTGAGATTTTGTGCTATTAGTTAGTTTGTTTTCTCTTAGCTCTAAATCAGCCCAGAAAGGGTGAAGTATTAGTGCATAGCTCTCAAAAATTAATGGGCAACATACTGTTAATAAATACCAATAGGCATTCTGCTCGTTCTGAATACCATCTACTTCAACGTTTGGACCTAGAGATGCCTGGCGTTTTATCCAGCCGGGAAGGGCATTGTTTTTGAGAATCATTTAGTCGATGAGTTTTAAAGGTATTGTAGGTATGCGCCCAGTATTGCACCCAACGCCCCGGGGCTTGCCGAAGTTGTTGGGCTTGCATTAAATTTCTATGCAATATAACAGGTTATGGTTGAATTTCCGCCAATTTCGCAAAACCTCCTGTTATGTGCATAAACTATTCGTAAACATTCCACTCAAGATTTTCTTCCAAGCAGAGTGCTTTATATGTCTGAAAAGCAAACTCAGATAGTCGCTTAATGAGTTTCTCAAGTTTTTTATACTCAAGTTGTATTTTTATATAATCATTGTCTATTTTGGAGTAATCAAATAGCATGTTAAAAATACCTAAATGATGGTTTGATCGGTTTATTTTAGTGAATTTTATAATGGAATTTGAATGTACAATTGAATGTCTTACTTCAGATAAAACTATCCATAATTCACTGTACCCAATATTTAAATTATTCTTTTTGGATTGATTGGCAAAAGCCTTTCCTCCAGTTTTCTTTAATATATTAAACAGTTTCTCCCCGCCTGGCATTGTTTCTCTGTTTAATGATTCATTCTTCCTGAGCATGGAGCCTATATATTCCTTCAAATCAATATTGCTAGTTGATTTATTAAAAAGAGAATCTTTAAGATATTTTTCTAGTGCTTCAAAGGATTGAGAATAAATTAGACAGCATTCGCGAGATATTATATCTCTAATTTCTTGTGAATAATTCTCTTTGGATGTTTCTTTCATTATTTTAGTGTGAAAGTTGATTTCCCAGCCATTGTCAGTTGGGCCAGACCAATCACTTATAATCAAAGAAGATCCTGCTCGGTATGTAGCACCTTCTTGTGAGTAAACTTTCGCATCCTTAGTAAGTACAGCATTCAGTCTGTTGGTAGAGTGTCTGTAATCCAATAAGGTCGTGAAAAATGCTTCTAAATGTATTCTATATTGATTGCTCATTTTCTTTATACAAAAAAGTAAAATTAAACGATTATATCCAGTTAATCTCCGACTATTGGATTTTCTTTTCTCATTTCTATGTTGCGAAGTTTGTTGGAAATCCAACGATTATTATTTTATTTACAATATCCTAGGCGAGCAGTTGAAAGTACTGTATGTTTTCGGTTTTCCGAAGGACTTCGCAGCGACCTGGGTTTTTAAAAGAATTGACTATGCGAAGTCCAAAAAATCATGATGTGATTGCCGTTCGGCAACCTAAAATCGTCTAAGAACTACAACCAAACAAAACCTGTAAATGCGGAGCTTGCGAACCCAGAAAGCCAAAATTACCTGAGGGTATGAGGCGACTAAAAATTCAGCCAAAGCATATGCAATCCACTTGGAATAGGTCAATTGTCCCACAAATATTATTGCAAGGAGAGTGGCTACGCAAAACTGGGTTTGAACACCACGACCACGTAATTATTACCCAAAAGAAAGGAAAGTTAATTATTGAGTTGGAGAAAGAAAATTAAGTTAAGGTGTCGGGCAATTTGTCCGACATTTTTATGAATACTGGAACGGTTTTGCGCTATGAGGGGTATGCGCCCTGTATTGCACATAACGTTTCGGGGCTTTGCGATAGTGGGGGAAATCAGGGTACGTCAGCCCAACCTTATACTAAAGATAAATTGAAAAACTGAACTTGAGCCTTTGTTCTTCAGCCCCCATTTTGGCAAACCACTGTTAGCGGTAGGTGTTGTCTGTCAACCGCTTAAAGTATGCTTACAATAACGTGATGTTTTGTCGATACAGCTTTTTTATAAAAGTCAAGAATTTCGGTTAGTGCTTGTTTGAATTCTCCAATTAATTGTTCCTTGCTGTCCTGCTCAATTCCCTTTGGATATACTTTATTTTTTTTCAACGCTTTTGGGTCGAAATTACTTGCAAGTTTGTCAAGCTCGATTTTTTCAATTGCAGTTATTATTTCTGTCAATTCTTCATTTTCTGTGCAGGTAATAAAGTCAGCATCTTCATCGTCAATGTTGAAGTTGTGAATACCAACAATAGCCTCGCTTAATTTGTCGCCCTCAATAGGTTCAGATGCAGAAACTCCTGTCAAAAAGCAATGAAGTGCGTCCCAAACTTTGTCAATGTCCATACATTCAAACTTTCCGCTTTCTTCTATTTCAAAAAGTTTGTTAGTCAAGTCTTCGTTATTTAATTCCATAAGAGAATTTAAAGTCTCTTCGTCAACCATAAGATATTCAGCAATCATTCCCATATTTAATATTCATTTTGTCAAGTTGTTGTTCGTGTATAAAGGCGGGTCTGTAAACTTACCACTAACGTTTCGGGGCTTTGCGATGGTGGGGCAATCGAAGCGAAAATCTTCAATTTTGCACAAAAGTTCAATCGAAGAACAGCCGTTGAACTTTGCAGTTTCGCCCCACTATTGCAAACGGCGAAGCCCTCACCGAAGGTAAACCCTTGTAATGCTCAGTTTTTTTTAGTTTTAAGTGTTCCAAATTAGTTTTCCATCAAAGTCAATTTTATATTTTGTTTTATAAAAGTCTGTAAGTAAAATTCCGTCTTTTTCAATTTTAAATTCTTCTTCGTTGTCTATACTGACAAAAATATCTGCACCGCCAAATTCCCATTTTTTGTTTCCGTTTCTGTCAAGTTTTGTAATTTGTAACTCTCCGTGAATGATATAATCGTCTTGTTGCTTAAATATTTGAAAACAAGTTGCTTGGTCAGCTTGTATTTTCCATTTTAGTTCGAGGTTTGGAAGTGTCAAACAAAATATTGTGTCGCAACAGCAGAGCAATAATTGGTCGTTGTTGAGTAGCGAAGAATTTTGATGAATTACTGTTGCACCACCAGAACCAATTATTATACAGCTGTCAATAATTTGGTCATTTTGATAAACTTTTATTCCGTGTTTAGAAGTTGGAAATTCTTTCGCTCCGTCGCCAAAGTAATGTTTTGAATAAATGAATTCATTGTCGGTCGAGTTAAACGTGTAAGTCGGTTCGTCAATTAATTCTATTGTTAAATTTCTATATTGGTGTCGGTTCATTTTGTTTTTGGGTGCGTCGTTCTAAAATAGCGCATAACGTTTCGGGGCTTTGCGATGGTGGGGCAATCGAAGCACAAATCTTCAATTTTGCACAAAAGTTCAATCGAAGAAATACCGTTGAACTTTGCAGTTTCGCCCCACTATTGCAAACGGCGAAGCCCTCACCGAAGGTAAACCCTGTTAGCTGTTGTTTTTATTTCCATTCGTCTCTTAGTTGTCGCCATTCTTTCCAAAATGTCAAGTATCCTTTTTTGTCAAAGTTGTCTGTTGGAATTGTCTTTGGCAAACTTGTTTTATAAAAATTCTCAACTTGGTCTGCGAAGTCCAGAACTATTTTTTTATAAGTGTCTTTGTCAATAGTTGCTTCTTGTCCGCTTTCAGTTAAGTGCTTAATTTTATTGTCGTCTGTATGCATAATTGTCCAATCAATTCCGCTTGGGCAACCACAAATATTTACAAAGTCATTTTCATCTTCTGCTATTATAAAGTGTCCGCAACAAGGAAGTAATTGACTCGCATAGTCGTCTTTTTTATAATTTTCTTTTAATGTCCGCATTAAGTACAAAGCTGTTGCACTTAATGTTACGTCTAAACTGTCTTTGTCTGCAACAACTTCGTCTCCAATTTTTACAAAAACGTGTCCGTGTGCACAAAGGTCTGTTCTGTCGTCAACGTCCTTTATCCAATGAAGGTCTAATATTTTTATGTCAAAATTGTTTTCTGTCATTGTTTGTGGAGTGTCTTTCTAAAATAGCATATAACTTTTTACGGCTTGGCGATTTGGCGGCAATCGAAGCACAAATCTTGAATTTTGTACAAAAGTTGAACCGAAGAGCTGCCGTTGAACTTTGCAGTTTCGCCCCACTATTGCAAACGGCGAAGCCCTCACCGAAGGTAAACCCTTGTTGTGCGTTCGTATTTTTTATACATCTTCATTTTCGTCAATTAAAATTCTGGGTACACAAATATGCAATGTCTTGTCAAAACACTCTGGATGTGAAAATATTCCTTGCATTTCTGTTGGTTCTGTTGTCTTCCAAAAAGATATTTGTATAGATTGTTTAAAAGATAAAAATGTGCACTTCCCAAAATTCAGACCATTTAAAAGTAGAATTCTAGACCGAGCGCAGCGAGGCTATTAGAAAAACTATTAATTTTAATTGGTAATATGAAAAGAATCAAGTTTACGGAATCCCAGATTGTAAAAGCAATCAAGGAACATGAAAGCGGCAAAAACGTTCATGATCTCTGCAGAGAATTAGGAATTAGCACTGCAGCCTTTTACAAATGGCGCCAAAGGTATGGCGGAATGGAAGTCAAAGAACTATCGAAATTAAAGGCGCTGGAAGAAGAAAATGCACGTTTAAAGAAGATGTATGCGAATCTTAGCCTCGTGCATGAAGTTTTCAAGGAGGCTGTAGAAAAAAAGCTTTAACGCCTGACGAGAAAAGGGATCTAGTGGATGAAATGGTAAAAAGGATTAGCCACCGTCAGGCCTGTAAATGCGTTGGATTGAACCGAAGCAAACATTATTATCAACATAAACGACGCGATGACAGTGAAGTAGTTGATGCGCTTTCAGTTCTTGTTGAAAAGCACTTTTCCATAGGCTTCTGGCAGTGTTATTACCGATTGCGTCGAAAAGGGCTTAAATGGAACCATAAAAAGATTTATAGGATTTATACCTCAATGAGGCTTAATATCCGGCGCAGGGCAAAGAAGAGGCTGCCGGAAAGAGTCAAAAAACCCTTATTTGTGCCAGAAACGGTGAATGAGGTATGGTCTATGGATTTTATGAGTGATGCGCTTTGGAATGGAAGGAAATTTAGGTTGTTGAACATCGCTGATGATTACAACAGAGAGATGCTTACTATGGAGATAGATTATTCACTTCCAGCATTGCGAGTTATAAGAGCCTTGGATGAGCTAAAACAATATAGGGGGCTTCCAAAAAAAATAAGAATGGATAATGGGCCGGAGTTCATCTCGCATAAGCTCGATGAATGGGCAAAGGAAAACAATGTTGAACTGGTGTTTATCCAGCCAGGAGAGCCAACACAGAACGCATATATTGAAAGATTGAATGGGAGCATCAGAAGAGAATTGTTAAATGCCTACATATTTCACTCCCTGGATGATGTAAGGGAGAAAGTGGAAGAATGGATGGTGGATTACAATTACCATCGACCACACCAGGCATTAAACTTCAAATCTCCTATAGATCTATTGCAGGAAATTTGAGGACAAAATTATACTTTTGAATGGTCTGAAAAACAGGGGAGCTTACAAACTCTCTCCACAAAAACAACAAATTAGTTCGTCCGTTTCGCTCATTGCTAGATTTATAAATTTGTCCATTTAAAAGTTTCAAAAATTTCTCCTTTTTCTTGTTCGTCAACTTTTGTTTCATTTTCATTATCTATGTGAAAATAACCACGAAAATTGGAATAAATAATGTTCAATTTATCACTAAATAAATTCTTCATAAATTTAATAGCGACTTCTATTTCTTCGTTTGGTAAATTGGCTTCAAATAAACTCATATGAGTATGCCAGTCGCATTCTGTCAAACCTGAAAATCCAATCGTAATTTCTTTATCCTGTGTTGTCAACCAAAATGTAACATTCCCTTTTTTACTTTTATAATCAATGTCAATTATATCATTTGGTTTAACAGTACAGAAGTCTTTAAGCTGTGGAAATTCGGCAACTATTTTTGAAATAACATAATCTGTAAATTCTTTTTGTTCCATTCTCAATGGTGTTTCTGTAATATGACGCACAACGTTTCGGGGCTTTGCGAAGAAGCGGAATTCGAAGCACTAAAATGTCTGCCAGCACTAAACTTGATAAGAAGCAAAAAGCTTCATTTAAGCACTGAACCCGCTTTTTTGCCAAACGCCTGTTATGCCCAGTTATTCTTTCATCCATTGTAGTTCGATATATTTTGTACAGTCGTTTTTCATATCCTCAAAACAGTCGAGTAAAATTGCTGAACCACCTTTTTTCAATACGTCTTTAACTATTTCGTACGTTTCTTCTGCTCCTTTTGGGTCTTGTCCGGCTACGTCAAAAATAATATTGTCAGTCTTTGAAAGTGTAGCGTATAAACTTAGCAATCGCCTTGGATTTCCAGCGAGTGTATTGACTTTTGTCTTTTCGTTTATCCAATTAATTTCATAAATTTTTGTCGCATATGGATTGTCTATATTTGAATTCTTTTTTAAGTATTCTCCAACTGTCACTGGATAAAAAAGCCGTCTTAGTTTCGGTTCAATAAAATGCTCCACAAATGTCAATTTTTATGCACAATAACATTTTCGTCTTTTGTCTTACCACAAAAAATGTCTTTGAGAAACATTTCTGTCTCGTTAAAATGTTGTCCATTGAATAAATACAAAACAACGATTTCTCCCACGTTCAGGTGGAACGGGGGTATGTAAAAAGTGCCTGTCTTTATTCCTTTATTTTCAATTAGCATTCTGTCGTCTTATAATTGGACATAACGCCCCGAGGCTTTACGAAGTTGGCAGTTACGTTTAATTCCTATGCAATATAACAGGTTGAAGATGAATTTTCCGCCAATTTTGTAAAACCTTTGTTAGGCGACGTTATGCACGGTCATCTTCAATAGTTTCTGATTACAGATTAGTCTTAAACTAGCTACATCTGCGTTATTAATTTCAAAAAACTCATTTATAGTCTCTATTCTCCTTTTATTAGATGCATTATCTATAAAAACTTTTATTATATCTGAATATTCGATGTTCCTACTGACGAAAGGAATTAGACTATGTAGCCTTACATTTTCATCGTTGAAACTTATTTTATAATAACTTCTTTTGATCATAAACCACGATATTAATGTTGAAGGAATTCCTATCCATAATACTAAAAGGAGCAGGTCAGTACCTTCTATAAACCATAGGAAAAATGTAGTAGTAAAGCATAATGTGATTAAAAGTGCCATCAAAATTATACCTAAAAACAAACTGTATAAATTGACTCTTTTATCACCATTCTGTTTAGACATTTTAATCTTTATAGTCATATTATTCGTGTCTTTCATTGATTAGTTGTTCAGTCTGATTAGCCGCCTTTATTTTGCTATGGGTTAGGGCGACTAGTATGGTGCCTAACGTTTCGGGGCTTTGCGATGGTGGGGCAATCGAAGCACGGATCTTCAATTTTGCACAAAGTTGAACCGAAGAAATACCGTTGAACTTTGCAGTTTCGCGCCACTATTGCAAAACCGTTGTTGTGCGCAGTTTTTTTTCACATCAAGTCAATTATTCTACCGTTTTCCAATTTAAACGGTCCTTGCAAATTATTATTTTCTTCAATAGCTTCGTCCATTGCACTAAAAAAATTGTCCCAATGTTCTTTTAGTAAAATCTCATTTTTTGTTTCACAATATTCGCCTTCATCAAAAATTTCAAGATTTGAAAAATAATTTTCGATAACATTTAATAAATCAATAATTTTAATATGAGTTTCAATATTTGAAAATTGAGTTTTACAATATTCTTGAACGTACAAATCTTTATCAAACTCAAAAATTAAAGGTTCGGAATTTTCGTGTGGTTGTACTTGAATGCCTTTTGTTGCGCCTACATAATCCCAATCTTCTTCGTTTTTTACTCTTTCTAATTTTTTTAATTCATTTTGGGATTCAAAAAAAGTCCAATTGTGAAACTCAGAATATTCAATCACTTTTTTTATAAGCAAATTGTAATGTTCCTCATCTTTAAGTTTTCCTTCAAAGTGAATTGTTATTCCCATATTTGGCGTGATTTTTTTTAAAATTGCGTACAACGTTTCGGGGCTTTGCGATGGCGGGGGCAATCGAAGCACAAATCTTTAATTTTGCACAAAAGTTAAACAGAAGAACTACCGAAGAACTTTGCAGTTTCGCCCCACTATTGCAAAACCCTTGTTAGCAGATGGCATTCTTCTATCCTTTGAAGTCAAAGTCTTTAATTTTTATTTTACACATTTCTCCTGTTTTCAAGTTGTGCCAAACAATACCTTCAATTCCTGTGTCGTTCCCAAACTTTGTTTTTTGTTCAGGAAGCCATTTTTTTAAACCTTCAAAGTCTGTTGGCACGTTGTCATATTTTACTTTTTCGCACCATTCAGGAATTGAGAATATAAACAATATATGTCCAACAAGGTTTAGAGGGTTGCCTTGGATTTTTTCTCCTAATGCTTCTGCACTCCATTCTCCGTCTGGAACAGAAGTAAAGTCTGTGTTATTAACTGCGTCAAAAATATAGCCGTCTGCTTTATCCATTTCGTCAGCGTCCACATACCAAGGGTCAACTATTCCTTTCGCCTTTTGAATCTTGTCAGGATTTCTACGTTTTTCTACTCTAACAACAATGTGGTTTCTAACTGTCACACGAACATTTGTTCCGTCTAACTTTTCTGTTGCAATAGAGTTGTCAAAGTCAAAATGTTCGACAACTAATTTCTCATTTACTTTTCGATTGGTCTCCCAATTTCTGTCAAAGATTGTAGGTATTTTTTCCATTATATTGTTTTGTTTGTTTTTACGGTGTCGGTCGTTATGCTTTCTGCTAACGTTTCGGGGCTTTGCGATGGTGGGGCAATCGAAGCACAAATCTTCAATTTTGCACAAAAGTTGAACCGAAGAATTGCCGTTGAACTTTGCAGTTTCGCCCCACTATTGCAAAACCCTTGTTGGCAGTAGTTTTTTTATTCGCTCTTATATGTTTTTAAGTTTTTCGTCATACCAAATATCTTCGTAACCTTTACTGTCAGATAAAAATCTAAATCCAACGTCAAGTCCTAAATACTTAATTATTTCTGGTCTTTGTTGTAGCAAATGTTCTGCACATATTGGTTGGAAAAAATCGTCTGCTTCGGAATATTCGCCTGTCCAAATAAACCAACCCGTTGTTCCTTTTTCTGCTGGATGTCTTAGTCCATTAATTGGGTCTTTTTCAAGGTTTGTTGAAACTCCGATATTTAATTTCTTATTGATTGGTTTCCAAGTTGAGTTACTTTTTTCGCAAATTTCTTTTTGTGCTTCAATGTGTACATTCCAATTATTATGAATTAGCAAATCGTCTTTTTCAGTCAATAAACGTTTTTTCCAAAGTGAAACATTTGTTTTGTTAATTTCAAAATTAATGTCTTCGTTATCCCATTCAAAAATTGTGTCTGAAATAATGTCGTCTTCGTCCCATTCGAAATCATCATCGCTAATTGCAGTCCAAGCAAAATTTTGAATTGCGGTTTTGTCAATTTTATTTTCTAAAAAACTGTCGCAAAGTTCTATTAAATTTTGTCTTGTTACTTTCATTTCGGGTCGTTTCTAAAATTACTGCCAACATCTAGCTTTACGCAACTACATTATTTCTTAAACATTTATAAACGAATATAAATGTTTAACTTAATTATCGTCTGTGTAAAATCAATTCTAAAAATACAAAACCGTTATGCCATAACCAACGTTTATTGGTTAATGAAAAAACATTTCCTCTCGCTACTATTTTTTAATTGCGCTGTACTATTCGTTTCTGCTCAGGTTGCAGATCAGGATTCGCTGATTCGGAAGCGAGAATTTGCAAATAAAGCATTCACGATATTATATAAAGAAAACGCCGATTTGGCTTATACTTCACCAGGAGGCGAAATTGGAGCACCCACAAAATATGTTATTAATGGTCGCTTAACTACAACATATATGTTGCTGGGAAGTTATAAATCGCCTGTTGCAGTTTCTATTAATCCCGATTTTACGGTTCGTGTACGTAACGAGTTTTCGGCAGGTGTACGTACGCCAAGTTACCGTTTGGGCTTTTCTGGCTATGCCCGTCTTAATGCCAACCCCGAACATTATAAATATGCAGAACTCGCTTTTGCACATCACTCTAATGGGCAAGATGTATCGGCAAGGAATGAGGACGGTAGTATTAACACCAGAACGGGCAATTTCAATGCGAATTACTTAACACTTTCTTATCGATTTGGGAACTTTACACCAATAAGAGCAGATGAAAGTTATTATTCTTTAAACCATCGTGTGGGTTTACTTTGGCATAAATGGTTCAGGTACGAGCCAGTTCTCGATGATGGTTTCGGTTTTACCAGATTGTTGTATAATTTCTCGCTAAGACGGTATGATGAAATTGAAAAGAAATCGAAAATTAAAGGTAACCGTAAAGAAGAAAAAGAAACCTGGCGATTGAATGCCGAATTCAGCTACGCTATAAATAAAATCCCAGAAAAAAATATTGGCAATATTCAAAAACGATTAAACGCAGAAATTGCCTTTAATTATAGTTTCCCTTTTATGAATAATGTGTTTTTAATGGCTGCTGCGGGCTATTATGGGGAAGACAATTACAACATTTATTTTAAAGACCATTATGGCTATTTGCGTTTTGGAGTATCGTCTGGATTTCTTAGAAACCGACATCGACATTATGACAATTAATCCTTAATACAGATTGGATTACACTTTCATTTTGATAAAATTTTTAGCATTTTTGCGGATTGAAATTCTGTCTTTTTTAAGGCAAAGTTTCTTCCCAACTTTTCAACAAATATGAGCAATAAATCTATCGACCTCGGCGAGCAAAAAGATGTAGAAGTATATGGTGCGAGGGTACATAATTTAAAAAATATTGATGTTAGCTTCCCACGAAATCAACTGGTCGTAATTACTGGATTGAGTGGGAGCGGAAAATCATCATTGGCTTTCGATACCATTTATGCAGAAGGACAACGTCGCTATATGGAAACATTTAGTGCTTATAGTCGCCAGTTTATGGGCGGTATGGAGCGCCCAGATGTTGATAAGGTTTCGGGTTTAAGTCCAGTTATTGCCATTGAGCAAAAAACAACGAGCAAAAATCCACGCTCTACTGTTGGTACCATTACCGAGATTTATGATTTTATGCGTTTGCTTTATGCCCGTGTTGCCGATGCTTTTTCTTACAACACTGGCGAGAAAATGGAGCGCATGAGCGAAGACCAGATTCTGCAAAACATTTATAAAAAGTTTGATGGTGCTGCTGTTAATATCCTTGCTCCAGTAGTTAAGGGAAGAAAAGGACATTACCGCGAGCTTTTTGAGCAAATCCGCAAGCAAGGTTATGTTAAGGTGCGTGTAGATGGCGAAATCAAAGACATAACGGCTAAAATGCAAGTCGATCGTTATAAAATTCACGATATAGAAGTAGTTATCGATCGTTTAATTATTGATGAAAAAGATAAGAAACGTCTTTTAGATTCTTTACAAACGGCCATGAAAATGGGTAAAGGTGTTATTAAAATTAGCGATAAGGATAATAACGTAGCACACTTTAGTAAGTTTTTAATGTGCCCAACTACGGGTATTTCTTACGATGAACCTCAGCCCAACAGTTTTTCGTTTAACTCGCCTTATGGCGCTTGCGAACGTTGCGACGGCTTGGGTTATATTTTTGTAGTGGATAAGGAATCGGTTATGCCGAATCCAAAACTGAGCATTTTAAATGGTGGCTTAGCGCCCTTAGGCGAATACCGCGATACCTGGATGTTTCAGGTTTTAAAATCGCTTTCCAAAAAATATAACTTCTCTTTGTCAACGCCAATCGAAAAGCTAAGCGATGACATCATCAATATTATATTAAACGGTTCGCCCGATTTAATTAAGGTTGAAGTAGAATACAACAAATGGAATGTTCAGAATTATAACATCACTTTCGATGGGATTATAAAAATGCTCGAAGAGCAGAACGAAAAGAGAAGCGAATCTGCAGTTGATGATATGGATACTTTCCGCAAACTGAAAACCTGCCCAGAGTGTAATGGCGCAAGATTGAAGAAAGAAAGTTTGCATTTTAAAGTAGATGGCATGAATATTTTCGAGCTGTCATCAATGGATATTAACAACCTCTTTAAATGGTTCGAAAATGTCGATGAGCGTTTGTCAGACAGGCAAAATATAATTGCAAAAGAAATTTTAAAGGAGATTAAAGCCCGTATTGGTTTTTTAACCGATGTAGGTTTAACATATTTAACTTTAGATCGTACGGCAAGAACGCTTTCGGGTGGCGAGGCACAGCGTATTCGTTTGGCTACGCAAATTGGTTCGCAGTTAATGAATGTGATGTATATTCTTGATGAGCCAAGTATCGGTTTGCACCAAAGAGATAACGAACGTTTAATTAATGCTTTGAAAAACTTACGTGATTTAGGAAACACCGTTTTGGTGGTAGAACACGATAAGGATATGATTTTGGAGGCTGATTGGGTAATTGATGTTGGTCCTGGAGCTGGTATTCATGGCGGACAGATCGTTGCTGAAGGTACGGCGAAGCAAATTCTGAAATCGAATACGCTTACGGCTGCATATTTAAATGGTAAAAAAAGTATCGAAACGCCAAAAACAAGGCGTAAAGGTAATGGTCATAAATTATCGATAATTAAAGCGAGCGGACACAATTTAAAAGATGTTTCGATCGATTTTCCTTTAGGTAAATTTATCGCAGTTACTGGTGTTTCGGGGAGTGGCAAATCGAGTTTAATTACCGAAACCTTATATCCGATATTAAATCACCATTTTTTCAGAGCAAAGAAAACACCGCTTCCTTACGAGAAAATTTCGGGGTTAAAAGAAATTGATAAGGTAATTGAAATCGACCAGGCGCCGATTGGCAGAACACCGCGTTCAAACCCTTCGACATATACAGGTGTTTTTTCTGACATCAGAAACCTTTTTGTTCAACTACCTGAAGCTAAAATTCGTGGTTATAAACCAGGTCGCTTCTCTTTCAATGTTAAAGGTGGCCGTTGCGAAACTTGTCAGGGTGGGGGAATGAAGGTTATTGAGATGAACTTCCTTCCTGATGTACAAGTGCCTTGCGAAGAATGTGGTGGTAAAAGATACAACCGTGAAACACTTGAAGTTCGTTATCGTGGGAAATCAATCAGCGATGTTTTGGATATGAGTATCGAAGATGCTTGTGTTTACTTTGAACACATTCCGATCATCTATCGTAAAATCAAAACGCTTAAAGATGTTGGTTTGGGCTACATTACTTTAGGGCAGTCGTCGGTAACCTTATCGGGCGGCGAAGCACAAAGGGTTAAGCTGGCTACCGAACTTTCGAAAAAGGATACAGGTAAAACGTTCTATATTTTAGATGAACCAACTACAGGGCTGCATTTTGAAGATATAAATGTGCTTCTGGGCGTTCTACAAGAACTGGTAGATAAAGGCAATACCATTTTGGTAATTGAGCACAATTTAGATGTGGTTAAAGTTGCCGATTGGGTTATCGATTTGGGTGAAGAAGGCGGCGCTGGTGGTGGCAGGATTTTGTTTGAAGGCACGCCAGAAGGTTTAATCCAGAATCCGATTAGCTTAACGGGTAAGTTCCTTAAAAAAGAAATGGGACTTTAGTCTGAACATACTGAGCTTTCTGCGAAATCAGAAAGCTTAGTGTAATTCTACATCTCAGTTTTATCAACTAAAATTTAAACGATGTCTATTTTTTTGGAAAGCAGGGTTCGGGTTTCCATCGGTTCCGAAAATCCCGCCATACACTTATCCGATGAAAAATCGGAATCGTTTCTGTCGGGTTTAGTATACTGAAGTCTGTAATACTATTTATGTTTCGGTCGGTGAGACACCAACCGATAGTTAAAACCGTTTCTGTCGGGTTTATTGTATCGAAGCTTGTAGTACTATTTATATTTCGGTCGGTGAGGCACCAACTTACAGTTAAAAAATCGGAACTGTTTTTGTCGCGTTTATTGTATCGAAGTCTGTAAAACGAATTATGTTTCGGTCGGTGAGATACCAACCGATAGTTGAAATCGTTTCTGTCGGGTTTATTATACTGAAGTCTGTAATACTATTTATGTTTCGGTCGGTGCTATAGCAACCGATAGGTTAAAGTCTTCGACTTCGCTCAGACAGACAATATTTGGAATGAAATTAATTATGATTGCAACCGAGGAATGGGCATTTAATCAATTACCTCAACATTTCTTGCAAGCGTTTTAAAACGCACACTGTCGATTTGCTCAACTGTAATTGTGATATGGCCAGTTTTACTGGTGTTGATATCTCTAACCGTTCCCGATTTGCCTTTATGCGTTCCAGCAATCACCTTGCATTGATTACCGTCCTTTAGGTCAATGGTAGTTTGATTCATTATAGTTATTTAATTAACTTAGATACAATGGCAATTGCAAATCCAACAAATGCCGAAAGAAATAAATAGGATACAGGAATCATAATTGCTCTGAAAACTGCAGCCTTGTTAGAATAGCCGTATCGTGAAAAGAATTGGCTGTAAAACCAAACTGAATAAATCATTCCTCCTAAACCCACAAAAACATAATAAATAATAAACAAGCTTGTGGGGTTGGTGTAAAAAATTGTTAATATAGAAAATAGCAATCCAATAATTAATTCTACAGATGTTTTGTAGGAATTTAAAACCAGGTGTTCGCTGTAATTTAATTTTGCTTTTTTAAACCATACAAAGCTAAATAAAGAATAAAAAGGGATTAATATAAGCACCATTAATTTTGGATACTTGGTACTGAATTTTTCAATTTCACCCATGGTCGCCTGAATATTCTTTGGCATAATATCAGTCAAACGGATATGTATATAAGGTGCTAAGAGAGTTGAAACTGTTAAAATAATCATGATCAGCGTTACAAAGTTAAAGAGCCGTGCTCTCTTACCCTGAATAAACTCTCTTACGCTATGTCCTGGTCTGGTGAACAGCTCCTTAATGGTATATAAAATGCCTTTATCTACATGCCAAACGCCATGTACGAAATCGTGTTCAATAAAATGTATTAAAGAATAACGATGTGTAGTCGATTTCTGTCCGCAGCTTTCGCAATATTTATCAATTACTTCGTTGTTGCAGTTTAAGCAGTTATGGTGGGCTAATGGAGCGTTTGAATTCACTAGTTAGTTTGTCTTGATTTTATTTCTTTATTTATTTGTCCAAATCTTAAAAGAATGGGAAGCATTGTAATCATGCTGGCTGGAAAAATAGCAAGTAGTGCAAAATTTTTCTTCTCAATTGCTACATACGCAAAAATGCCAAACGCTAAAAGTAATACGATGCCAAATCCTATTGCTACGCCTTTTAACAAATTTCTTTGTTTTATTAAAAATTCGAGACTTTGGTCTGATAAATTATTTTTCATAAAATAGTTTGGTTTTCCTGAACAGTTGCCGAATTTAATAAAAGTTCAAATATATTCCTATATAATCTAGATTCATGTTTCTAACAACGCGGGTTTCTTGAATTTAAAGAACAAAAAAAATCCGCAGTTTTAAGGCTGCGGATTTGTTAAATTAGCAATAGATTAAGCTTGTGGCTCTAGGTATTGAGCGTAGCAATAGCCCTCTTCGCCGTCATTTGTACGTACTAACCACCATAAATCATTACTGCGATTTACGAGAGTAATAACTTCATTATGTGCAGCCTTACCAACAATTGGCTGGTCGGTTCCTGGCCCTTTGCGAATGTTTAAGTTGCTGCTTTGGGTAATAACTTTTGCGTGGGTAACCGCAACATCAATAGCAACGTTTACGTTTAAAACTAAATCACCAGAGGTAAAGTTCGGGTCGATTTGATTGTAAATTTCCCAAAGATTATCTTTTGTTGCGCCATCGGCTGCTGTTCCATCAACATATAAAATACCATCATGTTCGCGTACAGCTAAATCAGTTATACCTGCAGCAATTGCCGCATCGGTTAATGCTTTATATTTGTCTTGTAGTGCCATTGTTCAGGTTATTTTACAGTTAATTTATTTTCGATTTTCTTAGGTTTTAACGCACTTAGATGTTGCATTAAGGTAATTAACGAAGCTTTTTTAATTTCGCCTGTAAGAATTACCACACCATCTTTAACTTCCGTTTTTACCGTTGGGAAATCTTTGGTAGCATCAGCAACATTTTTAGTTAATGTTGTGTCTTCCGAAATAACTACAGGAGCTTGTGCAGGTTTAATTGTTAAGCTGTTAATAACAGATTTAACACCCTTTTCGGCTTTGGCTATTTCTTCGGCCTTAGCTTTGGCAGCATCATCTGCTACTTCACCTGTTAACGTAACATCGCCTTTTGCAACGACAACTGTAATCCCTGCAGGTTCTTTAGCCTGAACTGCAGCCTGGATATCTGCATCCTTTGGTTTACAGCTGGCTAAGAATAGCGTCGCTGCGATAACCGCACTCATTAAAAATTTAGTTGTTTTCATCCTCTTTTATATTGATTTTATTAAAAGCAAATTGAAATAAATGTGCTATTGCTAA
Source organism: Pedobacter sp. AC190 (assembly GCF_979258025.1). Lineage (NCBI taxonomy): Bacteria > Pseudomonadati > Bacteroidota > Sphingobacteriia > Sphingobacteriales > Sphingobacteriaceae > Pedobacter > Pedobacter sp. AC190. The sequence continues at coordinate 3,144,428 of NZ_OZ409824.1, forward strand.
CACTTTTAATTCACTAATCAAGGGACGATTTATGAAGCAACTAATATATGAAATGAGTTTTAAACGAAATAAAACTTAAAGGTTTTTTTATTCACATTAGTTAGTTAGTGAAAAAATGGTTAAATCTTAAAAGAAAGGTTCGCGTATAATGCGAACCTTTTTTATTGCGCTACCAAAAGGTAAAAACAAGAAACTTGTAATTTGAGGTGTAGAAATTATAGATCTACATTAATAATTTTCTGGCGAGTAGGTGTCGTGGAATTGGACTCGAAATATTCGATTTTATAAGTTCCCTTGTTAAAAATCATCCTTAAATTCGAAGCTTTACCATATTCATTTATGCTGAATATTTGAGTAATATTACTGCTATTATATTGTTGTATCACCCAATTTTCTACGAATGAAACCGCATAAGACCATCCGGACATTCCAGTAACAGCTGAAATCCCACTAATTTTAATCGTTAATTTTGAGCCTTTCGGTGCTAATGCAGCAAATCCAAACCACCCGCTTTGCTGAGGAGTAGAGCCCGAAACGTAATTAGTTTTGTTTAAGGCAAGAATATTTGTCCCATATAACCCATTTTCAGGATAATTGATAACGGTGTTAGTAATTATAAAATTAGACTTAGTTATAAAGTTTGTTAAGTATTTACCAAAGTTTGGGATGCTTGCATTTGTGCCAAGATCGCTATAACGCTTGCTCAAATTCGCTTTTATCGATAAGGTATCTAAACTAACGGCGTGATTAATTAACGCGGAAGAAGTAGCACTGCTATTTAAAAATCCATCTTCTCTTATATCAGAACTAATATTTGAAATTAATTCTGTCATTTCGCTTTCCGTTCGATATCCCTGAATAATTGATGAGATTGCTAATAGTATAGCATTATCTTCGCCTGAGCTCGAAATGTCCATGTTTTCAGAGCTTTTAACATCGTTTTTAGTGATATTGAAAATGGCTAGGATTTCTTTTTGAGCCTGTGCTTTGGCGTCACCAAATGCTTTACCATTTTTAACCAAATATTCAATTCGCGATTTTTCTAATGTTGTTAATATATTAACATTGATATTAGTTTTTGAGGTGATATCCGTTAATGCGTAGAGTGTAATTTGGGCAATAGATTGCTGTCCTGTTATTTCGTTAAAGTAAAAACCATCTGCACGCAAACTCGCATATTGCGAAGTTAGTGGCATGTTATTTAACTCAAAAGTTCCTTTATTATCCAGTATTTGAACATTAAAAGATTTACCTGTTGCTGAAAGATCTTGTTGTAAATCGAAAATACTAATCGATGTGCCATTTACAAATGGACCTTTTTGAACGTGGCCAGTAACATTTTGTAATTGATAACTTTCTTTGTTTTTTTTGCAGCCACTGAGGCATAGGTTAATTACAATTATTGATAAGATAAAAAGTGAGTAGCGTTTTTCCATTTTAGGGATTTAGTTTATACTGGATTTTTAGATTTTTAATAACTAAGATACTATTATTCCCATTCTTTAAAAGGATGTTTTGTTAAATTGGAGTTGTAGTATTTTTTTTCGTGGGTTACTTCTTCTGTAATCCAATTGGGTATTTCGAATGGTTCATTTTCTGATAGAAGTTCGATTTCTGCAACGATTAAGCCTTCATTATCGCCTAAAAATACATCAACTTCCCAAAGTTTATTGGCGTGAACAATTTCGTGTCGAATTTTTTCTAATTCATTTTCCGAAAAATTATCTAGCAGTTCTTCGGCTTCTTTTAACGGAATTTCGTATTCATACTCTAACCTTGTTGCCCCAACAGAAATGCCCTTGATGGTTAACCAACCTGCTGTTTCAGTTTTTCGAACCCGAATCGTTTTTTCGGGATCAGTTAAAATATAACCTTGTCTGAAATGTTTTCCTGCTGGTTTGTCAAGTTTTTCCCATTCAGATAAATTGATTAAAAATTTGCGTTCTATTTCTTGCCCCATTATTTTGCTCTTTTCTGTAAATCACCAACTGGTAAACTAATTAATCGGCCAATCGGTTGTTTGCCTCTGTAGGTAATTATACGCAACATACTAGCATCTTTTGGCGGTACTAACGCGCTGGTGTATTTTGGGTAAAAGCGATCGGGGGTAGAGTTGTCAAAGCTGTAGTAAATATCCAATCCATCAATTTCTGGCGTTAGCTCAATCATTAATTGCTTATCTGGTGAGCGTTTAACAGATATAATTGGATCGTAAATGGCTGGAGAATATTTTACCTCAGCTAAATCTAAACGTTTAAATTGTTCTTCTGTACGCTCAACAAAATTAGTCCAGTTTTTCTTTTCTATTGGGCTCCAAACGGATTCTGAAATGGCAAAAGCACGAGGCCAAACCATATACTGTACCTGGCGGAAATTAAATATTTGCTCTGTCCACAGGTTTGCTTGTCCGCCGATAACATATTTGGCATTAACACTTGCTGGAACTGGGTTAAACTGATAAGCTTTATTTAAACGTAAAGAAGCATAAACTCTTGGTTCCGTAATAACATCGGCCTGCATATAATCCAAATAAGCAAAATCTGTTGGGCTCATTACAACATTATGTTTATCGTTAGCTGCCTGGATACCATATTTCATACCTCTCCAACTCATTACTGCGGCGGTTGGCGAAACACCTCCTTCGAGTATTTCATCCCATCCCATAAATTTTTTACCTTTTGATATTACAATTTGCTCTACACGTTTTTCAAAATAAGCCTGAACTTGCGGGATGGTTTTCAAGCCTTCACGTTGCATTAATGCTTTTATTTGATCATTCTTTTCCCAGAAATTATGCGAGGCCTCATCGCCACCCATATGGATGTACTCGAAAGGGAAAAGCTGGGCAATTTGAGTTAGTACAGTATCTAAAAAGCCATAAACTTTTTCGTTTGCAGGACAAAGTGTGTTATCTACCAGCGCAATTGGTGGTGCTCCACGACTCCAGTCCATAATTTTTTCGCCCGAACGTACTTTATAATTTACTGCATCAGGTGTGCAGGATAATTCAGGATATGAGGCAATAATGGCTAAACTGTGGCCTGGTACATCAATTTCTGGTAAAATATTTACAAAGCGTTCTTGTGCATATTGTACCAATTCTTTGATGTCTTCTTGCGTGTAAAAGCCACCGTAAGTTCGAGGTTCATCAGCCGTAGGTGGTATAAAATCGCCAAAGGTGCCTACTTTTTGAACACTCCATGCACCAACCTCGGTTAATTTTGGTAAGCCTTTAATTTCAATTCTCCATCCCTCATCATCGGCAAGATGTAAGTGTAATAAATTGAATTTATAGCGAACCATATCATCAATAAATTGCTTTACTTCTTGCTTGGTGAAAAAGTGACGGGCTACATCGAACATTAAACCTCTCCATCCCAATTTTGGATAATCAATTACATCAACGCATGGTGCTATCCACTTTATGTTTTTTACTAATTCTTTACTTTCTATTTCGGCAGGGAAAAGTTGAATTAAAGACTGAACACCCCAAAATATACCAGCAGGCTTATTGGCTGTAATTACAATTTGTGTAGGATTTACATTTAATTTGTAGCCTTCTAAACCAAGCTGAACATCTTCACTTGTGTTCAGTATTAGTTTTATGGTAGGATGTGCAGCATTTGCTGGAGTACTTACAAATTTCCCTGTTGCCGTTGTTATTCTTTGCGATAAAAACTCAATTGATTGTTTTAATTCGCCACTTTTGCTTGCCAGAATACTTACATTTTCTGGTAAGATAAAAGTTCCTGCTTTTTTCATTAATGAAACAGGTTCGGGAATGATGGCTATTGGTGTTTTCGAAATGGCACTTTCAGATTCTCCGATTTCTGTTTCTGAAACGATGGATTGAGCATATGTATTAACTGCAAAAATGCAGCACGATAGCATCACGAATATTCTTTTCATTAAATATGTAACTGTGGTTTAACTGAAAAAGTATTAATTGGCAATTTATTAAAAAAGATTTAGAGTTGATGAGTTTGAGTAGTAATTACTCCCTGATAGATATAAATTACAAAAATCTTCTTAACCATTCCATGGCTTTTTTATCATCAGTAAATGATTGCATTGGAATAGGCGGGTTTTGGAATTTGAAAAGTATCTTCATAATAAATTGGGCCAAGCCCGGTTTAGAAACCATCGCCATTGCGGTGTAAATTTCAGGAAGTTTTTCAGTCGAAAATTTACGGGTTTTCTGATCTGGAATGGGCGAGTTTTTTAAGTAAATAAGAAGAGGCACTTTTTTGCCATTTGTAATTTTTTTAACAAGGGCTACATTGGCAGAAATGTTTTCAACGGTGCGTAAAATACTTTTGCTGTAAGAAATTAGTATTCCTTCATCAGTTAACAGATAATCTGCAATTTCTCCATCTATGAGGTTATTGTCTCTTATGTTTTCCATTCTTTTTCTAGCTAACAATAGTTTTTACCCGTTTCAAAATTCTATTTTTTTTATAGAGCGTATGGGTGAATATTAATAATTCTTATCGCCGTTGCTTATCGAATTTATAAAAGCATTATGTAGGTTTTTGCTAAACGGACTTTGTTTATCTTTCAATCGTTCAGGATGCCATTGTACAAATAGCAGAAAGGATTTTCCTTCGGGCTGTGTGCGTTCAATTGCTTCTGCAACTCCATCAGGAGAGATGGCGCTTACTACCAGACCTTTACCAACTCTGTCGGTACTTTGATGATGATTGCTATTAACTAATCCTCTATCGGTATTTACAATTCTATTTAACCACGAGGATGGATTAACAATTATTTCATGGTATCTATCGCTTTTATCGGGCATTTTAGAATGGTCAAATTTACCCCAGCTGGCTATGTCTGGAATTAAAGTTCCGCCGAAAAAAACATTGCCAACTTGTATTCCTCTACAAATACCTAAAACTGGGATACTATTTTCTTCTGTATAGGATAATATTTTAAACTCGAATTCATCTCGTTGCTCATCAATATCATCTTCATAGCAGTATGTATGGTATTCTGGTTTATTATAAAAACGAGGATGAACATCTTCTCCGCCAGTAAGCACAATACCATGGCAACGATTAATCTCCTCAAAATTATCCAATTTGTAGCCTAGTTGTATTACTTCAACGCTTTCATCGTAGGATAAAACCCAATCGCGATAAATTTCGAATTTACTGCAATCGGTAACACCAATTATTATTTTGCTGCTCATGGTTTTAAAATTAATGATTTTTTCAATTATCAATAATAAAAAAGCAACATCGAATTTTGGAATCGAAACTTGCCAGTATTGCAGCAGATTTTTATTCTTTTTCTTCATAATATAGTTTTTCCATTATAAAAACTATATTTGCCTTACTCAAAGGGGTGCTGATTCCTGACAATTTCTTTTGTCAATAATCGGCTGAGATTACACCCATTGTCTTGAAAGATGACCAATACATTCAATATTCAAACGTTTGGAAATTGATATTTGATTATTGGAACTTCTAAAAGATATGCACCTGATTCGGATAATGCCGACGTAGGGAAGAGGTTAAGTTTACAATACTGTTTCGCCCTGAAAGCAGTTTTCAATGTTTTTATTATGCCCAAAGGCAGAAATTATTGTAAATGAATTTTCAAGAATGGTTCGGGCTCTTTCGAGAGCAAATTTTGCACACTTCAGTAATAGAATGGCTGGCTGTGGGCTTTGGTGTATCTGAAGTTTTACTAGCTAAAAAAAATAATATCTGGTTATATCCAACGGGTATTGTATCCATTTTATTAAGTATGTTTCTACTACTAAACGTTAAACTTTATGCAGAAATGCTTCTAAGTATTTACTACTTAGTAATGAGTGTTTATGGCTGGATAATTTGGAAGAAACGCAAACTCGATGGCGAAAATCAGGTTTCCTGGAGTACAAATCGAGAGCTAACTATTGCCGTTCTGATTTCTGTTATCGGGTTTTTTGTGTTCTATTTTGCATTGAGAAATCATACTGACTCTGATGTACCTTTGCTCGATGCATTTGTTTCTTCTACTGCGTGGGCTGGTATGTGGCTTTTAGCTAAACGTAAAATCGAAAATTGGATTTTTCTTAATATTTCAAACCTTGTTGCTATCCCGTTGCTATTCCATAAAAAATTGCCATTAATGGCTTGCTTAACTACTTTCTTATTTGTGGTTGCCATTTTTGGTTTTATAGATTGGAAGAAAATTATTGGAAAACGAAATCTAAGAACAGTTTAAACATCTAATTGGTAGGCATAAGAAATCAAATGAGTTGTTTCGTGATTCGATGATTACCTGTTAAAAAAATACATTTATGCAAAACATACTAACGCAAACCTGGCAAGATAAAGTAAGTGAATTTGCTCAGCTTTCTGAAGAAATGGGACAACTACATCCCGAAATTTTAGAACAAGCTTATCAGGAAAACTGGTTTAAACTTTTCGTGCCTGAGGTTTATGGTGGAGCAGGTAAAAAACTCCCCGAAATTTTGCGTTTGGAGGAAGAACTGGCGGAAGCCGATGGGAGTTTAGGCTGGACGATTACGCTTTGTGCAGGTGCTGCCTGGTTTGCAGGCTTTTTAAACCCCGAATTAGCCGAAGAAATTTTTTCAGATAAAAAAGTCTGTTTCGCGGGAAGTGGGGCCGTTGGTGGCATTGCTTTTAAAACTAATCATGGTTATTTAATTAACGGACATTGGAAATACGCAAGTGGGGCACTACACGCAACAATTTTTACTGCAAACTGCCTGCTTAAATCTGATGATGGTTCTGATATTTTAGATCAGGATGGAAATCCAAAAGTAATGTCGTTTATCCTAAAAAAGGATGAAGTAGAAATTTTAGCTGGCTGGTCTTATTTTGGTTTAGTTGCAACTGGTAGTCACGCTTTCGAGGTTAAAAATCTGGAAGTTCCATTAAACCGAACCTTTAAAATTAATAACGATATTAAAGTTGCAGATGAAGGGTTTGATTATCCGTTTTTACAACTTGCAGAAACTACTTTAGCCGTGAATAGTTTAGGTATGGCTAATCATTTTATCCGATTGGTTGAGGAAGCATTTTTTAGCCGCTCTGGCCTGAAAAGATACACAGAAACACAAATCGATTTTTTTACATTCGAACTTAATAGATGTAAAGATGAAATCGAACAGTTAAAAGAGGAATTTTATAAAACTTTCGATGAGTCTTGGATGCAGTTATTATCAAATCAAATTATAAACAATGAACAGCTTGCAGAAGTAAGTTTAATAAGCCGAAAACTGGCACATGCTTGTAGAAAATCGGCCGATACACTTTTTCCCTACTGTGGTTTAGAGGCAGCGAGAAAAGATTCTGAAATCAATCGTGTTTGGAGAGATATTCACACGGCAAGTCAACATGCTTTGCTCACTTTTGAAAGCTAAATGTTTTTAAATTAGGTGCATAATTTCAGCGATTCGGCAAGCTTCGTGAGAGTTGTTTACCCTTAATTTTTCTAATATATTTTGGCGATGACGGTTTACGGTGTTTATACTTATTGCAAATAAATCTGCAATTTCTTTACTCATTTTTCCTTTTCTAATAAGCTGTAAGATTTCTTTTTCGCGAGTTGTTAAGATATTAATTGATTTTTGATTGTCGGGCTTTATAATTTCTCCAGTAGCTGAATTTACAATTAGCCGCTCTGGTTTATCAATGTTAAATTCATCATCGAGAAAATTATATAAACAAAGCGCCAACCACAAACTTCCATTGGGCAAACTGGATATATAAAACATTCGATGTTTAATAAAAATATATTCGTTGCTTTTATTGCGTATCCGTATTCTGCTACTTACATGATAATTCGCCCGCGCTGCCGTTGGTATATTTTTAATCATATTAAAAAATTGTAGTTCGAGTAAATGTTTATCCAGTAAATCATCAGGATGAATCCTATTGAAAATTTCTTCTTCCCATATCGAATTTATTTCTGAAGAATTATCCTGCTCTGAAAGCCCGAATACCTTGGCCACATTTCCATTGTAAATAAAACTCTTATTCGCCTTCATATCACTGAGCACCGCAATTGAGTTTTCGATTTGCGCATACATAAAAGCCATATATTGGTAATGCGCCAAACTTATGGTTTTATCGTCCTCTTCCTTAAAAACCTGTGTAAGCAGTTTTTCATTCAGTGTATCTACAATATTCATATTATATGGTTATTTATCAGTATTGACCGCCTGCTTGCAGTATTTTACCTTTGTTGCTGTAAATATAAATATGGTTATTAGCTCTAAGCACAAATGAAGAAAATTATTTTAAGCGTCCTTGCAATGGCAATGGTGCAAATGGCTTTTGCGCAAAGTCTCGAAAAAATGCAATGGTTTAACGAGCCCGAAAAATGGGAGATAAAGGATAATGCTTTAAATATGTATGTAACTCCGCAAAGCGATTACTGGAGAATTTCGCATTATGGTTTTACCGTTGATGATGCACCATTTTATTACTCGACTTATGGCGGCGAATTTGAGGTTAAAGTGAAAATAACTGGCGATTATAAAGTACGTTTTGATCAGATGGGTTTAATGCTTCGTATTGATCATGAAAACTATATTAAAACAGGAATTGAATTTGTTGATGGCAAATACAACCTGAGTACAGTTGTAACCCACAAAACGAGTGACTGGAGCGTAACAACCTTAGATAAAACACCACCGTTTTTATGGATAAAAGCTGTTAGAAGATTGGATGCTGTAGAAGTATTTTATTCTTATGATGATAAAACCTATCTAATGTTGCGAAATGCAAATCTTCAGGATAACAGGCCCGTAATGGTTGGGTTAATGGCTGCAAGCCCTGATGGAAATGGCTTTAAAGCTAAATTTGAAAGTTTTAAAGTTAAGCACTTACCAGATCAAAGAAGATTGGAGTGGTTAAAGAAGAATGAGAACTAAAAATATTCATCTACCGATGGAAAACATGGTTTAATTGTTAATAGCCAAAATGAAAGCGCCTCGATTTTATATCAAGGCGCTTTTTTTGCAATTTCGCAGGCCACTAAATTTGTCTTGCTTTCATTTTTTTTAATTCAGCTTGCAAGTTAATGGGATTCATTCCTTGCAATTTAGATTTCTCTATTGCATCTTCCTGAGTTTTAATTGCCTCTTCGAAGTAACCTAGCCTATACAGCAAGTGTGCTAAAGTGTCATAATAGCCTCCAATTGGATTTAATTCAATCGAACGCCTGCTCCAAAGCATAGCTTTTGTTAAGTAATTAAGGTTTTTAGTACCCGTTTGGTAAAAATTCCATGCAGCATTATTTAATTCATTTGCATAGTTTGATACAGGAGAGCTCACCCCAACAACAGATTTGGTCACACTTTTCATTCCAGACAATTTTAATAAGCTGTCCATTTTTTCCTTTGAAACGATTTTTTTTCCTAAATCTTCTGGAAATGAATTTTTTAGGTTCCGATCTAGATTTTTCTTTTCAATCCTTTTAATACTATCGGCACTAATATTCATGTAGTGATTGTCGTAAAAATACATTGCAGTTCTAAAGTAACTTGCCGTATCTTTCACGGTATAATAGTACCAAAGCATTTGGTTATTGTAAGATTTCTCTCCTGCTCTGTAATCTCTAGACCAAGTAGAGCGTTCAAAATTTGCCGCCGCCATGGCTCTATTAACATTTTTATCTTTTACAGCGGCCTTCATCGTATTCGAAATAATTGCTCTGTTAATCGCTATTCTTTTTTGTGCCGACTCGTTTCTATATAAACTATCTATGAGTTTTCTGTTTGTGTAGGCAAGCTTGTAGGCAGTGCCATCAACATAAGGACCCGCTTGCAAAATGTACAGCACATTTTCATACTTGTTAAAATCACCTATTGTAAGGTTGCTCACGTACTGCTCAATCAAATCTGCATTATTGGTTATTCCAATTTTTTGACGGGCATCAATCAATTTTTTTAGCTGAGAGATGCTTCCTTTATTCATCTCTACATCTTTTTCCAGTTCAGAGATAGATTTTTCTTTATAAGCTGTCAACGCATTTTGAACCATTGATAAATATTTATTTTTATCGGTTGAATTTCCAAATTCGCTATAAAATATCTCGCTGTTTTCTCTTAGAAAAATATAAGCAGGATAACGGTTGATGTTTCCAATTCGCATAATTGATCTTACGCTGGTATCGGTCATAATCGTTTTATATACTATGAAATTTTCATTCACCAGATCTGAAACATCTTTTTCATCCAATCCCGATTTAAAATTTGCTTTACTATTAACTGGTGGATTTACCATACCTGGTGGCAAGATTACCAATAACACAGGTTTATGAGTTTTAGCCGATGAAGATAACGCAGAGGCTAATGATTTGGAAGACTTTAGCTCTTGAGAAAAGCCACGTAATGAAAAAAATGAAATAACGATTAGGAAGAAAATAGATTTCATAGATGTTGGAGGGTTAAATAGATATAAAAAGCCCATGATTTTAATCATGGGCTTTAATATTATTGATACTGAATGTAAATCGGTTTTGGAGTAAGTTTTAATAACTCTTCAGGGGTCATTAAACGTTTAGGTTCTTTCTTTAAATCATTTTTGTAAAATAATTTGAAGCCTGTAAACTGAACAGGTTCACCTTGTATAAAGTGACGGTAAGTTCCTATTTTTAAATCTGGTTCACCCCATCCATCCATGTGCATTACAACCTGAACTTCTGGACGAAGCTTAATGTTCGATGCATTGGTTACCATTTTTTTAGTAAAACGGTGCAGAACGAATACTTTTGGAGGCAAGTTATATTTTTTAACCATATCAGCTAAATAGCCAGTAACGTAATTAATATCAGCTGCATCATAAGTACCGATTCTTTTTCCTGGAAGAGAACCATCTTTCATTGAAAATTCTGGGTCGATTCCTAAATGTACGTATGGTAATTGTAGATATTTTTCGATGTGCGGTAATTCTGCTTTTATGGTGCTTAATGCAACTTGTAAATCTAAAAACACAATTGTATTAGGCTGCATTTTCGCGATTTTTAAAACCGAGTCAATTTGCGAATTAGCCATACGATTAATGTATTTATTATCTCTGCCAGGAGTTCCGCTAGCTACCGCTGCAATGTAGTGTAAACCTGGTTGTACTGGTGTAGATGGATCTGCTTTTTCCCAACGTTTAACTTCAGCATTTAAACGTTGCCACATTTCTTTTGGAGCATATTCGCCTAAAGCACCCATTTTTTTAGAATGCAGGTTGCCATAATAAACAACAATACGTTTAAATGGTAAAATAGCACCAGCTAAAGGAACTGGCTGATTTTTCACAGGCCATCTGCCTGTTGTATCGCCGTTTGCTAATTTACGAACTAAAGAATCATATAATTTAGGATCAACAGGCTTCATTACATTTACTGTAGAATCTGTTTTCTTTTTTGTACTGTCTGATGAGAACATTTTGCCAACGCCACCACTTTTGCCATCTGAATTGCAGTTGGCAAATAAGCTGATTGCGGCAAAACCAAGTACTAAGGTACCCGCTAATTGAGGAAATTTCATAGATATGTTATAGGTTTTTAATGTTTAGACAGGTTTTCCGAATCTGTTTATGCATGAAAGTAGGATGGAAAACTGAGAGTTCAAAATAAAGTAATCAACATTTACACATTGCAGAATTTACCAAAAACACCTAACGGAAGTTTAATGCCTGCAGTAGCCTGAAGATATAATTCGCCCGTTTCTAAATTTTTAACATTAGGGTATGATGTGCGAATTAAGTTCTCTACAATAACAGAAGAAAATCCAAGAGAATAAGTGTTTAATATTAAGAAATGTTCTTTCTCATCTAATAACTGAACCACATCTTGCATCATTTCCTGAATATGGTCTTCAAGCTTCCACTTTTCGCCATTTGGGCCATGACCGTAGGCAGGTGGGTCAAGAATAATTCCGTTATATTTCTTACCTCTTTTGAGTTCTTTTTTAACAAACTTTAAAGCATCTTCCACCATCCAACGTGTATTTTTTAAGCCCGAAAGTTCCTGGTTTTCGTTTGCCCACGTTACTACCTGTTTAATCGAATCTACGTGAGTAGTTTCTGCGCCAGCTGCATTTGCAATTAAAGATGCAGCGCCAGTGTAAGCAAAAAGGTTTAATACTTTCGGTTGTGGAGTTTTAAATTTTTTAATTGATGAAGAAATAAAATCCCAGTTTACCGCTTGTTCTGGAAAAACACCAACGTGTTTAAAAGAAGTTAAACCTAAACGAAGTTTAATGGCAACTTCATTGTTTTTATATTCAACATGCCATCTATCTGGTGTTGCAGGATTTTTTTTAACCCATTCGCCAGAAGTAGCAGAGCGACCACGAAAAGTGATGTTGGCTGTTTTTTTCCATTCTTGTTCTGATAATGTTTTTTTCCAAACGGCCTGTGGCTCTGGTCTGATTAAAATAACATTTCCAAAACGTTCTAATTTTTCAAAATCCCCGCAATCAATTAGTTCGTAATCTTTCCAATGGGTTGGGGCAAGTAATTGTATCATGTGTTAATTTATGTAGTCATCATTACGAGATCCGAAGTAATCTTAATTGGTTTATTTTCAATTAGATTGCTTGTGCCTCGCGATGACGATTAAAGTTAAAACTTATCTTTGGCAGCTTTCATAAAGCGGCTGGCAAATACGAAGTCGTTAAGTTCTTTAATATCTGTATGTGCGATTTCTTTGTTACTACCTTCCCAGAATTTTTTTCCTTCGTGTAAGAAAAGAATATAATCCCCAATACCCATAACGGAGTTCATATCGTGAGTAACTACAATGGTAGTGGTTTTAAATTCTTCAGTTAATTCCTGAATCAATTCATCAATTACGATAGATGTTTTTGGATCTAAACCCGAGTTTGGTTCATCACAAAATAAATATTTTGGATTCATCGAAATTGCACGGGCTATACCTACACGCTTTTTCATTCCTCCAGAAAGCTCTGCTGGAAATAACTTGTTTTTCCCTGCCAAATTAACCCTTTCTAAACAGAAATTTACACGCTCCATTTTTTCTGCTCGTGTTTGATCGGTAAACATATTTAAAGGAAACATAATATTATCCTCAACAGTCATACTATCAAACAAAGCCGATCCTTGGAAAAGCATTCCAATTTCTTTACGAACCTCAATACGTTGTTCATAGGTCATGGGAGTAAAGTCTCGTCCATCGTAAAGAACAGAGCCCGAATCTGGCTGATGTAAGCCAACCATACATTTTAATAAGGTCGTTTTACCAGATCCTGAACCTCCAATAATTAAATTAGTAACGCCTTCTTCAAATTTTCCTGAAATACCTTTTAAAACATCGTTTCCAGAAAATGATTTGTATATATCTTTAACTTCGATCATTATAATAACAATTGAGTAACTAAATAATCGCAAACAAGAATAGAGATACAGCTAATTACAACTGCTCTTGTACTTGCCTGAGAAACTTCTAATGCTCCACCGCGAACATAAAATCCTTCGTAAGCTGGAACTGAGGTGATAATGAAGCCAAAAACAAATGCTTTAACCAATGCCACTACAATTGTATATGGATTGAAATCAGTTGTAATTCCTTGAATGTATTCTGCAGGTGTAACCGCTCCAGAAATCGAGCCACCAATATAACCACCTGAAATGCTTAAGAACATTGAAATGATAACCAACATCGGTACCATTGTGATGCCTGAAATGATTTTTGGAAGAATTAAATAACCTGGCGCATTAATACCCATAATTTCAAGGGCATCAATTTGCTCGGTAACTCGCATAGAACCAATTTCCGACGAAATGGCTGAGCCAATTTTACCAGCGAGTACAATTGCACTAATGGTTGGACTTAGTTCCAGAATACTCGAATCTCGGTTTACAGAGCCAATAATTGTTTTTGGAATAAAGTCACTTACCAACTGGAAAGCAATTTGCAAGGTCATTACCGCACCAATAAAAGTTGAAATAATAGCGATTAACCCTAACGAGCCAACGCCAACATAATCCATCTGTTTGGCAATTTCTTTAAGATATATCTTCAGTTTTTCCGGCTTTCTGAATACTGATTTGAGTAGCAGTATATACCTGCCGAAATTGGTAAAATTCATTCCGTATGTGTTGCTTAATTTAAATGTTCAATATATATTATACTACAAAGAAACGATAAAAAAGTTGTAGGCCTTTGTTAATTACAAAAATATTCGTGGTTTTAAATATAAATATGGTTTTTTGCTTACAAAAATTAAACCATAAAGATATGAAGGCTGTAATAACCGGAGCAACAAAAGGAATTGGTAGAGCGATAGCGATTAAGCTGTGGGAAAATGGTTACGATTTGCTACTTACAGCTCGAAATCAGCCAGAACTCGAGAAACTTCGTGATGAACTATTTGTTACTGGGAGAACAATTTTAATTTATGCGGTAGATTATGGCATTAAAGAAGAAGTCTATAAATTTTTAAATACAGCGGAGAATGAATTTGGTTTCGTTGATGTTTTAGTAAATAACGTTGGCGCTTTTTTACCAGGTAGTATGCTCGATGAGGATGATGAAACCTTTGAGAAACAGCAAAATATAAATGTAAATGCCGGTTATTATATCAGTAAGTTTTATGGAAAAAAAATGCGTTCACAACAGCGTGGACACATATTTAACATTTGTTCGGTGGCTAGTAAGGCGCCCGTAAAAAATGGTGGAAGTTATAGTGTAACAAAAGCAGCGATGTTAAGTCTTAATCATGTATTGCGGCAAGAGTTAGCTCCACACAATGTAAAAGTAACTGCTTTTTTGCCGGGTTCAACCAAAACATCATCCTGGGAGGGAACAACGATTCCTGATGAAAAATTTGTACAACCCGAAGATATTGCAGAAACTCTATTTACCATTTTAAACTTAAGTAAAGGGGTAAATGTTGATGAAGTGCTAATTACTCCGCTGGATTTTTAAACACAAAATGAACAGCGTTATGGAAAAGAAGCTTTTTAGAAACGAACACGATAAGATGATTGCGGGTGTGGCTTCGGGGCTTGCAGATTATATGCAGGTAGAGGTAACCATAGTTAGATTATTGTTTGCATTATCTGCCATATTTATGGCTGGAGGTGGCTTGGTAGCCTATATAATTATGTGGATTATTGTGCCGGTTAATAATGACCCAGCAGCAAAATTCTCGAAATTTAATGATTACTTTAATAAAAATAACCCAAATACCCCACCATTTGGAAATGCTGATCCCTTTGCAGGGCCAGTAGGTTCGGGTAATACAAACTGGACTCAGCCTGTTAGCGATGCGCAGAAAACACCATTCGAAACACAAGCGAATTTTGGTAAACTAAATAAACCAAACGATACTGGCCGTACAATTGGAGGATTAGTTTTACTTGTAATCGGATGTTTCTTTTTAATGCGTGAATTGGACTTCATTCCAGATTGGTTCAGATTCAGAAACTTCTGGCCAGTTATCTTTATCGTTTTAGGTATTAGCATAATTGCGAAATCGAAAAGAAAAAATGAATGGGCGGCCTTTCAAAACCAGCAAACTGGTAACGAGCCTAAAGCCGAAACTGTAACGGATGCAGTGGTTGTTGAGGAAACTCATATACCAAAAGACGAAAATAATTCAACACCTAATAACCCTCAAGTATAAATATTATGAAACTAGATAGATTAATCTGGGGTATTTTACTGCTTTTCATTGGCGGTGTACTCTTACTCGAAAATTTTGGCGTAATCGATTTTTACTGGCGTAACGTATGGCATTTCTGGCCTGTGTTTTTAGTTATTGCGGGTGTAAATATTCTTTTTAATAAAAACAATTCGCAAACGGGCAGTATAATTTCGATAGCTGTTTTAGTTGTAACCTTGTCTTTTCTTTTCTTTAGAGGGCAGCAAGAACCTGATCGTAACTCGTGGTGGGGACATAATTTTAAAAAGGATGTTGATATCAATATAGATGATAACGACGACAACGATAATGATAGCAATGATACTGCTTTCAATCAGTTGAAATTATCTGAGCCGTTGGTAGCAATAGATAGTGCGAAAAAAACCATTCTTAATATTTCTGGAGGTGGGGTTTCTTTTAACCTTGATGGTGAAACTGCTGAATTAATTAATGCTGACATTAAGAAAAAGCATGGTAATTTCTCTTTAACTAAGCAAACCACCGACAGCACAACTGTTTTAAATTTTAAAATGGGTGATAAAAAGAATAAGTGGAATTTTGGTGATGGTGGTAACGATGTTGATTTCAGGTTGAATAAATTACCAGAATGGACAATCAACATGAAGCTAGGTGCTGGAGAGGCCGATTTTGACTTTGCAGACTATAAAGTTCGCACTTTCCGTTTCGATGGAGGCGCTGCATCTATGGATATCAAGATTGGAAATTTGTTGCCAATTACTGATGTAATAGTAAAATCCGGAGTCGCCGAAGTTAAAATAAAAATTCCTGAAGGCTCTGGTTGTATAATTAAAACAAAAACAGGTTTATCGGCAAAAGATTTCTCTGGATTTGATAAAATTAGCGATGGCGTTTACCAAACTTCGAATTATAAAACATCTACAAAAAAAATCTTTATTAATTTAGATGGTGGATTGAGTAGCTTTGAGGTTGATAGATATTAAAAAGGTTTAAGGTTTAAAGGCTGAAGGTTTAAGGCTTATATCATCAAAGCTTGTAAAACCCTAATCTTAAAATCATAAAATCAAATGAATCCTAATCTGTATACAGTAGTTATAAACGGAAAACCTCAAGGGCCATATAGCCTTTCTGAGCTTAATGATTTAAACATTAAACCAAATACGTTTATACGGAAACCAGGAATGGACGATTATAAAGAAGCTCATGCAATTCCAGAATTGCGTGAGCTTTTGGGTTTTAGTTATCAAAAAACTGCACCACAATATTTTGCTTCTTTCGATTTAAGACTGCTGGCTTCGGTTATTGATCATTTCTTGATTTTTCTAGTGTTCTGCGCAATCATTCTTTTTAGTTTTATTTTTGTCGAAGGAAAAGATCTACGGATTATGGCTTTCCTGATTCCATTGCCATCCATTTTCCTCGTTAAGTTAATTTACGGAAGCATCGCCGAATCGACTAAAAAACAAGCTACCATCGGAAAACGTTTGGTAAATATAAAAGTTACCGATTTAGAAGGAAGTCCAATTTCTCTTGGTAAATCTTTAGGAAGAAATTTTGCTAAAATATTTTCTGTAATCCCTGTTTTTTTTGGCTATTTCTATAGTTTTTTGAATAAGAAAAACCAATGCTGGCATGATATCGCCGCCGATACTTTAGTTATAAAAGATAGGTTAATTTAAAACTGGTTAAATTTAGATCATTGACTGGAAGTTGCTAGTAAACATTCAGTCATTCTATCATACAAAATTCTCTCATTCGAAATTCTATCTATATCTTTGCAATCGCATGGAAAATATTTTGGCAAAGCATGATTTAGGTGGTGGATATTGCAACAGTTTAACGCAATATTCGAGGTTTTTAACCCGCGAAGTAAATATTGGTGATATCGCTTTGGGCGGTCATAATCCAATTCGAATCCAATCGATGACCACCACCGATACCATGGATACCATTGGAACGGTTGAGCAAACCATCCGAATGATAGAATCTGGCTGCGAATATGTTCGTATTACTGCGCCTAGTATTAAAGAAGCCGAAAATTTAGCCAATATTAAAAAAGAATTACGCTACCGCGGATATAATGTTCCCCTAATCGCAGATATCCATTTTACGCCGAATGCAGCAGAAATGGCAGCTAGAATTGTAGAAAAGGTTCGCGTAAATCCAGGTAATTATGCTGATAAAAAGAAATTCGAAAATTTAGAATATACACAAGAAGCCTATACAGCCGAATTAGAAAGAATCAATAAAAAGTTTATTCCGCTTATTAAAATTTGTAAAGAATACGGTACAGCGATGCGTATTGGTACAAATCATGGTTCCCTCTCGGATCGTATTATGAGCCATTACGGCGATACACCACGAGGAATGGTAGAATCGGCAATGGAGTTTATCCGTATGTGCGAGGCCGAAAATTATTATAATCTGGTTATTTCAATGAAAGCCAGTAATACGCAAGTAATGGTTCAGGCTTACCGTTTACTGGTAGAAACAATGGTAAAGGAAGGTATGAACTATCCTTTGCATCTCGGAGTAACTGAAGCTGGTGATGGAGAAGATGGTCGTATTAAATCGGCTGTTGGAATTGGAACTTTATTAGAAGATGGCTTAGGTGATACTATTCGCGTTTCGTTAACCGAAGACCCAGAATTTGAGGCTCCAGTTGCCAAAGCTTTGGCCGACCGATATGTGAATAGAGTTGAAAGTCAAAAGTTGAAAGTTGAAAGCAATACTGTCGTATGTCATCCTGAGCTTGTCGAAGGACAATCACCAACTTACAGTCCATACCAATATTCCCGTAGAACAACAGAAAGTGTTCAACACATTGGCGGGCATCATCATCCAATGGTAATGATTGATGTTTCCAAAGAAAACTTAAAAGACCCATATTTTTTAAGTTCGATTGGATACAATTACAGTGCAGGATTAGATAAATATAACTTAGCTGATCAAGCTTGTGATTTAGCTTTCTTAGGCGATAATTTACCATCATTCTCTTTCCCAGGGAACTTAAAACAAGTGTACAATTATCAAACCTGGTTAGGTTTAAAGGATAAAAATAATTGCCACCCATTATTTTCTTTAGATGAGTTTAATGAGTCAGTAGTTAAGGACGAGCATTTAAACTTCGTAGAAATTGATGCAACGCATTTCAATCATTTATCTTTACATCAACTGATTAATGTGGTTTTTGTGTTGAAGACATCTGCAAACCATGGAATGGCTGAACAAAGAGCGTTTTTTGTTGCGCTTCAAGAGAAAAATATCCAGGTCCCAGTAATCATTAAAAGGACTTACCAAGAATATGATGCAGATCATCTGCAACTTTATGCTTCAACCGATTTTGGCGCTTTATTTACTGACGGTTTTGGAGATGGTATCTGGATTGATGCTCGGAATGCAGATTTAGCTTTGCTTAATTCTACAAGCTTTGGCATTTTACAGGCAACAAGAACAAGAATAAGCAAGACGGAATATATTTCTTGTCCAAGTTGTGGTAGAACCCTTTTCGATTTACAGGAAACTACCCAATTAATTCGTTCTCGCACCGATCATTTAAAAGGCTTAAAAATTGGAATTATGGGCTGCATTGTAAACGGTCCTGGCGAAATGGCCGATGCCGATTATGGTTACGTAGGAACTGGTCCTGATAAAATTACCCTTTACAGAGGGCAAGAAGTCGTGAAGAAAAATGTAACTACCGCTTTTGCTTTGGATGAACTGATTGATATTATTAAAGGTGATGGTAATTGGGTAGAGAAAGAATAAATTGCTTCAATTGATGAAAGATCGATATCGTAATAACAGCTGCTCCAAAACTTTACTGGTGCTGGCAGAACTTAATAAATTTGTTTCGACAAGCTTTACGTAACAGCGATTGATTGCCTCATTCATTTTCTAATCAATAAAACCTAAATTGCCTTAATGAATATTCCTACTTTTCAATATATATTCAATGAGTTAAGAACATGGCTTGTTGAAAAAGATCTTTCGGGTACAGAATTAATTTATTCGTACTTTTTTATTGGATTAATTGGTGTAACATTCTTCCTTTTTATAACTATATTTTTAACCAGGCAAGTATTCATTTTTGCTGTAAAAAGTGCTAAAACAAAACCAAATTGGCAAAGTGCGCTTTTCGAATTTAGAGTTTTTAGAGCTTTTGCATTAATATTCGGTGCATACATAATTTATAATGCTGTTCCTTTTATTTTTATTGATTTTACGAACTGGCTTTTTTATGCATTAATAATTTCTAAAATTTATGTGGTTTTGGCAACCATGTTTGCTATCAATGCTTTTCTTAACGCACTTGTTTCCATCATGGAATCATCGCGAAAATATGCCGACAAACCAATAAGAAGTTATAAGCAAGTTGCTAAAATCATTATCTATATTCTTGGTTTTGTATTGATTTTATCAATTATTTTAGATAAAGATCCTTTATATATTTTTGGTGGTTTCGGGGCTGTGACGGCGGTTTTTATCTTGGTTTTCCGCGATCCGATTTTAGGTTTTGTAGCCTCTGTACAAATGAGTGCAATAGATTTAGTTCGTGTTGGTGATTGGATTACGGTTGAAAAATACGGTGCAGATGGAGAGGTTACAGAAATTAATTTAACTACTATTAAAGTTAGAAACTGGGATAAAACCGTAACCATTGTGCCAAGCTATGCCATTGTAAGCGAATCGTTTAAAAACTGGCGTGCTATGGAAGAAAGTGAGGGTAGACGAATTAAGCGACATATCAATATTAAAATTTCGAGCATAAAATTTTGCGATGAAGAACTCATTTCCCGTTTGCAAAACATCGATTTTCTGAAAGATTATTTAAAGGAAACCCAATTGCAAATTGCTAAGTTTAATGCTGAAAATGCTGTCAATCCCAATAATCTTGTTAACGGAAAACACATGACTAACATTGGTACTTTTAGAGTTTACGCAGAAAAATATTTGGAAAGTAACCCTTTTATCAACACCGATTTAACTTTTATGGTTCGCCAGTTACAGGCAACAGAAAATGGTTTGCCTATAGAAATTTACGTGTTCTCAAAGGAGAAAGGTTTAAGGAAATTTGAAGAGGTTGCTGCCGATATTTTCGACCATTTACTTGCTGCGGTTCCCTATTTTGATTTAGAGATTTTCCAAAGCCCAAGTGGAAGTGATATGCGTGGTTTTGTTGGAAGAGGGAACGATTAGATTGTTGTTTCTCATACAAAACCTGGTTCAGATTAACCGTAATTTAAGACTTTCTGCATACTTGCATTGTATTGTTTTAATAAACGGGATTGCAGCGATATCCTTTTATTGCAGCAGTTCGATAAACTAATAATGCTAACGTTCGCGATAAAAGATTTAGCGCAAAGCCCGACGAGCATTAATCGGTGTTACTGTTTTGGCTTTTCAAAAAACTTTTAAGAACGAAATTGCTTTAATAAGCATTGCTTAACGTAATGCTTTTCTTGTTTAAATAATGAGTAATTTTGAAAACACGAATTATGCTACTTAAATATCTGCGTTTTTTACTGCTTCCGTTCTCCTTAATTTATGGTGTGGCAATTGTTATTCGCAAAAAGCTGTACGATTGGGGCGTTATACGCTCGGTTAAATTCGATTTGCCTGTAATTTGTGTAGGTAATTTAGCGGTCGGCGGTTCGGGCAAAACACCAACAACCGAATATTTAGTGCGTTTATTAGCCGATTATAAAATTGCAATTTTGAGTAGGGGCTACGGCCGAAAAACAAAAGGTTTTATATTGGCTGATGATATTGCAACTGCCGAAACCATTGGCGATGAACCGTTGCAATATCATCAGAAATTTGAAAATATAACAGTTGCTGTTTGCGAAGATCGGGTAGCTGGCATCGAAAAATTAAAGGAAAATCATGATTTAATTATTCTTGATGATGCCTTTCAGCATAGGGCAGTAAAAGCTGGTTTTAATATTCTACTCTTTGAGTTTCAAAAACTCGGCACTTTACAATTCTTGCTCCCAGCGGGAAATTTAAGAGATGTTTTTTCATCGCGAAAAAGAGCGGATGTGTTGCTGGTTACTAAATCGCCAGTTCCATTATTGCACGTAGCACAACAAGCTTCTGTTAACGAATTACAGCCAAACCGAAATCAGCCAGTTTTACATTCATATTTAAAATATGGCCTTCTACAACATTTGTATAAGGCAGAAAGCCGTATTTTAGATTCGATAAAAGATTGTGAAGTTTTTCTTTTAACAGGGATTGCCAACCCCGAACCTTTGGTTAATGAGCTCGAAAAATATTCTAAAACCATTAAACACCTAGAATTTCCTGATCATTACGCATTCAAAGAAGTTGATATTAAGAAACTTAAATCGACTTTTGAGGCTGGTATAAAAAAAGATAAAATCATAATCACAACAGAAAAGGACAGCAAGCGTTTAAGAGCTACTGGATTTGAAGATTTACTGGTAAATTTACCCGTATATTATTTACCTATCGAGGTTGATTTATTTGAAGAAGATAAGATTAACTTTGACGAACTTATTTTAAACTATGTTAAGAGCAATAGAAGAAACCGTTGAGTACATAAAACGTAAAACTGAAAACTTTAAACCAGAAATAGGAATAATTTTAGGAACTGGTTTGGGTGGTTTGGTTAAAGATATTGAAGTAGAGCATCAATTGATGTACTCTAATATTCCAAATTTTCCAATATCAACATTAGAGTTTCATAGCGGCAAATTAATTTTTGGAACTTTAAACGGAAAGAAAATCGTAGCCATGCAAGGTCGTTTGCACTATTATGAAGGTTACAGTATGCAGCAAATTACATTTCCTGTTCGCGTAATGAAAGGTTTAGGTATCGAAAATTTAATTGTTTCGAATGCTGCAGGGTCTTTAAATCCTGAGTTTAAGAAAGGTGATTTGATGATTATTGAAGATCATATTAATCTTCAGCCCGATAATCCATTACGAGGCATAATTGAAAGCTCGTTAGGCTCTCGTTTTCCAGATATGAGTCAGCCCTATAAAAAAAGTATTATTGCCAAAGCTTTAGATATTGCAAAAGATGTTGATGTAAAATGCCATAAAGGTATTTATGTAGCTGTTTCTGGTCCGAATTTAGAAACAAAGGCAGAGTATAAATACTTACGTTTAATTGGTGCCGATGCGGTTGGTATGAGCACTGTACCAGAAGTAATAGTTGCAAACCACGCAGGTTTACCCGTTTTTGCAATCTCAGTTTTAACTGATGAGGGTTTTCCTGAAGATTTACAGCCTTTCAATTTAGACGAGATTTTAGAAGCTGCAGCAAAAGCAGAACCTAAAATGACTGAAATTTTAACCAGATTAATTGCCGAATTATAAAATGCGTAGAGTTGTTCTGTTCTGCTTTTTAATTTCTTTATTCGTTGGAATAAGCGATGTTTTTGCTCAAGATTTAAAAACGAGTGTGGGTAATAATAAAGAGCTGGATTCTTTACGCAAGAAAGAAGAGGGGGAAAAGGATTCTATTGTTTACAATGCTAAATACATTAAATTCACGAAGATGGCTTTAAGTAAAGACAGTATTGTGCTTATTCCCTTAGATACATCTACTTTTAATATTCAAAATTATAGCCCTTTAATGCAACCTAAACACCCAACAATTACAACTGGAAGTATGGGGCAGGTTGCAAGGCCATTATTATATGAGCCTTCTAAAAGAATTGGTTTCGATCCAGGTTATCATTCTTTAGATTATTATGCTTTAACACCCGAAGATATTATTTATTATCAGGCTAGAGCGCCTTTTACAAGTTTGTACTTAGTAAGTGCAGGGCAAAAGGAGCAATTTTTTAAAGGGATCCATAGTCAGAATATTAAGAAAAACTGGAATGCTGGCTTTAACTTTAATAGAATGGATTCGAGAGGGTTTTATAGCCGCCAGAGAGGAGATAATTTAAATATTGCCCTGTTTAGCTGGTATCAATCGCCTAGTAAAAGGTATAACATGTGGGCTTCTGCTATTTTTAATACCATGCGTGCTTACGAAAATGGCTCTGTTCGTGCGGATAGTATTTTTAATACTGGCTACTCAAAAATTCAGAGGGATGCTGAAGCCATTCGGTTATCAAATGCCAGAAATTTGTATCGAAAAAATACAGTTTTTTTAAAGCAAACTTATTATGTTGGCAGGATAGATAGTTCTAAAACAAACAGTTCGGTTTTACCAACAAATAAAGTTACCTACACTATTGAATACAATAATGATAGTTACGATTTTACTAAAGATCAGTTAGATGATAACAGTGTTATTCCAACAGCCTTAGATAAAACTACAAAAATGACGCTTAGGCCTACTGATGCTAGTGATTTGGCTTTGGATCCTACCTTTACCAACGATTCAACACATG
Organism: Pedobacter sp. AC190; assembly: GCF_979258025.1. Lineage (NCBI taxonomy): Bacteria > Pseudomonadati > Bacteroidota > Sphingobacteriia > Sphingobacteriales > Sphingobacteriaceae > Pedobacter > Pedobacter sp. AC190. The sequence goes on from NZ_OZ409824.1 coordinate 3,168,407, forward strand.
TTCAGCATATTAAAAATGAGTTTGTTTACAGTTTTTTTTTAAGGGCTAAAAATTCATCAGTAATTAAAAATGAATTGAAGTTGGATGCCGGGATCCGACATGATTATTATAACTATACTACGATTGGGAGAAGGAAAAATGGTAATACTTACGAAAACAGCAAATTTGGTTTCCAAAATTTAAGCATTATTGGCGCATTAGGTTATCGTTTTACCAGTAATATCGACTTCAATTTGGATGTTCAACAGATTTTTCAGGGTAGAAATGCTGGCGATTTCCTGTATGAAGCTAAAAGTAGAATTGCCCTAGGCAAAGATATTGGAAGAATAGAGTTAGGGGCTTATCTTCAAAATCAATCTCCTTCAGAAATTTTTAGTTTTTACAACGGTAACCATTTCTTCTGGACTAATTCCGATTTAAAAAACACTAAGGTTGCTAACCTATCTTTTGAGTATATAAATGATAAACTGGGTTTGCAGGCGGGTGCTAAATATTTTCTAACTAGCAACTATCTATATTTTGGAACAGGTAGTACATTAATTAAGGATTATAATATAAAACCATATCAGGAAACCTCTGATATTAGTTTAATTCGTTTAGATGTTTCTAAGAAATGGAAGCTGGGTAAATTTACAATTGAAAATTATTTAGCTTACCAAAAAACGGATAATGAAAGTATTTTAAGAACGCCTGAGTTTTATACCTGTAATAGTTTTTATGTTGATTTAAACATTTTTAAAGTTTTAAAAACTAATATTGGCTTTGATGTAAGGTACAATACATCTTATGCTAACTATTCTTATTCGCCTGCTGTATCGCAGTTTTTTGTAGGAGATGCAACTGTATTTAAATCTACGCCAGTAGTTGATGTATTCTTGAAAGCTAACTTAAAACGGGCAAATATTTTTGTGAAATATGATTATGCGAATCAAGGTTTATCCTCAACGGGATATTATACGGTAAATCGATATCCGATGCCCGACGCCTTACTTAAATTTGGCGTAACCTGGAATTTTTACGATTAATAAAAAAGCCTGTTTTGAATATTCAAAACAGGCTTTTGTTATTTAAATCGTTTTTCTACAATGAATAACCGATTGTAAAACCTAATACACGGTTTCTTAATTTATCATCATTAGTTCTCGAATCTTTAGGTACTAAATTAGATATACCTAAACCATAATTTGCTCCGATTGATACTCCACTATTTAAGCGGTATGCCAATCCAAAGTTAGCTCCAAAATCAATGCTGCTTAAATCATCGCTAGTTGTACTACCAAATTCTATATCTCTATCGGTAAACGATGAGCCTGCAACAGCACCATTTGTATAGGTTCCTGTGTATTTGTTTTTACCAGAAATATTGAAACCAACGTATGGCCCTGCACTAATTTGGAATGCACCAGCATCGCCCGTTGGGATTCTTACTACAGCATTAATTGGCACTTCGATAGCCATAACATCTTGTTTAAATGTTCCCGTTACAGTTGTTCCAGCTGCTGTTCCTGTGCTTTCTAATTTTGCACCTTTGTTTTGTAACGAAACGCCCGGCTGAATGAAGAAGTTATTTCCAACTCCGAAATCGCCAAATGCAGTAACGTTATAACCAACATTATTTTTGTAATCACGATCTAAAGCACCAGTACCACTGTAACTAGAAAGGTTAACACCTGCTTTTAATCCGAATCTTGCAGAGTTGCCACTCATGGTTGTTTGTGCGAATGCACCTGTTGCCAACAATAAAACTCCTGCACTTAATAGTAACTTTTTCATAATATTTTCTTTTTAGGTAAAAGATTTTTCGTTTAAGTATTTCCAGGTAAATCCTGAATTAATTAAACCTCTCATTCCAAAAGCTATGCCAAAGTATCAAGTGTGTTACATTTCGATTGCTAATTTATTGATGTACAGTATGTTTTGCGGCTCTTTGAGTAAGTTTCTTTCTTGGTATAAATGCTTCTTTTGATTCCTTAATTCTGTATAGTTAACAGGAATTATTTAGCTTTTAGCTGAAAAATAAAAAATGGGGGTTAAGTTTTCTGGGGTTTCTTTTTTGCTGCTGGAAAAAGAACATTATTTAAGATTAGCCGATAACCTGCAGAATTTGGATGTAAATTTAAATCGGTTGGTGGGTCGCCAACAGCGTGTTGGTAATCCTCTGGATCGTGGCCGCCATAAAAAGTAAACTGACCTTTACCAATTTCTCCATGCAGGTATCTAACTTCTGCTGCGCCTTTGTTTTCACCTAATACGGTAACGCTTGTTTTAATCAGACTTTTTTTAAAAGCAGTTGTTTGACCCATAAACCCTTTAATAACTTTATCATGGTTTTGCGTAAGCATAGTTGGAACTAAATCCCATTTAGCAGAAAAATCGAATAAGGTAAAATAGTCGTTCGATTCATTTAAACCTCGGTTATTGGTTACATCAATATCCGAAAATTCGTAATTCATTGGGTTGTTGTCGAGTTTAAAATTTTGGAAAGCTAGCGATTTGCTGTAATCAAGCTTCGATTGTGCATTTGGATCAGCAGCATCACCATCGAACATGGCTGCGCAAATATCTACGCCATCGGCTGCAAGGGCGATATCAAAACTATCCGTTCCAGAGCACATGGCAAACATAAAGCCACCACCAGCACAATACTCTTTTATGTGTTTGGCTACATCCAGCTTCATTTGCGAAACTTTTTTATAACCCATTCTTTTGGCTAAGGCTTCCTGGTTTTTAACATCTTCCTGGTACCATGTTGCATACCTGAAAGATGACCAAAAGCGCCCGTACTGACCAGTAAAGTCTTCATGATGTAAGTGGAGCCAATCGTACTTGCTTAGTTTATCTTGTAAAATATCATCGTCATAAATTACATCATAAGGAATTTCTGCGTAGGTTAATACCAAGGTTACGGCATCATCCCAGGGGAGTTTGCTTTTAGGCGAATAAACGGCAATTTTTGGCGTTTTCTCGAGCTTCACCATCTCCATATTAACGGATGGATCACTAATTTCGTTTAGTAAGTTGGTTACTTTTCCATCGGCCAATACTTCATAAGATACACCTCTTATTTTACATTCGTCTTCAACGGTTTTATTGTATTTAATCAAAAAGCTTCCGCCTCGGTAATTTAATAACCAATCAACTTCAACTTGTTTGCTTATTGTCCAATATGCAATTCCGTAGGCCTTTAAATGATTTTTTTGATCTTCATCCATAAAAATTAATAGGGATGATGCTTTTACACCAATGCTGGTTAGCAAGCAGAAAATCAAAATGTAATACTTCTTTTTAGTCGCCATAATTACATAAAACACTAAAATACTTCATTTAGTCTGTTTCCAAAAATTTAATCGTGTTATCGATTTGAATTACCTACATTTTGCAGGGATAAATTTTTTGTTATTTTTTTGACTAGTTTATGTTTTATGTGCATTTAACTTTGTTCGTAAACCTGACAAAAGCGGCAGCCCCGAGTTTTTTTTTACGAGGGCTACAGCGAATGGCAGGGCTGAATAATAAGAAGAATTACCCAAACATTCGTTTTCTTAATATTTTTAGGAAGATAATGACATATTTAAATCTTTAAAGATGTTCTATTTATACAATTTTGTTATTTTTGCGGTTCCCATAAAAGTTTTAAAATTTTTGGGATGTTTTTAATAAAGAAAAATTGATATGAGTAAAGCAATAATAAAAACCGAAAAAGGTGATATGACTGTTGAGTTCTTTGAACAAGATGCTCCGAAAGCAGTTGCAAACTTTAAAAAATTAGCAAAAGAAGGCTTTTACGATGGTGTAACTTTTCACCGTGTAATTCCTAATTTTATGGTTCAAACAGGTTGCCCTAATTCAAAAGATGGTGCTTCTGGTATGCCTGGTACTGGCGGTCCTGGTTACAAAATCGATTGTGAATTAGATGGTGAAAACCAATATCACGATCGTGGTGTGTTATCAATGGCTCATGCAGGTCGTAATACTGGTGGTTCGCAATTCTTTATTTGCCACAGCAGAACTAATACTGCGCATTTAGATCGTAACCACACTGTATTTGGTAAAGCAGTTGAAAATGTTGATCTTGTTGATGATATCCGTCAGGGAGATAAAATTTTAACTGTCGAAATAATTGAAGATTAAAATGCGTTGAGCGTAAGGCGACTGGCGTTTTTACGCTTTATCCTAAACGCTAATCGCTTAACAAATTAAATATGAATTTAAGAGGAATTGTTGCCGTTTCGGGCAGACCAGGTTTGTTTAAACTTGTGGGACAAAATAAAGTAGGTTATATTTTAGAAGGTTTAGATGCACAAAAACTTAAAGTTGTGGCTAACATCACAAATACTAAGCTTGCATCGTTAGAAGATATTACCGTTTACGGCGAAGATGAGGAAATTAAATTAGTTGATGTTTTTACGAAAATTTCGGCTAAAGGAACTACTCCAGATACTAAAGCTGATACTTCGGTTTTACGTGCTTACTTTAATGAAGTTGCGCCAGGACATGATGAAGACAAAGTTTATGCTTCTGACATGAAAAAAATTATTGGCTGGTATAACTTAATTAAAGATTTGCCATTGTTTACTGAAGATACTCCAGAAACACAAGGTACACCTGCTGAAGTGAAATTATCTGAAGAAAAAGCTGCTGCAGATAAAAAACAGAAAGCTACAGGTGCTAAAGCTTCAAACGCGAAAGCAACTACTAAAACATCTGCTCCTGCTAAAAAAGCAAGCATGACAAGTAAAAAAGGAGTTTAATTGCTTCTTTAAAATGTTAAAAAAACATCGAATTTATTCGATGTTTTTTTATGCGCTTAAATTTAAGAGAAGTACCAAATTAGGCCACAAATTAGAGAAGATGCAATTATGCTAATCCAAAAATATTTGTCGCCTCCGCTTTGTCTGCTTTTAAATTTATATTGTCGTTTATATTTATCAAGTATCATAGCTTTTTATTTAATGATGATTTTATTAATTCAATTCCACACGATATTTAATTTTATCAACCGATAACGTTATATTTTCTATATTATGCATGATGATAGGGCTCGCCTTTTAAAATGCTGAAACCGCGATACAATTGCTCTACAAAAAACAAACGAATCATTTGATGCGAAAAAGTCATATCAGATAAAGATATCAAACCATTTGCTCTTTTATAAATGGTATCATCGAAACCATATGGTCCGCCGATGATAAAGATTAAATGTTGTACACTACCAACCATTTGTTTGTTAAGGTAATTAGAGAATTCTACTGAGCTATACTTTTTCCCTTTTTCATCAAGTAAAATAACAACATCGCCATTATTAATTTGTTTGTGTAATAGCTCAGCCTCTTTTGCTTTCTGTTGTGCCTCTGATAAGTTTTTAACATTTTTAACATCAGGTATAGCCAAAAAACTAAAGTTTATATAGTGTTTTAGACGGTTAATATATTTATCAATGCCTTCAATTAAGTATTTATCTTCTGTTTTGCCAATGGCGATAAGGGTAATCTTCATTTAATATTTACCTATATTTATCATTTTTCAATTCAAAGATAATGTTAAAAACACAAGCACAAATAATATCTACCTACAGCATAAAAATTAACGAAGTTACTGCCCAGATTAATAAAAGAAAAAAACTGGTTGATCAGCTTTCTTTAGTGCGTATTGGCTTGTTCGTTGCCGAGGTTTTGTTATTCGTTTTACTTTTAAATTCTGCTGAAGATGGTTGGAGAATGCTGATTCAAATCGGCTTAATAATCCCAGTTATTGTTTTTGCATTTGTAGTTAAAAAGCAGAGTAAGTTAGATCTTGAGATTAATTATCAAAAGCAATTATTGTGGGTTTATCAAAATGAATGGAATCAATTGAATGATATTAAAAACGGTTATGATGATGGAACTCAATTCGAATCAGAATCACATCCTTATAGTTCGGATTTAGATATTTTTGGCAATGCATCTTTATATTCTTTGATAAACAGATGTTACACCAAAAGCGGCAAAGTGATGCTCGGAAAAAATCTTTCTGAAAAAGCATCGACAGAAACAATTTTAAAACGACAGGAGGCTGTTAAAGAAATTTTAAGCAATATTGACGATACTTTCGATTTCAGAGCAAATCTACAAGGGCACGATGTAGAGAAAATTGAATTGATTAAAATACAATTGGAGCAGCAACTTGGCAACCAGCTAGCTTTTGTTCGAAATAGGTTTTTAAAATTTTATGTAACATTAACGCCCTACATTTCTTGCCTAATAATTCTTGCTGCGGTGTTTGTAAATACTATTTTTTGGAATGTGCTTACGCTTTATTGTTTAATTAATATCGCATGGAATGTTTTACAAGGCTCAAAAATAAATAAGGTTTTTTATAGTTTTAGCGGAGGTTCAAATCTTTTAAATGGCTATGCCGATGCCATACTTTGGACTGAAAACCACAAATGGAAGAATAGTTATATTTTATCATTAATTGGCTCAAATACGCCAGTAAGTAAAGAGATTAAAAGCCTGTCTAAAATTATCCAAAATTTCGATTCCAGGTTAAACATTGTAGTTGGAGTTGTTTTAAATGCGCTTTTACTTTGGGATTTAAGGTGCTGTGTTAATTTAAATCAATGGCATCAATCTTCATCAACAGATGTAATTTCAGCCCTTAATCATTTGGGCGATTTCGAGGAACTAATCTCTTTAGCAACGCTTGCGTATAATCACCAGGAATGGGTTTTTCCAAGTGTTGAAGATTCCTTTACTTTAAAAGCAGCGCAAATTGGGCATCCTTTAATATCGCCAGAAATTAGAATCTCCAACGATTTTAGTGTAGAAAATTTACCAACGGTAGATATTGTAACGGGTTCGAATATGGCGGGAAAAAGTACTTTTCTCCGCACCTTGGGCATTAACATGGTTTTAGCTTATACAGGTGCCCCAGTTTGTGCTAAGGCGATGCGTTTATCGGTGTTTTCTATAAATACTTATATGCGGATAAAAGATTCGCTTAACGAAAGTACATCTACTTTTAAAGCGGAGTTAAATCGACTAAAAATGATTTTAGACAATGTAGTAAACGATAAAAAAACTTTTGTTTTAATAGATGAAATGCTTCGGGGTACAAATAGCCGTGATAAGTATTTAGGCTCGAAAGTATTTGTAGAAAAACTTATTGCCGAAAAAACACCAGCACTTTTTGCTACGCACGATTTGCAATTAGCTGATTTAAAGCTTACGAATCAAAATACACTTCGTAACTATCATTTCGATATTACAATTAATAACGGAGAGATGATGTTTGATTACAAGCTGAAAAATGGCCCATGCGAAACTTTTAATGCTGCAATATTATTAAAAGAGATTGGTTTAACCCTCGATTAGTGAATTAGAATTTAATCACCTGTTAACATTAACTTCTCATATTTATAGAATTAAAAATATGGAATGATAAAATCTACAGATTTTGGCGAAGATTTTTTGTGGGGCGTTGCAACAGCAGCAGCCCAAATAGAAGGCACATCCGATATGTATGGTAAAGGACCATCCATCTGGGATACGTTTTCTGCCAAAAATGGAAAAATAAAAAAAGGCCATAAAATAAATGCTGCCTGCGATTTCTACCATAGGTATAGAGAAGATATTGCCTTGGTTAAGGTTTTGGGGTTTAAAATTTTTAGATTTTCAATCGCCTGGTCGAGAATTCTTCCTTACGGAAAAGGAGAAATTAATCAAGAAGGCATTAGGTTTTATCATAATGTTATCGATGAATGCCTGGAAAATGGCATCACACCATATATTACCTTATATCATTGGGATTTGCCACAAGCTTTGGAAGATGAGGGCGGCTGGACAAGTTTTAGCATTAACGCAGCGTTTAATGCCTTTGTAAGTATTTGTGCATTAGAGTTTGGTGATAAAGTTAAAAACTGGATTATCATTAACGAACCTTTTGGTTTCACTTCTTTAGGATATATGCTTGGTGTACATGCACCTGGCAGAACAGGATTAAGCAATTTCTTTTCGGCCGTTCATCATACGGCTTTGGCCCAGGCTGAAGGCGGTAAAATTTTACGTGCTGAAATTAGTAAAGCAAATATTGGTACAACATTCTCTTGTTCTGAGATACTGCCAAACACGCAAAGCGATAGCGATATTATTGCAGCAAAAAGGATAGATTGTTTAATGAACAGGCTTTTTATCGAACCAACTTTGGGCTTAGGTTTTCCGACTGCAGATTGGGATTTGTTGGAGAAGTTTCAAATAGAATACGGAACGTGGCGACATATCGATCGTTATAAATTCGATTTTGATTTTATTGGTCTGCAAAATTATTTTCCACTAACGGTAAAATACAATGCTTTTATCCCAGTTATTCAGGCTTGGGAAGTTAAAGCTAAAAGTCGAAAAAAGCCGCATACAGCAATGGGTTGGGAAATTAATCCCGATAGTTTTTACAATATTATAAAGCAGTTCGCGGCCTACACAGGTGTAAAAAATATTATTATAACCGAAAATGGAGCTGCATATCATGATAAGATTATTGATGGTACAGTGAATGATGCCGAACGTATAGCTTACTTTCAATTATATTTAACTGCGTTACTTAAAGCCAAAAACGATGGTTTGCCAGTTACTGGTTATATGGCCTGGACTTTAATGGATAATTTTGAGTGGGCTGAAGGTTTTAATGCCCGCTTTGGGTTGGTTTACAACGATTTTAAAACCCAACAGAGAACCATTAAAGATTCGGGTTATTGGTGGCAGCAGTTTCTGAACATATAGTATTACAGAATGTAGCGTTTGTTTTTTATGGCTCGTTTTATATTTATATCTTATAATTATGAAAACCAGACTATTTACAAAAAGCCTTTCCGCATTATTTTTATCCATAGTTTTATTAACCTCAGCTTGCAAGCAAGAAGATCTTTATAGTTCGAAAGAAAAAGACGAGCAAGAACTGAAAATGCTTAGAGCAGAAATTCAAACAATGTCCGATCAGGTAAGTTGTGATAATCCTACAGATTGGAAAATCGTTCCTATTGGCTCCAAATCATGCGGTGGTGCAACTGGTTTTGCGCTCTATTCAATAAATATTGATACCAAATTATTTTTACAGAAGGTTACTGATTACAACTCTAAACAGAAAGCTTTTAATGTAAAGTGGAATTTAGTTTCGGCTTGTAGCATCATCATCGCTCCAAAATCTATAATCTGTGAAAATGGTAAACCAAAAATTGTCTATTAAAAAAAACACTGTTTTAAAAAGGCAGGCATAAAACATAAGACTGTTTTTTTTGAAATTATTTATATATTTTTATTTAGACTTAATCTAAATAATGTATATTTGTATCGTGGTTTAGAAATAGCACTCAACATTATATTTTGGTTAGTTTTTGTTGATTAGTAAGTCCTGTTTGCCCGCGTAAAACGAACGCGGGTAAATCAGGCGCAATTTAAGATAACATTAAAAAATTTATTTATGTGTAAAACTCTTGTTCTTGCTCAAAATGAAAATATAACTATAGCACAATGCACTAATTGTAAAATATTAAACATTTGGAGATCGGGTGTTTTAATGAATTTTTCTTTCGAGCAGTTTCATGTTTTTTACAAGGCGACCGAAAGACTTGAGTTTGATAACTACTTAGAAAATAGGCCCGATGGCAAAGAAGTTGTAATCTTGTCAACACCTTTTCCTGATATAAGTTTGGTTTTTACTCGAGAAGAATGGCGTGAGTTTTTTGAAAAAATGGAAGAAGCTTCTTATATGCAACGGGTTTATGAACTCGTACATAATTAAATTTACCAATTTCTCTTTAACAAAAAATCCCATTCTGAATTTATACAGATATGGGATTTTTTGTTTAGAATAATGAATTATGCGAATCTTTTTTAGTCCTTTTTTTGTCTATAAACTAGCAGCTTTTGCAGCTGCATCTCTTCTAATAATATTTAATGCACCACCAGCAACAAACCACTCAATTTGCTGAGCATTGTAACTGTGGTTAACTGGAAATTGCTCTTTAGTTCCATCTGCATGGTGTAAAACCAATGTTAAAGGTTTATCTGGAGCAAATTCTGTTAAGCCTAAGATATCGATTTTATCGTCTTCAAGAATTTTATCGTAATCATCTTTATTAGCGAATGTTAACCCTAGCATACCTTGTTTTTTAAGGTTGGTTTCGTGAATACGAGCGAAAGATTTTACCAATACCGCACGAACACCCAAATGACGGGGTTCCATAGCTGCGTGTTCACGAGATGAACCTTCTCCATAGTTTTCATCGCCAACTACAATCGATCCAATGCCTGCCGCTTTGTAATCGCGTTGCGTTGCAGGAACAGGACCATATTCGCCAGTTAATTCGTTTTTAACATTGTCGGTTTTATCGTTAAAGTAGTTAACTGCACCGATTAACATATTGTTTGAAATATTATCTAAATGGCCACGGAATTTTAACCACGGGCCAGCCATAGAAATATGATCTGTTGTGCATTTTCCTTTTGCTTTAATTAAAAGATTTAAGCCTTTTAAGTCTGTGCCTTCCCAAGGTGTAAAGGGATCTAACAGTTGTAAGCGATGAGAAGTTGGTGAAACCAAAACCTGAACATTAGAGCCATCTGCCGCTGGAGCTTGAAATCCTGCATCTTCAACTGCATAACCTTTCGGAGGTAATTCATGCCCTGTAGGTGGATCTAATTTAACCTGCTCGCCTTTATCGTTAGTTAATGTATCGGTTAATGGATTGAAACCTAAATCTCCTGCAATTGCAATTGCTGCAACCATTTCTGGCGATGCTACGAAAGCAAAAGTATTTGGATTACCATCGGCACGTTTAGCAAAATTTCTGTTGAATGAGTGTACAATAGTATTTTTTTCTGCTTTCTCTGCACCTGTTCTATCCCACATGCCAATACATGGCCCGCAAGCATTGGTAAAGATTGTTGCATTTAAATCTTCGAAAGTTTTTAAATAACCATCGCGATTTGCAGTATAACGAACTTGTTCCGATCCTGGGTTGATACCAAAATCTGCTTTTGTTTTTAATCCTTTAGAAATTGCCTGATTTGCAATGGAAGCCGCTCTAGATAAATCTTCGTAAGATGAATTGGTACATGAACCAATTAAACCCCATTCTACTTTTAAAGGCCAGCCGTTTTTCTCTGCTTCAACTTTCATCTGCGAAACAGGAGTAGCTAAATCTGGCGTAAACGGGCCGTTTAAATAGGGTTCCAGTTCATCAAGATTAATTTCGATTACTTGATCAAAATACGTTTCAGGATTAGCGTAAACTTCATCATCACCAGTTAAATAAGAAGCAATTTTGTTTGCTTCATCAGCAACTTCGTTTCTGTCGGTAGCACGTAAATAGCGTTCCATACTTTCATCGTAACCGAAAGTAGATGTCGTTGCTCCAATTTCGGCTCCCATATTACAAATGGTACCTTTTCCTGTACAACTTAAATTAACAGCGCCATCGCCAAAATATTCTACAATGGCACCAGTACCGCCTTTAACAGTCAAAATACCTGCAACTTTAAGAATAATGTCTTTAGCGGCAGTCCAGCCATTTAATTTGCCCGTTAATTTTACACCAATTAGCTTAGGGAATTTAAGTTCCCAAGGTAAACCAGCCATAACATCGCAAGCATCGGCACCTCCAACACCAATTGCAACCATTCCTAAACCACCAGCATTTACGGTGTGCGAGTCGGTTCCAATCATCATTCCGCCTGGGAATGCATAATTTTCTAAAACTACCTGGTGAATAATACCAGCACCTGGTTTCCAGAAACCTATACCATATTTGTTTGAAACTGAGGATAAGAAATCAAAAACTTCGGCACTTTCAGTTCTGGCATGTGGTAAATCTATCGCAGCGCCTTCTTTAGCCGTAATTAGGTGATCGCAGTGCACTGTTGAAGGCACTGCCACTTGCGGACGGCCAGCTTGCATGAACTGCAAAAGCGCCATCTGAGCAGTTGCATCTTGCATTGCAACGCGATCTGGTGCGAAATCTACATAATCTGTTCCTCGAGAGAACGCTTTTTTAGGATCACCATCCCAAAGGTGAGCGTATAATATTTTTTCGGATAATGTTAAAGGTCTGCCTACTATTTTACGAGCTGCATCTACGCGGCTGCCGAAGTCTGCATAAACCTTTTTAATCATGTCTATATCAAAAGCCATACTTTATATTTTAAAATTATTGTAATAACAACACTAACTAAATTAAACAATTTTAAACAAACTTGTTTTTGAGATTTGTCAAATTATGTTATTTAAAACCATTCTATTCAGTTATGTGTAAATAAAAAAGGCTATCCGAATCGGATAACCTTTGTACTTTATTAACAAAATAAATGCTTTTTTGTTTCTTTATAGTTTTGTAGAAACAGGAGTAAACTTAGTTAAGTTAATGCCTTCTACAGCGATTTTATATTCTTCGATGCTCGGAATACGACCTAAAATAGCAGAAAGAACAACCACTGGTGTAGATGCTAATAAGGATTCTCCTTTTTTACCATCTCTATCTTCTACTACACGTCCTTGGAACAAACGAGTAGAAGTAGCCATTACAGTATCTCCTTTGGCGGCCTTTTCCTGGTTACCCATACACAGGTTGCAACCTGGGCGTTCCAAATACATAATATTTTCATATTCTGTACGAGCTGCAGCTTTTGGTAATGCATCACTAAATTCAAATCCAGAGTATTTTTGTAAGTATTCCCAATCGCCTTCTGCTTTTAATTCATCAATGATGTTATAAGTAGGTGCGGCAACAACCAAAGGTGCTTTAAACTCTACCGTGCCGTTTTTATCCTCTACGTTTTTCAGCATTTGAGCAACGATTTTCAAGTCATCTTTATGTACCATGCAAGAACCTACAAAGCCTAGATCTACTTTTTTATCGCCACCATAAAAAGTCAAGTCTCTGATGGTATCGTGAGTGTAACGTTTGGAAACATCTGCATTATTCACATCTGGGTCTGCAATCATTGGTTCTTCAATCAAATCCAAATCAATAACTACTTCTGCATAATATTTAGCATTTGTATCTGGCATTAAAGCTGGCTTAATGCCCGTTTTAATTTCCTCAATACGTTTATTTGCTTTGTTAATCAATCCTTGAAGCACTTGGTTATGGTTGTCCATACCTTTGTCTATCATGATTTGAATACGGTTTTTAGCAATTTCTAAAGATTGGATCAAAGTATCGTCTTGTGAAATACAGATAGAAGCTTTTGCTTTCATCTCTGCCGTCCAATCGGTAAAAGTAAACGCTTGATCTGCTAATAAAGTACCGATATGCACTTCGATAATGCGGCCTTGGAATACGTTTTCGCCATCGAACTGTTGCAGCATTTGCAATTGTGTAGCATGAACAACATCACGGAAATCCATGTGTTCTTTCATTGCGCCTTTGAACGTAACTTTTACTGATTCAGGAATTGGCATAGAAGCCTCGCCAGTTGCCAATGCTAAAGCTACCGTACCCGAATCGGCACCGAAAGCCACACCTTTAGACATACGCGTGTGTGAGTCACCCCCGATGATGATTGCCCATTCATCAATTGTAATATCATTCAATACTTTATGAATAACATCCGTCATAGAATGATATTCACCTTTAGGATCGCGAGCCGTAATCACGCCAAAGTCATTCATAAACTTCATCAATTTAGGAATGTTTGCTTGTGCTTTTTTATCCCAAACCGATGCGGTATGGCAGCCTGATTGATAAGCACCATCAACAATTGGAGAAATAACTGTAGCAGCCATTGCTTCTAATTCTTGTGCTGTCATTAAACCAGTAGTATCTTGCGAACCTACGATGTTTACCTCAACGCGAACATCAGAACCAGCATGTAAAACTTTACCAGCTGTTAAACCAACAGCATTTCTATTGAATATTTTTTCTGCAGCCGTTAAACCTTGGCCTTCGATAGATACTTCTTTTGCTGGTGCAAATACCGTCGGTGCTTCGATACCTAAAGTTTTAGCCGCAAAAGTTTGTATTTTTTTACCAAATACGATAGCGTAAGAACCACCAGCTTTGATAAATTCCATTTTTTGTGGTGTCAAAGCTTTTGAAATGTCAATTAGCTCTTGATCTCCGTTATACAATTTCTGGGTTCTTGTATTGATGGTAAGAACAGTTCCCGTTTCGATAGAATATACCTGATCTAAAATTGGCTCATCTTTTTCGTTACGGATAACGTTACCGTTCTCATCAGTTTTTTTAACCCAATTTTTAAGGTCGATACCAATACCGCCAGTAACATCAACAGTTGTTAAGAAAATTGGAGAAATGCCATTAGTACCCCCAACAATTGGAGCAATATTTACAAATGGAATATAAGTGCTTGATTTTTTACCCGTCCAAAGTGCTACGTTATTTACACCCGACATACGCGAAGAACCTACACCCATGGTGCCTTTTTCAGCCACTAACATTACGCTTTTATCAGGATGTTGTGCTTGCAAAGCCTGTATTTCTTCTTGAGCCTCTGGCGTAATCATACATTTACCATGCAACTCACGATCTGAACGAGAGTGTGCCTGGTTACCTGGAGACAATAAATCTGTAGAAATATCGCCAATACCAGCGATAAAAGTTACCACTTTAATTTCTTCAGCTACTTCAGGAAGTTTGGTGAAGAATTCTGCATTAGCATAGCTTTCTAATATTTCTTTAGCGATAGCATTGCCATTGTTATAAGCATCTTTTAAACGATCTGTATCTGCATCGTACAAATAAACTTGCGTTTTTAGCACATCTGCTGCTTTTTTAGCTTTGTCGCCATTATCAGCTAAAGCGATGTCTAATAAAACTTTGATCGAAGGTCCGCCCTTCATGTGTGATAACAATTCAAAAGCAAAATCAGGTGTAATTTCTGCAACAATAGTTTCACCTAATATAATTTCTTTTAAGAACTGTGCTTTTACACCCGCTGCAGCAGTAGTGCCAGGTAAGGTGTTGTATATGAAAAAATTAACAGCTTCTTCTCTGTTAAAATTATTTACATTTTTGATTTGAGCTATAATTTCACTTAATAATTCAGCTCCGTCAATAGGTTTAGGATGAAGACCTTGATTTTTTCTGTCTTCAATCTCCTGGATATAATCGTTATAAATACTCATCTTGGGTTATTTGTTTTCCGTGAAAAGTTGTACATCAAAATGTAAACCTGCTTTTCACAAGAGAAATACTGTTTTAGCACATTAATTTGTGGTTTTTGGACAAAAAAATCAATTTTTTGTCCAAAACAAAAATAGCAAAAAACAACCTTTAAATATAATTTAGCTAGGCGATTAGGTAATTTGGAATTGTTCTAAATTGATAAAGTTTTACCGTTTTTCATCGTTCTTTAAAGATATCAGGTATCTATTATTTGCATAAATTTTTTATGCAAGATTGATAGATTTATATTGTTCATTAATGAACAGTTGTGTTCAGTTATGAACGCATTTTAGTAGTCAATCATTTAATAATTGCGCTTTGCAAATAAATAACAATGATTATTCATAATGGCATAGCTATCGCTTAGCGCTATAATGTTGAAAAAGTGAAACCTTTTTCAGAAAAATATTTTAAAACACGTGGTAATGAATATTCCAATCGGTCAAAAGCTTTTAAACTATCATGAAAAACAATGATAGAACCGTTTCTGGTATGTTTGATCACATTTTGATAACATTTTTCTGGAGATAAATTGATATCAAAATCGCCGCTCAGCGTATCCCACATTACAATTTCAAGATTTGATATTTTTGATTTGAGATTGGAAATTTGAGATTTTTTAATCCTTCCGTATGGTGGGCGAAAAAGATTTGTTTGTGTAATAGTCTGGCACTTTAGGATATTTTGAATATAGGTTTCATCATCGGTTATCCATCCTTTAAGGTGATTAAAAGTGTGGTTTCCGATTGCATGACCGCCGTTTTTTACACGTTCGAAAACGTCAGGATGTTTAGTAATATTATCACCAATACAAAAAAAAGTCGCTTTAGCATTAAAGACTTTTAAAGTTTTTAATACAAAATCTGTAACATTGGGTATAGGTCCGTCGTCAAAGGTTAAATAAATAACTTTTTCATTTCGAGGCTTATTCCATAATAATGATGGGTAATACCATTTAAGCAGAAGCGGTGATTTGACCAGGTACATTACTCAAAGTTAGTAATTGCATGGATAGATTGAAATTATTAAAGTTGTTTATATAGATTTGAAACAAATTATGAAGATGTTTACCCAAACAAAGTTTTTTACTGGTTCTGCATTATTAGTAGCATTATGCTTAGGTCAAAGTGTTAGTGCTCAGGAAGTAATAACCATACAGCAAGCCGTTGATAACACCTTAAAAAATAACCTTACCATTAAACAGGCCCAGTTTAGTGCAGCTATTAGCGATGAAAATTTAACTCAGTCTAAATATGCTCTTTACCCAAATTTGAACGCTAGTATCAATCCGAATTTAACCTTTGGCCGTGGTTTGGATCAAACAACTTTTCAGGTTACTAATCAAACATCATTATATACAAGTGGTAATTTAAGCACCAATGTGGATTTGTTTCAGGGCTTTGCGAAAATAAATAGAATCAGACAGAATAAAACACTTTTGGAAGCTGATAAAAGCAATGTAGACAAAGTTAAAAACGATTTAATTTTGAATGTTGTTACAGCATACCTACAGGTGTTATATAATACTGATTTAGAAAGAGCATCTAAAGAACAATTAGACATTGCTAATAAAACTTTAGTCAGAGAAAATGCTTTACTAGATGCTGGGAATAAAACACTGGCAGATGTTTCTCAAGCTAAATCTCAGGTTGCAACTGCTGAGTTAAACTTAACAAATGCACAAAATGCCTTATCTATTTCTTACTTAACATTAGGGCAGCTAATGGAAATGCAGCCAAATCAAAAATTTGTTGTTCAGGCACCTTTAATTGATAATGTTAAAGCAGCAACTTCAGCAGCAAATCCCGAAGAAATTTTTAATAATGCTTTGAACATTTTTCCAGATATTAAGCTGGCAACTTTACGTTCTCTTGCAGCAAAACAGGCTATTGATGTTGCAAAGGGAGCTTACGCTCCATCATTAAGCTTGGGTGCGGGCTTAAATACA
This sequence comes from Pedobacter sp. AC190, assembly GCF_979258025.1. Taxonomy (NCBI): domain Bacteria; kingdom Pseudomonadati; phylum Bacteroidota; class Sphingobacteriia; order Sphingobacteriales; family Sphingobacteriaceae; genus Pedobacter; species Pedobacter sp. AC190. The sequence goes on from NZ_OZ409824.1 coordinate 3,185,512, forward strand.
TCATATTCTTATCAGTTTAATTATAACGGTGCAAATCCACAATCTTCTTTTATAGATCAAATTGATCAACGTTTAGGGCAAAGTATAGGAATGAGTTTGCAGATTCCTATTTTTAATGGTTTTACGGCACGATCGAGTGTTCGCAGAGCAAAAATTACTTATCAGAATACATTAACTTCTGAGCAGTTGGCAAAAAATAATTTGAACAAAGTTATTTTTCAGGCAACCACAGATTTAAAAGCAGCTGAAAGCCGTTATGGCTCAACTCAAAATGCATTTAACGCTCAAAAAGATGCTTTTTATGTAGTAGAGCAGCGTTATAATGTAGGTTTAGTAAACTCATTAGATTATAGTACAGCACAAACAAATAGAAACAAAGCGGAAATAGATTTTATCCAGGCTAAATATGATTTATTATTTAGAGCAAAAGTAATTGACTACTATTTGGGTAAACAGATTACATTTTAATAAACCAACAAACGAAATACAATAAAATATTATGAAACTGAAGCACATTTTAATTACCATTGGTGTTATCCTGGTTGTTCTTATCGGATTAAAACTGGCAGGTGTTATCGGAGGCGATAAAACCGAAAAAGTTACTGTAGAAAAAGCATCGGATAGAACTGTTGTAGAAACGGTTACCGCGAGTGGTAAAATCCAACCAGAAACTGAAGTAAAATTAAGTTCTGAAGTATCGGGTGAGGTGGTAGAACTTAAGGTAAAAGAAGGCGATATTGTAAAAGCTGGACAGTTACTTTGTAAGGTTAGGCCAGATGTGCTACAATCGGGTTACGAAAGAACCGTTGCTTCATTTAATGCTCAAAAGGCAAGTGTTGCCGCTGCTCAGCAACAGTTAATTCAAAACCAGGCAAACTTTGTAAACTCAGAAGCTACTTATAAACGTAATGTAGAATTATTCAACAAAAAAGTAATCTCTGCATCAGAATTTGATGCAGCAAAAGCAGCTTATTTAACTGCAAAAGCAACATTAGCAAGCGCTAAAGAAAATGTAACAGGCGCTAAGTTTACTTTAGAGCAAACAGGTGCAAACGTAAAGGAAGCTGGTGCAAACCTTGCAAAAACTACAATTTATGCACCAGTAGATGGAGTGGTTTCGAAACTTTCTATCGAATTAGGCGATCGTATTTTAGGAACCTCGCAAATGGCAGGTACAGAAATTATGCGTATCTCAAACTTATCTTCAATGGAGGTTAATGTCGATGTTAATGAAAACGATATAACACGAGTTAAAGTTGGCGATAAGGCTTCGATTGATGTAGATGCTTTTTCTGATAAAAAATTCAGAGGCGAAGTAACGGAAATAGCAAGTTCTTCTACAGCTGTTGGTACAACAACTTCTACCTCGGTAGATCAGGTTACTAACTTCTCTGTAAAAATTAGAATAACAGAAGAACTATCAGGTAAACAACAATCTATTTTCCGCCCAGGTATGTCAGCAACTGTAGATATCGAAAGCGAATCATTAAAAGGTTTATCAGTTCCAATTCAATCGGTATTTACTGATAGTAAAAATAAACCTGCTGATGCTTCTGCAAATAATCAGGAGAATAACGACAAACAAAAATCGAAACTTGCAGACAAAACCGTTAAACAGTTCGTATACGTTTTTGATGGCGCTACTAAAAAAGTTAAGCAAGTTGAGGTTACAACTGGTATTCAGAACGATCAGTTTATCATCGTAAAATCAGGTGTTAAAGCTGGACAAGAAATTGTAACTGGCCCGTATTCTGCCATTCAAAATAAACTTAAAGATGGTATGATTGTAGAAAAAACCTCTAAAGACCAATTGTTTAGCAAAGACGCTAAAAAGTAGCTAATAAATAATCGCAAGAAATAGTATCTTGCATTAGTGAAGGTGTAAGATTTAGGTTTAAGGCAGTAGCTAAAACCTAAATCTTGCACCTTTTACCTTTAACATTTTTTATAAAACATGGTACCAAAAATAGCAATGATTGGAGGCGGAAGCTGGGCTACTGCCATTGTAAAAATGCTATCAGATAATCTGACAGAAAAAGAAATTTATTGGTGGATGCGTAATGGCGAAGCTATCGAACACATTAAAAAGTTTAAACATAATCCAAACTATCTTAGTTCTGTAGAATTAAAAATAAAACCAGATAATATATCAACTGATATTAATTGCATTATAAATGCAGCAGATTATATCATTTTAAACGTTCCTGCGGCTTTTTTAAAAGACACTTTGGAAAGTGTTCAACCTGGTGATTTAAAAGGCAAAAAAATTATTTCTGCAATTAAAGGCATCGTACCTGAAGACAATCTTATCATTGGCGAATTCCTGCACGAAATTTACCAGGTTCCTTACCACGATATTTTAGTGCTAAGTGGACCATGCCATGCAGAAGAAGTTGCTTTAGAAAAACTTTCCTATTTAACAATTGCCTGTACTGATATCGATACAGCATCAACATTTGCGACTTTTTTAAATACAAGGTATATCAAAACCAACGTATCTGATGATATTTTTGGAACCGAATACGCAGCCGTTTTAAAAAATATATATGCCGTGGCAAGTGGTATTTGTCATGGTATTGGCTACGGAGATAACTTTCAGGCCGTTTTAATTAGTAACGCCATTCGCGAAATTAAGCGATTTGTAGATGCCGTTCACCCTATAAACCGCGATATAAAAGAATCAGCCTATCTTGGCGATTTGCTTGTAACAGCATATTCTCAATTTAGCCGCAATCGTACTTTCGGTAATATGATTGGCAAAGGCTATACCGTAAAATCTGCTCAACTCGAAATGAATATGATTGCTGAGGGCTATTATGCTGTAAAATGTATGCATATTAAAAATCAAACTTATGATGTCGATATGCCGATTAGCAGGGCCGTTCATCGTATTTTGTACGAAGGTCGTTCGCCGCAAATCGAAATGAAATTGCTTGCCGAGAAGTTAAATTAATTTTTGGAAATCAGTTTCAGTATTTCATCGGTTGCAACAGTCCTTGTTTTCGCTTTATTCCCGATAAAAAAGCCTGTGCTATACTTAAGCACTCCATAGAAATGGAAAAACAAATGCTTCAATCGGGAGATACCGCTTCAATAAGGTTTATAAAAAACAGATAATGCTCATAGTTAAAACAAAACCTTTTAACGTGTGTTATTCGTTAAATAAATATAACCGTTATGAAAAATAAATTTGCAATAGGAATGTTAACACTCGCATTATTTGGCGGTTTAACACTAAGCGTAAACGCACAAGAAAAAAAGAAAACAGAAGTTGGAAAAGCATTACAACATACAGGAAAAGCGATTGATAAAGGGGCTAAATCTGTAGGTAATAAAACTGCAGAAGTTGCTGTAAAAGGAACATCTAAAGTTGGCGATAAAACCTGGAAAGGTAAAATGGCTCCAGATGGTTCGGATGTTTACATCAATGCTAAAAATGAAAAATATTACGTAAATTCAAAAGGAGCTAAAATTTGGTTAAAACCAACCGAAATTAGAACTCGAGTTGAAAAGAAATAATAAGTTTAGTATCACATAAAAAAAGTAGCCCAATACGGGCTACTTTTTTTATGTGATAGTTTTTTTTAAATTTTAAAAGTGTAGATGCTGTTAATTGGTGATGTGTTAATGGCTGGAAATTCTTTAGATAATTCTACATTGTTGATCATCAACTTTTCAATTATGGTATTATTCACTTTTAGTTTAACTTCATAAACCATACCATCACCAAGTTTTAAATAAAAAGTGTCGATGCTTTTAGCAAGCGTTCCTATTTCGTAAGAAACCAACTGATAATCGGTAACCTTTAAGTCGCTGGCGTAGGTAAAAGGTTGGCTAATTCCAAAATTAAGTTGTTTAATTACATTGTTGGCATCTTTGTAATAGAACTGAATTTTACTTTTATCAAAATACCCGGTTGTTGCTGAATTGAGCAAATCGGCATTAGCACTGTTCTTAATTAGTAGGCTTAATATTGGTTGAGGCAATATAGAACAAGCGCATAGACCACCACCTCCAACATCCATTTTTTTGCAACCTAAATTGACGATAAAAATCAAAAGGAATGCAGCAAGAAATTTCTTCATATAAATTTAGTTTTGGTTATCTTCTTAAAACGAGTGGGTTAACTGATTCGCTACAATATAAGGAAATAGATTTTTTCGAACAGAAATCCTGGTTAGGGAGGTTTGTTGACAAGATTTTGTTTTATCCCAAAAATTTGGTCAATAAGAGTTTAAACCTATAACTATATTTTTGCTCAACAAATTTGTATATTAAATAAGAAATACCAATCGAAATTGATGTTGCTAACAGTAGTAAAATATATTTGTTTAATACACCAGCTAAACCCATAAAAATGCCCACGCCAAATGTATGCATTAAGTAAAGTGGATAGGTTAAGACACCTAATTTTCCTAAAAATCTGAAAATCTTTTGGTTCAGTTTATTTGATGCTGATAATAAGAAGAACACGTAAAAAAGTAAGGAAACAGATAATACAATGATGTTACTCATTGTGCCAGGATTATGATAAAAATTGTTCATCTCCTTAGTGATCTGAATATTATTTTTAGTGTTTACCAAAAAACAAAAGGTGATTAACAAATAAATCTTCCACTTTTCTGCATAATTAATTCTTAAAAGATAGAATAACATACCCGCAATAAAACATGAGCTATATTTTGGAATAAGAAAAAATGAAAAGGCATTGACCTCAGCATAATTTATAATAGCGGTGTAAGTAAGCCATAAGATAATTACTAATAATAAATGTTTCCAAAGTTTAAGCGCTGCAATTACTAAAATTACAGCGTAAAATCCTAGTTCGTAGGTTAACGTCCAAAATATACCATTTAAATTTACTTTACCTAAAAACTCTTGAAGCATGGTTAGATTGTAAATTAAGATTTTTACACTTACTTGAGGCATTTCTGGTGTCGAGATGTTACCAAAATATAGGATTACAAAAGTGGTAATACAACAAATAAAATAGGCTGGGTATAATCGTACCAACCTGGAAATAAAAAAATATTTCGGAGTCTTATGCATAGAAGACATTAACACAACATATCCACTTATTATAAAAAAGGCATCCACTCCAAGATAACCATATCTTGATATTTTATCGATGGAGAATGCTGGAGTTCCTAATAATCTAGCAGTACTAAATGTATAGTGGTAAAATAATACAGCTAGGGCGGCTAAAAACCTTACAGTATCAAGTTCGTAAAAACGATAGCTGTTCTTTTCGGGTGAGGTCATTAATTTATAATTAGGGATTGTAATTAATAAATATATAAGATTTTTGGGCAAAAAAAATCCCACCAATAAACAATTGATGGGATTTAATATTGTATGTTCAAGATCTATACAATCATTCCGTATAAATCGAAATCTTCAGCTCTGTCTATTTTAACATTAACAAAACTTCCATTAGCCGCATAACCTGTCGTTGCATCAATTAAAACTTCATTATCAACTTCTGGCGAATCAAATTCGGTTCTGCCAACAAAGAAATCACCTTCTTTCTTATCAACTAAAACCTTAAAAGTTTTGCCAACTTTTTCCTGGTTAATATCAAATGAAATACCTTGCTGAATTTCCATAATATCATCAACACGTTGTTGCTTTACTTCATCAGCAATATCATCAACTAAAGTATGTGCATGGGTTTTTTCTTCGTGCGAGTAGGTAAAGCAACCTAAACGGTCGAATTTGGTTTCTGCAACCCATTCTTTCATTTCTTCGAAATCGTGTTCAGTTTCGCCAGGGTAACCACATATCAACGTTGTACGCATGGCAATATTTGGAACTTTATCTCTAATCTGGTTTACCAAATCGATGGTTTTTTGTTTAGTAGTACCACGACGCATCGATTTTAACATATTATCTGTAATGTGCTGTAAAGGCATATCCAGATATTTACAAATGTTGTCGCGTTCGTTCATAGCATCTAAAATTTCCATCGGGAAACCAGAAGGGTAGGCGTACTGTAAACGAATCCATTCAATGCCTGGAACATCAGATAAACGACGCATTAATTCATCTAATTTACGAACTCCATAAAGGTCTAATCCGTAATAAGTTAAATCCTGGGCAATTAAAATAAGTTCTTTTGTGCCATTTTTAGCTAAAATCTTCGCTTCATTAACCAATTCTTCCATTGGTTTGCTCAAGTGTTTTCCACGCATTAGCGGAATCGCACAAAAAGAACAAGGACGGTTGCAGCCTTCGGCAATTTTAAAATAAGCAAAGTGAGATGGTGTAGTTAGTAAACGCTCGCCAATAAGCTCATGTTTATAATTTGCACCCAACTCATGTAATATATTTTGTAAGTCATTGGTGCCGAAAAAAGCATCAACGTTTTTAATTTCAGATTCTAATTCTGGTTTGTAGCGCTCAGATAAGCAGCCTGTGACAACCACCTTGCCAATTTTTCCAGCTTCTTTTAACTCGCTAAACTGAAGTATGGTATCGATAGATTCTTGTTTCGCATTGTCAATAAAACCACAGGTATTAATCACGACAATATCGTTTTTACCCATTTTATCAGATTCGTGAACAACATTTAGATTGTTGCCACGTAACTGGCCCATTAATACTTCCGAATCGTAAATATTTTTTGAGCAACCTAATGTAATTACATTGATTTTAGGTTGTTTAACAGCTGTTTTACTTCTTACTACTTTAGTATTCATCTTTTACACTTAATCTTACTTTTATTTAAACAAACTATTTACAAACTCTTTCTTGTCAAAAAGCTGTAAATCGCCTATTTTTTCTCCAACGCCAATGTATTTCACTGGTATTTTAAATTGATCTGAAATCCCGATAACTACACCACCTTTCGCTGTTCCATCTAATTTGGTAATGGCTAAAGCATTTACATCTGTCGCTTCGGTAAATTGTTTACATTGTTCAAAAGCATTCTGACCTGTAGATGCATCTAAAACCAGTAAAATTTCGTGAGGAGCATTGGGTACAACCTTTTGCATTACCTGTTTAATTTTACCAAGTTCGTTCATCAAGCCTATTTTATTATGTAAACGACCAGCTGTATCTATAATTACAACATCTTCGCCATTAGCTACTGCCGATTGTAAAGTATCGAATGCTACAGAAGCTGGATCAGAACCCATAGGCTGCGCTACAACCCGAACACCAACACGCTCACCCCAAAGTTTTAACTGATCAACAGCTGCGGCACGAAATGTATCGGCAGCACCTAAAACAACTTTAAGATTTGCTTCTTTTAATTTATGGGCCAGTTTGCCAATAGTTGTGGTTTTACCAACACCATTAACACCAACCACCATAATTACATAAGGTTTATGGTCGCCATATTCGAACTGGCGGAAATCGTTACTGTTATTTTCTGATAGCAATAATTGAATCTCATCACGAAGCAAAAAATTAAGTTCTGATGTATTCAGGTATTTATCCTTCGAAACACGTTCTTCAATTCGTTTAATAATTTTAAGCGTAGTACTAACGCCAACGTCAGAAGTTACCAGTACTTCTTCCAAATTATCCAGAACTTCATCATCAACAGAAGATTTTCCTGCAACAGCTTTGGTTATTTTACTAAAAAAACCATCTTTAGTTTTCTCTAAACCTTTATCTAAAGCTTCCTGAGCCTCAGGTGCAGTTTCTTTCTTTTTGAAAAAATCGAATAAGCCCATATCAAAATTTTATATAACAAAAAAAGCCCTTCCGGTTAATACGGAACGGCCTTTAATATTTTTATCAATATTAAAAAATATTAACCTTATTTAGATGCGATAGCATCTTTTACGTGGTCGTTGTGTACGATAAGTTCTTTGAATGAGTAAGCACCAGTTTTTGGTGATTTAACCATTGTAATTACTTTCGAATATTCTTTACCTGTACCTGTTTTAAGGGTTGCAACTACTTTCTTTGCCATGTTCTTATAATTTTAATTATTGAGTTAAAGAATGTTGAAATGATAGAATTTAAAATTCACTCATTCAATCAAACTATCGTTCAATTATTTTATCTCTTTATGTACGGTTACTTTTCTCAACACTGGATTGAATTTCTTTAATTCTAATCTCTCAGTAGTGTTTTTACGGTTTTTGGTAGAAATATATCTAGACATACCCGGCATGCCACTTTCTTTATGTTCAGTACATTCTAAAATAACCTGAACTCTGTTACCTTTTTTTGCCATTTTAATATAAATTGTAAACTGTTAATCTCAACAGTTAATGTTTTTTACAAAAATCCTTTTTTTACGAAACGGTTAATTGCTTCGCTAATACCCACTTTGTTAATGGTTTTAATCGCTGATGTTGAAACTTTCAACGTAATCCAACGGTTTTCCTCAGGAATGTAAAATTTCTGAAGTTGAAGGTTAGGATAAAATTTGCGTTTGGTTTTAACGTTTGAGTGAGAAACGTTATTACCTACCATTGCTTTTTTTCCTGTTAAATCACAAACTCTTGACATGACTTGTAAATATAGTTGTTAATATCTTCCGCTTAATTTTTTTAAGAGTGTGCAAATATCTGAATAATAATTGAAAACAGCAAGCGTGTTGCTAAATATTTTTAGATATTTTTAAAATAGTTGAGGAGTATTGATTTTGATACGATTTCACCATTTCAGCTTATTATTATTTACTTAAATTAGCCGATACTAACAAAATATATAAACGAGCAATGCAAATTACATCTTTTAAACAATACGAAGAAGATTATAAAAAAAGTGTAGAAAACCCAGAGCAGTTTTGGGGAGAGGTAGCTCAAAATTTTCAGTGGCGTAAACCTTGGTTTAAAGTCTTATCCTGGAATTTTGAAGAGCCCAATATTAAATGGTTTGAAGGTGCAAAATTAAATATCACCGAAAATTGTTTAGACAGACATTTAGCTACAAACGGCGATAAACCCGCAATTATTTGGGAACCGAATAACCCAGAAGAAGAATCGGTAACCTATACCTATAAAATGCTTCACGAACGTGTTTGTCGTTTTGCAAACGTGTTGAAAAGGAATGGTGCTAAAAAAGGCGATCGTATTTGCATTTACATGCCAATGGTTCCAGAATTAGCTATTGCTGTATTAGCTTGTGCTAGGATTGGGGCAGTTCATTCGGTTATTTTTGGTGGTTTTTCTGCTAAATCTATTGCCGATAGAATTAACGATTCGCAATGTAAATTAGTTATTACCGCCGATGGTGCATACCGTGGAAGTAAACAAATTCCTTTAAAAGATGTAATTGACGACGCGTTAATTGGCTGCCCGACAGTAGAAAAATGCATCGTTTTAACACACGTTCGCACGCCAGTTTCTATGTTAAAAGGAAGAGATGTTTGGTGGGAAGATGAAGTAAAACACGTTAACGATATTTGTGAGGCGGAAGAAATGGATGCAGAAGATATGCTTTTCATTCTTTATACTTCTGGCTCTACAGGTAAACCTAAAGGCGTTGTGCACACTTGCGGTGGCTACATGGTTTATGCGGGTTATACTTTTTCTAATGTTTTTAATTACAAACCAGGTGAAGTTTATTTCTGTACGGCAGATATTGGTTGGATTACTGGCCATTCTTATATCGTTTATGGCCCACTTTCGCAGGGAGCAACTTCGGTGTTATTTGAAGGCGTTCCAACTTATCCAAGTCCATCTCGTTTTTGGGATATTGTAGAAAAACATAAAGTTAATACTTTGTACACTGCGCCAACAGCAATCCGTTCTTTAATGAGTTTTGGCGAAGATCCGTTAAAAGGAAAAGATTTGAGTTCAATTCGAGTTTTGGGTTCGGTAGGGGAGCCTATTAATGAAGAAGCATGGCATTGGTTCGATGAAAAGATTGGGCACAGCAAAGCCCCTATTGTAGATACCTGGTGGCAAACGGAAACTGGTGGGATTATGATTTCGCCAATTGCAACCGTAACGCCAACTAAACCAAGCTATGCTACTTTGCCCTTACCTGGCATTCAGCCGATTTTGGTAGATGAAAATGGTAATGAAATAACTGGCAATGGGGTAAGTGGAAATCTTTGTATCAAATTTCCTTGGCCAGGTATGTTGCGTACCACTTATGGTGATCATGAGCGTTGTAAGCAAACTTATTTTGCAACCTACGAAAATATGTATTTCACTGGGGATGGTTGTTTACGTGATGAGGATGGATATTACAGAATAACAGGCCGTGTAGATGACGTATTAAATGTTTCTGGACATAGAATCGGTACGGCAGAAGTTGAAAACGCAATTAACATGCATGCTGGAGTGGTAGAAAGTGCGGTTGTAGGTTACCCGCACGATGTAAAGGGGCAAGGTATTTATGCTTTTGTAATATACCCTGAAATGCACGGTGATGTCGATTTGACTAAAAAAGACATTTTGCAAACAGTTACAAGAGTAATTGGTGCTATAGCAAAGCCAGATAAAGTTTTGTTTGTTACAGGTTTACCTAAAACACGCTCAGGCAAAATTATGCGTAGAATTTTAAGAAAAATTGCCGAGGGTGACACTTCAAACCTGGGCGATACCTCTACTTTGTTAGACCCAGCTGTTGTTGAAGAGATTATTGAGGCGGCTAAGAAACTGAAATAAAAATTCTCCACAAATAAAAAACGCCTCCCGAAACTTTTTTCGGGAGGCGTTTTTGTCTTTAGAATACTTCGGCTAATTATAGCCAGCATTCTGTACTAAATTTTTGTTTGCGTCTATTTCTCTTTGAGGAATTGGAAAAATCAAATTGTTTGCATTCCAGGCAACAGAACCAATATTTGTTTGAGTTCTCTTTGCATCATCAAGAGCGAAACCTTCAAAAGCCAATTCTAACTTTCTTTCGTTTAAAATATTAGCTAAGGTAGCCGTTGTAGTGGTTAAACCTGCTCTGCTCCTTACCACGGCTAAATCTTGTAAAGGAGTTCTGCCGCCCACTGGTGCTGCAGGTGCCAACCGAACATTTGATTCAGCTCGTATTAAATACATTTCAGATAATCTCATCACAGGTACATTTCCGTAAACATTTGCATACTTTGATGTAAAGAGATCGCCATCGTCATAAAAAGCATTAATTCGATCATCATTTGCTGCATACGTATTATTAATCCAGGTTTGTGAAATTACGGCATCGCCTCTTCCTCCGTACGTAGATGAACCATAAAATTCGTTAAATCCATTAAAACCTGTTAAAGTAGTAACTTGTGTTGCAAAAATATCTTCAGAAGAATTAACACCAGGACTAGACCCCATTTCTGGAAAAGCATCTATAAAAGCCGCATTTAAAGAATAGTTATTTGAAGTAATTACTCGGTTGGCTGCTGCTGCTGCTGCTGCATAATTTCCCATTTGCAAATATAGTCTTGCAAGCATACCTGCAGCTGCAGATTTAGTTGCAAAGAAGCCATTCGTTGCTGGTAATTTTGCTTCTGCATCAGTTAAATCTGCTATAGCCTGTGTATAAACTGCTGCAACTGTGGCTCTGGTAATATAACTAGCATCGGTTACTGCGGTAGTTGGTGTTAAAACAATTGGCACACCAAGGTTTGTTGTAGGGCTGCCATCATTGTATGCCTTACCAAATAATCTTACCAGTTCAAAATAAGAAGCGCCTCTAATAAACTTCGCCTCACCCTCAACTCTGCTCTGTTTTGCTGCATCTACTTTACTAATTGCGGCAATTACATTATTTGCATCATTTATAGCGGTATAACCAGCAGCCCAAACATTGTTCACATAAGAGTTTGTTTTTAAAAGTGATTTGTTTATGGCCTGAGTTAGTTCCTCATAAGTTCCAAACCATTGTATTGCATCAGTATTTGCTAAAAAGTCAGCCATTAAAAACGGACGGCCACCATAAAAATTTCTACTGCCGAATGCAGTATATGTTCCCACTAAGGCAACTTCTACATCTTTCGATGTTAAAAGCGCTTTGCTTTGTTCAATTGTATCAACTGGATTTATCTCTAAAGCTTTTTTGCATGATGATGCAGCAGTCAATAAAGTTGAAGCAATTATTAATTTGTATATATATGTCTTTTTCATAATTATTCTCTTTATTAAATTACAAGCCAATATTTATACCGAAAGATATTACTCTTGGTTGAGGAGCTGAGTAAAAATCTACACCTTGATTGATGTTTGTTGATTGATAATCCGCATTAACCTCAGGATCCCATCCTTTATAACCTGTAATTGTGGCAAGATTCTGTGCAGTAGCAAAGATTCTTAATTTACTCAATTTAAGTTTGCTTAACACTTCTGGTGTAAATGTGTAGCCTAATGTTAACGTTTTTAGGCGAAGGTATTTGCCATCAGACAGGTATCGGGTTGAGTTTCCAACGCCATTTCCGTAACCCAATCGAGGTTCTGGAACTTGTGTAATATCACCTGGTTTATTCCAGTAAGCTATTTGATCAGCCGTTTGGTTGTCATAACCATTTGATGCACTTGCGCTCATGTAAGGACCACCTGAATTATAAATTTTATTTCCGCTAACACCTTGTAAGAATACTCCTAAGTCAAAATTCTTGAAAGAGAATGAATTGTTTATTCCAAATGTGTATTTCGGGTTAGGATTGCCGGCAAAAATCCTCTGCGCTTCGTTAATATCATTAGTTGTACTTCTATCTACATTGCCATCTTCAAGAACAGTATTTTTGTAATAAATCGCATCTCCATTAGCAGGATTTACGCCAGCGTATTCTGGTAGATAAAAAACACCAATTGGCTGGCCAGAAATAGCTGCATTTATTTCATTAGTGTTTAAAACCTGCCCACCTAAATCGGTAATTTTGTTGTTATTAATTGCTGCTGTTATAGCGGTAGACCACTTAAATGCACCAACGAAGTTTTCTGTATTAATACCTAACTCATAGCCGGTATTTGTTAACTTGCCTAAGTTTTGAGTTTTTGTAGAAAAACCTGTAGTTTGAGGAATTGGAACATTTAGTAGTAATTCCGTGGTTTTTTTCTGGTAATAATCAAATGTTGCTGAAATTCTATTTTTTAGAATACCAAAATCTAATCCTAAATCCAACTGAGTCGTTTTTTCCCAGGTTAAGTCAGGATTGGCTATTTGCGATGGGGTTTGGCCTGCTAAACCACCGTAAGCACCTGTGCCACTAAATAAACCACGGGCAGAATAATTTCCAATTTCAGCGTTCCCTGTTAAACCGTAACTCGCTCTTACTTTTAATAGGCTAATGGTTTCGTTGGTTTTTAAGAAATCTTCTTCTGATGCAATCCATGCTAATGAACCCGCTGGGAAGTAACCATATTTGTGATTGGCTCCAAAACGAGACGAACCATCTGCTCGTACGCTAAACCCAACTAAATATCTATTATTGTATTTATAGTTGGCTCTAAAGAAATAAGATAAGAAACTGAATGCTCCTTCGTTACTTGTGGCAGTAACCTTTGTTGCTGCGCTTCCCAATTTTATATAAGAATCACTTGGGAAATCCTGTCCTTCAATAGTACTATACTTAGTGGTAGATTTCTGATAACTCGTACCTAAAACGGCGTCAAAAGAACTTTTCTCACCAAAATTAGTTTTATAACTAAAGAAATTGTTGGTGTTGGCATTAATCACAAAAGTTGAGATATTAACACCATCTCCATTTGAGGTCCCAGTATTTCTAAAAGTTAATGCACCGTAATAAGCTTCTTCATTTTGATTTAAGTTATCAATTGAAAATTCCGACGTAAATTTCAATCCTTTGGCAATATTCACATTTGCAAAAACCTTACCTATTGTGCGGTAAACGGTAGCCTGATAAGATGCATTTTCGATGCCAATAAAAGGATTATAGTAAACTGGATAATTCGATGCTGCTCCAGGTAAAGTTCCGCTAATTAGACCCGAACGCGGGTCAATAAATGGAGTTATTGGAGATAAAGCTACGGCTTGAATTGGATTGGAAAAGGCGTTATCGTTTGATAATCTGTTATTTATGCTGTTTGAGAAGTTTAAATTAACACCTAATTCCAGAAAATCGGTTACCTTGTTCGTTAGATTCAATCTTCCGCTATAACGTTTGTAACTATTTCCAACAATTATACCTTGTTGATCTAACGCCTGACCTCCAATATAGAATTTGGTTTTTTCGTTGCCACCAGTTACGTTTAAATCATATTGCTGTGTTATCGGGTTATCCTGAAAACCAGCTCTTTCCCAATTGGTATTAACCTTGTAAGTTTGATAATCCGTATTTCCAGCAGAGTATCTGGTTAATCTGTTCTCAACAATTGTTTTATAATCTGCTAATGCATCGGCCAATGTCGCATAATCTCCGTTCAAAAAATCCTGATTAGCTGCACCTTCACCAGCTCTGCGAATAATTTGAACATACTGTTCAGCATTCATAAATTCTCTATGATTAGAAGGTGTACTTATGCCGCCTAATGCGCTGAAATTAATTTGACTTTTCCCAACCTTACCTTGTTTGGTGGTAATCAAAACAACACCATTTGATGCCCTTGCACCATAAATTGCTGATGCAGATGCATCTTTTAATACTTCAATTGATTCAATATCATTAGTATTAATATCTGCTAATGCGCTTGTTGGCGCAGATGTACCTGAAAAATCTCCAGATGTAATTGGAATTCCATCTACAATATAAAGAGGCTCACTACCCGCCGTTACAGACGCAGCACCACGTACGCGTACTGTAATGCCTTGCCCAAGTTTACCGTTTTGTGCAGAAATACTAACACCAGCTGCTTTTCCCTGTAAAGCTTGTTCGAATGAAGTAACCGGAAGGTTTTCTAAATCTTTAGCGCTTACGGAAGACTGCGAACCCTTTAAATCACGCTTTGATTGCGTTCCGAATCCTACAACAACTACATCAGATAATGTTGTGTTTTCTTCGACTAAATTTGCATTAAGAGATGAACCTGTAATTGGCATTTCATTAGTTTTAAAACCAAGAAAAGTAAATACCAATACTTTGGCATTCTGTGAAACACTTAATTTATAATCGCCAGTTGTATTTGTTTGTGTACCTGTTGAGGGCGAACCCTTCACGTACACACTTACTCCAGGGAGCGGCTCACCAGTGCCTGAAGTTACCTTTCCGCTAATTATTCTGTCTTGTGCAAAAACAGATGCAATAACGCAAAAGGATAAAAAGAAACTCAAGAGTAGTTTTTTCATCAAATTGTTGGTTTTAGTTAGTAATGGTTGAATTGAATATAACCCTAATGTAACAAAAATATAAACAATAGCCGTGTTGTTTTTACTGTTAGTATGCTTTTTTATCGATTATTTAAACAATAAACATGCTGTGCTGTTACTATTATACAAAATCAATATTCAAAACATATAAATAATTAAAGAGATGGATAAGTTAGAATTAAAAGGAAAATGGAACGAAATAAAAGGTAAAGTAAAACAAGCCTACGGCGATTTAACCGATGATGATTTAAAACACGAAGAAGGGAAGGATGATGAATTATTAGGCAAGCTTCAACAGAAAACTGGCAAAGGTCGCGATGAGCTCGTAAAATGGATTAACTCATTATAGAAAATTTTTAAATTATAAACAGGCAACTACATCATAGTTGCCTGTTTTGTTTTGGTGTAAATTATCCAATTATAGCTCAATTATTTTATTTAGATTTAGGCACATCCCTCAATTATTTTATCCAAATAGAGAAATTGAACCTAAATTTGATATGATTAAGGCATTTAGCTTGCTGTTTTTATACACTAGTTTCTTCACTTTTATAGCTAAAGGAGTAGAAGATGTTAAACCAGGTATCTCATTTTATTATCGCCAACTCGATAATAAGAATGGTTTATCTAATAGCTCAATAAATGCAATTCTTCAAGATAAAGACCAATTACTCTGGATTGGCACCTGGGATGGATTAAACCGTTACGACGGATCTAAATTTAATGTTTACAATCATAACATTGATAAAGCGGAGAACAGCATTGGGAGTAATGTTATCCAATCGATAAAAGAGGATAATAATGGGAATATCTGGATAAATACTGTTGGTGGTATTTCTAGATACAATAAAAGACTGGGCAAATTCAATCGCTACTTCTATCGTAATACGATAACACAAAAAGTAAGAGAAAATGAATACGAGCTCGTTGTAAATTCGAATGGAGATGTTTTTTGTTATTCTGCCGAAGGCCTGTTAAGTAAGTATAACACTAAAAAAGATACGTTCGAATACTACCAGAGATTTAGAACAGAAGACCGTATTGTTAAAATGTGTTTTGCTGAAGATATTCTTTGGTACCTTAACAAAAAAGGACAACTAATTGCCGCTAAAACTAATTCTAATAAGCTTTCTTTTGTTAAAATTTACGAAGGAAGCCATGGAATAAATAATTTTTTTATTGCAAATAATCAGATTATTTACACCTCAAATAATGATACTCATTATAAAATTGGCCCCGATTTTAAAACCCAGCCAATTTCGATAGCGTCAAAAAAAATTAAAACAGTTACCTACTATCAATCCAATTATATAGTAGCGTGGGAAAATCAAGGAATAAGTGTTTACAATAAGGATTTTAAACAAACTTCTTTTCTTGAAAAAGAAACTAAACCTTTAGAAAATTTAAAAGTTACAGCACTCACGGTAGGATGGGATCAGGTTTTGTGGCTGGGAACCGATGGTAATGGCTTGATTCAAATTTATCCGAAAGAAAATTTATTCGGCTTGCTAACGCGGATCAATGGAAATGTAATTAATAAGCCAATACGGGCATTTGCCGAAGAAGGGAACAATTTGTGGGTTGGCACAAAAGGAAATGGCGTATTAATTTTCGATAATTTTTGGAAAGTGCAGAATGAAATCGCTAAACCAAAGAAAATAGATTTAAGCACTGGATTAGAAAACAATTCAGTATTTGCGATAGAGCGAGGAAAAGACCAACTCATTTATATTGGTACGGATGGAAAGGGAATTTCTGTTTACGATCAGAAAACTGCTAAAACCATACATTGGAAAAATATTAAAGGAACAGAAAAGCTCCCTGATTTTAAGTCTGTTTATACTATTGTTCAGGATAAAGACAGCTCGGTTTGGATGGGAACAAGCGGTTTTGGATTGGTGCGCCTAAAGCTTCAAAGAAATACCGACGCTTCAATCTCTGTAAAAAGTTTTAAGCAATATTATTCGTCTTCAACTGAGAAAAACGGACCAGTTAATGATATAATCTATGCTTTGGCTCAAGGGAAAGATGATCGGTTGTGGATTGCCTGCCGATATGGTGGTTTAAGTGTGTTAAACAAAAAAACAGGATTATTTAAAACATACAAAGCTTTTGGCTATGAAGGTAGTTTATCACATAGTGATGTTTTGTCGTTATTTTACGATAAGCAAAACCGTTTATGGATTGGTACGAGTTATGGCTTAAATTATTTAAATTATGCCGAATCGCTTAAGAAAAGTCCAAAATTTATTAAAATAACAATGGATAATGGCTTGCCAAATAATACCATTCATGCCATTCAGGAAGACGGTTCGGGAAATATTTGGTTAAGTACAAATAAAGGTTTAGCCAAGTTAAATCCAACAAATAATACGATTGCAAATTATCAGGAAAGCGATGGTTTGCAAAGTAATGAGTTTAGTGATGGAGCCGTTTTTAAAACGAAGAATAATTACTTGCTTTTCGGAGGTATTTATGGCTTTAATTATTTTATGCCTAAGTATATTACCGAAAATAGCAGGCAATCAAATCTTTTGATTTCTGATTTGCAATTAGGTGGTCGCGAATTTCAGAACAATCAGTATCTAATTATTAAAGCGAAGCAGCAACAAGCAGAAAGTTTCGATTTAGAACGCAAAAGCAACTTTTTTCAGTTTTCTTTTAATGCACTAAATTATTTCAATTCGGCAAAAAATGAGTTTGCGTATAAATTAAAAGGATTAGATCAAAACTGGCGATATACTGGTACTGACGGCAAGATTGCTTATTATAACATTCCGCCAGGCGATTACGACCTGCTGGTTCGATGGAGTAATGGTGAAGGGGTTTGGACAAAAGATATCCCAGCTTTAAAACTCCATGTAAAACAGTATTTCTGGCTTACTTATCCAGCTTATGCATTCTATCTACTTTTATTAATTATCGGTGGCTACGCATTTCACCTTTATAGAAAAAATAAACTGGAGATGAAATTTAAACTCGAAAGAGAATATTTATTTAGGCAAAAGGACGAAGAGGTACATCGCCAGAGAATTAATTTTTTCACTCATATTGCTCATGAAATTCAAACCCCATTAACCCTGATATTAGGTTCGGTACAGCATTTTATGCAAAAGCGTAACATGCTGGATAAGCCTGTCGATAAGAATTATTTTTTATCACTTGTACATCAGCATACGGCTAGATTAACTTACCTGGTACAACAATTATTAGAGTTTAGGAGAGCTGAGGCTGGTTATTTAAAACGAAACGACGATTATTTCGACATTACTAAGCTATTGAATAGTTTAACACAGTTATTTATACCTCTGGCAGAAGAACAAGGGCAGAAATTTACTAGAAATATTCAAAATGGAATAGCTGGTTTTATTGATAAGGATAAATTTGAGAAAGTGCTTTTTAACCTATTATCGAATGCTTTTAAACATGCAGGTAAAGCACAGCAGATTATCTTAACCGTTAATTATAATCAAGAAACTGAAATATTAGAAGCCATTGTAACTAACTCGGGCTGCAAGTTAAAAGAGCAGGATTTAGAAGATATCTTTACCGAATTTCATGTAGGTGAAGAAAATCAGTTTGAGAAGTTTAGTACAGGCATTGGCTTAGCCTTTACCAAAGAATTAATTTCGGTAATGGATGGAGCTATTAATGTTTCACTACAAAAAGAATGGATTACTTTCAGCTTTAAACTAAAACTTAAACAGGTAATAGAGGGCAAAGAAAATGAGGTGATCGCCTCTGCACCTTCATACTTATTCGAATCTATCTTAAAACCATATCAAAACGAAGTTGCAGAATCTACTGAACAAAATAATAAAACGGCCTTAATAGATGATTTGCAGAAAAAGTCAGAATATAATATCCTTATCGTAGAGGATGATGCTGCCTTACGTTTCCTGATCAAAAATATTTTAAAAGATCAATACAATGTTTACGAAGCAGAAGATGGGCTTTCGGCTTTAAAATTCCTCAAAAATAATACGCCAGATATCATCATAAGCGATGTGATGATGCCTGATATGAATGGATTGGAGCTATGCAAACATGTTAAAACAGCACCTGCTACCTGCCATATTCCTTTTATTATGCTTTCTGCAAAAGGTACAGAAGAAAATAAAACCGAAGGTTACGAAACAGGTGCTGATGCTTATATTTCAAAACCTTTCCACATTAATTATTTACAAATGAGGGTGCGTAAGCTTTTGGATTACCGAAACCGCATGAATCATTTAATTAAAGATCGGAATATTAATAACCAATTTGTTGAGGTTGATTTAGAACAAGGCGATAAAGAATTTTTAAATGCTTTAGTAAAAGCGGTGGAAGATAATTTAGCCGAAACTGATTTAGATGCATCAAAATTAGAAGATATTTTGTGCATTAGTAAAATGCAATTGTACCGAAAACTGAAAACTTTAGCTGGTATGACTCCATCTGAATTTATAAAAAGAATAAGGTTAAAACATGCTGCGGTTTTACTGCAAAACTCAAAACTAAATGTTTCCGAAATTTTCTATTTAACTGGTTTTAACAACAAATCTTATTTCTTTAGAGAGTTTAAAAAAATCTATCATCTGGCGCCAAATGAGTATCGGCAAAAGTATCATGAGCCATCAGCAACAACTGAGATAATTTAACTAAAAACCACCTCAAAACTGCTTTTTGTAATGATAGTGAACTAAAATGTAATTATAGTATACTCTTCTTGCGCATTTCCAGGTCTATATTTGTAGTACTAATCAAATATAAATCAAATGAAAAAAAACAGACGTATCTACGCATCGTTGGTTTTCTTGTTTCTAGCCGTTACGGGTTTTACAAGTTATGCGCAAACTAAGGTTACGGGTAAAGTTACTGATGAAACCAATCAGCCTTTGCCAGGAGTAGTAGTAATGCAAACCAATACTCAAAACAAAACCTCTACCGATGGAAGTGGGGTATATGTATTAACCCTTCAGCCAGGTTCGGCTCAAACTTTAACATTTTCTTATATCGGCTATAACGCCACAACCTTATCGCCAGCTGGTGGAAGTTTAAGTATTTCTTTAAAGCCCTCGTCGCAATCTTTAAATGATGTTGTGGTAGTAGGATATACTTCTCAAAAGAAAGCATCTATTACAGGCTCGGTTGCTACCGTTGATATGAATGATTTACAGAAAACCAGAATTGTTGATGTTGCACAAGCATTACAAGGGCAGGTTGCAGGTGTATTTGTAGCTGCAAATACAGGTGCGCCAGGTGATGGAATAAAAATTAGGATTAGAGGCGAGGGAACATTGGGAAACAATGATGTTCTTTATGTAGTAGATGGTGTTCCAACCCGCGACATCTCCTTCTTAAATCAAAGTGATGTAAAATCGATGACGGTTTTAAAGGATGCAGCAGCAGGTGCAATTTATGGTTCAAGAGCGGCAAACGGGGTAGTAATTATAACCACCGTTAATGGTAAAAAAGGCAAGGCTAATATTAATGTAGAATATTTTGCTGGTTTTCATCAGGCAACAAATTTGCCCGAAATGTTAAACGCCGATCAATATTTAACGGTTAAAGACAGAGCCTGGCACAATACCTTGGGGAATGCTGCCAGTGCAATTAGTCCTTATCAGGCAGCAAGAAGTAGAACTGATTTAGCCGATACAGATTGGTTGAATGAATTGTTCGAAACTGGCAAGTCTAAAAATCTGCAGGCATCTGTTAATGGTGGATCTGATGATGTTCAATACCTTATTTCAACAGGTTATTATAAGCAAGATGGAATTGTTGTTCAAAACCACGATGGTTATGAGCGTTTCAATTTCAGATCGAACGTAAATGCAAACGTTACCGATCGCTTTAAAGTAGGAACAAATCTTCAATTGAGCTTTGCCAAACAAGATAAACTGTCATCAAGTGGCGATGTTCCTGGTGTAATTAGACATGCTTTACTCCGTCCTCCAGTTTTAGGAGTTTATAAAAACGTAACTGATCCTACTTATTCTGCATCAAATCCTTTTACCGATTTACCTTTTTATACGGGTAATAACAATGGTTGGGATAAGAACTTTGAATTCAGTTCAAACCCTATAGCTATTGTTAATTTTACCAACGATAAGAGAAAAACGTTTCAAACTTTTGGTAACATATACGCCGAATATGCTTTTTTAAGTGATAAATCACTAACTTTTAGATCAAGTGTTGGTGTAGATATCAGTTTTTCTCACAATAAAAACTTCGCTCAGAATTTTGGCGATGATAACGATAATAATCCCGACGAACTGTACCCAGGAAAAGGTAGAAATAATAAACCTAATAACCTAGATGAAAACAGGGGTGAAGTAATGAATTTTACTTTTACCAATACCTTAAATTATCAAAAAACTTTTGCTCAAAAGCATAACGTAAATTTCTTATTGGGTGCAGAAAATATCTCAAGTAAATCATCAGCAATTGGTGGTAGCCGACAGAATTTTGATAAAAGCTCTTCAGGATTTCAGTATTTAGATTATGGAAGTTTAACTAATATTTACAATTCTGGTTCGGCGAGCGAATTTAAACTGGTTTCGTTTTTTGGAAGTGGTACTTACAATTTCGATAACAAATACTTTGCTACGGCAACATTAAGAGCCGATGGTTCTTCTCGTTTTGGCCCGAGTAATAAATGGGGTTATTTTCCATCTGCATCTGCAGGATGGATGGTTTCTAACGAAAGCTTTATGAAAGACGTTAAGTGGATCTCTGAACTAAAGTTAAGAGGAAGCTGGGGCCAGGCAGGTAATCAGGAAATTCCAAATAACACCTATCAAACATTAGTTTCAGAATCAGGAGGAATTGTAAATGTAGTTAGATATGGTAATCCTGATGTTAAATGGGAAACCACAACGCAAACAAACTTTGGCTTGGATTTAGGCATCCTAAAAAATAAACTTTCATTTACAGCCGATTATTTTATTAAAAAAACAGATGATATCTTGTTAACTGTTGGTTTGCCAGCGGTTTCGGTTGGGGTAATCGATCGTACCTATGTTAATGCAGGCGAGGTTAGCAATAAAGGCTTTGAATTTGGTTTAAACTTCCAAAACCGAGATCACGCCTTCAAATACAATGTTAATGCAAATATTGCTACTTTAACTAATCGGGTTAATAAGCTACAAGAGTTTGTTAAAAACATAAACGATGATCAGACTCATACCAGAACAGCAGTTGGCCAACCTATAAACTCCTATTTTGGTTTGTTGTTCGATGGCATTTACCAAACTCCAGCCGAAGTAACCAGTCATTTATTTTCAAATGCAAATGGTGCTTTACCTGGTGATATTAAATTCAAAGATTTAAACGGTGACGGACAAATTAATGCGGATGACAGAACTTTTATTGGTAACCCAGTCCCAAAATTAACCTACGGTTTTGCTTTTTCGTCATCATTTAAAAAATTCGATTTCTCGTTCTTACTTCAAGGAGTACAAGGTGTAGATCGATATAATGATTTAAAACAGATTATCAACTTCGATAGCCGTCCGTTTAACTCGATGACCTCTGTTCTGGATAGCTGGAATGGCCCTGGAACAAGTAATACGCTACCTCGTTTAACCTTTAATAATAATGGTGGCGGTAATGTATCGAGTGTTTTTGTTGAAGATGCATCGTACTTAAGGTTAAAAAATATTGAAGTGGGCTACACGTTCGATGTGAAAAAAATTGGTGTAAAAAATGTAAGGTTATATGCATCTGGTCAAAACTTATTCACGGTAACAAACTACACAGGTTTAGATCCAGAGTCGACTTCTTTAATAGATAAGGGGACTTATCCACAATCAAAAGCCTTTATCGTTGGTTTAAAAATTAATCTGTAAATCTTTTTTGCAAAAGTATTATGAAAAGAATATTATTTATATGCCTAATGTTTTCTTTGATTACGTTGGCGGGTTGCAAAAAGCAACTTACTACAGAGGCTGTAGGTTTAACAACTCTAGAACAGGTCAATTCTACACCAACTTTAGGTACAGTAGAAAACTCTGTTAATTCGGGTTATCAATTATTATCTAATCGTTTAAATATTCTGGCACAATGGGATTGGGCTGGAGGATTAGTTTTTCAAAATGACCTGGTTATGCAGGATATTGCATCCGATGATATGGAGAAAAAATGGAATCCTGATGGTGACCAACCCTGGATGGATGATGTTAATAATTTCACCTTTACATCTACTAATGGTGGCCCAAATGGCTTATGGAAGTACGATTATGAAGGAATAAAGCGGTTAAATATTGCTATTGAGTTGTTAACTAAATCGGATATAGAAGCCATTACAGGCATTACAACTGCTCGCAAAAATCAACTTCTTGGCGAGGCTTATTTCCTAAGGTCTTATTATTATTTTTCATTGGTAACCAATTTCGGAGATGTTCCATTAATTCTTAAACCTGTAAGCACTTATCAGGAAGCATTTGATGTTGCTGTGAAAGCAGACAAAAACGCAGTTTGGGATAAAATTAAAGCTGATTTAACCGTTTCAAAAGGCTTATTACCGAATGCCAAATATAGTTCGGCTACCGAAAAATGGAGAGCAAATAAAGGTTCAGCTATTGCGCTACTAGCTAAAGCAGCATTATACACAGAAAAATGGGCCGATGTTGTTACAAATGTAAATGAATTACAAGCTTTAGGTTTTTATAGCTTAAACGCTAATTACTTCGATAGCTTTAACCAAGCTAAAGAATTTGCAGAAAACGAAGATATTTTTGTTTACGATCATCAAAGTAATCAGAATCCGTTAAAAGGAAATGGAATTTGTGCACCATTAGGATGGGGTTTCTTTGCACCAAGTACAGATTTTTTAAATGCTTTTGAGGCAAACGATCCCAGAAAATTGTACACGGTTGATGTTCCAAATCAAAATGTAAATAAGTTATTAGGTAGCACAAATGGATCTAATAAAGGAAACGATGATGCTGCAAATAACAAAATCTACATTAGATATGCTGATGTTTTACTTTGGAAAGCCGAGGCTCAAAACGAGTTGGGACAATTCGCTGATGCCGTTGCAATTATTAATCAAATTAGGGCAAGAGCCAGAACCAGTGTAAGTGCAACTGGTTCTTTACCACCAGCAGGTACTTTAGCCGATAGAGCATCATCAACAGATAAAGCAACGATTAAAGATTGGCTAATCTCCGAGCGAAGAGTGGAATTAGGCTTTGAATCACAAAGAATGCTTGATCTTAAACGTTGGAAATTGGCGAAATCAGTAATGACAGCTAAAGGGAAAAACTTCCAGGATAAACATTATTTGTATCCTATTCCACAAGGTGAAGTTGATGCATCTGCAGGAACTTTAAAGCAAAACCCAGGTTACTAATAGCTAGATAATCGTTGTTTGTAAAGATTAATTCTCAAGCAACGATTATCTGCAAATATTCTCATACATACTTTTCAAATCATTTTTTAAATGGTAATGGAAAACTATTTTCTTAATATTATGACAGATACCGCAAAAAGATTTTCTCAGAATCCAATTTTATCTCCAAAAGATTTAATTCCAAGTAGACCAGGTTTGGAGATTGCCTGTTTGCTAAATCCTGGTGTTTTTACTTTTCAAAATAAAACCTGGCTACTTATTCGGGTAGCCGAGCGTCCTCAACAAAAAACAGGCATTATTTCCTTTCCAGTTTTAAAAGGCGATGGAATTGAAATTATTGAAATCGAAGAAAATGATCCCGATTTGGTAGCTGACGATCCTCGGGTAATCAATTATAAAGGTGCCGATTATTTAACCACGCTCTCGCATTTACGTTTGGTTTGTAGCGATGACGGAATTAACTTTTATCAACCTGAAGGTTATCCTTTACTGCAAGGCGAAGGACCAGATGAGGCCTTTGGGATAGAGGATTGCCGTGTAGCTTTAATAGAAGATACTTATTATCTAACCTTTACAGCTGTTTCGGAGCATGGCGTTGGCGTAGGAATGCGAACAACCAAAGATTGGAAAACTTTCGAAAAACATGGAATGATTATTCCGCCACACAATAAGGATTGTGCCGTTTTCGAAGAAAAAATCAGTGGGAAATTCTATACGCTTCATCGCCCGAGCAGTGTCGATTTGGGCGGTAATTACATTTGGTTGGCCGAATCACCTGATGGTATTCATTGGGGGAATCATAAATGCATCATTAAAACCCGCAAAAATAATTGGGATAGCAAGCGTGTTGGAGCTGGTGCTGCACCTATAAAAACACAAAAAGGCTGGCTGGAAATTTATCACGGCGCAAATGCAGAACATCAATATTGTTTAGGAGCATTTTTGATGGATTTGAATGATCCATCTAAAGTTTTGGCGCAAACGGAAGAACCAATTATGAAACCAGTTGCCGAATATGAATTGTCAGGCTTTTTTGGTCAGGTGGTTTTTACAAATGGTCATATCATAAATGGCGATGAACTAACCATTTATTATGGAGCAGCAGACGAATTTGTTTGCGGTGCAAAATTCTCTATCATAGCTATTTTATCTCAATTAAAATATAACCATGCTGAATAAACTAAAGTCAGAAATTACACATTTCAAAAATCAATCCTATAATTTTAGAATATTAACGCTAACCAATTTAATTTACAGCGTTGTACTTCCAGTTATCGATATTTTCGTTGCCGCGTATGTAATGCGAAGTTCTAACGATCCAACAAAAGTTGTTATTTATCAACTTACCATTTACACAGGTATTCCCATTACATTTTTCCTAAATGGCTATTTACTTAGCAAGTTTTCTATAAAAACACTTTACTCTTTGGGGATGATGTTAAGCGGTGTTTCGATGATGGTTATGATGTCGTTAACAACACTGGATAATACTGGAATTGGTATTGCTGGTTTAATCATGGGCATGTCGTTCGGTTTCTATTGGGCAAACAGAGATTTTCTTGCACTCGCAATAACAAACGATGAGAATCGCAATTACTATTATGGATTGGAAACATTCTTTTATACAATTATTGCTGTTGTTATTCCAGTTTTAATTGGCTGGTTTATCGAATTTAACGCGGCCGATGGAAATGCGCATTTGGCCTATAAAATTGTAACTGGTTTAGTTTTCGTAGTAACCATTCTAGCCTCTATAATGTGTTTCAGAGGGAACTTTGGTAATCCAACTGAAAAGAAATTCGTTTATTTTAAGTTCGATCCATATTGGTATAAACTACTTAGGTTGGCAACTTTAAAAGGGCTTGTTCAGGGGTTTTTGGTTACCGCACCAGCCATGTTAATTATGTTGTTGGTTGGTAAAGAAGGTGCATTAGGTACCGCTCAATCGATAGGGGCAATAATTGCTGCAATAGCTATGTATATTATCGGCAGAAATACATCTCCAAAACACAGATTGTATGTTTTTGGTGCAGGTTTATTGCTCTTTGCAATTGCCGCTGTGATCAACGGAATCTTATACAGCAGTTTTGGTGTAATCTTATTTATGTTATTTTTATTACTTGCCAAACCTTTGTTAGATTTGGCCTACTTTCCTATCCAATTTAGTGTAATCGATATTTTAATCAAGAAAGAAAAACGCAGCGAATTTGCTTACATCTTAAATCATGAAGCAGGTTTGTATATTGGCCGTTTAACTGGTGCGGGTACTTTTTTAATTTTAGCTTATTGCTTCTCGGTTGAAATTGCATTGCGCTATGCCATTGTTATAGTGGCTATTTTGCAACTAGCTTCTTATTGGGTTGCAAAAGACATTATAAAACAAGGTAAATTAGAAGATGCAGAGCAAGCGCCTATTTTAAGTAATGAAGAGCCAGTTGTGATTGCACCTTTATAGTCGGCCACAATATAGAACAAAAACCTTTAACCAAATTTTATGAGATTTATATTTAAGATACTTTTCGCACTTACATTATTACTAAACGTTGGCATTGCTCAGGCGCAAATAAAACAACTCAGATTGAGTAGGGTAGATGAAATGGCCGATTTGCCTCAACCCCTAAAAATCATCGATTGGAAATTGATGGCACAAAATTTCGATAAAACCATTTACGATTTTAATGCTAAAGGCAAGTATTGGCCAATGATTTGGATGGATAGTACCCATAAAAATTTTAATCAACCGGTAATGGGTATTTATACAGCTGTTGGCGATGTTAGACAGGGTAAAAATAATAAAGGAATGTTTCACGAAGCGCTGGCTAACATGGGTGCCGTAATGGGCGCCAGCTTAATCGGTATTGATAAAAGCAAACAAAATGGAATGAACTATCCAGCTATGCTGAAAAACTATTTTAACCGTGATACAAAATGGAACATTATGATGAATAATACGGCTCCAGAAGTTGCACTTTTAGGTGGTGGTTATGGCAGAGATTGGTGGTATGATGTGTACCCTAATGTATTGTTTTATGCAATTTGTGAGCAATATCCTAACGAAAAGGATTTCGATTGGATTGCAAAAAGCATTGCTGAGCAATTTTATAAAGCCGATTCTATTTTAAACGGGAATTACAATTATTCTTACTTTGATTATGGACAGATGAAGCCGATGAAAAACCAGATTTGTGCACAACAGGATGCTGCTGCTGGACATGCCTGGGTTTTGTATGCCGCTTATAAAAAGTTTGGCGATAAGCGTTATTTGCAGGGTGCAATTAACGCAATGACCGCCTTGGAAAGTAATAAGATTAATCCAACTTACGAATTACTGATGCCTTTTGGCGCTTATCTGGCAGCTAGAATGAATGTAGAACAAGGAACCAACTTTGATGTTCAAAAACTTTTAGGCTGGACATTCGATGGCACCGCTGTTTGCCGGGAAGGATGGGGCGTATTAACTGGTAAATGGAATGGATATGACATTTCTGGGGTGGTTGGCAGTACGGTAGATCACGGTGGATATGGATTTTTGATGAATACCTTTGATGCGGCATGGCCTTTGGTTCCTACCGTTAGATATGATCCTGCTTACGCTAATGCAATAGGGAAATGGATGCTAAATGCGGTTAACGCCTCCCGTTTTTTTTATCCGCAATACATGCCAGCAAACCGACAAACAATTCCGCAATTCGCTGCTGTAACAAAAGGTGTTATTGCCTACGAAGGCTTTGCGAAAACATCTACGTTTGATACACTTTACATGGATAAAAAAGGTCCCGTAGCACAGGGTGATGGACCAAAGTGGGTACCTGGAAAAAACCCAGATGTTTCTCAGTTTAGTGTTTATGGTAGTGGACACGTAGGTATTTTTGGTGCCATTGTAGAAAAAACAAATATTGAAGGTGTTTTGAAATTAGATGTTTTAGCAACAGACTTTTATAAAAATAAGGCTTACCCAACTTATCTGATTTACAATCCTTACAATTTGAATAAAACCATTAATTATAAAATTAAAGGCACCGAACGGGTTGATTTGTACGATGCTGTTGCCCAAAAATTCATTGCTAAAAATGTATCTGCTACAATTAAATTAACCGTTAACAATAACAACTCTGTTTTAATTGTCGAAACACCAGCTAAAAGCAAAATAACAAACGCAAATCATCATTTACTTGCAAATGGTATCGTAATCGATTATCAAAATAAATAACTTATTTATATTAAAATAAAAAATGCATCCCGATTTACCGGAACGCATTTTTTATAATTTGGTTTATTAAATTCTAATAGCCGAAAATCTGCTCTAATGTTAAAGTTGTAACATTTCCAAACTTCTGCATATCTTCTAATTTCACTTTTTTATCAGAAGCCACAATTAAATAAGAATAAGGTTTGTTCGCAACCTTTTGATCGTGAAATCCTTTAATATTATCGAAAGTAATGGGCTTTAAACCTTTGTATAAGTCAACTCTCGAATCATAATCGTAACCCAATTTTTTATCTGCAAAATAATAGCTGAAAATACCATCTTTGGTTACTCTGTTTGATTCCAGATAAGTTAAAACATTAGCTTTTGCACCATCAAAAGATTTATCACTTTGTGGCAAAACATTTAGCAATTCATTCATTCCATTAACCGCATCGGTCATTTTATCGGCCTGGCTACCAACATAAGCAATCATACTGTATTGTTTGTCTGCTTTATCTGGCGATTGATAAGTAGCGTAAGTTGAATAAGCTAAAGCTTTGGACTCTCTAATGGTTTGGAAAACAATTGAACCCATACCACCACCAAAATAGTTGTTAAATACTTCGATATTTGGTCGGTCGGTTTTGTTATATAAACCAGTATTTCTTAACCAGCGAATTTCCGATTGAACCATATCATAGTTTGCGAAATAAACACGGTTACTATCCTGAACAGTGTAAGTGTAAACTTTTGCAGGAGCAGCTGGGGTAAATTCTTTAGCTAAAGCATGTTCTTTTTTAATGTCAGCAGTAAAAGCGTTTACATCTTTTGGTCCATAATAAGTAATTACATGTTCATAATTGCTTAAGTTTTTCAAAAGATAGATTAAATCTTCAGCTTTCATGTTCTTAACATCATCGTTAGAAAGTACATTATTGTAAGGATTTAAACTACCATACTGTGCATAAGAAGTTAAACCAACCATAATTTGGCCTTTATTTAGTTTATTGTTTTCTCTGCTTTTTAAAATGGTATTTTTCAAATCTGCTAAAGCTTTTTCATTAGGTTTTACATTAGCAAAAATGTGCTCTACCAAACTTACAGCTTTATCGAAATTCTCTTGTAAACCACTTATGTTAATGCTTGTCGTTTCTGTACCAACATTTAAACTATAAGTACAAGCAATGTTATAAAAAGCTTTACTAATGTCTTCAGCACTATATTTATCTGTACTTAAAAATGGCAAATAACTCGCTGCATAAGGCAATAATTTATAGTTATTGGCACCATGATTAAATCTGTAGCTCATTCTGAAGATGGAGTTATCGCTGTTTTTAGTTGTCAATACTTCAGCAATGCCAACCTTGCCCATTACAATATCCTTTTTATAATCTAAGAACTTTGGTTCCATTGGTTTAACAGGAGCCTCTAAAATACTTTTTACAAAAGTAGATGCTAAGTTGCCATTGGCATTTATTGGTGTAATGGTTGGTTTCTCAACCTTAATTGTGTTTTTATCTTCACCCTTGTGCTTAAAGCCAATTACATAATTATCTTTAAAAAAGGTATTGGCAAATGCAACAACCTGCGCTTTTGTAATTTTCGAAGCGTCATTAATTTCACTTAAACTTTTATCCCACTTTGTCCCGCGATTTAAAATAAATTCATTCGATAAGTTTTCAGCTCTGTTGTTATTGCTGTCAAATGCTTGTAAGAAACTTAATTTTAAATTCGCAACAATTGCTTTTAACAATTCATCATCAAATTTACCAGCTTTTAAAAGGTCAACCTGCTCTAACAATAATTTAGAGGCTTGCTCTAAACTTTGTCCCTGACGTGGTTGTGCTGATAAATTAAAAACACCATAATCTTTCATTTGCTGGTAGCTTGCGCTTGATCGTTGTGTTTTTTGTTGCTTATTTAAGTTAATATCAATTAAACCAGCCTTGCCATTAAATAAAATGCTTTTAATTAAATTAAGCATAGTGCTGTTTGGCGTGTTTTCGGCATAACCACGGTAATAAATTTCTACCATTTCTGCACTTGGGCCATTAACTTCAACCTTTTGGATTTTAGTTAACGGTTTTTCTGGAGCAGGGTTGTAAAGCGTTACAGGTTTTGCAACCATATAACTAAAGGTTTTATCCACTTTTTTAATCATTTCATCAGGATTAAAATCACCTGTGAAAACGGCAGCCATGTTATTTGGTACGTAGTATTTGTTATAGTAGTTTCTAATTTCGACTAAAGAAGGATTTTTTAAATGCTCAATAGTACCAATAGTTGTTTGCTGACCATAATTATGAACTGGAAATAACAACTCCATCATGGCTTCATCCAACTTGTTAGGATCGCTATCTAAACCACGGTTTTTTTCTTCGTAAACCGCTTCTAATTCAGTATGAAAAATACGGAAGATAGGCTTGCGGAAACGCTCACCCTGAATCGCTAGAAATTTATCTACAGCATTCGATGGGAAATCTTCATTGTAAACGGTTTCTTCGTACCAGGTATGTGCGTTAGATGAATTACCACCAATGCCCGACATCATTTTGTCGTATTCATTTGCGATGGAATAGTTTGAAGCTTCTCCTGATGTTTTATCAATTTCTTTATAAATTTCTTTACGTTGAGCGGCATCAGTTGTTTTGTTATACTTTTCGTAAAGCGCATCAATTTTATCCAAATAAGGTTTTTCTTTTGCCCAGTCTGCGGTTCCGAATTTATCAGTGCCCTTAAACAAAAGATGTTCTAAATAATGTGCTAAACCAGTCGCGTTTTTCGGATCGGTATTGCTACCCGCCCTTACGCTCATTCTGAATTGAACATTTGGCTCCTTATTATTTGGAGATAGGATAACTGTCAATCCATTTTTAAGGGTATAAAAACGGGTCGATGATGGATCGTTGGTTACATATTTGTACGTATAACCACCTGAAGTACCCGTTTCCCATTTATAGGTTTGCGCTTTAACCAGCGAACCTGTAAGCAGAAAACAAGCTAGAGTTAATAGTTTGATTTTCATTTATTTGATTTTGGTTTATAGGTGTAATTCAGTATTAAAAGGAACTTGGATGTGATACTGAATAATGTTAAATAAGTTAATTATTCAAATATATATTGTTTCTACTATCGAATGAAATGCTTTTTTAATTTGAGAACTAAAAAAATAGGGATGAAGGATTTTTCAGCATATAAAATTTAGGATTATTGCACCTTAAATTTAATATTCTGTATTTTTACCGAATGACAAAGCAAAGTACAAAACCCAATATTTTAGTTGTAAATGATGATGGTATAACAGCTGCAGGAATTAAAAACCTGATGGAAGTTATGCAGGAAATTGGTAATGTAGTTGTGGTAGCACCAGATAGTCCGCAAAGCGGAATGGGGCATGCCATAACCATCGGCAAACCGATTCGCTTTGATAAGGTCGATTTATACCCTGGTGTCGAAATGTACAAATGTAGCGGTACACCTGTAGATTGTGTTAAAATCGCCGTTAATAAAATATTTAAGGGTAAAAAGCCAGATTTATGTGTTTCAGGAATAAATCACGGATTAAATAATTCCATAAATGTACTTTACTCGGGTACAATGTCGGCTGCGGTTGAAGGGGCAATTGAAAAAATTCCTTCAATCGGATTTTCTTTAGATGATTTTGCCGCAGATGCTGATTTCAGTCATACAAAAAAGTTTATTAAAAATATTTGCGAACAGGTTTTAGCAAACGGTTTACCAGAAGGCACCCTGTTAAATGTTAATTTCCCGAAAGGAGATAATTTAAAGGGGATAAAAATTTGCCGACAAGCCAATGCAAAATGGATGGAAGAATTTGATGAAAGAAAAGATCCGTACAACCGCCCGTATTATTGGTTAACAGGTGTATTCGAAAATTTCGATCATGGAGAAGATACGGATGTTTGGGCTTTAGAACATGGCTATGTTTCAATAGTTCCAGTTCAATTCGATTTAACGGCTCATCATGCTATACAAACTTTAAACAGCTGGAATTTTGAAGACTCAAAGCAATCAAAAACTGATGCTAAACCCAGTAAAGTTTCAGCACCAGATGGCTTAAACCTTGGTTAATATCAAAATGAATAATCAATTAAATAAGCTGAATAACTCGGTTTGGATAGGTTTAGGCATAGGTTTATTAATACCAGCTTTACTTTGCGCTGTTGCTTGGTATATTATAAATCATATTGCTTATTTATCGAAAGCCGATTTGTTATATATTGGAGGAATAGCGGTTAACGCATATTTAATGCAATACTTCTTCAAGCATAACAAAGAAAATATAGGCCGTGGAATACTGTCAGCAACGTTTATATGTGCATTTGTGTTTTTTGCTTATAAGGTTTTTTAAATTGGAAAAAGTTAAATGTAAAATGCACAATCCTGAATTCAGACCTAAAATCAAGTTCCATTTTTCGTGCTGTTTATCCCTTGTCCATCATATATCTAATATCATCCATCATTAATATGAAATACTACTTAGTAGCTGGCGAGGCATCAGGAGATTTACACGGAGCCAATTTAATGAAGGCGATAAAGGGAGAGGATGATAATCCTGTTTTTAGGTATTTTGGTGGCGATAAAATGCAGAACGAAGGTGGCGAACTGGTTAAACATTATGCCGAGATGGCTTTTATGGGTTTTACCGAAGTGCTTTTAAACCTGCGTACCATTTTTAAAAACCTTAAAGCCTGCAAGGCTGATATTCTTGCCTGGAAACCAGATGTTTTGGTTTTAATTGATTTTCCTGGATTTAATTTAAAAATTGCAGAATTTGCAAAAGCCAAGGGAATAAAAGTTTGCTATTATATTTCTCCAAAAGTTTGGGCCTGGAACCAAAAACGGGTTTTAAAAATTAAAAAAAATGTAGATCATATGTTTTGCATTTTACCATTCGAAGTAGATTTTTATAGAGAGTGGGGTATGAAAGTAGATTACGTTGGCAATCCGCTCCTCGATGAAATTGCTCAATTTAAACCTGAGGATAATTTTAGAAATAAGCACCAGTTAAGCGATAAAAAAATTATAGCCTTATTACCTGGAAGCAGAAAACAGGAGATAGAGCGGTTGTTACCAGTTATGTTAAGTGTAACAGAAAACTATCCTGATTACGAATTTGCAATTGCTGCGGCACCAACTTTTACCGAAAGCTATTATCAACAATTTACGGGTTCTAAAAAAGTTAAACTTTTATTTAATAATACCTACAACCTTTTGCATAATGCGCACGCAGCAATTGTTGCTTCAGGAACGGCTACTTTAGAAACCGCTTTATTTAAAGTACCGCAGGTTGTGGTTTATAAAGGAGGTACAATTTCAATTGCAATTGCAAGAATGTTGGTGAAGATTAAATTTATATCGCTCGTTAATTTAATCGTAAATAAAAAAATAGTAACCGAGCTTATTCAGGAAGACTGTAATCCACTCAAAATAAATGAAGAACTCAATCTCATCGTTAATGGAGAAGGTAGAAAAAAAATGTTATCCGATTATGATCGTTTAATAGATTTGATGGGAACACCAGGAGCATCAGAAAAAACGGCGAAGCTTATTGTTAAATACTCAAAGCAGTAAGTTTTAAGTCGATTAATCTCTTTGAAAATGCACAGAAATCAGGAATACTGATAATTTCTTTTTTTTAATTAGTTTTGGTTGATAACTAAAATCAATCTTATTCATGAAAGCCCTTTCTATAAAAGATATTGCACAGAAAGCAAATGTATCAATAACTACTGTTTCTTTTATTATTAATGGAAAAGCGAAAGAAAAATCTATTAGCGAAGCCGTTATAGAAAAGGTAGAAAAAATTATAGAGGAAAGCGGTTATAAACCCAACCAAATCGCCAGGAGTTTAAGAACTGGTAACACCAATATTATTGGTTTAATTGTAGAAGATATTTCGAACTCCTTTTTCTCGAAAATTGCACGACTTATAGAAGATAAAGCCTATAAACGAGGTTACAAAATTATCTATTCGAGTACAGAAAATAATATAGCGAAAGCGCAGGAATTAATAAATATGTTCAAGTCTAGAAAAGTTGACGCATATATTATTTCCCCAGTTAAAGGCTTGGAAACCGATATTCAGGATTTAATAAACGACGAGAAACCTGTTATTCTGTTTGATAGAAATTTACCTGATGTTGTAGCTAACTATGTTGGGGCAAATCATTTCAGTGCATCCTATCAATCTATAGAAAATTTTGTGCAGAATGGTAGAAAGAATATCGCATTGGTAACCACAAATGTCGATGTACTACAAATTACCGAGCGTTATGAAGGCTACAAAAAAGCTTTATTAGATTATGGTTTACCGTATAATGAAGATTTCGTTTTAAAAATTCACTTCAATCAGGATGAAGCAGAAACCATCAGCCAGATTAAACAGTTATTAAGCACTAAAAAAGTAGATGCAGTATTGTTCGCTACAAATTATTTAGCCATTAGTGGGCTAAAAGCGCTTAAACAAATCAATAAACAAATCGGGGATGACTTTTCAGTAATCGCATACGATGACCATGAAGCATTTGAGCTGCATACTCCAGGAATTTCTACCGTTCAACAGCCTTTAGAAGAAATAGCAGAGACCGTTATTAAATTGATTCTAAATCAATTGGCTTCTAAAACTAAATTACCTATCCAAGAGGTAATTATTCCCGCCAAGCTTATTATCAGAAATTAAGATTTAATGAATTTTTAAGGTTGTAACATAGTTTTTACAACTAAATCGATTTACTACTCGTTTAAAATCTTTATCATTGGCGTAGTAAAACGATTTACTGTAACCAATAGTATTTATGAGAATTTCTAAGAGCCTTAGCTCTATGTTAACTATAACATATTCTACCGTGGCAGATTTACCTGCTCTTTTTTATTGATATCAAAATATTTAATCCAACATATAAAGTTTAGAACACGCACGCATACCATTAAATGCTCAAATTCTAATGATGAATCAGACATCAGATAAGAAAGAATAACATAACAGGAATACAACATAACTAATCAATTTAAAATTTAACAAAACCGCTAATGAAAATTAATTTACTCAAAATTACGGGGCTATCTGCTGCAATCATGTTGCTGAATGGCCCTGCGTTTTCAATGAATTCAGAGTGGGAAGGAGCGAACGGATTCTTGAATACGAACAAGCTATGGCAGCAAGTTCAAACGCAAAAAATTATTACAGGAACTGTGCTAGATGAAAAAAATCAGCCTGTACCTGGTGTTGGTATTAAAAACCAAAATTCGGGTAAATCTGCTATTACCGATGCCGATGGTAAATTTAGCATAGAAGCAAACCCAGCTGATGTTATTCGCATTACTTACATCGGTTATCAGACCCAAAACATTACAATTAGTAATCAAAGTTCTTTAAGTATCAAATTGCAGGAATCTTCTGATACTAAATTAAATGATGTGGTGGTAGTTGGTTATGGAACACGTAGCCAACGAGAGTTAACATCTGCAATTACTAAGGTAGATACCTCTCAATTCAGACAAAGTGGTGCTAGAAACGCACTTGACTTATTGCAAGGTAAGGTGGCGGGTTTACAGATTTCGAGAAATAGCTCGAATCCTAACTCTGGTGTAGCCATTCAACTTCGTGGTGTAACCTCAATTTCAGGAACATCAACTCCGCTGATTGTTATCGATGGAATTCCTGGTGGTAATCTTGATCTTTTGCAGCAGGATGATATCGAATCATTCTCTGTACTTAAAGATGGTTCGGCTGCTGCAATTTATGGTACAAGAGCTAACGCAGGTGTTATTTTGGTAACAACAAAAAAAGGACGTAAAGGCCCATCTCAATTTAATTACAATGGTTATGTAAAGCACGAAACTTTGTATGAGCGCCCTGATTTTATGAACGCTACGCAGTTTAGAGAAAAACTTGCCAGTGGACAATATACGGCAAAGGATTATGGCGGCGATTTTAATTATTTCGACGACATCATCAATAAAGATAATCTAACAAATTACCACAATTTATCGGTTGCTGGTGGGGGTGAGAATTCTACGTATCGTGGTTCATTTACCTATAATAAATTTGATGGTTTTGCTAAGGAAAATAGCCGCGAACAATATCAGTTTAGAATGAGCTTGGTGCAAAAAGGTTTTAAAGATCGTGTAACAGCAGCATTTAACGTAGCATCAAATATTAACAAGGCTAATCTTTTAGGTGGTAGCGGTTGGGAAAATGTTTTAACAAAAAACCCTACCGAATCTTATTACAATCCAGATGGGTCTTATTTATTTACAAGAAATATCACAAACGAAGTCGCTCGTTTAGCACAGGAGACGAATAAGAGAAGTCAACAAACTTATTCTGTAGATGGTAAGATCGATATCGATATTTTTAAGGGATTAAAAGCATCAACTTTCGTTGCATACCAAAGAAACCAGTATGTTGATAATCAATATCGTTCTTTAGGTAGTCAGAACTCTGTAGAGAATGGCGATGCTCCAAACGGCGGGTACGCTTATAAAGGAACCAGATTAGAAGAGAATTTCAATTTTGAACCAACGATTGAATATTCAAAATCGATAAATGAAAAGCACCGTTTAACAGGTATGATAGGTTATTCTTATCGCTACGAAGTTAACGAGGAATTCAGCGCAAACAATAGAGGTTATACTAATGATATTTTCGAAGAAAACAATTTAGGAAGTGTGCCAATTACTGTTAACAGAGTTGGCTTAGCTAGTAACAAGAACGATAATACCCTAATTGCATTGTTTGGTCGTGTACACTACACGTTTGATGGTAAAGTTAACTTTGAGGCAGTACTAAGAAGAGAAGGCTCTTCAAGATTTGGTGCTAACAACAAGTGGGCAAGTTTTCCCGCAATTTCAGGATCATGGGAAATTACCCGTGAGAAGTTTATGGAAAGTGCCAAATGGCTTAATTTCTTAAAAATTAGAGCAGGTTATGGTGAAACGGGTAACTCTGGATTTGCTAATTATGCTTCATTAGTAACATTAGGCACAGGAAATCTTTATCCTTTCCCTAATGGAGAGTGGTTGCAAACTTATGGTCCATCGCGTAATCCGAATCCTAACTTAAGATGGGAACGCAAACGTGAATATAATTTAGGTTTAGATTTTTCGATGTTTAACAACAAACTTAGTGGTTCAATCGATGTCTTTAAACGTAATATTATTGATTTACTTGATACTTATACTTCGCCACAACCGCCATTTGTTCAAAGTACTATTTATACAAATGTTGGAACAATCTCTGCAAAAGGTTTAGAATTGACTTTGAATTATGAAGCAATAAAAAGAAAAGATTTTAGCTGGAATATAGATTTTGCAGGCAGTACTATAGATAACAAACTGGATACCTATTCGAACGATGAGTACAAGCGAGATATGAAAGAATTTGGAAGCATCGGAGGAGCTGGTGCTCTTGGTAACGCATATCGTACATACGAAGGACGCAATATTGGTGAATTCTGGGGCAAGCGTTTTGCTGGTTTTACACCAGATGGTAAGTGGTTATTTACTAATCGTGCGGGTCAGGCAGTTCCTAATGCTCAAATAAATACTTCCCCTTTCCGCGATCAAACAGATCTTCAGCTGTTAGGAAATGCGATTCCAAAATATTATTTATCTCTAGGTAACTCTTTTACTTACAAGCAATTTGATTTAAGAATTTTCTTAAGAAGTAAGCTAGATTTTGACATTTTGAACAC
Source organism: Pedobacter sp. AC190 (assembly GCF_979258025.1). Taxonomy (NCBI): domain Bacteria; kingdom Pseudomonadati; phylum Bacteroidota; class Sphingobacteriia; order Sphingobacteriales; family Sphingobacteriaceae; genus Pedobacter; species Pedobacter sp. AC190. Next base: position 3,223,913 of record NZ_OZ409824.1, read on the forward strand.
AGTAGCCTTATCGTACGGAAACAAGTATGGTACACAAGGTAATTTATTAAATAGTGCCTTTACTAAATATTCAGAAGTGAATGATACATATATGTATTCTGATTACTATTTGGAAAAAGGGAGTTTCTTGAAGCTTGATGAGGTAACTTTAGGTTATACTTTTAAATTTAAAGATAAAGCTTTCCGCAGTTTACGTGTTTATGCAGTAGGACAAAATCTTGCATTATTGACAGGTTATTCTGGAAATGACCCAGATTTAGTTCAGGACACTGGATTAGGGCAGGAAATTAACGGACGTAGTCTTGGTATTGATACAAGAAGCCCTTACCCGACTACCAGACAATTCGTTTTCGGTGTTAATTTTGGATTTTAATATTTAAAGAGAGATGAAAAATTTAAAAAAAATTATATTGTCATTACTTATTACATCACCTATTTTATTTAATGGATGTACCAAGTTAGACGAAAATATCTATAGCTCATTAGTTTCAGATAACTACTATAACAATAAAAATGAGGTTTTATCTGCAGTTTTAAGACCATATACTCACGCTAATGCATGGGCAACACCTTCTGGCCAAGATGGCTGGTGGAGACCCTCAGAACTTTCGGGTGATCAATTAGCCTGGCCTACCAAAGGGCGTCATGGTGAGGATGGTGGTAAATGGAAACGTTTACATTATCATACCTGGTTAGTTGATGATGGTCCTTTAAATAACGCCTGGTCATTAATGTTTGGTGGTGTTGGATTTTGTAATGATCCTATCGAGAATTTAGAAAAACGTACGCTAGCCCAAATGGGAATAACACAGGTAGATAAGGATGGTTATATTGCTGAACTTAAACTTTTAAGAGCGTATCACTATCTTAAACTAATGGATCTTTTTGGTAATATACCAGTTGTAACTCAAGTGGGTATACCTGCTAAACCTGAAACAAAACCTCGTGCTGAAGTTTTTGCTTTTATAGAGAAAGAAATCAAAGATAATATTGATAAGGCTCCTAAGCTTTCTAGAAATATGATCGGTCGTATGTCTCAGGCTGGCGGTTACGCTATGTTAGTTGAATTATATTTAAATGCTGAAGTTTGGACCGGCACCGCACGCTGGGACGATTGTATTGCTGCGGCGAATAAATTGATTAATAGCGAAGCTGGCGGCCAGAATGGTACAATGGCTCTTGATGTTAACATTACTGATCAGTTTAAATCCACTAATGATTTATCTAAGGAAGTAATTTTCTCTATTGCTTACGAATTTAGAATAGCGAACTCGCAACCTTCGTGGACAGGAGAATTTTTCCACTTTCAACAGGATCGTATTTATGGCGGATCTAGAAATGGAAACAATGGTGTAGTTATGGTTCCAGGTAACTATACTAAATATAATAATTCCGATTTACGTAAAACAACATGGCTATCGTTTGGACCTCAGGTTCGCTTTGATAATGGTCAGCCTGCTCTTGCTAGTGGGGGTAATGAGTACGATGGTTCACAAATTAACTTTGTAGATGAAATTCGTCGTGCTAAAGTAAATTCAACTGTCTCAAATATGAGTGAAGGTGAAGAGAATAGTGGTGTTCGTTTCAATAAATACAAATTAGGTAACAATGTAGCTGGTATTGTAAATGGTTCGCCAGTAGCAATAGATTTAAACTATAACTGTAACGATTGGAATTTGTATCGTTTAACTTGGATTTATTTTGCTAAAGCAGAAGCCATCATGCGTAAAAATAATGGTGTTGCAACTGCCGAGGCTGTTAAGTTAATTAACGATTGCAAAATGCGTGCTTTCTCTACTGCTGACTGGGCTGCAAATGCATACACGCCTGCTACTTTAACAATGGATGAACTTTTAAATGAAAGAGGACGCGAATTTGTTTTTGAAGGTTTCAGACGTGATGATCTAATTCGTTTTGGTAAATTTACTACAGCAACCTGGTGGGATCATACACCATCCGCTGCTTTCAGGAATACTTTTCCAATTCCTTTAGTACAAAGAACACTAAACGAAAATCTTAAACAAAACCCAGGCTACTAGTTAGCAATCAATATTAAAGGTGCTCGTTAGAGCACCTTTTTTTTTGTTAAACAAATTATCAAAAAGTATATCTATTGTAACTCACATATTACACTAGTGAATATGCTAAAATGTCGTTTTTTTATTAATATTGAATTTAGTAAAACGTTTTACTAGTCGTGCTTTTTCAAGCAGGTTATTTAGATGAAAAAACAAACATAAATGCTTTTTAAAGTATAACTACAGCAGATTTATAGCTTTACCAATTCCCTGAAAAACTAACCAGTCAAATACTATATTATGAGAAAATATTTTTTATTATCTGTGTTTTGCGTGTTTTCTTTTATAAAGTTAAATGCTCAGGATAAAGCTCCGGCATATCCCTTAATTACTCATGATACTTATTTTAGTATTTGGTCTGTTAGTAACGAACTAAATCAATCTGTTACCAAGCACTGGACGGGCAAAAATCAATCCTTATCAGGTGTGCTAAAAGTTGATGGCAAGTTTTACCGCTTTTTAGGCGCCGAATCAAAAGAATATAAAACCATTCTACCAGCTGCCGATGAAGTAAATTACCCGGCAAAGTATTCATTTTTAAAGCAAGCCGACAAATGGAATGAAATCGCATTTGATGATTCTTCCTGGCAAAAAGGAACTGCTCCCTTTGGCGATGATAAATCGGCTAAAACCAAATGGACAACAAACGATTTATATTACAGAAGAAAATTCTCTATCACGAAATTAACAGCGGGAAAAAAATATTTAAAGCTTAACCACGACGATGATGTTGATGTATCATTAAACGGAAAGAAGCTCTATCAAAAGGAAGGCTGGGTACACGAATTTATTTATATCCCAATTGAAGAAGGCGCCTTAAAAACAGGTGAAAATTTATTAACCATCCATGTTAAAAATAACGCTGGTGGCAGATATCTTGATGCAGGAATTGTTGAAGAAATCCCTCAAAAATCTACTATCGCCTTAGCAAAACAAACAAATGTAAGGGTAGAAGCAACCGCAACTAAATATAATTTTGATTGCGGTGGGGTTAATCTGGAAGTTACTTTTACTTCACCACTTTTATTAAATGATATCGCTTTAACTGCAAGACCAATTAGCTATATCAGCTATGCTGTAAAATCTAGCAGTACAAAAACACACAAAGTCGACTTGTATTTTAGTGCATCAACCAATATAGCAGTTAACACGCCAGATCAGGCGGTAATGGCTAAAAAAAATACGGTTAAAAATCTTTCAATTCTGCAAGCGGGAACCGTAGAACAACCTGTTTTACAAAAGAAAGCCGATGATTTAAGAATAGATTGGGGCTATATGTATGTTGCCGTTCCTGAAAAATTTAAGGCAACGCAATACATTAATAAACAGGCCGAAAGTTTAAACAGTTTTTTAAGTGGTAAATATCCTGCCTCAAAGGAAGTTTCACGTGCAAAAGAACTAAATTTAAGCAGTATTATCCCTTTTGGAACAATTACCCAAAACAAGGTTGAAAAATATTTAATGATTGGCTACAATGATCTTAAATCGGTTGAGTACTTTGGAGAGCAACTTTTGCCAATATGGAGAAAACCAGGTGGCCATTTTGAAGACCAATTAGCAATTGCTGATCAGGACTACAAAACAATAATGGCAAAATGCAATGATTTTAATCTGCAACTTTATGCTGATGCAGAAAAGGCGGGTGGTAAAGAATATGCAAAACTTTGCGAATTAGCTTATCGCCAAAGTATTGCTGCACACAAAATTGTATATGCACCAAATGGCGATATTTTATTTCTGTCGAAAGAAAATTTTAGCGGTGGCTTTATCAACACGGTTGATGTAACCTATCCATCGGCACCAGAATATTTATTGTATAACCCTGAATTACTTACAGGTATGCTAAACGGTATTTTTTATTATTCCGAAAGTGGAAAATGGAAAAAACCTTATCCAGCCCACGATTTAGGAACCTATCCGTTTGCAAACGGCCAAACTTATGGTGAAGATATGCCTGTTGAAGAAGCAGGTAACATGGTTATTTTAACTGCTGCAATTGCTAAAGCACAGGGTAACGCAAAATATGCTCAAAAACATTGGGCTACCCTATCGGTATGGGCCGATTACTTATCTAAAGAAGGTTTCGATCCTGCGAATCAGTTGTGCACCGATGATTTTGCCGGTCATTTAGCCCGTAATGCAAACTTATCAGTTAAAGCAATTGTGGCTTTGGGTGCTTATGCTCAAATGGCTCAGCAATTGGGTAAAACCCAAGAGGCGGAAAAGTACAGAACAATTGCTTTGGATATGGCTAAAAAATGGCAGCAAATGGCCGATGATGGCGACCATTACGCTTTAACTTTTAACGATAAAAATACCTGGAGCCAGAAATATAACCTGATTTGGAATAAGTTATTAGGGTTGAAATTATTTCCTGAAGCAGTTTATAAAAAGGAAATAGATTATTACCTAACCAAGCAAAATACCTTTGGTCTTCCTTTAGATAGTCGCAAAACCTACACAAAATCTGATTGGATAATTTGGACAGCAACTTTGGCCGATAATCAGGCAGATTTCAAGAGATTTATCAAGCCTGTTTATAAGTTTGCTACAGAAACAGAAAGCAGGGTACCGCTGAATGATTGGCACGAAACTACAACTGGCCTTAAAGTTGGTTTTCAAGCCAGAAGCGTAGTGGGAGGCTATTTTATTAAATTATTAGCCGATAAATGGGGAGTAAAGAATTAGAATTAATTATGCTTTATTAAGCAGGTTAATTAAAAGTTGATTATTAAAATTAGAAAAGAAAATATATCATTTTCTTTAGCAAATAGAATAAAAATGTCTTTGTTTATCAGTTGATAAATAAAAACTACAGGTATTAATTTAAGATAGATATAGAATATAGACAATGGAAAAACCTGTTGCATTAGGTGTAGATATAGGTGGTTCGCATATTACGGCCGCACTAATAGATTTGGAAACAAGAACAATTATTCAAGATACATTAAAGCGAAGTGCCGTAGATTCTCGGGAAAGTAAGGAAGTTATTTTATCGGCATGGTGTGAAGTAATAAATAAAGCTTTCAAAAAATCAACCAGCACAACAAAATTAATAGGTATTGCAATGCCAGGCCCTTTCGATTATGAAAAGGGCATTTCATTAATAAAGGATCAAGACAAGTTTAACACACTTTATGGTGTAAATATTAAAGAAGAATTATCTAAAAGATTGAATGTAGATACCGAAAATATCCATTTTATAAATGATGCTGCTGGCTTTTTGCAAGGCGAAGTTTTTGGTGGAGCGGCGAGAGGAAACGCAAATGTACTCGGTTTAACATTAGGTACTGGTTTGGGCTCGTCTTATTGCGTTGGTGGTGTGGCTAAAGATGCAGATTTATGGAACTCTGAATTTATGAACGGTATAGCCGAAGATTATCTTTCTACACGCTGGTTTGTTGGTCGATATAGTCAGTTAAGTGGTAATGAGGTAGCTGGTGTAAAAGAATTAACTGCATTAACCGCAACAGATCATAATGCAACTCGTGTATTTATGGAGTTTGGTTACAATTTAGCACAATTTCTAATCCCGATAATTAAAAAATATAAATCAGATATGGTGATTGTTGGAGGAAATATATCAAGGGCTTTTAATGCTTTTTCGCCCGAATTAATAGCAACCTTAAAAGGCAACGAGATTTATACAAGTATTAAGGTAACAAAACTAAAAGAACATGCTTCGCTTATCGGTGCGGCAAGTTGCTGCGATCTTGATTTCTTGAAAGAAGGTGGTGAACCAGAAAGTAAGAAGATTACTAATTAAAGGTTAAAAACCTTTTTTTAAACACATACTAAAACCATTTAGTAAATAAATTGAAGTAATGAAATTTATCAGACTAAAAATAAGCAGTACAAATAAAAACGTAGGACAGCAAAAATATACAACAATCGTTTTAAAATTATAATTCTGAATACACATGAAAAAACTAACATTACTAATCATTCTATCTACAATATTAATTCTTCCATTCTCTAAAGTACGAGCGCAGGAAGTAATTAAGAAGAAAGGCTATAGCCTAACTTTCGAAAGCAATTTTGCAGCGTTAGATCCGAAATTGAAAAAACGTTTAATCGAAACGTTCTTTATCGTTTATCCAAAGCTGGCTAAAGAATATAATCCAAACACTTTAAAAACAGTTACATTTTTTGTAGATACCGCCTATAAAGGCGTTGCTGCAACAAGTAACGGTAAGGTAACTTACAGTTCAATCTGGATGGTAAAACACCCCGAAGATATAGATGTGGTTACCCACGAAGTAATGCACATTGTTCAGGATTATGGTCGTAGTGTTGGGCCAGGTTGGTTAACCGAAGGCATTGCAGATTTTGCACGCTCTAAATTTGGTATCGACAATGCTGGTGCAAAATGGGCACTGCCAGAATTAAAACCAGAACATACTTATAAAAACAGCTATCGTATTACGGCTAGGTTCTTTACCTGGATTGAAAAAAAGGTAAAACCAGGAACAATTAAGGCTGTAGATGCATCTTTAAGAGACCACACCTACACGCCTGATATTTGGGCTAAATTAACAGGTAAAGATTTGGATGGACTTTGGGCAGATTACGTTAAAAATCCACAACTTTAAGAAAGACATTTGAATGTTTTTGTAAGCAGATAAGAGAAAACACATAAACTGAATAATAAAATATGAGAAAACTATTTATTGCCTTGTTAAGTTTTGCGGCAACTGGAAGTTTCGCACAACAGGTAGGCAAAATTACCGATCCAGTTGAATGGGTGAATCCTTTAATGGGAACCCAATCCAAACCAAGTTTATCAAACGGTAATACTTACCCAGCAGTAGGTGTGCCTTGGGGTATGAATATGTGGACCCCACAAACAGGGAAAATGGGTGATGGTTGGGCATACACCTACGATGCTGACAAAATTCGTGGTTTTAAACAAACACACCAGCCTTCACCATGGATGAACGATTACGGTGCTTTTTCAATTATGCCGGTAACAGGTAAATTAAAATTTACTGATGATGATCGTGCAAGTTGGTTTAGCCATAAAGCAGAGGTTTCAAAACCATATTACTATAGCGTTTATTTGGCCGATGTCGATGTTACAACTGAAATTACACCAACTGAAAGAGCTGCTCAATTCAGGTTTACTTTTCCTAAAACGGATAGTTCTTTTGTAGTTGTAGATGCTCAAAACAAAGGTTCGTATATAAAAATCTTCCCTAAAGAGCGTAAAATTATAGGTTATACCAGTAAATACGCTCGCGGGCCTTTACCTAAAAACTTCAAAAACTACTTTGTAATTTATTTCGATAAAGATTTTTCTATTGCAAAAACTTGGAGTGGTAAACAATTAAATGATGATTTAGAATTAACAAGCGACCACACAGGTGCAGTTATTGGTTTTAAAACTGCAAAAGGCGAAAAGGTTAATGCTAAAACAGCATCATCATTCATCAGTTTTGAACAAGCAGAACTTAATTTAAAAAGAGAACTAGTAAACGATGGTTTCGATGCCACAAAAGCAAAAGCAAAGGCAGTTTGGAATAAAACATTAAGCAAAATTGCTGTAGAAGGTGGTACAATCGACCAAATGAGAACTTTTTACTCTTGTTTGTACCGCACTTTATTCTTCCCTAACAAATTATACGAAGTAGATGCTAAAAACCAAATCGTACACTGGAGCCCGTACACTGGTGATATTAAACCAGGTTATATGTTTGCAGGTACAGGTTTCTGGGATACTTTCAGAGCTTTATACCCATTCTTAAATCTTGTTTATCCATCGATAAATAGGGAAATGCAGGAAGGCTTAATTAACGATTATAAAGAAGGTGGCTGGTTACCAGAATGGAGTAGCCCAGGTTATGCCAATATTATGGTTGGTAATAACTCGGCTTCGGTAGTATCTGATGCTTATATTAAGGGAATGCGTGGTTACGATATCGAAACCTTATGGCAGGCATTAAAACATGGTGCTAATAACGAAGGCCCGATGGCAGCAGTTGGCCGTGATGGTGTTAAATATTATAACGAATTAGGTTATGTGCCTTTCGATGTAAAAAAGAACGAAAATGCAGCAAAAACTTTAGAATATTCTTATGATGATTTTACAATTTATCAGTTAGGCAGAGCTTTAAATAAACCTGCTTCTGAAATTGATATTTATAAGAAAAGAGCAATGAATTATAAAAATCTTTTCGATCCTTCATCAGGTTTAATGCGTGGAAAAAACCAGGATGGAACTTTCCAAAGCCCATTCAGTCCGTTTAAATGGGGTGGGGCCTTTACTGAAGGAAATAGCTGGCACTACACCTGGTCGGTTTTTCAAGATGTTGATGGTTTAGCAAAGCTGATGGGTGGTCATGATAAGTTTGTAACCAAACTAGATTCAGTTTTCTCTATGCCTCCAGTATTTGACGAAAGTGCATATGGTGGCGTAATCCACGAAATTCGTGAAATGCAAATTGCCAACATGGGTCAATATGCTCACGGAAATCAACCAATTCAACACATGATTTATTTATATAACTACGGTGGTGCGCCTTATAAAACTCAATATTGGGTTCGCGAAACCATGGATAGGATGTATAAGGCTACACCAGATGGCTATTGTGGTGATGAAGATAACGGGCAAACTTCTGCATGGTATGTATTTTCGGCAATGGGCTTTTATCCGGTAACTCCTGCAACAGATCAATACGTTTTAGGTGCTCCATTGTTTAAAAAAGTAACCTTAACGTTAGAGAATGGTAAAACTGTAGTAATTAATGCGCCATCAAATAGCGATAATAATCGTTACGTACAATCATTACAGCTTAACGGAAAACCTTATTCTAAAAACTGGATTAGCCACAGTGGTTTACAAAAAGGTGCAGTACTTAACTTCGGAATGTCTGCAACACCAAACAAAACCAGAGGTTCAAGTCCTGTAGATTTTCCTTATTCGTTATCAACAGAAAAATAATTTAAGAATAATCATACTGAGCTTGTCGGATCAATTAATTTCGACAAGCTCAAATTGAAAGAGATTGGCGTAGCTTAATTAAAAAAGGTTAACAACCAAATAAACATCTAACAAAACCAAATATTATGAAGATTAACGTCTTAAAAGCGGGTTCAACAGCCTTAATATGGCTCGTTGGAACTTGTATGGCATTTGGCCAGCAATCCAGTATTCCACTTACAGATTTATCAGCATTTAAGGAACCAGGAAATTCCTGGACTCTTGTAGGTGATGTTACCATTGATATGAATATGGTCAATGCCGTAAAAAGTACAAAAGGTACAGGCATTTTACTGAATACATCTACCCCCAAAAAACCAGGTTTCGATTTATATACCATTAAAGAATATGGTGACATGATTTTGGAACTTGATTATCTGGTTGCAAAAGGTGCAAATTCAGGTATTTTCCTTCAAAGTAATTATGAAATTCAAATTGAAGATTCGTGGACATTAACTAACCCGGTTTCATCAAGTAATGGTGGTGCCCATGAACGCTGGAATAATGATAAACCTGAAGGAGAAAAAGGTTTCGATGGTTTCGCTCCACGCCAAAACGTAAGTAAAGCTCCTGGCTTATGGCAACACATTAAAGTTGTTTTCCAGGCGCCAAAGTTCGATGCTTCAGGTATAAAAATCGCAAATGCGAGATTATTAAGTGTTGATTTAAATGGCGTTACGATTCATGAGAATGTTGAATTAACTGGCGCAACTCGTGGTGGCTTCGGAACTGAAAAAGCTTTAGCTCCGTTACGTATTCAAGGCGATCAGGGTACTGTAGCTTTCAGAAATATTTCTATCAGTGACATCCCGGTTGCTCCAGCTCAAAACGGCCGTCGTGGTGGTGGTGGCGATCCTATTTATGTTGATGCCCCTGTAAATACAATGATTCGTAGTTTTGTTGATGTGTTACCTGGCGTTCGTTCGGTACATGCAATTTCGGTCGGTGGTGCACAACAAACCGCTTACAGCTACGATTTAGATAACGGAACATTATTACACGGCTGGAATGGTGGCTTCCTGGATGCTACTCCAATGTGGGATGGTCGTGGAAATGGAACCTCACGTCCCTTAGGTAGCGTAACCCGCTTTACTTCAAAACCAGTTTTAGCCATTTCAAAATTAACCACACCAGAAAGTGCATGGGTTCCTGATACTGCTGGTACAGGTTTCCGCACAAAAGGTTATGTAATGGATAGTCAGGAACGTCCTGAATTTAAGTATATCATATACGGAACTAAGGTTACAGATGCTGTAAAAGTTATGGAAAACGGACAAGGTTTAACCCGCGAAGTAACAATTGAGCAGCCTGCTAAAGATCTTTATCTCCTTTTGGGTGAGGTAAAAGATATTAACGAAGTTTCGAAAGGTTTATATCTGGTTGATGATAAAGCTTATTATTTGCAATTTCCAAATGGCGAAAAACCAATTGTTAGAGATGCAAACGGTAAAAAACAACTGATTATTCCTATCGGAAGCAAATTAAATTATTCTATTTTATTTTAATCTGATTAACGATGAGATATACATTTAAAACACTTGCAACATTAGCTTTGAGCTTAAGTTTCTCAACGCTTTTTGCTCAGGAAACACCAAAGGAAGAAGATTTTTTCAGAATAAATAAAGTTAGAGTTCCTGAAGGACCAATATTAGAGGTTGGTGGCTTGGTTACTTTACCAAATGGCGATTTAGGAATTTCTACCCGTAGAGGAGAAGTTTACATTGTCGAAAATCCGACAAGTACAAAACCTTATTTCCGCAAATTTGCCAGCGGGTTACACGAAATATTAGGACTTGCCTATAAAAATGGCGCACTTTACGTTGCTCAACGTGGCGAATTAACCAAACTGGTTGATAAAAACATGGATGGCAAAGCCGATGTTTATGAAACGGTATATGCATGGCCGTTAAGCGGGCACTACCATGAATATAGTTTCGGACCGAAAATAGCTGCCGATGGAACGTTTTTAGTAACGGCAAACGTAGCTTTTGGAGATGAGGAATGGTGGAGAGGCGAAAGTCGCGTGCCGATGCGTGGTTGGGCGATGAACATTACAGAAGATGGAAAAATGACGCCTTATGCTGCGGGTTTCCGTTCTCCTGCAGGTATCGGAATGATTGATAATCAATTCTATTTCACAGAAAACCAGGGAGACTGGGTTGGTTCTGGCGGTTTATGGAAAGTTAATAAAGGCGATTTTATGGGGCATCCTGCAAGTTTAAGGTGGACGGGCAGATCTGATTCTCCTGTTAAGCTAACTTCTGATTTCTTCTATTCAAGTATTGATGAGCGTAGAATAAAAAATGAGCAAGGCAGATACATCAAGCCAGAAAATCGTGTTAACGAAACCTTTAAAACACTTTTCGATATGAAAAAGGTTTTTCCTGAACTGAAATTACCTTCTGTTTGGTTACCATACGGAATTTTAGGAATCTCTTCAGCTGAACCTGTTAAAATCCCTGAAAATACTTTTGGTCCTTTTGCCGGGCAAATTTTAGTTGGCGATCAGGGTATGAGTATCATTTCAAGAGTTTTCTTAGAAACGGTTAAGGGCGAAGAGCAAGGCGCTGCTTTCTTATTCAGAAAAGGCTTCCGTTCGGGCGTTTTAAGATTGGCCTGGGGAACCGATGGATCATTATTTGTTGGCGAAACAAATCGTGGATGGGGTTCGGCAGGTGATGCAAACGAAGGTTTAGAGCGCTTGGTTTACAACGATAAAGTTCCTTTCGAAATGAAAGCGGTGCGTTCAATGCCCGACGGTTTTGAAGTTGAGTTTACTAAACCTGTTGATCGTAAATCGGCTGAAGATTTAGCTTCTTATGCAGCTGAAAGCTTTATTTACAAATATCACCCAGTTTATGGTTCTCCTCCAGTAAATACCGAAACTTTAAAAATTAATGGCGTTAAGGTATCAGAAGATGGCATGAAAGTGCGGTTAATCATCTCAAATCTTCGTCAATATTATATTCATACATTAACATTAGATGGTGTTCGCGATAAAGAAGGATTTTATTCCCTTATTCATCCTGTGGCTTATTATACCTTAAATCAAATTGCTGATGGTGAAAAGTTATCAATGAACGAGGTAAGTACAAAGAATTCTGAAGCAGGTCCGAAAGCATCAGCAACACCTGTAAAAGGCTCGGCGAAACCTAAAGCAGGTACAGGAACTAAACCAGAGGCCAAAGGAGCTACAGCGACAACGCCTGCAAATACAACTGCAGCTGCGAAAGTGCCAACTTTTAAAGAAGTAGAAGGATTGTTAACAAAAAGAACTTGTACAGCATGCCACAATCCAACTAAAAGACAAATTGGCCCTGCATTTATAGAAATTGCAAAACGTAAATATTCACCTGAGAAAATTGTACAGTTAATTCATAATCCGCAACCACAAAATTGGCCAGGCTATTCTACAGAAATGCCTCCAATGCCTCAGGTTACCAAAGCCGAAGGTTTAAAAATTGCTGCATGGATTAACTCATTAGATAAGTAAAAATAATAAGTTAGTATAAGTTTGGTTAAAACGGTTGATGGAAACATCGGCCGTTTTGTTTTAAAAAAGGATAGAGAGAAAATGAAGAGAATCTTGTCATTAATAAGTTTAAGCTTATTAATCTGCTTTGCAGTGAATGCACAGCAAAACGGTAAAATTTCGGGTGTAGTTATCGATGCAAAAAATATAGCAATTTCTGGCGTAACAGTTCAGGTGTTAAACTCGAATTTAAGTACGTTAACCAACGCAAGCGGAGCGTTTGAATTTAATAATGTTCCAGCAGGAAAAGTAAGTTTAAAATTTATGGCAATTGGTTATGCATCAGTTGTAAAGAACACTAACATAAATGAAAATATTGGTGTTGTATTGGCCGAAACCAATTTACGCTTGGATGAAGTAACGGTTTCTGCTCAAAAAACAGATGAAAAAATTCTTAGCATACCAGCAGCAATCACGGCATTTTCTGCAGCTAAAGTAACGGATTATCGCATTCAAAACACACGCGATTTATCAGCAATTGTTCCAAATCTTTACAGCAGCAATCCAGGCGATGGTCGTAATGTAATCTCAATAAGAGGTATTGGTACAACGTCTTACGATCCAGCAGTTGCTACATACATCGATGGCGTAAATCAGTTTGGTTTAGATACTTATATTGCATCGTTATTCGATGTAGAACGTATCGAAGTTTTACGCGGTCCGCAAGGAACTTTATATGGCAGAAATGCAATGGGCGGTGTAGTTAACATCATTACCAAACAACCAACTAATACCACCAGCGGATTTGCAAGTGTGGATCTTGGTAATTTCGGTCAGCAGCGATATAGCTTAGGCATTCGTTCTGCTTTAATTAAGGATAAACTATTTTTCGGCGCAGCTGGGCTATTTAACAAGGCTGATGGTTTTTATACAAATGAATTTAACAATTCGAAATTTGATAAACTTCATGGCTTTTTAGGCAATTATTATCTGAAATTTTTGGCAAGTGATAAGTTTGCTTTAACCTTAAATGTAAAACATAATGAAAACCGCAATAATGGAACGTTTCCGCTTGCAGGCTCGGTAAACGATGCCTTAGAAAATCCATTTAAGCTAAATCAAGATGCAACCACTCAAATGGTTGATAATTTATTTAATACATCGTTAACAGCTAATTATACTGGCAATGTTATAAATTTCAGTTCTCAAACCGCTTACCAATCTAATTACAGATATTATAAGCAACCAATTGATGGAGATTTTTCTCCGATTGATGGTGTTTCAATCATAAATAATTATGGTAACGATTGGAATAAAGTTCGGGTTTATACGCAGGAATTTAAATTAAGTTCGCCAGCAGCAAGTAGCTCTAAATTAAAATGGGTAGCTGGTTTGTATGGTTTTTATCAAAAAAATCCTGTAAAACAGGGCACTTACTTTGGTGCTGATGCCGCTTTTGTTGGTGCGCCATTTCCGTTTTTCACAAGTTTAAATACCAATACGGGTAAAAGCTATGGTGTTGCGGCTTATGGCCAATTAACATATGCGCTAAGCGAAAAACTATCTGCAACTGCAGGATTACGCTACGATTACGAACATAAAAAACAAAGCGCACTTGGCGAGTTTTTGATGGATGGAATGGCACCTGCTATTTCGCAAAATGATACAACTGCCAAAGCAAGCTTTAAAGCTTTTTCGCCAAAGGTTAGCCTGGCATATGCCATTACCGAAGAAAACAACAATATTTATGCAAGCTACAGTAGAGGATACAGAGCTGGTGGATTAACGCAATTAGGTTCTGATCCATCTGCATTGCCATTGGTTGCTTACAAACCAGAATACAGCAATAATTTTGAAATTGGTTCAAAAAATACTTTTTTAGATGATAAACTGAGTATTAACCTAACTGCTTTCTATATAAGATTAACAGATGCTCAAATTCCAGTTTTAATTTTACCTGATGCGGTAACCATTACCCGAAATGCAGGGAAATTGACAAGCAAAGGGCTGGAATTAGAGCTATCAGCAAAACCCGTAAAAGGCTTAAGTTTCGATTATAATTTAGGTTATACCGATGCAAAATATACGTCTTTACAATTGCCTAAAGACGGTGAAACAGTTAATTTAGACGGCAACAGACAACTTTACACGCCAGAATTAACATCGATGTTTGCCCCTCAATACAGCTATGAGTTGGATAAGAATTCAAGATTAAATCTTGTTGCCCGTGGCGAGTGGATTTTTACAGGAAATCAGTTTTACGATTTAGGCAATCAAATCGAACAGAAAGGATATAATCTTTTTAATGCTAAGTTAGGAGTTACTAATAAACGCTTTGACTTATTTGTTTGGGGAAAAAACCTGGGCGATAAAACTTACATTGATTATGCTTACGATTTTGGAGCCGCTCACCTTGGTAATCCACGTACGTACGGCGTAACTTTAACAGGGCGATTTTAACTAAGAAAATGATAACGAAAAAGGTTGACAGCGATGTCAACCTTTTTCGTTTAAAACCCTTTTAAAAAAGAAATGGAGATTCCGCAGTTGCAGAATCCCCATCATCTAAATTAACGCTCTCATATACATTAACGCTAGATTTAGGATTTATTGCATCGGCCTAAATTTTTTTTATTTACCAATCTTTACACTAATCCATTATTTCTGTAAGTCTGTCGTTGAAGAATTAACTATTTTTACTTCATGGAAGCCATTGATAAAAGCAAACAGGATGCAGAAAAATTAGCTGCGGCTAAAGAAGCGGTTAAATTTGTCCGAAATCATGACGTAGTAGGACTAGGAACAGGAAGCACGGCAACCTTTGCCATAAAAGAGTTAGCTGAAAGAATTAAAGATGGCCTGGAAATTAAAGCGGCAGCAAGTTCAATAAAAACAGAAGAACTGGCCATTTCTTTCGGAATTCCGATTTTACCGCTCGAAACTTTAGGCACTATAGATATTAGTATTGACGGAGCCGATGAATTTACCGAAACCCTTAACTTGATTAAAGGTGGTGGTGGCGCCCTATTTAGAGAAAAAATTATAGCGTCGCTGAGTAAAAACGCAATTATCATTACAGACTCTTCTAAAAAAGTAAATTTACTCGGAGCTTTTACTGTTCCAATCGAAGTCGTTCCATTGGCTTATCAATATGTTTTTAATAAAATTGAAGAACTCGGCGGAAAAGCAACGCTTAGAGTTAAAGAAAGTCAGAAATTTATTACCGATAATGGAAATTACATTATTGATGCAGATTTTGGTTTAATAAACGAACCTGCCCAACTTGCTTCTCAACTTAACCAGATTGATGGAATATTGGCTCACGGTCTTTTTATCAATTTAACAGCTAAAATCATTATGGCTAAAGGAGATCACATCTTGACTTTTCAATAGAAGATTTGCTGATATTAAAACTAATATAACTGTATAGCTATATAAGGATAAGACAGTATTTACTTTTGATAAGTGGGAACTCAATCGTTCTCTAATAATTTTACCGACATTTTCTTCAATCCTTTTTCATGAAAATATTTTAACCGACGAATTTATTTCACTCACCGATAAAACTTATTTGTTGGCAGAAAAGCCATTTCACAGCATCGATATCCGTGCTACTTTTGATATATAAAAACAAAGGTCATGGAAAATTTAATCAAAAAAAACCACACTGATAAACAAATGGGTTTAGGTATTTTAATCGTAGTTATTGGTGCTGTATTCTTACTTAGAAACACAGGTGTTGATGTGCCACACTGGATTCTTAGCTGGCATACTATTATGTTAGGTGCAGGTTTGTGGATTGGTTACCGTAAAAATTTCCAAGGTAGTGGCTGGCTTGCACTAACGGTAATCGGTGCAGTATTTACACTAAAAGATATTACCGTTTTTGATTTCGAAATGTCGAAAATTACAACATCTTTAGTGTTAATTGGTTTAGGTTTATGGGTGATATTAAAACCTAAGAAATTTAAAAATCTGGATCAGAATTTTCAAAATAACCAGGCAGATATGCACAATATGAAAAGCTAAAATTCTTAACTCAATCATATATTCAAAAAAGGGACATTTTTACATGTCCCTTTTTTTATTTTGAAGAAATTTTAACACAGAAAAGGCTTTAAAAAAAGAAACGGGGATTCCGCCGAAGCAGCATCCCCGTTATCTAAATTAACGCTCTCGATAATATAAACGCTGAGATTAAAAATTATTGTACAAGCACTGATTTATTTTTTCGTTAAAATAATCCATCATACATAAATGATAAATATATTCGCTGCAAGGTTGGTTTAAAAAAACAATAAAAACTAACAAATTAGTTGTTAATTAATGAAATAGGAATCAAATATTATTAACTTTGGTATATTGAAAACCAAATACAACTCAACACATTATAATTTCATGAAAAAAAGCATTTTACTAGTAGTTGCGCTATTATTATTTACAACCGCCTCTTTCTCTCAAAACGTTATAACCTTATTCAATGGAGCCAATAACTTTTTTGACTTAATGCAACAAGAGAAATATACCGAAGCTTACAGTTTTTTTGATGAAACGGTAAAGTCAAAATTATCAGAAGAAAATTTAAAAAAGATTTGGACAGATATAAATACAAACTTAGGTAAGGCAGAATCTTTGGAAGCCATTCAGAGTAAAGCACAAGGCGAGTTTTTTGCAGTTACGGTAGAAGGTAAATTCGAAAGAGGATCGCAGAATTTTATTTTAGGGTTTAATAAAACTCAAAAAATAGTTGGCTTTTTTCTAGCGCCAAAACCAGTTGTATCGCAATATTTAGCGCCTTCATACGCTGATACAACCCTATATTCTGAAAAAAGCACTTATGTAACTGCCACAGGACATCAGCTTGCTGCCATAATTACAACACCAAAGAATGTTAAAAATTTCCCTGTTGTAGTTTTAGTTCATGGTTCTGGTCCATCTGATATGGATGCAACAGTTGGTCCTAACAAGCCATTTAAAGATTTAGCAGCTGGTTTGGCCGCTCAGGGAATCGCTTCTGTACGATATGTAAAAAGAACCCTGGTTTATCCATACGAGTTTGCGAAAGCTTATACTGTAAAAGAAGAGGTTTTAGATGATGCTTTAGCAGCAATTACTTTGGCGAAAACAATACCAGGTGTTAATTTAAAGAGCGTTTATCTTTTCGGTCATAGTTTGGGTGGAATGCTGGCACCGAGAATTGCCTCTTCAGTACCTGATTTAAGTGGAATAATTTTAGCTGCTGCACCAGCACGCAAATTTACTGATATGATGCTAGAGCAAAATAAATATCTGTTCGATAAAGCAAACGATACCACAAAAGCTGCCAAAACTCAGCTTGATTTAGCAACGGCAGAAATTGCCAAAGCAAAAATTACTCAACTTGGAACAATAAAGCCAGATTCGACTATTTTGGGCATTTCTGCTGCTTATTGGGTAGATATTAATAATTACGACCAGGTTGCCGCGATGAAAAAAATAACTAAACCTCGTGTTTTTATTATTCAGGGTGGGAATGATTATCAGGTATCAAAACAGGATTATGATTTATGGAAAGCTGGATTAGCTGGAAATACAAATGTTGAATATAAATTTTATCCAGAATTAAATCACTTACTTAGTCAACAGGTAGAAAAAGGTACAGGTGCACAATACATGTCGTTTTCGAGTGTTTCGGCGAGTTTAATAAATGATATTGTAGCCTGGATAAAAATTAAGTAATTAGTAGTAAATTTTATAATCGGTAATAGCCTTAAAATTTTTAAGGCTATTTTTTTTGAGTATTAATTTTTAACAGAAAATAATTCGAATTTGGATTTTGTTTATATTTAATAAAATTTCCCATAATTTAATGACTAAACTTTACACTGAACAAGAAAGGTTCAATGCTCTTGTTGATGCATCGCCCATGCCTACAGCAATTTACAAAGGGAAAGAGATGCTTATTAGTACCGCCAATCAGGCTATGCTCGATTTATGGGGGAAGGATAGCTCGGTAATTGGGAAAACCTTAGAAAAAGCTATTCCAGAACTCGAGGGGCAACCATTTTACGATATTTTACAGCGGGTTTTTGAAACTGGGGAAGCCTATTATGCAAAAGAATCGAAGGCAAATTTGATTGTAGATGGCAAACTGCAAACCTTTTATTTCACGTTTATTTACAAACCCTTAAAAGATAATGACGGCTACACTTACGCCATTATAAACACCGCTGCCCATTTAACTGAACTGGTTGAAGCTCGAAAAGAAATTGCAGAAACTCAGGAAAGATTAACATTCGCACTCCAATCAGCAGGTATCGGAACCTGGGATTTAGATCCCATAAATAACAAAGTAAACTGGGATAATCGTTGCCGCGAACTCTTTGGTTTTGATAAAGATGGCGAAATCAGGTATGAAGATGTTCTAAGCTGCATTCATAAAGATGATGAGAAAATGGTTAACGAAGCAGTTTTTGCTGCAATTAACCCTCAAACAAAAAGTGTTTACGATATTAAATACAGAACAGTAAGCAAAGTAAACCATAAATTAAGGTGGGTTCATTGCAAAGGAAAAGCCTATTTTAATGATGAAAATGTAGTTTTCCGTTTCGCTGGGATAGCACAGGATATTACGAACGAGATTATTTCAAAGAGGCGGGAAGAACAGTTAATGAGTTTGATCAGTCATAATGCCGACCACATGACGGTTGCCGATATGGCTGGTAATCTGATTTATATGAATAATGCTTCGAAGAACTTGTTAGGCGTTGATTTAAATGCAGATATCACTCAAATGAGTGCCCGCGATTTTTACACGCCAGAAGAGTTAGATCGGGTTCAAAATCATATTATAAAAGAAATAAGCGAAGAGTCGGGTTGGAAAGGAACAATTTATCTTAAAAACTTTAGCACTAAAGAAATTATTCCTTGCACCGTTAATTATATTCTAATAAAAGATCCTGAAACAGGAGAAGTAATTGGCCGAGGCGCAACTGCCAGAGATTTGCGCCCTGAATTAAAAGCAAGAGCCGAATTACAGCGCCTTGCAACCATCGTGGATAGTAGTGAAGATTTTTGCAACTATTGCGATATTAATGGCAATACGCTTTATATTAATCCTTCAGGAATCGAATTGATTGGGATTGAGAAAGACGACGTAGTAAAAAGCAATCTTTTTGATTATCATAGTGCAAAAACTAATGCGCTGATTAAAAATGAAATTATGCCTGTTCTCCTTGAGAAAGGAAAATGGTCGGGCGAATTAGAGTTGTTACACCAAAAAACAGGTGCAATCGTACCAATTCATAAGCAACTGTACATGATTAGGGAAGAAATTACGAACATACCTGTA
This sequence comes from Pedobacter sp. AC190, assembly GCF_979258025.1. Classification (NCBI taxonomy): domain Bacteria; kingdom Pseudomonadati; phylum Bacteroidota; class Sphingobacteriia; order Sphingobacteriales; family Sphingobacteriaceae; genus Pedobacter; species Pedobacter sp. AC190. The sequence goes on from NZ_OZ409824.1 coordinate 3,243,772, forward strand.
GCTATTGCTGGTATTGCAAGAGATTTACGTCCTGAACAGAATATTCTTAAAGTATTGAATGATAAAAATGCAACGCTTCAAGATTTGGTTAATGAATTAGAATTTCTGGCCGATACTGTACCTTCTGTGGTTTGGACAAGTAAACCAGATGGGAATTTAGATTATGTGAATAAACGATGGTACGATCAAAGCGGTAAAACTAAGCTAGAAACTTTAGGTACAAAATGGATAGAAACGCTCCATCCAGATGATGTGCCACACGCCAGAAGAGAATGGCAAGATGCTTTAAAAACAGGTGAGGCTTACCAAACGGAATTTCGCAGTATGAATAAACATGGCGAATATCGTTGGTACCTGGTAAGGGCTTTACCTTTAAAGGATGCTGAAGGCAAAATAGTTAAATGGTATGGTACAAATACTGATGTGCAGCATCAAAAAGAATTAGAACAACAAAAAGATAATTTCTTAGGCATTGCGAGCCATGAGTTAAAAACACCCGTTACCAGCTTAAAGGCGTATGCACAAGTTATGGAGGCCATGTTTAAGCGTTCTGGCGATTTTAAAAACGCAGAGCTGCTAGGTAAGATGAATAAACAGGTCGATCGGCTTACTAATTTGATAAGCGACTTACTTGATGTAACCAAAATTAATGCAGGTCGCTTGCAGTTTAACCAATCTTATTTTGATTTTAATGGAATGGTTGAGGAGGTGATTGAAGAGGTTCAAAGGACTTCTGGCAAGCATACGATTATTAAAAAATTAAACTTTAATAAGGAGATATTTGGCGATAGAGAGCGTATTTGTCAGGTTGTTACCAATTTACTTACAAATGCTGTAAAATATTCGCCTGATGCGAACGAAGTAATTATAAGTACAGAAGAAAAAGAAAGTGCTGTTCAGGTTTGTGTACAAGATTTTGGTATTGGCATTAACAAAGACAAAACAGATCAGGTATTTGAACAATTTTATCGCGTAAGCGGAAATAAAGAACATACTTTTCCTGGCTTAGGCTTGGGTTTGTATATTTCTTCGGAAATCGTTAAAAGATTAAATGGCAAAATTTGGGTTGATTCGGTAGAAAATAAAGGCTCCACCTTTTGTTTTTTAATCCCCATAATGCAATAAGGCAAACTGTAAACCTAATTATTCAAACAAAAATGGTGTGATTTCGGTTTTAAGTTTATGGACAAGCCGAAACATTTAGATAAAAAGCGCATATCTTTCAAAGGAATCTGGGAGGTTTTAAAAGCATCATTTACGGGATTTAACAATCATAAAGTAACCAAACTTAGTGGTTCCTTAGCTTATTACACTGTATTTTCTATGGCTCCCTTGCTGGTGGTAATTATTTCGCTTTGCGGAATCTTTTTAGGTAGGGAGGCTGCAGAAGGACAAATTTATCAGCAATTAACTGGTTTTTTAGGTAAAGATACCGCGTTGCAATTGCAGCAAATTATAAAAACAGCTTACTTAAATGGAAAAAGCACAGTTGCTTTTGTAATTGGTTTGGGTACATTATTGATTGGTGCAACTACAGTTTTTGGCGATATTCAGGATTCGATAAATACCATTTGGGGATTAAAACCTAAGCCCAAAAGAGGTTGGTTAAAGATGCTTCAAAACCGCTTTCTTTCCTTTTCTGTAATTATTAGTTTGGGGTTTTTGCTTTTGGTTTCGTTATCGGTAACGGCCGTATTAGATACGTTTAGCGCAAGGCTTCAAGCCAGATATGAAGATGTTTCTGTAATCGTTTTTTATGTTATTAATCAAGTTGTAACCTTAGCCGTAATTGCTTTAATATTTGGTGTAATCTTTAAAGTGTTACCCGATGCGATTATAAAATGGCGTGATGTAATTTCGGGTTCAATTGTTACCGCGATTTTATTCATGATTGGTAAGTTCGGCATCTCCTTTTATATAGGATCTAGCAATGTAGGTAGTACATACGGCGCTGCTGGATCGTTGGTTATCCTCTTACTGTGGACCTATTATTCGTCTATTATTTTATATTTTGGCGCAGAATTTACCAAAGCTTATGCAATTGCTTATGGAGCCGAAATTCACCCTTCTCATTATGCGGTAACCACGAAGGAGGTCGAAATAGAAACAGGGAATAATTCTATTCAAGATAACCATCCAGAAATAAAGGTTTAATTATGAACCCCAGGCTGTAACGATTATTTTTCTTCTTCCGCCATGATTTCGGTGCTCGCAAAGATAAATGCCTTGCCAGGTACCTAAAGCTAATCGTCCGTTTGTTATCGGGATGGTTACAGAATTACCCAATAATGCAGCTTTTAAATGTGCAGGCATATCATCAGAACCTTCATAATCATGCTCATAGTCGGGGTCGTTTTCTGGAACAGTTTTGTTGAAATACATTTCAAAATCTATCCTCACAGTTGGGTCTGCGTTTTCATTTATGGTTAAAGCAGCAGAAGTGTGTTGAATAAAAACCTGACAAATGCCAACCTTTATCTCTTTTAGTTCGGGAAAAGCATTAATGATATCAGAAGTAATTAAATGAAAGCCCCTTTTACGTTCGCTAATAGAGAAGGTTTGCTGAAATATTTTCATTTTCCAAAGTTAATCAATCCTTATTCTTTCTTTTGATTTTAATGTACAAATGCTAACATAATGTTTAACTTTAATTTACTGAATCGACATGCTGGTTTTCGAAAATAACCTGTTTCAGATAATTTAATCATTTAAAACTATACACACCTTTATCCGTTTTATATTTATGGAATTCCCACACGAACTAAAAGAACTGTTTCCAAATGAAATTATCGAAGTTAGAGGTAATGCAGAAGATTTAACGGTTATTTTAACTGGAGAAACATCAGTTAAAAATTTTGCCGAAGTGCTTAAGAAAAGGTTTAAAGACCTAAACGATACCTATACACTTTATCTAAGAAATGAAAACCAAGAAGGTTTTTTAGAAGTTATATTGGAATAATTTTCTACATCACTTTTAACCCAATGTTTCTGAATTTGGAAGGGCTTAATTGAGCATGCTTTTTAAAGAAGTTGTTAAAATTGGTCGCTTCGCTAAATCCCAAAGCATAAGCGATTTCAAAAATGCTCCAGCTGGTTTGTCTCAAAAGAATTTTAGCTTCTTTTAAAAGTCGTTCAGCGATGATTTGTGAGGTTGTTTTATTGGTAGTTTCTTTAATTGCCCGATTTAGATGATTTACATGAACATTTAACTGGCTTGCAAAATCCGAAGCGCTTCTTAATGTTAATTCTTTATGCGTTTCTTCTACTGGAAACTGGCGTTCTAATAATTCGAGAAACAAGGCTAAAATACGCTGTGCCGCATTTGCTGGTTGCTTAGTCAATGGTGTAGATGTCTGCATTTTCATTGCAAAATGAAGGATTTCGCTAATCATTGTTCTTAAAACATCGTATCTATAAATGTAATCTGAATTAATTTCATCAAACATTCGTTCATAAACTGCATTTAACAACTTTACCTGAATATCATTAAGTTCGAAAACATGGTTGCCATCAGGTTGAAAAACAGAATACTGGCCAAGGTTACCATATTGATGAAAGAAAGATTGGTCGAATACGCAAAAGAAACCATTTCGAGTATTTTCGCCATGTTGCCATTGGTAAGGTATGAGTGGGTTCGAAAATATGAGTGCCTGTTTTTTGAGTTCTATTGCTTTATCTGCGTACACGATCTTACTTTCGCCGATAAGTAAAGTTATTTTATAATAATCACGACGTTTATAGGGTATTGGTATCGCATGCTCTCCAATGTTTGGTTCTAACTTAAATACATTGAAATGCCCGATTTCATTATGATAATTTTCTGGAATACGATTGTATTTACGCGTATAAAAATCTGCTATAGTTTCTACATTATTCATCTTTGAAAATTATACTTTAAATAAACTGAACCAAATTAGTTTAGCATTCGGTATTCATTAGGCGAATAGCCTACACTTTGCTTAAACGAACGGCTAAAATGCTGTGGATATTTAAAACCAAGTTCGTAGGCAATTTCACTAACCGATTTACTGGTATCAAAAATTTTCTCCTTGGCAAGATCCATCAGTTTAGATTGAATATACTCCTGAGCAGATTTTCCTGTTTCTTTTTTAATTAAATCGCCAAAATAATTAGCTGATAAATTAAGCTCATCGGCAAAAAAACTAACAGATGGTAAGCCCAGTGTTTTCGGCTTGTCCGATTGAAAATAATCGTTTAGGTTGTGTTCAAACTTTTCTAAAATCCCTTTATGTACATGATCTCTGGTAATAAACTGGCGGTCGTAAAAGCGAAGGCAGTAGTTTAAGAAAAGCTCGATATTGGTAACAATAAGTGTTTTACTGTGTTTATCAATCGGTCTTTTCAACTCAAAATCGATTTTAGAAAAACAATCTACAATTACATTTCGCTCGCTTTCTGATAAATGGAGTGCTTCAAAAACTTCATAAGAAAAGAAATTGTAATCGTTCATGTGTCGAGCCAACGCCGTTCCCCTAATTAAATCTGGATGAAAAGTTAGTGCGTAACCCTTTGGCTGATAATATTCGCCACTAGGTTCGATGCCCAATACCTGGCCAGGCGAAACAAATACTAAAGTCCCTTCCTGGTAATCGTAGTAATTGCAGCCGTACTTTAAATCGCCACATTTTATTTCCTTTAAGTAAATGGTATAGAACCCAAAATGCAAGCGCTCGTGGGGTAGTGGTTTCGACTTTGATAAATCTATCACACTAACCAGCGGATGAAGTGTTTCTTGCCCAACCCGCTTATTGTAATCACTTACACTATTTAATCTTACCAGGTTATCCATTTTGTTTCAATTTAATACTTAGTCAAAATTAATATTACTAACCAGATAAATCTAATTCGTAAGCGGGTATCAGTAATATTGGTATATATAACCGTAATTGATATAACAAAGTATCGAGAAATAGGTAGGACTTTTGTATTGTACTTGTTAGTAATCACGATTTGTGAAATGGAAACAGGTGTAATTTTTAATAAAATAAAGGTTATGAAAAATAGAATATTAGGAAATAGCGGACTAGAAGTATCTGCATTAGGTTTGGGTTGCATGGGTTTAAGTTTTGGTTACGGACCAGCAACCGATAAAAAAGAAGCAGTTAAATTATTACAGGCAGCTTTTGATGCTGGAGTTACCTTTTTTGATACAGCAGAAGCTTATGGGCCATTTTTAAATGAGGAATTACTTGGCGAGGCTTTAGCTCCGTTTCGTAATCAGCTAGTTATTGCAACAAAATTTGGTTTTAAAGAAGGCAAAACCGATTTAGGAATGGATAGCCGCCCTGAAAATATAAAAGCAGTTGCAGAGGCTGCATTGAAAAGATTAAAAACTGATTACATAGATTTGTACTATCAACATCGTGTTGACCCAAATGTGCCAATAGAAGAAGTTGCAGGAGCAATACAAGATTTAATTGCTGCGGGAAAAATAAAACACTGGGGGCTTTCTGAAGCAGGTGCAGAAACCATTCGCAGGGCGCATGCTGTTCAGCCAGTTGCAGCCTTACAAAGTGAATATTCTCTATGGTGGAGAGAGCCAGAAAATGAAATATTACCAACTTTGGAAGAATTAGGAATAGGTTTTGTGCCTTTCAGTCCACTTGGTAAAGGATTTCTAACAGGTGCAATTACCGAAAATACACAATTTGATAGCACTGATTTTAGAAACATTGTACCGCGTTTTTCTGAGGAAAATAGAAAATCTAATCAGGTGCTAGTCGACCTTTTGAAAACCATTGCTACAGAAAAGGATGCAACCCCAGCTCAAATTGCTTTGGCTTGGTTATTAGCGCAAAAACCCTGGATTGTGCCGATTCCTGGTACCACAAAATTATATCGTTTACAAGAAAATATTCTTGCTGCGAATATTGAATTAACCAAGGATGAGTTAGAAAATATTGAAACTGCAGCCTCGAAAATTGCTGTGCAAGGTGCCAGATATCCGCAACATCTACAAAATAGAGTAGGTAAATAGATTAATTGATTTAGGTTTTATATAATTTTTTGGCATGAGAAATAGAGTTTTTAACTTCCTTAGCTTGTTGATGATGTGCTTTACAGCAGCTTGCACACAAGCACAACAACCTATTGCAAACAAAAAGGTTTTAATTGTGTATTTATCAAGAACAAATAATACAAAAGCAATTGCAGAAATCATTCATGCCAACGTTGGTGGACAATTAGTTGCTTTAGAGCTCGAAAAGCCTTATCCCGCTGATTACAAAACAACTGTTGACCAAGTGGCTAGCGAAAATGAACGAGGTTATTTACCTCCATTAAAAACAAAAATCGATGATATAGAAAAATATGATACTGTTTTTATTGGCTTTCCTACCTGGGGAATGAAATTACCACCTCCAGTAAAAAGCTTCTTAAAAAAGTATAATCTCGGTGGAAAAACCTTAATCCCATTTAACAAAAATGCTGGTTATGGTTTAGGGAGTAGTTTTGAAACCATAAAAGAACTTTGTCCAGATAGCAAAATATTAAAAGGTTTCGAAATAAAGGGCGGTATCGAAAAAGACGGAAAACTTTTAGTGATTAGGGGAGCAGAGCAAGAAGAAGCAAAAATTAAAGTTAAAAAATGGCTTATTGAGCAATCAATAAATATTAAAAAAGATGGAAATAATAAATAATAACGAAAATACAATCTTTCCGAAAGGGGAGCGAGGTTCTGCTGATTATTTTACTGGTGTTACCTGGGTTACTATTTTAGTTCCGAAAGATGAAACAGGAACTTATAGTATTGGTAATGTAGTTTTTGAAGCTGGGGCAAGAACAAACTGGCATACTCACCCAGCGGGTCAGATTTTACTTGTTACCGATGGAACGGGCTTTTATCAGGAAAAGGGTAAGGAGGCCAAAGCTTTAAAACAAGGTGATGTTATAAATATTCCAAGTGGTATTGAACACTGGCATGGTGCTGGGCATACAGAACGACTCGTTCATGTGGCCATAAGCAATTTTAAAAACGAAAAAAATGTAACCTGGCTTACACCTGTTACACACGAAGAGTACGAATTGGTAAATAAATAATCATATATATATGCAAACTTTCGAAGTAAAAGCTTTTGGAACTGAATCGGCGGAATCAGCTTTAAAACAAATTAATATAAAACGCAGAACGGCTACACCAAAGGATGTTGAGATCGATATCTTATTTTGTGGCGTGTGCCACTCGGATTTACACACTGCTAAAAACGACTGGAGTGGTACAGTTTATCCAGCAGTTCCTGGTCATGAAATTGTAGGGCGAGTTACCAACGTTGGAAGTGAAGTAACCAAATTCAAAGTTGGTGATATGGCTGCGGTTGGTTGCATTGTAGATTCTTGCAGAACATGCGAATCTTGCAAAAAGGATTTGGAACAATATTGTCTTCCAGGATTTACAGGGACTTACAACAGTAAGGATAAGCATTTGGGTGGCAGAACCTATGGCGGCTATTCGGAAAAAGTTGTGGTTGATGAACATTTTGTTTTAAAGGTGCCAGAAAACCTTGATGCTGCAGCAACTGCACCTTTATTGTGTGCGGGAATTACGACCTGGTCGCCCTTAAAACATTGGAATGTTGGCCCAGGAAGTAAAGTAGCAGTGGTCGGTTTGGGCGGTCTTGGGCATATGGCTATTAAGCTTGCCAAAGGTTTAGGTGCAGAGGTAACGCTTTTTTCTCGTTCTCCAGAAAAAGAAAAGGACGCAAAAGAATTAGGTGCTGATGGTGTGGTAATATCTACCGATAGTGCTCAAATGAAAGCGGTAAGCGGACAATTTGATTTAATTATTGATACCGTACCCTATGTGCATGATGTTAATGAATATGTGCCTACATTGGGTATCAATGGAACGATTGTATTGGTAGGTTATTTAGGTCCGTTAGATCCGATGTTGAATTCAGTTCCATTAATAATGGGCAGAAAGTCTGTTGCGGGCTCTGTAATTGGTGGTATTGCCGAAACTCAGGAAATGCTTGATTTCTGTGGCGAAAATAACATCGTATCTGAGATAGAGATTATTAAAATTCAAGATATTAATGAAGCATACGAGCGGATGCTTAAAAGTGATGTACGTTATCGTTTTGTAATTGATATGACTTCATTAAAGAATTAAAGATTCTTAACACAATAAAAGGCTGAACTTGGTAACTAAGTTCAGCCTTTTATTTTTCGAATTTTAACAACTAGCGGTAGTGTCCTCTAATCCAATGTCGGCCACCATAAGGTCCAATTTCATAATGTCCAGGAACCCAAGCTGCCCTTGGCTGACGAGTTCTTACTACACAAGAGCTAAAATTTACAGCCATTGCTAAAAGCAAAAAATATATCATCTTTTTCATAGTATAGATATTTAATAACTCTTACTATGACCATTCGAAATTATCAAGGTTTAAAATAATCAGTTTATTATTCACAACATTTAGATGTGTAATTAACTTTGAACTAAAAAATTATATAGCAGTATAACCACCATCTGCGATGATATAACTTCCTGTGGTAAAGGATGATTTATCAGAACTTAAAAAAGCAACTAAATCCGCAATTTCCTGTGCCGTTCCTAGTCTATTTAAAGGACTTTTAGCAGCAATTGCTTTCATAGCTTCTGGATTCAGATTGGCTGATAACAAAGGCGTTTCGATGTACCCTGGTCCGACCGCATTACATCTAATGTTTTTCTGAGCATATTCCACTGCAATGTTTTTGGTTAATCCAACAACTGCGTGTTTTGAAGCTGTGTAAGCAGGACTGTTTGGCGCTGCAACTTCCCCATGAATTGATGCAATGTTAATAATTGTTCCGCCACCATTTTTTTCCATTTGCTCGAGCTCGTATTTGCAGGCATAAAATACACCATTAAGGTTTAGCGCAATAACCTTGTCCCATTCATCTGGTTCATAGGCCCCAGTAGGTTTTGCAGGTCCGCCCATTCCTGCATTATTGCAGGCAATATCTAATCGGCCATATTTTTCTACAACCGCCTCTATTAATCTTTTATTTTCGTCTGCTTTTGAAGAATCTGCCTTAACCTTAAAAGCATCTCCGCCACTTTCTAGAATTAATTTAACCGTTTCATCGGCATGTTCTTCATTAATATCTGCTACAACAACTTTTGCACCCTCTTGTACATAGGTAATGGCTATGGCCCGTCCGATTCCAGATCCAGCACCCGAAACCACAGCAACTTTATTTTTTAATATCGACATATCATAAATTTTAATAATAATAAACTAACGGATGCGCGACAGATATGTTTGTCAGGAGAATGTGTTTTCTAAAGGAATGGCAGCCAATACCGTACAAACGATAACCATTCCTTTTGATGTAGTTAAACTCGATGCTGGCAATCAGTTTAGGTTTGTGATTACAAAACCGATTGGAAGTAGTACCAATACAAATCATGGAACAAATGCAGAAATTACTTCTGTAACTGGCGATTTAAGAAAATCTTTTAGAATTAGTTTTATCAATTAATTCGAACTTTTAAGCCTGTAAAATTGAATTAATAAAAAGACTTATAAAGTTGCGTATTAATTCAGTTTTTAAGTTTGGTATAAATATATTTGCGATTATAATTTAGCATTTGCTAAAATCCCTAATCAAATCTCAAATTTTAACCAATGAATAAATTCGAAAGCCGCTACGCTCAAAGTCCAAAAGAAGTTAAACAAATGGATACCGCTAATTTGCGGGAAAATTTTTTAATAGAAAATGTTTTTGAAGCAAACCAGGTAAACCTTACATTATCGCATTTTGATAGATACATTGTTGGTGGCGCCATGCCTGTTGATCAAAAACTGGATTTACCTAATCCTAGCGATTTAAAAGCAAGTTACTTTTTAGAGCGCCGCGAGTTAGGTATTATTAACGTTGGTGGAAAGGCAATTGTAATTGCCGATGGAGAGAGATTTGAATTAGATTATAAAGAAGCTTTGTATATTGGAAAAGGAACGAAAGAGGTTTCTTTTGAGTCGGCAGATGCCGCACAGCCGACAAAGCTGTACATTAATTCAGCTCCTGCACATCATACTTACCCAACAAAAAAAGTAAGCAAGGCTGATGCAGAAATTGTAGAGCTGGGTACACCAGAAACGGCAAATCACAGAATAATTAATAAGCTTTTAGTTAATAGTGTTTTACCAACTTGTCAGTTGCAAATGGGTATGACGGAATTAAAATCAGGTAGTGTATGGAACACCATGCCAGCGCACACACACGATAGAAGGATGGAAGCTTATTTCTACTTTGAAGTGCCGCAAGGGCAAAGTGTTTGCCATTTTATGGGCGAACCACAAGAAACCCGTCATATTTGGATGCAAAACGACCAAGCTGTAATTTCACCAAACTGGTCAATTCATTCTGGCGCTGGAACCAGTAATTATACTTTTATTTGGGGTATGGCTGGTGAAAATCTGGATTATGGCGATATGGACCATTGTGCAATCACCGAGTTAAAGTAGATTTTACTTTCCTAAATATTAGAGCGAAATAAGTTTAAAAGATTTTTCCGCATGGGCCGAAATGGCGACTATTAGATAAATAGAACATAATTTCAATAAGAAAAGAAAGATGTCAAACATATTTGATTTAGCAGGTAAAACTGCATTAGTAACGGGTTGCAAAAGAGGGATCGGTAAAGCAATGGCTTTAGCTTTAGCCGAAGCTGGTGCCGATATCATAGGCGTATCTGCAAGTTTAGAACTTCAGGATAGTTCGGTGGAAAAAGAAGTTATTGCTTTGGGCAGAAAATTTTATGCCTATCAATGCGATTTTGGTAATAGAACTGCAACGTTAGATTTTACTAAAAAAGTTAAAAGCGAACATTCGGTTATCGATATTCTGGTAAATAATGCAGGCACTATTTTACGCAAGCCAATTGCAGAGCATCCTGATGAAATGTGGGACGAAGTAATTGCTGTAAACCAGACTGCACCATTTATTTTAACCAGAGAAATTGGCAGAGATATGATCGCCCGTGGTAGCGGAAAAGTTATTTTCACAGCGTCATTACTTTCCTTTCAAGGCGGAATTACAGTTCCAGGTTATGCAGCAAGTAAGGGCGCTATAGCATCCTTAACAAAAGCTTTTGCAAATGAGTGGGCATCTAAAGGTGTAAATGTTAATGCAATTGCTCCAGGTTATATTGCTACTGATAACACATCGGCATTGCGTGAAGATCAGGAAAGAAGTACTTCTATTTTAGCTCGTATCCCTGCAGGAAGATGGGGAACTCCAGAAGATTTTAAAGGGCCGACACTGTTTCTTGCCTCAAGTGCAAGCGATTATATACATGGAACAATTTTAACCGTAGATGGCGGTTGGATGGGGAGATAGGTTTTGGTTTAGTGGTCATTAGTTGATTGGTCTGTTAGATAACTAACATTTAGCCTTTCAAAAAAGCAAGCAGCCAGACATCTAAAACAAAAAAAGTCCGAAGGATAAGTAACTTGTGTTAACTTAACCTTCGGACTTTTCTTATAATATACTAAATGCTAACTTCCCATTCGGACTGCTGTACGACTAGTAAAGATTATAAATTTCTTTGATGTCTTTCAAAATTGCATCAAAATCTATTTTTAAATCAATTAATTTACCCGTACGGATGTCGAAAACCCAACCATGAACCGTTAAGCCCCGCTCTGTAATTGCTTCTTGTATTGCAGCAGTTTTCAATAAGTTTACACACTGTTCCTGTACGTTAAGCTCTACTAATCTGTCGTAACGTTTACCTTCGTCCTCAATGGCATTTAATTCATCTTTATGGGTACGATAAACATCTCGGATATTTCGTAACCAAGGGTTTAAAATACCCATATCAGCAGGTTGCATAGCAGCTTTAACACCACCGCAATTGTAATGACCACAAACTACAACGTGCTTCACCTTTAAATGGCGAACCGAGTAATTTAAAACCGTCATAACGTTTAAATCAACGTTGTTTACTAAATTGGCTACGTTACGATGCACAAATGCTTGTCCAGGCTGTATACCCATTAGGTCTTCAGCAGTTACGCGGCTATCAGAACAGCCAATATATAAAAACTCAGGAGTTTGCCCTTTTGCTAATTCAGTAAAATAATTTTCATCTATCGATAGCTTGTCAGCAATCCATTTCTCGTTATTTTTAAATACGTCTTCAACTTTCATTCTTCTAATATTTTTTTATGATACAATATGTTAGTAAGGATGTTATTTTTTATAAAACTATAAAAGATTTTTTTATTTCGATTAACACTCTTCACTATATTTTCATTCCTTTTGTAAACAAGGTTAATGCTTAAAAGTTGAGAAAATTTGAACTAAATAAGTTTTTCTAATAGCGTTTTAATCTCTATTGTGTTTAAGGTGGTATTAAGCTTAACTTGTTTTAATGTTCGGTTTAAACTTCGAACCGATATGCCTAAATAAGCGGCCATGTCTTCTTTAGAAATTTCTAAATCTGCCTCGGTTTGTAGCTTTAATAATTTTGTTAGGCCGTACTCTAAAGTATATAGCTGTTGAAAAGAAGCCCTGCTACTGGTTTGGATAATTCGGGTTGATAATTCTTGCAGCAGAATTCTGGTAAAATCTACATTGGTTTCAATTAACGATAAAAAGTAATGATGTGGAATAACGAATGCCGATACCGTACTTATTGTTTCTACATTACATAGGCAGTCGATTTTTTTCAGTGCTTCGAGCTCGCCAACAACTTCTCCTTTTCCAAGAAACTCGATAATAAAATCTTTCCCGTTTTCTTCGGAAATAAAACACTTGGTAATTCCATCCTTAATAATAAAAAGATTATTTATTTTACCGCCCTGCTCAATAAGCTTATATCCTTCAGGAAAATCTTTCAGTTTTATATGTTGATGCGTTTCCTTTTCGCCCAATAAAGATTCAATAAACGATAAAAAAGTAGGGTTTGTACGTAACATATTTCCAATCGGGACAATTGTCCTTTCTTTTACTTGTTGGTTGATTTAACTTTGTCGCACTAAAAGTAATCATAACAATGAACAATAAGATTAGCGTAATCGCTTTTGATGCTGATGACACACTTTGGGTAAACGAACCTTATTTCAGAGAAACGGAAGAACAATTTGCTGGTTTGTTAGAAGATTTTATGCCGCACCATAGTATCGTAGCCGAATTGTATAAAACGGAAATCGCCAATTTACCACTTTATGGTTATGGTATTAAAGGCTTTATGTTAAGTATGATTGAAACCGTTTTGCGGGTTTCTGATGGAAATGTTAATCCAGAAATAATAAATAAAGCCATACAATTAGGGCAGGAAATGTTAAATAAACCTGTAGAATTACTCGATGGGGTTGAAGAAGTTTTAAAGACATTATTCGGGAAATACAAATTAGTTGTAGCAACAAAAGGCGATTTACTCGATCAGCAACGTAAGCTTACTAAATCTGGTTTAGATCATTATTTTCACCATATAGAAATTATGAGCGATAAACAAGAAAGTGATTATACAAAACTGTTAAAGCACCTCGACTGCAAACCAAGCGAGTTTTTAATGCTTGGAAATTCTTTGAAATCGGATGTTTTACCCGTTTTAAATATAGGTGGCCATGCGGCGCATATTCCTTACCACACCACCTGGGTACACGAACATATTGAACATACCATTGAACACCCAAATTTTTACCAGATGGAAAGCCTATCTGATGTTTTACCAAAATTAATTATATGAAAGAAAAAATAGATCTGAACAACTGGTTAAGAAAAGACCATTTTAACTTTTTCAACGCATTTGAAGAGCCCTTTTTCGGTATTACTGTAGATTTTGATTGTACCTCAACTTATAAGGAAGCAAAAGATTTAGGGGTTTCTTTTTTTTTAATGTACTTGCATAAATCGCTTCTGGCAGCTAACCAAATCGAGAATTTTAAATATCGTATTATAGATGGCGAAGTTTGGAAATACAATGAAGTTAATGCTGCCGCAACCATTAACCGAGGAAACGGGACATTTGGTTTTGGCTACATGGATTTTTATAAAGACTTTTCTGAATTCAGAAAACACGCTTTAATAGAAATTGAAAAAGTAGAAAATACAACAGGATTAATCCCTTCGTCATCAGGAGAAAATGTAATACACTATTCGGCTTTACCCTGGTTAAATTTTACTTCGCTTTCGCACGCCCGTAATTTCTCTTACAAAGATAGCTGCCCCAAAATTTCTTTTGGAAAGGTTAGAGATGAAAACGGAAAAAAAATTATGGGCATTTCTATTCATGCAAATCATGCGCTAATGGATGGATTTCATGTTTCGCAGTTCGCAGATCTTTATCAGGAATTCTTAAACAAAAAAATTGCTGAATTAATAGAAGATTAATAGTTAAGTAACAGAAGGGCTTTACATTCGGTTAATGTTTCTAACCATTATCGCCATTCTTGCATTTATTTTGCTTGCGGTTTCGATGCTTTGTATGGGCACCATTTATAAAGCATTTATGTTTTTTTATAGTTTTGTTAATGGCTGCCTTCCTGCTTTTTTTTTATTCATAAACTATCCTTTATCTTCTGCATTGGCTATTTGTAGTGTAGCTGCGGGGTTTGCCTTAAGTTTAAAGATCAATTTTCATTTGCTTTAGACAAACTATTTACTATTTTTGCCCAAGTTGATAATTTAAATTGTTAACGATTCAAATCCTTTGGGGGATTAGCTCATTTGGCTAGAGCGCTTCGCTGGCAGTGAAGAGGCGGCCGGTTCGAATCCGGCATTCTCCACCCGCAAAAGCCGATTCATTAGTTTGGATCGGCTTTTTTATTTTCAAAAGAACAATCATTTTTGTACCATTATACATATTTGTTTACCAATAGTTTACTGAAATGTCTACTTTCAAAGCATTAATAAGATCTGACCAAAAGAAAAATGATGGAACATGGAATGTTAAGATCAGGCTGACACATCAGCGTGGAATAAAATTTCTCAATACTGCTATTTTTGTAGTTAAAGGGCAGCTCAATAAAAAACTCGAAATAAAAGACGATCATGTTTTAGATGCTGTGAATGAAATTCTGAAAAATTATAGAAACGAAGTAACCGCATTAGGCATGAGCGTCTTCTCTATGACCGCTTCAGAACTGAAACTTCATCTGGAAAACAAGTTTGAAAAAAAGCCTAAAGAGGATTCAACAAAAGTGAACTTTGTACAATTCGCAAGAGATTACATTACTAAAATTAAAAAGGAAGGCCGCGATTCTAAAGCAATGACCTACAATGCCATCATTAATTCTATAGAGGATTACTTCAAGAGACCTGTCGTTGATATCTCCGAAATCAATTACAAGTTTTTGGTTGCGTGGGAGTCATTTCTAAAGTCTGAACGTAAGATGATCCGAAATAATCAACATGGAGTTGCTAAAGAGCTGACTAAGCCAGCTGCCACGGACGCTGGTGTGTTTCATTACATGAAGGACTTAAGAACCATTTTTAATGAAGCAATCAGGCAATACAATGACGAGGACACTGGTGAAATAGTAATTAAGCATTATCCATTCAGGAAATACAAGATTGGTAATGCGCCCAAAACCAAGAAACGTAACCTCACAAAAGAGGAAATAAATGCTATAATGCAAGTTGATTACTCGAATTCCAAAAAGGGAAGTTTATTGGAGCTGGGGCGAGACGTTGGTTTGTTGTGTTTCTATTTAATAGGAATGAATACGACCGATATATTCCACATAAATAAATTTGAGAATGGTCGAATTTCCTACAACAGAAGGAAGACAAGGGGGGAGAGGGCAGACGATGCGTATATCTCAATTAAGGTTGAGCCAGAGGCAGCGGAGTTGATTGAGAAGTATAGGGATGAAGACAGTAAAAAAGTATTCTCATTTTACAGGAGATATGCCAATGAGCGTAATTTCAATAAGGCTGTAAACGATGGTCTTAAGCAAGTTGCTACGCAGGCGAACATCGATAAAGAGTTGACTTCCGTTTTCTTAAGGCATGCATGGGCAACTATTGCCAGAAACAAATGCAATATTGATAAGGATATCATTGGCAAAGCTCTTAACCATGTCGATGCAATAGGAACAATCACTGATGTTTACATTGAGACTGACTGGTCCATTATTGATGATGCAAACAGGAAAGTTTTAGATTATATAAAAGAATAAAGCCCGACCAGCAAGTCGGGCTTCGATGCGATTAACATCAGTCAGCAAACTGAATAATCACAACAACGCCGTAAAAATAGTATTTATAAATCATAAAAAAAACCAGGTATCTCACGACAGCTGGTTTCCATAACAACAAACAAATATTTTAGAACTTGACTAAACTATAAGATCCAGATACTCCCCACGTCCATGCTTTATTATTTATATAGTATTGATAGTCTCCTTCAACATCGAACTTGCCGAGTTTTATTTTTAGTGATGGGCCACTGGAAGCTCCGAATATTTTATTGTAATTAACTTTCGCTTTTGCTTCGAGATTAAAAGGTGATGGTTCTCGATCAAATCCAATGTAATTAACCTTATCAATGGTGATAAATGGGTTGTCAGATTTTATTGAAAGTAAAGTCTTTTCTTTTCCTAAGAACCAAGTTTTTTTAAAGGCCTGAGCAGCTGTTAAGTTTATTCTTCCATTAATATCAGCAGTTGCAATACTAGATGAGTCTGAAGGAGGGTTAAATCTCAGATTTAACCCATTACCCGACCAAGTATAGAATGGACGTTTCAATGAATCAATTCTGGATTTTAATTGTAGATTTTCAGCTTTTAACGTGGCACTAATTACTGTTACCTCCTTAAGTTGCTTCGTTCTAATATCTAATGCTAAAGCCGTAGTATCAATTATTCCTTTTGTATCAGAATCAATCCTGACATCATCAGGGCTCTTTGCTTTGTTATTGGTGATATCAAATAAGACAGTTTCCAACCCTTTTTCGTCTACCTTCCTTGATATCTCTTTCGCTTCGGTTTGAATCTTCTTATTTACATTTTCTTTTGCATTCTGTAAACCTTGTGCCTTATTCTTTTCGTTAAAATAAAGTTTGCCAAGTCCGATTATGAAAATGAATAACACTCCAATAATCAAATAAAATTTAAAATTTTTCATATTATTTTTCTTTAATTATTTGCTTTGCTTTTTTACCAGGACCATCTCTCAAAGCTGAATCTAGCTCTCGTTTATCCTGTTCCTGTTTGAAAATTATTCCGTTTTTGATCAGTAGAGCGGTTGTTAATGCATCTTTATCAGCTCGTGCTTGATTAAGCTCTTTTCTTAGCTCGGCTTTCTCTGTCTGGCAGTTTTTATTGTCCTGATCAGAGCTACCCGTAAATTGATTCACAAAAAACCATAACAACGAAACAGCTACCATTAGCATGTAGGTTTGAGGCGATTTTAAAACTTGATTAAAGCCGATTTTAGGTAGATTCTGCATTATTAAATTTGTATTAGTTTATTTTGAGTAATCGAGATGTTTCCCCTCCAGGCATAACTTCACCATCCATTACCAGACCTTTTAATTTTTGATAGGCAACAACTGCAGATTGTGTTTTTGGTCCATAGACATTATCTGGAGCTAATCCCAATGCCTTTTGAATTTTGCCGACATATGCATCTCGCATAAATGGTGTTTTCAATCGGTAAACAAGGATAGGCGCTTGTGTTTTTACGGTTACAAGCTCTTCATATTCCACCCCTGGCAACAGAATGCCATAGCTCCAGCGCCTTCCATCAACTTTTGATTCGATGCAACCAGTTTTAGTTGAATGTGCCTCATAGGTTTTACCGTTACCTTGTGATAGAGCAGTGTGGCCAATTGAAGATCCCGTTGCAACTCTTAGTAATATTGCACCAGGTGTTCTAGCCGCCTGTTCAACTGAGATGATAGTTCCTTTTTTCTTTGCATCTCTATCTAAGTAGCCTGTGTAAGCATCGTCACTTAATTTTCTGCTGAAATTATTAAGCTCAGTGCCATAAAGGATTGCAAAAGTTTGGTAATTCATGTAAGCTACGTACTCGGCACAATCAAATGCACCATCATAATTTGCATTATTTTTAGGAACATAGGCTCCTAGAACGTAAGGCGATCCAATGTATTTTTTTGCGATTATTAAAACTTGTTTACCATTCATAATTGTAACTCAAAAGTAGTCAAAAACATATCCAAAAGATATGTTTTTGACTAAAAAAATATCAACTCTTTATTTTCCAGTTTTTGGCTCAAATGAAGCGTTAATATCCGCAACACTCGTTAAAATACTTCCTGCTGTTTCCAGATCGAATGAGGCTCCACCTCCGAGACTGATATTGCTATTAGCTGTGGAAATATCAGCATTGATGAAGCCACCTGCGCCATTGTCTCCAGTAACTCGAACACCATTTGGTTTTGCTCCATTTGCTGATTCGAATTCATACTAAATTCCATGCGCCAACCTTGTCAGAAGCATAGGATTTTGTTGTTGTTGATGTAACTTCCATTTTAATCTATTTTATTGTTTAAATAATCCAAAATCATTTTTTGACACCAGGGCACGTAAAGCTTTATTTGTGCGAGAATTTCTGACATTACTTTAATTTCATCGTCAGTTACATAAACATCCTCGCCTCGCGATAAAGCTTTTACAATTGGGTCAAGTTGAGTTGATAACTCTACTGTAGTCACTCCCTTAAAAATTCCATTAGCTAATACCAATGAGCGATTTTCAGGAGTGCTATCCTCTCCACTTAAATCTATAAAGCGAGGGATTTCGTTAAAATTTATTTTCGTTTTTTTCATGATTAATAAGTTATAGTGGCACAACCAACAGTACATTTATCTGATTGCCGTTATAGTCTAATACATTCCCAGCAACCAATTTAAAATCGCCTTTACCTGTGCCTCCAAAATAATGCTCTAAATTTTTTACATTAAATCCTCCCTCTACATCAATTGATGCAAAGCCAGTGTAGCCGCTTCCAACTGTACCAATAAATGTCTTTGGATAAAGGTCTCCATTAGGACTTGTCACAGATAATCCATAACGACTTAAAGAAGTGGTAGCACCGCTTTGACCGATTCTTATGCCAGCTCCATAGGTTGCAGGTGTGATGGCATTGCCAGGACTTTCAACTGCTAAGTTGTCGTCGATTCTAACGAGCTGCTCATTTGCTGCATTGTAAAATATTATACTGTTAGTTGACTGAGTAATTTCAACTCGTTTGTTTCCGCTTGTTGCAGTGCGGATATTTTTTGAAACAACATCTAACGCTTCTACATATCCAGCATTGATCACATTTGTCCTAATGTAATTTGTATCAATAAGCGTGTTACTTAACATGCCACCATTAATTACGGTTGAACCTAATTTGGAAAGTTCAACAACATCCTGAAACGCTAAAGATTTAAGGCTGGAGGTTAAATTATTGTAAGCAGTTACAGCGTTATTTGCCGTGGCTTGGGCGGCATCAATTAAAGCCTGTGTATCTTCTATTGATGGGCTGTAATCAGTTGCTTTAGTTCCTTTTTCAACTTTTAAATTTTGTATTCTGAAATACTGCCAACCTATGTAAAAGAAATCTATAAACCTATAATTTGTATTGCCATTTAAGTCAAATTGTGTGACATTAAAAGTTAAACTAAAATTAACCCAACTATTAAGAGTAGAAGGATTATAACTAAATGAAGTAGTGCTATATCCTGGGCCATCGCAACCGCTTGCTTGAATTGTCATTGCCCCGTTACTACTCATTTGCCCCGATACAGTCCAAGAACCATTTGAAGTAATAACATCGTTAACCCTAACAACTCCGTTTGTTGATCCTTGTGAACCAACAGCAAAAATACCATTATTAATGTGTGTGCCGCTTGGATCAGTACCATTTGGAATATTTAATGGATTAACCATGCCGCTAATTCCAACAACCGATTTAGTTTTACCAAAAGTATTTACACCGCCAACTTGAATACTATTAATTAAAGTTTGAGAGGCCGAAACGGCGGCCGATTGTGCTGCGTTTGCTTTCGCGGTGGCATCTGCTGATGCAGAGGAAATGGCCGATGTTTGTGCAATGTTAGCTTTTGAAGTAGCAACACTATCTGCATAAGATTGAGCGGCATTAATTGTAGCTATAGCTTTTGTATCTGCATAAGATTGAGCCGAAGATAAAGCTGAATTTGCTAAGTTTTGAGCATTTAAATTCACATCAGATTGCGCTGGGCTCCAAGCTGTAGCTTTATTCCCTTTCTCAATTTTTAAATCACTTATATTGAAATATACATGGGGTATGCCTTGAAAATCTACAAAATTGTAAACTGATGGATTTGAATTATAATTTGTAACATTGACAGTAAATTTAAAATTTGTGTAGGCAGTGGTAACATTTAATCCCTGTTGTCCTTCGTCGCAAATATCAACATATACAGTCCACGGGCCATTTGCGATCCAACGGCCCGATACAGTCCACTCCCCATTTGAAGTAATAACATTTGAAATTCTTATTTCTCCGTTTCCTGTTGGTACACCTAAAGAACCAATACCATTAGTTATAGGATAGCCCCCTGAATCGCCCGCTTTAATATTAGAAGCGTAACCCATATTTGCAATACCCAAAGGAGTTGTAGAACTAAATGTGTTAACACCACCTATTTGGATTGCGTTAACCTGTGACAATGCATAAATTTGAGCCGCCGATAAAGCGTTATTACCAGCAGTTGTTGCAACTGAGGATGCATAACTTTGCGCTGATGATAAAGCACTATTTGCTTGACTATTCGCGTAAGTTTGAGTGGCTAAACTCCCCGAAATGATCAACGCATTAGTTTCAATTAAGGAGGTCTTAATATAACCACCACTTATTATGGTCGAACCTAACTGGGCTAATTCGACAGCAGATTTATAAGCAAGACCACCTAAGCTATTTTGAATTGAAGTTAAATTGTTCTGGACAATCTGGGCATTATTTATTGCAGTACTAGCAGAATTTTGTGCTGTATCAGCGAGCTGTTTAGCCTTAACGGATATTGCACTTAATAATGATACTTTTTCATTGTAGTAATTCGTGAAATACTGTCTGAAAGTAGCTCCATTGATAACATCATCCGATCCCATTGCACTAAGCAGAGGATTTAGATAATTTATTAAAGCATTATAATTAGCGGTATAAGTTGAATGTGATAGAGAATATTGATTCGCCTGCGATTGTATTATCGATACTTCACCAACAATAATGTTATATTCTTTAAGTACATTTGGTTTCTCGGATGCTGCTAAAATATTATCATTTGCGATATTTGCTAACAAGGTATTGGCTGTATTTGCAGATGATTGCGCAACACTTGCGGCGTTTGCTGCATTATTGGCAACCCCTAACGCAGTTGCAGCATTGGCAACACCAGTGTTAGCCGCACTTGATATGTTGTTGATGTTTGCAAGAGAACTACCCGAGAAAGTGATATCCCCTTTAATATTACCAGTTTCCAAATTAATTTCGACGGAACCATTACGGCCAGCAATGATGCCAGTTTTAATTCTGTTTCCAGTGATATCAGTTATGCCGTAAGTAAATTCACTATCTCTGAAACCATTATTTACTGGATAAATTACACCAGCAAGAAAATGGTAGAAACCTGGTAAATCATCAGGTTTAATTTGATCAATAGTAATTACCCAACTTCCAACTTGTGACACTTTGCTACATTTAGCGTAGATGTAATAAAATGAAGAACTAAGTAAAGATGATAGGCTCGATGAGGTCATGGTCCATGTATCACCTCCTGCTCCAGCGTTTGTTATTTCTAAATGTATTAATTGGCCTCCAGAAATAGTAACCGCATTAGGATTACCTCCGAAATTGTCGACCATTCTCACATCACTTAAAACAAAGTTTTGAGACTTTACACCGAAAATACCAAGGACAGCAGTAAGCACACCAACATTGAATTTGTCAGAATCAAACATTCCTTCAGTGTCGAAAATACTTCCCTCTAACGCTCGTAAATCCTTAGCCGATCTTTTTGACTGGATAATTCCTTGAGCAGTGACAGTTGCAATCTGTTTAGTATTATTCAATACTGCGGCATATTGTTTTACAACCTGATCATAAACAATTTCATTACCGATTATTCCAGTAACATCAAACTCGTTTACTAAAGGATAGCTTATCTCGGTGAATCTTAGAATTTCGTTTACCCCGAAGTCAACATCTATTAGTTTCGCTCTATCACCACAATTTAAAACAATAGCATTATCTCGTAAGTGCTTTTCATCAGGTTTTACACCATAGATTAATCTCTGTAACTTATTTTCATTAAGATATTTATTAGATTCAGCTTTTAATTTGCTTTCAGCGAGAATCTTATATGAAGCTGGCATTCGGACATCGATAAACGTAAACTTATTTCCAACTTCTGGCTTGCTTGTAGGCGATGGAAAATAATATCCTGATGTATCTGTAAACGGAACTAATGAAATTGTCTTTGTTGCAAAGTTGAATGATGATATTTCAAAATCCACTCCTGTTACTGGACCAGTTAAGAATGATACCTTTGGTTTCACCCCATCCTGTAAGATCAACATCAAATCAAAATCGATGTTTGGGTCTTGTATAGTGGCACTCGTTATTTTACCTCCAGTAGTTACAAATACAGGATTTGAAACAATACCTTCAAAGCGAGGGTAAATTTCTAGATTCTCATATTTGCCCATACGAACACGTTCCGTTCCAGCTGTAACACCAGGTGTTTCAACATACCTCTCTTCAAAAACTAAATTTGGCTCTTGGCCATTACGGTAAGTAGAATCTATATTTCTTGTACCTCCAATTCCGTAAACTCTATTAATTTTTTCTTTCGAAGTATCGCTTGATCGGGTTATCTGATGTAATCCTTCGCCACGGCCTAATTCAAAAGTTAAACCAGTGTTTTTCCCAGTTGAAGCAACCATGTTGATCGTTGTCCCCACGGCATTCCACTCTAAACCGAATGCTTCAGCAATTTGATCTAGTGCAGGTCTGGCGAAAGTCCAGTCATAGTTCAATAACTTATCATTAGTTAAATCAACATTGCCGACTATCCACCCCGAATCGGATAAATTGGCACTATCAATAACCATTTGCAATTGAGCACGAGCATTACCGTATAGAGGAAAGGTATGTGCTCCTAAATGCTGAACATAGACATCTAGTAAATCATAGAAACGAGCCAAGAAATCAATTTTATAACTTCTAGCTAAACTTTCGCTGTCTTTACTGAACTCTGGCAATATTCTGATCTTGTAGGCTGCTCCTCTGTGAATGATATAGTCTTCCTCTTGAAGATTAAGAAGCTGCAGGCTTTTGATAGGGCAGGAGATTAATTCCGTTCCTGGTAACTTGCCATTAAAAACAGTACTCTCATCTATGTCAATAGTGGCTATTTTGACACCTTGTCTATAAATATCTAGCGAGTTTATCATTTGAATACTGTGATTATTATAAAACAAAAATAAGCAAAAACATATCTAAAAGATATGTTTTTGCTTAAATAAAAAATGATTGTTTACTTACTTGCGCCTATACTTGAAACTTTCGATAATAAATCCTCATTGACAGCATCATTTTTGTTAATGAAATATTTATTATTCTCTTCTTTAACAATCTTCGTGTTTCCCATATTGTTTATCATATTGGTAACACTTGATTGATATTTAACAGTGTTTAAATTAAATCCTAGATTATTATAATATTCAAGTGTCCCCGAAATATCGTAAAGGTCTAAAACTTGCCCTTCCCAGTTTTTTCCAGTATTCATTTGGCCAACTGTATTGTTAAATACTTTGGCATTTGCGAATGTGCTTTTGCCATTCCAAATATTACGAGCGAATTGTTGTAACTCAAAAGCTCCGTATTTGCGGGTATTGAAGCAAACGTTATTGTAAACTTCATTTGTAAAAGGTGTTGATCCTCTCGAATACAGCCACATGCGAATACTATTTCCCTGATAGTTGGTTAATTTGTTATCATGAAACTTTCCGTTACCCTGCATGAAAAATACCCCATTGTGTAGATCATTGATTGTGTTGAAATTATCAACAATGTTATGATGTACATCGTAATTCCAAACATTTGACATACTTACGGCTGATCCAGGGCTAGAATTTTTGAAAGTATTGTAAGCAATCTCAACATCTTTGAATAAGCCTCTGTCTTCGCCAGTGTTAACATCCAGAGAATTCCCTAGATTAATGGATCCACAATTATCGAATATTGAATTCAATATTTTAAGGCCTTTATTAAGCGTCCCATCGCTGCCATTATATTGCTTATTACCATTTGAACTAATTACATAATCATCGCAATCAATGAAAGTAAAGCCTTTTATAGTAAGGTTATTCAAACCGAAATCAAACCTCAATGGTCTATATTTCTGTTTATCAAAGGTTAAATTTAATAGGACAACATTATTACCCCCTCCAACTTCTACAACTGAATTTTTGAAAGTCACTCCTGTAAAATCGATAGTAACATTATCAGCACTTTGAAAAGTAAAATAAACATTGTCGTAAACCCCTGGCTTAACAATTACATTCTTTGTTAATGCTCCCAAATCGATAGTTTTTCCACTAACAGGTGTAACCGCAATCATGTTAACAGGTGGCGGCACAACAACTGGAGGAGTAGCTAATAACTTTGTATATTCTGCTAGAACTTGAGTGGCGGTAGGCATGGCTGGCATGTTTTTAAATAGGATCTTTGTTTGTTTCCCATCATTAACTGTTACGGTAATATCACCAACCTTTACATAATTTAATTTTTGTTTCTGGTACGTGATTGTTTGAGCCATCGAACCGACAGATATTGTCAGCAAGGCAATTGAGAGTAAAATTGATCTTTTCATAATTTTAATTTAAGGTGTGTATTCTTCTAAGATTAAACCGTTCAAGCAGACGTTTCCAGTGCTGCCAATAATATTCATTGCAAAATTTATGATTCCAGATGCTGGCAAGTTTACATCAATAGATAAAGTATGGAAACCATTGTTTGAGCAATCATAAAGCGTAGTCACGCCGTTGATTACAATGTTCGTGTTACTTTCTGTTCCTGCTCCTGCAGTAATGTAAGTGCCAAATATCAACCTGTAATTCCTTGATGCATTTAATCCAGTAAACCTGTAAGTTGCATTTTGATCGATAGTATAAGTCAAGTATTTAAGTACTGATGAAGGAAATCTTACAGATGATGGTGGTGTTCCCTGATCCTCGCCTGTTATCGTGCCAGTTAAAGCCAGTAGATTGATTCCTGTATCAGCGCCTGCGCTATTTTTAAGGTTTAAAGAATTACTCGTGTACGAAGCCCAATAATTCCAATCTGTAATTGCTCCACGTACCGTGTCATCAATTTTGATATTAATGATTTGACTTAATACTGTAGAGCCACCACTTGAAACGGGTTTTGCTATTGCGCCATGAATTGCCGCTATCATGTTGTCAAATCTCCCATAACATCCCATTCGTTTGTGCCTGACTTAATTAATGTGCCTCCCGAATGCTGAATCCTTGTTTTCAATCCGTTTGATGAGTTCAGGGTAACCCCACTTGCTGGAGTTAATGTAGTTTGTCCAACTCCATATTGTTTGAAAACAAGTTGCGTACCTATTGGGAAAGCAACGGTTGCATTCGTTGGAATCGTTAATGTATTTCCTGTTGTAACATTCATTCGTACAAGCTTACCTGCATCCGTCAGGACTAAACTGTAACTGGCCACTTGTGTATTAATAAGTAAAACCTTTATAGCTGTATCGACAAAAGATGTCGTAGCTATCTGTGTGGTGTTGGTTCCCTGCGCCGCTGTTGGAGCAGATGCGACACCTGTAAAGGTAGGTCCAGCAATATTAGCCTTTAATGAAACTTGCGCTTGTAGTTTCCCTATCGCGCCAAGAATGGTATCAGAAACGGTGACGACAGCACTTGAAGCTGTAGATAACCCAGTTAGTAAAACGCCCAAAACCGTGCTTTGGATATTCGCCCAAGACTTATCACCAATAAAAAATTGGGAAGTAGTTCCAGCAGTTATTGACGCTTCTTTACCTGAAATAGCTGCATTTGACGCTGAGATACTTCCAGATATCTTTTGCAATGCCTGCATGATTGTATCAGTTGCAGCTACCGCAACGTGCGTACTCCCAGCATTAAATCCCGTCAACAAAGCCCCGACAGTTCTGGCCAATGTCCAGTATTTGTTTGTTGAACCTTCGGAAAGGCCATCTGTATTAACTAATCCTCCTGATGGCCCAGGTTCCCCTTGAGGGCCTTGCGCTCCAGTATCACCTTTTGCTCCAGTTGCGCCAGCTGGGCCAGTATTGCCAATCGGACCTTGTGGTCCTATGTCGCCCGCATCACCTTTTGGTCCAGTGGCACCAGTATTCCCTGTATCTCCTTTTGGTCCAGCTACTCCTTGGATACCTTGCGCTCCAGTATCACCCTTTGGGCCTTGACTTCCTGTAGAACCAGGAATCCCTTGCGGACCCTGGCTTCCAGTTGCACCAGCTGTGCCTGTCGCTCCTGTGTCTCCTTTGGGGCCAACTGGTCCCGCTACCATCAAGTCAGAAAATAGCACATAGAAAGGTTTGCCATCACTTCCACGAGCCACAAAGACCTTTTCGTTTCCAGTAATCGTTGTAAGCCGAGTATAATTAGTAGGAAATATTCTGTCCATTATATTATTAATTTTATTTTATTGTTATCGATATCAACCATCTGGTAGAAATCACCATCAAATAAATTGTCAAGGGATGAAGCGAAAACATCTACTTGCATGATTTTAACTTCGAGCACACAAAACTTCATTGCTCGTCTCGCATATAAAGCGGATGCTTGGAATCCATCTTTTACGAAAAAGCTCCTGAGCTTATCGTTTTGATATGTCAGTGTTCTTAAGCCTGGTGAAGAAAGTAATGCAATTAAATTTTGTACTTTTTGCCTTAAACCTGCAAAGGTCAAATCTCTAATTCCTAAAGTGAGGGTAAGCTCGGCTGCTTGCTTATTCGTCATGATTGCAACCTCTTTTCCGTAGACTGATGTCGAATCACTTTTGGGCGCTGGTCTATTCCATCGATCACCAGAAAGCTTTAGGCTTGCACCACCAAGAGCTGCAAACGAAATCCCATCAACTCCAAACTCAGCTGAAGAACTTGTCGGTTTTACACCATTAAGATTTACAATTGGTTCTCTCATTGGAATCTTTACCGCAAGAATATTACTCGATAATCGTTCCCCGTTTATTGGAGCGTTTACATATACCTGGTAGGTTCCCCAATTCGAAACCAACGGAACTAAATCAGTAAAGCTATCAATCAGTGAAACCAGAGAGTCGAACTTCGCATTACAATCCGCTTTATCTATTCCCTTCAAAAAGCCTACGAGGTCAAGTGATCTACCCCCAAAAAATATCTCTGATGCACTTACGTAAGGCTCAATACCATTCATGTTCGCCCAATTATGAAACGTTTTCCCTAATCGAGCTGGCATATCAAATATGCCCGACAAAGCGATATCGCTATTTTGCTGTACGCCTCCGATAAAAGAGACTGCACTCAAATCAACTCCTCCTAAACTATACATTACGGTTTAAACCCTCCGTTAATTAAAGATTGATAACCTGTGGAACTTCCAGTGTTTGCGATGATCTTGTCGAGCTTTTTATCAAGGTTGTCAGTATTGTTTGCTGTTCGCAACGTGTTAGCGTTGATCTGTTGAAGCTCAATGGAGTTTGCAACACCCTGATTATATAAATCACTTGAAGATTTGCCGATCATCACCAATTGCATGTAGCTATCAGACGATTGTTTAACAAGAATTTTCGTTAGATCATACTGACCCCTCCAAACACCAATTGATTTATTTGCTGTATCTTCAGTTAAGCCAGCCGCCGTGATCGTTCCTGTAGCGGATGTTGATTTCGTCTTATCGGTGAGGCTAATGCCAGTGATTGCCTCAAGGTCTTTAAACTTGTCACCAAATTCTTTTCCTAAAGCAAGATATTGCGTTTTCAAAGCATTTAGTTGATCCTTCGTTGGAGTACCTTTCGTAAACAGATCGGAAAACTCATCATAAAAGGGTTGAAGACCATCTTCCAGAAGTTTGTACTTAAAGCTATTTGTTATAGCTTTCTTCATAATCTCTTCGAAAGAATCCGCGAAGTCAGTAGCTGCATACTTTCCGTTCTCAAATAATTGAGAAAGACTATCCGCTAAACCTCCAACAGTTGTTCCAGTTAGAAGCTCATTTAACTGACCTTGTAATTCCTCAACACTTATTCCTGCTTCTTTTAATTCTTCCCTTAAAGCTTTTAAGCTTTCAAAATCAGCTTTAGCTTGGTCCTGTAGTTTACCTTGGGTATAAAGTTTTTCAAGATCGGCATACTGCGAGCCAGCAAGACTGGCCATGATATCCCATGTCTTTGCCTTACGTAACCAAGTACCGTGTTGATATCCAATTCCACTAGTGTAGCTTTCGCCTTGGAGAGAGGAGAAGATCTTATCATAGGCTTTTTGTATTTCTGGCGATTGTTTTTTAAGCAATTCCAGTTGATCAACAATAGCCTTGTAACTATTTTTGCCACGTTTTATATCATCCGATTCGCGTTTCCTAAGTAACGCCTGGTAATCTAACTCACCTTTTATAGCAGCGGCTTGATAATCGTCCGTAGCTTTCCAAGCAGCTTCTTTCGCAGCTTTCAACCCTTTGAAATAGCCAATAACACTTGTTGCCACGCTTATCGCTGCACCAGCAATGCCAATACCTGCACCGATCTTATCTGTTGTGGAAGCTTTAGGATCCTTAAATGTTTTTACATTTTTCTGTATCTCAACATAAGATCGAGCAGCATTTAAAAGAACTGTGGCAATATTTCCGATATCAGAGTTTATGCTAGAGAATTCGCTTCCCACACGCTCCAACATGGTAACGACGTTTTCTAAGTCTTTTGATGAATCATTTTTGATTGATGCCTTAAGATCATTAACTTGCTTTTGAGCTTTTGCCTTTTCTTCAGCAGATCCTTTAAAAGCTTTGAGATCGATTTCATAAAGTGCAATAGCCTCCAGAATCTGTTTTTTAGTCCGTCTACCAACATATTCAAATAGATTTTTGTAAGAACTCATTTTCTTGATCTGCGTAGCATCAAGAGCTTTTATTTCCTCTTCACCTTTGGTTATTGCCTCCTGCGCAGATGTAGTATCACCTTTTTTCCTAAAATCAGCTGCTATCGTCAAGAACTTTTCTTGAATACCTTCTCGCTTCTGAGCATAATTCTGGAATTCTTTTAGAAGGACATCGTTCTTATCAGATTCCGCTTTAATTGCTTCGTCATTCAGCTTTTTGACTGCTTCAAGAGCTGATTTCTCTGCACCAGTCATTTGAGTAGGGTCTTTAGTCAATAATTTACCCAATTGCTCTTCAACAACTTGCTGATAGGTCTTCGTTAAATTGATATCGCTATCAAACTTTTCCTTTGCTTTTTTCTCCCCGAAATCTAATTTGTATTGCTCGAATGCTGCATAAGCGACTTTTTGTTTTTCAAGTTCTGATATGAGGGTTGTAGTTTGTTGTTTATATTCTATTTCATATTGTTCTTTAGATTCTGCGTTATCCACCATTTTGTAAGTGGCTTGTCCTATAAGCGGTTTTTTCTCGCGTTTTGCTTCTAGGTTATACTTATCAATTTCTTCGCGTATTGCTTTATACTTGGCTCTATTAGCATCAATCTCTTGCTCATTCTGAGATTTCTGATTAGAAATTGCGCCTTGATAAGCATCTGAAATTTTCCCTATTAATTCAACTCTTCGGTCAGTCCATCGCTCAAACTCATCATTTTCTTTAACTAGATTTTTTCCTTCTGGATCGAACGAAAGCAATGCTTTTTGAGCATCTAAAATCTTTTTCTTGAGGGGAGCCGCCCTTTTTTTAAAATCACTAGCAGACTCGTCGAGTGCATCAAGAGTCTCAGTGTTATCTTTTACAATTTTTTCATAGAAGGCCTTGTTATGGATTGTAGGTGTGATATCAGGTTTTGTTTGTGTAAGTCCTCCAGTAACTCTTTGCTTTAATTGATCTTTGTATTTTTTATCTACCGCATCTATAATTTTTTGATCTTGATTATTTAATTCTTTTACAATATCCGTAGCTTCGTCTTGAGCAGAAAGCATGGAGCGGCCTTTGAAAAAATTTTTAAGTGAATAACCTAACCTGGTAGTAAAATCTAAGCCTTTGTCCGTTGGATCTAGGCTAGCCTTAGCATTTCTTTCTGCAATTCGTTTTACAGCCTCTGCTTTAACAGCATAAGCAGCTTCTCCTTGCAATTTTGCTTCAAGCCATTTTAAGTACTCCTCAATTGCCTTGCTGCCCTCTTTGGTGTAGACATTCTGCGCATTTAACCCGCCAAGAAATTGTGGATTTAAATCGTTAAGTTTTTTAACAGCCGCGATCCGATCATCCTCTGTTACATTTCTGTCCTTTGCAACTTTGAGTATTTCAGTAAGTGCAAGTTTTTGCTCAGCTAGCTTTCCAGAATATTCACCTTCGATTTGTCCAAGAGCCTTTGTAGCAACAGCAGCTGCACTTGTTGTCTGACTTAGAGCATAAATAGCAACCGTTAATGCTGTGATTAATGCTGTGTAAGCAATTACTGGTGAAGCTGCCATCACTGAATTTAAAATCCTTAGAGCTGCTGTCTTTGTTGTAATTGCTCCAAGATGTAATAATTCAGCAGTAGTCATTCCAACTGTTCTAGCGGCTGAAATTTGAGCTAACGCCGCTTCTAAAACCAATGCCGCTCGGTATGA
The DNA here is from genome assembly GCF_979258025.1 of Pedobacter sp. AC190. Lineage (NCBI taxonomy): Bacteria > Pseudomonadati > Bacteroidota > Sphingobacteriia > Sphingobacteriales > Sphingobacteriaceae > Pedobacter > Pedobacter sp. AC190. The sequence goes on from NZ_OZ409824.1 coordinate 3,274,538, forward strand.
GCCATATGTTGTAACTAATAATCCGATTACAGTAAGAACTTTTTCGTAGTTCTCTACAAGGAGATTCAATCCAGCAATACCATCGTTTAGTATTCCTTCGTTGCTTTTTCCTATTGCGTTAAGCATTCCGTCGAAACTATCCTCAAGATTGGATAACTGGCCAGTTAATGATTTCGATTGTTCAGCCATCAAGTTAAAGAATAAGCCTGATGAGGAAGTCATTGCCTGGAATGCCTTTTGCACTTCTGGGAAGCCAACTTTTCCAGCTTCAACTAAACCCATTACTTCGCCCTCTGCTACTTTGAATTGTGCGGCAAGTTCTTTAATAATTGGAATACCTCTTCCTGTAAATTGTTGGATATCCTTTGAATAAGCACGTCCTTGAGTTTGTAGAGTGCCATACAAATAAACAATGTCGTTTAATGGAGCACCAACACCACTGGCCACGTTACCAAGCATAGTTAGTGTTGGGACAATATCTTTTGCAGCGGTTCCATATGCAAGTAATTGCTTTGCACCACTCGCAACATCAGATAAACCAAAAGGAGTAGTCGCAGCTAATCTAACAGCCTGAGCCATCAGCTTATCTGCTTCATCCTTGCTTTTAAGCATGGTGGTAAAGGCGATTTCCAATTGTTGGAATTCGCCTCTAACGCGAATGATGTTATCTATTAAGTCTTTAGCACCCGCAAACGAAGCGTAACCTGCAGCTAATCCTGCGGCTCGTTTTGCCCAGTTTTCTAACTCACTGCCTTCATCTTTGATTTTTTTTGTTAAACCAGAAATTCTAGCTTCGATACGAGCAGCTACACGATCAATCTCACTATCATCGATAGTTGCTTTCCAGCCTAATGCTCCATCTGTAACTCTAACTCCCATTTAAAAACCTGCTTCTTCTAAACTATTTTGTACTTCTGATTTTTTGTTCTTTGGTGATGATGATTTTTTGTCGTTATCATCATCATCCTTTATCGATTTTATTTCTGGGATTACTGCCATCATCATTTTTAGATTGGCCCAACTTGTGCCTCTTAGGCAAAACTCCCAATCCATCGATGGATAATATTTAATTAATCCTCCGATAGCATCCCAGATACTATGTTTTCGAAGGCTATCATCTCCTCCGTTTTCAGTAGACTCATCCCTTTTAGTAAGATGATAGAATTCAAAAAATTTTCTATTCGAGAGTGATCAACCAGGATGACCAATGTTTTATAGTAGTCATCGTTGTCAAGATTCCTTAGTAACCACTTTTCTAATTTGTTGTCTGGTAATTCATCTGTGTTAAGCAGTAGAATTGCAATTAATGTTACTGTGAGTTTTACATCACATGAAATGGCTTTTAAATGTTCAGCCAATGTTTTGTTTTCTGTTGAGCCTTCAGTGATGATGTCAAGAGTCAAGTTGGAGAAGAGAAGTAAGGTGTCTAAGCATGCTCTTCTAACTTTAAAAACTCTAACTTTCTTCTTTCTGATTTTCTCAATCAACGTAGGCTTAACGATATCAAACTCAACGTCGATTGTTTTGTTAAGGATAACATCACCAGTTCGCTTCAGATTTTGTCTTTCATCCATAAAGTTTGATTAAGCCCCGATTGCGCGGGGCTAGTTAAATTATGCGGGATCTGGTACCGATAATGACCAAGCTCCCGTAGCTGCTTTGGTTGGCGCTAACGCTTTCCAGTTGATGATAAGTTTTCCAAGTTCACTGTCTTGGAAGTTAAATTGCCAAACTGGCAACAACTGCATCCGCACCACACCAAGTACTCCTCCGTTTTTACTTTCAATCTCTCCAGATACTTCGATAGGATTGTAAACTGCAGGCGGAGTGTATACTTTCTTTTTGTTAGCTCCTGTACCTGATGATGTCACGGTTCCTCCAGCAATTTTTACTGCATTATCTGGACTTACATCGTAGCATTCTAGCACGCCAGATAACTGCGGCTGCTCTGTTACGACTGATTCAAATGCCTCGGATTGCTCTTCGATATTGAAATCTTGTGTAGCAGCCTCTGAAGTAGTGGCGGTAACTGATCCTTTTACAGTCGCGCCAATTGCAGTGAGTACTGTGCCCATGCCTCCATCTGATGCAATGGCTCCGAATCGGAATTCTTTATAACCTTTTAATGACTTTGCCATAATTTTTAATTTTTTTAAATGTTTTCGTTTCTAAATTCTATCCTGAAATTGTTGAAGTGCTCGTCAAACCCATCGTTTGATATTATGTATTCCTGATCAATGTTTAAGCTCCAGTCATCCTGATCAACTTCATCTAGGGTGTCGCTTACAATCAAGCTAAGCGCTTTTATCCTGGGGTAGTTTGCTTGACTCTTATCCTGTGACGCTCCAACTTTTTGGGTTAGATTGGGAACAAAGACATTGACATTTATAATGCAAGACTGCAGCTGATCACTTGACATGGGAAGTGCATTGATAACAATGCATTCTCCCGTAAAATTGTCTGGCTTATTCCCCTTGAAAATTTCAATATTTGTCAAGACCGCCACTAGAAGTTTGTAAGCTATCTCAATAACCTCAACAGAAAGTTTTCTAGACATCGAAATTTTTGTTTAAACTTTTTAAAGCTCTTTTCAATAATTTTTGAGTGACCTTTTCGGATCCAGTGATGACATCTTTGCCTCTAGCCTCAACCGCGGCTGCGTAATCCATTCCTGCTACACCAACTAAGATGAAACCCCCTGTATCACCAGCAGCGATAAGATTTGCAATCCTTTTAGCCTCCTTTTTCCCTTCCGCTTTATTACCTTCGAAACCTTGGCTTTTAACTTTTCCATTGTAAAGCACCATGTAGCCAATTGAACTTCTTAAGTTTCCTGTCTGGTCGGTATAAGTATTAACCTGCCTAGCTAAATTGACGAACTGCTCTCCAGCATAAATCAACCTTTCGGTAGCGGCTTCCCTGTATGCATCAACCTTTTGCTTAATAGCTCTTTTAATATCTGCTTTAGTGAATGTCGGAGTTAAGCCCATAACCTTGAATGAAAACTGTCTCTTGAAAATTTTAAAGAACTGGTGGATATTATCAGCTCCTCTCCATCATATACATGAATTTTTGAACCAACAGGAATTGTTTCTATTCTGCCTTCGATATAAATGATTGAACTAAACTCGATTCTTTTACCATCTTCTCCTTTAGTGTAAGCGCCTTTTGAATTAGGTTCAACTCTACATCTAAGGTTATCCAATTCGGTACTGCCATCTGGTTTAATCCAATCACCATTCTCGTCTTTGGTTGAAGATTGCGATGCAAAACTCACTTTCAGTGTATGAGGGTATTGAATCGTTTTTACCATATATCCTCCCTGCCAACTATAGCATCTTGAATAGGGTTATAAATGTCTGGTAAGTCTAAATCCTTGCACAAAATAGAATAGTAAGCTTTAATCCCGTCAACTTTGTACTTGATCGAATAATCGCCTTGACTGATATCTGGAGCGATCAACAGTTCGGGAATTACACTGATCATAACTTTCTTCACTTTGTCGGAAAATTCAGCTCTATACTCCGTTTCAGGAGTTAACTCTAAATCAACCAGCATAGCCTCAAGCTCCTCATCACTAACAGTGAACTGGAACCTAGAAAATTTTGCTCTTATGTAATTCCCGATCGTCATCTCAGCTTAATCTTGCTCTACTTTTTCAACTAAACCGTTTTCGACTAAAGAAGCCAATCTAAGAGCATCGAATTTGCTCACATCAGATCCAACCTTATGCTCCTTTGAGAAATCATTTAAATCTCTGAATGGAGTAAGCACGGTATATTTAAATACCTTAGCTTCTTTAGGTTTATCGCTTTCAAGTATTGAAGGATCTAATATTGCACTGTAGATATCAGCGATTTGAGTATCAGTGAATTTGCGGTCGTCCTTTTCGATTTCTTTTTTGATATCGTCTTCAGACTTTTTTTCTACTAAATGAAGTGGACCATATTTTCCTACAGCAGACTTCAATGAATTTTTATTGAAATTTTCCATTTATGCTTGAATTGTTAGGGTATCCATTAAATAGACAGTTTCAGCAATAACAGGAACTACACGAGCTTGTGAGCTGGTGTATTCTGAAAGAGACGGTTTGTTTTGACGATATTTTGAAACCAAAATATATTCATCAACAACCTGGTATTCTACTCCTGCAACTGGATGGTTTTGTTCAGCCAGTTTAGCATACGTTAATGTTCCAACAATCTCAGCGCTTACCGCAACTAAAGCACCAACAGCCCATGGTTTATAGGTTGAACGATTACCATTTTTCTCAATCACAACACTACGGTCAACAATCTCGAAAACATATCCATACTCATCCTGTACTGCTGTATTCAGCTTAGCTAAATTTGGAGTTGGACGGTTGGTGTCGCTGTAGTTACCTACGTTAGCGGCATACAAATCTTTAGCTTCATCAGATTTTGCAATGTTGGCAAAAGTTGCTCTATCAACCAGCACTTTGAACACACCATTGCCATCTAAACTTGCTTTAGCCAAAATGCGTTCGTTGATCACTGTTAGTGGTTTCGATGCTGGATTTGAGAATAAAACAGGGACGCCGAATTTGTTTTCGTTAGGGTATTTAAAATCCAAACGAATACCAGTACCAGTGTTTTTATCGTCCTCAACCACAGTTAAGCCAGTTGATAAGCCCATTAAGAAACTCGCTTCATTACGCTCAAGAACACCACCAATTACTCTTGGTGTATCTCTGAATAATTTTGCAACGATCGCTGTTTCAGCTTCCTGAGTTGCAACCATAGTATCTAAATCGGTTAGCTCTCTCTCATTCAAAGAAAGTTCCATCCCGATTTTAGGAATATCGCCACTTGCTTTCCCGATGCTATCTCTGGTTTTCAATGGTAGGCTCGAATCCATTGCGACATAATCGGCAGATACCATTGAACCATTAACGGTCAAGGATTCCCATTTACCAGAAACAGAGTACTCCTTACGAAGCATGGTTTTATGCAAATAGGTTAGCTGTTTTTTGGTGCCGTTAAGCTTTTCAATTACACCGTGTGAAACTGCTTTGAAGTACTTTTTTACGTACTCAATAAATAATGATGTTTCCATTTAATTAATCCTCCCTGAAGTCGATGAATGGTAGTGCTGTTTTCATTGCTGACAAAATACTTGTCAACGGAAAAGGAGCAGCAGCTGGGTTAGCGGTTCCTTGCGTCATAATACCCGCAAAGGCTTTTTTAGTTAAGATTGAAGCTCGTAATACTCCTGCATAGATGTGTCCAGCAGGTAAAGCATCAAAGCCAGTTTTATCCTGTGTTAAAGGCATTGGCTTATAATCCTTGTTTGATGTTTGCATGATAATTGGATGCAGAGCTTGGATTGTTGGCAGAGGATAATCTGTTACATTCAAAGATCTGCCACCGCGTATCTCAGCGAAACAATCTACAATAGCGATTCCATCTTTCGTGGAATTTACCGCAATATTGTCGTCATTAAGATTTACTGTAGTTGACATAATTAAATTATTTTATCTAAAACTGCATCGACTTCCGCCTTGGAAGCCTCGGCCTCTACTTTTTGGCCAGAGAGTGGCTTTCTCTGTTGAGACAATGATTTGTCTGAAAGATTTTGCGTAAACTCTGCTGCATCACTCTCAACTTCTTCCAGGTAGGTCTCGAATTCTTCTTCTGTATCGAATTTCATTCTACCAAAGCTTTTAAGTGTTTGTCCTGCAAACTTCTCGTCAACCCCTTTCAATTTAGTTTCCAAAGCTTGTTTCCTTAAATCGACGGTTTTTCCTTGTTCTATTGCGTTCAGCCGATCGGTAACTTGTTTGTTCGATTCGATTAAAGCTTTTGCCCAAGCTGGTGTTTCCTTATCATCCTTACCAGGTAATGGAGTTTCGACTTCGTCGCCCTCTTTCTTTGCATCAGGTTTAACCCCTTTCAATGCAAGCTCCGCGCGTCTATCACCTTCTGATTGGAAAAGTGTAGAAAGGCCCGCAACGAAATCATCTGCATTATCTACAGCTTCATCCACTTCCGTTTCCTCTGTTACCCCTTTTTCAAGCTGGTCAGCAACCCTATCAAGGATGCTTTTTGGTGCGTTTTTGTGCTTCGCTTTAAGCTTTTGAAAGATTTCTTTTCTAAATGCCATGTTTTTAAATTAATGTTAACTAATTTGTTTACTCAAAGATAGATTAAAGGCGTTAATATATCCAAAGGATATGTTTATAAAGCTTTAAATTGTTTATAAATAGTTATAAACAGTTAACTAAATAGTTAATTTAATTTTAATATTATTTGGAAATACGGATTTTGCTAATTATAATTGCATTGTCTTAGCCAATAGAAGCAGCAACTTCTGGCGAGACAAACACAACAACACGATTAACAAAAACAGCAAACATGAACACATCAAAACAGTGTAATGGCGAAGCCATATCAAGTTCGTTTGATTCTCAAAGTGTAGCCGAGAATTTAAGCCACAACCTCAAGCTAATCAGAAAGCAAAAGGGGTTCACCCAAGAAGAATTTTCTTCTCAATTATCGATTAGCAGGCCAGCATATGCTGCTTATGAAGAGCAACGTGCTCTGCCATCTCTAGCAGTAGTGATTATTATTTCAAATCTGACTGGCATTGACATTAACACCCTATTGGAAGATAAACTAGGAGAGGAGGTTCACAATGACTAAGAAAAAATCTGATTTGGAAAGATTTATCGATATGTTTTCTAGCAGGGTGAAGAACTTCAAGAATGGGAAGGCGATGTTTAAAGCTAAAGACTTAGATAAACAAGTTGCATCAGCTCGTCAGCTTATCAAAGACATGAAATTCAATCTTCGAGTTGTATCAGATGCAGATATGGCATCTTACAGTGCTTTCGAAGTTTGGGAGGGTATTTAAGTGAGAGGCGTTCAATCAGATTTGCTTAGAAAGCCCAATATAGCAACCGTTCCTGCAATAACTTATGGTTTAGATGATCTCATTATTCAAAGCAAGGATATAGTATTGCAAGCAATACTAAAACATAACCCTTATGCAATTGTGTTGATGCTTTCAGGAGGTGATGATTCAATCACAGCGTTGCATGTAGCAATCATGCTTGGCGTCAGGATTGATGCAATCATCCATGGCGTGACTGGTTCAGGGTTACCAGCAGTAAAAAAATACTGTAAAGATCTGGCCGAACAGCATAAAATTAAATTCATTGAGGCTGATGCTGGTACTGCTTTCGAAGATTACGTAGATCGAAAAGGCTTCTTCGGTGTCGGAGATACAGCACACGAGTACAGCTATCATATTCTAAAAACAAATCCCTTTGACAGAGCAATTTCCAAGTTTTTAAGAAGAGGTATAGCGGGAAGGAAAATTCTTCTGCTAAACGGAGTTCGGATAGAGGAGAGTGGTAAAAGGGCAAAGTTATATGGAGATAATCCATATAAATGGCAAGGAAATAATCTATGGGTAAACATCATTCATTTTTGGGAAAAGTCAGATTGTAGGCAACTTATCGAGAGTGCAGGAATTAAAAGGAATCCAGTTGCAATTGCACTTGGTAGATCAGGAGAATGTAATTGCGGTACAATGCAGAATGAAGCATCAAGACTGGCATGTTCAAAATTCGACCCTGAATGGGGAGACTGGATGAAGCGAATTAGAAAGCATGCCATTCAAAAACATGGCTTTGATATCAATCAGAATCCAAGCAAAAAGCGGATGGATGAGATAAAGAAAGACGCTGAGTTATTAGATGACTTTATGCCAATGTTTGTCGGTTGCAAAGCAATGGTGAGAAACCAACTTCAAATTGAAATTTAATCACAACAACAACATGGAAACAGAAATTTTTACAGATAAAACGCCAATGCCTTTTGGAAAATATACGGGGCAAGCGTTAGTGAATGTGCCAGCAAGCCATTTACTATGGCTCTATCGTAATGAAAGAGCGGGTAGGTTAAAGCCTTACATCCTTGACAACTTCGATGTTCTGGAAAAGCAGGCAGCAAAGGAACCGAAATCGAAAGGGGGTTCAAAATGGTAGCTGTACTACGTGAAGGAACCCAATTGACAGCTCCTGACGGAATCATCACTGTTCAATCATTCGAGGGAGGAATGTATGATTTAAATAAAGAGGGTCAAGAATTATTTATTGATAAACACGCAGTTGATCAGTTGATCGCGGATAGGGTATGGGAGGTAAATATATGAGAAAGTTAATGATAGTAGTTGCTTTCGCAATATTCGTCGGTAGTTGTGAGAAGAAAGAAGTTAAACCGCGAAAAAAACCACCGATAGATAATAGGACACTTAAGGACAAAAAGATAATGACTGGTGCAGATTATGATCCTGATCCTCCTCAAAAAATTTATCCGCCGAAATAATTAATAATTATTTGTTAAACGAACATCTCATCGTTGTGATTTGAATTGGTTTTACTGATCAATACTCTAAATCCTACGAATGAAACAAGGCCAATTGTTACGCCTACTATTATTGCTGCTTTAAATGGTGACATGTTACATTAACAGGAGTGAGGCAGAAAAGTTTGGGAAAATGTTCAATCAGTCTGTGCAGAAATGTACGGGCTGATTGCAGCAAAAGAGCATGATTAGTTACAATTGCCTAGAAAACAATAGATACTCAGGGCCAAAAATCCAGCTAAGAATGAAAATTACTAAAATCAGCAATATTATTTCAATTAAAGGCTTTTTGAACTCTTTAAAATTATTTACCATATAACAATATCGGAAAAAATTATGAAAACATTATCAATTAAGCAACCTTGGGCATCCTTGATCGCTCACGGGATTAAAGACATTGAGAACCGTACTTGGCGCACAAACTTTCGGGGCAGGATTTATATTCATGTTTCAGCAGCTACTAAGTTCAATGTTCAAATGAATGATCAACTTACAATATTGTCGTTGCCTATTTTTGAAACCGCAATAAAAGGTATAATGCCATTTGGAGCCATCATCGGCGAGGTTGATATCGTTGATTGTGTGTTTGGCCATTCATCTATTTGGGCGGAGCATAGCGCAATCGTACTGCGAAAAGGCATCGAGGTGGAAAGGCCAGTTTATAATTGGGTTTTAGAAAATGCTGTTCTTTACGAAAACCCAATACTGAATATTAAAGGTGCTTTGTCTTTATGGGAATATGAAAAACCTTTTAAAGTTATTGGAACAGCGCAAATAATTAGTCTATCGGATTTATAAAATTTTAAACCTCAATCTAACACATGATTACGGTTTTCCGTAAAACACACTCATTTTTTAGACCTACCTTACGAAACCTATGAAAATATTAAAATCAATTGGAGACCTGCTATGCAAAATCGGCCTTCACAAATACAATGAAATTACTCCAAGAAAATTCTATATCTGCAAACGATGCGGACATTCGTTGAAAATATTTGATGATGCAAGAAAACCTTAAAGTCCAAACCACCCCAAAAGGTGGTTTTTTCCTTATTACGATTAAGTGATTAGAAATCCCAAACGGTTAATCAACGACAGTGTATCCTGCATTGATAATGGCAGCCATACATCCAATTTCTCCATTACAATTTTTCTCTAAGTCTTTCTTTGTAATAGTCATTGGCTCGGTGGGAGAAATTTTACCCAATATGAATGCCACTATCATTAGGCAGGTGACTAAACTTAAATAAAGCCATGGAGAGTTTGCTTTAAACATAATTCTATTTTTATTAATTTATTATTTTTCTGATTCCTATAAATACACATATTACAAGGATTGCGTAAACATAATCATCGATATCACATTGATATGGCCCAGTTGCTGTGTAAAGTATATAATTGTATTCATCATTATTGGGTCCTGTTAAAGTGAATTTACATATATTACCCGTCTTAGCTCCTAATTGAACTCTTGGGCATGCTGGTGGGGAGGTGGGATATTTAGCGAGAACAAGCTCATAGAATCCTAAAAAGTTTTTCTCAGTGTAAAGTAATCCATCTAGATTTCTCAAACAGCCCACACCTGGTTGAGCTTTTGCGCTCGACAAATATGTGAGCATAAAAATCAACAGCACAATCTTTCTCATAACAAAGATTAAACATTGAAGCTACTTATTATGATTGTTAAATGTTGTGAATGAACAAGTTGAACAAATGTGACCGAAAGGTTAGTTCACAAAAAAAGCCTTCAAATAATTGAGGGCTTTTTAACCAAACTAACCAAAGTATGAATCATCATATGTGGATGATGAGATAAGAACAATGCAACATTATAATTGTTTGAGAAATGAGAAATTTCTCTGGTTCTCTTTATTTAGCTATGACATAAGATCCTAGGAACCTTTTCCTTTATACGGTCTGAACTGACTTTCCCATTCAATCACATGGGCAGGTTTGTTGTCGTCGGACCAGGCGACCTGTTTTCTTACTCTAGGAATGATTGGCATAATTGTATCAATCTTTCTATCAAGGGCCAAGTGATTCTTAACGAAATTCACAACTGGATCATCAGGGCCAGCATTGCGTAAATGTGCTTCTAGCTTAGCATCCCAATTGTTTACAGCTTCCGCGACGCTATCGCCCCGACCAAGTACACTTTCATGCACATCTGCAGGAAGTAAGCAAACGAACCCAAACGATTCATTGTAAACTTCCGCTCCAAGTTTTTCTGCGATTCCATCGAGCTTTACATTAAATTTTTTACGACGTGGCATTATTTACCTTTCTGTTTAACAATGTAATCAGCAATTACCTTTCTGCTTGAGCTCCCAGATGCTTTAGCATAGTCCTTATATTCTTGAGTACTCACTCCAGCTTGCTGAGCTGCATAACTCACTTCATTTGGGTCGTTCAAATCTACTTTAGCATCGTCACGACCATCTTGTTTCAATTTATCGTCCATGTTGATAAAACATCAAGTAAACGCAAATAGTTTTAACTTACTTTCGCACGATGAATATCCAAGAATTAGAAGAATGGTTTAGAAATGCACCTAAGCCAGATATGCCAGTTTATTTAGATGCCGCAACGAAAGTAAATGATTATGCTCACTTCTTGGAATCACACTTTGCACCTTTAAGAGCGAATCCAGATAGCAAAGTTAATCAACCATTACTCTGGAGATTGAAAGCGATGAAGTTAGTGATTGAAAGTAATAGCTAACTTACTGACCAGTCGAATAAATCAGTACCCGATAATTTCGATTATCGGGTAATTAGCCGATATTACACATCTAAGCCATCTTTTCTCATATTATCGAGAATAGTCTTGACGTTAGGTTGATCTTTTATCTGTTTGAACAGGTGAGCTTCAGGATGATTTTTTTTAGTTGCATAATCTTTTAAAGCACCACTTTTTTTGAAATAGGATTTATCTGAATACCAAGGATGGTCTAGAGGCATTGGAACATTCCAACCTTGAGGCGCATCACTGGAAAAGCTTAAACCATCAATTATAGCTTTGTCCATAGCCATAGCATCAAACTCTGAAGGATTTATAATAGTAACACATTCAATTGCCTCGTTAACATAGATGATCGCTTGCAAACGTTCTAATGGTGCATCAATCTCTGGTAAAGTTTCTAGCAATGTATGAAACCAACCCTTGCTGCTTGCCTTATAACCTGGTGAATCTGGTAAGTGTAAACAAATATTACCACTACTATAAATACATTTAGCTTTTGGTAATACCTTATTGATGTTTTCTGCTAAGGTTACGCCATAAGGATTTGCTCCGTTTTTGATTTGGTCCTGTGCATTCATAATCTTTAGATTGATAAATTATCACTAATTGGTATTTCTGGCTGCTCACTCACGCTTAGTAGAACCGATGAATCGTTAGGTGCTTTCTTTAAATCCCTTCTAACTCTATAAGCTGCCAAACTTGAATCATCGCAGGCATATTGCATAATATCATCGACCAAGCTTGAAGGGGAGTTAGGATTGATCCAATCATCAATAAGACTATTTGAGAGCATCATCGGCATTCTTTTGGCTGAATTATGGATATCAGCCATGAAGACATTCGCGGGTTGTGTAAGAATACTAAAAGTGCTTATCCAGTTTCCATCAGATTGTTTGTAATTGGAGTAGATGCCAGCTAAATTAAAGAATGGTTGCTCTTTTGGATGGATGCAGTATGGAAGTTTATCTCCATCGACGTGTTTGTACTCGAAAAATGAATTCACTGGTATAATGCAACGGTTTTTACCAATGCTTCCCTTGAAGGACGGTAGTGTTCTCACCGTTTCAGATTTTGCGTTTAATGTGCTGTTAGAAAGTTTTGCCGCTGCATCAGCTTTCGCCCAAATTGGAATTAAACCCCATTGCATAAGTTTCAACTCTCGATTACCATTCAATACGATCAATGATGGATGAGTAAATCCATCAGCCTTATAATATTCAGAATCTGGTAAAGTTTCTGGCACTATTGCTTGCAAAAAGCTCTGTAACTCGTAAGCTTTTACGACTTGGGTTGCAGTATAACACATAAACTAATTTACGAATTTTGCTCGATAAATTTACCCATGTCTTCGACTATCGAATCGAGAGTTTCCCTTCCACTAATTTGTTCCCATTTACCATCAATCTTTTCAATGCTGCCAATTCTGTTATCATTGAAGAAAAATTGATAAGGTTCACCTGGTTTAATCTGAAATATCTGGTAGTGGTAATCAGTTCGCATTGGATGCTTTAGATTGTATCTTAATTTGAGCATCTTAATTTATATCAAAATGAAAAGTTTTACCATTTCCTTCCTTGCTCAAGACAACGCTGAGTTTAGATTCAAATTCTACATCATCATATATTAAGTCTCGAATGGCATTGCCAAATTCCTCAATATCTGACTCTGGATGTGCAACAAGTTCTAATACATCATCGCCGAGATACTGATAAGTGATTAGGTTAGGTGAGTACCTTTCCATGAGCTTTTCACCGAGTTTCATTTTAGCTTTTTCATTACGAAGGTACATCGAGATACCTTCCACATACTCCTGCAGTTTGTCATCATCTGTTGTGAAATCAACATCAGCATTTGTGACCATTTCCATTGATCCCAAAAAGTCATCGTTAATGGAAACAAAGAAAACCTCATCTTCTTGCTCAAGCTTAACCTTCACTGTTCCAGTTAAATGATACATTGTAAACTCCTGTGTATTCATGTTTTTTATAACATTAGTTGTTGAAATTAGTTTTGACCATTTCTGCAAGTACCAAAATATCATCTGAATCATATTTTTGACCACCAGTTGCGGTAAAAGTCCAGTGATCAGAGCGCTTCATTAATATTCCATGTAGGCAGTTATTTAGAAATAGATAGTAATTATCTGGCCAGTACAATTGTAGCCTGCAATCAATTACCTCATCAACAAATTGTGCCTTGAATTTAAACTCATCGTGGTTCATTTGTCTATAATTTTTTCTTAGGCTCAATGTTGTAATATTCCCAAACCCGTTTTGAGTGTTCTTCAATAAACTTCGATGCTTTTACTACCTGAGCATTTGCAATGTCAAGGGCTTGTCGAGGATCCATCAAAATCAACTGCGGTGCCGAAGCTTGACCTCTATGCACTTTAATATCTTCCTTTGCAAAACCAAATTCTTCAGGTGTATACCACTTCTTTGTAGTTTTACTGAAAATCCACTGTTTGTTCCTTTTTGCTGTTAATGCCAGATGCGCCCTGTAATCACGTGCGAAGTCTGGAGGTGGTCCAAAGCTGCTCATTCCCAATCTGGATTTTTAATTCCTAATACTTTCTCAAATAATTCTCCCCGACCCCGAATAACAATTAGAAAAGTATGCCCACGAAATCCTATAATCTTTATAAAATTAGCAAGGTTGGGTTTTAAAAGAGTTTCAATCAATTTTGGAGCTATTTCTTTAATTTGACCTTTGAAATATCGCTCTGTGTATAACTCATTGAAGCCAACAAGATTAATTATAATCGTGCTACCATCAACCTCTATTAATTTATCAAGACTCAAAATCCATGGACGCATAAAATTATTAAGCCAGAACCAGCTTTGGATCTGTCTTTCTAATGCAGGTCGGAATGTTTGAATATTTGTTTCCATTATTTGTTATGCAAAGTTTACTAATATTTTTAGCAAAACAAAATAATTTTAGTAACAAAAAAAAGCAGCTACAAATGAATGTAACTGCTTTACCCAATCATATATTTAAATCCTGATAATAGAACCATAATTATTAAGAATAGTTTTGGAAATAAAAAAGGTAAACAATTTAATGCTTACCTTTTTTACTGTCGATATCCATCGACATAATCTAAATTAACGCTCTCAAGTTTGACACTCGATAGTAAGTTTCTCACGCTTACAAAGCAAATTTAGTATTTAGTTTTGTATTTTTGAATAGAAAACAAAGTAATATGAAAACGATTTTTGATTACAATCCGACCGATGAAGAGCTTATTGAACTCTTTGGATTTGATAAAAAGGCAGATACAATGGCTTATGGTTTCTCTGTTTTTAAATTGCCGAATTCAGATTACGATAAAGAAAATAGTAATGAAGGTAAACTTCTAGACCTCGCATTGCTTTTAGAAAATCGTGAATTGATGGATGAGGCGAAAGCAATCTGGAAACAAATTCCTGATATTGAAAGACAATATCGTGGTGGTTTAGATTATGCACAAAATCCTATTTAGTTTTAGAGTGTTTGCTAAAGAATTTCATTAATTCAAATTCTATACTTCTGTAGTCTTTCATTAATATTGGTGTAAGTTCATCTAAAGCTAATTTCTCACTTATTCCCGCTGTTTTTAGTCGGTTTCTGAAATTGGTAATCCAAGATGAATAACCGTAACCTTTTTCCAATATAGCGGCCTTATTTAAAGCCTTGCCACCAAGTGCTTTAACAAAGTCTTCGTAGGTATGACGAGCTACGAACTGATTAACGGTTTCCATAGCCTGGGTTTGACTGGTAGTTAATTTTCTTGGAGGTGTCTTAGTCTTTGCGTGCAAAATTTCGTGCCACATTGATTCTAGCGAGTACTCTTGGTTAAATGTTAAATTATTACCATTCTTGATGGCAGCTAATGCCTCTTTAAATTCCTTTTCTGGATTAAACCCGATGCTCAAAAATGTATTTTTACTTACAGAAATATCAGCCCTGCCAGTCCATTCATTAGTTAAGCTTTTATAGTTTGCACTATGCTGCATCATATATGATCGTGATTGACGGAACCGAACTGTTCCAAGTCCAGTTCTAAAGTTCTCTGGATTATTATTTGCAAAAGCAAGCATTATGTCTTCAGCTTCTTTATTCGTAGGGATATCTCCTTTTATAAAATCTTTTAAATTTAGAATACCTTTTTCTTTCTTCTCTATTTTAGTTACTGGAGGTTTTGGAACTCTGTTAGGTTTAGGTTGATCTGTTTTAGATTGTAGAGACAGGCCTTTATTGATATTACCATCCTTAAAATTATCTCTTATCCAGAATGGTGTGCTTTTAGCATTTCCTGCCCTTGCTTTGTTTACTTCTACCCACTCCTTAAACTTGTCTGGTACATCAGTGATAGTCCTTGAGGACTTACCGTCTGGTTTGCCGCCATTGATCTTAATTTTTTCTTCCCTATCGATCTCATCAGCAGTTTTTAGAATGGAGATTGCATGACAACGGCATTGTGGGTGCCAGCCAACAAATTTGAATGTTTTAGGATATAAGCCTGCCAGAGCTAGACATAAAGGACAATGGTTAGGATTGTTGGAAAGCCTGATCTCAATGCCGACCACAAAGTCTAACTGGCCCCAACGTTCATGATCACTGGCTCGGTAAGCCATGTTGGTTTCAGTTCTTGTCACTCTCATTGCATTTTTGAATGATGAGCGATAAACACCAGTACCAGGATTGTAAGCCTGAGCCGCTTTCGATGGAATAAGATTCCCTCGTTTGTTTCTAACCCTTCTAAAGAGATTTGAAGGGTCTTCTAAATGTTGTCGTAATAGTTTAGATATCTCTGCAGCAGACTTTCCTTCGCCAATTCCGATATCAAGTCCTAACTCAATTTCTTGTTTATGATCTTTAACAATTTTCCATATACGTTCTGATAAGCCTAATCTATCTTTACCATCTTTACGGTTTTGGAAGGTTTTTAAAGCATCAAGGTTACGATTGCTGTATTTTTCGATCTGTTCTTTGGTAAGTTTGGAAGTGCCAAGTACTGCCTCCACAAGCTTATCGTTCTTGGTTCCCGCAAACTTCCATTCTTCATCGATTCCATTTCTAATTGTTCCAATAACATTCTGGTAAGCGGATTTTAAGATCTTATTTACCTGGTCATTAGTTTGCGGGTAATCTTTGAAGCTAAAAACCTTATCAGGATTAAAATCCCTCACTGTTACCGCAAGCTTTACATATTCTTCAATGGTAGAAGTAAAGATAGCCTTAACCATTTCGGCATAATTTTCAATACGCGAAAGGTGAGCTTTCTCTAAAGCTGAATCATTGATATTTATAAGCCTGCGCTTAGCCAATTGTTATTAATAAGAGTTTTCGAAGGTATTCACCAGACTATCTTCCTTTTTTTCTTCTTTGATTTTGTCGTAATCATCCTGATTACCGCCGTAAGCTTTTACTGATTCCAGTTGCGACATAAATGGTTTGCCTCCATTAGCAGTTGAAAGTACTTGTGCCTGCATTAACTCATCAGCAATCATGTAAGGTTCAATAATTGGCTTAATCTTCATTTTAGAAGCTGATTTAAAGCTGTTTTTCATTTCGACAGCATAAGCTCTCATGATTTTGTAGCGGCGTTGCAGATAAGGGATGAAGATTTCCTCTTTATCCTTAACCTTTAAGTGCGCATCTAAAAACATCAGCTTTAATGCAATGCCAGAAAGTGCACCAATGCCTTTAACGCTATCAAAACTTATATCAGGAGTTTGAGTAATCGTATAAGCCATCTTGATCAGGTTATTTGCCTCGACTAAAAATGACTCTGGAGCATGATCCCATGAAAGGTATTCCGCTTTAGCATCTTTCTCGCCTTGAATAACTGTATTGCTTGATCCTTTTGAACCAAAGCTTAAGATTCGGCCATTAACAAAGATTTTCGGAGCAGAATGGTAGTCATTGGTATCTCCAAGATTGGAAAACATCTTTTCTAAACGGTTGATGATGCTCTCGATATCTTCCGTTTCCATTTCATCCTGTCTGGCATAAGCAATCGGAATCTTTTTAATCGGAATTTCTTCCCTGTGATCTTCCATCCAGCTTCCATTGATAGAAAGGCTTGACTGCTTCCATCTTACCAGCTCTTCGTCGGTGTACGTTTCAAAATAGACAATTTCAAGGTTAGGTTTTTTGATGGTGAACTCTCTGCTAAAAGCAACAAGGTTCTCATGCTCATCGAAGTAGGGGTAAAGCTTATCGCCCTTGTCTGGACTAAAGATTTTAGAACGCAATTTAAACTTAGTAGGGAATCCATATTCATCATGAGTTTCGGTTCCTTCAACCGTGAACCAGTACTCAGCAGCTTCAGTAAATGAAAACACTTTTCGAGCAACCTGCTTATTTAAGAACTCCTCTTTGTTGTCTTCGAGCATTTCTTCCAAGCATTCTATAAGAGCCTTTTCTTCGTCAGATTCAGCGGTATAGTCTAACACAACCTTATTTCCGAATAGAAAAGATACAGCACGTTTAATCACCAGCTTTTGTAATGCAAAACCAATGCGATTGACCTTTTCAGTTTTAGCTTCGCCCTTACTGGTGATCTTGCCAGTTTCATCCTTTACGGGATCAGGATAAATAGTTTTATCCTCTCTCATAGCTGGATTGAAAACCTCGTGACCTTTGACATTGAGTCTCTTTTCGTATTTGGTAACGTCTGGAAGGGGATAAGGCCTCATCTTTAAATTTGCAATCACTGTATCGATGCTGGCGCCTGGTGCAATCTGTTCAACTTTCATATTAAAAAACTCCTTCTAAGTCTTGTGGTTCATGTTCTCTGTAAACGAAATACATTCTCATCAATAGCGTATCTCGGTAATCTGGTGAGCGGCCAATATCTGCCTTAACCTCACTTTTTGGTTTAATTCTAATTTTCGCATTATCATCATCCATTTTCCATGTTTGGATCTGTTCTATCTCGGTGATGATATCATCTTTTATATCAGCTGGTATGTCGACACAATCATCAATCGAAATCAATCGTTTATTTACCATTTCAGCTAGCTTGTAAGCACATTGAGCTTGCAGGTTAGCGTAAGGTTCATCAACTCCGCTATCTGGATGAGGTAACGCGCTGCTATTATTTACAAATCCTAAGATTCCGCAATTGTCAACGACCCCACCGCCGACACCATCCTCATCTGCAATACATCGGTCTGAAGGGATGCTGTATTTGTAGCGTAAAGTGTTGATTGCATGTTGCAGTTCTGTTGTTCTTGATACATCAAACTCAACCATATCAATCACTCGGAAACCATCCCAAACCATGATCACAGCCTTATCAGAGCCAAGTCGGGCAATATCTGCAGTTAGGTAGTATTTACCTGTTGGCTTGATAATGTTGCCTCCGAACATGCTGACAATCGAGTCATAATCACATAAAGCATTGGGATTGTCATCATAATCGAAATTCCCTTTCAAAAGCCTCTCTCTTTTTACCTTGTCGGTAATCTGGCGCATATTGTCAATGTAATCGGCAGATAGGAAAGGGTTGTCCTGGTATAATGCTCTGATAAATGCATAAGCTTTGTCAAGGCATTTATTTCTAAAAGGTTTCCAGAACGTTGTATATAGCCAGTTCTTCTTTGGGTTAGCAGTGATCAGGATCTTAGGAACAATACCATATTCGGTATTCATGTGCCTGCCTACACGAGATTTCAATGTGTCGAATGCCGCAAAGTGAACCTCACCAGCCTCTTCAATCCAACCTCCAGTATATTCTTTCGAGCCGAGCCTTTCAAACATCGGGTCCTTCTGTGGATAAAACGATAAATCAAGGAACACAACGGCCGAACCGTTATTAAACTTTATTTCATTGTCGGCATACTTCCATTCAGTAAAACCGTATTCTTTTGCAACTTTACCCCATGTGATCAATACTGACTCACGGGTATCTTTTAAACTGTCACGACCAATAAACCACCTTGTACCTGGGAAACGCCAACACATTGTCATTAACCAGAAGCAGCCTAACCAGCTTTTACCACCACCAGCAGCACCACCATAAAAAACAAACTTTACTAGGCATTGCCAATGGAGTTTACCCAGTGCTATTAGTTGTTTCTTGCTGAGTTGCTTCATTTACTTCTTTATCAAAATCTCCCAGGTCTTTACAGTCCGCCATGAATGCATCAAAACCATTGAATAAGGGAGCACCATCTTTACCAGTAAGCTCTTTTTTCTCAGCTGCATACATTCCAGTTAATTTTCTTCGCTCTTGGCCAAGCTTTGTGATCTCTGCTTGATATCTAGGATCACCGTAATTGATTTCATCCTTTTCGGTCTTCTCAATGCCAGTAGTGACGATCTTATCCGCATCAACTAGACCATTAGGACCGACAGCTTTAGTTTTGCCTGCAACACCTTTCTGTTTTTTGCTGGTAAGCTTTTGATCAGATTTGGATTTCTCCCATGCCTCCCATAATTCTCGCTCTTGAATGTTGATTTTATAGAGCTCATGGTTAATCGCATCATCCATTTCAGCAATACGGCTTTGTTTCCATTCTGACTTGAGACTGTCAACATCCTTTTTTACCGTAGAAATGGAATAGGTTTCTAGGCGAAGTCTTTTCTTAACCTCCTCGGCTATTTGTCTGAAGCCATATCCTTTAGCGAAGAGCTCGGCTACGTGTAGTAACCTCGCTTCTTTCTTTTGCTTTGCTGTTTTGTTGCCAACGAAGTTCTTTCCCATACTAATCTTTCAATTTTGCAGATGGGAACTCTTCAACGATATTACTCACCCTTCTTTTGATCTCATCGTAATCGCTTAAATCACCGTCAAACTCAATTACAAGCCTGACAACTGACTTTTTATCTTTTTCCTCCTCTTCATCTTCTGGATCAATGAAGTTTGGGAGCTCCATTCCCCAATCAATAAGATCTTGCTGCTCCCATTCATTAGCTAGGATATCATAATCATCATTACCAAATCCAACATTATCTTTAATGATGTAGGCTTTGATTTGCTCAAGGGTGGCGGTTCTAGGGATGATCTTGCAGGGAATAGTTTTATTTTCTTTCAATGCAGAGAAGGCGGCTAGCCACTCATTAAAATTATCTAGGGATTGCTTTTGCTCAATGACCTTCGCGAACTCTTCATCAGAAATTGAGGCTGCCTCTACAACAGCTCTCAATCTCATGTTACCAGCAATCGCTACGAATTCATCAGCATACTCGACAACGAGACATTCTCGAAGTTCAAGCATTTCTGGATGGTCGATAATGGACTTAACCAACTTGACAAAACGGTCATCCCGAATCCCTCTAGGGTTCTGTGGAATGCCAGCAATCTGACCAGTGTTAGGCCAGATTTTAATGGTGGGAATTGATTGCGTAACGATTTCCATATACGCAAAGATAAATAAAAAACATATCTAAAAGATATGTTATTAACGCTTGTTTTATTTAGAATTGTTCTAAATTGTATTTTTCCGTATATTTGACCCCAATTATGTGTTATAAAATCACTTAATTAGTTTAGTTTTTAAAATGTTGAAATGATTTAACAATTTAAAAAGTGTATATGGCAAAGTATTTTGTACCCGATAGATTTATAAAAGGTTTTGAGACAATTCTCAAATTAGATGACCACAATTTTGTTAGGTTGATCGAAAAAATTGAGCATTTCAAAGTTGGTGGTAATCCGATAAAGTTCAAAGAGTTTCTCCGAGATCTTGCATTAGTGAATATAGATGATATTTCATCTACGATTTATTCTTTTGGAAATATTCTTTTAGAGAAGGAAAAGAGCCTTGAAGAAATTGCGAATGATTTGATGGAGTATTATTCATCTAGGCAAGACTCAGACAAAACAATTACCAACGATCTGTCGAAAGATAGAATTGTCACTTTGTTCAAGCATTCTAATACGATTAAGATCTCTTATAAGGCATTAGCTCTAAGTCAAGATGTCCAAAACACTTTCAGAAGTTCGACGACAATGACAGACATTAGACTTGTCTTTCAAGATCATCTATCTCAACAACCAAGATATGCTGTTGTAAATAATCAGATACGCTTTACTTATCTTAATGATGAGGAAGAAAAAAATTTCTTCTTGAGTTTAGATCTTGATGAACTAAAGACGCTTAAATCTCAAATCGAAAGAGCAATCGACAAAACTAATACATTGATGGAAGAGTATAAAGATACTTTTTCTTTTATAACATATACTGATTAATGCAGCTATTAAAGCAAACCTCTCACAATAAGCTCGAAGAATCAAATGATCGATGCCTTGATTTAAATTATCAAATGGGTTGGTCGCAATTTGATGATCTAAGTAAGAATATTTTTATTATAGACGAGCCAGAATTTTTTACCAGTAGCTATATGCATACTTGGAAGGAATCTAGAATTCTCGACCTTGATAAACTAGGGGATAATTTCCTATCGAAAGGTTTCCATGTAGACATTTTCCAAAACGAATATCTTGCTGAATATATTGACCCTTTCGAAAATATCAAAGAGGTAATCGCTAAGTCACAATACATTTTAAATTTCGAATCAGGATGGGACGGAGACGTCGCTCCAGAAATATCTTCTGATCTATTTAAAACATCTTGTAGCACAATTTTATCCTATATTCAAGCGATCCATTCAGAATCACGAATGGTAATTCAGTCACCCACAATAAACCCTGTTTCTGATGGTTCAATAGATTTTGAATGGATGCTAGATAAAGCAAGGTTTCTAATCAACTTCTACTTTGAAGATGATGAAATTGTGGGGGATTATTACGGAGATCTTTATAAGGATAAACTTTATATAAAAGGGAATGTCCCGACGGATAGGGTTTACGAACATTTGATGAAATGGATGCACAATTTGAAATAGTAGGTGATTTTACTCTCAAGTGTATTCTATATCGTCAGGTATCTAAAAATGAAATCCGAGATAATAAACCGCACTCAAACGTTTTCAAAGAGAATGTTAAGGGTATCTCCTTTGATTGGAGCAAATATACAACACCAGAAGAATGTTTAGTTCGCTTAGGCTTGACATTCAGGCATAATACAGAAACTCTCAAAGTACCTGCTAACTTTGAGATAGTTGCTCTTGCTTTGCGCGATATTATTAGTGAAAAAAGAATTCAAAAGCTTATGTATACCCCAAGAGACAGAAAAAACATAATTGGAAAACCAAGAAATATGAGTCATTGTGACTTGTACCATAACGATACTGATTTAAGGTTAAAATTAGCAACGCATGCCATCTTAATTGCAGATCTTAATAGAGATTACATTACTGCTGAAGTTGATAGGGTGATAGAAATACTAAATCCAAAAACGGCCTAGTTTAGAATTTATCGTCTAGCTTTATTATTTCTATCCATGATAGATTAATTATCTTTGCAATATATCTTATCCATTTCTTTCATCAACTGCTATTCAGATTAGTTTTTTATATTCGCAAAAATTAATCTCTCATGAATAGCGAAAAATCTCCTGGGTTTTCTTTAACTAAGATGATCCCTGTAACCCTTATAGTAACTGTCTTTTCACAAGCATCGGTATTATTATATTATCAGCTTTTTAATTTTTCTCCAATTACCTACTATGATTCTTATGAGGTAATAATTGGTAGCATTAAAGATTTTTTATTGGTTGGCATTATTCTGTTGATAATTACTCAGCTTCAGATTGCAGTCATAATGCCCGTAGCATATAATTTTTTCAAAAAACTGAGTATTTTCAAGCTCTTTGATAACTCGACATTGAGAAAAAGGGTCGAAAATGAAAAGGATGATTTAAAATTTTATGCTGCTGTTGTCTTAATAGGGTTAATTGGGATTTGTTGTGGAACATTTATTAAAGAAAGCGAAGCAAGAGCCTTCTGTTATGTAGCATTCGTTTTAATGGCTTTACTTTCAGCAATTGGATATTTTCAAGCTCAATATAGTGTGCATCTACTAACAAGAAATCCCATTGCAGCACTTTCAAAAAGATACTTTCCTTACATAAATATAATGTTCGCTCTTCCATTTGCGGTGCTAACTATATCAATAATGGCCATATCAATGTTTAAATATAATTACGTGACCAAGAAAAATCCATACAAAGGCACTTTACTAATAACAGAAGATAGTGAATATATCCTCTGTACAACTAAAGTTATATTCATTGGTAAATCGCAAAAATTTTACTTCGTTTACAATACGCCAGATTCATCTATAAGAGTTGTTAAACGAGAAAATCTAAAAAAAGAGGTTTTGAAGATTTCAAATACGAATTGGTTTTTTAGATTTTAATATGAACTAAATTCAGAAAGCTGGAAGTAATCTAGAACATGATATGGTAAATGATAATTTACTAGTTCATATTTATTTTATTAGTTCATCAAACATTAATTCTTCAGTGCCTTTAACTTTCTAGCCGTACAGTTTCATATTTATCATATTTTCCGCAACTCGGTCAGTTCACTTTATTCTCCTTAGCTGGCCCACTAGTTCTTTTTTTTGCAAATCACATCTTAGTACCCCATAAATTTTCATGCTTAATTAGTAATCAAATTAGTTTTATATTAGAGGAAATTAACATCTCATGGACTTAAAAGAATTTAGAAAACATACTACAGGTATTGAAGTACGAAAAGAATTTTCAAGCCTTGAATCGGAAATACTGCTATCTGACTTGCAAGAATCAGTAAATTTCAAAGGTATAAACTCTTTATATCAATTTGTTATCAATCAGCTAAATGGGTTTGAGAAATTAGATCTTATTGAGGGAAGTAATCTATCACAGTCTGTTCAGTATTTCCAAATTATTAAAGAGCAATTAGTCGGATTAGTTTCATTAACCCCTTTTGACGAATTGAAAGGACAACTTTTAAACCGATGGCAAAATTTTCTATCTTCCTATATTAACAGAGGAACAAAAATATTCACTTACGATTCTCGAGAAACACAACTTTTGAATTCACTTGAGCATGACAATTTAACGATTGCAACAAGTACTTTTCAGTATCTTACCAAGCAAAGTTGTGGAAACATTGCAGATTATCATGCTTTTACTGGATATATGCTCGGCTATGAGATAAGATTAATGAAGTGGGAAAATAATAGCGAGCTTCATTTAACTGATAAAAATCCTATACAGGATTTAAAGAAAAAAGTTGAAGAAACACTATCTGATGTTGAGCAAGATTTAGCTGTCCATTTACGGGAAACTAACGAATCGTTTATACAGTTTTGGACTGAAATTGACAACCAAAAAGAAGAACAAAAAAAGCAATTTGATAATTTGTTTATTGAAATGTCCGAAACTGCCAATAATTTCGACCAGTCTTCGCAAAAAACCATAGAGGATTTAGAGGAAACTTTCAGTAAAAAATTAATGCTCTCCGCTCCTGCTGAACACTGGAGAACTGAAGGCAAAATCCATAGCCAGAAAGGGAATCTTTACCTTGGAATTCTTGTAAGCATGATTTTAATTTCGGCTATTTCTTTATGGGTAATTTTAATAGAAGCTCCTGATAACATATACAAAAGTTGGTTTGATAATGACAAAAGTGCGGCTGTTAGGTGGACAATAGCTTATCTAACAATGATTGGACTAATGGCATTTGCTATAAAGCAAATAACAAAAATTATGTTTAGCGCATATCATTTAGCAAGGGATTGCCAAGAACGACGATTATTAACAAATTTCTATTTATCTCTCTTGAAAGAGTCAGCAGTTGAAAAAGAGCAACAAAATCTAATTATTACTTCATTGTTCAGTAGAGCTGAGACAGGCCTGTTGAAAGATGACGGGGCGCCTGCAATGCCAACTGATGCTTTAAAAAGTTTTCTCTCTAAATAGTTTTACATATAAATACTTATGGTAAATTAAAATATTATGACATTTAAAATTCTTTGTTCCTTGATAGTAATTTTTGCTTTTATATGGTTATATAATGATAGATCTATTCTGCCATTCATAGGGGCCTTAATTAGTTCAGTTTCACTTGCCTTTGCTATGTTCGGCAAAAAATCCGAAACAAAAAATCCATCGGCTCCAAATTTTACAATCAACTCAGGGCCTAATTCAAATAACAATCAGTCTACTGGTAACATAAATCAAACGATAAACAATGGCTCTCAAAAATGAAACTAATATCACGGCTGGTGATTCCTCTACCAATAATCAGGCGCAGACAATTAACAATAATTATAACGGGCTTACCTATATAGACGCCAAAAATATCGCTATTGATGTCTTTAAGGATAATTTTCTGAAGCTTAGAGACGAAGCTGCTGCCGTAGCAATAGAACGCGCTACCGAAATTGCAGAAAAATTAATATCCCGTTTGGCTACCGAAAGCCCTGAATCCTTAGATGAATTTAAGGATCCTGGGATGATCGATTCTTTATATCAAGCGCAAAAGGAGTATGCAAAAAATGGTGACGAGGATGTTGCAGATATGCTGGTTGAAATTTTAATTGAACGTGCTAAAACTCCTCAAAAAAATAGGGTCAGAATTGTATTAGATGAAAGTTTAAAAATAGCATCGTCATTGACAGTTCATCAACTGAATCTGTTAAGTGCAACACATATAATAAGAAAAACAGAGTTTACAGGTGAATTGAACTTAGGGGAGTTAGTTTCAAAATTTAATGAATACACATCGTTTCTGACGGAATTAGATATTGATCAGGTTGATGATGATATTTCGATTTTAGAATACTTAAGGTTAGGTAGTTTGTCTACTGGCAAGTGGGGTGATCCTCAGTTGAATTTGTTAAAATTTTATTCCCCTTATTTTGCAAAGGGTTTTAGCAGGGAGGAAATCCAGTTAAACGAATCAGAAGCGAACATCTTATTGATAGAAAGTTTTCACGATCAAACAAAGCTGCAATTAAGATATAACGAGAAAGATACTTTAACCAAAGCCTTGCGAGATATGGGGTTTGTAGAAGAAAGAATTCAATATATTGTAGGTTTTCTAGCGATAAATAAGTTAGATGAAAATGAACTGAAAGAATTCTGCGAGAAGAATTTGAAAGGTTATATGGCGGCTAAAAGTATTCATAACAGCACGAAATGGAAGTCTTTTTCGTTAACTCCTGTTGGAACTGCCATTGCGCTGTCAAACCTCCACAGACTTATCGGTCACAAGCTACCGATATCAATATGGATCAAATAACTTCTGCTATTTTATTTTAAATACCTATTTTTCAAAGTTTCCTTAATTAAATCAAGCGTTTCCTGCTTGTTCAACTGATCAGGAGTTCTTCTGATTACTGTCCAGCCTAAAACGCTCGCTTGCGTGAGCTTTTCCATGTCTCGCAAAATGTTTTGAGGTCTTGAGTGAGCACCTCCACCTTTCATCCAGACTCCACCATCTTTTTCGATGGCAATCTTGTGCTCAAGGATCGCGTAATCAAATCGCCAACGTCGGGTAGGATGGAAGCGATGCTCTGTGATAATCTCAAGCTTCAGGTCAGATCGAACCAGAGCGCAAAAGAAGTCTGGTGCACCCTTTTTTTTCTTCGCAGGTTTGCGGTTCGAACTCTTAGCGTTCGTTTTGAGCACTTTAGGCATGATTCGGCTCTCCTCCATCGTTAAGCTGCGTTTTGTTTAATTCGCTATTAGTCAAGAAATTATCATCTAATTGAGCCGTTTCAAACTGAAGCTCTTGACCAGATTCTTTTAGACTGGCGAAGAACATTCGGAGACATTCACGCTTTGCTGCTGGTATAATCGATTCGTTTGAGTCGATCATTTTTTGAATTTGTACTTCAAATTGAGCTTTTTCTCTGATGGAAGTTGGTGCTGATAATCGTTGATATTCTTTTTGTCGAATTTTATTCATCACATCGAACTTCTCTTTTGTGGTGAATTTTATTAGGCCTTCACGATCAAGAAAATCGTAAACGATGTTGCCTAGGTCGTTGTAGGAGTCTTGAAATTTAAACTTTTCGAAAGCTGCAATGGCAAACTTTATTCGATCATCTCTGGTGATGATGATTTCTTTTTTTGGAACTTCAAGAGCTGGCAATGTTTTGGCAACTTCTAGTCTATCGTTCTCGAGGTATTTCTCGATGAAAAACTCGCCAGATATCACGTTTAAACCGAAGTATTCGCCGTATTTGCCACGAACACCATTTGCAAAAGCGATCGGAATCTCAATGGCTCTGATGTTGTTTAGGTTCGGTTTTGTGCGAATATTCTTGGTCAATTCGTTCACGATGTATTGCAAATCTTCGGTCGACATTCCTTTGTGACTTAAGTCGGCCATAGCTTTGGCGAAAGCGATTTGAACCGCTTTAAAAATTTCTGTTTTTTCTTCTCGAACAGCTGGTGGTGCGAGTAGGGGATGGCTGTTTTGCTGAATGGCCAATCCGTTGGTTGTTGTTGCGATCTGTGTCATGTTAATCCTCCGTCATGGTAATTTCTCCCACTTTCATTGCTGCCTGAATACCTCTGGTGGTTTGCTGCCCTCCGTTGGCTTTTTCTTTTTTCGCGGAACTTTTTTCTTTTTCTTCGTTTAGCCTGAAGGTCCAGTTTTCTGCGTTCCATGCGCCGTCATTAAATTCGGTTGATTGGTTTCCGATAAAATTTTGAAACGAGTGAATGAAACCTTGCGACAAATCTTTGAAGTCTCGATAGGCGTCAAACTGGGTTTTGAAATAATCCAAACGATCAGAATTTTTTAAAGAAAAAACGAACTCATTTACGGTTCTTGCTTTATCAAAATTTCTGTGTACGCTGAACCCGAAAAAATCCAAAATTGAATTTTCAAATTCTTCATCACGGTGCGGGGAACATTCTCCTTCCCCTTCCTGTTCCCTTTCCTTTCCTTTCCCTTCCCTTTCCCCTTCCTGTGATGCTAGCACGGTGTTAGCACTGTGCTTGTATGGTGCTTTATGAAAAACAGGGTCAGGGATAGCGCTACGGGCTTCTTTTGTGTTTGGCTGCTGATGTTTTTGAAAAGTTAAAATCTTAATGTATGTGCTCGCACTGTTCTTGCATGGTACTTGCACTGTGCTTTCATGATGCTCGTCAATGACAGAATATCTAGTGATAAAACCACGATCTTGCAGCATATTTAACCCTTCATTTATGTCGAATTCATCGTAAGGAAATATCTCTATTTTTAATCTTTTTGGACGATCTTCGAGCTTCCCTTCACGGTCTGCTTGAGTCCATAATCCGATGAAAAGAAGTCGGACTAAAGCTGGTAATTCTGCTATATCTTCGTTCTTAAAAAAGTCTGGTTTTATTGTTCTAATCCTTGCCATTAATGCATCAATTTTAGTGATAATTGGTTACATATCCAAAAGATATGTTTCGAAAGCTACAGAAGGCTCTTAGCGGCCTGATAAAGAGCTTTAAATTTGCTGTCTGAGAATAATAAGTCATCACAGGTAGCTTTGTTATAAAGTACTGTTGAATGGTCTAAGCCCATCTTTTTGCCTAGATCAGTTGGACCAGCATTTTTATCCATGTCATAATATATACCTATCAAAAATTGTCTGGCCATAACGTTCTCTCTTTTCCTTATTTTAGATAAGATCTCTGATGGAGTAATGCCTAATGTTTTAGATACGGCATTAAGGATTTCAACAAATAATGAATCTTCATTATCTAAAGTGTGAATGTAGTTTTTGACTTCTATACCAAACTTACCTGCCCACTCGATTTCTTCTAGCATACCTGAACTAATGTGGGTACCATAGAGGCGAAGCTCTTGTATAAAGCCAGATTCAAAGTAATGGTAGTTGTTTTTAAATCCTCTGCTTCTCTCATTTGGATCACTGTCATTTAAAGCCATACAATCAACTATGTATGGTGCGAACGGTAATATATCTGCTTCCGTTCTGTTAATCTCGCCAACTCTCTTTACTACTTGACGGATGTTGAAATGTACGTTCCCACCAATTGGGTGAGCTATGTATGCTACTTTCATAATGATTCGTATTGATGTATTGCTTTAAATATTCTGAATGGTATATCAGGAACTACTGCATTGCCATAAGCCATTAACTGTTGCTTTCTGAACTGAGACGCCGATAGTCCAAGTACTTTATTGGAAAACCCATCATCCAGGCATAAAGTTGGTGGTTCACTACTCCAGGAACCGCCCCGAAAAGTCTGTACAGATGCTCCGTTAGAGACCCAGGCGATCGGTGATGCCTTTTCGTATACATGGGAAAAAAAACTTTGTCCCTTCTGTAATCTGAGGCTGTTGGGGTAAGCAACGATATACAACCTTGCCCTGTGATGGGGGGCACCGACATCTGACGCTCTGCAAACTCTCCATTCTGCATTGTACCCCATTCTGGCCAATTCAGCGAGTACTGTTCCAAAGTCTTTTCCTCCGTTAACTCTAAGAAAATTTTCGACGTTTTCGAAAACACCACCGAAACGGGGTTGTATTTCTTCAATTGCCCGAACCATATGCCAGAATAGTCCTGTTCTGGAACCTTTGAGCCCCTGTTGACCTTCACCCCACTGCTTTGCTGTGCTTGCATCTTGGCAGGGAAAGCCACCTGTAATGATGTCGAGTTTCCCTCGGTGAATAGTGAAATCTGTTGTTGTGATGTCTTCATAACTTTTACTTTTTGGCCAATAATGTTTTAATACTTTTTGTCCGAATGGGTTTTTCTCGCAATGAAATTTGTTTTCCCATCCCATCCATTCTGCGGCTAAATCGAAGCCTCCAATTCCACTAAATAATGATCCGTGAGTCATTACGCTACCTCCTCCGCTAAATCAAATAATGTTGGAACAATACGCTTAAGCTCTTCTGATTTTAAATAACCTGCTCCATCCAAGAAATAGACAGGATTAAGCTCTATACCATAGCCTCGGCGGCCTTTCTTGATTGCTCGCAATGGCACGGTACCCAAACCTCCAAAATAGTCGAGTACTATATCATCTGGATTACTCATTTGCTCAATAACTCGATCGGCAATATCAAACTGCATTGGGCAAACGTGAGCTTCTTTACCGTGGCTCCATTGAGATCCGTTTAGTGTAAGCATTCTGGTGATATCGGTCCATACATCTTCGCTCCAGCTTTGTGGTTGAAGCAGCATGAAGCCTGGAGGAAGTTTGCCAGCTGCTTCTACAGTTTCGGCAATTTTAACTACTTGTTCGAAATCCCAAACTTCCTCAAGGCTGTGAGTTTTGAATAGTTTGAAAATAGCATCGGATTCAAGTCTTGATACTTCTGTTGGATTTAGTAATCGCTCACCACAAGATCTTGTGAAGCCGTGAGCATCCATCTGCCAGCGAGCACGAGAATAACCGTTATTGCTGTACTGGCCGCTTGCTTTGTCAAATTCTCTTTTTTGCTTTATTACTGGAATATCTGCATATGCATTACTGGTGTCACTTGGTGGTTTACGGAAAAGCAAAAGATACTCTGGCATTCCAACACCCATTTTAGAACCGTCTTTGCATTGCTCTGTCCAGCCTAAACGATATGTTTGGCTATTCTCTCGAACAACATCGGTAACGATCGTTTTCATTCCGATGTAGGCAAAGCCATGTTTTGTGTAATGGTTAATTGCATGTAGATGTACAGGACTTACAGTTTGAAAGCCTAAGCCATTTATTCCTCCAGGTATGATCCTGTCTTTAATGTGTATTGCACAAATTCTACCTGGTATTAAAGTTCTGAATGCTTCTGGTGTTGAGTAATCCATCTGCTTCCAAAATTCTGCGCTGCTCTCACAGTGGCCATAATCAGCGTAATTGGGAGAGTACTCGTATTGCATTTCGAAAGGAATAGATGATAGAATTAAGCCGATTGAGTTTGTTTCGATTAAAGGCAATTCTTTAACATTGTCGTTATTCACCCAGGTGTAACGCTCACCCTTAATCTCAACTCTTTCAACGCCCATTTTTCTAGTGAGCATTTGAGCCATTGCTGCCTGTGAAAGGCCGTATTGTTTTATGATATCAATCATTTTGTTAACCATTAAATTGTGTTGCTGCCATTTTCTTTCTAACTGTTTTCTGATTTGTCTTTCTGCCTCGGTGTAGATTAGATCTATTCGCACTGTTCCTGTTTGCCCGAATCTTAAAAGCCTGTGGATAGATTGTATAAAATCATTAAACTTGAAGCCGATTCCAGAATAGATTGCCCATGAGCAGAACTTCTGCAGGTTTGTGCCTGATCCGAGCATTGATGGTTTTCCTGCAAGCTTTCCAAGTTTTCCAGAAGAAAAGTCCATTACAATATCTTCCCTGATCTCAAGCTTTTGGCTACCAAAAACCGACTTGCAATCTGGAAATGCTTTCTCAATCATTCTACGCTCATCCTCCAAATCATGCCAGAGGATTATATGCGCATCGGAATCTTCAGCTGCTATAGCGACCATTTTGTCAATACGGTTTTTAAGGCTTAACCTTTTTTCTTTGGCTGAACCTTCAAG
This sequence comes from Pedobacter sp. AC190, assembly GCF_979258025.1. Taxonomy (NCBI): domain Bacteria; kingdom Pseudomonadati; phylum Bacteroidota; class Sphingobacteriia; order Sphingobacteriales; family Sphingobacteriaceae; genus Pedobacter; species Pedobacter sp. AC190. The sequence continues at coordinate 3,306,044 of NZ_OZ409824.1, forward strand.
TCCAATGGCTGTTTCTGCAAATGCTTTATATTGGCCATTCTTTTCGGTACCTGCCTTTGTGTGATCAGAAGGAATCTCATGCCAACGGATATCTAATGGAGGTAGATTGTAGCCTTGATCATCCGACTCATCATTTGTTAGATCAGATGGTTTAGAAACGAATAAAGCCCAGCTTGCAACCCACATCCAGAACTCTTCTACCTTGTGCTCGTAAATCTTAAGATTATCAGCTTTTGTGCTGTCACGCTTAAAGAATCTTGTTTTAGCCTGGCTTACATCCATGATGCCAAGAAAGTCCGCATAAGCTAGTAATTCAATGTAATCGTTAGGTGATGGTGTGGCAGTAGCAACAAATCTGTATTTTACAATTTCAGTTCCACGACGATCGCCATTAGGACCAGCATCACCTGTAAAAAGTCTCATGAACTCACGGAAGGTTTTCGAACCTCCAAGCCCACGTAAAACAGAAGCTTCATCAAGACTGGCCACTTGAAATAGGCGAGGATCTAACTTGCCATCGCGAACGGTTTCGTAATTGGTGATGTAAATTCCAGTTTCGCCAACCTCCTCGATTCGTCTAATAAATTTCGGGCCGTCTGACCATCCCAGAATGTTTATCGCATCTTTGGTAAATTCTGCTCTTACTCCAAGAGGAGCAATGATCAACCCACGGCCACCAGTTTTAGTTAATGTTACTCTGATAGCCTCTAACTGTGTTACAGTTTTATGCAATCCAAATGAAGCAAAACAAGCCCGTCTACCTCCTTCAACCAACCATTTTACCATCAATTTATTGTGCGGTTTCAATGCTGGATTGATCTCGTCTAGGTTACAGTCAAAGCCATCAGGTTGAGCCAGTCTAACTTTACTTTTCAGAAAGTCGTCGTATTCTATATCAATCATTGTTGTTGTGATTTAATAGCTGGGTGATGTTGCTGCATCATGGTTCCCAGCCAGTGTTTTAGTTATTTAGCAATGGCACTCATCTCTTGGAAACATATCCTCATCAAAATCTTCGACATCAAAAATTACATGGTTGTTGCCTATCACCAAACGAGCAATAAAAGAGGTGAACGGGTCTTCAAGAATTCCCTTTGTGAACGGCAATTCCAACGTTGCGCCAGCATCTAAAGAAATCTTCATGATTTGCTTAGTTTCATAGCTTCTGCTGGTATAGCTTTTTCTTTCATCCTGCTTATAAGGCAAGCTCATAATGGTTGTATTCTCATTGTTCTTGTAGAAATGAAGTTCATAACCTACTTCACCATTCGATATTTGATATTCAAAAAAACTATCCCTTAAAACTCCATCATGACGGGTTACCCTCTCAACTCGGTAATCGTCAACATCTAGTTTGTTGTACTCGAAATCTGTTGCTTCAATGAATTCCTTTAGTATTCGTGAAAATTTGATTTCTGCATCTTCCCGTGTCAGGATTGCCTTGACCATTGGTGCGAAGGTTTTAGCAATTGCTGTATTTGCTATTATGTCGATTTCTTCGCTGAACTTTTGGTTAAGCACACCAATGATGTCTGGAATGTTAAAATTTTGATCTACTGACTTATTTTTCAAGTTTTCAGTGATTGCTTTTTTATAAGGACTATCATAACTGTTGTAAAAATCATCAATGGCTTTTGTGGCTCCAGCCATAGCTGAAGCATTTGCTTTTTCTTGAAGTTTTTCAAGATCAAGGACTGGTAATATTTGATTGTTCATTTTAAAATGGTGTTTTGCCAAAAGGAATTACGATGCCGTTTGCGGCGACTGTTACTTTTTTGGCAGTTAAATCCTTAACTTCTTTTTGGAACCTTAGTGCATGACTGTTTCTGTCGCTTAAGTGGATTAGAACGATGTTGAATACATTTTTCAAATTATTAGCTAAAAGAAATTGCTTGCAGGTTTGAAGGCTCATGTGGCTTCTTATAACCCTATCTCTCAGAAAGCTTGGCTCTTCACCTGCATCTAAGCGAGCTTGCAGAATTGTTTCGCAATAGTTTGCTTCAACAATCATGTTGTTCATTGCAGGTAGCTTGTATTCGCAATAGTAGCTGTCTGTGATGAAACAGAATCTTCCAGTTTGAGAATGCTCGATAATGAAGCCGATACATGGAACATCATGCTTTAAGTCGAAAGAAGCAACTTTGAAGTTACCGACCATAAATGTTTTACCTGGTAGAACATTATTAATTCGATGACTGGCGACTCCGAAAGTATCGCTCGTTTCTTTTAAGCAATAAACATCGATTCCTGACTTAATCACATCTTTAACGTGCTTACAATGGTCCAAGTGACTGTGACTTATAAGGATGCCTGCAACTTTACGAGTGTTAAAGTTTAATGCTTTCATTGATTCTGAAAACTTAACTCCACATTCGATAAGTAATGCCTCATCATCGTTTTGAATGATATAGGCATTACCTTTACTACCAGTTCCTATTACGTGCAGATTCATTAGAATGTAGCTCTTCTACCTGTAGATTCTCCTGCCTCTTCCTGTTCTGCTAATTGTTGGCCAACCTGATCAAGTACTGAAGGTTCTTTTTCTGGTAATTCGTCCGATCCATTGCTGCCGTTGTTTTCCTCGAAATTGATTTCTTTAGAATTTGCTTTTGCGGTAATTTCATTATTGACATGGGTACTGACATCTGTATGCTCAATGTCGATGATGTCCTCGGCTTCTTCCTCAGTTTTCATTCCCATTGATATTTCTGGAGCATATTCGTTTGTCCAAAAGGAAGCGGCACGATACTTAAGCATTTTTTCTGGCATTGTTACCCATTTTGATCCATTCTTATCGTACCAACCTTCTTGTATAGCCATCAGTATTGAAACTTCCGTAGATACCAATTCCTCAGACGAACCTTTTTCTTTTGTATAAGCTACCATACATATATTTTCAAGCGTGCCGTAATCAACATCCTTGTACTCGGTAACTTTCTTTTTTTGAGATTCCCCAGGTAATAATTTCCATACTATGTAAGGAACCTTTAATACTCCTATTTTCCCTTTGTTGGTTGATCTATATTTCAATGTCTCGAAACGGCCACATGTATTCACCGTTGCGATCAGGAATTTAGAAGACCATGATGGGCGGCCTTGAATAACGATTAGGTTTTGCATGACCATAAGTGGATCAGCTTGCATTCTCTGAGCGAGACTGAGCGCAATCATGCAATTGGCCTGTGCCTTTTTCTCTGTAATTCCTTTTTCTGAATTAGTACGGTACATTTCTGGTACTAACTCTGAATCGCTAAAATGTTCTGCAATCATTTTCATTGTCGCAAATTGTTCTGGATCAAAGAAATTGAATGATACTGCTTGATTTGTTCTTGTTACTGCTGTTGTTGTCATTTTATTTGCTGATTTTTTGTTTAACTATACATGTTCTATATTCCACCACTGGCTGCATCATCTTTATTTTTGAGCAGTACTTGATTGATGGATGGTCCGTTGTTTCATAGAATTTGCAATCATCACAACGGACCAGTGGGTACTGTTTACCGTGTTGCGTTTTCATTAAGCAACCCTCAACTGTTTATCATCTGGTGAAACGATTAGATTAACTACCTGGCTATCTGTGGCAGGAATCATGCTCACACTTTCCCTGTTATCCAAAAATATAGGAGCGAACACTTTGTAGTGATCAGAAAGCGTATTGATAATATCAATGCCTGCCCAAACCTTACCAGCAGTATTTAGATCACTGAAAGGAACTCCCTTATACATCGTTTCGCAAGTTTCGATCGGGTTAGCATCAATGGTGTAATCGTACATTTTGAACTTAACGAACTGGAATTTGCCATTGATCCTTTGCTCAATAAGCTCAATTTTAGCTTTTGTAAATTCTTCAATGGTGTGTTCAGTTCCTTCATGCTCTGCAAGCTGAGCAGATAGGTTAGTTTCCTGAACCTTTAAATCTTCGATACGTTGATTGCCGATAGTGATTTGATCTTCCAGATTAATTTCCTTTTTGATCGAATCTAACTCAGTTGATATCGTAGCTTTTTGGGATTTTAATTCATCGGTGTTATTTTCTACTGGCTCTTGAATAGTTTCAAGTTCACGCTCTGCAGCTGTTAAAGAGTTGCTGATTTTAACATACGCTTCGCTTTTTTCGAAGTTCTCAACGTTAAATACTATGAATGTATTTTGGTTTTCAGCCTCGAATGTTTCTAAATCTTTTCTCGCGGCCGATAGCTGAATATTTATGTCATTGATTGCTGTAGTGAGAGTTGAAACCATTTGCTCGCAATCCTCGGACTCTTTCTTTAGTGCCAACCCTTTAGCCTCAATTTCATCAAGCGCTTTATTTTTGTCAGCCATGAAGTTTTTGCGCATTTGCGCTTTACCTTCCTCAACTACTTCAGCTTCGAATGCACGTTTACATGTAGGGCATGCAAACTGATTATCATCAAACTCAATAACCTTGCTATTGGTAGAATCAAACAGCTGACGTAGATTGTCTCTTCTTAGGTCAAGGCCTTTCTTAGTGTCATTCTGGCTATCCATAAGGATAGTTTTGCTCTTAAGATTGCGCTCGATCTCAGCGATGGCATTTTGAAGAGTAGATCTTTTTGACGATAGTTCATTGATAGATTTTTTGAAATCTGATTCTGCATTGAATCTTAAATCGTTTAATTCTCCTTTAATTTTGTGTATGCCACGTTGTTTCTCCTGAAGATTATTTAAGTGCTGTTGACTAGCTTTACTTTTATCGCTGATCAACGTGTCGATATCGGCAATGCTGCTTTCAAGTTCGGTTTTTTTAACTTTTAAAGCAACAAAGTTTCTTTGCTCAGGAAGAGAGCGGCTAAGCTCATCAATACGGAAAGGAATAGCAGCAAGATCATCCTTAAGCTTCTTTTTCTTTGCATTAAGTTCAGCCTTATAACCATCAAGGCTTTTGCTGCTGATAATTGCAACTAAATCTTTGAACTTGCTATTTGTTGCGGCAACATCGTTGTCGGTAATTTCGCCAGCTAATTTGAAAAGGAACTCTCTTCTTTTCTTCCATGGAAGCAGATTAAAGTATAGAGCATTGGTAATTAATTTGAAAACAGTTTCATCAACCACCTCGCTAATTTTAGCGGCGAACTGGCCAGCTTGCATTGGAACATCATTCCAGTAAAACTCTTGAACATTTCCAGTGTGTTCAGACCTGGTAGCGCCTTTTGGTTTGGTCCATTTTTCTTTATAGATTCTTTTTAGCGAAACTATTTCATCATCGATCACCAGAACACCTTCAACTTCGTGTTCCTGTCTGTTAAGCTCAGGGAAAACAGTATTTTTGATTGCGAAGTCTTTACGATCGAAACTATCCTTTCCGAATAATAGCCAGTTAAAAGCATCGAAAATTGTTGTCTTACCTGCTTCATTTGCTCCGAAGATGTTTGTTTGTTTCGCAAAGTCCAGGGTAAGATCTTTTATACCTTTGAAATTTCTAAGCGATAGTTTTGTTAGATTAATACTTTTCATTGCTGTGATTGTTTGTTGTTGTGAATACTAGATTGCTGATATGATTGCTAAGGCAGATGCTGCCATAAAGATTAAAGCCAAGATTATTCTATCACCCTTTACCATTTCTTCCCTGCTTGGTTCGCGGAACCTCCTTGATTTGGAGGGTTCGTTGTAATTAGAATTTGATTTCATCTTTTAACTGGTTTAGAATTGATTCTATTTGTTGAAGGTTTTTGTTTACAAGACTGATTTTAGAATTCTCGTCGTCCACTGGATATTTTGCAAATGCGTGGATGAATTCTGATCTCGCCTTATCTGCAATTGTTCCACTTAATGATGCCGTTATTGCTGTAAAGCCATCATAAGTGACGTAATAATCGAAATTGGTTTCAGTCGTGTCTTTGTTGGCTTTCTCAATCAGAAAGAAGTTTTTGTTATAAAAACTTTCTGAAAAGCCAGCTCTATTAATGAATCCTAAAACTTCAACCTTTTTCTTTTTGAACTTGTCAGCAATTAAACTTGCTTTAGTTACTGGTCTGGTTAATTTTATTGTTATTAGGCTCATTAATCTTCCTCCGTTACGTAATTGTTATACCAGCTCATTCTGTTACTGGTTTTTGATACAACCTCAAGCTCCATTCTGGAAAGCCTGATGCTACTGGTATTGGTGCCGTCTTTGATTTTATTGATCAGCTTTTCTTTTAGCCATCTATCAACCTGCTTTCGACCATACATGTTATAAGCTTGCTGTTTGCTTAAGTAGGGGGTGAGCAGCCCTAATTCGACTAAGGTTTTTTTTGCTCCAAGCTCCATGCTTTCGGTCATTAGCCTCCTAATCTCATGAGCTTGAAGAGTAAACTCAATGTGCATCCTGACCTCCTCTCATGATCAAGAATAGAAAGCCTTTTCCGTTCATCAAGTGGATATGTAAAGTCCATGCTATGAAGTTTACAAAACGGAATTGAGGCTCAGCTGTAGAGCGAACCCATACTAATTTTGTGGGTACACTACCATTAGCATCAGCTCTGTGAGGGTACCTGCATATAACGGGTACCAGTTTTGCTTGTTGATCGACAGCCTGTTGCTGCAAGCTGCCGTTCTTTTTGTTGTTGCGATGGAATAAATTCATGTTGTTGTGATTTTGCTGATGAATTATATTGTTCTTCTGATTACAAGTACTTCCACATTTCTACCCTTAACTTGAAGAGTGTTTTTGCTTGTGGTAAAGCTTCGTAATGGGTATTTCAATTTTAATGTTCCACTGATCAAAGAGGTTAATGATCTCATTTTCTCATATGGAGCATTCAATTCCTCGTCTACTTCAAGACCAGTGATCATATCGGTCCATGTAGGATTTTTTGTAATGTTTACGATCGTCATATGATGCCTTTTTTTTGAGCGAAAATTGCAAGCTCAACTTTTGATTTTAAGCCAGTTTTATTTCTTGCGTTTTGTTGGTGAGTGATTACGGTTTCAGTGGATATGTTAAGTTTACATGCTATTTGCTTATCCGATAAGTTTAAATGCTTTAGAACTTCAAGCTCCATTTTAGTTAGATATCCATTTTGAACTTTAAGGGCGGTGCAAAGCTTACCTTCGTACCTGCATGTTCCTCTCAATCCACAATCAAAATACTCGGCCTCATGAACCAATCCATTTACATCGATATCTGGTTCATCATCGATTCCACCGAATCGACAAATGATATATTGTCTGATGTGATCCTCGCTATCAAGGTTTTCCCATAAGGCAAGCGCTTTAAGAGCATCAGGATGCTTCAACATATCAAGTTCCACTATATCAAGGATCCATTGTGGTATCTCGTCAAAAGTGTATCTGATTCCGTCATGCAGGCAGTAAACCTCGTTCCTATGCACAAAGAATTCTACCGACTTGTCAATCAGTCCAGCTATTAATCTGCTATTTTTCGTCGCATTGTACATTTAGTTATTATTTGGGATTGTGCGCTTAAGTGTATTTCGTTACTTTTGTTTTGTTATATAATACAAATGTAAATAGAAATTTCTACACTAATATAGAAAAATGTAGAAATTCTTATAGAAATTTCTAAATGTCTGAAAATCAGGATAAAAAAATTCGAGAACAGCATGAGCGATTAGCTTTGTTTCTGAAGTATAGAGGATTAAGTCTGAGAGAGGCAGAGCAGATGCTTATGGTTGGTAATGGCAGGCTTGGAAAAATGGCCCAAAATTCTACAGCTATAAAGCCATTATTTATGGAGAAAATTCTAAATACATTTCCAGACTTAAATGAGGAGTTTTTGAAGACTGGTTCGGGCTTGATGCTTAACCCTAATGATGAATATAAAAATCCACGTCATGAAGCCTCGCCAATTAGCTTGCATCCAGTGAAGGAAGACGAGAATGGGAGCAACAAAAAATTTCTATACGCCGCTGATGGTACAATGGGCATGAAGATAAAGGTTGTTCCAGCAAAAGCGTACGCAGGATATTTAAGAGGTTTTGCTGATCCTGAATATTTTGAGGATTTTGACTATGTAGTTATAGCAGTTGAGCAGGAACATCGAGGTACTTATCTTGGTTTCGAAGTTAGAGGAGATAGCATGGTTTGTTTAGATTCAGAAGACTTAGCTGAACAAAGTATATTCCCTGGTAGAATTGCTGTTGGTAGAGACTTGCCTCGTCATCAGTGGGTCTACCGTCTACATACCCACAACTATGACAATTGGGTAATTGTACACAAAACAGAAGGTATTCTTATAAAGCAAATAAGTAATCATGATGTGGAGGAGGGGATCATTACTATACATTCTTTAAATCCAAACTATCCTGATGAGGAACTCTATCTGGATGAAGTTGAGCAAATTTTTAGTGTAGTACAAATAATCAAGAAAACCAGATAATATGAAAAGTCTAATTTTAACATTTCTCTCATTAATTTCACTGTCGGCATTTACCCAGACTCCAGTCGATATCAGCAAAGCTAAGGGTTCAGCGAAGGCTTATTTAATTAAGAACTTGAACAATCCCGCAAGCTATCAGTCCGCAAGTTGGGGGAAGCTGACAAAGACATATTCGGATTTTGAGGATTCAGGGATTGCGAAAAACCTCAATGACAGTATCGCTTCTTTTCAAGAGTCAAAAAGCAAAGCTAGTTCACTTGTTCACAGGGCAAAGCTTGATAATATTTTAAATTATGAAACGAACAGCTCTTATCTATATTACTCAAGTCTAGAGGCTCAGGTCGATTCTGTCCTTTTAAAGTATAAAACTCGTATGAAAGTTGAGGAGAAGAAATTCAAACCAGTTTTTGATGGATTCAGAATTGATCACTCTTTTCGAGCGAGAAACGCCTATAACGCTCTTATAATCCATAATTATTATTTTGTATTCAATAAAAGCTTCAAAGTAATTGCGGCAGGTGATAGTGATGAACTTGAGCGTAGAAGAAAAGAGCTGCAAGCGGAAGTTGATGCTTTAATTAACAAAGGTTAAAAATACTGGAAATGTCTTAAATGGAGTCTTGGGAAACTGATGTTTTGATATTTGCTCTTGATCACCTCAAAGACAGTGAGGTTTGGTCTGATGGCACCTATCCATTAGGAGGTTTTCACATTAAACCGAGACCAATGGAGTGTAAGGTTGACGCTATTGAGCTAAATCTTTTATCATCATATTTAGATGATGAAGGTTCCGAATATGAGGGGTCAACTGTTTTACTTCTGGGAGATGAAGATCCAGAAGAAGATTTGAACGCTAGATTATCGGGGACTATAAATATTAATATTTTTCATAGAGAGTTAAAACGAATAGAGGAAATATCAGAGATAGTCCATAGAATCATGCAAAGTGCATATGTAAATGGGTTCTTCTATAGAAAGGGTTTGGTTAAATTATTTAAGGATGGAAATTATAGATATTTTAATAACATGAGGTTTGAATTCTCAATGTCAAACGAAGCTTTTAATAAAAATTATAAATTGATAGAATAATATGTTTTTCGACGACCATTATTTTCAAAAAAACAAATCCTATGATTTAGAAAAATCTGGAAAAATTGACGAAGCAATAGGATCCTACGAAGAAAAAATTACCAAAGATAAAAGCGTATTTTTTAACTACTACCGTCTACTTGTTCTTTACAGGAAGAATAAAGATTACGAGAATGAAAAAAGAATTATAAAATTAGCATTATCTAACCAGCCATTCGATATTCCAGTCGAGGGCTTTTTAAAGGAACGATTACAAAAAGTCGGTTATTTAGATGGAAGTATTGATAAAGTAGAATTTAAAAAGCTTAACGACAAAATTAAAGTAGAGCGGCAAATTGTAAATGATAAATACAATCGGGAATCGAGACTTGCTAGCATAAAGAGCTATGTAAAACTGGACTTTATAGTGGGGTATGAAATTAAACCTTCAAATAATCCAAAACACGAGAATGATGTATGTAAAATGTTTCATGGAAAATACCCTAAAACGTTTCTTTGGGACGGATGTCATGATGGATGTAAGTGTTTTATAGTGTCGATTTTGAAAAGTAGTGAAGAATTTGAGCAGGACTCAATAGCTATAATACAAGGTAGAGAGCCGTCAACAATCTCAAACAATACAGTTAGGGAATTACCTAAAAATTTCTACAAATATATCCAAGAGAATTATGAAAAAATAAAAGGTATGAAGAAAATACCAGCATTTATAAAATTCAACTTTAAAGATAGTGACATCTCAAAAGGAATCAATTATGAAAAGCTTGGAATTAATCCTCCACAACCTGCTGGCCATTAGAAGGACTTTGTGTCAAAATATCGGGTTTTAAAATAGAACTATGTCAATTAATAAAAGGATTAAACAGGTTATAGACATCAAGTCTGGTGGGAGCCAGAAAGCATTTGCTGCTTTGATTGATTCGACTCCTCAATATGTAGCTAGACTAATTGCTGAGGGTGGGAGTGTAGGATTAGAGCCTGTGATAAAGATTTTAAAACTTTATCCTGATGTTGATGCCAGGTGGTTAATCCTGGGTGATGGAGAAATGATTGCTCAAGGCCAGTTTAATGAAGTTAAATATTTCCTCCACCAGAATATCCAAGAGATGCTTAAGATAGAGCAATTTCTTCCTTACATGACTGATGATGAACTAAAACAATATAAAGATGCTGCAACAACATTCAATGCCTACAACTACGACAGTAAACAACTTGAACGCTGGACCAAACTTTCGGAATCAAATGGAAAATAAAGAAAAGCAAACAGAAGGTTCAAGGTCCAAAGCCTACGATATAGAAGTTAATAAGCGGTTTTTCATTGTAATGGATAGACTGCAGCAATTAGGTAAAATCAAAAACCTATTTAACTTCTGCGCTAATCATGATTTGCAATACCCAAACTATCATCGACTAAAGAAGGAGCCTAATAGAACTCCTAGCTTTTATGTGATCAATCTTTTGAGTGAAAAGTATGGTGTTAATGCTGACTGGATTCTCACTGGCAAAGGGGAGTGGTTGTTAAAAAAATAGTAATTGTTGTCTAAATGTTTACTGAACGGCATTTTTGCTGTTAGTTAAATGGTTGATAATCACTTATATAAATATAGTTGTCGGTTTCGCTGGCAGTGAAGAGGTGATCGGTTCGAATCCGATATTCTCCACCCGCAAAAGCCGATTCATTACTTTGGATCGGCTTTTTTATTTTCAATAGAACAAGTATTTTTGTACCATTATACATAATTGTTTACTAATAGTTTAATGGAATATCTACTTTCAAAGCAACAGTTTTCGAGCATCATAAAAACGATGCTGGGTTAAGAAATAAGGGTTTTAATAAATAAAAAGCAATATTTTTCATGTTGGAAGCGCATCGCTTAAACTATAGAAATGCATTTTAACAGAAAGCATTTACTTAAAGACATCCCTGAAGTTATTTGTAAACTAGGGCGTTAAATTGAAAAGCTTATTGCGAATTGACAGTGATCTTTAACGCTGACTTTTAATTGCTTCTTTAAAATATTTTAAAGGCACGAATAACATACCAAAACATTCGCCTTCTGTTTTATCCTGATGTTTGTGGTGAACTTTATGTGCTTTCCTCAATGCCCGCAAGTAAAAGTTGTCTGTGCGTTTAAACAACTTAAATCGCTGATGGATAAAAATATCATGCACAAAAAAATAAGCAAGTCCGTAAAGTGTGATTCCAATGCTAATGTAGCACATAAAGCCCCAGCCTTCAATGTAGTTGCCAATCATAAAGAAGCCAATGGCAATTAAAGCAAAAATGACAAAGAAAAGGTCATTTTTCTCAAAAAAATCATGTGCCTTATTGTGGTGATCTTCATGTAGATTCCAGAATAAGCCATGCATTAGGAATCTGTGCGTTAGCCAGGATACACATTCCATTACACAAAAAGTCAGGAGCGCGATCCCTAAATTGATCAATACATTCAGTACCATATACAAACTTACTATGTTTTAGTTAAGAGATAATCTCCAATTGATCTGGGAATATTAAAGATTTTATGGAATTGTAATATATTCTCTGCAAATGGAAATGTCACTAATCACATCAAGAAAAACCCTTTATTGTCTTTCAATGATTTCTCCAGGAGTTTCGTTGAAATATGTCCCACTTCCTTCAGACAGGCAAAAGATAAGCACCTTAAGGCACAGGATAAAAAATAATTCTGAGTTTAAAATAGTCTTTTTACCCTCTTAACCAAGTCCTCGATATCGAAAGGCTTGGCAATAAAGTCGTCGGCTCGGCTGCGAAGTTTCATTTTCTCAATCTCGGAGTTGGCAGTGATTAAGATAACTGGAATATTTTTTGTTTTTTGATCCAACTTAAGGTGATCGCAAATGTTCAAACCATGGCCATCGGGAAGGGTAACGTCAATTATAAACAAATCAGGCATTGATTTTTCCAAGGCTTTTTGAAATTCAGAAACCATGCTATATCCACAAACTTCCATACCCTCTGCTGATAATATAAGGCTAATAACTTCTAAAATTTCAAAGTTATCTTCCAAAATATAAATTGTTTTGCTCATAAAATCTTAAAATTCTGTCTAACTAATACAACAGAAATAAATAAATGTTCTCAGGAAATTAGCTCTAGAATCTATAAATCTGGCCACATTCACCAAAAACAATCTTACTTATCTTCTTTTTTGTTGTTCGTTTTTGATGTATCATCAATCGCCTTATCAAGTTTAGTGTCTTTCCCATCTGCAAAGGGAATTTCGTCTTTAGTATAACCTTCCTTTTCGATTTCCTTATCAGTGGTTTGTTGTTTTTCTTTATTTTGATTTTCCATTTTTCAATTATTTATTAAGACAATGAGGATACTTTAGCCCGAGTTTAACTCTTTAATTTTTTTGCTCTGGATATTTTCTTTAGATAGATGATGCTTTCCAGTAATAAAATTAAGAATCATTAAGGCTGTTTATTCGACTTTTGCTTTTCCGCCTGTCATTCTTGGTGCATTTGTGGTGCTATCAGGATAATCCTTTGTTCTGGCGCTGTCAACCGTATTGGTGTCGACAGTGGAGAAATTGGTATCCGTATATTTATTCATGCTATCTGCATGTTCTTTGTCTGCTTTTTCACCGCTGCAAGCTGCAATGCTTAGAGTAAAAAGGCTCAATAATAGAAATTTATACTTTTTCATGATTTAAAATTATAGATATACAATGAGATTAATTATGCTTCTGTAGCAACTCATACATTAGTTGAATGCGTGAGTTAATGACAAAAATGAAGCTCAATATTTTTAGGTATAATTTATTTGATGCTTATTTTCTGTATGGTTTTAAGATGCTTTTTAGCGAAATTACTTACACCCGAATCTGAAGATTTTGCACCTTGCTCTAACAATTGCAAAGCTCTGCTATGGCCATTATTTAACAGGGCAGTATAAGCCTGATCGAAAGCATTACCCTTAAGCGATGTTAAATTTTCGATTAATTGATTTGTGGTAGTATTGCTTAGCCCTGCATTCGCCGAAGCGCTTGTACCAGTGTTCCCCGCTTGTCCGTTATTATTTCTCAGCCTTGCGGTGTCACGAAGATTTTCTGGTGCCGAATCAATTCTTCCATCGGGGTTCATTCCTCCACTAGGTAAGCTAGTTGGTAAATCGATGGATTTACTCTTAGCCAGCATTCTTAACTCTTCGCTAACTTTAGTCAGTTCTAAAGTTAACCTGGTTGCTGTTTTTTTTATACGTTCGCCACCTTGTTTAGCTGCCAAATTAGAAGCCCTTAACTGTTCGAGGCAGAGCAGAGCGCTTTGTTTTAAAAAGACTTCATCGCTGTTTTGAATATGATTATGATGAACAATAGGATAAATCGTGGTGCTACTACTGGTAGCTGAATAGAGTAGCAGGAAAGATGATATACCTAACATGCAAATTTTGATGGAGTTTTTCATAACTAAAATTTACGGATGATGTAAGTAAATAACAGTAAGTTAGGAGCAAAAGTTTGGAAAAAAGTGACTATGAACGATGATGTTAAGCAGGATCGTCATCAGGATTTTCAAATTCTGCTTCATTATTAGGCCTATTCTTATCCTCTGGTTTACTTTTATCAGCAGATGAATTATCGGAATCCACAGATTCATTATTCACCTCTTTTTTATTTTCCTTATTATCCTCAGTATGTTGCTTTCCTTTGTTCATGATAAGATTTATTAATTGTTTAACAGTTGTATCACACAGATTAGTTTAATCTTGATCCGCGTCGCTACCCTTAATCTGCTCTTGTTTTATTTCTTCCTGATCACCACTAGCAATTTGTTGATCATGATCAGCGTCGCTTCCTTTAATCTGTTCATTTAGATCGCCTGAGATAGAATCCGATTTATTAGGGTTATCCTGGTTTTCAGTCTTCTTATCTGCAATCTTGTGAGCTTCTTTTATATTCTCTATAATATCCCTGTCGGATTTGTTTCGTTCAGAATTTTCCATTTTTTCTAAGGTTATACCATTTTAACGACATTTATAAACGAAAAAGGTTTTCTATAATTTAAATTAGTTGAATAGTTTGCTGCAGTTTAAAAATGGAACTGATTTACTCCAATTCCGAATGCATGTAAGACTGTCCAGATCTTTAAATGCCAATAAATTGCAATCCTAAACCTTTTTATTCTCGATAGTGTTTATGTTCATAAAAACGTTTGATGTATTTTGGCCAAATCGGCTAGAGGGCTAATTTCTACTGCTGTTTGTGTTTAACTATTAGTATTCGGGGAACCTTTAAAAACAAATCCCAGAATTATTTGTCAAAATACCTGGAGGTTTGGAAAAAGGGCTTAGTTCATCATTTTATAACATTCTGGAAGCAAAAATAAATGGAAATTAACCTCAGTAAACGCACAATCGGTTTAAATTTTGATCAGGGTAAGGCTGTATTTTGGTTGTGGGCGCCGAGGCTAAAACAGGTCATTTTACAACTTCAGTCATCAGACAATCACATCGATTTTGTTGCCAAACCAAATGGATATTGGCAGCTGGATGGTATTGAAATTCAACCTGGAGAAATATATAACTTAATTGTGGAAGCCAGTGATGGGGATAAAGGCTTTGAACATAAATTGATGCAACGACTGGATCCCGCAATGCTTTGGAAAGCAAATAATGATGATAGGTCTATCGCCTACGATTTAACGGCCTTTCCCTGGGCGGATGATGGTTGGAAAACCCCCGATTTGGAAAATTTCATTATCTATGAACTTCATTGCGGAACTTTTACTTCCAATGGAGAACTTTCAGCAATTGAAAACAGGCTTGATTATTTAGTTGACTTAGGGATTACAGCCATTGAAATTATGCCCGTCGCTCAATTTTCTGGAGCCAGAAACTGGGGCTACGATGGAGTATTTCCATTTGCTGTACAAAACACCTATGGCGGGCCCCAGGCACTGCAACATTTGGTAGATACCTGCCACAAGAAAGGAATTGCGGTAGTATTGGATGTCGTTTACAACCACCTTGGTCCAGAAGGTAATCATCTGGATGATTTTGGTGGTTATTTTACCGATAAATACCAAACTCCATGGGGCAAAGCCATTAATTTCGATGATGCATATAGTGATGAGGTAAGAAAGTTTTACCTCGAAAACGTGCTGATGTGGTTCAGGGATTTCCATATAGATGCTTTAAGATTGGATGCCGTTCATGCCATTAAAGATTTTAGTGCCCATCATTTTTTAGAAGAAGTAAAATCTGCCACTGCTCAATTATCACAGCTAACAGGCAGGAATTATTATCTTATTGTTGAATCGGATTTGAATGATAATCGCTACATCAACCCGCAAGAATCTGGGGGTTACGGAATGGATGGGCAATGGATAGATGAATTTCACCACGCATTAAGAGTAGCCTCTGGTGAGCCAAAAACTGGATACTATGAGGATTTTGATGGCGTGGAACATTTAGCCAAAGCTTATCGGGATGCTTATGTTTATGATGGTCAGTATTCTCGTCACCGAAAAAAAACCTTTGGCAGAAAAGCCACTGGCAATGCGGGTAAACAGTTTGTAGTGTTCTCTCAGAATCATGATCAGGTTGGGAACCGAATGTTAGGTGAACGAAGTTCGGCATTGTATAGCCATGCGATGCTAAAACTTATGGCTGGCGCAGTTTTCTGCAGCCCGTTTGTCCCTTTGGTTTTTATGGGCGAGGAATACGCAGAAGAAAATCCTTTTTTGTTTTTTGTAAGTCACCACGATGAAAAGCTTATTGAGGCCGTAAGAAAAGGCCGTCAGGAGGAATTTTCTGCCTTTCATCAAAACGGCCATCCGCCCGACCCACAAAGCATCGAAACTTTCGAATCATCCAAACTTAACTGGAATCTGCTCCACTTGGATAAACATGCATCTATGTTTGAGTATTATAAAGAACTGATTGCCTTACGAAAGCAATCTAAAGTGCTGGGTAATCTGGATCGGAATTGCCTTGATGCTCAGGCCTTGATAGCCGAGCAAACTGTAATTTTAAAAAGATGGAACTCGGAGGAAAGTATTTTTTGCATCCTCAATTTTTCTGCTGAAAGCCAGATCATCAGCGAAATTATTCCTAAAGCAGCATCGCTGATCTTCAATTCTCTGGGGCATGGAAATATACAGTCACCACCGCCCTCCACAACTTTTAAAACAATAACAGCTACCGCTGAAACCCTGCTTATTTTTTCGCAAAGCCATGTATAAACCTGCCTCTACTTACCGTATTCAGTTTAATAAAAACTTTAATTTTAAAAAATTAAAAAGTATAATCCCTTATTTGAAGGATTTGGGTGTCGATACCATTTATGCTTCTCCCATTTTTGCTGCCATACCCGGAAGTACCCATGGGTATGATATCGTGAATCCGTTAATGATTAACCCTGAAATTGGTACGGAGGCGGAACTGATTGAAATTTCTGGTTTGCTTAATAATGCTTCAATTGGCTGGTTGCAGGATATTGTACCCAACCACATGGCATTTCACCCAGATAATACCTGGTTAATGGATGTGTTAAAGAAGGGCGAAAAATCCAAATACGCTACATATTTTGATTTAAGTTTTGATGGGAAACTGATGGTCCCTTTTTTGGATGGTTCTCTGGAAGATTCACTAAAGGAAGATAAAATAACGGTTGTTAAATATAAAAACGAATATTTTTTAAATGATGGAAACCAGAACTGGCCAATTAACAGGCAAGGTTCAGCAAAGATTTCAGGTAAAAAATTATCAGCAATCAATAAAGATAAAAACCTGCTCAAAGAGATTATAGGTAAACAATTCTACCGTTTATGCGACTGGCAGGAAACAAACGAGCGAATAAATTATCGACGATTTTTTACGGTTCATGCTTTAATATGTTTAAACATTCAGGATAAGCAGGTTTTTGAAGCCTACCACCAGTATATCTTTAAGTTGGTCAAAATCGGGGTATTTAATGGCCTTCGGATTGACCATATCGACGGCCTGTACGATCCTCAAAATTACCTGAGCCAATTACGATCTACCTTGGGAGATGATGTTTATCTGGTGGTTGAAAAAATTCTTGCCAAGAACGAAACTCTTGGGCAGGATTGGAAATGCGATGGAACCACTGGCTACGATTTCATGGCGCTGTCTAATAATCTTTTTACCAATACTAAAGCGAAAGAAATCTTCGATGAAGTTTACGGAAGTGTTACTGGGAAGCAGTTAAGCCCCCGAGACATGGTAATTGAAAAAAAACGCTGCATTTTAAAGGAATATATGCAGGGAGAGTTAAACAACCTTTTCGATTTTTTTCTGCGTCTGAACCTCTCGAGAGGTGAAAGTTTTGATCATTCGGTACTTAAGGCTTCTATTGGTGAGATGCTCATCGCTATGCCTGTTTACAGATATTACGAATATGATTTCCCTGCTAAGCCAGAAGTCGCTGCAAATATTGGGCATTTATTAAAATCTTTGTTAAAAGATAAAGCCTTAGCAGCTGGAGGACAACTGTTGCAGAAAATCTTTTTGAAAAATACACTTGAAGATGATGCGGTGTACAATAAAAAAGTATCTGAGTTTTATCAGCGATGCATGCAGTTTTCGGGACCCTTAATGGCAAAAGGAGTTGAAGATACTTTAATGTTTACCTTCAATCGTTTTACGGGGCATAATGAAGTAGGAGATGCCCCCGAAGCATTTGGATTACAGGTTAAGGATTTTCACAAAAAAATGATCGAACGGCAAGAAAAAAATCCTTTTACGATGAATGCGAGTGCTACTCATGATACCAAAAAGGGAGAGGATGTGCGTGCCAGACTTAATGTTTTAACCGATGTACCGAAGCAGTGGGCAAAGTTTATAAACAAAATTAGTCGTGCCATAACAAAACAAACTAACCCTAACTTCAGCTCCATACATCCAAATGATTTGTATTTTATTCTTCAACACATCGTTGGTATTCTGCCATTTGCTGGTCAGTCCGATCAGGATTTAAATTTAAGGTTAGATGCATTTATTGAAAAAGCGTTAAGAGAAGCAAAGAAGCGCTCTGATTGGGCAATGCCTGATACCAGTTACGAACAAGTGCTTAAAGATTTTATCAAAGTTTGCCTTAATAATGGCGATATTATTGGCTCGTTGATCCAGGAATGGGTTTACAAAATTGCAGATTCAGCCGTGCTGAACAGTCTGTCTCAACTGATTTTAAAATTTACTGCTCCAGGTATTCCTGATGTGTATCAGGGCACAGAGCTTTGGGATTTGAGTTTGGTTGATCCTGATAACAGAAGACCAGTCGATTATTCTTTGAGAAATCAAATATTAGCTGGTATTGCCCACCAGGTAGATACTGCTAAATTGTGGAGGGAGCGTTACGATGGGAAGATCAAGTTGTATCTAACTTCAGTGCTCCTCAAACTAAGAAAATCCCATCAAATCGTGTTTGAACAGGGCAGCTACGTTCCTTTGAAAGTTAAAGGAAAATATGCCGATAGAATTGTCGCATTTGCCAGAAATCTGAATGACCAATGGATTATTGTAGTCTTACCATTAGGGATAGAGGGCTTTAAAACTAAAGACTTGAAAATAGGCTGGGAAGATACGCAGATCCATTTTCCCAAACAGGCACCTTCTGGAATCACCGATTTAATTTCTGGTAAAGCCATTTATAAGGATATATTAAAAGATGGTATATTGGTTAGGCAGATTTTTCACGAATTGAATGTGGCTGTACTTCAGCTTAGTGAAAACCCTTCTGGGCGTTCAGCTGGTTTATTGATGCACATCTCTTCGCTTCCTTCTGCATTTGGAATTGGCGATATGGGCAAGGAAGCTTATCAATTCATTGATTTTTTATCAAAATCGAAACAACGATACTGGCAAATTTTACCGTTAAATCCAACCAAAGCAGAAAACGGTCACGCACCTTATTCCAGTAATTCTGCACATGCGGGAAATCCCTTGCTAATCAGTTTAGAATCCCTGAGCGAACTGGGGCTGCTAAGCAGGAAAGAATTGGAAAATTTTATGATCCCAGACGGTGAAAGGATCAATTTTAAACTGGTCAGTTCTGCAAAGCGTAAAGGATTAGACGCAGCCTACCAAAAATTTCTTTGCTTAAAAGAACACGCACTGTGGAAGGATTTTTATTCTTTTATGAAGCTGGAGGAGAACTGGCTCGATGCTTTTGCACTTTATACGGCTATAAAAGCTCATCATCAGCAAGCAGAATGGTACAACTGGCCTGATGAATTTAAATATCGAAACAAAAAAAGCCTGGAGGATTTTCAGAAGGAAAATCAAGATGAGCTTTTAGCGATAAAATGGCAGCAGTTTATTTTTTACAAACAATGGCTTAAGCTTAAAGCCCTTGCCAACCAAAACCACATCAAAATTATAGGCGATTTACCATTCTATCTCGATTATGATTCGGTGGAGGTTTGGAGTCAGCCTGAATATTTTAAACTCAAAGATGATTTAAGTCTCAATAAAGTTGCTGGGGTTCCGCCCGATTATTTTAATGAAAAAGGTCAACTCTGGGGAATGCCAATATTCAATTGGGCAAAACACAGGGATAATGATTATAAATGGTGGATCGACCGCTTGAAGTGGAATGCCAAATGTTTTGATGTTATTCGACTGGATCATTTTTTGGCATTTTCTAAATACTGGCAGGTTGATGCGGCAGCTGTTGATGCAAGATCGGGTGAGTGGATACAAGGGCCTGGAGAAGCATTTTTTCGTATTATAAAAGAGTCATTGGGTGCTTTACCTTTTATCGCTGAAGATTTAGGCGAAAGATCTGCAGCGTCTGAAGAACTGAGGTCAAAGCTCCAGCTGCCAGGAATGGCCGTTCTTCAGTTCGGATTTGGTGAAGATCTGGTAGGCTCCCTTCACGCTCCTTTCAATATCGATTCTAATACAGTCGTTTATTCGGGAACACATGATAATAATACCATTCTAGGGTGGTATATGGAAGATATCCAGCAAGGTGAAAAAAAACGATTAAGTAGGTTTACCAGTATGAAAATTAATACTAAAAATATCAATGAAATAATCACCCGCTTAGCTTACGCTAGCCAGGGAAAGCTAGTAATATTACCTGTTCAGGATGTTTTAAACTTAGATGGTTCGGCTAGAATGAATATTCCAGGTACAGCAGAAGGCAACTGGACCTGGCGGCTAACTCCAAATCAAATGACTAAGAAGACCGCACAAAAACTCGCTCAAATGGTCCGGCTCTATGGAAGATCATATTAATAATTTTATTTCTTGGTAAAGTGTTGTTTATTAGCTGGAAACGTATTGTCGAAGATGAGGAGCGCTTTGCTAGAGCAGGTGCATAATCGTTTCAATATCTCAAATTTGGAAATGAATGGAAATTGGTAATGCAGGCTTGAATTGTTTACCCATTGTTAATTTGTCAACCATCTTCATTTATACAATAATCTAATTCACGCACACGCGATAAACGAATCCAAAACGATAATAGTATTTTAAAGACAACAACTAAATGCTTTAAAGTATTCTGCTGGGGTGTTGTTAATCAAGGGTTTGTGAAAACCAATTTAGCATCTGTATCGTTTTTATAATAACATTGCGAAGGCGATGCAGGGTTAGCCGAAAACCTCAAATAGAGTAGGCATTATTAAAATTAGAAACGTTATGAAACTTCAAGAGTTAAATTTAAACGAAATGAAAGAAATCAACGGTGGTGGTTTATTAGGTGGTAATGATTCAGCTAGTTCAGGTGGATTATTAGGTTCGATTGGAATTGGTAATTTATTATCATTCTCTAATGAAACACAAGACGGAGATGAATCGAGTAAAACCTCGTTCTCTTTAGGTAATAACATTGGTGGAAGCTTAGAAGGCTTATTCAAAAGTTTAACCAGCTAATTTGAATTAAAACCTCAGTTTATAAAAAGGCTTCGATTTAATCGAAGCCTTTTTTGTTTAATAAAAAACTAAAATTCAATATATTTTTTTGTTTTAAATATCCGACAACCAGGAGTTGTAACTTATTCGGGAGGGTTGTTTCAAATACGGCTTAATCGTAATCCTTAGCTGCTAGAAATGCGTTTATTATCTAAGTAGCACAAAAATTCTCAAAACAAGGGGAAGCTGAAAACCTTTAAAAGAGTAAGTTTAAGTAAATCTATTATCATGAAAAATTTATCAATAAAAGAGATGCGGGAAATTAATGGTGGCGGCGAAAGCTATTCCAGTGGGATTTCGGCAAGTAGCTCCACTGATAGTTTGTTGAACTTAACCATTGAGCGAAATAGTGGCGATAAACATAGCATTACCAAGATATCCATCGTAAACGGGATTAATCTAAATTTATCTGCTTTCGGCATCGGAGTAAACAAATAAAATTTAGAAAAACTAGTAAATGAAAGAACCAGTCACTCGGTTCTTTTATTCTTTATAAAACTAAAAGCGCTCCTTTTCGTATATAAACAGTAGATATGGATAGCGAAAAATATATATTTCCGAAAGAGATTATTGAAAATACTGCAGAATATCATTTTCATTCTCATAATTCCCGAACCAAGATTATTTATCAGGTACTACTGATTGTATTGCTTGTTGCATTTATTTCAATGTTTCTTATCCGTGTAGATGTAAATGTAAAAAGCACAGGTCTTTTTAGGCCAACCGCTGAGCGCAACGAGATTAAACCTTTGGTAGCTGGACGAATAGATTCTCTTTTTATTAAAGAAAACATGCATGTTAAAGCGGGTCAGGTATTATTTACCATAAAAAAAGAGAACATTGAAAGTCAGGATGAGTTGAACCAGTTTCAGCAAACAGATGTAGGAGACCAGCTTTTTGATTTGGGTTTATTGATCAATGCCTATCGACGTAACGACTGGTCTAAAAAGCTCGACCTTAAGTCAGGCGTTTATGGTCAGCAATATAGCTTATTTATGCAAAGGGTAACCGAGGCGAAAGCAAGATACCAGCTGGCCTTAAAAAACTTTGATAGATATGCGTTTTTGTTTAAGAAGAAAGCTGTTTCTGCGCTAGAGTATGATGAGGTTAAACTCAAAAAAGATAATGTATTTAACGAGCTCTCTCTAATCGGCGAAGAACAAGGTAGTAAGTGGCAAACTGAGTTGAATCAGCTAACCATTCAAAATCAACAGCTTGGCACAAAAGACAAGCAGTATGAGGAGGAAAAGGAATTCTATACCATAAAAGCACCTTTAACTGGTACAGTTCAGGAATTAAAAGGTATTCAACCTGGCAGCTCAATCTCTGCAAATGAAATTCTGGGGGAAATTTCTCCCGATTCGGGCCTTATTGCCGAAACCTACGTACAACCAAAAGATATCGGTTTATTAAATATAGGGACCAAAGCCAGGTTTCAGATCGATGCCTATAACTATAATCAATGGGGGATGGCAACAGGAAAAATTATTTCCATCTCCAGCGATGTTTTTATGCAAAATGGTGGACAACCTTTTTTTAAAGTCCGGTGCTTATTAGATAAAAACAGTCTTAATTTAAAAAACGGCTATGTGGGGAAAATTAAAAAGGGGATGACATTGCAAGCTCGTTTTTTTGTAACCCGAAGAACTCTTTTTCAACTTCTTTACGATAAAGCAGACGATTGGCTGAATCCAAATGTAATTCCTCAAGCTAAAGAAAATACTTTAACAAGCCTATGAAATTGAACACAATCTTTAGCAGGATCAAAGCAAAATTTACCGTTGGTTCCAATTCAAAAAGAACCATTATAAAACAACACGATGTAACCGACTGTGGAGCAGCTTGTCTGGCTTCAATAGCGATACATTATGGCCTCGACATGCCAATTGCCAGAATCAGGCAATATGCTTCGACAGATAAAAAAGGAACAAATGTTTTAGGTTTAATTGAAGCTTCCAGCCGATTGGGGTTTTCTGCTAAAGGTGTAAAAGCCGATTATGATAATCTCTTCAGTATCCCCTTACCTGTTATTGCACATGTAATCCAAAATAAGCTGCCGCACTACGTGGTTATTTATGCAATTCATTCTGATTATATAGAGGTAATGGACCCAGCATATGGCGAAATGCAAAAAATCCCCCATAGCGAGTTCAGAGAAAAATGGAGTGGTGTTTTATTAATGCTGCTTCCTGGAGATGATTTTACTGCGGGAACGGAGCGTATTTCATTGGAAAAACGTTTTCTGTATCTTTTAATGCCCCATAAATCGATACTGATTCAGGTTTTAATTGGTGCAATCTTCTATACTATTTTAGGTTTATCCACCTCGATTTTCCTGCAAAAAATTGTAGATAACGTATTACCAGAAGGCAATACAAATTTGCTTAATTTGATGGGAACCGTTATGATAATTATCATTTTGCTTCAGATTTTTATCAATTATGCTAAGACACTTTTAACCATAAAAACTGGTCAGCAGATAGATGCCAGGCTAATTTTAGGCTATTACAAACATTTATTAAAACTTCCTCAGCAATTTTTTGATACCATGCGTGTTGGTGAAATCATTTCGAGAATGAATGATGCCGTAAAAATCAGGGCTTTTATTAATGATGTGTTAATTGGTTTTGCCCTTAATGTTTTCATCCTGATATTTTCTTTTGCGCTAATGTTTACCTATTACTGGAAACTGGCGTTAATTATGCTTACGGTTATCCCGCTATATGCCATAATTTATTATTTCTCGAATAAACTGAATAGAAGTACGCAAAGAAAACTGATGGAGAAAAGTGCTGATTTGGAGAATCAACTAGTCGAATCGGTAAATTCTGTAAGTACAATAAAAAGATTTGGACTCGAAAACTTTTCAAATCTTAAAACTGAAATTAGGTTTATAGAATTGCTGAAAACCGTATATACTTCGGGTACAAACTCACTGCTAATTGGTAATGCCAGTAGTTTTGTATCTAGTTTATTTGCTGTTATTCTGCTCTGGGCAGGTGCAAGTTTTGTAATTCAGAATTTAATTACCCCAGGAGAACTTTTATCATTTTATGCCATAATAGGTTATTTTACTGGACCAGTTATTGGTTTAATTGGTATGAACAAGGTTTTTCAGGATGCAAGAATTGCCGCAGACCGACTTTTCGAGATTATGGATTTGGAAAGGGAAAAAACTGAAAATCGTACCGAACTGACCACGGATATGATTGGCAATATCGAATTTAAACATGTAAACTTCAGGTATGGAACAAGGGTTACCGTATTTGAAGATTTCAACCTGAAAGTGCAAAAAGGGAAGATTACAGCGATTGTTGGTGAAAGTGGTTCGGGTAAAACGACTTTGCTGTCATTGCTGCAAAATATCTACCCGCTTCAGTCGGGTAATATCACAATTGGAGAATTTGATATAAATTATTTAACCAACGAAAGCTTGCGTAAATTGGTTGGTGTTGTACCACAGGATGTGCATTTATTTGCTGGAAATGTAATTGATAACATTGCAGTGGGTGAAATGGAACCTGATATGAAACGTGTTTTAAGGGTTTGCAGCCAGTTAAATATTTTGGATTTCATAGAAAATTTGCCACAAGGATTTGAAACCTATCTAGGTGAAAATGCCACTAATCTTTCTGGAGGACAACGACAAAGGTTAGCGATTGCAAGAGCTTTATATCGCGAGCCTGAAATTTTAATTTTGGATGAAGCAACCTCATCATTAGATTCCACCTCGGAAGAATATATTCACAATGCAATTTCGATATTACGTGAAAAAGGCAAAACCATTATTCTAATAGCTCACCGTTTAAGTACCGTGGTAAATGCCGATAAAATTGTGGTTTTAAATAAAGGAGAAACGATAGAAGAAGGTACGCATCAATTTTTATTAAATAAGAAGGGCGCATATAGAGAGATGTGGAACAAGCAATTTCCAACCATAGGAAAAGCATGAATTAAGTTGTAATTAGGTTTTTTGATCTTATTCTCAGGAAGAAATAATCAGGAATTGATTTTTTGATATGGATACAGCATGCTGAATTTGTAATAGAGCACAGCTTTGTCGTACGTTATACCTATTGGATGAAGATTAAGGGGCCTCTAGTCCAGACTTACTTCTGTTTTTTTTGAATACCGCACCTTTATCAAAAAGTAATAAAAAAGGCAGCAACCTTTACAGATTGCTGCCCCTTTAAATCATAAGGCATTCACTTATGATTTAAGGCTATCAAAAATGCCAGCTAAACTGCCGCCAATATTGTTGCCTAATGAGAACGAGGTGTTGTTGGATTCGTCACCATCCTGGGTAGAATTGGAGAAGGATAATAAATTACCAATTCCAAGGCTTCCGCCTAATCCGCCCGAACTTGCAGAATCATTGTTTCCAAAAATTCCGCCACCGTTAATTTCTTTCATTTCGTTTAAATTCAATTCTTGCATTTTCATAATTTCAAGTTTTAAACGTTGCCTACTCTGTTATAGATTTTCAGCTTGTTCTGTTTCCGATTTCCATCGTCTTTGTATTATAAACGTTTTAAGCAACCTTTTGGATTATAAAAAACGCTATATAGCAACACATATAGAGAATAGTTTAAAGCAGTATGTTGTACTTTAATGCAAACAATTAATTTTAGTTTCTGTTACCTACGTGTTTTTAATAAAAAGCTAATATTCATTAATAAAGGTGTGGCACATGATGACAAACAGCCAGGCCTTATGATTGGTTCCCCTTCAAGTTTTTGGTAAAAAGCGGATCGCTCTTTTAGCATCGTATTCTGCATGAGTTGTCTCTATCATCCTCATTTTTTGTATAAATCACTACATTATTCTTAAACGCAGGCGAGTGTTCTTTGATTACCAGGTGATCTTTATTATCTGCTAATAACTAGGTAGATGCCTTGAATTAGTATACCTACCCAAGCATTTTTTAAAAGAATGATGATCAATTGTAGATCTTCCAGAGTTTCTTTTAGTTTTCATACTAGAACTAAAAAATCAACATCTTTTATAATAAAACCGAAGTAATAAGTAATGTAATTATTAAAAAAACTTTAGATATTTTTTTTGTAAAGTGCTGTAATTCAGATTTTTTAGCGAAATTTAGATAACAAACAAAACAAAAAACTAATGAAAGCTCTCAAAATTATCCTAATCCTACTTGGAATTATCTTCTTTTTGGCTGTCGCAGTTGGAACTTATGTAAAAATCGCCCTTCCCGATGTAGGTGCAGCACCATCAATTAAGATTGAAAAAACACTTCAAACTATTGAAAATGGAAAATATCTGGCCAATCATGTAACTGTGTGTATAGATTGCCACAGTTCAAGAGACTGGACTAAATTTGCAGGGCCTTTAAAAGCTAATACTTTAGGTAAAGGAGGTGAGGTTTTTAATCAGGAAATGGGTTTTCCTGGTTCTTATGTAGCTCCAAACCTTACACCTTATGGCTTGGGGAGTTGGACCGATGGTGAAATTTTTCGAGCGATTACTGCAGGAGTAAATAAAGATGGTAAAGCTTTGTTTCCAGTAATGGCTTCGCATCGGTTTGGAAAGATGGATAAAAAGGACATTTATGACATTATCGCTTATGTTAGAATACTGAAACCAATAAAACATTCAGTAGCAAAATCAGAATCTGATTTTCCCGTAAACTTTATCATAAATACAATGCCTAAAAAGGCTGATTTTCAAACAAGACCTTTAGAAAATGACACCTTAAAATATGGTGCATACTTAATAAACGCTGCAGGCTGTGTAGACTGTCATAGCAAAACAGATAAAGGAAATATAGTTAAGGGAACCGAATTTGGGGGAGGCATGGAATTTAAATTACCAGGAGGAATGTTGCGTTCTTCAAATATTACGGGAGACGTTAGCACTGGTATTGGCAAATGGAGCAAAGTAATGTTTGTTAACCGATTCAAAGCATTTTCAGATAAAAATTATCAATCTCCTTTGGTAGAAACCAATGGCATAAATACTCCAATGCCCTGGGTGATGTATGGAGGAATGAAAAAAACCGATTTAGAGGCAATTTATAGCTATTTGGTAAGTATTAAACCTATTCAAAATCGGGTAGAAAAGTTCACTCCAGACAAGTAGATGCGCTTTGAAATTCGATTAAGCTTTTTTTATATGTTGCATAAATTAAGCATAGTTTGTGTTTTGTTGATAATAATCAATAATTTTTTTTCAAAAAGGGTATTTTTACTGTATGATTAATTAGGGGAAATTCTAAATTTGCTATATGGAAAATCCACAACGAAAATCAGATTTAAGCATCTTCCTGCAAAAGGTTAGGCAGCTAAGAGGTTTTGGTGATATGAACTCTTATAGCTTAGTTACAGAGTTTAAGGATCTTGGAAACATTCCTGATTCTAAAATAAAACATATAATAGAAGATATGTCGTCACCACAAACGTGGAATAATGGCAAATCGATCTTTATTGAAAGCGTTATAGAAAATCTCCTCGAAAATTAAAGAAATAAAATAGCTCAAAGCCTTCATTATTAAAATATTGAAGGCTTTTTTTGTGTATGATAATTATGTTGCGAAAAAAACTTTATCTTCAATAAAAAACTAATTCCCATGAAAAAAATTATTCTTATTTATTGCTTTTTAGCGATTTGTTTAGTTGCTAATGCACAAAAATTTGTGCCCGAAATTAAAACGGGAACACAAATTACAGCTACAGCTATCGTTGGTGGACAAGAATTTCCATTGGCTTTAAAAATTATTAGTACAACAGCGCCTTATAGCATTGGTTGGGGTGTAGATGGTTATGGAGAAGGTTCGTTTGAAATGAGTGAAAAAGCATTTGCAAACGGTACAGAGCTAGTTCAGGTTAGCCAGCCTGCTTTAGGTGTAACCAAGTTGGGCGATGCTCAAACTTTTTCTATTATTTCTAAAGATGCTTTTAAAACTTTAACGGATACAAAAGCATTTACTTATGGAGGTGCAAAGTTTAAAATTAAAACACCTGAAACTGCTGCGATAAAAATAAATGGAAAAGATGTTGATGTTTTTCATGTTATAAATGAAGATGGGAAACAAGAATTATGGGTGCTGAATAACGCCGCTTTCCCTTTAATTATTCAAAGTACAGGACAAGCAACAGATATTGTAATGTCAGAAATTAAATAGTTTTTGAAATATTAAGAAAATAAAAAGCCCGAAGGGGCTTTTTTAATTTCAAAGCATTATTTTTACGCCAATTATGGAAAACGACAAAAAAGAAATATTTGATAACGTTGCACAACGCTTAAAAATTGAAGGTTTTAATGTAGTAAACCGCGATGAAACCCGTCCTTGGGGAGGTTTTTTTGTTATTGATGAAGCGCAAGCACAACAATTTGCCGATACTTATTTCGACGGTTTAAACGTTGAGGACCTTAAAATTGGCGGGAAATTAAGCCCTAAAATTTTAATTGTTGCACCAAATACTCGCTTATCTTGGCAATATCATCACCGCAGAGCCGAAATTTGGCAAGTGGTAACCGGTACTGTTGGTATTAAAACCAGCGAAACTGATGAAGAAGGCGAAGTAAAAAAATACGCTCCAAAAGATCAGATTAAATTGCAACAAGGTAAACGCCATCGTTTAATCGGTTTAGAAGATTGGGGTGTTGTTGCAGAAATTTGGCAACATACTGATGCTTCAAACCCATCAGATGAAAGCGATATTGTTAGAGTTCAAGACGATTTCGGTAGATAATATAACAATCATAAATCCTGTTTCGTTATGCGGAACAGGATTCTCTTTATTCCAAAAATCTCACTTTTTAGGTTTCTATGGCCTACAAAACTAAACGCCCTCAAATTTCGTTTATAAAGTACACACACAATACATGATTATTCTAATATTTTTTCTTTGCCATTGGTTTTTATCTTTATTTAGCCAAACATTTTTCCTGCATCGCTATTCATCACATAAAATGTTTAAAATGGAATTGTTTTGGGAAAGATTTTTCTATTTGGTTTTATTGATATCGCAAGGTTCATCATTTTTAAATCCGAGGGCTTACGCTATTTTGCACCGTATGCACCATGCTTATAGTGATACAGAGAAAGATCCGCATTCGCCGCATTTTTTTAAGGATGTTTTTGGGATGATGATTGCGACAAAGAATATGTATATGAATTATCTTCATTTTAAAATACAGCCTGAACCTGCTTTTCAAGGTAATTACCCTGAGTGGCCTTTGGTTGATCGAATTGGAGATTCATGGTTTTGGAGAATTGGATGTGGTTTGTTTTATATTGGTTTTTACATCATGTTTGCTAACCATTGGTGGTTATTTATCTTATTACCAATTCATTTTTTAATGGGTCCATTGCATGGTGCAATTGTTAACTGGTGCGGTCATAAATATGGCTATTCAAACCACGATAATGATGATCATAGCAAAAACTCTCTTCCATGGGATTTTCTTTTGATGGGCGAATTGTTCCAAAATAATCACCACAAAAAACCAAATAGTCCGAATTTTGCATCGAAGTGGTGGGAGTTTGATCCAACATACCCAGTTATGAAGATGCTACATTGGATGAGGATTATTAAAATTAGGAAGGTTTAAGGAAGATTTTATTTGCTTGTTAAAATTTTTATCCATTGGTTGAAGCCAATGGCAATTAATTTTATGCAGAAAAATGTACCATTTGCTATTCATTTTTGCAATGATTTTTGTTATTTAAACCCGACAGGAGCGAACACGGAGTGTAACGAAGTAAAGCGAATGGCGGGGCTTTCGTAACCGATATAAACAGAACCTTGCTTTTCAAATAAATATTAAATCTCATTTTATGATCAACTTCCTAAAAATTGTTTTCTCTGCACTGTTGGTTTTTATGTGCTACAAGGTTATTACAACTTCTTTAGAAAGTGATCTGTTTGAACAATGGGATTTTTTAGGGAGCATTCCCTGGATGCGTGCTACGCTGTGGGATTTCTATGCTAACATCTTCATTATTACTTTGTGGATGTTCTATAAAGAAAAAAGTATTATTCTTAAAATCTCTATTACAATTTTGTTCGTATGTTTAGGTAGCATAGCAACTTTAGCTTATGTTTTGGTTTATTTATTTAAACTAAAACCGGGTGAAGGTGTTAAAGAATTACTTAGTAAGCGATAGGGCGAGTTTAAAGGTGTAGGGTGTCTTGCTAAGGTTTCAGTTATGTTAAAACTGTGGCTTTTGGCCTTAAACCTTTTACCTTAAATTTTATGCCTTTTCAAACGGGACACCTGTTTTTCATTGCCCTTGTATCGTTAATTGCTTGCTGCGCCATTATGTTTATGGTTTGGTTGTGGGCAAAAAAAATTAAAAATGCTGGTGTTGTAGATGTTTTCTGGGCATTAAATTTTCCAGTAATTACCCTAATTACTTTCTTTTTATCTGAGGGTTTTGAAACCAGAAAGCTTATAATTTGTGGTATGTTTTTATTGGCAGAACTGCGCTTAGGCTTACATCTTTGGCAGCGTGTTATTGGTCATTTAAGCGAAGAAGAAGGGCGATACCAACAACTACGAAAAGAATGGGGCGAAAAAGCGGATAGAAATTTCTTTTTTTTCTTTCAATTTCAGGCCATTTCTAATGTATTACTGGCGATTCCTTTCTTTATTATTACCGCGAATTTATCTAAACAGATAAGCATTTGGGAATTTGTGGGAATTGGGATCTGGATTATTGCCTTTTTTGGTGAAATGATTGCCGATAAACAGCTTGCAGACTTTAAAAAAGACCCGAAAAACAAAGGAAAAGTTTGTGATACAGGTTTGTGGCATTACAGCCGTCACCCAAATTACTTTTTCGAATGGTTAACATGGATGGCTTATTTTGTTTTTGCTTTGGCATCTCCTTGGGGAATTTTAGCCATCATTAGTCCCGCCATAATTTTATACTTATTAACCAAAGTTACGGGCGTTCCGAATAATGAAGAGCAAAATTTGAGAAGCAAGCCAGTAGCCTATAAAAAATATCAGGAAACAACGAGTGCTTTTTTTCCTTGGAAAAATTAGGTTAGAGGTTGTGCGTTGAGGTGCGTGTACAGTTGCCCAAACTTATAACCTATAGCTATTAACTTATAAATTATGTGGTACGATAAACTTTTAGAAAACGATAAACTTCCTGATACTGCCTTGCGATTGGGTATTAGAAAACTTTGTAAGCAGCGTTTAGATGATGAAACTTTAGATAATGAAGAACTGCAGCAGGAAAAATTTATGGATTTGGTGGAGGAGCTTAAGCAATCGCCAATTGCTGTAAACACCGCCGAGGCTAATGAACAGCATTACGAATTACCGACTCAGTTTTTTCAATATTGCTTAGGTAAAAATCTTAAATACAGCAGTGGTTACTGGAAACCTGGAGTTAAGGATATTGATACCTCTGAAGATGATATGTTGGCTTTAACCTGTAAAAGAGCTGATTTACAAAGTGGTCAGAATGTTTTGGAATTGGGTTGTGGCTGGGGTTCTTTATCGCTTTATATGTCGGCTAAATTTCCCGAAAGTAGATTTACGGTGGTTTCTAACTCTGCAACGCAGAAAATTTTTATTGATGAAACAGCTAAACAACGCGGTATTGAAAACTTAACGGTTTTAACGGCCGATATGAATACGTTTACCATTGCCGATACTTTCGATAGAATTGTATCTGTAGAGATGTTTGAGCACATGCGCAACTATAAATTTTTGCTGAATAAGGTTGCAGGTTTTTTAAAGCCCGATGGAAAGTTGTTTGTTCATATTTTTACACACAAAACTTTAGCTTACAAGTTTGAGGTAATTGATGAAACCGATTGGATGAGTAAATATTTTTTTACTGGCGGAATTATGCCATCAAATCATCTATTTTTCTATTTTAATGATGATTTAAAAATCGACAAACATTGGGTGGTAAACGGTACAAACTACGGTAAAACTTCTGAGGCCTGGTTAAGCAATATGGATAAACATAAAACCGAAATCATGCCAATTTTAGCAAACACCTACGGTAAAGATCAGGCTGTAAAATGGTGGGTTTACTGGCGTTTGTTTTACATGAGTTGTGCCGAATTATTTAATTATAATAAAGGTAACGAATGGATGGTTTGTCATTATTTATTCGAAAAAAGAGCTTAAAGCAAAAAGTTGAAAGACCAAGCAAAATCATACATCTCAAAATTACATCATGCAAAAGCTCGCCATTATTGGCTCTGGAATAGCAGGAATGGGTTGTGCCCATAAACTGCAACATAAATACGATATTACTGTTTTTGAAGAGGCCGATTACATTGGCGGACATACTAATACTATTACGCTTGAAGAAGACGGAAAACCGATTTATCTGGATAGTGGTTTTATGGTTTTTAATTACCAAACCTATCCAAATTTGACAGAAATGTTTGCCGAGATTGATGCTCCTGTTATTAAAACGGATATGTCTTTTAGCGTTCAGTTTTTGCCAAAAAAATTAGAGTATAGTGGTTCGAGTTTAAATCATTTATTCGCACAGCGAAAGAATATTTTTAATATTTCTTATTTAAAAATGCTGATGCAAATTAACCGTTTTAATAAACAAAGTATAGAAATTTTAGATAAACCTGAGTATCAGGATTATTCGATTGGAAGATTTTTTAAGGAATTTGGTTACAGTGATGATATGCTTTGGCAATACCTTATTCCGATGAGTGCTGCGGTTTGGAGTGCGCCAATGGAACAGATTTTAGATTTCCCAGCGATAACTTTAATCAGGTTTTTCAAGAATCATGGTTTTTTGGGTTTAGATACACAACACCAATGGTACACCTTGCAAAATGGGAGCCAGGCTTATCGCGAAAAGCTGATTGCACCTTTCAGAGAGCGGATTAAAATAAATAATAAAATCGTTTCCGTGAATAGATTAGAAAACGGAAAGGTTGAGGTCGAAAATTTAAAAGGAGAGAAGTTTGAGTTTGATAAAGTAATTATGGCGAGCCATGCCGACCAGAGTTTTGATATTGTAAAAGATAAAACCGCTTTAGAAACCGAGTTGCTTTCGAAGTTTAAATATCAGTTAAATAGAGCGGTTGTACATACTGATGAAGATCAAATGCCTAAAGCTAAATTGGCCTGGAGCAGTTGGAATTACCGTGTAGAAAAACAAGGTGATAAGTTTTTGCCGAGCACCATTTATTGGATGAACAGCCTGCAAGGTGTTTCTAAAAAAACAAATTACTTTGTTTCAATCAACCCAACGGAAACTTTAAACCCAAGTAAAATTGTAAAGGAAATCGATTATCATCATCCGTTGTTTGATGTGCCAGCAATGCAGGCACAAGAGCGATTGCATGAGTTAAATGAAAGTGGTCCGATTTATTATTGTGGCAGTTATTTTAAATATGGTTTTCATGAAGATGCATATAAAAGTGCGGTAGATTTGTGCTTAATGATGTAAAAGGTTGTCGTAATTTCGACCGTAGTTTTTGTTGCCATTCTGAGGCACGAAGAATCTGAAGTCGATAGAATGCTGCCGATAATAGTTGATAGTGTATAAAAAGATATTTTCGTTTTGACGAATATACTGTAGATTCTTCGCTGCGCTCAAAATGACAAAGCTGTTAATCACTGCCATCGTACTTCACTTCACCGATAAAGTGTTTTTTTTTGTAAATTGAAATAAATGCCATTAAAATCATCCATATATACTGCAAAAGTAATGCACCATCGCCTGGCGCCAAAAAAACATTCTTTTTGGTACAAAGTGTATATGTTTTATATCGATTTGGATGAAATAGATTTATTGGCTAAAAAACTTCGTTGGTTTAGTCGGAATAAGTTTAATTTGTTTTCTTTTAGGGATCAAGAACATCTTCAATTACCAAAGGAAAATCCTGACCAAACCAAAAATACCAGACAGCACCTGGAAACTTACCTTAAAGAGAACGGCGTTGATGGAAGTAGTTTAAAAATTAAGCTTTTAACCAATTTAAATGTATTAGGCTATAATTTTAATCCCGTTTCGTTTTATTATTGTTTCGATGAAGCTGAAAATCCAGTTTGTTGCGTTGCTGAAATTAGTAATACTTACCGCGAAATGAAACTTTTTTTCTTCGGAAAAGAGGAGTTGGATGGCGATACATTTAAAAAAATAACAACTAAATACTTTTATGTTTCTCCATTTATCAATCATGATGATGTATTTGATTTTAACTTAAAAATACCGACGGATAAATTAGAAATCAACATCGATGATATTGATAAACAGGGTAATCGATTTTTTATCAGCACTTTAAAGGGTGAACAAAAAACGTTAAATAATGTTAGTTTGTTGAAGTGTTTTTTCTCAATTCCATTAATTCCTTTGCAAATTATGGGTATGATCCATTGGCAAGCATTCAGACTTTGGTTAAAAAAACTATCTTTTCATCCAAAAGCCGAAAACCCTGAGCTACAACGTAACGTATATAAACCATATAAACCTTAACAAACGCTCCCAGAAATATGAATTCCCTAGTCGCTACCAAAACATCAACTGGTTTTTTCGAAAGAATTGTAATCAATGCATTATCGAAAATGCCTTTAGGTAAACTTGAAATGTCGCTTCCAAGCGGAGAAACGTTAGTTTTTGGCAACGGTGAGGATAAAATTTCGGCAAATATTCAGGTAAATCATCCCGATTTTTTTAAATCTATAGCTTTGTATGGCGATATTGGTTTCGGAGAAGGTTATACAGAAGGTCTTTGGGATACCAACAACATTACCAATGTTATTAAATGGGTAATTCTAAATATCGAAAATGCACCATCAGTTACAGGAAGCAAGGTAAAATCTGTAGCTCTTAATCTTTTTAAGTGGGTTAATAAACTTACTCATATTCGCAGAGCGAATACTTTGGCAGGTTCTCAGAAAAATATATCAGAACATTACGATTTAAATAATGATTTCTTTGCTACTTTTTTAGATAAAACCATGACTTACTCAAGTGGTTATTTTTTAAACGATGATTTAAATTTAGAAGAATCTCAATATGCAAAATACGATAGATTAGCCAGGCAGTTAAAAGTTAAATCTACAGATCATGTTTTAGAAATTGGGAGTGGCTGGGGCGGAAATGCAATATTTCTGGCCAAAAACTATGGTTGCAAAGTTACTTCGGTAACCATTTCAAAAGAACAACAAAAACTGGCTATTGAGCGTGTTAAGAAAGAAGGTTTGGAAGATAAAGTTTCGATCATAATTCAGGATTACCGAAAAATTGACGGCACATTTGATAAGATTGTTTCAATAGAAATGCTGGAAGCTGTCGGACATCAATATTTAGAAACCTATTTCGAAAAATGCCAGGAATTGTTAAAGCCAAACGGAATTTTTGCTTTTCAAGTAATTACTGCTCCCGATTCTCGCTATGATAAATTAAGAAATGGAGTAGATTGGATTCAGAAACACATATTTCCTGGATCGTTGTTGCCTTCTGTTGCTGCAATTAATAATGCCATTAACAATACAGGCGATTTAACTATGGTTGATTTGAAAGATATGGGTTTGGATTATGCCAAAACACTTCATCTTTGGTTTTTAGAATTTAATAAGAATTTAGATAAGGCAAAAGCATTGGGTTTTGATGAAGCCTTTATTCGCAAATGGAACTATTATTTAAACTACTGTGAGGCTGCTTTCGCCATGCGGAATATTAATGTAATGCAATTGGTTTATTCTAGACCGAATAATACCTCAAGATAGTTAAGATTCAATCATTCTAAAAAAAAAATATAAAATGGGTAATGAACTAAAAGTTTGTTACCCATTTTTTGTTTATAAATGATTCATTTTCAAATTCTGGTATTTTTTACCGAGAAAAACCTCACCTTTGCCGACCAAATTAACGCGGTGGCATAAAAAGTATTTTGCAGCTATGTAACAAAATGCACCTTGCGTAGACTAATTACAAAAGACTACTATTAAAATGAAACGAATTCTACTATTAACCTTCATCATTCTTGGAATATTTTTTAACGCAAACGCACAGTTTGGCATGGGTGGCGCTCAAAAGTCATCCGTTTTAGGCCGTGTTTCTATTACTGTTTTAGACTCGGTAACTAAAGCGCCTATAGATTACGCAACAATTTCTTTGATTTCTGTTAAAACAACAAAATCTGTTAACGGTGGTGTAACCGATGCTAAAGGAAAATTGGTGCTACAAAACATTGCACCAAACGATTATAAATTGCTAATTGGTTTTATGGGTTACAAAACAAAAACTGTTTTGGTAAGCACTACACCAGCCAAACCCGATTTTAACCTCGGTAATGTTTTTATATCATCAACAGAAAATAGTTTGGCAGAAGTTCAGGTTACAGGAACAAAAGCAGTTATCGAAAATAAAATCGATAGAATGGTTTATAACGCCGAAGCGGATGGAACAAATGCTGGTGGCGATGCAACAGATGTGATGCGTAAAGTACCGATGTTATCGGTAGATATGAACGGAAACGTTCAGCTACGTGGTGGTGCCGTTCGTGTTTTAATTAATGGAAAACCTTCTGGCACAATGGCAAGCAGCGTTGCTGATGCTTTAAAAATGATTCCTGCAGAGCAGATTAAAAGTGTTGAGGTAATTACAAGTCCATCAGCAAAGTATGATGCTGAAGGTTCTGGTGGTATTATCAATATCATAACAAAAAAATCTAATGCTCAGGGCGTTAGTGGTACGGTAAATGCTTCTGCTGGAACCCGCCAAAACAACGGCTCTTTCAACTTAACGGCTAAAACTGGTCGTTTAAGTGTAAATACAAGCTTGGGTACAAATTTAGCATACGCTCAAAATTCGAGAGTAGTTATTTTAAATCAAACAACATTAAATAACGGAAGTTTAAATAGCGTATCGCAAGATGGTTATTCTAAATGGAGCCGTCAGGGTTATAATGGTAGCTTAGGTTTAGATTACGATTTCAATGCTTATAACAACATCAGTACTAATGTTAAAATGAATAGTTTTTCTAACGGCGGTCCTGGTGCATCGAATTACATAATTAATGGCTTGCCAGCAACTAATGTTAGTGATATGGATATGACTTTTAATAACTTGGACTGGAATGTCGATTACAGAAAAACAAGCAAAAAAGAAGGAGAAGAATTTTCGATTTCTGCTCAGTTATCTAGCGGTCGTACACCAACAAGTTTTAGTAATATTCTTACCTCTGCAGCTTTCCCTGCGGGTTTCCAAACCATCAGTAATAATACTGGTAAAAATAACGAATATACCTTCCAAACAGATTATACCTATCCTTTTACTAAAACCACAACTTTAGAGGTTGGCGCAAAAGCTATCTTACGTGATATTAAAAGTCAGTTTGATAATGCTGCACAAGATTTTGAATATAACCAGGATGTTTCTTCCGTTTATGGTGTAGTTAGTTTCGAGCTTACTAAAAAATTGAAATTTAAAGGTGGTGTAAGAGGTGAGTACACGCAGATTGATTTCAACACACAAAATAGTGGTGTTCAGAAAAATGATTATTTTAATTTGTTCCCAAGTGCAATTTTATCGCAAACTTTAAAAGGTAATGCAACTTTAAAATTAAGCTATAACCGTCGTTTACAAAGACCAGGTCAATCCTATTTAAATCCGTTCCGTAACGAAAGCGATCAGTTTAATATCATGCAGGGTAACCCTCAGTTAAATCCTGAACTTAGTGATAACTTTGAATTAGGCTACAACACTTATATTAAAGGTTCAATTATCAATGCATCTGTCTTCTACCGTCGTACAGGTGGCGTAATCGAAAGTTCAATTTCGCCAATATCTGAAAACGGTACGAACAAAACTTATACTTCATACATTAACGTTGGTACAGCGCAAACTTACGGAATGAACGTTTTTGCATCTTACAATCCTAAACCAAAATGGACTTTAATGACTAACATTGGTTTAAACACATATGAGGTTACCAATACAGTATTAAATATTAGTACTGGAACATTCTTGAATTATAACATTTTCGGCCGTTCGGCTTATGGTTTTGGTAAAGGTTATAACTTTGAGTTATTTGGTGTTGTAAACTCTCCACGTAGAACCTATCAAGGTAAAACGGATGCGATGATTTTCTACGGCGCATCATTTAAGAAAGAAATCTTAAAGAAAAAAGGAAGCATTGGTATTAATACTTTGAATCCATTTAACCGCGATTTACATATTCAAACTGTTAATAATTCGGTTACTGCAACAGGTACCGTTTATCAAAGTCAGAATATTTACTACCCACTTCGTTCTTTTGGTGTTAACTTTAGTTATTCTTTCGGTAAGCTTAAATTTACAGAGAAGAAAAAAATTAAAAACGACGATACTAAGCAAGATCAACAGCAAGGTGGAATGGGCGGTGTTCAACAATAGATACCCAAATCATATAAAAAGTAAAGCCTTCGATTTTTATCGAAGGCTTTTTTTATGGCATAAATCTATAATTCAAGAAAAACAATTTATTTTTTCTTTACCTTTTTCAATATCATTAAACTCAGCGGATTCATTGGGTAGCCACTTATATTGTTTTGCAACATTACAACCGATTGATCGTAGAAAACAGGTATAACAGGTGAATAATCCATTACCATTTGGTCCATTTGGCGGTAGAGTTTAAATCTTTTTTCATTATCGGGCTCGTAGTAACTTTCTTCGAATAGTTTATCAAAATCTTTATTGTAAAAAGCAGTGTAGTTTGGCCCGTATGGAACCTTGTTTTTAGAATAAAACATCGACAGATAATTTTCGCCATCGGCGTAATCGGCAATCCAGCTTCCTCGAAAAAAGTTTACATTATTTTTCGACATTAAATCTCTTAAACTGGCACTCGGACTAACATCTATTTTAGTTTTGATACCAATGGCGTTTAATTCACCTTGAATAAATTCGATTAAATCCTTGTAAGTTGTAGTGGTATTCAAGGTAATTTCCGTTAAGCCTTTTCCTTCGGGAAAACCTGCTTCTACTAATAATTTTGCTGCAAGTTTAGGGTTGTAAGAATATCCACGTACAACAGCGCTATCAAAACCAGGCATTCCTTTTGGTATAAAACCAGATGTTGCGGGAATTCCAATTCCATTTCTTAAATACTTAATTAATTTATCTCTATCGATGGAATAATTAATGGCCTGCCTAACTTTCTTAAATCTTAATGGCGATTTTTTTACAACCTTTAAAGTTGTGTCAACTAAAATTCCAACATATTCTGTACATAAATAAGGCCCTTTTCTTAATGTAAATTTGCCTTTATACTTTGATGTCATTTTGCCGCTTTTGGTTAAAATATCATCGCGATAGCTACCATCAACGCTGTAGTAAAAATCTAAATCCTTTTTCAAAAAACTCATAAAACCGCTTTGCTTATCGGTAATAAAAGAAGCTTTTAGGGCATCGATATATGGTAGTCGGGTGCCAGTTGAATCTTTTTCCCAATAATTTTCGTTTTTTAAAAGCACTAATATTTCACCTTCTTTCCAGTACTTAAATTTAAACGGACCAGTTCCAACTGGATGACTTCTAAAATCCTTACCATAATGTTCTACTACCTCTTTGGGTACTACAGAACAGTATTGAGAAGTTAGTAAACTCATAAATGGCGGAAATGGGCGAA
This sequence comes from Pedobacter sp. AC190, assembly GCF_979258025.1. Lineage (NCBI taxonomy): Bacteria > Pseudomonadati > Bacteroidota > Sphingobacteriia > Sphingobacteriales > Sphingobacteriaceae > Pedobacter > Pedobacter sp. AC190. The sequence goes on from NZ_OZ409824.1 coordinate 3,345,963, forward strand.
CTAGTTTTATTTGAAATGTGGTATCGTTGACGGCAATAAAGTTACCTTGATCCTTTACTTTATCGCTAAAAATCCAACCTCCAGATGAAGCTACTTTTGGGTCGATTAAACGATAAAAACTATATGCAAAATCGCTGGCAACAACTTTTCTTCCCTTACCGTTTTCAAAAATAGGATCGTCTTGAAAGTAAACATCATTTCGAAGATTAAAAGTGTAGGTTAAAGCATCATCAGATATTTGCCAGGTTTTTGCAATACAAGGAACGGTTTGCAAAGTAGAATCGATTTGTACCAAGCCGTTAAAAATTTGGTTGGTCATCCAAATCGCATTTTGATTACGAGCAAAAGCAGGATCTAAAGAGGTTAAGCCCTGATCCAGATTAATATTAAAGGTTTTTTTATCTTTATTATTTGTTGGCTCTTTGCACGAAATGAAAATAATACTGCAAAAAAACCAAAATATATACTTAAATGAGCCTAGCATGAAAAGGATTGTTATTTTTGCACAAATTAATAAATTTAATGCAGATGTCTTTTTTAAACGATTTATTTATTGGCTTGGATGCCAGCAAGCAAGAAGATTTACAGGAACGTTTAGATATTGTTGAGCACAAAATTAAGTTTATGGATAAAATGCCTGTTGCCTTACTCGATGTTAGCAACAATCCAAGCTATTTTTTGTCGGAAGAAATTGCCCTTGCAGGCGGAATGATCGAATCAGATATTTTAAGTGCTGCATTTGTTATTTATTACCAACCAGGAAAAACACTAACCGATTTAATGCGTGAAGTGCCATCAGTTTTAGATGCCGATTGGCAGGCAGTAAAAAATAATCGTATTATATTATTAAACGATGATGTTAATCGCGAACGCTCTGCCGAAAATGCAGTTTCCTTAATAGAAGATATGGCCGAAATGCTTCACCCAGGTTCTTTTATCTTTGGTCACGAAGGGGATAAATGGATTAGGTTTGGAGCCTGATAAAATGTTTGTTGCTTATTGAAGTTGTCATTCAAGAAAACATCATTTAAATTTCAGCATAAAGAATAATAAATTAATAATCCAGTCAACGATGAAAAAGTTCTTTGCCATCTCTACGCTTTTATTTTCCTTTTTATTTGTCCATTCGCAGGTTGTACCAAATTTAACTGCTGAAGTCGCAGAAAAGCTTTCAAAAATGCCAATGGGTTGCATTATTCAGGAATTTCCAAATAAAACATCGCACGTAGCTAATACAGCAGTTGATGGAAGGTTGCTGCCAAGCGAATTGCATCCAGCATTTTACGGTTGCTTAGATTGGCATAGTTCGGTTCATGGACATTGGATGCTTTTAAGGTTGTTGAAAACAATCCCTGATCTTAAAAATAAATCAGAAATAATTGCGCAGTTAAATAAAACTTTTATGCCAGAAAAAATGCTTGCAGAGGCCGAATATTTTACCAAATATCAGGTTGCCAATACTTACGAACGCACTTATGGCTGGGCGTGGTTACTAAAGCTAGATCAGGAATTATACACCTGGGATAATCCAGATGCCAAGAAATGGTATGCCGCTTTACAGCCTTTAACTAAACAAATTTTAACACTTTGGAAGGCTTATTTACCTAAACAAACCTATCCGAACAGAACTGGCGTGCATCCAAATACTGCATTTGGTTTGGTGTTCGCCTTAGATTGGGCTAGGACATTCAAAGACACGGCTTTCGAAAAACAAATTGACGATAAAGCAAAAGCATTTTATTTAGACAATACCTCAACTCCAGCCTATTTAGAACCCGATGGTTCTGATTTCTTTTCGCCAAGTTTAGAAATAGCCGATTTAATGCGTCGGGTTTTACCGAATGCACAATTTGTAAGCTGGCTTAATAAATTCTACGAGGAGCGAAGCCTAAAACGCATCAGCGATTTGCCTGTTATTAGTGATATAAATGATTATCAAGGCGTTCATTTGGTTGGTTTGTCGTTTACAAGAGCCTGGTGTATGAAAGGAATTGCGAAAGATTTACCCAAAAACCATAAATTAAAGAAACATTTTGAAGTAACTGCTGACAAGTTTTTAGCTAACGCCTTACCCCTGGTTTTTGCGGGCAATTATGGTGGTGATCATTGGCTAGCATCTTTTGCGGTATATGCGCTTGAATAGCCAATAATAATCATGTCTTTCTGAGCTTTTCGGAATTCGTTTATTTAAAGATTTCTAATTTTTGGTCGGTAACCGCACACACCGAAATATTTTTTTGTTTTGAAAATCAAGCTTCGGTGCTTATCGGTTTCGAAAGTCCTGTTATTCGCTTTACTCGCCCCTGAAAAAATCGGGCTTCGTGTTCACTGTTACCAGGTTTATTTTATAAAAGACTGTGTTTCAGAATAAAAAACCCCTCTTTTCCGTAAATACTAAACCTTTAAAATTTTTATTTAATGCAGAAAACTGAGTTTTTAAACACGGTTGTAGCGGTACCCTGCAGCAAGGAGGCACGACGAAGCGAAGCGTACAAGCGAAAAACGGGACTAACAATAAAATGAAATGCAGGCTGTGCTTTTCAAATGATTAAGAAGCGATTGACTTGAATAAAAGATTGAATGCGGTTAGAATTTAATAAACTTCTCGATCTGTTCGTTGGTAAATTTAATGGTATCTTCTTTAATTAAATTGCCATCTGTATCTAACTCGGTTTTGATATTAGGAATGTGAATACGTAAAGGTAAAATGTGAAGATGGATGTAATGGCAAACGCCTGTAAAATGATCTACGCCGCGGATATTGCCATATTTGCCAGATGATAAACCAACAAGGGCCGTTTTTTTATCGTAGAAGCTATCTGGGAAATTGCAGGCATCGATAAGTACTTTTAAAACACCAGGATAGCTGCCGTTATATTCGGGCATTACGAAAAGGAATTTATCCGTATTCGAAATTAAATCCTGAATTTTTTGGAAAGCAGTAGACCTTTTACCGAACATATCTGTATTTAAAACATCAACAGGTAAGTGCTCCAAACTGAACAAGTTAGATTCTACACCTTTTTGTTTAAGTTGCTGCTGGTAATATTTAGCAACTTTCAGCGTATTGCTATTGGGTCTGTTGGTGGCGGCAATTATAGTAATCATGCTTAAATTGTTAATAAGATGTGCAAAACCCGAATGCCCTTATTGCTAAAATTACCATATAGTTTGTATCTTAGCTGATTGAGAAAAAGGGCGTAAACAACGCAAAAATAGAACTTTTTGCCGATTAAAAGGCATGAAATAAAAACGTCCAACGTAAACGTAGAGTAAATTTCGGATATATAGATGAGCAAAATTATTGCATTAGCAAATCAAAAAGGTGGTGTTGGTAAAACAACTTCATCTATAAACCTGGCTGCGAGTTTAGCCGTATTAGAATACAAAACTTTATTGGTAGATGCTGATCCTCAGGCAAATTCAACTTCAGGCATCGGTTTTGATCCACGAAATATAAAAGATAGTATCTACGAATGTATCATCAATGATATCGACCCTTTACAGGCGATTCAGAAAACTGATACACCGAATTTAGATTTACTTCCTGCTCACATCGATTTAGTAGGTGCAGAAATTGAGATGATTAACCTCAATAATCGCGAGTATAAAATGAAAGCGGTTTTAGAGAAAATTAAAGATCAGTATGATTTCATTATAATCGATTGTTCTCCATCTTTAGGTTTAATTACCATAAATGCGCTAACAGCAGCCGATTCTGTAATTATTCCTGTTCAGTGCGAGTATTTTGCATTGGAAGGTTTGGGTAAATTACTGAATACAATTAAAATTGTACAAAACCGTTTAAATCCTGAATTAGAGATAGAAGGTATTTTATTAACGATGTACGATGTTCGTTTACGTTTATCGAACCAGGTTGTAGAAGAAGTACGGACACATTTCCATGAATTGGTTTTTGATACCATTATACAACGTAATACCCGTTTAAGCGAGGCGCCTAGTTATGGTGTATCGGTAATTATGCATGATGCAAATTGTAAAGGAGCGATTAATTACCTTAATCTTGCCCGCGAAATTGTTAAGAAAAACGGTTTGTTAAAAGAAGAAGAAAACATAGATACAGCAACTTTATAAATTTATAGATGACATCTTTTCAGCGAAAAACAGGTTTAGGAAGAGGGTTAAGTGCGCTTTTAGATGATAGCGAATCTTCTCATCCGCCGAAACAGCAGGTAAATGCTGTTAGCGAAACCGAGCAGATTGGTAATATCAGTCACGTAAGTTTAACGGAAGTTGAAACCAATCCATACCAGCCACGTACCGAATTTGATCAGGTTGCATTGAACGAGCTTGCAGATTCTATTAAAGTGCAGGGCTTAATTCAGCCAATTACGGTTAGAAAACTTGGTGCAAATAAATACCAGTTAATTTCTGGCGAACGTAGGTTCAGAGCTTCGAAGTTGGCAGGTTTAACTCAAATTCCAGCTTATATTCGAAGTGCTAACGACCAGCAGATGTTGGAAATGGCTCTTATCGAAAATATTCAGCGTGAAAATTTAAATGCAATAGAAGTTGCTTTAAGTTTTCAGCGAATGATTGATGAGGTTGGATTAAAACAAGAGCAATTGGGCGAAAGAGTTGGTAAAAACCGTACAACGGTAACTAACTACCTTCGTTTATTAAAGCTTCCACCAGTAATTCAGGCATCTATTCGCGATCAAAGAATTTCTATGGGGCACGCAAGAGCATTAATTAATGTAGATGGCGTAGATAAACAGTTATTTATTCATCAAGAGATTTTAGAAAAAGGTTTGTCGGTTCGTAAAGTCGAAGAGTTGGTTCGTAACTTGCATCATTTGCCTTTGAAAACTGAAAAACCTAAAGAAAAATCAGCTTCATTTCAATATCAAAAATTACAAGATGATTTGGCTTCTAAATTTGCAACTCGTGTAAAATTAAAGGTTACTCAAAATGGTAAAGGTGCTATTGAGATTCCTTTTGTAAGCGATGATGACTTAAATAGAATTTTAGAGTTATTAGATTGGTAATGCTGAAATTAAAGCGTTTAATAATTTTTTCTATACTTACTTTCTGTATGGCAAATCTGGCTTTGGGCCAGGTTAAAGATACATTATTAAGGCCTGCAGATACAATAAAAACTACTCCGATAAGAGCAGTTAGAATAGATTCTTCTAATAAAAAAGCCGATACGATAAAGCAGAAATATGTAAATCCAGGTAAGGTTGCAGGGAGGAAAGCGATTTTCAGATCTCTAATTATTCCAGGATGGGGACAATTATATAACAATCAGCTTTTAAATGAAAAGTTGAATGCCAAAGGCGAAAAAACAGGCCATTTTTGGCAGAGAACTTATACCCTAGGTAAGGTTGGGTTAATTTATGGTGGTTTTACGGCATTAACCTTATCTTATATCGAAAGCCGTAAAAATTATAATATTTTCTTAAAAGAAGCGCAGTTTAGAGCCAAAAATCCTGGACAAAAGGAAAATCCAGATATAGCAAGATACGATGATACGAATGTGTTAAATGCTCAATCGATTTACAAAAGAAATAGCCAAATTGTAATATTTTCTTACTTTGCAGTTTATGCGGTAAATGTTGTTGATGCTTATGTTGCAGCAAGGTTGAATTATTTTAATATTGACGATACAATCTCATTTAAAATCAGTCCGACATTAATAAATAATCCAAATATGATGTATGGTTTTAACGGATCTCCTGCATTAAAACTATCTTTAAGATTTTAAACCAATAACAATAAAACTAAAATATTACTCAATGAAAATTGCGCTTTTAGGATATGGTAAAATGGGCCAGATTATAGAGAAATTTGCTCTGGAACGCGGTCACGAAATCGTTTTAAAAATTTCAATCGATAATCAGGAAGAACTCACCCGTCAAAATTTAAAAGCAGCCGATGTTGCGATAGATTTTAGCACACCAGATTCTGTACTGAATAATATAAATATTTGTTTTGATGCAAATGTGCCAGTAGTGGTAGGTACAACTGGTTGGTATGGTAAATTACAGGAAGTTAAAAATGAATGTAATAGTAGTAACAATACGCTACTTTATGGGTCTAATTTTAGTATTGGCGTTAATTTGTTCTTTAAACTGAACCAAACTTTAGCAAAGCTGATGAATAATTATCCAGCTTATGAGGTTCAGGTAGAAGAAATTCACCATACCCAAAAACTAGATGCACCAAGCGGTACAGCGATTACAATTGCAGAAGGTATAGTAGATCATCTGGATAGAAAATCGGAATGGCTAAATGAAGTTGTAGGTACAGATGTAGATTTGTTTCCTAAGGCAGAACAATTACTTATCGAATCGCACAGAATAGAAAATATTCCAGGCACACATACCGTAATTTACAGTAGCGAAGTTGATGAGATTGAAATTAAGCATACAGCGCATAGCAGAGCTGGTTTCGCTTTAGGCGCAGTTGTGGCGGCCGAGTGGTTGAAGGACAAAAAAGGATTTTTCAGTATTACTGATATTTTTGAATAGAAAGTTAAAGATTGCGGCGGAAAAGAAAAATGCTGAAATCTAAAATGGAATCAGATAAACGTTAATCGGTTTAATTAATTTAAACCGTTAAAATTAATATATATGAATTACAAATTCTGGCAGAAGAAAAAGGATGCCGATAAAAAGAAAAAAACCAAAACCCGCGAGTGGGTAGACGCAATTGTATTTGCAGTTGTGGCTGCAACAATTATCAGGGTGTTTTTTATTGAAGCTTACACAATTCCTTCTGGTTCGATGGAACGTTCTTTGTTAATTGGGGATTTTCTTTTCGTAAGTAAAGTTAATTATGGTGCTCGTGTGCCAATGACTCCAGTTGCTTTTCCTTTTGCTCATCACACGATGCCATTAACAACCTCTACAAAAGCTTATTGGGATGGCGTTCAGTGGAAATATCGTCGTTTACCAGGTTTATCAGAAGTTAAAAGAAATGATGTTGTGGTATTCAATTTCCCAGAAGGAGATACCGTTGCGGTCGAAAATCAGGTTCCAAGTTATTACGATTTAGTTCGGCAATACGGAAGGGCTTCAATTCATAGCCAGTTTACTATAATTAGCAGGCCGGTTGATAAAAGAGAAAATTTTATTAAACGCTGTATTGGTATTGGAGGTGATGTGATCAGTATGAAAAACGGTATAGCCAATGTTAATGGCAAGGATGAACCGTTAAAAAATACAGGCATGATGCCTTACATTATTCAGTTCAAAACCATGGATTTCAATTACAGTGTATTTGATGATTTGAATTTGAAAATGGGTGATGCGCAGCCGATTGCTGCAAATACTTACAGTGTAGAAATATCGCCAGAAATGGCTGATGAAATAAGGGCATTTGATTTTGTTAAGTCGGTGAAAATGACGGCTGCAACAGCAACTGAAATTGAACCAGGAGGTACATTCCCTCACGATCCAAATCGTGTTTGGAACAGAGATAATTTTGGACCAATAAAAATACCTGCAAAAGGATGGACCGTAAATATTGATAGCAATACAATGCCTTTATACTACAGGGCTATTAGAACATACGAAGGTAATAAGGTAGAACAGAAGGGTAAAGATTGGTATATCAATGATAAACTAGCGACTTCTTATACTTTCAAAATGAATTATTATTGGATGATGGGTGATAATCGCCATAATTCAGCAGATTCTCGTTATTGGGGTTTTGTACCAGAAGACCACATTGTTGGTAAAGCGTTATTTATTTGGATGAGTTGGGATAGTGAAGGGTCTTTCTTGCACAAAATACGCTGGAGTAGATTGCTTAGAGGAATTCATTAAGAATTAACCACAAAAAAAACATAACAAAAAGGCTTAAAGAGATTTAAGCCTTTTTTATTTGGAAAAAAACTTTTAAAAAAAATTATTAAGTATGCCATTCTTTTGTTAAAAATTATTAAGTTTGCCAATAAACCAAATAAAAATGTCTGTAATAATTGAAAAAAATCAACGTCTTCGGGCAGATATTATCAAGCATCTTTATTACAAAAGAACGTTATCGTTGACGGATTTGAGTAAGCTTACCAAAAAAAGCTTGCCATTGGTTACCTCTATTGTAAATGGTTTAATAGCAGAGAATTATATCATCGAGCAAGGCTTAGCGCCATCAACAGGTGGCCGAAGAGCGTCAATTTACCTGCTTAATCCGAATCATAAAAAGTTTATCGTTGCAGTAGCAATGGATCAGTTAATTACCAGATTAAACATTTACGATTTATCTCGTAATGTGGTAATTCCAACGCAGTATCTGGATTTTAACATGTCTAAAGATAATAGTGATGTAAAAACACTTATCGATTTCGTAAACAAAAGCATTAATGAATCAAATATCAGCCGAAAAGATATTATAGGTGTAGGTGTTGGGATGCCTGGTTTCGTAAATGCTGAGCTAGGCGTTAATTCATCCTATCTCCCTGTAAAGGATGGCTCTACATTACGCGAATACCTTACTGCAGAAATAAAACTTCCAGTTTATATTGATAATGACTCGAGTTTAATTGCTTTAGCAGAATTGAATTTTGGTGAAGCTGTTGATCTAAAAGACGTGATGGTTGTTAACATTGGCTGGGGAACTGGATTGGGAATTATTGTGAACGGGCAATTATACCGAGGAAGTAGCGGTTATGCAGGTGAATTCAGTCATATTCCATTGTCAGATAGTAATAATTTATGTTCTTGTGGCAAACGAGGCTGCTTAGAGGTTGATACTTCATTATTGGTGATGGCAGAAAAGGCAGAGAAAGCCTTGTCAGAAGGTGCTGCATCAAGCATGAAGATTCTTTTTCAGGATAAAAGCAAGCAGCCCAGAGATCACTTTTTAGATGCCGTTAATGCGCAAGATCCGCTGGCTATAAGCATAGCTTCTCAAGCGGGCTTTCAAATTGGAAAAGGGTTGGCAACCTTGATGCATATTTTAAATCCGGAATGCATTGTTTTAAGTGGAAGAGGAGCTAAAGTTGGAAAAATGTTATTGCCATCAATTCAACAAGCTATAAACCAATTTTGCATGCCACGGATATCAGAATTAACAACGATCAAATTATCAACCCTTACTGATGAAGCAGAATTATTAGCGGCAGCAAGTTTAATAGTAGAATACAGTCAATTTGAATGATAATATAATTTAATTAATAAAATATGGAGAAATAAAAAACCGCAATGAATACCCCCTTAAACAAAACTAATCAAACAATAACCTAATTAAATATGAAAAAAATGTACTTAAGATGCTTAAGTATGTTATTGTTAGTCTTATCAACAATAACAGTTTTTGCACAGAAGAATATCACTGGAACAGTGAAAGATGCATCGGGATCACTACCTGGTGTTAGTGTTTCTATTAAAGGAACAACCAAAGCAACGCAAACGGATGCTCTGGGTAAATTCACCATTTCTGTAAACTCGAACGAAATAGTTGTTTTTACCGCAATTGGATATATTAAACAAGAAATTCCTTTTAACAATCAGTCAACACTAAATATTGTATTAAAGGAAAGTGCTAACCAACTTGACGATGTAAACATTGTAACTACAGCTTTGGGTATTAAGAGACAAGAAAAATCTCTTGGTTACGCAGTAAGTACCGTTACAGCGAAACAATTAACGGAAGCTGGTAATACCAATTTTGCCTCTGCATTATATGGTAAAGCTGCTGGTGTTAAAATTACAACTGCACCAGGTGGTGCAAGTAGCGCTGTAAATGTTCAAATTCGTGGTATTAACTCAATTAACTATAATCAACAGCCGCTTTATGTTGTTGATGGAGTAATGATCAGAAATGATGGACAGAATGGTGCAGCTGGAGCAAATAACAATAACTATTGGGATGATCAACGTGTTCGTGGTAATGGTATTTTGGATATTAACCCAGCAGATATCGAAAGCTTAACGGTATTAAAAGGCGCAAGTGCATCTGCACTATACGGCTCCGATGCTGGAAGTGGCGTTGTTGTTATTACCACAAAGAAAGGTTCAAAAAACAGAGGTCTTGGTATTGATTTTAATTATCAAGGTTCTATGGACAAAGTTGCTTTTCTACCTAATTTTCAAAACACCTACGGTCCTGGTTACGATAGAGAAACTAACGTAGCTAACGGTGCAAATGAAGAAGGATGGATTGCAGATCCACTTTCTCCAACAGGTTTAAGACCATATTTCAGAGCTTACGCTAACTTTGGTCCTAAAATGGATGGTCAGCAGGTAAGATGGTGGGATGGTTCTATTCGTTCTTATTCTCCTCAGCCAAACAACTATAGAGATGTTTATCAAACAGGTTACACTTCGAATGCGAATGTTGCAATATCTAATCAAACTGAAGCATTAAACTATCGTTTTTCGGCTTCAAGACTCGATTACAAAGGAACTCAACCAGGAAATACAGGCTCTAAAAATTCTTTCAACTTAAACTCAACAGTTAAGTTAGCACCTAAATTATCTGCTGATGTTATTGTTAGTTATGTTAATACTAAAACCAGAAACAGACCATATCAATTGGGACAAGTTTTAGGTTCATTTGCTGGTTTCTTTAGCCGTGCTGAAGATATGGGTTTAATGAAAGAAAAATACCAAACCAGTAACGGTTATAAATATTCAACTTTCGATCAAACAGCTCGCCCTGAGCCATTTGTTTATAATATTAGAGCAACAAACTTATTAGACTTTTACTGGCAACAGTTAAAAAATACTTACGACGAGAATGAAAACAGATTATTATCTAGTTTTACTTTGAATTATGATTTTGCTAAAAATTTAAAATTCAGAGGTCGTATTGGTAATGACTATACAGGTGTTAAAGCCGAAAATCGTCAGTTTACTGAAATTCCAAGCGCATTAAATGGCAATACAAGCACTGGTTCTTATACAACTAGTCAAGGTCAGTATTCGATATTATACGGAGATGCATTGGTAACTTATTCTAATAAAATTGGAGAAGATTTTAATGTTTCTTTAAGTGGTGGTTATCAAGGTAGAAAAGAAACCTATAAAGACTTGAGATCAAATACAAGAGACGGTTTGGTAACTGAAAACTTCTTTGCTTTATCAAACTCATTCGGTGTAGCTGAAACTACAGAATCTCGTAAAGAGCAATTAAAATACGCTTACTTAGGTTTATTAAACCTAAGCTATAAAGATTTCTTATTTGTAGAGGGTACAGCACGTCAGGAGTATGTATCTACACTACCTCCTGCAAATAATCAATATTCTTACTATTCGGTTAATGGTGGTTTTGTATTCAGCGATTTGTGGCAATTACCTAAATTCTGGTCATATGGTAAATTAAGAGCATCTTACGGTGTTGTAGGTAACGCGCCTCCAGTATATGAATCAAATATCTCTTATACTCAAACTTCTTTGCAAACGATAAACGGATCCGTTCCTTCAATTATTTCAGCACGATCTTACGGAAACTTAGGTTTGTTGCCAGAGAAAAAACATGAGGCTGAGTTTGGTTTGGAAACACGTTTTCTTAACGGTAGATTAGGTTTAGATGTAAGTTATTACGATAACAAAATTAAAAACCAGATTTTACCATTAGATGTAAGTTCTACAAACGGTGCCCAAACCCAAATTGTAAACGTTGGCGAAATAGGAAACAGAGGTTTTGAATTAGCTTTAAACGCTACTCCAATAGCAGGGAAGTTTAGATGGGATACAAGGTTTAACTTTTCTACTAACAAATCAAAAGTAAATTCATTAAAGGACGCAGATTCTGAAATCAATTTCTATAATTCAGATCAATCTACAGCTAAAATTGTTGCAAGAGCAGGTGAAGAATTGGGTAACATTTATATCCGTCCTAGAAAAACAGATGCTAGCGGAAACAATTTAATTAATGATGACGGTTTTTATGTAATGGATAACTCTGTTTATGTTAAAGCGGGTAATATCATGCCTAAAGCAGTCGGTGGATTTTCGAATACATTTAGTTACGGTAACGTTGCTTTAGATTTTACAATTGATTATCGTTTTGGTGGCAAAATGATTGCACCTAACTTAAAATATATGCGTGGAGCAGGTATGTTAGAAAACTCAATGGAGTTTAGAGATGCCGATAATGGTGGTTTACGTTACACTAGTAATGGTAAAACCTATAATGATGGTGTATTATTACAAGGCGTTAATGAAACTACAGGTTTGCCAAATACAAAAGTTCTTTCTGCAGCTGATTACTATTTAACAACTTTTAATTGGGGTGAAGGATCTTTAACTGAGGCTGAAATCTTTAAAAATAATTATATTAAGATGCGTGAAATTACCTTGACTTATAAAATCCCAGCCACTTTTACAAAAAAGATTGGTATTTCAAATCTTCGTTTTTCATTAATCGGACGTAACTTGTTTTACATCCACCGTACTTTAAAAGATTTAGATCCTGAGGCACCTCTAGGCAATAAATGGTGGTCGCAAGGTGTTGACGTAGGTTCTACAGCAGCATCGAGAAATTTTGGATTCTCATTAAACGCAAACTTTTAATCAGCTAAGAAAAGAATTATGAAAAAGTTAATTATAAAAGCAAGCTTTCTTTTAATTGCAATAACTACCGTGGTTGGTTGTAAAAAGGATCTTGAAGACAAATTCAATAACCCAGAAAAAGTCTTAGACCCAAATCTACCTGGCTTGTTTACTGGGATGTTAAATAATGATAGAGTAGCAGCTAAATACTGGAATGTTCGTACCTTTTTAACACAGATGCCAGGTGTATATGCACAAACGAGTTACATATCGAATGGAAATACCATTTATCAGCAGAGCGATGGTTATTCTCAGCAATATTGGGATGATTTCTATAGCACTGGCGGTAACGGTAGTGGCGTTATGGCACAATACCGTGTAATGGAATTGAAATACAATTCTTTGTCAGCTGCTGAACAGGCTAATCAGAAAGCAATAATGCAAGCTGCAAAAGTTGTTTTAATTGAGCAAGCTGCTAAAATGGTTGATTTGTGGGGTGATATTCCATATTCTGCTGCGGGGAGTCTTAACTCTACCAGTACAATTAACAATCCAAAATACGACGAACAAAAGGCACTTTATACAACCTTTATTGCTGATTTAGCCGCTGCAGGTACTTATTTTAATAGTAATACAACAACAGCAGCATTTTCTAAATCAGATATCTTATTAAAGGGAAGTATGAATATGTGGGCTCGCTATGCAAACTCATTACGCTTAAGATTGTTAATGCGCATTTCTAAAACAGATGAAACTACAGCCAGAACAGCGGTTTTAGCTATGTTAGGAAATCAAACAACCACACCTTTAGTGGATGGTGGAAATCTAGGTATTTACAACCCTGCAACTTCAGATGTTTTACTGCAAACTTTAACAAATAGCACAAGCGATTTGCATGATGCATTTTTTGAAGGCGCCTGGTATGCAACAGACTATGCTTTAAATACCGTAATGTTGCCTGCAAACGATCCTCGTATTCCTGTAATTTACGATAAATTTGGCCGCACAGTAAGTGGTAAATTTGTTCAAAATGCAGACTATAAAGCAATGCCAGTTACTTTTACTACTACACAACAAGAGAACAGCTTTGCAGATTATTCAGTTTTAGATTCTGCAACGTTTTTGTATAACCAAAAACTACCTGGAATTTTAATTACGGCTTCTGAAGTTAACTTCCTAAAAGCTGAAGCTTACGAAAGATGGGGAAGCACAGCAGATGCAAAAACAGCTTATGATAATGCGTTAAGACAATCGGTGACTTTTTACCATTACCTTAACAATTTAAATCAGGGCGGTGGCTTTAAAAATGTAGCAGCTCCTGCAACAACAGTAGTTGATACTTGGGTAAATACATCAACTGCAACTTATGCAGGTGCGTCTGCAGCCAAATTAGCCTTAATCTACAATCAGAAATGGATTCACTACGGTGTTTTACAATCAACAGAAGCTTGGTCGGAGTATAGAAGAACAGGTTTCCCTGTATTAACATTCCCAACAGCAGGAAAGTTATCAGGATTTGATACACCGCCAACAAGATTGATCTATCCTGCAAAGGAAAAAACATTGAATAGTGTAAATTATCAAGCAGTTCAATCAAAAGACACTAGAAAAACTAAGATTTTCTGGATGCCATAAACGAATAAGTTAATAATCCCAGCCATTAAGGCTGGGATTTTTCTTTTATAAATCATGACTAAAAAACTCCTACTATCTCTTTTAATTGGCTGTTGCTCTATTTTATCATACGCACAACGGAATGATATTGTACAACAGTCAACTACTTACGAATGGCCAAAAGATCCATTGGTAAAGGAAAAATTAGAAACTTGGCAAGACAAGAAATTTGGAATGATCATCCATTGGGGATTATATGCAGTTCCTGGAATTATAGAATCCTGGACTTTATGCTCTGAAGATTGGATAGAAAGAGATTCGACTATTTCTTATGATGATTATAAAAAGTGGTACTGGGATTTTAGTAAACAATTCAATCCGACAAAATTTAACCCTGAACAATGGTCGGCAGCGGGTAAACGAGCAGGTATGAAATACCTCGTTTTTACAACTAAACACCACGATGGCTTTGCGATGTTTGATACCAAACAAAGCGACTTTAGTATTGCTAAAGGTCCTTTTGCCAGCAACCCTAAAGCAGATGTAGCCAAATACGTTTTTGATGCTTTTAGAAAAGATGGCTTTATGATAGGCGCCTACTTTTCTAAACCCGATTGGCACTCGCAGTATTACTGGTGGCAAAAATATGCTACGGCAGATCGAAATAACAATTATGACATTAAAAAGTATCCCTGGCGTTGGAACAAATTTAAAGATTTTACCTACAATCAAATCAGTGAGTTAATGCATAATTATGGTAGTGTAGATATTTTGTGGCTTGATGGAGGTTGGGTTCGTCCGCTGGAAACGGTAAATGAAGAAGTTTTATCGTGGGGCGCAAACATACCAAAATGGAGCCAAGATATCGATATGCCAAAAATTGCTTCCATGGCCCGAAATGCACAACCTGGTTTACTAATGGTCGATCGAACAGTTCATGGACCCTACGAGAATTATCAAACCCCTGAACAAAGAATTCCAGAAAAACAATTGGATTATCCCTGGGAAAGCTGCATGACGTTAGGAGGTGCCTGGGGTTTCGTACCAAATGATCAATATAAATCAGCCGCAGAAGTGGTTCATAAATTGGTGGAAATTGTAGCCAAAGGTGGAAGTTTATTGCTTGGAGTTGGACCAAAACCTGATGGAACTTTACCAACTGAGGTAACTAATCAATTAAACGAGATTGGTAAATGGACATCTAAAAACGGAAAGGCTATTTACAACACCCGAATTACAAAAGATTATCATGATGGTCAATTTTGGTTTACACAAAGTAAAGATGCTAAGAAGAAATTTGCTATATATTGCTTAAAACAAGATGAAACCAATATAAAAGCGGTAAAATGGAAGGGAAGTTTTCCTAAAAAGGGAACTGAAATTATTCTTTTATCAACAGGTAAAAAGGTGAAATGGCAAATTGTAAATGGCGAAACGATTTTATCCTTATCAAACATTGAAAAAAGTGCAGCTTTAGCTTTCGAATTTACACCTCAGTAAACTTTACAGATTAGTGTTGTGGCTCAAGGTTATGGTATTTCGAGCAAATCTAGAACCGCAATATTTCTGAAAATGCGTTCCCTTTAACAGGTAAATTATAAAAGATTTTGCCTTTTATGGTAGGTTAAACCATAAGTATTAGTTAGTTTTTTTAGCCGTGGATTTTAGTTATATCCACGGCTTTTTTATGCGATTACTTCAGTCCTTCAATTCCTAATTTTTCGGCTAGCTCATTTAAATCGTTAACTACAACATCGATTAGAGGAATACCGTTGGTTTTTCTTTTTTGCTCAAATTCATGCTCGGGTTCTCCTGGAATAATAACTTTCTTCTCAGGATCGATTGTTTTTGCACTTTTAAAACGTTCTATCCAATTGTCAAGGTGGTTTTTAAAGTCTTCAGCAGGGCGGAAACCATCTACACGCATCGCACCTAAAAAATGACCTAAACCTTCGCCGACAGGGTTGGCCGATGGCTCTAAAAAAGCAACAAAAGGAGGCACCCAAGGGCCGTAATTCGCCCCAGAAAGTACAGCTGATAAAATGTCAACCGTAGCACTCAAACCGTAACCCTTATGGCTACCATGGTCTTTATCGCTACCCAATGGCAATAAAGAACCACCAGTTTTTAATTCGTTCGGGTTGTTAGAATTTACACCGTCTTTATCCTGAACCCATCCATCGGGAATATCTTTATTAGCCCTTTGGGCAATTTCTAATTTTCCGTTGGCAGCTGCTGCAGTTGCCATATCTACGATAACAGGCGGATATTTTCCCGCTGGAAAAGCATAACACATCGGATTAGTTCCCAACAACCGTTCGTTGGCATAAGTTGGTGCAACTAAAGGGCTTGCATTCGTCATGCTGATACCAATCATATCTTTTTCAACTGCCATTAAAGCATGATAACCTGCAATACCAAAGTGATTGGAGTTTTTTACTGAAACCCAGCCGCTGCCATATTTTTCAGCCTTTTCTATTGCAACCTTCATGGCAAAAGGCGCAACAACCAAACCTAAGCCAGCATCGCCATCAATAGTTGCTGTAGTTGGTGTTTCATGAACAATTTTAATGTTTGGCGTAGCATTAATTCGTTTCTTCTCCCAAAGACGAACATACCCGCTTAAACGAGCCACACCGTGAGAATCTATTCCGCGTAAATCAGAACGGATTAAAACATCAGCTGCAAGTTCAGCATGTTCATCAGAACAGCCCATTTTTTTGAAAACGTTGAAAGTAAATGTTCGAAGATTAGATTCGGTAAAGGTTATGAAATTCATTTTATGCAATTTGTTGTCATCGCGAGTTACGAAGCAATCCTAAAACTTCGACTGTTTATTTGCATTATTTTTAAAATTGCTTTTTACTTCGCAACAACAGAGTTTTTAAGGTAACAATAAAGTAAAGTCTCCGCCAAGCGGTTCGAAGTTTTCTATGCATGATGAAAGAAAATCCTCACCATAATTTACATACATTGGCGCTATATTTAGAATTCGCTCTTGCAACGTTCCATTGGGGAAAAGCCTTTTCTTTACATTGTCAATCTGAATTAAAGCTGTTTCATGTTTGCGCTTTTCAGCTCTAAATAGTTTCTTTTCGAGGTTGGCAAGTAAATGATTGGTTTTTTGTTTAGCGGTATCAGTAGAAACAGAAAGTGTTTTATCTATTTTATATGCATTCAGTTTAATCTGGTCAAAAATACTATTGATGGCTCTTGTTTCATCAGCTAAACTTAATTGAGCCGTAGAATTTCTTTGTACCCAAATATTTTTTAATTCTTCAACAGGTAAAAATGCATCCTGTAAAGAAAAACCAAGGTTATATAAATTCTGTGCACTACGCTTATCTACCAGCAAAGCCGAATTACGTAAAAGTAACACAGGAAAATCAATTTTGTAATAATCGAAATTAGCCTTCAATTGCATCCAATAAGCTACTTCTGCGCCACCACCAATATAAGCTATGTTTGGTAAAATAACTTCCTGATACATCGGGCGCATTACTACATTTGGACTAAAACGTTCTGGATGGCTTTCTATTTCAGTCCTGAGTTCGGCTTCTGTAAAACTTATTTCAGTATGATTGACTGAATATTTATTATTTTCAAAAATCAGGCGTTCGCGTAAATCATCTTTTAAATAAAAAAAATTTATATCCCGACCGTTAACCTGAGTTTTGTAACCTAAATCTTCTAAGTCTTTGGAACTTTGATTAATGTTTTTAGCACTATTATGCTCAGTAATATCGGCTGTTATAATATTCGAAAACTGTTTTTTTAATTGAGGATTATCTGCGTTTACGATTACTAAACCATATTTTTCGAATAAATTATTTACCAGATACCGTGTTGCATCTGCTAAATTATCGTGTTCTAAATATGCTTGCTCAACCAATTTTGCAATTCGTTTTCCATTTTTAGAAATGCCCAAATAACCTTTGTAAGCAGTAACAGCTGCGGCAACAGTTTTTGTGCTTAATCTTCCTGTTGCACCATTTGTATTTTGAATCCAGCTGATGTTTTTCTCATCAACACTTACGTGGTTGATCTCATCAAAATCGTGATCTTCGGTAGCCATCCAATAAATTGGCACAAAGTTTTTATCTGGATGTGCAATTTTTAGCTCAATGGCAAGATTTATTGTTGTTACAATTTTGTAGATAAAATATAGCGGCCCTGTAAACAGATTTAGTTGGTGCCCCGTTGTAACTGTAAAAGTATTATCTAAGCCTAAAAGTTCGATGTTTTTACTAACCGATTTGTTGGGCGTTAAATGCTGGTATTGATCTTTCAAGACCTCAACAAGGGTGTTTCTATCGCCGATGAAATGTCTTTTTTCTAATGCTTCGGCTAAGCCAGCCATATCAGGGCGATAACTGTAAAAAGCCTTTAGCTGCTCTTCATTGTTAATATAATCTAAAACCAGTTTCGAAAACGAACCAGTTTCCTTATAGGAAATATATTTTGCCTGCATAATTAGCGAAAGTAACTCAATTTGAGGATAATTATAAAGTCGAATAACTATTTTACAATTGTTAAATAATTACAGATTGCTTTCAATAGCTCCAACTTTTTCTCTATACAAATCAATTGGCCCATCTAAAAGCACAGCGATAACAGTTAATTGCCGGTCCAATTTGTCTTTCGGGATATCGATGTAAATAATTCCAGGAACTTTACTCCAGTATAATTTGTTATAAATTTCGTGCGATAGCATGGTGCCTTCGCCAACAACTCTAATTCTGCTGATGTTATTTTTTAATCCTTTAATAGCAATTGGACCTGTTGGCGTCCCCTCTACAAAAAGATAAAGCGTTTGTTTATCTGCGGATAAAGCCGTGTTTCCCGTGTAATGACCAAAAGGAATTCCAGATGTAGTTTTGTACAAAGCTTCTGCATTTTTAACCACCCAGGCATTTACACTGTTTTTTGCATTTTGTATTCCTGATTTAAACCCTACGCCATCTGCCATAAGATTGGTGCAATTAAAAATATTTACTCCATTATTTATATCGCCAGCAAGGGTTCTAAAGTTTAAATTCGTAAAATCCATTGCATGGGTAATCTCAAATAATGCTTGTAAAGAAAGTGGATTTTCTTTCTTATCTGATAATTGAATTTCTTCGTTGAATGAAACTTTTATCACGGTAACATCATTATCAAAATCATTTTCCTTAACATCAAAAATATAATCTGTATCGTTAAACTTTGTCGATTTAACTTCAGCTTTGCTTCCAATAATTTCTACTTTTTTTATTGTTGATTTAATGCCTTTTAATACAATGCCTTTTGTGGTTTTGAAATCAACATAAATGTAAAGCTGTTTTTTATCTTTCGATAGAGCCGTTTTTGCATTGACATGTCCGTCTGCAATTCCTGCCTGCGTTTCGTAAATTGCCTCACTATGTTTATTAGTCCAGCGGCCCAAATCTTTTAAAATTTTAACTTGTTCTGGTGCAATTGTTCCATCTGCTTTCGGACCGATATCCAACAATAAATTTCCGCCCATGCTAATACAATCAACTAAAGTTCTGATAATCATATTAGATGATTTGTAATGGTTATCATAAGGTTGAAATCCCCAGGAATCGTTCATGGTATAACAAAGCTCCCAATATTTGGCGTTTGGTTTTACTACAGGAACCCCTTGTTCGGGCGTATCATAATCGCCATGTTTATCTAATCTCGAATTAATGATTATGTTCGGGTTTTTAACTTTCAATAAACTGTGAACTTTATCACTTTGCCATTCTTCTGGTGTATGTTCCCAATCTCCGTCAAACCATAATAAATCTGGGTTATATTGTGAAGAAAGTTCTTTCAGCTGGCTTTGATAATAATTTAAATATCTATTCCACCTCTGCAAATCTGCTTTTGAATCGTAGCGTTTTCTTTCTCTAGTAAAAACATCATAATCAGCATAACTCCAATCGGGAAGTGAAAAATATAAGCCAGTTTTTAACCCCGATTTTTTAAGTTCGGTAACGAACGGTGATATCAAATCTTTCTTTGCAGCACTAGTATTTAAGGTTGTAGTTGCTTTTGGGGCTTTGGTGTTCCAAAGCGAAATACCATCGTGGTGTTTGGTTGTAATAACTGCATATTTGGCACCACTTTCTTTAATTAAATTTGCCCAATCTTGTGGATTATATTTTGTAGCAGTAAACCCACTAAGCTGTTTCATATAATTTTCGTGGTTGATATAATTGTTGTAAAAAGCCCACGATTCGGAAATGCCATTAACCGAGTATATGCCCCAATGGATGAAAACGCCGAGTTTTGCATCAGCAAACCATTGCATTTTGTTTAAATCGGCTTTTTGTTGCGCATTAACTTTAGAACCAAAAAGTAAAAGAATAAGTATTAAGGTTAAATTTTTAGAAAACATTTATAAAATTTTTTAAGAGTAAATATAACCTAATTTTCTTCCAAGGCTAATCGGATAGTCCTTTAGAACGATTCTGAATGAATTGTATCTAAAAAGTTAAATACTACTGATGTTGTAGTGTGGCAAACAGACAAGAATTAACAGGTCGTGTAATTACAGATTTAGGCTTAGGTTACAACCTAACAAAAAGCTTAAAATTAACGGTAGGCGCAAACAATATCTTCGATGTATATCCACAAGAACTTTTGTTAGCTAGTCAAGGCACATCTGGAATTTTGTATCCAAACCAGGCTCCACAATTTGGTTTCCTTGGTCGTTATGTGTTTACAAGATTAAACTTGAATTTCTAATAATAACAAATATATACAGAGCCTGATTTTTTAAGTAAAAGATCAGGCTCTGTATCATCATTTACAATATCACTGGTATCTTTCCTTCTGCCACCCTTGTTAAATCAGCAATTGTAAAATCTTTTTTGTAGCGATAAGGCTCCCAACATGGTAATGTTGGTTTCCAAAAAGGATTTTGGCTCAGGAAAGAAGTATTATCTCCCTCCAATAGTCCTACAAAAACTTCTGTAACAATACGTGCACCAACATCACCCAAGCGCAAGCCCATCTGTTGTACCTCCGCTTCTTTTAAAATATAAAACCAAAGTGGCGTGCTATTTTCAAAGTTAACCTTGTAATGTTTTAAATCATCAAATACATCCGCACCTAATGGCTGTAAGCGCATAGCATGGGCAACTCTTTGACCTGATGGTAAACTGAAAGTTAAACTTCTTAATAAATTACGGCTCGCTAAAGAAATAACATCTGCTGAAGCAAAGCCTGGCAACTGGAATAATGGTGATGAAAGTTTAGTGTCAATCAGTTTATTAGGCCGCATGCTCCCATCTCCGAGATTAAAAAAAGTATGCCAATCTAAAAATCGTCTATCCGCCCGTTTTCCCCCGCGTAAGTCATTTGGATCTGGATGAGTATGATCGGCATTAAAATCAAAAATATCTGCAAAAAATGGAGTCGGATTCGGTTTATTAGCAATGCCAAAGTTAGCACGATAGGATGGACGAATCTGACTATGCCCGAAACGATATGCAGCTACAGAAAACTCTACAGGAATATAAGGTTGATTATGCCAGCCGTAAAATTTTCTACCATTTAACAATACATCATTAACAATATCTTGCCCACAAAGTAAAGGGAGAAACTCATGGAGAAGTATCCATTGATAATGCCACCGAACTAGTTCTTGTGCCTCATTAAAAATAATCGATGGAGATTTTGTAGGATATTTTACTTTAATGGCATCTAATAAAATATTGTGAAATCTTAAAAATAGCACCTGGAGTTGCGAAACAATTAGGTTTTCATCGTTTCGAGGATCGCCAATTAGTGCTGTATTCTGATTGTTTCTTGGCACATCAAATTTATCGATATCATCTTTCCCTTTTGAACCTAATGGGTGTAATAACATTTTAATACCCATACCATCAGATTGATCATAAAGATGAGGTGAGGCGCCTGGCCCGCTACCATAAACATTATCTAATGCCAGACTCGGAGTTCTAAAATTCTCAATAAATTCAGGGTCTGATTGTCTCTCCAAACTCGAAGTTGGATCAAAAGTAATATCATGATCAATGAATTGACCCAAAAAGGTCATTCCAGCACTCATAACTGGCGAATTCGGATTGTTTACTTGTAATGCAGGGTTTGTAATTAAATCAATTGGGTTTTGACTTAAATCATCCTTTGCATCCATAATCCCGCCTTTTTTACCAATATCCTTCAGCGCCTCTCTAACTTTTGTTGTGTCTGGTGCGAAGGATGGTAACGATGGGAAAATTCTGCCAAATTTTCCTTTGTCATAATAGCGGGATGTGAAAGGAACGATGTCCTGATAAAGTGCTCCATGTCTGCTCATAGTATTATATTTGGTTTTTAGGTTATTAAATATAATTACTAATGAATTGATTATATGGTATTTAGATGTTTTTCTGCGTTTTATACGCTTTTTACGGTATGATTTTTAACAAAAAAGCCGCTCCAATAAATTGGAACGGCTTGTAAAATATTTGGTTTAGTAATTTACCATTTTTTGCGACGTTCGCCGCTTCCGCCTTCACGACTTCCACCTTCTCTACGTCCGCTTCCACCTTCACGACTTCCGCCTTTATCTTCACGGCTACGTCCAGAGAAATCTCTGAAACCGCCACCACTATTACCACCTTCACGACTTCCGCCTTCTCTACGTCCGCTACCACCAGAACTTCTTCTGTCGCCACCGCCACCGTTTCCACGGTAACCGCCGCCACCGCCGCTTCTACGTTCGCCACCAAAACCACCGCTACGTCTTTCACCGCCACCGCGTCTTTCGCCTGCACCTTCACCACGACCACCATCTCCGCTCTTTTCGATACGAACCTGGCGACCATTGAATTCAACTGCTTTAAAGCCTTCAAAAACTTTATCAGCAACATCATCTTCAACTTCAAAGAAAGAGAAAACACCTTTTAGATCGATTTTACCAACGCTTTTGCCAGCAATTTTACCGTTGTTACAGATAAAAGATAACATATCGCCACGAGTAAACTCATCTACCGAACCTAAGTTGATAAATAAACGAGTGTAACCTTCGCTACCACGTCCACGTCTTTCGCCGCGTTCGCCTCTTTCACCACGATCATCACCAACGGCTGCATTTAAATCAGGTGCTTTAGAATAGTAATCTAAGAAACGGTTAAACTCTAAAGATGCAAAACGTTTAATTACTTCTTCTTTGCTCAATTCAGCAAATTCATCCATAATACGAGGAATGTACTGTTCGATTTGTTCTGCATTAACTTCTACATTGTGTACTTTATGTACTAACGAGAATAATTGTTTTTCACAAACATCAAATCCTGTAGGTAATTCAGCTTTAGTAAACTGTTTACCAATAATACGCTCTAACTGACGAATTTTACCTAACTCTTTAGAGTTGATAATACAGATTGAAATACCCGTTTTACCAGCACGACCAGTACGGCCAGAACGGTGGGTATAACTTTCAATCTCATCAGGTAAAGAATAGTTAACTACGTGAGTTACGCCACTCACATCGATACCACGAGCAGCAACATCAGTAGCAATTAATAATTGCATGTTACGCTCACGGAAACGTTGCATAACTTTATCACGTTGTTGTTGCGATAAATCGCCGTGTAAAGCATCAGCATTGTAACCATCTTTAATTAAATGCTCAGCAACATCTTGTGTATCCAATTTGGTTTTACAAAATACTACTGCAAAAATTTCAGGGTTGAAATCTACAATACGTTTTAAGGCTGCGTATTTATCACGGGCACGAACGATATAATATTCGTGTTCGATGTTTACGTTACCTGTATTTTTTGTGCCCATGGTTAATTCTACAGGGTTATCCATGTAGTTTTTAGCTATACGGCGAACTTCTGCAGGCATTGTAGCCGAGAATAACCAGGTTTTTTTGTCATCAGGAGTAGTTGATAAAATGTCGTTAATGTCATCCTGGAAACCCATGTTTAACATTTCGTCAGCTTCATCAAGCACAACATATTTAACTGAAGAAAAATCAATTGCCTTACGGCCAATGATATCCAACATACGGCCGGGCGTGGCCACTACGATTTGAACGCCTTGGCGTATTTCGCGTAGTTGTTGCATAATGTTCGCGCCACCGTAAACGGCAACAACGTGGGCATTAGCAACGTTTTTAGAAAAGTTTTTAAGGTCGTTAGCGATTTGTAAACATAACTCACGAGTTGGGCATAAAATTAATGCCTGTGGTTTATTAAGTTTAAAATCGATTAGTTCTAACAGCGGCAAACCAAATGCGGCTGTTTTTCCTGTTCCTGTTTGGGCCAAACCAACAAAATCATTAGTGCCTTCTAACAGTACAGGAATACTTTGCTCCTGAATAGGCGTTGGAGTTTCAAATCCAAGGTCCTTTACGGCATTAACGACGTCATCACTTATCCCCAATAATTGAAATGGGTTTGTCATTCGTCTTTTATTTATTTAAGCCGCAAAGGTACGGTTAATAATCCGTATTTTATTGATGGTTAACGAAATAGTTTTTTAATGTAAAAGCCTGTAAATTAATGCTTAAGCTTTTTTCGATGTTAATAAGCTTGATTGCAGGTTCTGGTTAACCTTTTTGGACGTCAGTTTTGTTAAGCATGTGCTTAAAAATAGGTTCGCATTTTTCTTTACAACAAGCATAAAAATGGCCATGTTTCCAAAAATCTGACTTTGGCGATTGCCCCCACCAAAACTCTGCAAGCGCAATTGGCTTCATTTTATGTTGAAAAGCATACTGCAAAAGTTTAGGAGCAGCGCATTCACCAGCGCCAGCTGGTGGGTTTTTATGGCCTTCTTCTTTAAAAATTTCGGTCAAGCTTTTTTCTTCTCCAGCTTGATTTAAAAAATGATAATGATCGAAAATTTTATTTTGTAAGGCTACCGAGTGATTTCTTCGATTTAATTTTAAATCTTTAATTAATGTATGGTGCTCTTTTTGGTTTACTGTTTCTAAATCTCTTATTTCCTGATTTAAGCGGCTAAGTTCTTGCATTCCATTATTAAGGAAGCCATCCTTCGCTAATAAATCAAAAACAGGAGGTACAAATTTGAGGTGATTATTACTGCCAGCTAATTTACCCGAAAATGCTGAAAGATAGCCAATTTCATTTTCTTGATTTTGAACGACCAGAACGCCGAACATTTTTCCAATAATTACACCTTCACCTTGATGAGATAAACCAAAATTGTGAACCCAATCTGTTTGTTTGCTTAAATAATGCTGCAATTCATCTGCCGCTATTAAACAAAGCTCGTGTGGTTTATTAGCCATCAAATTAAACTTTGCAAGAATAATTTGATGGTCTATTTGAGTTTTGAATTTTGTAAAATAAGTTTGTTTAATAGAATTCGACATTCGGTAGTTACCTTAACCTTTCTGCCGAACGGATTAATCTTTCATCTTTATTGATACCGAAAATTGCTAAAACAAGAAATAAGATGGCGAGAGCAGGCATATAAGCACCAACGCCAAAACTTGCACCTTCAATACCAGTTGGAAGTTGTTTAAGATATATACTACACCAAAAAGCAAAACCAATAATTGCAGCGATTGTAAAAACAATAATCTTCTTTTGTAAACTTCTTCTTTTAAAGTTGAAGATGTTTACAAAGCATATTAATGTTATAACTATTCCTGTAAGTAACATCGGAATATTAGTTTTCACTAGTAATCCATCTCCGCTAAAAGATTGCTGCATTCCTTTGATATAAACCACTGATTCTTTACCTCCAACATTTGTTGCTATGGGTAAAAACAACATTAAAATTAAAACAATTGTCGCCAGTAAAAGCCAAATCGATTGTATTCTCTGTATCATGTTAATCAAATATTTTCGACAAATATATTTAATTCCGATTTACAACATCATGAATAAAAGGAAAAAAGTATTTTTGCATCACTTTGAGTAAAAAAAGATATTTCATACAAATCGCTTACGATGGCGGCTCCTATCATGGCTGGCAAATTCAACCTAATGCCATAACCGTTCAGGAGTTGTTGGATAAGGCTATGTCTACATTTTTTAGACAGCCAATAGAAACTTTAGGTTGTGGCAGAACCGATGCTGGTGTACATGCAACAGAGTTTTTCGCTCATTTTGATGTAGAAAATATTGAAGAAAGTAAAGTAATAAACTCAATAGCGGGTGTAAATGCCCTTTTGCCCTATCAAATAGCAGCAAAAAGGGTTATTTCTGTTAGTGAGGATGCGCACGCTCGTTTCCATGCTACAGCCAGAGCCTATAAGTATTATATTCATTTCGAAAAAGATCCTTTTAAACTTAACCGTTCGTGGTTGGTAAAAGATAAATTAGATATAGATTTGATGAATAAAGCTGCATTTGAACTATTAAATTATACTGATTTTTCTTGCTTTAGTAAATCCAATACTCAAACCTTTACCAATAATTGCAAAATTGTGCAGGCTATTGTTGAAGAACAAAACGGAAGTATTGTTTTTACAATAGAAGCCGACCGCTTTTTAAGAAATATGGTTAGAGCAATTGTTGGTACATTGGTTCGTGTAGGGAAAAACGAAATTGATATTGATGCTTTTAAAGCAATTATAGATAGTAAAAATCGCAGCAACGCTGGGCAATCGGTACCTGCTTGTGGTTTATTTTTAGTTAAGGTAGAATATCCATTTATAAATTAGTTAAAAGTTACAGATTTTGAGTTATTGATCTGGCTGTAAAAAAAAATAATAAAAATTCGTAACCAATTAAGCTTTTGCTTAAGTAAATTCTAAACCCATAACCCATAAGAATGGCAGTAACAGGCGAAGTATATAACAAAGGATTGCTGAAGCGTATTTTTCAGTACGTTAAGCCTTATCGTGCTGTCTTTGTTTTATCAGTAATTCTTACGGTTTTACTTGCTGCAATTTCTCCTGTACGTCCGTTTTTAATAGGTTATACACTAGATAACTTTATTTTAAAAGGCGACTATAATGGCTTGGTTACCATGACTATGCTTATGATTTTAATGTTGGTCCTGCAAACCATCATTCAATACAGTCAAACACTTTTAACCAATACTTTAGGTCAATCGGTAATTCGAGATTTGCGAATAAATGTATTCAATCACATTACAAAATTAAGATTAAAGTATTTCGATAAAACGCCTATTGGCCAGTTAATTACCCGCACGGTTTCTGATTTGGAAACCATTGCTGATATTTTTTCGGAAGGACTAATCTCTATGATTGGTGATTCTTTGCAAGTTGTTGTAATCGTTGGCGTAATGCTAGCCATAGATTGGAAGTTAACGTTGGTAGTTTTAATTCCTGTTCCGCTGTTAATCATAGCGACAAGAAAATTTCAAAAGTCTATTAAAGCTGCCTTTCAGGAAGTAAGAACTGAAGTTGCTAACTTAAATACTTTCTTGCAAGAGCACATTAGCGGTGTTTCTATTGTGCAATATTTTGCCAGAGAAAGACAGGAGTATAAGAAATTTTACAATATTAATAAACGCTATCGCGATGCGAATATTCGCTCAAACTGGTATTATTCTATCTTTTTTCCAATTGTAGAGTTAATCTCGGCCATGTCTTTAGCGTTGCTGATTTGGTATGGAGGTAAAAGCATTTTCAGTAGCTCGATTACGCCTGGTGTAATCAACCAATTTATCATGTATCTGGCCATGGTTTACACGCCAATTCGCCAACTGGCGGATAAATTTAACACTTTGCAAATGGGCATGGTGGGTGCAGAACGTGTTTTTAAAGTTTTGGATACAGACGAGAAAACCATTGATAATGGAACGATAGAGCCAGCAAAGCTGGAAGGAAATATCGAATTCAAAAATGTTTGGTTTGCTTACAACGAAGAGAATTATGTTTTAAAAAATTTAACCTTTAACGTAAAAGCTGGCGAAACCGTTGCTTTAGTTGGTGCAACTGGCGCAGGGAAATCATCAACAATAAATATTTTAAACCGTTTTTACGAAGTTAAAAAGGGAGAAATTACTGTTGATGGAATACATATTAAAGATTTTAAGCTCGATTATTTACGAAGCAACATTGCAACGGTTTTGCAAGATGTGTTTTTGTTCTCAGATACAATTCTAAATAACATTACTTTAAACAACCCTCAAATTACAATCGCAGAAGTGGTTAACGCAGCGAAAAAAGTTGGTGCACACGATTTTATTGAACGTTTACCAGGCGGATATCAATATAATGTAATGGAGAGAGGCTCTACACTTTCAGCGGGTCAGGCACAACTAATATCATTTATTCGAGCATTGGTGCATAATCCTGCGATATTGGTTTTAGATGAGGCAACCTCATCCGTAGATACCGAAACCGAATTATTGATTCAAAAGGCAATTGATAACTTAATGGATGGCCGAACTTCGATTGTAATTGCACACCGTTTATCAACTATTCAAAAGGCCAATCAGATTATTGTATTAGATAAAGGCGAAATCAAGGAAAAAGGTACGCATCAGCAACTGCTTAAGTTAAATGGTTACTACAAAAAGCTTTACGATTTGCAGTTCTCATCAGAAGGAATCGCTAAGGTTTAAATCCTGATTATTCCGAAGTATTTTCTTAATTTAACATCTTCTTAAATCTATAAAAGATGAAATCTTTAAAATTCCTGGCTGTTCTATTAATTTCAGTACTCGCTCTTCAAGTTTCTGCGCAACAGAAAAAATATGTTATGGTTATTCACGGCGGTGCCGGAACCATTTTAAAAAAGAATATGACTCCTGAAAAAGAAGCGGCCTATATTGCAGTTTTAACGCAAGCTTTAAAAGCGGGTTATGCGAAAATTCAGGAAGGTAAAACCAGTTTGGATGCCGTTGAAGCAACAATTCATGTTTTAGAAAACGATCCACATTTTAATGCTGGCAAAGGCGCTGTTTTTACGCATGATGGGCGTAATGAACTTGATGCCGCAATTATGGACGGCAAAACGCAAATGGCTGGCGCTGTAGCAGGAGTTACAACGGTTAAAAATCCGATTTCGGCAGCCAGGGCAGTAATGGAAAAATCTGAGCATGTAATGATGGTTGGTGCTGGAGCAGACCAGTTTGCAAAAGAAGCAGGTTTGGAAATTGTTGATCCCAAATATTATTGGACTAAAGAGCGTTGGGATGGTTTGCAACAGGCTATTAAAGAGGACTCAACTAAAGCAGTTTTGGATCATGGAAGTAAGAAATCAGAATTGTTGGGATCAAAAAACCACGACTATAAATTTGGAACTGTGGGCTGTGTGGCTTTAGATAAGGCAGGAAATTTAGCGGCTGGGACTTCAACTGGTGGTATGACGAATAAAAAATATGGTCGTGTTGGTGATGCACCAATTATTGGTGCTGGAACCTACTGTAATAACGAAACCGCAGGTATTTCTTGCACGGGCTGGGGTGAGTTTTACATTCGTAATGTGGTAGCCAAAACCATTTCCGATTTAATGGAGTATAAAGGTTTATCAGTTGCTGAGGCATCTAAAATTGCATTAGATAAAGTTGGTAAAATGGGTGGCGACGGCGGTTTAATTGCTTTAGATAGAAAAGGAAATGTTGCAATGCCTTTTAATACCGAAGGGATGTATCGTGGTGCAATTACAGCTGATGGTAAAATAGAAGTAAGTATCTATAAATAATGAGAAAACTATTTTTGTTGTTTGTAATTGCAAGCCTTTCGCAATTTGCGAAAGCTCAAAATAAAGGTAACCTATTCATTATTGGAGGTGGAGAACGTTCTGATGCCTTGATGAAACAAATGCTTCAAACTGCAAATTTAAAATCAACAGATTATATTATTGTTTTGCCAATGGCAAGCGCAATTCCCGATTCTGGATTTAAAACTTTGTCTGCCCAAATGAAGAAGCTTAATATGCATAATGTTAAAAACTTCAATTTTAGCAAACATAATGTAAACGATAAAAAATGGCTTGATTCTTTAGCTTCGGCAAAGTTAATTTACATTTTAGGGGGCGACCAAAGCCGCTTTATGAAATCGGTTTTAAATACTCCAATTTACTCAGCAATTCATAAAGCCTATAAAAATGGTTCTACAATAGCAGGAACAAGCGCTGGCGCTGCCGTAATGAGCAAGTACATGATTACTGGAAAACAACTTTTAGATACCGTTTACAAAGAAACTTTTAATAAGCTTTGGGATAAAAATATAGAATTTGAGGAAGGAATGGGGTTGTTGGAAAACACAATTATCGACCAACATTTTCTAAAACGTAATCGCTACAACCGCTTAATTTCTGCTTTGGCTGCACACCCCGATTTGATTTGTATTGGAATTGATGAAAGTACGGCTATTATCGTTCATGGTAATAAAGCTACTGTTGTGGGCGATAGTCAGGTTATTCGATTAGCAAATCCTAAAGGATTAACTAAAACCGATAAAGGACTATTAAAATTCAATCAGGCAGATTTCGGTATATTTGCCGCTGGCGATGTAATCGATATAATGCCCTAATAAAATAAAACCAGTTCGGTTTTCGTAGGTTGTATGTTTTTTTGTGGAGTATTTTATCAGAAACAAAAATTACCCTATATTTCATTTTTCAAAACATATAAATGAAATCAATCCTTTCCAACTTAACCTTTCAGGTTTTGGTTGCAATAGCAGTCGGTATATTTGTGGGTACCTATTTTCCAGGTTTTGCGCCAACTGCAAAATTAATCAGTCAGGGTTTTATTAACCTGATTAGTATGTTAATTGCACCAATTATTTTTTTTACTATCGTTTTAGGTATTGCACACATGGGCGATATGAAAAAAGTTGGACGCGTTGGCGGCAAGGCACTTTTATATTTTGAAATTGTGAGTACGGTTGCCATAGCTATTGGTTTATTAGTTGCTAATATTCTTAAGCCAGGTGCAGGTATGGTTGCAAAAGCAGGTGATACAACCAAAATAGCAGGCTATGCAGAGCAGGCAAAAGATATGAACTGGGCAGAATTTTTTCTTCATATAATTCCACACAATGTAATTGCTGCATTTGCCGAAGGTAATATTTTACAAATTTTACTATTTGCTATTCTATTTGGTTATGGCTTAAATAAATTGGGGGGCGAAGGTACTTCGGTTTTAAACGCTTTTGATAAAATATCAAAAGTGCTCTTTAAAATAATGAAGGTCATTATGCGCCTTGCTCCAATTGGTGCTTTCGGTGGTATGGCTTTCAGTATTGGTACACATGGTTTGCAAAGTATCGTAGGTATGGCAAAGCTTATGGGCTCTGTTTACTTAACCTGTATTTTATTCATTTTTGTAGTTTTAAATGGCATTTGCCGATACTACAATTTTAGCCTTTGGCAATATCTTAAGTTTATCCGCCAGGAAATATTAATTGTTCTTGGCACTTCATCTTCCGAATCGGCTCTACCAAGTATGATGCAAAAAATGGAAGCTATTGGTTGCGATAAATCAGTAGTTGGTTTGGTTATTCCAACGGGTTATTCTTTCAATTTAGATGGAACAGCCATTTACCTGGCCATGGCTGTTATATTTCTTTGTCAGGTTTTTCATGTCGATTTATCACTTGGACAGCAGATTACTGTTTTGGGTGTATTAATGGTAACTTCTAAAGGTGCTGCAGGTGTAACTGGAAGCGGTTTTATCGTACTTGTTTCAACCTTAACGGCGCTTAAAATTATGCCGATAGAACACATTTCCATCCTAATTGGTGTAGATCGTTTTATGAGCGAAGCCAGAGCAATAACTAATGTTATTGGCAATGGTGTAGCAACAATTGTAATTGCTAAAAGCGAAAACCAATTCGATCAGGCAAAATATTTAAAGGCAATTCAGCCAGCAATGATTGAAAAAAACGAGGAGGAATAATATAGTTTTGATCACGGATGAGCACAGATTTTAATCTTTAAAACTTTATCAATATTCATCCGATCCATCTGTGGTTAAATTTAAAAACTAATCTTGTCACTAAGGCTTATAAGATTTGAACCAGAGAAACTTTTATCCGTGTTTATCCTGTCTATCTGTGGTTAAATAATAAACTCCAAACTAATTATCATACCTTTGTACTAGAAACGGGCAACACAGCTTGTTTAATTAAACCAAATCACATTGGCTCAAAAAGAAAATAACCGCTCCGAAAAAAGCGAGTTACACGGACGTAACAAACATCGTTCACGTTACAATTTCAAACAACTTATCGCTTCTTCAAAAGAATTAAAACGTTTCGTTTTTAAGAACGAACACGACGATGATTCAATCGATTTTGCCGATCAAAATGCCGTTAAAGCGCTTAATAGGGCATTATTGAAACACTTTTATAACATTCCACAGTGGGATATTCCTAAAGATTATCTCTGTCCACCTATACCAGGCAGGGCAGATTATATTCATTACGTTGCCGATTTATTAGGCTCGAGTAATAAGGGTAAAATCCCGAAAGGAAGCAACGTTAAGGTATTAGATATTGGTGTTGGTGCAAACTGTATTTACCCGATTATAGGTCATCAGGAATACGGATGGAATTTTGTGGCTTCAGATATTGATCCGCTTTCAATTGAATCGGTTCAACGTATTGTAGATGCAAACAAACCGCTGCAAGGCGCTATTGAAGCACGTTTGCAATCTTCCAAATTGGGTATTTTTAGAGGTATTGTTGGCGGAAGAGAGCAGTTTGACCTTACAGTTTGTAATCCTCCTTTCCACTCTTCTTTAAAGGAAGCAGAACAAGGTACCCGTCAAAAATGGCGCAACTTGGGCGGTAATGAAAAAGAAGTAAAACATGTTTTAAACTTCGGTGGAAATAAAGCAGAGCTTTGGTGCCCAGGTGGAGAACGTGCCTTTGTAGAGCAAATGATTATTCAAAGCGCTCAAATCCCTAAACAATGTTTATGGTTTAGCTCTTTGGTGTCTAAAAGTGCTAACTTAAAAAGCATTTATAACAGTTTGGTTAATGCAAATGCCTTCGAAGTACGTACGGTTCAAATGAGTCAGGGACAGAAAATAAGTCGTTTTGTGGCCTGGACGTTCCATGATGAAGCTGAACAGGCAGAATGGGCGAAAAAATGGAAAGTTGAAACTACGCCCAAACCAGAAAAAGTAGAAGCTAAATAGATAAAATATTTGAAAAGCAAAGCCAGACTAAATTTTAAAGTTAGTCTGGCTTTTTGTTTGTATCTTTTTTGTTGATGCCAGTCTGTGCTTGTCAGAAACCTGAAACAAAAAAGTATACCACTTCAATCCAGTTTAAATCAACTAGAATCTGCTTCTATTTAAGGTTTTTTTATCCCGCGAAAGAAATCCCGAAGGTTTAAAAATTTAATAGATTTAAAAAAGATTGAAGTTTAGAGCTTGGTTGAAACGGCCACAGTGGTATTCCTTACATTTTCGTGAAAAAATGGCGGAAATAATGTGTTTTTAGGCTTGACTTTCCAGTCAATAATATTAGCTTTGCACAAAAAAATATTGATACATGAGCGTTTTAGTAAATAAAGATTCTAAGGTTATCGTTCAGGGTTTTACCGGAAACGAAGGAACTTACCACGCAGAACAAATGTTAGCGTATGGTACAAACGTAGTTGGTGGTGTAACGCCTGGCAAAGGTGGGCAATTGCATTTAGATAAGCCTGTTTTTAATACTGTTAAAGATGCTGTTGATAAAACAGGAGCAAATGTATCTATCATTTTCGTTCCACCAGCTTTTGCTGCTGATGCGATTATGGAAGCTGCCGAAGGTGGTATTAAAGTGATTGTTTGTATTACTGAAGGTATCCCAACTAAGGATATGATTCAGGTTAAAGAATATATTTCTGACCGTGATGTTACGCTTATCGGCCCTAATTGCCCAGGTGTAATCACTGCTGATGAGGCTAAAATTGGTATCATGCCAGGTTTTATCTTCAAAAAGGGTCATGTAGGTGTGGTTTCTAAATCAGGAACTTTAACTTACGAAGCGGTAGATCAGGTTGTTAAAGCTGGTTTGGGTATTACTACTGCTATCGGTATCGGTGGCGACCCTATTATTGGTACACCAACTGTTGAAGCGGTTAAATTATTAATGAACGATCCTGAAACTCACGGTATCATCATGATTGGTGAAATTGGTGGTGGAATGGAAGCTGAAGCTGCCCGTTGGATTAAAGAAAACGGTACTAAACCTGTTGTTGGTTTCATCGCTGGTCAAACTGCTCCTGCCGGACGTAGAATGGGCCATGCTGGTGCAATTGTAGGTGGTGCTGATGATACAGCTGCTGCTAAAATGAAAATCATGCGTGAGTGTGGTATTCGTGTAGTAGAAAGCCCTGCTGAAATTGGTGCTGCAATGGCAGAAGAATTAGCAAAATAAGATTTTAAAATTTAGATAAATGAAAGCGTTTCGATTAATTTCGAGACGCTTTTTTTGTTTTTGGGTTTTTGTTACGGAAATACGGAAGACATGGAAATTCGAGGAGATGTTGGTTGTTAAGGAATTAATAAATGGGTGAATATTATTTGCCACGGAACACGGAAAACACGGAAATTTAAAAAGGGGAAAAGAAAATGGAAGAAGAAGAAGTGAAAGGTTTAAAAATTAAAGGGAGTGGAGAAATTTGATTAGATTAGTTAAAATTATCTTTTATGGATTATCAAATAAGACAAGATAATCTTCCCTATAAAAATGAAACTAACTTAATTATTAATGCTGCAATCGAAGTTCATAAAGATTTGGGCTGCGGTTTTCTAGAGATTGTTTACAAAGATGCACTTTGTATTGAGTTGGAAAGTAGGGGCTACCATTATGAACGTGAAAAGCACTATCCCGTTTATTATAAAGATATTTTGTTGCCACATAGTTTCTATGCTGATTTCATGGTTTTCGACTCGGTTATATTGGAAATAAAATCAAAAAATGGAATTGCAAACGAAGATTTAGCCCAAACTATAAATTCTTGAAATGTGCTGATTGTAAAGTTGCTTTAGTATTGAATTTTGGCAAGCCACCACTTGAAATAAGACGCGTTGTTTTCTAGTTGATAATCGATGTGGAATTTGAATGTAGTATTTTCATACCTTTTCCGTGTATTCCGTGTTTCCGTGGCAATTTTCTTTTACTTTCTTGTTTAAGTAAGGTATAGAATGACGATTTATCATTCCTTTGTAAACACTAAACCAAACCGCTAAACCAATAAACCAAAACGAAATCTATAACGTATATTGATGTATGAAAACAATGTTAAATAAACTATTTTTGATTTCTGCTGTTGTTTTAGTCACTGGGCTTTCTGCTTGCGCTCAAAAGCAAGATAAGAAAGTTGTAACGCAATCGCAGGGAACAGAACAGATAATACCAAAAAAGAAAATGAACTGGAATCCATTAACACCCGAAGAAGAAAGAGTAATTGTAAATAAAGGAACTGAATATCCTGGTACAGGTAAATACGAGCATACTACAGATAAAGGTACTTATACTTGCAAACGTTGTAATGCGGCATTGTATCGATCAGAAAGTAAATTTGATGCAAGATGCGGATGGCCAGCTTTTGATGATGAAATTAAAGGTGCTGTAAAGCGTATTCCAGATGCAGATGGTTCTCGTACAGAAATTGTTTGTACTAATTGTGGTGCACACTTAGGTCATGTATTTTTAGGAGAAGGATTTACCAATAAAGACACTCGTCACTGTGTAAATTCTATTTCTATGAACTTCGTGCCTGATAAGAAATAGGTGGATATAGTTGGGTTAGGTAGAGGTGTATGGCAATAAGCTGTACACCTTTTTTGTGCTTTATATTTTAGAACTAATTGATTAGTTTTGTTAATGCCTGATAAAAATTCATCATCATGAAAAAAAATATCCTGTTAGTTTTATTGCTTTTAAATTTTACGATTCATGCACTCGCACAAAGCAATTATAAGCAGTTAATCTCACAAGCGGAAGATTTGTATAAATCGAAAAATTACGTAAAATCTAATGAGATTTATTTGTTGGCTTTTAAAAATAAACAAAAAGATAATAATGATTTTTACAATGCTGCTTGCTCTGCAACACTTGCAGGAGACCAGATCAGTGCTTTTAAATTTTTAGATTTAAGCATAGAAAACGGTTGGGTAGATCTAGCGCATTTTAAAAGTGACCCAGATTTAAGTGCGCTTCATAATAAACCTGAGTGGAATAAACTAATAGCAAAATTGCAGACAAAGATTAATCAAATTGAATCGAATTATAATAAGGATGCAAAAACTAAGTTAGAAGAAGTTTACAAGACTGATCAAGGCATAAGGCAGGAGTTTATTGCTGCTCAAAAAAACAATGGACATGCCAGTTCAAAAGTAGATAGCTTGCGCAAACTCATGGTTTATCACGATAGTTTAAACACCATTACCGTCACTCAAATTTTAGATCAGTATGGTTGGCTTGGTGAAGATAAAGTTGGTGCAAAAGGAAATCTTACTTTATTTTTAGTGATTCAACATGCAAATTTGAAAACTCAACAAAAGTATTTGCCAATGCTGAGAAAAGCAGTTAAAAATGATAAGGCTAGGGCAAGTTCTCTAGCGCTTTTAGAAGATCGTGTTGCGCTTAGAGAAGGTAAAAAACAAATTTATGGTAGCCAGCTAAGTTCAGTCCCTGATCAACCTGATAAATACTATTTATCTCCCTTAATTGATCCAGATAATGTTGATAAAAGAAGAGCTTCAGTAGGTTTGCAACCACTAGCCGACTACGTTAAACAATGGGATATTATTTGGGATATTGAGACCTATAAAAAGATGTTGCCACAGTATGAAGAATGGGAGAGTAGGGTTAAGTGGTAGGTTAATTTATCTAGTAAAATAACGTTCTTTCTATTCCCTTTTTTGCATGGTTTTTCTACAATTTATTGATTATAAACTAAATGCTTATATTTGCAGGCTCGATAAAGAAATTTTAGCCTATGAAGTATTTTCTGTTATTAAGTTTTTGTTTCCTGTTTTTACAAGGTAAAGCACAAAATTCTGATTCATCAAATGAGCCAGATAGTATTAAAAAAACAGTTCTCGCAACTTATTACCACAGAAAATTCGAAGGCCGCCGAACCACTAGCGGCGCAAAATATAGAGCAAAAAAATTAACTGCTGCACACCGCACTTTGCCATTCGGCACATTGATCACAGTAACTAATCCTGATAATGGAAAATCAGTTGTTGTGAAGGTAAATGACAGAGGTCCTTTTTCAAAAAGATTAGCAATTGATTTGTCGGAAAGTGCTGCTAAACAGATCGGTATCTATCGTAAAGGTATAGCAAAAGTAAGGTTGAGTTACACATTAGAGTAATACTCTTTTTAGCTCTATTTTTACGTGCTTTTACCCCCAAAATTTAAGTTATTAACACTTAAATTTGTTTACTAAACCCTTAAAAAGAAATGATTAGCTTTTTTTTCGCTCGAAAATGATATTTGGCTGATGAGTTTCTCCACTGAAATTATGGTAGTGTTAACAACTTTGGTTCACTAAAAATGGCTATCGTATATATATTTGTTTCAACAAAGTTCTTTAACTTCTTGCGCTTAGAAACAAATATAAAAGCTTAGTTTTTAGTAATTTATAAAGATATCCTTCTGATAATAATTTTAAATTTACCTAACTAAAAACTACGTTGTTTGCCAGGCGACGAGGTTAGCACTTTCACTCTAGAGTTTTGATAAAAAACATTACAATCATCATATAAAATTGATGGATGCGTGGTTTTGTCGGCTCTGTTTAAAACGAAGATTAAAAAATATCAGCTTATGGAACAGGAATTATTACTACAAGAAAACAAAGATAGGTTCGTGCTTTTGCCGATTAAATATCCGGCAATTTGGGAAATGTATAAAAAGACCGAAGCTAGTTTCTGGACTGCAGAGGAAATTGACCTTTCTGACGACCAAAAACACTGGGATAATTTAAATGATGGCGAAAGACATTTCATTTCTCATATCCTTGCTTTCTTTTCTGCTAGTGATGGTATTGTTAACGAAAACCTGGCTGTAAACTTCATGAGTGAAGTACAATTGCCAGAAGCTCGTTGTTTCTATGGTTTCCAGATTATGATGGAAAATATCCATGCTGAAACCTATGCTTTATTGATCGATACTTATATTAAAGATCCTGAAGAAAAAGATCGTTTATTCCACGCTATCGATACTGTTCCGGCAGTAAAAAGAAAAGCAGAATGGGCACTTCGTTGGATTGAAAACGGAAGTTTTGCAGAACGTTTAGTAGCATTTGCAGCAGTTGAAGGTATTTTCTTCAGCGGAAGTTTTTGCTCTATCTTTTGGTTGAAAAAACGTGGCTTAATGCCAGGATTAACTTTCAGTAATGAATTAATCTCGAGAGATGAGGGTTCTCACTGTGAATTTGCTTGTTTGTTATACGGCATGTTAAGCAATAAATTAAGTGAAGAACAAGTTCACGGTATTATCAGCGATGCAGTAGAAATCGAAAAAGAATTTATTACCGATGCATTGCCAGTTGCCCTAATTGGTATGAATGCAAAATTAATGAGCCAATATATCGAATTCGTTGCCGATAGATGGTTACAAGAATTGGGTTACAAAAAAATCTACAATGCAACCAATCCATTCGATTTTATGGAAATGATTTCATTACAAGGAAAAACAAATTTCTTCGAGAAACGTGTAGGTGATTATCAAAAAAGTGGTGTTTTAACCTCTGCTGATAACAACAAACAAGCGTTTTCTTTAGACGAAGACTTTTAAGGTTGAGGGTTTAAGGCAAAAGGCTTAAGGTCTTGATACCTCATACTTAATACTAAAATAAACAAGAATTATAAACGCGAAAGGTTAAGTCTTGATACTTGATGTCGCTACTAGATACTAAAAAATAAATCTCATAAATTATGTTCGTACTAAAAAGAGATGGCCGCAAAGAAGCGGTACAATTTGACAAAATCACAGCCCGTATTCAAAAGCTATGTTATAGTTTAAATTCAGACCTTGTAGACCCAATCGATGTTGCCAAAAAGGTAATCGAAGGTTTATATGATGGTGTAACTACATCAGAGTTGGATAACCTTGCGGCAGAAACTGCGGCTTCGTTAACTACAAAACACCCTGATTATGCTTTGTTAGCATCGCGTATTGCGGTTTCTAACTTGCATAAAAACACTACAAAATCATTCTCGGGTACGATGAAAATGTTGTACGAATATTTCGACCCGAAAGCACAGAAAGCGGCACCGCTTATCGCTGATGATGTTTATGAGATTATTGAAAAAAACAAAGATATTTTAGATAGTTCGATCATTTACGATCGTGATTTTGGTTTTGATTACTTCGGTTTCAAAACTTTGGAAAAGTCTTACCTGTTAAAAGTTAACGGTGCAATTGTTGAGCGTCCTCAGCATTTATTTATGCGTGTTTCTGTTGGTATCCACAAAGAAGATATCGAGAGTGCAATTAAAACGTATAACTTAATGAGCGAGCGTTGGTTTACGCATGCTACGCCAACATTGTTCAATGCAGCTACGCCAAAACCTCAAATGTCATCATGTTTCTTGTTAACCATGCAAGACGATAGCATCGAGGGTATTTATGATACGCTAAAACAAACGGCTAAAATTTCACAAAGTGCTGGTGGTATTGGTTTAAGTATCCACAACATCCGCGCAACAGGTTCTTACATCGGTGGTACAAACGGTACAAGTAACGGTATTATTCCAATGTTACGTGTATTTAATGATACGGCTCGTTATGTAGACCAAGGTGGGGGTAAACGTAAAGGTGCTTTCGCAATCTATTTAGAGCCATGGCATGCAGATGTTTTCGAATTCTTAGACTTGCGTAAAAACCACGGTAAAGAAGAAATGCGTGCCCGTGATTTATTTTATGCGCTTTGGATAAACGATTTGTTTATGCAACGTGTTAAAGATAATGGCGAATGGACATTATTTTGCCCACACGAAGCACCAGGTTTAGCAGATTGTTTCGGTAAAGAATTTGAAGAACTTTATGCTAAATACGAAGCTGAAGGTCGTGGTCGTAAAACCATTAAAGCACAAGAACTTTGGTTTGCCATTTTAGATTCGCAAATTGAAACCGGTACACCTTATATGTTGTTTAAAGACGCAGCGAACAGCAAATCTAACCAACAGAATTTAGGTACAATCAAGTCTTCTAACTTATGTACAGAAATTATTGAGTATACCTCTAAAGATGAGGTTGCGGTTTGTAACCTGGCATCATTAGCTTTACCTCGTTTCGTAATCAATGGTGCTTTCGACCACCAAAAATTATACGATGTAACTTATCAGGCTACTTTAAACCTGAATAAAATCATCGACCATAACTATTACCCAGTTCAGGAAGCTGAAAACTCAAACATGCGCCACAGACCAGTTGGTTTAGGCGTGCAAGGTTTGGCTGATGCGTTTATCTTATTACGTTTACCTTTCGAAAGCGATGAAGCAAAACGTTTGAACAAAGATATTTTCGAAACGATTTATTTCGCATCGATGACAGCTTCTCACGATTTAGCTGTGAAAAATGGTCCTTACCAAACGTTTAAAGGTTCGCCATTATCAAAAGGACAGTTCCAGTTTGATTTATGGAATGTAACTCCAGATAGCGGCCGTTGGGATTGGAACGCGTTGCGCAAGAAAGTTGTTAAAGATGGTGTGTACAACTCATTATTGGTTGCGCCAATGCCAACTGCATCTACTTCTCAAATCTTAGGTAACAACGAATGTTTCGAACCATATACTTCAAACATTTACACCCGTCGTGTATTAAGTGGAGAGTTTGTAGTGGTAAACAAACACTTATTGAAAGATTTAGTTGCACTAGGTTTGTGGAATAACGATATGAAAAATCAAATCATATTGGCAAATGGTTCAATCCAAGGTATTGCTGCAATTCCTGATTACATTAAAGAATTATACAAAACCGTTTGGGAGATCAAGATGCGTAACATCATCGATATGGCTGCAGACCGTGGCGCGTATATCTGTCAATCGCAATCGTTAAACTTGTTTGTAAATGCACCAAACACTTCGAAATTAACTTCAATGCATTTCTACGCATGGGAAAAAGGTTTGAAAACTGGTATGTATTACTTACGTACTCAAGCGGCATCTCAAGCAGTTAAATTCACTGTTGAAAACCAAGGTGGTAAAGCTATCGAAGCGGTAATTCCTGCTGAAATGACTCAAGACCAGGTTGCAGAAGAAATTGTTGACGGACCAGTTTGTTCAATGGAAGAAGGCTGTATTAGCTGCTCAGGTTAAAGCCGAGAGATTAAAGTGAAAAGCTTGCCATCATGCTCGTCATTGCGAGGCACGAAGCAATCTTAAAGCAATAAAATAGATAAGGTTTTGGGCAAACGCTCAAAACCTTATTTTTTGTCCTTACTTTTGCTAAATGTCTAACATTCCACATAGCAAACACGAAATCATTCCCTGCGAAAGATGTGGAACGGCTATAGAATGTAAAGCAAATTCTTATACCAAATGCCAGTGTAGCGTGGTGCAACTCAGCATTAATGAAGTTCAATACATTTCTGAATTGTATGATGGTTGTTTGTGCGCAAAATGTCTTTTCGAGTTACAACAAGAG
Organism: Pedobacter sp. AC190; assembly: GCF_979258025.1. Classification (NCBI taxonomy): domain Bacteria; kingdom Pseudomonadati; phylum Bacteroidota; class Sphingobacteriia; order Sphingobacteriales; family Sphingobacteriaceae; genus Pedobacter; species Pedobacter sp. AC190. The sequence continues at coordinate 3,387,549 of NZ_OZ409824.1, forward strand.
TACAGGGAAGAGATCGGGGTGTAATCTTTCTAGCGAACCGTTGGCTGAAGCTGGGGGGCAATGAAATGATATGTGGCTATTAAATGGGCTGTTCATTGCAGGCTGCTTTAGCTGCCTGAATATTAAAAATTCTAAACTGGCTTTAGCCGAATTTATAAATGTTGCAACCCAAAATAGTAGCAATATCTTTTCTTACCTAAACGGGATAGAAGTGATATCCTTTTTTTGTTGCACTTCGACAGGCTCAGTGTGACAGTAACAAAAAAAGATTTAACGGATAGCCCGACTGACAATGATTTAAATACTGCCTTTGCTTTTCAAAAAAAACAATTACACAATTATGCCGTTCTACTTTTAAACAAAATAGTAACTTTGCAACTTAATTTAGAGTGAAAGAATTTTGAACGGTTGAATGCTTGCAATTCACTCATTCTATTGTTCTTTCATCCAATAATTTTAAGAAATGAAGAAAGTAAAAGTTGGCTTGGTACAAATGAGTTGTACTAAAGATAAGCAGGAAAATTTAGATAAAGCGATTGTAAAAGTAAGAGAAGCGGCCGCAAAAGGTGCACAAATTGTGTGTTTGCAAGAGCTTTTTACTTCATTGTATTTCTGCGATGTGGAAGATTATGCGAATTTCGACTTAGCTGAGGCTATTCCTGGTCCATCTACTGATGCTTTGCAGGTTGTAGCTAAGGAATTGGGGGTTGTAATTATTGCTTCTTTATTTGAGAAACGTGCTGCTGGTATTTACCATAATACAACTGCTGTTTTAGATGCTGATGGCTCTTATTTAGGTAAATACCGCAAAATGCATATTCCTGATGACCCGGCTTTTTACGAGAAATTTTACTTCACACCAGGCGATTTAGGTTATAAGGTTTTCGAAACGAAATTCGCCAAAATCGGTATCTTAATTTGTTGGGACCAATGGTATCCAGAAGCTTCAAGAATTACAGCTTTAATGGGTGCTGATATTATGTTTTATCCAACGGCAATTGGTTGGGATACAACACAGGATGAAGAAACCAACGAGGATCAATATAATGCTTGGCAAACCATTCAACGTTCGCATTCGGTTGCAAATGGCGTTCCAGTAGTGAGTGTAAACCGCGTTGGTTTTGAGCAAGATGGTGCAATGAAATTCTGGGGTGGAAGCTTCGCTACGAATGCGCAAGGTAAATTGCTTTATTTAGCTTCGCATGATCAAGAAGAAACTGAAGTGGTAGAGCTGGATTTAGACCAAAGTGACTTCATGCGTAAGCATTGGCCGTTTTTGAGAGATAGAAGGATTGATTCTTATCAGCCGATTACGAAAAGATATATTGATGAAGATTAAGGCTAAAACTTAAAGTGAAAACCTAATTGAAAATCCATGGTTCGTGTCCTCACGAACCATTCATTTTATAAAACAAAAATTGATGTCAAATTTCCCACCAAAAGAACATTTAAATATTAATCAATTTGATTATTCGCCGAAACAACAACGTTATGCTTTCCCTGCTGAATGGGCGAAGCATGAGGCAACCTGGTTAAGCTGGCCGCACAAGGAAGCGAGCTGGCCAGGGAAAATTGAAACGATTTACAAGCCATATTGCGAATTTATTAAAATTGTTGCCGAAGGCGAAAAAGTTCGCATTAATGTTAAAGATGAAGAAATGAAAGCGTTTGCTGTTGCTGAATTAACAAAAGTTGATGCAGATTTATCGCAAATTGAATTTTATTTTAACGAAACTAACGATGCCTGGTGCCGTGATCACGGACCTGCATTTGTGGTTAAAGGGAACGAAAAGGCGGTAATAGATTGGGGTTACAATGCCTGGGGTGGAAAATATCCTCCTTTTGATTTAGATGATGTGGTACCAACTAAAATTGCGAAGCATTTCGATTTGCCTTTATTTACTCCAGATATTGTGATGGAGGGTGGTTCTGTAGAATTTAATGGAGCTGGTACGGTTTTAACCACGACCGCGTGTTTGTTGAACGAAAATCGCAATCCACATTTAACGAAAGAGCAGATTGAGCAATATTTGCTTGAATATTACGGACAAGAACAGGTTTTGTGGTTGGGCGATGGAATAGTAGGCGATGATACTGATGGTCACATTGATGATATTACACGTTTCGTAAATGAAGACACTGTTTTAACGGTTGTTGAAAGCAATCCTTTGGATGAAAATTATCTTTTGTTACAGGAGAATTTAGAAGCTTTGAAAGCAATGAAGTTAAAAGATGGTCGTTCATTGAATATTGTGGAGTTGCCGATGCCATCACCAGTAATTTTTGATGATACACGTTTACCTGCATCTTATGCTAATTTTTACATCGCAAACGCTGCAGTTGTTGTGCCAATTTTTAATGATGTAAACGACCAAAAAGCTTTAGATATTATTCAAGATTGTTTCCCAGATAGAAAAGTAATTGGGATAAATTCTGTTGATATTATTTGGGGATTGGGAAGTTTTCATTGCTTGAGTCAGCAGGAGCCGGCGGTTTAAGTCGAAAGTCATTAGTCAATTTCGTTTTAAGTATTAACTTTACAACAGTTTAAATTTTTTACACATTATATAAAAGTCCCCTTTAGGGGATTGGGGTTATGAAATTATTAGAAGGAAAAACAGCATTAATTACAGGCGCATCGAAAGGTATTGGTCGTAAAATAGCTGAAAAATTTGTTGAGCAAGGTGCTAACGTCGCTTTTACATACTTATCATCAGTAGAAAAAGGCGAAGCTTTAGAGCAAGAATTACAAAGCTTTGGAACAAAAGTTAAAGGTTACCGTTCTGATGCCTCAAAATTCGACCAGGCAGAGCAATTAATCAATGATATTGTTGCAGAATTTGGAACAATCGACATCGTTGTGAACAACGCAGGTATTACTAAAGATGGTTTATTAATGCGTATGAGTGAAGAAAACTGGGATGATGTTATCAACATTAACCTAAAATCTATCTTCAATGTAACCAAAGCTGCTTCTAAAGTAATGATGAAAGCCCGTAAAGGTGTTTTCATTAACATGAGTTCGGTTGTTGGTGTTACGGGTAATGCTGGACAAGCGAATTACGCCGCATCTAAAGCTGGAATTATCGGTTTTACAAAATCGGTTGCAAAAGAATTAGGTTCAAGAAATATTCGTGCTAACGTAGTTGCTCCAGGTTTTATCCGTACTGAAATGACTGAGGTTTTAGACCCTGCAGTTGTTGCAGGTTGGGAAAAAGATATTCCGTTGAAGCGTGCTGGTGAAACGGAAGATATTGCTAATGTTTGTGTGTTTTTAGCATCAGATATGAGCGCTTACGTTACTGGGCAAACGCTTTCTGTTTGTGGTGGAATGCTGTAATTTAAGCTGAAAGCTTAAAGGCAAAAGATAAAAGTTAACCTGCTAGACAAAAAAGTTTAGCAGGTTTTATTTTACAATATACTTTCCTTTCACTTCCTTAACTTGCTAGTCGCGATTTGCAATCCCATCTTTTTATTATGGATTACAAATCCAAAAGTGATTGATCGAGATTATAAATCTCGACCAGCAAGCAGGCTTAAAGGCCAAAAAAGTTTAGTAGGTTTTATTTTACAAAGTACTTTTCCTTCACGTTCTACTCGTTAGTCGGGATTTGCAATCCCGTCTTTTTAAAAAGTTTAGCAGGTTTTATTTTACAAAGTACTTTTCCTTCACGTTCTTTACTCGTTAGTCGGGATTTGCAATGCCGTCTTTTTAAATATGGATTACAAATCCATAAATGAATTGATCTAGATTATAAATCTCGACCAGCAAGCAGGTTTAAAGACAAAAAAGTTTAGCAGGTTTTATTTTACAACATACTTTCCTTTCACTTCCTTAATATTAGCTAAGTTTTTGTTTTTTTCAAAAGCCAAATACACAGGTTGCAAAGTTTTCCAAAAGCTGACTTGGGCAGGGAATTGAGATGCATATTTCTTCATATTTCCAGCTGTCATGTTGAAAGGATAGATGTTAACAGGTATTTTCTCCTGACCAGAATCTCTAGCTTCAACAGCTAAAACATAAACTTCCTTAATTTTTTCATCTGTAAGTGGAATGCAGCCAACCGTTACACATTTGCCGTGGATATAGATATCGTTACCAGGTTTTCTATCATTTCCAGTTCTGGCTAAATCAACCGAATTTGGATAATTAACACCGAGTGATAAGTGAAAACTACTCATCGGGTTGAAAACATTAATGTAATAAAAACCTTCAGGCGTTTGTCCGTCGCCTTCAATAACTTTCGGGCCTAATGTGCCAGAATGCGCACAGAAATCGTAAGTTCTAAATAGTTTATATTGCTGATCTGAATTGCCTTTCAACCAAACCTCTAACTTTCCTTCAGTTTTGTAGGCGTTAATCAGCATAGAAAAATCGTTACCAAAACCAGCAGCTTTCACAAATTTTTCTAAAGTTCCCCATTTTTCGTTGTAAGCTTTTTCTACTCTTTCGAATGTAATTTGGGTTGTTTTGAAATTGTTTTGGGCACTGGCCATTATACTGAGGGATAATAAAAACGTTAAATAGATTAACTTCATAAAATTTGGTTTGGTTAAAGCTAAATATTTATTTGTAAACCATGCCATGGAAACACCGATTTACACTGAAGAAAACCTTTTTCCGTACTTTCCGTGTTTTCGAGGCAAAATATGTTAATATTAAAATTCAAAAATCTCCGTGGCAAAAGCTTTAGCATCTTTCTTTGCGGTTAAACACAAAATTAGCATCTTTATAAAATATGAATAGCTTTTTTGCTGGTACTTCTATTTTGTATTTTTTAGGCTGCCTTGCTCTGGGTATTTTGTATGCGTGGTTATTGTATCAGGACAATAAAAATCTAGATAAAAAACTACAGTATGGTTTAACAGCAATCAGACTTATTGCTGTCACGGCTATCGCCTGGTTGATATTTGCACCATTAATTAAAACGCTAAACTATACTTTAGATAAAGCTGTCATCATTATCGGGCAAGATAATTCGCTATCTGTTGGTCAGGTTAAAGCACCAGGTTTTAACCAGAACCTTTATGAACAAAATCTAAAAAGTTTACAGGATAAACTTTCGGATAAATATGAAGTTAAAGCTTACAATTTTTCAGATAAAGTAAATGATGGTTTAGATTTTAAAAACCAAGGTAAACTTTCTGATGCATCGTCATTTTTCCAGAAAATAAAAGATGAATATGCCAATAGAAACGTGGGAGCTATTATTTTGGCTACTGATGGTATTTTCAATCATGGCGGTAATCCATTGTATAGCATTAACCAAATCAATACACCAGTTTATACTGTTGCTTTGGGCGATAGCATTCCGAAACGCGATGTTTTAATTTCAAATGTAAACTATAACAACATCGTTTATTTAGATGACGATTTTACGATTGAAGTTCAGGTTCAGGCATTTCAAAGTGATAGAGAAAGCACGGCGTTAACAGTGAATCAAAATGGTGCAAAGGTTCAGCAACAAAGTATTGCCATTAGCGGAAATTCTTTTGTGAAAACCATTCCCGTAAAATTACATGCTGGTAAAGTCGGTATTCAAAAATATACCGTTCAACTTACTGCACTACAAAACGAAATCACAACGAAAAATAATTCACAAACTTTTTATGTGGAAGTGATCGATGGAAGACAAAAAGTATTGCTCGCTGCTGCTGCTCCGCATCCCGATTTAGCGGTTTTGAAAGAAGCCGTTTCACTAAATAAACATTATGAGGCAAAACTTGCTTTAGCGGATGATTTAAATGCAACAGACCCATCCAAGTTTGATTTGATTGTACTGTATCAATTGCCAGATGTTCAGAATATCTCGACTGCATTTTTACAAAAAGTAAAAGCTTTAAAGAAACCCATATGGTATGTTTTGGGTGCACAAAGTAATGTAAATGCTTTCAATCAAATCCAGAACCAAGTTAATTTAGGTGCGGCCAATGGTTCCATTCAAGAAGTTTATCCCGATTTTGCTAATGGTTTTACGAGCTTTAATTTATCCGAAGAAGATAAGAAGCGGTTTTCTACTTTCGACCCATTATTGATGCCTTTTGGTAGGTTAACAGTGAACGCCAGTGCAACACCAATTTTTAACCAACGTATCGGAAAGGTAAGTACCTCACAACCTCTATTATTCTTTATTAATGATAATAGCCAAAAGTCAGGTTATTTAATGGGAGAGGGCTTATGGCGTTGGAAACTTTCTGAAGCTGAAAACGAAAGTGAGCAATCAAGCTTAAATGATTTGATTTCTAAAACCGTACAATATCTTTCAGTAAAAGATGATAAGCGAAGATTTAAGGTGTTTACTTCTAAATCTGCATATGATGAAAATGAATCTATCCAATTCAATGGAACGCTTTACAATGAAAGCTATCAAGCGGTAAATGAACCTGAAGTGAAATTACAGGTTAAAAATGAGGCAGGGAAATATTTCAATTATGTTTTTTCGAAAACAGAAACTGCTTACCAACTCGATGCTGGAACAATGGCTGCAGGAAACTACAGCTATACAGCAAGTACCTCTCTGGGCGGTAAAAAATTCACAGCATCTGGAAGTTTCTATGTAAATGCGTTAATTGCTGAATACCAGCAAACTACTGCCAATCATCAATTGCTTAATACCATTTCAAAACAAAGTAATGGAAAGCTTTTTATGCCAGCTGATTTGCTGAAAATTGCTGATGAGATTCTTAAAAACGAAAATATTAAAACCATTAGCTACGAAGATCGCAAATATGATGAGCTTATTAACATGAAATGGTTATTCGGATTGATTTTAATTCTACTGGCCACAGAATGGTGTTTACGTAAGCGCAATGGAGAATTATAATATTTCTACATCAGAAGTAATTGAAGTTTTAGGAACGATTGCTTTTGCAATTTCGGGCACCTTTACTGCAATGCAACGCAAACTCGACCCATTTGGAGTCTTAATTATTGCTTTTGTAACTGCAATTGGTGGAGGTACGGTTAGAGATTTACTCATTGGCGATACACCTGTTGCCTGGATGCGGGATATGCAAACTTGCTTAATTGTTTTGTTTACTGCCTTGGCAACCATGTTTTTTAAAACGCATGTGCAGAAATTAAAGATTACACTATTCTTGTTTGATAGTATGGGTTTGGGCTTATTTACAATGGTTGGAATATTAAAAGGCATAGCCTTTGGCTTAAATCCTGGTATTTGCATTGCATTGGGAACAATCACGGGTTGTTTCGGAGGAATTATTAGAGACACTTTGCTCAACACCATTCCATTAGTATTTAGAAGAGAAATTTATGCTACCGCTTGTATTTTGGGTGGTTTACTTTACTACTTTTTAATTCAAATAGATGTGGAGAGTGTTGTTGCAAAACTTGCGGTAGTAGCTTTTATTTTTGTTTTGAGGATAGTAACGGTAAGGTTTAAGCTCTCACTTCCGAAATTTGAGTATTAAAATTTTTTGGTTTTTAACTTTATAAATCCTAAAAATCGCATATACTTTACCATTTTTATTTACAATCGAACCTAAAATCTTTCAATCCTTAAAAATCCTGGTTAATCTTTTTTCTCTTCATGGATAATCACAAAAACATCTTCGTTATCCTTTTTCATGAAATACTTTTCGCGAGCGAATTTTTCAGCAGTGTTTAAATTGGTGTTTAATTCGTTTAAATCTTTTTTAACCTGAGCGGTTTCTTTTTCGAAATATTCCTTTTCTTCCTGCAATTTATTCGCCTGGCTACGATATTCGTATTGCGACATCATATCGTTTTTGTCAAAAAATAACATCCAAACAGCAAAGGCCGCTGTTGCAAGAAAGTATTTGTTGCGGAAAAGGTCTATTAAACGTTTCATAATTTTTCTCAAAAAATCGCCATTGCTAGGCACGAAGCAATGACGTAAATGTATAAAAAAACATCCGAAGATTTAAAATCTCCGGATGTTCTGCAAATAAGTTTTTCAACTTTTTAACACCACAAATCCCTAAAGGGGCTAATGGCAGTTCCTTAAGCCCCTTTAGGGGATGTAGGGGTTATTTCTTAGCGTATTTGAATTTCGAACCGATAAAACGAGCGTTCTCGCCTAATTCTTCTTCAATACGTAATAATTGATTGTATTTTGCAATCCTGTCAGAACGAGAAGCTGAACCAGTTTTAATCTGACCACAGTTTAAAGCAACCGCTAAATCAGCAATAGTAACATCTTCAGTTTCGCCAGAACGGTGACTCATTACCGAAGTATAACCGTTGTTTTGAGCTAAGGTTACTGCATTAATCGTTTCAGTTAAAGAACCGATTTGGTTTACTTTTACCAGGATTGAGTTTGCTGTAGCCTCATCAATGCCACGTTGTAAACGCGTAACGTTCGTAACAAATAAATCATCACCTACTAATTGAACACGGTCTCCAACTTTATCAGTTAAGCTTTTCCAACCCGTCCAGTCATTTTCGTCCATACCATCTTCGATAGAGATAATTGGATATTTTGCAGAAAGATCAGCTAAATATTGTGCTTGCTCTTCGCTAGAACGAATTACGCCAGTAGCGCCTTCAAATTTAGTATAATCGTAGTTACCATCTTTGTAAAACTCAGATGAAGCACAATCTAAGGCTAAACAAATTTGAGAACCTGGTTTATAACCAGCAGTTTCAATTGCTTTTAAAACCGTTTCAATTGCATCTTCAGTACCATCAAAAGTTGGAGCGAAACCACCTTCATCACCTACAGCAGTAGATAAACCTCTATCGTGAAGAATTTTCTTTAAGCTATGGAAAACTTCAGTTCCCCAACGTAAAGCCTCAGAGAAAGATGGTGCCCCAACTGGCATAATCATAAATTCCTGGAAAGCGATAGGCGCATCAGAGTGAGAACCACCGTTGATGATATTCATCATTGGGATTGGCAAAGTGTTTGCATTAACGCCACCAATATAACGGTATAAAGGCTGACCAATTTCATCAGCAGCAGCTTTAGCAACAGCTAAAGAAACACCTAAAATTGCGTTAGCACCCAAATTACCTTTGTTTTCAGTACCATCAAGCTCCAACATTAATTTGTCAATTGCGTTTTGCTCAAAAACATCAACACCTCTCAATGCATCAGCAATTTTAGTGTTTACATTTTCTACCGCTTTTAAAACGCCTTTACCTAAATATGTAGATTTATCTCCATCACGTAATTCAACAGCCTCATACTGGCCAGTAGATGCACCGCTTGGTACAGCTGCACGACCAAATGCGCCTGCTTCTGTAACTACTTCAACTTCTACTGTTGGATTGCCTCTTGAATCGAGGATTTGTCTCGCATGGACATTAACAATTATGCTCATTTCTATTTGATTTTTTGTTGATTTTTTAACCCGCTTAGTGTACAAAGTACAATTACTAAGCGTAACATCAAAGTTAATATATTTTTTAAATAAATAAAGCGTTTTCGAGGTTAATGTTACGTTAGTAATTTGGCGTTAATTTTAAATTAATATAGAATTTTTGGAAAGCAATTGTAGTTGCTTTTCGGTTACTGTTGTCCCGCTTTTCGTTGCAATCTTTTTTCAAATTCCGTCATATTGAAGCACAAATTATCTTTTTCATCGGTTGCAGATGCTTCGTTCCTCAGCATGACAGTATATTCTAGCGCAATGCGGTAAAAAAGTATTTCCACTTCAATCGGGTTTAAAGAACTTAAATTTTGCAAGAGAACCCCCCGTGTTTCAGGCATCCATCCAAAGGAGGGGAATTCAGGGTAGCCAAAAATGTAAATCACATAAAACATAAATTGCCAGATAAGGAACTTACCTGATGAGCAAATCACTAAACCAAGTTTCATGATCTAGTAAGCTACCCAAACAACGAAATCGACTTGATAAGATTTAGATGAAAATGCGAATAAAACTTTAACTTTATCATTCCTTATTCAAACCAATCCAAAGTTTTACAGTCTTTATTTAAAATTTACAGTAATACATAAATATGTCTTCAATTGGCCTCCATAAAAAAAGCTTTTTTATACTTTTAATTGCAACAGTTTTATTATCTGTTCAACTGCTATCTGCACAAACTAAAGATTCTACAACAGTTAAAAAAATTAAGCTACTTGATGAATCTCAAATTCCATTATTGGTTACAAAAATCGAGACTTACAACTTTAAAATAGATCGAGACAAATTTCTATTGCAACGAGGTTATGATGTTCGCCGAATCGAAAACGCATTGCCAGATATAACGAAGAAGGTAAAAGGTTTCAAAACCCGCTTCGAAAAAAATGGAGCAAACATGAACCTGAGGAGTCTTAATAGTGCCGTAATTATGCTGGCAGAGGTTTCTGATAATTTACTTAGTTACAAAACAGTTTTAACAGAATACGTAACTCAATTAAATAAAAGTAACAGCGATTTAAAGAAAATGCTGGACGATGCTGGTTTAAAAGCTCAGGTTGCCGATTCGACGCTTAAAACCCAACTTTCAGAAGTTTTAAACGACGGGAAAAAACTTAATATTTCCCAAAAACAAGTTCTTACTAAACTTAACTTATTAAGCAGTCGAATATCTGTTAATCTTTTGCAAACCAAAAACCTATCATCAGATATGGTTTATTTATCAATTTCGAAAAGGATAAATATGTGGTCGCAAGAGGAAGCACCATTGTTTAGCTCTAAACAAAGTCAGTATGATAGCCCCTTTTTTGAAACGGTAATTAAAGCATTAGAACGTTCAGGTAGAATTCTTATTATTTTTTTAGGCGGTAAAATATCTATTGTGGTACTTGGCCTTTTTATCTTTGGCTTATTAACCGCCTGGATGATCTCGAACATGCGGAGAGTTAAAAAGCTTGAGGATAAGGATAGTATTTTAAACCAAGTAAGCTTCTTAAAACGTAGTGTTTTGATTAGTTCAATTTTTGCATTTTTTACATACATTCCGTTTCTTTTCGCCAACCCGACTATGTCGCTCTTGCATACATTTGAGTTACTTCGGCTTGCCGCATTATGTATCTTGATTCCTCCGTTTTTAACTCGAGAAGCAAAGTTGATGTGGTATTCTTTAATTATTATGTGGTGTTTTTACGCACTGGATGATATTTTATTAGACTCATCCTATGGAGAAAGATGGACACTATTTATTGCTGGAATTTTGCTAATCGTTATATGTTTAGGTGTTCTTCGAAATAAAACAAAATTATTTATTCAGTTAGAACCCTCATCAGCAACAAAGGCTTTAATCATCTTTACCATTATTCAGGTAGCATTATCATTATTATTCAACCTTACAGGTAGATTATCGCTTGCAAAAATATTTGGCGTTAGTGCTATTCAATGTTTAATGCTGGGTATTAGTTTAAAAGTTTTTTGTACAATGGTTTTAGAGGCCATTTATTTACAAACGGAAGCATATCAATCGAGTAGGTTTTCCGATTTTATCAATTATAAAGAATTGCAGTTTCGTCTCCAACGTTATTTATGGGTAATTGCTGCATTGGTATTTTTTGTGTCTTTTGTTAGAAATATTACATTATACGATTTACTTACATCATCTACATCTAATTTCTTTAACGAAACAAGAAGCATTGGCAGTTACAAATTCACCTTTGCAAGCATTGCGATTTTTATCTGTATTCTTTGGCTTTCCTCAGTAATTTCAAGTTTCATCAGTTTCTTTTTTGGCCATGAGAAAGCAGTTTCTGGTGGTAAGAGAAGTGGATTAAATTCCATGATGTTACTGATTCGATTGGCTATCTGGACAATCGGTTTCTTTATCGCCGTGGCGGCCGCTGGTATTCCTATTGATAAACTTTCGATAATGCTTGGCGCATTGGGTGTTGGTATTGGTTTTGGTTTACAAAATATTGTAAATAATTTGGTTTCGGGTGTTATCATCGCCTTTGAGCGCCCGATACAAATTGGCGACCAGATCGAAATAGGAACAAAATCGGGTGTAGTTAAAGAAATTGGAGTACGCTCGAGTAAAATTCATAGTGCTGAAGGTTCTGATATTATTGTTCCAAACGGCGATTTATTATCGCAGCATCTGATCAACTGGACCATGCAAGACAGAAGTAAACGCATAGAATTTAACATCAGCGTACCTTATGAAACGGATATAGAGGTTGCCCGTAAAATAATAGGAGATAAATTGGCGAAAAACGAAAGGGTTTTATCATTACCTAAGCCTGTAATTATTATTCAAGATTTTGGCGAATACGCAATTAGTATTAGAACATTGTTATGGGTTGCTGATTTATCAGTTGCTGGCGAAGTTCGTACTGAAGCAATGAACGATGTTAAAACGGTTCTAACCGAAGCGGGAATTAAACTTCAGGTTAGGCCTTTAGGTTAAGCACAAATGCCGCAAGATGATTTAGGCGTTTTAACACGCTGTACGCTCTATCTTTTTGGCTGTGCTTAGACTACGCTCCGCATTACAGCCAAGCCAAAAAGGATGCCGCTTTCATCGTTAACGCAAAATAGCCATAGTCGATATTCGAGTTGCCTAAAACTTATTTCAACTCATCTAAAACCTTAAAAAGTTTTTTGTTGATTCCACTTCCGCTATAATTATTAATGTTAATTACTACCACATACTTATTCCCAGCGCCATCGGTATGATAACCAGCAAAGGCAGAAACATCATTTATAGTACCACTTTTAATTTTCATACCGTTATATTCTGGCAACCCTTTATAAAAATCAGAGAACCAATTTTCTTTTTGAATTTGAAATAAAATACTGGCCATTGCCGATGTGGTTACCCGATCGCCTGGCGAAAGACCGCTGCCATCAATAATGTTTAAAGCCGATTTGTCGATTCCTTTTGCTGCCCAATAATTAATTTCCGTTTCGGCACCTTTTGAGGTGGTTGCTGTTTTCCCAGATTTTAAGGCAATGGTTTTTAGCAATGTTTCTCCATACAAATTAATGCTTTTCTTCAAAAACCAATAAGTAATTTCACTCACAGTTGGTGAGCTTATGGTGCTTATTTTTTGAGTAATTGCTGGAACTACCTGTTTATTCAATTCCATTAACCTTGTGGTTGTAGCTTGTTGATTGGTCGAAATGCCTAATCTTTTCAAAGTATCTTGCAAACGATAAGCACAATCAAAAGCAGGGTCGGGCAACGCTACAGAAATTCCTGTTTTGCTAATTCCCATGCCCCAACTGCCCCGTAAATATGCCACGTTTGAGTATGGAGGAAGAAACGCATAACTTCTATCGCCACTTCCTGAACTGCCTGTTTTTAATTCATTTACAATTTGAATATATGGTGTTTCAGGAACGGTTTTAATGATTTTAACTTCATCAGCTGTACTTGTTCCGGGTTTTAAATAAATATCGAATTGATTTTCCCTCCATGCTAAACCCGAAGTTCCAGCACCGTAATAATTACCAATATCTTGCCAAACCCAACCCTCTGGAGTGGTTTGCGTTCCAAAAATACGATCATCGCCAATAATGGTACCATCAATCTTTTTAATGCCAGCTGCTTTTATTGCGGCAACCCATTGTGTTAAAACTGCATTTTCTTTGTTTTGGTAACGTGGAGAACCCAAAGTTGGATCACCACTACCAGCGATGATTAAATTTCCTTTTAAAGTTCCATCAGGCGTAATATTTCCAGTATAAGCTAATGTAGTTTGAAACTGAAAATCTTTACCTAAAATACTGAATGCTGTTGCTGCAGTTATCGTTTTTAAAGTTGATGCTGTAGCCAAGCCAATCTGCTCGTTCTTGGCAAACAGAACTTTTCCTGTATTGGCATCCAAAACACAAAGTGAGGTAATGGCGTGTTTTGCCTGTTCATCAGCCAGTAAATTATTAAATGCTTTTTCGAGGTTTTGAATTCTGTTTTGAGCACCAACGATGTTGCCTGCAAGAATCGATATGAAAAGCAAAGGTATTTTTAAACGCATAGATTTATCTTTTGATGATGAACAAATATAAAATTATTTGAAAACCCTGACCAATAATAATGGATTGTAACTATTTTTATTTGGAAAGCAAAACCTGTGGGTTTCATGTTTATGTAGCCCCGCCTTTTGCCAAATCCTGATGGAAAGATCAGGATACCGCTGCCAGTCGGGTTTAATTTATGTAGTTTCGAGCTACTATCTTAGCCATTTAAACCCGATCAAAGCGAGATGCCGATTTTTTCTATCGGCAGAAGCGGGAGCGGGGCTGATATTACCTAAAAGCTACTGAAATTGCTTTCCAAAAAAAATATCTGAAATAAAATCTGCTGTAGCTTAAACTATCCATTAAAGAGTTTGTGGCGTTTGATCTCTTTGCCTTGGCGTAATTTTACAGCATGGTAAATTGTTGGTACATCGTTCGCCCATTTTTTTAAAGTGAAAACAATGGCTAAAATTTCCAGTCTGGTAATCAGTCCTACCCATAGGCAGAGTTCAAATAATAAAACTGATTCGCAATGAACGATGATTTCGATCAACGTGGCAAATAAGATTATCGTCCAAATTTTTGCGCCGATAGAATGTGTTGCAATCTCCTTTTTAAACTTTAAGTAACTTACTAAGTAGATCATTACTTCAGCGCCAGTTAAAATGGCCAGCTTAATGAAATTATTTTTGAAAAAATCTGGACACTGAATATAAGTGGCAACAGCAACAGAGATAAAGAAAATCTGATCGATGCTAGAATCCAGCCGCCTCAATTTTTCTGAAGAAATATTTAGCTTTCTGGCAATGATTCCATCAAAAATATCAGTCAAAAATCCGATAGAAAGCAATGAAATAGCCAAGGTTGGATAATGATTTACCTGAAGAATACTGAGGAAAATAACAAGGAAACCAATTATTAATCTGGAATATATTAATGCAATCGGAATATTTTTCATAATTGGAGAGCACATAAAAAAGCCTCCGATTTTGATCGGAGGCTTAATTTTTTTAAACTAATTCTTTCTGAATTAAATATTCTGCAATTTGAACTGCATTTGTTGCAGCACCTTTACGCAAGTTATCTGCAACAATCCAAAGATTTAAAGCTTTGGGAGCTGATTCATCTCTACGGATACGGCCTACAAAAACCTCATCTTTCTCGTGTGCATCTTTCGGCATTGGGTATTTCAAATTAGCTACATCATCAACAACGATAATGCCTGGCGATTTCTCTAGAATGCTGCGAACTTCAGCTAAATCGAAATCGTTTTCAAATTCGATGTTAACAGACTCCGAGTGACCGCCCATAACTGGAATGCGAACAGTAGTAGCAGTAACTTTAATACTGTCATCGCTCATGATTTTGTTCGTTTCCTTAACCATTTTCATTTCTTCTTTGGTATAACCATTATCCATGAAAACATCGATATGAGGAAGAACGTTTAAATCGATTTCATACGGATATGCTTTTGGTCCGTCAATGCCTTTACGCTCGTTCATCAATTGTTCTACCGCTTTAACACCGGTTCCGGTAACTGATTGATAGGTAGAAACAACAACGCGTTTAATTTTATATTTATCGTGCAAAGGTTTTAAAACCACTACCATTTGTATGGTAGAACAGTTCGGGTTAGCAATAATCTTATTATCGATAGAAAGCTCGTGTGCATTTACTTCAGGAACAATTAATTTAACAGCTGGATCCATTCTCCAGGCCGAAGAATTATCGATAACTGTTGTACCAGCTTCTTTAAAACGTGGTGCATGCTCTAATGAAGTATTTCCACCAGCAGAGAACAAAGCGATGTCTGGTCTCATTCCGATTGCAGTATCCATGCTAACGATTGGGAACTTCTTACCCTTAAAAGTAATTTCCTTACCAACACTCTTTTCTGATGCTACGGGAATCAACTCTGTTAAGGGAAAATTTCTTTCTTCCAATACTTTTAACATTACGGTACCAACCAATCCGGTTGCACCTACTACTGCTACTTTCATTTTAATTTTTAATTATTATATTTATTAAACATTTGATATAAGCCAAATATGAAGAAAATTCTGCTTATATCCCTATTGTTATTTTCTAAAATTGCATTTTCCCAGTTTTCCGATCGCTTTGATGACGCAGATTTTTCTAGAAATCCTGTGTGGCAGGGCGATGGCAATTATTTTTTGGTAAACGCTCAAAAGCAATTACAAGCAAATGGACCACCAATTGCGTCGCAGATTTTATCATTGTCTACAGTAAATTCGGCTAGTTTAAATGCAAGTTGGGAGTTTTATGTTAGGTTAAATTTTAACCCTACTACGACTAATTATGCTCGTGTTTATTTAACATCTGATAATGCCGATTTAAAATCTGCTTTGAGAGGATATTTTGTCCAAATTGGTGAAACAGGCTCTACAGACGGCTTTCATTTATATAGGCAAACAGGAACTTCTACAACCAGAATAATAACAGGAGCACAGAGAAGCAGAGCAAATGCTAATGTTTTAACCGCAAAAATCAAAGTAACAAGAAACGAAAATGGTTTATGGAGTTTATTTACCGATGTTAACGGTGGGCAGAGTTTCGCTTTAGAGGGTTCAGTTACTGATAAAACTTACACAATGTCTTCATTTTCAGGTGTTTATTGTAGATATGCGACTGCATCAAGAAATACTTTATTTTTTTTCGATGATTTTGAAGTAAAGGATTTAGCAGCTGATATTACACCACCAACCATTAAGGCAATTTCAGTTATCGATGGACATAATTTGGAAGTCACGTTCTCCGAACCGCTTGATGAAACTTCCGCCTCATCTTTGCTGAATTATAGTCTATCAAATGGTTTCGGTAATCCATACTCTGTGGTTTACAATCAAAGTAGTTGTAAGTTAACGTTTCAAAATCCTTTAATTTCAGATAATTATTCATTGGTGATTAATAACGTAAAAGATAAAAAGGATAATGTTATTGATCCCAACTCCTTAATTAATTTTTTCTATATCAAGCCTTACTTAGCCAATTATGGTGATGTAGTAATTAATGAAATTTTTGCAAACCCTGCAGGAAGTCCTGGTTTGCCGCAAAAGGAGTTTGTAGAATTATGGAATACTTCTAATGAATATATATTAACACGAGGATGGAAATATGCTGACCAAACGTCAACTTACACATTTCTATCGGACACAATAAAACCAAATGAGCATATTATATTGTGCGCAAACGCAGATACAAATCAGTTTAAACCTTTTGGTAAAACCATTGGACTGGCGCCTTGGCCAAGTTTGAATAACGATAAAGATGTACTTACCTTAAGCAATGAAAAAGGATTATTAATTGATAAAGTAGGTTATAATGATAGCTGGTATAAAGATGATTTAAAAACCAAAGGCGGTTTTACTCTTGAATTAATTGATGCAAAAAATTTATGTAAAGGAAGTCAGAACTGGGCTGCAACGTTAGATGCCAGCGGCGGAACGCCAGGGAAGAGAAATTCTATTTACCGTACTCAATTAAGTGCCGAAATTCCGAAAATTATTAATGCTACAGTTATTGATAGTGTGACAATCTTAATTGATTTTTCAAAAGCTTTAGATAGCTTATCGGCTGTTCAGGCTCAAAATTATAAGATAAACAATGGTATCGGTAATCCTTCTGAAGTAATAATTTCACCTCAGTTTTCATCAGTAACTTTAAAATTAGGTAGTTCATTATCAAGGGGTGTAACAAGCACTACGGAGATAAATAATGTTACAGATTGTGCTGGAAATCAACTGGCTGCTTCAGCAAACTATGTAACATTATTTATTGCTAAGAAAATATTAAAGAACGATATTCTTATTTCAGAGGTATTGTTTAATCCTAAACCTAATGGTGTCGATTTTATAGAGATTTACAATAATTCTACTCAGCCTTTAGATTTAAAAGATTTGCAAGTTGCAAGTGTAGATTCGAAAGGAGCGATTGCAAATTTGAAATCGATTTCTACCAAAAGTTTTCTTTTAAATCCAAAAACTTATTGGGTAATTACCAGTAATACTTCAAACATTAAACAAAATTATTTTGCTTTAAATCCAGATCATTTTACTCAAGTAAGCTCATTACCTGCTTATAATAATGATAAGGGAAGTTTAATTCTTTTGAGTAGCAATGAGGTGATTGATCGGTTAAATTACGATGCTAAAATCCATCATCCATTAATCCAAAATGAAGATGGAATTTCTATAGAAAGAGTTTCATTTTCTGTTGATACAAATGAACCTAATAATTTTAAATCGGCAGCAGCATCTGTTGGTTTTGCAACACCAACTTATAAAAACTCTCAGGAATTAACAGGAAATGAAAACGTTGTAAGTTTAAGATCGAAAACATTTTCTCCTGATGGTGATGGATTTGAAGATGTTTTAGCTTTGGATTATCAGTTTGCAGAAAACTCGAGCCTAGCAACTATAAATATTTATTCGGATGAGGGCGTTTTGATAAAGAAACTTTTAAAGAACCAAACAATAGCAACAAGCGGAAATATTATTTGGGATGGTTTAGCTGATAGCGGGAATGTTGCTAAGGTGGGTATTTATGTAGTGGTTTTTGATGTTTTTGACTTAAAGGGTAACACCAAACGATTTAAAAATACTTGTGTAATTGCTACGAAGTTGAATTAAATACTCCCACAGATTAAATATTGTATTCTCATTTAATCTGTGGGAGATCTAACTATATTAAGTTTGCTTTGAAATAATCGTAACTTGTTTTTATTGATTCGATAGGAGTGGGGTTGTAATTTGTTTCGTGTTCAACAAAGAAATGCTTCATGCCCGATAGTTTTGCTTCAGCAAAAATAGACTTGAAATCAATTGAACCTTTTCCTATTTCGGTATTCCATTCTGGTTTAGCTTTATCCATATCCTTTACGTGCCACATTGGAAAACGTCCTGGATATTTTTTGAACAATGCAATAGGGTCGTTGCCTGAACGAACAGCCCAATATAAATCCAACTCAAAATTTACCAGATTTTTATCTGTTTCAGTTAGATAAACATCATATCCAGTAGTATCGCCCAATTTTTTAAATTCAAAATCGTGGTTGTGGTAAGCAAATTTTAAACCAGAGGCTTTTGCAAGTTCGGCAACTTTATTAAAATCATCAGCTACTTTTTTAAAGCCATCTACACCTTTATCCATATCTACATGGGCACCAGCTATTGTAAAATACTTTCCGCCAATTGCTGCAGATGATTCTATGTCTGCTTTCAACTTATCGGTTTTACCCGTTTTGCTAAATTCATCCATACCATAATGGCCGCTTGGAGCTTTCAATCCATTATCTTTTAATAAAGTTTTAAACTCTTTCGGTGTTAATCCCCAAAATTTGCCATTAGCGAAACCATAGGTTTCAACCTCTTTATATCCAGCTTCTGCAACTTTAGCAATTATGCCTTTCACATCCCCAGGTAAATCTTTGCGTAAAGAATATAGCTGTATACCAACGTTTTTTGTTACTTTATCAAAAGCAAACGACGGAATTAAAAGTGCTGCACCCGCTGCTAATCCTGCTTGTTTTATAAATGATCTTCTAGAGTTCATGTTAAAAATTTATAGGTTAAATCAATTCTTTTTTGATGTATTCGCAACTTGCCTTTACCGATTCGATTGGGTTTGGCTGATAATTAGTTTCATGCTCAACAAAGAAATGTTTCATACCAGAAAGTTTTGCCGCAGCGAAAATTGATTTGAAATTAATCGAACCCTTTCCAACTTCCGTATTTAATTCCTTTTTCGATTTATCCATATCCTTAACATGCCACATGGTAAAACGCCCTGGATTTTCTTTAAATAATTTTATTGGATCTCTTCCCGAGCGAACTACCCAGTATAAATCTAATTCAAAATCAACCAAGCTTTTATCTGTTCCTGTCAATAAAATTTCATAACCATTACTATCGCCTTGTTTATCAAATTCGAAATTGTGGTTGTGATAAGCCAGTCTTATTCCAGCATCTTTACACATTTGGCCAGCTTTATTAATTTTGATGGCCAGTTTTTTGTAATCATCGGCATTTTTTCTGATGCCCTGATCCAACCAAGGAATGGTTACATATTCACTACCCAAAACTTTTGCAGCAGCAATGGCAGCTTTCAATTCATCCGTATTGTCATCAACCAAATAGCTTCCTAAGCTGTAATGTCCGCTAACTGCTTTTAAACCGTTAGCATCTAAAATACTTTTGAATTCTTGAGGAGTTAATCCCCAGAATTGATCTTTAACTGAAAAACCATAAGTTTCTACTTCTTTAAAGCCTGCCTGAGCAACTTTCTCTATAACACCCTTAACATCTTTCGGAAGAGAATCGCGAAGAGAATACAACTGTAAACCAACTACTTTTTCATCAGCTGCAAAAGCAAACGATGGAATTAAAAAAGCAGCCGCTGTTGCCATACTGCTATTAATTAAAAATTTTCTTCTGTTTAACATATTTTTTGTTTTAACAACTAAGCAGGCTGTTTATGAGCCTGCTTAGTAAGTATTTTATTTTTTAATTAGAATTATGCTGTTTTAGCTTCAACTTCGGATTTAGTTTTATCGTTAAATAGTAATGCAAAAAGTAAGAAGACAACAGCAGCAATTCCTGCCGGGATAATCCAAACCATTTTCCAATCAGTCATATCTCCAGATTTATACATATCTGTAATTTGTCCTGCAACCATAAAACCAATAAGCATGCCAACACCGTAGGTAGCTAATGTTATAATACCTTGTGCAGCGCTTTTAACTTGTTCGCCAGCTTTCGAGTTTGTGTAAATCTGGCCAGAAACGAAAAAGAAATCGTAACATACGCCGTGAAGTGCAATTCCGATGATTAACATAAAGCTTAAATTATCTGCATTTCCGTAAGCAAAAAGCACATATCGTAAAGCCCAAGCCAACATACCAACAAGAATAGTTTTCTTAAATCCATATTTAGAGAAGAAAACTGGAATTGCCAGTAAAAACAAGGCCTCAGAAACCTGACCTATTGCCATTTTACCTGTTGGATTAGAAACTTTTATATCAGCCAGGAATAGCCCTGCATTTTGATAATAAAATGCCAATGGAATACAGATTAAAATAGATGAAATGAAGAAAATTGCAAAGTTTTTATCCTTAAGTAATTTTAATGCATCTAAACCTAAAATATCTTTAACTTTTACACCACCTTCTGAAACTTTTGGAGGAGTAGCTGGTAATGTAAAGCTAAACAAACCTAAAACAAGAGATACTATTCCAGCCATTAAGAATGTATTTTTCAATAAACCAGATTGAATTCCTTCTGGAGAATCCCAATGAAAAACAAAACTGATTAATAAACCTGCGATAATCCAACCTATAGTACCAAAAACTCTGATGTTTGCGAATTCTTTCTCTGGGTCTTTCATTTGGTTAAATGAAACCGAATTTACCAATGCCAGTGTTGGCATAAACAAAATCATATAGCCTAAAACATAAGGGTAAAACACACTTACATCAGTTGCATTATACATTTGGTACATTAAAATTGCGCCAACAATGTGTAAAACACCTAAAATTCTTTCTGCATTGAAATATCGATCTGCAATTAAGCCAACAATAAAAGGTGCAATAATTGCTCCCCACGATTGCGTTGAGAATACAGCTCCAGTTTCAGAACCAGAAGCTTTTAAGTTGTTAGCCAGGAAAGTTCCCAGTGTTACAAACCATGCGCCCCAGATGAAAAATTCAAGGAACATCATGAAAGAGAGTTTAAAGCGAGTTGTGCTATTCATTAGTTTATTTGGTTATATGTAAAATGTAGGATGTAAGGTGGATGATGTATAACGGTTAAGAGGATTTTGTAATTCACATTACACATTTCTCCTCTTACATCATCCATATTTTATAGTTCTTTAATTGAAATGTTTTTGTACCAAACTTCGTCGCCATGGTCTTGTAAGGCAATTTTTCCAGTTTTAAACGTTCCCCAGTCTTTCCAGGTTGCAAATTTACTTCCTGCAATAAGTTTTTTCCAGTTATCATCCCAAAGGGTAGTTTTTACAACCGTAACACCGTTTAAAATTAATGTTAATTTACCTTTATTGCTGATGATTTCTGCCTTGTTCCATTCGCCAACTGGTTTAACAGGTTCTGATGAGCTTTTTACTAAATCGTATAAATCTCCAGCACGGTGTTTGGTAATTTTTCCGTCTGGATGACCATCATTATCCAAAACCTGCATTTCCAGGCCAGTTGAATAAGTAGCTCCATATTGTGGGGCTTCATGCACATAGAAAATTAATCCGCTATTTGCTTTTGGTGCAACTTTCCAATCGTATTTTAAGTGGAAATTGCCATATTCTTTATCGGTAACCAAATCGCCACCGCCATCTTTGCCCTTTGCAGCTAAATCAAAATGAAGTGCACCATCTTGAACTTGCCATGCACTACCAACTGTAGTTTTATTGTAGGTATGCCAACCTGTAGTCGTTTTACCATCAAATAAGGGTTTAAATCCTTTTTGGGCTTGTGATATTTGAGTAACTGCTAGTAAAATACAGGCAGAAAGGATGTATTTTTTCATTATGATTTTGTAAATAAACCTCACAGTTTTTAAGCCTATGAGGTTTGATTTTAATTAAAGAGTTAAATTATTCCAGCCTTTACGATATTCGCGTTTTACGAACTGGTTTGCTTCATCAAAGTTGGTTACTTTCATGTTATCATTATCCCAAAGCATTTTTGTGTACCTGCCTGGGTAAGTAACCTTACCATTAACCGTTTTTTGAATATCGAAACTTCTAATTGCAAGGTTAGCCATTAATAAAGCTTCGGTTAACGGACCAGCGATTTCGAACGGAGAGCTCACTTCTTGCTTTCCATAACCTGCAATTGCAGCATCTACCCATTGTGCGTAATGGCCATTAGCGCCATCTTTTACACGAGCATATTTTTCAGGAACTTTAATGTCTTTATTTCTGCTTAATGGTAAAAGTTTTGGGTTAGCGCTATAAGTTTCGGCCATCATTTTGCCTTTTGTTCCGATAAATAAAGTTCCATTACCTCCATCGCCAAAAGTTTCGTTAGCTTCTAATTCTTCAGGGCGTTCTGGCTGAATGCCACCATCCATCCAATGCATAGTTACATCGCCTTTGGTTTTGTTGGTTTTAGGGAATTTCAAAGTTACATGGCTTGATGGCGGACAACTTTCTGGGAAGTAGCCGCGTTTAAATTCATCAACATATACAGAGCCAACACTTGCTTCGACCTCTTTGGCATATTTTAAGTTTAATACACTAAACGGAGCTTCAATTAAATGACATCCCATATCGCCTAAAGCACCTGTTCCATAATCCCACCATCCACGCCAGTTAAAAGGAACCAATTTATCAACGAAATCTTTTTCTGGAGCTGTACCTAACCACAAATTCCAATCTAATTCTTTCGGAATTTCGGCCTTTGTTGTTGGCCAGGGAATACCTTGTGGCCAAACTGGACGATTAGTCCACGCATAAACGGTGTGTACATCACCAATTAAACCAGCTTCATACCATTCTTTCATTTGACGGGCTCCATCATTCGATGCACCTTGATTACCCATTTGAGTTACCACTTTATATTTTTTTGCCGCCTGAGTTAAAATTCTGGCCTCATAAATATCGTGAGTTAATGGTTTTTGAACATAAACGTGTTTCCCCAACTGCATTGCTGCCAAAGTTTGAATCGCATGGTTATGATCAGGTGTTGAAACAGAAACGGCATCGAAATTTTTATGTTCCTTATCCAACATTTCTCTCCAATCTTTATAATATTTAGCTTTTGGGAAAGCTTTAACACTCTTAGCAGCTCTTCGATCGTCAACATCGCACAAGAAAGCTATATCTGCTTTGCCGCTTTTAGCAAACATTGCTACATCACTTTCTCCTTTACCACCTACACCAATACTGGCAACAAGCAAGCGATCACTTGGTGCTAAAAATCCTTTTCCGCCAAGTACATGGCGAGGAACTATCATAAATGCAGCGGCAGCAATAGCGCTGGTTTTAATAAAATCACGGCGGTTACTCGCATTTTTATTTTCTTGCTCTGTTTTCATTATTAGATAAGGTTTAGATGTTACTCTGATTTATTTTTTTAACGATAAAATATATTTTGCCATTAACTTAGCATCTTCTTTTTTCAAAGTGGCATGTGCTGTCATTGGCATTGTGCCCCAAACTCCTGTTCCGCCTTTAATAATTTTATCAGCTAAATAATTAATGTTTTTTTCGTTGTTAGGGTATTTTTTAGCAACCTCTACATACGCAGGACCAATGATTTTATTGGTTTTGTTGTGGCATCCTAAACAATCTGATTTGTTGATTAATTTTTCACCTGCAGATATTTGATAAAATGCATGGCTACTTGTAGTTGCAGTTGCTGTAACAACTTTCTCTTTCTCTAAATCGGCTTTCGAAAATGACGCCATAAAAATGACTACAGCGCCTAAAATTAAAAATGTTTTTTTCATGTGTGTGTGTATTTGTGTTTTGTTATTGTATTATAATCCTAATATTCTCTTATTAAAAGCAGCATCGCTTCCCGATGCAGCAAAATCATCAAAGGCTTTATCTGTTACATTGATGATGTTTTTCTTAATAAATTCTGCGCCTTCTCTTGCTCCATCTTCCTGATTTTTAATGCAGCATTCCCATTCCATAACAGCCCAACCTTTAAAGTCGTATTGAGCTAATTTACTAAAAATGGTTTTAAAGTCAACTTGGCCATCTCCTGGAGAACGATATCTGCCTGCACGATCTGCCCAACTCTGGTAACCTCCAAATGTACCTTGCTTACCAGTTGGATTAAATTCTGCATCCTTAACATGAAAGGCTTTAATCCTTTCGTGATAAATGTTGATATACTGAATATAATCTAATTGCTGTAATACAAAGTGCGATGGATCGTACAATAAGCATGCCCGAGGATGGTTGTTTACTGCAGCTAAAAACATTTCGTAAGTTTCGCCATCAAATAAATCCTCACCTGGATGAATTTCGTAGCAAACATCTACACCGCAATTATCGAATTCATTTAGAATTGGTGTCCAGCGTTTCGCCAATTCTGCAAAACCTTCCTCAACTAATCCAGCAGGCCGTTGCGGCCATGGATGAAAGTATTGCCACAATAGCGAGCCACTAAAGGTAGCATGCGCATTTAAGCCTAAATTTTGAGAAGCTTTAGCCGCATACTTCATTTGTTGTACAGCCCATTCGGTTCTTGCTTTCGGGTTTTTATGAACTTCCTTTGGTGCAAAGGCATCAAATAAATCGTCATAAGCAGGATGAACTGCAACCAGCTGACCTTGTAGGTGAGTAGAAAGTTCTGTAATCTCTAATCCGTATGATGCAATTTTACCTTTTAACTCATCAGCATAAGTTTTACTTTCCGCTGCTTTTTGTAAATCAATAAAACGGTTATCAAGTGTTGGCATTTGGATCCCTTTAAAGCCTAAGCCTTTTGCCCATTCACAAATGCTATCTAAAGAGTTAAATGGCGCTTCATCGCTAATAAATTGTGCCAAAAATACCGCTGGTCCTTTTATCGTTGTCATTGTTGATTAAATTTTATAGTCCCACCATTTTTGATCAGAATTACTTGAATTTACCGCATTCTCGATGAACGCCATTCCACGAATCCCATCTTCAGCATTTGGAAAATCAAGCATTTCTGCAGTTGGTTTTTGGTTATTCAGCTTAGCATCAACTGTTAGAGCAAAATTTTTGTAAATATTTGCGAAAGCCTCCAAATAACCTTCGGGATGGCCTCCTGGTGTACGAGTATTGTGTTTCGCAAAACTACCCATGTAGCCGTTTCCAGTTCTGTAAATTTGAGCAGGTTCGTTGCTCCATTTTACAATTAATGTATTTGGTTCCATTTGATGCCATTCCATACCGCCTTTTTCGCCATAAATTTTGATTTTTAAAGCATTTTCTTCGCCTGCTGCAACTTGCGATGCAATCAATACGCCATTTGAGCCATTATCGAATTTAAGAAGGACATTTCCATCATCATCAATTGCTCTTCCAGGAACTACAATGCTTAAATCAGCACAAATTTTTTCAATTTTTAAACCTGAAATATATTCGGCAAGGTGAGCTGCATGAGTACCGATATCGCCCATACTTCCACTTTTACCAGTTTTAGAGGGATCTGTACGCCAAGCCGCCTGAGCATTGCCTTCTCTTTCAGAAAGTGTGCTTAACCAGCCTTGCGGGTATTCTACTATAATTTTTCTTACAGCACCCAAAGCGCCTTCGCTAATCATTTGTTTAGCTTGCTTAACCATCGGGTAACCTGAATAGGTATGCGTTAAGCAAAGGGTTAAACCTGTTTCTTCTACTTTAGCTTTAAGCTGTTTAGCTTCTTCTAAGGTTAAAGTCATTGGTTTTTCGATAACAACATTAAAACCAAGTTCGAGCGCTAACATTGCAGGCGCAAAGTGAGCAAAATTTGGAGTAACGATGGTTACGAAATCTATTCTTTCGTCGGCAGGTAATTCACTTTCTGCCTTCAACATTTCTTCGTAATTTTTGTATATTCTGTTATCTGGAAGGAAAAGAAGTTTCCCAGATTCATATCCAACTTCTGGATTTACACTTAAAGCACCCGCAGATAATTCGATTAAACCATCCATGTTTGCCGCAAGGCGATGTACAGCGCCGATAAAGGCGTCTTTACCGCCACCTATCATGCCCATTCTTAGTTTTCTTTGCATATCGATTAGAGGATATATACTAAAAGGTTTAAGGCGGAAGGGTTGTAACCTTTCACCTTAAACCTTTTAGCTTAACCTTTTATTTAAATATTATTTTTCTTTAATTCTTTTACTGCATAATCTGCAGCACGGGCGGTTAAAGCCATAAATGTTAATGATGGATTTTGACATGCGATAGAAGGCATACAAGCACCGTCTGTTACGAATACGTTGTTAACTTCGTGCATTTGATTCCATTTATTAAGAACAGAAGTTTTAGGGTCGTTACCCATTCTTGCAGTTCCCATTTCGTGGATAGCCATACCAGGATAGCAACCATTATCGTAAGTTTTGATGTTTTTCATACCTGCTTTTTCTAACATTTCAGCAGCATCATTCATCATATCTACACGCATTTTTTTCTCGTTCTCTTTGTATTCGCAATCAATTGCTAATACAGGCTGTCCCCACTTATCTTTTTTGGTTTTATCGATGTAAACTTTGTTTTCGTAGTAAGGTAACATTTCTCCAAAACCGCCTAGCCCCATACTCCATTTACCTGGTTTAGTCATTTTTTCTTTTAAGCCAGAACCAAATGATAACTCAGCAACATCATTCTGCCAATTCGATCTGCTTGCGCCACCCTGATAACCAAAGCCACGCAAGTAATCACGTTTATCGTTACCTATATTTTGATATCTAGGAACGTAAATACCATTGGCACGGCGACCATAAGTGTATTTATCATCAAAACCTTCGGCTTCGCCGGATGCTCCACAACGGAAATGGTGATCCATTAAGTTATGTCCTAACTGGCCGCTTCCATTACCTAATCCATTTGGATGCGCTTCTGAAGTTGAGTTTAATAAAATGAATGTAGAACCTAAAGTAGAACCGTTTACAAAAACAATTTTCGCATAGAATTCCATCGTTTTGTTTGTTTCCGCATCAATTACCATTACACCTTTAGCTTTCTTAGTATCCTTATCGTAGATAATATGATTTACGATAGAGTACGGTCTTACTGTTAGGCGTTTAGTTGCCATTGCAGCTGGTAGGGTAGAAGATTGTGTGCTGAAATATGCTCCAAAAGGGCAACCACGGCTACACAAGTTACGGTACTGGCAATTACCACGACCTTTATGAGGTACAGTTAAATTGGCAACACGGCCAATCATCATAATACGCTCTCTTTTATAGTGCTCTTCAATTCGAGCTTTTACTGATTTTTCTACAATATTTAAATCCATTGGAGGTAAAAACTCTCCATCTGGACAAGTCGACCAGTTTTCTTTAGAACCACTGATGCCTGCAAATCGCTCTGCATAATCATACCAAGGTGAAAGTTCTGCATAACGTACAGGCCAATCAGAACCATGTCCGTCCTTTGCATTATCTTCAAAATTGTGATCGCTTAATCGGTAACTCTGGCGACCCCACATTAAAGATTTACCTCCAACGTGAAAACCACGATACCAATCGAAACGTTTATCTTCGGTATACGGGCATTCTAAATCGTTAACCCACCATTTTTCGTTCGCTTCGCTATACGGATAATCTCTCTTTTGAACAGGATGCGTACGTTTTTGCTCTTCAGTTAACTTACCCGCATGTTTAAAATCCCAAGGATTTTTCATTGCAGTTTCGTAACCTGTAATGTGCTCAATGTTCATGCCTCTTTCGAGCATTAGAACGCGTAAACCCTTCTCTGTTAATTCTTTTGCAGCCCAGCCGCCACTAATACCCGAGCCTATAACTATAGCATCGTAAGTATTTTCTGCTTTTAAATTTGTATTTAAATTCATGATGTTTTGTAGTTGAGGTTTAGAAATTAAGTTGCCCAAGATTTTTGGCCTGGTTTTAAAGGCGCATTGCCGTCATATCTTCCTGGTATAAGAACATATTCGCGGGCTTTGGTACAACCAATTTCCGAAGAGTAGTAGCCTAGTAAAGTTAAATCTCTGGCGGTAATAAAGAAATATACCAAATCTTTGTTTTCTTCTGATTTAGTTTCTTTCTGAGCTAAAGACATCGTTCTTAAATCGACCATTAGTTTAGTTCGTTCGGCGGTAGTTAAGGTTACATAACTTTTCTTGAAATCTGCCAGTGATTTAGCCTGAAGCGCTTTGAAACCTTTAGCAAATGAGGTTTGCATTTCCTTAGGATAACAATCTTGCATCATCATTGGAATAAACTTGCCTAAACCTGCAGCTTTTGCACCAGCAGACGATTTGGTAGTCGGAACAATAATATCAGCAAATTCGGCAAAAATCTTTTCATCCTGCAGAGAGAATGATACGAAGTTTTTTTCGTTTTCTGGGAGCGTAAAACTTTCAAATAAAACGCCCATTGTACTCGCTGAGATTGCTCCGCCCAGCAAGAATGCAACATTTTTTAGTGCTTCTCTTCTATGCATCGTCTTTGTGTATTTTATATATTTTGGTTATAATATATTGAATTAGTAATATTAGAAAAATCTGCGGTAAATATTAAATCAACAGTGTATAAATAACACTATGCAATGTGATTGTTACTTGGTGGAATTATTCTAAATAATAATCTTTAATGCTCATTTCCAGTTTACTAAAACGTTTTTTTAAACCTGATAAAATTTAAATTCTTTCAGGTGTTTTTACTGGTAAGCTTTAAATTTATATCTGAATAACCATCGCCTTGGCTTCAAGTAATTGGCTTTATATTAGGTTAGTTTTAATGTATTTGTAGCTCTCTGTAATACTTTGATAAACGTCTTTTTTAACTAAATCTTGTTCTGCAAAAATATAATCTAAACCTGCTGTTTTCGAAGCGTTAAAAATGCTCTTGAAATCTATTTGACCAGAACCAACTTCTGCAAAAACTGCTTTGTCTGTTTTATCCATATCTTTAACATGAAACATGCTATAGCGACCTGGATTTTTCTTAAACATTTCAACTGGGTCTAAGCCTGCATTTACGGCCCAGAAAATATCTAATTCAAAACTCACCAGTTTTGCATCAGTTTCATTTAAAAGAATATTATAACCTGTTGCACCATTTCCTTGATCCTTATATTCGAAATTGTGGTTGTGGTAAGCTAGTTTTAAGGCCGATTTTTTACATAGTTCTCCAGCCTGATTAAATAATGCGGCCATTCTCTTATAATCATCTAAGGTACCAGTTGCTCTAACATCGGTTGGTAAGGCTGGTATTACAAAGTATTTCTGTCCAACAGTTGCGGCCGTTTCAATGTGCGATTTTAGAACGGTATCACCCTTTCCCGATAAGAAATCGGAAACATTGTAATGGCCGCTCGGTGTAGTGAGATTATTGTTTTTAAGTAGTTTGGAAAAGTCTTTTGCTTCTAAACCCCAAAAACCTTTTACTTCGTATTTGCCCGGGTAGCCGTAATAAGTTTCTACCTGGTTGTAGCCAATACTTGCCACTTTTTGGATTGTCGCATTCACATCGGCCGCTAATTGATCTCTTAGTGTAAAAAGGCCAATGCCTATTTTCGAAATCTTTGCTGGGTTAGCTAATGCTGATGAAATAAACGATGGACTTAAATAAGCTGCTGCTGCGGCCAAGCCTGCTTTTTGTAAAAATGCTCTTCTGTTTGTCATAATGAAATGTTTTAATTAAAAAGCCGGAGCATAAACCCCGGCTTTAATTGTTAAAATGAATAAGCTAATGATCCCCAGAAAGTACGTTGTAGTAAAGTTCTGCCTATCATTAATTGACCTGGAGCTACATTTGCGAAGTCTCTAAATTGATCTCCGCGAACATCGCCTTCGGTTAACACTTTTGCATCTAACAAGTTGTCTGCCCAAACTCTTAATGCTAATTTTTTAGTGAAGTTATAACCTGCACCTGCTTTCATTACCACGTAAGAAGGTAATTTGTAACTATCGCTTGGTGAAGTATAACGTGATCCTACGTAATTAGCTGCAACATATAAATTAAAGTTTTTGTAATCGTAGTTTGCACCTAGTTCTGTATTTAAAACAGGTACACGCTCAGTTCTATTTCCAGTAAAGCTGTAAACACGGTTACCAAATTC
This sequence comes from Pedobacter sp. AC190, assembly GCF_979258025.1. Lineage (NCBI taxonomy): Bacteria > Pseudomonadati > Bacteroidota > Sphingobacteriia > Sphingobacteriales > Sphingobacteriaceae > Pedobacter > Pedobacter sp. AC190. The sequence continues at coordinate 3,418,158 of NZ_OZ409824.1, forward strand.
TGCCGCAACAGCTGCGTTTCCACTTGTATTAGCTTCGTAATCTGTGTATTTCGAATCTTGTAAAGTTCCCGTAAAACGTAAACTTAAAGGTTTAGCGATTTTGTATGAAATTTCGTATTCAGCACTAAATGTACGGGTAGAACCGAAGGCTACCAAAGCCTGTTGGCCAGCTGCTGCTGTAGGTACATTAATGCTTAACGATACATTTTTAATTGCTGAATAACTTCCCGATGCGAAAATTGCTAAGTTGTTTTTAGCATATTTAAAACCAACTTCACCTAAGTAAACTGGGCGTTTTTTAATGTTAGCACCATTATATGCCGATGCATTATAATCGCCAATGTTTGGTGCATTGTAAGCTTTCGTTGCTCTGGCAAATACGCTCGATGTTGAACTGATTTTGTAATTAGCACCAATTGATGCAGCCCAGTTAGTTAATGTTTCATCGTAGCTGGTATAACCTAAAATAGTTGGAGAAGCGGCTGCTCTAATATTAACCGTACCATCAGCATTTAATGCATAGTAAGGTCTGTCACCTTGCACATTTTGGTTGTCAATTCTGGCGCCAATATCTACACGCCATTTATCTGATAATTTAATTTCATCTCCTGCGTAAACAGATAATGTTCTAGTATCGCCAATGAATGTGTTTTTGGTTGTAATTGTTCTTTCTAAAGCAGTAGGAGATTGTAAAATAATACTTGGATGTTCTTTGAATTCTGTAAATGATCTAAAAGCATAACGTAAATCATCGCGATTATATTGATGTATCCCACCTCCGATGTTTAAGCTATGATTTTTTATAGTTTTCTTTAAATCTAAGTAATCAATAATTTGAACATCAGTATTGAATTGTCCTTGTGCGTTTGATGTAATTACTTGATCTCCAGCTACAAAAGGAGAAACTGCACCGCCTGGTAAATAATATGGTGTTGTTGCTGTTCTAGCCGCAATTCCTCCAGGTGCTGTGTAGGTAACATTGGTATGGGTATTTTGGTATCGGAAGTTGTTTACGATTTGCCATCCACCATCGGTTAAGTAATTAAACTGGAAACCACCCGAACCCAATTTAGTATGCATACCATCAGTTAGGCTAAAATTGTGCATGCCATTTGCCGGGTCGTTGTAACTCCATTCCGTTTGAACTGGAACAATAGATTGGGTAGCAATATTATAATCGCGGTAAGTTGTTGGTTTTCCAGTTCCATCATAAGGATAATAACTGGTTAACAGAAACTGAACCTTATCATTTAAGTATTTACCATACACACGAATGAAACCTTTATTGTTTTTGAAATTAAAAGTCATGTTACCTTTAATTTGTCCTCCGCGGTTAGCAGGATTAAAACCTTGATCAACTACACCATTATCTGTGCGGTAAAAACCACCAATGTTATATTTTACATTATCACTGATTTTGCCTCCAGTATTTCCATCGAAACGATATAAGCCTTGAGAAAAACCAGTTGTAAATTTAACCTGACCATATTGTTTATCAGCGCCAACATAACTTAGATTGTTAACTACCGCTCCAGGTGTATTTGCCTGTATAATTGAAGCATTACCACCTCTAATGGCTTCGATGTTTTGGATTGTTAAATCCGTTTTATAATATTGATCTACTGATGGTGTAGTGTTAAATCCTGTTGGAAGTAATGGTAATCCATCTTCTTGAATACCTAAGAAAATGTAGCCACCTGCTTGAGGAAACCCTCTTACCCAAACATTACCCGGACCATCACCACCTGTACTTTCTACAGTTAAGCCTGGTATTGCTTTTAATAAATCGGTGCTGTTTAAAGGCGCTCTGTTGGTAATATCTTTGCTGCTTACTGAAGTTAATGCAACACTACTTTCTAATTTCTTCTTCGGATTACCGCCTGTAACCATTACACTTTCTAACTGAAGATTATCTTCTGATAGGCTAATTGTTAAGTTCTCGTCTGCATTGCCTGGCGATAAGTTTACTTCTTTAGAAATAAAGCCAACATATCTTACTACTAATATGCGACTATCTACCGTTAGGCCTTTCAATGAAAATGAACCGTTCTCATCAGTAGTTGTGCCTATAGTTTTGCCTTTGACTGATACAGATACGCCAGGAAGTGGATTGCCTTTTCCATCGGTAACTTTACCTGTTACAACACCTTCAAAAGCTTTTAGAATTTCTAAGTTGTTATTAGCGGGAATAGAATAGAGCAAAATCTGATCTTTAACTATCCTATATCCCACGTCATAACGTTTTAGCGAATTCTCAAGAAAGTATTTTAATTTTTGATTTACAACGTTGATAGAAACTTTTCTATCAGAATTGATTAATTGAGGACTATAAACGAATTTAACTTTTGCAAGAAACTCCGTTTTCTCTATAATAGTTTTAATATCCGTTTGATCGGCTTTAATTGAAATTTGTTTGTTAAGAAAGTCTTGAGCATCTGCATTTTTAGCGAACGCAGAACAAGTAAAAATAGTTATTGCAAGTAATTGGTAAATCGAAACTCTCATTGCATAAATTGCCAGCGAAATAAGTTGATTTTTTTTCATAAATTTGGTTATTGTTCATTAAATGATTGGATTTATTGGACATGGAAATACCATAGATACATTCAGATGTATTTAACTCGCCGGCAATGCCCCACATTGTCGGCTTTGTTTTTTAAGAATATATTATGGAAGTTGAGCCGAGATTATGGGCTGTTTGATATCATTTCTATCTTCATAATTTTATATGTTTGGTTAGTTTTTGTTTGAAACCACAATGCTGGTTCCTTCTATTTGGTATTTGCTCGATATTGAACCACAAAGCAGGTCTAGTTGCTCATAAAGTCCTTTTTTGCTTAGGTCACCTGTAAACGTATAAGCTAAAATCTCCTCATTATAAGATTTTATCTCAATGCCATACGCATCTGTAAGGGTTTTAAAAATGGCTTTTAAATTTTCTTCCTTGAAGTTATAATTGATGCTGTTTTTTATATTATAAGCTTCGGCTAAAGGAATTGGTTTTTCAACCAAAGTGGTTTTTATATTATGCGCTTTAAATAAGCCTTTCTGATTTGGTGTTAGCAAAACAGGAATTGCTATTTTTTCTCCAGGTAAATTAATAATATCGTTACAAGTATTTTCATTAACCTGCACTTTACCAGTTCTAACTGCAACTTCTGCAGGCAAGTTTTTTAACGATTGTTTTACGAAAAAGCTTGTGCCTAAAACTCTAACAATTAATTTATTGTTATAAACATAAAAAGGTCTTTTAGCATTCTTAGTTATCGAAAAGAAAGCATCACCCTTTAAGTAAACTTTACGATTATTAGCTGCAAAAACTTTTGGATAAATAATATTCGATTTCGGCTGAAGCGTAACTTCACTATTATCGTTTAAAGAAATAATTATTGGTTTTGATGTTTCGTTAGTTTTAGAGATTAAGGTTAAATCGCTATTATCATTCATAAATGAACTTTCGGCATGATCGCTGAAAACATAAATTCCAGAAATAATAAAAGCTATAATTACAGATGCTGCAATTGCAGTTTTTACCCAAATTAATTTTAAAGTGTTTCGTTTTTTGGGCTGTTGAGTATTCTGTTTTAATTTTAACCAAGCATTATCTTTCATTTCATCTAATTCAGCTGAAGAAAGATTGCTAATAATTTTATCTCCTAATAAACCATACCATTGGTCAAGCCAAAGTTTTTCACTTTCAGTACAATTTCCAGATTCGTATCGGGTAAGTAAATCGTAAAACGATTGTTTGTTCATAAAAGAAATATTTGGTTAATATATACAAGTAACCTAACTGAGGTGATACCCTAAAGCTAAAGTGTTAATTGTTTTGAAATAATTGTAATTAATTGATTTACAGCAAGAAAAATATGTAAAAATTTTTAAGATATTCCTTTATGCGTTTTAGGGAACGCGTAATGTGATACTCTACAGCTTTTTCTGATATGTTTAAACCGTTAGAAATATCTTTAGTAGTTTGATGATTATATCGGCTTAATCTAAAAACCTCTTGAGTTTTTTCGGGTAAAGAATTTAGGCTTTTCTCAATAATTTCTGATAAATCCTTTAAGCCAACCATACTCGATGTATCTTCTGAGTTAGTTCTATAAGTAATCTGTTCATATTCAATATATCGGTTTGCAACTACTTCCGAACGGATATGATTGATAACACCAAATTTTAATGAACCAAAAAGGTAATTACGTAAATCTTTTATATCTGCAGTCGCTCTTTTTTCCCAAAGGGATATGAAGATATTTTGAACCAGCTCCTGGGCAATAACTTTATCACTCGTTTTTTTGTAAGCAAGCGCTAGTAGTTCTTTACTAAAACCGTTATAAATTTTTTCATACGCAGCCGCATCACCCAGTTTTAGGCGATTAATTAAATCAAGAGATTCTTCTGGCTGAATGGAACCCATATTTATATTTGGAATAGAAGTAAATGTAATAATTAATTTCTTTTAGCTTCAATTTGCAAGCGCATAAATACTATTGAAGTGTGTTATTATGGTTTATACTTTTTAAAGCTATTCACTTAGTTTAAATATTTTACAGCCCTTTTATCTCATTTTTTTACCTTTGCTCAATCTCTACAAAAAATATGCAAGAAAATATAGTTGTTTTAGGCTCAAACGGACAAATTGGTACTGAATTGGTTACCATGTTACGTAAAATTTATGGTGATGATCATGTTGTTGCCTGCGATATTCGCAGACCCGACTATGATATCAAAAACTCCGCACCTTTTGAGTTCGTTAATGTACTCGATAAGGAAATGATTAAAGGCATTTTTCATAAATATAAGCCTACACAAGTTTATTTACTAGCGGCTTTGTTATCGGCAACTGGCGAACAAAACCCTAAACTTGCCTGGGATTTAAATATGAACGGATTATTAAACGTTTTGGATTTAGCACTTGAGTATAAAACAGCAAAAGTTTATTGGCCAAGTTCTATTGCCGTTTTTGGTCCAAATTCGCCAAAAGATAATACGCCGCAATATTGCACCATGGATCCAAATACCGTTTACGGAATTAGCAAATTAGCAGGAGAAAGATGGTGCGAATATTATCATCAAAAATATGGCTTGGATGTACGAAGTATTCGTTACCCAGGTTTAATTAGTTGGAAGGCTGCTCCAGGTGGCGGAACAACAGATTACGCCATTCATATTTTTCACGATGCATTAAAAAAAGGTAGTTACCAGAGTTTTTTAAATGCAAGCTCTGAGTTGCCAATGATGTACATGGATGATGCCATTAGAGGAACAATTGAATTAATGGATGCCCCGGCTGATCAGATTTCGGTTCGTAGCAGTTATAATTTTGGTGGTGTAAGTTTTACACCAGAAATTTTAGCTGCAGAAATCAGGAAACATATTCCTGATTTTAAATTAACTTACGGCGATAAAGATCCTCGTCAGCAAATTGCAGATAGCTGGCCTCGTTCTATTGATGATAGTTATGCTACAAAAGATTGGAACTGGAAACCTGAGTTCGATTTATCTAAACTTACAATTGATATGTTAAATAATTTAAAGAAAAGCTAAAAGCCTGAAGCAAAAAGTAAAAGCTGAAAGACCAAAGCAAAATAAAAAATAAATAAGGTTGATAGTAAATCCTAGACCAATGTCTTGATACTTGATACTAAATACTTGATACTAAAAATGGGAAGAGCATTCGAATTTAGAAAAGAAAGAAAATTTAAGCGTTGGGCCAAAATGGCCGTTCAATTTACGCGTATTGGTAAAGATATCGTGATGGCAGTTAAGGAATCTGGGCCTCATCCAGAAACCAACTCTCGCTTACGTACAGCCATGCAAAATGCAAAAGCTGTAAATATGCCAAAAGATAGGGTAGAAGCAGCAATTAAACGTGCTTCGGATAAATCGATGGCTAACTATGAGGAAATTGTTTACGAAGGTTACGCACCGCATGGTGTTGCTGTATTGATTGAAACAGCTACCGATAACACCAACCGTACAGTAGCTAACGTACGTAGTTACTTCAATAAAACGGATGGTTCTTTAGGTAAAACAGGCTCGCTTGATTTTATTTTTAACCGTAAATCTATTTTCAGGTTTGTGCCTGGAGAGGGCTTAGATTTGGAAGAATTAGAATTTGAATTAATCGATGCTGGTTTGGAAGAATTATACGTTGAAGCCGATGAAGAAGGAAATGATATTGCTGTTGCTCAAGCTGCTTTCGAAAACTTTGGTTCTTTACAAAAAGCATTAGAAGAAAAAGGCATTGAGTTAAAAAGCTCAAAATTAGAGCGTATTGCTTTATCGCACCACGAGGTTACAGAAGAACAAGCTGCCGATGTTTTAAAACTGATTGACAAATTAGAGGAAGACGATGACGTGCAAGCGGTTTATCACAATATGGCCGAATAAAATCGAATTATTATTTATAACAAAGGCCTGAAGATTTTTCTTCAGGCCTTTGTTATTTTCATCATTTTTTATTTGAAGAGCAGAACCTGTGCTCATTGCTCTCATCAGTCCCGCCACCATTTCAAGTCCTCAACCTCGTTCCTCGGTTTCCGGGCTTTACATTTTGTCGGGTCTAGGTTACTTAGGTAAACCTAAATTGGTTAAACCCGACAGGAGCGAACACGTAACCGAATTTTTATGAGGCAAGTAAAGCAAATGGCGGGGCTACCGAAACCGATTATTACTGAAACCTGCTTTTCTAATTCTTTTTATGCGAAAATAACCATGGCAACAACTCTGGCTCGGCAAATGCACTATCCCAGCTGTTATGGTTTGCATTTGGGTAAAGTGTAAATTTAACTTCATCGCCAAGAGTTTTTAAACGCTCAGAAACGGCAATTGAATAAGCTGGGTCAACTACATCATCTTTGCCGCCGTGAAATATCCAAAGCGGAACCGATTTGTATTTATTAATGTTGTTGGTATTGTCTCCACCACAAATGGTAATTGCAGCGGCAAATGTGTTGCGTTTCCTTCTCAACAATTCAAATGTACCCATACCACCCATAGAAAGGCCGCCAACGTAAACTTGCTTTTTATCTACATATGGTTTTTTTAAGAAATCTTTTACCATGCCAACCAAAGCATGCATAGCTTTTGTGGGTTCGCCACCATTTACAAAGCTAAAGCTTCTTTTACCTTGTTCATTAGGGCCAATGCTTACATTTGCCCAATAATCATTAGCGGGGCATTGTGGAAAAACAACTATTGCAGGGAATTTTTTACGGTTCTCGTCTTTTAGAAACAATTTAGCTCCGTGCACCAATTGGCTTTCGTTATCATTTCCTCTTTCTCCACTTCCATGCAAAAAGAAAACGATTGGGTATTTTTGAGCAGGGTTAAAATTCTCGGGAAAAAGAATTCTGTAATAAATTGAATCTCTACCTTTTATGAAATTTCCTTTCTCAAATTGTTTAAACTCTTGAGCTTTTAAGGCCAATATCAAAGAAACGAGGGATATGGTTAGAATGATCTTCTTCATAAAGCAAAATTAAAAAACCCCAGCTACTTTGCAATAGTCTGGGGTGTAACCAACCAATATTAACTTTTATTTTAATAAGAAAGATGCTTCTTTTACATCTCTCGAATTAGAACCAATAAAAACTTTAAAATCTCCAGGTTCTGCAACGAATTTCAAATCAGAATTATAAAACTTCAAGTCGTTTTCTGAGATGGTAAATGTTATGTTTTTGCTTTCGCCTGGCTTTAAACTCACTTTTTGGAAGCCTTTAAGTTCTTTAACGGGACGAGTAATACTTCCTACTAAATCCTGAATATATAACTGAACAACCTCTTTACCTTCATATTTTCCAGTATTGTTTAAGGTAATTGATGCGGTAATGGATTTCCCTTTGCTTAAGGTGTTTGAACTTAATTTAACATCACTGTAGCCAAATGTGGTGTAACTCAAACCAAATCCGAAAGGATAAAGCGGATCGTTACTTACATCTAAATAGTTAGAACGGAATTTTTCGAACCATTTGCCTTCAGCCAACGGGCGACCCGTATTTTTGTGTGCATAATAAAGCGGCACCTGACCAACGTTTTGTGGGAAAGTTGTACTCAGTTTGCCAGATGGATTCACTTTTCCGAAAAGCACATCGGCAATCGAATTTCCAGCTTCGCTACCTGGAAACCAAACGTTTAAAATTGCAGGAATATTTTCTTGCTCCCATTTTAAAGCCAATGGACGACCAGTAAACAATACTAAAACTATTGGTTTGCCAGTTTTAGCTAATGCTTTTAACAAGTTTTTTTGTGTTTCAGGAATTTGAATATCCGTAACACTACTTGCCTCGCCTGTAAATTCCGAACCTTCGCCAATTGTAGCAACAATAACATCCGATTTTTCGGAAACTTTTAAAGCCTCTTTAATCATTTCCTCTTCTGTACGAGAATCGCGTTTGTAAGTAGGATTGTGAATATTTACGTAACGATGTTCGGCTACAGAATCGGCTAAAAAGTTTGAGCCACGAGCGGTTAAAATTTTAGCATCGTTTCCTATTGCATTTTTTAAACCTTGTAAAACCGTAACCGACTTATCAAATAAAGCAGCAACACTCCAGGTACCGTACATGTTAGCAGTATTATCAGCCAATGGACCAATTAAACCAATGGTTCCAGTTTTTTTAAGTGGTAAAATGTTGTTGTTATTTTTTAATAATACAAAACTTTCTGCCGAAATTTCGCGTGCAACCTGACGGTTTTCTGCATTGAAAACTTCTTTTTCGGCTCTTTCTGTATTTAAGAATTTATACGGATCGGTAAATAAACCTAATTTGTATTTAGCTTGAAGTACTAAACGACAAGCTCTATTAATTTGATCGATGCTTACTTTTTTCTCAGCAAGTGATTTTTTTAATGTTCCAAGGAAACCTTCGCCAACCATATCCATATCTATACCAGCGTTTAAAGCCAAAGCAGAAACAGTTTGCAAATCGCCCATACCATGTGCAATCATTTCAGGAATACCAGTATAATCGGTTACCACAAAACCCTTAAATCCCCATTGATTACGTAAAACATCAGTCATTAACCATTTACTTCCAGTTGCAGGGATACCGTCAACTTCGTTAAAAGAAGCCATAATACTTGCGGCGCCAGCATCAATAGCAGCTTTGTAAGGTGGAAAGTATTCGTTGTACATGCGTACTTTACTCATGTCGGTTGTATTGTAATCTCTTCCAGCTTCTGCTGCACCATATAAAGCATAGTGTTTTACACATGCTAAAATTTCGTTATTAGCTTGAAGTTTGCCTTGATAACCTTTAACCATTGCAGCAGCAATTTGAGAACCTAGATAGGCATCTTCTCCATTGCCTTCTGAAATTCTTCCCCAACGCGGATCGCGGGAAATATCAACCATCGGAGAAAATGTCCAGTTAATTCCGCTTGCACTTGCTTCAATCGCTGCAACTCTTGCCGATTTTTGAACAAGGTTCATATCCCAAACGCAGCTCATACCTAGTGGAATTGGAAATACTGTATTGTAGCCATGGATAACATCCATACCAAAAAGCAATGGAATTTTCATTCGGCTATTTTCTACGGCTACTTTTTGTACCGCTTTAATTTTTTCAACGCCCTTAATATTGAAAAGCCCTCCAACTTTACCATCTTTTATTTTTTGACCAATATCGCTACTGTTTGCCTGCCCAGTTGTAATGTCACCCGAACTTGGCAAATTTAACTGACCGATTTTCTCATCGATAGTCATTTTTGACATCAAATTACTGATAAAGGTGTTCATTTTTGCTTCATCGGTAGAAACAGGTTTTTTCGTTTGTGCGTTCGAACTTACTGCTACAATTGTCAGTAAAATAAAAAGGAATTTCGCTTTGTTCATTATATGTGTGTATTATTCTTTTAAAAATTAATCAACTTTTTTAACTTCAGTTTTTGCCGATACGCCATTTTCGTTTATCGCTTCAATAGAGAAATAATAAGCTTTTTGACTATCCATGGCCTTAAACCAATACTCGTTAAAATCGTGTATCATAATGCAGTTATAAAGCTTGTCTGGCGCTGTACCATAGTACAAGTTGTATGCAAAAGCATTATCTACCGAAGGCCATTTTATGTATGCGCTCCGTTTATCCTTTTCGGTTCGTAATACAATTAGGTTTTTAACAGCATCCGGTTTCTGTCCGTTACCGTTTCCGAAAACTCGTAATCCACTGATCGCGAATTTCCCCGTTGGCATGTGTATGTTAACCAGTTTAATAAACCTTGTTTTTACAGGTTTTTCTAGTTCAATGTAATCGTGAGGAACATCTTTTTTATTTTGACTCTTATCAACAAGAGTAGTCCATTTTTTGCCATCTACCGATGAAAGAATTTTGTATTGATGAAAGATTCCTGTTTGTTTTCCTATAAATTCCGCATCCTGATCAGCGTAATTAATTTGAATGGCATTAACTGTTGCTAAACTTCCTAAATCTGTTTGAATCCATTCGCCGCTGTTGGCTGTTTTTGCGCTCCAATAAGTTTTAATACTTTCATCAACAGCATTATTCGCATTAAATGATCCTAATGTTGATGAAACTGTAACAGGCTTTTTATAGTTTATCAGCATCCATCCTGGGCCAGCAGGACCGTTCTCTTTTCTTTCAGATGGAAGATATAACGGATAATCGCCAAATGCAGTGTTTGTCCACATCACATCATCTTTATCGAAGCCAGTAGGCCAGATTCCCATTCTACGTTCCCAAGTATTTTTAACACAAATTATACTGGTAGAAATGTGCCAATAGTTTTTAGCATTATCTTGAAATGTTGCACCATGACCAGCCCCGCGAGAGAAACCACCGCCTTTGTAACTTAGTGGATCTGATTGAGGTGTATAGGGACTATCGTAAAAAAGCGGCTTGGATCCAACTACTACGCCATCCGAATATCCACTAAATTCTGTGCCCGGCGCACCATATTGAAAATAATACTTGCCATTATGTTTGGTCATCCACGCACCCTCAGCAAAAGGATCAAGAAAAGTATCGTCCATATATTCGCCAAAACGTTGCCAGCCATAACGCCAGCTTTGAAGTAAGTACATCGGTGTACGCGTTCCTATTGGCTTAAATGTTTTTCTATCTAGTTCTACACCATACATTGGATAATTGTTGCTGCTTCCGTTGTACATGTAAAACTTGCCATCATCATCGGTAAAAAATGCAGGATCCCAGCCGCCAATTTCTAACGAATCGACTAATGGGAACCATTTATTGCCTAAAGGATCTGTACTGCCCCACAAGGTGAAGTTTTTAGTATAAGTACTTCCAAAAACGACAACTGTATCACCAATAATGCCGACACCTGGTGCGCAAAGTTCATCTTTGGTTTTATTCCACGGACGAAGAAATTTACGTTCTATAAATTTCCAATTCAGCATATCAGAACTGTGCCAGTAACCCCATTGGTTGGTGCTGAATAACAAGAATTCGCCTTTATAATTTACTATAACTGGATCGGCGGTTGCACGGTGTTTACCCCATTCTGTAAAGGATTCAAATGGTGTGTAACCATAATCAACATTAATAGGGTTACAATAAGTTTTTTGTTGCTGCGCAAAAACTGCAGAAATGTAACCTAATATTAATATTGTAAGTATTGTTTTTTTCATGTTTTAAACTTGAAAAGTCATTTCGAGGTACAAAAAAATCTAATCAACAAATGAGATACTTTGCAACTCGAAATGATAATTATTTTATAGCCAGACTCTCAAATCCTAGCTTAGTTAATCCAGTTTTCACTTCAGGTGCACTCATAAATAGATTCCACAATAAACCTGTTCTTCCATTTTCTATCATCACCACAATCGGCCCTTGATCTATACCTATATATCGCTTAGGAAACCACTTTTCAGTTTCGCTATATGCATCGTAAAAGCCATATTTACCCCATACTTTATCACCTAATTTTTCATATAAATATCTAATTACCTGCATACTTTCTTTCGGAGTATATGGATACGATGATAAAGCCGCGGTAGGACTGATCACTCCTTCATCTTCCTGAGGATTATGAGCAGCATATCCTTTTACGGAGTAGCTAGCTGTTAAGCCCCAAGAGTTTTTTCCGTAACCTTTGAAGCCTTTAGGATTAGCGATAGCATAATCGTAATTTATTAATGCCTGATTTCTGTTTTCTTCCCAATAATTGGCATATTTATCTTTTAAGCCCTTCGGATTTAAACCTAAATAAGAATATTGAGCCCAAAAAAGAGGTCCAACGCCTTCACCAACAACATTATGTTTTAATTTTATTGGATGACCATATAAAGAAATATTTGTGTTAATAGCTCCATTTTTTGCCCAACCTTGATGATAAACCTCAGCTGGTACACCGTGGGTAGGAGAGCATGCCGCTAAAACATAAGTTATTAAACATTCGTTATAGCCCGTAATTGCAAAGTTCATTTTCCAACCTGCCGTTGGCGACCAATGCCAGTATAATACATTTTCGTTATTCTTTCTATAAAAATTCCATTCAATGCCTTTCCAAAGCTCATCTGCTTTTTTTGCTAATGCTTTTTCTTCTGTATTTCCGTTTGCATAATATTGGCGCACACAAAGTAAAGCTTGTGCAAGAAAAGAAGTTTCCACTAAATCTCCAGCGTCATCGTTTTTTCCAAATGCTTTGGGTTTTCCAGAAGGAAGCATCCAATGGGGCCAAACGCCGTGAAATCTTTCTGCTTTTGCCAGAAAGCTTAAACCTTTATTTAAACGATTATAGCCTTCTTTTTTAGTGATAAATTTACGATCGATACCAACAAGGATAGACATTAAACCAAAACCTGAAGCTCCAGTTGCAATTATATTTCTATCATTTTCTGGATATACGCCATCTACGTGATAACGCTCTCTTGCTAAGCCAGAAACAGGTTCTGCACCATCCCAAAAATATTGGAAAGTTTGTTTTTGTACAACATCGAGCAGTTGATTATCTGATAAGCCTTTTTTTATCGGCGGAGCTAATTTTATAACTTCGAAATCTTGTGCATTGCTAGTGCAATTTAGACCAGAAGTAATCGAAATAATAAGAAGGATTTGGAATGTTAGTTTCATTATGTAAAATTGTAATTAAAGATTTGGGCTACTAAATCCCAGATTACGCATTCCTGCTTTAACCTCTGGAGCACTCATAAATAGGTTCCAGATTAAATTTGTACGATAATTTTCTATCATAACGATAATCGGGCCCTGATCTATTGCAAGAGTTGAAGTAGCAAACCATTGATCTTGAAGTGAAAAAGCATCGTAAAAACCATAATCACCCCAGGTTTTGTTGCCTAATTTATAGTAAAAGTATTTTAAAGCTGCCATAGACTCAGTTGGCGTATATGCAAAGGATGATAGTGCTGCGGTAGGTGCTATTACACCGACATCGTTACCAGGAGAACTTGCTGTATAACCATTTTTGATGTCGCTAGCAGTTAAGCCCCAGCAATTTTCCCCATAACCATAATAACCCGTCGGGTTTGCTTTGCAATAATTATAATTTATTTGAGCGTGCGCTTTGGTTTGTGTTTCATAATTGGCATAAGTATCTGTTAAGCCTTTCGGATTAATGCCCATAAATGAATAATGCGAAAAAAATAAAGGTCCACCATTAGCTGGCCCTAAAGGAAGTTGAACGCCATAGTAAGAGTTTCCGTTTTTCATTGCACCGTTTTGTGCCCAACCACTATCATAAACGGTTTTAGGTATAGAATAAGTAGGAGCGGCTGCAGCCATAACGTAAGTAATAAGAGATTCATTCCAACCTTTTATTGGCAAATTCATATCCCAATTGTAATTAGGGCTCCAGTGCCAATAAAGAACATTGCCATTATCCTTACGATACCAACTCCATTCAACACCATTGTAAATTGTGTTAATGTCTGTTCTTAAGGTAGTTTCTGATGCATCTGCACCGTTAAAGTATTGACGAGCGGTAATTAAACCAGCCATTAAAAATGATGTTTCTACCAAATCGCCACCATTATCTTTTGTGCTAAACGGAATTACCTTTCCTGTATTTCCATCTAACCAATGCGGATAAGCACCATGAAAGCGCTCAGCAGTTTTAAGAAAGGAAACAATTTTTTGCATTCGAGTGAGCCCATCAGCTCTGCTGATGAAATTGCGACTAATGCCAGTAACTAAAGCCATTATGCCAAAACCAGAACCACCAGAAGTTACGGTGTTACCAGATGTATTTCTTTCTCGGGCTAAACCACTGGTTGGGTGACCAAAATCCCAGAAATACTTAAATGTTTGTTTTTGAACTAATGTTAACAGCTCATCGTCGCTAATTCGAGGAAATTTGTCGGTATCATCAACAGCTGTAATTAAATTTACAGCAACACTGCTTTGTAATTTGTTGCCTGCTTTTGAAAGCAAACCTGTATTTGTGGTTAAAATATATTTTGTAATTGGTTGTAATGCTGCTGAAGGCGTTATTACAAGCGTATTATCGTTGTTTTCTAAAGTTGGAGTAAATGGAGTTGCCGTTCCCGCGGCATCGGTAAAAGTAATGTTCCCTACAACGGAAGATAGATTGATGGGAGATGAAAAGGTGATTTTTACAACAGGGATGTTATTCAATCCGTAATAAGTAAAGCCAGCAAAATTTCCGTTAACTTTTAAATCAGAAAATTGAAATGATGTTGGAGGAACAATAGGAGGTTCTATTGGGGAAGGTGTACTGCTTTTTTTACATGAAAAAAAAACAGTTAATAACAGTAAAAAATAAAATTTTATATTCATAGTAAGGTAGTTGAAATGAGCCATCATAAGATGGCTCATTTATTTTTGTCTATGAAGACGAAAAAATTACTTTCCTCTTCCTTCTAGTTTAGCTATATATCCAACTTCTTCATCAGATAATGCTTTATTGAAAAGTTTAACTTCATCTAACTGGCCAGTTAAATAACTAGCCCAAGGTTCTTTTGAGTGACTTGTTGTTTGGCTAGGTGTAGTCATAAATTGTGTTGTGCCGAAAACCAAATTTCCAGAGTTAACAAAGTTCAATGGACCTGTTATGCCATCAAGTTTACCAGAACTTACTCTAGAACCATTAACATATACCTTAACTGTAGATGTAGCTTCATCGTATGAAACAGAAAAAGCGTTCCATTTCCCAAAGAAATTAACAACATTACTAGCAGTATAAGTTTTATCACCTACACCATTGTTTGTAAATACGATTTTTAATGTCGCATTTTCATTAGTACTGCCGTTTTCTACAAAGATTTCTAAATTTCCCCAAAACTGAGATTTGTTAGAAAGACTAAAAAGAGCAACGATACCATTAGACGGTGGCGGTGTGTTAATCCATTCGGTTAAAGTGAAACTTTTCAAGCCTAAAACTTTAGCCGATGGTACACTTAAAAAATAACTATCAGTTCCACCTTGTAAAGATTTTCCTTTAATGCCAGTACCAAAACTTGTTCCAGTATTGGTACCAGCAGTATTTGATACGCTATCTACTAAACTTCCATCAAAGGCCCAGTGTGCAACTAGGTTTGCTGATGCGATTTGTTTTGAATTAGTATATCCTCCAATACTTAATGCAGGTGCATAAGATGATGGTTCAAATTCTTTCTGGCATGATGATAACCCTAAGGTTACAGCCGCCATCAATACAAAATATTTTGTTTTCATTTTTTTAAATTAAGCGATTAATAACCAGGATTTTGTGTTAAAGTGCCAGCACTTTTGTCAATTTCTGTGGATGGAATTGGCCATACCTCATTTTTATTTGCTTTCCAGCCCTTTGGCCCAAAAACAGTCGCAGCACGACCTTGACGGATTACATCGAAGTAACGATCAGACTCCATCGCTAATTCAACTTGCCTTTCTTTCTGAATAGCAGTACGCAATACATCTTTATCAGAAGTGGTTACATCAGGTAAAACTGTAGCAACGCCACCACGAGCACGAGCACGTACACGGTTAAGTGATGTTCTAGCTAAAGCTGGGTTGCCCTGTTCGTTAGCAGCTTCTGCATTCATTAAAAGAACATCAGCAAAGCGAAGAACCCTCACGTTCTGTTGAGCACCTTCATTAAATCCAGTAATTATTTGACTAAACGGTACGTAAGATTTTTGGTTATACATAGGGTTATCACCTGTAGCGCTGATTGCATCACCTTGAGGGGTTGTTTCTCCTCTGAAAATTATGGTTGCATCCCTTCTAACATCACCAATTTCATATGCAGCAGCGATTACGGCAGTTGGTACATTGAATCCCCATCCACCAACACTTCCTCTTACTCCTTGTACTTGGCTATATTGAGAAGTTGCAGAACCAGCTATACTTGGAATGATTTCACACTGAATTTCAAAAACTGATTCTACACTGTTTTCATTATTTAAACGGAAACTTTGCTCATAACTAGGAACTAAATTATAACCTAAAGTCATAACTGTATTTGTTAAGGAAAGTACGTCTGCCCATTTTTGTTGGTACATAGCAACTTTCGCATGTAATCCTAATGCAGCACCTTTTGTTGCTCTTCCTAAATCTACAGAAGTATATGTTTGAGGTAAAACAGCTGCAGCATCATCTAAATCTTTCTCAATTGCAGCCCAAACTTGCGCTTTAGGTGTTCTTGGTATATTAAATTCTGAAGCATCCTTTGGTACATTTAAACGTAAAGGAACGTCACCAAAAGCACGCACTAGTCTAAAATAAGAGTAGGCACGAACAAATTTAGCTTCAGCAATATATCTCGCTTTTAAAGTAGCGTCCATGCTAATTGCAGGAATGTTATCTAAAAGTTGATTACAAAGATTGATGTTTTGATATTGACCTGTCCAGAAACCTTGAAGTTGACCTTCGGTTGAAGTAACTGTAAAGCTATCAAAGCCATTTAAGTAACTTGCATCATTTGCAGAACTTCCTTTTTCAGCATCATCACCAGCGATACTTTCCACAGCAAGTGCTGGAAAAGCTGTGTTTTCCCAGCTCCTTAGATTTGCATAGATGGAGTTTACAGCTTTTGTTGCGTCATCTTGTGTTTTCCAAAAGCTAATAGCTGGTTGTTGCGCTTGAGGATCTACATCTAAAAAGCTTTTTTTACATGCAGGTAATACAAATAGACTAGCGCATAAAGCAATAAGTCCAATCTTTTGTATATAATTATTTTTATAATTTAATTTCATTGCTTTATTTATTAGAAAGTAACTTGAAGACCTAATCTATAAGTAGCTGATAGTGGATAAACATTTGCATCAATACCTGCATTAGTTGGTGTGCCTCCAATCTCTGGAGTGAAGCCCTTATATCCAAATAGGTTTATTGCATTTTGTGCATCAACAAAAATTCTTACTCTTTGCATTTTCCATTTGCTCATCAGTGATGATGGTAAAGCGTAACCCAATTGGATATTTCTTAAACGAATATAAGAGCCATCTTCAACATAGAAAGAGTTAGGAGCAGCATTTGCTGTTGAACCAACATTTGCAGAAGGATAGATATTTGAAGTACCAGCACCATGCCATCTGTTATCATAGAAATCTTTGCTGTAGTTTTCGTTACCAAAGCGGTATGCAACGTTTGCGTTGTATACATCAACTCCTGCTACACCCTGAATGTCGAGAGATAAATCGAAGTTTTTGTAATTGAAAGTTGTATTTAAACCGTAACTGAATTTAGGATTAGGATTACCTAAAACAATTCGGTCTTTTCCATCAATAACACCGTCGCCATTTTGGTCAACATATTTAAAATCACCAGGTTTAGCATTTGGTTGTGCAGAAGCTGTTACTTCAGCAGCAGTTTGGAATATACCAGCTACATCGTAACCGAAAAATTGACCAATCGCACCACCTTGAATAGTACGTGTTGCTAAACCACCATTTGCTATGCCAGCACCACCTGCGTAAATTGGGTTTTGACCAGTCACGACTGATAATACTTTATTATTGTTGATGCCGATGTTACCGCTAACTGAATAACCAAATCCGTTTTTAGATTGATTTGAATAGGTAGCTAAGAATTCGAAACCACGATTTTGGAAATCGGCCTGATTACCAATTAAAGTACCAGATGCAGTACCTATCGAAGTTAAGATAGGAATTTCGAAAATTGCTTGTTCTGTTTTCTTATTATAAACACCAGTTTCGATTGTTAAATGATTATCTAAGAATCTCGCCTCAATACCAATATCAGTTCCTGTAGTACGTTCCCAATTCAAGAATGATGGTACTAAAGAGTTAACATTTGCTCCCGTATAGCCGACACCGTTAAAGAAAGCTACTAAATTACCACCTTGAGCAACTGTTAAAGTTGTCGGGTTAATTGGTACACCAGCATTACCTACTTTACCCCAGGATCCTTTTAGTTTTAAATAGTTTACTACTTTTTGGTCCTTCATAAAGTTTTCGTTACTGATTACCCAACCAGCACCAACTGCAGGAAAATTACCCCATAAATCACCACCACCAAAAAACTGAGATGCAGCATCTCTACGAATTGTTGCGTTTAATAAATATTTATCTTTATATGAATAGTTTACACGACCAAAGTAAGATGCTGAAGTTGATAAACTTCCACCATCAACAACTGTACGTGTAGCTGCGGTACCTAATGAAAGATATAAATCGCCATCGCTAGAATATGGAACATCAAAAGCCGTTGCGTTAATATTATAAGATTTTCTCCTTTGCGCTGTAGTACCAACTAATGCAGTAATGCTATGATCACCAAACGTGTTTTTATATGTTAATGTGTTTTCAAGAATCCAGTTTCTGGTTTCAGTTCTGTTAATTCTTAAAGTACTTTGAGTAGTTCTTTGGCCTTGAGTTGCTGAGTATAAAGGTGTATAACCTCTAACTTCTGCCTGACCGAAATCACCACCTGCGCTAGTTCTAAAAGTAAAGTTTTTTGCAATTGTTAATTCTGCATAAACGTTACCATTAATACGATAGTTTTTAGATTGCTGATTAAAGAAATCTAAAGTAACTTGGGGGTTAAAGTTATTACCACCACCCAAACTGAAATCATTAGCATCTCCATAGGTTCCATCTGCATAATATACTGGAACAACTGGGCCTGCAGCATACAATTGACGGAAGATACCACCATCAATGTCATTTGAATTAATAGATGTACCAGAAACCGTGTAACCAATCTTTAAAGGTTTTAGTACCTGAAAATCGTTCGATAATTTTGCAGTATAACGTTTGTAATTTTGGGTTTTAACAATACCATCCTCGTTTGTGTAACCTAATGAGAAGTTATATGTTGTTTTTTCAGTTCCACCGTTCACAGATAATTGATGATTAGTTTGTAGAGCATTTCTGAATGCCTGATTATACCAATTAGTACCTGTACCAAAAGAGGAAGGATTTGCAAATAATGGGCTTGCTCCATTAGAAGCAGATAATTCATTGATAATGGTTGCATATTCTGTTGCATTAGCCATTTCTACCTGATTGGTAACCGCTTTGAAACCTACAGAACCGTTATAATTAATGGTTGGTTCGCCAGTTTTGCCTCTCTTAGTAGTTACTAAAACAACACCATTTGCTGCACGGATACCATAAATAGATTGAGAAGACGCATCTTTCAAAATACTTAGATTTTCTATATCAGCAGGGTTTAAGAAGCTTATTTCATCATACCAAACACCATCTACAACATACAAAACACCCGTATTGCCATAAATTGTGCCCGTTCCGCGGATCGTAATTTGAGGAGATGAACCAGGAGCACCATTGTTCGTAATTGAAACACCAGCTACTTTACCTTGTAAGGCACTTACTGGGTTTACTGATGCTTGTTTAGAAATATCTTCTCCTTTAACTGTCGCTACAGAACCTGTAACATCAATTTTTCTTTGAGTACCATAACCCACAACCACAACCTGCTCTAATTGTTGATCTTGTGATGCTAATGATACATTAATTGTTGTTCGGTTTGATACCGCCAGCTCTTGAGCAGTAAAACCGATAAAATTGAATACCAAAGTGGCGTTTGCAGGCGCACTGATTGAGTAGTTGCCGTTTGCATCTGTTTGCGTACCAGTTTGTGTACCTTTAACTAATACAGTTACGCCTGGTAGAGATGATTTATCACCTCCATCAATCACCTTACCTTTTACAGTAATGTTTTGCGCAAATGCTACGTTAATTGTTAGTAGACAAATAGCAGCTAGAACAGAAAGTCTTGTAAAGATTCTTTTCATGCTTTATTATAAATTTAGTTTAATTGTTAATCTAATGTGAGGTTGTTTTTGCTCTTGTGCAAGCTGTATTACCTCTACATTAATACATCATTAACAAAAGAGTAGTATCTCAAGGCTGCATACCAATTGCGAAATTGGACTGAAAACGCAGTTTTTTGAATTGTAACTAGATGATTACGTACACACAAAGTGTATAATTTACACAAAGCTTTTTGAGTACATTAAATATTGCTTATGAGAGGTAATGATGTAGTCCCAAAGAAGTAGTGAGTAGTAATAAATGGTTAAAAACCAATTTTATGTACATTTTATGTCAAGCGTTGTGTATTCTAAAATTACAGTTCCATTAAAAATTCGGTGAGGTTTTTATCGTGTGGAACGTTAAGCTTTTTACGCAAACGATAACGGCGAATTTCTACTCCTCTCAGGGTGATATTAAGTAAAGAAGACATCTCTTTACTGCTCATATTCATTCTTAAATAAGCACATAATTTAAGGTCGTTTGGTACCAAATCCGGGTGGCCCGCTTTAAGCTTTTTGAAGAAACTTTCGTGTGCTTCATTGAAACTATTTTCAAATAAATGCCAGTCACGCTCGTCATTCATCCCTTCATTTATTACTTTCTGAATTCTACGTATTTGTTCATCTGCAAGTTTTTTTCCATTTTCATCCTTAAGCTTTAAAATATCATCGCTTAATTTTTGAAGTAATTCGTTTTTGTAAACCAACGTCATAGCAGAATTAGCAAGCTCACGGTTTTTAGAAGCCAGCTCTGCTTGCAATTTTTCTGTTTGCAGCTTGTGAATCTCTTTTTCGTTCGCTTCAGATTCTTGCTTTAAAATTTCATCTTGCTCGGCTTGCAATTTATCTGTTATTTTCTGACTATCTTTTTGAAGTTTACGCTCATAGATTTTTTTACCCATGACTAAAATAATCACAAACATAATCGAATACAGGATTATAGCCCAGTTGCTCAGATACCATGGCCTAAGAACAGTAAACTCAAAGGTCGTAATATCACTAACTTGCGAATCATCGATTTTCGCTCTTACCTTAAATTGGTATTTACCGCTGCTTAAGTTGGTAAAATCTTTTTGAGTGGCATAACTCCAATCAGACCAATCTTTTGAATAACCTTCTAAATAATACTGAAACTTGATTTTAGCTTGCCTGTAATGCGGTAGCGAGAAAGAAATGCGGATATTATTTCTGCTATTTCTAATTTCAATTTCAGAACCACCATTACCATTTTCACTGATTATGGAATACTTATCTGTAATATCTTCGATTCTACGAATTAAAACCTTTTGCTGAATCTTACTTGAAGATGATTGGATTTTCTGACTTGCATTGTAAAAAACAAAGCCATCATCAACACTTATTAAATAAATAGAATCACTTATTCGGCTGATGTTTTCGTAATACTGAACCATCTTTCCATCCAAAATGCTGAAACGATTTGAATCTATAGAGATTTTTCCTGCCTCACCGAAATTAGCCAAAGCAGTTTTACCATGATTAATAAACCAGTATTTTTTAGAACCAGCATTAATAATTTTATTAGAGGAGGCAAAAGAGCCAAGCGTTTTATTGAGTATGTTATATTTAGAAAACCGATCGCTTATATTATCATAAGTGAAGAATCCAGATTCACTCGCAAAAACAATCTTATCTTCTAAATTAAATAGATTAAGGTTGTAGTTCGTTGGTAAACCATTTTTCTCATCATAATACTTGTTCGAAATAACGGTGCTGTAATCGCTACTTAGTTTTAATTTATATAAGCCTTTATAAGCATGACTAACCCATATTTCGCCTTTGTTATCTTGTTCTACATATCTCGAAGGCTCGCTAAAATTGGCTATTTTTTTATAGAATTGCCATCTTCCACTGCTATTTTTATTAAATAATAATAAACCTGTATAGGTTCCTTGAATTAGTATGTTCGGATTGCTATTTAGCTTTTTTATTGTCCAGCCGCCACTATAACCCGTTAGTTTTTCAATTTTATTGCCTATAACGTTAAAAGTTCCGTTGTTATGGCCGCATAAAAGCTGACCATCGATTATAGTAAGCTCCCAAACTTGCCCCTGCGAATTTGGTATGAGTTTAAAATTTAAGTTCGAAAACTGGTCGTTTTGATTCCAATCACTATAAAAAAGACCTTGATTAGTTCCTAAATAGATTTTATTTTGAAAGATTACACTAGAATAAACTGTTCCAAAAATACCTGTTTTATCAAGATAGAAATACAAAGGTGAGTTGAGTTCAATTCTATCGATACCATTATCCAGCCCAGCCCATAAATTTTGCTCATTATCGGCATATAAACTTAAAACAGTATTGTTCTGTAAACCGCTCGATTTGTTTATCCTCTGGATGATTTTACCATTTTCATCAATAATGATAATTCCATTAAGGATGGTTCCGTAAGCATAATATTTATCGAGAATTTTTGCTCCATTATTTAACTGAAACGCCGAAAGAAAAGAATTTGCTGCTGTATTAAACGGTGTAAATGTTTTCCCGTCAAATAGAAACAATCCGTCTTTACCCGTTCCAATTAATAACATGTTTTCTTTAAAAGGTAAAATCGATAAAACCCCTGTTTTGCACACAACGTCGCTACCTGGTATAAATTCTAAATTATTTCCTTTAAGCTCGTATAAGCCTTTGTTTTCTACAATAAAGCGATTGCCTATCTTGTAAGAGAATAAAAAATTACTTGCATTTTTTAATATTGAAATCTTGCCGTTTACATAAATATAAATGGTGCTAAAAGACTGAAAAATGATTTTATTGCCATAGATATGGATTTTCCAGATTTCATCTTTAAGTTGGTCGGATTTTGGAATTAAATTAGTTAAGGAGGTATATTTTAGTTTATTTTTTTTAAAAGACCAATATCCAAAAGCACCAAAACCGCCAGTATAAATTTTACCATTATTATCTACAGCAACCGAGCGAACAATTTGGTTATTCGGCATTTTGTACTGCTGCCAGTATTTCCCATCATAAGTAAGCAAACCTTCGGCATTGCCAAAATACATTACGCCATCCTTATCTTTTGCTACACTCCAGTTTTGGTTACCAGAAGCATAAAGCGCTTTCGAAAAATTTTCTATATACGGAACTCCGATACTTTTTATATCAGCGGCATATAAGTTTACAGAAGTACAGATAATAAGGAAGAAAACGCAGCGTAAAAATTTTTGCATGTGTAAATTTGGTAGTCGTTTTTTTACACGAAGTTAAAGAAAAATAAATCGAAGATCTTAAATTGAATTATTTCGCGATAAAATGGAAGTTTATCAAATGCTGATTTTTTATACTTATCTGCACAAGAAATAATAAAATTAAAAATGCAGTTGTTATCTAAACCACTGCATTTTTAACTTGTTTAGCACTAGCTACTGGCTGGGGAACTTTTACGTAGTAACCAGTGCCATCGTATTGTCGTTTACGAGGATTAGTTGTACATGGAACTGAACAACAGCCTTGCAATTCATCTCCGCACTCATCGCATTGGGTAATGTGCTCATTACATTCTGGATTCGCACAGTTAATCATTTTGGGAGTGGTTTTTCCGCAATTAAAACAAACGGAAACAATTGTTGGATTTACCTCATTAACATCAACAGCAATTCGGTTATCGAAAACATAACATTTACCTTCGAAATCCTTACCTCCAGCTTCTTTACCATATTTAATAATCCCACCATGAAGCTGGTAAACATCATTAAAGCCATGATGTAGAAGTAGGGCAGATGCTTTTTCGCATTTTATTCCACCAGTACAATAGGTTAAAATTTTCTTGTCTTTATATTTTGCAAGTTCATTAATCTGCTCTGGAAAATCGCGGAAATTTTCGATATCCAAAGTAACTGCATTTTTGAATTTGCCTAAATTGTGCTCATAGTTAGAGCGAACATCTAAAATAATAACATCTTCATCATCTTTCATTTTCATGAAATCGACAGGTTCTAAATGCTTACCAGTTTTTTCGTTTGGATTGATGATGGAAGTATCTCTTAAACCCGAATGCACAATTTCAGATTTATAACGACAATGCATTTTAATAAAAGAAAGTTCTTCTACATCGTCAATTTTGAACTCTGTTTTTGCAAACCTTTCATCAGCATGAATAGCTTCCATATAAGCTTTACAAGATTCAGCAGAGCCAGAAACTGTGCCATTTAAACCTTCATTGGCAACGATAATGCGGCCAACTAAACCTAACGATTTACAGAATTTTAAGTGATCGGCAGCGAATTGTTCTGCCTCTGCTATGTAACTATAGCAATAGTAAAGTAGTGTTTGATATTTTTTCATAACGCTGTTGATACCGTTGCAAACGGCGTTTAAAGCGGGGGCAAAGATAAGAAATTAAGCTTAAAGACCAAAGCACAAAGCTTTAGCCTTCAAGCTTTGTGCTTAAAATCCGTAAGAAATTCTAAACCCTTGTGTTAGTTTTCTGCCACCATCGTAAGCAAAACCATAACTTACTCTTAATACTAAACGTTGTAAGCCAAAGTAAAACTCTTTATAGTTTCTCTTTTCTGGGGAAGATAAATAACCACCACCAATAAACTCTTCGAGCTTCGCCTTGCGTAAAAGTGGTACTTTATTTAAGAAAAAGCCTGCAAAATTATGTTCTGCATGAGCTTCGAAGTATTGCTGGTTGGTGCTAAACTGATAGAAATCGAGATATTGAAACTTTCTTAAGTTTGGTGGGAAAATGGTTGAAATATTACCTGCAAAATGTTTGAAATCGGGGTAATACAATTGATTATTATTTATAAATTTTCCAGCTCCAACCAAAAACGATGAATAGCCCCATAAGCCTAAGCTAATTCTATCCTGATAAACTTCTGCTTTCACGAAATCATAATCTACATTACTTCCTAATAAATCTTTAAACCCTTTTTTATAAAGTACCGTTATTCTTGGATATTTCGATTCGGTATAAAACTTACCATCTGGACGGGTAATATATTGCTGGCCTATTGTATAAGTTAAGCTTGCGGTTGCACTAACCGATGTATAAGTTGGAAAAAGTGGTGTTTCAGTTGTCGGTGTAAACGGATTATTCGAGGTAAATTCTCGTTCCTTGTTATCGAAAAATTTAAAATCAGATGAATTTGTTAAAGTATGATTTCTGGCGTAATCTAAACTCAAAGAACCTTGTAATCCACTCGCTAATTCGCGGGTTGTATTCAAATTAACAAAGGTTTTTTCATAAAATTTAGGGAAATTCTTTTCATAAAGTAAAGAGTTAATCGTGTTTCCCAAGGCGGTCATCGAGCCAAGATTATTCAAATCGAAAATACCATTACCAAAAGATGCACCAACAGTTGCTCTTTTTAACGGGTCGTAGTAATAACTGCCCGTTAAACTTCCTGTAAGCTTTTGATTAGCAAATCCATATCTCAACTCAGGTCTGATACTATAATTACGACGATTTTCGAACACTTTTCGATAAGTTACACCATATTTTATTGCAAAGCCTTCAACAGTATTGTAAAATATAGAACGTAAAATTGGGTCGAAAGAAATGTATTCTTTATCAAAACGATCGTTAATACTATAACCTCTAAGTAAGAGTTTTCCGATTCCGAATTTATTATTATCCTTTTCAAGGGAATCTAAGTAGGCTTTAGATTCTTTCCTTTTGGCAATACTATCTTTAACAACATAATTAATTTTCTCATCAGGTGTTAACGGTATTGGGCGGTTGTTTGTCCAGTAAATCGAATCTTTCTTGTTAACCATTTCGGTAACTTTCAAAATTTCCCCACTAAAAAATTTCTTCGGAAAAACAGGTGAGATGTCGTAATTGCTGTAAACGCCAACGTAATAACCAGCAAATTTAAAGCCTAAAACATTTCCATTAAACTGGAAATTAATACTCGTAGGCATGTAAACCTCTTTAACCTTTGTAAATTGTTGATTGATGCTTAAAGTATCAATAAAATTAATACCAGCGCTTTTTGTTAAGTATAAATCGGTATTGTAAATTCTCCAGCTATCTTCTATAATATAAATAATACCTCTAAAAACTGGGTCGTTTTGGCGACGGGGAATTACCTCTATTTTATTAACAACTTCTCCGTTTTCGCGTGTTTCGCCTAAATATTTGTATTTGTAATAAAACATTGCATTATCTGCAATAGGCGAAATAAAACCTCTCGAACTTAATGTGTTTTCAAGTAAATAGTTATCGTAAAAATTAATAATTAAATCCGATGCTTTGTTAAAACTGAAAGCATTGTTTCTGCCCGCAACTTTCGATGAAATCATTTCTTCGTGTACTTCGTTTGGTCGTTTGAAACTGAATTTACTTTGCGATTCTGAAAGGTAAATAATCCCTTGTCTGTTGGTGTCAAGCTCCATTACCTTTCTAATATCCTGACCCATAAATTTTTTAGGTGCACTCCTTAAGCGTTGTACTCCTTTAATGTAAACATCACAAGTAAAAGCGTTTACTTCTTCCAAATGAATTTTTCTTTGCTTTATCGCTTTGCGGATAATTTCGTATGCTGGATCTTCGGCATTACCTTTAATAGTAACATTATTTAGCGTGTAACTTTCTGAAGTTAAAGAGATGTTTAACTCTTTTGAAGCAATTAAATTAAGGGTATGTTCTTGTTGTTTATAGCCAATTGCTCTAAAATTTAAGGTGGTTTCGCCTTTATTTAGTTTTATTTCATACTTACCATCAACATTTGCCGATGTACCTTTTGTTGTGCCTTTAATAGAAACAGAAGCAAAAGGAACAACTTGTCCACTAATATCTTTTATTATACCATTTACGGTAAATTGTTGTGCGGAGGCAAAATTATAAAGGAAACAAAAGATTATGAGGCTGAAGATTCTGATCATGAGTGTTGACTAGTTACGCTATAAATATCGAATAAGTTTTTACACTATACATATAGTTAGGTGTTAAAGTTTGTTAAGGTGAATAAAAATTAGCTGTACGTTGCAGATTTTACTTCAGAAAATTCATGATTTTATCAAATCGTCAAACGTTTGTTTTCGAAATTTCAGCATTAAATGCTTCAAATTACAGCCGTGAGTAGTTTTTTTTATAACTTTGATAACAAAATCAACCAATAAAAAGCCATGTATAAAACATTACAACCTGTTCTTCAAAAAGAGCTTGAAGAAATTGAAAACGCAGGATTATTTAAACGTGAACGCATAATTATTACTCCACAGGGTGCAGATATTAAAGTAAGCGGTGGTGCAGAAGTTATAAATTTTTGTGCAAATAATTACTTAGGCCTTTCTTCTCATCCAAAGGTGATCGAAGCGGCAAAGAAAGCAATTGATGATCATGGCTATGGAATGTCTTCGGTACGTTTTATTTGTGGAACACAAGATGTACATAAGGAATTAGAAGCGAAAATTTCTACTTTTTTAGGTACGGAAGATACCATTTTATATGCGGCAGCTTTTGATGCGAACGGTGGCGTTTTTGAACCATTATTTAACGC
Source organism: Pedobacter sp. AC190 (assembly GCF_979258025.1). Taxonomy (NCBI): domain Bacteria; kingdom Pseudomonadati; phylum Bacteroidota; class Sphingobacteriia; order Sphingobacteriales; family Sphingobacteriaceae; genus Pedobacter; species Pedobacter sp. AC190. The sequence continues at coordinate 3,445,823 of NZ_OZ409824.1, forward strand.
TGAAGATGCGATTATTTCTGATGAATTAAATCATGCATCGATTATTGATGGGGTCCGTTTGTGTAAAGCACAACGTTTCCGTTATAAAAATGCAGACATGGAAGATTTGGAAAAGCAATTAATTGCTGCTAAAGATTGCAGACATAGAATTATTGTAACTGATGGTGCTTTTTCTATGGATGGTTCGGTTGCACCTTTAGATAAAATTGCGGATTTAGCTGATAAATATGAAGCTTTGATCATGATTGATGAATCTCATTGTTCAGGTTTTATAGGTAAAACTGGTCGCGGTACACATGAGCATTTTAATGTGATGGATCGTATTGATATCATCACCGGGACTTTAGGTAAGGCTTTAGGTGGTGCATCTGGAGGTTTTACATCTGGTAAAAAAGAAATTATCGATATGCTGCGCCAACGTTCTCGTCCTTATCTTTTCTCAAACACATTAGCGCCAGCAATTGCAGGTGCATCTATCGCTGTTTTAGATATGTTAAGCGAAACGACTTCTTTAAGAGATAAGTTGGAAAGCAATACTAAATACTTCCGTGAAAAAATGACTGAAGCTGGTTTTGATATTAAACCTGGTTTTCATCCAATTGTGCCTGTTATGCTGTACGATGCTAAAATTGCACAAACCTTTGCAGCTAAAATGTTGGAAGAGGGTATTTATGTAATTGGGTTTTTCTATCCAGTTGTTCCTCAGGGAAAAGCAAGGATTCGCGTTCAGTTATCAGCTGGCCACGAGCAACATCATTTAGATAAAGCCATTGCCGCATTTACCAAAGTTGGTAAAGAACTTGGCGTAATTAAATAAAATTTTTTCAAACGGAACATTGTAAATCGATGTTCCGTTTTTCTCTATTGTTATCTGTGTCTTTGCAACATCAATTTAAAATTGATCAAAATGTCGCACAGAATCTATATTTATAATGTCGCCAAGCCGACCCAGAGTCAGCAAACTGATGTAATGGTTAGCGAGTAGGGTTACGAAGTGCCACTTTTATTGCAAGCCTTACTGGTAGATGGAGGTTTTATTGATGATAATACTTACAACAACCACGTAAACTTCAATAACCAAGGTTTGTATTTCAATGCAAAACCTTGTATCGATCATATTAAAAAGATTTACTTACTTATTGAAAATCAGCATCATGGATTGGTGGATAATTTGGAGACTTTTCTATCGGCCAAAGAAAAATTATTCGCGTATTTAGATAAGTTGGAAGAGGTTCATTTTCACTTAGATGCCTGGGATGTATTCAACATGACCAATAAAGGTCACGAAGCACAAGCCAAGCAATTACTTCTTGATATTCAACAAAACAATGCCGTATTTACCTGAGCACTAGAAGCAGATGATGTTTCTTTAATCGATTTTAATGCTTTTAATAAAAATGCTACCCTAGGTTTCGATAGCTTTAAAGCGCTGTTGAATTATCCTGATTACGAGTATGGTTGGGTTCACATTTGGCGAGAATTTGAAGAAGAGGCTGATGTAGAAATTTTCGAAATGGATGGTCTTTGGGGTTTAAAATCTGAAGAGGGAAACATATTATTCGAACCTTTTTTTGATGAATTTTATGGTTTCGAACAAGGTACTACTGCCGTTGTAAGTAAGGCTGGTAAATTTGGCTACATCAATAAAACAGGTAAAATAATTATTCCACTATCTTATGATGATGCTTTTGATTTTGAGGGTGACTGCGCCATCGTAAAACTGGATGGCAAATTTGGCTTAGTCAATTTGGATGGGCAGATAAAGATGGCGCCAATACATAACGATATATATCTTATTTCTGCTCCCAACATATTTTACTGCGCCAAGTTAGAGGAGAAATACGGAATTATTGATGTTAATAGTAACAGCATTTTACCCTTTGAATTTAATAACAAATTTGAAGCTGATGAATCGGGCAAATTTTTCTACGTAAGGGAAAATGATAGTGAGAATAGCTTGGCTTATGCTCATCAGTTTCTCTTACTAGGGCGATACGATCCAAAACTCATCAACGTAATTGAGATGGAGATGGGCGAAACCATCGTTTATGAGGTTAAAAAGCATCAGTATGCAGCAGCAAATCTATTAATTTCTGATAACGGACTCGTTTTAATTGATGGTTACCAAGAGATTATTGAATTTTATACTGACGTTTTGTTGATTCGAAAAAACAATAAATTTGGTCTTTATAAAACGGACGGTAAATCAGTTTTAGGTTTTGAATGTTATAAAATTGAAGATTTAAATGTATCGTTCGATGTTCCTGTAAATACGTTTTTTAAAGAAATTACTGAAGAAAACATTTATAAGCCTTATTGCGTTTTGAAACTCATTGTCGATTATAAAAATGGATTGTTATTCCATATACAAGGTTTTAATTCAGTCGTTTTTCCGTTAATTTATGACGATATCAAATACATTGGAGATGAATTTTTTGGTGTCAAAAAAGGCCATAAATGGGCTGTTTTCGATATTACAAGTAAAGCTTTTAGCAATTTTATCTATGATGAATTAATTAATGTTATTTCCTATTCTGGCATTGCTTACAGCTTGAAAGAGGACATGGTTTATATGATTGCAAAAACTGGCGTGGAACTGGCCAATAAGTTCCATTTGCGAGATTATGTAGATGCAAACGGCGATTACGATTATTATTATTTCACTACAGAAATCCAAGAGAAGATACAATTCTATATAGATTCTAATTGATTTAAGTAATTTGTTGAGCCCTCATTTGCTCAACAATTAAACACATGAGCTGCTTTGAAGCATATACTTCATGAATCCAAATGTCTATATCCTCAAAAAGATAGTATTGTTCGTCAATTAAATATAAAGTCGTTTTTCCTTCTATACCAATTAAAGCCTCTATTTGTTTAACGTTTCGTGTTTTCAGTACTTGGTATCTTGCCGTTTGATAAGTATGGCGTATCATCTCGTCCATCCAATTCGAACCCAATAAATCGCTGAGTTCTGCTGTATTTAATAAGTTAGCCTTATTTAAACAATCGGTTCTAAAATTACACATTCAATAAATTTATAAAATAATGCAAACTTATCAATTCATTTTATCAGCATTTACACTGCCCTTTGCTCTGTTTTTGCTTTTATCGAAGTTAAAAAACTTAGGCGGCGACCGTGTTTTTGTTTTAATGATGTGTTCTGCATTTCTATGGTTGACTGCACTTGGGGCAACAATATTATATGTAGTGTCTAAGTATGTTTTTACTAAAATAGAATTCGGCTATTGCTATTTATTTTCATTAGGTTTTGGACTAGGAGTTTTAATAATTTGGACCATATTCAAATCTCATTTTACCAAGAAATGACTTTTTGTGTGACATAGTTCATTTTGTTGTAAGAAATACGTTTAAATATGGTTTTTGAACCGCTTTCGATTAAATTTATTAGATTATTTGCTGTATCTTTGAAGCCATGTTACAGGACAAAATAACACAGTACTCAGAAAAAATCAATGCTTTCGTAACGGAGAAAGCTGATGAATTAGAGCAGTTTCGCATCAAATATTTAGGTAGTAAAGGTATCATTAAAGAGATTTTTGAAGAATTTAAAACGGTTTCTACGGAAGAGAAAAAATCTTTGGGGAAAGTTTTAAATGAATTTAAGCAACTGGCTGAATCAAAATACCAAGCTTTAAAAGAATCAACTGAAGGAGCTGCGTCGAAAACAGAAGAGTCTGCTTTAGACATGACTTTGCCTGGCGAAGGTTTTGAGATTGGTTCTCGTCATCCACTAGCTTTGGTTCGTCGCGAAATTGTAGAGATTTTTGCAAAACTAGGTTTTACTGTAGCAGAGGGTCCTGAGATTGAAGACGATTGGCATAATTTCTCCGCTTTAAATTTCCCGGAAGAACATCCCGCAAGAGATATGCAAGATACTTTCTTCATTAAAAAGGGTGGCGAAAAGGGAGACATCGCTTTGCGTACGCATACTTCATCGGTACAGGTACGTATGATGGAACAAGGGCAACCGCCATTCCGTGCCATCATGCCAGGACGTGTTTATCGTAATGAAGCTATTTCGGCCAGAGCACATTGCTTTTTCCATCAAATAGAAGGCTTGTATGTGGATGAAAATGTATCATTCGCAGACTTAAAGCAAACACTATTTTATTTCGTACAAGAATTATACGGCGAAGGGACAAAAGTTCGTTTCCGCCCGTCTTATTTCCCTTTTACAGAACCATCAGCAGAGATGGATATTTCTTGTACCATTTGTAAAGGTGCAGGTTGTAACATGTGTAAACATAGCGGCTGGGTAGAAATTTTAGGCTGTGGTATGGTAGATCCGAATGTTTTAGAAAACTGTGGTATCGATTCGAAAAAATACAGCGGCTTTGCCTTTGGTATGGGAATAGAGAGAATTACAAATCTTAAATATGTAATTAAAGATTTGCGTTTATTCTCAGAAAACGATGTTCGCTTCTTAAAGCAATATAAATCTGCTTTAATATAATGATGAAATATTTATATAGCGCATTATTTGTACTTGTATTATTTACAGGTTGCGGAAAAGATGAAGGCTATATTCCAGAAGTTGGGGTAAGTTTTAGTATGCCAACAAGCGACCCACGATTAAGCAGGTTGAGCAGTCCAGGTGGTGCAGTAATTATTAATGGCTATGGAATAGCTGGTTTAGTACTTTACCGAAGAACGGATAACAGATACGTAGCTTTCGATCGCTGCAGTAGCGTAAATCCCGAGCAAAAATGTGCTGTAAATTTGGATGACCCAACAATTACGGTAACCGACCCTTGTTCTGGTGCGAAATTTTTACTGGAAGATGGAAGTCCAGTAAAAGCACCTGCGGTAAGAGGTTTAAAACAATATACAGTGGCTATATCTGGCCAAAATTTACAAGTAACCAACTAGAATGGAAGCCGAAAAAATTAAGGAGACTGTAAAAAAGGCAGCTAAAGAACTTTTTAGAAAATACGGATACCACAAAACAAGTGTAAACGAAATAGCTAAAAAGGCACGCATTGCTAAAGCAACTATTTATAAATATTTCGAGAGTAAAGAACAAGTTTTAGATAGTATTTTAATGGATTATCTAGATCAGAATTTGTACGAAATTTTGCATAATAAAGTAAGTTATGCATCAGAAGAAGAGCATTTAAAGGCTCTGGTAATGAAAACCAGTCGACTTTCTTTTACTGCCTGCAACGAATTTATCGGTTGGGATTTTGTTCGCGAGAATGCCAATTCTCAGGAGTTTTTAAAACATCTTTCTGATCAACTTGAGGCACTTTTATTAGCTGCTTATTTGCAATTGGATAATTTTAAAAATAATCCAGCTCGTAGAGAAGGTTTAGCCTTTCTACTTAAGGCGAGCAAAAGTATTGTTTTCTCATTTGCATTTACTTCGGTTAGCGATTCTGATGTTCGTAAGAACTTTGTCAGTTTTCAAAAGGAGATTTTACCATTTTTGGTAAAGGCAGCTTTATAGTAAGAAATTATAGTTTAAATAAAAATGGGATATTGTTTGTAGCAATATCCCATTTTTATTAAAGCTTTTTTTATTATTCCCACTTGAATACTTTTACCGCAACAGCGTAAATTCCGATTCCCCAGATTACTAAAATCATTATCTGAAATTTAACATCCCATAAACCTAGGCCTTCAAAAGCTACTTTACGCATTGCGTCGTTTAAATAAGTTAATGGTAAAGCTCTACTGATCGGTTGCAACCACGTCGGGAATGCTTCTATAGAAAAGAATGTTCCTGATAATAAAAACTGTGGTAATGTTACGATATTGGATATTGGCGGAACCATACTTTCGTTTTTTGCAATGCCAGATATAATGAAGCCAAATCCCATGAATACAATTATCCCGAGTGTGGCTAAAATAAGCATATTGAGAACGGTAAGCACGCCGTTAACTAGTGTAAACCCAAAGAAGAAATGACCGATTAAAATGATAAATAATGCACCTAGTAGCGCGAAGCCGATTCTTGCAATGCCTTCGCCAATTACAATGCTCGAACGTTTTACAGGTGTTGCAAAAAAGCGTTTAATTACCAATGTTTGGCGTAAACTCAAAAACACAAAGGCAGTTCCGAAAACGCCCGTACTTAATAAAGAGAAGCCCAACTGTCCTGGTAAAATAAAGTCGATGGTTTTGTATTCGCGACCATGAACGGTACTTTCTTTAATCTCAGCAACTGATGGCTTTAATTCTTTATCGTAAAACAAATTGTTTAAAACCGATTTAAGGATATTGCCTTTATCCATTGAAGCCGATGTATAAACAACATTAACAGAATACGCAACCGAATTTACCTTTTTGTGTACATCAATCATGGCATCAACATTTCCTTTTTCAAGTAATTTGTCGTAATCTGCTTTTGATTTATCTTTTACCAGGCGAATCATGCCTGTTTTTTCTAACATACCAATAACAGGGTTATTTATGTCGGAGCCAGGTGTAATGCCAACATCGATATGCGTGCCGCCGCCACCTAAAAAGCCAAATACGAGGATAAAGATTAAGGGAAAAGCAAGTGTAAAAACCACTGCCGAAGGGCTTCTCATGATGGAGCGAAAGCTTGCCTTTGCTAATGCCAGTGTTGCTGTTGTATTGCTGTATTTTTTCATTTACTATTCTGATTAATAGTTGTATTATTTTGTGTTTTTAAACCCGATTGGAGCGGCAGCCCCCGATTTTCTCGGGGCTAAAGCGAAAAGCGGGATTAACTTTAATTGAAATGCAGGTATTGCTTTTCGATATAGGATTAGCTCTGGTTTATTCTCGCCACTCTTTGCCTGTAAGATTGATGAAAACGTCTTCTAGATTGGCTTTTTTAACTTCTTTTTTGCGCTCAAAACCACTGTTAACTAACTTATCGATTAAATTATCTGGTGTATCTAAAGCGATGATTTGTCCACGTTCAACAAAGGCAACACGGTCGCAAAGCTGTTCCGCCTCATCCATATAATGTGTAGTAATTACCACCGTTGTTCCTGCATCGCGAATTTCGGTAATCAAATCCCATAAATTTCTTCTTGCCTGCGGATCTAAACCTGTGGTTGGTTCATCTAAAAAGATAATTTTAGGCTGATTTATTAAGGTTGTTGCGATAGAAAAACGTTGCTTTTGTCCACCCGAAAGTGCTTTGTATTTGGCTTTTGCTTTATCTTGAAGATTTACTTTCTCCAGCATATCCATTGGCTTAATATCTGCTCCGTATAAACCTGCAAATAACTCCAGCAGCTCTACAAGGTTTAAATTTGGATAATAACCAGCAGCTTGTAATTGTACGCCAATAATTTGCTTAATATCGTGTGCTTGCTTATCAACCGAAAAACCATCGACGATTATTTCACCTGATGTTTTGGCTCTAAGGGTTTCGATAATTTCGAGTGTTGTGGTTTTGCCAGCACCGTTAGGGCCCAATAAACCAAAAATTTCATTTTCGTAAACTTCAAAACTTAAATCTTGAACAGCGATAAAATCATCGTACTTTTTTACCAGATTTTTAACACTGATAATGGCTTTGTTTGTTTCCATATTACGAATGTAAGGAGCTTTAAATGAATAGAAAATCAATTTAATCAGTTATAACGAAAATGTCGGTAAAATGATGCTTTTGGTAGGTGAGGTTTGCTGTAAAACAAATCTGCGAATCTTCGGCTCTTTTATAGCCATAGATTCGCAGATTTTATAATTTGATTTAAGCTTTTGGCTTAAATTACCAAGTTAATTTACCAGTCATTACATCAACAAAATCGTCGAATAAATAACGAGAATCGTGTGGGCCTGGCGAAGATTCTGGATGATATTGAACTGAGAATGCTTTTTTACCTTTAACACGAATACCTTCGATAGATTTATCGTTTAAGTTTAAGTGGGTAATTTCAACTTTATCAGAGTTTCTAACCTCATCAGGTACCACACCAAAACCATGGTTTTGAGAAGTTACCTCGCAATGGTTTTTAATAATATTTTTAACTGGGTGGTTTAAACCGCGGTGACCATTGAACATTTTCATGGTACCAATGCCGTTTGCTTCTGCCAATAACTGGTGACCCAGGCAAATACCAAATAGTGGTTTATCTTCCTCTAAAATTTCTTTAATGGTTTCTACTGCGTATGGCATTACCGAAGGATCGCCAGGGCCGTTTGAAATAAAGTAACCATCTGGATTGAATTTTTGCATTTCTGCAAATTTTGTTTTTGCAGGGAAAACCTGAACATAAATATCGCGGTTTTCAAAACTGCGAAGAATGTTTTTCTTGATGCCTAAATCTAAAGCAGCAACCTTTAAACTCGCTTCTGGATTTCCATAAAAATAAGGCTCTTTAGTACTTACTTTTGATGAAAGTTCTAAGCCTTCCATTGATGGAACTTCAGCTAATTTTTTCTTTAATTCCTCTAAATCGGTAATTTCTGATGAGATGATAGCGTTCATTGCACCTTTATCTCTAATATGACGAACTAAGGCACGAGTATCAATATCAGAAATTGCAACTAAATTATCGTTCTGGAAATAATCCTGAATAGATTCTGTTGCTTGTTTTCTACTATAAACAATGTTATAGTTTTTGCAAACTAAACCAGCAATTTTTATAGAATCAGACTCGATTTCTTCTTTCTGGATACCATAATTCCCGATATGAGAATTGGTGGTAACCATAATTTGTCCGAAATAACTTGGGTCGGTAAAAATTTCCTGGTAACCTGTCATCCCGGTATTAAAACAAATTTCGCCAGTAGTGGTTCCAATTTTTCCAGCAGCTTTGCCGTAAAAAACTGTGCCATCGGCCAGTAATAAAATCGCAGGTAACTTGGTGTAGTTAGTCATGGTAATTACAATATGGATTTTGATTTAAAAAAGAGTTGAAAAAAGAATGGCTTTCGGCATTAAAGCCGTTTTTGCGGGGTGCAAAAAAAGATGAATATATCCCTTCCATTTCGGGGTACAAAGATAGGATTTACGATTGGGAATTTAAAGAAAAAAATGAAATAAGGTTAAAGCTAAAAGCAGAAAACCGAGAAACCCGATTTGGATAAAAATGATTTAAGGCTGAGATTGCTTTAGTCTTTTAACTTTGGTCTTTCGGCTTAATTAAAGAAAAAACAATACTTTTGGTGCAACAAAATAAAAGCCATGTCGGTACATAAAGAAATAAAAAGAATAACCACACACATTTTGCAAGAAATGAAACAACGTGGTGAAAAAATATCAATGTTAACAGCCTACGATTATTCGATGGCTACCATTTTGGATGATGCAGGTTTGGATGTTTTATTGGTTGGAGATTCGGCTTCGAATGTTATGGCTGGGCATGAAACCACTTTGCCCATCACTTTAGATCAGATGATTTATCATGCTGCATCGGTAATTAGAGCGGTTAAGCGTGCTTTTGTTGTGGTCGATTTACCTTTTGGTTCTTATCAGGGAAACTCTAAAGAAGCTTTAAATTCTGCAATCAGAATTATGAAAGAATCTGGTGCTCATGGTGTAAAATTAGAAGGCGGAGAAGAGATTATTGAATCAGTTCAACGCATTATTACTGCAGGCATACCAGTAATGGGGCACCTGGGTTTAACTCCTCAATCTATTTATAAATTTGGAACATACACAGTTCGTGCTAAAGAAGAAGAGGAAGCTAATAAATTAAAAACAGATGTTTTAGCTTTACAGGCAGCAGGTTGTTTCGCAATCGTTTTAGAGAAGATTCCTGCAACTTTGGGCAGAGAAGTTTCGGAAAGTTTACACATTCCAACAATTGGCATTGGCGCTGGAAATGGCTGCGATGGTCAGGTTTTAGTGGTAAATGATATGATTGGTTTAACCAAAGGCTTTAAACCTCGTTTCTTACGCCAGTATATTAATTTATATGATGATATTCTGGGTGCTGCGCAATCTTACATTCGCGATGTTAAAGCGAACGATTTCCCTAGCGAGAAAGAACAATATTAACCATCCCAGCACTCTGAAGGGCAGTTAAAAAACTTTTCTCAAAATAATTAATGGATTAAGTATTTATGCAATTTGATAAAATAAATATGAACTTAAGTTCCCCTTTTGGGGCGGAGGGGTTTTATGCCAATTACCGATAAAGACATACTTTTTGAAGATAATCACCTAATTGCGATAAGTAAAAGGGCAGGAGATATTGTACAGGTTGATGAAACTGGTGACGAACCTTTAGATGAGCAGGTAAAAAAGTACATAGCTAAGAAATATAATAAACCTAATGGCGCCTTTTTGGGTGTTGTACATCGCTTAGACCGGCCAGTAAGCGGTGTAATTCTTTTCGCTAAAACGAGTAAAGCACTGGAAAGGATGAATGCCGTTTTTAAAAATCGGGAGGTAAAGAAAACTTACTGGGCGGTAGTAAAAAACAAACCCGAAAAAGAATCAGGAACGCTCGTTCATTGGTTGGTTAAAAACCCGCAAAAAAACGTTGTAACTTATTATAATACCGAGGTTCAGGGTTCGCAAAGGGCAGAACTTTCGTATCGTTTAATTGGACAGGTTGGCGATTATTTTCTAATTGAAGTTGATCCGTTAACGGGTCGTTCTCACCAAATTAGGGTTCAGCTTTCATCTATGGGTTGCCCAATTGTTGGCGATAATAAATATGGTTATCCACGAGGAAGTAGAAAAGGAAGTATTTGCTTACATGCAAGGAGGTTAAGGTTTTTGCATCCAGTTAAAAAAGAACCAGTTGATATTTTTGCCAAATTACCAGTAGATGGCTTTTGGGAAAGATTCGAAAACCTATAAAAACTTATTATCGCGTATGCGGTAATAAAAAGGCTCGCTTCATTTTGAAGCGAGCCTTTTTGCTTATTTGCAATTTGTATGTTCGAAAATTATCGATTTACCAAATGTTAATTTGCTTATGTTTTTAAATTTCACATCACCATTTACCTGATAAACATCTCCATACCCTTCTAATAGGGAATCTCCTTGTTTTACCCAAACAACCTGCCTTCTAGAATAAACACCTTCTGACTGAAATTTGTAATCTACAATAATGGTGTCTCCTCTAACTATTCCATAAATTGGGCCGCTATTTTTATCTTTTCCATCAAGGCTGTAAGTAAGCTGACCTAAAATTTTATCTCCTCCAGTACTGTAAATTCTTAATGTTGCTAAGTCTTTATCTTTATTGTAAATATAACACTCATCAGGTTTTGAGTACTCTGAAACATGATCACTCATAATACTGGAGTCTAAAGTACTTTGCTTTTTACTATCACTTTCGCAAGAAGCCAGGAACATGGATGTAGCAGCAATAAATAGGAGTGATTTTTTCATTTTAACGGGATTGAGTTAAGAATTAAATGCTTTTTCAAATTTAAAATTAACAAATCTGATTAAATTTCACCAATATATTTACCAAAGATAAGTTGCAGCCGCACCTTTTTCTAAAGAGCTGGTAACAATTTTGCCGTTGTATTTAATGTTGAAAGAGGTATCAGAATTGTTATTATTGCAAACAATTAATACCGTTTTACCATCAGGGGTTTTGAATGCAACATTTTGCAAATTACCAACTATGTTCGATGCTATACGTATTGAGCCTGGTTTAACAAATTTGGAAGCATGAGCAATTACATAATATGCTACATTTCTACTAACTGCAGGCGCAATGGTAATGGCACCTAAACAAGTTGTACATCCTCCTTTATCGGTATGTGGATTATAATTTGGATCGGCCGCTAAATTCCACTCTAAAACATTACGACTCCAATTGCGTGTTGCTCCAATTATTAATGTAGAAACATGCCATTTTAAATCTTCTGAAAAATTTGATGGACCACCAACCCATTGCTCAGTAAAATAAATATTTTTATCGGGGTGAGCATTATGCACTTGAGTTAATGCAGAAATATTGCCTGCGTATAAGTGAAAAGCAGAACCATCTACATATTTTTTAGCTTCAGCATCGTTCAAAATTGCGATTGGATATTCAGGTTTATCTGCATTATGATCGTAAACAATAATTTTTGTAGTTATGCCTGCGGCTTGAAATGCTGGTCCTAAAACTTTGACAAATTTGGCCTGATCTAACGCTTCCATATACATACTCGGATTATTACCTGGGTGTAAAGGTTCATTTTGAGGCGTAATGGCATCGATTGTAATGCCTAAAGCTTTCATCGCCTGGATATATTTAATTAGATATTTCGAATAAGCAGCATAATATTCTGGCTTTAAGCTTCCACCAATTAAACTCTTATTAGTTTTCATCCAGGCGGGTGCAGTCCATGGCGAACCTAAAATTTTAATCGAAGGATTTATAGCTACAATCTTTTTAAGTATCGGAAGTAAATCAGCTTCCTCTTTTGATAACGAAAATTTAGCTAGATTTTCATCAGTTTCACCATCAGGTAAATCATTATAGGTAAAGGCTGATGCACTTAGATCAGAAGCACCTATGCTAACTCTTAAATAACTAACTGCGATAGCATTATCGGCTGTGCCAAATAATTCATTTAATAATTTGTCTTTATCGGCTGCAGGAAGTGCGTTGATTAAACTTGCACTACCACCTGTTAAAGTATAACCAAAGCCATCAATACTTTGAAAACTGGTATTTGGATCAACCTCTATGGTCGGATTCGCATTTGTTGCGTCAGAAAAATTTAAGGCTATGTTTTGCTTGCTCAATAATTGCGATTGATCTCCTTTAGTAAGCCAGAAAGCCACTTCGGTTTTTACAGGTTCGATAGGAAATGTGCTGCCTGTGTTAGTACTTTTCGTGTTGCTTTTTTTGCAGGCGCATCCAGTAAAAATAAGACTGCTGAGTAAAAATATGCTATAGGATAATTTCATTTGGAATTCAGTTTAGTGAATAGAGTAGATTTTTTAAAGGTTCGTTTGTCTAACATTTCGTATTTAAAACAAAAGGCGACAATTGCCGCCTTTTGTTTTAAAACCCTACTAACGTATGTTAGGGTTTCTATCCATTTCCGCTTGCGGAATAGGGAAAAGTAACTTGGCTGCGGTAACATTATAATTTAAATTAGCACCGCTTCCATTTTTTTGTGCATTCATCACGGCAATTGCTCTGTTTGTTCTTAATAAATCGAACCAACGCTGGCCTTCGAAGGCAAGTTCTAAACGACGCTCTTTTTCTATAGCTAATCGCATTGACGCTTGATCGTTGGCAGGTGTAATACCTAAATTCACACGACCACGAATTTCATTAACAATAGGCGCAGCTGTAGACCATCCAGAAGCACTCAACTCATTTAAAGCTTCTGCTTTTAATAGTTTGATATCAGCAAGGCGAATGATGTAAGAATTTGCTAAATCATCATTGCGATATTTGTTAATAAATGGATAGTTAGATTTTGTCCAATAATCGTCAGACCATCCTTCAGTGCTAACGTTTTTAAAACTCGTACTTGAGTTTTTACGGATTACATCACCTTCCGCATCAAATGCTGCTATTAAATCGTTGGTTGGTGTGCAAAAACGCTTCCATCCTGTACCAACAATTACACCAGTCATCCAATTTCCACGACCACTAGGGCCGCCCCATCCGTCGTATTGCATTTCCCAAATAGATTCGCTGTTATTTTTGTGTGCGCCATCAAATAATTGATCAAAAGAGCCAATTAAACTGTAGCCACCGTTTATAGTAGCATCGGCATATTGTTGCACTTTAGCCCAATCTGGATTAGGTTTAGAAGCATAAACCTTTGCTAATAAAGCGTTAACAATTCCTTTAGTAATAATACCTTTATTAGGAGCGGTTGTACGCACATTTGGTAAGGCAAACTCCAAATCCTTAATAATCTGTGTATAAACCTCATCAACAGAAGAACGTGGTTTTTGCATTTCTTCTAATGATGTTGGTGATTTTAATATTAGTGGCACACCGCCCCATAATCTTACTAAGTGAAAGTAAAAATATGCTCTTAAAGTTGAAGCTTCGCCTAAAATCTGGTTTCTTCTGCCATTGGCATCTAAAGCGGCATCCTTAATATTTGGAACGTTTTCTAATACTTCATTCGCATTTTTAATATTCGAATAAAGCCCTGACCAATCGCGGCCAACATTACCATTTGTAGAATTTGCTGTAAATAAATCGATTTGAATGTTAGCAGGATTATCACCACCTGCATAAGCATTATCAGATGTTACATCTCCATTAACCATGTAATCCCAGATATGGTAATCATTGTACATGCCTCCATAGGCTCCAGCCATTAATTTTTCTGCTCCTGCAGCGGTTGTAAACGCTACATCACCTGTTACCTGATTAAATGGTTGTTTCTCCAGAAAATCTTTTTTACACCCGCTTTGCAAAGTGATGGTTAATGCTGCGGCTGCTACTAACGAATATATATATAGTTTCATTTTTTTAATTCTTAAAATCCAACATTAATACCAAATAATAAACTTCTAGATTGTGGGTAAGTACCATAATCTACACCCATTGCAGGGCCGTTCGCCGAGTTTACGTTAACTTCTGGATCTAAACCTGAATAATTGGTAAAGGTTAATAAATTGTAGCCAGTAGCAAAAACAGTAAGCTTACTCATTTTTAATTTTTCTAAAAATGATGAACCAAAACTGTAAGATAACGTCGCTGTTTTTAAACGTAAGTAAGATGCATCTTCAACAAATCGGCTAGATGTTAATGAATTTTCTGAGCTACTTCTAAGCGCTTTTGGAATATTGGTAATCTGTCCTGGAGTAGTCCATCTGTTTAAAACTGCAGCCGATTGATTTTTAGAATCAAACATACCTTCTATATCAATTCTTGAAGCATTAAATAACTGACTTCCTTGTACGCCCTGGAAAAACAAATTTAAGCCCCAATTTCCATATGACAAGCTATTTGTAACTCCATATATAAATTTTGGCTGAGCTGAACCAATGAAAGTTCTATCGCCTGGGTCAGCAGAGCCAGTAACGCCATTTCCATTTGTATCAGCATACTGTGCAGCACCAGTTGCAGGATTTACGCCTGTAAACACATAACCATAAAAACTTCCAAGAGGTTTGCCTGCTACCACGCGGACAGCAGCATCACGCTCATAAATTCCTGCAAAATCTAAAGATTTAGTCGTTTCACCTAAATCAGTTACTTTGTTTCGGTTAATAGAGAAGTTTAAGTCGGTACTCCACTTAAACTTATCACGATCGAAGTTTTTTGTTGATAAAACAAATTCTAAACCTTTGTTTTCCATTGCACCAATGTTGTACGCCTGGCTACCAAAACCCGATGATGGAGGTAGTTGCACATTAATTAATAAATCGTTTGTTTTCTTTAAGTACGCATCAGCAGTAAATGTAATGCGGCTGTTAAACATACTTAAATCTAAACCAATATTTGTTTGAGTGGTTTTTTCCCACGACAGGTTATTATTAGCTGGGTTTTGCAAATTGTATTCGCCTTGAGCATTTACACTGTAAAGTTTTAAATAGGCGTAATCTCCAATTCCCTCATCATTACCAACTTTACCCCAGCTTCCACGAATTTTTAAATCGTTGATGGTTTTGCTGTCTTTCATAAAGTTCTCTCCAGAAATTCTCCAGCCTGCAGAAAATGAAGGGAAGTATCCAAAACGGTTCTCTTTCGCAAATCTCGATGAACCATCGGCTCTGAAGTTAGAACTAAATAAATACTTACTGTCGTAAGCGTATGTGATACGGGCAAGGTACGATTGTTTAGACCATTGCGCTCTTTGCGGAATAGTTAAGGCTACAGATGGTGCTGTAGGTCTGCCCGATACATCATAAAAACGAGTTAATTCGTTATTGCTATATTTCCAATCTGATGATTGTAATGTATAACCACCAGTTGCAGTGAAAGCATTTTTACCAACATTTTTTGTATAGTTTAATATGTTTTCGTTTAACCAAACATGGTCTCTGGTTGTGTTATCTCTATAAACACCCCTTTCCTGGCGGCCATAAGTTGTTAAGAAGTTATCGGTAAAGTAGCGATAGAAATTCTTGTTAGCGTTTGTACTGATTGTAGATTTAAAGAATAAATCTTTCGTAAAATTTACCTGAGCACCAAAAGCGCCAATAAATCTAAAATTACGTGTTCTGTTGTTCGAACCAAAAGCCAAAGCTAATGGGTTATCCCATCCGCCAGCGTTTGGAATAGTAGTGTATTGGCCATTGCTTTCGAAAATGCCTATAGTAGGAGGGGTTGTTAAAGCACCAAGAATAACACCACCACGAGAAACACTGCTGTTATCCCCAACATCAACGGAAGTGCTTGAAGTTAAAACTGCATTACCTGTTAACTTTAACCACGAAGTTATATTCTGACTACCATTAAAGTTTGCTGTTATGCGGTCTAATTTTGCAGGTGCAACCACACCTTTATCTTGTTGGTAGCCCGTAGAGAAATAATACTGACCACCTTTAATTCCACCAGAAATTGATGCCTGATACTGGTTTTGAGTACCTGTTTTAAAGGTTTCCTTTTGCCAATCAGTGTTATTGTTGCCACCGAAAGTCGTGTAGCCTAACTCTTTCATTAAAGCAATATATTGCTCACTGTTTAATACATCTTGAGTTTGCCAGAAATTAGAAAAACCTGTAAAAGCATTAAATGCAACCTTTAATTTTCCTGAACTACCTTTTTTAGTTGTAATTAATACCACACCGTTTGCACCACTCGAACCATAAATAGCCGCCGCAGATGCATCCTTTAGAATGGTCATGGATTCGATATCGTTTGCGTTTAGGAAACTTGCATCTCTCGAAGTAACACCATCAATTACATAAAGTGGACTGTTGGATGCAGTTATCGAAGTATTACCGCGAATACTGATTGTAATGCCAGAACCTGGTTTGCCAGATTGGGAACTAACCTGAACACCTGCTGCACGACCTTGTATCGCTTGAAGTGGATTGGTGATCGGCTGATTTTCTAAATCTTTAGATGAAACAGATACAACTGATGTAGTTAAATCCTTTTTAGTAGTAGTGCCATACCCAATAACTACAACTTCATTTAATTGCTGATTATCATCAGACATAGTAATGTTAAGTGTCGTACTATTATTTACTGGCACCTCGATTGATTTATATCCAATAAATGAAAGTTCTAATGTCGAATTTTGTGGAGCTGAAATGGAGAATGTACCATTATCTGCTGTAGACGCACCTAGATTTGTGCCTTTTACTTTTACCGATACGCCTGGTAACGGCAGGCCTTTTTGATCCTTTACCTCCCCTTTGATGGTTGTATTCTGAGCCATACTGAAAGAGACGGCACAAAGAAAAAATACCATTAGCAACGTAAATTTTTTTCTCATAATTTTTTGGTTTGTTAATATAATTATGAAGTAAAGTTACTAAGGATTAAATGTTAATTCCAAGCATTTTGAATGTTGAATTTTATTTAAGATGTTGATATATAGTGTTTTATAGTGATTTTGATACGCTTTAATACCATCCCGATTTACACTCGCTCTGGCTTGATTATCAGGCTTTAAGTGCCATTAATAACTTAGGTGGCGAATGCATTTTTATACGCTTAAGTACCTATGGTATTATCTTGAAAAAAAGTTTTAATACAACGTTATTGTGACCTAATAAAGGTTTAATTATTCGATTACAAGCTGACTCCAGCCGTTTTTCCCTGTTTTTTTAAGCGTTTTTTTTCTGTCTTCCATCACTTTCTTAATTCTGGCTCCAAATGTCCAGCAAGTGCTTTGCCTTATAGAAAGAATTTCAGAAAGCTTATGTGAAGAGATTTTTCCCTTTGAAGAATAGATTAGAAAAATCATATAGAATGCTTTGTTGATTGGAATTCGTGTACCATGAAAAATAGTATAGGTAGTTACCGATTCTTCATAACCACATTTACTGCAACGTCTGCTATTTAAAATATGACCATTGAAATAATGATCGTTACTGCATCTTCTACAATGGTAACCATTACTCCATTTCAATTCTGCTAAAAAATTGTAGCATGCTTCTTTATCTGGATATATTTTGCTGAACTCTTCAAAATCAACTTCAGTATTCATAACCCGATCTCTGGTTACTTTCTCTACATTCTCCTGCAGTTCTTCATTGTCTTGCGCTAACAAAGCATTCATTCTCGATATTTCTTCAGCCTGTTTTTGCAATAACGTATTTACTTCTTCGAGTGCCTGATTTTTGCTTTCGATAATTAATGATTTATGATAAACCTCTCTGGTTCGTTCTTCAACCTTAGTCTCCAGTTCTCGGTTAATGGTATCTTTTAATGTTGCATTAACAACCATTTGTCGAATCATTTTTTGTTGCGCTTTATCCTTGGTTGTTTTTAATATTCGAACTTTATCTCCGATGGCAAATGAGAGGAAAATCATTTCCAGTATAAAACAAAAATTAAGGCTGTAATAAGTAATCACGCCAAAATTTAACCAGCTCACCCCAAGCATAATTAAAAATTTAAGCATGAAACCCGCAAATAAAAAGCTGTAACCAAGTACAAAAAAGCGAGCAGGTTTATAACCTTTTTTATAAATATAAATTCCAGTAAAAAAAGCTACTGATAAAGGTATTGCTTCGATAAATTTATAGCTAAATAAATTTTGATTAAACAGATAGCAGTAAGCGAAGAAGATTAATCTTGCCAGGATTACCCCAAAAATTAATTTGTTAATTTTTGGGGCTTTTGTTTGAATGAGCAAAAGTTCTTTAGTAAAAAGCAGAGCAAAAATGCTGGTAGCACAAAGTGCAAAAGCATAAGCTACCTGATTCCAGGCAGGTGCATTTGGCCAAAAATATTGGTAAGCAATCCCATCGTTACTCGTTTCGAAAAAACCAACACTAAGGTTGTATAAAACATAGTATAAATACTGTTTCTGCCTAATTGCGATATACATAATCAGGTTATAGAAACTGAAAACTAAAATCATCCCATTAAAAATGCCGAAATAAAAATATTCATCTAAAGCATAAGAAATAAACCATTCAGCACTCCTTAATACAATAATTATATCTGATATCTGCGACGATTTTATTTTGAAATAATAAGTTTTTACGGTTGTCCCATCATTCTGAATAGGGATTTCGAAGTTTTTATGGTGAATAAGTCTTTTATTAAACGGCTGTGCATCGCCCAGATTTTCAGTTTTATAACTTCCATCACTTTGTGGAATATAAACGGTCATCTGATCGATCGTCTGATCAAAGAATTCGAGCAAAAAGGGCTTGTTAGCCAATTCATTTTGCTTTATTTTAATTTTAAACCAATAGGTTTTATTAAGTTTTTTAGTTTGAGGTGTGCTGCTAATGCTGGCCTTAAACTTCCCGTCAAAAGAATTGCTTCTTATATGCTCAAAAGAATATTGGTCAGCATTGTCTTCGAGTACTTCAATTTCTTTAAAAGTGAAAATATGCTGTGGAATGGAATCGTGTATTTCTACAACTTTTTGAGCTTTTAATTCAGCACTGAATAGAACTATAAAACTTATGGTAAAGAGAAATAAACTTCTGAAAAATAGTTTCATCGACATAAACCACAAAGTTACAAATTTGTAACTATCCGATTATCATCACTAAATCAGACTATTTTCTTTAGGAAAGATTAAAGTTATGCTGGTTCCTTTATGCTCTTCAGAGTGGATCTCGATTTCAATTTTATGAAATTTGGCTATACTTTGTACAATAGCTAAACCTAAACCAAAACCATGTTCTTCGGTATTGCCACGCTTAAAACGATCAAAAGCATTTTCTAGCAGCTCCTGACTCATCCCTGGCCCATTATCACTAATAGTTAGTTTGTAATGGTGATTTTTAAGCTCCCCAATAACCTTGATTTCGCCATTTTCATTATTGTACTTTATGGCATTATTTATTATGTTGATGAGTAAAGTATGTATAAGCGCTTTATTTCCTGTAAAATGATAATTTGATTTCAAATCGAGCTGGTAATTCAGGTTTTTGTCAGCCATTCGATCTTCTAAATCTTCATATATGTCCTGAAGCTCTTCATTTAAGCTAATTTCTTCTGTTTTTAAATACTGGTTGTTTTCAACTTTAGAGATTAACAGTAAACTATTAATGATAAATTTTAAGCGATTTAAAGTTTTCAAAGAAGCGAAAATTTTATTCTCATGTTCAACAGGTATTCCTTGCGTGTTAAGCATATTTTCAAATCTTGTACTTAGAATTGATATAGGTGTTAATAATTCGTGCGAAACGTTAGCGATAAACTGCTTTTCTAATGCAAAAAGTGTGTTGATTTTACGCATTAGCGAATTAATACTATTATCTAAAATTTTAAAATCATCCGTATTTGTAGGAATATTTTGATAATTATAATGCGATGGGTCGTTAACTTTATTAAGTTTTTTATCAATAATTAAATAAAATGGTTTTAGTAAAAAATTGGTAAAAGCAAGATCTGTAAGTAGGGTTATTACTAAAGCACCAACAAGCACTATTAGCATGTAAAACCGAATAGAGTTTTTAATGCCCTGCAAGGCAGTCATACTCTCTCCAAGTTCGAGTTTATACCAATTTTGGCGGTAATTGAATTTATAGTTTAGTATTCTGTAAAATTCAATATCGCCCTCAATTTCCCTTTTTTCAGTGATAATCCTGGCTGATGAATCTTTTTGATTATCGGGAATGTCAGTTAAAATAATAAACTCTTCCTTTAAGATATTATAATCGGTAAAACTTGGTTCGTTGCTTAAAAGGCTATCTATTTCTCCATCGCTTAAATGCTCAATTATTTTTCCTTTTTTTTTGAGTAAACGGTTGTCGAGTTGGTTGTAGGCAAGTCTATCGAGTGAAAACAATATAATAGCGCCCAAAACCACTATAATTGCAATTTTGGTAATGGCATTATAAAGTGAAAACTTTACCTGTAACTTCATTTTTTACGGATGATGTTATATGTTAAATTGAATGTTGCGTTTGTTTCGCCTTGGGCGGATGATTGGGATGATTTTAAAATTAAGAAATTGATTTCCTTTAGGCTTTCTGTTTTTAGATATTTAGCTAACTAGCAGTTAATCCGATAACCAATGCTTCTTACCGTTTCAAACCAATCGGTAGGGTTTACAGCCGATAATTTTTTTCGAAGATTTTTAACATGTACATCAACAAAATTAGAATCTGAATTCACTTCTAAAATATCGCCCCAAACATGCTCGGTTAAGCTCATTCTCGAAACCACTCGATTTTTGTTGAGTACTAAGTAGTTGAAAATTTCGAATTCTTTTTTAGTTAAGTTTAATCTTTCATCTGCAAAAGAAACCGTTCTGTTCTGAATGTTTAGTAAAAAACCATGAATATCAACTTCGTTTTTCTCTAGTTTATGTTTTCTACGGATAATGGCGTGCATACGTGCCAAAAGTTCGTTTAAAGAAAATGGTTTTGGTAAATAATCATCTGCACCTTCATCTAAACCTTTAATTCGGTCATCTACAGCACTTCTTGCGGTTAAAATAATTACCGCGTCATCTCTGTCTTTCAAAGATTTTAGCTGTTTTAAAACTTCAAAACCATCACCATCAGGTAAGCCCAAGTCAAGTAAAATAAAATCGTAACTGTTTACAAAAATTTTCTCTTCTGCCGATGCTTTTTTCCAGGCATGCTCAATAATGAAACCTTCATTGCTCAGAAATTCATCCATTTCAAGCGCAAGGCTTTTCTCATCTTCAACTATCAGTACGTTCATTTTAGTATCGAATATTAGGTAGCTAGTATCAAGACAAATTGCAAAAGCTTCTGGTATTGACCTTCATGGTTTGCTTTAATCTCTCCGCTTTCGTTTTTCAGCTTTAACCAACAACTAAGTTAATATTTTTTAAAATGATACGGCACGCTTCTTCGATTTCTTCTTTAACAATAATTAAAGGCGGGGCAATACGCATAGAGTTACTGCAATGTAAAAACCAATCAGATAAAATGCCATCTAAAATACAGGCATCGATAATTTTTTTATTGATTTCAAAACTTTCGAACTCAACGGCAAGCATCAAACCTCTTCCTCTTATTTCTTTTATTGCAGGATGAACAAGCAATTGCTTAAAAAGCTGTCCTTTTTCTTCAACTTCATCAACAATATGGTGATCAACTAAAGTTCTTAAAGTTGCCAAACCTGCTGCACAACAAACTGGATGACCACCAAAAGTTGTCATGTGACCAAGAATGGGGCTATGAGAAAGTACAGACATAATTTCTAAAGAGCTTATGAAAGCACCGATTGGCATTCCACCACCAATACCTTTGGCTAAAAGTAAAACATCAGGAATTACGTTATAATGCTCGAAAGCAAACATTTTACCACTTCTGCCAAAACCAGATTGTATTTCATCAAAAATTAACAGCGTTTTGGTTTCATTGCATTTTGCTCTTAACGCCTGCATGTACTCCAAGTCAGCAACCCTAATTCCAGCCTCACCTTGAATAGGTTCGATAAAAACAGCCGCTATTTCTTCAGTTATTTTATCCAGATCATCAATATTGTTATGCTGGATAAAACTTACGTTAGGTAAAAAAGGTCCATAACCAGAAGAATAGAAATCGCTTTCCATTAAACTTTCGGCACCTTGCGTACTACCGTGATAAGCATTTTTACAAGCGATAAAACCCTTTCTTCCTGTATAACGTTTCGCTAGCTTCATGGCGCCTTCAACAGCTTCAGTACCCGAATTTAAAAAGTAGGTACAGTTTAAACTTTTTGGTAAAATATCAGCGAGTGCTTTAGCAAAATTAACCTGTGGTGTTTGAACATATTCGCCATAAACCATTAGATGCATATAAGTTTGAGCTTGCTCTTGTATAGCTTTAACCACCGCAGGGTGGCAGTGACCAACATTGCTTACGCCAATTCCTGCAATTAAATCGATGTGTTTTTTACCTGCAGCATCATAAATATAAATTCCTTTGGCTTTTACAAATTCGAGCATTAATGGTTCTGGTGATGTTTGTGCATTATGTTGCAGAAACAACTGGCGCTGTGTTAACATGGTACAAAAGTACGGAAATGAAGGTTGCTTTAAAATAAAAAAGACCTGCATCGCTGCAAGTCTTTCATTTTACTGTTTATCTTTAAAACGGTTAAGCAGCTCTCGCTTAAAGGCTTCTTGCGCTCTGTAGTATTTGCCAATAATTTTAATAGGCAATACCGCTTTAAATCTATTGTAGTATTTCTTTTCGATGTTTAAATCACGCTGCCTGAAATCGAACTCACTTGTAATTAAAGTTTGAATTTGTGCATCACTTAAATTATCAATTTCTGCAACCTTTCTAAAAGAAATCATCTTTTGAAAACGTTCTTTTCTAATTGCATTCTGTTCTGCCTGCATATCATTATATATAGGCCAGAATACTTTTGCTTCTTCAGCTGATAAATCTAATTTTGTTGTGAAAAATGCGATTTTTAGTGCTTCTATTTCTTCTCCTCTTGGTTTTTGAGCCCAAATTATCGAAGGTAACATGAACATTAAAACGGCAAAAAATAACTTCTTCATTTTTATTAATTTTTATAATTCCTGAGCCAAATCACTCGACGAATAATTGTTCAGGATGTAGTTTTCCACTTCTGTATCTGAAGCAGAAGTCGTTTTTGTATTTGATATGTTTTGAGCTTCTAAATGGTCTATAATTGTACTTTCGTCGATATCATAAAGCATTTGTTCGTTTGCAAAATCTGCAGATTGTAACTGAGCCGCTGGAATATTTGCAACTTCGTTATTCTGGTAGAAATAAACTCCGAAAGAAGATATAAGCACAAAACAAGCAGCACTTGCATATTTAACAAAACTGCGTTTCCATAGCGGTATAATTCTAGCTTCTTTCTTTGGTTCTTCGGCAGCAATTTTACTCGTAATTCTGCTTTGTAAGGTTTCGAAGTAATTTTCTGGTACCGCAAAGCTCTTTTCACGCTGAATAATTTGCTCCAAAGCAATTTTGGTTTCAATTCTTTCTGTTAATTCTTCGAAATAATTTTGAGGAACTTCAAAAGCATTTTCAAATGTTTTTTGTTTCAGGTTATCTAAAAAGATTTTGCTGAAAACTTCCTCTTCACAATTGTCGAAATATCCAGTAGGAACGGCGAAGGGATTACGTCTGCCCATTGCGGCAAGGGTAGGCGCTTCGTTAATCCAATCGTTATTTTCTAAATTTTCATTCATCACAGATATATGATACAATTAAAGTGAAAAGGTTTAATAGTCTATCTCATCATTTGTAATAAAAGCTTCAATTTTTTTTGCCGCGATGTGAAATGACGCTTTTAAAGCACCAACCGATGTTCCTAAAACTTCAGAAATTTCTTCATATTTCATATCATCAAAATATTTCATATTGAAAATAATCCGCTGTTTCTCGGGAAGTGTAAGAATCGCTTTTTGCAATTTAATCTCAAGCTTATCGCCGTTAAAATAAGAAGAGGCAACAAGGTTATCAGCCAATTCAGATGATACTTCATCTAATGGCATATTGTTTTTTTGCTTTTGCTTGTTAAGGAATGTGATCGATTCGTTTGTAGCTATGCGATAAATCCAGGTATATAACTGAGAATCACTTCTGAATTTATCAAGATTTTTCCAAACCTTAACAAAAACTTCTTGAATTAGATCATCACAATCATCATGATTTAAAACCAAACGACGTATGTGCCAATAAATTTTTTGCTGATATTTTTTTAAAAGCAAGTTAAATGCCTCGTTTCGAGTTTTCTCGACAGCAAACTTTGCAAGAATTTCGGCATCTTCAACTTGTTTCATTAATAGGGTTTTAATTTTCGGCCATTTTTAAAAACCGTTTAACAAAAAGCTCATTATATTTTTAGAAAATGTAAGTTCGTGTTTCTTAGGTTTGTGCAGCCCTGCTTTTCGTTACAAGTCCGCTCCCTAGAAAATCGGGATTGCGGGCTTTTCACTTCAATCAGGTTTATTAACTGCGGTTTGTGCAAAAACACTAAACGCAAAACGTAGTTTGTACAGAAATGTTGTTTCTAAACCCGACAGAAGCGACAGCCCTTTAATTGATTTTTATCAATTGCAGGCTACAGCGAATGGCGGGACAAATTTGCCAAATACTTCTGTACGCTCATTTTCAAATAATAAACGCCCAGTAAATTTAATAGGCGTTTATTATCGATTTATTATTTCTTTCTGCCAATAACTTTTTGAACAGCTTCAACAATGTTTACCGCATCTAAGCCGTATTTAGACATTAATTGATCTGGTGTTCCGCTTTCGCCAAAAGTGTCGTTAGTTGCTACAAATTCTTGTGGTGTAGGTAATTCTGTAGTTAATAAACGAGCAACACTTTCGCCTAAACCGCCAAATTTATTGTGCTCTTCGCAGGTTACCACGCAGCCGGTTTTTTTAACTGATTTTAAGATTGCTTCGTCATCTAAAGGTTTAATTGTGTGGATGTTGATAATCTCTGCATCGATACCTAACTCTGCTAATTTTTCTCCAGCTTCGATTGCTTTCCAAACCATGTGGCCAGTCGCAATAATCGTTACATCGGTTCCTTCGTTAACCATCCATGCCTTACCAATCTCGAATTTTTGATCAGGATCTGTAAACACTGGGATTACTGGGCGACCAAAACGTAAGTAAACAGGACCTTCATACTCAGCAATTGCCATTGTTGCAGCTTTAGTTTGGTTGTAATCGCATGGATTAATAACCACCATTCCTGGCAACATTTTCATTAAGCCTATATCTTCTAAAATCTGGTGAGTTGCACCATCTTCGCCCAAAGTTAGGCCAGCATGAGATGCACAGATTTTAACGTTTTTGTTTGAATAAGCTACCGATTGACGAATCTGATCGTAAACACGACCAGTAGAAAAGTTAGCAAAAGTACCTGTAAAAGGAATTTTACCACCAATGGTCATACCCGCTGCGATACCGATCATATTTGCTTCTGCAATACCAACCTGAGTAAAACGCTCAGGAAAATCTTTAATAAAAGCATCCATTTTAAGCGATCCAACTAAATCGGCGCATAATGCAACTACGTTTTCGTTTTTCTTGCCTGCTTCATGTAAGCCAGCACCGAATCCCGAACGTGTATCTTTTTTCTCTGTGTATGTATATTTTTTCACAATTTCTTAATTTATTGTTTTCGTTTCTGTTCTTCGTTGTAATCATTTGCCTTTCAGCTTTAAACTTTAAACGCTAAACTTTCAACTTTAATAATCCCCTAATGTTTCTGGTAATTGTGCCAAAGCTGCTGCCAATTGTTCATCATTTGGAGCTGTACCATGCCATTTGTGTGTACCCATCATATAATCTACACCAGCACCCATTTGTGTGCTCATTAAGTTTAAGATTGGTTTACCTTTACCAGTTAAGGTTTTAGCATAATGTAAGCCTTCAACAATAGCTTGCATGTCATTTCCGTCGGTATTGATTACATGCCATCCAAAAGCTTCAAATTTTGCTTGTAAATCATCTAAAGCAAGAACCTTACTGGTTGGTCCATCAATTTGCTGTCCGTTATAATCAACTGAAGCAATTAAATGATCAACTTTATTGAAAGGCGCAAACATAGCCGCTTCCCAGTTTTGTCCTTCTTGTAACTCTCCATCGCCCAATAAGGCAAAAATGTAAGATTTATCGCCGTTTAACTTTTTAGCTAATGCAGCTCCGATGGCAACAGACAAACCTTGACCTAATGAACCTGAAGCGATGCGGATTCCTGGCAAGTGCTCATGTGTAGTTGGGTGGCCTTGCAATCTCGAATCCAACTTACGGAAAGTTGCCAATTCACTTTTATCGAAATAACCAGCATGCGCTAGTGTACTGTACCATACTGGAGAAATGTGTCCGTTTGAAAGGAAAAACAAATCTTCCCCTTTACCTTCCATCGTGAAGT
This sequence comes from Pedobacter sp. AC190, assembly GCF_979258025.1. Classification (NCBI taxonomy): domain Bacteria; kingdom Pseudomonadati; phylum Bacteroidota; class Sphingobacteriia; order Sphingobacteriales; family Sphingobacteriaceae; genus Pedobacter; species Pedobacter sp. AC190. Next base: position 3,472,632 of record NZ_OZ409824.1, read on the forward strand.
CCGTTTTGTGGTTCAATACTTCAAAATATAAAGCGGTAAAAAAATCTGTACATCCTAGCGAAGCGCCCGGGTGACCAGATTGACATCCGTGAACCATTCTTACGATATCTCTTCTAATTTGAGAGGCAATATCTTCTAGCTCTTTAATTGTATGTTTCATTAAAATATGAGGTTGTTGTTACATAGCAAAGTTAATATTTTACTTGCTATATCATAATTAGTTATTGATTAAATCGAGTACTTGTTGTGTGGCATTTTTAGTGTCAACTTTTTTAACGATGTGCGAAATTTTTCCTTCGCCATCAATAATAAAAGTGGTACGGACGGTACCCATATATTTTTTACCGTACATGTTTTTCTCTGCCCATACACCATAATCATTTACAATTTTTTGGTCGGTATCGGCTAGTAATGTAAATGGTAAGTTATGCTTGGTTACAAATTTTTGATGGGATTTTTCGTCATCAACACTTACGCCTAAAACTACAATTCCTTTTGCCTGCAAACCTTGATAGTTATCTCTGAAATCGCAGGCTTCAGCTGTACATCCAGGCGTATCATCTTTCGGGTAAAAGTAAAGAACAACCGTTTTTCCTTTATAATCGTTTAAAGAAACTAATGCGCCATTTTGATCTTTAGATGTAATTTCAGGTGCTAAATCACCTTCTTGTAACTCTGCCATATATAAATGATTGAATTTTGAATAATAAAATGATTGATGTGCAATTTAACAATATAACCTATGATACGGTTTAGTAATTGCCTCAAATTATCTGAAAAATGACACAGAATAGCGTTTGGTATTATCTTTCAGATCTGCAACAACCAGTTCCAACGTATGTTTACCAGGGGTTGTACGCTCATCAAAGCTATGCCAAAGTGTTGCTGTTTTTGTATCAAATTCCATTAAAACCCATTTTCCATCTAAGTAGCCGTTAAAACTTTTTACGCCAGAAAGGTTATCGCTGATTTTGAAAAATATTTTAGATAAACCAGCCATGTTTTTTCCCTCTGAAATATTAACAGGGACTATTCGTGGAGCAATTGTATCTATAGCGATGTAAAAACTACCGAAATTTTTTGGTGTTGCCTTTATATAGCCATCGTCAAAACTTCCACCTTGTGATGAGCCATTGGTGTTAACGATAAGTGCCTTTGCTCTTAGTTCTTCTGGAACATGATCTGCTTTTATCCATAAATTGAAACCTGTATGAAGCGGTGTATAACGGTTGTGAATCTGATGTGCTGCAGACCAAGAGTTGCCAGCAGGTTTTGGAAGTTTTTTATAAGCAAAGTTTAAATCACTATATAAAGTTCCTAAAGGGAGAAGAACTTTTATTTCATCGCTATTAAATTCGTTAACCTTATTGTAGGGATAAATTATACCAGGTGCCACAACTGGCGATGCGATAGGGGCATTGCCTGCATTAACTATAAATTGCAAAATAGAGGCATTGCCTTTCGAATCGGTAATGGTGTAACGCAGTTCATGACGTTGGCCATCATTGAAATTTATATGCCCGCGGTTAACTAAATTGCTATATATTTTTAAAGGATTACCAGGCTCGACAAAGCTTTTTTGTATGCTCCTTTTGGTATTTAAAAAGGTAGGATAATCGATGTGTGCGTTAATGCCTTTACTATCTTCGAAAGCAAATCTTTCCAAGGCTGAAATGTAGATTATTTTTCCATCCAGTTCTAACTGGATCGAATAAACGCCATTTGTGCCCGATAAACCATTATGTTTATCAGTTGCTACAATGCCAAAACCAACTTCACCAGTTAAATTAATAGGTGCAATTGCCTTATAATTCCCACTTGCCCCAGAAATTGGGATTGCTTGCTTAGCTGTGTTTTCATTAAACACTTTTCCATTTAGATGGTAAGTGTACAAACTGTAAATTACGGGAGGAATATTGTCTGGAATGTCAATTCCGAAAAATTGAGGATTAATGGTCTCCTCGGTTTTTGTATCTCTGATTTCGAAATGTAAGTGTGGGCCTCCAGAACTGCCGCGGTTTCCAGACCAAGCAATCACTTCGCCTTTGCGAACAGGAATCAGAGTTTCATTCGGGAATTCGTCAATTTCAAATGACTTCTTTTCATACTCTAGGTTTTTGACAATCGTTGCGATTTTTGGCGCAAAGCGTTGTAAATGTCCATAAACAGAAGTATATCCGTTAGGGTGAATAATGTAAAGCGCTTGTCCGAAACCACTATTTTGTACTCTTAATCTCGATATATAGCCATCTGCGATAGCATAAACAGGGTAACCTTCTCTCTGATTGGTTCTAAAATCAATACCCGAATGAAAGTGATTTGCCCTGATTTCTCCAAAAGAGCCTGCAAGGGCAGGGGGTGTAATATCTAAAGGCTGACGGAAATAAGTTAACGGATATTTATTATTGCTGAATATTTGCTGAGCAAAAGTTTGACTTACTGAAATTAAAAAACAAAAAAGAGTAACGTAATACTTAAAATTAAAACCTGATTTTATTTGCATTCGATTTATTTTACATCAAAATTTAAAAGTTGTTTGCCTTCTAACCAGGCTTCTAGCTTATCGCCTTTATTCGCTTTGCCAACACCTTCAGGCGTGCCAGTAAAAATAAGGTCGCCTTTTTTTAAAGTGATGTATTGAGAAACAAAACTTATAATCTTCTCGAACGAGAACAGTAAATCTTTAGTATAACCATTCTGGCGTTGCTCGCCATTAACCTTCAATTCGAAATTTAAATTATATAAATCTTCGAAATCTGTTTTTGGTAAAAATATACTTACAGGCGCAGAACTATCAAATGCTTTAGCAAGTTCCCAGGGCAAGCCTTTTTCTTTATGCTTGCTTTGAATATCACGAGCGGTGAAGTCAATGCCTAAGCCAATTTCATCATAATAATTTGATGCAAATTTTTCTGCAATGTGCTTGCCTTCTTTGCATACTTTTAAAACAACTTCAAGTTCGTAATGAACGTCGGTTGAAAAATCGGGGTGGTAAAAGGGTTTATTGTCTTTTAAAAGTGCAGTATCGGGTTTTAAGAATATTACTGGAGTTGTTGGAACAGGATTGTTTAACTCTTTTGCATGTTCGGCATAATTACGGCCAATGGCTATTATCTTCATATAAATAAATTATAGTAATAGATTAGATTTGAAAAATCTCAATCATTCAAAAATAGAAAAGAAAACGGTGTTATAAAACTGAGATTCGTTTTACCTGAGTTTCTGCGCCTGCTGCAACTTTTAAAAAGTAGATGCCTGCATTTAGACGGCTGGGAATTGCAAAGCTTTTAGTTTGCTCGCCAGCATTTAGGCGTTCGTTAGCCAAAGTAACTACTTCGTTTCCTAAAAGATCAATAATTTTAATATTTACTGGCGTATCTCTGTTTAAAGAAATAATGATATTTAACTGGTCTTCTACTGGATTTGGATAGATTTTAACAATTGTTAGAAGTTTATCTTTAGTCGCTACAGTTGTACTTTTATTAGTTGCAGAATAAGTACCAAACATACTACCACCGTTAATTGACATATACAGTGGTTTATACGGCTGAATATTGGCTTTAATTTCAGGAATTTTGCTTGTTTTTTTAGCTCTTGTTTTAAGGCTAATGCGAATGCTATCAGATTGTTGAGCCCAAGAATTTATGCCGCAAAACATTGCTATGCACAAAATGCAGGCAAGTTTTAAAAGAAGCGTTATCTTTGGGTAGAGTTTCATCAAATTATGTAGCAAATGTATCAATTTAAAACAAAGAAATTAAACATTTTGTTCAAAAGCGATAATTTAACACAATTTAACAATAAATTTTGTTTTTTTACGTATGCACATATTTTCTTTCTCGAAAAAACGTTTTAGCTGGCCTATTTCGTGTTTTTTTAGTATATATTAAAATTGCAATTATATAGTGTTTAAAATACACAATAAATTGGTTGTTAAATTGTTATAGTTAGTTTACTTTTGCCGCACTAAAAAATTAACAAAGTGTCAAATAATAAGAATGTAAATGCGTTAACCGCAGGCGGGGTTTTAATAAGTTTAGGTATCGTTTTCGGAGATATCGGTACTTCGCCCTTATACACCTTGAATGCAATTTTTACGGCTATTTTAGGGGTTAAGCATGGATTGGTTACAGATCCTGGTTCGATAACCAATGATATCGTACTGGGCGTACTTTCTTGTATCATTTGGACCCTTACTTTACAAACAACCATCAAATATGTTATTATCACTTTAAGAGCTGATAATAAAGGTGAGGGGGGTATTTTCTCTTTATTCTCTTTAGTAAGAAAAAAAGCTAAATGGCTAATTGTTCCTGCTGTGGTGGGTGGTTGTGCACTTCTGGCTGATGGTGTTATTACACCAAGTATTACTGTAACATCTGCAATTGAGGGTTTAACCAATAAATTTGATGTTCCTGTTGTACCTGTTGTAATTGCAATTTTAACCTTATTGTTTATTATTCAGCAATTCGGAACCAATTTGGTTGGTAAACTTTTTGGTCCTGTAATGTTTGTTTGGTTTACTGTTTTAGGTGTTGCAGGGGTATTGTTCATTGTTAAAGATTTAAGCATTTTACGTGCGCTTAATCCTTACTACGCCATTCACTTATTGGTTACCAACAGTAAAGCCTTTGTTATATTAGGTGGCGTATTTCTTTGTACAACAGGGGCAGAAGCATTGTATTCAGACCTTGGACATTGTGGAAGAAATAATATTAGAATCAGCTGGATTTTCGTTAAAGTAACTTTGATTTTGAATTATTTAGGGCAAGGTGTTTGGATCTTGCAAAACGAAGGTACTTTTATTCCTAGTTCTAAAATGAATCCTTTCTTTCAGATTATTTCTAGTCAGTTTCAGATTCCGATGGTTATTCTGGCAACTATGGCTGCGGTAATTGCCAGTCAGGCTTTAATTAGTGGTTCGTTTACGTTAATATCTGAAGCGGTTCGTTTGAACCTTTGGCCAAAAATTAAAATTGTTTATCCATCACTCTCGAAAGGACAACTTTATGTTCCATCCATTAATTGGATGCTTTGGTTGGGCTGTTGTAGTATTGTTTTTTTCTGGAAAGAATCTTCGAAAATGGATGCCGCCTACGGGCTTTCCATTACAATTGCGATGTTGATGACAACAATTTTGGTTAGTGTTTATTTAAGAAGTAAGCGTTTTCCAAAGTATTTAATTGCCATTTTTATTTCAGTTTACGTTGTAATCGAAGGTACATTTCTATTCAGTAACCTACACAAATTTTCAGAAGGTGGCTGGTTAACGGTTTTAATTGGTTCGGTACTTTTTACCGTGATGTGGAGCTGGTTTGTAGCCAGAAAAATTAAAAATCGTTTCGTTAAGTATGTCGAGATTGAAGATTATTATGATATTTTAAGTGAGCTGAGCGCCGATGAAACGGTGCCGAAATATTCATCTCAATTGGTTTATTTAACAAGTGCAAACTTCAAAACGGAAATAGAATCTAAAATTATTTACTCTATTATTCAGAAAGAGCCAAAACGTGCCGATGTTTATTGGTTGGTGCACGTTGATGTAATGGATGAGCCTTATACATTAGATTATAAGGTTGAATTCTTAATTCCAGGGAAGTTAATTCGTATCGATTTTAAATTAGGTTTCAGAATTGAGCAAAGAGTAAACTTACTATACCGTAAGGTAGTTGAAGAGCTAGTTAGAAATGGTGAAGTAGATATTACCAGTCAATATACTTCTTTAAATAAACATAAAATTGCAGGCGATTTCCGTTTTGTTCTTTTAGAAAAACATTTATCTAAATTCACTAAACTGAGTTTATACGAGCGTACTATAATGGATTATTATTTTATCCTTAAAAAATTGAGCTTATCTGAAGAGCGAAGTTTTGGTTTGGATAGTAGCTATGTTGACGTAGAGAAAGTTCCTTTAATTTTCGTTACGCCTGATGATATTGAGTTACATAGATTACCTGTATAATGGGACGAAATATTTTAATAATATTAGCAATAGTATTGTTTATTGCTGGTCCAGCAGCAAAGGTTAATGGCTTAGCTCATAGCGAATACTATCTTATACTTTCAGGAGTTGGATTAATTATTTTAACCGTATTTGTGTTTAAAAAGAAAAAGGTTTAGAATTTATTAAACTCATCATTCCCATCGTATTTGCAAGATCTTTTATCTATCGGTTGGTGTCTCACCGACCGAAACGATTTTACATTCAGGTTTTTGGGCAAAAGCCTTTGTTTATAAACCCGATAGAGCAAAATAGTCCGCAATGAGGTACGAATGAGGACTATTAGCAATAGCGGGACTACAGTCCGCCACTAAGAACTTGTCATTCATTTCCAAAACAAATAAGAATTGTTTAAGCGTTTTCTTTCGCCAACTTACTATGTCTAAAGCCATAAGCGAAATATACAACCAAGCCAATAACTAACCAAATGCCGAAGCCAATCCAGTTAGATATGCCAAGCTCGCACATCATATATAAGCAGCTGATTAAGCCCAAAACAGGTATTAATGATAAATTTTTAGTAACGCAGTAAAAAGAAATTGTGATACAAATGAAGATAAAAATCCACATCGGTATTTTGTGTTTAAACAAGCTCCAGCCACTTTCGTATTTCTTTTCTATGGATACCTTAGATGCAGAAATAAACTGTTGATATTTATCCGCAGGCAAATTGCTTAGGTAAGATTCGGCATCAACCTTATCGCTTAAAATGATTTGTGGTTTTGCATTATTAATGATTTCCTCTTTTACAATTCTCAATTCATCACCACTTAATGAAGTAACAAAGTTGACCGTTTGAACCGTTTTAGGAGAATTAAAAAAGAATGCTTTTGTTTCTTTTCCATATTGTGTAAAAGCAAAAATTAAGCCTGCAATTAAACCGATGGGAACAATAAATTTACTGTTTACATATGGGATTTTGAATTTACCTCGCTGTACATCTGGTCGGTTTTGTAAAACTAAAACACCTGCGCAAACCAGCACAAAGGCAAATAAAGTACCTATTGAGCAAAGGTCGGTTACGATAGTTAAATTCATGAAAAGCGAAGGAACAGCAACAACGAAACCCACCACAATTGTAGCAAATGAAGGTGTTTTGTATTTTGGGTGAATTTTAGAGAACGATTTTGGTAGTAAACCATCACGGCTCATACTCATCCAGATGCGGGGTTGCCCCATTTGGAAAACTAAAAGTACACTAGCCATAGCAAAAACGGCACTAACTGCAATAATGCCACTCATTAATTTTAAATCTATCTGGTCGAATACAAAGGCTAAAGGATCGCCAACTGCTAGAGTATCTGATTTTACAATTCCAGTTAAAACTAAAGCAATTGCAACGTAAAGAATGGTACAAATAATGATTGCCCACATCATGCCGCGGGGTAAATCGCGTTGTGGATTTTTACATTCTTCGGCAGTTGTAGAAATTGCATCAAAACCTATATAAGCGAAGAATACTGCAGAAACACCTTTTAATACACCAGAAACACCGTTAGGTGCAAATGGATCCCAATTTTTTGTATCAACATAAAAAACACCAACAGCTAATACTAGTAAAATAACGGCAAGTTTAACCACAACCATTGCATTACTGGCATTTCTGCTTTCCTTCATTCCGCGGTAAATTAACCAGGTAATCAAGATAATTATACCTAATGCGGGGATATCGGCAACAATATGAAAACTTCCTATTTTTGGAGCAGTAAGCCATGCATTATTAGCAAGAGCTGTTGCTGTATCTAAATCTGGAAGGTTTTTTCCAGCAGCTAAAAGTGCTTCAGCATGCTTATGGCCGTTGTAAGCACTTAAATAATCCAATGTCATCCAATCGGGAACATGGATGCCTTCAATACCGAGGGCTGGAATTTTTATGGTGGAAAGTAGTCCAGTAAAATAATCTGACCAGGAAATAGCAACCGTTATATTACCAATAGAGTATTCCATTATGAGCGACCAGCCAATAATCCATGCAACTAATTCGCCAAATGCAACATACGAATAGGTGTAAGCACTACCAGAAACAGGTACCATTGAAGCAAATTCTGCATAAGCAAATGCCGCGAAACTACAAGCAACCGCAGTAAAAATAAATAAAAATATTACCGCAGGACCACCATCAGCGCTGGCTTTACCAATTGTACTGAAAATTCCAGCTCCAATAATTGCTGCAATACCGAAGGCGGTTAAATCGCGAACACCGAGTGTTTTATGTAAGGAACTTTCATGATCGCCGTAGCCTTTTGCTGCATCTTGTAATATCTTGGAGATAGATTTCTTTCTGAATAGCTTTTCGAACATCTGTTTTGGTTGTTGTATTCCTCAAACTTAAAAAAATATCAGTTAAAAACGTTTAAAGCAAGATATAAATTTCATCACACGATAAAAAGACTGAAAATTCTAATTTAAAAAAGCCCTAAATATAGGTTGAAAGTCAAATTTGGCCAATATTTGTTTTGTAAAACTAATTCTTTGATTTTCATAATTTCGGTTTAAAGCAAAAGACTAATTTTGCTTCCTTGATTACCCAATCGACTTCTGTCGATCTTTGATTTTAAATAAAGATAAAATGCCCGCTGTAGAAATTAATAACATAAAATATATTAAAGAAAAGAACCAAGGGATTTCTACCTTGTTGGCTTTTGCATTGATTCCACTATCTGGTTTTGCTACAGATATTTATATTCCTTCACTACCAACAATGGCTGGCGAAATGCAGGTTAGTGATATTCAGGTGCAATTAACGCTGAGTATATTCTTAATCAGCTATGGCGTAGCACAGCTATTTATTGGCAGTGTTTTAGACAGCTTCGGACGTTATAAAATTGGTTTGTATGCGTTGCTGATTTTTGCTGCAGCAAGTTTAATCATTGCAATCACACATAATATTTATCTGATTTACTTAATGCGAATAATTCATGGGCTTTCCGTTGGGGCAATTGTGGTTGCTAAAAGAGCCTATTTTGTAGATTTATTTTCTGGCGATCAACTTAAACACTATTTAAGTTTATTCTCTATTATTTGGTCAACAGGGCCAATAATAGCACCGTTTGTAGGCGGGTATCTTCAAACTGCTTTTGGATGGGAATCTAACTTTTACTTCTTGGCAGGTTTTGCTTTGGTATTTGCGTTATTAGAATTTGTATTCAGCGGCGAAACACTTAAACATTTTACCGATTTTCAGCTCAAAAAAATTACTGGCATCTATATAAATATGATAAAAACAACCAGTTTTACTTTAGGAATTGTAATGCTTGGTTTGGCCTATTGTATGGTGATGGTTTACAATATGACAGGGCCATTTATTATTGAACATGAATTACACTATTCGCCAGTTGTTGCAGGTTATAGCTCGCTTGTTTTAGGTTTTGCCTGGATGGTTGGTGGTTTTATTGGTAAGGCAACGATTAATAAGCCGTTTTTTAAGCGATTGATGATTAATTCGATATTGCAGGTAGTATTTGTGATTTTAATGATGATTAGCATCAATTTTATATCCAACCTCTGGTCGCTTATATTTTTTGCATTTATTATTCACATTGGAGCAGGTTTTACCTTTAACAACTATTTTACTTTTTGCTTAAGTAAGTTCCCTAAAAATGCAGGAATAGCTGGCGGTTTAACAGGTGGAATTACCTATGTAATTGTTTCTTTTTTGAGCTACGCAATCGTGAATTTAATTCCAGCGAAGGATGAATTGAATTTAAGTCATAGTTACCTGGTTATGATTATACTTTCTGTTTTAGTAATGTTTTTAATTATGATAACTAAAAAGGAAGAAGAGGTTTAGGTTTTTTGTTGTGCAGGTTTCGGATGTCTGTGGGAAAGATCTTGGTAGTTATGATCTTTATTTTCTGCGTAAATCTGCGAAAACAAACGGACTATATTTTTTTACAACTTATTTAATTCTCCCTTCCTCATCAGTAACGCTGGTTTTTCTTTCCCTAACCGCTTTAATTGCATTGCTGCCAAAAGTATAGCCTAGGCTCAACCTAAAAATTCTGCTTTCCTGTTTCTGAGTAAGATTATAATTTAAATCAGTAAGAGCACTGCTTATTCTGGCTTTGCGAGTATCAAAAACATCATTAAGGGCAAATTTTAGATTCAATTTTTTATCAGCGAATGATTTTTTTAAGCCGAAATCTATTCCATAATATGGCTTAATGGCATAAGTTCCGTAAATCTGTGCGGAAACAAATTCGACTGAAAGTTCGGCAGAAATAGATGGGCCGATCACGAAATTATGGTTGCTGTTCAAAATAAAATTTACCTTTTTTCGATCGTAATTATTTCCGCCTAAATCGGATGTTTTGATTTGATTGTAAGTGCTCGTTATCGTATTATCCATATTCCAAAATTTACCTATTGTAGTTGGATACCCAATAGTTAAGTCGTAAGCATATTGTTTATCAAGATTTTGTACGGTTTGATAAAGTGTTTTTTTAACGTTGTCAGGCAAGAGCACATCAAGAATTAAATTGTTTGTAATGCTGTATCCAAAAGTTACATTAAGCTCTTTTTTATAATTATAAGAAAGTTGAAAAGAGTTTGTGTATTCTGGGTTTAGGAATGGATTTCCCTGACTAAAAGTGTACAAATCGACAAAGTACACAAAAGGGTTTAACGATTTATAATCTGGCCTTTCTATCCTTCTGCTGTATGAAAATCTAAGTTCGTTGTTTGCGGATAACTTTTGATTTAGAGAAAAATTTGGGAAGAAATCGAAATAATGTCGTTTAACTATTTTTTGCTCATTAACCGAATTACCTTTTGAATTGGTTTGTTCTACTCTTAAACCAAGTTCAATACTTGTTGTTTTAAAATCGTGCTTGAAGTTTGTATAAGCTGCATTTATGCTTTCATCATATATAAAACGATTACTTCTACCTAAGTCGTTTTGCCATTGTGAAGCTACAAAATTTTCAAATCGAAAATCGTTGTCAGTACTTACCCAACTGCTTTTTAAGCCAAAATCTAGTTTTGTCGCAGTATTCAAAGGTAAAACATAATCAATTTTTGCCGCCTTTATTTTTATTAAGGATGGTGTTAAATTTCTAAAAGTTAACGGAGCTTTGTAAGGATTTCCAAGTACATCTGAAAAATAGTTATTATAAACGGTTTGTTCTTCACTTCGATATTGTGCGTAATCTAGATCAGCAGAAAATTCCTGCCCAAGCGTATCAATAATCGATTTGTAATTTAGATTATAAGCTTGATTTCGGTATTTGTTTTTAGAAGGGTTATCAGCTACAATAGAGGAATCTATTTTTATAAAACTAGTACCAATATCGGTTATACCGTTCGATTTTTCGTGCCCGTTATTAAAGTAGCCACTGGTTAAAAAACCAATTGTATTTTTCTCATTAATAAAATAATCAATGCCAGCTTTGTAATTGTTGTTATGAGAAGAACGGATTTGTGTATTATACTGATGAAAAAAAGTATTCGATACGCCATTATTTGTGATGCGGTTAATGTCTAAATCTTCCTGGTATTTGTTATTGTTATGAGCAAAATTACCGAAAATATTAAAATTTTTGTTTCGATGATTCAGTGAAAATCCCGCATTACTTTTAGAGTTTTTGCCATAGCCAAATCCTAAATCTAGATTACCGTTTGTACCGAAACCTGTATTTTTTTTAAGCTTTAAATTGATTACACCTGCATTTCCCTCGGCGTCGTATTTAGCCGATGGATTAGTAATCAACTCGATTGATTTGAGTTCACTGCTGCTTAGAGAACGAAGTCTGGTTACTAGCTGTTCAGCTGATAAATAAGTAGTTTTTCCATCAATTAAAACATTAACACCCGATTTTCCTTTAACGTTAATAATCCCATCTTGATTAACAGAAACCCCTGGCATTTTGGCAAGCACTTCGAGCGCTGTATTTCCACTTGCAACAATACTGTTTTCTACATTCATTACTGTTTTATCGCTAAACCGCTCAATTAATGGTTTCTTACCTGAAATATTAACGCTGCCTAAATTTATATTTTCTTCAGTAAGCAAAAGTGTTTTATCAACTGATAATTGCGTAGCGCTAATTTCGATTTTAACATCAACAGTTTGAAAACCAATCGCCTTAACTGATACCAAATAGGTAGCTACAGGAAGATTTTCAAAATAAAAAATACCCGTAGCATCCGAAACTGTCGTTTTAATAAATGTTGAATCTTTTAAACTCTTGATTGTAATGACTGCTGAAATTGATTTCTTTTTTTCGCTCATTAACAAGCCAGAAATCTTACCTCTGCTGTCCTGAGCTTGTACATCAATAAATAATATAGCAGAAAGTAATATGAAAAACAGAGCGATTCGTTTCATAGCAGTTTAGTAGTGATGATTAGTTTCCTGATCTGAGGATTAATTACACGAAACTAAATCATTGGGTGTTTGAAACAGCTCTTTTTAACAATGTTTAACTTTATTAGCAAATTTTCACAAAAGGCAGGTTCTTTTAAAAAGAAATCGCCTTTTTAAACTGTGTTATTTTTTTTAACAACACTTACAAAAACTAAAAAATAATAACCAAATTGCCCGGATGTTCTAATGAAGAAAGCGTCGAATAGTGTCGATTCCTAAAAAAGCTATACACTAAAGACAGTGTATGGAAACAAAAGAAACAGCATTAAACAGGGAGAACTGAAAAAAAGGTGGAAGCCTAAAAAATATAAATCAGATCAAAACACAAATGTATAGTTCACACAGAATTACCAAATTTGGATGTATAGTCAATTCAAAATTAAAACAATAACCTGTATAGCTATATAAGGATAAGACATGGGTTAAGTTCATCTTAACCTTTAGTACGGGTCTTAATCGGAGTTGATTCGGATTTAGTTCGGACATATGACAATTGAATCCGAATTAACTGCGGTATAAATTTGTAATATGCCTATTTTAAAAGTTATGAAACTGTAAACCTTTTTTAGGAATATAGTGAGCCAAAAAAAGCCGTAACATTTAATGTTACGGCTCGTTACTCGTAATTATGTTGTATTAACCTAGTTTTTCTAATTCGTCTTTAACAAATTGAGCTAATTCTTTTACGTATTCTGCGCTGAAATCAAATTTAATACCAGCGGTTTCGTAAATCTCGTTCATTGGTTTGGTGTAACCTAACGAAAGGGCAGCTAAATATTGTTCTAATGCTTTTTCAGGGTTTTCTTTGTAGTTTTTCCATACAGCAATGGCACCTAACTGGGCAATTGCGTATTCTATGTAGTAAAAAGGGACTTCGAATAAGTGCAATTGTTTTTGCCAAACGTTTCCAAATTGAGCCTGTAAATCTTCCCAATCTGCAAAACCTGCTCCAAAACGATTATAAATTTGTTTAAAAGTTTCTTCACGGTCTGCTGCAGTGTGATTCGGATTGGTATAAATCCAATGCTGAAACTGGTCGATGACTGCAACCCACGGTAAAGTTTTCAAAACATCAGCCAATTGCTCTTTTTTAGCCCGATTTAAATCTTCTGGATTGTCGAAATAAACATTCCAGTTATCCATAGAAATTAATTCCATGCTCATGGAAGCCAATTCGGCAACTTCTGAAGGACAGTGTTTGAAATCGTTAAGCTCTAAATTTGCAGTTAAGAAAGTATGTATTGCATGACCGCCTTCATGAACCATAGTGGTTAAATCGCGAAGCGAATTCGCCGAATTCATAAAAATAAATGGAGCGCCAGTTTCTGCTAATGGATAATTATAGCCACCTGGTGCCTTACCTTTTCTACTTTCTACATCAAAAAGATTATTGGCTTTCATTATCGCCAATTTATCGCCAAGTTTTGAGTCGATAGCATTAAAGCAGGCAATGCTTTTATCAATCAATTCAGCTCCGCTGTTAAAGGGTTTTAAAGCAGGCTTACCACTTACACTTACCTCTAAATCCCAAGGTTTTAAGGTTTCTAAAGCCAAAGCTTCTCGGCGTTTTTCTGCCTGTTCTTTTAAAATCGGAACAATTTCTTTTTCAATCGCATTGGCAAAATCATAACAATCTTGCGGCGTATAATCAAAACGGCCTAAAGCCTGAAACATATAATCGCGATAGTTTTCAAATCCTGCATTAAGGGCAACCTGATTCCGTAATTTAATCAACTCATCAAATAAGATGTTTAAATCATCTTTATCAATCAATCTACGCTGTTGAATGGTTTTCCAGGCATTTTCACGAACTTCTCGGTTTAAATCTTTAACGAAAATCGAAGCCTGTTCTAAGGTATATTCCTGTCCGTTTATTTCAACGCTCATAGCACCAGTTATGCCCTGATATTTTTGCTGTTTAACCTGTAATTCCGTAAACAATTCGATGTTTTCATCGCGGTAAAGTTCTAAAGCTTTTTTAATCGCTCTGCTGTAAACGAAATATTTTTCTTTATCCAAATCATCCATAAATGGACTATCGCTAAATTTTTTATTTAATTCGTTTGATAAGGGCGAAATTTTAGGCTCTATCTCTGTAGCAAAGTACTGGAAACTTTCTACCAGGGCTTCGTTTGCAGTATCGCAGCTCATTTTTATGTAGCGCCAGGCGAAATCTTCTTCCAGGGCAGCTTCTAACTCCGAACGATCTTTTAACCAGTGTTCAAGTTCATCAGCGCTTGCAATTTCACGATTTTGTAACTCTGCAAAAAGTGGTTCTAAGCTCTCCCAGCTAATTTTTAAATCGTTAGGGATATATGTTCTTGGTTTTTTATTTATAATCATAGTATTATAATTATTGAATGATGGATGAGGTTTTTTAACACAAAATGCTAATCAACTTATTCAAAATTCTATTATTTAGTTCTTAAATAGGCATCAATTAAAAAGCACAATGCAAATACCACCGATGCCATTCCGTTTGTAGTAGCAAATGCTTTATTCACTTTGCTTATATCATTTGGCTTTACCAGCAAATGCTGATAAGTTAAGGCAAAGCAGAAGAAAGCAACCCCGATATAATAAGCCCAGCTAAACGAATCTGGCATTAAAAATATCGGTGCAATAACGCAGGCAGCAGAGAAAATATGCAACACAACAGAAACGTTAAGTGCATTTTTTATGCCAAGGGCTGATGGTATGGAATGTAAATTTTCTTCACGGTCAAAATCTTCATCCTGCAAAGCATAAATAATATCGAAACCACTTACCCAGAATAATACAGCAAACGAATATAAAACTGGCACCAAAGCAAATTGACCTGTTACTGCAATGTAAGCGCCTATTGGAGCAAGCGATAAACCTAAGCCTAAAACCAAATGGCAAAGCGAGGTAAACCTTTTTGTATAACTATAAAAAAGAACAACAAATAGGGCAACAGGCGATAAGTAAAAACAAAGGCTGTTAATGAAAAATGTTGCTATGATAAAGAAAACGCAGTTTGCTATTACAAAAATCAGCGCTTCATTTGCCGTAACTTTACCTGCTGGGATATCACGCATTTTAGTCCGCGGGTTTTTTGCATCTATGTTTCGATCCAGATAGCGGTTAAAAGCCATCGCAGAATTACGTGCGAAAACCATACAAAGCAAAACCAGTATTAGTTTTTGCCATTGAAAAGGATTTTCTGTTGTTGTTACACCTAAAAAGAAGCCAATCATAGCAAAAGGCAAAGCAAAAATAGAGTGTGCGAATAATACGAGTGAAAAGTATTTTTTCATTTTAATATATAGGGTGTTTTATAATATCTGGCTTTGGGAGCCAATAATTTTAAAACTGCTTGGTAATAATGGGTTTAACAAAATCTTTATTTACTTCATAAATGAAGTTCAAAACATCTTCCTTCCCCGTATGTTTTTCGGCAGAAGTTATAATACTTGCTGGTACTTCTTCGAAAAATTCGCCAAGCTTTTTCTTAAAGGCATTGGCGTTCTTTATAGATTCATTCATCCCTTGTTTATCTGCTTTGGTAAAAAGCAAAGCAAAAGGAATTTGCTTTTCGCCTAACCAATAGCAAAACTCAATATCAATTTGTTGCGGCTCTAAACGGCTATCAATCAGCACGAAAACACATTGTAAGCTCTCTCTTTTCGTAATGTAAGCTCGGATAAATTTTTCCCATTTTTCTCTACTGGTTTTAGAAACCTTTGCATAGCCATAACCAGGCAAATCGACAATATACCATTCCTGATTAATCAAAAAATGGTTGATTAACTGGGTTTTACCTGGACGTTGCGATGTTTTTGCTAAACCATGATGGTTAACCAACATATTAATTAAAGAAGATTTACCTACGTTTGAACGGCCGATAAATGCATATTCTGGCATAGTTGGTGCCGGCAAAGCCGAGATCTGGGTGTTGCTGCAAACAAATGTTGCCGTTTTGATAATCATATTGCAAAGGTAGTAATTTTGAGAGGATGGTTAAGCGTTTCAATTCTTTAACTGATTATCTGTTTCGCATTTGACAATTCACCGATTAAAACAATTAAACAATAAACCTATCTTTGCCAATATCATGAATCAGAATATCACTCCATATCAAGTAGAAAATGCAACTAAAAAGGAGCAGGTTGCAACTATGTTTAACAACATTTCAGGTACTTACGATTTTTTAAATCATTTCCTCTCCTTAGGTATTGACGTTTTGTGGCGTAAAAAAGCAATTAAGGAACTGGTTTCTATACATCCAAGAATTATGCTTGATGTTGCTACCGGAACGGGCGATTTTGCTTTTGAAGCGATCAAAAAACTTCATCCTGAAAAAGTTATTGGTGTGGATATTTCTGAAGGTATGCTAGAGGTGGCTAAAAAGAAAATCAACGAACGCAGCTTAAATGAAGTGTTTTCCGTTCAGGTTGGCGATTCTGAGGGGCTGCATTTTAGTGACGATACTTTCGATGCAATTACTTGTGCCTATGGTGTGCGTAATTTCGAAAACCTGGAAAAAGGTTTGCAGGATATGTTTCGGGTTTTAAAACCAGGTGGTAAAATGGTTATCCTCGAATTCTCTAAACCAAAGGTTTTCCCTGTTAAGCAATTATATAGTTTCTATTTTAAGCAGGTTACTCCTTTCTTTGGAAAACTGTTTTCTAAAGATCACCGAGCTTACACTTATTTGCCAGAATCTGTTGCAGCTTTTCCTGATGGAGCTGATTTTACCAATTTGATGGAAAAAGTAGGTTTCAAAAGTACCAAACAAAGAATTTTAACGTTTGGAATAAGTTCGATTTATACGGGTACTAAATGATAAAAAAATTAAGCCTCATCATCTCCTTTTTACTGGTTACTACAATCACTTTTGCTCAAAATTGGGGCGGTGGGGTAGATGATGAAGACTTACATTTTGGCTTCAGCTTTCAATACATTTCTGCCGAGTATAAAATTTTAAAGGCTGCCAACTGGCGTAATCCTTATTTCGATCCTTTTGATGGTAAGCAGGTTACCCAACCTATGCGTGCCATTTCAAGTCCGCCATCAGTTGGTTTTGGTTTAGGCTTTGTTGTAAACAGAAGGATTTCAGAAAACTTTGATTTGCGTGCCACACCATCATTAATTTTTAGTGACCGCGTGATGCGTTACGAATATGAGCCTGCTCCAGAAGTAGCTCAACCCGTTAACACTTCAATTATTCCTGCTGGCTTTCAAACCTCCATTGATAAAAAAGTTCAGGCTACCATGTTTGAATTTCCTTTAGCGATAAAGATAAAATCAAATCGTTTAAATAATTTCAGAGCTTATTGGCTTGGTGGTGCAAAATATTCAATCGATATCGCTTCTAAAAAGAAAACTTTCGATGAAGGGGAAACACCTATTAATAAGTTTTTAAAAAATAAGCGGAATTACCTTTCTTACGAAACAGGTATCGGGTTCGATTTATATTTCGAGTATTTTAAAATGTCGCCCGAAATAAAAGTTTCCTATTCGATGAATGATATTATACAACATGACAATACAGCCTTTGCTAATCCTTTAGATAAAGCGAAGCTACGTCATTTTACATTCAGCTTGTTTTTCGAGTAGACTGGCAAACCAAAAAAACTTACCTTTGTTGCAATTGATAACTTGTTTAAAACAAGCTGCAATTTTTTAATTTTATCAAATGTCTAAAATAGCTTTAATCACGGGCGCAACTTCTGGTATAGGAGAGGCTAGCGCACATATCTTCGCTCACAATGGTTATAATTTAGTTCTAGTTGCCAGAAGAGCTGATCGTTTAGAGAAAACGGCTCATCATTTGGAAGCTAAATATGGTATTGCCATTAAACAGGTTTTAGCCGATGTGAAGGAGAAAGAAAGTTTATCAGCTGCGCTGGAAGCTTTACCTGAAGATTGGAAAAAGGTAAATGTTTTAATTAATAATGCAGGGCTTAGCCGGGGGCTTGAGCCAATTAATCAAGGGGATACCGATGATTGGGATGCCATGATTGATACCAATGTGAAAGGTTTGCTTTACGTAACTAAAATTGTTTCCAATTGGATGATTCCAGGCAAATCGGGGCATATCGTTAATATAGGTTCTATTGCAGGGAAAGAAGTTTATCCAAACGGAAATGTATATTGCGCAAGTAAGCATGCGGTTGATGCGCTAAATAAAGCGATGCGAATAGATCTTTTGCAACATGGAATTAAAGTTACGGCAATTAATCCAGGTAGTGTAGAAACCGAATTTTCGATTGTTCGCTTCAAAGGTGATGAAGATAGAGCCAAAAAAGTATACGAAGGTTTTGAACCATTAATTGCCGATGATATTGCTGATGCAATTTGGTATGTAGTAAGCAGACCGAAGCACGTAAATATAAATGATATGATAATTATGCCATCAGCACAAGCTACGGGCACAATCATAAATAGAACCCCCTAGTTACCTGGATAGGAATTAGTACGGAGAGGGAATAACACTATAATTTTTTTATTTTAAACTAATATTAGGAATGCCCATTTTTTGGGTTTTGAGGTTAAAAATGATATCAAATACAATAGATCAGGAAATAAAAAAGGCCATGTTGGCTAAAAACGATGCCCAATTGCGAGGATTAAGAGCCATAAAAGCTGCTCTTCTTCTTGCTAAAACCGAAAAAGGTGCATCAGAAGAAATTACTGAAGAAACAGAACTTAAGATTCTTCAAAAATTAATTAAGCAACGTAGAGAATCTGCTGATATTTACAAATCGCAAAATCGTGCAGATTTATATCAGGTAGAGGAAGAAGAAATTGAAGTAATTAATCAGTTCTTGCCTAAGCAATTAGATCGTGCAGAGGTTGAAGCAATTATTGCAGATGTTGTAAAACAATCTGGTGCGACATCAGTTAAAGATATGGGAAAAGTTATGGGCATGGCTAATAAAGCACTTGCAGGCAAAGCCGATGGAAAACTGATTGCTGAAATAGTGAAAGAGAAACTAGGCTAAGCTGTACAGAGCTTAAAGCTAAAAAAACACAGCGGGTAGTATTATTTTAATACCAATTCGGAATAGATCATTGATAATATTCGTTTTTGGTACTTTAATCAATGTTTTTATACCGTTTCTGATTTTATTTCAGAAAAATGGCATATAAATGCGAAAATTTAATTTTACTCTACTAACTTAGTAACACAATACCACTTATTATATATGACATACCAGGTAATAGAAGAAGACGGATTTAAATACATCGAAGCTGGAGAAGGCGAAACGCTGGTATTATTGCATGGCCTTATGGGCGAATTGAGTAACTGGCAGCTTGTTTTAGATCAATTTAAAGATCGATATCGTGTTATTGTTCCTATACTTCCAATTTATGATTTACCAATTTTAACACTGGGGGTTAAAGCATTATCCAGGTATGTTCATCGTTTTCTGAAATTTAAAAACCTGAATCAGGTTGTGCTTGTTGGAAATTCTTTGGGTGGTCACGTTGGTTTGGTTTTTACTGTTGCTCATCAGGAATTTGTTAAAGCTTTGGTGCTTACGGGTAGCTCTGGCTTATATGAAAATGCCTTTGGCGGCTCTTTCCCTCGAAGAGAGAGTTACGATTATATAAAAGAAAAAGTAGAATTTACTTTTTACGATCCTGCCACTGCAACTAAAGAACTTGTTGATGATGTTTTTAAAACCGTTAACGATAGATCGAGAGTAATTCGAATTTTAACCATGGCCAAATCTGCAATAAGACACAATATGGCTAAGGAATTATCGAAAATAACAATACCTGTTTCATTAATTTGGGGTAAAAACGATAAAGTTACACCACCAGAAGTTGCAGAAGAATTTCACCAACTATTGCCAAATTCAGAATTAAACTGGGTAGATAAATGCGGACATGCACCGATGATGGAGCATCCTGAAGTATTTAACGGATATTTAGAGAAGTTTTTAGATAGAATATTATTAAAATAATGTTTGCCGAAGAAATCATATCGAATGAAATAGCGCCTATAAAAACGGACGACACGCTGCAAAAAGCTTTAGATCGTATGAACGAGTTTAAGCTTAAGCATATCCCTGTGGTTAGCGATGGTCAGTTTTTGGGTTTGCTTGCCGAAGATGATTTGTTGGAAATACACGATTACAATATTTTAGTAAAAGAGGTTTCTGTAAATCTATTAAATGCCTTTGTTTTTACAAACGCACACACTTACGATGTGATCAGGTTATTAGGTTCGCTAAAATTAACTGTTGTACCTGTTTTGGATCAACAGAAAAATTATACAGGCTTAATCACTATTAACAACATTATAAACTCTGTTGCCGAATTGTATGCCGTTAATGAGCCTGGTGGAATTATTGTACTCGAAATCAGTAATCGGGATAACTCTCTGGCACATATTGCGCAAATCGTCGAGGCTGATAATGCACAAATACTTTCATCATATGTAAGCTCTTTCGAAGATTCTACTCGTTTAGAAATCACTTTGAAAGTAAATAAAACTGAAATTACTTCCTTGGTCGCTTCTTTCGAACGTTACGATTATCAGGTTAAAGAAGTTTATAACAATACCCAAATTGATGATGGTTCTCAAGAACGTTTTGATTCTTTTATGAACTATTTAAACGTTTAAATTTATTATGAGGATTGCAATTTACGGAAGAGACTTTAATGACACCGTGTTACCTTACGTTCAAGAAGTTTTCGACCATTTAAAAAGGCATAATGTACAGCCTGTTCTCCATCATAAGTTTAAAAACTCCTTACACGGCAAAATTAAGATTCCAGCTAATACAGTAATATTCCATAACCACAAAGAATTAAAAGAACATGCCGATGTTTTATTAAGCTTAGGAGGAGATGGCACTTTATTGGATACACTTTCTTTGATTAGAGATTCGGGTATTCCAGTAATAGGTATTAATTTCGGTCGATTGGGTTTTTTAGCCAGTATTAATAAAGATGAAATAGAATCGGCTTTAAAAGCACTAATTCATGGTGAATATACTATAGATGAACGTTCTCTTTTAAGTTTAGAATCTGATAACCATCTTTTTGGGGAGGAAAACTTTGCCTTGAACGATATTACGATTCACCGTCGTGATAACTCTGCAATGATGATTATTCATGCCTCTATGAATGGTGAATTTGTTAACTCTTATTGGGCTGATGGTTTAATTATTGCAACGCCTACGGGTTCTACAGCATATTCATTAAGCTGCGGTGGACCAATTATTTACCCCGATTCTCAGAATTTTGTAATAACCCCAATTGCACCGCATAATTTAAATGTAAGGCCAGTTGTTGTGCCTGATGATAATGCACTTTCTTTTGAAGTAGAGGCAAGGGAATCGAAATTTCTGGTAAGCTGCGATAGTAGAACGGTAACAGTAGAACGCTCGGTAAAAATTACCATTAAAAAAGCCCACTTTTGCATAAATCTTATTCGTCTTAACAATGAAACCTACTTAAGTACGTTAAGGAATAAATTATTATGGGGCATCGATACCCGTAACTACTAAGTATGGCGATAAACAAACCTATCCTTTTCATCCTCATTATCTTATCATTTTCTCAATTAAGCCGTGCACAGTCGTTCAGGGGCGCTTGGGAAATTGGTGTTTCTGCAGGTGGAGCAGGCTATGTTGGCGATTTAAATCAATATAACCCGGTTCAGGTTAGTGGGGTTAATGCAGGCATTTTTGTAAAGCGCAACTTTAATTCGTACCTCGGACTTCGGTTTAATTACAATTATGGGCAAATTAAGGCCAATGATGCAAATTCAAGTAATGAGCAGTTCAGAGAACGTAACCTAAGCTTTAAAACCGCATTAAATGAAGGTAGTGCAATTATCGACTTTAATTTTTTCGACTATGCGATAAATGATGGCACCAGAAGGTTTACACCATATTTGTTTGCAGGTATAGGTTTTATAAATTTTAAACCGAAAATAAAATACCAGGGAGAAACTTACCGATTAGATTATTTAGGTACCGAAGGACAGGAAAACGGGTATAAAAATACAGCACTTGCCATTCCATTTGGTGGCGGGTTCAGGTATAATTATAAGGATAACTGGAGCGTATTTACAGAACTTGGCTACAGAACTGCGTTTACTGATTATTTGGACGATGTAAGCGGTGTTTATCCAGCAAATCCAGTGTACGTTGGGAACAACCCTGGGCTTAATTTATCCGATCCTTCATTGCATCAAACTGGTGCCGCTGGAGTACAAAGAGGAGATTTTAGAAAAAGAGACACTTATCTATTTGTTAGTGTTGGCATATCTTTTACCTTTGTATCCTCAAAATGCTATTCCTTTTAAGCTGATTTTGACATAATTAATGGGATTTAAAGAACAAATAGACTATAGCCGCCTACCAAAGCACATTGCCGTTATTATGGATGGTAATGGCCGTTGGGCAAAAGGCCAGGGCAAAATGCGAGTTTTTGGTCATGAACAAGGCGTACTTTCGGTAAAAGATATTGTAGAAGGCTGTGTAGAGGTTGGTATAGAATACCTTACACTTTACGCTTTCTCGACAGAAAACTGGAACCGTCCGAAAGCAGAAGTTGATGCTTTAATGCAAATACTGATTTCGACCATAAACAAGGAAACCGAAACACTTAACAAAAACAATGTTAAGCTTAATGCGATTGGCAACATCGAATCGTTACCACAAGAGTGTATAGATGATTTGAAAGAAGCTATGGATAAAACAGCACATAATGTGAAATGCACATTAACGCTGGCTTTAAGCTACAGTGCTAAATGGGAAATTGTAAATGCAGCAAAGAAAATTGCTGCTGAAGTAAAAGATAATACAATTGATATTAATGATATTGATGAAAATCTGTTTTCGTCTAAGTTAACAACTGTAAATATTCCAGATCCTGAGTTGATGATCCGCACGAGTGGAGAGCACCGTATAAGTAATTATTTGCTTTGGCAAATGGCTTATACAGAGTTTTATTTCACTGATGTTTTATGGCCCGATTTCAGAAGAGAAAATCTTTTTGAAGCCATTGTTGATTATCAAAAACGCGAACGACGTTTTGGTAAAATTAGCGAACAATTAAACTAATTTTTCTTTTAACACTTTTTAACAAGCGTTTAAATTAACTTAGCGCCACTTTTATACGATAAATGTAACCACTTAACAGGTATGGGAAATAAAGCAATTTTGCTTTGTAAAACATTGTTACCTTCGTGGCCATTACTGAACAAATTATTTTAATGAAAAGAATATTTCAAGTTTTAATCCTATTAGTTTTAGCCGCTCCGGCCTTTGCTCAAATACGTCCACAAGGTCAGGCTCCGGCAACCCCTTCATTGAAGGTTGGTGGCTTAGATCTCGATTATTTTAATCCAAAGGAATTTATCATTGGTGGTACAAAAATTACTGGTACTGAATACCTGGATAAAGAGGTATTAATTACTTTATCCAAATTAGCAAAAGGTGATAAAGTTGTTTTACCAGGCGAAGCAACCGCTGATGCTATTAAGACACTTTGGGCACAAGGATTGTTTGATGATGTTAAATTAAATGTCGAAAAATTTGTTCAGGATACCGTTTATTTTGAAATTGAAGTTGTTGAACGTCCTCGTTTAAGCTCAATTGATTTAAAAGGTGTTCGTAAATCGGAAAAAACAGCTATTCAAGAAAAGCTGAATGATAAAACAGGTAAAATCGTTAACGATAACTTATACAATACAACGTCTGCAATTGTAAAAAAATACCTTTTAGATAAGGGTTATTTCTTCACTAAAATAAATTACACAACGCGTAAAGATCCAAACTCTGAAAACAGTGTGGTTTTAGAGGCGAATATTGATAAAGGACATCGTGTTAAAGTTCAGCACATTGATTTTACCGGAAATAAGGATTTCAAAGCTGCTAAGTTAAGAAAGTACCTTAAAAATCCGAAGCAGTTTGCCTGGTGGCGTTTTTGGGGATCTGGTAAATTCAGTAAGGAAAAATACGAAGAGAACAAAATTAAAATGATTGCCAAACTGCATGAAAAGGGTTACCGCGATGCAGAACTTTTAAAGGATAGCATTTATCAATACAACAGTAAAAAGGTTAATATTAAAATGGATATCTATGAAGGTAAAAAATATTACTTCGGTAAAATTACCTGGGCTGGAAATGCAATTTACAGCACTGATATCTTAAATAAAGTTTTAAGTATCGAAAAAGGTGATGTTTTTAGTGAGGATAAATTAGATAAAAAAATAAATGGTGGTGGCGAAAATGGTGGCGATATTAACAGTTTATATACTGATAATGGTTATTTAACTTTCAATATTGATCCAGTTCAAACTAAAATTTATAATGATACTGTTGATGTAGAGATGCGCATTTATGAAGGTCCGCAGTACACCAACAACCGTATTACCTTAAAAGGAAATACCATTACTAATGATAAGGTAGTTTTACGTGAGATTCGTACCAAGCCAGGACAGAAATTTAACAAAAGTGATTTAATTCGTACCGTTCGTGAGATTGGTGCTTTAGGTAACTTTGACGAACAAAAAACAGTACCAACCCCACGTCCGAACCCTGCAGATGGAACAGTAGATATTGAGTATGCTGTAGAAGAAAAACCTTCTGATCAGATTGAGTTATCGGGTGGTTTTGGTGGTGGCCGTATTATCGGTACATTAGGTTTAACCTTTAATAACTTCTCTTTAAGAAATTTATTTAACCTTAAAGCTTATAAACCACTTCCAAAAGGTGATGGACAAAAATTAAGTTTACGTGGTCAAACCAATGGTAAATATTACCAATCGTATAGTTTCTCTTTCTCTCAACCTTGGTTTGGTGGTGAGAAACCAGTAAGCTTTGGTGTAAGTGCATTTACTTCATTACAATCGAGTGGTATTGGCGATTCTAGTAATCCTAATTATTACAAAATCCGTTTAAATGGGGTAACGGTAAGTTTGGGTAGAAGATTAAACTGGCCAGATAACTATTTCCAGTTAAGTCACTCTTTAAGTTTCCAACAGTATATCCTTCAAAATTATCCAGGATTTAAATTCTCTACTGGTACTTCATATAACTTTAACTTATCACAAGAGATTAGCCGTGATTCAAGGGATTCGCCAATTTATCCAACATCAGGTTCATTCTTGCGTTTTACCATTCAGGCAACACCACCATATTCATTATTTAACAATGTGAATTATGCTACAGCTTCTGATAAAACGAGATATAGATTTACAGAGTACCACAAGTGGAAGTTCGATTCACAATGGTACCAACGTGTTGGCGGGCAGTTTGTAATTAAAGCTCAGGCACAATTCGGTTTCTTAGGTTCGTACAACAGTGGTGTTGGCCAGTCGCCATTCGAAAGATTTAAATTGGGTGGTGATGGTATGCAAGGATTTGATTTCTTGCAAGGTTCTGAGTTAATCGCGATGCGTGGTTATGCGAATAATACCGTTATTCCTGTAGGCGCAAATGCAAATCAGGCGCAAACATCAGGTAGCCCGATTTACACTAAATATGTTTTAGAGGCACGTTATCCAGTAATTAAAAGTCAGCAAGCTACCGCCTTTATTTTAGCATTTGCTGAAGGTGGTAACACCTGGGATAGATTTAACGACTTCAATCCTTTTAATATCAGAAGATCGGTTGGTGTTGGTGCACGTATCTTCTTACCAATATTTGGTTTACTGGGTATTGATTATGGTTATGGTTTCGATGCAATTCCTGGTTTACCAGATGCAAATAAAGGCCAGTTCCACTTTAGTATTGCACAACAATTAGGCGGATTTTAATTGTTTATGATTAAAAAAATAATTAATTATGCAATAAAACAAAGTAAGTTGAGTTTATAAAAAGCTTAGGTTATTAGAACTAATCATTAAATACACACACAAATGAAAAAGTACCTTTTTATCGCATTTTTACTTTGCACAACTTTTGGCGCTTTTGCCCAAAAGTTTGCTTATGTAGATACAGAGTATATTCTAAAGCACATGCCCGAATATAAATCTGCATTAAGCCAGTTAGAAGTAGCTTCTAAACAATGGCAACAACAGGTTGATCAAAACTTTGGTGAAATCGACAGGATGTATAAAGCTTATCAGGCTGACCAGGTTTTGTTAACTGATGATATGCGTAAACGTCGTGAAAATGAAATCATCGAGAAAGAAAAAGCTGCTAAAGAATTTCAACGTCAGAAATTTGGTCCAGACGGAGATCTTTTCCAAAGCAGAACTAAACTGATCAAACCTATCCAGGAAAAAGTAGCAGATGTGATTAAACAGATTGCAAAAGCGAAATACCTTGATTTCATTTTTGATAAAAGTAGTGAAGCTACCATGATGATTTATGCAAGCAGCAGTTACGATGTTAGTAATGATGTTATCGTAAAATTAGGTTACAAACCAGGGACTGTAAATAATTAGTATATTCGCCCCTTTGAATTAGGAAAAACAATTAAAAAAAATAAAAAGTAAAATAAAACATGAGAAAGTTAATTAACGTATTCTTTGTAGCAGCAGGTTTATTGTTTACAGCGAATATGGCAAATGCACAGCAAAAGATTGGTCACGTAAATTCTGAAGAGGTATTTGCAAACTTACCTGAATCTAAGACCGCACAAACTACTTTAGAAAATTTAAGTAAAACTAAACAAGCTGAAATAGATGTGATGATTAAAGAATATCAATCTAAATTAACAGCAGCACAAGCTAAAGAAAAAACGCGTAGCGAAGCAAATAAAGAAACTGTTGATAAAGAATTACAAACAGCAGCAACTGAATTACAAGATTTACAAAAACGTATTGGTGATGCACAGACTAAAGCTCAACAAGATTTAGGTACTAAACAAGGTGAGTTGTTTCAGCCAATTCAAGGTAAAGTAGCTACAGCTATTTCTGCAATTGCAAAAGAAAAAGGTTTAGCATACGTTTTTGATATTGCTAACGGACAAGGTGGTAACAACTTAGTTTTCTGGGAAGGTGGCGACGATATCACAGGTGCAGTAAAAACTAAATTAGGTATTACTGCTACTGCAGCAAAACCAGCAGCTCCTAAAAAATAATTTAAGCACTTAAAGCGAAAGCTTTTTTTAGCTCATTAAAATACTGCGGAATTAAGTTCAACTTAATTCCGCTTTTTTGTTTGAAAGATTTATCTTGGAAATAAATTGCTACATTGTTTAATTGCTAACAATTCAGCACGAAATAATTAGCAAAAGATTACACTATGGAACAATCATCACCAATAGGTATTTTCGATTCAGGATATGGAGGATTGACGGTTTTTCGCTCTATTGCAGAGAAGTTACCTCAATACGATTATATTTATTTAGGTGATAATGCCCGTTCTCCCTACGGTGATCATTCTTTTGAAACCATTTATCAATATACTTTAGAATGTGTGGAGTGGCTTTTTGCAAGCGGTTGCGAGCTTGTTATATTGGCGTGTAACACAGCATCAGCTAAAGCCTTAAGAACCATTCAGCAAAAGGATTTGCCTTCAAAATATCCAAATCATCGGGTGCTTGGCGTAATCAGGCCGACAGCAGAAGTTATTGGTAATTACACAACGAGTAAGCAGGTGGGGGTTATGGGTACAAGAGGAACCGTTAACTCCAAATCTTATTTGTTAGAGATTAATAAATTTTTTCCAGAAATAGAGGTTCACCAGCAGGCATGTCCAATGTGGGTACCCTTAATCGAAAATAATGATTACCTTCAAACGGGTGCAGATTTTTTTGTTAAAGAATATTGCGATTCATTACTGGCACAGGCCAACGATATTGATTGTGTTTTATTAGCCTGTACACATTATCCTTTGTTATTACCAAAACTAAAAACTACTTTTCCTGATTATATAAGCATTTTAACACAGGGTGAAATTGTTGCTGGTAGTTTGGTTAATTATTTAGAAAGACACCCTGAGATTGAAGTAAAACTGGCAAGAACAGGTAGAAAATCTTTTTATACCAGTGGCGATACCAAAGCGTTTGATGAACATGCATCCATCTTTTTTGGTGAGGATTTGAAATCGGCCAAAATGTAATATTTGTATGCTTGCATAACATATGCCTTAAAATGCAATCATCATGCCTTAGGGATGCACTATGTATGCAATAGGCATGCGGTTATCTGGGAAGTGTTAAGCGTTCGATACTTTTACTTATTAAGCAATTTCCTCTTACTTAAAGCTTATGCCTTAAACCTGAAATTATTTCACACTTATCCATTTCTAATTAAGATGCTGAAATAAATTCAGCCTGACGATAAATTCGGCTTTACTGTGGAAGAGTTTCTATTCTTATTAGAACGGTTGGAGAAGACAATGCTTCTAAAAATGAAACTAATGCATCTTTCTCCGCATTGCTTAATCTTAAGCCTTTTAAAAGCTTATCGTTTTTAGGTAACAGAGGATCATTCAGTTGCTCTGGTTTAACCCTTTGCACTGGCATACCCATATTATACATATTCATTACACCGTCCATATCTGGGAACAACCCATTATGAAACCATGGAGCTGTTTTCATTACATTTCTCAATCCTGGCGTTTTGAACTTCCCAACATCTTCGGGTTTCTTCGTAACGTTGTAAAGCCCTAAATCTTCGTACTTACGACCATAGTAAGTTAACCCATCATTATGAAATTCATTATCGGTAAAAAGCGGACCGTTGTGACAATTGATGCAACGTGCTTTTGTTCTAAATAAATGCAAGCCTACAATTTGCTGATCGGTTAAGGCTTTTTTGTCTTTTGCCAGAAAACGATCGAATGCAGTTCTTCTACTTACAATGCTTCGCTGAAAGGTTGCAAGACTTTCAAAAATCTTTTGATTTGTAATTTTTGCATCGCCAAAGGCATCGGTAAAATATGGCTTGTAGCCTTTAATTTTACTTAATTTTTTGGCTAGCGCTTTTGTATCTTGATGCATTTCGTTGTGCGCACTTATCGGACTTTCGCCTTGTTCTTCTAAACTATTTGCTCTACCATCCCAAAACAACTTTTTGTAGAACCAAACATTTTCTAAGGATGGCGCATTGCGGATATTTGCTAAATGATCATGACCGATAGAAACCTGGCGACCATCTGCCCAATGCAAATCTGGTGCATGGCAACTTGAGCAAGAAATTTGATTTGAGCCTGATAAACGGGGATCGAAAAATAAGATTTTTCCAAGTTCGATTACCTTTTTAACGGAATCATTTTTTATATCAACAGGGGTAGGAGGTAGCTCGCCCAACTCTTCAAAAACGGCACCTTGATCAACCGTTGGTTTGGGCCATTCGCTGGTTGGTTTCGAATAAACTTTACGCAAGCTATCTATGCTCAAGTCATCATCATTATTAAAATTTGAAGATTGAAATGAAAATAAAATTAATCCTGTGAGGATAAAGGCAAGCGTAATAAAAACTCTATTCATGGGTTAAAAATACAGATTTAGGCTGATATTGGAAGAAAAACGGTCTTTGCCAGGCGTGTTAAATATGGTTCTTTGTAAATCTATATAATTACCAACACGTTGCGTATAACTGCCTGATATTTTTACCGAAGTCTGTATTCCTTTATATGAAGGGAAAGCGTAATCGGCCGATAATCCTAAACTATAATTGTTTGAGGTGTTAAATTGATAATCGGGATACATGACATAGTTGTAGAAAATATTTTCATTTTCTAATGGAGCAATAATATGTGATGAAGCTTTTAAGCTATATCTAGCATTAAAATCAGCGCCAAAACTTCGGTTTTTACCCAACTGTTTATTTAATCCCCAACCTGCATTAAAATTAATTCTTCGGTAAGCAATGTCAACCAAATAATTTCCGTCTTTTTTAATGTCGTCGGTACTTTGAACGCCAAAAATTATGTTGTTGATTAGTCCATCTTTTCCTTTTGCTGTGTAATTTAATTTCAAACCATAGTTTTCAATATCATTAATGTAATTAATACCAGCAAGTGCATTGTCATAAGCCCAGCCTTCATCATAATTATAGTTAATGGCAACATTAAGTTCATTTTTGCCAATATTTTTGTACCAAATTAAATCTGCGGATGAGGTTTTAATACTGTAAGTCATAAACTTATTATATCCTACCACATCTGATATGTTTCGTTTAAAAAGCTGTGATTCTTTGCCTTTTTTCAATGTTAAAGCGATACTGCTGTTAGAATTTAATGTGTAGTTGGCAAATATTTTAGCAAACTGGCGATCTTGATTATTATCGTAATTAAGCAAATTTGTTTGTTGAACCTGTTGCGCTCCGCTGTAACCTGTCATTAAATAATTGATATAAATTGGGGCTACCGTATTTTCTGTATATGTACTATTTTTGTATCCTATTTTTGTTTGTTCTCTGCCATATCCATATTGGTAGCCTACGCCAATTAAAATTGTTTTAGAAATATTATAACCAACTGCAGGGTTAAGATTTAACTGAAAATCTTTAATATCTCCTCGTGGATCGTTATTGCTAAAATGATTTCCAATCCGATAATCCAGCCCAAGTGAAACAGGAAGATTATTGCCAATCATTTTTCGGCTCACGGCTGCATTAATTTTATAAATTGAGCGCTCGTAATGATTGTTTTTTTGTGAGCCAAAATAATAAGGTACATAACCTGCTTGTCTTGTTTGGTGCGCCCAACGGGTACTATCTTCAGTTGTTCTTTGATAAGTGAATGCACCGTATAGATGAAATTTTTCTAAAGTAGTTTTACCCTCACTAAATAATGATATGCCCTGTGTTTTAGATGCTCCCTGCACTGGAATATAATGACCTTTATCTAAATTGTATTTTACCGTAAGGTTATTGAATTTGTTTGGCATCATTGTTTCCATAAATAATGGATTATTTTTAGCAAATCGGTAGAGTTGTGTCAAAGCTGAATCTATTGAATAGCTCTTGCTTAATAAAGATTGATTTTGTGAACTATCATCTTTAGTTTGTGCATTAAGCCGAAAGATTGTTGACAATAACAATAATGATATGATGAGTTTTCTCATGTATTTATAATAGTGCGTGTTTGTTGGTTATTTTATTTAAAAGCCCGAGGTAAAGCAATATCTAAGAAGTCAAAATCTTCAGTGGAATTATTTGAATCTTTAAGTATAACTCTGCCATTTTCTACTTTTTCTGTTTTGCGAATCACCGATTGGGAAGTGTATGCTCCTTTAGGAACAAAAGCAAAACCAGCGTCTAAATCTGCCCCTAGTTTTTTCGGTAATCTTGCTGAAGCTACATTTGGCTGAATTTCCATAGCATCGATAATATACTTGGATGGAATTTGGTAATATTTGCGAGCAGTAGAAGAGGGTGTTGTTTTACTGGGCTCGTTGTACATTGGCCAGTTTTTAACAATTTGTGTTCCATCTACTTTGAAAATAGCAATACCAGTTCGACCTGTATTATCTAAAATCATATCCGTACCCGTGTAAGATAATATTTCAACATTTGGAACAAGAGGGTTATCAATATCAGAATCCAGAGGTTTTGTTAAAAAAGATCCGTAATAGGCTTCAAAATCGGCTTTGCTTAAATCAACTGTAAGTTCAGGACTACGGACCGAAATGGTTACACCATCTGTTCCAACAAATGGAGATTTATGGTTTAAAGCCGTTTGAGCTAACACTATACTTTCACCTGGGTTTACGGGATGGGTTTTTCCATTGCCTGGAATCATACAAAGTGTTTTTGCATAAATAAAATCGGTATTTGGATCACCATTGGTGCTACTCATGTTTAAAGATTTAGACCAATCGTATTGACCATTTACCTGTAAATTATAGGTCGTGTTTGTCGAACTTTGTCTGCCCCAAATTTCGGTGATGTATAGGCTGTCGGCATACATAATTTCGTTTGTGTTGTTGTAAATTTCAATAAACTGATCTCTGTATAGCGCACCTAGCGTTCTGTCTGAACCAGCATAATACACTTGTTTTACTAACCAAGTACCAATAACACCTGCTTTTAGGTTCAATGTTAGTTCAGCAGAATTATCTTTATTAACCAATTTATTTTTTTCGGCAGCATTAAATGTAACGGGCTTTGTGGTAATGATTCCTGTGATTGAAGTGTAATCGGCAGCTGAAACTGTATAACTTACATCAACATCATATCTTCCTGCGGGTAAATTATTAAATTTCCCTAAACCTTTATCGTTGGTAGCTATAGATAGAAATCTGCCAGATGTTAAGCTTTTTATTCTAACAGTGATATTTGATATAGGAAAGGTATAACCACTGTTTGCGAGATCGAAAGTTACTTTTACATTCAAATCTGTTGGTAATACATCGGGTTGATTGTTTTTTTTACAACCAAACACTAATCCTATAATTACTAGTAATGCAATTTTTTTCATCGTTGTTAAAGTTTTAAAGATAATTCGATACCAAATGTTGGCGCACCATTTGGAGCATTTACCGTGTTGCTGTTGGGCTTTTGATATCGTGGCTGATAATTCAAAAAATTATAGGCGTTGAAAGCAAACTTGAATCGTTTTTTTATTTCCTTTGCTAAGCTAAGGTGATAATTGGAATAAATTCTATACTGATTATCGGTTGTTAATTCATTTAGTGGAATGAATAAATGACCATATACCTTACTGTTAGGATCTGGATTTGTTATTTCAACATATTGTATATCCCTGGTATAGTAGGCAAAAGGAACACCATCATTTTGATTATAAATCGTTTTGTTTAAGAAGCTAAATTCGGCCGTAAGTTGTACAATTAAACTTATTGCAGGAATGTGGGTTGATGAGGTAACTCTTCCTGAGCTAAAATAAGTTGTCTTTTTACGTGGCGCATAAAGACCAGTTATTGGGTAATCTGGGGAAGTTGTATCTTCAGCAGTTGGTCCTGCCGCTCTTGGTCCGGTTTCCTGATAACTCGATCTGAATAAACCACCACTAACACTAAAAGATGTAGAAATTGCCTCATATTTGGGCGTATTAAGAATCACATCAAAACCCTGGTTGTTTGACCTTAAATCGTTGTTGAACTCATTATGTGTAAGTAAAAATCTTTTTGTTCCATTTTGTGTAATTAATGGTTGGCTTCCTGGAACTAAAGTAGAGGAATATTGAGGGAGTGTAACTATCTCTCTTTCAATCACGGTATTATAGCCCTGCGTATTTAGTTTATGAAACACAGAGAATGATAATTGATAATCTGTTATTTTATATAGACCTGAAAGTTCAAAAGTTTGCCCTTTTGATGATTTTAATTTGCTGCCATCTGGATCATATCTGCGGACGTAGAAAATACTCGCACTTTCATTAGCATTTCCGTTATAAGCATTAATAAGTGGAACATCAACAAATGTTGGACCAGGGTATCTTTGTCCTAAACCTGGCGATTTTACAGATAAACCATAGGCAAATCCAAATCTAAAATCATCCGTTAACTGATAGTTGATATTGGTACGTGGAGATAGAGTTACAAACCCATTCTGGCCATCTAATCTTAATCCACCTCTGAAGTTTAAATCCCGACCACCTACTTTTAAACTAAATACATCTTCGGCATATAAGCCAAAATCTTTCTGTGCGTAGGCCAGGGCAAAATCGTAATAACGCTCTGATGGACCGCTGGATAAACTGTTTCCTGTAGTATTGAAGCCTATTCTGGACCTCGCTGGATCAGAAAGTCTTCCTAGCCCCTTATTTGCTGCGTAAGAAAAGCTTGCGCCAAAATTAAGGTAATGATTTAGATTACCTGTTTTGTACTCAGCACTAAAATCGAGTAGTGCTGAAGCCGTAATTGGTCTGCCGTCTACATCGCTTACTGCGGTGTAAATACCCTTATCGTAAATTCCGCTAACCAAGCCCGTTTCTGTTGCATTATTATATAAAATGTAAGGACTATTAACAAATTGTTCCGTATAGCTTCGCTGATGAGATTCGCCATATCTTAAGTTTAAACCAATATTTTTTAAGAAAGAACCACTTAGTCTATAATTCGAACGATTACTAACGCTCATATTCCAACTGTTAAAGCTTACTATTCTACTGGTAGGATCGTCATCATCCTTTTTAATGCCATCTAAATTTCTACCATAATCAAAACTTAATGTATTTTTTAATCTATTATCACGACCAAAACTATTAGTCCACATTGCACTAGTATTGATTCGTTTATAAGCTTTAATTTTATCTCTGTTGTCGGCATAAGAATCTACATAATTAAGGCCTACGTTAAAACTTCCTAATTTTGGACTTAATGCAAAGCCTTTAGAGAAACTATATGATGTCGCATTATCTCTTATTTGCATACGAACATACGCAGGAGATTTACCTGCTTGCCTTTCGATAACAACCGCTCCATCAGAAAGGTCTCCATATTTAACAGAAGCTACACCTGCAATAACTTCAATACTTTCAATGTTATCAACTGGTATCTGCCTTAAATCGGTACCTCCATAAGCAAAATCTCCGCTATAAGAGCTGGTAGATGAGGTTCCTGTTAAACCATAGCTGTTGCTGCTAATACTTGTAGCGCCTAAACCTCTTAAACCAGGATTGTAGCCTTGCATATTCGCATTGTTGCTAATGTTATTTCCATCAACAATAATGGCCACACCAAATGAATTATTTAGTGTAAACGCATCTCTACCAGACGTGGTAGGCTCAAATGCAGAACGAAGTGTTAAATTTTGAATGTTCTGTAATGATGGAGGTGTAATTTTCCTGTTTGGAATCTGATTTAATAAATCATTCACACTCAATGCTGGTATTTGCTCAATTAGATCCCGATTGATTACCAAAGAAGAGTTGCTTTGTCCAGTATAATTTCTCTTGGCATTGATATCAATGTTCTCTAAACTCAAATCCAATACTTTTAAGCCGATGTTTCCAAGATTGGTTTCTCCAGCTTTTATTGTGGCAGGAACTCTCAATTTCTGGTAACCGATATAGGAGAATTCCAGCGTCAAAATACTATTGATTTCTGAACCATTTATCCTGAAAACACCTGATTTATCGGTTATTGCATACTGATTGGTTTCTATAACCTTAATATTTACAAGCTCTAATGGCTTATTTTGAGGGTCGACCAGTTTTCCAGTGACCACGTTCCGAATTTGCGCCATCCCGGCGAAACAAATCAAAACTAATAATAATGAAATGTATAGTTTCTTCAATTTAGACTGATTCTAATTTAGCGCAAAGGTGTATAAATTACACTTACCTTCCAAATTATTTAGAAAGATTCTAGATAATACTATAGGTTCAAGTTTACAATTGCTTCATTTTGAGTTTATTTCAAATTAACCTACTTGTGACAAAAGAAAACATTTTTGTTTAGGTAGCTATGGTTTAAAAGGATAACTTTGCGGCTTCAAACCCACACAATGAGTGATCAGATAAAACACGAATGCGGAATCGCTTTTATTCGCCTGTTAAAACCACTTTCTTACTACCAGCAGAAATACGGTACAGCACTTTACGGCCTTAATAAATTATATCTTTTAATGGAAAAACAGCATAACCGAGGCCAGGATGGCGCAGGTATTGCAACCATTAAGTTAGATATGAAACCTGGCAGTAGGTATATAAGCCGATACCGGAGCATGGCTTCGAATGCGGTAGCAGATATCTTCGAATATGTTCAAGGCAAATTCGTTGATATTCAAGAAAACACACCTGAATTAATGCAGGATACAGAATGGCTCAAAAACAACGTTAGCTTTATCGGCGAGGTGTTAATGGGCCATTTGCGTTATGGTACACATGGTAAAAACAGTATCGAAAACTGCCATCCTTTTTTAAGGCAAAACAACTGGATGACCCGTAATCTGGTTATTGCAGGTAACTTTAACATGACTAACGTTGATGAGTTATTAGAGCAATTGTATGAGTTGGGACAGCATCC
Organism: Pedobacter sp. AC190; assembly: GCF_979258025.1. Classification (NCBI taxonomy): domain Bacteria; kingdom Pseudomonadati; phylum Bacteroidota; class Sphingobacteriia; order Sphingobacteriales; family Sphingobacteriaceae; genus Pedobacter; species Pedobacter sp. AC190. Next base: position 3,508,820 of record NZ_OZ409824.1, read on the forward strand.
GAAAGAAAAAGCTGATACCGTAACGGTATTAGAAAAAATCGGTCACTTTTTAGATGATGAAAATCAAGACCTTTTTGATCAGTATAAAAAAGAAGGACACGATAACGTAGCCATCACGCATAAGATTTCTGATAATTTAGATATTGCAAACATTCTTCGTCGCTCGGCTAAAACATGGGATGGTGGATATTCGATTTGTGGTATGGTTGGTAATGGTGATTCTTTCATCATGCGTGATCCTGCAGGCATTCGCCCAGCTTATTATTACTACGACGATGAAATTGTTGTAGCAGCATCAGAAAGACCTGCATTACAAACTGCATTTAATATTCAGTTTAAAGATGTAAAGGAAATTGATCCTGGTCATGCCTTAATCATCAAGAAAAATGGTGAGGTGAGCATGGAGCAGTTTCGTGAGCCTACCGAGCGATTATCTTGTTCATTTGAACGTATTTATTTCTCTAAAGGAAGCGATGTAGAAATCTACCGCGAGCGCAAGCAATTAGGTCGTTTATTGTGCAACCAGGTGCTTAATGCTGTTGGTCATGATTTAAAGAATACCGTATTTTCGTTTATACCCAACACCGCGGAGGTTGCCTTTTTTGGTATGGTAGATGGGGTTCAGCAATATGTTCGTAACCATCAGAAAGACACACTTTTACATAGAAAAGAACAATTAAGCGATACTGAGCTTGATGAATTACTTTCTATGGCACCAAGAGTAGAGAAACTGGCTGTTAAAGATGTTAAACTTCGTACTTTCATTACCCAGGATGCAGATCGTGGAGAAATGGTTGCACATGTTTATGATACGACATACGGAATTATCAATAACCACCAGGATACTTTGGTTGCACTTGATGATTCGATTGTTCGTGGAACTACATTAAAACAAAGTATTATTAAGATAGTAGATCGCCTTCATCCCAAGAAAATTATTATCGTTTCTTCTGCACCTCAAATTCGTTACCCTGATTGTTACGGTATTGATATGAGTAGAATGGGGCAGTTTGTAGCTTTCGATGCCGCAATTCAGTTGCTTACTGAAAGAGGTATGTGGCAGGTTATTGAAGATGTTTATGCAAAATGTAAAGCTTCGTTATTCCTTCCAAAGGAAGAAATTGTTAACCATGTAAAAGAAATCTACAAACCTTTTACACCTGAAGAAATTTCGGCTAAGATTGCGCAGATTATTACACCTAAAGGTACTGTAGCAGAAGTTGAGGTAATTTACCAAAGTTTAGAGAATTTACATATTGCTTGTCCGAAAAACAAGGGCGACTGGTATTTCTCTGGTAACTATCCAACGCCTGGTGGTAACAAGGTTGTAAACAAAGCTTTTGTTAACTGGAAAGAAGGAAATAATCAAAGAGCTTATTAAAAAGCTTTAATTCTAAATAAAATACAAATAGCTCATATTTTTATATGAGCTATTTTTTTGTGCTTATTTTTTAAATATTACTAATGAAGAGATCGCTTGCCGATACCGGTTGACGATATTGCATTAGGAAAACTAGTTGCAGAACTTCTTTGTGTTAGCGGTGATCATTTCATAGATTTCATTCGCCAGATCGCTTTCAATTACTTTAGTAATAATCGCATAAACTGGATTGACCATGATTGATACTAGATTTTGATTTTCTGATTCTATTTGCAAAGATTTCTTGTCGGAACTAACATCCGTACTTACATGAAATAAATTGCTTGAAAGATTGGCCATCTCTTCAATATAGTTTTCATTTGAGCTATTGAAGGGGATATAGATAAATTCGCTTTTCATAGGAGAATGATTAATTTATCAAAAATACAGAAAAACCGTATGATTAATAATAGTAAATAACACCTTCTTGCTCTAAAAGTTTTGAAAATTTCGAGTTAATTCTACCAAATATAATATCAACCTTATTTTTCTTAAGCGTAAAACTGAATGTACGTTTTGTACAATAACCATATCGCGAAGAAAACGATAATAACGCCAGCTATTTTATTCAGTTTTTTTAATGAATCTTCTTTGATTTTGTAACGGAGTTTACTCGAGTAAAAGCTTTTGGCGCCATCTATAGAGAGCTGGGTAGCCATTGCAATGAAAAAACAAACCAACTTTTCGTTTAACATATTGTTAAGCTTAACCGAAATTATGCCGCTTACAATAATCCAGAACATAAGGGTTGATGGTGTAAGAATGCACATTAAAAACCCTTTTAAAACATAACCTCGCTTACTTACTTTTTTTAGTGTAGAACTATCGTAATTAACCGTGATTTTAGAAACGAGGTAATACACGCCAACGGCGAGTAGAAATACACCGCCGATAAGACCAACATATTTATCAAAACTTGCTTTATAATCAAAAAACTGACTGCCGAATAGTACTAAAGCAATTAAAACGATATCACTAATAATTACACCTACAGCTAAGGAAAAGCCTGCTTTGAAGCCTCTCTCGATGCTGGTTTTTATCATTGCAAAAAAAACCGGCCCTGTTAAAAACGATGAAATAATCCCTGCCCCTATACCCAACAATATGGCTTCAAACATGCATTGTGTGTTTTATGAATATGCGAATATGCAATTTAAAGCTAAACATATCAACTTTATTTTTGTTGGGTGCTTTGCATAAAATAACCGTTTTTTAATTTTTTTTTAATTATGTTTAGCCCCACTAAAACTAAATTTAAAAAATGAGCAAAGAACAAGTACAAACGAAGTGGGGGCAGTTTATACCCTTAGTTACCGTTTTCTTTTTTTGGGGCTTTGTGGCCGCCAGTAATGATATTTTAATTCCTGTATTTAAAAAAGCTTTTGATTTATCACAAGCAGAAAGTCAATTGGTTTCATTGGCATTTTACATTGCATATACCGTTGGAGCTTTAATTTACAATGGAATTTCTGTTTTAATGAAACAAGATATTGTTAATAAGTTAGGCTATAAAAATTCATTAGCACTTGGCTTGGTAATTTCTGCGCTTGGAACTTTACTTTTTTATCCAGCGGCAAATCTTCATTCTTTTCCTTTAATGCTTTCTGGTTTATTTATTGTTGCATTAGGTTTTTCCCTACAACAAACTGTTGCAAATCCACTAGCGATTGCTTTAGGTCCAATAAGAACAGGTTCTCAGCGTTTAACATTAGCAGGCGGTATTAATAACTTCGGAACAACAATTGGTCCATTAGTAGTAAGTTTTGCCATATTTGGTTCTGCCGCAAATGCAACTACAGATATAAGCGTTGAAAGTGTTAAAATTCCTTACCTAATTTTAGGTGTAGCATTCATAGCAGTCGCCGTATTCTTAAAAATGTCTTCTTTGCCTGATCGACCTACTTTAGTAGAGGCTTCGGGAGAAGATGATAAATCGGTTAAAGGCTCTGCTTTAAAATACCCACAACTGGTATTAGGTATGATTGCTATTTTTGTTTATGTAGGTGTAGAGGTTTCTACGGCAAGTAATTTGCCTGCTTACATGGAAAAAGACCTTGGATTTGAAATTAAAGACATTGCACCATATATTTCGCTTTATTGGGCAAGTATGATGATTGGTAGATGGACTGGTGCTGTTGAAGCTTTTACCGATAACGTAAGTACTCAAAAAGTATTAAGATTTATTGCTCCATATTTAGCATTTGGGATCTTCTTAGCTGTAAATGCAATTGCTAAACACGATTTGGCTCCATTCTATGTTTATGGCTTGATTATTTTGGTTTTAATTGCTGCAGATATGGCAAGTAAAGGTAACCCTGCACGAATGTTATTAATTTTCTCAGCAATAGGAATTGCAGCTTTATTAATTGGTATGCTTACAAAAGGGATGGTTAGTGTTTACGCCATTACAAGTGTTGGTTTGTTCTGCAGTACCTTATGGCCTTGTATTTTTACTTTAGCAGTAAGTGGTTTAGGTAAGCATACTAGCCAGGGCAGTAGTTTCTTAATCATGATGATTATGGGTGGTGGTATCATCAGCTGGCTTCAAGGTGTCGTGTCAGAATTTACAGGTATTCAATATAGCTATATAGTAGGTATTATTTGCTTCGCTTATTTAGCATTTTACGCCTGGAAAGTTAGCGGAATATTAAGATCTCAAGGAATAAGTTTTGACCAAAAAATTTCTGGCGGTCATTAAAATATAATAAACTATTTTTGCAGCCACAGAAGCGTAAGCTTTTGTGGCTTTTTTAATTCAATACATGACCAATAAACCAAGTTTCGATTCTATTTTTATGAATCTAGCCACTGAGCTGGCTGAACGTTCTCATTGCGTTCGTGCGCACGTGGGAGCCGTTTTAACTAAAGATACCCGCATAATTTCTATCGGTTATAATGGTCCGCCAGCTGGAACGCATAATTGTGATGAAGAATGGCCAGAGCATGGTTGTGCAAGAGATAGTAAGGGAAGTTGCTCATTGGCTTTACATGCAGAAGAAAACGCCATTCTATATGCATCAAAAAATGGAGCCAAAATAGAGGGTTGTACGTTGTATACCACTTTATCGCCTTGTATTGCTTGTGCCAGATTAATTTTATCATCAGGTATTAAATTGGTCTATTATTCTAAGTCTTATGCGGCCTACAAAGGCTTGTCAAGCGATGAAGGAGTAGATTTTTTAAGAAAGTTTGGGGTTGAAGTGAAGTTGATTGAGGATTAAGTTAACTGATCAATTGTTCAATCGTTAAAAGGCCAAATTATTAGGATGATGATTAACCATCGATAGCGTGCATATAATAACAGGTAACTTACTTTAAATTTGGGAATAAATAACATTAAAACAATTTAACAATTCCCTTTCTTTCTCTATCTTTGCGGATGCAAGAAAAAATCATTATCGTCGATTTTGGTTCGCAATTTACACAACTCATTGCCCGTAGAGTTCGCGAACTGAATATTTACTGTGAAATATATCCATTCAACAATCTTCCTGAAATTAATACCGCTGACGTAAAAGGCGTTATCTTTTCAGGCAGTCCTTATTCTGTTCGTCAGGATGATGCACCTCAGGTAGATCTGAGCAATTTCCATTTAAAGTTTCCTTTATTGGCGGTTTGTTACGGTGCGCAATATATTGCTCAACAATCTGGTGGAAATGTTCAGGCTTCTTCAACCCGTGAATACGGACGTGCTAACTTAAACTTTGTAAACCAAGAGAACAAGTTATTCAAAGGCATTAACATCGATTCTCAAGTTTGGATGAGCCATGGCGATACCATTACCGAAATGCCAGCTAATGCTGAATTAATTGCGAGCACAGAAAGTGTTAAAGTTGCAGCTTATCACATTAAAGATTCTGATACTTATGCGATTCAGTTTCACCCAGAGGTTACACACAGTACAGACGGTAAAATTCTTTTAGAAAATTTCCTTGTTGATATTTGCGGATGTAGTCAGGACTGGACTTCAGCAGCATTTATAGATACTACAATTGCCGAATTAAAGGAAACTTTAGGTAATGATAAAGTTGTTTTAGGTTTATCAGGCGGTGTAGATAGCAGTGTTGCTGCGGTTTTATTGCACAAGGCTATCGGAGCAAATTTACATTGTATTTTTGTTGATAATGGCCTTTTACGTAAAGACGAATACAGTCAGGTGCTGGAGCAATACAAGCACATGGGTTTAAATATTAAAGGAATTGATGCTAAGGATCGTTTCTTAAGTCAGCTTGCCGGCTTAACTGACCCTGAGTTAAAACGCAAGGCTATTGGTCGCGTTTTTATTGAAGTTTTCGACGATGCAGCACACGAGGTTACTGGTGTAAACTGGCTAGGTCAGGGAACAATTTATCCTGATGTGATTGAATCTATATCCGTTAATGGTCCTTCGGCTACTATTAAATCGCATCACAACGTGGGCGGTTTGCCCGATTTCATGAAATTGAAAGTAATTGAGCCTTTAAAAACATTATTTAAAGATGAGGTTCGCCGAGTAGGTAAAGCATTAGGGATTGATGATGTGATTTTAGGCCGTCATCCTTTCCCAGGGCCAGGCTTGGGTATTCGTATTTTAGGAGAAGTTACCGCAGAAAAGGTAGCAATATTACAAGATGCTGATGCAATTTACATGCATGAGTTAAAAGCCGCTGGATTATACGATAAAATCTGGCAAGCGGGCTCAATTTTCTTACCCGTACAGTCGGTTGGGGTAATGGGCGACGAGCGTACTTATGAGAACGTAATTGCGCTTCGTGCTGTAGAATCAGTAGATGGTATGACTGCAGATTGGTGTCACTTGCCTTATCCTGTTTTAGCCAAAATTTCTAACGAAATCATCAATAAAGTTAAAGGTATTAACAGAGTTGTTTACGATATCAGCTCTAAACCACCTGCAACTATAGAGTGGGAATAATTCATTCGAGCTTTAAGCCTGGGTTTTCGATCTGGGCTGCATAAAATAAATGATTATGCCGGCAATGTGGAATAAACTTTGCTGGCATATTTTGTTAAAAACGATAGGTATGAAATTGAATAAGAATTATTGTTTTTTGGTATTGATTACCATGATTTTAGGCGCTTGTTCGCCTAAGGTATTAACCCCGAAAACAGAAACTAAAAAAACTGAGGAGAAAGAGAAAACAGCTGAGAAAAAAGGCATTAAAAAATTCTCTCAAGCTAATGTTTCGCTTCTTGTTCCATTTAAACTTAACGAAGTTAATTTAAGATCGATGAGTAAGGCTGAAGCAGAAAAATATGCTATGCCTATCGATTTTTACCAAGGCTTTAAAATGGGTTTGGATTCCGTTGCTGCTTCTGGATTAAATTTTAAACTTAATGTTTTTGATACCCAGGATAATAATGCACGGATTGGTTCTCTTTATCAAAACGAAAATTTTAGAAAGAGCAACTTAGTTGTAGGACCAGTTTTTCCCGATGGTTTAAAATACATAGCCAATTATTCCAAATTGAACAAGGTTGCCGTTGTTTCTCCTCTTGCAGCTTCGCAGCCTTCTGATTTTGATAACCCAAATCTGATATCGGTTGTGAGCAACATTGGTTTACACTCGAAAAAAATAGCTGCTTATATTGCTAAAACCTATAATCCTTCGAATACAGTTATTGTAATTATTAACCCGAAGAAAACGGAAGACGAACAGTTTGCTAATCCTTTACGAGGTTACTTCCAGGCGCAAACCAACAATAAATTTGTTGTACAGGAATACGCTTCGGCTTTTACCTTCGAAACCAGAATGATTAAGGGAAAGCAGTATGTTGTGGTAATCACTTCATCAGATCGGGCTTTTGTATTACCAACTATCGAAAAGCTTTATAAGTTGAAGAATTTACCCTCTGGTGGTTACAATATTAATTTGTTCGGGCACCCACTGTGGTCTAAACAGAATTATCCAACCGATAAACTTCAGGATTTAAATACCATAATCAGTTCATCTTATAAGGTTGATTATAAGAGTTCGAATGTGATCAGTTTTGTAAAGAAATATCGTAGCAGATATGGATTTGAGCCAGGAGAATATGCATTTAAAGGCTTCGATGTAGCTTACTTTTTCGGTAAGGTGTTAGCTTCATATGGCGAAGATTACCTGGAATATTTAACTAAAGAGAAATATAAAGGCTTACAAAATAATTTCACTTTTATCCATGATGAGCAATATGGCTATATTAACATGAGCCTGATGCTTTTGCGCTATAAAAACTTTGCCTTAAATATTATTGAGTAAAATTTATTAATTAAATGCATGAGAGTTGAACACCAGATCAGGGCTTTTGAACAGGTTTTACAAAATTACGATGGAAATTTGCCTTTGCATCGCTTTTTGCCAGCTTACTTTAAGCAAAACAAACAAATGGGCTCTTCAGATAGAAGGTGGGCGACCAGGCATTTATATAGTTTTTTTAGATTAGGGAAAGCGCTCTCTCCATTAACTAATGAAGAGCGTTTAAGTGTAGCTGATTTTCTTTGTCATGATACTTTAAGTCTGATTGTTGAGAAAAACTTGCCTGATTTAAGTGAAAAAATAACAGCTGCTTTAACTGAAAAGCTAAAACTAATTTCCGCTAAATACCCCGATTTTAAGTTGGAAGAGGTTTACCCCTTCAATAGCCATTTATCAGAAAGTATTGATAAAGCAGAATTCTACAAATCATTTTTTGTGCAACCTGATTTATTTATCAGGGTTTCCGCAGAAAATGCTTCATCAGTTACCGCTAAGTTAAAAGCAGAAAATGTGGAGGTTAATGTGATTTCGGATACCACACTAGCCTTACCCAATGGTACCAAACTCGAAACTATTTTAAGCGAGGGAAGTTATCAGGTACAAGATTTATCATCTCAGCATACAGGTAGTTATTTTAAGCCTAACAAGTGGGATAAATGGTGGGACTGTTGTGCTGCATCGGGTGGCAAATCTTTGTTGCTGCATAGTTTAGAGCCTCTTGTGGAGTTGTTGGTCAGTGATTTACGTGAAAGTGTACTGATGAATCTCGATGAACGGTTTAGATTGGCTGGTATTAAAAAGTACCATAAAAAAGAACTTGATTTATTGCAGAACAACGAGCAGATTTTACATCACTACCAGTTTGATGGCATTATCCTCGATGCGCCTTGTACAGGTTCAGGTACATGGGGCAGAACTCCTGAAATGTTAACTTTCTTTGAAGAACGGAAAATAAATCAGTTTTCGGTAATTCAGAAAACCATCGTTCAAAATGTTGTTAAATATTTGAAACCTGGAAAGCCTTTAATTTACATTACCTGCTCGGCTTTTGCTGCCGAAAACGAAGAAGTTATCAAGCACATTACAACTAATTTACCACTTGAGTTAGAATCGATGGAATTAATAAAAGGTTACACTGAAAATGCTGACACGATGTTTGTGGCCAGGTTAATCAAAACCTAAGAATGCTCAAACCAGGATTTGAGGTTTTTTTTAAGGTATTTTACTGCTTCAATTAAAACAGCAATTGCCCCGATAATAACGGTATATTCTTCAAAGCTTTTCATAATAGCTTTATTGTTTAGATCAATATACGCAATTTTTGTTACAGATTTTTAGATTTCGGTTGATGAAATACCAACCGATAGGATGTTTTTGTTATAGATTTTTAGTTTTTCGGTCGGTGAGACACCAACCGGTAGGGAATGAGGATACAGATTAGATGATTGGGTTTTATTATAGATCTTAGTTTTTCGGTGGTGAGACACCAACAGGTAGGTAATGAGGATACAGATTAGATGGTTGGGGTTTATTATAGATCTTAGTTTTTCGGTCTGTGAGACACCATAGGAAGTTTTGTTATAGATCTTAGTTTTTCGGTCAGTGAGACAACAACTGATACTAGAACCTACTCATTCTCCATGCAACATCTTCCTTGCTATATCGCTACTTACAGGCCCGTATTATTTCTGAATAGCTTGATGGCTATAGCCAATAGGATTACACCGAAGGCTTTTCTAAGAATGTTTAAGCCCGATTTTCCAAATAATTTTTCGAGTCTGTTGGTGTTTTTTAAAACGAAGTAAACAAACAGGATATTAAGTATAATCCCGACCAGGATATTTTGAGTGTGATATTCTGTTTTTAAGGAAAGCAGCGTGGTCATTGTGCCTGCTCCCGCAATTAAGGGGAATGCCAAAGGAACAATTGAAACCGTTTCCGGAGCTTCTTCCTTGAAAATGGTGAGTCCTAAAACCATTTCCATTGCAATAAAGAAAATTACAAATGAACCTGCAATTGCAAAAGATTCAACATCTAAACCAATTACTTTAAGTAAGGATTCGCCAACAAAAAGAAACAAAATCATTAAGCCGGCAGCAACAAGAGAAGCCTTTTCTGATTCGATATGACCAGCTTTTCTGCGTAACTCAATTACTACTGGAATTGCGCCTAAAATATCGATTATAGCAAAAAGAACCATCGTTGTCGATAGAATCTGACTTAAGTCGAACTTCATAAAATCGAATTTCATAGCGTAACAATTTTAAGCAAAGGTATAGCAATTTGTTTTAAAACCTTATTAATTTATTAGAAATAGAATTGCGTTCTCAAAGTAAATACATTGTCTTTTCGGTCTGCGGTATAATCTGGTATCTGCGTTGATTCATTTTTAATTATATCATAATAAACTACAGCCTTAAAATGTGGATTAAAGTGATGTAAAAAGCCAAATCCAAAAGTATCAAATCTTACATCTGCAGCAGTTAAACGCTGAGCGGCTGAAATATCCATGCCTTTTACTTTTGAATTTGGATCGTACCAGTCGTATTTGAAGATGATTTGGTTATCTGTACTATTAAGCGTTTGTACATAGGTAAAATATGCACCGTTAAAGGTTCTCGTATAATAGGGCAGTGCGATCGATTTATTATCTACAGGATATGATCCAGGTGTTGTTGAAGTTGTTGCTGTGGCCGTTTGCAATCCAGAAACTACTTCTGCCCGAAACTCTGATTTCCAGCTTTTTGTATTGGTTGATAATTGAACATCAGCACCATAATATCTTCTTGGTGCAACCTTATTTATCGTTGAAGCGGAAGAGTCTTTTACCATTTGCCATGAATCGTTAATTTTCTGCATTCTATAGCTCACAGGTAATCTATGATTTAAGCCGCCTTGAAGTGTACTTATTCCTCCTGCTATACTAAGCGGGATATTTTTAAATTTATAAGGCTTATGGCTTAACCTAAAAATAAAATCCTTACTGTTATCAAATTCTCCTGAACCCGCTAATCCCTGTCCATTATAAATACCAAAATCCAATGAAATGTTTTTAAGTTTAGCATCTTTCCATCTTGGGTTTAAGGTAAAGGTAGCCCCTAAATCACGTTCTGTTTTCATTAGAATTTGCGACATTCTGCCGCGTTCTGGTGCTTCTCGTACAGACGAAGATAATTGCAGTTCATTTCCAAACGGGCGACCAGATAAACCGAATGTTACAGCCAGTATTTTCCATTTATTCTCATAGTAACGGCCCCAAAAATCGCGGATCGCAACCCCTTGTTCTGTCCCGTCAAATTGAAGCACGAAATAGGTAGATGGCGCACCTTCATCCGTTAAAAGCATGTAATCTGCACGCAAACGGCCTCTTCTTAGTCGAAAGCGATTGCTTGTATATTCGCCAAAATTGCCGCCCTGGTATTCGGCTTGTGTACCATTCGATTGAGCAACCTGAAATTGAGGCTGTAAATACCCACTAAAAGAAAGTGAGCCATATTTTTTGGAAATAATTAACAAATGATTAACTGTAGTGGAATCCATTACATCGTTAATGGTTCTTTGCGAATACGCCTGGGCTGAAAACAGCACGATAAGAATAATGGTAAAGAAGTATTTTTTTAACAATGAAAATGGATGACTCATCTGATCTTTTTTGCAAAGATAAATTATTAACAATTATTTAACATGAAAAAAGCCCCGATTTTGTCGGGGCTTTTAAAAAAGATATTTCTTTAGAATTATAATTCTGGCTTAGGAGGGTCAACTGGTTGAACAACCTTTCCTTTGTTTCTAAGAACTGAATTTCCTTTTCCATAGAAGAAATAAATGGCTACACCAATTGCCATCCAAATGGCTAATCTAATCCAAGCTTCTAACGGAAGTGAAGACATTAAATACACGCAAACAATTACACCCATAATTGGTACAAAAGGTACCCAAGGTGTTCTAAAAGGACGGTGTCTGTCTGGATCTGTTCTACGTAACAACATTACGCCGATACAAACTAATGAGAATGCGAATAGAGTACCAATTGATACCATGTGACCTAAATCTGTAACTGGTACAAATCCTGCAAAGATGCTCACAAAGAACATAAAAAATATGTTTGTTTTGAATGGCGTTCTGAATTTAGAGTGGATACTGCTAAAGAACTTAGGTAATAACCCATCTTTAGACATTGTATAGAAAACCCTAGATTGACCCATTAACATTACTAATATTACTGAAGTATAACCTGCTAAAATTGCGATGATTAAACCCATTTGCAACCAGGTATATCCTGTAACTTTAAATGCTGTAGCAGCAGGGGAAGCATCACCTTTAAAAATTGTAAAAGGCACTAAACCTGTCATTACGTGTGCAAACAAAACGTATAAGATTGTACAAACCACTAATGAGCCTAATATACCAATTGGCATTCCTTTTTGTGGATTTTTAGCCTCTTGTGCTGCCGTAGATACCGCATCGAAACCGATGAAAGCAAAGAATACCAATGCAGCACCTGCCGCAATACCAGAAATACCAAATTCTCCTTTAACGCCTGTGTTTGCAGGTATATAAGGTGTATGATTTGCTGGGTTAATGAATTTCCAACCTAGCGCAATAAATACAATCACCACTGTAACCTTAACAATTACTAGAACATTGTTAAGACTTGCAGATTCTTTGGTACCGCGTATTAACATTAATGAAAGTAATGAAACAATTACTACCGCTGGAAAATTAATACCTCCGCCATCAACTTCTGCAAATGATTTTGTGAGGTACAGCGGCATTTCCAAGCCAAATTCATGCAATAATTTATTAAAATATCCCGACCATGAAACACCTACAGTGGCTGCACCTAAGGCATATTCTAATACTAAGTCCCATCCAATAACCCAAGCCATAAACTCACCCATTGTAGCATAAGAGTAAGTATATGCACTACCTGCTACTGGAATCATAGATGCAAATTCTGCATAACATAATCCTGCAAAAGCACAGCCTACTGCAGCTAATACAAATGATAAAGTTACGGCAGGTCCTGCATGGTCAGCTGCGGCAATACCAGTTAAAGAAAATAAACCTGCGCCAATAATAGCTCCTATACCTAGAGCTACGAGACTCGTACTGCTCAGTGTACGTTTGAGTGTACCCTCACCACTTTCAGCAGACTCTGCTATCAGCACATCAATGGGCTTTTTAAGATTCATAAGTTGTTTAGTCTTTTGTGTTTGTTGATTTTATGATAATAAGCGGTAAACCTAATTAAAAATTACGAAATAGTAAAAGGGATTTTTGTTAAAACCCCCTTTATCATTTGTTTATATCTATGTTTTTACAACTAATGCGTTAAAGTGTCGGTTGTATTTGTTAAAGTATCGATAATTGTATTGCCTGCTCCATCAGTTTTTTGCTGAATTCTGATTTCCTTGCGAATTTCCTGCTTATGTTCATTTGTAACCGCCTTAACTGCTATATATGGCGCAATAACCAATGAAACGATAGACATTAATTTAATTAAAATGTTCATCGAAGGTCCAGAAGTGTCTTTGAAAGGATCTCCAACGGTATCTCCTGTTACAGAAGCCTTGTGTGGCTCTGATTTTTTGTAAAACATTTCCCCATTAATCATTACACCTTGCTCAAAAGATTTTTTGGCATTATCCCAGGCTCCTCCAGCATTACTTTGAAAAATCCCCATTAGTACACCAGTAACGGTTACGCCCGCAAGTAAGCCTCCTAAAACTTCTGGTCCGAAAGTAAAGCCAATAATAATTGGTGTAATTAAAGCGATTGCTCCTGGCATCATCATTTCCCTAATGGATGCCTTGGTTGAAATGGCAACACATTTTTCATATTCTGGTTTTGCTTTATACTCCATAATTCCAGGGATTTCGCGGAACTGGCGACGAACTTCCTGTACCATATCCATTGCGGCCTTTCCAACAGCCTGAATACACAGTGCTGAAAATATAAAAGGAATCATTCCACCAACAAATAAACCCGCTAAAACAGGAGCTTTGTAAATATCGATAGCCGTGATGCCTGCAATACCAACAAAAGCGGCAAATAGTGCTAATGAAGTGAGTGCAGCAGATGCAATAGCAAAACCTTTACCTGTTGCAGCAGTCGTATTACCAACGGCGTCTAAGTTGTCCGTACGTTCGCGAACCTCAGGTGGCAACTGACTCATTTCCGCAATACCGCCAGCATTATCTGCAATCGGACCAAAAGCATCAATTGCCAGCTGCATAGCTGTGGTCGCCATCATACCTGCGGCAGCAATAGCAACTCCATATAAACCTGCAAAATGATATGAGGCCATAATTCCACCAGCTAAAACTAAGATTGGAATAACCGTAGATTTCATACCTACCGATAAACCTGCGATGATGTTTGTAGCATGGCCAGTTGAAGATTGTTGTATAATTGAATTAACAGGGCCTTTGCCCATTGCAGTGAAATACTCGGTAACAATACTCATAATTGTACCAACAACTAAACCCACAATAATTGCATAAAAAACATTAATGCTCGAAAATGCATAGCCACGTAAACTTAAAGTTTCAGGTAACATCCATTTCACAATAAAGAAAGATGCAATTGCTGTAATAACGATCGAAGACCAGTTGCCAAGGTTTAATGCATTTTGAACATTCGATTTTTCATCTTTTATGGTTACAAACCAGGTTCCAATGATTGAGAATAAAATTCCTAATCCGCAGATTACCATTGGCAAGAGGATAGGAGACATGCCGCCAAACTTATCGGTAACCGTAATTTCCTGGCCTAAAACCATCGTTGCTAAAATAGTTGCCACATAAGAACCGAATAAATCGGCACCCATACCCGCAACATCACCTACGTTATCGCCCACATTATCTGCAATTGTTGCTGGGTTACGTACATCATCTTCAGGAATCCCTGCTTCAACCTTACCTACTAAATCTGCACCTACATCGGCGGCTTTTGTATAAATACCACCGCCAACACGTGCAAATAAAGCAATTGATTCTGCTCCTAATGAAAAGCCTGTTAGAACTTCGATAGCTGTTTTCATATTTAATACGCTCACGGTACCATCGGTCCCGATCACATTGAAATAAGAAAGAAAGACAATGAATAATCCACCTAGACCCAAAACGGCTAATCCTGCAACACCTAAACCCATTACCGTTCCGCCAGTAAAGGAAACTTTTAAGGCCTGTTTTAAACTGGTTCTGGCTGCCTGAGTAGTTCTTACGTTAGCCTTAGTTGCGGCTTTCATTCCTATATATCCTGCTGTAGCCGAAAATACAGCGCCTATAATAAAGGATATGGAAATAATCCAGCTGGAATGCATGGGTACACCATTAATTTCGGTAATGGTGCCAGAGTATGCTAAAAGTGCAGCAGTAAAAACTACGAAAATGCTTAATACTCTCCATTCTGCTTTTAAAAAGGCCATTGCCCCATCGGCGATGTAACCAGCGAGTTCTTGCATATTTGCATCACCAGCATCTTGCTTACTTACCCAGGCGCTTTTAAACATCATTACAATAATTCCGATAAGGCCTAAAGCCGGAACTGCATAAATTAAATTGTTTTGTAAAAAATCCATAGTTAATATTTGGTTTTTGAGTTCTTGATTCAGTACTCAACAGCTCATAACATTTTAAGTTTGGTTAGTACTTAATGTGAGGATACTGAATCGTTTAGTTTTGGTTATTAGTTTAGCAATATAATAAATAAATTACTACTGATTACTCGTCTGAGAAAAATTAATAACATGAATAAAATATTTTTTATTCGATTAAAATGATACAATGCAGGATGCGCTGAATTGTTTTTTTTAAATAAATTAGCCCAAACTAAAGCTAAACACCAAACCAAACAAAACTAAAAAATGGAAAAACTACAGGAAAAAGAACCTTCTAAAAGAAAATTAGGTCTTTTTGATGCTACAATGCTGGTAATGGGTTCGATGATCGGAAGCGGTATTTTTATCGTGAGTTCTGATATTATGAGGAATTTAGGATCTGGTTACTGGCTAATTGTTGTGTGGATCATAACAGGCGTAATGACTGTCGCTGCTGCGATTTCTTATGGCGAACTTTCTTCCATGTTTCCTAAAGCAGGCGGGCAATACACTTATTTGAAAGAGATTTTCGGTAAGATGATGGGCTTCCTGTATGGTTGGGGTATGTTCACCGTAATTCAAACAGGTACTATTGCAGCTGTTGCGGTTGCCTTTGGTAAATTTACGGCCTATCTGATTCCAGCATTAAACGATGCTGCTCCAATTTTTCAAAGTGGTAGTTATAAAATTACCTGGATCCAGATTCTGGCTATTGCGGTTATTTTGCTTTTAACCTATATTAATACAAAAGGTGTGGAGAGCGGTAAATTGTTGCAGAATGTTTTTACGGGATCAAAAATTATAGCTTTAATTGGCTTAATTATTTTAGGTTTTCTTTTAGTGAAAAACAATTTCTGGAGTGAAAATATGGGCTTTGGATGGAGTGCTTTTAATAATTTAAAAACAGATTTTGGCGGAAACTTTACCAAATCTGGATGGGAATCTATTTCTGGAATGACGATAATGGGTGGAATTGCAGCTGCAATGGTTGGTTCGGTATTTTCTAGTGTAGCCTGGGAAAACGTAACCTTTGTTTCGGGAGAAATTGAAAATCCCAAAAAGAATGTCGTGCGTTCGATGGTTTTGGGTACTTCGGCAGTAATGATCCTTTATTTGTTAGTCAATTTTGTTTATTTAAATGGCTTGAACAGAGATGGGATTGCTTTTGCTGTTAACGATCGAGTTGCCGTTGTGGTTTCTGAACAGATTTTTGGAGGAGGATTAGGCACAATTATAATGGCTGTGTTGGTTATGATTTCCACATTCGGCTGTGTAAACGGGATTGTACTTGCTGGATCAAGGGTGTTTCAAACCATGGCAAAAGACGGTATGTTTTTTAAGGCAGCTATTGAAAACAATAAAAACGGAGTTCCAGAAAAATCACTTTGGATGCAAGGAATCTGGGCTTCAGTTTTGTGTTTAAGCGGTCAGTATGGTAATCTTTTAGATATGATCTCTTTTGTAATTGTATTGTTCTATATGATTACAGTTTTTGGTGTGATTTATTTAAGGTTTAAAAAACCTGATATGGAAAGACCTTACAAAACCTGGTTATATCCTGTTACTCCAATCGTATATTTATTAATTGGTGCTGCCTTCTGTATTTTGCTTTTAATTTATAAACAACAATATACCTGGCCTGGACTTGTGATTGTTTTGTTGGGCGTTCCTGTTTATGCTTTTATAAATAAGAAGAAAGCTTAAACGTTTATATTCGACAATAAACGTTTAAGTTGTGCAAAGCCGCCGAACGTTAGCGGCAAGTGTAAGACCGAGCGTAAACGAACCGAACGCAATTTGAAATTTAGAAATGAGAAAGACAATCGGAAACATTTTACTTTTATCAACTTTGCTTGGTTGTGGAATTGACGACCAAGCAACTTACAGAACAACCGAAGTAAAATCAAATACAGTTGAGGAAATATTATTTATTAAGACAATGAATTGGGGTTTGACTGGCGACAGCCAAACAACTATCATTTCAACAACTGACAAAGTTGACTTCAACAAGAAAGAGAGTGATGAGTATTTTATCTTTAACGGACTTCAACCCTTCTTTTACAGGCAAAGCAACGATAGTTTACTTTTGTACTCGCAGACAGTGGTACACTGTAAGCTCCCCTGTTTTTCAGACCATTCAAAAGTATAATTTTGTCCTCTAATTTCCTGCAATAGATCTATAGGAGATTTGAAGTTTAATGCCTGGTGTGGTCGATGGTAATTGTAATCCACCATCCATTCTTCCACTTTCTCCCTTACATCATCCAGGGAGTGAAATATGTAGGCATTTAACAATTCTCTTCTGATGCTCCCATTCAATCTTTCAATATATGCGTTCTGTGTTGGCTCTCCTGGCTGGATAAACACCAGTTCAACATTGTTTTCCTTTGCCCATTCATCGAGCTTATGCGAGATGAACTCCGGCCCATTATCCATTCTTATTTTTTTTGGAAGCCCCCTATATTGTTTTAGCTCATCCAAGGCTCTTATAACTCGCAATGCTGGAAGTGAATAATCTATCTCCATAGTAAGCATCTCTCTGTTGTAATCATCAGCGATGTTCAACAACCTAAATTTCCTTCCATTCCAAAGCGCATCACTCATAAAACCCATAGACCATACCTCATTCACCGTTTCTGGCACAAATAAGGGTTTTTTGACTCTTTCCGGCAGCCTCTTCTTTGCCCTGCGCCGGATATTAAGCCTCATTGAGGTATAAATCCTATAAATCTTTTTATGGTTCCATTTAAGCCCTTTTCGACGCAATCGGTAATAACACTGCCAGAAGCCTATGGAAACGTGCTTTTCAACAAGAACTGAAAGCGCATCAACTAATTCACTGTCATCGCGTCGTTTATGTTGATAATAATGTTTGCTTCGGTTCAATCCAACGCATTTACAGGCCTGACGGTGGCTAATCCTTTTTACCATTTCATCCACTAGATCCCTTTTCTCGTCAGGCGTTAAAGCTTTTTTTCTACAGCCTCCTTGAAAACTTCATGCACGAGGCTAAGATTCGCATACATCTTCTTTAAACGTGCATTTTCTTCTTCCAGCGCCTTTAATTTCGATAGTTCTTTGACTTCCATTCCGCCATACCTTTGGCGCCATTTGTAAAAGGCTGCAGTGCTAATTCCTAACTCTCTGCAGAGATCATGAACGTTTTTGCCGCTTTCATGTTCCTTGATTGCTTTTACAATCTGGGATTCCGTAAACTTGATTCTTTTCATATTACCAATTAAAATTAATAGTTTTTCTAATAGCCTCGCTGCGCTCGGTCTAGAATTCTACTTTTAAATGGTCTGAATTTTGGGAAGTGCACACTTCGATTGCCCCACCATCGCAAAGCCCCGAAACGTTAGGTGTAATACAACCGAATACAAACCATATGAATTAAAAACCTTCTACCAATTCTGTTGATTATATTAACGCTCGGTTGTGACAACAGCATTGACAGTTCATTAATTAAGAGCAGAGAAAAGCTAAATTCGCCAAATAATGAATTTACTTTATATCGATATTTCATAGAAAGCTCAATGGCTTTTGGTTCGGGATTTACAGCTATTCAAATTATTCCGTTTAATAAAAACTGCAACTATTCCTCCCGAGATTTCTTAAGGTTCGGAAATAACTATCCGTTTTGGATAAAATGGAAAGATAGAAACACAATTTCGGTTAGATGTCTGGTTCAAGGCGCAGGACTTCAGAAAACTCAACCCTTTAAGCAAGAAGTAAGACAGTGGAAAGATTGGACTATTGAAATAGAATATTTTTCCATGTTTTCATCTGGTTTAGGTGGCGAATACAATTGTACTAAATATTCAGTAGATGGAAATGTAATAGCTCTGAAAACAAACAAAGAATTATTAAAATTTAAAATGGATGACGTCCAGATTTCTATGGATGCCACTAGTATTAATTTAAAACATTTTAAAATCGACTATTTTAATTCGAAATATGGATTATCAATTACTTCTTATAATGTAACTGGTGATTTTGACGAAAATGACTTTATCAAACAACAAGCCTTTATCAAAATACCCGATTAAAAGTACTACACCTAACAACAGGTTTAAGTTAAGCCTCGGGCGAAGTAAGAACACGAAAATTTCATGCCATTTATTTAGATTAGTGCTTTGGGTATTTGGTGCAAGTAATTTTAGGCTCAACTTAAACGTGCAAAACGTTGGCTGTAATTAAATAACGACTCAATGCATAAATTAAAATACTTCATTATTATTGCATGTTTCTCTTTTTTTCTATTAGGTTGCGAAATGCCTAGCGCAGGACAAGAAGGGTTTTATGGGTTTTCAATAATTGACAAACAAGTTTTACAAATTGCCATTTATTTTGACGAAAAGAATGATTTTGATTGGGCAAAAGAAATTTGGAAAAACATAAAGCTAAAAAAATAACGAACGCACAATAAGGGTTTACCTTAGGTGAGGGCTTCGCCGTTTGCAATAGTGGGGCGAACTGCAAAGCTCAACGGCAGTTCTTCGATTCAACTTTTGTACAAAATTGAAGATTTGCACTTCGGTTGCCCACCCTCGCAAAGCCAAAAAATGCTATCGTAACCAACAACACCTCAGAAACCAATGAAGTACAAAAAAATAAAACCTTGCGAAGAATTAGAGCCCTATATTCATTTCTATTGGGAACTGAAAGGAAACGAAGTTGAAAGACAATGGGAACGGGTTTTTCCAGATGGTTGTGCGGGCATTGTAATGAATTTGGGAGATGCTTGTTTGACTGACAACGGATCAACTATAATGGAGTTTGGGAAAACTTATGTAGTTGGAGCAATGACTTCATTTAAAGACAGCTTTATTGATAACGAAACGCATTTAACAGGTGTGTGTCTAAAACCTGCAACCTTTGCAAACTTTTATAGCTATACTTCACAAAATGAGCTGACCAATGATACCGTTGAATTTGAAAAATCTAATTCATTTAATGTTGATAAAACATTAGAAAATCCATTCATTTATTTCGACCATTTTTATTCTGAAAGAATAAAAACAAAAACCAATCAATTACAATCCGTTATTAATGATATTCATTCAACAGGTGGACAAACTGGTATTTACGAGCTATCAAAAAAACATTTCACTACAGTAAGACAATTAGAGCGAAATTTTAAAAAGCTCATCGGACTTTCGCCAAAAGAATATTCAAACATTATTCGTTTTCAGAATGCTTTAAGTTTAATCAAAAAATCAAGTCAAAATGGTAGCTTATTAGATATTGCATTTGAATGTGGCTATTACGACCATTCGCATCTTAGCAATGAAATCAAGCGAAATACTGGTCTCCCACCATCATTACTTTAATTTGTCGCATTTTTACAAAGTGCAACTTGTTGTTAAAAAGTATTTTTGCGTAACCATTAAAATTTAAAACAGATGCGAAAAATATCACTTTTTATTGCAACAAGTTTAGACGGCTACATTGCAAAACCAAACAACGACCTTAGTTTCTTGAAACTTGTTGAAAAGGAAGGCGAAGACTATGGCTATGCAGAATTTACGGACACGATTGATACATTTATTATTGGTAGAAAAACCTATGATTATGTGCTTAAAGAAATTGGCTCATCTCACTACGACAATGGAAAACGAGATGTTTATGTGATTACAAGGACTGAAAGGCCGCAGATAGGCAGAACCATTTTTTATACAGGAAACATAACTGAATTGGTTAAACAATTAAAGGCAGAAGAAGGAAAAAATATTTACTGCGATGGTGGGGCAGAAGTAATAAATGAACTATTGAAATACGATTTAATAGACGAGATAATAATTTCGGTTATACCAGTTTTATTAGGCAACGGAACAAGACTTTTTAAAGATGGAAGACCTGAGCAAATACTTGAATTCATCGAGGTCAAAGCATTTGAAACAGGCTTAACGCAACTTTATTATAGGCGTAAAAAATAAACAGAAAAGCGCCAGCGAGGGTTTATCCTCAATGAGGGCTTCGCCGTTTGCAGTGGTGAGGTGAAATTGCAAAATTCAACAGCAGTTCTTCGATTACCCAAACATCGCACAACCCCAATAAATTCAATATACGAAAATCATAGTTAATAAGTAAGTAAACCTAGTTCTTGATAAGTGAACATCGAGCTAATATTAATAAGGCATTTGTAATCTTGATATAAGTCTTTTTGCTTGATACTCAAATCTCGATAGTTATTGTGTATTTTTGCAGCCAATGGGAACACAGGTTGATTTAGGAATAAAAGGATATAAAAATTACGGCACGCATTTGCGTGAGAAGTATAATGGGCAAAGGGTTTTTAAAACTATTGTTGATGGCGGATTTACATGTCCGAATCGTGATGGGAGTAAAGGTTATGGCGGATGTACTTATTGTAATGTAGATTCTTTTACGCCAGAAATTTCTCGAAAAATGCCTACAATCCGCGAACAGCTTGAAAAAGGTATGGAGCGTGGAAAGAATTTTTATAAGGCAGATAAGTTTATAGTTTATTTTCAGCCCAATACCAATACCTATGCACCTGTACATTATTTAAAGATGATGTATGATGAGGCACTTTCTGTTAATCCAGAAGATGTAGTTGGTTTTTCAGTAGGTACCCGACCAGATTGTATCGATGCAGAAAAAGTTGCTTTGTTAGAAAGTTACACCGATCGGTATGATGTTGATTTGGAAATGGGAATGGAGTCGATTTACGATGAAACCCTTAATCAAATTAACAGAGGCTGCAGTCATGGTGAGTTTGTGGAGGCTGTAAAGCTTTTAGAAAACAGCAAGCTTGACTTATGTGTGCATACAATTTTCGGTTTCCCTTGGGAAACAAAAGAAATGATGTTGGGTTACATTCACGAAATTAACCGCTTTCCTCAAATCAAATTTGTAAAGTTTCATCATTTACATATTGTAGAAGGCTCGATTATGGGTGTTAAATACAAAAAAGAACCGTTTAAGCTTTTTACTTTAGAGGAATATACTGATCTGCTTTGCGAGTTAATTCCATTATTGCGCCCAGATATTGTAATACAAAGACTTTTTGGTATTTCTGACTGGGATTTATTAATTGCGCCAAACTGGGGGCTTAATAAATCGTCAATTCAAACCTATATTGATAAAGAAATTGAAAAAAGAGGCGTTGTTCAAGGTTCAGCATATTTTAGCTAAAAAATTAAAATTTAATATAATTTCGATAGAATCTCATGAAATTTCATGAGATTTTTTGTTTTTATGAAGTTTTGAATGCTAATTTCTCATAAAATATAGGTAAAATAATACAATTGTATTGTATTTGGTTATTTTGTTTTTGGTAAAAAGAGTTGTTCATAACTCAGCTTTTTTTAATTAATTTCAATTATTGATCTATTTTTTGTTCTGTTTTATAAAAATTCCCTGTTTTTGTTAAAATATTTAATGTTGGTGGTGTAAAAAGTACAATATGTTGTACTTTTATTGAAATAATTTTAGTTATTTCTATTATTTAATCAACCAAACAAAATAAAACTTAAAACTATGGGTAAAATTTTAGTTAAACAGTATGCTCCATTTGTGATCTTGATGATTTTCGCAATTTTGGCACTATTTGTTCCATTACTTCCAAATTTTGATGAAGGAAAGTACAGTGGGCCAGACATGGCATTTATTTTAATTGCTGCGGCACTTGTATTTTTAATGACACCAGGACTTGCATTTTTCTATGGTGGTATGGTTCATCGTAAAAATGTTCTTTCTACTATGATTAAAAGTGTTGTAGCTGCGGGCGTAATTACGGTTCTATGGACTGTTGTAGGCTTCAGTTTAGCTTTTGGCGATACTATAGGTGGTTTTATAGGAAATCCTTCGACATTTTTATTTTTTAAAGGTGTAAATTCAGGCGCACCACACCTTCAAGGAGGATCGGACTTAACTATTCCGCTTTCTTTGTTTGCTGTGTTTCAATTAATGTTTGCAATTATTACACCTGGTTTAGTAGTAGGTGCAGTAGCAGAGCGTATCCGTTTTACCTCTTACATTTTATTTATTGTTTTATTCGCCATATTCGTTTACTCACCATTGGCACACTGGACCTGGCATCCACAAGGTTTCTTGTTTAAAATGGGTGTTTTAGATTTTGCAGGCGGTACAGTAGTTCACATTTCTGCTGGTATGGCGGCTTTAGCTGGTGCGCTAGTGTTAAAACGTAGAAAATCTCACCTGGAGCATAAAGAAGTTCCACCTGCTAATATTCCTTACGTATTAATTGGTACAGGTTTATTATGGTTTGGCTGGTTCGGATTTAATGCGGGTTCTGCATTGGGTGCAAATAGTTTAGCTGTTTCTGCTTTCTTAACTACCAATACGGCTGCAGGTGCGGCAGGTTTATCTTGGATGTTTTTTGATGTTGCAAGAGGTAAAAAACCTTCGGTTCTTGGTTTTTGTATCGGTGCCGTTGTTGGTCTTGTTGCCATTACGCCTGGTGCTGGTTTTGTAAGTATTCCTTCTAGTATATTTATTGGTGCTATTGCGGCAGTAGTTTCAAATCTTGTTGTTTCATGGAAACAAAAAACAAGCTTAGATGATACTTTAGATGTATTTCCTTGTCATGGTGTAGGTGGTATTGTTGGTATGTTGTTAACTGGTGTTTTTGCTACCAAAACGGTAAATGCTGCTGGTGCCGATGGTTTGTTTTACGGTAACCCTGCATTCTTTGTAACACAGTTAAAAGGTGCTGTAATTGTAATCATCTTTAGTTTTGTTGTATCATTCGTAATTTTCAAACTAGTCAACTTAATCAACCCAATCAGAGTATCTGATGAGGAAGAGGAAATTGGTCTTGATGCATCTCAACATGATGAAAAATATTCTCAAGGTACCTTGTTAGTGGATGAAAGAGCAGCTTATGTTGCATCTAATAGTCCTGTTCAGGAAGCCCTTTAGGAACAAGTAATTTATATCTAAACCCATTTCATAAGCTCAAACATGAAGAAATTTTTAACCGCTATATTTAGTATAGCAAGCACTACGTGTGCCCTGGCGCAAGAGGCGCCAACGTCTCCACTTGAATTTTCAGGTTCTGTAGATACCTATTATAAATATGATTTTGCTAAAAGATCTAATATTCCGACATCATTCGTTTCTGACCATAATTCAGTTTCTCTAGGGATGATCGATTTGGTTTTAAAGAAAAAAACAGGAAAAGCATCGTTTGTTGGTGAAATTTCATTCGGTCCCCGTGGTCAAACACAATCTCTTCCAGATGCTGCCGCTGGAGGTTCATCATTCCACATTCAGAATTTATATGTGAATTATGATTTTTCGGATAAGTTTTCAATGACTGCAGGTTACATGGGAACATTTATTGGCTATGAGGTGATCTCGCCAGTTGGAAACTTTAACTATTCAACTTCATACTTATTTACAAATGGTCCGTTCCAGAATGCAGGTATTAAAGCAACCTATAAATTCTCTGATAAAGTGAGTTTAATGGCTGGTTTATTTAACGATTGGAATGTTTACAGTGCAACCCGAGGTGTTTCGAGCATTGGCGGTCAGTTAATGATTTCGCCTGTTGAAGGCTGGACGGCATACTTAAATGTATTATCTGGAGCAGATCCTTATGGTTACGGTACAATCGAAGATTTAACAACTTCATATCAAATTACGAAATCTTTTAAATTGGGTTTAAATGCAGCTAATTACGATATGGCTGATGATGCAGGCGGTTACGCAGGCGTTGCTTTGTATCCTCAGATTGCTGTTGCCGAAGCAGTAACTTTAGGTTTAAGAGGTGAGTATTTCAAAACAAAGGATGTTGGAGCGGTGCAAGGCACATCTTACACGGGCTTAACGCTTACAGCTAATATTAAATCAGGCGGTTTAACTTTTATTCCTGAGGTGAGATTAGATCACAATGGTGATAAACCATTCTTTAATAAAACAGGAGGTGCTGCGCTTAATGCAGGTCAGTTCTCTTTAGCAGCTGTTTACGCTTTTTAAGAAATAATTAATTTCGAAAACTAGCCTCTGGCTTTTAAGCCAGAGGCTTTTTATTACCTTTATTTTTTTAGTAAATATTTGCCAATATGAAATACAGTTTGATTTTATTATTAACGATTGCTTCATTAAATGTTGTTGCCCAGCAAAAGCAATTTCCATTAGATGATAATGGTAAATATATTTACTATGAGGTTGTGGATACGAAAACAACCAATAAAGATAGCTTGATGTTAAGAGCTGCCTCTTTTTTTAATCTTTATAAAAAATCGATCAACACAGAAAGCACAACCGATACCTCAATGCTTGCTAGGGGTAAAATGATAATAGATAAAACAATCTTAGTGGCAGGACACCCAAGCGGAGAGGTGAATTACAAGTTCAGCTTCGAAGCAAGGGATAAAAAATATAGGTTCTGGTTAAGCGAATTTGAGTACATTCCATACGGACGTGATCGATATGGTAATTACGTTGCAACTACCAAAATTGCAACCCCCTTAGAAAAAACGCCAGGCAAACTAAATGCTGGCGAATGGAAGGATATTGTTGAGGCTACTTATGCAAAGGCAGCTAAGCTTGCTGAAAATTTTAAGAAAGCACTTGCGACTAACCTTACGGAGAAACCGAAAAAAAAGGCGGAAACAATATCGACTAAAAAATGGTAGCCAGGATTTAGAGCCTGCCAAATAAGGCTTCTACTTTTTTATATCTGAAATTAAATATTCCATTTATTTTATTGTTTACAATAATACTATTGGCAATAGATCCAATTGGACCCCAACCAATGGCATAGTGTAAAATATCGTGCATCAAAACACCACTATCAATGGCTTCGAAATGATGATTGTGGTGCCAAAAAGCAAATGGACCAAATCGCTGCTCATCAATAAAATATTCTTTATCCTTTACATGGGTGATTTCTGTCATCCAGTTTAATTTGATCCCCAATAAAGGTGCAACCTTATAGGTAATAATCATACCAGGGTACATTTTTGCATCTTTTGAAATGGGTGAAGTCACATCAAAAGTCATATCATCTGGTGTAATTTCAGATAAGTTAAGTGGTGATGAAAAGAAGTTCCAGGCTGTATCTAAATCAACTGGTATTTTTTGCGAGAATTCTAAACGATAAGTTTTCAAATTATAAATTTAAAACACAACAGCCGAAAAGCTATTTTGTTGTTTTTATTTTAAAATGAAAAAGGAGTATCTCTTCCATTATAAGTTAATGTTTTAAAGATACTCCATAATATGTTTAAATAGTTAATGCACCATTTTATCGGCGCAGGTGGAGCTTGCAAAAGCTTCGGGTTTGGCTTTGAAAATAAAGCCCATGCTTAAGATATAGCCCATTGCATCGTTCAAAGCTTTATTCGATTTAAATGATGGATTGGTGTTGATATCTGCATGTACTTCGAGGGCTACATCATAGATATCGAGCAAGTCGCAAATGGAATAGGCTGTTTCAATAGACTTTTGCACCTCCATTAACATTCTTTCCTTAATACTTACCTGTTGATTTGACTTTTCCTGGTGGATGTACATAAAACCACCATGATGTTCTCTTAGTAATACGATTACAGTCGCAAAATCGGTTATTAAACCCTTAACCTGCGAATCGGTTCCGATACAGACTTTAAGTTTGTATCCATTTTCTGTTTCTCTGATAATTGCTTGTTCAATTTCTTCCAGGATAGAAGATTGGATTACTTCGCCACTAAATTTTTTCCATGTCATACATTGTTTTTTTTGAGGTTAACAAATGGTAATCAGGTTTTTATAAAAATAAGTGCTAAAAATTAAATCCTTGTTAAGTCGGTATTGTTTATTTGCTAACAAAAACTTAGTTATCAACAGGTTAAATGTAATTTGTTGGTTATTTTGGTGTTTTTTACAACAATTTCAGTTTACTAAACGTTACATTTACTATTAGTTAACCAAATCGTTTTTTATTATGAAAGCTGAATTAATCCAGGAACTTCAATTATTACAACAAAGTCGTGCTAATAAATTTGCAGATGAACTTGCAGAAACCATTATTTCATCGGTTGATGCTGTTACTGAGAAAGTTACGAATTCTATGTCGCAAAGAGGCAGAATGTTAATGTTATTAGAAAAAAGATTTAATTTTTCTGTTTTGAAAAGATTAAAAACAAGATTTCTGAAGTTCTAATTAAATCTTCGGTAGATAGCAACAAAGAGAAATGATTATCTTTGGCGTAATGATAGAAAATGCGCTTAAAAGATTAAATATAACTGCCCTTAACGATATGCAAAATGCATCGCTTAAGGCAGCAAAAGCTGGCAAAGATGTTGTTTTAATAGCACCTACGGGTTCGGGTAAAACATTAGCATTTTTATTGCCCTTATTGTCGAACCTCAAAGTCGACATTAAAGGTGTACAAGCGCTTGTTTTGGTGCCATCGCGTGAGCTTGCTTTGCAAATAGAGCAGGTTTTTAAGCAAATGGGCACTTCTTTTAAAGTGAATTGCTGTTATGGCGGCCACGCTGTTCGTATAGAAAAGAACAATCTTGCGCATCCGCCCGCTGTATTAATTGGCACCCCAGGGCGAATTGCCTATCACTTGGAACATCAGAATTTTGATGAATCTTTCGTTGAAACCTTAATTCTTGATGAGTTTGATAAATCGCTTGAGTTTGGCTTTGAACAGGATATGTCGTACATCATCGGTTCTCTTTTATCGTTAAAACAACGAATACTTACTTCTGCAACGAAAATGGAAGAAGTTCCTGCCTTTGTTAAATTAAATAATCCTGTTGAAGTTGATTTTTCTAAAAATGCAGAAGTAAAGCCCGATTTAAAATTAAAAAAGGTTGTTGCGCCAACAGCGGCTGATAAGCTTGATGTTTTATTTAAATTGCTGAGTAAGATTGGAAACAAGAATACCTTAGTTTTCTGTAACCACCGCGAAACGGTTGACCGAATTAGTGATTTGCTTTTTGAACATGGCTTAGAGCACGATGTTTTTCATGGTGGCATGGAACAGTTTGACCGAGAAAAGGCTTTGCTGAAATTTAGAAACGGAAGCCACAAAATCTTAGTTACAACCGATTTGGCGGCCAGAGGCCTTGATATTCCTGAAGTAGAAAACATCGTTCATTACCAACTTCCTTACACAGAAGACGCCTACATTCATCGTAATGGGCGTACCGCGAGAATGAATGCAAAAGGCACTGCTTATGCGGTTTTAAATAATGAGGAGCATTATAAATATCTGCCAGAAAACATTGAAGAAGAAAAGTTAGGCGAAAAATATAAAATGCCTGAAGTTAGTGATTGGCAAACGCTTTATTTGGCTCATGGTAAAAAAGATAAAATAAACAAGATTGATATTGTTGGTTTATTTTTGCAAAAAGGTGGCTTGGATAAAGAAGATCTGGGACTTATCGAGGTAAAAGACACAACAAGTTACATTGCCGTTAAAAGAAATAAAGTTGATAAACTTTTAAAGGTATTAAGCGGCGAAAAAATAAAGGGTAAAAAACTAAAACTCGAAGTAGCAAGTTAGGTTTTTTGTTAAAGGTTAAAGGTTAAAGGTTAAAGGTTAAAGGTTAAAGGTTAAAGGTTAAAGGTTAAAGGTTAAAATAAATTGGGTGACAAGTTAGGTAATTAAGCCTGATATCTGATTATCTAATTATTCAAAATTCATTTATTAAACATGAGTAACAACGATATATTAAAAAAGCTAAGAGTAGCACTTTCTTTAAAAACTGAAGATATTATAACCATTTGTGATTTGGTTGGTTTTAAAGTAACAAAAGCCGAATTAGGCGATATATTTAGAAACGACGACCATGAAAATTTTAAGCCCTGCGGCGATCAGATTTTACGTAATTTCTTAAACGGTTTGGTTATTTATAAAAGAGGCCCAAGAGAAGAGAAAAAATAAATAATTTAACCTCTGTAGATTTTTTAAATCTTGTTAATTCTCAATTTGATTGTCAGGCTGAGTTTATCGCAATAGGTTTTGCATATCATTGATTTGACAAATAGATCTCTATTAAAAAATGAAAATAATATTATCCCTATTTATTCTCGTTACAAGCGTGTGCAGTTTACATGCACAAAATACGAAAGAAGATTTTTCTGATGATTGGGCGGCTTTATCAAAATATAAAAAAGAAAACGAATTAGTTGGTCTTCCTAAAAAGGGGGAGAAGCGTGTGGTGTTTTTAGGGAGTTCTATTTTTGAATTCTGGAAGCAAAAAGATCCAGCGTATTTTAGTAACAATGCTTATCTAGATCGAGGAATTAGCGGACAAATTTCGCCGCAGTTGTTAATCCGTTTCAGGCAGGATGTGATAAATTTAAAGCCTAAGGCTGTAATTATTTTAGCGGGTAGCAATGATCTGGCGGGAAATAAAGGTCACGTTTCGAATGAAACAATTCTCAATAACATTAAATCAATGGCCGAATTGGCAAAAAAAAATCATATAAAAGTTATTCTTTGTAAATATCTGCCAGTTTACGAATACCCTTGGAATAAATCGCTTAAAGGAACAGCAGAGCAAATTATTGCTCTCAATGCAGCTATCGTAGATTACGCTGAATCGAAAAACCTTACCGTTTTAGATTATTTTACCCCTTTGGCTGATGAAAGAAATGGTCAAAAGGCAGAATATACGACAGATGGTGTTCACCCAAATTTGGCTGGCTATAAGGTTATGGAAGTTGTAACCGATGCCGCGATAAAAAAGATTATAGGAAAATAGATAAAAAAAACGCCCGATTCTCATCGGGCGTTTTTTTTAGTTTAATTTTTTGTATCTAATTCGTTTCGGCGCAACATCACCCAGACGTTTCTTTCTGTTTTCTTCGTAATCAGAATAGTTACCTTCAAAGTAATACACTTCAGAATTACCTTCGAAAGCCAAAATGTGCGTACAAATACGGTCTAAGAACCATCTATCGTGACTAATCACAACCGCACAACCTCCAAAGTTTTCTAAAGCTTCTTCCAGCGCACGTAAAGTGTTAACATCGATATCATTGGTAGGCTCATCGAGTAAGAGTACGTTAGCACCTTTCTTTAAAGTAATCGCCAGGTGAACGCGATTACGTTCACCGCCTGACAAAATACCAACTTTTTTCTGTTGATCGCCACCGTTAAAGTTGAATTTAGAAACGTAAGCACGGCCATTTACAGCTTTTGTACCTAACTGAATATTATCTAAACCATCCGTAATATTTTCATATACCGTTTTATCAGCATCTAAATCGTTATGCATTTGATCTACATAACCTAATTCTACGGTTTCACCAACACGGAAAGTTCCGCTATCGGGTTGATCCTGACCAGTAATTAAACGGAACAAAGTAGTTTTACCTGCACCATTCGGACCGATAATGCCTACAATACCTGCTGGTGGAAGGGAGAAGTTTAAGTTATCAAACAGCACCTTATCGCCATAAGCCTTCGTTACGTTAGTAGCTTCAATAACTACATTACCCAAACGCGGTCCTGCAGGAATGAAAAGTTCTAATTTGTCTTCTCTTTCTTTTCCATCCTCCGATGCTAACTTATCGTAGTTGGCTAAACGAGCTTTAGATTTTGCATGACGGGCCTTTGGAGCCATACGCACCCACTCTAACTCCCGTTCTAATGCTTTCTGACGCTTGCTTTCCGTTTTATCTTCTTGCGCTAATCTTTTTGCTTTTTGCTCTAACCAGCTACTGTAATTTCCTTTCCATGGAATACCTTCACCACGGTCGAGTTCTAAAATCCAGCCTGCAACATTATCTAAGAAATATCTATCGTGGGTTACGGCTATAACAGTTCCTTCGTAGTTTTGTAAGAACTGTTCTAACCAATCGATACTTTCAGCATCCAAGTGGTTGGTAGGCTCATCCAATAATAAAACATCAGGTTTTTGAAGCAACAAACGGCACATCGCAACACGGCGACGTTCGCCACCAGATAATACACCGATTTTAGTTTCAGGATCAGGACATCTTAAAGCGTCCATTGCTCTTTCCAACTTCGAATCCAGCTCCCAGGCACCCATTGCATCAATTTTATCTTGCAATTCGCCTTGTCTAGCCATTAATTTATCCATGGCATCGGGGTCAGAATAGTTTTCTTCTAAACCAAAAGCTTCATTAACTTCTTCGTATTCTTTTAAAATTGCAGTTACTTCAGCAACCCCTTCTTCAACAACTTCACGTACAGTTTTTTCAGGGTCAAGAATAGGTTCCTGAGCTAAATATCCAACAGAGAAACCTGGTGAAAAAACAACCTCACCTTGGTAAGATTTGTCTAAACCAGCAATAATTTTAAGTAAAGATGATTTACCAGAGCCGTTTAAACCAACAACGCCAATTTTAGCGCCATAAAAAAATGAAAGGTAAATATTTTTTAAAACCTGTTTTTGTGGTGGGTAAATCTTATTTACACCAGCCATTGAAAATATTATTTTCTCGTCAGACATTGTGAAATTTTTGTTTTTGCAAAGATGCTTAATTTCAAATGAAATGGAAACTTGTTTCGAGAAAGATAAAGAGATTAACGAATTGCCAGGATTTGCGTTTAAATGGATAGGAATATAATAGCGATCCAGATTACGCTAAAAACAGAGCCAATGTAAACCATTTGCATGTTCTGCTTGATGTTTTTCTTTACTAAAGATGCATAAATTAACCAGCCAATAAAGGCTATAAAATATAAAGGAGCAGCAAATAATAGCATATGAGGTAAGTTTATACTCAAATATAAGCTAAATTCTAGTCATTTAAAGAGTAGTTAAATATCTTTTCAGGCTTTTAAAAGCCTCTTTATTATGTTTACTTGCAATGGTTACTATTATAACACCATTTTTGATAGACTGTAACAGTAAATCCATAAATTAAATAAACATTTTAGGCTCATTCAAAAAGATTACTTTTGCAGAAATCCTTAATTGATGACTAAGAATAAAAAAAACCTTTCAATTCCGCCAGTACCTGCTGTCTTACTATCTATTATAAGTGTGCAAGGTGGGGCTGCAATTGCTAAAGGAATTTTTCCAGCTTTGGGCGCTGCATCAACTTCTGCATTAAGGATTGGCTTATCTGCTATCATCTTGTTCATTTATAATAGGCCCAATTTAAAAAAATTAACATCAGCACAATGGAAAGCAGTTGCCCTTTATGGTTTAACATTAGGAGCAATGAATTTGATTTTTTACTTAGCACTAGCCAGAATTCCGCTCGGATTGGGGGTTACACTAGAGTTTATCGGTCCGTTGGTTTTGGCTTTAACAGGTTCGAAGCGCATTTTAGATTATTTGTGGGTAATACTTGCTGCGGCAGGAATTGCATTAATAGCGCCATGGAGTAATAACGGTGTAGATTTAATCGGTGTTTTATTGGCGCTACTGGCTGGAGCTTTCTGGGCTGGCTATATTGTTATGGGTGGCCGCATTTCTAAAATAATGGATGGTGGACAAGCAGTTGCAATAGGCATGTTATTTGCCTCTGCCTTAGTACTTCCTGTAGCCATTTGGGATGGACTTTTATTTAATATAAAACCAGTTTTTTTACTCTCGGGCTTAGCCCTGGCTTTACTATCGAGTGCTATTCCTTTTACCTTAGAAATTAATGCCCTACGGAAAATGCCAGCAAAAACATTTAGCGTTTTAATGAGTTTGGAGCCCGCTGCTGCGGCCTTATCTGGCCTTATATTTTTGCATGAGTATCTTTCGGTTTACGAATGGCTTGCTGTCGGTTTAGTTGTTATTGCCAGTGCAGGGGCTACATTAACAAGTAAAAAACAGGAGCATATTGCTCCAGAATGTTAAGGATCCAACAGATAACCTATACCATTCACAAAAGATTTACCTATCGGCTGGTGTCTCACCCGCCGAAACCCGATAGTTTTACATGCTTGGGTATAGTAACCCGATATAAGTAAAAATACTTTTGTTAATCATTACCTATTGGCTGGTGTCTCACCCGCCGAAACCCGATGGTTTTACATGCTTGGGTATAGTAGCCCGATATAAGTGAAAATACTTTGGTTAATATTTACCTATCGGCTGGTGTCTCACCCGCCGAAACCTGATGGTTTTACATGCTTGGGTATAGTAGCCCGATATAAGTGAAAATACTTTTGTTAATCTTCAAATAAATTCCCTGCCCCATTCACAAAAGATTGCAACGTTAGCGGGACTGGCATTAAATATTAGTAACTACACTGCTTTTCTAAAACAATAGCAACTTTTTAAGGGTTTCTTTCGTATGAATATTTATTTAGGTTAGTAGATTTTCTAAAAGCATATAGATTTTAACGTTGTAATATGTTAAATGATGTCAGCTTGTTTTTATTTTTCTGTCAAAAACTGTAAATTGCATAGTCGAAAAGCAACAATTTGTCAGTAAAATAGCCAGAATAAATCCTTACAATTAGACGACAAATAAGGTAGTTTTAGTTATGCTTTAGACTTTAACTTGTTTTAAAACCCACGAAACAGTTATTACGTAGATATATTTAAGCGAGTAATTATTTGTCTGAATGCTATTCATAGAGTAATTTTTAGGTAGTTAGATATCCGAAAGCCTGTTTATCCACCTATATGGCGCAATTGTTGATAAAATAAACAAAACAGTAAGGTCGCTTTTTATAATTAATTTTATAGTTTAGAGGCGAGCTGTTAAGAAAGGTATTATGGAAGCAAAATTTTCACCACAGGTTAAAGATGTAATCTCTTTTAGTAGGGAGGAAGCTCTCCGTTTAGGGCATGATTACATTGGAACCGAACATTTATTATTAGGCCTCATCCGCGAAGGCGATGGTATGGCAATAAAAATTTTACGATCGTTAGGGGTTGATACCAGTAAATTGCGCCGCTCAATTGAAGATGCCGTTCGCGGTACATCGAGTGTTACCGTAAATTTAGGAAATATACCATTAACCAAACAGGCAGAAAAAGTTTTAAAGATTACTTACTTAGAAGCTAAAATATTTAAAAGCGATTTAATTGGCACCGAGCATTTATTATTGTCGGTTTTGAGAGATGATGATAACATTGCCTCACAAATATTGTTGCAATACGGGGTTACTTATGATGTTTTTAAACAGGAAGTTGAAGTAAATAAAAACGGTTTCAGAGACGATATTTCAAACAGCGCATCGACAGGTGGTGATGATGATTATCGCGAAGAAGAAAGCTTTACAGCGCCTAAAAAGGTTTCTGATATAAAATCTAAAACACCAGTATTAGATAACTTCGGTCGTGATTTAACGAAGGCCGCAGAAGAAGGTCGTTTAGACCCGATTGTTGGCCGCGAAAAAGAAATTGAGCGTGTTTCGCAAATTTTATCTCGTAGAAAAAAGAACAATCCAATTTTAATTGGAGAGCCAGGAGTTGGTAAATCGGCAATTGCAGAAGGTTTAGCCTTGCGTATTGTGCAGCGTAAAGTTTCGCGTGTGCTTTTCGGTAAACGTGTAGTTACTTTAGATTTAGCATCGTTGGTTGCTGGTACAAAATACCGCGGTCAGTTCGAAGAGCGTATGAAAGCTGTAATGAACGAGCTTGAAAAGTCTACTGATGTAATTTTATTTATTGATGAGATTCATACAATCGTTGGCGCAGGTGGCGCATCGGGTTCGCTTGATGCATCGAACATGTTTAAACCAGCTTTAGCGAGAGGAGAAATCCAATGTATTGGTGCAACTACTTTAGATGAGTATCGCCAGTATATCGAAAAAGATGGTGCATTAGACCGTCGTTTCCAAAAAGTAATGGTAGAACCAGCTACTCCTGATGAAACTGTAGAAATTTTAACCAGAATTAAAGATAAATATGAAGAACATCATGGTGTAACTTACACCGATGAAGCGATTCAGGCTTGTGTTACTTTAACTTCTCGTTATATTTCGGATCGTTTCTTGCCAGATAAAGCAATTGATGCATTAGATGAAGCAGGTTCGAGAGTTCACTTAACCAACATTCATGTTCCTCAAAACATTATCGATATCGAAGCTAAAATCGAAGATATTAAGTTAGAGAAAAACAAAGTTGTTCGTAGTCAGAAATATGAAGAAGCGGCCAAACTTCGCGATACAGAGAAAAATTTAATTGAAGAATTAGATAAAGCTAAAGCGGAATGGGAAGCTGAAACTAAAACCAAGCGCTACGAAGTTTCTGAAGATAATGTAGCTGAAGTTGTAGCCATGATGACAGGGATTCCTGTACAACGTGTTGGCCAAACAGATAGCGCTAAGTTATTGAACATGTACGATAAAGTGGCCGAGAAAATTATCGGTCAGGATGATGCGATTAAGAAATTAACCAAAGCCATCCAACGTACCAGAGCAGGTTTAAAAGATCCTAAAAAACCAATTGGTTCATTTATTTTCTTAGGCCCAACTGGTGTTGGTAAAACAGAATTAGCAAAAGAATTAGCTCGTTTCATGTTTGATAGTGATGATTCACTAATTCAGATTGACATGAGTGAATACATGGAGAAATTCGCGGTATCTCGTTTAGTAGGAGCGCCTCCAGGATATGTAGGTTACGAAGAAGGCGGACAATTGACTGAAAAAGTTAGAAGAAAACCTTATGCTGTAATCTTATTGGATGAGATTGAAAAAGCACACCCTGATGTATTTAATATCTTATTGCAAGTTTTAGATGAAGGTCAGTTAACAGATAGTTTAGGTCGTAAAGTAGATTTTAGAAATACGATTATCATTATGACATCTAATATTGGTGCACGCCAATTGAAGGATTTTGGTCAGGGTGTTGGTTTCTCTACTGCAGCAAAAACAAATCAGGCAGATTCTCACAGTCGTGGTGTAATTGAAAGTGCTTTAAAACGTGCTTTTGCGCCAGAGTTTTTAAACCGTGTTGATGATGTAGTTGTATTTAACAGCTTAGGTAAAGATGAAATTTTCAGAATTATCGATATTGAATTAAAAGCTTTATTCGGTCGCGTTCATACATTAGGTTACGAAATCGTATTAACTGAAAATGCTAAAGATTACATCGCTGACAAAGGATTTGATAGTAATTTTGGTGCACGTCCGTTGAAGAGAGCTATTCAGAAATATTTGGAAGATCCAATTGCTGAAGAAATTTTGAAAGGCGAATTAACCGAAGGTGATGTTTTAGAAATTGATTATGATAAAACAACAGAGTTAATTAGCATCGTTCATAAAAAGGGCGAGAAGAAAAAAGAAGAACCTAAAAAAGAAGATTCTTCAAATTAATAAATCGAAAAAGCTTCAGATGAAAATCTGGAGCTTTTTTG
Source organism: Pedobacter sp. AC190 (assembly GCF_979258025.1). Taxonomy (NCBI): domain Bacteria; kingdom Pseudomonadati; phylum Bacteroidota; class Sphingobacteriia; order Sphingobacteriales; family Sphingobacteriaceae; genus Pedobacter; species Pedobacter sp. AC190. The sequence goes on from NZ_OZ409824.1 coordinate 3,545,296, forward strand.
CTTAAGGTGGTTATTAATAACTGTATTGGTAAACTTACATTTTTGTAAATAACTGGTTAGTAGTGAGTAATAAGTCTGTGCCATCTTGTTGGAAAATAAACAGCAAATTCTTTTTTTACCAATTAACTACGTATTTTCGTTACAAAATCCCGAATTGTGAAGAAGATATTTATCCTGATGATTGGTTTTACCATTGTTTTTACTGCTTGTAAAAAGACAGCAATTGACGTTGAAACGATCCCTCCAATTAATAATGGTGCTGCAGTTACCACAAATTTAAACAACGATCTTTTATTAAAACTTGTAAACGATAAGCGAATTGCTGGTTGTAACTGTGGTACAACGGTTATGCCTCCTGTTGCTAAATTAACCTGGAATAATTTATTAGCGGCCGCTGCATTATCGCATAGTAAAGATATGAATGCCAATAACTACTTTGATCATACTTCTAAAGATGGCAAAAATCCTGGAGATAGAATTACGGCTGCTGGTTACAAGTGGACAACCTATGGAGAGAATATTGCCGCAGGACAACCAACGGAACAATCTGTTTTCGATGCCTGGATAAACAGCGAAGGGCATTGCAAAAATATTATGAATGCTAATTTCAAGGAAATGGGTGCTGCCAAAGATGGCAAATACTGGACTCAGGAATTTGGCAGGCAATAAGTTTTCATGGCTATGGCTGCTACGGCCATGAAATGTTTACTTATCTAGATTAATGCTTTTAAAGCATTGTAATAATTCTCATAATTTTGAGGAGCAGTATTCAAAAATAAAAAAGGCTCGATTAATTCTAATTCCATTAGTAAGAATTGGTTATTTACGAATGTGCCATCAACCCTGGCGTAAAGGCAATCTTTAGCGAAAAGCTTTACATATTCTGCAGCAATTTCTATTAAAGCCTGATCTGGGTTTTGGATATGTACAGAACCCCCATGTGCGGGTTGAACTCTAAAATCTCCTTGTTTTGCTTTTTTAACTAAAGTATGGCTATAAATGCCATTAAAGAAAATAAACGACCATTCGCCGTTTTCTAAAATTTCAGGGAGAAAGGGTTGAATAATAAAATCCTCATTTTGAATAAGCAAACTTAGTTTTTCATTAACCGCCTCAACATTATCTATTGTAACTTTAAATGTATTTTTAGCACCACCACTAACGCAAGGTTTTACAATAAGTTTATCGGTATTAAACTTTTCAAAAAAAGCATTAAGATTTATTTCGTCGCTATTGTTAATGAAAATACTAGGTGTAATATTCAATCCAGCCAACTCAATTTCTTTTAAATAATGTTTATCGGCATTCCATCTAACAATATCAATCGGATTTAACAGTCTGATGTTTTTTCCTTCCAGGAGATTCAACCAACTTTTAAAGTCTTCATATAAATCAAAATAATCCCATGGCGATTTTAATATTGCAAGCTGATAATTTTCCCAGTTAATCTGCTCATCATTCCAAATTACCGTTTCAATATTTAAACCTTTTTCTTTTAAGAATAACAGGAGTTTATCATCTTCACTTTCAACCGTCGGACTATCATAAGCACCTTTATCTTCGTAAGTTATTAAAGCAATATTCATTTTTAAAACTAAGTTTTAATCAACTAACTGACAAATAAAATTAGAATAATGACATTTGATCGGTGGGGATTTTGAATTGACTTCTATCCAAAAATATATCCTTCGTATTTATACCATTAAGTCGACAATGTAACCGAAAACTATCTCTTATCATTTTCGCAATATTGCCGTCGCCTCGCATTCGATCGCCAAATCTGCTGTCGTTAACATTACCACCATGGCAACTTTGTATCATATGCCAAACTTTATCAAACCGATCAGGAAAATTTTTACGCAACCAATCTTCAAAAATTTGAGCAATTGCGCCATTTAAACGAACAATTGTATAACCTGCACGAATGGCGCCCGCGTTAGCAACTGCTTTTAAAACCGTAGGAATTTCATGGTCGCTTAATCCAGGAACTAACGGCGCAACCATTACACCCATCGGAATTCCAGCCTTGCTTAACTCTTCTACAACTTTTAAACGTTGTTTTGCCGTTGCAGTTCTTGGTTCCATAGCTAATCTTAGTTTATCGTTCAAACTATTTATTGATGAATAAACCATAATCAAATTAAGCTTAGCCATTTCTTGCAGAATATCAATATCTCTGAGAATAAGCGAATTTTTTGTGATCATGCCAATTGGCTGCTTATATTCCAGTGCGATTTCTAAAAGCTGGCGGGTAAGCCTGAATTTTCTCTCAGCTGGCTGATAACAATCTGTATTGCCCGATAAAGAAATTGTGGTAGCATCCCAACCTTTCTTTTCCAGAAACTTTTTGAATAGGATAGGAGCATCTTTTTTGACGATTATTTTTCGCTCAAAATCTAAGCCTGCACTGTAACCCCAATACTGATGTGCATTACGGGCGTAACAATAAGTGCAGCCGTGTTCGCAACCCTGGTAAGGATTTAATGAATAATCCATGCCAACATCAGGGCTATCAACTTTATTCACAATGGTTTTCGAGTTTTCGAAGAGAAAAGTTGTTTTGTGATCACTTTCTTCCCAATCATCAATCCCTTCATCATGCTCTTTTACGTAGGCATCTTTTAAAAATTTATTGTGCGGGTTAAATTGAGCGCCTCTTCCCTTAAAATATGTGCTTTCGTCCTCATTAACCATAATATAAAATTACTAATATTTTTAGTAATTTTATGCAGATGTTAATAATTTGTGTAGAAGTATTTACCAGTAGAAAAAGCGCATAGTAACTATTTCTTTCCTATCGGGATATAATCCATCGGCACCATATCGCCTATTTTTTCGTAGGCCCAATAGCCTTCGTAAAGCATAGAGCGTGCATCGTAAACTCCACCATTTGCATAGAAACGAACTGGACCCTGACTTAAATTTATAACTGAGATTTCATTTTCAGGCACATCAAGCGGACGGAAAATCCAAAAACCTGTATTAGAATAAGCAAGAGATTCTTTTTCTTTGGTGTACTGAACACAAAGTGCATCTGTGTAATTGATCCACCTTAAATTGTTATTGTAATCGTGAACAAGCGTATCAGGATTAACATCTGCCCGACTAAATTTATCTATAAACCTTGGCATTTCTTTTTGCTTGGTCCAAAATTCAAGCAGGCCACCATCAATCTTGCCTGCAACTTTTCTTACCCCTGTTTTTTCGGGAAGTGTTTTTATTTTAACAAGCATATCGTTAATTACCTCTTCTGGATAACGATTTGGATTTGGTGTTTTTATAATTTTGTTAATCAGAAATCCTTCTTCCTTACTTTTATTTTCGTAAAGTGAACGGAAAAAATGTTGAGACGAACCGTAATATGCCGTTTCTCTGGCTTCAACATATTTTTTCTTTTTGGCAGCCGAAGCTTTTAATTCTTCAAAAAATGGGTGACCAGAAAAATAAATTATATGTGTGCGACTATTGTATTCAAAATAATCAAGCATATATTTTAACCTATAACCCAAGGCTTTGTTTTCTACAATTAAAAATTCTGTAGTTTTTACAGTTAATAAGCTTTTAGTAACATCAAAATCTACATTTAAAACCTGCGGATTTAAAATTTTGCATTGCTTGGAATTGGGTGTAATTCCAATAAAATACTCTGTAAACTGCTTTATATATTTTGCTCGGTTTGGATCGGCTCTAATGGTAACTTCATTCAGTTGAAATGTATTTTCTTTTAAAAGGAGGTCAACCTGTACCGATTGATCTGAAATGATTACACTTTTAGAAAAAGGTAGATATCCAACCATTTGAACCAATAAATCATAACTCCCTGGTTTAAGGTTTGGTAAGCTAAAGTTACCGTTATTATCTACAACGGTAGCAATTTTATAGCCGCTTAAGTAAACGCCCGCACCAGGTAATACGCCACCATTGTCTCTAACTTTTCCACTTATCGAAAAAGTTCCCTGGCTAAAAGCACTCATTGTAAAAACCCAGAAAAGCAGAAACAGAAAAGCGCTTTTAATCATGAGAGCGAATGTAGCCAAATGGAATAATAATTGTTAAAACTTTTATTGGATTTTAACAATTTTAACATTCTAGGGTTTTTGCTTTGGTGGAAGATAATCGAGCGGCACGCTATCTGCAATTTTTTCCCAACTCCAATAGCCTTCATACAACATAGATCGTGGATTGTAAGTACCGCCATTCTCATAAAAATAAACAGGAGCAACCTGTAAATTTATAAGTGAAACCTGATAATCGGGCATGTCTAAAGGTCTGGATATCGATTGCCCAATTCGGTTGGCATAACTGGAAGCCTCACGCTCATTTTTATAAATTACATACAGTACATCATTAAAATTAATCGATTTTATACTTTCGTTATACGTTTTAACTAATGTATCGGTATTAACCTGTTGCCTGTTTAGCATGGCGATTGTGGCAGGAGCATTTTTTTGCTTGCTCCAATAGTTAAGAGAATCGCCAGCCATAATTTTTATTGTACCATTCAAAGCCTGTTTAACCTGCATTAATCTTTTAATATTGGCATTAATTAGGCTATCTGGTGCCCTATTTGGATTTGGCTGTCTAATTAATTTGTTAATTTCGAAACCTTCTTCTTTTGATTTTCCTGCATATAAACTATTAAAAAAGTGCTGTGTTGAGCCATGGTACGCTTCAATTCTTTTTTCAGCCCATCTTTTCATTTTCCCTTTCGATCCTTTTAAATCTTCATAATAAGGAAAGCCTTCATAATAAATGATTCTGCTCTTATTATCAAACTCGAAATTATTTAACTGATACTTTACCCGATAACCTAAAGCCTGGTTTTCGATTATTAGAAACTGATTGGTTTTCACCGTTAGCTTAGCATCGTCGTTGCTATAATCAATGATGAGAACATTTGGATTAATAATTTTGCAAAGCTGGGCGTTTGGCGTGGTCCCGATAAAAAAATCGGTAAACATTCTGATATATCCTTCTCGGTTTGGATCTGGTTTAATGGTAACTTCCTGAAGCTGGAAGGCATCTTCTTCTAAAACAAAATCAAATGTTAAGGCTTTATCGGCTACTATAATGTTCTTATTGAAAGCTTTAAAACCGATTAGCTGTACAAGAATATCGTAATTTCCAGGTTTTAAACTTAAGCTATAACGACCATTGTTATCTGCAACGGTAGCAATTTTATAACCACTAACGTATACACCTGCGCCTGGGAGCGGTTCTCCTTTTTTGCCTTTAACTGCGCCCGAAAGCATAAAAGCTTGTTGCGCAAATGTGATCGTGGCGACAAATACAAGCAAAGAAAATATTAACGCTCTTTTCATTAAAACAAATATAAACTAATTTGTTAGTTTATAAAAGAGGTTTAAAAAAACCGTTAATGAAGAAAATTAATTTAATAGTTCCTTGGCATTTTCTATTGCAGAAGCACCAGGATTTCTACCACTTAACATTTCTGCAATTACATTAACTCTTTCTTCCTGCTTTAACTTTCTGATTCCTGTAGTGGTTTTTCCGCCATCATCATTCTTATAAACAAAATAATGCGACTTGCCTTTTGCAGCAATTTGAGGTAAATGGGTGATGGAAATAACCTGCATATCTGCTCCCAATACCGAAATCACTTCGCCAACTTTTAATGCTGTTTCTCCAGAAATCCCTGTGTCAATTTCATCAAAAATAATGGTAGGGAGTGCTGTGTGTTTAGCTAATAATGCCTTAATGGATAACATTAATCTCGAAAGCTCTCCACCCGATGCTACTTTACTAACAGGAGCAGGTAATTGACCCGCATTTGCAGTAAACAGCAAATTAATCTCATCCAAACCATCTTTGTTCAGTTCCGATAATTGATTTTGAGCTAATACTAGTTTAGCATTTGGCATACCAACCTTTATTAAAGTTTGAGCGGTTTGCGCTTCTACTAATTTTATTGCTTTTTTTCGTCCAGCACTAAGCTGGTTTGCTTGTTTAAGCAATTCAGATTCTAACTGTTCGATTTCCTTTTGCAGCTTTTCAATGTTTTCATCAGAAGATAATAACTGGTTCAAGTTATTTTCCAATTGTTGTTGCAAGGCCAGTAATTCTGCGTTGCCACCAACCCGATGCTTTTGTTGAAGCGAATAAAGTAAATCTAAACGCTGGTTTATAAGTTCCAGTCGATCGGCGCTATGAATTGTGTTGGCTTCAATGGCCGAAGTTTCATCGGCAATATCTTTAATTTCTATAATTGATGAACGTAAACGTTCGTAAAGCACATTAATATTCGAGTCGAATTTTTCTATACTTTGAAGTTGTAGCTGTGCTTCTTTCAAAAGTTGCATGGCCGAAGGTTCAGCTTCAGTTAATAATCCTGAGGCCGTAATTAATGCCCTCTTAATCGTTTCAGCATGCGTTAATTTTTCCAGTTCAAGTTCCAATTCTTCCTGCTCGCCTTCTTTTAAATTTGCCTGTTCCAATTCATTAAATAAGAACTGTTCGTAATCCTGTTTACTTCTTGCTTCATCAGCATCACTGGTTAATTTTTTTAAACGGCTAGTATCTTGCTTCAGCTTTTTAAAACCTGATCGATACTGAAGTAAAGTGGCATTATGGTTGGCAAGAGAATCAACAATCAACAATTGAAAATCGGCATTGTTAATTTCTTGTGTGGCATGTTGCGAATGTATGTCAATTAACTTTTCTCCAATTTGTTTTAAAAGCGATAAATTTACTGGCGTATCGTTTATAAAAGAACGTGATTTTCCATCGATAGATATTTCGCGGCGAAGAATGGTTTCGTTAAAAAAATCTAAATCCTGTTCCTCGAAAAGCACTTTTAAATTTTCATCAGCTAATAAAAATGTGCCTTCTATTACGCACTTTTTATCCTGATTAAAGAAATACTTGCTTTCGGCCCTTTGACCTAAAATTAAAGAAAGCGCACCTAAAATGATGGATTTTCCAGCACCAGTTTCACCAGTTATTATGTTTAAGCCTTGATCAAATTCGATATCAAGACTATCAATTAATGCGTAATTACGAATGGAAAGTTTTTGTAGCATACCTAAGCAAAAATACTAAAAAGTTATTTTAACAATGGCCGAAAATAAAAACAGCGAAGATAAATCTTCGCTGTCGGTTATAATTTGTTTGGTTTTTTTATTGTTCTTTCAATTCAAGCTGCTCAGGTTTTTCTTTCTTTTCCTGTTTCTCCATTTTTTCTTTAAGTTCTTTTACTTCCATGTCGAATTTTTGTTTCAACTTTTTATATTCTTCGCTTTGTCTAAGTTTGCTATTTGAGTTGTTGAAATAAAATACAGAGCCGTCTGGACCAGTAAGTTTGTTATTTGAACCTCCAAACGCAGTATCACCTCTTACTATTGTTAGTTCTGATAAGCCTTTAAGACGAGCATTCGTTGAAGCTTTAATTCTGGCCCGATCTAGCTGCGCTCTAAATTCTGGTGTGTTTATTTTAGCCGCCATATCTTCGCCCATTTTTCTCCATTTCGCTTGTGCTTCTGGCGAATTGTATTCTTTGGCAACATCTTCTCCAAATTTTTTCCATTTAGCCTGCGCCTGAGGTGATCCATATTCCTTTGCAATATCTTCTCCAAATTTTTTCCATTTCGCTTGTGCTTCTGGCGAGCTGTATTCTTTTGCAACATCTTCTCCAAATTTCTTCCATTTCAACTGGGCAGCTGGCGAATGGAACTCATTGTACATTTTTCTAGTTAATAACGAATCTTTATATTCAAATAACGAATCATTTTTATAAATGAAAGCTCTTCTACCTGCAAAAAGCTCGTCCTTATAAAAATCTTTTCTCAAGCTATCTGGCATTTCTTTTACCGAATTGTACTCCGTTTTCTTGCCATTTGCATCAATGGTTACAATTTTTATTTTTCGTTTCTTAGTCGTATCCATAAATACAACTGTTTTACCATTGTCTGCAACAGCAGTAAGTTGAAGGATATTATGTTTAATTTCTTTTTTTACCGTGTTTTTCTTCGCAGTAGGATTAATCCAGGCGATTGAGAATAAGCAAGCTACACCTAAAGTTAGCGCTGCCATTTGCTGTTTGGCGTTTAAATAATTTGTTTTCATGTTGGTTATTCTTTTAATACGTTGATACAAATTTTGCGATTTGCCAGTAGCAGCCAATGCATAAGCTGGACTGGTTTTGTCTTTAAGTAGTTCTAGTTTTAGTAAGGCATGCGCATAGTTTAGTGGCTTTCCAGTTATTTTAAGAACCAGATCATCACAAGCATGCTCCCGTTCAATGTGTATAAATTTACCCGCCATCCAAACAAACGGATTGTAAAACAAGAAGGTTTCAATCGCGGTTTTGATTAGGTTTAGTAGAAAATCGTTTCTGCGAACGTGTGATAGTTCATGGATTAGAATAGCCTCAACCTGATCGTTGTCTAATTGGTTAACCAATGCAATAGGGAAGAGTACAACTGGTTTTAAATACCCAATTACCAATGGCACATTTACAATAGCCGATAAATGAAACTGGATAGATTTATTAATTTTTAAATTAGCCGTAACGGTTTCGAAAATGGTTTTCCAATGCGCTGGAATAGCGCTCAGGCTATCCTTTTTTAATTTAGAAAGTTTACTGTAACCTTTAACAATAACATATAACTGCAGTGCAATACCAATCAGGTAGAATATAATTATTAATGGGAAATATTGCTCAGCTTTGCTGCTAAAACTTTGTGGCAAATTATTAAAGTATTGATAAGCCTCTAACTTTTGTACTCCAGACAATGCATTTTGAGTCGGCATATTTTTTATAATATGACTAACAAAATTGTAAACAAAGAAGGCAAACATTAAAACGATTGCTCCAAAAGCGAGGTTGTGCTTATACTTCGCTGCAAGTTTTGGTAAGCTAAGTAATACGATAAACAAAGCCCCATAAATTAGGGCACTTTGCCAAAGCGAGTTAACAATGCTCCAGCCGAATGCTTTGATAAACTGTTGTACTAAAGTTTCCATATTAGTTGTTTTTTTCTAATTGTTCTAAATACTTTTTTATCTCGTCTATTTCATCTGCACTTGCGCTATGGTTACCTAAAGCCTGCATAACCAATCTTGCTGCCGAACCATTAAACACATTGTCAATCATTTTATTTACCAAATGTTTTTCAGTTTTATCCTGATTAACTATCGCTTTGTAGATATGTGTTTTCTGATTGGTATCTCTTTCTACCATTCCTTTTTCATGCATAATTTGCATTAATTTTAAGGTGGTTGTGTAACCAGAATCTTTTTTATCTAAAGCTTCATGAACTTCCCGAACTGTGCAAAGGCCTTTTTGCCAAAGTACTTGTAAGATCTCCATTTCGCCTTCTGTTGGTTTGATGTTGTTATTGCTCATATGTTACAGTTCTACGAATTATTTCGTATTCAAATGTACGAAGTTATTCGTAATATCAAAATGTTTTAACAAATTTTTAACGAAAACGTGCATTGTTTGCTATAAGACATTGTTTTGTTGAAAACGTTGCATGTAATTTTAGGCAATTATTTGCGGAGTAGGGGAGTTTGAAAAACTGCTCGGAGGTAATTCGTTATAATTTAATAAGGACATACTTAATTGCCTTACCGATTTTAATAAAATTATTTGAAGCGCAAAACCTGTGGTTCTTTTGTAACCTCGTTCCCGCCAATACTACAATCTTTTGGTTACGGTTTCTGCAAGAGTTTAAGTTGTTGTAACCAAAAGTATTTTCGCGTTTGTCGGGGCTAATTAAAAAAGTAATTGCTTTTGGGTTATTTACTTTGAATCTAATAACAAAACCAACATATCACGTAACTCTTTTCCTTTAATATCTTTAGCAATAATTTTTCCATCAGGATCGATTAATACATTAGAAGGTATTGTTGTAACACCATAAAGTTTAGCCGCTTCATTTTCTTTTTTAAGATCAGAAACCTGCATCCACGGAAGTTTGTCTTCCTTTATAGCATTCAGCCAGTTCGTTTTATCTGTATCAATAGATACACTTAAAACAGTGAAGTTTTTAGAATTGTATTGCTTATAAATATTTAAAATATTTGGATTCTCTGCTCTGCAAGGAGCACACCATGACGCCCAAAAGTCAACCAAAACATATTTACCTCGATAAGAAGAGAGTTTAATTGGATTTACATTTATGTCATTTTGTATAAAATCCTTTGCTGGCATGCCTATTGAAATTTTTCTGCCTTCACTAATCCTTCTGATTATTTCCTTGCCTTCTGGCATTGCCTTAAGGTTGGCACTTAACTTGGCAAAACTTTGTTCTACTTGTGGTAAGAATTTGGAAGATCGAGCCATACTTCCTAAAGTAAGTAGACTTACATAAGAATCTGGGTGCTTAGTTATAAAGTTAAATTGAATGGGAAATGTATCATAATAGGCAGCCTCTAATCTTGTTTTGTTCAAATTTAGTAATGCCGTATCTTTCAATTCTTTATTAGCATCGCTTAATTTTTTCATTTGCTTATTAAGCGGACCTAATGCTTTAAGAAGTTCTGCATAATCATTATTTGATGGTGTTCCTGAGATGATTGAGTTACTCAAAGTATCGACAGAATTTAGGGTAATTTGTCCTGCCTCAACATAAATGCTAAAGGAATCAGATAGATCTACAGCATATCTGGGGTTGTTGTTTCTCGATAAATAGCCTCTTACTTTTGTATTAGTGCTTCCTTTAAATTCGAATGTAGATTGATTTACTATAGTAGAATCATCAATTATCTGACCACTTTGTCTGTAGCTTAAAAAGATCTTATCACCATCTTTAAAACCTTTTCCAAAGCCACGAATAATGAAAGATGATTGGGCAAATAAACTTAATGGAAAAAGGCAAATAGTAAGAAACAAAAACCTTTTCATCATTTAAGAGATTATAAGTGTTGCAAGCAGAAATTAGTTCTGTTTTAAACCTTCGTATTTGCCAATATTTGCGGGGTCGATTTCTGAAAGCATATTGTAAGCCTTCATTCTTTCCTGGGTATTTAACTTTGAAAGTACATTGGTAATTTCTTCGGCTTTTGTTGCGAAGTACACATTTGGAAAAATTGAACCCAACTTCTGTTTATCCATTTGTTGCAAGGAAGAAAGTGCGTTTACAATCGGCATTAGTCCTTTATCGTTATCCGTTAATTGATCTAAACCAGAGAAATGATAGTTGTAAATGAAATTGCGTAGCTCAGAGAAAATTGGATTTAGCGCATTTTCATTGAACCAGAAACGATTGCGTAACCCATCGGCCGCTCTCCAGCCAGCATTACCCGAAGCTTGTGCCAGATTAATAATGTTTTGAGCCTTTTTAAAGTAAAAAGTACCGCCCATTTTACTAAAACTATCTTTATCTAAACCAATAATGGTATAAGCATAATAGGTTAGCAGAGCGCTGATATTCGAAATGTAATTCTGGTCGGAAAAATCGATTACGGAGCCATCATTAAAGCTAAAGTCGAAATTTTTATCGCTCATGTTTAGCAGTGTGCTGTTGTAAGTGCTGTTAAAAACAGGGCGACTGCTTTGAATTTGAGCCTCGGCAGTATAACCAGAACCACCATCCCAGGAGTTTATTGTAATTACAAAATTGCAGTCAATGCGTTCTTGTGGCTTATAGCTTTCGTTCGTAAACTTATTGTTGTTTAAAAAATCCCGAATCGTTTTTTGTAAGGCATCTAGTGTAGGTTTGCTAATGTTCGAAACCTGGGGCGCTAATAATTGTACCCTCGCATTAAGTTCCTGTGCCTGTAGTTTTCCAAAACCGATAAGCAATAGCAAACAAATAATCCTTTTTATCATTATATTATTTTTAAAATGGCTTCGCAAATATCTTTCGCAACTTCAGTTTTCGATTTTAATTCGAATACCGTTTTCTCTAAAGCCTTGTTAAAAATAGTAATTTTATTTGTATCTGATTTAAATCCTGCACCAGCATCGTTTAACGAATTTAAGACAACTAAATCTAGATTTTTCTTTTCCAGTTTGCCTTTCGCATAATTTTCTTCGTCGTTAGTTTCTAAAGCAAAGCCAACTAATATCTGATTCGGTTTTTTACTTTTTCCTAATGACGCAAGAATATCGGTTGTTTTCTCTAATTCTAAGTTAAAATCGCCGTCTTGTTTTTTAATTTTTTGGTTAGCTACGGTTTTAGGCTTGTAGTCTGCAACAGCTGCACACATTACTGTAATATCGGTTTCATTAAAAAGAACGTTGCAGGCATTTAGCATATCTAAAGCGCTTACTACATTTATTCTTTTTAAGGTGTGATTTGATTGTTGAGCAGTTGGCCCTGCAATTAAAGTTACCTCAGCACCCAATCTTGCAAGTTCATCAGCAATGGCAAAACCCATTTTACCTGATGAATGATTTCCAATAAAACGAACTGGATCAATGGCTTCGTAAGTCGGTCCAGCTGTAACCATAACCTTTTTGCCAAACAAAGGCATCGATTTTTTTATGGCATTATCAAGAAAAGAAACAATTTCTTCAGGTTCAGCCATTCGGCCTTCTCCAACTAAGCCACTTGCTAGTTCACCATTTCCTGGCGAAATAACAACATTGCCAAAGCTGCTTATGCGCTCAATATTTTGTTGTGTGCTTTCATGCTTCCACATATCCAAATCCATAGCGGGTGCTACATAAACAGGACACTTGGCAGAAAGATAAACCGCAGTTAACAGATTATCACATATTCCAGTAGAAAGTTTAGCTAAAGTATTGGCACTAATTGGGGCAATAATTATTAAATCAGCCCAAAGCCCAAGTTCTACATGGTTGCTCCATACCCCAGTTTCTTCTTCGAAGTATTGTGTATAAACAGGATTTTTAGAAAGCGTAGCAAGGGTGAGTGGTGTAATGAAATTAGCACCATCGGGGGTAAGGATAACCTTAACATTTGCACCAGCTTTAACTAAAAGCCGAACTAAAAATGCCGACTTATATGCTGCGATGCTACCGCAAACGCCAAGGATTATATTTTTATTTTTCAGCATAGCGTAAACGCATTACTTTATAGTGCAAAGAGCCAGAGCGTATGCATACTAACGCCATGCCCTAAACGCCATGCTTTGCAATTTACTTTTGTTCTTTTGAAGGATTTCTGTGATAAATTTTTTCGTTTAAAAACTCATCAATTGCAACCAAAACAGGCTTAGGCATACGCTCATAGTGCTTGCTGATTTCAATTTGCTCACGGTTTTCAAAAATCTCTTCTAAGTTATCATTGCTCGATGCAAATTCTGCCAATTTACCATGCAATTCTTCTTTCATGTTATTCGAAATCTGATTTGCTCGCTTAGCAATAACAACTAAAGACTCATATAAGTTATCAGTTGATTTATCTAAATCGCGTACATTTCTGGTAATTGTTGTATTTGGTACAGCAGGTTTGTTAGTATTCATGTGTTACTTGTTTTTAATATTTGTGTTATCTGCTTTAATTGGCTTTGCAGAAATTGTGTCTTTAATTTTGCCTGTTCTTTTAAGCATTTCCATATACTTAGCCTGGTCGGCAGCAAAAGTAGCCATTTCTTGTTTGTTAAATGCTATACCAGATTCAATATCTGATTTAAGCTGTTTAGCATCATTGGTAAACTTACTTTTAGGGTAGTTTTGTGTAAACTCGTTATATAAGTCGGTAGCCTCATTATATCTATCTTCCTGACGAACAGGGATACTATTTTTAGCATACATATACTGAGATTTGATCATTAGAAAATCCATTTCTTCAGCATATTTAATATCTGGGTAATCTCTTTGTGCATTTTTTAACGCAATAACTGCAGCTCTGTAATTTTCTACATTACTCGGGCCAGTAGTTAAATACATTTTCGCATTTTCAAAGGCCTTATCTTCCAATTTACCTCTAAGCGTTGCAATATACTTTGCAGCAGCCACAGCACGATCGCTTGTTGGGTATAAGTTGATAAATAATTGCAATGCATCAATAGCTTTATACGTATTCTCCTGATCTAAAGAAAAAGTTGGCGATTCTAAATAGTAGCAATATGCTGCCATATAACGAGCCTCCTCTGCATCTTTACTCGCAGGATAAGTGTCGGCAAAGCTTTTAAATTGATATCTTGCAGTAGTATAATCCTGTAATTTATATAAAGTATTGGCGTAATAAAAGTTCAAACCCTCAGCTTGCTCACGTCCGCGATATTTCTGAGATAAATCTTCGAAAAGCACTAATGCTTTACTAAAATCCCTTTTATTATATAATCTAATAGCCTCCTGGTATTTTTTAGCAACGTCATTACTAGCCCTAAGTTTTTCGAAACGACTTTTACACCCCGCCATACCAATAGCGGCAACAAATACTAAAATAATTAAGTGTTTAACTTTAAACATTCTGCAAAGATAATTAATAATACGATAACATCAATAAAAACAATTCGGCGCTAAGCTATGGAAAGCAAATCAGTACATATATATAGTTAACAATTTTTAACATATAGTTTCATTACATGTAAATCCACGTTTGTTCTACTATTATTCTGCAGTCCCGCCCTCCATTCCAAATCCTCGGTTAAGGTGTGTGCCGATCTCATCGTTACTTCATCCTGCGGGTTTTCCATTAGGGTCGGGTTTAATTCATTCTGGCTGGTATTTCAAAGGTCAGGTTGCACGGTTGCAGATCCTGCAATTCTTCTCACAACAAAAAATGCATTCTGATAACTTATGTTCTAATGAGTAGCCAAAAAATCTCTTGGATTCAATCCCGCTACCACCCCTTATAGCCATTTAAAACCTTCGCGGATAATTTCCCATTTGTCATCAGGATTTAGCCAGGGTAAACACAGGCTTTATACAGGGTTACGCACCCTGTTATAACCGAGTCCTGACCGAGTTTACACCCTGTTATCACCCTGTTAACTCTAGCCAAAAAAATCTCCGGTCAACTAAGAAACTTTGCCCGAATACAGCTGTCCCTCTCATCAATTTCAGAACCCTCAACTAATTAACTTCGAAATCCCCTTTAATCGATGTTATTTACCCGTTCACTGCTGCTTAGCAAATCCTTGTAACATCTGTAGAAAAATAATTTCAACATCTGACATCCACATATACTATATACTATTGGTAACCTTTCTATATGTCCTATCTATCTATATGGCTAAAAACCGCAACGTGCAAACTAATCCGCCATCAACTTAGATGTTCTAAGAGTTCTTAGATGGTTAAAATTCGTGCAACATATAACTAAATCCGCCTTTAACATAAATATCCTATCTATCTATATGGCTAAAAACCGCAACGTGCAAACTAATCCGCCATCAACTTAGATGTTCTAAGACTTCTTAGATGGTTAAAATTCGTGCACCATATAACTAAATCCGCCTTTAACATAAATATCCTATCTATCTATATGGTTAAAAACCGCAACGTGCAAACTAATCCGCCATCAACTTAGATGTTCTAAGACTTCTTAGATGGTTAAAATTCGTGCACCATATAACTAAATCCGCCTTTAACATAAATGTCCTATCTATCTATATGGCTGAAAAACCCTCAACGTGCAAACTAATCCGCCATCAACTTAGATGTTCTAAGACTTCTTAGATGGTTAAAGTTCGGGCGACAGGGAACAAAATGCTTTTCAGTCCCCGATATTTAGCATCCAAGGCGCCCAGCCAAACAACCCAGGTTTAAAAAAGTTTTCATTTTTTCTTATTGATCTTCATGGAGTTAGTGTGGTGGTGTCAAATAAAAGCGGGGCAGGCTTTGCTGGAGCGAATAATTTTTCTACTTTTGCATCCCGCTTCGGAAGGAAGGGAAAAGATGTTTGAGGTATTGTAGGGCAGGAAAAAGAGCTTAAATTATTTTAAAATAAGCTTTGCAGGAATGCTAAATATTATTACCTTTGCATCCCGCTTCGGAAGGAAGAGGGAGAAAATGAAAGACTGGGAATAAGGGTTGTTAGCGAGAGCGATAAGTGATAATGATTAACCTTTAAAACGAACGAAAAAATAAAAATTATTTTATTTGGAAGTTTAAAAAAGATTCCTACCTTTGCACTCCCAACGGAAACGAAGGGAAAACAAAAAGATCGGAACGGCGGATGTCGGGAAGATAAAAAAACGAGATTGAAACGGATGAAACATATGCAGGACGAATAAGACCAGCAGAAACTGAAACCCGAAGATATATAAAAAGGCCGCCGCGAGGTACTGAGCCGAATAAGTTCTTAAAAGAGATGTCAATGTAGCGCAAGCGGGGTAATGAAGTACGGATTCAAGTACAGAGTACCGAAGCTTGATTTTAAAGTCAATGTCTGACAGACATAATTAAAAAAAAGAAGACTATTTTTAACAATAGTTAAAACTGGTCAGAATCTTACAACACATTTTACAATGGAGAGTTTGATCCTGGCTCAGGATGAACGCTAGCGGCAGGCCTAATACATGCAAGTCGAACGAGATTATCCAGCTTGCTGGATATGAAAGTGGCGCACGGGTGCGTAACGCGTATGCAACCTACCTTAATCAGGGGGATAGCCCGAAGAAATTCGGATTAACACCGCATAAAAACACAGAATAGCATTATTCAATGTTCAAATATTTATAGGATTAAGATGGGCATGCGTGTCATTAGCTAGTTGGCGGGGTAACGGCCCACCAAGGCGACGATGACTAGGGGATCTGAGAGGATGACCCCCCACACTGGTACTGAGACACGGACCAGACTCCTACGGGAGGCAGCAGTAAGGAATATTGGTCAATGGAGGCAACTCTGAACCAGCCATGCCGCGTGCAGGAAGACGGCCCTATGGGTTGTAAACTGCTTTTATCTGGGAATAAACCTTTTTACGTGTAAGAAGCTGAATGTACCAGAAGAATAAGGATCGGCTAACTCCGTGCCAGCAGCCGCGGTAATACGGAGGATCCAAGCGTTATCCGGATTTATTGGGTTTAAAGGGTGCGTAGGCGGCCTGTTAAGTCAGAGGTGAAAGACGGTAGCTCAACTATCGCAGTGCCTTTGATACTGACGGGCTTGAATAAACTAGAGGTAGGCGGAATGAGACAAGTAGCGGTGAAATGCATAGATATGTCTCAGAACACCGATTGCGAAGGCAGCTTACTATGGTTTTATTGACGCTGAGGCACGAAAGCGTGGGGATCAAACAGGATTAGATACCCTGGTAGTCCACGCCCTAAACGATGAATACTCGCTGTTAGCGATATACAGTTAGCGGCTAAGCGAAAGCGTTAAGTATTCCACCTGGGGAGTACGCTCGCAAGAGTGAAACTCAAAGGAATTGACGGGGGCCCGCACAAGCGGAGGAGCATGTGGTTTAATTCGATGATACGCGAGGAACCTTACCCGGGCTTGAAAGTTAGTGAATTATCTAGAGATAGATAAGTGAGCAATCACACGAAACTAGGTGCTGCATGGCTGTCGTCAGCTCGTGCCGTGAGGTGTTGGGTTAAGTCCCGCAACGAGCGCAACCCCTATGTTTAGTTGCCAGCATGTAATGATGGGGACTCTAAACAGACTGCCTGTGCAAACAGAGAGGAAGGAGGGGACGACGTCAAGTCATCATGGCCCTTACGTCCGGGGCTACACACGTGCTACAATGGATGGTACAGAGGGCAGCTACATAGCAATATGATGCGAATCTCACAAAGCCATTCACAGTTCGGATTGGGGTCTGCAACTCGACCCCATGAAGTTGGATTCGCTAGTAATCGCGTATCAGCAATGACGCGGTGAATACGTTCCCGGGCCTTGTACACACCGCCCGTCAAGCCATGGAAGTTGGGGGTACCTAAAGTATGTAACCGTAAGGAGCGTCCTAGGGTAAAACCGATAACTGGGGCTAAGTCGTAACAAGGTAGCCGTACCGGAAGGTGCGGCTGGAATACCTCCTTTCTGGAGCAGAGTTGACTACTCGCTGCGCAACATGATACTCTAATAAGTAAAAAAGTTATAAGTGGTAAGTTGTAGGTTATACGTTGAAGGTTAAAAGTTGAAAGATATTATTCTTATACTATATACCGGGTACGAAAGAACCAAACAACCAACCAACGAAAAAACGAAAAGAAAACAAAGAAACACCCAGAAGAAATGACGGTTGTCCCAATAACCAAAAAGACATCGGCACGGACAGCTAGGTAAGCAAAGGAAGCGGTAGCGGTAATATACTAACCCGCAACTATAAGCAACCTAACAAGAAGTCCCGTAGCTCAGCCTGGTTAGAGCACTACACTGATAATGTAGGGGTCTCCAGTTCAAATCTGGACGGGACTACAAAATCAAATCCTTTGGGGGATTAGCTCAGCTGGCTAGAGCGCCTGCCTTGCACGCAGGAGGTCAACGGTTCGACTCCGTTATTCTCCACACCTGAGCGGAAAGCTCAGCGACGAAAGCAGAAAGCTTTTAAAAAACAGGATTACCGGGATCGGTATACTACATTGACATAACAAGAAAAGAAGAAAACGCCATGGGGCATTTATAATAAATCTATATTATATAAAACGGTTCGAGACCGCAGTTTTTTACTAACAAGATGAAGCTAAAGGCTTGAGCGCAGACAATGAAACCTGCAATCTTATACCCTTTACTTAGGTCTTGGTAAAGTTCTTTGACATATTGGAAGAAGTTAAAAAAGAAGAGCAAACAACAATAGGCGACTGTTGTGTTTGTGCTCACTTAAAGGGATCGCAAGAGACTGATAAGTATGAGACATCATAACAAGAGCAAAAAAGCATACTATACGGCGCAAAAGGCGTATAAGTAGAAGAAAGTAATAAAGAGTACACGGGGGATGCCTTGGCTCTCAGAGGCGATGAAGGACGTGATAAGCTGCGATAAGCTTCGGGTATTTGCAAATAGGAATTAATCCGAAGATTTCCGAATGGGGCAACCCGGCATGTTGAAGACATGTCACATATAATGAGCAAACCTGCCGAACTGAAACATCTAAGTAAGCAGAGGAAGAGAAAATAATAATGATTTCCTAAGTAGTGGCGAGCGAACGGGAAAGAGCCCAAACCTACTTTGTTACGGCAAAGTGGGGGTTGTAGGACTACGATGTGGTATTAACAAACAGAAGTGGAATGGGATGGGAAGCCCAGCGATACACGGTGATAGCCCGGTACACGTATAGAATGTTAGCCTAGTAGTATCCTGAGTACCGCGAGGTCGGAGACGCCTTGTGGGAATCTGCCGGCACCATCCGGTAAGGCTAAATACTCCTGAGAGACCGATAGTGAACCAGTACCGTGAGGGAAAGGTGAAAAGAACCCCGAACAGGGGAGTGAAATAGAACCTGAAACCGTGTACTTACAAGCGGTCGGAGCGTCCAGGTGGCGTGACGGCGTGCCTTTTGCATAATGAGCCTACGAGTTACTCTTCTCTGGCAAGGTTAAGTGTTTAAGACACGGATCCGAAGCGAAAGCGAGTCTGAATAGGGCGTATAGTCAGAGGAGGTAGACGCGAAACCTTGTGATCTACCCATGGACAGGTTGAAGGTGCGGTAACACGTACTGGAGGACCGAACCGATAAACGTTGAAAAGTTTCCGGATGATCTGTGGGTAGGGGTGAAAGGCTAATCAAACTGGGAAATAGCTCGTACTCCCCGAAATGTTTTTAGGAACAGCGTGGATATTAAGTTATATAGAGGTAGAGCTACTGATTGGGTGCGGGGGAGTCAAATCCTACCAAATCCAGACAAACTCCGAATGCTATATAATATGATCTGCAGTGAGGCCCGGGGTGCTAAGGTCACGGGCCGAGAGGGAAAGAACCCAGACCATCAGCTAAGGTCCCTAAGTGTACGCTAAGTTGAACTAACGAGGTCCGATTGCACAGACAGCTAGGATGTTGGCTTGGAAGCAGCCATTCATTTAAAGAGTGCGTAACAGCTCACTAGTCGAGCGATCGGGCATGGATAATAAACGGGCATTAAGTGTATCACCGAAGCTATGGGATTGAAATATATCGGTAGGGGAGCATTCTATATGCAGCGAAGGTATCTGGTAATGGGTGCTGGAGCGTATAGAAAAGCAAATGTAGGCATAAGTAACGATAAGGCGGGCGAGAAACCCGCCCACCGAAAGGATAAGGTTTCCTGATCAACGCTAATCGGATCAGGGTTAGTCGGGTCCTAAGGAGAACCCGAAGGGGATATTCGATGGACAACTGGTTAATATTCCAGTACTTTTTATAACTGCGATGTGGGGACGGAGTAGTGACACTGCCGCGATCTGACGGAATAGATCGTTAAAGGGCGTAGGTATTAGGACTGTAGGCAAATCCGCAGACCTAGCTGAAACCTAATAGTACCGCGAGACTTCGGTTGAGTGGATAGAGCAGGTAAACAGACTTCCAAGAAAAACCGCTAAGCTTCAGGTTATAAAAACCCGTACCGCAAACCGACACAGGTATCCGGGAAGAGGATTCTAAGGTGCTCGAGTGAATCATGGCTAAGGAACTCGGCAAAATGGCCCTGTAACTTCGGGAGAAGGGGCGCTGGCAGTAATGTCAGCCGCAGTGAAAAGGCCCAGGCGACTGTTTAACAAAAACACATGGCTTTGCAAAATCGAAAGATGAAGTATAAGGCCTGACACCTGCCCGGTGCTGGAAGGTTAAGAGGGGATGTCATCCGCAAGGAGAAGCATTGAATCGAAGCCCCAGTAAACGGCGGCCGTAACTATAACGGTCCTAAGGTAGCGAAATTCCTTGTCGGGTAAGTTCCGACCTGCACGAATGGTGTAACGATCTGGGCGCTGTCTCAGCCATGAGCTCGGTGAAATTGTGGTCCCGGTGAAGACGCCGGGTACCCGCAACGGGACGGAAAGACCCCATGCACCTTCACTACAATTTAACATTGACATTGGATACAGGATGTGTAGGATAGGTGGGAGGCTTTGAAGCGGCGTCGCTAGGCGTCGTGGAGCCAACGTTGAAATACCACCCTTTCTGTATTCGGTGTCTAATCCCGCTAAGCGGGAGACATTGTTTGATGGGTAGTTTGACTGGGGTGGTCGCCTCCAAAAAGGTAACGGAGGCTTTCAAAGGTAAGCTCAATACGCTTGGTAACCGTATGAGGAGTGCAATAGCATAAGCTTGCTTGACTGTGAGACAGACAAGTCGATCAGGGTCGAAAGACGGATATAGTGATCCGGTGGTTCTGCATGGAAGGGCCATCGCTCAAAGGATAAAAGGTACGCTGGGGATAACAGGCTGATCTCCCCCAAGAGCTCATATCGACGGGGAGGTTTGGCACCTCGATGTCGGCTCGTCACATCCTGGGGCTGGAGAAGGTCCCAAGGGTTCGGCTGTTCGCCGATTAAAGTGGCACGCGAGCTGGGTTCAGAACGTCGCGAGACAGTTCGGTCCCTATCTGTTGTGGGCGTAGGAATTTTGAGTGGGGCTGACCTTAGTACGAGAGGACCGGGTTGGACTAGCCTCTAGTGAATCTGTTGTTCCGCCAGGGGCATTGCAGAGTAGCTACGCTGGGAATAGATAAGCGCTGAAAGCATCTAAGTGCGAAACTAGCCACGAGATGAGAATTCCATATAGGACCGTAGAAGACTACTACGTTGATAGGCTACAGATGTAAAGCTGGTGACAGCATAGTCGAGTAGTACTAATCATCCGAAGCTTTCAAAAGCAACATACTGTTGTTTGTTCTTCAAAACTTAACTTCTTTCAATAATATGTCATTTAAGTTGTAGGTTATAAGTTGTAGGTGGTACGTTAAAACGTAAAAGCTAATACTTAAAACGTAACACTTATTTAAAAACATTTAGGTGCCTATATCGGTGGTGTCCACCTCTTCCCATTCCGAACAGAGAAGTTAAGCCCACCAGAGCCGATGGTACTGCGGTAACACGTGGGAGAGTAGGTCGGTGCCAAATCTTAAACTGCTAAAAGCAGATTAATAAAAGAACCCTTGTAGTAACAACTGCAGGGGTTTCTTGGTTTACAGGGTTTTTTATGATGCTTAAAGCGGAAAGCTAAAAGACTAAAGCAGAAAGATTAAAGACCAAAGTAGTTAAGGGTAACTGGAAATTGATTTTACCATCTAAGATTCTGTGTTGATTTCCAAATAATATTTTATTAATTTTGTTTTCTAGGCAGTCTAGAACTAGCCTGTAATAGCGTACTGATCTTGTATCTGTACGCTATTCTCTTTTTCAAGATAATGGGTATCATATGTATTTTTATTTTTAAATAATATATACATCATTTCTAATAATTTTCTTTGTACTGCGACTAACCCTTTCATTTTTATTCCATTTCTACCCACAATTCTGGCATATATTGCCTTAAATCTTTCGTCCCATTTAACAGCACTTAATGCCGGCAGGTACATTGCCTTTCTTAAACTTCGATTTCCTTTCTTAGATATCTTTGGCTTTCCTTTTACTGATGTACCGGATTGTTTTTCTTTTACATCAAGGCCTGCGTAGCTGGTAAGCTGTTTTTTACTCCGTATCAATTCAAATCCGTTAGTTTCTGCCAGAACTATTATTGCTGTCAATTCTCCAACACCCGGTATTGAGCTCATAATCCGCACTTCTTGCTCCAAATCTTTATTTTCGCTAACAATCTCTTTGATATCTTGCTTGATTTCTTTTTCCTGTTTATTCAAAAAAAATATTCTGTCCTGTAGCCGCTCTATACTTTTCTGGTAGGGATATGCTTCAGAACTTTCTGCATGCAACTGATTTTTAACCATGGATCTTTCTGATACAATTTGATCACGCTCTCGTGATAGTTGTTGAAGATTTCTATACACCGCCTTTGGCCTTTGCCAATTATCTAACTTACGCTCTAATCCAAACTGGGCTATAGCTTCTGAACAAGTTTTATCAGTGATGGTCTTGTTCTCTAATGTGCGCATATAGTTGCTTATCTTATTGGGCAGAATAATACTTACTTCATAGTCATTTTCTGCCAGATGATAGGCAATTTTCTGGTGGTAAACGCCTGTGGCCTCCATTACGTAACGAATATTTATCGTATTATCCGTATGTTTTTTAACCCATTCCAATAGTGATCTGATCCCCGAATCACTATTCTTAAAAACCTTATGGGCATAAAGCTCGATGGTGAAATCTTCCAGTGTTCTACCTAAGGTTACCACTAATTCTTTCTGGGCTACATCTATGCCCAATACTTGTTTTAATACTTTTTTCATCTTTTATCTTATAATGTAATTGATGAATCTCTCTTCGTTTTCTCTCCTGGTTGGATATTCTGGATATCATGAAGCATGGTTCCTTACATTCTGTTCAAACTCGAAAAGATAGAAAAGGATGAGGCAAGTTCTTAGATACAATATGCTAAAAAGCTATTTAGACATCCATGTGCTCTCATCCTCCTTCAATTATATTCACAAATTTAAGCCTTTGTAAACATAGGAGACATTCTAAGGGAATCTAAGTTTTCAAGTTTCATTTAAGGGTTATTAATAAATTCCTTCAGATTACAGGGATGACCGCAGATTGTTAGATGCTTAATTTATTAATAATATCGAGTAAAGAGTGAGGTTAAAAGACCAAAATGGAATACTTGGGATTTCAATTGCTCCATTGTTTATGCTGAACTCTTAAAGATCAAAGCAGAAAGCTAAAAGACCAAAGTGGTTAAGGGTAACAGGATATTAATTTTACCAGCTAAGACATCTTAGAACATCTAAGGTTTCCAGTTTCATTTAAGGGTTATTAGGTATTTTTATAGTTTGGGTAGGATGAATGTTTCAAAAAAGTATCTGGCCTTGCGCTTTAAACCTGATGGTAGCGAAAATCCTTTTTGGATGGGCAGGCTTTTATACGATCGGGTACTGCCAATGGCCAAAAAGATTGTAGCAAACAGCAGGACTGCATTGGCCCATAAGCAACGAAATTGTTTTACTGGAAATAATTAGCTGGAAACTGAATTGAGTTTTATAGATATTTTCTGATAATTTGAAAATAGGGGAGCCAATTTAAAGGAGAGTTTATAGTGAGAAAAAACAACTAGCTATTACTAATAATAGCTAGTGTTTAGGTTAATATTTGCTTTTTCTGCTGCTTCTATTGGTGTATAATCAGATAGAATTAAAGCTTCACCTTTTTTAATACATACATCGTGCTCGAAATGAACAGATGGTTTGCCATCTTTTGTTCGCACTGTCCACCCATCTTTTTCTATAAATACGTCTTTTGTACCTAAGTTTATCATTGGTTCGATGGCAAGAACTAGGTTTTCTTTCAGCATTATTCCACTCCCTCTTCTGCCATAGTTAGGAACTTGGGGATCTTCGTGCATTGTTTTGCCTAAGCCATGACCTACAAAATCTCTTACAACGCCATAACCTTGTTTTTCATTATGCGATTGAATGGCGAAACCAATATCACCTAATCGTTTGCCAACTATAGCTTCTTTTATACCTATAAATAAAGATTCTTTTGTTGTTTTAACCAAGTTTAATATTTCTGGGCTAACTTCTCCAATGATAAATGTGTAGGCATGATCTCCGTGAAATCCATTTTTTATCGTACCAACATCAACTGAGATTATATCTCCATCTTTAAGTTCGGTTTCATTTGGAAAACCATGTACCACCACGTCGTTAACAGAGGTAATGATGTGGTGTGGAAATCCGCTGTAATTATAAAAAGAGGGTACTGCACCGTTATCTAAGATATATTCATTTGCCAGTTTATCTATTTGGATTGTTTTGATACCTGGTTTCAAAATTTTTGCTACTTCGGAAAGTGTATGGCTTACTAACATTGCACTAATTTTCATTAGTTCAACTTGTTCGTTTGTTTTATATAAAATCATTGGGCACAAAGTTAATCATATGGTTTTTAATGTTTGAACTCAAATTGAATTTTATTATAAATGATTAGTAAACTTTCAATTTTAGATTAAATTAATTATTTAAATGAATTTAATTCTTTGTTGTTCTTATTAAATAACTGTTGAAGTTCGGTGAAAGATGCCTGAAGATAACGGACTGACAGCAATCTAGATATACGGGTTTTAATTTTATCTGCTAAGAATAGCTCTGTTAAAATTAAAGCTATAAAGAAAAAATAATGTCCGCTTATTAGCTGGTGGTTTAAATTATTTGTTTGTTGCAATCCAATAGCTTTTCCAAATAAATCGGCCAATAGGGGAATAATTAAAATTGGAACCAGTGATATGATGCTAACTCTAAATTTTATCTGCTTTTCGGCTATATCAATAGGAGAATCATCTTCAATTGAT
Organism: Pedobacter sp. AC190; assembly: GCF_979258025.1. Taxonomy (NCBI): domain Bacteria; kingdom Pseudomonadati; phylum Bacteroidota; class Sphingobacteriia; order Sphingobacteriales; family Sphingobacteriaceae; genus Pedobacter; species Pedobacter sp. AC190. The sequence goes on from NZ_OZ409824.1 coordinate 3,570,504, forward strand.
CCGTTATAATTGTTGTCGACTGGTGTATTTAATTGACTGAGTTTTTCTTGCTCTTTGCCATATTCAATATCTATGTTTCTTACATGTGCGATAAGTTCTGTTTCGGCAATATTAAGTTTTTCCTGATCTTCGACTATAGATTCTTGCTCTGCAATGAGTTTTTCCATAATATTTAAATCTTCTGGAATACCATTTTTTAATTTCTGTTCTGCAGCAACTATTCGGTTATCTAACTGTTTGAACTGTTTTTTAAGTTCTTGAATTTCTGCATCCCAATGCTCCTTCTTTAACAGGTAATCGTTTTCTAAACGCTTTTTAGCTGAATTGTATTTAAGCTTAACCAGCTCATCTTCATTGGTTTTAAATCCGTTCTTTAGATTTTTTAATGTAGAAAAAAGCTCAGCAGCTGACTTATTTGATTGAGAAAGGTCGTCTTTAAATGATTGTAAATCTGCTTCAGAGATTGGAATAAACGGCATAGTATAGATAAAAATTACCTTATAAAATTATGAAAATTATGCAGTTAATAAAGGTTTAGGATTAAGAAAATATTTAACACCCTAAGTTAAAGCGCTTATTAGCCTAATTCTTCAAGCTCATCAGTTCTGAGTACGATTTTCTTGATTACGGAATCTAATTCCTGAGCAGAGTTTTCGATTTCATTCGTTATCTCCAGATCTGACATTTTTTGTTGTGGAATTTTATTTTTTAAAATATAGGTAAGTCCTAAAAGTCTGGTAAGAGGTGCCCGTAAAACGTGAGATTGCATCCAGGAGATTTCTTTGAGGCGTTCGTTTTGCTGCTCTATAGCACTATAATACTTAATTTGTTGTGTAACGTCCCTTTGGATTATCACCCAGTGTGTAAATACTCCGTTTTCATCCGAAAGAGGCGTGGTGGCGAGGTTCATCCAGAATTCTGTGCCGTCTTTTTTGTAGGTAATCATGGTAACCTCATTCGCTACAAAATTATTAAGGCTTTTACGCAGATCTCTTACTGTTTTTTTTGAAGTGTTTTTTCCTGAAAGAAATTCTGGTGATTGACCTAACGATTCTTCGATGGAATAACCTGTCATTTTAGTAAAACTATGATTTACATAGGTTATTTTTAATCCAGAATGGTTCTTGTTTGCATCCGTAATCATTACCGCATCCTTGGTGTGCTTTACCATCGACTCCAATAAACGCAGCTGTTGTTCTTCTTTCTTTTTCTGGGTAATATCGTGCATGGCACCAACCATTCTAATTGCTTTGCCATTAATATCTCTGATCACGAAACCCCGATCTATTACATAAGCATAGCTGCCATCTTCTTTTAAGTAACGATATTCATCTAACCAATTCGTTCCACCACTTTCAATTAAGCTATAAATGCCAGTCTCAACTCTTTCAATATCTTCTGGATGCAAACGAGATATCCAGGAAGAAATTTCAACAAAACCTGGCTGTTCTTTATAGCCAAATAATGTCATAAACCCTTCTCCCCAGTACAAGCTGTTGTCAACAACGTCCCAATCCCAAATTGCATCAGATGTTGCCATGGTAACATACCGATAGCGTTCGTTGCTTATTAATAAAGCTTTTTCAGCTTCAATTCGTTCCGTTATATCTCTAGAATTGGCAACAATGCCGTTTATGGATGGATCGCTTCTTAAGTCGGTGATTATGGTTTCTATCCACCTCCATTCATTTGATGCCGAAGCGAATCTAAAAGGTTCAAGAGCAAGCCTATTGTTTTTCTCTATTTTAATAAATTGATCAAATACAAAATCCTTATCATCTGGATGAATGAAATCAAAAGCATTTTTGCCAATAAGGTATGTTGGTAGAATTCCAAGTATTGCTTCTGAAGTAGGGCTCACATATTTGTAGCTGCCTTTTTCATCTAATATCGCAATCATATCTGAACCATCCTGAACCAGATTTCTAAATCTTTTTTCACTATCATCAACCTGTTGCAATGATATTACATCATTAATTGCAATACTATGAATCCATAAGATTGTATGGTCGGTTGGGGCACAAACAGGAACGTTTTCTACTATCAATTCGGCATTAGAACGTACTTTTATCTTTTCGTATGGAAGAGAATTCGTACTAAGAATAAACTTATCGGCAGTTTGGTTTTTAAGTGATTTCTTTAAAGAGGATTTTACTAATTTGTGCTCAAAAAAATATCTGTTTTCTACAGGTAAGTTAACTGGATTCAAAATATCTGCTCCAATTAATGATTCAGTTTGCAAACCAATCAGCATCTCATAGGCCTTGTTAACCTCGATTACGATTAATTTTTTTCCTTCCTGCTTCAGTAATATCGCAGGTGCGGTAATCAGGTTAAAAATAGAATAGCCAGGATGTAAGGGCATTGTGGGATGATTAGTTTTACAAGATATTGAAATATTTAATAGTAATATTTAAGCATCCTTTATTCAAATATGGATATTTTTCGTCGAAAGTGATACTTGTGAGACATACAAATAAAAAATAATTCATATGGCTAAAACTGTTTAGGCAGTAAGGTGTTGATTATTAAAAGATTATATGTTTGTTGTTTTTTAATCTTTTGCAGATCAATACCCTGTGTTAAATGAGCAAAATCTTCATTATTTGTATTATGAAATAGCATTTAGACGGTAACAAGCATATTTTAATATATTTGCTGTAAGAAAAATTAACTAAGTTATTTTGAGTAGGGAGTATAGTTTTAATATACTATTAAGTGTGAAAGTTAGATGAAAATACAGTTATTAAATATTGATGATGATGAACTTATTTTGTTCATTCATGAAACATTAATTCAGCAAACTGAATTTTCTGATAATTATGTTTATTTCACTGGCGCAAAAGATGGTTTGGCTTACCTTGATAAATGCAATGATCCAGACACACGATATTTGATTTTGTTGGATATTAATATGCCAGGCATGAATGGATGGGAGCTCCTAGATATTTTGGAATTAAGGCCTTATGCCTCGCAGATTAGGGTAATTTTAGTTTCTTCTTCTGAGAATGAATCTGATCGGCTTAAAGCTAAGAAATACAAATTAGTCTATTCCTTTTTAAGTAAGCCACTTAAAACAGAACATTTCGACATCATCAAAGAAATTGCAAATACCAATTATAACCTCGATTGATGATTTTTCCATAATAAGTTATTGTTAAGATAGAATTTGTTTTCGAAGTTATAATTAGCAAACTTTGCGTTATGCACATTATGCCGGGCACCGATACCCGAATTATAAACTTAGAGGGAACTATAATCATAATTACTGCTGTAAAAGACGATGTTTCGCTTTATAGAGTTATGATCGATGGCATTTTTTATGGGTATTTGCGAAGAATTGATGGTGTTTTGCATCAAGTTGAAGGAAGTAATATTTCTAATTATTTCTTTAACGAGATTTGCCGTGTTATACAATAAAGAAGTGGAAGTTTAGTTTTTATCTGATTATCGGTTTTACCATTTATCGATCGTTTCATAGCTCTGCCAAATCTTAATAATTCATTAAGTGGATATTTCGAAATTCATTTTGCTAATGATGTTCGGTGTATAGTTCCAAATATTGCTTGTAAACAATGATGAGCATTATCGCTAGATAACACTCACCTTTATTTTTATGTTAAGAAACCAAAAGATTTAATTTTATTTAATCTGACTACGTAAGTATATATTCCCAAAATTTGAACTAAAATCATACTCTGGGCCTTTACCTGGCGAAGCAGTTATCGAAGTAAAAAAGTTCTTTTCTGTTTGCTCGGTAGGCTTTAAACTAAGATCGGTGTATATTTTGCCGTAATGATTTGTTAGTTTAATTTTTCCAATTTTAGCTTCGGTTAAACTGGCATCAACTCCACCATATTTAGCATCAATTTTTATTGGACCGTTGAAATCTTTTAATTCTACTATACCATAAACTGATGCGATATCTGTATTTACATTATTTGGAACTTTAATATCGATGGTTATTTGCACATCCTGTGTTTGGTAAATAGATACACCAGACTGTCTGTTTTTATCTTTCTGATAGTTATCCAAATCTTCTTTAGAGTTGAATTTCGTTTTAATACCATTTTCAACAATATAATAAGCATTTGGTATTTGCTTTATATCCAGCTTGTTGCTTATTAAAATTTTTCCATCAACGGTATTTTCTTCTAAACTGAAAGCATCATTATTTTTCCCATCATTAATGTTTACCGTTGCTTCTACGGCAATCTCATTCTTTTCCCAGGTGCTAATTCGTATAATTTTAGGGTAATCGAAGCGAAACTGTATCGTTTGGCCATTTTTTACAGGATATGATTTAGTTACTTTCGTTTGAGAAAGGGCAATGCATGGCACTAAGGCCGTAAACAGCCAGAAAATTATTGCTTTCATAAATTAAGATTAGGTGAGGTTTAGTCCACATAAATGTGGATGGGAGGGGTTTTAAAGAGCGTTTACAAGGAAGATATTACTTATCTCTTAAATAAACATTTTTATAGTTCGATTTTATAATAAAATCAGCACCACCACCGTTTATTTTCCCTTTAAGATTTTCCTTATCTCCTCTGATATTAATCTGACTTAAATTACTTGTAAAGTTGCTACTCCCCATTGAACTTACTAAGTTTAAGCCAGAGGCAGCATCATCCGTTTTTTCAACTGGTTTTTTATCTATGGCGATTTTAAAACCTTCTGCCAAATATAAATTACCATAACTTGTACCCAGCTCGATATTTGCTTTAGTTGTTGCAGGCATAGAAACATCAACATAACCATAAACGGAGATAATCGATACAGGTCCTTTTATTTCTCCATTGAAAATTGCATCAACAGAACCGTATAAGGTTTTAACATTCATTGGACCGCTGTTATTTTCTAATTTAATTTTATTATAACTAGCCGATACTTCAATTTCATTTTTCAAGTTTTTTAAGATCAGTTCGTCTTGATTAACATTGGTGTTTTTAAAAGAAATTTTAATGTTTTGTGGTACTTTAATTATCAGAATCCCTTTGGTGTTTCTACCTACCGGATTAACATTGATTTCTTCTCCTTTTTCAGATACATCTATTCCCAAACCTGTGTTATCCGTAAATCCAGAGCCACTTACTGTTCTTAAACCTTTTGCTCGCTCGTCTACTTCTACAGGTTCGGCCTTTGGCGAAGAGAAAATAATTTCGTTGCCATTGTAGCCTTCTATTACAGCGCCGCTAATGTTTAAATTAAGCTTACCCGAACTTTTGGATAGTTTATATTCTTTTTGAGCAGAAACTGAGAGGGTAATGGAAAAAAGGGAGAGTAATACGATTAATTGCTTTTTCATGTGTTTGTATTTAAGTTTATTTGTTTTTATAATTTGTCTTCTCGAAGTAAGATATTGTAAGCTTCATCTTTAACTGCGCTAAAAGTATTTGGATCGTTAGCTAATGCATAAAGCTTATCATTGATGTTTATGTTCTCTATTTTACCAAGTATGTTTACCAATTCTAGTTGAACCATTGGGTCGGTTTGTACATTCAGGGAACGGATTAATAGACCTGATGCATAGGCATCATAACTGTATTTTGCCATTAAACCAAGGGCAGCAAGCCTTACATTACTATTTTCATCTTTATTTAAAGTTTCTGATAACTTATCTAAAACCGCATTACTCATTGTGCCTGTTCTTTCAATTTCAAGAATTGCCGAAAGTCTGTTGCTCGATGATGTACTATCATTAAGATTTAGGTATAAGTTATTTTTATCTGTTAATTTATATTTTATTTTAGCCCCTGTTGTGCCTTTAAATGAAGTATAAGATGTTTTAGTGCCATTATTAAGTACTTTTATCTCTGAATCTTTAATTTGCGGTTCTTGCCTTATTTCTTCATTTAAATCTTTTTGTACTTTCCGAACTATTTCACCCGTGGGGAATGGTTTTTCATTTCTGATTAAAAAGAAGAACAAAGAGCCAAATACTACAACTATAGAAGCTGCGACAAGCCACTTATTGGTTGTTAAAAAAAGGACTTTATTTTTTCTTTTTTCTGGAGCTTGGTTTCGTTTTGCTTTGAAACCTTCAAGGTTAAAAACTGGTGCTTCCAGCTGATCGAATTCTTCCCTGTTATGCTCTACAAATTCTTTTAACTGATCATTCATCATAACACTTATCTTTTAATGATTCTAGTACTCTTTTTTTTGCTCTGTGATATTGAGTTCTTACCGTACTGGAAGATAAACCGAGCATTGTTGCTATATCATCGTGTGTCATTTTCTCAAATACATATAAATTTAATATGGTTTTATAACCTTCCGATAGCCTTTCAATGCTTCTCTTCACATCCTCAACTTTACAATCAAATATTTCATTTTCTTCTGCATCATATTCTTCTTCTGCGGCTATAGGGAAGTCGTCTAGTTCAGAAAAGCTAATTTTCTTTTTCCGAAGATGAGAAATTGAGCGATTAATTGCCATCCGCCTTACCCAAGCCTCGAAATTTACAATGCTAACTAACTTCTCAGGCTCGCTGAATACAGTAAAAAAGGTTTCCTGAAGAATATCTTCGGCCTCTGCAGTATGGCTTATCAAGCGACTAATAGAATTGTAAATGCGTTTAGCATATTTATTATACAATCCAGTATAGCCGAAGTCTTTTCCTTCGCGGCACATAATAATCAGTTCCTGATCAGTTATTTTTTCTGCTAGCTGCAATTCTTTTTGAGTTTGTTAATTTCGTTATCTAATTAGGTTTCTTATCTCTTAGTCGCAGGTTTGTTATTTGTGTTGCATGTTGCGATAGATTTTTTTAAAATAAATATAAAATAGGCTAAATGATTAATGCTTAATAGGGGATGAACTTACTGCAATTATGCAAGGGTTTTTTATAAAGCAATTGTGGATAAGCTATTTATGTTAATAAATAAAGTGATAATCCTACACCTTTTAGTTGTGGATGTGTTTTATTTTAATTTTTTTTGCCTTTCTTGGTATGCTGAACCTCTAAAAAGCAAAACGTATGGTTTTCAAATTAGCACCATCTAAATTTAAAGAACTATCGCAGTTGTTTGATTTAAATATCAGAACTGTTACTGTGCTTACAGAAATAGAAACTGTTCCGGAAGAATGTGGAGCAATTTTTATCAAAAAAACAGAACTTGAAGTCATGTTCGATGATTTTGAAAAATCTTTGAATGGATAGCAAAGTTAAATTAATAATATTGCATTAATCTACATTTCCAGGCAATTTCTGATCGTTAATTTCAGTTTCTACGGTTCTAAATAAAAATATTTTCGTTGATTACCATTGTGTTACCTCCGTTGGTTGCATTTTGTTTCATTTGGGTCTTGCAGATTTGATTGAGATGCTTACTTTTGCAGCGGAAAGCTGGCAGAGTGGTCGAATGCGGCAGTCTTGAAAACTGTTGACTGTAATAGGTCCGGGGGTTCGAATCCCTCGCTTTCCGCTTCAAAAAAATACATCTGGTACAAATTAAATATCTAATTTGTGCCAGATGATTTATAAGTTCATTGTTCAATGAACCATTAATTACAAAAACTTCGAGTTAAATAACAGATCATTTTTGCTTTAAAACAATCTGCTTATTATTGCATTTTGCAACAATAAAATAGGTTACTCAACAACAAGAATGGTAAATTATCAGATAATTTTTGTGCGAGTAATTTCTTCTAAACGAAGAGAAAATGATTTTTTAAAGGTAGCGCCAACTTTAACCTGAATGTTCTTAGTGAGATGAACCATATTACTTTCAATTTTTTGAATGTAGGCCTCAGAGATTATAAACGACTTATTAATTCGGATAAAACCGCTGTATTGTTCTAAAAGTTTTTCAAATTCGTAGATCTTTCCGTAAGTGATAACGGTTTTATCAATTGTATGTATTTTGATATAGTTTGATGCGCCTTCAAATGCAACGATCTGATCAATATCAGTTTTCATGAATTCGTTTTTCTTACCTACCTTAATCCATAAAAAAGGCCTTTCCTTAATAATATTAGCTATTAAATTATTAACAACTAATTCAAATTTTTTAAAATTGAAAGGTTTTGGTAAAAACTGTTTTGCGGATAAGTCATAGCCTTCAACAGCATATTTTAAATGAGAAGATACCAGAATCAGGCTTTTAATTTTATTGCCCACTTGTTTAGCTACTTCAATACCACTAATTTCTGGCATTTCTATATCTGTAAAAAGAAAATCCAATGGATCGACAGATCGATTAATTTCTTCAACAGCAAGCATCGGGTTAGTAAACCCCTTTAATAAACTTAGCTCTGGAATTAGCGAAATGTATTCAGTAAGCTGTTCTATGGTTCCGGGATCGTCATCAATGATAATACAGGTGAAAGTCATTAATAGTATAAAAGCTTTAAAACAAAAATTAATCTAGAAATTCTAAATATTTTAGAAAAAATATAAGGCTGCAAAGATAGCCACATTTTGTGCAACTCATTAGTTACAAATAGACAATATGCATAATATTTGGCTCTGTTTGCATAAAATAGATTAAATGTGACGGTTAAAGTGCATTAAAATTATGGTGTTTTTTGGAAAAATTAAAAATATGATTTATTATTCTTTGTAGTTGTAATCAGTCGTAATTGGCTCCTTTTTGATGTTAAAAATTTATTGCGGGTGATCTTATTGGCATAAAATTTAATGCACTTTGCATAAAAGGTAAAAATTCGGGTTCTTTTTTTCGGTAATTCGCAGTCTAAAATATTTTTAGCCTAAATCAAAATAACACTCTCCAGGTTCTTGTTTTAAGAAGGCTTAAAAAATAATAATGGTAATATGCACGCAATTATTGAACGGCAAAAAGTAGGCGCTTTTGTAAAGAAAATTGAACTTGAATGGGTAGATCTTATTGATCATACAGCTTGGGAAACATCTGAGGAAGTATACATACATCTTGTTAAAGAGATATCTGCAATAAGTTTTGTTAACGAATTAATGCTGAAGGTAGGCATGTTTATTGATTTTAAATCGACGTTAATTATGCATTGCGTAGAGCAAGATGGAAGTTGTAAAAAATCTTTAGCCTTTAACTTAGAAGACAATCTGGTTTCCGTTTATCAGCTGCAACAAGATACCACCTTTTAAATATACAATTGTTTTTTTGCTTGTTTCTATAGTTGTTTCTTCCAAATGATTAATTTCCTGATTACTTAAGATTTGGATGTCATACGCAGATTCAGTTAAAGAATAACAAAGCCATTAATTTCTGATGTTTCTTCCTGAAATATTTCCATTACGTTAGCAGTAATACCTAGATTACCTAGTTGTTCTACCAGTACCATTGAAACGTTAATCTCGCTTACTACTCTCAATACTTTATCGCAATCATCCAAATCATGAGACCATTCTGAGATAGATGGCAAATGCTCGATTACTTTTTGTATGCCTTTTAAATCTTCAGTCGAATTGATGATCGTGGATATTATGATTGTATAGCTTTGCATTAATAAAGAGTTAATTATTTGAGGAGGAATATTATAATCTTAATAGTACAAAGGTAAACATTGTTTACTAAGTTAGTAAACAATGTTGATAATTAATTTTGTTATGTTTGTGCTATGGCTGTAGAAAAAGACATCGACAAAGAATTGCTTGATTTTGAACGAAATGGTTCAGAGAACTGGCAACGAATTATCTTTAATCTTCGTAAACAACTTGATATTTGGGCACATGATAATATAAAACCCATTTGGAAAGATATGAAGCTATCTTATATGCCTGTAATGTTTAATATAAGTGTAGAAGGTAGTACCGCATCAGAAATTGCAAAAAAATCGATGTTACCAAAACAAACTATAAGCCGATCGATTAAAGAATTAGAAGACAAAGGATTCATTATTAGCGCTACCAGTGGGAAAGATAAGAGAATAGAAGTATTATCTCTCACTAAATCGGGAAAAGAGTTTATCTTAAATGCAAAAAATGAAACCCAAAAAATGAACCTTATTTATAAGCAATTGGTGGGAGAGAAGGATTTAAACACGGCAGTTCGAGTCATAAATTCTATAATAGATTATCATGAAAGCACCAGGTTAAGTGCTGATCATAACTTTACAGATTAAAATAATAACCCATTTTTAGGCTACAATAAAAATAGATTTGGCTAATTTATAACATTAACTGTTTAGGACCTTTGGATTGTAAATAAATCAAATAAAAGATGAAAATTATAATTACAGGTTCTTTGGGGAATATCAGCAAGCCCTTAACAAAAGAGTTAATAGAAAAAGGTCATTTGGTTACGGTAATTAGTAGTAACCAGAACAGACAAGCTGATATTGAATTATTAGGTGCAACTGCCGCAATAGGATCACTTGAGGATGTTGAATTTTTAACAAATGCTTTTGCCGAAGCAGATGCTGTTTATTGTATGGTTCCACCGACTTACTATTACGATCATTCGATTGATCCTTTAACTTTTTACCAGGTTGTTGGAAATAATTATGCCACAGCAATTAAGGCTTCAGGTGTAAAACGTGTAGTTCAGTTAAGTAGTTTTGGTGGCGATTTGGATAAAGGAACTGGTATTATTTTAGGTTCGCATTTGGTTGAAGAAATACTGAAAAAGCTACCTGATGTGTCACTAACTCGGATTCGGCCTACTTCATTTTATTATAATCTTTTAGGTTTTATTAAAATGATTAAAAGTGTTGGTTTTATTGCATCCAATTACGGAGGAGATGATAAAGTATTGATGGTTTCTCCTAAAGACATTGCCATTGCAGCAGCAGATGAACTGGTAAAAACGACGAGTGAAGAAGTGCGTTACGTAGCAAGCGATGAAGTAACTTGTAATGAAGCTGCTAGTATTTTGGGACAGGCTATTGGGAAACCCGACTTAAAATGGATATTGATTAGCGATGAAGAAATGCAAAAAGGCTTAGAATCAAATGGTTTCCCTATAAAATTGGCTGAACAAATTGTTGAATTATATGGAAGCCTGCATAGTGGTTTATTAGCTAAAGATTTCTACGCAAGTAATTCAAAAATAACAGGCAAAGTAAAACTTAAAGATTTTGCAATCGATTTTGCGGCTGCTTATAATCAATAATGTTTATATTGGATTATGGCAAATCTGCAACCGCATAGAAATAAAACAATAAGCGACTATCATAAATTAATGGGGCTTCCTAAACCAGAGCACCCATTAATTAGTGTAATCAATCTTAATTCCATTAAACATTTGCCAGGCAATCGATCTGTAACAATGGTCGATGAATTTTATTCAATTGCATTGAAAAGAAATTTTAATGGAAAAATGAAATATGGCCAACAGCAATATGATTTCGATGAAGGGATTTTGTTTTTTATATCTCCTGGTCAGGTTTTTTCGATAGAAATAAAGGAAGAAATAAAACATACTGGATGGCTTTTATTGATTCATCCTGATTTTTTTTGGAATACAAGCTTAGCTAGACTGGTAAAGAAATACGAATTTTTTAGCTATTCTGTAAGCGAAGCCTTGCATCTTTCTGATAAAGAAGAAACTATGTTGCTGGGCATTATGCAAAACATCGAACAAGAGTATCATTCCAATATTGATAAGTTCAGTCAGAGTGTTATTATTGCCCAGTTAGAATTGCTGTTAACTTATGCAGATCGGTTTTATCATCGGCAGTTTTTAACTAGGAAAATTGCAAACCATAACACTTTAGATAGTCTGGACGATCTATTAAATGCATATTTTGAAAGCGATGACTTACTGGTGAAAGGATTGCCTACAGTGCAATATGTGGCTGATCAATTAAATATATCTCCTAATTATTTAAGTGGATTATTGAAAGTACTTACAGGCCAAAGTACGCAGCAACACATACATAATAAATTGATTGATAAAGCAAAAGAAAGACTTTCGAATAATAATTTATCCATCAGTGAAATTGCTTATCAACTCGGCTTTGAACATTCGCAATCGTTTAATAAGCTTTTCAAAAAGAAAACAAATCTATCGCCAACAGCTTACCGAAATTCATTCAATTAACAATATTAATTTACTAAAGTTAAAAACAAATCCAAGTATTGGGATGTCTTTAAAATGGCATTTTTTTTCCAATTCTTGTGGTTTACGCACTAGTAATGTAACTTTAATTATAAAACGAATTAATATATGAATACTGAAAAAGCTGTATTAGCTGGAGGTTGTTTTTGGGGTGTAGAAGAGCTTATTCGTCATCTTCCAGGTGTTACTTCAACAATTGTTGGTTATACTGGCGGAGATGTTAAGAATGCAACATATCGCAACCATGGCACCCATGCAGAAGGCATTGAAATAACATTTGATCCAACAATTTTATCTTATCGTAAACTCCTTGAATATTTCTTTCAGATTCATGATCCAACAACCAGAAACAGGCAAGGTAATGATGTAGGTACATCTTATCGCTCTGCAATTTTCTTTGAGAATGAAGCTCAACAGGAAACGGCTAACGCATTAATTGCAGAAATGGATGCATCGGGTGTTTGGCCAGGAAAAATTGTAACAGAGGTTGTTCCAGCTACAGATTTCTGGAATGCAGAAGAAGACCATCAGGATTATTTGCAAAAAAATCCGTATGGATATACCTGTCATTTCGAAAGACCAGACTGGAAAATGAACTAATTTTCGAAGGCTTCTTTTTATAAGAGGCCTTTATATTTTGAAATCGATTTAACACAATAATTAGCCTGATAATGGATTTACAACTTAAAAATAAAACAGCATTTATAAGCGGCTCTACCGCAGGAATTGGTTATTCAATCGCCGAAACCTTATTAAAGGAAGGTGTTAACGTAATCATTAACGGAAGAACAAATGAAAGTGTTGATGAGGCTGTTAAAGCGCTTCGCGATTTGAATCCGCAGGGCTCGGTTTCGGGTTTTGCTGCCGATTTTTCAAAATCTGAAGATGTAGCCCGATTAATTGCTGATTTGCCTTATGTTGATATTCTGGTTAACAACGCGGGCATCTTCGAGCCTAAAGCATTTGCCGAAATTTCTGACGAAGATTGGTTCAGGTTTTTTGAAGTTAATGTAATGAGCGGGATTAGATTATCTCGACACTTATTTCCAAAAATGCTCGATAAAAACTGGGGAAGAATTATTTTCATTTCCAGCGAATCAGCTGTCTTTATACCTGATGAAATGATTCATTATGGGATGACCAAAACGGCACAACTGGCCGTTAGCAGAGGGCTCTCGGAGCTTTGTAAAGGCACTAATGTTACGGTGAATTCTGTACTGCCTGGGCCAACAAAATCGAAAGGTGTTGGTGCCTTTATAGAAGATTTGGCAAAATCTGGAAATTTAACAACCGCTGAGGTTGAAACTGATTTCTTTAAAAATATGAGGCCAACATCATTAATTCAAAGATTTTTGGATGTACAGGAAATAGCCAATGCGGTGGCTTATTATTCGAGCCCACTTGCTTCTGGAACAAATGGAGCATCCATTCGTGTAGATGGAGGATTAATAAGGTCTATCTTATAATAAGAGATGTTCGGGAATATACCCGAACATCTTTTGTTTTACTTTAAGAGTGCTATCGTAATACTGTCTTTAACTACAATACCGCTCATATTTTCAGCATTGTACTTGATGGTATATTTGCCAGGTTTAGATAAATCATATCCTTTCAAAATATTTATTTCTGAAACCAGACTATCTCCTGATTTTAAAGCAATATAGCTATCTGCCGGAGGTGGCATAATTCTTTTGGCCATTGCCCCTTTGTAAGATGCTTCAACACCTTCATCAGAGGTAATGTCTAAATACTTGCTAATCAATGGTTCAAAAGGTGTATGCCATTTGCAAAATTTACGGGTACTATCTGTTTTGTTGTAAACTGTAAAACGGATTTTAACTGAATCTCCAACTTTGGCATTTTCAGGCGCCATCATTTTTCCAGTAATTGTAGTTGGTTTTTGAATTTGTGCAACTTCAGTAGAATCGTTATCAGAACCATTTGCTGATAAGTGTGAAGACGATCCACATGCTGATAGGGTTAAGCATATAGAAGCTATAATTAAGGTGTTTTTCATTTTGTAAATTTAGCCTTTTAAACTTGGTTTTCAGGTTAAGGATACATTATGAATATGTTTTAGCTATTTTCTAAATTATCAATGATCCAGTTTTTACCTTCTTCGTAACTTTCAGGCGTAGAAAAGTTTTGGATTACGGAATGCAGTTGTTCTTCTGATAAATCTGCTTTCAGGTTCTTTAACTCACTAACAATGCGATAAGAATCCATATCTCCGAAACCACGGAGTTGTTTTACTTTATTTAAAAAGCATTTAAGATTCGCTTCTTGAGTATTCATTAATTTGTGTTGGTTTATTAAAAGATTTTTACATCTTTTGGGAATACATACGGAGCAGTGTATCTTATGGATTTTTGAAAAATTCATTTTTTCAGAACAAAAATTATCAACCATTTATAAATAGAATAAAATAGCGTAACAGATATGATAGCCCAGCTGGTTTGAAATGAATGGTGTCTTTTCTATATTTGCGACGTGAGCAAAGTATTACTCTTTCTTCTGTTCCCTGTTTTTATTTTCAACGCATCCTTACGCGAGGTGTTGAAAACACCCCAATTAATTTCTCATTATATCGTTCATCATGAACTCAATGCCGAGGTAGGCTTTTGGAGTTTTCTTGAAATGCATTACTTAGGGCAAGATATTAATGATAACGACGAGGAGGAGGATATGAAGTTACCATTCAAGAAAATAGATGGTCATCACATTATTTCTTTAGCAATACCAGCAGATAAATTCGTTATGATTAAAGCAACGAGTTTAAAAATGAACGATAGTAAGGTTTTCTGTTACCAGTTTGCACATTCAAATCCTTCATTTGGTAGTCTTTTCCGACCACCAATTTCTTAATCTTCTTCTATTTTTCTCAATTAATTTCAGGCAATTTATTGGCTGAAGAAGCAAGATTATACTCGTTAATATTTATATTATGTTGAATAAAATTATTGGCTTTTCCATTCGGAATAAGCTGATTATAGCTTTGTTTGTGTTTTCCCTTATTGGTTGGGGCGCATATGAAGTTACCAAATTACCAATAGATGCCCTTCCGGATATTACGGATAACCAGGTTCAAGTTATAACGGTTTCACCTTCTTTAGGTGCGCCAGATATCGAACGTTTAATAACCTTTCCGATAGAACAGGCTTGTAGTAGCATATCTGGACTAAAGCAAATCAGAAGTTTTTCCCGCTTCGGGCTTTCACTTGTAACCATTGTTTTTAATGAAGAAACGGATGTTTACTGGGCAAGGCAGCAAATAAGCGAAAAGCTGCAACAAGTTCAGCAGCAAATTCCACAGGGCATCGGTTCGCCCGAAATGGCGCCAGTTTCTACAGGTTTAGGAGAAATTTATCAATACGTTGTTAGACCAAAGAAAGGTTATGAAGGTAAGTATGATGAACGTGAACTCAGAACTATTCAAGATTGGATTGTTCGTCGCCAGCTTTTAGGTACACCTGGTGTTGCAGAAGTTTCGAGTTTTGGTGGAAAACTTAAACAATATGAAGTAGCTGTTAAGCAAGAGCAACTTAAGGCTTACGGACTCACCATTTCAGAAATTTTCGATGCACTCGAAAAAAATAATGAGAATACTGGCGGCGCTTACATCGAAAAAGGGCCAACGGTATTGTACATCAGAAGTGAAGGACTAACAACAAGTTTAGAGGATATTGAAAAAATTGTAGTTAAAACATTAGACAATGGTATGCCAGTTTTAATGGGGCAGGTTGCCAAAGTTCAATATGGTTCTGCAATTCGATATGGTGCAATGACTTATAACGATCAGGGTGAAGTTGCAGGAGCTGTAGTTATGATGCTTAAAGGCGAAAATTCTTCAGTTGTTGTAAAAAGAGTGAAAGATAAGATTGCCGAAATTCAAAAAATGGTACCAGAAGGTGTTGTTATAGAACCTTTTTTAGATAGAACCAAAATGGTGGATAACGCTATTTCTACTGTTGAAACCAATTTATTGGAAGGTGCATTGATCGTAATTTTTGTGCTCGTATTTTTTCTGGGCAACTTACGGGCAGGTTTAATTGTATCTTCTGTAATTCCATTATCTATGCTTTTTGCCATCATTTTGATGAATAAATTTGGTGTTGGTGGAAATCTAATGTCGCTTGGGGCGATAGATTTTGGGTTAATTGTAGATGGCTCTGTTATTGTGGTCGAAGCGATTTTACATCGTTTCTCGCATAGTAAACATTTTAGGGGATTAAGTCGAATTGATCAAAACCAAATGGATACGGAGGTTGGAAAATCAACTGGCTCCATGATAAAATCTGCTGTATTTAGTCAAATTATCATTCTAATTGTTTACTTGCCAATTTTATCATTAGAAGGTATTGAAGGAAAAATGTTTAAGCCAATGGCTTTCACGATTGCATTTGCAATTTTGGGTGCTTTTATTTTGTCGATCACTTACGTACCGATGATGTCGGCTTTGTGCTTAAATAAAACCATCAGTCATAAAAAGAACCTTACAGATAAGCTGATGATTTGGTTCGAAAGAAAATATCAACCTGCATTAAGTAAAGTCCTAGGTTTTCCAAAAACTATTTTAGCGATTACCATATTTCTATTTGCCATTTCTGTTTTTATTTTAGGAAAAATGGGGGGCGAATTTATTCCTCAGTTAGAGGAGGGAGACTTTGCTGTAGAAACTCGATTGTTAACTGGAAGTAACCTGAACAACACCATAGAAACCACACAAAAAGCCTCTAAAATTCTATTGGCTAAGTTTCCTGAGGTACAAAAAATTGTAACCAAAATTGGTAGTGCCGAAGTGCCTACCGACCCAATGCCATTTGAAGCAGGCGATATGATGGTTATTTTAAAACCGAAGAAAGAGTGGGTTTCTGCAAAATCATTCCCTGAATTAAGTGCTAAAATGACTAAAGAATTAGAAGTAATTCCAGGTATTACCGTTGGGTTTCAATTCCCTGTACAAATGCGTTTTAACGAGTTAATGACGGGAGCGAGGCAGGACGTAGTTTGCAAAATTTTCGGCGAAGATTTAGATTCTCTTGCTGGTTATGCAAAGAAGTTAGGTGCTATTATTGGTACAGTTCCAGGGGCTATAAATGTATACGAGGAACAGGTTACTGGGATGCCGCAGGTAGTAATTAAATATAACCGCGATGGCATGGCCAAGTATGGTCTTAACGTAAACGACATCAACAGAGTTGTAAATACGGCTTTTGCAGGTCAAATTGCAGGGCAGGTTTACGAAGGCGAAAAGCGCTTTGATATGGTTGTAAGGCTAAACGACGATTCTAGAAAGAATATTACAGATGTAGAGAAACTTATGATTTTAACAAAATCTGGTAATCAAATTCCCTTGAGTATGGTGGCATCTATCGATGAGGTAGAAGGTGTAAATCAAATTCAAAGAGAAGATACCAAGCGAAGAATTATTGTTGGTTTTAATGTTAAGGATAGAGATGTTCAATCTATTGTAGAAGAACTTCAACAAAAAGCTGGTCAGCAGCTCAATCTATCTAAAGGTTATACCATTTCTTATGGAGGTTCTTTTGAAAACATGGTGGCGGCTAAATCACGTTTGGCTGTTGTTGTACCAATAGCGCTTTTGCTAATCTTCCTGTTGCTTTATTTCGCTTTCAGTTCAGTTAAACAAGGTTTGCTAATTTACACGGCAATTCCTTTATCGGCAATCGGGGGGATTTTAGCGTTGTGGATCAGAGATTTGCCCTTCAGTATTTCTGCAGGGGTAGGTTTTATTGCATTATTTGGCGTTGCGGTATTAAATGGAATTTTACTGGTGTCAGAGTTTAATCGTTTGAAAAACGAAGGTTGGACAGATGTAAAACGGATCGTAATCCATGCTACCAAATCTAAATTACGTGCGGTGCTAATGACAGCCCTTGTTCCTTCACTTGGGTTTATCCCAATGGCAATAAGTACTGGTGCTGGTGGTGCCGTACAAAAGCCATTAGCTACCGTGGTTATTGGTGGTTTACTAGTATCTACACTTTTAACTCTTTTTGTTTTACCTATGTTATATATTTTATTCGAAAAAGGATTTAGTTATTTCCGTCAGAAAAAAGGAATTACAATTGCGGTTTTTTTAATTCTATTTGGGATAAATAATGCAAATGCACAAGAAAAGATTAGTCTTCAATCTGCACTCGATACTGCGATAAAGAACAATATTTCTATTCAAATTGCAAAAACAGAGTCGAGGTATTATCAGGAGTTGAAGAAAAGTGCTTTTGATTTACCTAAAACTGAAATTAATTACCAACACGGTAAATTCAATAGTTTAGCAAATGATAATAATGTAGCGGTTAGTCAGGCACTTGATTTTCCTACAGTATATTCAAGACAATCAGCCTTGCATAAAACGAATGCTCGTATTAGCAAAATACAGGTTAAAGGTTTGCAGTTGGATATCCGCTCGGAAGTTAAAACCAACTACTATCACTTATTAATTCTAAATGAAAAGCAAAAATTACTAAGCTGGGCAGATCGCGTTTATTCAGCTTTTTTAGATAAATCTACACAGCGTTTTAAATCGGGAGACATTGATGTATTGGAGTATAGAACTGCAGAAAATCAAAAGCAACATATTGCAAATCAACTCGAAGCATTAAAAACAGATTATATTCTAAACTTAAACAGATTTAACGTTTTGCTGAATAGTAAAAAGAATTTATCGCCCTTAAATGATAGTATTGTTTATGTTTCAACGGCTAGTCAAAAAGTAGAGATTAGTGATAATCCCTTTTTAAGTGTAAAAGAACAGCAAATTGAGCTTTCGAAACAGCAACAAGCTTTAGAAAGAAGCAAGCTGTTGCCATCTTTAAACCTAGGGTATAATAATTCGAGTATAAAAGGTTATCAAACCAATAGCATGGGCGTAGAACAATATTTTGATCGGAGTAATCGATTTTCTTCTGTGAGTATTGGCGTCGGAATTCCGCTATTTTTTGGTGCTCAAAAATCGAGGATTAAAGCTTCGGGTATAGTTGCAGAACAGCGTAAGCAAGAACTTGAATTAACCAGAAAGCAGCTTCATACAGAATTACAGAATGTTATAGAAAGCCATAACCAGCTTCAAAAAGTAATACAATCTTATCGAACAAAAATGTTGCCTAACGCAAGCGACATCGTTAATGCATCAACATTAAAACTTAATGCTGGCGAAATTGGCTACCTGGATTGGGTTATTTTGATTAATCAATCTATTCAGCTAAGAAACGAATATTACGATAAGGTTCAGCAGTTTAACGAAGCGGCTTTTGAAATTGAACGAATTACTGCAATTGATAAATAATTAAAAATGAAAAGAAAATTAATAACAAGTTTTATCTGCGTAGCAATTTTAACTGCGTGTAGTAATCAAGATAAAAAAGAAGGAAATACGACAATAAATAAAACTATACAGCTGCAAGCTGATGAAGTTCAATTAAGTGCCGAGCAAGTAACAAATGCTGGTATCGCAATTGGGAAACCCAAATCGAAAGGTATGCATAGTGCGGTAAATGTAAACGGCGTTGTAGATGTTCCACCAGAAAATATCTTTTCTGTAAGTATACCGATGGGTGGTTACATTAATAAGATGATGCTTATACCTGGTATGCAGGTAAAAAAGGGTGCGGTTTTGGCAACTGCAGAAGATCAGGAATATATTCAGCTGCAACAAGATTATCTTACCGCGAAAAATAAACTCAAATTTTCGGAAACCGATTACAACAGGCAAAAGGCTTTAAACCAAACGAAAGCAACAAGCGATAAGGTTTTTCAGGTAACCGAGAGCGAATTTAATCATCAAAAAATTCAGGTGAAATCGCTTGCTGAAAAATTAAGATTTATTGGCATTAATCCCGCAATGCTTACGGAAAACAACATTTCGAAAAGCATTAAAATTTATGCCCCAATAAGTGGCTATGTTACAAAAGTTAATGTAAATACAGGGAAATATGTTAACCCGACTGATATATTATTTGAAGTGATTAGTCCAGGTGCACTACATGTTAGCTTAACTGTTTTTGAAGGCGATGCTGCCAACTTAAAAATCGGTCAACAAATTGTATGCTCAACAACGGCAAATCCTAATAAAAAATATTTTGCTAAAATACACCTAATTACACCAAGTATAGAAAATGACAGAACAACAAGTGTACATTGCGATCTGGAGAATGCAGATCGTAAACTATTGCCAGGCACATTCTTAAACGCCTCAATCGCTTTAAACCACGAAAATGTTCAGGCTGTACCAGAAGAAGCAATTGTGAAATGGGAAAACAAATTTTATGTTTTTGCTGATAAAGGCAGTAACCATTACAAAATGATTACTGTAGAGCCTGGTGTTACTATGGATGGTTTTACCGAAGTAAAAACTAAAATAACGGCAGAAAATATTGTTGTTAAAAATGCCTATGCCGTTTTAATGAAAATGAAAAATGGTGGGGAAGAAGGAGAATAAATTCTAAATTTCCATTATAAGAAGAGGATGTTTTAAAACATCCTCTTCTTATTTATAATTGTATGTGTTGTTGTTTAATTTTCTCTTTTAAAACACCAGCTGCCTTAGTATAGCCACCCTCCGAACCATCAACAAAGTGGATGTGATCATCTTCTAAATCTCTTACATAACAAGACATAACCGATTCATTACTTACATACAATCCATAAATAATTTTCTCAGTTTTTTCGAGTTCATTTAATACTTTTTCTAAAGCCAATCTTTGTTGTTTTACACCTGTAATTACGGTGTTAATTCGGCCATCTATAACCAAAGTATCAGCCATTTCTACCAGTTGTTTTAAGTAGTTTTTGCCGCTTTCTGTTTTAAAGTAGAAACGCCCGTAAAGATTAATTATCCAGGTTTTTATGAGTTCTAAAAACTTAATTTTTCCTAAACGATGTTTCATTTCTTTGCCAAGATTATTGAAACTAGTTCGGAAAATTAATTTAGGGATCGAAATGGGTTGACGTTTCTCCTGATTTCCATAAATTTTATCAATTTGATTAATAACTTCGCTAAAAACCTCAGCTTGTTTAGAGCAGTTTTGAGCGATTACAAGAAGCGTTACAACTTCCTCGCTATTTTCTGGTGGCTCTATCTTATCCCATCTGCATTGCATTCCGCTTAAATCCAGTTCATCATCAGAGGCATCGTGTCCGTTTAATAAATAATCTTCTCCCTTGATAATCTTTTCTGCATATTCCAAGCCATCGCCTAAAACAATTGGTATAGAAAAGTTCCCCGAATTACTAAATCTGCAGATTTTTAAGCTATGTTTTTTTGCATACACTTCTGAAACAGGAATAATTCCAGCTCTTAAATCGAGATTGAAATTTTGAAGCATATTGGTTCTGTAAAGCAACAGTGCTTTCATCACCTCATTTACAATAACATTTGGAACTATAAAAGTTGCGCCATCGCCACCGAAGAAAAATGGGACTAAAATTTTTGCTTTAAATGCTAGGTTTAAAACAGTAACAATACTTCCAGTAGCAATTAGATTAACGGTTTCGTGTAAGCCTGATAAAACTGCATTTGTAGAACCTTTAATATCTGTAATAATAATATGCCAATCATTGGGAACATCAAAAAAAGCATCTTTCTTTATCAGTAATTCGCTTAGCGCAATTTTATTGATGGGTAAATTAGAAAAAAAAAGATCTTGATTCTCGGTCATAACTTTAATCTGGTCGATATCTAATGTACGTAAACTCCTGCTATAAAACATTCGCTTTTACAAGATGTTTACCTCATTAAAAACTAATGAATTAACAAAGTGTTTTGGAAGATATTTTTTTTATCTTTAATATCAATGCTATAATTTTATGAGAAAAATATTAATCTTTTGTTTCCTGCTCATCTCCCTTAAATCAATCGCCCAAAAGCAGCTTAGCCCAATTCAAACCTATCCAGGTTTATTTGAAAAGGTGCAGTTGGCTGGTATTTATCCCGATAGTAAATCTTTTGCAGATGCTATTCCTAAAAGAACATCGAATGTGATTATGGAGGCTTATGCAAAGCAAAAAGATTTGAAAGAATTCGATCTCAAAAAATTTGTTAATGAGTATTTTAGTTTGCCAGAAAACCATAATGCACTTTATCAATCTGATATAAGTGCAGGAATAGAAAAGCATTTGGATACACTTTGGAAAGTTTTGGAAAGAAGTCCTGATCAGGTTTCAGACATTAAGACATCACTTTTGCCTTTACCAAAACCTTACATAGTACCTGGCGGGAGATTTAGAGAAATATATTATTGGGATTCTTATTTTACAATGCTTGGCCTAAAAAAAGCAGGTAAAACAAAAATTATGAAAGATATGATCGATAATTTCGCCTATCTGATTAATACTTATGGTTTTATCCCGAATGGAAACAGAAGCTATTATTTAACACGTTCGCAACCTCCATTCTTTGCTTCTATGGTTCAGTTGTTGGCCGAAAACAACCCAGACGTTAAGGTTAGCGACTACAAAGAAGCGCTGGAAAAAGAATATAACTTTTGGATGAAAGGCGCTGAAACTTTAGCTAATGGTAAAGCAATTAACCATTCTGTTAAAATGAAGGATGGAACTGTGTTAAACCGCTATTACGATGCTGGCGATCAGCCAAGAGAAGAATCTTACAAGGAAGATTTTGAAGCAGCAAAGAAGACAAAGCAAATACCTGCCGTGTTTTTAAGAAATGTACGTTCTGCTGCAGAATCGGGTTGGGATTTTAGTAGCCGCTGGTTTGCGGATGGCGAAAATTTTAGTCAGATTATTACGACTGATATACTCCCTGTTGATTTAAATACATTGATGTATAACTTGGAGAAAACTATACAGACAGCCAATTTAGAGGCGGGCGATTTAAAGAAAGCAAGCTTGTTTTTAGCCAAGGCGCAAAAACGTAAAACGGCAATTTTAAAATACTTCTGGAACGATAAGCAGAATTTCTTCACCGATTATAATTGGAAAACGCAAATGCCATCAAAGCAAGTTACTTTAGCCGCTTTATTTCCTTTGTATTTTAAAATAGCAACACCCGCTCAGGCCAAATTCGTTTCGGTGAAAGTTGAGCAGGATTTTTTAAAGTCAGGCGGTTTAATAACAACCGTAAAAACGACTAAAGAACAATGGGATTCGCCAAATGCGTGGGCACCATTGCAATGGGTAAGCATTCAAGGACTGCATAATTATGGATACGATAAACTTGCTGATACCATAACTAAACGATGGGTAAATTTAAACATCGCGGTATTTAAACAAACAGGTAAGCTTATGGAGAAATATAATGTTGTTAATGCCGATAGTAAAGGCGGGGGTGGAGGGGAATATCCTTTACAAGATGGTTTTGGTTGGACAAACGGTGTCTTACTAAAGTTATTAAAATAGAGTTTACAAGCTTAAAAGCATCATTTTATTTTCATTGGGAGAATAAAATGATGCTTTTTTATTGAGAATGTTTTGATATTAATTTCTGAATTAAAAAATATTTAAACTTCTATTCAGATTCTTAAATTTCTTAAAGTTGTTTTATTTTTTATTGGTATTTATGAATGTTTTTCCATCAACTCCAACACCAGTTATTTTTACTGATTTCCAGTTTGGAGGTAAAACACTTGGTATCTGTGTAATTCCTTTTGGAGAAATATCTAATCCGCCAAAACCCATTAAAACACTTTGTAATACACCCCCTGCTCCAGTTGCGAAATAAGGATTTGTACCCCCTTTAGTTTCTGCAATAACTCTGAATGGTGGATTTAAATTTGGTTGATATGCCTCTTTAAAATAAGAATAAGCTTTATTACCGTTTCCAGTTCTTGCATAAAGCAAGGCAAAAATGGCATGAGTCATTGCAGGTGTTCCTTCATCAGGTATTCTGGTTTCGTAATATGCGAGGTCTTTTTCAATCTGATTTTTATCTACAATAGTTTTTAAAGGATAGGCGAGTAAATTAACATCAGCTTGTTTTATACCCTCGCCGTTGTAACTAGCGTGTTCCTTGGTAACCCCATCAGGAAATTTCAAAACGGGAATGTTTTTCTCAACTAATTCCCAGTCTTTATTTAAAGGCATCCCTAAAATAGCTGCGGCTAAATTTGCATTCTTTAAGTTCAGCTTAGCTGCAGCATTGGTAAAGGCGTTATTATCAACATTTTCTGCCCATTCATCTGCTGCTACAACATTTTTTATATCATATTGATTCGGTCCATTTCTTTCTACTCTACTCGCCCAGAAATCTGCAGTTTGAGATAAAATAGGCCAGCCTTTTTCTTTTAACCAGATTTTATCCTGGGTTACAGCATAATAATTCCAGGCTGCGAGTGCAACATCGGCAGAAATATGGTGTTCAAACGGACCGCTTAACGCCCAAACAGGTGTTTCTTCTACACCAGTATCGGCACTTTCCCATGGATACATGGCCCCTTTGAAACCATGAGAAAAAGCATTTTTCTTTGCAGCTTCCAATCTCTCGAAACGATACTCGATTAAAGATTTGGCAATATCAGGATGTAAAACAAGCAAAGCTGGAAACATCCAAATATCCGTATCCCAAAAAACATGGCCATTATAGCCTAAACCAGATAAACCCATTGGCGACAAAGAATAGGAAGTGCCTGCTCTAGAAAAGGCTGTTAAATGGTATAACATGCTGTGTACATCTTGCTGTGCCTGCGGATCACCTTCTATTTGAATATCCGATTTCCATATTTCATCCCATGCCGAATTATGGAATTTAATTAATCTGTCATGTCCTTCCAGCTTGGCAAAAATCGTCATGCGCTCTGCTTCGTTAAGCGGATCTGCATGTTGAGCAGAGCTAATCGTACTTCCAACAACTGAATAGGTATAGCTTTCGCCAGCTTTTAAGGTTTTATTAAATTTCATCAAATGGCTATTATTATCCCACATTTCATGGATAATTTTCGGCTCGCTACCATGTTGTTCGGTAAATAAAAAACTATTCGAAGCGCATAACTGTAATTTGCCAGTAGGACTCTTCGCTGTCGAAGTAAGTAAACTAAGGGTGACATGCGGTCTATCGATTTCATTATAGTAATTTTCGACATCTCTAAGCGCGTCGGGGGTTTCCATTACGCTTGCGGCCGTTAATTTTAAATCCTCTTTGGCTGTAATTGTTACATCCATTAATACCGAAAATGGTAATTGCCTCAATGCATAGTAAGTATACTTTATAGTCGCTTTACTTCCGTAATTTAGCTGTGTGGTAAAAGAGGCGTGCTGCATATTCAATTCTTGCTGCATGGCTTGGGTATTTTGTCCATCCAACCGCTTTCCATCAATTTCAATATACATATTAAGTAAATTAAAACCGTTTAGGAAATTACTTACACGCCCTCTTCCGTAAGTATCGTAAGCACCAGCAAGCACAACATTTTTAACTTTAAAAGGTTGCGGGGCAGAAACTATTCCAATAATTCCGTTTGCAACGGTTACGCCATAGTAATTGTTCGGATCTATTTTATCGGCTTTGATTTTCCAGGGGTCTTGTGCTTTCGAAACCAAACCAAAGGATATTATTAATAAAAGTATCGGCGTAATCTTCATGGTGATAAATTTGTATTGTACTTTTTACTAAAAAACTAAGCCTGATAAAATCAGGCTTAGTTTAATTAATATTTAGTGTAAATTAATAACCTGTATTTTGAATCAGGTTTGGATTTCCAAGTTGGTTATCAGGGATAGGGAATAATAAGTATTTAGCCTCGCTCGCTGGTTTTTCTTGCCAAGCTGCAAGGAATTTTCCAAAACGAATTAAATCCTGTCTTCTGAAACTTTCCCAATAAAGTTCGCGACCACGCTCATCAAGTAGAATGTCTAAAGTTAAGCTTGGCAGTGTAGATGCACCTCTAACTGTTCTAATTGAATTAACAATCGTTAGTGCTTGTGGCGTTAATGAAGTTCTTAATTGTGCTTCTGCTTTCATTAACAGCACATCAGCGTAACGGAAATAAACCCAATCATTATCAGGTTTTTTAGAGCCTGAATTTGCATAATCTACTGGATATTTAATAACACGGATACCAGCAACCTCTAAGTGATTAGGATCGCGTTCGATAATGCTTACTTCTGGAGTAAAAGCCAAAGGATTTCCTTTTCTATCTTTTAAGGCAGCACCGTTTTGATCAACTTGCTGACCAACTAAAAATCCAACTCTCAAACCAGAGACATTGGTTTGACCAGCATACGAACCACCTCTTCTTTTATCTGCTGCTTCGAATTTAGCATAAAAGTTAGATAAGGAAGAGAAGCCATTGTAACCACTCGGGTTTTGATTATAATGGGTGGTACATTTCCACTGGCCATCTAAATCGCTTCCAGAAGTACCACCAATATTTTGTGCAGTAAAAATATTCTCTTTTGACAATACATCATTAGTAGGTGCAAAATTATCAAAGTAGTTAGCAGATAAAACATAACCACCTGTAGCAATTTCATCAGCTAATGTGATAACTTTAGCCATGTCTGCCGCGTCGAAAGTAGGCGCATTTCTATTAATAAAGGCACCTTTATTTAAATATACTTTCATTAAAAGTGTTTTTGCTGCATTTTTATTGGCAATGTTTGCTGGGCCAGCTGGTAAATCAGGAATGATTGCCGTTAATTCATTAACCAAGTAAGCAACTTCATCGGCTGCATTTCTAACTCGCGATGGTTTAGTTACGTCTTCACCTGCGTCTCTGTACGGAACTTGTCCCCAGCCATCTAAAATTGAAAATTGCGCAAAGGCACGTAAAAAACGAGCTTGTGCAGCCTGGCTTGGAGTCGGATTTGCGCCCAAAACGCTTGTTGATACATAAGAAATACTATTTAAATCTCTGAAAACATCAGAAATTCTAGAATGATCTGGAGCCCATTTATGTAAGTGTAACGAGCGCCATGCTCCATTATCATCCCAGTCGCCTGCACGGGTTGGAACAATTATCTCATCAGAGGTTACCTCTTGTAGAGCTGCCCAATTCCATGGAGCTTGGTAAGGGCCGATCATCGCTGCGTAAGATGCACCTAATAAACCCGAAACATTACCGCCAGATACCCCAGCACTTCCAACCTGACCATTCAGGTCTTCATTTAACTTGGTACAACCTGCAAAACTTAAGGCTACCATTGTTAAACCTATAATATATTTATTTTTCATGTTATTATGAATTAAATTAAAGAGAAAAATTAACTCCGAAATTGAAAGTTCTAGCAGTTGGATAAGCGGTGTAATCTATACCTGCAGATGGTACGCCACTTACACTCTTATTTACATTAACCTCTGGATCAAAACCTGTGTAGTTTGTTATTACAAATAAATTTTGTCCGTTAACATAGATATTCAAAGATTTGATTGCTTTACCAACATTACCAATGTTATAGTTAATTGTAGCATTCGCCAATTTTACATAATCTCCTTTTTCAATGTACCTAGAAGATGCAGCAATAGGATTTGCCAGAGATTCTTGAACTGGTAAACTTACTAAAGCTGAAGAAACATTACGTGTACCTAAATTTGAAATTGCCAATACTGAGTTTGCTGTATTGTTGTAAATGCTCTGTCCGAAAGCACCGTTTAAGTTTGCTGTTAAGGAGAATTTTTTATATCTGAAATTAGTACTGAAACCCATAATTACTTTTGGATTCGGATTACCTACGTAGTAGTTAGTAAAACCATCATCAGTATATAAAGAGAAACCATTTGCATCTAAACCGTTATACTGTCTGGTAACCATTGCAAAAAGCGGTAATCCATTTTGAATAACTTCTGTTGTCACTCCACTTAAACCTTGTCCGTTTAATGAACCAGTTTTGATGATGCCGTTAATGTTTTGAACTTTATTTTTGATAAATGTAGCGTTACCACTTACATTCCATGACATATTGTCTTTTTCGATTACATTTGCACTTAAACTTAACTCAACACCTTTATTGATAATTTGGCCTGGTAAATTCACCCAAGTAGGAACATTTCCACCAACTGCAGGTACAAATGAAATTTGAGGGAATAACAAATCGTTGGTTTCTTTGTTGAAATAATCAACTGATCCTGTTAGTTTATTGCCTAAAAATCCGAAATCAACTCCAACGTTGGTTTGTTTATCCGACTGCCATTTTAGGTTTGGATTTGCGTTGTTAATCGCTACTAAAGTTGGTGCACCATTGGCATTGCCATAATCATATCGTTGTTGTGCAGATCCAGAAGGGAAATCCTGGTTACCAGTTTTACCATAGCCCACTCTTAATTTTAGTTGGTCAATCCAGGCAGCATCTTTCATAAAAGCTTCTTTCTTAATATCCCACGCTGCTGCAAACGAAGGGAAGTAACCATAACGATTTGTTTTACCAAATTTGGTCGATCCATCCGCTCTGAATGTTGCGGTTAAAATATATTTACTATCGTAGTTAAAAATTGCTCTTGCGAAATAGGATTGCAACTCTGTTGTTGGGTTATTAAAAGCAGAGAAAGTACGGTTAGCAGGCGCAGTAGTTTGAAAAGAATCGGTATAATCTGATGCAATATCGCCAAAACCTGTTGCTGTATTAATGGTTCCCTTGTTAATGAAATTCGAATATTCGTAACCAACAATTGCGTTTAAATTTAATTTTGTTGCAATCTCTTTGTTAAAGTTTAAGGTATTGGTAAATTGTTGAGTAATTAATTCGGTGTTAGAATAACTTGCATAACCACCTAAGAAATTACCATCTGGCTGAATTCCTTGTAAGTTCAAGAAGCTTCTTGTTGATGCCCTTCTGTTACCATTACTGTAATTAACACTTGCAAGCATTCGGTATTCTAACCAAGGTGTTATTTTATAGTATGGAGATACACTTCCTAAAATGGTTGATACTTTAGCCTTATCGCTATTTGCGGCTAATGCAGCAAGAGGATTAATTGTTGTAGAGCCATAATCGATAAACAAACTACCATCTGGGTTATAAAATGATTGAGTTGGGTTCCAAGATAATGCCTGGCTAATTAAACTTCCTGTAAAACCTGCGTCGGTTGTAATTGGTGCAATACTTTCTAAGTATTGATTACTAATCATATTAATATCAAGGCCTAATTTTTTGCTTTCTAAGAACTTAAAATTACCGTTAAAACCTGCGCTGTATTTTTTAAAATCAGTAGATTTAATGATACCTTGCTGATCTTGATAGCCTAAAGATGCACGGAAAGTATTTCCATTTGAACCACCACTTATACCTACAGAATAGTTTTGATTGTAAGCGGTACGAAGAACTTCATCTAAAGCGTCAACACTTGTGCCGAAGTTTCCATTTGCTAAATTATATTTAGCTAAAGCTGCACGATATTCATCTCCTGATAAAACATCAACCTTTTTTGAAATGCTTCCAACACCTGCAGATGCACTAATATCTATTTTCGTATCGCCAGATTTACCGCGTTTGGTGGTGATTAAAACTACACCGTAAGCAGCTCGAGAACCATAAATTGCTGTTGCAGATGCATCTTTTAAAATCTCCATCGATTCGATATCAGCTGGATTGATAAAGTTTAATGGATTGCCATCTGGAGCAGTACCAATACCTGCACTGGTAGAAGGTCTTGCAGATCTACCATCAAGTGCAACTCCATCAACTACATAAAGTGGTTGTCCTGTACCTGTAATGGCTGAGTTACCCCTGATTCTTACTGTAGATGCGCCACCAGGCTGACCGCTATTGTTAATCATTTGCACACCAGCAACTTTACCCTGAATTAATTGATCAGGTGCGTTGAGAGGGCCTTTGTTAAAATCTTTAGCCGAAACAGTTGTAGCAGCCCCAGTTAAGTCACTTTTCTTAACCGAGCCGTAACCCACAACTACTACAGCATCAAGGTTATTTGATGAAAGTAAGGTAACATTCAAAGTGGTTTGGTTATTAACACTTACGGTTTGGGTTTCCATACCCACGAAGCTGAAAATTAATTTTGACGTAGGTGAAGGAACTGAAATTGAAAACTTTCCTTCAATGTCTGATTGTGTTCTGGTATTTGTGCCAGCTACCTGAATCGTTGCTCCCGGAATAGGTGATTTATCGCTATCGTAAACGATACCCTTTACTACAGTTTGAGCGAATGCCGCTGTACTAAGGAACAGCATTAAGAAACTTAATATAATAAGTTTCTCCAAAGAATGCAATTTCTGTTTGTAAGACGAAACAGTCCAATTGCTTTTTGGTAAAGTAATGTTCATAATTGATTTATTAAATTGGTTAGTAAATTTTGGTTATTTAAGTTTTTGTAGGTTTAATCTTAAGGTGGGATGTGTTTTGTCATGTTTTTTCTGGTTAGATGTTATTAGTTAAGATACAATTTATTTTACGTGTTAATCAAATTACCCTTATATAATGGCTCAGATTTCTCTATTTTCTGTCTAGCAGTTGTAAGCGCATTTTCAATACAATCCTCGATAGATTTTTTGTTTATAAAATGTGCCAGAAAACCCGCCCAAAATGCATCGCCAGCACCTGTAACATTAACTACTTTGTTAACAGGTAAGGCTAGTTTATGAAACCAGGCTTGATTTTCTTTTTTGAACCAAACACCATCTTTTCCACAAGTAAGGCATATTACTCGTGCATCTATATGATTAAGTTCCTGCATCGATTCTTCAATAGTTAATTTTCTGCCCGTAAATCTTTCAATATCATCTAAGCTTATTTTTATAAGAGGCTTAAATCTGCAAATTTGATTGAAAACATTAACTCCATTATCCTCATTCCAGATAGATGGGGCATAATTCCAATCAATCGACAGATATTTACCCATTTTGTAAGCCTTCGAAAAAGCATTTAAAATATTGCTTTTTGCTGGGTCCTTGCTCAACGCAAAAGCTGTGGTGTGTAATAATTCAGCTTCATTAATGAGGTTATCTTCAATTTTTTTTATCTGCAGGTCTGCACCTCTGTAAGCGATAAAATCTGGAGTGTTCTTACTCTTGCCAACTAATACCAAACTTGTTTGATAATTTGGAAGTCGGGTTAAATATTTATCCGATAATCCAACTTCTTTTATCTCATTTATTAAATAGGTCCCTAAACCATCATCGCCAACCGAGCCAATTAGTTCGGCATCAATATTCATCCATTTTAAGTTTGCACATAAGTTTGCAGAACTTCCGCCTTGACTCATTACAAATCCAGAAGAAAACGCCAATGATTCTATATCTTTTTCAGATATTAAATCTGCCAGTAGCTCTCCAATTACCAGCACCTTTTTTTTCGATAGATCATTCATAGTCTCATTCATCTTTTCCACCAATTAAAATTTAAAAAGCTTTGCAAAGGAGTTATTTAATATAGATTGTTCGGCAATTATGGCTCCCGCAGCACTCCAGGTACAATTTGGTACACCACAAGGGTTTTTGTCCTCACCATGTAAGCATTCATTGAATAATTCTGCCTTTGCATTTGCTGTATGTATATTTATTATTAAATCTTTTGCAAGTACCACTTCTCCATATTGATTTAATGCGGAAACCAACCAGCCATTCCAAACTGCCCATAAACCACCATTATGAAAGTAATTTGGTTGGTTACGAAAGGCATAGGCGTAATTGTTTTTAAGCTCATTCATATCTGCATCTTCATTTTTAATAGTAGGATAGAAGGATGGGAGCATGAATTTTTTCTTGGTATATAGGTTTTTTATCCAACTTAATAAGCTATCATTTTGGTGCTGATCGCCAATATTTAATAGTAAAGCGAATGTGTTGGCTTGTAGATCAAAATATTTGTAAATTCTTGCTGGATTAAATCCCATTAACCAAAATTCGTTCGAAGCATCTTCCATTTGATGAAGCAGGTTTGGTGCATAGGTAGATTGATTAGCTTCTGTTTTCCAATAATTTTGTCGAATGGATTTTACAATCTTTTCTGCCTGATCTGTCCAAAGTTTATTTGTAGTTATTGATGAAGCTAAACGTAATGCCCAAACCCTTAGTATCTGGTCAAAAAGTATATAACCATGTTGTATATATTCATCAGCCCAATCTCCACTTTGTGGAACATAGATTAAATTTTTGCCATTAAATTCCCAGGCATCCATTACCGAAAAGCATTTTTTAAGTTCCCTTTGATATTTTTCCCAAAGGGATTTATCGCCAGTTAAAATTGTATAAGCACATACAACAATTACAGCCCAAGATGGATTGTCGGCTCGGCCTGAAGTTCCGCCATAACTTACTGTGTGATCAGTTGGTGAAACATTAGAAGGCATAAAACCAAGCGAATGCTGATTGCTTAAAAGTGTTTCTATAGTAGATTTAGCCGTTTCTATTAATTTTTTATCGTCACTCAATAATGCGGCAATTGATGTTATTACTCCATCTCTAGTCCAAACACGTTTGTAATTATCGTGTTCATGCACAGCTGCAACAAATCCAAACGGTGTTGATGCCTCATGCAAAAGGTTTAAAGAAAGGTTATATGCATTTATATCGATCATCCTAGTTCTACGCTTTTTTTCTTGATGAATAAAACCATTATTCCGCCAATAGCAATTAATGCACCTGCAAATAAAATGGCATTTTCGGGGTTATGGCCCAAAAGGTACTTGTATATATATTTAAAAGTTATGGTTTCGAGTAGCATCGGCATAACGATAAACATGTTCAGTATACCCATAAAAATTCCAGTTTGCGCTTTCGGAATGCTCCCAGCCAGCATGGCATAAGGTGTACCCATCATACTTGCCCATGCAATACCCAATCCGATTATTGGAATAATGAGCAAAGCTTCGTTGTTTATCATTGGTAAAGAAATCAGGCATAAACCACCTAATATCAGACTTAAAAAATGGACCCTTTGTGCTGTGATTTTCCTGGCGAAATAGGCCAAAGGAAAAGCAACTAAAAAAGTGATCACATTGTAACCCCCATTAACCGTTCCTGTTAGCAATTGTGCCGAGGCAAAGCCATCAGAAGCGGGATCAACGGTGTTAAAAATTGTTTTGGCCAAACACAGGGTAATGAATTGCCAATAGATAAACATTCCATACCAGTTAAAAAGATAAACAATGCCGAGCTTTTTCATTGTTGGTGGCATAACTTTAAAGGCCTCGATAATATCTTTAAAAATGCTTCCGATTCCGCCAGGCATTGCTTTAACCTTTTTAATTTCTTCTGCGGTTAAAGGCGTTTCTTTTGTGGTGAAACAACTGAACATAATAGAGCCGATGGAAACTACTCCTCCGATAAAAAAAGCAGCATAAGTGGTATATGGAATATTGTTTGCACTTCTGGAGTGAATACTGATTAAGCCCGCAGCAATTAAAATACCTGGCGTTAAGTTGGCTAAAGTAATGCCCAGGCCAGTAAAGAAACTTTGTGTTAAAAAGCCGAGAGCATGTTGTTCTGATGGGAGTTTATCGCTTACAAAAGCCCGATAAGGTTCCATTGTAATGTTATTGCCTGCATCTAGAATCCAAAGTATGCTTGCCGCCATCCAAATAGAACTGCTGTAGGGCATGGCAAATAAACAAATGCTGCACAGTATAGCTCCAATTAAAAAATAAGGTCTTCGTCTGCCAAATCTGCTGGTGGTTTTATCACTCATTGCACCGATAATAGGCTGAATAATTAATCCAGTCATTGGGCCAGCAAGATTTAACAATGGAATCTGATCTGCATTAGCGCCTAAGTAAGAATATATCGGCGTCATGTTGGTTTGCTGTAAACCAAAACTATATTGGATGCCAAAGAAACCGAAGTTCATGGCTATAATAGATCCGAAATTTAACTTAATTCCCGATGAAAAACTTTCAACCTTTTTTTCTGAAGCTACAATCATATTTAAGGTTATTTAAGTTTATAAATTACAGATTGCCAAGGCAGTAAATTAATGCGGTTTGCTGTTATAGCTGCTTTATTATAATTACTGATTAGCAGTTTAGAAGCATTGGTATTTATGTTTTTATCAATTTTATAATTGATTTTTTTAGTAGAAAAATTTAAGATAACCAGCACCTTCTCATTTCCTTCGCTACGTGTATAACAGTAAACTTCAGGGTTGTTTATATCATAAACTTTATAAGTGCCATAAATTAAAGCAGCGCTATTTTTACGAAGGGCAACTATCTTTTTAAAATAAGATAAAACGCTATTTGGATCAACCGCTTCAGTTGTTACGTTAACTGCTTTGTAATTCTGATTAATTTTTATCCAAGGTTTGCCCGTCGTAAATCCTGCATTCTCTGAAGAATTCCATTGAAAAGGTGTTCGAGTATTATCACGCGATATGAATTTTTGTTGTTCCATAAAAGCTGTAACATTTTCGCCTTTGGCAACATGGTTTTTGTAAGCATTTATGGTGGCAATGTCTTTATAATCTTCAATTTTATCGAATTTGATATTCGACATGCCCAGTTCATCGCCATTAAAGTAAAATGGTGTACCACGCATGGTCATAATTAACGTTGTTAATAATTTAGAAGAAGCTGCTCTAAACTGCTCATTATCGTTGCCATATTTGCTCACCATTCGTGGTACATCATGGTTGGCGAGAAACACAGCTAGCCAGCCTTTATCAGCAAATGAGGTTTCCCATTTGGTAAAAACACGCTTAAGATCAGTAAGTTTATAACCTTTGGGATCGTTCCCGACATCCATCACTTCAAAATGATAGGCCATATTTAACTCATTTCTATCCTCATCTACAAGCGAGTGCGCATCTTCAAGCGTACTGCCTGCACCTTCTGCAACAGTCATTACATTATATTTGCTAACAACTGTTTTATTCATTTCCTTTAAATAAGTATGCAGGTTTGGACCCATACCGTAATATTTAATTATATTTTTTTCGTAACCTTCAGGATATTTTTGCCAGGTAGTATCTTTTGAAACGTATTGAAAGGCATCCATTCTCAATCCATCAATTCCTTTATCTAACCAGAACTTCATCATATCGTAAACCTCGTTTCTAAGCTTTTCATTTTCCCAGTTCAAATCGGGTTGCTTTTGAGAGAAATAATGTAAATAATATGCATTAGTCGTTTTATCGAATTTCCAGGCGTCATTATTTACATCGAAGAAACTATATCTTGGTGTTGGCGTTCCTTTTTCTGCTGGCCACCAGTGGTAATAATCGCGGTAAGAATTTGTACGAGAAGATTTTGATTGTTTAAACCATTCATGTTCATCGCTGCTATGGTTAAGAACCATATCTAAAACCAGTTTAATTTTTCTTTCGTGCAATCCTGCAAGTAATTTGTCAAAATCCTGCATGGTACCAAATTCCTTCATTATGTTCCTATAGTCACTAATGTCGTAACCATTATCATCGTTAGGCGAAGAGAAGATTGGGTTTAACCAAACAGCATCAACCCCTAAACTTTTAATATAATCGAGCTTAGATATAATTCCTTTTAAATCGCCAACACCGTCGCCGTCACTATCTTTAAAACTTCTAGGATAAATTTGATACACTACAGCTTCCTTCCACCAGGTACGATTTTTAACTGTTTTGAAATCGCTGTCTTTTTGGGCATAGCCAAATGAAGCGATAAATAGAAGCGTGAACAATAAGAAACCCTTAACATGATTAAAATGCTTAGAAACTTGCGGTCTTCTAAATATGGAAGTTTTACCGTTAGTTAAAAAGATAGGCGAATGCGAGTATTTTTTTCTTTCGATTTTACTCATAATCACTCTAATCAGTTTGGTTAGAAACATATTTAAAGTTTAGTTTTAGTTAGGTATTTGGCTAGATTACTAGATTAAGAAAACGGCTTAAATAATTAAAGCCTGGCTTACCTTTTGTTTCTAATAATTATATGAAGATAAAAGTAAAAGCGATTCGAAACCCCGCAAAATAGAGAAATTTAACCGCAAACGTTTGCGGAAACATTTGCGGAAATGTTTGTTGTGGAAAACTTATATTTGAGTAACCAAATAAATAGAGATGCGTCAAAATCCTACATTAAAGAAAATTGCTGAAAAGTTAAGTCTAAGTATATCAACAGTTTCCAGAGCTTTAAAAGACCATCCAGATATTTCGGCTGAAACAAAAAAGAAAGTGAATGAGCTGGCCGAACTTATAGAGTACGACCCAAATCCTTATGCCGTAAACCTGAGAACACATAATAGCAAGGAGTTTGCGGTGGTTGTTCCGAGTCTTTCGAATTTCTTTTATCACTCCTTTATAAGTTCGATTGAGGAAGATGCAAGGATTTATGGGTATTCGATTATTATCTATCGTTCATCTAACGACCCAAAGATCGAACTGGAGATTTTGAAAAATTGTAGGCATAAAAGAGTTTCAGGAATATTTATTGCCATTACATCAGAAACCAAAGAAATAGAACCTTTTCTTAAATTGGATACGCAAGGTATTCCTGTCATTTTTTTTGATAAAGTTCCTGCGTATGAGTCGTGCAATAAAATTTGTGTTAATGATGCACACGCAGCAACTTTAGCGGCTTTAGAAATTTTAAAGAAGGATGTTAAGCGTGTTTTTGGCATTTTTGGCGATAAGAATATGTCAATAACCCAGGTTAGGTTACCAAAATTCTCTGAAGTGCTGTTAAATGCAAATCCTGACATAAATTTAGAAACGGTGCACGCCACAAGTTCAGATGAAGCAGAAAGTATGACTTTAAAGGCGCTATTAAATTATAAGAAAAATGATTTTGTAGTTTTTTGCATGAGCGATGAAACTTTAGCTGGAGCCATGAAAGCCATTCAACGAAAAGGGCTTAAAACGCCAGAGGATATTGGTATAATTGCGATAAGCGATGGAATGATTCCTAAGTTGTTTTATCCAGAAATTACTTATGCCGAAACAAGTGGCTTTAAGTTGGGTAAATTAGCTTTTAGTAGAATGATGAAATGTATAGCTGGAAGTTCGTTTGCGCAAACCATAATCGATCAATCTATTCTTGTAAAAGGTG
Organism: Pedobacter sp. AC190; assembly: GCF_979258025.1. Classification (NCBI taxonomy): domain Bacteria; kingdom Pseudomonadati; phylum Bacteroidota; class Sphingobacteriia; order Sphingobacteriales; family Sphingobacteriaceae; genus Pedobacter; species Pedobacter sp. AC190. Next base: position 3,607,387 of record NZ_OZ409824.1, read on the forward strand.
GTTCGCTTTAAGTGTTAAGGTAAAATGTTAAACGGTTGCAATTGTTGTATTATATAATCATTTTTAAGAAATGTAAATTTTGTAACTGTTTTTCAGCTAATTAATTTATTTTTAATAAGATTTTCCTCCAAATTTATATGACTAAAACTTTTATTTCTGATTCTCCAATGCGTATTTACGCTTTAAGCGAAAAATCAGTTACAATAGAATTTGGAGATACAATAAGTAAGGATTTATCTGATACAATAGCAGCTTTTAACGAGGTAATTCTAAGGAATCCCTTTTCGGGACTAAATTCAACTGTTCCAGGCTATTGTACTTTAAGCATTTTTTACGATCCAGTTTTAGTTAATGCTTCTGCACTCTCGGGCGAAACCTGTTTCGAAAAAGTATCTGCGTATGTAAATCTCCTTAGCCTAAAAGAAAAGAATGATGCCACCTTTTTAAGTGATCATGTTATTATTCCAGTTTGTTATGATGAGCAATTTGGTCCAGATATTTCGGAGGTTGCTAATATCAATAATTTGAGCAAAGCAGAAGTTATTCAATTGCATACTGCTGTTGAGTACAGGGTATTTATGATTGGCTTTGTGCCAGGTTTTGCTTATTTAGGCGGGATGGATGAAAGATTATCTACTCCAAGAAAGCAATTTCCGAATCCTAGAATTGCACCAGGTTCTGTTGGTATAGCAGGCGGGCAAACTGGAATCTATCCAATGGAAACGCCAGGCGGTTGGCAAATTATAGGGCGAACGCCAATTAAAATGTTTGATGCCGCAAGAGAAATTCCATCTTTTTTAAAAGCAGGCGATCAGGTTGTATTTAAATCGATTAGTGCCAAAGCGTTTAATGATTTAGTTGAAGTATGAGGATCAGTATCATTAAGCCAGGAATATTCAGTACCATTCAGGATTTAGGCAGAAACAATTTTTTAGATCAAGCTGTGCCAGTTTCTGGTGCAATGGATAGTCTTGCTCATAGAATTGCTAATCGAGCCATTGGAAACAACGATAATGCCGCAACTATTGAATTTACATACGCTGATGCAAGTTTTAAAGCAGAAACTGATATCTTGATTTCGTATAGCGGAAAAGGAGCATACCTGAATTTTAATGGACAAATTGTACCAGATGATAGACCCTTGTTTTTTCCTGAAGGTTCGGTAATTAAGTTAACGCCTAATATAAATGGTGTTCGTACCTATTTAGCAATTTCGGGGGGATGGGATGTATTAAACTTAATGGGAAGTAAAAGCACTTATGTGCCAGCAAAATTAGGCGGGTTTAATGGTCGTGTTTTACAAAAGGGCGATGTATTGGAAAATAAGAATGAAGTAAATACGGTAGCCGAAACGATTCTTAAACAACTATCAGGCAAAGGCTATTCATATACCAGATGGAGCATTGCTACAACTGAATTAATCCCTGCGGATTTGAAAACCATAAGAGTTGTTCCAGCAAATGAGTTTGGATGGTTTGATGTAGATTCAATTCTCACATTTTTGTCTAATCCATACACTATTGGCATAAAAAGTAATCGAATGGGGTATCAGCTGGTTGGTAAATCTTTGAAACGAAAAATAAAGAAAGAACTTTTAAGCACAGCCGTAAGCCCAGGAATCATTCAGGTTACGGGAAGTGGCGAACTTATAATTTTAATGGCCGACTGCCAAACTACTGGCGGATATCCTCGAATTGCCAGAATCGCAGATGTAGATTTATCACTTTGTGCGCAATTAAAGCCAGGCGATGTAATAAATTTTACGGAAATTTCTGCAGATGAGGCTGAACGTTTGTATTTTGAACGGGAAAGTGAATTATCAATAATTACCGATTCTATAAATTTTAAATATTTAATCTGATGAAAAGTATAGATATTAACTGCGACATGGGAGAGGCATTTGGAAATTATTCAATGCCCAATGATATCGTTTTGATGGATTATATCTCATCAGTAAATATAGCCTGTGGTTTTCATGCTGGCGATGCACAGGTTATGCAGGATACTGTAGCGCTGGCCTTGCAAAAAGGTTTGGCTATTGGCGCACACCCTGGATTTCAGGATTTACAAGGTTTTGGACGACGGGAAATGAAAATATCTGCTAGGGAAGCTTACCAGATCACACTTTATCAAATTGGAGCCTTAAATGGTTTTGTTAAGGCTGTGGGTGCAAAATTACATCATGTTAAAGCGCACGGCGCACTTTATAACATGGCAGCAAAAGATATAGAGCTTGCTAAAGCCATTGTACAAGCGGTTTACGATTTTGATGCTAATCTAATTTTATATGGATTGGCTGGAAGTAAGATGATTGAAGCAGCGGAAAGATCAGGACTTGCTACCGCTTCTGAAGTTTTTGCCGATAGAAGTTACCAGGATGATGGATCATTAACGCCAAGAACGCAGCCCGGGGCAATGATTGAAGACGAAAAACAATCTGTACAACAGGTTTTAAGATTTGCTGAACATCAAGAAGTCGTTTCAATGAACAACAAAATAATCGCAGTAAATGCAGAAACACTTTGTTTACATGGCGATGGTAAACATGCTATAGAGTTTGCTAAAACAATAAGGGAAGCGTTTAAATCGAAAGGAATTGCTGTAAAAGCACCATAACTAATCAAATGAAGAAAAAATATAATTGGAGTATTCTTTTAGGTGCGGCTTTTTTAATGGCTTCTTCGGCTATTGGTCCTGGTTTTTTAACGCAGACGGCTGTTTTTACCGAACAACTGGGGGCAAGTTTCGCCTTTGTAATTCTACTTTCGATTATTTTGGATGCTGTAGCTCAGTTAAATATCTGGAGGATTATTGCTGTTGCCGATAAACCTGCACAAGATATTGCCAATCAGGTATTCCCTGGTTTGGGTTACTTTATATCTTTTTTAGTTTTTTTAGGTGGTTTAGCATTTAATATCGGAAATATTGCGGGCGCTGGACTTGGCTTAAATGTACTCTTCGGAATTAGTGTAAGTCATGGCGCTATAATTAGTGCCATTATTGCAATCGGCATTTTTATTTATAAAGAGGCAGGCAAAGCGATGGACGTTTTTGCAAAAACCATGGGTTTGATTAAGATTTTACTTGCTCTGTTTATTGCCTGGGTAAGCGAACCACCGTTAGCAGAAGCTGCAATAAGAGCTGTAAATCCGACGCAATTTAGCTTTACCGCGGTGTTAACAATCGTAGGCGGAACAGTTGGTGGTTATATTACCTTTTCAGGGGCACATCGCTTACTTGATGCCAGACAAACTGGTATAGAAAACCTGAGTGCTGTAAATAAGGGTGCGCTAAGCGCTATTGGTTTGGCGTCACTAATGCGCTTGCTCTTGTTTATTGCCGCTTTAGGCGTAGTAAGCACAGGTGTAAAGCTCGATCCATCAAATCCTGCGGCGTCAGTTTTTAAATTAGCAAGTGGCGAATTTGGATATAAAATATTTGGAGTTGTTATTTGGGCTGCTGGTATTTCATCAGTTGTGGGTTCTGCTTATACATCGGTTTCATTTATTAAAAGTTTTCACCCTGTGATATTGAAATTTAACCGAGAAATAATTATAACCTTTATTTCAATCTCCTGCATAATATTTATCCTTATTGGCAAACCTGTTTCTATATTATTAACTGTAGGGGCAATTAATGGGTTTATTTTGCCAATTGCTTTAGGAATTATGCTTGTTGCAGCGTATCGTTCTAAAATTGTTTCGAATTATAAACAACCGTTATTGTTAACCATAACAGGTTTGGCCGTTGTAATTACCATGGTATGGATGAGTTACGGCACAATTGTACAGATGATTACTGGTAAATAAAAATTAACTTTAGGTTCAAACCAAATTAAACTGATTTATGAAAAACGGAGAAAATGTATCCAATGTTCAGAGAAGAAAATTTCTAAGTAATTTAACTATTGCAACTGGTTCTGCAGTGCTGGTTTCTTCTCCATTCTCTTCCATAGCATCTCTATTTGTAGAAGAATCTCGTCAAATAACCGTAGGAGAGATCATGAATTCGTTTATAAGTGAGGTTCCGAATGGTGCAATTCCGAACACGGTTGATACATTAAAATCGGGCAATGCAGATATTGTAGTTACTGGTGTGGTTACTTGTATGTTTGCTACAATCGAAGTTATTCGCAAAACAATTGCTTTAGGTGCAAACTTTATAATAGCCCACGAGCCAACTTTTTATAATCATCAGGATGCAACAAAATGGCTTGAAAATGATGAGGTTTTTAAATATAAATCGGAATTACTAAAAAAACATAATATTGCTGTTTGGCGAAATCATGATTACATTCATAGTGTTCATCCAGATGGTGTTAGAAAAGGTTTGGTTGAACGCTTAAGCTGGGGTAAATATGGTAATCCTGATCAGAATATGTACAACTTTACATCTGCATTAAGTTTAAAGGAACTTATTTATGATTTAAAGACGAAACTGGAAATTCCTTCGCTTCGTTATATTGGAGATTTAAAGGCCTCTTGCAGCAAAATTTTACTTATGCCAGGTGCTGCGGGCGGACAAAGACAAATTGAGGCCATAATTAAAAATAAACCCGATGTTTTAGTTACTGGCGAAATTTCTGAATGGGAAACCGCAGAATATGTTCGGGATGCAAGAGCAAAAGGCGAAAATATTTGTTTAATTGTGCTTGGGCATGTTGCAAGCGAAGAAGATGGAGCTACATATATGCTCAATTGGCTTAAAAATAAGTTCCCATCCGTTAAAGCAAATTTTATTAAAACTGGTGCTTCACTTTCGATGATGTAACTTACTGATAGCCAGCGGCCTGAAGTTTAAATAGTTCTGCGTATCTTCCATCTGCTTTAAGTAATTCTGCATGAGTGCCAGATTCTAGAAGTGTTCCCTTATCTAAAACTAAAATCCGATCGGCAAGGCGAGCAGTAGAAAATCTGTGGGAAATTAATACCGCCGATTTTCCTTTTGTTAATTCTGCAAAGCGTTGAAACACTTCATATTCCGCACGGGCATCTAAAGCTGCGGTTGGTTCATCGAGTATTAAAACCTGTGCATCTTTCATGTAGGCTCTTGCAAGTGCAACTTTTTGCCATTCTCCACCCGAAAGTTCTACGCCATCGTTAAACTTTCTACCTAACCATTGTTGATAAGCACCTGGAAGTTTCAACGCTAATTGATCGGCAAGACTTTCTTCAGCTGCCTTTTTAACCAATGCTTCGTTATCTATTTCTTTTATGTTTCCTACGGCTATATTTTGGTGAAAGGTCATTTGATAACGAATGTAATCTTGAAAAATAATACCGAGGTTGTGCCTTAAATCATCTAAATCATAAGTTTTTAAATCCTTTCCATCTAATAAAATCCGACCCTCGGTAGGATCGTATAAACGAGCCAAAAGCTTTACCAAAGTTGTTTTGCCAGCACCATTTTCGCCTACCAACGCTAGTTTTTCTCCTGGTTTTAGTTCGAAGCTCAGGTTTCTGTTTGCCCATCTTTCTGTATTATGATATTGAAAACCTACATTTTCGAAAATAAAGCCAGTTTTTATAGGATTTGGAAAAGGTAAAGCATTTTCTGGTTTGGTGATTTTTGGTTTAATCTCGAAAAATTCGATAAAATCATTCAGATAAATGGCACCTTGCGATACCATGGTAAATCTTGCCAACATGGTTTCCATTAAACCGCTAAGCTGGCGAAATGAACCTGCAAGGAAAGTTAAACTTCCAACGGTAGTTTTACCCTGAACAGTATTGTAAATAATAAAACCATAAGCGGCGTAATAACCCATTGTGCCGAGCACAGAAAAGAAAGTTCCCCAGGCCGAACGACGAACAGCCAATTTGCTATTATCAGCATAAAACTTATCTGATAAGGTTTTAAACCTTCCAATTATAAAATCGGCTAGGCCAAATATCTTAACCTCTTTAGCTGTTTCATCACTGGCACCTAAATACCTAACGTAATCCAATTCCCGTCTCTCTGGAGTTTGGCTTCTCGAAAGCGCATAATTTTTACTGTTGAAATAGGATTCGCCTAGAAAAGAAGGAATTATAGCAAGAAGCAAGAGTAATATTAACCAAGGATTAAAAGCGATTAGTGCAGTTAAAAGAAATGCCATTGATATAAAATCCTGCACCTGGCTCATCACCTGCGAAAGTAAGACCGTTCTTCCAATGGTTTGTTGTCTGGCTCGTTCTAATTTATCGTAAAATACAGAATCCTCAAACTGATCTAAATCCAAAGTTGCGGCATGTTTCATAATACGCATGGAAGTGTAGTTAGAAAACAAATCGCCTAACAGGCTGTCCGTTAGGTTTATCATTCGGTTCAATCCATCTGTTAGTATAGCTAAAGCGAATTCCAAAGCAACTAATTCCCACAGCTTTTGAATATCTCCGCCAGCAGCATTGCTGTTTAAGGCTACAACCTGATCTATAATTAACTTGCCGACATATAGCAAGGCAACAGGCATTGCAGATCGAAGAATTCTTAAAGCAAAGCTGATGGAAGTTTTACTGGGGCTGCTTTGCCAAACCAGTTTAAAAAAATTGGGTAAATTCTTCAGCGACGATAAACGATCTCTGAATGATATGTTTTCTATTGGAATTGTATTTCTGCCTTTTGCCATTAATGTTTATAGGATCAAGCAAATCTAAAGTTATTCCTGATTTTGACTAACAGCGCTATGTAAAATCATGTAATAAGAGTGAAGCTATTTTTGTTTAATCTTCTTCGAAAAATCTGCCGAGAGTTTATTCAATGCTTCATCATATCCTTTTCTATCTACAAATGCCTCAGGATTGTAAGCTGCGTTTTCCTGGTGTTTTTTGTGAAGATCGAACTGACTGGCATGTGAAGAAAGCCAAATATCAAATGATAAACTCTTCATTTTTTGAAGGGTACTTCTGTAGTCTTCTTCAATTTTAGGGTAGGCAGGTATTTCTGAGAATTTTTTATCAGTTACAATACTTGGCATATTGGCTATTAATACTTTATAAGCTTTGTTCTTATCTTTTACTTCAAATATATAACTGCAAGAACCTTTCGTATGTCCAGGGTGATGAAGCATATTAAGCTTCATGTTTCCTAAAGAAATTAGATCACCATCACTTAATAGTCTATTTGTTTTAACTGGTTTGTAGCTAGGTTCTTTTCCGCCCAATGCATAATCAGAACTTCCACCATCTATAGCAACAGTTACATCCTCCTTATCCATCATTACGCTGGCATGAGTTAGCTGTTGGAAATCGGCCATTGCCCCTAAATGATCGTAATGGGCCTGAGTAGTTAGTAAGATTTTAATATCGCTAACCTTAAAGCCCAATTGCTTTATGTTATTGATAATTATAGCGTAGGAGTTGGCTAAGCCTGTATTAATTAATATATTGCCTTTGTCGGTTGTTATTAGGTAACAAGCTAAATCGTAAGTGCCAACGTAATAAAGGTTGCCCGCAATGCGAAAAGGCTTGTAAGGTTTCGACCATTCTGCAGGTGTATCCTTAGGTTCGATTACTTTTTGAGCAAATAATTGGAAATTTAAAAGAGATAAACCAATCAATATTAAGGCTGTTTTTTGTATATTTCTCATAAAAACTAATTAGGGCTAAGATAATATATTAAGGCGATAACTAATAAAAGGTAAACCTGTAGGCAGACTTATTTTACTCTTTAAATTTTATTTTGCTTACTAACAGTGGCTTATCCATAAGCGTGTAAAATTCTTTCGTTAATATTTGTTTACTAAAAATATTAGTATAGTTTTGCCGTAGTTTCAACAAGAATTGATATCATTTGTGTTGTTGATTAAGAATTAATTTGAAGATATTTTATGACAGTTACCGTATTAGCAATTACAGAAACTGATTTTGTTCCTGATGTTTCATTAGCTAGAATAATGAATGAACGTTTGAAACAGGCTGCTGCAGAATTACAGGATATTCATTTACAATCTATGTTGTCTGTTGGTCAACGTAAAGATGATTTGGTGGTTTATATAAGCTACAATCCAAAATATACGATCAGATTTAGGGTGGTTAACGATGTGCCAGAAGAGGTAGAAAACTTTGTTGCATACACTTGTGGTAACCTTGGCTATATAAAATGGAAAACTAATGTGGTGAACGTTTTTAAAGGGAATGAATAGTGAAATACAAAATATTGATAACCTTAAAGAACCCGCTTTAAACTTAGCGCCACTTTGGCTACCCGAAAAATATTATAAAGAAAGTCCGTGGCACCGAAATTGGAAAAAAGCCTTTCCCGAAAGTTTTCGTGAAAAAAGCTTTTGTTGTGAAATAACTGGCGAATTACATCGTGCAGATGTATTTACCCCATGCGGTACCGCAATCGAGTTTCAAAACTCGCCAATAACTTTAGTTGAAATGCAGAGTAGGGAGGCGTTTTATCCGAAGTTAGTTTGGATATTGAATGGAAAAAAGTTCAAAGGTTTCCGTTTGTTAAAAAACCTTCCTCATCCAGATCATCCTAAACTTGTAGACTACGAATTTTGCAATACCGATCATTTGTCAATGATTCGCAAGGCTGATGTTTTAAATCCGCTAATCACACCTAAGGTTTTAAACTTTTATCATCCTGAAATCAAGGATTTACAGATTACCTCAAACTTTTATCACTTTTGCTGGAAACAGCCCCATACTGTTTGGTTTGCTGCTAAAGCACCAATTATTGTCGATTTGGGTGGCCATTTTCTTTACAGAATGCGAATTAGAAAACAGTTGTCTGGCGATTATCCATATTTGGAAATGATTAGCCGAAAACAATTTATTGAAGAATATTTGTGTTTTGGGTAGTGCTAAAAATATTTATCAATACTTAAACCATAGGTTAAATTAAGGTTTTCACGTTGTGTAATATTTAGTTTGTTGTAATTTAAAGCAGTTGTTAGGCTAATCCATTTTCTAATTTTCAAACCTACAGTTGTAGAAGAACGGATAATGTAATCACCTTTTCTTGAATAAGAATTTTGTAAGAAATGACTGCCATCTAAGCTTACAATGTTTTTGATTAAAAAATGAAATTGCAGTCTGAGCGAATTTCTTATCGTGTTGTAATCTTCAAGTTCAACTAAGCTACTTTGATCAAAAAGAACACCGTTACTTACATTAATATAAGTATTGGTTTTATCTACAAAATTGTAGGCTATTCCTCCTCCAGCTAAAAGTTGATTTTTAATTTTTAAAGAATAACTGGTGTTGTAATTTACGAGCCCCCAATAATAAAAATGAGGGAAGGTTTTATACAAATTGAAATTCATGGTAGTCGAGAAATCATTATTACTTAAGGCTTTATTTTGTTTCCCATACAGCCAAGTTGTACTGCTATTTAATACGATACTTTTCTTTTTTATCCCAAGGTTGATGTTGTTATTTAGTAAATAAGCAGTTTCATTATTGGTTTTATTTATTGAGCCTGTAGAACTTGCATTAATGTGGTAGTTCGTAGAATCGCTAAACTGAGCTTTAGCGATTAAGCCCGAAATGGAAAAAAACATCGATAGTAAAAATATTTTCATACGTTTTTAACAGATTTAACTCCTGAGATGTTTGAACGATTCTGAAGTGTTTTCTGAAGGTCATTTGTAGAAAGATAAACCTTAGTTGGTTTTATAAAAGATATTTTTGTTCGTCAGATTAAAAATCCTGAAGATATGAATAACAATTCGCTTAAAAATATACCATACTCCGTTCTCGACCTTGCAACCGTTTTAGATGGCTATACTGCTGCCGATACTTTCAAAACGAGTTTAGAAATTGCTCAACAATCTGAAGAATTAGGTTATACTCGTTATTGGTTTGCAGAGCATCATAATATGGCTGGTGTTGCCAGTTCTGCAACTGCAATACTTATTGGTTTTATAGCTGGTGGCACAAAGAAAATTCGTGTAGGTTCTGGTGGAATAATGCTGCCCAATCATGCACCGCTAATTGTTGCCGAACAATTTGGAACTTTAGCCTCGCTTTATCCTAATCGTATCGATTTAGGTTTAGGTAGAGCGCCTGGAACTGATCAGGTTACAGCTATGGCTATTAGAGGTGAGAATTTTAACGCGGCACATAATTTTCCAAGGGATGTAGATCAGTTGCATCAATTATTTTCGGCAGATAATTATGGTGCAAAAGTACGTGCCATTCCTGGAGAGGGATTGGATATTCCAATCTGGATTTTAGGTTCTAGTACCGATAGCGCCAGACTTGCTGCAGAAAAAGGTTTGCCCTATGCTTTTGCCAGTCACTTTGCTCCTGCTTATTTTGAGCAGGCCATTACAATTTACCGAAACAACTTTAAGCCTTCTAAATTTTTAAAAGAGCCTTATGTTATGGCTTGTGTAAATGTTGTTGCCGCAGATACCGATGATGAAGCAGAAGTATTGTCTAGCTCAGTAAAAAGGATGTTTTTAGGCGTAATAACTGGAAGAAGAGAAATGCTAAAACCACCTGTTCAAAATATCAATGCACACTGGGATCAGCTCGAGAAAGAAGCGGTAGAACAAATGCTGTATTATTCTTTTATTGGCGGTTCGGAAACGATAAAAGAAAATTTAGAGGCTTTTGTTGCAAAATATGGCGTAAATGAAATTATGAGCACTTCTCATATCTACGACCATAAGGCCAAATTGCATTCGAATAAGATTTTTGCAGGTTTATTTAGCTAAGATTAATAACGCACACTGGTAAATTATTTGAAAGCTCAAGATAAATTTTAAACTACCTTTGTGCGAAATATGAAATCGTACCTAAACTTATTCGACTTTAAACAAAAAGTTAACTATAAAAACGAAATACTTGCTGGACTAACGGTGGCAATGACGATGATGCCAGAGTCTTTGTCGTTTGCTATTCTGGCAGGTTTTCCGCCTTTGGTAGGTTTATATGCTGCATTTATTATGGGTTTAATTACCTCGATTTTTGGTGGCAGACCAGGCCTAATTTCGGGCGGGGCGGGAGCAACCGTAATCGTTTTAATTGCCTTAATGAAATCGAATGGTATTGAATATGTATTTGCGGCCATCGTTTTAGCGGGTGTAATTCAAATAATAGTTGGCCTTTTTAAATTAGGGAAATTTATAAGGCTGGTTCCTCAACCCGTTATGTATGGTTTTGTTAACGGCTTGGCTGTAGTGATTTTCATGGCTCAGCTCGAACAATTTAAAACAGTAGTAAACGGTCAACTGGTTTGGCTTTCGGGTAATGCACTTTATCTAATGGTGGGTTTGGTTTTACTAACCATATCAATTGTTGCTTTTTTACCAAAAATAACTAAAGTAATTCCACCTTCATTAGTTGCAATTATGGTTGTGTTCTTACTTGTTTTGGGTTTAAATATTGATACCAAAACGGTTAAAGATATTGCTTCAGTAAGTGGTGGTTTTCCGCCATTTCATATTCCTAAAATTCCTTTTGAACTAGAGACTTTAAAAATTATTTCCCCTTATGCGCTTATAATGGCAGGAGTGGGATTAACAGAGGGTTTACTAACACTTAATCTTGTTGATGAAATTACTGCAACAAAAGGAAATAGCAATCGGGAATGTATAGCGCAGGGAACAGCAAATATTGCCAATGGTTTCTTTTTTGGAATGGGAGGTTGCCCTATGATTGCACAAACCTTGGTAAATCTATCTGCGGGAGCGAGAGCTCGCTTATCGGGAATTATTGCCTCTTTAACTATTCTTTTAATTATTCTCTTTGGAGCGCCTATAATTGAACGTGTTCCGATGGCGGCATTAACTGGCGTTATGATTATGGTTGCCGTTGGTACCTTCGAATGGATCAGCTTTAAAATTATTAATAAAATGCCGAAACAGGATATCGTTATCGGGGTTTTAGTTGCATTAATTACTATTTTTCTACATAATCTTGCGTTAGCAGTTTTAGTTGGTGTAATAATCTCTGCTTTGGTATTTGCCTGGGAAAGCGCAAAACGAATCAGAGCGAAAAAATATATTGATGAAAATGGTGTAAAGCATTACGAAATTTTTGGGCCTTTATTTTTTGCTTCTGTTTCTGCCTTTAACGAAAAATTTACTGTAGAACAAGATCCAGAGCTTGTGGTTATAAATTTCTCAGAAAGCAGAGTTGCAGATATGAGTGGAATAGATGCCCTGAGTAAATTGACTATACGTTACGCAGAAGCTGGGAAGAAATTACATTTAAGAGGATTGAGTTCAGATTGCAGGACTTTGTTGAAAAATGCTGAAGCGGTTATTGAGGTTAATGTAATTGAAGACCCAAATTATGTTGTCTTATCTAAATGATAATATATTTTTTTTAAACAATAAAACCATCTGATATACTGTTTGTTATATAGTTGTAATGATTTAGTCAGTTCATAATTGAAGAATTGATTAAGTTTTAAGTAGCCCTTATTGCAGCGATGTAATTAAGGGCTTTCTTTTTTGATAATGAAACTGTAGATCTTCACAATACTTTTTCTGGATCAAGCAAAAAAGTTGGGGAGCAATTCTATGCATAAATTTTAGATAATCTGAATAGAAAGAATTTTACGTTTCTAACCCCTCGAAACTGTGCTCTAAAAGCCTTTATCTTTGCATTAAAGGATTCTGCGGAGGCATTGGTTGATCTGTTATCGAAGTAGTTTAGTATCGTTTCGTAGTTGTTCTGGATTGTTCTTGAAATTGTGTTAAACGATTTGAATCCAGCGGATTCTACTTGATTATACCAGATGGCCAGCTTTTTAAAAGCAATTATCCTGTCCTTGGATGTACTGAGTATAGTGGACAAACCCTGACTCAGTTTATAGGCCTGTTCAAGATCAGGATACAAGCCAAATAAAAGTTCTGCCCGATGTGATTGTGAAGGTGTCCAGTTGACCTCTCGCTTGAACAGTAAGTATCTACTTCTTGCGAGCAATTGTTTTACTGTATCACCATTTTCAAGTAATTCCGGCACCCATCGTTTTTTTACAGTCTTGGCCAGCTCCATTTCCTTATTTTCCTGTTCTATCGCCTCCCATCTATGTCTTATCCTTATTTCCTGGACGCCTTCGGTAGCCAGTTGCTGAACATGGAACCGGTCAGAGACCAGTTTGGACTGAGGAAAGCACCGTTTAACGATACGAGACATAGTTGGAGCAAGATCAAGAGTAACTTCTTTCACTTTTCTGCGCAAGCCTACCTTGATCTGAGATAGGACTTTGATCACCGATTCGCTTTCGGTTCCTTTAATAATTGCAACAAGGGCACCTTTTTTACCTTTTGCAGCCTTATTGGTCAAAACGGTATACAACTCTCCCTGCGACAGGCTGGTTTCATCTATGGAAAGATATTCACCCATATTTTCAGGAAATATAAGCCAGTCCTCAGCATGCTGCAGCTGATCCCAAACGGTAAATCCACTCAGATGGCTAGCATATTGTTCCTCAAGACGTTTGCCGTCAACACCAAAGAAATGACCTAGCGTTTTACAGCTTATTGGGCTTGAATCCAAATAGCTTTTCAAAAAAAAATGCAAACTCGGTAGTCATCTTGGTGCCATCGGCAACCAGGTTCCAATCCCTGAAAACAATCTTTTTTGTATTGAGATTTTGCCACTTGCGCCGCTTCACCTTCAAAAAACAAGGTTTTCCACGCAAAGGAAAATCACGAACGGTGATTTCATCGAAAAAGCCTTTAGAAATCAACTTCTCTCCTGAATACTCTTCGGGATGAATGTTTTTCTCTAAAAGATAAATATGGTAAGAGCCTTCAGAAAGTTCGAACTTATCAAGTTCGAAGTATTCAGTTAACCCTTCTGGTAGTATAAAAGATAATATTGAGCTGTCCAAAATAATAATGTTGAACAAAATTAAATAAACTTCTCAACTCCCCAACTTTTTTGCTTGATCCCTTTTTCTGCGCTTCTTTTATTTTAAAATAACCAAAACTTTAACTCTTTTTTTAGTGTTGAATTAATACATTAAATGTAAGATTATGGTGAAAAAGGATACTACAAAAATTAAAAACGAATTAATTATTTCAGGTTTACAAACGGCAGGAAAAGCAATTGGCTTACATACCAGTAAATCAAAAACAAAGAAAACTATTGAAAAAAATTTGAGCCTTGTAAATAGTTTAATGAGGGCTGGCTTTAGTCATAAAAATGATGCTACTTCAAGAGTGAAGAAGAATATAGAATTGGCGGGAATGGGCGCAATTGCATTTTATAATTTTTATAAGGGCATTAAGCAAAAAAGAAGGGCATACATCATTCAAGGTGCTTTTTTATCTACAGCATTAATAATGGTTATTTTAACCAGTAATAAAATTAAAAAGACTACCCCACAATTATCGAGCACTAATGCTGGTTAATTGAGAAATTTTGAGCGGCCGAGTTGTAAGATAAACTGAAATCATATCTACGGGTTTCGTAATCCATAGCTAAGGCGCTCAAGGTTTTTAACTCCTCAAAATCAGTAACTTTAGCTGATAGAGAAGAAAGCGTTGCGATACGGCGAATAATTTGTTTGTATTCCGTATCTGTTAAAATAGATTTCATATGAGGAGTAATTATGATTTGGTTGTTTCAAAAATCACTAATTGAACAATATTTACATTGAAAAAGTTTTGCACTAATGTTAATATATTTTAAAGACTAGTTTGGGACATACTTTTCTACACGTTTTGCAAAATCATTTAAATCAAAAGGTTTATTGATAAAATCTTCAGCTGTGCATTTAGATTTTACATGTGCTAAATTATTATTGGCAGACATCATCATAACTGGAATCGCATATGTTTTTACGTTTTGTTTCAGCTTTGCACAAATGTCTATTCCATTTCCATCGGGTAACATAATATCCAGTATAATCATGTCTGGCTTTTGATTTTCCATTTGGTGCCAAAAACTTTTGGTATCCCGACAGCTTTTAACTTCGTAAAGCTCTTCAGTTAATAAAAACTCAATTATCTCTCTAATACTTGGGTTATCTTCTACAACATAAATGCACTTTTTCATAAGCCTTGTTTTTGTGTATTAAATAGATAACCTGTTCGTTGTTAAGTTGTTTAATATAGTTATGAACAAAACTTAGGTTATTAACCTTTGTTAAAAAAGTTTCAGATTTATTGGGTTTTTTTCGGCTGGTTTTTTCCATTATACCGTAAAACAGGTATTTATACAACAAGAATTTTATTGCAGATTTACATAGTGTATATGTATGCTTACATAACAGGATCTTAAAGTTAGATTATTGAAAGGCTTTCTTCTGAAAGAGCCACTGGTGCGTATTATTCCTGTATTATTTGCTCTATCTTTTTTTACAGCTACACTTATTCGATTATAGTTTTTTTGCATTTCGTTTTTAATTTTTAATTGGCATTTATGCCGTAATTATCCCTTAAAATGGCCAAAACTATCTCCTTAAAAAGCCACTTGAATCTGGTTCACGATTTGATAATTCAATCAGAAGCTCATTCAGAAGAAATCAGTGTGCTGCTAAATCAACTAAAACAATCCGATGTTTCAGCAGTTAGTAGTCGCAATTTAAAAACGGAAACTTTAACTCAGATTACAGAAAATATCAACAGAAATCAACTTTTAAGCGAATTTTCGGCCCTTAAAGTACCAAAAGGAGATAACGATCAATTGGTTATTCGAAGAGAAACTCCTTTCTCATCTTTGAATAATATTACAAAGCTTTCTAGTTTAGTTTCAAATTCTAAGGCTTTATCTAGTTTAGGTGGGTTAACATCCATTGCTGGTGTTTCTAAAACTTTGGGGCCATTTATCGCGAATGATGGGCGATTAGTTTGGTATGATTTTCTTACATACGAAAAACTGATACCAATTTACTTAAATGGCGATTCAAAACCATTAATGCTCATTCCTTTAAAATTATCGAAAATTACCAGAGGAACTAACGGATATAGTTTGGCGAAAGGTAGCATCTGGATTCGTGCAGATCTATTCGCACCGAGTGCAGGTAATACAAAATATACAGGCTTTAAAGTGAATTCGGGTAAAGTGACCTTTTCTAAAGCAGTAAGCGTGCTTGCCGATTCTATAAAGCTCAGTGCCGAAATTACTTTTGCTTTAGAGTTAAATTTAGATAATACTTTTGCTCCAAAAGGTACCGATTTGTATGGCTCTGATTCAAGAGCATCGGATGTTAAACTACCGAACCTTTTAGTGCTGGCTTATGCGGTAAAAAAAATAACCATTAACCGAATTGACACTGCCAGTTGGAAATTATATGGTGATATCAGATCGTTTTCTTATACGAATAAACCTGCCACCTTTGAAGCTTCGCTTGATAAACTCCTCATTCAAATGCCATCGGATAGTGAAAGGTTTATTTCTTCTGATGTGAAATCTACTTTTTTTAAAATTAATGGCGAAGCTGAGATAAGATATTCGTGTTGGTCTCTTTCTTTAAATGAACTTGATATTACTAAACCATTTGCCATTCGAAACAATGGAGCCTTGACTTTATTTTTAAAGCCTGGCTTGCAATGTAGTTGGCAAGGTTTAGATAGCCGATTACCTGTCGCTTTAAATAGTCCGATTATATTTGCAGAACAAGGATTATTTCTAATTCATGAGTTAAAAGCCGATTTCAAAACTATTGAAGAAAACTACAAAATGTGGGATACCACTTTAGGATCAGGAATTAAAACTGATTTGAAATTATCCTTTAATCGAAAGAAAAAATTCGATTACACATGTTTGGAAGAAGGAGTGGAGGGCATTGTTGCATTAGCCGATATTCAGGTTGATGCTGATAAACCTTTGCAGGCAGACGGAACACCAGTTGCACCAAAGACTAGAGATAGCATATATGTTAAGTATGCATCTACCGCATTATCGCAGCTAATGGTTATAGATCAGGACATGCTTTACGAACAAAACATCGTAGCAGAAAATACCGAAAATTTGATATCGCCAGTTAAATTCAAGGAAATAAAAAAAGCTGATTTACGATATCGGTTTGCTTTAGAAAATGCTTATCTACTTTGTACGCCACCAGCAGGATTAATCTTAACGGGAAGTTGGAATACGGAAAACGTAATCAACAAGGGTAAACTAACAATTCTTTACGGTTTAACCGACTTGATTCCAACTTTACCGCATCCTTATACTACAGAAACTATACACCGTCCAAGTAGAGCCGTTGCAACTTTTCGCGATGCTGCAAGTTACAACCAAAGCATGGCTGGTTTACTTACTTCAACTTGCGATTGGGAGCAAAGTAATGCTGGTATGGCAGCGGTTAAAGTTGATTTTAAGTTAAATTATAACACCAATCTGGTTGCTCCTCCAATGATTCAACCTGCTGGCAAGGAATTGGAAAGCAGTAACAGTCAATTTGCGGTTGCAATGGTTTCAACTGAACATGCGGTGTACGACAGGATGAAAAATTCTGCCAGTTTGAGAACACCACACGTGTTTTCGTTACTGGATTTAAGTACAAATTACGATTTGCTAGGTATTTCGATGTCGTTTAATCAAATTAGATCGGTTTCTGCTGGTTATGCAAAAATTAAACAAGTTTCTGAACAGGTTGTAAATATTGAGAAAATGAATTTGCGATCGCCCATGGCAATGTTAAACGGCTTTACTCTGCCTCATATTACCTGGGAACCATTGATTAATTTAACTCCACCTGATGATAGTACATATCCTAAAATGGGCATCCTCGGTTACAGTGATCAAGGACCAGCAACCGTATTTACACAGCTTGATAATCATGTAATAGATATTGATCCCCTGAAATATATGACCCGTTTTCGGCGTAACCTTAAGCCAGATGATGTTGTGGCGGGAACTTATCCAACACCTTTAAATCCTTTAGAGAAAGATGGGGATTTAAGGAGTGCCATACTTTTTGGCTTACCAAATGGCAAATTTTCTATTGCTAATTTGGTGCCCTATAATACGCAGCAGGCAACGGTAAACAACAGGCATTTAGATTTTATTGTTCCCGAATTTGAACTCCAACAACTTAAATTAAAAGGTGGTTTGCAGTTTAGAATTGCTGCTAACAAGCCATTTGATTCCATGAGTCCTCCAGAAATGAGTGGCCTCACTGTACAGATGAAAAATTTAATTGGCGAATACAATGAGCCATTAACCCAAAGCATTTTGGGAGCAAGTGTACACACCATATTTTCAGGGAGATTTAGTGAGTCAGGAATTCAATCTGGAGGTGTTCCTTTAACGCATATCGATTTTTCGGGTTACGGAGCCAGTACCTTTAGTAACTGGTTGGCGCCATTGTCGAAATTTGCCACAATTGCTCAGGTTAAATTCGACGTAATGAGAGGCCGTCTATCTCATGAGATTGTGCAAGCGGTAAGTATGGTTTATCCATGGGGAATTTGCATGGTAAGAACAGTTACTTTTTACCGAAGAAATAATGCCATAATTTATAGAGAGGATAGCGGTTGGCAAGCTAAAAGTGATGGTATTTTTGATTTTTCGTTTGAGGCCAAGAAAAACCCACAAGGCAATGTAGGTTCGTTTGATAATCCATATTTCATTTACCCTGGCTTAGTTGGCGGTTTATATAATGTACACAATATCAAGGAAGTTTCTGGTGATATTATTTCGATTGATTACATGCCTCAGGCTGGTGAGTACTGGAAAGCTGATCCATCGAACTATGTGCATCAAGATGTTGCGGGTTCTTTAGTTCATGCGCAATTTATTGGGGTTACTTTTGATGCCGACGTACTGTTAGATGTAGAAGGAAAGGGAGATTATAGCAAATATAAAAGGCACACTGGAAAGCAATTTAAGGGCTATTTACAACTCGCACCAGAAGGTGTTCCTGTTCCTCAGCATGTTTTTAAAGAATTAATGATGCGTAGTCAGAATTCGGTGGGAGGGAATGTTGATTGCATTTTAAATCTTGGTGCCAGTGAGCAAGTAATTCAGGTTAACCGTGTTGATGTTTCTGCATCTTCCAGAGGAAATAATCAAAATAAATTTGCTTTTATTGCTGCAGCAAAGGGTTCAGTTCAGTTGCCTGCCGATGGAAGCTGGAGCGTTATAGAACTTGATAAAATTACTGGTAATGTAGTTCCTGTTGCAAATAAAGAAAGTGTACCTGTTATAAGAGACGGTTTACGCGATAGAAAAGAACCGTCATTTAGTATTCCGGGCCCTAAAAATATTTCGAAAATTAGTTTTCCTGAAGCTTTACTTAATGATAACGAATCCTTTTTTGCTAAAAGGTACGGTTTTGTACAAAACACAGGAACGCAAAAACTTCTATTAGCTGATCCAAGTTACGATACATTAAAAATTGGTCAACTTTTAACTGAAGCACCATTATTGGCAGATAGTTTTAGGTTGCTGAATAGTAAAGGCCCGTTTCCAAATATTGGTAATGCAATAAAAATAGAAGATGTTGCATCCGCAGTAACTAAAATACTTCCTGGTGGTTTATCAAAAGCAATTACTGGTTTTAAAGTGCCAGATAATTTTACCTTCGATGTTATTGGTTCTGAGGATTCCCCATTCAGAATGTATATTAAGTACAAAAGTGATCCAAAAACAGGACCAAGTTCGAATACGCTAGTAGATTATGTAACAGATTCTGAAGGCGCAATAGATAAATGGAAAAACGAGATGGGTAACATGAGTATTGTTGTCGATTTAGCTTCTTTCAAATCATTGATGACAATAAGTGGCGATTTTAAGGCTAAAGCATCCTTAAATCCTGGTTTTGAATCAGGAAGCGCACCACAACTTAAATTGGCTGAACCTTTAGAGAAAATATATCAGATTCTTGAATTTCTAGATAATCTGGATCCAACACAACCTGTTGAAGCGGTTAAAAAAGGATTGAAGATTGCAATGAGTAATGCTGCCGATAGCTGGGATTATAAATTCAAAGCATCAAAAGAAATTCCTTTTGTAAAATTCCCTTTTGATCCGGTTAATTACAATTCGCCAACTACACCTCTAAAACTTGATGCTTCCTTTAAAATCGGTTGTTATTTCAATCAGCCAATAAAAATACCTAAAACTATAGATCAGGTTATGCCTTCGGCTGGTGCGTTTTTAGAATTAGGGGCAGATTTAAGAGTTATGTGTGTTTCGCTCGCGGCAGCAACAATTTATGCAACTGGCAGGGCTGAAGTTGGTTTAGCCGCCGATTTAAAGAGCCCGCCCACCTTGTATTTTAAATTTGGTTTTGGAGTAGAGCTCTGTGTTGGCCTTCCTGTAATAGGCAGCGTAGCGGTAATGTACATGGTTGGTGTGGATATGTCGCTAAATACCAAAGAATTGGTTGTTGGAGCGTTTATTTATTTCCGTGGTCGTGCAGAAATATTTGGTGGTATTGTAACCATTACCATTCAAATTGAAGCAGCGGGTAAAATTCAGAAACAATTAAATGGTGGACCAACAAGCTGTATTGCCATGTGTACTTTTGCTCTAGATATCAGTATTTTCTGGGTTATCGATATCAACTTTACCGAAACATGGGAAGAAACCCGTCAAATTGCTTAATAACAAATCTCATTGCTTAATTCTTAATTAAGATTATCATGGAACCAAGTCTTTGTATTTTAACTTTCCCTCAATATTATCAAAATGGTCGGATAACGTTTAATATTGTTGTTATTCCGAGAAATTTAAATCCGTTGTTGCCCTTAGAAGCCGGCTTACCAGCTTTTGCAGATACAGAACTTCTATTTAAAGCTATGGTTATAAATAGCTCAGATGGATTACCCCTGGCAGGTAATGCATTAGAATCCTCATCATTAATAATTGAAAACCAAATTACATCAAGTCGCGAAATTTGGGAGGCATTAAAAACTCAGATGGAACTTACTGATGGGATGAAAATCAGCGATGCGGAATCGGGAAAAGCGGAGCAGCGTTCTGGAGATGCACTTGATAGATATAAAAATGTTTCTATTAGAAAATATTTGCCCGACAGTTATCGCAGCTCTTTTAATTTCGTAAGAGCAAGAAGTAAGTATGCGGTTACTGGAGATGAATACAGTTGTGCTATAAAAAATAAAAACACAGAAAACACAGATAAAAATACTCAAAGAGATGTTTTGTCTTGGGGGAAAGTAACTGCACTCTGTTTAAGGAATCCTGCGTTGGCAGAAAAGGCAGGTTTAATTTATAAAGCTTCAATCGCTGTTAATGATGCGGCAAATCTTTTTGAAAACGGTGGCTGGCTTTATACAGGTTTTGCAGCTGGTAGTGCTTTCGAAGGTTTAGATGGAATGAAATATGCAGCAAGAATTCCAGCTTTGAAAGGGCTTAATGAACGAGTACTGTTTTCTGCAGTACAATTTCCCGTTGCTCAAACCGCCGTTAATAATGTTGGTTACGATGAAGTTTTAAAAGATGCAATCGTTTATGATGATGGTTTCGCTAAAATCGTTCATGCCAATCAGCCCGTTAATCAAGATTTGCTCCAAGAAAAAGATAAATCTAACCCTCCGTTAAAAGATGTAGGTATTCGTTTAGGATGGGATGATGAGCAGATTGCGATTTGGTATAATCGCCAAATGCTTAAAAAAGAAGAGGAAAGTGGAAGTGATGTTGATACACCACTGGGCGTTTTTGGCTATCGGGTAGATGTTCGGAAAAAGGGTGAGGAGCAATGGTTATCTCAAAATAGTTTAATTCTTCAACAAAATACAGCCCTAAATAATGGGCGAATTATTATTTCTGAGGCTGGAGAAATTATAGAACCAGGAATAGAAGTTCATCCTTCGGCACATGGAGACTCGAAAGGGGCAGGTTTTTGGTTGCCAATGTACTTTAGTAGCTGGATGGGGAAACCAATTTCAATCGCAGATAAAGATGCTGAAGATATTAATATGCTGCATCCTGATAAAATGATCAAACCTCGACCAGATATTGATAATACGATTAATTCTATACCAAAAAGAACATTTCATCCTTATGCCGCTGATCCAAGAAATAATATTCCCTTGGTTTATGGAAACGATTATCAATTCAGGGTTAGATTAATGGATATTTCTGGTGGCGGACCATCTGTTACAGAAAAGGCTTTAAACGGTGGCGAAAAACCTGTGGCAGATTTACATTTCAAAAGACACATTGCAGCAGGCGCTTTAAAAATCACGAACATTAGCAGCGTTTATGATAATCTTCCTTCAACAACAGTAGCAGATATTAAAGACACCAGTATTTTGCAAAATCTGATTACGATTGATAACCCAGTTTTGAAAATTCAACGCCCTTTACTAGGCTATCCTGCTGTTGTTTTTACAGGTAAGTATAATAATGTAATTGATAAGCTGAAAGCCATTTTAAATGATTTACCTGCAGATGAAAAAAAGGGTATTGATATAGGTTTATCAGATCCGGATGTATCTTCATTTAAGGTACAAGTCGAAATCAAAAGCTTAGAGATGGATAATGGCCGTTCTGAGAATGGTAAAGAATCATACATCGTTCTTTACCAAAAGGAGTACAACTTCGATGAAGGCAACTTTGATAATGAAGTTTTGCTTAACATTGTTCATAAAGATGAAAAGCAATTGACTTTTACCGAAGGTTATAACGATACAGGCGCTGATTATGATTTGGTTTTACCAACATCGAGGCATATTCGCTTAACTTTTATTCCAATTATTAAGCACGCAGATAATGATTATGCAGACTTAAGTATTGCCGAGGGGAAAAGAATAACCTTAACTTCTTATCAGCCAGGAGCTGATGAAACAGGATTATTGTCGCCAATCGATGGCGGGTTTAAGGCAGTTTATTTACAACCAGAACATGCTGTAGATCAGCATCAGATTAAAACTTTTAAAAATAAAATCACTTTACAGTTTGTAAAAAGTAATACTCCAGTGGAGCTGAGTAGACTTGCTGATGCTTTTAACATAACGGCTCATAATTTAACTTTAGAAGGTGAAAAAGGTAAGCGATTACAGTTTGGCTGTTCCAAATTAATGAGACATTCCCTTGCTCCAGATTCTTCTTCTATATCTTTTTCATCTCAGGCAGAATTGTTTAATCGATGGATAATTGGTGTTGATTATACTTTACTTAGAGATTGGGCCTGGGATGGTTTAGAAAAAGAAAGTTTCTTCATTTACAGAAAATGGAAAAGAGAAGGTGAAGTTTCGTTTAGCAATGAGGTTTTAGCAGGAGTAATTAATGTATCTGATACTGTAGCAATTAATGCACTTCATGAGCCTGAAAGAACGTATTCCAGACTTTTGTTTTTGGATGCTTTTGATCCGAAAGAGGTTGATTCTTTATTGCCGCCAGAAATAATTATCAGTTACCGTATAGAAGTTCATTTTAAAAAGAAAGGGATTCCATCTGTAATTGATCCAGAAATTAAGGATAAAGAAATTCATCTTCCAGTTACTATAATTCCTGCACAGATTCCAAAATTGGTTTCAGCAGGTATTGCCTTGTCACCTTATGTTTCTGATGAAGAAAAGTATAGATCAACAGATTTAAGACAAAGATTTCTTTGGCTAGAAATGGAAGAAGGCCCGAGAGATCGTAACGACACTTACTTTGCCAGAGTACTATCAAATGCTCCAGATCCATTACTTTGCAGTATAAGTGAGGAGTTAAAAACTTACGATCCCGTTGATGCTCCTCTAAATATTAACGATGAGAAAATAAGGACGATTATTCCAGGAATGGATAATGATTTTGCTGGAATGGGAGCCATGCAGGAATTACTACGTGGGGACGATAATTCTGGTAAATCTAATTTTTATATGCTGCCTCTGCCTCCAGGCTTACATGCAGATAGCGATGAACTTTTTGGCTTTTTTAGTTATGAGATAAGATTAGGTCATAAAAAAGAGTTGTGGAGCACCGCTCAAGGCAGATATGGTAGGCCTTTGAAAGTGAACGGTGTGCAGCACCCAGCACCAAATTTATCGTGTAATGTTATAAGAAGAAAAATACCACTTTTTGAGAAAAAATTAAAGGAGGTTTTAGTTGCCAATAAAGTAGAACGTTTGCGAAAGGATAGCGGACAAATATTAGAAAAACCTTCAATTAATATTGCCTTTAAAAATGAAGTGGTTATTACCGCACAATTCGCAACCGCCGTATTAAATGGTAAAAATATAACTGCTAATCCTCCGCAAACCAGTTTATGGTACATGTTATATACGCAAGTACGTCAGGCAGATGGTTTATCTTATCGGAATTTATTGTTAAGCTCGGGTTACATGCCTTATATACCTCCTAAAAGGAGGGTTTTGGCTAAAAATGATGTAGTTTCAAAGGAAGAAGGTGGAAAAACAGGAATTGCAATTTTAAAGGTAGAAGATATTCAACAGCGATTAGTAGAACTTGGTTTGCCTAAAGAAAACAGCTTAAGCGTACTCTGTGTTGAGATGTTTCCAATGGATAATATGTGGCATATAGAAGGTGGAAAACATGATTATGCAAATGCTGAAAGACTTGCCGAACCGTTAAATCCTTTGACAACTGGACTAGGCTCTTATAGAATTTATCGAACCTCGCAGCTTGTTCCTGTGGCAGAAGTATGTTGTGATGATTGTTAGTGTTAAAAAAGGTGTTCAGTAGGCACCTTTTTTAAAAAGGATACTTAAATAAATATTTTCATCAGATATATTAGTTGAAGTTTATTAATTAGATACACCATTTCAGCATAACTAATCTAAACCCAGAAATATTTTATTTTCTATTGCGTATTTAACCAGAGTTGCGGTGTTGTTTAAACCAAGTTTATACAATATATTTTTTCGATGTGTATCTACTGTTCTTATACTTAAAAAGAGTATATCAGCAATTTCTGCATTTGTATTTCCATCGGTAATAAGTTTAACAATTTCTATTTCTCTTGATGAAAGTATTTTTTGATTGCCCTTTTTAGAATAATCTTTGTGTCCGCTTAAAAATTCTTCAAGCACGTCTTGTATTTCTGTACTAACATAATATCGCCCATTAGAAACCTCATCAATTGCTTTAAATAGGGTCTTATCATCTGTATTTTTAAATAAATAAGAATTTGCTCCAGCCTCGAGCATACTAAGTACACTCTTTCTGTCGGCAGACATTGATAAAACGATCACTTTTACATCAGGAAAATCTGTTTTGATGACTTGTAAAGTTTGATAACCATTTAATAAAGGCATATTAATGTCAAGGAGTACAACCTCGGGCTTATCCTTTTTAATAAGTTCTATGGCTTCTAAACCATTATTTGCTGTAGCAATTACATTAAAATCGGTGCGAACGGCCAAAATAAGCTTTAAGCCGTTTATCATCATATTATGATCGTCTGCAATAAGTATTTTAACCATTAATTTAGAGTTTTTATTTTTTTTGCCTTAAGGTTTATTGTAATTGTTGCAGCTAAACCTTTTCCAGCTTCTGTATCAATATTAATTTCTGCCTTAATTGCATGGATATGAGCTTCTATATTAGACAGACCATAACCTCGTTTGGCTCCAAAATAATCGAAACCTTTTCCGTCATCTTCATACAGTAAAATTACTTTGTCATTTCTGCTAACAATAGAAATGTATATGTTCTTAGCTTCGGCATGTTTTATTGTGTTATTAATCAGTTCCTGGCAAATTCTATACAAAGCATATTGTTGTGTTTTCTTTAAAATGGCATTGAAACCTACATCATCTAAATAAATTTTAATGATTTCCAGTTTGTTAATATTGCTTGTTAAATCATGCAATGCAATAATCAAACCGTTTTCATCCAGCGTCTTAGGACTTAAGTTAATCAAAGTATTTCTTAAAACATGCAATGCCTGATCTATATATTGTGCGGATAATTTTCTTAGCTCTCCACTTTCTATCATTTTATTTATATCACCAGCCAATAAATAATGTTTTAGCGACGATAATTTTAAACCTAAATCATCGTGAAGATCATCCGCAATCCTTTTTCTATCTTCTTTTTGGAAAGTAATCATCTGTCTCAACTGCAAAACTTGCATTTGCTTAAGCCATCTCAGGTATAAAAACAGAACAAGAATTCCTATTAAAATTAAACTAATGATTATGCCTGTAATAAACCACCATTTTTGCCAAAAAGGTGCGTTAATGGTTATGGCCATTACCGTTTTATTATTACTCATTAGGTCCGTTATTTCAAAAATGTATGAACCAGAAGGCATATTTGGGAATCGTAATTCGCTATTTCCTGTTACAATAACTTCCCTATTATCGTAGCCTGCCATTTTATATTTTATTTTCCTTTGTAAGGGATTGATATAATCCATGGAACTAAAGCCTATCGTTATCGTATTTTCATTGTGATTTAAGTTTAATTTCTTTGCTGTTAGCGAATTTCCTGCATTTTTATAAGGCTTATCATTAATTTGAATAGATACAATTTTAGGACAACCAATGCTTTTAAACGGGACTGTTTTTTGAGGATTGAAAATATTTACACCATTTATGCCTCCAACAGCAATCTGATTTTCTGATAACTTCGATATGCAACCAACATTAAATACCATGCTCTGTAAACCATCAGAAGTTGTGTACTTAATTGTTGTTTTTTTTAACGTATTATAAAAATATAAGCCATTATTAGTTCCAATCCATAAATTATTGTGCTCATCAGTAATTAGACTAGTGCATTTCGCGTCAATTAAAAGCTCTTCTTTTTCCGAAAGTTTCTCAATATTGTACTTTAGTAACCCTGCAGTTGTGGCCAGATATAAGTATTTGCCAATAACCGCTTTTCCGTTAGTTGCGTATGGTGTTCTTATTGTTTTATGCCCAAATGTAAACTGGTTATGCTTTACGTCGAATAAATACATGGCTGTGTAATAAGTTTGAATCAATATTTTATCTCCAGGCAACTGAATTAATTGCTGAACATTTGGCCATGTTATTGATTTATTAGGTTCATTTAGCAGGTCGAATCGGATCGTGTTATTTTTACTAATCTGAACTCTTGCAATTCCAAACTCCGTGGCTCCAAACAAGCTATCCTTGCCAAGTTTTAGCATTTGATGGATATCAACTTTTCCTTTAAAATTGTTCGAAAAAATCGCCTTCAAAGGGGTGAATTTATTCCTGTTATATTGAAAAAGATAAAATGCACCGTTTGCTAATTCAATTAATACATTATTATTTTCTAACTGAATTAATTTGTTAATGCCCAAATGCTGAAATTCTGTGCTAACAGTTTTCGATAAATCGTGATTGTAAATTTTAATCCCCGAATTTTTGGTTGCACACCAAACTTGATCCTTTAATTTTAATATGGCGGTTATATTATTATCCTTATTTTCCGCTTTTGTTACATATCTGGGAAAAATTACCTGATTTAAATTTGTGTAATCGAGTCCGTAACCATCAATACCTAAAAAAAGATTGCTTTTACTGTCAATATAAATCCTTCGGATGTAATTTGCTGAGATACTATATGGATCGCTTTCAATGTGTTCATAATGATTTATGAAGGTTTCGGTAACTAAATCGAAAATTAATAAACCGCTGCCATTTGTACCTACAAACAACAAGGGCTTATTTGGATACTTGGCTATGGCTGTACAAACGATGTTTTTTATTTTAACATGCGAATTGAATACTTTGTAAGTACCATTTATGAGGTTTAATTTTATTAAACCTTTCTCTCCAGCTAACCACAATAATGTATCTGATGCAATGTAAACATCTTCTATATGGGAAATTAGGCTGTTTTTATTAGAAGATGGCATGAAATATTCAGTCGCACTTTTTTCTTTTCCATCTTCAATTCTATTGATATAAATTCCTTTAACACCACGGCTTATAAACCAGTTTAGCTCTTGATAAAATGGTTTTGACTTAAACTGGTAACCATTTGAAAATTCTGTTATTTTAATTAGCTGTTTCTTCTTGCTATTGTGCCTGTAAATATTACCTGCTAGATAAACCCAAAGATTATCTTGCTTATCGATGTAAAAAGGGAAGGAGTAATAGTTTTGCTGTAAATCTGGTAGCGAAAAATTATATAAACTGAAATTATCCGTTTTCTTATTATACTTTACCAGATTACTTTGAGAACCGATTATTAAATCTCCATTTTTGTCTTCAATAATATTTGTTAGATAATTGCCAGGGATATTTGACTGGTTAACCTTCGTTTTTTTATAGGTGATACAGTTTGTTCCATCAAATCGGTTAAGTCCATTTTCTGTGCCAATCCATAAAAAGTCATCTTTATCGATATGGAGGGCCCTTACTGTTGGATCACTCAAGCCATTTTCTTGTGTTAAATGCTTAAATAAGAGCGTTTTTTTGTTTTGAGCTGCGCTATTCTGAATGGCAGAAATCAAAACCATCAGACTTATTAATAATCTGGTAGTTTTGAAATTAAGATTGATTTGCCCGACCATCGAATTTAGTTGTTGCTGCTATAAAACAACTAAATCTAGTGAAAAATTTTTTTGTTATTGGTTTGAATATCAGTATTTAAAAGTAAAAAATGCAAATGTGTTTTCGGTTTAGCATCATTTATTTTTGATTAGTAGATTGTCAATACTCCATTTATAAACCGAGGTTGTAGAGAGTAATAATGCGCCAGCACTTGCAGAAAAAACTGAATAATTAAACGGGGCCTTTAAGCCTAAAGAAATAGCCATACATAACGCAAAACCAAGCAAAAGTGCAAAACTACCAATTGCCGATAATCTGGTTTTAAAACCAATTATTAATAATATTCCGAATACGGCTTCTGAAACTGTAGCTATTAATCCTAAAATATCAGATAGTGAACGGCTTAAAAAAGGGACTAAGATATGTGTGTAATCCAGAAAACTTTGCCAGTTTCCCCATGCAATATTTTTACCATCAGCAGGACCAAGCCAACCCAGGCGATCTATTACTGCATAAATAAAAGCTATGCCAAGTGCAAATCTTAAAAAGAGCTGAGCATAATTAAGTTGATTTTTCATGTCGTTAACTGATTGATAATTATTTAAGGTCAAATTTCTAACAATAATTTTAGATAAAAATTAATCTATATTAAGAAAATAAAATAGCTAACGGGAAATAAAAAAGGGATAGACTAATTAAAGTCTACCCCATATCTAAACCCAAACATGCGCTCAAACATGAATGAATCAATTATGAAACAAATGTATTAATTATTGGTTTCAACTAATTAATTTTATGGTAAAAATTAGGTTATCTTTATAATAAAGGTTGATTTTTACTCAAATCTTGTTATTTAATATTCAAGGCTAAAAAAGCCAATGCGGCTAAAGTAGAGCCTATAATAGGGCCAACTATCGGTACCCAGGCATAAGACCAATCGCTGTCACCTTTACCTTCCATTGGAATTAAACTATGTATAATTCTTGGGCCTAAATCTCGTGCAGGATTTATTGCATAACCTGTTGTACCGCCTAAGGCTAAGCCAATTACCCAAACCAAAAACGCAACTGGAATTGCGCCCATAGAACCAAGGCCGATCGGTGTAACTTCTTTTGTGCCCAAAGTTGCATCAGTAAAATAAAAAATAACGAAGATTAAAACAAAGGTTCCGATGATTTCAGAAAATAAGTTAGAAATCTTGTTTCTAATTGCAGGAGCTGTTGCAAAAGGAGCAGCTTTCAAAGATTTATCATCTGTAGCATCAAAATGATCTTTATACGTTATCCAAACCAGTAAAGCACCAAACATGGCACCGCTAATTTGAGCAATAATGTAAAAGGGTACTTTAGCCCAATCAAAACCTTTTCCAATAGCTAAACCTAATGTAACGATCGGGTTTAAATGTGCGCCACTATGTGGCCCCGCTACTACAACACCTACAAAAACAG
Organism: Pedobacter sp. AC190; assembly: GCF_979258025.1. Lineage (NCBI taxonomy): Bacteria > Pseudomonadati > Bacteroidota > Sphingobacteriia > Sphingobacteriales > Sphingobacteriaceae > Pedobacter > Pedobacter sp. AC190. The sequence continues at coordinate 3,637,108 of NZ_OZ409824.1, forward strand.
CGAGTGCCCATGCTGTAGTAATTACAATCCAGCCACTATTGTTGCCTTTTGTGCCTTTTAGTACCACATTGGCAACTACGCCATTGCCTAATAAAATCATGAGGGCTGTGCCTATAAATTCTGCTAAATATGCATTCATATTAATAAGTTTTATTGTTAATCCTCGGCGCAAACTCTGGCAGCTTTTACAGCTCTGTTCCAACCTTTAATTCTTTCGGTATTATCTATTCCATCTGGTGCGGAGAAGGTTTTATTAATTTTCCACTGCGATCGAATTTCTTCGATGCTACCCCAAAAACCGGTAGCTAAGCCCGCAAGATATGCCGCCCCAATTGCTGTAACTTCAGTAACTTCTGGACGAATAACCTTACTTTGGAGCAAATCGGCCTGAAATTGCATTAAAAGATCATTTGCCGTTGCACCACCATCAACTCTAAGTTCAGCAATGTTTACGCCAGCATCGGCTTCCATAGCTTTTAAAACATCCATAGTTTGATAGGCAATACTTTCTAATGCAGCTCTTGCAATGTGCGATTTGTTTGTGCCCCGAGTTAAGCCTGTTATGGTTCCACGGGCATGCTGATCCCAGTGTGGAGCACCCAAGCCAGCGAACGCGGGTACTATATAAACACCCTGTGTATCAGGAACCTTTTTTGCCAGAGTTTCTACATCAGCAGATTTTGAAATTAATCCCATTTCATCTCTTAGCCATTGTACAACCGCTCCACCAATAAAAATACTACCTTCAAGTGCATAATAAACTTCATCTTTAATTTTCCATGCAATAGTAGTTAAAAGGTTGTTAGCCGATATTTTTGGCTCTTTTCCAATATTCATTAGCATAAAACAGCCTGTTCCATAAGTGTTTTTAACCATTCCAGGTTCAATACACATTTGTCCGAACAGAGCAGATTGCTGATCGCCAGCAATACCTGCAATTGGCATTTTTGCAGCTAAAATGTTGCCTGCTGTTTCGCCATAAACCTCGCTCGATGATTTTACTTCCGGTAACATTTGTTTAGGGATGCTAAATAAATCAAGTAATTCATTGTCCCATTCTAAAGTATGGATGTTATAAATCATTGTTCTTGATGCATTTGTAACATCGGTAACATGCGTTTTGCCTGCAGTAAGTTTCCAGATTAGCCAACTATCAATAGTTCCAAAGGCTAATTTACCAGCTTCTGCTTGCTCTCTTGCGCCCTCAACATTATCTAAAATCCACTTTGCTTTGGTTGCCGAGAAATAAGAATCGATGATTAAGCCAGTTTTTTCCTGAATTTTTTGAGCTAATCCTTTACCCTTAATTTCGTCGCAATAAGCCGATGTACGTCTGTCTTGCCAAACAATGGCGTTATAAACTGGAATCCCAGTTTCCCTGTCCCATACAACGGTTGTTTCTCTTTGATTAGTTATGCCTATCGAATCTATATCTCTTGCTGCCAAACCTGCCTTAACAATAACTTCAGCAGCAACTGATAGCTGAGTTGTCCAAATTTCCATCGGATCGTGCTCAACCCACCCAGCCTGAGGATAAATTTGGGTAAATTCTCTTTGCGCAATTGCCACAATTTCTCCGTTGTGATTAAAAATAATTGCCCTCGAACTTGTTGTTCCTTGATCAAGAGATAAGATAAACTTGCTCATAATGTTAAATTTGGTTAGGTATCATCAGGCCGAAGCCGTTTCTTTTTTATTGTTCGGTTGGTAAATATAACCTAAGGCCAATTTATTAAAAATTTCAACCTGGTTATCTTCCCAATCTTGGTCTGCGTTTAATTCTTTTGCTAAAATAGATGCAACTTTTTTACTCATTTCTATCGCTGCTTGTGCGTCAATAAATAAAACCCTTAATCTTCGGCTTAAAATATCTTCAACAGTTTCAACCATCTCATTTCTGATTGCCCAAGTAACCTCCGCTTCATTATAAGGAAAATCGGGGTGAAGTTTTTTGCCCAAAGCTGGATTTTCTGCTATCATCGCTTCTATTTTAGATCGGTCGGTACCATAAATGTCAAGATAATTTCCATCTCTAAGATCGATGCAACCATGTATTTTTAAGGTTTTTGTTATACAATCTTTAGGTGGTAAACCAGCTTCACTAATTGCCAGATTAACGGTTTCTTCAGCCATTCGACGATAAGTTGTCCATTTACCACCTGTTATAGTGATTAACCCTTTTGCAGAAACGATTAATTTATGGTCGCGACTGATTTCCTTAGTGCTACTTCCATTGGTTTTAGAAGGAGCGGCGAGTGGTCTTAAACCAGAAAATACGCTTAAAATATCATTTGCAGTTGGTTTATGATTAAAGTATAATGATGCGGTAGCCAGAATAAAATCAACTTCTTCTTTCAAGGCTCTTGGTTCCAGGCTATGCTCATTTAAAGGAGTATCTGTGGTGCCAATTAATAAATGTTTATGCCATGGAACTGCAAATAAAACCCGGCCATCAGAAGTTTTTGGAATCATTAATGCCGATTCGCTGTTTAGGAATTTCTTATCCAAAACAATATGAACACCCTGACTAGGTCGAACCATATTTCTAGATTTCGGATCGTTCATTTTTAAGATGTCATCAACGAAAACACCTGTAGCATTTATTACGATTTTTCCAGTAAATGTCGATTTTTTATGTGTTAAAGCGTCTTCCGTTTCAATTCCATTAACGGTTGCTCCAGTTTTTTTTAATGCTGTAACTTTGGTGTAATTTAAAAGCGTTGCACCATTTTTAATTGCAGTTTGCGCAATGTTTATGGCTAATCTCGCATCATCAAATTTACCATCGAAATACCTTATTGCGCCTTTCAAGCCTTTCGATTTTATTTCAGGTATTATGGCTAAAGCTTCTTTTTTTGATAAAAACTTAGATTTTCCAAAGCTGTATTTTCCTGCAAGCCAATCGTATAAAGTTAATCCTGTTAAGTATTTGATTACTGAAAACCAGTTGTAGCAAGGGATTATAAATTCTTCTTTATTTACAAGATGAGCAGCATTTTGTTGTAAAAATCCGCGTTCTTCTAAAGCGTGCTTAACCAATTTAATATCGCCCTGAGCTAAATAACGTACCCCGCCATGCACCAGTTTCGTACTTCTACTTGATGTACCTTTTGCAAAGTCAGCCTGTTCTACCAGTAAAGTTTTATAACCACGACTTGCTGCATCTAAAGCTGTACCTAAACCAGTAGCACCACCACCGATAATAATGATGTCCCATATTATGTTTTCTGAAATTACGGGATTATGATTTCTCTTCATTTAAAGCAAAAGATAATAAAACGAAACAATACGCAATTATAAGTAATCGTAATCGGAATAATATTATGTACGTGTTAAAAAAATATCATCTAATTTATTTAAATGCTTTAGCAAATTGTTTATTTTGTGGCTCTGCAAAAACATATCTAGTTATTATGATGAATTTAGCTGAAAGGCACCAGTTGATTTTAAGCCGTTTACAACGAGATCAATATATAAATGTTGTTGATTTATGTAAGGAATTGAAAGTTTCGTCTGTTACTATTAGAAAGGATTTAAAACTGCTTGAAGACAAGAGCCTGCTTTTTAGAACACATGGTGGTGCAACAATGAATAATCCGTACACTGTTGATCGACCAGTTAACGAAAAAGAAAAAATACAATCATCAGAAAAAAATAAAATTGGTGCAGCGGCCGCTGAATTATTAAATGATAACGACTCGATCGTAATTGCCTCTGGAACAACAGTATTATATTTTGCCAAAAATATTCAGCCAGCAATAAATTTAACAGTTGTAACTTCTGCATTAAACGTAGCATTAGAGCTCATGCGGGAATCGACGATAGAAGTAATACAGCTTGGAGGCTTGCTACGTAAAAGTTCATCATCAGTTATGGGGAGTTATGCGGAGCAAGTTTTACAGGATTTTTATTTTAATAAGCTCTTTTTAGGTGTAGATGGAATTGATTTAGATTTTGGTTTAACTACAACGAATGCTATGGAAGCCCAATTGAACCGCAAAATGATTAATGCTGCGCAAAAAACAATTGTACTTGCCGATTCTACAAAATTTGGGAAAAGAGGCTTTGGTAAAATCTGTGGATTAGAGGAAATTGATCATATAATTACCGATAAAGGAATTTCTGAACAAATTGTAAAACATTTAGAAGGTTTAGGTGTTACTGTTACTATCGTATAAAAATAATTTCGATATTTAAACCAAAACAATAATTTGAACCATGTCAAAAAAACGTATACACATTTTAGAAGATGATCAGGAAATCAGAAATGTAATTGAAATTCTTTTAAAAGAGGAAGGATTTGAACTTCAGCTTTCATCAACATTTTCAGAGCTTAAAAAAAATATTCAGGATGCAATGCCTGATTTGTTTTTGCTTGATGTAATGTTGCCTGATGGAAATGGAGCTGAAATCTGCGAAGATTTAAAAACGGATATTTTTACTAAACATATCCCAATCATAGTAATGTCTGCACAAAATAATAGCGAACAAAAAGCTATAGATGCATTTGCTGATGATTATATTAGTAAACCTTTCGATATTGATGAAGTGTTGAAAAGGATAAATGCTCAAATAGATAAAAGCAGAGCTGGAAAACCAGAAAATGCTTAAATAAAAAAGGAGACAATTTAATTGTCTCCTTTTTTATTTTAATGTCTTCCTCTTCCACGTCCTCTATCATGATGATCTCTTCCACGAAACTCGTGGCCTCTGTTTACCACTTTATAGGTTTTAAAAGTTCTTCTTGGTTCGCTATGAAAAACTCGGTTTCCTCTTCCATAGTAATTAGCTTGCGTTGCATAACGAACACTATGCGAATTGTAGTTTCTATATGGGTTATTGCCATAAACCACAACTTTTCTACCTCGATTTAAGTTATATCCTCTATATCTCGCTGGTAGATATCTTGATCTTGTCCATCTGTTACCACTTAAATAAACAAACTGCCTTTGTGGTACATAATAATAAGATTGTACTTCGGGTAAATAGTAATAATTAACGTTTTGGTAACCAGCAGGAACCCATGCAGGTTGTGTACCAATGTTTACATTTAAACTTACTTGAGCGTTAGATTGATTTGATGTTAAAGCAACGATACCTACAATCGCCGAGATGATTAATAACTTTTTCATAGTAATCTAAATTTAATTTGTGTGTATTAATACAAATTCAAACGCTGTGCCAAAATTTCTATTGTAACAGATTTATAAAAAAAGGAGTTTCGACAGAAACTCCTTTTAGATAACCAACTATATTAATTAGTGACGGTCGTTACCACGTTGACCGCCATTTCGTTCTGGCCTGTTGTTGTCTTTGTTATTTCCACGGCCATTGCTTTGTTGCTGGCGAGTTGGTTGATTCACTCTTGTAACAGTTTTTTGATTACGGTTTGGTCGGTTGTTATTTACAACTACAGTTTTATTAACACTATAGTTCGGATGTCCTTTTACTACGTAATATTTAGTATCTCTACTATCTCTTATAATTGTTTGACGACCGCCATAGTTTTTGAATTTGCTATATCTGGCAACATATACATTGTTTCTTAAATACGGCTTTGGCTCGTTTATAACAACTTTATAAGAGCGGTACAAATCGAAATTGCCAAATTGTGCAGGTAAACTATTCGCCCAAATCCAACGGCTTCCATTTAAGAAAATGTATTGACCTGATGGAACATAATAGTAAGCATTAATATCTGGGAAATAATAATAGTCTACATGATTATATCCAGTTGGGCCCCAAACTGGTTGTGAGCCAATATTTACATTTAAGCTAAACTGAGCTTTTGCATTGTTTATGCTGAATAATGAAACCATCAGAACTGCAGCAAATAATACTAACTTTTTCATAATCTTTTAATTTAAAGGTTTCTTGTGTGTGTTAATTATTGAAATAGACACAAGCATTACATACTAGTTTAAGTGTGGCAATCCGTTTTAACATTCTTTAACTATATTTGCCAGCACAATACACTTAAAGGCATCATTTTAATATGAGTTTAGGGACAACCGAAAACAATTACGAACTCGTTTCAGGACTGGAAATTCATGTTCAGTTAAATACAAACACTAAAATATTTTCTGCTGATAGTGCATCTTTTGGTGCTTTGCCCAATCAAAATATATCTGCAGTTTCTTTGGCTTTACCAGGTGCTTTACCGAAGCTGAATAAAGAAGTTGTAGCAAAAGCTATTCGAATTGGTCTGGCTTTAAATTGTACAATCAATCAAATTAATCATTTCGATAGAAAAAATTATTTCTATGCCGATTTGCCAAAAGGTTATCAAATTACACAAGATAACCAGCCTATTTGTGTAAACGGATATTTGGAGGTAGAACTTGCAGATGGTTCGCTAAAAAAAATCGGCATTAACCGTATTCACTTAGAGGAGGACGCAGGAAAAAGTATTCATGATCAGGATGATCACTATTCTTTAGTTGATTTAAATCGTGCAGGGGTACCACTAATTGAGATTGTTACCGAACCAGATATTCGCAGTGCAGAAGAAGCCTCAGCTTTGCTAAGCGAAATTAGAAAACTCGTTCGCCATTTAAATGTGAGCGATGGAAACATGGAAGAGGGCAGCTTACGTTGTGATGCAAATATTTCTATCCGTGAAAATGGTAGTATTGAATTTGGAACACGTTGCGAAGTTAAAAACCTAAACTCAATGCGTAACGTACGTAGAGCTATGGAATTTGAATTTAAGAGACAGGTTGAGGTGATTTCTAACGGAGGAGCCATTATACAAAGCACCTTAAATTTCGATGCTGATAAAGGAACAACCTCGCCAATGCGAACCAAAGAAGAGGCAAATGATTATCGTTATTTCTCTGACCCAGATTTGCAACCCATTTACATTTCTGATGATTGGCTGGCGGAACTAAAATCTGCTATGCCAGCTTTGCCAAATGAAATATCGAAGAAAATGGTTAGCGATTTCGGAATCAGCAAGGCTGATGCAACATTATTTGCCGAAGATTTAGATTTACTAAATTACTTTAATCAGGCTCTACCAGTTGTAAATACTAAAAAAACGCTTATAAATTGGTTAATTGGACCAATAAGAGCCGTTTTAAGCGATAAAGGAATTACTATAGTTAATTATAAAGTAACACCTGAACAATTGGCTGCTGCTATAAATTTAGTTGATGATAAAAAGCTAACACAACAAATTGCCATACAAGAATTATTACCTGTAATAGAACAAAAAGAAAATGTAAACGTTGCTGATTTAGCACAATCGCTAAACCTTTTAATTTCTGAAAACAGTGATGAGCTAGGTAGCTTTATTGATGAAGTGTTAAATAAATACCCACAACAGGTAGATGCGTATAAAAAAGGCAAAAAAGGCGTTTTAGGATTGTTTGTTGGCGATGTTATGAAGTTGGCCAAGGGCAAGGCTGATGCAAAAAAAATAAATGAATTAATACTTGAAAAACTTAAATAATGAGATTAAAAAACTTTAGCCTGATCGTACTAATTGCGATTGCTTTCACAGCTTGTAAACCAAAAGATAGTTTTACAATTGATGGTACTTTTAAAAATCCAGGAACGGAAAAGAAAGTATTTTTATATGGAATGCAAAGCAGCCAGATGGTTGCTATTGATTCAACCAATTTATCAGAAAAAGGCGAATTTAAGTTTATTCGTAAAACTCCGTCTGTCGATTTTTTCCGTGTTTCTGTTGGCAACCACGAATTTATGCTTATTGCTAAAAACGGCGATGAAATTAAGCTAGAAGCAGATTTAGCTGATAAAACAATGGCTTATAAAATTTCTGGCGCTAATGAAGTTGAGAAACTATCAGAATTAAATGCAATTAGAAACACTTATGCTAAGCAAGTTGAACAATTGCAAGCCGATTTTGAGAATAAAGTATCTACACAACCTCAAAATAGAGCTGCAGTTTTGGAAGAATTAAAGCCACGTTACGAATCATATACTAATCAGTTAAATTCGGCCATCATTAAATTTGCAAAGGATAACAAAGGTACTTTAGCTAGTTTTTATGCAATGAATACTTTAAGCCCACAAGAATTTGAGGCAGAATTAGTGAAGTTTGCAGATGAGGTTAAAGAAGAAATAAAAGGGAATGCAACTGTTGATGCTTTCGTTAAACAAATGGCGTTGCTGAAAACAGTTCAGGTTGGCCAGGTTGCCCCAGCTTTTACAGTTAATACTGCGGATGGAAAACCAGTTAGTTTATCTGATTATAAAGGAAAATACGTTTTGGTAGATTTCTGGGCGTCATGGTGTCAGCCTTGCCGACAAGAAAATCCTAATGTAGTTAAGGTTTACAATAAGTACAAAACTAAGAATTTTGATATTATAGGTATTTCGCTAGATACCGATAAAGCAGCTTGGTTAAGCGCTATCGCGGCAGATGGTTTAACTTGGACACATGTTTCTGAATTGAAAGATTTTAATGGAGAAACAGTTAAAAAATATCAAGTTCAAGCAATTCCAACTTCTTACATAATTGATCCAGCTGGGAAAATTGCAGCAAAAAACCTTCGTGGCGAAGAGCTTGAAGCGTTTTTAGCAAAAACGTTACGTTAAAAGAAAATCAATGTTAAACTAATTTAAGTTATTAACAATTTCTTAACTTAGGCTTAACTGAAAAGTACATCAGAGACACTACTTTCGTAACAAATATTTAACTATGAACAACGCAGGTCAGAAAATATTAATTGTTGATGATGAACCAGACATTCTGGAATTAATTGAATATAACCTTAAGAAAGAAGGTTATCAGGTTTTTACAGCGTCGAATGGTCAAGAGGGAATTACAGTTGCCAAAAAAGTTCATCCTGATTTAATTATTCTGGATATTATGATGCCAAAGATGGATGGAATTGAGGCTTGTCGTTTAATGCGTGCAATCCCTGAATTCAAAAATACGTTTATGGTTTTCTTAACCGCGAGGAGCGAAGAGTACTCAGAAATTGCAGGTTTTAACGTCGGAGCTGATGATTATATTGCTAAACCAATTAAACCAAGAGCTTTAGTTAGCCGTATAAATGCTATATTAAGAAGAAACTCTGGCACTGAAGAGTTATCAGAAAATAAATTAGAAATAGGCGATTTGGTTATAGATCGAGAAGCCTATTTGGTTTTTCAAGGTGGTAATAAAGTGGTTTTAGCTAAAAAAGAATTCGAATTATTGTATCTATTAGCATCTAAGCCAGGAAAAGTTTATACCCGAGAATCTATTCTTAAAAACATTTGGGAAGATTCGGTTGTGGTAACCAATAGAACAATTGATGTTCACATTCGTAAACTACGCGAAAAATTAGGCGAAACTTATGTATCAACTGTTAAAGGTGTTGGTTATAAGTTCGAGTTATCTTAAATATTAAAATCAAAATATTAAGGCCGAAGATTAATTAATCTTCGGCTTTTTTCGTTTGTTTAAATTTTGTTATTATATTGTATTTCAAGTAATTAAAATAAGATACTATGTCTGAGAATGCAATTAATCGATATAATTTTACAGCAGATTGGGGAGGGAGTAGAATTGGTTTTACCGAAATATCAGGATTGGATATTGAAATAGAGGCTGTTATTACGAGGGATGGCTCAAGTCCTGTAGATAGTGGTAGAAAGATTCCTGGTATTCGAAAGTTTTCAAATATTATTTTAAAAAGAAGCATTGCCAAAAACGACAATGATTTCTTTAATTGGATTAACACAAAAAGTATTGGAAATATAGAACGAAGAAACATCACCATTAAATTACTTAATGAAGATCATGAGCCCATTTTTATATGGATGGTAAAAAATGCTTTTCCAGTTAAATATAGCGGTCCTATTCTAATTTCAAATGATAGTGAAATAGCATTAGAAACACTTGAGTTAACGCATGAAGGCTTAACCGTAACCACTCCATAATTGATATACAAGTTTTGAAATAATCTAAAGGGTTTTGCTAAAACTTTATTCATATTATCCGAAAAATTTCAGCACCCTTTAAATAATTGATGTTTTCAAAGCTTCTTATCGATAGTCAGCTGCTTTATCTGTGGCTAATCCTTAGTGCAATTAAAATAAATCCGTATTTTTGCGGTTCATTAATAACAGCACAGTTTGAAGTACCCAAATTTTAAAGACCTTATTCTTTTCGAAGACAACGATTTTATCGTAATCAATAAACCACCCTTCTTAGCATCGCTTGATGAAAGAGGTGGATCTGGTGAAACCAATGTTTTGCGTTTAGCCAAGCAATATAGCGATGATGCACAGGTTTGTCACCGTTTAGATAAGGAGACTTCAGGAGCTTTAATTATTGCAAAAAATCCAGAAGGTTACCGCCATGCATCGATGCAGTTTGAAAGAAGAAAAGTTGATAAAACTTATCACGCTGTTGTAGATGGCCACGTAATTTTCGACGATCTAATTGTCGATTTGCCAATTTTAAACGACGGAAATAAGAATGTAACCATCGATAGAGCAGAAGGTAAAAGAGCAGAAACTATTTTCAATTCTTTAAAATATTACAAGCACTACACTTTGGTAGAGTGTAAACCAATTACGGGTAGAATGCACCAGATTCGTATTCACCTGGCTACTCAAAGAGCGGCAATTGTCGGTGATGATATGTATAAGGGTAAACCTGTTTTTCTTTCATCAATTAAAAGAGGCTATAAATTAACCAAAGGCGAAGAAGAACAACCAATTATGAAGCGTTTTGCTTTGCATGCAAGGCACTTGGTTTTTAAAGGTTTGGATGATAAAGATATTGTAATTGATGCACCATATCCGAAAGATTACGCAACCCTAATTAAACTTTTAGATAAGTTTGATGCATAAATAATTAAGTTAAATATTGCCTCGGCGTTCACTTTTAGCTACATTTGGAACATTCGCTCTATATTAAAAAACAAGAGAATGTATATCCGTTTTGTAAATTACCTTGATAAGATTAATCAATACAGAAAATCGAAAATATCAAACCGTAATTTCTTAGTCATCCTAGCTGTAATTGTTGGTGTTTTAGCTGGATTAGCTGCCGCGGCTTTAAAAAGTTTAACGCATCACATAGAAGAATTTCTGCAATCAGACTGGCATTGGAAATACAAATATTATCTGTATTTCATATTTCCAATGATTGGTATTTTTCTAACGGTTTTATACATTAAGTATTTTATCAGAAAAAGTAAATTTGAAACTGGGCTAACACCATTACTTTATGCCATTTCAAAAAAATCGAGTAGAGTAGAAGCACACAATATTTATTCTCAAATAATAACGGCTGCAGTTACCGTTGGTTTTGGTGGCTCAACAGGATTAGAGGCGCCAATTGTAACGAGCGGTTCGGCTATTGGTTCTAATTTAGGTCGATTTTTAGGACTGTCTTACCGAGAAATTACCATGCTTGTAGCTTGTGGTGCAGCAGCGGGCATTGCAGGCGCTTTTAATAGTCCTGTCGCAGGTATTGTTTTTGCAATCGAAATTCTCTTACCAGAATTTACCATTCCAGCGTTTATCCCATTATTATTATCTGCTGCAACAGCTGCCGTTGTAGCAAGAATATTTTATACACAGCAACTATTTTTTCTCGTAACAGAAGGCTGGCAAATCAATGCGTTATTTTACTATGTTCTTTTGGCAGGTTTAATAGGCTTATTTTCTATCTATTTTACTAAGGCTAATTATGCTGTAAAAGGGTTGTTCTATAAAATCAAACATCCGTATACAAAAGTTGTGGTTGGCGGTTTAATGCTTGGCTTTTTAGTATTCCTTTTTCCAACACTTTATGGAGAAGGTTATATTACGATGAAAAATTTATTAAGAGGAGATTACCTGGCTGTAATTAACAACAGTATTTTTCAAGATTATAATACTATTCCAGCATTGGTTGTATTGTTTACGGTGGTAACAATTTTTATGAAATCGCTTGCTACTCTAATTACATTGGGTGCGGGTGGTAATGGTGGTACCTTTGCACCAAGTTTAATTATGGGCGGTTTAATTGGATTTATTTTCGCTTATACCGTAAATCTTTCTGGAATTGCACAGTTGAATGTTTCTAATTTTATTGTCGCTGGCATGGCTGCTGCATTAGGATCGATTATGCACGCCCCATTAACAGGTATTTTTCTGATTGCCGAAATTACGGGCGGTTATATACTAATGGTTCCTTTGATGATTACTACTGCGATTTCTTACGCCATTAATCGTAGCTCACAAAAACACTCTATTTATACTAAGGTTCTTGCCGATAAAGGAGAATTGCTTTCTCATGAAGATAAAGATACAACGGTTTTAAATCAGATGAAATTGAAATATTTGATTGAGAAAACTTATCCTCAATTAAATATGAATGATTTGATTTCATTAAAAATGAATGAAATAGTGCAATCGCATAAAAATATTTGTGCTGTAACCGACGATTTAGACGATTTTAAAGGTATTATCTATATGGAGGAATTGTTTAGTGAAATGGTAAACAATCCTGATAAGGAAACTTTGTTAGCTACAGATTTAGTACAGCCAGCTCCAATTACAATATTGGAAAATGAAGATTTAAAAACTGTATTAAAAAAAATGGAGCAAGAAAATGCATGGCTTTTACCTGTTGTTGATGAGGCTAATCGATACAGAGGATTTGTATCTAAAACTGCAATTTTTAATAAATACAGAGCTTTACTAATGCGGCAGAACGATTACATGGGGTAAAACCTCAAGCCTCTAAAGCGGACTTTTGACTTTCCTCTTTTCATGTAGGTCAACAATTATTATAATAAAAAAAGTTGAAATAAATTAAGATAAATCTCAATATTTCAACTTCCTTTATTTTAAATCTCGCTAATAATTCCTCCTTTTAGAGGGCTAGGGAGTATCAGCTCTTTTCAATCCAAATTTTTCGATCTTACTATATAAATGACTTCTTTGAATATCAATTTCATCGGCAGTTTTTGATACATTCCAGTTATTTTTCTCCAACTTAAATTTAATAAATTCCTTTTCTGCGTGATCTTTATAATCCTGGAAATTATTAAAACTATCAAAAGATGATGACATACCTGAACCGTTGTTATTATTTGCAATTTGCGCACTTGTTGCGGCACCAATATTGGTGCCACCACCTGGGTTAGCAAAAGCACGTACATCATTTTCCGTGATTACTTTATCACTTAAAATAATTAAACGTTCAATCATATTGTGCAGTTCACGTACGTTTCCTGTCCAGGGTAAAGCCTGCAAAGCTGCCATACCGCCGTCGTTAATTTTTTTAACAGGCATTCCGTAATCATTACAAATGCTATCTAAAAAGTTTTGTGCAATAACGGGGATATCATCTGTACGCTCTGCTAAATGCGGAACATGGATATTAATTACATTTAATCGGTGGTACAAATCCATACGGAAATTTCCGTCTTCAATTTCTTTTAACAAATCTTTGTTGGTCGCCGCCAAAACACGAACATTTACGTCAATTTCTTTTTCGCCACCTACACGAGATATTTTATGCTCTTGTAAAGCCCTAAGCACTTTTGCCTGCGCAGAAAGGCTCATATCGCCGATTTCATCCAAGAATAAAGTTCCGCCGTTAGCCAGTTCGAATTTTCCGATACGTTGCTTTACAGCTGATGTAAAGGAGCCTTTTTCGTGTCCAAATAATTCACTTTCAATTAATTCTGATGGAATTGCCGCACAGTTAACCTCGATTAAAGGACTATCAGCACGGTTTGACTTTTCGTGTAACCATCTTGCAACCAGTTCTTTACCACTACCATTGGCTCCGGTTATTAAAACACGAGCCTCCGTTGGAGCAACACGTTCAATGGTTTCTTTTATTTTAGAAATACTTTCAGATTCGCCTAAAATTTCACGGGTTTTACTGGCTTTACGCTTTAAAACTTTGGTTTCTGTAACTAAAGTTCCACGGTCTAAACCATTACGAACAGTGATTAATAAACGATTTAAATCAGGTGGTTTCGAAATAAAATCAAATGCGCCTTTTTTGCTGGCCTCAATGGCGGTTTCAACCGTACCGTGACCAGAAATCATAATGAACGGCAAATCTGGCTTGATAATTTGTGCCTGTTCAAGCACTTCCAAACCGTCCATTTTATTCATCTTGATATCACAAAGAACGAGGTCGAAATTACCTTTTTTAATCATTTCAAGCCCGTCGATGCCATTATCTATGTCTTCAACGTCGTAATTTTCGTACTCTAAGATTTCGCGTAAGGTACTTCTTATTGCCCGCTCATCGTCAATAATTAATAGTTTGGCCATTTAATATTTGTTTATGCTAATTGAGTTACGAATATATTATTTTTTAATTAATGTATAGTTTTTCATACAATGATTTAGGCTATAAACGAGAAATCAATGAAAAGGTTTTATCAGATTTGAAATAATATCTGAGTTTGGCTGTAAGTTTATTTCTACAAGTTTTTATTTAATAAACCTGATGTGAACGGTATACTTTTTTGTTTGCAGCAACCTTGAATAGACTGTCATTCTGGGGCACGAAGAATCTGCTTCATAGCTGCAGATGCTTGGTACCTCAGCATGACAGCAATCGCAAAAAAGATATAGTAAGCAACAGGGCTGAAGCAGACGAAGAAGTACCGTTTTAGCTTTCCGAAAAAATAAAAAATGCAGGTCTATAAGCCGGGTTCTGTTTTCTGATTACTCAGAATTTCTATCATTAATCCACTGTAAACGTTGCCGTTTACCTCTAACGACCTACCCACTAACATCGGACGGGCAGCCCTACATGCGTTAGCCTATTTGGTCTTTCAACGCTCGGGGTTTACAAACCACTGCAGTCGCCTGCAATGCTCGTGCGCTCTTACCGCACGTTTTCACCCTTTCCCAACTTGCGCTGGGTGGTATATTTTCTGTTGCACTAATCCGTAATTCAGGTTTTCATTCCTAAATCCCTTTCCGTTAGAAAGCGAGATGCCCTATGTTGCCCGGACTTTCCTCTCTCTCGATAATATCGAAACAGCGATAGAACAACCTGCATTTTGGGCAAAGATGGATTTTTTTAACCAAAAAGACAGCAAAAACAGAGAGATTTTTTCTGCTATTTACAATTTTGTAATTGCGTAGAAACTTCTGTGTAAGGAACAAAACCTTGATTGTTTCCAAAAGAATTGGTTACGAAAACCATTACCTGAGCAATATCTATATCGGCCAGTTCGGGGAAAGCAGGCATTTTTTCCTTGTATTTTTTACCATGGATTACCATGGTTTCGTTAGCACCATTTTTAATAAAACAAGCCAAACGTGTTTTGTTGGTTTTTAGAAATATAGAATCGGTTAAGGGTGGTGCTAACTGACCTAATCCTTCACCATTTACACCATGGCAGTTTTGGCATTTAGCCTTATAAATATCTTTTCCGTTCGACATATAGTTTTGTAAATCAATGTCTTTTTGGTTTTGGCAAGAAATGATTATAGCTATAACAGATAGCAGAAAAATGGAATTGATGATGTATTTGCGCATTTATGTTTTGTTAGAATTAACCACAGATAAGCAATGATCAACACAGATTTTGATTTTTATCTGTGTTTTATCCTTTTCATCTGTGGCTAAAATTTATTTTTTATACTCAGCCAATAGAACTGGAATATCTTTTTTCAGTTGTTCAACCTGATCTTCTTTCGTACCATCGTAAGCACCACGAATACGTCGGTTTTTATCCACTAAAATTAAATAACCCTGATGAATATAGCCATCTTTAGCGGTACTATCTTCGCCAACAGCAACTAAATAATTTTTCTCGGCTAAGGTATAAACGCTGTCTTTACTGCCATAAAGAAATTGCCACTTTGCACCATCAACGCCTAATTTTTGAGCGTATTTTTTCAAAACTGATGGTTTGTCGTATTTGAAATCAATAGTATGCGATACAAACATAACATCAGGATTAGTTTTGAAATCCTTATAAACCGTCATTAAGTTGCGATGCATGGTTGGGCAAATGGTTGTGCAAGAAGTAAAAAAGAAATCGGCTACATAAATTTTACCATCGGTTATTTTATTAGTAGTTAAAACACTATCCTGGTTTAAAAAAGCCCAATTTGGAATGGTTTGATAAACGGTATCAATTTTTTCTACACCTGCGGCATCTTTAATGGTTTCTGCATGGCGCTCGCCATAAAACGGAAGTTTTTTATCTTGTTGACATGATGAGAGTGCAACTGCTGAAACCAATCCTATGGCAATGGAAGAAATAATTTTATTCATGATTTGATTTTAAAAATGTAAATATACACCTCTGTTTTGCAGATGGCAATTAATTGATGCGTGATTTGTCCACTAATCTCCATTTTAATAAGTGATGGTGATGTAATTAATCAACGCGGTAACTGGTAGTAACTTGTGCTATAATCGGCAGGTAGCTAAAACCTACCTTGTTCGTGTATTGTTCGTCTCTTGTTCGTCTCTCGTTCGACTAAACTCAATGCAAACACGATTGAAAGACGACCATTACAGATACAAAAAACGATCTTGTTATCCGCCAGAAGTAGCCTGATTAGCGCCCTGTTCACTACCAATGTTTTTCTTGTTATTTAGTAGGTACGTACTTAGAAGGTGTAGCCATAAATTTCTGTTTACAACCTTCAGAACAAAAATAGTAAGTAGTCTTCTTGTAAACTGAACTTTTCGCAACATTTGGTTTTATTTTCATCTTACAAACCGGGTCAACAACTTTTTTCTGTACGGAATCAGTAAACGATATTTCTTTGTATTCAATTTTTGGGTCGGCATTTGATTTTAAGCCTAATGTAATCAACGCGACTAGAATTATTAACGATGTTATTGCTTTCATTTTTTTTAATGCTTATGGTTAGAAATTTTCATCTTATTAGCTGGATCTACATTGAAAATGTTCAATAAAGAATCTGATTCTCGGGTAACTTTAATGTATGCATCTTCAACTGCACGAATTTTTATCATTTGCGATTTGTAATATTCCAAATCTTCCTGCTCATTTTTTCCTTTAAAATCATCATTAAAGAAATGCATCCAATCCATCATATTTTCATCTGCTTTGTTTAAACGGATAATTAAATCTGCAACGGTTAACGAATCTTGAGTAGACTTAATTTGATTAGATTTTAAAACCGAATCTAATTTCATTCGATTCTTGATTACTTTTTCGCCATCAATCATTAATTTATCGTGGATATTTAAAACTTCTTTCTTAATGTCATTTGCTTTAGGCTCCGTTTTACACGCACTAAATAGTAAGATTAATGCCGAAGCAACTATTGTTATTTTCTTTTTCATTGTTTTTAAAAATTATAAGTAATTCCTACATAAACTTTTCCTGCACTCATCGGGTGGTCTGTTTCTGCTTCCCAAATATTTTTTTGTACTCCTGCATTAAGGGCAACGTTTTTATAAAAAATATCAGCACCGATGCCACCCATTAAATTATTCATTACATGTTCGCCAGTTTTAACGCCGTTGTACTTTTCTCCGCCAGAATATTCATAGAAAAATTGAGCTGATGGCATTATCTGAATATCTTTTCCGATTCTTTGTGTATAAAAAATATTCAAAAAACTCGTTGTACTGTTTGCAATTCCCTCATCGCGATTATTAGTTCCATTTACTTTGTACGACGTATTTAAACTCGCTCCAAATTTTCCCAAACCAACCATGTAGTTTAAGTAAACAAAACCATCAGTACTCCCTGTTCCAGCTTGTTGCAAGGATGAATAACGAATGCCTGAAGTGTTTTTGAAATTGTTTTTACCTGTTGGAAGTTTAATACCCGCACCTGCAATAAGTTGCTGCTTAAAATTATCCTCTAGTTTTTGCACAAGGTGATAACCTGCGTATAAATTTACATCGCCAATTCCACCAACGGTAGAAGTATAACCATTGTAACGTTCGCTGTTTGAAACATAAGGCAGGATTGCGTTAATTTCTAATTTGCTGTTAATGAAATATTTTCCTCTAATCTCCATTGAGCGGTATAATTCGTAATCATCTGGATTTCCAGCATGACCAGTTATTGGCGAATCCTGATTTCTAGCGGGAATAAAAAATTTGCCTCCATTGGGGAACAAGGAATGCGATTGACCATCGTAACCATTAAATGAACGGTAGCGATACAGCAAACTGATACTGTTTCGATTGTAATAAGGCGTAATCCCCATAAAACAACCGCAAATATCACAGGCAAAAATATTGCTGCTGATTAAAAGAAACGCAATTATTAATAATTTACGATTCGCTATATAATGTATTTTTGATAAACTCATTGTCGGTTAGTGTTTTTAAAAATGCTTTGATTTGTGCCCTTTCTGAGCTGTTTAACTGGATGCCATTTTTTAACGAAGGATCTAAATTTTGAGCTGCTTGTATTCCATAATTGTAATGCTCTAAAACTTCATCTAAACTGTAAAAACGGCCATCGTGCATATACGGACCTGTATATTCGATGTTTCGTAAACTTGGAACACGAAACGTTCCGAAGTCGCTCTGCAGGCCTGTAATGTGCGATCTGCCTTCATCGGTACTCACTAAATCCAATCCATTATTGCGATAAGAAAAATCAGTAAAAAAAGGTTCAGCATGGCAGGAAGTACATTTGGCTTTGAAAAGCGTATAACCAGTTTGTTCTTCGGCAGTAAATGAAACACCACTTTCTTTACGCATCACTTTATCGTACTTCGAATTTCCAGAAACCAAAATGCCCATAAACTGTGTAAATGATTTTAATACCAATTGTGAATTGATTTCTGTTGAACCAAAAGCCTGCTTAAACATTTCAGGGTAGGGCGCTGTACCTTTCAAAAACGTAATGATCGTTTGAATATCAGTTCCCATTTCGCAAGCATCTGTAATAGCATTTAAAGGCGATGTTTCGAGGTTTTTTACACCGCCATCCCAAAAGAATGCTTTTTGCCACGCCAAATTGAAAAGGGGTGGAGCATTTCTTTTTCCCTGGCAATTATTTACACCATGGCTCACTTTATGGTCGAGATTTGCAAACGCCGCAAATTGCTGGTGACAACTTCCACATGAAACGCTTTTATCGGCTGATAAACGGGCATCATAAAAAAGTTTCTTACCTAACTCAAAACCTGCATTGGTTAACTTATTTTCCTCGAAATTGTATGCTGGAGCAGGGAAATTAGACGGAATGATAAAAGATATATTCTTTTCTTCCGGCTTAATTTCAGCTTCATTTTTGCTGCAAGCATACATCAACGCAATGCTTAAAAAAAGCACTGCGAAGACGATTGATTTCCTCCACATATTAATTGTGAATGTGATCCAGGCGGAATAAACCCTTTGTGTAATTATTAGCCACAATTACCGAATTGGCACCACCCATAGTAAAGTTTAATGTAGCAAAACTTACATCAGTTGTACCCGTAAATAGCGATGCTGCATTTACGATAAAGTGCATATCTGGTTTTGAATCTACTCTAATTCTTAACGGATTGGCTGAGTTAATTTCCGTAGAATATGTTCTAATCGTATTATTTGGATCAATTACGCCACCAATATGAAAAGTTAAGGCATTACCTGCCGCTGTTGATTGTGGCGAAGTGCCTTCTAATTTTACAAAAATGTAGCCGCTGTTCCAGGTCCAGAACATGCCATTAATAGGATCTAAGGCACCAGTTTGTGCGCCTGCAAAATTACGGGCATAATCTACACCAATAGTGTATTCGATCTTGGTATAATCACCTGTAGGTACATTATTTACGGTGATTAATTTAGATGCTGCTTTAGATTCATCAACTAAAAAGTAACTTTCTGGAATAAGATAAGTTGTACCATCAGCTTTGCTTAACTTAACATTACTTACATAATATTTGAAAACATTGATTTTGAAATCTTCGCCTTTGGTGTTTTTGTAAGTTGCTGTATTTAAAGCTAAAGAAGCACCATTTACCTGATGTTCGAACTCTAAAGTAAAACTTGATTTTGTATCTGTAGAGATTTCATCATCGCTTTTTTTGCATGACGATAAAAGTATAATAGGGCATAATAATGCCAATAAGTATTGTGATAATTTCATATCTGAAAATTGAATAAGTGAATTTATAGTCCTATGTTATTCTGAATGCAATGAAAAATCTCTAACACTTTAGTAGAAATTAACGTTACAGCAGAAAACAAATTAATAGCTATTGGCTTTGAGATTCTTCGCTGTGCTCAGTATGACAAATAGCCAAACATGCGAGAGCAAGACCCACGCAATGAATAAATAAAAATACTTTAAACGATTTTCGGCGGATGAAAAATAGAAATAGAAAGGTCTTTAATTGGTTTTTCGAGATAACCACTTTCTGATTTGATAATGAAATAATGGATATTATGATTAATACCTACAACCTGGAATTCTGGTTCGGCCTCAATTACTCTTTTTAAATTATCTTGTGTCTGTTTGTTCTTGCCATCTAAATCTTTCAACTTTTTGGCTAGAAAGCACTGTCCATCGCAATGTAACTCTGGGTGTGCTTTATTGATACAAAATACGGATGTGATATACTCCTTATTCATTTGATAACCTGAGTACACAACCAATTGCATGTAGCAATTTGAAATTGTACAGATTACCAGAAAAAATATTAGGACTTTTTTTAACATTTTATTGCTGCAAAAGTATTAAAGAAATTGATTGCAGCAAAGAAAATAGAGAATTACTTTGACCGTTGATTGAAATCAACGGCAATAAATACGTATAAATCTGGAAAGACAGGACCAGATGTTTCGATTATCAAATTTACTATTATAAAAAAAACACAGATGAAATTATCCATCTGTGTTCATTCTTTTTTATCTGTGGTTTAACGAGCCTTAAGCCTGCAAATCTGCCATTACAGCTTTAATCTTATCGCCTAATTCTCCGTTTACTTTTTCGAAATCTTTTTTATCAGCTAAAGGTGCATTTACACTACAGTAGAATTTAATTTTTGGTTCTGTACCACTTGGGCGAGCAGAAACAATACTTCCATCTTCTGTAATAAACTGTAAAACATCTGAAGCTGGATAATCTAATTTAGTTACTTTTCCTGTAGCCAAATCAGTTTCCTGACCTAGTTCGTAGTCTTTTAAAACAGAAACTTTAGAGCCACCTAACGATACAGGCGGATTATTTCTGAATTTCTCCATCATTGCCTTAATTTCTTCAGCACCAGTTTTACCTTTTTTGGTTAATGAAACTAAATCTTCTTTATACAGGCCGTACTCAACATACATATCCAAAAGCGCATTGTATAAACTAGCACCTTTATCTTTGTAGTAAGCAGTCATTTCAGAAATAAACGCAGCAGAAACAACAGCATCTTTATCGCGAACTAATTCGCCCACCAAATAACCATAACTTTCTTCACCGCCTGCAATAAAAGTTTTTTCGCCTTGTAGTTTAGTAATGATTTGTCCAATCCATTTAAAACCAGTTAAAGTATTAAAGTACTCCACGTTTTTAGCATCGCAAATAGCTTTAATTAAACTGGTGGTTACAATTGTAGAAACTACATATTCTTTACCAGTTAACTTACCTTTTTCTTCCCATGCCGAAACAATATAATTGATTAATAAACTGCCTGTTTGGTTTCCGTTTAGTAATACCCATTCGTCGTTATTATCTTTAACAGCAATACCAACGCGGTCAGCATCAGGGTCTGTTGCTAAAACTAAATCAGCATCGATTTCCTTAGCTTTATTCATTGCCAAAGTTAAAGCATCTTTTTCCTCTGGATTTGGGTAAACAACCGTTGGGAAATTACCATCTGGTTTACTTTGCTCTTCAACAACTGTTACGTTAGTGAAACCAAATTGTTCAAGCGCTTTAGGAACTAAAGTAATTCCTGTTCCATGAATAGGTGAGAAAACAATTTTTAAATCATGTTGTCTTTTAATGGCATCAGGAGAAATTGAAAGCGCAGTAATGCCATCTAAATACAATTTATCTACTGCCTCACCAATTAATTCAACGTTTGTATCAACTCTATCGAATTTAACTTCGTCTATGCTTTGAATTTTATTTACCTCGTCGATAACCAATTTATCATCAGGAGCAGTAAACTGACCACCATCTGCGCCATAAGCTTTATAGCCGTTGTATTCTTTCGGATTGTGCGATGCTGTTAACATTACACCACTCTTGCAATTGAAGTGACGAACAGCAAAAGATAATTCTGGCGTTGGTCTTAAAGCTTCAAAGAAATAAACGTGAATTCCGTTAGCAGAAAAAACATCAGCAGTAATTCCAGCAAAATAATCAGAATTGTTTCTACTATCGTGAGCAATGGCTACACTAATTTTTTCGCCTGGGTATTTGTTGTTTAAATAATTCGCCAAACCCTGTGTAGCTGTTCCAATAGTATATTTGTTGATGCGATTAGAGCCAGCACCCATTATTCCGCGTAAACCACCAGTACCAAACTCTAAACTTTTATAAAATGAATCGGTAAGTTCTGTTGTTGCATTTTGGTCGACAAGGGCTTGTATTTCAGCCTTTGTTTTTTTGTCGTAATTGCCGCCTAACCATTGATTAATGGTCGCTTGTGTTGATTGATCAATTGATTGCATTGAGCTTTATTTTAATTTAATATCTGGTGTTGAACAAAAATGTATGCCTGGAAGTTTGGTTGTGATCAAAATAAATTAAACTTTCCCAAATTTTATTTTGTTGAGGTTGTTGCTTTTAAGCTTGTTTTGCTTATTTTCACGCCCCGATACAATAATAAAGAAAATCCAGTATTAAAAATGAGACAACCACATTTTTTTATTGTCTGGTAGGCACGATGTAAAATTGTGTTCTTTTTATTACAGCTAAAAATAATAACTAATTAGATGAAAATTTTAAAATTTGGGGGTACTTCAGTAGGTAGTCCCGAGCGCATGACGAAGTTGTTGGATATCATTAATCCAAATGAAGAGCAAATTGTAGTGTTATCAGCCGTGTCTGGTACCACAAATAGCTTAGTGGAAATTTCAAATTATTTTTTAGCTGGAGATAAGAAGAAGGGAAGCGAGTGCGTCGAAAATTTATATCAAAAATATAAGGATTTTGTAATTGAGCTTTTACCAGCTTCCGATTTTCAGGAGATGGGAAATGAGGTGATCGATTATCATTTCAGTTTTTTAGCCGTTTTAACCAACGATATTTTCACTTCGATTGAAGAGAAAGTTGTTTTAGCGCAAGGCGAATTATTGTCTACAACCTTATATCATATCTATTTAAAATCAATTGGTGTAGAATCTGTTTTATTGCCTGCATTGGATTTTATGAAAACGGATGAAGATAATGAGCCAGATATTCCATTTACAACTAAACACTTAACACCATTATTAGAACAACATAAAGGCAATAAATTATTTATTACACAAGGCTTTATCTGTCGTAATAGTTTTGGCGAGGTAGATAATTTACGTCGTGGAGGAAGTGATTATACTGCTTCTTTATTAGGTGCTGCAATTCTTGCAGAAGAAGTTCAAATCTGGACAGATATCGACGGAATGCACAATAACGACCCTCGTATTGTTAAAGGAACCAAGCCAATTGCTCAATTATCTTTTGATGAAGCAGCTGAGTTAGCTTATTTTGGAGCAAAAATTTTGCACCCACAATCAGTTTTTCCAGCGCAGAAATACAAAATCCCAGTTCGTTTATTAAATACTATGGAGCCAACAGCTGCAGGTACTTTAATTACGCACGATAGCGAAAAAGGAAAAATTAAATCGATTGCCGCTAAGGATGGAATTACAGCAATTCGTATTCAATCGAGCAGAATGTTATTGGCGTACGGCTTTTTACGTCGTGTTTTCGAAGTTTTTGAGCGTTATAAAACACCAATCGATATGATTACGACTTCGGAAGTTGCCGTTTCGTTAACGATTGATGAAACTGGAAATCTTTCGAAAATTATTGAGGAGTTAGAGGGTTTCGGAACTGTAGAAGTAGATACCAACCACAGTATTGTTTGTGTTGTTGGCGATTTCGGCTCAGAAAAGCATGGTTTTGCCAGCAGAGTTTTAGAAGGTTTAAAACACATTCCAATTCGGATGATTTCTTACGGAGGAAGTAATTATAACGTTTCGTTACTGATTTTAAGTGAGTATAAAACTGAAGCCTTGAGAAGTCTTCACAACAGATTATTCGAATAATAAGAAGAATGCAGCAATAATAAAAAGCAAGCCCATTAAGCAATGAAAGGCTAAAAAGTTTGCGGGTAACATTCCGTTTTTATATTTCTTGTAGGAGTTAAATAATCCAGCTGAAATAATTAGAAAGACAAATATGGCTGCTGCTATCTTCATTTTTTGATAAATAAAAGGAACAATGCAATTAGGAGTAACACGATAAAAAATCGGATTTTTCCGTTGTATTGCTTTTGGGTAATTCTTCCATGCTTTAAATCGAGGTAATTACCCAAATAAATAAGCCCAAAGAATAAAATTAAAATTATAATAAGGAATTTGAACATGTTCGCGGATAAAGATATATCAAAGTTTAACAATATAGAAACACCTTTTTACTATTACGATACAGAGTTATTGCAAAAAACATTGCGTACTTGCGCAGATGCAGCAGCTCCTTATCAGTTTCACATCCATTATGCACTTAAGGCAAACTTTAATTCGGTTTTGCTAGAGCAAATTAAAACCATTGGATTTGGTGCAGATTGCGTGAGTGCAGGAGAGGTGAGAAGAGCTGTTGAAGTTGGTTTTGACAACAAAAAAATCGTTTTTGCTGGTGTAGGTAAATCTGATAAAGAAATAAATGAGGCTTTGGATTTGGATATTTTCTGTTTTAACGTAGAATCTATTCAGGAACTGGAAGTTTTAAATGAACTTGCTGCAGCGAAAGGCAAAGTGGCACAAGTGGCTATTCGTATTAACCCAAATGTTGATGCGCATACACACCACAACATTACAACAGGTTTAGATGAAAATAAATTTGGTATTAATTCTTGGGATTTACCCGAATGTGCTGAAACTTTAAAAGCATCTGCAAGCCTTAAGTTTTTAGGAATTCACTTCCATATCGGTTCTCAAATTACAAACCTCGATGTTTACAAGAATCTTTGCGTTCGTGTAAACGAATTTGCAACCTGGTTTGAGGATAAAGGTTTTAGTATCGAAGTTTTAAATGTGGGCGGTGGATTAGGTATTGATTACCATAACCCTGATCATCAAGTGCCTGATTTTGAATCTTACTTTAAAATCTTTAACGAATTTTTAGAGGTTAAACCTAATCAGGAAGTTCATTTTGAGTTAGGAAGAGCTTTAGTTGGTCAATCGGCTTCGTTAATTACCAGAGCTTTATACATCAAAAAAGGGAAAAAGAAAAACTTTGTGGTTTTAGATGCAGGTATGACTGAGTTAATGCGCCCAGCGTTGTACCAAGCATATCACAAAATTGAGAACTTAACCCGTGGTAATGGAAATGAAATCAAGTACGATATAGTTGGCCCAATTTGCGAAAGTACTGATTGTTTCGGTAAGGAAGTTGAGCAACCAGAATCTTTTAGGGGAGATGTTTTTGCCATTCGCAGTGCTGGTGCTTACGGAGAAGTCATGGCATCAAAATATAACTTAAGAGATGCAATAAGATCTGTTTATAGTAACGATATATAGTGCTTTGCCACATTGAGCTTGTCGAACAGCAATAATGCGTTTCGACAAGTTCAGAATGGCAATTTTTCTATTTTCTTTTCGAGGCTACGAATACAAACACGCCTGCAACCAGAATTATCCCGCCAACATAAGGAGGCCAGTTAACCGATTTCTCTTTATCTGCTGAAATTTGTATCGGACCAGCATCCACAATTTTCTCTTTTCGAGTGTAAGAAAAGCCAGTCCAAACCAGCATGGCTATTCCAACAATAATTAATATAAGTCCTACGGTTTTATTCATGATTTTATAAATTGGTTAAAATCAAAACAGCAAGACTGGCTTTATGTTTTATTCGTCGAAGAAATCTACTAATCCGCCGATAAAATATTCTTCAATTCCTTCGGTAAAATCAGTAAAATCTTCGTCAGGAATATTGGTTTGTTTAAATTCTAAAGATGTTCCAGATTTTTCTGCATGAAGCTTTATAGTAACAATGGATGGTTCTCCATCTTCGCCAAAATACCATTGCTGTACAATTTTTTTATTGGTTTCGAACTCTAGGTTTTTACCAACAATATCTCCATCCCAAAAAGAAAATTCAGTATCTGGCTTTTCTTCAAATTCAACTTCGGCACCAGTCCAAAGTTTTATGCTAATATCTTTTGTTAGTGCTAAATAAACCTCTTCAGGTGTGGCAGGTATGTAGGTGTATTTTTTGTAATCTCTCATCAACTATTAATCTAATTTTTATTCTATTAAAATTCTGCTCCTTATTTAAAGGCGTTTAATCCTGTAACATCCATACCTGTAATTAGTAAATGTATATCATGTGTACCTTCGTAAGTCACTACCGATTCCAGGTTCATCATGTGGCGCATAATAGAGTATTCTCCAGTAATTCCCATTCCGCCCAACATTTGGCGTGCATTTCGGGCAATATCTAGAGCGATTTCGACGCTATTTCTTTTGGCCATAGATATCTGTTCAGCAGTTGCACGGTTTTCACTTTTAAGTGTTCCCAAGCGCCAAACCAATAACTGACCTTTAGTGATTTCTGTAACCATTTCGGCCAATTTTTTTTGCTGCAACTGGAATCCGCCGATTGGTTTTCCAAACTGTATTCTTTCCTTTGAGTAGCGCAATGCGGTATCGTAACAATCCATTGCAGCACCTAAAGCACCCCAGGCAATACCATAACGAGCTTGGTTTAAGCAACCTAAAGGGCCTTTCAATCCACTAATTTCTGGAAAAACATTCTCTTTTGGAATTTGAACATTATCAAAAACCAGCTCGCCAGTTGCAGATGCCCTTAAACTCCATTTATTATGTGTTTCTGGTGTAGAAAAACCGTCCATTCCACGTTCTACAACCATTCCACGTATTTTTCCTGCTTCATCTTTAGCCCAAACTACAGCAATATCTGCAAATGGCGCATTACTAATCCACATTTTTGCACCATTTAAAATGTAATGAGAACCTGCATCTTTTATGTTGGTCACCATTCCACTAGGATTTGAACCATGATCTGGCTCTGTTAATCCAAAACAACCCATCATTTCGCCACTGGCTAATTTGGGTAAATACTTTTTACGCTGTTCTTCAGTTCCATAGGCGTAAATTGGGTACATCACTAACGAACCCTGAACAGATGCAGTAGAACGAATGCCTGAATCGCCACGCTCAATTTCTTGCATTAAAATTCCGTAAGCAGTATAATCCAAACCTGCACCACCATATTCTACTGGAATTGTTGGCCCAAAAGCGCCAATATCTGCCAAACCTTTTATTAAATGTTTCGGAAATTCGGCTCTTTGAGCATAATCTTCGATAATTGGACTAACTTCTTTTTTTACCCAATCTCTTGCTGTTGCACGAATTAATTTATGCTCATCTGTTAGCAATTCATCTAACAAATAATAGTCTGGGGCCTCGTATAAGTCTTTTTTTACTGATTTGCTCATTATTTATTCTAATTTGGTTATGATAAAGCGTTCATTTCAAAGGTAACAATTTACGGCAATGGGTATTATATTCATGAATAAAAATTTAATTTTGCAACATACAAAACATAGATGAACCACTTTAAACAAACCGTAGCCTTAAAAGATGTGAAATGCTTTGCCCTGCACGGATACTATCCAGAAGAGCAATTAACAGGAAATCATTTTATTGTTGATTTGGAAACCGAATTTTCGCCAATTGGTTTTGATGATGAATTAGGCCAAACGGTTAATTATGAGGATTTAAATTCCATCATTCTGGAGGAAATGAAAATCACTCAAAAACTTTTAGAAACGGTTTTGAAAAATATCATTTTAAAAGTGATTAAGCTTTATCCTTTTGTAGAAAAAATTGATGTGAGTATTAAAAAACTCGATCCGCCAATGCCAGGCCAAATCGGCCATTCTTTTGTTAAACTAACCTACACACCAACTAACTAAAATGAACTTTACCAAAATAAATGCCGAAATCTTAACAGAAATTAAACAAGCAATTGGTGCAGAAAAAGTATTTACTGATGCAGAGAGCCTGGATAATTACAGTCACGATGAAACGGAAGATTTACGCTACCAACCCGAAGTTGTGGTTAAACCCGCTACCGCTGCTGATATTTCTGCATTACTGAAAATTTGTAATGAAAAGCATATCCCAGTAACTCCTCGTGGTGGTGGAACAGGTTTAAGTGGCGCAGCCTTGCCGATTTATGGAGGTGTTTCTTTATCAATGGAAAAGTTTAAGGCTATTATTGATATTGATACAGAAAACTTGCAAGCTACGGTTGAGCCTGGCGTAATTACCGAAGAGTTTATTAATGCTGTTGCAGAAAAAGGCTTACTATATCCTGTAGATCCAAGCAGCAAAGGTTCTTGTTTTATTGGTGGTAATGTTGCTCATGGTTCTGGCGGACCAAGGGTTGTAAAATATGGCACAATTCGAGAATATATTTTAAATCTTGAGGTTGTTTTGCCTAATGGCGATATCATTTGGACTGGCGCCAATACCTTGAAATATGCATCGGGTTATAACTTAACCCAATTGATGATTGGTTCGGAGGGGACATTAGGCGTGGTAACCAAAATTGTAACCAAGCTTTTGCCAAAACCTAGCCAATCAGTTTTAATGATGGGTTCATTCGCAACTAATGAAGATGCTTGTGCTGCAGTTTCTGCCATTTTTAGAGCAGGTGTAACACCATCAGCTTTAGAATTTATGGAGCGAAAAGGAGTGGAGTGGGTAATTAAATTTGATGATATTAAATTCGACTTAAAGGATGATGTTGCTGCCTTATTAATGATCGAATTTGATGGTGATGATTTAGACGACATTTTTAAAAATTGCGAAAAAACCAACCTCGTTTTAGAAGAACACAACTGCTCTGAAGTATTATTCGCAGATAGTGCCCAACAAAAGGAAGAACTTTGGCGGATGCGTAGAACAATGGCCGAATCTGTAAAGTCTAATTCGGTTTATAAAGAAGAAGATACTGTTGTGCCTCGTGCCGCTTTACCTAAGCTGGTAAATGGCATAAAAGAAATTGGTGCTAAATATGGTTTCGAAAGTGTTTGTTACGGTCACGCTGGCGATGGAAATCTACACGTAAACATCATCAAAGCTGGAATGAGTGATGAGGACTGGACCAATAAGTTGAAATTTGGCATCAAAGAAATTTTCGAATTAACCACTGCTTTAGGCGGTACTTTATCTGGTGAGCACGGAATTGGCCTAGTTCAAAAAGAATTTATGCCTATTAAATATTCCGAAATTCACTTGAGTTTAATGCGAGGAATTAAACAGGTTTTCGATCCGAACGGAATTTTAAACCCAGGAAAGATTATGCCTGATAAATTGTAGTTTTTTGTTTGAAAAATTTTGGAAATGTAAGTTTCAATCTTTGTGGCAATTGTAGTCCCGCCATTTGCTATAGCCCTCGTAAAAAAAACTCGGGGCTGCCGCTCCTGTCGGGTTTAAAGTTAACGGATTTTACCAGGCCTCTTGGCAACTGTAAATAATTGTAGTTGCCAAGCTACCCTAAACGGGATTGAAACGATATCCTTTTTAGCCTGTCATTCTGAGCGTAGTCGAAGAATAAGGTTAAAAAGATTTAGTGTAAAGCCCGACTAACATTAATTGTTAGTGAAAATTTGCTTTTCAAGGCCTCCAAAAACGTAACAATCGAATTTATATTTACAATTTACGATAATTGTTCAAATCCAACCATTTTTTGCTTTTCAGCAGTTGGGATAGCCGTTGGTCTTTTAGTTGCATAATCTATAGCAATGCAAACGGTTTTGCCTTTGCTGCAAATCACTTCCTCGTTGCCCTTTATTTTTACGATTTGATAATCTAAATCAAAACTGGTTTCTCCAATTCTTGAGGTTTTAACATGGATGGCAATTTTATCGTTCATTAAAATCGGCTGAATATAGTCTAACTCCGCATGAGCGATTACAATTCCTGTTTGCTTCCAATCCCATTTTACAATTTCTTCCCAATACTTGGTTCTGGCAATTTCGAGGTAAGTAAAGTAAACAGAATTGTTTACATGTCCCATCATATCAAAATCAACAAAGCGCAGATGAATATTCGTTTTATAATTGAATTTGTCTGAAAAACGATGTATTTCTGTCAATTTGTCTTTTGATTTGGATTTATTTTGCCAAAATGTCTTAAAAATCATAAATATTTGGTTTGGTATGTAAGTTGAATAATGGTTTGTATCAATTAAAAAAAATAAAAATTAGAGATATGACACTTGTAAATTTTAACAACAGAACCCGCAACACAGCTCCTTACTTTAACAATGTTTTCGATTCATTGTTTAGCGATGCAGTAACTAAAAATAAAATGGTTGATAAATCGCCAAACGTAAATATATACGAAAACGAAACTGCTTATATTATTGAGTTGGCAGCGCCAGGTTTAAAGAAAGAAGATTTTCAAATTAATTTAAAAAAAGACACACTTTCTGTTTGGGCAGAAGTTAAAAAAGACGAAACCCAGGTGGCTAAAGATTTTACTCGTAAAGAATTCGATTTCAGCTCATTTGCCAGATCGTTTAATTTACCAGATACAGCTGATGGTGATAAAATTACTGCAGAATATAGAGACGGTATTTTAAATATCAATATCAGCAAAAAAGACGATGCTAAATTACAACACAAAGAAATTGTAGTATCGTAATAAAGATATTCTAGAAAGAGGGTTTTTCATAATAGTTTAGTTTAGGTAAAAGGTTATGAATCTTGCATCAGAAGATGAGTGAGTTTGGTATGTTGAGTAACTGATGCAGGTTTCATAATAGTTTAAGTTTAGGTTTTATAAGGTTAGCATTGGATGATGCTAACCTTATTTTTTTGCATTGTATTTAGATTGATTTTATTTTGCATTCTTAAAATCAGCTTAATATCATTTTTTGTACTTTTGCGGCATGGAAAGAGAAATTCTGGATACTAAACGTAAAGCATTAAAAATAAACCTCGACCCAAGAATTTACGGCACATTTGCTGAAATTGGTGCAGGTCAGGAAGTTTCTAGAAACTTTTTTAATGCTGGCGCAGCATCTGGAACAGTTGCTAAAACAATGTCGGCTTACGATATGACTTTTAGTGATGCTATTTACGGAGCAGAAGCTAACGGGCGCTATGTTAGTCAGAATAGGCTTTTGCAAATGCTCGACCATGAATTTGGGTTGTTAAATGAACGTTTATCTGGCGAGAAGTATGAAAGTCGTACTTTTTTTGCTTTCGCAGATACTGTTACCACTTTAAATTATAAACGTACTAACGAACCTCACGGTTGGGTTGGCCTTCGTTTTCAAAATGAACCTGGGGGTTTACCAAACGAAATATTCTTTCACGTTCGATTGCTTGATACAGACGTAAACATGCAGCAGCGTGTTTTAGGTATTATTGGGGTTAATTTGGTTTATGCGGCTTTTTATCTCTATCAAGATCCTAAATTAATGGTAGAATCTTTGGCTGATAACTTAACTATTGGATCGGTAGAAATCGATTTAATTTCAGTAAAAGGTCCAGCATTTCCAGAGGTGAATAACATCTTGCTTAATCTTTATATGATTATGAAAGATTTTTCTGCCGCTGCAATTTTCGATGCTGATGCACATCCTCGTCAGGCAAAAGATTTATTGTACAAAAAAGATATAATGATTTTAAGAACCAAGTATGGTCAGAAGTCGTTACCAAATTTTAGCTTATTTAATAAAGCAACAGAACAATTTAAGCGTACCAATAAAGTAGAGGATGGCAATATTGCTGTTATGATTGAGGTTTTATTAACCAATGTTTTATCAGATGACAACGAAACGCCTGATGATATCGATTTAGAGTCTGTTGCCAAACGAGCTCAGGAAATGTGCGATACAGGTAACATTGTAATCGTATCGAACTTTACCCGCCATAATCGATTGGCTAAATATTTAGCCCGTTGTAAGCCTAAAAGTGTTGGTTTAGCTACAAATATTAATAACCTGAAGTTTGTATTTAATTCTTCGAACTTTAAAGGCGAAAATTATTCGGGCCAGTTATTGAGTTATGTAAACGATATGTTTAATACCAATGTTCGATTATTTGCTTATCCTTTTTTAGATAAAAAAACCAACCAGGTTATTACTACTGCTAATATGCCTGTTACACCAGAAGCCAAACCACTATTCGATTTCCTTTTGATTAATCATTATATCACCGATATTGAGGATTACGCTGAAAATGATGTAAAGACAGTTTAACTTTAACATTTTTTATTTCAATCTATTATTTGCTAAAATCTGAAACTAAAAATAGGTTAATGCAGATAAAGTATTTGAAATAGCTTGGGTTTTTCTAAGAAAACGAGTCTTTTTATCATTACAGTTTTCAAGGACGTATTTTCAAAAGAAAACTAATGTGCAACAACTGCTGTATCTGCACTTGCCTCAATTTCGGTTACTATAAATCTTCGGCCAATTAGTAGGCAAAACATGGCAATAAAGGCAGCGGAAGTCATCACTAAGGGCATAGGTACAACCGAATGTTCGCTAAATAAACTCACCATTACCGATGCTAATGCGCCTAATCCCATCTGTAAAGCACCCATTAAAGCCGATGCGCTTCCTGCGTTTTTAGTAAATGGTGCTAAAGATAAGGCTGCTGCATTCGGGTTTATAAACCCTAAACAAGAAAGAAATAAAGCGATAAAGCCGATGGTTAAATACAAATTTAACCAATCGTTTAAAGCGAAGATTAAGAATAATAAACTAAAAGTACATTGAGCAACCAAAGCCCAGGTTACTATTTTCTTGCTTGTAAACCATTTTAAAATTAAACTGTTTAACTGGCTTGATCCTATAAATGCAACAGATAGCAATGCGAAAATCCAACCGTAACCAGTTTTACTTACTTCGTAAATTTTCATAAACACCTGTGGTGAAGAAGACACGTATGCGAATAGGCCCGAAAATGTAATCGAACTGATTAAGGCATACGTGTAAAACTGTGGTTCTTTTAAAACAAGTAAGAAATTGGTAAGAATAGGTTTTGGTTTTAAAGAATAACTTGGATCGGGTTTATAGCTTTCTGGTAATTTAAATATCGATGCCAATAACATTAATATTGCCATAAAACCTAAGAATACAAATACATATTTCCAACCCAAAGCCGAAATTAAATAACCGCCTGCAGTAGGGGCGAGCATTGGCGAAACTGCAATAACAAGCATTAAAGAAGCAAAAACTTTGGGACTTTCTTCTACCGTGAATAAATCTCTAACCATTGCCATCGATGCAACTGCTGTTGCACAACTTCCGATTGCCTGAACAAACCGAAGGACAATTAATTGGTTAACATCTGTTACCGCTAAACACAAAAACGAAGAAAGAATATACAGCGCCAATCCAAAATACAATGGCTTTTTTCTTCCAAATTTATCTAACAGGGGCCCATAAAGTAATTGCCCTGCAGAAATACCTATAAAGAAACTCGATAGAGATAATGCTACAGTAGATTCTGTACTTTTCAAATCTTTGGCAATGTCTAAAAAACCAGGTAGATACATGTCAATTGAGAAAGGCCCAATTGCTGCTAATGAGCCCAAAATTAAAATGAGATAAAAGTTTTTTTTCTTAGCCATGTTCTGTTAGTTTTTTCCGAGGCGCAAAGATTGGTAGATTTAATTTCTTAACCTATTTTTAAGGTCGAACGATTGTAAAATGTAATGAGAATTAACTTAAATTTTAAATTTAACATTCGAAACAATAAATCTGATGCAATTTATTTTTAGATTTATCCTCTATGACTTTTAAAACTAAAGAAAGCCGTTTACTACTCATTCTGGGTAGTTTTTTTGTGGCAAATGCAATATTATCAGAGTTTATTGGGGTTAAATTGTTTAGTGTTGAGGAGACTTTGGGCTTTAAAAAGTTTGATATGAATTTGTTTGGCGTTCCGCATTTATCTTTTAACATGTCGGCGGGAGTTTTAACTTGGCCAATAATTTTCGTTATGACAGATATCATTAATGAATATTTTGGCTTAAAACAAGTTCGTTTTCTTTCCATATTAACCGCTATTTTAATTGCATTTGCATTTTTGGTTGTATGGGGAGCAATTCACCTAACAGCATCAGACTTTTGGGTAATGAATAAGGTTAACGGCAGACCATTAAATATGGTTGATGCTTTTGATAGTATTTTTGGGCAAGGAATGTGGATTATCGTCGGTTCTATTACCGCTTTTATTGTAGGACAAGTCTTAGATGCCTATATTTTTCATCGCATAAAAAGAATCACTGGAGAAAAGGCTTTATGGTTAAGGGCAACAGGTTCGACATTGGTATCTCAATTTATTGATAGCTTTGTTGTGATATTTATTGCATTTTACATTAATCCTAATTATAACTATAGTTGGCAGATGGTATTTGCAATTGGTTTAGTTGGTTACACCTATAAATTTGTTGTTGCAATCTTAATGACTCCAATTTTATATGTTGTCCATGGAATTATCGATGGATATTTAGGCAAAGATTTAGCACATAAGTTAATGCATATGGCTGGAAGAAACTAGTTCAGAATATTTAGGAAATTTAAGGTCAAATTGTTTTGAAAAATGAATAACGCAAAAGGTCGGACTCGCTCCGACCTTTGTGCTTAACAACAAAACAAATAAAAAATTAACCTTAAAAAAAATTAAAGGGCAGCCAATTCCTCTGCAAAAACATTATCAGCAACTTTGTCTTGCTTATAAATTTGTCTGCCAGTGTAGGCTATAAAAACATTAGTATCTAAAAGTAAATCACGATTTTTAATCAGGTTTTCTAATTTAACTGTCCCAATTACATATTTGAAACTGCTTGCAGCATAGCGCTCGCTGATATCGTCAAACTCTAATAACTTAATTAAATCTTCATCTGCATAACGCAGATAAACTTCAAGTAAAATATCCTCGGTATGTTTCGCTCCATTTTCTGAGTGATATTTTTTATACTCATAACGATAATCATAACGTAAAGCAGCGATATCCGAAAGTACGGCAGCACCAGTTGGATGACCACCTGCACCTTTACCAAAGAAAAACTGCTTATCAGCAAAAGCTGCCTGAACGGTTACTGCATTGTATTCATTTTCAACGTTATATAGAAAATCATCCTTTGCAACAAGTTTAGGTAAAACATAGGTAACAATATCTTTTGTATTTACTTTACGAGCAGTGGGTACTAATTTAATTTTGAAATTTTTCTCACGAGCATATTTAATGTCATGAGCAGAAAGATTCTGGATTCCGATATTTAATATTGCATCAGGATTCACAAATAAACCATAAGCGTGAGCTGTTGCAATAGCCAATTTATATTTCGGGTCGTAACCACCAACATCTAAAATCGGATCTGTTTCTGCGAAACCTAAATCCTGAGCTTCTTTTAAAGCTGCATTGTAACTTTGGTTTTCGTTAAAAATTTTTGATAAAATATAATTTGATGAACCATTGAAAATACCACTTAAAGCATGAAAAAGCTCATTATCATAATATTCTTCTAAATTTCTTATAATTGGAATACTCCCGCAAACCGCACCTTCATACAATAAAGAAGTGCCATGTTTTTGTTGTAAATCTACCAACTCTTTTAAGTGAGTAGCAATCATTTTTTTATTTGCAGAGACTACATTTTTACCGTTTTTTAATGCTGTAGTTACAATTTCATAGGCCGCATCAGCATCATTAATTAATTCTACAATCGTATTGATTTCCGAATTATTCAGGATTTCATTTTTATCGGTTGTAAATAAATCTTTATTAAGCGTACGCTTCTTTTTTGGATCTTTTATTGCGATTTTAATAATTTCTAAATTAAGGTTCTGGCTTTGGATTATGTCTAATAATCCTTGCCCTACAACTCCGAAACCAAATAAACCGATTTTTAAATTCTTACTCATGGTGTTTTAGTGTATCAAGTAGCGAGTATCAAGATTGGACGTTTGATACTCACCATCAAATTTTATTATGTTTTGCCACGGAAGTACAGATTTACACGGAATTAAATTCCATATTTTCTTTATTTTAGTGCTTCCGTGGCTGATTAATTATTTTACTTCTTTAGCCTAGGTTTTTTCCTTAAACCTTCCGCCATCTTATCAAGCTGTGTGCTGTAGCTTAATTATCTTTTTGTCACGGCTTTCTTTAATAAAAGTACCGATGATGTTCGTTAAGGCGTTGGTTTCAATCAAGAACCCATCATGGCCATATTCAGAATGTATAGCTGCGAACTGTGCATCGCTAATGTTATCTGCTAAGAATTTCTGTTCTGCAATTGGAAATAAGAAATCATTTTCAATTCCAATTACCAAGGTATTTGCCTTGATCAATTTCAAGGCTTCCGCAATGCTTTTACGATTTCTACCCACATTATGGCTATCCATCGCTTTAGTTAAATAATAATAACTGTAAGCATTAAAGCGATTTATCAATTTTTCTCCCTGGTAATTTTGGTAAGATGAAGCTCTGAAATTATCTGTTTTGTCGTTTACACTTTCTACTTGTGTACTTCCGTAAGCATTATACGTACGATAACTCAAAAGCGCAATACTGCGTGCTGCTTTTAAACCTTTGCTGCCACCATCAGGTTGGTTTGCGTAAAAGGTTCTATCGGTAGTAATGGCTAAACGTTGACTCTCGTTAAAAGCAATTCCCCATGGAGAATGTGCCGCATTTGTAGCTACAAGTATTAAGTTTTCAATTTTATTGGGTTCGATAATACTCCATTCTACAGCCTGCTGGCCACCTAAAGAACCGCCGATTAAAAGTTTAATTGAATCAATTCCTAAATGCGTAGCTAAAAGTTGGTGTGCCGAAACAAAATCGCGAACAGTAAATTGTGGAAACGATAAATAATAAGGTAATCCATTAACTGGATTAGTACTTAAAGGGCTTGTGGTTCCGTAGTTAGAACCCAAAACGTTTGCACAAATTATATAATGATCGTTTGGATTAAACAAAGCATTTTGCCCAAATAAACCTTCCCACCATTCAAAAACATCTGCATTAGCAGTTAATGCGTGACAAACCCAAATTACATTATCTTTTTTAGCATTTAATTTGCCATAAGTTTGATAAGCAATTTGCAGGTTGCGAAGTTTCTTGCCGCTTTCTAATTTGAATTGTTTGTTGTAATTATATGTTGATAATGTGCTCATTCTTAAAAGATATTCTGATTTGGTAACGAAAGTGATTAGGCCTGTAAACTTTTTACGTTTAATTGCGAACTGATTGCCGAAAATGCGTGTTCGAAATCGGCTTTAATATCATCGATGTGCTCAATTCCTACCGAAACACGAAGTGAATTTGGCTTAACTCCAGCAGCCAGTTGTTCGCTTTCGCTTAATTGTTGATGTGTAGTTGCCGAAGGCTGAATGATCAGTGTTTTGGCATCACCCACATTAGCTAAATGAGAAATCAGTTTTAAATTATCAATTAATTGAGTTGCGCTTTCCTTACTGCCGTCTAACTCAAAAGATAAAACCGCACCAAATCCATTGCTTAAATATTTTTTAGCTAAACTATTGTATTTGCTGCTTGCTAATCCTGGGTACGAAACTTCTTTAACTGCTGGGTGATTTTCTAGCCAGGTTGCTAATTCCAAAGCGTTATCAACATGGCGTTGCACACGAAGTGATAATGTTTCTAAACCTTGTAGCAAAAGGAAAGAATTAAATGGAGAAAGGGCTGGGCCTAAATCTCTTAAACCCTCTACACGGGCACGAATAATAAATTGAATATTACCAAAAGGACCATTAACGCCAAAAACATCGCTGAAAACCAAACCATGATAACCTTCAGATGGTTCACTAAATTGTTTAAATTTTCCGTTACCCCAGTTGTAGTTTCCGCCATCAACAATAACGCCGCCAATGCTGGTTCCATGTCCGCCAATCCATTTAGTTGCCGATTCTACAACAACATTTGCACCGTGTTCTAATGGTTTAAATAAATATCCAGCCGCACCAAAAGTATTATCAACTACTAAAGGAATATCATATTTCTTTGCAATTGCGGCTATTTTCTCAAAATCAGGAATACTAAATGCAGGGTTGCCTATAGTTTCCAAATAAATAGCTTTTGTTTTCTCTGTAATTTTCGCCTCAAATTCTTCGGGAACATCTGGGTTAGCAAAATCTACATGAATGCCTAAACGTTTAAAAGAAACTTTAAACTGGTTATAAGTTCCGCCATAAATGTGTGATGAAGAAACGATACTATCGCCCACTTCTAAAATGTTATTTAGTGCAATAAACTGTGCCGCTTGTCCCGATGCTACTGCTAAAGCTGCAACACCACCTTCTAAAGCTGCGATACGTTTTTCAAAAACATCGTTCGTTGGATTCATAATCCTGGTGTAAATGTTTCCGAATTCTTTTAACGCAAATAGGTTTGCTCCATGTTCTGCATTTTTGAAGCCGTAAGAAGTGGTTTGATATATAGGAACAGCTCTTGAACCAGTTGTTGGGTCTATTTCCTGACCTGCGTGAATTTGTAAGGTTTCAAATTTATATGATGTTGACATAATTTCTAATAATTAAATGTGTGATTGTTTGATAAGTTTACCCGAAATCATGAATCTTAAAATCATGAAAATTCTGGTAGGCGTTAGGCGTATCCCGATTTATCGGGACCTTCCAGTTTGAAATAGAAACAAAAAAGGAAGTTTTTTAAATTACTGTATCCAACAGCACATACAAGTAATCGCCTGCATATCACAACAAATAAAAGAAATAGAAATGTTTTCTACCTTTTTAAGGTTTACACTGGGCTCGCTTTGCGATAGAAGATTTAATGTTTTCATCAGTTCTAATTTATATCTCCAAATAACACCATGTTATTCGGTCAGGAATTGGCACCTTCTCTTTCTGAGGGTTGCCAGTGGGTCACGGAGCCAGTCTCTCGCCACTTCTTTATAAATCAACCCGATTAAGATTGACTTTTATTTAGCTTTTTGCCAAATAATATTTCAAATGTGAGAATTTAATTTTAATTCACAAAATAAAATTCTGAAAATTAAATAATATATTGAAAATGAACTACCTAATTTTATATTGAAATGATAAAACGCAATATTTAATATAAAATTTACGCTTAAAACTCTAAGTTTGTCTTACCTATTAAAATCTAATCATTAATGAAAAACGCAAAAAACCTTTGCTTCGCAGTGTTATTAGCCATTGCAAGTATCAATAATGCCAATGCTCAATTTGGCGGATTAAAAGATAAATTATTAAAAGTTGGAACTGCACAAGGCGCCAAAGCTTTAGGAGTAGATAAATTTTTAAAACAACCTGCAGCAATAACAACAGCTTTCGAAGATGTAAATCGCGAAGGCGAAATGATGCCCGACTTTAAAGCCACGCTAAAAGCCCAGCCTTTATACTTATTGCCTAAAAATCCAGATGGCGGTTTTGTGCTTTGCGAAGGACTTTATGAAATGACCAATAAAAGTTATTGCCTAAAAGCAGGCACATTTGCACCATCAAAAGGCGATGGTTATATGTTTGCACCAGTTTTAGGCCCGAAAGAGGAAATTGTAGTTTCTATATTAAAAAGTGCAGAAAAACACCAGGATGTAGATCAGCACGATATTCAGGTTTTGCTGTGGACAATTATTGCCCGAACAAAATTTGCCGATTATGCTGGTCAGGTTAAGTTAACTGCCATAAAACTCTTAACTCCTAAACAGCTTACTCAATTAGAAGGAGGCGCATTAGGCGTTCTACCTTTCGATGTGATGGAGAAAGCTAAAGACCAATTGCCATCTGGTGTAAAAGCAGTTTTTGAAGCCGAAAATAACATTCGCCAACTGGTTTCTTCAGGTAATTATACTTATGCCGACATGGAAAAGTATGCAATAATTGCTGGTATGGCTCCACCTCGTACCGATGTGCCAAGCGGCATCTGGACCAAACATCCTGATGGGTATTATGTACGTTATTATCCTTCAGGTTACTCCATAACAAAAGTTCAGGTTTATGTGCCAAAAGAGTTAATCGCTGCAGGAAATAGAATCGTTTATGATGCTGCTGGCGACATCGCTTGTCCTGCAAATACTGGTTCTCAGCGTTTAGCGCAAACAAACGAGCCATTAAACCCAAACTATTCGGCTAAGTTAGTCACCGCTTGTAATCCGAAATAAAATTTGAAAATGAGCGGGATTGTAATTCTTCGGAATATACAGTCCCGCTTTTCGCTGTAGCCCCGATAAAAAATCGGGGGCTGCCGCTGCAATCGGGTTTATAAACAAAGGGTAGTTTTCCACCTGTTATTAAGCGTTCGTCATTGCGAGGAAAGAAGCAATATTAATCAGCTAGACCTAAAAATTTTAAGATTGCTTTGTACTTACTGAATGGGATTTCTAGTTTTTGGTAATTAGAAACTTTAGCCCATTTAGTCAAAAAAACACTCTAGTTCGATCTAAATGAGTATTTCCTTCAACAAGCTCAGGATGACAAAAGTTCTATCCTAAAGCCTGTTCCAAATCTGCGATAATATCATCAACGTGTTCTAATCCGACCGAGATTCTTAATAAATTTTTAGGTGTTTTGCTATCAGGTCCCTCTACAGAATATCTATGCTCAATTAAACTTTCAACACCGCCTAAACTTGTAGCTTGTGCAAATAACTGTACTTTATTAACTACCATACTGGTTTCTTCTGCATCGCCTTTAACTAAAAAAGACATCATTCCGCCGAAATCTTTCATTTGTTTTTTTGCAATTTCATGTTGAGGATGACTTTCTAAACCTGGGTAAAAAACAGCCTCAACTTTTGGGTGGTTCGCT
This sequence comes from Pedobacter sp. AC190, assembly GCF_979258025.1. Lineage (NCBI taxonomy): Bacteria > Pseudomonadati > Bacteroidota > Sphingobacteriia > Sphingobacteriales > Sphingobacteriaceae > Pedobacter > Pedobacter sp. AC190. The sequence continues at coordinate 3,677,989 of NZ_OZ409824.1, forward strand.
AGGTAATGAGCAACTTTTTTCCCGTTTTCGCAATGACCTTTCATGCGATAGGCCAAAGTTTTAATACTTCTGCAAAGTAAAAAGCAATCAAATGGCGATGGTACTGCGCCACCAGTTTGTTGAATATTTTTGATTTTCTCCCACAATTCATCCTTTTTGGCTGTTACCAAAATTCCTCCAAGAATATCGCTGTGGCCACCAAGGTATTTGGTACTGCTATGCATTACAATATCGGCGCCTAATAAAATTGGATTTTGTAGGATAGGCGATGCAAAAGTACTATCGCAAGCTAAAGTAATGTTGTGGCTTTTTGCAATTTTAGAGATTTCTTCAATATCTGTAACTTTTAATAATGGATTTGAGGGTGTTTCAATCCAAATTAATTTAGTGTTTGGCTTTACACAATCTTTTATTAGCTCTAAGTCTGTTTGATCAACAAAATCGAATTCTAATGTTTCATTAAAAATCGTTAGTAATTGCTTTTTAATTCCCCAATACATATCATCTGGTGCAATAATATGGCTCCCTGGTTTTAAAGCCTGAAACAAACTCATGCCGCAATTATTGCCAGATGCAAAAGCCGCTGCATCTTCACCGTATTCTAATTTGGCTACAGTGTTTTCTAAAGCAGAACGATTTGGATTGCTCACACGACTATACATATGCCCACCTGGATAAGCTCCGTTTTCATCACGAAAAAAAGTTGTCGATAAATTTATAGGTGGCGTAACATCTCCAGTTGTATTCTTAACAAGATTAGAAGCGTGAATAGCAAGGGTTTCGGGTTTCATTATGATTTTTGTTATTGAGGATATTTTTATGCGCAATTTAACAATTTGATACTAATTTTTAGATTCAATTTGTTTTGGCAAGATTTATGTGTTTGTTCTGACGAAAATTAATTAAACAAAAAATGAGAAGATTATTTATAGCTATCGCGATAGCATGTTCTACCTTAATTATGATGCAAAGTTGTAACACTGCAAAAAGAGTAACTGCAGGTGTAACAGGGAGCAGAGGCACGGTTGTACGTGATTGGGTTGTAAGCAATGTGGCTTTAGAAGGATTACCTGATGGTGCTGTTCAAGGTTTATTTGGAGAAAAATCTTACAAATGTTTTCAAGGTAGTACCTGGAAATTAACTAACAGCGGAAATGGTTCTTATACATTACCAGCTTCAAGCACTTGTGGAGCAGTAATGCAAACTATTTTCTGGTCGGCTGCACCTAAAGATCAAACTTTCCAGTTTAAAAAAATCTACGAAGGTGATAAAGCTAAAAATGTTGCTGAAGGTTACCGTTTAGTATTAACAGAACTTTCTAGTACGCAGATGGTTGTGAAATCGCCAATTGAGTTTGGAGGAAAAACAGCAAATATTGTATTAACATTTGTTCCAGCTGCAAGATAAAATCTACCTACAAAAAACATAATTAAAAAGTACTTCTAAATAGAGGTGCTTTTTTTTTGCCACAGATTCCCGAATTGATTATTATAATGTTTTTGCCACGCAAACACAGATTGACACTTAATTTCAAGGGGAAATATTTCTATGCTTCCGTAGCAACTTTTATTTTAAATAATTTTTTTTCAGTTTTCCGAAATTTAAAAACAGTTAATCTACGGCTAACTTGCCGTTTGTTACAAGAAAATGATTTTCAAATCGCCTCAATATTGTATTTTTGTTCAAAATAAAATCAGGAATGACTACAACTTCACAAGTTGAAAAAATATTAGCTGATACTAACTTATCAACTGAACTACAAAACATAGCACAAAAGGTTCTCAACGGAGAGCGAATTACTTTTGAAGAGGGAGTGCATCTTTACGAACATGCCGAATTAGGTTATTTAGGAATATTGGCTAATTTTATCAGAGAGAAAAAGCATGGCGATATCACTTATTTTAATCGGAATTTCCATTTAGAGCCAACAAACCTTTGTGTTTACGATTGTAAATTTTGTTCTTACTCTCGACTAATTAAACAAAAAGAAGAAGGCTGGGCTTTAACTATGGAGCAAATGCTCGATATCGTTAAAAAATATGATGGTGAGCCTGTAACTGAAGTTCATATTGTTGGGGGAGTTTTGCCACAGTATGATATGGCTTTCTATTCTGCTTTGTTTACCGCTATAAGAGAACATCGTCCTGAGCTGCATGTGAAAGCATTAACACCAGTAGAATATCATTATATTTTTAAGAAAGCGAAAATTGATTACGCTACTGGTATGAAATTGATGAAAGAGGCTGGTTTACAATCTATGCCTGGTGGTGGTGCAGAAATTTTTCATCCAGAAATACGGGAGCAGATTGCAAAAGATAAATGTACAGGCGAGCAATGGTTGGCTATTCACGAAGAATGGCACAAGCTTGGCATGAGAAGTAATGCGACTATGCTTTATGGTCATATCGAAAAATTTGAACATAGGGTAGATCACATGGAAAAACTACGTGAGTTGCAAGATAGAACCGGCGGTTTCCAAACTTTTATTCCTTTAAAATTTAGAAATCAGCATAATCAAATGAGTAATGTTTCTGAATCATCCGTTATCGAAGATTTAAGAAACTATGCCATTGCCCGTATTTATATGGATAACTTCGATCACATTAAGGCTTATTGGGCTATGATTAGTCGGGAAACTGCTCAGTTATCCTTAAACTATGGTGTTGATGATATTGATGGAACTTTAGATGATACGACTAAAATCTATTCGATGGCTGGTGCGGAAGAACAAACGCCTGCAATGAGTACCAAAGAACTGGTAAACTTGATTAAGCAAGTCGGCAGAAAGGCAATCGAACGAGATACTTTATATAATGTAGTCACCGATTTTGAAAACGTGGTTTTTGAAGAAGAAAAGAAACCAGCTTACTATAAATTGCCTGTAGTTAATTAAGGTTTTAAGATTAAGGTATTTTCATAATTCATAATCTTTTTACCTAAAGAATTAACTTACAGCATAGTTTTACATTAATATTCAAGATTTGGCATTTGCTAAATCATAACGATTATCCTTAAATTATAAAGATCTTGGCTAAACAAATTTATATCATCCGTCACGGAGAAACAGAATTAAACAAACAAGGAATCGTACAGGGAAGAGGTATAAATTCTGATTTAAATGACACGGGAAGAGCACAAGCCGAGGCTTTTTATCAGACTTATAAAAACATTCCATTTGATAAAATTTATACCTCAGATTTAAAACGTACATGGCAAACTGTTCAGAAATTTATTGATTCTGATTTGCCTTGGGAAAAACTTTCTGGATTGGATGAGCTAGCTTGGGGTGTTTGGGAAGGTAAAGCAAATACAGAGGATGCCAGAGATGCTTTTCGTGAAATGCTGAAAGCCTGGGAAGATGGTAATTATACGGCTCATTTTGAAGGCGGAGAAAGTGTTCAGGATGTATATGAACGTTTAAAACAACCAATGGAAGTTTTATCTAACAAACCCGAAGAACAAACCGTTTTGCTTTGTATGCATGGTAGAGCAATGCGTGTTTTTCTTTGTTTACTTTTAGATAAACCATTAAGCGAAATGACTGAGTTTCCACATCAGAATACAGTTTTATATAAAATGGGTTTTGAAGATGGAAAGTTTACTGTGCTCGAATTTAATAGTGCCGTTCATTTGGATGGTTTGGTTATTGATTAAAGAATCATTACATACTTTGGATTTTATTTCAATAACTGTAATTTTATAATAAAATATTTATATAACACCTTGAATAATATTAAAATATCGGCTGTTGCCTATACCAATACTAAAGCTTTTATTTACGGATTAGAGCATTCAGATATCATCAATAAAATCGATTTAAGTTTAGATATTCCATCAGAATGCGCTGCCAAAGTAATTAGTGGCGAAGTCGACTTAGGATTAATGCCAGTTGCTGCGATTCCTTTTGTACCTAATGCAAATATTGTAGCTGATTACTGTATTGGCAGCGATGGCGCTGTAAATTCGGTATTTATTTTTAGTGATGTTCCTGTTGCTGAGATTAAAACTTTAAGATTGGATGCACACTCCAGGACGTCAAATAATCTTGCAAAAGTTTTGCTGAAATTTCATTGGAAGCTAGGAGTTGAATTTACAACCGATCCAACTGTTAAAACAGATGCTATTGTTTTAATTGGAGATAGAACTTTCGGCAAAAAAGAAGACTTTGCTTTCGTTTATGATATGGGCGAGGAGTGGAAAAACTTTACAGGTTTACCTTTTATGTATGCTGCCTGGGTAGCAAATAAAGAAATTTCGCAAGAATTTAAAACAGAATTTAATGCAGCTTTAAAGTTTGGTTTGGCGCACAGAAACGAAGTTTTGAAAGATTTGCCTCAAATACCAAATTTCGATTTAGAAGATTATTTATACCACAAACTTCAATTTGATGTTACAGATGATCGAAAAAGAGCAATGAACTTGTTTTTAGCCTATATCGAACAGCTTGAAAAAGTTAGTGTATAATTAAACTTTAGAAAAGCAGTACCTTAATCAATTTTGAAAGATAAATTAATTTAAAAACAAAAAACGCCATCAAATATGATGGCGTTTTTGTTTTAATGTGTTTTAAGCTTTCCGGCTATTGTTTCGAGTTTGCTTTTCAATTTGTTTATTGCACCATGTAGGGCTAAATCGTAGTTGCTTCCTAAATTGGTGACCGCAATTGGTTCTTTTCCTGATATTCTGGCTTCTAATAAGCATCGCTTATCTTCTAAGCCTTCTTTGCTTCCGTTTTCATCTGATAGATGAACTTCTAAACGAGTAATTAAATCATCAAATCTGCTTAAACCTTCGTTAATTGCATTTTTAATTTTGTTTTCGTATTCCTGATGGATAGTCAAGTTTTTGTCGGTGTTCAGCTGAATCGTCATATATTTAAGTTTAAGTACATTTACAACAACATAAGTAATAAATCGTTTTGAAATATAGCTTTTAAAATAAGAATTTTACTATAAATACAGATTTTGCATAATTTCTAAAGCGCATGTTTTTTTAAGTCTGTTACTTAAGTATTGACAAAATTCTAAACCATTGTTTTCTTCCACTTACCTTTTTTGAATAAGATGAATGCTGCAACGGCAATTCCTGCTTCTGCACTTGGTATGGCAATGAAAACACCAGTAGGACCCATTTCTAAGTATTTTGCCAGGAAGTAAGCCAACGGAATCTGGAACAACCAAAATGCAAAAATGTTTATTTTGGTTGGTGTCCAGGTATCGCCTGCGCCGTTAAAAGCACTGCTAAACACCATTGCGGCTCCATATATAATAAAGCCAATACTTAAAATTTTTAAAGCCCTACTAGCAATCTCAATTACTTTCACATCTGAAGTAAAGAAAGATGCAAACAAATGACCGCAGGTTAGAAACACAACGCTAACCACCGCCATAAAAACAATAATGTATTTTAAGGTTTGAAAAACAGATTGCTCCGCTCGATCAATATGGCCTGCACCTAAGTTTTGTCCCACTAAAGTTGCTGCTGCATTGCTTAATCCCCAAGCTGGCAACAAGAAAAACATCATCAAACGTAATGCCGTTTGATAACCTGCTGAACCCTCATCGCCACCTGTTGTAGCTACTAATTCTGCTAAGAAAACCCAACTACAACTTGCAATTACAAATTGAAAAATAGCAGGAGCAGCAATCTTCACAATTGCCTTTATTTGTTCAAGATCAGGTAGGAAATGACTGATGCGAATTTTTAAGGCATTTTTACCATTAAATAAATTGTAAATCTGATATGTTACCCCTAGTCCTCGACCAATAGTTGTTGCAATGGCAGCGCCTGTTAAACCGAATGCTGGTATTGGTCCGAAACCATTAATAAAAATAGGGCAGAGGATTATATTAGCGATGTTGGCAATCCATAAACTTCGCATCGCAATTGCTGCATTACCTGCACCTCGAAAAATTCCGTTGATTAAGAATAAGAGTACGATAATAATACTTCCACCCATCATAATTCTCATGAATGTTGTACCATGATTAGCGGTTTCCGCCGAAGCGCCCATTAGCAAAAGGATCTCTCTGGCGTAAATTAAGCCTGCAATACTGATTAAAATGTTAATTGCGACAGCAATCACAATCGTTTGCATACCTGCTTTTGATGCGGCTTCTGGGTTTTTCTCGCCAATTCTTCTGGCAACAACAGCTGTCGCAGCCATACTTAGGCCAATCGCTAATGAATAAATAATGGTTAAAACCGACTCGGTTAAACCAACCGTTTGGATTGCATGGCTACTGTTTTCTAAGTGCCCTACGAAATACAAATCGACTAAAGCAAAAACCGATTCCATGGCCATTTCCAACATCATTGGAATGGCTAATAGAATTATGGCCCGTTTTATACTGATTGAAGTTAAATCAACTTCGTGGCCTTTTAATGATTGTACAAGTACATCAAAAAAAGATGATAGTTTGCCCTGCGTCTTTACTGACTGTGACATATATTAATATTGTAAAATGTGATGAATAAACCAAAAGATATGCAGCCTGACTGCAAATATCTGAAATTGAATGGAGGGAATCCTCGGTTGTTAAAACCTAAAACGGATTGCAGATACTATCATGGTTCTGTTCTTTTTGATATGGCAAATATAAATAAATTTTCTGATTGTCAAATTTTGATGACTGATTTTTAAGGTGTTGATTGATTTGTTGGCCACGGATGCACAGAAGACACGGAATTTTATTTCAACATTTATTCATATGCTGTATAAATGCAACATGACTATAGGTTTGTCATTCTGAACGCAGTGAAGAATCTCCAAGCGATGAAATACAACCGCCAATTTACCTACGAAAAATGTGAGTGCAATATTTTAGGATAGAACCACTAGGTTGCGGATTCTTCGTGCCTCAGAATGACAGCAGTTTTAAAGGTTGCAGTTTCCATTTCGTGATGACATGAACCGAGGTGGCTAAAATCTATGGAATTACATAAAAACTGAAAATCACTTTATATACTATAGGCTTTTATCATTTCCTCAGTGACTTTTGTACCACGGCTGGTGTTCAAGTCTATTAGTACATAATCGAAAATCCCATCTGAAGCTACTTTGCCAGTTTTCTTATTGATGATTTCAAACTGAACCGAACAACCTTTATCATGCATGGTTAAAATACCAGTCCGTATTAACATCAGGTCGTTCATCAAAAGCGGACGTTTGAAATTGATATCAACATGACTAACTACCCAACCCAAACCTTGCTTAGTGAAATGTTCCCAAGGCATGTTATAGAATTTTTCCATTTGTTCGTATCGTGCTGCCAATACATAATCCAGGTACTTGCTGTTGTGCACATGGTTAAACATATCTATATCATCAGGACGGACACGTAATTCGCTTTCGAAAATGCTAAATTGATTCTTTTCCAAGGGTAAATGTTTTGTGCAAAAGTAAGGTATTTGTTTTGTTTGAACGATTGCAAGGAAAAACTAAGTTGCTTATTCAATCTTAAGTTCTCTAAACCCGACTTAGCGAAAATCCTTTTAAAAATTGCAGCAACCTTGAATATACTGTCATTCTGAGGAACGAAGAATCTGCAAGCGATGGAACAGACACTTCGTTCCTCAGCAATCCAGAGGTTTTTAAAAGATTGCAGCGAGGGCGGGGCTGTAGTTACCGATTAAAACAAAACCTTGCTTTTCGAAAAAAAAGTTTTAATAGTTTATTAATTAAACAATTAGCGGCTCTTTGTTTATCAGCTAAAAAACTTTATCTTTGCGACATAATTAATTAATTTTTACACTTTAATATTATTCAAGAATGTATTTAAGTCCAGAAAAGAAAGCCGAAATCTTTAAACAACACGGCGAAGTAGAAACCAACACTGGTTCTGCAGAAGGTCAAGTAGCGTTATTTACATACCGTATTGCGCACTTAACAGAACACTTAAAGAAAAATCGTAAAGATTTCTCTACACAGTTATCACTTCAAAAATTGGTAGGTAAACGCCGCGGTATTTTGGCTTACTTATACAAAAAAGATATTGAGCGCTACCGTGCTATCATCAAAGCTTTATCGCTTCGTGATATCATTAAACAAAAATAAGCGAATTTTATCAGCGAAAGCCATTCTTTAGAGAATGGCTTTTTACATTTCCTGTTAAATAATTAACGGGATTTGTTATGGATAGGCTTTTTTAATCTTATCTTCGTTTGCAAAAACAAAAACATATATAAACAAGGTGTGTAGAAAGAGGAAAACACGCCATAATTCTATTTAAATGAATGTAATAAAAAAATCGTTCGATTTGGGCGATGGCAGAATTGTAGAAATTGAAACTGGTAAATTGGCTAAACAAGCTGATGGTTCGGTGGTAGTTAAAATGGGCGATACCATGTTGTTAGCAACTGTAGTATCAACTGTGGGTGCCAAACCAGGTACTGATTTTTTACCTTTATCGGTTGATTATCAAGAGAAATATGCGGCTACTGGTCGTATTCCAGGAGGTTTTTTACGTCGTGAGGCAAGATTATCTGATTACGAGGTTTTAATTTCTCGTTTGGTTGATAGAGCTTTACGCCCAATGTTCCCAAGTGATTATCACTCTGATACTCAAGTGATGATTTCATTAATTTCTGCTGATAAAAATATAATGCCAGATTGTTTGGCAGGTTTAGCAGCATCGGCTGCATTATCAGTATCTGATATTCCTTTCAACGGTCCAATTTCTGAAGTACGTGTTGCGAAAATTGATGGTAAATTGGTAATCAATCCATACGCTAGCGATTTAGAGCGTGCAACTTTAGAATTTATGGTTGCTGGTTCGGCTAACGATATCGGCATGGTTGAAGGCGAGTGTGATGAAATTCAAGAAGATGAGATGGTTGAGGCTTTGAAATTTGCACATGCTGCAATTAAAGTTCAATGTGCGATTCAGGTTGAATTAACTGAGGCTACTGGTAAAACTGTAAAACGTGAATATAGCCATGAAGACCATGATGCTGATTTGAAAGCTAAGGTTTATGCTGATACTTACGATAAAGTTTACGCAGTTGCGAAATCTGGTTCGAACAAAGATGAGCGTAAAGTTGGTTTCACTGCCATCATCAATGAATTTTTCGAGGCAATGCCAGAAGATACTGCAGATTTAACTAAAGCAATGGCTAAACATTATTACCATGATGTTCAGTACGATGCAATTAGAAATCTATTGTTAGATGAGGGTATTCGTTTAGATGGCCGTAAGACTACTGAAATTCGTCCGATCTGGAGTGAAGTTGGTTATTTACCTGCTGCACACGGTTCAGCTGTATTTACACGTGGCGAAACTCAATCTTTAACATCAGTTACTTTAGGTAGCAAAGATGATGAACAAATGATTGATGGTGCTTTCTTTAACGGTTACCAAAAATTCTTATTGCACTATAATTTCCCTGGTTTCTCAACTGGAGAGGTTAGACCTAACAGAGGTGCCGGTCGCCGCGAAATTGGTCACGGTGCTTTAGCACAACGTTCGTTGAAAAAAGTTTTACCTCAAGGTGAAGCTAATCCATATACAATCCGTATTGTTTCTGATATTTTAGAATCAAACGGTTCATCATCAATGGCAACTGTTTGTGCTGGTACATTAGCATTAATGGATGCTGGTATCAAAATTAAATCTCCAGTTTCTGGTATCGCAATGGGTTTAATTACTGATGAGAAAACTGGTAAATATGCAATCCTTTCTGATATTTTAGGTGATGAAGATCACTTAGGTGATATGGACTTTAAAGTAACGGGTACTGAAAATGGTATAGTTGCTTGTCAAATGGACTTAAAAATCAATGGTTTATCATACGAAGTATTAACTAAAGCTTTATTACAGGCTAAGGATGGTCGTTTACACATCTTAAACGAGATGAAGAAAACCATTGCTCAGCCTAATGAAGACATGAAGCCACATGCTCCACGTATTGTTTCTATCACTATTGAGAAAGAATTCATTGGTGCAATTATCGGCCCTGGAGGTAAAATTATCCAAGAAATGCAACGCGAAACTGGTGCTTCAATCTCTATCGAAGAAGTTGATGGTAAAGGAATCGTTGAAATTTTTGCTGATAACAAAGCTGCAATTGATGCTGCTGTTACCCGTATCCGTAATATCGTAGCTAAACCAGAAATTGGTGAAGTTTACCAAGGGAAAGTAAAATCAATTATGCCATTCGGTGCATTTGTTGAGGTTATGCCAGGTAAAGATGGTTTATTGCACATCTCTGAAATTTCATGGGAACGTTTAGAAACTATGGACGGTGTATTGAAAGAAGGTGACAAAATCGAAGTTAAATTATTAGACATCGACAAACAAGGTAAAATGAAACTTTCTCGTAAGGTTTTATTACCAAGACCAGAAAAGCCCGCTGCGCCACAGGCGTAACTCCTAAGTCTCCTAAAGGGAACTTATAAAGTTCTATCGGTTGGTGTCTCCACTAACCGAAATTAACCCTTTCAGTTTTACTGGAAGGGTTTTTTGTTAGCCTATTTGCCAATAATCTTTCCTTTATCATCTTTACAAATTTTCACTCCCTCTTTACCATTTATAAATAAAACTGTACAATTTATCGCACCATTTGGATGATAGCTAATTGACTGGCCATTACGCAAGTCATCTTTGTATTGCTCCTCCATTTTTATTTTTCCTGTTTAGTAATAAAGTTTCAATTCGCCTTGTATTAAATCTTTAATGTAAGTTTTTCTAGTTTCTTTAAGGTTGCCATTTTCATAATATGCGATGTAATCACCGTCTAATTTACCATCAATATACTTGTAATTCTCTTTTTGCTTTCCACTGGGAAAGAATTTTCTGAAAACACCTTCCTTCACTTCTGCAAAATCACGATATACATAACTTTCTTCAGAATCTACTTGTCCATTATCATGAAAATATTTGCACGGTCCGTTTCTCTTATCTTTTGTATAGTTAACACTAACTTTTACTTGACCATTTTCAAAATACTCAGTACATATTCCTTCTCTTTTTCCTTTTTTAAAGTTTGCTACAGACTTCAGTTTTCCATTCGAGAAAAATTCTTTACAAGTTCCCTCTTGCAATCCATCTTTCACGCCGCATGGCTTTTCCTTTTGTGCAAGGGCTAGACTAGAAACAAAAACGAGGGCGATTATGGTTAAATATTTTATCATGTTTATTGGTTTTTAACACAAAATAGTTTATTTATGTAGTATTATACATACAATTTTAAAAAATAAATTCGACATCTAAATTATGAAAAAATTTCAAATCATTATTTTCTCCCTAATCATTACATTATTTTTTTTTAATGCAAATGCTCAAAAGGCCGCTTATTACCCGCAAGTTCCATTTGATTCCTTACAGGCTATAAATATGCTTGGATTGGGTACATCAAGTATAGAAGGCTTGGCGTACGCAAAAGTACCAGGTAAGTGGGGCCCTGAAAAAATTTACGCCAAAAATGTGGTGGTAACCTTATTTCCAGTAACTACCCATTTCAGTGATTGGTATCGGTTAAGAAAAATGAAGAGAACAAGAAAACGAGTGTTTACATGTCAGAACAAGCTTTTAAATATCGTATTACAGTGCAAACTGATGATTATGGTCGATTTAAGTTTGTTAAAATGAAACCTGGTAAATATTTTATACAGTCTTTTGCCAGCTATTCAAAGTCAGGTACTACACCAGTTTATCGTAGTAGTGGTTACAATAATTATGGGGGCAGAACTGATTATTATGAGTATCAAAACTATACAAACAATTACACCGACAGGATAGAGGAATTTGTAGAGATTACTCGAGATGGACAAGCAATAGAAATTAAATTGAAAAAATAATTGTTAAACCCTTTCAGTTTTACTGGAAGGGTTTTTTATTTGAATCTATTTTGTTTAACAATGATTTTGTAACTTGCATTGTTACGGATAATTTTTAACCAATTCGTCATTGCGAGGTACGAAGCAATCCTTTTTACTCTAGAGCAGTACATTAAGATTGCTTCGTACCTCGCAATGACGACAAAATAAAATAAATGAAATACATTATTGCCCCATCCATACTTGCTGCCGATTTTGGCAATTTACAACGCGATATCGAAATGATTAATCAGAGTGAGGCAGATTGGTTTCATGTTGATGTGATGGATGGAGTTTTTGTCCCAAATATTTCTTTTGGTTTCCCTGTAATGACGGCGGTTAAAAAACATGCTACCAAACCTTTGGATGTTCATTTGATGATTGTTGAACCCGATAAGTTTATTCCAGAATTTGCTAAAGCAGGAGCAGATCGGATTACAGTTCATTACGAAGCCTGTACGCATTTACATAGAACTATTCAATTAATTAAAGCTTCTGGTTGTAAAGCGGGTGTTGCATTGAATCCTCATACTCCAGTTACATTATTACAAGATGTAATTGAAAATTTAGATTTGGTGTTGATTATGTCGGTAAATCCTGGCTTTGGCGGACAAGCATTTATTCATAACACCTATAAAAAAATTCAGGATTTAAAACGCTTGATTCAAGGCGTTAATGAAGATTTAATTATTCAAGTTGATGGTGGCGTAAGTTTGCTAAATATTGCTAAATTAGTTTCGGCAGGTGCTAATGCTTTCGTTGCTGGAAGTGCAATATTTGCGACGGATAGCCCAAGCCAAACCATTATCGAAATGAAAAATTTAGTAACCACAAGTATTAGCATTTAATCTCGAATTTTTCGGGAGATAAAAGAGTAAACTCATTGAAATATTGGGAGTAAATAATTAGCCGCGAAAATACAGAAATCACGGAAGCTAAAAACATATCACTCCATATTTCCCTGAAAGATTTGTATGCATCTGTGAAAAAAAATATAATCTTTACGCTAACCAATGCTCAAATTTCGGCTAATCCTTTCCCTTTTAATTGCTATTTGCAGTTTTGCTGTGGCTCAACCATTAGTTAGGATTTCAGGGATAGTTTACAACCAAGAAAAGTTGCCGTTATCGCAAGTTACCGTGATTGTATTAGGTCAGGCGCAATCTACTGTAACCGATGAGTTTGGTGTTTATACGATTTATTCAAAATCCAAAACCTTTAGTATAAAGTACACCTTGCTTGGTTATCAGCCAAAAATTTTAAAATTTAACGAACATTCTGGAGCAAGAATAACACAGCAAATAAGCTTAGTTGCCAATATTAATGAGTTAGAACAGGTAGATATTACTGATAAACAAAATCAGCTGAGTAATACCACCACCATTAATATAGCCGATGTCGCATCTATGCCATTGGTTTCTGGAAATTTCGAAACCATGCTCAAAACATTGCCAGGCGTATCTACCAATAACGAGTTGAGTGCACAATACAGCGTTCGTGGAGGTAATTTTGATGAAAACTTAATATACATCAACGATATAGAAATCAACAGACCAGTTTTAATCCGTAACGGACAACAGGAGGGGTTAAGTTTTATAAATGCGGAATTGGTTAGTAAAGCAAAGTTTTCGGCAGGAGGTTTTGAAGCAAAATATGGAGATAAACTTTCGTCAGTTTTAGATATACGTTATGATAAACCTGATAGTAATCAAACCATATTAAGCACAAGTCTTTTAAATACTTCTTTAACTACAAAACAGATTTTTAAACATAGCTTTTTGCTTGCTGGCTTGCGCTATAAAAATAATGCTAATGTTTTAATAAAGCAGGACGAAAAGGGCAGTTATAGCCCAAATTTTGGTGATGTGCAGGTATTATATCAATATGATATTTCTCCAAAATTTAATGTTAGCTTTTTAGGAAACTTAAATTTGGGGCAGTTTAAACTAGTGCCTACTAATCGCGAAACACAATTTGGAACCCTTAATACTACTTTACGATTAAATGTAGATTATACAGGCCAAGAAATTGATGATTACCAAACATTTGGGACCGCTATAACTGCAACTTATGCACCAAAACCGAACCTAGTAATCAAATTTATTAATAGCTATTTTAACACGATTGAAAGAGAGCGGTTTGATATTGACGGCCGTTATATTTTTGATGAAGTTGATAATAGTTTTCCATTAGAAAATTTTGGCCCGATAACAAAAAATAAAGGGATAGGTAGCTACTATAATTATGGCAGGAATAGCTTAAATACGCAGATTTTTGCTTCTGAGGTTAAAGTAGATCAAAACTTTAACAATCATGTTTTTTCTTGGGGATTAAAGTTTGATAAATCTAAGTATGACGACCGTTTAAATGAATATAATTATACGGATTCGGCAGGATTTATTTTGCCGAATAGCGGAAAAAACATTGTACTTCAAAATGTAATTAATGTGGATAATTATATAGATATAAAAAACTATAGTGCTTATATTCAAGATAGTTACTCGCTCTCAAATTATGCAGAACTTCAGCTTGGTGCCCGTGCAACTTATAGTTCTTTAAGCAAGCAATTGCTAATTAGTCCGCGGATGTTAATAGCCTACAGACCAAATTCTAATAATAAAATTTTGAGGTTTACTGCAGGTGTTTACAAGCAACCGCCATCGTATAGAACCATTCGCGATTTTACGGGAAAATTAAATATTAATCAGAAAGCGCAAAGTTCTTACAACACTTCAGTTGGTTACGATTATGCTTTCGATGCTTTTGGAACCAGGTTAAAATTTACTTCTGAGGCTTATTTTAAATATTCAGATCGGTTAATTCCTTATAAAATAGATAACCTCAGAATTAAATATTTAGCAAATGAAGTATCTAAAGGTTATGCTTATGGAGCTGATTTTAGTATTGGTGGTGAATTTGTAAAGGATTTAGTTTCCTATTTCAGAATGTCGGTAATGCATGCTAATGAAGATATTATTGGCGATAGTTATGTTCAAAATGGCGAAATAATTTATCCTGGTTATTTAAAGCGCCCGACCGACCAAAGGCTTAATTTTTCTATTTTTTTTCAGGATAGATTGTTGAATAGCCCCACTTACAAAGTGCATTTAAATATGCTGTATGGATCACGTTTACCAATAGGGCCATCTCAAACGCCAAGGTATTTAGATAAGTTCTCTGTTCCATCGTACAAACGAGTAGATATTGGTTTTTCTAAAGATTTTTTAGACGATGCCGCCTTGCATAAACCTAAATTTTTAGACAGAAACTTTAACTCTGTTATTCTATTTTTCGAAGTGTTTAATATGTTAAATATCGATAATACCGTTTCTTATTTGTGGCTTAAAGACGTTGATAATGTGCAATATGCGATTCCAAATTATTTAACGGGGAGACAGTTTAATTTGAAATTTATAGTGAAATTAAAGAATTGACAGAATAATATTTAAGCAATGAAAATCAATTATAGGCTTTTAATAATCAAACAATTTCATTGAAGGACTTTTTAAGAACTCCAATAAAATTATTTACAAAATTGATTAATTGCGCATATTAATATACTGCAAAGGTTGGCCAAAATCCTCATTGCGACAAAGATTAATTACCGCTTGTAAATCATCAATTTTCTTAGCAGTTACACGAACCTGGTCATCCATAATAGATGGCTGAACTTTTAAACCGCTGGCTTTAATTTTTGCAACTACTTTTTTAGCGGCTTCTTTATCCAAACCTTCTTTTATAGAAATTTCTTTGCGAATCATATTGCCTGATGCTTGATGCTCATCGCCAAAATCCAAACTTTTTGGATCTAAATTTTGTTTCATCATTCTAGAAATTATAGACCCTTCAATTGCTGCTAAACGCATATCATCTTCAGTTACGATAGTTACAACATTTGTTTTTTTATCCAAATCGATGGTGCTTTTAGAGCCGTTAAAATCGAAACGGTTTAAAATTTCTTTTTTAGCATTGTTAATCGCATTATCAAGCGTTTGCGAATCAACTTTACTTACAATATCAAAAGAAGGCATAGTTTTAGCTTTAAAGTAAAAAAATAAGTAGATTTAATAGATTATTACTGATACTACAAAAAAACGAAAAATTTTATGAAAACCACTAAGACGAAGACTCAAAAAAAGACAACTAAAAAAGAAGCTAAAAAGCAATTAGAACAATCTATTTCTGATAAGTTTTTAGAAGTTATCACAAGTTTAGGTCATGATGCATCAGAAATAAGTACCGAAGTTGCAAAGGCGAGTAAACGAGTTGCCAAAAAACTGGCTAAAAAGTTTACTGTTATTAAAGCTGATGTAGGTCAAAAAATCGATGACATTTTGCATTCGTCAAAATCAGCAAAAAAAGAGGATAAAAAACCTGTGGCCAAAGCAACTACAAAAGCAGAAAAAGTGGTTAAAAAAGCAGTTGCAAAAGCTAAGCCTGTTGTTCAAAGTGTTAAAGTTGCCGCAATTGCTTCGGAAGAAAAGGCTGAAAAAGCGATATCAAAACCTGTAACTAAAGTTGCAGAAGAAGTAAAAAAAGCTATTCCAGCAGTGAAAAAGGCAGTTGAAAGTAATGTTGCTCCCAAAAAAACAGCAACCACTACAGTTAAAAAAGCACCAGTTAAAGCTACGGCAACTAAAGCTGTAACTGCCGTAAAAAAAACAGTAACTAAGGCTACCAAAACTACTCCTAAAAAATAATTTTGTTAACATTAATATGGGTGTGAATTAACATCTACTTAACAAAATAATTTGCAGTTTTGAACATCCCTGTTTTTGCAGGGATTTTTATTTTTTTAAATGAGCAAGAAGAAGTTACCCTTTTTTAATCGAGAAATTAGCTGGTTATATTTTAACGAACGTGTACTACAAGAGGCAGCTGACGAATCTGTTCCACTGATTGAACGAATAAAATTTCTATCAATTTTCTCCTCAAATCTGGAGGAGTTTTATCGGGTTCGCGTTGCCACTATGACCAGATTGACGAATCTGAATGAAAAAGCAAAAGCGCTTTTAGGTTTTAATCCGAAAAAGATACTCAATGAGATTAAAAACATTGTTGTAAAACAAGAGCGTAAATTCGATCAGCTTTTTCAAGCTACACTAATCAATGAACTTGCTCAAAATAGAATATTTATTTTAAATGATACCCAGCTGAATGTAAGCAGGGGTGAGTTCGTTAAAAATCATTTTAGAGATAAAATTTTATCTAACCTGGTGCCAATTATGTTGGATATGGATAAGCCATTTCCAGAACTTAAAGATAGATTTCTTTACTTTTTTGTTAAGTTATCCCGCAAGGATACAAAAGTTAAAGAAAAATATGCTTTGATTGAGATGCCGCCAAATTTACCTCGTTTCCTTGTTCTTCCTGAAACGAACGATTTAAAATTTATCATTCTTGCAGAAGATATTATTCGCTACTGTCTTGATGATATTTTTTATGTTTTTACCTATGATAATTTAGAGGCTTATTCTATTCAGTTAACTCGTGATGCAGAGCTTGATATTGACAAAAATATAAACGAAAAATTTATAGAAGATTTAAAAAGCAGTCTGGAAAAACGTAAAAAAGGTAAGCCAATGCGTTTACTTTATGATTCAGCAATGCCTTTAAATATGCTTACTGTTTTAGTAAATAAGTTAAGGCTAGAAGCAGAAAGTTTAATTCCTGGTAACCGATACCACAAATTTGGAGATTTTATATCTTTTCCTAACGTTGGTGGAAAGGAGTTAGAATATGCGCCAAATGTACCGCTAAAGGTTCATGATTTACATAGAACACAAAGTGTGTTTGCGAAAATTGCACAGAAAGATTACCTGGTTAATTTACCTTATCAATCGTACGATTATATTATTCTTTTCTTACGTGAGGCTGCGATAGATCCGAAAGTTACAGATATTCAAATTACTTTATACCGATTGGCAGAAAATTCGAAGGTTATAAACGCTTTGATAAATGCGGCTAAAAATGGTAAAAATGTATCGGTTTTATTAGAGCTTAAGGCAAGATTTGATGAGCAAGCCAATATATTCTGGACTAGTAAATTAATGGAGGAAGGCGTAAAGGTAAACTATGGTTTAACCGATTACAAAGTTCACTCTAAAATTTGCCTTGTAAAGCGAATCGAAAAAGATAAACCTGTTTATTATGCAAATTTAGCAACGGGTAACTTTAACGAGAAAACGGCAGGCTTATACTGCGATCATAGTATTTTTACGGCAAAAAAAGAGATTACGAATGATTTGGTTAAACTTTTTGACGCATTAAGTAAACGAACGGTAACAAAAGGATTTAAACATCTTATTGTTTCTCCGTTAGAAAGCAGATCTAAACTGGTTAATTTTATTAATCGCGAAATTAGAAATGCAAAGGCTGGTAAAATAGCTTACATATTACTTAAAGTGAATAGTTTAGCTGATGAAGGTATTATTGCCAAACTGTATGAAGCAAGTAACGCTGGCGTAAAAATACAACTTATTATAAGAGGTATATGCTGTTTGGTGCCTGGCGTTAAAGGCTTTAGTGAAAATATTACAGCAATTAGCATAATTGATAAATTTTTAGAGCACGCCCGAATTTACATCTTTAGTAATAACGGAAAAAACGACATGTATTTATCATCGGCAGATTTAATGAGCCGAAATTTTGAGCATAGGGTAGAAGTTGGTTTCCCGGTTTTAGATCCTGATGTAAAACAAGAGATTCAGGATATTATCGATTTACAATTACAGGATAACACCAAGGCAAGACAAATTAATGCTTTGAATAATAATAAATACCACAAAAACAGATTAACCAAAAAAACAAGGGCGCAAGTAGATATTTACAACTACTTAAAAAACAAGCACCAATAATATGTTAAGATACGCAGCTATCGATATCGGTTCGAATGCAGTAAGATTGCTTATTGCAGATATCAGCAAACAAGATGGTTTATACAAATACAAGAAGAATACTTTAATCCGAGTGCCCTTGCGTTTGGGCGATGATGCATTTTTAGATCAAAATATATCTCCAAAAAAGGCAGGAGATTTGGTTAAAACGATGCTCGCATTTAAAAACTTAATGGACGTGTACCACGTAACCGAATATTTGGCTTGTGCAACATCTGCCATGCGTGAAGCTAAAAACGGAGAGGATATTGTGAAGTTGATAAAAGAAGAAACGGATTTAACACTCGAAATTATTGAAGGTCAACGTGAGGCAAATATTATTTATGCAAACCACATTGAACAGGATTTAGATCAAAGTAAAACTTACTTATATATTGATGTAGGTGGAGGTAGTACGGAGTTGAGTGTTTTTTTTAAGGGTGCGCCTATTGCTTCAAAGTCATTTAATATTGGTACAATTAGGATACTTGATAACCAGGATAAGGAAGAAACCTGGGAAGAAATGAAAAGCTGGGTAAAGGAGCATACAAAAGCTTATAAACAACTTGCAGGGATTGGAACTGGTGGTAACATTAACAAACTTTTTAGAATGGCGGATGAAAAGGATGGCGCACCAATGTCTTTACAGAAATTAAATTCTTTATATAACAAGTTAACCAGTTATTCGCTTAAAGAACGTATTCATGTTTTGGGTCTAAATCCAGATCGAGCTGACGTAATTATTCCTGCTTCAGAAATTTATTTAACACTAATGAAATGGACGGGAATTAAACAAATTTATGTACCAAAAGTTGGCATGGCCGATGGTATTATTAAATTGCTAATAGAGGAAAAATTAAGTTAAATTTCATTAATAAAAAATATTTTTTAGTCTTTCTACACAGGCCAAAAAAATACCTAACACTAGGTATTTTTTTGGCCTGTTCATTAAAGTATTTTAGCCAACGATAAACCCGTTAACTAAAAATTATGAAAGCTAAATTAATTATGTTCTCAATAGGAGTGCTGTGTGCGCTCTCAGTGAAAGCCCAAACTGTAGAAGTTTCCGCATCGGAGTCTGATGCAAAAATTATTGTTGATGGTCAAAGCCTTGGTACAGGTAGTTTGAAAATTAAAGTTCCTAAAAATTCTTGTGTAAATGTTAAAATTCAGAAAGCAGGCTTTTTAAGATACGAGCAAACTTATTGCAATAAAAAGGGAATGACTGAACCTCCAAAAAAACAATTCTTTGATATGAAAAAAGATGATGCTGAAGAAGCATCAATTAAAACAGATCAAGCGAATATTGATTTTTCGATAGAGGTAAATAAAAAATTAGACATTACTGATGTTTGGAAACGTACGAATCAAATTGTAACCGATTATTTTGATGCAATAGAAGTTGCTGACAAAGAAACCTCTTACCTTCGTACAGCGTGGTCGATTCAAAGCTTTGCTCAGAATACGATTCGTACAAGATTAATTATTAAACTTTCTAAAAGCGACCCTCTAACTTATAAAGTTAAATTAGTAAGCGAATATTCTGGAATGCCGTTAACTAGTGTGAAAGCCGATGAACAATTTCATGACTGGGATAGAGTTTTGAGAAAGTATCAAAATGTAATTTCTGATTTTACAACAAGATTAGGGAATCAATAATATGGCTCTCAGATGGTTATGTTATTATTTAACATAGCCATTTCCATAAAACGCTTAACCTCGATATTTATATCTTCCTTAAAATATATGCGAAGATGATGGTTATATTGATTTGTGCCAGGAACTTGTGCAATTTTAATAAAGCAAAAATTATCATTAAAAGCTTGGTTAAAGGGAAATACCACATGAATGAAGTTTTTACCCAATTGAGTAATGTAAGCTATTTTATGATTACTTTCTATCGCAATCATCGATTTTAAAGGATGTAATTCAATGTAGCCAATCTTACTAAATTCTTCAATAAAAAAACGGAATAACTCGAGCGTATATTCCGTTTTTCCTTTTAAAAAGCCTGCTAATTGCATTTCAGCCATATTACTTATTCTTCAAGCAATTTTACTGCTGCTTCATCTACAAACCAGGTTAATTTTCCATCAGTTGGATTAATTAACTGCGCTGGATAAGTATCAAAGTTTTTTTCTTCATCGCCAATAACATGTTTTAAAGCTTCAGCCTTATTTTCGCCAAAAGCAAGAAATGCTACATTTTCGGCTTTGTTAATTAACGGAGCTGTTAAGCTAATGCGATAAGTATTTAATTTTTCGACAAAAACAGAGTCTACATCAACTTCTTGATTTTTAACTAATGTCGTATGAGGGAAAATTGAAGCCGTGTGAGCGTCATCGCCCATTCCTAACAAGATTAAATCGAAAACGATATCATTTCCATCAAAATGTTTATCTATAGATTTTTTGTATTCTATAGCGGCTTTTTCTGGTGCTAATGTTGTATCGATATAGAAAATATGGTCTGTTTCAATGTTTAAATTATCAAAGAAATTTTTCTTTGCCATTAAGCCATTATAATTTTCATCATCAGCAGGAACATTACGTTCATCGCCAAAAAAGAAATAAACTTTTTCCCAATCAATTCTGTCTTTACAATCTGTCGATAAAATTCGGTACAGCTCTTTTGGCGAATTACCGCCAGTTAAAACAAAGTTGAAGCGATCATTATCCTCAATAGCCATTTCAGCAATTTTAATAACGTAATCGGCTAAATCCTGATTTAATTCTTCGAGCGTTTTATAAATAAGTAGATTCATGTTTATAAGATAACATCACTGAAAGGTAAGAAGCAATCTAACGACAGCCGCTATTTTACTAACGCTAAAAGATTGCTTCCTACTTTGCAATGGTGGGGGTTAAATATTATTCTTTATTCTTCAACGGCAAATTAAACCAATGGAAACCATCTCTTGCGATAAGTGCTTCGGCTTCTTCTGGTCCCCAGCTATCAGCAGGGTAATTAGGAAAATTAATTGATTTTTTGCTTTCCCAAGTATTTAAAATTGGCATTACCAATTCCCAAGCTGCTTCAACCTGATCGCCACGCATAAATAAAGTTTGATCGCCCATCATAGCATCAAGCAATAAAGTCTCGTAAGCTTCAGGGGTATCACCTTCGTAAGTTCCTTTATAATCGAAAACCATATCAACAGGATTTAAAACCATATCTAAACCTGGTCTTTTCGCCTGTACCTGCATACGAATACTCATTTCTGGCTGAATACTAATAACCAAACGATTTTGTTGCCAGTTTTCGGTTACACCTGATGAAAATATTTGATGAGGAACATCTCTAAACTGAATGGTTATTAAAGATGAAGTTTGATTTAAACGTTTTCCTGTTCTTAAATAGAAAGGAATTCCTTGCCATCTCCAGTTATCGATATGGAATTTAACTGCTGCAAAAGTTTCAGTATTTGAATGATCATCAACACCTTTTTCCTGGCGATAGCCTGGTACTTCCTTACCTTCAACCCAGCCTTTGCTATATTGACCACGAACCGTGTGGAAACGAATGTCTTCCGCAGAAAATGGGCGCATAGCTCTTAAAACTTCAACCTTGCGGTTTCTGATTTCATCAGCATCGAAGCTAATTGGTGCTTCCATTCCCACTAAACAAAGTAATTGTAGCAAGTGATTTTGAATCATATCTCTTAATGCACCAGCACCTTCGTAGTAACCACCACGATCTTGAACGCCCAATTGCTCGGTTACCGAAATTTGTACATGGTCGATATAAGCCCTGTTCCAAAGAGGTTCAAATAATGAGTTTGCAAAACGGAAAGCCATCATGTTCTGAACCGTTTCTTTACCTAAATAATGATCGATACGATAAATTTGTTTTTCCGTAAAAATTGTACTTAAAAGTTTATTTAACTCTTTGGCTGATTCTAAATCATGACCAAATGGTTTTTCGATAACGATACGGCTGTTATCTTCATCCTGTGTAAGTTTATATTTTTGCAAACACTCTGCAATAACAGGGAAGAAGTTCGGCGCCACGGCTAAATAGAATATAACCTGGGTTTCTTTCCCGAATTCTTTTTGATATTTTTCTACAGCCGCTTTTAAGTTTTCAAAAGTTTTAGGCTGAGCAAAATCAGTAGGGCAATAATTCATTGTCTTACTAAAATCTTCCCATTTCTCTTTTTTAACTTTTCCAGTACGAGAAAATTCATTTACAGCATCCTCTAAAGCAGCTTTGTAGCTATCATCAGTAAATTCTGTTCTACCCGTGCCAATTACAGCAAATTTTTCGGGCATGTAGCCTTCTATAAATAAGTTGTATAATGCAGGAGCAAGTTTGCGTTTATTTAAATCGCCAGTACCACCAAATATTACAAATATTGTGGGGTGTAATGCGGTTTTTGATTTCATTTTGTTTTTTACGTGTTAATAATCGGTGTTATTTTACGATAATTTATTCCAATCGGCATGGAAAACGCCTGCTTTGTCGATACGTTCAAAAGTGTGTGCGCCAAAGAAATCTCTTTGTGCCTGAATTAAGTTTGAAGGCATTCGAGCCGTTGTAATGGTATCAAAATAAGTTAGGGTAGAAGCAAATGCTGGAATCCCTAAGCCTGAACTAATACATGCAGAAACTGTTTTACGTGTTCCTTTTAAAGTGCTTTTTATAATATCTTGAATACCTGAATCGCCAAATAAATGTT
Organism: Pedobacter sp. AC190; assembly: GCF_979258025.1. Taxonomy (NCBI): domain Bacteria; kingdom Pseudomonadati; phylum Bacteroidota; class Sphingobacteriia; order Sphingobacteriales; family Sphingobacteriaceae; genus Pedobacter; species Pedobacter sp. AC190. The sequence goes on from NZ_OZ409824.1 coordinate 3,701,358, forward strand.
CGAGGCTATTGTTTTTTTCGTAAGCCTGATAAATATCTTCCAGGAATTTAGCTCTGATAATACAGCCACCACGCCAGATTTTAGCAATTTCCTGCAATTTTAAATCGTATTGATATTCTTTTGACGCTTGTACTAATAAATGCATACCTTGTGCGTAAGCACTGATCATCGAGAAGTAAAAAGCATCTTCTAATTCTTCAATTGTAACATCAATTTTGGTGTCTTTTTTACCAAAACCTTCTTCAAGTGAAACTCTTAATTGCTTGAATTTAGATAAATCGCGGTTCGAAACTGCTTCGTTAATAGTTGGAATAGGTAATTGCAGTTCCATTGAAACTTCCGAAGTCCATTTTCCTGTACCTTTAGAACGAGCTTCGTCTTTTATCATATCTAAAAGATCGTTTTGTGTTTCTGTGTCTTTGAAAAGAAAAATCTCAGCTGTGATCTCTAATAGGAAAGATTGGAGTTTGCCTTCATTCCACTTTTTAAATACTTTATAAATATCTTCGTTAGAATAGCCTAATCCATTTTTTAATATACCATAAACTTCTGCAATAAGCTCCATAATAGCATATTCGATGCCATTGTGTACCATTTTAACAAAGTGACCAGAAGCACCTGGACCAATATAAGTTACGCAAGGATCGTTATTTACTTTTGCCGCAATAGCATCAAATACATCTTTTACTACATTATATGCTTGTTTATCGCCACCAGGCATCATACTTGGTCCGAAACGTGCACCTTCTTCGCCACCAGAAATACCCATGCCAAAGAAATGCAAGCCATCTTTTTCTAATTCATCAACTCTTCTGTTAGTATCTGTGAAGTGTGAGTTCCCACTATCAATAATAATATCGCCCTTACTTAAAAGAGGTTTTAATTCTGCAATAACGCTATCTACAATTGGTCCAGCTGGTACAAGTAAAACTAATGTCCTTGGTGTTGCCAGATGGTTAATAAAACTTTCAATGTTGTCAAAGCCCTCAAGATTATGTTTCTTGCCTTCGTCTTTAAGCTTAGCAATCATCTTTTGGTCTTTATCGTAACCAGTAACAGAGAATCCTTTATCGGCCATGTTTAATAAAAGGTTTCGGCCCATTGTGCCTAAACCAATCATCCCCAATTTATATTGCTTTGAATCGTTATTTGCCATTTTTTGTTATTTAATATATACCCAAAATTAGGGTTTACAAATTAATATTTTAGTGTACGGTGTTAAATGATTGTAATAAAAGCTAATGCTTTAAGCTGTTTTTTTAGGACTAACTGTTGTAATGTTGTTTCCGTCAGTTAGTTTCCAAAGTTTTGCGCCACCTTTAATTCCATCACGATTGGTTACAACTTTAATATTGTCTTCCAATTTGAAATCGATTTGTTTCGAATTACCGCCACCAATATATAAAGTATCGTAGTTAAAAACAGTTTTATAAATTTCTATAACCTTTTTCAAACGTTTATTCCAACGTTCTGCTCCAATTTTTTCAAAAGCTTTATTGCCAATATAATCATCATAATCTTCTTCTTTGCTAATCGGAAAATGAGCCAGTTCCAGGTGCGGAAGTAATCCGCCATCGAAAAGCAAAGCTGTACCGAAACCAGTACCAACAGTGAATACAATTTCAAAGCCTTTACCTTCAACAACTCCTAAACCTTGTTGATCTGCATCATTTACTAATCTTACAGGTTTGCCCAAAGCATCAGCAATGCGTTGAGCTAAATCTACATCAGCCCATTTATTTTTAGCAAGATTTGGCGCAGTTTTAACAATTCCGTTTTTTACATAGCCTGGAAAACCAATTGAAATTCTATCATAAGTAGCAGGAATAGGTTTTACTAACTCTACAATTCCCGAAACAATATCCTTTGGTGTTGCACCATCGGGTGTTTTGCTCTTCATGTATTCTGATAGCATATTTCCGCTTTCATCTAAAAGAACTGTTTTTATACTTGTTCCGCCAATATCAATAGATAAAATATTAGTATTTGTAGCTTGTTTCTTTGTCGCCATAATTGTACTGTTTGTAGAATCCGAAGTTCTACAAATAATTTAAAACGACAAATATTAATTGATAAGAGTAGTAATATTGATGTAAATAATTAATACTATTAAATCTATGTATTTTGTAGAATATATTTATGTTTGCAACGTTAATCTATAAATGTGTTTTTATGAATGATGTAAACTATCTGGCTTTTGCTATACCTGCGTTTTTTCTTTTTGTTTATATAGAATACAAGTTGGCACAACAAAAGAACAAAGGTTCTGTATTTAAGTACGAAAGTTCGGTAGCTAATTTTAGCGTTGGTATTGCAGAGCGGTTGTTGAATTTATTTATTGCAGCAAGTTTTTATCAAGTTTACAATTGGATATACACGAGTTATGCACTTTTCGATATCCCAAATAAATGGTATGTGTGGCTGCTTTTACTTTTAGCTACCGATTTTGTTTGGTATTGGTACCATAGATTAGGACACGAAATTAATTTTTTATGGGCTGCTCACATTGTTCATCACCAAAGTGAGGAATTTAATTTATCAGCTGCTGCTAGAATTACAACTATCCAGGCCGTATTTAGAAATGTGTTTTGGTGTGTTTTGCCATTAGTCGGTTTTCATCCAAATATGATTATTACAATTTTACTGGCCCATGGGGCGTACTCTTTTTTTACGCATACACAATTGATTGGTAAAATTAGCTGGCTCGAAAATGTTTTAATTACACCTTCTTTACATGGGATTCATCATGCATCTGATGAGAAATACCTGGATAAAAACTATGGCGACGTTTTTGTTTTTTGGGATAAGTTATTTGGAACTTTTCAAACAGAAGAAGAAGCACCAAAATACGGTTTAACCCATCCAATTAAAAGTTATAGCTTTTTATGGCAACATTTTCATTATTACCTTGAAATTGGCGAGGCTTATAAAAGGGCAAACGGGTTTAAGGCAAAATGGAATGCCATTTTCGGCAGCCCCGCTTTAATGGATCAAAGTATTCGACCTATTTTAGAACGAAGATTTAGCCAACATAAAAAAAATAAATCTACCCCAATAAATTTTAAAGGTTATCTTAATGTTCAGCTTGTTTTAGTAGTTGCATTACTTTCTTTTTTAACACTTTACTTTAGTTCAATTAAGTTGATTGATCAGGTATCGATTTTGCTATTTATATTATTAACCTTAATTAATATTGGCGCATTACTCGAACAAAGAAAATGGATTTACTATTTAGAATACATTAGACTAATGCTTGTGTCTGTTTGTGTTTTTAATTTTTTCGGCCACGTAGCCTTAAGTTTGTTCCCCGCGATAATTTTAATTCTATTAGAAAGAGTTTACGCAATAAGTAAATTATATAATAAATACGTTTTCAATCCTAACTAAATTAATACTTAGGTAATCTAAAAGCTAAACTAATTTAACTTTAGCATAATATTGCCGTGTTACTTTAGCGCACAAATGAAGGGTGCATATTTAGCTAAAAGTGATGAAGATTTAGTGGCTTTGTTAAAACAACAAGATGGGGCTGCGCTTGAAATGATTTTTAATCGTTATTACTCGCCTCTTTGTAAATTTACATCTATTTACTTAAAAGATTATAGTAAGGCTGAGGAGTTGATTGCAGACTTGTTTATTAAATTATGGGATAAACGCTTATCACTAGAAGTGAAGTCTCTTAAAAAATATTTATTTGTATCCGCAAGAAATGCTGCATTAAATGAAATTCAGCGAGCAAAATTAACCACCTCAAGCTTAAGTGATCACGACGAAAGTTTGTTGCTTTTAGACGGACATTTAAATCCACACGAATTGCTAAGCAGTCGTGAATCTTACAAAGAGATTATCGATTTAATTCACAAATTACCTGAAAGGCAAAGAGAAGTTCTACTAATGAGTAGGGTTGATCTTCTGGAAAAAACAAATATCTCAGAAATTTTAGGTATTACGGTTAGAACAGTAGAAACTTTGCTTTATCAAGCAGTTAAAAATCTACGTACTCTTATTTCTAGTAGAGATAATCGATCTAAAATCTAAATTTCTTTTTTGTTTAGCCGTTAATATTTTCTTAATAATAACTTAACTTTTTGCGCTACGTAGAGATGTGGTGTAATACTGTCTTAGCATCAGAACAGTATTACTAAATGGAGCAACATTATTATACATTAATAGAAAACTACATTAATAAGGATATCAGCAATGAAGATCTTAACGATTTAATGACCTGGGTAGATATTAGCGATGAAAATCAACATACTTTTAGGGAAGTGCTAAAAACCTATGAAGCAGCTGATCATTTTTTTAAAAATACACAACAACAGCAAAAGAGCTGGGCAACTATCCAGCAACATATTTCAAAAAATCAAAACGAAACCATTTTTCCCGAGAAAAAAACGATTAAGCTGTTTTGGCTTAAAATAGTTGCTGCAATAGTTATAATTTCTTCAATCTCTTTATTATATATCAATTTTCAAAAGCGTGATTTAAATGAAGAAATTGTTTACAACGAAATTTATAATCCTAAAGGCCAAAAACGATTGGTAACCATGCCAGATGGTTCAAATATTTACCTTAATGGCGATAGCAAAATTAAATACGCACAAAATTTCGATACAAAAAAGAGAATAGTTTATTTAGAAGGTGAGGCTTTTTTTGATGTTCAGCACCGCAAAAATCAACCGTTTATCGTTTATACAGGTAAAGTTAGCACCACAGTTCTGGGTACTTCATTTAATATAAATTCATACAAATCTTCTAAAAATTTATCGATTACCGTACAAACAGGTAAAGTTGGGGTAGTTGTTAAAAATGGGAAAGAAAAGCATGTTCAATTTTTATATCCTAATGAACAATTAAACATTTCTACTGATGATTTGGTGATGACCAAGAAAAATGTTGATGCGACTGAGATAGATTCTTGGAGAGTGTACAAAATGGTTTTTTATGATAAGCCACTTTCAGAAATAATTCAAATGATTGAAAGAGAATACGATGTAGATATTGTGCTTGAAAGAGCATCGCTAAAAGATATTAAGCTAACTGCAAAGTTTGATAAATCTTCGGTTAGGCAAATTCTTGATGTAGTTGCTCAGTTATCGAACTCGAAATATAAAATTTATGAAAAAAAAGTAATCATTTATTAAAGAAACTTAAAAAAGTAGATATGAAGTAAAACTAACTAATTAAAAGGCTCGAAATGCTGGACACATTTCAAGCCTACAAAACCTGTTAAACTTATTTAAAAAGACAAAGTAAAACTTAGTAAAGATATGAAAAATAATACGCGGTGGATAAGGAATATCCATCAGTACTCCTTAAAACTTTTGGTCTTAATAGCCATAATAATATTGCAATTGCAAAATGTAAATGCTCAAGCTGATAAGAAGATTCTGTTCGAAGCAAACGGAATAACTTTAATAAAAGCTTTCAACGAATTAGAAAAACTTAGCGGAAACACAATCAATTATAACAATACACAGCTTAACGATCAAAAAAAAGTATATGTGTCTAGGAGTTTGCGTACAGTTAACGAAGTTCTGACATTATTGTTAAAAGACTTGCCGTTTAGCTTTAAGGCCAGCGGTAATGGAAGCTTTTTAATTGTAGCGAAAAATACAGCAACGGGTATTTTAAGCGGTAAGGTTTTAGACGAGAACAATCAAACTTTACCTGCAGTTACAGTAAAAGTGCTGGAATTGAATAGAACTACGCAAACGGATAATGATGGCAATTTTTCGATAGTTGTTGCTCCAGGAATTTATACCATTGAAGCGAGTTATATTGCTTATGAAAGATCGAAGGTTCAAAGTGTAAAAGTAAATAATGGTATAACAACTAAGTTGAATTTTCAACTTAAACCACTAGATAATTCATTGAATGAAGTTGTTGTAACTGCCTTAGGTATAAAACGTGAAGAAAAGGCTTTAGGTTATGCAGTAACGCAGGTAGATAGTAGCGCTTTTACAAATGCAGTTGCCAGTAACTGGACAGATGCATTATCTGGTAAAGTAGCGGGATTAAATCTTGTTCGTAATGGTGGGCCTGCAGCTTCGAACAAAATTATATTACGTGGTGAGAACAATTTAACAGGCGATAATGAAGCCCTAATTGTAATTGATGGAGTAGTAGCAAGTAGTTCTGCACGTCGTACAGCTGCTTCATCTGGTGGTGTTTATGGTACTTCTGGTGATATTATGCCTCCCGATTTTGGTTCAGCCTTGAACGATTTAAATCCAGACGATATTGAGAACGTTACGGTACTAAAGGGCCCAGGTGCTGCTGCACTTTATGGTCAGCGTGGTGCAAACGGTGCCATTATTATTACGACAAAATCTGGAAGTAAAAACAGTAAAAAACTTAATATTACTTTTACTTCTAACAGTACTTGGGAACAAGTAAGTAGAAGTCCTGATATTCAAAATCAGTACGGACAAGGGCAATTCGGTGTTTCCTATTTTTCTTATGGTGCTACAGAAGATGGCGCAAGTACAAATGCAACCAGCGCAAGTTGGGGGGCACCTTTTAATCAAGGTACAAGCTTTTATCAATATGATCCGATAACCAAAACAAGAGGAACATCAAGAGCACCTTGGGTAGCTTATCAAAATCCTATTGATGCATTTTTTAAAACAGGTTTCGAATCATCAAACTCAGTTAGTTTAGATGGAACATATAAAAAAGTTGGAATGCGTTTTTCGGCTAGCCATGGAGATAATTCGTGGATTGTACCAAATACAGGCTTAGAACGTACTTCTGCATCTTTTTCGGCAAATGCCGAGGTAACTAAAAAATTAAATATAAATTTTAAAGCTGCGTATAATAACAGGCATAGCGATAATTTGCCAGCTACAGGTTACGGAAATCAATCGTTAATGTATTGGTTTATGTTTGCACAACCCAACGTAAATACAGATTGGTACCGCGATTATTGGGCACCAGGAAAAGAAGGCGTTCAGTTTGTAAACATTACAACTACAAACCCCGAAAGTCCTTATGCAATTTCTGAGCAGTATTTAAATAAGCAACGTAGAAATGGTGTTTTAAGTAACATACAGGCAAATTATAAATTTACAGATGAACTAAGTTTACTTGTTCGTGGTTCGATTGATTACAACCATGATATTCGTGAAACACAACGCCCATGGGATGCAGCGGGTAATAAATTTGCGCAAGGTTCTTACCGAGTTCAAGATATTAACTCATACGAAGTTAATGCTGATTTCTTATTAAAATACGATAAAAAAATTACCGAATCTTTAAGAATGAATGCGAATGTTGGTGGTAGCCAAATGCGTAATCAATACAATAAATCAGAACTTCGTGCTGATGGTTTAGTTATTCCTGGCGATTATAGATTGACCAATAATGCCAGTCCTTTAGTTTCGGTACCAGATACAGCCCGTTACAGAATTAATAGCTTTTACGCAGCGATCTCATTCAGTTTTAAAAATTATTTGTATCTAGATTTAACAGGCCGTCAGGATTGGAGCAGTACATTGGCTACGCCCTTTAGGACAGATAATGTTGGCTTTTTCTACCCTTCGGCAAGTGTATCTTTTATTCCATCGGATTTATGGAAAATGCCCGAACAAATTAGTTTCTTCAAATTAAGGGCTTCAATTTCTCAGGTTGGTAGTGGGGGTACAACACCTTATCGCACTGCATATAATTACAGTCTTGCTTCAAATGGTATTTATCCAGATAGCGCAATGACTAATCCGAATGTACTGCCAAATCCGAATTTAAAACCGCTTAAAACCACAACTATTGAAGTTGGTACAGAGTTGCGTTTATTTAAGAATCGTTTAAATTTCGATTTCGCAGCCTATATGGGAAATACTAAAAATCAAATTCTTAACCGTATTGTAGATCGAGCAACGGGTTATAATGTAGCTGTATTTAATGTGGGTAAAGTAGAGAATAAAGGTATCGAGCTAGCTGTTAACGGAACACCAATACAAACTGGTAAGTTTAAATGGGAGCTTACAGGAACATTTAGCGCAAACCGAAATAAAATTACTGAACTGGCCGATAGTTCTGTTGTATTGAGAACAGGCGCCTTAGGTGGCGGACAAATTGTGGCTAATGTTGGCGGCAGCATGGGTGATCTGTATGGAAATGGCTATTTGCGTTCGCCTGATGGACAAATTGTTTATGATGCAACTACAGGTAATGCAAAAACGGGAACAGGTTTAGTTTATTTAGGTAACACAATGCCAAAATTCAGATTTAGTTTTGGCTCAACACTTACTTATGGTCGTTTCAGTGTAAATGGATTATTCGATGCGCAACTGGGAGCCGTAGCGCATTCGTTAACCTTTTCAAGAATGGCTGCTTTGGGCAAGCTTAATCTTACTTTGCCAGGACGATATAATGGCGTTATCGGTGATGGCGTAATTCAAAACATAAATGGTACTTATCGCCCTAATGATGTTGTCGCAACTAATCTAGAGAGCTTCTACACTTCACTTTATGGTTCAGACCAAGCGGAGGGAAGCGTTTTCAGAACAGATTATTTAAAGTTCAGAGAAGCGAATGTAACTTTTGCTTTCGGACCAGCATTTCTGAAAAGAATTGGCTTTACCAAATTAACTATCGGCGCTTATGGTCGTAATTTATTTATCTGGTCGCCTTGGCCAGCATTCGATCCTGAGTTTGGAACTTTATCAGGAACTGATATTGTTCAAGGTTTTGAAACTGGTCAATTGCCATCAACGAGAACTTATGGCGTGCGTTTAGTTGTGGGCTTATAAAAGAAATAATATGAAAACGATTAATAAAATAACCAATTATATATTATTAGGAATTGTTAGCTTATCTGCTTTCTCCTGTAAAAAAGATTTTAACGAGGTAAATACCGATCCAATCGGTAAATCATCAGTTAGCGCAAGCCAACTTTTAGCACCAGCTTTGGTAAATGTTTTATCTGCCAATATGGTGCGCAATCGTAACTTCAATAACGAATTAATGCAGGTTACTGTAGATATAAGCGATGCTGAAGGTAAAGTGTTCAGGTACGATGTTAGACGTAACTGGGCAGATTATACCTGGAATACCTGGTATCCAGAATTAACCAATTTACGCGACATCTACACAATCGCCAGTAAGCCCGAGTCTTTAAATGCATCTTATAAAGGCATATCGTTAATTACCCAGGCCTGGGTATTTCAGTTATTAACAGATGTTTATGGTGATGTTCCTTATTCGCAGGCTAACCAAGGGAAAGTAGGTAATTACGAACCAGTTTTTGACAAGCAAAAAGATATCTATCTCGATTTGTTTACAAAATTGGAAGAAGCAAATAAATTATTAACTGAAGGCACATCGATAGTGGCAAGCAGTGATCCTATTTACCAGGGCGACGTAAGTAAGTGGCGTAGATTGGGTAATTCTCTGTATTTGCGTTTATTACTTCGTGTATCTAGCAAAGCTGATGTTAGTGCTCAGGTAATTGCTAAAATAAAAGAAATTGCTGATGGTAATAAGGCTAATTATCCTATTATGGAAAACAATAGCCATACCGCAAAAATATTGTGGAACGGAACAAATAGTAGTACTTCTGTTTACTCATCTCCGTTTATGATAAATGTTAGGGCTGTAGATTTTAGAACACCTGCAATAACAGATTTTTTTATTAGCAGTTTAGGTTTTTGGAAAGATCCACGTATAGATGGGGCATTTGGTGTAAATGGCGTTAATAGATTTGGTATTGCTGCAGGTCCTGGAGGATTAATTGGCGTTCCTAGCGGATATGATACGGGTACATCAGCAATAAAACAATCTTACTTTTATTCTGATGCAACTACCAATAATCCAACCACTTTGCAAACCGACCGTTATACGGGAATAGTTATGAACTGTGCTGAAGTAGATTTTATTTTAGCCGAAGCTGCAGCTAAAGGTTGGATAACAGGTACAGGAGAATCTTACTACACAAAAGGTATTGCAGATGCAATCAACTATTGGTTGCCCACAATTTTTACCACAGCATCAGATCCAGCACTAGAGGCTTATATAAACAACGCTGATATTGGCTGGAATAACAATCTTCCTTTGGATAATTCTGCAAATAATTCGGTTAGTAAAATGCAGCTTATTCACTTGCAGAAATATTATGCCATGTTTTTAGTCGATTTTCAGCAATGGTTCGAATATCGTAGAACAGGTCACCCGTTTATTCCAAAAGGAACTGGACTAGCAAACGGTGGCAAAATGCCCGCAAGATTAAATTATCCATTAGTTACTCAATCAACCAATCCAACAAGTTATAAAAATGCAGTTGCTTCGCAAGGTGCAGATGATATTAACACACTTGTTTGGTGGCAAAAACCTTAATCATATCAAAAAAATAATATGAAAAAGATAATATTTTATATCGTTGCCATAGTTGTAATCTGTGGTACCTGGATGGGATGTAAACGTGATAGCGATTATATTGGCATTACAGTTAGTCCATATATTTCAAATTTCGATTTGCGTAAACTTTTTAAAGGATCTGATTTACTGCTAAGCGATGAAAACTTAGGTGGTGCAAATTTTATTAAGGGAATCGTTGTATCAAATCAAGCAGGAGGTAATATTCCAACAGGTTTACTTCTTGTACAAAATAGTCGTATTGCGGGTAATGGTATCGATTCGCTAAGAGGTATTGCTTTCAATGTAGGTACCGAGGCCGCAAAATATATTCCTGGTGATTCTGTTCATGTAAGAATTACAGGATCTACACTTAAAAGAGTTAATGGAACTTTACAAATTGAAGGTGTTACAGCAGCAGGTATCGAGAAAAAGGCGGCTGGACGATCAATAATTTTAAGAGCTGTAAATACAGGAATGTTAACGAGCAGACCAGGTTTTTATGAGAGCACGTTAATCACGATTAGTAAGGGTAAGATGTCTCCAGAACCTCTTTCGGGTAATACTTATTCTGGTAACAAAACAATAAATGATGGTTTTGGAACTGGAATTATTCATACAGAAGTTTCCTCTAGTTTTGCAAAGCAGGAGGCTACACCATTTGCAGATTACACAGGAGTTGTGTTTCAAACGGCAACGGGTGTTCAGCTTTGGCCAAGAACAGCAACTGATATTTTTGCGTTGCCAGAGATTAAGCCATCCGCATTAATCATTACTGGTTATTTAACCGATCCAACAGGTTCTGATGCAAATAATGAATATATTCAGTTTAAAGCAACAAGAGATATCGATTTTGCTGCAACTCCTTTCTCTATTGTTACGAGTAATAATGCAGGTATTTTAGTTGCACCTGCAACAGGCTGGGCAATGGGTGGTGTAAGAACTTACAAGTTTACAATTAAGACTGGTACTGTTAAAAAAGGTCAGTTTTGCTACGTTGGCGGAAACAAAGTAATTTGGGGAAGTGGTTCAACAGATATCAGTTCTGGAGTTTGGATTGCTAGTAAACAATACTCTACTTTAGATGGTGATGATTTTGGAACTGCAACAGCAAATTTATTGGCTAACAGCGGTAACGTTGCTGGGGTAGCTGTGTTTGAAGGACTTACGGTAACGGGAAATTCCATTCCTTTAGATGTAATTATGTATGGTGGTAATGGTGCAATATATGCTGCTGGTCCGCCAGAGGCAGGCTATAGAATTACAAATACTGATAAATATAGTACTATTCAAAATAGAAAAACTGTAGCGTTTTATGGTGCAGGTACTAATACGAATAAATTCGGTTTCCCTACAACAAGTAATTTTACCATGTTAGGGGGTGTTTATAATGCTTCGACAGGTATTTGGAGTACAGGTAGAACGGCAACCAATATCGAATTAACAACCACATCGCCATTATCAATAATAGAGCAAACAACAGGTTTCACTACAATTACAAACTAATATATTAACTCAAACAAACCATCAATTAAAAGATGGTTTGTTTATTTTAACTAAAAAACATCAAATGAACAGAAGATCATTTATACAGAAATCAAGTTTATTAACCTCTGCATTATTCATTAGTTTAAAATCATTTCCATCATCTTTATTTTCTGTTGATGGGTTGGTAAGTGGAGTTGTAACCAGCAAAGGAAAAGCAGTTGCAGGTGTAGTCATTTCTGATGGCTATAATGTTATTCAAACAGATAAAAATGGTAAGTACGAAATTAAACTACACGAGCTTGCCCGTTTTGTGTGGATTAGTACACCATCAGGATACGAATTTAAATCAGAAAGTAATATAGCACGTCATTATTATAAACCAGATACTGCTGGTAAATTAAATTTTGATCTTAAGCCATTAAAACAAAAAGACGATAAGCATAATTTTATCATTTGGGCTGATCCGCAAGTAAAAAATAAAATGGATGTTGAGCAGATGATGGAAACTTCTGTGCCAGATACCATCAAAATCATTAAATCTATGGATCCGAAAATTCCAGTTCATGGCATTACGGTGGGAGATATTGTTTGGGATAATCATGAGCTTTTTGTTGATTACAATGCAGCTGTAACTAAAATGGGAACTCCATTTTTTCAGGCATTAGGAAATCATGATATGGATTATAGAATGGGTGGCGATGAAACATCTGACAAAACTTTTCAAGAACATTATGGGCCAACTTATTATTCATTTAACAGGGGAAAAGCTCACTATGTGGTTTTAGATGATGTTCGTTACTTGGGTACAGAAAGAAATTACGATGGATATATCAGTCAGCAGCAATTAGATTGGTTGGCAAAAGATTTGAAATTTGTTTCGAAAGATGCTTTATTGATTATCAATCTTCATATTCCAGTTCATAATGCGGTAAAAAATAATGCTGATTTTTACGCTGTTTTACAGGGTTTTACCAATGTACACATTATGTCTGGCCATACGCATTACAACAGAAATGTAATTACCGATAACATTTTCGAACATAATCATGGTGCGGTTTGTGGGGCATGGTGGACTGGCCCAATTTGCGAAGATGGGACACCAAGAGGTTATGGCGTTTACGAGGTGAATGGGACCGAATTAAAATGGTTTTATCAGCCTACAGGTTTAGATAAAAAAGAGCAAATTCATATTTATGTAGATGATTTAACTAACCAAAAGCGTTTAATTGCCAATGTTTGGAACTGGGATCCAAAGTGGAAAGTAGAATATTTTCTTGATGGAAAATCAATGGGGCTTTTGGAACAGCAAAAAGGTTACGATCCCTTATCAGTAAGTTTATATAAGGGTGATACCTTGCCGAAAGGAAGAACGTTTCCTGAGCCAAGTAAAACCGATCATTTATTTGTAGCGCATTTTGAACCTTCAGTAAAAGTAGTTAAAGTGGTTGCAACAGATAGATTTGGCGAAAAATACGAGGCAAACTTTAAAGCTTAATATATCTAAAGAAAAGAAAATTATGAAAATTTCGAAATCCTTATTACTTATTGTTTTCGGGGCAATTACGGTACAGGTAAACGCACAAGAGGCAAAATTTCCTGCTTTTAGTGCCGAAGCACATCGTGGCGGCCGTGGTTTGTGGCCCGAAAATACGATTGTGGCTATGCAAAACGTATTGAAAATTGACGGCATTACAACACTGGAAATGGATACGCATATTACAAAGGATGGTAACGTTGTGGTTACCCATGATGATTATTTAAGCCCTGGTTTTATGCGTACACCTGATGGGCAGGATATTCCCGACGCTGATGCGAAAAAATATCCAGTTTTTGGGATGGACTATAGCGATTTAAAGCAATACGATTTAGGCTCGAAAGCATTGCTTGGCTTTCCTGAACAACAAAAAATTAAATCGCAAATTCCTTTGTTGGAAGATTTGATTGATGCGGTACAAAAGGACATCAAAACTAATAAAAGGAAGCAGGTTTTTTATAATATTGAAACAAAATGCAGTGTAGCTGGAGATGGAATTACAAACCCAGAACCTGCCGTTTTTGTGAAATTATTGATGGATGTTATTCAGAAAAAGGGAATTGCGCCTTATGTTGTTATTCAATCTTTCGATAAACGAACCATTCAGCTTATTCACGAAAAATATCCAAATGTTAGAACATCATTTTTGGTGGCTAATAAAAAAACTTACGAAGAAAATATTGCAGATTTAGGTTACAAACCATTTATTTTAAGTCCAGTTTGGCAAATGGTAAACGAAGATTTAGTTAAGAAAGCACACGCAGATGGAGTAAAAGTTATTCCTTGGACGGCCAACAAAGCTGAAGATATAGCTGCATTGAAAGCTCTAGGTGTTGATGGAATTATTTCAGATTATCCAAATATCTTGGTTCAATCCAAATAATTTAAGAAATTGCACTATTCCTAATCAATTTAATCGATATGAAATCTTTCTTTTACAAATCGTTACTGGCAGTTTCTTTATTTATTGTACAAAGCTCTAATTATGCAACAGCTCAGGTTGTTAAATGGGATAGCACTTATCGCCCAGGAAAATATGCAGAACAGGTAACTAAATTTAAAGAAGAACCCAAATCGAAGAAAGATTTCATATTCTTAGGTAATAGTATAACTGCTGGCACTGATTGGGCTAAGCTTTTAAATCTTCCTCAGGCAAAAAATCGTGGTATTTCGGGCGATATTACTTTTGGTATTTTAGAAAGATTGCAAGAAATTATCGATAGAAAGCCCGCTAAAGTTTTTATTTTGATTGGCATAAATGATATATCGAGAAACATTCCTGATAGTGTGATTCTGCATAATTATAAAACAATGATTCAGCGAATCAGAAAAGAATCGAAAAAAACGCATATTTATTTCAGCACACTTTTGCCTGTAAATAGTTCTTTTGAAAAGTTTAAGAATCATTACGGTAAGGATAATCACATTCTTTGGTTAAATGATGAGATCAGAAAACTCGAAGCAAAAAATGTAACAATTGTGGATTTATATCCTGTTTTTGTAGATGATAATAAAAGATTGAGAGCCGAGTTGACTAAAGATGGCTTGCATCTTGTTCCAGAAGGTTACAAAGTTTGGGCTGAATATCTTAATGCAAACGACTATTTAAAATAGTATAATCTAAACATCAATCGAAAAAAATTAGGAGGGAAGGCCAGCTAAAATTCTAATGCCTAAAAAACAAAAAAAGCGTTCTACTAAGTAGAACGCTTTTAAATATTTCAAATAATTTCTTTAAAGATTAACCTTGAGCTGGTGGATTTGAAACTACAGGCGCTTTATCTCTTTTCCCTTTTCCCATACCTCTTCTCATTTTTCCTGCTTTTTCTTTAGCTTCAGATCTAAAAGCTTCTAGTTTTGTTTTTTGATCTGCATTTAAAACGCCTTCAAGATCTGCTTTGCTTTTATCCATATCTGCTTTTCTTTCTTTCATTTTCCCCTTCATTGCAGATTTGTCTTCGCTGCGGTAAGCATCTACCTTTTTAGCTTTATCCAATTCTATTGCATAAACCTTTTTCTTTTGATCGGCGGTTAAGCTTAGTTTTTTATCCATCATCCCTGTTGCTTTTTCTGCTCTTTGTTCTGCAGTTAGCTTAGGCATTTCTCTTCTTACTCTTCTAGTCGAATCTTGAGCAAACACTGCAGTAAAACCCATTACTGCAACGGCTATTGTTAAAATCAATTTTTTCATGTGTATTAGTTATTTATGTGTGTTTTAACTAATAGATAGTAAAAATGTCTTTCGGTTTAATTTGTACTTGTTAAAATATGTTAATTCTTGTTAAGTTGCGAAATTGATTTTTGCATTTGAGCCATCATTTGAGTTAAGGTTTCCATCGTTGGGTCTGGTGCAGGTTCTGGCAACGAAGTAGATATATATGCCTTTGCTCTCCAAATTTCAAGAATATCATCGGCGGCAATTGTGTAAGCATCATAAACTTTGTTATCCGAAACTAATTTTAACTCTTTATTTTCTCTGAACCGATTGCCTGCACGTTTGTAAACTACACCTTCATTTTTACTAATAATGATATAAGTTTCACCAGTTTTAACCTCATTCCAGTTATCTAAGTATTCACCAATAATTACACTTCCAGGTTGAACAGGTAACATACTATCACCCATAATTTCGAAAGCACGAAAAGTTCCCTGACGAAGCGCAGCAATTGGCAGCTGGAACTTTGGAAGATCACTTATATACTGAGGATCAGAAAAGCCGTTCAAATAACCAGCACTTGCCTTAACTGGAACCAGCTCGATATTTTCCCTGTCGTTCGCATCAACCGAAATACTGAGTACTCTTAAATTAGAACCCTGGCTTTTCGGTTTTGGCTTCCAGCTATCAGAAATTTTTTCATTGATGAATTCATCGATGGTTAACTCAAAATATTCAGCTATTTTTTTTAGTAATTCATATTTTGGTTCAGCCCTGTCTTCTTCATAGGCACCTATAAGTGATCTTTTAATTTCCATAATATCAGCGAATCCCTGCTGTGTATGGCCTTTTTTCTTCCTTAGGTACTTTAAATTATTTGAAATATTCGACATAAAAATAAATTTTAAAATAAATTTGGAATTACTAAAATAGTTAGTAATTTTATGCTCATAAAGTTAGTAATATTATTTTGATTTGCAAGAGGGTATACTAAATAGTTTAGTTTTAATTTTTAAACACGTTATTATGAAAAAGTTCGTTTACATCGTTACCGACAGAAATCGCACCAGTATGCATGTTGGCATGAGTTCTGATTTGATTAAAACATTAGATTTTTACAAGCAGATGCCCAACTTATTTTTTGATAACGGACAGCAATTAACCCGCCTTGTATATTTCGAAGAATTTAAAACCGAGGCTCAGGCTTTGTCTCGTTTTAAATTGATCAGTAGATTTACCCGTATGCAAAAAGAACGTTTAGTAAGATCTTGTAATCCCGATTGGATTGATTTAACTATTGGCCTTGATTTTGAAAATATTCTTATGCATAGAAATATTACCAATCAGGTAAAGCTTTCTTTCAATAGCTTATCTTAAACAACTAATGAGTTTCGATAATTGAGTTAATGAATACCCAGATTCTTCAAGTTAAATTGTTTTCTTTTGAAGATTCTAGATATTCACTGATTCAAAAATTATTTTCTACCAACCTGGTGCGAAGGTTAATCCGAAAACACCAGTTTTAACATCTTTACGTTGGAAAGGTATAGCATAATAGGGCTCCAAAACAAAATAGCCAAATACATTTACTCTTAAAGATATACCAACACTCATTACAGGTATTCTTTCATTAGTATCTTCATATGAACCTACAACATTTCCGCTTGAGTCGAGGATAGGTGTTGTTGTGTAGGTTGGCTCACTTTTAAAAGCAACTTTTGTATTATTTGTCCAGGCAACACCCGCATCAAAGAATAAGTTTAAATCTGTAAATAAGAATTTAGATGGTATAGCAGTTAATTTTTTCGGTCCAGTAAAAGGTAAACGAACTTCAAAATTGAAAACAGCTAATTTACTTCCGCTTAGTTGATTTATGTCAAAGCTGTTACCCAAAGTAGAGGTATTATTTTTATAAATTGAATTGGCTTCATACCCTCTTATTAAGTAGGGGTAACCTAAATACATTGGATAAAGCCTATCAGCATCATTACCAATACGGAACATATTGTATGATCTTGCTGCTATAGTTATTGGTTTTAACCTCCAATATTTACGTAAATCGGCAGTAACACCACTAAATTTATAAGTTCCGAAATATAATTCGCCACCAACTCGGTATCTAAAACCATCGAGTGGACTTGTTAAACCAAATATTGAGTTATCACCAACAAAAGATGCGTTTAATTGATACAAAGTGAATGAGTTAAATGGTACGCCATAATCTATGCTGGCTTGCTCGTTTGAAACTTTGCTTCTATCAGAGCCTACATAATATCCATCAGTACTGTAATAATTGCTATAACGGTCTACACGGTATGTGTAACGAGAAAAAGCACCACCTAATTCGAATCTGTGTAGTTTACTAAATGGATAAGAACCAAATAATTGTACCTGATCTTCAAACGTTCTAATAATATCTGTACGGTAATTTATAACATCTGTAGTCGTGTTGTTTGCGCCAGGAAGTTTTTCAAAACCATAAGAACTGAAACCTGAAACGTAAGGTATGTGAGATACAGCAGCACCCCAATTTATTCTGCTTTTTTGGTTGATATAACCAACTAATCCACCGAAATCATAAATCTCTCCATTAACAGATAAGTTCGCTACAATTTGATTGGTTCCTAAAATATCGCTAAACATTCCAATAATACCACCTTGAGCACCCGTTCCAAATCTGCTTGTTGAAACACCAATTCCACTATTTGCCAAATAATCTAATTTGAATTTAGGTTTATAAGGAACCGTTTTCATAGAATCGGCTACTATTTTTTCAAATCTATCGAAGTTTGTTAGATTAGAATTAATAATGCTTACACCAATATTCTCCATCGGCGGTAATATGGCGGCGTCAAAATTCTCTTCCTTGTTATTTATTCTTTTCGGTTTGAAGCTACTTAAATTGGCGTTATAAAGCGTATAACGTTGGTAACGATAGTAGCTGTAAACAATATCATTAGTTTTTGATATAGAAATGGCTGGAGAAAATTCGGTTATACCACTAATTCCAGTAAAATAATCTGTTAATTGATCTACTGCATTATCGTCGAAACTGTATTTATATAAATTTCTAAAACCATCTCTATTGGATAAAAAATAAACACTTTTACTATCTGACGAGAATTGAGCATTTAGATTATTGGCACCTGGAAAAACATCAATGTTGCTAAGAGTTTTGGTAGAAATATCGAAAATGGCCAGGTTAATTGGATGCACAGCTGCAATATTGTTATTCTGAATTGCACCTCTATCTGAAGAGAAAACTATTTTTTTGCCATCAGGCGAATAGTTTGGAGCATAATCTGAATAAACATCGTTTGTAATTTGTGTAACCTGTTTAGTGTCTAAATTATAAGAAAAAATATCACTTTGACCTTCAACCATACCCGAAAATGCAATGTCTTTTCCATTTGGCGACCAGGTTAAGTTACCAAATTGTGAAACATCGCCCATTGCATTTTGAGATACTGTAGAGCCATTATCTACATTAATGATCATCATTTGGTTTTTACCCTTACTGAAAATACTAAATGCAAATTGTTTGCTATCGGGCGACCAGGCTCCAGCCGATTCTATAAAATTAAAATCATCAATATGGCCATTAGAAATTTGACTGGTAAGTTTTCTTAAAATTTTACCCGTTTTGGCATCTGCCAGGAATAAATCAATTCCAAACAAATCTTTTTCAGATAAGAATGCAACATATTTTCCATCAGGACTAAGGGCAGGAGCAACGTTCATATTTCCTGCATTTTTATTATCTATAATTTTACTGCCCGTAATTTTTATTTGCGAACTATCGGCTTTTAGCATCGGCTTATAGTGTGCATCGATGGAGTTTTTCCATAAGCCAGATAGTGTTTTATCATCATAGCCAAAAGTATACCTTATGGCGTTTTCGTAACCGTATTTAGCCGTGTTCTTAAATAGTGGAACAATTGTAGTATCGCCATATTGAGAGCCAATGTATGTCCAAAAAGCTTGCCCGTAACGATAAGGAAAGTATTTATTTGAATTGGTTAAATCTTTTAAAGATGGAATATCTCTATTAAGCATTGCATCACGCATCCACATTGAGGTAAATGCATCACGTTTTCCAATAGATAGATATTCGGCCATACCTTCAACCATCCATAAAGGTGTTTGGCCAACATTTTCTAAGCTAATAGAATCTTTTTCGAGTAAGATATGGTATTGAAATGCGTGAACTAGCTCATGACCAAGCACATGCCTTGTTTGGCTATTTAATTCCATTACAGGCATTATAACCCTGTTTTTTAATGCTTCAGTAACACCGCCTGTACCTACACTAATTTCGCCATTAAGTGCTGTAGTTTGTTGAAAATCAGGATGATTGTTATAAAGAATAATTGGGTTTTTCTTCATGAACGTATCCCTGAAAACTTCTTGATGCATTTTGTACCAGGTTTCTGCATCTTGAGAAAATTTCTTTAGTAAACTTTCATTTTTCAAATAATAGTAAATTTCGAAATGTGGTGTTTGTAACACTTTAAAATCCAGGTTTTTGTATCTAACCTTGTTTTGGCCAAAGAATTGCGCCTGTACAGAAAAAGAAAGTATGGTTAAAAGCAAAGCAGGTATAAATTGCTTTAAGGTTGTAGAGCTTATTTTCATACAGTTGGTTTAGTGGTATGCAGTATAATTACGAAACGAAATGATAAGATATTCGGAAATAAAAATAGCAATTGTTTAAATTACTATTTTTATTTTAACACTTTTTAAGATAATGAATGCGCATTAGTTATTGCCATTTTTCTTTTTCTCGCGTTCTTCCTGTCTTTGTTTTCTTTTTAATTCGCGTTCTTCCTTTTTAGTTAACGGAACAACAGCAGCAGGTTGAATAGGTGTAGGTTCGGGCTTTTTCTCTTCTTTTTTAACTTCAGGTTCTGTTGTAGCAGGAACAGCAGTTTCAGGGTTTTCAGGTTCTGCAACAGTTGTAGAATCTACTGTAGCACTATCTGTAGAGGTTGTATCCTGTACAATACGAGGACTAGGGCAGTTAATTGTTCTTGTAATATCAACAGTTGCTTTTGGAAATGGTCCGTAAGTGTAGCCAGATGTAGGGTCATGATAAACCTTTTCCATAAACTTCGCAAAAATTGGTAATGCAGTTCTCGAGCCTTCTCCTTGTTCTCCGTTTTTAAAGTGAGCAGTACGCTCATCACAACCAACCCAAACACCAGTTACCAAATCTTTGGTAATTCCCATATACCAGGCATCTACATAATCTGATGAAGTTCCTGTTTTTCCGCCAATTTGATTATTCTTTTTCCATAAATCCCATTCCCATAAAGCCTGAGAGGTACCGCCAGGTTCTTCCATACCACCGCGGAACATATATAACATTAACCAGGCAATTTCCTCCGTTAAAACTCTTTTAGTTTTTGGCTTAAAATCATCAATTAAATTATTATCCTGATCGGTAATTTTTTCGACTAAAATAGGATCTGTTTTTACGCCCTTATTTAAAAAAGTACCGTACGCTTTTACCATTTCGTAAACACTTACATCATTTGAACCTAAACTCACAGAAGGAACAGACTCTAAGTGACTATCTATGCCACATTCTTTTGCCCATTTAACTACATTATCCCAACCAACCTTTTCGGTAACCTGAGCAGTAATGGTGTTTACCGATTTTGCCATCGCCCAACGCAAACTCATCTCCCGATAGGTTACACTGTAATCAGCATTTTTAGGTTCCCAATATTTCGTTTCGCCTTTATCCTGATAAGGAATTTTAACGGGCTTATCCGTAAATTTATCGCAAGGACTCATTCCTTGTTCTAAAGCGGTTAGGTATGCAAACGGTTTAAACGTAGATCCAGCTTGTCTTTTTGCTTGATTTACGTGATCATATTTAAAAAACTTATGATCGATACCGCCAACCCAAACTTTAATTTTTCCACTTGCAGGCTCCATAGTCATCATGCCTGTATTCATTATTTTTCCGTAATAACGAATAGAATCTAGGGTCGAAAACATGGTATCTCTATCTCCTTTATAAGAAAATATCTGCATCTTTTTCTTCTTATTGAAGTAAGCTGTAACCGAATCTGGCGCATTCGGGAATTTCTTTTGAAGCAAGCCATATATTGGCAAATTTTTCATTGCACGATCAGGGTAATCAACTTTTTTCTTTTCAGAATCATACCAAGGATCTTCATTTCCCCAAACGCTGTAAAATCTGCGTTGTAAAGTTTTCATTTGATCTTGTACAGCTTCTTCAGCATATTTTTGAAGCTTAGAATCGATGGTTGTATATATTTTTAAACCATCTTCATATAAATCATATCCATTATCCTTACACCATTTTTCCAGATATTTTGCAACAGCAGCTCTTAAATAAGAATCGCCATCACTTCCATCTTCCATTTTACCTTCCTTAAGTTTAATCGGTTCTTTTGATAAGAGTGTAAGACTATCTTTACTTAAATAGTTATACTTATTCATTTGGCTTAAAACCGTATTTCTTCGTACTAAAGCTCTTTCAGGATTTTTAGTTGGGTTATATAAAGATGTACCTTTTAGCATTCCAACAAGCAATGCAGCATCGGTAGTAGATAAATCTTTAGCTTCTTTATCAAAATAAATGCGACTGGCAGTTTTAATTCCGTACGTATTATTTCCGAAAGAAACTGTATTTAAGTACATCGTAATAATATCATTTTTCGGATAATTCGATTCTAACTTTACAGCGGTCATCCATTCCTTTAGTTTAAAAACAATGGTTCTAACCAAAGGTATTTTCGATAATAAGCCTTGCGATTTATTGTAACGCGTACGATATAGGTTTTTCGCCAATTGTTGTGTTATTGTACTGGCTCCTCCATCTTTACCAAAGCCTATAACAGCACGCCCAACAGCTTGTATATCAATTCCCCAGTGCTTACGGAAACGAACATCCTCAGTAGCAATTAAAGCATTTAAAACGCTTGGCGCAATTTCGTTGTAATTAACAGGTGTTCTGTTTTCTTTAAAATACCTGCCAATCAATTTTCCATCAGCAGTATATAACTCAGAGCCTACACGAAGAGTTGGGATTTTAATATCATGATAGCTAGGTGAGTAGCCAAATAACCACAAAAAGTTAATTTGAAGTGCAGAGAAAAATATAATTATGAAAAAAATACCAATTGCAGAATAACGTAAGTACTTGTTTTTTATCTCTTTAAACATAAGGTTAAGATGATGTATTTGGAAAAAGCTTTGGCGTTAAATATAAAAAACTCTAAATGCAAATTAACGTATTTAATTTACTTATTTTTTAGTTCTATATTTAAATTATTGATTTTAGAAATTTCAACATTATAACGCATAGATATGAAGAACGAATTTAAAAGCCTAATTGTACAAGGAGATAAAAAGTTTTCAATTAAAAATACCAAAACCGATTATACAGGAGATTACAACAAGGAAAAAGCTAAAGATGCTTTAGTGAAATCTAAAATTGAAATCAATCATTTACATGAAAAGCTCTATGCATCTGGTACACATTCTTTACTAATAATTTTTCAGGCAATGGATGCAGCTGGAAAAGATAGCGCTATAGCACATGTAATGAGTGGATTAAATCCTCAGGGATGTCAGGTTTTTAGTTTTAAAGTTCCAACATCTGAAGAGTATGAACACGATTTTTTGTGGAGACATTATAAAGCATTGCCAGAAAGGGGCAGAATAGGCATTCACAATCGTTCACATTATGAAAACGTTTTGGTTTGTAAAGTTCATCCTCAATATATTTTAAGCGAAAACATTCCTGGTTTTAGCGATGTAAAAAAAGTAAATAAAGATTTTTGGAAACAACGTTATCAAAGTATTCGAAATTTTGAAGAGCATTTAACTGCTAACGGAACTGTGATTTTAAAATTTTTCTTAAATGTAGGTAGAGATGAGCAAAAACAAAGATTTTTAGAGCGGATAGAAGACCCAACAAAAAACTGGAAATTTTCATCTGGCGATATTAAAGAAAGGGCTTTGTGGGATGATTATATGAAAGCCTATGAAGATGCTATCAACGAAACGGCTACATCTGATTCACCATGGCATATTATTCCTGCAGATAAAAAATGGTTTGCCCGTTTAGCTATTAGCGAAATTATCGAGGATAAATTAAAAAGCCTGAATATCAAGTTTCCAGTTTTAGATGAAACTGAACAAGGTAAGCTGCTCGAAACAAAAAATGTTTTATTGGCTGAATAACATTTGTTTGCTTTAATTGTGTTCTTTGTGGGATATTGAAATAAAAAAACGCTTATTTCTCTAAAGCATATAAATTACAACTCACAAAGTGATTCACAACTTCGGCATAAAAATCTGTGTTTTTGTTCATTGTTGCGATACTAAATCTATTCAGTTTATTCATACGGCCTAATTTTTTAACAATTTGCCTACTTTGCCGTTAATCATACATAGCTTATCAGGATTGAAAGCAATGATTAATTTAGAGGATTGCAGGTTATAGGATAACCTGCAATTTTTTTTCTCTAGCATAACGTTAGCTGCCCAAATTAATTATTTGCATATCAACTTTGATAATTACCATCATTATAAATTATCATGAAAGAAGTAAATCAAAATACGCCAGCTCATGAGTTAGATCGTATTCGCGAAGGTGATCAAATCAAGGTTTATCGTGGGAAAACTGGAGAGGTAGAAAGAGTACAAATTGTTTGTAGTAAAGGACAAAGGCAATATTTCTATAAATTAAAAAATGATGGAATTGTCTTCATCATTAGATAAAGTACTAAATTAGTATAAAAGAAAAACCCGCTATTATGCGGGTTTTTCTTTTTTTGGTTCAAGTTTATTTTGTTGTTATGGTGTGCCTGCCCTTCGCGGATACCCCGCTCACAGGACTTATTTTCAAGTGATTTATTTAACTATAACAAGTTATGCATTGAAAGGTTTTTAACCTAAAATATTTATAAACACCTGTTGAAAACTGTTAATAACTATTCGTTGATTTGAAAAGTGACTTTTGATTCTCTAATTACCTGAAGTTTCAGATACATAACCATCTTTGTAGATTTCATTTAACAGCCCTGCCAAACGCACCGAGGCTTGTTGAATCCTTTCTTCTACCATTCCTATATGTTTGTTGTAATATTCTTCGCCAATTGTTCGCGATTTCATTTCATCAACTTCGGCATAAAGTTTAGAACTAATTTGATAGCTTTCCCATGCCCACTTTATAATTGGTGCTTTTTGCCATTTTCTGATTTTGCGTTTAGGTATATTGTTAAACTTAATTGCAAGACTATCATATTTCAATCCCTGGTGTTCTAATAATTTGGTATCTATTAAACTATGTAGATTAGTTCCTTTGCCTTCGTAATTTAATTGGATCGTATTTCCACCTTTATCTTCAGCACGAGAAATATGCATAGGTTGATGCATGTCGCCTACAAAATGAAGTACAAATTTTAAGGCATTAATTTTCTCCTTTTTAGGTGTATCCTTTTGCTTCAGTGTTTCCTGGGCTTTAATCAATGCACTATATACATTTGCCTGTTTCATGGTATCAACCATGTTTTTAAACTCTTTAAAATTTAAACCTAAGGGTAAATTTAGAAAATGCCAATTTGCTGTTTCTTTTAATTCTGGAAATTTTCTTGCTTCATCTGCCCAGGTGGCAGCATCTGCTAAACTTTCATCACCTAGTAAATCTTTTACTGCCGCTTTTGAGTTAGAAGATAAGTAGCTTTCAGTTATTTGACCAATGGTTCGATGACCAGTATATCCCCAGGAAATTAAAATTAAACTAATTGCAATAATAAGTAAGGCGAAGGGGTAGTGAAATTTCATATTGATTTTTTAAAATATTTGACAAAGGTATTTTCTTAAACGATATTTTAAATATTGTCATCAAGCCGTTACTAAGAATAATTAATTGATTAATTCTGTAAAAATTGGATGGTTATAAATTTGAAACTACTTTTAAAATATTCGAATATTTTTCAAACTCTTCAGCAACTCTTATATTTTTGGTGGTGTTTTGATGGCAAAAATTACAGTTCTAAGTTTGTTAGAATCTATTAAAATACACTTAATTTGGTATTGTAAATTTATATTTTGAATTGTAAATTTAGGTAATAATAAAATGGTTATGCGTTTTAGAAAACCCTTTTTCCCAATTCCTTCTGAAGAAAAACCTATAGTTAGAGAGAAATTTTTACTTGTTTTTATTGGTGGGCAGCTCATCTATATTCCCAGTCTTTTTAAAATAGAAATAACAAAGGGGAAATAAACAGATTAAACCTAGCAAGAAACCACCTAAAGTATCAGTAAACCAATGAGCACCAAGATATATTCTTGATGGAGCTATTGTTATAATGAGAAAAGCTGAAATACCAGTAATTAAATTTCGCCAAACTAACGCAATGGTTTTTAAATTTTGCATAAGCACAATAAGAAAACCGAAAAATAAAACGTAAGATAAAACATGGCCGCTAGGATAACTTTGAAACCTGTTAACTTCTACCAAACGAACATAAAAACTAGTTGGACGAGGTCTGTTAATAACATTTTTAATTCCAAGAATTATTAAGCCCGAGAACAAAGTTGTTGATATAAAAAAACCTTCTCTTTTGTATTTATTAAAATAGAATATAGATGCAACAACTAAAACTGAAAGTAGCGACCAGGGTAATTCTCCAAAGAAACTAATAGCCAGCATTAGTTTATCTAACCATTTATCCTGGTATTTTTGAACTGCCAATGATACCTCTATATCGAAGGGGAAAATATGATTTTTTGCTATGAAAGCGCTTAATAAAGTAAAACTGATGATCAGTATAAATAATAGTAAAATTAAAATCCTCGGTTTTTTAGACATTTTTAATTAAGTGATTTGAACAAATTTATAAAATTTATTTTATCATAACTTTTTTGCCAGTTCTGGCAGAAATCTTTGCTGCTTCCAAAATTTTAACAACAATTAAGTTATTTTCTAATGACGATAAATCGTTTATGGTTTTGATTTCTCCTTTTAAAACAGCTGCCAAATAACCTAAGCTACTCGAGTAAGCAGGAGCAAGTAATTTTGCATTATAAATTTTGTATTCGGATTTTTTGTTATCTCTTAACCGCAAATTATGCTCGTTAATAGCTTGAATATAACCTGTTTTACCAAAGACCTCCATGTCTTTAATACTAAAAGGCCAATTCCACGAGGCTTCAATTATTCCAGTGGCATTAGGGTATTCTAGCAAAATTGTAGCATCATCGTCTACATTTGGATAAATTTCAGGCTTTATTTGATGGGTAATTGCAGAAACTGATATTGGAGCTTTACCATCCATTAACCAAGTCATTAAATTGGCTCCATAGCAGCCAAAATCTACCAATGCACCTGCGCCATTTTTTTTAGGATCTGTTAACCAGTTTAAAAATTCTTTACTTACACCAATTTCCTTGGGTCCCTGATGACCATCATGAACAATCATTTTTCTGATCTCGCCAATTAAGTTTTGCTGTTTAATATTTAAAAAAGCTTCCTGATTACTTGGATACCAGGTAGTTTCGTAGTTAGTTAGTAAGTGTATATTGTGTTGTTTCGCTAATTGCACCATCCTTTCTGCTTGTTTAACGGTCATAGCTAAAGGTTTTTCTACCATTACAGAAATACCTAGAGGAGCTGCAGCTTCCACCACAGCTAAGTGATCGCTAATTGCATTATATGCCAAAACCGCATCAGGTTTCCGTTTTTGTAATAGGGTAGGTAAATCTTTAAAGAAAATACTATCGGCAAGGTTATAACGCTTTTTAAAACGTTCTACTAGTTCTTGATTATTTTCTGCTATTCCGATAATATTAACTTCGCCTTTTTGAAAACTGTTCATAATCAGATAAATATGATCATGATTTAAACCTGCTACCGCCACATTAAGCTTTGCTTGAGCCTTAGAAATAGATAACAATGTTATCGCTAGTGTAAATACTAATTTTAATGTATATCTATTAATCATAGTTAATCGATTTATATATTGGTTAAAGAGTTTAACAAGGTAGAAAATTAATGTAAATAGAATTTTATTTACATATAAATATTACAGTTTTTGAGAAAACATATAATAAGAGATTGTATTGAATCGTTGTTAAATCTTTATCAAGGAATTTAACCCTTTCATAAAGGATTTTAGACTTTCTGTATAACGAATTAGGAGGAACTATTTTGATTTACAACATTTGAAAAGATTATAGGAAATCTAAGCTCAAACAGTCGGCAGGGCTACCTCCTTGTCGGCTGCTAAAGCGCTTTAAAAAGGTATAAATAACTAAATATAAATTAATAACTCAATCTTACATCTATTACGCTCATCATTTTACCCTTCCTTATAAAAAGGAGGGGTTTGAATTTTCATAATAAATCGACTCTATTTAACTAGAATTTGCTTTGGTTCTGTTACTACAATTTGAAATTTCCCTTTAAACTCGCTAACGATTCCTGTTATGCAAATCTTATTTCCAAGAAACATACTTGCTGGCTCAGAAGAAAATTTACTAATATCTTCTTTATTAACTACTACAGTTAAAAGTTCTTTTGGATAAGCGCCACCAATATTAATTAAAGTCAGTTTATCTAAAGCTTTAGTACCATAAACAGAATCGCAAACGGTTACAGTTTTTCCAATATACTGCGATGCATCTTTGGCTAATATTAAGGTTTGGCTTTTAGCTAAAAAGCTTGTTAAAAGGAAAGCAGCAAAAAAAAATAATTTTCTCATGGGGGAAGATTTAATAGAAACAGCCGTAAAGCAATTTCTATGACAAAGATAATCTACAGATTTTATAAAATGGAAAATTAGTTTTAAAATATAGATTATATAACCGCTTTCGAACAATAATATTACCATATTTTAATATTCTCGTTTATGCTTTTTAAAACATTCGGGTATATTTATGAAATAATAATTTTCTAGCCATATACATGAAAACATCTTCTTCAATCTTACTCTCGGGAATTGCATTTACCATATTTCTGGCAACCACATTAATCAATAATACATTTAACAGCAAAACTTTAATCCATCAAAAGCAAAAAGAAATTAAAATTGATACGCCTGATCAGGATAGGTTTGTAAAAGTTAATTTAGTGCAGGGGCAGTTTACCGAACCAACTGAAATGGCAGTTTTACCTAATCTCGATATTTTAGTTGCTCAAAGGAGAGGTGAGTTGATGCTTTATAAAAATCAAACAAAAAAGCTTTCTCAAGTTGCTAAACTCGATGTTTACTTTAAAACAGGGCTTTCTGATGTAAATGCAGAAGAAGGCTTGTTGGGGTTAACAATCGATCCGAAATATGCGTCCAATCAATACGTTTATCTTTTTTATAGTCCTATCGGAAAATCGGTAAATCGTTTATCACGATTTAAAATGGTTAACGATATGCTTAGCATGACATCTGAAAAGGTAATTTTAGAATTTTATTCTCAACGAGAAATTTGTTGTCACACTGGTGGCTCACTCGCTTTTGGTCCTGAGGGTTTACTTTATATCTCAACAGGCGATAACTCGACGCCTTTCGATGTACCAAAACAGCAATTTGTTAACAAAGGTTACGCTCCATTAGATAACAGGCCAGGATTGCAGCAATATGATTCAAGGCGTTCGGCTGGTAATACAAACGATTTAAGAGGGAAAATTCTTCGAATTAAGTTAAACGAAGACGGCACTTATAGTATTCCGAAAGGTAATTTATTTGCTAATGGCGAGGCAAAAACAAGGCCTGAAATTTTTGTAATGGGAAATAGAAATCCTTACAGAATATCAGTAGACCAGAAAACAGGATTTCTTTATTGGGGAGAAGTTGGCCCTGATGCAACTAATGATGATGAATTAAGAGGGCCGAAAGGATACGATGAGGTTAACCAAGCAAGAAAAGCGGGAAATTTCGGTTGGCCATATTTTATTGGCAATAATTATCCTTACAAGGCGTATGATTTTAGCAATGGAACTAATGGACCTGCTTTCGATGCCAATGGCGCTACAAATAATTCGCCAAACAATACTGGTTTAACAACTGTTCCAGCTGCTCAAGCTGCATTTATTTGGTATCCTTATGGCGAATCTAAAGAATTTCCGCAGGTCGGTTCAGGTGGACGAACAGCAATGACTGGACCTGTTTTGTATAATAAACCTGAAGCTTCTCCCTATCCTGCATATTATAATGGTAAACTTATTATTTATGAATGGGTAAGAGGTTGGGTAAAAGCAGTTACGATGGCTCCAAATGGCGATTATTTAAGCATGGAACCTATAATGGCTAATTTAGATTTTGCAGCACCAATTGATATGGAATTAGGTCCAGATGGCAAAATTTACATTTTAGAATATGGAAAAGGTTGGTTCTCAAAAAATCCAGATGCGGGAATTGCCAGAATTGATTATTTAAAAGGCAATAGACCACCGTTGGTTTCTAGCTTAATTATAGAAAAGCCCAGTGGATTATTGCCTTATAAATTAATTGCAAAGGTTAAGGCTAAAGATGCTGATGGAGGACCATTAACTTATGTATGGAACCTTGGTAATGGGTTAAAAAAAACAACTAATGTTCCTGAATTGCAGCATACTTTTACTAAAGCGGGCGAATATCCGATTAGTGTTCAAGTTTTCGATAAAGAAAAAGCTTCGGTAAAAAGTAAGGTTATTTCTGTTTTTGCAGGAAATGAACATCCAAAAGTCGATATATTATTAACAGGTAATAAGTCATTTTATTTTCCTGGTAAGCCTGTTAATTATCAGGTTTTAGTTGCCGATAAAGGTGCAGTGGTTAATAAAGAAAGAATTTATATTTCAAATTCATATACAGAAGGAACCGATTTAGCAGGAACGCAATTAGGGCACCAACAGGCGGCACAAACTTTAATTGGTAAATCATTAATGGCGAAATCAGATTGTAGTACTTGCCATAAAATATCAGGAGTTTCCATTGGACCAGCATTTGATAAGATTTCTGCTAAATATCAGAAAGAGCCAAAAGCTGTAGATTATTTAGCATCGAAAGTAATAAAAGGAAGTAGTGGAGTTTGGGGAGAGGTACCAATGCCTGCGCATACAGCCATGAAAGAAACAGAAGTGAAACAAATTGTAGAGTGGGTAATGAGTTTATCGGCCAAAGAAACAAATATTGTATCACTTCCTACTATTGGTAAAATT
Organism: Pedobacter sp. AC190; assembly: GCF_979258025.1. NCBI lineage: Bacteria > Pseudomonadati > Bacteroidota > Sphingobacteriia > Sphingobacteriales > Sphingobacteriaceae > Pedobacter > Pedobacter sp. AC190. The sequence continues at coordinate 3,732,069 of NZ_OZ409824.1, forward strand.
ACACCACCTGAAACTATAAGCAAGAACAAATCAGTTTTAACGATAAAGGCTTCTTATACCGATATGGGGGCAAGAGGCTTAAAATCCTTAACAACTACAAACACCTATAATTTAAAAAGTAACATAATACATTTAAGCGATATAAAAGATTTCTACGGATTTAATCGTGATGAAAACGAGTTGTTTAACTTAACTCAAAATAATGGATGGATAAAATTATCATTAATTGATTTAACAGGCATTAGTGCAATAAATTTAGTGGTTTCCAGCCAACCTATAGATGCAGGTTATGATGTAGAAATAAGATTAGACCAACAAGATGGAATGATACTAGGTAAATCTAATTTAAGCAAGCTAAATATTCCAATTGAAGGTATAACCGATATTAAATTTCATGATGTATATATTGTTTTTAAAGCCATTAAAAACACGAATAAAGCAACTATCTCTTTAAAGGCTGTAAGTGTAGAATCGAAATAGCAAATAAATCAAAAAAGGCTTTGGTGTTTTACCAAAGCCTTTTACATTAATTATCTTCCACCAATCTATTTTTTGATAAATTCTCTCGTATAAACGATATAAAGGAATGTTTATATTTATTAGCAAGAGATATAGAAGTGCCACCAGCAAGAACAATCTGATCGCCCAAAAAACTCTTTATATGTAATTTAGAAATAATTGCAGATGAACTTACTTGAATAAAAGCTGGGTTTTCCCTTACGATATTTAATATTTTACTAAAGTTTAATTTAAAACTCATGTAATTTTGTTTAACCGTTCTTAGGCATACCATTTCGTTAATTTGTTCTAACGAAATCAGGTCGCTAAATTCAATTTTAATAAATTCATTTGAATCATTTTGCATTGGAATAAAGAAGAAATCATCTTTTAATTCTTTAGTTTCGTTTCTTTCATTCGGATAAAGATTACTAATCGTTTCCGTAAAATGAATCATCGAATATGGTTTCAATAAGTAAGCATCAGCTTCTACGCCAAATGCTTCGATAGCATAACGAGGGTGAGCGGTTGTAAATATTAAATGCTTGGTCTTTTTTCTTAATAAGGCAGCCAACTCAATACCCGAAAGGGTTGGCATCTCGATATCCATAAAAATAATATCAACTTTCTCCGATACAGAGATATCAGTAAGGGCTTTTAATGGATCTGTAAAACTTTTAACTAACTGTAAATCTGGTACTGTATTTAAGTAAGAATTAAGGTTTTCTAAAGAATTCGGGTCATCATCAATCGCAATACAATTAATCGGCATATATTTTTATAGGGTTTTGAGATTTATAATTTAAAATTTTGCTTTTAAAGATTTTATGCCAGTCTATCCTTATCAAAGAGTAAAACTAAAGCTAATTTAGGCATTATCTTTTAAAATATTTTGTCTTTTTATCGTAATTTTAATATTAAAGTGTTCATTATCATTAAAATAGTGTTTAAAATCGGCTTTACCTCCATAAGTATAATCTAGCCTTTTTCTTATGTTATCTATCCCAGTGCCAATTCTTTTTACTTCAAAATTTTTATTCTTAGCAATATTTTTGGTTTCTATTAAAAGATTTTCTTTATCGGCAACAACTTTAATAAAAGCAGGATTAGATCGGTCTTTTAATTCGCCATGTTTAAAAATATTTTCAACCAAAGTAATAAGTACCATTGGTATTATTTTTTCATTTCTAACTTCATCTTCATAGTCGAGCTGAATTTGTAAACTATGATTGTTTATTAATTGATGCAGGTTGATGAAAGTTTCTACTTGCTCTATTTCATTTCGTAAATTAACAAATTCTTCCTCATGCTTGCTATCTACAGTATACCTCATCATTGATGAAAGTGCAATAATGGTTTCTGCGGCAACGGGAGAATTTTCTTTTGCGTTATGATAAATGAAATCCAATGTATTAAAAAGTAAATGAGGTTGGGTTTGGGCTCTTAAAAATGCATTTTCTGATTTTGCCAGTTGAATGATATTGTTTAACCTTTGTTGCTCGAGCAGTTCTGTTTTCTTTCTTTCTTTAATAAACGTGATGAGAAAGTAATATCCAGTACTAAAGATAATGAAATAAACTGCTCTGAATGTTCCGCCGATATAGAAGTTAGTATTTAATACTGGATCTTTTGAGCTTATTATATGTGTGTACTTGTTTATTAAAGCATAAGTAATATAAGTAACACATAAATATGCTGCTACCTCTAAGAATAAAAGCACAGGAATTCTCCAGATTATTTGCTTAGGATATTTTAATCCATACTTTAAAACAATTAAAGCATGAAAATAAAAGATAGAAATATTTAATAGGTAGTGAAAAATATAAGTGCCTGGATTAGCAAGTTTGCCCGTGTACAAACCAACTATTACAATCTCATAAAACAAGAATGCTGCCCAACCAATAAAACTATATTTATAAGTAATTATCCAATTTAAAAAAATATTATTATGCTTAAAGATTTTAACTACTGCTTTTATCATTACCTAGAGAGAGTTTTGTTTAGATTAAGAACGACCTGTTTTAATCGTTTTGTCTTTGATATAAGTTAAAACTTCATCACGGTAATTATTACCCAGATTTACAATAAGTTGGTTCGACATTTTCAAAGAGTTTCCATCAACTTTTTCAATATGGTTTTTGGATATAATAAACGAACGATGTACCTGAACAAAATTCGGGTGTTCCTTTAAAACATCTTTAATTTCGGATAATCCAATATATGAAACTATGGTTTCATCGAGCGTGTAAATCCTAACATAATTTTGTAAGCTTTCTACCGCAACAATAGCATTGTACCGCACCTTTATAAGGTTGTTGTTATCATTCTTATTTCTGATAAAGAAATGGTTTTCTTCTTTTTGAATATCTATTGAAGTAGTCGTATGAACGATCTGCGGAAAAAGTCTATTAATTGTTTCTGCAAAACGAGCAAATGTGTAAGGCTTTAACAAATAAGCGCTTGCATTTATTTCGAAGGCTTCGTAAGCATATTTACTGTGTGAAGTTGTAAAGACAAGTTTCGAAGTTTTGTGTTTAACTGCCTTCGAAAGCTCGATTCCAGAAATCATTGGCATATCAACATCCATAAATATAATGTCAACATCAGGGCCAGTCCCTATTTCTGTTAATGCTTGTAACGGGTCTGTATAAATCTTTATAAGATCAAGGTTTTTGAGCGTATCTATGTATGATTTTATTGCATTAACCGCATGGTTTTCATCATCAATAACAATACACTTCAATCTCATATATGGCAACGGCTAAAACGAATGCAAATTAAGTCAACAGTTCTAATTTAGAAAAAAAAATGTTTTTGTCACGGTTTTTACTCACTTCGTAATGGTTTTGTGTTTGTTCGTGTAGTTTTGTGTTTTTTTAAACGAGGGCCTATCTAATTAAATAAATTGAAATCGCGTTAAAAACACAAGGGTTTTAATATTTATATGGAAACTTTATACTACTATTTTCGTTTTAATATCTGAGCTTGAAGTTTTTTTAATTACAAATTATTATAAAATTCAATTTTAGTTAGATTGGTTAAACGTATAAGAAAGATGATATTTGCAATGGATATAAACATTTTTGTGAAATGCCATCCAAAAGAAAATATAAATCGAATAAAGTTTTAGAGAATTCGATAGTAAAATTTGCCTGTTTTTATGAAAGAAATATTCGACAAATTATCTGCAGATTGCAGTAAACTAACAACAAAGCGCTACAGTACAAGCTTTTCGTTTGGAATATATTTCTTAAATAAAAAAATTCGTTCGCCAATTTATTCTATATATAGTTTTGTTCGTTTGGCTGATGAAATTGTAGATAGCTTTCATTCCTTTAAAAAAGATTATCTACTAAATAAATTTAAACACGATACTTTTGAGGCAATAGAAGCGGGGATTAGCTTAAATCCAATACTGAACTCTTTCCAAAAGGTTGTAAATGAATACAATATAGATCATCAATTAATTACCTTGTTTTTAAGTAGCATGGAGATGGATTTAATTGAAAAAGAATACACTCCAGAGTTATACGATAAATACATTTTAGGTTCTGCAGAAGTTGTTGGCTTAATGTGTTTAAAGGTATTTACAAATGGCGATTTAACGGAATACGAACAATTGAAACCTTATGCAATGAAATTAGGCTCTGCATTTCAGAAGGTTAACTTTTTGAGAGATTTAAAAGCCGATCATCAATCTTTAAACAGGAGTTATTTTCCGAACATTAATCTTGCTCTTTTCTGCGATAATCAAAAAAGAGCAATTGAAATTGAAATAGAAAAAGAGTTTGAAGAAGCTTTAATTGGTATCAAAATGTTACATGCATCTTCCCGAAACGGCGTTTATCTATCATACATTTATTATAAAAAGTTGTTCGGTAAAATAAAAGGCCTAACCGCCGAACGCATAATGAACGAAAGAATACGCATTTCGAATGGCAGGAAAGTTGGTTTAATGTTCGATTGTATGATTAGACATAAATTTAATGCCATATAAATTTTATATTTATAATTATTAAGCATCCCTATTTTTTGAAAATTAAATGATTGAACAAGTAATACTTGTAGATAATACCGATTTACCTACAGGACTAATGGAAAAAATTGAAGCGCACGAGAAAGGTTTGTTGCACCGAGCATTTTCTGTTTTTATTTTTAATTCGAAAAACGAATTGCTTCTACAACAAAGAGCTAAAAGCAAATATCATTCTGGTGGCTTGTGGACAAATACTTGTTGCAGTCATCCTCGCTGGGGCGAAGAAAATATAGACGCTGCGAAAAGAAGGCTTTACGAAGAGATGGGAATGAATTGTGATTTAAGTTATGGATTCCACTTTACCTATATGGCTGAGTTTAGCGATGGTTTAATTGAGCATGAGCTTGATCATGTCTTTTTTGGATTATCGGATGAATTACCAAAAATAAATACAGAAGAGGTAGAAGCGTATAAATATGTTGATTTAGAAAAATTAAGACTTAACATAATTGATAAACCCGAACAATATACTCCTTGGTTAAAAATATGCCTTGAAAGGGTTATAGAGGCTGTAAAAGTGCCTTAAACAAAAAACGGGCATACAACTTTCGTCGTATACCCGCATCTAAATTAACGCTCTCAAGGGCAAAGATATATTTAGTTCTGATAAAACCGAATTTTTTTTGAAAACTTTTACTTTTTTTTGATTTTCATAGTTCCTAGTTCGTTTTCTAAGCTCTTTGAAACTTTCTAAAAATTAAACTTTTTATAATTTCAAACGTTTCACTTAAAACTATTTTACAATGGAAAGAGCAGAAATTAAATCTTTACTTGAGATTATTGATCAACAAGTTAGTTCGTCTATTCTCGGTGGAATGGAAGAGCAATATGAAGAACTTGAGACTTTAGGTTATGTTAGGATAAACCGCGAGGCTGTTCAGTGGTCCTCTTCGATAACGCCTGAAGGAATGCACTTTCTTCATACTTACGAATAGACGGTTAGCAGTTGTAATTTATATCTAAACCTTTATTGTGATTTATATGGCAGATTTCTTCTAAATTTGACGATATAAATTATGAACAATATTCAACTGAGAACAGTTAATGTAACCAGGTATGTTACGCCATTACGGGAAGGTGGCTCTATGCCCGCCATAGCCGAGGCTGATGATGGTTTTCTATATGTATTAAAATTCCGTGGCGCTGGTCAAGGCCCCAGAGCATTAATTGCCGAGTTGATTGGCGGTGAAATAGCGAGGGTTTTAGGTTTTCGCGTGCCCGAATTAGTTTTTGCCAATTTGGATGAGGCTTTTGGCCGAACTGAGCCCGATGAAGAAATACAGGATTTGCTTAAAGCAAGTGTTGGTCTTAACTTAGCTCTTCATTACTTATCTGGAGCAATAACTTTTGATCCAACTGTAACAAAGGTTGATTCAAAGCTTGCATCTCAAATTGTTTGGTTAGATTGCTTACTAACCAACATGGATAGGACTTGTCGTAACACCAATATGCTTATCTGGCATAAAGAATTGTGGTTAATAGATCATGGCGCTTCATTATATTTTCATCATTCGTGGCAAAATTGGGAAGAGCAGGCAAAACGTCCCTTTGTATTAATTAAAGACCATGTTTTATTACTTTGGGCTAATGACCTGGGAATTGTCGATTCCGAATTTCGAGCTATTTTAAAACCAGAACATATTCAAGCCATTGTTTCATTAATTCCAGACGAATGGTTAGAAGGCGAAAATATATTCGAAACCAAAGATAAACATCGCGAAGCTTATGCTAAATTTTTGGAAACCCGCTTAGCACATTCAGAAATCTTTTTAAAAGAAGCACAGCATGCAAGAGAAACACTTATTTGAGTATGCTGTAATTCGTGTAATGCCTAGGGTAGAACGCGAAGAATTTCTAAACATTGGAATTATCTTATACTGCGCAAAACAAAAATTTTTAAAAGCAATTTTTACTATCGATTACAGTAGATTAAAAGCATTTTCCAAGAGTTTAGATATCGAAGAAATTGAGGAAAATTTAGTAGCTTTTGAGCGCATTAGTGCAGGAGCTAAAGGATCTGGAACAATTGGTCAATATGATATGGCTTCTCGTTTTCGTTGGTTAACAGCAACAAGAAGTACAGTTGTTCAATGTTCCAAAGTGCATCCAGGCTTTTGTGTCGATGCTGAAGAAACCCTTATCAACCTTCAAGAACAATTGGTATTATAAATACATAATAATTACATTTTTATCCTTACTCTTTGTCTAAAGATTATTTCAAAAAACTGATCGATTTGCTTGATGTAGAACGTAAAGCCGATCATCAAACTTTCTTAAAATTAACCGAAAACACTTCTGCTGCCGATAGGCGAAATTTAGGTTTAACTTGGTATCCAATTGCTATTCGTAATACCGAAATCGGACGTGGAGATTACATAACGGTCGAAGTTGAGAGAACTACTCATCAAGATTTATCGCAGCAATTTCGCTTTGGTTCTACCGTTGTTCTATTTTCTAATCACGACCCAAAAGCGGATCGGATAGACGGTGTAATTACACACCTTAATCGCAATAAAATGAAAATTAGTTTGCGTTTAGATGAACTTCCAGATTGGACTAGGGATGGAAAACTCGGAGTTGATTTATTATTTGATAATAACAGTTACGATGAAATGAATAATGCTTTAAAACAAGCGACAACATTTTGTGATGATGATGCCAAAAATAAATTAATACGGATTTTAACTGATGGGCAACAGCCTGATTTTAAGGTTGATTCAGGTTATTATTCTTCTCCAAAACTTAATATATCGCAACAAGAAGCTGTAAATAAGATTCTTTCAGCAAATCAATTAGCAATTGTGCATGGTCCGCCTGGAACAGGAAAAACCACAACTTTAGTACAGGCAATAAAAGCACTCAGTAAACAAGATAACCAAAAAATACTGGTTGTTGCACCAAGTAATACAGCTGTAGATTTGTTAACTGAAAAGTTATCAGAAGAAGGTTTAAATGTTATACGTGTTGGTAATCCTGCTAGAGTTTCTGAAAAGTTAGTTCATGCAACGCTTGATTATAAAATGGCTGAACATCCAGAAATGAAGTCTATTAAAGCGCTAAAAAAGCAAGCAAATGAGTACAAAAACATGGCTCATAAATACAAACGAAGTTTTGGAAAAGCCGAAAGAGATCAACGAAAGGCGTTGTTTGATGAAGCACATAAAATTGGACGAGAAATAGAAAATTCTGAACAGTATATAATGGATAATCTATTTAATAATGCGCAGATTATTACGGCGACACTTGTCGGTTCAAATCATTATACCGTTAAAAATTTAAAATATAATACTGTTGTTATCGACGAAGCTGGACAAGCGCTAGAGCCTGCCTGTTGGATTCCGATTTTAAAAGCCGAAAAAGTAATTTTTGCTGGAGATCATTTTCAGCTTTCGCCAACTATAAAATCGAATGAAGCTGCTAAAAGCGGACTAAGCACTACTTTGCTCGAGAAATCTGTCATTCTACATCCAGAGTCGGTCGTACTATTGAATGAGCAATACCGTATGAATACACAAATAATGGGTTACTCTTCAAAGGTTTTTTATGAAGATCGGTTAATGGCTAATTCTTCGGTAGCAAATCATTTATTGTTTCCAAATGATGAGCCTTTAATGTTTATAGATACAGCTGGCTGCGGTTTTGAAGAAAAGGCTGATGGTACAAGTACTACAAATCCTGAAGAAGCAACTTTCATGCTTAATCACTTAACCGAGTTTATTGAATCGCTCGGAAATCAAAACTTTGAAAATAAATTTCCAAGTATAGCTGTTATATCTCCTTACAAACAACAGGTTCAGTTATTGAAAGAGCTAACGCAATCGAATCCTCTTTTAATGGCGCATGATGATAAAATTTCGGTTAATACCATTGATAGTTTTCAAGGACAAGAAAGAGACATAGTTTACATAAGTTTAACAAGGAGTAATACTGAAGGGGCAATAGGTTTCTTATCTGATACCAGACGAATGAATGTAGCTATGACAAGAGCAAGAAAAAAGCTTGTTGTAGTAGGAGATGGGGCTACCTTATCGAGATCTTTATTTTATAACGATTTTATGAAGTATGCAGAGGGGTTAAATGCTTACCATAGTGCATGGGAATTTCTTTAGGACAATCTTATTTTTTTTATGCTAAACAAATAAAATAATTACATTTGAGTATCATCCCATTTTAGTGTAACCATATTTTGGAAAACGATAGTAAAATAGAATTTTGCTGGAGTAGACTTTTCTTGTGATGATTGTTATTTTTTTAATTAAACGTGCAACATCATTTGTAAATGAAAGAAAATCTTAAAATTTTAATAGCCGATGATAACGAATTAATGCGATTGGTTATGCGAGGTTTTTTTCTTAAATATCTGGTTAATGCTCAGGTTATGCAAACGAAGAATCTAGAAGAAACTTACAGTTTGCTAAGAACAGAAAAATTCGATTTGCTTTTACTTGATATCAATATGCCTAATGGTGATAGCAGCCCTCAAACTGTTGTAGAGATTAAAGAAGAGCATCCCGATATAAAAATTGTAATGTTTACAGGAAATGATAAAGCAACTTTGGAAGCAGATTATTTGGCTGCTGGAGCAATCGGTTTCATTCAAAAAGACGAGCACATGAACAAATTTACTAAAGAGTTAATCGATACTAAACTTTAAACTTTTTCTGCTTTTTTTTCTTCTAACTTACCCGATATTGTTGCGCCTGCAATTAATAATTCGTTTGTAATTGTTCTAGTGTATTCTGTAATTTCTGATTTGAAATCTTTAACAGAAGCCCCAGTACGAATTTCTTCTAAGCGTTTTTCCCATTGTCCTGTTAGTTCGGCTTGCGCAATTTGCTTGTCCTTTACTACTTCATAAACTGCTAAACCTTTATTTGTAGGTACAAGATTGCGTTTCTCTCTGGTTATATATTCTCTGGTAATTAAGGTTTCTATAATCGATGCTCTTGTTGCTGGAGTTCCTAAACCACTATCTTTCATCGCATAGCGAAGCTCTTCATCTTCTATCTCTTTACCCGAAGTTTCCAGCGCTTTTAATAAAGAAGCTTCGTTGTACATGGCTTTAGGTTTGGTTTGCTTTTCTAACAAGCTTTTTTCTACAATTGGTAATTGTTCGCCAACGGCAACTTTTGGTAATGCTGCATTGTCTTCATCCTTTTTATCGTCTTCAGTTTCGTTAAAAACAGAACGCCATCCAGCTGAACGAATAACTGTTCCGTTAGCCAGAAAAGTTGTACCCGATTGTATCGTGATTTTAGTTATTTCCTTTAAACATTCTTGATGGAATGCCTCAACCATTCTTCCAACAACCATGTCGTAAACGGCTTGTTTATCAGGACTTAATCCGTATGCTTCTTCTCCAGTTGGCAAAACAGCATGGTGATCGGTAACTTTTTTGGCATTTACGCTTCGTTTATTTAACGAAATTGTTTGTAAAAACTGTGCCTGCTTACCAAAATCTGGGTGATTAACAAATTTATCAATAAGTGCCGGTACACCAGCGAAAACATCATCACCAATATATCGGCTACCTGTACGCGGATAGGATACCAGTTTACTCTCGTAAAGGTTCTGTAATATATTTAATGTTTGATCGGCTGTATAACCTTTTTTCTTATTTGCTTCTTGCTGTAAAGAACTTAAATCGTGCAAAAGTGGAGGTGGTTCTTTTCTAGGCTTAGCTTCAACAGCTGTAATATTTCCACCAATTGGAAAACCAGAAGCCACATCTTCTACCAAATTGAAAATAGCTTCTACCTCAGTTTTATCTTTATAATTACTAATAGATATGGCTTTAAAAGTTTGCTCATCTTTAGTAAGCTGAATACTAATTTGAAAATAGGTTTGCGGAACGAAGTTTTTAATTTCTAAAAAGCGAGCACAAATCATTGCAAGGGTAGGAGTTTGTACTCTTCCTAACGAAAGTACAGTTCTATTTCCTGCCGATATACTTAATGCCTGTGTGGCATTCATGCCAACTAACCAATCAGATTCTGAGCGACAATGAGCAGAATTAAATAGTGTATCATAATCTGTACCAGGTTTTAAATTTCTAAAACCATCTTTAATTGCTTCATCAGTTTGCGAAGAAATCCAAAGTCTTTTAAAAGGTTTTTTACACTTTAAATAGTAATAAATGTACCTAAAAATTAATTCACCCTCTCGTCCAGCATCCGTTGCAACAATAATTTCAGTTGCATCGTCAAAAAGTTTTTTAATTGTATCTAATTGCTTTCTAACCGCAGGATCTTCTACAAATCCATCTTTGGTTTTGATTTTTCTAACTGCCAGTTTAAATTTTGCAGGCAGCATTGGTAAATGCTGTTTTCGCCAACCAATGAAACCATAATCCTGAGGTGGAGCTAATTGCAGTAAATGCCCGAATGCCCACGTAAAAGAATAACCTTTACCTTCAATGTATCCGTCTTTTCTGGTGGTAGCGCCGAAAACTTTGGCAAGCTCGCGACCAACAGATGGTTTCTCTGCAATTACAATCTTCATTAATAAGTTCAGTTTTTTAAACCCCAAAGATGATTAAAAATATCCGTGTAGGACTTAAAATTTTACTCACAATATTGCTTAGAATGGATTTGGAAAATGGTTTTAAACGAAAATATCTGATAATCAATTATAAATCAAAAAGATGATAACAATTTTGATTTTGAAGTGTCTAATCTATTCAATATCAATAATGAATAAAATTTACAAATTAGATAACTGTAGCATTAAGGTTAGTGTATTGGAAGGGATTATCCGTTTAAAAAGCGATAAAGACTTGTGGGTTTACCTGGATATTGATGTTGTATCGCAGACAATAAAACTCATCAGGCTTATAAAAACAGATTATAATACTGAATTTGGTAAGCCTTTAAAAATCACTGATCAATCATTAATGGTAGAAATATGGGCTCATGTTTATTGCGATTATTTCGGTTTACTCATTCATCGAAATACTAAAATTAAATGGATACAAGATATTGTTTTGAAAGGTATTGAACGTGCTGAAATAATCGATTGTGGAGAATGGAAACTGGACAGCAACCGTTGGGTTTGGGATTTTCTGTCTAATTTTAAAAAGCCGATATCTTGGTTTTTACCCAAAAATATCAGCTTTAAAGATCTTAAGCGTTAGGTCATATTTGCAGTTAAAACTTCTTCTTGCTCTAATGCTGCATTTGCGGCCAAGGTTTCATTTAAATATTGAGAGGTATAATTTTGACTTGAGCTATTAATAAATAAAACTGTTTTATCTGATATTGTATTGATTACCTTGTTGGCTAATTTTGAAGATACGGCTGGGCAACCTTGGCTTCTTCCCAATCTTCCTAATTGATTAATACTTGCCTGGGAAACATAATCTGCGCCATGAACTACAATTGCACGTTCTCTTGCATTATTATTAAAGCCATAATCCATTCCATCAAGCTTTAAAGAACGGCCATGTTTCCCAGAATAGATTTCGCCAGTGATATAAAAACCAATACTGCTGGTATTAGAACTCACCGCATTCGAAAAGTAAGAAGGTTTATCGCCGCCGCTGTTTTGTCCGTGTGCAACCCAAGTATTTAATACAAGTTCTTTCTTATCCAAATCAATAATATAAAGACGCTTTTTACAGCTCTCCTGATCGAAATCTGCAATGGTTAAGATAGATTTATTATGCAGTAAACCAGACGATTTAAAATTGTAGAACCCAGTTAATGCTTTTTCAAATACATTAATATTTAACCCAGCAGAATCTAAGTGAACCTTGTGATAAAGATTAGAAATGTAATCGTTGTACAAGCTATCGGTCGATAAACTTTTGATCTCTTCTTTACTGTTTGTTTGTTCCTTTTGTGGAGACTCCACCGCTTTCCAACTTGTTCCGACAATGCTAATACCTAATAAAACGGTCATAACAATGCCCATTATGTTTTTACTCATTCAGGGATATTTGTGTTTGATAATGAACTACTTATACGCTTAATTACGAGTGTTATTGTAACGTGGATGATACGAATAGGAAAAGTGATGAGTCTTTTACATTACCATGACTTCATTTGGAGGTTTTAAAACTCTTCGGAATATTTTTTAGAAAACAATTTAATCATGGCTGTAACAAAGAAAGTTTTTAAGTGTTATTAAGAAGAAATTCTTGTATGAAAATATTACTTACTGGTGCTAACGGCTACATTGGAACAAGACTATTGCCTTTACTTTTAGAGCAGGAACATGAAATTATTTGTATGGTTCGCGATAAAAGACGTTTTGCGGCACAATCTAACCTAAGCAAACAGGTTACAATTATAGAAGGAGATTTACTAAATCTCGAAAGTTTAACAGCTATACCAAGCGATATTGATGCAACATATTATCTGGTTCACTCCATGTCATCTAGTGGTTCCGAATTTGGTGAAATGGAAAGAAAATCTTCATCAAATTTTTCATCAGCAATTAAAAAAACCAATTGTAAGCAAATTATTTACCTAACGGGAATTGCGAATGATGAGCACCTGTCTGAACATTTAGGTTCAAGATTAGCTGTGGAGGAAGAATTAAAATCATCTGGCATTGCTTGTACAATTTTAAGGGCTGCAATAATTATTGGTTCGGGGAGTGCATCTTTCGAAATTATAAGAGATTTAACAGAGAAAATCCCTTTTATGATCACGCCGAAATGGGTTAAAACTAAATGTCAGCCAATTGGCATCAGAGATGTTTTGGCCTATTTAATTGGTGTTTTACATAATAAAAAGTCATTCAATCAAACTTTCGATATTGGCGGTCCAGATATCTTAACTTATCGGGAAATGATGATGGGTTACGCAAAAGAGCGAGGTTTAAAGCGATGGATTGTAACTGTTCCAGTTTTAACCCCCAGATTATCATCACTTTGGTTAAATATGATTACACCAGTGCCATATTCGCTTGCCAGAAGTTTGGTAGAAAGCATGAAAAACGAAGTTGTTTGTCAGGATAATCGAATACATGATGTGGTTCCAAGAAAATGTTTAACCTATGCGGCATCATTACATCTTGCTTTCGAAAAAATTGACCAGAATTCGATTGTTTCTAGCTGGAAGGATGCTTTGAATAGAGGTTATTTGCAGTCGAACTTTATGGACCAAATAAAAGTTCCGCAGAATGGCACGCTTGAGTATAAAGTAAAAATGCCTTTTGAACGAAAGGCTGAAGAGGTTTTTGAAAATATTTGGAGTATAGGTGGCAACAGAGGTTGGTATTATATGGATTGGCTTTGGCATTTTAGAGGATTTTTAGATAAAATGTTTGGCGGCGTTGGCACAAGAAGAGGGCGAACTAGTAACACCGATATCCAAGCGGGCGATGTTTTGGATTTTTGGAGGGTTTTGCTGGCGGATAAAAAAAGTAAAAGATTATTGCTGTATGCAGAAATGAAAGTACCAGGCGAAGCTTGGTTAGAGTTAAAACTTATAGATTTTCATGGTCAGGCTTTTCTTTCTCAAATTGCTACTTTCAGACCAAAAGGCTTATGGGGAAGAATGTATTGGTATGCAATGTGGCCGTTTCACATTGTGCTTTTTAAAGGCATGGCAAAGCAGATTACAACATATAAACCTGTTATAAATAATTAAGCCTAAAATCGCTACTTTTGCTGATAAATAAAAAGTTGATGCCAAATAAAGATAACGATTACTCTTTCTGGACAAAATACAAACGCTTCGCTTCGACAGAAATATTAATGTATTTGATTATGATTGTGGGGATTGCGCTTGGTATTATTTTTTTAAGTTAAGAATAATTTTTAATCCATCGGAGGAGTTTACTTCTGTTATAAACTTATAAAAATCGACATAACTAGATGCAGGAAAAGTCCCATCATTCATAACAAATTTTCTATAATAGGTGAGTTTTTTACCATTTAAAGATATTTTGGTGTTATATTCCCCGAAATCAGTTTTATACTTTTTATCCAGTTCAGGTAACATACTGGTTACCACTTCATCTGGTAAATTATAAACAATAGTATCTTCATCTGTAAAACCACGGTTAATATAAACAGGCTGTGTTCTGTTTTTTATTTCCGAAATACTACTCTGAGTATTAAACGCATTTGTTTTAATAAATATTCTGTTATTATTTAAGGCAGCATAATTTCTAATATTCAAGTCTATACTTTCTATTGCTTCGGGATTAATATCTTTCTTTAGTGTATAGTTCACGGCCTTAAAATTTACATTATCAATATCGTAAACATTAAGTAATAGTTTTTGCTGTTCACCAAAAGGCTTATCAAAAATATTTTCATTATTATCATATTGCGAACCATAAAAAACAGTTTTTATTTTTCCAGCCGCATCGCCATTTGAAGTGATTGTTAATTCAGCATTACGGATTTGAAGATTATTCGAAGTTGCTAATTTCGGCGTTCTTAATAATTTACCTCCGTCTGGCGTGCAAGCAAGTACAATTCTATCATCGGTAAAAGTGCTTAAAAAACCGAAAGGGATTTTTTGATTTGTACACTCCAACCAAGTTGTATCACCTTTAAGTGGCATACATAAAATGATGTGATTTCCCTGCACCATACTTGCATAAGTAGGATCAAAACTTACCTTTTGCTTACCAGCTTCGACAACGCAATAATATGATTCTATGCCAACCACATCGAGCAAGCTTTGCATATAATTAACCAAAGCTTTGCAATCGCCATAACCAAGTCGGTCAACCTCAGCAGCAGATACAGGTTGAAAACCTCCAATGCCAATCTGTACACTTATATATCGGGTTTTATTTTGCAAATATTGATAAATTTTTATTGCTTTATCTTTATCAGTTTTTTCATTCTTTACCAGGTCTTTTATCATTTCAATAGTTGATGGCGCTAATGTTTTACGTGTTTTAAGTAAATCATCATAAATCCATTTCCCTAATTCTGGCCAATTGGTATAACTGCCATTGTGATTATAATAAGTAAAGTTTTTAGCAGCAATTTTTATTGTGGTTTGATAAGTATCTCTTGCTGGACTAAATGGCTCTGGTTTAACGGCAAATAAGTTTTCAACTTTCCAGGTTAAAGTTTTTTGTTTTTCGGTAATTAATTCATCAGGTTTACCTGCAAAATTTTGAGCTTTAATTCTAAGCTCATCAACTGGCTTGCAAATAAAAGTGTAAGTGCTTTTTTCAACAGAAATATCATCATCATTTTGCGGCACCCAATCTCTGATAATGAGATTTTGTTTATATCTAATTTCGTAATTGTAAACTATTGTATAAGGATAAATATTTTCGGATGGGAGATAATGTTTTACCCGACTATCTACAAATAAAGAAAAGCCATCGGCTGCACTTTCGTCGCTAAAATTGCTTTGCGTAAATTTTTTGGTTAAAATCCCCGAAGCGTTGTAAACTTCGCCTTTAATGCTCTTTATTGATGTATTTTTATCATAGAAAAGGACCAGCCTTGCATTATCTTCTCCATTTTTATTCAATACGGTAATCGCTTTTTTAACACTCAACATTACGTTATCTGGCGAACGCATATCTATAATTGTTTCTTCTGATCTAATGGTCGCATTTGCCCGATTCTTTAAATTCGATGGAATTAAATCTGCATCATAATTATCTTGACCAAAAGCTGCTGAGTAGAAGAAAATAAAACAAAAAAAACAAAGTATAATTCTCATTTTATTTAACTTTTTTTAATAAAAGATCTGATTTCTGATTTTGAATAATCTTGCTGTAAAACTCTTTAAGGTATGGATATTCTTCAGCCTGATAAATTGCTTTACTAAGCTGGAGTATTTGACTAAATGTTACAAGATTATCATCAATATTTGTTTTTAATAAATATCTACCACCAGAATTAGGAAGGGCAATGGCTAAATCTTTCGGTTTTTCTTTTACATCAAATTTCCCAGGCAAAGCAATACTTATAATTATACGTTCTTCTGATGCAGCACCCAAATCAACAGGATAAGTTCTTTCGTTTAAATTAAAGGGATTTTTCACTATTGGATTAATAAAAAACGGACTAAAATTTAGTTCGTCATTTCCCAGACTTCCCATTGGAGAAAAATCAATTTGATAAATTTCTGTTAAAGTCTTTTCTACACTATCAATATTTATTATGTTATGTTTTAATATTTGCAATTTTGGTAAACGTTCATCTAATTTTTCAACATATTCATCAATCGAATTATACTTTTTAATCTCTTTACGTTTGTTTAGTGCTTCGTATCCAGTATTGTGTATAGTTATTGTACCTGTAATTTTTCCATCTGCATTTAATTTAGCATCCATAATATAGCTAGAAGTTGATTTTTGAAAAGCAGTTAAATCAATCCAGTAAGATGCTTTTTTTAGATTTATAACCCGACCTTGATCGTTTACACAGCGTAGAGGTAGCAAGCCAAAGGGGAGTAAGGGGTCTGTTGCATCGAGCAGATAACTTTTATCACCAATGTTTACTTTTGCAACTAAGTAATTAAAATCAGTTATTATTGGATAGAGCTTATTTACCGTCCCATTATCGCGAGTTGATAAAATAACGGCTTCGGTATCTAAATTAGCCGCAGATAATGCTGCAATAAGACTTAAATTAATATCTGCAACATTGCCAGATCGCATATCTAAGGCCTTCTTAATATTATCTTCGCTTCGCGTTCCGTAATAATTATTCCATTTAATTTGTTTTTTTATGTATTCGTAAACTGCTTTAGCTTTACTTAAATCATCTGTTGCACTTTTGGTAATTGTGGGTATTGTTTCTTTGAAAAGGTCTTTACGCCTCATTTGCGAACCTAAAGTTTTTTCCGAGGTTAGTTCATAGTCTACATCTTTCCAGGTTTTGGAGTAGATCTGTCTTCTTCCATCTGGCATTTGCCAGTCAGACAATTCGAAATAAATAGCTGATTTGAAGTTGCTTGCAGCTGTCATGTAATTTTCTTCAACGAAAGCTGGTACATCCTTCATTACATACCAAATTTTAGAGCAATCTATTGGAACACCATTAACTCTTAAACATTCTCTCGCAATTTCACTTTTATTATTGCTAAGCTTGTAAAAGCCACGAAGCGAAACATTATAATTGTAAACAGCAGGGATGTAGGCTAAATACTCGCTGTAAACTTTTGGTATATCGCTCTGAAATTCCCAGGTTTTAAAGTTAAAAAGGTTTGGCGACTCTAAACGGTAGCTATATTCGATAATCGAGCCTTCCTTAATATTTGGAAGTGTAAATTTTGTAGATGCCCAATATCTTGACTTAATTTCTGTGAAAATCGCCTTTTTATCCATTTCGGTTTCTACAAATCGGCCATTTTCGAAATTAAATGTAGATGCTTTAATGGTGTTTAAAAATTCTTCACGAGTGCCATCTTTATAAATTGGAATTACAACATTAGCTTTTTTGAAGCCTTCCTTGCTATATAATTTAATTTTTACATGGTACTCAAATATCAATTCAAAACTTCCAGTTCTATCACTGATTTGAATAGATGAGGTGCCAAATTCTTTTAAAACGACAGCATTGGCATTACTGTCAATTTTGTTTCTATCGAAATTATTATCATCGAAAGTAACTGCTCCGAATGGAAAATTTTGAGCGAAAGCATTAATAACAAAAAAAGAAAAAGAGAGAAGCAAGAAAATTTTACGCATTATGAGTTTGGTTAATTTATTGCAATTTAGATTTACGGCATTACAATCAAAAATAATTTGTCAATTATATTTTTGAATTTACCCACAGATTTTACAAAACAAATCAAACCTTTTTAGCACTTTTGAATAAAGAAACATTATGGGCAATTTGTTAAATCAAATGGCCTCAATCTTATATTTATTGTAATGAAATTAAATTTAAAACGCCCTTTAGCCTTTTTCGATCTTGAAGCAACTGGTGTAAACGTTGGTGCAGATAGAATTGTAGAAATTGCAATTTTAAAAGCTATGCCTGATGGTACTGAGCTTGTTAAAACTTGGCGTGTTAATCCAGAAATGCCAATTCCTTTACAAACATCGTTAATACACGGTATTTATGATGAGGATATTGCCAATGAACCAACTTTTAAAGATTTGGCAATTGAAATCGCCGAATTTTTAGGTGAAAGTGATTTAGCTGGATACAATTCTAATAAATTCGATATTCCAATGCTTTTAGAGGAGTTTTTAAGAGCTGATGTAAATTTCGATATGAACGGTCGAAAATTTGTTGATGTTCAGAATATTTTCCACCAGATGGAGCAACGAACGCTTAAAGCGGCTTATAAATTTTATTGTAACGAAGATTTAATAAATGCTCACGCTGCAGAAGCTGATGTAATTGCAACTTATAAAGTTTTGCTTGGTCAGTTGGATATGTATGCTGATAAAGAATTTGAAAATAAACAAGGTATAAAAAGTAAACCTGTTGTTAATGACGTAGAGGCCCTGCATGTTTTTACAAACATTAATAAACCAGTAGATTTTGCAGGTAGATTAGTTTACAATGATAAGGATGAAGTTTGTTTTAACTTCGGGAAGCATAAAGGAAAAACTACCGAACAGGTTTTTAGTGTAGAACCAAGCTATTATGCCTGGATGAAAAATGGCGATTTTCCACTCTATACCAAGAAGAAATTAGATGAAGAGTGGGCGAAGTTTAATGCTAAGAAAAATGAAAATAGAGCGCCCAGACCTCAAAATTCTGCACCTGCAAATAAGCCTCAATTTAACAAACCAAAACCCCAGGAAAAACCTGCGCAACCATTAAATACAGATATGTTGGAGCAGTTGAAAATGAAATTCGGTAAATAATAAATTTAATTAAAGGCGTTGATGGCACTAAATAATATTTGGTGCTTTCGGCGCCTTTAGTTTTTAAAAAACAACTATGAAATTCCTTAAAATATTAACGTTTGTAATGCTTTGTGTAAGTGCTGTAAAAGCACAAAGTCAGCTACCAATTGAGCCAGTTTTTCAAAATGCTTATCTAAAGGAAACCAGGAGTAAAGATGGAAAACCGGGTAAAAAATATTGGCAAAATTCATCCAATTACAATTTAAAAGTGAATTTTAATCCTGTGAGTCGATTGCTTAATGGAAAAGTTGATGTTACTTACACAAACAATAGTCCTGATACTTTAAAAACGATTTGGTTTAAATTATATCCAAATCTTTATAAAAAAGGAGTTCCAAGAAAGGCTCGCTTCGCCGAAGCAGATTTAGGAGAGGGTGTAGCGATCGAAAGTTTGGTTGCTAACGGAAAAGGGATTTCCGATTTCAATATTGATGGAACAAACATGACCGTAAATGTTCCTGCAGTTTTACCTGGAAAAACAATTAAGTTTTCGATTACTTATAACTATACTTTAAATAAAGGTTCGCATATGCGTACTGGCCAGGTAGATGAAGGCTCTGATTTTGTTGCTTACTTTTTCCCTAGAATAGCAGTTTACGATGATGTGGATGGGTGGAACAAATATCCATACACAGGAGCAGAAGAATTTTATAACGACTTCGATAATTTTAATGCAGAAGTTACTGTTCCTGGTGGTTATGGCGTTTGGGCGACTGGAGATTTAAAGAATCCTTCTGAAGTCTTCCAGAAAGAAATTGTTTCCAGAATTTCATCAGCGGAAAAAAATAATGCTGTTATTGATATAATTACTGAAAGCGATTTAGCGAATAAAAAAGTAACACAACCTAAAGCTTTTAACACCTTTAAATTCGAAGCTAAAAATGTTACTGATTTTGTTTTTGCATTAAGCGATCATTATTTATGGAAATCATCGAGTTTGGTAGTTGATTCTTTAACGAAAAGAAGAACAAGGGTTGATGCCGTTTTTAATCCAAAACACAAAGATTATTACGAAGTAATTGATTTTGCCCGTAAAACGGTTGAAGCAATGAGTTTTAAATTTCCAAAGTGGCCTTTTCCATATAATCACGAAACTATTTTCGATGGCTTAGATCAAATGGAATACCCAATGATGGTGAATGATAATCCTGTTGACAAGCGTGAAGATGCAATTACTTTAACCGACCACGAGATTTTTCATACTATGTTTCCATTTTATATGGGTATAAACGAAACCAAATATGGCTGGATGGATGAAGGTTGGGCAACAATAGGCGAGTGGTTAATTTCGCCAATGATTGATTCTACTATCGTTGATGAATATGGTGTACAGCCAACAGCTTCGAGTTCTGGTGGTAAAGATGATTCGCCAATTATGACTTTAACGCCTGATTTAAAAGGTTCGGGTTCGTTTACAAATTCATACCCAAAACCAGGTTTAGCTTACCTTTTTATTAAAGATTATTTAGGCGAAGAACTTTTTACTAAAGCCTTACATAATTACATTAAAAATTGGAATGGTAAACATCCAATGCCTTACGATTTCTTTTACAGTATGAATGAAGGAAGTGGTAAAGATTTAAACTGGTTTTGGAAACCATGGTTTTTTGATGGTGGAGTTTTGGATTTGGCCATAAAATCTGCAACCAAAACTGATTTGGTTTATGCAATTGTAATCGAAAACAAAGGCAAAAAAGCACTGCCAATTGATTTGCTTTTAACTTATGATGATGGTTCTACAGAGCGTAACCATAGCACAATTGGTGTTTGGGAAAAGGGAGAAACAGCGATTACAGTTAATGTTAAAACGAGCAAAAAACTAAATAAGGTTGTAATGGGTAATCCTCATACACCAGATAAAGTTAAAAGTGATAATAGCTTTTTAGTGAATTAAATTATATTTTTTTCATTCAGACCATCATAAAAGCTATTTTTATGATGGTCTTTTTGTTTAATTTACAAGCAACATTCTTAAAAAAGAAATGTCATTATAATTGATGAGAATATTTGAAACTCTAAAGCCTAAAAATAATATCATACAAAAATACGTGAGTTATTATTACTTAGATATTGCCGATGATTTAAATTACTTTAATCAATATACTTGCTATCCACATTTCAATAATACAATTTCGTTGTATAAAAATCATGTTGTAGATTTTCTGAAAGAACATTCGGTTATCTCTTTTAAAAAAGATGCTGATCCAGTTCAAATATTTACACCCTTAAGAGAGAAAATTTTAAAGGTAACACAAAATGGTCCTGTACATAAAATTGGGATTGTATTTAATCCGCTAGGAATCAATCAGTTTCTTAGAGAAGATATAAATATTAGCAAAATAATTTCTTCACCATCTTTAAGCTTTTTTGATAACGATTTCATACTTCAACTTTTTGGCGAAAATAATTTAGATAAAATCACTTCATTACTTGATAATAGATTATTAGATAATTTTGTAAACTTCGATAATGCTTATTTACTAAAAGCAGTATCGCTTTTACATGGGATTGATCATGAATTTAATATTGATGAATTAGCTGAATCGAAACTAGGGATAAGTAGAAAACATTTAAATAGATTATTCAAAAAATATATTGGTACTAATCCACAGAAATATCGTACGATAGTTAGGTTTAGGCAATTAATGGATTATAAGCTCAAACCTATCCATCAAAGTAATTATACCTCACTATCTCATCAGGTTCATTATACAGACCAATCTCACTTTATAAAAGCTTGCAAACAGCTAACTAATTTAACTCCATCGCAGTTTTTTAAAGAGGGTAAAATTGTAGGTTCTGAAGATACTTTTTGGAATTTTATGAGGTAATGTCCCAATTTTACAATTTTTGATATCATCACTTCATTAGTTTTGTTTTATAAATTAATAGAAGATGAAACCATATCTGATTTTAGTGCTCTTTGTTTGTTCAATAACAAAAATTAACGCACAATCTTACAACAAGCTTGCAGATAGCGCATTGCATTTAATGTGGGAGGCGAAAGACACCACAGATTATCGAAATTCTCTTAATGTGTACGAAAAGGCTTTTAAACTTTATCCGAATTCTATTGATAAAACAGGTCTATACAAAGCTGCCGTAATCTCTGCTGAATTGAAGGAATTAGACAAATCTTTCGAATTTCTTGAAAAACTTTTGTCAATAAACAGCGATTTAAATACCACATGGAGTTCATTAACAAGCAGATATTCAACATCAGAATATAAAAATTTACTAGTTGATAAAAGATGGACTTTAATTGCAGGAAAAGCGCAAAGTATGAAAGATATTTTTTTCAAAAAATTGAAAGACAATCAGTTTGAATTTGAAACAGGCAGATTTAAAACATTAACCTTTCCTAAAGCTAAAACTGGAGCAGAAGTATATCAAATGATTAAGTCTTTTAATGATTTTAAAAGTAAAAAACAGCGAAATTATTCAATAAAATTTAAGGTTACAGATAGTTTATCTACTTCATATTTTGTGAGTTTGCCTGCAAACTACAACCCTAAAAAGAGCTACGCAATTATGTTCTTTTTACATGGTGCCGTTCAAATCAATGCGCTTGCAGAATATCAAAACGAATCTATATTGGGCGATTGGAATCGGTTTTATACTAAATATGCTGCTTTAAATCAAGTTATCATGGTTTACCCAAAGGGATCAAAAAAGTATAATTGGATGGCACCTGATGATGGGTTTTTTATGATTCCTGAAATGCTCAAAGAAATTAAACAATCGATAAATATAGATGATGATAAAGTCTTCATTACTGGGCATTCAAATGGGGCAACAGGTTCGTTTTCTTATTTAATGAAGCAACAAAATCCGTTTGCGGGTTTTTATGGCTTCAATACTCAACCTAAAATTAGAACTGGTGGTACATTTATTAAAAACGTTTTAAATCGTTCTTATTTTAATGTTTCAACAAATGCAGATTACTATTATCCGCCAGACGCTAATGATAGCTTGAATGTTATTATGACAGATTTAAAAGCCGATTATCAAGATCATCGTTATATTGGTTGGCCACATTGGTTTCCGCAATTTGATGAATCAGAACCTGTTTATCCAATGATTTTTAGAGATTTAGCGGGTCGCAAGAGAAATGCTTTTCAACCCACAATTTATTGGGAATGTGATGACGTAAAATATGGTAAAGCAGATTGGATACAGATTAATCAATTAGATACAGTTACAAAACGTAGCGATTGGCATAGAAATATTAATTTCGATATTTTAAAATTGGTTAACTACGACCAAAAAAATGATAAGATTACGGCAACTGATACTTTATTAAAAGCATTTAATTTTCCTCGGAAATCTGGTGCGATAAAGGGCAATTACAAAAACAATCTATTTAATATTGAAACTTCAGATGTAAAATCTTTATCCATATTTATTTCACCAGAAATGGTTGATGTAAATAAGCCTATTGTTGTTTTTGTGAACGGGGTTAAAAAAATAGAGCGTAAACCGATCTATAATAAAGAGTTAATAATCAATAATTTCGAAAAAACTTACGATAGAAAGGTTGTTTGGATTGATAAATTTGATATACAGCTTTAGTTATGACTTTAGAAAATCGATATTTCTTTTTAAGCCAACAAATTTAGTTCGTTTAACTGCCGAGCCTTTAAATACTTTCTTAAAAACTTCATCAGTAATTTCAGTAAGTTCTTTCGCATTCAAATCGAGTAATCCACTTTCAGGTTTAAATGCTTCTTCATTGTGTGCCTTGGAGAAACGATTCCATGGACAAACATCCTGGCAAATGTCGCAGCCGAACATCCAGTTATCCATTCTATCTTTAAATTCTGATGGAATTTCGTTTTTTAATTCGATGGTTAAATAAGAAATACATTTTGTACCATCAACAACTTGTGGTGCAATAATGGCATCAGTTGGGCAAGCATCCAGACATCTGGTGCAGGTTCCGCAATGATCAGTTTGAAAAGGATGATCGTAATCCAATTCTAAATCGATGATCAGCTCGGCTAAAAAGAAAAACGAACCGTTATTTTTACTTATTAGATTAGAGTTCTTACCAATCCAGCCAATTCCAGAACGCTTTGCCCACGCTCTATCTAAAACTGGTGCCGAATCGACAAAAGCACGACCAGAAACTTCACCAATATTTTCTTCAATAAAAAAAATAAGTTCTTTTAATTTATCCTTAATCACAGTGTGATAATCCTGGCCGTAAGCATATTTAGATATTTTTGGCGCATTTGGATCTACCTGTTTATCTTCAGTATAATAATTCAGCGAAAGAGAAATTACCGATTTCGCACCATCTACGAGCAGGCGAGGGTCGAGCCTTTTATCGAAGTAATTTTCCATATACTTCATTTCGCCATGATGGTTATTGTTTAACCATTTTTCTAATCGCGGCGCTTCTTCTTCTAAAAATTCTGCTTTTGAAATGCCACAATCTAAAAAGCCAAGGCGTATGGCCTCATCTTTAATTAGCTTGCTATATTTTGCAGAATTGTTGTACATCTTGTTGCAAAGATAGCGCTTAGAATTAAAACCTTTTAACTAATCACTTGTTGTTATTTTGAAAACTAAATATGAGCCAAATTGATTTTCTAACAACCATTGGCTCAAATAACTACTAAAACATTCACTAATGGAAAACATAGATCCAAAACATGCGGAAAGTGGGGAAGCCCCAAAACCGATTGAAAAAGATTACGAAAGTCATAAAGCAGATCCAGGGCCAGGGAAACCAGCAGTTACTGAAAGAGACGAAAACGGTGCAGGTTCTGTATTGAGATGGATTTTACCAATTGCAATAATAATTGGTTTAATTGTATGGTTTGCACTGCGCAAATAATTAGCAGATGTAAATCCAAAAGAAATTATAATTTGTAATTAAGAAAGCAGCCAATAAACTTGGCTGCTTTTTTTGTTGACATTAATTGGTTCTTAATTATTAATAAACTAAAATATTTATAACTAAAAATAGCCGCCAATAATTTGGCGGCTATTTTTAGTTATGTTTTAAACTGATTTTAAAACCAACGGTTATTTACAAATTAAAAAATTGTAAATTCTACACGACGATTTTCTTGACGACCAGCGGCAGTTTTGTTTGTAGAAATTGGTTGATCTGGTCCGTAACCTGTAGCTTCGATTCTTGATGCATTAGCACCTTGAGAAACTAAATAAGCTTTTACCGATTCAGCTCTATCTTTCGATAAACGTAAGTTTAATTCTCTTCCACCTGTGTTATCTGTATGGCCAGCTAATTTTAAGCTAAAGTTTTTCTCTACTAATAAAGCCGCAACACGGTTTAAAGTAGCGAAAGATTTAGAACGGATTGTTGATTTACCTAAATCGAATTCTAAATTAGAAATTGCATCCTTAACAACTTTACGATCAGCTTCTGTTACAACAACTTTAGTTTCTTTAATAATTTCGCGTTGAACTTTAATTGGACAACCAGAACCATCTACAACAGTACCTGATGCAGTTCCAGGACATTTATCGAATTTGTTTGCAACACCATCATTATCATCATCAGCTAAATCTTTAGCATATTGTGCTCTGTCTCTAGCTGCGTTTTCTTCAGCTGTAGATAATGCTCTTCTTAATTCGTTACTTTCTTCAGCAGTTTGTTTGCGTAAATCGGCAATAGCACTGTAGTTTTGTAATTGCGAATTTTCTTTATTACCTAAAGCAAATTCAACACCTACGTGCGAGTAAGAATATCTGTTCTCTAAATAAGCACTTTTAACAGTTGGTGATGATTTGATAAAGTTAATATCGTAACCTAAATCGATGTTAACACCTTTAGATACACCAAACTTAAATCCAACACCTGTTGGTATATACCAACCTTCTCTATCCTGAAAAACTTGAGTTGTTCCAACTTGCGAATCTGACGACATGTAACCAGCACCAGCTTTAACGTAAGGGATTAAAACTGCGTTTTCAGTATTTAAGCTGAAATTAGCAATGTTTAATACTGCAGTTAATGAACCAGCCCAATTGATGCTGTTTTTTTGTTCGATAGTGCTCGTAGTGTTTAGCGTTTTCATTTCTCCACGTAAAAAATCGGCTTGTAAGCCTAAAGCAGGTAAAATTTGTTTTTTAACAAAAGCTCCGTAACCTACGCTTTTAAATTCTCTTGCTTTAACACTTCCTCCTCCTAAAATTGTATTCTGGCTGAAGATACCAGCTTGAGCACCTACGCTCCATGTTCTTAAGTTCTGCTTACCGAATCTACCAGATACTGTTGGTGTTTCTTGTGCAAATAATTGCGATGATAATCCTAATAAGGCAACCAACATTGTTGATTTTGTAATTCTCGTATTCATGTTTTTAATTTTATAAATAATAGTGGGTAAACAGCTTTTTCATCATAACTGTTTTGCAACTACCAAGAAAAAATCTTGCCAAAAGTATAATTATTGCTACAAAGAGCAATAAATCAGAAGATTAGCGGCATGAAAATAATTTACATAAAAGTCTTTTTACCATTAAAATCTGGTTAAATTTTGTAGCCTTTTCTATACAAACGAGAATTTGGTACTTAATATTTAAGCTTTATCTGATGGATTTTTCTTACCCAAAGAAAGCATATTTACTGTTTTTTCTAACCTTGCTTGTCTTGTTTTGTCTTGCTTTGCGGTTAAAATCCAAAGTACATATTCCTTTTTATGAGAATAAGCCAGACTATTGAAATAACTCAAGGCAGTATGATTTTGAGTTAAGATTGATGCTAAATCTTCAGGTAATTTTACGGTTTTATTTACTGGATCGATATAATTACCGTATTCGTTCGATTTAATTTGTTGGTTTCCTACACCCGAGTGTTTTACTTCGGTTGCTAATTTTAGCCTTAAACCAGTCCAGGTTTCGTTTACAGCTGCCGATGCGCAAGGCGATAAATTATAAACGCCAAGTTCCTTCCAGGTTTTCATTAAATCTAAATCAGAAGAAATTTTAGATGATTTTTTTGGATAAAAAACCCAAAATATAGTTTTAGAGTTAATTGATTTTAGATTATTTTCTATTTGCGAATTGAGTTGTAATCTACTAATCGAAAAGGCAATAAGTACATCGAAAGTTGTATCATCTGTATATTTTAGGGATATTTCAGATGGAATATTTCCAAAAATAGCAGCTGCATTTTCGGGTGCATCAATTACTTTAACCGTAAAATTCGGTTTTATTTGAAGTTTTTTTAAAAATAAATTTTCCATCTGAAGATATTACAACCTTAATTTAGCAAAGAAATCCCAAAAAACAATTCCAGCAGAAATGGTTATATTAAATGAATGCTTGGTTCCAAATTGAGGAATTTCTATGCACTCATCAATCTTTGCCATTACTTCATCACTCACCCCATCAACTTCGTTTCCGAAAATTAAAGCATACTTTTTGTCCAAATCTGGTGTAAATGTATTTAGCATTGTGCTGTTTTCAGCTTGTTCAATCGCTACAATTTCATAACCTTGAGCTCGTAATTCGTCTACCGCGGTTGTAGTTTCTGGATAATGAACCCAATTTACAGATTGTGTAGCACCTAATGCAGTTTTCTCGATTTCGCGATGTGGAGGTTGGGCGGTAATACCGCAAAGTACAACTTGCTCTAGTGCGAAACCATCAGCGGTTCTAAAAATAGAACCAATGTTGTGCATACTTCTCACATTATCTAAAACAGCAACAACAGGAAGTTTTTCTTGCGCCTTAAACGATTCTATATCAGCTCTATTAAGCTCATCTAATTTTAATTTCTTCATTCTTATTAAAAAATGCTGATTCTAAATCTTAAAGACTTAAAATCAGCATTGTAAATATATTTAATTCTATAATCTTATTGGGCCGTTTCCGATTTCGCTCACATATATTTCTGCTGGATAACCGATTTTATCAACATAATAATTAGTTAAATGCTTTGCAAAATCTTCTTCGAAACCTTTTTCCAGTAAAGCAATTGCGCAACCGCCAAACCCAGCGCCAGTCATCCGTGCGCCAATTACATGTTCGTAATCTGCACAAAAATCAACCACGGCATCTAGTTCTTTTCCACTAACTTCATACAAAGTTCTTAGCGATTCGTGCGATGCATACATTAATCTGCCAAAATCACTTAATTCCCCTGCATTTAAAGCTTTAGCCGCTAAATGTACTCGATCATTTTCTTTTACAACATGAGTTGCACGGTTTAAAATAACTTCATCCGTAATTAGGTGACTATGTAATGCAAACTTTTCGGCAGTTAAATCACATAAATTGTTAAGTTTTATTTCTTCGTTTAATAATTTTAGTGCGGTCTGGCATTCTTCAACTCTTTCATTGTATTTAGAATCTGCCAGTTCTCGGGGTTTTTTAGTGTTAATAATCGCTAAAACGTAGTTTCCTAAATTTATATCAACCATTTTATATTTTAGTGTTTCGCAATCTAAAACAATTGCTTTATCCTTTTCTCCAAAAGCTACCGCGAATTGATCCATTATACCAGAATTCAGACCGATAAAATCGTTTTCAACTCTTTTAGCCATTTTTACTAATTCCAGTTTATCATAACCTAAATTGAAATATTCATTTAATGCAAAAGCTGTTGCAATTTCTATCGAAGCAGAAGAAGATAAACCCGAACCAATAGGGATATTTCCAAAATATAGAAAATCTAAAGCTGTGATTTCTTTACCATCTTTAATAAATTCATTTATTACACCGATAGGGTAATTTGCCCAAAGATTTCCATTTTTTTCGTGACTAATATTGGCTTCAACCTCGGTTTGAACTTCAAAATTTAAACTTTTAAATCTGAATTTATTATCACTGTTTGGTGCAATTGCTAGCCAAGTTCCCAGAGTAATTGAACAAGGCATCACTAATCCGCCATTGTAATCAATATGTTCGCCTATAAGGTTAACTCGGCCAGGTGTAAAGTAAACAGCATCAGCATTTTTATAGTATAGCTCAGCAAATTTTTCTTCAAGTTTAATCTTCATTTGGTTGAAAATATTTAAATAATAGTATGTTTGTTTAGGAAACAAAAGCCCTAAGTTACAATTTATGAGCATTCAGCAAACATCTACAGGAAAATTTATTGATGGCGAAGAAATTATCGCAATCGAACTAACCAACAGCAAAGGTACTTATGTCGAAATTTTTAATTATGGTGCAATAATTAACCGTTTTGTGGTGAAAAATATCAAAGGTGAAATGCAGGATATTGTACTTGGTTTTGATGATATAGAAGGATATTTTAATGAAAAATACTTAGAAAATAATCCTCATATCGGCTCGGTTATTGGCCGTTATGCAAACCGAATTAAAGGCGGAAAATTTTCGATTGAAGGCGTAGATTATCAATTAGAAAAAAATACGGGCACCGATAGCTTACACGGTGGAATTGTTGGTTTTGATAAAAAGGTTTGGGATATTGTTGAATTAGGAGAAGAGAATCAATCTTTTGTTACGCTTGAATATGAAAGTGTTGATGGGGAAGAAGGTTTTCCTGGTAGTTTAATCGTTGATTTAACCTTTGAACTAACGGATAATGATGAGCTTATTTTAACTTATGAAGCAGAAACGGATAAAGCAACCGCCATTAATTTAACGCACCATGGTTATTTTAATTTATCGCCTAATGGTGGTAATGTTGGTAAACATAAACAACAAATATTTGCAACAAATTACTTGGAGCAAGATGACAACTATTGCGTTACTGGAAAATTACTGCCTGTTAAAGGAACAGCTTTAGATTTTACCGAATCTAAAGAGCTTTCAAAAGACTGGAATCCTGAGGAAGGTTACGACCAAACTTTTGTGCTGGATAAAACCTATGGCGATTTATCGCTCGCGAGTAAAACATTTGAGGATGAAAGCGGTTTAACTTTAAGCGTGTACACAACCGAACCAGTAGCACATTTGTACACATCGAAGTATTTAAAGGCTAAGAATGGAAAAGATGGCAGAGATTATGGTGCTTATGACGCATTTTGTATCGAAACACAACATCACCCGAATGCAATAAACATTCCCGAATTTCCGACCACAGTTTTACAACCTGAAGATTTGTACACGCAAACAACCATTTTTAAAGTTTCACTTACCAAATAATTATGTTCAGCATAGAAGAAATTAAAGCAGCAGAATCAAAAATAAAAACAGGAGCTGATTTTCCTCAATTTATAAAGGAGATTAAGGCATTAGGTGTAGTTAGAAACGATGTTTATGTAGCTAACGGTTTATCTGTCTACTTTAATAGCGACGATTATTCCGTTCAGGCAAGTCCAGATGAATATCCAGAACTCGTTATTAATAGCGAATCTTCTGCCGAAAAATTAGAACATGCATTAAAAATTCATCAGCGGGGTGAAACAGATTATTTTACTTTTTGTAAGCAAGCGGCTGATGCTGGAGTAGAAAAATGGGTAATTGATTTGAATAGCATGACTTGTAGCTATCTCGATACAAAACAAACAGAGCTCGTTAAAGAAGAAATTCCATCCGCATAAAAAAACTGCTACGAATAAATTTAATCGTAGCAGTTTTTTTATATCCGCTCTAAAACCATTTTAATAGCCTGTTCTACTATTTTATTAGGTTCGTTACTAAATTCGAGGTTTACTCTGCTGGCCAAAATTGCATTCACAGAAAGCGCCTTATGACCTAAAACTTTAGCCAAAGCATAAATTCCGGCAGTTTCCATTTCCAAATTAGTAATCCTGTTCTGATTACTTTTAAAACTATTTATCAGTTTAATAAAGTTAGGTACCGCATTTTTGGCCCTAACTTGTCTGCCTTGTGGTGCATAAAAACCTGGCGCTGTAATGGTAATTCCTTTTGCCATATCCTTACCAATGGTGTTTAATAAAGTATCACTTGCTGCAGTTAAATAAGGATTTATATTTTTTAAATGACCGAAATGAGTTTTAATATCGTCGAGTAAACTTCTTTCATCGCCAGATAAATCATGAACATAATAATTCATCAAAGCATCCATTCCTAAGCCAAAAGAAGATGCTAAAATTGTACCCATTGGAACATCAGGTTGAACGGCACCAGAAGTTCCGACACGAATGATATTTAAGGATGTAAGTTCTTTTTTAACTTCACGGGTTTCAAAATCGATATTTACTAACGCATCCAACTCATTAAAAACGATATCAATATTATCAGTTCCAATCCCTGTAGATAATATAGTAACTCGCTTATTTCCAACTAAACCAGTATGCGTTACAAATTCGCGTTTGCCTTTTTTAAATTCGATGCTGTCGAAATATTTACTTACTTCTCCAACACGGTCAGGATCGCCAACAGTAATTACCGTTGCTGCAACATCACCAGGTAAAAGATTGAGATGGTAAATACTTCCATCAGGATTGATAATTAAATCGCTTTCTGCTATTTTCATAATTCGATTATGCTTTTAATGAAATGAACCTATTAAATTGGTTTCTTATTTGGTTAAATAGTTTGAAGATATTTTAGTTTTATGCCTTCAACTTTATCAAACTTACTTAAAACCTGATTTAATTGCGCTTTTCTAATTTCAAATTTTAAAATACAATTTATATCAAAGTTTTGAGATAAAACATCAAGATTCTCATCCTTAATAATTTTCATAACATCATTCATTTGCAAATATTCAAAATGAACATCATAAATATCATTTACAGTTTTTGTGATAATGTTTGATGCTGAAATTGCCTCTAGACTTGCATTTTTATAAGCATTTATTAGCCCTGGAACACCAAGTAAAGTGCCGCCGAAGTATCGAACTACAACAATTATTATATTGGTTAAATCTTCTGATAAAAGGCAGTTTAAAATCGGTCTGCCTGCTGTTCCAGATGGCTCACCATCATCGTTAATTCTATAAACAGATCGATCTGGAGTAAGACGATAAGCATAGCAAAAATGCCGTGCCTTGGCATGTTCCGACCTCAAATTATTAATTAAAGGTTTAATTTCTTCTTCGGAACGTATAGGATAGGCGTAAGCAATAAATTTACTGCCCTTATCTCTAAAAATACCTTCAGCTGCCCCATTTATTGTTTTATATGAATCATCGAACAGCATTTAATTGAGATATAGTGATTAAAATTACAGCACATAATGCAAGTGCAATTCCGAAATAATTTAGTTTAGTGAGTTTCTCTTTAAAAACCAAAATACCAATTAAGCTACCAACTACAATTACACCTAAATTCATAGCTGCAAAAACGGTAGATGGATTTGTGGCTAAGGCCTTGTGCGCTTTTAAATAGAAAAGGATATTACCAAAATTAAATAGCCCTAAAATTAATCCACAGCCTATATTAACCAATTGTAGTTTAGTTTTTCTGGCAACAATCATAATAATGATGATAATTAATGAAACAAAAAAAGCCAGACTAAAAACCGTAAAGAGTGATGTTGTATAAGGCAACTCTTTGTGTAAGGCTATTTGTTTAAAAAGCACATCTATAAAGCCAAAACCAACGAAAACTATTATTGGATAGAACCAGTTGCCTGATTCGGATTTACTTTCTGATTTTCTAAGGAAAGTTAAAATGATAGCTAAAAAACCGACACCAAGACCTATAAATTTTAGTTGATTAAAATCTTCCTTAAATATAAAATACGCTGCAAGAATTGGTATAAAAAGCGATAAACGTTGAGCGATATCGGTTTTAACAATTCCCAGTTTTTTTACCGATGCTGCAAGAAATAAAAATATGGTTGGAAGTAAAATGGCTAACGCGATATAAATTGGCCAGGGTGCAGTTCCTGTAATTATTTTAACATCGGGTTTAAAAAAAAGACAACATAGGGTTAGCGCAGTTAAATAATTAAAAGTGACGGCTTGTATAATACTGATTTTGTATCTTTTTGCGAGCTTTAACAATACAGCAACGGTAACGCTGCAAAAAATACTTAAAATTATGTATATCATTTATTTATATTGTTTATATAGATAGAAAGTTTATCATTACCAATAATAATCTGATCTGTTATATCGCCATTCACAACAGGAGCAGGGATACCTTGATTCCAGCTGTTTGCTGAAGCAAAAATCCTGGCTTCATCCCAAAGATTGGCCTCTAAAAATTGCTTTAAAATACTTGCACCGCCTTCAATAATAACCGATTGAATATCCATTAAATATAACTGAAAGGAAATTTTTTGAGCTAAATAGAAGTGCATATCTTCCATTTGGATGTAATGAATATTATCAACCACATCAGTTTTAATTTCATTAAAAATAATAGTTTTTGCTTCCTTGTTATAAATATTATTGCTTTGTGGTACCTGAAGATTTTTATCAATTACCAACCTTACTGGATTTTTTCCAGGCCATTCTCTACTTGTTAATTGAGGATTATCTATCACCGCGGTTTGTTTGCCAATTAGAATTGCATCTTCTTCTGTTCGCCATTGGTGAGCAAGACGTTTTGCCAATGCCCCACTTATCCATTTTTGATGGCCGTTTGTTGTGGCAAAATAGCCATTTGCAGTTTCTGCCCATTTAAGGATAATATAAGGTCGCTGTTTTTGTATTCTGGTAAAAAAACGTCTGTTAAAGTACTTACATTCATCATCTAAAATACCACTTAAAACTTCAATGCCTGCATTTTTAAGCTTCTCAATGCCTTTTCCATCAACACCAGAAAATGGATCTCGGTTGCCAATAACAACTTTTTTTAATTGATACTTTACAAATAAATCGGCACAGGGCGGGGTTTTTCCAAAATGTGCACAAGGCTCTAAATTAACATAGGCAGTGGCTTGTTTTAGTAGATTTTCGGCTTCATCACCATATTTTTCTAAAACAGATTTAATGGCGTTTGGCTCTGCATGGGCTTCGCCATATTTTTGGTGAAAACCCTCGCCAATAATTTTACCATTGGCCACAATAACACAACCAACCATCGGATTTGGATTTACATTTCCAATTGCTATCGCTGCTAACTCTAAACAACGTTTTATGTAAAATTCATCGCTCATTAGCGCAAAAGTAGTTAAATTATGACAAGGATAGTTACCAATTTATTACTTTTGTAATCGATGAATATTAAAGCCTTAGAAAAAGAATATATACAGAGTTTAAGCCATTTTTACGATAACGATGAGGCGAAAGCAATATTTAATTTAGCCGCAAGCAGTGTTTTAAAAGTAGCTAAAAGCCAGTTAGTTATCGATAAAGAAAAAGAAATTTTAGCTAAAGATTCTAATAAACTTTCGAAAATTTTGACTGATTTGAAAACAGGTAAGCCTGTTCAACAGGTTTTAGGAGAAACTATTTTTTACGGTTTACCTTTCAAAGTTACGAGCAACGTTTTGATACCAAGACCAGAAACTGAAGAACTTGTGGATTGGGTTATTAATCATGTTAAAGATAAAAAGGAGTCGCTTTTAGACATTGGAACTGGCTCGGGTTGTATTCCAATCGTATTAAAGAAGCATTTACCACATTTAGATGTTTCATCTATCGATATTTCTTCTGAAGCTTTAAAAGTTGCTGCGGAAAATGCACAATTGAATAAAATAAATATCAACTTAATTGAAGCGGATATTTTAAAATATTCAACAGATAAGATGTACGATGTAATTGTGAGTAATCCACCTTATATCAGAGAGCTTGAAAAAGCAGAAATGCATGAAAACGTTTTGATACATGAGCCGCATACAGCATTATTTGTTAGTGACGAAAACCCTTTGATTTTCTATAAAGCAATTGCCGATTTTGCTTTGAGTAATCTGAATCCAAATGGTTATTTATTTTTCGAAATTAATGAATATTTATGGGAAGAAACGCTTCAGATACTTATTGATAAAAGATTTAAAAACATAGAGTTAAAGAAAGATATGCAGGGCAAGGATAGAATGATTATGGCTAGAACTAATCCTTAAGAACGAGGATGAAATTGCGTAATTACTTCTCTTAAAAAATCTCTGTCTATGTGTGTGTAAATTTCGGTTGTAGTAATACTCGAATGCCCCAACATTTCTTGTACAGCACGTAAATCTGCTCCTCCTTCTATTAAATGAGTAGCAAAAGAGTGCCTCAAAGTATGTGGACTGATTGTCTTTTTTAATCCAGTTTGAACGGCTAAACTTTTAATTAGGTTAAATATCGAAATCCTCGATAGTTTAGCTCCAAAACGATTCAGAAAGATAAAATCTTCATTTCCTTTTTTAATTTTTACATGAACCCTGATTTGATGAATGTAAAGATCCAAAAGCTTTAAGGCAACACCACCAATCGGGATCAGCCGCTCTTTATTTCCTTTACCAATAACCTTTAAAAATTCTATTTGAGGATACAGATTTGAAATTTTTAGTTCGGTTAGTTCAGTAACCCGTAAACCACAGCCATACAAAACTTCGATAATGGCCTTATTACGCATGCCTTCTGGTTTAGAGGCGTCAATACCATCAATTAGGCTGTTAATTTCATGAATATTTAAGGTGTCAGGTAATTTTCGGCTAAGTTTTGGAGCCTCAATTAACGCCATCGGATCGTTTACAATTACCTCTTCAAGCATTAAATAAGTAAAAAACGATTTTAATCCTGAAATAACTCTTGCCTGCGTACTCGCTTGCATACCCAGTTCGTTAAGCCAGCTTATAAATAATTTAATATCTGCTGCAACAATTGCATTTAAGGCTGGCTCTACATTTAAAGATTGATAATATTGATTTAATTTATCAATATCATTTAAGTAAGCATCAACAGAATTGCCTGACAACGAGCGCTCTAATTTTAAATAACCTTTAAATCCTTTAATATATGATTGCCAAAGCATGATTTTATTTAAGATTTTTTATAACATTGCAACGTTACAACATTTAACGTTATAATATCAACATGAAAATACAAATTATCAACGGTCCGAATTTAAATCTTTTAGGCGTACGTGAGCCATCAATTTATGGTAATACAAGCATTGATGAGTATATAATTAAGCTAAAAGAAATTTATACTATAATTGATATTGAGTATTTTCAAAGTAACGTTGAAGGCGAAATTATAAATAAACTGCACGAAGTTGGTTTTAGCTACGATGGGATTATTTTAAATGCTGGTGGTTACACGCATACTTCAGTTGCTATTGCAGATGCTATTGCTGCAATTAAAACACCTGTTGTAGAAGTTCATATTTCTAATATTTATGCTAGAGAGGAATTTAGGCACACTTCTTTAACAGGCAAAAATTGCCAAGGTGTTTTAACTGGCTTCGGAATGAATGGTTACCGTTTGGCGATTGAAAGTTTACTATTTAATGCTTAATTATAAATTGGAAAAGAATCTAATTTTCTTGATAAAAAACGCCCAAACCACGCTGCTTTTATAAACTCCAGTATGCTCAGCATAGGGTTTTTGGATTTGTTTTCTTTTTGATGCCGTTTTACTTAGTGCTTTAATAAAATGCCAATGGCCTTTACTTACAGCCAATGTAAACTTCGGCTTTCCACTTAAAAGAAAATGCCACCAGGCAATAAAATCGATACACATTCGAATGAAAATTCTAAAAATAGCATCTCCAGCAGGAAGATTTTTCTGCATTATGATTAAGTTATTTCTAAAATTAAGATAGGTTTTAAAAGGATTTTCCGTTTGAAGTGTGCCGCCACCGACGTGATAAACTTCAACATCAGGACAATAAACTACTTTGTAATCAAGGTTCTTTAATCTCCAGCACAAATCGATTTCTTCCATGTGGGCAAATAAATCTGCATCTAAACCACCAGTTTCTAGCCAACACGTACTTTTAATAAAAAAAGCTGCACCACTTGCCCAAAAAATTTCTTTGGTATCATTGTATTGGCCTTTATCAATTTCGTAAATGTTAAATAGTCTTCCACGGCAAAATGGGAAAGCATAAATATCTAAAAAACCGCCTGCTGCACCAGCATATTCAAATTGCGCTTTATTTTCTTGCCATTTAATTTTAGGTTGTGCTGCAGCAATTTTATCATCGCTCTCCATCAAATCAATAACAGGCTGAATCCAGTTTGGAGTAACTTCTACATCCGAATTCAAAAGCACAAAATAATCAGCGTCAACACGTTCTAAAATTTTGTTGTATCCGCCAGCAAAACCGTAGTTAACATCGTTTTTTATAATTTTAACGGTTGGAAAATTTTGCTTAATATAGGATACAGAATCGTCTGTAGAGCCATTATCGCCTACAACAATTTGCAAATTATCGTATTTTGAGAGTAAAACGCTGGGTAAAAATTGTTGTAACCAAGCTTTACCATTCCAGTTTAAAATTACAACTGCTACTGATGGATTCATTATTATTATTCGGGTTTAAATTTCCAGCGTTTATGGCTCCAAAGCCAATATTGAGGCTGTTCTTTAATTATATCTTCTAAAAACTTAAAGTGCATATTGGTAATTTCACCATCAGCAGTTAAAGAAGGATTTAAGCACATTGGTAAAACTTCAACAGTATAATAGCCTGTTTTTACAGAGCTCACTTTAAAGTAATAAATAGGTCTGTTTGTAGATTTTGCAATTTTTTCTACTCCTAATAAAGCCGCAGTTGGCTGATTTAAAAAGGTAAGAAAATATTTACTTTCCTCGCGGGTAGGCGATTGGTCGCTTGCAAAACACAATAAACTTGGTTCATTTTTATAGGTTGCCATACTACGTAAAGTTTGTTTCATGGCAACAAATACATTTCCAAATTTAGTACGAAGTTTATTAAACCAATACTCGAAAGTTTTATTATTTATTGGTTTGTAAATCACAATCGTTTTAGCAGAGATATTTAAGCCTAAAGCTAAAGTGCCTAGCTCCCAATTTCCATAATGACCAGTGCAAGCCAAAACACTTTCACCCTTGCTAAAATGAGCTTCTAATTGCTCAATGCCTACAAATTTTACTCTTTTTAAAGTTTCCTTTTTTGAAATTGTTTTCTGCTTAATGATTTCGAAAATCAAATTTGCTAAAAACTTAAAGTATTTCTTTTCGACTTTGATAATTTCCTGTTCAGATTTTTCGGGAAAGGAGTTTGTTAAGTTATTACGAACAACATTTTTTCGATAACGGATTACGTAATAAAGGATATAATATAGTAATCTTGCAAAAATAAATAATATTTGCAGAGGCAATAGCGAAATCAGGCATAAAAAAAATACGCCCACGTGCGCAATCCCTCTTTTAATCATTAATTTTAAAACGTTTGAATTACAAACATATATTTTCAAATGCAAAATACCGCTATACTTCCTTTATTTTATCTTCCTCCTGTAAGCTATTTTAGTAAAATACAACAAATTAAGCCCGATTTTTTAATCGAAAAATTTGAGCATTTCCCTAAACAAACCTTCCGAAACAGAGCTGGGATATACTCACCAAACGGAAAACTCGATATTACTGTTCCAGTAGTAAAAGGAGCAAAAATGAGAACAGCAATTAAAGATGTTAAAATTAGTTACGATTTTAACTGGCAGCGCTTACATTGGATGAGTTTGGAAAGTTGTTATCGCAGCTCGGCTTATTTCGAATTTTACGAGGATGAGTTAGTACTTTTTTATAATAAGAAATTTGATTTTCTTTTCGATTACAACCTTGAACTGATTGAATGGCTATCTAAAAAGCTTAAATTGGATATCACTTTTAATTTTACCACCGAGTATTATGATCATATTGAGCCTGAATTTGATTATCGAAATATGATGAGTCCAAAAAAAACTGATGAATATTTAAACAATAAGCAATATTTTCAGGTTTTTGAAGATAAACATCAGTTTATTCCTAACTTAAGTATTGTCGATTTGTTATTCAATCAAGGTCCGCAGGCTAAGTTATACCTTTAATTATGGCTAAAAATAAAAAACGCAATAAACACATTCACTATAAAGTGCCCGAGCCTGGTACCAGTCCAGGTTTATATACCATTGATGAAAATGCGTTAAAGCCCATTATCACTTTCCATACTTATGATGATAAATCTTATAAAAATGAAGAATTAAAAAACATCGATAATATAGAAAAGCTAACCGAGAATAGTAATTTTTTCTATTGGTTTGATATTAAAGGTTTGGCTGATCCAAGCATTTTTGAAACCTTATACGAAAAATTAAATGTAAGTAGATTGGTGCTTGAAGATATCACAAGTTCGTATCAAAGGCCAAAACTTGATGAATATGATAACGATAAATATGTTTTTTCAGTTAGCAGACATCTTTACTTAAGCGAAGAAAATGGTTTATGTAATGAGCAAATATCATTTATCCTTACACCAAAATTCTTAATTACTTTTCAGGAGAATTATGAAGATTGCTTTAATCCTGTTAGAAAACGGCTAGAAGTAGGTAAAGGAAATATTAGAATAGGTGGAAGTAGTTACCTAATGTATGCCATGATGGATGCAATTGTAGATAACTATTTTACGCTTCTTAATTTTTGGGGCGAAGAATTGGATGCAATTGAGGACCGTTTATTTGATAATCCTGATAAACGAATTATGTATGATACACAAGCCATAAAGCGATCATTAATTACAATTAGGAAAGTAGCCTGGCCAGAAAGAGATAAATTAAACGACATTTTGCGAAGTGATAGCCCATTGATTTCTGATCTAACTAAAACATACATTAAAGATGCTTACGACCATTGCATTCAAATCATCGATTTTATAGAGTCTTTAAAAGAAATTGCGTCGGCAAACATCGATATGAATTTATCCATCATTAGTAATCGGATGAATGAAATTATGAAAGTTCTTACCATAATTTCTTCCATATTTATTCCACTAACTTTTATTGCTGGTATTTACGGTATGAATTTTAGTAGGGAAGACCCAACAACTGGTAAAATATTAACCGATAATATGCCTGAACTTTATGCCGAACATGGCTATTTATACACCTGGCTTGTTATGCTTGTTATTGCCATTATACAAGTTATATACTTTTGGCGTAGAGGCTGGTTTAAATAACCCTCCAACAATTTTCTTTATTGGAAATAGAAGTTTTAACATTAAAAATGTATTAGAATTGCTATTTTAGAAGCTCAAGAAATATGCAATCATCATTCGAAATAGATAAGAGCGACGTACTGAAGGTTAAAAATGCAATTTTAGCTGGTGATGAAACTTTAAAACAAGTTTTAGGGGAATATCATGCCTCAGAAATTGCAATTTTATTCGAACGCTTAGATAAAGGAGAACAGCAACACATTATTAATTTGTTGCCTGCAGAAATAGCTTCAGAAATTATCTCTGAGATGGATGAGGAATCTCATCCTGAAGATTTACTTTTTCAGCTGCATCCCGATAAGCGTACTGAAATTGTTGAAGAACTGGATTATGATGATGCTACCGACATTATTTCTCAACTTGAAGACCACGAACAGAAGGAAATTCTGGAAGACTTACAAGATGAGCATGCTTCTGAAATTCGTAATCTTTTAACTTACGACGAGAAGACAGCTGGTGGTTTAATGAACACAGAACTGATCTGTGTAAACATTAACTTAACTAAGAAAGATGCAATTGATGAAATCATCCGTCAGAGTGAAGAGATGGAGGAATTTTATACCATTTATGTTGTAGATGATAATGAGATTTTTAAAGGCATTGTTTCTCTAAAAGATATCATCAAGGCCAGGCACAATGCTCAAATCACTGAACTTGTAAAAATCGATGCAGTTTATGTGCATCCTGATACCGATCAGGAAGAGGTAGCTAATTTGATTTCTCAGTATAACTTAACCAGTATTCCAGTAATTGATGAGCATCAGAAATTATTAGGTAGAGTTACTTTCGATGATGTTATTGACGTTATGGAAGCGGAAAGTACGGAGGACATTTTAAAAATATCAGGTGTATCAGAAGATGAAGAACTGAGTGGTAATTGGGTCGAAGCTGTAAAATCCCGTTTGCCCTGGCTTATTATCAATTTAGGAACCGCTTTTTTAGCTTCATCAGTTGTACGCTATTTCGATCCAACAATTAAATTAATCCCGTCATTAGCTGCCTATATGACCATTATTGCAGGTATGGGTGGAAATGCCGCAACACAAGCTTTGGCGGTAACGGTTCGTCGTATTTCGCTCTATGATTTAACAGATAAGCAGGCTTATAGAACGGTATTAAAAGAATTTACTGTCGGTTTAATTAATGGAGCCGCCAATGGCTTAATCGTGTTCATTTTTGCATTCTTTTTCGATGGAAACCCCATGCTGGGACTGGTTATCTTTTTGGCAATGACAGGTAATTTAGTAATTGCTGGTATAACTGGAGCTGGAATTCCGTTAATCTTAAAAAGAGTTGGTATCGATCCAGCAATTGCTTCATCCATAATTATTACCACTTTTACCGATGTTTTTGGCTTTCTTTTAATTTTAGGCTTGGCTAGCAAGCTTTTGCTATAAGGTTGCAACAGAAAATATTAATCATAAAAAAACGGACTAGCAAAGTCCGTTTTTATTTTTACTTGTTTAAATAGCTGTAATTCTCACATCTATATTTCCTCTAGTTGCTTTTGAGTAAGGACAAGCTTTATGTGCCTTTTCAGCAATTGATTGGGCTTCATCGTGCGATATTCCTGGGATATGTACATCTAAATCTGCTGAAAGTACAAAGGCATTTCCATCTTTATTAAATGAAACCAAAACATTAACGTAAGCTTCACTAACATCTACACCTTCTCGTTCGGCAACAGAACCTAAAGCGCCAAGATAACAAGGTCCCCAAGCTGCAGCAAATAACTGCTCTGGGTTAGTAGCCCCACCTTGACCGCCAAGTTCTTTTGGCTTTCTAATTTCAAATTCCAATTGACCATCGTTTGATTTGATATGCCCGTCTCTGCCCCCTGTAGCTGTAACTTCAGCTGTATATAACTTTTCCATAATTTTCGGTTAAAGCATAAACAACAGCTATCTAAGCAAAATTGTTTGAAAAATGCCTTTATGCATACAAAAAACGAATAGTTTTCGTGTAAAATTTCTTGCCTCAAATTTAAATTTAAAGCAAGAATTAATTGATTTAATTAGTCTGATCGCCAGCTAAATAAGTGCGCTTTTATGCCTGGTGAAATAATTTTTTTACGCCTAGTTTTCGTGTAAAAAAATACATAAACACAAAAAAACGACTAACTAATTATACCAGTATAACTATTTTTATATAGAATTATTAATATCGCTCCCTATTGATTTATAGATTACTATTGATGTTATGTATAGCCAGCATGGTTATGCCATCAAAATTACAAGCACAATTATGTCCAGAAAACATTGGTTTTGAAAATGGCAATTTCAAAAACTGGAAAATTTACACAGGAACCTCTAATTTTTCAGGTGTAAATCTAACCGAAGTATCTTCTGCAGTTTTGGGTAGGCATACCTTACAGAACAACAAAACAGCCTTGGATCAGTATGGTCAATTTCAAATTGTTCCGAAGAGTGGTGGAAACTATATTGTTAAGGTTGGGAATAATGGAACTGGCGCACAAGGTGAGGGGATTTCATATCTGATAAATGTACCAGCCAATCGTTCCGAATTTACCCTTACATATCAATATGCAGTAGTATTCGAAGATCCTAATCATCCTAAGGAAGAACAACCACGCTTCATTGCAAGGGTAAAAGATGTTGAAACGGGTAAATATATCCCTTGCGCCTCATTCGAATACATAGCAACTTCAACACTCCCTGGCTTCAAAAAATCTAAATCAAGTAGTACTGTTATATATAAAGAATGGACTCCAGTAACAATAAATTTGTCTGGGTACCAAGGAAAACAACTCCTTTTAGAATTTATAACTGGAGATTGTACTTTGGGTGGGCATTTTGGCTATGCTTATGTTGATGTGAACAATTTATGTGGAGATTTAATTATCGGTAATACTTACTGTAAAAGCTCTGAAGAACTTAATGTTTCGGGTCCGAGTGGATTTCAAACCTATGATTGGTACAATGGTGATAGAACAATTAAATATGGGACAGGGCAAACGGTTAAAATTAAACCAACACCACCAGATGGTACAGTAATCGTTCTTGATGTAGTACCTTTTACTGGGTATGGTTGTCCGAGTACTTTAAGTGCTGTTGTTATGGCGGTTGATTACCAACTTCAACTTCTACCAAAAAATACAATTTGTCAAGGTACTTTAATTGATTTAACATCAGATGATTATGTGCTTAATAGAAATGCTGATTTTAGTTACTTTGCTTATGAAGACAAAGATTTATCAATTCCTATAACTGGGATGGTAAAGATCAATGAGAATAAAACTTATTATATAAAAGCCACAAATTATAAAGGATGCGAAAGCGTTAGCAGTGTAGATATTTCGATCTTCGACATAGCAAATATTACAATTAAAAATCCACCTCAAGCCTGTTATAATCAGACTGTAGATTTATCAAATGATGATATATATGTTGGGGATTTAACTGATGTAACTAAAGGTTATTTTACTGATGCGGCGGCTACTAAAACTTTAGCTAATCCAACCAGAATAAATGTTAGTGGAAGATATTACACCAAACTCAGCAACGATTTAGGCTGTAGTAAAATTTTAGCTGTAGATGTTATTGTAAATACTAAACCAATCCTTAAAATAACAAATCCCAAAGCTGTTTGCTATCCTGAAACCGTTGATATTAGTGCCTTAAATAATTTTACTGGTAGCGATAAAGATTTAAAATATCAGTTTTATTATGATGCAGCATTTAATCAGATAATACCCGATGCAACAAAAATCGACAGAAGTGGAACATATTATATTAAAGCAACAAATGTTTTGGGTTGTGCGGTTACCGATAAAATTAGTGTAGTAGTTTTTGATTTACCCGTTTTGGTAACAAAAGATCCGAGCCCTGTGTGTTATCCTTCTACAATTGATATCACAGAACAAAGTTTATATACTGGAACTACCATAGGAGTAACCTATTCATATTATACCGATAGTAATTTAAGCAACAAAATTACTCTACCAAGCCAAATAGCCACTACGGGGGCTTATTTTGTGAAAATTACAAATGCCAATGGCTGTTTTGTATCTGCAAAAATAAATGTTACGATTAATCCATTGCCAACAATTGTTTTAAATCAACCCAATTCAATTTTCGATTATGATTATATTGATTTAACATCTGCCGATATCGTTAAAGGTAGTAAGGGCTATGTAAAGGCTCGTTATTATGAGGATGCTTCGCTTACTAAACAACTTGCCGATCCTACAAAAATAAATAAAAGTGGTGTTTATTATATTTCGTTAGAAAGTGATAAAGGATGCTCTATATCAGCTCCGCTTGTGGTAACTGTTTTACCAGCTCCTAAAATAGTTGTTCCAACAGCTTTTACCCCTCAAAAATCTACGAACAATCTACTTTATCCATTTTTTACAAGCATACAAAAATTAATAAGCTTTAAGGTTTATAATAAATGGGGCATTTTGGTTTATCAAACTGGCAGTATGGTTTCAACTGGCTGGGATGGGCAATTTAATTCTAAAATGCATCCAATGGAAACTTTTTCATGGTTTGCAGAAGGCATAGATGTTTTGGGCGGGAAATTTCAATCAAAAGGTAAAACTATATTAATATTATAATGTACAAAGAAATAACAACTCTAATATTGTGCTTTATAACTATATG
This sequence comes from Pedobacter sp. AC190, assembly GCF_979258025.1. NCBI lineage: Bacteria > Pseudomonadati > Bacteroidota > Sphingobacteriia > Sphingobacteriales > Sphingobacteriaceae > Pedobacter > Pedobacter sp. AC190. The sequence continues at coordinate 3,776,978 of NZ_OZ409824.1, forward strand.
TTGTTCTGCACAAGACCCAAAATTTTCTCAGTATTTTGCTGCGCCTTTGGCTTTAAATCCAGCTTTTACTGGGTTTTTCGATGGCGACTATCGCTTAGCTTTAAATACCAGGCAGCAATGGGGAAATCTTGGTGATCCATATAATACGTACAGTATATCTGGAGATGTTAAACTAATTGCCGATGAGAACTTTACAAATAGTGTGTTTTCAATAGGGGTTAGTGGCTTGTTTGATGAGTCTTTCAATAAGGCATTAAAATCACAATACATTAGCGCAAGCGCTTCTTATTATCAATATCTTGATGTTCATCATCGGTTTAAGTTTGGCTTAGCACCTCAAATATCTTATGTTTCGAGGTTTTTAGATTATAACAAACTTACATTTGCATCTCAGTATAATGGGAGTGGATTCGATCCTACATTGCCAAATTATTTAAATCTGCAAAACGATAGAACATCGTATTTCGATTTAAATATTGGAGCTAACTTTTCTGCAACTTTCGAGCGGATGAGTTTAGCCGTTGGTTATGCTCAATACCACCTTACCAAACCTGTTGAAACACTTCTTGGGGCAACTAATAACGCCTTACCTGCAAGAAGGACAGTAAACTTTGGATTACTTTATCTAGTAAATGATTATGTTGATTTCAACTTAACTGCAATTTACAATGGCCAGGGGAATATTAATGATAAATTAGCTGGTGTAGTAATTGGTTTTAAGCCCAACGATCAAACGAAGTTGAAATTGAATGGCGGTCTGTGGTATAAATTTAACGAATCGTCGGTTTACCCATATCTGGGGTTAGTATTCGGTAATGTTAGTGCAGGTATTAATTATACAATTTTAAGTAATCGTGTATTAAGTTCTACTCCACGTACTTACGAAATTTCATTAATCTATCGACATAATAACTTTAAAGGTTTTAAAGTTCCATGCCCTAAATTCTAAAAAATGAAAACATCCTTAATTATATTCTTTTTTATTGCGCTATCAAAAATGTGTTTTGCACAGCAGAAACAAAGCTTAGATTATCAATATTATCGAGATGATAATAAATATTATGCATTTGAACTTTATAAGAATGCATCTCTTTTAGATGATAAGCTGATGTTAGATTTCGTATCGAATGGTAATTACAAAAAAATTGATCGGATTTATTTGAAAGAAGGGAGTATTGAAACCAAATTGAAATTTAAATCAAGAGAAGAAATAATCAAATCAGATAATCCAGAACAAAAATTTTATCCAATAATGATTAGTTCTAAAGATTTGGAAAGCAAGAAAACAGCATGTGAAATTCAAATTGTTTTTAAACTAGATAACGGTTCTATTTTAACATTGCCCTTTAATATTTGTGCAATTTTTGAGCAATTGGATAAAAGTTAGATTTTTATTTTAACAGAAAGTTTGTATAAATCGTAGGCAACTTTTTGTATTAAATCAAATTGTTCTGGTATTAAATCTTCTCCTGATTTTATGCTAAAACCAGTTTCATTTAAACGGATTAAAGGTACATTATCAATTGTATTTTGTCCTTTATGCAAATTTTCAATTGAAGTATCAAGCAAATAAACCGTGTTGTTTGCTATTGGCTTTAGCGCTTCAAAATTTTCGACATGAAAATCGTGTTCTTTGTTATACAGCGATAAAGTTGCCATGTATGAAGATAGTAAATGACTTAGCGCAGTAAATTGATGAACTTCTTTTATAAAGATTTGCTTGCTTTTTGGTTCGGAGAACATTCTTTGAAATAGAGAAGCAAGGTTTGCTGTGCTAACGTAAACCTCTTTTCTTGCCAGTTTATAATCTGTTCGATTGTAATTGTTTTCAAAATAGAGTTTTGCAATTTGCTCGAAATACGCTTTGTTTGCCAAAAGTATATTAACCATCGCATCCTTTAGTTTATCTCGTTCCCATGTTGGAAATAACGAATAGCTCGCTAAAAGTGCAATTCCTGAGCCTATAAAAGTATCGTAAATTCTTTCTCTTGCTAGAGCTATGGAACCCATTCCCAAAAAATCAAACAAAATCAAGATGTAGGGCGTCATAAATAATACGCTTACAACATAATTTTTTCGTTGAAAACTATAACAGCCAATCATGCAGATTAAGAGGATCGCAAATAACGTATTTTTATCATGAATATAGGTTACCACACCCATACCAATAAAAGCACCAATTGTAGTGCCTATCAATCTTTGATAGTTACGCTGTTTAGTTAAACTAAATCCTGGTTTAGAAATCACCAGAATGGTTAAAAGTATCCAATAACTATGAGAAAAATTGAGAATCTGAGAAACGACATAACCTAAAAGCATAACAACAGTAACCCTTAAAGAGTGCCTAAAAGTGGATGAACTGTAGGTTAAGTTTTCTGTAAATAGATTAAAATCAAATTTTTGGCGAGTAATAAATTTTTCTGTATCAACATCAGCCTTTCTTATATCTTTACTATTGCGGAGTTTAAAATAATTATTAATCGTTTTTACTCTAGCAAGTATGTTTTCGATATTAACCTCAATATTTTTTAAAGCGATAATAGCAGAGGTGCTAAATTGGTTATTATTGTTGTTTCCTTCGAAATTATTTATTTTAATTTTTAAACGCTCAATTTCTATTAACAATCGTTTTGAAATAACAGGCTTACCACCGCTTTTTAACGCGAAAGCAATATCATCTAAAGCATAAGAAATGCGTTTTATAGCCATTTCGTAATCTGGCAATATGTTAGCAGAATCAAATTGATCGTGTAATTGCTTGTAATTGTAATAGGTAGACATTACCTGCTCAAACAAATCTACCATATCAACAAACACAAGCATTAAAAATCGGCCCTCAGGTGTCGAATCCCTAATAATTTCACGAGTTCTAAATAATAATTCTCGAACTGCATCCTGCTTTTCATGAACGGAAACCTGCAATTGCAATAAATCTGCATATGTTTTATCGTAATTGTTATTTCGATGGTAAAACTTAGCTTTCTCCCTTAAAAATTCTGCAACCTCGATAATCGAATCGCTTAACGATTGCTGCACCAATCGATAAGGGCGTAATCGGTAAACAAAATAACTTAATCCAGTGTACCATAAACTACCTGCTAAAACCATTAGCGAATGGATTAATACTTCCTGCCACGGTCTTATATCGTCGATACTCAAAACCATTATTAATAGGGTAGCGGTACCAATAGATGCCGCCCTTATTCCATATATGTAGAGCATTGAGAAGATAAAGCTGGATACAATTAACAGAAAGCCAATAAAATAATGGCTTTTGTTGGTTAATCCCGTTAATATCGAAAATATGAATATGAGCACAGCTGTAATTAGCATAGCATTTCGGCGATGTACCATTGGTCCAGGACTATCAACAACACTTACGCATAGCGCACCGAGAGATAAGGTCATTCCGTATTTAAGTAAACCGAATTGAGCAAATACTAAGGAGGGAAGCAGCACACCAATTGTAATGCGCAACCCATCAGCAAAATAGGTGCTGAGTAAAAAATCCTGAATATTTCTTATGGGTTGCTTGATCTGCATATCACAAAAATAACATATTACCTATGTTTTTGTTGAATGATTTGGATTAAGTTTTTTCATAAACTTTAAGCTTTTAAGCAGAAAACATAAATATATAATTTCACTATTTGTTATCTGTTTGTTAGTAAGTTAGTTATGTGTTTGTGTGGATAAAGTAACGCTATATTTTGTTTCAAATGCAGAAAACAATGTTTTTGGCAAATTTATATGTTAACAAGTCTGATTTTCAGGTTGATAACTTTGTTTATAAAAAGAATATATTTTTATTGACATAGATCGTTTTTCACCCTATATTAGAATATATCAAATACGGAGTAATTGAAAGTCTGAAAAGAGAATCCAAAAGAGAAACAGAACCGAAAGGGGAAGTTTTTCGGATTAACTTCATAAGAATATGGTTGTTTTTTGAGCGGTTTAAACCAATTAAGAATATAAATACAAAGTCGAGAGATTATGTATTCGAAAACCAAAAGGCTTAAACAGGCATTATTGAAAATAGTATTGTTTTACGGAACACGGCTATCGGAAATAACTTCTTAACGATTTACAAAAGTTTGCAAAAACCAAGTAAAAACGAAGAAATTCAATTTACAGAGTTATTAGATGCTTTAATGATAATTACGGTTGTTATTAAGGTTAAAACGGGGAACTGAATCGCAAGAAGAAGAACCCCGTTTTTATTTTGTTCAAATTTTTCTCCATGTTTAATATATTCAAGCTCCATTTGATTTTAAATCATCAAAATAAATAAACCTAGTGTTTAAGCTATTTAAATGGTAGGTTGAATATTTCCTCAACAAAAATCAGTTCGAATTGCTCATAAAAACGATGTAATTAATAAATGCGGCTATTTATAAACCAAAAAATCCTGCCATCTCTCGATGCAGGATTTTTTACGCTGTGAAGCGGAAAGCGAGGGATTCGAACCCCCGGACCTATGACAGTCAACAGTTTTCAAGACTGCCGCATTCGACCACTCTGCCAGCTTTCCATCGGCAAAAGTACGAATCCAGTTTAAATCTGCAAACTCCAATGTGCTTTTTTTTATATAAAGTTGATAATTGCTTAACACAGAGGGAGAAAAAATTATTTTTTTCTGATATTTTCTTCAATCCGATCTGTTTTTTTGAATAGATTGAATGTAGGGCGAATAATTTTAACACTTCGTTTACTTACATCAACACTCGCATTAAGCTCAAAACCGATTAATAAAATTAAAGAGTTTAAATAAAGCCAAATCATTACAACAATTAAAGTACCAATAGAGCCATAAACTTTATTGTAAGAACCGAAGTTGTTGATATAAAACGAAAATCCCCACATGGTTAAAAAAGCTAAAATTGTGGCCAACCAAGAACCTGCACTAAAGAGCTTCCATTTCTTTGCATGCGAAGGCCCATAACGATATAGAACAGAAATGGTAATAAAGTATAAGATAGCAAGTAAAGCCCATCTGGTTAATTGAATGGCATATACAGCCAAGCTATCTTTAATGTGTAACTCTGTTTTAATATAGTTTAATAAAATTTCGCCTAAAGCCATTGCACTAATGCAGATTATTATTGAAAAGCAAATTACCAAGGTTAATATCAAAGCAATTAAACGTTGCTTTAACCAGCTTCTTGTTTCAATAATTAAGGATGACTTATTAAATGCTTTCATTAAATTTTTAACACCATTGGTTGCAAAGAAAATAGCAGATATAAAACCAAAGGATAGTAAACGGCCATTTTGTTTTTTAATAATGTCTTTTAAGGTCGTTTCAAATGCATCAAATGCATTGTGGGGTAGTACAAGTTCCATTAAGCTTAATAACTGATCCTGGAAGCCTTTAATTGGTATGAAGGGAATTAAGGTGAAAAGGAAGATAATGCCTGGGAAAATGGCTAACATGAAGCTGTAAGCCAAGGAAGAGGATTTATTAACAAGCGAATCCTTACCGATTTCTTTAAAAAAGAAAGTTGCAACTGTATAAAGTGGTAATGGACTAAAACCTGGTAACACACAAGTTTTGCTCCATTCGATAAATTTAGAATAGAGTTTAAGATTTAATAATTGCCTGTGTAACCATTCCATTTAATTGTTAAATAAAATATTGAGTAACTCCATCCATAAAATTTTTTGGAGGATGGCAAGGTCTGCGTGTTTGCTTATCTACGAATACCAAAGTAGTTTTTCCAATATTAATCAGTTCTTCTTTTTCGTTATAAATTTCGTATTCTACATTTAAACGAACAGTAGGTAATTCTTTAACAATAGATTTCACCGTTAAAACCTGATTATAAAGTGCAGGTTTTAAAAACTTAGATTGTAATTCCAGCAATGGCAACATTACTCCATCCGATTCCATCGATTCGTATGTTATTCCTGAGCAGGCTTCAAAACACTCTGTTCTGGCAAGTTCGTAATATAATGCGTAATTAGCATGATGGACAACGCCCATTTGATCCGTTTCTGCGTAGCGAACCTTAACCTTCGTTTCGTGTATAAACATTATTTAAAAATGTTTCTTTTGTTTAAAGCCTCACGATATTTTTTCGCGTTAATTTCATGTTCTGCTTTAGTAGCGGCAAAATTGTGGTATCCCGAAAAATCTTCTTTGGCACACATATAAATAAAATCATTTTGCTGGCGATTTAAAACAGCATCAATTGCATTAATGCTCGGCATCATAATCGGTCCGGGTGGTAATCCTGCATATTTATACGTGTTGTAAAGTGATTGAACCTGAAGTAATTTATTAGTAACACGTTTAACTGTAAAATCATTATTGGCAAAAATTACGGTAGGATCGGCTTGTAATAAAATTCCCTTATTTAATCTGTTCAAATACAGTCCAGCAATTATTGGCATCTCTTTATCATAAAGAGCTTCTGCATCAACAATTGAAGCTAAAGTGTAAACTTGGGCAGGAGTAAGGTTTAAGCTAGCAGCTTTTTGTTTACGTTCTGCAGTCCAAAATTTATCATATTCTTTATGCATACGCTCCATAAATTCACTAGGCGAAACATTCCAATACATTTCATAAGTATTCGGAATAAACATTGCGTAAACATTATCTTGATTGAATCCGTATTTACTAATTAACGAAGTCGAATCTAAAACACTGATAAAACCTAAAGAATCGGCTTCTAAATTGCTGGCTAAGTAGGCCGCAAAGTTTTCTTTTTTACGAATATTTTGAAACTTTAATTTTACTGGTTCCTGGTTTCCAGCTTTAATCATATTCACTAAAGTACGGTTAGTCATTCCTTTTTTAAGGCGATAACGGCCAGGTTTCAAGCTTGTTGGTAAATTCATTTTACCAGCTGCCGTAGCAAAAGAGGATGGACTATTTAGAATATCTTTAGTCTTTAAATTTGTAATTAAATCATCGTAATTAGATCCAGTTTTGATATATAAATATTTCTGATTTTCGGTAACATTAGGAGCGAAGTAAACTTTGTAAAGATTTAATGCAAAATATCCACCAATCAGAACAATAAGAACTGCTATAATCATTGCAGCTTTTTTACCTGTACTCATTTTCTTTTTTTCTACTTCAGTCATTGTCGTAATATGCGTATTTTAAAGTTGCTTGTTGGATAATGTAATGTTAATTTTTGTACCTATCGTTACCTTTGTTAACGAATCGGCAGGCATTGGATCTTGCTTGGTAATTACCGCATTTGAACTATCTGTTATTGCGCCTTCGTAAATTATGTTACCCAAAGTTAGAGCCGAACCTTTTAAACTAAATTTTGCTTCATCAATTGTTAGGCCAACCAATTGCGGTATATCTACTTCCTGATTTCCTCTACCATCTCCCAAAACCAGGCTAATACTCGAGCCAACTGGCAGTGTCTGTCCGGCCTGGATAGGTTGACCACCAAAAGAAGCCTCTAAAACCACATCACGACTTACATCGGCTTTGTAAGTAGTATCACCAAGTTTTAATCTCGAGCTTTCAATAATTGCTTGTGCTTCTCTTAAAGTTTTAAATGCAATATCTGGAAACTTCGTGTTAGGGGTTTTGCCCGCGTTTATAGTTAAATAGATTGTACGATTATCCTTTACAAAAGTATTTGGATCGGGATCCTGATCAATTACAATACCTGCAGGCTGATCTAAAATGAAAACAGAATCAACTTCATATTTTAAGCCAGCTTCTTCTAATTTCACAACAGCATCGCTAAAAGATAGTCCTTTCACCATCGGTACATTTAACCCTTGCCCATGTTTGGTATAAAATCTTAAGCTAAAAAATGCTATTAGAAGGAGTATAAATACCGTAATAGCTGCAGCTATAATGGTATTTCTAAATGATTTGGTTTTTAAATAATCTATAAATTTAGACATGAATCTTAAAATATGGGGCTAAGTCAGTAAATTCAAATGTAATTATATTAATGTTTTAATGAACGATTGAAGTTAATCATTTGTTATTCTGTTCGTCAAAATTAAATATTGCACAAAGATATTTATATTTTTGAGGATATATTTATATTCAATTTCTATTTATATCGACATGAAAAAAACTATTGCATTGTTAACAGGCGGAACCACAGGTGAATGGGTAATTTCGGTTAAAAGCGCAGCAACAATTGCTCAAAATATTGATTCCAATTTATACGAGGTTTACAAAATAATGCTAAACGATAAGGGATGGTTTTATGAACCTGCCGATTCTGTTAAAATTGATATAGATAAAAACGACTTTTCGTTAACATTAGAAGGACGAAAAATAAAATTTGATGGAGTTTTTATTGCCATTCATGGCTCGCCAGGTGAAGATGGTAAGTTACAGGGTTATTTCGATATGTTGAGCATTCCATATACTACCTGCGATGCTTTAACTTCATCAATTACAATGAATAAGGGTTATACGAAAGCAATTGTAAGTGATATTGATAATCTATTTGTAGCCAAATCTGTTCAAATATTTAAGGATGGAAATTACAGTTTAGCACAAATCAAACAAGATTTAAAACTTCCTTATTTTGTTAAACCAAATAGCGGTGGAAGCAGTATTGGCATGAGCAAAGTTAAACACGCAAATGATTTAGACGCTGCAGTTGAAAAGGCTTTTAAAGAAGATACACAAGTTTTAATTGAAGAATTTGTAAGCGGACGGGAGTTCTCGATTGGGGTTTATAGCGCAAATGGAGCAATAACCGTTTTACCTACTACCGAAGTTATACCTTCTAACGAGTTTTTCGATTTTGAAGCTAAATACACTCCAGGTTCTACGCAGGAAATTACTCCAGGTAGTATGAGTGATGAAGAGTATCAAAGAGTTCATCAAATTATAAAAGATGTATATAAAAAACTGAATTGTAGAGGTGTTGTGCGTGTAGATTATTTCCTTGAACATGAAACTAATAAGTTTTATTTCATAGAAATAAATACCATTCCTGGCCAAACTGCTACAAGTTTTATTCCGCAACAAGTTGCTGCAATGGGTATTTCATTAAAAGAATTTTATTCAGGATTAATGAAAGAAACCTTAGGTTAGTTTTTTTATAACATTGCTAATGTATATTCAACAGCTTTTAGAGAAAGGTTATTCAGTTAAAGAATTTCCAAAGGATACGATAATCTACGAGCCAGATATGCAACCAAGATTTGTTTATTTTATTAAAAGCGGCGAGATAAGAATGGTTACCGTTAACAACGATGGTAAGGAATTTATACAAGGCGTTTTTAAAACGGGACAATATTTTGGGGAACCAGCCTTGTTAATTAATAAACCATACTTGGCTTACACAATTGCTAGTAAGAATTCTGAAATTATCCTAGTTAACAGGGTGGATTTTTTCAACCTCTTGAAAGATGATTCTGAATTTAGTATGGATTTAATTAAGGTTTTGAGTAAAAGACTTTTCTATAAATCGATGATGCTGGAAGAGCTTGCTAACGAAAAGGCCGAACACAGATTGGAAACAATAATTAGCTTTTTATTTGCTGATATTTCTACTGGCGAAAGCCTTAAAGTTACCAGACAAGATCTCGCTGATATGACTGGCTTAAGAGTGGAAACTGTAATACGTGTTGTAAAGCAACTAGCCAGCAAAGATTTATTCGTTTTAAAAAGTGGGAAGATTATTAAACGCTAAGATTTTTCTAATTAAGATAAAGCTTGAGTTCTTATCGTTTTTAAAATATGACATAGGTCATGTTTTAACGAATTTGCTTATCTTATCTTTGCACTATTAAACAATTAAAATCATGGCAGAGCTTACAAAATTTCAGGCGGTATTACAATGCAAGTGCCCACGTTGCCGTAAAGGTGATATTTTTACGGGTAGTGCTTATGCTTTTAGACTTCAAAAAACTAATATAAACTGTCCATACTGCAATTTGAAATTTGAACGCGAACCAGGCTTTTTCTATGTAGCCATGTTTGTTAGTTATGCAATGAATGTTGCCGAAATTATTACAATAGGAGTGGCTTCGTATATTTTAGGATTAGCGCTTGTTTACGAAAATCTTTGGTATTATGTTGGTTTAATTTTATTTGGCGTTTTTCTACTATCTCCAATTAATTACCGTTACTCGAGAGTAATCTTATTACATTGGTTAACACCAGGTTTGGGTTATGTTCCTGGAAGTGGAGATAAAAAATAGTTTTATAAATATGTCCCCTTTGGAGGGATATATTAGTTTATTTTTTCATAGGGTGTTGTATATATTCTGAAAGTCGAAAAACTTTTCCATCTTTTAGTTTTATATCGTTGTACAAGCTAACTGTATCACTTTTGCCATCTTTTGTGGTAGAAACCTGGCTATACCAAAGACTTACCCATTCTTCACTTTTATCTTTATTTATCACTGATTCCATATCTTGCATTTCGATTTTAAAACCACTCATTTTAGAAAATTCGCTTTGTATCTGATTAAGAAATTCGGGCTTTGTTCCTTTAAATTTATAACCATCTAAATCAAACGAAACACTATCTGCCAGAATTCTTCCCATACCTGCCGTGTCTAAATTTTCAAAGGTTTTGATTAGTGCCATTGCGGTCTGAGCGTTTTTAACATCTGAATTCATTTCCCAACTTTGCATCTTTTTAATTGTGTAAGGATACTTGGTGGTATCGGTATTTACAGAGGCAGTTGATTTCGTTTCTTTAGTTTGGCAAGAGGTAATAAATATTGCCGCAAATAATAAGAAAGATAAATTTTTCATTTTGTTTGTTTTATATGAAAGGTTAATTAAATATACTAAATATCTGAAAATTAAATATTTAAATAAATTAATTAATAATAAAAAAGGGAAATGCTAAGCATTTCCCTTTTTTATTACTTGGAGATAATTATTAGATAAAACGATTCATCATTTTATTTGATTAATAACATCAACCAATGCCTTAACTTTTTCTTCTGAAGTTAATTCATATTGATATTCATCTTCAATACTGCCCATTTTTGTTTCGGCATTGCGATAAGCCATTTTGCTTTGAATAAATATTTTGGCTGATGCATGGAAATTTGTAGCACCTGTTTTAGTTATTAGTTCTTGAATGTTATTTTGATTTATGCCCGCACCAGGCATAATAGAGATTCTTTCGTTTGCTTGTTTTACAAGCTTGGCTAAGTTTTGAGCACCACCAATTGCAGAAGAAGCTCCGCCGGAAGTAAGGATACGAACAACTCCTAAATCAATTAAATCTTCTAAAGCTTCTTCCATATCATTGCTCATGTCAAAAGCTCTATGAAATGCAACTTTCATAGGCTTGGCAAGCTCAATTAGTTCGGCAGTTCTTTCTTTATTTATAGAACCATCAGCTTTAAGTATTCCTGTAACTATTCCATCGCAATTTAATGATTTAAAGATTTTTATATCTTCTTTCATTAACTCGAACTCTATATCAGAATACAAAAAATCGCCACCACGTGGGCGAATTATTGGCCAAATTTCTATCGTTAAATTTTTCTTTGCAAATGCGATCTGACCGTAACTTGGTGTCGTTCCACCTTCGGCCAGGTTATCGCAAAATTCAACTCGTTTTGCTCCACCATTTTGTGCAGCTAAAGCCGATTCATAGCCATTTGCACAAACCTCTAAAATTCCGTTCATTATTATTCTTTATCGTTTATTGGCCCTAAAACTTTCCATCCAGTAGCTGATTTAAAAGTATTAAGCTTTTGAATTGATTTTCCTCCATCTAGAAACCAACAGATTTCGGTAATGATATAATGATTGTCGTCAATTTTTTCTCTCTCGAAAGCATTCTGTAATTCTTCAAAATTCGGAAAGCCATATTCTTCAATATTTTTAATAAACGAGAGCTCTAAAACTTCGGCTGTGCTTCGTATTGTTTCTTCATCTAATTTGGTGTTGAAGCCGGAAATCATCATTTTCGCTTCTTCATAAAAATCTTTACAAGCAATTGCAGCATCTAAATTCTTTTCATTGTAAGCTTTTTCGAGAGAAAGTATTGCACCTTCTGGTGTATCAAAATTGGTTTTGAAATGGTCAATCCCTTCGTCAATAAACAAACCAATACTATTATCGAATGCAGCTTTCTCTTTGTCGTGAACACCATCTCTAATAGCCCTAATCGTATATCCACCGATTAATTTTCCATTTTCAATGGTCATCCAGTCAGAAATTAAATTTCTATCTATGCCTATTTTCTGATTCAGTTTTACGGTATTAACATTTACAGGTTCGTTTCCAACTGTTCCGAAAAGATTTCCTTCATCATCAAAATGAGGCTCGGTTAACCAAATATGCTCGCCATTTTCACCATCAATTATGTGTACTTTAATTGAGAAATAAACCTGGTGAGGTTGAGGACTAATAAGGCTTTGTTCGAAATACCAAAGGGTTAATTTAGCTTTTTCAATTGCCCAGTTCATACGTTCATCTTCATTCGGAACGTAAACCATGTCAGGTTCACCATTGCGCTCTTCGACATTTTCTTTGCCAAAGATTTTAGATAATAATCCCATTTTTTAATTTTTAAGGTTAATAATTTGATTTGGGATGATTTTATAATTTAGTAATAACTTTTTCCGTTGATTAGTAAGTCTTGTTTTTCAGCGTTGCAAACTGCATAGCTAAACCCTTGCTGAATGGCATAAGCACCATATTCGCCTTTTTTATTTATGGCTAGAAAACCGACCTGAATATTTTTCGCAGTTTCTGGTTTTTTCTTTATTATGCGCATAACTGCTTCTTTACAAGCCGCTTCTGGCGAATAACCTTGTCGCATAAGTTCTACTACTAAAAACGAACCAACATTACGTACAACCTCTTCGCCAACGCCTGTAGATGTTGCACCACCAATTTCATTATCTATATATAAACCAGCTCCAATAATAGGACTATCGCCAATTCTGCCGTGAAGTTTATAAGCCATTCCGCTTGTGGTACAAGCCCCCGATATATTTCCTTTAACATCAATTGCTAGCATCCCAATAGTATCGTGATTGTACTGATTTCCTGGAAGTTTTTGAGGAGCAGCTTTATCGTAAAGTTTATTCTCAATATTCATTACAGGCTCATATTTAGCTGTTTTCAGCCATTCTTTCCAAGCCTTTTCACTTTCAGGGGTAAGTAAATTTTCTTTTTTAAATCCTTGTTCTAAGGCAAATTGTAATGCACCATCTCCAGCTAGCATAACGTGTGGCGTTTTTTCCATTACTTTTCGGGCAACAGATATGGGATGTTTAATGTGTTCTAATGCTAAAACTGCACCACAATCGCCATTTTCATCCATAATGCAAGCATCTAAAGTAACTTTTCCGTCTCGATCTGGTAAACCGCCATAACCAACAGATTGATTTTTTTCATCAGCTTCTGGCACCCAAACACCTTGTTCAACGGCATCTAAAGCTCTTCCACCTTTCGATAACACTTTCCATGCATCAGCATTTGCGGCAATACCAAAATCCCAGGTAGAAATTACGATTGGAAAATTTTTAGCTTTAGTAGGTTTTTCAGGAATTGCATCAGCCATGCTTGTCTTATCTATGGCTAATAAACCCGCAGAAAGGGCAGAGGCTTTTATAAATTTACGGCGGTTAAACATTTTGTAATAAGTAATTATTTGTTTGTGTAAGGGTTTGGAATTAAATTTTGCTTTTAACTAATATTAAAAGTATCGGCATCTTTTAAGAAAGGGAATTGGCGCCTAATTTTAACTAATTCTTCGTAGTTAATGGTAACCGTGTACATATCCTCATCTTCTGGTTTGTAGTAAACTGTGTTACCATATGGATCGATTACCATAGAATGGCCACCATGATAAACTTGATTTCCATCATGACCGACACGATTTACGCCAATAACATAACTTTGATTTTCTATTGCTCGGGCAGGTATCAAGGCCTTCCAATGGGCAGAACGTTTATCGGGCCAGCTTGCTACCAAAAGTAAAATATCGTATTCTTCGTTAACATTACGCAACCAAACTGGAAAACGTAAATCATAACAAACCGCCAATCTTATTTTCCAACCTTTAAGTTCAACAATTAGTTTGTCTTTACCTGGGCTGAAGTGTTTATCTTCATCTCCCATACCAAACAAATGACGTTTATCATAGTGCTCATGTTCACCATTCTGATTCATCCAAATTAAACGGTTAAAATAGTGCCCGTTTTCTTTAATAATCAAACTGCCTGTAACTACGCAATTATATTGGTGCGCTATTTTTTGCATCCATTGCATAGTTGGTCCGCCCATTTCCTCGGCGAGCGTTTCAGAGTTCATGCTAAAACCACTATTAAACATTTCTGGTAAAATGATTAAGTCTGTTTTTTCCCTAACACCCATCGATAGGCGCAAGGCTAGGTTTACAAGATTTTTTTCTATGTTTTCCCAAAAAAGATAAGCCTGAAAAATGGTTACTTTCAGGTTTTCTATTTGAGTGTAAACAGGTGCTTCCATATGTTTAGTTTTGCGGGATGATTAAACATTTTTTAATTTTTCTGCAGCCAAAGCCAGGGTTGATTTTTCTTTAGCAAAGCAGAAACGAATAATTTTATGGTCTGTTGCTTTTTGGTAAAATGCCGAAACAGGGATCGTGGCAACTCCAAACTCTTTGATTAGCCTCATGCTAAAATCTGTATCTTTTTCGTCGCTGATATCGCTGTAGCTTGCACATTGAAAGTACGAGCCGTTACAAGGTAGCAGTTTAAATCGGCTCTCAGCTAAAAGCCCCCTAAAGTAATCACGCTTTTCTTGAAAGAAAGTTCCGATTTCTGTATAATTTGCTGGTTCTTTAATGTACTCGGCAATGGCTTGTTGCATTGCACTATTAACGCTAAAAACATTAAATTGGTGTACTTTCCTAAATTCTTTCGTTAACTTCTCGGGTGCAAGGCAATAACCTAATTTCCATCCAGTAGCATGCAAAAGCTTACCAAACGATGCTACAATAAAACTTCTTTCCCTTAATTCTTGGTAAAGCATAACACTTTGATGCTTTTGTTCATCATAAATTAAATGCTCATAAACTTCATCACTCAGAATCAAAATATCGGTTCCATTTATTAATTTAATAAGCGCATTCATATCATTTTCTGATAAAATACTGCCAGTTGGATTTTGCGGAGAGTTTAAAATAATCATTCTGGTATTGGCCGTAAATAGCTTTTTAACCATATCCCAATCAATCGAATAATTCGGCGGAGCAAGTTCGTATGTTTTTACTAAACCACCTAAAAGCCTAATTGTTGGTGCGTAACTATCGTAAGCAGGTTCAAAAATTATAACTTCATCGCCGCTATTAATAATTGTAGCTAAGGCTGTAAAAATGGCTTGGGTACCACCAGCAGTAACTGTAATTTCTGTACTCGGATTATATTTTACATTGTAAAGTTTTTCTACCTTTTCGGCAATATTTTGCTGCAATAATGGCGAACCTGGCATTGGTGCATATTGGTTAAATCCATCTTTCATGGCTTTATTAACCAACTCTACAAGCTTCGGGTCGCAAGGATAATCAGGGAAACCCTGAGATAAATTAATTGCATTATATTCTGTAGCAAGCTTAGACATAACCGAGAAAATGGTTGTACTTACGCCAGGAAGTTTCGATTGTATATTTAACATGTTATAAGCGAAAATAGTAAAAAAAGCTTGAAAGATTAGCGCACTAAAAGGTTAAACCTACATTTCTACCTTATTATATAATCGTAATGTTTTTTGAAAAGCAATTACAGTAGCCAATAGGTTCCTGTTGTCCCGCCATACACTTCAATCTTTTTGCTATTGTTAGTTGGGATTATAGAAGATGTGCAACAAAAAGTATTTCCGTTTTTGTCGGGTTTAAAAAACTAAATTTGTAAACCTATCTGTGGTTACAAAAAATAGTTTGCTATAAAAACTTCTACAATCAGCAATTAAACCTTTCAAAAGAATCACAATCCAAAGTTTATAAACCCGATTGTAGTGGAAACCAAAAGCTTTTTCTGCTTTTGTTGAAACAAAAAGCGGGAGTGTAGTTTCCGATTAAATTGAGGCATAAATTTTCAAATCATATTACATGTATTATTTTTAATATAATTTGTTCACTATTCTTAATTAATCCAAATAAAATTTTTCTTTGCCTTTAAATAAAATATGTTCAAATATGAAATTTAAGCACATTGTAGCCATTTTCTTGCTGGCTATCACATTTTCAGCGTTTGTTAACCCAAAAAAAGCCACTAAAACTTTTGTATCTAATTTTGAAAATGTTTTAGGAACATCTTTAGAATTGAAATTTAAGGCTGCAAACCAAACAGATGCAGATGTTGCAGAAAACATTGCTTTGAATGAAATTGATAGATTGGATAATATTTTAAGCGCATACAAAAAGACTAGTGAATTTAGCAAATGGATGCAGAGCGGTAAGCAAACCACAAAGATTTCGAACGATTTATTTGAAGTTTTGCAACAGTTTGAAAACTACAAAGGCATTACAAATGGCGCTGTAGATGCTTCAGCAGAAGTAATTTCGAAAGTTTGGAAAAAAGCGGCAATAGAAAATATTTTGCCATCTGTTACTGAATTGCAGCATGCGGTGGCTACTGTAAAGCAAAAACATTATACTTTAAACTTTGAAAATAAAACTGTAACCCGATTGGATGACGCACCATTAGCTTTAAATTCTTTTGCTAAAAGCTACATTATTAATAAAGCAGCAGAAAAAGCATTTACTTCTGCTGGTATTGAAAATGTAGTGGTAAATATTGGTGGCGATATGGTTGTAAAAGGTAGCAATACTGAACGAATTCAAGTTGCAAATCCGAAAGCCGATGCTGAAAATGACGCCGCTTTAACGACCATACAAGTATCGAACATGGCTGTAGCCACCAGTGGAAACTACCGTAGAGGTTACAATGTAAATGGCAAATGGTATTCGCACATTGTAGATCCACGAACAGGAAACCCTGTTTCTGAAATAATTAGCGCTACTGTAATTGCCGCAAATGCAAGCGAAGCAGGTGCTTTGGCTACTTCTTTTAACGTTTTATCGGTTAATGAAATTGAAAAATTGGTAGCTGCCAGAAATGATGTTGCGTATTTACTGGTTACCAAAAATGGTGAAGAGATTAGAAGTAAAGACTGGACCAAATACGAGGTTAAAACAGAAAAACCTAAAGTTGCTTTAACTAGCAGCAAAGCGGATAAACTTTGGAACACCAAGTTCGAATTGCTTGTTAATTTAGAATTGGCAAATATAGAATCGGCGGATGGTCGCCGTACACGCCGCCCTTTTGTGGCTGTATGGGTAGAAGATGCGGCTAAAAAGCCAGTTCGTAATTTGGCTATTTGGTATAATAAACCACGTTGGTTACCCGATTTAAAATCTTGGAATCGTACAAATGGTGAAGAATTTAAAAAAGAAAATAGTGTATTAAGTTCTACAAGTTCTGCAACGCGTGGGCCAGGTAAATACAGCTTATCTTGGGATGGTAAAGATGACGCTGGAAATTTAGTAAAGGCTGGTAGTTATACGGTTTATATCGAAGTTGCCCGCGAACATGGAACTTATCAAATAATATCTAAGCAAATGAAATTTACTGGTACCGCTCAAAAATTCGAATTAACCCCAAACACAGAACTTACATCAGCATCTCTTGACTACAGAAAAAAATAATATCGTTTCTGCGCCAGCAGGTTTAGGTAAAAAACCAGTTAAAAAACAAGCTGGAAACGGTAAGGGTAAAAAGCGATTTGCAGGCTTATCCCGCTGGTTACATATTTATTTATCGATGGTAAGTTTTACCATTCTTTTATTCTTTGCCGTTTCTGGACTAACGTTAAATCACGCCGATTGGTTTACTTCAGGTAAAGAAGTAGTGACTAAAGATTCTGGAAATGTAAACATCAAATGGGTTAACCAACTTGATACAAACAAAATTAATAAATTGCAAATTGTTGAGTTTTTAAGAAGTAAACATGAAGTTAAAGGTGCTTTAAGCGATTTTAGAATAGATGATAGCGAACTAAGCTTAACCTTTAATGGTCCAGGTTATTTGGCCGATTCTTTTATTGATCGGGAAACTGGCAAATATGAATTAACAGTAACGCGTTTTGGTGCAGTTGCAGTAATTAACGATTTACATAAGGGCCGCGATTCTGGTAAAGCCTGGTCGTGGATTATTGATATTTCGGCGGTGCTGATGACCTTGGTTTCAATATCAGGCATAATCTTAATCTGTTTTATAAAAAAGAAAAGATTAAGTGGCTTTATTATCGCTGCTGTTGGAACTTTAGCTTGCTATTTAATCTGGAAGTTGTTTGTTCCTTAAATTTCTGTTTGATTTAAAGACTTTTCAGAATAGAACCTGTTTCAGTAACTTCTAAAATATGATTTACACCACATTTTAAAGCGAAATTATTGCGTTGATGGCCAACAGGGAAATCGAAAGTTACTGGGTATTTGTATTCCTTTATCTTCTCCAAAACAATATCATAAATTGTTTTGCCAAATTCTTCTCCAACATCATCTGGCTTAACTTTAAAGCCACCAATTATTAAACCTTTTAAGTTTTTTAATTTACCACTACGCTTTAAATTCCACATCATTCTATCAATACTATACAAGTATTCACCTGTATCTTCAATAAATAAAATTTTTCCCCGTGTGTCTAAATCAGAATCACTTCCAGCCAAGGTTTCGATAATACTTAAATTGCCACCAACTAAAATCCCATCGGCTTTTCCTAAACGATTGCTGGTGTTAAAAGAAGCTGTGTAATTCATCTGCTCGCCAATTAAAGCATTTTTTATAGATAGAATGGTGTCAATTTGAATCGGTTCTGCTTTGGACCAATCATCAGGAAAGCTGTTACACATTTTCGAGTGAATAGAGGATATCCCATAATTTTTAGCCAAATGGCAATGTAGAACCGTAATATCACTAAAACCGATTATCCATTTTGGATTACGTTTAAAGGCGGTAAAATCTAGCTTATCAATTATCCTAACAAACCCATAACCACCTCGGGCACACATAATGGCTTTAATGTTTGGGTCATCAAGCATTTGTTGGAAATCAGCTAAACGTTCTTCATCGGTACCTCCATAGGTGTAATCACGTTTTCCAATAGTGGCACCAATTTTTATAGTAAACCCCCAATTTTGCATTTGTAAAACCGATGGCTGAACTTGCTCTAAAGTAATATAGCCCGCAGGACTAGTTATACCAATTGTATCGCCTTGTTTTAAATAGGGCGGGATTTTGAATGATGGATTTTCATTTTCAACGGCATAAGCTAAACTTTTAAATGCAGGTAAAACCGTTGTAGCTGCAATAAATGAGGAAAGGAAATATTTTCTATTCATTAAAACTTGAAAATGTTAGGTTATAGAAGCGAATATATGATTTAAAAATTTCGCAAAAAAGAAAAGGGATTTATATCCATAAATCCCCTTTTTAAACCAAACAAATTAATCTGTAAAAGATTAGTATAATGTGAATTATATAGATAACCATGAAAGGATTAAAAAGTTTTTAGAATTTTAATTTTTTTTATTTTATTTTGTTTGATGTGTATTATAACTGGGAAATCTTAGATATTAAAATATGGATTACTAGCATTTCTACATTTCGGAGAGCATTATGATTTTCAGAAAAAGTTAAGGCTATCCATCGCGGATAGCCTTTGCTAACAACAAAACAAATATAAGATAACCAAATCTTACCTGATTGAGCAGAATCAGGATAAGTGTATATGAGAAACACTTAGCGGCCTAGTGATGGATTCGAACCAACATTTAAAAGTTTATGAAACTTCAACCTTCCAATCGGTCAACTGGCCATTTATGCTAAACTGGTTTTAACGCTAAGAAATCCTTTAATTCCTCTAACTGAAGTAAATTAATGCTACCTTCATTATCTTTATTGTTTACTTCAATTTTCTCTATTTTTAGCGGATTAGCTAAATCTGGATATTCATTTATGGTTGGATATTGAAAATAGATTGACATGATTTTAACGTTTAATTGTTTAACATACTTATTTAGTTATTGATTAATGTTGAGCAAATATATTAATTTGTATATAAAATCTATAGATTTAGTAGTTATTATTTTGATTTTCTGTTTAATTAACTGTAATTCACTTTGTTAATTTTTTAATATTTTCATTTTTGTATTAAAAGTAGCGGTTTAAGTTAGCTAAACCTGATAGAAATGATTCTGATTTTTCATCGGAAATAATGGATAGCAGGACTGAAGTATCTAAGAATTAGCGACGTTCATTTCCAAACCTTTAAATTCAATTTCTTAAAAGCTAATTATTTTGAGGATATTTGTATTTTCAAACATTAAAATTTAAGCAGTGTCTTTAGATAAATTAAAACTAAGCAAACCACTTATTGCAGCCATGACTGATGCAGGATTTTTAACTCCAAAGGAAATCCAAGCTAAAACTATGTCGCGTATTTTAGGTGGTCAGGATGTTATAGCGGTGGGAC
Source organism: Pedobacter sp. AC190 (assembly GCF_979258025.1). NCBI lineage: Bacteria > Pseudomonadati > Bacteroidota > Sphingobacteriia > Sphingobacteriales > Sphingobacteriaceae > Pedobacter > Pedobacter sp. AC190. Next base: position 3,797,420 of record NZ_OZ409824.1, read on the forward strand.
CAGAGGGTTCGGGAAAAACAACAACTTATGTTTTAGCTACTTTAATGAAGTTGAAATATGCATTTGAGGAAGCACCAAGAGCAATAATTTTAGTGCCAGATGCTGAACATGTAGATCATGTTTTGGAGCAATTTAAGCTTTTAAATCGCAACAATACCTTCCGAATTTTAGGGATTGACAGTCGTGGTGCAGTAGATACTCAAATGAACGAGATTACCGATGGTTGCGATATTATTGTTGCAGTGCCAGACCGAGCTCGTGCTTTATATTTAAAATTAGCGCTTAACACTAATAAAATTCAATTATTTATTGTTGATAATGCTGAACTGATTATAAAAAAAGGTCTTCAATTACCAGTTGTAGAATTGGCAAAGAGTGCATATAAGTCTCAACACGTTGTGTTTACTGAGGTTTTGCACGAAAAGCTTAATCACATGATTTCTCCATTTATGAAGGATTCTACAGCTACTATCGAAGTTGATGAAATTGGCGAAAAACAAGCTGAGGTTTATCAGCAAATGTTATATCAGGTGCCAAATTTTAGAACAAAACTAAACCTGTTAACCTTATTACTTAACGATGTAGAGTTTTTTGACAAAGTTGTAGTTTTCGTAAATACGCGTTTAACAGCTCAAACTGTTTATAAAAATTTTAACCATACTAACGAGGAAGAGTACAGCATTTATCGTTCATTGTTTTTTGATGATAAGGGTTACGATGACATCGAAGATTTTAAGGCAAATCCAGAAGCCAGAGTTTTAATTGTTGCCAATGAAAACTTAACCGATTTAGATATTCAAGGCATTCCTTTTATAATTCATTTAGAATTACCAGAACAAAAGGAAACTTTAATTCAACGTATTGTTAAGCATAACGATGAAGAAGTGGTTGCAATAACTTTTTCTACTGATATTGAGCTTATTGAGGTTAAAAAAATTGAACAGGCAATTGGACAACGAATGGATTTAATGGAACTGCCTGAGGATTTAAAGATTGTAGATGCTGCATCTAAACCTAAGAAAAAGAAAGGTGCTGAAGAAGAAGATACTTCTGAACGTGGTGCTGCATTTCATGAAAAGAAAGCAAGTAATTTGAAAAACTATAATTACAGCGCTGGTACAAAAGCCAAAATGACTTATAAAAATAAAAAAGGCTTATCTTAAATAAGCATTCAAATAAAAATCCGATTAGCAATAATCGGATTTTTTTGTTTTTAATTTTTCCACCTAATTTAGCCGAATATTTAAATTAACCATGATAACTGTTTATATCCTAGTAATTTTCGTCCTGTTTTTTTTTGTTATTACCAACTTACCTGTTTTTGGAAGGCTTCCTAAAGGTGCAAGGTTAAATTCGATTCGGAACTTAGCCAATTACCGCGATCGAGCATTACAGAACTTATCCATTACACCAATGCAGCCCGAAGGGGTGAGTTTTTTTAAGGTTCTTTCCGTTTTTCTATTTCATAAAGAACCAAATAAAGTTCCATTAAAACCTTTACCTTTTGTTAAACCTGATTTAAATACGGATGCAAAAAGTAATGCACCCGAAATTATTTGGTTTGGACACTCTTCTTACCTTATTAAAGTTGATGGAAAACGAATTCTGGTAGATCCTGTTTTCAGTAAAACGCCTTCGCCTTTTTCGTTTATCGGTAGCAAAAACTTTAAAGGAACTGACTTTGTTAAGGCAGGTGATTTTTTGAATATCGATGTGTTATTAATTACTCACGATCATTACGATCACCTCGATTACCAAAGTATTATAAAAATTGCACCACAAGCCAAAACAATCGTTGCCTCGATAGGAGTAGGCTCGCATTTAGAAAAATGGGGTATAAGCTCTAATAAAATAAATGAACTTTGCTGGAATCAAAGCTTAAATGTTTTTGATAAACTTAATTTTACGGCTGTTCCAGCCCGTCATTTTACTGGAAGAAAATTTAAGCGAAATCAAACTCTTTGGTCGGCATTTGTTTTAAAAACCGAAAACTATAAACTATTTTTAGGTGGAGACTCTGGCTACGATACACATTTTTCGGAAATAGGTAAGGAATATGGTCCGTTTGATATTGCGCTGCTAGAATGTGGCCAATACAATGAGCTTTGGCCTTATATTCATATGTTTCCAGAAGAAACAGTTCAAGCTGCTATTGATTTAAATGCCAAAATTTTAATGCCAGTACACTGGGGCAAGTTTAGCTTAGCGCTTCATCCGTGGGATGAGCCAATTAAAAGGGTTACTCTTGCCGCAGAAAAAAAAGACGTTAAAATTATAACACCTAAATTGGGTGAAACAGTTATTTTGAATCAAGATTTTCCTACTAATAAGTGGTGGTTAGATTAAATAATAAACAATATCTTACTGATTGTGTTTATTATTTTAAACTGTAAATTATGAAAACCAACCTTGTAGAAATTTTTCAGACCATTAGAGCCGATTTACAACCTTATGCTTCTAGAGGATACACCGTTCACGAAAATTCAGAAACTGGTTACGATTTATATAGTGAGAAAAATATTGAAACCACAGAAGAAAAAGTTACTGAACGTTTTTTTGTTGGCATTTACATTAATGGCGAAAATATTGAATTGAAGCTGAATACGACCAACTTAAATAACTCTGACTTAAATTTGAGCGATTTTGGTGATAATAAGGCGGGAATAAAAATATCAGAATTAACAAATGAGCAGCATAAAGACGTTAATACCTTGGTTGAGATTGCTCATGTTAATTTCAAAGAAAACGAGTGGATTTAGTCGATTATAAATATGAACAGTTAAATTTGCGGATGAGTACTAAACTTGCCTAACAAAAATTTAATTGGATAATATTATATTACATTCAAAGCTATCGATAACTAAATGGCGTAGCAATTTTTTAGCTGGACTAACAGAAAATAATATCGCTTTTGACTTGAAATATGATAAAGATTTCACATTCGTTTTACTTACAGAACATCAAGTTATTATCAACCTGATCGATATTGATAATAATTTTACACCGCAGGAATTTATTTTGCTGCAAAACCTTAATAAAGATAAGTGTTTAAAATTTATCAATATTTGGGAAGATGTGTGGAGTAAAAAACCTCGACAAGTTTTAAATCGAATTCTTTCGCTTTCGGGTAAAAATAAGCGAATTCATGGTCGGAAAACCAAAGTTTTAAAACTCGATAAACCTACTGCCGATTTGTTTTTAAATGAAAACCATTTGCAAAGCGCTGTAAGTAGCAGGTATAAATTTGGTCTTTTTGTAAATGATGAACTTTTAGCTGTCGCAACATTTTCAGCACTTCGGAAAATGAATCATACAGAAAATTATAAATCGATTGAGTTGATCAGGTTTGCTGTAAAAGGCGGTTTTTCGATTACTGGTGGTTTAAGTAAATTAATTAAGCATTTATCATTATTATTAAAACCTAATGATTTAATGACATATGCTGATAAAGACTGGTCTACTGGAGCAGCTTATTATAAACTAAATTTTAACCAGGTTGATGTGATCGAACCTCAATATTTTAATTTGGATGAAGATTTAAATCGTAGCTTAAATAAAGGTTCTCAGGAAACAAAAAATCGCCAAGTCTTTAATACAGGGAGCATAAAATTCATCTTAAAATTCTGATATGCCCGATAATTCGTTACTTATTATTTTAGGGGCCACAGCATCTGGTAAAACAAAATTGGCTGTTGAAATGGCTAATGAACTCGATGGAGAAATTATTAGCGCCGATAGCCGTCAGATTTTTAAACAAATGGATATTGGTACTGGTAAAGATTTGAATGAATATTTAATTGGTGATAAAATTATTCCACATCATTTAATTGATATTCTTGAACCAGGTGAAAGATACCATGTTGATGCATTTAAAAACGATTTCTACAAAGCTTTTCAATCCATTATAGAAAAGGAGAAAAAACCTATTCTTTGTGGCGGAACTGGAATGTATATCCACAGCCTCTTACAAAATCAAAACTATACAGCTGTTCCTGTAAATATTAATTTCCGAAACGAGTTAGAGTTTTTATCTAAAGATGAATTAGTTAATGTGTTGAGTAAATATCAATCTGATTCTGCTTCAAGTGTAGATTTATCATCAAAGAAAAGACTTATCAGGGCGATTGAAATAGCAGAATACTTAAAATACAATAAGCTGGAAATTGTTGAAAGACCTGAAATTAAGCCGATAATTTTCGGACTTAAAAACAAAGTTGAGATAACGAGATCTAATATTTTGAAACGGTTAGATACCAGATTACAAAATGGAATGATTGAGGAGGTTCAAAATTTATTAGCGCAGGGGATAAGTAAAGAAATATTAGTTTTTTATGGCTTGGAATACAAATTTATTGTAAGCCATTTATCTGGTGAGTTAAGTTTTGATGAATTGACAATGAAATTAGGGATTGCAATTTGCCAGTTTGCAAAAAGACAAAATACTTTTTTTAGAAAGATGGAAAAAGATGGAGTATTAATAAATTGGCTCGATGCATCAGCACCACTCAACCTGCTAAAACAACAAATTCTCGAAAAGGTTTCAAAGTAATTAAATAAGATTTTTGTGAGTTAAATATGACGTTTTTGTCTAATTAAATAAGGTAAAAAGACTTATTTGGCATAGGTTTTGTATTTGTTGTCACATATTGATTAACTCAAAAATATACTTTATAATGAAAACAATTACTAAAATCATTGCTACTTCAGCAGCTGCAGTAGCATTATTCTTTACAACCAGTGTAAATGCTCAATCTCAAAAATTAGGAATAGGAATAACAGCTGGTATTCCAACAAGCGATGCTTACAGCGTTGCATTAGGTGCAGATTTAAGATATCAATTTGATGTGGATAAACAATTATCAATTCCTGTAACTGCTGGTTATACTCATTTAAGTGGTAAAGAAATTGGCAATACTGGTGTTGATTTCCCTAGTTATGGATACATTCCAGTAAAAGTAGGTGCTAAATACTTTTTCGATCCATCAGGTTCAGGTATTTATGGTTTAGCAGAACTAGGTGCTGGTTTCGGAACAAAATCGGGTAGCGGAACTTCTTTCGTTTATTCTCCAGCAGTTGGTTACGCTTGGAGCAATGGTTTAGATTTAGGAGTTAAATACGAAGGTCTTGCTCAAAATAGCACTAGTACAGGCTTCTTCGGCTTGCGTTTAGCTTATGGATTTGGTTTATAGAAAAGCTTCAAACCAATAATAGAAAGCCTCCGAAATTCGGGGGCTTTTTTATTTTTCAGAAATTTCAAAAAAAATAATTTTATAAAATCTGTTTATTGCTGGATGTCGTATATATACCAAAACCTTAATAAATAACTTAAATACATTCAGTATGAAAACAATTACTAAAATTTTTGCAGTCGCTTCGGCATTAGCAATATTAACGACAACAAATTTAAAGGCTCAAACTTCTACAACTACCATGACAACGGATAATGGGATGGCGTTTAAGGTTGGAGTAGGTGCACAGGCAGGCTTTTTTTCAGATAAATCTGAAATGGATTATGGTTACGGTGCAGATTTGAGACTTCAATACGATTTAACCAAAAATGTTGCTATTACAGCATCTGGTGGTTACACAAAACTTAAATGGAAAGGCAGTCCGTTAAATTTCGAATTTATCCCTTTAATGGGTGGTGTTAAAGCTTTTGTGGTAGATAGAATGTTTTTAACTGGTGGCCTTGGAACGGGATTAGCTCTGAAAGATGGTGCTACTATGAATTTTATTTACACAGGTGGCCTTGGTTACGAATGGAATAATGGTTTAGAAGTTGGGGCTAAATACGAAGGCTATGTAAACAATAGTTCGTCTGATTTATATTTTATGAGGACTGGCCAGTTTGCTTTACGTTTAGGATATAATTTTAAATTATAATTAAAACATCATATAATTGAAGCCTCCGAAATTTTCGGGGGCTTTTTTTATTTATTTAATATTTTAATTGCTAATTTGAGCCCAAAACCAAATACAATGAAAAGGATACTCGGAATCGCAATATTATCAGTTTTAATGGCCTGCAATCAATCAGAGAAAAAAACTGCTGAAACAAAAGATTCGATTCAAGCAGATACCTTGTCTAAATCACAAGTTATTATAAAGGATGCCAAGAAGTTGGATATTTTTAATCGATACGAGGATTTAAAAAATGCTTTGGTCAAATCAGACTCATCAGAAGCTCAAAAAGCAGCTGAGAAACTAGAAAAAAGCTTAGCGCTTTACGAGGGTTGTGAAAGCACGGCTAGTATCGCAAAAAAAATATCAGAAACCAATAACATTGTTTTTCAACGAAAAAATTTCACTACTTTAAGTATGGATTTAATCGCTTTTATCAAATCGGGAGAAGTTGAAAAAGGAATAATATATGTGCAGCACTGCCCAATGGCAAATAAAGGCGATGGAGGAGATTGGTTATCAACAGAAAAAGAAATTAAAAACCCTTATTATGGCGACGAAATGTTAGAATGCGGTCGGGTAGTAGAGGAAATTAAAGGAAAATAAATAAATAAATCTGACTTTTTTAATCATGATTGTTACGTCATACTGACTAATATTTCATATTAATTTAACAGATTTGCTATGCATGTATATTAATTTTATATAAATTAGAAAGCTATAAACACAATACAATAATATGTCAGATATTGCAGAGATTAAAGTTGATGGTAAGACGATAGAATTACCCGTAATTACAGGAACTGAAGACGAAAAGGCGATTGATATTTCTAAATTAAGAGATTTAAGCGGTTTTATAACATTAGATACTGGTTTTAAAAATACAGGATCAACTAAAAGTAAAATCACTTTTTTAGATGGTGAGAAAGGTATTTTAAAATACAGAGGTTATTCTATTGAAGAGCTTGCCGAGAAATCGAGCTTTTTAGAGGTTTCATATCTTATTGTTTATGGAGAACTTCCAACACAAGAACAGTTAGATGGCTTTCAGTCTGAAATTAGCAAGCATACGCTGATTCATGAAGACATGAAGAAATTCTTTGATGGATATCCTTCAAAATCTCATCCAATGGGTCAGTTAGGTTCGTTGATCTTCTCTCTTTCTACATTTTATCCTGAGTGTTTAAAGCCAAACCAAACTGCTGAAGAACAGGATTTAACTATTATAAAGCTTTTAGCTAAGTTGCCTACAATAGTTTCATTCATTTATAAAAAATCTTTAGGGCATCCACTTATTTATCCAAAAAATAAATACGATTATGTAACTAATTTCCTTTGGATGACTTTTGGTCAACGTACTGAAGATTATGATGTGAACCCAATTGTGGTAAATGCAATGAATAAATTACTTATTCTACATGCAGACCACGAGCAAAATTGTTCAGCTTCAACAGTTCGTATTGTTGGTTCTTCTGATTGTAATTTATATGCTTCTATTGCAGCTGGAATCGCAGCACTTTGGGGTCCGTTACACGGTGGTGCAAACCAGGCTGTGATTGATATGCTTGAATTGATTAAAGCAGACGGTGGTGATACTGAAAAATGGATCGCTAAAGCAAAAGATAAAAATGATTCTTTTCGTATGATGGGATTCGGACACAGAGTTTACAAAAACTTCGATCCTCGTGCTAAAATCATTAAAAAGGCATGCGATGATATTTTAGAGAATTTAGGTATTGATGATCCGATTTTAGAAATTGCGAAGAAATTAGAAGAAGCTGCTTTAACCGATCAATATTTTATCGATAGAAAATTATATCCAAACGTAGATTTTTATTCGGGTATAATTTATCGTGCTTTAGGTTTCCCATCAGAAATGTTTACGGTATTATTTGCCTTAGGCCGCTTACCAGGATGGATTGCTCAATGGAAAGAAATGCACGAAAATAAAGAACCTATTGGTCGTCCACGTCAGGTTTATGTTGGCGAAACTGATAGAGCTTTCGTTGCATTAAAAGACAGAAAATAAAATTCGATAGATATAAAAAAAAATCCCAAGTTTTTAAAACTTGGGATTTTTTTATGAATAAATTTTAACCTTCTATTAAGTAGCAACATAATATATTACATTTAGCATAACCATTTCGGTTAAACTTAATGCTACGTAGTAAAGAAAAAATATCCATATCATTTTCCAAATAGTGGCTCCACGTTTTCTTTGATAAAATACTTTTAAAGCATTATAGAAATACCATACAATCCAAACAACTACTGCAAAACTTATTATCGATTGAAAAAATCCAGTTCCACCTAGAACATATTTTATTAATGGCTGTGTAAAAATTTGCACTATGAAATAGGCCGTCATGCCATGAATGGTAAAAATAAGATGGTTAAGATAATAAATATGATTTTTACGAAAGTTCAACATAATAAATAATGCTAAAAGTGGCATCAATAAAAAGTATTGTTTAGGTCTGTTGTGTTCTAATGTTTCCGTTATAACTTCCGATTTCTCACCAATAGTGATGGAACGCTTAGTTACCATTCGCTTAAACCAATTGTCTTGTTCTAAAAGTGGCAACTGCTTTTGCCTGTTTAAATACGCACTATAAGTACTATCATTTCTATCATTGTGTATTGAAGAGAATTTTGAAATTATTTTCTTCAAAGAATCTGATTTATTTGTTTTACGACGAGTTTTAAGATCAGTTAAAACTAAAGTTTGTTCCTTAAAACCGAGTTCTTTAAATTGTTCGATATCTAATTCTTTCTTAAAATCAGCTTTAACATTATCTAAAATTTCATCAGCTTTTTGGTTCACCACTCCAGCACCAGCAAGTTCTTTTTTTACACTATCCAAAACTGCCACTTTCTCTGATGCAGTTTTCGTAGGTAAATGCTCTTTGTTTTTTTTGCTCGAATGCTCTGGAGAGTAGGCAACTAGGAAGTAAACAATTGAAACAAAAATGTACATACTAACTGGATTAATATATCTGGCTCTTTTGCCAGCTAAATAATCAAGTGTAACTTTTCCAGGTTTAGATAATAGAGGGGTAAGGGTTTGAAAAAACTTATTGTCGAAGTGAAAATAATGCGCTATACTATGGCTTATAAAGCCCCAAAAACTTTCTTTTAATTCTAAATTAGGTTGACCACAACTACTGCAATAATGCGATTCTACGTGAGAACCACAGTTTAAACAATCATGCTCTTTCCTGTACTTACCAGCTGACATAGGAGATTTCGAAAATTAAATTAGTGACTGATTGCTTCTATAGCTTTTTCTTCGGCTTTTGTATGCTTGTGTTTAAAAACTATAACAAAAACAACAGCTATTACTAAAACATAAATGGTAAAAGTAAGCCATATGTTATGCCAATCCTTTACATCTAAAGGTCTGCTCAAATTTCCATTTTCTAATACGCTGATTCCTTTATTTTGTAAGAATTTTAGCAAATGCGTGTTATCGGCTTCACTTTTCACATATTTAGACAAAGAATCAATTGTAGTATAATAGGTTGTGAAATATTTATTTATCATCAAACCAGATACTAAACTACCAAATACAGCTCCGAATCCGTTTGTCATCATCATAAATAAGCCTTGAGCAGAAGAACGGGTTTTGGGTGTTGTAGAGGTTTCTACAAATAATGAGCCTGAGATATTAAAGAAATCGAAAGCCATACCATAAACGATACACGATACAATAATCATCCATAAATTTGATGAAGGATCGCCATAAGCAAATAGTCCAAATCTTAATACCCACGCAAACATTGCAATTACGATAACCCATTTTATTCCAAATTTTTTCAAAAAGAAAGGAATAGCTAGAATAAATAAGGTTTCAGAAATTTGTGATATGGATAAAATGATAGTCGAATACTTAATTACAAATGAATCGGCAAAAACTGGAAATAACTTAAATTCATCCAGGAAAACATCGCCATATGCATTGGTTAATTGCAAAGCTGCTCCCAAAAACATAGAGAAAACGAAAAACAGAGCCATTTTGTAATCGGCAAAAAGTTTAAAAGATTCTAAACCAAGCTTTTGTATAAATGAAGTTTTCTCGCTAATTAAATTTGAGGGCTTACATGCTGGTAAAGTAAAAGAATAAAATCCTAAGGCTAAGGCACTAATACCAGCGATATAGAATTGATTTGCACTTGCTTTATTGCCTGTTAAATTGGTAATCCACATGGCAACAATAAAACCAACAGTTCCCCATACTCGAATTGGAGGAAAGCTTTTTACTACATCGTAATTTCCATTTTTAAGTGTAGTGTAACTGATCGAATTACTAAGTGCTATTGTTGGCATATAAAAACACATTGCCACAAGCATTACCCAAAAGAAACTATGTGGATTTTCTACCTGCGGCAAATAAAACATAGTTGCGGCATATAATATGTGTAAAATTGCATAAAGCCTTTCTGCATTAATCCACTTATCGGCAAGAATACCAGTAAGAGTTGGCATAAATAAAGATGCAATTCCCATTGTAGAAAAAATGATTCCAAAATCGGCGCCATCCCATTGCTTGGTTCCAAACCAATAATTTGCTATGGTAATTAACCAAGCAGCCCACACAAAGAATTGCATGAAACTCATTATAGTTAAGCGAAACTTAACATTCATCATAATTGTTTTGTTTGATTTTTGAAAGTAAAAGCTGAATATAGAACTATTTTAAAACATAATTCAAAAATGAACCCAAATTATTTTAAACAATTTGGGTTCTATTAATTTTTCACTTTTTCTTAAGAATATTTTGTGTTAAAAACACAATGATTTGGTGATTTTAAAAGATTTTTACTCTAAGTTTTTAAGATGTTCCTCTTTTATTAAGCTCATCTCTTAATCTTGCCGCCTTTTCATACGCTTCTTCGGCAATTGCTTCCTGAAGTTTTTGCTGTAATTCTTCTAAGGTTAAATCTCCAAATCCTTCCTGCTTTGTAGAAATAGGAATGGTGTCGGCATCAGGTTCTTTCGCAATACTGTCCATGTTTTCAAGAAACAAGAAATCATTTCCTTCAATTACAATTCCAGCCGAAGCTAAAATAAACTCGTAAGTATAGATCATCGCATTAAATCTAACAGCTAATGCTATAGCATCAGAGGTTCTTGCATCAATTTCATGAGTATTTTTTCCATCGTTGCAAATCAATTTTGCATAAAAAACACCATCTACTAAATTGTAAATAACAATTTCCTGAACATTAATATGAAAAGTTTCGGCCATTGATTTAAATAAATCATGTGTTAGTGGCCTACTCGGCGTCATTTTCTCAATCTCAATGGCAATTGCCTGAGCTTCGAAAGCGCCAATAATAATTGGCAAACGCCTACGTCCGTTTACTTCACCTAAAACCAAAGCATACGCTCCAGATTGAGTTTGGCTATAGGATAAGCCTACGATATCTAATTTAACTTTTTTCATATTCTATTATGTCGTGTTGAGCTTTTCGAATATTTTCAAATGTTCGACAATCCCATGCTGACAAAAACTATCCTTTATGTGCTTTTAAGGCTTCTATTAATTTTGGAACAACTTCAAATGCATCACCAACAATTCCATAATCAGCTACTTTAAAGAAAGGTGCTTCTGGATCTTTATTAATTACTACGATTACTTTTGAAGAACTAACACCAGCTAAATGCTGAATTGCGCCAGAAATACCAATAGCAATATATAAGTTCGGGCTAATAGCAATACCAGTTTGGCCAACGTGCTCAGAATGTGGTCTCCAATCTGCATCACTTACAGGTTTTGAGCAAGCGGTAGCCGCTCCAAGCAAACCTGCTAATTCTTCAATCATTCCCCAGTTTTCAGGGCCTTTTAAACCTCTACCAGCTGAAACAACCAATTCTGCATCAGGTAAAGAAACTTTATCCGTTGCACGAACGATATCTTTTATAACGGTTCCAAGATCTGATTGTTTAATATCAGCTGCAAAATTTTCGATAACAGCGTCGCTTGGATTTTCTTTAACACCAAAAGCATTTGGATTTAAAGCAATAATTTTATTAGCTGATGTTAACTCTGTAATTGCAAATGCTTTACCAGAAAATGCAGTTTTCTTAATTTCAAATTTGCCACCATCAATTTTTGGTAATTCTACAGCACCATCTGCTAAACCTGCTTTAAGTTTAACAGCAACACGTGGTGCCAAACCTTTACCAGAAAAAGAGTTTGAAAGTACTACTATATTAGCCGATTCTTTTTCAGCAGCAGCAGCAATAACACTTGCGTAAGCTTGATTAACAAAGGTTTTTAATTGATCGGCACTTACATTTAAAATTTTTGATGCGCCGTATTTACCTAATTCTTTTAGTTCGCCTTCGGCAACATTGCCAATAGAAATAGCGGTTAAATTGGTTGATTGTTGATCGGCAATTGCTTTGGCATAAGAAACGGCTTCGAAAACCGATTTTTTAAATTTGCCTTCAGCTTGTTCTACATATACTAATATTGACATATATTTATTTCTGTATCCTTAAATGGATTTGTGTAAAATTTAGTTATTTGTGTTTATGAAACAAATAGTTAGATAACTTTAGCTTCACTATGTAATAAACCAATTAATTGCTCTGCTCCATCGGCAGGAATTAATTTAACAGCGCCGCGAGGAGCAGGTGTTTCATACTTAGCAACTTTAGTAACTTCTTCTATAGAAACAGCTTCAACAACGTTTAAAGGTTTTGTCCTTGCCGACATAATGCCACGCATATTAGGTATTTTTGGTTCAGCAACACCTTCAGCACAGCTTGCTACAAACTTACCTGAAACCGTTACCACTTCTTTACCGCCTTCTATTTCTCTTTCTACCGTTGCAGAATTTCCATCAGTATCTAGTTTTTTAATAATTGAAATGGATGGAATATCTAAAAATTCGCCAATCATAGCTGCAACCTGGTTACCATTATAATCAATTGATTCGCGACCAGTTAAAATAATATCAAAATCTTTATCTTTTGCATATTCTGCAATTTGTTTTGATACAAAATAAGCATCACGAGGAGCCGCATTTACTCTTATAGCATCATCGGCACCAATTGCAAGAGCTTTTCTTATTGTTGGGTCGTTAGCTGCTTCGCCAACATTAATTACAGTTACTGTACCTTTTCCACCTTCAGTTAACTCAATAGCACGAGATAAAGCAATTTCATCATAAGGGTTTACGATATATTGTACACCAGCAGTATTGAATTCGGTATTATCGTTGGTAAAAGTTATTTTTGTCGTCGTGTCGGGCACGTTACTGATACAAACTAATATTTTCATATAATTACGTTTTATATATAAGGTCTTTCTGCAAATTTAATTAAAAAAGCAAGGAATTAAAATGTCAACTACCCGTTTAAGTAAGTTATTAGAGTTTTTAGAAAGTGATCCTAACGATCCATTTATACTATATGCCTTAGCCACAGAGTATAACGCTCAAAATAATAAAGAAAAAGCCTATTCTTTTTACCTTCAGTTAACTGATAAACACCCTGATTATGTTGGTACTTATTATCATTTAGGGAAATTATTAGAAAAGGACGATCAGAAAGAGAAAGCAATCGAAATCTATCAAAAGGGGATGGCTGTTGCCCGAAATAAAAGAGATATGCATGCTTTCTCTGAATTACAAGGCGCCTACAACACGGCCGCGGGATTAGATTATGAAGACGACTAAACCTTATTATTAAAAGACTTTTAGTTTGAATTATAAATGCAGGTAAAACCTATCTCAGCTAAAAAGCAATGGCTGTTTTTAAGAAATGTAGTTTTTTTTACGTTCACTTCTTTTGGAGGGGCGCAAGCGCATTTGGCGTTGCTTTTGAAATATTTTGTTCACAACACTAAATTTATTTCTGAAGAAGAATTATTAGAATTAAATGCCTTAGCCCAAGTTTTACCTGGACCAGCATCAACACAAACTTTGGTTGGAATTGCCTGGAAGGTTGGTAAGTTACGATTGGCAATTTTTACATTTTTAATCTGGATTTTACCAACAGCGGCAATAATGACTTTCGCGGCGATAAGTTATGCAATGTTGGATCAGAAGCAGAAATTTGTAGATATTCTGGAATATATTCAGCCCATTGCATTAGGTATAGTAGCTTACGGGGCTTTTAAACTGGGTAAAAAGGTGTTAACTTCTCAGGTATCTATTTTTCTCTCGGTAGCGGCAATTGTGGCAACTCTAGTTTTAAAAAATGCTTATGTTTTCCCTCTTGCAATTTTAATCGGTGGTATGATTTCTTCGGCTATTGAAACGCCAAAAGAAGAAAGCGATTTAAGAATCAACTTATTTTCGAATATAAACCAGAAAAAACTAATTTACTTTTTAGGTGCTTTGTTATTGTTTGCATTGATCGGCGCAATTATTAACAGAACTTCTCCTTTTAGTTTGCCTATTCGTTTATTAGAAAATTTTTACCGTAACGGAATTTTAGTTTTTGGCGGTGGACAGGTTTTAGTGCCCTTAATGTACACCGAATTTGTAGAAATGAAACATTACTTACAAGCCTCTGGCTTTTTATCTGGCTTTGCATTGCAACAAGCTTTACCAGGCCCAACGTTCTCATTTACCAGTTATCTCGGTGCATTAAGTATGAAAAACTTTGGTTACGGAGTATGGGGACAAATACTTGGTGGTGTAATTGGAGTAATAGGTATAAATTTACCAGGTTTAATTTTGGTTCTTTTTATTGTTCCTTTTTGGGATGATTTGAAAAAAATATCTAGAATTCGGCACAGTTTATCAGGTATTAATGCTGTAAGTGTTGGTTTTATTATTGCAGCTTTTGTTCTGTTAATTATCCCGATAGGTTTTAACTGGCTTTTTCTTGGAATAATGCTGGCAACATTTCTGTTGTTGAATTACACGAAGATTAGTCCGCCAGTTATTGTGTTGTTTGGAATATTGATTGGCTATATTTTTTAGGATTATTGATCAAAAAAGGGAAACACATATGCTTCCCTTATCAAATATTGTTTTGTATAATTTAAAACGGTGGATCGTCGTCGCTATAATCATCCATTTTTGAAGGACGAATAATTACATTACTTTGCTTCTCAAAATCTTGTGAAGGATACATTCCTGCTGATGGATCTGCTGCTGCAAAAGAAGTAGGTGCTGTAAAATCTTCTTCCAAATCGGTAAATTTAACAAACTTACCAATGAATCTAAGTGGCACAATACCCGTTTCACCGTTACGGTGTTTAGCAATAATTACTTCCCCAATACCAGCCTGAGATCTTCCTTGTTCATCTTCGGTAATTCCATAATATTCAGGACGATAAAGGAATAATACCATATCTGCATCCTGCTCAATCGAACCCGACTCACGTAAATCGGATAACATTGGTCTTTTACCTTGTAAACCAGGTCTGCTCTCAACAGCACGACTTAATTGAGATAGTGCTAAAACAGGTACGTCGAGTTCTTTCGCTACAGATTTTAAGGCCCGTGAAATACTACCAATTTCTTGCTCGCGGTTACCACCACCTTTTCCTTCGCCTTTACCATGCATTAACTGCAAATAATCGACAATTACCAATTGAATGTCGTATTGTGATTTTAATCTTCTGCATTTTGCTCTAAACTCAAAGATATTCAAAGCAGGGGTATCATCAATTAGAAGTGGAGCTTCAGTTAAACGGCCTATTTTGCTGTGCATCTGTTGCCATTCCCATTCCTGTAAATTTCCTTTTCTGATTTTCTCTTGTTCAATTTCGGCTTCGCCAGATATTAAACGATTTACCAACTGAACGGATGACATTTCTAATGAGAAAACTACAGTAGGTTTTGCGAAATCAACAGCGGCATTTCTCGCGCAGGTTAAAACGAAAGCTGTTTTTCCCATTGCAGGACGAGCAGCAATAATTACCAAATCTTGTTTTTGCCAGCCACCAGTAATTCTATCTAAGCCAGTAAATCCTGTCGGAACACCCGTTAAGCCATCAGTTTTGGTTCTTAATTCTTCTAGCGTAGCTAAAGATTGTTTAATAATATCATCCATTTTTTGCGTATCTCTACGTAAATTGTTTTGGGCGATATCGAACAAGCCTTTTTCTGCATGGTCTAATAAATCAAAAATATCTGTAGTGTCTTCGTAAGCATTGGTAATAATATCTGTCGAAATTCTAATCAGCTCTCGTTGAATATATTTTTGAGAAATAATTCGAGCGTGGAACTCGATATTTGCCGCAGAAGCAACACGATTAGTTAAATTTGTAATGTAGTAAGCACCGCCAGCCATTTCTAAAGTACCTTGTTGGCGCATTTCAGAAGTAACTGTTAAAATATCTACAGGTTTCGATTTTTCGAACAGCATATGAATTGCTGCAAAGATCTTTTGATGCGCTTCCTGGTAAAAAATTTCAGGTTTTAAAATATCAATTACAGCAGATAAAGCATCTTTTTCAAGCATTAATGCACCTAAAACCGCTTCTTCCAAGTCTAATGCTTGCGGCGGTAATTTGCCCATTGAACTTACTGTATTGGTTAACCTTGCTTTTCTTGCTGTGATATTGCCTTTTCCGCCCTGTTCGTTTTCGAAACTCATACAACAAAAGTAGTTAAATTTTACCCGCTTTGTTTGAACAAGTTCTTAGTTGTTTGTTAACAAATTGACATCTAATCAGATTTAAATTTTTGATGATTTAGTGAAAATGAAAAATTTTTAAACAATTAAATGTTGATAAGGAAGCTTAAGTGGGAATGGGGAATAGGGTAATTGGAATAGATGGGAATGGAGAATAGGGTAATTGGAAATGGATAGATAGGATAGGCAGGTGGAAATATTTCTTTTTCTTATTTAAATGATTAATCAATTTCCTTTTTTCCAATTAAAGATCAGTGAATTTCCTATTCTCCGCTCTAAGAGTAATCAATTTCCTAATTGCAACAAATTTCCCGTCAAAACAATTACTTTTGCGTAACAATTTTTAAACATGGATAATTTTAGAAGACCGCAACGCGTAAAAGAGAATAACGAATTTGTTTTTGGCATCAGAGCAGTAATCGAAGCTATCAAGGCAGGAAGAGATATCGAAACCATTTATGTGCAAAGAGGTTTGGGTGGCGATTTATTTTTAGAATTAAAAGCTTTATTATCAGGAACTTTAATCCCTTTAAATTCAGTTCCGGTTGAGAAATTAAATAGAATGTCTCAAAAGAATCATCAAGGCGTTATTGCTGTGATTTCGCCAATTACTTATCAAAACATTGAAGATATTGTTCCTGCTATTTTCGAAAAAGGAGAGGTGCCATTAATTTTAATTTTAGATAGTGTTACTGATGTTAGAAACATGGGGGCAATCGCTCGTACAGCTGCTTGCGTAGGGGTTCATGCAATCGTAGTTCCGCTAAAGAATGCTGCTCAAATTAATGCCGATGCAATTAAAACTTCTGCTGGAGCCTTATTTAGTATTCCGATTTGCAGACATTCGAATTTGAATAAAACTTGTTTATTTCTTCAAGATAGTGGATTACAAATTGTAGCCTGTACAGAAAAAACGAACGACTTAATTTATGCTCCTGATTATACAATGCCAACTGCAATTGTAATGGGTTCAGAAGATGAAGGTATTTCTAACGAATTATTACGCGTTGCAGATCATTTAGCTAAAATCCCAATGGCTGGCAAAATAGAATCTCTTAATGTTTCGGTTTCAGCAGGTGTTATTTTGTATGAAGCAGTAAGACAAAGAACTTTATAATCATCAGTAAAATAAAAGTCCTGATTATTCCATTTTTATAAAATTTTGGAATAATCAGGACTTATAATTAACAAGAAGTAGTAAAAACTAAATAAATTTAGTTCCAAATCTTGATTTCACTTCTGCTACAAATTCTTTAACTTTCTGTTCTTCATCACGAGGACAAATCATTAACATATTGTTGTTCTCTACTACAATAAAATCGTGTAAACCATTTAAAATAACAAGTTTATCTTTCGGTACATTAACCATACAGTTAGATGAATCGAACATTACAACCTGCTCTGACGGTATTACGGCATTGCCAACATAATCTTTATCTGCCATTTCGTATATCGATGCCCACGTACCTAAGTCAGACCAACCAAAATCTGCTGGAAGTATATACACGTTTTCGGCTTTCTCCATTATTCCGAAGTCGATAGAAATATTTGTGCATTGCAAATAAGCATTACCTATGAAAGCTTTTTCCCTATTTGTATTTAATTCATTTTTTCCTGAACTAAAAATTTCGAACATATCTGGCAAATGCTTCTGGAACGATTTAAGAATTGCCTTTGCCGACCAGATGAATATACCTGCATTCCATAAGAAATCGCCACTTTGAATAAAAGATTTAGCTAATTCTAGATTTGGCTTCTCGGTAAAGGTTTTAACCTTATGAAACTCCTGATCTGTATTAAGAACGTGATCAGTGTGCTGTATATAGCCATAACCCGTATCAGGGCGATTTGGCTTAATGCCTAATGTAATTAGACAGTCGTTACTCGATGCTGCCATTAAAGATTGCTCAATAGCAGTAACAAAGCCATCTAAATCTGCAATAGTATGATCTGAGGGCGCAACAACAATTGCAGCATTTGGATTCAGTTCTGAGATTTTTAAACAACCATAAGCAATACAAGGTGCTGTATTTCTTAATAAAGGCTCTGCTAGTATCTGATTATCCGTTATATCGGGGATTTGTTCTTTAATGAGATCGGAATAGATTTCATTTGTAACAATAAAAATATTTTCAGGAGGGCAGATTCGTAAGAATCGTTCGTAAGTACTTTGTATTAATGTTTTTCCTACTCCGAAAAAATCAATAAACTGCTTGGGATGTTCTGTACGACTAACTGGCCAAAAACGACTTCCGACGCCACCAGCCATAATTAAAGCATAAAAATCTTTATTCATTTTATAATTTAAAACTACACGATACCTTCATTTAACAGGTCGTGTAAGTGAATGATTCCAAAATATGTATTTTGTTTGAGAACTAAAAGTTGAGTAATATTATTCTTTTTAATAATATCAAGAGCATCAACAGCAAGCGCATCATGCTGAATACTTTTAGGATTTTTTCCCATAATATTTTCAGCTTTTAAATGTGCAATATCGGTATTATTTTCCAACATTCGCCTAATGTCACCATCTGTTATTACACCTAAAATTTCATTCTTATTGTCAACAACAGCAACAGCACCCAAACGGTTTTTACTTATTTCAATCAGTACCTCTTTAACAGATGCTGATAATTTAATTGATGGTTTTTCATTAGCAAGTGCTAAATCTCCTGCTTTTAAATAAAGCTTTTTACCAAGTGAACCACCAGGATGATATTTTGCAAAGTCACGCTCATTAAATTCTCTGCACTCAAGCAAACAAATAGCCAAGGCATCGCCCATAGCCAGTTGTGCTGTTGTACTGGTTGTAGGAGCAAGGTTATGCGGACAAGCTTCTTTTTCTACTGATGTATCCAACATTAAATTAGATTGCTGTGCTAAAAATGAATTCGTTTCACCAACCATTCCAATCAATACATTACCAGCAATTTTAAGTAATGGTATAAGTACTTTAATTTCTGGTGTGTTACCACTTTTCGATAAGCATATAATCACATCATTTATTTGTATCATACCTAAATCGCCATGAATGGCATCTGCAGCATGCATAAAAATTGCAGGTGTTCCTGTAGAGTTAAAAGTTGCAACAATTTTTTGTGCTATAATTGCACTTTTGCCAATGCCAGTAACAATTACGCGACCATTGCATTGTAAAATGGTTGATACCACTTTTTCGAAATCGTCATTTATATTCTTCGCAACATTTAATATTGCTGCTGCTTCAAGCTCTAAAGTGCTTACAGCTGATTGGATAATTGATTTTTTACTTTTCAAAGAGAAAAAAATTGTTGGTTGATACTTGAATTTCTTGTAAAATTATGTTATTTTGGATAGAAAAATAGCATCGCATATTTTATTACACAAAATGGACGTGAAAAAGTCGTTATTTGATAACCTACAAAATTTCTTCGGGTTTGATAATTTCAAAGGTGATCAGGAGTCGATCATTACAAATATTTTAGAAGGCAATAACACTTTTGTTATTATGCCAACGGGCGGAGGAAAGTCTATTTGCTATCAATTACCTGCTTTAATGAGTGAAGGAACAGCAATTGTGATTTCTCCGTTAATTGCTTTAATGAAAAACCAAGTAGACCAATTACGGGCTTTTGGTGGAAATGATAGTATCGCTCATTTTCTTAATTCATCCCTAAACAAATCTGAAATTACCCAAGTTAAATCCGATTTACTTGCTGGGCATACCAAGTTACTTTATGTGGCACCAGAATCTTTGGCAAAGCAAGATAATATCGAATTTTTAAATTTGATTAAAATATCTTTTGTTGCGGTTGATGAGGCACATTGTATTTCAGAATGGGGGCATGATTTCAGGCCTGAATATCGCAAAATTAAGCAAGTTATTGCTGGCTTAGGGGATAACATCCCAATTATTGCTTTAACGGCTACAGCAACGCCAAAAGTACAGCAAGATATAATGAAAAACCTTGGCATGTCTGAGGCTACTTTATTTAAGTCATCATTTAACAGACCGAATTTGTTTTATGAAATCCGCCCAAAAAGGGACATTACCAAGGAGATCATCAAATACATTAAATCCAATCCTGGTAAATCGGGCATTATTTATTGTTTAAGCCGTAAGAAAGTAGAGGAAGTTGCCGAAGCACTAAACTTAAATGGAATTAGCGCCTTGCCTTATCATGCAGGTTTGGAACCTAAAGTTAGAGCAGAAACACAGGATAAATTTTTAATGGAAGATGCTGAAGTAATTGTGGCTACAATTGCTTTTGGTATGGGTATCGATAAACCAGATGTTCGCTTTGTAATTCACCACGATGTACCTAAAAGTATGGAAGGTTATTATCAGGAAACTGGTAGAGCTGGCCGTGATGGAGGTGAAGGTGTTTGTATTACTTTTTATGCTCAAAAAGATGTAGATAAGCTTGCTAAATTTATGAAAGATAAGCCCGTTTCGGAACGCGAAATTGGCACTCAAATATTAAAAGAAGTAATTGATTACGCTGAATCTGGCGTTTGCCGTCGGAAGCAAATTCTGCATTATTTTGGCGAAAACTTTAATGAAACAGGTTGCAATTGCATGTGCGATAATTGCAAAAAACCTAAAAAACAATTCGATGCCGAAGAACATCTGTCAACAGTTTTAAAATTTATCGAAAAATCGGGAGAAAAGTTTGATGATGCCCATTTATTGAACGTTTTTTTAGGATTAGAGACAGCTCAGACTATTGCCTACGAACATAGTAAAGTGCCCGAATTTGGAATTGGTAAGCAAGATGGAGGGTTGATGTGGAAATCAATTATTCGTCAGGCTGTTTTAAACAATTATCTTTTCAAGGATATTGATAATTATGGTTTATTAAAATTAACCAAGCAAGGAAGAGATTTTATCGTTAATCCTTATAGTTTGAAATTTATTTTGAACGAACCTATTGAAACTGATGTTGAAGATGATGATGATGACGTAAAACAAGGTACTGGTGCATTAGATACGCATTTGTTGCAATTGCTAAAAGATTTACGTAAGAAAATTGCCAAGCAAAAAAATGTTCCACCTTTTGTGGTTTTTCAAGATCCATCTTTAGAAGAAATGTGTACGCATTATCCAATTACTTCAGAAGAATTGAAACAAATCTCTGGAGTAGGATCGGGTAAAGCAATGAAATTTGGATCTTCATTTATCGAACTAATTAAAAAATATGTTGAAGATAATGACATAGAGCGTCCAATAGATTTAATAATTAAAACACAGGCAAATAAATCTCAAATGAAAGTGTCCATCATTCAAAATATTGATAGACAAATTGGTTTAGAAGATATTGCAGATTCAAAAGGTATTACTTACGAAGAGATTTTGAAAGAAGTTGAATCGATTGTTAATTCAGGAACGAAGCTTAATCTAAATTATTTTATAGATGAAGTAATTGATGATGATCGACAAGACGAAGTTTTTGATTATTTCCGTGCCGCCGAAAGTGATTCTATTGATGAAGCACTTAATGAGCTTGGAGAAACTGACTACACAAGAGAAGAAATTCAATTAATGAGAATTAAATTTATGTCAGAACTAGGAAACTAGGCATTGATGTAAGATGGTAAATGTAAGATTGAATATATAGTAAAACATATATCATTGATTCCATTTACCATCATCCATTTCACAAAATCCACATTACATGCTTAACTATCTAGATAATATAAAAAATACCGAATCGGGAAATTTCTTTTTAATGGCTGGTCCATGTGCAATTGAGGGCGAGGATATCGCCATGCGAATTGCAGAAAAAATTATTTCGATAACTGATAAACTTCAAATTCCATATATTTTTAAAGGTTCTTATCGCAAAGCGAATAGAAGTAAAGGCAGTTCTTTTACAGGAATTGGTGATGAAAAAGCCTTACGGATTTTAGAAAGAATTGGTAGAGAATTTGGTGTACCAACAGTAACCGATATTCATGAAAGTGATGAAGCAGCAATGGCAGCTGCTTATGTAGATGTTTTGCAAATTCCTGCTTTCCTTTGTCGCCAAACCGATTTATTAATTGCTGCTGCTGAAACAGGTAAGGTTGTTAATGTTAAAAAAGGTCAGTTTTTATCTGCAGGTTCAATGAAATTTGCTGTCGAAAAAATTAAAGAGGCAGGAAATGATAAAGTAATTCTTACTGATAGAGGAAATACTTTCGGCTACCAGGATTTAATAGTTGATTATCGCGGTTTGCCAGAAATGCAAAGTTTTGGTGTGCCTGTTGTAATGGATTGTACTCACTCCTTGCAGCAACCAAATCAAAGCAGTGGTGTAACGGGCGGTAAACCCGAATTGATTTCTACTATTGCGAAGGCTGCAATTGCGGTCGGCGCCGATGGTTTGTTTATCGAAACTCACCCTGACCCTGCAAATGCAAAATCGGATGGTGCTAATATGTTGCACCTGGATTTGCTTGAAGAAACATTAACAAAGTTAATCCGTATCAGACAAGCAATTTTATAACCTTGATAACTTCAAAAGTATTTCTCACAGCCGAATGGCGAAAACTTGCTTTGGCCCAATATGCGGTTGATCGGGAAATTCTTTTAAAATATCTTCCACCAAATACTGAATTGGATGATTGGCAAGGTAAATACTATGTGAGCCTTGTGGGTTTTATGTTTATTGATGTAAAATTACGTGGCCTTAATATTCCATTTCATACCAATTTTGAAGAGGTTAACCTAAGATTTTACGTTCGATATAAAGATGGTGAAGAATGGAAACGAGGAGTTGTCTTTATAAAGGAAATTGTTCCTTTACCTGCTATAACTTTTGTTGCAAATACCATTTACAAAGAAAACTATCAAACGTTACCAATGAAACATGTTTGGATAGAGCAGGAGCACCAGTTGGAAGTTGATTATCTTTGGAAGAGCAATAAAAAATGGAATAAATTTTCGGTAACTACATCTTCAAAAGCTCAAGAAATTTTAATTGGTAGCGAAGAAGAATTTATTACTGAACATTACTGGGGTTATACTAAAATTGGGGCGATTAGAACTTCTGAATATGGAGTTGAACACCCTCGTTGGGAGGCATATCCAATTAAAGATTATTCAATTGATGTTGATTTTGGAATCAATTATGGAAGAGAGTTTGCATTTCTAAGTAATACTAAGCCAAATTCGGTTATGCTAGCAGAAGGTTCTGAAATTAGGGTTATGAAAGGGAAGAAGTTTTAGATTTTATAATTTCCATCCCAAACCACGATAAATTTATTTTGATTTCTATTTGAAAAAGAATCCTGAAATTATTTGCATAATCTTTTTGAATACGAGCAAAAACAAAATAAAAAAGTTCAGGCTTACTTTTCATTAAAAGCAAATTCATATATTAAATTTTTGTAATCACGAATGAAGTTCGGCGGTTATTTTTTCTACCAATTTCAGTTTTATTATCTGCAATGGGTTTGCTCGCTCCAAATCCTTTAAAAGTAAGTCTTTTTGCATCAACTTCATTTTTAACCAGGTATTCATACACAGCATTTGCTCTATTGAACGATAACTTTTCATTTAATTTATCATCACCAACATTATCGGTATGACCTTGAATTTCAATATTGACCGTTTGATTTTGGTGTAAGAAATCTATTAGTAAATCAAGTTCTCTTATTGATGCAGGCAATAAGTTGTACTTATTCGTATCGAAAAAAATATTTCTTAGAGTAACATTTCCACCTTGTTTTATTCGCTCTATATAAACTTCAATTTGATAAGGTTTATTAATATTGCCTTGTTTTAACTCAAAATTTTCTGAATAAAACATGTAACCTTCGGCATTTACGTTAAATAAATAATTACCTCCAATTGGCATTACTGCTAAAAACTGACCAGTTTCGGGGTCTGTATAGTCATCAAAAACAGTTTTGTCCGATTTTAAATCGATAACCTGAACATTGCTTTCAATCGTTTTCTTACTATCCTTATCTCTTACAATTCCCTTTACGTAAGAAATTTTTAACGGCTTGGCGATCTCAGGAATTCCAAAACTGTAAATATCCTGTCCGCCAAAACCATCTTTTAGGTTGGAAGAAAACATTCCCAGATTTCCATCGGCACTCACAATTAAACCACTTTCATTTTCAAATGAATTTATTGGGTAACCTAAATTTATTGGTTTTTGAAACTTGTCATTATCATCCATTCGGCTGTAATAAATATCTTTATTTCCAAATCCTGGCCAACCATCGGATGAAAAATATAGCGTTTTCCCATCGGCATGTAGAAATGGAGTATTCTCGTCGTATGGTGTATTAATTTCGGGACCAAGATTTATTGCTGAACCCCATTTTGCATCATTTGTTATTGTGCTTTTCCAAATATCGTAACCTCCAGAACCACCAGGGCGATTGCTAATAAAATACAAAGTTCTACCATCAGGACTAATAGCTGGTTGCGATTCCCAATATTCAGAATTAACAGGCTTACCTACATTGTACGGCTCACCCCAATCTTTACCCTCGCGATGAGAAACATAAATATCACATCTACCTAATCCATCTGGGCGATTACACCCTGTAAAAAACAGATATTTTCCATCTGGAGAAATCGTTTGGGCGCCCTCGTTATATTTTGTCGTGTTAATTTTTGTTGATAGAGGCGTAGCCGAATTCCAAGTGTTATTTTTAAACTGCGAAGTCCAAAAATCTTCATTTCCATTAACCTGACGAGTAAAAATCAACGTTTCTCCATCAGCAGTAAGTGCTGGAAAATATTCTGAATCGGTAGTATTCACACCTTGACCAAGGTTGGTTGGACTATATTTTACGGGTTTTTTAATAGCAAAGGCGGCAAAATCGCAATCTAAAAGATATTTTTTTGCTTTTTTAGCTCGATCTGAAGACGAATCGAGTGCAAGAAATTCTTCAAAATGTTGTTTAGCCTTATCATATTCTTGAGTAGCAAATTCGGTTTCTGCTAATCCATAAATTACAGCTGGAGCAATATTTTTGTTAATTAGAATTGCTTTTTGATATGCAGATTTTGCTTCAGCATATTTCTTTTGGGCATTGTAAACACCTGCTAGAGTTATAAATGCATTTTGAAAAGATGGGTCGGCTTCAATAGCGCTCTTCAAAACCTGCTCAGCAGATAGATAATCTTGTTTTTCAATAAATGGATTTGCTCTTTCGAAGAAATTTTGAGCTTTTTTATTACTTGAATTTTGCGCAAGCAATTCAAAACTTAGTAGGCTAAATAAAATGAATAAACAAAACCTCATAAAATACATTGGTTATTAAGCTAATGTATTGTTTTTAAGGAATATTTAAAAATTTATGCGTTTGTAAAGAAATTTCCCATTTCGGATTAGCCATTACGTATTCAATAATCATCGGCGTAATTTCCTTTGATTTTGACCATTCTGGCTGTAAATATAATTTGCAGGTTGGTGATACCATTGCGGCATATTCTTCGGCCCATTTGAAATCGCTTTTATTAAAAACAATCACTTTTAGCTCATGCGCAAACGGCGTAATATCTGGGCGAGGTGCTTTGAATTTTTTAGGTGATAAACAAATCCAGTCCCAGTTTCCAGAAAGGGGATAAGCA
Source organism: Pedobacter sp. AC190 (assembly GCF_979258025.1). Classification (NCBI taxonomy): domain Bacteria; kingdom Pseudomonadati; phylum Bacteroidota; class Sphingobacteriia; order Sphingobacteriales; family Sphingobacteriaceae; genus Pedobacter; species Pedobacter sp. AC190. Next base: position 3,823,485 of record NZ_OZ409824.1, read on the forward strand.
CCCGAGGTTTCGATAAAGGTAAGAATTCCTCTTTCTTTAAGCTTATTAGTTAAATAATCGAGGTTATAAATTAATGGTTCTCCACCAGTAATAACCACGGCCTTGCCAGGAAATTTATCAGCATTCTCTACAATTACATCTGCAGGTGTTAAAGGGTGCATTTCTGCATCCCAGCTTTCTTTTACGTCGCACCAGTGGCAACCTACATCGCATCCGCCTAAGCGAATAAAATAAGCTGCTTTGCCTGTGTTAAACCCTTCGCCTTGTATGGTATAGAATTCTTCCATTAAAGGAAGTAAAGTGCCGTCTTCTGGTATGTCTTGCTTCATTTTTGAGGATGCAAATATCCTAAAAAAATATGGTGTAACCGTTCTGTATTTAAAATTTAATCGAAAGATGAAATAACACTGATATTTGCATATTGATTTTAGTGTAATGACGTAGTATTTAAACGATAAATACTAATCAGATTCTGATTCCTAACAAAAAAGCAACCCTGATTGAGTTGCTTTTACATTATTAAGCTGGTTTCTATCTTTAGTATTTAAGCTTTTATCTTTCTTCTTACTTGTAAATTTCTTTTCTTGCTGACGCCAACGTATTTTTAAGTAAGCCAACAATTGTCATTAGGCCAACACCGCCTGGAACAGGAGTGATGTATGAGGAAATTGGGGCTACATTATCAAAGTCTACATCGCCATAAAGTTTAAAACCAGATTTAGTTTCAGTAGATGTTTCACGATTAATACCTACATCAATAATAATTGCACCAGGTTTAACCATATTAGCAGTTACAAAATTCTTTTTACCAATTGCTGCAATAACAATATCTGCCTGAAGAATTTGTTCTTTTAAGTCTTTTGTGCGAGAATGTGTAAGTGTTACCGTACAGTTGCCAGGATTTGCATTACGAGCCATTAAAATACTCATCGGGCTACCCACAATATTACTTCTACCAACTACAACACAATGCATTCCAGTCGTATCTATATTATATTCTTGCAGCATCAATAAAATACCGTATGGTGTAGCAGGAATAAAGCAAGGTAAGTTGCGCATCATTCTACCGAGGTTTACAGGGTGGAAGCCATCTACATCTTTACGATAATCTATCGTTTCGGTAACTTTTTCGGGATCGATATGCTTTGGTAAAGGTAATTGAACAATCAATCCATCAACATCATCATCCTGGTTAATTTCTTCAATTTTAGCCAATAGCTCAGCCTCAGTAACCGAATTATCATACCTGTGAAGCGAAGATTTAAAACCCACCTTTTCACAATTTTTCATTTTACTGGCAACGTAAGTTTCGCTACCACCATCATTGCCAACCAAAATAGCTACTAAATGTGGTTTTCTGCCAGTTGTACTCAAAAAATCAGCTGCTTCTTCTGCAATTTGAACTTTAACTTTTTCTGATACGTATTTACCGTCTAATAATTTCATTTTTAAAGTATCGAGTAGTAAGTATCAAGTATCAAGAAGAGCAATTTATCTTGCTACTTGATACTTGTATCTTGATTCTATATCTAATCTAATTTCAAAACAGCCATAAACGCCGATTGTGGAATTTCTACGTTTCCAACCTGGCGCATTCGCTTTTTACCTTTTTTCTGTTTCTCTAATAACTTACGTTTACGAGAAATATCGCCACCATAACATTTAGCGGTTACATCTTTACGTAATGCACTAAGCGTTTCGCGGGCGATAACTTTAGCGCCAATTGATGCTTGTATTTTAATCTCGAATTGCTGACGAGGGATTAACTCTCTTAATTTCTCGCAAATTTTCTTTCCGAAATCGTAAGCATTACTGCGGTGGATTAATGAAGATAAAGCATCAACAGGTTCATCATTAATTAGCATATCTAAACGAACCAAATCCGATTTGCGGTAACCAACCTGGTGATAATCGAATGATGCATAACCCTTAGAAATGGTTTTCAATTTATCGTAAAAATCGAATACAATTTCGCCCATTGGCATTTCGAAAACCAACTCAACGCGATCAGATGTTAAGTATGATTGGTTTACAATCGTTCCTCTTTTCTGAATACAAAGTGACATTACAGGCCCAACAAAATCAGCTTTGGTAATAATGTTAGCCTTAATATAAGGTTCTTCAACCGAATCCAATTTACTTGGGTCTGGCAAATCAGATGGATTATTTACAAAAATTTCATCTCCCTTGGTTGTATGAGCAATGTAAGATACGTTGGGAACGGTAGTAATTACCGTCATATCGAATTCACGCTCCAAACGTTCCTGGATAATTTCCATGTGCAACATGCCCAAGAATCCGCATCGGAAACCAAAGCCTAATGCAGCAGAACTTTCAGGTTCGAAAACAATAGATGCATCATTTAACTGCAACTTGTGCATGGCTTCGCGAAGTTCTTCAAACTCATCAGTATCAACTGGATAAATCCCAGCAAAAACCATTGGTTTAACCTCTTCAAAACCCTGAATCGAATCTAACGATGGTCTTGCAGTAGTTGTAATCGTATCACCTACTTTTACTTCTCTGGCTTCTTTAATCCCAGAAATAATGTAACCAACATCTCCAGTTTTAACCACATTACGTGGCGACATATCCAGTTTCAAAATACCAACTTCATCAGCCAGATATTCTTTTCCTGTATTAATAAATTTTACTTTATCACCTTTTTTAATTTCGCCGTTAACCACTTTATAGTAAGCAATAATACCTCTAAAAGAGTTAAAAACTGAGTCGAAAATTAAGGCTTGCAAAGGCGCTTCAGGATCACCAACTGGTGCAGGAACGCGGTCTACAATAGCCTGAATAATATCAGGAATACCCATCCCAGTTTTACCCGATGCAGGAATAATATCTTCACGCTTACAACCAATTAAATCAATAATCTGATCTTTCACTTCCTCAGGCATTGCCCCAGGTAAATCCATTTTATTTAAAATCGGTATAATTTCAAGGTCGTGCTCTAAAGCTAAATATAGATTCGAAATCGTTTGAGCCTGAATTCCTTGCGATGCATCAACAATTAGCAATGCACCCTCGCAAGCTGCAATTGAACGCGAAACTTCATAAGAAAAATCTACGTGTCCTGGTGTATCAATTAAGTTAAAATTGTATTCAATATCACCAACTTTGTAGTTCATTTGTATGGCATGACTTTTAATCGTAATGCCTCTCTCACGCTCCAAATCCATGTTGTCGAGCAATTGCGCCTGCGCTTCACGCTGCGAAATTGTCGCTGTATATTCTAATAACCTATCGGCCAAAGTGCTCTTGCCGTGGTCAATATGTGCAATAATGCAAAAATTACGTATATGCTTCATCTTTGCGCAAAGATATGCTTTTTAATGGAATATGGAATATGGAAAATTGATCGCGAAAAGTATAAAAATTGAATAAAATTTGAAAAGCAAGTTCCTGTAATTTTTCGGTTGCGGTATCCCCGCTTTTCGTTTTAATATTTTTGTTTATGTTATAATCATATTAAAGTATTGCACCAAAAAATATTACCACTTCAATCTGGTTTATTTTAATCAAGACAGAATATCTTTTGATAATTCTCCCTTAACTGCTTTATATCAATTTAGCAATTTGAAATTCATTTGAAAATATATTTATATTTAGCTATTTCTACAAATAAACATTTGGCATAATTTCCCAAGCCCAAGGCTTTTTAAAGGTTTTAAAAGTTCGCAGCTGACTAAAAAATAAAACCTCACTCGTTTTTCGATTTTCAATATCCCTTCTATGCAAATTGCCAACTGTAGTAAATAATTGTCGACCGTTAAAATCGTAAATTCTTTCCGTCATATCGCCAGTATTTTGGTTAAAATACAAGTTTATTGCGTTGGTTAAAAACCAATCCTTGTCCTGAAATTTAAAGGTATATCCCAATTCCCATCGCCACTGGCTGCCGCCTGCAAACCTTAAAAATAATTGCTGATCTTTAATTGCAATTTGTTGCAACGGGTCACCAAGTTTGCCTCCCTCTTCCGAACGCAGAATAAAATCGTTGTTTTGAGCAGATAATTTTAAATTTCCTGTCGCTTTATCTTTAAAATAAATAGCCAAAATTCTTGGTTTCTGAGTTTCTTTTATAATTTCCGAGTTATTATCGCCGTAGGTTCTCGTTTCATCTATGATTTTATTTGATTCGAAAATCACGGCTAAATCATCAACTCCATCAGCATTCAAATCGCCGTTTGCAGTCTCAATAACGGTCCAGTTGGTAGGAGTAAGTTGCTCGATAGATGAACCTTGCGGTTTTACCTTTGGAAATAAGAACGTTTTTTGAGCAAAAGCGCTTTGCGCAAATAGCATCAGCAAAAGGAAATTGAAAACTTTCATTTAGGTAAAAACAGTATTGATGTAATTGTAAAACGTTTGGATTATTGATTTAGTTTAACATGTTTTTAAGCTGACTTCTTTTCGGCTGGAGCACGGCGAAATGGAGAGATTTTTAAACGAGGAATCCAATTACAAAAATTTATTGGCTTCGCTTGAAATGATGAGAGTGTAATAACCCACATTAAAAACAATTAATCTTCTAAAATTCCTTTACTTTTGCATTTTAAATATTTCTTTTGAAGACAGAACTTTTTATCGCTACGCCACCTTTTACACAACTGAATACACCTTATCCAGCAACGGCGTATATAAAAGGCTTTTTAAACACCAAAAACATCAGTTCTACACAAGCCGATCTAGGTATTGAAGTAATTCTCAAGATGTTTTCGAAACAGGGTTTAACACATATATTTCAAAACAAAAATACTAAACCCTTAAGTGCAAATTCTAAGCGCATTTTGGCTTTAAAAGATGAATATTTAAAAACGATAGATTCTGTAATTGATTTTTTGCAAGGGAAAAATCCAACCTTGGCATTACAAATTTGTGGGGATGATTTTCTTCCTCAGGCTTCTAGATTTGCGCAGTTGGAAGAATTAGATTGGGCATTCGGCGCCATGGGAACCCAAGATAAAGCAAAACATTTAGCAACTCTTTATCTCGAAGATATTTCTGATTTCATTGTAGAATGCGTTGATGAAAATTTTGGTTTTAGCCGTTATGCTGAGCGTTTAGGTAGGAGTGCAAATTCATTTGATGAGCTTTATGATGCGCTGAGTAAAGAGCCGAGCTACATTGATAATATTCTAATTTCTATCTTAAAAGAATATATTGAAACTGTTCAGCCGAAACTATTCTTAATTTCAGTTCCCTTTCCAGGGAATTTGTATAGTGCATTTCGCTCAGCACAATGGGTTAAACAAAATTATCCAGAAATTAAAATTTCGATGGGTGGTGGTTTTCCAAATACTGAACTGCGCTCACTTTCCGATCAAAGGGTTTTCGAGTTTTTCGACTTTATTACATTGGATGATGGTGAACTGCCAATTGAGTTGTTAATTCAAAATATTAGCGAAAATGTTCCTGCCGAAATGCAGATGTATAAACGGACTTTTTTGCTCGAAAATGGAGAAGTTGTTTATAAAAATGATTCTTTTCGAAAAGATTACAAACAAGCTGATGTAGGCACGCCTGATTATTCGGGCTTGCTTTTGGACAAATATATTTCGGTTATCGAAATTGTTAATCCAATGCATCGTATGTGGAGCGATGGTCGCTGGAACAAACTCACAATGGCACATGGCTGTTATTGGGGCAAATGTACCTTCTGCGATATTTCATTGGATTATATTAAGGTTTATGAGCCTGTTCAAGCAAAACAAATTGTAGATCGCATTGAAGAATTATCATTAAAAACAGGTCAAAATGGTTTTCACTTTGTAGATGAAGCTGCTCCACCAGCTTTAATGCGTGAAGTTGCGCTAGAAATTCTTCGAAGAAAACTGGCGGTAACCTGGTGGACAAATATTCGCTTTGAGAAAAGTTTCACTGCTGATCTGTGTTTTTTATTAAAAGCTTCTGGTTGTATTGCAGTTTCGGGAGGTTTAGAAGTCGCATCCGATCGGTTATTGAAACTGATTGATAAAGGTGTTACCGTTGAACAAGTAGCCAGAGTTACCAGAAACTTTACCGAGGCAGGAATTATGGTTCATGCTTATTTAATGTATGGTTATCCAACGCAAACCGTTCAGGAAACTGTCGATAGTTTAGAAATGGTTCGTCAATTATTCGAAGTTGGAATTTTACAATCTGGTTTCTGGCACCAATTTGCAATGACGGCACATAGTCCAGTGGGAATGTACCCAGAAAAGTTTGGGGTGATTAAAGAAACGGAAACCATTGGAACATTTGCGAACAACGATATCAATTACATCGATAAAACTGGTATCGATCATAATAAATTTAGTTTTGGGTTGAAGAAATCACTGTTCAATTTTATGCATGGAATTTGTTTTGATTATGAATTGCAAGATTGGTTCGACTTCAAAATTCCAAGAACTAAAATTCCAAATGATTTTATTGAGAAAGCAATAAATGAAGACAATAACTTTAATACGAAGCCCACAGCTAAGGTTGTTTGGTTAGGAAGTAATCCTGATGCAGAATATTTTACGAAAACTAAAAAAGGTAATTCATGGGAAATGGCCTCGATAACCTTCCATGATAAGAAAGAAAGTTTTACTATTCAAACTAACAAAAACGAAGGCGAATGGCTGGTTTCGATTTTAGAAAAAATCAAGGTTTCGGGAGATAAAATTTATTCATTTCAGGAAATTAAAGCTGATTTCGAATTTGAAATGGAGAATTTTGAATTGTTCTGGTATTCTAAACCAATAAATACTTTACGAGAATTCGGATTATTGGTTTTGTAATTTTTATACTTTCCGCCATATCCCGAAGCCGTTCCTTATAACTGAATTCACTTCAGCATCTAAGTGTTCAATTTATCAACCAGATAAGGAATATAAGATACATAAAATCTCAAAATCTTATATTTCTCACATTCCTTATCTAGTCAGACGGCCTATTTAATCACAATGTGGAACAGTATAAGTCCAGGTTTCTGATTCACCGTTCGGAACGATGTAACCATTACCTTTGGCATTTTCGAACCATAGTTTACCACGAAGTTTGTCTCTATTGCCAATCTCATTCATAGTTGCACTATCATATAAACGACCGTTAATCATCACGTATTTAATCTTTTCAGAGTTACGAATATCATCTAAAGGATTTGCATCCATAATTACTAAATCAGCTAATTTGCCAACTTCTAACGAGCCAATTTCTTTATTCATACCCAAATAACTTGCACCATTTAAGGTTGCGTTTCTAATGGCTTGTAGTGGAGAAAAACCACCTTGAACAAACATCCACAATTCCCAATGAGCACCCAATCCTTGAATTTGTCCGTGGGCACCAAGATTTACTTTTGTACCGCCATCGGCAATTTGTTTGGTTGCTTTAGCAATATCAATATGGTTGTAATCACTATATTCTGAGGTAGTTCTACGTCTTGCTCTTGCATCGATAATTGAACGAGGAGTGTAAGTCATTAACTTTTCGTTTTCCCAAACGTTGGTTCTATCGTACCAGTAATTCTCTCCCCATTGACCGCCATACGCAACAATTAAAGTCGGTGTGTAACCAACATCTGTATTATTCCAAAGTGTGGTTACATCCTTATAAACTGGTAAAACTGGAATACTGTGTTCAATTCCAGTATGTCCATCAGTAACCATATTCATATTATGAAAAAATGTTGAGCCACCTTCAGGAACGACTTCCATTTTTAACTGTCGTGCAGCTTCTAAAATTTGCTGACGTTGCTCTCTTCGAGGCTGATTGTAAGATTTTACAGAAAATGCACCAACAGCTTTTAGTCTTTTTAAATGCGCTAATGCATCATCCAAACTATTAATAACCACTTTAAAGTCGCCATCTGCGCCGTATAAAATCGAACCTGTTGAATATACTCGTGGACCAATCATTCTACCAGCTTTTAACATCTCGCTCTGACTGAAAACCATCTCCGTATTACTCGATGGATCATGAGAAGTGGTTACACCAAAGGCTAAGTTTGCCAAATAACTCCAATCGCTTTGCGGCGAAATTCCATCAGGACTTGTGCGTAAATGCGCATGTACATCTACAATTCCAGGCATAATTGTTTTGCCATTTACATCAATTACTTTCGCATTTGCAGGAATAGTTACGGCATCAGCTTTACCAATTGCAGTAATTTTGTTTCCATCGGTTAAAATGGTTCCGTTCTCTATAACTTCATCGCCTTTCATCGAGATAATCCTTGCGCCTTTCAAGGCAACGATTCCGTTAGGCACATCCGATTTTAATTTAAGATTAATATCGATTGAAGTTGCCTGAGTTTTTGGGGTAGTGCCATCAAAATTAAAGGCGCCATTAACATCAATGGTAAAGTATTTCGGACCCAATGTCCAGTGTAAGTTCTTGCTATCGTTACTCCACTGTATATAAGTTCCACCATCGGTTGTTACTTTTGTAACTGGAATCGCTTTATTTCCAGCCGATGCATCCTGAGCAACGCCAACGTTAATCATTGGAGTAATGTAAACGTTAAAAAGTTCACTGAAAGCTACATATTTATTATCGGGACTAACCACAAACTGATTTGCATATTGAGAAGTAAAATGCGTTCTTTCGTTCGCCCCATTTAAATCGATACTTTTTAAAGCTTTTTTTCCATCTGCGTAACTTTGGAAATAAATACGGGTATCTGTATTATTGAAAGATGGTTTTATACCATTTTCTGAAACCAAAGATTTGGCTCCACCATTTGCAGCCATAACGAAAATTCCTGTTCCACGGCCATAGTTGTAACCTAAAACATCGTTTCCACTTCCTTTTCTAAAAACAATTTTATCACCTTTGGTAGAATATTGAGGAGAATAATAAAATCCTTTTTCATCACTCAGCGTAATTGTTTTACCAGATTTTAAGTCAGTTCTTTTAATCGCTCCGCGAAGTTCATCGCTCCAGCTCGTATAAATTACAAACTTTCCATCTGGACTAAAAGAAGGTTCAAACTCGAAATCAGTACCATTTGTTAATCTTTCTGGTGCACCATTTGGCAATTCTTGCTTATAAAGATATCCTGCAGCATTAAAAACAATTGTTTTAGCATCTGGCGATGTTGTTAATTGACGCAACATTTTTGCTGAAAAATCATTGCTAAAAACCTGTTGTTCGAAATGTAAAGCTTGCTGAACAGTTTGAACTGTGTTTGCCTGAAACGGAATTGTAGAGTTAATAAGGGTTCCAATCTCGGTTTTTCTGATTTTTCCTTTCGCATAAAACACTAAGCTTTTGCTATCTGGCATCCAGGCAAAATTGGGATAAACGCCAAAAATAGCCCAGGTTTCTTGTTGGTCATGAGATAACTCTTCGTTAACAGGCCACTCTTCGCCAGTTTTTATATTTTGAACATATAAAGTAGATTTTAAACGAACACGTTTTACAAAAGCAATTAAATTCCCATCAGGAGATACCTGAGGACGACAGGCACCTCCTTGTTCATTTATTAATGTAGTTAATTTTCCCGTAGTTAAATCTAATTGGCGAATAGCATAAATTGTTCCGTTTGGGTCTTTACTGTATTCGAAATTGGGTCCTGGAGTTACATCTTCACTAAAATAAAGATATCTGCCATCTGGCGAAACGTTTGGTTCTCCAGCATCTTGCTGATCATTTTTACGTTTAGTTAATTGTACACCATCGCCACCATTAATACTGTACATCCACATTTCGCCAGCACCTAAAGAGCGACCTGCCGTGAAATGCTTCCGAGCGACAACATATTCGCTGTTTGGCATCCAAGTTGCGTTATTTAATAATCTAAAAGTCTCTTTTGTAACTTGTTTTTTGTTCGAACCATCGCGACTCATAATCCAAATGTTGTCGCCTCCACTTTTATCACTGGTATAAGAAATATATTTTCCGTTAGGACTAAAGCGAGGCTGAACATCGTATGCAATACCACCACTAATTAATTTAGCCTGGCCGCCAGCAATTGGCATCGTATAGATATCGCCTAATAAATCGAAAACAATCTCTTGGCCATCTGGACTCACATCCAGATTCATCCACGTTCCTTCATCAGTATTTAAAGTAAAGTTTTTGGTTGTTCCCATGTATTTTTCTACATCCCATTTCTTTTCTTGTGCATTTGAAGTGAAAAATAGGAGTGAAAGCGCCGATAGAAAGTAGAGTTTTTTCATCTAATTTTTTATTAATTGTGGCGCAATTTAGTAATATAACAAGCTTTTTTATAGTTTTGGTAAGCCTGATTTATGACAGCAATAGAGATTTTACAAAAATATTGGGGTTACCCAGCTTTTCGACCGTTACAGCAAGATATCATTAATTCCGTTTTAGAAGGAAATGATAGTTTAGCGCTTTTGCCAACTGGTGGTGGTAAATCTGTTTGTTTTCAGGTTCCTGCACTTGTAAATGAAGGTATTTGCATCGTAGTTTCACCATTAATTGCCCTGATGAAAGATCAGGTAGAAAATCTGAAATCTAAAGGAATTGATGCTATCGCTATTTATGCAGGAATGGGTAAACGCGAAATCGATATTCTGCTGGATAACTGTATCTATGGCAAAATCAAATTTCTTTACTTATCACCCGAAAGATTACTTTCTGATTTAGTTCGCGTGCGGATTTCTTATATGAACGTTAACCTAATTGCTGTTGATGAAGCACATTGCATTTCGCAATGGGGTTACGATTTTCGTCCGCCTTACCAACAAATTGCAAAGCTTAGAGAAATTCATCCAGATGTACCAGTTTTAGCACTTACGGCAACGGCAACTGAATTTGTTCGAAGAGATATTGTTGATAAATTAGAGATGAAAGATCCACAGGTTTTTGTTAAAAGCTTTGCTAGAGATAATTTAAGTTATGTGGTTTTTAATAAGGAAGATAAATATAAAAAACTGATTGAAATTTGTAGAAATGTAAAAGGAACTGGATTGGTTTATGTTCGCAACAGAAGGGAAACAGCAGAGGTTTCTAATTTCTTAAATCGCAATCAAATTAAGGCCGATTTCTATCACGCGGGTTTAGAACGCGATATTCGTTTTCAAAAACAAGAAGATTGGAAACTTAATAAAACCCGTATTATGGTAGCTACAAATGCTTTCGGAATGGGTATTGACAAAGCAGATGTTCGAACTGTTGTGCATTTAGATTTACCCGAAAGTTTGGAGGCCTATTATCAGGAGGCAGGTAGGGCAGGTCGAGACGAAAAACGAAGTTATGCTGTTTTATTGGCCAATCAATCTGATATTTTAAGTCTTGAATCGCGTTACATCGATAGTTTTCCTTCGCCAGATGAAATTAGAAAAGTTTACCATTACTTAGGGAATTACTTTCAATTGGCTTTTGGTGCAGGCGAGGGTTTGACCTTTACTTTTGATATTGCTGATTTCTGTAAAAGATTTAATATTAGTGTTTTAAAATCCATTTCAGCTTTAAAATTCTTAGAACATGACGGCTATCTTACCCTATCCGAAAGTGTTTTTCTTCCCTCAAGGATGATGTTTATTGCCAGTCACGAAGATATTTATCGCTTCCAGATTGAAAATAAAGCTTACGATAGTATTATCAAGACTATTTTACGTTCTCACGGTGGTGCATTCGATGGTTTCGTGAAAATTAATGAAGCCAATTTAGCAAAGAAAACGGGTTTATCCTACAAAGATATTATCGCTCTGCTTAATAAATTACAATCGATAGAATTACTAACCTATATCCAACAAACTGATCAACCACAACTGCAATATGTTAGGCCACGCGTAGATATGGATCATTTTGATTTGGATGTAAAATACCTGGAATTGCGCAAAGAAATTTTGCTTAAACAGATAAATGCTGTAGTTGGTTATGCATCTACAAATGTGTGCCGCAATATTCAGTTGCTATCATATTTCGACGAGCATAATGCGTCGAAATGCGGTGTCTGCGATGTTTGTTTAGCAGAAAAGCGAGTAGAAAATGAAAGCCAAATTAATGATGAAATAGATTTTGAAATTGTTTCTTTACTTCAACAACAAGCTTTGAGTTTAGATGATTTAGTTATCAATACAAAAAGTGGCACTGAAAACGAACGTATCGAGGCTATTCGTGAATTATTAGATGCTGGCAAAATTAAAACTGATGGGAAGAAGTATTATCTTTAACCTCCATATGGTTATCATAATAATTGTAGAAATTGGTTAAACAGCTACAACAGTTAAGAAAATTAATGCATTCGAAATAGTTAACCTCCTTAAAATTCAAATGATAGAAAAAGATAATAAGAAAACCATCCGTTCATGGGCTTTCTTCGATTGGGCAAATTCGGCCTATAATTTGGTTATAACTTCAACAATTTTTCCAGTTTATTATGTTGCCATAACTACAACAAAAGAGCATGGCGATGAAGTAACTTTTTTTGGCAAAACATTTATAAATACAGTTCTATCTAATTATGCATTGGCATTAGCTTATTTAGTAATGGTTGTTTTGTTGCCCTTGCTATCTTCTTACGCCGATGCCAAAGGCAAAAAGAAATTTTTTATGCAATTATTTACTTATGTTGGTTCGATTGCATGTATGGGTTTGTTCTTCTTCGATTTAGCACATTTGGAGTTAGGAATAATTTGTTTTGTTTTAGCCGCAATGGGTTATGTAGGCGGTGTAATGTTTAATAATTCTTACTTGCCTATAATAGCGTCAGTAGATAAACAAGATAAAGTTAGTGCTCAGGGTTTTGCTTATGGCTACATAGGAAGTGTAATTTTGCAATTAGTTTGCTTCGTTTTTGTTTTAAAACCAGGTTTATTTGGAATTGCCGAAAAATCAGCGCTTCCTGCGCAAATATCATTTTTATTAGTTGGTATCTGGTGGTTAGCATTTGCTCAAATTCCATTTAAGGTGCTGCCGAGAGATAAACCAAGCGCAGGCTCATCAGGCAAAGGAATAATTAAAAGTAGTTTCGGTGAATTTGTTAAAGTTTGGAATCAGCTGAAACTAATGAAGTTTTTGAAAACCTATTTAATAGCCTTTTTTGCTTACTCAATGGGCGTTCAAACGATTATGCTTGCAGCGGCTGGTTTTGGTGCTAAAGTTCTGAAATTAGAATCTGGAAGTTTAATCGCCGTAATTTTAATTATTCAGCTGGTTGCCATTTTAGGCGCATGGCTGATGTCGCTTTTAGCTAAAAAGGTTGGAAATATAAATGTATTATCAGGTGTAGTTGTAGTATGGATAACTTGCTGCGTACTGGCTTATTTTATTACCAATTCAACTCAGTTTTATGCTTTAGCTGCAGTGGTTGGGTTAATTATGGGAGGGATCCAGTCCTTATCTCGCTCTACGTATTCTAAACATATTCCCGAAAATACTACTGATACAGCATCATTTTTTAGCTTTTATGATGCGACCGAAAAACTAGCCATTGTATTAGGATTATTCAGCTTTGCGTTAATTGAGGGAATTACGCATGACATGCGTAAATCTATAATTGCACTTGCATCATTTTTCGTAATTGGTTTAGTGTTTTTATTAATCTTGAAAAAAATCGAAAGCAAAGAAGCTGTAAAATTGTAAGTTTGTAGCTCGAATCGTAATTATAATAGATGAAAGTAGAATTGTTTGTTCCCTGTTTTGTAGATCAGTTATATCCCGAAACCGCTTTTAATACGTTAAAATTATTAGAAAAATCTGGCTGTAAAGTAGAATACAACTCAAAGCAAACTTGTTGTGGCCAACCAGCTTACAATGCTGGTTACTGGGATGAAGCAAAAGAAGTTGGTACTAAATTTTTAAGTGATTTTACAGAAAATACATATGTCGTTGCGCCATCAGCATCGTGTGTAGGTATGGTAAAAGGTGGTTATAACGATTTATTCACTAACACAATCGTTCATAATAAATGCCGTAGCCTGCAATCTAACATTTGGGAACTTTCTGATTTTCTGATCAATGTTGCGAAAAAAGATTATTTCGGGGCAGAATTAGAAGGTAAGGCTGTTTACCATGATTCTTGTAGTGCTTTACGCGAATGCAAAATTAAAGATGAACCTCGTCAGCTTTTATCGAAAGTTCATGGTTTAGAAATGCTTGAGATGAAAGATACTGATATGTGTTGTGGCTTTGGCGGTACCTTTGCAGTTAAATTCGATGCAATTTCTTCGGCAATGGCCGAGCAAAAGGTAAATCATGCTTTAGATCAAAAAGCTGATTACATTATTTCAACCGATTTATCATGTTTATTACATCTTCAAGGTTATATCGATAAAAATAATCTACCAATAAAAACCATGCACATTGCAGATGTTTTATGTAATGGCTGGTTAGAAAGTACCGAATACTAACAAGATTATTACCTCTGATTTCTAGTTATTTAACACTTTTTAACAAGCTTTACGTTAAATCTAAAATACCTTTATTAAACCTTTTTTGCGATTTAGCATCTAAACAACAAAACACAAAACAATGAAGCTATTATGGTTTAGCAAAACTAATGTTAAAATAAAACCCTGACAGCTTCATCACCTTTAAAAATCAAATATAAATAAGATGAAAAAAATACTTTTCGCTTTACTAGGAGTTTTATCAATCGCATCAGTAGCAAGTGCGCAAAAAAAAACTTCTGGAGCAATACAATTTGAAACCGTAATTGATCCTGCTGCAATGATGGCGGCAAGTGGCGTTAAAATTCCTGAACAAATGGCTGCAAGAATGCCTTCAACAAGTAAATCTAACTTCGAATTATTGTTTAATGCAACTAATGCAAGTTATATGCCTGTAGAAGAAACAGAAGATAGTAATGGTGCTGGCGGCGGTGGCGGTGGTATGGGTCGTATGATGAGAGGTTTTGGTGGCGCAGGTGGAAATAGAGAATATTATTACACATTTGCTGATAAAAAATTAGTCGAAGTTTTTGATCTTAGCGATACAAGCTACGTGATGCAAAGTAGTTTAAAGTTAAACACAACCGCAGGAATTGGTTTTGGTGGTGGAATGGGAAGAAACAACCCAAATGACACAACTAAACCCAAACCAGTTGTTCCTCCAAAAATAGAAGTAGTTAAAACCGATGCAACTAAGCAAATTGCTGGTATTACTTGCCATGAAGTTATCGTAAAATCAACCAGATCTGTAAAAATTTTAGATATGGATAAAGATGTTACGGAAGAAACTCATATTTGGTATACAAAAGATTTAGGCTTTGATTTTTCTCCAAATCCAAATATGTGGACAGAAGGTGCCGTTTTAGCTATAGAAGGCAGAGGTACTAGCACAATTGCAAAAAGTATCGAATACAGAAATGTAAGTGTAAAAGATGTAACTGCTCCGAAAAAAGCAACTCCAATAACTGATGCAGAATATAAAGTTAAAATGGAAAACATGATGAAACGTTTCCGTGGTAATGGAAACAACAGACCAGGTGGCGGACAAAGAGTTATTATGGTTAACTAGTTTCAAAAAAAAATAAATTTTTGGAAAGCCTGCTTAATTTAATTAAGCAGGCTTTTTTTATGCGGAAAATTTCATCATATAAATAGAATGTATATTTCCAATTACACTCGACTTTAATGCTTCTGATTTTTTTAAGCCAAATACAAAATGATTATTATTGATGCAGATTAAAAACAACCTAATGCAAAACGATAATACATTACTTAAAACGAAGAAACATTTTGAAATTCTTGATGGGTTACGAGGTTTAGCTGCAATAGCAGTTGTGATTTTTCATTTTATGGAAATCGCCATTACTGATTATAGTAAGAATTTCATTGGTCATGGCTATTTGGCAGTAGATTTCTTCTTTTGTTTATCTGGTTTTGTTATCGCGTACGCCTACGATGCAAAAGCTAAAGATGTCGGAATAACACAGTTTTTCAAATTAAGACTTATTCGTTTACATCCATTAGTTATTATTGGGTCTGTACTGGGTTTATTAACTTTTATTTTCGATCCTTTTGTTAGCCTATATCCTGTGTACGGCTTTGGTAAAACGACATTATTGTTTTTATCATCACTTTTTCTTATTCCGTATCCAATAGTTGAAGAGCGCTTTTTTAATTTATTTAACTTAAATGCGCCTAGCTGGTCCTTGTTTTGGGAGTATATTGCCAACATCTTCTACATATTTCTGCTTTATAAAATCGGCAAGAAATATTTATTGATTTTAACATTAATTGCGGCGGGCTTACTTTTTTATGTTGCCACTAAAACAACTAATTTATCTGGTGGATGGGGTGGAACTACATTTTGGGATGGCGGTGCTCGCGTATTTTATTCCTTCTTGGCAGGAATGCTGGTTTATCGCTTCAATTGGATTATTAAAAACAAATTAGGATTTATAGGGGTTTCGATTTTATTGCTTTTCGCGTTTTTGATGCCATATTCAAATGAATACAATTGGATCACCGAACCGATTATCGTATTAATTTATTTTCCATTATTAGTAGCATTAGGCTCTGGTGCAACCTTAACATCATCATTCGAAAAGCTTTGTAAGTTATCGGGAGAAATTTCATATCCATTATATATGACGCATTATCCTTTCCTGTGGATTTTTCTAACTTATGTTACAACCACCAAGCCCGATATGTCTTTATTGAAATTGATAATTCCAGTTTCTGTAATCCTGCTTGTAGTTTTTGCTTATCTGGTTATGGTGTTTTTAGATATTCCTCTACGTAATTATTTAAAAAATAAGTGGCTAAAATTTAGGTCGTAAAATAATTATGGGTTTGGTTTAGTGATGATTTATTATAGGAAAACTTGCTTTTCAGTGGGAAAAACAGCATCTTTGCACAAAATAAAATCACTTTGTATGTGATTAAGAAATAACTTTTTTTTAAACCGTTCCGAAGTTTAGATAGAACAAGGAACAAAATCATAGTTGTAGATGATTAATATTACTTTACCTGACGGCTCAGTTCGTCAGTACGAAAAGGGCACATCTGCCCATCAAATTGCATTATCAATTTCTGAGGGTTTAGCAAGAAACGTTTTAGCAGCCGAAGTTAATAGCGAAGTTTGGGATTCAACACGTCCAATCGAAGCAGATTCTACTGTTAAACTTTTAACCTGGAATGATACAGCTGGAAAATCAGCTTTCTGGCATTCATCAGCTCACTTAATGGCTGAGGCTTTAGAAGCACTTTATCCAGGAACTAAATTTGGTATCGGACCAGCAATTGAAACTGGTTTCTACTATGATGTAGATTTTGGTGAGAAAGAATTTTCTTCGGATGATTTCAAAGCCATCGAAACTAAAATGATTGAATTGGCTAAGCAAAAAGAAACTTTTGTTAGAGAAAGTGTAAGCAAAGCTGATGCAATTAAATACTTTACCGAAAAAGGTGATGAGTACAAGCTTGATTTAATTGATGGCTTAGAAGACGGAAAAATTACTTTCTATACTCAAGGTCAGTTTACCGATTTATGTCGTGGTCCGCATATTCCAAATACTGGTTTTGTAAAAGCAGTAAAACTGATGAATGTTGCTGGCGCATATTGGAGAGGCGATGAAACTAAAAAACAGTTAACACGTATATATGGTGTAACTTTTCCAAAGGCTAGCGAGCTTACCGAATATCTTGCAATGATTGAGGAAGCAAAAAAACGCGATCACCGTAAACTTGGAAAAGAGTTGGAGTTATTTGCTTTTTCTGAAAAAGTAGGAATGGGTTTGCCTTTATGGTTACCCAAAGGAACTGCTTTACGTGAGCGTTTGGTTAATTTTTTAACTAAGGCACAAGCTAAAGCTGGTTATGAGCAGGTTGTTACGCCACATATTGGACACAAAAATCTGTACGTAACTTCTGGTCACTGGGAGAAATATGGTAAAGATTCATTTCAGCCAATAAAAACTCCACAAGAAGGAGAGGAGTTCTTCTTAAAACCAATGAACTGCCCGCACCACTGCGAGATTTATAAAACAAAACCACGTTCTTATAAAGATTTACCAGTTCGTTTTGCAGAGTTTGGTACAGTTTATCGTTACGAACAAAGTGGTGAATTACATGGTTTAACTCGTGTACGTGGCTTTACTCAAGATGATGCACACTTATTCTGCATGCCAGAACAAGTTAAAGAAGAATTTAAAAAAGTTATCGATTTAGTGCTTTATGTATTTAAATCTTTAGGTTTTGAAAACTATACTGCTCAAATTTCGTTAAGAGATCCAGAGAACAAGTCGAAATATATTGGTTCTGATGAAAACTGGCGATTATCTGAAAATGCAATTATAGAAGCTGCAGCAGAAAAAGGATTAAATACAGTTGTAGAATATGGTGAAGCGGCTTTTTATGGTCCGAAGCTAGATTTTATGGTTAAAGATGCTTTAGGTAGAAAATGGCAGTTAGGAACTATTCAGGTAGATTACAACTTACCAGAGCGTTTCGAATTAGAATATACTGGTAGCGATAATCAAAAGCATAGACCAGTAATGATTCACCGTGCTCCATTTGGCTCTTTAGAAAGATTTATTGCTGTTTTAATTGAACATTGCGCAGGAAACTTCCCATTATGGTTAAGTCCAGAGCAATTTACAATCCTTCCTATTTCAGAAAAATATGAAGAATATGCAAAAAAAGTTTTAGATGAACTAAATAATTCCGATATTCGCGGGCTGATTGACTTTCGTGATGAGAAAATCGGTCGTAAAATACGCGACGCGGAGGTTAAAAAAATCCCTTACATGCTCATTATCGGTGATAAAGAGATGGCCGAAGGAAAAGTTTCGGTTAGAAAACATGGCGAAGGCGATTTAGGTGAAATGACGTTGGAGGAATTCAACAATTTATTAAGAAAAGAAATAACAGTTTAAATTAAAATAGTACACATTTGGCATTAGGAAGACCAGGATTTAACAGGGGACCACGTCCACCTTTTAAGAAAAAAGAAGCAGAGCATAACATTAATCAGTACATAAAATCGCCCGAAGTGCGTTTAGCTGGCGATAATGTTGAACCAGGGATTTATCCTTTGGCGAAAGCTTTGGCACTTGCTGATGAACTGGAATTGGATTTGGTAGAGATTTCTCCAAACGCTGTTCCTCCAGTTTGTAGAATTATTGATTATAGCAAGTTTGTTTACGAGCAAAAGAAAAAGCAGAAAGAGATTAAATCAAACGCTAAGCAAACAGTTATTAAGGAGATTCGTTTCGGTCCTAATACAAATGATCACGATTTCCAGTTTAAACTTAAACACGCAATAAGCTTTTTAGAGAACGGTGAAAAAGTTAGAGCTTATGTGCATTTTAAAGGTAGAGCAATTGTTTATAAGGAGCAGGGAGAGATTTTATTATTAAAATTTGCCCAGGCTTTGGAAGATGTAGGAAAAGTAGAGTTATTACCTAAGTTAGAAGGTAAACGTATGTTCCTAACAGTTGCGCCTAAAGTAGCAAAAAAATAAAAATAGGTTTATAAATTAAAAAACAGGTTATGCCAAAAATGAAAACCAATTCCAGTGCTAAAAAGCGTTTTTCGCTTACTGGAACAGGTAAAATCAAAAGAAACAACGCATACAAAAGTCACATCTTAACCAAGATGAGCACTAAACGTAAACGTGCACTAGGAAATGCTAGCATGGTAACAGCAGCAGATACTGGTAACGTTAAGCGTATGCTTTGTATCGGAAAGTAATTTATTAATTCACCAGGTATCAGGCTTTAAGTTTCCGATTAAACGGAACGCCGCTTGCCAAAAAACAACAACAACATGCCACGTTCGGTAAACGCAGTAGCTTCGAGAAGAAGAAGAAAGAAAATCCTTAATATGGCCAAAGGCTATTGGGGAGCAAGAAGTAAAGTTTATACTGTTGCTAAAAACACAGTAGAAAAAGGTTTGCAATATGCATACCGTGACCGTAAGGTTAAGAAAAGAGAATTCCGCGGATTATGGATCCAACGTATTAATGCAGGTGCTCGTCAGCACGGTATTTCTTACTCTCAATTAATCGGTAAACTAGCTTCAAAAGAAATCGGTTTAAACCGTAAAGTATTAGCTGATTTAGCAATGAATCATCCTGAGGCTTTCAAAGCTGTAATTGATGCAGTAAAATAGAAATTTTCGCTTCGGCGATTATAATATTAAAAAAGTCCTGATGCAAATCAGGACTTTTTTGTTTTTAAAGTGTTTGATCATCTATTGTTGCATCGGGAGCGTTGCTCTGAACAGATTCTATTCCATTATCTCTCGAACTTTCACTTTCATACATCTGGCTTGAGCCGATTATTTGTCCGTTGGTAGCCTTCAAATTAAAGTAAGATTTCCCGTTGCTTGATTTTTTCTTTTCGAATTTTGTTTCATCCTGCGAGTTTTTTCTTACAGATTCGATTCCGTTTTCGCAACTTGGCTTTGCAGAATAGCCTTCGCTCGATAAAATAACCTGACCATTTCCAGCTACTAAATTAAATTGAAATTCTCCGTTTGTTCTTTTACTAATTACAAATTTTCCCATTACTGAATTATTAAGTTAAAAATTAATTATTACTATTTTAAGGGGACGATTTGAATTAAATTTACAAAATATTTAAAATTTTGTAAGTCAATTTTTATTAATTTTTTTATTTATAATCCATTTTAAATTTGGCCAAATTAGCTTTGTTACTTTTTGTTCTTTTCAATTCTGCTTCATAAATACTTCTACCTAAATTTTTCATAAAAGGGTAACAAACAGTTTCATATTCGTATTTATTATCATTAAAAATTCCATCATCGTTACTTTGAATAACAGCTGTTAAAAAATATTCAACACCGTTTTTAAAATCTATGAAGTAAGAATTATCGATTATGTAGCCATAGCTATCTCCATATTTATTATATATTCTAATATTAGGATCTAATTCAACATTCTTTTCTCGTCCGTAATACAGCATTTTCGCATAAGTTGGCCAAAATTCTTTTTCATCGTATTTTGGAAAATTACTTTCAGTAGGTAATTTACTCATATAGGTATAGATCAATTTATAGTCAGCCTTAGTTAAATCATATCTTTCTAAAGCTGGGAATGCTTCAGGTAGAATAAGTTTTTGCATCAACTTTTGCTGATCGTTAATGGGAAACGCATTTTTGTTCTCCAGACTGAAAGGCTTATTGACCAATTTATCCGCACTATCTAAATAGCCTTTTCCCATTATGGTGTTCGTTAAAACCAAATCATATTCCTTTGGATCGTATTGCGCTTGCTGACTGTAAACAAGTTTGTTGCCATTGTAAAACTTAATAGGATTTGTATGTTTTGCATTTTCACCTGCATCACCGATGGCCAAACGATTTAATATTCTACTGTTTATTAAGCCATTTTTCTTCAATTTCTCATTCAATTCTGCCCGTCCGATAAACTCAAACAAACGGTTAAAAGCATCGTTATCACTGGTTAAAAGAATTTTCTTAATATAATGCTCTATAGATGGTAGCCCATTTTTTGAAGAAGTATCTTTAAATACTTTTGTTTGACCTTTAAAAGCACTGTCGGTAATCATGGTACTTTTAACTGTAATTCCTGAACTTTTTAAGCGATTCACTTTCTCTAATGCAAAAATTACAGCTGCGAGTTTTACGGTACTGGCAGGATAGAAGTAATGTTGTGGATTTAAATTATAACTGTAACTTTTAAAGCTCGGTTTATTTTTCATATCGCGATTAACCTGTGTATAAAGTATTTGAACCTGATTATGATCTGGACGATTTAAGATGTTGCTAAAGAATTCTGGTTTAGCTTGCATTAATTTTTTTAGAAAAACAGTATCTGTTTGCTGTGCCATAGTAGATAAACTCATTACAGAAAATGCCAAAAGGAAGATATATTTCATAGCTCGGGTTTGATAATAAAGTTAAAATAATCATTTCTTAATCGTTTATTAAAATAGAATAAAAAGCTTTTCGCAATAGTGTTTGCTGTTTCAGCTTTAATGTCTACTTTTGCAGCGCTTTTGGTTTCTGGCTTTACAACCAGAATTAAAAGGGAATGCAGTGTAATTCTGCAACTGTCCCGCAGCTGTAAGCTCTATAACGTTTTTTCATTCAAAAAGCCACTGTTTCAATTCTGATTCGGGAAGGCAGTAAAAAACGGGAGCAAGTCAGAAGACCTGCCTTAGCGTATAATTTCATAGCTTTCGGGGATTGAAGCTAGGATTGAGGTACTTAACGTTTTTCGTATTTTCATTTCCTTTCCTAATCTGTTGGCTGTGGGCAAAACTCACAATCAAATGAACAAAAAAAGAATTTTAATTGCTGCAGGCCTGGGGCTTGTTCAATTAACAGTTAGTCAATCGGCTAATGCACAAGACAGTTTACAACTAAAAGATGTTGTAATCACTGCAACAAAAAATGATCAGAAACAATCTCAGACTGGTAAAGTTGTAACCATTATCAGTAAAGAAGTTTTAGAGCGTAGTCATGGTAAATCTTTGCCCGAGCTAATTAGCGAGCAAGCAGGAATTATTGTAGCAGGTTCGAGTAGCAATCCAGGTTTAAACAAATCGGTATTTTTCCGTGGGGCAGGTAGCGCTTATGCGGTTGTTTTAATCGATGGAATTGTACAAAATGATCCATCAGGAAACGGTGGTGCGTTCGATTTACGCTTATTATCTATTGATCAAATCGACCATATTGAAATTTTAAGAGGCGGTCAATCGACCATTTATGGTTCTGATGCAGTTGCTGGTGTAATTAATATCATCACTAAAAAAGGCGGACCAAAAGGCAATACCATTTACGGAGTTGCCAGTATTGGTAGTTACGAAACTTTAAAAGGAACTATTGGTTTAAATGGTGGTGTTGATGGTTTTACTTATAATGTTAACTACACTCAGAATAAAACAAACGGCATTTCTGAAGCGGCTAATCCAGTAGGAAACAATGCAGAGTTTGATAAAGATGGATTCAGAACTGGTGCCTTAAATGCAAATTTCGGAATCAAATTGGATAAGCATTTTTCAGTAAATCCATTTGTGCGTTATTATTATGGAAACTATAGTTTTGATGGTGGTGCTTTTGTAGATGCTGGAAATTATTCTATTTTGAAAAATGTTGCTGCAGGTACAAACGCTAAATATGAATTTGCAACAGGAAAAGTAACATTAAACTACAGTTACGAAAGCACTTCGAACGATTCGCATAGCTCTTTTCCTAGTTTTTCTCAAGGAAAAATCTCTATCGTAGATGTATTTTACAACCAAAAACTAAACGATAAGTTAGATTTATTGGTGGGTATTGATAACCGAGTAATGAAACTTTCATCGGCAGCTACAGCACCTAAAGCAAATATATTTGCGGCTTATAGTTCATTGTTTTTGCATGATTTAAGTGTTTTTAACTTAGAGGTTGGTGGTAGATACAATAAACACGAACAATATGGTGAAAACTATACGTATTCAATTACGCCAAGCATAAACATTATTAAAGAAGTAAAGTTATTTGGTACAGTTTCAACAGCTTTCAAAGTGCCTACTTTGAATATGTTATTCGGTCAATTCGGTGCAAATTTAGATTTGAAACCAGAAAAATCTCAAAATTACGAAGCTGGTGTAAACTTCAGCTTTGCTGATGAAAAATTCACTTTAAGAGTAGCTGGTTTTAAACGCGATTTGAAAGATGCAATTATTTATGCTTTTCCAGCAGGTTATGTTAACCAAGTTAGCCAAAAAACTAAAGGTTTTGAGGTTGAACCAGCAATTAAATTCGGTAAATTTAACTTAAATGGCTATTATGCTTATGTTGAAGGAAATGAATTTAACTTCGTTGATAATGCAATTGCAGATTATCTTTTCCGCAGACCGAAAAATACTTTCGGCATAACTGCTGGTGTACAGGCAACTACCGATTTATATGTTAGTGCTAATTATCGTTATTTCGGTAGTCGTACTGATGGTAACTTTAGCACATACACTGTTGATACTTTACCTGCTTACAAATTATTAAGTGCTTATGCAGAATATTCGTTAGCTAATAAACGTGTTAAAATATTTTTCGATGCTAAAAACATATTAAACGAAAAATACAATGAAATTATCGGCTATAACAGCTTGGGTTTCAATTTTAATACAGGCGTAAGTTTTAATATCCGCTAATAAAAAATTAACTTTGTAATAAGGCATTAAATTTAATATTTAGTGCCTTATACTAAATACTTGAAATAACATGGCTCACTTAAAATTTAACCCACGTACAATATTGTTATTATTAATGATATTGGTGCTCACGGGCTTCCGCTTACTGGTAACATTTAATTCAGATGAATTAAAGTTTGCTAATTTCTCATCAATTGGTGCGGTTGCGCTTTTTGGTGGTGCTTACTTTAAGGATAATTTAAAGGCATTTGCTTTTCCGTTGTTAAGTTTATTTTTAAGCGATTTTGTTTTATCGACAACCATTTTTAGTAAATACAGCAGTGGGTTTTTATATGAAGGCTGGTACGTAGTTTACTTTGCATTTGCATTAATGGTTTTAGTTGGAAGATTAATGCTTAAAAACATAACTATTGCAAATTTTTTAGCTTCGACTTTAACTATTGTATTAATTCATTGGATTGTAACCGATTTCCCGATCTGGTTTAGAAACTCATCTTATACACAAGATTTAGCAGGTTTTTGGTTATGCTTGGAAAGAGCAATTCCGTTCGAAGTTAGGTTTTTAGAAGGGACGGTAATTTATGGCGCAATTCTTTTCGGAGCATTCGAAATATTAAAAGCAAAATATCCTGTACTTAAGTTACAAACACAAAAAGTATAATTATTCTTTAAACGAATTATAAAAATCCTCTTTCGATTAATTTCAAAAGAGGATTTTTTTTTATCTTTAACATTGAGCGTTAACAGCGCTACATACATTCTATCACCCATTTACCTTTAACATATTATGAAAGTTGTATCCTTTTTACCAGCCGCTACCAAAATGATTTACGATATGGGTTTGCAAGAATATCTTTATGGCGTTACTTTCGAGTGCCCTAAAGAAGCTGCAGATCTACCTAAAATTGTTCGTTGCATATTAGAAGGAAAGAATTACACAAGTATAGAAATTGATAAAATATTTTCAGCCTCAAAAGCGCAGGGAAAAAGTTTGTATTGGGTTGATGATGAATTATTGGAAAGCATTGCGCCTGATATCGTTTTTACACAAGATATTTGCGAGGTATGCAACATCGACACGGTTTGTACTGAAACTGCTGTAATGAAACTCAGTAAAACACCAACACTTGTGCCTTTATCGCCAAATAATTTACAAGATGTTTTTGAGTGCGCCATAACAATTGCAAAAGCGATGGGGAAGGAAGAAGTTGCTTTGAACTATCTGGCTAGCCTACAAAAGAAAACAGATTATATTCTTGATGAATTAAGAGCAAATAAAGCACCATTAAAGCGAATTATGTTAATGGAATGGATTGAGCCAATATACAATTGCGGACATTGGATTCCATTTCAAATTGCAGCTGCAGGTGGGGTAGATATGCTTTCTAATCCAGCAGGAGATTCTATTGTAACTCAATGGGACAAAATTGTTAAATACAATCCACAGGTTTTGGTTATTGCACCATGCGGTTTTGATGTAACCAGAAGTATAGAAGAAATGCCATTACTTACCTCGAAAAAGAGCTGGGATGATTTGGAAGCGGTTATAAATAATCAGGTTTACATTGCCGATTTTGATATGTTTACACAGCCAAGCATCGGCACTTTGGTCGAGGGAATAGAAGCTTTGGCTTGTATGTTTCATCCAGAAATATTTACAGCAAACAAGCATATTGCCAGTAAATTTGTAAACTACTCGAAGATTGAAGTTTTAAATCGATAATGAAATTAGTTGTTTTAACAGGAGCAGGGATTAGTGCAGAAAGTGGTCTAAAAACTTTTCGCGATTCTGATGGACTTTGGGAAGGCTACAATATTTATGATGTGGCAACACCAGAAGCCTGGGAAAGAAATCCTGAATTGGTGCAGGATTTTTACAACGAAAGAAGGAGACAGGTACTAAATGCACAGCCAAATCAGGCGCACACCATTTTAGCCGAACTGGAAAATGATTTTGATGTTGAAATTATTACTCAAAATATTGATGATTTGCATGAACGAGCAGGCTCAACAAAAGTTACGCATCTTCATGGCATCATAACGAAATCACAATCTGATCGAAATTCGAACTTAACCTATCCAATTCAAGGTTCTGAACTACAAATGGGCGAACTATGTGAGTTAGGTTCTCAGTTGCGACCGCATGTTGTTTGGTTTGGAGAATCTGTTCCAATGATAGAGGTAGCCGCTAAAATCTGTAAACAGGCAGATTTTTTTGTGCTTATTGGTACATCGCTTGCCGTTTATCCAGCCGCAGGTTTAATCGATTTTGTGCCTTCATTAGTTCCAAAATATATAATCGATCCTAAAATACCCGATATCGGTCGTTACAGAAATATTATAACTATAGAACAAACTGCCGTGAATGGTGTAGCATATCTTAAAGAAATTCTTTCAAATGACCGATAAGAAACTTTGTATATTTAATTGGAGCGGCGGAAAAGATAGTACACTTGCCTTACATTATGCCTTACAAGACGAAACTATAGAAATAAAGTATCTTGTTACCACAGTTACCGAAAAATATAATCGCGTTTCTATGCATGGTGTAAGAGAAAGCTTGTTGCTTAAACAAGCCGAAAGTATTGGTATTCCACTTTATCAAATTCGCTTGCCAGAGATGCCAGATATGGAAACCTACGACAATACCATGCGTAATTATCTATCAAAATTTAAAGATGAAGGCATTACGTATTCTATTTTTGGCGATATTTTTTTAGAAGATTTGCGCAAGTATCGTGAAGAAAAACTTTCAGAAATAGGTTTAAAAGCCATTTTTCCTCTATGGAAAAAAGATACAACGTTGTTAATTGATGAATTTCTTAAACTGAACTATAAAACCATCATTGTTTGTGCTCAACAAAGTCTTCAATATATCTGTGGAAAAGTAATTGGCAAGGATTTAATTAGCTCCTTACCCAAAAATATCGACCCTTGCGGAGAAAATGGTGAGTTTCATACTTTTGCTTTCGAAGGACCAATATTTAAAAAAATAATCAATTTCGAGTTAGGAGAGCTAGTCTATAGAACTTACAACAATCCAAAATTAGATAATGAAAGTGGTTCAAAATCAGACGATTTTGGTTTTTGGTATATTGATTTAGTAATTTAATTACACAAATTAAAACTTTTTGGCATCATTTTTTCTTTACTATGTGTAATTAACTAAAACACATGAACGAAGCCTGTTTCAGTTATTAGGTAACCCTGGAACGAATTTCAAATAAAAATTAAGTTATGAAAAAGATATTTGTAGTAATCGCATTGAGTTCAGTAATGTTTGCTTGTAATAATAAAGCAAAAGAAGAAGCTGCACTAAAACAACAAGAAGCCGAAAAACAGTTAGCAGTTAAAGCTGTTAAGGATAGTTTAAGATTAGATAGCTTTAACAGAGCTGCAACTGCAAAGGTTGAAGCCGAAAAAGAAGCAAAGCATCAGGCAGAACTAGCTGCAGCAAGAAGAGCAGGTGCTAATTCATCTCGTTCTTATGCAAGTTCTGGTGGTAGTTCGAGTGCTTATGGTGGCGCACAACCAACTGCAAAAAAGAAAGGTTGGAGTGATGCTGCAAAAGGTTCGGTGATTGGTGGTGCAGCTGGTGCAGTTGGCGGTGCATTAATTGATAAGAAAAAAGGCAGAGGAGCCATTATTGGCGGTTTAGTTGGAGCTGGTGGCGGTTATTTAATCGGTAGAGGCGAAGACAGAAAATCAGGCCGTGTGCAACCTAAAAACTAATTTCATATAAATATTTAAAAGCGTTCTGATTTTAAATCAGAACGCTTTTTTTGTGTCTGAAAGAATCATTTCTATATTTAAAGAAAAAAGACCCATGATTGAAGATAATAATATTGATAAAGGCCAAATTCAGCATTTCGTAATGTTTTGGCTAAAGCCACAATTAACAAAAGCCGAAATAACAGAATTTGCAAATTTTTTCGAAAGCTTAAAGCCAATCAAATACATCAAAACATTAAACTATGGCTTGGCGGCAAATACACCAGTTCGCCCGGTTACTGATAATTCATTTACTTATTCGCTTACTATAACGTTTGCTAATATTGACGATCACAATGCTTATCAGGAAGATAAAACACATCTAGATGCCGTAGAAAAATTTTCTAAAAATTGGTATCGGGTAGTGGTTCACGATACGGTGATTTCATGAAATATTTAGAAAAGCAAGAGTTATTTCTAGATGCTGCAGTTCCTTTATTTGCTTTAATCTCTAAATAAATTTTATATAAAAAAATGCCCTCAACTTTAAGGAGTTGAGGGCATTTTTCATGCCGGTACTACAGAAAGCATTTTAGCTATTGTTGAGTTTAACAGTATGAGTAAAATCCTATTTGGATATTGTAAATTCCCAAACCTCCCAGATGTTTGGCAAAAATAGGCTACAAAATTATATTTTGTTTATTCGCTTAATAATCATTATGTCAGTCAGTTAAATTAATCTTTCTAATCCATTTGTTGAAATATACTTAAATTTTAAGATCATAAGACGTAAATTTTACAAAACTAAATTCTGTTTACGTATTTAAGTATCTTATTATCAGTATATTATATATTGTATTGTTAGAATTGATGTCTTTTATATGCTGCTGTAAAATCATTTCGCATAATTTTAAAACGCTCTATAACGGTTTTAATAAAATCCTCGTCTAAAATTTCGAACACATCATTAACACCTCCTCCACTCAAGTCAAGTTCTGCTAACTTGTAACTTTGCTCAAATGTGCCTTGCTCAAATTTGGCGATATACTTTTGATTCATTGAAAAGATGGTAATCTTGCATTCTGGGTGTGGAAGTTCTGCTATAACTCTCATTATCTTAATTTGTAAATTATTACTTGATTGAATTTTAAATTCCCTGGTTGTTTAAGGTTCCATGTGCTTCGATAATAGCGAAACGAGCAAACAGTTCTTCTGAATACCATTTTCTTTCTCTAGTAAGCTTAATTACGTCAGAGTGGTCAAATGACTTGTATGCGTAATTTTTCATACTTTCTTCATTCTCCCATACCGAAAAAGTAGCCTGATCTAAAAACGGATTTTCACCAATCCCTGCCGAAAGAATAAAACCAGGAGCTTTTCTCATGCTAATTGCGGCTCTCTTTATGTTTTGTCTAAACTCCTTTACTTTACCTAATCTTATCGCTGCCCTGGTAATTACTGCGATTCTTTCATTTGGGTTTTGATTAATTTTTTTAGTTTTAAAAGGCTCTTTAGCTGACCATAAGCCATGGCTGGATAAAGGTTTAAGTAAGATTGTAAATTCTTCAGCTCCGAAAAAGCGAAACCATTTCATCGATAAGGAATTTATTTTAAATTGCTCATAATCCGTTTTGTTGTTCCAGGTTGTTAAAATGGCCCAATGTTTAAAGTTTGGTGCTAAATCGACCTGAGCATTTTTGCCGCTTCCCATAAGTTTCCAGAAATTGCACTTTTTGTTTAACCAAAGCGGTAAGCGCAAAACTACCATGCCTAAAAAGGCAAATGGAATAGTTAGGGTGCGGTACTTGGTAATGGTTAAAGCTACAATCATATTAACTAGGATTAATTTGGTCAAAACTAATGATTTTAAGAATATAGTGTCGTTCAAAATTTAGTCATATATTGTCTAAATGCGTTAAATATGGTAAATCCTGATTAATTTTGTCTTTAATTAGAAATTAGAAAATGGCAGAAGATTTAACTATAACCAGAAATGCGTCGAAAGAAGAACAATATAAATCACTTATTCCTCAAATTGAAGGTTTGCTTTATGGAGAAACCGATTTTATAGCAAATCTAGCAAATGTTTGTGCTGCCCTAAAAGAGCAGTTTAATTGGTTTTGGGTAGGTTTTTATCTGGTTAAGGATGATGAGTTAGTATTAGGGCCATTTCAAGGTCCAGTAGCTTGTACGCGAATTAAAAAGGGAAAAGGAGTTTGTGGCTCATCTTGGCTGCAAGGAGAAACTATAATTGTTCCCGATGTTGATGAGTTTCCAGGGCATATTGCATGCGCTTCTGCCTCTAAATCTGAAATCGTTTTGCCTCTAATTAAAAATGATAAAGTTATTGGTGTTTTTGATGTTGATAGTGAATTTTTAAATCACTTTGATGAAATGGATAAAATTTATTTAGAGCAAGTTATATCAATTATATTAAATAAATAGTTTAAATAATTATTTTGAAATTAAACTCAGATTATTACCTTAATGAAGATGTGATTTCACTTGCTAAGGATTTGCTAGGAAAGGTTTTATATACAAAGATTGAGGGCGAAATTACTGCAGGTGTGATAACTGAAACCGAAGCCTATTTCGGAATTAAAGATAAAGCTTCGCATGCTTTTGGCAGTAGGAGAACAGCAAGGACTGAAACAATGTTTGCTCAAGGTGGGATAGCTTACGTTTACTTATGTTATGGAATACATAATCTATTTAACGTTGTAACATCTCCCAAAGATAATCCGAATGCGGTATTAGTTCGAAGTATTGAGCCA
Organism: Pedobacter sp. AC190; assembly: GCF_979258025.1. NCBI lineage: Bacteria > Pseudomonadati > Bacteroidota > Sphingobacteriia > Sphingobacteriales > Sphingobacteriaceae > Pedobacter > Pedobacter sp. AC190. The sequence goes on from NZ_OZ409824.1 coordinate 3,853,989, forward strand.
TTAATTGGTGTAGAAATAATTGAAGAACGACGAGGTATGCCTCGCAATAAGGCAGCAATTTCTGCTGGTCCAGGGTCTGCTGCAAAGGCTTTAGGGATTGATAGAAAGTTTAATGCTAAAGATTTGAGTGGTGATGAGATTTGGATCGAGGATCATCAAATTTATTTTAATCCTGATCAAATTTCTATATCGCCAAGAGTTGGTGTCGCTTATGCTCAGGAACATGCTCTTTTGCCTCTACGGTTCTTTGTTAAAGGTAATAAATATGTAAGCAAGCCAAATAAGGTTTAGCTTTTTGAAACATTTCATTGATTGTATCTGTTCTTTCATAAATATCTATAGTTATGAAAAACGAGAAAAATATATCAATTTTAAAAGAAATGGCAGAAAGTGTTCGCACTTGTATGTTTACCACATTTTCATCAGATGATGAATTTGGAAGTAGACCAATGGGAACAGCAAAGATAGAAGACGACGGAAGTTTATGGTTTTATACCAATGAATATTCGCCTAACTCAAAAGAAATCTCTAAAGACGATAATGTTTTACTGGCTTACAGCGATCCATCTAAAAACACTTATCTAACTGTAAAAGGTAAAGCCGAGCTGGTTGATGATCGAGTTAGAAAAGAAGCTTACTTTTCGCCTTTCGTGAAAGCATGGTTTCCTGATGGTATTGAAGATCCGAGATTAATATTGATAAAGGTTACTCCTGAAGAGGCTGAATATTGGGATGCTTCATCGTCAAAAATAGTTGTGCTATTTAGTATGTTAAAAGCAGTTGTTACTGGCGACACCCCAGATTTAGGTAAGCATGATACAATAAAGTTTTAATTAAAAATAACTTCAAAACAAGCAGGGTTGGCAACAATACCTGCTTTTTTTGTAATATTGAAAAATGAATTTTGAAAACAACTTAACTTTCGCGAAAGCGCAGGATGAAGCAGATATATTAAAAGATTTTAGGAATCAGTTTTTGTTTCCAAATCAGAATGGAAAAGAATTTATATATCTATGTGGTAACTCGTTAGGATTACAACCTAAAGTTTCTAGTGAGGTTTTAAAACGTCAATTAGATAATTGGGCTAACCATGCAGTAGAAGGATGGTTTGAAGGCAAAGAGCCTTGGATGTTTTATCATAAAGAATTAAAAAAGCTTATGGCTCCAATTGTTGGCGCTTCTCCTAGAGAAGTTTGTCCAATGAATACCTTGACGGTTAATTTACATTTATTGATGGTTAGTTTTTATCAACCAAAGGGAAAGCGGTTTAAAATTATAATGGAAGGTGGTGCTTTTCCATCAGATCAATATGCAATAGAAAGTCAAGTGAGGTTTCATGGTTTCGATCCGAAAGAAGCGATTATCGAGGTTTTTCCAATTGAAGGCGAAGAAACATTGCGGACTGAAGATATCGTTGCTAAAATCGAAGAAAATGGCGACGAAATAGCGTTGGTTCTTTTCGGAGGAATAAATTATTATACTGGTCAGTGGTACGGTATGGAAGCAATTACCAAAGCTGGGCACAAAATTGGAGCTATGGTAGGTTGGGATTTAGCTCATGCAGCGGGAAATGTGCCCGTTAAACTCCACGATTGGGATGTAGATTTTGCTTGCTGGTGTTCTTATAAATATCAAAATTCTGGTCCAGGCGGTATTAGCGGTATTTTTGTTCACGAAAAACATTTTTCAAATACCAAATTAAATCGTTTTGCAGGATGGTGGGGTTATCAGGAAAACCAGCGTTTTAAAATGGAAAAAGGTTTTATTCCAGAAGCTGGCGCCGATGGCTGGCAGATAAGCTGCACACAGGTAATGCCTATGGCTTTGTATCATGCTTCACTACAAATTTTTGAGCAAGCAGGATTTATAGAGCCGCTTAGGAATAAAAGTATTAGTTTAACTAATTATTTAGAATTCATTATAAATGAAGTAAATAAAGAATTAGGATTTGAGCAATATAAAATTATTACGCCTAAAAATCCGAAAGATAGAGGCGCTCAGTTATCCATAATTGCAAAAGATAAAGGCAAGGAAGTTTTTGATGGCTTATTCGAAAACTACATACTGGGCGATTGGCGTGAACCTGATGTTATTCGTTTAAGTGCAGTTCCGCTTTACAATTCTTTTGAAGATATTTATTTAACAGGGGAAGCACTTTTAAAAGTGAGCCAAAAAATACTAAACGCTTAGCAAATGATTAATTATAACCCTAAAGATTGGTTTACTTTTATTTTTCAAGTTCATAAGGCCGATACCATCCGAAAGTTATGGCCTTTAATGGTTAGCGTATCAATTTTTTCTGCTTTAGTTGCCTTTTTAGAGCTCAACGTTTTTAAACTTTCTAAAAGTGATTATGTAAGCAATATTGGAATGATGCACAGCTTACTAGGTTTCGTAATCTCCATGTTATTGGTGTTTAGAACCAATACTTCTTACGATAGATGGTGGGATGGACGTAAGTTATTAGGTGGATTAACCAATGTTAGCCGCAATTTTGCAATGAAAATTAAAGCATTGAAGTTACCAGAAGATGATTTACGTTTCTTTGAATACGGTATTCCTAAATATGCTTTTGCTTTAAAAGAGCATCTTCGCGAAAAGCAATACTTCGGAAAAAACAGTTTTTTAATTGAAGTTGATGCCGGCAAACATATTCCGAATCAAATTGCCAGCAGTATGATTACCCGCCTTTACGAGTTATTAGAAAGAGGTTTGATTTCGCAGGAGCAGCTAATTGTTTTAACCAATGATGTAAATCAGTTTACAGATATTTGTGGTGGTTGTGAACGAATCAAAAATACCCCGATTCCTTTTTCATATAGCGCATTTATAAAGAAATTCATATTTATTTATGTACTTACAATTCCTATTGGCTGGGTATTTAGTTTAGGTTACTATTTGGTTTTAATTGTGCCCTTTATCCTCTATGTATTAGCGAGTTTAGAGCTTATAGCTGAAGAAATAGAAAACCCATTTGGCGAAGATGCAAACGACTTGCCAGTAGCTCAAATTTGTGACAATATTGAGAAGCATGTCGAGGAGATTTTAAACTGATGATTTATATTGCCTGGCATGCTTTGTATGCACACCCTTTACCAGAAGGACATCGTTTTCCGATGTTAAAGTATGAATTAATACCTGAACAACTTCTGCACGAAGGAACCATTCAGCAAAGTAATTTATTTAGTCCAGTGCCTGCTAAAGAAGAGGAGATTCTATCAACACACGATAAAAATTATTGGAAGCAACTTAAAGATTTAACGCTTTCTGAAAAAGATCAGCGCAGGATTGGTTTTCCGTTAAATCTGCAATTAGTGGAACGCGAATTAAGGATTGCACAAGGTACAATTGATGGTGTGAAATTTGCGTTAGCCAATGGAATTGCCTTTAATGTTGCAGGGGGAACGCATCACGCAGGAAGTAACTGGGGAGAAGGATTCTGTTTGTTAAATGATCAGGCGATTGCTGCTAACTATTTGTTAAATAACAAATTATCTAATCGTATATTAATTATAGATTTAGATGTTCATCAAGGCAATGGAACTGCAGAAATCTTTAAAAACGAATCAAGAGTTTTTACATTTTCAATGCATGGTGATAAAAATTTTCCTTTTAGAAAAGAGATTTCTGACTTAGACGTAGCGCTAGGTGATGGAATGGAAGATTTTGAATATCTTTCTCTTTTAACTAAAAATTTAGAAAAAGCTTTCGAAAAAGCGCAACCAGATTTCGTATTTTATTTATCAGGTGTTGATGTGCTCGCTACGGATAAATTAGGAAAGCTTTCGCTTAGCAAGGCAGCTTGCAAAGAAAGGGATCAAATTGTACTCGAAGCCTGTAAAGCTAAAAGCTTACCTGTTCAGGTAAGCATGGGAGGCGGTTATTCTACAGACATAAAAGATATTGTTGATGCGCATTGTAACACTTACAGATTAGCTTTTGATTTGTTTACTTAACAATATGCTTATCTTCGCGGCAATATGTTGGAGATAATTTACCAGGATGAAAATTTGATTGCCATAAATAAACCACATGGGTTATTGGTTCATCAATCATCAATAGCAAGAGATGCTACGGAGTTTGCTTTACAAATACTTCGCGATCAGGTTGGGAAACATGTTAGTCCTGTGCATAGATTGGATAGAAAAACTAGTGGAATATTACTTTTTGCTTTTGACAAGGAATCTGAAATCGCTATGCATCAGCAATTTATGAATACTGAAACTGATAAAAAATATTTAGCTATTTTGCGTGGTTTCACCCCTGATTCAATGGATATTGATTATCCTTTGGCAAAAGAGAATGGAACTCTACAAGATGCTTTTACCGCATTTAGAACCCTGCGGAGAGCTGAAGTAGATGTAGCTTTTGGAAAACATCCAACATCAAGATATTCGTTAATTGAGGCAACACCAAAAACAGGAAGGATGCATCAGCTTCGCCGACATTTCAGTCATATTTTACACCCAATTATTGGTGATAGAACTCATGGCTGTAATAAGCAAAATAAATTCTTTTTGGAGCAATGGAACATGACTACAATGCTTTTGCACGCTTCTGAGTTAAGTTTTAAACATCCTATAACTTCCGAGCCAATTCATTTAAAGGCAAATCTTCATGAGGAGTTTAAACGAGTAATGGATTTCATGAATATTAAACTCTAGCACAATTTTTGTCTAGAAATTCTGTTTATAAAGCATCTATGATTAAATCTTTAAAATATACCATCCCAGTTTTAGCGCTTTTTTTAGCGAGTTGTTCTTCAGTTTACATGCCAAATGTCCCAAATACTCCAATGTTGAGTAAACAAGGCGAATTTAGCGGCGGTGCACATATTTCGTTAAAAGGTAATGCAAGCATTAATGGTGCTTACGCAGTTTCCGATCATATTGGTGTTCTTTTTAGTGGCTCAACAATGAATAACGAAAGAAAATCAAAAGACTTTGGTCATAAGCTAATAGAAATTGGTGGCGGCTACTTCGATACTTTCGGACCAGATAACAATCGAATTATTGAAATTTATGGTGGCGTTGGAAAGGGTTGGAGCGATATCACGTTTAGAGATTATAAAGATGATCTTTTAATCAGTAGTGAAGTGCAAGAAGTTGATTACCGAAAGGCATTTCTACAGGTAAACTACAGTTCCAAAAAGAAAAACAATCTTCACCTTTTCGGTACAGACTTTCCAATAAATTATGGTACAGCACTTAGAATTAGCCATATTACAATGGATAGATTCTTTATAAATGGTGTTGTTCAGCCTAAAGAAGATAATATATTTTTCGAGCCTGTTTTCTTTACACGTATGGCACTTAGTAAAACTTTTCAACTGCAATATACAACCAGTACAAATATTGGTTTAAAGAGTCGAAAATATATGTCGGCTGGAAACTCCATCTTTACCATTGGAGTTGTGGTAAACGTTGGGGGAAAATAGATCATTGTTAATTTATTAAACAGAAACTTCCGATTTTTACGATTTAGCGTTGTTTCTGTTATAAAATTTATCCTTTCAAAGCTTTTGCTTTATTCTGAAAACGTAAAAATAATAGGATAGAGGCACTTAATAAGCCAAGTGTTAAGCCATACCATATTCCATTTACACCCAAATTAAGTTTAAAACCTAGTAAATAACCTACAGGAATACCAATTACCCAATAAGCTAAAAAGGTTATAAAAGTTGGAATATTAACATCACCAATTCCGCGAAGGACACCCAGGCCAACAACCTGTGTTCCATCAAACAATTGGAAAAAGCCTGCTATTATTAGTAATTGAGCAGCGATTTTAATAACAGCTAAATCATCAGTGATAATGAATGGTAGTAAATTATTAGCAGCGATAAAAATAATTGCAGTAATCGCCATAAAACCTAAAATAACATGGTAACTGGCAATGGCCGATTTACGTAAATCATCAAAATTATTTTTACCAAAATTATTGCCTGTTTTAATAGTAGCAGCAGATGCAACACCACTGGCAATCATATAAGTCATTGCAGCGAGGCTAATTGCAATTTGATGCGCCGCCTGTTCAACTGCACCAATAGTTCCAATTAATACAGCAGCACCGCTAAAAGCACTAATTTCGAAAGAATATTGCATAGCAACAGGAGCGCCAATTTTTACAATTTTTATGGCTCTAACCTGGTCAATAAAGGTTGCTTTAAAATTGATAAGGTACTTTTTGAAATTTTGAGAGCGCAAAACGTAAATACACATTACGATTGCCATCAAAATACGATCAATTAAGGTGCTTAAACCAACACCGCTAACACCCATCGGCTTAATGCCAAACATGCCTTTAACGAAAATAATTCCTAAAATTACATTTAACAAATTTCCCCATATAGAAACAAACATAGCTTGTTTAGTAAAACCTAAACCTTCGGCAAACTGCTTAAATGTTTGAAAAATTAAGAGGGGAATTATCGAAATGGAAAGTAAATTTAGATATGGTTTTGCATATCCAACAACAGCAGGAGTTTGGTCTAAATGATCAATTATTAATAAAACTCCAAAATGAACAAGAATATATAAAATAATGCCAACACAAATATTAATAATTAAACTTGTTGATAAAAGCTTACCGCATTCGTTGTAATTATTTCGGCCATTTTCTTGTGCAATTAAAGGGGTGATGCCATAAGAAATACCTAAGCCAATAACGAGAATAAGCATAAAAATACTGTTTACTAATGAAACTGCAGCAAGTTGAACCGTATCTGTAAAGTGGCCAACAATAATACTATCGGCCATATGCACCAAAGTATGCCCAAGCTGAGAACCAACAATTGGCAAAGCCAGATGAAGATTTTCTTTATAATAAGGTTTGTATTTTTCGTAAATTTTGGAAAACATAAGTTTGCAAAGGTCGGTTTTTAAAACCTCAAAAAAGAGATTGGCGGAGTATATTTTTATAGATAAGATAAAGAAGAATTTATAATAATGCTGAACTTTACCCTACAAGCGAAGTATTATGCTATAAATATATTAGCATTTTCATTGCAAATAAATACCAAATCTATTGAAGATATTTTTCAACCTGGCAAAAAGATATCAGGTAATTTAGCTGCTACTTAACAGCAGTAAAATATTCTTCTTTTTCGGTTGTATTCGATTTTATAACATTGGTTAAAATTAAACTAACCAATATCTTTTGCGCTTTTCTGTAAGAGCACCGTAAAAGCTTACTAAATTCTTTTAGCGTAATCTTTTCATTTGTTTCCAAATATTGGAGCAGTTTTTTTTCATTGTCCGAATAAGAAATTAATACGCCTTTATCCGTATGGTCTTGTTTTAAAACCTCAACAATAATTTTACTGGCCAAAACACTTTTATCGTCTATACGAATGTATGCCCACCATTTTTTTTGGTCATCGAGTGCATAATGAGGTTTAGTATCGCTTTCTGGAATGTTTACAACCAAAACAAGTTTATCATCAACATAAATTTCCTCAAAACGAGGTTCAATAACTGGTTTACAATATTGATTAGCCGAGGTAAGAATCATGTATTTTTCTTCCTCTTCGGATTTCACTCCTTTTATGGAGCCGTCGTCAGCAACGCCAATTAATAATTTGCCGCCTTTATTATTGGCAAAAGCAACCAGGCTTTTAGCAATTTTTTCGGTATTTGTAATTGTTTTCTTAAAATCGAGCATAACACCTTCGCCCTGCAAAATTAAACTCTTAATACTCGGCATAATCTAAATGTTAGTAAGCAACTCTAGGCTCTTCGCCTTGATGCAGGTTTCTGATATAAACTTCGTTCATTACTGTTGCACAAAGTTCACCCTGTTTATTTGTAATTTCCATCGGATAAGCTTTAACAAACTTACCAACGGTTTTCAAGGCCAGTTCGGCCTCAGCAATCATTTCATCGGTAACTGTAATGGTAAAATATAGGTTAAAACGGCCAGGCTTTAAATATTGTATTGAAGCACTTTTAAGCCAAACTCGAACTTTATAACCTCTTCTTTGCATCAATTGATCGAATAATAATGCGTAAAAAGGATCTGTTGCTGCATAAATTGTGCCTCCAAAAATAGAGCCGTTGTAATTTTTATTTAAAAAGCTTTTACTTAATTTAACCGTGCAGCTTCTAAAATCATTATCGAATTTCTGAACCCAAATGCGCTGAAAAAACAATGGAGGGTAAAAGCGCATAACCCATTTTAGGGTATTTTGAGAAATAATCATACTTACTAATATCAGAAAGATTTGCGATGTTTTAAAGTTTTGCAGATGATGTTTTGGTAATATTTCAGTAAATTACATCATGCATATTTACGATACCGTAACCGCCGCCCTTACCGACTTAGATAGTCGTGGCTACAATTTAGATTTTAATTTAACCTCAGAAGCATTAGAATGTAAATCGATTAATTTGCAATTAATGCCTGAAGAGTTTGAAATAGAAGAGGTTTACCGTTTTGAAGGAATGACTGATCCTGCGGATAGCTCAGTAGTTTATGCTATTTCATCAAATTTGGGCAATTTAAAAGGTGTTTTGGTGGATGGTTATGGTGTTTATGCCGAAAATATTTCACCAGAATTATTAAATAAACTTAAAATTCATCACCAATAAAGTCAACTAATTTATTGTTTGTCTGCGTATTAACCTGTTAAAATTGTAATCTCAAATCAAAAAAATAAAACCAAATGACTACGAGGTTGTTAACAATAGAGATAACAATAAAAACTATGAAAAAAATAATCTTAAGTCTTGCTTTCGCTGGCTCATTAATGATAGCCGCATCAGCATGCAATTCATCTAAAAATATGGCTGGTTCTTCAGACAGTACAAAGATGGATTCTACAACAACACCAATGGCGGATACCACTAAAAAGACGACACCGCCCGATACAATGAAAACAAAAGTGCCAGACACAACAAAGAATATGCCTAAAATGTAGAGCAAAAAGGCTTCCGATTTCAATCGGAAGCCTTTTTTGTTTGTAATGCTTTTATTTATTTGTACTAATTTGTACTTTCAGCATTTAAACCAAATAAATAAATGGATTCTCAAATAAAAAGCAACAACCGAAATGTAATTTTCCTGGTTATAGTGGCTGCATTAGGCTACTTTGTTGATATTTACGACCTTGTTTTATTCTCTGTTGTTCGTGTTCAAAGTTTAACCGAAATTGGAGTTTCACCAGAAAACATGCAGCACGATGGTTTTTTAATTATCAATTCGCAAATGTTTGGTTTGTTGCTTGGTGGAATACTTTGGGGTATTTTGGGCGATAAACTTGGCCGAATAAAAGTTCTTTTCGGGTCAATTCTATTGTATTCATTGGCAAATATTGCAAATGGTTTCGCTACTTCGGTTAACAGCTATGCTATTATCCGTTTTATTGCGGGTATTGGTTTGGCAGGAGAATTAGGTGCGGGCATAACCTTAGTTGCCGAAACCATGGATAAGGAAAAACGTGGTTATGGAACCATGATAGTTGGTGCAATCGGTTTGTTAGGAGCCGCTGTGGCAGCAACCGTAGCTTCTAAATACACATGGCAAACTTCGTATTTTGTTGGCGGCGGGATGGGTTTGGTTTTACTTTTGTTAAGAGTGGGCACTTTCGAATCGGGAATGTTTAAACAGGCTGCCAAAACCGAAGTTTCAAAAGGCAACATTTTTATGCTTTTTAACAATAAAAAACGCTTTTTAAAATACCTGTATTGTATATTAATAGGTATACCACTATGGTTTGTAGTTGGTATTTTAGTAACACTAGCTCCAGAATTTGGTAAAGCCCTAGGTGCTACAGAGCCTTTAAAAGCAGGTACGGGTATTATGTATACCTATTTCGGTATCGCAATTGGCGATGTGGTTACTGGTTTATTATCTCAAGTCCTAAAATCACGAAAAAAAACAGTTTTCATTTTTCACCTACTTTCCGTTGTAAGCGTGGTGGTTTACTTAACTAGTTTCGGACTTAATAGTAGCTCATTTATTTGGATATGCCTATTTATGGGTTTTTCTGTAGGTTATTGGGCAACTTTTGTTACCATAGCATCAGAACAGTTTGGAACAAATATTCGAGCAACAGTAACAACAACAGCACCAAATTTCGTTCGTGGGGCATTAATTCCAATAACTTTTTTATTCGAATTTTTAGCTAAAAAATATAGCTTAATAACTGCTGGCTATTTAGTTATGGCCATTTTAACAGCTATTGCTATTTTCGGATTAAGCCAATTAAAAGAAAGTTTTAACAAGGATTTAGATTATCTCGAAGAATAAAATAATAGAAAAGCTAGGTTCTGTTTTTCATCGGTTACGAAAGTCCTGCTATTCACTACAATCTTTTTGTCACTGGTTTCCGATAAGGTCAGTTTGTATACAACAAAAAGTATTTCCGTTTCTATCAGGTTTAATAAAGTCAGAAATTGCGTAAAACAACCGTAAGCAAGTTCGACTGTCAACAAAATGTACTATATAAACATAAATGGGTATAGATATGCTAATACCCTTAAATTTGTACGGAGTTAAAAAAAATCATCATGTTTAAAGAAAAAGTAGCAGAAAGATATAAGCAAATACAGGATGAAATTTGCCGAGGTTTGGAAATTGCAGATGGCAAAGGGAAATTTGAAGAAGAACTTTGGGAGCGTAACGGCGGGGGAGGTGGACGTACCCGAATAATGCAAAACGGTGCGATTATTGAAAAAGGGGGCGTAAATTTTTCTGCAGTTTATGGTAAGTTACCCGAAACCATAAAAAAAGCTTTCAATGTAACCGAGGATGAGTTTTTTGCAACTGGAGTTTCTATTGTAATTCATCCAAATCATCCGCTGATTCCAATCATACACATGAATATTCGTTATTTTGAATTAAACGAAGAAACACGTTGGTTTGGTGGCGGTATCGATTTAACCCCACATTATATTTTTGAAAATGATGCCCGTTTCTTTCATCATCAATTAAAAAATGCTTGCGATAAATTTAGCAAAGACTTTTACCCCAAATTTAAAGCGCATGCCGATGATTATTTCTTTATTAAACACCGCGAAGAAACTCGTGGCATTGGTGGTATTTTTTACGATAGATTGAAACCTGAGAACACAAATTTATCTTGGGAAGAAATTTTGAACTTTTCTGCAACTATTGGAGAAACTTTCTTGCCAATTTACACCGAACTAATTGAACGTAATTACGATAAAGAATTTACAGAAATTCAAAAAGAATGGCAATATCAGCGTCGTAGCCGATATGTAGAATTTAACTTAGTTTACGATTCGGGCACAAAATTCGGCTTGGAAACCAATGGCAGAATCGAATCAATCTTAATGAGTTTACCGCCGCAGGCTAATTGGGGTTACAACGTTCAACCCGAAACTGATTCTGAAGAATACAAAACCCTGCAATTACTTAAAAAAGGAATTAACTGGATCTAAAATAGCGTTAAAGGCTGTTCAACCAAATGGAAACCAGCCTTTAATTTGCCTGTTCTGAAATCGTTTACAATTTCATGCGCCATTCTTGTTGGTTCTGGTATTCTATAATTTCCAATACATTTTTTCATTATTGCAAGACTTTGCTCTTGAGTAATCAAATGGCCAGCCGAAACATAAACAGGTGCGCAATTTATTTTTGTGCGTAAAGCAAAACCTAATAAATCACCGCGACTGTTAATTTCAGAAGAACTATATTTTGAGTTTTCTGGTACATGATTTTCTCCGTACAAAATGCTCTTTGCACAGCCAATTGTAGCTTGGCTGGTTAAAACTCCAAAATGTGAAGCAACCCCCATTCTTCTTGGGTGTAAAATTCCATTTCCATCTAAAACTACAACATCTGGTTTAATACTTATCAAATCCCAAACTCGCATTAACGCAGGAACCTCTTTAAAACCTAAATAACCAGCTTTATATGGGAAAGATGTTTCGTAAGTTTCTAAAGCAAAAGCTTTTAAACTCATTTCTGGATAGTTCAAAATAACAATCCCAGCGTACATTGTAGTGCTATTTTTATTAAATGAAATATCGGCGCCAGCAATTGTTTTAACGTTATTAATTGGCTGAAACTTTAATTTTTTAGCCAGTTCAATTTGCAAAATATCTGCATCTTCAAAAGAAAATTGATCGTACATAACTACATAACAAATGAAAATGATAATTATTTTCAAAATTTTAAATTAAAACTTGAATTATAAGCACAAACAGATGGAATGATTGAAGTTCTTAAACAATTCGAGAATCAAATTAAATAAGTCTTATAATTAATATTATGTTAAGTTAAAGATTTCGAACATATCCTCTATCATATAATTACAGATAAACTTTACTTAAAACTCTTGTAGTTTTCTTTTTAATTCCTGCACTTTATCTTGTGCATTTTTACGGGTGTAAATTTCAATTAGCAATTGAACAGTTCGCTTATCGTTCGGATTAATTTCATTTGCACGAAGTAAAGAAAATTGTGCTCGGTTTATTAACGAACCATATTGAGCATTTTTATCAGCCTCCGATTTTTTTAACGCATCGTTAGCTATATTTACATAAGCTAAACCAAGTTGGTACAATGCATCAAAGTAATTTTGATCGGTACTTAATGCTTTATTATAAGCTAAAACCGCGGTTGAATTATTACCACCAACTTGCTGTAAATAACCGTATAAGAAAAATAAAAGTTTATTTCCCTTCTCAACTTTTAAATTATTTTCGATTAAGCTTTGAGCTTTATTATAATTCTCTGTATCAAGCAAAAGATTTATATAATCATTGGTTAGATTGTGGTTGTAAGGATTTAAAGCTAAACCATCTTCTAATGTTTTAACCGCAGTTTCGTTATCAAATTTAGCAATATACAATTGCGCCATTTTTTGAAATACAGCAGGATTTTTAATACTATCTTCTTTAGCTCTTTTAAAATATTTTAAAGACTCATCATACATTTGTACATTTTGGGCACAAATTGCAGTATTTAATGCTAATGTAGAATCAGCGGGGAAATTATCACTAACTTCTTTTAAATCATCAAGCGCTTCTTTAAAATCATTATTAAAATAAGCAAGGTTACCCCTCTCCTGTTTTTTGATTAAGATATTGTGTTCAGAAGCTTTAATTAATCCAGATGGATCTTCATATTTGTCTAAGCTTTTTGCCTTTTTAATTGCGCTAACCGAACTATCAAAATATTTAAAAGATGCTGTAACATCTGTTTCGATAATTGCAGCATAAGAAGTCAGATACGATTTAATCGCCCAGGTTTCTGTCCAGTTTTTGGTTTTGTTATCCTGCTCTGCAGATTCTATAGATTTCAGGCCCTCGGTTATAATACCTAACTGCTTTTTAGGATCTTCTTTTCCTGCAAAAGATGCTTGCAATTTACCAACTGAGTTGCGGGCAATTAACATTTGGCTTTTCTGAGCGAAACTATTAAATGATAGCGATATTAAGATGGCGAATAATAAACGTGAACAATTTTGCATAAAATAAAGTAATGATGACGAGGTAAAAATAAACATAAAAAAAAAGGCCCCGAAATTTCAGGGCCTTTTTTTCGGTAATTAATTATTGTTTAGGCAGTGCGTCTAAACGTTTTTTAATTTCCTCATAGTTTTTTGTATCGTTTCTAAAAGCGTAGATGGTTTTTAGAGTTTCTAATGCTCCTTCGTTTTTAGCATCAATATCTAATGCTTTTTTATAGAAAGGTAAAGATTTATCTAGTAAACCATTCATCTTTGTTGTTACCTCATTAAACTCTTTTACTTTTTTAGCATCAATTTTGTTTCTATCTGCCTGAAGTTTTAACGCTTGAGTAAAATAAACATTTCCTAATAAAAGCTGGTAAGTTGCATTGTTTGGCTCTTTTGCGGCCAAAGTATTTAACATTTGCTCAGATTTAGCTACATCACCCTTATTGATATAAATTTGAGTTTCTGTTTTAATATAATCAGCCTCTTCAGGGAATTTAGCCTGAGCTTCTTTAATTAAAGCTAAACCAGCAACTGTATCTTTTTGCTTACTCAAAGCAATACCAATTAACTCAGAATACAATTCTTTTGATTGTGGTGAGTTAAGTGCAATAACTTTTTTGAATTGTGTGATTGTACCTGGATAATCTTCAACATTTCTAGCTGCAATACCTGCATTTAAATACATTGCTGTATCAGTAGGATTAATTACAGTAGCAGCAACGAATTTCTCATACGCAGTTTTATAATCTTTTTTATTATAAGCCGAAATACCAGCATTTCTAACAGCATTAGCGATGTTGGTTTCAGCTAAAGCGATATTTTCTTTCTCTGCACCTTTAGTATCTACTGTTTTAGCTTGTGCAACCGCATCTTGAGCAATTTTTAAATTTGCATCCGCATTTTGTGAATTTGCAGTATCAACTAATGCTGCTGCAGATGCGAATAATGCACGGTAAGACCAAGCTTCTGGCATAATTTTAGATTTTTCATCAGCGATGGCCTTATCTGTATGTGCTAAACCTGCAGATAATGACTCTAATTTTTTAGCTAGAGGAACAGAGGCGGATTGGCCTGTAATTTGGAAAATACCCCATGCTTTTTTAGCATCGGCCACTTCACTTTTCTGAGCAAACGCAAAGCTAACTACACCTGCTAAAATTATACTTAGAACTACTTTTTTCATAAAATTATTATTCTATTCTTATTTAATATGGATTAATTTTCGTCTTCTGTTTCGTTATCAGATTCACCTTCTTCCTCCTCAGTTTCTTCCGTTTCAGCAGTTGTATCGGCTTCTAATTCTTCACCATCCACAACTAATACATCAGCTAAATCTACTGTTTCTTCTTCATCTTCCTCATGGTCGATTTTAGTTACCGATGCAATTTCATCATCGCCTTTTAATGAGATTAAGCGAACACCTTGCGTTGCACGACCCATAACTCTTAAAGCAGATACTGGAATTCTGATTACGATACCTGAACGGTTAATAATCATTAAATCTTCGCTATCTGTAACGTCTTTAATCGAAACTAATTGTCCTGTTTTCTCTGTAACATTAATAGTTTTTACACCCTTACCGCCACGGTTTGTAACACGGTAATCTTCAATGTCGGTACGTTTACCGTATCCTTTTTCTGAAACCACCAACACCGTAACTTCTGGATTATTAACAGCAATCATGCCAACAACTTCATCTTTATCGTGAGCAAGACGAACACCGCGAACCCCAGTAGCAGTTCTACCCATTGGTCTAACCGTACTTTCATTAAAGCGAATTGCCCTACCAGAGCGTAATGCCATAACAATCTCGCTTTGCCCGTTAGTTAAGCAAGCTTCTAATAATACATCGCCTTCATTGATATTAATTGCATTAATACCGTTAACACGCGGACGAGAATAAGCTTCAAGAGAAGTTTTCTTTATGGTACCTTTTTTAGTACACATAATGATGAAATTGTTCTCTAAATATTCTTGATCCTTAAGGTTCTTCACTTTAATGTAAGCCTTAATTTTCTCGTCTTTTGGAATGTTGATAATGTTTTGAATCGCTCTTCCTTTACTCGTACGTGATCCTTCTGGAATTTCGTAAACCCTCAACCAGAAACATCTTCCAGCTTCGGTGAAGAATAACATGTAATTGTGGTTGGTTGCAACCAGCATGTGCTCAATAAAATCTTCATTTCTTGAAGTACTGCCTTTAGACCCTTTTCCGCCTCTACCCTGTGCTCTGAATTCTGTTGCTGGCGTACGTTTAACGTAACCTTCGTGTGAGATGGTGATGACCACTTCTTCATCGTCGATGAAATCTTCCATACTCATATCTTCAGCCGAGTGAACGATAGTTGTACGGCGCTCATCGCCAAATTTCTGTTTGATCTCCTCTAATTCATCTTTGATAATCTGCATACGCAAACCTTCATCATCTAAGATAGATTTCAAGTATTCAATAGTTTTCATTAATTCAGCATACTCTTCTTTAATCTTATCACGCTCTAGTCCTGTTAAACGACGCAATGTCATATCAAGTATAGCACGAGCTTGTAGATCGCTTAATCCGAATTTCTCCATCAAGCCAACACGAGCTTCTTCTGGAGTTTCTGAAGCACGAATTAATTTAATTACTTCATCTAAATGATCTAAAGCAATTAAATAACCTTCTAAAATGTGTGCACGCTTTTCAGCTTCTGCTAATTCGTATTTAGTTCTACGAACAACTACATCATGGCGGTGATCTACAAAATGAACAATTAAATCTTTTAGATTTAGCATTTGCGGACGACCTTTTACCAATGCAATGTTATTTACACTGAAAGAAGTTTGTAACGCTGTGTACTTATATAAATTATTTAATACGATAGAAGCATTTGCATCGCGTTTGATTTCGTAAACAATACGAATACCGTCTTTATTCGATTCATCCTTAATGTTCGAAATACCTTCTAGTTTTTTCTCGCCAACCAATTCAGCAGTCCGCTCAATCATCATGGCTTTATTAACCTGGTAAGGAATTTCAGTAACAATAATTACTTCACGATCTTTAATAGTTTCAATTTCTGCTTTAGCACGCATTACAATACGGCCACGGCCTGTTTCGAAAGCTTCTTTAACGCCAGTATAGCCATAAATAATACCTCCTGTAGGAAAATCTGGAGCTTTTACAAACTTCATCAATTCCTCGATAGTAATATCTCTGTTATCGATATAATTTACAATACCATCAATACATTCTGTTAAGTTGTGTGGCGCCATATTGGTTGCCATACCTACTGCAATACCGCTAGAACCGTTTACTAAAAGGTTAGGGATTTTTGCAGGTAAAACTGTCGGTTCTTGTAAGGTATCATCAAAGTTTAACTGAAAGTCTACAGTATCTTTATTGATATCGGCAAGCATTTCTTCGGCAATCTTAGAAAAACGTGCCTCGGTATAACGCATTGCAGCTGGAGAGTCACCATCAATGTGACCAAAATTTCCTTGTCCATCTACCATTGGGTAACGTAAACTCCAATCTTGAGCCATACGAACCATGGTAAAATATACAGATGCATCACCATGTGGGTGATATTTACCTAAAACCTCACCCACAATACGGGCCGATTTTTTGTGTGGTTTATTACTTGTTACACCAAGATCGAGCATACCATATAAAACACGGCGGTGTACCGGTTTTAATCCATCACGTACGTCAGGCAAAGCCCTCGATACAATTACCGACATTGAATAGTCAATGTAGGCCGATTTCATCTGCTCCTCTATATTAATTTGGATGATTTTGTCGTTTTGTTGATTTTCTAAATCTTCTGCCATAAATTATTATTCTCGTTATCAAAAACGATGTTTCAAAAAGGTATTATTATAACCTTGCGAATTTAACAAAAATATGCCGAAATAAGGCATTGTGGAAAAGTTTTAGCCCTGTGGTAAGGTTTTTAGGTGCCACACTTTTTTTACATTATTTTAGGGTGGTTTACGTCACTTATTATATAACGTAAATAAGTTGCAAGGTTAAACCTGAAAACAATTTATTGATTTAATTACATTTGTAGTATCAAAGGATACATAATATGGCAAAAGAAAAGAAATCAGCAATGATATTTATCATGATCACATTATTGATAGATTTTACAGGTTTTGGTATTATCATTCCTGTTTTGCCTAAGCTGATTCAAGATTTTACTGGAGGCAGTGTTAGCGTTGCTGCAGATTATGGAGGATATTTGATGGTTGCTTTTGCCTTAGCGCAATTTATATTTTCTCCAATTATGGGTGGTTTGAGCGATCAGTATGGCAGAAGACCTGTGTTGCTTTTCTCATTATTTGGCCTGGGTATCGATTATATATTTTTATCTTTTGCACCGACAATTTTCTGGTTATTTATTGGTAGAATCATTGCTGGAGTAACTGGAGCAAGTTTTACAACAGCAATGGCTTACATAGCAGATATTTCAACACCTGAAAAGAAAGCTCAGAATTTTGGTATGGTAGGTGCTGCTTTTGGTATAGGATTTATATTAGGACCCGTAATTGGCGGGTTATTCAGTACCTTCGGATTAAGAGTGCCATTTATGATATCTGCTGGACTGGCTTTGATAAACTGGTTATACGGATATTTTATACTTCCAGAATCATTATCTGTAGCAAATAGAAGAAACTTTTCCTGGAAGAGAGCTAATCCAATAGGTTCCTTTATAAATGCGTCAAAATATCCTGCAATTTTAGGTTTACTTGCCACACTCCTATTATTATATGTAGCTAGTCATTCTGTACAATCAAACTGGTCTTACTATGTAATTGAAAAATTCAATTGGGATTCTACTATGATCGGCTATTCTTTAGGTGTGGTTGGTTTAATGATTGCAATCGTTCAGGGAGGTTTAATCCGTTTTATTATTCCTAAAATCGGTAATAGAAAGGCCATTTATTTTGGATTGATATTATACATCGTTGGATTTATTTGTTTTGCGTTTGCCGCTAACGGACTAATGATGATGATGTTTATAATTCCATATTGTTTAGCTGGAATTGGCGGCCCAGCTATGCAAAGCATTATTTCAAATCAGGTTCCAGAAAATGCACAGGGAGAAATTCAAGGTATAACAACCAGCTTACAGAGTTTGGCAGCCATTATTGGTCCATTTTTAGCCAGCCATATTTTTGTGTACTTTATTCAAGATGGAACACCGCTTTATTTTCCTGGTGCACCATTTATTTTAAGCGCATTTTTAACATTAATTGGGTTGTTCATCGCAATTAGAGCATTGAGGAAATATCATTAATCGTGTGATTTCAATATTTTGTATTCATTAAAAGCCATTACAACATTGTAAACAAGTAAAATTATTCCTCCAACATTAACAAGTTTCTCAAAATCTAGATTCAATAAAGCTGTTAAAAGGAACAGTGTAACAAGTAAGCCTATAGATATAAAAAGAGAGAGCTTAAATGAACGGTAAAGCATGGATAATCGGAATAATGTTTTTTTCTTAAATAGCGACGGATTTTTGATTAATTGAACAATATTACCAAAAACAAAAAATAGTATCAGCATAACTGTAATTCCAGATACTAACCCTTGATTTAAGTCTGGAATTACTAAATAACCGCTGTGGATGAAGTAAGCAACAATTAAAAAGCAAACAAATGCTTTAAGAAGTTGCCAGTTTTTATCTTTTAAAAACCAATTCAACCATTCAAAACCTGTTTCTGCCGCCTTTTCCTGTAATTTTTGCCTTGTTTCAATTGAGAAGGATATGAAAGGGTTTATAATCCCGATAATCAAAATGATTAATGTACTTACAAACTGAAATACTCCATCAGCTATTAAAACTTTAATTTTTTCATCGGTTAATATTCCTTGCTTAAGAAAAGAAATAAGTATTAAAACAATGATTGTCGAATGGAAAATTATGGGGAAATAGTTTTCGATAATGCCATTTTCTGTATTCGGGTTTTGAGTTAGCGCTAGTTTTTCAGCGTCTTTATCCAGGTATTTGTTCATCATACGAATACCTACAAGCAAAATAAATAATGAGAACATTTGGTGTAGAAGAGGTTAGTTTTTACTTTTTTTTGGAACAATATAATAAATTACAACAAATCATTAGCCAAATTTGCTAACTCACTCCGCTCACCTTTATGTAAAGTAATATGGGCATAAAGTGGATGATCTTTTGCATGTTCTATCAAATATGATAACCCATTGCTTTCTGAATCGAGATAAGGTGTATCAATTTGATAAATATCTCCTGTAAAAACAATTTTAGTTTGTTCTCCAGCCCTCGAAATTATAGTTTTAACCTCGTGAGGAGTTAAATTTTGAGCTTCGTCGATAATAAAAAATATTTTGGTAAGTGTTCTTCCTCTTATAAAGGCTAGCGGCGCAATAGCAATTTTTTCTGTTGAAATTAACTCATCTATTTTTGCCACCATTTTTTCATCACCAGCGAACTGTTCTTTAATAAATCGCAAATTATCCCATATTGGGGCCATAAATGGATCAATTTTCGATTTAGCATCGCCAGGTAAAAAGCCGATATCTTTATTGCTTAAAGAAACAATTGGTCGGGTTACGTAAATTTGTCTGAAATCTCTTCGTTGTTCTAGCGCACTCGCTAAAGCCAAAAGTGTTTTTCCAGTACCTGCATTTCCTTGGATGCTTACTAGCTTAATGTTAGGATCGAGCAAGGCATTAATTGCAAATGCTTGTTCAGTATTTTTTGGTTTAATTTTGAAAACAGCATCAGTAGAAACCGATGAAATTGTTTTTAAGCTATTGTTGTAGAATACATTTGCGGTTTTTCTTTTGTTTTTAAGGATGTAAAAATGATTTCCATTTCTTAAAGGAAGACTTGATTCTGCAACATTAGCAAAAGTTTTCTGCTTTACTTCATCTATAATGGCCTCATCGAAATTAGCGATTTCAGTTTTACCAGCATAAAGTTCATCGACGTTTTTAATCTTGCCAGTTTCGTAATCTTCTGCATTTAAATCAAGCGCCTTGGCTTTTAAACGTAGGCATATATCCTTTGATACCAAAATCACTTTTTTATTAGGATTTTGCTCTTTTAAACTTAATGCTGCATTTAAAATTTTATGATCGGTTTTGCCTTTTCCAAATATTTCTTCAGCATTTGTTTTTAGCGGACTTTCGTTTAAAACAACCTTAAACATGCCCGAATTTAAACGATTTAAAGCTACCCAATCACTTATTAATTTCTGTTTCGAAGTTTGATCGATAAGTCTGATAAAGCTTCTTGCTTCGAAATTCCTGGTGTCATTACCGCTTTTAAAATTATCTAGCTCTTCTAAAACCTGAATTGGAATTGCTACATCGTGCTCCTGAAAGTTATTTATTGCATCATGATCATACAAAATGACTGATGTATCCAAAACGAAAATTTTTTTTGAAATAACAGAACCTGATTTAACTTTCTTAGCCATTCTGTAAATTTAATATTTCTTTAATTAAATTTTAGAGATAGCTGTAGTGTATTTCATTATTAATTAAAACGACTTTATTTGAAAGAAACTGAATGCAAAAGGGCAAATTCCTTTTAGAAATTCGCCCTTTGCTTTAATTTAATAATCGTGAATTTATTCCATGATTGTTAATTAAATTGTATCCATATCAATTACGAAACGATATTTAACATCACTATTCAAAACACGCTCGTAAGCTTCGTTTACATAATTAATGTTAATAACTTCAACATCAGAAACAATATCGTGTTCAGCGCAGAAATCAAGCATTTCCTGAGTTTCTTCTATCCCACCAATACTTGAAGCTGTTAAAACTCGGTTTCCATGCATTAATGCCGAGCCTGGAAATTTCAATGGTTCAGGAGGTATACCTACACAAATATGTACACCATTAACATTTAATAATTTCAAATACATTTCATAATCGTGCGGTGCAGAAACGGAATCGATAATAAAATCGAAATGCTTGGCATATTTTGTTAACTCCTCAGGGTCTTTAGTAATCACGAAGTGATGAGCACCAAGTTTTTTGGCATCTTGTTCTTTCGAGGGCGAAGTGCTTAATACTGTAACATCTGCACCAAAAGCAACTGCAAATTTAACAGCCATGTGGCCTAAGCCACCTAAACCTAAAACTGCAACTTTGTGACCTTTTTTAATTCCCCATCTTTTAATTGGCGAATAAGTAGTAATACCTGCACACAATAACGGCGCAACACCAGCTAAAGGTAATTTCTCCGAAACACTCACTACGAACTCTTCTGTACAAACTATTTTGTTAGAATAGCCACCATACGTCGGCGTAGTTTTATCGCGTTCAACACTGTTATAAGTCCAAACAGTTTCTCCTTTTTCGCAAAACTGCTGTTGCCCACCTTTACATGTTGGACATTCTTTGCAACTATCAACCATACAGCCAATACCTGCCAGTTGACCGATTTTAAATTTGGTTACTTCTGAACCAACTTCAGTAATCCTGCCTACAATTTCATGTCCAGGAACCATTGGGTAACGGGCTGGGCCCCATTCGCTACGTACTTGGTGGATATCTGAGTGGCAAATTCCACTGAATAAAATTTCTATTAAAACATCTTTCGGTCCAACGTTTCTTCTTTCGAAACTCCATGGTGCCAATTTATCGGTTTGGTTGTGAACAGCGTATCCTTTTGCAGCAATCATATTATTTTAAATTTTGCTCAAAGCTATAAGATTAGCTTTTAGCGTTCGTCATGTTTAATTCATTTCAACATCTTAAATTTACATAATTAGTTTTCATAATCTCGGTTCAATTTCTATTTTTATCAAATGGAAGATATTAAACCATTACCCGATTTATCAACGGAAGAACAACGTATTTTAGGCTCATTAATAGAGAAAAGTAGAACTACGCCCGACTACTACCCAATGACTTTGAACAGTTTAACTGCAGCTTGTAATCAAAAAAGCTCCAGAAATCCAGTTGTAAATTATGATGAGGAAACAGTTACGCTAACTTTAAATTCGTTAAAAATTAAAGGTTTAATATCCACAGCTACAGGTGGTTCTAGTCGTGTAATTAAATACAAACATAATCTAGGAATTGTATATCCTTTGGTTCCATCAGAACTTTCTATTCTATGTTTACTACTTTTACGTGGGCCGTTAACACCAGGTGAAATTAATAGTAACTCGGGCAGGTTATATGAGTTCGAAAGTATTGAAGAAGTTTTAGAGCAATTGCAGAAACTATCGGATGAAGAACCCGCTTTTGTAAAGCAATTACCAAAAAAGGCAGGACAGAAAGAAGCCAGGTTTATTCATTTATTGGGCGAACAGGCTGAGATTATTGAAACAGAAATAGCTACTCCACAAACAACAATTTTCCAACCCAATGAAGAGTTGGAAAATCGTATTTTAAAACTTGAACAAGAAGTTGAAGATTTAAAGGAGTTGGTAAACCTGTTAATGGATAAATAACCTAGGCCTCGTATTTTTTGAAAATTGTGCTAGCTACGTGGCCACCAAAACCAAAAGTGTTATTTAAAACATAGTTGATTTCCTTTTTAATTGGCTTACCAAGAATGATGTTTAAACCCTCAGGGATTTTTTCATCGAGCTTTTTGGTGTTAATCGTTGGTGGAATAATTCCATCTCTAATGGAAAGAACGCTAATCAAGCTTTCCACTGCACCAGCTGCGCCAAGCAAATGGCCTGTCATCGATTTTGATGCACCAACAATTACTGGTAAATCACCAAATACATTTTTAACAGCCACAAGCTCACTAATGTCACCTAAGCCAGTAGAAGTAGCATGTGCATTAATATAATCAATTTTATCAGCAGAAATTCCTGCATCATTTAGTGCTTTTTTCATACCTAAAGTAGCACCAATCCCATCTGGAGGTGTTCCTGTTAGGTGATAAGCATCAGCTGCCATTCCGCCACCAACAATTTCGGCGTAAATATGCGCACCACGACTTAATGCATGTTCTAATTCTTCTAAAATTAAAGCTCCAGCACCCTCGCCCATTACAAAACCATCTCTACTTTCGTCAAATGGTCTCGATGCAGTTTCTGGACTATCATTTCTTTTTGATAATGCCTGTGCAGCATTAAAACCACCAACCGATGCTTCGGTAATTGCAGCCTCAGAACCACCAGCCACCATAATATTTGCTTTTCCTAAGCGAATTGTATCAAAAGCACTAATGATGGCAGTGTTTGAAGATGCGCAAGCAGAAACTGTGCAATAATTCGGACCACGAAGTTTATGACGAATAGAAATCACACCTGCAGCTATATCTACAATCATTTTCGGAATGAAATATGGATTAAATCTTGGCGTACCATCACCTTTATGAAATTCTGTTAATTGCTGCTCGAAAGTAGAAATACCACCATTTCCCGTTGCCCAAATTACACCTACTTCTGCAAGTTCATCGTCGGTAAAAGTGCTAAAATCTAAACCAGCATCTACAATAGCTTCATCCGTCGAAACAATTGCATATTGCGTAAACAAGTCGTATTTCTTAATTTCTTTTTTATCGATAAAAGATTCTGCATTAAAATCCTTTACTTCTGCAGCAAACTGGGTTTTAAATTTCGAAGTATCGAATTTGGTAATTGGGCCAACGCCACTTTTACCAGCTACAATGTTCTTCCAAAAGCTTTCTACTGTGTTACCAAGTGGTGTTATTGCACCTAATCCTGTTACAACTACTCTTTTCATTATGTTATTTTTTTGTCGGTTTCTTTAAATAAAAAATCAACCAACGATTGAACTTTAGGGGCGATTATTAATATTGCTGGAATGGCAACGATGTACGAAATGCCCCACGATTTTAACCATATTGTCATGAAATTTTGGGTAAATCCAATATTTACGCTAATGGCCGCAAAGGTTACTATTCCCGTGGTAAATATCGCCATAATAATAGCGAAAGCCAGTTTCTTTTTCATTTTCGCACCAATCGATTAGCTAAACTGTTTCTATCCAGGCTTTTCTATTCGCATTCATTACATTTAAAGCATCAATCGGCGATTGGCGGAACAACTCATAAATTTTGGCTGTATCGCCTACCCGAATCTCAAATTCATTATTTGCCAATGCTTTTACAAACTCATGGGCCACTACCGATGGTTTAATGCCATTATGTCCACCAATTTCTTTCGAAAATTCAGTATCAACTAAAGGTGGCATCAACTCAAAAACCTTTACATTAGTGTGCTCTAAGCTTAATCTTAAAGATGTTGTGTAAGAATGCAAAGCGGCTTTACTGGCAGCGTAACTTGGCAAGGTAATACCAGGAACGTAGGCCACAACCGAAGAAACATTTACAATAGCCGATTCATCCTGACTTTTTAACAGTGGTAAAAATTTTTGATTTATTCTAATGATTGACAAATAGTTGGTCAGCATTTCATCGGCTGCATTTTCAAAAGCGTCGGCTTTTTCATCACCAAGATTGTATAAAATAGCTCGGCCTGCATTGTTAATTAACATATTTAAACGAGGGAAATTCTTCCCAACTCGATCTACCAAATTTTCCACCTCGTCGGCTTTACTTACATCAAAAGTTATGGCGGTAACATTTTTTAAACCAGCTACAGCAGCATCCAGCCGTTCCTTATTTCTGCCAGTTACTATAACATGGTTATTTAACGCGGTTAATTGTTTAACAATTTCTAAACCTATACCAGCTGTTCCGCCGATGATTAATACGGTGTTTTGTGAAGTTTTCATATTTGTAATTTGTTTTTTATACCAATCGGTATATTTTAGTTTAAAATTTTTTAGCCTAAGCTATTCACGTATTTCTTTAAAGAATCCATTATTAAATCCCAATTGTCGAGCTTATTGGTTAATCTAGAAATCATTATTCCACCTTCAATCATAGCAATTACAGTTAATGCAATTTGTTCGGCATTCGAATCCAAGGCTATTTCTTTATTTTCAATACCCTCTTCTACAAGCTTTATAATTCTTTTTTTCCATGATAAAACAGCTTTCAAGGCTTTTTCCCGAAGAGCTGGGTGCGTATCATCTGCATCGGTTGCGGTATTTAAAATTGGGCAACCACCTAATGAAATCGTTCCAGTTATAAAATTTTGATAAATACTAACATACACCAAAAGTTTACCCTTAGCGGTTGTTTGGGCTCTCATTGCCGACTCTATCTGCAGTACATTATTGTTAAAATTATAATCGAATGCGGCCAAAGCCACCTCATCTTTATTGGCGAAATTGCCATAAATGCTACCTTTTGTTAAGCCAGTCGCCGCGGTAATATCCTGTAAAGACGTACCTGCATAACCTTTCATATTAAAAATCGGTGCGGTTTTCTCAATAATATAATTCCTCGTTTTTTCTGCTTTGGTCATGGGTTAATAAATTGACAGCACAAATATATACCGATTGGTATTTTTAATTGTCATGTTTGGGTATTTTTTTTTGGCAAGCTATTATAGAAATCATGCAAATAAATTTGTGTTTCTATTTTCTCAACGTTCAAGTGTTTTTTTTTAGAAAAGCAAGTTTGTTGCTAATCGGCTTCTTCAGCCCTGCTTTACATTTTAGCACCGATGAAAACCTGTGCAACAAGTAAGTGTAGCAATAACAAAACAGAGACAAATGCTTAAATCGGGGGCTACCATTTCAATCAGGTTTATGTTACTTCTATTGTTTTGCTATTACTGTTTCTTCGCCATTCTATAACGGATTTCTGTTTACGTTTGAATTTTGTAACTTTGATTTATGAGTACTACAGAAACAATCGAAGATTTCTATCAAAATAAATTTAGCTTTCTGCCTGAAAATCTACAAAATGGTGTTGGCCATTTTAACGTTTTTAAGCTAGAAGATTGTCTTCGTGATGATAGTAAACAAATGAGCTACAATCGCAGAGATTTCTATAAAATAGCACTCAATCGTGGACATAACATCTACCATTATGCAGATAAAAGCATTGAAATAAATGGAACCGCATTAATGTTCTTCAACCCGTTAGTACCTTACACCTGGGAGTTGGCCAGCGGAACCAAAAGTGATGTAACAGGTTTCTTCTGTATTTTTACCGAGGCTTTCTTTACCGAAAAAATCCGTGGAAATATTGGCGACTTACCGATGTTTATGCCTGGAGGCAAGCCTGCGTATGTATTAGATGAAACACAAGATGCTGTGGTTTCATCGATATTCACTAAAATGTTTGAGGAAATTAACGCCGATTACATTTATAAATATGATTTATTAAGAAATTATGTAACCGAGATTACCCACTTTGCTTTAAAAACACAACCATCAGAAGCTTTATTTAAACATACCGATGCGAATTCTAGAATAACTTCTGTGTTTACTGAATTACTAGAACGTCAATTTCCCATCGAAACAACCTCGCAAAGATTTACCATGCGTTCTGCAAAAGATTATGCATCGCAGCTTTCTGTTCATGTAAATCATTTAAATCGGGCAATAAAAGAAACCACTGGTAAAACCACAACGCATTATATTACCGAACGTTTATTAAGCGAGGCAAAGGCTTTGTTAAAACATACAGATTGGAATATATCCGAAATTGGTTATTGTTTAGGTTTTGAAGAACCAACGCATTTTAACAACTTTTTTAAGAAATTAACCAACCATACGCCTACTGCTTATCGAATTGTTTGAATTTCGTAATTATCAGTTTGAATGGCGTAATGGTTAACCTAAATTCTCAGCGTAATTTTGTCTTAACAAAAAGGATAAAATTATGGGAATTAAAAAAGTTTGGTTTGTAACTGGTGCATCAAAAGGATTAGGACTTAGTTTAGTAAACCAATTATTAAAAGCAGGTCAATCTGTAGCAGCGACTTCCAGAAATGTAAATGATTTAGCAGCAGCAGTTAATTCAAATTCTGAAAGATTTCTTCCGTTAGCTGTAAATCTAAGCGACGAATTAAGTGTTGAGCAAGCCATTAATTCAACTATTCTTCAATTTGGACGAATTGATGTTATTATAAATAATGCAGGTTATGGCATTGGTGGTAGTATTGAAGAATTAAGCGACGAAGAAACCAGAAATAGTTTTGATGTTAATGTTTTCGGAACATTAAACGTAATTAGAAAAGCCAGTCCGCATTTAAGAGCGCAACGTTCTGGCCATATCATAAACATTGCATCAATTGCAGGCATTGTTGGCGCAACAGGCTGGGCGGTTTATTCTGCTGCAAAAGCCGCAGTAATTGCTTTATCAGAAGTTTTGGCCGATGATGTTAAGGCATTCGGAATTAGAGTTACGGTTGTAGCTCCTGGTGCTTTCAGAACCAGTTTCTTAACACCAGAGTCTTTGGTTTTAGCAAAAAATCCTATTGATGATTATGAAGATGTTCGGGCGGTACACGCCAAATATTTAAAAATGGATGGTGAACAAGCAGGCGATCCTGAAAAGGCAGCAGCTGCAATGATTTCTTTGGCAAGTATGCCAAACCCTCCTATTCATTTATTATTAGGTAACGATGCTTTAACAAGAGCAACTACAAAAACTCAGGCGCTAACAAAAGAATATCAAGATTGGAAAGCCATTACCATTTCAACAGACTTTGATAAATAATTGAAATCATAACCTAAAACACAACGAGCTTACGTGACTTAGATGGTAAAAAAAGAAATATTAAAAAAATAACCACCCCGCCTTTCAGCCATCTCTCCAAAGGAAAGGAATGATAGATGCAAATAAACTGTGTCTATAAAAAACTGAGTGTGTGTGCAGTACGGGTTAAAAGAATTTAATCATAAAAACAAAAATCATGGAAAATAAAAAAGTATGGTTCGTAACGGGTGCTTCAAAAGGCCTGGGACTAGCATTAGTAAAAAAATTATTAAGCAATGGTAATCGCGTAGCAGCTACATCAAGAAATATTTCAGAATTAGAAAAAGCTGTTGGTAATCATGAAAATTTCTTACCACTTTCAGTTAATTTGATCGATGAAAATAGTGTTGAAGCAGCAGTAAGTCAAACCATTAGTAAATTTGGGCAACTTGATGTTGTGGTTAATAACGCTGGCTATGGCATGATTGGCGCATTAGAAGAGTTGAGTGATCGAGAATCTCGTGAAAACTTTGATGTAAATGTTTTTGGCTCGCTTAATGTGATTAGAAAAACATTACCTCAAATGAGAAAGCAACAATCAGGGCATATTTTTAATATTTCTTCAATTGGTGGTTTTTCTGGAAATTTCCCTGGTTTTGGAATCTATTGTGCTACTAAATTTGCAGTAACGGGTTTTACAGAATCGTTAGCAGCAGAAGTTAAATCTTTAGGTATTAAAGCTACAGTTGTAGAGCCAGGTTATTTCAGAACAGAGTTTCTTTCTTCAGGTTCATTGGCGGTACCATCAAATCCGATCGATGCTTACATAGAAGTTCGTGACACACAAATTGCGCACCAGCAAGACATTAACAACCAGCAACCTGGTGATCCAGCTAAAGGATGCGACGTAATTATTGCAGCCGCTGAGAGTGAAAATGCACCATTACACTTATTTTTAGGTCCAGACGCTTACGCAGTTGCAGGTGCTAAAATAGCTGATGTACAAAAAGATATGGAAGATTGGAAAGCTTTAGCAACGGCTACAAATTTTTAAGCAATTGGCCTTTGTATAATTGGATGTTGCGAGACACGGAGCGATCTATTTTACAGTAGAGATTGTTTCGTGTCTCGCAATAACGATTTTATCTTACAAATTCAAAAATGCCTTTCTTAACTCATCCTCGGTAAATTCTTTTTCATAAAAATGCCTTACTTTTTTATTAACGAATAATGTTGCTGGTATGGCTCCCGACCATTTTTTATCAATTCGTTGAGTATAAATTTGTTTATCGGGTTCGTTTAGCAGAAAAACCTCTGCATTAATGTTATTATTTTGCACAAATGGAATGACAGCTTTTTGCAATTTCGATTTAAAATCTAAGCTTATTAAAATAATTTTAACGGGCTTATTTAAGTTTTCTACTCTTAGTTTTTCAAAATTTGGTAATTCTGCAACACAAGGTGAACACCAGGTTGCCCAAAAGTTAATAACATATGTTGTATCTTTTCCTTTAGCAATACGCCTATCCAAATCGTTAAGTGTGAGTAATTTTACCTGAGATTTTAAAGAATAACTAACTAAGGACAAGGTTATTATAAAAAATGTACGCATGGTTTTCAAATAAAAAAGATTCAAGATAGAGAAAATTGCTAATTAACAGAGCCTGTTTTAACCAGGACCCTTTGATAAGCTGGTAAATTTAAATCATCAACAATTACTCCTCTGGTTGTACTGGCATGTACAAAAAAACCACTGTTTAAATAGATACCGACATGGTCTACGTCATTTCCACCAAAAGAAAAGAACAATAAATCGCCTTCTTTTAAATTATCTATATCTTTTTTACGGACAAACTTAGCTTGATCACGCGAGATTCTTGGCAAAGTAACACCGTAAATTTCTTTCTCCAGTAAAAATGCAAATCCCGAGCAATCAATTCCGTTTTTGTCTAACCCACCTAATCTATATTTAACTCCAGTCCAATCCGTAATAAAGCGATATAATTGTTTACTTCGAAGATTCGACATGGCGTCAGCTGCTTTTGCAGCTTTTGTATCGCTTTTAACAGTATATTTCCGAGTTCCGCAAGATGTTAAAACAAGCGCAAAAATTAACGTTAACCAAAAAGAACTAAGCTGTTTTGTTTTAATCATATTTTTATTTTTGTTTCCACAGAAATCAAAGGCAAATTTTTATCTTTTTTTAGTTGCCTCAACAAAACTAAATTTAACGGCAATCAATTAATTATCCTTAATTAATCTTTGTATTTCATCGAGTTTTAGTAATGCTTCTACAGGAGTTAACGCATTTACATCCAAATTATTTAGGGTATCTCTAATTTTTACTAAAACAGGATCATCAATAGCAAACATTTGTAATTGATATGCTTGGTTTTGAACTTTCTTAATACTGTCTTTTATACTTTGTCCTTCGGTTCTATCAATTTCAAGTTTCTTTAAAATTTCATTTGCACGACCGATTAATTTCGGTGGCATACCAGCCATTTTAGCCACATGAATACCGAAACTATGCTCACTTCCGCCAGGAACTAACTTTCTGAGGAAAATAACCTTGTTTGTCATTTCCTTAACCGAAACATTAAAGTTCTTAATTCGAGGCATTGTATTCGCCAATTCATTTAACTCGTGATAGTGTGTTGCAAACAAAGTTTTCGGTCTTGCAGTTGGGTGTTGATGCAGAAATTCTGCAATTGCCCATGCAATCGAAATACCATCATATGTACTTGTTCCACGGCCAATTTCATCTAATAAAATCAAACTATCATCCGAAATATTATTCAAAATACTAGCTGTTTCATTCATTTCGACCATGAATGTACTTTCTCCAGAAGAAATATTATCAGATGCACCAACACGCGTAAAAATTTTATCTACAATACCAACTTCAGCATCTTTTGCAGGTACAAATGATCCCATTTGTGCCATTAAAACTATTAGAGCTGTTTGACGTAAAATTGCCGATTTACCCGCCATGTTGGGTCCAGTAATCATAATGATTTGCTGCGAATCGGTATCCAAATAAACATCATTGGTAATATATTCTTGTCCAACAGGTAACTGCTTTTCGATAACCGGGTGGCGACCACCCTTAATATCCAGCACTTTATCATTGGTAACTTTAGGCTTATTGTAATGGTTTTTATCAGCCAGTTGAGCGAAACACAACAAACAATCTAACTGTGCAATTAAAAATGAATCCAATTGAATCGGTTTGATATAACTTGCTGTTTCGTACATCAATTCATTATATAAACGAATCTCAATTGCTTGAATTTTTTCTTCAGCACCTAAAATTTGATCTTCATATTCTTTAAGTTCGGGTGTAATGTATCGCTCTGCATTTACTAAAGTTTGCTTACGAATCCAACCTTCAGGTACTTTATCCTTATGCGTATGTGTAACCTCTAAATAGTAACCAAAAACGTTATTAAAGGCAATTTTTAATGATGGAATGCCAGTTGCCTCCGCTTCGCGTTTTTGAATTTGAACTAAATAATCTTTTCCACCAAAAGCGATTTTACGCAAACGATCTAAATCTTCATCAATGCCGTCAGCTATTACATTTCCTTTAATCAGCAAAGCAGGCGGTTCGGGTTGCAACTCTCTTTCGATGCGCTCGCGAATTGTTAAACAAGGATTTAGCTGGTCGGCAATTTTAATTAAGAAAGGATTTTTAGAATCTGCCGCTAATTTTTTAACGGATTCAATGTGATAAAGTGCTCTTTTCAAAGCTACTAATTCTCTCGGGCCAACTTTTTGCAAGCCAACCTTAGAAATCAATCTTTCTAAATCGCCAATTTGCTTAATGTGAGTTAGAAATTCTTCCTGCAATTCACTTTTAGCAACAAAATACTCTACCATTCCTAAACGCTCTTGGATGGGTTTCAATTCTTTAAGTGGCATAATAATCCACTTTTGCAACAAACGAGCGCCCATTGGCGTACAGGTATGATCGAGAACATCGAATAAAGTAACGGCATTATCGTTAGCAGAATTCACCAATTCTAAATTACGAATTGTAAATCTATCTAACCACATGTAACGGTCTTCCTCAATACGACTAATCGAAGTTATGTGTTGCAAATTGCGATGCTCGGTTTCGCCCAAATAGTGCAAAATAACCCCAGCGGCAATAATTCCACTTTGTAAACGCTCTACACCGAAACCTTTTAACGATGTAACATCAAAATGTTTCATCAGGGTTTCATTTCCATAATCAGAAGTGAAAGGCCATTCATCTAAGCCGAAAGTATAAAAGCGATCTCCAAAGTTTTCGGTAAAAGTTTGGCGTTTCGATTTCTGAAAAATAACTTCACTAGGTTTAAAACCCTGTAAAAGTTTATCTATATAATCGCTGTTTCCCTGAGCGATTAAAAACTCTCCTGTAGAAATATCTAAAAAAGAAACACCCAGTTGTGTTTTATCGAAAAAAACGCAAGCTAAAAAGTTATTAGATTTTTGATTTACAATATTATCACCATAAGCTACACCAGGCGTAATTAATTCGGTAACACCGCGTTTAACAATGGTTTTCGTCGTTTTTGGGTCTTCCAGTTGGTCGCAAATGGCAACACGTTGCCCTGCCCTTACCAACTTGGATAGATAATTATCTAATGAATGATGTGGGAAACCTGCCAGCTCTAAAGCACCACCATTCGGTCCAGTACCTCTCCTGGTTAATACGATGCCTAAAATTTGTGATGTTTTTATGGCATCTTCGCCAAAGGTTTCGTAAAAATCGCCTACCCTAAAAAGTAGCAATGCGCCTGGATACTTCGCTTTAATAGCGTTGTACTGCTGCATTAATGGGGTTTCCTTATTCGTATCTTTAGCCAAAACTGAAATTAATTTGCAAAAGCCATAAAGATAGTACGAATATACTTTGTATGGCTGTTTTGTTGAAAAATTGGGAGATTGTTTATTGTTTAATCGATAAACGCTTATGCCTAAAGATCAATCGATATATTTATTTTTTGTGGTTAATTTGATTGATTTATTGTTTCGACATTAAATAATTCTTTTTAACTGATTGCAATTAAATATTTTGTGCAATTACAAAACCACTTGCCCAAGCCCATTGGAAATTGTATCCACCGAGCCAACCAGTTACATCCAGGCATTCGCCACCAAAAAACAAGTTTGGTATTTTCTTACATTCTAAAGTTTTCGAAGAAATCTCATTAGTATCTATTCCACCACGCATTACTTCGGCTTTATCGTAACCTTTATCGCCAGCTGGCTTAACTTTAAATTGATGAATAGTTTGCTCAATTAAATCTATTTCTGCTTTTGTTACAGAAGCTACAGGTTTAGTTAAAGGCAAAAACTTACCCAATGCATCAGTAAATTTTTTGGTATAATAGCGGTTCAACAAAGTTGATAAAATAGTTTTACCATTCGATTTACGTTCTTCAATTAATAATGAAACAACATTTTCGTTGGGTAAAAGATTGAGGTTAATGACCTCGCCCCTACGCCAAAATGATGAAATTTGCAGAATTGCAGGTCCGCTTAAGCCCCAGTGTGTAAATAAAATATTTTCTTCGAAAGAAATATCGTTATTACTTACTTCGCAAAAAATAGAATTACCAGAAAGCTGGGCAAACCATTCTTCATCTTTACCAGTAACTGTTAAAGGAACTAAAGCTGGAGCAGTTTCTACAATTTTTAAATTGTGTTTCTTAGCAAAGCGCAAAGCGAAATCGGTAGCACCCATTTTAGGAATAGGCAAACCACCTGTTGCAATCACCAACTTTTCGGCGGTTATCGAGATACGCTTTCCGTTCTTATCGTAAGTTACTTTATAGCCATCCGGCAAAATTTCAATATCCTTAACATCTGCTTTAGTCCTAATCTCCTGTCCAAAATCCTCGCAAATAGAAGTAAAAACCTCAACTACATCTTTAGCATTTTTCTCATCAGGAAATAATTGTCCCAAAGTTTTTTCTTTACCTCGTATGCCGTAAGTTTCGAAAAAACTAATTGTATCATCAACGGTCCATTGGTTGAAAGCAGATTTTATAAAATTAGGATTCGCAGAGATAAACTGCTCTGCTGATGCAAATTGATTGGTGTAATTACAACGACCACCACCAGAAATTAAAATCTTAGCACCAGGTTTTTCGTTTTTTTCGAGCACGATAACCTTTTTACCAAGATAGCCAGCTTGCACGGCACACATCAATCCACAAGCACCTGCTCCAATAATTATCGCTTCTGCATCCATCATTAAACCTAAAATTGTTACTTTTGTGCAAAATTAGCATAATTTTCAACCCCTCATGGCAAAACAGATCAGCGAATTAAAATTAGGTATATTAGGTGGAGGACAATTGGGCAGAATGCTCATTCAACAAGCAATTAACTACAACGTAACTTCGTTAGTTTTAGACCCAGACCCAGATGCGCCTTGTAAACATATCGCAAACTACTTCGAAAATGGTTCTATAACCGATTTTGATACCGTTTATAATTTCGGAAAGAAAGCGGATATTATTACCATAGAAATTGAAAAAGTAAATATTGATGCCTTAGAACAATTGGAAAAAGAAGGTAAACAGGTTTTTCCTCAATCTCGAGTAATTCGTTTAATTCAAGATAAAGGTGTACAGAAGCAGTTTTTTAAAGAAAATGACATCCCTACATCTCCTTTTCAAATTGTAAACACCAAAGAGGATATGGAAAATAGTCCATTCCAATTTCCATACATTTTAAAATTGCGTAAAGATGGCTACGACGGTAAAGGTGTAATGAAAATTAATGGTACTGAAGATTTAAAACATGCGTTTGATGCACCTTGTATTATCGAAAAACTTGTTGATTTTGATAAGGAAATTGCTGTAATTGTTGCACGTAATTCCAAAGGTGACATGAAAACTTTCCCAATGGTGGAAATGGAGTTTAATCCTGAGGCAAATTTGGTTGAGTTTTTGATTTCGCCGTCTACTTACGCAGAAAGCTTACAACAAAAAGCAGAAAACATCGCAAAGAACATTGCTTCGGCAATGAATATTACAGGGATTTTAGCTGTGGAAATGTTTGTTTGTAAAGATGGCGAGTTGCTGGTTAATGAAGTTGCTCCTCGGCCGCATAATAGTGGTCATCAAACCATCGAAGGAAACTATGTTTCTCAATTTGAGCAACATATACGTTCTATTTATAACTTACCTTTAGGTGATACTTCGAGCATTACAAACGCAATTATGATTAATTTATTGGGTGAGAAAGGTTCGGAAGGTGTAGCTAAATATGAAAACCTGGAAAAGATTTTAAGCATTGATGGCGTTTACGTTCATTTATATGGTAAGAAATATACTAAACCATTTCGCAAAATGGGCCATGTAACCATAGTAGATATCGATAGAGAGAAAGCTATTGAAAAAGCCAGATACGTTCAAAAAACATTAAAAGTAATCGCTTAACTAAATAAGCACTAAAGATTTAAAAATTAAAATAAATATAATGAATGCGAAAGTAGGAATAATTATGGGTAGCAAGTCTGATTTGCCTGTTATGCAAGATGCTGCTGATATATTAAAAGAGTTTGGAATCGATTTTGAAATCACAGTAGTTTCTGCTCATAGAACTCCTGAACGTATGTTTACTTATGCTAAAGAAGCGCATAGCAAAGGTTTAAAAGTAATTATTGCTGGTGCAGGTGGCGCTGCTCATTTACCAGGAATGGTAGCTTCTATTACTACGCTTCCAGTTATTGGTGTTCCAGTAAAATCATCAAATTCTATCGATGGCTGGGATAGTATATTATCTATCTTACAAATGCCAAATGGTATTCCTGTCGCTACTGTTGCACTAAATGCAGCTAAAAATGCAGGTCTTTTGGCTGCTCAGATTTTGGCAACAGCCGATGAATCTTTAACAGTTAAAATGCAAGAATATAAAGATGATTTGAGAAAAAAAGTTGAAGACAGCGCAGCTGAGTTAGAAAGTAAATAATAATTTCAAAAAAAAACGCACTCAGAGATTGGATTATTATTTCTGAAAGCATCGGCTTTTATACTTTTTATCCTAATTATTAATTTAACAACCTGGTCAAAATAAAAGCATATTGTTTTGATACAAATTCTGATGACGATTATTGGAGTTTATTTTTATGAGGCTCGAATCTCGCTTTAGCACAAAATAATTTTGAAAACGCAATTTACTCTCTATTATCCCGATGGATTAGG
This sequence comes from Pedobacter sp. AC190, assembly GCF_979258025.1. NCBI lineage: Bacteria > Pseudomonadati > Bacteroidota > Sphingobacteriia > Sphingobacteriales > Sphingobacteriaceae > Pedobacter > Pedobacter sp. AC190. The sequence continues at coordinate 3,890,150 of NZ_OZ409824.1, forward strand.
ATTTATTAATTGGAAACCTAATTAATTCAAACTCGGGTCTGTTGGGAAATTACTTACATGAGCATATTTTGGACCTAAATTTACAATAACGTCACGCCACAACTGTTCATCATCATTTCCAAAAATAATATCAGGATTTGAGATATCGCTAACCATCCAGGCGTTTTGCTCAATCTCTTTTTTCAGCTGCCCATTATCCCAGCCAGAATAACCCATAAAGAATTTGATTTCATTTTCTTCAATAGCATTGGTATTGATTAAAATTTTCAGGGTTTCAAAATTGCCGCCCCAATAAATTCCATTTCCAATTTCTTCGCCACTTTGTAGCTTTTCATAGCTTCTGTGTATAAAATGCAGGGTATCGGAAGCTACTGGTCCTCCAAAGTAAATTTGATTATCAGCCGCCCATAAATCCTGTATCACATCTTTTAAAAGCAGGTTTCCTGCCTGATTTAGGATATAACCAACAGAACCCTCTTCATCGTGTTCAGTTAATAAAACAACTGATCTTTTAAAATTTGGATCAGTCATAAACGGTTCTGAGATAAGTAAACGGCCTGTTTTCGGTTTTATATTGTTCAGCATGATGATAATCATTTGTTGCACCATAAAAGATGCCTATTTTTGTTTATGCAAGTTACAAATGAAATTCTACAAAACCTGCGCCAAGATTATAAAAGCGCCACGTTAGACGAAGCTGACGTAGATAATAACCCTATTACTCAATTTAAGAAATGGTTTGATGAAGCTGTTAAAGCAGAAGTTTATGAGCCAAATGTTATGACTTTGGCTACAGCCGATAAAGCTGGCAAACCAGATGCCCGAATTGTATTGCTAAAAGGTGTTGATGAAGACGGCTTTAGATTTTTTACTAATTACTTAAGTGCAAAAGGTAAAGAGTTAAAAAGAAATCCTTACGCGGCTTTAGTTTTCTTTTGGCCTGATTTAGAAAGACAAGTACGTATTGAAGGCGTAGTTGAAAAGTTAGATAAGGAAACTTCTGAAGAATATTTTAAAACCCGCCCAGTTGCAAGTCAGATTGGTGCAGTTGCATCTCCTCAAAGTCAGGTTATAGCAAATAGACAAGTTTTGGAACAAAAATTTGAGGAATTAAAATCTAAAAACGAAAACAGAGAGATTGCGAAACCAGCGCATTGGGGTGGGTATATTGTTAAACCTACCCGAATCGAATTTTGGCAAGGAAGAAGAAGCAGGTTGCATGATAGGATAAATTTTGAATTTATTAAAGGCAGTTGGGTAAAAAACAGATTAGCACCATAAAAAGCCTGTAAAAATAAATAGAGATACGCTATCCAGCCATATCTCTATTTTTTAACTAATCATTAACTAACCTAAATTTACTAGGAAGTATCTTTATAAAAACGTTTCGATTTTTCAAAATCTTAACGGCTATTTTCTTTATTTAATAAGCAATTGAAAAGCTTATTTGTTTTTCTTGATGAATCAAATATCATAAGAAAACGAGCATTTTTATAGCTAGTATCGATGAATAATTGGTATGTATCGATTAAAAATAAAGCTTATATTTTTATCAATTATTTTAACAAAATTTAACTTTAAAATTTTGTTAATCAGATAATTAAAGCTTATTAGTTTTGCTGAAAATTTGATAAAAATTAAACTATATGATTGTTTAAACGACAAAAGTCATTCTGTAAACAGAATGACTTTTGCATTTGGTAAAATAAGCAATATTAATAACCTGGGTTTTTGGCTATGTTTGGATTTGCGTTAAGTTCATCGGTCGGAATCGGCCAAATGTACCTGTAATCGCTGTAAGCTATTGATGCTTTTCCTGCAACTGTTGTTGGTCTTAAAGTAACATCCCAGTTAGTACCAGTTCCACTTAAGGCTGTAACTAAAATTTTAGCGGGAATTCCACCCCCAGCTACCTGGAAATTAGCATCCTGAGATAACCTTGTAATATCTGGCCATCTTCTACCCTCACCAGCAAATTCTATTCTACGCTCATTTAATATGGCTTGGGTAAGTGCATTTTGAGTTGTAAAACTAGCAATAGTATATTGACTGGCAGTTGGAACTGCCCTGTTTCTTACTGCATTTAACAGGCTTAAGGCCCTTGTATCTAGCGCAGTAGTTCTCGAATAAGCCTCCGCAACATTTAATAAAACTTCAGCATAGCGAATTATTGGTGCGTAATCTGTTTTATTAGTGTAATCTCTAAACTTATAATTGAAGAAATATTTTGCACCTGTGGTAGTTTGCTGAATTTGTAAAAGTGTTCTTCTGGTATCGCCAGTTACCCAAAATGCAGCATTATACAAATTAGGACTTGTTGCAACCAAACCGCGACCACCTAAACTAGCAGGACCAAACATATTTGGTAATGCGCCATTTACGCCACCGTTCGCAGCAGCACTATTTTCTATCGAAAAAATAGATTCTGTATTGTTACTAAAGCTCGTAAAAGGCCCGTCAGGTGATGTTGTTAAAGCATAATTACCAATAGCACTTGTATATGGTCCTGCTGCTGCAGAAGTACCCAGTTTAGCACCTTCGGTTATTACACCTGCGAAATCATTCATGTGAAGTTTAACTCTAGTTTTTAATGCAATTGCAGCCCCTTTTGTAGCTCTTGTAATCGCATAGGTAGATCTCGTTGCAGGAAGATTTGTTTCGGCATAATCTAAATCAGCTAAAATTTTAGTATAATCTTCTGCAACTGTTCCTCTTGGAACTAAAACCTGCGACGTTACGGCATCAGTTGAGTTAACTGCTACCGTACGGTAAGGCACGCCAACATTACTTCCATTTCCATCAACATAAGGACGTGAGAAATTGATAACCAACTCGTGATGAGCTAATGCTCTTAAAAAGCGAGCTTCGGCAGAATATTGAGTAGATACAGCAGTTGTTATCGTTCCTTTTGCTGCAGCAGCTTCTACACCAGCAATAAGTATATTACATTGATTTATTAAAGCATATAAATTACTCCAAAGATTAATGTTATTTGCGGTTGTAGAAGTATAAGTAGATTCGTAAGTGATCTGAAAAAATGTTGCCAAATTCACCATATCTTCACCTCTCATTTCGCCTTGCTCTATTGAGGCTGCCCCAAAAGGATAACCACGACCAGAACCGCCACTGTATGTACCCACCGCTGCTGTATTATAAACTCCAGCAGCTACTAGTTCTATGTTTGCAGGCGTGTCGAAAGCGGTAGCTTCAGAAAGGGAGTTAATTGGGTTTAACTCTGTGTATTTTTTGCAAGAACTTACCGAAAATGTAATTAAGAGTAAGATTGCGTAAATAAATTTATTTTCTATTTTAAAATTCTTCATATCAGTATGTTCTTAAAATCCAACATTTAAACCAATTAAAAATGTTCTGGCTTTCGGGTTGGTATTGTAATCCAAACCAGCCTGGCTATTAGTTGATGTACTATAATTTAATTCAGGATCTAAACCAGAATATGGAGTTATCACAAAAGCATTTTGTACTTGTGCGTAAAGGCGTAATCGGCTAAGCTTTATTTTATCAGTAAATAATTTAGGGAAAGTATAGCCTAAAACAAGATCCTGAGCTCTGATAAATTTACCATCCTCAACAAAACGAGATGACGTACTCGATGTTAAGTTGGTAAAGGCATCTCTTCCATAATAAACTTTTGGCACACTGGTAACTTGCCCTGGAGTGGTCCATCTTTCTAAAATTTCAGTACCGTTGTTTAAGAATTTTTGATTTAAAAGACTTTCCTGACGGGTAATGTTCATCACTTTGTTTCCACCAGAAAACACCATATTGATATTTAAATCGAAACCTTTATAACGGAAAGTATTTACTAATCCACCATAATAAGTTGGGTTAGATTGTCCTAATATCTTCTTATCTGAAGCTGCTAAAGTGGTAGCGGTAGTTAAAGCGGTCGGATTAGCAGCATCATAAACATAGTACGTTTGATTAGCAATGTTACCTTGAATAATTTGTCCAGTCGATTTTACATACAGTGGATTACCATTCGCAGGATTTACGCCAGCATATTCATATCCATATAAAGAACCAATTGATTCGCCAACTCTATTAACGTTATAGGTATATGTAATATCAGAATTGTTGTTAGAAAGCTGCGTAATTTTATTTTTAACAAAAGTGATGTTAAAAGATGTATTCCATTTAAACGGACTATCTCTAAAAATATCTGCACTAACCGCAAATTCATAACCCTTATTGTACATTTTACCAACGTTTTGATTAATAGAGTTACCAGGAACACCTAACGAAGGAGCTGTTGGCGCAGCAAGAATCAAATTATCGATATTGTTTTTAAAGTAATCAGCTGTTAACGTAATGCGATTATCAAACATTGTTGCATCAATACCAACATCATATTTACCACTTGTTTCAAATTTTAATGAACTATTACCAACCTGAGTATAAGCTAAACCGCTTTGTACACCATAAGTAGCTGCACCAAAAGTTCCAGCAAACGGATAATTACCAATATCTGTATTACCAGTTTTAGCATATCCACCACGAATTTTTAAATCGTTAATGAATTTTAAATTTCCTTTCATGAAATCCTCCTGAGAAATTCTCCATCCGATAGATACACCGGGAAGTTTTGCACTTTGATTCCCTAATGGAAGTGAAGAAATTGCATCAATTCGATAGGTTCCAGATACTAAGTAACGATCTTTGTACCCATAATTTGCTCTCGCGAAATACGATTTATAAGCATTTTCTGATACTCCACCACCAATATCGAAAGTAGATTGAGTTAGCGAGTTGCTAATTATATTTTCTCCGCTAAAAAATGTACTCGACAATTGAGAACCACTTGCATAAAAATACCTGCTGCTAGATTTTTGATATTCTAAACCAACTGTTGCACCAAATGAATGATCGCCAATCGTTTTGTTATAAGTAGCCGTATTTGTCCAACTATATCTAGAAACAGGAATATATTGTTGAAGCTCCGACCCTTTGGTTGCGCTACCTCCATCTCCATGTAAAGGATCTAAATATCTATAGTCCTCTCCAAACATATTTTGAGTAGAAACTTGCGAACGAAGATTTAAACCATCAATAATTTTAACATCTACAAAAGCATTTCCCAGCAAACTAAATGTTTGATTACTGAAAATATTATGATCCAATACGTATTTGATATTTGTATAGTTATCATCAATTTCCTTTAAGTTGGCGCCTCTACCCAAACGAGCATTATCCGAACTTAAATTGTAAGAACCATCAGCATTAAAAGCACCAACATTCGGTAAGGCCCTAATTGCATTACCAATATTGCCAGATAACGAACTTGTGCCTGAATTTAAACCTGTATTTTTAACGTAAGAGCCAGTTATACTTGCTCCAAAAGTTAAATAATTATCTAAAGCTTTTTGCTCAAATTTGCCCGAAAATTGATACTTAGTTTGATTGTTTCCTACAGTTGTGCCTTTTAAATCGGCGTATCCTAAAGAGAAATAATAGTTAGATAAATCCGTTGCTCCGCTAAATGAAATGTTATGGTTTTGTTGGAAAGCATCTTTATTAAAAACCAAATCTTGCCAGTTGGTATTAATTACATTACCTGATGCATCGTAACCTAAAACCGCTTGTGGTGTAGTTGTACCAGAATTATAAAGTTTTTCGTTTGCAATGGTTACAAATTCTTGTGCATCTAACAAATCAAAACGTTTAGCAACATTTGCCCAGGCAAACCAGGAGTTGTAATTAACCTGGGTTTTTCCTTTTGTACCTCTTTTTGTAGTAATAATGATTACACCATTAGCGCCTCTTGAACCATAAATAGCCGTAGCTGCACCGTCTTTTAATACATCAACACTTTGAATATCATTCGGGTTAATATCTCCTAACGGGTTTACAGATGCAACGCTACTAGAACCGCCAGAAATAATAACCATTCCATCAACAACATATAATGGATCAGCTCCTGAAGATATACTGTTAGTACCACGAATACGAATACGTGGTGCCGCACCCAGTATGCCACTCGAATTTGTTACCTGTACGCCGGTAATTTTACCAGCAAGCGCCTGATCGAAACTGGCAACTGGTTTTCCAGCTAAGTCTTCGCCTTTAATACTCGCAACCGAACCTGTAACATCTTTACGTTTAGCTGTACCATAACCAATTACGACAACATCAGTTAAAGCTTTTGTATCTGATACTAGCGATACATTAAGTTTAATAGATTTTCCAGTAGAAATATTCTGGGTTGAATAACCAATTGATGAAAATTGTAGAACCGATGATCCGCCAACCTTAATCGAATAAGTTCCGTCAGCTCCTGTAGAAACGCCAATTTTGCTATTAACAACTTTCACACTCACACCTGGAATTGGTAAACCATCATCTTTTGAGGTTACCACACCAGTAATGGTTCTCTCCTGCGCCGAAACTTTTGTTACCAGCAATACCATAAAGAACAACAAACACTTTAGTAGTTTTCTTTTCATTTACATTTAATTTTAGTTTAAATAGTTAATAATACATTTGAAGAACTAATCATAGCATAGCCGTTGAAGAACTGGAGAAAGTCCTGCTTAACTGTACCACTAAAATGATTAGTCAGTATTTTTCATCATATTGGAAAGCTTGAGAGGATTTCCTGTTCTTTACGAACAAATGCGATGATTAATAATTCGAGAACTAATAAAGTTGATTCGAAAAATATAAAGTGTTAAGTAACGATGAACTGAATATTTGTGTCGATAAATAATTAAATTAATGTTAAATCACTGTTTTTATTTAAAAAGAACATTTTTTTCTATTATGAGACGCTTTCGTAAAGAAAATAAAGATAATTTTGATCTTAAATCACTATTGAAACAAAGTATTGGCAATAGTTAGCGAATACTTTTAATAAAACTAACCAAAATGATAAAAAAAATTTCAGTTATAGGTTCGGGAACAATGGGAAATGGTATTGCACACACTTTTGCCCAGTTTGGATATGAGGTAAATCTAATTGATATTAATCAGGTAGCATTAGATCAGGCTTTGCAAACGATTACCAAAAATTTGGATAGACAAGTGAGCAAAGCCACATTAACCGAAACTCAAAAAACGGAAACATTAAACAACATCAAAACCTATACATCAATTGAAGAAGGTGTAAAAAATGCTGATTTAATTGTTGAGGCAGCGACAGAAAATGTTGATTTAAAACTTAAAATTTTTAAGGATTTAGATGCCCATGCTCCAGCTGATGCTATTTTAGCATCAAATACATCATCAATTTCGATTACTCAAATTGCTGCGGTAACCAATCGGGGCGATAAAGTAATTGGAATGCATTTTATGAATCCTGTTCCTGTAATGAAACTTGTTGAAGTTATCCGCGGTTACCAAACTAGCGATGCAACAACAAAAATCATAATGCAACTTTCAGAAAGCCTACAAAAAACACCTGTTGAAGTAAATGATTATCCTGGTTTTGTTGCCAACCGAATTTTAATGCCAATGATAAATGAAGCAATTTATACTTTGTTTGAAGGTGTTGCAGGCGTATACGAAATTGATACCGTAATGAAATTAGGAATGGCTCATCCAATGGGGCCGCTACAACTAGCTGATTTTATTGGTTTGGATATTTGTTTAGCGATACTAAAAGTCCTTCATGATGGTTTTGGAAACCCAAAATATGCACCATGCCCATTGCTTGTTAATATGGTTGCTGCAGGTAAGAAAGGTATCAAAACCGGCGAAGGTTTCTATCAATATACTCCAGGTTCGAAAGAATTGGTTGTTGCTAACAAATTTAAAAAATCCTAATTTTTTTAGCATTTAATTTTATATTTGCTCTATGAATGAAAATCTGGATCCAGAAGCAAGCAATTTAACACCTACCGATAGAGATATTGAAAGGGTTTTGCGTCCGCAGGCTTTTGAAGATTTTACTGGGCAGGAAAAAGTGATGGAAAACCTGAAAATCTTCGTTCAGGCAGCAAAACTTCGCGGTGAAGCTTTAGATCATGTTTTGTTACATGGCCCTCCAGGATTAGGCAAAACAACATTGTCGCACATTATAGCCAATGAAATGGCTACGGGTATTAAGGTAACTTCTGGTCCTGTTTTAGATAAACCTGGTGATTTAGCTGGACTATTAACAGGTTTAGATGAAGGTGATATTTTATTTATTGATGAAATACATCGTTTATCACCTTTAGTAGAAGAATATTTATACTCGGCAATGGAAGATTTTAAGATCGATATTATGCTCGAAACTGGCCCAAATGCTCGTTCGGTACAAATATCCTTAAATCCTTTTACTTTGGTTGGTGCCACAACTCGCTCAGGCCTTTTAACGGCGCCTTTGCGTGCTCGTTTTGGTATTAATGCTCGTTTAGCTTATTATGATGCAAAGCTTCTAACAACGATTGTACTTCGTTCATCTGAAATTTTAAAAACGCCAATTAGCGATGAAGGTGCTTATGAAATTGCCAGACGTAGCCGTGGTACACCGCGTATTGCCAATGCGCTTTTACGTAGAACGAGAGATTTCGCTCAGATAAAAGGCGATGGAAACATAGATACTGAAATTGCCCGTTATGCCTTAAATGCCCTAAACGTTGATGAACATGGCTTGGATGAGATGGATAATAAAATTCTGGTTACCATTATCGATAAGTTTAAAGGTGGGCCAGTTGGTTTAAAAACAATTGCAACTGCCGTTGGTGAAGATGAAGGTACGATTGAAGAGGTTTACGAACCATTTTTAATTCAGGAAGGTTACATTATGCGTACTTCTCGCGGACGTGAGGTTACAGAGGCTGCTTATAAACATTTAAAAAAGAATTATCCAGGTCAAACGGGTAAATTGTTTTAATATTTTCACGCAGATTTAAAATGATAAAATCCGCAGATCTTCACGGATTTCTTTAGTTGATAAAAACACAATCATTTTAAATCTGCGCTCCCTCATCTAAGAAAATCTGCGGGAAACAAATAAGTCTGCAATTGCTAATAAAGTATTGTAATCCTTAATATACCTCCTCGAATAATGTATGAGGTTTCATTTTCATTCATCCTAAAACTTAAACAAAACATTCCTAAAAAGAGTGATGCTGAATCATCAAAAAGAGTTGTAAAAATCTAAATCATCTGAAGATTCAAAAACATTAACCTCATTTCTCTGTTCATTAAATGTAAAACCAACAAATATGAATATTGAATTACGTAAGTTAACGCTCGAAGATTATGCTGATTTAAAGGAATCGATGTTGCAGGCCTACGACAGTATGGGCGGATCGATTTGGCCAAAATCAAGTATTGCTAAACTTCTAAATATTTTTCCTGAAGGTCAGCTTTGTATAGCTGTCGATGATAAAGTTGTTGCTTGTTCTTTATCAATTATTGTAGAATATGATGAATACGGCGACAGACATACATATAAACTAATTACAGGCGATTATTCTTTTACTACCCATGATGCTAACGGAGATACACTGTATGGGATTGAAATTTTTGTTCACCCCGATTTTCGCGGTTTACGTTTAGGTCGCAGATTATACGAAGCCCGTAAAGAGCTTTGCGAAAGTTTAAACTTAAAAAGTATTATTGCTGGAGGAAGAATTCCTGGCTACCATACTTTTGCAGAAACTTTAACGCCGAGGCAATACATTGATAAAGTTAAAGCAAAGGAAATTTACGACCCCACCCTAACTTTCCAGATTTCTAATGATTTTCACGTAAGAAAAGTTTTAAAAAATTATTTGCCTGGCGACAAAGAATCGAAAGAATATGCAACGCTAATCGAATGGAATAATATTTATTATCAGGGCGTAGATGCTTCTGCTCGTTCTGCAATGACGATCCGTTTGGGCCTGGTACAATGGGAAATGCGTTTATTTCCTGATATGGATGTTTTTTATGAACAGGTAGAATTTTTTGTAGATGCATTAAGTGGTTACAAATCAGACTTTATCATGTTTCCAGAGCTGTTTAATACACCGTTATTGCAGCCGTATAACCACTTGCCAGAAATTGAAGCTATGCGTAAACTGGCTGAAAAAACTCAGGAAATTGTTGATCGGATGCATGAATATGCCTTGAGTTATAACGTAAACATTATTACTGGAAGCATGCCATTATTAGATGATGGAAAGTTATACAATGCGACTTATTTATGCCATAGAACGGGTAAAATAGATGAGTATAGAAAGATTCACATTACACCGAATGAGCAAAAATATTACGGAATGATTGGCGGCGATAAAGTTCAGGTATTTGATACTGATTGTGGCAAAATTGGAATTTTGATTTGTTACGATGTTGAATTTCCAGAATTGAGTAGAATCTATGCAGACCAAGGTATGCAGATTTTGTTTGTTCCGTTTTTAACCGATACACAAAACGGATATACACGAGTAAGACATTGTGCTCAGGCAAGGGCTATAGAAAACGAATGTTATGTAGCAATTGCTGGTTGCGTAGGTAATTTACCAAAGGTTAATAATATGGATATTCAGTTCGCTCAATCGGCTGTATTTACACCCTCTGATTTTGCATTTCCAACTAATGCGGTAAAAGCCGAAGCAACCCCAAATACAGAAATGGTTTTAGTAGTTGATGTAGATTTACATCTTTTAGATGAATTACACCATTATGGAACCGTTAAAGTTTTGAAAGATAGAAGAACCGATTTATATCAGACTAAGCTTTTGAAATAAATAAAATGAGCCTATTCCCTTTGAATAGGCTCATTTTATCATTCTATAAAACCGATTTATTTGTTTGTGAATTTCTAATAATCATCGTTTAATGCAAAAATAGGTTTTCTGCTCATCCATTGTCCGCCAGTAAAATCTGGAAAATCAATAGTTTCGTTACCCATTTCTATAGATTGCTCACTTAAAGGTGTAATGGCACTCCAGGCGGCAGCATCATAAACATCTAAAGGCGTTGGTTCATTTCGTTTTGCAGCTTCAATAAATGCATGTATTACAAAAAAGTCCATTCCACCGTGTCCCGCACCTTGGGCGTCACTTCCGTATTTTTTCCAAAGCGGATGATCATATTTATCTAACCATTCTTTTGCTTTATCCCAGGTATGAGGTTTACTTACACCTTCTACATAAATACCGTTATTTACATCCATCCACAATCCTTTTGTGCCCTGAAACCTAAACCCTAACGAATAAGGGCGTGGCGAATTTGTATCGTGTTGTAAAATAATGGTTTCGCCGTTTGCGCAGCCAATAGTTGTCGTTACAATATCTCCAAGTTTAAAGTTAACCTTTGCGTTAGGATGTGCTGCTCCACCCTCTTCAACGATATGTTTATGTAAACCTAAAGCTTTTGTAGAGAATGAATTTAATTTAACAAAACGGTTTCCGCGATTTATATTAATACACTGAGCAACTGGCCCGATTCCGTGTGTAGGATATAAATCGCCGTTACGATAAACAGAATGATTTGTTCTCCATTTTGCTTCAGAAAATCCTTTCTCACCAAATTCCACTCCATGTCCGTACGGACTAACACCATCATTAAATTTAACTTCTCTTAAATCGTGCTGATAACCGCCTTGAAAGTGAATCATTTCACCAAAAATACCTTGACGAACCATATTTAATGCAGCCATTACATCTCTGCGATAACAAACATTTTCAAGCATCATAACATGGGCATTATTTTTTTCGGCTGCATGTACAACATCCCAATGATCTTCCAGATTTATTCCCAAAACCACTTCAGTTGCCACGTATTTAATACCCGCATCAATTGCACCTAATATCATGGGCTTATGAAGTTCCCATGGAGTTGCAATTACAACCGCTTTTATTCCTTTTAATTCAAGTAGTTTTTTCCAGGCATCTTTACTGCCAGTAAAAATTTTTGGCATTGGCTTACCGCTTTTTGCAATAATTGCCTTGCTCATTTGTATCATGCGATCATCTACATCACAAATTGCAACTAAATCTACATCTGCTCTTTTCAAAAGTAAATTCAAATGATTTTGACCGCGTAAGCCTACACCAATCATAACAACTTTAATTTTTTCATCGGCTTGCGATGCAAATAAAGTTTTATCTGGAATGGCAGCAATAGCAGCTGTAGTTAATCCTGCATTTCTTACAAATTGTCTTCTGTTCATAAATTAATAAGGTAATAGGGTTAGAAATATTTAGTTTCACGTAGTTATGTCGATCGAATGTATAGATATTTAAAAGTTAATTAAAGAAAATGAACTAAAAAAAATCACGCAAACGTTTGATTTATTTTGTAATATTACAATGAAAACAAATTTTGTATAGCTTAGCAATCCAAATGCAATCGAAGCCTACAACCATAAAAGAAATAGCCAAAATTCTAAACCTTTCGCCTTCAAGCGTATCAAGGGGTTTACATGATCACCCTAGTATCGGTGCGGTCACACGCGAAAAGATTAAACAACTTGCTAAGTCTTTAAATTACGAGCCAAACAATGCCGCCATTCTTTTTCAGAAAGGGAAAACCTATACTTTAGGTGTTATCCTTCCTGAATTATCTGAGCATTTTTTTTCTACTGCAATTTCTGCAATTGAGGATGAGGCTTTAAAGAAAAATTATACCGTAATTTTTGCTCAATCACATGACAGCTTTGATAAAGAAGTTCAATTGGTTGATAAAATGAAAAACCAACGTGTTGATGGCTTATTGGTATCTATTTGCAAGGATACTTCTAATTTCGATCATTTCGAGAAGCTTAAAGCCTTTAATATTCCTGTTGTTTTTTTTGATAGAATTCCACCATTTAAAAATGCCCATTATGTAGCTTGTTCGTTAGAAAATGCAACAATAAAAGCAGTAAACTTTTTGCTGAAAAAAGGGCATAGAACTATTGGTATGATAAACGGCCCTACTACTCTATTCGCCAGTGGCGAAAGAAAAGAAGGTTATATGCAGGCAATTAATTTTAACAGGCTAAAATTCGATCCATCGCTGGTTCTAAACTGCGATTTAACTGAAGAAGGCACAATTGAAGCTGCCGAACTTTTAATTAATCATAAAAGAAAACCAACAGCAATTGTAGCTTTTAATGATTATGTATCGCTCTTTTTAATTAAACATTTAAAGAAATTAAAAATTGCTGAAGAAATTGATGTGGTAAGTTATGCTAATTTACCAATGATGAAATATCTTGATTATACTCCAATTGCATCTGTAGAACAATATCCTTACCTGCAAGGTCAAAAGGCTACTAATATATTACTCGATCTAATAAATAGTCAAAATACTGAAAATCAGGCGTTTTATAACACATTAGTAGAATCAGATTTAATTATTAATAAAAAACAAAATAATTAAAATCAAACGTTTGCGCTAAAAAACTTTGTTTTATTAATACTTCCAGGTAAAATATTGTATCGTTTTTTAAATGCCATTGTAAAATGTTGTGGGTTTTTGTAGCCGACTAAAAAGGCAACTTCGTTTACGCTTTTCTTTTCTTTTGATAAGTAATAAAAAGCTTTTTCCATCCTTATTTTATTAAGATAGCCAAAAACAGTTTCTCCAGTTAATTCTTTAAAGCCCTTTTTTAACTTATTATCGTTTATACCTGATTTACGAGATAACTCAATCAATGAATTTGGAAATTGAATATTTTTTTCGACCAGCTCTTTTGCATATAAAATTTTAATAATATCATCCTTTTTTAAAGATACAGCTGTTTTTTGCTCGGCTTTATTAATGTAGAACACTAATAGCCGATATATTTGAGCCTCAAAAAATATTTTCTTAACTCTACTTTGGTTTCTTTGATTTATTAAATCATATAAAATTAACTTAATCTCGGCATCAATTTCCAAGGTTTTAAAGGCATCAATATCATCAACAAAATTATTACCCGTTAATTTTTTGTAATGCGCTTTTGTCAATTGTATATAAATGTAATGCGTATTATCTATAAAATTGATTACTAGATTGCTCTCCCCTCTTAAAATTATGCTCTGCTCATTTTTGCCTAAATTAACTATGTCATTACTATTTGTGTTTCTACAAGTAATCTTACCTTCTAAACAAAATAAGAACGCCACGAACTGGTTAGGATTTTCTAATAGGATTTCTCCAGGTTTTGAAGCATTAATGTTTACAATACTAATGTGTGTGCCTTCATACCAGTTTTCCAGAATTTGAAGGCTATAACTTGGACTTTTTAATTGATGGTTTCGCTCTTCTAAACTATTTCCTACATCAAAATTAATAGGATAAACATTATGGTAAATAAGTTTTCCCGATGCATAATCAGACAGTTTAACCTCCATTTATATTAGTTTTTTTAGATATAATTATTTTAATGCTATTATAGCTATAGTGATTATTTAGAATACTTCTTAATAATCCGTTTAGCGTTATTAATTGTCCGTTTCGCGTTATTCAAATTCTTTGATAATGCACAAATTTGCACAATTATTTATAATTAGTCTAAATAAATGAAGATATATTTATCATTGGTGTTATCGTTATCTGGCTTTACAGCTTTCAGTCAACAAGTTAGAATTGATACCGCTAAGTCGAAAGATTTAAAAGAAGTTGTAGTTACAGGGCAATTTAGCCCACAAACCCTAAAAAATTCAGTTTATAATGTTAGAACGATCAGTGCGGAAAGAATTAGACTTAGAGGGGCAGTTAATGTGCAACAAGTTTTAAATACAGAGCTTGGTTTTAGATTTAGCAATGATTTAACCTTGGGCACAACTGATGTTCAGATTATGGGGATGACAGGTAGAAACGTAAAAGTATTGCTAGATGGCGTACCTATGATCGATCGTTCAGATACCAGGGAAAGTTTAAATCAGATTGATATTAATACCATTGATAGGATCGAAATAGTTGAAGGGCCTATGTCTGTTGTGTACGGTTCGGATGCTTTAGCTGGTGTAATAAATATCATTACTAAAAATGCTGGCAAATCTTTACTTAATATTTCGGCAAGAGCGCAAGAAGAAACTGTAGGTAAAGAGTATAGTGCTTTTTCTAACAAAGGAAATCATGTCCAAAATTTAAATTTGAGTTGGCAAAATGACGGCTGGAGTTTATTAGTTGGTGCTACCCATAACGATTTTGCAGGTTGGAACATTAAACCGAGTACAACACCGAGAGAAATTGTTGATTTGGATATTCAAAGTGGGAACCGATGGAAACCTAAAGAACAATGGTTAGGAAATACCAAAATTGGGTACAGAAATAAGAACTTTAATATATGGTACCGACTTGATGCTTTGCAGGAAGAAATCGAGAGTCGCGGTGGCATGAATACCCTTAACTATATCGCAGAGTGGCAACAATTTAAAACGAAGAGATATACTAACCAATTACAATCGGAGTGGAAATTAAGTCCTTCACTTCAGTTAACCACTATCGCTGGATATTCAGATTTAAAACGTTTAACAAGAACTGTTAATCATAACTTTAGTACAGGAGTTGATGCTTTAAGTACCGAACAGGGCAAACAGGATACCGCTAAATTTAACTCTACCATTTTTAGAAGTACACTGCAATACGTTATCAGTGATAAAATTTCTTTACAACCTGGTTTCGAATTTAACAGGGACGCTGCAGCTGGACAAAGAATTAACGGCTCTCCTATCATCAATGATTATGCTTTTTTTGTTTCATCCGAAATTAAACCAGCTAATGGCATAAATATCAGACCAGGTTTTAGGTTTATCAAAAATTCGGTTTATGATGCGCCACCAGTTATACCATCATTAAACACTAAATTTAGTTTGAGCGAAAGTTTTGATCTTAGATTAGCTTATGCAAGAGGTTTTAGATCGCCAGCTTTAAGAGAACTTTATTATGATTTTGTAGATGCCAGTCATAATATTATAGGTAATCCAAATTTAAAGGCAGAAGAATCTAACAGCTTTAACGGTTCATTAACCTGGGCTGGTTTAAAAAACGATAATTTTCAATTTCGTTCAACTTTAGCAGGTTTTTATAATCTTTTTAAAAACAGAATAAGTTTTTTACAATCAACCAACGATGCCTCAGTTACGACCTTATTCAATATTGCAAAATTTAAAACTACAGGCTTTACGCTCGATAATACGCTTATTTATCAGAATTTAAATGTAGTACTGGGAGTATCTTACATCGGTAGATATAATGATCAGTTAGAAAGTAATCCGAATTTATCAATTCCAGAGTTTTCTTGGTCGCCTGAATTAACAACCACAATAATTTATAACCTCCCAAAAATTGGGGCAAATGTTAGTCTATTCTACAAGTACAGCGGTAAAGTTCCAAGTTATGTAACCAATACAACAGAAGCATCAGGGTATAAACTGGCAGAAATAGGCGCATTTAACTTAGCCGATTTTATGTTAAACAAAAGCTTGTACAAGTACATCACAATAAATGCTGGCATAAAAAATCTATTTAACGTTACTCAACTCAGTAACACTTCAACATCAAGCGGCGGTGCACATAGTACTGGAGGTGGTAGCGTGCCCTACAGTTATGGCAGATCTTATGTTTTAGGATTAACATTTAACTGGAGTAAATAAACAATCAAATTAAAAATTTAAAAACATGAATAAATTAAACTCAATCCTTGCAATCGCTTTTTTAGCGGTAACTTTTACAGCCTGTAAAAAAGATAATGAAGAACCCATTATTGTTGTGCCACCTTCTGATGGTAGTACAATAACCTTAAGTGGTAAAACAGCTGAATCTAACTATGCAAATATTGTTTATGCTGATCTAAGTACAGACAAACAATCATCTGTAGATAGAAAAAGTTTCAATATAGGTTTAACATCCGATAGTAAATTTAGAGTTGTACTTAATGCATCTTATCAAACTACAGCCGTTGCCACCTCTAAAACAGATATTGCTACGGTTACGTTAGCTGATCCAGGTACGGCGGTAAATTTAAATCATGATCTAACTGATCCACTAACTGTTTCATTAACAGATTATTGGGATGGTGACATTACTAAAACTGCATTTGCTGAAGTAGCAGCTACTGATGCTGACAATAAAGTTTACCTAATTAGCTTTGAGGGAAATAAAGACAAAGATAAATGGTTTAAAATTAAAGTTACACGCAGTGGATCAGGTTATAAATTACAATACGCAAGATTAGGAGAAACAACAATTAAAACTTTAGATGTTCCTAAAAATGCAGATTATAATCTTGTATTTGTTTCTTTAGAAAGCAACAAAATTGTACAAGCAGAGCCAGTAAAAACTGCATGGGATTTTTCTTGGAGTTACAGCACTTATAATTCTGGATTAGGATCTCCATACTGGTTCCAGGATTTCATATCTGTAAACAATTTAGCTGGTGTTTCTGCTGCTGAAGTGGTAGTTACAAGTACTTTAACCTATGCAACTTTTGCAGAAACTAATTTAACTGGCTTAACTTTCTTAACAACTAAAGATGCAATTGGAAGTAAATGGAGAGTAACAACAGGTACGGGTATTAAAACCGATCGTTTTTATATAGTTAAAGATAGTGCTGGTAATTATTACAAACTAAGATTTGTAAGTATGGGTGTTGGAAGCGACGGTGGTGAGCGTGGTAAGCCAGTATTCGAATATAAATTAGTTAAAAAGGGATAATAGCATCCTTAAAAATATGTTTTGTTAGTTGGATAGTGGCCTACCGCGAGGGTGGGCCTTATCTTTTTATAAGCATTTCTTTTTAAACCCGCAGATTAAGCCTGTTATTAGATTTAAAAAGCTTTAAACGCAAAAAGGCCACGAAGTATCGTGGCCTTTTTGTTTCTTACTCGCGAAATATTATTTGCCAGTATTTTTCTTGTCAGTTACTTCTGCACGGATTTCTTGTGCTAAAACTTTAAGATCTTGCATTGCTTTACGCACACGTGTACCAGCAGCTGCATTGCCAGCATTATAAAATTTTTCTACATCTGCTTCAATCGCAGCAACAGCAGCTTTAACTTTTGAGAATTTTTCCATCGCTAATTGATGTTTTTAAGGTTTAAAAAATTTATTTTTTCAATAATACATATTTACCTTGAATTAACAACAGAAAGCAAATATTAATTTAGAAGAAGTTTTGCACATTCTAACAATCGAAAAAATGCCCTGACTGTATTATAGATGTATTTTTTGAAATATATTGCTTAAAATTAGCGCACTTAACTCAACTGTTTTGATAATTGAATCAAATTATTGAAGGTTTCATTTGCACTATTCACACAACGCTCATAATCGGCCTCAGCAACACTTTCATTAAGGATTGAGACAAAAGTTTTCCATTTAGAACCTAATTCTTCGCCATATACGCCATAATAATTTAAACCACCTTCATGATCAGTGAAATTTGAATTAGCCAAAATATGCTTCTTAATTACGTTTCCACCCAGTGTAGCCCCTTCTAGTACATATAAAGCGCCTAAAACCTCAGCATTGTTTTGATCAGGCACAAATAAGTCGAAGTTTAATTCTGGTAAGGTCAGGCTATCAATATTCCAGTATTCCAAATCTTGTTCTAGAGCAGATAATTTTAATCTGCTATTCATATCTAGTTTGTTTGCTAAATCAGCATCAAGCATATTTGCTAATTTGTTCTCTAATTTTTGGTGGATGATATAATTAATAGTTAAAAGCTTTTTGTAGTTTTCTACGCTTAACGAATTGTTCATAATCTCGTTAACAAACATCAACGATTCTAGCGCCTCATGTGCTCCAGCAGTTTGTGTTCTCAATAAATTGGCAATCATAATAGGTTTTATCTAAATTTTAAAAGGTTATTAAAAAAGAAAAGATTCGAATTATAAAACCCGAATCTTTTTATTAGTATCAAAATTAATTTAACCGTAAGTGCTGGTTAAACCAAAAATCATGTACCGAGTGGACACATTTTACCAGGTTATCGTAACCACTAGGTTTAGTCATATAGGCATTTGCACCAAACTCGATCGAAGCTTTTACATCTTCAGGGTTATCAGAAGTTGAAAATAAGATCACTGGAACTGATTTAAGATACGGAATATCTCTTATAAACTTTAATAAATCCAAACCAGATAAGCCTGGTAGATTTAAATCCAATAAAATCAATTTAGGTTTTGTTTTGCTATCGGCAAAAGCCTGCAATTTTGCTAACGCTTCTGTACCATCTTCAACAATACTTAAATTTAATGAGTCTTTTACCTCTTGTATGGCACTTTGCATAAAAAATGCATAATCCATATCATCTTCCACGTAAAATATATCTGGTGTAATCATTTTATCTGTTTTTAAAAGCTACAAAAAATGTAGATCCTGAATTTAGTTTACTCTCAAACCAAACTCTTCCGTTATGTCTCTCCACAATGCGTTTTACAATAGCAAGCCCTACTCCTGTTCCTTCAATCTCCTTAACATTATCCATGCGCTTAAAAAGCTCAAAAACTCTGTCATAATAACGGTTATCAATTCCCATACCGTTATCTTTAACTGCATAGATCGTCTCTCGTCCATCTATATACGAACTTATCTCAATCTTTGGTTTTTCAACCATTGATGAGTATTTAACGGCATTACTAATCAAATTTGTAAATACTTGTGCAATCATAGTTTTGTCGCCTTTTAGATCAACCAATTGCCCTATAATAAGTTCGGCATTGTCTGCTTTAAAAGCCGCTCTAACTTCAATAATAATATCTTTTAACAACAATTGCATATCAACTGTTTCAAAAATTATTTCTAACCGCCCAACCCTCGCCAGATTCAAAATTTCTTTGATAAGAAAATTCATTTTATCTGCGCTATTTAAAATTCTATCGAGCATCTTTTTGCCATTTTCATCAATGCTTTTATTTCTCTGCATTAACTCTGCATAGGTTTTTATCGATGTTAAAGGTGTTCTTAAATCGTGCGATATCGTATAACTAAAAGTATCTAACTCTTCATAGGCAGCATGAAGTTTTTCATTAAGCAATCGAATTTCATTCGCCTTTTTATTAATATAAGTAATAATAATTTCGCGAATTCGTAAAACTGAACTAACTTCTTCAGCCAGCCACTTTTCTGAAGTATTGTTTACCACCTGCGACCAGATTTCGAAAGATTTGCGAGGTGATAAATTTGCCATTCCAGTTTCCGATGGCTCAACAGGCTTCTCAGGATTACCAGCCCAATTTACGGTATTAATTTGTTCTGGTTTGAACCAAATAATTACTTCCTCAGGATTTTTACTAATAGAACATGCCAAAATACCAGATGCAATATCTTTGTATTTTTTTGCAGGATGAAATATCTCAGACAAACGATGCGTATGGTAAATAGATTCATCGCTATGATCCTTTAACCAATGAGCAAGTTCCCAAATTGATTGTTCATCAGGCACATTTCCGATAGTTTTTAAAGCATTTTCGAAAATAATGGCCACACCAGTTCCTTTGGTTACATCTAAAAGATTTCGATCATGTTTCGTTAAAGCATCAACCAAATATTTATCTCTGTTCAAATGCTCCTGAAGTACTGAAGCCGTATCTTTAAACTGCTCTACCACTTCCGAATCTTCTTCGGCCTCTCTATATTCTAATGCTGACGACAGAATTTCGCCAATCAACTTAGAGCCTTCCCTTCCCTTGTAATCAATAAATTTCGGACTATAATTATGGCAGGCAATTAAACCCCACAATTCTCCATTAACTATTAGTGAAATACTAAAGCTGGAATATACACCCATATTCTTTAAATATTGAATATGAATTGGAGAAACAGCTCGCAAACTACCATTTGTCAAATCAAGCGGAGCATTTTCTTTAAAGGTTATAATTGGAGAATCGGCCGTATTTACATCGGCTATTAGTCTGGTAAGGTTTAACTTATACAGTTCTCTTGCTTGCTTTGGAATATCAGAAGCAGGGTAATGTAAACCAAAGAATGGTTCAAGATCATCTTCTTTCTCTTCAGCCACAACTTCACCGTGTCCGTCATCCAAAAACTTATAAATCATGATACGATCATAATTGATAAGCTTTTTTACTTCTACAGCTGCACCTTTAAGCA
Source organism: Pedobacter sp. AC190 (assembly GCF_979258025.1). Taxonomy (NCBI): domain Bacteria; kingdom Pseudomonadati; phylum Bacteroidota; class Sphingobacteriia; order Sphingobacteriales; family Sphingobacteriaceae; genus Pedobacter; species Pedobacter sp. AC190. The sequence continues at coordinate 3,911,111 of NZ_OZ409824.1, forward strand.
AGGCCGATACGGATTTACCTTGCAGCATTACCGAAGCCGAGCGACCGATTAAACTTTGAATATCATACTGTAGGGTTACAGGTTCAAACTCCAACAACCAATCTTTTGTAGATGCGTTAATGATTAAATAGAATGGATTTCCATTTATTTCTACTGGATGCGGACTAATTGCATCAAAACTTTTCCTGATGATACCAATATTTAAAAGGTCTGCAACGTTTAAAGCAGGGTCTTGTTTGATATGACTAGAAAGTATCGAAACTGGTTTGTTTAGCAAATCCTTTGCAGCTTCATTTAAAAAAAGCGAAGTGTTTTCACTTATATAGGTAATCGTAAGATCGATTTTATCGATAGCGATTAAAAATCCATGCGATTGAACTTTACCAGGAATATGGATGGGTTCTTTATCACAGTTGGTTAAATCGACAGAAAATTTATTCATAAAAAGATTAAGGCTTACAAAAATATCAGAATTTTCCGTTTTACAAATAAAACTACTCTTTAGAATAACTCTAATTAGCTATATATGGTTTTGAGATTTATTTTTTATCTTATATTTGATCGAATTTAAAAATCCTTCCCAAACCTTGGCAAAGAAAAACATTTTGGTTATAGAAGATAACCATGCAATTTTAGATGTTATTACCCTTATTTTAGAAAGTGAAGCTTTTAATGTTTCTGGATTAAATCAAGGCTCTAATTTCCTTAACCATGTACTCGAATTCCAACCCGACGTAATTATAATGGATATCATGCTTCCAGATATTGATGGCAGGGTATTACTTAAAGAATTAAAAGAAAACAACCTTACCAAACACATTCCAGTCTTAATGATTTCTGCAAGGTACAATGCTACTAATTATATGCTCGATAATGTTGAGGCAGATGATTTTATGGCTAAGCCATTTAACATTGATGAATTGATGGATAAAATTTATGCGCTCCTTAAAAAAGCATTAATTTAATCGGGCATTCCTGGTAATTTAATTCCACCATCTTTTAAGTTTTGTAACAGCTTTTTTTGAAAAGCAAGCTTCGTGTCGATAAAACCGTGCGCTTTTAGCCAAACATTTAAAACAACTTTAAAACCATTATCTTCCAAACTCGAAACTCCAATCCTTCTTTCAGGTGTTTTTAAGCAGTTTTTAAAATCATCTATTGTTCGGTTAAAAATTTCAGCTACAGCATCAAAATCAATTCCGTAACTAAATTTTATTTCGATATCCAACCTTCTACTTCCCTGCTTACTTATGTTAATAATTACCTCGTTAGATAATTTACTGTTTGGAATAACGACGGTTCTATTATCAAATGTGGTAACTATCGTATAAAATATCTGAATAGATTTTACTGTTCCTTCTTGATTTTGAGCAATGATATTATCGCCAACAACAAATGGTTTTAATAATAAGATCAGCACGCCACTTGCAAAATTCTGTAGTGTACCCGATAATGCCAAACCAGCTGCAACACCAATACCGCCAATTAGTACTGTTAAAAAAGTTAGCTGAACACCAATGATTTGCATTACGGTTAGCACCAATAATATGCGCAACGTAATTAATACCAAACTCGTTAAAAAAGGCCGCAACGATGGATTAACATCTTTTCTTTGCATTCCGTTTTGTAACCACCTGCCTAGCAATTTTATCAACCACCAACCTACAAAAAGAACGATTAATCCTAAAATTACTGAAGGACCCTTGGTAATAATCCATTCGTAAATTTTATTATAGAAAAGGTGTAATTTATCAGCATCTAACTTCATAAAAATCAATTATTTGCATTTAAGGTTTCTTATGTTTTGAAGGATTATCTTTTTCTACATTTACTTTTTTAGCATCTTTTGCCGATGTTACTTTTTCATCAGCACCTTTCGCTTTCGAACTTTTCGGTGCGGTAGCCTTGCTATCTTCAGCCGAAGTTTTAGAATTTTTCATAGCTTAATTTTAATCTTTAGCCAACCATGCTTTGGCCTCTTCAATTTCTTCGGGTTTAAAGCCCTTCGAACTTCCAGGAGTTGCAATAGTAAAAACATCTGTAAACCACTCTACTCCTTTTTCAGCGCTTACAACTGCAATTTTTTCCCATTTAGTAAAGTTTTGCAAGCCTGCTTTAGCATCCTGAACCCAGGCACCAGCTGTAAAATTTTTTACATCAGTTTCTAAAACCAGCAAATACCTAATTTCACCAAACCGATCTGCAGTCCTTTTTAATCCTGGTAACAAAACATCTTTTAAATCATTAGCATCTACTTCGCCTGTTGCCCTAACGCCAAAAATGTTATCTGGTAAACCTGTTATTTCTATTAACATATTCTTCAATTTATTCTATATAAACAGTAGAATTGCAAAAGATGTTTTATTCACGAAAAATTTCTAAGAAATCGTATAGCGTATTAAACCCTGATTGGGTTCATAGCAAATTAAATTTTAAAGCTTTATACTTGGTATGAGGAAAGAGTTTGAGGCTATTATAGTTTCCTAGTCTGCAGATGGCACTTAGTCTTTCGGTAATGAAGACGGTTAAATATCCATCAATTCTTCTAATTTCATTTCTTCTAAAATATATCTTTCAGGTTCGGTAGTTGTTTTGTACGACCATTTGACTAACCTGATTAACCCATTTTCTATTTCAATTCCAGTAATATCGCCATCGTTATAACAGCAACAACCCGAGTTAAAATAAGCTGATTTGTATTTGTTTAACTTAGGCTGTTCATCGCCTTTGGCAACGCGTTTACTTAGTTCCGCAGTTAAAAAATCTATCTCAGCCTTGTTGTTATCTACATTTGCTTTAGCCAGTTTCGCATATAATCTTTCCAAATGTGTAAGCGATGCAAAAACAGGTTGATGTGTATGGCCAGTAATTAAGGCTATATTCTTCTGTTCGGCAACCCAACTGTACATCAGTACATTATGAACAGATTTAAGTTGATTATCATAAGCTGGTGTATTTGGATTAATCTTTAAGTAAGATTGTAAAGGTGCCCAAATCGTACTTACAAACCATTTACTAAACCAATTTCCATCGCTTTGTAAATCGCCCTGGTGCCCATGAGTTAGAAAAATATCCAATACCTTTTCGTTTGCCTTAAACCGTAAAATAGCACCCTCGTAAATTCTGATTACTTTGCCATAAATACGGTTCAAATTAAATTGAGACAAAGGATCGTTATCCCAATACAAATCGTGGTTGCCAAATATTTTAATAAACGCATTACGATCTAAGAATAGTTGCTCGGCCGCAAATGTTTTCTTGTTATGTTTAATTACCGATTCCAAAAGATTTTCCCAAAGCTCCTCACTATCGCCTAAATTAATATAGCTAAAACCTAATTTATTATAATTATCCAATGCTTGCAGATAGTTCTTTTCTGCCAAAGAAAAGTCATCGGCAAAATCCCTGGCGCCTTTATGCTGATCGGAAAAAATAATAAATTTACTTTCCGAATTAATTTCTAAAACCTCGCCTCTTTTACCTGGCGATGTAATCAAATTCTGATAAAGCTTGGTTAATGCATCAAATATTCGTTTGCTATCTGGTCTGGAGCCAAACCTGTTCGACATCCGAATAACCCAGGCACTTAATAGTTTCTGCAAAAATTTCCTCATAATATGGCCTGATTTATATCAAACTTAACAAAAAAGAAAACATTATTTTAATTCAATTATTTGAAAAGGAACACTCCGTTTTTCATCGCATCTTCAGTCCTGTTTTTCGTTTTAGTCCCGATTTTGCAAATCGGGAGCTGCCACTACAACCAGGTTTATATACAACAAACACTGCAAAACCAAAAAAGGCCACAACACTGAGCTGTAGCCTTTTCCTGAATTATTTAACTATAAATTTTACTTATACATAAGCAATCGCATCTTTTGATGGCAATTTGGTTGTTCCCATCAAATATTCATCAACCTTGCGTGCAGCTTCTCTACCTTCAGAGATAGCCCAAACCACTAAAGATTGTCCTCGGCGAACATCGCCTGCGGCAAAGATTTTTGCAATATTGGTTTGATAAGTATGTTCCGATGCTTTTACATTACCTCGGTTATCCAATTCAACACCTAATTTATCGATCAAACCTTCTTTTTGTGGATGTAAAAAGCCCATCGCCAAAAGAACCAATTCACATGGTAAATCTCTTTCCGTTCCAGCAACCTCTGTAAATTTTACAGGTCGGCCATTGGCATCGATTTCCCATTCTACATCAACAACTTTAAGCGCTTTTAAATTACCATCCTCATCGGCTATAAAGTTTTTGGTATTAACCGACCATGCTCTTTGTGCACCTTCCTCATGCGAAGAAGTATTTTTTAAAAGCATAGGATATGTTGGCCAAGGCATGTTTTCGTTTCGTAATTGAGGCGGCATCGGCATAATCTCAAATTGAGTAACCGATTTTGCGCCATGACGGTTAGAAGTTCCAATACAATCAGAACCTGTATCGCCACCACCAATAACAATTACGTTTTTACCAGTTGCCATAATATTTTCTGCAAGTACATATTTATTGGCAACTCGTTTATTTTGCTGCTTTAAGAAATCCATGGCAAAATGTACGCCTTTAGCTTCTCTACCAGAAATTGGTAAATCGCGTGGAATGGTAGAACCACCAGCCAAAACCACTGCATTAAAATCACGTAGCAAAGTACTAATCTCTACATTCTCTCCAACGTTTGCATTACACTTAAATAAAATACCTTCTTCTTTCATTAAATCGATACGGCGATCGATCACATTCTTTTGTAGTTTAAAATCAGGAATACCGTATCTTAATAAGCCGCCTGGAGCATCATCACGTTCGAAAATAGTAACTTCATGCCCAACTTTATTTAGCTGAGCTGCAGCCGCTAAACCTGCTGGACCTGAACCAATAACCGCTACTTTTTTACCAGTTCTGATTAATGGTGCTTTCGCTTTAATAAAACCTTTATCAAAGGCAATTTCTATAATATGCTTTTCAATTTCCTCAATAGAAACTGGCGGACGATTAATTCCCAGCACACAAGCCGATTCGCAAGGTGCAGGACAAATTCTTCCAGTAAATTCTGGGAAATTATTGGTGCTTAACAAAATATTTGCGGCAAGTTCCCATTGGCCTTGATAAACGGCATCGTTAAATTCTGGAATTACGTTACCCAATGGACAACCTGATTGGCAAAATGGAACACCGCAATCCATACAGCGGGCTGCCTGATTGTTTAATTCTTTAGCGGGTAATTCGTTTAAAAATTCTCCGTAGTGTTTTACACGAGTATTAGCCTCTTCTCTAGTGGGCGCAACTCTGTCGTATTCTTGAAATCCTGTTACTTTTCCCATGGCTTAGTGTGTTTTTACTTGTTGACTACGTTTTGCTAAAACTGCTTTGTATTCTTTAGGGAATACTTTTACAAAATGATTCGATTGAGTTTTCCAATCACTTAATATAAATTCTGCAACTTTACTGTCTGTTAAACGGATATGGCTTTTTAATAAGGCTAAAATTCGTTCTTCATCATGAGCTAAAAGTGGATCTAAATCAACCATTTCTTTATTGCATTTACGGGCAAATGTTGCGTTAGGATCGTAAATCCAGGCTACACCACCGCTCATACCAGCTGCAAAATTACTTCCAGTATCTCCAAGTATTAAAACTTCTCCACCTGTCATGTATTCACAACCATGATCGCCAACGCCTTCTACTACCGCAGTAGCACCAGAGTTCCGCACAGCGAAACGTTCACCAGCTTTTCCACGGGCAAATAATTCGCCAGATGTTGCGCCGTAGAGCGCTACGTTACCAATAATTATATTTTGTTCGGGAATAAAAGTAGAATTTGCAAAAGGGTAAATGGCTAAGCGGGCACCTGATAATCCTTTACCAACGTAATCATTTGCTTCGCCTTCTAAAGATAAGGTTACGCCCCTGGTATTGAAGGCACCAAAACTTTGTCCTGCAGAACCTACAAATTTAAAGTTAATGGTATCGGGAGGTAAACCTGGACCTAAATGTACTTTCGAGATCTCATTTGATAACATGGTGCCTAATGAGCGATCTGTATTTTTAACGTTAAAGCTTGCGAAAACAGGTTCATTACTATTTATGGCTGGTTGCGCAGCAGCAATTAACTGATGATCTAAAACATTGGCCAAGCCATGATCTTGTTCTTCTGTGTTAAATAACGGTAAGCCATTATCTTCTGCCTTAAACAAAATTGCCGATAAATCTAGGTGCTTTAATTTCCAATCTTCTAATGGTAATTCACGCACTTTTAAAATATCTGCCTGGCCAATCATTTCGTGAATGGTTCTAAAACCAAGTTCAGCCATAATTTCACGTAATTCTTCTGCCAGGAAGTGGAATAAATTAACAACGTGATCTGCATCACCGCTAAATAATTTTCTTAATTCAGGATCTTGAGTAGCAACGCCAACAGGACAAGTATTTAAATGACATTTACGCATCATAATACAACCTGCTGTTACTAGCGCAGCAGTTGCAACCCCCCATTCCTCAGCACCTAATAATGCAGCAATGGCGATATCCCTTCCAGTCTTTAACTGACCGTCGGTTTGTAAAACAATACGGTTACGCAATTTATTTTTCACCAAAGTTTGGTGTGCTTCCGCCAAACCAAGTTCCCATGGTAAACCCGCATGTTGAATAGAAGTTAGTGGCGATGCACCTGTACCACCATCAAAACCCGAAACTAAAATTACATCGGCGTGTGCTTTCGCAACACCAGCTGCAATTGTACCAACACCCGCTTTAGAAACCAACTTAACGTTAATTCTTGCTGCGCGATTGGCATTTTTTAAATCGTAAATCAGCTGTGCTAAATCTTCGATCGAATAAATATCGTGGTGTGGTGGAGGCGAAATTAAACCAACTCCAGGTGTAGAGTGACGAACTTTTGCAATCCAGTCATCCACTTTATGCCCAGGTAATTGTCCACCTTCGCCAGGTTTTGCACCTTGAGCCATTTTAATCTGTAACTCATCAGCATTGGTTAAATAGTAACTGGTAACACCGAAACGGGCAGATGCAACTTGTTTAATTGCCGAACGCATACTATCGCCGTTTTCCATCTTAGTATATCGCATCTCATCTTCACCGCCCTCGCCAGTATTGCTTTTTCCTCCAATACGGTTCATCGCGATAGCTAAGGTTGAATGTGCTTCGTGAGAAATTGACCCGAACGACATTGCTCCTGTTGCAAATCTTTTTAAAATTGCTTCGGTCGATTCTACCTCATTTAACGGAACCGACGGACGGCTATAGTTAAATTCAAACAATCCACGAATGGTGTAAGCTTGTTGTGTTTGCTCATTAACCAGCTTTGAATATTGTTTGAAAATATTGTAATCGTTTTTGCGGGTAGCGTTCTGTAATAAATGTATAGTTTGAGGGTTAAATAAATGCGCCTCGCCCTTGCGACGGAACTTGTAAGTACCACCAGCTGGTAACAAGTTTTCAGTTTGCGTTGCTGGTCCGAAACTGCGATGGTGTTTAATTAAAGTTTCTTTTGCAATTTCATCTAAACCTAAACCACCAATCCGCGAAACCGCTCCTGTAAAATAGTTATTTACAACTTGCTTGTTCAAACCTAAAATTTCGAAAATCTGTGCACCTTGATAAGATTGCAAGGTTGAAATTCCCATTTTAGAGAATATTTTTAATAAACCACTATTTACAGCATAAATATAGTTTTTAGTTAATTGCTCAGCCGATAAACCAGATTCTTCCTGGAAACCATTTACAGTTTCTAAAGCTAAATATGGATTAATCGCGGTAACGCCGAACCCTAGTAAAGTAGCGAAGTGATGTACTTCCCAAATATCACCAGCCTCGATTACGATACCAACAGCACCACGGTAGCCTTTACGGATTAAATGATGATGAACGGCCGAAACTGCCAGCAGAGATGGCATTGCAGCGTGTTCTGAATCGATTGCTCGATCCGTTAATACGATAACCTGAAAACCATCTTCAACCGCATCAACCGCATAACGACATAAGCGATCTAATGCCTTTGCCATAGCGCCAGGCTTACCATCAGCCCTGAAATAAGTTTGTAAAGTTTTGGCCTGGAAAACACCAGTATCAATACTTCTTAATTTTTCCAGTTCTTGATTAGTAAGAATTGGGTGTTTAATGGCTACACAGTGTGCTTCTTTCGGGTCTTCATCCAATAGGTTACCATTGCTACCCATAAAACTAGCTAAACTCATTACCACCTTCTCCCTTATTGGATCGATAGGCGGATTGGTTACCTGAGCAAATAACTGTTTGAAATAGTTAGATAGGTGTTGTGGGCGCTTTGATAAAATAGCCAAAGGTGTATCAGTTCCCATAGAACCAATCGGCTCCTTAGCCTCAATTGCCATTGGTTTAAGCAATAAATCAATATCCTCTCTGCTATAACCGAAAACTTGCTGATACTTGAAAATAGATTCTTCTGAAAGACCAGTAAACATTACACGTGGCTCAGGCAATTCTTCTAAGCGAATTTGATATTGGTTAATCCAATCTGCGTAAGGACTTTTGCTGCAAACCTGAGTTTTAATTTCGTCGTCGCTAATAATTCGCCCCTGTTCCATATCTACAACGAACATTTTGCCAGGTGTTAAACGCCCTTTCTCAATTATGGTGCTTTGATCAATAGCTAAAGCACCAGCTTCTGAAGCCATAATTACGCGATCATCAGAAGTAATGGCATAACGCGACGGACGAAGACCATTACGATCTAAAGTAGCGCCGATTAATTTTCCATCGGTAAAAGCAATTGCAGCTGGACCATCCCAAGGCTCCATTAATGTAGCATGAAATTCGTAGAAAGCCCTTTTAACTGGGTCCATATCTTCATTTCCATCCCAAGCCTCTGGTACCAGCATCATTAAAACATGAGGCAAGGTTCTTCCTGCATGCAGTAATAATTCGATCACATTATCTAAACAGCCAGAATCTGAGTTGGTCTCATCGATAACAGGCAATAACATATCCAATTCTTCTGGAGTAAAATAAGCGGAGGCAAATGACTTGACCCCAGCTCTAAACCAGTTTAAATTTCCTTGTAAAGTATTAATCTCACCATTATGTGCTATAAAACGGAAAGGTTGAGCCAATCTCCATGACGGAAATGTATTGGTTGCGAAACGAGAGTGAACCAGGCCCAGGGCAGAAACTACCCTTTTATCTCTTAAATCGTTAAAGTAAGTGCGAACCTGTAATGAAGTTAACTGTCCTTTATATATAATGGTTTGTGCAGAAAGAGAAACAATATAAAAATCTTTGCCACCATGAACCGTATTTACGATGAGCTTAATCAGGTAATTCTTGAAAATATATAGTTTACGCTCAAAATCAGCGCCTGGATTAACAGTATAAGGACGAGCAATAAAAACCTGCTCAATTTCTGGTTCAACAGAGAGTGCCATATTGCCGATGTCTGTAATATCGACGTCTACTTTTCTGAAGCCTAAAATTTCTAATCCAAGCTTTTCAGCCGCACGGTAAATAAGTTCTCTGCATTCCTCTCTCGAACGAATATCTTTAGGCATAAACAACATGCCTACGCCATAATTATTCGTTTCTGGTAAACTGAAGCCAGCTTTTAGGCATTCATCGTAAAAAAATTCGTGGGGAATCTGAATCATTATACCAGCGCCGTCGCCTGTATTTGGTTCTGCTCCACATGCCCCTCTATGATCTAGATTCTCTAAAATAGTAAGTGCATCGGAGATGATTTGATGCGATTTTCGCCCTTTCACATGTGCAACGAACCCAATACCGCAGGCATCGTGTTCAAATTGCGCATCGTACAATCCACTGTTTGGTTCCATTCTTTGCTCGTTAGTTGTTAGTGTATAGGAAACACTAAGATACAAAAAACGATTATTAAATTACAGACTTAACATGATTTTTGGAATTATTTTAGTTTATATGTAAACTTTAACATTTAAATTAATAATATAGTAATTTATCAATAAAATAATTATCAAATTTATAATGGTAAGATTGTACAATAAATATCAATTTTAAACTATTTTTATAATTAAAATCGTAAAATAAATAATTTATATATAAATATTATATTCATTTATAAAGTAACTACAGTTTGTTTTAAGTCTTATTATATCACCATCTAATTTTACCGTTTAAAATTTTATTAAATTACTAATCAGCCATATAGCCATAATGACTAAAAAAAGAGAAAAATGCATTTTGCAAAACAACTTCTTTTTCTACCTTTGTGGCGGGCAAGTCTTTTACGACCAGCTCCCTTTGAACTCCCCCAGGATGGGAACATAGCAAGGGTAGAAGGTTGTAGCGGTGCGATAGAAGGTGCTTGCCCTTTTTTTTCTTTTCCCTTAATCCCCTGAAGGGGGAATTAAATTCTTCAGGGTTCAATTATTGAAACTCAAATATTAGAATTTATAACCATGAAATTTTTTATCGACACAGCAAATCTTGATCAAATCAAAGAAGCGCATGATCTTGGCATTTTAGATGGCGTAACCACTAATCCTAGCTTAATGGCTAAAGAAGGTATTACTGGCGAGCAAAATGTAATTAACCATTATAAAGCGATTTGCGATATCGTTGAAGATAACGTAAGTGCAGAAGTTATCGCTACTACTTTCGATGAAATCATTAAAGAAGGTGAAGCATTAGCTGCATTAAATCCTAAAATTGTTGTTAAAGTTCCGATGATTAAAGATGGCGTTAAAGCAATCAAATATTTTTCATCAAAAGGAATTAAAACCAACTGTACCTTAATTTTCTCTGCTGGACAAGCATTATTGGCTGCTAAAGCTGGTGCTACTTATGTTTCTCCATTTTTAGGTCGTTTAGATGATATTTCTAGCGATGGTTTAGTTTTAATCGAAGATATCAGAACAATTTTTGATAACTACGGTTACGAAACTCAAATTTTAGCAGCATCTATCCGCGGTCCGTTGCATATTGTAAACTGTGCAAAGTTAGGCGCTGATGTAATTACGGCTCCTTTAGCTGCAATTGTTGGTTTATTAAAACATCCTTTAACAGATAGCGGTTTAGCTACATTCTTAGCTGATCACGCTAAAGCTGCTGGTAAATAATTTTAAAGCTTCAAGACAAAAGCTAAAGCCTGTCTTCAACATAAAAAAGTCCTAAGTAAAGAATCAAATCGATCTTAAACTTAGGACTTTTTTTATTTTTATAATTAAAACGTTCTCCTGGTAATAAACGAGTAAACTGTTATACTGAGCTTGTTGAAGCACCATCAAAACTACTGGAACCAACAGAACACAAAAGCTAGACTAGAGATTCCCTGCGAAGCACTTCCTTAACCTGCTCGTAATTAATCTGTTCATCAGGTTCAATTAAAATACCTTTTACTCCTGCCCCATTTGCGGCCTCAACATCTCTTGGTTTATCGCCAATCATTACAGATAACGCAGGATCAATTTCGTACATATCAATCGCATCTAACAACATTCCCGATTTTGGTTTACGACATTTACATTCGCCACCAACAGTTGGGTGATGCGGGCAATAATAAAAACCTGCAATATCGGCGCCTTTAGCAACAAAAGCATTTCTTAACATTTGATGCATAATTGCTAATTCCTGTTCGGTATATCTTTTTAGCGCAATTCCGCCCTGGTTTGTAATCACAATTAGCAAATAACCTTCATCAAAAAATCTCTTTAAAACAGGTATCTGATAATCTAAAATTTTGAAATCTTCAACACGGGTAATGTAATCGTATATTTCGTGATTAAGTACGCCATCACGATCCAGAAAAATAGCTTTATTCATAAACGTTATAAAATGTAAGATGTGTAAAAGGATGATTTAATATTACATCCGAATTGGCTCAAAAGTAGGAAAAAAATAATGGCATAAGAAAGCCTAATCTGATTAGGATTAGGCTTAATCATAAATATATTAGGCTTTACTATTTTAAATTTAATCCAACTTTGTAGCCCTTAATCGCAAAATAAAGAATGAAGAGATAGCAAGGCATAACAGTAATAAAATATGCCAATTGAAAATCCAGATGCAAATGATCTTTAATAAAAGCATACAGCAAAGGCCAAACTGCACCACCCGCAATCCCCATAACCATTATAGCCGAACCCGTTTTAGTGAATTTGCCCAAATGACTAATGCCTAAAGGAAATATTGCAGGCCACATTAAAGAGTTAGCCAAACCCAATAAAGCAATAAAAATTACGGAAGTATAACCTGACGTTAGGTAGGCGGCAATCGTAAAAATTAAACCTAAAATGGCACAAATTCTTAAAGCAAACTGCTGCGAAATGTATTTAGGTATCGTAATTATTCCGATAATATAACCAACCAGCATACTACCTAAAGTTAGCGAAGTGAAGTATTTACTGATATCGGCACTTATGCCTAATGCTTTTCCGTAAACACCAATAATATCGCCAGCCATTACTTCTGCAGCCACATAAACAAAAATACATAAAGCACCGAAAAACAAATGTGGAAACTGGAAAATGCTTTTATGCTTAACCACCACTCCTTTTTCTTCATCAATTACATCTTCCTCAACATTAACTTCGGGTAAATGTGTAAACTTGATAACAATTGCAAATAAGCAAAAAACAATAGCTAGAACGACGTAGGGCATATTCACGCGACCCAAAACATCGTTTAATAATTGTTCTTTAGCAAGGCCTGTAGCCACTTCGATTTTTTTCTCAATTTCTGAAGCATTCTTCAGGAAAAGTGTACCCATAATAAATGGTACAATTATACCCGCAAACTTATTACAAATACCTGCAATGCTAATTCGTTTTGCAGCACTTTCAATCGGGCCAATAATTGTTAAATATGGATTAGAAGCGGTTTGTAATAATGCTAATGCCGCTCCCTGAACAAAAATACCTGTTAAAAACAAACCGAATGTTCTGGTTTGAGCAGCTGGTATAAAAAGTAATGATCCTATTCCAAGTACAATTAAACCCAAAATAATACCATTTTTAAAACCAATTTTCTTTAAGATCCAGGATGAAGGAAGCGAAAGAAAAAAGTAAGCCATGTAAGAAGCAAACGTAACCAGAAAAGCCTGAATGTCTGATAAACCAAAAGAAAGTTTAAAAAAAGGAATTAATGTTCCGTTAGCCCAGGTTACAAATCCAAAGATAAAAAAGAGTGCGCAGATAATAACAAGTGGCTTCGGGCCTTTGGATTGACCCAAATCTGTAGTATTCGACATAAAAATTAGTTTGGTTTAAGTTGATAAGGCCAAACTAAACAAATATTTTAAGTTTTCCTTAAACAAACGTTTGCGCAATTTAAATTTTACTCATTTTATCAAGCCAAACCCGACATAAAAAACAATTTCATCACAAATACATGAAATTCATCATGGTAAAAACCAAATTCACAGCGAATTTCATGCTAAAAAGAATCACCTATTAAGTGCATTAATTTCTTAAACTATAAATTTCATTTTTTTGAGCCATAAACTTAACCGTTCCATCTACATCCCGCTCAATTTTAAGTGCTTTACCTTTGGAATTGTACAGGTTTAAATGTTTAGGCACTAATACCATACAAATACCACTAACTTTCTTATTTACAATTGTAGATTTCTGTAAAATCCCATTTTGCCAAACTGCATCGATTTCAAAACCTCCCCGAGTGCAAAAACCTTTGAAACTTCCGCTTTGCCAATCCCGATCAGCAGGCAAAGCAGGCAGAAAACGAATTACATTACTTTTACCATGGCTTTGAATCAGCATTTCTGCAATACCTGCTGTTCCGCCGAAATTACCATCAATTTGAAAAGGCGGATGCGCACAAAAAAGATTTGGATAAGTGCCACCACCCTTTTGCATATTCATTTTACTACCTGTTACAGGCCTCAAAAGCTCTTTCAACAGCAGCAGTGCATGATCTCCATCACCAAGTCTGGCCCAAAAATTAATCTTCCAGGCCTTACTCCAACCCGTGCCATCATCTCCTCTTTGGTTTAAAGTTTGTTTCGCTGCTTCCGAAAGTTTTTGATTATCCCAGGGCGTAATCTCATCATAAGGATATAACCCAAATAAATGAGAAACATGACGATGTTTCGGTTCTGCATCCGTCCAGTCTTCCAGCCATTCATTAATATCGCCCCGAGCGCCAATTTGATTTGGTGCCAGCTGGGGCACAATCGCCTCTAATTCCCGACTTAAACTGGCATCGGTTTTTAAAATCTGCGCTGCCTTAATGGTTGCATTAAATATAGAACGACAGATTTGCATATCCATAGTTGGCCCCATTGCCGTTTGTCCTTTAAAACCATCAGCTGTTATATAGGTGTTTTCTGGAGAGTTAGATGGCGAAACCACTAGCCAATTGTTTTTAGTCTCTTTAACCAAAACTGATTTTAAAAAAAGAGCGGCACCTTTCAGAACAGGATAATACGAATTAAGGAAATTAACATCCTTTGTGTACAGATAATGCTCCCAAATATGCGTACTCAACCAGGCGCCACCTGTTAAAGTAGAACCCCATTCTGCACCTTCGCCTGGTGAGGTGTACAACCACGGATTCGCAATTACATGTGCCACCCAACCATCAGCATTATAATAAGCTTTAGCGGTTTTTGTTCCACTGGGCACTAAATTTTTAGTAAACTGAAATAAAGGCTGTGTAAGTGCAGATAAATTGGTAACCTCTGCAGGCCAATAATTCATTTGCAGGTTAATGTTTAAATGATAATCTCCATTCCAGGGCGTTTGGTATTCAGTTGCCCAAAGCCCCTGTAAATTTGCAGGCATTAAACCTGGTCTGGAAGAAGATATAAGTAAGTACCTCCCAAAGTTGAAGTAAAGCGCAGGTAAACTCGCATCACTTTTTCCTGCCTGATATAAGGCTAATCGTTCGTTTGTCGTGAGCGATTCGTTAGTATCTTTGCTACTAAAACTCAGTTTACACTTGTTATAAAATGACTGATATTTACGGACATGGGCTAGAAAAGAAACATCTTCTGCTTCAGCAAAAGCCTTGTTAATTTTATTCTTGCAAAGCGAAACAAGATCAACCGAACTTAAGCTGGCATTTACAGGATTATAATTCGTTTCGGTATTTAAAATTAAATCGCATTCGGTGGCATTTTCTATCACGAGTTCATTACCATCTACCCTAGTAGAGCCGCCTTTTAATTTGGTTTTAACCATAGTAATAAATTTCATACCTAAATCTTTTCCAGCGGGAAGCTGTCCGCTCATTATAATAGTATGGTTTATTGAGTTTATGGCGGCATGCTCTTTTCTAAAAAGGGAAATTTTGAAATTTAAACCACCTGCTTTACCAGCCGAAAACTTAACATGCGTTACATCGCTCATAAAATCGGTGTAAACCTTTTCTGTAAACAAAACACCATTTCTGATAAACCTGGTCTCTGCAACTGCTTTTTCTATATCAAGTGCTCGGCTATAGCCCGAAACTTTATTTAAGGTGTCCTTCCACTGAATAAATAGATCTCCAACCGTTTGGTAACAACCATATCGGGTATTGGCGGCATTCCCATAATGTGAACCATCATCTTTCGAAACAAAATTTTTCTGCAATAGCGATTGTGCTTCCTTATTTTTTCCATCCAGTAACAACTGTTGGATGGGCTTAAGATATAAATATGCGCTATCGCGATTCGCATCTTGTATGCCTCCAGACCATAAAGTAATCTCGTTCAATGCAATCCTTTCTTTAGTCGTTTGGCCATAAACTAAAGCACCTAAACGACCATTTCCTAAGGGCAAGGCTTCTTCGAAGGAAGTGGCTGGTTTATTGAATTTAACCTGAATAGCGGCTTTTTGAGCAGATAACCTGGAAAGTGAAAAAACAAAAAGCACGATTAACAGATACAATTTTGGCATAAAGGATGATATTTGGTTTTTAAAATTATGATTTTACGCACTAAAAACGAAGCCAATAAATTAATTCGCCTATAAATCAATATAGTAGCGCATTTTGTGATTTTTTATTTGCAGGAAATACTCCTGAACCCTATATTTGCACCACTTTAAAGGAAACAGTTAAACGTTTCAATTAAGTTGATTCCGTAGCTCAGCTGGTAGAGCATTACACTTTTAATGTAGTGGTCCTGGGTTCGAATCCCAGCGGGATCACAGAAGATAGTATCAAAACTACGTAAAAGCTTGCAAATCAAATGATTGCAAGCTTTTTTGTTTTAGTGGAAAATCTAAATTACTCACCGATTCTCATATTATAAGTGTGTAATTCGGTGAGTAATTTAGGTACTAAAAGAACTCACCGAATTATTTATAATCACTTGTTTAACAAGTTGTTCGGCCATCGAACATCTTGACGTTTTCAGACTGCAGGGCTAATTTTGTTAACCTTAATTCAGTTTATATGAAAACTAATTTTAACCTGCTTTTTTATCTTAAAAAGCAGAAAAACTATCGTGGCGGCCATGTGCCAGTTTATTTACGAATAACTGTTGGCGGAAAAAGGGCAGAAATGACCAGCGGGCTTGAGTGCGATCCTGAAAAGTGGAATACCAAATCAGGCAGACAGGATGGAAAAAAGGAAGATGTCAGAAGCTTCAACGCTCATCTGGACAATCTCCAGTCAATGATCAACCAGGTTTACAGGGATCTTTTTGATACCGGCGAAGTTATTACAGCCGAAGGCATTAAGTGCAGATTTATCGGGCGGGAAGTCCGTAAGCATACCTTGATGGAAGGCATTAAAGTTCATAACGAAAAAATGGAGGCTTTGGTAGGAAAGGAATATGCCATTGGTACCTTGAAGCGCTTTCAAGTTTTGGAAAGGCATCTTGTTGCTTTCATGAATGAAAAATACAAGATAGCAGACATCAACATCAAAAATATTAACCATGCGTTTATACGCGATTTTGATTTTTTCCTGAGGTCAGTAAACGGTTGTGCCAACAATACCACAGTAAGGTATCTGAAAAGCCTTGGTAAAGTCCTTCGCATTTCATTGAGCTTAAAATGGATTGACAGCGATCCAATGTTTGGATACAAACTAAAGTGTAAAAATGTAGAGCGTTCATTTCTTACAGAGGAGGAGTTAACAAAAATTTCAGAAAAGCAGTTCTTAACCGAACGGCTAAGTCAGGTACGGGATGTTTTTATCTTCTGCTGTTTTACCGGGCTTGCGTATTCTGACGTAGAGAAACTGAGCCTATCTAATGTCAAAACAGGTGTAGATGGTAAACAATGGGTTTACACAAACCGAACGAAAACAGGAACCCGATCTGCTGTTCCCCTATTACCACCTGCAATCGCAATATTGGAAAGATATAGCGACCATCCATATTGCATCACAAAAGACAGGGCATTACCAGTTTCAAGCAATCAAAAGATAAATGAGTACCTCAAGGAAATTGCCGCGGTTTGTGAGATCAATAAGCCTTTAAGCTCACACATTGCCAGGCACACCTTCGCAACAACGATAACACTTTTAAACGGCGTTCCCATGGAAAGCGTATCGAAGATGCTTGGGCATACCAATATCAGGACTACCCAGATTTATGCAAAGGTTCTTGATATAAAGGTAAGTGCCGATATGGCGATTTTGCAAAACCGATTCTCTATAAAATAATAAACTCATTATGCCAGCACGTTTTGGTGCTGGTAAATTCGAAAAATTATGAATAAGACCATAACAAATATTCTGATTCAGGAACAAGTTGTACTGGAAAAGATATATCACATCCGAGATCAAAAGGTAATGCTAGATCTTGACCTTGCTGTACTTTACGAAGTTGAGACTCGTGCACTCAAACAGGCAGTCAAACGTAACTTTCAGCGTTTTCCGGAGGACTTCATGTTTCAGTTGACAAAAGAGGAATGGCAGCAGGTTATCACAATTTGTGATAACCTCCCCAAGTCGGCAAAATTCAGCCCGGCAACCCCTTTCGTATTCACCGAACAGGGCGTAGCTATGTTATCAAGCATACTCAACAGTGAGCGGGCTATCAACGTTAATATTCAGGTAATCCGAATATTTGCACGACTTAGGAATATGGTAGCTGATAATGCCCAAATTCGTCTGGAGATAGAAAAGATAAAAAACAAGCTGGAAAACCAAGACAAGAACATGGAAATTGTTTTTCAATATCTTGATGAGTTGTTAGAACTAAAGGAAACACCTGTTCCTAAACGAAAGAGAATCGGGTTCAAACCGGATGAACTATAGTACCTAGGGGCGGAATTGCATTTCTGTATATGCCATAGTGAAAATCCCAAGGTAGTGAAGTGGGCTTTCACAGGCCGAAAATGTGGGCGGGCGGGCTGTCGCAATAGTAGATTAAAAATAACTTAATCATTACAGAAAGCAACTCCCCAATGATCTTGCTTTCTGTTTTTTATTCATCTATTCGGTTTCTGTCTGGTTACTATATAAGAAAAGTTCAGGAAGCTGATCATCTGGTTACAGAAGAAAAGCATATGCTTTAATTCCTCCCCTTCCGGAGATTCCGCTTCCAAATGCACCCAACCTTGGTAAAGTTCCCATAAGTTTGCCCTTGCCTCATACAGCGGAAAATTCACGAAAAAATATTCCATCTCCGAATCTGAATTTTCAATTTCGTCGTCGGTGAGTCCTGAAGGTTGATAATCGAGTAGTTTTTTAATCTCTTTCATGTCTGTGTTTCTATTTGATTTCAAGCTCATAGTATTTTTTGATTTCATCTACATACGCTTCAAAATGCTCCTTATAATAACCTTTGGGAACCTGAATCTTAAAGTTTTTCCGACTAAAGAAAAGAACTACCCTAGAATCCGTTTCACATTCCAATAGATACCAAACAGTGGGGTTTGAAGATGAACAGATGAAAAACATAGCAATCCTATCTTCGCAAAAAAGCAGAACTTTTTTTCCCACCTTGAACCTCAACTTAAGTTCGTAATAATCACTCTTATCACTAAGTGAAAAATTTAAACGGGGTACTTCAACTGAGAATCGGGCCACCTGCATATCCTTTTTCATAGGTCTCTTCTGAATATTTCTCAGCCCATAGGTAATCAGGTAATGTGTAAACGGCTCCCTCGATAGCATTGGTAGTGCTTTATTAAATAGTTCAAAAATCTTCCTCTTATTGCTGAAATTGATATCATCTATTTCGTCGGAACGTTCATCACTATCTCCATACTCCCTGAACTGAATCCTTGCAATTTTCTTCATTTCGTAGCAGATGCTGTTCAGCTCAGTTTGATTTGCGGATAGTTCAGATTGTTCAAAACTATCGTCTTCTTCGATAAGAAAACCCGTAAAAGATTTTACCGTCTTATTATCCGCATTTAGGGTAAAGCTATACGGTATCAGAAATGGATAATGGTTGGAATGGAACCTGACAGGATCGGTATTTGCGAGGCAATAGCCGATAAGGTATTCATGGTTTAAAGTAGCTAATCCAACATTCACATACTTTCGCTCCAATACCTTCCGTTCGGATATGTGCAGAAAATAGTCATCTGGCCTGAAAAAACCTTTAAATTCTTTTTTTAGCCTGATGTCCACTCCATATCTATCACAGATTACTTCAAGATATTTGGATTTTCCGGTTGCTTCATTGAAGCATTCCGGCCAATAATATTCCTCAAAGTCATGAAATTCATTCCATAACATCGCCCTCAATGTACGGTATGCATATCTTCCCAGATAATCTTCATCCGTATCAATATTGCAGCTTACCAATAAATGATCATACTCGACCTTCAGGTAAACTTCTACAGGCGGCTCATTTTCGAGTTTTACCCTCATTGTCAAGACGCCTTTCTTAAATGAAAGTGGCTTTCTCTCAACCATATAATATGGTCGGTTCCCGGCTCGAAGTTCTGTGTGTGACTCCAAAACATTTAACCTCAATATACGGGTACTCTTATCAAACGGAAGTTTATAAAACTGCGATTTAGGTTTTCCGGTAAGCATGATTTCATCAGCCATTATCAGTTCCTCCTTTCTCTGCTTCCGCCTCTTCACATTCGGCAGTTAAAAGATTGATCTTCTTATCACAAAGACCTTTGGCGAGAATTAAAAAATTATGAACTAAGCTATATAGTTTATCAGCATCGCCCATCTCGACACTGAAATTATCTTTATACCTGGCGTGGCTGTAACTATTCATGAGCTTCTCAAAAAGTCTTCTGTTTTCTGTCGTTCCAAGCAAAAGCGCTCTCGGCTCCTCTGAGAAACACGCGCAGATGTCCAGTAGCCTGCCCAAATGATGAATATCCGACCTATAAGCCATAAAAACCCTGATCATTGCAATGCAGGATTGCTCAACAACTTGGTGAAGCATAAAAACGCACACATTGAATTTTTCATTACTGAAACATTCTCCCGCACCATCTAGAAATCCCTGCGCCATTGGAATCCTATGGTATAGATGCTTACGGGCTTTTTCAAGAGATATCTTTTTATCAAGAATGAATTCAGGAAACAGATTCAGCGTACCATCATGACTGTATAGCTGAATGCCGGAATTAAACAGTGTTATAAAAAATCTGTTGTTACCTGCAATAGCTGTATTGACGCTCTCTAGGCTATGAACAAGGATCGTGATTTTGCCATGGTTAAAATGCGTATTTACAAAATCCTGAACGCCATGCTCAATTCTTGTTGTGCCCTCAATTACCATTAATAGGTAATAGTGAAAATTGCTGCTCGTCTTTTGTGGCGAGAAGGAAGTACGAGAATTCTTTATGGAACTTATTTCACCGAACTTAAGAATATGCAAGGGCGTGAACCGCTCTGCAAGTTCCTTAACAAAATTGGAGAATGGCTCTGGCCGGCCCTCTACTGGCTTTAATGATTTCTTTTTCATATCTTCATGGTTATTACGAGAACCAATTTCGATTAGAAAAAGTACGTACCGAACCAATACCTGTTGTTAAATACAAGCGCAGGGTTGTTTTTAACTGTCGGAATTTTTTAAATATATTTGGCCATGGAAACCTCAGAAAAAACGAACAGAATGCATCTTGGTAGAAAAATAAGCCGTATCCGAGAACTGCGTGGAATGAAACAGGAAGCGCTCGCTGCTGAACTTGGCATAAGCCAACAGGCCATTAGCAAACTTGAGCAAAGTGAGGAAATTGAAGATTCAACTTTAGAAAAGATTGCTTCCGCTTTGGGTTTACCGACGGACGCTATCAGAAATTTTAACGAGGAAGCAGTTTTCAACATCATTGGTAATACTTTTACTGACAGTAGTTCCAACAACAATAATTATTTATGTACAATCAATCCACTCGAGAAAATAATAGAATTGTACGAAAGATTGCTTGCAAGTGAACGAGAAAAAAATGAACTTCTGAAGAAACAATAGCTCACAAAAAAGCATTGCCACGAGAAGAGCCAAGCTGAGGTAAATAATCGCGTTTAAAAAACTTTAACAATAAAAGAACCTCTCTAAAATATATTATTATAAACAAAAAAAACTCTTGAAATTAACTCTAGATAGGCAATTCATTTAAGATCTTTTTCTGCACCCTCCAACTTGGCAAAAACTTATCCATTAAAATAATAAAGTTCTTATTGTGGTTACGTTCTATTAAATGAACTAGTTCATGAACTACGATATATTCAATGCAGTCCATTGGTTTTTTAGCCAATTCAATATTAAACCATAATATTCGCTTTTCGATACTACAACTCCCCCATTTGGTTTTCATTTTTCTGATACCAAAGTTGATATTTGCTAGCTTCATTTGGTTGGAATAGGCAACAATCAGTTTACCGGCAACAGCCTCTAATTCTCTTCTGTACCAATTGTAAAGCGTCTTTTGCTTTTGTTCTAAAGTTGCTTCTGGCAAAGCATAAAGCTCAATCCTTTGATGCTTCAGAACCAACTTTGGTCGATTAGATTCAATTATTTTTAACAAGTAACGCTTTCCTAAAAACTGATGGCTCTCTCTCGTAATCATCAATTTAGGTTCTTCCCTTTCTTGACTTTTTATTTTCGCTTGCTCTCTTTTAATCCATCCCAATTTGGTCGCAGCATAAATCTTCACTTTCTCCAAATCATAAAAATCTGGCGAAGCAATTGTTACCCGACCAACAGGTGGATGCACACTTAAATGCAAGTTTTTAATCGCCTTAAACGTCACTTCTATCTCAACTGAACCAATATGTAGAGTGCTGTTAGCCATTAATACTCGTCTTTATGTGCATCTATAACTTTATAAACCTCTTCCACTTTTTTAACATCTTCAACTACATCGTAAATAGCTTTCTTAACTAATTTCTGCTTAGCTAAATTTTCTCTAAAACCATCTTGTTTAGCGTATTGCACCGCATTCTCGCAAGCTAAAGTTAATTGCTCATCATCTTCTAATGTATGATAAATAGCTACTTTTCCCTTAGTGTTTAAAGACTTAGGCACCCCATCTTTTTTCCCTTGATTAACCTGACGAATAAGTTCTGCAATTTTTGTTAAGTATTGTTGATAGTTAATAGTTTCCTGCTTTCTTCTCTCAATCAGTTCTTGCAGCAAAACACTCATCTGATCAAAATATTTAGGATCAAGTAAATGTTCTTCAACAATTTTGCTCCTAATGTTATTTTCAATTACTTCTGCAACTGCTTCCGGATTACCTTTAATTTCGTTAGGTAAACTATCAATAGCTTGATCCATGTTAGTTTCCAACAAATCAAGTAGAGAAATATTTTCAAATGGAGAAATTACTTCAGAATCATCTGCTTTGATGTAAGTATCTATCAAGAAACGCATATCAGCTTCGTAAGCTTTCAAATCGATGGTTTCGCCCGAAGCAATACGAATAATCTCTCTCAGACTTAGATATTCCTCTAACTTGCTGTTGAAACGTTTAATTTCTGCATCGGTAAATTCAGCTGTAATAAAGTCAGCCTTCACATTCGCATAAGCCCTGATGTATTCTACAATGGCTTTGTATAATGCCATTCGTTTATACTCCATCGCTTTTAAATCATCTGGATTTTCTGTATTACCGCAGAAATAATGAATATATGCTAAATCATTTTTAGGTGAAGCTACATTATCGCAAATACTTTCTACCGTTTCTAAAGCCGTGAATAAACGATCTTTGGCAACTTTCAATCGGTCTTTCAGTTGAATACCTACTTCTTCTTTGGTAAAGCCTTCACTGTCTAGCTCAGAGGTATAAACATTTATAGCATCAGTTACCTTTCCAAATAACTCCATGTAATCGATAATGTAACCGTAATCCTTATCATCAGTATCTAAACGATTAACCCTACAAATTGCCTGAAACAACGTATGGTCCTGCATTCTTTTATCAATATAAATGTAAGTACAAGGTGGCGCATCAAAACCCGTTAATAACTTAGAAACCACAATTAGCAATTTCATTCTTGCTGGCTCTTTACGGAAACTTTCTTTCGCATCCGTTTCGTAAGTTTCTGTCTTAGACTTATTGCCTTTTACACTTACATTCTTTAGTAAATCTGTATAGGTTTTAAATATAAATTCTTTATCGGTTTCATTATCTGCTCCGGTATCTTCTAAAGAAACATCGCTTGCATTAGGGTTGTAAGAGGTAATAATGGCACATTTGTTTTTCAGTTCTGTATTTAAAAATAAACTGTAATATTTAGCAGCTTCATAGATACTCGATGCCACCAAAATGGCATTGCCACTTTGAGATTTTAAACGTGGCTTCACAGAAAAATCAACGATAATATCTGCAACAATTTTCTCCATTCTACTTTTAGAACTCAGCACATTTTGCATGGTGCCCCATTTCTTTTTTAGCTCGTTCTTTTGGAAATCATTTAAACCCGCTGTTTTGGCCTCAAACCATTGGTCTACTTTTGCTTGTGAAGTTAGGTTTTGCTCAATAGCACGTCCTTCATACATCAAATCTTTTACTACGCCATCTTCAACCGCTTCGTTAAATTTATAGGTATGAATGTACCTGCCAAATACATCCATTGTTGTTTTTTTATCTTTTTTTAATAAAGGGGTACCTGTAAAACCAATAAATACCGCGTTGTGCAATACAGCTTTCATAACTTGGTTCAGCTTACCGCTTTGCGAACGGTGAGATTCATCAATAAAAACGAAAATCTCCCCTTGCGTTTGTACCGGATTGTCTTGCAGTTCTTTAATAAAAGCATCGAAATCGGTATCTGTTTTATTGCCAAACTTATGAATGAGCGAACAAACCAATCTTGGTCTCGATGAAGTTAAAAATGCCATTAGTTCCTTACCAGACCTCGTTTTAGCAACATCGGTTTCACCCACATCTTTAAAGACCCTTTCTATCTGGTCATCTAATTCTGTTCGGTCAGTTAAGATGACAATTCTTGAATTGGCAACATTTTCCAAAATCCATTTGCCAAGCATCACCATCATCAATGATTTACCAGAACCTTGCGTATGCCAAATAATACCGCCTTCTTTTTTACGGACAAATCCTTGCGCTTCTTTCAAAGCAAAATATTGGTGCGGACGAGGTAGTTTTTTTACACCAGCATCGAACACTACGCCATTATATATCAAATCAATCAAACGTTCTTTCTGACAAAGTTTCTTGATGTACTTATCCAGCTTGTAAGCTTCATTATTTAGCTCGTCCTCTTTCCAGGCTAGGTAATATTTAGCTTGTGTTTCTATTGTTCCATATTTCAAACCTTGGGTGTTATTACCCGCCATTAATAATTGAACAGTTGTATAAAACCATTCGTTAAACAATACTTTTTGGTTAGAGATAGATTGGTTAATACTTTCCGAAATATCAGTCGTTCCTCTTTTCAACTCCAATACGCCAATGGCAATCCCATTGATGTATAACACAACATCCGGACGACGGTTATTTTCACCTTTGCTCAGTGTAACTTCCTCTGCAATACCAAATTCATTTTTATCAAAATCATTCCAGTCAATTGGAAAAATGGTATCAAACTGCTCACCCAAATCTGGTCTGGCTTTTACCCCATAGCGCAATAACGAATACATTGCTTTGTTGCGGTGATATAAATTGCCAGAATTGGTAGTTGCCAAATTATAAACATCTTTTACCGCCTTATCTGCCAAGGTTTCGGAATAACCACGAGTTAACAAATTCTGTTTTAGAATGGTTTCTTCTACATTACTATTGTGTTCTCTTTTCTCCCAATTGCCATAATATTTGTAGCCCAATTCTTTTTGAAAGAGTTGGATAATGCGATTTTGGGTGATACGTTCTATGGGATTGATCATGTTTACAAGTTACAATAGATTTAAATCACTCAAAAGTTCTTTGTACTTAGTGAGTGCTGAGGTTCTTGATTTCGAAGCTTTAACATAACCTTTATCTTCCCATTTATAACCAAGTTTTTCGAGTACCAATATCAGTTCTCCACCATATTCTTGTATTTTATTTACACCTTTTACTTTGGTAAAAGTTATATTATAACTTTCATATATATACTCAATAATCACTCTATAATAAATTCGATTGTGACACCAATCGTCTAAAATTATCAAAGTGGTATCATCATATCCCTTTGCTGGATGTATACTACAGTTTTTAAATGGACCAAATATTTGGTTGTCAGAAATTTGGTAATATAAAACCAGTGTATTTAGGTCATATCTTAAATGATTCATCTGCGAAGCATTCAAAAGCTGTATAGTTTGATGATTATACTCCCAACTGTAAATATATCCTTGTCCACATTTCGCAATAATTCTCGGGTCATCTATAAAATCTCTTCGCCAATCATTTATATTAGATTTTTTGATCATTTCATTCAGAGATTTATTTACAAGAGCTTCATTAATAAAATTGAACTTAGCATCATCAACTAGTTTTTTGAAAACACCTCGCTTATTTTTCGATTTTACACTAGGTTCTGAGTTGGTGAAATCTACTCTTAAAATTCTTTTCCAACTAAAATCACGATCATAGTTGGATACCTTTCTTGAGCTACTGAAATTATACCTCCAATTACTGGTTTCTAGCAAATAGTTATCGAAAGATAATAATGCTCGTTCTAGTAAGAACCCATTATTTCTCTCATTATCTAAAACAGAGAATAACGCTTTAAACTTATAAAGATATTGTCTAAATGCATCTTTAGCCTCTAATGAACTTTGGGTAATCTCAACCTTATTCTGAATACCGCTAAATTCAAATAAATAACCAATTTGACCCTTGTGGAAAACTGCCTTTTCGGCTTCATAAATGATTGCTTCCCATGAATTTTCAATACCCCTGTCTGATAGAATTGCAATAGCCTTCATCTGTTCTTCATAAACTTGATCACTAAAGAAGAAGTCTATTTTTAAATCACTTTTTAATGCTTCCAAAATATTCGGTGCTACCTCTAAAAGCTTATTTAACGATATAATTGCCGAATAGAATTGATCTGGGCTATCAAATCTAGTATTTTCAACCAAATTGGATATAACCCTCATCCAGTCTTGCAGACCAGAAATATGTTCTGAATGTTTAACTAAATAGCTGATATATGAGTAATAAAGAACTCTTTCTGGATTTGAGGCTACGTTCTTTAATATATTATTGAATATAATTTCGAAATCAAAATAATAACAATCCGTGACTTTATTAGCTGGTTTTAAGTTACCATTCATTAGTTTATCAAGTGTGTCAATTAAAAAAATGACACTGTCTTTAGTAAAAAGATTAAGCTCTTTTTGCTTATTGAATGACATTACTTGATTACCTAGAAGTAAATCGAAAACGGGTTTATCAAACGGATTGTTTTTGATGTATGAAAATGTTAACGATGCCCTAATGAAATTCATTAGCTCATCGTCATAAGTATTTAGATCGCCAACTAAGTCTCTATAGTTCCAAAATAAATCGGTCCAGACACAATCTATCTTATTGGAGAAATATTCTTGAATAGAACATTCCATAATTCTATCTGCCATTGAGAGTGCATAATCTTTAACATTATTCTCAAACAGTGACTTTATTTCTTGTTCAAATCTTGCTTTAAAATTTTCAAAATTTGTCAAAGGCTTACCTCTTGAGTTCATCTTTATGTAAAGATCGTCACCTTGTTTCAAATCATCGAGATTTAAAAATAAGAATGTAATGATCGACTGTTCAGCAATTAATCCTTTATAAAAATGAGGAACATTTCTAAATAAATAATGAATATCATCGAGCATATTAAGCATTGAAAGTACCGTGGCGTCTCTACTCCAATACTTCTGAAACCAACCCTTATTTATGATAGTTTTCGATAAAGCATTTTTCCTATCCTTATCCGACTCTTTTAATTGAAATAAATTAATCTCATTTGTTAGTAATGCTTCACAAAAGTCTGTAGAACTAAATCTTGTTTTATAAACAAATTTAGATTTACCATCTTTTGACAACACATTTTCAATAAATTGTTGGTCGTTGTTGGCTTTAGCTAGGTACCAGTGGAGTAAAAACAAAGTTGTTAGCCTTTGTTGACCGTCTAATGGTATAAATGATTTATCTTCAGTTACATAACCATATACAAAATCTAAATCTCGATGAGGTATATCTTCCTCCAAATATTTGTACAAAGCCCCCAAAAAGTTTGTGCGCAACTCTTTTTGAGAATCACGCCCCTGTGCATAATCTCTTTGGATAATCGGTATTTCTATATTAAATGAATTTGTGCTAAGTAGCTGATTAAAAGAATATCTTTCAGCAGTTTTTTGAAGTGCCATTGAATTTAGTTTAAATATTTTGAAAGAACATTTTTAATTGCTGAACTATAGTCATTAGCATCCTGCTTAGTCCAATATAAAGCTTGCGCCATTTGTCTACTGTAGTATTTTAAGAATAAATTTTTCGTTGCTATTGGAACAAAAATGCCTTTCTTATCATTGTCGATAATTCGTTTTCTTTTGATGGGAAACATCGCATTTTTGTAACTTCTATTAGTAGCTCCATCTAAGAGTGCTAGATTTTCTATACCATCATTATCACTAATTTCAGCCTCTTTAAAGAATTTAAATAATCCATTAAAAAGCTCCTCTATATCAGAAGCAACATAATCCTGTTCTATATTTACAATAATTTTCTCAAGTAAATTTTTATGTTGGAGTGTTTGCTCGTCTTTTCCCAACTCCGTAATTACCTTATCAATAGCCTCTCTATAAGTTTCTTCTTCTCCTTCAATGTGATCATCCGAGTATTGGTTAAACCCAGTAAAATATTCTAATAAATCAATTAACCATGAGTAATAAGTTTTACTATCCGGTGTGGCTTGTGTTTGCGAATTAACGTGTTCAATGTCCCATTTTTCTAATTTATACTTATCAAATGGAAACCAAAATGTAGCTTTCTCAGTCTGAAGAAGTGTTTCAATATTAAATAGTAATAATATCTTTCTAATTTGTGTTTTGTGATTATCAAAAGATAATTCATCTAAGTCTATATTTTTAACAGATGCTTTTATCTTCTCAAAAATCCAATTTGAGAAATCATCCTTGTCCATAGCATTGGAAGTTTTAATAGCTTCTTCTATGTTGATGTCGTTATGTTCAATCAAAAAGCCAATATAATGGTAAAGGTCTTTGTCTTGAAACCATTCATCAAGCTTATGAAAATGTTTCTTTACTTCAAACCACTTTTCATCAACTATTCTTTCCAACTGTTGGTTGTTTTCACCTAAGAATTTATAGTAATGCAAAAAGGAATGTAGCTTATCAGAGTCTACCTTCTTGTTATTCTTTGAAATAACATCGAAAATAAAGTCTATATGATTGTCGTACTCGATTTTCTTTCTGCTTGAATTTAGGAAGTGCCAAAACTTGGGATTTCGTAGTTTCCTCTCTATTTCATCCCATTCTGTACTAATCTGTATTTGCTTTAATTCGAAAGCATTTTTAAAATTCTCAGACTTTAAAAATAAAGCCTTAATTAGTTCAGCATTTGTTAACGGTATCTTACCGATATTGATACGTGTAAAAACTTCAATTGCATTATCTGGGTTAGTCTCAAACCAAATTATGTAGGTTTTATTGAGCAATATATCCTCAAAACGATTGATAAGATTCATCTTATCTGCAAAAAATAACTTGATAGCGCCGTATGCTTCGTAGATATGATAAAAATCGATATTTTTATTTTTTAGTTCGTTATCTATATTATACAGAAAATCTCTACTTTCTATTCTTGTTTCATACTCTAAAGAAAATACTTTTGGTCGGTATTCTTCAGCGAATCTTCCATTCAAAAATTTTAAGATTAAAAAAATCGTGGTAAGTCTTTGCTGACCGTCAATTAAGTCCCAAGAGTTCTCCATTTTGTTACTCTTCGCAAGAACTATAGGCTGCAAACAATAGAAATCATCTTCCTCTTTTTTCTTATCCATAAAAATAAACAGATCTTTTAATAAAGCTGTTACTTCTATTTCTGTCCAGCGATATCCTCGTTGATAAGAGGGAACAAAAAATGAATACTGCATTAAATCATTAATTGGTAGTAGTTGTAAATTGTTATTCATTAATTTAGTTTTTTTAATTGTTAAATCACTAGTTTCCCCTTCACCACCTCCGAATCCCTCACTCTATCCCTTACGATTCTATTCTTCCTATCACACTCGAAATCAGTATAATCAATTTCTATTAACTTGATACTGTTGGCAGGTAAAACATCTCTCCTTCTTTGGTCGTAGATTTTGCGCTGTTCGCCGCGATGCACTCCACTTACAGTGATTTTATCAGGTTTGTCGAAATGTTTTACAGCATTGCTGTGTTGATATTCTCGATATTCTACTACCAATTTAGACTTAACATAATAAATATCTACCGGAAGTTTTCTACCCGTATCGCCGAATAAAAAATCAAACTTATGTTGTCTGGAACCTTTAAGTTTCAAAGCTTCATCACACAAATCCAGCACATAATCTTCGTCTCTGTGTCTAGGAGTTTTTGCAGGCCTAAAAGATAGTTTATCTGGTAGAAGTTTATTGGTTATTTTTGGCTCGTGGATCACGCCTGTATCTCTTTGGAAGTACCAATTTGTATTTACTGCTTTTCTATCTGCAAAAATATAAGGGATTTGTTCAAGCTGATTTTGAGCATCTAGCTTTCTTAAAATTTTACGAATGGGTAATCCATTCTTTTCATCCTTTTCAAATACGCTAGCTTGAATAAATTGAGGCATTAAGTCTTTTGCAGGAATAATTTTTATTGATCCATTCGTGTCAAAATAGTTCTTGATAACCTTGTTGATAAGCGTTATTTTATCCATATCAATTATCAATTTGATGCCATTTCTGTTGCCAACTCCTTAAAATAAAATCTCCGAGGTTTGGGATTTGTTGATCAGGATTTGTATTATTATAACGGCCATGTTGATAGAAAGCATAACCAGACGGCGTTAATAAAGTGTTTTCATGTAGTTTTTGTAAATTACAATACTTTCTTATTGGCCTCCAAAGCCTTGCCCAAAAAGTTGGAGCATTTCCTCTCGTTAAATAAACGTTTTTTATAGTTGGGTGATCCTCAAGTAAGGCAACTATGTTTACAAAATTATGCTCATGGAAATCATTTGCAATTCTTTCATCGCTATATCCGCCCATTGCGGCATCATTTTCAGGTCTGTTAGCATCACCAATACAGCTGATTAGATCTGTAATAGCAATTTTATGTCGACTACAGAATTGCTTCCATTCAGCTGGATTAGCATTTAAAAGACTTTGTTCTCCATATAATCTTGGTAAAACATCCCAGAAATAATTATTCTGTGTTCTGCCGTAAAACCACTGTGCTTGGTTATTTTCTGGCCAAGACGGGTTAAACGTCCCTACAATTAATGTTGTGGGTTGGAAGTCTAAATTTTCTAAATTTAAATCTTCGATAAATTTGTGATTGCAAGGCATGTTGAGCGTTTTATTTATTCTTTAAAATTTATTTCTTTAGACTATATCATTATTAAGTTGAGTGCTGACTTTATCTCCGAAAAAGCTTTGCCCATCTTTTAAATAGTATGTCTCGTAACCGAAATCATTAATTTCTTTATCCCACAATTCTTTAACTATTTCGATTTTGAAATAATGTTTCATTCCTGCTTCCCAAGAAAGCCATATTTTTTTTGAAATTCGCTTTTTCTCCTTCCAGTAATACTGTTCCGAACAAAGATTGAAGTAATCGATTACTACATTATACATTTTCTTATCCTTTATCAACGATTGGGTTGATTTCAATTCTTCGATTGAATTAATAGCCGATAACAATTCCATGCTGTCATTAAGAATATCATATCTACCATTAAACTCAGTAAATAAGTCCTTTTCCATCTTCTCTCGGGATAATTTTAGATTATTTTTTTGATATTTATTTGCAATATATCCTGCTATGATCGCTGCGGAAATGGTTGCCAAGCCTGAAATGAATTTTGAACATATTTCTATTGTTTCCATATTTGTGAGCGTTATAATTTGTTATTTCTTTTAAAATGAGATTGCTTCGTGCCTCGCAATGACGAAACGCCTATACCAACCTCACTCTCCCCGTCAGCAATTCCTGCATCATCCCTTTTTTTACCTTTCTTACTTTGCCCAGTTGCGCTTCCAAAGTTTTCAGCTCCGCATCCATATCCGATAATATCGTGGAAATTTGGGTTTGCTCGGTGAGGGTTGGAATTGATAAAGAAATATCGTGTAAATCATTTCTGTTAAGAGTAGGAACACCAGAGCCCGTCGCATATCTCCTGATGTCTATGCTTAGAAGTTGGTAATAAACAAACTTTGGATACACTCCGTTAAAATTAGTCACCCAAAGAGTTGTATTATGTGGCCAATAATCATCTTCAATAAAGTTCACCTTACCTATTGTTCCTGACCTCCCAGTAACTATTCCAGGTGCTTTAGCGATAAACTGATTGTGATAATTCATAATTCCGTTGGAATACACAACCGGATAAATTCCTTGCTCTAAGTTTCGACTTGGCAAATCATAACCTCTCTGCAGGGGTGCAACCTCCCCCAACTTCTTCACTTCCCAATCCTCCTTAGGCGTCAACAATTCCTGCATTGCCCCTTGTTTGATGAGGCGTTTTTTGGCGATGAGTTGCTCCAGGCTTTCTATCCACGCATCGGCATCACTCAAGGCTTCCGCTATTGCTTCTTGTTCGGGTAAGGACGGAAGGGGGATTTTAGTTATAGACAAACTATTTATGGTTAATGCTTTTTGACTACTACCAATAGCGTTGTCTAAAATTTGTTGCTTATTATAATCTAAAGCAATTTTCAAGAATTTTGAATTCTGAATTATATTATTAATCCAAATTAAATTTCCATCTTTAAAGTAAAACTTTTCATCATTGTTAATGCAATATATATTACCCAATGTTCCAACAGCTGTTATCAATAAATCTCCATTTTTAGGATATCCATATTTGTTTGCAAGTGAAAAATATTTTGACTCACTTATATAAAATGGCTCATCAATGGTCTTATTTTGCATTAATAAAGAAATTTCCTTTCCCCTGTAAAATGGAATTCCATAAGGAACATAGTCACTTTCAAAAATTCGCTTACTAGAAGATATTTTAGAAACGTCATTTAAATTAACAACCTCCCAATCCTCCGGCAACAAACCAATTTCCGTCTGCTTCATTGTATTTTCCTTTACCATGCCAATCCCATTTTTTGCAAATGAGACAATACTTTTTGCGAAGCTTCTACTGCTCGGGTTTCCAAAGCAGGCAAAGCCTGTTGGTAGCGGTCTGCCAGTTCCTTAATGCGTTGTGTAAGGTTTTGGCTCAGCTTTTCCTGCTCGCTTTGCAATGCTTGTTGCAATACGGGCGTCCATTTATGGTTAATCACCATATCTTTTATTTCGACTTCGGTTATTAAAGAATATTGTGCCACCACTTTTACTTCCAAATTCTCTTTCGCTATTTTTATCAGTTTGGTAATGCCACCCAAAGCTTCCTGCGTATCAATATAGTTTTTAATATATTTCAATTCTTCCTTAGAGGCATTATCGGCTTTACGCTCTTTGTAAAAGTCTTTTACATTTTTAAGATTTATTTTTTCCAAATCACTGAAAATGCCTTCCTCTCCGCTGTTTTCTTCTTCTATTTCCGTAAGGACTTCCTGCGTAAGGTTCAGTTGATTTTCTAAATCCTGCCAACTGTCATTTTGTTCTTTGAAGAAATAACGGATCATCATTTCCGGCGTTACCATTCTGCCTTCAATACCCGCCAAACCTTCAATCTCTTTGTCCTGTGCGGTTTTGCCGTCTTTTCCTTTTTTACCTTTAATGACCAATCGGGTGTATTCGTTTCCTGCGGTCCAGCCGTCTAAAGCAATCGAATAAAAATCGTCCTGCATCACTTCGTTCCAGTACTGCATCAGGTGTTGGTACATCGCATAACGGTTCACCAAAGCATTGTTTTCAAAATGGCTCAGAATGGTTTGTGCCGATGTTTCTATGGCTTCTTTTACTGCAAAACCTTTATCTAAATTGTTCCACTTCGTTTGTTGTTCGTGCAACCATTTATCAAAAGCATTGTGCATTTTTGTATTAAAGGCTACAAATTCGGGATGATTGAAAATGGTGGTTTTGATGGTTTCAGCAGGTACTTTTAATTCAAAATAACCTGCTCTTGCCGGATTGAACAAATCGGCTTTCAACGAAGGAAACAAATCCCAATACGCCTGCAAACCATACACATCTTTCTGCGGAATGCCACCCGACAAATGCCCCGCCAAATCCTGAATATCTTCGGCTTCCTGCGTATCAATATACCGTGGAATGTTGAGGTTGTAATTGTTTTTAGGGTCGGCAATTTCCGTCATCGAAACCATTCGGCTAAACTTAGGTACTTCGGCAAAAGCATCGAACACATCAGTCATCTTGCGGATGTCCTGCTCCCGTAACCGGTTTTTGTTGCCATCTTTCACAAAACCTTTACTCGCATCAATCATAAACAAACCTTTGCGGTGTTCGGCATTTTCTTTGTCCAGCACAATTATACAAGCTGGAATGCCCGTACCATAAAACAAATTGGCAGGCAAACCGATAATGGCTTTAATGTAACCTTTCTTTAAAATATTTTTACGAATTTCTCCCTCGGCATTACCACGGAACAAAACGCCGTGAGGCAATACCACCGCACCTTTTCCATTGGCTTTTAAAGATTGTAAAATGTGCAACAGAAAAGCATAATCGCCATTCTTTTCCGGCGGAACGCCTAATGCAAAACGGTCGTGTTCATCGCTGTCCACATTCACGCCATTGCTCCAGCTTTTCAACGAAAATGGCGGATTGGCAACCACGTAATCAAACTTTTTAAGCGAACCATTTTCTTCTTTGTAAAACGGCCGGCTCAAAGTATTATCTGCAATAATGGTGGCGGTCTCGGCACCGTGCAGAATCATATTCATGTGGGCTAAGTTAGCCGTAGTGGTTTCTTTTTCCTGTCCGTACAAGTCAATGTTTTTGCCTGCTTCGTTCATCACTTTCAGCAACAGCGAACCCGAACCACAGGTCGGGTCATACGCCATTGTTTGATGCGAAGAATTGTTGTGGTTAATACCGATCACTTTTGCCAACACTCTGGAAACTTCAGCAGGTGTATAAAACTGTCCTTTCGATTTTCCGCTTTCGGTAGCAAAATGGCGCATCAAATATTCGTAAGCATCGCCCAAAATATCATCGCCTTCGGCAGAATTACCGGAGAAATCCAAACTCGGGTCGTTGAAAATACGCACCAAGTTAGAAACCGTATCTACCAAGTCTTTTCCCTTACCCAATTTACTTTCGTCATTAAAATCTGGAAATTCATTGAGTTTATTGGCTTCTTTAATCGGATTTAAAATTTGCTTGTTGATTTTATCTCCAATTTCCGGTGACCCCACCAAATCGACCATATCGTCAAAAGTCGCTCCCTCAGGAACGGTGATGGCACCAAACGGGTCGCCTTTATACTTATCTGAAATGTACTTTACAAACAACATTGTGAGTACATAATCTTTATATTGAGAGGCGTCCATTCCGCCACGAAGTTCATCGCAACTTGCCCATAATGAGCTGTATAATTCTGATTTTTTGATTGCCATTAATCGGTAATATGTATTGTAGATTTTATATGATTATTCGATTTTAATTTTATCTGCACACAATGATAGCTGAAATGTTAGCGAGTTCATTACTGTTTCCCGTAAAAATATAGTTTTTTCACACCTCATCTCAAATAAATAAATCTAAATTCTATTTGCGTTCGAATGTAGTTCAAATTCATCCATAAATCCATCTACTATGAATAGAAATTGCTTTTCTAGCTCTTGAAAAATATAAGTTGAAGGTTAATACCACTAAGTTAAGGCTGTATGTGGAGCGGATTGAGACCAAGATTTTTCGGTGACTAAACAATACCCTCCCCTTCAGTTTCAGAAGGAATGGGCAAACGGGCTTCCCTTTTTCTCAAGACCTACCTGCTAAGTCCCTGTGACTGTTGCAACTTTTTACGCCTCCGTTTCTCAGCTTCCTCAGCAATATCTGTCTGTGGGAATTCGTAGCTAGGTTCCATCAAGATTTCCAATAGCCCAATGCCAGCATCTTTTGCACTAGCTATCATATCGGTAACACTGGCAAAAACTCCATCTGAAATTCCTTTCGTCAAACTACTTATATTGAGATCTCTTGAAATGTCAATCGAGAGTTCGGAGAGCATGTGCATCTGGATTTTCTGTTCAGGAGTTCCATTCTCCATAACATTTGCATATGAAAACTTATCCTTGAGCCCTCTCTCGAATTGGAATAACTTATCAAACACCTCCTCACCAGACTCTTTAAATGCACTGCGGTTAAATTGCCCGAGTTTTGCAGAATGCTTTTCATTCTTACCTTTTGAGGTATTTTGAGGACTAAGCTTAACTTTATTACCTAAATCTTTACGACTCACAATCACTTGGACGTGCATTTGTGGTCCTTCTTTTCGATCGCCCTTTTGCTTTATTCCATTTTTCACTTCTTTATCTGTGTGCTTGTAGTAACGGTAGTTTTCAACCTTGCCAAACCATAAAAGATCGGTATTATTATGGATACCTGATCTTTTAAAATTCTTAGCGTATTCGTCCATAACATTTACAGCAAATTCTTTGAGTTTCTCTTTTGCACCACTCTCTCCATATTGTTTAAAAAGATGTTCCAGCTCCTTTTGGCTCGGACTGATATTAATCAGGAAAAACTTACTGTCATCACGGCCAAGCTTTGCAATATTATTATCGATTTTTACACGGACTTCCTGTCTCCTAACGTCGTTTCTAATACCATTAAACCAGTTTTCATAACGCTGATCTAGGTTTTTTCCAGTTTTTAAATTATTCTCCTTTTCCAGATAATTGAC
The DNA here is from genome assembly GCF_979258025.1 of Pedobacter sp. AC190. NCBI lineage: Bacteria > Pseudomonadati > Bacteroidota > Sphingobacteriia > Sphingobacteriales > Sphingobacteriaceae > Pedobacter > Pedobacter sp. AC190. Next base: position 3,947,396 of record NZ_OZ409824.1, read on the forward strand.
CAAAGCTCCGCTACTGCCTTTGTTATTTCCCGTCTCAGATGCTGTGATGTTAATGTACATAGTCTAAATATTTTCAAGGGATTTTCTGACATGGCTTTGCAATTCCTCCTTTTTGGCAGCTGATACCGGCCATCCCAAAGATTCCCTCTGATTGATATAATAATTGAGTATCTCTCTAAAACTGGACTTCAGTTTACTTTTTTCATTGTAATACTGGTGAGTTCTGGCAATTTCTTTTTCCAGGTGCCTCATATGGTTAGAAATTCCGTCACTTTTCTTTTCCTCTTTCTGTAGATGCTGCCAGATTATTCTGAAATATTCTGTATGCTCTTTTGCTATGATAGTGAGTCCGTTACTGTCGGTAAACATGGGTAACAGAAAATCCTTTTCCTGCTTTTTGAAAAATGATATTATCCTGCTTACTCCGTTTACCAGCTCTTTCTTAAGTAGCTCGTCGTTAAAATCGATCGGGTCTTTTTTTGTACCATAAAAATAATTTACCATCTGTATAACCAACAGTTTTTTCGGTCTCCCCAGTTTCAACGAGATTTTTTCCAGTTTTTCATCCGTTGCTTTTGGATATCGCACAGACTTAACATTGATATCTTCCATTACCTATTTCCTTAAAAGTTCTTCTCCAATTCTATATTAAGCTTCACTTCACTGCCCAGCTTTGGATGCCATGAGGGCTTATATTTAATAAAGCCACTTTCCTTCAACTCCCTGATATTTTTGTGGTATGTAGAAACTGACTTTATCCTTGAAAATCGCATAAGCGTTTTTCTGCTTACATTAAATGGACTTGTTAAATCCTGATGATTACAACATTGAACCAATGCAATTAATATGCTTAAATGCGTTGGGAAAAAATGTGGCTGTTGTGACGCATGCGCAAAGTATCTACGCAATCCTTTGTGGTACAAGTTTTCACCTTTCGTCATTTCATTTCCCCTCCATCATCTTTTCAATTTTTTCCCTACTGTAAAACATAGTTCCCCCGACCTTACGAAATGGCAAATTGCCATTGATACGCAGGTTCTGTAATGTACCAGGCGAAATATTTAGCATTTTCCTTACCTCAGCACTCCTCAACCATGATTTATTTGAAGTACCACTATTAGTTTTTAAAATATTTTTCATTTCATTCAGCATTTCTGTCTTGAACTGCTGCAAGTCATCCATTGTAATGATGTCCATCTTCATAATTAGCTCCTTTCTTTTTTGATATATAAATAAATTTACCTGTCCATATTTTTTAATATTCAGTGTACCTTTAGGTATACCGTTTCTTTTTTTTATCGGCCTGAAAGGCCGACAAGTATCCCCGGAGGATACTTGAAACCCCTGTAGCAATAGCTCAGGGCAAGCAAGTAGGGCCACTGCCCAACTTCCGCTTGCTCAGCCGCCGAAAGGGGACTGACTGCCTGAACCGCCTTTCTACCGCCAATAACAGCAACCCTGAAAGCCCCACAGGCTTTTAGGCTGTCCCGAATTAACTGGTTTTTCCATGGTTTTTGCTATACATAAATCGTCGTTAAGTGGGATATATAGCTATGTTGGTGGTATCGTGCTGTCCGTAGGGGAATGGATTGTTCCTTGCTGTATTTCTTCCGTGGTTTTCTTCCTTCCCGATCTTACCCAGTCGGATAGTTCCACTGTGGAGAAATAAAGTCTTTTGCCCCGCTTGTTCACGGGGATTTCATTCCGGCTCACTTTGGTGTAAAGCGTGGGTACGGACAGGCTGAGAAATTCGGCCGCCTGCCTGATGGTCAATAAATCATCTCGGGGACGTTGGGGATTTTGCGACCTGTTTTCTAAGATCAGGTCTTTAATAAGGTCTACCTTTTTGTGCAGTACGCTAATGGCCTGCGGTAGTTCTTCAAATGTGTACTTCATAAGCGGTATCTTTTGTTTTATACCGCAATGTTAGTCGCTTGTTTTGTAGGGTTACAACACGTTAAACCGCATCCTTACTGTTTCCCTACTAATATTTACTGTTTTTTTTGTTTCGGACTGTTGGAACCAGAAAAGGAACTTTGTCTTTTATCCTTACCTCTAAAATCGGTGATTTACAAACCTTGGTATCAGAAGATATGACCGCACTTAGCCAGCCCTCTGTATATTCGTTTACTTTATCTCTGATGCTATATAAAAAGTGCTTTAGAACCCATTTTTCAAGCTCTGCTTTATTACATCCAACAATCAGGTTCGCTTCATAGAGTTGCTTAAAAGCATCGGCAAGTTGATTGCCTCTGCCATTAAAAATCAGTTGGGTTATAGGCTGTTCATCCAATTTTATAAGTGCAGTAAGCTGTACAAAATGTTCTTCTGAAAAATAAGTCTTTATCAGTTTCAGAAAATCACCTGTAAACTGACGATTGAATTTTGGCCGACCCGCTTCGGGATTATATGGGATTTTTGGGGGTTGCTCGGGGGCGACATCTTCAGTTTGTTTCGGGCTTTCCTGTTTAGCCATCCATTCCTCGAACGTTTCACGGGGATTTATAATTTCATCGATTTCGTTGACCAGCTCACTTAAAAACTTGTCCCTGATCTTCAAAGTATCAAGCAGACTTTCCACAAACTCATCACCTATATAAATATCCTTGTAGTCTGATTGCAGGTTGTTAACGATGAACAAATATTGGAGTTGGATCGAAAATATGAAATTTCGGGGATATTCATCTTTAAACTCATTATAATGCTCATGGAAATTTGCCCATATCAGTTTAAACCTATCCTTTAATTTTTTGAGCTGTTCAAATTCTCTCTTTAAGCTAATGTCATTAAGGGAAAGCAGATCAATTAGCGCCATATCTTTTAATACCCTGATTTCACTCATATAACTAAATGAATCATAGTAATGTGTTTCGTGCGCAAGGCTATATGCTTGTTTTTCTCTATTCTCTTTTATAGGCGCTTTCAGTTCTCCTTTGGTAATAATGCGGAGGTTGAAAGTCTGTAGGCGGGTTAAATATTGAGTTAGGCCTTTCATATGTAGTAAACTTTTATTCAATACTAAAATATAAAAAGTTTTTTCAACCTATCGAAGCTATAAAAGCGATATCGATTTTAATGCAAGATAAACTCGAGTTTAATAAACCAAATCGAGGCTTATATTAAATATTTTTGAATAGTTTTTTGGATGGGTTGAATACAATTTTTTTGACAATTGAATTTTTTATTACTTTAAATGTAAAAATTGCATTTATCCAATTTTTGCGGATGTCAATAGCATAAAATCAGATACATTAATTGTTAAAGAACGGGTGAAAACTCTCCATTGTCATATTTAAATATTGATGACTTAATGGGAAATGCCAAAAAACGTAGCACTATAAAGGCCACTTATAGCTATTTTAGAATTAAGTTCACATCTTTTCATTGTCAAGATTTGTTATATTTCATTAAACAGCTGCATTTAACAAAAAGGGAACAAAGCAGCTGGAACTCCTTTAAGTAAGGTTATCAAGAGGTCAAAGTTTTGGCTCAAGAAGTAAGAGCGGAAGTAACAAGCTTAAAAACAATGAAGGTCAATAGAAGCAGTTAAGCTGTTTTAGGAAATTATTTCCCTCTTCTATCGGAGCAGGACTTTTTTATTTTTTACAACTCATGAAATCAAACTTCGCTACGCAAATTCGAAATCTACTCCTAACCTAGCGACAATTTCTGATATAGAGATATGATCAGGAATTGCGATACAACAGAGGGTTTCAGGCCTAGATAGTGCTACATATAATAACCGTTGGCTTTCCGTTAGAAATTCATTTGTCAAAAAGAAATCACTTAAAGACAAAGTATTATTGTTACCACCATCACTTAAAACTAAAAGTATGGAGCTAAAAGTCATGCCTTTTACCTTATGGATCGTCGAAACAGGATAAACGCTTGATACATCAGGAAAGTATAGCGACATTAAATTTCGCTCATAATAGGGTTTACCTTTATTTTTTTTAAGTTGAAGATCAATTTCAATTTCAAAGAATTCACTTATGCATTTGGTTATACTCTTATTCCAAGCTCCTATGGTATCATCTAAACTAGGCATTGCCCGTAGAAACGAATACAGGAGAATGTTGGTCGCTCCATCTGCAAAAATTTCATCAATTCGCTTTTTCTTATCATAATAATTTGCTCCTGGAAATTTAATCTCAACCAGAAATTTTCTCAGCAAATCGATACATGATTTTAATTTATTTTGCTTGAGATGGCCAGCTGACTCGATAAGGATGCTTGCCAATTCAGATTTCCATGGGCTATCCGGTTGAGAAAAAGCACCAAATAGCTCTAAATGAGTCTTACCACGAACGAGAATCACATTTTTACCGTCTGGATTTACTATTTTATAATATTGGTTAAGAAGCTCATTGGGTTTTGTATCATCGTATAAGAGTACTTTCACCTTATGGTTGCTTTCATGTGTACTAATAGAAAGAATTTTCTTTTCACCATCATTCCGGAGAGAACTGTATGTATTAACTATATGTTGTGATGATCGTCTACAATCATTAAAATTTATTGAAATCCAATTTTCACTATCGTTAAAGCGCTTCAAGAAAAGTTCTGGCCTTGCATTTCGAAATTCATATAGACTTTGATAAGGATCACCCACAAACTCCAAGTGCTGTAGACCAGCTGCCACCAAAGCATCAAAAATACCATACTGTATTTCAGACGTATCCTGTGCCTCGTCAATAATAAAATATGGAAATCTTTGGATTAGGCTTTTTGCTATTGAGGGATATCTTTTAAGTAATTGGAATGCAGCGTAAGTGGAATCGTCATTATTCAAGTAACCTTTGTTGAATTGCCATTCTTTATAGGTTTTTGCGTATCGTTTAAAAACCCCAAGATCGACAGATTCTTCCTTGGGAACATAGCCTTTCCAGCTATAAGAACCATTATATTCAATAAGGAGTTCTGATGGCTTGTAGATTCGAGAAAGCGGTTGATTAGCTTTGTTTGAAAAATTACCCAATCGTACTTCATCTAAAAACCCTACAGTGGTCATAATATCAGGTCTGGGAGACTCTAAACCCAATAGATAATAAAATGGTAATGTAATGTATTGGTTAATAAAACTATCAATAGTCGAGATCAAATTAGGATAGCAAATTTGATTTCCAGTGATAGCACTAAATTTTTCTTGAATTTCCTCTTTTGCAACATTAGTAAATGATAAACAGGCAATTCCAGAATATGCCCCGTAATCTTTTGCACTTTCCTTATTCATTAGTGAAAGCTTATAGGCAATTGCGCTTGTTTTTCCACTTCCGGGGCATGCATTAAGGATAATCTTTCCTCTCGCATCCAAATATGGGGAGTTATCCTCTGTTACCTGAAACTTCATAGACCAATAGCATGTTTGATACCCTTAGATAGATACGGTGGTACAAAAAATACGATATCGTCCTTTCTTTCTAATGCCTGTTCTAATTCCATAGAAAAATCCTGAGCAAAAGTTGCCTTAGATGGAAGTGACTTCCATAATAAGATAGCAACCTTCTGTATCTCAGTGGCGGAAAGTTGATCTTTAGGCAAGGCATTTACGTAATTAACAATCTCTTGATAACTAACTGGATCCTTAACATTTAAATACCTGACCAGAAAATTATCGTTGAATTTTCTCCTGTCTGCCGCAATATTCGCAAGAGAAATTTCATACTCTAAAGTCTTGAATGCTGTAAAAAGTCTAATGTTACCTTTTGTGTTTCTAATCGTGGATCTTAGGTTTCCTGTCCGATTATTAATCATTGCATTATACAGTCCTGAATGAAAAGCATCCAAATTGCTATAATTATTATCTGTAAGGTTTTTAAAGGAATTCTTATGTTTTGCGTAGCGGTCATCATCTGTTATTACGGCAACCAAATGAGGCAATCTTTTCGCTGGCGTAATAGAGTTAAACAGATGCATAAATGCATAAAATGAAACACCATCGACACTAACCAGTTCACATCTGTGATCATCCAAATTGTGGCTATCAAACTCAGCAAACGCCTTTAGAAGCAATTTTTCTGAAATGCCCTCGACAAAGAGAATTCCGCGAGCAAAAAACAATTGCGATTTGGTAACATCAAGATATCGTTCCAATTGCTTTTTACGTTCCGCAAAATCTTCATCATGCATAACTTTTTTGCCAGTAATTTGTTCCACGACACGTTCATGACCACGATTATCAAAACAACCGCCGATATTTACAGCAGAATCTCTCAGTAAAATTATATTGTCGAGACATGCTTTAGAAGTCAGTGTTGGAGAATGTGATGTAATAAATAGTTGACAATTATTTGGTTTCCCAGCATCACGTAGAAAATTATATAGGTTCAATTGGAGCTGTGGATGCAAATGAGCCTCTGGTTCCTCTATCAACAAGGCAAAATGTTGTGCCGGATTATCAGTTATTCTTTCTGTTATATCCCCTAAAATAATAGCTATATAAATTAGATTATTGAATCCCAGACTATTCTGCCAGAGCTGGAATCCGTCATCTTTTAAAAGCTTCTTATCATGGGGAAGATAAGGCTTTATTACATTCACTATGCTTTCAATTTTTGCAGACTCTTCTATTCTAAGACCAATTTTATTATCCTGAGAAATCTTGAAGATGTTATCAAGGTGATTATTTACACTTGCCTTGGTGGCCGATACTTCGTTTTGCTTTAACAGTTCTTCATTTGCATTTTTTATAATCTTCCTGAAATTTTCTTCGGTTTTTCCCCGTTCGACGAGACGCTTTATCACAGATCCAAGCATATTTTTTTTAGCATTTAACAGATCTGTTGTGCTATCACGCAACGCGCCTAAATAATAATGCTGAAAAATATCAAATGTTCCAGAATCGGCTCGTTGCTCAGTATTAATCCCTGTGAAATAATATGATCTTGGATAGGTTTTATCACGATACTCATAAATCAGTGTAATTTGAGCAAAATCTAAATCTGGATCCTTATTATCCAGTACCAAATATTCATATAATGCTCCTTTTTCTAGTTCCGAAAGCCCCTTGAATTTATAGCATAACTCTATCCTTTTACTTATTTGCCCGGTTTTACTATCAACAAAAAAATCATCCGAACTCACATAGATTTCTTTTTTGGGGTTACCCATACTATACATCAACCGAATAGCATCAACTAGACCGGTCTTGCAGGAACCATTCTCACCAATTATGATATTTATCTTTTCGTTAAATGAAACGTTAAGATTTCTTATTCCCTTGTAATTTAGTATGTCTATTGAGGAGAGGTGCATTTAGAATTTTGATTATTACTCTCCAAGTTTACCAAAATTCAACATCAAAAAATAATAATCTTTTAATCTTTGAGAAAATCAAGAGGTAACACTCGTATTTTAAAATGGGTGCAAATCCTCAATTTAGTATCATTGGAGAGGTTGAGGTAAATTTATTGAATACAGTATATAACTGGAAATTTTGCTGCTTTTCTCTTATATCCTAATTTTGGATATTTTTGTATATGGCTTATAATCAGGAACAGAAAAACACCGTCCGTGAAGAGACTTTAAAAAATGCGATAGAAGCGCTTACTAATAATGAAAAACCTGCAACCTTAATTGATAAAGGATATGTTAGAAGAGTTAGAGATTTTCTTCTGGAAAATGGGAGCTCACATGATAAAAGTTTTGCATCTAAGTTAAGTGATGATGCCTTATTGAAATGGGAGAACTATTTTGAGCTCAACAATAGAACTAAAAATGTTGGAGAATTAAAAGTTGCTTATTTTTCAGGACCAAATCCAGAAAACGATATCCGAGTGTTAAACAGCCTAGGTATTTTACCAGAAAATGTTTGGGCATTTGAATCAGAAAATCGCACTTATACAGCGGCAGTTGTCTCCGCTTTGGAATCAGAATTCCCCTATATCAAGATACACAAAGGGAAAATCCAAAACTTCCTTGACTATTCCCAATAAAATTTGACATTCTTTACCTGGATTTCTGTGGAACAATAACCAGTTTCCAAACGCTTCCAGTAGTAACATCCATTTTCGCAAAGCAAGCCTTGAACAGTCCAGGTGTTATTATCACAAATTTTGCCTATCCAAACGCGGAAAAAAATCCAGAGCAGTGGTTAAATACAATTAAATTAGGTGTTAATTACCTATATCCAAAGCCATTTACTGAAAGTTTCGAGGGGCTTGGTGGAGATTGGTCTGAAACGCCTAGTGTTTTTGGATATTCTCCAGAGGATCTTTTAGAAATTGGCAAAGAAAATCCTTACAACATCTATAGCCAGTTTATTACAAGGGTAATAATGGATCTTGGCTCTTACATGGTGCCGGTTCAAAGGTTTACAAAAAGTCTTGCATGGAAGTTGTTTTTTAATAAGCCTTCATCTGAAGTAAAATTAACTGAAGATTTCAGTATGTCGTTAGTTGAATTTCCTGATAGCCAACCGATTGTTTCAGGCCTATCTGATTTATTGCCATTCAAAGATGGATTCAGTTATGATGATATCTAAGAAGATGCGGAAAACATCGACGCAATAATGGACGATAAATTTGGCCCTTTCCTATCAAAGTTTGCCCAGTTACTATCAGTTGATTCCAATGCTCAAATATTGGAAGATTATCTTAAAAAAATGGCGTTCTTAATGGATGAAAATGATGATTGCGAAAAGTACTACAGTGAAGCGCTTAAAAAAATCTCTGCAAACTGGGATTGGGAATCTAAGCATATCTTTTGTGATGTATTCTTATTTCATCAGATGAAAGACCTGTTAGTAAGGCAACTATCCATAACTCTTCCATAGCTCTTGAAGATTCATCACTGTGTTGTTGCTAAAAACCATTAATTTTATCATTATAAATACACGAACAAATTGTCTCTTATGTATAATTACGAAGTTCCATCTTTAAACAAAAGCTTCCTTTGCGTAATAAACAGGGAAAATATAGAGTTGGCTGCAGTTATTTCCTCATATTTTGCTGTTTCAGGAGAATACTTATCGGTATTTGAATTCCCATTCGTTTCTGCCCCAAAACCAGAAGATGTTAATTTTAGTGACAATATTGATATACATGCGCTTTCTCGCCAAAGGGCAGTTGAACTTTCTGCATATATCAATAATGTGCAAGCAAGAGTTGGAACATATGAGAACATTTTGCTAGTAGGCTTGACAGATGAGCAGAAAAGTTTTTTAAATTTTGTAGAGGGATCAAATATTATTGAACTAAATACAATCGATGAAATTTCTTTTCAATTAGATCCTTTTTTGCCAAATGCAAAGGGGAAATTCAGTTGCAAGAAAAGTGACGTTTTATATGGGTTGTCACAAGCCATTAAGACAAATTGTATCTTGCAATTCGATGAAAATGTTGAGACAATCGACTATAGCTTTAATGATAGAGAGGGATTGGTCATAATTGAAAATGTTGATAATATCAGCGGAGTTATCGCTATAAATTATGCAACTGCAATTGGAGCTGATGTATATATTGTACCATCAATAGAGCAAACTGAGGAACAGATTGCTTTAACGATTCAGCTTTGGAAATTGGGCGATAATACTGCCTACGAAACACTCGAAGAACTTGTAAAATCTAGATTAGGTGGTTTGGATTTGAGTGTATTCAGATTTATAACTTTTTTTACAGAAGGACTGCCATACTCTGTAATAATTGGTAATCACCTACCCTTGAGTTACGTTCACCTAAGAAAACGACCAGATCATTTTATAATCAATAACATTATCGCAGAAAACGTTAAGCAATTTGGCTCTGCTGTTATATTTTCCCCTGAGAAATTTGATCAGGAAGAAGTAAATGATCTTGATTCCATTTTTGCATCAAAAAAAGTAATCGTCAAAAAAATTAATGGTAAGCAAGCCACTTCACGGAATTTGAGCAGGAGCATTGAATTCTATCCATATGATATATATCACATTGTTAGTCATGGTGGACAAGTGAGCGGATCAACAATAGAACAAATATTTATTGACGATAATGGTACAGAACATACAGTAGTATATGATTTCATACTGGGTTTAGCTCCTGGCGACATTGATGACAAAATTGAGGTAACTGAAATAATTTATCCACGAAAATTAAACGGGCTGGATTTTCACAGTGAAGATAGAAAAGCGCAGAACTACCCTCACGAACTATTTATTACGATGTACAGGGCAATTTTTGAACGCCCTAAAGATAAGATGAAAACCCTAAACAAGAATAAGGTTATCGTTGATAGTTCCGGGATAACTTGTGCAGACTTTACCTTTCATGGTTTGATACAGTATTTAGCAGGTGATGGCATTCCTTTTATTTTTAATAACACGTGTTGGTCATGGAGTAGAATGGCCGATTCGTTTTTATCGATTGGCTGTAGAGGATATATTGGAACCTGCTGGCGCATAGACAACAAAGTTGCAATCTCCTGCGCCACATCCTTTTATCAGTACAGTTTCGAAATACCTATCTGCCAGGCGCTGTTCATAGCTTCTAAAAATGCAGGGGGGACTGAATCAGAGGATATTTATGTTTATTGGGGACTTCATTTTTCTACATTAAAGAACGGTGATTCCCTGGAAGAAAGCAGGGCAAATGTATATCAGAATTTAGAGAAGGGTAAAGAAGTCTGGAAAAGGAAGCTAGCCGAAAATCTCTCTGAAAACCAGAAGATAACTATAAAAAACATCATTTACTGGCTGGCAGATGAGATAAAAAACAACTTCAATAATTCTGATTTTGAAAAATTATTCAAGAAATTTCTCGGCAAGATGGGCTAACGGCTACAACAGGGGAAAGCGTAGGTACGAGAAAATACCGCCGCATCCCAATTCAACCGAGATTTTCAAGATCATCACCAGAAACTATGAAATCCTGAAAAAGGAATTCCAGGGCAGATTGAAGAACGTTATAGTACCGTTTGTGGTACCACAGAGTTTATCGCCAGCGGAATTGACCTTAGGTTTTACACCAGCTCCTTTGAAAGCGAAGGCAAAGATTGGAAATGTTTATTTGATCATTGTTATTGCCTACAACCAGAGCATACAGAAATTCTTTTTGTTCGACAAGGGCAGAACTGTAAAACCAATATTTTTGCATCGTATATCTTAGACTATACTTAGAAACAGGGAAATTGTAGCCAGAGGCACGAAGGCTACGTTTTCGTTTATGTAAAAAATTGGGTGATGCGAAGCGCAGCAAGCTGAACCGTAATTTTACCATGCCGGTTAAAAATCCAAGGCAACGGCTATCAAAATTATAGCGAATTAACACACTTAAGACTTTTATAAATTCGCATATTGCTTTTCAAGATAATTCGCATGTTCTTGTGAGAGCCAGATGTTATCCTGAAATTTCACGTAGTCTGCATTCTCCTTGATAAAATAATACCAATAGAATTTACCCTTCCCGTTATTCTGTGCGGCCATCACGTTATGTAAAATGGATTTTGATATGACTATTGGTGTTCTTCCGTCAGCGTAAACAAATTCAGTCACATCCAGTCCCTGAATCGTTACCTCCTTAAATGGAACATCTACCGTGATTTCCTTAGCTGGGTCTGCAATCTTAAATGTATATTCATCAGATTCCTGTTTGACATAATGCTGTACTTCAGCATCAACTTTAAAAGTTACCGAAGGATTATATTTATCAACTTTATCATCATTGATCGCTATCCATTCCTTCTGATAATTGTCTTCTTTCCAGTACCAGTCTGGATTTCTTACAGAGATGCTAATTTGTATTTCCATAACGTATAATAATTGGATTTTTGCTGATCAGCCTAAGCAAGCAGCAATTTTATGATTTATCCTTTCTCAGTGTTTAATAACACGTTGATCATAGGCGCGTAATTATCATCTTTATCAAGTTCCAATGCTTTTCTATAAAGAGTGTTCCCAGCCTCTAACTGACCATGGGTTTTCAAAAAATTTCCATAGTTCATATAGGCTTCAATATATTCAGGATTAAGTTCAATAGCTTTTTTAAAATGATACTCCGCCTTTAAATCATCAGCTTTTACTCCTTTAACACCCCTGTAATAATTACCTAAATTGTTATGGACCTTGGGTTCCTTAGGATCATAGCTGAGAATTCTGTCATATTGAAATTTTGCCGCTTTCTCATCTTTAAAAAATCTCGACCTTAAAATAGCCAGATTTAGTCTGGCGACGGTAAGTTTTGGTTCGGCTTTGATTGCACTTTCGAAACATTCCTGTGCTTTTGTAACGTTCTGAAAAACATCCTGATACAATAGACCGAGATTATTCAAAGCCTCATAATTATCAGATTTTAGCTTGATGGCTTGCAGATAATTAAATTTAGCCTGCTCAAACTTTCCAGACATTGAGTAGGTAACTGCTCTTGAGGTATGGTAAAAAGTATTTAGGGGATATTTAGTAATGTACTCATCTAACAATAATTCACGCTTTTCAACAGATTTGTGAAGGATTACTGCAATCAAATCAGTTAGGAAGGAAACATCCTCAAAGCCCATGGCATCAAGTAAAGGCCTGTAATTTGCAGGGCGCAAGGCAGAATGCTTGACAGTCAGCATTGAAGAAACAAATTGGATGAATCCGTCTATAGACTGAGCCACCTCAGTAATAATTTTTAGATCAGCATAGACTTCCAAAGCATTGACAGGATCGATGTTTTGTAGATTTGCCTGGAGGTTTTGTTTCTCCATTTCCCAAAACCTAATATAGGTTAGCCTATCAAGCGGCTTGAAAATAGAAGTGCCATCCATTACAACAGGCAAAATTTTCTTTTCTACATCCTTTTCCTTTAACAAATGACCAACCTCGTACATACAATTTACCGATTCCAAATACTCCTTGCTGATCAGTAAAATTGCATAATCTGCATCCCGGATCGAACGCATGAAAGACTTTAAATTATCTTTGTATGCAATTTCGTGGTTATCTTTTTTAACAAGTATACCAATCTGTTTCAGGTCATTGTAAATTTCTTCGGCCTCAACATGGTTCGCCCAGCAATAGGATAAGAAAACAGATGGAGAGTTTTGCATAATAAACTATAATAAAGAAACAATAATAGAGATTTCATCAGTTAAATTTCAATTCAACATTGTTTGATCGAAAATTGTAGGAAATCTGTAAACCCTACATCGTTTCTCAACTCATTACTTAAATATCTCGTCCAATTTCCATAATAATTCCAAAGCATCAACCCAACCAGAATTTATGTAAATGTCCAAAACTGAAAGTAGATCCTTGAAACAATCATCTTGCAATAACAAGTCCCTATGATCAGCAAGCAGCTGTTCTGTTAACTTAACTATCTCTTTTATAGCAAAGCTGTCAAAAGTATAACCAGCCTGGATAGAATACTTTGTGATATCAGCTACCATCCTCAGAATATCCTTTGGATCGTAATACAGTGAAGAATTTAAGCATTGTATAAAGTAATGTGCCGTATGTCCAATTATCAAGCCTGTTTTTGTAATACCACCTGAAACGTCAATAATGTCATCAAAAACACTTTTTACTAAAAAATACAAGTCCTTTCTATTTTCATCATCAGCGTCTAAATCTAAAGAGTTACTAATCCGCTGCTTTGGCTCTAATGCAAAATATATTCGCAAGATGACCTCATCGAATAGTTCTATTGCATTTTTATTTCCAGGGAGTTCAAGATTGACGTTATCTCCTTCAACCTGCAATTCTTCCTTTGCTTTTGCAATGTAATGTTTGACTACCTCAATTTTAGTTGTATAGTCCTTAAATTCAGAAACGAACTCTGATCTAGGAATGTACGTTTGTATTGTTTTAAACAGTTTAAATATTACAGTCCTGCAAAATTCAGGATACTTATAGGCATTTTTTAAGGTGACTAAGGCTTCAGGAATATCATGGTTACTGATAAACCATAAGAGTAGATCGGCATAAGCTTCAACAAATTCGTTCCTTGAGCTTAAAAGATCTTTCTTTTCATTGATAAGTTCTATAACTCTTTTGCCATCTTCAACCACCCTATTTTTTTTGAAATATATAGCAGAAAGGAGACTAGCGTAAACAAATGAATCTTCTTCATTTGTTAGTCTTTCAAATAAAATATCCTGATATAAATCATAAGCTTTATTGAACAATAAAGGTAATTCCCTTATTACATTAAAACGGATAATTCCATTTATGTGGGTCGCAGCATCTCTGATCAGCCCTAAAATTTCTTCGTCCGGCTCATGTTCATAGATTGGGATGAGCGCACTCGACGATTCAATTCTCGGCGTTGGGGAATACCCGTGTGCTGGAGAATTTGCTATCTGGTCATTATCATATGGACTTTCGTACCTAAAGGCAAAAAAGATAATTTTTTTTAACGTCTTGAAATTTTTCCTAGGAATATTATTCAATCCCTTGGAAAATGCCGTTGCGGTTTTCGTAACTGCATTCAAGGTCGAATAAAATAGGTCCTTAGGAAGATCTTTCTCATTTTCAATAAGACTAAACGTCCTTTCTGCGAGTTCCAGAAAATCCTTGTGTTCTTCGTAATATGGCGTTTCGTTTAAGAATGTGTGATTGAATGCATCCAGTTTATTTATGTTCACCGTAAGTTGCTTGTTTTTTTCGTCAGATAGATCTACACCATGATCAGCCAACCATTCATCATTAGAATATGCACTAACTGAAGAGCTTGATTTATATCTTGGCTCATTGGAAATTATCTCTCGTGTCTCCATAAATGCCTTTGAGCGATCTCTTTGCAATCTATCTTTTGGCAACATAGACAATAACAACTGAATTGAACGATGGCGTTCTTCGGAAAAGGATTCAAATACTGCATCCTCAATCTCGCCGATTTGAACATCTTTCAATAAATCAGCAGAATTCTGAATGAATTCATTAACCTCGTATATGGTTTCATTCGCGGATACGAGCTGGGGTATTAGAATGAGGGGATAAATATCATCAAATAATTGTTTGGGATATTTTGCAGCGAGCCTAAACAACAATTTCCAGAGGTAGCCAACCTGTGACTTGGACACGTACACCAATATCATCTCTCTAGCCTTGTCAAGTTGGTCTTTTAAAAGGAGTTGTTCAATATAGTCTATGATATTTTGAGCGATCGCTTCCTGCTTATTCCCGAATCTGTTTTCTGCCCATATAGAAGAATAATCGGGTAGTATCATTGATTTGATACCCTTATAGTCAAAGTGAACAATTTCATCATTATCAATTCGTACCTTTTTTATGATCAGGTGTTTATTGACAATATCTATTCCAGTGGCGGTTGCAATTAGGGGCGCAGCAGATAAAAATTCTGAAAAAAACTTCTGTAACCTGTAATAGCACATTTCAAAGTCCTGTCGTCTATTACTAATTAAACTCATGACAACGCCAGCTCCCATACTCGTTTTTTCATCACTGGTCTCAGTATGGTCAAAAATCAGATAGTAAACATCACTTACAAATTTTGGGTCAAATTTTAGGATATATTTAATGTGTTCTGCCAAATAAGTAAAGTAATAAATATCAAATCCAGGTTCATCAATGATGTTGAAAACTCTACGTAATATCTTTTCTGATTCCGTAATATCAGTGCTATATGTCCTGGCCACTAATTCCACACCTCGCGTGGCACCAATTCTATCGACAAACTGTTTATACTCCGTTGTTCTGTTCACCAAGATAAAATCCAAAAGGTTTCGAGCAGCAATTCCGCAATTTGGATCGGCTTCGCGTGGAGGTTCGACTATCGCACGTTCCAGTAAAAATGCAAATTCAAAAAGATATCGTAATGACAAATTTCCTGAAAGTGCCTTTAACAGTTGTATATCCCTTAAAGTTGCCCTAGTCCTTATGAAGCGTATAGATTGCAACAAATTCCCAATCTGCTCGTTACCAGCATCAGTACCATTCTTAGATAGAATAGGTTGAAGTTCGTGTAAGTCATTAAATTCATAGGCAATCGTTCCATTGACAATTAACCGGACAAAAAGCTTAATCTCTTTTTGTTCGCTTATTGCGAGGTTGTTGTAAATTTTCCAAAATGCATCCTTATTGCCATACCACATTGTCGTAAAAAAGTAGATGAAGCTTGGTCGGAAGAAAAATGGCCTTGAGGTATCTTTAGTAATAAAATCCAGTAACGTGGGATAATCTTCGGAAAGGCAGTATCTTCCCACCGCGTAGTCAAATAATATGTTGTGCGAAAAAGATATACGGCTATTGTTATGCGAAATCTCATCGAGTATGTTCTCACTTCTCAAATAATCAAAAACCTCCACATCGCTATCATTAATTGACTTCAGTAATTCAGATTTTGGAAAGCTCAGAGACTTACTTTCAATAAGGTTATTGGTGAAATTCAATAAAAATCTTTCTTTGATTAAGTGCTTTTCGGTGTCAATTACTTTAATTTGCCAATATGCTTCCAGTAATTGAATCTCAGACCTGAAATTTTTAACAATTTCCAGTTCAGCCAATGTAGATTTGATTATGATGTCCTCCAGAATTTTCAGAAAAAACGGAACATGTAGAATCTCCTTCAATTCTGCGCTGCTTTCATCGTACAATTGATTAAAGATGTTGTTGTCAGTAAAAGCTTGTTTTACTTCGTCGTCTGTTAATTCATGTATATACTTCTTTTTGTTAAAGCTAATTTCTCCGCTAGAATTGGCAAATATCCTTTCCAAGTCTTTTGATTTAGAAGCATCGTATGTCCTTACACTAACTATGATGTTCCACTTATGCGCTAATGCTACCTTGGCTTTTTTAATTTGCTTTAAAAAGCCTTTTCTTTTATTTTCATCACGTGCCGCATCAAAAGAATCAAATATCAGAACAGCCTTATGCTCATTGATCAACTCGACATCTTTTAATGTTGTGATCCAATTTTCATCGAGTTGTAATTCCGCTTCAATTGCTTCATCGGAGCTATCAGCTGCATTATCAATTTTTACGGTCAAACAAAGAAAATCATTGTCTACCAACTTATTCTGCAATTGCCGCAACAAGTAGCTTTTCCCAATTCCAGGTTTGCCAATGACCATACCGCCATTATTCAAAGCGAAATCGTACAGTTCTTCTAATAAATCATGCCTATTAATTTTCATCTGAATTCTGTTTTTTTGCTATAGCTAATAGCTTGTCTCTGACAATACTGCTTCCTGTTTTTGGCAGGGGCAATGTTTCCTCTGCAATCTTGCTTGTAACTTGTTTTGGCTCATTTATAACATCAAGTTCAGCGATGAATTTTGGGAGTCCGCCATAATCATTTTCTTCATCGAAATAAAAGACAGTTTCGATTCCGTAATCATCCTTCAATCTTTGCGAATAGTCCATACTTCTTTTATAATTACCTTTTGTGACCCTTAAAACCAGAAAGTGTGATTCTGAATAGTAAGTACCTACGTCCTCTTTCACAAATTCAAGCATCTTCTTAAAATAGGGATCTGTCATGCTAAAACCAATGAATACAATCCTTCTGGTAGCTAAAAGAGCCCACAACAGTTTACGTCGGAGTGGACATTCATATCCATACCTGATAAGAGCACTCTGAAATTCTTCCTTCACCATTCCATCTTTTACCTTATCGTATAAAGTGTCTTTTTGATTGGTAATAGAAAAACCATATTTTGAGGAATACTCTTTTCCGCCCAGTACAATACTGGCATCTTCTCCACAGATCCCATGTAAATGTGCTACACGTTTAGGAAGGTTTTTATTGTGGTTCAAAGACATCAAAAACTCGTGTATCTTTGCTTTTGTAGTTCCTTCAAAATGTAATGAATGACTTGCTGCCGGAGCAATTACGTTGAGCGCAGATTCTAAAATAGTGTCATAGTTTGTGGTCGTAATTCCTTTGAAGGGAAGCCTGCAAAGTATTTCATGAAACTGTTCATGTGTAGTTGCACCTGGCTTAAAGGTCTTGTAGATGAACGCATAATATTTATCGTCGCCCAGGCAATCCTTAACTTTATCCGCAAAATCTAAAAAATCTTTTGGATCACCTTTAAAGTCAGGGTCGTGTGCTAACGCGGCTGCTTCTAATGCCACTACAAAATCGGGCCATGCAGGATACAATATACCCGAGCAACCCGCACCAGCCATCAGTATCGAATCACCTGATTCGATGAAATCAATCAAAGAGTATTTTCTTCGTGTATTTGCCTCTAATTCTTCCTTCGTGAGCGTTTCTTCTAACATTTACCTATACAAACTTTTATAGCTATCCGATAATTCAAACATGTTGACAGTTAATGACAATAACTAAAGGTAAGCAAATACAATCATTTAAGTGGACAGTCCAATGCTCAAACCCAGATTAATAAAAGCTTAGGGCTAATTAGATTTGGTTATTAATTCGAGTACTCTTTCTTTGTGGATATTTGGTACAATAATCGGCAGCGTTTTAGCACCTAGATAATAGGCAATCTTTAACCGATGTTTTCCGTCGGCTGGATAGGTTTCATCTAGCAAAGTATTCATTATGATGAGTGGCGGGATTAATGGTTTGCCGCTAAGCCATTCCTCAATAATCCTACAAGTCTGAGTGTCGACAAAACCCTTTGAGTTGAAAATCTTTTTGTCCCTTATAAATGGAGTAAATGCTTTTTGAAATGATTGCAAGAGGTCCTCCATATCCACATTTGGAATAAAAGAAAAGCCCTCAACCAATAGCTCTTCATTGAGTTGATGAGGTTGAGATTTAAGGTCGATTTTATCGACACTGGAATGCCATATAGGTGTTAGCTCAACTAATTTTCCAGCCTTGAATTCTTTAAATAGTGCTTTGCAGGTATTAATGTAAGAGAGTTGCTTTTTCCTATCCTCAAACCATTTATTGGCCAAAGCCATTTCATCATCTGTAATTTTCAATCTCGGTTATTTTTTATCTTCTAAAAAGTCATTGATCTCACCTGGCTCTTCTCTCTGTTGCTCAGCATCATCAACAGTGATTTGTTGAATTGTTCGTTTAATTTCTGGCTCGATATTAATTCTTAATGTTCCGCTATTTTTATAGTGCTTAGACAGTAATTTCCAGCTAATATTCAGTTCTGCCTTTGTCGCGAACGGCTTAATAAAGATTTCAGTTGATTGAAATTCATCATCTCCAACAAGAATACTTTTTCGAGGTATCAGCTCTCCAGACATATCACCATTGTCCACGTAAGTTGTTGGGGCGAACATGCGGGACAATATGGTCAACTCATCCTTGACATTTGTCTTAGAAATATCTTGTATTTCATCCTGTATCTTGAAAGTTAATTTATAATCCTCAAGCGGTTCCGAACCGGTATTATGTATTCTGATACAGAAGCTTACATAGCTTAAGTTTATTGTTGCCATCCTTATTCTTGCTGCAACAGCACTTTGGTAAAGTTTGGTAAAGGCGGGGTTTGACTCCCAAAGGTGAGACATGCCCACTAGGGAATTTCTCAGCTCGGCAGTATAGTCCTTGACATAGGTTTTGACGTGTTGCCTAAATTTAGGCTTCAGCGTTATTTCATGCTCACCATTTTCGAAAGTAACATCAACTTCTTTTGAGCTTTTGAAGTTTTGGCTTTCTACATAATAAGCATAGGTTTCTCTATTCTCATCGATCAAATCCACAATATCCTCCCAGCTATATAAATGAACTTCAAACAAATCCGCTTCAATGTGTTCCAGATTTTTCTGTCTGAAAAAAGCCTCTATTACCGCATCCTTATTAGCAGTAGTTGCGAAGTACAGTTTTTTCAACTTGGGAACAAACTCCTTTGCCTTCTCAATTTCAGTTAGAACCTCTTCTTCGTTGAGATGCTTGTTCGTGTATTCATCTTTTCCCTTGCACTGAATACCGTAGTAAAATTTTTCCCCACGGGGATTACCGTAAACATCCACACCGTGCTGGGCTTGTCCGGAACGACCATTTTTCTTTATTTCTTCACATTTCCAAATCTCTCCCCATAATTTCTTACAGAGCGATTCAAAGTCCTGCCAGTTTTGGGGTTTGGGTAATGATTTTGGAGCTTGCATCTAACGTCAAATTTATTATTCGCAAAGATAGCACTAATTCAGACACCCTAAAAAACGAAGACCAACCGGTCGCCGTTTTTAATATGCTGAAAAAATTCATAGCATTCTCTCATCGCCAATGATTACAAGTTCCTTGAAATCACTACATTGCCATTTCCTGGCCTTTGCCGTGTTCCTTGTCCTTACCCATCGATTTTTCGGTCTTCTGCTGGATTTGCAGTTCCTCACGTTTGACAGGTTTACCACTGTCAGGCGAAAAGAAATTGAGGTTGCTGTACCTCGGTATGGCCTCGACCTTTAACGGCATTTCCTTCGCCAAGGAAAGGGGATAATGGCTTTTATAAGCAAAGATGGGTATTTGACGGGGTGGAACATCGAACCGAAAAACTCAACGAGGCAGCTGCTCTTATCGATCAGTTAAACAACAAGTTACATCATAAGAAAACCGGAGTAAAAACTTCGAACAGTCATTAATCCGGTACAGTTACAGTACTCAGTGCCGAAGTCGAACCGTATAGTGATTAGTAATTTAAATCCTTTTATCTTAAAAAGAATGATTATATTTACACTATAGCAATTGCAGCTAAAACGTATCGAAAAAGATGGTGAGTGATTAGGTGAGTCAAAATCGAAAACCGCAATAATACTATTTAAACGCTGATTTTAGCACGAGGTGCAAATCCCAGCGGGATCACCACTATAATCCTCTAACGAAAGTTAGGGGATTTTTTATTTTATGGAAAATTCCGAATTTACACCAACTGCTTGATGCGGTTTGTTTCGATCTATCCGCCGGTGCCCTCACCTGCCGAAACTCAAAAAGATGTCATCCTGAGCGGAGTCGAAGGATAAATGTTAGCCATATAAAAATATAGATCATATCCCTAAACGTTCGATCTATCATGTTGGTCGAGATTTGTAATCTCGTCCTGCTATATAGATACATTCGTTCTATCGGCTGGTGTCCTCACCTGCCGAAACTCCAGAAGACGTCATCCTGAGCGGAGTCGAAGGATAATGTTAGCCATATAGAAATATAGATTTCTCAACTGCTCATGGCTTGCCTCGGCTCACCGCCGCCGAGAGGCTTTTACCTTTTTCTTGATAAAAAGGTAACCAAAAATCAAGGCTTGGATCTGTTGTCGGATAACTCGTAAAAGCTTTAATTGCGGCAACACAAGTTCCGATGAAGGATCGGAAAGTATGCGTTGCCTTAGGATTTGCCAGATTGAAAGGTTTATGCAAAAAGCTTTTAACGTTTTCTCCTTTCAACATATCCTATGCCAGATAGCAGGGTGGTTAGAGCAAGATGCAAAAACCATTTGTCATCCTTTGTATTGTCATCCTGAGCGGAGTCGAAGGATAGACTGTTTTTATTCGACCATTCAACTGGTCTTCGACTACGCTCAGACGGACAACATTGAGGCTTAAGTTAATAACATTGGGACAGGTAAAGTATTGCCAACTTTGAAGGGCAACTCCCCTCCTTATTTTCAAGGAGGGGTTGGGGGTGGTTTCTATTAGTTATGTCATCCTGAGCGGAGTCGAAAGGTAAATATTAGCCACATAGGTATATCGAAAATATAGATAGAATACCTAAACATTCGATCTACTGACTAGTGTCTTTACCCACCCGACACTCCAAAGGTGTCATCCTGAGCGGAGTCGAAGGATAATTTTGGACATAAAGTGGAATAAATGGTTAAATAAACGTAATTTAAAATTTGGGAAGAAACGCTTTTAGTAAATATAAAAGATAATGAAAAAGGAATTTCGGAGGAAAAGAAACCTCAAGAACGCCAATCTTTATCTACTGCATAAATAAAAGAAGACTAGGTAATTATTGTAAAAGAGAGTAGCATTGCCGCTGTATCGAAGTTAAAAGCATTATAAATGACGGAACCATCATAACCATTTCTATCTCGATAGTCAATTATCGAGATACACGAATAATAACTCGAGTTAGGCGATTCTATACTTACTACTTGCGAATAATAATTCACCAAAACTATTTTACAGCAGAAACGTATTTTAGTTAATCATTACCTTAACGCTATGTCAAATTTAACACATCCTTTACGCGTTTTATTTTATACGCTAATTCTTTTCCTTTTTTCTACGGCAAATCTGTCTGCCCAAGAAATCAAGCAATATTTTTATCAAGGGACCATTGATAACAGACCAATTCGGCTTTACTTAAAACAACTGCCAAATAACTGTGGAGGTAGCGACATTTACGAAGCCATTTATCAATATGGAAAGGGTAAAAATTGGATCGAACTACTCAACCAAAATAATGATAAAGGCAATTTTTGTTTTACCGAAATTCGTTTCACTGGTGTTTTGTTGTTAAAAAAAACGGACCATCATTTGGATGGAATCTGGATTAGTCCTGATGGGAAAAGGCAACTCAAGGTTTCGCTAAGCCAACAAAACATCAACGCTAAAGAAATTGAAGAATTAGAAGAACGGTTAGAACGCACACATTATGAAAATTTCGATTGTTAAACTGACTGCTATGAAGAAAATCCATCTTGCTGTTTTGTGTTTAATTACCTTAACAATAGTTGCTTGTAGCCAAGCAAAAAAAGAAAAAACTTTGGAAGAGGAAATTGCTGAATATAAAGCCAACCAAATTGATTTTTCGCAAAATGCAAAGCCGAAAGATTTTTCAGCAAAGGCTACCGACGGAAAGACATTCAATTCTAAAGATTTTAAAGGCAAATATTGGGTTATCTTTTTTTATGACAGAAGTTATCTGATTAAAAGTAATAGCTACGATTTAGTTGCAGAACTAAACAATACACATAAATTATTCGGCGATAAAATCCCAATGATTGCGCTAATTAATGGTTTTTGTGATAACGATCTTGAACTTAAAAGACAAGTAGAAAGTGCCAAATTAGCCTTTACGCAGATTGATAATACAAAAGGGCCAAATAAAGAAAGTAAAGTTAAGGATAATGTTTTCTGTACTCCAGCCAAAATAATTATCGACCAAGCTGGAAAAGTTGTTTATAACGGATGCGGAGGCAATACAGAAAAATTCAATTTAATGTTAACAGACCTCATTAAAGCTGAAAAATCATAGTCAATGGAAAATTTACCAAGTCAGATACAAAAGGAAAAGAATAGCAATTTGTCTATTGCCTTAATTCTGTTGAACATATTTTTAGCCTTAATTTTATCCACCACAATCGGTAAAGAAAGAGATCCAGATGGTGTCATGTTCATCATCGTTTTATCCATTTCCTCAACAGTTTTGTTAGGTGGATATGCTTTCACCTACCACGGCAAGGGCTATCGATGGGCGAAAATAGTATTCGGTATCTTATTGGTTATTTCCATCGCTGTTTTAGGCCTGCTCTGGTATGCTTGGCAATTGGGCAAAGGATTTAAAAATTAACCAATATGAAATTAAATAAGCTAAATATCTTTTACATCATTGTAGCGGTTATATTAATTTCGAGTACTATTTACAGAAAAATAGCTTACAGAGATTGGGAAAGGTATAATTATTCGGTTGCGGTGAGTACACCGAAAAATTATCCCATGCATGTTAGTGAAGCCTATTTTGTATTGCCAAATGATGATTTTGAAAGTGCAGACAGAGATGAGGCAAACGATTTTACCTCCAATTGGGGTGTTAGTTATAGCACAGCAAACCATGCTCGTTCGCAACGATTGCCTTTGCAATTGGTTATTAAATACTTTTCTTATCGAGATAAAAACTTTTATTCGGATACTTTGAATTTGCCAAAAAATAAAATTTTGAATCTTTTTAAACTGGCAGAAAAGAACAGACAGTTTTTTGAACTTTCATCTTACAATGGACAAAAAAAAGGGTTGAGTTTTGTAATCGCCTTGGCAAATAATGGCAATTTAATTATATGGCTTCGCGGTATTTATTTAGAAAAAGAATTGCTCAGAAAAAAACTTAAACCTACCAATCCAAATAAGGATGATTTGTACTACGAGAAAACTTTAACTAGAGAAAAATACTTTGAACATGCTTTCGAAAATTTAAGTGATAGCTTAAAAGCGGTTTATAAAAATGGTTTCGACGCCAAAGCAAATTACATTGACACGCCCTCCCGATACATGGAAAACAATATTGAATTATGGAAATATCAACAAAAGAAAGGTTATATAGATTATAAAATTGAAGCTAATAAAGAGTAATATTATTCAATTCAATAGTGCTTGTGCTGCAACAAATTTCAACGTTAAAAAAAGTAACTAAATGACCTTTATTGCTTTTGAATTGTAATCGCGATGATTTACAACTAAACCATTGATTGTCAAAATTTAATCTTACAGTAATTAATATGAAATTTACTTTTTTATATATTTTGTTAAGCACCTATTCCCTATTCACTCATGCGCAAAACGAACAGCGTGCTGATACCTTGCGTATTGATTTGGATAAGGATGCAAAAAAAGACATCGTAATATTTGATAGGGAAAACGCTTTGATCGTGGTCAAGTTATCTACGCACAACTTTAAGCCTTTACGAAGTGAACAAATGGAAATCGACCCGATTTCATCTGGAATAAAAGCGAAAAAAGAGAGCTTCGAGTTTACCAATAATTGGATGAGATCTGGTTATAGCTGCCAATTTCGTTACAATGCTATTCAAAAAAAAATGCAACTTATTGGGATGAGAAGATATGAATTTGGACCAGCAAATAACGATGGAAGTGGCGAAAGCAGTGTTAATCTTTTAACCAATAGCTACATTGGCAATTGGAATTATTGGGATGATCATCAGAACAAGTTAATTGCCATGCCGCCAATTAAACGAAAAATGGTTTTTGCTCCAACTTACCTATCAAACTTTGATCAGGTACTTTCACAGTATATTAATTTATGTAGCGAATTATACATCAAAAATAAAAAATCCATTTTAACCAAAAAGACATAGCAATCCATGAGATATTTCATTTTGTTCTTTGCCATTTTAAGCATAAATTCCTATGCACAAAAAAAGGTTTTTCATCAACCTCATGCAAAGGGAGTATGGCAATATGTATATCCTTTTGCTGATAAAAATTATGTATTTGCAGTACAATATGGGGTAAAAGACGGTGAAGAAGATGGCCTTAAAATCAGCAACATCTACTTTGGTAAAATCGGTAAAACCGATGAAATATTTTGGAAAGAGCAAGTGCAAATGCGTTTAGTTCCCGAAAATATTAATTATGAAGACTTTAATAATGATGGCAAGAAAGACCTACTCATTTTTGAAGATACTGGCGCAAGAGGTGGTAATGCTTACTACAACTTGTATTTGATTAATACCCAAAAGCATACCCTTACTAAAGTTGTAAATTTTAACAAAATTGTTAATCCTAGCTATAATCAAAAGCATAAAGTGATTTTAAGTTATGGGCTATCGGGTGAGAATTTTTATTCCCTTTATCGAATAAGCGCTAACAACAGACCTTACCAAATTGGCAAAGCTTTTAAAGATACTGATGAACTGAATCTGGATAAAAAGATTGTGGAAATTTTAAAGCAAAACAAGAAGTTACTTTAGTTTTACAAGCTGATATTTAAAATTCGGCAAACTAACCTTTAAACGAATAATAGAAAAACTGCAACAGATAAAAGGTTCCTGCCCAACGAATAATAACCTTATCATTTTCACTTCAATAATTTAAATATTTTAGTACAGATAAATAGCTAGATATGAAAATTAAAAAAACAATAATCACCTCGGTATTAGTGCTTGTTTGGCTTTCAAATCAATTATGGGCACAAGAAACTAATCCTAATATTAACAAAAATGGTTTGTATTTTGGCGTATATACTGGCACTTGGTTCGGTACGGGCAAAAACTCGGTAATGGGAAGCCCACTAATGGGTGGTTTATTAATAGAGTTAAAAAGTGGTAAAGGCGCTTTAGCCGTAAATTTCGACTTGGTAGGCAACCTAACCAAGACTAAAACACTTTATTTAGAAAGTAACAATAAACTCTTCGAACGTAATAAATATATCGGCGCACAAATTTCATTACAATATAGTCATGAACTGTACAGCCAAAATCGCTTTGCTTTAGAGGCTGTTGGAGGCTTTGGTTTTGGTGATTTAACTTTCGTACCAGATGATGAAGAAAGCATTGGCACTAAAAGTTTCTTTATCGACCCAGGGATAGGTGCGAGATATTTTATTGGACAAAAAATATTTCTTCAATTTAAATTACAATATAACTTGGCCAATTATAAGATAAACGACAATGTTAGCACCAATATTAGCGGCAATTTTGTAACAACCAAGTTAATTCTAGGATGGAAATAAGGATCTATTTTAATGATTTTTCATGTTGGTCGAGATTTGTAATCTCGTCCTGCTATATAGATGCATTCGTTCTATTGGCTGGTGTCCTCACCCGCGGAAACTCCAAAAGATGTCATCCTGAGCGGAGTCGAAGGATAATGTTAGCCATATAGGTATATAGGAAATATAGATTTTTCATGTTGGTCGAGATTTGTAATCTCGTCCTGCTATATAGATGCATTCGTTCTATTGGCTGGTGTCCTCACCTGCCGAAACATTTGCGCCGTTTAGTTCTCAAATCACAAAGCCAAGTAAGCCGATGCTAGTGATAAATGTTAGCCATATAGGTATATAGCCCATATAGAATATATAGATAGAAGACCTAAATCGCAGGTTCTATCGGCTAATGTACACACCTGATTTGTATGTGGGAAGGCCAAACGTATTAAAAAGAACGCTTTTTATACGATCATACAGACTAAAGATTTAGTATTTTTGTAAATAAAAACCTGACGTTATGAGTCTTAGTCGAAATATCTTAGTTGAAAAAGGCAAATACATCTATGGATTGATATTGCTTTTGACTGCAGTGGTAATCTGTGTGGCTTTTAATAAATCAGGCAGCCACGATTTCGATCTGGCCAGAAGGGAAATTCTGATTCGTAGGATTGGGCACGAATTGCTTTTAAAGTCTGGCGATAGCACTTCGAGGGTTTTGCCCGTAAAGAAGCTGGCAGAAAATGAATATCAAATTAGATTCGAGAAGGCCTTTACCTTTCAAACGGATGATCTGGTAAACATTACCCAGCGGGTTTTTGCGAACGATCCGATTACGGGGGATTATGTAGTTAATGTTCTGAATGGCAGCAGCAAAAACGTTTTTTATGGATATGCGATCTCCAAAAATAAAAAAAATGAAATTGTGCCCTGTAAAGGAAGAGTGCAACCTAAGGCGCCTTACACGATCGACATTAAATTTAAACCAAAAGATATGCACACCGCATTAAATGGATACCTTTTGGGTGGATTACCATTTTTAGCATTCGTCGGTTTTATTTTTTTTAAATCCGGTAAGCCGAAGAACCAATTGCCTGATCATAAAGATCTTAAGGCCTTTACTTTAGGTTCCACATTATTTGATGCACAGCAACAACAGCTAATTATAAATAAAGAGATCATAAATCTAACGGGTACTGAAACACGTTTGCTCCTTATTTTTTCCTTATCTCCAAACGAAACGATACAAAGAAGCCGATTGCAAAAGGAAATCTGGGAGGATGAGGGTGTGATCGTTGGCCGGAGTCTGGATATGTTCATATCAAAACTTAGAAAAAAACTGGAACCCGATGCGAATGTAAAAATTGTTGTTATTCGTGGTAAGGGTTATAAGCTGGAAATTAACAGCATTTAATTGAATATAATCGGCTAAATAGATAAGTGTGGGAAAATGATTTTTATTCGCCTACATACTGATATTCTTCATCTGTTACTTTGCTCAACCAAACAACTGCACCTTTATTAATATTGGTTCCAATGGCAAGGTGTGTCATCCGATCGGTAGCCGATGCGCCGTGCCAGTGATGAACGTTTGGTAAACATTTTATAATATCGCCCTTTTGTATAACCTGAACTTTTTTTCCTTGTTCCTGGTACCAACCCTTACCTTCTGTTACCAACAAAATTTGCCCACCAGGATGATAATGCCAGTTCGTTCTGGCACCAGGTTTAAAACTTACAGAACCAATATGGCTATTATAAGTGGTGTCTGCTGGCATTAGCATATTGAGCCAAACCTCCCCTGTAAAATTACCATTGCGTACTTGGTTACCCTCAGAAAAAAGGGCTGTTTTAACTGGTTTAGTTGCAATTTTTGGGTAACAGGCCGTAAAGAATACCATACCGATCAAAGCAATCATTATATTTTTCATGTGCTATAGTAAGATTTGATAATTAAGCGTTTTTGTGTTATAAATTATCCTGGTAGAAACTGTTCAATTTTGCTACGGTCTGTTTAACATATTCTGGCTTATAATAAGTTTGAATATGCGTTGCACCCTCAATTACATATAGTTCTTTCTTTTTAGCATTTGTGGCTTTGGCAATAGCCTCATCGGTCATATATTTTGTATCAGCTTTGCTTCCAGCAATCATTAATAACGGCTGATCGATTAATTCAATCTGGCTGGTGGCATCCCAGGTCATTAAATCCATTAAACTACTGGTGGTGTACAAAAAGGTAGAATTAGGGTGTGCATGAGTTCTGTAATAATAATCCATACCCTCGCGATACAAACCAGCTGGCATTTTAGTAATCTCCTCATCGGTTACGCTGGCCACCCCAGTTAAAAGAATTTTACCACTTGCAGCTTCTTGTACTCTGGCATCAGAAGCTTGTTTTAAACGTTCTGGTATGGTATTCAATTGAGAATTTAAGAAGCCATTACGTCTAACCTCGCCAGAATTGAACATACTTAGCGTGGCAATGGCTTTGAATCTTTTATCGGATTGGGCAGCTTTTAGAGCGTAACCACCCCCACCGCAGATGCCTAAAACGCCTAAACGTGATGGATCAGCGCCAGCGTACTGGCTAATAAAGTCGGCCATACCACGAATATCTTCGGTACGGAATTGGGGCTTGTCTGTATGGCGTGGCAAACCACCACTTGCACCTTGGTACGATGCATCTGCAGCCATTGTGATATAACCAGCCTCTGCCAAACGCTGTGCATATAAGCCTGCGGTTTGTTCCTTTATACCGCCATTAGGGTGCGCCACTACAACTGTAGGATATTTTTTTGATGCATCGTAATTTGCAGGTGTATAAACGTTTGCAGCAATATCAATTCCGCTTAATTTATAAGTTACAGGATGGATGTTTACTTTTCCTGGTTCATTTTTAATAATCGCCCCATCATATACCAAGGTCCATGGGTTTTGTTCATGCTTCTCTTCAATGGATTGTGCATACACAAATTCTGTAGGTACGATGAATGCGGCTAATGCTATTATTGCTGTTATATTTCTCATTTTATTTTTGGCTTACTAATACTTCGTTTAAAACTTTTTGGGCTGCTTTTGCTTCCTTTTTTCCAATGGTGGATTTAATGATTTCTACAAATTGTTGCAGCTGATTTGGGCTGATGCCTGTCTTTAAGGTAATGTTAAAATGGCTCTTAAGCATTGGTTCTGCTTCTCCTATGGCTGATATAACCGAAATGGTAACCAATTCTCGTTGGGCATAGGTTAGGATATCGCGTTCAAATATATCTGCAAACAAATGCTCTTTTAAAAAGGTATCAATTACTGGCGAAAAAGCCGAATATCCTGAAAGTTCAACTGGTTGTGGTACTTGTGTAAGTTCGCCCAGAATATTTTTACCGCGGTTATATTTTGTTTCCTGCGACTGAATTTTTGTCGCATCCTTTCCAGCATGGTCATTTATACCCTTTGCTTTACGATTTTCGGTAACGTCCATTAAAGTTTGAAGCGCACGAATACTTCGTGGAAAACCACAATAGGCATAGGCATGCACCAATACTTCTTTGGTTTCATTTAAAGTCAAACCTGCATCTAGCGCCTTGTTCAGTTCGATCTTTAACTGATCTAAATCACCTTTTGCAGTTAATGAGGCAACTTTAATAATGCTCTGCTCAATCAAACTTAGGCTTTTATGATCTGCTGCTACTTGCTGCGCCTTTACAGATGGGCTAAACAATAAGGTATTCATCATCAACATCATAAATACGTAAACCGTAATACTTTTTTGCTTTATCATTATTGATATTTATTTCATTAATCGGATTATGATCCCGTTGTTTTAGTAAAGGAAAGTGAAGCAAGTTTCCAGGTCTTCTGCTCCCTTACATACACTTCTGTTACGATAAATGGGTTGGTTACCTCATTTCCACCCACTACAGCTAATAGAGTAATTCGATTTAAAAGAACAGCTGTATTGCCAATAATATTAACAGAAACTTGATGTATATCTGCTTTTTTATACCAAATTCCACCGCTTTTAATCACGCTAACCTCTTGTTGCTTACCCCACGAACCACCCATGTGTACAAATACAGATTGATCATGAAATAATTTAGTTAAGGTATCAACCTTTTTATCGGCCATCCATTGCCATTTATTTTTAGAAAGTTCTATAATTTCTTTTTCAGCCTCGGTTTGTGCAAACACTGCGCTAATCCCTGCCAGCGTTAAACACAGCATAATAAATATCTTTTTCATCTGTGTATAATTTATTTATCTAATTTTTTCTCTTTTAACCATTTGCCAAGTACTTCCGCAACTTCCTTGTTGTTCAAATCAGACATTGGAAAGTGTGTATTACCTTTTATTCCGATTTCGGGTAAAACAACAATAGAAACATCACCACCATGCGCATTAACAACCTTAGCCCACTGTTTCGCCGTAGCAAGTACATTTCGCCAGAAGTTTAATGATGCTGCATCAGTTTCCGCTTTCGGAATAAAATCACCGTAGTAAACTACAATCGGCATTTTAGTTAGCTTCATAAATTCGGCCATTGATACGCCTGCCCCGCCACGGTTACCTTCAGGCACCTCTCCTTCGGGGAAAACAAATCCACCTGGTTCGTAAGAAACAATAGCTTTAATGTGGTTGCTCTTCATGGCGGTTTTCCAACCAATAATGCCACTGGCAGAGTGCGTAAAAAACAAGCCATCTCCTGCTCTATCGAATACCTTCGACATGGCATTTACAACAGATGCTTCATCTACATTACCAGTGTTGGGTGTCATCATTCTAAAAAAATGATCAATTGAGGTAGAGTCTTTTGGAAACTGAACACCCTCATTAAAGTTTGGATATAATCCGATGCGGAATTGGGTAAACCAGGTTTGATCGTCGGGCACTGCAGAAATCTGACCTGGTTTGGTTGTTTGTCCTGCATCTCCCCGCCCAGGCTGATCAACTAAATAAACCCCAAAACCTTGTCTTAAAAAGATCTCAGAAAAGCCTGCTCTGCCATCGGCTGTAGTTTGCCAGCTGCGTTTAGACTGGCCGTAACCGTGTAAAAACACCATAGGGTATTTTTTTGCCTTAGCAGGAATCTGATAAAAAACATCGGCATGGTCTCCATGACGGGTTTGGCCGCCTTGAGCCACATTCCAGGGTTTGGTTGCATCGAAATCCCCTTGGCTCTTAATCACAATTCCGCCTGCAGAAAATGTCCCTTGCTCTTTGATTATAAGATTGCTATTTTGTGAAAATGCTGTACCCAGCATGGTTCCATATATTATTATGGTTGATAATATTCCTTTGACCATTATTTTTCCTTTTGTAAATCCCTTAATCTTCTGTTCTTGGATAATTCTGAATGCTCATCCAGAACGATCTATACAAAGGTCTGCCTTTGAGTTTAGTATATTGGTATACAGATTACGCTTTATATAACCATAATTACTGATATTCGTAATTTCAGAAAAATCGGGGTTTTTATCTATATTTTTACCATTCTTGAAATACAATTATGAGCAACATATTCAATTTTGATACAATAAGTGATTATAATCAATTCAATAATCAAGAAACCAAGCATCCATTAGTAAGTGTGATCGACTTTTCGAAAGCTAATAAGAGAACTGGCTCTACAATGAATTTTGGTTTGTATTGCATTTTTCTAAAAGATGTTAAGTGCGGGGATTTAAAGTATGGCCGTCATTATTACGATTATCAGGAAGGCACTTTAGTTTTCGTTTCGCCAGGCCAGGTTTTGGATGTGGAGAACAAAACAGATTTATACCAACCTATGGGGCATGGACTGGTTTTTCATCCAGATCTGATCAGAGGAACATCGCTTGCTAAAGCCCTTTCTGAATATAATTTTTTTAAATATCAAACCAATGAAGCGCTTCATTTATCGGCAAAGGAAAGACAGTTGATATTAGAAACTTTCTCAAAAATTGATGGCGAATTATAGGAATCTATAGATAAACATAGTAAAAAGCTCATCACATCTAACATCGAGTTACTACTCAATTATTGCGACCGCTTTTACGATCGTCAGTTTATAACCCGTGAAACTGTTAACAAAAGTATAATCGAAAGACTTGAGGATTTGCTTAATACTTATTTATCATCCGAAAAACCGTATTCAATGGGGCTACCATCCGTTGGTTTTTGTTCTGATGAACTACACCTTTCGGCTAATTATTTTGGTGATCTAATCAAAAAAGAAACAGGTAAAACGGCCCAAGAGTACATACAGAATAAACTTATTGAGGTTGCGAAGTATAAAGTTTTTGATTCGAATAAATCGATTAGTGAGGTTGCCTACGACCTGGGTTTTAAATACCCGCAACATTTTATTCGCCTGTTTCGGAATAAGGTTGGTTTAACGCCGAACGAATATCGTCGCACGGTATAAATTTCAGGTAATTAAAAATAAACACATAAGAATCATTTGCTTTTTCCATGAAATTAATGGGGGGATAAAGATCTCTGTATTATATTACTAAGAATCATTCTAAACAATAATGAATTCTTATATTTGAAATATTGCAAACTATATTGGCAATATTTGTTTTATAGATACAAATTTTTACTCTTCGAATGACTAAAAACATCTTTATAGCTTCGGCAGAACCTTACACGGGTAAGTCGGTAATTGCTTTCGGAATGATTAATATGTTGCTAGCCAAAACACAAAAGGTTGGTTATTTTAAACCCATTATTGCTCAGGATGATCCAAATGAAAAAGATAAGCATGTAGAAGCCATGATCGATTATTTTTCGCTTCCTGTTAAGTATGAAGATGCTTTTGCCTTTACTCGTCAGGATATGCTTCATCAATCGGAAAATAGCGGAGACATTATTAATACAATTATCAGCAAGTACAAAAAACTAGAGGATAACTACGATTTCACCGTAATTGAGGGTAGCGATTTTTTAGGTGAAGGCATGGCTTTTGAATTCGAATCGAACGCTTTAATGGCGAAAAACCTGGGCGCTCCTGTACTAATCGTTGTTTCTGGTAAAAATAAAACAGCCAGTCAGCTTTTTAAAACAGCAATTAATATTTATAGAAACTTTCTATTAAGAGATGTACAGGTTTTAGGCGTTGTGGCCAACATGGTAAATCCAGAGGAAGCAGAACGCATTAAGCAAGCGCTAACAAATCAACTTCCTGCCGAATTACTTATTGCTGTGATTCCAATTGAAAGCGGCTTACAAAGTCCTACAATGCAAGAAATTACCGAAGCGCTTGATGCTGAAATTCTTTTCGGCGCCGATTTAATGGACAATCAGGTTGATAATTTCGTTACAGGCGCTATGATGTTGCCCAATTTTTTACGCCACATTAAAGATAATCTGCTAATTGTAACTCCAGGCGATCGTGGCGATATTATAATTGGTTCTTTACAGGCAAATTTATCTGCAAACTACCCAAAAATTGCTGGTATTGTTTTAACCGCTGGCAGCTTGCCAGATGAACCAATGATTAAACTTATCGAGGGGCTTCAAACCATTATCCCAATTATTTCGGTACAGAAAGGTACTTTCGAAACAACAACTGCTATTGGTGCAATCCATTCTAAAATAACAATTGATAATAAAAAGAAAATAGCATTAGCCATTGAGTTATTCGAAAAATATGTTGATTTGAAGGCTTTAGATGATAAAATCATTACTTTTAGCTACGAAGGCATTACGCCACATATGTTTCAGTATCAGTTGGTAAAATGGGCTAAAAGCCAGAAAAAACACATCGTTTTGCCAGAAGGTAATGATGAAAGGATTTTAAAAGCGGTAGAGAAATTAATTACACAAGACATTGTAAACATTACTTTATTAGGTGATCCACTTGAAATTGGTACATCCATTAAACGATTAGGATTAAACCTGGATATAAATGCAATTAATATTCATAATCCAGCCCTATCAGAGCATTATGATAATTACGTTGAAACTTTATATGAATTACGTAAAGCTAAAAATGTCAATATGGAAATGGCCAGAGATATGATGACGGATGTTTCCTACTTCGGTACCATGATGGTTTATAAAGGTGATGCGGATGGAATGGTTTCGGGAGCTGTTCATACTACCCAACATACCATACGGCCAGCTTTACAATTTGTAAAAACAAAACCTGGTGTTTCCGTGGTATCATCTATATTTTTTATGTGTTTGCCAGAACGTGTTGCCATATTTGGCGATTGTGCGGTTAACCCAAATCCAACTGCTCAGCAACTTGCAGAAATTGCCATTTCATCAGCAGAAAGTAGTTCTAAATTTGGTATAGAACCAAGAATAGCCATGTTATCTTATTCTTCAGGTACATCAGGAGAAGGTGAAGACGTTGAGCGGGTTAGAGAAGCCACGGCAATTGTAAAAGCCAGACATCCAGAACTTAAAATTGAGGGTCCAATTCAATACGATGCTGCGGTAGATCCACTGGTTGGTCAGCAAAAATTACCAGGATCAGAAGTTGCAGGTAGAGCAAGCGTTTTAATTTTCCCAGATTTAAATACTGGAAATAACACCTACAAGGCTGTTCAGCGGGAAACTGGCGCACTGGCCATCGGGCCAATGTTACAAGGCTTGAATAAGCCAATTAATGATTTAAGCAGAGGATGTACTGTAGATGATATTTTTAATACAGTAGTAATTACCGCAATTCAGTGTCAGGATATTAAATAATTTATGGATATTTTAGTTATCAATTCAGGAAGTAGTTCTATTAAATATCAACTTTTCAAAATGCCTTCGCAACAACCTGTTTGTAGTGGTTTAGTTGAGCGAATAGGTATTGAAGGCTCTTTTATCAAACATAGTGTATTCAAAAACCAAGAAAAAACCGTAATTGAAATAGAAGCTTTTATTTCTAATCATGGTGAGGGACTAAAACAAGTTCTTGCCTTATTATCAGAGGGCGAACATGCGGTGATTTCTAAACCTGAGGATGTTGTTGCTGTTGGGCATCGAGTGGTACATGGTGGCGAACATTTTGCTGGTGCAACCTTAATTAATGATGAAGTTAAGCAACAGATTAGAAAACTATTCTCATTAGCGCCGCTTCATAACCCTGTTAATTACAAGTGTATTGAAGTTGCAGAACAAACTTTTACTTCAGCAAAACAAGTAGCAGTTTTCGATACCGCTTTTCATCAAACAATACCTCGGCAAGCTTTCAGGTATGCAATTCCAGAATGGTATTACAAGGAACACAGTATTAGGGTTTATGGTTTTCATGGTACAAGCCACAAATATGTGAGTGAACAGGCTATTCCCACGTTAGGTAAAGCTGATTCTAAAATAATTAGTATTCATTTAGGGAATGGCTGCAGCATTACGGCAATAAAAAACGGCCAGTCGATTGATACCAGTATGGGTTTTGGGCCTTTAAGCGGACTTGTAATGGGCACCCGATCGGGCGACATTGATCCATCGGTTATTTTTCACTTAATGGAACATGCTGGCTATACTTTAGAACAGCTTAGTACTTTACTTAATAAACAATCGGGTTTACTGGGGGTTGGTGGCTCAAGTGATATGCGTGATATTAGAAAACTGATTAGCGAAGGTAATGAAAACGCAAAATTAGCGATAGAGCTTTACGCTTACAGGATTAAAAAATTTATAGGTTCTTACGCTGCAGTTTTAAATGGAATCGATGCAATTATATTTACAGCTGGTGTTGGTGAAAATGATTTAGAAATGAGATCAGCTGTTTGTAAGGAATTGAGTTATTTAGGAATAGAGCTGGATGAGGCTAAAAACAAAGGATACAAGCAAGAATTAACAGATATTAGTCGAGCGGATTCGAAAGTTAAAATATTAGTGATCCCTACAAACGAAGAATACGAAATTGCGAGTCAATGTTTTAATTTATTAAACTAAAACATTCAATTCATTAAAATAAGAAAGAGGCTCAGGGCCTCTTTCTTATTTTAAAATCTTTTACCAAGCGTAATTCCAATTCTAGGATAAGCTTCTATCGTACGTTTATTACCTAAAAAACGGCCGACACCACCATAAATTTCACCAGTGAAACCATTTCTGGTTAAAAACTTAGCACCTACTGCAGCACCTAAGCCAAAGTTTGTAGTTGCTTTTGATACATTGCTAATAAAATACATATTGGCATTAGAGTTAAAATACATGATATATCTATCTCTTACAGAGCCAATCGCTGCATTACCTTCAATAAAAAAACCAGCAGCCCTTTTCTTTCCAAAATACAACCTGTAATGCGGAATTGCTAAAAACCTATACTCCGAAAAATCATCGTCATCTCCTATTCCAGCCGATAAAGAAATACCAACGCCCATATTGTCTTCTAAAATCCTTTCGTAGCTAATTTCAGGTAATGCCAAAATCGAAGTCAGCAAGTTCACTTTTAGTTCGTTTTTCCCTGTTTCAGCACTGTTGGTCTTTTTTTCTGAAGAATTATTTTGCGCATGAGCTAAAATAGCACCGCCCAGCAAAATTGTAGTTAAGAGTATTTTTTTCATTTAGATTAATTTTAACGAAACTAATAAATTAGTTTAATTTTTAAAATAGTAATGGATAATTATTGATTATCAAAATATCTTGAAAAGCAATTCCGTAATTAATTGGCTAAAATATTGCATTATACATTCTATAAAAAAATAGAGCAGTTCTTAAAGTTGGTATGCTACTTTAAGAACTGCTCCATTACCAATTCCATGAGGATTTTCTATAAATTAATGCGGAATAAAGCTTTCAGCTTTTTCTAGTACAATTTTTAATCCTTCTGAATTTTTACCACCAGCAGTTGCATAAAATGGTTGGCCACCTCCGCCACCTTGAATTTCTTTACCCAGCTCGCGAACGATGTTCGATGCATTCATTCCCTTTTTAACTAAATGATCTGATAGCATTACCGTAATTCCAGGTTTACCCTCAATTTCTGTTGTGAAAACTAGAAACAGATTATCAACCATGTCTTTTAGTGAGAAAGCAAGATTTTTAATCGCATCAGCACTCTGCAAATCAATATGTTTAGCAATTAGGTTTATACCATTAATACCTCTTACGTGATGTACAATTTCATGTTTCAGGGTATTAACTCGTTCTAAAGTAGATTTTTCAATCTCTTTTTTCAGTTTAGCATTTTCATCAAGCAAAGCTTGAACAGAAGCGGATAAATCTTTCGAACCGTTTAACAAGGCTTTTAAATGCCCAAATTCTTTACGTTGCTCTAAGAAATATTGCTCGGCTTTATCGGCAGTAATGGCCTCAATTCTGCGAACGCCTGCTGCAACAGCGCTTTCAGAAATGATTTTGAAAGAGCCGATTTGTCCTGTTGCTTTTACATGTGTACCGCCACAAAGTTCTTTAGAGAAATGATCATCAAAAGTTATCATACGAACAAAATCGCCATACTTTTCGCCAAATAAAGCGGTTACGCCACTTTGAATCGCGTCTTGATAAGGTACATTTCTCTGTTCCTTCAATTTTATGTTTTGCCTGATTTTTTGATTTACAATTACCTCAATCTGAGCCAATTCTTCGTCAGTTACCTTTGCGAAGTGAGAAAAATCAAAACGTAAATAATCTGCATTTACTAATGAACCTTTTTGGTTTACATGATTACCTAAAACTTGCTTTAAAGCAGCGTGCAATAAATGCGTAGCAGAGTGATTATCTTCCGTTAAAACACGTTTATCTTCATCTACAACCGCCCAGAACTTACCTTCCAAATTATCTGGAAGTATATCTGCAAAATGAACAGTTAAACCGTTTTCCTTTTTTGTATCGGTAATATCAATCCAAAACTGGCGGCTATGATCTTCTAAACGTCCCGTATCTCCTACCTGACCACCACTTTCTGCATAAAAAGGCGTTTGGCGCAAAACAATTTGATATTGCTCTTTACCTTTAGCTTTTACTTTACGATACTTTAAAATTTCCGTTTCAATTTCTAAGTCATCGTAACCTACAAATTCACTTTGATCATCAGAATTTACCGTAACCCAATCGCCTGTATCAATTGCTGTAGCAGCACGACTATCGTCTTTTTGCTTTTTAAGCGCTTGTTCGTAAGCTTCTAAATCAACCGACCAACCTTTTTCACGAGCCATTAACTCAGTTAAATCGATTGGGAAACCGAAGGTATCAGATAGTTCGAAAGCAAAACTTCCTTCTACTTTATTATCTGTAGCCTGATATTTCTCGAATCTCTGAATTCCTGTAGATAAAGTTCTCAAAAACGAAACCTCCTCTTCTAAAACTACTTTCTGAACAAAGTCTTGCTGAGAAATCAGTTCATCGAAAACCCCTTTAAATTGCTCAGCCAATAAAGGAACCAACTGATTTAAAAACGGTTCTTTAAAGTTTAAAAAAGTATAGGCATAACGTACCGCACGGCGTAATATTCTACGAATAACATAGCCTGCTTTATTATTTGATGGCAATTGACCATCAGCAATTACGAACGAAATGGCCCGAATATGATCAGCCATAACACGCATAGCGATGTCAGTTTTCTCGTCGGCACCATATTTAATGCCTGATTTCTCAGCAATAAACTGAATCATCGGCTGGAAAACATCGGTATCGTAATTAGAACTTTTTTCTTGTAAAACACGCACTAAACGCTCAAATCCCATTCCTGTATCTACATGTTTAGCTGGCAAACTTTGCAATGAACCATCTTTTAAGCGGTTAAACTGCATGAATACATTATTCCAGATTTCGATAACCTGCGGATGATCGGCATTTACCAAAGTAGCACCATCAACTAAAGCTTTCTCTTCATCAGTACGGCAATCTACATGAATTTCAGAACAAGGACCGCAAGGACCTGTATCGCCCATTTCCCAGAAATTATCTTTTTTGTTGCCTGGCAGAATATGGCTTTCATCAACATATTGTTTCCAAAGGTCGTATGCTTCCTGGTCTTTTTCTAAACCTTCTTTTTCATCGCCTTCAAAATATGTTACGTATAATTTTTCTTTCGGAATTTTATAAACTTCGGTCAATAATTCCCAGCTCCATGCAATGGCATCTTTTTTAAAATAATCGCCAAAACTCCAGTTACCCAACATTTCGAACATGGTATGGTGATAGGTATCGATACCAACCTCCTCTAAATCGTTGTGTTTACCAGAAACACGTAAACAGCGTTGAGTATCGGTAACACGGGCATATTTAATTGCGGCTTCGCCTAAAAACAAATCTTTAAATTGATTCATACCTGCGTTGGTAAACATCAAAGTTGGGTCGTTTTTAACCACAATTGGCGCTGATGAAACAATATGATGTTGTTTCGATTCAAAAAAACTAAGGAATGCCTGTCTAATCTCTTTTGCTGTCATTACGTTTTATAATTGAGCAACAAAATTAAAATTTTATTGCGTTAATAAGGAAAAATCGAGCTACATTTGAACACTTTAATTAATCGATGTAAAACCTTAATAATCAAGCACAAGTTATGCCGTACAAAGAAAGAGACATTAATAAGATGTATTATACTATGGGCGAAGTGACTGAAATGTTTAACGTAAACGCTTCTCAAATCCGTTTTTACGAAAAGGAATTCGATATACTGCAACCTAAGAAAAACAAAAAAGGCAACCGTTTATTTACACCAGAAGACATTGAAAATTTGAAAATTATTTTCAATCTGGTTGATGAAAAGGGCTTTACTTTAAAAGGCGCAAAAGATTATTTAAAAAATAACAAAGGCGATGTTAAAGAGAATCAAAAGATTATTGATTCGTTAGAAAAGCTAAAGGGATTTTTAGTGAATTTAGCTCAGGAATTATAAACTTTCCATTGCTTCCATTAATTTTTACTAAAGCGTAAAGCTAAGCAGTAAATTTATTTTTAGAGTTCTATTTACACCAGCGCACCGTTTTCGTGCTGCAACTAACATTTTGGCATATTGGTTTGGCGTAATGCTAGGCTTACCTAAATAGAAATACAGGTTTTGCAATTTAAACCCGATTGCAATGGAAATACTTTTTGTTGCATAAACGATAGGATTGTGAAGGAAATGGACCAAAAAGATTGAAATAAAAAGCGGGGCTATCGAAACCGATTCCCCGCTAAATTGCTTTTCAGAAATATCTTATTTTGCTCCAGGAGGGCAATTTTCTTTCAAAAATTTGGTATATGTAAGTGATAAATGCTCACTTGTTCCTTCGCCTTCAGAAATACTGTGGGTGCGATTAGGATAACTCATTAACTGAAAAACCTTTTTGTTTTTAATTAATTCGTTGATTAACATTTCTGCATTTTGATAGTGAACATTATCATCGCCAGTACCATGAATGTACAATAAATTGCCTTTAAGGTTTTTAGCATAAGTAACGGGCGAACCTTTTACATACGCCTCTTTACTTGGGAATGGCGTGCCCATATAACGTTCCTGATAAATATTATCGTAAGTTAATTGGTTACCAACTGCTGCAATGGCAATACCCGTTTTGTAAATTTCAGGATATTGGAACATCAGGTTTAAGGTTGATGAACCGCCACCACTCCAGCCCCAAACGGCTACACGGTCTTTATCCATAAAAGCATTTGTTGCCAGTAATTTTTTGGCTGCCATAGCCTGATCGCGAATATTGATTACACCAATGTTTTTATAAATACTTTTGCGCCAAGTAGCACCTTTTGGAACAGGTGCACCGCGATTATCCATTGAAATATAGATATAGCCATCTTTTGCCATATCGCCAGCGTATAAAAAGTTTCGGCCTGCTCCGTATGTATCGGCAGCAGTTTGTGAAGCTGGTTCGCCATAAACGTAAAACACAACCGGATATTTTTTATTGGGATTAAAATCATCTGGTTTTTTCATCCAGCCGTCTAATTCGATACCATCTTCGGTAGTTACTTTGAAAAATTCTACTTTGTTTTTAGGCGCTTCTTGCTTAGATAATTGCATGGTAATGCTACCATCTATAGTAAACGGACTTCCAGTGGTGAAATTTATCCACTCGTTAATTGGTCTAACCACCGAACTATTGTACGTATGGCGAGCAAAGGCTGCATTTGGAGAAATATCGTAATTGTGCGTTCCTGGTAAAATGGAAGGTGTTACCTGCTCTAATTTACCTTTACCATCTAATTTAGTTTTGAATAAATATTTCTGGGTAGCATTGGTTGGCGAAGCAGTAAAATAAACATAATTGTTTTTACTATCGATTAACTTAACGTCGATTACATCGTAATTTCCTTTAGTAACCAATGTTTCTTTTTTACCATCGCGACTAATTCTATACAAATGATTCCACCCATCCTTATCAGAAAGAATGGTAAATTCTTTATTATCGGCTAACCATTTCCATTCGTCTTGAGCATCAATCCAGGCTTTTGCTTTTTCTGTGTACAATGGTTTTGCAGTGCCTGTTGCAGCATCACAAACAAATACAACACTTTCGTTTTGCTCCCGATTAAGTTGTTGCAAAATTACTTCGTTGCTATTCGGAATCCATTGCATACGAGGAATGTAATGCTGGATATTATCGCCAGGAACTTTTAACCAATTTGTTTTAGCCGTTGCAATATCAACAATGCCAACTTTACAAGCAGATGGGTTTTCGCCTACTTTTGGGTACTCAACAGGAATGGTATAAGGATAAATAGAATCGGTGTTGTTAATCATCAAAAAGTTTTTGATTCTAGTTGCGTCGATTTGCCAATAAGCAATGGTTTTACCATCCGGACTCCATCTAAAGCCATCTCTGCAATCAAATTCTTCTTCATAAACCCAATCAAATGTACCGTTAATCATTCTGTCTGTTCCGTCAGTTGTTAAGGCTTTCGGAGCTGTGCCATCGACATTTTCAACATATAAATTATGTTTGCTTACGTAGGCTACTTTACTCCCATCTGGTGATAATTTGGCAAACATTAATGATGAAGCTGGCTTGTCTTTACCAATTTGGGTAATTTTATTGGTAGTTAAATCAGCCAACCAGTAATCGCCACGTGTATCATAACGCCATACTTTTTTACTGTTTGTGTAAATTAAAGCTTTTGTACCATCGGTTGAAAGTTGGAAACTTCTAACTGCAATTGGCACGTTTTTCCCTGATGGCGTTAATAATGCTCTTGAAATGATCGTTTTTTTGTCGCTTTTTGGAAGTGTTACCGAAACGATTTCGCCGCCTGCAATTTGATAGTAAGAATTTCCATCTTTTGCCCAGTTTATGCCTTGGGCTTTTACATCAGCAATTGCAAAAAAAACGATGCAAATAACTGATAATTTGAGTAATAAATTTTTAATCATATAAGTTAGGTCATAAAAAAAGCTTTTTAACTTTTCGGCTAATTTAAATAAAAAGCCGGCAGTTAAAAAGCCTATATTAATTGAAAGTGGTTATTTATTCGCCACCGCCTTGCATTGCTTTTAGATCAGCATAAGTAATTTCATCGTATCCAGCTGGGATTTTAGTTACCGATAATTCGCCAACCTTACCTTCTGTTATCGATTTCAAAGTTATTGTTGCTTCAGGTGTATCAATTAAAACTACAAAGCCTTTAATGTCTTTAAAATCAGTTGTTGCAATGTTAATAGGCACGTCTAAATCATTGGTTACCCAAAACTCGCCTACGCCACCTTTACTATCTTTAAAAGTGTATTTTTCTGCATTGTAGCCTGCAACACTTTTCTTTTCTCCTGTTGCTTTAAAATCAGAATATTGAGGTCTTGCAGCTTTCGATTCTTCCATATCTGCTTTCGACATTTTAGCAGC
Organism: Pedobacter sp. AC190; assembly: GCF_979258025.1. Taxonomy (NCBI): domain Bacteria; kingdom Pseudomonadati; phylum Bacteroidota; class Sphingobacteriia; order Sphingobacteriales; family Sphingobacteriaceae; genus Pedobacter; species Pedobacter sp. AC190. The sequence continues at coordinate 3,990,336 of NZ_OZ409824.1, forward strand.
TAATTGTTTTTGAGCCACAGGAATATCTACCAAAGTTAAGCCTGTTCCACTTTTGCTATCAAGAAAAACGCCAATAGCAGCAGGGCCAAAGTTTAATTCTAATTTTGAAATGTCGCCATTGAATTTAACTTTTTGTTCTTCTGGTGCACCAGGAGCACTAATTTTATATTTTACTCCATAAATTAAAGTGCCTTCTGTTATTTTCTTTTGTGCATGTGCAATAACTGCAGTACCTACTAGTATTAAAGCTAAAACGCTTGTTTTGATTGATTTTAACATGTTTTTATATTTAGTTTTTAGTTTACCAATTAATTTTTTCTTTTTTTAAGAATGATGCAATACCTTTTTTAAAATCTTCGCTCTCTCTAACGCGAGCATTAATTTGTACAGCAGTTTCTAAAGTTTTTTCTAATAGAGGTTTTGTTGTTTGGCTAATTAATTGCTTTGTTATCATTAACGAATTACCAGAACTTTCTCTACACAAACTTAATGCAAATTCTTTAACCTTTAGATGAATTTCTGATGAATTTGTTACAAAGTTTATCAATTTATATGCCAACGCCTGCTCGGCTGGGAATGTTTTTCCAGTAAGTAAAATCTCTTTAGCAATAGTTTCATTAACCTTTTGCATTAAAAAGCAAGATACAATTGCTGGTACAAAACCAATTTTAACTTCGGTATAACCAAAGTTGCTTTCGGGTGTTGCAAAAACAATATCACAAATTGTTGCTAAGCCGCAACCACCAGCAATTGCATGTCCTTCTACCTGAGCAATTACAATTTTTGGAAGATAATAGATTGTAGTAAAAAGCCTTTTTAAATTATTAGAATCGGCTACATTTTCTTCGAAGTTATTATTTTGTAGTTGTTGAAGATATTCTAAATCTGCTCCGGCACTAAATGTACCTCCATTAGCATTTAAAACTATAACTTTTACAAATTCATCTTCTTCGGCTCTTATAAAAGCATCGGTTAATGCAGTTATTAAATTAGGGTTTAAAGCGTTTCTTTTTTCAGGCCGATTAATTGTTATCGTTGCAATTCTATCTTCTACGCTATACAACACCAGATTTTCCATCAATATATCATTTAATTAGTTGCACCAAATATGCAGGATTTTTCTTTAAAATATGATGCTCTAACTTTATATTTTCAGCGAAAGCTTTAATTTCTGCTATTTTATAATCTCTGTTTGTTGCATCGATAATTAAGTTTCGATACCGAATCTCTTTAGGAAGTTTTTCTAATTTGAACTTCGTATTTCCAGTAATCCAAATGCTTGAAAAATCCCCATGAACTAGCAATTTCTTGTAGTTTAAAGACTCATCTAGTATTAAAATCTTGTGTTTATTGAAGATGATTTGCTTATTCATTAGGATAAAATTTGGCAAAATGGTGTCTTTTTTCAAATTGACAAAATTGAACTTATTAACTTGAGACTGCTCTAAAGCAGGTTTCACAAAGAATTGAAAATTTTTATCATTTTCTGGTAAATCAGTTACTATAACCGCTTTTGAGCCACTATTAAAAGCTGTTGCATAGTTTTTCCTTAACGTGAAAAAGATAACTTTCTTTTGGTTGATTGTTTTCCAATCGTTATAAGCAATCAATGATTGATATGCAATGAAAAGTAAAAGTGCTGTAAAAATGTATCTTTTATTGTACTTAACTAATGCATAAACAAATAATCCTAAAGCAAAACTTAGTAAAATAAGCTCTGGTAGATTTATCCAAACTGATGATAAAGTAGAGTAAGGTAAGTCTGCTATCCACTTTAAAGTATTGTTTGTAGATACAATGATCCACTCAAAAATTGGCGAGAGTTTATCAACGAATGGGATAAGTACAGCAATGCCTAAAATCATGATGAGGATTAAAGGAATAGAAATAAATAAATTTCCGAGTAAAAAATAAACAGGAAATTGATGGAAGTAGTAAATGCAAAGTGGAAAGGTTACCAATTGAGCGGCTAAAGAAAGGGCTATTAATTCCCAAATTTTGTTTACCCATTTGTTTTTAATGTAAATGTGCTTATAGATTTTGGGTTGGAGATAAATTAAACCGAAAACGGAAATATAGGATAGTTGAAAGCCAACATCCCAAATTAGAAAAGGATTGTAAACCAATTGGCAAAATGCGGCGAAAGCGAATGTATTGAAGCCGTTCTTATTCTTGGCAAATGTTTTAGCAACAATAAAAATCGTTATCATAATTGCAGATCGAACAACTGACGGTGATAAACCTATAATTAAAGCATAAGCCCAAATTAAGCCGCAGATTAATATGAATTTTAAAATTTTCGTTCCTTTCCTCCTATCTAAAAATAATAGCATAAAATCCAATACAAAGAAAATAATGGCTACATGACTTCCAGAAACTGATAATGCGTGAATGGTTCCTGTTTTGGAATATGCGGCTAAAGTTTCTTTACTTAAATCTGCACGGTAGCCCAAAATTAAAGTTGATGCTACTGCAAAAGCCTCCTCATTCTTAAGCAATTTCCTATATTTTTCGATTTGCTTTTCTCTTAAATCTAAAGCAAATTTTATAACTGGGTTTCCAATATTATTTTTGGTTTTAAGTATCTGCTTTTGATTTAAAAAAGTTTGCATATAAATATTCTGGCTTGCTAGCCAATGCTTAAAGTCAAATTCTGCAGGATTATATGGTGGTTCTACTTCTAAGCAATTCGCAGCTACAATCAACTCATCGCCATATTTAAGCTTTATTGGATTTATAACATCTAGTTTCAAAGCTAAAAGCAATTGCCCACTTAATTTAACCTGTTCCCCTTTTTTATACCCAGAAACCAATCTTGCTTTAAAACGAAGTATGTTGTTGCTTTGCTCGGGTTCGTTGCTTACCCAAATCTTTAACTTTTGATAGTCTTCTTTACCAAAATAATCAAACTTAAGTTTTTCGTTATTTAAAAGGCAAAGCAATCCTCCTAAAATGAAGAAGAAAACATACTTCAGGATACCTATTACACCTTTAAATTTGTAGGTATTTAGTTTTTTGTAGGTAATATTGAGTACTAGTAGAGAAAGTAATGTAAAACCAAAAATTATCGAAACAATTAAAACCATTTCTTCTGTTTGAAAAAAATAGAAAACTCCAATTCCAATAATAAGGGGTGCTAAAATTCGAACAAAAACATATTCTGCTTTAAACATATATTAAAATTGGTATCGTAGCTGAATTTTAACTTCTGACTTTTTACTGCCTTGAATTTCATCTAAATAAGTACCGACGGTTTCTACATCTTTGTAATAGAACATGCCATACCTAGCCCAAATATTCAGTGTTTTGGCTAAATTGTATTTTAGATTAATGTAAGTTCTAAATCCGCTGCCACTGTACATTCCAAAAGCAAAACTGTACAATACATCATCTTCATAAGCGTAAATTCGGCTGTTATAGCTTGGTGTATCGAAATAGGCTATTCTTAAATTTCCAGTAATTTTCGAGAACATAGGAGAATAATCTACATCCTGGTAAATTAAGTAGCCGAACTCTCTATTTGCATCACCTTTTTTATATTGAGAAATCTCTAAGCGGTTTTGAAAACTCCATTTCTTGTTTAACCGCCAACTTACTTCCCCTCGATAACCTTCTTTCTTTACCTCGTCTAAGAAATTTATCGGCACATCTAAATCCGTATTTTGCTCTTTGTTCTCCGTTTTAAATCGAGCTAAAACTTTAAAGGTTTTAGTTGGTGTGTAAACCATCTGACCTAAAATTTCATATCCTTTTGATGGTGCATCAACTCTAAATTTTAACCATGGAAATTGAAAATAATCGCCATAAAAAGAAAAAGCCCAGCGTTTGCTTGGAACGATATTTAGGCCCGCATAGAGTCCTTTCTCGTTAACCGCCTCGCTAGCTTCGGCAACGGCTTGATTGAAAAAACTGTGGTAATTTTTACTGTAATTACGATAAGTTATAGCAGCAGAAACTATTGGCGATAAACTAATTAAAGCGCCATTTACGTAAGCAAACCCACTGTTTATACTTTTGGCTCCCTCTCCGTAGAAATATATATTTTTATAGGTGTAGTTGTAATAAATTCCGAGATTGGTTAGCGAATTTCCTGTAAAACTAAACTTATCGTAAATTGCTGTTTGAGGAATAAAACTATTTCCATACTTTGTTTGATAAGCAATAGCACCAATTCCAAAGTCATTTTTAGTATATTGAATTACAGCACCATAAATCTTCTGACTTAAAGTGCTCTTATTCTCGATTTCTGTAGGTGTTCGATGTAAACCAGTTTGATTTATAGTCGATTGAACTAAATTTCCTTCTAAATCTAAATCCTGACTAGCATCTAGTTTTCTAAAGGAAACAAAAGGTGTTAGATCAATATTTTTATTGAGGTTTATCGTCATCGAAATTCCTCGCAAAAAAGAATATTCATTAGTAGATGTATAGGGCCGTAAACCTAAATCTTTCTTTGCTACGCTGGCTACATCGGGCCCTTTGCCAAAAGAAAAACCAGACCATAACGTTAAACCTTGCCCAAATTGCAAAGAGTAATCGCCTAGTACCAGTTTTTTAATTCGACCAAGTTTAAATAACGCTACATTTGCCGAAACATAATCGAAAGGTTTACCAATAAACTTTTCGCCAGCATCTTTATCTAAGGTTAGCGCTGCCGAAACTATGGTACCGTAATGATAGCGATAACGTGTTTGGAAGCGTTCTGCTGAACCTAAATAGCGGTTTCCTGGTAAACTGGTATAGCCCTTTTGTTTTTGCATCGTTTGTGCTAAACGTATCATCAAATCACTTTCTCCAAGATTAAAAATTTCCTTAAAATTTAGTTTTTCATATTCAGTTGCAGCAGTGAGTGTTACGAATGGAATTAAGCATTGTACCGTTTTTGCGTCGAATCCATCGATGGATTGGAGTTCTAATACATCAACAAAATTTCCATTTTCTTTAATATGACTAAAGAAATTACTGATTTGTAATGGGGAAAGAAAAACAAAGGTTTTTAATTCTTCGGGTGTTGTTTTGTTCAAATTAATTGGATGTTTTCTATACCTGGTTAAAACATCAATCAATTCGGTCATGTCGTAATCATCTGGTAAATTTTCAGCGACACTTTCTATAACATCCCGAACATCAATTTCTTGTTCGTTAGTCTGTGCATTTGCAACAAATCCGATCATTACAAATAATATGGTAACCAATTTAAAACGCATAACCCAAAGCCATTTGAGGCTCATAACCAAGATTAGTATCGTAGGTTGTGGCCATGTCTATTAAAAATTTTCTGTAGTTCAATCCAAAACCTACATATTGCTTAAAAGGCTTTGCACTCAAGCCTCCTCGTAAACTCAATAAATCAAACATTTTGTAATCGATACCTAGTTTTATATCTATTGATTGATCTAGAGTTTTGGAGATTGTGGTTGCTATTAACACCTTATCAGATGCGAAATAACTTGCACCTATGTTGTATGAAGTTGGTATTGCTGCAAAAACTATTGTGGAACTAAATTTTTGCTTTGATGGATTATTTACAAATGCACCAAATGTAAAATCATTATTAAAGTGATATAATAATCCAAAATCAATAGAAAAGCCATTTGATGAGCCGTAGTTGGAAATTTTTAACTGATGATAATTGCCGTTTAAAGCTATTGATAGCTTTTCGCCAAACTTTTTCGCGTAAGCAAAACCAACCTTACTTTCATTATATTCTGAAAAACCATATCGCTGGAAAGTTGTTCCTATAAAATTGTTTTTAAATGGGATTACGGCCACCAAGCCTTGTGTGCTAATCTCATTACTAAAAAAATGCTTAGTGTAGTTTAATGAAACAGTTGTTTTTTTGAGCCTTGAAATTCCTGATGGATTGGCTTGTAGCGACCAAACATCGGTTACAGCAGCGCCATTATTCCCCATAGCTGTGAGCCTGGGACCTAAATTATTTTGCGCAAAAAGAGCATAAGTTGATAAGAGCATCAACAAAGAGCACAGTATTTTCATAATCGAGCGTTAACAGGATGTATAAAGAATAGAGTGATTTGTTGTCTGTTACCTTAAATCTAGTGAAATAATTTTAAGAAAATAACTTTGATATTAAAAATAATTTAAATGCTAAATATTACCGAGTCCATCCCACTATTCCTAACGAAACTATAATAGCAATTCCGAAACTCAATAGCGTTCCAATTAAAACATATTCTGTTAATTTTAAATCATGCGCTTCCTTTAAATCTCCGAAACGGAAAATAGATTTGGCTGCGAGTAAAAAACCTACTGCTTCAAAGTGATTAGTAATTATAAAAACAAAGATTAAAACACGTTCTAAAACTCCAATATATTTTCCTGCATTTTGCAACGATTTTGGGCTTTCATCATCACTTTCTGGCAACCATTTAGCAATAATAACTTTCATAATTATTGATGTTGGCAAAGTTAAGAAGAGCACTCCAGCTGCTATAATCCAAGTTTTAATATCATTGATGTAACTAATATCTAAATATCCTTTATAGAAAAAATGCCAAACCAGAATTATGGAAGAGAAATGTAATAACTGATCAATAAAAAATAATAGGCGGGCATTTTTCTTAGTTTGAAATATAGATTTTCCAGCATCGATAAAAAAATGCAATACTCCTATAGATAAAGCCATTTTCCAAACTCCAAAACTCAGAAATATCAAAAAGATCAATCCAATATGTACTGCAATATGCATATACAGTTTAGCTGATTTAAGTTTCTTTCGCTCCTTATCTTTTACCCAAGAATTCGGTTGCAAGAAGAAATCGCCAATTAAATGTACAAGAATGAGTTTAATTAAATAGATATCCATTATTTAGAAAATATTTGGTTCAATTTTTTACGATACAACTTGTCCATTTCCATCAATTCTGAATAATGTGCACGCTTTAAAGCCTCACTTACTGATGATTGCGTTCTTCCAGAAATTGTAGCCAGTTCGCTTTGTAATAAATTTCCATTTTCCATTGCAAGCTTTACCATTTCGGCAGCTACAAGTCCCCAACTATCCATTGGAATTAATGCCAGCTTAATTAAAACATTAATTTCTTCATCAAATTCTGGAAATTCAGTTTTAATTGCCAAATTAACTTTAGCTTGTTTTAAACTATCAAAAGCTATCCCTGAGTTAACAAAAGCATCTCCAGTAGATTCTGAAAGTCTTTTGCGATTACTTTTTACTTCACCAATACCAATGCCCATTCTTACATCGGCAGGCTTATTTAACTTTATACAGGCTTTTAAATAGGCTACTGTTCTAATGGCGTTTTCAGGTTCTACTTCTAGCTGAAAACTATCTCCTCGATAAATCTCCCACTTATTGTTTTGTCCTAAAATTACTTTAAAAGCCGATTTTAAACTTGTTAACCAGCTATCTTTAATCTTTCTTGAGCCTACAATATCACCTGTTATAATGCAAATCATATTACAATATCGGATTAAATAATTAAAACAAAAAATAATATCGGGTAATTACCCGATATTTCACTTTATCGGCTAATTACCCGATAATTTGTTTTATCGGCTAATTAGCCGATAACTTAATTATTCTTAACTTTGATTTATAATGATATTTAATCTGAATTTATAAAAAAACTAAGAATGCAAATCCATAATCTGCTTTAATTGAGAAGCTTGCAATACTCCACTTTGCCGCCAAACAGGTTTTCCTTTCTTAAATAAAATCAAAGTTGGTACACTCTGAACATTATAAGTAGCAGCTACTGGCTGATTTTTATCGATATCAATTTTAATAATTGTGGCAGAATCGCCAACCTGAGATTTCAACTGCTCTAGAATAGGCTTCATCATTTTACATGGACCGCACCATTCAGCGAAAAAATCAACCAAAACGGGTTTTTCGCCATTTATCAATTCAAAAAATTTAGACATAGTTTTAATCTTTAACTAGAAAACAAAAATTGGATAAATTTGATTTTAAATTAAAAAAGTCAAGCTTTTAAAAGAGGGCACTGAAAAACTAGCCATTTAAAAAGGGCTTATGGAATAAAACATTCATAAGCCCTTTTCTTTATGATATTCGCAATCTCTTAAATTCTATTTTCCATTTAGAGGATTCTAAGAGGCCTTATCTACCATTTTTTCTCAATATTTAATACGACATTTTTAACAAGGACTTTTTCAGTGCCCTCTTTTAAAAACCTGACTTTCTTTTATTAATTAAATTTCTCTGTTCAAATCCCAGGTTTCCAAGTAATCAGCAACTCTGCGCACAAACATTCCTCCTAACGAACCATCTACAACTCTATGATCGTAAGACAATGAAAGGAACATCATGTGGCGAATCGCAATTACATCGCCATGTTCAGTTTCCAAAACAGCTGGCTTCTTTTTAATTGCACCTACAGCCAAAATAGCTACCTGAGGTTGGTTAATAATTGGCGTACCCATCACATTACCGAAAGAACCTACGTTTGTTAAGGTAAATGTTCCGCCTTGTGTTTCATCTGGTTTTAGCTTTGAATTTCTAGCCCTCGAAGCTAAATCGTTAACAGCCTTAGTTAAGCCAACTAAGTTTAATTGATCCGCATTTCTAATCACGGGAACAATTAGGTTCCCGCTTGGTAATGCTGCTGCCATACCAATATTGATATTATTTTTCTTAATAATTTGAGTTCCATTAACTGAAACATTAATCATCGGAAAATCTTTAATTGCTTTAGCTACAGCTTCTACAAAAATCGGCGTGAATGTAATTTTCTCATTTTCACGTTTTTCGAAACTATTTTTTACTTTATTGCGCCATAAAACCATATTGGTTACATCGGCCTCAACAAATGAAGTTACGTGTGGTGAAGTTGATTTACTCATCACCATGTGATCGGCAATAAGTTTACGCATTCTATCCATTTCAATAATTTCGTCGCCACCAGAAACTGAAGTAGTTGAAGGTTTGTTTGGAGTAGAAACAACTGATGGCGCTGCAGTAGACTTGTTTTCTACAGCTTGTTGCTGCGTGGTAGAAACTGGCTGCCCAGCGTTCTTGCTATTTATATAATTTAATAAATCGTCTTTATTTAAACGACCATCAGCACCAGAACCTTTAATTGAATCGAGTTCTGCTGTTGAAATATTTTCTTGAGAAGCTATACTTTTTACTAACGGAGAATAGAAACGATCAGAGGCCGAAAGAACAGTTTGTGGAACAGTTTTTTCAACTGGTAATTGTTCGATACCAGGAATAACTTCAGTTTTTTCATCAACTACAGGAGCAACTTCAGTAACTGTTTCGGTTTTAACTTCGCTTCCACCCTCAGTTTCAATAATTGCAATTACATCTCCAACCTGAGCTACCTCATCCTCTTTAAATAATTGCTTTACCAGCTTACCAGCTACTGGCGATGGAACTTCAGAATCTACCTTATCGGTAGCTATTTCAAGAATGGTATCATCTAAATCAATAGAATCACCTGGTTGTTTTACCCATTTAATCACCGTTGCTTCTGCAACGCTCTCACCCATTTTTGGTAACAATAATTCGTATTGAGCCATATTAAATTACAGTATATTATATTGGTATTGCGACAAAAATACAGTTTTTATTCGTTCAACTCGTCTTCCTTAAGTAGATTTAATAACATTGCTAAGGCCGATGCAGCCGAACGTTCGATGTTTTGAATACGTTTGTTACTGAAAGTAAACACTTTAGCTACAGTTTTATTTTTTGATGAAATTGCAATCCAAACTGTTCCAACTGGTTTATCTTCTGTCCCTCCATCGGGTCCGGCAATTCCACTTACTGCTATAGAATAATCGGTTTTGAAATGTTTTATTGCTCCTTCGGCCATTTCTATAATGGTTTCTTCACTAACAGCGCCAAATTTTGTAAGTGTGTTTTCTTTTACGCCGAGTATAGATTCTTTTAATTCGTATGCATAAGCTACTGCGCCACCAAAATAAACCGAAGAACAGCCTGGATGCTGCGTAATTAAATGAGCAATATATCCGCCAGTACAGCTTTCGGCAGTCGATAAAGTTAAGCCCCGAGCTTTCATAATATTCAAAATCGCTTTTTCAAGCGGAATATCTTCATCAACTACAACGAACTTTTTAACCTTTTCAATAATTTGTTTAGAATATAGCTCTACTTCAGCTTTTAATGCATTTTCATTATCGCCTTTGGTGGATAAACGTAAACGCACCTGACCTAACTTTGGTAAATAGGCTAATTTGATATGTAGAGGCAAACTGTCTTCAATTTCCTCAATTTCTTTAGCAAGAAATGATTCGCCAATATTTGCTGTAAGAATTGTTTTATGAACAATTGATGGTAACTTAAATCTTGATTTAATTCTTGGAAGAATTTCATCATCCATTAAATACATCATCTCGTAAGGCACGCCAGGCATCGAAACAAAAATTTTATTGTTTTGCTCGAACCACATGCAAGGTGCAGTTCCGTTTCTGTTTACAATAACTTCGCAACCATCAGGAACATCTGCTTGTTGTATGTTTATATCCAATAACGGGCGATTATATTTTTTAAAGATTGATGCCACCATTTCTAATGCTCCATCATCTCTACGAAAACCCATACCAAAATATTTAGCTAAAGTTTTCTTTGTAATATCATCTTTAGTTGGTCCTAAACCACCTGTTATCAAAATTATGTCAGCACGTTTTTCGGCTTCGGCAATAGAAGTTAAAATGTGTTGCTCATCATCAGAAACTGATGTAATTTGTTTTACAGAAACACCAATTAAATTTAATTGCTTAGCCATCCAGGCCGAATTGGTATCTACAATCTGACCAATTAGAATTTCATCGCCAATGGTTATAATTTCTGCTAACATAATTTATTGATAGGTATTGTAGAAACCTTGTCTTTTACTCAGTTTTAAATCTTGCAGGATAGAAGATTTAACCTTAATTGTTACCGAATAACTTTTGTATGCACCGTAAGGAATCCAGTTTACGCTCATATCCCAGCAGTGCAAGTCACGGTAAATTGCAATATTCATTGGTGTTAAGCCATTATTTTTGAAATCGTAACCTGCATTAAAAGTAAATTTCCACTTTGGTGTAAGGTTAAAATCGCCATTAAAATTTAATGTATTGGTAATTTGGCTTACACCTAAAATATTAGAGTAGTTAAAACTATATTGAAATGCAAAATTCCAGGGAATGTTAAAATCAACAAATGCATTAGGATCACGGTTAATTGCATTTAATTGTTCCGATTTAAGCGGTGTCATACCTTGCTTTTCAACTTGCCCTTTTAAATTATCGTAATTTTCGTTTTTCTTTTTAACTGCATCAGCATTAAAGCCGTAATCGAACGAGAACCCGAAGCTTTGCAAACGTGGCAAAAACTTACCACCTTGCCAAAAATAACGGCTATCTTCTAACTTTTGAACAAATGCTCCAGTAATAATATTTGTAGAATCTCGTAGCAAATATGGATTTAAAACACCATTGTAATTAATACCTAATTTATCGGTAAACTGCGAACGACCACTAAAGCTTATATCGGATAACTTTCTTGTTTTTTGAAGAAAATTATAACTACCGCTAAAAGTTAAACCTTGAATAATTGGTATTTTCCTACTCCCTGTACCAGTTGTATCTTTTGGAGATCTAACTTTTAATTCAGTCGTATTATCTAAAGTAAAGCCTATGGATGCTTGTCTTCCTCCAAAAGAACCAGGAAAAGCACTTTGCTCGAAAATTGAATAGGTAACATCTCTGCCAGTGCTCAAGTCTCTAATTCTTTGTCCGTTTTGATCTAAACCATATTTGTAAATTCCTACCGAAGGATCGGCAAAATCAGGAGAATAAGTAAAACTAACCGATGGCGTCATTACGTGCCTTAATTGTTGAATGTTACCCAGGTTTTTAAATTCTTTACTTTTACCATAAACCTTGGTAGACATACTGGTCGATAAATTATAACTTCCAGCCCGTTTAAAACCTGTTAATGTATCGGTTCTAAAAGTATAAGTTCCATCAGTATATTTTGTATAACGCTTATCTATAGTTTGGAAATTCCAAACTTCATTATAGGTTCCACCCAAACTAAATGTTAAGTATTTAAGCAATGTAAAGTTCATCCCGATAGGGATATTATGAGAAAAACCACTTTTAAGCTGTCGAAGTCCTTCTGGTTTAAACAAAATACTATCCTTTGTAGAAATGCTATTATTTCCTTGTAAACTATAGCCTACTGTAATTTTTTGATACCATTTCTGCTCGCCTGTCCTGTCTTTTGAATCGAACGGGCTTATAGTTGACATATTTAAGTTAAACTGAGGAAGCTGTAAATCTATTTGTTTGGTACTAAAAGTTTGGTTAGCACTTAATGCAGTACTAAAGTTAAATAATCCGCCAGCTAAAACCTTAGAGTATGCAATTGAACTGGTTGAAACATTTTGAGCAATAGCACTCTGATCGTAAGATGAGTTTGCGGCTGTTGCGGTATAATATGTACTCGAACTCAAATTTACACTGGCGGTAAAGGTAGAGCCTGGGTGAGCATTTGCATTTTGACTGTGCGACCAGCCTACCCTGAAATTTTTCCCTACATTTTCTTGGCCTTGAATACCATTTCTGGAATTTGCATAGTTAATATTTATATTTCCGTTAAACTTATAACGCTGAATATAGTTGCTGGATAAAGTTCCTTCATAGGATCCATTGGTGTAAATGGTACCCAATATTTTCGCATCCCAATAATCGTTAAGGCCTAAATAATACCCTGCATTTTGGAGGAAGAAGCCACGTGAAGCATCCTCTCCAGGGGTTGGCAAAAGTATCCCCGAAGTTCTTTTATTTGTTTTAGGAAAGAAAGCAAATGGTAAAGCAAAAGGCGTAGGCACGTCTTCTATAATCATATAAACGGGGCCGGTTATAATTTGCTTTTCAGTGGCGATGCCTTTACTAATCATTAATCCAAAATGTGGATGCGGTAAATTACAAGTGCTGTACATCATATTTTTGATGTGTAACTCATTATCTGCCTGTTTCTTACTCTGTCCGCCAGAGAAAAAACCGTCATCTTGTTGCGAAAAAACACCGAAAACCTTGGCTCTGGTTGTGGCAGAATTATAATATAACGAATCCGCTATCGCAGAACCTTCGGTACCAGATTTAAAAATAGGTCGGCCTACATATCTTTTTGTTTTTGGATTTGTTCTCCCGCTGGCAAAAATTACATTATTCTTCTGATCGTATCGAATGTAATCAGCATCCAATTCAAAATCACCATATACAACTCTTGCATTTCCATACATGTATATAATATTTTTGTCTTTGCTCATTACAACCGAATCGGTTGCTTTGTATTCTACTTTTTTATCGAGATCGCTATTATTTTTCGATTTTATTTTTGAGGTATCCCTTTTAGAAGTGTCTTGTTGGATAACCTGTTGCAATGAAAAACGAGAAAATGCGTTAGCTTTACCAACAGCTAGTGTTAATAAAATGACAGAAAATAGTAAAATAGAGTTGCTAAGAAGTTTCAAATTCGTATTTGAATGTTATTTTTGCACAAATGCTTAATCAAAAACGTTCAAAATTAGTGAAAAATATACCATTGATGTACCTTAAAAAATTTTTAACATTTATTATTTGTTTAACGTTACTAAATACGTTTGATAATCAAGCCTTTGCGCAAGAGTATAAAATTAAAACAATTGTTATCGATGCTGGTCATGGAGGTAAAGATGGTGCCACGCACGGTATTTATTCTAAAGAAAAAGATGTTGCTTTAAAAACAGCTTTAAATTTAGGTAAGGCTTTACAAGATAGTATTAAAGACATAAAAATTATTTACACCCGCGAAACGGATGTATTTATTCCTTTATACGAACGTATTAATATCGCCAACAATGCAAAAGCCGATCTTTTCATTTCTATCCACTTAAACGATATGCCCGTGCGTGTATCAAGAGTGGTTGATTATTATAAAAAAGTAAAAGGTAGAAAAGTACCAGTATATAGAACTATAACTTCTAAAAGCACTTCTACCAGAGGTACAGAAACATTTGTTTCGGGTACGGGCCGATTGGGCGAACAAGATGAGGTTATCAAACGAGAGAATGCTTCGATGTTTTTAGAGGATAACTACAAAAAGAACTACGAAGGTTTTATTGCCAATACCCCTGAAAATGATATTATGATATCGTTAATGAAACAAACTAACCGAGATAGAAGTTTAAAGTTTGCTTCAATGCTTCAGCAAGAATATGTTAATGCAGGCAGAATTAACCGCGGTGTACAAGAAAAAAGTCTTGCTGTTTTAGCTCGTGCGGCAATGCCAGCAGTTTTAACCGAAATCGGTTTTGTAAGTAATCCTGATGAAGAAGATTATATGAATTCGCAAGAAGGTCAAAACGAGATTGTAAACGGAATTATTAAAGCAATAAAAAGTTATAAACGCTTATCTGAAACATCTTTTTAATTATTTATAGATGAAGATTAAACTTCTAGTTGCATTTCTTTTTGTTTTATTAATTACTATCAATCAAAGCTTTGGTCAAGGCTATCGAATCAAAACAATCGTTATTGATGCTGGTCATGGAGGTAAAAAACCAGGTGCATCAGGAAGTTTTTCGAAAGAAAAAGATATTTCGTTAAAGGTTGCTTTAAAACTTGGGAATAAAATAAAAGAAGATTTACCTGATATAAAAGTTATTTACACCAGAACAAAGGATGTTGATGTAGATCTGTATCGTAGAGCAGAAATTGCCAATGAAGCCAATGCTGATCTTTTTATATCTGTTCATTGTAATTCCATGCCACCAGGTAATAAAGGAATTAAAGGTGTAGAAACCTTAGTAGCTGGTTCTCACCGATTAAAGGAACAAGATGCTGCAATCCGTGAGAATGCAGATATCAAACTTGAAAAGAATTATAAAAGTAAATACGATGGTTACGACCCCAATAACCCAACAACGTTTATAATTTTATCACTATTAAAAAATGCCTTTCGCGATAAAAGCATTAAATTCGCAAAATTAATTCAGGATAGTTATATAAAACGCGACGAAAGATTTAGCCGTGGAGTTAAAGAACAAGGAGTTTTAGTATTACAGAGATGTGGAATGCCCGCGGTTCTTACCGAAGTTGGATTTATATCGAATAAAGCTGAAGAAATATATATAAACTCTGAAAAAGGACAAAATGAGATTGCTGAATCCATATTGGCAGCAATTAAAACCTACAAAAAAAACATTGAAGTAAAATAACTGGCACTATAAGTGTTTTTAATTTTGCTAAAAAAATAACAAATACCAAACAAAAACGTTGATGCAAACATTATGTATTATAAATACCTTTGCACAACAAAAATAATAGAGCGCTCTAGCAATTATTGATAATAAAAAATCAGGATTTGCAGCCAATAAACAGAAACACATGAAAATTAAGAACGAAACCAAAGTAGGTATTTTAGCTGCATTTGCCATTGCTTTATTAATTATCGGCTATAACTTTTTGAAAGGAAATTCAATTTTTTCGAGCGAAACAACATTGTTTGCCAGATATACACGGGTTGATGGTTTAACTGTATCAAAACCAATTTTAATTAACGGTTATCAAATCGGCCGAGTTGCGAAACTTCAGTTAGAGCCAGGTGGCACAATTTTAGCAACCCTAAGTGTTAATAGTAAATACGAAATCCCTGAAAATAGTATTGCCCGTTTAGAAGGCACCGATCTTTTAGGTAGTAAGGCTATTGTAATGTCGTTAGGCGATTCTAAAAAAATGGCAGAAGATGGTTTTACACTTAATGCTAATGTAGAAAAGGGATTAATGGATCAGGTTCAGCCAGTTCAAAAGAAAGCTGAATTAATTATTGGCAAAATGGATTCTATTTTAAGCAGTGTGAATTCTATTTTAAATCCAAACTTCCAGAAAAATGTTGATAAGAGTTTTAACAGTATAGCTGGAACACTTGCTTCTTTAGAAACCACATCGAAAAAAGTTGATGGTTTAGTTGGATCGGAAAGTGCACGTATTGAAGCAATATTTAAAAACGTTGAAGGTATTACAGCTAACTTAAATAATAACAATAAGAAAATCAGCGATATTTTAACCAATATAAATACCGTTACAGATAAATTTGCTGCAGCTAATTTTAAGCAAACATTAGATAATGCAAATAATGCAATTGCAGATTTACAAAGTGTAATTTCTGGAATTAAAGATGGTAAAGGAACCTTGGGTTTACTGTTGAATGATGATAAAATGTACAACAACTTAAATAGCGCTTCAAAAAATCTTGATGAGTTAATGATAGATTTAAAAGCAAACCCTAAGCGTTACGTACACTTCTCCGTATTTGGAGGTGGCAGCAAAAAAGATGATAAGTAAATACTATACAGCTTATAAAACCGAAAGCCCTACAGCAAAACTGTAGGGCTTTCTTTATAGAATAAATTATTGTTGCTGCTTTATATCTTGTTTTAAAGAAGGGATATCTAAACTATTTTCTTGCTTTAAAAATAGGAACACAGTTACAAACTAAAAGTTCTACCTTCTACTGCCAACTCGGTATTTTCAAAAACAGATTGCGCTTCTTCTAAAAGCATTTGTAGTGTTTTGTAACGAGAGGAAAAGTGTCCGATCAGCAATTTATCTATTCCATTTATCTTAGCAATCTCTCCTGCTTGTAATGCAGTTGTATGATGGGTTTCGTTTGCCCGGTCTAAGAGTTCGTGCATAAAAGTCGCTTCGTGATAAAGCGTATTGCAATTTTTTATGATAGAAAAATATCGTTCGTCATACATCGTATCCGAGCAGTAAGCGTAGCTTCTAGGGGGATCTGCTGGAGTTGTATAATCTTCACTTCTTATAATTGTACCATCAGGCAATTCTACATCCATACCCTTTTTTAAAGCGGTATAGTAAGCCATTGGAATATCATCAGTTTTTTCTTTAATCAGCTTTCGTTGCCTTTTTTTCTGCTCAAAAATAAAACCAGTAGTTGAAATGCGATGATTTAAAATTATAGTTTTAACTATCAAATCGCCATTCTCAAATATCTGCTGAGATTCATTCGCCTCAATCGGAAAAAATTCAATTGGATAGCGGAGCGTAGTATCTGAATATTTAAACTGAATTTCTAAAATTTCGAGCAATGGTTTTGGCCCAAAAATTTGCATGGGCTTAATTCTGCCATTTAAATGCAAACTCGAAAGCAAACCAATTAAACCAAAATAGTGGTCGCCATGTAAATGACTAATAAAAATATGATCAATGCGTGCGGCCTTAAGATTGTACTTGGCTAATTGCAGCTGCGTTCCTTCTCCACAATCAATTAAATAATATTTCTCATTACAATTTAAAAGCTGTGCCGATGGATTCCTGTTAAAAACAGGTGTAGCCGAACTGCTCCCTAAAATTGTAACTTCGAATTTCATCATGGTAAGATATAAAAAGCCTCGTAGATTTTTGGAAACTACGAGGCTTAAATTTTATTTTAACGGTAATTATTTTGCGCCTCTAAACTCTTTCTCTAATTCATCCATAAAGATGAAATCTGTTGCTTCTGCTAACGTATTAACAAACGTAACAGATTGAAATATGTTTGATAATTCGATAATTGATGCTAATTCATCGTTAATTCCTGTAACGATAAACAAACCTCCAGCCGATTTACAAAGTCTATCCCCAACCAACAGGCAGCTCAAATCCTGAGCATCATTACATTCCTTTACCTGACTTAAATCAACTATAATATTGTTAAAACCTTCTGCGTTAAGCAAGTATAATTCTGATTTTAACCCAGGGGCGTTATCATTGGTAAACTTAGATTCTTTTAACTTTAAGGTTACGTATTTATCGTGTTTATCTACTGAAAATTTCATCTCTTCTAATCTTTATTTTACTAATGTATAAATTTTCTTTTGAAACTATAGCGTTTCTAAAGCCTTTAAAACATTGCTTTCAATTCGGTTTGAAATGGCATCGGCATCAGCTTTAATAAACTTTTCGCCAACAATTTTTTCATATAGCTCAATGTAACGTTCAGATATGGAACTAACAATCTCTGGTGTCATTTCAGGAATAACCTGACCATCCTTACCCTGGAAACCGTTTTCAATTAACCATTTTCTAACAAATTCTTTAGACAATTGCTTTTGGGGTTCATCCGCATTTTGACGTTCCTGATAACCTTCTGCATAGAAATAGCGAGAAGAATCTGGTGTGTGAATCTCATCAATTAAATAAATAACACCATCAGCTTTACCAAATTCATATTTCGTATCAACCAAAATTAATCCGCTTTTTGCGGCAATTTCAGTTCCGCGTTGATATAAGGCAAAAGTATACTCTTCTAATTTTTCATAATCAGTTATGGAAACAATGCCTTTAGCCAAAATATCTTCTTTCGAAATATCCTCATCGTGCCCAACTGATGCCTTTGTAGTTGGCGTGATGATTGGTTGAGGCAGTTTATCATTTTCTTTTAAACCATCGGGTAAAGAAACACCACAAACCGAACGTTTGCCTGCACTATATTCTCTCCAGGCATGGCCTGCTAGATAACCTCTTATTACCATTTCTACTTTAAATGGCTCGCAAATACGACCTATCGTAACCATCGGATCTGGAATATCTAATACCCAGTTTGGAACAATATCTTGCGTAGCAGATAAAAATTTTGCAGCAATTTGATTTAAAACCTGTCCCTTAAACGGTATGGCTTCTGGTAATACAACATCAAATGCAGAAATACGATCTGATACAACCATAACCATAAAGTCATCAGATATAGTGTACACATCGCGTACTTTACCTTTGTAGAAATTGCTCTGATTTGGAAAATTAAAATGGGTTTCTTTTAGTGCTTTCATGAGGCCATAAAAATAAGTAAAAAGTCCGAAAGTCAGCAGCTATAAGTTATAAGATAAAGTGTTTTTAATAAAAAACCTCGCAGTTTTAATAACTACAAGGTTTAATTTATTCTAAATTTTTTAATGCTTTTTCAAATGATTCTTCTGAAATGGTAGCGATTACAATATTCTTTACTTGAATATCAATTCTATCATTTAGCTTAAATAATTGAAGTCTTCCTTTAAAAATATGCTCCTTATCTTTTTCCAAAAAAGAAACTAAGTTTTTAAGCTTTTCTTTACGACAAACCCATTCGTCATTATTTTTAGAAATGATTAGTCTTACCATATGGGGTAATTTTTCAAAAGAAAGTTTTAAATTGTTTTGAAGACTGATGCTTTCCATAAAAATAAAATCTATGTCTAAAGTTTCATTTATTTAAAAGAATCTGAAATGAACTCACGGTGATGACCATTTATTTTACTTGCCAACTTCTATTGTATATCACCATAAGCTTTCAGAATATCTTTTACCAATTTATGTCGAACAACATCTTCTCCGCTAAGATAAATAATGTCTATTCCCTTGATATCTTCTAAAATTCTTAAACCATTAAACAAGCCAGACATTTGTTTTTTAGGTAAGTCAATTTGAGTAACATCACCTGTAACAATAAATTTTGCGGTTGGCCCCATACGTGTTAAAAACATTTTTAACTGCATATCAGTGGCATTCTGAGCCTCATCTAAAATTACAAAGCAGTTATCTAATGTACGCCCACGCATAAAAGCTAATGGAGCAATTTCGATGGTTCTGTTTTCGATATAAAATTTCAACTTCTCTGCAGGAATCATGTCGTCCAAAGCATCGTAAAGCGGACGTAAATACGGATCAATTTTTTCTTTTAAATCACCAGGTAAGAAACCTAAATTTTCTCCTGCCTCTACTGCTGGGCGGGTTAAAATAATACGCTTAATTTCTTTATTCTTCAGTGCACGAACCGCTAACGCAACCGCTGTGTAGGTTTTACCTGTTCCAGCAGGGCCGATTGCAAAAAGAATATCATTTTTGGCAATACTGCTTACCATTTTACGCTGATTTGCCGTTCTTGCCTTAACTAATAAGCCGTTTGTACCAAAAACAATCACCTCACCGCCCCCACCAGTTGGCTGTTCTACATCTTTTTTTGCTACTCCGTTTGCCTTCGAACCTAATATCGATTCGACATCATTATTAGTTAAAGAACTGTACTTTTCAAGGTGTGCTACGAGTTGGTTAAACTTTTCTTCGAATGACTTAAGTTCCTGTTCATCACCGAGAACTTTAACATCACTCCCTCTTGCTACAAGTTTTAACTTTGCAAAAGCACCTTTAATCATTTCGTAATTCTCATTATTTGCTCCCCAAAAATGAGCAGGATTTACGGTGTCCAGAGTTAATTTTAATTCGTTCAAATTATAGTATTTTAAAAAGTTATCGGGCTATATTAATTAAAATTTGAATATTTGCAGACGCTTATGCCTCCACACAAGAATAAGCAATAATAATGAATTTTTAATGGGTATAATTACTTTAACAACAGATTTAGGTTCGAAAGATTTTTACCAGAGTGCCCTTAAAGGTAGTCTGTTAACGCTTATGCCTAACGTTAATTTAGTTGACATTACGCATGAGGTTCCGTCATTCAACATTTCTTATGCTGCTTTTGTATTAAAAAACGCATATCCTTACTTTCCAAAAAATACGGTACACCTTATCGGCATAGATTCGGTGTACAGCGAAAACACTAAATATATTGCCGTAAAACACCGCGATCATTATTTTGTTGGAGCCGATAATGGAATCTTTTCATTGCTTTTTGATGATGTTCCAGAGGATGTTGTTGAGTTAAATATTATGCAAGATTTAAAATATTTACATTTTCCTTTGGTTGATATTTTTGTGAAAGCTGCTACGCATTTAGCTAAAGGAGGCAGATTAAGAGATATTGGTTTACCTGTAGCAGAGATTGAGCAAAAGATGCTTTTACATCCTGTTATTGAGAAAGATATCATTCGTGGAAGTGTGGTTTATATTGATACATTCTGTAACGTAATTACTAATATTACTAAAGAATTATTTACCAAAATTCAAAAGAATAGAGATTTTACTTTATACTTTAGAAAAAGCGAAACCATTACCCAACTAAGCTGGCATTATAACGAAGTGCAAGAGGGTGAAAAACTATGCTTATTCGGAATTAGTAACCATTTAGAAATTGCAATTAATAAGGGTAAAGCAAGTGGCTTATTAGGTTTACATCTTGGCGATATCGTTCGGGTTGAGTTTCATCCTTAGTTGAGCTGAAAGCTTAAAGGCTAAAGCTGAAAGTTTTATAAAAGGAGACACAGAAGTACGGCCGTCATTGCTTCGTGCCATGCAATGACGAAACTTTGTAAACCAATTACAACTGAGCTGATGAACATCGACTCAAACAACTTCCACGCTTTTCACGTTTATACAAAATGAAGAAATATTTTTATCTGCTTTCCATCCTATTCGTGAATTTTCAGGCTTTTGCCCAGCAAGACACAGCAGCATATGCTGCTCAAAGGGTAAAAGTAAATACGTTACTGGCTGAACGAAGCACTAAATTTGGTCAGTACGATGAAAGTTTAAGTCAACGGACTGGAATATTCGGTTGGCAAACCAAAAAAGATATTAAAAACTCAAATGAAATTCTTCGGCAGGTGGTTTTAACTGATAATAATATTTTTAAAGAATTAAAAGTATTAATGGATTATAAAGACTTGCAAAATCAGCAAAAAGTAGCCGTAGCCGATAATTCTGAAGAAAGAATACAGAACTATATGCGTTCTATTAAAAAACTTCAAGACCAAAATGAAGCGTTAAAAAGTGAAAACGCTAAAAAAAATAGTGGAGGCTTTTCAACCTATATCATTGTGTTCTTACTTTTAATTATGGCTGGCGGATTTTATTTCTTCAATAAGAAAATTAAAAGTTATGAAAAAAGGACTGTTTAAAGTTTTGGCGAAGATTAATAAAATTATTCTGCCAAGTTTATATAAGAAAGATCCAAATAAGCTATCTGCTTTTCAGAAGGCGATTTTAGGTTATCGTTATTGGGTTACAACGAATGCATTAGATTAAACTAATAAAGCCATATTGAGCCTGTCGAAATATCATTGTCTTCGACAAGCTCAAAATGATAAGTAGATTATTTCTTAAAATGCTCAATAATCAAAGTTGCTAATTCCGTACCAATACGTTCTTGCGCTTCGTTAGTTGATGCACCAATATGCGGTGTTAAAGAAATTTTCGGATGAGTTAAAATCTCAGCCAAAGGTGTAGGTTCGTTATCAAAAACATCTAAACCAGCGAAAGAAACTTTACCAGAATTTAAGGCTTCAATTAAAGCAGGCTCATCAATTGTTCCACCGCGAGAACAGTTAACAATACCAACGCCATCTTTCATTTTAGCAAACTCTTCAGTGCCTAAAATCGGTTTATCAGCAAATGGTGTATGTAAACTAAAGAAATCACTTCCAGTAATTACTTCATCTAAAGAAACTGTTTTAATTGGAATACTTACCGATTTACCACCTTGAAATTCTAAAGTGATTTCAGATTCTGATGGATATAAATCATAAGCCAAAACATTCATACCTAAACCTAAAGCAACTTTTGCAGTTGCACGACCGATACGTCCGAAACCTATAATACCGATGGTTTTACCACTTAATTCAGTTCCTTTTGCGTAAGCTTTTTTTAGGCTGTTAAATTGGGTTGCTCCCTCAACAGGCATTTTACGATTAGCATCTTGTAAAAATCTGATTCCTGTAAATAGGTGCGAGAAAACTAATTCAGCTACAGATAATGAAGATGCGGCTGGTGTGTTTACGACAGCAACACCAACACTTCTAGCATACTCAACGTCGATATTATCCATACCAACTCCACCTCTACCAATTAATTTGATGTTTGGAACAGCGTCAATCAGTTCTTTTCTAACTTTAGTTGCACTACGAACGGTAATTGCATCATAGTTTTTTAAAGCTTCTGCTAATTGATCTTGAGGAATAGTTTCTGTATCAACCTGGAAACCTGCCTTTTCTAATAATTCTTTTCCGATAGGGTCTATTCCATCGTTTGCTAATATTTTAATCATTGTTATTGATGATAGCGCAGATTAAACCATTCATTTAATCTACGAGATTATAGTTTTAAATTAGTTCGCTTTTGCTTGGTTTTCTTCGAACGATTGCATAGCATCAATCAAAGCGTGTACACTTGTAATTGGCAAAGCATTATACATTGAGGCACGGAAACCGCCCACGCTTCTATGTCCTTTAATACCAACGATACCTTGGTCTTCTGCAAATTTTAAAAATGGTTTTTCCAATTCCGCGTTTTCCATCACAAAACAAATATTCATTTTAGAACGGTCTTCTACAGCGCAAGTACCTTTAAATAATGGATTACGATCAATTTCTCTGTAAAGCGCTTCTGCTTTTTGTTTATTTTCTTTTTCAATTTCAGCAACGCCACCTTTTGATTTTAACCAACGAAGATTTAACAAGGCGACATAAATAGAGAACACAGGTGGTGTATTGTACATTGAACCGTTATCAATATGCGATTGATAGTTCAACATCGATGGAATTTTACGATCAATTTTACCTAAAATTTCATCCTTAACAATTACGATGGTTAAACCAGCCGGACCAACATTTTTCTGGGCACCAGCGTAAATTAAATCGAATTTTGAAACATCAATTACACGGCTCATAATATCCGATGACATATCGCAAACAATCGGAACAGTCGTTTCAGGTGCTTCGAAAAGCTCTGTTCCGTAAATTGTGTTGTTAGATGTATAGTGAAAATAAGCACTATCTGCTGGAATTTCAAAATCTTTAGGGATAAACGTATAATTTGCTTCCTTAGAAGATGCAACAACATTCACATTGCCAACAAATTTAGCTTCTTTTAATGCTTTAGTTGCCCAAACACCTGAATCTAAATAACTTGCCGTTTGTCCATCGCCCAATAAATTCATTGGAACCATTGCAAATTGCAAACTTGCACCGCCTTGTAAAAATAAAACGGAATAACCCGATGGCACATTTAATAACTCTTTTACCAACTTATCAGCTTCAGCAACAACTGCCTCAAATTCGGTTGTTCTGTGCGAAATTTCTAAAATCGATAATCCATCGTTAAAATCTAAAACTGCCTGTGCAGCTTGTTTAAACACTTCTTGAGGTAAAATACAAGGGCCTGCGCCAAAATTATGCTTCATCTTATTATATAATGTTTTATGGCGGTAAATGTAAAATTTTTAAAGCAGTTATGACTATAAAATCGTATCATAAAAAATTAAATTTTGTTAAAAATTAGCACGAATTATATGGTTTTGTTACATTTTTTGTAATTAAAAAAATAGAAGCAAAATGCGTTTACTCTTTTAATTGTGCAGTAAACATCATTTTTTTGATGTTTTTCTGATTTCACAAAAATTAAAACTATATTTTGCCGTTTAATACAAAAAATAATAAATGAATAAGAGTAGAATTTTTAGAGCGTCATTAGTCGCATCATTTGTAATTACATTACCTTTTTTAGCCAATGCACAAAAAGCAAACTGGCAAAATCTCGACCTTAAAACTGATTCTGTTTTCGGAATTGGTACAGAAAAAGCATATAAAGAACTTCTTAAAGGGAAAAAATCAACGAAAGTTATTGTCGCAGTTAACGATGGTGGTGTTGAATCGACACATGAAGATTTAAAGAGAATTATGTGGGTAAATACCAAAGAAATACCTGGTAATGGTATTGATGATGATAAAAACGGTTACATAGATGATATTAATGGGTGGAATTTTATTGGCGGGCTAAAAGGTTCTGTAGATCACGAAACTTTAGAATTAACTCGTTTGGTTCGTCGTGATCAGGTTAGATTTGCCAATACAACAGATGCTAATGTTTCAGAAAAAGATAAAAATGCATTCGAAGCTTTTAAAATTGAACGTTCTGATTTGGAGACTCAATTAGGAGAAGCCAATGCAAATTTATCGGGTTTAAATGGATTTAAAGCTGCTTTAGATGCTGTTGTAAAAAAGATCGGTAAAACCAACCCAACTGCAGAGGATTTTGCCAATTTTAAACCTGTTACCA
This sequence comes from Pedobacter sp. AC190, assembly GCF_979258025.1. Lineage (NCBI taxonomy): Bacteria > Pseudomonadati > Bacteroidota > Sphingobacteriia > Sphingobacteriales > Sphingobacteriaceae > Pedobacter > Pedobacter sp. AC190. The sequence continues at coordinate 4,015,323 of NZ_OZ409824.1, forward strand.
ATGCCGACGCCCGCATTCAGGAAGTACTTGCTGATGAATTAAAAAAAGGAAGTTTTGCCGATTTTTATAATGAGCAAATTACAGAGGGTGTAAAATACTACACAGAGCAAATTGAGTATAACTTAAATGTGAGCTACGACCCAAGAAGCATTGTAGGTGATGACCAAAATAACGATACAGAAAAGTTTTATGGCAATAATGATGTAGCTGGTCCTGATGCAATGCATGGAACACATGTGGCAGGAATTATTGCCGCCGATAGAACCAATAAACTGGGTATTATGGGCGTTGCTGATAATGTTGCAATTATGGCTGTTCGTTGTACGCCAAATGGCGATGAACGCGATAAAGATGTAGCAAACGGAATTCGTTATGCTGTTGATAATGGAGCTAAAGTTATTAATATGAGTTTTGGCAAAGCCTATAGCTGGAACAAAGCCGTTGTTAACGAGGCAATGAAATACGCTGCCTCGAAAGATGTTTTAATAGTACAGGCCGCAGGTAACGAAAATAAAGATATTGATAAGGAAAATAATTTTCCAAATCATAAAGATTTAGATGAAAAAACAATCGCATCGTGGATTACGGTTGGAGCCTCTGGTTCTAAAGACGATGAAACGTTGAAAGCGAGTTTCTCTAATTTTGGTAAAACACAAGTTGATGTTTTCGCACCTGGCGTTAAAATCCACTCAACTATTCCTGGTTCTAAATATAAAGATCTGGATGGAACAAGTATGGCTTCGCCAGTTGTAGCTGGTTTAGCTGGTTTAATTCGTTCTTATTACCCAAAATTATCTGCTGCACAGGTAAAAGAGATTATAGTAAAATCAGTTACAAAAGTTAATCACAATGTGGATTATAAAAAAGGTGAAGAACCAGATGCTCCTAAAGTATCTGTTCCTTTTGCAGATTTATCTATTAGTGGTGGAGTTGTTAATGCTTATAATGCATTAAAATTAGCAGCTACTTACGAAGGTAAAAGTATTACAAAGTAGTTTAACAATTGATTTTAAAAGGCGAATTTCATCAAGATATTCGCCTTTTTTTTTGAATTGAAGATAGAGTCATCCCATTTTTTTTCGATAATAACTTTAGCTTAAGAAAGCTTTTTGCTTACTCAATAACATTCCTATTTAGTTATTATATCTATTCTTCCACCTTTTATAAATAAATCGTGTGAAACAAAGTAGCCCTTATTTTCTTTTCCATCTACTATAATTTTAGTAATCGCTCTACCCTTTTCAGGTTTTGTTATGGTAACCATTTTTCCATTACTTGCTCTCCATTTTACTTCATCAAATAGTGGAGCTGTAACAATATATTCAGCATCGGTAGCAGAAAATGGATATAAACCCAGGGCACTGAATACGTACCACGACGACATTTCGCCTGCATCATCCATGCCGCAAAGTGCTAAGCCATCATCACCAATTCCGTATAAATTATTTAGTATATTGTCTATAATTTTCTGAGATTTTTCAGGTTTTCCAATAAAATGATATGCAAATGGAGCTTCATGATCGGGTTGGTTGCCGTGGCAATATTGTCCTATCATCGTTTCTACATTTCTGGCGATATAGCTTGGATTCCATGGCACCGTAAACAAAGAATCTAATTTCGATTCAAAACCTTTCGGACCACCATATAATTCTATTAATCCTTTCATATCGTGTGGCGCGAAAAAAGAAACCTGCCAGGCATTTGCTTCTCTATACATATATTCATAATATGGAAATTGCGGATTAAAAGGTGTAATCCAACTTCCATCGGCCAACTTTCCCCTCATAAACCTGCTAGAAGGATCAAACATATTTTTATAGTTTTTAGATCTGGCCATCAAAATTCTATAATTAGCGGTATCTCCTAATTTCTTGGCTATCTGGGCTACAGAATAATCATCGTAAGAATACTCTAAGGTTTTGGAAACACCTGCACTTGCTTTTGTTTCAACGACTGGATTGGCAATATCAGGTTCTGAGATAAAACCTTTCTTTATATATTCTTCAATATGCGGTCGAGCACCTTCTGGTGTATTGGCATTTTTTAGCAGAATTTGATAAGTTCCCTTGATATCAAAATTATCAATACCCCTTAAATAAGCACCTGCAATAGATGACGAACCATGGTCGCCATGAAAAAAAGTTGGTATAAAACCTTTCTTATCCCCTACATCTTTCATTGATTTAATTACATCCAATGTAACTTCAGGAGAGATTAGACCTAACAGCACATCTTTATTACGGTATGTATCCCACAACGATGGTTCAGTATAATAATTAAAGCCCGTATTAGCCACTTTATTCTTAGCATCGGTAAATTCGCCATTTACATCGCTACGTAATGCAGGCCACAAAAACGAACGGTACAAGCATGAATATAACATTACTTTTTGCTTTTCCGTACCACCTTTTACTTGTATGGAAGATAAAATTGCTTCCCATTTTTGAGTAGCTTCGTTGCGAATATCATTAAAGGTTTTCTTGCCAATTTCTTTTAATACATTTTGTTTCGCATTTTCAGTGCTCACAAATGATAAACCTATTTTAACTTCTACAGGCGCTTTACTTTCATTTGCCAAATGGACGATTGCATAACCTGTACGTTTTCCTTCTTCTGTTTTTTCGAGTTTCGCAATGTTAGTATTTATAATAGCATAAAAATAAACGTTTTCGCCGCCCTGAAATCCTTTAATAACAGAGGTTCCTTCTTGCTCGATATTCCAGTTGGAAACTTTACTGTTGGCCTTTCCTAAATCAAAAAGAATTTGTCTGTTTTTATCGTTTTTAAACTCGTATTTATGATAACCAGCTCTTAACGTTGAGGTTAGGCTAACATTCACATTGTAGTCGTCTAAATAAACCTGGTAAAAACCTGGAGCAGAACTTTCATTTTTATGTGAAAATTTAGAGCCAAATTTGCTTCCAGGATTAGACATTGGCAAAAGTGGAATATTGCAAAGATTCCAGTGGCCTTTGTTGGTATGTGTAAATCCTAATATTACAGAATCTTCATACTCGTAACCTGCACCAGAACCATACTCTGTCATCGGACTTAACTGAACCATTGCATTTGGCAGAGAACTACCAGGGAATGTTAAACCTGCCCACGAACGCCATCCTTTTGGAAGTTCATAACCTAAAATTTTAGGATCAGTTAATGGAGCCGTTCCTATAAATGTATTCACATATCGGGAATAATTACTATTCGTTTGACTTTTTACAGCAATAGATGACAGTAAAAAAATTAATATTAGGCTTAATAAATTCTTAGCTCGGTTTCTCATACTAATGATACATTTTTGGTCGGTATATCAAATATAAAAATTTCAACCAATGCGATTAAAAAGTAGCATTAAAGTTACCCTAAATCGTTTTATTAAAAATACCATGATTCTAAAATATTTGGTGTTTAAAAAAAATAATTAATTATCCGACACAGTATGTTATGATTTAGGAATGGAAGAAATGATCAATTATTTATTATGATTTGGACAGATACCCAGCAGCAAATAATCTTAGGTAAATTCAACCAATAGATTTGGTTTACATAATTCTTCAGTAAGCTCTTTATTTATTCTACTCTATAAAAATATTCTTTTCTAAAAAGTATTCCAGAGGTACTAATACCTTCAATAATCATTCGATAATTTCCAGCAATATCATTGTTCTTAAATGAGAAACTAGCTTTACCATTTTTATCGGTTATTAAATCTGGCTTCCAAAATAAGGTAGAGCCAGCATCATCCCTGTCGTTGGCATTAAAATTATCTGCTTTGGAAAGAGGAAATTTATATGTAGCAATATTTTTAGATGTTGTTGAATAGTATTTTCCATCTCCTTTTTTAGTTGTAATAACAATTACACCACCAGCACCACGAATTCCATAAATACCCGAATAAGCCACATCTTTCAAAATCTCTATGCTTTCTACATCATGTATGGCTCGTAAACTGCTTGCCACACCATCAACTAGAATTAACATAGGTACTCCAGGTGCGCCCCTAGAGGAATAAATATTACTGTCAGCAAAAGGAAGCCCGCCTCTAATCGCACCTGTGAATCTTATACCTGATACTCTTAATAGAATTGTCCAATCTATTTCGTGCTCTAAATCTTTCTCTGTAAAAACTTTATCTGCTTGCCCAGGGCCATTTAAATTAAAAGAATGTGAGTTTATCAACTTAGGCTTGGGATTATAATCTCTAATTTCTACATCTTTTAGGTTGATTCCATCTTTATTAATTAATGGTTTTCCTTTCTGATTTTTAAGCGTTACAATTTTTTTCTGTTTAGGAGTATTCACACTATCTAGTAAATACCTCTTAAACGGCTTTACAATTAGGGGGATTATCTTTATCTAATTCTATTATAAGCTCTTTGAATTTCTTTGTTTTTGCCTTTACAATAAAACTTCCATAAATTAAACTATCGGGAATACCGAAACGAAATAGCCCAGCTGAATCACTTACTGTACTCATAATATTGCCGCTACCTAACTCTGCTGGAAATAAGGTAATCTCGGCGTCCTGAATAAATCGCTGTTTTTCATCTACGACTTTACCCGACAATTCTGCCAGATGATTGGTGTTAGTTTTACTTTCCGATTTAGGGTTGCTAAACAATGGGCGCTCCCAATTTTTAGAAAGTAATATATTATCTAATTCGACAGGTTTAGATAAATAATAATTTGCATAATCTATTCCATTTTCGAAATCGGCATTTAAAAGCAGATTGCCGTAAATTGTACTTTCATTCTTTTCAATAAAAGGAACTACATCTGCGTTAGTTACAGAAATTGAAAAACTGCCAATTAAAGGTTTACCAAGCCAATTTTTAACATCTAAATTAACTGTAACATTTTCTTTCTTTTTGTAAATTGGTGCTAAATCATTGAGGGTTAAAATACCACTTTCCTTAACGGGATTAAATGCCATCTTTTGATCAATAATCAAATCGTTTGCATTTAACAAAGAAAAATTAATTATACCATCAGGCATCTTATTTTTAGGAATGGTTAGATGAATTTCTTGTTCAGTCATTTTTGTTTTAAATATGAATAAGGGCTTCCCATTGGATAAAGGAACAAGGGTTACCTCTTCCTTATTTAATAGCTCAGTATCCGTAGAAATAGTTAAATACAGACTATCCAATTTCGTATTGTCCAAATTAAGTTTATATCCAGCATCGTTTTTTAATGAATCAAATGAAGGTTTATAATCAATGGATTGTCTGTAAGCTATTGAATTATTTTCTGATAATTCATCAGCAATACAAACCAACTTATTAAACAAGAATTTACCTCCACTATTCTTCATCGATGAGGTATAAGCTCTGAGTCGATAGAGGCCAGAAGGAAATTGATCTGATAAAGGAATATCTCCCATCGAAAAGCCAAAATTTATTGGAAACTGCAAGCTTTTACAAATAGAATCTTTTGTATTTATTAATTCAGCGTACAAAAAAACGCTTCTTTCGCTTGGTTTATGATCAACAGCATTAACAGCATAAGCTTGGAACCAAATAGTATCAGTTGGTCGATAGATTTGTTTGTCTAAATGAAGATGAAGTTTCTCCTGGGGGGAATTATTAAGGTAATCATTAATCTTTTTAACAAAAGGTTGATGTTGATTTGTTGACTGTCCGAACGATTGTATAAAACAAAGCATTAAACCGATGATCAAACAATTTCTAATCATTTGTTGATAAAATTTGGTTAGAGAGATTCGTTAATTATTTAACCTTAAGTAAAATGAGGATTAGATTAATCTAAAATATGAAATTAATCCCAAACTTATTACTAAATAAAAAAGCCTGTTTCGGTTATCGAAACAGGCTTAACAATTAAACTTTTAATAGAGCGGGTTTTTCATGGTAAGTTCGCCATAATAACTCACCAAATAAAGTATTAGACCACGCAAACCAAGCTCTTGTAAACTTGGCAGGGTCGTTTTTATCGAAAGATTCGTGCATAAAGCCCTTACCTGCATGCGTTTTCTGTAAAGTATTTATACACATCTTTATTTCTTTATCATCGGTAGAAGTTAAAGCCCTCATGGTAATACTCATTGGCCAAATCATATCCTGGCCAGCATGTGGACCGCCTATTCCCTCAGCTGCTGTACCTTTAAAGAAATATGGATTATCAAGCGAAAGTGCAAATTTTCGAGTATTTTGATAAATGGGGTCGTCTAGTTTTACCGAACCTAAATATGGTAACGCCAATAAACTTGGTACATTCGAATCATCCATCAAATAAGAACTACCAAATCCATCTACCTCGAAAGCGTAAATTTTGCCATATTTCGGGTGGTTAACTATCGCGTGTTTTTGAATCGCTGCATTAACTTCATCAGCTAAATTTAATAAACTACTTTCTAAAGTAGAATCAGGTTGTAAAGCCTTTATCATTTCTGCCGCTTGTTTTAAACTCGTTACTGCAAAGAAGTTCGACGGAATTAAAAAAGGAAATATGGTTGCATCATCACTAGGTCGAAATGCCGAACAAATTAAACCTACTGGATTTACTGGAAAACCATAACCCGCCATTGGTAAACTATCGGTCGGATGGGCTGTTTCTCGTTGAAAATGATATGGTCCTTTAGTTGTTTTACGTTGTTGCTCTTTAAATGTTTTCAAAGTAGCCTCAATTCCTTTTTTCCAATCGGCATCAAACGGTGTTTTATCGCTTGTTTTTTTCCAGTAATGATAAGCCAAACGGATTGGATAACATAAAGAATCTATCTCCCACTTACGCTCGTGTATGCCAGGTTGCATTGTAGTTTTATCTGTTTTCCACTCACCTACTTTTTCTGGATCGCCGTAAAAAGCATTTGCATATGGGTCTTTTAAAACACATTTGGTTTGATGAATAATAACACCAGCAATTAATTTTTTCAATGGAATATCTTCATTCACAAATTGCAAATACGGCCAAACTTGTGCAGAACTATCACGTAACCACATGGCATCAATATCTCCAGTTATTACATAAGTATCTGGGCGGCCATTTTTTTCGGAGTGATAAACTGTGGTATCCAACGTGTTTGGAAAACAATTTTCGAAAAGCCAGCTTAATTCAGGGTTTTTAACATTGGCTTGAAAGGTTTTAATTGCTTCATCAACAGCCTTACTTTTAAAGTGTCTTTTACCTTCTACAACCCTTACAATCGGAAATTCAGGTGCTAAATTTGCAGCAAAAGAAAATTTTGAAGCTACAACACCTGCACCTAAAAGGCTCGTGTTTTGTATAAAAGTTCTTCTTTTCATAATTATTTTGTGTGTTATATTTAGTTCTGGTTAACATTCACTCTAATCAGATATAATTATATAAACAAATTAAATTCTAACCGTCATTAATATTAAGACGGTTTCATCTGGTTAGTGCTAAAACAAATATATATTAAAATATGCTGAACTTCAAAATCAAAAACATCAATTATGGCATTCCTAAATCGTTTTTCTTATTTGGTATTGAATTTACACATAAAACCCATTTACAAATGAATAGACTGTGAAAGATTTAGAAAAACAATAAGCACTACTGGCTTTTATTCTATTTTTACCCAGCCTAAATAGATTTAAATATCAACATCTGATAAAGCCCCATTGTTTACAGGGTAATGATAATTTTGGATGGAGATCAGCGAGTATTATAGTGGAGTTACATAGTATTGAAATACTTCTTTAAACTACATGACTTGGGTTAAAAACTTCATCGTTTAAGCGTATTGTAGGTTTACCAGCTTACATAAATAAGATGATTATTCCAGGGTAATTTAATCGTCGATAGTCCCCAGGGTAATCGGCCAAGCAAAACATCAAAGCCTTTTTTTTCTACATTTAACGACCAATCATTTTCTTTTTTATTTAAGCTTCCATTTCTAACTAAAAAAGTATCCGTCAATCCTTGAGCGGAAGATGTCTTCAAATCGACCCAATTCTCAAGAACAGCCGTTTTAAGATCATTAACCTCTGCCATCTCTTTTTCAGAGAAATTAATTGAACTAATATCGATTACTTCTTCTGGCTTAACACTGCAAATAATCTTATTTAACAATAACTGACTTTCATCTTTAGGTAATTGATCGTAAACTAAATAGTGTAAATAAACAACCGCTTTCTGTCTGGTTAAATTATCTTTAAAATTATTCTCATTTAACCATTCGAGATGAGAAAACAAATTTTTAAAGAATGGCCACAATAAAACCAAACCTGCATTGTTGATGGTTGTTGAGCGAGTTGGAACTTTGTTTTTCAGAAGCTTAACCTTCTCTTTTGTTTTAATCGGGCGGTTTTGTACAAGCAACCGATTAGAAATCGCAGTAAGGCTAACTAACAATATTTTTTCATTTTTTTTCCCGCTTACTTTTTCGATTATATCTTTTAATATTAAACTAACAGATAATGAAACTTTACTTTGCCCCTCACAAATTTTTATTAACCAGTTTTCAAACGCTGTATCTTTTAAAGGAACTTCAGCGGAGATTAACTGATTTAGCCAACCTTCTACTAAAATTTGAAAGTCGATTGGCTTAAGGAAAGCAATGAAATGCTTTAAAAGTTTATCACTTAAATTAAATCTGTTATATAAATAGAAAAAATCTGTTATGGTAATAAGTTTCTCTAACCTTTTTATTACACAAGCATCAGGTTTTAAAGATTGTATAAATTGCAGAAACAACTCATAATCATCGATAAAAAGATTGTATAAAATTTTTTCTGGTTTAAAACTAGAAGATGGTGATATCCACAATGGATTCGAGCCCGTTTGGCAATGGTAAGATAGCGCTTCATAATCATTTATGCGACTCTCTACCCGATCACTTAAACGATGATGGTTTCTAATCGTTTTTTTTGAAAACCTCCCTGCATTTTTAAACAAATTAAGTTCATCTTGGCCCAAAGGAAAAACAGCATTTAACTGAGGTAAGTTATGTTCAATTAATTGATTAAATGACGTTACCATAATTTTTTATTTTATAGTTGCTGTAAGTCTACTTAAAGAAATATGGCCTGAGCCAAACTTTGAATTCACATTATAGAATTGATAATCATAGTCTTATAAGATTAATTCAACTTTCAGCATAGTTATGATTTACATAAACCTAAATATTAAATTTTCAGAGTTATTAACAAATAAAAAAAAGTTATCAACCTGCTGTAAATTAAATAAACCCATGTTATAATACATAAATCACGGTTTTTAAACTTTTATTAATCAACTAAAAATCAAGTTGTTAACATTCGTTCTTTACTCCTTATGGGAATAAATTCTTGTTGTTTATCATTTAGAAAAATGGTTGTATTTTTTAGCAGTTAAAAAGCGTTACAATAATTTAAAAAATTGTAACTTTAAAAATACAACACGAAAAATATTTTGCAATATGTTCTTAGTCAGTTTATTAAAATCTGTTTAACTAACAATTTTCTAAAACTGAGAATAAAAACCGAATATTAAACCATACCTACAAAGTAAGATTATTTTTATAATGATTCATTTTAAGGATAGTACTCTTCAGGCATTAGAATTTATCAGACAGGCTGTAATGGAACTGCCTTCTGTAACTGAAAAAATTTGCTTTGAAACGCCCGCTTTTTATGCAAATAAGAAGATATTCGCTCGAATAAAAGAAGATGGTGAAAGTTTGGTTTTATACAATGAAGAAAGAAATCTTTGGATAAATAAAGACCCAAAAACTTTTTTTATAACACCACATTACGAAAATTATAAATACATGCTCATTAATTTAGAACGAGTAGAGCCCGAAGAACTCAAACAGCTTCTAAAATTGGCATGGCAGCAACGTGCTCCCAAATCAGCTGTCAAGCAAATGAATTTGTAATACAGCAATCTTAAATCCCTACAAACCTTTAAAAATGAACCCTAACCAAACTACTCTATCAAGGCGTATTCTATCTATTGATATTTTGCGTGGATTAGTTATGATAATTATGGCTTTAGACCATACTCGCGACTTTTTTCATATTGAAGCCATGACTAGCGATCCGCTAAATCCAGACACGACCACAGCTTTTTTGTTTTTTACTCGTTGGATAACCCATTTCTGTGCACCAAGTTTTGTATTTCTTTCAGGGCTATCAGCATATCTTTCGGCACAAAATAAAACGCCAGCAAAAGCAAGTTCGTTTCTACTAAAAAGAGGTTTATGGCTTATAATAGTTGAGGTTGTGATTATTACATTTGGTTTAACTTTCAACCCACAATACAATTTTGTAATCCTTCAGGTTATATGGGCCATAGGTTTTAGCATGATTCTTTTAGCTTTATTTAGCAGAATTTCTTATAAGCTAGTTTTGGTAATTGGATTACTTTTAGTACTTGGCCACAATATATTCGATCTCTTTCCTACCCCAAAAGATGAAAATGTAGGTTTAATTTTAAAGATATTTTTTACTGCTTTTGGTACTGTCGTGCCGCTAGGAAACAATCACTTCATAGGCGTGTTTTATGCAATCTTACCATGGACAGGCATTATGTTTTTAGGTTATGCTGCTGGGAAATGGTTTAATGTGGATTATAGTCCAGTTAAGCGTCATCGTAATCTTCTAAATTTTGGTGCATTGGCTTTAGTTCTTTTTGTTGCTTTGCGCTTACTTCGTTTCTACGGCGATCCTGTACCATTGAAAGAATATCATGATGTTTTCAAGAATTTGCTTTCGTTTTTAAACGTTAGCAAGTATCCACCATCATTAGAATATACTTGTATTACCATTGGAGTTGCTTCGCTTATACTTTCTGTTACAGAGAATGTGCAAAACAAGGTAAGTAGAGTATTGTCGGTTTATGGCAGTGTTCCTTTTCTCTATTACGTGCTCCATTTCTATCTTCTGCATTTCATTTTAGTATTACTCTTCTTTTTAGAAGAAAATACAACACAGCAAATCGTCCAGATTCCCTTTTACTTCAGACCACCAACTTTTGGCTACAATTTATGGATCGTCTATTTAATATGGATATTTGTTGTAGCAGCCCTTTATTATCCATGCAAGTGGTTTAAAAAGTATAAAGCAACACATAAAAATTGGTGGTTAAGCTATGTTTAACAATGGTTTTAAAGTGTTCATTACAAGTTTAACTAAGCTTGCAAACTGCTTTTAACATTACCTTCTGTACCTTCTCCAAACTAAAAACCATTTTTTATTTATTGGATAGGTTCGGTGGGATGTTCTGTTGTTAAAGAAAATGGCAACCAGTAAAAGTATAAATGCGCCAGATAAAACTGGGCTAAAAACATATAGATAACCTAAAGATTGAATTTTGGCAGAACCTATATTTGCAATTAAAGCCGTTGCACCACCAGGAGGATGCAAAGTTTTAGTAATCTGCATGATAACAATAGATAAGGAAACCGAAAGTGCAGAAGATAGCCACACTTCCCCAGGAATTAGCTTATGAATGGTTACGCCAACTAATGCACAAAAAAAATGACCGCCAATTAAATTCCTTGGTTGTGCTAATGGACTATTAATTATTCCATAGATTAAAACTGACGAAGCCCCGAACGAACCTATTAAAAAAAGATTATCATAGGCGGTAAAATATTTAGAATTAAGCAATCCAATTAAAGCAATTCCACAAAATGATCCCAAAAAAGTCCATAAGTGTTCTTTTTTATCAATAAGTGTTTCTTTATAAACAATATACCTCGCGGTTCTTAAATGTCTTTTTATTCTTTTCCTCATAATTAACAGGCGCTAAATTAAAAATAGTTTTGCCTTGTAGGATACAAAAATTAGAGATAAGCATTTTAAATTTATTCGAAATCTTTTCACAAAAAAATAATCTTTAAAAAACAAAAAACCGCCAGCATTTTTTGCCGACGGTTTGTTTGTACTTGGGATGTGTTTATTATTTATTTTTTCGGTTTGGCCGACATATAGAAAGTTAACTTACCTCCATTCGTTATATCAGCATGTTTTATTTGATGATTGGTAATTTCTTTTCCATTTAATACAACTTTTTGAACGTAAATGTTTTTATCGCTTTGCTTAATTGCCTCAACAGTGAAAGTTTTGCCATTCTCTAAGTTTAGAACAGCACTGTTAACAGAAGGACTTCCTAATGAATAGATATCAGAACCTGGAGAAACGGGATAAAAACCTAATGAAGAAAACATATACCAGGCACTCATTTGTCCACAGTCATCGTTTCCGCCTAAACCATCAGCAGTAGGTTTGTATTGCATATTCAAAATATGGCGAACCTGAGCCTGCGTTTTCCAGGGCTGATCCGTCCAATTATAAAGATAAGCAATATGATGTGCAGGTTCATTTCCATGCACATAACCACCAATTATACCTTCACGAGTAATATCTTCTGTATGAGCAAAAAATTCATCAGGCAAATGCATGGTAAATAAAGTATCTAAACGTGCCGTAAACTTAGCTTTCCCGCCCATTGCTTCGATAAGTGAAGCTGGATCATGAGGGACAAAAAAGCTATAGTTCCAACTATTTCCTTCAATAAATCCCTGTCCTTCTGTATCTTTTGGATCAAATTCTTTTTTAAAATTACCATCAGCTAGTTTGGGGCGCATAAAACCTGAAGCTTTATCCCAGTTATTTCTCCAATTGTTAGAGCGCTTAATGAACTCGTTGTAAACATCTGTACGATTCAATTTTTTAGCCAGTTGCGCAATTGCCCAATCATCATAAGAATACTCCAGGTTGTTTGAAACAGAAACACCACTTTTATCAGCAGGAATATAACCTAAATCCATGTAATAGCCTATCCCCTCATAATCACGATGTTTTGCGGTTGCAATACAAGCGTCCAACGCTTTGTTCGGATCGCCATTATAGGTACCTTTTATAATTGCATCGGCAATAACCGAAACACTGTGGTAACCACTCATACACCAGTTATCGTTTGCATAATGCGACCAAATGGGCAGCATATGTAAACTGCTTTGATCGTAATGCGCCATCATCGATTTAACCATATCATTACTTCTGCCTGGTTGCATAATATTAAAGAAAGGGTGTAAAGCCCGATAAGTATCCCACAAAGAAAAAGTAGTATAATTGGTAAAACCATCTGCTTTATGGATCCCTTGATCTAAACCTTTATATTCTCCATTAACATCGGTATAAGTTGTTGGATTAATGAAAGCATGGTAAAGGGCAGTATAAAAATTTATTTTATTATCATTTGAAGTCGTTACCTGAATTTTATTTAATTCTTTGTTCCAAACAGATTGTGCTTGCGCTTTTACTTTGTTAAAATCCCATCCTGCAATTTCAGTACGCATATTTTGCAAAGCATTTTCCTGACTTACAGGAGATAAAGCGAACTTAATCTTCACTTTCTCCCCTTCTTGAGTATCAAAATCGAAGTACATTTTCAGTTTCTTTCCTGCAATTTCAGGAAAGTTTTTGTCCTGGTTAAATTTCCCCCAGAAACCTCTGTAAGCCTGTTTTGCATCATAGCTTTTACGTCCGTAGCTTTTAAATGGCTTGGAAAAGCTCATTGCAAAATAAACGGTTCTTGTTCTGGCCCAGCCATTTGTTTGGCGATAACCAGTTACCAAAGTATCATTAACAACGCGAATGTATGTCCATACGTTTTTTTCCTCATAATTATAAATTCCAGCCATCAAATCTAAAATGATATGCGATTGATCTGATTTTGGGAAAGTATATTGGTGCATACCTACTCTTGCTGTAGAAGTTAATTCTGCAGTTATGTTATCATCATCAAGTTTCACTTTGTAATAACCAGCTTCTGCAACTTCATTTTCATGCGAAAAGGCTGAACGGTAACCCGATTTAGGATCGTTTGCGGTACCTGGGTTTAACTGTAATTTACCTTGAGTAGGCATAATTAAAAAATCGCCTAAATCGGAATGGCCCGTACCACTAAAGTGCGTATGGCTAAAACCAGTTATGGTTTTGTCTTCATATTTATATCCCGCACAATATTTGTAAACATCGCCATTATACTTACCATTAACTTCATAAGATAAAGTATCTGTTTCTGGGCTTAATTGCACCGCACCAAAAGGCACTGTTGCCCCAGGGTAAGTGTGGCCCATTTTTGAAGTACCGATTATTGGTTTAACATACTGCACTAAGTTTTGCTGTGCAGATACTGCAAATGCTGAAAGCAAAAGACATGGCAGGATAAATTTTTTAATCATATCAATATAAAATTTAACTTATTTTTTGAAATTTCTAAGGTATTAATTTTAATGTATATCTTTAAAAATTATCATACTAAATCGTTTAACTCACGTAAAAAATACAATCAGCTTTTTACAAGTAGTTGACTCGTATTCAAAAAAATCAACTAAATAAACCTTATTTTTGCACCCAATAGTTTTAAAATGAGCAAACACGGTAGAATTCTGGTAGCCATGAGTGGCGGGGTTGATAGTTCGGTAGCAGCAGTAATGTTACATGAGCAAGGTTATGAAGTAATTGGATTAACCATGAAGACCTGGGATTACGCAACTTCTGGTGGAAGTAGTAAAGAAACTGGCTGTTGCTCATTAGATAGTATTAACGATGCCCGTACGCTAGCTGTAAATTATGGCTTTCCGCATTACATTCTTGATATTAGGGATGAATTTGGAGATTACGTTATCGATAATTTTGTTGATGAGTACCTGGCAGGAAGAACACCAAACCCATGTGTATTATGTAATACACACATAAAGTGGGAAGCTTTATTAAAACGTGCTAATAAACTGGATTGTGAATTTATTGCCACAGGACACTACGCAAACATTCGCCAGCAAGATAGCGGTCGCTATGTAATTTCTAAAGGAAAAGACGAAAACAAAGATCAATCATACGTACTTTGGGGTGTTTCTCAAGAAAATCTTTCCCGTACAAAATTCCCTTTGGGTAGTTTTGCTAAATCTGATATCAGACAAATGGCTTTGGATATGGGACAAGAAGAGCTTGCCAAAAAATCAGAGAGTTATGAAATTTGTTTCGTTCCTGATAATGATTACAGAGCTTTCTTAAAACATAAAGTAGAGGATCTAGAAGATCGAGTTGCAGGTGGTAATTTCATTTTAAGTAATGGAATGGTTGTAGGCCAACATAAAGGTTATCCTTTCTACACAATTGGTCAACGTAAGGGCTTAGGTGTTGCATTTGGCGAACCTATGTTTGTTACCCAAATTTTACCAGAAAGCAATACCGTTGTTTTAGGCAAAGCCGATGAATTAGAACGTCGTGAAGCAATGGTTAGAAATATTAACCTGATAAAATATGCAAGCATTGAAGAACCAATGAATGATGTAATAACTAAAATACGCTACAAAGATGCTGGTATGCTAAGCACAATTGTACAGGAAAAAGATAGAATGCGTGTAGTATTCGACCACAATGTTTCTGCAATTGCTCCAGGTCAATCGGCAGTATTTTACGAAGGCAACGATTTACTAGGCGGTGGCTTCTTGGTTTAAACATCAATCCAAATAAAATTCAATCCCTATCACTAAAAATGTTAGGGATTTTTTTTTGATTAAATTATTTATTTAACCAAAACTCCTTTCAAGAATATTCCTAAAAACTATATCTACTGGTAATTTTTGCTTTACTTTGTCGCATTAAATCGTCCCATTATAATTTTTTCAGTTAGTAACTTAAACATTAATTATATGGAAACATCAACATTCTCAAAGTTTAGCGCCGAATTTCTTGGCACATTAGTATTGGTTTTAATGGGTTGCGGAAGTGCAGTAATTGCAGGTGCAAATGGTACAACAGGCGTTGGCTTGCTAGGAATATCATTCGCGTTTGGCTTATCGGTAGTGGCAATGGCTTATGCAATTGGGCACATTTCAGGTTGCCACATCAATCCCGCCATTTCCATCGGCATGGTTGTAGCAGGTAGAATGAAAGCTAGTGATGCTGCATATTATATTGTTGCCCAGATTTTAGGCGCAATTGCAGGTGCAGGATTATTGTATCTTATTGTAAGTAACCATCCTGGTTTTGAAATGAAACCTTGGGCATTAGGTTCAAATGGATGGGGTACTGGTTATCTAGGTGAGTACAATTCAACTGCCGCATTTGTAGCTGAAGCTGCATTTACGTTTATCTTTCTGCTGGTTATTTTTGGTGCAACTTCAACAAAAAATATCAACGGCGGTTTTGCAGGTTTAGCAATTGGCCTAAGCTTAGTGCTTATTCATATCGTTGGTATTCAGGTTACTGGCGTTTCTGTTAATCCAGCTCGTAGTATTGGCCCTGCTGTATTAGCAGGTGGCGAAGCTTTAAAACAAGTTTGGATGTTTATTTTGGCACCAATTGTTGGTGCAATTTTAAGCGCCTTAGTTTGGAAAGCTGTTTTAGAAAAAAACTAGTTTAAAGATTTATAAGGGATAATGCAGGATGGATAACCAGCTTTAAAAAATCTTCTCTAAAAGTAAAAAAGGTAAAATGAACTGGAAATAAATTCAGATCACTTTACCTTTTTTTATCTTGAGAAACTGTAAGAGAAAAACATTCCATTTTCCATCTCACATACTCCATACTTTTATAAATTCTTTACAATTGCCTCATCCATAGGCTTAGTTTTAGAACGGAAACGGTGCACCAACTCTCCTTTTTCGTTAATTAAGAATTTTTCAAAATTCCATTTAATATCGCCCTGTTCTTCAGTATTTGTTTGCGCAGTTAAATATTTAAATAGTGGCGTAATATCATCTCCTTTTACGCTGCTTTTTTCAGCCAATAAAAACGATACATTATACTTTCCAGTACAAAACTCTTTAATTTCGGCATTAGTAGAAAATTCTTGTCCACCGAAATTGCCGGCTGGAAAACCAATTAGCACTACTTTTTTACCATATTCTTTCTGAAGTTTTTCCAAGTCTTCGTATTGAGGTGTGTACCCACATTTAGAAGCGGTATTAACTATCATAATTTTTTTGCCTTTAAATTTCGATAGTTTGATCACTTTACCATCAATAGTTTTAAAGCTGAAATCGTAAACATTTTTTGGTGGGTTTGGAACCAAAAAGTTTAATAGGATTAGAATTGTGCTTATCATCTTTATTTTAAATTTATATACGAATATAGGTACAAATAGTTTTTGTTAGCGTAAAGTTCATGTAAAATGTAAGATGCAGGAGGAGTACAATCAATAACTCGAACTAAAGACTAATTAATTTCAATATTTAAGCTCTTAAGTTTGGCCTCTCTCACTTAGCAATAATCACTTTATTTTTGTGCCTTATAAGTTTAGGTCTTCGTTAATGAAAAGAATATAACAAACAGCTAAGCTGTCGATTCCTAAAAAAGCTATACACTAAAAACAGTGTATGGAAACAAAAGAAACAGCATTAATTTATTCATCTCGGACCAGTAAACAACAAAAATTTGATAAGCGTCTAATTTCGCATATCGTTAGCCTTGTTGAGCAGGGAGTACCCCGTAAGGATTTAATCCTGGAGTACGGCATGAGTTCAAGATCACTTGAAGCCTGGCTATTTCAACATGGCTATCGTAGTGGAAATAAGTCTTATACAGAATCTGAGCGTCGTTCTGTAGTACGTGCTATAGAGTCCGGTATGAGCTTAAAACAAGCACGTATTTCATTCAATATCAGTAGTGCTTCATTGATAAATCAGTGGATCAAGAGATTTAAGCAGGAAAATTCCGAACTTAGAGATTTCTCATCCTTAGATATGTCAAAGAATCAGCAGACACCAGAAACATCTGAAGCCTTAGAACTCCAAGCCTTGAAAAAGGCTTTGGCAGAGGCTAATCTGAAAATCAGGGCATTGGATACCATGATTGATATTGCAGAAGATCAACTTAAGATAGATATCAGAAAAAAGTCTGGTGCCAGGCAGTCATCAAAATGAAACAGGACTTTCCCAAATTAGGGATCAAGTTACTGTGCAGACTGTTTGGCAAGACAAGACATGCTTATTACGATCATCAGTGGAGAATACAAGACCTGGGCTTGAAAGATGATATTGTGTTGCAGCATGTATTCGATATCCGTAAGAAACAAAACAGAATAGGCACCCTAAAATTACACTACATGCTACAGCAACCCTTGGAGAAACATGGTATTAAAATCGGAAGGGACTACCTTTTTAACCTAATGCGGGAACATGGCTTGCACATCAGGAACCGAAAAAGAAAAGTAGTGACCACCAATTCAAGGCATTGGATGCATAAATACAACAATCTAATTAAAATACTGGTAGTTAACGGGCCTGAGCAGGTATGGGTAAGTGATATCACTTATATCCAGCTTAGAAAGCAATGGGGATACCTGAGCCTGATCACGGACGCCTATTCGAAGAAGATCATGGGCTGGGCTTTCAGGAAAGATCTGTCTGCACAGGGCTGCATAGATGCCCTGCGAATGGCTATAGCTGATCGAAAATATCCTCAGAACAAACTGATTCATCATTCTGACAGAGGATCGCAATATTGTAGTAAAAGCTATGTAGAGATACTTACAGATGGAAATATTGCTGTAAGCATGACTGAAAATGGAGATCCGTATGAGAATGCCATAGCGGAGCGGGTAAATGGCATACTAAAAGCAGAGTTTGACTTATATGGAGCACAAACAGGGCTAAGGGAAACCACGAGAAAGATCAGAGACAATATCCAGGTATATAATCAGATAAGACCACATGCCAGCTGTGACTATCTTACACCTGAACAAGCCCACCTTAAACAGGGAGAACTGAAAAAAAGGTGGAAGCCTAAAAAATATAAATCAGATCAAAACACAAATGTATAGTTCACACAGAATTACCAAATTTGGATGTATAGTCAATTCAAAATTAAATCAATAACCTGTATAGCTATAGAAGGATAAGACAAGCAGTTAATAACTAAATCTGGTCTTGTTCGTGTCTTGTTCGTCTCTCGTTCGTCTCTTGTTCGGCAAGCTGCAATTAATATATGGATGAAATACGATCGAAAGATGTGTGAATTGTAACGTAGTTATAGCTTAATAAACTCTTTACCTTTTATATAACAGCTGCAATGTAAGCCCAAATAGAATTTAGGATCAGAAATTTAAGAAACGACACTAGATATTTGAACTAGAGAATAAAGCTATTGAAGCTAAAAGTGACTGGAATTGTATTCTACAATATATACCTAAAACTAAGTATTGTAGCCTCGTAATTTCCTAAAATTTGAGTGCAATCATTTAAAAAATTAATAAGAAAAATGTATAAAATTCATCTCAGGTTTGGATTTATGCTTTAATTATAGCTTTATTTGCACAAAAACGTATTCATGGCCAAAAATTTATTAATCGTCGAATCACCCGCAAAAGCTAAAACCATAGAAGGCTATTTAGGAAAAGATTTCCTTGTGAAATCTAGCTATGGCCATATTCGGGATTTAGCCAAAGGCGATATGGCTATCGATATTAAGAATAATTTTGCCCAAACCTACGAGGTGCCTGCCGACAAGAAAAGTATGGTTGCCGAATTAAAAAAATTAGCCAAGGAAGCCGAAATGGTATGGCTAGCATCCGATGAGGACCGTGAGGGAGAAGCCATATCGTGGCATTTATTTGAAACTTTAGGACTTAAAGCTGAAAAAACAAAACGTATTGTTTTTCATGAAATTACAAAACCAGCGATTTTAAAAGCCATTGAAAGTCCTAGAAGTATAGATTATAATTTAGTAAATGCACAACAAGCTCGTCGTGTTTTAGATCGACTTGTTGGTTTCGAACTTTCTCCAGTTTTATGGAAAAAAGTAAAACCGTCACTTTCTGCTGGCCGTGTACAATCTGTTGCGGTGCGCTTAATTGTAGATAGAGAAAGAGAAGTTCAGCAATTTAATGCGGCTGCCGCTTATAAAATAACAGCACAATTTTCTACTGGTAAAGGAAGGGAAGTTGTAAAAGCAGAATTACCACACCGTTTCGAAAGCGAAGTAGATGCAGAAAAATTCCTTCAGGATTGTGCTACAGCAAAATTCAACATTACCAGTTTAGAAACTAAACCTGCTAAACGAAATCCAGCTGCTCCATTTACCACCTCGACATTGCAACAAGAAGCTTCTCGAAAATTAGGTTTTTCGGTTGCCAGAACCATGCAAGTTGCGCAAAGATTATATGAGGCTGGAAAGATTACTTATATGAGAACGGATTCGGTAAACTTATCGGATACGGCTTTATCAGCTGCAGAACAAGAAATTAAATCGGCCTATGGTAATCAATACCATCAGCCAAGAAAATATAAAACGAAATCTGCTGGTGCTCAAGAGGCTCACGAAGCCATTCGCCCTACTTATTTCGACAGACACACAGTCGATGGTGATATTTCGGAAAAACGTTTATACGATTTAATCTGGAAACGTTCCATCGCATCGCAAATGAGCGAAGCATTGTTCGAAAAAACAACTGCTCAAATTACTGCATCGACCAGAAAAGAGCATTTAGTTGCTGAAGGCGAAGTGTTAAAATTCGATGGTTTCTTAAAAGTTTATTTAGAATCTACGGATGATGATGAGAGCGAAGAGAAAGAAGGTGGCTCTATCCTACCACCTTTAGCCAGAGGACAAGAATTATTTTTAAATGAAATGCAGGCAACAGAGCGTTATTCTCGTCCGCCAGCAAGATATACAGAGGCCAGCTTAGTTAAGAAATTAGAAGAACTCGGGATCGGTCGTCCATCTACTTATGCGCCAACAATTTCTACGGTTCAAAATCGTGGATATGTGGTTAAAGAAGATAGAGATGGTAAACAGCGTAAATTTACAGCTATCGTTTTAGCAAATGGAACAGTTAAAAAAGATATAAAGACTGAAATTACGGGTGCTGAAAAATCAAAGCTCTTCCCTACGGATATAGGCGAAGTAGTTAACGATTTCTTAGTTGAACATTTTAAAGGGATTGTCGATTTTAACTTTACGGCAAACGTTGAAAAAGAATTTGATGAGATTGCACAAGGTTTACAAGAGTGGACAAAAATGCTGCACTCTTTCTATAACCCTTTCCATTTAGAAGTAGAAAACACATTAGAAACCGCTGAACGTGCTACAGGCGAAAGACTACTTGGACTAGATCCTGCAACTGGTAAAAACGTTTACACTAAAGTTGGTAAATTCGGACCGCTAGTTCAAATTGGTGAACAAGATGACGAAGAAAAACCGCGTTACGCTAGTTTAATGCGGAGCCAATCTGTAGCAACCATTCAATTGGATGATGCTTTAGAACTATTTAAACTTCCGTTTCCTCTGCCTGATTTTGAGGGTAAGGAGGTAATGATTGGGGTTGGTCGTTTTGGTCCATATGTTAAATGGGGCGAAAGCTTTATTTCTCTACCTAAAAACGAAGAACCATTATCGGTTACTTTTGAAAGAGCTGTAGAAATTATCAAACAAAAAATGGATGATGATGCACCAATTGCCCATTACCAAGGCTTAGGTGTAACAAAAGGTAAAGGTCGTTTTGGCCCTTTTATTAAATGGAACGATTTGTTTATCAATATCCCGGCTAAAGGTTACGATTTCGATAATTTATCTCAAGAAGATATTGAAACTTTAATTGGCAAAAAAGTAGAAAAAGAAGCTAACCGTTTCATTAAAGTTTGGGATGCTGAAAAAATCTCTATTGAAAATGGCCGTTGGGGACCGTTTATCCGTTTTGGTAAGTTGATGCTAAAATTAAGAAACAACGAGTTAACTAAACAAAAATATACAGCAGAAGAGTTAGCTGATGTTGATTTGGAAGTGATTAAAAAGATGATTGTAGAGCAAGTACCCAACGCTTTCGAAACCAAGAAAAAAGCGCCAGCTAAAAAGAAAGCACCAGCTGCTAAAAAAGCTGTGGTGAAAAAGAAATAGATTGTCGGTTTTTTAGTTGTTTGGTTTTTTAGAACATAATATATCTAAAAAACCAAACAACTAAAAACTAAAAAACAAATATGAAAGCCGATTTACCCGAAAATACAGTTGAAGATATCGCGATGGCCGTTGTGCTGATGGGCGAAACACCTGAGGTAAAAAACTGGACGGTTTATTTAGTTAACCTGAAAAACGAACCAATCAGCAATGTTTTAATTAGTTCGAAAGGTTATGGAGAAAAAGATGGAAAACAAGTTAAAACATCTGTTTTAAGGCATTTTATTGGCGATATGGCCGCCAATGATTTTAAAGGCGTTGAAGCAATTGACCCAGAAGTTTTCGGTTTAACTAATGAATACTGGCTAAGCTATTATATCGGTTCTACCATTTACGATAAGAAATTTATATTCCTGCCAGAAAGTATTGTTGATACCAATTTAATTAAAATCCCCTTGGTAAACAGACCTGGAGTTATGATAAAGTAAGTTATAAGTTTTAAGTTGTACGATATAGGTTTTGAAAAACGTAAAACTTATCACTTAGAACGTACAATGTTAAAGCACCTTAACCGCCTGTCTGCCTAATAACTTCCAACCTGCCTTCTCTTTACTCCAGATTAGCAAAATATACAATTTAACATTTCCAGGAACATTTTTATCGTTAGTTTTCGCATTTAATGTATGGCGGACCAAGGCTGTTTTATTTTGAATAATAACTGTTTGATCCGTTAGATTAATATCGACAAAATCAGATTCAGCAGAAAGTAAAGAATGTAAAAACTCTTGTTTGCTCTGAATTTTTCCGCTCGAATGTCCATAACTTAAGTTAGGCAGAATTAACTTGTCCAGTGCCAAACTATCTGGTTTAATCATCAAATTAGTTAATTTAGTTACTGCCTCTTCTACTCCTGCTTTCTGAGCAAAAGAAAAATTAGTACAAAAAATTAAGCTCGAAAAAATTAATAGCTTCTTGATCATATCTGGTTGAATTGGGTTGATTTTGTAAACATATCTAAATCAAAGCAAATGCGCAAACTCAATTTTAGATAAGTCTTATCATTTGGACTTTAGCGGGGTTATTCGAAATTAGGATTTATATAGTGACGAATAATCAAAAAACAGTTACGTATATCGTTTCTAACCTAGCAAATAGCAATCAGACATTTGTAGAATAAAAATATTTAACAGATTTACACATCCATTTAAATCTAAATCTATTAAATTCTTGAAGAAAAATGATATTTCAAACCAAATCTTCACAACCTCCTAATTTTCAACATAATTAATTTTAATGCAAATTTTAGTTAATTTTCAACCACATCTACTTTAAAATTTCAAAAATGGAACAACCATCTACCTACCAATCGTCCTCCAAAAAGAAATTTATTTTCATAGGCTTACTTGCAGTTTCAATTGCTGCAATCGCCTTTGTTTTTTTTAATCGAAAGAAAAAAACAAATGAGGATAATCAAGCTTATGCAAAATATATCGAAGCTTATACGTCTGGAACGATTTCAAAAAAGAGTTTTATTCGCGTTCATTTAGCCAACGCAGCAACGGGAATGCAAGATTTAGGCAAAGCCGATTCTCGTGATCTGTTTGATTTTTCGCCATCTATTTCTGGAAAAACGTATTGGATTGACCCGCAAACAGTAGAATTTAGACCTGATGAAAACTTAAAACCAGGTAAAGAATATGAGGCGACTTTTAAACTTTCTGATGTTTCGGATACAGAAAAAGGCTTGGAAGATTTCGATTTTGAATTCAAAGTGATTACACCGGGTGTAATGCTTTCGCAAAATGGTTTGGTGTCGCAAAACAATACGTCTTTAGATTATATGAAATTAACTGGAGAAGTGGCAACTGCTGATGTGGAGGAAACATCAAAGATTGAGAAAATTATTGAATTAGATTTTGACCAAAAATTAAAGGTAAAATGGCAACATGATCCTGCTAAAAACACCTCAAAGTTTACGATCGATAGTATTAAGAAAAAAGCATCTGATCAAAAATTAAAATTAAATTGGGATGGCGATGCCATTGATGCTGAACAAAAAGGTGAAGAGGAAATTCGGATTCCAGCTTTAAATAAGTTCGAAATTTTAAACATGAAAGCTATCCAGGGTGAAGAAGATTATGCTTTGGTACAGTTTTCTGAACCGATTGGTGTTGGTCAGGATTTAACAGGTATGATAACGCTTGGAAACCTGGGTGATTTGCGCTATACCATTGATGGCAGTCAGGTTAAGGTTTATGCTGCCGAAAAACTGAAGGGCAATTACACGTTAAATGTTAACAATGGTGTAGAAAATATCAATGCTAAAACCTTAACTGGTGGCAAAACAGCTAATCTTGTTTTCGAGGATAAAATTCCATCGGTTACCATTGCAGGCGGTGGAACAATTTTACCAAATTCGGGCAAATTGGTTTTACCTTTCGAAGCCATCAATTTAAAGGCTGTTGATGTTACGGTAATTAAGATTTATGAAAATAATATCCCTCAATTTTTCCAAACCAATAGTTATAAAGATGGTAACGAATTGCGTCGTGTTGCAAAGCCGATTCTACAGAAAACGGTACGTTTAGATGAAGATAAGGCATTAGACCTGCATAAAAAGAATCGTTTTACCTTAGATTTAGATAAAATGATTCGCACAGAGCCTGGCGCAATGTACCGCGTAACGATTGCTTTCAGGCAGGAATACAACGCTTATAACTGCAAAGTAAACGATGAAAAAGTGGAGGGTGATGACGAAGGTTATTATGACGAAGAAGGTGGTAATTACGGCAAAAAGATAGATGAAGATGATGATTTCTGGCAACGCTACAACAATTATTACCCGCAAAATTACCGTTGGAATGATAAAGACAATCCTTGCACACCTTCGTTTTACACTAATGAACGTTGGGCAAGCAGAAATCTAATCGCATCCAATATCGGGCTAGTTGCAAAACGTGGCAACGACAACAGTATGCTTATTGTCGCTACCGATTTATTAACCGCAAAACCTTTAAGTGGTGTTAATTTAGAGCTTATGGATTACCAAAAGCAAATTATTTTCACCACAAAAACCGATGGCGATGGCTTTGCAAAATTTGATTTGAAACGTCAACCATTTTTATTAATTGCCAAAAATGGTTCAGAACGCGGTTATCTAAAATTGGATGATGGAAGTTCGTTACCATTAAGCCGTTTTGATGTTGGTGGAGATGTTGTACAAAGCGGTTTAAAAGGTTTTATTTATGGAGAACGTGGTGTTTGGCGTCCAGGTGATAGTTTATTTGTTTCTTTCGTTTTGGAAGATAAATTGAAAAAACTTCCCGCAAACTATCCAGTTACTATGGAATTTTACAATCCGAAAGGACAGCTTTATAAACGTTTAATAAACGGAAAGCCTGTAAACGGATTTTATACTTTTAAAACTGCAACCGAAAATACAGCGCCAACTGGTAACTGGATGGCTAAAGTTAAAGCTGGTGGCGCAACATTTACCAAAACATTGAAGATAGAAACGGTAATGCCGAACCGTTTGAAAATTGATTTTAATGTTGGTAACAGAACTTATTTAACCGCTGGGACTTCTGCATCTACCCTATCCGCAAAATGGTTATTTGGTACTCCTGCACAAAACCTAAAGGCTAAAGTTGATGTAAACTTAAATACTACCGAAACGAAATTTAAAGGATTTGAAGGTTTTAGCTTTGATAACCCAACCGTTAATTTTGAATCTCAGGTAAAAACCATTTTCGAAGGCACATTAAATGGCGCTGGAACTGCTCAAATCAACACCAATTTAAACGAAAATAATACTGCTCCTGGTGTATTAAGAGCAAACTTTACCACTAAGGTTTTCGAACCTGGAGGCAACTTCAGCATCGATAACTTTAGTATACCTTATCATGTTTACAGTAGCTATTTAGGTATTCGTCCTGAAAAAGGTGATAAATTAAGTGGCATGCTGGTAACAGGCAAAGACCATAAAATTGAAATTGTAAATGTTAACACTGATGGAAAGCTTTTAAGCGGAAGTAAAACGGTACAAATTGAAGTTTACAAAACGCAATGGCGTTGGTGGTGGGAACAAGACAATCAATATACGTATGCAAATTTCACACAAAATCAATACAACAAACTTATAGAAACACATCAGGTAAATTTATCAAATGGTAAAGGAAGCTGGAATTTACGTATTGATGAGCCAGAATGGGGGCGTTATTTAATCCTGGTTCGCGATTTAAATGGTGGGCATGTTACTGGAAAATCTGTCTATATAGATTGGCCAGGTTGGGCACAACGGGAACAAGGTGCTTATCCTACCGAGGCATCCATGCTATCGTTTACAGCTAACAAAGAGAAATTTACCGTAGGTGAAGAAATTACATTAACCATCCCAACGGCTAAGGATGGTAGAGCTTTAATTTCTATCGAAAACGGCAGCAGAGTTTTAAAAACATTCTGGATTGATACCAAAACTGGACAAACGCAATACAAATTTAAGGCAGAGAAAGAAATGGCGCCAAATGTATTTGCCAACATCACCCTGCTGCAACCACATGCACAAACGGTTAATGATTTACCAATCAGAATGTATGGCGCAATTCCACTTTCAATTGAAGACCCACAAACAATTTTAAAACCAACCATTAAGATGTTGGATAAAATTAAGCCTGAAACTGAAAATACTATTACCGTTGGCGAACAAAACGGCAAAGCCATGACTTATACAATTGCTTTGGTTGATGAAGGATTATTGGATTTAACACGTTTTAAAACACCAGACCCACACAGTGCTTTTTACGCCCGTGAAGGATTAGGCGTTAAAACCTGGGATTTATTCGACTATGTATTAGGTGCCTGGGGTGGGAATTTGGAACGTATTTTAAGTATTGGTGGAGATGGAAGCATCAACAAAAACCTAAATCCTGCTAAGGCAAACCGTTTTAAAGCCGTGGTTAAATTTATGGGGCCATTTACAGTTGGCAAAGGCGAAAGCAAAACACACAAATTCAAATTGCCACAATATATAGGGGCTGTAAGAGCGATGGTTGTTGCTGGGCAAGATGCGGCTTATGGTTTTGCAGAAAAATCTGTTCAGGTTAAAAAGCCTTTAATGGTTCTGGCTACGCTGCCTCGCGTTATTGGCCCTGGCGAAACTTTTACTTTACCTGTTACGGTTTTTGCTACAGAAAATAATCTTAAAAACGTTTCCGTTCAGCTCCAAGCTAGTAATTTAATTGTCCAAGGAACGAATAAACAACAGCTTTACTACGCAAAAACTGGCGAGCAAATGGCCTATTTCGAAGTGAAAGCTCCTAATACTGTTGGTATTGCAAAGGTTAAAGTAATTGCACAAAGTGGTGCTGAAAGAACTGATTACGATGTAGAAATGGACATTAGAAATCCAAATCCTTATGTAACCAATGTTGTTTCTGCAACAGTTCAACCTGGTCAAAAATGGGCGATAAATTATCAGCCTATCGGGATGACAGGAACAAATTCAGGGACCCTTGAAGTTTCTTCTATACCTGCAATTAACCTAAAAAAACGTTTGAGTTATTTAATTCAATATCCTCATGGATGTGTTGAGCAAACAACTTCGGGCATTTTCCCACAATTGTTTCTTGACAGACTAAGTCCACTAAACGAACAGCAAA
This sequence comes from Pedobacter sp. AC190, assembly GCF_979258025.1. Taxonomy (NCBI): domain Bacteria; kingdom Pseudomonadati; phylum Bacteroidota; class Sphingobacteriia; order Sphingobacteriales; family Sphingobacteriaceae; genus Pedobacter; species Pedobacter sp. AC190. Next base: position 4,042,792 of record NZ_OZ409824.1, read on the forward strand.
AGGCGAAAACTGAATCGAACATCAAAGCAGGAATTACCCGATTAAAAGGTTTCCAGACTACAGATGGTGGGTTATCATATTGGCCTGGTGAAGGAAGCTCTGATGAATGGGGAAGTAACTATGCTGGTCATTTCTTGGTAGAAGCACAAAATGCAGGTTACACTTTGCCTGTCGGATTACTGGATGAATTGTTGCGTTACCAAAAAACAAAAGCTACAAATTGGGCACCGAATAGCAACAATTTTTATGGTGGCGATTTATCTCAAGCTTATCGTTTATACATGCTTGCCCTAGCTAAAAAGCCCGAAATGGCGGCGATGAACAGGTTAAAAGCTTTCGAATATTTATCGGTAGCGGCGAAATGGAGACTGGCAGCCGCTTACAAACTGGCTGGACAAGGTAATGTTGCTCAAAATATGATTAGTGGTTTAGGTACCTCCATTCAATCTTATAAGCAATTGGGTGGAACTTACGGATCCGATGTTAGAGATGAAGCCATGATTTTAGAAACCTTAACTCTTTTAGGTCAGAAAGCTAAGGCAGCAAGCTTATTGCAACCTTTGGCGGCTAAATTGGGAGAAAATACCTGGTATAGCACTCAAACGACAGCTTATAGTTTATTGGCTATTGCGAAGTTCTGTGGTTCAAATCAATCATCTAATAAATTGCAATATCAATATGTTTTGGATGGGAAATCAGCTCCTGTAAGTTCTAATCAATACATTAATAGCACTGCTGTTAACTTTAAAGGCGGCACGGCATCGGTTACCAATAGTGGCAGTAATGTACTGTTTGTACGTTTAGTTTTAGAAGGACAACCAGTTGCTGGTCAGAATAATTTCTTACCAAACCGCCCTGATGTTTTAGATATGAATGTGGCTTATAAACGTTTGAATGGTACACCTTTAGATCCAACAACTTTAAAACAGGGAACCGATTTTTATGCAGAAGTTACGGTAAAAAATCCTGGCAGAATGGGCTATTATGAACAAATGGCACTAACACAAATTTTCCCATCGGGATGGGAAATTATCAACACTAGAGTAAATGATAACCAAAGTATGTTAGCATCCTCCCCTTTTACTTATCAGGATATTCGTGATGATCGTGTTTTCACTTATTTTAATATCCGTGAGAATGAAAGTTTGGTTTATAAGGTGTTATTGAATGCTTCTTACACTGGCAGGTATTATTTATCTGCTGTTCAATGTGAGGCAATGTATAACAATGATATTTCTGCTACGCAGGATGGAAAATGGGTTCAGGTGGTGAAATAAGATAAATTGACCTGCGGAGCTTTCATAAATAAACTTCGCAGGCTTCTCTAAGCTTATTAGAATTATTGTCATGCTGAATTCGGCAACTTGATAATATGGTAAACTATAATAAACACAGATTGCTTCGTACCTCGCAATGACTTATATAACGGTCGTCATTGCGAGGCACGAACCAATCTTAAAGCGAATTACCTACGTTTTTATTTACAAATAAAGAAATATAAATGCGAGGTTGAATACCAAAATCCACCGGCTCGGTTCTTTTCCTCACTAACTGAATTATAAAAAGAACTAACTTAATCGTTCGTGATGAGGAACTGAGATAAAAAAGTACCAAAATCAATGAATAAATCAACTGCCTCGGTTCGTGTCCCCACGAAATGAAACAAAAACCAAATTTAACTTAATTGTTCGTGAGGACACGAACTATGGCACATAACAAGACAATGGGCAATAGAGAGTACGAACCGAAATTTACAACCTCCTCGGTTCCCCACGAAACGAAACATAAACCAATTTTAGCAAAATTTACAACCGCCTCGGTTCGTGTCGCCACGAAACGAAACATAAAACCAAATTTAAATGTTCGTGAGGACACCAACCATGGCAGCACAACAAAACAATGGCAACAGAGTATGAAGCAAAATCTACAACCGCCTCGATTCGTGTCCTCACGAAACGAAACATAAACCAAGTTTAGTTTAATGGTTCGTGAGGACACGAACCTTGGTAACATAACAAAACAATGGCAACAGAATACGAAGCAAAATTTACAACCGCCTCGGTTCGTTTACTCACGAAACGAAACATATAAACCTTTAACTTAATGGTTCATGAGGACACCAACCATGGTAACATAACAAAACAATGGCAACAGAGTACGAAGCAAAATTTACAACCGCCTCGGTTTGTTTACTCACGAAACGAAACATAAAACCAAGTTTAATCTGATTGTTCGTGATGATACGAACTGAGATAAAAAAGCACCAAAATCAATGAATAAATCCCCAAAAGCATTCCTTATTTCAGATATTTCTTGCGTTGCACTGCTTTTGGTATTTTTATTTTTACTTCCTGCGAAGCTTTTCAAATCACCAACTTCATTTATTATCGAAGCAAATAATGGTAACTTACTAAGTGCCGCCATTGCGAGCGATGGACAATGGCGCTTTCCTGTTGCAGATTCTGTACCTGTAAAATTTAAAGATTGCATTATTGCTTTTGAAGATAAAAGATTCTACAACCATTTGGGAGTAGATTTTTTGGCAATGAGTAGGGCCATGCGACAAAATCTCAAAGCTAAAAGCGTAGTTAGCGGTGGAAGTACGTTGACCATGCAAGTTATTCGATTATCACGAAAGCAAGACCGAACCATTTGGCAAAAATTGTATGAGATTATTTTAGCTTTTAGATTAGAATTAAAATATTCAAAAGAAGAGATTATTGGCCTCTATGCTGCAAATGCACCATTCGGCAGTAATGTTGTAGGCTTGGAAGCAGCGAGCTGGCGCTATTACGGACGTGATGCAAAAACACTTTCCTGGGGCGAAATGGCAACATTAGCTGTTTTACCAAATAGTCCGTCGCTTGTACATCCAGGTAAAAACGCTACTCGGCTAATTAAAAAACGAAACGATTTACTGGATAAACTCGTCAAGCTCAAATACATCGATCAATCTACAGCAAACCTTTCTAAACTTGAACCTGTTCCGGGCAAGCCATTGCCCCTACCACAAAACGCACCTCATCTGTTGAATCGTTTTAAGGTAGAAAGAGCAAATTTAAAAATCAATTCGACCAGAATTAAATCGACTTTAAATGAAGATATACAACTAAAAGTAAATTCAATTCTGAAAAGATATAATAACCGTTACCGAGCGAATGATATTAATAACATTTCGGCTTTGATATTAGATGCAAAAACTGGAAATGTGGTTAGTTACGTTGGCAATATCTATCAACCAGAAAACGCAGATTTGCAGAGTCATGTAGATATGATTAAAGCACCGCGAAGTCCTGGTAGCACGTTAAAACCACTTCTTTACGCCAGTATGTTAAACGATGGTTTTATTTTACCACACACTTTGATTCCCGATGTGCCTACTCAAATTGCAGGCTACTCGCCACAAAATTATGACTTAGGCTATGATGGAGCAATTGCTGCAGATAAAGCTTTAAGTCGTTCGCTGAATATTCCTGCGGTTAAAATGCTGCAACAATACAAATATGAAAGGTTTTACGATAAACTTAAAAAACTTGGCATAGGAACTTTAAATCAACCCGCCGACCATTATGGTTTGTCGTTAATTTTGGGTGGTAGCGAGGTTACCATGTGGGATTTAGCCAACACCTACATGAGTATGGTACGAACGCTAAACCATTTTAATACTTACAAAGGTTTATACAATCCGGAAGATTATAAACAAGCTACCTATTTTGAAACTGATAAAAAAGAAAGCCAGGATTATCAGCGCAATTCGTTTTTAGATCATGGTGCAATTTGGGCAACTTTTAATGCCATGGAAGAAGTGATGCGTCCTGGCGATGAGGGTTTGTGGGAACAATTTTCATCATCGCAGAGGGTGGCTTGGAAAACAGGAACAAGTTTTGGCTTTCGCGATGCCTGGGCTGTTGGTTTAACGCCAAATTACGTGGTTTGCGTTTGGGTTGGCAATGCCGATGGAGAAGGTAGACCAGGTTTGGTTGGGATTGAAGCTGCCGCTCCTGTTTTGTTTGATATTTTTAAATTATTACCTAACGGAAAATGGTTTGAAACACCAAAAACTAAACTAAAAAAAATTAAAGTTTGTAAGCAAAGTGGTTATAAAGCTGGCGAAAATTGCATTGATATTGTAGAGGAATTGGTGCCCACGGCTGGAGAAAAAACCACTGACTGCCCTTTTCATAAACTAATACATTTAGATAGAACGGCCACTTACCGAGTTACCGACCAATGTGAAAGTGTAACCAATATGCAGCATAAAAGTTGGTTTATTTTACCACCAGCTATGGAGTATTATTACAAAATTAAAAACAGCGATTACAAAAGCTTACCTCCTTTTATGGCGGGTTGCGATATTTCTGGGGGCAATAACGTAATGGAACTTATTTATCCAAAAAATGGGGCAGCTGTTTACATTCCTTTAGAATTGAATGGTTCGCGTGGCAAAATTGTATTAAATGCAGCGCATCGAAATCAAAGCTCGAAAATCTACTGGCATATTGACAATGAATATGTAGCTACAACAACAAACTATCATCAACTGGCAATTAGTCCACCACCTGGAAAACACACTTTAACGCTCGTGGATGAAAATGGAGAAAGATTGGTGCAGGTTTTTACAGTTTTGGATAAGGAAAGAAAGCAAAAAGACTAAAGTATTGGAAATAACCACGCTTGAACACCGAAAAATTCAGATTTGGGTATATTAATTATACCTGGGAGAACAGTGCAGGGATTATTAGAGTTAAACATTATATCCAAATCACTTGAGTTCGAAATTGGCTACAAGGATAAGGAAGGCTAGACAACTTGTCATTCATGGCTGTTAACATTTGTAAACTGTAACCGATATAGCATTAAGTTTCTTGCAAAAACTCGAGTTTAATAAACCTGATAGAGTGAAAATACTTTTAAATAGCAGTAACCTTGCATGCACGATCATGCTGAGGCACGAAGCAACTGCAACCTATAGAAAAGTTGCTTCGGGTTTAGTATAACAGAACTTTTTAAAAGATCGAAACGATAGCAGGACTGCTGTAACCGATTATTGCAGAACATTGCTTTCCAAAAAATCAGCAAGCTAAAAAAATTAAATCTCTGTTTTTGTTACCACCAATTTTCTTTCAATCGTGCCATAAACAATTAAATATTGTGCAATCATATAGGTTGCCATAATTAAAACGCCAGCTTGTGGAATGGGCTGTGCAAATTTATTTATTGCCAAAGCACTATCTGATAACAGAAAAAATAATGCACCATATAATATAAGTTTATAACTAAAAATATTCACCTTACCATAACGATTTGCAGCCATTATAGCCATAAAAGTGATGATTATAGCATAAATTAAAACTGCAAATTGCATTGCTCCTAAAAATGGTTGTAGATAAAAAAACAAGCCTACGCAAAATATAATTAACGCACCAACAATCCACAAAAAGAAGGGATTTTTATAATTTGGATTTGATTTATGGTCGAGAATGAATGCCCTAATGTAAAAAATATGGCAAAGTAAAAATGCAATTAAGCCAAAAATAAAAAAACTTGGTTGGCCCGATTGTAGCATAAGTAAAACATCGCCAGCAAGCCCAAAAATTAAACCTGTAAAAATACGTTTATGAAATTTTCCTTTTAAATTGGTACTGCTGTAAAGCCACACTAAAAGTGTTAGTACAATTAGTGGTTTTGAGAAATTACGTAGCTGGCTGTTTCCAGCGGCCTCAGCATATAGCTGAATGATGTAAACAACCGCGAAAATAAAAGAGAATAACTTAGTTTTCATTAGAATTGGGATTTTCCTTTTGCAAATTTACAAACCAAATTACAGATATTAACTGAATGGCGATGAATATTACCTGATAACCAATCGGGAATTTTAAAATTACAGCCAATGCTATGGCTAAACTTAACCTCGAAAATTCGAATTTAATTTGCCACTTTTTTTCTTCAAGCAAACCACCGCAGGTTATTAATGTTAAAATTGTAAGTACTGTTCCAAAAATTACTGGAATAGTTTCCATCTGTGTATAAGAAAACAATATAGCCGAACCAGCAGCCAATGCAACAATAAATTGCACTAAAATATAACCAGTAAGTTTAGATTGATATTCGGGATTGTACTTTTTATACAGCTTCGCATTAATTTCTGGTGCTTGCTGAAAGCCTCCTAAATGTTGAGGAAACCATCCTGGAGGTTTTATAAATACTTTAATCTTATCGCTAATTTTTGGCGATTGTTTGGCTGTTTTTATTAAATCATCCCAATAATGCAAGTTGGCCCAAACAGGGTTCCAGCTGGCTAAAGGTTTAGTGATGCCATAGTAAACTTCTTCTTCTTCCTTTTGAAAAGTACCAAAAAACCGATCCCAAATTATAAGCGTACCCGCGTGGTTTTTATCGATATATTTTGGGTTAGAGCCGTGATGAACGCGGTGATGTGATGGCGTGTTTAAGATGTATTCTAAAAACCCCATCGATTTTATGGCTCGGGTATGAATCCAGAACTGATATAATGTATTAAAAGAACTTAATGTTAAAAACATAATTGGGTCGAAACCAGCAAAAGCCAATGGCAAATAGAAAACCCAGCTAAACCAACCTTGAAACCAGCTTTGTCGCAAGGCTACAGTTAAATTATATTCTTCCGATTGATGATGAACAATGTGTGCCGCCCAAAGTGCGTTAACCTGATGGCTCATTCTATGAAACCAGTAATAGAAAAAATCTACGCCGATAAATAAAATAATCCAAATCCATATCGTTTTAGGCATATCGAAAACCCGCCAATGCTCGAAAATGTATTTATATCCAAAAAACAGTGCTGTTTTCATGAAAATACCTGTTAGCTGCTGCCCTATTCCCTGACTTAAATTTGCAATACTATCGTTTAAACGGTAATAGTTTAGTTTTTTATAAAAATTGTAAGCTAATTCTATCCCAATCAGGATAAAAAATACAGGCACAGATAACGCAATGTAATCCACTTTCATAGCAACAAGAAATCTATTTGGTTAGAAATATTATTGTACAATTTAATAAATATCTGCCTAAGCCCAAACATTCTTCTATAAACATTGTATTAGCATTGTTCATTTAGTTAATTAAATAAAAATATCAATTGAAAAAGGTACTGGTTGTAGATGATGATCCCGATATTTTAGAAGTTTTTCAGCTTGCTTTAGAGTCTGAAAATTATACTGTTTACCCTCTATTATCGCCAAGATTTATTTTTAAAACCATTAAAGAGTTTAATCCAGATCTAATAATTCTGGATATTATGTTAAATGGAATGGATGGCAGAGAAGTTTTTAAACAGTTGAAATCTTCTCCAGAAACGGATAAAATCCCTGTAATAATGGCTTCGGCCAGATATAAAGAAAGCTACATCTCATCGCAAAAACATAATCCCGATGATTATCTGGAAAAACCTTTTAATATGACAGAGATGCTTCAGAAAGTAAACAGATTAACAGAAAATTAGAAAAACACATATGAAATTAAAATTATTAACGCCGATTGCGATACTATTAATAGCCCTATCGTTAAATGTTAAAGCGCAAAGTGGCCGACCAGATAAACTCTACTCCTTAAGTGGAATCGGTTTCGCTTTTCCAATGGGAGAAACTGCTGATTATCTTAAACCTAAATTCTCCACATCTTTAGGTTTAAATTTAGGTTTAGGAGATGGAGGATTGTTTCTTTATCCAAAGGTTAGCTTACATGCTTTCGAATTTAATCAGATTACACCAGATGCAGGCTATACATATAATATAGAAAAAGGAAGAGCCACCACTTATTTACTAAACGTTGCTTTAGGTTATAGAAAAATTGTAGATAAATGGGCCTTTTATGGTTTCGCTGGCGGTGGTGGTGGTTTTATTTTAACTCCACAAGCAGGCGTAAATGCACAAACCTTACAAGTGACAATGGATAACAAAACCAACGGCATGGGGATGATCGAAGCAGGTGGCGGTATAGAATATAACCTCGGTGGTGCCAATTTGTTTGCTGAGGTTAGTTACATGTACGGATTTACTAAAATTCAAAACAGAACTTTTAATACCTTACCCATTAGCATTGGTATTAAACCTAATTTAAGCAAATTGTTGAGCAAACTTTAAGCTACAAGGACTCAAAATTATAATAAGCGATTACGGTAATACGTTGTCGCTTTTTTTGTTTTAAAAATATATTGAAAATACTTTTATTACTAATTATTTTAGCATAAATTTGTATTCAAATCATTTTGATGTTATACGCAATTGTAGATATAGAAACCACAGGAGGCCATGCTTCGGCAAATGGAATAACAGAAGTTGCCATAAATATTCATGATGGTAATCAAATTGTAGAGCGCTATACTACCTTAATTAACCCTAAGCGTGATATTCCTGTATATATTACAGCATTAACAGGTATTGATGATGAAATGCTTAAAGATGCACCTATTTTTGAGGATGTAGCCTTACAAATCTATCAGTTGTTACATAATAAAATCTTTGTAGCTCACAACGTTAACTTCGATTATTCTTTTTTAAAGCACCATTTGGCAAACGCAGGTTATGATTTGCAATGCCGAAAACTTTGTACTGTACGCTTAAGTCGGAAGGTATTTCCTGGTAAGGTTTCTTATAGTTTAGGGAAACTTTGCAATGCCTTACAAATTCCCATTAATAACAGGCACCGTGCATCGGGAGATGCAGATGCAACAAGCATACTTTTTAACTTATTGTTAGAGCACGATTCGGAAGGTATAATTGCAGAAATGCTAAAAAAAACATCAAAAGAACAAGTTTTACCTCCGAATTTAGATAAAGCGGCAATTATGAAGTTGCCTAATCAACCTGGCGTTTACTATTTTAAAGATAACAAAGGGAAAATTGTTTATGTGGGCAAAGCGAAAGATTTAAAGAAAAGAGTAACCAGTCATTTCACGGGCAACCAACCAAACAGACAAAGACAAGATTTTTTAAGAACCATACATCATGTAGATTATGTGACCTGTGGAACGGAATTAATGGCTTTAATTTTAGAAGCCAATGAAATTAAGCGCCTTTGGCCCGAAAATAACCGAGCCATGAAACGTTACGAGCATAAGTATGACTTATATATTTTCGAAGACCAGAATGGTTATATGCGATTAGCCATTGATAAGCATAAGAAAAACAATAAAGCGTTTCAAAGTTTTAATAACTTATTAGAGGGTTACAACTACCTAAATATGCTGGTCGAAAAGTATCAGCTTTGCGCTAAACTTTGTTACTTGCAAAAAACGGCTTCTAAATGTATCGCTCATGAAAATGGACAATGTTTTGGTGCCTGTAGCGGTATAGAAACGGTTGCAGTTTACAACAAACGGTTAAATGCGGCTCTAGATGATATTCAGCGGTTACAACCTAGTTTTGCTTTGGTAGATGAAGGCCGAAAAGAGGAAGAAATGAGTTGTTTGGTTGTTGAAAAAGGAATATTTTATGGGATGGGTTATTTTACGGATAAAAACTATCTTAGTGATGGCCTGGCTCCAATAAAGGAAAGCTTATCCATTTATCAATCCAATAGTTATATTATTAACCTAATTCTGAATCATGCAGAACAACATCCGCAGAAATTGTATAAATTATAATTTTTGATAAATGTTTCTGTATTTCTAGTTTCAGAACAAGGATAAATAGGTGTAAATTTGTCGAATGAAATTTTCAATAGCAGCACTATTGAGACATTAATTTAAAATTATGAATATATTTAGTACAGAAGCATTCAGAGAACTTGCACTATCTTTTGATGAAGTAACAGAGGCACCAAACCTTGGTAAAAACACATTCAAAGTAGACGATAAAATTTTTATTACTATTGATAATACCAATGCAAAAGCCATTTTTAAGTTATCAGTAGCCGATCAAAATTTATTTTCTGATTATGATCCATCTGCCATCTACCCTGCTCCTGCAGGTTGGGGTAAGCAAGGCTGGACAATTTTTGAAATTAACTTTATCGAAGCAGAAAAATTAAAAGAAGCCCTTACTAAATCTTACTGCAGTGTTGCACCAGAAAAATTTGCAAAAAAATACAGTAAATAGTAAAATCGTTTTGTCTCAAATACCCCTTTAAGTTTTCTTATTTTAGTATGCTATCCAAAAATCGGATGCATATCTTTACATACAACAAAATATAAAATGTTATGACAAAATCGCTTTGGATAAACCTTCCTGTAAAAGATGTAAATAAATCAAAAGAGTTCTTTACAAAAATTGGCTTCACTCCAAACGACAGGTATGGCGTTAGAGAAGACTCGGCCTCTTTAATGGTTGGAGAAGGTAATCTGATCATTATGCTTTTCGAGAAATCACTTTATGAAACTTTTGCAGGATCTGAAGTATCCGACAATATTTCGGGAACAGAAGTTTTATTCTCTTTTGATGCAGAAAGCTCCGAAGAAGTTGATGAACTGGCACAAAAAGTTTTAGATGCTGGAGGAGAGCTTTATGGCAAACCTGGCTATAAAGATGGTTGGATGTATGGCTGTGGTTTCGTCGATTTAGATGGACAAAGATGGAGTATTCTTTATATGGATATGGCTAAAATGCCATTGGGTTAATCGACCCGAATATTTTATTTTTAAAACAAAGTATGCTTAGTATTTGCTTTTTTATTAAGAAACATCCGAAAATTTAGAAATAAATATCATGGAAAAGAAACCCTTAATCGTAGAAAGCGTATATGATGTACCAACTGAAAAAGTTTGGAATGCATTAACAGACAACAGTGAAATTAAAAAGTGGTATTTCCAATTGCAGGATTTCAAACCTAAAGTTGGTTTTAAATTCGATTTTTTAGGTGGCCCTGATGAAGGTCCTCATTTTTTGCATTTGTGCGAAATTACCCAAATTGAAGAAGGAAAAAAGATTGCTTACACTTGGAAATATGACAATTATCCTGGCAATTCAGAAATTACCTGGGAACTTTTTGAAGCTGGAGATAAAACCAGATTAACTTTAACGCATACTGGTTTAGAAAGCTTTGCCGAAAACGGAAAAGATTTTAGCAAGGAAAGTTTTAAAGGCGGCTGGAACTATTTTCTAAATGATGCCCTAAAAAAATATCTGGAACCAGTAGATTAAAAATTATTTAGGTCGCAGTTACTAACTGCGACTTTTTTTTATACTTCTCTACGAATCTCAAGTTCGACAAAAACTTCTTCTACAGGCTCTACCTTCTGTTTTCTAATTAGCCAAACCAGATATAAAACTAAAATGAAGGTGCAGATAACCGAGCCTTCTATCCCAAAGTTTCCGCCAGAGAATGTTGCGTTTCCAACTGGCCTTGATACCATTAAACCTGGAGCATCTATACCGCTAACTTTAAAACCTAGTAAAGTTCCCTGGCAAAAATTCCATCCAAAATGCATCCCAACACTCCACCAAATATTTCTTTTTTGCAAAGTAATTAATGCGAAAACTATACCGCATAGTGTAATATTTATCATTGCAAATACAGAAAAATTGGGGTTTGAAATGTGAATTAGACCGAAAAGTAATCCGTTTAGAAATATTGAAACCCAGATTTTGTATCGCTCTGCAAAAACCACCAATGGAAAGGTTCTAAAAACAAATTCCTCAGAAATGCCTACAAAAATAAAAAATATTAGATAACTCAAAATTGAGCTCACTTCAAATTTAGTATAAAAGAAATCTACATTCCCGTTGATAAACATTAGGCCCGTACAAGCCAGAATTAAAGCTAGGCCGATTCCAGTACCTTTTAAAAAGCCTGATAGCAAATTGTTTTTAACGACAAATACACGTTCAAAATTTCTGGTTGGATAAGTTTGAAATATCATAAACAATGCTCCAATCGCCATAAACGTAAGTGATATTTCGCTAAAGAACAAACTCGGCAAACTTCCCTCTTGAAATTTAAAAAGCGGCAATTGGGTTAAAAAACCAACGGGTATCGCCCAAAGAAATAAGTAGAAAACAAAAAGTAAAAGCCTTATTATTGGTTTCAGAAGATAGAAGAATTTATGCTCCATTTGAAGAGAATTGTTTTTTCAAAAGTTCGACAACAGTTTTGTCGGTTTTGAATGTAATTTCATCTATTAATAAATTTTCTATTTTAACCCAGCGAAAAGACTGTAGAATTTCACCCTGCCCATCAAAATCATAAATTTTTGTTTTAAAGGCAAGCTGAAGAGGCGCTTTCTCTTTAACCAAATAATAAACGCTAATAACCTGACTATCGTTAAATGAAGATTTCTCAAAAAAATCAGTAGTGTAAAAATGAGCGGTTACATCAATCTCTGCATTACATTCTTCAACAAATTCTCTTTTTAATCCATCAATTAATCCTTCACCAAGTTCCAAGCCTCCACCAGGAAACTTACTGAAACGAAAGCCATACTCCTGTTCATCACTAACCAAAACTTCATTATCTTGATTAATTAGCAAACCATAAACCCTAACGTTAAAGTAACTCATTTTCGAAATGCTTTTTGTTTCTAATTACAATTTCTGGCGTCCAAACAATTTCATTTTTAAAAGCCTCGGCTCTTACAGGGCATTCGCTCATGTGGCAATAATGGCAGCATTCTGGCAAGCAAGGATCTGCATGAATAAACAGTTCTGCCTTACGAACGCCATTTTTATTAATTAATTCATCGATTTGAGAAATCTCTTTATGCACTTTATTCAAATCGAAATAATAGGGCAAGGTAACATGACAATCGATGTGAAATTCAGGTCCATATTGTTGTGTACGAAGGTTGTGAACATCTATCCAAGGTTTATGTCTGTTCTTTTGTAAAACATCAACAACCTCCTCTAGCAAAGTAAAATCACTTTCATCCATCAAGCCACCAACAGATCCACGGGTTAATTTATAACCAGAATACACGATGTAAAACCCTACAATGAAGGACAATAGACTATCAAACCAAATTATATTTGTCAGTTGAATTAAAATTAAGCCTATAACAATTGCCCCACTTGTATAAGTATCAGTAAGTAAGTGTTTTCCATCCGCTATCAAAGTTATAGAATGCTCGTCTTTACCTACATTAATCAAGTAAAAACCAACAATCATATTCACTAAGCCCGTGATCCCAATGATTAATGTTCCCTCCAGCAATTGCCCTACCGCGTGAGGATAAACTAAATTGTATGAAGATTTGAATATAATAATTACACCAGCAATCAAAATTAAAATCCCTTCCACAAAAGCAGAAAAGAACTCTACCTTGCCATGTCCGTAAGGATGATTTTCGTCTCTTGGTTGCGTGCTTAAATAGATGCTGTAAAAGGCAAAACTGCCAGCTATAACATTAACAATACTTTCTGCAGCATCCGTTAAAATAGCGTTTGAGCCTGTTATAAAATAAGCTACAAACTTTGCAAGCATTAATACAACACTCACTACCAACGAAATAATTATAGCTTTCTTTTTAACTGTCACGACGATTTTTTTTCAAAAATACTGTTATCATATAAATTAAATGATAAAAACTATTGCTTTTTTAGTGCAGAATAATATTTGGTTTATATATTTGCGGTCAAAGTAATTAACCATGAGCACCTTATCCAAAAGAATCAACAGTCTATCAGAATCTGCAACCTTAAAAATGACCAAATTAGGTCGTGAATTAGCTTCAAAAGGAATTAATATAATCAGTTTGAGCGTTGGCGAGCCAGATTTTAATACACCAGACCACGTTAAAAATGCTGCAAAAAAAGCATTAGATGAAAATTATACACGTTATTCGCCAGTTCCAGGCTATCCAGATTTACGCCAGGCAATCGTAAACAAGCTTAAAACCGAAAACAATTTAGATTACGACATTTCTCAGATTGTTGTTTCTACGGGTGCGAAACAATCACTTTCTAATGTGATCCTTACTTTAATAGACCCTGAAGATGAGGTAATTATCCCTACGCCATATTGGGTATCTTATTCTGAAATGGTTAACCTTGCAGAAGGAAAGTCGGTTTTTATTGATACGGATATTGATAGTAATTTTAAAATTACACCAGCACAATTGGAGGCTGCTATAACCCCAAAATCAAAACTTTTCATGTTTTCATCGCCTTGCAATCCTACAGGTTCTGTTTACAGTAAAGATGAATTGGCAGCATTAGTAGAGGTTTTCGAAAAACATCCAAACATTTATATCCTATCGGATGAGATTTATGAACATATCAACTTTGTTGATAAACATGAATCTATTGCGCAATTCGACAGCATTAAGGAGCGTGTAATCATCGTAAATGGTTTCTCCAAAGCATTTGCTATGACTGGCTGGAGATTAGGTTATATCGCAGCAAACAAGGAAATTGCAGCCGCTAACGATAAACTACAAGGTCAAACTACTTCTGGAACTTGTTCTATAGCACAAAGAGCAGGCATTGTAGCTTACGAGCAAGGTTTAGAAAGTGTTTTAATAATGAAGGAAGCATTCCTTCGTCGTAGAGAACTGGTCTATAATTTATTAAATGAAATACCAGGTGTAAAAACCAATCTTCCAGATGGTGCTTTCTATTTCTTCCCTGAAATAAGTTCTTTCTTTGGCAAAAAAGATGCTGATGGAAATGAAATCAAAGATTCATCAGACTTAGCTTTATATTTATTAAATGTTGGTCACGTAGCAACTGTTGGTGGCGATTCATTCGGTAATAACAACTACATCCGTTTATCATACGCAGCATCAGACGAGAGTTTGGTTGAAGCACTAAAAAGAATAAGAGAGGCATTAGCAAAATTGAAATAATTAACAGTTATTCTTAGTAAAAGCCCTTCGTTATTGATTAGCGAAGGGCTTTTTTTGGTAATTACATCAAAAAATGTGTTGGATTCTGTAAAAACACTCATATTTTACTATTTTAGCAGAGCTTTTCTTAGAAAAAATGCTAGAACATAAAATCACAATGTATTTCAGCGATAAAACTGAAAGAAACTTATGGTTGATTTTTCGTTTAGAAATTATATTGAGGTTATCTTATTTCACTAACCTCTACAACGGAAAACGTCTGTCTAAATTTGATCATAATTATTTAGTCGAAATTTTTAATTACTTTAAAAAAAAACTACCGCTAATATTTAATTGTACTATCTTAACACCCAAGTATTTTCCCTTAATCACATCATCCTATAATGTTCAAATCTTTCGCCGGAAAAGTCCAAAAATTTAGTACCAATTTAAGCATCTTTAGGCTTTTAAAGCTTATCTGGGAAGGTTCTAAACAATGGTTTATAATCTCAGTTGGTTTTATCCTTTTAGAAAGTGGGTTGTTTTTTTCTTCACTTTACGTATTAAAGCTTCTAATAGATAAAATTTCTAAATACAATGTTTCTAGCATACAGCACGAGCCAGAAGTAATTAAATACATTGTGCTAGCTGCCATATCAGCAGTTCTTTATACGTCCGTAAAAGCAATTTCAACCTATATTACAGAAATACAATCTGGAAAAGTATCCGAATTTATAGATGCTAAGATCCATAGTATAGCTACCAATTTAGATCTTTCTTTTTATGAAAGCCCTGGGTATTTCGATATTTTGAAAAGAGCAAGAGATATGGCGACAGATCGGCCTAATATAATTGTTTTCACAATTGTTGATATTGCAAAAAATATATTAAGCCTGATTTTAATAGCATCGATGTTAGTAGCTATAGATTGGCGTTTATTTCCAATATTGGCACTTTTTGTTATCCCAACATTGTGGGTGAGAATTAAGTTTGCTGACAGTCAAAATATCCTTCGTTTGTCTCAAACTGCATTAGAGCGAAAATCGAACTACTTTAGTACATTATTAACTTCAGATATTCACGCAAAAGAAATCAGAAGTTTTGGCTTGGGAAATTACCTCAGAAAGTTATATGTCGAAATCCGTTTATTATTACTTTCTGGGCGGTTGAAAATAAGCAAGCAGAGAACTTATAAAGAATTAATTACATCCTCAATTGCTACAATTGGCTTTTTTGCATGCATAGCATACATTGCAATTGGAAGTATACGTGGTGTAACAAGTGTTGGAGATATTACATTATTTCTTGTCGCATTTCCGCAAGCATTCAATTTCATGCAAAGCCTATCTGCCAACATATCAGCGCTTTACCAAAACAACATTTTCGTTAAAAGTATTTTTGAACTGTTCGATTTAAAGAATAATTTAGTAGAATCAGATCATCCTAGGTCTATCCCAGCAGATCATGAAATTGATTTAGAGCTAAAAAATGTTGATTTTACTTATCCTCATGCAGACAAAAGAACATTAAATAATATCAATTTAAAGTTACCTGCAGGTAAAATCATTGCCGTTGCAGGCAGTAACGGAGCAGGGAAATCTACATTAATTAAATTGCTATGCCGTTTATACGATCCTACTTCAGGTTCTATTACACTAAATGGCAATGATATTAAACATTTTAAAAGCGATGAATACAGAAAACAGATTTGCGCAGTTTATCAAGATTTCGGAAAATACAATCTTACTGTTCAAGACAATATTCGTTTTGGCGATATTCATAACGAAAGAAAGCAAACAGAAGTTTTTGAAGCAGCAAAAAATTCTGGAGCAGATTTATTTATAGATAAATTCCCTCAAAAATATAAAACTGTTATGGGAAGAATTTTTGATGACGGACATGAAGTCAGCATTGGTCAATGGCAAAAATTAGCAATTGCAAGGGCATTTTTCAGTAATTCCAGATTTGTTGTACTAGATGAGGCCACCAGTGCTCTGGATGCAAATGCAGAAAAAGAATTGTTTGATTCGTTTAGAGAACGAATAGGTAATCGGGCAGCTTTAATTATCAGTCACAGACAATCGGCGATTAAACATGCTGATTATATATATTTTTTATCTGGTGGTAGTATAACAGAATCTGGAACTCACGAAGAGCTTGTAGCTAAAAAGGGTGATTACTATAATTTATTTAATGATAATTAATTTCTCTCTCACCTGATGAAAAAGATAGTAATCGTAAGTACAAGTATAGATGATTGGGGTGGCAGCGAAGAATTATGGGGAAGGAGCATTCCTTTTTTTCAAGATGCTGGGTTTGAGATCACCGTTATTAAATCTTTATTAGACAGAAATCATCCGCAACTCAAAAAGCTAATTGATAGAAATGTTAAACTTTTGGAATTCGGCCGTGAAAAATCATTTGCAAAAAAAGCCTTAAAATTAACATCTAAATTCTTGAATGATGCTGCCATCGCACTAAAGCTTAAGCCTTATCAAGGAGAACGGTTTAAAAAATTTAAAAGCCTGATAATAAACGAAAAACCTGAATTGGTAATCTTTTCGCAGGGGATAAATTTTGATGGACTAAAGCTTGCAAATGAATGCTTGGTTCTAAATATTCCTTATGTTATCGTTTCACAAAAAGCTGTAGACTTTTATTGGCCAGAAACTAGCGATCGGAAAAGTATGAGTAATACTTTGCAAGCTGCATTAAAAACTTATTTTGTTTCAAAACACAATTTGCGCTTAACTGAAGAACAATTTGGACAGCGTCTATCGAACGCAAGTGTAGTTTTTAACCCAGTTAAGCTCTCTGGGAATTTAGTTCCGTACCCCAAGGATAGGCTTACTTTTAAATTTGCTTGTGTTGGCAGATTATTTTTACTAGATAAAGGTCAGGATATTCTCATTAGGATATTATCAGAAGAAAAATGGAGAAATCGTCCTGTTAGTATATCATTTATTGGTAAAGGCGTAGATGAAGTAGCGATAAAGGATTTAGCAAAACTACTTGGTGTTTCCAATATAGATTTTAAAGGGCAGGTTGATGATATTGAAAATATGTGGCAAGACTATCACGCTCTTGTACTTCCATCAAGATGCGAGGGTCTGCCTTTATCAATGGTAGAAGCTATGGCTGCAGGAAGACCTGTTATAATCTCAGATGTTGGGGGAAATACCGAACTTGTTGAAGAGGGCGTTACTGGTTTTATAGGTTATGCTAATGAACAATCTTTCGGACAAGCCATGGAACGGGCTTGGGAAAGATTAAACGATTGGGAAGAAATTGGCAAAAATGCAGCTAATCATATTGCAACTGTTGTTCCGAAAAGGCCTGAACAACATTTTGCTAATTCTATTTTAGAACTTTTAAATCATTGATGTGAGCATGGTTTTAGACATAGAAAAGGCTATTTATGATGGTGTAAAATACCTACATCAACACCAACTGCCAAATGGCGAATTTTGTTGCTATATAGGTTGGGGCGATGATTCGATGCAAATTGCAATTCACGATAGTAGTGTGTTTCCAACTTCATTGATTGGTTTTTCACTACTTAACTTAAGGCATATTCCAGAAGTTAAGGAAATACACGAACGCTGTGTAGGCTTTCTACAATATCAAACTTTAAGAGGTGGTATATGGCCTCATTTTACATCCTGGACTCCCTTATTCAAGCTTTGCCCACCTGATGTTGATAATACTTCTTGCGCTTCAAAATTACTACAAGCATTAAACAAAGATTATCCTGCAAACAGGAAAATGTTATTGCTAAACCGAACAAAATCTGGCCTATTCTATTCTTGGTATACATTACGTTTTAACTGGGTGCGGAGTAAGGATTACTGGCTTTTGTGTTTAAGAGATTTTAAATATCCGATTAAAGCGCTTCTTTTTTGGAAAAATGTAGAAGCAAAAAGATATGATGTAGATGCTGTTGTTAACGCCAACGTTTTATATTATCTCGGTTTAGATGAAGATACGAAAGCAATTATCCCCTATTTAATTAAAATAATTGATGATAAAAAAGAGGAAAGCTGTGATCTTTGGTACTTAAACCCATTTACAATTTATTATTTCTTTTCGAGGAATTACAAAAACTACCCTATTGAATTAGTAGCGATAAAAAACCCAATAGTTGAGCGCATATTGCAAACAGCTAACGATGATGGTAGGTTCGGCGTATCTATACTGGATACCGCTTTGGGAATTATATCCCTTCTGAATTTAGGCTCTAATAGCCCAGCTATAGAAAGTGGAATAAAATACCTTCTTAAAACTCAAGAAAAGTATGGAGAATGGCCAAGATGGGCCGTATATTATGGCGGACCAAAAAAACTTCAATGCTATGGCTCAGAAGAATTAATAACTGGATTCTGTCTGGAGGCATTGTCTGCATATAAATTAAGTACGAATGAAAATATTTAATACCATTCGTTCTCAAGAGTGGTGGACATATAAATTGCCACCTCTACTAGCAATAGGTTACGCTACTTGCACATTCTCACCAAAGTCACTTTTAATAGTTGCACCTCATTTAGCGATCATCTTAGTGTCGCTGGTTATTGGTGCAATATATGTTAGTGTAATTAACGACATTACTGATCTCAATGAAGATTTAGCAAGTGGAAAATCGAACAGAGTTCAAAATATACCCCCAAAATTAAGATGGGTTATACCCATTGGATGTTTATTGATAGGATTAGGTTTTGAATATATATATTATCCCGATTTATTATCCTGCTTTTTATATTTAGGTTCTTGGGTGGTATTTAGTTTGTACTCTATAAAACCATTTAGATTTAAAAATAGGGGGATTTTAGGCGTATTTTGTGATGCCTCTGGTTCACATCTTTTTCCTAGCCTACTGATGATTTCTAGTGTGAGTTACCTTACCAAGCAGGAAATAAACTGGTGGTGGTTTTCATCAACTGGAATATGGTCCTTGTGCTACGGTTTTAGAGGTATTTTATGGCATCAATTTGTAGATCGTGATAACGATCTCAAAGTAAATCTTAATACTTATGCAAGTAGAATAGAACCAAATAAATTTATATATAAAGAAAGGCTAATTTTTGTAGTTGAAATCATATCGCTAGTTTTTATGTTTTATCAACTTAAACTCAGTATACTTTATGTTGGTATTGTTTTTTATTTTCTAGTGGTTGCTGCAAGATATATAATATATAAGAGTGAGGTTATTCTGATATTAACGAATAAAAAAGCCATTTTCCAAATTTTGATGAGCGATTATTATCAAACATTTCTACCTCTCTCTCTTTTAATATACTTCTCATTAATTAATTATCTAAATATAATAGTACTCATTGCTCATATTTTGCTTTTTCCTTACCCGATAAAACAAGTATTACAGGATTATTGGAGGTTATTAAAATTTATGAGAAGAAAGAAAGCTAATAACTAATCTAAAAAGGTAAAACACAATAAACCTAACAATGATAAAATCCATACTGAAAAATTTAGCAGGTCCTGCATATCAATACTCAAAAATTAGTGGGGATGATTTATTTAGAAAAAAAAATAGCACGCTTAATATTCAAATTCACATGATTTTTCGATGCATAAGTACTAATTGATCTTAAAAATAAAAAAATGCAGAATTTGAAACAATGTCTTCATTAATAATGTTTCTGAAATAATAATTATGTCATTATACCAACGAACAATCGGATCATTTAACATTATTAAAAGATTTTGTGCAGTCACTCCTACTCACTTTAAGTTGATTTTATTTAAATGTGGAAATTTTAAAAAATTAAGATGGCCAAATTACTCATTACAATTTTTAATTTTAGCAGTAGCACCTTATCTTTATCGAGGAAAAACTGAGCAATAGTTTTACAATTATCCCCTTATAAATCTATCTTAATGAATACCGAGAATCTTGTTACCGTAATTATTCCAACATTCAACAGAGAACCGAAGCTTGCAGACGCGATAGAAAGCGCTATAAATCAAACATATAAGAATATTCAAATTATAGTTATCGACGATGGCTCTATAGATAATACGTCCCAACTTATCAAAAAATATCCTAACGTAGAGTATCATTATAAGAAAAATGGAGGGCAAGCTTCTGCTAGAAATTTAGGTTTAAAATATGCAAAGGGCAATATAATAGCCTCTTTGGATTCTGATGATATGTGGTATCCTGATTTTTTAGAAACTTGCATAAAAAAAATGTCAGGTGAGGATTTGGATTTTGTTTTTGCAAATTGGGATCAGGATACAAAATATGGCGACACTTGGGATTTCCTATCAAAAGATCCGTTTTTAATCCCATACTTCCCAAAGGAACAGGATAATTGGGTTTTACTAGAATATAATGAACTTAGAGACTTATATCTAAAATCGTGTCCTTCGCCATCCTCGTCTGTTGTTATTAAACGTTCTTCAATATTAACAGGTTGGGATGAGGAAATGAATATTGGCGACGATTGGTGTATGTATCTAGAACTAATTTTATCAAAACCCTGCCGTGCTGCCTTTACACTGCAAAAATTATGGAAAAAGCGTGTTGATGAAATTAATATTTATGATGGCAGAAAATGGAGCGAGGTTTTAGAATTTTTATATATAGCTGATGTAAAAGCTAAAATTTTAAAATTTGAGAAACTTTTAAAACCAAATGAACGTAAAATTCTTGATGAAAGGTATATGAGTGGTTTAGTTGAATTTGCTAAGCACAATCTAATTCGGGAATTAAATTTTAAATATTCTCTTAATTTAATGGTAAAATCGTTTGCGATAAATATTCCATTTACATTGGGGCAAATTCCAAAAGTTTTTATGAAAGGTTTACAAAGAAAAATAAACCCTCAACAAAAACTCAATCCTTAAACCATTATCCGCATTCTAAGCCATAATTATTTCCTTTTAGAGTATTTTTATAGCTTAGAATATATCCTCTCCTCTCTAGCTTCTAATTGCTTCAACAGGATCTAATCTCGATGCCGAATATGCAGGCCAGAAACCTGATATTGTGCCTATTATTACAGATATGCCAATGCCTAGTGTAATGTTATTTAAGCCAAGGATAATGTGAAAATCGGTTATAGCTCCTATTGCCAGGGCGAGTAAATAAACGAGTAATAATCCAAGCAAGCCACCCAAAATACATAGCGAAATTGCTTCGAATATAAACTGTAAAAGAATAAAATATCTTTTAGCACCAAGCGATTTTTGAATACCTATAATATTAGTGCGTTCTTTTACCGAAACAAACATAATATTAGCAATACTGAAACCACCGACAAGAATAGAGAAACCTCCGATTACCCAGCCAGCGATATTAACAACATCAAACATTTTATTAAGCTGATTAGAAAGGATTGTTGTTTTATTCAAGGCAAAATCATCTTCCTGGTTGGGCCTTAACCTGTGAATTGATCGCATTAAACCCTGCAACTCACTTTCTACTTCTTCTAATGATACATGATCAGATCCTCTAACTGTAATCTGTGGATTATAGCGCTCATTCTGTACATCCAAAATTCCCTTAGCAAAATTTATAGGCAGGTTAACACTTTTATCTAATGAGGTGCCTAACATATCTTCGCCTTCTTTTACGAAAACCCCAATTACGGTAACTCTCCTACCTAAAACTTGTACTTGTTTTCCAATAGGTTCTTCATCACCAAATAAACCCTCTGCAATTTCGGCTCCAATTAAGCAAACTGGCGTACCGTTATTGCTTTCATTTTCAGTAAAATAACGTCCAGATTGCAGTTCAAAATTCCATGTTTTATTAAAATCCTGAGAAGCTGCAGAAATAGAAACCCCTTCAACTGAACCACTTCTATATTTAATAGTTCTATTACCTGTAGAAATTTCAAAAGTTATACCATCAGCATTGCTCATTCTTTCTTTTAAGGTTTCGAAATCCCTAATTGATGGTTGCGGACGGTTTGCGTATTTCCACCATGGATAATTATCGCCAAAGCTCCATGGCCATTTCTGAATGTAAATTGTGTTCGAACCAAGCTTATCGACACTCGATTGCAATTTACCACGAAAGGTATCCACACCAGAAAACACAAAAATAATTACAAAAATACCAATAGTTATCGCCAGGAGCGATAACATTGTACGTAACTTGTTTTGGCGTAATGCATCAAATGCAAAACGAAAACTCTCGCCTATTAGCCTGAAAATTATCATAATTATCTGTTAGATGCAAAGAAGTGAAAAAGGTTACAGTTCATTATCAAAACTAATTAATTTTATATCTATTAAACATTTTTTTAATTGTATAAGCATATTAAAACATAATACACTATAATTGCGTTTGATAAAATACGAAAAAGAAGAATTAAATTCGTATTTTTGCACCTCAAAAAATTCATCAAGAATGAAATTATCACAATTCAAATTCAACTTACCAGAGGCACTAGTGGCTAACAATCCAGCTGAACAACGCGACGAAGCACGTTTGATGGTTTTACACAAAGACAGCGGTAAAATTGAACATAAAATTTTTAAAGACGTTTTAGGTTATTTCGATGACAAAGACGTTATGATATTAAATAACACAAAAGTTTTCCCTGCTCGTTTATATGGCAATAAAGAGAAAACTGGTGCTACAATCGAGGTTTTCTTACTTCGTGAGTTAAATAAAGAACTACGTTTATGGGATGTTTTAGTGGACCCAGCTCGTAAAATCCGTGTTGGTAATAAATTATATTTCGGCGATGACGATTTGTTAGTTGCTGAGGTTGTAGATAACACTACATCTCGCGGCCGTACAATCCGTTTCTTATTCGAAGGAACTGATGAAGAATTCAGAAAAAACGTTGAAATTTTAGGCGAAACTCCACTTCCTAAATATATTAAACGTAAAGCTACTGCTGAAGATAAAGAACGTTATCAAACAATTTTCGCGAAACACGAAGGTGCAGTTGCAGCTCCAACTGCAGGTTTACACTTTAGTCGCGAATTAATGAAACGCCTTGAACTTAAAGGTATAGAATTTGCCGAAGTTACCTTACACGTTGGTTTAGGAACTTTCAGAACTGTAGAAGTTGAAGATTTAACTAAACACAAAATGGATTCTGAGCAATTTATTATTGAGCAAAAAGATGCTGATATTGTAAATAAAGCTTTAGAAGAAAAAAGAAGAATTTGTGCCGTTGGTACAACTTCAATGCGTTCTATCGAATCGGCTGTTTCTGCAAACAGAACTTTAAAAGCTGCTAACGACTGGACAAGTAAGTTTATCTTCCCTCCTTACGATTTCAGTATTGCAAACTCGATGATAACCAATTTCCACACACCTGAATCTACTTTATTAATGATGGTAAGTGCTTTTGGCGGTTACGAAAACGTAATGAATGCTTACGAAGTTGCAGTAAAAGAAAAATATAAATTTTATAGCTATGGTGATGCCATGCTAATTATCTAAAATCGATTCAAGTATTAAGTATCGAGTATCGAGACTAAAGTCTATACTTGCTACTTGATACTAAATACTTGATACTTTTGATGATGAAATATTACGCTGTAATTGTAGCAGGAGGTTCGGGAAATCGAATGCAAACTGAAACCCCAAAACAATTTCTATTGCTTAATAACCTTCCGGTTTTAATGCACACTATAAAGGCTTTTGCGCAAAGCGATTCTCAACCAAAAATTTTAGTTGTATTACACACCGACCAGCACAATTACTGGCGAAGGCTTTGTAATGAATTTAATTTTAACATACCGCACGAAATTATTGCTGGTGGCTCAGAGCGATTTAATTCTGTTCAGAATGCCATTAAAACAATTAACGAAGATTGCTTCGTAGCAATACATGACGCAGTTAGACCATTAATTTCAAAACAGCTTATAGATTATAGTTATAAGCAAGCTACTGAATTAGGAAATGTAGTTGTTGCAGTACAATCTAGCGATAGTGTTAGGCTTTTAAAAAATGGCGAAACATCTGCCATTAAAAGAAATGAGGTTTATCTGGTACAAACCCCTCAGGTATTCGATCTATCAGTTTTGAGAAGTGCATACGAGCAAGACTTTGAATTAGCCTTTACAGATGATGCAAGTGTTGTAGAAGCACTTGGAGAAAAAATAAATATTATCGAAGGAGAAAGAAACAACATAAAAATAACCTACCCCATCGATTTAGAATTGGCAGAAATGTTAATTAATAAAAATACCCTTTAAATTATAAAGGGTATTTTTATTTTGTTTAGGCAGCTCTGCCTATAACCTTAAGTAATATTGCTATAACAGCTATCACAAGTAGAACATGAATAATTCCACCTACATCACCAAAGCCGTGAAATACAAAACCTATAACCCATAGTATTACCAATACTACCGCTACTAAATACAATAAATTCCCCATAGTGTTAATTTTTTAAGTAAATATTGAAGTATTAACACACACGATAATCTTTTGTTTAAAAAATGTAAAGATTTATTTTGATCTCGCCATTTGCCTCTATTTTCATCGCTTATAAAATAAAATGCAAAAAAAAAGCTCCCGATTTTCATCGGGAGCTTCTTAGGCTTTCTTTAGTATTCATCCTCATTAAAGAAGAAATCTTCTTTAGTAGGATAATCTGGCCAAATTTCCTCTATTGTTTCATAAGGCTCGCCGTCATCTTCTAATGCCTGTAAATTCTCGATAACTTCTACAGGTGCTCCAGAACGGATACCGTAATCAATTAACTCATCTTTTGTTGCAGGCCATGGTGCGTCTTCCAGGTGGGAAGCTAATTCTAGTGTCCAATACATATCTTCAATTCAATTAAATTCTTATTCTTAATATTTCGCAAAGTATATTAAAATTTCTGAGCAAAACAAACTTATTTTTCCACCATTAAACACGAGGTATCCAAATGTTTTCTTCTGCTCCGAAATCAATATTCAGTTTTCGTGCCAAAACAAATAAATAATCGCTCAAACGGTTTAGATAAACTGTTACGCGTTCATCTACAAAACTATTTTCTGCAAGTTCTACAGTTAAACGTTCTGCCCTTCTGCAAACACATCTGGCAATATGACAGTAGGAAACTACCGTATTACCGCCTGGTAAAATAAAATGCTTTAATGCTGGCAAGCTTTCGTTCATAGCATCCATTTCGTTTTCAAGCAAAGTAACGTCGCTATCATGCAAATCAGGAATCTTCATTTTAGATTTTTCAGGGTCGGCTGCCAAAGAAGAGCCTACCGTAAATAATCGATCCTGAATCTCTTTAAGTAATTGCTGATGATGGGCATCGATGTTCTGGCACATAATTAACCCGATGTACGAATTTAATTCATCAACGGTTCCGTAAGCTTCAATACGTAAATGATATTTTGCAACACGAGTGCCACCAATTAATGATGTCTGGCCTTTATCGCCAGTTTTTGTGTAGATTTTCATACCCTTAATCCCTAAAGGGAAATTATTATATAAAATCCTAAAAAGTCCCCGTTGGGGATTTAGGGATTAATTTATTTTTTCCCAATCGCTTCCGCTTTCTTTTAAAGCCTGCAAGCGTGGTGAAACATTTTTTATATCGGTATTCAAGTAATCATTCTCTATCAAACCATCACGCATACGTACAATTCGGTGTGCATGTTGAGCAATATCTTCCTCATGCGTTACCAAAATAATTGTATTTCCTTTGCTATGAATTTCTTCGAGCAAACCCATAATTTCGATAGAGGTTTTGGTATCTAAGTTACCCGTTGGCTCATCGGCAAGAATAATAGAAGGATCGTTAATTAATGCTCTGGCAACAGCTACACGTTGACGCTGACCACCAGAAAGCTCGTTGGGTTTATGATCCATACGATTTCCTAAACCTACATTTTCTAATGCCTTAGCAGCGCGAGCATCTCGATCCTTTTTACTGTTTCCTGCGTAAATTAGCGGCAATGCTACGTTATCTAAAGAAGTTGAGCGCGGTAAAAGATTAAATGTTTGAAAAACGAAACCGATTTCCTGATTGCGAACTTCAGCTAAAGCATCATCCGTCATGTGGCTTACGTCCGTTCCGTTTAATATATAAGTTCCACTCGAAGGTGTATCTAAACAACCCAAAATATTCATCAACGTAGATTTACCTGAACCAGAAGGACCCATTAACGCTACAAACTCACCTTTGTTTATATCTAAACTTACTGATTTTAAAGCATGAATTACCTCTGAACCGATAACGTATTTACGTCCAATTTCTTTAATGGTGATGAGTGGTTGCGACATAGTTTTTATTTTTTAGACAAGGGTAATGGTTAAGATGTTACAAGCGATTTTAAAAAACATCAATTATGTTACTAAACGCAGCTTAAATTTTAACCAATTAATTGAAGCTTATTTCTCAATGATTTTTGGAACCATAAAAAACTCATCTGTATGTTTTGCTGCATTTTTCAAACCATCGGCAGTAGAAATTTCCTGTTTAACAACATCCTCGCGCCACACATTTGTAGCTTCATTCATATAAACCAAGGGTTTAACAGCAGAAGTATCTAGTTCGTTTAATTTTTCCATAAACGATAAGATCTTATTCATTTCAGGAATGAGGGTTTCAACCTCTTTTTCATCAATATGAATCCTTGCCAAATCGGCTATTTTGTGAATGGTCTTTGCGTCTAAATTCATATTATAAAAGTTTGCTATCAATCAATTTAAAAACCTTTTCTTTTAATCCATCTGTATCACCATCTGTTAGCTGAGATGTATTTATTGGTTTGTGGACGTAAATATCGCAAATTCCAGGCTTACTTCCATACTTAGCACCGTCATCCCAGTTAATTTTCCAAACATTGGTTATACTTACTGGCACTAAAGGAATATTTTTTTCTATTGCAAGGCGAAATGGACCATTTTTAAACTCGCCAAGTTTTGGTGGGTAGTGATCATCTATTTTGCCCTCTGGAAAAATGATTAAACTCATTCCCTTTTCTAAATTTTCGCCTGCTTTTTTAAAAGCCCTGAATGCTGATATTTTACTATCTCGTTTTACAGATATATCAATAGTTTTAAAAAATATGCCTAATACAGGGTTATTTAATAATTCATCTTTGCCCATAAAATGATACCGTCCTTTTGCCAAAATGCAAAATATCATAATATCTAAATTAGATGTATGGTTGGCGCAGTAAATATAAGTTTGCTTGTTATCTAATGGCTCTTCAAATTTATAAGAGAAAAATACCCCTGCAAATAAACTACATAGAAAGCTATTTGCCATTCGGCAAAAATTTAATATCCCATAATACTTCGGATTTTTAGACGTAATTATATAAATCGGATAAAAGAGTGCAAAGAAAAACAGTATCCAGAAAAGGTACCAAACGCGATGTAATTGCCTAAAAAATTTTATCATAGATTGTCAAAAATATAAAATAGTTTGATAATTCATTATGATATAAGCTCACGATCTCAGTGCTGATCAGATCATAATCATTTTATTTTCAATTACATTAATCACATCAATAAAAGAGCACATTACTATAATAACTATCCGTAGTAAATAATATCTGTATCCAGTACTTAGCCAGGTGTTCGCCAGTGTAAACCCAGTTCCTAACACCGACGCTAACCCAAAGATGACCTTAGAAATATTTGACGATAAAATGGATATGACCACAAGGTGCAGGTATTGATTAACCTAGGAGAAGATATTTTTTTTATGATATAAAATTGAATCTATACTATAGTTTGATGGCTTTTTA
Organism: Pedobacter sp. AC190; assembly: GCF_979258025.1. Classification (NCBI taxonomy): domain Bacteria; kingdom Pseudomonadati; phylum Bacteroidota; class Sphingobacteriia; order Sphingobacteriales; family Sphingobacteriaceae; genus Pedobacter; species Pedobacter sp. AC190. The sequence continues at coordinate 4,071,218 of NZ_OZ409824.1, forward strand.
TTTTTAATTTCGTGCCATTATGAAAGAAACAGTGGTGAGTGGCATCAGGCCAACAGGAAAGCTACATTTAGGAAATTATTTTGGCGCAGTAACTAACTTTGTAAAAATGCAGTACGATTACAACTGCTATTTTTTTATTGCCGACCTCCATTCTTTAACTACACATCCAGTACCTGGCGATTTGCATGGTTATGTAAGACACGTTTTAGTAGAATATTTAGCTTGTGGCATTAATCCTGAAGAGGCAACAATATATATCCAATCCGATGTACCAGAGGTTTCTGAGCTTTATTTGTACCTGAATATGAATGCTTATTTGGGCGAATTAGAACGCAGTGCATCTTTCAAAGAGAAAATTAGAGCAAATCCCGATAATGTTAATGCTGGTTTATTAACCTATCCGACCCTAATGGCGGCAGATATTTTAATTCACAAGGCTACAAAAGTTCCTGTTGGTAAAGATCAGGAGCAACATTTAGAGATGACCAGGAATTTTGGAAATCGTTTTAATAGAATGTATAATACCGATTTATTCCCAGAGTCGTTTGCGTTTAGTTATTCTGAAAATTTGGTAAAAGTGCCAGGTTTAGAAGGTAAAGGTAAAATGAGCAAATCTGACGGTGATGGAAATTGCATTTATTTGTCTGATAGTCCAGAAATTATTCGCAAAAAGGTATCTCGTGCGGTTAGCGATAGTGGCCCGACGGAAGAAAACCAGGCAAAACCCGAAGCTATTCAAAACCTATTCGATTTAATGAAAATTGTTTCTACTCCTGATACGGTTGAGCATTTTGACGGTTTATACAACAAAATGCAAATTAGATACGGAGATATGAAAAAACAGCTTGCAGAAGATATGATTATTTTTAACTCACCAATAAGAGAACGAATTGAAGAGTTATCTAAAGATGATTTATATTTAAGACAGGTTGCTAAACACGGTGCTTTAAAAGCTCGAGAAAGTGCGCAGAAAACCATTAAAGAAGTTCGTAACTTAATTGGGTTTAAAAGTTTTTAATTTTATTTAATAGATTTGAGATAAGAGACTTTAGATGAGCGCTTAAAACCCTTCATTTTCCTTCTTACATATTTCACATCTTACATCATTATATATGCACATAGCAATAGTAGGAAATATAGGCGCTGGTAAAACAACTTTAACTGGTTTGTTGGCAAAAAATTATGGATGGGAAGCTTTATATGAAGCTGTTGATAACAATCCGTATCTCGAAGATTTTTATAGCGACATGAAACGCTGGAGCTTTAACCTTCAGATTTATTTCTTAAACAGTCGTTTTCAACAAATTACAGACATCGAAGTAAATAAACGTAATGTTATTCAAGACAGAACGATTTATGAAGATGCACATATTTTTGCTGAAAACTTACACGATATGGCTTTGATGACTACCCGTGATCACGATAATTACCGTGCTATTTTCGATAATATTACATCGTTTATTAAACCTCCAGATTTGCTGGTTTATTTACGTGCTTCTGTGCCAACGCTTGTAAATAATATACAACGCCGAGGCCGCGAATATGAAGCTGGTATTCGTATCGATTATTTATCTAAACTGAACGAGAAATATGAAGCCTGGATTAAAGGCTACGATCTTGGTAAATTATTAATTCTTGATAAGGATAAATTGGATTTCACTAACAATCCTGAAGATTTAGGTACGGTAATTCAATCTATAGAAGCCGAAATAAACGGATTATTTTAATTTTTTTAAGCTGCAAGAAAAAATAATTCAAAATTGTTACCCTGAACTTTGTAAGAAATCTAAACTTTTATAACACTGTAAAACACTCTTTATCAATCTCATATAATTATGAAGAGTTACATAATCAGTCAAGGTTTTTTAAGTAAAATTATCAATCTGTAAACGATGGAAAAAGATTTCGAACATGATAAACCAGAAAACTGGAAATGGGGTATTTTCTATTTTAATAGAAACGATTCAAGATTTATCATCAGAAAACGAATTGAAGTTTTGGGGTGGACACTTAATTTTGCACATCCAATTTCCTATATTATTTTGGGGTTAATTTTTGCTTTTGTAGCCTACAGGCTCTATCAAAAAAATATATGATAGATAAAAAATCAGTTATCGGGATAATTCCTGCTCGCTTTGCCTCTACCCGATTTCCAGGCAAGCCATTGGTAGATATTGCTGGCAAAAGCATGATACAAAGGGTGTATGAGCAGGCATCCAAAGCAGAAAGTTTATCGAAAGTTGTAATTGCAACCGACGATGAACGTATTGTTGAAGAAGTTAAAAGATTTGGTGGCGAGTATGTAATTACAGCTTCAACACACCAAAGCGGAACAGATAGATGCGCTGAAGTTATTGAGCAGCTTACTGGTTTTGATATTGTAATTAATATTCAGGGTGACGAGCCTTTTATAGAACCTGCACAAATAGATTTACTTACCAGTTGCTTTGTTGAAGAAAAAGTTCAGCTGGCAACCTTAATAAAACCGATAGAAAGTCAGGAAAGTATTTATAATCCAAACAGTCCAAAGGTGGTAATTGATATAAACGGCAGGGCAATGTATTTCAGTAGAAGCCCTATTCCTTTTATTAGAAATGGAGAACCAGGTGTTTGGGCAGAAAAACATCAGTTTTACAAACACGTTGGTATTTACGGTTACCGAACAGAATCTTTAAAAGAGATTACAAAATTAGCACCATCCTCATTAGAAATTGCTGAAAGTTTAGAACAGCTTCGCTGGATTGAAAACGGATTTTACATCCAAACAAAAATTACAGATTTAGAAACTGTTGCTATTGATACACCAGAAGACCTTAAAAAGTTGAATAAGCTTTTAAAGGCTTTGAAATTAGAGTAAATGGTACGAAGCAATTTCTTTATTTGAGATTGCTTCGTGGCTTAATATAAGGATTTTAGCTTACCACCAACTCCATTTGGATATTGCAACGTGTATATGGCGTAGGTTTGCCAGCAACCTTTTCAAAACCTAGTTTATGATAAAGGTTAATGGCGGGCTTAAGAATAGTATTACTTTCTAAATAAATTTTAGAAGCACCTAATTTTTTTGCTAATTCTATAATTGCGCTAGAAAGTAAAAAACCTATATTTTTACCTTGTGCTTTCGGAGAAACAGCCATTTTTGCCAACTCGAAGTCGTATTCTTCATCATCCATTTTAATCAACGCACAAACACCTAAAGGTTCGCCATTGTAAAGTGCAACTAAAATATGTCCACCATTATCTAAAATATAGCCTTGCGGATGATCTAAAGCTTTGTAATCAGATTCTTCCATTTTAAAATATGCTGATATCCACTCTACGTTTAACGCCCTAAATACTTCCTGGTATTTTGGCTCATAAGCAACAATTTCAACTTGCTCGCTATCTCTAAGTTTTTTCTTGTCTTCCACTCTTTTTAATAATGTTTTTTGTTCTAATAAAAATTCCCACTCACCTATCGCTTCCCAAAGTTTGTTTTGCGTTTGTGCCGATAATTCTTCAATAGCCGCATTAACATCAATTAACTGGTTAGTAACCTTATCCGAAATGATCAAACCTTGTTTAGAAAGGCTAACTACATTCCGTCGCCCATCACTTTTATCTTTCTTTTCCAATACATAACCTTTCTTCAACATCTCGCTGATTATTTTGCTTACGGAGGGATGTGAATGACCAATCTCTTTAGCTAACTCCGTAATGGTTTTCTCCTCTCCTTTTGATAGAGAATAAAATACGGGGAACCATTTGGGTTGCATATCTATATCGTAAAGTTTATAAATCTGTGCTGCGTCTTCGGTAACCTTGTCGGTTAACATTCTTAATCTACTTCCAATAGCAACCTTACCTATTTGTTCAAAAAAGCTCATATATTAAATTAATTACGTAACTGATTACGCAATATTACAAAAAAATGTTTTCAATTGGATAAATTAAATTATTTTTAGAAAACGATATACTAAGAGGAGGTTTTTATACTTATTGCTTTTCTTATTTATAGCCAAAAACGGAATAGCTCAAAAGCCATACGGAATCTTTTTAAAAACAAATTTATTAAATCTGATTGCTAAGCTACCATCATTTTCTATTGAGAAAACTATCGCACTAAAATATGGCCTGGAACTTTCTTATAACACAGGAGTATTAAACTGGGGAAGAGATTATGAATATAACGGATTTTTACTGCGAGCAAAAATGTATGCTTATGAAATAAAACAACATGAGATTACGCCTTTTTTTGGAATATATACAGGAAACTTAAACAAAACAATTGTATCAAATAATGCCTACGTTCATCCTACTGGATATTTATCTTTGGAAATGATAGAAACTTCAAGGCGAATTCCATCCGTTCGGGTATTAATATTGGGTTTCTGTATATTCCAGCTAAAAGATTTTTTCTCGAAACAACTACTGGAATAGGTTATGAAAAATATTTCAACATAGAAACATTTCAAGGAAGCGATGCTCCAAAAGGATATTTAGATTTTCAATTAGCTTTATCAGTAGGTTATTCTTTATAATTCGAACTAAAAATTTGATAAAACTCTAAAATTCGTATTTTCGACCATGAGAAAATTATCATTACTTATCATTACATGTGTTGTTGTTCTATTTGCTTGTCAATCAAATAAAAAAGAAAAAGCAGAATCCATAGAATTTAAGAATGTAAATTCGAGCATAGGTAAATCATTTTCAAATTTAAAGACATTAGATACATTTAAAATTGAATTAACTGGCAGAAAGCCAGAAGATATGGTTTTAAACTTCAGCATCAAAAATGCTGAAGGCATCGAAATTTACAATGCGAAACTAAAAGGTACTGAGCTTTTGGGTAGTACAGATCCCAACATCGATTTATCGAAAGAAAAAGATCAAATTATTTTTCTTAAAACAATAGCTAACGACTTTTTTAGTGATGATAATTTTCTAGAACCTGCAGTTATGCCAGATGATAAAGCTGATAATTACACCCCAGATAAAGCGCTTTATGAGGAATTAAAAAAATCGGGTTTAAATGGCTTTAAGTATCGTTTAGGAAAAGAGAACAACATTTACATTGCCTGGAGCGAAAAAGAAAAGAAGGTAAAGATTTATTACAATTGTTGTTAATTCACTTTTTATATCTACTAATTATCTTCTTAACCCCCATCACAAAAAGCACAAATTATCATCATAATTTAAAGCGAAAAACGAAACTGATCTTAATAATTGTTATCGACTTAGCTTTACCAAAAAATGTAATGCAACAAAACAATTTTATAATCCATTAAATAACATTGCTTTATCATTTTTAAAATTACCGAGTTTTATTTCTGCTTGAACGACTAATTTTACTACCTTTGTACCCCGTACAAAAAGCAACATTTTTTGCCTTTGTTGCATAAATTCACAAACATGACTAAGTATATTTTTGTTACGGGCGGTGTTACTTCCTCTTTAGGTAAGGGCATCATATCCGCTTCTTTAGCTAAACTTTTACAGGCACGAGGTTATCGTGTAACCATTCAAAAATTCGATCCGTACATTAATATCGATCCAGGAACATTAAATCCATACGAGCACGGTGAGTGTTTTGTTACGGAAGATGGTGCTGAAACCGATTTAGATCTTGGTCATTACGAACGTTTCTTAAATGTTCCAACTTCGCAGGCAAACAACATTACAACAGGTCGTATTTACCAAAACGTAATTAGCAAAGAGCGTAAAGGTGAGTATTTAGGTAAAACTGTACAGGTTGTTCCGCACATTACCGATGAAATTAAACGTAATATGCGTATTCTTGGTGATAGCGGCGATTACGACATTGTAATTACGGAGCTTGGTGGTACGGTTGGTGATATCGAATCTTTACCGTTTATAGAAGCTGTTCGTCAGTTTAAATGGGAAGAAGGCAATTCGAATGCAATTGTAATTCATTTAACTTTAGTACCTTATTTAGCGGCGGCTGGAGAGTTGAAAACAAAACCAACACAACACTCGGTTAAAGCCTTGTTAGAATATGGTATTCAGCCCGATATCCTGGTTTGTAGAACCGAACATCACTTAGGCCCTGATTTGAGAAAAAAAATCGCCTTATTTTGTAACGTTAATATCAACGCAGTTGTCGAATCAATGGATGCATCTACAATTTATGATGTGCCTTTGCTGATGTTAAAAGAACAATTAGATAAAACTGTTTTAGCGAAATTAAAATTACCGACTAAAAACGATCCAGATATGGAAAGCTGGAAAGATTTTCTTGGTCGTTTAAAAAATCCTACAGCTGAAGTTAAAATTGGCTTGGTTGGAAAATATGTTGAATTACCTGATGCTTATAAATCGATTATAGAATCTTTTGTACATGCTGGTTCTAAAAATGAATGTAAAGTAAAAGTAGAATATATTCACTCTGAAGGCATTTTCCCTGATAATGTAAAAGAGAAATTAGGCCATTTACAAGGTGTTTTAGTTGCACCAGGTTTTGGTAGTCGCGGTATTGAAGGTAAAATTGATACAATTAAATACGTTCGAGAAAATAACATTCCTTTCTTTGGTATTTGTTTAGGTATGCAATGTGCCGTAATTGAATATGGCCGTAATGTTTTAGGCTTAAAAGGCGCACATACGGTAGAAATTGAAGAAAATGCTGAAAATCCTGTAATCAACATGATGGAGGAGCAGAAAAAAATAACAAATAAAGGCGGCACAATGCGTTTGGGTTCTTATCCTTGCGACATTAAAAAAGGCACAAAGGCTTTTGCTATTTACGGTAAACAACATATAAACGAGCGCCACCGTCATCGTTACGAATTTAATAATGCCTATTTAAAACAATACGAAGAAGCAGGAATGATTGCCTCTGGTATTAATCCTGAATCGGGCCTTGTTGAAATTGTAGAATTAAAAAGCCATCCTTTTTTCGTGGGCGGCCAGTTTCACCCAGAATTAAAATCAACAGTAGCAAATCCTCACCCACTTTTTGTTAAATTTGTGGCTGCTGCAATGGAGTATGCTAAAAAGAAAACTAATTAACTGCAGCATAAAAATAAATAATGGATAGAAATACCTTTACAGGATTATTCCTGATTATGATCATTTTGGCAGGATCATTCTACTTCTTCAAACCAAGTGAAGCAGAACTTAAAAAAGCCAAAGAAACAGAGAAAATTGATTCGCTTAAAAAAGCAGGTGTTACTGCAACTACATTAAAAGATACTGTAAAAAATACAGCTGTTGCAAATCCTGCAGTTGATTCTTTAGCGCTTAAAGGCCCTTTCGGAACCGCTTTAGCTGGAACAGAATCGAATACAGTTATAGAAAACGAAAACTTATTAATTACCTTGAGTAATAAAGGTGGTAAAATTGCATCGGTGCAAGTTAAAGGCCAAAAAACTTTTGATGGTAAACCTTTAATTTTGTTTAGTGGAAACAACAATAAGTTTGGCTTAAACATTAATGCAGCAGGAAAAGTAATCAACACAAACGATTTATACTTTACACCTGTTAAAAATGGCAATAATGTAACTATGCGTGCTAATTATGGTGCCAATGCTTATGTAGAATTTGCTTACGATTTAAAAGCAGCAAGTAACAAGGTAGCATTTAATGTTAATTTGGTTGGTTTACAGCAAGTTATTTCTGGCAACACAATTAACTTAAACTGGGATGCAACGTTATTGCAACAAGAAAAATCTATTGAAAGTGAGCACCGTTATTCTGCTCCATACTACAAATATTTAGATGGCGATGTAAACCACTTAAGTGTTTCAAAAGATGAGAAAGAAGAATTAACTAAAGGAAAAATCCAATGGGTTTCATTTAAGCAACATTTTTTCTCTGCTTCATTAATTGCTAAACAAGCATTTGAAAAAGGAAGTTTAGAAGTTAAAATTCCAACAACTCCAGGTCAGATTAAATTCTATAGTGCAAACATGCAATTGCCTTACACACATCTTGCAAATCAGGCTTACGAAATGGAATTCTATTTTGGTACCAACAAATTCTCGACTTTGAAAGCTCAAGGATACGATTTGGAGCAGCAAGTTGATATGGGTTACTGGCCATTAAAATATGTTAACCGTTTTATCGTATTGCCAGTATTTAATTTCCTTAACGGTTTCGGTTGGGGTTATGGCCTGATTATTTTTGCGCTTACCATTTTATTAAAACTTGCATTATCACCATTAACCTACAAGTCATACTTATCGATGGCTAAAATGAGGGTTTTAAAACCTGAAATGGATGAGATTAAAGCAAAAGTTGGTGAAGATAATCCTACTTTAGTTCAGCAAGAATATTTGAAACTCTATAAGAAAGCTGGTGTAAATCCACTAGGCGGGTGTTTGCCGATGGTTTTACAATTACCATTAGTTATGGCTTTCTTCTTCTTCTTCCCTAACTTGTTCGAGTTAAGACAAGAAAGTTTCCTTTGGATGAAAGATTTATCTACTTATGATGAGTTTATCCGTTTCGGTGTTAAAATTCCTTTCATAGGCGACCACTTAAGTTTAATGTGTGTATTGATGACGATCTCTACATTAATTATGACTTACTTTAACAACCAGGTTTCGGGTGCAACAGGTCAAATGAAATACATTGGCTACATTATGCCAGTAATTTTCTTGGGTGTATTAAATAGCTATCCTGCCGGATTAAATTATTACTACTTCTTAGCTAACTTAATGACATTCGGACAGCAGTTCTTAATCCGTAAAATGGTTGATGATGATAAAATTCATGCTTTAATTCAACAAAATAAGGCGAAACCAGCTGATGAGAAAAAGAAAAAATCTAAATTCCAACAGCGTTTAGATGATTACATGCGTCAGCAACAACAGCAACAAGGTAAAAAGTAATTACTTATTTATATATCAAAAGCCTCGATTGTTTAAAAGCAATCGAGGCTTTTTGGTTTAATATCCCCTGCTTAGTAAAATCGCTTTTGGCATTAAGGAATTGAGTTAGTATATCAAGAAATAAATTAATTCAACATCCCGAATTGAATAAAAACTGTGTTTATTTGTAATATTTGACGTACATCTTTTTTATTAAGACAAAATTTTGCAATTTTTAAGGATTGAATCTCAACCAACAAATTAATTTATTCATAAAATGCAAAAAGGACTAACAATTATTCTGTTTTTCGTTGTCAGCTTTGCCTGTGCGCAAAAAAAACCATTGGATCATAAAGTTTATGATACATGGGAATCAATAGGTACAAAGCAACTATCAAACAATGGCCAATTGGCTTTATACAGTGTTTTACAACAAGAAGGTGATGCAACTTTATATATCACAAATTTAAAAACAAACGCAAAGCTAACGGTACCGCGTGCTTCTCTGGGCCAGTTTAGCAACGATTCGAAATTCGCTGCCTTTCTAATAAAACCTTTTTATAAAGATTTACGCCAGGCAAAAATTAAAAAAGCAAAACCCGATGCAATGCCAAAAGATAGTTTGGGTATAGCAAATCTAACTTCGAATACGGTAACTAAAATTGCAAGAGTAAAGTCTTTTAAATTTCCAGAAACTGGCTTTGGCTATATGGCCTATCAATTAGATAAATTAGATACTGCAAAAAAAGCTGCTACTACTGCACCTAAAAAAGATTCGGAAACGGATTTTGCTGACGATGAACCTGCTGGCGGTCCTAAAAAAGACGAAGGAACTGATCTGATTGTCAAAAATCTATTAACTAACGCTGATAAAACCTATAAGTATGTTACTGACTATGCGTTCAGCAAAGATGGGAAACAACTGGTTTTCGCTTGTAGTGGTTCCAAAAAAGATAAATCTGCACCTCAAGGTGTATTCCTTTTAAATACAGAAAAAGGAACGCTTAAGACTTTGGTAAAAGGTAAAGGCAGCTTTAAAGGATTTACTTTTGATGATGAGAGCGAGCACCTGGCTTTTGTAGGAGAACAAAGTCCTGAAAAACAAGAAATTAAAGATTTTAATATTTACTACAATTCTTTAACGCTTGATACTGCACAAACTATAGTTGATTATGATATGCCAGGTTTACCAGCTAAATGGTCGGTTAGTGGTGATGGAAGAGTTTCATTTAGTAAAGACGGAAAAAAATTATTTTTCGGTATTGCGCCTATTAAAAAGGCAAAAGATACCACTATTGTAGATTTCGAAGTTGCAAAAGTTGATGTTTGGAATTACAAAGACGATTATTTGCAACCAATGCAACTTAAAAATGCAGATAGAGACGGTAAAAGAAGTTTTCTTTCTGTTATAGATGTTTACAGCAATGATCCAAAAGTTATCCCATTAACGGATTTATCTTTACCTGATGCAAATAGGGTGAGCGATGGTAATGCAAACTTTGTTTTAGCTTCTACGGATTTTGGTCGCAGAGTAGAATCTCAATGGAGCGGTTCTACTTTAAGAGATTATTATTTAGTTGATACCAAAACTGGTCAGCGTAAAAAAATTATTGAAAAATTAAATGGTAATGCTTCGGCATCTCCAGCGGGCAATTATGTAATCTATTTTGATGAAAATACTTCGAACTGGTTTACATACAATGTTGCTACTGGAAAAGTTTCTCAATTAAATAATGGCATGGCGATTAAGTTTGCCGATGAGGAAAACGATGTTCCAGATACGCCGAAAGCTTACGGCATTGCTACGTGGACCGAAGATGATAAGTCTGTTTTAATTTACGATAGATATGATATCTGGTCATTTTCGCCAGACGGAAAAAGTCAGCCAAAAAATATTACTAATAACTTCGGCAGAGATAATAAAATTGCATTGCGTTACGAAAGAGCGCAACAAGACAATCGTTTTGAACGTGGTGCAGATACTAAGTTCGTAAAAGCAAATGAGTTGGTTTGGTTAAGTAGTTTTAATACTTTAACAAAAGAAAATGGCTTTTACCGCAAAAATGTTGGTGTAGTAAAAAATCCTGATTTAGTGGTGATGGGTAAAGCTAAATACTCTAATTTATTGAAAGCTAAGGATGCTGATGTTTATATTTTCGATAAAGGAAATTATGTAGCCTCGCCTGATGTTTATGTTACAAACGATTTCAAAACTGAAACAAAATTAACAAGCACTAACCCGCAACAAGCAAGTTACAACTGGGGAACAGCAGAATTGGTAAAATGGACTACTCCAAAAGGTTATCAATCTGAAGGTATTTTATATAAGCCAGAAAATTTCGATCCTTTAAAGAAATATCCAATGATTGTATATTTCTACGAAAAACTTTCTGATGGATTATATTCTTATCAGGCGCCAGCTCCTACTCCATCAAGATTAAATATTTCATTTTTTGTGAGTAATGGTTATTTAGTTTTCGCACCAGATATTTCATACACAACTGGTCATCCAGGTCAATCTGCAGTAGAATTTATCAATTCGGGAGTAGAAAATTTAAAGAAAAACAGTTGGGTTGATGGTAGCAAAATTGGTATTCAGGGACAAAGCTGGGGTGGTTACCAGGTTGCTTACCTAATTACACAAAATAATATGTACGCTGCTGCATGGGCAGGTGCGCCAGTTGTAAATATGACATCTGCTTACGGTGGTATTCGTTGGGAAAGTGGTATGAACCGTCAATTCCAATACGAAAAAACACAAAGCCGTATTGGTGCTACCCTTTGGGAAAAACCAGAGTTATATACCGAAAACTCACCCTTATTTATGTTTCCTAAAGTAAATACACCTGTTGTAGTTATGGCAAACGATGCCGATGGAGCTGTGCCATGGTATCAAGGTATTGAAATGTTTACAGGCCTGCGCCGTTTGGGTAAACCAGTATGGATGCTAAACTATAATGGTGAAGCTCATAACCTGGTTCAACGCCAAAACCGTAAAGACATTCAAATTCGCGAGCAACAATTTTTCGATTACTATCTAAAAGGTGCTAAAGCGCCAGCATGGATGACTAATGGTATCCCTGCAACCGAAAAAGGTAAAACCTGGGGATTTGAATTAACCGACGATAAACCTTAAGTCAAATTAAAAGCTAATTTCAAAAGTCCATAATTGATAATTTTAAATTTATCGATTATGGACTTTCGAGTAAAAAAGGTATTTTCAACTTATAAACTAAACAAAACAAATAAATGGCATTAAGCAGAATTTGGTCTGGATTTATAGTTATTGCGATTCTTGTAGCTGCAATTAAATGTATTTTTTTTGGGCAAACTGAAATTTTTAGTTGGATGGTGATTGGTAAAGCAGATGATCCGACAAACCTAACAAAGGTAAATGGCATAATAGAAACTTGCTGGACATCAGTGGAGTTATGCTTAAAATTGATTGGTATACTCGCCTTATTTATGGGTTTCATGAGTATTGCTGAAAAAGCTGGAGGAATTCGTTTACTATCGAGAATTGTAGGCCCTTTTTTTTCAAAACTCTTTCCCGAAATACCGAAAGGCCACCCATCAATGGGTCACATGATCATGAATTTTTCTGCAAACTTGTTAGGCTTAGATAATGCGGCTACGCCTTTTGGCTTAAAAGCAATGGAAAGTTTGCAAGAACTTAATCCTAATAAAGAAACAGCCTCTAATGCTCAGATTATGTTTCTATGTATTCATGCTGCAGGCTTATGTCTTATTCCAGTAAGTGTGATTGCTATCCGTGCCTCTCAAAATGCTTCTGATCCTACTGATGTTTTTATTCCTTGCTTAATTGTAACATTTGTTGGCACCATGTCTGCGATGTTAATCGTTGCATTTAAACAAAAAATAAATTTACTCCAACCTGTAATTATTGGTTGGGTGTTAAGCATTTCAATTGTAATAGCTCTACTAGTTTTTTATGTAACTTCTTTAAATGCAGCTGGAATTAAATCGTTTTCAGGACTTTTAAGTAACGGACTTATTCTTTTTGTTTTTCTGCTTATTGTTTTAGGAGGAATTTATAAAAAAGTTGATGTTTTTGATGCCTTTATTGATGGGGCTAAAAATGGTTTTGAAACAGCAATCAAAATTATTCCATATTTAGTTGGCATGCTGGTAGCAATCAGTATGTTACGCACCAGCGGAACTTTTGATGTGGTAATTATGGGTATTAAAAATTTATTTGTTTTCCTTGGAGCAGACACACGTTTTGTTGAGGCCTTACCAACTGCTTTAATCAGGCCATTAAGTGGCGGTGCAGCCAGAGGAATGATGGTTGATACGATGACGGCTTATGGTGCTGATTCATTCGCAAGTAAATTATCTGGTGTTTTTCAGGGTGCTTCTGATACCACTTTTTATGTAATTGCTGTTTATTTTGGTTCGGTAAGTATCAAAAATACCCGATATGCAGTTGGCGCAATGTTACTGGCCGATTTAGTTGGCGTTTGTACTGCCATAGGTTTAGCTTATTTATTCTTCGGATAACACAAGGATTTCTATCATAACAGATTTTTTTTAGAAGATATTGATGCAAAACAAAAAATGCTTGCTCGAATAATCGAGCAAGCATTTTGTTTTATAAATCGGTTGACTTAAAATTTGTTAAGTAATTAAGGTTTATCCCACCAAACTCTAGTATTTAAACCATCTGCACCACCGTAAGGAAATGCTGCAACAGCTGCATTATAATTTGCACTGTTATTAGATTGTTCCTGAGTTGGATAACCATCTCTGCGAGGCATAATTCCACCGTTTATTCCTACTGGCAAGGTTAATACAGGGAATCCAGTTCTTCTAAATTCTGACCAACCTTCGTAACCATTTAGAAATAAATGAACCCACCTTTGATATCCAATTTTCCTTAAACCATCAACAGCATCATACGCTACACCTGGTTGCGCCAAAAATGCTGGCACTGTAGTAATAGAACCAGTCCATTGTCTTACTGACTCGGTTATTGCGCTGTTGTAATAAGTTTGAGCTTGGGCATCTCCACCAGGCAACCAGGTAATTTTTGCTGCTTCAGCCATAGCAAATAATAATTGCGAATAGGTTACAAGCGTTACAGGTGAATTTTGTTGGCGTAATGCAGTTCCTAAAAGCGACGAATTATTAATATCAGCAGTAGTTGGCGAAGCCTTGCCAAATTCTAATCCCCCGTAAGTTCCAGAACTATTTAAATTTCCATAAACGGGTAATCGCGGATCATTCAAAGGTTTCATATAATCGACCAATGTATTACTCAAAGCGTACCAGTTTCTTCCTAAGCGACTAAAAGAATTAAACCAATAGTTTTCATTCGCTTGCTCAGCAAGATGATTATAAACCAGATTATCTGTATTGGCAACCATTGGCCCATTGGCCATTGCCTTTAAAAACTCTGCTTTCCCTTTAACAGCATCTACCTTTGATAAACGCAGCGCCATTAACATATGAATTGTATTACCTAATTTCTTCCACTTCGTAATATCTCCATTGTAAACAATATCATTTTTAATATTACCGTTAGTTAATACAATTTCTGCATTGGCCTCATCCAACAAAATAAACAATTGGTTATAAATATCTTGTTGTTTATCGTATTTAGGTGTGTAGTTCGCAGAACCTTTTAAAGATTCCGATGAAGGCAAGTCGCCCCATCTATCGGTTAAAAACCACATAAAATAAACTTTCAATATTTTCGCCACAGCCTTTTGGTTTGCCAATGGTCCATCACTCAAATTTTTAGCGTTTGCAATAGCTTCTTCCAGATTTTTCAATGGACCTGAGTACCAACTATAAAAATTAAAATTTGTAGATACAAACCGACTATTATCTGGGAAAGCAGTTAAGGATAAATGCTGAGCATAATGTACCCCATACGGTGAGGAACTAATATCAGGTAGCGAAAACTCCGCATTTGCGATCAACTGAACGCTGGAAAGTGTAGCAGGATTATTTGGGTCAGTACTTAAACTAGAATCAAATTTCTTACATCCATTAGCCATTAAGGCTAGAGAAAGTAGGGCTAAATATGTTTTTTTATTAAATATTTTCATGTTTGAGAAGATTAAAAAGTAACATTCAAATTAAATCCAAAAGAACGAACCGTTTGCAGCTCTCCTTTTTCTATCCAGCTAATGGTTGCACTACCAGCTGAAAGCTCCGAAGGGTCTAATCCTTTTGGTGCTTTTTGATAAATCATTATCGGGTTACGGGCTATAGCAGCTACTCTTAACGATTTAAATGGCATCTTTTTAAAGGTTGCTTTATCAAAAGTATAACCTAAGCTAACTTCTCTTAGTTTAATATAAGTTGCGTCGTAAAGCCATTCTTCGTAAATCTGTGTAGCAATTTTATTTCTGAAATATGTTCTGGCGTCTACATAATTCGAAACTGGCAAACCTGTAGCTTGTGAAATACCACTTACTAAAACACCTCCGCCATTAGCTAAAGGCTCACGAACATTAACACCGTTCCCGTTTAGGGCAACAGTTTCTTCAGCCTGCCCTGATTTTACTGATAACATTTTACTCCAGCTAAAGAATTTTCCGCCACTTTGGAAATCAATCATTGTACCCAGATCGAATTTCCAGATTCTAAAGTTGTTAACAAAACCTCCCGTAAATTTCGGCACAACCGTTCCAAAATCCTTATTTAATTCTTGTACAGGCAAATTATCAGCCCCGATCAACAGTTGTCCATCAGCGCTACGTTTATAGCCTGGACCAACTAATGTGCCGAACTGTTGTCCAACTGTTGCATTTAAAAATACAGTTTGGCTCGAATAAACATTCGCATCTAACTGGTAAACATTAATGCCTGGATATAATTCATTAATTCTACTTTTATTTCTAGCATAATTAATCGTTGCATTCCACTCAAATATTTTCGAAACAATTGGTTTACCTGTTAAAACCAATTCAATTCCCTGGTTTTGAATATCGCCAGCATTAACAACTGTACTGGTAAAACCACTTGCTCCTGAAACAGATAAATCAATAATTTGATTTTTGTTTCTTTGTTTGTAATAAGTAAAATCTAAACCAACGCGGTTTTTAAGAAATTTCAATTCTAAACCAGCTTCAAATGAATTTGCAAATGAGGGCTTGATATTTGGGTTTTTCAATTTATCAGGTACATAACCTGTAGTAACTGTGCTAGCCTGAGCTTTATAAACCGTTCCTGTTGTGTAGTTTATGGCTGTTTCATAGGGTGATAAATCAGAACCTGCGATAGCATAAGATGTTCTTAATTTACCAAAGGAAAGTGTATTTGATTTAATCAGATTACTAAAGACAAAACTTCCAGAAACTGATGGGTACCAATATGAATTATTATCATCAGGCAAGGTCGAAGAAATATCATTTCTAATTGAGGCATCAACAAAATAAGTGTCTTTATAACCAAAAGATCCCATTGCATAAACACTTCTCACTTCTTTTTCTCTCAAATACGAATAACTTAATGGGCGATCGATAGATGCTTCAATACTGTAAAATCCAGGAGAAGATAAACCTCCACTAGTTGTTGAGGTTACATAATCATATTTTTGTGTTAATAAGTTTGCACCTGCATTTAAGTTGAAATCAAAATCATTCCACTTTTTGCTGTATTGCGCTAAAAACTCGTAGTTGGTTTCTATATTTTGATATTTCCCTGTACTATAGCTTTCATCTAAACGGCCACCAAGTGCATTTCTTCTATTAATATTCTGAGTATATCTATCCGATCTGATAAATCCACTTAGTTTTAGTTCGGGTAAAACCTGATAACCTAAATTTACATCGCCAAATAAACGATCACGATTATCAAGATTTAAATTTTCGTAAGCATCAAAATAAGGGTTATTCCAATCTGATGGTCGGTTTGAAACAATGGTACCTAAAGAAGTGCCCGACGTACTTGGGTTTACATTCCAGTTTAATATTGTTCCATCCGCATATTTGTAATTTTTTAATCGGTTGATATCAATATTACGTTGAAACCATTGACTAGCCCCTGTAAAAGATCCTTGATAACCCTGAACAGGACGCTGACCATTATTATTTGCATAATTTACATTTGCACCAACGGTTAATTTTGAGGTAATATCAAAAGAAGAACTTAAACTAAAATTATTTCTTTTTAAGAATGAATTAGGATAAGTTCCATTTATATAGGCATTGGTATAACTCATTCTAAACACAGAACTTTCGTTAGAACCTGTTAGCGTAATACCATTATTTGCGTTAAAGCCAGTTTCATAAAAATCTTTAATATTATTTGGTTGAGGAACAAACGGAGTAAGTTTCCCAAAATCTGGATCTTGAGGATAAAAGCTATAGAACATTCTTACTGGTGTACCATCCATTTTTGGCCCCCAGCTCTCATCGTTACCATTTACATACTTTTCTCCGTTTGAAAAAGTTAAAAAGGTTTGATTATTACCAACCCCATAAATGTTTTGAACTGGCATAAAATTGGCAACATTTTCTACCGACAATGCCGAATTTAAACTTACTTCTACACGTTTAGCGCCTTTTTTGCCTTTTTTTGTAGTAATTAAAATTACGCCGTATTGCCCTCTTAAGCCATAAAGTGCTGAAGCAGCAGGTCCCTTAAGCACATTAATACTTTCTACATCATCGGAGTTTATGTCTTGGCCAACATTTCCATAATCTACACCGTTCCCATTTGAGCTACTAAAATTGGAATTAGAAATTGGTGTTCCATCTACAACCATTAATGGCTGTCCGCCTCCAGTTACGGAGTTAACCCCTCTTATTTTAATTTTCTGTGTGCCACCCATACTTGCTCCAGATGAACCCGTAACCTGAGCGCCAGCTATTTTACCTGCCAATGCGCTAATTACGTTGGGCTCTTTTGTTAACGACAAATTGTTTCCATCAACTTGCTGGGCAGAGTAGCCTAACGATTTTTGTGATCTTTTGATACCAAGAGCGGTAACCACAACCTCATCAAGATCATTGTCTTTTGAGGCTAATTTAACATCAATTTGAGTTTTACCTGCAATAGCAACCTCGCGAGTAGCAAAGCCTAAAGAAGTAAATACGAGCGTAGTTGCATTTGCAGGAACGGATATAGAATACGTTCCATCATTGCTTGTAGAAGCACCAGTGGTACTTCCTTTTACCATTACGCTTACACCAGGAATTCCGACGTTTGTATCATCTGTAACTTTGCCTTTTATCGAAGTTTGGGCAAAGGAAACAGAATGGCACGTCAAAATCCCTAACAGAATTAGTAAAAATTTGTTAATCATAATGAAAGATTTAGGTTAGTGATTTGTTTAAGTTGCCTTAAAATACAAATTTTAACCTAATTGCAGTCTATTAAAAACTACATAACAAACTATAATCATTCTTTCAGAGAAGAAATTACTGCATAATACCGCATAAACCTGCTGAATAACTCAATAATTATTCGGCAACTTTTTTGTTACAGAAATTTAAGATGTTTGCGGTGGAAATGAAATTCTACTTATAATTTCATCGATAGCATCAGGATCGATCGCTACATTCTTTGAAGCATGCCATTTGGCTGACTTATCATCTAACCAAACACAAAAAGAGTGATAACCATCTAAAACTACAGCATAAGTTTCATGAAAATCATCGTTAATACGCATGCAAAATCCCGTAAAAATTTTGCCTCGAACAATAAATTGTAGGGTGGAATAATTTTCTAACATGGCTCATTATATTTTTGGTTAATTTATAACAAATTTAAAACGAGAATGTTTCGTTAATTTAAAGGAATTAATAACTTTTTATCTTATCATTAAAAAAAGCTTAACCTATGTTTAACATGTTGGAATAGCCTTTAGCAATTAAACGCTTTTTTGACGGTAAAAATATCTCGCACTGAAGATTTAAGATTGTTTTCCCTCTTTTTACGATTGCAGTTTCAGCAATAACCTCATCGCCTTCTTTTGCTGGCGCAAAATAATCTATGTAGTTATTAACTGTAGTAAATCTATCGTTCAGGCCCATAGTAAAAACGGTAGCGCCAATTAAATCATCAATTATACCTGCAGTAACACCGCCATGTAAAATTTGATAAGGGTTTGTCATCTCCTTACGGATGGTGTACTTACAAATCAGAATACCGTTTTCTGCTTTAACCAAAACTGGAGCCAGCCAATTCATAAAATTAGAAGGCGAATTTGAAATAACCTTTCCAATTGATTGTCTTAAAAAATTTAGCCTTTGTTCGCTTAATGATTCTTCCATAAGATAAAGGTAATAAAAAGAAGGAAGTGCTATGGAGGAAGAATGCTTTCAGTAGAGGATATTTTTCGCTAACACATTTACTGATATTCCATTCTTCCACATTACGTGTTATATGTATGTTAAAAAGGTATAATCGCTTTAAAACTTATATTTCTACCCATATTGTAAATTCCAGAACGGCCATTGGGCGATGAATTGTAATATTCGAAATATTTTAAACGGTTTAAGTTAGACTGATAAGCCGTATTAAAAATATTATCGCACTGAATAAAAATATCTAAGATGGTTTTACCCGATTTCGATCGGATTCCAGAACCTAACCCTGCATTAAGTAAGCCATATCCAGCGGTAAAACTTTCCGTATCATCTAAAGCATAAAATCTATTCTGATCTGCACTAAATACCACGTCAAACTTGATATAAGGCTTATCAAAAGTTCCCTTTGTGGTTTGAGCTGTCATCTTAATTTCAGAACGAATTTGTAAAGGCGGTATAAAAGGCAGGTATTTTGCGGCTTCGCCATGTTGATTTAACAAAGATTCATCTTTATTTAAACCAACTACATAAGCAAGGCTGGTGTTAAAAGTTAACCATTTTAATTGCGATGGATGTAAATTAATACTCAATTCGGCTCCATACAACCTCGCCTTTGCTTGTTGGTATTGATATGTTAAATTCCCTGGCACAATAACAACTGGATTACCAGCCGCATCGGTTAATCGCGATTGATAGATATAATTCTGGATGCTATTATTAAAAACCTCCATGCTTATATCAGCATCCTTTAAGTAAGCAATAATGCCGATATCTTGTTGTAAATTAAATTCGGGCTTAAAAGTTCTGTTTCCTAAATAAACAATGTGGGCACCAGGATCTAAACCATTAGAACCAATTTCGGTAATATTTGGTGCACGATAGCCCCTTGCTAAATTTGCCTTAATCAACAATTTCTCTGAAAGGTTATAGGTTAAGCCCACACTTCCAGATAAGCCGTAATAGTTTTTATTAAAAGATGGAAACTGAAGCTCTGCTCCAGGAGCATTGGCTGTAACTTGTTGACCAAAACCTGTTTGTGCATTTGTTCCAACATAAAAATTATTCCAATTGATGTTTCTTCTATCCATACGGATGCCACCAGAGATATCAACTTTTCCAAGAGATTTTTTAGCAAAGTAGAATGCGCCAATATCAAACAAATCATAGTCTGGAATCGGGAAATCGGTTGCTGCCTTGCTCCTGTTGCCCTGAAACATTCCATTCACTCCAAAAGTGCTTTCAATTCCAGCAAAATCTGGCAGGTTATATTTCAAATCATAATTTAAAGTATTTAACACAACATACAAACCCGCCTGTGCTGAAACAGTTGGATGATTATATTCGCGTCTTACACTTTGTTGTGCTCCAATTAAAACATTTAAATCACTATTCCCTAATTTAAACTGACTGGAATTGTAAAACCTATAATGTTGAATGTGCTGATGAAGGGGATTTAGGGTATAGCTTTTCAACTCATCCTCTGGAACAATTGGTCGGTTTTTAATATCATCTCCATTATCAAAAATCTGTCTGGTAAAACGTCGGCTTAGCGAATCGCGACTCCCATCGGGAATTTCCATTAGGTTATCATAATATGTAAGTGCAGTTTTTGAAAAGCCCCATTTTTTATCTATTCTGGCACTCGCCGAT
The DNA here is from genome assembly GCF_979258025.1 of Pedobacter sp. AC190. NCBI lineage: Bacteria > Pseudomonadati > Bacteroidota > Sphingobacteriia > Sphingobacteriales > Sphingobacteriaceae > Pedobacter > Pedobacter sp. AC190. Next base: position 4,091,967 of record NZ_OZ409824.1, read on the forward strand.
AAATTATATTCTCTAAAACCTGTTCCATAAACATAGCCATCAACCTTGTTGTAGTAATTGTGTGCAGCCTTGCCAGTTGCCCTAAATGTATATTTCCAGTCGTTTTTAATATATGCCAAACCTAATGAAGAACCCGCCATTCCATTATTGCTTTGATAATTTAGCGTAAAATCACCTTTCAGTTTTTCATCATCAAAATTAGGATTATAGGGAATCATATTAATAACTCCCGCCAATGCATCAGAGCCGTAGGTTAGGCTTGCCGGGCCCTTAACTACTTCTGCTCGGGCAATTCCATACTCATCTACCTCTATTCCGTGTTCATCGCCCCATTGCTGTCCTTCTTGCCTTAAACCATCATATAATGTGAGTACACGGTTATAACCTAATCCTCTGATAAAGGGTTTCGAAACATTTGGCCCAGTCGTTACGGCTGATACTCCAGGAATACCTTTCACAATTGCATCAATAAGATTCGTACTTACACTTTGATTCATGATTTTTTGTGAAAGTACGGCAATGGGTACAGGACTTTTTCTCAATTCTGTAGCACGGTTAACGCCCGTAATCACAACATCATTCAAACTTGATTCACCTAGCAAAATTTCTATATCCAACAACTGATCATCCTTATCTATAGTAACTCGCTCCTTTTTTGATTGATAACCAATTGCACTAAAAACAACTTCATAATTACCTACGGGAATTTGCTCAAAGGTATATTGCCCCATGTGATTTGTTTTTACAGATTTATTCAAACCCAGGATTTTAACACTAATGTTTTCTTTGGCTTCTGTAGCAGATGTTACCCGACCTTTTAAAATCCTAACCTGGGCATTTGCCAGCCCCGAAAGAAATACAATTAGAGAAAGGCATAAGAGATATTTAAAGGGATTCATATTTATCTAAATTTATTTTTAGACAAATCTAAATTTAATTTTAAACTTATCAAATTAAACTTGATTTTTATTATTCTCCACAACTTTTATCTTCGAAAAATATGCTTAAAGCAGAAAAAGCGTTTAAAAGCATTTTTACATTTAGAAACAGCAAAAAAAAGTGTCTAGGTAATTAATTAGTTTTGAATTACTTATAAGAATTCTTGGTTTTTTATCCTGAAATAGGCTGAAATAATTAAAATTTATTTCTCCTTATTGAATAGAACTTCTATATTTGCACACGTTAAAAAAATGGGCCTCGGTAGCTCAGCTGGATAGAGCGTCGGTTTTCTAAACCGAGGGTCAGGGGTTCGAGTCCCTTCCGGGGTACTAAAAACCCTCTTTAATTAATTTTAAAGAGGGTTTTTTATTTATAAAACGAACACTACAAATTCAGCAATAGTTTTCTCACTCGTGCTTATTTTGCTAGCTTTATTAAGCTCTCAAGCATTCTCATCTTTTTAGTTAAAAATATCTATTGTTCTTTGTTGCAATTCAATATTCATTAATAGATAACTAAATATTTGTAATACAGAATTTTAATAAAAATCTGAAGCATAAAAAAAGGCAAGATTGTATCTTGCCTAATTTGAGGCGTTAACTTAAATCCTTGCAATAATCATTAGCTGATTATGGTTAAGGATTGCTAACAATCAAATGTAAAAATTATTCCTTTTGGTATTTGAAGCTTTATGCAAAGCCTATAATTTATTATGCGAACGCTTCCCATGGCACATTTTGTCTAGGCTCAATTAGCTCTGTTCGATATTACTTATAACCCCAATTATTCCTGGATTTAATCGGAAGTTTCTTCAAGAAGAAAAAAATAGTTTTATAATGTGCAAGAAAGCTAATCTGGTCCTTAACGGCGGGTTTCTTTTTCAGGAAATATCCATCCAAACCTTTTCTTTTCAAATTTCATGATCATTCCTTCTAAAGGAATTTTTATAAGAATGCCTGTTCCTTTGTAGTTTTCGATAATCAGACTGCCCTTTAACCTTTCTATTCTGAGCTTAATATTACTTAAACCCATTGCATTTATTTTCGTAACATTTGGATCAAAGCCAATCCCATTATCTTTTATAGAATAAATAACTAGACCATTACTAATGCTTATTCCTAAATGGACTGTGGTGGCTTTCGAATGTTTAAGCGCATTATGCACAACTTCTTTTATCAGCAAGTAATTATTCCTTCTGATTTGGCTTGTAATGATTACATCAGGAATATCATTTGGCATCGACGCCGTAAATGTAATGCTCGAATGTTCAAATAATTTTCTAGACTGTCCTTCTATAAAATCGAAAAGGCTTTCTAAATTGTCACTTTCAGCATTCGTACTCCATATAATTTCATTTATTTTATCAGCCATTTCATTAATCATAACATTAATTTGCCTGATTTCGTCAACATCTTTTCTGTTTTTACTGGCTACTTCCGAAAAAAGCTTTATAGCAGATAAACCTGCACCAATTTCATCGTGCATTTCACTACTTATTCGCTGTCGTTCTGCATCTATATATTTTTTTTGTTCAATATAGTTTCGGTGTGAATAATGGTTAATTGTAGAGTTTTTAGTGAAATAATAAAATATGATAATACCTAGTGCAAGTAAAAGAATAGATCCAATAATCCATTTATTTGATATTGAAGAAAATACATTATCACTTAGAATAAGTAAACCTAAATTACCAAAAACTGGAGAATTAACAATAAATTGAGATTTTGTATTAGTAATAACACTTTTAACAGTATTTAAATGATTTTTTATATATTTAAAACTGTGTAAACTTTGCAAATAAATAGCTAATTTGCTTGGGCTTTGCAGGCGAGCGGAGTTAGCTTTTAAAAGGAGATATATATTTTTAAAAGGATAATATTTTTCTAATACATTCGTATTGATTAAGTTATCATTTTTTCCAAAAACAGAATATAAAGATTCCTTTTGAGCTATTTTATTTTCTCTATGCAACCCATTATTAGTTAAAGGGTGATGGATTAAGAATAAATAAACTGCTGATATAGTTAATAAAACAAGTTTTAGCTTATAATTTTTCGTCATAGTTTGTTAATACGCAGATGATTTACGAATATAACACAATAGTACCTTTTACTTAAATCTAAATTAGTTGAATAGTATGATTTCTGTTTCCATTGTTGAAGATCATGATAATTATCGTAACTCTTTGGTTAAAGCTATCGAGGAAAATGGATTATTCACGATAAATGGAGCCTATTCATCAGCCGAAGAGGCTCTTATTAATTTACCGCTTAACCCACCCGACATAGCTGTAGTTGATATAAAATTAAAGGCTTTATCTGGGATCGAACTTATTCAACAAATAAAATCACATTTACCTCTTACACAATTTCTTATGTGTACAGGTTATCAGAATAACGAATATGTATTTAGTGCATTAAAAGCCGGTGCATCTGGCTATATTGTTAAAGGCTCTTCTTCTTTCGAAATTCAAAATGCAATTGTAGAACTTTACAATGGAGGTTCGCCAATGAGTCCGTACATTGCCAGAAAGGTTATAACATTACTTCATCAAAAAAGCGACGAAAACAGCTTTGGTTTGAGCAGTAGAGAATTAGAAGTTTTATCACTTTTGAGTGAAGGACTTTTATATAAAGAAATATCTGATAAATTACAGATTAGTCAAAATACCGTAAAAAACCATTGCAAAAATATTTATAAAAGATTACATGTTCAAAACAGAGTAGAAGCTTTAAATAAATTTAGCCAATACAACTTGCATTCAAACGAAAATCAAGAATAGCTTTATACTCTATCCAACAAGCTAACTGACTCATCGTTTTCATCAATTTTCTTTTCGCTATCTTCAATAGCTGGAAAATCATAAACTTTTTTAAGCAATTTAGCAGGATTACCAACCATTACAGAATTATCTGATACATTTTTAGTTATAACTGCTCCTGCACCTATTGTTACATTATTACCAATTTGTATATTTCCGATAATTATTGCGCTAACGCCAATATCTACATTATCGCCTATTTTTGGGGCACCGCTAAATGTATTATCTATTAGCTTTTTACGTCCTACTACCGACAGCTGACGAAGTGTGCAATTTATTCCAAACTCAGCTTCATCATCAATAAAAGTACCTCTTCCATTCTCAATCCTAAAATCCTTTCCAATTTTAGCAAACAAGCTAATTTGAATTCCAGAGATCCATTCGATAAAGATTTTATACAAAATAAGGTACCAGAAAAAAAGTATTGTTAAAATAGTTGTATTACGAGCCCATTTAGCAATCCTATAACTTATCATGATGACTTGGCTATTTACATTTCCACTATTAGCCTTCCAATCTTGAAAGATATTATAAGAAACCCCGTTGCTATCAGAACTGTTCATTTAGTTTATTTATTAGAGGCATAATTTAACAAATCGTGAGAACATTTTAAAGACACATTTATTTATTTTAAAAAAAAATAAATAAAGTTGATTAAGATCAAAAACAAAAACTCTAAATCGTAATGAGGTTAACGTAAAATAATAGAAATTATTTAAGTAAATATTTAGGCTAGTTTAGTTTATTTTTCAAATTGTTTAACGAAAAATACTACCTAAATTTAAAAAATAAGTTTTAACAAGCAAATAGCCCTTAAAGGCTACTTTACTTTATTATTTTTATTACAACCTCGTATTTAAATATTGTATTTTACTGTAAATCAGGCATCTTCCCCATTCCAAACATCGTCATCTGCATTTCTAAGTTCGTCGTGACTTCCAGTTTCGCTTTTAAATTCTTCGTGATGATAATTTCTTTCAGGATTTTCGGGTAGCATATCATCCTCGTTGGATGATGCTTTTCTAAGATGCTCTGGTTTTTTAACTTCTGGTAAGTCATCATGAATTACTGAAGGCTTTAGAATTCTTTTACTGGGATTTGTATTTCGTTCCATAAATCAAGATTTAACCTAATCAAAGGTCAACTAAAATATTGAGACTAAAACAATCTATTTTAATCTTTCCTTAAAGAATTTGGAAAATAATTTATCCTGCCAGCAAAATTAGCTGGCAGGATATTTTTTAATAGTTACCTGTTACACCAAGCTCAAGTCCACGTAATTCGGCTAAACCGCGTAAACGCCCAATTGCAGAATAGCCAGGATTACTTTGTTTAGCTAAATCATCTAACATCTGGTGGCCATGATCTGGCCGAAATGGTATAGATTTATCGCGTAAAGCATTTTCTTCTGATAATGCTTTCATAATATCGTACATATTTACATCGCCACCTAAATGATCGGCTTCGTAAAAACTTCCATCTTCATCTTTAGTTACGTTTCGCAAATGCGCAAAATAAACTCGGTGTTTTACAACATTAAAAATCTCCAGTGCATTATTATCAACCCCTGCTCCTAAAGAACCTGTACAAAAACATACGCCATTGAATGGCTTATCAACATTTTTTAAAATATAATTAAAATCGTCAATTGTACTGGCAATACGTGGCAAACCCAAAATCGGATAAGGTGGATCATCAGGGTGAATAGTCATCTTTATGCCTTCTTTTTCGCAAACATTTGCAATTGATGAAAGGAAGTAAACCAAATTATCTCTCAACCCATTAAAACCGATGGCTTTATATTCATTTATACTATTTCTAAGCGTTTCCAGTTCAATTTCTTTTTCATTAGGAATACCCATAAGTACATTGATTCTTAAATCATCAAGCTGATGCTCATTTAAAGTAGCAAATTTGGTTTTTGCACGTTCTAAAACCGAATGTGGGTAATCATTTTCGGCATCAGTTCTTTTTAATATGTATAAATCAAAAATAGCTAGATCAATCCAATTAAAATATAAAGCTTTTGAACCATCAGTCATTTCTAAATCTAACTGCGTACGTGTCCAATCCAAAACTGGCATGAAATTATAGCACACCGTTTTAATACCAGAAGCCGCCAGGTTTTGAAGCGAAATCTTATAATTTTCGATAAACTTATCCGCATCTCCCCTTCGGGTTTTAATGGCCTCGTGCACTGGAACACTTTCAACTACAGACCAGGTTAAACCTGCTGCTTCGATAATTGATTTTCTTTCTTGAATATCGGCCAATGGCCAGATTTCGCCATGAGGAATATGATGCAACGCGGTTACAATTCCTGTAGCGCCTGCCTGTTTTACATCTTGCAAACTAACTGGATCGTTTGGACCATACCAACGCCAGGTTTGTTCTAATTTTTTAAATTTCGTTACCATAAATTACACACCTGAAAAAGCACTAAAACCACCATCAACTTTTATATTTTCGCCATTAACAAACTTTGAAGCATCGCTTAATAAATAAACCAAAGCACCTATTAACTCATCGGGATTACCAAATCTTTTAAATGGTGTTTTAGTAATTATAGATTGTCCTCTTGCGGTAAGAGAACCATCTTTATTGGTTAATAAATCTCGGTTTTGATTGGTGATAAAAAAACCTGGAACTATTGAGTTCATTCTGATTTTATCGCCATAGCGATTTGCTAATTCGATTGCCATCCATTTGGTATAGCTATCGATAGAAGATTTAGCCAGCGAATAACCTAAAACTCTTGTTAAAGCCTGCGTTGCGGAAACAGAAGAGATATTAACGATGCTTCCACCCTGTTTTGCTATTTCTTTACCGAAAATTTGCGTTGGTAAAATGGTGCCAAATAAATTTAAATCGAATGCTTGTTTTAATGCAGAAATATTTAAATCGAAAACATCATTTCCGGGTTGAACAACTGCTTCTGCAACATTGCCACCAGCAGCATTTACTAGGGCATCAATTCTACCAAATTCTGATAGAATTGATGCTTTGGCTTTCATTAAATCTTCTTCGCTTAATACATCGGCAAGAATATAAATTGATTTGCAACCTGCAGCCTTAGCATCTTCTGCTCTTTTCTTTGCAACCGCTTCATTTCTTCCGATGATAACTATAGTTGCATTTGCAGAGGCAAGGCCATTAATAAAAGCTTCGCCTAAAACGCCTGTAGCTCCTGTTAATACTACAACCTTATCTTTTAACGAGAAAAGGTTAAATTCTTTTATCATTAATTTAGTATTATTCGATTACCAATGTGGTTATAGAGCGAGGTAAACTTGTTGTTGTTGCAGCTTCTCCTTTGATCCATAAACTATATTTTAATTTTTCGTTAGATTGATTCATAACCACAACAGCAATTTTACCATCAGTATTAATGAAGGCGGTTGCTTCTAATTTATCGCGGCTTGATGCCGAACCAATTCTCTTTGCACCTGGACGAATGAATTTAGAGAAGTGCCCCATGTAATAAAAAGCATTTGTATAAATTAATTTATCTGATTTTACATCTGCATGAACTGGTGCAAAACAGAAATTACCAACGTGATTTGGTCCACCGTTTTCATCTAAAAGAATGTTCCAGTCTGTCCACGCAGCAGTTCCACTATTAAAATCGTTGATCATCGAATTACCGTAACGTTCTCCCAAAGTCCAATCATCAAGTTTAGTTACGTCGTATTTTTCTTTACATCCTTCTGTAAAAATTAAGGCTTTATCAGGATAAGCCTCATGTGTTTGTTTAACGTTTCCAAACTGCATGTTGCTACCTGTCCAGGTTTCGTACCAATGAAAACCAATACCCCAAACATATTTCGCCGCGTCTTTATCGTTTAATATGGTCGAAGCTCTCTGAAAGATCTGATCGCGGTTATGATCCCATGCAATTAGTTTTTTTGAAGCTAAACCAGATTTGTGAAGCGTTGGTCCTAAGAAATTTTTAATAAAATCACGTTCTTCTTCGGCAGTGTAAATACAAGATTCCCACTTTTGTTTTGCCATAGGTTCATTTTGAACAGTTAAACCCCAAATAGGCATGCCCATAGATTCGTAGGTTTTTATAAATTTCACATAATGATTTGCCCAACTTTGACGATATTCTGGAAGTAAATGCCCGCCTCCAAGTACGTTATTATTGTCTTTCATCCACGATGGTGGCGACCATGGGCTTACATACAATGGAAGTTTACCGCCAGCAGCTTTAATGGCTTTCTTAATTAACGGGATTTTAAATTCCTCATCGTGTGCAACACTAAAGGTTTTTAATTCTTTATCATTATCCTGAACGTAGCTATAACTACCGCTTGAGAAATCGCAACTTGCAATATTAGTACGTGCTAAAGTATATCCAATTCCACTATTTGGATTGTAGTATTTCTCCATCAACTCATCTTGATTTTTCTTAGATAGCTTTGCAAATGTTTCGGCAGAAGCATCGGTTAAGGCGCCACCAATACCAACCAAAGTCTGGTATTTTACTGTAGGATCGATGAATATACATGGCTCAGTTTCAAATGGCTGTTTATTTGTGGCGAAATTTAAGGTTTCTGTTTTGCGGATTCTTAAATCAGAATTTTGAGCGGTAACATACACCGATACTTTTTTATTACCTACTGTATAAGCCTGAACAGGTTTAGCTGCAGAATTATTAGCTTTTTTTGTTTGAGCGCCAGCGGTAAACGCCGTTGCCAAAACTAAAATTAGACTTAGATTTTGTTTCATTTTCATCACTCGTTTTATTTCTATAATGTTCTGATGCAATATTATTAATTTATTGTAATCGTTTTATTTTAAAGTTTTATTAATTTGATTAAGCAAATAGTCATTCATATCAGAGCTATATTCCCAAAACATTACACCGCCCATATCATTTTTAAGTACGTATTTACACTTCTCCTTTGCCGATTCTTCATCATCAAAAGTCATATATTCTTTAGTTGTTTTATTAAAAATATAGGGTGCTTTTGCTTCTTTATCCCGATAAAATATAAAGCCATTTTTATTAATTAAACTATCTTTTATAAAAGTATAACCTTTTCCATATCTACTACTTAGTATAGAATCACCTAAACCATTAATTGAGTTAGGTTTTAAAGTAAAAGCACGACTATAAAATGCTATTCCCATTACCAATTTATTAGCTGGAACCCCAGCCGCTAAAAATTCTTTAAAAGTTTTATCTGCGCTATGTTCAGCAGTTATTGTTTTTGAAGGATAAAGATTTGTGTGGTGTCCTGCAATAGTTGCACTGTAAAAATCGTAAGTCATCAAATTTACGTAATCGAGATATTGTTGCACTTTATCCATCTCCGTATGCTTAATGAAATTAGTGAAACCACCAACTGCAATTGTTAATAGCTTTTTTGTATTCCGACTTTTCTCTAAAGTATCGAGTTCCAATCTCAATTCCTTTAGCATTAACGTAAAATTCTCTTTGTCTTCTGGTCGATAAACATTTCCTTCTTCACCAGAAATACCAGGATATTCCCAATCTACATCTACCCCATCCAAATTATACTTTTCGATGATTTTGACCGCACTCGAAGCAAATGCTTTTCTAGAGGTGTCTGTTAATGCAGCATCAGAAAAGTTCTCACTCCACGACCAGCCACCAATAGAAATCAAAATTTTAATATCAGGGTTAACTTTTTTAAGCTTATTAAGGTTTTGAAAATTTACAGTATCTGTTGCTTCTCTATTTAAGAAGGCCCTGTTATTTTTAACATTGATAAAAGCATAATTTATGTGTGTTAGTTTATTTGCATCGATTTTACTTAAATCGGCCAGGCCTTTATAACCGCCAACATAGCCTATAATAACTTTTTTGCGAATTGCGACATTATCGGAGCGCATAGACATAAAAACAAATGCACCTAAGAACGTAAAACCAATTAAAATTTTAACTAACCTCATATTTCCTATTTTTTACTTCTTAATAATGCCTCAAGGTAATAGTAATCTGCGTAATTAATCGGTACGTCAATTTCAGATTTCGCAGGTAAGTGGCCTGTACTGTGCTCTAAAATAAAACCATAATTATCGCCAGGTTTACTTATATATTTCGTGCTTAACGAAAGCAAAATTTTATCGGCTGCTGCCTTATATTGCTTACCATTTTTACTGTATTTTGCTAGTTCGTATAGCGCTGAAGCTGTAATTGAAGCAGCTGAAGCATCTCGTGATACATTCGGTATTTTTGGATCGTTGTAGTCCCAATAAGGAATACCATCTTCAGGCGTTATTTTTGAACTTAAAATAAAGTTTGCAATTCCATCAGCCTGTGCTAAATAGGTTTGCTTTTTAGTTTCTCTAAAACACATGGTATATCCGTACAATGCCCAAGCTTGTCCGCGAGCCCAGGCCGATTCGTTTGCATAACCCTGAGCGGTTAATTTTTGTAAAACCTTACCATTTTGAGTAGTATCGTAATCGATAACATGGTAAGAACTGAAATCTGTACGGAAGTGATTTTTGATTGTGTTATCGGCATGAGAAATAGCAATTTTATAAAATGATGAATCGCCAGTAAACTTAGTCGCTTCAAAAAGTAATTCCAGATTCATCATATTATCGATAATAACAGGAAATTTCCATTTATCGCCATTATGATCCCAAGATTTCAATACACCAGCAGTTTTATTAAACCTTGTTGATAGTGATTTAGCCGCCTGAATGATAACGGAGCGATAGGCTGTATCTTTTGTAATTTTGTAACCATTACCAAATGGACAGTAAATCATAAAACCTAAATCATGTGTCCCTTTATTAAATTGTTCCTTTTTAATATCCTGTGTATATTTTTTTGCTAAATCAAGCCACTTTTTATCCTTTGTGTATTCATAAAAGTACCAAAGCTCTGCAGGAAAAAAGCCGCTGGTCCAATCTTTAGAAACGACCATTTTAAACTGACCTTTTTCTACTGTTCTGGGCGAAACCAGATTAGGTTTTAACTTTCTGGCTGAATCTACATTTTTAACCAATAAATCTGTCTGTTTTTCAGCCAGTTTAAACGCTTTTGCAACATCAATCTTTTGTGCATTTACAACACTAAAAGACAATAACATTAAGCCAGATATTTTAATCCTTAAGTTCATATAATTACTTTTTACTTTCTTCTACTTGTTTTAAATAAAGAGATTTAGGATTTAAACCATCTTTGTTTTGCCCTTCCCAAACACCATTTGGTCTTTCTGCTAAACGACCATCATATTTCTTAGCTTTTAATCCAATTGCATAGTTTTTACCACTTACGTATGGACTTTGAACTGCCGCCTTAACTGCCGTACAATTCCATAATACTTGATTAACACCAGACCAACCATGACCTGTTCCCCAGTTTCCTCTATCCTGAATATTAATTTCGCCATCGGTAACAACATTATCGTAAAGTGTAGCAACTGCCCAGCGATGATGTGGACCAATATCTGCTTTGGCATTTTCAGATTTACAATTGTAAAAAACATTAGGTCCACAAACCTTTGCACCCGTTACATAATCGTGCCTACCTTCTGATGCGAAACAGTTCATAAAAAGATTAAGCTGTCCATCATTGTTAAAGGAATACCTCCTACCGCCAATAATTTGCGACTTTGGCTCGAGACATTTACTATCCTGAACCGTAATTTGCTTACTGTCGTTACCTAAGTTAACGCAAGAATATCCAAAATAACGACTTGTCACATTCTTAATCCAGCTGTTTTCTATTTTGTTAAAAGAAATGGCATCCCAACCGTGTTCTTCATCTATGTCGCCTTCATATTCAGATTCGAGATATAAATTCTCAATCCCGACTTCAGCAATGCGACCATTAAAATTATACTTGTAAATTTCTCCTCCTCCATATTGATCCTCCATTGCCATTACAACAGGATTATCTATTGTAATTTCATTGCCTTTAATTGCCGTTATTACTCTTTCAAATTGCAAATTATAATCTGCGGCTATCCATTGAACAGTACCTGTACCAGGTTCTATTTGATCCATTTTTAGATCCTTAATCCATTTGTCAGTACCTGGTCGATAAACTATAATTTGATCGCCGACATTTAAACCTTGTGTTGATGCGATTGCAAAACTTTTCGCCCCAACTGGAACATAATGATTTGTAATCTTCACCCGTGTATCCTTAATTTCATTTACTTTTCCATTTCCAGAAGCGATGATTGTTTTTCGTTTACCTCTTCCAGTAGCTATTAATCTTGTTTCTTCGCCTTCACCACGAAGTACAATTCCACTGGCTAATATTTTTAAACTTTCGGGGATTTTATAGGTACCTTTTTTTAGTAAAATCGCTCCCCGAATACCATTTTTGTCAGCTTGTTTTTTTGATAAATCATCTATGGCCTGTTGAATTTTTTGCTGATCAGAGTCGCCTGTTGCAGAAAGTGTTAAAACGACTTTAACTTCTGGTATTGCTTTAGTATTTTGATGATAACCTACTCTGCTAAAATCAGGTATAGTATTTCCCTTTTCATCAGCAATATACTTTAAACGGCCATTTGATTCAATTTTTACAAATTGAGATTCCCATTTTTGTGCGAATCCTTGATGTGTAATAAACAGCATCGTTATACACAAAACCACAATATTAACTTTTCCTTTAAACGCCATTTTTATAACCAAATTAAAGGATTACGGATTGGCAGATTTCTAATAACTTCTTCTATCTGTGGTTGGTGTTCTAATTTTTTCCATGTATTTAGCCAGCTTGTTTCGTTATATGCATTGGCACCAAAAAGCAAGAAAGGTTGTGCAACTGGCCAATTATCCCAATACATAACATCTGGCGCTAACGTCCATTTGCTTTTATCAGCTATAAAAGGATATAAAAATGAAATCCCTTTTTTTATTGATTTTCCATCTGCAGTACTAAAATTCCAAAGATTTTCTTTTGGGGTTGATAAAATTTGACAAAGCATGGTCATCGCATCTAAATTAAAAATAGCGTAACCATAAGGCTTAGTACGTGCCATTTCCAAAGGAAAACTTCCATCAACTGCCATTTGGTTTGGGAGTAAGTTGGTTTTGAAATTGGTTTTAATGGAATCGAGCATATTTTGATCTCCACAAAGTTTAGCGAATGAGGCAACTTGCATTGCCCAACAGGTGGCGTGGTTGTTTTTAACTGTTTTCTCTTGAATACCAGGTTTACTCGTATTTAACCATAATATATAGTCGGCAAACCATTTTTTAACTCCCCTTGCAGTTTCATTATCAAAAGCTTTTGCCTTTTCCATAATTAATGCACCTTGCGCAACTTCCATTAAATGTATAGTATCGATAATACCATAATTACGACCAGTAAACTTACCTTTAACCGCCTGTGCATACAGTAAGTTAGGATTCATTAAGGTTTCAGGATTAATAAACCAGGCCTTTAAATGTAAAACAGCTTGCCTTACATATTTCTCGTCGCCAGTAATTTTATAGGCAGAGGCCAGAACACCAATAATCTTGCTCAAGCGAACCATAGCTTTTCTGTGCTCCAAAAAGTTATCAGGATTGGTTAAACCATCTCTATTAATGTATGGCCCATCGGGGTTTTTAGGATCTGGCCAAAAATAATCTGCCTCCGAAAAGAAATCGTGTTTTCCACCTGCACTTCTTGGCGATGATGACGCTGTTACCGTTATAGGTTTCTCTTTTAGAGCCCAATTTGCTTCTTTTAAAATTTGTTTTTTCAAAACGGCTTCCGCTTCCTGCTCTACAGTACCTTTGGATGGACTTAAAGCCGAAAAAGATGTTAACATTAAATAAAATAAGCTAACTAATGTAATTGATAGGGTTCTTTTCATAATTTAAAGCTCTGTAAATACGGTTGGTAATCCTTCTGACTTAACAGAAACAACACTTTTACCTTTATTTAATTTTATACTGATTATTGCTCGTCCGTTGTAAGCCTGAACTTTTCTCGATCCTGAAGATGTTCCAAGGTTATCGAGTAATTTTCCATCGCCAGTTAATCCGAAATTGATCCAGTTAATGGCATCCAGGCATTGTACGCCTTTGTTGTCATATAATTTTACTTCGACAGTTGCTTCGTCTCCTTGTTGGCTTATCTTTTTCAATTCCATTTTTGCAGGTTTTTCCCACTTCTCTGTTTGGTAATTGAATTTAATTTCATCCGTTACCATTTCCTTTCCCTTTTTACCAATTACCTTTACTATGTTTTCGCCTTTTGCGAAAGGTAAATTCCATCTCAAGCCTGCTGCAGGGTAATCCTGGCTATTGCGTTTCTTGATTCCAAAGCTTTTACCGTTTAAAAACATTTCGGCTTCGGTGCAATTGGCATAAACTTTAACCATTTTTTCTTCGCCTTCATCACCCCAACGTACGGGCCAGGTATGACCATAAATGTGGATCATGGGTTTATCTGTCCAATAAGATTGAAAAACATAGTAAGACTCTTTTTTAGTTAGGTCGCGTTCTACCACCCCTTTTTGGTTCATATACGGTACAGGATTATCAGGTCGAACAGGGGTCGAAAAATCTTTGAAAGGCCAATATGCAGTTCCGCTTAACCAGGGCATAGTTTCTTGCTCTTTTAAATGCCAATCTATCAGATTTGTTATGTACGATTCACTCCAATCTCCATCTTTTGAAATTCTTGCTGCCCCTCCATATAACGAGGCATCACCTGCACGTTCATCGGCGCTTCCGCCTGTTTTAATTTTACTTAAAGCCTTATCAGGATTTTCTGAATGGCGCATTGCATGGCTATCGCCTCCCCATTCTACGTGTAAAAAGCGTTTTACTTTCTTAAACTCATCTTCCGACACTTGTTTGTAATCGGTATAAACACCGCGGTACCAACCAGCCCAAATAGAAGGCGAATACACATCAACAATATCACTGCAGAAATCGCATCTTCTAATGGCGGTATATCGAGATGCATCCAATTTATGTGATAAATCATTCAGCTCCTTCATAAAGGTTCTGATTTTTTCTTTATCAAATTCGGGAAAATCTCCAGGCCAATCGTTTTCATTGCCTAAACCCCAAATCATAATGGATGGATGATTGTAATGTTGCTCAATCATATTTTTTAACATCGTTCTGGCTTGTTGCTTATAAATATCGCCACCTAAACCTCCGCGGCACCAGGGAATTTCTTCCCAAACGAGAATACCCAAACTATCACAAAGATTTAAAACGATACGCGATTGCTGATAATGACCTAAGCGAATAAAATTTACACCCATTTCTTTCATCATTACCATTTCCTTTCGGATAAGGTCTTCTGTCATTGCAGCAGCTAAACCCGCCTGGTCTTCGTGGCGGTGCGTACCACGAAGCAACAACCGCTTTCCGTTTAGCTTAAAAGGCCCTTTTTCAACAAAATTTATATTTCTGAAACCGATTTTTTCTTCGCCTTTATAATTACTTTCTGAGGAGATGATTTCATATTGTACTGTGTATAGTGCGGGCTTATCTGGTGACCAAAGTATTGGTTTTTTAACTTCTATGTTTAATAACTGTAAATCTTCACTTATTTCGAATTTCTTATATGTTTCATTAACAATTTTTCCACTCGGATCAATCAGTTTTAATCGATAACTACCTCCTCCGTAATGATTTGGATTATAAAACCTGGCTTTTACGTTGAGCTTACCCAATTTACCGAGAGAATCTACCTCAGCTTTTGCAAACATTTTATCTATAGAAAGCGCTGGTAAATAAACTAAATTGAGGTAACGATAAATACCGCCATAAACATTAAAATCTGATAAATTAGAAGGAATCATTTCTAAATCCCTCGAATTATCGGTTCTTACCGAAATTGGAACTTTACCTTTGAACTGTTTTTTATAAACATCACTTTTCTTGAAAGCTTCAACAGCATCTGTAATATCAACTGTCCACTCATCGTAACCACCAACATGCGCTCCTACTTTTGTTGTATAAACATAAACCTCGGTTTTTTGTCCTGCACCTTCAAAATGTAGAATTGTTCTACCTTTTTGATAAGGATTTTCGACAGCCAACTGTGTTCGATACCAAGCTGGCCCTTGATAATAATTAACATCGGGATCTACCGCATCTTCTGCATTAACGCAATGCGGTAAAGTAACGTTTTGCCACAATGGAACAGATTCGGGGTTACCCAAACCTACAGGGCGAACAGACTCCCAAATGCCACCCAAATCTTGCTTAATAAATTCCCAGTTATTATTTAAACGTATGCTTTGCTGTGCCGACGATAAATAACTGATAAACAGAAAACTTATTAAAAATAAATATTTTATTTTTTTAAACATATTTTAGAATTAAACCTTTAAACGCAGTCGCTTTTTTTCTAAATAAGAAACAATACCAATTACCAAAAAAGCTATAAAAAAAGACCTTACTATACCACCAAACCCATTACTTAAAAATTTAGGAAAATGAAAATGAAACAGCGTGAAAACAGAGTAAAGTAAGTAAGGAATTAGGTAACAAGTTAAGGTGCTTGTACCTGCAGGCTTGATCACATTAAACCAATTATTTTTTCCTTTAATGTCAACCAGAAAAATTAGCAATTTAAAAACCAGAATGGTTATGCCCATGCAAATAAACACCCATGCAGGAGTTGCATATATTTTTGAAATTCCACCAGCATAAGGGCGGATAAACATGCCAATAGCAATTGAAATTAAACCTATTAATGCGAGCTGTATCCAAAAATCCCTATAATCCTTATTATTAACGAACCGAGTATATAGTAAGGAAATAATAATCCCACCTACCATTAAGGTAATTGATGAGGCATCTCCAATTATCCATAAGCGAAGATTTAATAAATTCATGTGAACACTGATATTTATTCCTGCAAACACGAGGAATGCCAAGATTAAAGCCATTAAATTTCCTTTACTAAGTAGAAAAACAAATGCAGATACCAAATAAGCCCATCCAATTATACCTAAAATACCCCACCAATGTGGTTTTAATCCTTCAACATGTGTTGCATTCCCCCCTCGATATATTAATGCGAGAATTGCTAAAAGCAAAACACCAGTAATAATAAACGCTAACTTTTTAACTTTTGAAAAACTTTGAGGATAATCTAACCATATCATAAAAAAAGAAATGGTAATCAGAATTGTATAAATTGAATAAGGTAAAAGTGCAGCTTCATTATTATAGTTTTCTAGATTAACTTGAAAAAATCCCATTACTATAAGCGCTGTTGATCTTAACAGAATATACATGGCGATTGAAGAAAACGGCTTTCCTTTATCTATTCTGCCTTTTATTGCAAACGGTAATGATAAACCAACAATAAACAAAAATGCTGGAAAGATGAGATCTGAAAAGCCCATACCGTCAACTTCTGCTTTAGTATGTTCTATCCATTCTGGAATATTTCGTACGCCTGCCACGTCGTTAACAAAGATCATTAAGAACATTGTTATCGCTCTTAATACATCAACTGATAAAATACGTACAGGTAAATTTTTCATGTTTGAGAATTAATATATCTTTCTTAACTGTATCGCGTTTAAGACAGGTTTTCCTATAATTTCATTAAATTCGACTGAAATACCTTTTCCGTTTTGAATGGTTAACCTTGTTTTTTTCTCTACTGCTTTTGTATATCCGAAATCTTTGGCCAGATTTAGTTGCTCGAGAAAAAGAACATTGTTAATTGTGACATTGAAAATGCGTTGTTCTTCTATCTCTTTTTTATGGTTATTATCTAAATTATAAGCTAAAGCCTCCTTAGTTTCGCCACCTACTAATTCAGCGAAATGCAGAACCAGTTCGTACTCTCCATCTGGCACATCGAATTTAAACTGCTTAATTCCTACTTGTTGGGTTTGATATACCGGATCATTATCTGTTTGAAGAATATTTTTATCGCTTCCATATAAAATCCTATTATTGGTTCCTTTGTACGCTTCTCCGCCTATCCAACCCCAACTACCTGTTTTGTAAGGTTGATCTGGTAACCATAATTGCTGATTTTTCTCATCAATATAAAAGCGTTTTGAACCTAAAAGGATGTTAATATTCTTAAAAGGGATTTTATCAGAAAATTTATAAGGTTGCAGCTGGAAATCAATATCAGCTTCATCGGTATTAAATCCCGAAACAACTTTAATCTGATTTATACCATCAATAAAAGAAACCTGCCATTCGCAAATATGATCTGTCGCTTCTTTAACTCCAAGGCTTTTACCATTCAAAAACAGCTCTGCACTTTTTTGGTTTGTAGCCACTTGTAAAGGTTGTGTGCTGGTTAACTTTAAAGAGTCGGCTATGCCTGCTCTGGTTTTCCATTGCGCAGAAGTAATTTTTAAATAAGGTTTATCAGAAAGATAAGCATGATAAAGGAAATAAGTATCTTTCGGTTGGCGACCAATGGTTAACAAACCCTTATTATTAATATGTGGCATGGTTTCCTCGCGGGTTTCAGAATTAAAATCGGCTAAATTCCAAGCCATTCCTCCACTTACAAATGGCCGCTCTAGCATTGCGTTTAAATACGTTTGATGAAATTTAGTAGCATATTCTACGCTTTTATCAAATCGAACTGGTTGAAAAGAACGAATTCTTGGATCAGCATCAGCACCGTATTCTGTAACTAAAAATGGTTTATCAGGTAATTCTTTATGATGGCGATCTAAAAATTTTCCGAAATCAGCTGGTATTCCAGAGTACCAACCTGAATATAAATTCCATCCAACAATCATTGGTATCTTCGTTAATCCAACTCTATTGTAATTATCAAAAGCCCCGTGGTTAACCAACATTGTATATCTTGATGGATCGAGTTTTCTGGTTAAGTCATCTAACTGTTGAGCCAATTCGCGGATATGATTGAAATAAATTTCCTGGCGAGGCTTATCATTTACAAACTTTGGGCGTAATAAAATTTCGTTCATGTAAGCCCAAATTACCACGCTTGGATGATTAAAATTTTGTTTAATCATTTCAGTTTGCATATTCAGGCTGTTGGTTGTAAAGGCTTCAGATTCGGTAATGGTATTAACCAAGGGCACTTCTACAGATGCCAGAATGCCTAACCGATCGCAGGCCTCCAATATTAGCGGATCTTGCGGGTAGTGTGCTATTCTTAAAAAGTTACCGCCCATTTGTTTAAGCAATTCCACATCTTTAGTTTGTAGTGCATCTGGAACAGCATTACCTAGACCTTCATAATCCTGATGGCGACTTGCACCAATGATTTTCAATGGTTTATCATTAAGAAAAAAACCTTTCTCTGCATCAAACTTAAACCATCTAAATCCTAATGGATTTGAAATCTGATCTAATACAACTTTTGAACCAGCATCACTTATTTTTGTAATAATTCGATACAAATAAGGATTTTCTGGCGACCAAAGTTTGGGTTGTTTAACAGTTTTAAAATCCTGAACTATTATTTTATTTTCTCCAGAAGCAATGCTAACAAGTGAATTTTGTGAAGCAATTTCCTTACCGTCTGCATTTACTAAACGATTATTAATTTGAATCTTTTTAGTAGCTGCTGACGAATTATCTATTAAACTTTTAACCTGAATGCTTGCTAAATTAGCTGATACCTGTGGTGTAGTGATATATACACCCGAACTTCCATTATCATTTTGCGTAAAATGAACAGGTTCGGTAATTAACAAATTTACATTACGATATAAACCACCAAAAAAGGTAAAATCTGCAGTTAAAGGTGGAATATTTTCGTTAAAATAATTGTTTGCCCTAACTTCAATTACATCATCCGTAAAATTTAAAAACTTCGTAATGGAAACTGTAAATCTTGTATAACTCCCAATATGCTTACCAGCACTTTTACCGTTAATTAAAATTTCAGCCTCTTGAGCAACGCCATTAAAAACAAGAAAAATTTCTTTTCCCTTTGATGATTGATCTAATTTAAGTTTTCGTTTATAAATACCTAATCCACGATAATAACCTGGTGCATCGTCTAAAACATCTTTATCATTCCATGTATGCGGAATATTAACGTTTATTGATTGACCGTTTTCTTTTTGAAATGCCCAGCCATCGTTTAAGCTGATGAGCTGCCTTCCTGGATTTTGCGAAAAAGAATTTAAGGCAAAACTTAATATTGCGAACAATAAAAGTGTATTCTTTTTCAGTTTTAAGCTTTTTAACATGGATGATTTAAATGCTGATTATTTTATTAACCGATGTTTTAGTTGGTTAATGTGAAATCTTTTTCTAGTTTAATTTTATCTGATGCGGTACCAATCATTAGTTTGAAATCGCCTGCTTCTGCACCCCACTTTAATTGTTGGTTGTAAAAGGATAGTTTTTCTTTATCAATAGTAAAACTTATGTTTTTAGCTTCTCCAGCCTTTAAACTAACTTTTTGAAAATCTTTAAGTTCTTTTACTGGTCTAACTACTGATGCGAACTTATCTTGCAAATACAATTGAACAACTTCTTCGCCATCATATTTACCTGTATTTTTTAAAGTGAAACTCACGTTAATTTTATCGTTCATTGTAAATTGAGTTTTGCTAAACGATAATTCACTATAATCGAAAGTTGTATAACTTAAACCATGGCCAAATGCAAATCGAGGACTATTTGGCGAGTCCAGGTATGCTGATTTATAGTTTCTATCTTTATCGCTATTTGAAGGACGACCTGTACTTAAATAATTGTAATAAAGTGGAATTTGACCTTCGCTACGAGGGAAAGTCATTGGAAGTTTTCCTGCGGGATTATAATCGCCAAACAAAACATTTGCCATTGCATTACCAGCTTCACTACCTAACCACCAGGTATACATTATCGCTGGAACGTTATCGGCTGTCCAGTTAAAAATTAACGGACGACCCGCCATAAGCAACACCACAACTGGCTTACCTGTAGCTTGGATGGCTTTTATTAAATCTTCCTGAACACCAGGAATATGAATATTAGTTTTGCTTTTTGCTTCACCACTCATATCCAAAGTTTCGCCTGCAGCAATAATTACCACATCAGCTTGTTTAGCTACCTCTACAGCCTCTGCAAAACCTGTTTTTGAACTATCAGAAATTCCACAGCCTTTGGCGTATAAAAGTTCTGTTTTATCTCCTACTTTATTTTTTAACCCTTCGTACAAAGAAACCAGCTTATCGTTTTCCCATGCTATAGACCAAAAGCCCTGCATATCTTTTTCTGATTTTGCTAATGGTCCGATAACGGCTATCTTTTTTAAATCCTTAGAAAGAGGTAATGTTTGTTTTTCGTTTTTTAACAGTACTATACTTTTCTCTGCCATTTTTAATGATGCGGCTCTATTTTCAGCTGAGTTTAATTCCTTTTTTTCACGTTCTACATTACTGAAACGATAAGGATCATCAAACAGCCCCAATTCAAATTTCTTACGTAAAATTCTTCTAACAGCATCGTCTATTAATGCAACAGATACTTTTTTATCCTGAACCAGTTTAGCAAGAGATGGTAAATAGCTTCTACTTTCCATGTCCATGTCACTACCTGCTTTTATGGCTAATTCTGCTGCTTCAGATTTATTTTTTGCGTAACCGTGATTAATCATTTCCCCTATCGAACCCCAATCACTCACCACAAAACCTGTATACTTCCATTTACCTTTTAAAATATCGCGTTGTAGGTAAGTATTTCCTGTAGCTGGTATACCATTTAAAGTATTAAAAGAATTCATAAAAGTTGCCGCACCAGCATCGAGCGCAGCTTTAAAAGGAGGTAAATAAGTTTCCCACAAAGTATGTTCGCTCATATCTACGGCGTTATAATCTCTCCCTGCAATTGCAGCACCATAAGCGGCAAAGTGTTTTGCGCAAGCCATAATGGCATCAAGGTTTCCTAAACCCTTTCCCTGAAAACCATGAACGCGGGCTTTTGCTATTTGCGAACCTAAGTAAGTATCTTCTCCTGCGCCTTCCATTACCCTGCCCCATCGCGGATCGCGGGCAATATCCACCATCGGTGCAAATGTCCAATGTACACCAGATGCAGCTGTTTCTCTTGCGGCAACCCGTGCTGCATTTTCCATTTCAGCCAAATCCCAGCTTGCAGCTTCTGCTAAAGGAATAGGAAAAGTAACTCGGTAACCATGAATTACATCTAAACCAAAAAGCAAAGGAATTTTCATCCGCGATTGCATTGCAGCTTCTTGTACCTTTCTGGTTTCGGCAGCTCCTTTTACATTTAACAGGGAGCCAAGTTTACCTTCTTTTATATCCTTTAACTTATTTGGATTGTTGGTAATTGGACCAGTTGCATCGCCTCCAGTATATTGATTTAGCTGACCAATTTTTTCATCCAAAGTCATCAGTTTTAAAACTGAATCGATTTTCTTTTCAATTTTTTTATCCTGCGCTAAAGCATCTGTAAAGGGAAATGCTAAAAGAAGTGCAAACGGAAGATATTTTTTCATATTTATTTATCTTGAAATTTGGAAAGCCTTATTTATATTTTTCTTGCATTTGATTGTAAAAGTTTTTAAGCACAAAATAGGCTTTCTTCTTTTTGCCTGTTTCGGTCATAACCCCTTTACGGTTCCAAAAATTTTGGTAAACTGGATGTTGTCTTCTCGGAGAGCGGAAATCAGCTAAAATCCATGGAATGATACCACGAAGTGACGATATTTTGCTTAACATAGTCAGCTGGTTTTTATATAACGCTTCCTGATATTCTTCACTCCATCGTGTGTTTTCATCAGCATGAAAACCGCCTAAGGCATCGCCCCCAAACTCTGTAATTACTACTGGTTTATTGTATTTAATATTAAAATCATATTTGGTAATTTCGCTTGGTACACCGCCAAAATACCAGCCAGCGTATTCATTAAAGCTTACCAAATCTATCTTTTCACCAAGTGGATCATTCAGAATCATGGTATTACCTTCACGATGAACTTCTAATGCCGCAGCAACAAGTCTTGTATCATCTAAAGATCGTGCAGTTTCTGCCAGATTACTCATAAAACTAAGTCTAGGTGCGCTTAATGGTGTTTCGTTACCAATTGACCAAACTACAACACTGGCTCTGTTTTTATCACGAGAAATTAAATCGGTTAACTGTTGTTTTGCATTTGCATATGTAACTGGATTTTCCCAGCTGATGGTCCAGTAAACAGGAACTTCAGCCCAAACCAGTAAACCCATTTCATCGGCCAGGCGAATCATTTCTTCGTTATGAGGATAATGAGCCAAACGAACGTAATTACAGTTCAAATCTTTAGCCCATTGCAACATCATACGCATATCGCCTTGCGAACGTAAACGACCCTGCAAAAGCGGATTCTCATCATGCATAGAAATTCCGCGAAAGAAAACCGATTTTCCATTTAGTAAAATACTATCGCCCTTTACTTCAATAGTTCTGAAACCAATTTTATCTTCAATATTTTCATTTGCAGATTTAATATTTACTGTATAAAGCTTAGGGTTTTCTGGCGACCAAAGGCTAAGGTTATTCCAAATAAAAACCTCACTTATTTTACCTTCGCTATCTGTTTTATAATCTTTTTTAAGATTTAATTCGGGAATAGAAACCGAAACTTCCTGACCTGCAAAAGCATCAGCAAGTTTTAAAGAGAAGCTAATTGAATTGTTACTGCCCTTTTCAAGCTGCATTTTGTAATCAGCAATAAAATGCTCGGGTAATTCTGCTAAATAAACATCGCGGGTTATGCCTCCATAATTCCACCAATCGGTATTAACAGTTGGTATTTCATCAGGTTTCCTTGTATTATCGGCCTTAACAACCAATGAGTTATTTCCAGATTTTAATTTCCCTGTTACTTCAAATTGAAATGGCGTAAATCCCCCTTTATGGATACCCAATTTTTTGCCATTCAGGTAAACATGAGCTTCATAGTTAACAGCACCGAAATAAACAAAATAACGCTTGCCTTTTTCTGGCTGTGCATTAAATTTTCGTCTTAACCATACAGTGCCTTCATAAAGTTCGAGTTTTTCTGATTGTGAGTTCCAGTCGCCAGGAACATTCATTTGAGGCGAACCATCAAAATTGTATTCTATTAATTCACTTTTATTTACCTGTTCTTTATCATCAAAAAAACCTCCCGTACCAGTTTTCGTTTGGTCAAATGGTTCGTGTCTGTAATCGTAAAATCCATTTTCATACGGATCTACAATATAATTCCATTTACCATTAAGGCTTTGAATTTTACGGGCCTGAATATTTTGAATAGAGCTAACCTGAGCAAAACAAATTGAAGAAAACAGTGAGAGGCAAATTATAAAAACTCTAGAAATAGATTTAAGCATAACGTATTGTTTTAAAAAATGATTAATAACGTAAAACTAATAATTAATTAGTGGACGGTATTGCCACCGCCCACTAAAATTAACCTAAATTTAATTTAACAATTAATAACCAGCATTTTGACCTAAAGCAGGCGCCCTATTTAATTCATTTTGAGCAATTGGATATAAATAGTTTTTTGCAGTAAATACTCTGTTTTCTACAACAAAAGGTGTGTAGGTAAAGGTATTTGTACCAGTTTGAATAATACGCATTCCGCTTACGGCTTTATTGAAAGTCGATTCTCCTTCCTTCCATCTTCTAACATCAAAAAAGCGGTGTTCTTCAAAACATAGCTCTACTCTACGTTCGTTACGAATACGCTTACGTAGCTCAACCTGAGTAGGTGCTACATAACCGTTTCCTGCTGGATTAGTTGTTTGCAATGCAGGCATAGCTACACCGCTACGGGCACGAATTAAATTAATTGAAGAAAGTACTTGTGGCATTGCGCCAACACCTTGTGCCTCGTTTAAAGCTTCGGCATAATTTAGCAATATCTCTGCATATCTAAAAAATATCCAAGGACGACGAATATTAGTTGTAGTGCCTGCCCAAGATGCGCTTTCACTCAAGTATTTACGCATATAATAACCAGTTTTTGTTGCATTTACATTTAAATTCAGTCCGTCTTTACCACCAACGTAAGTGTCAACTGTTTTACCTTTAAATGTAGAGCCATTGTACATAATCGCAAAATTTAAGCGAGGATCGCGATTGGTGTAAGGAGCACTAGCTACATATCCTGAAGCAGCATCTGTAATCGCTCTGCCAGTTCGCATTTCAAATGCATCAACCAAATCTTGTGTTGGGTTTGTTCTGCCGTTTGCTGCGTCGTAACTAATTGGCGCATTGTTAGTTTCAATTGTAACGGTATTCAATGTACTTGTTGCAAAAATGGTTTCTGCATTAAATGCCCCCACGTTCCAAAGCCAAATATTTGGATAAGATGTGTAAATGCTGTGTTTACCGGTATCCATAACTCTTTTAGCAGCATCAGCAGCTAATTGCCATTTTGTTAAATCATTTGATGGATTGTATTGTGGACTAGCAGCGTACAACAATAATCTTGCTTTTAAAGCCATTGCTGCAGTTTGTGTTGCTCGTCCTCTATCTGTTGTTCTCCATTCTGTTGGCGATAAAGGTAGTCTTGAAATTGCCTCTTCACAATCATCTGATATTTGCTTTACACACTGATCAAATGTATTTCTTGGTAAATCCAAGTTATCATCTACAGCCAGCGTACGTGTAACAATTGGAAAAGAGCCATAGCGTTTTAGCAATTCAAACTCAAAAAAAGCTCTCAAGAATAATGCCTGCCCTTTTAAACGGGCAACTTGAGCTTCATAGGTTTGATTTGCTGGTACGTTTGCTGGTAACAACTCATCAATTGGGATAATTGCACTTCCATCAACTTTCTCTAAGAACATGTTCGCCTTACGGATGCCTACATACATATCAGAATAAACATCATCAAAAGTTCTTACAGGACTCCATGTTCCGTTGTTATAGGTATTAATTGTGGAGTTTAAGTTTGAGTTAACAGCTTCATCACTCCCCGAGGCTAAAATTGCACCATCGGTTAAGTTATATCTATCGGTTAAAACCGAATAAACATTATTTAAGAAGTTTCTTGCATAATCAGGATTAGCCCAAAGTTGTGCTTCTGTGATATCATTTGTTCCACTAAAAGAACCATCTTGCAAGAACTCTGATTTTTTACATCCAGCGAAATAAATTGCTGTTGTAAATAAAACGATATAGAATATATTTTTTTTCATTTTCTGCTCAATTAAAATTTCAGATTCATACCGAAAGAATAAATTTTCATATATGGATAAGAGGCACTATTGATACCACCAATGCTTGATGCATAACCCGATTCTGGCAATTCTGGGTCGACTGGTAAACCATTAAGTTTATCGAAGGTAAGTAGGTTTAATCCACTAACAAAAAACCTAAGCTGGCTTATTTTTAATTTTTTAAGGGTTGAAGCAGAAAGACTGTAGCCTAACTCTACATTTTTCAATCGAATGTAATCGCCTGAACGGATCCAAAAATCTGAGTTGGCTGTGTTGTTTCCACGATCAGATAAAAGTAATCTAGGAAATTGTGCATCCGTAGTTGTTGGTGTCCATCTATCCACACTAAACTGATTTAAGAAACCGTTATTGGTGGTTCCAGCATTTACAAGCTGCTGAATGTAAATAGAACGGCCACTTGTTCCCTGAAATAAGAAGTTCATATCTAAATTCTTAAATGCTAGTGAAGCTCCAAAACCAAAGTATGCTTTAGGTACAAAATTGAAATCGGTTCTAACTCTATCCAAGTCGTTAATAATTCCATCACCATTCTGATCAACATATCTGATATCGCCTGGCTTTACATCTCTTGATAAAAGTTGTTTCGGTGCAGCATCAATTTCTGCCTGACTTTGAAAAAGCCCCTTTGATATTAACATGGTACTAATGTATCCAGGATTTGTTGATGCGGTAGCAGAAGGCGCAATTACACTGGAGATTGGATGACCCAAAGCTTTTTGGTATTCAGGTAAATTTGCGGCTTCGTTAACCGCTAAAATTTTACTGGTATTGTAAGTAAAATTACCAAACACATTAAGATTAAAATCACCTAATTTTTTACCATAATTTATCCCCGTTTCAAAGCCTCTATACGACGCTTCTCCTTCATTTACATAGGTTAAGGTTTGCCCTAATAAACTTGGTAACTGAGAAGCAGTTGCTAGATTTTTTCTATCTTCATAAAAATAATCGGCACTAATTGATAAAGATTGTTTTAACAATTTGGCATCGAAACCAATACTGGTTTTATATGCTTTTTCCCAGGTTAAGAAAGGATTTGCCGCAGCCAGCTGTGCCGTACCACCTACACCAGTAAAGCCTGTACCAAAGGTATAACCAGTTGCGCTTCTGCTGTAGAAATTATTGAATGCAAATCTTCTGGCAGAACCAAGGGCATCGTTACCAACCAAACCATAAGATGCCCTTAGTTTTAAGAAATCAAGAACTGAAGCACTTCCTTTCATAAAACTCTCATCAGAAATGATCCATCCTCCAGATATTGCTGGAAAAAAGCCATATCTGTTTCCTGGAGCAAAGTTTTCAGATCCAGAAAAAGATCCAATTACATCTACAAAATAACGCTCTTTAAAATTATATGATAAACGGTTCGACCAGCCTTCACGTCTAATATCCAAGAAGCCAAATTGTGAATAGTTTTGTCTAGATACTCGCGTGGAGAACTTAATGCCATGTTGACCAAAAGTTCTGTCGTAATCCAAGCCTGCCCAAAATTCACTTTTCCTTAAATTACCAGAGAAAGCATTGGGTAAATAATCTACATTTTGTGCCGTTCCGTAAGTTTGATACACATTTGTTGGTAAAAGTTCTTGCGTTGCATAAGATTGCGTAAAACCCGAACGGTATAAACCAGCAATATCATAAGCGTAGTACACTTCTGCGGCTAAACCTTTCAGTACGCCATCCATCTTCTGTCTGGCACTGATAGTCGCAATCATATTACGAGTTAAATCTGTACTTGCACCTGCCGACTCTAACATTGCCAGCGGATTGCTTGATGTAAAAATCGATGTACCACCATAAGAGCCATTTGCGTTAAGAACTGGAAATGCATTTGGTGGTGTAGAATAAACTGCACTTAGAAAGTTTCCAGTACCTGCAGCAGGAAAATTTAATGTACTAATCCGACCACCAATATCTAAAGCCACATCTAAATTTTTATTTACATGCAGATCAATATTTGTTCTTAAATTATAACGGGAGAAATCTGTATTTGCATCGTAAGTTTCATTATTTCCGCCCTTATAAAATCCGCCTTGATTAAAGGCACTTAATAAAGCATAATACTTAATGAACGCATTTCCACCAGAAACTGATGCTACATAACGTTGAGTTGGAGCTACAGTTTTTGTAAAATCACGTACAAAGTTATTGTTGGGATATTTGTATGGATCACTTCCGCTTTGGTAGGCTTGTAAAGCTGTACCATCGTAAAAAGATGTACCGCCACTATTTATCGAAGCTTCGTTATATAAATTAGCATAGGTGTACGAATCTAATGGTTTAGTTACCTGTAAAGGAGCTTGTAAGCCTACTTGTCCATCAAAAGATACTTTGGTAGAAGTTGCACTTCCTCTTTTCGTTTTAACATAAATTACACCGTTTGCCGCATACATACCATACCAAGCTAATGTTGCGGCATCTTTTAAAACACTAATACTTTCAATTTCGCCCAAATCCATTGATCTGAAATCTCTTTCAATACCATCTACTAAAATTAATGGGTCTTGATTGCTATTATATGATGATCGTCCGCGGATTAAGAAACTCGCAACATCATAACCTGGTTGTTGAGAACCACTTGGGTAAATTGCTAAACCAGGCATTCTACCTGCAAAAACATTGGTTAACGATGAAGATGGAATTTGAGGAAGTGCATCAGCAGAAACTGTGCTAATTGATGCTGTAATTTCTCTTCTTTTTCTCACTCCGAAAGGAATGTAAACGTTATCATCATCACCAGCGTCAACCAAAGCTTTAGATAAAACAACCTGATCTTTGTTTACTTCGGTAGCTGGCTTTATAATCATTTTATAGCCGATAAATTTAAATACCAAAACATCGCTGGTACTTGCATCTATAGTAAATGAACCATCAGCGCCAGTAGTTACCGATTTATTCCTTTTATCTTCTTGAATTGTCACCACAACACCAGGAAGTGGTTTTTTATCCTGATCGACAACTTTACCTTTAACAGTTATGTCGGCATCTGGATTTTGTGCATATACATTGATTGTACCTACAAGGAAAAACAGTAAGCACGCTATATATCTTATTTTTGCTAAATTCATTATTAATAATCTTTTTAAAATAACACTAATAGATAACTATTCCCACCCTGGGTTTTGGATTAATACGCCTTTACTTTTGTAAATTTCTGTACGGGGAATTGGGTATAAATTCTGTTTATCTGTCCACGACTTTTGAAAACCAGCAGCTAAAACAAATGGTGTATAAGTAAATGACCCATTGGTGTTTCTGATTACTTCCATGCCTTTCATAGGCACAGCAATGGTTTGGGTTCCATTTTTCCAACGCATTATATCGTACCAGCGATGATCTTCAAAAGCAAGTTCAATTGCTCTTTCGTGTCTAATTACGGTGCGCATTTCATCCTGAGTCATGTTGGCTTTTAATCCGTAAAGATTATCTGCACCAGGATCTATTCCTGCTCTTTTTCTGATTAATATTAGCTGATCGTAAACAGAGGCATCTGGTCCAACTGCTTCATTTTGAGCTTCAGCATAATTCAACATAATTTCACCATATCTGAAATAGATATAATTTAGCAATGTTGTGCTACCACCCACAGTTCGGTAAACTTCTGGCCAGTATTTTTTACAGTAATATCTGGTTGCAGTGTAAGTTATGGTTGTATTATAATCTAATGCTCCTGCTGGAGTAGACCACATTTGAATTCTACGGCCCTGCCACGGTCTGTCGTTGTATATTATATTTGCATAAAAACGTGGTTCTCTGTTTAGATATGGCTGTTGAGGATTGTAACCAGATGTTGGATCTGTTATCGCTTTTCCGTTTGCCATTTCATACATATCTACATGGTTTTGAGTAGGATTCATTTGTCCTTGTGCACCACCAGAACCTGGCGACATAGAGAAATCCTGCATCATTTCACCTGCTAATGGTGTGTTCCCCTTAATTCTTATCATAATGTACTCAGGAGATGAAGGAACGTTTAACAAGTCTTCGTAAGAAGATTGCAGCGAATATCTTCCATCCATTAAAACAGCAGCTGCATCTGCTGCCGCTTTCCATTTTGCTTTATCTCCAGTAGCATTATTAAGCGGGCTGGCAGCATATAAGAGAACTCTTGCTTTTAGGGCCTGAGCAGCACCTTTTGTTGGTCGGCCATACATCGAAGCAGTGTAATCTGCATCGTTACCTAGTTTAGCAACCGCTATCTCTAAATCTGCTAGAAGGTATTTCGTAACTTCATCAAAAGAACTTCTTGGCAAATTAAGTTCATCATTCACTTCATATACCTTATCCACTATCGGTACTCCGCCAAATCTTTTTGTCAATTCAAAATAAGAAAGGGCTCTCAAAAATCTCATCTCACCCTCTACCCTTACTGGATCGAAAATTGAAACTGTTGCTGGCGGTGCTGGAGGAACACTTGATAGTTTTGCCAGCATTTTCGTTTCAATTGCTATACCAGCATACATCAAATTCCATATGGCCCCAATATCATTTAGAGATGGACCGGTAGAATGTTCGTGATATAAACCTCTGTTTAAAGATGTAATTGAACCTTCAGAGTTACCTGATACAGCTTCATCAGAAGCCTGAGACGTGCAACCACGATGATCATTAAATCGCACGTATTTATTAATTACATAATTATATGCATTATCGGCAAATTTAGCCGCTTGTGCGGGATCTGCAAATATCTGTTCTTCATTTAATGCTACTCCAGGTGTCCTTTCTAAAAAGTCCTTTTTACAAGAAACACTAGAAAGTATTAAAGTAAAGATGATTGTATATTTTAAATAGTTTTTCATGTTCTTAAAAAGTAAGATTTAAACCTAAGTTGTAAATTTTAGAGGTTGGATAAAGCGCTTGTAGTGGGAAAGCTGTATTTATCGTATTCACATTTTCGGGATCTATATAGAACTTGTATTTTGTCCAGGTGTAAAGATTTTGTCCTTGTAAGTAAATCCTTGCATTTGCTATTTTAATAGCTTCAGCCCATCTTTTTGGTAGAGTCCATGATAATTCGGCGTTTCTAATTTTTAAGTATGCAGAATTTTGTAACGTAAAATCATTTAGAGCATAATTTAACGATGCTGTACCTCGAGCGTGCAGTGCTGGCCACGTGGCAGTAGCAGCTGTTGCTGGGGTCCAGGCATCAAGCATAAACGGATACATTTGCTGTCCGTTATTTTGCTCATTTAAAATTACATTTGAGCTAACATTCGCTACGCCTTGAAATAAAATGGAAAATGAAAACCCTTTATAACTTAATCTTGGGCTAAAGCTGTAAACATATTCAGGTGTATTGCTATAGCCTATAGCTTTTTGATCGAGCGTAGTAATTTGTCCGTCTCCATCCAAATCTTTCATTTTCAAATCGCCTGGAATCGGACTAAAACCTTGCTGTTTTGGTGATGCAGCGATATCTGCGGCAGATTGATAAAAACCATCTGTAACGTAACCGAAAAACTGTCCAACGCGTGTTCCTTTTCTTACCGATGCTTCAGGCATTCCATCTGGCTCGTCGTTTTCAAGAATTTTATTTTTAGCAAAACTGATTTGAGCATTTAATCCAACGGTTAATTGTCCAAACTGTTTTTGGTAATCCATCTCAACCTCATACCCTTTGTTGTACACAATACCTTTATTTAACTTAGGGTAAGAGTGACCAAATAACGCAGAACCACTTAATGAATTGGTTAGGATATCACGACGAGTTTCATCAAATATATCCACATTCAGTTTTAAGGAATTTTTAAAGAAGATACTTTCTATTCCTAAATTTCGCTTTGTTCCTGTTTCCCAGGTTACCGCGTTATTTCCCAAGTTTGTGTCTCCGATAAAAAGTGTTGGAAAATTACTTATCGATAAAGGATTACCAAAGGGTGCCTGAGTATTTGCAGAATAACTTGTTAAATAGAGAAAACGTAAATCTGATATCTTATCGTTACCTACTAAACCATAACTACCTTTAATTTTAAAGTAATTTAAAATGTCGTTTTTCTTCCAGAATGGTTCATTGGTGAGTGCCCATGCTGCAGAAGCCGCTGGGAAAAAACCATACCTTAAACCTTTTGGAAAATTTTCTGAGCCGTTATAACCTGCGTTAAACTCAGCAAAATATCGTTCCTCATAATTATAGGCAACACGAGAAGCTAAACCTTGAACTGCTCTTGGCGGTGCGGTAAAAGCCGTTTCTCCAGTAGTTCGTACTAGCTGTCGAGTTCCTAATAATAAGCCAGTTACGCTGTGTTTACCGAAATGTCTATCATAATAAAAACCTGTTTGCAGGTTCATGTTGGTACTTCCCGAAGTTACTCCCCCACCTTGAACAGCACCAAGAGGCTCATCACGATTCCTCGTATCGGTTGATAAAGTTGAAGTTCCTGTTGCTGCATTATAAACATAAGCTGCCCAGTTTGCATTTCTTCGCTCAACGTTGTTATAGTAAGAATCGTAACCAAAGTTAGTTTTGAATGACAAACCTTTGGTAATAAAACCCAACTTATAATCAATATTAAAAGTACTTTCAATCGTATTTATATTATCGTTACGGGTACCAAAACGGGTTAGTATCGCGTAAGGATTCCAAATGTTGGTTCCAATATTTGGATTTGCCGTAATTCGGCCATCGGGCAAGGTTACAGGATAAGCATAAGCTGGGACCTGTAAAATACGAGAAATCATCCCCTCAATCGTATCGTAAGAAAAAGCAGACGAGGATAGAAGACCAGCTGGCTGATAACGATCTGCAAAGCGACCGCCTAATTTTAAACCAACAGTTAAATCTTTATTTAAATTAAAATCTAAATTTGATCTGAAATTATAACGATTGTAATTAGGAACCGTATTGATGCCATAAGGCGATTCAAATTTCTTAAATATACCATCTTGAAAAGAATAGCCTGCTGATACGAAGTATTTGGCAATTTTTGTTCCTCCGTTTATATTAATATTATGTTGAGTTTGGGTATAATATTTTTTGGTTAGATAATCGAACCACCTCACGTCAGGATGCCCAAGTGGATCAGAACCATCAGCAAACTTTTGTAAATCATCACTTGTAAAAAACGGTGCCTTCCCATCATTTGTATACGATTGGTTTAGCATAACCGCACTATCATAGGCTCCAGATCCAACAGCTAAACCAGTATAAGTTTGTTGGGCCAAGTTGCCTGTATAAGTAACCTTTGGCTTACCGATTTTACCCACTTTGGTGGTAATAACAATAATACCATTTGCACCTCTAATACCATAAATGGCGGTTGAAGCCGCATCTTTTAAAACTGTAATGGTTTCAATCTCATTCGGATCTACATCAGAAAAGCTTGGTCGCTCTATTCCATCAACCACTACAATTGCCGCATTGTTACTACCATAAGTAGCCACACCCCTCACTTTTAAAGATGCACCATCAGCCCCTGGCTGACCGCTTGTTTGCACCGCGATTAATCCAGGCAAACGTCCAATTAAGCTATTTGTTGGATTTGGTGTTGGCGATTTCATAATTTCCTCAGAATTTATTTGAGAAACAGCGCCTGTTAACGTAGATTTTTTCTGAACGCCATAGCCTACAACCATTACCTCTTCCAAGCCTTGGGTATCTTCTTCGAGACTTGTATTTATAGTTGTTTTACCTCCCGTTTGAAGTTCTTTTGTTGTATATCCGATACTTGCGAATACAATTGTTAAATTACCATTAGAAACACTTAAGGAAAATTTTCCATCCTCATTAGTAGCTGTGCCGTTTTGGGTTCCTTTAACCCTTACACTTACTCCAGGAATAGTTTCTCCTTTACTATCTCTTACTGTTCCTGTTAATGTTGTTTGTGCAAAAATTTCGGAACAATTAAAAAAAAGAAAAAATGCTAACGAATAAAGAATTTTCTTTCTTAAATCAAGCTGGTAGATAAAGAGAAGTTTTTCTTTAAAAATGTATAGTTTATCCATAATTAATTATATTGTTTATTTGGTTTTATTTTTCTGTTTTATAAATACCTGCATAGAGATTTCTTAGCAAAAAAAATGCAAAAAAATAGCCCCTTGCAGTTTATAACCGCATTTCTTTTGTTAAAGAATTTTAAGAAATCTGTTTTTTGTGCGCTAAAATTAAATCAATTGGTAGAGCCAAATGATGATGAATTTAACGGACTTTTTTTCTAGTGGGAAGTAGTGATTTGTGCATAGTTATTTGGTTAGTTGTGATTATTAATAACGAATGTATAAAACGGAGGATTATAAAATCACTCTTAAATGGCTAAAAACAACGAATACTCATTGCATATCTATTTCAAACGTTTGAAATAATTTCCAAAATTTTTCTTATCTATGCAATGGAGATTGGAAAAGAAGATGAATAATACGCCCGTTACGTTAAAATTTTTGGCAGAAAAGCTAAAAATGTCAGTATCAACAGTATCTAAAGCGCTTAATAACTACCCTACAATTAATGAATATACGAAGAAACGTGTTCAGGAAATGGCTCGCGATTTGCATTTTACGCCTAATAAATCGGCCATTAATTTAAAAGAACGTAAATCGAGAATTATAGGTATTATTCTTCCTAATTTATTAGACCATTTTTTTACCCGAAGTATTTATGGAGTTGAACAATTTGCTATGCAGCATGGGTACAACGTTATCATTGGGCAATCTCACGATGATTTAGAGAAAGAAATTCAATTGGCCAATATGCTTTTAAAAAGTAGGGTTGATGGGTTGATTGTAGCGATTTCGAAGAACACCCAAGATTTTTCTCACTTCGATCAGTTTGAGCAAATTGGCTTACCTGTTGTTTATTATACTCGTAACCCAAGTTTTAACTTAAACTGTCATAAAGTTTTAGGCAATACTTTTCAAGGATGTTACCAGGCTACAAAGTTTTTAATAGATAGAGGCCACAAAAAAATTGCTTATTTAGGTGGGCCAAAAATGATCAACTTTACACACGATCGGTTTAATGGTTATATTAATGCCTTAAAAGATAATAATGTTTCTTTTGATGCCACTTTAGTTGCGTACACAGATTTTGATAAGGAAAATACAATAACAGCCATTCAAAACTTATTTGCCGATGAAAGCAATATGCCTACGGCTTTGGTTGCTTTTAAAGAGCCTATATTATTTGATGCTTTGAAATATCTGAGAAGTATTAATCACCCAAAATTTAATGAGTTTGAATGCGTTGGTTTTGGAAACAACTCTTTTATCAGCTATTTGGATTCCCCCCCTATTGCTTCTATAGAAGAAAATCCTGAATCAGTTGGTGAAAATGCCATTAATCTGCTTCTAAAATTAATTAATAAGGAAATTGATATGGAAAATTATCAAAAAATAATGGTTGATTGCAAACTCGTTATTCACGATTCGAACTAAACTTTACGGATAGTTTTTGTCATCGCAGCAAATTAGCCTTATCTTGCAAACTTAATGGCACTATATTTTACATCTATAAATTCTGGTAGCAACGGTAATTGTTATTACATTGGTAATAAAGAAGAAGCTGTTTTAGTTGATGTTGGTTTGTCTTGCAAAGAAGTAGAAAAAAGGATGGCAAGACTTGGTTTAAGTCTTCAAAAAGTTAAAGCTATTTTTATTTCGCACGAACATAGCGACCACATCAGAGGTTTAGCTGTATTATCAAAAAAATACAACCTTCCAGTTTACATTACCACTAACACTTTAAAAAGCAGTAAACTGGTTTTAAATACAGATAATGTTTTCACATTTACACATCTCGAAACCATTAGCATTGGACAATTAAAAGTCTGCGCTTTTTCGAAAT
This sequence comes from Pedobacter sp. AC190, assembly GCF_979258025.1. Lineage (NCBI taxonomy): Bacteria > Pseudomonadati > Bacteroidota > Sphingobacteriia > Sphingobacteriales > Sphingobacteriaceae > Pedobacter > Pedobacter sp. AC190. The sequence continues at coordinate 4,127,590 of NZ_OZ409824.1, forward strand.
TTCATGATGCGGCAGATCCATTTAGCTTTACCGTTGAATATAATAATACAAGAGTTGGAATTTTCACTGATATAGGATCGGTTTGCGATAGGCTAATTTCTCAATTTAAAAATTGCCATGCAGCATTTTTAGAGGCAAATTATGATACCGATATGTTGGAAAACGGACGATATCCCTATCACTTAAAAAGAAGGATTACAAGTGGAAAAGGACATCTTTCGAACAAGCAAGCTTTAGAGTTATTTCTTAACCATAAGCCAGATTACATGAGCCATCTTTTACTCAGTCATTTATCAAAAGATAATAATGACCCTGTTTTGGTAGAAAAGTTATTTAAAGACGTTGCCGATAAAACTTTTGTAACCGTAGCCTCTCGTTATAACGAAAGCGATATCTATTTCACAACTCATCAAACTGATACAACAAACGAATATAACTTCGACCCACAACTTTACAAACCTGCACAACTTAATCTATTTTAAATTGAAAAATACCAAGTATTAGGTATTGTTTTAGCCTCATTATTTATAGAGGTTTGTTTCGTTAGGAATAAATCAACGGGACGATTTAAAATTAACATCAAAAAAGGGATTAATTAATTTTAATCTCTTTTTTTTGAAACAAATTTATTTCTTGATGGTTATATTAAAACTTCATAAATAGTTTGTTTGGTTTATTGGGGCTTATGGATTTAAGCCCCTTTCTCTTTTCTACGCAACCATATATTTATATCTAAACTAAAACATTTTATAGTTTGCTAGAATCAGTCCCAAACTGTGTATAATTAAACCATTGTAAAACTGAAATATGAATATTCCTTGTTTTAATATTTAGTGACCTTAATCGTTACAATTAGTCTGATATTTTATATAAAATATGCATACGATTTCATTATATTTGAAATGTATTTAAATACAACCAAACAAACGATTAATTACCAAATAGACCTAAGTTGTTTCATAAACAGCAACAATTATCCTATTTTTTAAAAAACAAAAGCTATCATTTATCTGATAATTTTTGATGTGAATTTAAGTCGACAACTCTCAATCATGACTAACAAAAAAAACAATTCAAGCCATCCAGTCGGGCAACTTGCACGAACTTTTTTCTATACTTCTGCAATAATCAGCCTATCATTATCTGACATGGTTTTGAGAAAAAATTAAATAAAATATGTTAAATTTAATAGTAGTCATATTATGCTATTAAATTGCAAAATACAGTAATCATCATTTTTTTATTATAAAGCTTTATTATTTAAGCTATTGCAATATTTAAAAATATGTTTTCAACCCAAAAAGACGCATCGGAAAGCGACATTATCATAATGCTTAATACCTTAATCTACAATACTGTTGAGCAGTATGGTAACGAGGTTGCCGTAAGCTTTAATGGTATCTCAATTTCTTATGATCAATTAAATAAAAAAGCTAACCAACTTGCTCGTTTTTTAATTCAGAAAAACATTAAACCGAATGATAGGCTAGCATTATCTACGGAGCGTTCAATAAATACAATCATTTCTTTACTCGCTATTATTAAAACTGGGAGTGCCTACGTACCTGTAGATTTAAGCTATCCAAAAGATAGAGCAAATTTTGTACTCGCTAATTCTGAAGCAAAATTCTTTTTAATATCGAGCAAAAACGTTTCAAAATTTGATGATTCAGACTGCGAAACTTTAATAATAGAAGACATCTTAAATTATTCAAAAGACTTATCGGATGAAAATTTAGATGTAAAAACAGAAAAAGACAGCCTAATTTATATTTTACATACTTCTGGTACCACTGGTATACCGAAAGGTGTTTGCATGGGACAAATGGCAATGGTTAACTTATTGCTATGGCAAAAGGAAAAATCGATAGCCGTCCCTAAAACTAAAACTTTACAATTTTCTCCTCTTAGTTTCGATGTTTCGTTTCAAGAGATTTTCGCTACTTTAACAACTGGCGGTCATTTAGTTCTTATCTCAGAAGATTTAAGATTAGATGCTTACATGCTTTTAAATTTAATTAAAGAACAAGAAGTAAACAGAATATTTCTTCCGTTTGTTGCCTTGCAATCTATTACAGAAAGTGCAATTGCAAATGATATTTTTCCCTCATCGCTAAAAGAGGTAATGACTGCAGGCGAGCAGTTAAAAGTTACGCCTCAGGTGATTAGCTTTTTCACAAAAATACCAGGTTTAATATTATATAATCAATATGGGCCTACTGAAGCACATGTTGTAACTGAGCTTAAGCTTACTGGAAATCCTTCTGAATGGCCAAATCTGCCAAACATTGGCAAAGCCATTTACAATACTAAGATCTTAATTCTCGACGAAAACTTAGAAGAACTACCCAGCGGAGAAATTGGCGAACTTTGCATTAGTGGTGTTTGCTTAGCAAACGGCTATTTAAATTCGGCAGAAATGACTGCCGAAAAATTTGTGTTTATACCAGAATCGAATACCAGAATATACAAAACTGGCGATCTTGCTTTAATTCTTCCTGATGGGAATATCGAATTTTTAGGAAGAAGAGATCTTCAAATTAAAATTAGAGGTTACAGAGTTGAACTTGGAGAAATCGAAGTTGCTTTAGCTCAACAAAAAGACATAAAACAGGTTGCTGTTGTTTTAAGAGAGGATTTACCAGGAAGACAGGTTTTGGTAGCTTACTTAATCGGCGAAAAGGAGAACTATGAAGGAAATAAACTTCGTGAGTTAATGGCAAAATCTTTACCAGATTATATGCTTCCTGATGCATTTGTGTGGTTATCAGAATTCCCTAAAACAACAAGTGGAAAAGTTGATCGCAAGTTGCTCCCAAAACCAGATAGTAAAAGACCTGAATCGAACGTAATCTTTAAAAAACCATCAACCCAAAAAGAAATTGAAATTGAAAAAGTTTTAAAAAACATTTTCGGTTATGATAAAATTGGCGTAAATGATAATTTCTTTGAATTGGGTGGCAACTCTTTACTGGCTCAAAAAACCGTAGCCGAATTAAAGTCTTCATTTAACTATAGTTTACCTGTTACCAGGCTTTATCAATTTCCAACCATATCTGGAATAGCACAATACCTTGATAAAGTTAATTCTAAACAAAAAACAAGCAACACTAAAAGCACATCCACTACTACAAAAGATGTAGCGATAATTGGTATGTCGGGCAGGTTTCCTGGTGCCGATACGATTGAAGAGTTTTGGAGTCTTCTTTCTGAAGGTCGCGAAACCACAACATTTTTTTCTGAATGCGATTTAGACAAAAGCATACCCGACGAATTGAAAAATGATTCGAATTATGTTAAAGCAAGAGGAATTATAAATGATGCAGATAAATTTGATCCTGCTTTTTTCGGAATAAATGCAAAGCTTGCCGAACTAATGGATCCACAGCAACGTGTATTTCTAGAAGTTTCTCATGAGCTTTTAGAAAAAACAGGATATCTATCTTCTAAACACAAAGCTAAAATTGGCGTATACGCAGGCAATGGAAATAATACCTATTACGAAAACAATGTTTTGGGTCATCCAACCTTAATTAATAATCAAGGTAAAACGCAGGTTTTATCTGTTAATGATAAAGATTACCTCGCTTCGAGAACTGCTTATCACTTAAATTTAAAAGGTCCTGCTGTAAGCGTAAATTCTGCGTGTTCAACTTCTCTTTTAGCTGTTGCTACAGCGGTAAATAGTTTACGTGCAAATCAATGTGAAATTGCCATAGCGGGTGGAGCTAGTATTACTGCACCTATAAATAGCGGCCACATTTATCAGGAAGGCAGCATGTTAAGTGCCGATGGCCATTGTACACCATTTGATGATAATGCAACAGGAACGGTTTTTAGCGATGGTGTTGGCGCTGTTTTATTAAAGCGACTTGATGATGCTTTAAATGATGGTGATAAAATTTATGCCATTATAAAGGGTGTTGGAATTAATAATGATGGTTTTGGCAAAGGTAGTTTCTCTGCTCCAAGTACGGAGGGACAAGCGGGCGCTATAAGTGATGCAATTGCAGATGCGGGAGTAGAACCTTCTGAAATTAGCTACATTGAAGCACACGGAACAGGCACGCCTATTGGCGATCCAATTGAATTTGAAGGCTTAGTTGAAGCATTCGGCCCACAGGATAAAAATAATTTTTGTGCTATAGGTTCAGTTAAAAGTAATTTTGGCCATTTAACGCATGCCGCTGGTGTAGCAGGTTTAATAAAAACATGTCTGGCTTTACAGCACAAAAAACTTCCAGCATCTTTAGGTTACACTAAACCAAATCGCAATATTGATTTTAAAAACAGTCCATTTTATGTTAACAATACTTTTTCTGCCTGGGAAACCGATAACAAAAGAATTGCAGGCGTAAGCTCTTTTGGCGTTGGCGGAACAAATGTTCATGTAGTGCTCGAAGAATATGATAATATTATCGAAGAACCTGCAGAAAAAATGCCTGCTGAGCTTATTACTTGGTCGGCGAACTCAGAAAGCAGCAGAGAAAATTATGCAACAGCGCTTAATGTTTATTTAGATAAAAATCCTGATGCAGAACTCTCAGATATTTCTTATACCCTGCAAAAAACCAGAAACGATTATCGATACCGCAGGTTTTTAGTTGCTGATTCAGCTAATCAGTTTAAAGAATTACTAGAACAATCGAATGTAATAAACGATAATACACTTAATGAATTACCGAGCGAATTGGTTTTCACTTTTCCTGGGCAAGGTGCACAATACTTAAACATGGGTTTCGAACTTTATAAGCAGGAACCTGTTTATAAAGCTGCAATTGATGAGTGTGCTGGTATATTGAAAAAGTATATCGATACCGATATCAGAGCGATAATCTATGTAGAAAATACCTCTGAAGAAGCAAGTAATATCTTAAAAGATACGAAATATACTCAACCAGCCCTCTTTGTAACTGAATATGCTTTGGCTAAGCTTTGGATAAGTTGGGGAATTAACCCAACCATGTTATGCGGTCATAGTGTCGGAGAATATGTTGCAGCCCAGCTTGCAGGAATTTTTTCTTTAGAAGACAGTTTAAAATTAGTTGCTAACCGAGGTAGGTTAATCAGCGGATTACCTTCGGGTGCTATGCTTTCGGTACGAGAGAAAAGTGAAATTGTTGCGGATTTATTATTTGGTGATTTATCAATAGCAGCAATCAACAGTCCGAGGGTTTGTGTAGTAGCTGGACCTTTTGATCAAATCGAAGAATTTATAAAGCTTTTAGATAAAGCTGAAATTGCTAATAAGCAACTATTTACGAGTCATGCTTTTCATTCGAGCATGATGGATCCAATATTAGATGATTTTAGAAAAATTGTTTCGGAAGTAAAATTATTCTCCCCTGCTCTACCTATAATTTCTACCGTTACTGGAAAAATTTTAACTAACGAAGAAGCAACCGATACTGATTATTGGACGTTACATTTACGAAAAACAGTCTTATTCTCTAAAGCAATAGAAAATATTATTGATGGAGATTTACCATTATTTTTAGAGATTGGACCAGGCAATGTAACTGCTACTCTAATTAAACAAATTGCCGCTGTTAAGGCAACTAAAGTAACTTCGGTATCGAGCTTAGCGACTAAAGAGCACGAATACAGTTCATTGCTAAACGCATTGGGTACAATATGGGTTAATGGAATTAGTCCGAATTGGGATGATTTTTATGCAAACCAAAACCGAAGAATTGTAGATTTACCAGGATATCAATTTGATAAAAAGAGATATTGGGTAAGTGCTGTAACCTCGAAACCAACTGAAACAGAAGTTGTACCAGAACAAACCAAACAAAGTATACCATTAAATATTATTGTGATGAGAAAAAATAACCTGACAGAAAAAGTTAAGCAAATATTAGAAGATGCTTCAGGTATTGAAATGAGCAATATTGATCCGAAAAGAAATTTTCTTGAATTAGGACTAGATTCATTATTATTAACTCAAGTTGCTATTTCATTAAAAAGAGAATTTAATTTACCTATTACATTTAGAAAGTTAAACGAAGAATACGCTTCTATAGATACTCTAGTTGATTACTTAGATACAAATACACCTGCTGATGCAATACAAGAGCAACAATATGTAGCTCAAGCAGTTACACAACAACCTCTTGTTGCACCACAAGCTGTTCAATATATACAACAAAACGTAGCTTCAATGCCTGTTAATGATAGTGCACTTAGTTTAATTGCGCAGCAGTTAGAAATTCTATCTAAACAAGTTATGCTTATGCAAGGTGGTGCACCTGTATCTATCCAACCTACACGGGTACAAGCAGTTGCTACGAATAATACTGCAAAAACACCAGAGTTAAATAAAACTTCGGATAATAGTCTATCTGCAGAAGAAAAAGCAGAAATTCAAAAACCTTTTGGTGCCACTCCTAAAATTGAACGTCAATCTTCGCATTTGAATCAAAAACAAACAGATTTTATTAGCAATTTAGTTGAACGCTACAACAAAAAAACCTCTAAAAGTAAAGAATATACCAAAAACAGCCGTTCTTATATGGCAGATCCGAGAGTTGTTTCGGGTTTCAGACCTGCAACTAAAGAACTTATTTATCCGATCGTTATAAATAAATCGAACGGTAGCAAGTTGTGGGATATCGATGGCAACGAATATATTGATGCTTTAAATGGCTTTGGATCTAGCATGTTAGGTTACCAACCTGAAGTTATAAAGGCAGCAATGCACGAACAAATTGATAAAGGCTACGAAGTGGGCCCTCAACATGAATTGGCTGCAGAAGTTAGCAAGCTAATTTGTGAATTTACGGGTTTTGATAGAGCAGCGCTTTGTAGCACTGGTTCTGAAGCTGTTTTAGGTTGCATTAGGATAGCAAGAACAGTAACAGCCCGATCGCTTATTGTAGCATTTACAGGCTCCTATCATGGTATTATTGATGAAGTTTTGGTTAGAGGAACAAAAAAACTAAAATCATTCCCAGCAGCAGCAGGAATTATGCCTGAAGCTGTGCAAAATATACTCGTTTTAGATTACGGAACTGATGAATCTTTAGCAATAATTAAAGAAAGAGCAGACGAAATTGCAGCTGTTTTAGTTGAGCCTGTACAAAGTAGACGACCAGAATTTGTTCCAATAGAATTTTTAAAGAAAGTAAGAACAATTACTGCTGAGGCGGGTATTGCATTAATTTTTGACGAAGTAATTACGGGATTTAGAATGCATCCAGGCGGCGCTCAAGCTCTATTTGGAATTAAAGCCGACTTAGCTTCTTATGGTAAAGTTATTGGTGCAGGCGTGCCAATTGGTGTAATTGCTGGTACCAGCCATTTCATGGATGCGTTGGATGGTGGAAATTGGGATTATGGCGATAACTCATATCCAGAAATTGGCGTAACCTATTTTGCAGGAACATTCGTACGCCATCCTCTCGCTTTGGCATCGGCAAAAGCATCACTTAATTACATGAAAGAAAAAGGTCCTGCTTTACAGCAAGAGCTAAACGAAAAAGGCGCTTATTTAAGTAAGGGTATAAATGATGCTTTCGAAAAAAGACAACTTCCTATATATGTGGCTAATTACGGCTCGCTTTGGAAAGTTAAATATCATGAAGAAATTCCGTACAGCGAATTAATGTTTGCTTTAATGCGAGAAAAAGGCATTCATGTTTTAGATGGTTTTCCTTGTTTTATAACAGAAACACTAACTTATCAGGATATTGATAAAATTATCAATTGCTTTACTGAAAGTATGGATGAGATGATTGAAGCAAGTTTTTTCCCTTCGCTAAATCAAACTAATAATAATTATGTTGCAAGTGATGTAGTTGTTGATGGAAATAATCCTCCTGTAAAGGGTGCTAAGTTGGGAAAAGATAAAGAGGGAAATCCTGCTTGGTTTGTTCAAGATCCTAACCAGGAAGGAAAATATCTGCAAGTTAAACTTACGTAAAAGTGTTTATGACAGAGGCTAACTTTATTGAGGTTGATTATAATCCTTTCGAAGAAGGAAAGGAAATTGAGAAGGTTATTACATTAAATGAATCGCAAAAGGAAATTTGGCTATCGTGTGTCATAGGTGGCAACCCTGCAAGTTTAGCATATAACGAATCTGTTTCGCTACAATTAAGTGGTAGATTTAATTTAAGAGCATTTCAAGAGGCAGTTAAGCTCGTTACGGCTCGTCACGAAGCATTAAGGGCTAATGTTTCTAAAGATGGCGAAAATTTAATCGTATATAATCAGGTAGATAACGACATTATTTTTGCTGATTTTTCGGATATCGATCAATCATTAATTAATGCAAAACTTAAAGACTTTATAACCGAAGAAATCGGTATACCTTTCAATCTTTATGATGGTGCACTTTTTAAAATATTCGTTCATAAACTTAACGAGGAAACGCACTATTTTACTATTATCATCCATCACATTATTGGAGATGGCTGGTCGTTAGGAATTATTCTGGAAGATTTAAGTAATTGCTATAACATTTCACTTAGCGGACTAAATTCTACGCTTGTTTTACCAGATCAAATCAGTAAATATGCGTTGGAGCAGGTTATTTTTAGTAAAACTGATGAATATTTTGAAACGCAACAATTTTGGTTAAATCAATACAAAGATGATATTCCAGTTTTGGATATGCCTTTAGATTTTAGCAGACCAACAACCAGAACTTACGAAGGCAAAAGGAATGATTACATTGTAGATAGTGCATTATACGATTCCGTTAAAAATCTATCTGTTAAAGCTAAAAGCAGTGTTGTATCAACATTAATTGCGGCGTTCGAAGTATTTTTATACAACCAAACAGGGCAAGAAGAAATTGTATTAGGTTTACCATCGGCTGGGCAATTGGCATCCGAAAATTTAAATTTGGTTGGCCACTGCGTAAATTTATTACCACTTCGCAGTAAAATCGATCCAAATGCTTCATTTTTAGATTATTTACTGAAACGAAAAAACGAAATTTTAGATACATACGATCATCAAAGATTAACGTTTAGTGAATTACTTAAAAAGCTTAATATAAAAAGGAACAAAGCAAATATTCCTTTAGTGCCTGTAGTTTTTAATGTTGATAAAGGAATGGACGATGCTGTTAATTTCTCTGGCTTAACACATAAAATCATTTCTAACCCAAGGGTTTGCCAAACTTTCGAAATTTCGTTGAATGTAAATGGATCAAAAGATTCGATGATTTTTGAATGGGCTTATAACACTCAGCTTTTTAAATCTGAAACGATAAATAGAATGATGGGCGATTTCGTTTCATTATTATCAAAAATATCTTCAAATCCTCAGGTCTTAATAAGTGATACGCAATCTCACCTTAACCCCTTTCCCGAAATAACGCCTGCTCATTGCAATTATCCTAAAGAAAAAACAATTGTTGATTTAATTAACGACAAAGTTGGCGAATTTCCAAATCAAACGGCAGTTGTTTTTGAAGGGAAATCTTTATCGTATGAACAGCTTAATATCCAATCGAATCAGTTAGCAAATTACTTAATTGATGCTGGTGTAAAAAAAGATACGTTAATTCCAATTTGTATAAACCCATCTTTAGAAACTGTTGTCGGTATTCTTGGAATTATAAAAACTGGTGCGGCGTATGTTCCTATAGATCCTGAATACCCATCGCAACGGATAAAATTTTTAACTGATGAATCGAAGAGTGACTTTGTTATTACCGATAAAGCAAGCCATAAAAAAATATACGAATCTTTTAATGGCAATATAATTTGCTTGGATGATATTAATCATCAGGTTTGGCAGGCAAAAAAAGAAAAGCCACCAATTTCTATAAATTCTGATGCTTTAATTTACGTTATTTATACCTCTGGATCTACTGGAAACCCGAAAGGTGTTATGATTCCACATAGCGCAATTGTAGATTATTTATTTGGTTTAAAAGCAAAATTAACGAAGTTAGAAAGCTGTAAGAGTTTTGCTTTAGGTTCTGCTATTTCAACTGATTTAGGTAACACAACACTTTTTAGTGCTTTAACCTTAGGTTCTTCACTACATCTTTTTGCTAAAGACAGATTTAATAATCCAGAATACATTCACGAATATTTTAATCAAAATGAGATAGATTTTTTAAAAATCGTTCCCTCTCATTGGAAATTTTTAAACTACAAAAGCAAACTTCTCACCGCTTGTAAAATTTTAATGTTTGGTGGCGAGGCTTTACCAGCAGAATATATAAAACAGATTAAAGCGCTAAATGCATCGTGTGAAATTGTAAATCATTATGGGCCAACAGAAACAACAATAGGAAAATTAGTACATCTGGTAGATAAAGATTACGATTATCCTGTTATTATACCTATTGGAAAACCTTTTTCAAATACATCAGTTCACATTTTAAACAAAAACTTAAAATATTGCCCAGTAGGCGTTCCTGGAGAATTGCATATCGGCGGAGACGGGCTTGCTAAAGGGTATCTAAATAACGAAGAATTAACTCAAAAATCGTTCATTCAAAATCCTAACACCAATTTAGAAGACAGTAGAATTTATAAAACAGGCGATTTGGTTAAATGGTTGCCTGATGGCAATATATTATATTTAGGCAGAATTGATGATCAGGTAAAAATACGAGGCAATCGTATCGAACTAGGTGAAATACAGAATATTTTACAAAAGCACCCAAACGTTAAACAATCGGCTGTATTAACCACCGATTCGGATGGCGAAGAGAAAAAACTAATTGCTTATTTGGTTACTGAAAATGCACTTGATAAAGAAAATATAATTTCTTTTCTAAGAAGCCAGTTACCAGAATATATGATTCCTAGAATATTAATTGAGTTAGATAATATACCACTAACATCTAACGGTAAAGTTGATAGAAAGGCGCTTCCGCAATATGATGTTAGTGAACTAGTTGATAAAAATACTTTTATTGAACCAGAAAACAAAGAGCAGGAACTTATAGCAAAAATATGGGCAGAAAGTTTAGAGCTAAATCAAGTAAGTATTACCGATGATTTTTTTGAGCTCGGCGGGCATTCTATGATTGCAATTAAAGTAATGGTTGAGGTTGAAAAACAAACTGGGCTACGTTTACCGCTTGCCATTTTATTTGACAATTCTACTGTCGAAAAATTCGCATTACAATTAAACAAATCAAAACACGAAATAACTTGGGATTCGTTAATTCCAATTAAAAAATCTGGAAACAAACCTCCGCTATACATCATTCACGGACAAGGAATGAATATTATCATTTTTAAAAGCCTTGCGGGAGTAGTTGATAAAAATCAACCAATATATGGTGTTCAGCCAAAAGGATTAAACCCTGATGAAGAGCCATTTACCACCATTGAGGAAATTGCAAGTGGTTATATTCAAGAAATTTTAAAAGAAAATCCAAATGGCCCATATTTAATCATGGGTTACTCTTCGGGCGGAGTTATCGCTCTAGAAATGGCAGATCAGCTCCAAAAAGCAGGTAAAAATGTTTCCTTTTTAGGCTTGCTTGATACTTATTACGATGGAGACAGTTATACAAAACTGATGAAAGACGGTAATTTTTCAGCAATTTTTAGCCATATTTTTAAAACCGTTGGCTCAGCTTTTTTATATCTATCTAAATATCCGAAGGCATACATAGATCATAATATCAGCTTTACACTTGGATCGATGTATAATTTCTATAAAAAATTCAATCCAATTAAAGCAGATTTATCTAATCCAAAATATGTGTTAGATAAGATTCAGAAGACTCATGAAATTGCCTTAAATAATTACAAGCTTAAAAAGTATGATGTAAATGTTCATCTTTTTAGAGCCAATGATAAAAAAATGAATTATGTACCAAATATGGATAGTAACGGTTGGTCGCCATATATAGGTAAAGAATTAAACATAGTTGATATTCCTTTAGAACATTTGCAGTTTTTTGATCCAAAGCACGTACATATCTTTTCACAAAAGCTACAAGAAGTTCTTAATGGCATTCAAAAATAATTTTGCTGCATTAAATTGAATAACTTGATAACCGATAATATTATTTGGGAAGACTATTATGGCGAGAAAATGCTGGCAACAGATTGTATTCACGTTTTTAAAATTTCGATTAATGCATATAACGAAATAGAAAAATCCAGTAAAGAAGTTCTTCAGGCTGATGAATTACAAAAAGCTGAAAAGTTTAGGCAATACGACGACAAAAGAAGGTTTATCGTTGGAAAATTCTTTTCTAAAATGTTATTATCGAAGCAAGCGGGCTTAAATGCATCTGATATTATTTTTTCTTTTAATGAAAATAAGAAGCCATGTTTTAAAAATTACCATTTTAATATTAGTCATAGCGGTAATTTTATAGTCATCATTTTAGGTCCTTTACCAGTTGGTGTAGATATCGAATTGATTAAAGAAAATTTTGATTTCAAATCATTACTACCTGAGTGCTTTAATAAAACAGAGATTAATAAAATAAATAATATAACCGACTTTTATACTTTTTGGACTAAAAAAGAAGCACTTTTAAAAGCGACTGGAGAAGGTTTAGTAGATAACCTAAATTCTATCGATTGTTCTGAGGAATTTGTAACAAGATTTGATTCACTTTACAAACTGATTAGTCATCAAATAGAAGATAATTATCTGTTAAGTTTAGCTACAACAAACTTAAATAATCAACATAAATACTGGGATTGGAAATTTTAAAAATTAAAAGAAAATCATTTAAAATAGCTAGTTATCTCACTAAATAGCATATCGTTAAGACAAATTTTATAATTATAATTGTATTCTAAAATAACCATTAATCCCCATGGAGATTCAAAGAGTTGACAACATTTCTCATCAGGAATTTATAAAAGAATTTTATGAACCTGGCATACCTGTAGTTTTCAAAAATGCCGCCAGTGTATGGAAAGCCAAAGGCTTATTTACGCCCGATTGGTTTAGAGCAAATTACGGAGATAGAAGGCTAGAAAAAGGAGGACAAACATACACCATGAAAGAGGTAATGGATTTAGTTGAAGCCAGTACAGAAAGTAACCCCGCTCCTTACCCTTTAAAATATAATATTTCAAAAGAATTACCAGAGTTATTGCCTCTTATAGATCCATTGAACTTAAATTATGCGCTTCCTAATTGGTTGGAAAGTAAATGGTTTAAGAAAGGGTACTGGGGAAGTGCAACCGAACTTTTTATTGGTGGGCCAGGTGGTAAATTTCCCTATCTACATCTTGATTACTATCACTTAAATGCCTGGATTACACAATTATATGGCGATAAGCAATTTACAGTATTTCCAAGAGGGCAAGAAGAATTTCTTTATCCAAAAGCTGATGATCCTTGGCGATCTGAAGTGAATATTTTTGAACCCAACTACGAGAAATTTCCTTTATATAAAAATGCGACCCCAATAAATTTTACTGTTGGTGCAGGCGAAACTTTGTTTATTCCTTTTGGAACCTGGCATTCGGCATATTCTTTAACGGCTACAATTTCAGTTGCTTTTGACCAATTAAATGCTAAAAACTATAAACCATTTTTAAAAGATGTTTGGGACTTTAGACGGCGTGAAAGTTTAATGAGAGCTGTAGTTATGCACGGTTACGCTTGGGTTGGTTGCCAAATGGGCGATAGCCTAAAATAATAACATCTAATCTTTTGTATGACTTAAAGCTTATAAAGCTCAATCATAAAAAGTAAAAAAATTAAATCTCTTGTTAGAATATTGACTTTAATCTCATCAATGTTCTAGTAATCATTCTAAATATTATGAAGGCTATAAAGGAAATTGCAAAAAAAATAATCAAATTCCATCCTCAATCAGATGTAAAACCACTCAAAAATTTAGTTCATATAGGTTCAGAACATCATGGCTATAAAGTTCCTGATGGTTTTCTGAATAAACATTCGATCTGCTATTGTATTGGAGCGGGTGAGGATATCTCATTCGATACAGAACTCAAAGTTTTATACGATTCGAAGATTTTCATATTCGATCCGATGCCAGAGGGCATAAACTATTTTATTAAGCTTAAAGAATTCGCTGCCAGAGGCGAAACCTTCGGCGTATTTGACGATGAAAACTTTATGTATCGTGCAAACATTAAACAATTAGATGAGATTACGTACGTTAACAGAGGTGTTTGGGATGAAAATACGATATTGAAATTTTACGCTCCTCAGCTGGACAACTATATTTCTCATTCTGTTTATCTTTTTCAGGATTCAGGAGAGTATATAGAAGCACCAGTAGACCGCTTATCAAATTTCATGAAAGAATTTAAACACAATACTGTTGATTTAGTGAAAATTGAAATTGAAGGTGCGGAATATACAGTGATTGATACGATCGTTAAAGATAAGCTTGATATTAAAATAATTTGCATAGAATTTGATGAAGTTTACCACGCAAAAGGCTTATCTCATAAGATGAGAATTAAAAAATCTTGTAACCAGCTTTTAAAAGCAGGCTATGTTTTAGTTCATTCTACTTACATGATGAAACGAACATTTGTTAGAAAAGATGTTTATGAATTATTAAAATCGAAAGAGTAAACTTATAATCGAAATAATTAAAAAACGATCAGGATTTTCTTTGTGATTTTTCCCAGGCTGCACTTTGATTTTTACGATAAAAACGAATAATTCCTGCAACTACCGCATAGTTCATTACACAAAAATAATATGGGATAAAGAATGCCTTTATCCTGATATTTTTTCTCTCGAAGAACATTCCTAATAGGCTTAATATATAAAATAAAATTTGCGCTGTAAACAAAGTTTTATAGAAAAAAACATCGGTTTTATAAGCAATAATTCCATTAAGTACTAATGCAGCGATAAGTAGAAAAGGTGTAACAGTCCACCTTAAAACCCTATGCGATATGTATTGAAATGTTAATAAGGGATAGTAAAAAGGATTGGCAGCTTTTTTAAGCCTTAATATAGATTGTATCCCTCCTGCTGCAATTCTAACTTTTCTTTTTAGTTCTTCCTTTGTATTAGCCGAAGCTGTTTCCATCGCATAAGCTTCTGGCTCATAAGCTATTAAATATCCATTTTCAGCTATTCTCATTGCAATCATATGGTCATCGATAATAGTATCGCTTTCAACAGGTTGGTAGAGCTCTGTTCTAATACTAAACAACTCTCCAGCTGCTCCCACATTAGAATATAATTCGTAATCCCACTTCTTTAACAACGATTCGTATTTCCAGTAAAAACCTTCACCTGCAGAACTTGCGTCGGCAAGTTCCTCTACCATAATTCTTTTCTCCCCAGCTACGGCCCCTACTTTCTCATTTTGATAATGCTTTACTAATTCTTTAATGGCTGATTTATTAAGGAAAGTATTTGCATCAGTAAACACGATAATCTCATTAGTTACAGATGGCATTGCTCTTTTAATGGCAGCCATTTTACCTGTTCTTAAATCTTTATGAAGCAATAAGACATCTTGATAAGCGGCAATTTTATTTGGAGTAGAATCGGAAGAACCATCTGTAATAACAATTATTTGAGTTTTATCTTTCGGGTAATCCAACTCAAGTGTATTTGTAATTTTTTCCTCTATTATATTTTCTTCGTTATATGCAGCTATTAATATAGTTACGGTTGGTAGTTCTGCACTATCGCTAAATAAATAATTCTTTTTAAAGATTCTTTTTATTCGCACCAAAAAAAACAATAAAAAACCATATCCTACAAATGTGTAGATAATTATGAATAAAGAAATCCAGAAAGCTATAATCATTGGGATGTTTTAAATTTTAAAACCTAAGTTTTTACTGTTTTTAGAATTTTTAAAATTCCAAAACAGTCCCCTAAAGGTCCATTTTACTAAATCTTTTCTACCTTTTAAGAACTGTGTAATTACCTGTTTACTACAGGCTATGAAAATATAATAAATACTAAATATAAGCGTATTAAAGGCCGAAGTATTTCTTCTTATAAATAACATTCGATTGCGGGTCATAAAATAAGTTTTAATAGCACTTTCTTTGCCAACACTAATCGATTCTTTGTGATAAATTTTAGTTTTGCCTGTAAACCAAATCTTTTTACCAGCCTTTTTAAATCTTTCGCACCAATCTAATTCTTCGTAATACAGAAAAAACTCCTCTGCCATTAAGCCAACTGTTTCAAGATCAGTTTTTCTACACATCATTGCCGCACCATGGCAATATCCAGTTTCACTACTGTCTAAACTATACTGTCCCTTATCAATTTCCATAAAACCTATTGCGCTGTTTCTGCTAGTTTTATAATTCATGTTTGTAAAACCAGCATATTGAATGGTATCAGGTTTATCAAAATATAAAATTAAAGGAGAAACTATGCCGATTTCGGGATTTTCTTCCATTTCAGAAACTAATGAATCAATTAGGTTAGCGGTAATTTCGGTATCGTTGTTTAGCAGCAATAAATATTTGCCAGTTGCTTTCTTAATACCAAGATTATTTCCACCAGCAAAGCCTAAATTTTCTTCCGATCGGATATAAATCAGTTCAGGCAAAATCTGTTTGTATTCTTGCTCATATTGTTCTCTGCTTCCATTATCAACAAGAATAACTTCAACTTTAGAACTTGAGGGATAGGCTTTAATTGATTTTAAAAAATCAATATTAACCTGATGTTGATTGAAATTAACAGTGATGATTGAGACCGAGTTCATTTATATGTAAAAGTAGTAATCCAATTCTATAGTTCTGCATATACACGAGATAAATCTCTCTAGTTATGCACATTCATAAAATGGAATTGAATTCGAGTATTTTATTGTTGAGGTATTAAATTATGGATTCTTTATTGTTGCAGGAGGGTAAAGTGTGTAAGCAAATGGATTTGGTACAGGACTTTTATACGGGCTGTATTGGCCCAAATATCTAACAACTTTGCTTTCATCCATTTTATTTATAAAGAAATCGGTCGATAATAAATAATATTTAATCAGTTCTTTAAGATGATTAGATTTTTCCCAGTTGATATTGAGATAATACATTGTTTTGAATTTTAATCTCGAAACTGCATCATTGCTATTTTTAAAATAATCATCTACATACTTAATTACGCTTCCTGGCTCTAGCTTAAGGTAGGATAGTTCTTTTTCTATTAACAATACGGCAAACTTTTTAACTGATCCAGAAACAAAATAAACCGATGCTGGAATTATTACAGCTCCAGTTGTTACGCCTGTTAAAAATAAAAATTTTCTGCGGTTCATGCTTAAAATGTCTTATCTGCTGCTAATAAAGATAATGCTGAAAGTGTTAACGTAGGATTTGATGCGCTATAAGTAGTAAATGCTCCAGCTCCTAAAACCATTAAATTTCTGTATTTATGATGCATAAGATGTTTATCAACCACACCAAGTAGCGGGTCGCTGCTCATTCTCGTACCACCAATAATATGCCCTTCATTCGGAAAAGGCTCTAAGTACTCTAGTTTTTCAACTGGAAGGCAAGATAAAATGCCTGGAAGTTTCTCCTTCATATTTTCAATTGCCTTTAAAGTATAAGGAGATCTTTCTACATGATGCACATCAGGAACTAATTTATTAGAAGTTTTGTTTACATAATTAACATCTAACGGAACATCTTCAAATAATAATCTAATACTTGCAATGTTTAAATACTTTCCTCTTTCTAAACGTATGTAATAAGGCGCATTACTTACCTCCATTAAGCAAGCTGCGTAATCTTTTCTGTGTTCCCCATCATACAACATGTATCCGTTAGCATTAACCCAGGTACTTCCGCCCACGTTACTCATTCCATCCAGGTAAATCAACACTTGCATGCCAAGTTGCTCACCTACTCCTTTTCCCAACAGGCTCGATGTATCTCCAGAATTTAAAAGTATATTTGAATTAAAGAATGGATTTGCGCCTAAAACAATTAATTCGCCACCAATACTTTTTTCTTTTCCATCTTGAATAAAGTAAACTTTCTTTACAACGTTATTCGCGATTTCTAAACTATAAACCTGAGCACCATAGACTAATTCTACTCGTTCATCTTCATAAACGCCTATCTTAGAATTTTCTATTGTAAACTTTGCATTAACTGGACATGTATCGCAGGTGCTCGAAGTCATACACTGATTTCGGCCTTCGGTTGCTCTACTTGCTCTTGCCGTAGGCTGACTGATGTATTTGTTGCCATAAGTTTTATGCAGAATTTTATCTACCAAACTAAACTCATGTGGTGGTAAAGGATATTTTCCAGTTCTTGGAAATGGCGTTCCTTCTGGCCCCGATACGTGCATTAACTCTTCAGCTTCGTAATAGTATTGATCTAAATCATTATAATCTATTGGCCAATCCTGTTCGATACCATATAAAGATTTCATTTTAAAATCAGTTGGCATAAAACGCGGTGTACAACCCCACCAACAATTAGAGCAGCCTCCTAAACCTGTTGTAAAAGGCCATTTTTTATAAGGGCTTAAATTATTGATGGCCTTTTCCCACGGCTCTTCATATTTTTGATATGCTGATTCCTCTCCTCTTTTTGTTTTTAAACGTTCTTCGTGAGGATAAAAATGTCCGCGCTCTAAAACAAGTACATTCTTATCATTACCAACTTTTGAGAGATATTTCTTTAAAAAAAAACTCGAGGCAAAGCCTGTCCCCACAACTACTAAATCATAAAAATCTCTTTTCATCGCAATAATTTAAGATTTATGATTTAATAATTATTTGCATTTTTCAAAAACCAATGTAACCATGGAATATCGATAAACATCAGCGTACATAATAATGCTGTAAATAATACCAGATAGAGCATAAACCATTTTCTTGTGTAAAGTTTTTCTGACCCCTGAACAGGAGAATCATTTAATAATCCAATTTTTAAATACCATGAAAATAGCAAAGCAAAAAATGGAAAACTAACCAGTAATTCTATTCTATCTTTTACCAGAAAAATACCCATAAAGAAGGCACAGGTAATTGCGTAAAAAAACATAGATACTAGAAGGCTGTTTTCGGTATAAACCTTAAATGATTTTCGATATAAGCCTGCAACATGAGGATTGTCGATTAGCCTAAATTCGGCAAAACGTTTGGTCGCCATTAAAAACGCACCGCCCATCCAATAAGCAATAATAATACTAACTGGCGGAAAAGTGTTTATCCAGTTTAAATCCCATTTACTATTTGGAATACCTAAAGCTGGACTAAAAATAAACCAACCAGCGGCAAATCTTATTGGGTTATTTATAGATTCTGTTAGTACATCCATAAAAACTCTATCCTTACTTCTAAATGGCCTAACATTGTACATTACGCCCATAAATAAGAGAAAAGCAGCTACGAATAAAAACTTTATAGATACTAAAAATGCGCATGACAAGCCAATAACTGCCAGTATTGCGTATTCGGTATATACTATTTTTGGATTTACAATTGAAACTACCGAAGAGCGTTTGTTTTTTAAAGGATGAAATTTATCGAAACTGGCATCTAAATATTCGTTAATAACATAATTTGCTGATGCAACCAGACAAATACTAATTAAGCCAAAAACAATCTTAAATATAAGTGCTCCATTAAACGGAGTATGGAATATAGATAATGCAAATAGCATTCCAGGAACCATAAAAAGGTTTTTAACCCAGTTGTCTGGGCGAGCTATAGCAATATATTCTTTAATTTTAGCTGGTCTCAGCTCGGTTTGAGATGTGTTATCTGATGATAAGGGATCATTAGGTAACGTAATTTTGTCTATCATAATAATTCGACTTAATTTAAATTAAGCCAGCTTGTTTGAGAGTGATTTATAAAAATTGTCATTTGCGTTATCATTATCAATTAATAAGAAAGGAATTCCTGCCCTTTCGGCACATATTCCATCCAACTCTTGCCTATCTCCTATAAATAAGCATTTACCTTTATCTTCTATATTAAGTTTTGCGAGTATGTAATTTAAGCCATCTGGTAATGGTTTCATGGCATTAATATTTTCATCAGTTGAGCTAACAAGTAGATTCGCCGATAAGTTCATACTATCAAGCTTTAACTTAGAATCATAATCTGAATATATAGCGGTTAAAACGCCGTTTTCCTTTAGTTTAGAAAAGAAATAATTTACATCTGGATAGGCAGATTCTTTAAGGTATTTGATCGGGAATTTAAATATCCATTTATCTACTACCTCTTTAATTCTATTTAGCGGAACATTAATTTTTGCTGCACACCATTTAAATTGTTCTTCCTGAAGATTGTTAATTTGTTGCCCAGCCTTTTTTTCTCGTTCTTTTCTAAAATGATAAACGATAAGTAAATCCTTAAATCTCCAAGGCTTAAATAGGTAATATCTGATTAATTCCACAAGCATTTTTTTTCTTAATTTAGATTGATCATACAATGTTCCATCTACATCAAAAATGACTAGTTTTATGTTATTCAGATTAATATTTTTCACAGAAGGGATTAATTACAGTAAAATTATTAAAAAATCCGATATTGCGAAGCGTTAGTTTTTAAATAATGTACTCATCAAGCAGTAAAAGTAAAATTCAGTCAAACGGCTCAAATACAGCAATATTCTTTGCGATCTTTGTTGCTGGTGTCACAATTAGATTATTTCACTTAATCTACAATCGTTCTTTATGGATGGACGAGGTTTATTTGTCTACCAGTCTGGTGAAAATGAGCGCCAATGAGCTTGTATCTTCACCACTTTACTACCAGCAAAAAGCACCGATTGGTTTTCTATTGGCAGTTAAGTTTTTCGTTTATCAATTTGGAAATAAGGAAATCTTTCTTAGAATTTTCCCTTTAATTTCAGGTATTCTATCAATGCTAATATTTATTCCAGTATCAAGATATTTCCTTAAAAATCAAGCTGCTCTACTAGCTTTTACAATATTTTGCTTTTCACCTGCATTAGTTTACCACAGCGTAGAAGTAAAGCAATATTCTACCGAGCTTTTAGGTACAATGTTGTCGCTTTTCTTGTTCATCAAGTTTAAAGACGAAAAATATATAAACAGCTTAATCTTTTGGGGCATAACTGGAGGTATTATTTTATGGTTTTCTTATGCTTCTGTATTTATACTTGGTGGTATTGGAATTGGTGTAAGTATATATCACTTATTGAAGAAAAACTGGAGTGTCTTCTTTATATCTCTAATACCATTTTCTATATGGTTAACTAGTTTCGCTATCAATTATCTCCTTTTTACACACAAGCACGCTGAATCTCAATGGATTGTTTACTGGTTTAGAGCATATGATAATTTTATGCCTTTTCCTCCTAAATCTATAGGAGGTCTGAAATGGTTTGCGATGAATTTTTACCGAATGCTCGATTATCCGCTTGGCTTATTGTGGAATTTTGGTGCTGTAACAAAATATCAAGGCTTAAACATGATTTTTAAGATGCCTTTATTGCCAATGTTGCTATTGATTATTGGTTTTTGCATTACAATTAAGAAAAAGAGCGCCGAAACATCTTTAATCTTACTAATACCAATCGCCTTAACTTTTTTAGCTTCAGGATTGGAGTTATATCCACTTACTGAAAGATTTTGGGTATTTATAGCACCAGTTTTTATAATAATTTTGGGAATTGGTTTTGAATACCTCAGCTTTAAATTCAAGTCTAAAGTACTATCAAACTTAATTTTTGTATTGTTAATCATCGGGCCAGTGTTCGGTTCTATCGGAAGTTTCATAACTGCTGAGAATTTTTACCTTCATAAAACATCATCTCAAAGAGAAGCATTATCTTATATAAACAAAAATTATAGTAAAGATGATGCTGTATATGTTTACTGGAACAACTTACCTGGATTTAGGTTATATAACAATATGTATAAGTATAATTTTAAGGCTACTGAAGGAACAGACCAAAGATATAGTTCAAAAAACTACGAAGAGTACTACCACAATTTACATAACGATTTTAGCGAAATTTCTAAACATAGGCGGGTTTGGCTTGTATATAACACCAAATTCTTAACAGATATTGGCGATAAAATTGATACTCCAGATTGGTATTATACTAAAAATCTAAGTCCAACAGATCATTTATTAAAAGAATTCCTTAAAACTCATAAACCTTTAAAAAAATATGTTACTAAAGATATTGCTGTTTATTTGTTGGAATTTAAACCAAAAAAACGATAAAATAGTGTATTTTTAACACACCTAATAGTTCAGTACATTTATTGCATTCTTCACCCCTATAATATGCGCATTGCACATATCGTTATGACTCATAAAAACCCAGCTCAATTGGCTAGGTTAATAAAAAGTCTGCAACATAAAGATTTTGATTTTTATATCCATTTGGATAAGAAAATTTCAATTGATGATTTTCTTTTCTTGGAAAAATTAGATCAAGTTTATTTTATAAATAATAGAATTAAATGCAACTGGGGTGGCTGGAGTTTTACTCAGGGAATAATAAATTCTATAAATGAGATAACTGCTTTAAATAAGGATTACGGTTTTATTAATTTACTAAGTGCACAAGATTACCCGATAAGTTCGATTAGCGATATTCATAGTTTCTTTAAAGAACGACCAGGACAGAATTTCATAAACTTTGCAAGTAGCAAGTCTGACTGGTGGGCAGCCGCTCCAGAACGCTATGAGAAATACCACTTCACCGATATAAATTTTAAGAGCAAATATTTTTTTCAAAGAATAATTAACAAAATTTTACCAAAAAGGAAATTTCCTGAAAATTTAGAATTATACGGCGGAAGCGATTCTTCATGGTGGACTTTAAGTGCCGAATGTGCTCAGCACGTAGCTGAAGTAATAACTAAAAATAAGAAGTTAAACAATTTCTTAAAATATTGCTGGGGAACAGATGAGTTTATTATTGCAACATTAGTTATGAATTCAGAATTTAAAAATAAAACTAATAATAACAATTTACGTTATATTGATTGGTCAGAAGGAAATGCTCACCCAAAGCTTCTTGGAATAGAAGATTATTCAAAGCTAAAATCTTCGCCAATGCATTTTGCCAGAAAATTTGATGTAGAGTTCGACGAAATAATCCTTGATAAGGTAGATTCCGAACTTATTTCCTAAACTTTAACAGACTTAAAAATCATAACTATTATTAAATGAAAATAAGTGTATTAACTCCTTCATATAATTCAGGCAAATACTTACAAAGAGCGATTGATAGCGTTTTGAAACAAAGCTATACAAATTATGAGCATATAATTTCAGATGGTGGTTCGACAGATGATTCTGTTGAAATTATAAAAAAGCACAAAGATATCATTTACGTTTCTGAAAAAGACAGAGGACAATCGGATGCAATGAACAAGGCATTTGATATGAGTAGCGGTGATATTATTGTTTATCTCAATGCAGATGATGAATTTAGTCCTGGAGCGTTTGAAAGTATAATTAACGCCTTCAAAAAGGTTCCAAGTGCAGACATGGTTGTTGGCGATTTGGTATTTCTTACGGATGAAGAAAGCGTAAAGCGAATTCCTTCAAATAAGTATACGCACATTTTACAATACTGGTTAAACGTTTTCCCTAACAATCCAGTTAGCTATTTTTACAAAAGAAAAATACAAGAAAAAATAGGCCATTTCCCAATAGATGATCATTACGCTATGGACATTTGGTTTCTTTTACGTGTTTACAAAGATTTTAAAATCATAAAAATTGATCAATTATTGGGGGTTTTTCACTCAGACGGATTAAATAAAACTGCTGTTGCAGATACAGGATATCATTTGCATCAAACTATAAAGCAGCATTTATTCAAGGAAAATCCATTAATGCTACCTTATTTCTATACCAAGTTGGTAATTGCTAAAACAAAAGATTATTTTTTTCGATAAGGTTTTTCTTAAAAGAAATCTACGAAAAAGCCCAAAGACTAATCAGCGTATTTAATACTTTAAAATCTACAGGAAAAGTTTTTCTAATAGATATAAGATTGCTAAATATTTTATTAATCTGAATTAAAGAATTTTCAAGTGAATTTCTAGCTTTGGTATTTTCAAATTTCTTGCCAGCATACATCTCTTCTAAGGCATTTAAAATGCTTTCTTTTTGCAAAGGATTAATATAAATTGCACTATCGCCTAGACTTTCTCTGTGGCCAGGAAAATCGGTACATATTACTGGGCAGCTTAATGCATTAGCTTCTAAGAGTGGCATGTTAGTTGGCCCCAATAAAGTTGGCATAACCAGCGAAATTGCATTTTTATAAAATACGTTAAGCTCTTCATTGGAAACAAAACCTCCAAAAATAACTTTGCTTTCTATTCCCAACTTCTTAACTAAATCTTTAATATAAGATAAATTTCCTTTATCACTTCCTGGTAAAAGAAGCTTAACTTCAGTATGTTTTCTAGCAAATTCTTCGAAAGCTAAAATCAAATTGTAGTGATTTTTATGAGCCCAAAATTGCGCAGGATATAGAAAAAACTGAGATTTTTTTATTTCAAATTTTTCAAGAATTTTTTGCTCTTCAACCTCGTTTAACTTTAAATTAACCATGTTACCAGCAAACATAGATACAATAAATACTTTATTTGGATTGATATTTTTGTAAGCGCAAAGTTCTTTTTTACCCGCTTCCGATTCGCACATTATTGCGAAAGATTTTTGAAGATACTTTTGATAAAAAAGCTCTCTAAATTCATACTCATCGTTATACATTACTTCTGGAAATGAGAATGTACTCTTGTGGCCAATATCCCAATGTGTTACTACAGTTGGGTAGTTTAAATCGTTATAATATGGTGTTAATGAGTAGATTAAATCAATCTCATTTTCAGCAAGTTTCTTCTTAATTTCTTTATTAAACCTTAAGCAATAAGAATCTTGTATTTTAATTGATAAAGGGAAATAGTTTATTCCTTTTAATCTAGATATTTTTTCAAGGAAGTAGAAAAACATATGTTTCCTCTTCATAATTTTTTCGATATCAAAAAGAAAGCTTTTTTCAGGAGCAGATGAATCTATTGATTTACCAATAGTTATAAAAACAAATTCTAAGTTTTCATCGAATTTATAATCTGCAATTCCTTCTACTAAAGTGTTATAATAAGAATGAGCTCCGCCCTCTTCTTTTTTGTAGTTTTCTAATAAAACACCAACTTTTAATTTATTAATATGCATGCTCGATCACATCTACTACTCTTAGCAATTCTTCTTCTGTTACTCCTAAGCCTGATGGTAGGTAAAATCCATTTCTGGCAATTTTTTCTGAATTTGGATATTCTTCATCAGCAAAAAGTCCCATTTTTTTAAAAACAGGTTGCTCATGCATGCACCAAAAAAATGGTCTGGTTGCAATTTTATTTTGACTTAAAATATCAATTATTCTATTTTTTTCTTGCTCGCTTGGCGCAACTAAACCAAAAACCCAGTAAATATTTTCAGCATATGGGGTGCTAACTTCTGGTAATTGAAAACCTTTAGCCTTTAAAAACTGTAGTTTCTCGTTATAAAACTGACCAATTTTTCTCTTTTTCACTAAAAACGAATCAATTTTTTCTAATTGAGCTAAACCTAATGCAGCCTGAAGGTTTGTCATTCTGTAATTCCAACCAATTTCATGGTGTATAAATCTAGGCCCATCAGGTTCAAAGCAGAGATTTCTCAGCTTTTTACATCTTTTAGCCAATTGATCATCATTAGTTAAAATCATCCCTCCTTCGCCTGTTGTTATATGTTTATTTGGATAAAAACTGAAAATTGAAATATCTCCAAATGAGCCGCATTTTCTATCATTATAGGTTTGTCCGTGCATTTCAGCTGCATCCTCTATAATTTTTAAGTTATACTTTTTAGCTAAATCGACGATAGGGTCTAAATCTACTGGTAAGCCATAAATATGAACAATAAGGATCGCTTTCGTTTTATTGGTAATTTTAGATTCTATTTCTGAAACATTCATATTCCAGGTAACAGGGTCGCAATCGACTAAAATTGGGATAGCGCCAGCGGTAACAACAGATTGTGCTGGAGAAATAATAGTAAAACTAGGCATTATAACCTCGTCGCCTGCTCCAATATTTAATGCTTTGATGGCAATATCTAGCGCAGCTGAACCATTGCTAACAGCTATACCATGTTTTTGTCCAATATATTCGGAAAATTTATCTTCAAATTTTGTAATGAATGGACCTTCGCTACTGATCCAGCCAGTAGTAATGCATTCTGTTAAATACTTTAATTCGTTTCCTTCTAGAAGAGGAACGTTAACGGGGATAAAATTCATGAGAGTAAATTACGTTAATATATTAATGCATTAACAAAGGTTTCAAATGTTTATAAAGATCCTTGTTAATGTTTAGGCAAATATCAAGATTATACTTTAAATCTAACTTTATCTTCGTCGCCTATATAAGGTCCTTGCTTTATTTCAATCATTTCCGTATCATCAAGCATTTCGAATCCATGTCCGCCACTTGCTAATAATATTACATCACCTTTTTCTAAAATCCTATTCTCTAAATATTGTTGATCATTATCATAGAAATTAATTAAAACTTTTCCTGTTTTAATGTACAGAACTTCTTGAGTAAGCGTAACTTTTCTTTCTACAATTTTATGTACGTGTGGCTCGATAACATAACCCTTGCTTCTATTCATATACCCAAGTTGCTGGGAGAAGTCTCCTGGTGTGAAGAATGCTATACCCTCTTCCTTATAATTAGCTCTAATAATTATTGCCAAAAGGACGCTATTATGCTCGATTCTTTCAATCATTACTAATATAAATGTAGACTTGTTTTGGTTTAAATTATTGCACGCAATTTAGCTACTTTAAGTTTAAAAGAAAAATAAGATTTGGTAACTTTAGTGAGAGAACTTGTAATTCGTGGTTACAATAAAAGTTGGCCGATAAATATGAATTCAAAAACCTTTTCTAAATTAGGCTTCTTCTATCCTTATTTAATGTCAACGAAACTGAAATAATGCATAATAAGCATATTTTTTAACTTTTACAACAACTTTCTTTCGATCTGCATTTTTAATCATACAAATCTTGTAACCACAATGTGTGAACTATTAGCAAAACCTACGTTATCAGCTTATTAGGTGATAATTTCAAATCACTCCGATTGTTTGTCATAAAATAGTCATAAAAAATAATACAACCCAGTCGAATATAGGTCAGTCATGTATCAATAATGTTGCCTCAGAGGATATTAATCGAATATTTTTCGCAAAAATGGGTTTCTGATGCTAAAAACACATAAAAATGGTATATCGTAATCTATATAATATTGATTAAAATTGTCGTTTAAGAAGCAACAAACAATTTATCACTTATATTTAAAAATATTTAATGAAAAGAAATTCGAAAATGCAATCCATCCTTTTTGTGCTAGTTATTTTGTTCGCTGCTTGCAAGAAAAATACGACTATAGCTGATCTAACTACAGAGACTCCAGTTAGCACTACACCACCTACTACCACCCCAACTCCTACACCAACACCTGTTGTACCATCTTACGAAGTTGGAACAGGATCGGGTAACCTAACAATTGACGGTAAATCTTTAGATTTAACTAAAATTAAACTAATAAAAGTTAAAGCAGGAACTTACAAAACAATTACTGTTCTTAATATTGCTGGTACTGTTGATCAACCTATTGCTATTAAAAACAATGGCCAGGTTAATATCTCAGAATCATTATTAACAGATAACATTAGTAATCTACAAATTTCTGGAGATTATACTGATGGAATTACTTACGGCTTCAGCTTTAATAATATTGGATACAGAGCAATTAGTTTACATGGTAAAATGAATGGGTTAACATTGAAAAACATGAGTTTTAAAAACGTTAACGATTATACGATATCTGGCGACAGCGGTAACGATAGTAATTTAAAATACAATGGTACCGCTGCAACAAGAACCGAAGGCTTTAAAATTTTAAACTGTTTATTTGACAATGCTGGAACTATTACTTTTGGCGGAAACTTAAATAAAGATTCTGGAGAAGATAGTGGTTTCTTTAAAGATGTTGAAATTGCTTACAACACTTTTCAAAATACAAATGTTGGTAGCTTATGTACTTTTACTAATGTTCAGGATTACAACATCCATCATAACGTTGTAAATAATGTAAATCCTTCGAACAATAACCACAACGGTGTATTTTCAATGCAAGGAAATGGTAAATTTCATGATAATAAATGTACAAATTACCAGGGTAATGCTATAAGAATGTGGTTATATTCAAGAGGAACATCTCCAGCTACTAATGAAATTTATAATAACATTTGTTTTAATACTAGAAAATACGGAGGTTTTGAACTTCAAGCATTTGATAGAAATATGTATCCAGGAAAATCGACTTATGCGAATGCAAAAGTATATAATAACACGGTTGGCCAAATGAATACTTCTAAAGATTGGGAAGGACAAGTTTTAGATTTGTATAACACTGGGGGTTCACTTGAGTTTTACAACAACCTTGGATTTAATTTATTTAGTAGTACAAAAACAATTACTAATATGATTAATAACATGAGTGATACTAAAATAATTAAAGAAGAAAACAATAAATACACAACACAAGCAAGCGCTATTATTGATCTAAGCAGCTTTGGGTCTTTATTCTCAGGAATAGGCGCTGCTTTATAAAAGAAGAGCTTTAGATTTCTAAAAAGGGTTATGAATTAGCATTCATAACCCTTTTTAAATTTATGATAATTTTATACTTATCTAATGGCTTAAAATTCGTAATAAGATATTAGACACACAAGCTAAAAAATATGAATACGATTTTTGAGGGCACTGAAAAAGTAGACTCAAAATGGTCTATAAAAAGATTAGCGGATGAGTAGGTCATAAGATCTCCATCCGCTTTTTGTTTTTTGAGTGTTTTTATATTTTTTACTGATTCCAATTCATCAAGTTCTCTCGAGGAATTTCAGTGTTTTATAGCCCTTTTTGGCATGTTTTTTTGGTAATAATGATCCCGTTTTAGAATTTTAGTATTCTTTTTAGATTTACTACGAATATCGCAAGTGCACCTTGCATTCTCATGTTTTCAAGGCCATAGGAATTTGCTCTGTCATATCCATGCACATTTTTCAATTCACTATTTTTCGCCTCAATTTTATATCTGTGTTTTGACTTTTCCCTGAAGTACTCGCTTTGTTGGAACATCTCCTGCTCTTTGTGCTCATCTGGTTTTATTGCAACCGAGTACGTCCTGCTTTTGGCTTCTGCTTTGTAGCAGCCATCCTTTAGCGGGCATACTTTGCATTTTTCGATATCGAAATAATAGGTCATAACCTGATTGCTCTTATCTACCTTTTTGCCCTGCACCCGTTTATACATGGCCAGGTGCCCTGCAGGGCATACGAACATATCAGCGTCTTTGTTGTAATCAAACTTTTCTTCCTCTTTTCTAGTACCATGAGTAATAGCAGGGTTCATCCTGGCAACGATCTTAATCTTATTTCCGTTCAAATCCTTAAGCTTGAGGTTGTTCTTGCCGGCATAGGCTGCATCACCTATGATAGTATCAACCTCCATTCCGTTGGCCTGTGTCTGGTTCAATAATTTTGGCAGCTCAGGACCATCGCCTTTCTCCCCGGAGGTAACAATAGCGGCCGTTATGATACGTTCCTCTGTCATTGCCAAATGAGTTTTGTAACCAAAAAAACTGCTGTCAGCTGTTTTATGACCAACCTTGGCATCCATATCTTTGGATATCACATAACTCTCCCGGTATCTTCCACTGTTTCCTTTAAGAGGTTTAGCTTCTCTTTCACAGCAGGGATTTCACTTAATGCTTCATCAGACTCGATAAGTTTTTGTAACTCCTTGCAGTATTCTATTTCTTTAAGGATATCATTTGAATCATTTTTCTCAGGCATCTGCCCCTTGAAGTCATCATCCATTAGATACACTGCTTTTCGGAGCAGTTTCGAGCGTTGCCTGAGCACTTCAATAGGTGAATATGGATTGGATCTGGAAAGTGAATGCGTCGCATCGACAATGATGGACCTGGATTTAATAATGCCTTTTTCCAAGGCCAGGGAAACAGTTTTGCCAATTAGAAGGTTTAAAAGATCCATATCCTTAAGGCGGAGCTTTCTGAACTTGGTCAATGAGCTTGAATTGATCACATCTTCTTCTGGGGACATCTCCAGAAAATATTTGAAGGACATATCATAGCGGGAACGCTCTACGACATCAACATCTGAAACGGTGAATATGGTTTTCAAAAGTAGGTATTTGAACATGCGTACTGGACTCTCAGCATTACGCCCGTTCTCCGTGCAGTATCTATCCAAAAGCTCATCATATATAAAGCCAAAATCTATAAGCTCATTAATCTTGCGCAGTAAGTTCTCTTTGGGAACAATCAGGTCATAAAGCCTGGAAAACTCGCTAAACTGGATTTTTTGTTGTTGAAGAAGCATCTAAAAGCAATAATAATACACCTTTAAGATACAAAAAAAGGAGTAGAAAAACTAGTTCTCTACTCCTTTTATCCCATTTTAACAAGGGACTTTTTCAGTGCCCTCCGATTTTTGCTTGACATTTTTTTTGTAATCAAATCTTAAAAACGAAGAAAATAATAAGATAGCAAGATTGAATATCCAAAGCGATGTTCATTGGAGTTTCAAATTATATTGGTATTGTTTGTATGGATCGTTATCCGTTTGAAGAAAACGAGATATTAATGCCCCGTTAACCAAAAAGGGTAATTGCAGAATTTCAGTGATTAACAGAATTCGGTAACTTGGAGAGAAACGGTTAAATGTATTGGTATGCCCAATTATGGCAAAATCATAACATTATTTATAATACATACACACACTTAAAATACCTTTATTTTTATGGTAACGATTAAGTACTGAGTAATTTTTAACGCTTTTTACAGAACTTTTCCCAGTAAATCATCGACATTCAAAAGATCGTTTTATCTACTTTCAAATGCTAAATTGGCATTTATTAATTAAATATTCTAGTGCAGAACATCCATCTTAAAAATTTAATGTTAAATATTAAAATGAAACAAATATATGTTCGTGTAAATAATTACAAAGCCAAGATGGCTAATTATATTTGATGATTTTTAGATACTAAGAGGCCAGGCTATTTATATGTAAGGTTGTTATGAAAACGAAAACTCTGACTAATTTGTAATATATTTTGAGGAGATCAGTAGCAATAAAATACGGTCTGCTTTAGCTTCCTCATAATTTTCTTTGAGCAGCTGGTTGATATGTCTGTTTTTTAATTTTACGGCTGCCATTTGTAATATCTGAAAAGATGCCATTTCTATACTTTCTATATTCTGCAGGTAGAATATAATAGACAGATCACGCATTTCAGGCTCTCCTGCCTGTTCTTCAATTGCTTCGAAGGCATCTTGAATTAAACCCGTCAGGCCATGAATGCTGCCCTTTGATACCTCAGCATCCAAAAGGGAATAGATAACTTCCATTCTTGCAATCTGTTTCTCAACATCTCCGACTGTGTCTTCAATGGCAGACTTAAGATCGTCGAATCCTACCTCTTTAATTAAACTTGGTAACCTTGACACAAGATGCAGTTTGGCACCGTAGATGCGATTGAGGTGCTTAACGAAGAAAATCTTAAGTTTCTCAGAACCTAAATTGATTTTTTTCCATGACTTGGACTTATCAGGTTTTTCGGACATTAATAGTGTATTGGTCCGCTAAGTTATAAATTCTTTTACCTTTTCGAGAAGTTTGTTTATATCAAAGGGCTTACTAATATAACCATTAGCTCCGCAAGAGCTTGCACGTTCATGGACATCAAACTCAGCAGAAACCAATAGTACGGGGATTTTCTCCATACTTGCTTCGCCCCTGATTTCCTCACAAATTTTATCGCCTGTTTTATGATAACCAGCAATCCTGACATCTAATAAAATCAAATCGGGGTTAAAAAGTTTTATATGGTCTGTATCAGTACCTGTATTCTGCAAAACCACATCATATCCTTCCTCGGCAAAAATGATGTCCAAAATAGAAAGAATATCCTCATCATCATCAATTACAAGTATTCGTTTCGCCATATTCTTTGCTTTTGTTTTTATTACTGCAATTATAAATTCAGCCTAACTCTAAAGTAGTTCTGCGACGGGTATCCCGTAAACTTCAAAGAAGAGCCTGCTGAAATGGTTTCTAGACCTATAACCTGCGATATTGGAAATCTCTTTGATTGTACGATATTTCCCTGAAGCAATGGCTTCCCAAGCCAGCTGCAAACGTATTACCCTTACAAGCTTATTTGGTGTAATACCCAATATGCTATGAACCCTCCTGAATAACTGGCGCTGACTGAGTGCCAGCCCATCGCTGATTACTTCTAGGTTTAGATTTTCCTTTCCCGCGTTTTTACGTACGATTTGCTCAAAGCTGTTCAGCCACAACTGGTCAGATTGTGAAGGCTCTTCTAATGGTATTTTGTCATCATCAGATTTCCCTAGTGCAAAAGTGCGATCAACTGAATCTTTTTGTTGTCTGAATCGAGAATGATGGTCATCATTTATCATTCCAAGAATCGATGAAATGCGATCATATTCCTGTAATTGCCTTTGAAAAGTGATGTCCTTTGCAATTGCAAACACAAGACTGTCCTTTTTAATGGGAACGGACGTCCAGGTTAGCCATACAACAGCGCCGCTTTTGGTCAGGTATCTGTTTTCAAAATTGAGAAGTGAATGCCCTTCCAACAATGCCGATCTTTTCTCTGCCGTCCTTATCCTGTCATCAGGATGGATAAATTCATTAATTGGTCTGGCAAAAAGTTCATCTTCTGAATATCCCAACACCTTTACAACTGCAGGATTTATCTTTTTAAAATATCCATCAAATCCGGCAATACACAAAAGATCTGGTGCCACCTCGAAAAAATACTCCAGGTCGAAGGCCTTCTTTGAACTTAACTTGACCATCTTCTGTAGTGATTCATAATCTAATTCCTTTAACTGACTACTGGATATTTATATTGGTTAAATACAAATGTTGCTTAATTTGTTTTCAATTCATGAGCTACAGATAGATAATGTCACTTTTGAATGCACATTAGGCAGTTATGTGAGCATAAAGCCATTATACATAGAACTTGTTACCTACTTAACCCACTCCCAAAGAAGCCTAAGCCATAATCAAAATTCTTAAAAAAAACTTCTTCTTTCAGCATACGGAGCCGCTGCAAGCATCTGTCTTCAAGGATCAAAACAATAGCACCTTACAGACAAATATTTAATCCTTATGCGTTTGGTAGTAAGAGAAACTGAATTGCGGATAAAACTCTGGGTGTTGAAGATTTAAGTGTTATGGCTTGTAACAAATCCATAAAAAATGGGAAATTATGAAAGCGCCTTAGCAAATTACAAGCTAAGTTTTTCAAAATGAACCAAATATCCAAATCTCTGCTCATCGCTGTTACATTTCTATTATACCTGAATGCTGTCTGGGCCTTGCAGCATGGAAAGCCAGTCAAAGTTGAAATCCGTGAAACCAAAACCGGGTACGAAATTTTACGCGGGGGAAGGCCTTATTTTATAAAAGGTGCCGGGGAACTTATAACATGGAAAAGTTGCAAGCTTCAGGCGGAAAAGTTTCTGGCCACCATTAATTCACCCAAGCCCCGGCCAACCTTATCGGTATTATACCTGACTGCAGCGAAGCTAGCCGATGAGCTGAGTATCTTGACAATCATATCGCTTGAGATTTTGATATCTGGACAACTTCGTAGAGCTTATCAGATACCGCATTATAGAAATAGCAAATAAACTTGTTAAGTATAGATCAGGCTCGAAACTGATCAGGCTGCTAAATCATCGAAGAGCAGCAGCACTAAATATCTAAAAAACAATATAGCCACCAATCATGCAACCTAGTGAGCAAGCTAAATAACCAATCAATTAACTGGATAACTGAAGAGCAAAAAGAACCAGCTACGCTGATATTCAATTGGCCAGCTCAAAAAGTAGCCAAGTATCAAAATGACAAGCTACCAGATCAGCTAGCTAGTCAGCAACCTGATAAGCTTTCTCATCAATCGCTCCAGATCCATCTTGATTTTATTGTATTTGCAGAGTTCCAGCAAAAGCCTGTCAACCAAAACAGCTGAAAGCGCCCATCGCGGTTTAAGATATTGGCATATCTGGCCAGCTGGTTAATATTATTTCCGGCCCTTGAAAGCTCCAGACCAACCAAATCTAAATTACCCATTAGCGATTTAGCGTCCAGAAGTATCCTTTGTCCTTCAAAGAGCAGTTTTTTACGGATCAGATCCGCTTTTTTCAACACCGATGCTTTTTCCATAGCATGAACCAGATCAAACTCATCCTGGGTAAACCGGACATCTATTTTTTTTGATGCGTTTGCCTGAAACTAATGTTGGCCCACCTTTATATCTCATCTGATACCCTCCTAATTCAACTTCTGCAAACTATACTAGACTTCAAAAAGGAAACGAGTTGCGAGTTTCCTTCACCCTTTATATTGAGCGGATCCCGCGAAGAGATAAAGGCAAGATTCTTTTCGTCCGACAAAAAGACATCTTGCCAATAAAAAAACAAAACAACACCACTTCCTTAATATATAGCTCCCATACTTACCCATAAGAAAAAAAAACCTCAGAAGAAACGAAGAATCACGCACCAAATCAAGACAAAAAGGGGCCTTTAGTCCCCCTCTACCTAACCAAAACACACACAAACCATGCGTAAAAAAAGGTAATCCGGAATTACTCACATCGGTCCATACAGACCGGCTCCTCACCTGCCCCTGCGCTTTCACCATATTGAAATAATCTCAGCTTCGCAGGATTTTCCGCTCCTCGCAGAATAATGTTTCATTCCCAAATGTCAAAGATCTTGAAGACCATCTCGCTTTTAAGGCAAAACCTTGATAAACCGATAGATCAGTATCCACCTAGCAGCAAAACCAGCTAACTGAATTCCATTGAGGCAAACCTATTGAGGAACCAAGAAACAGAAAATTTTTGAACTGAGTTGGGCTGAATTTGCCAGTATATGGACTAATACCGAGCCCATAAAAGATAGAAATGAATTTTAGTGATCCATAACCCGCAGTATTCTGGTGTGCTGATAAATCCCGATGTTTGATCATTCAAAAATCAGCCCGTATTGACAAACCACTATTGGAAGAAAAATTATATAACTTAGATTTGTTAAATGAAAGCAGTCCTTTTACAAAAATTTGGTAAACCAGAAGCATTACAACTTAGTGAAATAGAAAAACCTGTTGCCAATGATGATCAGGTATTGATTAAGGTCATTGCGGCCGGGATAAACCCAGTGGATGCCAAAATCAGGTCCGGATTACATTCATCCTGCAAAGACCTTAAATTACCCGCTATTCTTGGGAAAGATGTAAGTGGGCAAATCGAATACGCTGGCGGTAATGTAGTGGATTTCAAAGTCGGGGACGAAGTTTTTGGATGTATAAACGGCAGCTATTCTGAATACCTGGCCGCGAGCCCAGAAACTATTGTAAAAAAACCGGCAAATACTTCATTCACCGAAGCAGCTGCGATATCACTTGCTGGACTTACAGCTTATCAGGCCATCCATGAACAGCTCGGGCTTAAAGAAGGGCAAAAAATATTAATACAATCCGCTGCCGGAGGCGTAGGTCATCTGGCTGTGCAATTTGCTAAACTCCGTGGTGCATTTGTCTACGGAACCGCATCCGCAAAAAATGCAGCATTTCTCAAAGAACTGGGCGTGGATGAAGTGATCAATTATAAAGAGCAGAAATTCGAAGACATAGCTACCGATCCAGACGCGGTATTAGACACCATGGGCGGCGAGATACTTTATCGTGCCATCAGCATTGTTAAACCAGGCGGAAAAATTGTTTGTTTACCTTCCTCCACAAAAGATGATCCTGTTGCCATAAAACTAGCTAAAGAAAAAAATATCGAATTGATCTGGCCAATGATGCGCCCCGACAAAGAACAATTGCAGCTCTTTGCCACTTTACTGGAAAAAAAGGATTTAAAAGTAAAAGTAGAAAGCGTTTACCCATTAAATAAAATCGTCAGTGCCCACAAAGCCATAGAATCCCACAGCGTCAGCGGAAAAATTGTTCTCCAGATTGCTGGGGATCTGTTACAAAACCGTAAATCCGGTTAGCTTTTACAAGAACAAGCTCAACAAGTAATGATGAGCTACGGGTCGGGAACCATGCAGCGCTGCCTGAGCAGTCCCTAAAGCATTTTACAACGTAACTCCAGAACTTCCAGGATTAGATATTCTTCGGTAGTCTGATTTTGATTTAAGCGGTAGTTTCCTTTGCTGAGTTCGTGAAGCACCCAGCTTTGAAGCTTTATTCCGCCACTCCACAATTCCAGTTCCATCGGCAATCCATCACCCCTGATGGATTTGACAGATATTTGATAAAATCTAAACCAAACACCTGGCCTTTGTCAAATATCAGTGTCAAAGACTCAGTGACATTGGGTTCCAGAACCTCTAAACGGGTGAATATCCAACTCAACTATCGAATGAGTCAAGAAATGAAGTTCAAGAAGCATATAACAAGGTAGGTATTGATCTGATCTAAAGTAAAATATATAACAATAAAACCTGTGCGTTGAAACCTCTTTTCTTCAAAAAGGAGCTGAAACATAAGACAGGCTATATGTCTGGTCATTAATATGAAAAATAATTTTTAGTGACTAACTAATTTTAGCGGTAAATAACTTACATCTTTACGAAAAAACGTCCTGAAAACGGAGCTATCAGGATGAAGTTTGATCTTAATGTCAGCCTGTATTCGATTCATACTTTGTTCAGACAAAACCCAGTTCATCGGGATCTTCTTCTCCTCTGGCGATAATGGTGCCTTGATAAAAATCCCACTGTCTGCTTTAATCCTTTTCTCCAGCATTGCTGAAGACCATTCGCTACGTCCAACCCGTGTATTGTAAAGGCCAAAAAAGATCTCAGTTAATTCGTTCAGCGCTTTGAGATCAGTTGTATCTTTAGCCACTTCACTGAACCGTAAAGAAATAACAACTGGCCTGATCATTTTGTAAGCATCGGTACTGCGCAATTCATCCAGAATTTCCAGCATAGCACCAGTTCCGGTATTTTCCACATAGCCTCCGTCTAAATAATGCAAGCGATGCCCGTGGGCCAAGCTGATTGCTGCTCCAGGTGAGAAGAGAGGAAAGCGGCTGCTGAAATTGATAGCAGTACTGTAACGAGTACTGCTAACTTTATTTGCCAGCAAATCACGTTGTGTTGCCAAGAAAGCTGTTGGCAGACTCGCCCCGGAAACCCAACATTGCCGCCCAGTTTCTACCTCAGTTGTGTTTATCAAAAGAACGGGTTTAGCACGCCCGGTATCGGGCAAAATAAATTCATCCCCATAAGTGTTGCGTGCGCCGTCGACAAATTTCCCATATGCTCCTTCCCATGATTTCTCAAGCGCCACCGCTCTATCAAATCTGTCGGCCATCTTCCAGTAAAACAAATTCAGGAATTCGCCGAAAAACATCTTGCCGATGAGCGGGGAAAGTGAATCGTTCATAAAAAATTTCCTGGTCTTCTCAACCGTCACCGTATCCCTGAAAGGAATATTAGACCTGAAAGCCGCGGCATTGTAAAACCCAAGACCAACCGAACCGCCCGACACCCCTGACATGGCAAATATAGAATGCCTCAAATCAACATTCCGCCTGATCAGTTCAGCCTCCATTTGAGTTAAGAACAGCGCAGTATAAGCCCCCGTACGAAATGCCCCACCCTCAGCACATACAAAAACTACGGGATACTTTTCAGGTGAATAACCTAAGCGTTGATCTACATCTTTTTTATAACCAGCGAACCAGTCGCTGAAGTGAACACGAATGTCATTGCGGTTTTCTTTTTTTCCATAGATCCGCACTGGATGGTCCTGATTTATAAAAGACATAATGACCACCCAGATCAATAAAAGCTGACGAATTCCAATAGGCGAACGAGGAAGAATGACCTTGTCTACAAATAACAATCCTGCATACAAACCAGTATAACATGCAAACGCCAGGCAAACCAGTCCGGCAGCCCCAATATGATCATAAACTGGCCATTCAGCTGGAATAATGCTGATCATAATCAACAAGATCAAGGCCGAAAGTGCCATTTTGTAAACCTGCTTATGAAAGGCCGGATAGACCAAAAAAGGAGGTAAACGGTAAACCCACTTTAATACGCCGACGCTATCTTGTATTCTATCCCTGTTTTCAAGATGAAATTCCAAAGGAATGAGATTATTTTTACTAAGTACGTTTTTATCCTTTGGCATTTCGTTAGGATCACCCTTTGGACTGCTTTTATAAAAATTAACTAAGCCTTGAGTTTCCTTTCGATATCTGCCAATAAAGTTTGTCGGTTTGGGCAGACTGAATATATGATTGTTATAAATTCCATAGAGTTTATTGATCCATTTCTGCTCCTGGGGTGGTAAGGAACGGTGTCCAAGCTTAGTGCGTCTTGGGCCTTTTTTATCAAGGGGTTCAAATTTGTGGAAATACAAAAACGACAAGGCGAACAACATGCCGATAATGATCAGGATTGAAATACCAAAGTACACTAATCTGTCTGGCCAGGAAAGATATTCAGCGTTAAACATGGTAACAAAAAATGCTATGATTACCAATATTCCAGGCCAAAGCAGAAAAGAACCTGCCAGGAGTTTTTGCACTGTTTTTCGCCACAATACCCGTTCATCGCTCAGGTTCATACCTGAATTA
This sequence comes from Pedobacter sp. AC190, assembly GCF_979258025.1. NCBI lineage: Bacteria > Pseudomonadati > Bacteroidota > Sphingobacteriia > Sphingobacteriales > Sphingobacteriaceae > Pedobacter > Pedobacter sp. AC190. The sequence continues at coordinate 4,166,265 of NZ_OZ409824.1, forward strand.
TCTGAAATGCTGATTGCATATCGTATGGCCAGTTCAGAAGCCATACTCCATAGTAAAACCCCAATGACAAGCCCAAAAAATGGCCACCAGTTGTGTGGAGATGAAAGCATTTGCTCTATTAAAACCAACAGCGTATCACGTCCCTGTGGAAGGATAAGAAAAATGAAACCAACCAGAAATGCCGGAACGGAAACAAAACCAATACTTCCCAGTACAGAAAAAAAGTCAGCAACAAAGTCCCGTATCCTGAGCTGTTTCCAGCTTAGTCCAATAAGAAAAATGCCTTTGCGTATAATCTGAAGAAGACCATTCGACTGGAAGTCCTGGGCTTGATTAAAAGCCTCCTGGTTATTAGGTATAGAGCGCTTACTCATAAGACGGGTTAAGATTTTATAAAAAATTAATTTATAAACATCAAATAATTAACAAGTTATCATTTTTAAACAAAAAAACAATGACATAATTACCCAATGATATTTGAAACATGGTGTCCGCAACCTGACAACCAGTAACAATCGTAATTAACAGGATATTAATACGATTCTAACTGCTACTAAAGATAAGGTAACGCTTAAAAAACCCGAAAATTCAAGTTCGAAGTCAGATATAGCAGCTTAAACCTCTGAAAAATGTGCGCTGCTATATCTTTTTAATCAATGGAAATCACTAAAGCATTTCTATTCTATTAACAATAGAATCCGCAAGAAAAATATAAAACAGAAATGATATCAGTTTATCCAAGCTTTTTCAAAAAAGGGATACTTGGTGTAAAAAAGTATTCACCTCCCTTCATTTTCACAAAGCCACTAAAATTAAAAGGGTTACCCTGATTAGCACTGCCCCATTGCTCAGGAAGCGTCCTTGACTGCTCAGTACCCTGCATGATTATGCTGTCCTGTCCTTTATTAACCGGAGATGGCGCAATATTTCCTTGCGACCAAAACCCCTGCAACACTTCAAAGGCATTCCCGATAGAACTTTGATAACACATAAAAAGCAATCCTACACCATCCGACGGTTTATCCCTGTCCTCAAGCATTTCTTGGGTAATGGCAAGGACTTCCTGATCATTCAGGCGTGGAGGCACTAAATCATCGTATGGCATACCTCTTCTGGTGATGCGGTGCAACAGCAGATCCGCTGGACCAGCCTCAGGATCGCCCTTTCTGGGATTCATCAGCCTGACATGCGCGTGAAAGGGACATTTAAGCCCAGGATCATCCTCATAAGAGAAATCATTAGTCGGATTATGAGGATCAGGCTGAAAAGCACCGTCTTTCATTGTGACCGGAGTGCCGTTCTCAAACCGTCCAACAATCATCGCCCCAGGTAATTCATCATCATCCGTTCCTGAAGAATTCACAACTTTCGGCAAACCCATTCCAGTTCCGATACTGTTTTTCTCCGCCACCTTAAAACCTTTCACATCCTGTTCCAGCTTCCTAAATACCAGGTAACTACCGAACAAACCTGCTTCCTCAGATTTTTCTTCAACCAAAACCCTGCCGAGCGTAGTCTCATCATCCCATGCCCTGGGCTGAGATTGCCCGTTTATTTCATCCGATAAATACATAGGCTGGCTGATTCCATCCGCATAACCAAAATGCTCGATACCAACCCCTGTAGTCATTTTAAGCACATTTCCCCTTTGCATTTTAACTAAACTGGCAAAGCCCGAAACAGCAGTAATGAGTTTGTTAGTTTCATTTTTCCCATTAAAGTCATGATCATCAGCTATTATGACAAGCATATCAATCTCCTCCTGAAACCCAGCTTCCCAGCTAGAAGGTTTGTCATGGACCAGATCAGCACTAGCCTTCATCCCGGAAGCAAAAGATTTATCCCCAGGCATAGAACCTGAGAGCTCCAGTTTTTCAAAACCATATTTACTGAGCGATAAGGTAAACACCGGTCCACCATCACCAAGCTTACCGCATTTAAAATCCCTGGCATCCGTTAACTGCCGCTTAGCACTGGTTATAGAAGAAGAGGCAAAATTTGAAATCCATTTTCGTGCGAGTGTCCCCCTTTCCTCCTGGAATTTAAAAAATAGGTGATAAGCAAAATTTCTACCATGAAACTTTAAGATATTGGCCTGCAAATTACTCAGCAGGCGATCGAATTTCGGATCATCCAAAGAGATCCCAGAAGATTGTTCCAGATTCATTTTAATTTAGTTTTGCGCCTACTCTTGCTTACCCTTTTCGGCATCCGGGCAGCCTACTATTTTCTTAAGGATTTTCGGCCTGGTTCCTTCAATGTATCTAAAATCAACACCGGATAACCAAACAGTCAATCCAGGATTATTATGACCTTATTTTTTAATCAGCTGATCGGTGTAAACCGCATAACGAAAAGCAAACTTTGCCCCGTTTTCGCTTCTGTGCGGCATATCCCCGCCATAGGCAAAGCCCGCCCAGCCCCCAAGTTTTGGGATCTTAAATTCAGCCACCAGCGCCAGGTGTCCCCAGTTTTCATTGAAGCTCTTTTGCCTGTAGTTAGAAAAGATATGCGCATATTCACCAGAGATGGCAAACCCCCGCTTATTAAAATACCTGGCCCTGGCTCCAATCACGTGCCGGCTACGCTCAGTTGTATCCGATTTATGGCTCACCATCGCCGTCTGAGCGCTTACAACCAGCTGCCCCTGCTTCCAAAGCTTAGTAGAATAGGCCGACCAAAGTCCCACCCTGTCTTTAAAAAGACTATCTTTTTTCAAAAAGCCATTTGCAGCTAAAGCGGATGCCCCGAAGCCTAAATCCAAGCGCGAAGCGTTCCAGAACCGATCGGTAAAACTTTCCCTTACCGCCACCACTGTTGAATCAGCTGCTGCTGCATCAAGCCTTTTTTGGAAATCAGCAGCTGTTTCCCCGAACCTTGGCTGAACCTTTCCCAAAGCTTTTAAATAAGCATTTCTAAGTTCGTCGATATAAGCCCGGTTGGTCCTTGGGTCAGCCTTGTCTATAAGCGTAAATCGAAGTCCTGCCGCTAAAAACACATCCTGGGCATGATCACTACCAGGCGAGGAACCCAAAGAAAACGAAGTCCTCCAGAGCAGCCGCTTGAAATAGTTATTCTGATAATCCCCCAGTGAACCTGAAGCAAAAGCAAAAGGCCGTGCATCAACGGCCAGATCAGACTTCAGCCTTTTTCCCGAAATAAAAGTTCCGAAATTAGCATACAGGTCATGCGCACTGGTCAGGTGCGTAACCTCACTTACCTTTCCAGGTAAGAGCTCCAATGCCGGCGAGGAGGCCACCCCATAATTGATGCGCGTAAGCATCTCTTTAATCACCTTTTCCTGAGCAAGCGAAACCTGAAAAGAAAGACTAAAAAATAAAACGGACAGGAAAATCAACTTTTTCATGTAGTGCTCAGTTTAAAATGGTATACAAAAGCAATATCCTTATCCAAAAGACTTCCTTTGCCCCCATCGGCAGGCACTTCATTTTTGAGCATCCGACCATCCTGAAGAATAGTAACCTCAATTTCATAAGGAGAAGGCAGCGGATCATTATGGTTAATGATAACCCCTTCGATTAGAAAAAGCTTACCGTCCAGTTCAGCTGCTTTACCCAGCGGCACATCTGGCTCATCATTGGTATAATTCCCTGATTTAATATCGGGGGATTCATCGGAATTATACCGCCATACCATGCCCAGGTAAACCTGAGGAGACCTAGGACAGGTAATCCTGGCCGTTACATTTCCATTTTTGCCATTCAATACTATTGCTGTAGTGCTCATATCCTGTTGATTAAAGAGGTCGTTGTATCAGAAAACAAGGGAGATTTTAAACCTGACAAGCGGCTCATGACCTGGCTGGCACGCCTCTGCACCTGAAAAGCAGTAGAAGAAGATTTCTGTTGAAGGGTATTGATTTGCTCCTGCTGGTTTTGTTGAACCTTAATATCCCGAACCGCTTTGGTATAACCCAAAAGACTCGTCCAAAATGCCGATCCCCCACTAGCCAGGAGCCCGAGGAAAACAGCAGGCAATTTGGAAAACTCCGATTTGGCTGAGGCCTCCACGCTTTCTTTCACCAGCTCAGCCGTCAGCCAGCAGGAAAGAAAAGCCAGCAGCATCACAACCGATTTACGCCAAATCTCCGGCCTTTCCGTCGAGGACTTTTGTGCATTGGGATCATCGGCAAGCCAGGGAATCATGGTCTTTAACAGCGTGACCAGCCGCTCACCCGCAAGGCTAATGGCCATAATCAGGGTGATAAGAGAAATAACAGGGTCCATAATCATTTTTTTAATCAAAATTGCCTGCTCAGCCCTCCCTTATCAATACCCCTGTAGCGGTATTTTGCATTACGTTTGGGGTATTGATAAAAATTATATAAGTTTATATACTAGTAAGTTAACAGCCCTCCATCCCTTAATCAGACCAAAAGAAAATACCCCTTGGGTGGTATGGTTTCGATGGTAGAGAGTATTGAAATTTGTTATAATCAATCTTTAATAACCATCAAAAAAAATGACCATGTCAGAGACCAAAACCACAAACTCACCAGAATTCGTTACAGTCACCTGTGATAAAATGAAAGTAAACCTGGCCAATGCCGGAGAGTTCATCACCGTAGAAGCTGCAGCCATATCCCTTGGGAAGTACCTGTCGGATCCATCTACCCCCGCTACAAATGAACAGAGCCACATTTTCGGCCACGTATTTGGAATCAATAACTTGAAAAAGGTGTTGCTGGAAATCGATATCTACAATTCAAAGCAAGGCGATAAGGACCCAAAAATCGCCGCCATAAAATGCTATTACGGTATCTCAGAGAGACATGACCCCGATTTCCCGCTTAAACCACAAAACGGGGAGTTCAGGGACCTGATTTTGATGCCAGTGCTCGACAATGGAAAGGACAAACATAACATAAGCCTAAGGGGAGATGAAATCCTATCGGGATCCAGACCATGCCCAAACCAGTGCGGCGAAGATAGCTTCCTGAACCAATAAGCCAATGACCTCATTTAAGGATATCAGCTTTGCAGTTTCCAACCTCTCGGATATCTCCGAGATTATGCCTGCATTGATATGGCTTAAATGGGGAAATCATAACAAGCCCTATTTAATATTGGGCTTGTTTTTTACCTTTTCAGGTGTCCTTAAACTCATCACCCTGATAACGGCCATCCAGAACATCCACAACATGCCACTTTACCATTTGCTAGCATTTATGGAAGTAGCCGCCGTGTATATCTTTTACCGCCAGAGCAGTGCTTCAAAACCAAATCCAATACTTTTGGCAACCCTGTTTTGTATTTATGCAGCCAATACGATGCTGCAAAACCTGGATGCCCAGTTCAACTCCAATACCTGGACCCTTACCGTGCTAATCATCCTGTTTATGGGATTATCCTTCTTCTATCAGATTTATAAAAACGAAGATAACATTACACTCAAGAAGATGCCCCAGTTCATCATTACCTGCGGCTGGCTGATTTACGCCTCCGGATCCCTGTTCACCTATCTGATGGGAACAGACATACTTTCAGGCAAACCAGAAGGTTTTTTTAATAATGCCTGGATATTTCAGTGCCTGAGCAACCTGATTAAAAATCTGATCATCAGTTATGGATTTTACCTGTCAAGCCCCCTATGTCGCAGGTAAGCTACTTCATATTGGGGACCTCAGTCATGCTGCTGATGATCAGCGTTATCATCTGGTTTGTCTACATCTACCAGCGTAAACTAACCCTGCGCAATAGCCAGTACAAAGCAATCGAAGAGCTCATGCACCGAAATGAGCTGAAATCCGCGTATGCGGTGATCGAAGGACAAGAAAAGGAGCGCAAAAGAATCGCTGCAGAAATGCATGATAACATTGGAGGGTTGATCTCCACCCTACACATATTCAGCGACCTGGCTGCTAAAGAGACTGAAATCGGGCAGATCAAAAGGCTATGCCTGAGGGTAAACCAGGTAAGTACACAGTTAATCAGTGAAACGAGGAAACTTGCCTATGAACTTGACCTCAAAACCCTATCCGGCTTTGGGCTCAGGGTCGCCCTGGAGCAATTATGTGAATCTATAAATGCAATGGACAAGCTAAAAGTAACTCCCTTAATAGAACTTAAATCACCTATTGAAGAAGTCGTTTCGATAAATTTATACCGGATCATCCAGGAACTTTTTACCAACACCCTAAAACATGCCGCTGCCACGCAGGTCAGAATAGAACTCGCTGATATCGAAAACGAGCTTACCCTGATCTACGAAGACAATGGAAAAGGTTTCCACATCGACCAGGTCCCCCCAGGTATGGGCCTGGATAATATCCGCAAACGGAGCGATGCGATACAAGCAAAACTTACCGTAGATTCTTCCCAACACGGCAGTACATTTATTATCGAACTTAAATTATGAAATCAATAAATTTATATCTGGCCGATGACCACGTGATGATGGTCGAGGGATTAAAGGAGATCCTTCGTGCACATACCCATCTAAACATTTTAGGAACAGCCTCAAACGGTGAAGAAATCATGGCCCTGATGAACAACCGCCCGGCGGATGTCATAATAATGGACATAAACATGCCAAAGATGAACGGCATCCAGTGCACCGAATGGGTAAAAAAACACCATCCCAAAACCAAAGTAATCGTACTCACCATGTTTCCCGAGAAATCCTATATCGACCAGCTCATCACAGCCGGCGCAGACGGATGTTTACTGAAAAGCCGAGGGAGCATCGACCTGATTGAAGCAATAAACCGAGTTAGTGCAGATAAATCCTATTTCGATACCATAAAAGAATTCAGCAAACCAAATGATCACCCTGTATATAACTTAAGCGAGCGGGAAATTGAAATCATCAGGATGGTCGTAAACGGGATGACCAGCGCCGAAATCGCAGATAAACTATTTCTCTCTGAACACACGGTGAAAACCCATCGCAAAAACATTTTCCGCAAAACCGGAATCAATACCGTCAGCCAACTCACCTCCTTCGCCATAAATCATCAGATGTTACATTAACCTGTAAATGGACTTTCATTCAAAATAAAATATTAGAAACTCAAACCCTCCCCCTTCTTTTACTCTCTTTAAATTCAGCCAACAGCTCACTCTTATAAAATTTATCTCCGCCTGGAAGCTTAAGCGGTTTCAGCTTACCCTCTTTAACCTTTCTTTTATAAGTGCTCTCACTAATCCCAAGATAATCCTTTACGTCCTGGCGATCCATCTGCGGATCCTCATCAAAGACCAGATCACCATGATATTTACTGTTATAAACGAGAACCAGAACCTGATATATCTTAGACAAAATATCCAAAAGTGAATCAATCTTATTCATAAGCAATGAACTTAAGTTTTAACAAAAGGCCAGATTGCAAATCCAGAGAGATAACCAGTGCCATTTCATTTTCCACCTGCCTAAGCAACCTGCTGCCAAATTCCTGTACCATAATTAATTTATTTATCACAGTCAAAGCTAACGGAACAAATTTCAACGGTACTATTTTGAACCAAAACGGGCTAAAGGTGAGCTATCCAGGCTCATCGCCAGAAAAAAATATCAGATCCGTCCACGGCGAACACTTTCCTTGAGTTCATCTTCCAGTTGAAACCGGTAAAACCGGTCACCCCCAGGCATTTTAAGCGGAGTCAGTACACCTTGTTTCACCTTTCTTTTATAAGTACTTTCACTGATCTTTAGATAGTCCTTAACTTCCTGCCTGGTCATATGGAGGGAATCCCCAGGGCTTTCCTCAATCGACTGCTGATGTTGTAAGTACCTGAGAATTTCGTAAATCTTGCGGAGGATATCCAGTAGCGAGTCAATCTTATTCATAAAAAAAGATTTAAGATTAATAAAGAAATGAATTATACAAAAAAAGCCTCCAGATGCGTTTTTGTCAAGTTTCACTTAGGTGGCTTTTTTTGCCACCCCAACTCATTGCAAACAGTGGATAATAATCTTTGTCACCATAAACCACCTTTTTCATCCTTCAGGCAATATCGCTGGTGTAATTGTTTTTGACACTATTTTTTTGCCCGTTAAATTCAATGTGACGCTAAAATCATCACCATGAATTTTGAACTGGAATATCTCTGGAATCTTTGCACTCAACAATCAGCCAGACAGCAAAACAACAAGCAAAAGCAAAGCCTTATTAAAGAGTTGATGGCTGAATCCGAAAGGTTAAAAAAGGTGTACCTGTTTTTTTCACCCTACCAGGAAGTATCCCTGGCCTCATTCATCCGTTTTCAGCAGCACAGTCTGGCCCGGCTTCTGTCAGCGGTTGAAACAGGGTTCGAATTCCCAAAATCGCTGCAGGCAGACCATCAGCAGCTTATGGCTGAACTGCAGTTACCAGGGATGCTGGATGAACTTCTCGATTTTATAAATTATAATTTCCCGCTCGAATTTGATTTCAATGCGGCCATATCGGCAACCTGTTTATTAAAAGAACAAAAGTCGCAGCAAGCCCTCGCAGAACTAATTGATAAAAAGCTCAGAGAAAAACAGATCAGTCTGCAACTGCGGAATATAATCCTGGATGCTGTAAATTTATCGGACCGGGCGGATTTCACCTATGGGGATCTGAGATACATCCATGCAATTTCTGATCAAATCCTTAACAAACTCGATAATCTGGATTCCGAGCAGGCAATCGTAAATCTGCTGTCGGCCCATAACTTCAATAAGCCACAGTTTTTCGAATACCTCAAAGTAGGGATGCAGGCGGATTTAGAAAGTGCGCCGGAAATTTCCGAAAAATACAAGGCACTGCTGATCCTAAAAAAAGAAAGCGGGCAAAATGTATCCAGACAAACCAGTCAGTACACCCTGCTGCATCCCCCGCTGTCTGAATCAATCCTCGGATATCTGGAATCCGAGCGCCTGTTCTTAAAAGAAATGGAGCTGATAACCACAGAATGGGTAAACTCCGGGCTGCTGGATGCGAACTATAAGGTTTCACTAACAGTGAGACAACTGGCATTTTACATCTACCTGAACGTGGAATGCGGCATAATCACAGAACAGCGCGCAAAAAAAATCCATCAATATGCAATTACCCATCTCGATACCCAGGAGAAAAGCGGAATATCTGAAAAAAGCTTTAAGAATGCCTACTATCTCCACCATGCTGAAGACATTAAAAAAGTCATGGAAAAATTGGCCAAGATGCTTGCCATAGCACGTGAGCGTTACTGAATAGAATTCAGAATGAATTAACAGGGACCGGCTACATCAACCAAACCATAATCAAATTTTTTGCAGCACCATAATGGTGGTCAGCGGTGGCCGTTTTAGCCACTTGACAAAGGGAGCAGGAAAGCTTTCTTTACGCTAAAAAAAGAAATGAACAACAACCTTATTTACAATTACCTGGAAAAAATATTTCCGGTTAGCTCTGGCCTAATGGCCTACATGGACGTCGCTTTAAAGGAATTCTGGTTCGAAAAAAACCAGTTGATCGCTGAAGATTTTTTCGTGGACAATCCGCTGGTCTATTTAGTCCAGGGAACCATCAAAACACAAATAGACGGGCTCAAGGAACCCGGGCAACACCTGGTCAGGTTTCAATTTGAAAATTCCCTTCTACCAGGCATCGGCGAACTTGATACAAATGATTATCTGAAAACCACCACAACAATCGAGGCTTGTCTGCTCAAGACGCTCCCGCTAAAACACGAATATAATCTTTACAAACTTTTTCCCGAGTACCATCAATTAATGAAAAGACTGCACCAAAACCAGCTGGCAGATATATTGACTTTCTTGTTTAACCTCAGGTTTGAGGAGGGTAACCAGCGATTAACCAATCTTTTAAAAATCCAGCCAAAGTTATTCCAGATCGCCTCGGTAAATGATATTTCCGCAGCAGTGGGTGTACATCCCCATACGTTAAGCACATACCGTAAATCCTAAAACAAGGTCAATTTCCCGCAGACGAGCGAGAGGAACCCTAAAACCCCATCTTTCCTCCGATACATCCGCCCTGCGGGAAATGTCCAGCTCTCAAATTTGCTTCATGGAAAGCATATTCAGAAAAGATCACCAAAAGGAATACTGGATTCAGTTCATCATCAATACACTGATCATCCTCTGGATATATACAGCGGGATCCAAACTTATGGACCTGGAAGATTTTAAGCGCCAGTTATCCCTTCAGCCATTTGGGACTAAGGTTAATTCTTCCTTACTGTTCCTGCTTCCAGGCGTTGAAATTTTAACCGCCCTGTTACTGCTGATGAGGAAGACCTTACGTGCCGGATTATGGCTATCCGCAGCGCTGCTGACAGCTTTCATAGCTTACGTCTTTCTTGTTCTTACCGGTTATTATACAAAGGTACCCTGCAGTTGCGGAGGAGTCCTGAAATTTTTGAGCTGGAAAAACCACCTCATTTTTAATGTCGTATTCCTGACCATCAACGGATTTGCGCTCTATAAAATAAATATAAAGAAAGGAGGAAACGGAACAGAGAAAATAAATGGCCCGCATTGAAGAACAGTATTTGCCGGCTAAAGATAAATAACAAAAATACCTTAAACTAAACTTTTTCGCTTGCTTTTTCAATGTAAAAAGCACCCAACAATATGAAAAATTTAAAAATTAAATCAGGCTTACTAGCCTTAGTACTCGGATTGGCAATTGTTTTTTCTCAGTCCGCCTTTAAGTATGTCGAAAAACAAACCGGGAAAAGCTTCGATACCAGAACATTTTATTACCACGGTCCCTCAACCTATACACAAGCCCAGGTTGAAGACGAAGCCAACTGGAGCACAGTTCCTTCCGAAGACCTGTGTGATCAAACCAACCAGGTCGCCTGCAGAATTGACATTGACCTGAGCTTCGTCGATAACCCGTCATCTCCAGCACCAACATTGAAATCAAGTGCAAACCTGGTTGCAGCTTACAACACATCAACTTCTTCAGCATATATCACCGGGTCTGCAGATCCCAACATGGCTAAAGAAAACAATACCAAACCGTAGTTACATGCGGTTGATAACAAGGGCAAGGCTATCCAGCCTTGCCTTCTTGCCTCAAAAACCTATTTCAATCCTATTTAATTCTGCGGTATGCCACTCTGCTCAATAATATCAACTGGCAAGGGCAAGGCGTAATATGGAGCATCTACCTCAAGCCTGTAAAACTGCCCCTTGTAGAAACGGGCAGGAATAATATTTGCCCCCTCCTTATTGAGCCGTTTGATATCGGCCCAGCGCAGATTACGCATCAGCAGTTCCTTCCTTCTTTCCGTCCTGACTTTCAATAGCGCTTCCTCCCTGCTTGTTGCCGTAAGAGGAAGATACGTGACGGCATTTCTCCAACGCGTTTTAAGCAGTAAATTAAGGTCTGCCATTGCTCCTGGGATATCTCCTGTCCATGCACGTGATTCAGCTCGGGTCAGGTAGATTTCATCGACGGCTAATCCACTAAACAAGGTAAATGCATTGGAAGCATAACTCCCTTTGAAAACCTGGTTCCCCCGTTGACCCGGAAATAAGCACGCCTCCTTAAGTCATTCACGTTGTAACTTGAATATAGCGTTGAATCAACCCTTGCCAAACTGGGTGCATGTAAGCCCATACCCGGAAACATTTCCGCATAAAATATAGTTTCCTTGTTAAATCTCCTGAAAGGAACAGTGATATCCAGCCCCAAAACATCAGGGTCACCATTGAAATCCATTAATGTAGCTTGCAATTTCAGACACTCATCAGAAAACTTTAGCGCGTTCGGATAATCCCGCATATAAAGGTACACCCTGGAAAGTAGTGCATATGCGGCAACCTTTGAAGGCCTGGTTGTGTTCAACGGCAACTCCGGCAGGTACTGTACCGCATCAGCAGCATCACTTATCACCCTTTCCAGACAGTCCTGTACACTCGACCGGGTCGAAGGGACATTAAAGTCACTCTGAAGACGAAGCACAATCCCTAAATCCAGCCCAGAGGTATTCACATCATAGGCTTTACCAAACTGCATGGTCAGCGCAAAGAAGTAAAAGCTCCGGTAAAACAATGCCGAACCTTTAATATTATCCCAGACTTTACTATTAGCTGGGATTCTCTCCACACCACCAAGTCCTTCCAAACATAGGTTTGTATTATATATCGCCAAATAAGCCTCAGACCAGTCATTCTGATACCGGTAATCTACTTGCCTCCAGAAGTATGTGTCCCTGGTGAGATCAGAAGCAGCGTTAATGGTTGCTTCAGGCCAGAAATAGTCATCAGATGAGGTCTCGCCAAATGAAGGGCTCCGCAAAAAATTCATCAGTGCAGCATCATCCAGGATACCCTGAAAATCATTTAAAGTTTCCGGCACGACCAGCCTGGCATCAGATTTCAATTCCAGATATTTCTTACAGGAAAGATTGCTTATTAATAAAACGGCAATGCCCGCAATAAGCATTAAAATTTTTATTTTCATAACTATTAAACATTTAAATTATAAACTGCCCCGAACACCAATCGTGTAACCTTTACTGATACCCCAGGTTCTGGGATAATCCGGGTCAAGACCAAGCTTATTAGCCCGCCACAACACCCCCAGATCAGAAGCGTTCAAAAACACATCCAGGCTCCGGAAAGGAAAGTTCCATTTCGAAGTATTCAGGCGATAAGTCAGGTTTACATAATCAAGCCTGAGGTGGTCAGCTTTAATCACGTTTTCGGTAGACCCACCAAAGAAGGTATCCCGCAAACTGTTTAACGGATAAACGAAAGAAGGAATATTTGTGATCCGCTCATCACCAGCCTTCTGCCACCGACTGGCATAATCCCCATGCCCAATTCCCGAATTTACCAGCGAATTATAGCTGATTGAAGATTTGGTGGTATAGTAGCCAAACTTATAACTTAAGTTAAAGGACAGGCTAAAATTCCCGTAACGCAAGGAGTTGACCAGTGATCCAAAGTAAACCGGGCTTGTAGGTCCCATAAAGTCGATATTATTCCCTGAACTGCTCGCTTCGGCAAAGATCGCGTTATAATCCGTACTCAGCTTTCCATTGACAAAACCCTGAGGATTCCCGCTACCATTCAGTCCCCCGAATCTGTATGCAGCCACAGCATAAAGGGGCATGCCAACGATCGGACTGATACCAGTCCCGCTGTTAACCAGATTGTATATCGCAGCTGTAGATGACTGGCTATAATATTTCAATGTTTTGTTCCTGTTATAATTGAAATAAAAATCTGTATTCCACCCGAACTTAGCACCTTTAAGATTAACCGAGTGCAACTCCGCATCAATACCATAACCTTCCATATCAGCAACGTTTTTCACAATCGTTGCAGCCCCGCCCCAGGCGGTATAATCGAATGCAGCCGGAGCATATAAATCCGTACCACGTTTACGGAAATAACCTACCGTTCCCCGCAGGCGGTTCTCCCTCAATCCGAAATCAACCTTGAAGTTCAGTTGGGAAAGCTGCTCCCACCTCAGATCCGGATTGTTAATGGTCCTTACCCTTGCATATGGGAGCCCGGTAACCGTATTGGTACTATATAACGCAACAGCTGATGCCGTCCTGGATAGATCCACGTTACCACTATACCCAAAAGTTCCCGTCAGGTTCAGCACCGGCAGCCAGTCAATATGGTAAAAGCTTTCATCCGAAAGGGACCAGCCAAGCCCTGCTGACCAGAGCGGGTTCCATTTATCATTTGTATTGGCACCAAAAATATTCGAACCATCCCTGCGCAAGCTACCCGAAAGCCTGTATTTACCTCTAAAAGTATAGGATGCATTCCCGTAAAAACTCAGAAAACGGTATTTTGTACTCGTTAGGGAATTCGCAGAAGACGGAATCAACGCGGTACTGCCCGTTAAAAAATTAGGATATCCCGTTGTGAAATCCACATTCCCAAAAGTCAGCGGATCAGGCTGATAACCGTAAACAACATTTCCACTTCCCAATGTTTCCACCTGCCGCCCCTCAAAACCAGCTATGGCATTAATGGAATGTACACCGATATTCTTGTTTAAGTCAAACTGCAGGCGGGCCGTCTGTGAGCTGACCTCATCTCGCGAAGTGGAAAGACTCCCTCCATTGGGCACAACATACCGGATTGCGCCAGTCGAACGGTTGATCTGGCTGAAGCTGTTGATAAGGTTCCTGGCCTGATACCCCTGTACATCAGCATGTGTTCTGGAGTTGCCATCCTGAAACTGATACTGGTAACTTAAATCCGCACTTAAAAACGAAAGGATTTTATAATTTAAAGCCAGTGAACCAAATATTTCCTTTTGCTGCCTGGTTACCGTAGTATGCTTATAATCCTCGGCCGGATAGTATTTCCAGTCCAGCAATTTCCCCATTCCCGCGGTATCCGTATAAGCACCGCGGTAGCCAAAAGCAACCGGCAACGGAGTACCGTCCGCATTCCTGAAAGAAAGATAGCTCGGAAGACGGCCACCACTTGTTATTGAATTATAGGCAGGCGCACCTGACCTGGTAGACAAAGAAGATAAACGTAAACTGGTAATCGCCTTTAACCTCTTCGAAATCCGGTAATCCTGGTTCAAAATCAGGTTAACCCTTGTTGAGGAATTTTTCGTTTCCCCCTTAACATCATCATAAGTCCCGGAAAGATAATAGTTATGGATTTCTCCACCACCCCGAAGGTTCAGTCCATACTGCTGCGTCAGGGCATGGCGGTAAAATTCGTCCAGGTAACTTTTCCTGACATCGATTTGCTTCAGCGCATCCAGCTGCGAAACAGCCTGCGCAGCACTAAGACTTCCCTTGCGCCGGGCGAGTAGAATCTCAACCGCAGGGGTCAGCGCTAAATATGGCGTATTAATCCTGCTGTCGAAATATCCCTTATCAAACAAAAACTGCTCCACATCTACATAATCAGCAGCGTCCATCTGCTTATAGCTGTATAAATCAGGTAAGGCGCGGATCGTCGAGTGCGCATTGAAAGACACGATAAGCTTCTGGTTATTCTTCCCTTTGACCGAGGTTAAAACAATTACCCCGTTCCCCGCCCTTGCGCCATAAATCGATGAGGCAGCAGCATCCTTAAGGATGGACACACTTTCGATATCAAAAGGGTTAATATTACTGATATCACCCTCATAGATAAAACCATCGAGCACAATCAGCGGGTCCAGCGGGCCATTGATGGTACCCAGCCCCCTGATGGAAATACCTGTTTTGTTCTGCGGGTTGCCACTGGTTTTACCAACATTTAACAGGACACCCGAACTCTGTCCCAGTATCCTGTCCAGAATATTCGTCCCTGTCCGCTCATTGAGCATCTTTTTATCAATCACCGAAACCGTTCCATTGATTTCATTCGCCTTAACCCTCTGGTAACCGGTATTGATATCAACAATACCCAGATCGTACAATACAGGAACCAGCTTTACCGAAAACGCCCTGTCCAGGTCTGCCAGACTTTTAATGATTCTCGTTGTCGGCACATAACCAGTAGAACTAATGCGGACCGTATCCGGAAATTTTTTAATATTCACCACAAAGTGCCCCGCGGAATCTGTACCGGTCATTCCCCCGCTTGCCCTAACCTCAGATAATCCCTTATCTCCATAATCAGCCAGGAGAATCGTCCCTTTGAGTTTTCCAGATACCGGCTTTTCACCCTTAACCTGGCTAAAGGCCGTCAAAGTCGACAAAACAAGAATGATTATACTCGCTAAAACAAGGATCAGCAGCCTCCTGCCCTTTTCCATTACATTTGTATATCTCATATTACGGCTGCTTAACTGGAATGTGAATGTCAAGACCCGCAATCAACCGCTCAATACTGTCCTCCTCCAGTTGTTCCGCCCTGGTAATTGCCTTAATACGGCCATCCGCAGAAATCCACACATAATGCGGATAGTGCCTGTGCGGGAAAAGTTTTCTGGTCACCTTGGAATGCGTGAATATCACCGGCAACCTGATCTCCTGATTGTCCCTTTTCCTTTTCTCCAGAAATTCCCTCACAATATGCAGCGAATCCGTTGCCGAATCATTAATCAATAAAACCTGCACATTTTTGCCATACTTATCCTGAACCTCCTGCGCATGCGGAATCGCCTTCAGGCAGGCCCCGCACCAGGTACCCCAAAAATCCAGGATTAATGCTTTCCCCTTAAAATCAGAAAACCGGAGTTTACCACCAGGCATATTCAGCGCCTGATCAAATTCCAGATCAGGCACCTTTTCACCAATGTTAAGTGGTTTAAGTTCATCAATATTTTTAGCTAATGGTTTAAGACCCTGCGCAGAAACACCTAAAAAAAGGCAAAGCACAGCCATGACGATCAAGATCATCGATTTTTTCATAAAAATTCAGTTAGTTGATTAAAAAAAATAAAGCCCATCCAGATCAAACGGGCAAAGTAAAAAACAACGGGACAGCCGAACCTATACCCAATTTACAATTCAGATATAACCGCCCCGTCGTCACAGGAAAAAATTAAACAGGATTTTTAGGCTTCAGCGCATACAACCTGTCGAAAGGACAAGCTCGAGGAGCCAAAGAAAGGAAACAGAGAAAATTCGGGAAACCAGACACAAAGCAATCCCCACCATTAAATTTAGATATTAATGGTTTGAAATAATTCCGAAAGCAATGTTTTTGATCCATACCCGTATTGGTTATACGAGTCTTGTATTAAGGGCACTATAGCAGGGCTCTAAATACCGGATTGCAGGTTTCTGACGACCCATGAAACGATATACAATAGAGCCCACAACTCTATAGTGTGTACGAAAGTACGCAAAATATAGTCATGGGCATTAATCTATTGTCTCTTTCAATTGGCAACTTGTCAGAATTTGCAATCGAGACTCTTGAATAATACCACGTTAATTTTATTAGCAATCGCTAATTATCTTACAATGATGTAAATATAACAAAAAAATAAATATGTGGCAATATTGCCACGATATATTTTCCTCAAAACTTCGACTTTCAGTTAATGAGAATTCAGTACCGAAATCTTTATGAAGTCATAGGAAAAAACGTAAGGTATTACAGGTCATTGAAAAAAATGTCTCAGCAAGCACTTGCAAACAAATGTGATAAAATTGATAGAGCCAAGATTAGTGATATCGAAAATGCTAAAGAGGACTTTATGTTTTCAACCTTGCTTGAAATTTGTACTGGTTTAGAAATAAATTTAACTGAGATTATGACAGATCTCGGTGATGAAACTTATAAATTACAGTAGGAAGTTTAGAATAAAGATTTCCAGCACAATTTATAAATGATAGTTTCCTAAACTTTAGTTTAAGTCCACTCCTCTATTAATCATTTCCTTTAATCTTTTATTTATTTCTATGATATAAATCGTCCATTTATTAACCAAACTCTCCCAGCTTATGAAAAATAAGTTAAGGTGTGTTATCATTGATGATGAAAAACACGCAATTACCCTCCTTACTGGATACATCGAAACAATTCCAGCACTTGAACTTGTAAAGACTTTTACAGACCCCCTCAAGGCACTTTCAAGCATTTACCCAGAAGACAAAATAGATATTATATTTCTAGACATTGAAATGCCCCACATAGATGGTATTGAATTGGCGGTACAATTAAAAACTAAATCAAAGGCAATCATATTTACAAGTGCATATCAACAGTATAGTATTGATGCTTTTGATTTAAGAGCCACTCAGTTCCTAGTGAAACCAATAAAGTTATCCAAATTCACAACAGTTCTAATGAATATAATTGAAACCGACTTCTCAAGTGCAGAAAAGCCAGGAAAAAATATTGTCTTTATAAAAACTGGTGAGAAAGGAAAACTAACCAGAGTGCATAAGCAAAACATCCTGTATTTTGAAGGTGCTAAAAACTACGTAAATATGGTCACAACAGAATGTGAACAACTGGTTTACTTAACCCTCAAAGAAGTAGAAGAACTATTGAGCTCAGACTTATTTTATCGGGTTCACCGATCCCATGTTATCAATGCGCGTAAAATCGAGAAGATTGTGGGCAACACCATAAATTTAGGAAGCGGTTACCAAGTGCAGATGGGAACCTTTTATAAGAATGGTTTAATAAAATTTCTGGAAGAAAAAACATTAATGTCCGGCCGAACATAATCTTTAATAATTCTTACTTTCTGTTAACGGCATGGGTGCCTGTAGAAATAATAATTATACTCGTTGCTGTAGGGTCTGTGCTCAGACCTTCTTGTTGCGGTGCTGATCGATAAACAAATACTGTTTTTTTGACCAACTTTTTAGGGCTTTGTTTCATGTTTTTTTTTCTTGAAACTAGCCTGTTTCCTACCCCTAATAAAAGTTATTACACTGCGGGTAGCGGTGTTTACACCAAAGCGAATATTGCCTACATGAAGAAAATATTAGAAAAACTCAACACCTATAAAATACACATCAGGAGCTGGTTGATTTTCATACCGATTGAAATTACAGTTGTTGGATTGGCTTCTGGGGTTTTCGGAAGGCCTGGTATTTATTTTGTGCATTACATATTAAACATCTTGCTGTTCTATCTCTGTGGAGACCTTGTTTACCCATTAGTATTTAAAAAGAAATTTGCTTGGTTTTGGAAACTCCCAATATCCTTGTTCATCATTTACGCATGTTATCTGGTGATTAACTACTTTGTTGACTATTATATAAATAAGCATACTTCATGGCTGCTTTTTGATGAAATCATACTAAACAGTCGGTATGCATTTGGGGTGTTGTGGCGAGTTTTGCAGTTTATGGGCTTCTCTGCATTCTACTATCTTTTCAAAGAGTACAAAAAGTCCATTTTATCACGAGCACAATTGGAAGAGGCCAGGCTAAATTATATGCTGAAACAAAAGGAAACAGAAGTTAAACTCAGTCATGCAACTAATGCTTATTTAAAAGCACAAATCAATCCTCATTTACTCTTTAATACTTTGAGCGCAATTTATACAGATATTCATATTATTTCACCTCGAACCGCCGAAGCGGTTATGACACTTTCAGATGTTATGAGATTCAGTGTAAACTGTGAAAATACAAATGACTTAATCGAATTAGGAGAAGAAATAGACCAAGTTGAAAATTTAATCAAACTTCATCAAACGAGATTTGAAGATGAATTAAACATAAGCTTTACATACCAAAATGAAATAAGAACAGTAAAGTTTGTGCCTTTGATTTTATTAACTCTTGCAGAAAATCTCTTTAAGCATGGCATTTACACAGACCAAAGTCATCCAGCAATCATTAATTTATCACTTGTAGAAGACACCCTAATTTTAGCTTCATGGAATTTAATAAATCGAAATAAGGAGAATAATGGTTTTGGTAAGGGACTGGAAAACATTCGGCAACGAATTTTATTGATATATCCAGACAGTTCAAAGTTTGAAATTGAAGCCAATGAAGATTTTTTCAAATTAATGATTACAGTTAAAGTTATATAAATCAATAAATCCGACAGTTAATAATTTAAAGTATGGGTTCGTTGAGGGCGCTAGAGTAAATCACAGATTTCTAAATTGGAAAAAAAATATGACAATGCGAGCATTTCATTAATATCAAAGGTCTTCAAGGTCTTAAATGCGCGCGTTAAAATCTCCATCCAAATGGACCACAATGAATTTGAATTGGCTTAGTATTTTTAAGCATCAAGATAAGGGAAAAAGGCCTGCAAAATTGCAGGCCTTTTCTTTTTTGGGCCGTCTTTGTCGTACTATTCACTCAGTCAACATTTGAACCCAATAGAATAGTCATTGTTATGGCAATTCGTTAAGTTAAGCCAATGTGACCAGTTCCGCGGGTAATAAGGCCTTTACCAATGTTAAAGCCTCCGGCTTTTCAAGAATTAGTTTTAGAACAAAGTCTGTATAACCTTTTATCCCGAAATTACGTTCTACAATTCCGAGTAGTCCTTTATTGTTGAATATGGATATGGCTTCAGCATAGTTTTTTTCCCTGATAATGTTTTCAATATAATCCAGTCTTTCGGAATGCCAGGAGTCAATATCAATCTTTGAATTGAACACAGACAGATTTAGTTCGATCTGTTCTTTAGAATTCGCTTTTTCGACATGGGAGTCGTTGAATATGTTATTAATTTTATTGGTCACAAATCTGGAAGTCTGTAATTGCTTTTCCTTTTCCAGTTCTTTAATGACGTCTTCTTTGATCTGAGCCACCCGATCTTTGTAGAGCCTGAGACTAACCAGTTCGAGCAGTTTTTCATCCAGAAATAAATTCTCTACCTCTGCAAGCTTAATGTTAAAAATAAAGTGCTCTTTTAATCCCTGTAATCTTTGACTGGTATGGTGATCGGAATCGATGAGACCATATGCTTTGGTATTCAGGTGCGGAATTTTATTATATGCTTTGGTGAAATTGATGACGTTCAAACAGCCTTCAACTGGCATGATGGTAAAATCAGGAAGCAGTGCACGGTAGATATTTTCATCAATACTTCCCTTCCTGCCCTCGCAAAACAAGATGTTTTTCCGGCTTCCCAACAGTTCTAGCATTAGTTTTTGGGGAATGTTATTTTTAGGAATGGAGTTGATTTCCCATACATTTGGGTAGGTGAAGGATTTTAGCCAGACTTTGGCCGCGCTGTGACGACTTTCGGCGAAATCGAGATCATGGGTTAAATAGATGAAGGTACAATCCTGTCTATGGTGTTCGAGCTTATCCCATATTTTGGATATAATGGTTTTATGGAGGTACATTTCGGGTTCGTCAATGATAATAAATCCTTTCTTGGGTGCCTGGATGACCTGTGAGATCAAATAAAGGGCAGACTTCTCCCCTTCACTGAGTTTTATCGGTTCATAGCTTTCCACTCCCTGGAAGACCATGAGTTTAATACCCTGGACGAGTTTTAGCTTTCTATGATCGAAGACGCTGTTCCAAATCTCCAGCGTGCTTTCCAGTTCAGTTGTCAAACGTTTTTCTGGAACTGTTTCGTCCAGCCGATGGATCGCATAGCTGTAATGTTTTGCAATGAGATTTTCCATGACAAAACCGAACTCTTCTTTAATCTCCAGAAAGTCTTCTATGTTTTTGAAAGTCCTGGATTTCAGGTTCATCGCTGACCATCTTTCTGCACTGGTCTCTGCCATGGGTATTTTATCCAGCTCCGGGATAAACAACACACGCTGCGCCGATATCACCAAACCATTATTGTTCAGGTTTTCCCTTAAATTATCGGCAAGGGAGGTTTTACCGCTTCCATTCGCACCGACGGCAACAACATGGTTGTCGAAGAAACCGAATTTTTTATAGAAGGAAAGATTGAATTTAAGTTTCTGTAACCGTTCATAAATGACTTCGTAGTCTGTCGTGATGCGTGTGATAAATTCTTGTTTCTCAAAAAGGTCTAGGTCATCATACGAGTTCTTAATCACAGGAATGGCCTCCATAAAAAGATTATAGGAATTGATGATGCTTTTCATGAAATTATAGTTGTCGCCTTTTTTGACAACAATCTGGTTGAGCTCCAGGAGCGTTCCCCTCCATGAATCCATATCAGCAAGGTCAACTCCAGCCGGGCGGTTAGCCAGGCAGGCATCATAAATGTCAACGAGTTTTTTTGAGTCTTTTATCAGTTCCATATTTGGATTGTTTAGGCAAACCAATTCGGATCCAATGACAATGTTAGAAACATGACCACAAAGAGGGAAAGGAGAGCACGTAAAAATAGAAAAATCATTGAGAAAAAAATGAGTCTTTTCTCATTTGAAATTGCTCATCTAACTTGAGCAGCTATCTGGTTTTCGAGAGCACTACCTGGATATTTTTGACAACAACGTAATACTGAGAAGTATTCTCAATTCGAGGAAAGAAATTAAGCAACGGCAGTACATCTAGATTTGAAGCATTTACTTTTTTATGGACAAACTCCTTTTGAGTCTTTCAGGAATATTCTTTTCGAGCTCTAGGGTATCCTTAGAAATAGGAATCCGTTGTAAAATAAAGAAAAAGAATGCAAATACGATAACAACCAAAATAATGGTTTTAAACCCTGGATTGACGCAGTCAACCTTGAGTCCCCATAGATTAACTGAGAAAGATTCTTCTGGTGGAGGTGTAGGTTTGACTCCCATCG
Organism: Pedobacter sp. AC190; assembly: GCF_979258025.1. NCBI lineage: Bacteria > Pseudomonadati > Bacteroidota > Sphingobacteriia > Sphingobacteriales > Sphingobacteriaceae > Pedobacter > Pedobacter sp. AC190. Next base: position 4,188,291 of record NZ_OZ409824.1, read on the forward strand.
ATTCTATTTTAAATTAAATTTTAATCAAATTGTGCTTAATACCATAAACAACCAACCCAGTTCTGGTAGTTATATTCAATTTTGCGAACAGCCCTGCACGATAATTGTCTATCGTCCTTGGGCTAACATCCATCAAATTAGCAATTTCCTGATAACCCATCTCTGTAGCGCAATGGTTGATAAATTCAATCTCGCGTCCGTTTAGATCTAATGTTGGAGTTGCGTCATTCCGTAATGCGGATAAAATCTGGCCTGTAACATACTCATTTATGAAAAACCCCCTTTCAAGAATAGTATTTATACCATTTTTCAGTTCTTCTAGGGAACTATTTTTTGATAGATAACCGTTTGCACCAAGTTTTAATGCGGATATTATGTTATCAGGCTCAGAAGAGTTGCTTAAAACCAAAATTTTTGACTCTGGCCATATACTGCGTAGCGTTTTCATGACGAGTTCATCATCTACATTTCCTTTATCAAAATTAACGATATGCAAGTCTGGCTTATCAGATATAAAAAACTTACTCCGTATCTGCTCGGCTTCTTTCGGGTCGAAATCGTAAATAAAGCCCCCAATGACCTGCTGAAGTAGTGATAGCAAACCTTTTCGAAATAGTTCACTACTGTCAAATACGATTAATCTTTTTGGATTCATACAGCAAATTTATGAAATAGAAATAAATATTGCAAATTAGACGCAAAAATAATTGCGTATTAAACGCAAATATTAAAGCTAGAAGGTGCAATTTTTATGCTCATAATAAATTTAGTTTTGAAAAGGTACATGAGCAATTTACCTACACAATTGTTTTCTCACCAATTATATCGTAAAACTCCTTTATTGATATCTGTGAAGTAGCTATTGTTGAACGTTTCTCGTTCCTAACCTCAAGAACTTCCACCATTTTTCTGTCAGGGATTGCAGCGGCATCCCTTTGGAACAAAAGATTAGCGGAAAGCCTAGCCTAAAAGGGACAGCATCAATATTTAGTAGGTTTGTTATAATCAAACCTAAACTTAGCAACAAGCACCTATCCTATTTTCTTATTTACTTAAATTAGCAGCATGACCAGGGAAGAAGTACAGAAACTTGAAGAATTCTTTGCAAATGCAGATAAGCAGGCAACACCGATTTACACTACGCAGTTAAAAAGCCTTTTTTGAAAGGAATTGTTAAACAATCTCAAGTCATAAAATGGTTTCAAGAATACGATACATCCACTGAGCTTAATATCTTTGATGTAGAATTGTGCGACGATTGGGAAAAATGTTATTCCTCGCAACTGCCAAGAGCTGTGCTCACGGCTGAGAAGATTTATGGAGCAAATTTCCACTCTTCTTCTGGGTTTAATGAGCCTTCTATATCACCAATTTTCGCATACGATATTCGATTGCCTTTCTTGCTCTGGGGTCTATTATTTCGAATTGCAATTCTTTTCAACCATAAAACTCAGCTGCACAAAAAAGATGTTTTGGAACGGCGAATAATGATTGAAGTCGAAAAAATTCTTTCTAATAACGAAAAAAAGGTTTTGATTATAAGCCATGCTTTTATCATGAACATGATTAGCAAGTTACTCATCAAAAAAGGATTTAAAGGAGAAAAAATTGGACATCCGGAACATGCTAAGCTCTATGTTTTCGAGAGACCTGATTAACCTGTACCACGAACACTACGGCATCGATGAAAACGGAAATGTCCCTGACTATTTCAAATTCAGAGCCCCCTTTACCTCCGCTAGGGAACAGTATTAAAGCGGCATGCAATGGAAAGAAAAGATTCATGAGAAATACCAGACCAGACTGATCAAAACCTATTCCTTCCAGAACAAAAACAACGGCTTACTAAAACATTAGAGCAGCAGCTCAGCGCCGATGGCATAATTTTAAACAAGCGGCCTGCTGATGAAATCCTAAATAAAATCAAAATACTCGAGGATTATCAAGATTTCATGGGCCTGATTTACACCTTCCTGAATTTAATTGAAATCCAATAACGTCTCCCCTGGATCGTTAAAAAACAAGGACCATGACCATCACTTCAGCGTATTTTTGGACGTATTCCATCCATTATATCAAATCTATGAGCAGGAACTCACCCCCACTGGCAGCATCGATAATACCGATATCGTTAACCTGGCCACTGCAAAGTTTAATCTTTAACAAACAACCCCTCAGGGTTTTGGGCTTTAACCTGGTTAGTGCCGATCAGCAGAATTATTTTCAACATTTAAAAGCCTTTTGATGCTTTTTGACCCTATCGTGGACGATTTGAAAACAAAAGGTTTCCCCTGATTATTCTTAAAAACTGTAGGAATTACAATTCAATAAAACCTTACCAGAAAATTTTGAACTTAAAAACTTGACCATCTCGAAAAATACTGTATACAAACATGTCACATCATCTATCCCTTGAGCAAAATAAAATCCCCATAACCTTGGTCAGAAGTTCCACTCTTGATTTTGCGCATCTGCACGGCAACTTATAAGGCGGTCGGCGAGCGTATTTATGCACTATATAGCATTTCCAAAGGCTGTACGCTATGTTGCTGAGCGGCTACAATTTCTCTTGCCCTGACCACATCTCCTATAATAATGATGGCGGGATGGGCCAATCCTTCCCTTAAAGCCATTTGCTGAATATCTTTTACCTCACAAACCCCTTTCCTCTGATGTGGCAATGTAGCGTGTTGAATAATTGCCGCCGGGGTAGATCCTAAACCTGCTAGTTTATAAGCTGAAGAAATTTCTGCCAATTTTTTCATGCCCATATATATCACAACAGTTGCAGATGTTTTCATCGCACAGGCCAGATCTTTCGAAAGGCTTCCGTCTTTTTTCGTTCCAGTAATGATCCACACACTCTCGCTGATTCCGCGATGAGTCAAGGGAACATCTATCAAACCTGATCCCTGCATACTACTGATACCTGGTATGTATTGCGATTTAATTCCATGTGCTTCAGCAAATAACAATTCCTCAAAGCCCCTACCGAAAATAAAAGGATCTCCACCCTTTAAGCGCACCACAACCTGATTAGACAAAGCATATTTTACCATTAATTCATTAATTTCTTCCTGAGGTGTGCATCTTTCATACGGTTTTTTACCAACATAAACCATTTTACATCCCTTTGGAGCAATTTCCAGCAGTTTTGCATTGCACAAATTATCATAAAGTACAACTTCTGCTCTTTTTAGTACATTATATGCCTTAATAGTTAATAATTCTGGATCTCCAGGCCCTGATCCTACTATAAAAAGTTTAATATCATTCATTTTTTTTAACTATTTAATTAATTAACTCACTAATCACAAATAAAAGTGAGTAAAAATTATCAATATTTCCAATATTTTATGATAAAAATCATATTATTATTGATTTTTATAATATTAAATCTATATTTGAATATCATAAATCATAAAAATCAATAAAATATATTGATTTCAAAGCTAAAAACATCAAATAAAAAGCAATAAAGTGTGATCAACTTAAATAAAAAGTCGAAAAAATTAAAATAAACATCCATCAAACTCAAAAAGCACCAAAACCATGAATAAAATAAAACTAATTGTTATCGGAAATGGCATGGTCGGATATAAATTCTGCGAAAAGCTTAAATCTAAATCAAATTCATTTAAACTAATTGTTTTTGGAGAAGAACCCAGGCGGGCTTACGACCGGGTTCATTTGAGTGAGTATTTCAATGGCAAATCTGCTGAAGACCTCTCTATGTCGACATCAACCTGGTATAGGGAACAGGAAATTGACTTACACTTAAACAATCCAGTTATCGGTATCGATAGAATGGCTAAAACAGTTTCAACTTTATCAGGAGAGCGTTTTGGTTATGATTTTTTGGTATTTGCTACTGGTTCCGCTGCATTTGTACCTAATATAAAAGGAATAGAAAAAGAAGGTGTGTTTGTTTATCGCACTATTGATGATCTTGATTTAATTGCAGACTATTCAAAAAATGCTAAAAAGGCTTCAGTTATTGGTGGTGGTTTGCTGGGACTGGAAGCCGCTAAGGCTTTAATTGATTTAGGGATTGAAGAAACCAGCATTATTGAATTTGCTCCCCGATTAATGCCAAGACAGATTGATCTGGCAGGAAGCGAAGTTTTGAAATCGATGCTAGTTGATCTTGGTCTGCAAATCCACCTCAATAAAAACACCAGCAGCATAGCTGGCGAAGCCAATATTAGTGCATTAAAATTTAGTGATGATACTGAAATGGCCGTTGACATGCTTGTCATATCAGCAGGAATAAAACCGAGAGATGAACTGGCCAGGCAATGCGGGATTACAGTTGGCCCAAGAGGTGGAATTGTGGTAGACGCCGAAATGCAGACCAATGACCCTTGTGTTTTTGCCATTGGCGAATGCGCCCTTTTTGAGGAGATGATTTATGGCCTGATTGCCCCAGGTTATGAAATGGCAGAAGTGCTGGCATCTAACCTTAGTGCGCAACCTAAATTGTTCAAAAGCTTCGATATGAGTACCAAGCTCAAACTTATAGGAATTGATGTGGCCAGTTTTGGCGATCCGTTTATTAATGAGCCAGATTGCAAAACTATTGTTTTCGAGAACAAACATAAAGGAATTTACAAAAGAATAAACATTAGTAATGACGGGCAATACCTTTTAGGAGGTATTTTAATTGGCGATGCAACAGCATACAACATGCTGTTGCAAACCAGTGTTAACCGGATTACACTATCCGAAAACCCTGAAGAACTAATATTAGGTAGCCGCGGCGGAGAACAGGCTGGTGCAGGCATCATCAATTTACCCGATGAAGCATTAATCTGTAGCTGCGAAGGCGTAACAAAAGGCGACATCCGCCATGCGGTCATGGAACAAGGCTGCGAAACATTAGACGGCTTAAAGAAATGTACCAAAGCCGGAACGGGTTGTGGTGGCTGTGTACCGATGGTTAAAGATTTGATGCTCGATAACCTGAAAGCGCAAGGCAAATATGTTAGAAATGTGATTTGTGAACATTTCAACTATAGCCGCCAGGAGTTGTATGATCTAATTCATATCCATCAATTAAAAAATTATGATGAGGTCTTGGATAAGCTAGGTGAATCGGATGGATGCGAAACCTGTAAGCCTCTGGTTTCTTCTCTTCTTGCTAGTATTTGGAACGAGATGATCCTTAAAAAGGGGAATGATACCGCCCAGGACAGCAATGACAGGTTTTTGGCCAACATTCAAAAAGGTGGCTCTTATTCTGTTGTACCCCGGGTGCCAGGAGGAGAAATTACGCCAGAAAAGCTAATCGTTATTGGCGAGGTAGCTAAAAAATACAACTTATACACCAAAATTACCGGTGGCCAGAGGATTGATATGTTCGGCGCCCATTTGAATGATTTACCCGTTATATGGGAAGAATTGATTGCCGCAGGATTTGAAAGTGGCCATGCTTATGGCAAAGGATTGAGAACGGTGAAAAGTTGTGTCGGCAGTACCTGGTGCCGTTTTGGATTGCATGACAGCGTGAGTTTTGCCATCCGAATTGAGGAAAGATATCGCGGAATCAGGGCACCGCACAAATTTAAATCTGCAGTAAGTGGTTGCATTCGGGAGTGTGCAGAAGCACAAAGTAAAGATTTCGGCATTATTGCCACCGAAAAAGGCTGGAATCTTTACGTATGCGGCAACGGCGGCAGCAAACCGCAACATGCTTTGTTATTAGCCACAGATATAGACAGCGAAACCTGCATTAAATACATCGATCGTTTTTTGATGTTCTACATCAGGACAGCCGATCCCTTAACACGTACGGCAACCTGGCTGAATAAAATGGAAGGCGGAATTGATTATCTGCGTAACGTAGTGGTAAATGATAGCTTGGGCATGGCAGAAAAATGGGAAGCAGAAATTGAAAAACTTGTTGATACTTATAAGTGCGAATGGAAAGAGGCGGTCGAAAACCCAGCCATTAGAAAACGATTTTCTCACTTTGTGAATGCTCCTGAGGATAAAGATCCGACAATAGAATTTGTAGAAATGAGAGGACAGAAGCGTACTCCCGAATGGAAAACAGTCTAACCAAATATAAAATCAACCAACAAATTATCAACTAAAACCAAACAATTATGACAGAAACAACAAACAATTGGTTAGCCGCCTGCCGTGTTGAGGATGCAGTAGAGAATGGAGGTGTATGCGTTAAAAACGGAGAGGAACAAATTGCCTTATTTTATTTTACCCGAAGAAATGAATGGTACGCAACACAAAATGAATGTCCGCATAAAAAACAGATGGCATTAAGTCGTGGAATGATCGGAACCCTTACTGATGAACCTAAAGTAGCCTGTCCTTTTCATAAAAAAAACTTTTCGTTAAAAACCGGTGAATGTTTAAGCGGAGATGAATGTGCTATAAAAACCTATCCGGTTAAAGTAGAAAATGGAACCGTTTACATTGCCGTAAATTCATAACCTTTCAGATACCTTAAACCGTTAAAGACACCTTCACAAACGAAGACCAAAATTATGAAAATCAAAAAGTATGTAGCTTTTTTAAGCTGCCTTGCTATAGCTGTGCTTTGTATTGAAGCTAACGCCCAAACCAAAGTCAACTTATTCGATGGAACACTAGTTGCAGGATATGTAGATCACGGCGCCTACATCAATTGCGTTGGGCCTAACATAAAGTTTAGCAAAAAGCCTTTTTCAATTTCTGCCGGCCTGCTACCCTCATTAAGAATCAAAGAAGATGAAGTCGCACCCGGAGCGACAAAAAATAGCCTGGTAACACCGAATCTTGGTTTCGGTTTAACCGCGGTATTCCATCATTTTGCGGTGCAGCTACCCTTTTATTACAATACAAAAACAGCGACCAGAAACGGCGAATGGAACGTGGGCGCAGGCCTGGGTTACAAATTTTAAATCAAGTCAACCTTAAAATCTAAACCAATCCCCATGACAGCTCAAACAATAAACAAACCTTTAGAAAAACTGAATATATTTTCATTGAAAGGTGTTCAAATGAAAACCTTTCACATTACCTGGCTTACTTTCTTTTTTTGCTTTTTCGCATGGTTTGGCATGGCGCCATTGATGAAAATAGCCAGAGAACAATTGCACTTAACCAAAGACCAGGTTGGGAATATCCAAATTGCATCCGTTTCGGCAACCATTCTTGCCCGCCTTTTAATCGGAAGACTGATTGACAGGTTTGGTCCTAAGCTGATTTACACCTGGCTCCTGGTGCTTTGTGCTATTCCTGTTTTACTCATTGGAACAAGCCAATCTTACACCTCATTTTTAATTTTCAGATTAGCCATTGGTATCATTGGAGCATCTTTTGTGATCACACAATTTCATACCTCCATCATGTTCGCTCCCAACATTAAAGGCACAGCAAACGCCACCGCAGGTGGTTTTGGTAACGCCGGAGGTGGTGCTGCAAATGTTTTTATGCCATTGATCGCTTCCGCATTAACCGCTTTGGGTTTTTGCAGTTCGGCAGATAGCTGGCGTTTCGCTATGATTTTTCCCGGAGTAATGCTTTTAATCTGTGCCTTTTTATATCATCGCTACACACAGGATAGTCCGCAGGGTGATTTCAAAAACCTGAAAGATGAAACCATTAAAAGTAATAAAAACACTTTCCTAATTGCTGCAAAAGATTACCGCACCTGGATTTTAACTGTTGCGTATGCAGCATGCTTTGGTGTGGAGATTACTGTTGATAATTTTGCACCCATATTCTTCACAGATTCTTTTGGCGCAACAATAGCCATTGCAGGTTTAGTTGCCGGAATTTTTGGCTGGATCAACATTTTCGCCCGACCTATGGGTGGAATCGTGGCCGATAAAATCGGAAAAACCTGGGGTTTCGATGGTAAAACACTTTTGCTCTCCATTTTATTATTGATTGAAGGCATCGGCTTAATCTGGTTTGCCAAATCAGGCAATATCGGCATGGCTATATTTATGATGTTTGTTTTTGGTTTAAGCTTAAAAATGGCTAACGGTGCTACTTATAGTTTGGTTCCATTTATAAATCCAACCGCTGTAGGTAGTGTTGCCGGAATTGTGGGTGCCGGAGGAAATATTGGTGCCATGCTAATCGCTTTTATGTTTAAATCGGAAGCCCGCCATTTAACAAAATCGGTGATTGAAAATGGTCAAACCGTTCAGAAAGACTTAATTAATTATACATCAGCCTTCACTTTGCTGGGTTACATCATTTTAGGGATTGGCATTGCAGTCTTCATTTTTAGAACGGTAATGGCCCAAAAAAGATCAAAACTAGCAGAACTTTCATTCGCGGGAAGCAATTAATTCATAATCATCATCTAATCCTGATCATCAAGTGGAAAAAGTGCATAATACCTTAGCCAATGACACCACAACCTGCTGCTACTGCGGTGTGGGTTGTGGCATTCTACTCGGTAAAGACAATCAGGATAGAATTACCGTTGAAGGAGATAAAAACCATCCTGTAAATAAGGGAATGCTTTGCAGCAAGGGCATGAATTTGCACTATACAGCAAACGATAAAAGCGATCGCTTACTTTACCCAGCTATGCGTTACAACAAAAACATGCCCTTGCAAAGGGTAAGCTGGGATAAGGCATTGGAAAGAACAGCTATGGTTTTTAAGGCTTTAATAGACAAACATGGCCCAGATAGCGTGGCTTTTTATGCCAGCGGACAATGTTTGACCGAAGAATATTATGTAGTCAATAAATTAATGAAAGGTTTTATCGGTAGCAATAATATCGACACTAATAGCCGTTTGTGTATGAGCAGTGCGGTTGTTGGTTACAAAATGAGCTTGGGAGAAGACACCGTTCCAATCAGTTATGATGATATTGAATTAGCCGATTGCATTTTCGTGGCTGGTGCAAACCCAGCCTGGTGCCACCCGATTTTATGGCGCAGGGTTGAAGCTGCCAAAGCTAAAAATCCCAATTTAAAAATCATTGTCAGCGACCCTAGAAAAACGCAGACCTGTTCAATGGCAGATGTTCATCTACAGGTTAATCCTGGCACAGATATTACCCTTCATCATGCCATTGGCAGGTGTTTAATTGAGGATGAAAAAATCGACATTGATTTTATCTCAGCAAGCACGAATGGCTATGAAAAATACTGTTCAACAGTATTCGAAACATCATTAGCAAAAGCGGCAGAAATTTGTGGTATTCAGCAAAGCGACATTCGACTGGCTGCATCTTTTATTGGCTCTGCAAAAGGCTTTATTTCCATGTGGACCATGGGGCTCAACCAAAGCGTTATTGGTACCAACAAAAACCTATCACTGATTAACCTGAATTTGATAACCGGCCACATTGGCAAACCCGGAAGCGGTCCTTTTTCCCTTACCGGCCAGCCGAACGCCATGGGTGGCAGAGAGGTGGGCGGACTGGCTAACTTGCTTCCGGCACACCGAAATTTGGCCAACGAAAATCATCGCAATGAAGTAGAAAAATTCTGGAAAATTCCACTGGGAAGCATCCAGTCAAAACCCGGACTTACTGCAACCGAAATGTTCGATGAGCTGAATTCTGGAAAGCTAAAAGCCATCTGGATTCTCTGCACCAATCCACTCATTAGCATGCCCAATGTGCGCCAGGCAGAAGAAGGTTTGAAAAAAGCAAAATTTGTAGTTGTTCAGGATATTAGCAATAAAGCCGAAACCCTGAACTATGCTGACGTGGTATTGCCAGCGGCGGCATGGGCCGAAAAAGAAGGCACAATGACCAACGCAGGCCGTTATATTTCATATTTAAGCAAAGTAATACAAGCACCCGGTGAAGCGCTACCCGATGCAGAAATCATTTGCCGGTTTGCACAAAAAATGGGTTACGATGGATTCAACTTTAAGGATTCATCAGCAATATACGATGAACATGCAGCATTAACCGAAGGTACAAATATTGATATCAGCGGACTGAACTATGAAATCCTGAAAGAAAAACGAGCCGTTCAATGGCCATATCCCAAAAATGGAAAAGCATCTGGAACAGCCAGATTATTCGAAGATCACAAGTTTTACACGCCGGATCGAAAGGCGAACATCATTTCTTTTGATGATCAAAATCAATCGGAAACATTAACCCCGGAACATCCCCTTATTTTAACCACCGGAAGGATAAGAGATCAATGGCATACCCGCAGTAAAACCGGGAAGGTCAATAAGCTTAATCAACACATCAGCGAATCTTTTCTGGAAATTCATCCCGAAGATGCGGAAAAAAGAAACATAAAGGACAATGAGGTGGTTGAGATGTGCAGCCCCAGGGGAAATGTAAGGCTGAAAGCTAAATTTTCAACAGATATTAAACCAGGAGTTGTTTTTATGCCGATGCATTGGGGCAAAATTTTAAAAAGCGATTTAAACCGGGTTAATAACCTAACCAACAACCTCGTTGACCCGATTAGCAAAGAACCCGATTTCAAATTTACAGCTGTAGAGGTCAAGCCTTATCACAAGCCCCGGCAAAAAATCATCGTCATTGGTGCCGGTGCAGGCGCTTGCGGTTTTGTAAAAAGCTATAGGGCATTAAATGTGCAAGATGATATTGAAATTTTCAGCCGCGAAGATCTCCCATTTTACAACCGTGTACTCCTCCCCGATTATATTATTGGCACTTTATCCTGGCATAACCTCATCAAAATGACCGAAAGTGAAGAAATTGATTACAGAATCAAACTTCACCGAGGCACAGGAATAGAGAAAATCAATAAAAATGAAAAAACAGTTCTGGACAGTCACGGGAAAACCCACCCTTATGACATCCTGCTTTTAGCCACCGGAAGCAGGGCCTTCGTACTTAAGGACCTCCCAAACCTGAAAGGAATTTTTACCATGAGAAGCCGCTATGATGCCGACAGTTTCAAAAAACATTCCCTAAAAACAAATGGTAAAGTGGTTATTGTTGGCGGTGGTTTACTTGGGATTGAAATGGCAGCCTCACTATCAGACACCGGTTCAAAAGTAGTTATCATTCAGCGAATTTCGAGGTTGATGGGAAGGCAACTTGATGGCTTAGGCAGTCAATTATTACATGAAGAATTAATTAGCAAAAGCATAGACATTTTTTACAATGACGAAATTGATCTGGTACTTGGCGACAAGAATCTGTCGGGGGTACGTTTGAAAAGTGGCTTGCTGATCGATTGCACCTCATTAATTGTCGCTATTGGAACAGTGCCGAATACCGAACTGATTAAAGATGCAGGCATTGAATGTAAAAGAGGCGTTGTGGTAGATGAATATTTAAAAACCAGCGAAGCTGATATTTATGCCATAGGCGAAATCGCCGAATTTAATGGCCAGATGTATGGTATTACCGCAGCGGCAGAGCAACAGGCGGAAATTGTAGCGAGATATTTATGTGGCGATATTGGCAGGTTTTACCAGGGCAGTTTACTGATGAACATCCTGAAAATGCATAGCCTGGAACTGTGTTCGATAGGTTTGACAGAAGTACCGGAAAACGACCCGAGCTACGAGGAAGTTACTTTTATAGATAAAGCACAGCGGTATTATAAAAAATGCATTGTACAAAACGATAGACTGGTTGGTGCTATATTAATTGGCGATAAAAGTGAGTTTCTGGAATTTAGAAATCTGATTGAAAACAAGATGGAGCTGAGTGAAAAAAGGCTCCAGCTATTGAGAAGTGGAAAAACTGCCGAGCCTGTTATTGGTAAAACTGTTTGCAGTTGTAATAACGTTGGCGAGGGAAATTTAATTAACAAGATAAAAGATGGCTGCAAAGATCATTTGCAACTTTGCCAGCTAACCGGTGCCGGAATGGGCTGTGGAAGCTGTCGCCCGGAAGTTAAAGCCATCCTTGATTCTTTTGTCAACGTATTAAAAGCAGTACCCGAAGGTGCATTAGCTGAATAAACCTAAAATGATGATGAACGTTATAATGGAGCCATCCGAATTTATCAACCTGAAAGGGATCGAATACTTCAAATTTGAAGAAGATTTTATGGAAGAAAATGTACGCTGTATCCCGATGGTGGTTCGCTTTAAAATGGATTTGGCAGGCATCAAACTAAAACTGGGAGAATGGGGACGCTTTGGAACAGCAGAAAGAATCGAATTGGCCTTACTTCCTGTAACCAGTGAACAAGAAACAGACTATTACCGAAACTATCTGAGGTCTCTTGTCATAAACCATACCCAGAAAGCAGCCACGCCCCTTTCCATAGACCAAAATCCAGCATGGAAAAACCTGGTACAGGTTCCACTGATGCTCGTAGAAAAATCTTCAGAATTTGGGTTAAACATTTCGATATCCCAGTGGCAAAGCTTAACCGATATTCAGCGTTTTGCACTTTTAAAACTTTGCAGACCCGGACACGAAAACAAGAATTTTCCAATAGCATCAGTGGAATTTGGTTTAATGAACATTTAGTATGGATCAAACCCTAATCATCAACTTTCCTGGCGGGATTATTTCTCCCGGCAATTTGTACAACATCCTGGTGGCTGCCAGCAAAGCGAGGATTCAATATGTTCGCTTCGGGCTTAGGCAGCAGTTGTTAGTCAATGTGGCCAATTATAATCTTTCCACTTTCACAGGCGAACTTGAAAAGATTGGCGTTGATTTTCAGCTGGATAAAAACGAAGCTCCAAACATCATCAGCTCTTATCCCGCAGAAGAAATTTTTATTCGGGGAAGCTGGTTAACCGGTGGGATCTACAAAGATATACTGGCCGATATTGATTTTAAGCCCGCCGTTAAAGTAAACATTTGCGATAGCAACCAGAGTTTCACCCCGATGCTAACGGGGAACATCAACTGGATTGCAAGTTCGCAAGCGGAACATTATTGGCATTTAATTATCCGTTTCCCAAAAACCAATATCATCTATGAATGGAAGCAGCTTTGCTACACCAATCATGTTGCAAAACTGACCAAAACTGTCGCCCAAATTATCACCGAAAATCCTGATGAGTTTATAGATAATGAATTTGCCAGCGGAGAGGCACTTTTTGCGCAACTAAATGAAAAAGATTTTGTGCTTAAATCTGCTGAAAATGCGGCTGCCCTTTCCACTTTTAACCTACCCTATTACGAAGGCTTAAATCGTTACAACAATAAATACTGGCTGGGTATTTACCGCCGCGATGAATTATTCAGCATTGCGTTTTTAAAACGTCTATGCCAACTCTGCTTGGAGACCAAACTTGGCCAGTTCTGCTGCACTTCATGGAAAAGCATTATCATAAAGGGAATTGAGGAAAAGCATAAGAAACTATGGAATGATTTACTGGAAGAATTTGAACTGAATATGCGCCATGCTGCAAATGAATTGAATTTTCAGGTGGAAGATAACTGTTTGGAAGGCATTGAATTAAAAAACTTTCTGGTAAAATATTTAAGTGCAAATGACATTAGAACTTTTGGCATTTGCTTTGGTATTAAAACACGGAGGAAAAGCGAAATTTTCAGTAGCATACTAATTCGCAAACGCTACCTAATCGATTTTTGGGAAATTAAATTATTCCGGGTTTATGATATTCTTTGTGCAAAAGACTTTAACCCAAACGAGCGCACAGGTAAAGTATTTAGTCGTGGAAACCCAAAACTGATATTACCAGAACAGATTAGGAGAGCCATATACCTTTTTTATAAACAACGGCAGAATACCATTCAAAACAGTAAAATCGTTCCAACATCAAAACCTGAACAGATTTCTACAAAAGATATTTTTGTGCTTTATCAATGCAATAGTTGTTTAACAGTATACAATGAATCGCTCGGAGAAGAAGAAAACAATATCAAACCTGGTACTTCATTCGATGATTTGCCAGAAAATTATTGTTGTACGCTTTGTGATGCAGATAAAAGCAAATTCATAAAAATTAATCCTGCAACACTTTTGTTATTATAAGCCATTGATTTCCGCATGGGAATTAAAATTTTCAAATGATCGATAATCCTGATTCGCCACGCTGATTTCACAAACCTTTAAAGAGGACAGCATAAACTTCATGCTGTGTCTGATTAATTTGCCCGTTTGAAGCAAATTCAATATCTTTTTTAAACCTGTTGAAGTATAAATCCCACATAATGGTTCCTGCTGACCATCACGTGTGTAAGCGTAGGCATCAAACGAATCATCGGCAGTCATCAACTCTTTCAGCTTCCCTAACATGCTACTTTCCATAAGCAGCATGTCGCATGCCAAGAGAAACAAATTTTTGTCGGGATTTTCCAGGTGCGCTGAAAGCACCCCAAGTAAAGGGCCATTTAAATCTAAAGAGGGATCATCAATAATCAACTGCGCCTCCTGAAAATAATTGATATATTTTCCCTGCTGATGCGGATTGATGGAAAATTTCACATCCAATCCAATTGAACGCAATTTATCTTCTGCCAGTATTGCCCAAAGCTTATCCTGATAACGCAACAGTCCTTTATCAGTGCCCATTCGCAAACTTTGTCCGCCGCATAAAACGATTCCTAACATTGATTATCTATTGCTTAAATCCTCCAATCCTGACTCATCTAAAATCCCGATCATTTTATCTTTTATATGGATAAGTTTTTCTGCAAGCAACTCATTCATGGTTCTGAAAACCGTTTCGTATGTGGCACCAGTATAGGCTGCGAGGTCTTGGCGAGATAATGCTAAATTTAAGAAACCACCCTCACTCAATCCGAATTGATTCCGAAGATTTAAGATGGCTACTGCTAACCTGCTCTTCACCGACATTAATGCCAGTTCACGCATTTTTTTCTCTGAAGTTTGTAGTTCATCAGCATAAAACATTAACAAACTGTAAGCGAAATCGTGATTTACTTTTAATGTAGTCTTAAAAAATTCTATATCTACAAAACAAAGCGAGGTTTTCTCTAAAGCAGTAGCAGAAATTGGATAAGCCATATTTTGAGAACTGATACCACGATGCCCTAATATTGCCCCAGCATTTGCAAAACGCAAAATCAACTCCTTATCACCCCAGTGTTTGTGAACTTTTACAGTACCTGAAGTTACGAAGTACACGCCGGTAACAGGGTCCCCCTCCTTAATAAGGACCTCTCCTTTTTTAGCAATGAAATTCTTTCTATGGCTCTTTATTGCAAGTTGCCATTCAGGGAGTGTATTCTTACATAAAAAACAAGTTTGAATATCGCAGCTGCTGTCGTTTTTTTTCATGGCTAACTAATTCCCACAAACATAATAGTTTCAAGTCAAAATTAATGTGTCAGAACTAATTATCCCTGTCACGGTAAGTATTCGCAGCAGCTTCCGTTCGCGAACTTGACTGCGAAATTTTAATCTCTCTATGGCCATTATTTAGAGAATGGATTTCTAATCTCAACTACACGTTCGGAAAATATGCATTAAAAAAATATTATCCTTGTGTTCGAAGGTGACACAGCGTTCATTACTTTATGGATTTTTTTTAGCAGGACATCAAATGAAAAAGAATAATTTACTGATAATTCCCTCAATCGTTATCCTGACAAAGCTAGCATCAAGAGTCCATAAATGTAATGATCATTCAAAATATAAAATGTATTATTTCATTAATCGGCGTCCATAACTTATCAGATTTATCGCACTAAATCCCCATGGTAATGGACATGCAGGGTTTGCTGGTAACTAACTAATAAAAACCAATGCAAATGACCTCACACACATCTTTTAGTTAAAAGAGCCTTTCCTCTTTTTCCAGTTAATAGTGCAAGTGTAATTATTGCACATCCAAACATCACAACGGGCATAGTGATCAGTGTTCCGTTATTAAAAAAACTGACTAACCACGATGCCAATACGCCGGCAATCATTTGTGCACTGCCTAATATCGCTGATGCCCGTCCAGCCTGGCTGGTAAAGGGCTGTAAGGCTAGTGCTGTTGCGTTTGGATTAATAAATCCAAGGAAGAAAAGGAATAAAAACACAAAGCAAAGTGTAAGTACTGGTCCTGCAACTCCTTTGGCAGTGGTAATTAATAAAACCAGGCCGACCAGAAACAGCGAGAACGCAGCATAAAAACTTATGGCTGTGCTGCTAAATCTCTTCAGAGCTAATCTGTTGATTTGACTACCCAATATTAATCCAAAAGCGTTGAATGCGAATGCCCACCCATAGTTTCGATCAGAAAAGCCAAATTTCTCCATAAAAACAAATGGTGAACCTGCTATATAGGCATACATCCCTGCATAACTAATGCCTCCCGCCAGGGTATATATTAGAAAACTTCTGTTTCGCAGCACAGCAAAATATTCAGGTAATATTGTTTTGATACTTAAAGAAATGTCCGGATCGTCTTGCCTGGTTTCCGGGAGAATAAATTTTACTGCAAAGAATAACATTAACGAGATCAAGCCCATAACACCAAATACCCAGCTCCAGCCCACCAATGTATTTACAAAACCACCAATCGTGGGTGCAATAATTGGCGCTACGCCCATTACCAATACCAAAATAGATAGAATCTTCGCCGTATCTTCTACAGGAAATAAGTCACGCACAATCGCTCTTGCAGCAACCATCCCTACACAGCCTCCCAAGGCCATAAATAAACGTATGCCGATTAAAAAGTTAACATCCGGAGCCAATGCGCAGCCAATCGCTGCGATCAGATAAATCAGTAAGCCAATCATTAACGGTTTCTTTCGTCCAAACCGATCAATTAAAACCCCATAAATAAGTTGGCCCACACAAAGACCAAAATAGTAACTGGTAAGTGAATAACCCACTTTCGCAATACTCGTATTCAAGGATTTTGCAATAGCTGGAAAAGCAGGAAGATACATATCAATGGAAAAGGGACTTAATGCAATAAGTGCCCCTATTACCATGATAAGAATTGCGCTGTCCTTTATTTTCGTTGCTCCCTCGTTCGCACCCTCGGTTTTCGTTATTGCTGTCATTTGCAAATCGTATCGATCCAGCTAAACAGTTCATTTAAATCGTAGTCACCACTATGTGGTTTATCCCAAGGCAGTGCAAGGTTTACATCAAATCCATTATTTTTCAATAAGGTGCCTAAAAGTACAGGTGTGGCTAAACTACCGTCCTTATCTTTTGATCCATGGCGAATGCGCCAGTATTTAGCAGTTTTGGTTTTACTATCACCGATGTAATACATGGGGTTCATCATTTTAATGATCTTACCATCGGCGATTCTAGCATCTTTCACAGTTGAATTTTTCAAGCCGAATTGCGTAAAATGCTGATTGTTAATTTTATGTGTTCCAAATTCTTCTGTTTCCGGAGTAGATAAATCTAATGCATCAAAAGCAGGCGGCGTTTTTTGGCGTTGCATGTAGGCAACGTATTTGTCCCAGTCGAGGTCTGTTACTTTGTTACCTGCATAGGTAAGCCAGGTAAGGGATTTTAAGTCTTTTCCACCTTCGATAGCGGTATTGGCAGATGCGATTACATAAGTCTTCACAAGTTCTTTAAAACTGCCGTTTCCATTATTATCCAAAGTTAAAAGTGACCCTTTATCATCCTTTAACTTTAAGCTGTTCACATACTCTGGAAAGCCTTTTTTCAGTTCCGCAGATAACTTAATTTGTGATGGCGTCAATGTATTGGCACCCTCGCCAGCTCTTGCCATCGGACCTCGCGCCTCGAACGTATTTTGTCCGGAGAATTGCCATTCATAGGCCATGTCAGCATGATCCAGATTGGTAATCGGACAGTAAGCAGATACTGCGAAAATATCATCTTTTGCAGGCGCAGCACCTAGTGCTTTCAAATAAGGCTCATAGTCCATATTGTTGCCTGTTGCACCTAGCAGGGATGACATGGCACCGCCAGCACTGGTACCATTTGAAACAATCTTATTCGCATCCCCCGGCATCAGTTTATCATTATATTTCAGGTATCTAACCGCTGCCTTTAAATCCACAATTGCCGCTGGCGCTCGGCCGTTGGAGTTTGTGCGGCCTCTCGCACCCGGCGAGGCCACGATATAGCCATGTGCCAATGCCTCAACAATGGTATTGCCTTTTGGCCCACCCATCATGTCGGGCATTGCCCCACTTTTGATTTTCTCCAGTATTTCTTTAGGGATATCTTTTGGAAGCTCCCCGTTTAACGGAGGTTGCATTCCCATTTTCCGGGCATCTGTAGATCCAGGTTTTGCCGGCATATATCCTCCGATTTGATTAGGTAAAAATATAGGCGCATTCGCTGCCGTGTAGCCGTTTATACTGCTGTTATTGAAATACGCTTCAGGAATATAGATGTTTAATTTCTGATAAATGGTATCTGCTGGATTTGCCACATAAACAATATTTTCAAATGCTCTGACCTTAAAACTCTTCGTGTTGAAGGAAAGCATTTTTGTTTGATATTTATTAATATCGAATTTGAGCTTATTGTCATTCATCTGCGCAAATGACGATAGCGACAGGCAACTTAGTGCCAGCGTTAAAATTTGTTTACCTACCATGTTATATCGCTTTTAATTTTTTCATAAATTCCTTAATAGCTGGTTTTAGTTCATTAAACAGCGGAAGTTCCCTGTTTCTTAAAATTACTTCCGAAAACAGCTTTAAGCCGATTACAAACTCTATGGTCTCAAGCTCCTCAGCTAAGATATTTTTACCCTTCGCTAATTCAATCACTTTGAAAAGATCGTCGTGGTTTTCAAATTTAAATTCGATCTTGTTTAATGGCGCCTGGTGGTCTGTATTGTCATTGATGGCTTCCAATGAAAGTTTATAACGGTTATATTTTTTTATTGCTTTTTCCATTTCGTTATTTTTTGCAATGCCGTCGATAGTTGACAGGCATTCATTTGATTAACAAATTTCTTGGATTTAATCATATAATTCGGGTATTTTAGAACTTAATTTGGATACAAACAGAACAATTGATGGGCAAAAGTTATACAGATCATTATAGTTTAAGCCAGTTTAATGGACTTTATGGGGACAGGGCTAATCGTGTAATAGAAGGAAATATGTTTTCTGAATTACTGGAAACGCGCAGCAGTCAGTTTGATTGGAATATAGCACCTCATACACATCCCGGGCTGTATCAGGTCTTCTTTATTGACGAGGGAACCTTTGAACTTCATGAATCGGGTGATACAAGAACATTAAGTGCTCCTTGTATTATCCTTATACCTCCGACTGTATTACACGGATTCAATTTCAATGATCAGGTCAAAGGAAGGATATTAAGTCTTGGGCAGGAGTTATTGCATCAAATCTTTAATGATGCAGGATTCATGTCAACGATATTTAACACACTCGTGTGCCTCACAGATTTCGACGGGTCTTATTCCTCCAAACAGATAAAAGAATGTTTAATTCGGTTGCATGAAGAACTATTTAGCAATATCAAAGGAAAAGCAATTATGCTGCAGGCCTATCTGCAGGAATTGTTTATTAGCTTTTACAGGACCTGGGAAAAAGGGACGAACACGCAAAACGAATACGACCCGGTAATCCTAGGATATTTTGAAAGATTTCAAAGGTTGGTTAAGAAGATCAATGCAAAGGCTACAGTGAAAGAGATGGCTTTTGAATTAGGTATTACTCCTGTACACCTCAATCGGATTTGTAACCTGGCTACTGGCAAATCAGCAGGGCAGTTGATGGATGAACACTTACTCGACGAAGCAAAAAAATATCTTAAGTATACTTCTTATTCAGTGTCGCAAGTTGCCTACCTGCTGAAGTTTGAGTACCCAAACTATTTTGCCCGTTTCTTTAAGAAACATACTTCAATATCACCCTCGCAGTTTAGGAAACAATAGCGCATAAGAAAGTTATTACAAAATTTCATTAAAAAGTGCTGAAATAATCAGAGTACAAGAATTGAATTATCAAAAAACCAGGGAATATGACAGGGTATTTTAATTCCATCAAATATTCTAACCTGGCCCTATAATCCTGCTATCTAAAATTTGTGAAAGACTGATCAGCTAGCAATAGCCCTATAATCGCAATTAATAAAAATTAGTGGAAAATCCAATCTGTTTGACCCCTAGCTACTGGATTTATAATAGCAAATTTATGACTAATACAAATTTCAGTTCCGGCGAAATGCGGTCAACAGCTTGCGGTTTATCCAGGTAAGGACTGAAAAGCTGATGAAATTTTTCCTCTTTCAGGCTTAGCATAGTTTCCTTTCCCGATGACATGGTAATTTCAATCAATTTTCTGACCTGTTTATCATCAATGCGAATTTTAGCCCGTAATGATAACATATTATGTATAATGCCTTAAAATATCAGTCGAATGCATGCCTATATCTTAAAAATTTTCACATTGACAATTTCGAAAAAAGCCTGGTCAGCGATGAACAGTAGAGTCCTGCTTTAATTTATGCAATTTCGAATTTTTAGAAAAATGCTTACCAGAAAAACCCAATAGGATAAACGAACCAAAGAGAATTAGGTAAGTTAGAGCAGTTAAGCTATTCTTGTCCGTTTTTCTAAAATGAAATTGCTGTGGATTAGACATAAGTTCGTTTTTAAAATATTTTAAATTAAATTTAAAAATGAGGTATATGGCAACGGCTGTTAAAGTGCCCACCAAATACCCGTAGCCTGCTATCCCTAAGTTGATGAAAGAGCCAATTACGAATAAAAATGTGAGCGCAATATTTATCATTACATAGGACATTCCATAAACAGATCGTTCAAAATTTTTATCTTCTATATTCCATTTCCTAGCATTGTAAAAGCAAAAAAATAATGAATGATAAATTTTGATCATAAATTCACCCAGGCTTATTTAAATTTAATAATAATTGCAATCGAATTGAGGGAATATGTCATAGGGTATGTTCAGGGAGTGATCATGTGAAAAATATTCTCAGAGTCTTTAGTCGTTAATCAAAATCGAAATTATAACAAATTAAAACATTCTTTTGGTTCTAAGAATAACATCACCTATCCAGCTTGGTGCCTGAACCGATAACAAATTGTCTCCCAGCATCCCTTTATTTATATCGAATTTAATTCAATTTT
Organism: Pedobacter sp. AC190; assembly: GCF_979258025.1. Taxonomy (NCBI): domain Bacteria; kingdom Pseudomonadati; phylum Bacteroidota; class Sphingobacteriia; order Sphingobacteriales; family Sphingobacteriaceae; genus Pedobacter; species Pedobacter sp. AC190. The sequence continues at coordinate 4,209,231 of NZ_OZ409824.1, forward strand.
TTTTACTGATTCTTTACCAAAAAGTGGCGAGACTGGATCAGCCTCACCACAGGAACCACTACTGAACTTTATTTACAACCAGATCATCAAAATAGATGTAACTGGTTTGACTTGAACCCCAGACCGCGACGTCCTTACCCCCTCTGAAATTATGGAAGGATAATCTGTTAATTAGCCGTTGCGCATCATTTGTTGTCCAACGGATCGATTGATCCAGGACAGTTGCGCCGTTGATCAATACCTGCACCCAGCCATTTTTATTCGAGCCCGTATTACTCTTCACATACAGGTGTACGGTATAGGTATTTCCTTTAACCAGGCTTCCGCTTGTCGGATAGGTTTTCCCGAAAGTATCCCCGCAAGGGCCAGCCATATCCCTATGGTAAACATAAGGCTGAAAGTAAACCCTGCCATTGTTGTTATACCACATCAGCCTCAAACTTCCTCCGTTGCCGTCCGTTGCAATATCACAACCCGTATTCCCTTCACCGATCAGGAAACCGAAACCAACTTTTCCTCCACGGCTCCAATCGAACTGGCTATGAAACCGCACTTTAAAAGTTGCCTCATAAGCAGAGCCATCAGAGATATCAGCCCCTGCTATAAGCCCGTTTGAAACTGAATTCGGCGCAAGCGTTGCCCTTGCCCATCCTCCGGAAATGTAAGCACGGTCTTCATTCCAGCCCGTTAATGCGGCCAGCCCAAAATCACTGCTTGCCTCACTATAAGAATAAGATCCGTCCGGATGATTAAAGCCTGTGTTTATGTTACTGGGAAAGGCCTGCGCCGCTGCAGCAACCGCCATGCTTTTATTCACCGAGAGTTTCCCTGCGGGAACGATATCCTGATTTGCTTCAGAGGAGTCTTTAGAACATCCTAGAATAGAGCATGAAAAAATCAACACGGCAAAGCCCGTTAATCTATAAAAATTAATTTTTTGACTCATTTTGTAAAGGTTTAATTTTAAATCTGGTTAGATGTTTCTGATGGCAGTTTTCTGTCCTGGACAGTCCGGTGCAGTAATGATATGGTTACTTTTATCTTTTCCGTGTATTTTGGTGATTTTAATATTGATGATTTCAAAAGAAGCAGTCCTTGCTTAAGGGACTGCCTTTCACTAACCATAACCGCAGTTATGCGGACTGCGGCTAATTACTAATTAGGGTAATTTATCCAATGCAGGAACATTTTGCTCGTATCCTGCATAGCCCTTGTTCTGATTGATCCTGCCTTCAGTGTTGAAGCGTTGTGCACTTGCAGGCACAGGCCACAATACATGGTATGGCGCTATCTTATAATTTACGCCTTGCAGTGTAGGCACCTGATTCTTATAAAAATCATTCTTTTCCATTATTCTGTCATACATAAAGTTGTTATCCGAAAAGGCCGCCAAAGTATAACTCTTGCCATTATAGGCAGGTTTGCCCGTTTGGGCAAAGATATATGCCATCCTGGTGAGTTCCGTTTTACGAGGTTCCTCCCAGTAAAGTTCCCGCGCCCTTTCATCTAAAATGGTTCCAATGGTAATTTGCGAGGCATTCGTTAAAAGCGTAGCATTAGCCCTGCTCCTGACTACATTCAAATCTGCCATCGCAAGAGCCAGATCACCTTTCCAGTAATAAGCTTCTGCCCGGAGCAGATAAGTCTCAGCCAGACGGAATACATACCAGTCGGTGTTGGTACCGCGTGGCGGGGTCCAGTAAGGATCATTGGCCAGAGCGTTGGTCGAGTTGATGAAAACCTTATAATGCGGCCATCCAAACCAGTGCCGGATGGTATCCAAAGAACCGTTCGTAAAACGCTGCTTAATATTAGCATCCGAATACATCTGCAAAGGCTGGCCATACAAGGCCCTGTCCGCTGCATTGGTTGAGGTTTTAAGGGCGGGATTGTTATAAACCAGGTCGGTCATTTCCATCCACATCCCTTTTGCATGGCGATAGTCCGTATTGTCCGTCCAGATGTATTTTGTACTGTAAGGCGTTCCCCGGTACCTGCCGATGCCCCTTCCGTACATCCTGGTCAACGGAATTTCGGCAGTAACCGCATCTACAATGGCTGTTGCACCCGAAGGGGTTTTAACATTCGCAAAGTGCCAGGCCGGAACCGTATTTCTCATCAGCTGAGAGCCCAGGGCAGTAAAACCAGCAAAAGCCTCACGGTCGATAACCAAAAACAAAGCTTCCCTGTTGGTTGTGAGCGCCTTATTATCCATCCTGTGCAAATCCCAAATGACATTTTTCGTCAAATCTGAAGCTGTGCTTCCGAAACGTGCAGTCATCATGCCATATTTCCCTCCGTTGATAACATTATTCGCGGAGGCAATGGCATCATCAAATTTACCAAGTGCGAGGTTTACTTTGGTGAGCAGATGACTCACCGCACCTTTGGTAACATCCCCTTTATTTCCACCATCGGTTACCCAGGTTTGCGCAAACTCCAAATCAGTTTTCATTTTAGCGAGTATCACTTCCCGTTTAGTTGAATAAAAATCAGCTTTAGGTGATTCCAGATCATTCAAAAGCAAAGGCACATCCCCGAACTGGTGTACTAAACGGTAGTAATAATACGCACGGTAGAAATAAGCTGATCCCAGAATCAGGTTTCTTTCTGCCTCAGAGCCATAGGTTGGCTTATCAATATTTGAAATAATTGTATTGGCCTGCCTTACAGCAACAAATTCATTATCCCAATACCAGCCGATTTTATTAAAATCATCACTGTTGAGGTTTGCATCAGGGGTAATCCTTGAAATCAGATCCTGCGCCGGTGTATTTTTATCGGTCGTGCCATCTACTGCCACATCAGAGAACAAGGATTCGGTAAGCAGAGGAGCTGAATCACCAAAAAATTCGCGTCTTGTTGCAAGTCCCAGCCCGTTTAAAGCCGCTTTCATCGCAGTAAGGTTATTAAGGTTTTCAGGTGCGTAAGCAGACAGCTGCTCAGAATCCAGATAAGCTTTCTTGCATCCTGCCATGCCCAGTAGCGAAACAAAGGCTATCAGCACAACTATATTTTGATTTGTTTTTTTCATTTTGATAAGACTTTATAGAGTAACATTCAGGCCTAAAGTGTAATATCTTGGTGTAGGACCATCATTCTGCGGATCCCAAAAAGTCCACGTCGGAGCGTAATAGCCAGCATTATTCACATTGGCGTATATCTTCGCACTTTTTACGCGGAGCTTAGTCAATAAATTCGCAGGCACCGAATAGGAAACTGCAACCGTATTCAGGCGGATAAAAGAGTTATCCCAATACACGTTATAACTGGTCCCGCTTGACCCTGAGTTGAGTCTTGCATAATCGTTTATTGGATTTGACGGTGTCCAGTAAGGCAGCACGTAGGAAGAAGAGCGAGCAAAACCGACACTTCCAGGCTGGTTCTTAGCAGAATTATATTGTTTGAGCTGTCCCCAGTTGGCCAGAAGCTGAAATGAAAAATCGAAGTTCTTAAAGATATTGAACTCATTACGCATCGCAAAAAAGTAGCGCGGCGTACGGTAACCCAGGAATTTTTTATCATTATCCGAATAGGCGTAATCGCCATCCACATCTTCGAGTTTAAAATCCCCGGGCTTAATGGCTGCTTTGGTAAATTTGGCTGCCTCAGCCATTTCACTTTGCTGCCATACCCCCTGCACATTATAATCCCAGATGACATCAATATCTCTCCCGATAAACCAGCCGTTACCCGGATCATCGGTAGGCAGGGCAAGGGCAACGATTTTGTTGCGGTTGAAAGAGAAGTTAAAATTCGTGTTCCAGCGGATGTTGCCTTCAACCAGGTTTTTGGTGTTCAGGTTGAGTTCACCTCCCCTGTTATTGATTCGCGCCAGGTTAGAATAAACATTAGAATAGCCGCTTACATTGGGAAGGGTTTGTCTAACCAGTAAATCACTGGTTTTTTTATTGTACGCATCAATTGACCCGCTGATTCTGTCGTTTAAAACCGAGAAATCAAGCCCTACGTTCAGCGCAGTCGTTTCTTCCCATTTCAAGTCTGAGTTGGCCATTTTTGAACCAATCTGGACCGTATTCACATCCGAGGCCGCCCCGCTGCCGTTTACAGTCTGATATTTACCACTGGTCAGCTGCGCAAGTGCCGCATAAGGATCCACCGTGCCATTATCCGGATTACGTAAATCCCTGTTTCCGTTTACCCCGTAAGAAACACGAAGTTTTCCATAGTTTAACCAGTTTTGGTTTTTCATAAAACCCTCATCGGTAAACACCCATGCGAAGGCAGCAGCCGGAAATGTTGCACGTTTGAAGTTTACCCCAAAAACAGAATAACCATCGCGTCTTACCGAAAGCGTTAAAATGTAGCGGCTTAGTAAACTATAGTTTAACCGGGCCATTAATGCATCACCCGTGTAAACTTTATCTTCACTGTTTGTCACTGGTTTAATTCCGCTTGAAAGGTTGTGGTAGCTCAGCACATCACCGGGAACAAAGCCTTCATTCGAAGCCTGAGTCCACCAGGTTTGATACTTTTCCGCATTTGCAAGCAGGGTGACATCCACATTATGAATTTTAGCAAATGTTTTATTCCATTTGATCAGGTTATCAACCTGCCAATTGTAGCGGGTTTCATTTGCCCTGGATGCCGAACCGCCCGGGGTGACCACATCCGGATTTCTGGAAGAGCGGTAATCGAAGGTTCTGTAGAAATCAAACCCAGGACTAAAGTTAAGTTGATAGGTAATTCCAAAAGGTAATTTTACCCGTCCATAAATGCTCGCAAATATTGTATTCTGCCTGTTCATTCGCTCATTATAGGTCATGCTTAAAAAAGGATTTCTGGCATTCAGGCCACTGTCGTCTGTAGGAATTCTCCTTAGCTCCCCGTTCGGCAGATACTTATCACCATAGGGCGATAAATTTAAGATCTGAGTCCAGTCCGCCTCTGTTGATCCAGTGCCGGTCCTTGCCTCATCCCGGTCTGCAAACTGTAAATTCATTCCTAAAGTGAGCCATTTTGCGGCCTCACCTTCGAGATTGATCCTGCCGCGAATCGCTGTGTAGTCACCCCCTTCAATCACATTCTGGTTTTTCTGGTAATTTAGCGACATGTAATAACTGATTTCCTGTTTTTTACCGCTCAGCGACAGGGTATGGTCCTGACGGAAACCGACCCGGAAGATATCATCATACCAGTTGGTAGTCTTTCCCGACAGATAATTTGACTTTTCATTTGCCACAAGACCAAGCCTGTTTAGCCACAGATCGACAGGATCTCCCGTCTGCCCGTTCAGCCATTGCGTCAGTGTTACCCCTGAAGGCAGGTTTCTGGGATCATTGTAAAGATATTCTGGTGTAGTTGCACCACTTCTGAGAACATCCCCTCTCCATGCTAAAAAAGCCTCGCCATCATAAGGACGCATATTTTTGGCCAGCTGGGCAAGACCGGCATTGGTATTGAAGGTTATTGTAGGCGATTCTCCTTTTCCTTTTTTAGTCGTAACGGCAATTACCCCCGTAGCTGCTTTCGCGCCATATACAGCGAGCGAACTCGCATCCTTCAATACGTCGACTCCTTCAATGTCATTAGGGTTGATGTCTGCCAGTTGTCCATTGTAAATTACCCCGTCAAGAACAATTAACGGAGATGTACCTGCACTCAGTGTAGATTTTCCCCGAACCAGTAAATCGCCACCGCCTTTGGCACTTGAACTCAGACCAACTGACAAACCCGGAATATTACCTTTCAATACATCGGCAATACTTTGCGGATTTTCATTTTCAAGCTGGGTCGCCTTCACACTGGAGATTGCACCCGTTGCATCCCTTTTTGTTGTGGTACCATAACCGATCACCACCACATCCGTCAGGTTTTTTGATTCTTCAACCATCGTTACCGAAAGTGACGTTTTTTGATTAACGGCAAGTTCCTGAGTGGTATAACCCACTGCAGAAAAAATCAACGTCCCGGTTCCGGGTGCGGTGATTGAAAAGCCGCCGTCCGCACCCGAGGAAACCGCTGATTTACTGTTTTTAACTTTTACCGAAATACCTGGGATCGGCTCCCCGGATTTGTCTTTGATGGTTCCCTTTACCGTAACGTCCTGCGCGAAGCAGAAGCTAAGGGTAAAGCAAACCAGAGCAATAAAAAGGGTAATTTTTTTTCTCATTTTTAACTGGCTTAGATTTGATTAGTAAACACAAACCTATTGCAATATTCAGCAAAAAACAAATAAAAAAAAGCATAAACACCTAACAAATAGATAGTTACATTAAATAGTGATACGCTTACTAAACAAGGATATCAAACGAAAACAAAGTGGAATACACACAGAACGACTTTCGGTTTCTTTGACTAATACGCTTTGAAAGCAAGCGTTTTAGATCATTTTTTTTTAAGTCCTCCTGAAAATTTATATTCAGGAGATGGAATCCAGTATGAGGCGGCTCCAACCCTCTTCGCCGGCTTTTTTGAGTTCATCCTTCCGGAGATGGAAAAGCTTTTGCATCCTGGAGTTATATGTCCAGCAGGTACTCTGTCTTATCTCCAGCATTTGGGATAATTTATAAGAGGAAATCGTCCCCTTCGTACTATAAACCACGAAAAGCATATAAAGAGCCTTATTGATCGGTATCTTACTGTTTTGAAATATTGTTCCGGAAATTACCGATTCGTCATACCCGCACTTCGTACAGCGCCTGCCCAGAAAGGTCTGTCCCGCCAGAAAGTTTGCGTTACTACATTTTTTACAGGTAAATCCGGCCCGCCACTTTAGATCCGCAATGAATTTCAGGCAATGTTCCTTGTCGGGATAGATTCGGCTAAACTCCTCAAAATCCACGACTTTTGAAGTTAACCTCGCTTTGGTCGCCCGCTCAATATTCAGGTTCAGTTCCTTATTATCATCTTTCAACAAGGAGTTCATCAGGGAAATCTCAATGTTCTGCCTTTCTATTATTTCAGCTTTAGATTGAATTTCCCTGGTCCTTTGTTCGACAAGGTCTGAAAGGTTGGAGTTCAGGGTTTGGCTTAACCTTTCATTCACCTGCATCTGTTCTATTACCCTCTTTTGCACACTGCTTTTTTTCTTGCGAAGGTTCCGGATACTATTGCCGATAGCAAAAGAAATCAAGACCATTTCTATAAGAAAACATATGCTCAGGCTGTAATACACCAGTGTTCCGTACGGGATCCACTTTAGCAGGAGCAGAATCTTAAGGAGAAACCCAACCACCAGAAATCCATAACCGAACACCAGAAATAACGCAGGTTTAAAGCCCTTTCGATAAACCTGGATGCCTGCGAGGAAAACCGTAAGAAGTGGAAGGAATTCAATAACTTTTATATTAAATAACCCAGTATAAAATAAGCAGGCAATAAAATACCCAGTCCGCAGGACGATAAGGTATAATATTATTTTGTAAAACAAAGGGGACTTAAATTTCAGGTACAAGAATTTCGCCGTGAAAAGCATTCCGAATATACTGCTCAAAAAAAGCGCTATACCAAAGCCATAGTTATTAGCCGTCGGGTATGAAGGCCAGAGATATTGAAAAGCAATGCCATCGTTGCACATCTCATATAAACCAATGCCCAGGTTATAAATCACATAATATAAGTATTGGCGGCCCTTAATTGCGAAGTACATCAATAAATTATACAGGCAAAACACGAATATCATTCCATAAAACAAACCAAATAAAAAATATTCCCCGATTGCGTATCCCACAAACCATCTTAAATCCCTCAATACAATGATTCCGCTTACCGGATTGGTTGATTTAATCCTGACATAATAAGTCAGTAATTCATTGGACTTATTGGATAAATCATAGGTGAAATTTTTATGCTCATAAACCCGTTTATCGAAATTGTAATTGGTACCGAAAGCGTTAACCTGGTAGCTGTTGTAGCCATCAGGCACGAATAGCTTAAGGTCAGTTATGGACTGGTCAAAAAACTCCAGTATCCAACGTTTTGTTGACGAAGCATCATGACCTATCCTGAACCTGTACCAGTACGCTGAAGCTTTGTTTTCATTTTTAGGAATTCTATTCCGGTTCGGAACAAATTTATTCTGGAAACCCGGAGTTAATATTTGCCCGATATTTAATGTACCTGAGGTATCCTCCAGAACATCAATCTGATTGAAGGTAAAAATCTGATGGGGATTACCGTCATTTATAAGAACAGGAATCTGTGCGCCAAGATTTGAGACAGCGCATACACCTGCAACGGTCAATACAATAGCCGATCTAAATCCTGATGGAATATTATATTTGGATAAATTCGAAATTACTTTGGAGCGTATGTTTTTAAGGAGTTGTTTTATCACGATATTCAGGTTAGGCAACTCATTATAAACAGAAATATTCGCATTAATTAAATTGAACTGTCGAAAAAACATTGTTATGATTTCTGGATTCATTTCAATCGATTGATAAAATTAAATTCCCTCATTGGCTGTTGGTAACTCAAACATTGATGAAAAGCCAGGAACCATGGAGCAAAAAATGAGTCATACGCATTAATCGTTTTTTTTTTGGAACATTAATATGCTTGAGAATTGTTTTCAACCAGCAAAAATTGTGAGAACTCTAATGGGGTAGATAAAACTTCTGGAGAAATCGTAATATTGAAATGAAGTAGTTATTATGAGTAGAATAGAAAAGTTAATTTTTGCAAAAGGCGTAGCGTTGGAGTCTAGCGTATCTTCATTGAAGATGATTTATTCCGATGAAGCTGAAAAATATTATCAGATACCTTTTTTAGGATAATAATGTAATCTTTGCATTGAGCGATATCTACATCGATAATGATTTTAATGTAGCAAGACAGCATTTTTACAATGCAGCTTCGATTGCACTTCACATGAGTAAAAAATATGATTGGCGCGTCATGGACAATGGAACATTTCAAATTTCATATGCTTTGCTATCGGATAATAAAGCGCTAATAGAATCCTACTCGACTTTAAAAAACAAGGTCAACCATGAAACTTCATTAGGTTTTCAGTTAGCTAATGCAATTCAAAATATCCTACTTGAAAACTGGAATAGCCTTGACATAAATATTCAAAATGTTAAGAGATTAACGGCCGTTGATAAATTAAGATTTTTTGCTCCTTGTGCTGATGTATTTGAAAGTTTTCGATCGAAAGATCCATTAAAATTAGAACAAGCTCTACTCACCTTGATAAAAGATCATCCAAAAAGAATGAAGAATGGTTTAACTTCTGAGTTCATGTCATCAGATACATGCGCTTACTGTAAGTTAGCCTGGATTAAAGGTTATGAAATAGACCTTAAAACAGATCTGGTCCCCATCAAACTTATGGCAGTTAAGCCTTTAGAAAATTATGAAACTTATGATTTTTTACTTTAATATCAAGAATCAGGCGTTGGCCTAATAAAGTCATTAATAAATAAATCTTGTTAGTAGGATTACTATTAATGCCTGGCTGGTTAAACGCTAAGAGGCAACCGTTGTTTTTGCAATTGAATATTAATGGAATTATTATTTGATTAACTGTACCCTTACAACCTAAGTGGCGTCTGTAATGCGGCGGTTCAATAAACAGTAACAGCACTTTGAGTTGCTATATCTTCTAGAGATAGTAACCCTCTAATCTTGGCTAAGCACAATTTAAAGCAGCTGAAATTAATTTTGACTTTGAAAGAGAACTACAAAAACTTATATCCGACCCGGGATTTTATAGCTCTATAAAGCAGTAATGATGCAACATCGAATAAGCCAGATGCGAATAATGAAATGGAAAAGCAATTGGTATTTAAATCTCAGATCAGAACAACATGATTACCGAGCTAGGCTGGCTGTTCTGATCTGATAATTTATCGGTGGATGATTTCTCTACCATGAAAAAGAAAAGTGAAGGAAAAATACAAGAGCTGGAACGAAAACTATCATCGATCAAAAAAGATCGACTACACTTTGAAAATGTAGGTTTAATAATTGCAGTGGCCTTAAATCGATACAAGATCCGCGTTATTTTATTTTAAAGGCACTATAAATGAAAAAATAATATTATTTGTTCGATATTTCGAAATAAACATACGATTATCGGAAATAAATATCGAACCACTTCACCAAACCTAGCCACCCAACTCATCTATCAAATAAAGAGTAATTTAGAGCATAAAAGAACGGAGAAAAAACTTCAAAAAGTAACTTCTCCAGCTTGTTCCTTAAGTACCCCCCCGAAGTCTTTCACAAAACCAAAAGACTAACTTTCCTTTCCTACCAGGGATAGCAGCGGCATCCTTTTGCAGCAAAAGATCCAGCGCACAGCCCGTCCCGCAAGAAAAAGCCACACAAAAAATATTAGCCCACCTTAATCTACTGACCCCAACACATTCCATACCATCCCCCCATTTTCAAGAAAAAATATAACATATACCGCAGCCAAAAAGGCACAGCCTCCTCTTCTTCAAAATATACCGCCAAACGAAAACTTACCAACACCTCCCCGTTCTAAATTCCGCTTTACCTAAATTTACACGATGACTATTGAAGAAGTACAAAAACTAGAAGAATTCTTTGCAAACGCAGACAAGCAGGCAACACCAATTTACCTGAATGAGGCCACCGTCATAAACGACTACGAACACTTTCTGGAAAGCCATTTCGCACCACTAAGAATTGATGCAACCAGCAGGGTAAACCAGCCGCTCATCTGGAGACTAAAAACCTTAAAACTTATCGTAGAAGCTAACGCTTAAAATCACCTATATAATTCACAATTTATCTTTAAATGTAATTTTTGTACTGGCTATTAATCATAGCCCAGTACAAAAAGTTGTGTTCGTTTATCGTACTGTTTACCAATGGGCTTAAATTTGGAGCTGGGAAATTATAAAAAAAAGCAGTTACAAATTAATGCAACTGCTCAAATTAATCAATTCCTGATCATACAACTCAAAGAATTTCGAATGGTTTTATAAATAAAAAAAGGCAAACAAATAAATGTTCACCTTTTTTACTGCTGGCATCCACCAACATAATTTAATTAACGCTCTCAATCAAAATAGACTGATGCAAGCTTCTCACACCTGCAATTAAATAACATTAGTTTTTAGCAATAGTTTTACAATTAAGATTTCTAAACAGCCTGCAGAAATATTTATCTTGAATTATTAAAATACCTTTAATTAATCGAACTTTTCACCGATATCAAAATAACTTCTCTAGTAAGACATCTTGTCTATGGATTGAAACTTCCTACTTCCCAACCATCAGAAAGCTCTAAAGTTCAAACCCTTCCAAGAACAGGATTTGGTCAACACTTTATTCTCTGCGCTTAAAAAATAGCTACCTGGGCAACTAGAAGCTCTGATTTAAAACTTTAAAGAGCCCAATAGCATTAAACAGAGGTATTTAGTCAATAACTACCTTAATTGTAAAGTTAGACCAAAAAATCATAATTGCATATGAAAGGAATAAACCAATACCCTTTGCCCCCCTTCGATCAAACTGCTAAAATCTATTTGACAATATTTAACATTTGAATTTATTTGCGGCAAGACGAGGTCTTTCAAATCTATAAACAAGGCTTTTTATTTATTCGGGGGCAATGTCCTGGTCGATGAATCAATGTGAGTAGTATCCCTCATTTCCTGATTACCGATTGCGGTGGTATCGATTGTATCTGTATTTACCTCTGATTCCCGGTTTTTTTCTTCTGTATTGTTGTTGCAAGCACCCAAAAATAAAAAGGCAGAGGCAATAAATGTTAATTTTAAAGTTTTCATAATTTTTCCTTATTGATATATTTAAAAAACATAAATATTTAGGTATAGTTTGGATTTTTTCAGCATCATGGGAGCTCGTATGATGCTTATGGTCATATTTAATGCAAACAATTACTGAATTATTCATCTTTCAGTTTGCATTGCTGCCAACCTTTCTAAATATGGCTCGGACCTTTTCTTTGTGTTTGACGAAGATGTGTTATAGGCTGGTTTAGAATGCTTAAATCTACAGATTTATTTAGATAAGAATCTTCATATCAAAAGCCTGGATTGCGTATCCATATAACCTTTAATAAAAGAATTAAGCCGACTGGACTTTAGAGCATTCTTCTGTACAAACAATTATTTATATTTTTGCCATTCAAGTAAAAGTACATATATGAGCAGTGGGGATATTTACCGTTTTCTGGCACCACATAACCTGACTTACCAGCGTGCACTGGAGGAGATAAAGCATTCAAAAAAGGAAAGCCACTGGATGTGGTACATATTCCCCCAACTTAAAGGTCTTGGCAAAAGTGATACCGCAATCCTGTATGGGATTCAGGATTTAAAAGAAGCAGAAGCCTACTACGCCCATCCTGTACTCGGGGCAAACCTCTTAGAAATTTCCAATGTTTTATTGGGCATCGAGAACAGGTCAGCCAGCGAAATTTTTGGCTATCCCGATAATTTGAAACTGCATTCATGCATGACCCTTTTTGCGCAGATAAAAAATGTGGACAGCGTGTTTCAGCTTATACTGGATAAATATTTCAATGGCGCGCCAGATGAACAGACTATCAAGCTGTTAAATAGCTATCAGGTCTGAGGATATACCAAAGAAATTGATGCGTTCACATCAGTATTGATTTTTTTGTAAGTTTTGTCTGTTAGTATGCCAGCAAACTGGCGGGAATTGATCAAACGAATTGATTTTAAGGTTTGATTTTATTAATTTTTCAAATGGAAACAGGGATTCCTGGACTAAGCTGGGATGAGCTAAGGCTCAAAGGTTTTAAAGTGCATGAGCTATCCCCCTCGGTGGACGAACCGGCAAGGACAGGCCGCCGTGATTTTTATAAAATGGGTCTGGTGGATGGTAACATAACAATGGACCATGACGGCCATAAAAAAGAGATCAAGGGAACATTCTTATTCTTCGTCAACCCGAAAGTACCACATTCCATGGTCAGCCGGGTAGAACGTACCAGTGGCTACGCCTGCATTTTCACCGAAAGTTTTATCAGTGCCAGGGAAATTCAGCATTCCCCGCTCCTGCGTGCCAGAGACAACCCAGTTATCCCTCTAGGCACCGATGAGGCATTATTTATGCGCAGCCTCTTCCAAAAAATGCTCACAGCCTACAATAGTGAATATCCACATAAGGCGGACCTGATCAAAAGCTGCATCAACCTTGTCATCCACCAGGCATTGCTCATTCAGCCATCGCAGCAGGCCGCCCCCATCAATAACGGTGCAGGGCGCATCGCCCGCCTTTTCATGGACTTACTGGAAAAACAGTTCCCGATCGAGCGCCCAGGCGAACCGCTGAAACTGCGCAGCCCCCAGCAGTTCGCAGCAAATCTTGCCGTACATGTCAACTATCTTAACCGGGCGGTAAAGGAAGCCACAAACAAACCTACATCCGCACATATCTCCGCCCGGATCATCGCAGAAGCCAAAACCCTCCTGCAACATACCGACTGGAGCGTAGCCGATATTGCCTTTGCCCTTGGTTTCGAATACCCCGCCTATTTCAACAACTACTTCAAGAGAATCACCGGAACCACCCCGAATTCTTTCAGAAAGGTTTGAATATCATAGTTATCGGTTTGATTACCGTTAACAGGCATAAGCCTCATGCCCGAACTTTGGGTTATGAAAATTCTAGTTACAGGAGCAACGGGAAAGGTTGGGAGCAGGTTTGTTCCCCGCCTAGTAGCCAAGGGCTATGACGTTACAATATTAATACGGGACCCCATGAAGGCATTGCCTGGAACCAAAGCGGTAATAGGCGATCTTTACGACCCCAGCACCCTTCCGCCAGCAGTAGCTGGCATAGATGCGGTAATTCACCTTGCTGCCCTGTTCCGCACCTTCACCGACAACGACGGTATCGTAAAGACCAACCATACAGGTACGCTCGCCCTGGCAAAGGCCGCGGTATCAGCGGGCGTCAAACGGTTTGTTTTTGTGAGCACCAGCAACGTATACGGATCAGGATATGGCCACCCTGCCAGAGAAAATGATGCCGTTGACATCAATGACCCAAGGCCATACTCGGCAAGCAAGATCTCCGCCGAAAAGGAACTATTGAAACTTGAGCTGGACGTGCGCATCCTGCGTCTGGGATTCGTTTATGGAGACAAAGATCCACATATTGCCGAGATCATGCCGATACTGAAAACCTGGGGTCGCCACTCGGGCTCCAGAATGCACATGGTGCACCACCTGGATGTGGCGCAGGGGCTACTCTTGCTGCTGGGGCAAGACGGTCTTAACGGAGAGACTTTCAATATCGTCGATGATGCGCCAATTACTCTTTATGAACTGGCCGATTCGGTGGGTAAAGTAAAAGAGATCTTTGATCATTCCGAAGGGCCGCTAACCGATCCATTCGAGGGCATCGTGGATACCAATAAGATTCGAAAAATAGGCTATAGACCTTTGGTACCTAGTTTTTATGTAGCCAGGGACCTGGATATCCTATAAATTTCCAACCAAAAAAAGTGGGTGGGACGCCAGTTGTCGTCCCGCCCCTTTTACAGTTTAGGCAGAGTATGGAACTTTCGTATGTGCCCATTTTTCAGAGAGTCGGTTAGATAAATAATTAATAATCTCAAGGAGCAGTTTGCAGCAAAGATGCAAGGATTTAAACGGGAATATGATTTCTCAGCACTCGCATGGTTGCTTTTCCTTTTCAAATAAATATTTTCATACGAATGGGATTTGCAATTCGAATCGAGCGAGCTAGAAAGTCATTCCACTAAATCAATCTCATATGCTCTTGCGAATTCAAATCCTTTTCAGGAGAATAAACCGCTCCATTCATTACCAGAAAATTTAAGATAATCTAAGGAAATTATCAAATCAATTTTTAATAAAAGGAAAATTTTTGTTTTCTAAGTGTTCGGTTTTCATAATGACTTTAATTTTATCTACTATATCAGGATAAGTAGAAGCAAGATTTTTGCTTTCTTTAGGATCAGAGTCGAGGTCATACAATTCAATGGGAGCGTCGGGATTGCTTATAACTTTCTCCTTAATCCCTTTCCAATGACCTAATCTAACAGCCTGTCTTCCGCCATCTTCGTGAAATTCCCAATAAAGGAAGTCATGTTGGTTTCTTTGTGGTTCGCCAAGCAGTAGTGGCAGCATTGAAATGCCGTCTGTAGGGTGATCAATTTTCTGTGCAGTGAGTTCGGCGAACGTTGGAAAAAAATCCCAAAATGCGCCCACATGTTCAGATACTTGTCCCTCGTTAATCTTGCCAGGCCAGGCTATTATAAGCGGGCTCCTTATCCCGCCCTCATTCAATGACCTTTTGACCCCTTTAAAACCTCCACTGCTGTTAAAATAGGAAGGATCGTTCCCACCTTCAATATGTGGCCCATTATCACTCGCAAAAATAATAATCGTGTTCTTATCCAATCCACTTTTTTTCAAACTCATCACGATTTCAGCAACATAATTATCAACTTTAGTCACCATAGCCGCATATGCCGCATGGGGATAGGCTTGGGGTTGATAACCACTTCCATCCCACTTGTCACTCACCTTTCTAGGCTGTTCTTTGAATTTAGTTTTATAATACTCAAAAGTTTTGTCACCATCAGGTAACTGAAGTGCAGCATGTGGAAGCGTGTAGGCAAGATAAAGGAAAAATGGATTTGATTTATTTTTTCCTATAAACTCTACTGCCTTCTTTTGTATCAGATCAGGTGCATATTGCCTTTGCCTGGTTAGCGTATTGTCCAGTTGTAACCTTTCTAAATTGTCCCACAAGTGATCCGGGAAATAATTATGCGATTGTCTTTGACAATTATAGCCAAAGAAAACATCCATACCTTGTTTCACCGGATCACCTTCCGAACCTGGATAGCCTAAACCCCACTTACCGAAACCCCCGGTTGTATAGCCTGCTTTTTTAAATAGTTCTGGTAACGTAAGAATGGAATCTGGTAAAGGAAGCTGTCCTTCTGGTTTAATTTCATAATTACCCTGCACCGGCGTGTGACCAGTATGTAGTCCTGTCATCAAAGATGCCCGAGAGGGCGCACAAACAGAAGTACCGGCATAGAACTGATTAAACTTCATCCCCCGAGATGCAATCTTGTCAATATTCGGGGTTTCTATAAGTTTTTGCCCCGAAATAGGATGTATCCACGGCATTGGTTGTATATGTAAAATTCAAACTTGGAGGCGTTGTATTCACAATATATGGGGGAGGGACGCAGAAATACAGCCTTTTATCTCTATTTCTGAATTCGGTAAATGGGGATTTATCGCCCTGAAAGAGTGGGCTTGTAAAACGTGTCTGCCCATCCGTCATTAAAAACATATCTGCTGCAGCTTTGGTAAGATCGTATCGTCCTGATGAATTTCTATTTTGGGTGGAGAGTCCATGGGTAATTTGGTTTGCTACATAAGCTTTATACAACAAGATTCCTGGCGCACCTGCTAAAGAAACGCTGTTGAAGTCTAAATCATAGTTTGGATTTAGCGTAGGGAAAGCAGCGATCAACTTTGTTGAAGCGTCAACGCTTGCGTTTAGAAACTTATCTGCATCAGTCAGGTTATGGTACTTACGCCAAGTACCTTCCCTTAAACCGAAACGTGAGATTAGTGCTCTGACTACATTAGCTAGATGCCTTTTTGATACTCTGAGAGGGGTTTTACTTTTCTCATTTCGCTATTTTTAGGGGGTATTTGGCAGACTTTTGTCAGACTTTTCACCCTTGATTTCTATTTTAAAATTAAGGAAACACATCCTTTTTTGCAAGGTAAAAGCCCTTTTATTCATCATCACTTTTTAGCCTTAGAAAATTTAATTGTCAGACTTTTAGTTAAAGACTTAAACATGGTATTGCTAAAAATTATTAAACTATTGTAAATAAGCCAATTAATCAATAGTATAATATTTTTATTCGAAGCCCATTAATCAAACCCTTTTGCAGAAAGGGCCGTTTTTCCAATCAAATAAAGAATTTAGATAAGATAAAATGAAACGATACCTAGCCTCCAAAACGATGGCTTTATTTTATACTAAATATTCACGCCTCAGTACCACTATCCCACTCACGCCAAAGAAACCAACATCAAAAGAAGATAATCATTTGACAGTCTTTTTAAACGCACCTACTTAAACTTGAGGTTCAATGAAACGATATTTGAGACCAGGCTTGTTGAACGCGAGTAGTGGCCATACCTCAACTCTAGCATATTTAAGCGCTGCCAGCCAAAAACACCCTTGGGCGGAGCAAACCGAATACCTGCACCATAAAAATCGCTGGTTAAGGTAGATAGGTCATAATCGCTGGTAAAATATTGTTCTGATGGCGAATGCTGGCCATAAGGTGCAAAGTATTTGGTTCCCACTTGGTTAGTATAGCGATAGAAAGGGCTTATAGAAAAGAACGAATTGATCTTTACGGGTATTTCAAGCTCTGCCGTATGTGCCCTAATGCCCCAGTTATCCATATAATAACGGTAAAAAGTGCGGATCACAAAACGGTCATCTAAAAAGTAGTTCATGCGCAGCCCGATAGGAAGCTTGTAACGCTTATCGGGCAGGGTTTCTGAACGCAGCGAGCCATCGGTAAAATAATCCCGCTGGTATTTGGTAGCCAGCAATCCTTTTTGATAGGATGGCTCCAAAATCAGTGAAGCCTGAAATTTCTGTGAAATTACCTGCGAGAGCGAAAAGGATGCACTGAAAGAATTCCTCGGCGCGGTATCGTATTGTTCTCCTCCCCTTCCGGTATTTCCCGTTCGCAGTTCAATGGGCAGGATGACCGTCCACTGATCCAAAAATGCCTGAAGTTTAAAGTCAAACTGGGTATTTTTGTCTTTTGATAAACGGGTTAAATTAAAAGCTGCTCCCATAGACTGGTAATCGAATTCTGTTGAATAAGATCCTGTGAAACCAAAGGAATTCCCGGTTTCTTCATTGGAGTGTGTCCAGTTTAAGGAAGGATAAATACGGGTATCTGCTGAAGATGCTGAAGAAATAGTACTGGGATCGATTTTATCTGAAGATGCCGAAGTGTAATGATCTACCCCAAGCTCAAAAAGAAAAGTATTTTTTCTGCCCCTCTTATTGAATTTGGACATCTGCAGGTCGATGGTATTGGCAAAATCGCTCAGTTTCTCCGTACCTATCCCCCCTGTAACGGCAGAATTATTTCCATCTTGGTGGTAGTATGCCGAAACCAGATTTATCTCATCTATTTTAAGTTTTCTCGACTGGTATTTACTGCTGTCCGCTTTTACAGGCTCAGGCCTGGTCTGCGCATAAGTGCCCAATATACCGAAGTACATAAAAAGCACATGAAGATATATTTTTTTCATTTTCTGATCCTATTTAGTTACAGCCACAACCACCACCACTCTTGCCACCATTTGCACCTGAGGCGCCCTCGCGGTAAAGCTGAAAACTCTGTTCAAATTTCTGGGCCTTTCGGGCTGAAAGGATCATATCGGCATCATTAATCTTGTTTTTCTGATAAGCCTTTACGCTGCTGCAGGCAGTTAGCATACTGCTAAGTGCATATGCGGCAAGCAAGGAAAGGACAACTGTTCTGGAAATTTTCATATTATATCACATTAATATTGTTTGAGGTATACACCCGATCATTATCATCGATAACAATACAGGCTACTTGTTTAATCTGGTTAATCAGCTCCAGACCTATTTTTACGCCCATTACCACAACCGGCGTAGCCAGGGCATCAGCGAGCTCGGCACTTGGGCAGATGATACTCACACTTTTTACACCGCTTACCGGCAGTCCGGTTTTGGGATCTATGGTATGGGAATAGCGTTTGCCACCAATCGTCACAAATTTTTCGTAACTGCCCGAAGTGGCAATCGCCATATCGCTGATTTTTAGCGCGGAAAACGGTCTATCGGTCTGTTCAGGGTCCGCAATACCCACGGTCCATGGATGACCGGTACTTTGAGTTCCCCAGGTAATCAGATCCCCTGCCGCATTCACAATCCCGCTTTTGATGCCTAGTTTCCGCAGCACCAACTTTGCCTTATCGGCAGCATAGCCTTTCCCTATTCCACCAAAACCGATACGCATGCCCTTATTTTTTAAGAACACGGTCGATTTCTCCTTATCCAGGATTATATTCCGGTAATCGATGAGTCCAACGGATGCCAGGGCGGTTGCCTCATCAGGAAGACTGGTCATACCCGGATCAAAGTTCCAGAGCCTTTTGTCTATAGAGCCATAGGTAAGGTCAAAAGCACCACCGGTAATTTCTGATATCCTGATTGACCGCTCGATCAGACCTACGACTTCCTCGTCTACTTTTACCGGGCTTAAACCGGCATGTTCGTTGATCAGGCTGGTTTGGCTGAGATCGCTGAAAGTGGTGAGCAGGTATTCTATCCTTCGCACTTCCGCTATGGCGGCATCTATGGCCGCATTACCTTCCTGCTCATGCTCAGCAATCACAGTAAACTCAAACCGGTTCCCCATGAGTTTTAGTATCCGGTTTACAGAAACAGGTTTAGCCATTAGGAGATTATTTTTTTAGTTTATCGATTTCGGAAACAAAAGCCTGCGGTGTTTCATCCGGAAATCCGTCCCAGCTTTTAAGCACTTTTCCATTTTCATCAACCAGAACGGTATAAGGAAACCTGCCATCCTTGTTGTATGCCTCGGCCAATGATTCATTGAGTTTGACCTGTTCTTTTGGAAGCTGGTTTTTCTTTTGCCTTGGAAAATCCGCTCTCACAAGTAGCAGATTGGCAGCGGCATATTGTTCAAATGTTTCAGATTCCAGGATCTCCTTGCGCAGGCGGATGCAGGGACCGCACCAATCGGATCCGGAAAAATTGATAAGGATCTGTTTATGTGTGGCTTTAGCCTGTTTCTGCGCTTCGGTAAAGTTCCCCATCCAGGATGCAGGAATAATAAACAGTCCCAATAGGGCGACAAAAAGTAGTTTCATAATTTTTAAGAATAAACTTTTAAAGTAGTCCCGGTAAGCTGGGTATTATAAACAGTTAAGGCGCGTGATGCTGGTCCATTGGTTACTGCGCCGTTTTCAGAAAAGGTCGCGCCGTGGTTAGGGCAATAAAAGCGGCTGTTTGCCGATTGATAAGTCAAGGTGTAGCTTTCATGTGTGCACGATCGCTGCACAGCAATATATGCCCCTGCTTTTGTTTTAGCCACAATAATACCATTTGACACCAAAGATCCACCATTGCTCAGCAATACTGCATTGGCAGCCAGGCTTAAGTCGAGCGTAAAGTTTACGCCAGTGGGCCCGCTGGTATCTGCAGAACTACTGCCATCAGTCTTTTTGCAACCGACACAGCCAATCAGGGCAAAGGACGCTGCACTCATCCCGATGCTGTTAAGAAAATCTTTTCTGTCCATATTCTTTTTAAAGTTAAAATGAGTGATGCAATGAAATATTCGGACAAAGTCCCGATGGATAACCATTTAGTATCGACGGGATTGTATTGAATAAAATCTGTGTAAAAATTCTATCTATAAAAAGGCTTTAGGTTTCCGTGTACTTTAGCTACTATTTGATGAATGAGTTTTAAAAAAGCAACCGCTTGTAACAAAACTATAGACAAAGTCTGAAGACATCCTGAAGTTTTGAATTAAAATTTGTTAAATATTTGTTAATCATATTTTTAGTAAATGAGACGACTTAAGTAATTAGTCTTGCGATCAGAAATGCCGCCCCGGCAGCAATCAGGCCTATCGCTGTCACTTTAAAAGCACCCTTTATGGGCGGTTGGCCGGTTACACGGCTTTTAAAATAGCCAAATACAAAAAGACAAATGGTGGTCAGTATAGCGGAGAGGATCAGCCCATCCTGCGGCATTGAAGTAAAAAAATAAGCTGACAAGGGCAGCATACCGCCCACACAGTAAGAAAACCCGATGGTAAGGGCACTGTTGCGTGCCCTGTTGATATCCGGTCTCTCCAGGCCAAGTTCAAACTTCATCATGAAATCTACCCAGTGGTCTTTATTCCTACTCAACTGATCTACGATGAGGTCCTGTGCCTTTTCGTCCAGCCCATATTCGGCAAAGATTTCCCTCACCTCTTCTTTTTCCTTTTCGGGAACATTTTCTACCTCAAGGTATTCCCTTTTGAGTTCGCTCTCGTAATGCTCCTGCTCTGTTTTACCGGCCAGGTAACCACCCAGCCCCATGGCGATGCAACCTGCAATGATCTCGGCAATGCCGGCGGTAATGATAATGGAATTGCTGCTTACCGCGGCGCTCAGGCCGGCGGCAAGTGCAAATGGAACGGTGAGCCCATCACTCATCCCGATAACAATATCGGAAATGAATGCTGAGCTTTTTAAATGCTTTTCATCATGTGGATTATTCATCAGCTTTATTTTTAAGTTTCATGAGCAGTGTGTAAGCGCCCCTGATCACAATCGGTTTTCCTTTTAAGGTCTCCGCATCCTTGATTTCGGTCCTTCCTGACTGGCTTTTACCGCTTTCTACCAGAGTCATTTTGAACTTATCAGGGGCGATTGCCACAAAGATGTATTGCTTGCCTTCGAAATCAACCAGCGCCTCATCGGGGAGCGTGGATGAGTTATTATTGGTGACCCGGATCTCTGCATTCATATACATACCAGGGATCAGCGCCTTATCATAGTTTTCAAAATGGCAGTGAACCTCCGCCAGGTGGTCTGCCGATAAATCTTTGCTGATCAAAATAATCCCGCAATCATACTTTTTCCCGGGATTATTGTTGCTGTAGGCTTTGAGTTTTTGGCCAATGACCAGCTTTGGCAAATCCTTTTCAAAAATCTTAAGGTTAAGGTGAATATCGGCCGGGTTCACCAGCTCAAAAAGCACATCAGAAGGGTTTACATATTTACCGATATTCACGTTCACCTTCGATACAAAGCCGGTGATGGGAGAATATAAATTTATCTTCCTGGAAATATTCCGCTCGGTAAGCCTGGGGGCATTGATATTGATCAGGACCAGTTTTTCATCCAGTGCACCCAAACTGATGCGCAGGGTTTTATAGTCTGCCTCTGCCTGTTGAAACACCTTGTTGCTGCTGGCCTGGCTCTGGTTCAGCTCTTTCTGGCGGAAGTACTCCCTTTGGGCGAATTCGAGTTCAGCCTTTATCGTCAGGTAATCCTGCTGCATCTGGATATACTGCTGATCTTCCATTTCAGCGATGGCCTCCCCCTTGACCACGTGCATACCCGGCAAAAGCTTGGTAGAACGCAGATAGCCACCAAGTGGCATACTTATAGAAACCATATTCTGGGGCGGTACATCTATGCTCCCGTTTACCCTGATCACTTCCGCAATATCTTGGTTTTCTATCTGACCGGTTTTGATTCCCGCATTTTTTAACTGGGGTGAAGTCAGTGCGACTACATCAGTTTGATCGGTGTGATCTGCTGCCTTTTCAGGTGCTGCTTTCTTTTGGCTGCAGGCTGTAAAAAGCAATATGACGAAGATTGGAATTATATTTTTCATCCTTATAGGGTTTATTTTTTATTGGCGATGCGGCGATCATGAGTTTTGATCCAATCCATTTTATTGGCGTGAAACTCACGATGGCCTTGGTTAATTTTTATTGGTGATGACAGTGCCGAGTCTGTGTTCACTGAATGTTGCTCAGGTGAGATACGGGATTTTTTCATTCTGTTCCTGCGTTTAAGTAATTAAACTGAATGACTGCCTGATTCAGGCTTTTAACAAGGTCAAGGTAATTGCTTCGTATCGTAACAGACTGGTTGATCAGCATCCCCCATTCGAGATAATTGATTTCACCGTTTACAAACTGCTTATTGGCTGTGGTTATAATGAGGTCCGCATTTTTAAGCACCGTTTTTTCATACTGCTCTACATTTTCCAGCCCATATTGGTATTGCTTTCTGAGGGTCATTAACTGTAGGTTCAGTTGCTGTCTTTGCTGCTCGAAACCGGAAATGGCAATGTCCTCATTAATTCTGGCTGCCGATATGCTGGCTTTCTGGGCAGCGCTAAAAATCGGGATACCGATCCCTATCTGCGCGGCCTGGAAACGTTTGTTACCATTATAGTAACGGTCATCAGCACCGGTTCCCTTCATGGAGGTATTAAAGTAGCCGAGGCTTATTTCCGGTAGCAGTTTCGACTGTTCTACCTTGGTGAGTGCCTTACTGATGAGCTTTTGCTGCTCATAGATCTTCAAGGTATAATTTTTATCCACTTCAAAAGCCGCCACATTTTCAGGCAATTTTTTCTTTTCTATTTTGCCCGCAGGATAAAACCTATTTTCACTATTGAGTAACACCCCAAACTGAAGCAATACCGTTTCCATTTCCTGGCGGAGCTGGCTTAACTGAAAAGCCACTGCCGCTTTTTGGGTTTCGGCTGTAGCCTTTTCCATGATATTGCTTTCTCCAACCTTAAAACGGATTTTTGCCTTATCCAAAAACCGGCTGAAAAGCGAATCGCTTTTCAGGATGAGTTTTTCCTTTTCTTTTAAATATAAAAAATGATCAAACACTTCTGCTATTGTCCTGCGGAGCTCGGCTGCTTTCAGGGTAGCGCTTAAGGTTGCCTGCTCGGCTTCCAAAGTAAGCAGATTTCGCTGTTTTGCATATACGGACGGGAAACTGAAAGACTGGGAAATTCCGATCCGGTTATCGGTAAAAGCACTGTTTAGCTGTCCAATCTCTCCTGTTAGATTGGCCATGGGCCTAGCGCCAGACGTTTTGATGAGTTGCTGCCGGTATTTGATGAGTAGTGCCTGGTTTTTAACCGTCAAACTATTTTTCATGGCGGTATCTATGGCTGCTGAAAGCGAGATAGGCTGCTGGGCATTTACCTTACCTATACCAATGGAAAGTACAATACCAACTATGGTAAGCCTTTTACGACCAAATGAAAATCCAATTCCTTTTTCAAACAAAATATAAAGCACCGGTAATACAAAAAGTGTTAAAAAAGTTGCAACCATAAGGCCTCCTATCACAACTGTTGCCAAAGGACGCTGCACTTCGGCACCTGCTCCATTGCTCAGGGCCATCGGCAGAAAGCCTAAAGATGCCACAAAGGCGGTCATCATGACCGGTCTTAATCTCAAACTGGTTCCCTTAAGTACTATTTCCCTTAAATTCGTCATGCCTTCTTTTTTTAGTCTGTTAAATTCCGCAATAAGCACAATTCCATTGAGTACAGCCACACCAAACAGCGCGATAAAGCCAACCCCTGCACTGATACTGAAAGGCATTCCACGAAGCGCCAGAAAGAAGATCCCGCCTATTGCAGATAGCGGAATGGCTGAATAGATAAGCAGTCCCTGTTTAACCGAGCCAAAAGCAAAAAACAGCAGGATAAATATCAGTACCAAGGATACGGGCACTGCAACCATCAGCCTTTTCTTGGCCGCATTCAGATTCTCAAATGCACCACCATAAGTGACGTAATAGCCCGGGGGAAATTTGATCTTGGCATTCACCTTTTCCTGCAGTTCATTAACAATGGTCTGCACATCTCTTCCCCTTACATTGAAACCGACAACCAATCTCCTTTTGGCATCCTCACGCTGAATCTGGTTGGGGCCGTTTTTGATTTCGACGCTTGCAAGTTGAGATAAGGGTATCTGCGTCCCTGCAGGCGTTGGTATTAAAAGATTTTGAATGTCTCCTAAGTTTTTGCGCTGCTCCCCATCAAGCCGAACGACAAGTTGAAAACGCTTCTCCCCTTCAAAAATAAGACCTGCACTCTGGCCGGCAAATGCGGTATTCACGATCCGGTTCACGTCCGTAATATCCAGGTTATATTGAGCGATTAATGCCCTGTTGTAAGAAATCACCACCTGCGGCATTCCGGTTACCGGCTCAATGAAGAGATCCCGGGCGCCGTTTACAGAAGAAATCACCGAACCCAGTTGTTTGGCAAATATCGCTAGGGTATCCAGGTTCTCCCCGAAAATCTTGCAAACCACATCCTGCCTGGCTCCGGTCATCAGCTCATTAAATCGCATTTGTACCGGATACTGAAATCCTGCGGTAATGCCGGGCACTGCTTCCAGCGCCTTGCCCATTTTTTCAGAAAGCTCATTGAATGTTTTTGCCGAGGTCCAGTCTTTTTTATCCTTCAATATCACCATCATATCACTGGCCTCCATTGGCATGGGATCAGTCGGCACCTCGCCGCTTCCAATCTTGGTGACCACTTTTTCGACTTCCGGAAACCGGGTTTTTAAAATGTGGGCGGCCTTCTGAGTACTTTCTATCGTCGTGGAAATACTGCTTCCGGTGAGTACCCTGGTGTCTACAGCAAAATCGCCTTCTTCCAGTGCCGGAATAAATTCGCCCCCAAGAAATGTGAGTGTAATCGCAGCCAGTACAAATAATGAAAATACAGTGAGTAATACCATTTTTGGAAATGCCATAACTTTCGATAGCGTTTTATGGTAAGAATTTTCCAGTCTGGACATCATACGGTCAGAAAAATTGGCTTTGTGCTTGATTTTTTTGCTCAAAAACAGCGCACTCATCATGGGTATGTAAGTGAGCGAGAGGATAAAGGCACCCAGCAACGCAAAGGCGACTGTCTGCGCCATTGGCTTGAACATTTTTCCCTCAATCCCCTGCAAGGTAAAAATCGGAAGGTAAACGATGAGAATGATAATCTGCCCGAATACTGCACTGTTCATCATCTTACCTGCAGATTGCTCCACCTGTCCGTCCATTTCATGCGGCGATATTTTATCGAGCGTCGCAAACTTCCTGTGATGGGAAAGCTGGTGCATCACCGCTTCAACGATAATTACCGCACCATCTACGATCAATCCGAAATCCAGTGCGCCGAGGCTCATCAGGTTTCCGCTTACCCCGAAGGTATTCATCATAATCACCGCAAAAAGCATGGCCAGGGGAATAATGGAAGCCACAATCAGCCCAGCCCTGAAATTACCCAGAAAAAGAACGAGTACAAATACAACAATCAGTGCACCTTCCATCAGGTTTTTCTCTACCGTACCGATGGCATTATTCACCATCTTGGTCCGATCCAAAAATGGTTCGATTACAACCCCTTTCGGCAAGGTCTTCTGGATCTGGGCAATCCTGTCCTTTACATTTTTGATCACCTCGCTGCTGTTTGCGCCTTTGAGCATCATTACCACTGCGCCCGATACTTCGCCCTGGTCGTTGTAGCACATTGCACCGTAACGAGTGGCGTAGCCAAGCTTGACCTCAGCTACATCGCGGATAAACAGCGGTCTGTTCTGCGGCGTTTTAATGGCGATATTTCCAATATCTTCTACCGTAGATACCAGTCCTTCGGTACGGATGAAGAGTACCGAGGGACCTTTTTCGATATAAGCACCGCCGGTATTCTGGTTATTCCGGTCAATCGCACTGAACACATCATTGATGGTAATTCCGAAAGATGCGAGTTTGTTGGGGCTAATGGCAATTTCATATTGCTTAAGCTTGCCACCGAAGCTGCTTACCTCTGCTACCCCTTTGACGCCAAGTAACTGTCTTCTTACAATCCAGTCCTGAATGGTCCTGAGCTCGGTTTCTTTATACTTATGTTCATAACCTTTTTCCGGCCGGACCACGTATTGATAAATTTCCCCCAGACCGGTAGATACCGGCCCAAGCTCAGGGCTTCCTATTCCCTGCGGAATTTGCGTCTGAACCTGTTGCAGACGTTCTGCAACCTGTTGCCTTGCCCAGTAAATATCGGTATCATCGTTAAAAACAATGGTAACCAGGGAAAGGCCAAACCTCGAAAAGCTCCTGATCTCGAGCATACCCGGTATATTGCTGTTGGCCTGTTCGATGGGAAAGGTGACCAGTCTTTCGATGTCGGTCGCACCGAAAGAGGGTGCAATGGTGATTACCTGAACCTGGTTATTGGTAATGTCGGGAACTGCGTCTATGGGGAGTTTTTTGATCTCGTAAAATCCATATCCGATGAGCGCAAAAATAAACAGCCCGATGATGAGCTTATTGCGCACCGAAAATTCTATTATCCTGTTGAGCATAAAATCTTTAATAAACGTTTAAAAATTAATAAAATTTGTTCTTATGCTTATCAGATCGATAGCGCATAAGTGCTCAGGCAGCACTTTGGTGGTTGCCAAATGTCGCCTCCGGGTGTAGGGGTTTCGGGAAATTGATAAAAGAATAATTTGAGGTGTCGCAATTCAATGCCCGGATCGATTGGAACGACTATCTGACCGGCTTCCAGGCGAACAAAGGATTCCCCATGGTTCAACGGAACACAGGTCTTAAAGGGCAATTTCATATCCTTATCATAGTCTGCATCACGCACATCTCCGTTAAAGTAATGGATATAAAAAAATCTCCAAAGGGATAAATGCTTTTGCTTCTCTTTATGCTCAAGGTAATGTCCGATCAGCTCGGGCACCTTTAGAAACCGGGAAAGCGCTGTAGATGAAAAAAGATAACAGCACAACAGAAGTACAGCAGTTCTTTTTAGCATGGCCTAGATCCTAATTATTTTCATCATTTTCAACTCTCTCCCCCGTTGATCATATCCGAAACAATTCCCTTTCCATCTTTACGCTCGGCTAGAAAAACTCCCGCCAAATGAAGAACAATAAAACCCTGTATCAGGTACATGCAAAAGCCATGGAATTCCTTTATGCTGTGGTTAATGTTTTGCGGGATGCCGGTATAATCTTCAAAAGTGAGCAGGAGGCCTGTAACCACCATAACCAAAAGCAGGAGATAAAAAATGATGTAAAGTCCTTTTACCACCAGTTCGTGCTTTGCTGCCTCTCGCTCTTTTTTTAAGACAAAATAAGCCCGGTAAGCCTTTCTGAGCTTGGGAAAGAGTTTTTGCGAGGGCGGCATAAAAAACTCTGCGATTAACCTGAACAGAAAAAGCGCGGCTAATGCGTAGCCAAAATAGATGTGTATATCCCATACCTGATCTTCCAGGCCATGCGTAACTGCACCGGCCTGCTGATCACTTACAGTTGCGCCGGCATTGACCAATTCATTTTTCACAAAGCTGCGCTGCGCACGGTCAAAAAGTGTAGAATTGATCAGCACAGTGAGCAGGGATCCTGAGATTATAATAAAATTTAGCCAGTGCCAGAAACGTGTGGAAGAAGCATATTTCTTTCCTTTTCTGCTGCCTCCGATTTCTTGATTGGTAGGTTCGATAATGGCCATATGATTTTATTGGGCTTTAAAGGTTACAGTAAAAGTATGCAGGTCTTGATAATAGAAATAATCAAGCTGATAATGTTGCCGGTTGCAGATCTGCTTGAGTATGGCAAGCCCCAAACCTGCACCCTCAGAGGCGTTGTCCTTGTAAAAACGGTCAAATATTTTTTCGGGATCGAGCACCTTGTTGTGCCCGGTATTGGCAAATACTATTTTTTCTGCATCCAAGCTAATCTCAATTTTTCCTCCATCATAGTTATGCCTGATCACATTGCTGAAAAGATTGTTAATCAGTATTTCAAGTAAGCTTCGGCTTGCAGAAATCGTTACATCGGTCAAAATGGTTTCTACGGTAATATTCCGCTCGCTGATCAATTCCTGGAAGTATACCTGCTTTTCTTCGATAAGCGATTTCAGGTTAACCTTTTCCTCGTCCTGCAATAAATTATTATCAATCTTAACCAGGAGTAGTAGTGATTGGTTCAGCTTGGTTAGTCGTGAAGTGGCCTTATACAGTTCAACCAGGGTTTCGCCATCTTCCTTACCCAGAACATTTGACTGGAGCATATTATCGAGCTTCGAATTGATTACCGCCAGCGGCGTCATCATTTCGTGGGATGCGTTTTCGGTAAAAAGCTTGATCTCGTTATAATCAGATTTTACTTTACCCGAAAGTTCTACCAATACCTTGTTTAATTGCCTGAATTCTGCCACGGGCATTTCAACAGGCTCGTATGGCCGGTCATGGTTGATATTGAAGGCTGTAATATTCTTTAAAAGCTGCTCAAAAGGGGCCCAGATTTTCCTGAGCAAAATCCTGTTCACCAATAACACCAGGGCAAAAAGCATCGTCACCGGAAGGAGGATAATGAGGCAGATGTTCCTGATCTGCTCCTGCCGTTCAAATTTAGAGGCGATGACCAGGACCCGGTAAGGTTGCCCAACCAGTTCGAGTTCGGTTTTAAGGTATCTTGCGGTTTCCTTGCGATGCTTAAGGGGATTGTAGAACAGGGTATCAGCGTAGCTACTGGAAGGATTGGCCTTTTCGATTTTTCTATATTGAACAACAAGGTCCTCAAATTCATGCGGCTGATAAAAATTTCCCGCTGCCGAATATTCTTTTACCTCCATAACTTCTTCCACCAGATCATGATCAATCTGCTGATCAAGATAATAGATGAGCATCCGGTAAAAAAGAAATCCGATCAGCAGCAGGCCAAAAAGACTGATGATCATCAGTATCCTGTTATATCTTGTAAATAGCCTCATACTTCCGTGAATTTGTAACCAATGCCGTATACGGACTGAAAATAATCCCTGCTCCCGGCGTCAGTGAGTTTTTTTCTGATGTTCCTGATATGGGTATAGATGAAATCAAAACTGTCGGCCATATCTGAATCATCACCCCAGATGTGCTCAACCGCAGCAGATTTGGAGATTACCTTACCTTTGTTGGAAACAAAATAAAGCACAAGATCAAATTCTTTTTTGGTCATGTGAACTACTTTGCCATTTACATGTACCTCTTTAGCATCCAGGTCTATCCTGATTTCATTAAATTCAATATGCCTTTCACCTTGCGCACTTTTTCGGCGAACAACTGCCAGTATCCTGGCATTGAGCTCCGAGAGGTGGAAGGGCTTGATCAGGTAATCGTCAGCTCCAAGGCTAAGGCCTTCTATTTTTTGATCGATTGAGTTTCTCGCGGAAATAATGATTACTCCTTCTGTTCTGTTCATCCGTTTAAGATAGTTCAGTATCTGAAGCCCTTCTCCATCGGGAAGGTTGAGATCGAGCAAAATGCAGTCATAATCATAGGATCCCAAGCGGCCAAGTGCTTCGCTATAGGTTGAAGCCTGACTACATAAATTTCCCTGGGAGAGCAGATACTGGGCTATGCTACGTTGCAGCCCGGGTTCATCTTCAATGATTAGAATCTTCATAAGAACAAATATGGTTTAAGATACTGAAGACATCTTGAAGTTTCCGCAAAAAAGTACCAAAATGGATTTAAGGTGAATCAATTGCCTGAAAGTCTTTTAATGTTAACCTGTTTTCCCGGCTGAAATGCAGACCTGGAATAGGGCTCAAAATACTCGTGGGAGATAAGAAGCTTAAGATTTAAGGAATTCCATTGCGCTGAGTCATAAAACAGGTTTAACGTGACCTCCCATTCCTTTCTAAGTTTTTCAGAATAAAGGACATAATCCTGTAGAGAAAAATGGTAAAGGTCAGCGTCGCACAAGATCTTTCCGAGTTTTTCCGTTGGGAATTGAGGAAACCTGGTGTCGGCAATGCAACGGCATATTTCATCAATGATCTCCTGTCCCAGATTTTCATTTCGCAAAAAGTCAGTTGCAATCCGTATGCTTTCTTCTTCGTGCCCTATGTATTTCCTAGTATAACCTGTATCGTGAAACAACGCCGCAAGGTCCAGTTTGAACAGCTCAAGCTCGCTTAACCCACTGTTGATCCCGATCTCTCTGGCAATCCTGGCGGTCTGCAGGGTATGCTGAAGGTCGTGAAAGTACATGTTATCGGATAACTGATCCATAAACAATCTCTTAACGTAAACCATTGCCCTGTCTATTATCTGCTCCATGTTTCTTTATGATTGTTGCATCAGGCAATAATAAACATCAAATCTAAAGACAAGTTGAAGTTTGTATGGAATACTTTTAACCAATTCATATACATTCAGGTGGGGTTTACAAATTTTGATTTTCCCGCCCAATTATTAATCCCGTCTTTAACGCTTATGGCAATAGCCCGCAATAATGTGTAGTGGGCAAACCAATCCATTTGACCCCTTCTAGCCAACATACAAACGTAATGGCAAGTAACGAACTGCAATAGATTTGTTTCCGGCGAGGTAACCTTAATCTACTCTGGTTTATCCGGTTTTATGGACTTGCCTATTCAATAATACTGTAAAACATAGCAATTGAGGCCGCCCCCATTCCTAAAAATGTAATCCACAAGAGCAAATTTGATAACCAGCCGCTCTTATATTCACCCATGATTTCTTCGTTACCGGCGATACGAAGAATTAAGAACAGCAATGGTACGGCGGCAATCCCGTTAAATACAGCTGCATAAATGAGCGCCTTAATTGGATCTACACCCAAAAAATTCATAATAAGACCAATGGCGGTGGCAGCACAGATTATCGCATAAAAAGCCGGTGCCCGGTTAAGCTTAAGATTTAAACCTGATTTCCAGCTGAAAGCTTCACATACCGCATACGATGCAGATGCAGAAAGCACAGGTATTGCCAGTAAGCCCAGGCCAATAATACCTGAAGAAAAAATCAGCTTTGCCAGCAGGCCCGCATTTGCAAAGCTGTGAACCAGCGGCTCTATCGCCTTTGCTGCGTCGGCCGCAGTTTTAATATCTTTAAATCCGTTACTGTGGAGTACGGTTGCACTAACTATAATTATACTCCATGTGGTCAATTCGGAAATTAGCATACCTATGGTATTGTCGATGCGCATTCGCTTAATCTGTGACCAACTAATATGCCGACGCCTTTTAAGTAAGCTATCCCGCTGCCGCTGCTCTTCGACTTCCTGTGATGCCTCCCAGAAAAACATATATGGAGAAATGGTTGTTCCTAATACCCCGGTGATAACAAACAGGAAGGTAAAAGAAAACTCAAAGTGTGGAATTAGCGTTGATCTAATTACTATTAGCCATGGCTGATCTATAATAAATAAAGTGATTGGATAGGCAATCAATGCCAAGGTCAGCCACTTCAATATCTTTGCATAGGCTTTGTAGGAGGTAAATAGCTCGAGGATGAGGATAATTGAGGTAAAGACTAATGTTAAAATAAAAAATGGTGCCGGAAGCAGCAGTTGCATAGCTGAAGCCATTGCCCCAATATCGGCTCCAATGTTTATCGTATTGGCCATTACGACAAGTCCGACGACAAAATAGAGAACTGTTCGATTGTACCGCGCCTTTATAGCAGCGGATATACCACTTCCGCTCACCAGGCCAATTCTTGCACATGATTCTTGAACGGCGATCAGAAAAGGAAGCATATAAAATGCCGTCCATAACTGGCCATAACCAAACTGAGCCCCGGTCTGAGAATAGGTTGCAATCCCTGAAGGATCATCATCTGCAGCACCCGTTACAAGTCCGGGTCCCATTATGCTTAGCAAACGGCGAAACTTGCTACGCTTCTTCGTAGATTTTTGTTGGGACATCTATTGTTTTGTTATTGATATCGTACTTGTTTTCTGATCCACATGATGTTTCAAAATCGAAAGGAAATTGTTGCCTGACACACTATGCTGCCAATAAAAAGTTTCAGAAACATACCCAAATCGAGGAACCTCGTAAAGGTCTGCGAGAAACCGAACATCGCGCTCATGAGCATTCAAAAAATTGAACCTTACAAATAACACTCGCGGGACTTATAATACCTCCTGCTTCTCAAACCGTCCTGTTCTTTCCAGAATGACAATCTTAAAGACAATTATACTATCCTCATAGGGCCCATCTTTGCCGGTTCCGTGGGAGGGCTGTTGCTCAGGACTGTTTGTCAGGGGCATCATTTTATGAATAATGCCCTGGATGACCTGTTGTTTCTCGCTTGGATCGGTTACCTCTTCAAAGCTGCCCTGACAGATTACGCTCTCCCATCTATAGGTATCCAGAATATGGTCCACCTGGAAACACACCCTTGGGTTTCCCCTCATCATGGCGATTTTCCTTCCGGGCGCAGAGTGGCTGAAGATGGCACCTTTACGATAAATGTAGTTCAGGGGTACAATATAGCATTGCTGCGCGGAGCTACAACCCAGGCGGCCGATATGCTGACCGGACAGGAGCGCTTCAATCTGGTTTTCTGTTAATTTGCCTAACATGGTATTTCATTTAAGAAGTAAAAATTTAAATTCCGGCGATGTCCAGTACCACCCTGCCATCGATGCGCCCGGCTTTCATATCCTGGAAAACCTGGTTGATATCCTCGAGCTTTGCCGCGGACACCCGGGCACGAACCTTCCCTTCTACAGCAAAGCCGATCGCTTCCTGCATATCCTGTCTGGTGCCTACGATAGAGCCGCGAATGGTGAGCCGGTTGAGCACGGTATCGAAAATGGGCAGATCAAAACTTCCGGGGGGAAGTCCGTTCAGGCTCAGGGTTCCCTTTCTGCGAAGAGCTGAAAGGCCTTGTTTGAAAGCAATGGGGGTTGTGGCGGTAACCAGTACCCCATGCATGCCACCGGTTTTTTTCTTCAGGGTTTCTCCCGGATCTTCCTCCAGTGCATTCACGGTCACGTCTGCGCCCAGCTTTCTTGCCAAATCGAGCTTTTCATGCGAAACATCGATTGCTGCGACCTGGAAACCCATAGCCTTTGCATACTGCACGCCAAGGTGGCCAAGCCCGCCGATGCCCGATATGGCCACCCATTCTCCGGGATTTGCCTCGAGCTCTTTAAGTCCTTTGTAAACGGTTACCCCTGCGCAGATAATGGGCGCCATTTCCAGGAAATTGACATAGGAAGGAAAATGTGCTACATACCGGGCATCTGCCACGATGTATTCCGCAAATCCCCCATCCACACTGTAGCCGCCATTCTTCTGCTCATAGCAGAGTGTCTCCCATCCGGTGAGGCAAAACTCGCAGCACCCACAGGCGCTGTAAAGCCAGGGCACCCCAACAATCGCCCCTTCGGAGGTATTCCTCACGCCCTTTCCCATCGCGACCACTTGCCCTATGGCCTCGTGACCCGGCACCAGGGGCATTTTTGACTTTACAGGCCAGTCCCCGTTACAGGCATGCAGGTCTGTGTGGCAGACCCCACAGGCGAGCACTTTGACCAATATTTCATTTTCACCACAAGCCCTAACCGGAAGTTCTTCTATCATCAGCGGTCCACCATGTTGGCGGATGACCGCGGCCTTCATTTTTTTGGGATACATATTTTCAGCGTTAATTTTTCGGATGGAAATGTTCCGGTATAACCAGCACCGGAACGGTGGACTGTTTGGCCATTTTCTGGCAATAGCCTTCTTTGAATATGGTATTGAGGAAACCATGGTGTCTGTGGACCATCACAAACCAGTCGACCTTCATGTGTTCCAGGAGCCACTCGAAGCCTTCTTCCTCTGCTCTGTTATACACGCTTTGGTAGTGGAGTTCAACGTCCGTGCATTCATCTTTTGCCCTGGCCATGAAGGTCTCTATCTTGCTGCTCAGCGCCGTATCATGTTCGCCGCAGATATGGGCTATGCGAATCTTTGCCCCCATTGTTCTTGCCAATGGCACCAAAATACGGATGGCATCGATGTCCGTGGCGCTGAGGTCACTTACAAAGACGATATTGCAAACAGGCCTTAGGGGCGCCTGCAGGGGAATGAGCAACACCGGAAAGGCTGATACGTTGATCAGATCCCTGCTTGTGCTGCCCAAAAAGAAACGGTGCATGGCCCCCGCCCCTGAGCGCCCGGCAACCACCAGTCCCGCAGCCTGCTGGCCGGCGAGCTTGGCAATATAGGCAAACGGAGGACCGAAACCTGCGGCGACACTTACCTGAAGGGGAGGCTTCAAAATATCGCTACTTTCAGCTTTCTCTATGCATTTCTTGATCGCCTGGAGTTGACCGAGCGTGGAATCCAGGATTTCGCCAGTGCCCTCAAAGGGAATGTCAATTCCCGCGGGCGTAACAACAGGTATGGGCACGAGTATCGCATTGGCCAGAAGCAACCTTGCATGAAGCTGTTTTGCAAGAACCACAGCATGGTCAAGCGCATGGTTAGCAGCTTCGGAAAAATCGGTTGGTACGAGTATGGTTTTCATATTCGGAGGGTTAATTGAAAGTTGAAGACTGATAAAGCCTGACGGAGAAATATATGCGGAGCAAACCCGAAACAATAGATGCCAATCCCATCCAGGAAACAATATTGATCATTCCGCTTAGCGGATACCGGAGAATGAATACCGAAAAGAGCAAGATCAGCAAGCCCGGCAACAGGGAATGGAACCACTTGCGAGGACCGATTGGATAGGTTGTTGATCTGCCTATATCGGTAAGCCCGCGAAAAAGAAGCCAGAGACCAATCAAAAAAGGCAGCAGGATCATGCTCAGCATGGGAAAGTAAAGCAGGTAAATCCCCAGTGCGAGGTCGAGCAGTGCCCCGGCCAAAAGCCAGAACCATCCCCTAACTGTTCCGCGAAGGTAAAGGGCCAACATCAGGTTGACCAATCCGGCCGCAACAAGGCCAACAGCGAGCAGTATGCTCAGGGAAAAATAGGCCTCGCTTGGGGTTATCAATACCCATATGCCGACCAGGACCATAAACGTTCCGGAAAAAAAAACAAAAAGCCACCAGGGCAACGGGACGTTGTTAACGGGTCTTGATTTCATCTTGCTCTCATTTGTGATCAATCGTTTTAAGCATGGACATATTGGCATCACAAAGTTAGCCGGCGGGGCATATTAGACCATGACCGGAATCAGCGCTTACCCTGATCTTCGTCAATCAGGATCTACTAAGAGACTTACAGCTGCAGTTTAATTCCTGTGGTCGTAACGGATTTTCAATTTCACAACTTCAAACCATGCAACAGAAACAAATCCAGTGGTTATGCTGAACAAAAGCGCGGAGGAACTAAGTGTGCTGAACCCAAAAAAAACAGCAAATGGCGGCCAGGATATCAAAGCGGCAGCAACCAGCGTGGTGATAGCTATTATAAAGGGAACCATGTTGTTCTTGTAGGTAATCACGGTGAGCAGCGAATAAAAGAAAGAACGGTTCACCAGGGTCAGGAAAATGTTCGCTGTAATCAGGGAGACAAATACCATGGTACGCGTTGTCGCTTCATCAGCATCGTGATGAAGGGCATACCGGTAGGATCCCAAAGTGCCAAGGGTAATCATCAGGCCCTGGAAGATGCTTGTTGAGAGTTCCTTCCAATTGAAGAAGGTGGTTGTGAAAGGCCTGGGCCTTTGTTGCATGGTGTTTTCTTCCATCGGCTCGTTTTCATAGATAATCGAACAGGTAGGCCCCATGATCAGCTCCAGAAAAATGATGTGCAATGGGGTAAAGATGGCCGGATACCTCCATCCCAGCGCAAGTGGGGTGAGCACGGTCAATATGATGGGGATGTGGATGGAGATGATATACTGTATGGCCTTCTTCAGGTTGGCATATATGCGCCGTCCCATGGCGATTGCATCGACTATCTTGGAGAGATCATCTTCCTGAAGTATCAGCGATGCAGCTGTTTTGGCAACCTCAGCACCTTTTTTTCCCATGGCTATTCCGATATGGGCAGCTTTGAGTGCGGGTGCATCATTTACGCCATCTCCGGTCATGGCCACGATCTGCCTGTTGGCTTTGAGTGCATTTATAATGCGCAGTTTGGCCTCGGGAAACATACGCGTAAAAATGTTGACCGTCTCAACTTTTTCCCGTAGTTTCTCTTCAGAGAGTGTCATAAGCTCTTCGCCTGAAATACAGTCGATGGAGCCCTTTAGGCCAATCTGACGGGCTATGGCACTTGTGGTAGGACCATTATCGCCTGTGATGATTTTAACCTGTATCCCTGCAAGGTAAAAAGCTTCCAGTACCGATTTGATGTTCTTTTTTGGTGGATCATAGAAGGCGACAAGGCCCTTGAAGGAAAACTCCAACTCTTGCTGCAGCTTTGGGAAATCACTGCCATGGTAAACCGCCTCCCCGACGGCCAATATCCTGTAACCGGAGGCAGCCAGGGAAACTATTGCCTCGCCAATGGCAAATCTTTCTGCTTCATTGAGCCCGGCTAGCTGCATAATTGCTTCAGGAGCACCCTTGGCGGCGATGATGCGCGTATGGTGTACGTCTTCAAAAATATGGGTCATCATCGGTGGCCTCCCCCCGAGCGGATATTCATGGACCATATGGAAATCCGGGCGTAAGTCATGAAGGATATTTTCGGAATAGGCATTATGAAGTGCGATTTCCATGGGATCGAAAGGTATGGGCTCGCTTGCCCACATGGCCATTGTGAGCACCTGCCGGGCGGCGCTGCTTGATTTAAATTCCTCCGGATAAAAAAAACGGACGCCATCAAGGGCAAAAATACCAGCAAGAGACATCCTGTTCTCGGTAAGAGTTCCGGTCTTATCGGTACAGATCACCGAGGCACTGCCCAGGGTTTCAACAGTTTTCATCTGTTTTACAACAATGCCCATTTTGAGCATACGCCATGCACCAATAGCCATAAAGGCAGTAAAGGCCACAGGGATTTCCTCAGGCAGAATGCTCATGGCAAGCGTCAGCGCCTTGATCAGGCTATCCAGGAAATTCAGGGTCTGAAAATAGTTGATAAGCCAGACCAGGATAAATACGATCGTGCCGGCAATAACCATTTTTGTAACAAAACTGTTGATTTGTCGCTCCAACGGCGTTGCCTCTTCTTTAATGTCTGCAAGGCTTTTGCCGATCCTGCCCAGTCTTGTGCCGTTGGCAATGGCGGTAATGGTCGCAACAGCCATTCCACCAACGACCACTGTACCCTGAAAAACCGATTTATCCGGTGAGTTGAGGTTTTTATAGACCGGGAGCGACTCACCGGTGAGCAGGCTTTCATCCACGCAGAAGTCATGGGCATAAATGATCGTTCCGTCGGCCGGAACGGTCCTTCCCTCCTCAACCATGAGGCAATCCCCGATAACGAGTTGCCGGGTCTCTAGTTCCAGTATCTTCCCAT
Organism: Pedobacter sp. AC190; assembly: GCF_979258025.1. NCBI lineage: Bacteria > Pseudomonadati > Bacteroidota > Sphingobacteriia > Sphingobacteriales > Sphingobacteriaceae > Pedobacter > Pedobacter sp. AC190. The sequence goes on from NZ_OZ409824.1 coordinate 4,247,040, forward strand.
CCCTGATGACTTTGGAAACAGGACGGGAAAAAGTTTCCAGTTTTGCCAATGCACGCCGGCTTCGGGAGGATTGAAAGAGTGATATCCCGGCAACGGTCAATACGGCAAAACATAGAAATATTCCGTCGGCCATGTTTCCGGTCAAAAAATACATTACCGATATGATGATCAGAAGAATGACCATAGGCTCTTTGATCACATTTAGGAGCTCCGCAATGACCGGGTGTTCCTTTTTGCGGGATAGTACATTAGATCCAAATTTGGCTCTGGAGCCGGCCACTTGGGCGTCTGTGAGACCCTGGAAATAATAATCATTGTTTTGCATACAGGTGGAACGCCGCTGATGGGGTGTGTCTCAAATTTATACCATGACAGCTTTTTGGGTGATGATGATGGTCATCGGGAAAGATGATTTGAGATGAACCGGCATTATCTTAGTCTGTTCAATATCCCACTCTTGCGGGCAAAAGCTTTGGGGGATGACGGGAAACAGATTCTGCCATGACCGCAGTCAGCTGCGAAGCGTATCCTATTGGTCATATTTAATCAGTAAAAAACAATGATCGTGAATAAGATGTGCAAAGAAAAAAAACCGATGATCCTGGTGCTGACCGAGTTTAGCAAAAGGGATCGAAATGCCTCAGACGCAGCACTCAAACTGGGCATAAAACTGGGCTTGGACCTGATTTTGTTGCATGCCTACACCCAACGTTATAGCCCCGGCATTATGCATCCCCTTGAGGATGCAAGCTACCTCTCCTCTATCGAGAAACATTTCGAGCTGGAAAAGGAAAGGCTCCAAAAACAGTTGCAGGAAATGGAAAAATCTGCCTTCCGGCCCAACATCGAAAGCTACGGAAGCGATGGCGCATTATCCCAAGGCGTGTGCGATCTTCTGGAACAGGAAGACATCGTGCTGATTGTTATGGGGGGACGTCCGCTAAAAAACAATGACTATTTGTTTTGTACAGAAATTGATGAAATCCTTTACACTACCCAGCGGCCTATTCTGGTGGTTCCGGAGCAGCACGCATTAAAGGTCTAATCCCAAAACATCTACACCCATGAAACATCACGAACGTCCTTTATACGGCAAAATCTTTTCCGGGCCGACACCTGCCGGGGAAATGACCTACCCTTTTCCGGACTTGCCTGCCGCAATTAACAGACACTTGCAGGGCAAGGGACTGGAGCATAGAATAAGGCCCGAAAGCGCATTTGTGGAATGGGCGGAGGCCAGTATCAAATTTTCGCCCAAGGGGAAATGGCACCGTGTTGGGATGGAGCAATTCAATCAGATCGATAAACCCGGACGGTCTGTCCAAATGCGGATTCCTTTCTTCGGTCCCTTTCACCTCCTTGGCCGCGATCATTACTGGTCCGGCCAGGGAAGTCTTCAGTTGAACCTGAATAACCTTTTTTGTTTGGACAGGTGCTCCGGAAGAGACACTGCCCAATCAGAGCTGGCCGTTACGCTCGCCGAGGCACTCATTATTCCGGCATACCTGCTTATGCCCTATATCGAGTGGCAGGAACGTTCCGCGCATTATCTGCATGCGACCATTAGGGATGCAGGAACGCGTGCTGCAGGGGATTTCACTATCGGAGAGGACGGGGAGCTCATGGGTTTTTCGACCAACGACCGCTTCCTGAGGCATAACGGGGAGCTCCTAAGGACGCCATGGCGGGTGGAAATCATAAAAGATGTAAAAACCAATCAAAGCACGATACGGGCAATCTGGAGCACCCGCCGGGGCGACTGGGAATATTTCAGGGGCAGGGTTGCGGCCGTCCACTATAAATATCCCTGTACCGACAACCCCGACTGAACCCGGGTTTGGTATCGGCAGGCGATGATCGGGCATTGGATGTGTACCCAAATTGAACGCCTTAATCTTCAGATAAGCCGTTTCTGATCCGGCGGAAAGACGAATAAGGGGATCCGGATAGAGTCCGAGATTCTCTTTGTAGAGCTGCCCATGAACAGGTCCTGAAAAAAACTGTGGTGCCTGTGCACCATGACGAGCATATCCACCTGGGAACCGGTCAGGACGTAGTCAATTCCCTCATCGACGCTTTTTGAGATCACCTCCCTGAAATATATATTGGGATAATCCACCTTATTGGAAACCAGTTTCAAAAAAGTGTCTGCGTAACTGCGGTCATCTTCCTTGGGGTTTTTACTGTGTATGATTAAGATATCAGCATTGAAGGGCCTCATCATCTCAGCCATTATAGCGATCAAGGGAATATCCTTGACATTGTAGTCCGAGGCAAAGGCGATCTTTTTGAACTTACGGAATGCGAACGATTCGGGGATGAGCAGCAGCGGAAGTTCGCAATTCTCAATGGCCGACCTTACCGTGCTTCCGCCCAGGATCCTGTTGATCCGTGGGGCCTTGGTGATGCCCATCACCACCAGGTTCATCCTTTCATGCTCAAAACGCCTGCTCAGTTCCTCTGTCACATTGCCAAGGATGGATTTGCCATGGATTTCGGGCTTAAAGTCCAAAACCTCATAGGAATCCCTTATTTTTTGTGAAAGCTTCCCGGCAAGTTCGTTGAGCTTTTTGTCCGAATCAGCACAGAGGAGCTCCGTTTCATCCTCGGGGAAGTGAAGTGAGGCTGCCAGCGGAGTCTGCACCGGAACGGGCAGGATGTTCATCAGTTCAACGCTTGCGCCGATTCTGCAGGCAAGTGCGCTTGCAAAATATGCCGCGTTATTGGCAGCCGGCGTAAAATTAACGGGCACAAGGATCTTTTTCATGAGCTTTTCTTTATCTTTTTTTGTATACGATCTGCAAGGCAGGGACTGGCCGGCGCGGCATCTATTTTATTTTTCCCGCAAGTTGCTGTGTTACCGGAAACATCAGGCCCTCCAGAACAGCATCCCTTTTATAGATATCGGGATAGGAAGTGAAAATCCCATCCACAATTTCGCATGTCAGGTAGGTGATCATGACGGGCACCGGACGGTTCAGTCCAAAGGTCTTCCTTTTGAGTTTTGCCATCGACAGGTCCAGTGAGGGAACCTTTTCCGGTGATCCGTCATACTTCAACAGCAGTGCGGCCAGTTTGCCTGCATCCTCCACACGCACGCATCCGTGGCTAAAAGACCTTAAATCTTTTTTGAAGAGTTTTTGATCGGGCGTATCGTGAAGGTAGATATCAAAGCGGTTGGGAAAGCGGAATACAATCCTGCCCAGGGCGTTGTCACATCCCGGGGATTGCCTGGCTGAGTATCGGTTAGGATAACGTGCTATTTCCAGCAGGTTCTTTCGGGATGCGGCAATAAGATTGCCTTTTTGATCATAGATATTGTATTGGTTGTTGGCCATAAAACCGGAGTCCCTCAGGGCCTTTGGCAGGAGCTCCCTGGAAAATATCTTAGCGGGCACCTTCCATTCCGGAGCGGTGGTCATGTAGTTGATGGTGCTTTCCAGCTCAGGAGTCGGCGTAGAGGGATTGCCAACAATCGTTCTGAAGACAGAGATGCTGTCTGCATGGATGACCTTGAGCGTAAAAGCCGGGATATTGATTTGGATAAAATACCGGTTACCGGAATTTACCCAGCGCAGGCGTTCCATGTTGATGGCAATTCTTCGGGCATCACCCTCGGGGAATTCATAACAATCATCGATGTATTGTCCTTTTACCAGATGGAGATAGTCCTGTAACAGTCTGTACATTTCTGTTGCAGGCTGTGCGGATACGACCGCCTCCATAAAGCTTTTGGACTTAAGGGCACCGGAAAGGTGTTGAACCGGATCAAAGGCCAACGGCCTTTTGCCGGACTCCAAAACCTGTCTGGCATAAACCGGGTTAAATTTACCATAGTGAAGGTGGTTGATCAGGGTGATGAGCGCATCGGTCAGGTAAACATCGTAATTGACCTTCGATTCGATGGGCGCATTTTTCTGCACGAGCGGACGCAACCTGTCATAAGTGAGGTATTCGGGATGAAAATCCGCTCTGTTCAGCCCGAACTGAAGCACACAGTCCATCAATAGCATGGACTTATAGATTTCTGTTTTTACGGTGTCCGGCCTCACCCAGGCCAGGGAAAAGTTTCTTTTGCCGTAAAACTGCTTTACAAGGTTCGGGTAGTTCAATTTGGGCGACAGGCGACTGATCGACGAGCTGATCCCGAGAGAGTCAGCGGGATAATCGTTTTTTCTCGTCCCCCTGTTTTCAGGAGAATCGGCCAATGCGGTTGCATTGACCAAAAAAAGGAAAATCATGCAACCAAAGGCGATCCATATTCGTTGGAAAGCATTCTGCGGGCTAAAAAATTTCGTCGTTTTCATAATCTGTCGATTTGGATGCTCAAAGTTTCGTTTTCTGTAGGCAGTAAATAATGACCGGGGTCATTGTACGGACTAATTTTCGACAGGATCGAAAGCAAGATTATGGGCTTTCCATAAGCCAGCCAAAGGGACGCAAGGCCCGGGCAGGCCTTAGTCCAAAACGGTCGATGCTGTGCAGTTTGATGAAGGTCTCGGCCCGGGAAATATCATCGGTAAAAAGGCAAAGTTGCAGGTCCAGGTCCGTAATCGTTCCGCTATCGCGCATATGGAGCATATGGGCAAAAAGCTTTTCATGGTATTGCTTACCGAATATGATAATGGGAAAGTCATGGATCTTGCGGGTCTGGATCAGGGTAAGCGCTTCAAAGCATTCATCGAGTGTTCCATAGCCGCCAGGAAGCACAACAAAAGCGTAGGAATATTTTACCAGGAGAATCTTCCGGGTAAAAAAATATTTCATGTGAACCCATTTGTCCAGGTAGGGATTTGGCTTTTGTTCCTTCGGAAGCGCGATATTGCAGCCTACCGAGCGGCCGCCCACATCCCTGGCTCCACGGTTTGCCGCTTCCATCAGTCCGGGTCCGCCGCCGGTCATGATGGTAAATCCCAGCCTTGCAAAGGCAGCGGCAGCCTTTCTGGCAAAAATATATTCGGGGTGGTCGGGGGAAACCTCGCGGATCCAAAAAATGTAATGCAAGGGCCGACGAAGTGCAGCCCCCTGAAGCCCCTTATCAGATCCATCATCGTACGGATGACAAAAAGGAGCTCCTTGGTCCGCGAGCGGGGACCCTCCAGGAATTTTATCTCTGATTTATGGTTCATGGTCTCTGGCGGGGATAAGAATGTTTGATCAGTAGCGACTGACCGGAAATAATAAGAAAAGACTATCGGTGACGGTTTGTGCGGATGTCCAGGGCCATATACAAGGGGCAGAAACCAAATATCCCTGTCCACAGGAGCATCCCGGCAAGGCTAATGAGTATAATCTCGGCAGTCCCTGCAAAGACACCGAACAGATATGCGGGTATGATTGCTATGGCAAGTAGGGTGCGAAGCGTCCGGTCCAGCATGCCCATGTTCGTTTTCATTTCCATAAATTTCAAATTTAAGTGGTGGTAGATTTTTATGATTTGGACAGGTTATCACTGGACATGGCCCGTCCCTGCACTGTTCCCGCAAATTGAACATATACGAAAGAACATCAAATGAGCATGGTCATAGCCCGGGATGATCTTCAGAAAAAGCGAAAATAAAAGCGCATACATCTGATCCTGCGCTGCTAATTGCCGTCATGGTCAGCGGTGATCCTGATCATAAGCCGGGCAAGGGAATAGCGTTAATTTTATTGGGACTTAAAAAAGAAGAACATGCAAAAAGATCTGAACTTGAACCATGTGGAAGCATCTGTAGCCGGCCAACGGGTTGAGCTGACCTCTTACGGGGCTGCAGAGACCGTTACCGGCTCCAAACACCTTCTGCACACCCCAAATATGGATATCCTTATCGATTGCGGACTTTTTCAGGGAATAAAGTCATTGCGTCGCAAAAACTGGGACGATCCGGGTTTTGATGTTGATCGAATTGATGCATTGTGCCTCACCCATGCCCACCTGGACCACTGCGGATATATTCCCAGGCTGGTGGCCTCGGGCTACCGTGGAAAGATATTCATGACCGCTCCCACCCGGGAGCTTACCGAGCTTATCCTGCGGGACAGTGCAAAAATCCAGGAAGAGGATGCCTGGAAGGCGAACCGTCATGGCTATTCACGTCACCATCCTGCCAGGCCCCTTTATACACTGGCTGAGGTGGAGCGTTCGCTTCATCAGTTTGTGGTGGTCGATGCCGATGTCGATATCAGCCTGGGTGAACAAATCAGTATGAGGTACATCCCTTCGGGCCATATTCCCGGAGCCTGTTCCATATCCTTTACTGTTTACGATAGAAAGATCCTTTTTTCCGGGGACATAGGAAGGACCCAATCGGGATTTCTGGAAGCGCCCGAACATGGACCCCTTTCGGATTTCGTGGTAATGGAGTCCACCTATGGTGACCGTTTACATGAGCAGATCAGCGCGGAAAGCGAATTACAGGATGCGATAAATACGACCCTGGATCACGGTGGAAATATCATGATACCTTGTTTTGCCGTTGGAAGGGCCCAGGAAATTATCCGGATGCTTTTTCTGCTCAAAGCGGACGGCAGGATTCCCGGCGAGGTTCCTGTCTACCTTGACAGCCCCATGGCTGCCGCAGCTTCAGAGATCCTTTTACGCTTCCCGGAGTGGACAACACTTAGCGAGGGCGAATGCCGGGCGATGATGAAAAGCGTTGTGATCAATGAACGACACGAGGGCACGATCGGTATTATCCGAAACCGCAAAAGCAAGATCATCATCGCCGGAAGTGGCATGCTTTCCGGGGGAAGGATTCTGGAATACCTCAAGCACTATGTCGGGGAGGATCGCAATTGCCTCATTCTTTCGGGATTTCAGGCCGAGGGTACCCGTGGTCGGGCCCTGAAAGAAAGTACCCACGAGTTGCGTATAGAAGGGCAATATTTTCCGGTAAGATGCCGAACCATTTCATTGAATAATTTGTCTGCACATGCAGATCAGCATGAACTTATCGAGTGGCTTAGACTGTCAGCAAAAAAAGATGCCGGCGTTTTCCTTGTGCACGGAGAACCCGGCGCACAGGAATCCCTGCGGGTAAAGATCCGCGATACGCTGGGGTTTGAGGCGCATATCAACCGGCAAGGGGAAAAGACAAAGCTTTTTGAGATTCCTGTCCAAAAGCCTGCAGAAGCTTAGCCTAAGGGTCAATACCCGGATCATGATCATCAAAGGCCGGAAAAGGAAGCAAAAGATGATAATTAATCAAAGATAAAAAGAATTCAAAATGGAAATACAGACACCCTTGCAGCCTTTTGTGCTCAGTGAAGTGCAATTGAAAAAAATGGACGCCTATTGGAGAGCAGCAAACTATCTTTCTGTTGGCCAGATATACCTTTATGACAACCCCTTACTCCGGGAGCCTTTGGCGATTTCACACGTTAAGCCAATTGTTGTAGGCCACTGGGGAACATCCCGGGGCAGAACTTCATATATGTGCACCTGAACAGGGTGATCAAAAAATTTGATCTGAACATGCTTTACATCTCCGGACCCGGCCACGGGGGACCTGCACTTGTGGCCAATACCTATCTGGAGGGTAGCTACAGCGAGACCTACCCGGATATCAGCGAGGATGAGCAGGGAATGAAAAAGCTTTTTACGCAGTTCTCCTTCCCAGGAGGAATATCCAGTCATGTGGCACCGGAAACTCCCGGATCCATGCATGAGGGCGGCGAACTTGGCTACTCCCTGAGCCACGCATTCGGGGCGGTTTTTGACAACCCGGATCTCATCGCGGCCTGCGTGGTGGGTGATGGCGAGGCCGAGACGGGGCCATTGGCCACGGCCTGGCATTCCAATAAGTTCCTGAACCCACAAAGAGACGGCGCAGTACTTCCTATACTTCACCTAAACGGATACAAGATCAGCAACCCAACCATCTTTGCCCGCATCCCCCATGAGGAACTCGAACAGTTCTTTCTCGGCTGCGGGTGGAAGCCATACTTTGTAGAAGGCTCTGATCCCGGTGAGATGCACCGGAAAATGGCAATGGTCATGGAAGGGGTCATTTCAGAGATCAAAACCATCCAGGCGGGCGCCAGACTGGAGGGCAATCTTGCAAGGCCGAAATGGCCGATGATCGTCCTTCGCTCCCCAAAAGGCTGGACCGGTCCCAAAGAGATCGGGGGCAAAAAAATCGAGGGCACCTTCAGGGCCCATCAGTTGCCCGTTGCGGTTGACGGCCAGCATCCCGAAAATGTGAAACTTCTCGAAGAGTGGCTGAAGAGTTATCATCCTGAGGAACTTTTCGATGCTAGCGGACGTCTCCATGCTTCCCTTGCCGCGCTTTCACCTAAGGGAAATGCCAGGATGGGCAGCAATCCCCATACCAATGGCGGGCTGCTTCTGAAAACGCTCAGACTGCCTGACTACCGAAATTTTGCCTTTAACACCGGCCGTGCAGGTGCATCCATGGCGCAGGCCACCATGATCTTGGGTCGTTTCCTGGCCGGGGTGATGTTGCTCAATACAGATAACTTCAGGCTTTTTGGCCCGGATGAGACGATGTCGAATCTTTTGGGTGCTGTCTTCCAGGCCAGCGAAAGGCAATGGACCGCGGAGATGATCCCGGGTGATGAATTCCTATCCCCGGCAGGACGCATCATGGACGGGCAGCTCAGTGAGCATCAGTGCCAGGGCTGGCTGGAGGGCTATCTGTTGACCGGAAGGCATGGAATTTTCAACAGCTATGAGGCTTTCATCAGGATTATAGACTCCATGTTCAGTCAACATGCCAAGTGGCTGAAGGTCTGCAACGAACTGAGCTGGCGGGCTGATATTGCCTCCCTAAATTACCTTCTGGCCTCACACGTCTGGCAGCAGGACCATAATGGCTTTACCCATCAGGATCCGGGCTTTCTTGATCATGTGATCAGTAAGAAAGCGGATGTGGTGCGGGTCTACCTGCCTCCTGACGCCAACTGCCTGTTATCGGTGATGGACCATTGTTTGCGTAGCAGGAACTATGTAAATGTGGTGGTTGCGGGAAAGCATCCCTTGCCGCAATGGCTGGATATTGAGGCGGCATCTTCGCACTGTAGCCAGGGCATTGGAATATGGCCATGGGCGGGCAATGACCGGGATGGCGAACCTGACATCGTCATGGCAAGTTGTGGGGATACGGTAACACTGGAAATGCTGGCCGCGGTGGATATCCTCAAAAAAGAGCTGCCCCAGGTTCGGGTGCGCGTGGTCAATGTGGTCGATCTGATGAAAATGCAATCCATCCAAACCCATCCTCATGGGCTGAGCGATGAGGATTATGATTCCATCTTTACCCGTGAAAAACCTGTCCTGTTCAATTTCCATGGATACCCCTGGTTGATCCATCAGCTCACCTATAAAAGGGCAAACAGAAACCTTCACGTAAGGGGCTATATCGAGGAGGGCACGATTACCACCTCATTTGACCTCAGGGTTCAGAACAGGATTGACCGGTTTCACCTGGTGATAGCGGTCATCGACCTCCTGGGCAACCTGGGTACCCGGGGTGACTACCTGAAACAGCAGCTGCAGGACAAACTCCTGGAGCACAAACATTATGTGCATTGCTATGGAAAGGATATGCCCGAGATTTCAGATTGGATCTGGGATGAATTTATAGAATATTAACAAAAAGCGGATAGATGAGGGAATAACCCTTTCTATCCGTTTAAAGGTGGACAGATGAACAGCAAGATCCAACGGTCTTGGCTGCTCCCTTTTTAACAACTGATTATCCACAGAAGCATACCGACAGCTTAAATGACGAGATCAAAATCCCTCTTGCATCAAGCATAGCGGGCAGCAGCTATCATTTTGCAGACAGATTTAACAGGCGCTCTTTGCAGTCAATGGTATAGAACCTAAACCTGCCTTTTTCAAAGTCTAAGCCTTGCTTTTCATCCAGATACACGCGTCCCAGGTTTTTTATGATTTTACCGGTTCCCAAGATAAGCGAATCGCCGGACTTTAAAAAAGCGAGGGGGTTGGTGAACACCGTCTTCGCATTCTTATCTGATTGGAACCTGTACTGGACAAAAAGAGTGTCCCCCGAGAAACTCCCCGTAAACTTGCCGGTGTTTTTTCGATGGTCGGCGTATCGGATGATTAGGTTACCTGTCACGGCACGCTGAGTATAGTTATTGATCATCAGGAATGCGGAATCACTGCCGTCCACAGCCAGATAGCAGCTTTTGGTGGAGGCGATATTCATCAGCGTTTCGGCATCCTTTTTATTGGAGGGCTGCCTGCACATCAATAACAATGACACCCCGAATAGACTCAGGTATAAGTATCTAGTTTTCATTGCTTTTGCTCTCCATGGTATTGGTGTTTTTATGTATGTTTGCTTTTTCGATGTATTTCGGCGGGAATACCAGCAGCGGAATGGTGGTATACCTGGCAAACCGCTTGGTCCTTGACCCTGCAAAAAGCTTATCCAGCAGGTGGTGCTTTTGGTGGCGCATGGCCACCATGTCGATATCCGGCTGTTCGGCAATCCACTCCAGTCCCTGATCAACATTCTTGTTCCATACCGGCTCATAACGCAGCTTGTTATAACCGGTCAATATCCGGATCTGATCAACAAAATCCTCTCCTATGGACTGAATCCCGGTATTGAGATCATCGCGCATATCTATTACATGGAGCACGCTGACTTCAGCTTTGAACCAGGATGCCAGTCGGCATATATACTCCAAAGGCTTGATATCCAGCGAAGAAAGCGCTCCGGCAAAGACTATTTTTTTAATGCCATGAAAATCTGCACCATAAGGCACCAGGAGTGTCGGACGATCCCCCTTATCGGTGATACCCATAGCGTTGCTTCCCAGAATAAAGTTTACCAATCCTCCGGCTCCGGAAAGTCCCATAACCAGCAGATCAACATCCATTTCATCGGAAATCCGGTTGATCACCGACAGCACCGGTCCCTCGGCACACTGATAGTCTACTACAGGACATGGTGAGGTGGCACCATCGGGACAGGATTCATCAAGCAATCGTTTCATTACCGCATCAAGTTCGCCGGAAAGACTGGTTTTGATGTCCTCATTGTCAATCACGGGCCATAGCCCGCTTTCAGCTACCGGCACCGGATAAGTAAATGCATTTACCAGGGTGACGCGGGCGTCTAAGGTTTTTGCAATAGCGATGGCATAGTTTGCCGCATTTTCTGCAGGCACGGAAAAATCTGTCGGAACAAGGATCTTTTTCATTTTTTTATCTTTATGGGTTTGTTTTTTGAAAGACTTCCGGTTTCCCCTCCCAAAAGCCCTTACGCATCAAAAATAATCAAAAGGGTATCCCTTGAAGATGACGGGCGTCAGTGGAAATGATAACCTGAGACATTGACCAAAGATGATCATAGGCTGATTTTTGCTAAGCTAAAACGAGGGAAAATGAGGGGATACCAACAATCATGATCATGGTCAAAAAGCATGGGGTTCTGTTGAGGCCAGGTGATGAATCCTTTGAATCCATAGCCGTGCTGAACCCGGCGGTGCTCCGTGAAGGCGGGCAATTACTAATGCTCTACAGGGCGGTAAGTCCCCAGGGAATTTCCAGTATCGGCCTTTGCCGGTTCAAAGGGCCACTGCGGCTCGCCTGGCGGGAGAGCGTGCCTGTTTTAAAACCTGCCGGAGCGGCGGAACGGATGGGCATTGAAGATCCCAGATTGGTCAGGATCGACGGGCACTACTTATTGAGCTACACCGCCTATGACGGGATGAACGCACTGGGCTCGGTCTGTACCTCAGTTGATCTGGGCACTTTTGAGCGCTACGGGATTTTGGTGCCCAAAATCCTCTTTCCCGACTTCGCGACCCTTGCCGGAACATCAGGCGTGCTGAACGGGAAGTATGCCCGTTATGCGCACGACAAGATCCTTAAAAAGGGCAACAGACCACTGTGGGTCTGGGATAAGGACCTGGTATTTTTCCCAAGAAGAATCAATGAAAAATTATGTTTTCTACATCGGGTCAAACCGGACATTCAACTCGCCTGGGTAAATCAGCTGAAAGAGCTCGATGATCAATACTGGAAGGCATACCTGCGCAGCTTCGGATCCCATATTCTTTTGCGACCGAAATTTCCGCATGAGGTCAGTTACCTCGGGGGCGGCTGTCCGCCGATTGAAACCAGGTGGGGTTGGCTGGTGATTTACCATGGCGTATGCGATACCCCGGATGGGTATTGTTACAATGCCTGTGCAGCCCTTTTGGAACTCGAGCGGCCGGAAGTGGAGATCTCACGTCTTCCTTACCCCTTATTTTCCCCAACAGAATCCTGGGAGCGCGAGGGCAAAGTGAATGATGTCTGCTTTCCTTCCGGGGCTGCGCTGTTCGGCAAGCGATTGTACATTTATTACGGAGCCGCCGATTACTGTATCGCCTTCGCCTCAGTGGAATTGGAAGCGTTGTGCATGGAGCTATTGAAATACCGGAGCAGGTGAGAATCTGATGATCCCGCAATAGGGTATATTGATTTCAGCGCAAACGATGTTGATCGCCATAGGAGCGGTCAACCGGTCTTCCATCTAATCAGCGTGTTGTCCGGTGGTAAATGGCATGTCCGGTGCAGAGGTGGCAAATCCATAAGGAAAGACAAATAAAGGAATCCGGGTCCCGGAGATCATGCGCAGTACACGGTCTGTTCCGAAGAACTCCCCTATTGGATGATGTGCATGATGTTTGATGGCCAGCAGGTCCATATCGTTGTTTCTTTCCAGTACCGCTACTGCTTCCGTAAGGGTGTGCTTGTACCTGCGCTGGTAAAATATTTTTGGATAGTCTACGCTTGAGGCGATGTTATCCAGAAATTGCTTTTCCCTGGCCATAAAGCCCCTGCCTTTTTCACTCGCGCGAAGGTTGTGAAAGATCAGCAGTCCGGAGCCAAAATCCCGGGCAATCCGGGCCAGCACGGTGATGACTTGTGCATCACCATCAGTGAAATTGGATGCAAAAGCGATCTGCCGTGGACGCAGAGCGGGAAAAGTCTGTGGAATGAGCAAAATGGGTACCTTGGACGATCTCACCAGGCTGCGAATGGTGCTGCCGGGCAAGATCCCCGAAAACCGTTCCCCGGGCTTGATGCCCATGACCACTATGTCGACAGTACTGTTCTCCAAAAGGGATTTTATGGCCGCTGACGGAATGCCTATCATCGGGCTTAGCCGGATATCAGGTTGAAAATCCGGACCCAGGAAACGGCTCGCGGCAAGAGTGAGTTCATTTGAGAGTGCCGTTAATCTGTCAAGGGAGCTCTTGTCGGCCAGGTCATAGATCCGGCCCTGGTCCAGTACCGTTCCCTCGGCGATCATGGGGACAACCGGAGAATATACATGAACAAGGATCAAATTCAACTTACAGTGACAGGCCATCTGAAGTGCATACTTCGCAGCGGCATCAGCTGCAGGTGAAAAATCTGTGGCGACCAATAATGTTCTCATTTTGAATTGGGATATATGAGGGGTAAATCTGGCAAAACCGATAACATGTCCCGATGAGGAGGATCATCCTGAGGGATGATCCTGCACTCCTCGCTCCGGAAATGATGAATGTTTCCCATAGAACTGACCATTATCAGCAATTTAGAAATGGCGTGGATTTAGCTTAGTAAGATGAAAAAGATTCTGGTAATGACGGATTTTTCGAAGGCGGCCAAAAATGCCGCCCTGAGCGCACTCGATATGGCCCTACATTTCCATGCGGAAATCCTGCTCCTGCACAGTTATCATTGGCCTCAGGTAATCTTCTTTGATCCGCCCTTGATGGACTATAAAGGGATAGAGAAAAAAGCAGACGCACGGCTGGAAAAGGAGAAAAAAAGGCTCAGCGCTATTATGCCGCCCAAAAAGGCCCGAATCAACATCCGTACCATTAACACCTTGGCTCCCCTATCTGAGGTGCTCTACGACATCCAGCAAAGTGGTGAAATCATCCTGGTGGTGATGGGCATGCATAAGGGGCATAAGAGCAGTTTTCTTTTCGGCAATCATGTTCATATTGCCCTGCGCAACAGCAATTGTCCGCTGCTCATCGTCCCCAACAGTGGTTTGCAAATAGACTGTTGCAAGATAACCTTTGCCTCAAATCTCGATAAAAATGATTTATTGCTTTTAAAAGCGCTTCAGGGAATGGCCAAGGTTTTCCATGCCGGCATCTCGGTACGCTATGTTATGGCAAGGACGGCGCTGGTCGCCGACTTTAATGAAGAAGATCATATTGCAGCTTTCTCGAATGCCCTGAGCGCAACGGATGAACTTGGCGGGATCGGCTTCAGGGTACTGGAAGGTCATTCGGTTTCACAGGCGATCGAGGGGGATTCCACCCGATCCGCTGCCCGTCTGCTGGTCATCGTAAATCGTGACCATGGATTACTTCATGAACTCTTCAGCGCTTCGCACTGCCATGAACTGTTGAAAACGCATTTGGGCTCGATACTCGTCCTTCCCGGAGGCTGGGCACCAGCTTGCGGGTGATGGTGATCACATTTGAAAGTGATCCCGGTCATCGCAAACGGGAAAATAAGGGCGCATATTTAAAAAACCCTTTTTTATGTGTCCTTGCGGGAAACCCTTTATGATTTTGGGTAATATAGCTGCGAGATATACCCGCGAAAGCCACAAAACAACTATAAGGAATAATCCAGGCAAAAATGTGTACCTTTATCAAACAGGCTAATATGTCTCCAAAATGCGCGATGAACAAGACCACCGGAATTGGCTTCGATCCTTTATTTGATAATGCCTCCATGGGCATCATCGTTGCCGACGAAAAGGGTAATATTGTCATTACCAATCCTTTCCTGGAAAATCAATTTGGCTATCAGCCCGGTGAACTCGGAGGCAGGGCCATTGAAACCCTGATTCCCGCCAGATTCAACAGCAAGCACAAGTCACATGTCCATGGCTATGCGGAGCAGCCCCGCAGCCGGCCGATGGGACTGGGACTTGATCTCTTCGGTCTGCGTAAAGATGGTACGGAATTTCCGGTTGAGGTGAGTTTAAGCAGTTACAGGACCGGCCATGGCAAATTTGTCATTGGTTTTATCAGCGACATCTCGGCAAGGAAGCAGGCGGAACTGGAGCTGAAGCTTTTAAACCAGGAACTGGAAGAAAAGGTGCTTAATCGTACACGTTCGCTGACCAGTACGGTCAAGCAGCTTGCTGAGCTGATTACCGAGACGGAGCATAAGGACAATGAACTCAACCGGGCGAACAATTTCTTGCGCAGTATATGGGGGCACGCCGAGGTAATCCTTTATGTTACCGATGCGAGTGGTCTTATAAAGATGTTTAATCCTGCTGCTGAAAGGGAATTGGGCTATTCGGCGGAAGAGATCATAGACAAGTTTACCCCCTCGTTCCTCCATCCTGCAGAGGTGCTGATGCAAAAGGCCGGGGCTTTGTCAGTATTGCTCAACAAACCCGTGAGCGGGGACTTTGAGGCACTGAAGATCCGGGCCGATATGGGCATGCCCAATGAACAGGAAATCCTGCACTTGAGAAAAAACGGAACACAGTTTCCCGCATCGCTCACCCTTACGGCCATGCATACTGCAGCAACAGGAGAGATCGAGGGCTACCTGGGCATCGCAATGAACATTTCAGAACGCAAGAAGGCTGAGGAAGAAATTCTGCAAAGCCTGAAAAAGGAAAGGGAAGCAAATGAGTTCAAGTCCAGGTTTGTCTCGATGGCCTCACATGAATTCAGAACACCTTTGAGCACCATTCTCTCCTCGGCCTATATCATTTCAAAATACACTACCACGCAGGAACAGGAAAAGCGGCAACACCATGTAAACAGGATCGCCACCATGGTACAATCATTGACTGACATACTCAACGACTTTTTATCACTTGAAAAGATCGAGGAAAACAAGGCGGTAACCCATAACAGCAACTTTGATTTGGCGGAGTGCCTGAGTGAGGTCGTCATAGAGCTGGAGAGCCTTAAGGGCAAGGGACAGTACATTTCCCTCAGCCATAGCGGCCCATCCCGCGCGTATCTTGACCGGGTGATGCTCAAGCATATCATGGTCAACCTGCTTTCCAATGCCATCAAGTTTTCGCCCGAAGACGGGCTGATTGAGGTCTTGAGCGCAGCGGAGGAAGATCAGCTGCGCATTGTGGTGAGGGACAAGGGAATGGGCATTTCAATGGCCGACCAGGCGCATCTCTTTGAACGTTTTTTCCGAGGCGGCAACGTCTCCAACATTCAGGGCACCGGTCTGGGGCTGCACATCGTATCGAGGTATACGGGGCTAATGAACGGCGACATCTCTTTCAAGAGTGTTTTGGGGGCGGGCAGTGAGTTTATTTTAACATTCAAAACCAAATCAGGATGACCATGAAGAAAATTTTAGTCATTGAGGACAACAGGGAGATCAGGGAAAACCTTGCCGAGCTGCTCAGGCTTGCCAGCTATGAGGTGTATGAGACGGAAAACGGCAAACAGGGTGTGGAAATGGCCCTAAAGACACGGCCGGATCTTGTGCTGTGCGATATCATGATGCCTGTATTGGATGGTTATGGGGTATTGCTGATGCTGCAGAAAAATCCGATTACGGCAAACATCCCTTTTATCTTCCTGACGGCGAAATCTGAGCGGATGGAGGTGAGAAAGGGCATGGAAATGGGCGCCGATGACTATATTATAAAGCCCTTTGACGGAACCGACGTAATCAATGCCATTGAGGGCAGACTTCGTAAGGCCGCGGCCCTGAGAGATGAAGTCATTTCCGGAATCAGCGGCATGAACAGCTTGATCAGCCTCGATGGCGGCAAAGACTATCTGGACATGCTCCGGGAAAGCCGCACGGAAAACCACTATAAAAAAAAGCAGATCATATATACCGAGGGCAACCTTCCATCAAAGCTTTTCTACCTGATAAAAGGTAAGGTCAAGGCCTTCAAACGAAATGCCGACGGGAAGGAACTCATTATCGGACTCTACAACCAGGGGGACTTCTTTGGTTATCTTCCATTGCTCGAGGGCCGAAACTACCGGGAATCTGCAGAGGCGTTGGAAGATACGGTGGTTGCGGTGATTCCCAAGGGGGAGTTTGAATCGCTCATGGGCAGTAATCCCCAGGTGATGAAAAAGTTCATTTCGCTGCTGGCCAGGAACCTGAACGAGAAAGAGGACCATTTACTGGCGACCGCATACAATTCCCTGCGCAAAAAAGTTGCCGACACACTGGTATCCATCCATGAAAAATACAACCCCTCCCAACAGGAAACCTTTCAAATCGACCTCACGCGCGAGAACCTGGCTGCCATGGCGGGCGTGGCCAAGGAGTCCATGATCCGGATGCTGGGGGAATTCAGGGACGAGCGGGTGATTTCCATCACGGAGAGTGTTATCCACATTGAGGACCTGGGCAGGCTCAGAAAGATGCACAACTGATTGCGCAGTCTGCAAGGTTTAAAAAACCAGGCCTGCGCATGCAGGAAACCTGGTTTGATTGTTTTTGGGCTATTCTTTGGGGATGTGCTAAAAAGAAAATTCCGGTTGCTCAACCTGCAGGTGGCTTTCGACCTGCATCACCCCCGGCGCGGACCATGCGGCATGCTCAGCCTGCTCTTTTTCTGCAAAAGAATTTACCGTTCCCTTCAGGGTAACCTTGTCACCATCGATCGATATCTTAAGGTTTGCCGCATCAAGGATGGCATTGCGGGTGAAGGCCGAGGTGATCTGACGGCTGATCTCCGAGGAGGTTGCCCGGGGCTTTAGGGTAATGAGGTTGATCACCGACTTAACCCCCAACAGGTGCTCCAGGGCCTTCCCCGCACCATTTTTCTGAAAGGCCCAGTCCACCTGTCCTTCCAGGCGTACCACGCCGTCCTCCACTTTGATCTTTATCTTTCCTGTTGGACCGCGGTGTTCCACTTTAGGGCATTTACCACAGCAGCTGCGATTTCGGCGTCTGTTTTGCGATAGACTGGCGCCAGGCCGACCTGGATGTCCTCAGCTATGGCCCTGACACCTGAGATGCGTTTTGCTGCATGCTCTGCAGCCAATTTTTTGGAATAACTGTCCACTTCACCCGAGAGGGTAACAATGCCCTCCTTTACCGCTACGCCAATCTCCGCTGCGTTCAACAATGGTTCCCATTTGAGTTCATCCAAAACATCCTTTTGGATCTGGTTGTCTGTTTTCATGATTTCTGAATTAAATATGTTTACTGTTTCAATTCATCAAATAGCGTGAATTTCTTTGTGCGCCCAAAGAATGGCGGTCAGTGCCCGGCATGATTATCATTACTGTTGAGACCTGGGGCAAAGCCTTATGGAGTACCTTTTGCATTAGATGAAGCAGGAAGGTTAAACCTTTCGGCCAGCGCCAGCCTGGCGGCACGGATCCGTGTCTTCACCGTTCCGATGGGCTGCGAGGTGGCCTTGGAAATCTCATGGTATTTATATCCGACATTGAACATGTTCACTGCCTCGCTCACCTTTACGGGAAGGTCTGAAATCACGCGGTTTACATCATCCAGGATAAACTTTCCAAAGACCGGGCTGATAGAGGAGATCTCTCTGTGCGAGGAGGACAGCAGGAGCTCATGATCGCGTCTTTTACCGTTCCGCCTTGCCTGGTTGATAAAGGTATTTCGCATGATGGTGTATAACCATTTGCGAATGTCGGTGTCCAGGCTGAACTTTTCATAGAAACGGAGCGCCTTTAGCAGGGTATCCTGCACCAGATCCTCTATTTCCTGCGTTTCGTGGACAAAGTGTCTTGCCATTTTATTCAGGGGATCGATCTCCGGAAGCAGTGCTGCCTCAAAAGACTTCCTTTTATCAAATAAATCCGTCGTGTTATCCATGGGCAATGAGAACTTTTGAATAAGTGTTTTAACGTTTGGCGTCATGCCGGCAGAACTCCTTTAAGCGACCTTCCAAACTAAGCGGCCAACGGCCGGAAGGTTTCGGATGGCCGCAAGGGTATTGCAGCGGCGTTGTTCAGGATATTTTTACATGCTTTTTGATCGGCGTGAGCTTACCTGATTTGCGCAGGGTGAGTGAAAGAATGCCATCACGGTACTTGGCGCTGATATCATCGGGTGAGACATTTTCAGGCAGCGAGAAGGCACCGCAAAAAGATGATCGGGAAAACTCCCTCCTGAGATACCCCTCTTCGTCCTTTCCGTCATGTTCGGCCAGAATATTGAGCACGCCATCCTCGATATTTATCGAGAAATCCTTTTTACGAAACCCCGGTGCGAGGATTTCCAGTTTGATCTTACTGTCCCTTTCGATGACATTGACGGGTTTTTTCATTTCCCCGGGCTCATCGAAGAATTCCGGATCCCAAAAGTCCTCGACCATTGAGCTCACCTCCTTTGTTTTTAAATTTTCCATTATCAAATCTGTTTAATTTTCTTTCCCAAAGTTATCCTGTTTGAGAACCGCCGGTATTGACCCCGGTCATTGGCGCCGATGAGCTTGCTCACGCCTGTCGGGCCCGGCTTGGAGCCCTTGGGTCAAGCCAAGAGGTCCGTCTTGACTGGACGGGCTTTTGAGGCCTTCCCTTTGAACGGCCATTGCCAATGAGCATCAGTCTGAGCGGTGATCACGGTCATAGCGGGCAATGCTGATGTTTTGCAATTTGGGCCAAGCCGGAAAGCGCCCAAACCGGGCTTTTGCCAAGACCCCGGCTACAAAACGATGAAAAAAATAATGGTGACCACCGACCAATCAAACAACTCGAAATCCGCGGTGCGCATGGCCCTGCGCCTTGCCAAGCTCAGGGGCTGCAGCCTGAGTGTGGTTCAGGTAAACCACATTCCCAAGCCTTTTAGCTGGACGACTGAGGCATATGATAGGTTTTTGAAAAAGAGCATGGCGCAGCTTACCGCTGAGCTCAGCAAGTTTGTCTCTGCGATCTGCCGATCGGTGGGTGTTGTACCCATCAAGTTTAAATCCGTTATTTTGAACTCAACCGATGTCGTCGGTTCGATCAGTGACTACGTAGCGGAGCAAAAGTTTGATTACCTGCTGATCGCTACACGGGGTGCCGGCTGGATCAAGGAAATCTTCGGCACCCATACCAGCCGGCTGCTGCACACCTCAAGTATTCCGGTGATCGTTGTGCCGAGCCAATATAAGTATCACCCAATCAAACGCATCATCTATGCGACAGACCTGCAGAATTTCGAAAATGAGCTGCCAAGGCTGATCGAGTTAGTTTTGGCTGAGTTTTAGAGATTAAATACCTTCTTTAAGTGAGCGGGATAATTTTCTAAAGCCCCTAAAATATCACCATCTTTAAAAATATCAAAACAGTTGTAGTCTGAAACAATTTCAACGCCACAGAATCGGTAATTGCTGGTAATCTGTATTAAAACATCCGCTGTACTTCTGCCTTCAAAAAGTAACTGTTGTGGATTGTCGAAGCTTGCCTTTGGAGCATTCCAGGTACTGCATACCATAAATTTCTTGCCCTGCAGTTTTCCTCCTGTTCCGTACTGTTTGGTCACATCCTCTCTTGTCCTACCGTCGCCCGTTAGAAATTTTGCACTGTGCAATCCACTATTGAAAACTTCGTCCACATATTTTTTGTAAATCCATGGAGCCCCAAACCAATTGATAGGTGTTTGAAGGATAATGATATCGGCTTGAACGTGTTTTTCCACTTCTTCATCTGGATTATAGCCGTCTTCTACTTTGGTTTCCATTACCTCAAAGTTATTAGTGACAAAAAAATCTTTTGCCTTTTTGTAGAATGCATCATTTAGCAAACCTTCTGACCAATTGGGATAGGTTAAGTGGGTATTGATTAGGAGTACTTTTTTCATTGAATTCATTGTAATTATCTTTTTAGTGGAAAGTCACATTCTCGGTAAAAGAATCTCTTCCCACTTTTATCGTATTGCCCTTTGCCTGTTTATCTTCATACCCAAAGGAAATTCCAAATAGCATTTTGTAGTCTTCGGTTATTTTCAAGTGATCTCTTATTAGATTGGGATAAAAACCTAAGATTGTTTGAGGTACACCTGCCAAACCATGAGCAGTAAGGGAAAGCAGAAAGGTTTGGGCATACATACCAACGTCTGTTGCGACCCTTACACAATCGCCAACAATTGGTACAAAAAGAAACGCCACACAGGGAGCATTGTAAAAATTATAATTTTTAAGATTAGCTTCATTGCGGCCTTCTTTATCTTCCCTGCTGATGCCCAATCCCTGATAATAGGATTTTCCCTGGGCAAACATCCGTTCCTTGTACCGACCCGGAAATGCATTGGTATCAAACGTAAAATCAGGATCAAACAATCGTTCATTATGTGCCAAAATCAACTTATTGGACAAGGTCTTCCTATTTTCACCAGATGCAATGTGCACATTCCAGGGTTGTGTATTACAGTTGGAAGGAGAAAGTTGTGCATCATTCAATACATTGACTATCATCTCATGAGGGATTTCGTTGGGTAAAAATCCTCGGCAAGAGTGTCTTTCTCGTACTGTATCATAAAAGGTTTTTTGATCCATACTCATAGGTTTTTTAGCTTATTTTAGTGAGCAGTAAATCCACCGTCAACAGATAATGATGTGGCTACAACAAAACTTGAGGCAGAACTACAAAGCCAAAGCACAGCTGATGCAACTTCCTCTGGAAGCCCCAATCTATTGATAGGCTGATCGCGCAAAACCTCTGCCATAGCATCTGGGGATGTTTCTTTTAAAGAACCCAACATTGGTGTATCGATCACTCCAGGACAGACCGCATTCACGCGTATTCCTAAAGGTGCGTATTCCAGACCGACACTTTTTGTTAAGCCCAAGACGCCGTGTTTAGTTCCGTGGTATGCCGCCCGACCTGTTTGGCCGACTACCCCCCCTAATGATGAACAATTTACAATTGCTCCACAACCCTGTTTTTGCATCTGTTTCAACTCTTGTTGCATACAGATCCAGATCCCTTTTAGGTTAACCTCATTAACCTTTTCGAATTCATCCATGGTCTCATTAAGAAAAGGGCCAGAAGGGCCTGCAATGCCTGCATTATTAAAGGCCATATCCAAACGCCCGAAAGTATCTACGGCATGCTTAATCAGTCCGACCACCTGGGTTTCATCAGCAACGTCGCATCTAAAGCTGCTTACGATGTATCCGGCATTTCTTAGTTTTTCTGTCTCTCTAAGCAAAGCATCGTGATTTATATCGGAAAGTACTACAGCTGCACCCGCCCCGGCAAATGCAATAGCTGTCGCAAGCCCAAGACCCGCACTTGCACCGGTTACTAAAGCAACCTGCCCCTTGAAATCGTAAGTTGGATTTATTTCGTTCATTTTTTTATGCATGGATTGATTTGAGATTAAAAAGAATAATCAATCTGACTCATATGCGCCTTCCCCATTCGGTCGCCGTAGACTGGGAATTTTGAAAGCGAGGTCTCAATTTCCTGTACATCCTCTTTGGAGAGTTGGATGTTCTTTGCGCCCAGGTTCTCTAGCAAATGAGTTTCGTAACGAGTGCCAGGAATGGGAACAATGGATGGGCTTTTGGCAAGTAGCCATGCCAGTGCTACTTGTGCAGGAGTAGCTTTTTTCTTTGCTGCGTAACCTTTTAGCCATTCAATGATCGGCATGTTTAACGCCAAGAATTCTTTCGAAAAACGCGGGAATGCGGCTCTGAAATCTGCTTTTTCATCAAGTTTTGTATTTGTGTCGTACTTTCCTGTTAAAAAGCCTGCACCAACAGGCGACCATGGCACAAAGCCGATGCCCAACTCTTCACATGTAGCCAGAACCCCGTTCAGTTCTACGTTACGTGTCCAAAGGGAATATTCTGATTGTACAGCTGCAACTGGCTGAACCGCGTGTGCACGGAGAATAGTCTTAGCACTGGCTTCAGACAAACCAAAATGTAAAACCTTCCCTTGTTGAATCAGTTCTTTTATTGTTCCGGCAACCTCTTCAATAGGCACGTTTGGATCAACACGGTGTTGATAATAAAGATCGATATGGTCTGTACGTAAGCGTTTCAAAGAATCCTCCACTACTTTTTTGATGTGCGAAGGGCGACTATCCAGTCCAATGGTACCATCGATGGCAAAGCCGAACTTGGTGGCAATCTTAACTTTATCACGAAAAGGTTCTACGGCTTCACCTACCAATGTTTCGCTTAGGTATGGGCCATAAACTTCGGCTGTATCAAAAAACGTAACGCCTTGTTCAAATGCTTTTCGGATGGTTGCGATAGACTGCGCATGATCGGCAGGCGGATTATAATTTCCGGCCATATTCATACATCCTAGTCCTATTTCAGATACTTCCAAGTTACCCAATTTTCTTGTTTTCATTTTATTTCCTTTATAGGTTGATTTATCTATTTGTTTTGTTTTTTCCGAGGCAAAAACATTTGATAGGGGAGCCAGTGCAATGGCTGAACCCGCTATTGCCGAACTGGTTAAGAAATTTCGGCGGGTTACCATGCATTTTCCCTGATTATTTGCCGTTGCTTTGTTTTTACTGTGATCCATACTTAACTATTTATGTAGATTTTAGTATTATTATTTGACACCATTCATTTCTGCTCAACGATAAGACCTTTTACGAGTACAACAGTTCCCGTAGTTGAGGCAAGTCTATACGGCAAAATCTCTTGATACTCTGGCGAATTATAAAATCGTTCAGCAGCAGCAAAATCTGGAAATTCCGCTATTGCAATTACAAATCCTGTCTTGCCCTCTTTGACTTCTACATTACTGTCATATACGATTGGATTTAGATCGAACCTTGTATTAAGAACCCTTGCGGCAACCACATATTTATCATATATAGCTTGATCATGAACGGTATAATTTGCAACTAAATAACCTTTTGGAATTGCTTGTGAGTTCATGCTTAACTTCAATTGATTTGTATTAATCCTATTTACCGACACCAAACCATACTTAGGGCTTCTCGAATACATACCACTACCTCCATAGAGCCGAAGCTCAGGAATGCTTGATGCATCATCTTCGATAGCCTCATTTCATTTTGTTAGCGTACGATCAGTAATCATTTAACAAAAGTCCGTATTGCCTAGGTCAATAAATAAAGAAAAACAAAGTAAAAAGTATAAAAATCAAATATTTGAAGTTCTAATCGCTTTTGGGACCAATCCCGTCTTCTTTTTGAAGAAGTTGTTGAAGTAGGTTGAGTATTCAAATCCCAGCGCGTAGGCGATTTCTGAAATATTCCAGTCAGTATGTATTAGCAACGCCTTCGCCTCACTGATTACCCGATCTGCTATATGATTGGTCGTTGGCTTTCCTGTCACTTCTTTTACCGAGCTATTAAGATAGTTAACATGGACACCAAGATGCCTAGCATAATCCTGGGCTGTTTTAAGCTGGAGATGTTGCTGAGTATTTTCGATAGGGAACTGTCTTTCTAGTAACTCAAGAAACACGGTTGTGATCCGTTCAGTTGCATTGTTATGTCTACTGCTAATTTGAGTTGGCTGCATTTTCAGCGCTTCATGGATAATAAGCCCGATATAATTGCGTATCACCTCATCTTTGAACACATAGGCCGACTCCTGTTCGACAAGCATTTTTTCGAAAAGACTACTGACCGTGTCCTTCTGATGCTCATTTAGATTAAAGATCGGGGTACCGCCCAATTTGAAAAGGGGAGATTGCTGAAGGCTCTCCGAACGGTCGATCTGCTTCAAGAAATCCTCAGTAAATAGGCATGTATATCCATGGAAAGAATCCGAAACAGGCTCACAGGAATATGGCACATGCGGATTGCCGAAAAACAAATAAGTCTCCTCGGTTTCGATAGTGCGGTCAGCATAATGGAACAGAAATTGGCCAACGGTAATGTTGATCTTGTAAAAATCCTTACGGCTATAACTGTGCCCACCGGAATTGCTATCCGTTCGATATACCTTAAATCCTGCAAGTTTCAGTTCAGAATTAAATTCAGACGTTTCAGTAATTCGGCTTTTGTTCACAATGATAAATTAATGAATTCAAAGGTAGATAATGAATATCAATTTATGAATTATATCTCCTGTATCAAAAAGGCCGGTTGATTTCAGCAATTCGGTCAGTTTTCTGAATACCTGATCCAAAGAGTTCATTTGGAAACTTGTAACGCGAAACACAGGCACTTCCAATAGGTAAAAGCTCGAATTTATACACTGCCCTCTTTTGTTGATTTCGGTAAATTCCACGACATATCCAGAGTGCTTAAAATCAACCATATCCTCACAATAGAGAAGCGCAGGTCCGGTGAATACTAGATAACCGCCATTACCCTTAGGGCACTTTAACCAGCAAATCCGATATCGATCCTGAATTCTCAGGGGACCAATTTTACTTGGCCCACCTTGCACCCTATAGACCCTAACATCCTTCAGCATTGGTCTTTTGATTGCACTTTAGAATCAGCTTTTTCAACTTTGTTGGCTTTTTGAAATTTTGGGATAATCAGTATAGCCAATACTACCAGGCGTGTAATATGTAGTCCTGTCATTGTGGTTTAAGGGCTCATTGGCTGCAAACCGTTCGACAAGGTCGGGATTACCAATAAAGGGTTCTCCAAATGACACCAAATCTGCGACGCAATCTTCAATGGCCATATTAGCAGTTTCTGCATTAAAAGCCTTATTTACCATGAGTGTTCCTTTATAAATTGACCTAAAATGTTTGGCCGTTTCGATTACCAGACCAAATGGATTAGGGTGATTCGACATGGTAAAACCTGATATGTGCAAGTAGGCAAATTTGTATGCATTCATGCGTTCAACCATTATGTCATACAACACCTCTGTTTCATCGTCCAAAACAATCCCGAATGTTTGATCCAGTGAGGGAGAGATTCGGACAGCGATCTTATCTGAACCAATTTTTTCGGTCAGGGCGTCAAGTACCTCAAACAGAAAACGAAGTCTATTGGCAATGGATCCACCATACTCATCTCCTCTTAAATTCGAGCATTTAGCAAAAAACTGGTGAAAAAGATACCCGTTTGCAGCGTGAAGCTCTATGCCATCAAAGCCAGCTTGAATCGCGTTTATTGCAGCTTGCTGAAAATCTAAAATGGTTTGCCTGATATCTTCGATACTCATCTCTTTAGGTGTTTCTGTTTCTTTAAAACCATCTTTGGTGTAACATGTAAAGTGTCCGTTAATTGCTGAAGGGCCAAATGCCAGCCTTCCCCCCAACAGATCAGGATGTGCGAGTCTACCTACGTGCCAGAGCTGAGCGAAGATCTTTCCTCCTTTTGCATGAACGGCATCATTTACCTTCTTCCAGCCTTGAATCTGGTCACTGGTATATATACAAGGAACGTTGATGTACCCATGCGCCATCTCATTGATGAAAGTACCCTCAGTAATGAGCAGTCCTGCTGATGCGCGTTGGGCATAATATTCTGCGATTAAGTCTGTTGCGACATTACCATCATTATCCGCACGGCATCTGGTCATAGGTGCCATTACTACACGGTTTCTAAGGCTCAACTGATTAGATTTGTAAGGCTCTAATAATTTCATTTTTATTTGTTGTGAATGAATTGCAAAGCTAATTACTGCTTTTTGACGGCACAATAAGGGCAGGATTATTCCTATAGGGCAAAAATTTGCCTTATTGAAACCGAACATTCTTATAGAAATGCTATTAAATGCCGTTATGGCTTGATTTATGATGCAAGTCATTGTAAATTTGTATTTTTAGGTATGAATGTTAGCCTTTTTAAAATGGTTCATTGGACCTATGCGGCTAAAATCAATATCGGGACTGTCATGGAGAATACACTATCTTAAGACATTGACCAAAAAATCAGAGTAGACATGTACGAGAGAAAGATTGAAAAACAATATTTTTGCGGATTGGAAATTACAACGGAAATCATTGGCGGTAAGTGGAAGCCTACATTGATCAACCACATTCAAAACGGTATTGTCCGGCCAAGCGACCTCCAGCGTTCTATGCCGT
Organism: Pedobacter sp. AC190; assembly: GCF_979258025.1. NCBI lineage: Bacteria > Pseudomonadati > Bacteroidota > Sphingobacteriia > Sphingobacteriales > Sphingobacteriaceae > Pedobacter > Pedobacter sp. AC190. The sequence continues at coordinate 4,273,944 of NZ_OZ409824.1, forward strand.
TGGCATCACGAAGGGCACTAAATATACAATTAAACGAACTTCAGGAACATGGCATTATTGAAAAGGTAATTTATGCTGTGCTCCCACCCCACGTAGAATACAAATTAACTGCGTTCGGCATATCCTTATTGCCGATTACACAGGCTATGGAGGTGTGGGGAAATGAATACCGAGAAAAATTTTATGCGATATTAGAGCATAAGAAAGAGGCGCAATTGGATTCTCTTTAGCATACCGGGCATAAGTTTGCCCTATGAGAATACATCTGCCCTAATTGATAGGCATTTGGCAAGTCTCTAACTTTGTGGTCATAAAAAAACATCACATGATTAATTTAAGCATATTAGATTATTCGCCAGTCGACGAAAATACTACTGATAGGGAAGCGCTTCTATCCACTACGAAGATGGCTCGTCAGGCAGAGGAATCCGGATTCAAAAGGTTTTGGGTTTCTGAACATCACGGCATGAAAACCCTGGCGGGAAGTAATCCTGAAATGCTGATGATGCATCCGGCTGCCAGTACATCAAAAATAAGGATAGGTTCAGGAGGGGTTATGCTGCAACATTATAGCGCATATAAAGTTGCCGAAAGTTTCAAGATGCTCGAAGCGCTCTATCCGGAAAGAATTGATTTGGGGACAGGCCGGGCTGCAGGGGGTGATAAAATAACACAATCTGCGCTGAACATTGGCAAGACCAATATTGTTGCCTATGAACAACAATTGAAGGATTTGCAATCCTATTTAACCGGTAGCACCGTGGTTGAGGCGAATTTTGCCGGACTTCATACCTCCCCGTTAATTGAGACCCTACCAGAAATGTGGTCATTAGGAGCCGGAGAAAGTGGGGCGATATTAGCGGCGCAGGAGGGAACTTCTTTTATTTTCGCACACTTTATCAACCCAAGTGGCTTGGGAATAGCGGCAATAAAAAATTATAAATCCCTTTTTAATACTGCAGCAAATACGATGGTTGCCATATTTGTCGCAATTGCGGGTACGGAACATGAAGCTGAGACACTGGCAAAAGGCTTTGACCATTGGTTATTAATGATTGAATCCGGAAGGGAAACACCTTACTACATGTCTCCTGAACATCAGTATAATTACTCGGAACAGGAAAAGCGCATTATTAAACATAATCGAAGCCGGATAATCGTTGGTACACCTGCTTCAGCAAAAGAACAAATTTTACTTTTGGCGAGCCAATATCAGACAAATGAGATAATGTTGCTACCGCATATATATGGGGTTGAAAACAGGTTGAGATCAATTGCGCTAATCGCTAAAGAATTTGATCTTAACAAGGGGTCTCAAAATATTACAAAAGATAAACTTAAAAAAGACAGCGTATATGGAAGCTATTGAAAAATTGTGCAATATAGAAGAAATAAGAAGTCTTCGCGTTAAATATGCGCACTACCTTGATGGAAACAATCTCGAAAACCTAACTGGATTATTTACTGAAGATACTATTGTTCAGACCGACAGGGAGCCGTGGATTGGACGAAACGGTGTTTTGGAAGGATTGAGAAAGGCCTTCAGAGATTATGATACAAATCAGCACGGCAACTATCCATTTATGCACGCAATTACCAATCATTGGATCGAGTTTACCGGGCCAACAACTGCCCAAGGGCGGTGCTACCTGATTGACCTGGTAACGGCCAGACCAAAGGATCAAAATCCCTTACTACTTTTGGGCCTATACTCTGACGAATACAAACAGATATCGGGAAAATGGTATATCAGCCGATCAAGACTTGATGTGATATGGCCGGAAAGAAACGTTGAAGGTGGCGAGCCCGGCAAGAATCTGTCCTTACCAACACAAACACTTAAAGGGGGTTTTTAGATTAACAATTGGTGGGTAAGGCGACAACGGCCAATTGTATTATTCTTATGCGAAGTTGTTAAAATTGCCAATATTCATTGATTAGTGTTTCTATCAAATGGATTTGTTTTAGAAGGTATGCATCAAAATGCAATCAAAAAATATTATTCTTAAATATATGACAGTGTCTACAACTGGTATGAGCCACATCGCTATCCAGAAAAAATTGGACGGAACATCTGTGACCTGGATGGAACTGGTTACAACAGAACAAGATTCATCAATCAGAGCGCAAGGCAGTGTCTGAATCTGTCTGCGCGCTGACTGTACTTTAAGAATTTATTTCCAAGATAATTTTACCATTTAAGCCACCTCTGCTCAACTGATCTTGCGCATTTGCCGCCTCTTCTAACTGCATAATTTCACGGATAATTGGTTTTATTTTATCTTCCAACATCATTTTCAATCCGAACTGAAGATTCTCATAGTATAAGTTTGCGATTACAAATGCTGCTTCCACGTTGTATTCATCAGCAAGCCCTATTGAAGGAACTGAGAAAGCACTTAACAGTTTACCTCCCGCCTTAATTATTTTAAAGGCCTTTGATTGTGTATCCCCCCCTACAAAATCTATAACCAAATCGATCTCTGAGACTACTTCAGTAAAATCTATTTCACGGTAATCCAATGCTTGATCAGCTCCCAGAGATTTTGCGAGTTTAATGCCATCACCGGAGTCTACGGCGATCACATAAGCACCTAAAGCTCTAGCCATTTGAATTACGATAGTGCCCGTGCCCCCGGCAGCACCAAGTATCAAAATCCGGCTTCTTGCTTTAATCTCCCCTCGTTCGATCAAAAACGTATGTGCTGTTATGAGACCTATTGATGCGGCAGCGGCACTATGAAAATCAATATTTGTGGGGATATTTGCGACATTTTCCTCAGGAAAACAAGCATATTCTGCATAGGTGCCATTATAGGCATTGGCTACAACCCTATCACCGACTTTAATTCGGGTAACACCGGAACCTACCTCATCCACAATCCCTGAGGCATCCAAGCCTGGAATAAAAGGAAGATTAACTGGCTTGTGCGGCAAGGTCGGCGAGCGTTGGAAAGAAATCCCAAAATGCGCCCACATGTTCAGATACTTGAATATCCCGAGAGCTGAGATACTCTTTCCACCTTATTGAAGGTTAGGTTTCAAGTATTGTCAAATCCGGAGCTAAAAGAAGAAATTATTTAGTGGGGGAAATACTGATTTATGTAGAATTAATTTTTGATAAAAAAGGAGATGTTTGCATATGTTACTCAATGCATGCATAAATTAAGATTGCAATATTTTCAAAACCTCTCTTTGGTAGAGCTTTCCGATAGGCAGCTCTACTTCGGAGAGCTGAATGTTACTTTGGGAAAACGAACGGATCTTTTCTATAGAGACCATAAAACTCCGGTGAATACGCAAAAATCGATCACCAGGCAACATCGCCTCCATTGCAGACATGGAATTCTTGGTAATAACAAGCTCATTTATAGTCGCAATCTTCACGTAATCTTTTAAAGATTCCACAAAAACAATATCCTTTAGTACCACCTTGACCATCTTTCGATCGACCCTAAAATAAAGAAAGGCATCCGTTGCGGCTAGCGGATCGGTTCCCAAAATCTGTTGAGTTGTGGAAGATATTACCTTTGAAGGAAGAGCCTTATTTACAGCTTTTACAAATCTTTCAAATTCTATAGGCTTTAACAGATAATCCACTGCATCGAGATCATAACTCTGCAGCGCATAAGTCTCATATGCTGTGGTGAAAATCACTTTGGGTGGCTTGGTCAGTGTCCTCAACAGTTCCAGACCAGTCAACTGCGGCATATGGATATCCAAAAATATAAGATCGACGCTCCCGCTTTGAAGAAAAGAAATGACCTCAAAAGCATTACAACACTCACCCGATAGTTTGAGCATAGGCATTTTTTCAACATAGCGCTTTAACACCGCCCTTGCAGGTGGTTCATCATCAACGATCAAACAGTTATAGCGCAGCATTGGGATGAGTGGTTATTTCCAGGATTACAATATAAACATCTTCTTCTGAAATAATATCCAGGCGGTACGTCTCAGGATAAAGAAGTTCAAGCCTTCTCCTCACATTTTCAATCCCGATGCCACCTGTATTTTCCGATCCAATCTCCGACTTACCGTTAATGAACTTCATTAGCAAACGTTTCCCTGAAAGCCTCAGTTCGATACTGATCCAGGGGTGGGAAAGAATAGTGCTTGTTCCATGCTTAAAGCAGTTTTCTACAAAAGGCAAGATCAACAAAGGGGCAATGAAATGTTCACTTGTTTCATTTCCAGGAAATTGCAGAGATATCTCAAGTCGGTTGCCATAGCGCTTCTTTTCCAGTTCCAGATAATCCCTGATCATCGATATTTCCTGCGAAAGGGGTACCAGAGGTGTATTGCAGGAATATAGGATATAACGTAACAGGGAAGAAAGCTGAAGGAGCATATCTGCTGCAACGGGCGCTGTTTCCTGCGCGTGGGAATAAATGTTGTTAATCGTGTTAAAGAGAAAATGCGGATGGAGCTGCGCTTTGAGTGAGTGAAGTTCTGTAATTGCATTCTGCCTTTCAAGGGCGAGGGTCTGCTCCTGCTTGAGGTAAAAATATTTGGTAAGCTTAATTGCTGCAGCCAGGCCGCCAATGGTAATACTTCCCCTCAGACCCGAAATTAAGCCCTGGAATAACTGGATTTTAAAAGGTGTTTCCGGCAGTGCACCATTGAATAATTCAGCGTGGCTTTTAAGATATTCGTGCCGCATCCACTCGATAATGCTCAGGGATAAGGCCGCAGAAAAAAATGCAGTAAGAAAAATGAGTACGATAATGCAAAGGGTAGCCTTAAGGTACTTTGCCGGAATGATTAATTTCGGAATAACCAGATACATCACCGAGTAGGACAAAAACAGGTTTGGCAGGATGAACCAGAAACTCTCTCCCAGGTTTATACGGATACGTTCCAGAAAATCGACACGCATTAAAATAGGTGAAGGGGTAAAAGAATACAGGTACACCTGAAACAGATACCAGCAAAACCAAAAGCTGAAATGCCTGAGAATTTTCCAGGCAGGCTTCTCTGAGAAAACAAATTGTAGTCTGTTCAATTTTAAATTTTAACCAAGATACAAATTAGCTAAAAAAACCACCCCATTTATCGACATAAGCTTTTCGTCGTCGATAAAAAGAGATAGAACAGATTTTAAATATTTATGTACTCTCAAAAATCCATCCTGGCTATTTTGAAAAAAAAAGTCAATTATCTCCTATAGTTTTAGACAAACAAATCAATAACGATTATGAAAAAAATATTAATCATCTGCGCTCTAATTACTGGATCAGTAAGTGCTTTCGCTCAGCTGGACACACTAAGTTATCCCAAGGAAAGAAAAGAAGTGATCGCATTTATGCATGACCCAGAATTTAAGGTTCAGACGCAGCACAACTGCAATGACTTTGTATCGGTTGGCCCCAAAGGCGACATCAATTACTCGCTGCCACAATGGAAGAGCACCCAGGAAAAAGAAAAACTGGTTTTTAAATCCGTAAAGGTTGTATCCGGAACAGAGATCATCAGGATCTATACCGCTACCACAGCTGTAGTGAACTGGCTGGCCGATGTACAGATTAGTGTTCAGGGACATGATATCTCCCTTAAAGTAAGAAGACTTGAGGTGTTCATCAAGAAAAACGGGAGCTGGTGCATGGTCGCGGGTCAGGGAACACAGGTAGATGAAAAGCTCTTCCCGCTTCCAAAGTGATGCGTTTCCGGCCAGGATGATCATGTACGAACCAACTTACTTAACCCCGTCTCATCAATCTTTAATTATTTATAAAGTCATTAATAAACTAGACATTAGGATAAAAAAATATTTTGGTGAGAAGGGGTCAATTAGGTTCAGCTTATTCAGTAGGCCAGTGATATATGCGGGAGATAACTGGTAACTAAACTAGAGGACAACGTGCCACTTAGATATAGCTATATAAGAAAAAAATTTTCTTACTTACTTTAAAACCGTATCATAAATCGTGTTCAAAAGATTTTGTCTCATTTTCGAATTCCGATGGTCCAGTAATATTACAACACCCCAGTTTTTAACCCTGTTATAACAAATAATTGAAGATTGTCCCATAGAATCCCCTGATTTTAGGTAAATCGTGTTTTTTTCATCAGTTGAAATATTTGTACCCATTCCCATTTCCCTGTTTTCATCTTTATAGAATATTTTTTCAGTAATTAATCCAGCCTTCCCCACCTCAGTTTCCTGATCCAATATCGCTTTTAAAAATCTGACCATATCAGAAGTACTGGATTTTACAAGCCCGGCAGGCGCGGTAACATTCCATTTAAGGAATTCCTGAGTTCCTCCTTCAACGTTGTGAGCGGTTGTTCTGTTCTTTACATCAAAATTCTTTGTCAGCGTATTCCTCATTTTTAAAGGATCCAGCATCTTTTCACGAATAATTTTATCGTAGCTACTGCCATATGCTCTTTCCAGTATCTGACCCAGCAAAGTATATCCAATAGTTGAGTAACGGTATTTGCCATAATCTTTCAGTTCACTACAACTATTTATTACCGCACTCAACGTTTCCTGGGTAACCCCATTTAACGGCTGTTTAGGATCCGCCGCTATGAGTTTCGCAAAATCTATATCGGGCAGACCAGATTGGTGCGAAGCCAGATCTGAAATTTTTATTTTGTTCCTTAAGTTTTCATGCAGCACATACACCTTTGGAAGTAAGTTATCTATATAATCATCCAATTTTATTTTATGTTCAATAACCGCCTGTGCAATTAAATTCGAAGTTAAAATCTTGGTGATCGAAGCAATTTCAAATATGGAATTTTTATCAATCTGTGCCTGGGTTTCTTCATTCAACTTACCATATGCGGTGAAGAATTCCTTATTATTTTCAATATAGCCAACGCTTATCCCTACCTGGGGATTTTTTTTGTAGTTGTCGTTTATTATCGAATCGATCCTTTTGGTGACATTCTGTGCAAAGGAAAAGCTGCTTATCAAAAGCGCCGCTAAAAATGTAATAGAGGTCTTCATTGTATCTTATCTTTAGATTAAAAATTATTTCGATACAAATTTGTACAAGAATTCAAGTTCCTGCGACCGAGTAAAAGCATTCGAACGCATTTGTTTTGAAAAAAGAGTACGAGTAATTAAAAAAAGATGTACGGGTAATTACAAAGCTTTGTTCTACAGCGATTTACGGTAAGCAGTGGGCGTCTGGCCAGTGTGCTTTTTAAAAGCCGTATTAAAAGAAGATTTTGAATTAAAACCGGCTGCATACAGAATTTCTAAAACCGTTACCTTGTTTTGTGACGCATCTTTTAATAAATCCATGGCATAAGCTATCCGGTAGTTATTAACGAAGTCGTAAAAATGCTGCTCCAGATTATGGTTAATCAAAACAGATAATTCACGCACGGGAATTTTGATATCTTTCGATACTTCCTGTATAGTTAATGAAGGATTAAGAAATGGCTTTGCTTCTGTCATGTATTGCTTTAGCGTTAATAAGGTCGAGTTATGCTCTTTTTCACTTATTACCCCTGTGTTGATGTTCTGATCCTCAAAAATGATTTCAGAAACCAGCTTTAACCTTGAATCGATATTTCTAAACAGTGCTGGATTATTTAATGCTTTATACAGATACCAGAAAATGATAACCAGCTCAGAGAGGATCAGTCCAACTTTTAACCATTCGGCAACATCAGGGTATGCAGTAAACTTAAAGATGTTCTTTAAAAGTGCAATAGAAAAGAAAATCGATAAGGCTAAAGTAAACTGGAATAACCAGTTAAGCGATTCCAGGCTTGCTCCGGTGTAATTTTCCAGGTAAATCTTTTTGGCTTTCCTTAAGATCATAAAAGCTGCCACAATATAAAAAACACATTGAACATGCATTAAATATGATTGAACTGCACTTCCACCATACTACTGCCTTTTTCGAGAAAGCTAATTTTAGCAGCCAGGTCGACTAGGTAAAAGCGGGGCAATAAGATTGAGTTTGCCAGCAGGAAAGGAATGGTATGAAGTAAGTGTATAGGTTTTAACTTAAAATCAGAATAGCAAACCGAAAGGATATATAAGTAAAAAACAGGGAGCTGCAGGAAAAAAAATGAGCTGATCAAAATTCTCCCAGTTAACGGGATTTCAAAAAGTTGACCCAGATTAACGCTGTGGTCAATCACCTGTAAAAAGAGAAAAAAAGTAAAAAGGCGATTACTTAATTTATGTGCCGTTTTAACAGTCAGCAAAAAAAAGGAAAAAAATAATGAAATGGAGATTGTCACGACCGCGACTATAGTTAATAAATTCACTTTATCAATCAATTAGTTTTTGGTGTAATTTTCCATTTTGTCTTTATCGATTTCGTCCGAAAACACTTGACCTGAAAATGTAGTGAAAGGGGCAAGATAGTTAATTTCATATTTACGTTTGTATAGAATCCGAATCCTTTGGCAAGCTTATGTCCTCAATTAGATTAGGTAGCGAATATAGGAAACTGCCAATACAAGTAATCAAAAAATCAAGGTTAATAATTAACACTAGAAAACCATTTTATTATTTTCCTATGATAAATTCTGAAAGGCACAAGACAAGATCTTATTCGAAATTCAGGCGACTGGCAGTGTATTACCAGCATCAATACGAATTCCCCTGTATAATTATATCTGAAGTTTGCATAATGTTATCCAAACAAAAACAAATGATAGTCGGTTAATGATTCAACTCTAAAACAAAATACAGAATGGATTTTACAATTGAGCTTGAGGATATGGTTGCCATGTTGGTGTCCATGATTTGTGGCGGCATAATCGGCTTCGAGAGGGAATACAGAAGCAAGTCTGCCGGATTTCGGACCATTATACTAATATCCCTGGGTTCGACAATTTTTACAATTGTTTCCCGGCATGGCGTGGGCACCGACGACCGGATTTCGGCTAATATAATCACTGGAATCGGCTTTATTGGTGCAGGTGTTATCTTTAAGGATAAGATTTCTGTGCGTGGACTAACAACAGCGGCCGTAATCTGGACTTCAGCCGCAATTGGGATGACTACCGGTATTGGCTATCACGCCTTGGCTTTGGCATTAACACTGATTACCCTATGCATGTTGCTGATGGTCACCAGAATTGAAAAACTAATCGCAGGGCTTCAGAAAGAAAAGTTGTTAAGCGTTACCTTTCGCGGACCAGAGTTTTCACAAATCACAAATCTGGAACAGTCGCTGCAAAGCAATTCGCTGACGCTTGATAGACTCGAAGTTGGTAAAGATGAAGACAGGCTTACCGCTGTATTCAAGGTTTCAGGCAAAAAAAATGATCTGATAAAAATGAATGAAAGCCTGGCGTCGATATCCGAAATCATATCGTTTAATTGAGCAACAAATTCGGGATCCGGGATAAATTGTTGTACATGGGGCTATCTCAGTTTTGAATTTACTTTCAACGAAATCATTGGTTATGCGTTCCGTATTACACGACAAAAACAGCATTATCCCCAGATCAGCAAGTTGAGCATGGTCTGGGACTTATGATCTTGATGATTTTCCATCTCCTTTTTTATTAACTACTGATTTACAGCACAGTAAATCATTCCGCTTATTTACTGGCGTGTATGCAAGCAACAATTTAGAAAAAATTTATTTCTAACTACCAAGTTATAATCAAAAGCTTTTTATAGGATGGTTCGGCTGGTATCCCGAGCGATCAACCGCTAAATACCATTTCTTATTGTTTTGAAAATATTTTTTTGATATAGTCTACTATAGTTGTCTGCGGCTTTTTCGGATTTTCGGGGCCAATCAGAAACCCGTAAGGCTGGAGGTGAGGATAACTGTCGCAGATGATCTTTGCCATTCCCAAAAGCGGTACCGCCAGGATCATCCCTGCTACCCCCCAAACCACTTCCCCGAGCACAATGGCCATGATGGTAAATAACGGGTTGATGTTAACTTGCTCGCCCACTATGATCGGCTCCAGAATGTAGGTCTGGATAAACTGCACTATAAAGTAAGTGACCAGGACGCCAAAGACCATCTTGCCATCACCGCCCTGGGCCATTACCGCTAGTACGGTCAAACCAGTTCCCGTCAGATTTCCGATAAAAGGCACGATTTCAAGCAGACCGCAGAGCACAGCAAAAAAGATTGCGCTCTCAACGCCGACAATGCTGAAGCCAATCCCGTACATCACCCACAAAATTGCTATCATTGCCGCAAGTCCGCTCAAGTATTTTTGGGAAACTTTTCCCGTCTGATGGATCACCACACTGGCATCAGCATTCTCTTTTTTTGGGAGCAGTTTCAAAATGAACTTTTTGATATGGCCACGCATCGAAAGAAACAGGAACATATATACCAAAACAAGTATCGTATTGACCAGAACGCCCATTAGCCCCGCTGCAAAAGCCAGTATCATTCCCCCAGATTTCCCCTTTGTTCCATCCTCAATAGCCTTCTGCTGTTCAGATTTTCTGATACCCACTGTTTCATTAATCCAGGATTTAAGCGACTCCAGCATGCTGACAATACGCTTTTCCATCCCATCCAGGTTCTCCGAAAGACTGCTTAGCTGAATGGATAATAATAGAACAACCAGAGCCATAGCTATCAAAAAAATCAGTATACAAATAAGCGAGGCATAACCCCTGGACATTCCTTGGTGTTCAAAAAAACTGCATAATCTAATAAAGACCATAGAAAGCACTGCTGCTAAGGTCAAGGGAATCAAGAAAGGCGCAGCAAAATAAAGTCCTGCAAAGGCCAGCACAAAAAGTAAGAGTGTGTTTACAGAGAGGCTAAGTTTTTCCATATGCCTTAAACAACACTTTCCCAGAATAGTTTAAAATTCAAACCTCATATAAAAAGAAAGGATAACAAATCCATCAAGTATGCCCTGGTCCCCCCCGTGGTCTGCGCAATGCCACCCCTAGCCAAATGGTATTATTACCTTAGCAAATAGCTGGATTGATAAAACTATGAATTTATATCTACAAGCTTAGTAATAAGGCTAGCTTGGGCCGAATTAATCTTGATTAAAGCTTTCTTGTAGCTAAACCAATCACCCCTGTACACTTCAGCAAAAGAAACCAGTTTTCCAGAATGCGGTGGCCACTCCAGGTCAAAGGTATTGCTGACAAGCTGCGAGGGATCAAGGTCAAACTCCACAGCGAAACAATGAACCCGCTTTCCCCCCTTCTGCACTATGAAACCCAGATCAATAAAATCCCCCGAAAGCTCGAAGCCAGTTTCCTCCAGAAACTCACGTTTTGCGGCAACAAGCAGATCTTCCTTCTCCTCAACAAGCCCCTTAGGAATTGTCCAGAACCCTACATCCTTTTTAACAAAGAATGGCCCACCAGGATGCACCAGAAAAAATTCCAGTGCTTCACCAGCTTTTCTAAAAACCAAAATACCCGAACTCAGCGCCATTACTAAAAATTTAGGTCCGCTATCTCAACAAACCAAGAGCCCTGGAAATCTCCCTGCCAATTTGATCGACCATTATGTTTTCAGAAATCAAGCCTTCACAATCCAGTGAAACATCACATGGATAGTCAGGATAATCGCCCTTAAGAAGTTCACTTGCAGAAACAGCACCCAATACTTTTCCCTGCTCATTAAGCAATACCTCCCCAACAAGAGAGCCTTCAAAAAGCACCATGTATTCCGATTGATTTTTAGGGTGGATGTTTAGGCCAAGTTGCTTTCCTGCCCGAACGACTACAATATTAAATGGATCCATATCGAAAATTATGAAAATTAAATTGAATACCCATCAAGCGCCCATTGCATCATTTCATTAACAAAACCGTGATTTAACCAGAGCACCGAAACCACAAGTCCGATACATAAAAAAACGGTACAAGCCGCTTCTCCTGTATCTGGTAATCCCATTTTTCAGGTAATTATATTAAGCTTGTTCAATTGAATCTATGACTGAATCCTTTACTTCTTCTTTAACAGAACCAGCTTTTTCTTTTAACTCTTCCTTTGCTGACTGGTAACTGTCGGCGGACTTACTACCATACTCTTTTCCCGTATCCACCAGACGTTCCAGCTCATCCTTCGCACGTTCCAAAACTCTGTCTTTAAGATCGGATAATGAACGTGAAAGCTTATCAACGGTTTCCTCACCTCTATCGGGTGCAAAAAGCACTCCCAAAGCAACACCTGCGGCAAGTCCTGCAAGCAATGCAACTACTGTTTTCGAATTATCGTTCATAATATTAAGTTTGATTTTTAATAAAACCGCTGATTTTCAGATTTGTTTTCCAATTCGATTCTAAAGTTATTTCGCTGTATCGCTGGCCATTATAAGATTATGAATTTATCGGTCGTACTGTTTATCATCAATTGTTTAAAAGATTATTTGCTAATAATTTTAGTATTAACAATATTTGCATATGATTACTAAAGCAGCTACTCCAGAAAGAATTTTAAGTATTGGTGAGGATTTGATAGTAATAAGCGAGGTCAAAGGTGATGGATCACTATTCAGGGTGACCACCAATGGCCAGTTCAAAGGATACATTCAGAAAAGATCAAAGGAATTTTTTCGACTGGACGGAAGCTCCATTTCAAATGACCTGTTTTCTACTATCTGTATTGCACTCGAATAAGGATTCAATGTCAGTCTGTTTTCTGAGTTTTAGAAAATTATATAAAAAATCCTGACTTTTTTGGTAGAAATGTCAGACTATTGAAATAAAGAATATGATCTTTAAATAAATTGATATTCTGGTTCAGTTTTTGAAAACCCTGATCTAAATCAGTTTAACAATTATGAAAAAATTTATCCCTTTTTTCTTCGCAACAGCTATCTCGGTAATAGCCATATTCTCCTCATTTACGCTTGCCGACCCGGAACTAGGTATTTCTACCGCACTTGTAAGCTGGGTAGCTTGTATCTGGATCATTAGTGCCCAACGAAAAAACCAAGGCTGCCTTTCTTAGTGCCCCAAATGAGGCGATTTATTACGTCAGCCACCTAACTTAAATTGCATTAGTTAATTTTAACTACAACCATTCTAGCTAAGCCCGATAGGCAACCGCCAACAAACTGATCTGTCTTAAAGAAGACCGGCTTGCTCTCTGAATCATCTGGATTCATTTCGCTTGCCCAATACCTTCTTCACTACATATAACTAAAAATAAAATAAACTGTGTTTAAAGCCATCAGCTTAAACACTCATTCAGGCACTAATTACGTTGGATCATGATATAATTATACCTAAACGGAAGTTTTAGTCCGACCATAGAAGTAAGGCTATAACAAAAGATAATGAAGGAATGAATCAAATCATCCCTTCATCCATAAAACTATAATAACCATAAGCTGATAAGATGATATGGTCATGAACCTCAACACCTAACAGCTTACCACACTCCACCATCCTAGTAGTCAACTTTACATCTGCCTCACTAGGCCTTAATTCTGAGCTCGGATGATTATGGCTTAAAATAATCCCGCTGGCGCAAGCCTTCAGTGCCGCGGAAAATATCACCTTAGGATCCACCGATACTTCAGAAAAACCTCCTTGAGCTACATTCAGCACACCCAGCACTCTGTTCTGCCTGTTAAGCAAAAGCACTTTGAACTCCTCTAACAATTCCATTTTGTTGCGATCCCAGCTTTGATCCAGTATCCCGTAAGCAATAAGGGAAGAAGTTACGCTGGGTTTTTCTGAAAGCTTGAATGCCGGACGATAACTGATTTCGATTTCTGAAACTCTAAAAACTTGCTTTTCCATAATATTTAAGATTTAATTATGGTGCAGTAAAAGGTTCAGGCCCCGGCGCCAAAGCGAAAGGAGGAACGGAATAAATGGAAACGGGCTGAAAAGGCCATAGGCGGGTTTATGCCGGAAATTCCTTCGCGTGCCGCAGCTGAACCTTAAATTTGTGGCAGAATTGGATTTACCTTTAACACAAAAATAGTAAATAACCTAAAAACGCTGGCATCTAAGGGACACCAAGGCACGTATCCGGCGCAGAAAAATCGCGGCTGGTCCTGAGATATGGCAAAGCATAAAAAAAATAGACCAAGGATATTGAACATTTATGTAACGATAGTCCTGCTAAACAGTTTCCCTGCTAACCCCGATCGCATTAGCCTTCCAGAGAATAAACCCCAAACGCCCGCAACATTCCGCCACAAAATACTCAATATCCGCAGGTACATCATTTACAATACGGAAACGAATTTTATATTTCGGATTATAACTAATATACACCACCAGATCATCTGAAGAAAATCCCCTTCCAGAAAACGGCTTAAAATAAACGTCCTGAAGATCCTTTGCCGCACGCACTAAACGGTCATTCATTACCTTAGCAAGATTCTTCTCTGGCTTAAAATCAGTCTCCAATATTGCCAGTACGGTTACAATCATGCCGCAAAAATAAATTCCTTTTTCAAATCCGCAAACCCTGGAAACTAACCAACTGAAAATGAAGCAGAATAATTTAATTATCTAATCAATACCAGAAATGCAATCAGTGTTTTATAGTTTGATAATCGAACCTGAAACTACACACGCTCCTCACCGTTAAAGAAAAGGAGTGCTGGCCATTGCCAAACTGCAAGCTCAACAGTCTCCTGAAATTACCAGCGAACAACCCTTATCTGCTGGCCGAGAAGCGCAATAACCTTCATCTCCAGTTAAAATCACACTGCTTTTTAAGACCATGTTTAGTTATTTACACATCACATTCCTCTATCTTAAGTGTAAATGTTTAATTTAGAATGATCAGCAGAATGCATTATGAAAGAATATTTTAAATTCAGAGATCCTTTTGATAAAAGCCCCCACAAGTTTGAAATAGGTAATCCAATTAAATTTGATAGAAAAAAAGGCGATAACTTTTTCTTCAAAAAATTCTTTAGTCTTGAACCCGTAGAATATGCGGAATACTATCAATTCCATCTTGATTGGTTTATTCTTAGTTGTGAAAATTCGGAAAAGGACTTTTTTACACATGTTTTAGATAAAATCGATGACCAAATTGTCCATTATCATAAAAAAAGTATTACGGCTTTGGATACAATTAAGAGCCTCGATGCATTAAGAAAATTTAAAGATGTTGTTGGAAAGTTCGACAAATGGCATATCAAAAAGAGCCTAGAAACAGTTGTTTCAGAAAAGGATATTGAGATATTAAAGCTTAAAGAAGAAATTCTACTATTAAAAAATCACATTAAATCACTAACCCGTTATGAGCCGGACCAGAAAATAAGATTGCTGGACGGAAACCTATCGCAATTAATCGATCTGGTGAAGCAAATTCAGGAACTCACAATGCCTGATGGGAAAAAGTTAGCCAGATCACAATCACAAAGCCCCTGGTATAAAATGATTGCGAAGTATTTTCAGCATGGTGAAAATGAGATTTCCCTAGAAACCCTCAGGAATTATTTTCCGGCAAATACATCTTCCAAGTTAATTAAAGGATCAGAAGTTGCGGAATCTAGCAAGCGCTTTAAAATCATCACCTTGGAACCCAATTCAAAACGCATCCAATCTGACCAAAGCAAATAAATGGTCATTTAAAACGTCCCTTTCTTGTTCAATTTCGTACTGGCAATGTTGCCATACTAATTGAAATTTATGTCGTTAGAAATTATGACTAAATCAGATTTGATAGATTTCAAATCTGAACTGTTTAAAGAACTCAAACTTCTTTTTAGCTCGGATAGACCTGCCAGTAAGAAATGGCTTCGAAGTAATGAGGTAAAAAAGTTATTGGCTATTTCCAGTGGAACGCTTCAAACACTAAGAAATAAGGGAACTCTCAGTTTTACCAAAATTGGGGGCACCATGTATTACAGCATGGAGGAAATCAACAAAGTCCTCCAACATTCTAAATCGCCAAATTCCTAAAAATGAAAATGGCAACTCCTCTTTCAATCTTCCTTTGCAAGGCACAGGAAGATGAAGTGATTTCTCCAGTGCATATCAGTCTATTTACTACAATTGTACAGTGTTGGGCTAGTGGAGGGAGAATGAATCCAATCGTAATCACAAGAAAAAAATTGATGACGATGTCCAAGATCCAATCAACTAGTACTTATCATAAGTGTATTAAGGACTTGTGTCGATCTGGGTACATCACTTATCAACCATCATTCAATCCATCTGGAAGCCTGATTTTTTTAAATAAATAATGATGCACCTCGCAATATGTGGAAGAATGGTCTTTATGAAATTTTGAGGGAGCAAGTTTATGTTTTTGTTACCACAAAAACCTTTTTCCTATGGAAAAAGAACTTGCTTTCCACTTCCGATGGTCGCAGAAAGTGGCTACCTCCGATAAAACTTAAATAAACCTACTATGGAAATCCGACCAAAGAAATCATAATAAATCAAGAGCAACTGCAGCAGGCCGAACAGACCCTTAGGGACAAAGAGGATGAACTTAACAAGGCGCAAAAACTCAAGAAAAAACTGCAACAAAAGCGAGAAAAAAAATGAAAATCCGAGATATACGTGTTGGCCCTCCCTCATCTGTGGCTTATCGAAGCCGCACACACAATCCAACTTCGTTCCGATTTTGTATTTAGGCAAAAATGTAATTTGTGACCCAATAATCTAAGAAAGAGCACAACCTTTTGCACAGTTACTTAGGTTATCTTTCAATTTACTTTTCAAAAAAGAATTAGTGATCATCTGGTCATTCCTTGTCCATTATCCTTGTTGCTATCAAGGTTAAGCCTAAGGCATGGCTGTCTGTCATGGACGTTTTTAGCGGGAAGACTAAACTCGTTCGAGATGCTTATTAATTTGTTTGCGACTTTCTTCCATTGAAATGTTCCGTCCAGGAGATCTATGGGTACCTCCATATCAATTTGCTCGTGATAGCCGACAGAACGGTTAGCCATATCAATGGTTACGTTGGGGTATTTTTGCCAGTAATGATTAAGCATTTCGGAATAGTCGAGTTTGTCAGGCAGGTGATATAAGTCGACAAAATCTTTAATACGTTCTCCACTTCCGACAATGGCATTCAATTTCATAGCAGCGATGTCCTGCAATGATGCCATTCGGGTTAATATGTTAGCTATATTGATAAAGTTTCAAAACTTTTACCTTTTCTTTTTTCTTCTTTTTCCGTCCTTTATCCTTGACTCTTTTAGATAGTTTTTCAGCGAGCTCAGACATATCATGTCCCGTTTTTGAATCCAATACCTTGGCATAATGCTGGGTGGTTTTCAGGCTATTATGCCCGAGCATTTTTGAAACAGTTTCTATCGGTACGCCATTGGAAAGGGTGACTGTTGTTGCGAATGTATGCCTGGCTAAATGGAAGGTCAAGGTCTTGGTGATGCCGCAGTGATCAGCGATTTCTTTGAGATAACTGTTCATCCGCTGGTTAGTGTACACGGGAAGTGCCAAACCTTTTATCTCGCAAACGGGATGGTCCTGATATCGGTCAAGGATTTCTTTCGCTTCAGCGAGGATGGGAATATGAGAAGGTGTTTCCGTTTTAGTCCTTGATGTAAAAATCCACTCCTTACCATCATCCCCAATCTGGATTTCACTTCTTTTAAGTTTTTGTACATCTATGTAGGCAAGACCGGTATAGCAACTGAAAACAAAAATATCCCTGACCTGGATATGCCTCTGTACATGCAGCCTTTTTGTCCGCACGGCATCAAGCTCTGCCTGAGTCAAAAATGTTCTTGGAGACGGCTTAGCTTTTAATTTATAATGCAGAAACGGGTTGGCGACTATCCACCCGTTTGCCAGGCTGAAAAATATGATCTTCTTTAAATGAACAATATATTTTTGTGCAGAGATGGCCATGCATTCTTTTTCAACCCGGAGATAGTGCTCATATCCGGTAATGAATCCAAAGTCTACCTTGATTAAGGGATAATCAGCTTTTTCATACTTCGCCAGAATGTAGGCAGCAAGATGCTTAATTGAACTCTTGTAGGTCTTGAGTGTATTCTTGCTGTAGCCGTTGCCAATAAGCTCAGCCACTTTTTCATTATGCTCCTGAAAAATTTCAAGAATCATTTTCGATTTTGTGCCTTTTCCAAGGTAGTGATTACGAATGGTCTCTGCATCAATCTCTTCATCACGGTCTATCATACCCGTGTGGATCTTCCTGATTTTGGAAATGATGCTACTCAAGTAATCATTTAAAGCACGGCTTTCCTGCCTGGTGCCCCTGACTTTGTTTCGGCGGTTGTCCCATTGTTCAGGATCAATTTCTCTTCCGATTGAAATCTCAGAGCGTTTTCCGCATACGGTGATGCGCAGGTAAATCGGCAAAAGACCGTTTTCATTTTCTTTTTTTTGCTTTTTTAGATAGAAAAGCACACTAAAATTCTGGTTCATAAGCTTGAATTAACAGGTTAACAAAGTTAGATTTGCAACCTGATCAAAACAAGATGTTCAAAATTCGAACATACTGACAATCAATATTTTAGACTCAATCCGTGGTAGAAATTCGATTCTTTCCAAAACTCACCGAATTACTCACCAAAGTGCGTGAAAACTCACCGTTTTTAGTGGTTTTTGATGAAAAACAAAATCCTGTAACGTGTTGATTTACAGGATTTTGAATCATTTTAAAACATACAAAAGTGGTCCCGACGAGAATCGAACTCATATCTAAAGTTTAGGAAACTTCTATTCTATCCGTTGAACTACGGGACCAAGCTATTCAATTACCTGATTTACTGAATTACAACCTGGCAACAAACAATTATAAGAAAAACGCAGCATTTAGCTTCATTTATGCCTATGATCATGCCGCAAATATAATAAAACTTTTGGCCTAAAATTGGCGTATTTCAAAATATTGAATGATCTAAAAAAGACACAAAACTTTACTATTAATTAGTTTTATAATCAAATTTTAGTGCTTTTAGCGTTTGGTTTTTATATCTAATTTAAGACTGAAGTCCTGAGCATAATTATAGCTATAAACTTTAAGTTCAACATTAATTTCTTGATTAAAGAGGCGTGGTACGTGTTTGCAAAAAATAGATCGAAACGTAAAAAGATTTACCTGAGGTTTACAAATAATTGTGATTTCTGAATCAGATTTTTTTTCCGCACTGCTAATAATCCCTGGCCATCGATCTTTAATTTGCAATGGTATAGAATCATAATAATTCTGCTGAATATAAGCTCCAGCGCCACGGATGAGTTCTTTAGGCAATAATTCACCAGATAACTGTTTCCATGAATCATGAATCTTTGACAATCTTGCCAACAATACTCCTTCTTCATTTAAACACCATAAATCCTCAGGTGCAATTTGAGATAGTTGTAAAGTTCTGTAATGTCCATAAACATCTTTAAAGCGGTAGTTAAGTTCTATCATAAAATTTATTGGGTCACGAAATTAATTATCAATCTTGAAATCTTCAATTAATTCTCTCCACATTTTGTTGGCTTTTTTTTCAATAAACTAAGAATGGATGATAAAGCAGAACAGTTATTTGTTGCATAAAAACAACTTTCGAATTTTTATTTTTGACGGGAAAATTAGAGTACAAACTGAGTTAGCAACAGATATTATTAACACACTTAAATTGGATAAAAACAAGAAACCCTCTAAATAAATATTTAGAGGGTTTTAAGTCTTGTTTAGTCGGGATGGCAGGATTCGAACCTACGACCTCCTGCTCCCAAAGCAGGCGCGATACCGGGCTACGCTACATCCCGAACTTGGTATCTCCTTTTTAAATCCTTTTTAAAGTGGATTTGAACTTTTGTCGGGATGGCAGGATTCGAACCTACGACCTCCTGCTCCCAAAGCAGGCGCGATACCGGGCTACGCTACATCCCGAACTTGGTATCTCCTTTTTTCCTTATTTCTAAGGGCTGCAAAGTAACGGATTTAAAATGATAATTCCATTTATTTTTGCAATTTTATTTTTCTTGCGGAGAGGGCGGGATTCGAACCCGCGGTACCGTTACCAGTACGACAGTTTAGCAAACTGTTCCTTTCGGCCTCTCAGGCACCTCTCCTATTCCTCTAAGTTTTTGTCCTACCGACGTTGTTTTGAGGTCTGCAAATATAGCAAAACAACCTATTCCACAAAAAAAAATTACAAAATTTGTTGATAATCTATTCGAACATGATAGATACTCATCAACATAGTCTTGAAAATCAATTTGATAGTCTCAATATCTTTTAATGTTAAATCGCAATTATCTAATTGATTTTGCTCCAATTTATAGTTAATTATCCGTTCAACTATGTCATTTATGTTCTGAGCATCGGGATTTTTCAGACTTCGGGAGGCAGCTTCTACCGAATCTGCTAACATTAGCACACCAGTTTCTTTACTAAAAGGTATCGGTCCTGGGTATCTAAAAATATTTTCATCGACAAATTTTTCGGGCGAATTTTTAAGAAATGACTGATAAAAATAATCGACTCTCGTATTTCCGTGGTGAGTTCTGATAAAATCGATAATCGCTTCGGGAATTTGATTCTTTCTTAAAATCTCAATTCCTTTATGAACATGCTGAATAATAATTTGAGCACTTTGCTCGTAAGGAAGCTTATCATGCGGGCTGACTGCCGTATTTTGATTCTCGATAAAATATTGGGGGTTATCTACCTTACCAATATCATGATACAAAGCACCAGCTCTAACCAGAACAGAGTTTCCACCTATTTTAAAGATAGCAGCTTCGGCTAGGTTTGCAACCTGCAGAGAGTGCTGAAACGTTCCAGGTGCTTTAAAAGCTAGCTCTCTTAACAATTTATTATTGGTATTAGTAAGTTCTATCAATGCAACATCAGACGTTATGCCAAAAACTCGCTCGAAAATATAAATTAAAGGGTATGCTAAAAGAGAAAGTAAAACACTAAAAATAAAGGGAACAAAATTGATCCACTGAATTTCCCTGAAAGACCCTTCTCTTAATAAAGCAATCCCTACAAATGAAACAAAGTATGCTGAAAGTATAAAAAGTGCAGAAACCAAAAACCTTTCTCGTTTCACAAAGTTTTTAATACTAAAAATTGCAACCATCCCTGCCGTAACCTGGTAGAAAACAAATTCAAAGCTATTTGCAACAAAAAATCCAGCAATTAATATCACCAACATATGCAAATAAAGCGCAAGCCTGGTATCGAACAGAATTCTAATTATTATAGGAACAACACAAAAAGGAATATAATATAAGCTGGCAATATTCATTTTCAAAGCCCATGTTAGCGCCAGAAGCATTCCTGTTGTTACAATTAAAATTAAAGAGAGCTGTCTATTATCAGAAAAAATATCTCTACGGAAGAGATAAAGAAAAGACATCAATATAGAAAGGATAAAAGCAACCAAAACAACCTGCCCTAAGTACACTAAAGTCCTACTTCCTATAGTTTTGGTTTGAGCATCATAAGTAGCTTTATAAGATTCTAATTTTTGATAAATTTCATCGTCAATAACGTCGTTTTTTGCCACAATAAGTTCTCCCTTTTGCACCATTCCCCTAGTGGTTGATACATTACTTACTGTATTTTCGCGAATAACTTCGGTTAACCTTTCGTTAAAAACGATGTTTGGTGTAATATGATCTTCAGCTAAATTATCGACCAAATCTTGCATAACTTGATTAGGCGCCTTAAAATTGGCTTTAAAATATTTGAGTGCTGTTTCCGCTGTAAAAATATCTTGTGTATTTTTCTGTTTGGAAATATTATTATCGAGGAAAGAAAAATCGTAATTCTTTCCACTTGTTAGATGCTTAACATTTAAACCAATTATTCCTTTTTGATAAATACCTTCTAATATTTTAAAGGAAATATTTTTGAACAAAATCTTATCCTTTTCATCTAATTGCCCTGATCGCCATTTTATATCAAATTCATTTAAATAACCTTCAAGCGCATCATTTGTTACTTCTTTATCAACTTGATAAACGGGTAAAATATCACGTAAAGCATCTTTTTTATCGGTGCTTACCTGCGGGTTAGTTTTTAAGATTGCAAATGGGAAAGGGGAAATCAAATCTTTATTCATCCAAACTTTCCCCTTTTCAAACTCATATCTGAAACGTGGTTGTTTAGGTAAAAAAAGTGTGATTACGAATACTGTAAACATCATCATTAAATATTTTAGATTCGATGAATACTTACGGTAAAAGATTTTGTGCGAATTTTTCTTGATTTTGGCCAAAACGATGTGGATATGTTGTTGTCAAAAATAACATTTTTATCTAATATACATTTTAACGATTTTGTTTGCAATTACCAAGTTTTATATTTTACTTTATGATATCAAATTAATATCAATTATGTATCAAGAAAAAATTATTAATCCACCATCGGGATATTTAACACTCGTTTTGTTTTTAGCACTATTGGGTGCTACCGTTTTTTGTTTTTTTACAGAAAATTTTGTTTTTGGTGGCTGCATTTTAGCTTTTAATTTTTTTCTGGTTTTACCTGGCTTAATCATTAATAATCCAAACGAATCAAAAGTTTTAACCCTTTTTGGCAAGTATGTTGGTACTGTTAAAACAGATGGTTTCTTTTGGGTAAATCCCTTAAACAGCAAAAGAAAAGTTTCTTTAAGGGCAAACAACTTAAATGGTCAGCAATTAAAAGTAAATGATAAGCTTGGTAATCCTATAGAAATTGCGGCTGTAGTGGTTTGGAAGGTTAATGAAACAGCAAAAGCAATTTTCTCTGTAGAAAACTACATGCAGTACGTAAACATTCAAAGTGAAGCAGCTGTAAGGCATTTGGCAAATATCTTTCCTTATGACCATGCCGAAGGAGAAGAAACAAGTATCACTTTAAAAGATGGCGCTGAAAAAGTAAGCGAGCTTTTAGAAAACGAATTAAATGAACGCTTATCGAGAGCGGGAATTGAAGTTTTGGAAGCCAGAATATCGCACTTAGCTTATGCTCCAGAAATTGCAAGTGCAATGCTACAGCGTCAACAAGCAACAGCCGTTATAGCGGCAAGAAAGCTAATTGTAGAAGGTGCTGTTGGAATGGTTGAAATGGCTTTAGAAAAATTATCGCAAAAAGGAATTGTAGAATTAGATGAAGAACGTAAAGCAGCAATGGTTAGTAACCTATTGGTTGTTTTGTGCGGAGATAGGCATGTGCAACCAGTTGTAAATACTGGAACACTATATAATTAAATAGAATACGGTATACAAGCAGTACAATAAGAATGGCGGAGAAAGATAAAAAGGCTTTTGTATTAAGAATTAGTCCTGCCCTATTAAAAGAGATTGAAACCTGGGCTGCTGATGAATTTAGAAGTACTAACGGACAAATTGAATTTCTATTAAATCAAGCAATTAAATCCAGAAAGAAGGGAAAATCGAAAGAAGAATAACTTCTAAAAAGCACAGGTAACAATACTTGTGCTTTTTTATTTTACGACCCGATTTATATATTTTGACAAAGCTTTGTGCTAAAATAGCTTTTACTGCGTTTATCCAATATCAAAAAATGCATAACTTAGCAGCCTAACCAAAAATTCATAAAATTTAGTTTACATGAGAGAAGTTGTAATTGTTTCGGCTGTAAGAACAGCTATTGGAAGTTTTGGCGGTTCATTAGCACAGTTTTCTGCTACTCAATTGGGTGGTTTTGCTATTAAAGCCGCGGTAGAGCAAGCAGGTTTAAAAGCCGAACAGATTCAGGAAGTTTATATGGGCAATGTACTTTCAGCTAACTTAGGTCAGGCGCCAGCTACGCAAGCAGCAAAATTTGCTGGCTTACCAGATTTACCTGCAACCACAATAAATAAAGTTTGCGCCTCGGGCACTAAAGCAATTATGCTTGCTGCACAAAGTATTGCCAATGGCGATTATGATATCATTATTGCTGGCGGCATGGAAAGCATGAGCAATGTTCCATATTATTTAGATAAAGCTCGAAATGGCTATCGTTTAGGGCATGGCCAGATTACTGATGGTTTAGTAAAAGACGGGCTTTGGGATGTATACAATGATTATCACATGGGCTCTGCTGCTGAACTTTGTGCTACAGATTGCAATATTAGTAGAGAAGCACAGGATAAATTTGCTATAGAATCTTATAAAAGGGCGCAAGCTGCTCAAACTTCAGGAAAATTTGCATCCGAAATTATTGCGATTGAAGTAAAGGATAGAAAAGGCGAAATAACCCTGGTGGATACTGATGATGAGCCAACGGCTGTTAAATTCGAGAAAATACCTGGATTAAAACCCGTATTTAAAAAGGATGGAACGATTACAGCAGCAAATGCTTCGACATTAAATGACGGAGCTGCAGCTTTAGTATTAATGAGCGCCGAGCGAGCTGAAGCTTTGGGAATTAAACCATTAGCAAAAATTTTAGGTTTTGCCGATGCTCAACAAGCGCCTGAATGGTTTACCACCGCACCTTCGAAAGCGATTCCTTTAGCTCTACAAAAAGCTAATATCGATATCAAAAATGTAGATTACTTTGAAATTAATGAGGCATTTTCTGTAGTTTCAATTGCGAATAATCAAATATTAAACCTTAATGATAATCAGGTAAATGTTAATGGAGGCGCTGTTTCTTTAGGTCATCCACTTGGCGCTTCGGGCGCTAGAATTGTAGTTACCCTTTTATCTGTACTGAAACAAAATGATGGCAAAATCGGAGTTGCAGGCATCTGCAATGGCGGTGGCGGCGCTAGCGCTTTGGTAATCGAAAAATTATAAAATCCTTTTAATGAAAAACATCAAATTTTATTTAGCAATTTTAATAAGCCTTATAAGTTTTAAACTTCAGGCTCAGCAATCAACGAATAAACTTGATGTTTTTCAAGATAGTTTAATCAAAATATCGAATATAATTTATAAAACACAAAGTGATGAAAGCAAACTTACCGAAAATGGAAAGTTTGTTAAAACTTTGGTTGAAGCGTTAAAAGAACCGAATTCTTTTAATTATTCGTTCGATTCGTTAAAAACGGTTTCAGTAATTAAATCTCCTGATCAGGTTTTTAGAACTCTTTCCTGGTATGTACAATTGGAAAACGGAAGTTACCGTTATTATGGTGCTATCCAAATGAATAACAAAGGTGGATTAAAGTTATTTCCACTAATCGACCAAACGGATAATATCGGCGATTCGAACATTATTACAAGTAACCAAAAATGGTTTGGGGCCAGATATTATGAAATCATTCCAGTTGTATCTTCAGGCAAATTGCCCTATTATGTTCTATTAGGCTGGAAAGGAAATACAGCAGAAACGACTAAAAAAGTAATCGAAATCCTTTCTTTTAATAAAGACAACGCCAATTTTGGAATGCCTGTATTTGACGGAAAGGATTTTAAAGGCAAAAACCGTGTAATTTTCGAATATAATAAGCAAAATGCAATGGTTTTAAAAACAGATAAAAATGCAGGGCTTATCGTTTTTGACCACCTTGTTCCTTTTGATCCTGAAATGGTGGGTCGATTTCAATTTTATGGTTCTGATGGCGGCACCGATGCTTTCAAAGTAATTGGAGGCAAACTGAAATTTCAAGAAAATGTTATTTTAAAAAATGAGGCCAACCAAAGCGATGCATTATATGCAGACCCAAGTAAAAATGTTAAACCTATCAGAAAATTTTAATTTCTACTCAAACATAAATCCCTCATTACTTTGCACATAATTTAAAAATTTGTTAGAATGCGCACTCCTCACTATATTGCGAGCTGTTAAACTAACATAACAACACACAAATTCTGAATTCATAAACTAAAACAAACAAATGTTTTATGCAAACATCTATTCAAACTAAAGACGATTTCTTTAGCAGTAAGGTATTGGGTCATCCTGCAGGATTATTCGTGCTTTTCTTTACCGAAATGTGGGAAAGATTTTCGTACTATGGTATGCGGGCACTATTAGTTTTATTTCTTACATCTACTATTGCTGCTGGAGGTTGGGAATGGAGCAAGGCTGATGCTCTTTCTTTATATGGAACTTACACAATGGGCGTATATCTTACACCTGTTATTGGTGGTTTAATTGCCGATAGATTGTTAGGTTACCGATGGGCGGTAATTCTAGGTGCTTTAATTATGACTATTGGTCATGCAAGTATGGCGATAGAAACACCAACATTTTTATATATCGGTTTAGGCTGCTTAATGTTAGGTAATGGCTTATTTAAACCAAACATGACTTCAATTGTATCTAAAATTTACAAAGATCATCCAGAGAAGAAAGATGGAGCATACTCTATTTTTTACATGGGTGTTAATGCAGGTGCATTTTTAGGTATCATGATTTGTGGTTATATAGGTGAAAAAATTTCTTGGAGCTGGGGCTTTGGACTAGCAGGTATTTTCATGTTTCTAGGAATGCTGCAATTTTATTTCACAAAAAACATTTTTGGTAGTATTGGCTTACTTCCTAAAGAAGAAAAAAAATTACAGGCATTACAAAATGCTGATTCAACAGAAATTAAAGAAGAAAAACTTCCGTCCAATATTGTTAGAGATCGTTTAATTGTTGTATTTATATTCTCGATTTTCACCGTTTTCTTTTGGGCAGCTTTCGAACAGGCTGGTGGAAGTATGACGATTTTTGCAAAAGAAAATACCACAAGGATTTTAACAGGAAGCGCTGGCTTAACTTTTAAAATAGTTGATGCCCTTTTAACTATTGTTCCGTTAGGTATTATTTCTTATGTTTTGATTAAACTCTTTTCGCAAACTATTTCAAAATACAAACTCGGTAATTTAATACTAGCTACTAGTTTCATAATTATATGGGGTATTGTATTATGGAAAGTTGAACGTGAATTTTCTGCCAACACCACTGAGATTGCAGCTTCGTGGTTTAACATTTTAAACTCTTTGTTTATTATATGCTTTGCACCTGTATTTTCGAAATGGTGGGAAAGTAAATACAATCTTCCTGGTCCTTTAAAGTTTGGATTAGGTTTAGTATTACTTGGTATAGGATTTGGCTTTTTAGCTTACGGTTCAACTGCAATTACATCACCCGATATAAAAGTTAGCATGGCTTGGTTGGTATTTGCTTACCTGTTTCATACTCTAGGTGAGCTTTGTATTTCTCCTGTAGGACTTTCGTATGTTAGTAAACTTGTTCCTGCAAAATGGATAGGTTTTATGTTTGGCGTGTACTATTTGTTCCTTGCAATGGGTAATAAATTAGCTGGCGTATCTGGAAGTATGATTGAAGAAATTACTCATAAATATAGCTTAACAACATTTTTCTTAATATTTACTATCATTCCAATGGTTGCTGGTTTATTAATCGCAGCCTTACATCCAATTATTAAAAAACTAATGCACGGGGTTAAGTAAAATGAATCTAAGTTCGGAAAAAGCAATTACAGTAGAAGAAATTCAGAATTTCGAAGGTAAATATCCAAAGCAACTATGGTATTTATCTTTAGTAGAAATGTGGGAACGTTTCTGTTTCTATGGAATGAGAGGTGTTTTAGCATTTTTCATGGTAGACCAATTAGGTTTAAGTGATCAGAAATCGAATTTGCAATATGGCGCAATTCAAGCTTTTGTTTACGCTTTTACATTTATTGGTGGAATATTTGCCGATAAGATTTTAGGTTTTAGAAAATCACTTTTCTGGGGCGGTTCTTTAATGATTATTGGAAATCTTATTCTGGCCTTTTCTCCTCACGATTTATTTTATATTGGTATAACGCTATCCATTATTGGTACTGGTTTTTTCAAACCGAATATTTCATCAATGGTTGGCGAATTGTATCACGAAAATGATAACAGAAGAGATGCTGGTTATGGGTTATTTTATGCGGGGATTAATGTTGGTGGCTTATTAGGTGGCGCATTGTGCATTTATTTAGGTAAATATTATAGCTGGCATTTATGTTTCTTATCGGCTGCACTTGTAATGGCATTTGGTTTAGGAACATTTATTTTCACAAAAAAACACCTAGGTCCGATTGGTATCTCGCCACTTTTACACCTAGCAAAAACTAAACAAAAAACTTACGAAATAGCTACTTATGTTGGCTCATTGTTATGTATACCATTAATTTTTATAATGGTTAGAAATACAGCATACACCGATTATTTCATGTACACAATTGGTGTTGTAGCTTTAGTCTATTTCTTATTTGAAACCATAAAAATAAAAGATAAAAAAGCACAATATAAACTATTGGCTGCCTTTGTTTTCATCTTTTGTTACTTCATTTTTATGGCTATATCCGAGCAAAGTGGCGGTTCATTGTCGCTTTTTGCAAAAGATAACCTTGACCATAAAATTCTATTCTTAAACATCGATCCTAATGTGGTTAACAATAGCGTAAACTCATTTTTCGTTATTGTATTCAGTCCGATTATTGGTATTTTGTGGTTAGGATTATATAAACGCAAGATCGAACCAAATACGGTTGTAAAATTTGGTTTGGGCTTCATTTTATTAGCAGCAAGTTTTTATGTTTTTTACGCCACAAGATTTTTTGCAAATGTGCAAGGTATCAGTTCTTTGAATGTTTTCACCTTCGCATATTTGTTGCTTACTTTAGGCGAGTTGTGTATCGGACCAATTGGAATGTCGATTATCACGAAACTTTCTCCAAAGAAAATGTTTGGTATGATGATGGGCTTGTGGTTTCTGTTTAGTGCCTTCGGACAACTAGCAGCTGGTAAATTAGGTGCAGAAATGTCGAGTATCGACAATGCATCCTTACCAACTAAATTAATTGCTTATACAGAAGGTTACAAATCGCTTGCCTTGTATTCTTTAATTGCTGGCTTGGCTTTAATTATCTTTTCTCAATTGATTAAAAAATTAATGGCTGAAGTAAGATAAACGCCATTTTAACAGAATTTAACCCGTATCAAGCCTATTGATACGGGTTTTTTCACTTTAAATATTTACTTTCGTGCCACTTTAAGCGAAAAGCAAAGCGCACAAACAAATTAAATTTACATCACAACGTGTCCGATAGTTTAGTCATCATACCCACTTACAACGAAAAGGAAAATATTGAAAAAATTATCCGAAAGGTATTTTCTTTAACTCAACCTTTTCACGTTTTAATTATTGATGATGGATCGCCAGATGGCACTGCAGATATTGTAAAATCGTTACAAGCAGAATACTCTGGACATTTATTTATCCAGGAACGCTCTGGAAAACAAGGGTTAGGTACAGCCTACATTTATGGCTTCAACTGGGCTTTACAAAGAGATTATCCATATATTTTTGAAATGGATGCTGATTTTTCTCATAACCCAGATGATTTAGTTCGCTTAAGAGAAGCTTGTGTTAATGGTGCTGATGTGGCTGTGGGTTCTCGTTATGTTAAAGGAGTGAATGTTGTAAACTGGCCGATGGGCAGGGTATTAATGTCGTACTTTGCATCAATGTATGTTCGGTTAATTACCCGAATTAACATTCAGGATGCTACAGCAGGCTTTAAATGTTACCGAAAAATAGTTTTAGAAACCATTCCATTAAACAAAATTAAATTTGTGGGTTATGCCTTTCAAATTGAGATGAAGTTTACTGCAATAAAATTTGGTTTTAAAGTTGTAGAAGTTCCAATTATTTTCACAGATAGAACAGAAGGAACTTCAAAAATGAGCACTAAAATCTTCAGAGAAGCTTTTCTTGGTGTTATCCAAATGAAGGTTAATAGTTGGTTTAGAAATTATAAAAGGTAGTCACTTATTCGCTTTACTTTCTCTTATCATTGCACCAAAATCTTGCTTTTTATACATCGCAGTTACGGTCATGGCTAATCTTTTTGTTCTGGTTACTTCTGTTTTAGCCTCGTTAATCCATTTAATGAAATAATTTTGGTGCGATTTTGCAAATGATAAAAAAGTTGACATCAAATACTCTTCGTCCATTAAGCACATTTCTAAATCTTCAGGCATATCAATTTTAAAATTCTTATCTTCTTCGAGATAGATTTCTACAGCAGCTCCTGCTTCTTTACCTAATTGCTTTCTCAGCTCGCTTCGAAGGGCAATTATAAAATCACCCTCTCCCATTGGCATCGTTGCCATTCCTGCGATTTCTACATCATCGATTTTGCCTTTAACCCTAAAGGATGTTTTACATTCTGGTTTAATTTTATTGGCTTTTGTTGCTGGAATAAAAACATAACTCCAGCCAGTTTTTTCGCCCATTTGCTCGAAACGTTCTATTTCTGCTTTAAAATGAATCATGCTTAAAAATAAAAAAATTAATCAAAAGCTACAGGGTTTAAATGGATGTCGAGTTTAGCGAATTTCAAAACCTCAATGCTTGGAAAACTAAAATCCTCAACCACTTTCCCCAGAATCAAATAACATCCTTTTCCTTTAAAAGGATACATAGGTGTTGTGTTCGGAAAATGTGTGGTATCGAAAAAATCGCCATTTGCATCTAAAAAAGTACCGAACCACATCTTAGTATTTTTAATGGTGTGCACCGTTTTTTCGCATACATAATTGCCAACCATTTTTACGGTTTCGCCAACATGATTGTTTAAATCAGCAGCCATTACATTACCTCGATAACTTGTTTTCAAAAAATCGAACATATTAAAATTTAAAGGATAACCTAAAAGCTCTAACTCATTATAAGCATCTTCTATTTGTGAGTTTTGTAAATGTGGCAAACTATACGATTTGTGCTCGATGTTAAATAGCTCGGCATGGTTAAGTTTCTTCTGCTTATGGCCTAAATAATTGTAAATATCCCACAACAACGTTTTTTTATCCTTTCCTGTAAACCTTAAAGCACCTAAACGAATTAACAGAATAGCCTGTTCCAAAGTAATTTGAGTACGCTTTATAAATTGCTCTAAATCCAGATAATTACCATTTCTTTCTCGTTCGGCTGGAATAATTTCGATGAACTTGCTTTCTAAGCCTTGAATACCGATAAAACCCAAATAAGCTTCATCGCCCTTAATATTGACCACCACATCACTATTATTTACGCAAGGCAAATGTACCCTTGCACCAGTTTTTTGAAGTTCGTGAACATAAACCCATCGACTATAGAAGCCGCCATAATTATTTAATACGGCTACCATAAATTCTTTCGGATAGTATGTTTTAAGGTATAAACTTTGATAACTTTCTACCGCAAATGATGCGGAGTGTGCTTTCGAAAAACTGTAACCAGCAAAAGAAGAAATTTGCCGCCAAACCTCAGTAACCAACTCATGCGAATGGCCTTGTGCTCTTGCCGAAACAAAAAATTTATTTACTAGTTCATCAAAAGCCAATTTAGAGCGATATTTCCCACTCATCGCTTTTCGTAAAACGTCTGAATCGGCCAAATCTAAACCCGCAAAGTAATGGCAAACTTTAATCACATCTTCTTGATAAACCATAACACCATAAGTTTCCTTAAGTTGCTCTTTCATCTCTTCACATAAATACACAACCTTATCGGGCTCATGATAACGTTCTATAAAAGCTTTCATCATCCCTGAACTGGCAACTCCAGGACGTATAATGGAACTAGCTGCCACAAGCGTTAAATAGTTTTCGCATTTAAGTTTTTTAAGTAACTGGCGCATAGCTGGCGATTCTATGTAAAAACAGCCAATTGGCTGTCCTTCTTTTAAAATACCATTTAATTTTGGGTCTTCTTTAAATGTTTTAAAATCGTGTATATCAACAATATCTCCTTTATTTTTTGCGATCAACTGAACCGCTTCACGGATGTGCCCAATACCCCTTTGGCTTAAAATATCGAACTTTTCGTAACCAATTAATTCAGCCTCATACATATCCCATTGCACAGTTGGAAAACCTTTTGGTGGTAAATCTAAAGCAGTATAATAAGTTATCGGCTCTTCAGAAATTAGAATTCCACCAGCATGAATCGAACGCTGATTAGGCATTTCACGCATTCTGTTGTGTACATTTTTTATCTTCTTATAAGTTGGGTTTTGTAAATTCTGCCATTCTTTTGTTTGGTCGCTAAAACTATCTATCTCATCTTTTGCCAAACCTAAAACCTTACCAATTTCACGAATAATTGCCCGATCTTTAAACGTACTCATCGTACCCAAAAACGCAACATGCCAGTAGGGATACTTTTTAAAGATGTATTTCTGAATGGTTTCGCGTTCATCCCAAGAAAAATCGATATCAAAATCGGGTGGACTGGTTCTTTTTTCATGTAAAAACCGTTCGAAATACAAATCCAAATCAATTGGATCTACATCGGTTATACGCAGGCAATAAGCAACTATGCTATTTGCTCCAGAACCACGACCAACATGATAAAATTTACACCGACCCATTGCATAACGAACAATATCGAAGGTGATTAAAAAGTAAGCGCAATATTTTTTGAATTCGATAATACGCAATTCTTTTTCCAAGCGCGCTAACGCAATGGTATTATCTTTTCCATACCGATAGGCTAAGCCTTTATAAGCAATTCTTCGTAGTAAAACTTTATCAAATTCGGCACCTTCTTTCGTATAAGCAAAGCGATTTTTCGATTGAATTACAGGCTCAAAATATACTGACAAATCGCAATTATCAATCAGTTTCTGCGTATTTTCTAAAATGAATGGATAATCTTTAAAGCAAATCTTCAACTCATTTTCTGGAATCAAAAATTCATTTTTCGAACATTTAAAGTCATCGGGCACTTTGGTTAAAAGTGTGTTTAAATCTATTGCACGCAAGTATTCATGCAGTCTGTAGGTAATTTTATCAGACACAGTAACTGGGTGCCAGACAACTAATTTATGCTTCTGTTGAAGCAACGAGTGTTTGTAAAGATGGTTTAATTGAGTATTTCGGATGCCAACAAATTCGTTAGAAGCTAATTTCCGATTAAAATCTTTTGTAAAAGGATAAACAACAAATACATTCTTAAATTCTGGTGCGTTATAGGGCAAGGGAACATTATGAATATTATGGTAACTTAAAAACTCATTAAGCTCACGCATTCCCTCTTTATTACTGGCAATTCCAAAATAAAGTAGCTGATTATCTCTTCTAAATTCAATGCCAGCAACTGGCTTCAAGTTGTAAGGAATATTTCCTTCCTGCACATCATCAGCTTCTTTAAAAATACTTTGCTTTATACATTCTCTAATAAATTCTATAGCACCCGTAGAATTATTAATATCGGTTAATACCAATTGATGAATATTTAAAGCACGGGCTTGCGCTATTATGGATGCAATATTCATTGTACCATATTTTAAACTATACGATGAATGTACATTCAAAAACATTTAGCTATCGGTTGGTTTATTTACAGATGAAACATCGGAATTGATAAAAGTTCTGATTCTTGATTTTTTCCGTTCTTCTTCTTTATTATTTTCGTCTGGTCTTTTTTTACGAGGATTATATTTAATAATCTTTCCATTATCATCTCTTTGAGGTTTATTTACAATACAAGCCTTCACTACCGATTCTACACCATAACTCTGCCTCACTTTATCCATTGCCTGATATAAATCATACTCCTCCTCTGAAGTATGGTATAAACCAATTTGCTCGAAACCACTAACCAAATGAGAAAGTTTAACACCAATTAATCGCAGTAGCATTCGCTTACTATATAATTTTTTAAATAAATCATGAGCTTTCGTAATCAGAAAAGAATCTAATGCTGTATAAGGAATTCGGGCCTGTTGAGTTACCGTTTCGAAATTAGAATACCGAATAGTAACTGTAATACAAGCGGTGAGTTTCTGCTGGCTACGCAGTTCGAATGTTAAGTTAGTAACCATTCCCGTTAATATGGCTTTCATTTTATTAATATCCATACTATCGTTTTCAAAGGTAGTTTGTGTTCCTATCGATTTTCTTTCACGATAAGGAACAACAGGCGAAAAATCTATGCCATGCGCCTTTTGCAAAAGATTTAATCCATGATCACCCAAAATTTTAAACATTAATTCTTGAGGAATTTCGGCTAATGTTTCAATTTTCCGAACCCCCATTTCGCTTAACTTTCGATAAGTAGCCTGGCCAATACCAGGAATTTTATGTACAGATAAAGGATTTAAAAAAGGGCGAACCTCAGGAAAAGGAATTTCCATTTCTCCATTTGGCTTACATTCGTTAGTTACAACTTTAGCAACTGTTTTATTAACAGATAAGCCAAAAGAAATCGGTAATCCAGTTTCCTTAATAATGGTTTGCCTTAATTCTGACGCAAACTTCATACAACCAAAAAACTTATCCATGCCTGTCATATCGATATAATGCTCGTCGATGCTGGCCTTTTCAAATAGTGGAACACGTTGCGCTATGATTTCTGTAATTTCATGAGAGGCTTTTGAATAATCATCCATATTACCTTTAACAAAGATCGCTTGCGGACACAATAGCTTTGCGGTTCGACCTGGCATAGCGGCGTGCACACCAAATTTTCGTGCTTCATAACTGCACGAAGTAACTACACCCCGATCAGAGTTACCGCCTACAATAACAGCTTTTCCAATAAGTTCTGGGTTTTTCTTTAACTCTACGGATACAAAAAAAGCATCCTGATCCATATGAATAATATGTTTATCCTGCTGCATAATCATCATAACTAATAAACAAATTTACTAAAATTATTAGTTTTTAACTTTGATTACTAATTATTTTATCAACAAAATGCTAACATTTTTAGTTATAAAAACTTTTAAAGCTTCCAGATTGTTTATTCTAATAAAACACATCAGTTATGGAAAATAAAAATCATAAAAACGGGCAGGATAAAAAGACATCAGGAACCTCAAAAGAAAAGGCAACGTTTGATCAAAACGGCAAGGGTGCATCAGATAAGTTTGGTGAAGCAGGAAAAACACCCAATGAATCGGGAAAAGATGGTGCAGGAACTACGAACAAGAATAAAGAAAAATGATAATAAAATAAAAAAGAGCTTACTTTTGGTAAACTCTTTTTTATATAATTTAGGTGGAAATTATTTTTCGTAGATACTCATTTTTTCAGCTAATTCTATTATACTTTTAATTTTAAGTTTCTGAAAAAGCCTTAATTTGTATGTACTCACCGTACCCATTTGTAAACCCAACTGATTTGAAATCTCGAGAACGCCAATACCTTTAGTTAGCAATTCTGCAACCTCTAATTCTCTTCCCGATAATTTTGTGAAAGGATTATCTGCATCATTTCCCAATATGCTATTAAACATATTTTCTTTTACGTTTCTACTTGAATATCTGCTTCCAGCTAAAATTGTAGTAATTGCTGTAACAATTTCAGATTCTTCAGCATTCTTAGTCAAATAACCAGATGCACCTGATTTTAAATAAGGAACGGCGTATATATTCTCATTAAGTGAAGAAAACACTAAAATTTTAGCATTAGGCTGCACTAATTTAATTTGATCAATTACTTTTAAATTATTACCTCCAGGTAAGTTTACATCTATAATAATTAAACTTGGAGATTTTTCAACTTCGGTTAAAGCTTGCTCCATAGTAGAAGCGTTAAGAACCTGAACACCAGTCCAGTAGTCTGAAATAAGATTTTTCAAACCTCGGCGAATGATCTCATGATCATCAGCAATAAGTACAGAGAATGTACTTACAGTATTTTTTGTCTTCATTGTTTGGATATTGGGGATGAAATAGGCAATAGTTACATTATTACGACGCAGTAGTTTTCAATTTCGTAATCGGACTTTTTAGTTTCTTAAGTTTGTATTTGTAAATGTACATATATAATTAAATATGTTAAAAGCAATATCACTTTTTTAACATATAGAATATTAGAAAAGTTTTGACATTTGTCATAAAAAACAGTGGAGATTCTATATCGAAATAGTCTCAGTTTTTGTAAAGTCAAAATAAGTTCTCTGATTATTTAAATTTCAATTGTAATATCGAGGATAAGGCTAATATTTAGATTTATAGATGATTAATTCGCAATAAAAATCGCATTTATGATATTAAAACTGATATCCTCCGATTTTTAGAATAGTTTAAAAAGACAAAATGCAACAATTCTAACAAGATAGCCGATTAAAGAAAAAGAAGCTTACAATTTAGCACGAATTCGACTTAAAGTTTCTAATCTTATAGCCAGAAAAGATGCAACATATTTTAAAGAAACTCGATTGATCAAACCAGGAAAAGAAATTAAAAATCTTTTATACCTTTTCTCGGCAGAAGATATTCGACACAAATAAGCTCGTTCTTCAGCAGTTCTATAATATAATTCCATCATTTTACGCCCTACAATATTGGCCTCAGGGAAATTATCATACAAATAATCAGAAAGTGTATGTGGAATAGCAATTAAATCTACATCCTCTATTGCCTGAAGATATTCTTCTGATCCTCCTTCAAGCCACAAGTTTCGAATTGTACCTACAACCTCGTTCTCTTTGGCCATCCAGGTGGTGATTTCTGTTTTATCATCTTTAATATAGCTGCGCACAACACCTTTCACAATTAAAAAGAGATAATTATTACGATCGACGGGTGAAACAAGAAATTTATTTTTTTTAAAACTTACTGGAAAGGTCTGCTCGTTAATAAGACGTTCAATTTCTCGATTTAGGGGATGAAATTGTTTAAATATTGAAATTAGAGGAGAAAAATTATTATAGTCCTTCCATCGATTTTCATCAGATAAATTAACTAGAATCATATTATTAAAATAGGGAGTGATCTAAAGTATTACATGTAAATATACTTACAATGCAGAAATAACGAAATGTAAAATAATGATCTATAATATTTTTTCTACACCTAAACCAAAAAGGGCAAAATCATATTTTACTGGATCACTATTATCAAATGACTTTAGATTATTAGTTAATTCTATAGCCGTAAGCCAATCAGTTTGCTTGCGGTTAATTAAGCCGAGCAAACGGCCTACCCGATCTACATGCACATCGCAAGGACAAATTAAATCGGATGGTTTTAAAATATTCCAAATACCAAAATCAACGCCTTTGTCATCGGCTCGAACCATCCACCGTAAAAACATATTTAAACGTTTGCAGGTAGATTTTTGCTGCGGAGATGAAATATGTTTTTTTGTACGATGTGGAAAATCTTCAAGAGCGAAAAAATATTGCCTAAAATGATTTAACGCCTGTTCGATAGTAAAACTAAACGTGGAAGACAAACAAACTTCAGAAGCAGCGACTATTGCATTAACACTCGAAGCAGACTCATAATAATCATTCAAAAAAACGCCGTTATTTGGAAGAAAGGCATTTTCCAAACTATCGTAATTTGTATAATGATATTTAAAAAAAGATATAAAGTACAGTAAATCTATATCGTTAAAGGTTCTGTGTTTAAAATTCAATAACCGTTTTAAATCGTCATCTTTATGGTTCAGAACAAAATCGTAAGGTGCATTATCCATACGATTTAATAGCTCTTTACATTTATTAATGATGGTTTTACGCTGTCCCCAAGCTAAAATTGAAGCAAAGAAACCAGCTATTTCGATATCTTGTTTCTGGGTAAATAAATGTGGAATACAAATGGGATCGTTTTCAATAAAGTTGGGCTTATTATATTGCTCAACTTTAGCATCAAGAAAATTTTTAAGGTCTAAAAAGTCCATTTGTATTGAAAAAAATAATCCGATAATTAAACAGTAAAAACCATTTAATCATCGGATTTTAAGAAATTAATATTTTTATTTTAAAGCGTTTTCTAAATCTTCAAGCAAATCGTCGATATCTTCAACACCAACGCTTAAACGCAATAAGTTATCAGTAACACCAACTTTTTCACGTTCTTCTTTCGGAATAGAACCATGAGTCATTGTTGCGGGGTGATTAATTAACGACTCTACTCCACCTAAAGATTCGGCCAAAGTAAAAACTTTAAAATTTGATGAAATTCTAAAAGTTTCTTGTAAATCAGCTCCTTTTAAGGTAATCGAAATCATTCCACCGAAGCCACGCATTTGCTTTTTAGCAACATCGTGATTAGGGTGATCTTCAAAACCAGGCCAGTAAATTTTATCGACTTTTGGATGATTTTTTAAATAATGAGCTATTTTTTCTCCGTTTTCGCAATGTGCTTTCATACGAAGGTGCAATGTTTTAATACTTCTTAAAACCAAGAATGAATCTTGTGGCCCTGGCGTTGCGCCACACGCGTTGTAAATAAACCAAAGGTCTTTATACAATTGCTCATCGCTGGTAACTAAAGCACCCATAACCACGTCCGAATGCCCGCCAATGTATTTTGTAACCGAATGCATTACAATGTCTGCACCTAAATCTATAGGGTTTTGCAAATATGGAGAAGCAAAAGTATTATCAACGGTTAAAATTAAATTTTTCTCTTTTGTGATTTTAGCAATACCTTCTATATCAATAATCTGCATGGTTGGGTTTGTTGGGGTTTCAATCCAAACCAATTTAGTTTTATCATTGATATATGGAAGCATATTTTCGGGCTTAGATAAATCTAAGAAATGAAATTTTATGCCGTATTTCGTGAAGATTTTAGTAAAAATCCTGTAAGAACCTCCATATAAATCGTTTCCAGTAATTACTTCATCGCCAGGTTGCAATAATTTTAAAACCGCATCTGTAGCACCCATTCCACTAGAAAATGCTAAACCATATTTTGCATTTTCAAGAGCAGCCAAACAATCTTCTAACGCTTTACGAGTTGGGTTTGTACCTCTTGAATACTCATAACCTTTATTATCGCCTGGCGATTTTTGCCAATAAGTAGAAGTTTGATATATCGGCGTCATTACTGCACCAGTTGTTGGATCAGGTTCCTGACCCGCGTGTATAGCTTTTGTTGCAAATTTCATTTTAATAAAATCAATGTGTGAATGTCAAGTATCGAAATAAGATTTTAAATCCTTTACCTTATCTCGACCTTTTTACATTAATATTTCAATTTATGGAGCTAAAAAACCAGCTCTTTTTTAGCGAAAGATGGTTAAAAATTATACTAATGCTTTTCTAAAATCTAGTAAGCTCGGGCAAATAATACGCGTTGAATTGAAGGTTTACCTGAATAAATGCAAACACCATCTTCCAGTTTATTATCTAACGGAATACAACGAATGGTAGCCTTAGTTTCTTCTTTTATTTTTTGCTCGGTTTCTGGCGTTCCATCCCAATGGGCAGATATGAAACCTGCTTTTTCATCAAGCAAAGTTTTAAACTCTTCATAACTATTTGCCTCAGTGATATGTTCATCTCTATAAGCTAAAGCTTTATTAAACATAGCGGTTTGAATATCTTCCAACAATTTAACAATGTAAATATCCAATCCCTCTTGTGGTACGGTTTGTTTTAATTTTGTATCTCTACGAGCTATTTCTACTGTTTTATTTTCTAGATCCCGGCCTCCAATAGCAATACGAACAGGAACACCTTTTAATTCATAATCTGCAAACTTAAATCCAGGGCGTTGTGTATCTCTATCATCATATTTAACCGAAACGCCTAAGCCTTTCAACCTCATCGTTAATTCGTTAACATAAGCTGTAATTTTGGCTAAATCCTCATCTCCTCTGTAAATAGGAACAATTACAACTTGTATTGGCGCTAATTTAGGTGGGATAATTAAACCAGAATCATCGCTGTGCGCCATAATTAAAGCCCCCATTAAACGAGTAGAAACGCCCCATGAAGAAGCCCAAACATGATCTAATTTTCCATCCTTACCTGTAAATTTAACATCAAATGCTTTAGCAAAATTTTGCCCTAAAAAGTGCGAAGTTCCAGCTTGTAATGCTTTACCATCTTGCATTAAAGCTTCAATACAATAAGTATCTAATGCGCCAGCAAAACGTTCGTTAGCAGTTTTTTTACCGCGAATTACAGGAACTGCTAGCCAGTTTTCGGCAAAATCTGCATAAATATGAAGCATACGTTCTGTTTCTTCAATAGCCTCTTGAGAGGTGGCATGGGCAGTATGTCCTTCCTGCCATAAAAACTCAGCAGTACGTAGAAATAATCGTGTACGCATTTCCCAACGAACAACATTAGCCCACTGATTAATTAAAATTGGCAAATCGCGATACGACTGAATCCACCCTCTATAAGTATTCCAAATAATGGTTTCAGAAGTTGGACGAACAATTAGCTCTTCTTCCAATTTTGCAGTTTCATCAACAACAATATTACCATTTCCATCATTTTTTAAACGATAGTGAGTTACAACTGCACACTCTGTTGCAAAGCCCTCTACATGAGATGCTTCTTTAGAAAAAAATGACTTAGGGATGAACAAAGGAAAGTAAGCATTTTGATGACCAGTATCTTTAAACATTTTATCTAAAACGGCCTGCATTTTTTCCCATATTGCGTAACCATTCGGCTTAATAACCATACAACCACGTACGGCAGAATGCTCTGCTAAATCGGCCTTTATTACGATATCATTGTACCATTGTGAATAATCTGCTGCTCTGCTTGTAATTTCTTTGCTCATGTTATGTATTTGGAACGTAAATTGTATGTTAAATAATGTGAAATTAAGCCACAAATTTATAAATTTATGCCTACAAAACGATTATCAACTCAAGTCATTAATTTGAAAACGATAATTATTAAAGGTTTTAACATTTTTTAAAAATGTTTTTATTAAAATTTAACACACACAACTAATTATAAACACAATGAAACCAATTAAATTTTTACCCATCGTAATGATAGCAGCCGCTGGGTTGGTTGCTTCATGTTCGACATCAAAATTGGCTCAAAGCAATGCTAATGATGATGTTTACAACACTGTGGCTAAAGCAAGAGAAGTAGAATACCGTGCTCCTGCCCCACAGCAACAACAATATGCCCAAAACGACCAGGAATATGACGAATATTATGGAACCAGTAATCCATATTACGATATGGACTATTCTTCCAGAATAAGTCGCTTTTCTAATGGATATAGTTGGAGAGGGTATTACGATCCTTACTACGATAATTATTATTACGGCAATAGTTACGGAAATACAAACTTTTTAGGTTACGGCGCAGGTGGCTGGAATAACGGATACGGCTTAGGATGGAATAGTGGTTTTGGCTGGGGAGGTGGATTCGGTTGGGGCGGTGGCTTTGGCTATGGTAGCATCTGGAACAACCCATACAACTATGGATATTTTGGGTATAATCCTTGGTATTCTGGATGGGGAATAAATTCATACTACGACCGTTTTGGTTGGGGCGGTGGATTTTATGGTGGCGGTTATGGATACGGAGGTGGTTACTACGGTGGCGGCTTTGGTGGTTCATATACCAATAGAAACAGCAGACCAAGACCAAACAGAGATGGCGATAATCGTGGTTCTTACGGAAATAATGGATCAAGACCTTCTGGTATAAGTGGAAACTATGGAAGACCAGCAGTATCTACTAACAATTCTGGTAGACCAGAAAGATGGTCGAATGGTAATAATGGTGCTCCAGTTAATAATGGACAAGGTCGTGTAGGCGCAAGACCATCCAGAGATGATAGTTACAGACCGCAACCTCAAACGCAACAGGTACAACCTTCTAGCAGACCTGATCGTGGTAGCTATAGCCCTCCTCCTCAGTCATCAGGAAGTAGTGGTGGCGGTAGCTCTAGTGGCGGCGGAGGCGGCGGTGGAAGACCAACAAGAGGCGGCGGAAGATAATTTAGCACATACACACATTCTATAAAATGAAACTCAGATCAATTTTTATTGTGGCAGGGATAGTTCTTGCCAGCAATTCTTTATATGCCCAATATACCAGCGATGTATTACGTTTCTCGCAGCCTGAGCAAGGAACAACAGCCCGTTTTAGGGGCTTAGGTGGGGCACAAACAGCATTAGGAGGAGATATTAGTTCTTTATCTGGTAATCCTGCAGGATTAGGTTTTTTCACAAAATCTGAATTTACTTTTACGCCAGAATTCAACAACTTTAAAGTTGGATCTGAATATTTAGGTAACAGCTTATCTGATAAGAAAAGTAAAGCGGGTATAAACCAGGTTGGTGCCGTTTTTTATTCGCCAGTAAATAAAGCAAAGGGTTCTAATCTTAATGATGGATGGGTAAGCGTAAATTTTGGTATCGGTTATAACAAAACTAATAACTTTAACCAGAACATTACTTACGGAGGAAAAAATGCCAGCAGTTCGATGGCTGATTACTTTGCTAATATTGCAGGCAATACTGCGCCAGCTAATCTTATTCAAGGTTCGCTAGAAGATATGGCTTATAGCAATTTTTTGATAGAGTATGATCCGGCTGGTTATTTTCCTACAACCGCTACAAATAACTCTCAACAGAACACGATTACTCGTTCAGGATCTCAATCTGAAGTAAACATTGGTATGGCTGGCAATTATGGCAACAAATTATATCTTGGTGTTTCATTAGGGCTAACCAATATCAATTATACTTCTGATATTGCATTTACTGAAAGTGGAAATAATAGATCTTTTCCAGCACAAGACCCTACTTTTTTAAATGGTACTTATAGTTTTGGATATAACTCTATACAACAAACAAAAGGTAATGGTGTTAATGCTAAGCTTGGTTTAATCTATAAACCAGTTAACGAGTTAAGATTAGGATTAAATTTCACTACACCAACCTGGTATAGTTTAACTGATAATTTTTCTGAAAACTTAAATACTCAGTTTAAAAGAGCAAATGGAACAATTATTCCTGAATATACAAATCCATTATCAAATTATAATTTTGAATATAGTTTAAGAACACCATATAAAGTAAGTGGTGGTGCAGCTTACATTTTGGGCAATAGCGGTTTAATTACTGCCGATGTAGAATACGTTGATTACAGCAGTATTCATCTCTCTTCTAATGATGCAGTTATAAATGCAAATACCAAACGCGATATTGCTGCTCTTTATAAAGGAAACTTTAACTACAGAGCTGGTTTAGAATTAAAAGTTGTAGATCAATTTATGGTTAGAGGTGGATATTCATATTCAGGCTCTCCATATAAAAATTTAGATTTTACTACACAATCATATAGTGGGGGTTTAGGCTACCGTTTTGATAATTATTCTTTGGATGTTACTTACAGACACACAAAGTGGGATTCTACAAATTCTCCTTATACCATTTCTTCAGATTATCCTGATTTTAATTTCACAGGTGCTGGACCAACAGCCAATTTAAAAAATAGCGCAGATAATGTGTTTTTAACTTTTGGTGTTAGGTTTTAAAGAAAATCATATTAGTAAAAAGCTCTGATGAAAATCAGAGCTTTTTTTATGGCTTTTTAATACTGATTGTCTTTTCTCCATAAACTACACCATTTCCTGAAATACCTTGTATAATTAGACTGAAATCACCTGTTAAATCTCCTGTGGTAAATTTTAAAGGAACTTTTTCTTGCTTCTTTATTTGAAATTGATAATTCCAATATACAGTTGCAAAGTTTATAGGTTCATTTTTATTCGTTAAATCTGAAACGTAAAATTCTTTTGGCACATTAATGTTTTTTAAAACAACAAAATTTGGTTTACTTTCAACTTCACTACAACCCGCATAAACAACCGTCCTTCCATTTGAAAAATAGCTTTTACCCTTAATGGGCATAGTTCCGATTCCGTGATTTTGACAATTTAATATATTAGCTACGCAAACATAATCTCCACATCGGTTAACACCAAAGGTTCCTTTTGCGAATCCAATATCATTATCCTTAGTTTTTTTAATTATTACTTCATTCAATTTTATGCCAGCCAAAGAATTAATGCCCTCCGAAATAGAAGGCATTACATTCATTTTACCCGAGTTTTCTTTATAACTCAGATTCTTTTGATATGATTTTATTTCTACCGAAGGATCATTTAACTTAACAGTATAATTGAGATAATTTTTCTCACCCACATTAAGCCAAACCTTAATTTTATCTTCAGTTAAAAGCGCATGTGCGGGTAATGAAAAATGTCCAACGCTGTCGGTTTCAAAAGAATTGATGTTATTTGCAGCAATGGTATTAATTGA
Source organism: Pedobacter sp. AC190 (assembly GCF_979258025.1). Taxonomy (NCBI): domain Bacteria; kingdom Pseudomonadati; phylum Bacteroidota; class Sphingobacteriia; order Sphingobacteriales; family Sphingobacteriaceae; genus Pedobacter; species Pedobacter sp. AC190. The sequence continues at coordinate 4,317,712 of NZ_OZ409824.1, forward strand.
AACTGCTTTATTTAAAAGCTTTTTATTTTTGCTGATCTGACCAGAATATTCGTATTCAGAAATTTGCCTTTCATAATCTGAATTTGATTCCCTTTCTTCAGGCCATTTATATTTACGCCATCCTTTTATCAACAAAATATCTTCCAGGTAATTTACATCGCTATATTTTACGCCCAACAAATTTGGAGGCAGTGCATTTAATTCGTTTTCTAAAAAAGTATAATCAATAATATTTCTTTTATTAGCAAGTGTTAATCTATTTCCCTGCACCAACGCAATAGAAACTAGCCCATTAAACAGTTCACCATCTTTTCCAAGAATCTTTAACTCCAGATTAACACTATCTCTGGTTGTATATTCATCCTTGTCAGCATTAATTTGCAAACGACTTATATCATCGTAATGAGCAAAAAATATACGTTCGGCAATTGGTTTATATGTACTATCTAAAATTGTTATCGTGTTCAGCCCCTTAGGCACCGAGTCTAATTTCAACAATACTCTTGTTGCTTTTTTATCTTCTAAATTTAATTCAGATGACAAAAAAACAGTTTCAAAGTTATGTACAACAACAAATACCTTGTTTTCAAAATTACTTTCTACAAGCATTCTTAATTCATCTGTCGCTAAAGCAGTATTTAATTTAAGATTTGTTCCTCTAATTAACGGCTTAGGTAGTTCGTAACGTCCGATTAAATTATTAGTCTCGATTAATCTTACACTATAGTTTAAGCCTTGTAAAGGTTTAATTGAAAAGCTTCCTATACCCGAAGAATTTGTGTTAATTGTATCCAAAATCTTATCGTTAGCAAATAAAATAGCCTTTACACTAGTTGGAATTCCTTCATGGTTTTTAACCTCCCACCCTATCTTATTTTTAATTGCTGAAATTAAATATCCACCTTCAGGATAAAATTTAACGGTGTAACGATTAGTGTTTTTTAATGGAATTTCGAATTTAGCGTATCTAACTTCACTATTCTTTTTTATAATTGCTGAAACTTCATTATTATCCTCATTAATTTTACCTGCTGGATAATCAATCATCAGTTCGCCAATTATGCTCGTTTTGGCTTTCCCAGTTTTTAAAATATTAGAATTTCGTCCAATAGTATAAGTTACATCTGCATCAGAAATAAAACGATTATCGCTTGATAAAGCTTTTAGCAGAATAGAACCATTTCCTGTTTGCTCGTCGTTTGCTTTAAATAACGATAAATTTGCAACTAATGGATTTATTGTTGTTGACTTAATCGTTACTGGCTGAAAAAATTGGACATCGGGTTTCCCATTTAACTTAATGTTTGTACTGGCAACAAACCTGTAATTTCCACTTTGAATAGAATCTGGCAAAGTCATGCTTCCAAAAACATAACCTTTATCAATTAGGAATTTTTGATGAACAACTACTGCGCTATCCTGGTTACTAATTAAAGATAAATATAAGGTGTTATATCGCTCTAAGCTTGTAATGGTTTTAAGCATATAACCCGTAAACCAAACCTGATCGTTATTGGTGTAAATATTCTTATCGAAATGAATAAAGAGTTCGGAAGATTTATTTTTAGAAGCATAGTTAGTTAAGTTATTTGCAACACTATCCATTTTCGTAATCTGAGCTTTCAGATTAGTTGAACAGACAATCAGCAAAAATAAATTAAAAACAAACTTCAGTTTTGGTCGGGACATTTTGATATAGATGTCCTTAAAAATCAAAATATTATTTCAAATATCAAACTAAATCAAACCGAACAACGATCCACCCTCCTTTTTCATTTCATCAATTTTTTGTTCGACTGCTTCATTTTTAAGCAATTCTGGCGCATGATGGGGCTTTTTCCTTGCATCAATAATTAAAGAACCTTTACATCCCCAGTGTTTGTTGTTTGTAAAATCATTAATACCATATATATCAGCCGCTGGATTACTTCTGGTAAAAGTTACCCAAACTAAATTGTTAATATTCTGTGCTGTAAAACTCGAATCATCACAAAGTATTATTAATGGCAAACCTGATAAATCAGAATCAATCAATGATATATTTAATGATGCAATTTCTGCAGCAGTTTTTTCAGCGTTTTTATAAGGCTCGGCTTGTAAAGTAAATATACCAGATATGGCTATTTGGGGGGTTGTAAATCCATCAGGAAAGTTTAAATTTTCTGGTAGTTTATCCCAAAGTGTTCTCTTTTTTTCTCCTGCTGCAGCTACCACAACTTTAGAACCACTGTTTAATCCATCTCCACTGTAATCTAAAGTATCAATTGTTGTGTTAGTATAAAAATGTAAATCCGTTTTAAAATCTATTCTTTCTAAAACATGTTGTAAAAAGTTTTCAATATTATGAGTACTTAAGCTTTCATCATCCTCCTTAGCTGCGATAAATAGATACTTAGCTAAGCTCAGTTGATTTTTACCCAAAATATGATTGGCGATTGTTAAAATTTCTTGTGGTCTGCGTTCTTTTAGATACGGAGTATAACGCTCGCTACCTATTGCAAACAGCAAAGGATGTACGCCAGCCGCATCAACCGCGTGAACTTCTTTTAACCCATGTATTTCCTGCGGAATTGCAGAACCTGTAATTTCATGAATTAAAGCACCAAAACTGGTATCTTCTTGCGGTGGGCGGCCAACCACTGTGAAAGACCAGATTGCATCTTTTTTATGATAGACGTTATGAACCTTCATCAACGGAAAAGGATGCGTTAAACTATAATAACCTAAATGGTCGCCAAATGGTCCTTCTGGTTTATTTTCATTAGGATGGACTGTACCCGTAATAATAAAATCGGCATCAGCAGAGATGCAGAAACCTTCATCATCATAAAAATACCTAAACCTTCTATCGCCCAAAGCCCCTGCAAAAGTCATTTCAGATAATCCTTCAGGCAAGGGCATAACTGCTGCTAAAGGATGTGACGGGGGACCGCCAACAAAAATACTCACCTTTAATGGAATGCCTAAAGCATTTGCTTTTGATTGATGAACGCCTATTCCACGATGAATTTGGTAATGCAATCCAATTTCTTTATCCTGTACATATTCATTTCCACCGAGCTGAATTCTGTACATCCCCAGGTTCGCATTTAAAACACCTGGTTTATCTACATCTTCGGTGTAAACTTGTGGCATTGTTACAAAAGGACCACCATCCATTGGCCAGTTTACAATTTGAGGGAGTTTACTAATCGAAGTTTGTAAAAAATTATTTTTTGCTGACGGTGTTTTTAATGGCAAAGCCGATAAAGCAGACATTGCTGAGCCAACATATTTAAACGGGTTCTTTAAGGCTTTCATTGGGTCGTTACGCAACGAAACCAATTGTTGTACTTTTGGCAATGTATCTCGAAAAATGAATTTAGACCGTTCTAGTGTGCCAAACAGATTTGAAACTGCTGGAAAAGGGCTTCCTTTTACATTTTCGAAAAGTATGGCAGGCCCGTTATTTTCATAAATACGTAAATGAATTGCAGCCATTTCAAGGTATGGATCTACCTCTTCTTTTATACGAATCAAATGACCATGCTTTTCTAAATCACTTACACACTCTGCTAAACTTTTATATGCCATGCTCAAAGATATATATTTACTTAATTTGTAAAACAAAAAGCCACAGATATGCAGATTTAAAATCTGCATATCTGCGGCTTTTTACATTTTGTAGATGATTATTTCTTCCCTGCAAAAGAACGCAACATCCAGGTATTTTTTTCTTTAAACTGCATAAAGCGATTAACCATATCGTTTGTACCATCATCGCCTGCTTTATCTGTAGCTTCTAAAAGGTCTCTTTCTAGTTCGATTAGTGTAGCCATGTCATCTAAAATGGCATCAACCATATCTAAATCTTTTAACCCAATTGTATCAATTTCTTTAATCTGAGATTCTTTAATATAATCAGCAAAACGGCTATGCGGTGGTTTACCAAGAGTTAAAACACGCTCAGCAATTTCATCAATAGTTAATTGTGCATTCGTGTATAATTCTTCAAACTTTATGTGAAGTGTAAAAAAGTTTTGTCCTTTAATATTCCAATGACAGCCTCTTAATTTTTGATAGTGAATATGATAGTTAGCCAAATAATCATTTAACAGATCTACAACTGGTTTAACTTCTTTCTCATTTAAGCTTATTTCTTTAGCGTCCATTTTTATTTGTTTTAGTAAATTAATATGCCTTCTAAACAACTATATAGCATAAAAGTTTTCCTAAAAAATCAATTTAAACAATACCTTTTTTATCTATCCGTTTAATAGAGGTAGCTGTATAAATTAACATAAATGCAACTATTTGTTAACTAACAAAATATGGATAGCTTTTTACCAAAATCATCTTATAAAATTTAGTCTCCCTCATTCTGAGATTAAAAATTTTTATAATATTATTCGTATAATTGCTACCCCTCATAAAAAATTTAGATAAAAATAAATGTATAAAATAGGCTTAACTGCTGTTCTTCTACTTGCTTTAAACGTAGCAAGTGCTAAAGCTAACGCAGTAATCGACTCAATCGGAGTTGAAAATAATAACGGTAAAAAACTAATCGTTCATCAAACAGCTGCAAAAGACACTTACTATTCTATAGGAAGAAGATATAATGTTCCTCCTAAGGAAATTATGGCATATAACGACAATAAGTACCTTCAAATTGGTGTAATTGTTAAAGTACCAACAAACCTACCTTTTGCATCTTCAGGTAATACTACAACTACACAAACTGTTTCTACAGCAAATGTTACTGAGCATGTTGTTAAACCGAAAGACAATTTGAATATGCTTGCTGAGAAATATGGTACAACAATTAATGAATTAAAAGCATTAAATAATTTAACAAGTATTAATTTAAGCATTGGTCAGGTTTTAAAAATCCCTGTAAAAAGCGGTGAAATTGCTCAAAATACACCACAGGTAAGTACACCTGCAAATCCACCTGCTAAAGAAAAAGTAGTTCCTGTTACCGAATCTGTAGCATCGGCTAGCGAAACTATGATTGAACATACTGTTGAGCCAAAACAATTTTTAGGTAAAATTGCCGAGAAATACGGAACAACTGTTGAAGAGATAAAAAAAGCAAATAATCTTTCGGGAAATAATCTTCGAATTGGCCAGAAATTAAAAATTCCTGCTACTAAAAATATAGATCACGATAAAATAGTATCTGATACAGAAACGGCAGCAAGCACAACAGCTATAAAAGATGCAGTTGGAACACATACTGTAAAAAAAGGTGAAAGCATTTTTAATATTGCAAAACAATATAGTATAACTGCTTATCAAATTAGAAAAATGAATAACCTTTCGGATAACACATTATCCACAGGTCAGCTTTTAAAAATCCCTACTGATATTACGACTGAAATACCTGTTGTAAATGAAAAAGTTGCCGAGAAAATTGTTAAAGAAACTCAACAAGAAGAAAGCCAGATTTATACTGTTAATTCGGGTGAATCGATTTTTAGTATTGCAAAGAAATTTAATTTAACCGCTTATCAAATAAGAACAGCAAATAAATTAAACGATAATACCATTACAAATGGACAAAAACTTATTATTCCAAAAGCTCCTGAACCTAAATCGGTTGCAGAATTAGCAAGGCAAGATCAAGAAGGAGAAACAGATAGTACTTCGTTTAAAGATCCGAAACTTCGTGGTGCACCAAGTCGCTATGGTTTGAGCCAGGTGGAAGAGAAAGGAACTGCAGTTTCTATTACTGATGCAGATTTAGATGCTTCAAAAATGCTCGTTTTACATCGTACTGCACCTATTGGAACCATTATTAAATTAACCAATCCAATGACCAACCGTACCGCATTGGCTAAAGTTGTTGGTAAATTTACTGAGAACGAATCCACAAAAGATGTTATAATTGTAATGACTAAAGCTGTAGCCGATTCATTGGGTGCTTTAGACAAAAGATTTTTTTGCAATTTAACGTACGGTGTGCATGAGCTTGAATAAAAAACCATTTATAATTGGAATTGCTGGGGGAAGTGGCTCGGGCAAGACTTTTTTTTTAAACTGTTTCCTTCATCATTTTAAACAAGATGAGGTAACACTTGTTTCTCAGGATGATTATTACATCCCAGCTGGCGAAATGTCTCAGGAGGAAAACAAGCTTTACAATTTTGATTTACCTTCTACAATTGATAGTCAGCAATTTTTGAAAGACATTAAGCAACTGCTTGATGGAGAGGTTGTTTACAAAAAAGAATACAACTTCAATAACCCTCTGGCAGTTGTTAAAATTCTGGAGATTAAATCGGCTCCGATTATTATTGTTGAAGGACTTTTCATTCTTCACTTTAAAGAAATTGCCGCACTTCTAGATCACATGATTTTTGTTGATGCTGATGAGGAAATAGCTTTAGACAGACGTATAAAACGTGATGGTTTAGAACGTGGCTATCCTGAAGAAGATGTTTTATACAAATGGCATAATCATGTTTTGCCTGCGTATAAAGAATATCTATTGCCTTATAAAGAACAATGCCATAAAATTGTTGTTAACAATACTAACGAGGCAGAAGAAATTATTGCGATAACTGAAGAAATTTCTGTAGAACTAAGAAATACAGTTTTAAAAGATATATAACAAAAAGGAAGGCTTAAGCCTTCCTTTTTTTTATCAACCCTTAATCTAGTCGCATTTCTGGAATATCACCTTCTACAACTAATCTTCCGAGCGTAGATTGTTTAATAAATTCGACACTTACTCCAGGCGCACGTTCTAGCAATTTAAAACCACCTTCAGGCAAAACATCTAAAACGGCTAATTCAGTAACTATTTTCTTGATACAATTAACACCTGTTAAAGGCAAAGTACATTTTGGCAATAACTTACTTTCGCCAGCTTTATTAACGTGCTGCATTGCTACAATTATATTTTTTGCTGATGCAACTAAATCCATTGCACCGCCCATCCCCTTCACCATTTTACCAGGAATTTTCCAATTGGCGATATCCCCGTTTTCTGAAACTTCCATTGCACCGAGAATAGTCAGATCCACCTTTTGTGCTCTAATCATCCCAAAACTCATGGCCGAATCAAAAATCGACGAACCTGGTAATGTGGTTATAGTTTGCTTTCCTGCATTAATTAAATCGGCATCTTCTTCTCCCTCAAAAGGGAAAGGTCCCATACCAAGCAAACCATTTTCAGATTGTAAAACAATATTTATTCCCTTTGGGATGTAATTAGCCACTAATGTTGGTATACCGATACCCAGGTTAACATAGTAACCATCTTTTATTTCTTTAGCAATACGTTGTGCTATTTCTTCTTTTGAAAATGCCATAAATTAAAATGATCGCATTAATGAATTTTGTGTGATTGAATTGTGATGAATTCGGGAACTAATCAGCTTTTCTTACTGTTCTTTGTTCGATTCGCTTTTCATAATCTTTTCCCTGAAAAATTCGATGTACATAAATTCCAGGTGTATGAATATGGTCTGGGTCTAATGAGCCCACTTCAACCAATTCCTCAACTTCTGCAATTGTTACTTTTCCCGCCATTGCCATTATTGGATTAAAATTCCGACTTGTAGAACGGAACACAAGATTTCCAGCGCTATCCCCTTTCCAGGCTTTTACGATAGCAAAATCTGCATCGAAAGCATACTCCATTAAATAGTCTTTCCCGTCAAAATTGCGAACTTCTTTTCCCTCGGCCACTTCCGTGCCCACACCCGCAGGTGTAAAAATAGCTGGCATTCCATACCCTGCTGCCAAGCATCGGGTTGCTAATGTACCTTGCGGAATTAAATCAACCTCCAGTTCACCACTTAAAAGCTGTCTTTCAAATTCAGCATTTTCGCCAACATAAGAAGAAATCATTTTTTTTACCTGGCGTTGTTTTAACATTAAGCCAATACCAAAATCATCTACTCCAGCATTATTAGAAATGCAGGTTAAATTTTTGGTTTTCTTATCAACCAAAGCATTTATACAATTTTCGGGAATGCCACAAAGACCGAAACCGCCTAACATAATTGTAGCGCCATCAGATATATCTCGGATAGCTTCTTCGGCTCCTGATACAACTTTATTTATCATTTTATGAATTTTTGGTTAGGATGCTAAAATACATAAAGCATATAGCTTTATAAAACTTTAGCCAGATTTAAGCGTTATCTAATTGAAAAACACCTTTCAAGAATATTTATTTGAAATTGATCTAAATAACATTACCTTTGTAATCAGATGTTTAACGAAAGAGATAACGAGGATTTTATTATTCCAACAGATCCAGAATTTCAAAAAGGAATGGGTTTTATTTTAAGCTGTACAGCAGAACACAAAAAATGTTGCGAAAAATATAAAAAAGGCAAACGTTGTAAAAAATGTCCTGGACGGAGTAAAAAATAACTATTTAGATATCTCTATAATTTTATCGTCACTTCCGTTACTGGTACAAACATATATTTTACCTTCGGGCGAAATACAAACATCTCTCATTCTGCCGTAGGTATTTACATAAAAATCTTTTGTTCCCTCAATTTTCGTTTGTGCAGCATCCAGCTTTAGCTGCATTAATTTAGTATTCTTTAATACAGCAAGTAATAACGAATTTTTAAATTGAGGGATGTAATCTGAGTTGTAAAAGGCCATTCCGCTTGGTGCAATTGTTGGTGTCCAAACAATTAAAGGAACAGCAATATTATTTGCCGAACAAAAAGATTGTTCACCAGCTTCATCACAAAAACCTTTAATGTTTGGCCAGCCGTAATTTCTGCCTTTTTCAATAATGTTGATTTCGTCATCAGAGTCTGGTCCATGTTCTGAGGAAAAAATCTTATTTCCCACTTGAACCAATCCTTGCGGATTGCGGTGTCCGTAAGACCATAAAGGATTATTTGGATATGGGTTATCAGTAGGAATCGTTCCATCTAAATTTACTCTTAAAATTTTACCCGAGGTAGAATTTATATTCTGTGGAGTAGTTTGATCAGAGGCATCTCCTGTTGAAACAAAAAGTTTGCCACCGCTAATGAGCAATCTCGAGCCATTATGAACGGAAGATGCACCTATTTGATCTAAAATTATTATAGGGCTATTTAGTGTGCCTCCAGAATAAGTGTAACGCACAATTTTTTCTCTGTAATTACTTCCATAATTATAAGCAACATAAACCCATGGATTGGCAGAAAAATCAGGATTTAAAGCAATTCCTAATAATCCTCCTTCTCCATTAACACGTACTTCTGATATTGTTAAAAGAGGTGTTATTTGTCCAGATGTTGGATTTAATCGACTTATTTTTCCACTCTTTTCGGTAAACCAAATAAAGTTATCTGGACCGTAAACCATTCCCCATGGAAGAGTTAAGCCTGCCACAACTACTCTATTCTTTAATTCAACATCAGGCAAATTTCCTGTGCCATCACCATTATCATCACTTTTATTTTTCTTGCAGGTTGTAAACATTAACAACACAAAAATGCCTGTAATAATTGCTTTCATAATCGTAAGGTTTTCTAAATAACAATGTTTCAGCTATTTAGTTTTATAGCGAATGAGAATATTATGCTTTTTTTTAATTCAAATAAACATAAGTTATTCCATCTCCTCCCCGATCTGCATGTTCATCTTCCATCCTGTTAACCTGACTGTATTTGCGCAAATACTCTCGAATCATTTTTCTTAAGATTCCATCGCCCTTACCATGAATTAATTTTATTGACGGAAAACCAAGCATTATGGCTTTGTCTAAATATTTTTCCACTTCAAATAAAGCATCTTCAGTACGTTTTCCTCTTAAATCCAGCTCTGCCTTAAAACCTGAAACAGCTTCATTCATACGCCCAGCAAACGAACTGCTTGTACTTTGAGCAACTTTTTTAGCCTCTTTATTACTGATTTTCTGTACTCGGTTCTTTTTCACATTCGAACGCAAATCGCCAATTGCCAGAACCAGCTCATTGCGATTTATTTCCAATACCAAAGCTGTTGTTTCGCTATCGGTAAACTTAACCCAATCGCCAATGGCTATTTCGCTACCTACCACAACCGGTACTGGTTTAGGTTTCTCTTTTGGGATTGTATTTTTGACTAATTCTTGCTGAAGATTTTGTCTAAGCTCTTTTGTAACTGCTTTATCGGCTTGTTTCTCTTTAATTTCTGCAATTGTATTTTCTACCAGTTTATTCGCATTTTTTATAATGGCTTGTGCTTCTTGCTTAGCTTCCTTTATTAAAACTCTACGATTTTCATCTAAAAAGGCTCGTAATTTTTCATTTTCAGCAACCAAATTTTTGGCTTTATTTTGCTGGTTTGCCAAACTAACTTTAGTATCGTAAATAGTCTTTTTTTCACGTTCTAAATCAACAAGCATTGTATCAACCCGATTTTGGTTAGAGCCAGTTTTCTTTCGGGCCAATTCGATAACTTCTTTAGGCAAACCAATATTCTGAGCAATTTCAAAAGCATAAGAACTACCTGGCTTACCCATCTCTAAAATGTAAAGTGGCTTCATTTTCGAGTTATCAAAAAGCATAGAGGCATTTTCCAAACCTTCGGTATTACCGGCAAAAAGCTTAAGGTTCGAATAGTGCGTAGTAATTACACCTCTAACTTTTTTGTTATTCAAAACCTCTAAAACAGCTTCAGCCATGGGGCCACCAAATTGCGGATCGGTTCCAGTACCAAACTCATCTATTAAAACCATAGTTTTTGGCGAAGCATGTTCAACAAAATATCGCATCTTTTTTAAATGTGCACTGTAAGTACTTAAATCGCTCTCAATAGACTGATCATCGCCGATATCTGCAAAAATATTTTCAAAAATACCAACCTCGCTATTTGCATCAACAGGAATTAATAATCCCGTTTGTAGCATAATCTGAAGTAAACCAACTGTTTTCATACAAACAGATTTACCACCAGCATTTGGACCAGATACTAAAACTACCCTAGTTGAAGCATCAATATGAATATTTAATGGCGTAACGGTTTTCTTTTCTGCAGCAAATGAAAGTAATAATAATGGATGCCTTGCATTAATCAACTTTGTTTTTGGCTCTTTAAGCAAACCTGGCATTTCTGCCTCGATATCAATCGCAAACATAGCTTTGGCTCTTACAAAATCTAACTTTGTAAGGAAACCGTGATAAGACAATAATAGAGGAGAATATGGTCTTAATTCATCCGTTAAAGCAATCAGAATTTTAATAATCTCCCTTCGTTTATCAAATTCTAAATCGCGAAGCTTATTGTTTAAGGTAAAAACTTCTTCTGGCTCTATATAAACGGTTTGGCCAGTTGCCGATTCATCATGAACAAATCCTTTCAGTTTACGCTTATTTTCTGCTAAAACAGGGATACACATCCTTCCATCACGAATAGTTAAGCTACCATCGGCAACCCAGTTATTTGCAATTGCCTGCTTGTAAATAGAATCCATCCGCTTACGTACATCTTGTTCCGTTTTTGAAATAGAAGCCGTAATTTCTTGTAATTCTTTTGATGCGTTTGGTTTAATTTTACCTTTAGCATCTATAACATTTTCAATTTTCCTTAGGATATTTTTTTCAATCGGTAAGTGTTCAAATAAAGCTTCAAGCGTTGGATAAACCTCTGCTCTTTCTTCGAAAAACCTTAAAACGGAAAAAACAGTTTGTAAAGAAGTATAAATCTGAAACCATTCGTCTTCCAATAAATAAGTACCTTCTACTCTAATTTTTTCAATTAAAGATTTGAGGTCAAAAAAAGTATTAATTTGTAATGGTTCCTGATTTTGAATAATACTCTTAAACTCATTTGTTTGTTTAAGAAATTTATCAATCTGATCGAAACGATTCATCACCTGCATTTTCTGCACCATGTTTTGCCCCATCGGACTTAAACAATGCTTACTAATTAGCTGCCTGATTTCTATAAAGCCTAAACGCTCTAAACAATTTTCGGGATATAACATATTATTAAATTGTAGGAGCTTGTTTTAATCCTACAGGAGCCTGCTTTAATTTTGATGGATTTTTTTTTAATGAATCTTTAGTTTTCTTCAACTTCTCTTTGTCTGCTTTAACTTTTTCTATTTTTGCCTTTTGTAGAGAATCAACTTTTTCAAGCGTCTTTTTCTGCGATTCTAATGTTTTAGATATGTTTTTGTAAATCTTATCTAAATCTTTAGGATGTGCATAATAGTAATCCATACTCTTATTGTATTGAGTAGAATCTATTTCAAATTTCTTGTAAATACCTTTATAGTAAGCAGCAGCAACTTTTTTTGATGAATCTGGCAGTAATATCGTCGAAATATAACCATCAGCAACATGTATGTCGTATAAAATTTTCTGCATTTTATCAGGTGCAATTATGTCTTTAGGTATTTTAGGCTTACAACCAAACAACATTATTGTTGCTGCTAAAGCCCATATTAATCTTCTCATTATTAATTAAAATATTATTTTTTGCCCAAATTGCGACAAGGTTATTAATTTTACGCAAAAATAGTTATAAATGAGCATAGCTGATAATCTTAAACAATATAAAAGCGAAGTAGAATCTGATGGAGTTAAATTAATTGCGGTTTCTAAAACGCAAACTAACGAAGCCATTTTAGAAGCCTATAACGCAGGACAACGAATTTTTGGAGAAAATCATGTTCAAGAATTGGTTGATAAACATGCCGAACTCCCAAACGACATCGAATGGCACATGATTGGTCATTTACAAACCAATAAAGTTAAATATATAGCACCTTTCGTTTCTTTAATTCATGGCGTTGATAGCCTGAAATTACTACAGGAAATTAACAAGCAAGCAGCAAAAAACAAACGCATTATTGATTGTTTAATACAGGTTTATATTGCCGAAGAAGATACTAAATTTGGATTAGGCTTTGATGAAGTGATAGAGCTTTTGCGCTCAGAGGAATACGAATCGTTAAATAATATTCGCATTGTAGGTTTAATGGCCATAGCTACAAATACTAAAAACGAAAAGCAAATAACCATCGAATTTAAAGAATTACAAGTTCTTTTCGATGGCATTAAAGCTAGTTTTTTCCCTAACGATGAAAACTTTAAAGAAATCTCGACAGGCATGAGCGCTGATTATAAATTGGCGATTGAAGAAGGCAGTACCATGGTTAGAATTGGTAGTGGAATTTTCGGAAAAAGAGTTATCAAACATTTCAAAGCCAATATTACGGCTAATTAATTAACAAAAAATGAACTTAGAAATAAGAACTGCAACTGCCGCAGATTGCCCAAGAATATTAGAATTAATTAATGAACTTGCTGTTTACGAACGTGCTCCAGAAGAAGTTACCGTAACGCTAGCACACTTCATTGATGCTGGTTTTGGCGAAAATCCCGTTTGGAAAGCATTTGTAGCAGAAGTTGATCAAAATATCGTGGGTTTTGCGCTTTATTATACACGTTATTCTACATGGAAAGGCTGTAGATTATACCTCGAAGATTTCATCGTAACAGAGGAATATAGAGGAAGAGGCGTTGGCAAAGTACTTTTCGAAAAAGTAATAGAAGAAACCAAAAAAGGAAATTATAGTGGTATGGTTTGGCAGGTTTTGGATTGGAATGAACCAGCAATTAACTTTTATAACAAATACAAAGCACAATTAGAAAAAGGCTGGCTAAATGCATCTTTTTCAAAAGAGCAGATTAAGGCATTTTAGATATGGATATTTTTAAGTTTGGTGGTGCTTCTGTTAAAGATGCTGATGGGGTAAAAAATCTTGCCAATATTGTTCGTGATTACAAGAAAGGCGAATTGCTGATTGTGATTTCGGCAATGGGCAAAATAACAAATAAATTAGAAGAGCTTACAAAAGCATATCTTTCACAAAGCGATGATACTCATGCTATTTTCGATGAGATAAAACACTTTCACTTTAACATTATCGAAGAATTATTTCAAGGTAATGCAAACCCAGTTTATAATGAGGTTGCTAATACCTTTGTCGAAATTGATTGGTTAATTGAAGATGAACCCGATAGTAACTCAGATTATATTTATGATCAAATTGTTTCGATCGGCGAAGTTGTATCCACTAAAATTGTCGCTGCCTGGCTAAACGAAACCAACAACAAAGCACTTTGGGTTGATGCAAGAAATTACATCCAAACTGATAACACGTATCGCGAAGGAAAAGTAGATTGGGAAAAAACCAATCAAATTATCCAAAAAGAAATGGTGCCTTTAATAGCTAAAAATATTATCGTAACACAAGGTTTTATCGGTGGAACGAGTGAGAACTACACTACAACTTTAGGAAGAGAAGGCTCTGATTATTCTGCAGCAATATTTGCATCATGCCTAAATGCTGCTGCCTTAACCATTTGGAAAGATGTTCCTGGTGTTTTAAACGCAGACCCAAAATGGTTTGATGAAACTGAAAAAATACCTCAATTATCTTATCATGATGCTATTGAACTTACTTATTACGGTGCAACGGTTATTCATCCAAAAACAATAAAACCGCTTCAAAACAAAGGCATTCCGCTTTTTGTACGTTCTTTTATCCAACCAGAAGGCAGCGGAACCGCCATTACCAAAGATAGTAATCCATTACCTGTCCCATCATTTATCTTTAAGGTTAATCAAGCCCTGATCTCTATTTTCCCAAAAGATTATTCTTTTATTATTGAAGAAAATCTGAGCAATATATTCGAGCTTTTTCATCAGCATCGCATTAAAATCAATACGATGTTAAATTCTGCCATCAGTTTTTCAGTAAGTGTGGATGATAATGAAGAAAAAGTTAAAAAACTTATCGAATCATTATCAAATCAGTTTACAGTTAAATACAATAAAGGTTTGGAACTGGTAACAATTCGCTACTACAACCAGCAGACAATAGATCGAGTTACGGTTGATAAAGATATCTTGCTGGAAGTAAAAAGCCGACATACTTGCCAAATGGTGATGAAAAACAAAGCATAAAAGTTTTCATACAATTAGATTTTAGGATGAACAAAAGTATTTTAGATCAAGCTGTACAAGATTATATTGTTACGCATTTAAATACCGATTCGAATGAAATTGCTTTGGCTAAAAGTCCATTTTCTACTGTAAGCTCCGCTGAATTGGCAAATCAAATTTCAGCTAAAAAGAAATCAGAAAAAAAACTACCTACCTGGTATAACGCAGAAGGAATTTATTTCCCTCCTACTTTGTCTATTGAACAAACTTCATCAGAAGTTACAGCAAAATACAAATCTCAATTAACTAAAGGTAAAAATCTAGTCGATTTAACTGGCGGATTTGGAATAGATTCTTTCTACTTCGCTAAAGTTTTAGATCAGGTTATACATTGCGAAATTAATGCCGAATTGTCTGAAATCGCCAGATCAAATGCTCAGGTTCTAAAAGCAAAGAATATTGATTTTAAAGCTATAGATGGCTTAGAGTATATCAAAAAAAGTAAAATTAAATTTGACAATATTTTCATCGATCCAGCCCGAAGAGCAGCAAAAGGAAAGGTTTTCATGCTTAAAGATTGTACGCCTGATGTGGTTAGTAGCCTTGATGAGCTGCTTGATAAATCAGATCGAATTATTATTAAAACGGCACCTCTACTCGATTTAACTGCTGGTTTACAAGAATTAAAATTTGTTAGCGAAATCCATATTGTTAGTGTAAAAAACGAATGCAAAGAATTACTTTGGATAATTGACAAAGATTTTTCTGGAGAACTTAAAATTACCGCTGCAGCAATTAACGAAGAAACGAAGCTTTTCAGCTTTTTAAAATCAGAAATAAATTCATCCACTTATTTAGCTCAAGAAATTAATTCCTGTAACTACTTATACGAGCCTGATGCAGCGCTATTAAAATCTGGGGCTTTCAATTTAATCGGAAACAGATATCGTTTGCAAAAGCTTCATCACCAAACCCAACTTTATATCTCCGAAAATATTGATGTAAAGTTTCCTGGGAGAATATTTAAAATTAATGAAATAGTATCATCTGGAGATTTGAAGAAACAAAAATCTTTGGTTGGTAATGTTATCGTCAGAAATTATCCTGGTAAAGCAGAAGAACTGGTCAAAAAATTTAAAATTAAAAGTGATAATACACAGTTTTTAATTTTCACTAAAAATAGCAAGGAAGAAAATATTATAATAAGGGCTGAAATTTTGCAGCATTATTAAAAAAGCTTTCTGATATATAACCAGAAAGCTTTTTTAGGGATGTACAATAATATCAATATCGCTTAAACTTTCTTAACGTTTACTGCTTGTAAACCTTTTTTGCCTTCAGCTACTTCAAATTCAACCTGATCGTTTTCTTTTAGACTATCAATTCCGCCTAAAACGTCTTTAAAATGTACAAATAAATCTTTATTGTCTTCTTGAACAATAAATCCAAAGCCCTTTTCTGTATTAAACCACTTAACTTTTCCCGTAGCCATAAAAAAAATAAAAATATATAAAAAATTAAACCCTTATCGCTCTGTTTCTAACTTTTCTACAACCAATTGAAAATTTAATCAACTAAACAATCAGAATAAGCGCTAATTCAGAAACAAAACTATCAAATATAATAATTTACAGATATATTACAATTGATTTAGCCATAAACTACTGTAATATATTTGTTTTTATCACTTATTTATTCGGCTGAGGAGTAGTTCTCAAATATGGCTTAATAATTTTATGTCCTTTCGGAAATTTCGAAGGTATATCTTCAGTTTTAATACTATTTACAACGATAACATCTTCACCATCTTTCCAATCAGCTGGAGTTGCAACGCTATAGTTTGCTGTTAATTGTAGCGAATCTATAACCCTTAACACTTCGTTAAAATTTCTTCCTGTTGAGGCTGGATAAGTTATAATTAACTTAACCTTTTTGTCTGGACTAATCACGAACAAAGATCTTACAGTTAATGTTTCTGATGCATTTGGATGAATCATATCGTAAAGGTTTGCAACAGTTTTATCGGGATCTGCAATAATCGGAAACTCAACAGAAGTGTTTTGAGTTTCATTAATATCGTTTATCCAGCCCTTGTGCGATTCAGCAGAATCTACACTTATTGCTAATACTTTTACATTGCGTTTTTCAAATTCGCCTTTTAACGCAGCTGTACGCCCAAGTTCGGTTGTACAAACTGGAGTATAATCTGCAGGGTGAGAAAAAAGTACACCCCAGCTATCGCCTAAGTATTCATAAAAATCAATCTCGCCAATTGAGGTATTCGACTGGAAATTTGGTGCGGTATCACCTAATCTTATGCTCATAATAATATTTCTAATTTAAGTTGATTAAAACAAATTTAATAAATTGTATAGTAAATACATAGACAATATATTATTTAGACCTAGATATTATAAAAACATAAAAAAAACCTTGAAGGTTTTGGCCAACAAGGTTTTTAGCATATTAATTTGTTTGGGTAAATTAATTATAAACTTTAATCATGAATACGTAATCCTGAAGTTTTTCGATTTGTTTAGCACGTTTCATACCTGAGAGAACACTTTTCTTATTTACAGATAATTTCTTACCCATCGAATCTTGAGGAATTGCTCTCATGGCTTCTAAAATATATTTCGATTTAATAGCGAACGAAGCACCTTCTGCAGAAGTTTCCTTCCCACTAATGATCCCAACTATATTACCGTTATTATCTAGCAAAGGGCCACCACTATTACCTGGGTTTAAAGGAATAGCAACTTGATATTGAGTTGTATCACCAATAAAACCACTTTTCGAACTTACATAACCTTCACCTAAAACAGCATCATCTTTCGGATAACCCCAAGTGTAAACGTTTTCGCCCACACCAGTGCTGTTTCTTTTAATTGTATAAGGTAATGCCGCTAAGTTTTTAAAATTCTTGTCGTCGATTTTCAAAATAGCAATATCATATTCAGGATCTTTCAATACAACTTTAACTTTAAAAGATTCTCCTGTAGAATTTTGAATAAATACAGAATCTGCATCATTAATAACATGCAAATTGGTTGCGATATATCCGTTTGTAGAAACAGCAAAACCCGTACCGCCAAAATTACCAGGATTAGATTGCTTATTTGATGGTAAATTATTGGTACTTATTTTCCTGATTAAATTATTTTGTGTTTTTACCGCATTTGTTACGTTTTTACTTAACTGCACAAATTTATCGGCCTGTTGGCTATTATGTTGTATCGAATAAATAGATACAAACGATAAAACTATAAATGAAGCCGCTACAGCGATTGCAGATCTATGTCTACGCCATAACTGCACAACACGGGAAGGGTGTGGCCCCAACTCAGAGGCTAAAGTTTCAACATCTATCTCAGCATGAATACTTTCTAACTGCTCTTTTAAAAGCAATTGTTGAGCGTATTCCTCCATAGTGTGCAGAAAAACCTTGTGAGATACCACTTTATGATCTATAGCTGCATCATTACGACGTAACTGTTCAAAAGCCTCATTTTCTTGCGGGTTAAGTTTACCTAACAGATAATCTTCAATAATTGCATCTAACTCCAAATCGTTTCTCATTTCAATTATTAGTGTTGAAAAAATATTTTCTTTAACCTTTGCAGGCACTTATATTTTTGTGTTTTTGCGTTATCCGTATTGGTGTAACCAAACTTTTCACAAATATCCTGCATGGATAAATTATTAATATAAAAATCCTGAATAATGGTTTTGCATGGCTCTCCGAGATGTTCTAAAGCAGACTGCATTTTAACAAACGCTGCATCTTTCTCTTCATGATGCTCTACATCTTCATCTACAATAAGTATATCTTCATAATCCGTTATATTTCCAGTCTTCTTACTGTTATGCGTTAATTTCTTTAACCAAATTCGCCGACAAACTGAATATATATACGTTTTTAACTTACTGCTCAGTTCAAAATTTCCTTCTTTAACTTTATTATATAAAATAATTATAGCTTCTTGATAAACGTCTTTCGCATCATCTTCATTACCATTATTATTAAGGATAAATTGCAAAACCATCGCAAAATATTCTTTATATAACTTATTAAGTGTATCACTGGAGTTATTTAGAATACCTAAAATAAACTCTCTATCTGTTGTAACTGAACTCTTTAAACCGTTATTCACCAATTAATACGTTTTTCTGTAAATAGTAACCCAATATTAGATAAAAAAAATATTTATAGCTATTAACAATCCATTAATACTATCCACATTAAAACAGTAACCCAATTAGCCAAAAAATATTTTTTATTTTTTTTCAAAATAATCGGGTTACCTTTTTACCTTTGCGGCATTAACAGTAAATTAATTAATACTTAAAAAAATTCAAAAATGAAAAATGCATTCAAATTAGGCTTTTTAGCTTTAGCTTTATCTTTATCAGTTGTTGCTTGTAACTCAGAAAAAAAAGCTGAAGGTGCTGATTCAACAGCTGCTGATACTACATTAGCTGCTACTGCTGATTCTGCTGCTGCAACTGTTGATTCAGCTGCTGCTAAAGTTGATTCTGCTGCTGCTAAAGTTGATTCTGCTGCTAAAGCTCACTAGTCAATATTTTAGACACATAAAAAAGGCTTTTGAGTTTTCTCAAAGGCCTTTTTTAATTTTATAACTTTTTAAAATCATTAATTAAAATAATTTGTGTTATGAAAAATGTATTCAAATTTAGTTTTTTGGCCCTGGTCATCTCTATTTCATTCATGGCTTGTAGTTCCGATAAAAAATCAGACGATATCGATACTACATTAGTTGATTCGTCAACAATTGCACCTGTAGCTCCAAAACCAGTCGATACAAACATTGCCGATTCTGTTAAAAAAGACACCACAATAAAATCATTAAATTAATTTTTTAATTATTTTTAAAATAACTGGGTTACCTTTTTAAATTACTGGTATTAAAAGGTAATTAATTAATTAAAAAACTCAAAACGAAATTTAAAATGAAAAATGCATTCAAATTAGGCTTTTTAGCTTTAGCTTTATCTTTATCAGTTGTTGCTTGTTCAGAGAAAAAAGCTGAAGGTGCTGATTCTACAGCTGTTGATACTACAGTATCTGCTACAGCTGATTCTGCTGCTG
Source organism: Pedobacter sp. AC190 (assembly GCF_979258025.1). Taxonomy (NCBI): domain Bacteria; kingdom Pseudomonadati; phylum Bacteroidota; class Sphingobacteriia; order Sphingobacteriales; family Sphingobacteriaceae; genus Pedobacter; species Pedobacter sp. AC190. Next base: position 4,337,711 of record NZ_OZ409824.1, read on the forward strand.
CAACTATGGATTCTGCTGCTAAAACTGTTGATTCTGCTGCTGCTAAAGTTGACTCTGCTGCTAAAGCTCACTAGTTAATATTAAAAAAATCAAAAGGCCTTGAAATTATTTTCAAGGCCTTTTTTGTTTCCATACAATTCTTTACTTAACAAAGTCCTTAAAATCCATCAATTGTAGTAAATTTGCGGCAAAAATATATTCCGCATAATGAATTTAACCTCACTACAAGCAATTTCTCCTGTTGATGGTCGTTACAGAAAAACAACCGAAAGTTTAGCTGCTTATTTTTCAGAAGAAGCATTAATAAAATACCGTGTTTTTGTTGAAATAGAATACTTTATTGCGCTTTGCGAAATTAACCTTCCAGGTTTGGAAAAGTTTGATAGAAAGCTTTATACCGAATTAAGAAAAATCCATGAAAATTTCTCGGAAACAGATGCTTTAGAAATCAAGGAAACGGAAAAAGTAACCAATCATGATGTTAAAGCTGTAGAATATTTTATCAAAAATAAATTTGATGTTTTATCTCTTCAAGATTATAAGGAATTTATTCACTTCGGTTTAACCTCTCAGGATATTAACAATACCGCAATTCCTTATTCTATCAAACTGGCGCTCAACAGGAGCTATTATCCAGCAATTGAATCATTAATCGAAAAAATTAACGCTTTAGCTACAGAATGGAAAGATATTCCAATGTTAGCGCATACTCATGGGCAACCCGCCTCTCCTACTAAATTGGGTAAAGAATTTTTGGTATTTGCAGAACGATTAAGCATCCAGCTTGAAGCACTAAAAGCTGTACCGAATAGTGCTAAATTTGGTGGTGCAACTGGAAATTTCAACGCACATCATATTGCTTATCCGCAGGTTAATTGGATTAATTTCTCTAACGAATTTGTGAATAAAACCTTAGGCTTAACACGTGCACAACATACCACACAAATTGAACATTACGATCAATTTGCGGCTCAATGTGATGCTTTAAAACGTATTAACAACATTATTATTGATTTAGATAGAGATATCTGGACCTATATTTCTAAAAATTATTTCAAACAAAAAATAAAAGCAGGTGAAATAGGCTCTTCTGCTATGCCTCATAAAGTTAATCCGATCGATTTTGAAAATGCAGAAGGAAACGCAGGAATTGCAAATGCTTTGTTTGAATTTTTTGCAGCTAAATTACCAATTTCTCGATTACAGCGAGATTTAACAGACTCAACTGTATTAAGAAATGTTGGAGTTCCGTTTGGTCATACTTTAATTGCTATTAACGCTACTTTACGTGGCTTGAATAAGATTTTATTAAATGAAGCAGCTTTGCACGCAGATTTAGATGATAACTGGGCAGTGGTTGCAGAAGCAATTCAGACCGTTTTACGTAGAGAAAATTTTCCAAATCCTTACGAAGCTTTGAAAGAGTTAACCAGAACAAATACTAAAATTAATGCAACTAGTATCGCTGATTTTATAGAAGGTTTAGCTGTTGCAGAAAATGTTAAAGTTCAATTAAGAACAATTACACCATTTAATTACACTGGTGTTTTTTAATCAAATTAAATTGACGATAAACAGACAGCATAGAAAAGCTTTATTAATCAGTATTTGTTAATTTTGTTTATTCAAAAAGATTAAGACATGACCATTAACGTATATACAGAACAAACTCCTAATCCAGCTACCATGAAATTTATGGTTAACAAGCTGTTAATTAATGGAAGTGAAGATTTTGCAACCAAAGAAAGTGCAGATCATTCACCTTTTGCAAAAGAGTTATTCAAATTCAATTTTGTTTCTGGTGTATTTTTCGCCAGTAACTTTGTTACAGTAACTAAAACAGACGATGCAGAATGGGCAGATATTGAAGCCATTTTGAAGGAATTTGTAAAAGGTGCTGTTGAATCAGAATTAAAAATTAAAGAAGATACTTCGGAAGAAGCGCCTAACTTTGAAGGTTCTGAGACTGAAATAAAGATTCAACAAATACTTCACGACTATGTTCGTCCTGCAGTTGAGCAAGATGGCGGTGCGATTACCTACAAATCTTTTGATGAAGGCGTTGTAACCGTTGAGCTTCGTGGCTCTTGCAGTGGTTGTCCTTCTTCTACAATTACATTAAAATCAGGCATTCAGAATTTATTACAAAGAATGGTTCCTGAAGTTACAGATGTAGTTTCGGAAGCATTATAATTGCGCATTTTTCAATTTAAATATAAAATGGCTGACCGATTTGGTTGGCCATTTTTCGTTTACGATATTTGTGCTATTTAATTCTCCCTGCTAATTACGGAGATTATCGCAGATATAATCATGCTCAACGGTGATAATTATGCTGAAATTATATCCGCATCGCTAATGAATAGCCGTCAGTTTTTCTGCATTCGATAATGTAATGCGGTAGAGATTTAAGCAAAATGCCTTTTAATAGCTTCTAGTAATTCGGCACTAAGTTTTCCGTTGGTTGCAACAATTTCTCGTGTATTAAAAAAATCGTCACCACCAGAGAAGTTATAAACCTCTCCCCCAGCTTGCTGAACAATAAAACAACCTCCTGCAAAATCCCAAGGTTGCAAATTATATTCAAAAAAAGCATCAAAGCGCCCGCATGCTACGTAAACTAAATCGGTCGCTGCCGAACCCATTCTACGTAAACCATGGGTTTTTTGCATCATTTCTGACAATAATTGTAAGTATTGATCCTGTTTATCAAATTGATAATAAGGAAAACCAGTTGCCAATAAGCTCGATTTCAAATCAGGATTAACAGAAACCTGGATCTCTTTCTTATTCATAAAAGCAGGGCCACCTTTATAAGAATAAAACATCTCACCCCGATTTAACTCATAAACAACGCCCAACACAGCCTTATCATCCTCGTATAAGGCAACACTAATTGCATAAGTAGGCAAACCATGAATAAAATTAGTTGTGCCGTCTAAAGGATCAATTATCCACTTGTAGGTTTTACCTTCTCGATTAATCGTTTTTTCTTCAGTTAAAAACCCCGCATCAGGGATAAGTTTTTCCAGGTTTTGAACAAGTTTCAGTTCTGCAGTTTTATCTACATACGAAACCATATCATTTAAACCTTTGTACTCGATTTTATTAGCATCAAATTGCATGGCTTCCTTACGGATAAAATTTCCTGTAAGCCTAACTATTGATATCACTTTATTGCATAGTAATTCGTAATTCATGGTTATTTAACAACAAAATATATTTTTGCTGACATTTTAAAATGAATTTATTAAAAAAATTAGGCTAACTTATTTTTATTCCTCAAAGCATAAATACTCAATGCAATGCCGCCAACTACAAGGAAAGTAGAAATCATTTCTGCCTGTGTGAATGGCGGTAAGCCAAGAACGTGATATTTAGAGTTTACACGAATTAATTCGATACAGAAACGTTCTACACCATTTAAGATCATATAAATACCAAACATTAATCCTGGCGCTTTAATTCTATCTCTTATCTTCCAAAGGAAAGCGAATAAAATTAAGCAAACAATAACTTCATAAATTGGAGTTGGATAAACACCTTGAGCAAGTTCATTACAAAATTTTCCAGCACCACATCCTGGAATAGGAATTCCCTCACCCACTACATTATTAGGATATTTATAAGACCAAAGCCAATCTGGCAACCATGAAAACGGTTTCGGATTAGAATTTACAATTCCCCAATCGCCATCACCTGATAAATGACAACCAATGCGACCAACAGCGTACGCTAACATCATTCCTGGACCACCAACATCTAACATATGCAATGGCTTAATTCCGTTTCGTTTAGCAATGATTAATACTGCCGCGCCTCCACAAATTAATCCGCCGTAAAAGGTTAAACCGCTGAAAGATAAAAGCCTTTCTATTGGATGTTGAACAAAATCATCCCAGTATTCTAAATTATCGAAAAACTTAGCGCCTAAAAAGCCCCAAACAGCAGCCCAAACAATTAAGTTACTCATTAATTGATATGGATGAACAGTTACCAGAGTTTCTTTTGGGGATGCTAATTTATGCTTATCCTTTTCTTTGTAATCCCAGTAAGCAAATAAACAACCCAGTAAAATACCGCCAATAACATTTCCTTTTGCAGACATTAGAACGGATTGCGCATCATTTACAAAAAGTTTATAGTTTAAAAGCGCATAAATTAATTTGTAGCCAATTATAAAACCAAATAGTCCGTTTAACAGCATTTCGGACGTAGTTGCTTGCTTCCCAATTATAATTTTTTTCTTAAAAGGATGAAGAATGCCTAAAGCTTCTTTTCGTTTTAATTCTTGAGTAAATGCCCAGTAACCTGCAACAAATGCAAGCGCTACAAAAACACCGAAAGTATTAAAAGGAAGTGGCAAATTAATACCAAAAAGATATTCTAAAAAGTGCGAAACGGTAGGAAACATACAAATAATTTGAAGCGAAGATAGTAAAGAAAGCGTAAAGCAGAAAGCATTTTGGTGAAAGCTGGAAGACTAAAGATAAAAGGCCCTAGGTAAATTGGATTAACCAGAATCTCTTTTATTTCAAAATGAATTCTTTTGAATTTTATTTATAATCCGCCTTATTACTCAATAATAATAAATATTAATGATGAGCATAAGTTGTTTCTAATTCAGCTACCTCAACCTCTCCATCGGCAGTCATCTCTAAAAGCTTAACTGCTTTAAGTTCGTTTACCATAATTGGGTCGTATTTTGCACGAACTTTTACATAATTTTTAGTAAAACCGTGCATATAACCCATTTTTTGATCAGCTTCGAAAAGTACTTCAGCTTCGCTACCAATTTGTGATTGATAAAAAGCTCTTCGTTTTTTATCAGATAAAATATGAAGCATTTTACTTCGCTCGTTGCGTTCGCTACCTGCAACAACGCCTTTCATTTCTGCAGCTGCTGTTAATTCGCGTTCAGAGTAAGTAAATACATGTAAATAGGAAATATCAAGTTGATTTAGGAATTGATAAGTATCTAAGAAATCTTCTTTCGTTTCGCCAGGGAAACCCACAATAACATCTACACCAATGCAGCAATTTGGCATTACTTCTTTAATTTTGGCAACACGCTCTACATATAAATCTCTGCGGTAACGACGACGCATTAAACCTAGAATTTTATCAGAACCAGATTGTAAAGGAATATGAAAATGTGGTACAAATCTTTTTGAAGTTGAGATAAATTCAATGATTTCGTTACTTAGAAGATTTGGCTCTATTGATGAAATACGGATTCTTTCAATACCTTCCACCTCATCAAGCGCTTTAACTAAATCGAAAAATTTATCTTCACGCTGACCGTTTCTTATACCGAAATCGCCAAGATTAACACCTGTTAGCACAATTTCTTTAACCCCGCCTTCGGCTATCATTTTAGCCCGATTAACAACATTTTCAATTGTATCGCTACGGCTTGCCCCGCGAGCTAAAGGAATGGTACAATAAGTACACGGATAATCGCAACCATCTTGAACTTTTAAGAAAGTCCGGGTTCTATCTCCAATTGAGTAAGAAGCAATAAAATTATGGTTAACCTTTTCTATATTTTGCTGATGAACAATAGCTTTAGGGTTTTTAGTTAAATCAGAAATATACTCAACAATTCTGAATTTTTCTGCGGCTCCCAAAACCATATCAACGCCTTCTATCTCGGCAATTTCTTGTGGTTTTAATTGTGCATAACAACCTACAATGGTTACGTAAGCATTTGGAGAATGCTTTAAAGCTTCTTTAACAACTTTACGGCACTTTTTATCGGCATGGTCGGTTACAGAACATGTATTAATAACATATACATCTGCAGCATCCTGAAATTCGACAACGGCATAACCTGCATCGGTGAATAAACGACCAATGGTAGATGTTTCAGAGAAATTTAATTTACAACCAAGTGTATAAAATGCGACCTTTTTCATTAGCCTGCAAAGATACAATTTTCACTTTAGATTGTTGATTTACGATTTTAGATTAAAATATACTTACAGTAAGATAACAATTGCGCTTTCGAAAACGCTAATTTTCATTCCAGCGATAGCTATCCTGTTCAAAACCTGCTAAATCTAAAACTCTGCTAACAACAGTTTTGGCTACTTCTTCTATCGATTTTGGTAAACTATAAAATGATGGATTAGCAGGACAAATAATTCCGCCAGCTTCCGTTACCGTTTTCATATTATTAATATGAATTAAACTAAAAGGTGTATCACGAACTACGGCAATTAACTTCCTGCGTTCTTTCAAAACAACATCTGCAGCTCTCGAAATTAAATCGTTAGAAATTCCATGGGCAATTCTACCTAAAGTACCCATAGAACAAGGCACAATAATCATAGTATCATATTTTGCAGAACCAGAAGCAAATGGCGCATTAAAATCGTTTTTATTGTAAAATGTAAAGGCATTATAATCGAGATAGTTTTGGTTACCCAATTCGAACTGCCAAACTTCCTTGGCATTATCGCTCATTACAACTCCAACGGCTTCTATTTGATCAGAAAGTTTAACCAGCTCATCAAACAAAACCTTTGCATAAACCGAGCCGCTGGCACCTGTAATAGCAACAATTATTTTTTTCTTAATCATAACAAGCAAAAATAAGATTAATTGACCAGACAAAACAAAAAAGGGCCAGAACAAAGTTCTGACCCTACATCTACCTATGAAAAACATACCCTCGAAAGGGTAAGAACAAATATATATATTTTTTTAAAAAAAGATAATTGTTAAGTGTTAAATTGAGTAAAAGACACATTGAATGTCAAAATAACATTATAACACACTGTATATGAGCATTATAAAAACACCAAGACAAACAATAGTTAAGCGGTAAAACAGCTAAAATTACACTAAGCGTATAGTATATGTAATTAAAAACACTTGTAAAAGTCTGCGTAGATATACTTTAAAAGTAAAATCATATCAATATTGAAATCTATAAACTTAATTTTTGAGGGCTTTGAAAGTAAAACTGAGGGTTTTTAGTAGCTTTTCTGACTAAATTAGAATTAACTATTTCTTGTAGATTTGACTAATTAACTACTCGATCAGATCATTCATCACCTTATCATTTTCGTATTCCGTCGGTAATCTTCCATTAACATACTCATTATAAAGCCAAGGGTGGCCAATTGCTAAACATGTAAGATAATATCCTGATAAATTTTAGTCCAAATTTACTGCATAGAATATTTAAATGTTTTAAATCTGTATTTGCTATCGTTCGTCATAAGAAAAATTACAGCCAAACTTAACTCAATTCGCTCATTTTAAGGGATATTAAAATATTCAAACTCATTTACAAAATTGGATACTTATTGTGTCAAAAAATATATTTCAAAATCATTACAATTGACATCTTGTACCAATAATTTTAAAAATGTCAAAAAAAAGCCTCGATTTAAATCGAGGCTTTTTTTTGATTAATAATAACTATTGTTTCGGAGCATCCGTAGTTTTAGGTGCTTTACCGATTAATTCCATAAATTGATCTAATTTCGGAGTGATGATAATCTGAGTTCTTCTGTTTTTCGTTTTGCCTGCAGGCGTACTATTGTCTGCGATTGGATTAAACTCTCCTCTTCCTCCTGCTGTCAATCTTTTCGGATCGACACCATACTTTGATTGCAGTGCCTGAACGACAGATGACGCTCTTAAAGCACTTAAATCCCAGTTGTTTCTAATATTAACCTGGGTAATTGGAACATTATCTGTATTACCTTCAATTAATACATCATAAGTATCGTAATCTTTAATGATTTTGGCAATTTTGTTAAGTGTTTCATTTGCTTTATCAGAAACTTCGTAACTACCTGATTTATAAAGCATATTATCGGCTAATGAAATATAAACAACTCCCTTAAGCACCTGAACATCAACATCGCCCAGCTCTTCTCTACTTAAAGAACGTGTTAAATTATTTGTTAACACCATATTAAGCGAATCGCTTTTGCTTTTGGTATTTATTAATTGTTTGATGTACTGGTTAGAACTATTAATTTCATCAACTAACTTAGATATATTAACATTTCCTTGATTACTAGAACTTAAACATTTGTTTAATGCCTCTTGCAGGGCAACTCTGTTTGCCTTTTCAGAAGCTATTTGCTCTTCTAAACTTTTAGAACGGCTGTTTGCTCCAGAAAGCTCTCTTTGACTATCCTGATATTTATTACTAAGTTCCTGATTGCGCTCACGCTGCTTATCAAATGTTGATTGCAGTTCTGTGTATTTTTTATTACTTACACAACTTGAAATCAAAAGTATCGAGAGAAACATTAATGGGATTGATTTGTAAAGTTTCATAACTTCTTATTTATTTTAAGATTATAAATTTTTATATAATCAATTACAACAATCGGTCCCTTTTAAAGTTTTGATTAAAAAATTAAGCATTATTAACTTTAAATCAATCCATTAGTTAAAAAAAGTTAATTGTTATGAAAGGTTCTAATTTAGAAAGTTAATATGATGCCTGAAAACTTAACACGCTTAACTACAAAACAATTAAGTTATTTATAGGCTTGATTTATCTCCTTAAAAAAATTAACTTGCAGAATTTTACAACCTAAAACAAATTTACCTCTAATGACGAAACTCTTTGTCGGCGGGCTTAGGCCTGATGTAAGTGAAATGGACTTGGCAATGCTTATTGGCTTGTATTGCACTATTGAAACGATAAAAGTTGTTCGTGATCGGGCTACTCACAAATGTAAAGGATATGCTTTTGTAGAAATGCTGAAAGTTGAAGACGCACAAAAGGTTATTTCGAATCTTAATGGCGAAACATTTAAAGGAAATGTTTTAAATATTAAAATTTCGGAAGAAGAACCTCCCAAAAAACCTGGCTTCCAAAAATTTGCTACAAAGAGAACATCTAAGTAATTTTACATCTGCTACAATATAAAATACACAATAACCATCTGTAATCTAATTATTTAGTTATAAAACATAAAAATTCAGAATAAAACTTGTTCTGGATTTTTTTTTACCTACTCTTAAATAAAATTAAAAATACTTTTGACGTAAGTAAATAAATACCTAAACTTACAATTCATTAATTATTGTTGAGAGACTCTGATTAATTGTTTGTTAAATGCAGGATATTAATTTATCCTGCATTTGTTGTTTATGCCTTATCAGTAGTATTCTTAATTTCCACTTAGAGAAAATAGAATGAATTAGTTTCTGCAGATTTTTTTTTGCAAATACCGCAATCTAATATGGCTATATTAACGGATACTGTTTACGTTAGATTGAAAAAAAAACTTGACAAAGGCATTCATCATTCAGATCTTTAAACATTAAAATTATTTGGTAAGGGATTAAAAAAAATGTTTTGAAGAAAACATTTAAGGTAATTTATATCGAAGGATAAGCACGTAAGATACAGGAAGCTTTATACTTCCTGCAGATATCATTTTGCTATTATTTGCTTAGAGAAGAGTACCAGTTTATTGGATGGGAGCGTAAATTCATTCCATCACTTTCAATATGATAAAGAATAATTGGAATCGTAAAATCAACAAGTTTTTCTACCTTTTTAGACAAACTGCCTAAAAAATCGATGCTCGAAATACCTTCTTTAAGATGTATGTAAATAACAGTTGCTGTTTTAAATTCAAATCTTTCGATTTTCCCTGGCCATTCAGATTTAATTTTATTCAAGAAGGCCGTAATTTTCTTTTCGTCTTTCAAGTTTTCCATAAGCTTTAGGTTATTTTTAACGCTTTAAATTAGCAAAATATTTTGCGCTTGCGTAACCTGTAACAGATAGAATACAAAAAGTTTACAGATGGCTTATTTACTTAATTTCTATCCAAACTGGGCCATGATCGCTGCTTTTCTCCCAACCACGAACGTTTTTATCTACACCAGCAGAGACTAATCTATCTTTTAGTAAAGGACTCAACAAGAAATGATCAATACGTAAACCAGAATCTCTTCCATACGCATTGCGGAAGTAATCCCAAAAAGTGTAAATTGTTTCTGTCGGATAAATTTTTCGAATGGCATCCGTCCAACCTTGAGCAATCAAACTATTAAAAGCAGCCCTAACTTCTGGGCGAAAAAGCGCATCATCAACCCAACGCTCGGGCTTGTAAGCATCCAATTCTGTTGGAATTACATTGTAATCGCCACAAATAACAACTGGCAAGTTATATGTTAAAAGTTTGGCGGCGTGTGCGGTTAAACGCTCAAACCATGCAAGTTTATATTCTAACTTTGGCCCTGGCGCAGGATTACCGTTCGGCAGATACAGGCAAGCAACGACAACGTCATCAATCATAGCTTCTATATATCTGCTTTGTAAATCCTCATCATCGCCAGAAAGTCCTCGCTTCAATTCTTTAATTTCTTTGTTCTTCGCTAAAATAGCAACCCCGTTCCAGCTTTTCTGCCCATGCCAAATGGCATTATACCCTGCAGCATTTATTGCTTCTATTGGAAATTTTTCATCTGGCGCTTTAAGTTCCTGTAAACAGGCAACATCGGGTTGGGTTTCGGCCAACCAACGAAGTAATACTGGAAGGCGACCATTAATTCCATTAACATTATAAGTTGCAATTTTCATTAGAATAAGCTTTAAAATTCAATACTTATAATGATAAAGAAATCGAAACAGAATGCAAAGAAATTGCCAGTTATATTTTTCAGAAAAACACAATTAATGCTGTAGCATTATTTCTTTACGTATCGTTTTATATAAAAAACTGAATATGAAAAAGAAAACCATATTTGTACTTCAGGCAATTGTTTGCGTATTAATCATTGCTACAATTTTTCATGCCTTTAAAAATTAAGGCTTAGTTTTTTAAAAAACTAAGCCTTAATTTTATCCTCCCGATTTACTTCCGCTACTTTTCACATCATCGTTACTGATGCTTCTCTGACTCTTTTTAATGGAATCTTTCAGTTTTCCAAACTTCCAGTTTAAGCTCACATTAATCGAACGATTATAATTCTGTCCTCGGTAAGTTTGAGTAAAATTTGGGCCTTCTAAAAAGGTTTCATAATATCTGTATTTAGCAAATGGGTTATTTACGCCTGCTGATAAAGTCAGCTTATCCTTAATAATTTCTTTACTTCCGCTAAACGACATAAAATAATACTCGCCCGATTTTCCTTGCAACAATACATCTGGAGCACTATAATTAAAACTTGCGTTTACCCTCCACTGGTGCTCGAATTTGTAGCCTGTGTTTACATAAAAGTAACCAGTTACACCCTCGTTTTTGGTTAAAGCGCCATTAATTGCTCCTTCCAACCATTTGTAACCTATATTGCCACTTAAGCTTAAATTCCATTTTGGCGTTAGCGGATAATTAATATTTAAATTGGCTATTAAGGTTTTGTCTTTACCAATGTTTGCAAAAGTGCTTCGGGTTATTTTATCTACATCGTTGTAAACTGCAATATTTTGAATCGTGTTATTCGCAAAATTATAACTTACGCCTACGTTAATCGAACCTTTTTTAAACTTGCTGTAAGTAAGTTCAAAGTTATTGCTTAAAACAGCTTCCAGGTCAGGATTTCCTGTTGATTCGTAATTTGGAGTAGATCGATCTACAAAAGGGTTCAAATTATCAATTCCTGGCCTTTCGATGCGTTGTGTATAACCAAAGTTTAAATTACTCTGATCTTTAAATTTACGATTTACAGAAAATGATGGGATAATATTAAAATAATCGTTGTTTACATTTGACGAGTTACTGATAAAGTCGGCTTTTACAAAAGTTTCTTCGATTCTAACGCCAGCCTTAAATCCCCAATTGGTTAAGTTGTAAGAATATGAATTGTAAGCACTAATCACATCTTGATTGTTGTTAAAAATATTTGTTCTAGTCGGATCTATTTCATAATTCCCAGCAATATTATTGAACCTACGATATTCAAAATTACTATTGTTATCTCTTAAAATCCCCTTAACACCACCTTCTATATTTAATTTTTTAACTGGATGAACATAATCTAATTGAATGGTTTGTTCTCTCGATCGGCTATCATTTTGCTGAATGTAATTTGGATCGTTATAATTTTGGCGATTACTAAAACTCAAATCGTTTTTTTGAGGATTATTGCCGTTACTATATTTGTAAGAGAAAGTTAATAACCTTTCTTTATTACTTTTAAAGCCCAACTGGTAATTCAGCGTCATATCTAAACCACTCCAATCAAATCGGTTTTGGCTTAGTAAATCGTAAGCAGTAACTGAAGCAGGACTTGCCAACCTAAATATTTGAGTATTGGTCGATTTATTATAGCCACTGTAAGGGTTAATTTCGGCAGTAATTAAATTTAAAGTATCAATTTCGAAACTCAATTCAGCACCACCATAACGATAATTATTATCGAATTTTCGGCGGCCTATATTTAATAATTCTGATGGATTTGCACCAGTCGTTAATCTGGAGTTTATATTTTCAGTTTCAGGCGAACTGTAAAACCCTGTCCCTCCGTAAGCTGTAACACCAAATTTACCCTGTTTTACAGTTACAAAACCACCAATACCTGGTCCGCCTATAGGAAATTGATGACGAAGATTTAAGCTTCCATTATAGCCATTATCAATCTTTTTATTGGTAATAATATTGATAATACCAGCAAGTCCTTCGCTATCATACTTAGCTGGTGGCGTTGTAATTACTTCAATTTTTTGAATAGATGAAGCAGGCATACTGCGAAGTACATCTTTTGGACTTCTGGCAACCATGCTGGATGGTTTTCCATTGATTAAGATTTTGTAATTACCACTTCCTTTTAGCTTAATATTATCGTCAGCATCAAGAGAAAGCAAAGGAACCTTACGCATCATATCTAATGCCGTTAAAACTTTGCTTTCAGGATCTGCCTGAATATCATAACTAATCCGATCAACTTCTTGCTTTATAATCGGTCGTAAAGCTGAAACAGAAACATCTGCCAAGTTATTGGTTTGAGAAGCAAGTGCAATTTGGCCAACATTAACAGCAACATTCCCCTCCTTAAGTTCGGCAGCAATTGTTTTCGAGGTATAACCAACTGCGATTGCTGTTAAAGTATACTTACCAAAAGGAATTTTTTCGAAAGTAAATTGTCCGTTTTCGGGTGTAATCGTGGTTTTAAATACCACACCATCCTTTTTCACCGCAACAGTAATAAATTCGATGGGTTTTTTAGAGGCTGAATCAATTACGCTTCCCTTAATTATGCCTGATGGCACCTGGGCTAGCGAAATAAATGGAAGAATACTTAAAAATAACAGCGTTGAGAACGTGTAGTAGATGGTTTTTCTCATAAAAGATAGGATTAGCTAATAATTTATTTTTTGTTTTTCATTGAGATATAAGTAGCACTCATTTTCTATAAGACGAAAAACTATAGAATTAGTTGCACGATGAAATAAAGAATTCTAAATAAATTTATATAAACCTGATAATCAAAAAGAAACGAAAAGTAACAAAAACAGGATAAAGGAAAAAGCTGGAAAAAGTAATTTTTGTCAACCTAAAAAGTGACCGATGTCACATCTTAAAACTTAGACTATATGTTATTTTGTTTCTAAAAATATCATGCCACATACTTTCCATATACCAGTTCTGGGTCTCGCCTACTCCATAGATACACCTTTAAAAGTTGCCAGATTTGGAATTTCATCAGTTGTATCAATCGTTGATGATGAACTTTGCGAACGAATGCGAAAATATCATTCAGACTTAAATAACGAGCCTTATGTTAACATTCACAAATCTGAAACCAATAGCCGAGCAAGAAGAATTACCGCCTACCTTAACCTCTTAAAAAAACTAATCGATAATCAAATTGAATTTATTAAAAAGCAAAGCTTTGAAGCCGGAACAGAATTAACCAAATATTTTGAGTTACTTGACGAAAACACCATTCAAAAAAAATTCTATAACAATATGCTCAAATTGCCGATCGGCAAAAAGCGAGAAAATTTAGAAAACCAGTTAAGAAACGAGGTAAAAGCTGGAAGTATTGATGTAAATATTATGGCAAAAGTAGATAAAGTAAATTTTGCTAACCACATCAATTTAGGAAACGAAAACACAGATGCACTTGCCGCTTTAAGAGGTTTTGCAAATAGCGAACTTCAATCCGCGGTAGTTATTTCTGCTGGACTAAATCCACGGCTTTATAGCTACATAGAAGATTTTACAGATTTCTATCCAAATGCAGATTCCAATTTCTCAAAAAAAATAATTTTAAAAGTTAGCGAATACCGTTCTGCATTGATACAGGCAAAAATGCTTGCAAAAAAAGGATTATGGGTTTCAGAATTTAGAATCGAATCGGGCTTAAATTGTGGCGGCCATGCCTTTGCGACCGAAGGCTTTTTATTGGGACCGATTTTGCAGGAATTCAAAGAAAATCGCAGCTTATTAATTGAAGAATTATGGTCGATTTATGCTTCAGCCCTGCAACAAAAAAACATCAACATCAACGCAAAACCAAAACAGAAAATAACAGCACAAGGTGGAATTGGAACATCTGATGAGCATGATTATCTAATGCAGGCCTACGGACTTGATGCAACTGGCTGGGGAAGTCCGTTTTTATTGGTGGAAGAAGCTACAAATGTTGACGAAGAGACACAAAATAATTTAGCAGAAGCCACCGAAATTGACTTTTATCTAAGTAACTCTTCGCCGCTTGGTGTACCTTTTAACAACTTTAAAAAGAGTACCGCCGAAAAAGAAAGACTTTACCGAATTTCGAAAAACCGACCTGGAAGTCCTTGTACAAAGAAATACCTTTGCACCAATACCGAATTTACCAAACAACCAATTTGTACTGCTTCAAGGCAATATCAAAATCTTAAAATTAAAGCGCTAAAAGCCTTATCACTAACTGATGGAGAACTGAATAAACAAATTGATTTGGTTACCGAGAAAGTTTGTCTTTGCGAAGGCTTATGTGCCTCAATATATATTAAAGATAAAATTTTAAAACCTGAAGAAAGTATGGCGGTTAGCATTTGTCCTGGCCCAAACCTCGCTTATTTTTCAAAAAAGTACAGTTTAAAAGAAATGGTAGACCATATTTATGGAAAAACAAATTTGCTTGAAGGTGTTAATCGTCCTAATTTATTTGTAAAAGAACTTGGTCTTTATATTGATTACCTAAAAAAGGAATTGCAGAATTTCAGCGATGAATTAAAAATAAATGTGGAGAACCTGAATCAGAAGAAACAGAATTATCTGAATAAATTTTATAATCAGCTGATGACTGGAATAGATTATTATCTTACAAATATTAAAGGAGTTGATGTTAATTTAAAAATCTGGAGTGATGAACAAATCATACTTTTTGAAAAAGCAGTGCTAAATATTAAAGGTATAAACCCACAATTATTAAATTTGAGCCAATTGAAATAAAATTAGTTGAATACCCTACTCAATTTGATCAATATTACGTAACTGGTTATGGAAAGAGCAAAATTACTTAGTGCTATTATCGAAAATGCTATAGATGGCATCATCACTATTGATGATAAAGGCATCATTGAGCATGTAAATCCCGCAGCGCTAAAACTTTTTGGCTTCGAAATTAAAGAACTTGTTGGTAAAAATGTTTCGGCATTAATGCCGCAGCCAGATAAGGAACGACATGATGGCTACATTAAAAATTACGATAATACAGGGCAAAAAAGAATTATAGGAATTGGTCGAGAGGTTATTGGACAAAGAAAAGATGGATCAACCTTCCCTTTCAGACTTGGTGTAAGTGAAGTAAAATTTAGCGATAGAAAGATCTATACTGGTTTTATACACGATTTGAGTAAACATAAGGAAGATGAAGCCAGAATTAAAAGTTATACTGAAGAACTTGAAGATAAAATTAGAGATCGAACAAGAGATTTGGTAAAACTTGTAGCAGAATTAGAATCGGCGAAAGAACACGTAAATGCACTTTTCATAAAAGAAAAAGAACTAAATCAACTTAAAACAAGATTTGTTTCAATGGCATCACACGAATTTAGAACACCATTAAGTTCGATACAACTATCGGCTACTTTAATCGATAAGTACACGCCAAAACAAGATATCGAAAACATCGAAAAACATACTGGTAAAATTAAAAACGCAGTTGGTAATTTAACCACAATACTAAACGATTTTCTTTCTCTCGAAAAACTGGAAGCAGGAAAGGTTGAAGTTCATCCGACATGGTTTAGCATTATTAATTTTGCTGAAGAAATTGTTGAGGAAATGCAGCTTATAAGCAAACAAGATCAGCATATTATATACGAACATAAAGGTATTTCTGCACAAGTCTTCCTTGATATTAATTTATTAAAAAACAGCGTAATCAATTTAATTTCTAATGCTATAAAATACTCTGGCGAAAACACAATGATTCAGTTTAACAGCATTTTGAAAGATGATGAACTTTTAATCGAAATAAAAGATAATGGCATTGGAATACCAGAAACCGATCTCCATAATCTTTTTGAGCCCTTTTTCAGAGCACATAATACAGGAAGCATTCCTGGAACAGGATTAGGTTTAAATATTGTGAAACGTTACGTAAGATTAATGAACGGAAATGTTGCCTGCGAGAGTGCACAAAATATAGGTACAACCATAACTTTAAAATTCCCATTTACCAATAACTAATCCCCTTACCTCGCATGAGCAAGAAGATCTTAATTATAGAAGACAACGATGACATTAGAGAAAGCACTGCCGAAATTTTAGAGCTTGCAGGTTACGAAACATTTACAGCCGATAATGGAAAAATTGGAGTCGAACAGGCTACAAAACATCATCCTGATTTGATTCTTTGCGATATTATGATGCCAGAACTTGATGGTTATGGAGTGCTTTACTTATTACATAAAAATCCACAAACGGCAACTATTCCTTTTATTTTCATTACTGCAAAAAGCGAAAGAGCAGACATGCGTAAGGGAATGGAAATGGGTGCTGATGATTATTTAACTAAACCTTTTGATGATATAGAACTACTTAACGCTATTGAAGGCAGGCTTAAAAAAAACAAAACCAGTGGTAATTTTAACGGTAACGAAGTTGACACAAAATCTTTATTTATAGAGTTGGTAAAAAAAGGAAAAAGTCGTGTTTTAGCCAATAAGCAAATTATTTATGTAGAAGAAGATGAGCCCACACATGTATACTATGTAAAAAAAGGACAAGTAAAAACCTACAAAAGATTTAAAGATGGTAGAGAACTTTCCTCTGCACTATATCATGCGGGCGATTTTTTTGGTTACGAAAGTCTCTTTACGGAATCTGATTACGAAGATAATGCTGCAACACTGGCAGATTGTGAATTGGTTTTAATTCCAAAAGCTGATTTTACCGATTACCTATACCAGCATCAACCGCTATCAGCGGCTTTTATTAGATTATTATCTGGGAGCATAAGAGATAAGGAAAATCAAATGCTTCAACTGGCCTACTTCTCCGTTAGAAAGCGTGTAGCCGATGCTTTGGTTCAAGTTGCAGAAAAATTCGGAAACATTGAAAATGATAGTTCAACCATAAAAATTTCACGAGACGATCTTGCCGCGATGGTAGGTACAGCAAGCGAAACAGTGAGTAGAATGCTTGCCGATTTTAAGGAAGAAAAACTTATCGAAAAAACTGGTAATGCAATTAAGATTTGTGCAATTTCAAAACTGAAAAACATTAAACAATAAGTCGATTTTGCATGAAAAAATACTTTAATCTGCATCACTAAGAAATTGATAACCAATAATATTACCGTAATAAATTAAAGTCACACCTCTACATTAGCTAATCTATCCAGTATTACAATATTTGATTAAGCAAAGTAATACATTACTTAAAATTCTAAGCTAAAATATTCTATTCCGAAATTTCCAGATAATAATCAAGTCCGACTCAAATCCGTGTGCAATCCATGGTCGCTTTAGGTTTGCTAGCTGGATGTTCAAACGATGACCCTAATCTGCTGCGCTAGTATTCCTTTTCAAGAGAATGCAATGCTCAAAAAGGTACAAGGCTCTAGGAGCAGTAAATTGATGGAAACAATGTTAAGTTATAACCATTATTAACTTTTCTCAGCGTTTAAACAAGTTTATCTGCTGGGGAAACAGATCTCTGACGAAAATCACTTTTTCAACTGATTAACCTCACGACACAGACTACCAACAAATTATAGTTTTGAGAACTAAAAATTTGTTTATGAAAGCAATTGCCTACAATATTAAGCCCGAAGAAAAAGAATGCCTGGTTCTGGCAAATCACAAAAAACACGATATCACAATTATTGCTAATAGTCTTTCTGCTGAAACCATTGCTTTTGCTGAAGGCAAAGAAACTCTACTTGTTTTCAACAACGATTCTGTAAACCAGGAGCTCATTAATAAACTTAAAGAACTGGGGGTAAAATATATTGCAACCTCCTCTTTCGAAACCAGTCATCTCGATTTAAAATCGGCTGCTACAGCAGGATTTAAAATTGCAAATGTACCCTTCAAGGATGGGCAAAGTGCATTAGACAGAATGTTGCAGGTAGTTAAAAATTTAGATAATTGGGCAGCTGGTAAATGCGTTGGAACCGCTTGCTGTTGTCAAAATAACTGTTCAGTTACCAAAACATTAAACAAAGCATAATGGATACCTTAGCACTGCTTAAGAAGTATAATGTTGCCGCACCACGCTACACCAGTTACCCTACCGTACCTTTTTGGGAAACAGATAAATTTAATCAAGAGCAATGGTTAATTTCTGTAAAAAACACTTTTGAAGATTATAAATCAGAGGGTATCAGTTTATATATTCACCTACCTTTTTGCGAAAATCTTTGTACTTATTGTGGCTGCAATACCCGAATCACCAAAAACCATGGGGTAGAACAGCCGTACATAAATGCCTTATTAAAGGAATGGGATATGTATCTGAATGTTTTGGGTACTAAACCTAAACTTAAAGAATTGCATCTTGGTGGTGGAACACCGACATTTTTCAGCGCTGCTAATCTTCAGAAACTAATCAATGGAATATTAGAACAGTGTGAAATTGCTCCTGATGCCGAGTTTTCTTTTGAAGCACATCCAGATAATACAACAAAGGAGCATCTAGTTACGCTTCATCAATTAGGTTTTAACCGATTAAGCTTTGGCATACAAGATTTTGATCCAAAAGTACAGTTAATGATCAATCGTTTTCAAACACCACAACAGGTTGAAAACATTACTGCTTTAGCAAGAAACATCGGTTATACTTCAGTTAACTTCGATCTAATTTACGGCCTTCCTTTTCAAACGGTTGATGGTTTAACAGAAACCTTAAAAAAAGTTATTAAAATGAATCCTGATCGGATTGCATTTTACAGTTATGCACATGTGCCCTGGTTAAAACCAGGACAACGCCGTTATACTGAAAAGGATTTGCCCGATAGTGAATCCAAATTCAATTTATGCAACTTGGGTAAAAATGCATTAATCGAAGCTGGGTACGAAGATATTGGCATGGATCATTTCGCCAGAAGACATGATAGTCTATTTACTGCTGTTCAAAAAAATGAACTGCACAGAAACTTTATGGGTTATACCCATCAACATACGCAATTACTTATCGGCCTTGGTGTTTCTTCAATAAGTGATAGTTATACGGCATTCGCCCAAAATATTAAAACTGTAGAATCCTATTTAAAATATATAGAAAAAGGCAATTTTCCTTTAGAAAAAGGCCATATTTTATCTCGTAAAGATTTAAAAATCCGCCAGCATATTCGAAATATTATGTGCGATGGTAAAAGCCTTTTTCACGATCAAATACCGAAAATGGCACATCATAAGCTAATTCCTCTAATTGAAGATGGATTGATTTCTCTAAAGGAAAATTTATTGAATGTAAATCCCAAAGGGAAACCCTTTTTAAGAAACATCTGCATGGCGCTTGATGACCGCCTTTGGACAAAGGAGCCAAAAAGTCAAATGTTCAGCTATTCTATCTAAAACCTTCGGGCTATGCAAAATCAAAATAAAATTGCTACAAAAGAACTTTGTTACCATTGCGGCGAACCTTTGGACGATATTAAGCTTAGTTTAGATGGTTACGATTTTTGTTGTACTGGCTGTAAAAGTGTTTATAAAATTCTATCTGAAAATAATCTATGCAATTACTACAGTTACAATGATTCACCTGGAAAAAGAATCCAAAATGCTAATCATTTTGAATATTTAGATGAACCTGGAATTATTAATCAGCTGCTGGATTACAAACACGATAAAGCCAGTATTGTAACGTTTTACGTCCCTGCGATTCATTGTAGCTCCTGCATATGGCTTTTAGAACACCTATATAAAATAAACGAAGCCATATTTTCTTCTAGGATAGACTTTCTTAAACGTCAGGTAACCATTAGTTTTAAACACGAAGAAATCTCGCTACGTAAACTAGTCGAAATCCTGAGCAATATCGGCTATGAGCCTTTAATCAGCTTGCAGGATGTGGTTAAAGAAAATAGCCACTCTATTAATAAATCGCTCATACAAAAAATTGCCGTTGCAGGTTTTTTAATGGGTAACGTAATGTTATTCAGCTTTCCCGAATATTTCGGATTAAACAGTTTAGAAAAACAATTTCAGCATCTTTTTGGCTGGCTTAATCTTGCATTTTCAATACCAGCAGCATTTTATTGCGGTAAAGATTATTTTATTTCTGCCGCGACAAGTTTAAAACATAGGCAAATTAACCTCGATACACCTTTGGCACTAATTATTGCCATGTTGTTTTCGAGAACTGCGTATGATGTAATTTTCACCAATGAACCTGGGTTTGCCGACACCTTAACAGGACTTGTTTTCCTTTTATTAATGGGCAAATGGGTTAAGCAGCGCACTTATCACCACATTTCATTCGATCGGGATTACCGCTCCTATTTTCCAATTGCAGTTACCACAATTAATAATGGTATAGAAAAACCAATCGCCATTGAAGAAATTACTATTGGAGATCGGCTTTGGATTAGAAATGGCGAAATCATTCCTGCCGACGCAATTTTAATGAAAGGCGATGCATGGATGGATATGAGTTTTGTAACTGGCGAAGCAGAACCTATACATAAGGTACTGGGTGAAATTATTTACGCTGGTGGTCGTCAAACCGCCGAAGCAATAGAATTGGAAGTGGTTAAACCTGTATCACAAAGTTATCTTACAGGGCTATGGAATCACGAAAATTATCAAACCGATTTAAAAAAGCAAAATTTCAACGATCGTATTGCAAAATATTTCAGCCTTGGTGTGTTCATCATTGCATTTTCAGCTACCATTTATTGGCTGTTTCAAAACGATAATCATAAAGCCTGGGCTGCATTTACAGCGGTTATTATTGTAGCTTGCCCATGTGTTCTGTCTTTAAGCACACCATTTACACTTTCTGCCATTTTATCAATTTTTGATAAAAAAGGATTTTATGTAAAGAATACAGATGCTGTTGAAGCCTTGGCAGCCAGCGATACCATTATTTTTGATAAGACAGGAACGCTAACCTGCACAGAAAATGCGACACTCTCTTATACTGGCATTCTTGATCATTATGAACAAACACTGGTTGCATCTCTGGTTAGAAACTCATCGCATCCACTAAGTCGCCAAATATTAAAGCATTTACACTACGAGGAGTTTTTAACTGTTACAACCTATTCCGAAATCCCAGGAAAAGGGATATCAGGCACAATTCACCATCAAAAAATTTATTTAGGAAACAGTTCTATCCTACCAAAAAATACTGCGATTAAAGAAAGTAACGGTACGCATATCGTTATCGATAATCAGTATAAAGGAAGTTTTCAGGCGGTACAGCAATGGCGAAGCGGGTTGCCTCAGTTCATACAAAAACTGGCTAAAAAATTTCAGCTTCATGTTTTGTCTGGCGATACCGATCAGGAATATGCAGCACTAAAAAATATGTTTCCGACTAAAACCAAAATAAACTTTAGGCAAAGCCCGCATCAAAAGTTAGATTATATACTTCAGGAGCAAAGAAAAAACCGCAAGGTGATGATGCTTGGTGATGGGTTAAACGATGCAGGCGCTTTAAAACAAAGTGACTTCGGTGTTGCGATAACGGATAACATCAACAATTTCACTCCAGGATGCGATGCCATTCTAACTGGAAACAGCCTTAATCTGCTTCCAAATTTTATAGCGTTAAGTCGAGATGGCTTGAAAGTTGTAAAAATCAGTTTCGCCATAGCCATTATCTACAATTGCGTTGGAATTTATTTTGCTGTCCAGGGAACGCTTTATCCTTTAATTGCAGCTGTGCTGATGCCTATTAGCACCATAACCATTATCTCTTTCACCTCCATTGCTACTCATTATTTTGCTAAAAAAAACAAGCTATGAACATTTTATATTTTTTAGTGGGCTGCAGTGTATTAATGGCCTTAGTTTTTCTTGCAGCATTTTTCTGGGCTTCGAAAACAGGGCAACACGACGATGTTTACACACCTGGATTTAGAATACTTTTCGATGATGAAGAAAATAAAAGTGATGAAAATCACATTTCAAACAAACCACAATCATAATTACGTCTGGCATCCAGAGATACATTTGCCTTACAAAAACTAACAAATCTTTTCTTAATTATTATGCAGTTAGAGAAATTTACTTACGACAATAAGATTGTTCGAAACTTTGGTATTGCAACCATTGTTTGGGGTGTAATCGGTATGACGGTTGGCCTCATCGTAGCCATGCAGCTGATTAAACCAGGGATGAACATGGGTAATCAATACACCACTTTTGGCCGTATCCGTCCTTTACACACCAATGCTGTAATTTTTGCCTTCGTTGGAAATGCCATTTTCATGGGGGTTTATTATTCGCTTCAGCGTTTGCTTAAAGCCCGAATGTTTAGCGATGTTTTAAGTGCTATTCACTTTTGGGGTTGGCAGCTAATAATCTTATCGGCAGTAATTACGCTTCCGTTAGGCTTTACAACCTCACACGAATATGCCGAACTCGAATGGCCAATTGATATTGCCATAACATTAATCTGGGTAGTTTTCGGTATTAATATGTTTGGTACCATTTTTAAAAGAAGAGAACGCCATTTATACGTTGCCATTTGGTTTTACATTGCCACGTTTGTAACCATTGCGGTTTTACACATTGTTAATTCGGTAGAATTGCCAATATCTTTTATGAAAAGCTATTATGTATATGCGGGCGTTCAAGATGCTTTGGTACAATGGTGGTATGGACATAATGCTGTAGCTTTTTTCTTAACCACGCCCTATTTAGGAATGATGTATTATTTCCTTCCAAAAATGGCAGGCAGGCCTGTTTATTCTTATAAATTAAGTATTCTGCATTTTTGGTCGTTAATATTCATTTACATTTGGGCTGGCCCTCACCATCTGCTTTACTCCTCTTTGCCAGGTTGGGCACAATCTTTAGGTATTGTATTTTCTATCATGCTTATTGCACCAAGTTGGGGCGGGATGATTAATGGTTTGTTGACTTTAAGAGGTGCATGGGATAAAGTCCGCGATGATGTTACCTTAAAATTTATGGTTGTTGCCTTAACCTGTTACGGCATGGCTACTTTCGAAGGTCCGTTACTTTCTATAAAACAAATTAATGGTATTGCCCACTTTACCGATTGGATCGTGGCTCACGTACATGTTGGCGCATTAGGATGGAATGGATTTTTAACCTTTGGCGTTTTATACTGGATCATTCCTAAAATTTATAAAACCGAGCTTTACTCTAAAAAGCTGGCTGGTTTCCATTTTTGGATTGGCACTTTAGGAATTCTTTTTTATGCAATTCCGATGTATTGGGCTGGTTTTACCCAAGGTTTAATGTGGAAAGAATTTACCGAGGAAGGCTTATTAAAATACCCTAACTTTTTAGCGGTTACCCTACAAATAATTCCAATGCATGTTTTCCGTGCCGTTGGTGGTGCTTTCTATCTTATAGGCGCAATTGCGATGACCTTTAATCTGGCTAAGACCATGATAAAAGGAAGTTTAGTGGCAAACGAAGCTGCAGAAGCAATGCCATTGCCAGCGATGATTGTAGAAACCAATCCAATGGATAAAAAATGGCACAGAGTATTAGAACGCAAGCCAATGAAATTCATGGTGCTTTCGCTAATCATCATACTAATTGGCGGAATGGTAGAAATGATGCCAACTTTTACTATTAAATCAAACGTGCCTACCATAAAAAGTGTAAAACCATACTCTGCCCTCGAATTGCAAGGACGTGATTTATACATTCGTGAAGGCTGCGTAAACTGCCACTCGCAAATGGTTAGGCCATTCCGCTCAGAAACAGAACGTTATGGCGAATATAGTAAAGCAGGAGAATTTGTTTACGATCATCCGTTTTTATGGGGAAGTAAACGTACAGGACCAGATTTACACCGAGAAGGCGGAAAATATTCTGACGCCTGGCACTTTAATCACATGTTAGATCCTACATCAATGTCGCCAGGAAGTATTATGCCTCCATACCCATGGTTAATTGATCAGCAGCTTGACATCAGCACCACACCTAAAAAAATCAGGGCTATGCAAGCCTTAGGTGTTCCTTATCCAGATGGATTTGATAAAACGGCTAATGATGAATTAAAATCGCAAGCCAATAAAATTGCCGCAGAGTTAAAGCAAAACAATATAACCGTAAAAAGCGACCGTGAAATTGTAGCCCTAATTGCCTATCTACAACGACTGGGGACTGATATTAAAGCAAACAAAGAAATAATTCCATCAAACCAATAGCCATGTTCGAACAACTTAAAAATTTAGCGGGCCGCGAATATTACCTGATTAGTTCGCTGCTATTGTTCCTAATATTTTTCATTATCGTAAGTATTTACCTAATCAAACTCAACAAAAATCATGTAAATGTGATGAGTGAATTACCATTAAAAGACTAGGAGATCATCATGAAAAAATTAAAAACGACACTCCTGTTTATTTGCTTAGCGATAACAGCATTTGCGGCGGATGAAAAAGTAGCTTCACCAATAGTAAGTTCAGAACCAAGTTTGCTCGGCACAAGCCAATCAGAAACTTTAATTCTGATATTACTTCTATTTGTATTAGTGTTACTTTTCGTATCCATCACTTTATTAAATGCTTTTAAAGTAATGTACAGGGAGCAAATTAATCCAACACCTTATATAATCCCTAAAAAGGAAGAAGTTTTAGATTATGATAGTTGGCTAAAAACAAAGAAAACCAAGCCATCAATTTGGAGTAAGCTTCTGGGATTAAAACCAATTGAGGAAGAAAAAGATTTAATTATCGAACATGCTTATGACGGCATTCACGAACTTAACAATCCAGTTCCTGGTTGGTTTAACTTTCTTTTTTATGGAACGATTCTGTTTGGCATTGGCTACCTTTTTTATTATTACATAGGTGGCTATGGCTTAAACCAAGACCAGCTTTACCAGGCAGAAGTAACTAAATCAATTGAAGATAAAGCCATTTATTTAAAAAAATCGGCAAATGCTGTTGATGAAAGCAACGTAAAACTAGATAATTCTGCCCCAGCTATAGAATCGGGGAAAAGCATTTTTACAGGAAATTGTGTGGTTTGCCATGGCCCCACTGGTGGTGGTTTAATTGGGCCAAATTTAACCGACGAATTTTGGCTACATGGCGGTGGCATCAACAACGTTTTTAAAACTATAAAATATGGTGTTCCGGAAAAAGGAATGGTTAGCTGGGAGAAAACCTTAAGCCCTAAACAAATAAGTGATGTAACCAACTATATTCTCTCACTTCAGGGTACAAAACCTGCTGGTGCAAAGGCGCCACAAGGTGTAAAATACGAGCCTGCAAACCCGAAAGATCAAGAGGTAAAAGAAGATGTTACCAAAAAATAAAACTGAGCAAAAAAGTAAAGGCCATAATTTTCTTTATCCAAAGAAACCATCTGGTAAATTATATGCTTATCGAAAATGGGTAAGTTATGGCCTTTTAATAAGCTTATTTAGCGCTCCGTTTTTAAGGTATAAAGGCGAACAACTGGTTCTGCTTAATTTCCTCGAACGCAAATTTGTTTTCTTCGGATTAATCTTTACCCCGCAAGATTTTTATCTCTTCGCTTTTGCGATGTTGATTTTCATCTTATTTGTTATTTGCTTTACTGTGGTTTTGGGCAGGCTTTGGTGCGGTTGGGCTTGCCCGCAAACCATATTTATGGAAATGATTTTCCGCCGAATTGAATATTGGATTGAAGGTAATGTGGTTAGACAAAAAAAGTTAGACGCTCAAAGTTGGAATGCTGAAAAATTTATTAAAAAATCGAGTAAGCATTTCCTATTTATTCTAATCTCGTTTGCTATTGCAAATACTTTTTTAGCCTACCTGATTGGTTCTGACGTCCTTTACAAAATTATTACAGAACCCGTAGGCCAACACATTTCTGGCTTTATATCCATTTGCATATTTACTGCAATTTTCTACATCGTTTTTGCTTACGTACGTGAAGTAGTATGTACAGTTATTTGTCCTTATGGCAGATTGCAAGGTGTTTTACTAGATAATCAAAGTTTAATTGTTGCTTATGATGAAAAACGCGGAGAACCTCGGGGTAAAATCTCAAAAGATTTTAAAGATAGTTTAAAAGGCGATTGTGTGGATTGTGGACTTTGTGTACAAGTTTGTCCGACTGGAATTGATATAAGAAAAGGAACGCAGTTAGAATGTGTTAATTGTACAGCATGTATTGATGCCTGTGATGAAGTTATGCTAAAGTTAAGCAAACCAAAAAGGCTTATCGGATTTTACAATAATGATTATATAAAAGACGGGAAACCTTTTAAAGCGGGTTTAAAAGGTTATGGTTACGCTGTTGTTCTATTTATCGCTGTCGTATTGTTTTCATCGCTCATTTATAAAAGACAAAATGTAGAAACTACTGTGTTAAGGGCCAGCGGAACTCTATTTCAAACCAGACCAGACGGCACTGTAAGCAATTTATACAATGCAGAGCTAATCAACAAAACAAATAAAGCCATATACTTTAAGTTCAGGTCTGAAAACAAAGCAGATAGCGTTTTATTTATCCAAAGCCAAAAAGTACTCCCTAAAGAAGGTACAATCCACTTAACATTTTTCCTGATTAGAAAATCAGATAATATTAATAGTTATAAGAGCGAAGTAAAATTTGAAGTTATTGCTGATGGAGAAATTATCAGCACAGCAAGCACAAGCTTTTTTGCAAATCCAAAATAAGATATGAATATGAACTGGGGAAAGAAAATCGTATTGACAATGGCTGTATTTATGCTTTTTATTTTAGGCTTGGGTGCATATATGTTGAGTAAACAAGGCAACGATACTTTGGTAGAAAGCAATTATTATGAAAAAGGGCTCATTTATGATGAAGAGTATGATGCACGGGAAAATACTTTTTTAGAACACGCTGAACCTATAATTACCATCAATCCAAACCAGTTGATTCTTCAATTAAAAGATAGTGCAAATTATTCGTTGGTATTAATGCGGCCATCAACTGCAAAAGCAGATCAACACTTCAGCGGAAAAACAATAGGCCTAAGCCATTTGATTTTATTGGAACGAAAAGCAAAAGATAAAGGCATTTGGTTGTTGGATCTGAAATGGAAAACCCACAACAAAAGTTATCAGTTTAAAAAAAGTATCACTTTGTGATGAATTATTTACCGCTTGCATTTTTAATGGGTTTATTCGGAAGTTTGCATTGTGCAGTAATGTGCGGGCCACTAATGCTATCGTTACCAATTGAAAAAAGAAACATTTGGAATGCAGGTTTAAGTTTATTGCTTTATCAAACTGGCAGAATTGTAAGCTATACTTTAATGGGTGGTATTGCAGGTTGGTTTGGCAGTACATTTAGCCTCATTGCCAATCAAAAAACATTAAGCATAGTTATTGGCATTTTATTAATTGTTTTTACCCTATTACAGTTCAGTTCTTATTACAGTAAAAAGCTGAGTACATTTCAATTTAAGCTTATAAATCCGATAAGTAAATTAATGGGGAAACTTTTCGGCTTACCTTTATGGGAGTTTTTTGCGGGCATGCTAAATGGAATAATTCCCTGCGGGATGGTTTATCTCTCATTGGCTACGGCAGTTAATTCTGCTTCGGCAATAAATGGCTTCCAGTTTATGTTTCTTTTTGGCCTAGGCACTTTACCGCTGTTAATGATGATTTCGCTTGGAGGGATTTACTTAAAGAAATACATTCGTTTTAATACGAAAAAACTGATTCCCTGGTTTATGCTATTTATGGGGATATTACTTTTACTTCGATCAGCAGAACTTGGCATTCCCTTTCTATCGCCAAATAGCGGTTTACATTTCGGCTCTACGGTTGATTGCAGATAGTGATTGTAGTATGGTAATGCTGAATAAATTCAGTATTTTAATAGCTTGCGAACTCCTGCAATAAAAGGTGATGAAGTTGCAGCATAAATTAAAGCTTAATAAACAGGAGAAATAAAAAATCGCATGGAATTTATCAAACACAAATCCCATGCAATTTTAAATGATTATCTATGCCGCATCAATTGCTTCGCGTAGTGCTTTTGCAGCTGCCGCTGGATCTTCAGCCCCATAAATTGCTGCCCCAGCTACGGCAACTTGTGCACCTGCCTTAATTACGGCAGTAACATTATCAATGTTTACACCACCAGCAATCGATACTGGAACACCAGCTCTTGCAGCTTCATCAATTAAAACCTGAATGGAATAACCAGCAGTCCACTGCTCGTCTAATCCTGCATGTAATTCTACAAATTCCACACCTAACTCGATAACTTCTTGTGCCCTTTTAACACGATCAGGATAGCCAATTGTATCTACAACCACGCCTTTTCCATGTGCTTTTGCTGCCTTAACTGCACCAATTATTGTTGCATTACCTGCAGCACCCATTACGGTAACTAAATCTGCACCAGCTTTGAAAGCAATATCAGCTTCTAATTCACCTGCATCAGCTGTTTTTAAATCAGCAAATACCAATTTATCTGGATGTGCATTTTTCATTGCAGTTATAACTGATGAACCCATATTTTTAATTAATGGAGTTCCTAACTCAATGATATCAACATAAGGCGCAACTTTTGCGGCTAAAGCCAATGCTTCTTCTGTTGTTAATAAATCTATTGCTACTTGTAATTTTGCCATGATTGTATCTATTTATTATTTTAAAAGTTAAATTCTGTTATTCTAAATTTGCGTGTCGTTTCCATAATTCTTCAGCTGGGGTTTCATCTAATTTCCAAAGCGACTGAAAAACAGCGTCCATCAGCAGTAGTAAAAATTGTTCAAATAAGCTTCCTGCGTATTGCTTTGATTTCGCGCCACCATGATCTTCTTTTTCTGCTGCTGGAATTAAAACCACGTGATTAGCCAGTTTAGCT
Source organism: Pedobacter sp. AC190 (assembly GCF_979258025.1). Lineage (NCBI taxonomy): Bacteria > Pseudomonadati > Bacteroidota > Sphingobacteriia > Sphingobacteriales > Sphingobacteriaceae > Pedobacter > Pedobacter sp. AC190. The sequence goes on from NZ_OZ409824.1 coordinate 4,367,088, forward strand.
AAGGACGAAGATAGATTTGTTGTGAGTGCAACAACCTCTGCTCCAGCTAAAATTGCCTTTTCTGCAGATCTAACAATTGTGGCTGTAGTACCAGACCCTGAAGCAGAAATTAAAAGATCGCCTTTTCGAATAGCTGGTGTAGTCGTTTCGCCAACGAAATAAACTACAAGCCCCAAATGCATTAAGCGCATAGCAGTACAACGCATTGCAAATCCCGATCGGCCAGTGGCTATTATAAAAATGCGTTCTGATTTTTGTATAAAATTTATAAATGGGATTAGCGATTCTAAATCTATTTTTTTTGCCAGTTGAGTGTTTTCGTTTAATACCAAATCTAAATTGAGTTGTAAATCCCAAATCAGTTGCTGATTATCCAATATATCTTTCTCTACATTGTGCGTTTCCATACCTAATATTTTATGAAGCGAAGTTAGAAAGGACTTAATGCCGAAAGGTTATACAATTGGCTTATAATGTGGGATTATCTGGACAGCTTGGCTATAAAAAGTCATAATCAAATCATAAAAAAAGGTCTATTTCCGAATAGTCCTCCTTAATGTCCCAATTATCCAATCTGCTAATTATGTAGGTTATATATTTGCTTTCCATGAATCAGAACCCAACTTCCAATCTTGAAAAATCATTGCTGTACATCAGAAATCTTAATAATTGTCCACCCAGTTATTTAAACGATCCAGGGCGAAAAGACTTTTTTGAAGTTGTTTGGTTAAAGAATGAAGATCCACTTCACGGCATAAGCGATCCTGCTCTTGGCATAAAAGGAGATTGGATTTATTTAATTCCACCATATCGGGTGCACCAATTAAATAAAGCAGGAAAAAACGGCGAGCTTATATCTTTTAAAAGATCGATGCTTGAGGAAGAGGATAAAGATTTTTTACTTGATCTTTTTAGAATATTTAATGTACAAGGCGAATTTTCATGTTTAAGGCTTGATGATGCATCATCAAAGGAGCTGGGCGAAATTTATCACATTATTGAAACAGAATATAATCGCGAAAGCAACAGCTTTGTAATGCTTAAAGCTTTGCTAAAAGTTTTTTTATTAAAATTAATTACGGTAAAAGAACATGAATTTACCAATCATGATATTCACCAGAAAAGATTATATGAATTTTTAATGCTACTTGAAGGTAATTTCCAAACGGTTACGAATATCGATTTCTATGCAGGTAAATTGGGAATTAGCTCTAAACGGCTTAATCAAATTTTAAAGGAAAAATTGAATAAAACAGGCACTCAAATTATACACGACAGAATTATTTTAGAAGCAAAGCGAAAAATTATTCATAGTGATGTTACGATAAAAGAGATTGCTTACGACTTAGGTTTCACAGATAGACCATATTTTAGTCGATTTTTTAAAAAACAAACTGGAGAAACACCAGAAGAGTTTCAAAAGAAAGCAAAAGCACACATCGAATCGAAGTTTAACACCTTAGTATAATATTAAAATTATCAAAAAGAATATTCGACTTAAAAAAAGACAGAAACTCACGTTATTAAAACAGATTACAACCAAAAAATCAAAATAATTTCTTTAAAGCTGCAAAATGCGAGCACATTTTATTCTATTCATAAAATGAACAGGAAAAATTTAATCATTTTTTGAAGTATTGATTATTTTTCACTATATTGTTGACATACAAGCATTAACAATACAGAATATTATGAAAAATATCCTACTATTTCTGCTTGCGTGTCTAGTTTCCGTAAGCGCAGTACTTTCTTCTTCGAGATTATCAGACCCAGAACTTGGTTTTGCAACAGCCGCCTTAGTTTGGGCTTTTTATGCATGGCTCCTGTTACCAAAGAAAGATCCCCAGCGAGATTTTCGCTAAAAATAATCGATTAAACCTATTCAGTAATCAATTTACTTCCTGTTATTGCAACTGGTGGATTACTCAACGTATTTCCCGCATTTAGTTTTAAAGTTCCAGAGATTAGAACAGGTTTAAATGTAAACTTAATCGCTTCGTTCATTTCTACAAGCAGCATAATGGGAACACCTTTTTGACCGCAATAGAAACATTGATTTATTGGTAAAGGGGAAAACATAAAGCGGGTTTGTTTCATGCCATCTTTTATCGGCACGATGTAGCCTTCTATGGTGAATGGCTTATTTTGATATTTTTTAATATCAGGTTTAAAAACAGCGTAAATTTCGGTGGGTTTTACAGTTTTCATTGTAATTCCACCAATAAGATCCCATTCAAGAGAATCCATTTGATCGGATGGATCATGTTGGGCATAAGCAGAAAAACCTGCAAACAGAAAAAATATTAAAAAAAGCTTTTTAATCATTTAATAGATGTTATTAGTTACTAACAGCTCTCTTTGCGGACGTTTCGAGTGTTTTATTGCAATCTTCGCATATTCCAGTGGCTACTAGTTTCAATGCACCAACCTTAAAACCTGCAGGAATTTTAATTTCAGGAATTCGTACTTTCTCCAGGCAGAAAATACGGTGGCAATTATCACAATTGAAATGCACATGTTCGTCATGATGGGCGTGCTCGCTACATCCGCCAGAACATATCGCATAATTTGCAGTACCCTGACTATCCAGTACTTTATGAATTATTCCTTTTTCTTCAAATACTCTTAATATTCGATAAAGTGTAACCCGATCAACATCCTTACCAACAACATGCTCCAGAAATGGCTGAGAAGTTGCCGAATCTCGCCCGCGAAGAATATCCAGAACCTGAAGTCTTGCTCCTGTACGTTTAAGTCCGTTTTGAGCTAGCAACTTTTCAAAATATGCTGTATTATTATCCATTACTACAAAAATAATTAATTAAATTACTACTACGGCATTTTTAATCGATATTGGCGGCGCATAACTTGCATCTTTGTGTTCGAGTTTTAAAATCCCTTTTACATGTATGGGCTTGTCAGTAAAGCTTACTGCATTATTCATTTCAATCATAATCATTACTGGAACGCCATTTTGCCCACAAAAGTAACATTGATTGATGGGCAAAGTTGCCAATAAAAATTTTTGTTGTTTTTGCCCGCTTTTTATTGGAATTAAATAACCTTTTAAATCAAACTCCTTATTCTCAAAACGCTTTATCGATTCAGAGAAAATGGGAAATAACTGATTCTTTTCCGTTAATTCAAATTGAACCGAACCAATAATATCCCAGTTTAAACTGCGAAGCTGATCGTTTGGGTTATGTTTTTGATTTTGGGCTGAGCAGTAAAAACCTCGAACAACGAAGAACAACAGAATTAGATATTTCATAATTGTATGGCATCGATTAAAAAAAATTCAGAGCGTGTATCGCCCGAATCATTGATGATAAGTTTACCACGAATTTTAATCGCCTTATCAGTCCAGGTTATTGGGCTTATCATTTTCACTTCCACCATCGAAGGAACATCTCCGCTCCCACAAAAAGGACAAGATTCTATTGGCACAATGGAAAGCATAAATGCCGAGAATTTATTTCCAACTTTCGTTGGAATAATATAACCTGGAAGTTCGATAACTTTATTATTAATTGCTTTTAGTTCTTTCGGAAAAATACTTCGCCATTGAAGTGGCTTGTATTGTTCTTCATAGCGTAAACCAATTAAATTCCAGTTTGTAGTGCGCATATCTTTATGTACAATGGCCTGTGCTTTTAAACAGAAGTAAAGGCACATCAGGATTAAAAAAACAGATAATTGCTTTAACATAACTTTATAATACTTTTGCATCAAGTAAGAAAAACTCACTCCTGTCATCTCCCGAATCATTAATAACAAAAGTGCCTTTTAAACGTATGGCTTTGGTGGTTATGGATACAGCCCTGCTCATTTTAACCTCAATCATTGCTGGTATATCAGCCGTACCGCAGTACGGACAAGATTCAATCGGTACGATAGAAAACATAAACTCGGTAAATTTACTTCCTACTTTGGTAGGAATGATATAACCAGGCAATTCGATTATTTTTCTGTTTAAAGATTTTAATGCCGCTGGATAAACACTACCCCACTTACCAGGCGAAAGTTCTTGATCATACCTAAGTCCGATAATGTTCCAGGTTGCGCTGCGCATATCCTTATGCACCTTCACCTGGGCCAAACAAATTGCAGATACAGCCATAAAAAGCACAAATAAAATCCCTGATATTTTCATTACAAATTAGTTAGTAATCAATTATCTATCTTTCGTTAGTGTATCGGCAATATCTACACGATAAGTTTGCAAAGCTGGAATTAACCCCGCTACAACACCAATTAATAATCCTGCAAATACCAGATAAAGTTCATCCGTTACAAAAAACAAACCTGTTAATCGTGCCTGAGATGATTCTTGTCCGCTTCCAATTACTTCAAGCGCAAAGTGACCGACTAAAAGGCCTAAAATAGTACCGATTACAGTTATTAAAAGTCCTTCGAGCATTACTAAAAAGAAAAGTTTTGACTTTGAAGCGCCAAGGCATCGCATTATGGCCAGGTCATATTTTTTCTCTTTCATAGAATTATACAAACTGATGAAAACACTTAATGCAGAAATGGCCATAATCAAAATAGCGAACCACTGTAAGGTATCTACACCTACTCCAATTAGTGAAAAAAGCCTTGCACTTTCCATTGCTGGCGATGCAGCTTGCATGTTTGTACTTTGATTAACCATTCTTGGGAAAAGAACCACCGACATTGGAGAGCGGTACTGAATAAGTATTGAGGTTAGTTCTTGATCATTAATTTCCTTTGATTCATCATTTTTACCATGATCTTTATGTTCATCCTCCACTTCATGCATTTTGTAAACACTTCCGATATTGGTTAAAATAAGATTATCAGTTACATTTCCCTGTGGCTTTAATATGCCGCTAACAACATAGGCATGTTGTTTATGCAAATCGCTATTTCCACTAAGGCCATGTGCACCGAAAAAACGATCTCCAACTTTAAGCTTAGCTTCTATTGCTACCGTATTACCAATAGTAGCTTCTAAATCTTTACTCCAAAATTTACCTTTATCAATTTGCAAGCCGTACATACCTAAAAAAGTGGTATCGGTACCCACAATGCGATAACCATCATAATTATCACCAAGCGCTAAAGGTACTGCCCGCTTTACCAACGGGTTACGCATAAGTTCGTAAGCATCTTTTGCGGGGATATTTCCTGTCGGAAAATCGATGTGGTAAATGCTACTTAAAATTAATTGCAAAGGACTGCCTTTTGCCCCAACCACAAGATCGATATCTTTAGCATTACGTTCTAGCTTATTACCGATCTGCGTAGAGGCCAAAAACAAAATAGAAAGAATTCCAATTCCGAAGGCAACCAAAATTATATTGAGTATAGATGTTAGGCGGTTTCGGGAAAGGTTTTTATAACTGATTTTAAGTATGTTCATTACAGCGTGTATGTTTTTGAAATGTGCGACCTAACTCTGTTATCATGCGTAGCAATAATCAGCGCAGCACCATGATTACTGGCTTGCGAACTCAACATTTTTAAAACACGTTCAGCATTATCATCATCAAGACTCGAAGTTGGTTCATCGGCAATTAACAAATCTGGTTTATTTACTAAAGCACGAGCTACAGAAACCCTTTGCAGTTGCCCCTGACTAAGCTGATCGGGATAAATATTAGCTTTAGTTTCTAACCCAAGCTCTGCAAGCAAGGCTAAATTTCGTTCTTTATCTACAGCGACTCCAGCCATAGAAGCCGCAATTTCTAAATTCTCTATTACACTTAAGGAACGAATAAGATGCGGCCGCTGGAAAACAATGCCAATATGTTGCCCTCTAAATCGGTCCATTTTCTTATTTCCAATGTTGTAAATATCAGTCTCCTCAATAAATACTTTTCCCTTCGATGGTTTGAGCAAGCCAGAAATATGATTCAACAAAGTACTTTTACCACTACCAGAAGCGCCAAGAAGTAGCCATTGTTCCATATCTCCTATTTCCCAATCTGGAAATTTCAGGCTTAATCCTTTCGGATAATTATGTTGTACTCTTTCTATTTTAATCATTGTTTAAATTTCGCTGAACCACTTTTTTAATGATTAGATTTTTAATGGCATACCGTCTGTAAAGCTCAATACCATCATTTGTTCCATGCTTGCAGGCTGGGTTTAGTGTACAAATCATTAATAAAGCTGATAAAAAAAATAACCTAATTTTCTTAGTCATAAAGCAAATATATAAATGAACAATAAATGCAACAATGTTGTATTAATAACATTACGTTAAACCTTTCTAATTATGCTTATGCGCTGATGGGCAAGTTTTAACTAGCCTTAGATTTATAAAATGTGCGGCGGCTATCGTAAAACCACCAAGTGGAATTAATATTGGTTCTAATTGTTCTAGACCTAAAAAATGGCCTGCAGCAATTAAAAAGAAGCCCGCTATCAAAACAATTGATGGTATAAGTTTTCGATGCAATTTGCGATAAGAACTACTCATCGACCATATGCCCAGGCAAAGAGAAAGCACAATCATACAAATTTCTACCCTTTCATCAGCCAAAAAACCTAATCCCCATAAAGGTAAAAGTGTTAACAAAAGTGGAACAGCCGCACAATGGATAGCACATAACGTTGAGGCCGTTATCCCAAGTCGATCGAGGTTAAGTTTAAAGGTTTTCATAATCAATAATTGAACACAAATATAAAAGCAATTATGTTGCGTTTATAAGATGCGATAATTATTTGCAACTAAATTGCATTAAAATGATAATGAGATATTTCCCCTTGGATATAGGTAATTGCTTTAAATGAAATAAGCACGAACATCCATCCGCGCTTATTCTATCAACTAACCTAAACTTTTTAAATACTAACCAAATATTTAATGATACAAAGGTAATTGGATGCTATTAAGCCAATATTAAGAATTGGTTAAATGCTTATTTATTAATATTAAAGTTTAATTTTAACAAAGTATAAACGATTTCTATCTACCGAATTGGTAAGTGGAAGTATCTTTTGAGCAAATCCGCTGGCGCCATTATCTACAACACCAAAATCATCATCATTCGAGATTACAAGAATGTTTCCAGGTAATAAAGCAAGTCCTTCTGCTTTGTCGTGTGGATAAACCGATGGTAAATCTTTTAATAAATCTAAAACAAGTGTTTTAGTAACTGGAGAAATCCCAGCTGCTGTAAGACCAGCAAGATCGTTCAATTCTTCTACGGTTTTACCATTGTAAAGTTTTCCTGTTGCGCCGTTATTTGAATCAGAAATATCGGTTGCAGCGCTTAAATCGATTTTGAATACTTTTTTAAATGCAGCAGGATTAGTAGCTGCACCGCCATAAAGGCCATCGCGTTCAAGCGTTAAAAAAGTTGTCGCATTAACAGCTACGATATCGCTAACTCCAGTAAGCGTGGTATTATCCATCAAATAAGCATACTGTTTAGTTGCTCCCGTTGCAATATCGAAGGTTAATATTCTTAATACTACAGAATTTGCTACGGCATTTTTAGATGGATTATACATTGGAGATTGCATCATACCCACCAGTGTCTTTCCATCTGGCGTTATGGCTAATCCTTCCATTCCACGGTTTGCTCTTCTGTTTGCAAAAACTGCAGGGATTTTTCTACCGCCAGTTCCCGTTCCAAAAGGATTTATGCGCTCGATTGTTTTTCCTGTGGCGTCAAAATGTGCAATATGTGGTCCGTATTCATCACTAATCCAAAAAGAACCATCAGCTGTTCTAACCAACCCTTCAGAATCAATACCATCGGCACTTGGTGTAATTACTTGTCCGTTTAGATCGTAAGCTGTCTCTCCTGAAGCGCCCATACCAATCGGATTTGGTAAACCATTTAGTTTAACACCTGCTACGTTTTTGAGTTCAATGGTTTGCTCCAAAATAAGTTTACCATCTTTTAATCTAAATTTGCCGATTTGTGGGGCGAAATCTGGCTTTCCGATAATAATAGAGTTTGCTAACTGACCAGCTACATTCGAACCTCTATCGGTAAGCATATAAAAAACATCGGGAGAATTTGGATCTACTGCAACTCCAGAACCAAAACCGCCATTGTAAACTTTTACACCCGACGCTGTTGTAAATAAAACTGTCGATTCTGAAACTTCCGCGACATTAGGATATGTTGCACTTGTTGTTTCATCTGCATTCTTTTTACACGACACTATGCCAATTGATAGTGCTGTAGCTAACATTAAAGCCTGTTTATTCATTTACCTTTAGATTAATTTAGTTTTCACAAAAAACCTGTTTAGCTATGAACATATTGTTAAGATTAAAACAACATTAGAGCGTTTGGGATTAAAACAAAAAAGGCCTGTCTAACGACAGGCCTAATAAGTGGGTTTTAATAAGCTTTATATTAATGTTGATTACCTGTTCCATCAGTTTGGAAAGCACCAATGTCATTTCCAGGCGCAGTTATCGTAGCACCAAAGTTGCCTGTTGTTTTAACTACAGCTAAAGGTGCAAAGTCAGTTTTAGATTTATTATGTGCAGGAGAAATTGCTTGCAAACCAAAATTAGAATTACCAATTGTAGTGATATAGGCTGGCATTAAAGAAGCTGTTATTGGGCCTGCATTTGCTGCGTAATCATATTGATCTAAATTATAACTGAAAAACAATGGATTTTTATCTTTAGCTGTTGCACTTTTAAGATCAGCCGTTTGCACTTTAGCGACACCATCACTTGCTAAAAACTGAGCCAGAATCGTAGCTGTACTACCATAGTAATATTGATTGTTATAAGCAATATTTGTTAAATCTGCATCGGTTGTCATACGAAGACCAAAGCGGCAGTTTGCAATTAAGTTGTTATAGATAAGACCTCTTGCACCCTGTTCGTAATTTATTGAACCACCACGACCCGTTTTAGTTTGACGGAAACCACAGTTAACCATTGTATTGTTATACATATTTACATTACATTGAACGGTTGTACCGCCAGAGTTGGAAGCCTTTAAAGCATTTGTTGCCGAACCGATTAACATATTATAGGCTAAATCACCAACGGTTCCACTTTTCATGTTAAAGCATTCGCCACCAGCTTTACCACAAAGTTCGAAGGTATTGCGCATGATCGATATTTTTCCACCAACAGTTCTGATACCATCATCGGTTGTACCGAATATCCAGCTATCTTCTAGAATAAAATCTTTTTCAATATTTGCGAAATAAATGCCATAACGAGGATCTCCATCTTTGTAAATTGCCGCGTCATTTCCGTAAGATGCAGCACCTGGAAACTCTATGTGCGTCCACTTAATAATAACATCGCCTCCTTTTGGATTTGGTTTCGCTGCTGTAATTGGTGCAGGCGTTGCAACAATACCGCCCCAACTCCCTTTAAAAACGTTATCGTATTTTGCTGCGCTTGCTTCTGCATGATAAGTTGCTGCATTTTGAACAGTAATGAAGTTTGGTTTTTCTTTTGTACCTAAACTTATAAAAGTTCCGTGAACACTGATTTGTGGTGCTTTATCTTTTGTACCATCGCCAACTGCAATTAGCGTAACACCGCTTTGCATTAACAAGGTATCGCCGTCGTTTACCGTAATATCCTTATCAAAATAATAAGTTTTACCAGTCTGCATGGTACCTTTAATGCTTCCGCCAGCAAGGTTTTCTGATGTGATTAAAGATCCAGACTGTATTACTGGAACTGATAAAGTTAACACTTCTTCTTTATGGCAAGCGGCTAACGAAATAACCAATGCAATTAAGGATAATGATTTTAAGATACTTTTCATATTCTTATAGTTTATAGCGTAAGCCAAGTAAATAGAATTGTTTGTATTCATCTTTTCGAACGAAAACGTTTTCCCCAACGGTTTGATTAGCCACATCTTGATTAATTGTTGATGCAGTAATTTGATAAGGTCTTCTAATTTCCAGCTCAGATGGTGTGTTTAAAAGGTTGTTTACCTTTATATAAACTGAAAAGTTTTTTGATATTTTCTTTTCTGCAGAAAGATCTAAAGTAATGGTTCCTTTTTGCCAGATATCGTTATCCAGATAAGGCGAAACGGTGAAAATTCTTGGTCCGGTGTAAACCGCAGCAAGCTGTGCATCAATACCAGATTTAGCATCTTTAAACAATAAGGATAAGTTTCCGATATGTTTAGATTGACCTTGGAGCGGGCGAGTTTGCTCTTCGGTACGTTGCGTTAAACCTGTCGTAGCCGCATCTCTATATAAAACTGTTTTGGTTGTTGTAATTTTAGAGTTGGTAAAAGTATAGTTGGCACGGAAACCAAATTTGCTGATGTACTTGGTAAAATCGGCTTCGAAACCATAATTGGTTGCATTACCAAAGTTAGCCGCAGTGTAAAAAACACTTGTAGCCTGGTTAACTAAAGCAAACTCGATCGGATTTTTAATGTTTTTATAGAATACACCAACTAATAATTGATCAAGCTGTTTAGGAAAAAGCTCATATCTTAAATCGAAGTTATCTGATGTAATTCTTTTTAAATTCGGATTTCCAAGTTCCTGGTAATCTGCATCAGGATCGCCACCTGTATGTGGAATTAGCTCGTAAAAACCTGGTCTGCTTATGGCAGAATAATAAGATAAGCGAAGATTTTCTTTATCACCAAGCGCATACTTAAAGTTTAAACTTGGTAAAAAGTCATCATATTTTTTCGAGCCTATTGCACCAATAATTTGATTAATATTTGCTGAAGTAGTCCAATCTTGCTGCGTATTTTCGTAACGAAAACCACCTAAAGTTTGTAGTTTTCCAACATTAAATTTAAACTGCGCATAAGCCGCAGCAATTTTTTCTTTAAAGTTATAATTTAAAGGATCGCTTGGCGAGCCACCAACTGTTTGCACCATAAAAGTGTTGTTGTTGATATTTCCATCATAAGTTTGAGTAGTGCTACCTGATAATCTTAAAGAATAATCATCATAACTACTGGTTCTTGTTTTATCACGATACATTCCACCAAAACTAAATTCAACCTTAGTATCTGCAATTTTTGGTTTGTAAATAAAGTTTAAATAAGCTGTTTTATCCTCGTCAGAATTTTTTGCCCAAACATGAGATTGTGCTGCTCCTGTAGAATTAAAAAGTATAGGATTTTGCGATGAACCCGTTTTGTTTCCAGATGCATCAAAAATTGCTGTTCTACCTGTTACAATGCTTAAACTTGCACGATCAGGCTCGTTTGCATCTGCTTTTGCATAAACTAACGACCAGTTCATATCGAAATTATCAGCCAGTTCATGTTCGCCATGTAAGTTTGTGCTAAAAATCTGCTGAACAACTCTGCTACTTCTATAGTTGTTGCTAACACGGCCAGTTCCCATCCCAACTCGGCCTAAATTCAATGTCGTATCGCTTTGAAAGCGGAACTGATTTTGGGCAAGATTCATATAGGAAGCATAAAGATCTAACTTGTTGGCCTTATTGAATTTGTAGTCTAATTTTGCATGTAAACCAGTACGTTCTTGCTGAATGCTGTATGCTCTGCTTTGAACACTTTTTAAAGCAGGTTCGTTTGTGGCTCTATCTACATCGGTATCGTAAAAAACTGTTTTCGTTCCTCGATAGGTATTTTGATAACTGATTGCAGCAAGTGCACCGAATTTTTTATCAGCAGATCTGCCTCCTACACTTAAACCAAAAATGGTAGAAACTGGTGCTTTTTTAGTGCTGTAGTTAAATGGATTGTTAGGAAAATCGGCAAGAGTGGCCGAATAGCCATTTCCATTAGCAATTCTGGGCGAGCTTTTAGAACTTGCAGAATGATCAAACTTGGTATAATCCTGATCGAACAAAGAACCTGCCATACCAACAGCAGCATTGGCACGAACTGTAAAACGATTTGGAGCATCTTTCAATACCAAATTAATTCCCCCACCAATTGCATCACCTTCTAAATTTGGAGTTAGCGATTTGTAAACCTCCATACGATCTACAATATCTGCTGGAAAAATATCTAAAGGCACATAGCGGTTTTTATTATCAGGACTTGGAATTTTTACACCATTTACAAGCGTGTAATTATAGCGTTTATCCATACCACGAATAATTGCATACTGCCCTTCCCCGTTATTACTTCTTTCTATAGAAACACCTGAAACCCTTTGCGTAACATTGGCAATCGTTAAATCAGGCGAAACTTCTATCGCTCTTGCAGAAACCGCATTCAATACCTGATCTGATTTACGTTCTATTGAACGAGATTTATAATCGCTACCCTCATCAGATTTCCCAGAAATTTTTACTTCATCCAGGTTACTTGATTTGCTTTCGATATTAAGATTGATAATTTTAACTTCCCCAACTTTTAGTTCAAAGTCTTTATCTTCATCCTTATAGGTAACATATTTCGCTTCTACTTCATATTTTCCTTTAGGAACATTTCTAAAAGTATAGCTACCATCAAGCCCGGTGCTAACTGAAACCTTATAGGTTTTATTATCATTTTTTAGTGTTACGGTTGCACCAACTAAAGTTTCTTTCGAGTCTTTATCTGCTACAATTCCTTTAACTGTTCCCGTATTTTGGGCAATTGCCATAAGGCAAAGAATCACATTAAATAGTGTGAGTAAAAGTTTCTTCATTTACGATTTTATTTATCGCAAAGGAACTTCCTACAGTTTAACATAAACACGCAATCGTATTAAACTTATGTTAATTTTTTATTTTTATTTTATTAATGAATGATAGGTTACGAAAGGCATTATTTAACATTTAGTAAATACTTATGAGCATCATCCTGAAGGCCAAAATTTAACATTTTAAGCCTCTTTAAGTAAAAAGCACGTACCGAACTCCACGTATAAAAAGGGAATGAATTGGTTGGCAGACCATTAATTAGAGCTTCTTTTTCGTTAAGTAAAAACTTAACTAAATATTTCCCGTTAGATTTATTTTGATAAAAAATCCATTGAATATTTGCGCTAAAAGGAATTACATTTTCTGCTTTCCAATTCTGGTTAAACTTCATTACATCGTTCGCAGATTCTGATGCCCCCTTTATATTCATTATTGCGGCAAATGGTGCAATTGTTTCGGCATGAGAAAAACGTAAATCCGCACCAACTGGTTTAGATTTTAAGAAAGCATCAGTTGTATTAATAAAATCGGCTAGTAAGGGTGCTGCAATACGTACCTGTATTCCGTTATTATTCATACCTGGTCCTTTCGTTAAAAAATCCTCAGCATCGCCAAGTGTACCTAAAACGCTTAAATCTTCCATCGAAAAAAGCGATTTAAAGTCCAATTCTTTTGCGGTAAGCCCTGCCTGTTTAATTTCTGCACCAACAGCATTAAGAATGGTGTAAAAACCATAAATATCTTCAGTAAAGGCAATTTTATCTTCCTGGGTTAGTTTAGATAGGTAACCAGATTTGAAAAACTTTGAGGTAAACTTATTCGAAATGGTTTTTAGTTGTTTTGATTCGGCTAATTTTTGATAAGCTCCAATCCAGTTACCTTTTTCTTTAAACTCATCGTAAGTTTTAGAGAAATCGTAAAAACGCAAATGGTCATCATCAGCAAAATTAAAAGTTACTTTTTCGGCTGAAACTGGGTTTCTCGATTTTAACCCTTCTAAAAATGCTTCTGCACTTTCTTTAGTTCTCCCTTTTTTTGTTGTTGAAACTAAAATGGGCTTAGCAGGAACAAAAATCGATTTGTGGTGATCAAACATTCTCTCTGCAATACCTTTCAGTTCATCTTCTCCGCTCTTCGAAATTGATGCAACATGCCCTTCTTCCTCTTTACCTAAATTAAGTATGAGTTGTTTTAAGTATTTACCGTCAGCAGTTAACTCATTCAAACTATCGGCTGTAGAAATTCTTTTATAAGCACTAGAAATTTTAATATCTTTTGTCAAATGCCTGGCTCCGTGTCTGCCCACATAATTAACATAAACAGGTTCAAAACCTACAGGGGTTTTAGCGTACTTAGTTTGCTTTGGTTGATAAAGCGTTTTTGTACCCAAAGATTCAGCTATTTTATCTTGCGAAAAGCAAAATAATGTTGTGGTAGAAAGCAGCAGAAAAAGAATGTTTTTTTTCATAATCATTATAGCGCCAAAAGTATGCGTTGCAATATTAAGTTAATATTAAATAACCAGGCATCTTTAGAAAATATTAGCACAAAGTTATTTTTACAACTGTTTTCTCTGCAAAGCGAAAACTTAATATTGAAACTATTTCTTTCGATTATAGTTCTTACTATCTTTAATTTAATGTATTGGTATGAAGAAGAGGTTAAACAGCTTGAAAGATCACATCTTAAAGATAGAACAGACTGCGGAATTATTTTTTATGGAAGTTCTACAATAAGATTGTGGAACAATTTAAATAATGATTTTTCAGATTTAAAAGTAACAAACCTTGGTTTTGGTGGTTCTACACTTGCAGCTTGCGTTTGGTTTTTCGAGCGAATTATGAGCGATTTCAAACCTCAGGCGCTTGTTGTTTACGCTGGCGATAACGATTTGGGCGATGGAAGAAATCCTGAAGAAATTTTTATTTTCTTTCAGCAGTTAATGTTTAAAGCTAATTTAAAATTTGGCGATTTGCCCTGCTTCTTTGTTTCGCTCAAACCCAGTATTTCGAGATGGCAAATGGCCGATCAGTTTAGATACACAAATAATCTTATTGAAAGCGAAATTATCAAACTCAATAACAACTGGAAATTTATCGATATTTTCAAAAGGATGCTCGATAAATCGGGCAGGCCAAACCCGATATATTACGACCATGACGGACTTCATCTGAGCGAAGAAGGTTATCGTTTATGGAAGGAAATTATTCACGATCGATTGATTAAATCATTACCATTAATTAATACTTAAGTAATATCGTCTGATTATTTTTCCACTACAGATAACGTAAGATGAAAAGAGAATATCACAAGTGGTTTAGCAATAATCTCCAACGAGATATGGAGCTTTTAATTTTTGGACATGGCGGAAGAGCAGTTCTTTTTTTCCCAACAAGAATGGCCAGATTTTACGATTATGAAAACTGGGGAATTATTGATTCGCTAGGCGAAGGAATTGAAAATGGAACCTTTCAAATATTTTGTGTAGATAGTGTTGATGGCGAAAGTTTTTATAATGATGATGTATTTCCGACGGTTCGTATCGAACGACATTTACAATACGAACAATATCTTTTAGAGGAAGTAATTCCACTTATCAAGCAAAAAAACAGTGAAAACTATATTGAGACTGCTGGTTGCAGCATGGGCGCTTATCATGCTATTAATCTGGCTATGAAGTACCCGAAAATATTTAAAAAGGCAGTTGGTATTAGCGGAAGATACGACCTTACCGATGCACCAGGAAATTTTAAAGATCTACTAAATGGCTTTCATGATGAAAAGGTTTACTACAATATGCCTGTGCAATACATTGCAAATTTAAATGAAAGCGAACATCTCGAAGCTGTTAGACAAATGCATATTATACTGGCTGTTGGAGAAACTGATCCTTTTCTAGGTAATAATCAATATTTAAGCAGTTTACTTTGGCAAAAAGGCATTGGTAACGAATTTCACACTTGGGAAAGCGACGCACATAAACCTTATTTTTGGAGAAAAATGGTGCCGCTTTACATCTAAAAATTTCTTACAGATAATTTACATATTTCTCTTCAAAACTTCCATCGGCAAAAAGATCAATTAGTCCATAACCAGGCGCAGTTTCTCTCCTGTTCCCATTCCACCAGGCGCCAGAAACCGCACCATTACACAAATAAGTAACACCATTATACACAACCTTATCTTTCATGTGAAGGTGACCACTTAAGCATAACTTAACATTTGGGTGTTTGTAAAAAAGGCTAATTATTTTCGAGGTGTCCGTATGCATGTCTCCACCAAGGATCGTCCATTTATTTAAAATATCATCTTCAATCATCAACAATGCCGTTAATATTGGTATATGAGACATAACCAAAACAGGCATTTCAGGATTAGTAGTTTTAAGCTCCGACTCCAGCCAGTTAAATTGCTCATCACCTAATTTGCCAATATACCAGGTATGATCAATATCCAGATGAACACTATCTAAAACAATAAATTTCCAGCCATTTTGAATAAAACTATAATAAGGTTTAACTAAGTTTAACTTGTCCATCGAATATTTTTTCCCATAGAAAGTATCGGCCTTGCTATTCTCATTCCACCAGATATCGTGATTACCCAAACAATAACGAACTGGCAAACTACATTCGTTTTTCATTGTATTGTTTAATAACTGCCATTGCTTATCTATTGTCGAAATATTTTCTTTATTCATATCGAAAACTACATCCCCGCCGTTTAAAACCAAATCTACTTTTGGATTTTGTTCTTGCAGATGATGGAGACATTTTGCAAATTTTGCTGGTGCACCCAACTCATCCTTTAAATGAACATCGGTAAGGTGAGCAATTCTTAAAACTGGTTTTTGGGTTTCTTCTGTAAAGCCTAAACTAACTGAAGGAAGCAAAAACAGGCCTCCAATATTTCTTAATGCGGTTCTTCTTTCCATAGGTGAATTTATCAAACAGATTTGCTGATGCAGGCCAAAATTAGTTTTACAATATTAACAGGAAGTTAAATATTGAAGCGATAATAAAAAGAGTGCTTAAATCCATCAATAAGAAATCGTTTCGTTACCGTTATCTAATTGTTAAAATAAAGATTATCAATAGGAAAAGAGTATTTTTGGTTATAGATAAAAAAGATATGAAACAAGGCTTATTAATAGATATGGATGGCGTAATTTACAGCGGTGAAGAATTAATCTTCGGTGCTGATAAATTTATCAAGAAACTTATAGACGAAGACATACCCTTTGCATTCATGACGAATAACAGTCAGCGAACACCCTTAGAAGTGGTTAGAAAACTTAAAGGATTAGGCATTAAAGTAGAAGAAAGCCATGTTTATACCAGTGCAATGGCTACAGGAAAATTCCTTGCAGACCAAAGTCCTAACGGAACAGCTTATGTATTGGGCGAAGGTGGTTTGTTAAGTAGTCTTCATGCGCATGGAATAACGCTTGTAAATACCGACCCAGAATTTGTTGTGCTTGGTGAAGGGAGGAATTTCACTTTAGAAATGGTTCAAAGGGCTGTCGATATGATTTTGGCCGGCGCTAAATTTATAACAACAAACAGAGATCCATCGCCGAAAAAACCTGGATGGAATAACCTGGGCATTGCCGCAACAACAGCCATGATTGAGGAAGCAACGGGCAGAAAGGCTTTTGTAACTGGAAAACCAAGTCCGGTTATGATGCGTTCGGCGAGAAAATTTTTAGGTTTAGAAACCAGTGAAACTACAGTAATTGGTGATACGATGGAAACTGATATTCAAGGTGGCGTGCAAATGGGCTATAAAACCATATTGGTATTATCAGGAATTTCTACAAAAGATACCTTAGGACATTATGCTTTTAAACCCGATTTAATTTCGAGTTCTGTTGATGAAATTGCATTTCCACTTGCATGGTGGGATTCAAAATCTTAAATTAAAAAAGGGCGGTCAGAATCACCAGCACCGCCCCGTCCTTTTTGCTCTGGCCAGATCGAACAAATAAAAGACGTAGTATATAAACAATAGTTGCATCAGTACACTACAAAAAAAGAAACCCAGGCATAGCCTGGGAATCTCGTATTTACCAACTAACGAAAACTATTGAGGATTTTGATTCAGATTGTCTAAAATCACTTCCCTTTGAGGGATAGGTAAAAGAATTTTATTTTGAGTTAATACATATGCCCCTGAAGGATATTGAGCTGGAGCTTTTGCAATTTCTCTTTGTCCGTGTGCGTTCATAACTTCTACAGCTTTTCCAGTGCGTACTAAATCAAACCAACGATGATTTTCGAATGCAAGCTCTACTTTACGTTCCTGATAAATTGCATCGCGGAAAGCAGCCTGAGAGTTCACATTTAAGGTAGCAACAGGATTTCCAGAAGTTTTTGATGGGAGACCAGCACGTGTTCTAATCGCATTTAACAAATTGAAAGCTTCGCCTCCAGCGGTAAACCCTTGTTCATTTAAACATTCTGCAATCATTAGCATTACATCAGCATAACGAATAATAGGAAAATTTACGTTTGTTTGCCCTGGCTGAACAAAACCTTGATTGTATTTTTTGATGTAGGGTACGGCTACAAAACCTGCAGTTCCAGTAAATCCTTCAGCAAGCGAAACATCTTTACGTAAATCTCCAGCCTCGTAAGATGAAATTAAATCAGTAGTTGGTGTATTCCAGCCACTTGTAAAACTTAAGTTCGTTCCGGGATCTTGGGTAACAACTGTACCAGAATTAAATGGCGCAAACTGATACATAAAGTTGCTAGATAAGTTTGTACCCGCAGTTGCATAATATTGAATCTCGAAAACCGATTCAGAATTATTTTTATTTGTTGTTAAAAAGATGCTGGAATAAGTTGGCATTAACGTGTAGCCTGTTACTTTTCTCAGCGCAATAAGTGCTTCAGGAAATCTTTTCAAGGTCATGTAAACCTCACCTAACAAGGCATTTGCAGATCCTTTTGAAACACGACCCTTATCTGCAGCAGGATAAGCACTTGCATCGGGTAAGCTGTTTCCAGCTTCGGTTAAATCGGCTATAATTTGAGTATAAACAGCCTCAACCGTAGCCCTGCCTTTTGATGGTGCATCTGCTGGTGCTTTGGTTACTTCCAAACGTAAAGGAACTCCTCCAAACTGCCTAACTAAGTTAAAGTAGTGGTAAGCTCTTAAAAACTTAACCTCTCCTATCGATTGTGCTTTCGAAGCAGCAGACATTGGAATATTATTCACTTTATCCAGTACATCATTACATCTGAAAATAGAAGTATAAGTATCTCTCCAGAAATCCTGCAACAATGTATTTGCAGAGTTTGCTAAAAACTGATCTACTTGTTCTCTGTTCTCTTGACCTCTTTGAGGTGCATTGTATTGAAAAGTTGTATTATCAGAACGCATTTCGCCAAAAAGCCAGAAACTGAATGTTCCTAAACCACGAAGTGAACTATAAGCGCCATTTACGCCTTGTTTTAAATCAGACTCTGTTTTCCAGAAATTAGCATCTGTTAAGCTTGATTCAGGTGCCTGATTTAAAAAATCTTTCTTACATCCTGAAATCGAAGAAGCCAGGATTAACAAAGCAATTGATATGTATTTTGATTGATTTTTCATGTTTTCTTATTCTTGATTAAAAGGTCATGTTAATACCAGCGGTAACAATTCTAGGAAGCGGATAGGCAGTAAAGTCACGTCCGGGAGTTAATGCCGAGAAACCATCGTTTGTGCCTGCTTCAGGATTTGCACCACTATAATTGGTGAAAGTATACAGGTTTTGCACGCTCGCATATAGCCTTAATCCTTTAATAAATCTAGATGAACTAATAAATTTCTGGTTGAAATTATAGCCTAATGATATGTTCTGGATACGAACAAAACCCGCATCTTCAATCCATAGTGAACTTACCTCGCGATATAATGTTCTACCACCAACTGTTGTAGGTGCAAAACCATTACCTGGATTTGATGGAGAACGATATCGATCTAATACTTTACGATCTACGTTGAACACCCCATCTGTGTTCGTTAGAAATTCATTACCAGTTTTCATAATCTGGCCGCCAACTGTACCAACTACAAGCACATTTAAATCGAAATTTTTATACCCGAAAGTATTGGTTAAACCGAAGGTGAAATCGGGCTGCGAATTTCCAATAACGGTAAAATCTTTTACTGCCTCGATAATGCCATTACCATCAATATCTTTATATCTTACCGAACCAACTACAGACGAACCGTCTTTAGGCTGACTGGCTAATTCAGCAGCATTTTGATAAAGGCCATCGAACTGGAAACCGAAGAATTGACCAATTGGCTTTCCAACTTCTGTTTTATGGGTAGAATAACCGCCACCACTTCTGCCACTGTAGATTGGCGCATTGTTATTGCCTGGATTTAGTTCTAAAACGATGTTGCGGTTAACACTAATATTTGCATTGGTATTCCATGTAAACTCACCAGTTAAGTTTTTAGAACTCACACCGATTTCAAAACCTCTGTTTCTAACCTTACCAAGATTGATGGTTGAAGAAGAAAATCCAGATGCCGAAGGTAATTCAGCATTAAGCAATAAATCACTTGTAATTCTATTATAGAAATCGAAAGTTAAGCTCAATCTGCTTTTAAATACCGATAAGTCAAAACCTAAATCAAGTTCATCAGCTTTTTCCCAGGTTAAATTCTCGTTTGCTATTGAACCTGAAACTCTTCCGCTTGCTAAAGCACCACCAAAAGAATAGTTTGAGGAACTTATACTTGATGCATATTGATAATTTGGAATATTAAAATTACCAGTTCGGCCATAACTTGCCCTGATTTTTAAATCGCTTAACCAGCGAGCATTCCTTAAAAATTCTTCTTGAGATGCTCTCCATGCAAATGCTGCCGAAGGGAAAGTTCCATAACGATAATTCGATCCAAAACGCGATGAACCATCAGACCTAACGGTTGCAGTTAACAAATACTTATCTTTAAAAGTATAATTTACCCTTGCCAGATAAGAAATTAACGACCATTTCTCTATACCTGCAGCAGTACCATTAAGTAAGGTTGATGCATTTATGGTTTGAATTAAGTTATCTGGATAGTTTGTTGCACCGAATGAATAACCTTCATACCTTTCTTGCTGAGCCGTGTAACCTGCAACAGCACTAATTTTATGATCTTTACCAAAACTTTTATCATAAGATAAAGTTAACTCCGATAGCCAGTTGGATGTGGTATTCTGTGCTGTACTTGAGGATGGAATTGATGGATTTGGATTCTGATTACCAGTTTCTCCGATAACAAATGTTGGATTAAATGAGAACGAGCTGTTGTTAGTATAGTCATAATTGAAAGCATACTTTGCTTTCAAGCCATCAATAATTCTATATTCGGCAAATGCAGTTCCAAGTCCTCTAAAATATTTAGCTTTTGTGCCACCATACTCCAAAGTATTTAATGGGTTACCTGCACCAATTGCTCCTGGAGATGTAATAAAGAATGTTCTGTTGCCAGATGCATCGTTGATAGGCACGATTGGACTAAGCCACAATGTACGCGTTAAAATATCTCTTTGGCCAGATTCAAAGCCGTTTCTATTTTGAACACCACCACTTGGAGCGATACTTAAACCAACTTTAATTTTTTTACTGATGTCAGATTCGATGTTGAAATTAACAGAGTATCGTTTGTAATCGGTGTATCTAATTGTTCCTTGCTGCTCTAAACGACCAAGTGAAGCCGAATATCTGGTACTTTCAGATCCGCCACGAATGCTTGCATCAACATTGTTTTGCATGGCTGTTCTTAATACGGCATCATACCAATCCGTGCCTTCGCCATATTGCGCTGGGTTTCTGAACTGAACTGGAATATCAGCATCTGTAGCCGTCAATCCTCTCGATGCGAAATCATCGATAATCATCTCTTTTCTGAATTGTGCATATTCTGTACCGTTAAGTACATCAGGGCGGCCTTTTTGTGGAACTTGCTGTGCACCGATATAGGAGTTTACACTAACTACCGGAGGACCAGTTTTTCCACGTTTAGTGGTAATCACCACTACCCCATTAGATCCTCTAGAACCATAAATAGCTGTTGATGATGCATCTTTTAAAATCGTAACCGATTCAATATCATCAGGACTAATCACATTTAAAGGATTATAAACCTGTCCGCCTGAATTCGATATCGCAAATCCATCTACTACAAATAGTGGATTATTACCCGCTGTAATAGAGCCCGTACCACGAATTTTAATATTTACGCCACCGCCTGGTGCACCAGTTGGAGCGCTAATTTGCACACCTGCAACCTGGCCTACCAATTTTTGATCGATAGAACTTACAGGCAAATCTTTAATCTGAGCTGCAGATACTGTAGAAACTGACCCCGTTAAATCTTTCTTCTGGGTCGTTCCGTAACCTACAACAACTACATCATTCAAATTATTTTCTGATTCATCTAGTTGAATAGCAGCTAAATTCCCTGAGGCTGAAATTTCCTTTTGTGTGTAACCTTGATAAGAAATTATAATAATATCTGTTGAGGCTACATCCTTTAAAATGAATCTACCCTCATTATCAGTCATTGTTGCCGCTTTACCGCTTTTTAATCTTACGGTAGCGCCTGGAATTGGTTGTCCTTGTTTATCGACTACCTTTCCAGTAACATCAGCTCTTTTAAGTTTTTTTGAAACCTTATCACTAATAAGATAATTCGGCATTTCACTTGCAAAAATTTCGGT
The DNA here is from genome assembly GCF_979258025.1 of Pedobacter sp. AC190. NCBI lineage: Bacteria > Pseudomonadati > Bacteroidota > Sphingobacteriia > Sphingobacteriales > Sphingobacteriaceae > Pedobacter > Pedobacter sp. AC190. The sequence continues at coordinate 4,389,356 of NZ_OZ409824.1, forward strand.
TGCGGAAGTAGTTAATGCACATGTTAAGAGGAAGGCCGAAATCTTCCAGATAGATGCTTTTGCTTTACCGCAAGGCATTTTTTTTCTGTTTGAAGTATATTTTTCCATGTTTTAATTAGTTGCGTTTATTTGGTTTAGTAGTTTTTAATAATTTGGCCTTTCGCTGAATTTGGAAAAACCTAAAAATTATTCTGTTTCTCAATAAGTATTCTCAATTTTAAATGCTTAGTATATTTTATTTCATTGGCTTATGGTTTTGTTTTGAAACTGATGGATTAAAAATTCTAGCTGACAACTGCCAGCTAGAAAACATTACTAATCAAGCTATCCAATACCGCTATTGATAGTTTGTTTTTAATCAAGTTGATACTTGTTATTCTTTAAAAATTTGGAGTATTGATGATAAAAATCAGGCATAACAATCCCATATAACCTTTTTTGGTAATTCAATTATGATTAATTGGACACTTAATTAATCAGCTTTAATACTTTGTTCTTTTGCTTATTCGATTAACAGATTATACTTTAGCTGAGTATTTTTTTCATCGGTGAAATTCTTTCCTCCATCAGTGCTTAAGGCCGAAACACCACTATTATTATCTTTGGAAATACCAGAAGCAAAACCGTAACAACCCTGACTCGTTTTCGAGCTAAGAATTACAACATACTGCTTTCCTTTTTTAAGGTTAATCATAGGTTTTACGGTTTGATTTCTTGCCGACCATCCTATCGAATCTTGCGGAACGGTTATCGAAACCAAAGCTTTATTACCTGTAACTTTACCCATTTTTGATTCATAAAAATCCATTGTAAAATCTTGATTTGGATAACCGCTTTTAAGTGTTGTAATGGTAAAAGATTTTAAAACACCAGATTTGTCGGCAGTAAAGAACTGAGATCTTTGTTTTTCTTTTCCAATATCGCAACCAGCAGTAAATTCATCCGATGGTTGTATTTTGGTTTTTTTCATGCTAAAAGAACTTAGACATTCCATTGGTTTAATAGAGCCATCTTCGGCAAAAGTTAACGGAGCCCAGTAAAAGTTAGCTTGCGCTTCATTTTTTGCCGCGTTATTCCATAAGTCGCTTCCATATAAATAAATAGTTTCAGCGTTCACTTTCATTGTCGAAACAAAAGACGGTTGTCCGCCGCAAGAATTATCGCTAATCTTTTTTCCTTCCGACCAGGGACCTAAAGGAGATTTAGCAGTTTTGTAAGAGGTGCCTGTTCCAGCGCAATAGCCACAATTCGGATCGGAATAAGTAATGTAGTATATGCCTTTGCGTTTAAAAAGTGCTGGCGCTTCAGTTTTACCAGAAGTAATTGAGTTTGCAACCTTTCCTGTTCCTGATAAGTAATCATTAGTTAGCTGCTCTACAACGATAGTACCTTTTGTTCTCCAATCGGTAAAAGCAAGATAACCAGTACCATCATCATCAATAAAAAGATCGTGATCGCCATTATTTAAACCTGCTGCAGGCATGTTGCTGTTAACCGCAATTTTTGGCTCTGCAACTTCGGTAAATGGGCCTATCGGAGATTTTCCAGTGAAAACACGATACCCACTCACGTTATCGTAAACATTTATCCACAACACATAATTTTTGCTCTTCTTATTATATACAACGTGCGGGCGAAAACATCCGTAAGTTTTACCATCACACCTCGATTGCCATAACGGAGTTTTAGCATCAAACATAAATCCTTCGTCTTTCCAATTAACCATATCTTTCGAAGAATACGTTTTAAACCCACAGAATGGCGCTGTTTTATTATTCCATTCGAAACCACAATCGTAGCTTGTTCCATACAGGTAATAGGTACCTTCAAAATATGCAATTTCACCATCGTGTGCATCTACTGCATTTCCCAAATTATCAAAACGCGTAATTTGCTTTCCATCAGCTGTGAAATTTTTAACCTGTGCTCTGCCCACAAAATTAAGGCATATCAAAAGCACTAATGTTGAATAAAATTTAATCATAAATTGGTTAGATATAGTTAAATAATTACGGTAATGAATTACTAAAACGTTTAACCAAAATTAAGCGATATTGCAAAGGAGCAGTTATACAATTTGATAATACTTTTGTACTTTATGACTTAATGCCTAACAAATTCTTCCCGTGGCACTTAATCTAAAATCGCTTGGTGCCAAACCCGTTTTTTCTTTAAATAATTTCGAGAAATAGAAATAAGATTCAAACTTAAGTTCGTAGGCAATTTCTTTGATTGGAATAGTATGATCGCTTAAAAGCTCTTTGGCTTTATCGATTTTTAATTTTATATAAAACTGTCCTGGTGACATGCCCGTTTGGGCTTTAAATAATTTTCTGAAGTAAGAATAACCAATCATAAGTTCGCAGGCTGCCTGTTCGGGTGTAAACGATTTCGATACATTAGAGCGGAATAACAATTTGGCTTTATTCACAATAGTTTCTTTCTCCTTATCAGGTGTTGCATTTTCTTTCTTAACAGCATGAATACAGCCTAATAAGTGCAAAATCTCTCCCGATATTTGTGGATGAAAAACATTGTCGCCTTTTTTAGTTTTATCGATTATTGAATTTAAAAGGTTAAATGCGTAATCACTAAATCCAAGATTAATACAAGGTTTTTCTGGTGTGAAAATTTTTCTACGCACCAAATCATCCATAATTTTACCTTCAAAACCTATCCAATATTCATCCCATCCCGTTTCTTCTGCAGGTTTATACCGATGTCTTTCTCCTGGAAAAAGTAAAATAATAGTGCCTGGAAAAATAGTGGTTTGTTCGAAACTATCAGACTCAAAAACGCCTGTACCACCTGTAACATAAATTAACTGATACTCGCTTAAAACACGACCAGTTTTCCAATTAAAAAAATACGAGTTTGGGTGATTATTTACAGGATAAACACTTGCTGCTTCTACGTGTGTATATCCAGCATTTAATACACTAAGACCCCAATTTTCCTCTTCATTAATTGCTGGCAGATAATTGATGTAGTTATTCATGATTATTTTATTTTAATTCTTCTCCAAAACAACATGGTACACCATTTTAGATTCGTGATTGAATGACTTAATTAAACACAAAATATGCTCAACTTTGAGCAGTTAAAACTATTTAATAAATCGATTTACAATAGTTTCAGAAGTGTTTTATATTTGGTTACCTAATCAATTATAGATTTATTAAAGTTCATTTGCAAATTTAAAAAAAGTGCCTTTACAGTATTGCCATACAGGACACTACAGGACAGTTGGCCGAAAATCGACGGTTTTTTATAGTTTTAGGTGGTTATCATCTCTAAAGTAAAATCGCATAAATATTTGTAACATTTTTATTACATAGACTAATTATTTTTCACCTTCGAGGCATTTCGAATTTTGGCTATAATTTGTAGCAATCTAATCGTAAATAAATTCTGTGTAAAAGGCAAGGCAGAAGGCATTATATTATTTGTATCAAAAAGGATAATAAAAAAGCCAAATCGTATTAACACCGCGATTAAACAAATTATAAATTTGAGGCTTTAACCATGTATAATCTAAAGCATTTTTATGCTAAAAGGACGGGAAAATTTAAAAATTAGGGTGTTTAACATCAAAGTTAAAGGCGGATTTAGTTGTACGTTGCGGTTTTATGGCCATGTAGATTGGACATATAGAATATTGCTAGTACGACATTACATACTAGGTAGCATATATATATGATGTCAGCTGTTGAAATTATAGTTTTTACAGATACTTAAGCGGGTTTCGCGAGAAAGATAGAAAATTAAATAACATCGATTAAAGGGAATTTCGAAGTTAATTAGTTGAGGGTTCTCAAATTGACAAAAGGGAGCACCTGGATTATTACTTACTTAATGGCTGGCTGATGATTTTTTTGGCTAGGGTTAACAGGGTGATAACAGGGTGTAAACTCGGTCAGGACTCGGTTATGACAGGGTGCGTAACCCTGTATAAAGCCTGTGTTTACCCTGGCTAAATCCTGATGACAAATGGGAAATATCCAGCGAATGTTTTTAATAGCTACAAAAGGGTAACACGGGGATTGGAGCCAACAGATTTTTTGGCTACTTGTTAGACAATAAGCGCTCAGAATGGCTTTTTGGATATAATAAGAATACCAGTATCTGCAGCCGTGCAGCCTAGCCTTTGAAAGACGAGCCAGACTTATTTAAACCAGACCTAATGGAAAACCCGCAATAGCTGTTAAATAATCTTATAAATCTGCAAACTCTAATAATAACGCAAAAGCTATGTTTCAATCACGTAAAAAATTAAACTATAAAAAAACTTCTTTCATAATAGCTGTTATACTTAGTTTATTTCCAATTTTAAGTTTTTCATTGAATATCGAAAATGGAATTAAACATGATTTAAACACCAAAAGTATTTCCATCACATCGCCCGACAAAAATCTATCGCTTTTAATTGATTACAAAAAAGGTTGCGTTATCAAAATGCTAAATATTAAAGGGACAAACAAGCTTTCTAAAAATGGTGTAAATACAGGTTTTAATTTTAAAAACAAGGAGTTTAACTCTTCCAGTTCTTCCAAAGATATCAGCGTATCTAAAACTGCAAATAGCATAATAATTAATGGAATAAAATTCGGCGAAGCGCACATTAGTGTAACTGAATCCTGGACTTTTAAAATAGAAGGACAAAGTATAATCTGGGATATAAACAGAACATTTGACAATGATGCTGTTTTAGAAGACACTTCGTTTCCACAATGGAATTTTGCCGATTTGAATGTTTGGAAAGGTGGTATTTTAGATAATGGAGGTATGGTTTGGAGCAAATACCTTAAAGACGTTAATGATACTTGGGGCGTTCATACTGGCGGGGTAACATTTTGGAATGCAGAATCTGGAGATGCACTTCGAATCAGTACAGAAACTGAATCCAATAAATTTATTGCTTCAAAATTTTCTCAAAGTAAAAATCAAGAATTTACTTACACACAAATGGTTACAGATTTACCTCTTGAACAGCGCTATGATTTAAGTAGGTTCAAGGCCCGCCATTTTGATGTTTTTTCAGCTTTTAAAGTAAAAAAAGGCAAAACTAATTTACGGTTAAAGCTTCAATATGTAGATTATTTTAAAGAATATTCGAGGGGTATATTACCTGGAATTGATGGCGTTGCGGTTAGAGAGCTTTTAAATACGACTGGACGTTATGGGGTTGTAGATAATAATATTGTTGGGGCAAATGGATGGCTCACCAATTGGAAATGTTTACACGAACCGTTTTTCGCTCAAATTGGCATGGCGCTTAACGATCCAAACTACACCAAAAATATGTCTTCTACACTAGATCAAGAGCGGGATTTAGCCATGCTCGAAAATGGAAGAGTATTATCTAGGTGGCATGACATTCCTGGTGATGAAATTAAAGACACATACAATTCAAAAACTGGTTATTACGAGGCAAAATGGGGCTATACCGTCGACTCACAAACTGGATATATAATTAATACGTCAGAGCAGTTTGATTTAAATGGAGACATTGGCTGGTTAAAATCGCATCAGAAAAGTGGCGAAAGCGCGTTAAACTGGCTTATAAAAAGAGATTCTGATGGAAACGGAATATTCGAAATGATGAATAATAATATCGCAGAAAAAAAAGCCAGCGATTGGCTGGATATAGTTTGGGCAGGGTACGAAAATGCTTTTGTAAATGCTCAGATGTACGAAGCCTTAACGCTTTGGGCAAACTGTGAACGCGTACTTGGTGCAACAGAGCAATCGGATTATTATTTAAAAGTTGCCGAAAAACTTAAAAATGCCTTTAATAAATCGACCAAAGAAGGTGGTTTTTGGTCTGAAGAAAAAAAACAGTACATATATTGGAGAGATAAAGATGGAAGTACGCATGGCGATAACCTGGTTACACCAGTTAATTTTGCTGCAATAGCTTTTGGTTTGTGTGACGATAAAGCAAAAATTGCACAAATATTAGATGGAATTGAGCAACGAACATCGTCAGAAAAACTTTTCCATTGGCCACTGTGCTTCGATTCTTTCAAACGAGAAGAAGTAAGTCCTGGTAACTGGCCATTTCCCAAATACGAGAATGGCGATATTTTTCCAACCTGGGGTTATTTAGGAATACGGGCTTATTCAGCATACGATAAAAACATTGCTTTAAAATACATTAACAACTTGTTAGAGCAATATCATAAAGATGGCCTTTCTTCGCAAAGGTACAGCCGAAGTACACAATTAGGTCTCGGAGATGATATTCTTGCTGGAATATCGACAAGTATTACCGCTTTATATAGAGACATTTACGGCATAAGACCCAAGTGGAATAGAATGGGTTTAGAACCAAATATGAACAATAAACTTAACGGAACTATTTTTAATTATTCATTAAGGGGAAAAGATTACAAATTAAAATTAAGTGTGGGCGATTATCAGATGCAAACCAAAACATTTGTAATAAAAAGCAATGAAAGTTTTGGTGCGAATAGAAACGAAAATCAATTTGTTTATTTTCATGGCAATAAAGAAGAGCATAAAATTAAAATAATTTCGAAAGCAAAAATCAATCTCGAAATAAAGAAATGGGATAAAAAAGAGCTCTCTTTCAAGGCGAACAATTCTGGACCTTGTAGCTACCAAATTGATGGCTTAGTATCAAACGCAAATTATAATCTTTCCATAAATGGAAAAATTAAATATTTATACACCGATAATCTCGGAAATATTTCTTTCAGAACCAGTTCAAAAACAACCGAAAATATTAGCTTAATAAAAATATAGAAAGTTTACTTTGACGAATTAAATAGCAGGATAAGTATTTGCCAACAAAAACTTAAGGGAATTAGATGATTTCGATTTCAACAACGAGAAATTTTCTAAATGATAATGCTTAAATTGCATCATTCATCTTATTCCCGTTATGAAAGAAATTGCCGACATACTTAAAGCCTACCAAAAAGCAAAAAAAGAAAACAGAAAAACGGCTCTTGCTACAGTAGTTAAGGTTGAGGGTTCATCTTACAGAAGACCTGGTGCAAGAATGCTCATTACCGAAGATGGGCAATTAACAGGTGCCATAAGTGGTGGATGTTTAGAAGGCGACGCTCTACGAAGAGCGCTTTCGGCTATACACCAGCAAGAAAACAAGTTAATTACATACGATACCAACGATGAAGATGACGCAAAGTTTGGTGTTCAGCTGGGTTGCAATGGCATAATTCATATACTTTTCGAACCGATAAAAGAAGATGGGAACTTGAATCCAATTGAATTATTACAGGCAGCAAATCAACAAAGAAAGAATTGTGTAATTGCAACACTTTTTTCGTTAAACGATAAAAGTCAACCTGGTTCGATCATGTTATTTCGCGAAAATGAATGCCTGGAAAATTTACCACCAGAAATTTCGGGAGAGGTTAAAAATGATGCATTTGATGCCTTAATGTCCAAAATATCCAAATTTGAAACCTATTCGATCAATAGCATAGAAGTAGAAGGTTTTCTTGAATTTATTCCACCCCCTATTCAGTTAATTATTGCTGGTGCGGGAAATGATGCACAACCGCTTGCCGAAATGGCAAATATTCTGGGTTGGGAAATTGTTGTAGTTGACGGGCGACAAACCCATTCTACGCAACAGCGGTTTCCGAGCGCTAATCAAATTTTAGTTTCAAAACCAGAAGGGGTTTTATCTCAAATTAAAATAGATGAAAAAACTGCTTTTGTTTTGATGACACATAATTACAATTACGATACAGCGCTTTTAAACTTTTTACTCAGCACAAATGCGCCGTACATAGGCACCCTGGGTCCGAAAAAGAAGCTTATAAAAATGCTTGATGAACTTGGTTGTAATAATGTTGCTAACGAAGAAAGAGTACACGGCCCAATTGGTTTAGACATTGGTGCTGAAACTGCAGAAGAAATAGCCATTTCGATTATTGCAGAGATAAAATCGGTTTTTACAGGCGGATCTGCAATAAAACTGCGGGATAAGAAAAATCCAATTCATTTTTACGAAACTAAAAACGGCTGATGGAAACTGGCATCATTATATTGGCAGCAGGCAATTCGAGCAGGTTTGGCAGTCCTAAACAACTCCTTAATTATGAAGGAAAAACACTTTTGGAAAGGGTTAGTTTAGAAGCCTTGAAGACTAAACATAGGCCAATCATCGTTGTGTTAGGGGCTTATTTTAAAGAAATTGAGTTAAAACACAATCATTCGGACATTACGTATATTGTAAATGAAAGCTGGGAAAACGGAATGTCATCAAGCATTGTTAAAGGTTTATCAGCTATGCTTAATTTACAAAAAGATATAGAAAACGTAACTATTGCTGTTTCTGATCAGGTTTTTATTACTGCTGAAATTTTCGAAAGCCTTATGCAAAAACAAATCAGTTCGAAAAAATGTATTATTTCGAGTGCTTATGCAAAAACAATAGGCACACCATCGCTATTTAATAAAAAGTATTTCGAACAACTTCTATCTTTGAGTGGTGCGAACGGTGCAAAAAAAATATTAGCAGAAAATATGGGCGACATGGCAACTATTTCTTTTGACAAGGGTTATGTTGATATTGATACCATTGACGATTATAACAATTTAATAAACAATAAATGATAGCTGATTCTTTTGGAAGGGTGCATGATTATTTGCGAATATCTTTAACCGATAATTGCAATTTTCGATGCTTTTATTGTATGCCAGAGGAAGATTACGATTTTACACCTGCATCGAGATTAATGCAGCCTGAAGAAATTTTAGAGCTTGCAAAAATCTTTGTTGAGCAAGGTGTAAAAAAAATAAGATTAACGGGTGGTGAACCACTTGTTAGAAAAGATGCCGCTCAAATTATTGCTGCATTAGGCAAACTGCCAATAGAATTGGTTATTACAACCAACGGAACGCGAATTGCAGAAATGCTTCCTGTTTTAATTGAGGCGGGCATAAAAACCATAAATATAAGTTTAGATACACTTCAACCCGAAAAGTTTTTGCTAATAACCCGAAGAGATCTTTTTCATCAAATCCGTAGCAATATCGAACTGCTATTACAGCATAAAATTCAGGTAAAAATTAATATGGTGGTAATGAAAGGTCTTAACGATTCTGAAATAAAGGATTTTATAGACTGGACTAAACATAACCCAATACAAATCAGATTTATCGAATTTATGCCCTTCAGCGGTAATAAATGGACCAGTAATAAAATGTTTTCTCTTGATGAAATCCTCGCTGTAGTTGAAAAGGATTTTACAGTATTGCCGTTAAAAGGACAACCACATGACACGGCAAAAAGCTTTATGATTCCAGGACATGAAGGTTCTTTTGCAATTATTAGTACCATGACAGCTCCATTTTGCAGTACTTGTAATAGAATGCGACTTACAGCCGATGGAAAGCTAAAAAACTGTTTATTCTCAGACGGTGAAACGGATTTGCTTACCCCTTTACGTAATCAAGAGGACATTCTTCCACTAATTAAGGCTTCTATTTGGAGCAAGAAAAAGGAACTTGGAGGGCAGTTACTTACTCATTTCGAAAAGCTGGATGCAGATTCTATTAACAACAGAAGTATGATAACCATTGGAGGATAAACTGTAATGATAACTGTTGAAGAAGCAAAAAAATTAATTAAAGAAAATACTCTTTCGTTAACACCGGTAATATTAAGCTTAAATAAAGCTTCAGAACACATTCTAGCTGCTGATATTTATTCAAATTTCGATATTCCTGCATTTCGTCAATCATCAATGGATGGTTATGCCATTAAGTTTGAGGACAAAGAAGCCGAATTGATTTTGGTTGGAGAAATGGCTGCTGGAACGCAACAATCTATCACTTTAAAAAAAGGACAGGCAAGCCGCATATTTACTGGCGCACCGCTTCCCGAAGGTGCAGATACAGTGGTTATGCAAGAAAAAATTATCAGAACTGGCAATAATATTAAAGTTCAGGATGAAAGACTTTCTTTTGGCATAAATGTGCGTGCAAAAGGTTCGGAAATTAAATCTGGTGAACTAGCGATGAATAAAGGTACATTGCTTAGTCCTGCGGCAATTGGTTTCCTGGCTGGTATTGGAATTACCGAAGTTGAGGTTTACCCAATGCCAAAAATTTCGATTATTTTAACAGGAAACGAACTCCAAAAACCAGGTTTACCATTAAATTTCGGGCAGGTTTACGAATCAAATTCCTATTCTCTTTCGGCTGCACTTCAAAAGGAAGGTATAGTTGATATAGAAATTTTAACCGCTGAAGATAACTTACAAACTTTAACTAAAGTAATTGAATCGGCATTAAAAAATAGTGATGTAGTTTTGCTGAATGGCGGTGTAAGTGTTGGCGATTACGATTTCGTAATAAAAGCTGCAAATGCCTGCGGAATTGAGCAAATATTTCATAAAGTAAAACAGAAACCTGGTAAACCTCTTTTCTTTGGCAAAAAAGGAAATCAATTAATTTTTGGGTTGCCAGGAAATCCATCTTCAGTTTTAAGTTGCTTTTACAATTATGTTCTTCCAGCGATAAAAATGTTATCAAAAAAAGAACATAACCTAATTGAAATAAACGCAGAATTAACACATAGTTATAAGAAGCCAGCAGGCTTAACGCATTTTTTAAAAGGGCAGTATTCAAACGGAAAAGCAACACCGCTTAATGCGCAAGAATCTTATCGATTAAGTTCGTTTGCGGTTGCAAATTGTTTAATCTGTTTAAATCAAGAGCAAGAAGATTTTGAAATTGGAGAAAATGTAAATATTTTATTAATACCAAACTAAATTATGCAAGAAAGCTTTATTCTTTTTTACTGTCTTCTTTTTATTGTCGCTTTTTTATATGCTTCCGTTGGGCATGGTGGTGCAAGTGGTTATCTGGCGTTGATGGCAATTTTCGCTATTTCTCCAGCCATAATGAAACCAACTGCATTACTTTTAAACTTGTTTGTATCCTCCACATCATTCATTCAATTTTACCGTGGCGGGCATTTTAAATGGAAAACTTTTTGGCCTTTCGCACTGGCTTCCATCCCACTCTCTTTTGTTGGCGGTACAATGGCAATCGAAAGCTCCATTTACAAAAAGATTTTAGGTGTATTGCTTCTTATACCTGTTGTAAGGTTTTTCTTTTTCAGTAATACCGATCCAAAGGACTTTAAGCCAACCAACATTCCGCTTTCTTTATTTGTTGGCGGTGTAATTGGCTTACTTTCAGGGATGATCGGTATTGGCGGTGGCATTATACTTTCGCCAGTTTTACTGATGCTAAAATGGACAGACCAAAAGCAAACTGCAGCAATCAGTGCAGCCTTTATATTTGTAAATTCAGTTGCAGGTTTAGGCGGCCAATTGGTAAAAGGATTTGAATTTAATAGCCATATGCTGGCTTATGTTGGTGTTGCTTTTATTGGTGGAATTTGCGGTGCTTACTTTGGCGCTTTAAAATTTCCGCAAACTGTGTTAAAAAACGTACTCGCTGGCGTACTTGCATTAGCCGCCTACAAGTTATTATTTACTCATGCATAATATTTAACAAAATGGAAATTCAAATTATAAGTTTTGGAAAAATATCAGAATTTATTGATAATCAAAATATTGATATTGACAGTATTAATGATACAGATGTACTAAAACTATATCTTGAGCAACTGTTTCCAAATCTTGTTGGAATGAAATATAAACTTGCCTTGAATAAAAATCTGGTTCAACATAATTTAGAAATTCACGAGAGAGATACAATTGCAATCATGCCACCGTTTTCAGGAGGATAAAGATGGATAAAGAGCGATATCAAAGGCAAACAATTTTACCAGGATTTGGTGAAGAAGCGCAATTGCGTTTATCTAAGGCAAAGGTATTGGTTATCGGAGCGGGTGGACTAGGTTGTCCTGCTTTGCAATATCTGGTTGCTGCAGGGGTTGGCTACATTGGTATTGCTGATGATGATAAAGTAGAACTGTCGAATTTACAAAGACAGATATTATTTGGAGTAGCCGATATAGGTGAATTAAAAGTAAATGCTGCTTCAAAACGCTTACAGCAAATGAATCCAGATGTTCGATTGTTGCTCTACCCCTTCTCAATAAATAAAAAAAACATCATTAGCACTTTAAATGATTACGACATCATTTTTGATGGAACCGATAATTTCGAAACCAGGTATTTAGTTAACGATGCCTGCGCTTTGCTAAAAAAACCTTTAATATTTGCAGCTGTTTCGGGTTATGAAGGGCAGTTGGCGGCATTTAATATTCCTGATGATGCAGGCTTAACTACCAATTATCGAGATTTATTCCCCATTCAGCCAAAAGCTAAAGAAATTCCTAATTGTGCAGAAAATGGTATTTTGGGAGTAACTCCTGGCATAATTGGTACAATGGCGGCTGGAGAAATTATTAAAGTGATTACAGGAATTGGAAATACATTGGCAAATAAATTACTCCATTACAACCTGCTTAATCAGCAACAATACGAGATAAATATAAGCCCATCTGATGCTTACAAACCGATTAAAAGTGAAATTGATTTAATGGAAAGAGATTACAATTTAGAAAAAATTAAAGTTAATGGCTATATAGAAATTGATGTTGATGCTATGCTGGAGCTTAATGATAAGGAATCGAGCATAATTGTGGATGTTAGAGAAAGACATGAATTCCCTAAACTTAACTCAAATATTTACAAGCAAATACCTATGTCTGAATTTAGTGATTTCGTCGAATCAGATATTGAGCAAACAACTATAATTCTGCTTTGCCAGCATGGAATAAGAAGTGATGCAGCGGCAGAATTGCTCCATAAAAAATACGGAGAAGCTAAAAACATATATAGCTTAAAAGGTGGCATTGCAAAATGGAGAAATCATTTTTTAACAACATAAAATGAGCGAAAAGAAAATTAAAAATATTTTTATTAACGGCCCAATCAGTACCGATTTTATCGCGAAAAGTATTGCTAACCACAGTTCGAAAACAGATATTGGCGGGCATAGCATTTTTTTAGGACAGATCAGGCAAGACCAAATTGATGGAAAATCTGTTTTGGCTATTGAATATACTGCTTTTGAAGAACTGGCTTTAACCAAAATGCATGAAATTAGAGAAGAAATTTTCGATAAATACCCATTAAGTTGTTTGCATATTCATCACAGTTTGGGCAAAATTAATATTGGCGAAATCTGCTTGTTTGTATTTACCTCATCAAAGCACCGAAAACCTGCAATTGATTCCTGCAATGAACTTGTTGAAAGAATAAAAACAGAACTTCCCATTTGGGGAAAAGAAATATTTGCTGATGATACCCATCAGTGGAAAGAAAACAGCTAAAATGGTAAATATCACAAAAAAATCGAATACGTTAAGGAAAGCCATTGCAAGTGCTATATTAAGTGTTTCTAAACAGGAAACAATAGATGCCGTTGTGCAAAGAAAAGTACCCAAAGGTGATGTTTTTGAGTTTGCCAGAGCGGCTGGGTTATTTGGCGTAAAAAAAACCAGCGATGTTATCCCCGATTGCCACCCTTTGCCCATTGAATTTACCTCTATCACTTTCGAAATAAATGGGTTAGACATTATCATTTCGGTCGAAGTACATACCATTTATAAAACTGGTGTAGAGGTAGAAGCCATGCATGGCGCATCTGTTACGGCTTTAACTATGTATGATATGCTTAAGCCCATTGACAAAGGCATTGAAATTAAAAACATAAAGCTTCTTGAAAAATCTGGTGGAAAATCTGATTTAAAGCATAAGAAATTCCCCGAACTTAAAGCCGCAGTTGTCGTATGCTCAGATTCTGTTTTTGATAGCAAAGCTGAAGATTATTCTGGAAAGCTGGCTATTTCCAGATTAGAGCAATTGGGGATTAATACTTTAAAATATGAAATCGTTCCAGATGATATAAAAGCTATTCAAAATGTGGCAAAAGAACTTTGCAACTCTGAACATCAATTAGTTATATTTACTGGAGGAACAGGACTTTCTCCCAGAGATGTTACGCCAGAAGCAATTTTACCTTTAATTGAACGTAAAATTGATGGCATCATGGAAACTGCAAGAAGATACGGCCAGGAAAGAATGCCATATGCGATGTTATCGAGAGGGATTGCTGGGTTTATTGGTGAAACATTAGTAATAACATTACCAGGCTCTAAAAATGGAGTCGCAGAAAGTATGGATGCTTTATTTCCGCAAGTGTTGCATCTTTTTAGCGTAAATAAAGGACAAAAACATTAGTTGTTTAGAATATGGAAGAAATCTCAAGACGCCACTTTATAAGAACCGCAAGTACCGCAGGCTTCGCGCTTTGGCTTGGTGTTTCTGCAAAAGGAAATCCCCTGAAATCATTGGATATAGCTTCAGCTAATTTCAGTCCTTATATCCTTATTGAATCGAATGGATTGATCACCATTTATAACACAAAACCAGAAATGGGACAAGGAACGCTTCAATCTTTCCCTGCATTAATAGCAGAAGAATTGGAAGTTTCTATGGATCAGATTATCATAAAGCAATCAAACGGTGAAAAAGCGCTTGGAAATGGACAGCGTGCTGGTGGTAGTTCATCTATAAGATCGAATTATTTACCAATGCGAAAAGTTGGCGCTGCTGCAAGAGAAGTTTTAATTATGGCAGCAAGCCAAAGATGGACAGTAAATATTGCCGATTGTTATGCAGAAAACGGACGAGTAATACACCGACCAAGCAAAAAATCGCTTTCTTATGGAGAACTTATCGAAGAAGCTTCGAAACTAGAACTTCCAAAAGAGCCTAAACTAAAAGATCCAAAAGATTTCAAAATTTTGGGTAAAGTTTCAAGAAGACAAGATATTCCTTTAAAAACGTGTGGAAAGGCTGAATTCGGAATTGATGCAAAAGTAGAAAACATGCTTTATGCAGTTGTAGAAAGAAGTCCGGTTTTCGGTGGAACTTTAAAAAGCTTTGATGCTACAGAAGTTTTAAAAATTCCTGGAATTAAAAAAGTAGATCTGGTAGAGCGAATTGTTGGCATATATAAATACACTGGTATTGCAATAATTGGAAATAGTTACTGGACGGTTAGTCAGGCCCGAAAAAAACTAAAAGTAGAATGGGATAACAATGGCCATGATACATTCAACACTGTCGATTATGAAAATCATTTAAGGAAGTTAGCGTCAGAACCTGGAGTAACCGATAAAAATATTGGCAATGTCGATTCCGTTAAAATTCTTCCTAAAAACACTTTCGAAGCCTTTTACGAAACTCCAATTATAGCCCATCATCCGCTCGAACCTATGAATTGTACAGCGCATATTGTTGGTGATAAACTCGAAATCTGGACGTCTACCCAAGTAGCCAGTTCAATTACGGGAAGTGCTGCTGGCGACTTGCATAAACAGGTTGGCTTTAGTCCCGATAACATCAAACTCCATAATAAATTTATTGGTGGCGGTTTCGGCAGAAGGCTCTATATCGATTATATTGTTGAAGCGGTAAATGTTGCCAAACTTGTTGATGTTCCTGTGAAAGTTATCTGGTCGAGAGAAGAAACTACTCAACAAGGTCCTTTCCGACCGATGACATTTTCAAAATTAACTGCAGGTTTTACCGAAGATGGAAAACTAAGCACTTTTCAACACAAGGTAATTAGTCCATCTTATTTTGAATCCATTCAACCAGATTTTGATAAAAAGAAGGTAGATAGTATTATGGTTGAGGGTATTGCTGAGCAGGCTTATGAAATCCCAAACCTTAGAACAACTTATGTACGGGCCGATTTACATATTCCTGTTGCAGCTTGGCGCTCGGTTACAAGTTCTACATTAGCATTTGCACATGAGGGTTTTATAGATGAACTTGCGTATCAGGCAAAAAAAGACCCCATGGATTTCCGCTTGGAATTATTATCAAAGCAATCTGATAGTAAAAAGGTTCTTCTCAAATTAAAAGAGGTTTCGAACTGGGATAAAAAATTACTAAAGGGAAAAGGACGAGGCGTTGCCATCTGGGAGTTCTTTGCAGGGCTTGCTGGGCAAGTGGTCGAAGTAACACATAATAAAGATAAAACCATAACCATTGATAAAGTTATAGCTGTTATTGATTTGGGAGAAGTTGTTAATCCTGATAATGTTAATAATCAGGTAGAAGGTGCAATTATTATGGCTTTAGGAGCTGCAACAAAACCTGGAATTACTTTTAAAAATGGTAAAACTGTTGAACACAATTTTTACGACAATCCTTTAGTCAGAATTAATGAAACGCCAAAAATGGAAATTCACATACTAACGGATGGTGGAAAAGTTAAAGGCGTTGGAGAACCTGGACTTCCTCCCTTTGCCCCTGCTTTGGCCAATGCAATTTTTGCCGCAACAGGTAAACGTTTCAGAAAGATGCCATTTGATTTAAAAACGCTTTAAAGTAAATAAGTTCAAATTTTTTATTTGAAAATAGTAACAAATTGTTTGAAAACTGTAGAAATTCAAATCCAAGCACAGTTATATTTGAGTTAAGGCTTTGAATATTTTAGTGTTCAAACAAAAACTAACAAAACATAATCTTTTTTACTATGATCTCGTTAAGTATTAACCAGAAGTTATATGAGGTAGATGCAGATCCTGAAATGCCGTTATTATGGGTGATCAGAGATTTAGTTGGCCTCACTGGTACAAAATATGGATGCGGTGTTGCTCAATGCGGCGCTTGTGTTGTTCACTTAAATGGTGAAGCTGTACGCTCGTGTATTACGAAGGTTAGCAGAGCCAGCGGACAGAAAATCACAACAATTGAAGGTTTATCCAAAGATAACGACCATCCTTTACAACTGGCCTGGAACGAAGAAAACGTGCCTCAGTGCGGCTATTGTCATTCTGGACAAATTATGTCGGCCGCTGTTTTACTAAGAGAGAACCCAACACCAACAGACGAAGATATTAACAATGCAATGGCTGGTAACATTTGCAGATGTGGTACTTATCCTCGGATAAGAAAGGCCATTCACTTAGCCGCAGAGATGCAGAAAAAGAAAGGTGCCGAAAAATGATGAATTTTAATTTAAAAATAAAAGGCAAATTTTATCGCTCAGCAGTTATTCTAACTGTTTTGGTTTGCTTAGTTATGGTTATGGCATTTGGCTTAAACACCACACATCATGTAGCATCGTCAACAACTCCACTAATTATTAAAAAAGATAGTTTAGCTTCGGTTAAAGCTTTTAAAGAAGTATATCGGGTATTAAAAAGTCCGCGTTGTATGAATTGTCATCCATCAGGTGATATTCCTTTGCAAGGCGATGATAGTCATTCACATACCATGTCGCCAAAGCGTGGAGTTGAGGGTAAAGGATTATTTGCCATGAAATGTGCAAATTGCCATCAGCCACAAAATACACCTGGTTTGCACACGCCACCAGGAAATCCTAACTGGCATTTACCACCTGCAGATATGAAAATGATTTTTCAAGGTAGAACGCCTTACCAATTAGCAAAACAGCTTGTGAATCCAAAACAAAACGGCAACAAAAATATGCAGCAATTAATTGAGCATGCTGATGATGGATTGGTGCTATCAGGCTGGAATCCTGGCGAAGGCCGCACTTTACCTCCAATAAGTCATGCAGCATTTAAAAAAGCGTGGATAACCTGGATCAAAACTGGTGCATATGCACCGAAAAAATAACTTAAAAACAATTACTTTTTCCAAATGAAATCTTCTCTATTTCTTCTTTTATTTTTTTTCTCTCTCAGTAATTCTTTTGCTCAAAATGCAGAAGTATCGGTTGGCGGTGATGTTGGTAATCCTTTCAAAATAACCAAAGGAAATTTTGCATCACTTAAGCAAATAACGATAAAGGCAAAATCGAAAGATGGTAAAGAACACGAATATTCGGGGGTTAACTTATATGATATTATTACGAAAGCAGAAAGCATTCCTGGTAATATCCTTAGAGGTAAATCTTTAACAAAATACATCCTTGTATCGGCGACTGATGGCTATCAAATTGTAATTGCTTTACCCGAAATAGATCCTGATTTTACGGATAACACGATTATCCTGGCAAATAAAATGGACGGAAAAGACTTACCAGATGATGCAGGACCGTTTAGGATAATTGTTCCTTTAGATAAGAAACAAGCAAGAAGTATTATGCGGGTAATTAGTATTGATGTACTTACGGCAGAAAAACCTTAAGTTAAGAGGTAAGGTTTTTAAAATAGACTGTACCATAACTAGTTTTTTCATTTTAAACTTGTCGAAGAACCTTTTATATTACGATTATGGCGTTTCGACAAGTTTTGCATGTAATGTAAGAATGATACAGTCTAATTTTTACATTTTGCTTTTCGACATTTTGTCTTTGGACATTTTAGATTTCTCCATTTTGCCCTTTTGCATTGAATCGGCTTTCATTTTCGACATTTTAGATTTCTCCATCTTATCCATTTTTTTCTTGCCCATTTTATCCTGTTTCATTTTAGACATTTTTTCTTTTTCCTGTTGAGGAATAACAGAAGCGAAAGTTGCTAAAGAAAGACTGCTAACTAATACAGTAGCAAGAAACAGCTTGCCTGCTGATTTTAAGATCTGGTTTTTCATGTTATCGTGTTTTGTTTAACCTTTAGTCGTAATAGGTTTGATAACCTTACATTTTTTTTAAAATAATTATCAAGAACACCTTTCCAGGTTTGTTACCAATTGTTTATTTAATTATTGATCAATTATTTAAGCTATATTGTATACACAAAAACCGTATTTCTTTTAAAAGATTGGCTTTTTATATCCATAGAATAAAATCAAATTATTTTGTAAGGATTTCTCGTTGGCAACGACTAAACACATAAAACAATGAAAAGAAAAATAGCAGCATTAGTTATTTTAGCCATGTGTTACATAACTTTAGCTTTTACTCAAAATAAAAACCAAAAAAATGTACAGAACATAAAAGATAACGGATTCGCAGTTATTGAACTATTTACTTCAGAAGGCTGTTCGAGCTGCCCTCCTGCCGATGCACTTGTTGCAAAAATACAGAGAGAAATAGTTAACAAACCAATCTATATACTTGCTTACCATGTAGATTACTGGGATCGATTAGGTTGGAAGGATAGTTTCAGTAATTCAAAATTCTCCGATCGACAAAATCAATATGCTAACTGGCTTAATTTGAAGAGCATTTATACACCGCAAATTGTGGTAAACGGAAATAAGGAATTTATTGGTTCAGAAGAAAATACCTTACGAAAAACCATTTCAGACGCACTAAAATCAGGCAACGAAAATAGCCTTGATATTACTTTACAAAAACAAAATGGCGAAGAGCTATCTTTAACTTATAATACCAATCAAAAAAATACTGGTTATAATTTAATTGTTGCCGCAGTTATCCCAAATGCTGTAAATCGCGTTTTAAAAGGAGAAAACAAAAGAAAAACGCTTGCTCATGTTCAAATTGTAGAGCAGTTTGAAACTATAAATTTAAATGATAAAGCTAACGGAACTTTTAAGCTTACCTTAAAGAAATTAAAAAACCAGACTGACATTACGTTAATTGCATTTTTACAAAACCAAAGTACTGGACAAATTATCTCCGCCACGAAACTGAAAGATAAAGTAATGCATGTTTAACCTCAAAACCGAATGAAAACTTTTTCCGTTAATGCTATATATAATTAGCCATGAAATCAATTAAAGAAAAGCACGCCTTTTTAATGCGATGGACTCATTGGGTAAATTTCCCCGTTCTGGCTATAATGATATGGAGTGGATTATTTATTTATTGGGCAAATGATGCATATGGGATTTCAATTTTTGGATACTCAATAATTAAATTTTTCCCTGAATGGTTTTATGATTATTTTCATATTCCACAACGTCTTGCCGAAGGCATGGCATTCCATTTTTTGTTTATGTGGTTTTTCTTTATAAATGGATTGATCTACATTATTTATACTATTTTTTCAGGTGCATGGAGAGAATTAATTCCTCAAAAAAATTCTTTTAAAGAAGCATGGCTCGTTTTGCTCCACGATTTACATATTCGAAAAACGATTCCACCGCAAAAAAAATATAATGCTGCACAGCGTATTGCTTATACTGCAATAATATTAATGGGATTTGGCTCTGTTGTTACAGGTTTAGCTATTTACAAGCCAGTTCAGTTTTATTGGATTTGCTGGTTATGTGGCGGTTATCACTTTGCCAGGATAATCCATTTTACGCTTACTGTAGGCTATGTTTTATTTTTTTTAATCCACATTGTGCAGGTAATTTTAGCTGGGTGGAACAATTTCCGTTCAGTAATTTCAGGATTTGAAGTTATAGAAACAGCTCCTAAGATAGAAGAAACTTCATCAGATAAAAATCCAGATCAAGGCGATGGAAAACGAGCATAAAAAGAAAGTTAAAGTGCCATTAACAATTGAGCAAAAGATAAAAAGACGTAATTTTATTTCGTTTGGAACTTTTTTCGCATTGGGTGGCGGTGCAGTTGCAAGTTGGAAATGGCTTTTAAATGCACCAGAAGAAACTGCTGGAATTACAGCAGGAACCCGAGCTCCACTTAGACGAGCATTAAATAAAACCGAACTTTTCTTTAGAAATTTCTTCAGCAATAACCATTTAGTAAAAACATATCCAATAGAAAAAGCTGCAAAAACTGTTCGAGTAAATAGCTTAATTGGAATAGAAGAAGATGAAAATTTTGATATTCAGAAATGGAAACTTATTATTGATTTAGGCAATGGGAAAACTTTAAAGATAGGTTTGCAAGAAATCAAGACTTTACCAAAAACAGAAATTGTATATGATTTTAAATGTGTAGAAGGCTGGGATCAGATACAACATTGGGCTGGTGTAAAACTTAGTGATTTTCTTTTACATTATAAACTTCACGAACAATCTAACAAACAATATATGGGTTTAGAAACGCCAAACGAAGCCTATTATGTTGGTTTAGAAATGGAAAGTGCGCTTCATCCTCAAACCTTATTGGCCTATGAAATGAATGGAGTTGAATTAAGTAACGATCATGGCGCACCTTTAAGATTGATTATTCCTGTAAAATATGGAATCAAAAACCTGAAAAGGATTGGTAAAATGTCGTTTAGCAATAGCAGGCCAAAAGACTATTGGGCCGAACAAGGCTATGATTACTATTCAGGATTGTAAAAATCAGCTATAATTTGTGGCTTCAAATTATAGCTGATTTTTATTTCTTTTTAAATTCTGGTTTAAGGTATGCATTCATACTTGCTCTTAATTTCATAACTTTTGGTACTGAAACATTTTGAATATAAGAACTCCCTGGGTGAGTTTTGTAATATCCCTGATGATAATTCTCTGCAGGGTAAATCACTTTGAATGGTACAATCTGAGTAAGAACAGGGTCGGCATAATGGTGGCTCTTATTTACTTTTTCGACGATGTCTTTCAGTGTTTTTTCTTCCTCTGGAGTTCTATAAAAAGCAACCGACCTATAGTCTTCACCCTCGTCTGGCCCTTGTCGATTCAAAGTGGTCGGATCATGAGCGTAAAAAAAAGCCTCTGCTAATTGAGTATAACTGATAACTTTTGGATCGTAATAAATTTGTACAGATTCTGCATGTCCAGTATTATCTGAGCAAACATCTTCATAAGTGGGATTTTTAACCGTACCACCTGCATAACCAGCCACTACTTTATCAACACCATTTAATTCGCTAAGTCCTTCACTTAAACTCCAGAAACAACCGCCCGCAAAAGTTGCCACCTTTTCATTTAACTCTGGCTTTGGCAAAACTGCAAAAGCGTTTTCATTCTTTTTAACCTGTCCGTTTGCACAGGCACCGAGAAATAGAATACCAAAAACTAATATTTTATACTTTTTCATAATTCTTCGATTTGATTATTTAGCAGGAATAAATTTTAACGCATACGAATTCATGCAATATCTTTTCCCAGTTGGCTCAGGCCCATCATCAAAAACATGACCTAAATGTAATCCCGTAGAAGCTTCTACCACTTCATCCCTAACCATACCATCAGAAGTATCGTTAACAACTTTAATCGCTTTTGCATCAATTGGTTTAAAAAAACTTGGCCAACCTGTTCCAGATTCAAACTTAGTATCAGAACTGAACAAAGGTTTTCCAGTTGCAGCGCTTACATAAATTCCTTTTTTATGGTTATTCCAATATGGATTTTTGTAAGGCACTTCGGTGCCGCTGTTTACCATAATATCATAAGCATTTGCAGAAAGCATATTTTTCCAATATGCATTCGGTTTAGCCATTGGATATAATTTTACACTTCTACCAGCATTTTCCATTTTATCTGCTGTATTAGAAGATTTATTTTGACTGCAGGCATTTAATGCTATAGCCATCAACGGTATCAATAATAATTTTAACTTTTTCATAATTCATTAGTCGAGTTGTGAAACAAATCCTTACAATAAAAAATCACCAGGAAAACTTTCCGTTTTCTTCATTCTATTATGTTTTAATTTACGCATAAATCATTTCAGCAGTTCTCAATCTCACTATAAGCAATGTGGTTATAGTGTAAAATCATTAACATTGAAGCAAGTGATATGGTGATGGAGATCAAGTTAAAATAATTACTACTTGTAATAGATGCTTTTAGTTGCACTTTTTTTACCTTTAAAACATGAATAAGTTTTACCTCTCTGAAATAAACATCTATCCTATAAAATCACTTGGAGGCATCAGCCTTAATGAAGCTGAAATAGAAGAAAAAGGCCTTCAGCATGATAGAAGATGGATGCTTATTGATGAAGAAGGTACATTTATAACGCAAAGAAAGCATTTCGAATTAGCGCTCCTTCAGGTTGATATAGCTGAAAATATAATGACAGTAAGTCATAAAAAAAATCTAAACCATGCTATATCTTTTTCTATAGATGAAGAAACTGGCGAAAGCATATCAGTAACTGTTTGGGATGATCGTTCGACTGGATTTGAAGTAAATACGAAAGTAAGTAACTGGTTTTCTGAGTTTTTAAAAATGAAAGTAAGGCTTGTTAAAATGGCTTCGGCAGACAGAAGACTTGTTGATCAGCGTTATGCATCAAATAATGAAACCGTTAGTTTTGCTGATGGTTATCCTTGCCTTTTAATTGGTCAGTCATCTTTAAATGGTTTAAATGAAAAACTTTCAATGCCTATCCGAATGGATAGATTTCGTCCTAACTTTGTATTCACTGGCGGAATACCGCATGTAGAAGACAATTTTAGCACATTTTTTTTAGGCGATGTTCTGTTTTCGGCCGTAAAACCCTGTGCCAGATGTGTACTTATAACTATAGATCAGCAAAATGGCCTTAAGGGACAAGAACCACTAAGAACATTAGCGGGTTATCGTACAGCAGGGAAAAAGATTTTATTCGGGCAGAACTTAATCCATAAAGGTTCTGGCATTATTCGTTTAGGAGATGAACTTCGTATTGAAGAATGGAAAGCAATGGCTAATATTACTGAGTAAATGCATCTAACAATTTCATTGTAATCAAAGCCTCTTCCCCACTGCATGGATTTGGTCTTTTGTTTAAAAAATATTTTACAACTTCCTCAATCATAGGCTGCTCTACATGCTTAAGTGGCTCAAAAATATAATCTTTACTTTGTCCTTCTACTGTAACACTAACGTTGTTTTTAAACATTGGAAAGCTAATCTTTCCTTTTGAGCCATAGATTTCGCAAATATCTGATTGCTGCGCCTCTGAAACCGTAAAACACCAGGTTCCATTAAAAATAATCCCATTTTCAAATAAAATTTGCCCACTTACCAGGTCATCTACTGGAGTTCCAGTGTGTTGCTTTACTGCAAAACCTACCGACTTTTCAATTGCGCCGAAAAAATAGCTCATTAAATCGAGTTGATGAGGTGCCAAATCGTGAAACAAACCTCCACCAGAAATAGCTGGATTTTTTCGCCAATCTTCATCCGTATTGGCAATAATATTGGTATTCAAAGGTTGTAGCATATTCAATTGTACAAACCTGATATTACCAATTATTTTATCATTTAAAAGTTCCCGAATTTTTAAAAACATGGGTTGCGCCCTACGATAATGAGCAACTGTAAGTTTAACACGATATTGATTAGAAGCCTCAATCATTCGCTTTGCAGCTTCAGCATTTAAGGTCATTGGTTTTTCTACATATACAGGTTTCCCTGCTGCCAGAGCTTCAATGGTATAGGCTTCGTGTTGTAGAGGTGGAGTTGCAATATAAATCGCATTAACTTCAGGATCGTTAATTAATTCGCTTGCATCGCTGTACCATTTCTCAACCTTGTGCCTTCTGGCATAATCAGCAGCTTTAACTGCATCACGCCTCATAACCGCTACAAGTTTCGAATTTGCCACTTTACTGAATGCTGGTCCACTTTTAACCTCAGTAACATCGCCGCAGCCAATAATGCCCCATTTAATTTCTTGCATAGTAAATTTATATCAGTGCAGTTTAGGTGCACTTTCATGCATTAAATATAGCCTTTGTAGTTAAAACTTAAAATTATTGATTTGTAAGTATTTACTTTAGTGCCTGACTAAATGCCGACATACAGATTGCATGTTTAAAATTATTCTGACAACGGATTAGATAATCGAAAGATTCTAAAGGTTTTGAGAATTCAACTACAGCATCAACGTCGAGCAAAAAACTTTGCTCCGAGTTTATGTCCTCTTTGAATTCAAGGTAATGACTTCGATTAATTATATTAATATGTTGCTCCATTGATGACCTTTATCGCTGTAAAGATGCCAAGCTAATGTTAATTTGATTTAAACGCCACATTAATTCGCTTTAGGTCACAAATATTTTGCAATCAGTCTGGGGATTTCGCTTACAAACTTGCGGTACAAAATTTAAGCAATGATTGTTTATCTAAAGAAAAAATATTGTTTGTAGTTTGATATAGAATCACATAGCAAAATCCAGAAAAGGCTTTAAAAGATTAAAAAGCGACATTTAATTTAATCTGATAAATTTCAGTCAAAAAAATGCCCTGATATAAAAATATCAGGGTATTACACAAAATGCAATCGTTTATTTGTCGCTATTTTTTTTTTCGGTTACTTCAGTTCTTATTTCTTGAGCTAAAGTTTTAAGGTCTTGCATTGCTTTACGTAATCTGGTACCAGCAGTTGCATTTCCTACCTTGTAAAATTTTGATGCATCTGATTCAGCTCTCAGAAAACGCGGTATGGTCATCAGCTTTCATAAGGTCTATCAATTCAATATCCTTATAAGTTTCCAATTGCTGCGTTAACATTCTTCGATTAAATAATTCACCCTTTTCAAAGCTACACAACCATTTTTAAATTAAAAAAATTGCTTTATAAAGGTTTTGCAAAAACCATTAAATTAAAAAAGAAACATTTAAAACGTTCCTTTTTTATCTTTTAGCCAGATTTTAAAATAATTTTTCTTGAGGTGGAGTAGCGCCCGCAAGGCGGATGTAAACTGTAGCTTGTCCTCTGTGATGTGTTTGGTGTTCGAATGCTTTACCCAATGCCTGTTCTTTGGTTAATTCAAATCTTCCGAATAGCTTTATTTGCTCTTTAATTTGAGCAGGTGAAAGTTTTTTTATTCCCTCGATTACAAAGTCGTAACTTGCCAAAACATCTTTAGTAACTGTTGCTTTGGTTTTATCTGTGCCTTTTTCAAGGCCTACTGTTCCTACAGGACTTTTTTCTCCTGTAGCTGCCGAAGAAAATGAATAGTTGGCATCAGCTAGGTGTAGCATTTGCTCTGCAAACGAACGCATTTGCGGCGTAGGTTTTAAAGAATACGAAGCTTCTGGCATTACATCAAGATATTCTTTTGTATAAGCTTTTGCTCTTTCCCAATCTTTAACAAGTTCGGTTGATGTACTTTGAGCCTTAACTGTTCCAGCCAACATTACAAGAAAAAAAAGGCTTATAATTAGTTTTAATTTTTTCATAATTAAATAGTTTTATTCACTACAAAAATAAGTTTTTTAGTGGTATAATTTGTTTTTAAGTTTTACTGTCATCAACAAAAATATATTTATAAAACTCGTGCTTGGAAAATTTAAATATTTAATAAATCTTTAACGTTTCGGCCTAATTTGTTATAATCAAACGGCTTAAACATAATTGCATCAGCATTACAAGGTATTTGATCAACCTGCGATTCGAGCATTGCTGTAATTAATATAACTGGTATTGATTTGGTTAAATTACTTGCTTTTAATTCGTTGCATAGTTTTCTTCCATCGTTCGTATCAAGAATTATATCCATTAAAATAAGATCTGGCTGGAAGCTTTTAATTGTAGGATTTAAAAGGTCGGATTTATGAATGCTTTCGACCACAAAATTATGGTTTTCCAGAACCAAAGTAATAGCTTCTGCATTACTTACATCATCATCAACAACGAGAATTTTTGACACGGCCATTTCATGCAAATTACAAAAAAACAAATACCATTCAAAATTAAGATTAATGAAAAATATCTTTGATGGAAGACACAAAACACTGATTAACTGCCAAGTAAATATTCCAAATAACTATAAGCACCAATAATATGTCCAAATTGGCTATAAAAAATTCAAACGGCATTTCAGCTTGCAAAAATGATTAAACCAATAAGTTAATAAATTTAGCTGATTAGATTGTATTTTTAACGCTTGCATTATTTAGATAAGTCCTTGATTGTTTTATCTCTTCAATTGTTTAATTGAAAGCTTTAAGTGTTTTGGTACTCCCTAACTAAACAAATGAATAAAGCCAGGTTTAAAATCAGTTCGTTTCTTCCAGTATTTATTTTCATCTTTTTATGTGTCAAAAGTGAGGCACAAACGACCACAAAAAAGATGGATAGCCTATACGTTATTGCTCGGGCGATCAATAATTCGGATTCGAGTTCCGTATTAATTAATAATCTTTTAAAAGAAACCAGGGCAAACAATTATACCCGAGGCACAATAAATCTTTTGCTTTTGCAAGCAGTTGGCTTATTTAATACTGGCAAATTTGATGAAACCATCAAATTTACTTACGCTATTGAAGATGAAGTTCGGGAGAGCGGGCTTTATCCTAAAATATCGCATTTATTAGCCTTGCGAGCAAATAGTTATCAAAGTTTATTTTTTTTCAGCAAAAGTAATGAGAGCTTAAAGGAGTCGCAGTATTACGCAGAGAAAATTAAAGAGCCTGATTTTAAATATTTCGCTTTTGGAAGAATATACAGACTAAAATCCAACAACTTCGGCGCAAACAATAAGGAAGCTTATAATCCAGATTCTGTTATTTATTATTCAATAAAGAGCTTCACAATTCAAAATAAAATCGTTAATCCTCAAATGAGAAATGGTTTGAGTATTGATGCATATAATCTTGGAAATTTATTTTTAAATAATAAAAAAACAGATTCTGCAAAGCGTTATTTTCAAATTGCATATACAACAGCAAAAAAGATCAATCAATTAACGCTTATGGGCGAATCGATGATTGGACTTGGGCAGATCAAGGAGAAACAAAACCAACTCGACAGCGCATTATTTTATTATAATGCTGCTTTAAGAAATGCAAAGGAAGGAAAAAGGGCAACTAGCATTAAGCGTTGTCATGAATTACTAGCAGCTATATACAGCAAAATGGGTGATAGCAAAAATTCATTAACGCATACTCAAAAATATGCTGTAATTACCGATAGCATTGCTAATGCTGATAAAAAAGCAAGCAGTGTAACAGCTGGCCTTGTGATCAATGAAAAAGATCTAATAAGCTCAAGAAGTAAAAACAGATACCTCTTAATTATCTCAGGTTCTATTTGCTTTCTATTCATATTGATATTTGCAATAGTTAAACTCCGAAAGAAACATTCTGAGACAATTCTGTATCATAAAGAAGAACAGAATCTGTTAAATAAGCAATTAAATGATTTAGTTGCTGATAAAATTACTGATGAAGTATTAAATGAACTGGTCGTAATGGTTAAAACAGATGATCCAGCCTTTTTTGTTAGGTTTAAAGAGTACCATCCTATTTTTATTCAAAAAATAACCCAGCTTTCGCCCGATATATTGGTTACCGATTTAACGATTTGTGCTAAGCTACGTTTGGGGCTAAACACTAAGGAAATTGCTTACTTCAGCCGTTCATCATTAAGATCTGTAGAAAGTAGAAAATACCGAATCCGAAAGAAATTAAATTTCAAGGCGGAAGATGATTTAGCAACCTGGATTGTGAATTTGTAAAAAAGATTATGGAATTTCATTCACAATAAAAACCAAATCATCCCTTTATCAATTACTCTTTGATAAAATTTAAACAACAATAAAAGGTAGTTTTAAATCAAAAATGCCTTTCATTGTTGTTTAGCGATACTGAATGTAGAATTATAAATAAGATAGTTTTACACCAAGATTTACCCATTTTGAGGGCAACGCAACAGCTCCAACTTCGTTATAGGTTGCATTGAAAATATTTTGTGCATCCATATAAAGTGTTACTCTATTAATTTTCTGACTTAGGCGCAAATCGTGAATCCAATAGGATGCTCCAGTTGCCCGCTCATTAAATCGCGTAGCGTAAAGAATACTAAAATGCTTGTAGCTGAAATCAACAGTGTTGGTTACCTGATGTTTTAATGATGAAATTTGATACTTTGAGCTTACATTTTGTTTAACATCTTTAAATTCAGATGCCAGATAAGAGTAAGCCAGAACGAAATTTATTTTAGATTGTTCAGATAATTTAGTGAAACAACCCGAACGCATATTTAAGCCATAGGTATTTAAATCGCCAAAATTACCACTTTGAAATGGCTCTGCAGTTGTAGCACGTGTATAATCAATAAAGTCGGCTATGTTTCTGTGAAAATAATTTACGTTTACGGTAAATGCGTTTTTGTTAAATTTTATTCCAAATTCGCTTTGCAAAGCATTTTCTGGAGTAACATTCGGGTTTCCAATATTGCCTGGTCTTTGATCCAAATAAAGATCAGTAAATGATGGTAAACGTTGGCTCGTACCAATGTTTCCAACCAATACAAGTTCGTTTGTTAATGCATAGCTTAAATCTATGCCAGGATATATTTGCCAATTGTAATCCGAGTTGTAATTTAAATAAGCACCAATGTTAACATTTAGCTTTTCAAAAAAATATGTTCTATATTGTGCGTACATGCCAAGGTTATCTCTTCGGTGCTTGCCGATGTTAGAAGAATTAATCGCTTCTACCCTGCCTTCTGCTCCAAAACCCAACTCGCCTGTAGCCATTTTGTAAGCTGTATTAACTTCTGCGCTGAACGAATTTGTGTAATGCTGGCTTCTTCCTTTATCTAAAATAGATTCACTAAAATAACGATAGTCGTCGTAATTATATCTATAGCTTAAACTCGGCATTAATGTCCATTTCGGTGATAAACGATGTTTCGATTGTATTGAGGCTAAAGTGGTTTGCACTTCTTCATAAGAATTTTTATCGCCAGGGGCAGCATAAAAACCGTTAGCGCCAAATCCATTATTTACATAACCCGCCGACGCCATAATTTCGTTTAAACTATCAATTTGGATATTTCCCTGATAGAAAATTTTACTATTTTCAAAACCAGTATTGAAACGATAACCGTTACTTTTATCTAGCGATGCAAAAAGAGAATGCTGTTGTTTTTCTTTACTCAAAGCACCGCCAATCTGCGTACCAGCATTGTAAAAGGTTTTTCCTGAACCTTCAGTATTTTTTTCAAAGTTGGAACCAGCATAAGAATTGAGTAGAAACCCAGTTTTAGTTGGCTTTTTGGTAACGATGTTAATGGCGCCTGTTAAGCTGTTAATACCATAAATTCTTGCCGCGGGTCCTCTAATTACTTCAATGCGTTCGATCATTTCAACAGGTATAGGTATGTTGAGCATGTTATGCGATGTTTGCGAGTCAATAATTTTTATACCGTTTAATAAAAGAACGGTCTGTTCGAAACTTCCTCCATCAATACTAATATCAGCCTGGCTTCCAAAAGGTCCTCTCTGCCTGATATCTACTCCGTTTGCATACTGAAGGATTTCCTGTAAACTGCGACCAGGTAATTTTTCGATGGTAGCGCGATCAATTACGTAAACATTTCTATTTTGTTTGGATATAGGCGTATTAAGGCGGTTTTCATTGATAATCACCTCATCCATAACGGTAACCGAATCTATCTTCGTTTGAGCGAAAATTTTTGTAGAACTAAGTATTAAAATTGCAAATAAATATTTTTTCATTCTGATTAATTTCTGCAAAAATACTACCTTGCCGTACCAGTATTCTATACCGGTTTTATAATAATGGATAGTCCGGTTCAAATTCCTTTTAAAAGTTTTATCAATCTCGATCCAAACGACAAGACGGCTTTGTATTTACAAATCGTTTTTGGGTTCATCAACAGTATTCAATTGGGGCATTTTCCCGAAGGCACTAAACTTCCTGGAACACGGATTTTGTGTAAGGTGTTTAATGTGAACAGAAATACGTTAATAAGAGCTTTTCATGATTTAGAATTACAAGGTTGGATTAAGATTTTACCCAATCAGGGCACATTTATTCTCAGCAACCAAACACATAAGCATAAGGCTGAATCAAAAATTAGTTCTAACCAAAATGCCAATACTAAAAATAGAGGCTTTTCTTTTAGCCATTCTACCGTGTTGGAAAACCCATTAGAAGAAAGTGATTTACCTTATCAATTTAACGATGGATTACCTGATATAAGGCTTTTACAAACTGATGTATTGGCAAGACTCTATCTATCAAAATTAAAGAACAAAACTAAATTTAAATCATGGGAACAGATAAAAGCACAATCTCATGCTGATATTAGAAATAATTTTTCCAACTTTCTAAACCTCACCCGCGGATTAAAAATATCCAGTTCAAGTTTACTCACAACCAGCAGCCACGAAATCAGCTTATACCTGGTTGCGAAATCGCTAATCAAATTTGGAGATAAGGTTGTTGTTGCTTCGCCAAGTTATTATAAATCTAACATGACTTTGTCGGATTGCGGAGCGCAAATTGTTTCTATTCCCATTGAAAAAGATGGAATTAGCATCAAACATTTGAAATCGGTTTGTAAAGCTCAACAAATAAAAGCGTTGTATTTAACCTCGAATTATCATTACCCAACTACAATTGCGCTAAGCGCAAAGAAAAGAATGGAAGTGCTTGAGTTGGCTAATGAGTTTGAGTTTGTAATTATCGAAGATGATTATGATTTTGATTTACACTACGATAATAATCCTGTTTTACCCTTAGCGGCTTTCGATATTTTTAAAAGAGTTATTTATATTGGTTCATTTGGTCGGTCATTGCCTTCGGGTTTCGGTTTTGGCTTTATTTCTGCCATACCCGAATTTATTTCCGAACTAGAGAAACATAAAAATATTTTAGAAACTGAGGTAGATGTTATTAAGGAACAAGCCTTAAACGATTGGATACAGGAAGGTGAAGTGCATCGGCTTTTCAAAAAAAACAGAAAAGTTTACGGCGCAAGAAGAGATGAATTTATCGCATTGCTAAATAAAAAGTTAAAAGGACGGATCAAATTCCAAGTTCCAGCAAGGGGTTTAGCGGTTTGGATAGAATGGCTTGAACAGTTTAGCCTAATTAAATTCAGAGATGAATGTGCTTCACAAGGTTTATTTTTACCAAAAACAATTTTACATCAAAATAAAAATTTTACAGCAACCCGATTGGGGTTTGGGCATTTTAATGTAGCTGAGATGGAAATTGTTGTAGAAATTTTACAAAAATCGCTCGATAAAATTTTGAGTTAAACTGCTCATCAAATAATTACGGCACCTCTTTACCTAGTTTTTTTCTTCTTTAAGCAAAAATGAGATGATTAAAATCGTCTGTTTATTGAAGATACCACTTGATCAACATTAATCAAATGGCACCATCATTCAAATCTGAATTTTAACTTCATTATAACTTCATAAATCTGTAGTTATTTCGTACCAGTATTAAATCAATAGGGTATGTTAAATTATTGAGTTCAATTGTATCAATTAATAAGATATAATCTTGATGAAACGAGTATCCTAAGAACTAGGAAAAAACAAATCAGATAACTATTCAAGAAAACAAAATGAAGAGAAATGTCATGTGCCTCGCTTTAGGTACTTTGCTTTACGTAACAGGTTGTACATCCAAAAAAGAAGAAAAAGAAGAAGTAGCAACTTATGCGGTTACCACACCGTTGAAAATGGATACATCTTTTACAAAGGAATATGTTTCGCAGATTAAATCTGTACGAAACATCGAAATTCGCGGACAAGAGAAAGGCTATTTGCAAAACATTTATGTAGATGAAGGTCAGCACGTTACTAA
The DNA here is from genome assembly GCF_979258025.1 of Pedobacter sp. AC190. NCBI lineage: Bacteria > Pseudomonadati > Bacteroidota > Sphingobacteriia > Sphingobacteriales > Sphingobacteriaceae > Pedobacter > Pedobacter sp. AC190. The sequence goes on from NZ_OZ409824.1 coordinate 4,421,665, forward strand.
AGGACAGCTGCTGTTTAGAATTATGCCAAAAATGTTACAAGCCGAGCTTTTAAAAGCACAAGCAGAAACACAATCTGCAGAAATAGAACTTCAGAACACAAAGTTGCTTACCGATAAAAATGTGGTTTCTAAAAATGAACTGGCAATGGCTAAAGCTAAATTGCAGGCGGCTAATGCAGAAACATCGATGGCTAAAATGCATTTGGCATTTAGCGAAATCAGGGCTCCTTTTGATGGAACTATAGATCGTATTCCTTTAAAATTAGGAAGTTTAATAGATGAAGGTGCATTGTTAACCAGTCTTTCTGACAACAGCCAGGTTTTCGCCTATTTTAACGTTTCTGAACCAGAATATCTTAATTATCAACAAGCCACAAAAGCAAAAGGACAACAAGAAGTTGGTTTATTGCTGGCCAACAATGAGCTACTAAAAACAAAAGGTAAAGTAGAACTTATTGAAAGTGAATTTGATAATGAAACAGGGAATATCGCTTTCCGTGCCAGATTTAACAACGCCGATAACTTACTAAGAAATGGTGAAACAGGTAAAATTCAAATGGTTGTCCCTTTGAAAAATGCTATTGTTATTCCTCAAAAAGCCACATACGATATTCAAGATAAAACCTATGTTTTTGTTGTTGACAAGAATAACAAAGTGCATTCTAGAGTAATTACAGTTGCCAGTGAATTGCCTGATTTATATGTAATCAGCGATGGTTTAACCTTAGATGATAAAATATTGCTGGAAGGCGTGCAGAAAGTTAAAGATGATGATAAGATTGCCTTTAAATTCCAAAAGCCTCAGGATGTTATCAAACAATTAAGATTGAAAACTGAATAATCTAAATCCCCGCTAATACTTATTATATGTTTAGTAAATTCATACAAAGGCCCGTCCTTTCTATAGTTATATCGCTTATAATTGTGTTTTTAGGTGTGCTAGCCATAAGCTATCTGCCAGTAACACAATTCCCCTCTATTTCCCCTCCTAAAGTAAATATTACTGCAGAATACCCTGGAGCAAATAACGAACTATTAATTAAATCAGTTGTAATACCACTAGAACGTGCGCTTAACGGCGTACCTGGCATGAAATATATTGCTTCGGATGCTGGTAACGACGGTGAAGCATCTATTCAGGTGGTATTTAATTTAGGTACCGACCCGAATCAAGCTTCACTAAACGTTCAAAACCGTGTAGCTGCTGTAACGAATAAACTTCCGCCCTTGGTTGTTCGAGAGGGTGTAAAAATCAGCCGTGAAGAGTCTAACATGTTGATGTATATCAACTTGTATAGCAAAGACCCTAAAATGAACCAAAACTTCCTATACAACTTTGCCGATATCAATTTACTTTCTGAATTGAAAAGGATTGATGGGGTTGGTTTTGCCGATATTTTGGGTGATAGAGATTATGCAATGCGTATCTGGTTAAAACCAGACAGAATGCAGGCTTATAAAATTTCTGTTGATGAAGTGATGAAATCACTTGATGAGCAAAGTTTAGAAGCTTCCCCAGGTAAAACAGGTGAAAGCTCTGGTAAAAGGTCTCAGGCATTTGAATATGTCTTAAAATATTCTGGTCGGTTCAATACAAAAGAAGGTTACGAAAACATAGTTTTAAGAGCAAATGCTAACGGCGAAATGCTGCGTTTAAAAGATGTTGCAGATGTTGATTTTAGTGCCGCAGCTTACAACTTATATTCTACTTTAAATGGAAAAGCATCTGCAGCAATCGTTCTGAAACAATCTTACGGTAGTAATGCAAGTCAAGTAATTAAAGATGTAAAGGCAAAAATGGCGGAGATTAAAGCCACCTCTTTCCCTAAAGGTTTAGATTACGAAGTGAGTTACGACGTATCTAAATTCCTGGATGCATCAATCGAAAAAGTAATTCACACCCTTGTAGAGGCATTTATACTGGTAGGTTTAGTTGTATTTCTCTTCCTTGGCGATTGGCGTTCAACAGTAATTCCAGCCATCGCCGTCCCTGTTTCCTTAATTGGAACCTTTGTTTTCATGTCATTCTTCGGTATTACCCTGAATCTAATCACTTTGTTTGCGCTCGTACTCGCGATTGGGGTCGTGGTGGATGATGCGATTGTGGTTATTGAGGCGGTACACGCCAAGATGGAAAATGACCCGAAGCTATCCGTACTTAGGGCTACACAAGAGGCTATGAAAGAAATTAGTGGTGCAATTATCGCAATTACCTTTTTAATGGCTTCGGTATTTATCCCAGTAACTTTTATGTCAGGCCCGGTTGGTATTTTCTACCGTCAGTTCTCCATTACAATGGCAACGGCAATTATTCTTTCGGGTATTGTGGCCTTAACCCTTACTCCTGCTTTATGTGCCATTATGTTGAAAAACAATCATGGCCATGCTAAAAAGAAAACGATAGTTGACAAGTTTTTAGATGGTTTTAATAATGGTTTTGCTAAGCTTTCGGGTAAATATGAAATTGTATTAACCAAAGTGGTAAGCCGTAAAATATTGACTTTTGGTGTACTAATTTTATTTTGTTTAGGCATTTGGGGATTAAGTGGTAGCGTTCCATCTGGCTTTATTCCTAATGAAGATCAGGGAATGGTTTATGCGATTATTCAAACGCCTCCAGGTTCAACACTTGAGCGTACTGACCAGATTGCAGAAAAACTACAAAAAATGTGCGAAGGTATTGATGGCGTAAAATCAGTATCATCATTAGCAGGTTACGAAATTTTAACAGAAGGTACAGGCTCAAACTCCGGAACTTGTTTAATTAACCTGAAAGATTGGGATGAACGTAAAAACTCTGCTCAGGAAATTATCAAAGAACTTGAAGAGAAATCAAAATCAATTCCTGGAGCAACAATAGAGTTTTTCCAACCACCGGCAGTACCTGGTTATGGTGCAGCAGGTGGTTTCGAACTTCGTCTTTTGGATAAAGCAGGTAGTGGTGATTATAAAAAGATGGAAACCGTAGCTAATGATTTCGTTAGAGAACTTAACAAACGAAAAGAGTTATCATCGGTATTTACATTCTACAGTGCAAGTTTTCCTCAATATATGTTGAAGATCGACAATGATATTGCACAGCAAAAAGGTATAACAATTGATAATGCGATGAATACGCTTTCAACTTTTGTAGGTAGTAATTATGAAACGAGTTTTATTAAATACGACCGACAGTATAAAGTTATGGTACAAGCCTTGCCACAATATAGAGCCTTGCCAGAGGACATTCTAAAATTATCTGTTAAAAACGATAAGGATGAAATGGTTCCATTCTCTGCATTTATGAAAATGGAAAAGGTTTATGGTCTTTCGGAAATTACCAGACACAATATGTATAATGCTTCTGAGATCAGCGGTCAATCGGCACAGGGTTATAGTTCTGGTGAAGCAATTAACGCAATTACAGAAGTAGCTAAGAAAACACTACCAAGAGGTTTTGGTATCGATTGGGCCGGTATTTCTAAAGATGAGGTATCAAGAGGCAATGAGGCAATTTATATCTTTTTAATCTGTTTAGGTTTCGTTTACCTTGTGCTTGCAGCCCAATATGAAAGTTTTATATTGTCTTTATCGGTAATCCTTTCTTTACCGGTTGGTATTTTCGGGGCCTTCTTATTCTTAAAGCTTTTGGGCTTAGAGAACAACATTTATGCACAGGTTGCAATGGTCATGTTAATTGGTTTGCTCGGTAAAAACGCCGTTCTAATTGTAGAGTTTGCAACGCAACGACATGCTCAGGGCGCGACCATACTTGCAGCTGCTATGGAAGGTGCCAGTGTACGTTTCCGTCCGATTTTAATGACATCCTTCGCTTTTATTGCTGGTTTAATACCATTAATGATTGCCAGTGGACCAGGTAAAATTGGTAACAGGACTATTGGTTCAGCGGCAGCAGGTGGTATGCTATTCGGTACCATTTTCGGAGTAATTATTATCCCGGGATTATACTATGTATTCGGAACAATAGCTGCCAGACATAAGCTTATTAAGATCGAAGAAGAACATCCGTTAACTGAAGAAATAGAAGATAATGTTTAAGAAAAATATTTATAAGTACGTTGGTTTAATGTTGATATGCGCTGCATACTCAGCATGTAAAGTACCTGAGTTTGCTCAACGTAGTGAAAATAAAAATGTACCTGCGAGTTTTAACAACTCGCAGGATAGCACAAATACCGCAAGCTTAAAATGGCGTAGTTTCTTTACTGATCCAAATTTGGTTAATTTGATTGATACTGCATTGAAAAATAATCAGGAGTTAAATATAACCTTGCAGGAAATTGAAATTGCCAAAAACGACATAAGAGCTAAAAAAGGCGAACTTTTGCCAACGGTTGGTTATGGTGCTGGAGCAGGATTCGAAAAAGTTGGCCGTTATACCAGTTCGGGTGCGGGCGATGCTTCTACCGATATTACACCAGGCAAAGAAGTACCAGATATATTACCAGATTACAGATTTGGCTTGCAGGCTAATTGGGAAGCCGATATTTGGCATAAGTTAAGAAATGCTAAAAAAGCAGCTGTAACACGTTATTTATCTACAGTTGAAGGTAAAAACTTTGTTGTAACTAACCTGGTGGCCGAAGTTGCCAATTCCTATTATGAATTGCTTGCTTTAGATAATCAGTTTGATATTGTAAAGAAAAACATCGCTTTGCAAAGTAATGCTTTGGAACTTATGAAAGTTCAGAAGCAGGCTATGCGTACTACTGAATTAGCAGTAAGAAAATTTGAGGCAGAGGTCTTAAGTTCTAAAAGTTTAGAATTTGATATTCAACAAAATATAACAGAAACTGAAAACAAAATTAATTTCCTGTTAGGTCGTTATCCACAACCCATTCCAAGAGATAAAAGTAATTTTATCAATCTGGTTCCGCCTACCGTTCAGGTAGGTTTGCCAGCTCAGTTATTGGCTAATCGCCCTGACATTAAACAAGCTGAGCTTGATTTAACTGCAGCTAAACTTGATGTTAAAGTTGCAAAGGCGCAGTTTTACCCATCTTTAGGCATTTCTGCGACAATTGGTTATCAGGCTTTTAATCCATCTTACTTATTGAGAACGCCTGAATCTTTAGCCTATTCTTTGGCTGGAGATTTAGCTGGACCACTGATTAATCGTAACGCGATAAAAGCAGAGTATTTAACTGCTAATGCGAAACAGTTACAAGCTGTTTTTAATTACGAGAAAGCGATTTTAAATGGTTACGTTGAGGTTGCTAATCAATTATCGAACATCAGCAACCTACAAAAAAGTTACAATTTGAAAGCGAAACAAGCCGAAGCACTTACGCAATCTATTGATATTTCTAATGATTTATTTAAAGCAACCAGAGCTGATTACTTTGAAGTTTTAATGACCCAACGTGATGCGCTTCAATCAAAATTAGAATTGATTGAAACTAAAAAACAGCAGTTAAATGCTGTGGTAAACATTTATCATGCTTTGGGTGGTGGCTGGAACTAATGTAATGCAATCGTTCCGACTGATTTAATATTCCTTTTTACGAAGAAAGCCTTTTAAGTAATCTTAAAAGGCTTTTCTTTTGTGTTTTATAAGCTAATTAGCTTTTGATTTTTCTTTTGTAAAGTATGCAGTTAATTTAGTTTAAAGCAAATATTCAAAAGGAAAATCTTACTAGGCAAGTCTAACGTTTGTTGCAGTTGGACCTTTTTTACCTTGAGAAATTTCGAATTCTACTGTATCGTTTTCAGCGATTTCATCTACTAATCCAGTTACGTGAACGAATACTTCAGAACCGTTATCGATTGTTATAAATCCGAATCCTTTTTCCTTGTTGAAAAATTTTACTTTACCTTGTGCCATTTCTTTGATAGATTTTGTTTTTAATAATTTTCTCCCAAGATAGAATAAATAAGTACATCTTGCAAGTGAGTTAAAAAAGTTAATTATTTGATTTCAAATTCATAACTACCTGCTGATATTTCAGTCTTGTTTTGAATCGTTTTACCATTCAGATAAACCTTTTTGCCTTTCACATTAGGAATTTCCAAACTTGCCGTAGAGTTTGCTGGAATTTTAACATTATATTTTATTCCTTCTCCTACCTTTTTCCATGAGGAAAGAATTTTACCGTACGGACCATCATGACTTGCTGCAAAATGATCTAAACCTGCTACAAAATGAGGGTGCAGCAAAATGTTTTTAAAACCAGGGTGTTTTTCGTCGATTTTGATGCCGCCAATGCCTTTAAAAAACCATCCGCCAATTTCACCAAACATCATGTGGTTATCAGAAATATCTCTTTTTGCTTCCATATCCCAGTTTTCGTGCAAAGTTGTAGCGCCATTTGCAATCCACCATCCCCATCCTGGGTAAGTATCTTGTGCGGCAAGTTTGTAAGCTGTTTCTGCTTGTCCGTTATCGCTCAAAGCATTTAATACCGCTTTTGCACCCAAAACTCCAACATCAATGTGCATACCATCTGCAGCAACACGTTTTGCTAAATTTTCAGCAACTTTTTGTCTGTATTCATCAGCTACAATATTCCATTGTAAGGCCATACTTAATTCTGTTTGTACACCAGAACCATAAATAGCAGTTTCAGCATGAAAAAATTTAGCATTAATTGCCTTTTTAATTTTTTCAGCTAAAGCACTGTACACCAAATAATCGTTCTGGTTACCAAATATTTTAGCGGTTTTTGCTAGAATATCTGCATCAACATAGAAATAAACGGATGAGGTATATTCCAAATTAGAAGTTGATTTAACAGGAACCCAATCTCCGCGACCAAAAGTAGTTAAACCATCTACGCTTATGCTGTTCACATAATTTACATATTGTTTTATGTTTTTGTAATTATCTGCCAATGCTTTTGTATCGCAATAAAACATATAAATATTCCATGGAATTATAGCAATTGTACTGGTCCAGTCTGTTCCATTTGCTGTTCCATAACCCCAACCACCTGTCGGAATAATATCGGGCAATACTCCATTGGGCTGCTGTTCATCACGGTGGTCGCCCATCCATTTTTCATAAACTGTTATTCCATCGAAATTGTAAAAACCTGTTTCTACAGCAAAATGTCCGTCACCTGTCCAACCATTTTTTTCGCGTTGCGGGCAATCTGTTGGAAAACCAAAGAGATTGGATAAATAAGAGTTATTCGTTGCCGACCAAATTTTATCAATTAATGGGTTTGATGAGGATATTTTCCCTGCAGCTGGTACATCGCTATGCATAAAATATCCAGTAAGATTTTGAGCTTCAAGCTTTATCGGATTGCTTGTTGTTACTTCAACATATCTAAATCCTTTGTAATTAAAAAGCGGCATAAACTCTTCTGTTCCATTTCCGTTTAAAATGAAAATATCGGTTTGAAAAGGGTCAGTATCATCCTTCGGGCGATAATAAACATCAATATTAGATAAATCTGCACGTCCGTTGGCGTATAAGCGCTCGGTATGTTTTAAACGGATTATAGTTCCTTTAGGTCCAGCAACTTTTATTTTAGATACGCCTGCAATATTTCTACCCAAATCAAAAAGATAGGTTGTATCATTAAATTTGCGCATATCCTTAACCTTTATTTCCTCTACATTGCGTATTGGATGCATGGTTTGTGAAACAATATTAGTTGAAGGTGTTGCCCTTAAACTAACACCACGCCATTTAGAATCGTCAAAATCGGCTTTGTTCCAGCCTTTTTGTTCTAATCTCGCATCATAATGTTCGGCAGTGTAAATATTATTTGAAACAATGGGACTTAAACTTGTTTTCCAATCGCCTCCAGAGGTAATAACTTCAGTTGAACCATCGGTATAAGTAATTCTTAAATCTAAGCAAAACGTGGGTCTTGCCCGCCATGGCGCCTTATCGAAGTTCCAAACAGCTAAGGCCTGGTGATTATACCAACCATTACCTAGTAAAACACCTACTGCATTTTTTCCCTGCTGAAGATTTGCAGTTACATCATAACTTACATACAAGTTTCGTCTGTCGAAACGAGTGTACATTGGGTCTAATCGGTGGTCGCCTACTTTTTTACCATTTAAATATAACTCATACAAACCTGCAGCCACAACGTAAGCTCTGGCAGATTTTATCTGTTTTACGGGTTCAAAAACTTTTCTAAAATAAGGAGCTGGTCGAGTGTTGATATCATTTCTATCGCTAATCCAGGTTCCTTTCCAATTCTCCATCCCCATCATCCCCGTTTCGAAACTTGATGTAGAAGCAGTTATGCTTTTGTTGTTTTTATCCCAAAGTTCAAGCTTCCAGAAATATTTAGTAAACGGTAATAATGCCCTGCCTTTATAGGTTATCAAATTATCACCCGAAGTAATTTTACCAGAATCCCATTGAATATCTTGCTTAGCAGATAACTGAGTGGAATCGGTACCAATTACAATTCGATATGCAAGCTGAAGAGCTCCTTTCCTGTCATCATCCATTATCCACGATAACCTTGGTTTTGGATTATCTATTCCAATTGGCCTGATTAAATGTTCGCATTTTAAACCAGTTATACCAATTGCCCAGGAAGATTTACCGCTGATAACAAGTAAAAAAGAAAGAAGGAAAAGTTTGAAGAAATTTGATTTGAATGTGTTCATGTTCTTGTATTAGCAATAATAAATTTGGTTATAGTGTGTTTTTACTTAATTATTTTGATACCCTTTGGTGCAGAAATATCACTTTGTATTGTTCCGTTTGCTATTTTGGTATGTTTTATTTTTACAATTCCTAATGGAGTGGGAAAGCTTCCTTCTACGAATTTTAAATCACCAAGATGAGGCTCGATTTTAATTATTCTGCAACCTGGAGCCATGATTTTAACGCCCAAAACATTTTCGGTAAGCCATGCCGTTGGGCCTGATGCCCATCCGTGTGCAAGACTATTACGATAACCTTTATAGCTATATGAACCATATTTTGCATGTAAATCGATTTTACCCTTAGGTACAAGCTCATCAATTCTGCCTGCATTTGAGATCCAATCCATATTAAAATCTTCCCAAAAGCTTGTTGCACCTAAGTTTAGCATAGCACCCCAAAACTCTCTTATGTTATCTATTCCACCCTTATAATTACCTGCCTTAGCCTTTGCTTTAAGCATGTAAAAGCCATAAAATGTAGAAAAATCTTTTACGCCTCCAGCAGATATTATTTTATCTGCTTCTTTAGGAGGTAACAAACCCGACAAGGATAATAATGAAGCAACTTGTTTAGAACCTCTAGAATCTGGAACATTCGTTTTAAGCCTTTTAACTGTTGCTAAACAGTTTTCAGCAGTTTTTTGATCACCTAGAATAATGCTTAATTCTGCGCCAGCTTCGAGTGTTATTAAAAGCATAGCTTGCAAACCTCCATGTATCGCTTCTGGATTATCACTTGTTGGCCAATCTAAAAAACGCCAACCTTTGGTTAGCTTTTCGCTATTTTTATCATCGATTTGTGCAGCAAAATGATTCAGCAAACCAGAAAGATATTGTTTTTGCTTTTTAAGATATTCTAAATCGCCATTGTGCATATACCAGTCTTTCTGAATAATTACCCACCACATCGAATAAGAAGATATACCATTCATATAATCGGGCAGAGGTGTTAAATCTCTAACTAAATCCAGGCTTTTGGGTACAACCTCATTATTGCCAAAAACAGCTGCAATTGTTGAGGTTTCAGGATGCATATCTCCTATCCATACTAATCTATCTCTTTTTATTCCATCCCATAAGTGCTCCTGCATATTCAAATGAGCGGTATAAGCCCCCGTCTGCCAGATTTTGTTTAGCAAAGTATCGTTACTTACAAAAGAACCCAAATATGGAATATCGCGAAAAACAGCAATTGCATTAACTTCTTTAAGTTTTAAAGCTACACCTGCTTCTAAAAGGTCTATACGAACAAATCGAAACCCCGTATTTCCAACTTCGAGTTTACCCAACCAAGGTAACATGGCTTCAAAATCACGCATAGCATGGTCATTTGTTGCGTTATACATAGAATCTATTTCTGACATAGCTTCGGCAGCAGATTCTCCGAAGCGTATTCTAACCTTTATAGGTTTATTTCCTTTATAAATTCCTGTAATTAATTGTAAGCCTCCATGAATCTCTTTTCCAAAATCTAGTAAAATGGCTGACTGAGAGCCGCCTTTATTTTCCATAGAACAAATAATATCTGAGGAAATTTCTGCTTGCCCGTTTCCTTGTTTTAGTAGCTTATCTTCATTTTTAACATCTCCGTTTTTCCATAAAATTCTTGTTGGTGTAACAAACCTTCTCACCATTTCTTCATTTCTAATAAGTTTGCTTTTTTCAAATGCTCGCTGTTGAGCACCTACTGGATTTAGATAAGCAATACCACACATTAAGAAAAAAGTGATGAGAAAAAACTTCATAAATTGTTTTTATTATTTGAGTTAGCTTAATTTATTAAACAAGTAAATCGTTTTATAAATTGTATAAATAAACAAGTGTTCGGATTTCATATTTGGTTAACTGTAAATAATAATGATTTTTTATGTTGTTTAATTACATGCAAAGCACGGCTTAATTTCTAGAAAAGTAATTAATACTGATTAGTTTTCAATATCATAATATTTTAAATTTTTCTGGCATCTGTAGCATTAATGTTTCTTATCAACTAAAATTCTTTTTCCTAAGCTCAAAAATATATTTCTCCAAAAAATAAAATTAGATTATTTTATTAATCTCGGTTTTAATTTTTTGGCAATTCGACTATACATTTTGATATTTAAATCAGCAGCTGAATTTCAAATCCCCTTGTCCAAAATATATATTTCATTTATCAAATTATCTATTTATAGCCTCGAGTGATTGCCATAGTTTTGATTTCAAAGTAAAACCAAATAATTAAATAATATGAGTAAAAACAACACCAGCATACACTTAAAAGTTAAAGTTGGTTTATTTGGCATTGGTCTTCAGGCTTACTGGGAACAATTCTCAGGTTTAAAAGATAGGTTAGCTGGTTATATAAATATTATTGCAAATGGGTTAGAAGCCTTTGATGCGGATATCATAAACCTTGGCTTAATTGACACGCCAGAGACGGCTTTCGAATCGGGTAATAAGTTTAAAGCGGAAGATGTGGATATCTTGTTTTTATATGTTTCTACTTATGCACTCTCTTCAACAGTGTTACCCGTTGTAAAAAAAGCTAAGGTTCCTGTTATCGTATTAAATTTATCGCCAGAGGCGAGCATTGATTATAAAACTTTTAATAAGCTCGAAGACCGAACAAAGATGACTGGCGAATGGCTGGCTTATTGTTCCGCCTGTTCGGTTCCTGAAATTGCAAACGTTTTTAACCGATGTAAAATTCCCTTTTTCCAGATTACGGGTATGTTACATAACGACCCTCACGTTTGGAAAGAGATCGAAGAATGGGTTGAAGCCGCTAGAGTTGCTAAAATAATGTACTACAACCGATTGGGCATAATGGGCAATTATTATGGCGGCATGATGGATATTTATACCGATTTAACTTTACAAGCTGCAACATTTGGAGGCCACATGGAAGTTTTAGAAATCGACGAATTATCGCATTTATGTACTACGGTAACCAATCGAGAAACGGAGTTAAAACTTCAGGAAATACATAATCTATTTGATGTACAGGCAGATTGTGCCGAAGACGAACTTAACAGAGCCGCCGTAACTGCGGTTGCATTAGATAAACTTGTTGCAAAATATAACCTTGGTTCTTTAGCTTATTATCACAAGGGTACTGGAAACGAAGCCAACGAAAACACCGCGACTTCGGTAATTTTAGGCAATTCTATTTTAACAGGAAAACATATTCCAGTTGCTGGAGAATATGAAATTAAGAACGCACAGGCCATGAAAATTATGGATAGTTTTGGTGCAGGTGGTTCTTTTACCGAATATTATGCCATGGATTTTAATGATGATGTGGTATTAATGGGTCACGACGGGCCGTGCCACCCCCAAATAGCAGAAGGTAAAATAAAGGTTAAACCATTAAAAGTTTACCATGGCAAAGTTGGAAATGGTCTTTCAGTAGAAATGTCGGTAAGCCACGGGCCAGTTACCTTACTTTCGGTTGTTGAAACTGGAGATGGTGCCTTAAAATTATTAGTGGCAGAAGGAGAATCTGTTCAGGGCGATATATTAGAAATCGGAAATACAAATAGCAGATACAAATTTTCTCTCGGCGCACGTAATTTTGTAGAAGCCTGGAATAATGAAGGTCCTGCGCACCATTGTGCCATTGGTAAAGGTAATATCGCCTCAAAAATCCATAAACTTGGTAAAGTCTTAAGTATCAAAACGGTTCAGGTTTGTTAATCTAAACTGTTTCGCAGCAGGTTATTACTTTAAATCATAATACATTTCATTAACCACAAAATACTAACATAATTAGTAAGAACAAAAGAAAGATTGTACTTTTGGGTTCAATTGCATAGGCTTTTATCTATGCTTAAATTCGATAGATTCCCATTTGATGCACGAACACCAGCTTATTCTTGATTTCTTAAAGTCGACCAATCAATCTATTTTTCTTACGGGAAAAGCAGGAACTGGAAAAACAACCCTGCTTAGACACATAAGAGAAACTACAAAAAAGAATTTTGCTGTTGTTGCGCCAACTGCTGTAGCCGCAATAAATGCAGGTGGAGTTACCTTACATTCCTTTTTTCAAATACCTTTTGGGCCTCTTATTCCAAATCCCGACGCTGGTGAAGCTATAAAATATTCTGCTGATAAAATAAAATTATTAAAGTGCCTTGAACTGCTAATTATTGATGAAATTAGTATGGTTAGAGCAGATATTTTGGATTTTATTGATCACGCATTAAGAAAAACCAAAGCATCTCAATTGCCATTTGGCGGTGTGCAGGTTTTAATGATTGGCGATTTATACCAGCTTTCGCCTATTGCGCACGATGCATGGCATATTCTTCGAAATTATTATACCAGTCCTTATTTTTTCGATAGTTTGGTAATCAAATCAAACAAGCTTACTACTTTTCAACTTGATAAAGTTTACCGTCAATCCGATCCAATATTTTTAGATATTTTAAACGGGATAAGAGAAAATACGCTTAGTGTTAATTTACTTGAAAAACTGAATGAACGCTACGATTCGGAAATGAATGAGGTTAATAAAGAAGAGTACATTACTTTAACCACGCATAATAATCTGGTTACGCAAATCAATCAAGAGTATTTAGAAAAACTTAATGGAGAAACCCATCTTTTCAATGCAAAAATTACAGGAGATTTCCCTAAAGATGCTTATCCGGTTGATGAAGTTTTAGAACTTAAAGTTGGTGCAAGAGTCATGTTTATCAAAAATGATTCTTCGGGTAAAAAGCTTTATTACAACGGTAAGGCCGCTGTAATTACAAAAATTAATAATGAAGGCATAAAGGTTCGTTTTAATGATGAACATAGCGATTTGGATGTAAATCAAGAAGAATGGCAAAATATAAAATATAACCTCAACCCTACCGATAATAAAATTAATGAACTAAATACAGGGAGTTTTGCTCAATACCCTTTCAAACTGGCATGGGCAATTACGGTTCATAAAAGTCAGGGTTTAACTTTTGATAAGGCAATCATTGATGTTAGTTCGTCTTTTACACATGGCCAGGCTTATGTGGCTTTGAGTCGTTGCAGAAGTTTGGAAGGTTTAATTCTGAAATCGCCAATTAAGGTAGAAAACATTATTACCGATGATAAGGTGATCAAGTTTACTAATGAGGCCATTTTTACAAAACCTGATGCTGTTGCTTTAGAAAATGCAACTCAAGCATATGAATGGAGTCTTATTCGTGATTTGTTAGATTTTGAATCTATAAGAAGAAACTGGATAATTTTAAAAAAATCGAGCTTTGGAAATAACCCCGGCAACACCGCATTTCAAGAAATTGTTGATAAAAGTGCTAAAATTTTGGAAGAAGAAATCATTAGTGTTGCTGCCAGATTCATTAAAAAAGAGTTAACAGGAGTTGTGAGAACCAAATCTGTTAATGAAGAAGAAGAGTTTAGAGACCGATTAACAAAGGCTTCAACCTATTTTATTCCGAAGTTAGAAACGGTTTTAAACGATATTGATAAATTTAATGAACTGAATGTTTATATCGACGAGCGCTCGGAAAAGATTTTAAACAGGATTACAGATTTATTAAATGAACTCACCATTAAACTCGCTCTATTTAAAATTCAGTGGAATGATTTTACTGTTGATGAATATACGAGAATCTATCATCGTGCTGGCAGCAGATATGAACCCGTTCAAACTGGACGGGCGCCAAAAGTTATTATTTCAGCTAAAGAAATCGCAAATTTAAAATTGTTTCTGGAGCTTACAGCTTTACGAAAAACAATAAGTGACCAAAGAAATGTTGCAGAGCACAATGTACTTTCTGATGTTGCGCTACAATCTATCGCAGCCAAATTACCTAAAACTACCGAGCAGCTTGCAGCAATTAAAGGCGTTGGCATCGGCAATGCAGTAGAAATCGGGAAAGAAATTTTAAAAGCAGTAAATAACTATCTAGGTACAAGCGAGTTGTTTTAAGTAAATAAGCCTTTTCTATTTTTCTCGATTAAATAGCATTAAGGCAAATTTCTTACAATTGGTATTTTTTGATGCTGAGCTTATTGAAAAGTACTTAATGTGAGGCATTTCGATAGGGCTCAATGTAGTAAAGAGAAATTTTTCAAAGATTCTCGAATATGTTCGAAATGGCGGTTTTCTTAAAACAACAATCGATAATTTATAGGCTTACCGAAGTATTTTAAACCCAGTAGAGCGGAAATACTTTTTGTTGCAAATACTTTAAAAAACCCATTTCCGATAATAAAAAGATTGAAGCGAATGGCGGGACTATCTGAACCGAAGAATTACTGGAACTGCTTTTCAAAAAAAATATAAATTTTTAAAAGAAATCTTTGAGTCAATAGATTAAACTCAAAGATTTCTCGGTTTCGCTAGAAATGATGGTTATGAAATCAACCTAAAAAGCATCAAACCAAAGTTTGGTGGTTAATAAATCAGCGCCTTGACTACCCACCGCGTTTTTGTAACTCTGTCCGTTTAGCGATTGCTCGGTACCTGGATAAATAAAGCGAACAGGAATTTGTCCGTTTAGCACCGTATTAACCGATGCAGTTAATTGTGGATAATCTAATCTTCTTCTCTCTGCCCAAGCTTCCAAACCTTGACCAAATAGTGCAAGCCATTTTTGTTCGCCAATAGATTTTTTATAGTTAGCGGCATCGTATTGAGCGGCTGGCTGCGCAACATAGGTATTTGCTAAGGCATCAGAAATGTTGTATTGTTTTAACGATGCTTTAATTGCCTGTTGATATAAATCTGCTGCGTTTTCTGTTGTGAAACCTCTGGCCGCTGCTTCTGCCCTATCGAAAAGTAACTCTGAATAACTAAAAATTACAGCTGGCGCCTGAGGCAATAAAAAGTAAGCGCCTGGTTTAGATGTTTTTGCAAAACCAAGAATACTAGCTTCGGAGTTGGTTAATCCATTAGGAACACCGATATATTCTTCGGGCGTAGCCGTTTGGGTTTTACTTGCGTAAATAGGAAGCCTCGGATCGTTTAAAGCAAAAAGCTTATCAACAATTGTTTTACTTATACGATAATCATCTCTGGTTTCGAACAAAGCACTCACGGGGTTTTGCTGTGGAGAAGTTAAGTACACAAGCTGTGCATTATCTGCATTATCGCTTATGTATGCATCACCTTCAGCTTTAATTTCATCTAAAACCTGCTTAGATTTTGCAGGCTCTTTATCGGCAATACGCAAAGCGATTCTAAGTCTTAAAGAGTTTGCAAGCTTCTTCCACCTGGCAATGTTACCATTATAAATTACATCGCCTAAAATAGCTTTCGAAGCAGGATCTAAAGTCAGTTTTGCTGTTTTTAAATCGTCTAATAAACCAAAATACACATCTTTTTGCTTATCGTAGGCAGGTGTTATAAATTCGCTAATTTTGCCAGCCTGCGAGTAAGGAATATCGCCATAAGCATCGGTAAGTAATAAAAAAACCCACGAACGTAACACCAAAGCCACACCTTTATAGTTTGGATTTGCCTGTGCATTTCCTAATTCAATAATTTTGTTGAAAGCAGTTATACTTTGAGAATATCCAGTAGACCAAAGTGCTGTAAAACTACTATTTGAATAGATAAATCGATCTTCTTCGGTATATTGAATTTTAGACCAGTGCTGTACAAACAACGAACTTGAATTCATTGTATTTGTTGTACTCCAATACGCATCTGTTGTATTTTTTATTGCACCTGTTAACAAATAATCGGGTTGTGCATTTTCGGTTGCATTTGGGTTAATATTAACCTTATCTAATTCTTTGCTGCAAGATGAAACTGCTAATGTTAAAATTGACAACAAGTATATTTTATAATTTTTCATGTTAAAAAGATTAAAATTTGATATTAAGGTTAAGACCATAACTGCGGGTTGTTGGATTTGAAAGACTTTCCAAACCTTGTCCGTTACCCGTGTTAAAGGCAACTTCCGGGTCAATATCTTCTACATTTCTATGAATAATCCAAAGGTTACGACCAACTAAAGAAACCGAAGCGCCCTGAAGGCTAAGAGAACGAATCCATTTAGACGGTAAATTGTAACTCAGTTTAACCTCACGAAGTTTTACATAAGAAGCATCAAAAATATTGGCTTCATCTATAGTACGAAACGACTTATAATATTGTTGAGCTGGTAATATTTTTTCATTGCGTTTTCCATCAGCAGTTACACCATCGAAAACAATACCATCATCATAAACGGTTACGCCTGCTGGAGCTGTTCCATTTACTCTAACCGTACCGTTTGCTTTTCCATTTCCAGGATAGTAATAAGAAATACCTCCATATTCTGCAGCTCTGCCTGGCAGTGTTGAAGCAAGTACCCCAGTGTAAGTTCCTGTTGCATAAGTACCATTGTAAATAGAACCTCCAAAACTTGCATCAATTAAAACACCTAAACTCAAGCCTTTGTAACTAAATGTATTGTAAATGCCACCAATCCAATCGGGCGTATATTTACCTAAAACCCTTTTAGTTGGATCAGTTTGGGGCGCACCAGTTGCGTTAACTACAATATTGCCGTTTCCATCACGTAAAAAAGCATTGCCAAACAAAGTTCCATACGGCTGACCAACAGCTGCTATTACCTGAGCAGAGTTTGTTGCAACAACATAATTCTGCAGCAAACCAGCTTTATCTAACTCGATTACCTTGCTTCTGTTTGCCGCATAATTCACATCGATATCCCAGGTAAATTGCTTTTTAATTGGTGTTAAGCCCAATTGAATCTCAATTCCTTTGTTATTAATCTTTCCTGCATTTAAAAGTTTTGAACGGAAACCTGTTGACGGACTTACATCAACGCTTAAAATCTGATCGTAACTATTGGTATTGTATAAACTTAAGTCTAAACGTACTCTTTTACTAAAGAAGGTTGCTTCGGCTCCAAGCTCTGATGAAGTTGTTGTTTCGGGTTTTAAATTTGGATTTAAATCTGTTGTAGATGCCGTAAGTTGTGGATTTGAACCAAAAGGCGCACTAAAAACGTAAGTATTAACCGAACGATAAGGGTCTGCATCTTTACCAACCTTCGACCAGCCACCACGAATTTTTGCGTAATCAAGTACTTCGCTCTTAATATCTAATGCTTCAGTTAATATAAAACTTCCATTAAATGATGGATAGAAATAAGAACGATTTTGAGCCGCTAAAGTAGACGACCAATCATTACGAGCGGTAATGTTTGCGTATAAATAATTTCTAAAACCGATTTGTGCCGAAGCGTAAACACTATAAGATTTAAGCTTACTATAATTATTAGAAGAAATAAGCGGGTCTCTGGAATTACTCAAAGAATATAAGCCTGCTACGGCTAATCTTGGCGCACTTTGATCGTTTTGCTCGATGTAACGTGTACGAATGTTGCTACCTGCTAATGCCTCTAAGCTAAAATCTTTATTTAGTTGTTTGTTAAAATTCAAAGTTGCATCGGTGTTATTCTCACTAACTGTAAATGCACTTTCCGAATAAGAGCCAAATGGTGTTCCATTTGTACCATAAGCAATTTTTATTTTACGGCGATCGTTGTAATAATCTGTTCCCGAGCGGAAGTTAAATTCCAAGCCATCAATTATTTTATAGTTTAAACCTAAACTACCAATAATACGTCCACGCTGCTGAGAAACCGTATTTTCGTAGGCTACCCAATATGGATTGCTATAATAGCTATTATTCCAGTTAAAGGTATTTCCGTTTTCATCAAGGTAATTTTTTAATTGATTAATATCGACCTGACGACCAAACCAGGTAAACTGCAACATCGTACTGGTCGATCTTGAACCACCAGTTCCAGGCAAGTTATCGGAGTTTAGTTTGCTATAATTTGCGTTAGCTGTAACACTTAGTTTTGGCGTTACCCTTAAAGTTGTGTTTAGGGAGAAAGTATTTTTATCCTGACCAGAGTTTGGAACAATACCACCTTGTTGTAAATTATTGTATGATAAGCGGTAATCGAATTTTTCAGATGCATCAGCTATTGCAATGCCATTACTTAAAGAATATCCCGTTTCAAAAAAATCGCGAACATTATTTGGGTTTGCAACAAAAGGAACTGCTACACCTTTAGAGAAAAACTGAGGAATTAATCTACCATCCAATTTTGGTCCCCAACTTTCATCAACACCATCATTAATGCCTCCTCCTTTACCATCAACGTAACTAAATTTACCTTCAGAGCCTTGTCCGAAAGCATTTTGGTAAACTGGAAGTGTTAGCAAACTTTCTGCAACAATGTTCGAATTAAGGGTAATCCCTAATCCTTTTTTGTTTTTACCCGTTTTTGTTTTAATAATGATTACGCCAGCTGCTGCTCTCGAACCATACAAAGCGGCAGCATTTGGACCTTTTAATACACTTATCGATTCAATGTTATCTGCATTAATATCAGAAATTGTATTTGCATAATCTCTGGCTCCACCAGAATTTAATTGAGAATTATCTACTGGAATTCCATCGACTACGAAAAGTGGTTGATTATTACCTGAAATCGAAGTTTCTCCACGAATCACCACTCTCGACGAACCCATATCGCCCTGGCTATTGGTAACCCGAACACCAGCAATTTTACCTGCAAGAGCATTAACTAAATTAGATTCTTTTGCCTCTGCTAAATCCTGCCCTTTTAACTCCTGAACAGCATATCCTAAAGATTTTTTTTGTCTGGAAATACCCAAGGCGGTTACAACAACCTCGTTTAAGGCATTTTCGCTCGATTGAAGTGTAACAACTATAGCACCCGAATTTTTATTGATTTGAATTTCCTGCGTTTTAAAGCCTATGTAAGAAATAACCAATGTACTTTTATCTGGAGCATTAATCGAGAATGCACCTTTAGCATCAGTTGCAACAACTTGTTTGGTTTCTTTCAGTAAAACTGAAGCTCCAGGAATGCTTTCTCCAGATGTTTCTTTAACCGTTCCAGTTACAACTATATTTTGAGCTGCAAGTTTTTGCCCTATGAAAAGCAAAAATACAACCAGCGGTAGTTTTAAATTTTTAAACATATTTTTTTATTAATGAAGAGTTAATGTTCGTAATAATTAGGCATAGCAAGCCCAGCACAGTTTTAAACTGTATTTTTTTGATTAAAAATATTGAGGGCTATTAAGAGCGCCTGTTAAAAACTAAAAAGCTTTAACAGGGCTTACACATTCGGAAGAACCCGATATGTTTAATTGAAATGTTTTTTTTGAATTTGCGCTCGTCTGTTTTTTTCATTTGAATGGATTTTAATTAATACTACTTATCAGATTAGCGGGCAAAAAAAAAGCACCCCGTAAATCAGAAGTGCTCCACTTATTGTGTGGGTTTATCGCAACTGACTTAACTACCCGACATTCCTGCCAGATGGAATTAGCACCATTTCCTCATAGTAAGGATGGTTGCTAAGGTTTCGTAGGGCCATTCCCTCCACCTTTCTTGATAAGTATTTTAAAATAACTGGCGCAAAGATATAATTAATCACATATACTCTATAGTTTTTATAGATTTTTTTATAAATATTTTTTCTTTGGGAAATAGCTCCTTATATTTGTCGACTAAATTAGTAGATAAAAATATCCCAATGTATAATAAATCCCTATATATTCCCTTTGCAATTGCTTTTGCAATTCCATCGATTAGCTTTGCCCAAGGGCAAAAGGCCGAATCTATTGTTCATGCAGATGCACAAGCGCATAAAAATCAAAACCAAAAATCTGCCGCATTTTCGCCGAATGGAAACTGGAGGGGTGTATTTAAAATTAAACCCGACCTTGACATTCCATTTAATTTTGAGATAAAAGATAAAGACGGCCTGAAAAAACTGTATTTCAGAAATGCAGAAGAAAGCTTTGAAGGTGGAGTGATTAAGCAGACGGCAGATTCTATTTTTGTAAAAATTGATCAGTTTGATAACGAACTTGCACTTGGCATTAATGGCAATACCCTTAACGGCAGTTTAAGAAAACAAAATGGTACGGGCAAAGCCACACAAATTTCTGCTGAGAAAAAAGATTACCGTTTTGAGCCAAATGGTAAGGCTGCAGCGGGTAATTATTCTGGCAGTTACGATGTGATTTTTAAATCTCCCGATGGGAAAGAAGAGAAGACTGTTGGTTTGTTTAAGCAAACTGGCAATAAAATTACTGGAACTTTCCTACGTGTAACGGGCGATTCACGTTATTTGGAAGGAACTGTTCAGGGAAATGAATTTCAACTTTCAGCATTTATCGGCTCTTCCCCTTCTTATTACAAAGGAAAATTTGAATCGGATGGAACTCTAACTGGTGAAATTTTAAGCGCAAGAGGAAGTCAGCCATTTACGGGAGTTAAAAATAAAGATGCTGCGCTTCCAGATGCATACAAATTAACCTATCTGAAAGAAGGTTATAAAACTCTAGATTTTTCTTTACCTGATGTAAACGGGAAGAAAATTTCGTTGAAGGATGATAAGTATAAAAACAAAGTAGTTGTATTAACGATTACTGGCAGTTGGTGCCCAAATTGTATTGATGAAGCTGGTTTTATTGCACCTTGGTATAAAGAAAATAAAAAACGAGGCGTAGAAGTAATCGCTCTTCATTATGAGCGTCAAACCGATGCAGAATATGCTAAAAAAGCATTAACAAATTTCCGAAATCGTTTTGGAATTGAATATGACCAGGTAATTGCGGGCAAGGCTGATAAGCAAGCTGTTGCCGAGTCTCTTCCGGCTTTAAATTCATTTGTATCTTTTCCTACAACCATTTTTATTGATAAGAGTGGTAATGTAGCTAAAATACACACAGGCTATAATGGACCAGCAACGGGTAAGTTTTACGATGAGTTTGTCAAGGAATTTAACAGCGAAATTGATGAACTGCTGAAAAAGTAGCTGGTATAACCGCTAGCGATCATCTGTTTGTAATTCATCATTGCGAAGCACAAAAATCCTAATTTGATGGTTTTCCTTTTAAGAATGCTTCTAACCTTGCAATGACTAAAGTTTATCCATTTTGCTTGCACATTCAAATAAATTAAAAAGGTTTGTTTCGATATCGAAACAAACCTTTTTTATAAGCGTTAATTTATAAAATATTTTGAGAAACTATTTCTGATTAAGAAAGATGCTTTGATAAGTCTTCGATTTTTTCGCAGCCAACCTGATCCATTACTTGCTTAAGCTGAGTTTTAAGCATCGACATGGTATGATTTCCTCCTTTATCACCCAATGCACCAACTCCATACATAAAGGTTCTACCTAAAAAAGTAAATTCTGCACCAGCAGAAATTGTTCTGGCAATATCCGGACCTGAGCGAATTCCACTATCCATCATCACTTTAATTTTATCTTTATACTGCGATGCAATTTGAATTAACGGCTTAATAGCAGATTGGCCAGCATCTAATTGTCGGCCACCATGGTTGGAAACGATAATTCCATCCAAACCTAAATTAATCGCCATTTGTGTATCTTCCTCTGTTGCAACACCTTTCAAAACCAATTTACCTTTCCATTTATCTCTAATAGAAGCAATCCTGTCGGCATTTAATCTGCCCGAAAAGGTTCTATTCATATACAAACCAAGTTGTTTCATATTTAAACCTTTTGGCATATATGGTTTCATGGTTTCGAAAGCAGGTTGGCCATGAAATAAAGTTCTTAATGCCCATTCAGGTCTACCAACAATTTGCAACATATTTCTAACCGACATTTTTGGTGGCATAGCTAAGCCGTTACGAATATCCCTCGGTCTGAAACCAAAACTTGGTACATCACAAAGAATAACCAAAACCTTACAACCAGAAGCTTCTGCCCTATTAATTATATCATCTTTTATCAATTCTTCTGCTGGATGATATAACTGATACCAGGCATTACCTTCTGTAATTTCCATAATTCTTTCAATCGAAGCCGTACTAACCGTACTCAAAATGAAAGGAATGTTATGCTCAAAAGCAGCTTTTGCTAAAATTTCTGGTGCATTTGGCCATATTAAGCCTTGTAAACCTACAGGAGCAACACCAAAAGGGGCATCATAAGTATGCCCGAAAAGTTCTGTTTTTAACGATGCTTCTTTAAAATCTTTCAGATAATAAGGTAAAAGTTCTAAAGCTCTGATGTCATCTGTATTGCGAAACAGATTTACATCTTCATTACAACCACCATCCAAATATTCAAAAGCAAAACGTGGCATTTTCGATTTTGCTTTATTTCTTAAATCATCTACAGATGGGTAATCACTATTGTATATCCAACTCATGGGTATATTTATTATTTAGGCTTCAATACTTCGCTGCAAAGCGGAGTAGTATTTTAATTGAATAATATCACTCGGTGCAGGGTTTTCATTCCAGGCATCGTGAATGGCTAAAGCAGTACCTATTGAGGTAGCTTGCGATACCGAAGAAGCGTAAACTTCTATATCTGGGATTGCGGTTGCCAACAGATGCATGTAAATTGCATTTCTTCCAAATCCACCATCTACAAAAATTCTTTTTACACCTTGATTTAGAATTAGTTTTAAAGAGTAAACCTGTTGCTTTACTAAATCTAAAATTAATTGATGATAAGCTTCTTCGGCAGTTTTAAAAAGATTTAAATCTCGATCTGGAAATGCAGAATTAGCCGAAAATTCAGTCTTGATTACCGCATTTTCAGGGATTTTATTTGCGAGATTTAAAACTAAACCAGCGTTAAACTTTAAGTGCTTAAATAAATAAGCTGCCCGATCAAAATGCTCTGCAATTCTTTTCAATTGAACCTCATGCTCGTAACCTGCAAAAATCCTTGAGGCTTTAACTCCTTTTCCTTTAAAATGCATATAACAAAGGCAATCTTGCTTAAGTTCTTTTTCTGTTAAAACATCTTGATTAAAAGGATTTAAACTAATGCACCAAGTTCCGGTAGAAAGCAGAACAAATGGTGTTGTAAAATTTGCAAGATATGGTATTAAAGCTGCAGAACTATCGTGTAAACCTACACCAACATTAAATTCTTTACCTTCAAAAGTTGCTTTAACACTAGAATCAGCGGGTGTAAATTCTCCGAATTTTTCAATGAGTCCTTCAGCAGATACCCATTTATGGTACTCGTTTTTACCAAAATCCCATAGCTGCGTATGGCAACCAATACTGGTAATATCGCTCATACCTTTACCTGTAATCAGATAACTTAGATATTGTGGCAAATGAAGGGCATACTTTACCTTATCAAAAATTTCAGGTTTTTCCTTTTTTAAACGATAAAGCTGCATTCCTGAATTCAGACTACCTAAAATTGGCGATGCTGTTTCTAACGAAATTTTTTCTTCACCACCATAAGTAGAATAAAACTCTTTTTTTAATTCTTCGGGATACTCCTTTAAATAATTATAAAGCGGCGTAAGTGGTTCGCCTTTTTCATCAAGATAAACAAAACTAGCGCCGTAAGTAGAAAAATTAATCGCCTTAATATCGTATTCTTTAAGTTGTAAAACCTGATTTAAAGAATCGAAAACCGAAGAGCGAAGACTTTCCAAATTCTCGCAAACTTCTCCATCCTCATCTTTTGTTTCTACAAAACGGGCCGAACGCTCGTAAACGATGTTGTAATTTTCATCGATTAAAAACAATTTTTTGTTTGTTTTTCCTACATCAAATATAGCTACAACAGCTTTGGGCATCTTTATTTCTCCTAAATTATAATCCTGTTGCAATTGTATTTAAACCTCTTGTGTTAACTAAATTTTTTCTGCAATCTAAATCACGATATAAACTAATTGGCGATAATGCTGCTCCAGTTCTTAATCTAGCTTCGGCAACCAACGCTCTCAAATCGCTACGGAAAGTATTTTGAAGAATTTCTTGTGCAGCAGCAACATCGTTATTATCCTGAGCAGCATTTAAAGCTTTTCTATCAACCAATAATGCCTGTGCATAAGCAATCATAATCGCTTCTACCGATTGTAATAAATCTTCTAACGGATCTTTCACATTATGAGAAGCATCGATCATCCAGCCTAAATCTTTTGCATGATTCATTCCTTTTGCATCCATTCCCTCCACAAGTTCGTTAAAAATTAAGAACAATTGATAAGGCTTAATACTTCCAGCAGTTAAATCATCATCTCCGTATTTAGAATCGTTGAAATGGAAACCACCCAGTTTACCTTCCATTAAAAGTAACGATACGATCTGCTCGATATTTGCATTTGGTAAATGGTGACCTAAATCTACCAGCGTGTAAGCTTTTTTACCCAATTTATTTGCATAAAGTAACGATTGTCCCCAATCGCCAACAGTTGTAGAATAGAAGTTTGGTTCGAAAGCTTTATACTCGACAAACATTTTCCAGTCTTCTGGCAAAGCCGAATAAATTTCCTGTAAACTTTCTAAAGTATTTTCAAAAGCCTTGCGAAAATTTAATTGTCCTGGAAAACAAGAACCATCTGCTAACCAAACCGTTAAAGCATTTGACCCTAAAGCTACACCTTGTTTTATTACTTCGATATTGTGTTCAATTGCTTGTTTACGAACTGCTTTATTTACATTTTGAAGGGAGCCAAATTTATAGCTGTGTGCCGAACCCGCCTGATCCTGAAAAGTGTTGGAGTTCATGGCATCGAAGGTTAAACCATAACCTGAAGCTAAACTTTTTAAAGCATCGGCATTTTGAGGTATATCCCATGGAATATGTAAAGAAATTGCGCCACTTGCACCGTTTAAAGCATGAAGTAAACCTACATCCTCAATTTTTTCTTCTATGGTGCGCGGCTCGCCACCAGTAATGGCGAAGCGTCCAAAACGTGTTCCTCCAGTACCTAAAGCCCAGCTTGGTATCGCGATTTGAAAATCGACAAGTTTTTGAATTATGCTTTCTAAATCAACATGCGACCACTCTTCTTTTAAAAAATTAAGCTTACGCTGATGCGAACTTATAAGGGAATCGTTATGTTTTTCTAATTGGTTCTGTTCGATATTCATCGCAATATTTGGTTAATACAACTCGTAAAATACAAGCCGTGGTTAGGTAATTTATTCTTTTTTGTTTCGAAAATATTTCACTTTAAAAGTTATTTCGGCCCGCAATGAGCCACGGGCCAGTGAAACAACTTACTAAAACTAACTTTATTATCGTACAAATGCCATGGCTACACCGCCATCAACGTTTAAAACGTTTCCTGTCGATTTTTGAAGCAAACCGCCAACAAAAGCGAAACATGCATTTGCAATATCATCAGGTAAAATAATTTGATTTAACAAAGTACGCTTTGCATAATAAGCAGGTAATTCTGCAACGGTAACTCCATAAGCTTTGGCTCTACCTTCTGCCCATCCGCCAGCCCAGATGTTACTATCGCTAATGACGGCATCTGGATTTACAACATTAACACGAATATTATCTGCGCCTAATTCTGCAGCATTTAATCTACTTAAATGCAGTTGAGCTGCTTTTGCACTTCCGTAACCTGCATTATTAGGCCCGCTTACTAATGCGTTCTTACTTACAATATTAATAATATCGCCACCAATACTTTGCTTTTGCATCGTATTTGTTGCAGCCTGAGAGATAAAAAACTGACCTTTTACCAAAACATCGTATAATAAATCCCAATCTTTTTCGGTATGATCGCCAATGGTTTTAGAAATTGATAAGCCAGCATTATTTACAACAATATCAATGCCCCCAAAAGCTAAGGCGGCAGCATCAAAAGCTGCATTAATATCTTCCTGACTGGTTACATTTAAAATTGCTGTAGCGTAAGAATCTTTACCAAATTGAGCTTTAAACTCTTCTCCAGCCGCTTCTAAGCGTTCTGCATTCATGTCGTTTAAAATCACAACGCCACCTTCTGCAACAAACTTTTTAGCAATTGCTTTTCCAATTCCACCAGCACTGCCAGTAATTAAGGCAATTTTACCAGTTAAAGGTTTTGGTTTTGGCATACGCTGAAGTTTAGCTTCTTCGAGCAACCAATATTCGATATTAAAAGCCTCTTGATGCGGTAATGAAGTATATTCAGAAACAGCTTCTGCACCTTTCATTACATTAATTGCGTTTATGTAGAATTCTGCTGCAACTCTGGCTGTTTGTTTATCCTTTGAGAAAGTAAACATACCAATACCTGGATACAAAATTACAACAGGATTGGTATCGCGAATTGCTGGACTATTGGAATGTTTACAGGTTTCGTAATAGTCTGTATACATTTTACGGTAAGCCTCAAACGCAGGCTCCAAAGTTTCTTTTAACGATTGATTATCAGATAAATCTGCATCAGCAGCTAAAGTTAAAACTAATGGACTAATCTTAGTTCTTAAGAAATGATCAGGACAGCTGGTGCCCATTGGAGCCAAACGAGATAAATCATTTGAATTTATGAATTCTAAAACACGGCTATCATCAGTAAAATGACCAATCATATGCTGTTTTGAAGAACATAAACCACGTAAAACAGGTGCTAAAGTAGCCGCTTGTTTTTTACGTTTATCAGCTTCAGCACTTTCTATTTTTTGTCCGCCAAAAACCAAACCTTTTTTACCATAGTTTTCTTCCAGATAAGCCGAGCAAATCTCAATAACATCTAAAGTATTTACATAACTTTCGTAGGCTGTATTTCCCCAGGTAAATAAACCATGCGAACCTAACATAATACCACGAATGCCTGGATTTTCATCTAAACATTTCTTTAGCGTTAAACCTAATTCAAAACCAGGTTTCTTCCATTCTACCCAACCAATTGTACCACCAAACAACTCTTGCGTAATTTTCTTTCCGTCTTTTGCTGCTGCAATTGCAATAGCTGCATCAGGGTGCAAGTGGTCGATATGTGCAAATGGTAAAAATCCGTGTAACGGTGTATCAATTGAAGGTGCTTTTGAACTTAAATCGAAAATACAGTGATTAAATAATTCAACCATTTCATCTTCATGCTCAACACCTCTATAAATGTTTTTTAAACTACGAAGACGATCTACATAAAGTGCAGCTAACCCACTTTTCTTTAAAGTACCTAAATCGCCCCCCGAACCTTTAACCCACATTACTTCGGTTTCTGAACCTGTAAGCGGATCTTTTTCTAATAATTTACATGAGGTATTACCTCCGCCGTAATTGGTTAATCGTAAATCGGCACCTAATAAATTGGAGCGATAAATTAACAATGCAACTTCATCGCCAGCTAATTTTGCGGCCTCTTCTTCATCCCATAAGTAACTTACGTACTTATAATTTGTTTCTTTAACAGACATGTATATTAATATTTTACTTTTTTAAAATTATTTAATTGAATTGCCGTACCCAACAATAAGTACAGATACGATAATGGTTAAAATGCCCGCAAAAACGGTGTACATAGTTTTTTTCGACACGCCTTTCCACTCTTTTAAAATTAAACCCCATACGTTTGCAATTAAAATGATGAATGCCATGTGCAAAATCCAAGAACTGGCGCCATTACCCATTTTACTTTCGCCCATGCCGTAAAAGAAAAACTGTAAAAACCAGGTTGTACCAGCAAGTGCCGAAAAGATGTAATTTTTTAGGAGTGGCGTGCTCGATTTTGTATAATCGCCGAAGGTTTTATTACGGGCGTTAAGAATCATACACCAAATAAAATTAGTAGATAAACCACCCCAAAGAACAACAACATAAGTTACATTATTCTGAAAAAGAAAATTTCCAGTTTCCGAAGGATTAGCAGCCTTCCAGATTGCATTTGCAGCATCGGCCATTGGTTTACCCGCCTCAATACCGAAATTAAAACAAGCAC
The DNA here is from genome assembly GCF_979258025.1 of Pedobacter sp. AC190. Lineage (NCBI taxonomy): Bacteria > Pseudomonadati > Bacteroidota > Sphingobacteriia > Sphingobacteriales > Sphingobacteriaceae > Pedobacter > Pedobacter sp. AC190. Next base: position 4,449,967 of record NZ_OZ409824.1, read on the forward strand.
TTAAAACACCTGATACGATTCCAACGAATAAGCCTAAACCAAATTTAAACTCGGTTTTCACTTCCATTCCATGTGGATCAGTAACGTCAGCTTTAATTTCTTTTTCTTTCATCATCCCTGCTTTTCCACAGATTATGATACCCAATACGCAAACAATAAGTCCGAGCATAACCATTCTTCCCCAATCTGTTTGCAAGAACATAGTGAAAGTATCTTTACCAGCTTGAGGAAAGAAATCGAAGTAAATTGATGGTAAAATAGAACCTAACACCATGCATAATCCTAAGATAATACTGCTTCCAAGGGATACACCAAGGTAACGAACACCTAAGCCATAGGTTAAACCACCTATTCCCCACAGTATCCCGAAGAAATAAGTTAATAATAAAATTTTGCCGTTTGTACTGGCTATTATATCTGTAAAGTTCGGAATGGTTAAAAATGCAGCTAAAGGGGGAACAATTAACCACGAGAATACGCCACCAACAATCCAATAGCTTTCCCAGGCCCAGCCTTTAACTTTTTTATACGGAATGTAGAAACTACCGGAGGCAAAACCGCCGATGAAATGAAAGATTACGCCTAAAATTGCTTGCATTATAATTGGTTTTATATTTGGTTTTCGAAAGTATCGATTGATTCAAACTTAACTGTTATGTACTGTCATGCTGCATAAGAAATGTGTTTTATTATATTTGAGAAATTTAATTCCTGAACCGTGAAGTCTGATAGTTTAATTAGCCATATCCTTATTGACGAATATTCTGCAACCCCAAAGTATAAGCAGCTGGTAAATGCAATTTTGTATGCTATTGAAACTGGAAAAATTGAGAAAGGAAATTTGCTCCCTTCAATAAATGAACTCAGTTTTGTTTTAGAAATATCAAGAGATACAGCTGAAAAAGGATATCGGAGATTGCGCAAGTTGGGTGTTATCGAATCCATTCCAGGCAAAGGCTATTTTGTAATCAACACCGATTTTTCGAGAAAATTAAAAATCTGTTTGCTTTTTAATAAGCTCAGTACCCATAAAAAAATCATTTATGATTCGTTTACAAAAGCAATTGGCGAGCAAGCCGCGATAGATTTATATGTTTATAATAACGACTTTTCACTTTTCAGAAGTTTATTAAATAATAAGAAAGACGACTATACCCACTATGTTATCATTCCTCATTTTAACGAGGGCGACGAAAAAGCACAGGATCTAATCAATGCAATACCAAGAGAAAAACTGGTTATTTTAGACAAATTACTTCCCGGGATTTCTGGAGATTATGCAGCTGTTTACGAAAATTTCGCATTAGACATTTACAATGCCTTAGAACAAGCACTTGTCCCGCTTTCTAAATACGATACATTAAAAATTATCTTCCCGAAAAGCAGTTATTTTCCTAAAGAAATATTAGACGGATTTTATAAATTTTGTCAACAATATGCCTTTAATCATCAAGTAGTAGATAAAATTATTGATGAAGAAATTAATAATGGTGAAGTTTATATCAGTTTAATGGAAGATGATTTAGTTACACTTATTGAGAAAATCATCTCGCTGGAGTTGGAAGTTGGTAAGGATGTTGGTGTAATATCATATAACGAAATACCTTTAAAAAGAATAATTCTTGATGGGATAACCACTATCTCTACAGATTTTGCAATGCTTGGAACGCAAGCTGCAAATTGTATTTTAAACAACATCACAGAAAAAATTCACGTTCCATTTTACTTGAATTTGAGGAAGTCGCTTTAGTTTCTCATAATTTCCAGCAGTTTTAAAATGATTTTCTTTCTTATCTGCGAAAATCTGCGTTCCCTATCTTTTTAATCTGCAAAAAACACCTTCAAACATCGCCCAAAATCATTGTTAAAAATTATAAACGTCAAAAACACGTTAAAATATTTTTTAATTCAAATAAATAAACGTTAATTAGACATTTATTTATTGTTAGTTATGAGCACAGCAAACTATGTAATCGGTGTAGATTACGGGACGGATTCTGTCCGCTCCGTTCTGGTAGATACCGCAAACGGAAAAGAAATTTCAGCTTCTGTATTCCTTTATCCTCGATGGCAAAAAGGTTTATATTGTAAACCTTCCCTTAACCAATTCAGGCAACATCCTTTAGATTATGTAGAAGGTTTAACCCATACAATTAAAGATTGTATTGCAAAAGCTGGCGGTGAGGCTATCGTTCCATTTATAAAAGGAATTTCTGTTGATACCACGGGTTCTAGCCCTGTTGCAGTTGATGAAACAGGAACACCACTTGCATTAAAGCCCGATTTCGCTGAAAATCCGAATGCAATGTTTGTGTTATGGAAAGATCACACAGCTGTTCAGGAAGCCGCAGAAATTAATAAACACGCCGAAAAATTTGAAGTAAATTACCTGAAGTATGTGGGTGGAATATATTCATCTGAATGGTTTTGGTCGAAATTGCTTCACATACTAAGGGTTGATACTCAAGTTAGAAAAAATACAGTTTCGTGGGTAGAACATTGCGATTGGATTCCCTTTTTACTTTCTGGTAAAACGGATGTTAAAGAAATGAAACGCAGTCGTTGTGCAGCTGGACATAAAGCTTTATGGGCAGAAGAATTTGACGGATTGCCTCCTGAAGAATTCTTTAAAACCTTAGATCCATTGTTGAAAGGATATAGAGATTTATTATTCAGAGATACTTATACATCTGATGTTTCTGCAGGAAACTTAAGCGCCGAATGGGCCGAAAAGCTTGGCCTTAATACCGACGTAGTTATTGGTGTTGGCGCTTTCGATGCACACATGGGCGCTGTTGGCGGCGAGATAGAACCCTATTATTTAAGTAAAGTAATGGGCACGAGTACTTGCGATATTTTAGTTGCTCCTAATAAAGACCTGGAAGGTAAATTAATTAACGGTATTTGCGGGCAAGTTGATGGTTCTGTTATTCCAGATATGGCTGGTTTAGAAGCTGGCCAGTCTGCGTTTGGTGATGTTTATGCCTGGTTTAAAAGTCTGATCAGCTGGCCAATCAATAATCTCTTATCAGAATCGACCATAATTGATGAGCATACCGCTAATGCTTTAAGAGAAGAACTTGAACACAAAATACTTGCAAATTTAGCTAAGCAAGCTTCAGAATTACCCGATGATGATTACTCGGAACTGGCTGTTGATTGGTTAAATGGTAGAAGAACACCCGATGCAAACCAAGAGCTAAAAGGTGCCATTACTGGTTTGGGCTTAGGTACCGATGCTCCAAGATTTTTCAGGGCGTTAGCCGCTGCAACTTGCTTTGGTGCTAAAGCAATTGTAGATCGGTTTAAGGAACAAGGCGTACCTGTTAAAGGTATTATTGGTATTGGAGGTGTGGCTAAAAAATCGCCATACATTATGCAAATGATGGCCGATGTTTTGGAAATGCCAATCCGCATACACCGTTTTGAGCACACTTGTGCTTTAGGTGCTGCCATGTTTGCGGCTGTTGTTGCAGGTATTTATCCAGATGTTGAAACGGCAATGAAAGCGATGGGAACCGGTTTCGAAAAAGAATATCATCCTAATATTAAAAAACAAAAACTTTATCGTCAGCACTATCAGCAATATTTAAGCTTGGGTAGATATTTAGAAAAGTTTAATAAAAAAGATGTAAAACCATATTTATCATGAGCAACTATCAGGATATAAAAGAGCAGGCTTATGCTGCTAATATGCAATTGCCAAAGTTAGGTTTAGTGCTTTTTACTTTTGGAAATGTAAGTGCTGCAGATAGAGAAAACGGTGTTTTTGCAATTAAACCAAGCGGAGTTCCTTATGATGAATTAACAGTTGATAGCATGGTGATTGTGGATTTCGATGGCAATACTGTTGAAGGAAACTTGCGTCCATCATCTGATACCAAAACCCACGCTGTGCTTTACAAAAACTGGGAAAACATCGGCGGTATTGTACATACACATTCTACTTATGGAACGGCTTGGGCCCAGGCACAAAGAGCCATTCCAATTTTTGGCACCACGCATGGCGACCATTTAACGGTAGATATTCCTTGTGCGCCGCCAATGGATGATGAAATGATTAAAGGAAATTATGAATATGAAACTGGTTTCCAGATTATGAATCATTTTGAGAGCCTTGGTTTAAGCTATAAAGAAGTGGAAATGATTTTAGTTGGCAACCACGCTCCTTTTACCTGGGGAAAAACAGCAGACAAAGCTGTTTACAATAGTGCTGTTTTAGAAGCAGTTGCGCAAATGGCCATACTTACCGAACAAATTAATGCGAATGCACCGAAGTTAAAGGACTCTTTAATAAAGAAACATTACGAGCGCAAACATGGCTCGGATGCTTATTACGGGCAGAAGTAGATTAGAAGTTTTTAGCACCATTTTAGGTTAAATAAACCTGATTGAAGTGAGCATGAAGGCTAATTTTTTATTAGCCGAATAAAACGAAAAGCAGGACTATCGGAACCGATAGAAAGCCGAAGCTTGCTTTTCAAATAAAATATAAAGATTATAACTAAAAATATAAGAGCAATGATTGATTTAAAAAAATTACAGGTTTGGTTTATTACGGGTACGCAGGATTTGTATGGTGAAGAAACTTTAAAACAAGTTGCGATTCATGCAGAGCAAGTTGCAAAATCGTTAAATAACAACCAAAAAATTTCAGTTTCGGTGGTTTTCAAACCAATTGTTAAAAATACCGATGAGATTTTTGAAACCCTACAAAGCGCTAATACCGATGAAAATTGTATTGGGGTTGTAACCTGGATGCACACTTTCTCGCCTGCTAAAATGTGGATTAGAGGTTTAAATGTTTTACAAAAGCCATTGCTTCATTTACATACTCAATTCAATCGCGATATTCCTTGGAATACCATTGATATGGATTTTATGAACTTAAACCAAAGTGCGCATGGCGATAGAGAATTTGGTTTTATGGTTACGCGGATGCGAAAAGATAGAAAAGTTGTTGTTGGCCATTGGGAAGATGAAGAAGTTGCTTCGCAAATTGATACCTGGTGCAGGGCTGCTGCTGGATGGCATGATTGGCAAGGCGCAAAATTTGCCCGTTTTGGTGATAATATGCGTTATGTTGCGGTAACGGATGGCGATAAGGTTGAGGCTGAAATGAAGTTTGGTTTCTCGGTAAATACTTATGGTATTGGCGATTTAGTTGCTGTAATTAATGCGGTAAGTGAAGATGATATCAAAGCTTTGGTACAAGAATACGAAGCGACTTATAATATGGCTGATGATTTGAAACCTGGTGGTGCAAGACATTCTTCAGTTTATGATGCCGCTAAAATTGAGTTAGGTTTAAGGAAATTTTTAAAAGATGGGAATTTTAAGGGTTTCTCGGATACTTTTGAAGATTTACATGGAATGATTCAGTTACCAGGAATTGCTGCGCAACGTTTAATGGCCGATGGTTATGGTTTCGCTGGTGAAGGCGATTGGAAAACTGCAGCTTTAGTTCGTGCTTGTAAAGTTATGGGCGCTGGCTTAGCAGGTGGAAATGCTTTTATGGAAGATTACACTTACCATTTCGATCCTGCAAACTCAATGGTTTTAGGTTCGCATATGTTAGAAGTTGATGCTTCGTTAGCAAAAGGTAAAGCAAGTTTAGAAGTTCATCCTTTAGGTATTGGTGGCAAGGCAGATCCAGCTCGTTTAGTTTTTAATGTTGCTGGCGGCGATGCTTTAAATGCGTCACTAATTGATATGGGCAATCGTTTCCGTTTATTGGTGAACGAAGTTAAAGCTGTTGAAGCCGAAAATGATTTACCAAACTTACCTGTAGCTCGTGTACTTTGGAAACCACTTCCTGATATGAAAACTGGTTGTGCAGCCTGGATTTATGCTGGTGGCGCGCATCACACAGCTTATAGCCAAAATTTAACAACTGAGCACTTATCTGATTTCGCAAATATTGCAGGTATTGAGTACATTAATATTGGCGCTGAAACCAAAATAAACCAATTTAGAAATGAGCTTCAATGGAACGAAGTTTTCTATAAATAATTAACTATAACCAAATTAAAACCAAATTATGAATAATTTTTCGACGGTTGATTACGCCGTTTTTATCTTTTACTTTATCCTAATCTCCAGTTATGGATTTTGGATATACAGTAAAAAGAAAAATAAAGGTACATCGGGAAGTCACGACTTCTTTCTTGCCGAAGGCTCTTTAACGTGGTGGGCCATTGGTGCCTCACTTATTGCGTCGAACATTTCTGCCGAACAATTTATTGGCATGAGTGGTCAGGGTTTTCAGGTGGGTATGGCGGTTGCAGCTTACGAATGGGTTGCCGCAATTGCATTAATTATTGTTGCAGTTTGGTTTATTCCAGTTTATCTGAAGAATAAAATCTTTACAATGCCTCAATTTTTGCAAACGAGGTATAACGAAACCGTGAGTTTAATTATGGCCATTTTCTGGTTATTCCTGTACATTTTTGTAAACCTTACCTCGATTTTATACTTAGGTTCGATTGCCATTAGCAGCATGATAGACCCTGCATATTTTAAATATATAGTTATCGGTTTGGCTGCATTCTCTTTAATTATTACGCTTGGCGGAATGAAGGTAATTGGTTTTACAGATGTAATTCAGGTTATTGTTTTAATTGCTGGCGGTTTGGTTACCACTTACATTGCCTTAACTATGGTAAGTGATCACTTTGGTTTAGGTAAAGATGCTATTGCAGGTTTTAAAATGCTGATGAAAGATTCTCCAGATCATTTTAAAATGATTTTAGACAAACCAACAGCAAACTCATCGCAAGAATATGTAAATAAATATTTAGCGCTTCCTGGTATTGCCATGTATTTTGCTGGTCAATGGATTGTGAATTTAAACTATTGGGGTTGCAACCAATACATTACACAAAGAGCGTTGGGTGCGGATTTAAAAACAGCCAGAACAGGTATTTTATTTGCAGGATTTTTAAAATTAGGTATGCCAATTATTGTAATGTTACCTGGTATTGCAGCTTATGTTTTACACAGAAATGGTGCATTGCAGCATGAAATGGCCCCAGATGGTAAAGTAATCGCAGATAATGCATACTCTGCGGTATTAACTTTTTTACCTAACGGATTAAAAGGTTTATCATTAGCAGCTTTAACAGCAGCCATTGTTGCCTCTTTAGCTGGTAAAGCAAATAGTATTTCTACAATTTGGACATTAGACATTTATAAAAAATACATCAATAAAAATGCAGACGAGAAAAAGTTAGTTGTTATTGGTCGGTTAAGCATTTTAGTGGCAATTGTAATGTCGGTAATTTTAACCTGGGATGATTTATTAGGTATAGGTGGCGAAGGTGGATTTACCTTTATCCAAAAATATACAGGCTTTATTAGCCCTGGTGTATTTGCAATGTTTCTTTTAGGGATGTTTTGGAAGCGTACTACAGGTACCGCAGCAATTGCAGGCTTAGTCACTGGATTCTTGCTTTCAGTAGTTTTCAATAATTATGCACCGATATGGTTCGGTCACGAAAACTTTTTATACACGGCTTATCTAAACAAAGATGGTATTTATGAAATTCCATTCTTAATCTGTATGGGCTTATCGTTCTTATTTACCATGATTGTAATGGTTGGATTAAGTTTATTAGGTCCTAAAGTAAATCCTAAAGCATTCGAATTAGATAAATCGATGTTTAAAGTTGCGCCATCTACACTTGTGTTGATTGTTGTAACCTTACTCTTAATTACACTCATTTATGTTAAGTTTTGGTAGCTTGTGATTAAAATAAAAAAAGGGCAATTTCTTCGTCAGAAATTGCCCTTTTTTATATATCCCAAAAGATGCTAAAATAAATCTAGCAAAAAGAAAAAAACTAATCCTCCATCTTAACCATCGCTTTAATTACACCATTTTTCGGATCTAACCAGCTTTCGAAGTTATCTTTCACTTTATCAAAATCTACCTTGTGGGTAATGTAAGTTGTAGGTTTTACTAAACCAGCTTTCATTGATTTAATTACATGCTCGAAATCTTCGATATTGGCATTTCTACTGCTCATTAAAGTCGATTCTCTTTTGTGAAACTCTGGATGATTAAATATTAAATCACCTTTTTGAAGGCCAATCAATACAAATCTTGCGCCATGAGCCATGTAGTTAATGGCATTGTTTATTGCTTTTTGATTTCCAGTTGCATCGATTACAACTGTTGGCATATCGCCATTTGTAATTTCACTTAATTGCTCGGTAACATCTGTAGATAAAGCATTTATGATATGCGCTACGCCTAATTTTTCTTTACAGAAAGCTAAACGGTCGTCGTTAATATCTAAGGCAATTACGTGTCCACCAGCAATTCTTGCGAATTCCATTGTGCCTAAACCAATCGGACCAGCACCTATTATTAATACAAACTCACCTGGCTGAATATCAGCTCTGCGAACACCATGAGCGCCGATAGCTAAAGGTTCTACTAAAGCTAATTCATCGTAACTTAAACCTTCGCCATGCAAAAGTGTTCTAGATGGAACTTGCAAATACTCACGCATTCCGCCATCGACATGTACGCCGCAAACTTGCATTTTTACGCAACAATTGGGTTTATTCATTCGGCAGGCAATACATTCGCCACAATTAAAATATGGAATGAATGTTACAGCCTCTCCTATTGAAAAACCATCAGCACCATCGGCTTCAACTAATTCGCCAGAAAGCTCATGACCTAAAACTCTTGGATAATTAAAGAAAGGTTGCGTGCCTTCGAAGGCATGTAAATCCGTTCCGCAAATGCCAATTCTTTTAATTTTTATAATGGCGTGGTCTTTTTTCAATTCAGGTTTATCAGTTTCTGAGTATTCAAAAGTTCCAGGTGTTGTACAGGTAAGGGTTTTCATTTTTTATCGTTTTTGTCAGCTTGATTTTTTTGATCATTGCGAGGCATGAAGCAATCTCCTTAGTTAAGTAAAAGGAGATTGCTTCCTGCCTCACCATCACGACAGCAGATTAAAGATTTACTAATTTATGCGTTTGCTAAAGCTCTATCTAAGTGAACATAACCACCATCAACATGGATAATTTGTCCTGTGGTATGGCTTGATTTATCAGACATTAAAAAAACCGTCATATTTGCAATTTCTTCAGCCGTAGTCATTCTGTTTTCCAACGGAATTTTTGAAGTTATTTCATCTAATTTGGCTTGAGCATCTGGTAAAGTTTCAATCCATGTTTCGTAAGCTGGCGTCCAGCATTCGGCTACAACCACTGCGTTTACACGAATTCCATATTTTAAAAGCTCAACTGCCCATTCGCGGGTTAAAGCATTTCGTCCTCCATTTGCCGCAGCATAGGCTGAAGTATTTCCTTGTCCTGTTTCCGCTGTTTTTGAAGTGATGTTTACAATTGCACCTTTACTTTTAATTAATTCTGGCAAAGCATGATGTGCCATTAAATAGTAATGCACTACATTTTTATGCAACGAAGCCATGAAATCTTCATAGTTTCCACTTTCTAAACCTACACCGTCGTTTACACCTGCATTGTTCACCAAACCATCAATCCTACCGAATTGGTTTATAATTTCAGCGACTACTTTTTTGCAATCATCAGGATTGGATAATTCTGCTACAAACTGAGCTGCCTTACCACCTTGTTCCTCAATTGCATCAACCACTTTCTGGTTATCGTTGGCTTTTCTTCCTACAATAACTGCAACAGCGTTTTCTTTTGCAAAAACCTCTGCAATGCTTCTACCAATGCCTTTTGCAGCGCCAGTAATTATGACAACCTTTTCTTTTAAATTTAAATCCATTTCAAAATATTTTTATTCTTTATCAATTCGTCTTCCTGCTCCCAAAGGGGATAAAAGATGCTAACCTTGCAGAGTTTTATTTCAATTCAATATCACAGATATGAGCACCAATTAGCAACAGATCCCTTTTTATCTGTGGTTAATTTATTTAATCATATTAATTACATCTGCCTTTCTTGATTCTGGCAATACTTTTAAATCTATTAATTTCCCATCTTTTAATGTTCCCTCAACCGTGGTTTTATAAGGTGCATGCAGTTTGAAATGCACATTCCAGTCTTTTGGCCATGCAGGGAAAAGAAAAATTTTCTTCCCATCAACCTGCATTAACATTTCCTGTAAGCCAATCATTCCAGAACCGCCCCAATTATGATCAGGTGTCCAATCGAAACCTGGCCCCCAAAATGCTGGAAATCTTCTACCTGAATCTTTTAATTTATCTGTTGTTAATTTTGCAGCATCTTCTGTTAAACCCAATCTAGCGGCAAAAATATTATCTTGTTTCCAACCTACATAACTTCTAAATTTAAGCACATCAGTATCATATTTAAAAGTATTAATTGCAGTATCTAGTCCTGGCTTTCCAAGGCCATAAATCCCCCATGGATAAACTGGGTACAACTGCGGACTTTCGGTATTATTAATCCGTTCCCATAATTTTGCAGGTGAAATTGTTGGTTTGCCATCAAAATTTCTAAAGCTAATTGATGGAATGGTTTTTAACATTTCAGCCCATTCTGTTTTCTTTTTTTGAGATAGATTAGGTTGTTCAATCAATCTTTGTAAAACCGTTTTTAAGGCAGCAATTGTAGATGTAGAATTATAAGCCATTTTATAAGTTTCAACGCCAGAACCTGGATATAAAACCAAATGACCATCTGCATCTAATGCTTTTGCACCGCGTTGCTTGGCTAAATATGTATAATGCTCTTTAAAAAAAGTAAGTGAACTTTCAATCAAAGGAAGATATTTTTCAATGTTTCGGTTGTCGTATCTTTCGGTTTCCAAAATCATCATACAAAATTCTAAAACCGTGTCCCACTCATATTCTAGCCAGGCATTATATTCCATGCCTTTGTTAAAATCAGCAGGTCGTTTCCAACCATATTCAGCAGGATTTGGTAAGCCAAAGTTTTCTAACTGTTCGGTGAAACTTGCACCTTTATGGCTCCAAGCAGCTTCCGTTCTAACTTCAGCATTTTTTAGTAAATCGAGATAGAAATCAAATTGGGGCTTCATCATATCGAAATCGCCACTTTTAAGCATTGGCCAATAAACCAAACGTTGATTTTGCGCAGTATGAGTTCCACCACCCCAGTTTCTAAAATCTGGTGTGTATTTTAAGGCCGAATCAGTTAATTGTGGATCGTAAGTAAATAAGCCACCGTTAAACTTTGTAGGATATTTACCAAAAGCGTTGCAACCCAACATGTAGCGAAACAACTGATAGTTTCTAGCTGATTGATCGGCAGCTTTATCATCAGAATTGATGTATATAAAGCTCTTCTTCCAGTAATCATTCCACCATTTTATACTGGCTTTTTGATTTGAATTTCTTTTTGATAGATTAGTTTCTCTTTCCCAATCTGCAACTGTTGCTGCTTTTCTCGCATTTAAACTTATCGTTATGTTTTGTGAGTGTGATGGCGATTTGCTTTTTAAAGCCCATGCTTTAAATGGTGTATTAAGATAAATGCCTGTGTAGTTTCCAGCCAAAACCATATTATCGCCTTGCATTAAACCGCCAAAAATTAGATTATTTAAAGGATTGAATAAATCTGATTTTCTGTCTTCTAAACCTTGTTGTTTCACAGCCACATCAAAAACGGTTTCTGTTTTATTTTGGTGGTAAAACTGAATACCATTATTTTTAAAAGCGATTTCATCTTTTAAAGTTTTCACAACACCTTGTGGTGCCCATTTATAAGAATTCTGGTTATTTTCTTTGCCTTTCGTAATTCGGTCTTCAAAACGCCAGGTTTCATAACTTGCTTCAGTTATAATTTTTTGACTTGAATTGATATCGATATGAATAACTGGATTGAAAACATCAACCCATACTTTAATTAGCGTATTTAAGTTACCATTTGAAGCGCTGATTTGTGCAAAACCATCTTTCAAAATCAACTCTTGCTTAAATGTTTTGCCTTCGAACGGATTTGGGCTAAGTTTTAGTTTTACCCTACCCAACTTCAATAGCGTATTGTTTTCGTCAAAAGTGCCGCTTTTTGATAAATAAAAATAAACTTCTCCTTTTTCTACCCAAAGATTTAAGCCGATATCACCGCCACCAACTGGCATGGATTCAGATGAATTTTGGCTCTGGCTAGTCCACACAACGTTTTCTTGTGCTTGAGTTGTTGTGATAAACCATAAAGACAAAAAGAACACAACAAAGTTATTAGTTTTCAAAAAAGTCGACCATCTGAAACAACCAAGGACATTTAAGTTCTTGTTGTAAGTGATATGTGTCTTCGTGGTAAAAATCATTATTCTATTCTTCTAATTATCCCAGTTATCAGTTCTAAATGATGAAACTGGCAAGCCTTCATTTCCAAATAAATCACCAACAATAAAATCATTAAATGCGTAACGAACCGCAACTGGATTTTTTACTTGCTCTGAAGAAACATTAATACTGCTGCCTTTTATTATTGCTTTTGCAGGATAAAATTTCCTATCAGCGCCAGCAATTTCGAATAAAGATAATTCTCTACTAAATGAAGTTAAGCCATTTGGTACATCTTTAAATTTAACGACGGCTTCATTTTTTTCAATCGTAATCGATTCATAAAGCGGACTGGTTGCGCTAAATCCTTTAATGCCATAAGTTTTGGCCAATGCTAAATAAGCCAATCGTTCGCCACCTTGTTTTTTCTTTGAAGGATGAATCATATTTTCCTCGCCAATATCCATCAAAACAGCCATCGCCGAATTTGATATTTTAGATAATGATTTGCGTTGTGCATCTCTCAAAAATGCAGAATTGTATTTTCCACCTTTATGAAATGGTGCTAACTGAGCATAATTGTATGGTGCAATTTGTGCATAATAGAAAGGAAATTCACCATTATCCCAATTCTTTCTCCAGCTTGAAACCATCGCAGGAAATAAGCTCTCGTATTGGTCGGGGCGCTCGTAATTAGATTCCCCTTGATACCAAATAGCACCTTTTACGCTGTAGCCAATTACTGGATAAAGCATTCCATTATATAATGTTGTTGGGGTTCGGCTTACTTCTTTTATCGAATCGCCTTTTGAAGGAATTTTTATTTCTGGAAAGGATTTTAAATCTTCTGGCGACATCCAGGCTTCGATTGAGGAGCCGCTATAACTATCATTGATAATACCAACTGGAACATCTAAAATTTCGTTTAAAAGTGTACCAAAGTAATAAGCTGTTGCGCTGAAATTTGCTACAACTTCTGGCTCACTAAGTTTCCATTCTGATGGTTTGCTGTTTTCTTGTCTTTCTGTAATAGATGAACGCGGTACAGTGTATAATCTGATATTCGGATTTTTCGATTTTAAAATAGCCTCATTACTACCAATATTTGGCTGACCTTTATAACCTTTCATCGGCAATTCCATGTTCGATTGTCCGCCGCAAAACCAAACCTCGCCAATTAATATGTCAGATAAAATCAATTTCTCTCCATCATTAAATTCGATGTTGTAAGGTCCTCCAGCTGAAGGTGTAGCAACTTTAACCTTCCATTTGCCGTTTTGGTCTGTTGTAATCGAATAGTTTTCTTTATTCCAAGAAGTGATTATTTTTACTTTGGCTGATGGTTTTGCCCAACCCCAAATGGCCACATTACTTTGTTGTTGTAACACCATGTGGTCGGTAAAAATAGATGCAGGTTTAACCGTTGCATTTGCAGCAATAGCAAATACGATTAGTCCAAAAGTTAATATTTTTTTAAGAAATTTTACGTTCATTTTCTTCTTCTTTTAATGCTTTTCTTCTCCAATAATTAGCTAAGATTGAGCCCGAAATATTCATCCACGGACTAAAAACCGCAGCCGCTAAACCAACTGTGCCCAATTTACCCATTCCGCCTGCTAAGCCCGATGCCATTCCTCCGTTTTGTAAACCAACTTCAAAAGCAACTGTTCTGGCAGATTTTTTATCCAAACCAAATACACGACTGAGCATGTAGCCAAATAAATAACCAGCGCCATTATGAATAACCGAGGCTAAAAACAACAGAAAGCCGACTTTTAATAAATTATCTCTTCCAGCAGCGGTTGTTACCGTTGTAAAATACACAATGCCAAACATAGATACATAAGGCATTAAATCGTCGAGCGTTTTAATTTTCAGCGTAATTAGGTGATATAAAATTCCGACCAAAAATGCGCCTGTAAAAAAGCTAAAAATCTCTACAGAATGCATGGCATCTTCAGGTAGTTTTTGCTCCAAACTATTCCAAAGCCCAAATGGAAGTGCTAATAACCATGCTATGCAAAAAACAGCGATCACCTTAACAACCTTTACGCCCTTCGGAGTTGCTCTTTTTAAATAATCATGAATTAACGCCGCACCAATCGGAACGATAACGATTTTAATGATTTCCATCATCATGTTAATGAATTTGATTTCAATTAGAGTTCCAGCCAGTAACTTCATTAATAATGGCGTCATTATGGGCGCTACTAATGTTGCTATTGCCGTTACTGCAACCGATAAAACCAAATTTGCCCTCGCTATGTAAACCATTACATTCGAAGCCAAGCCACTAGAACAAGAACCAATTAAAATTATGCCTGCAGCAATTTCAGTTTCAAAATGGAACACTTTAACCAACAATAAACCCATTAAAGGCATAATTGAGAAATGACAAAGTAATCCGATGAGCACGCCTTTGCCACTATTTGCCAAACCTGCAAAATCTTTTAAGCCCATTTGTATGCCCATACCGAACATAACAAACTGTACAACCACCAAAATAAGCCACTTATTCCTTAAATCTACGCTACCCCATTTTAAAAATGCCGATGGATAAATCATACCTGCAACAACCGCAGTAATGATCCACGCGGTGTATTGATAGTTTTTCAAACTTTCTAAAGCACCAATACCAATGGCTAAACTTACCGCTAAGATTAAAGCTGCAGGTTGCCAGAGCGTTTGATTAGACACAAACAAACCTGCAAGTAAAACCAAAAAGGCGATACCTCCTACATATAAAAACAGCTTACGAATGTTTTTCATAGCCGTTTATTTTATAAGTTCGGCAATGTGCTGTATGGCCAAAGCAGGACTAGCTAATATTGGAATACGTTTTTCTGATTCCTGCAAACCATCCACCACACGCGACATAGATGCTTGCGCCAATACAATCACATCAACTTCTGTTGAGAGTTGCCTTAAAGCCGCTGCAACCATTTCATCATGCTTTTCAGGATTTCCACCCATTAGTGCCTCAAAAGCACCTTCGCACAATTTAGAAGTTAATTCAATTTCTTTTCCAGCAGCCGCTGCTCTACGCTTCACCAAATCACTTGTTGGGCCTAATGTGGTTGGTAAAGTTGCAATAACACCAATTTTTTTTCCCGTTTGTACTGCTAAATCTGCCATTGGTTGATCAACTCTTAAAACAGGAACGCCAGTTAACTCTGCGGCAGCTTCTACAGCCGAACCAATAGACGAGCAGGTTACTAAAATATAATCGGCACCAGCCAAAGCAGCCGAACCTACATGGTCTACCACTCTTCTTGCTGTTAACTTCGTTAATTCGTTACGCGTAATTACGTCTTTTATCAAGCTATCATCAACAATATTAAAAACGTTAACATTAGGCAAATGCGTTGCACATAACTGTTGAAAAACAGGAACTAATGTTGCAGAAGTATGAACAAGTCCAAGGGTTTTAGTTTTCATATTTAGTTTTTTACTGAGTTTATTTTATGTTAATTATATCTTTCGAGGCCTGAACAAAAAAATCTTGTTTTCCTACCTGACCACCTTTAAAAACAATGTGTAAATTATTTATATCTGAATTTGTTGAATGCACTTTGCATAGTGGAGCGCCTGCGGTTAACGGCGAAATCATCTCCATTGCTTCAATTCCCATCGCTCGTGCAGCATAACTTGATGTATCTCCTCCTGCAATAACAAGCCTTTCTAAATTGGTTTTTTCTGCAACTTTTTTAGCGATTTCGCCAAGCACTCGACCGTAAACAATTGATGCAGTTGATTTATTCAATTCATTGTTATTAAATATTTTATCGGATTCAACGACTCTTAAATCATCATTACCTAGACTGGTATGTATTAAAACATTTTTACCATCAGAAATAAATTTTACAACTTGCTCAACATAGATTGAAATAAGGTTTTCGTCGATATCAGAATCTGATGAATATCGATTAGCAAAAGCAACAGTATCGATTGCGATTTCAGCAAAACCATTATCCAAAGCATATTTAATTTGCGATGAAGTTACTGGAGAACAGCTACCAGAAATAACCAGAATCGGTTTCGAACATTTGATATTCCCCCAACCGAGTTTATCCTTAACAATGCCTTTTTCTTTCCAGTATGAACCTAAAGCCATTTCTATTCCTGATGAGCCGACCGAAAACACGATATGATCCTGTTTAGAAGACTGCGCTATTATTTCTCCAATTGGAATTAAGTCCTCTGCCTTTAAAGCATCAAAAAGAACGATTTCATGATCACCAAAATCTACATCGAAATGCTTTTCAGCATAGTGATGAAGAGCTGTAATGTTAAAAAGCCCTATCTTTTTATTGGTTTGTTTGCCCAAATGCAGGCGTAAGTCACTTTCATCAGCAGGTGTAACTGGATGTTTACTCATAGATGGATGCCTGTCTAAACGATAAATATCACCATCGCTTCCAATTCCCATCCTGGCAAATAAATTACCAAACAAACAATATCTTCCTAAAGCTGGCGCTGCTACTAACAATGGGACGTAAGTTCCTTTAAAAACGGATTGGGCAACATCTATAGCTTTTCCAATGCTTCCAATAGTTGGCGATGAATCAAAAGTTGAGCAGACTTTATAATGAACGTGCTGTGGTTTGAGCTCTTTCAATGCCTCAAATGTTGGCAAAAGTTCAGCTTCCATTTTAACTGGCGATAAAGCCCTGCTTACACCCGCCACACCAATGGCTTGCAAATCGGCATAGTTTAATAACTGCTCTTTTGTTGGAACATCAATAAATAAAACCGTTTTAACGCCTGCTTTACAGAGAAACTCCAGGGCATCAGTAGAGCCTGTAAAATCATCGCCATAAAAGGCCATTAATAAGCGGTTATTTTCTTTGTTCTCCATCTTATTTTTTCCCGAAAACGGAAACTGATTGATTAAATTCTGAATATTTTTTTGCCGTATCTTCCACAGATAAACCATCTACAGCCCCTTGCCATGCTTGTTGTAAAGCAATAACTCCACCAGCAGGACCACTTGGATGCGCCATTATACCTCCACCTGCCATATACAACAAATCGACGGTTTTAGTCCTTCTATAGGTTTCTACAGCTTGCCCGCCCCACTGACCAGAGGAAACAACTGGTAATACTGAGAAGCCCCTTAAAAACGGCTTTAAGCAAGATTCAATTGAAGTCACCACAGAATCATCAGATTCCCAGAATTTGTTTTGAATACCATTAACATGGATTTGGTCTACACCTGCCAAACGCCATAATTTTTGATAAGCAGGAAATTCAATCCCCAAAAGCGGATGTCTGTTTATCATTCCCCAACCATTTCTGTGTCCATGAATGGCCAGTTCGCGGTTATCGCAGATCTTTTTAACGCCAGCCAATCCAACACTATTTAGGCTAATCATTGCTGAAGTCCCGCCACTTTTAACAATCTTCTCGTAGTTGCGTTGCATTTGGTCAATCTCGTCGCTCAGGTTAAAAGCATACATCACTTTTTTACCAGTTTTATCAGCATGAGCATTAATTACATTCATAATCGCATCTACCCGTTTATCAAAAGGAGAATTTGCCGACGAACCTAACAATTCATCATCTTTGATAAAATCGATTCCAGCTTCTACTAACGTTTTCACCAATTCGGCTGTTTGTTCAGGGCTCATTCCAATACTAGGTTTAATGATTGTACCAATCAAAGGTCGTCCTTCAACATTGGTCAATTTTCTACATCCGCTAATTCCAAATTGTGGACCTTTAAATACATTAGCATAAGAATCTGGAAAATCAATATCCATTAACTTTAAGCCTGTAAATTGCGTTAATTCATATAAATTGCCTTGTAAAGTTGAAATAAGCACTGGCAAATTGTAGCCAAAATTTTCTATCGACCAGGAAACTTTTATAACTGCTCTTTGATAAATTCCAGGTTTTAATTTAACGCTTGGAATAGATGGTTCCGTTGAACTTTCTAATTTTTCAATTGACTCTACCCTTGCCGCAAATCTTGCTTTCAGCTCTTCCGTCTCTCCTGGAACAGCAATAAAAGTTCCTGAAGATTGTTCGCCCGCTAAAACCAGCGCCGATTTTTCTAAATCAAGCGGTGTTTCAATGTAATATGTTGCTGTAATTCTTTCCATTTTTATTTACTTACAGGTAACCAAACCGACATTTCTGAATGGCCACGATTCCCCCATGCAAAATAAGGCACTAGTTTAATTTCAGCTTCCTTACTGTTGTTATTAACTGGACGATACAACACGTTTTTCCAGCTATTTGGTTCTACAATTTTTGCATTCCCAACCAAACTCATCATATCAGCGCCATCGATGTTAATTGGTTTTGCTTCAAATTTTGTGGTTGTTGGGATAAAGGCATTGAAAATACTTTTACCTGGCAAATCAGTCGATTCTAAGCAATACACTATCGGCCCTCGCTTAACGGCAATTTGATTTCTATTTTCTTCAACCAAGGGATTTGCTTCAATCAAAGTTGCTTCCATTGGAAGATTCAATTCAATTACATCGCCTTTTTTCCAAACCCTGTTTATTTCTGCATAAGTTCCTGAAATCGCTTTGATATTTTCTGGTTTCCCGTTAATACTGATTTGAGCATTGTGAGTCCAGGCTGGGATTCTCAGAAAAACTGAATAGGGTTTATTTCCAATCTCTTTTACAGAGATTTTAATATTACCATCCCAAGGATAATTGGTTTCTTCTGATAAAGAAATTTTACTTCCATCAGCTAATTTAGTAGTTAAGTTATTACCACCATATAAATTGAACCACAATCCTTTATCAGAAACACTGTATGCGTAGTCACTAACCTCTGCAATAGTTCTAACTACATTTGGCGGGCAACAATTTGATAAACCAATGTAAGGCACTCTATCTTTCGACCAACGCTGTTTGAAAGGCAAATCATTCGATTGAGCTAGCGGATTAGTGTATAAAAAGTTCTTTCCATCAAGGCTAATTCCAGATAAAACACTGTTATGCAAAGCCAGTTCCATTACATCAGCGTATTTGGCATCGCCAGTAATTTGCAGCATTCTCCAGTTCCAAAGTACGTTACCGATGTTGGCGCAAGTTTCATTATGTGCAGTAAAGTTTGGCAATTGAAAATCGCGACCAAATGCCTGATGAATTTTCTGAACATCGGCAGGATTATAAGAAGTTCCATCAGGAGAGGTGCCATCATAAAGAGAACCGCAACCACCTGTGATGTACATTTTATGCTGATTTACATCATCCCACATCAAATTCAAAGTATTTAAAAGCGAGTCTTTTCCCGTTTCGGCATATAAATCAGCAACGCCTGCATAGAGATAATTGGCTCGTACCGCGTGTCCCATCGCTTTCGTTTGTTTTAAAAATGGAATTCTGTCCTGATTATCATCCGTTCCATCATCAATTTTACCTTTAATCGCGATTAAATGATTGGCTAGATCTAAATAACGAGGATCGTTGGTGGTGCGATACATTTCTACAACACCCATATAATGCGACGGGCAAATGGCGTTTCTAGCCAATGTTGGCGATGCTGATTTGTAAAAATTATACAAATAATCTGTTGCTTTCTTAGCGATATTAAGCAAAGTCGTTTTACCTGTTGCCCGATAGTGAATGCAACCAGCCGTCATTAAATGACCAATATTATAAGATTCAAAACTTAATCTGTCTTGAAATTGATTATTTGAACCCGTTTTACGTTGTTCAATCATAGCCTTGGTGTAGATATAACCATCCTCACGCTGCGATTTTCCAATTACAACGATGGCCTTATCCATCATCTCATTCAGCTTTGGATTTTTGGTCGAAGCATATAAACTGGCTACGGCCTCTAAGGTTTTATAATAATCTCCATCATGAAATGAAGGGCCAGAATGTGAGCCCGTATCTAATCCAGCAGCAATTTCAAAGTTTTTAAAGGCATGACTAATTTTTGGGTCGTTGTAAATTGCCCACATATTTGGCACCATGGTTTCAGTCGCAACCTTAAACCGATCGGCCCAAAAACCTTTAGTCCAGGTTACATCGCTCATGTTTACGCTATGCAGCTTAGCATACTTACTCTTCGAAGTATTAACAAGTGCCTTATCTTGTGCGTTTACGCATAACGATGACAGACAAATAGCAAGCAAACCAATATTAAATCTTTTCATATTCTATTTCTCCTCCAACTGTATTACAACTGGTCCAAATAAACCAGCTGGATTCAAAGGCTTTCCTTCCAACCTGAAAGGAGCCGTTGTTTTTGTAAGTCTTTTATTTTCAGGTAATATACTATCGCCAATTAAACGATTAGCCCAGGTATTCACGACCTCTATCGTAATTTTATTTTCGCCTTTTTTGATGGCTTTGCTAATATCCAATCTATGCGGAGCTGTCCATAAAGTGCCACAGCTAATGCCATTAATTTTAACTTCGGCCATACTCGAAAACCCACCCAAATCAATGCAGGCATTTTTTATATCTCCATTGTAAATGAAACCTTTTGAATAGATAGCGGTTCCAGAATAATATTTAATTAAACTATCTGAATGTTTAGTCCAATCGATTAGTTCATTAAAAACAACAGCCTTAGATGGGCCACCGTAAGCTGCATCGAATTGAACTTGCCAGTCTTTAGAGATATCCAAAATGGATTTAAACTTATTGGAATTTGGCCCAGTTTGTAGCTGAGTTAAATCTGTTTTCTCATTAAATATTACGAACACTGAGCCATTTGCTGGTAATTTAAAATTGAAATAAGTCCTTCCATCTTTAATCGACCAGCTTTTTAAAGCGAGCATATCATTGGTTACTGAGTTGTAGATTTTCGGCACCCTTCCATTTATCCTAAATGAAAAATTAAATTCTCTTTGTTTAGCTTCCTGATTTGATATGAAGTAAATATCTGAATCGCTAGTTTTTCTATGAGTGAATGTTATATTTTTCGTTGGCGGAATTACGGAGCTCAATAACATTCTCGATGTTTGAATTTCAGTTATAGCTAAATCCTTTTCCAACCCCAAACTATTGAAATCGTTCCCCTCAAAAGGTGCTCTATAAATTTGCCCTAAACCGAGTTTTTTTATATAGATCGGTTTGCCGCCACTTTTAAATGAATCAAAATTACCACCCCAAATCTCTTCAACCAAATCATCAAATTCTGATGATTTAGTTTGCTTTAAACCAGATTGGTATAATGGTTTATCTGCAACAATTACTTTAGCACCTTTTTTTACAAGTTCAGAAAGCTTTTTAACGGCTTCGAAACTCATGTATTGATAATTTGGGTTCATTTTCATCGCCCCTGGAATTACCAAAATTTTATAAGCTGCACCACTTTCAAACACAACTTCGCCATTTTTAACAGTGGCTGTACTTAATACATCGGGATTAAAACTATCGTAAGCATAACCTCGCAGTGGATTAACCCAGTTTTCAGGATCGGCCATGTTTGCTGAGTGCGTAACACCTGCAGGAATTTGCCTTAATGGTTCGCCAACATTGGCCAAACGTTTCTTTTCAGATTGTACTACATCTTCGCCAAAAATACCAGGTAAAGTTTCAACCAATCGATCTGGTAAAACCGAACGACGAGGCAATTCTTCGCCCGTAAAAACGGTAATATCAACAACTGGTTTTCCTTGCTGCAATAAGTTTTGTGTTCGCTCTGCGTAATCAACCCATGCTTTCCCAAGCTTCCACCAGGTTTGGTCACGTTGAAAATACAAACCCACTCCATCTAAGGTTACACCAGGTTTTCTATCTGTAAAAGGATTTTGAACGAAAACGTGATACACCAACTTGTTAATTCCCAATGCATAATTTCTATCCTGCAAGGTTTTCATATTTGCTGGACTTTCATTCCAATCCATGCGAACAGTAGTAAAAGCTTCTGCCTGAATAATGTTTTTGCCGTAAATATGTGCACCTGAAATGGCATCCAACATATCATTTGGTTTATCGTGTGTCGGGCTATTTAACCAAAACTCGCCCATCGGTACATCAACAGTTTTGTAATGCATTAAACCATCACTCATCATGGTTGGGGCGATACTTTCAGCTGTAAAAGTTACGCCTTGCTCTTTTGCTAACTTCGCCAAGGTTTTGTAAAACTGGTCGACAACCAACTCAGAAATTGTTTTTCTAACATCGTACAAGAAACCTTCAGACACTTGTGCGCTTTCTACAGGCAAGCCAGTCATAATAGGCAGATAAGGTGTTAAATCATAACCTCTGCGTTTTAAAAATTCGGCCTTAAACAAAGGCGACCAGTTCTGACTGCCGCATTCCCAGCTATCGACATGGAAAGCGCTTAACACTTTCTTTGCAATTTCGGGTCCGCCGTGTTTAATTGCTTCGCCATACCAACTGTTGAATTGTAATTTAACAGCTTCAGGATTAAACTTATCGCTCTCTAATCCTTTTCCACCACCTGCCGTTGCATTGGTATGCCCTGTTGTAGTATGCCCAACCCTTAAAACCGTCCAGTTTCCTTTTGGAGCTTTCCAGTTTAATGTTCCATCTGGATTTAATTTATCCGTTAGGTTGATAATTTTATTTAATGGAACACATAGATCTTTAGCGATTTGCTCATCTGTACTTCTTTTACTTATTCTCCACACTGAACCATTCTTGCCTTCGAACTGATTAATTTGTGCTTCTGAGGATAATTCGAGATTAACCAACTTTAAAGATGGCTTCCACTTTGCGGCATCTAAATCTTCTGCCCCTGGTTCAGAGTCCTTTTTATCGTAAATAAATCTAAAATACTTAGCTGTTGTCGGTTTAATAGAATGCGATACATCTTCATCGGTATCTTGCCAGCCATGGCGTGGCGCTTCTAATCTTCCAATGGAGCGAAAGTTTTTCCCATCATCGCTCACTTCGATTGCCAGTCGTTGTGCCTGGTAATTATTTCCACTAATTTTGATGGTTACTGTACGGCAAGTAAAAGGTTTTTCAAATTCGTATTGAATGTAACAAGGTTCATTTGAGCCGAAGCTTTTCTTATTTCCTAATTGAACCAATCCTGTTGCATCGGCACCGTTACTTGCTGTAATTTTAGGTACAATTGTTCGTGTCGAAATGCCATCCCCAATTGGCGATGGATAAGCATACACTGCAATATCTTTATAAAAATTTTCCTTATGTTCTGGTTTAGGTAAGTTTACTTTATTAATTGAATGATTGATATTTAACTTAGACCAAACTACTTTTTGCATAGAAAGTTCAGGTGTAATCCAAGGTCCACCAGCCAGTGCAAAACCATCGCTAACATGCATTCCAATCTTAAGGTTTAAACGTTTTGCTTCATCCATTGCAAACTCCACCAATTTCCACCATTCTGGCGTTAATTGAACTGCGGGTGGAGAATATACAGGCGTTTTATCAGGACCTTGAATACTCATTAAATAAGCGCCTGCAATTCCATTCGTTTTCATGGCTTCCAAATCAGCAGTAATACCTTCTTTAGATGCCGCACCCTTTACCCAATACCAAAACACCCAAGGTTTTGCATTTTCGCTCTGTTGCGCATTAAGCGTGAAGCTGAAAGCACTAAGCAGAAAGAAGAAGAAGAGTTTACAAAATATTGGTTTCATTGGTGTTTTTTTTATCATTCTTAGGTCCGAAGCAATGACGGAAATGTGCTAATTATTTATGGGCAATTTTATAACCTCTTAATCCGAAATAGAGAATAATTAAATAACAAACTAATGGAATACTGTAACCAATTTGTATGTTATCGCCATACATATCTATTAGTGAGCCCATTCCAAAAGGTAATATGGCACCGCCTACAATCGACATAATCAACCATGAAGAGCCTGGCTTAGTATCTTCTCCAATGCCATCTATTCCTAATGCAAAAATAGTAGGGAACATAATTGACATGAAGAAACCCAAACCACCGAGCGCATAGACGATCACTACACCACTTCCAGCAATGGCAACAATGCTCAATAAAACTGAAATGACTGCGTAGATAGCTAAAAGTTTATTTGACGCGATAAATTGTAAAAGTGCTGTACCTGCAAAACGGCCAACCGTAAATAACAATCCATAAATTGCTAAATATGATGCGGCTGTTTTCTCATCGAAACCACCACCTTGCTGCGCCATCCTGATAAAAAAGCTTGTTACACAAACCTGTGCACCAACATAGAAGAACTGAGCAATAACAGCCCACCTTAAATGCTTGTGGCGTAATGCTCCAAAAAAACTACCTTTCGCTTCGCCATCAACACTTTTCGTTTTGATTTCTGGCAAATGAATGAAATAAAATATCACCGCAATAACCAGCAAGATTATTCCAAGTGTAATATATGGGGTTTTAACAGATGCTGCCTCTTCCAAAAAATAACTGTTTCGGCTGGCTTCTGTCATTGCTGCGAGTTCTTCTTTGGTATGTGATTTTCCTGAAAGAATAAAAAGGCCACCAATCAGTGGTGCAACCATAGCGGCTAACCCGTTAAAAGATGCAGCCAGATTTAGTCGGCTAGTGGCTTTTGAAGGATTACCTAATACTGCAGCATAAGGATTGGCAGAAGTTTCCAGCATGGTTAATCCACAACCAATGATAAAAAGTGCAATTAAAAAGGTGATATACGATAGATTATTAGCTGCAGGAACAAAAAGAAATGCACCGAAAGCAAAAGCTAACAAACCAGAAATCATAGTCGCTTTATAACCCCATTTTTTCAAAATCATACCAGCAGGTATCGCCATTAAGAAGTAAGCAAAGAAAACAGAAGTATCAATTAATGTAGATTGACTATTGCTCAGGTTACACGCTTTCTTCAAGTGCGGGATTAGAATAGAATCTAAATTATGCGCCATTCCCCAAAGAAAAAATAAGCTTACCACTAAAATAAACGGCAATAAATACTTCTTTCCTGATGATGGGTCTCCTTCGGTAACGATTTCTGGTTGTGTGTTGTGGTTCATTATATTTGGTTTATTTTGGATTCATTAGTTCAATGGTCAATAGTTCATTGGTTAGATTAGGCATGTTGACTAATAAATAAGTGAACCAATGAACGATTGATCTATTTCTTCTTCACTACAAGTAAATGGTCGCATACTAAAACGACTTCTCCGTGCTGGTTAATGATTTCTACGTGTTCGGTAACCGTTCCGTATTCTGGTCTTTTGCTCTCTCCTTTTTCCGAAATCGTGATTTCTGAATGGATTGTATCGCCAATGAAAACAGGTTTTACAAAACGCAATTTGTCATAACCTTTCGACATTGCCTCTGGATTAATTTCTGATGCTGTCAGTCCGATTCCAATACTAAAAATCATGGTTCCGTGGGCAATACGTTGTTTAAAAGGCTGAGTTGCACACCATTCCGCATCCATGTGATGTGGAAAGAAATCACCTGTATGGCCTGCATGAACCACAAAATCAGTTTCTGTTATTGTCCGACCTAACGTTACACGTTTATCTTGTAATTGATAATCTTCAAAAAATGTTGATTTGAAATACATAATTTTAATTCTTTATAGCATGATATTTTGCAACCATTTATTCTTTTCATGTCTTAGCCAGACGGGCTTTTTTCTTTTGACCGCAAAAGAAACAAAACTCCCAGCTTAAAATTTTTCTATTGAAGGCAATGCTGTGGCTTTGACAATGCATCCCGAAAAATTTGTTAGGCTGGATTTTAGCAGAACGATTTTTAGTGCTTTGGCCTTTCAATTTGCAAATAGCGTGTGCACCAAAACTGTTGATTTTTAACTTTCAACTTTTAACCTTTAACTTTCAACTCAAAACCCGAAACCTTAACCCCTCCAATGTCACTCGATTTGTAAGCACTTTCTACGACCGCCATCGTCTGTATCACATCTTCCACGCTGGTATGTAGCCCAACATCACTTCCCTCGTTAAATCGCATTAAATTTGCCATTGTACCAATAAATGCTTCTGGAAACCACGAACCATCTAATTTTACCGTTTGCCATTCAGGCGATTTCCCTTCTTCAACAATACAGTATTCAAAAACATCAGGCACACCATGAGGATAATCCATTAACAAACCTATTTTAGCAATGATTGCACCTTTGGTTCCCTCCCATTTGATATAGCTTTCCTGATGGTTTGGACCGAAATCGTGATCGTGGTTGGTGTTAATGACCGCATGCATCGTATCGCCATAATCGAATAAAATCGTAGAACGGGATGATGATAGATTTTTCGCAGGATGTTTCAGCGTTTTTGCTAGAACACTTTGCGGATTACCCAAAAACGAACGAATTAGATCTACATAATGAATGCTATGGTACTGAATTTCCAACCTCGGATGGATAATCACGTGAGGGAAAATTTCCCAAGGCGTTTTGATCGTCACGCGAACTTCCATATCATACAATTCGCCGATTAAACCAAGATCAATCAAATATCTCGCAGCGCTTACAAATGGGGCAAAGCGTAATTGAAAATTTATGGCAGCTTTTAAATTTTTCTTCCTACACAGTTCCAAAATTTTATTTGCTTGTGCAAAATCATCCCCCATTGGCTTTTGAATTAAAACGGCACTTCCATCTGGCAATTGGTTTAAGGCATCAATGTATTGTGCAGGCATGGTTGTTAAATCATATACTGCATTTTCGGGGGCATTTGCTACAGCTTCAGCAACGGTATTAAATACATTCGGAATCCCAAAAGTATCGGCTAACTTTTGCGCTCTTTCCTTAGTTCTATTTACAATTCCGAAAACTTCAAAGCCCGCAATTTTATAAGCTGGCAAATGTGCATCAGCAACAATTCCTCCAGCACCAATAATAATGATTGGCTGGTTCGATTTTGGTAATTCTGGCTTATATTTTATATCAATACTCATTTATCAATTTCGTTAATTTGGTTTTGAGCAAGCTGAATAAGTTCTTCAGATGTTGTATCTGAATTAATCGCCTGCAAAACCATTTTATCAACTATTGCTGCAATTGCAGCCCAATTTTGTTTTTGAGGAAGTGTTCTCGCCACTTCATGAAGCTGTTCTAATTTATGATAGTAAGGGATGATTTCGTTGATTTCGGAATCTTTCCATGTCGAGATTCTGCAACCAATTCCACCCTCTAAGGTGAGCTGTTTATCTTGTTCTTCAGCTAACGCGAAGCGAAGAAAATCGTATGCAATTGTTTTGTTTTTGCTGCCTTTGGCGATGGTATAAAGCCAGTAAACATTTAAAGATGCGGAATTTTGACCAGTTCCCGATGGCAATAAATCAACATCAATTTTACCCTTAACTTTTGAATTCCCATCTACTTCGCACATGGCGGCAAAACCAAACCAGTTAATCATCATGGCTGCTTCGCCTTGCGAAAAAGCGATTCCTGCAGCTACAGATTCAAATTCAGAAGATTTTGGATGAACCGCAGTTTTATCGTTTACGATTGTTCGGTAAAAATTTAAGCCATCAACTGCGGCTTGAGTATTTATTTGTATGAAGCCGTCTTTATCGACCAAACCTCCACCTCTGGTCCATAATTGCAAACAAAAATCGAAAACCGCGTTATGCCCATCAGGGTAACAGGCAAAAATACTTCCATATAAATTATCCGCAGGGCGATTAAAAAATTGCGCTACCTGATGGAAATCTTCCCAGGTTTTTGGAACTTCTAAAGCTTTACCGAACTGTTCCTGATAACTTGCTTTTTCCTTTTCATTATCAAATAAATCTTTTCGGTAAATGAAACATTCAGGACCATCATGAAATGGAAATCCTACCACTTCCCAACCGAAGCGTTGCAAACCCAATAGCGACTTGCTCCATCCTTTGGGAAAATCTTGTGGCTTATTTTTATTGATGAAAGGATTTAAAACTTCAAAATCCTGATTGGAATAGCCTTCCAAAATCCAATCGGTGCTAATGTGGGCGATATCGAAATCGCCATTGGCCAGACCTTTTTGAGTGATGGTGCGATCGTAAAGTTCATGCAAATCCATCACAACCATTTCCAGTTTCAAGGTACAGCCACAAAATTCACAGTATTTGTCCCAAAATTTCTGCATGGCAGATTCAAATGGTGCAAATTTGCGAACGGCTATTTTGAAAGTTTCTATTTGGTTATGCATTTGCAATTGTATTCTGTGTGATGAATTCTTTTATAATCTTTTCATTATCCTGCCCTAATTTTGGCGAACCTTTTGATGAAGTAAGCAACTCGCCATCAATACGAATTGGGCATCTGGTGGTTTCATATTTGTAACCATCTACCATTTCCACTTCTTGTATCATATTCAAAACCTTGAAACCATCGTGAGCCATTAACGCATTCCAATTCAAAACATCTGCACACCAAATATCGGCTGGTTCTAATATAGAAAGCCAATTTTCGGTGGTGCTAGATAAAAGATGTTCAGCTAAAATTGCCTTAATTTCATCACGTTTATCAAATGCCTCACTTAATTCAACGTAGTCTTCCAATTTCTCACAACCTAATAATTTACCAAGCTGTGGAATTGAACCCATTGCCAAAGCTAAATATCCATTTTCTGTTTGATAAATACCATATGGAGCACCCAAATAAGCATTTGCATTGTTGTTTTTAGAACGTTCTGGCAATGCACCGCCGTCATTCATAAAAGTGGTAATGGTTTCAAATTGAAAATCGTAAGCCGATTCCATCATGCTCACTTGCACAAAGCCACCTTCATTTTTTATCGCTTTGCGATACAAACAAGCTAAAAGACCTTGTGCTAAATGTGCGCCAGCCAACATATCTACAATGGATAAACCCATTGCTACAGGGCCGCTATCGGCATTTCCAGTGAGCGAAGTCAAGCCTGTAACCGATTGGAGCAACAAATCCTGGCCAGGCTTATTTTTCCATTCGGTTTCCGTTCCATAGCCCGAAATTTCGCCGTAAATAATTGATGGATTTAGTGCAGTAACCGATTTATAATCGAAACCCAAACGTTCCATTACACCAGGTCGGAAATTGTGTATCATTACATCTGCTTTTTTGAGCAGCTCGCGAACCATTTCACAATCTTCTTCACTCTTTAAATCGACTTCAAAGCTTTCTTTATTTCTATTGATGGCATGAAAAACAGACGATTCGCCATTCATAATCAAGTTTGAAGTGTATAACGTTCGGCAAATATCGCCCACGCCCAAACGCTCAATTTTAATTACACGGGCACCCATATCGGCTAAGCGCAAACTCGCCGATGGCCCAGAAAGAAACTGGCTGAAATCGATAATTAAATAATCTTCAAGCGGTCTCATAATTTTATTTATTTCTATAATCTTGCTGTCATTCTGAGAACAACGAAGAATCTCTAGCCGAATAGCATACTATAATTATCACACACTATTCTGTGGTTTAATTAAGTTACTTTTTCATCGCTTGCAGATTCTCCACTGCGTTCAGAATGACAACTGTTTATAAATATTTTCTAATTCAATTCTCTATTAATATAAACCAATCGTCGCTGTGAACTCTTTCCAAAGGTTTACCTATTCTATTGCCCTTCTGTCTAAACGACGACCGAGTTTACTTCACTTTATCTTCAGGCTGGTCAAGGATATTTTCTTTGACTTAATGAAATGAGGATTTAAACCCTCAAAACAATCAATCGAGATTACAAATCTCGACTAACAACCTAGTTTAATTCAACAGGGATTACAAATCTCGACTAGCAACCTATTTTAATTCAAACTCTTTATTAATCTCTTCCGTATTAATACCTAATTTTGGTGCAGCTTTTGCCGCAAATAATTTCTCATGATCTAAGCGTATCGGACTAACCGTAGTCTTTATTTGCTTTCCATCACTCAACTCCAAATTCTGTTCAATTTGTAGTTTTTTATAAGTATTCAACTCCGTTGCGCCTTGATAATTTAATACTTCTGCACACCAAATCCCACTACTTTCTAAAAGATTAATCCAAACTTTAGTATCATCTTTCCTAAATGTTTCCGCTAAGCGAACAATCAATTTATCTCGATTCTCGAATGCCGAACCAGCTTCGACGTATAAATCACTAATGTCACAATTAATTATTGCACAAATATTTGGAAGATTTCCCATCGCCATTGCAATATAACCATCTTTGGTTTCGTACATCCCGTAAGGTGCACTCAGATACGCATGTGCGCTACCTTTTGCTCCGCTTCTATCGGGAAGTTTCCCTCCATCGTTCAGATAAGTTGTAATCACTTCAAACTGAACATCCAAAACAGATTCTAGCAAACTAACCTCAACAAGTACACTTTTATTGGTTTTTGCTCTTTTGATTAATGCCGCCATAATGCCTTGCGCCAAATGGTTTCCGCACATAATATCAGAAACTGATAAACCAAAAGGAACTGGTCCATCGGTATCAAGACCTGATAAAAAAGTTAAACCTGAAACGGCTTGTACCAACAAATCCTGACCAGGTTTATTTCGCCAAGGTCCTTCATTGCCATAACCCGTAACCATTCCATAAATAATTTTCGGATTGATTTGCTTAACATTTTCGTAGTCTAAGCCAATTTTCTCCATCACACCTGGACGAAAATTATGTGTCATTGCATCAGCTTTGCTGATGAGCTTTTTCAATTTTTCTAAATCTTCAGGATTTTTTAAATCAGCAGCATAACTTTCTTTATTGCGATTGATAGTATGAAAAAGCAAACTATCTTCATCAACAAAAAGATTTTTGATGGATAATTGGCGACAAGCATCGCCAGTATTTGGTCGTTCGATTTTGATTACACGAGCACCTAAATCAGCTAATTTCAATCCAGCGGATGGGCCTGCCAAAAACTGGCAAAACTCTAAAACCAATAATCCTTCTAACGGTCTGTTCATGATAAAACCAAAGTTTTAGATTTCTTATATAATTCGTTCATTTGAGCTAAAACCTGAATTTCATCTCCGCCATCCATTAAATAATCTCGAACCACATCGCCTGCATGGTCTTGAAAATACATAGAACCATGGTAACGTGGACGAAGAAAAGCACGCTGTAAGGCGGGCAAAGTGTTTGCAAAATAATTCTGGCTTTGGCGATTTACTTCGTCGTTTTTCCAGGCGGCTAAATGCCCTGGTTGTCCGCCATTTTCGAAAAACAATGTTGATTGACAAGCTGGAGAACCCACAAATTCTACATATTTCGCAGCAACATCCATTTCTTCGCACTTAGAAGAAATAGCCAAACCTGTTCCGCCCAAAGTGCTTCTTAAATTGGTTTTTCCATCTAAAGAAATCATATCGTGAAAATGCAAAACCTTCCGGGCATAGCCATTTCTTGAATAATTTGAATAACCATAAGCAAAAGGACAATAAGCAA
Source organism: Pedobacter sp. AC190 (assembly GCF_979258025.1). Lineage (NCBI taxonomy): Bacteria > Pseudomonadati > Bacteroidota > Sphingobacteriia > Sphingobacteriales > Sphingobacteriaceae > Pedobacter > Pedobacter sp. AC190. The sequence goes on from NZ_OZ409824.1 coordinate 4,481,429, forward strand.
TTTCATCCGTTATAGTCATCGACTCATAAACCTGAATTGGGTTTCTGTTGAAGTTTCCTTTATCCATTTTAGATGCCAGCTCACGGTACATTTTTAATACTTTAACACCTAACTCCTGCGAAACAACTTCTTCATCGTTTTGGCAAGGGTCTTCTCCTAACGAGCAGCAAAGTGTATAAAAGTTCATTAAAACATCTATCGGAATACCTGCGAATGCAACTAATCCTTGATCGGCAAGTGCTAATAAATCTTCAAAAGTTTTAGGTAATTGCAATCCTTTTTCTGCTAATAAATCTGGTCGAGATGCCGCCACAGGTGTTGCCGCATCAATTGGCAAGGCCCATAAATGTTCCTCGTAAAAATAACTTTCATAAGATTGACCAACTGAATTTCGTTCCTGATCTTTCAAATAATCATCAGAAAGGTAAAAATCCAGCGCAACAATAGATTTTGTTTTCGAGGCAAAACCTGCCCAGGGGTGGTCGATAACCAACAAATCAAATCGCTCTGCTAATTCCTGAATGGAAAAATCGGCAAATTGCTGCAAACTTCTTTTCTCCCAGGTAATGTTAACATTTGGGTATAATTCAGAAAATCGCTGCGCTGTTGCCACCATCGGCAAAAGCCCACGACTGTGGTTCCATGTTATTCCTTTTAAATTAATCGTCTTCTCCACTTAATTTCCTTTTTTATTTATTGCTGTCATTCTGAACGCAGTGAAGAATCCCTGACCGATTCAACATAAGCTCGATTTGAGTTACTGCCATTTTAATGACTGCTTTTTATCGTTTACAGATTCTTCGTTCCTCAGAATGACAATACCTAAAATTTTATTCTTTTCATCTTATTACTAACTTCTTCCTTTTTACCATCAAAAGGGAAAAGATAAAAACTGTATTTATAATTTTTTGATGGAATTTGATATTGCGGCAATGGTGCTGCAACATCACTCCAACTATCGTTTCCACCAGCGCCCATTTGAATTAAATCTACATTAACCGTTAAAAACCCTGCATCTTTTAATTTGTTAGTATGTTTTGCTGCTTGCACATTTTCATCGGTATAAGGACTAGCGCTCATGCTCAGCAAACTGTCTGCAACAAAAACTAAACCTTGGTTTTTTGCAGAGTTAGAAAAGTACATCCAACGTACATCGGTTCGGTTTCCATTCTCTTGCGGAACCGCATAGTGCTCCATAAAATCGTTAATTGGTTCGCTGTAAATTGCCACATCTGCACCATAATTTTTATCGATATAATTCTCCATCGGACCTTTACCATACCAAGAAATATTATCGTTTTTGCGTAGGATACCTAGCTGCATTCCAACTTTTGGAATATTTGGCAAACCTGATTTTACCTCTAAAGCATAATTAACTTTGATAATTCCGCTTGATGAAATTTGATAATTTACTTTAACCTTGGCACTATCGTTAATCAAACTATAATCGCTGGTAATTAACAATCCAGAACCATCTTTAGCATCAAATTTTCCAGCAGAGCTTGAAATGAATTTCAAGTCTTTAGCATACCATTGCTTTAATTTTTTGTTCGATTTCCAGCCACGTTTATCATTATCAGTTAACGGACGAGTAAAATTCGGCAACAGCGGAGCAAAAATTTGTTGTTCGCCTTTCCATTTATAAGAAACCAAAGCACCATTCTTTTTGCTGATGCCAATTTCGAAATTTTGACTTGAGTAAATATCTAATTCGGCATTACTTGTATATTTTGGTTGAGCAATCTTATCAACTGATTTAGCTTCTGCCAAACCTGTTAAAGCAAATTGGTTTGCTGCAACTTCGAAGCCTTTATTTGCCCAAAGTTCATCTTTACTCAAAGAGAAATGAATATCAGCCAAATATTCAGAACCAGATTCCATTTTTGGCAAATACTTGGAAATATTTAGCAAAGTATCCTTTCCTGCAGCTAAATTAATTGCTGGTAATACTTTCTGACTAACAACCATACCATCTTTCCGTACAATTAGAGTAACCGTATAATCATTTAAGTTTTTTACCGAATGGCGATTTGTAATTTTAATTATTGCTTTCGATTTATCGCTAAGCTCACTTTCTGCACCTTGATAAACACGTTTACATTCGAACATTGCGCCTTTTGGTTTACCGTCAGAATTTACAATGCCTTTAATGGTGAAATTATCGAAATACTTTTCACCAAAATCTCCGCCGTAGGCATAAAATTTATTTCCAGCACTATCTGTCTGTAAAATTCCCTGATCTTTAAATTCCCAAATCGCACCACCAATTATACGAGGCGTAGCACGAAAAACATCCCAAAAATCTTTCATATTCCCAACCGAATTACCCATCGCATGTGCATACTCTACAAAGAAAATAGGTCTATTATCACCATTCTTTTGCTCAGCTAGCATTTTCGGCGTGTAGATACTTGGATACATCCTGCTCACAATATCAATATAAGGTTGGTCTTGAGGATTTTGCAACCTGTGAGAATGGTCGTTAGCTTTTAAATAAGCTGGGTTGCTTGGATCCATATAGCCTTCTAAACGTGGATTACCCATTGCTGGTTCATAATGAACTGGCCTGGTGATATCAAAATCATGAATCCACGCTGCCATAGCTGCATGATTCGGTCCACTACCCGATTCATTTCCTAAACTCCAGATTATAATACTTGGATGGTTTTTATCACGCATCACCATTCTACTGCTGCGTTCTAAATAGGCAGAAGTCCAGGTTGGGTCGTTGCTTAATTTACCACCCAAACCATGTGTTTCCAGATTCGCTTCATCAATTACTAAAATTCCAAATTCATCGCATAAATCATACAAATAAGGATCCATTGGATAATGGCTTGTTCGAATGCAGTTAAAATTAAAACGTTTTATCGTTAAAACATCTTCCAAAATATCCTCTCTACTTAATGCTTTTCCTTTTGTTGGATGATGATCAGGGCGATTAATACCATATAAATAAGTTTCTTTTCCATTGATTAAAAGCTTTCCGTTTGTTTTAGAAAATTCGATGCTACGGAAACCAACTTTGGTACTTTTTACTTCTAAAACCTTTCCTAAACTATCTTCTAATGAAATGGTAAGCGTGTAAAGATTTGGAACTTCATCGCTCCATTTCAATGGATTTTTAACCTTCGTTTCAAGCAAACCAAATTTTACGTTATCTAATCGTGGCCAGATTTCATTTATAATGCTTTCTGCACTTCTTTCTAAAGGATTTGCAAAAACTTCCTTGCCATTTTTATCAAAAAGCGAAGCTTTAACTTTGTAGCCTTTCACTTCTTTACCAGTCAGGTTTTCAATTCGCGGACGAATGCTTAGCGTTGCATCTTTGTAATCCTTATCCAACTTAGTTTGAACAAAGAAATCTGCGATTCTAAGTTTTGGTTCTGCTAAAAGTATAACTTCTCTGTGGATGCCACTTAAACGCCAGTGATCTTGGTCTTCAAGAAAACTACCATCCGTCCAACGCATTACCTGTACCGATAATATATTTTCTCCAGCTTGTAAATAAGGTGTAATATTAAACTCAGAAGAAAGAAAACTATCTTCGGCATAACCTAAAAACTTACCGTTTAGCCAAACTTTATAGCCCGAACTTACCCCACCAAAATGCAGTGTAATGTTCATGTCTTTCCAATTTTCAGGAATAGAAAAAGTGCGTTGATAACTGCCCACTCCGTTATAATCCATCGGCGGATTTGGGGGATTAACTGGACGAAACGGATAAACGGCACTTTTATAAATTGGCTTATCATAACCTTTCATTTCCCAGTTTGAGGGCACTTCTATCTTTTTCCATCCGCTAACGCGTGATTTATAAAAATCAGTTGGCGCATCGGCAGGTTTTATCGCGAAATTGAAATCCCAATCGCCGTTTAAAGAAATCATTCTGGTTGATTTATCTCGATTGCCATTTTTTGCATCAGCTATGCTGGTAAAGGAATAAGCCGTTGCCCGAGATGCATCGCGATTTATTCCACTAACTAATTGGTCTTCCCAAGGTTCTTTGCTATAAATTTGAGGCGCTTTTTGAACGGCCGTTGGTGTTTTATCAACAAGCTGAGCAGACGCCGAAGTCGCTAGCAGGGTTAAGCATATTAATTCTAACCGTCTAAAATACTTAAGAACATCTAAGTTTCTCGAAACTGAAAAGCTTTTGCAAAAAGATTGCTTTGTCAAACTTCCTCTCAATGACGATAATGGGAACGTCATTGCAAGGCATGAAGCAATCTTTATATAACTAGGTTTCTTCATCATTTTTCAGTATTAATTGTAATTGATGAAGAAGATAAACCGTTAGATGTTGCAGTTAATTTAATATTCCCGCTTTTTTCTGTTGATTGAAGAATAGCCAGACACAAACCGTGAAATGCTTTGCGGTAATTGGCTTTAAAAGGCTCTAAACTCGCCTGAAAACCATTATCAACGCCTGCAACAAAACCATTTCCTTCTACCTTAAAATCAACTAAATTATCTGCATTAGGCACTAAATTTCCATTTTCATCTAAAATTCGAACAGTAATAAAAGATAAATCTTTACCATCAGCTTTAATATTTTTTCTATCAGCGATTAATTCAATTTTTGCAGGAGCTCCAGCTGTTTTTACTTCACGTACCAAAACTTCCTTGCCATTTTTTCTGGAGATCGCTTTCAATGTTCCAGGTTCAAAATTTACATTCCAAAGCACATGTAAATCATCGTTTTGCTTAGTTTTTTTACCTAAAGATTTTCCGTTTAGATAAAGTTCAACCTCATCAGCATTGTTGTAATAAGCCCAAACCTCAATTGATTTTCCTTGCTCCCAATTCCAATGTGGAAGTATATGCAAAACAGGTTTGTTTGTCCATTCACTTTGGTACATATAATAAGAATCCTTCGGGAAACCTGCTAAATCAACGATTCCGAAATACGAACTTCTGGCTGGCCAGGGATAAGGCAAAGGTTCGCCAAGGTAATCAAAACCTGTCCAAACAAATAAACCCGAAACATGGTCGTACTTTTTCGCTGCCGCCCAGGTTTCTTCATGTGTAGAACCCCAATAAGCAGAAACGTTATCGTAAGAAGATGCAGACCATTCTTTATTGCCCTCAACAAATTTTGTTTTACCATCTCGCGGCCAACGGCGAATGGTATCGGCTGTATCATAAAAACCTCTTGTTTGTAAGCCAGATGTTGTTTCTGTAGCCAGAAATTTCACACCAGGATAGTTTTTCTGGAAATCGGCGTATTTTTTATGGTTATAATTTAAGCCATAAATATCTAAAGCCTTAGCCTGATAAATAAAGTTTTTAGTCGAATCAGTTTCGGTTAAAGCCGAAATTACAGGACGAGAAGTATCCAAATTCTTAACAATTGAAACCAATTCTTTTGTAAGCGCAATACCTGTGCTGTCAAATTGTTCGCGAATTTCGTTTCCAATACTCCATAATATAATTGATGGATGATTTCTGTCACGAAGAACCATATCTTCTAAATCACGTTTGTGCCATTCTGGAAAGTTTAAGTGATAATCATTTTTGGTTTTTTTCTTCGCCCACATATCAAAAGCCTCATCCATTACCAGGAAACCCATTCTATCACATAAATCTAAAAACTCTGGCGCAGGTGGGTTGTGTGCAGTCCGTATGGCATTCACACCCATTTCTTTCATAATTTCCAGCTGACGTTCCATCGCTCGAACATTAACCGCAGCACCCAATGCGCCTAAATCGTGGTGTAAACAAACACCGTAAATTTTCATCGGTTTGCCATTTAAAGAAAAGCCTTTTGCCGCATCAAAGTTGAAAGAGCGAATTCCGAACTTGGTTTCGTAGGAATCGATTATTTTACCGTTTTGAAGAATCTGAGTAACCAATTTATACTGATTAGGATTTTCTACAGACCAAAGCATCGGATTTTTTAAATCGAATAGTTTGGTAAACATATCTTGTTCTTTGCCTAATTTTTTAACATTGTAAGTTGAATTATTTACTAATTTACCGTTTGGGTCATATATTTTCTCAATCACATCAGCTGACTGAATCCTACCAGTTTCATTTATAATCTTTGTATTTATTTCAACAATAGCATGAGGATCTGGATAATGTACATCTTTTGCATTTGCTTTAACAAAATCAGCTCTTACGAATGTTCCCCATTTTGCTACAGCAATTTTAGCTGTTGAGGTTAACCAAACATTTCTATAAATACCTGAACCTGAATACCAACGGGAATCGGGCTGTGCAGAATTATCAACTTTAACGGCGATAATATTTTTTCCCGTTTTTAGATATTTGCCTATCTCGTAAGAAAACGATGAATATCCATACGGCCGTTTGCCTAAATATTTTCCGTTTATCCAAACTTCGCTGTTTTTGTAAACGCCATCAAATTCGATGGTTATTAATCTGCTTTGAAAATTAGCAGGTGCGATAAATTCTTTTCTATACCAACCAATTCCAGTTGGCAAACCGCCACCTTCGGGTTTTGCAGGGTTTTTCTCATCAAATTTCCCTTCAATACTCCAATCGTGTGGCAAAGTCAATTTTCTCCATTTTGCATCGGTAAATGCAGGAGATTTTGCACCAGGTTCATCGCCAAGGAAGAATTTCCAATCTTTGTTGAAGCTTGTTATAGAGCGAAATTCAGAAATCGTATTTACTGGAACAGTCGTCATTGCGACGCACGAAGCAATCTTAATGCGGTTACTATTTAAACCCATAGTTGCTAGATTACTTCGTGCCTCGCAATGACGTGGTGCAAAAAACATCACGAACACCAAAAGTATCAAACCAAACATTCTATATTTAAACTGAGGCATCTTCATTTCTAATTATTGAACAAAATTCACTTTACTTTTACCTAAATCTTTCGACGTTGCAACGGCAATACCGCGTTGATCTTGCTTGTTAACAGCGCAATAGAAGTGATAAACTACTCCTTTATATTTAAGCACAAAAGATTTATGTGCATATAATTCATCGTATTTTTCTGATGATTCAATTAGGTTTTCTCCAGTCCAATCGGTCCAGTTTACCAAGTCTTTAGAAACCGCAAAGCGATTAAAAGACCCTTTTCTATCCTGCCAAAAAGCGCCAAAATAAAACATCACATAGTTTTTACCCATTTGCTGAATCACAGCATCGCCAGTAATTCCTACAGGATGATGAACAACTGGATCTTTCTGAAAACGATTCCAATTTATCATATCATCAGAAACCGCCATACCAATCCGCTCATACCAACGTGTTTTTTTATTATTAGTTAACGAATCGCCAACGGCATTGTAATACATCACAAATCGATGCCCTGTTAACCTCTTCTTATCTTCAATTACAGTGCTTTTGAAAAGTTTGTTGCGGTTTTCCCACCAGCGAACATCTGTATCTGAAGAACTTAAAACTGGCTTATCCAACCTTTTCCACTCCTGTACGACAGATGGGTGCTGGTTTGTAAAAGCCATCCCGATGGATAATGGTTCTACTTCGTAACCTTTCTCTTTTCCACCGAAATACGACATCCAATATTTTCCATCAAATGTTTTAGCTTGGTAACTTCCACCCCATTTCGTATCTAATAGTGCATTGTAACCCGCCTTTTGATTATCATCCCATTTACCAGATTCTTCAAAAGACATCAGTTTCCCAAGGTTTTCCCAATGCAGTAAATCACTGCTTTTTGATAACCAGGTTTCGTAACCACGACCGCTAAAAATCAGGTAAGTCATATACCAATCTTTACCTTTTCTAAAAATCGTCGGGCAATCCATTTTATGGTCTTTATCATCAGGAACCAAAACCAAACCATATTTGTAAGGCGTTTTTACTTCCTGATAAATTTTTTCCATTTCAGTTTGAGAAACAGGATTTTTAATCTCCTGAGCAAATGCGGAAAAGCTTAATAGCGCAACAAATACGTAGATCCAAATCGCTCTCATCTATTTCACATTAAATTTATAAGTGCCCGAACCTATTGAAATTTTTGTCTTTCCCTGCTCAGACCCAATCGTTTGGAAAGCGACATTGTTTATTTCGCTAACTTTTTGATTAACCGATACAGGAAGATAAACATCCGCGGTTGTATTTGCTGGAACATTTACTTCCAATGTAAATTCTTTACCTGTTTTTTTCCATGAAGAGGAAATTTCCCCGTAAGGAGAATTGTAACTTACATCAGCCGAAGTTAAATCGCCAACTATCTCAGGTTCAATTTTAATATTTTTAAAAGCCGTAGAATTTTCTGCTTGGCGAATACCACCGATGCCGCTATAAAGCCATTCCATTAAATGCCCGAGCATAAAATGATTATTTGACACGGTTGGAAGTGCGGCCCAACTTTCGGTTAAAGCTGTTGCACCTTTGGCTATTTGCATCCCATAACCTGGAACATCCGAACGACTGTTCATATCGAAAATCACATCAGATTTCCCTGCATCTTCCAACACACGCAAAACATAACGATAACCGATATCACCAGCTGTTAAACTATTTTTTCTATCTCTGATGTCTCTTACCAAATTATCAATTACGGCAACTTTATCTTTGTCTTCAACCAAACCCATATAAACAGCCATCGCATTTGCAGCTTGAGAACCTGTAGCATACTGGTTGGTTTTGCTATCGAAAAACTTATTATTGAATGATTTTCTAACTTCAACAGCTAATTTTGAATAAGTTATAGCATCTGCTTTTTTACCTAAAAGTGTAGCCATTTTTTCCAAAATCTTCAAATCATAATAATAAATCGCAGTTCCAGTAACACCCATCGGCGTTAATTGAGAAACGCCTGGTGGTTTCGGACCTAAATCGTACCAGTCGCCTAATCCTTGTGATAAAATATGATGGTCAGCTTTAGTGGCCAAATAGTTGATATAGCGTTGCATCATTGGGTAATAACCTACCATTGCCTGTTTATCTCCATACCACTGATACAAATACCAAGGCAATAAAATGCCACTACTGCCCCATTCAGGCGAATCGCGAAACATATCACCACCCCACTCAAATTTTACATACTCAGGTGCAATTTCAGGAATTAATCCGTTTGGCAATTGCGAGTTTTTCATATCCTGCAAAGCTTTTTTGAAAAGCGGTGCAGCATCGTAATTATAACCAACTGAGTTACCCATTAAATGCAATTGCTCTAACCAACCCAGTTTTTCGCGGTGCGGACAATCGGTAAAAACACTTACCATATTGCTTTTTATCGACCAATCTATCAGCTTAAAAGTTTTGTTAAATAACTCATTAGATGATGAAAATTTCCCCACTGGCTCTGCTGCATTTCTTATATGCAATGCTCTTAAATCTTCAATTACGGCTTTGCCTGATGTATTTCCTTTTCCAGTTGGAACGCCACCTTTAACTTGTAAATAGCGAAAACCTGTATAAAAGAATTTTGGTCGCCAGGTTTCTAAACCATCGCCTTTTAAAATATAACTGAAGTAAGATGGACCACCTATATTTTTCTGTGTAACTGAACCATCTTCCTTTATTAATTCAGCTGGCGTAATTTTAATCGTATCGCCTTTTTTACCACGAACTTTTAATTCAATTATAGCCGATGAGTTTTGTCCTAAATCGTAAACCCATTCTCCATTAATTGTACTAGTAATATTTTTTGCAGAAAAATTATCGAAAATCTTAACAGGTTCTTCCTTTTGAGCATTCAATTTTGGCCCATCAACAATTAATGATGATTTCCAATTACCATCATTAAAACCTGATACATTCCATCCCTTTTGTTCGAGATTTGCGTTGTAATCTTCGCCTCCGTAAATGCTAGAAAAAGTTACGGGAGATTTATCGGTTTTCCAATTCTGATTGCTGATAACATTTTCAGATGTGCCATCAGCATATTCAACCAAAACTCTACAAATCATTTTTGGGTAACCATAAGCAACCTTTAATTTTCTGTATCTATCTTTTACTGGCGGAACGTAATAAAAGCCGTTACCAAGCATTACGCCAATGGCATTTCCGCCTTTTTTAACTTGTTTGGTTATATTGTAAGTAACATACAAAGCCTCCTTATCGTACTTCGTCCAGCCAGGAGCAAGAAAATCATCTCCAACTTTCGCTCCGTTCAAACTCATTTCGAAATGCCCTAAGCCAGAAATAAAAGCTGTAGCTTTTTTAATCGTTTTCGTTACCGAAAAATCTTTACGAAACATCGGCAAAACATTATTGGCATTGAACTTATCCTTCTTACCATCCGTTGGCAGGATATTTACATTTGAATCGGCTAATTTATCAAACGCAATCCATTTAGCACCTTTCCAATCTTCAGCATTTAACAAACCCATTTGCCAAAAAGCAGTTTTGCTCCAGGCAGATTCATTTTTATAATTATCCCAAACCCGAATTTTCCAATAATAGGTTTTAGTAGATAAAAGTTTTGCACCACTATATTTTACCTGAATCGATTGAGATGAATTTACTTTTTTAGTATCCCAAACATCACCAATATGCTTATCTAAATTAGCCTGACTGCTCGAAACCAAAATCTGGTAAGCGGTTTGCATCACATTGTGTTTTGATGATTCTAATTTCCAGCTCAAGTTTGGAGCAATAAAATCTACACCGATTGGATTTACCAAATACCCACACGTTAAACGATTTACGCTAATATCCTGAGCTAAAGCATTTTTGCTTGAAAATACCAGAAACATCAATACAAATAGCATTGATAAAGCTTGTTTAAACAAGTTTCTACAGGTAACTAAGGCAGATAATTTATTATAATATATTTGGTAGAGCATAGGCTTAACTACAAAAATAATGGAATGTAACGGGTGTTTTTTATATCAAATTAACCTTGTGTTGTAATATCTTATCATCAAGTTTTATTCAAAGCTGGAACTAATTATAATCCCAGCTCTGTATATATTTTAATAGTTTGGATTTTGAACCAACTTTGGATTGTTATCTAACTCTGATGCTGGAAACGGCAAAACATAATTTTTAGTTTCAAAAATCAGTGTCGTTCCTGCTGGTGTACGTAAAGTTGGTAGCTTTATATGTGCAATATTCCAGCGTTTTAGATCATTGTAGCGCTGACCTTCAAGTGCAAACTCAATTCGTCTTTCGTGGCGAATGTAGTTTCTAAGCGCAACTTGTGTACCGTATTTTGACTGATCGGTTAATGGCATTGCAATACCAACTCGCTGCCTAACATCATTAATTGCTTTGTAAACGGTTGCATCTGGTCCACTAACTTCATTTTGAGCTTCAGCATACATTAATAATATGTCTGCGTAACGTAGATGAATATAATCCTGATCTGTAAGGGTAGCTGTTGCAGATGTAATTGGAGCTCTCGATAAATCAACGTATTTCTCCATTAAAAACCCTGTAAAAGATTGCGTAAATCCATTCCAAATTACATTTGTAGAATTCCTCCAAATTTCGTTTGGCAATTTCATAGTTAAATCTAAACGAGGATCGCGATTTGCATAAGGATTTGCAGCACTGAATAGTGGCGATTCTGCGCTTGGTTTTCCATCGGTCATTTCATAATCATCAGCTAAATCTTTATATGGCTGAATTAAAGAAAACCACCCCAATTCAATATCCATTCCACCAGCACCAGGAGAGGTTCTTTGCGGATTTGTTGGAGCAAGATATTGGGTAGAAAACATAATTTCGGTATTAACAGCAGCAGTAGCTTGTCCGCTGGTTTTAAATAAAGCCGCATAATTGTTAGAAAGTGCAAATTTATTATCGGTCATAATTTCTTTCAAAACTGGAACTGCTTCTGCCCATTTCTGCTGCGTAATTAAAACCCTTGCCTTAATACCTTGTGCACTGCCTTTAACTGCGTGTCCATTATATTTTTCGTTAGGTAAGTTTGCGATTGCAAAGTCTAAATCTTGCTGTATAAATGCATAAACCTGCTCTTTAGTACTTTTCGGAATTTTAACTTCATCAACCGTTTTGGGATAATTAGTGTTAATTGGAACTCCACCAAAATTTTGAACCAAATCGAAATACGCTAAAGCCCTTATAAAACGAACTTCTGCTTTATAAACATTTTTCTTTGCTTCGGTAACAGGAGCGCGATCTACATTATCTAAAAAGTAATTACAAGAAGTAATCGCTCTATATGGAGATGAATAAAGATTTGGTAAAACACCTCCCAATCCAGGCGATATACTTCCTGTTGTCATTTCCAGTAAGTTTGCCTGATTGGTATTTTGATATGGGAAAGCATTATCACTCAAAGCATCTAAATACACCCTTTCGTAGCCTAGAAAGTTTTGTTGCAAGCGAGAATATACACCAGATAATGCGGTTTGAACATCAGTTTCTGATGCCCAAAAAATTTCAGAAGAAACACTATTTAATGGATTTTTATCTAAAAAATCTTTTTTGCAAGATCCGAATGTTAATAATCCGAATACAGCACACCATATTATATTTTTATTTTTCATGAGATACACCTTAGAATTTAACATTTAAACCAACATTAAAAATTTTCGTTTGCGGATATTGCGCAAGATTTCCTGTAGAACTTGCTCTTTCAGGATCACCTCCTTCATACTTTGTGATGGTGAATAAATTGTCGGCAGATACATAAACATTTAAATTTTTAATTCCTATTTTAGAAATAGCACTAACTGGTACATCGAAGCCAAGCATTACATTTTTTAGGCGTAAATAAGATGCGTCTTGTAAATAATAAGTAGATGCTGCATAAGGCGCAACTCCGCTATAACCAGCAACATAAATTGCAGGCACAGTATTACTCCTGTTTTCAGGTGTCCAGGCATTTAAAAACTTAGTGGTTGGCGCTGTACCTTGTTGAAAAGGATCGACACCCCAGTTGTTTACACGATTTTTTATGCCTTCAAGTCCTTGAAAAAATGCACTGAAGCTAAATCTTTTATAACCTAAATTTAGACCGAAAGAATAGTTAAAATCAGGATAGGCGCCATCTACTACTACTCTATCGTTTGCATTTACAATTCCATCGCCATTAACATCCTTCATTTTTAAATCTCCAGCTTTTGGATTACGATTTAACTCATGTACAGGCACACTTGGATTGCCAATATCTTCAACCTGGAAAATACCATCCCATTCATATAAATAGAAAGAAGAATAAGGTAAACCAACTTCGTTTATTGTACTACCTTTAGCTGGCGTTCTAAGTTCAATTACTTTATTTTTGGCTGTAGAAATTAATGCATTTAAGCTGTATGTAAATTCACCAATTCGATTTTGGTGGGTTAAGGCTAACTCTACACCTTGACTCCTCATTTTTCCATCGTTAACTGTTGATGCACCTAAACCTAAACTCAATGGAACGGTTGGTCTTGCTAAAATATCGAAGGTAGAACGTCTGAACCAATCGAAAGTAGCACCGAATAGTCCATTTTTAACGTTTAAATCAAAACCTACATCAATACTTCTGGTTGATTCCCATCTTAAACTAACATCTTTAAAATCGTTAATAACACCGCCTTGTTGTAATGCACCATTACCAAATGGATAATTTACGTTATTGATGATGATATTATCTTGGTATAAATAAGTACCGATATCCTGGTTACCAAGTGTACCGTATGAACCTCTAATTTTAAAACTACTTAACCAGCTTAATTTATCTTTCAAGAAACCTTCTTCTGAAACTAACCAGCCAGCAGAGAACGATGGAAATACACCCCATCTGTAATCAGGAGAAACTTTAGAAGTTCCGTCGTAACGTAAATTAGCTTCTAAGAGATATTTACCTTTATAATCGTAATTAATTCTTCCAAATAACGATCTCATTCCCCACTCAGATGGTGCAGCCAAAGATGGTAATCTTGGATGTGTAAAATATAGAGATTCGCCCGATGCAGAATAACCTGTAAGATCTTCTAAAACTGGAGCTACCGTACTAATTCTTCTTCCTCTTAAATTTTGATTTTTATAAGATAACTGTTCAAAACCAGCTAAAGCCTTCAGGTTATGACCTGTACCTAAAGTTTTCTCGTAAGTCAAAGTCGAATAAACGGTTGGATTTAAAACTTTCGAATACTGATCGGTAACACCTAAAATATCAGGACCAAAAGAGTTTGCAACATATTCATTTGTTACTGCTGCCCTATCCTGAAGTAAATACGCCGAATATGGATGCTGATACATTTTATAATATTCATCAACATAGTTAATAGCTACCTTCGAACTCCATGTTAAGCCTTTAAATGGTTTAATATCGATGTATGCCTGAGCGTTAACATTGTATTCCTTTGTGGTTTGCTCACCCATTGCATAAGCCTCTTGCGGATTCCGATTTCTACCTTCATTCGCATATGCTCTCGAAACAATTCTTCCACTTCCATCCGGTAAGAATGGACCATAAAGCGGACCAGCAGCGTAAACCAATAAAGCCATATTCTCACCAGTAAAAGGTGGTTCTTTACGGTCTTTATAAGTCATATTGATGATGGTACCAACACTTATACTTTTGGTTAGATTGTTGTTATAGTTTAGTAATGCATTATAACGTTTAAATTTATATCCTTCGAAAACAGCATTTTGATCTAAGTAACCAGCTGAAATATTAAATGTGCTTTTATCACTTCCACCAGAAATAGACAGGTTATGCTGCATCACATTTGCAGGATTAATATAATAATCCATATTATCAAAATCTGGATATTGTGCCTTATCTGGCGAATTTCTGTATAAATCAATATCTGCCTGTGGATATCTGAAAGCGATACCAGAACGAGCCGCGGCAGTATTATACATTTCCATATACTGCGCAGAATTAGTAATCAAATCTGGCAATGCAGTTGGCGTATGTCGGGCAAAATTTGTGCGGTAACTAAAAACCGTTTCGCCTTTTTTACCTTTTTTGGTAGTTACTAATATTACACCGTTAGCCGCTCTAGCTCCATAGATCGCAGCAGACGATGCATCTTTTAACACCGTTACATTCTCAATGTCATCTGGCGATAAATTATTAAACGAACCTGCAACACCATCAATTAATATTAATGGATCGGTACTACCACCATAAGTAGATCTTCCTCTAATTAAAAAATTTGGATTATCTCTTCCTGGTTCGCCCGAAGGCTGCGTAACTTGAACACCTGTAATACGCCCTTGTATTAAATTAGCTGCATTAGGGGCGGGTCTTTCCGTTAAGGTTGCACCACTTACCGTTGCAACGGCACCAGTTAAGTTTATTTTCTTTTGTGTACCGTAACCCACAACAATTACCTCATCCAGGTCATTTTGCTCTTCAGCAAGTTTTACATTAATGGTATTGCGATTGTTTACTTCTACTTCTTGAATGGTAAAACCCACAAAAGAATAAACTAAAGTTACATTACCCGAAGCAGCAGAAATTGAATATTTTCCGTCGTTATCTGTCGTCGCCCCAATACTTGTCCCTTTCACCTTAACGCTCACACCAGGTAATGTTTCGCCCTTTTGCGATGTCACTGTCCCTTTAATAATAAATGTACTCGGTAATGTCTGGGCATATCCAGAAACCGCGACAAACATCATAATAGTTAAGAGTTTGGCGATTAATACATAGCGTAGCCTAAATCGGCAATAGCTTTTGCGTTTAATTGGGTTCATAATCGAATTTTAATTTGGTTAGGTTATTTTTTGATAATCCTTAGAAGATTATCTGAGTTGTGTTTAAGAAAATAGTAATGATTAGTTAGGGTTAATATTTTGTTAACATCTTATCAGATATAGGACTTACCTCACAATTTGTGCAAGACTTAAGGCTCATACTCTTTTCCGAATATCTGATTAACTCAAATATAAATATATATTTCATATATGAATGTAACTTTTATAATGAACTTTCTATTCATATATAAATTATTTTTTTTCATCCAAATCATTAAGTTTGTTTAAATTACCTCCAATGAATAACGATACTAAATACCAGGCCCCAGCATTAGATAAGGGGTTAGATATACTTGAATATTTGTCTGCTCAGTCAGTTCCATTATCGCAAACCGAAATTGCTACAGGAATTGAAAAAACACCTAATGAAATTTATAGGATGTTGATGAGTTTAGAAAGCCGTGGTTATATTCTCCGTGATGAAGTTTCGGGTAAATACCGTTTATCACTTAAGCTTTTCTATCTTTCCCACCGTCACTCACCGATCGATGAATTAAGAAAAGCAGCACAATTTCCTTTAGAAGAGCTTGCAAATACCATTCGCCAGTCTTGTCATTTAAGTATTTTCTACATGAATCAGGTAATGGTAATTATCCATGCTAAAAGCCCTGGGCCAATTGCGCTTTCTATAGAAGAAGGAAATTTATTCCCTTTGCCTTTAACCGCATCTGGTAAGGTTTTATTGGCTTATATGCCCGAAAGTGAGCGAAGTACGGTTTTAAAAAACAACAGTATCTTCAAAAAATATGCTAAACAACAACAAGAAGATTTTTTAACTTCTTTGTCAGAAATACAACAAACAGGCTCATACTTTAAAAATAGCGACTCGGTATCAGGCGTAACAGATATTTCTGTTCCAATCGGTGTTGCCGATAAAAACGGAATCATAGCTTGTTTAACCATTTCTATGTTAAATGCCTTAAATGCAGATAAGGCAATTGAAAACGACGTAATTTTAGAAGAAGCCTACAAATGCGTTAAAAAAATTGAACAAAGAATTGGGGTTTAACCTTAATTCCTCAAGTTTTAAATTTATTTGAAAAGCAATAGCTATGCTAATCGGTTACAGCAGTCCCGCTTTTCGTTTCAATCTTTTAATAAAACTTCTGTCATGCTGAAGCACGAAGCATCTGCGATCGATGAAACAGATGCTTCGTGCCTCAGCATGACAGCATATTCAAGGTTGCTGCTATTTTAAAAGTATTTCTACTACAATCGGGTTTGTTTTAGTTAGGTTTGATTTTTCAAAATCCATTTCCTTTATAAAACTATCGTCATTGCGAGGTACAAAGCAATCTTACTACTAAGGTTTTCTATCTAGCGTTTTAAGATTGCTTCGTACCTCGCAATGACGGTAATAAGCTTCTAACCGCTGTACTTCACCAAATAATCCTTACCTTTTTCAATCGAAATTTCATAAACTCCTTTCGAAACTTCTTTAACCGTTGCACCTTTAACAACTGGTTTCGATTTACTTTTGATTTTCAATTTACCCGTCCCCACGGCCGAGCTAACTTTAATTTCCTTTTTGTTCATGGAAACAGAAATATCCCCGTTTGCAGTGGGCACTTTACCTTCCATCCATTCTAAACCACCTAAACTTGGTTCAATATTGTAAGTTTCATAGCCTGCGGTAGCAGGACTCACCCCTAAATAATATTTCCCTAATAAGTAAATCGGACTTGCGCCCCAGGCATGGCAAAGGCTTTTTCCATATGGGCGACCATACATTTCTAAATGCTCTACGCCTTTTTTATCAGGATTATATTCTTCCCAAAAGGAAGTGGCACCGAGTTTTAACATCCCACCCCAATAGCTTTTCATTTCTTTTAAAACATAGGATTGCTCGCCCATTGCACATAAGGCTTCGAGTTCATAAAAGCGCATGTATGGTGTAGTAATTTTTGCGATTTTATCATTTAAAAGCACATTTTCTTTTACAGCAATCTTTTGCTCTGGCGTAAAGTAATCGAAGAAAATACCAAACATATTGGCATAACGCGTTACATTATCTGTAGGCTTATCTTGAACACGGCTATGTACTAACGCCTGCTTATTTTGATTCCAGTATAATTCGAAAATCTTTGCTTTTAATGCCTTTGCTTCAACATCGTATTTAGCTGCATTTTCTGAATCATTTGCTAATTTAGCGCACAAAGCCATTGTTTCTAAACTTCTGGCGTATAATAATTGCTCAAAACTTACCTCTCCATCTTTACTTAATTTATCGGCCCAATCAATAAAAATCCAATCGCCTGGCATCCATTCTAATAAACCATTTTTATTTTTTCTACCATCAATGTAAGTCATAAGTGATTGCATGCGGGGATAAACATCCTGTACAAATTTTTTATCGCCAGTATATTTATAGTAATCGTAAATCCCTAAAAACCAATAGAAAGAATAATCCATAATGGTATTAATATGCGCTGTTACGGGGTCTTTACCGCGTTGGGCAAGCAATGTTCTTTTAACTGTTGGTGCATCGAAAAATGAATAATAATTCATTAAATAACTTTGATAAGCATCTCCGCTCCAAACCCAACGGTCGCGTTTTATGCCATCGATAAAAAACTCACGCGTGTTTAATTGGAAAGTATATTTAGCTACATCATAAATTTTATTTAACTCTGTATCAGATGATTTGAAACTTCCACGTTCGGTAACAGGCGCATACTCATAAAGCATTGAAATAGAATCTGCTGTAACGCCGTTTTCTGGTTGAAAATTCACATACCTGAAAGCTTTAGAGAGTGGCATGATGGAATCCTTTTTCTGCGCTAAATCTATATCCAAGAAATCTAGTGTTTCACATTTGTCAATTGATAAAGCCTCTTCTTTTGATTCTCCATAGTACAGGCTTAGTTTTCCCTTACCTTTTAAGCCATGTACTTTAATGAAACCAAAAGTTTCTTTACCAAAATCGGCAACATAACCCTTGCCTGCAATTTCTTTTTTAGTAGCAAAATGTGCTACCACTGGTAATTTAAATTTTGATGGCAAAACATTAGGGTCGGTTAAATTCCAAGAACCAGCAGTTACGAAAGTTGTACCCGATTTATCCGAAACCTTGCCACTTTGATCTATCCACTCCTTATCTTCAAAGGTAGTTAACCAGGTTTCATCAGAAACTACGGTTTTACCCTGTACAAAAATGGCGGGTACAGCTCCCTGACTATATACTTTTAAGCTCAATTTATGTTTTCCTGCAGGAATTTGAATGGTTTTTGGAAATCCCGAAATCGCCTGACCATCAATTTTTACATTGTAAGTTCCCTCTACAAAAAGCTTAACTTCTTCGGGTTGGCTAAGTGTAAATTCCTTATGGAAATCGACCAAAACATAATGACTATCCATTTTCCAAAACACTGGAAAAAACGAGCCACGTTCCGTTCTGCGATTTTGCATCACGTTGCTCATGTAAATATCAAAATCGCCGGGGTACCAAATCCATGATGCTTTTTGAGCAAAAATCGGATATGTTAAACAAGTAAAAATTGAGAGTAAAAGTATTTTTTTTAAGTTTTTCATAATGTTATTTAATCTAAATCTTTGAACTTGAAGTGAGCTAGATTCAAGGATTTCTCTATTCCGCTGCGCTTCAATCGAAATGACGACTTATCTTGTTACTTAGTTTATTTAATGTCCGTTAAAGAAAATGTAAAGCGCAACCATAACCACAGCAAGTGCGATCCACGAAATCCAGACTGCTTTATCGGGTTTTTCAATGTTAGATTGATGTTCATCATTTATAGTGTAAATACTTGGGGTTCTATCTAATAAAGAAATCAGCATAGCGATGACCAATAATCCTGCAAAAATGAAAAAAGAAAGCATCAAATAATGTGGCCAAAATGGATACTTATCTGGAGGTAGAATCCATAAATAAGTTAC
Organism: Pedobacter sp. AC190; assembly: GCF_979258025.1. Classification (NCBI taxonomy): domain Bacteria; kingdom Pseudomonadati; phylum Bacteroidota; class Sphingobacteriia; order Sphingobacteriales; family Sphingobacteriaceae; genus Pedobacter; species Pedobacter sp. AC190. Next base: position 4,500,941 of record NZ_OZ409824.1, read on the forward strand.
GCCAACACCCAAACTTAAGATTGAACCGATTGAAAGTGTAAAGTTTACAGCCTTCCTTGTTGTTCTTTTCCAGAAAACAGTAAGTAAAAACACAACAGAAAGTGGCGGAGCAATAAAGCCTAAAACCGATTGAAAAACATCAAACAAATTCAAACCTTTGATATTATCGATAGCCAAAACGACAATTACTGCAAAGATGCAACCTGCTACAACTGCCCATCTTCCAATATTAATAATCTGTTTATTACTGGCTTGCGGATTAATTTTCTTTACATAAATATCCATCGTAAAAACGGTACTCAATGAGTTTAAAGATGAACCAATTGTACCTACCAAGACAGCAATGAGCACCACGATAACCAAGCCGTTCATTCCAGGGGGAAATAAATTGGTAACCATTGTCATATAAGCCTCATTTGGGTCTTTCAGGTTTGGAAAGAGCACGTAACAAAGTATTCCCGTCCCGATAAAAAGTGGTAAGGAGAGAATTTTTAGCCAACCAATAAAGCTCACGCCTAGCTGACCTTGCTTTAAATTTTTAGCGCCCAAAACCGACTGAACCATAGATTGGTCTGTACAGAAAAAAGCAACTGCAGCAACTGGATAACCTAGTAGAATTGCGTACCACGGATATTTCGGGTCGCTTGCTGGCTGAATTAAATTCCAAAAATGATGTGGCGTTTTTGCATACAGAGCCGAAATTCCTCCAACCTTATTTAACCCCAAGAGCATCAGCGAAAGCGAAACCGCAATCAGTAAAATCATCTGAAAAACATTCACTTTGGCAATGGCTTTTAAGCCACCGAAAAAAGTAAATAGACCAGCGAAAGCGACTAAAACTGTAACCGATTGCCACATTGGGATTCCTAAAATCTGCCGGACCAAAAAGCCTCCAGCAAATAAGCCAAGAGATAGCCAGGATATTAAAATCTTTACCAATGCATACCAGGCTAATATATTCTGGGTCGAATCGCCATAACGATTCCCCATAAACTCTGGCATGGTACTTACTTTTGCAGCTAGATACTTCGGTGCGAAAACTATCGCCAACAAAAACAAAAATATAAAAGCATACCAATCGAAATTTACAGCAACAATGCCTGTACTGTAACCAATACTAGCAAATGCAAGGAGCATAGATGGACCAACATTGGTACCCCACATATTAAAGCCAATGCTCGACCAGTTCAGGGATTTATTCGCTAAGAATAAGGTTTCATCTTCTCCTTTCTTCTTAGAGAAACTGGCTCGATACCCAATTATAATCAATATAACAAGGTAAGCGACGACTATAAAGTAATCTAAATTAGTTAAACGTTCTACAATATTATTCATTTATTAATTTGGTTAGTTTGGTTTAAGTTTCGCCACGGAAACACAGTATTCACGGAGCTATTTTTTATGCGCCCCTTCATTGCTTTGCAATAACTACTGTTTTATTATTACATCAATTCCGTGTTCCTCCGGGTTTCCGTGGCAAAAAATTATAGCCCGATCGATTCCCTTGTAATGTTATTGGCTTTCAAAATCTCATCAATTTTTACTGGCAAACCTATCTCCATTGATTTATCCATAGCTTGCAACAATGCAACCGTTCCAATTCCTTCTTTCAAATCTGGATAAGCTGTAAATTTATTGTTAATGCTATCGGCAAAGTAATCAAGGTAGTTTTGGTATTCGCCAGCATGATGGCTTTGGCCTTCGAAACGGAAATAATGTTTCAAGGTTGAATCGCCCCAGGTAATAATTTTTTCTTCGCCCGTTTTGGTGGTAACCGAATAACGTAATTCGTGGTAATCGGCCTGACTAGCGCCTTCTGTTCCACGTAGAATGCAACTCATTCCACTATCGCGACTTGCAGGCTGCGTTGGTCCTGTGTATGCTCCACTTACTCTCGCAATTCTGCCGTCTTTCGCTTTGAAAATAAAGTGCATGGTATCAACATTTTTTATCCCAGCTTTTAAACCGTTACTACTTAGCATGCCGTAACCCATTACTTCTTCAATATCGGGCATATACCAGCGGATAAAATCTACAGGATGGCTTAAACCGCCGTAAAGCCATTTGAAGGATTGTTTTAGCGACCAACCTTTTTCTAAAAACCAGCGATGGTCTGCATGATAGTGACTTTCTATTGTAATCAATTCGCCAATTAAACCTTTATCAAAATCCTTTTTTTGTCGCATCGCTGGCTCAAAAAAGCGTGAACTTTGACCTACGAAAATTTTCTTCCTTGATTTCTTTGCCAGTTCCAATAACTCATTTGCCTGAGCCAAATCATCAATAAAAGGTTTAGTACAAACCACATGTTTTCCATGTTGCAAAGCCAATTTGATATGCTCGAAATGCAAGTGATCTGGTGTATAAATCGCAATCATGTCGATTTTATCACTGGTTAACATGTCTTCATAACTGGTTGTCCAATTTTGGAAATCGAATTCCAAAGCACGTTCTTCACAAAGCTTTTTATTGGCATCGCAAATTTGAATGAGCTTAAATTTTTTGCTCGCCAATGATGCAGAAATTGTACTTCTGCCCTCTCCTAAACCTAAAATCCCTAATCTTAACATGATATTAATTTTTTATTTCTTAAGTCGTCATTGCGAGGTATGAAGCAATCTTAATTCGCAAAGAATACGATAATTGTAGGATTGCTTCGTGCCTCGTAATCACGAGTGTTTTATTTTATTCTATTGGTTTAAAATACACCCAAACCTCATCAGGTTTTGTACCTTCAATACCTTCCTGGTATTTTTTCATTATTGAATTCCATTCATCCACTTTCGGATTATTTAAGGTGGTTTTTGGATTTAAATCGTCTAATTTCTTTCCTTTCGGAATACTGATAATCAACATCAATTGCCTATTCTTTTTGAAAATTGCTAATCGCTGAAATTCAGCATTACAGAAGCCCTTAGATATTTCAGGCCACTTTTCAAACTGGGTTTTGTGATAATCCAGATACTCTTTTTGCATCTTCTCATCCTCGACCAAATTAGCAGATAAAATAATGTTATCCCATTCCGCTACAGGTTTGTTTCCACAGTTTTTTTCTCTGTTGAAATCATAAAACAGGTTATCATAAAGCTTTATTTCTTGCGTATTCAAGCGTTTCAAAGTTTGCTGTAAACTCTCTACTTTTAAGCTAGAAGTATAAATAACCAATCGATTATTCCATTTGTAAATAGAACTTGCTTTCAGATTGTTCTCTTTTGCAAAGTTTTCCAAATCTTTATTTCCTGGTATATTATCATTTTTGAAAATCAATTCAAAAACTACCGATTTATCTTCCGCTTGATTGATTCCACGATTTGAATAAACAGATTTCTCTTTTAACAAAATTTGAAAAGGTTTTTCCAAACCTGCCTGTTGCTTAATCCTTTCAGAAACTTTTGGTCCATTGTTTTCCCATAAATTATCTGGTCCGTTGGCATTTTGAAGATACTTTTCGGTTGGTGTCCAATTATTTTTTATGGTGAAATACGATGAACCTTCATCCGTATATAGATAAAACCAGTGCTCAGGAAGATGCGCATAAGGCGCTTTGTAAATACTATCAATTGCGTTTTCTGTGATAAAAGATTCTGGCTGCGCCGATAAAGTATAAATCCCTGCAACATCGTACATGTGTTTTCCGTAGTGATGGATTTTGTTAGCGCTTATGGTATTATTTTTCATCGCATTTTGGGTTTTGGTCCAGCCCCAACCCATGCTAATGCCCGAATAAGAAACATCACTAATTTCGTTATGCAAAATTTTAATGCCTCTTACATAACCTGCGCCAATGCCAACTGCGCCCCAATCTTCATTGGTTATATCGGTAATTAAATTATTTTCTATCCTATCGTTTGTAGAAATCTCTCGCTTATCTGATGGATTGTAAGGTAAATGCACTTCAGTTGCTTCATCGGAAAATGTTCCAATCAAAATTGCCGATCCTCCAACATCTTTAAATAAATTACCCTGAATCAAATTATCAGATGTTCCTTTTTTGTAGTCTAACCCTGTCGAAGCCAAGTGTTCAAATCGACAATTTTCAAACGAAGTATGATTTGCGTAAGTAACTTCAACTGCTGATGTTGGTCGGCCAACCCAGGCCTGATTTTCCAAAGCAGCCTTGTCAGGCGTTCCTGGGGTTTTAAGTTTATAAGCATCGAGCATATACATACCTGCCTGATGCGGCACATGACCATGTTTTGATGGCCTTAACCAAGTAGAGTGCTCAAAAGAAATTCCTTTAAAGTTTACAAAAGAAACAGGATTGTCAACCGTTCCCTCAATTTTCAAAAGATTTTCAATTGCCGGCGCTATAACTTCTGCATTCAGCATATTTTCTGATGATTTTGGCCAATAATAGAGTTTGTGATTTTTCAAATCTTCGAACCATTCTCCAGGTTCATTTAAAAATTGAATGGCATTGGAAAGGTAAAACGCAGAATTTCCCGTTTGATCAGAAATCCATGGTGCAGGCCAGGGATGTTCGGATTGAATGCGGCTTTCTGGTTGCATGAAAGAAAGTTCTGCTTCATTTCCAACTACTTTTACAGATTTAACCCTCAAATTAGCAATTGCCCACCACTGATGAATAAGCATTTCCATGCCCTTAACATTGGCTAAATTAATACCTTTTTGCATTGGAATTTTACAGGTTTCAGTTTCTGTATTCCAGGATAAAATCCTTCCCATTGCATCGCCATTGTAATTTTTTGCACGAATGGCTTTATTTCCATTTACCCAAAGCTGTCTGAATTGCAAATCACTTCCATCAAAGTTTGGAACATCCGTTACCCAAACTTTTCCTATGGATTCTTTAGGCAAACCAACAACATTTCCGCTTAATTTTTTCCAGCCTTTGATTTTCACACCACCACTTAAAACAACTTTTTCATTCGCAATTATCTCTGTAGGACTATCTTTTGTACCTGAATCTTCAGGGCGAAGAACTAGGGGTTCATGAAGTTGGTAAATGCCTTTACCCATAATAATCTTGACTCCATCTTTTATGGAAGAATCATTCAAACGCCTTAATTCGCGGGCTTTTCTAATCGCAGCATGAAGTGTTGCTAAAGGTTTTTCTTTTGTACCTAAATTTGTATCTATGCCTTTTAAGGATACGTAAATATCTACAGCACTTGCTTTGAAGGATAATAAAAATAAAAGAATTGCAATGAAAAATGGTTTGTACCTATTGGTTCGTGAAGACACGAACCGAGGTAAGCGCACAAAGTCTTGGTAAGCATACCCAAAGCCATGGTAGTTGTCCTCACGTAACATTAAGTTGCAAAAGCCACACATTATGTTGAAACAGATTTTTAACCTATTCATAAATTATTTCATTTGAAAAACCTATTTACAAAGCCATGGTACGTGTCTTCACGTACCATTAAGTTACAAAAGCCATAAATTATGTTGAAACAGATTTTTAGCCTATTCATAAATTATTTCATTTGAAAAATCGATTTCAGATAGCTTGTATTGGCACTGAAATTATATTTTACATTTGTTGGCTGACTTTCATCTCTACTTCTTTCCACCACTAGCCAACCTTTCCAACCCATATCGTCTAAGGTTTCCTTCACTTTGTTTAAGTCAATTTTCTTGTCATTTTGTAACCAAACACCGTCTTCATTAGTTGCATGAATTTGAATAATATTCTTCTTGCCCAAAATCCTAAGCTCCTGATGTAAATCTCTTCCATTTTTAATGGCATTGGAGAAATTGAAATAGCTTTTTACATATTTGGAACCAATTTCTTTCAATAACTTAAGTTCGCCTGCCGCATCTAAAGATGTTTCAATTCCAATGATAATACCCGTTTTTGAAGCCATCTTTCCAGCTATTTTCAACCTGTCAATAATAGATCCGCGTAACTCTGGGTTTTTAATCAAATCGCCCTGAACACCTAGCGGAAGAAACACCACTTTAACGTTCATTGCCTTCGCTGTATCCAAACAATCCTGAATCATTTTTTGATAAGTTGGTCGAGTAGCGAATGATTGCGCATAAAAGCCAGTCATTGCCAATGAGCAAATCTCCAAATTCAATTCTTTTGCTTTATCTAAATATTCTTGTCTAACTTTTGGGTCGGCCAGTTTATTATCAAAAGTTTCTCTGTTTCCCAAACCTCCCATATCAATTTCCAATCCGTCGGCACCAATTTCTTTCGCCAGCGGCAACGCACTAATTTTCTGACGTTTTAGAATCATCAAATCAATTACCGCAATTTTGTATGTGTTCTTTTTATCTGCTGCAAATAGGAATTGATCAGGAATCATTAATGCGCCAGTTAATAAAGCAACATGACCAATAAAAGCCCTTCTATTCTGATGTTTGTTCATCATTTTACTTCATCCCATTTATTGGAAATAACTTTTCTAAGTTCTCAAATCCCATCACAGCATTTTTAGGCAATTTTTCGCCCTTATCTCCGAAAACATACATTGCATTTTCCTTCTCGATGGTTACTTTACTTTCGTCGTATTTCCCTGTTTTATCTTTTACAGCAGTGCCATTAAGCTTGAAGTTTTTGATTAAAAAATCGTAAAGTGCAATGCGCTTGTTAATGCCGAAATCGTGTTTTTCATTAGGAAGATGCACATTCTCGACCTTATCTTTCACATCATAATAACCGTACATTTTTTGTAAGTAGGGAAAATCATGTTGTGGAGTATGAGCTGTCCAGTCGCCACCATCTGATACCAATAACTGTGGACGAGGAGCTGCCATTGCAGCCAGTTCTACGTTATCTGTTCCACCTCCACATTGATGGATTGGCATACCGCTTTCGCAAGGGCAACCGCCATAAAAATATGACGACATCGCTACAACGGGTGCACTCAACTTAATCCTGTCATCCATGGCCGTCATTAAAATTGAATGACTTCCAGCTCCAGAACCGCCGCTTATACCTATTCTACTTGTATCTGTTTCTTTTAAGGATGTGAAATAATCCAAAATTCTTATCCCACCTAAAGTTTGAACGGTTTGAGCTAAACTTCGGCGATGGTCTTCGTATTTAAACTGAAGCATCGATTCGCCCCACGCAAATAAATCATAACTAAATGCCATTGCCCCCATTCTGGCAATTGTAGCACAGCGAAGCTGACAATCGGCTCGGTAACGCTGCTTTTCCCAATGCCCATCGGGACTTAAAACCACTGGAATTTTACCCTTTGCATTTAATGGCTTGTACAACGAACCATTTATCCAAACACCTGGAAGTATTTCCAAGGCGATATTTTCTACTGAATATCCATCGAAAATCCGTTTTGCCGTAACAATTGGTTTCGAATTTATTTTTGCTGGTAATGGCGATAACATCAAAGCTTTGTAAAGCTCTGGCTTGATTTCCGCTTTGCGTTTTTCCCAGCTGGCTCGGTCAGTATATTTTGTACCCAACTGATCCAAATAGGCCCATCCATCCTGAACTTCCCAACGATAATATTCGTATTCTTTCAGTTTATAAACGCCTGGCTTTTCTTTGTTTACTTTCATATCCAAAGGTGTAAGCACATTGGCGAGTGTTTCATCTACATCAGCACGAAAACGCCAATCGGCATAGTTTACCCACTTATCTTTTACCTGTGGCTCAGAATATTTAATCTGAACTTTAAAACGCGTTTGAATTTCTTTTAGAACATCAACAAGTGGTTTTTTATAAAATTTATCTGTGTTTTGGGTTTGGGCGGAAAGGTTTGTAAAAAGGAAGAATGAAAAAATTATTAAAGTAGATTTCATAAAAATACCTCCCCCTGCCCCCGACAAAGGGGAATAGCATGATGCAGATAACGAACGTACGCCATTTTGAACTTGTTTTAGGTTCTTAAATGAATAGACATATTGCTTTAAAGATGCTGAGATAAATTCAGCAAGACGAATGCAAAAACCATTGCAAAAACATTTTTTCACTGCGGTCGAAATGACGGTTTGAAAAAATGAAGACTTTTCTAATCTCATGGTTCTTCGCTTTTAGTTTCTGTAATTACTGGTGCAGTGTAACCATTCAATTTTGGCCAAACACCATTTTTAATTTTCTTCAATTTCAACTTTGATGGATCGACAATCACATGCTTGATTTTTTCCCTTCTCCAGGTATAAATAAAGTGTAACATACCATCAGCAGTTTGAATTACAGCAGGGTAAGAATATTGGCTAATCGGCGAATCTTCTAAAATTAAGGCTGCGTACCATTCTTTTCCATCTTTAGAAATCGAAACATTCAGAGGAGTTCTTGCGCCTTTGGCTAAATCGCCTGGAGGCAAAACATGGTTATAAACCAATACATGTCGACCATCTTTCATAGTTACGGCATCAGTCCCAGAGTTATTATTAGGTAAGGAGGTTTTGGTCATTGGCGTCCAGGTTTCTCCGTTATCCTCCGACCATGATTCTGCAATTGCCCGATTAGCAGTTCTGGCTAAAATCTGTAACTTCCCATTACCATGCTGCAGAATACTTGGTTGAATAGCTTTGATTCCGTTTTCAACCAACGGACCAACTGTTCTCCAGGTTTTACCGTTGTCTTTTGTCACCTCAAAATGAATTTTCCAGCCATCGCCCTCTTTACTTGATGGCGCAAAAAGATTTCCATTGCTTAATAAAACAGGTTTATTTTTAACAGGACCAATATTTCCATCTGGTAATTTTATAGCTTTCGACCAAGTTATTCCGCCATCTTTTGATGTTTTCATTAAGCCCCACCATTCTGATGGTTTGGGTCCGATTTTATAAAACAATACTAAATCTCCGCCAGGAACCTGATACAATACAGGATTCCAGGTTGGTAATCTTTTGCCATCTGGTTGAACACCATTTGCTACAGAAACTGGTGCTAACCACTTCCCATCAACAAAACGACTGATGTAAATTTCCACATCAGGGTTTCTTTCTTTTGTTCCGCCAAAGAAAGAAGCTACTAAACCTGTCGAAGTTTCGGCAATGGTTGCAGAATGGCACGACGGAAATGGGGCTTTATCATATAGATATTCTTGTTTTACAACTCCAGTTTGCCATTTTTCTAGCTGAGCCTTAGCGCTTGCTGCAAGTGCAAAAGCAAGTCCTAATGTGATGTATATTTTTCTTTTTAACATAATTTTATTTAAATCAACTATCTATCAACGGTCGTCATTGCGAGGAACGAAGCAATCTTACTACTATAGTTGTAGCGACCGCTTTAGGATTGCTTCGTGCCTCGCAATGACGATAAGGTTAAGCAAAATGTTTACTGCTTTGCCTTATTTGCTTTCTCCTCTTTTATCTTTTTGGTGTAAGCACTGTAAAGCGCTCTCCAGCTGCGTCCGTTATTGTTCAGCATTTGCTCTGATTTCGTTTTATAGATTTCAAAAATTGCAGAAATTTGTTTCATATTTTTATAATCAACAGCCTGTTCTCTAGCTTGCTTCAAGAAACCTAAAATCTTAGCCTCTTCATCAGCCGTTAAATCTGGAACAATGGCTTTGTAACCTTTCATTGTAAATTCTACTTTCCCAATGGTGTATTTATCTAGGATAGTTTCAACTTGTTCTGGAGATAGATTCTGGTTCAAACCATCCATTAAAGCCTGATGAACACTTGAAGGCATGGCAGAATCGGCAATAATTTGCTTATCCAAATCACTTAATTTATTTCCAGTAACAGGGTTTATCCCGTCAGGAACGGTTGATGATGGATGTTCGTTATGCCAATCTCTTATTGTTGTTAAATGAACTGCAATAGCATTTTCTGCTGCAGTCTTTTTCTTAGCATCTGTTAAATTTAACGCACCAACCCATTCTTTTGCTTTAGTTAGTATTTCCTCGGGCACTACCACATCTTTTGTTTGACTAAAGACATTCACTGTGGTTAGCAGCAAAGTCAGTAACATTAGTGGCTTTAAAAACTTTCTCATAATTGTATTTCCATTTAGGTTTATCAAATATTTTTAAACGTTTTATATAAACGGTCGTCATTGCGAGGTACGAAGCAATCCTAATGCTGTCGTTGTAAGATTGCTGCGTACCTCGCAATGACGATAAGGCGAAACAAAATCCTTATTTCTTCCCCATCATTTCAATCTTGGTGGAGAGATCTTTAGACCTGATTTCAAAGATTTCTCGGCTTCGCTCCACATGCTGTCATTCTGAGTGCAACGAAGAATCTGCAACCGATTAGCACTTAGAGCACTCTTCCATCGCTTGGAGATTCTTCACTATGTTCAGAATTACAAAGCAAATTACTTCCCTTCCACAACAAAAGAATAATCTCCCGAGCCAACCTCATAAATTGCGCTGTTATCTTCCATTTTTATAAATTTTAGATCCTTAACTGATTTCAATTTCTCTGTAACTTCATTTTTATTAGCCGCAGGAATGTAAAGCAAAGCTGTAGTATTTGGTGGAATGGTAACATTCCAGTTAAATGCTTTTGCTGTTTTACTATAACTGCTTTTTATTGTTCCATAAACTGAATTAAAGCTTGCATTCACCGAACTCAAACTGTTTATCATTTCAGGCTTCATGATAATTTTTTTAAAAGCTGCGCTTTCTGATTTAATTCCCGCAAGGTTTTCGTAATACCAGATTAACAAATCGCCAAGCATCATTACATGGTTTTGCGAATTCATTTTCGGGTCGGCAGTATTGCCATTCCATAATTCCCAAATCGTTGTTGCACCATTATCAACCATATATCCCCAACTTGGATAAGTTTTTTGAGTCGCAACCGTGTAAGCCAAATCTGGTCTACCATAGTCATTCAAACAGCGCATTAGCCACTGAATACCAACCAAACCATTGCTCAAATGTCCTTTATTGGTAACCTCAACTGTGTATGTAATATTTTTAAAAACTTCCTCAACTTTATCTTTCGGAACCATGCCAAAATAAAGCGGAATAATGTTATCCGTTAAAGCATTGGAAGCATAATAACCTTTATCGTTATAATATTTCTGATTGAAAGCCTCCTTAATTTTGTTTCCCAAAGCCTGGTAATTCTTTACATCCTCTTCATTTCCAATCGCTTGTCCAAACTGAATCATCAACTGTGTAAAATGATAATAATATGCTGTTGAAATTAATGCGGATGGATATTTTTTATCGGCACTTTTCCCACGACCGAATTCAATGGTAATTGGAGGCATGCACCAATCGCCGTAACTATCCTTAGTTAAAATATAATCTTGCATGTAGCGGCTCTGCATGTAAGCAAGCCATTTTTTCATCGCTGGATAATTATCACGCACCGCAGAAATATCTCCCGTTTGCTTGTAAACCATTTCGGTAACCAAAAGCATTGCACCAGGCCACGTCATATTATCGCTGTAGTAACGCCAGAAAGCTGGTGCAACATCTGGAATAGCGCCATCTTCCTTTTGCGAATTTCTGATATCCTGTAACCATTTGGTATAAAACCGTCCGTTATCAAAAACAAAACTTTCGCCATAAGCCACCGCACCTCGATCTCCCAACCAAGGCATACGCTCATTTCTTTGCGGACAATCGATTGGAATTCCTTTGTAGTTCCCTGCAATGCCCCACCAGGCGTTTTTGAAAATCTGGTTAGTTAAGGCATCAGAAGTTTCGAAAGTTCCAACAGTTTTAATGTTATCGTAAATCATTTTTCCTACAAAATCATTTACAGAAGGTTGATAAGTGTAACCCGAAAGTTCTACATATCTGAAACCACGATAGGCAAAAGTCGGTTCCCAGGTTTCTTGTTCGCCACCTTTTAGAGTGTATAAATCCGTACATTTTGCGTTGCGAAGATTGGCTGTAAAAAGTTCGCCATTATCTTGTAACGATTCTGCAAAACGCAGTTTAATTTGCTTTCCTTTTGAGCCTTTTACTTTGATTTGCAACCAACCAACCATGTTCTGACCCATATCAAGAATGTATTTATCGCCAGAAAGTTTTTTAATTGAAACAGGTTTCAGCGTATTCATCACACGCATATTTTCATTCATTTGCGCTTCAATCACTCCTGTAGGCTCCTGAACAAATTCTGCCTTTGCCCATTTGCTATCATCAAAACCAATATTATTCCAACCTGATACCTCTTTCGTTGCATCATATTCTTCGCCATCATATTCATTGTTGGTTCTGATTGGACCGTCTGCTGTGCCCTTCCAACTGTCATCCGTATCAACGTTGGCAGTTGTTCCATCGGTATAAACAATATTGATGTTCATCAGCATCTTCGGAAAACCAAAGGTTTTAATTTTATAAGGTTTTTCATTTTGGCGCATGGCGAAAAACCGACCATTGCCTAATATCGTTCCAACTGCATTTTTACCGCTTTTGATATAAGATGTTACATCATAAGTATTGTATTTTACATTTTTAGTGTAATCTGTTGGCGATGGAGATAAAACATCCTCCCCAACTTTTTTCCCATTGATATAAAGTTCGTACAAACCCAACCCTATGATGGATGCCGTGGCAGATTTTACAGTTTTCGTACTTTGAAATTCCTTTCTAAAATATCTTGCAGATAAGCGTGAATCCGTTTTAATATTATCCCATGGGAAAGCCCTTTCGAAACCAATCCAACCTTTCGGCCAATCTTTATAGTACAACAAACCCATCGAAAAGTAGTTATTAGCCGACCATTCGCTTGGCCCAGCGGTGGTCCAAACTTTAACTTTCCAATAAGCCTTTAATCTGCTTTTAAGTTCTTTTCCAGTATAATTTACATGAATCGATTCGGCAGAATTTACCTTTTCAGAATCCCACAAATCGCCTTCATTGGCATTTAATTTCTCTATCGATGAAGACACCAAAACCTGATAAGCAGTTTGCATCACATTTCGTTCTTTTGAAATGATATGCCAGGCAAAACGTGGCTTTTGAACATCAATCCCTAAAGGATTTGTTAGCATCTCGCAGGTGGTATTTTGCAACGAGACTTGCGCCACCACTTTGTTAAGTGGTAGTAGCCAGATGCTGATTACAGCTATGTAGATTTTAATGTTCATTTACTTTTAATTGAGGGAATAGAAAGTAAGAAATAGGAAATTGACATTCAAATTAAAGCCTATTAACCATTTCCTATTTTCTATTCACAATTCTCTATTTTCAATTCCCTATTCTCTATCTTACCGAAAAATCAAAATACAAAGTCATATCCAACGCCCTAGCCGGTTCTTTATCAAAATCATAATAAATATTTTTCATTCCCATCGGACCAGTTGTTTCTGGCTTTTGTGTTTTAGTTCCTATTGCCGAAATTCCATTCATAAACGATATATCGCCAGTTGGAAATGTCGGACTCATATTATCATACTCTGTATCTTTCGATTTCTTTGGCGTAAATAGCCTTAAAAAAACATCTTCTCTATCCGTTACTACTTTAAAAGTCTGCGATTTGCCTATAAATTCGCACCAATACATATTTGAGTGGTAACCTTTAAATTCTGGATATTGCCAAGCTGGTTCACCAGTTGCAGAATCGTTATAATCCTTTTTCCAAATTCCGAATTCAGTACCTTTCATACGATTTTTCCAAACACGGTAAGGCCCGTTTCCTTTGTATTCAACACTTTTAATTTCCGTTTCGGGATATGAAAAATTCAACCCCACGAATGTGGTAAAGTATTCAGAAGGGAAATATTTTACCTCCATTTTTAACCATCCCGATGGATAAATCGTCCACTGCAAAGTATTCCAGCTTTCCTTTTTATCAAATTTGGATGAAATAACCAGATTTTCGCCATCCATTTTGGCCGTAAAATTTTTGAAATTATTTACGCCTTCTTGTAAAACAGGACCATTAGAAAAAGGAACCACACCCTTCGCATTTTTAGCTTGTTGTAATAATCCAGTAATTTTATCGAATGTTAAATCGATGCCATTTGCCAAAACCTGATAAACCTTTGCATCTTCTTTTAAAATCACTTTTGATGAGGCTGTTTTCACAACAATTTTATCTGCATCAGCAGCCGGCAATGTAATTGGAAAGCTCCAGGTAAATAATTCTTTCCCATAAACATCCTTTACAGTTAAATATAATGCATCAAAACTTTTCCAATCTGCGGGAAGATCAACTTGTAATTTTCCTTTTTCGAAAGGTTTAATATTTGGTGCATCGGCTTTACCTGCTTTAAATTCTGCATCAGCGCCTGCTTTAAGTTTCTTCAATCTCCACTCGAAAGTGCATTGGTTAAGGTTTGTAAAAGCATAACGATTTTCCAATAAAAATGAGCCATCAAAACCAGCGGTAATTTCTCGCTTCTCTATAAAAACAGGACTCCAAACCTCTTTAATGGTATAAAAACTTCCTTCTTTTTCATGATAAGGGCCAACAATTCCATCTGGACCGTGATTTCCGTCGGTGTCCAGCTCGCCATTTTTATCGGTACGCACCACGGCCTGGTCGGCAAAATCCCAAAGAAAACCACCTGCAGAAAGCGGATTATTCCACATGGCATTCCAGTAGTCTTCGATTCCTGCACCATGGCCGCCATCCCACATGCCATGCAAAAATTCTGTTGGCATTAAAATGTTATGTCCATGGTCGTAGTTTCCAATTCCATAGTTAAACTCACGGTAATGCGTAGTTTCAAATCCGTTAAAAACTTCCCAAGGGTGAACTAAAGGACGTTTTTGAATATCATTATCTGTAAAAAGATGGTCAAGCTCGCGATTATGGCCACCTTCATTTCCATTCGCCCAGAATATGATTGATGGGTGATTTTCATCATTCAGCATCATTTCTTTAAACAATTTCGTTCCTGTTGGCGTATCGTAATTTCCGTGCCACCCTGCTAATTCATCCATCACGAATAAGCCTAATGAATCGCAAACATCCAAAAAGTGTCCATCTGGCGGATAGTGCGACATACGCACAGCGTTCATATTCATCTCTTTCATCAGCTCAACATCAGCTATGCTGATCTTTTTGCTTGTTGTTCTGCCAGATGTTGGATAAAAAGAATGTCGGTTTACACCTTTGAATTTCATTTTTATGCCATTCACGTAAACACCGTCACGTTCTTTAACTTCAACCGTTCTAAACCCTATTTTTTTAGCAATCTGATGAATTGGTTTTTCGTTTTTACTTAAGGTAAAAGTTGCAGTATAAAGGTTTGGAAACTCCGACGACCAAAGTGATGGACTCTTAAACTGTTGTTCGATTTTGGTTAAACCCGATGTAATTTTCGCGGTAAAGTCATTGCCAAATTTCTTACCATTTTTATCTGTTAATTCAATCGAAATTTTATCAGCCTGACCTTTAATGAAAACATTAGCCGTTAAAACACCATTTGCTTTAGCATCAAGTTGCACCCGATCGATGTAAGTTTGGGGCAAAGCTTCCAGATAAACAGGTCTGAAAATACCTCCAAAAATCCAGAAATCGGCTTTCCGTTCTGCTTCATTAACCGATTGATTAGCTGAATGTTTAGAGACTTTTACTTCAAGCAAATTTTCTCCCGACTTTAATAGTTTAGAAATATCATATTTAAACACATAAAATGAACCTTGATGAATTTCCCCCGCTAATTCTCCGTTAATTTTAACGTCAGTATCCGTCATCGAACCCTCAAAAACAATATTGATTTTTTGGTTTTTCCAATCAGATGGAACGGAGAATTTGTATTTATAAAGTCCTTGTTCCTTGCCTTTATTTGCTTCTTTATTGAAACCGTAATTGTACTTTCCAAAACCTTGTAATTCCCAGTTTGACGGCACAGGAATAGTTGTCCATCTGCCAGAATTCATTCCTTCGGTAGAAAAGAAATCCCAGTTAACAGTGTTGTCATTTCCCGTTCCCGATAGATATAATTTTTGCGTTTGCTGTGCTTTTACAAAGCAGAACATCGTTATTAAACACAAGAAAAGTATAAATCTGCGTTTCATTAATTGGTTTTAAATTGGTTGGTTAATGGGTTATCAGTACGGAAAGGTAAAGCAGGCAAGCCATTGCTATATAAATTTCCCATTGGATTTTCTGTCCAGTTGTAACGTACGGCTTTGGGTTCTGCAATTTCTTTTGAGGAAACGATAACCTTTCCATCCTTCAAAATCGCATCTGCATTAACGAACTTGCCGTCTTTTGAGGCAATTGTGAAGCCTGTTAATGAAGATGAATTACCTGAATCGGTATAATCAAAATCAAGGAAAGCTTTACCATCTTTAAAGGAAACAGCTTTGTAAATCGGTCCAGAGAATGCTATTTTTTGATGGTAAGTTTTACCTAAAGCCAAAAGTGCCAATCTTCTCCCCACTTCCCATTTATAGGTTGGGTGCAAATCTCCACCGTTATCGTTCAAATCATTGGTCGATATCATACCCGTATTTGGCAAGCGTAAAACTTGTTGCTGCGCTTCCCAAAAGTTAGGTTGCGTGTCGGTTGTAAGCACAACTTTGTCACTCTTCTGTTTGCTGTAATCGAAAGGAGCAATCTGCACATAATAAAATGGCAATTGTTCTCCCCAAGCTTTGCGCCACAGGTTTACCAATGTTTTTAGTTTGTAAGAATAACTAATAGTCTCATTTAAAAAGCAGTTTGTTTCGCCTTGATACCATAAAAAGCCTTTTATCTTAAATTTCGAAAGTGGCTCAATCATTGGCGTATAAAACTTGCCTGGGTCGTTGCTTACTTTTACGTTTTTAAAATAAGGCTCTTGTGCAAATGCATCTGGAGCAACCCATGGCTCAATCGCACTTCCAGAAACCGAAGAAGAAATCATGCCGACCGGAATGCCCAGTTTTTGCTGAAGTTCTTTCGCGAAAAAATAACCAACAGCAGAAAAAGCCTTCAATGCTGAATCTTGCGCTACCGCCCAACTTTTATGAGTAGAATCTGGTTTTGCCAACTGTTTACGATTAACCAGGAAAATCCTGATTTGAGTATTTTTTGCTTTCTGTACTTCATCCGCAGGAAAACCTAATTTTTCATTTTTTGGTTTAGGGATTTTCGCCAGCTTCCGCATTTGATACTCCATGTTCGATTGACCTGAGCACACCCAAACTTCGCCAACCAAAATATTGGTTAATTCTATTTTATTAGAACCAGCAATAATCATTGTTTGTGGCTTCGCTGATGTTTTCAAAGGAACCAAAACCACTGACCAATTTCCGTTCTTATCGGCCACTGTTTGCTTTTTTTGACCAGCAAAAGAAACTTCGACTTTTTCACCAGCTGAAGCGTAACCCCAGATATTGATCGGTTTCTCACGCTGTAAAACCATATTGCTTGATAAAATTTGAGGCAAAAGAATTTTGGCATTGGCAGAGAAAGAGATTAAGGCAAAAATTGCAAAGAACATGAAAAATTGCCACGTCGTACCTCCCCGCAACGACGATTGCTTTTCCCCCGTTTTGAATGAATTGTAATTAAGTGAAGAAAATCTTTCGGCTATGTTCAAAGATTTCTCGGCTTCGCTCGAAATGACGGTTTTGATAAACACCATTAAAAAATGTTTAGAATGGGATCTCAACCAAGCTCCAAACCCTAAACTCCAAACGCTAAACTTCTTTCCCATCCTAAAACCCCTCCGTTTTTAAATATTTAATCGAATAAACGGCTTCCTTTTTCTCAGATTCCCCTGCGTTTTTCAAATCGTAAGTTTGGTCTGCTGGCGTATCCACATTAGGAAAACGACGAACCGATCCAGTACGAAAAACAATGCGGGAAACATCAGCAACTGGCTGAAAAGCTAAACTTAATGAAGTTTCTTTTCCGTTAACTGTAAGCGAATAGAATCTGGTGTGCGCATCTAATTTCAATTTAATATCATAGCTTTTTCCAGCCTCATATTTCATGAAGTTCTTATAACGGGCACCAGCTTTTCCACTTAAATTGCCAGCGGAATCAAATGTCAAACGAACACTTGCCATTCCTTTTGCATCCTGCAATTCAATTTCCAGTAAACCGAAATCGTTTTGCTTTGGCGTAACCGAAAATGAAGTAATTATTTTTTTAGATACAGGAAATAAGCGCTCTGCTTTTGCATAATCAAACGGATCTTTGTCTCTTAAAACCAAAGCACCATTTTCAACTTTTACAGGTGCCCACAGCGGACTGTAAATGTTCCAATTTTCTAGTGCTTTTTCTTTAGGAAGTTTATCGAAATCATCGTTAACATGTTTTGTAGCCAAATCATTAACAGGCAAAGGAACCGAAGAAACCCAGATATCTTCCTTATTCATACTGTAGGTTACCCATAATTTGCCATCGGCAGGTTTCCCATTTCCTTCGATAATACCACGAACATATTGCGGACCGTAAGATTTATAATTGCCACCATAACGCATCGGCGTGATTTCCCCATTGATCAATAATAAATTAGTGTAATCTAAACCGTTTTTACTGGTTGAAATGGCTAATGGCCATCTGTATTCTGAAGGATTATAAACCGTTGCGTAATTTCCATCAGCAGTTTTTTGTCCCCAAATTTTTGCATTGCTATTTACAAAACCTGGAGCACGAAAAGCACTCTCTGGCCAGCTTTTTCCGTTATCGGTGCTAATTGCCGTTAAAGCATTTTTCCATAATCCCACAACTCTTCCATCAGGTAAATGGTAATAACTGAAAGCTTTATATTGTTTCTGCAAAGTGATTAATGGGTCTTTTCTGTCTGCCTCTTCATTCCATTGCTGCGTCATTAACTTATTCGCTAACAACTCATTACAAGCAGCAACAAACGCTTTATTTTTGCTTTTTGTGAAGTATGGATATCTGGTGTTTCTTTCTGAATAACCTGGATTATAGTGAATAAAATAAATTGGACCGTATTTTCCATCTGCCTGAATTTCACGAACCGCTCTACCAATTCCATGACCATCATTCGGATCGTCCTTTGCATCGAAGCTGATGGCGTAGAAACCTAAAACGAGAAATACATTTTTTGTGGAAACGTAAAATCCCATACGTTGGTGCATTACGGCATCTAAATCTTTAGCTACATCGGTTCTACCTTCTTTAGTTGTACCATCTGCAATTCTATAAATAGGAAAAATCACATCAGGTTTAGTCCAATTATAGCCATCAGGCGATGACTGCAATAAGGTTTGTCCTGGCGGGATGCTTTCTCCCACCTTATCACTCAAATATTCTACATAAAACTTATTATTCCAATAGGCTAACATTGGAGCATGGTTATAAGTCCAGCCAAAGTTTTCTGCCAATTCTGGATGTTCCCTGTTTGCCCTAAAAGTTTGGATATTATGCACCCCCATTACTGGCGAAAGCTGCCCGTGATGATAATCGGCATTAACCAAAGTTTTGCCTGTGTAACGAACCGTATCCTGTGCCTGCGACGTTGATATCGCAAGTGTAAATGGTAGTGTTAAAAAAAGTATTTTAAAAATTTTCATTCTTTAATTTTAAATTCTGTCATTCTGACGAAGGAAGAATCCGCAACCTATAATCACTGCCTGTTTTTTTAACCACTAAAATAATTCAGTGATATTTCAGAACCAGTTTTTCATGGCTTAGAGATCCTTCGTGCCTCAGGATGACAGCAGTATTAATCTGTCCTCTTCAACCCTTCAATCACTTTTCTTTTAACTTTTATAATTGTTCCATGCTTGTGCCCTTCAGGTATCGAAACTTCAGCAGTCACATCTTTAAAACTTTTAAAATCGGAAGTTTTATAAGCCGAATAAATCTTCTGCCCATAAGCATCGAAATAAATCAACCAGTCATTTTTCACTTTTACAACAGTTGGTCCTTCGGTCAACTTCGGACTAAAAGTGTCTGAAACGTTTTTATACGGTCCCAAAGCATCCTCCCCAAAAGCTACTTTCAAATTTCTGTTCGGCCGGGTATTATCTTTTAAAACCAACACATAATCTTTCGTTGCCCGTTTCACAACCACTGCATCTATTACGCTGAAACCAGGATCTAAGAATAATTTTGGTTCAGAAAAAGTTGCAAAATCTTTCGTCGTTATCGAATACATTCGATGGTTGTTTTCTTCCTCTTCTATTCCTTTCGCAAAACGAAATGGGATGGTTGATGCCCAAATAATTACGAATTCTTTTTTCTCATCATCGTAAAAAATTTCTGGTGCCCAAACGTTTACAGTTTTGGATTCGTTTTCCATCACTGGAAGAAATTTTTGCTCGCTCCAGGTAATTAAATCTTTGGAACTTGCATAACCAAAGCCTTTATCGCCTTTCCAGCTGCACGTCCAAACCAAATGAAATGTTCCATCAGGTCCTTGAACGATAGATGGGTCACGCATTACTTTCTGTGTTCCAACTGCTGGCTTTAAGAAAGTTTTGTTTAAATCAGTCCAATGATAGGCATCGTAACTGTATAAAAATCTCAATCCTTCTGTTGCAGGTTCGTGAAATGAGGTAAATAAATAAGCTTGTTTCGAGCAAGATGTTAATCCGCAGAAAGCCAAGCCAATAATGGCTAAACGAAATGATGATATGAATTTTGCTTTTAACATTTGTACTTTCTTAATAAACTCCCCAACCTGCGGTTAACCTCTGAAAAAGAAAATCGCCCCTCACAGCTTTTTATCACTCATGTTTTTATCCACCCAACATTCCCCTCTTTCAGAGGGTGCCTAAAAGGCGAGGTGTTGATTCCCTTAAACTTTATCCAACACCAATACCCAATCGTTACCATTTGTAGGTTCGCCTGGCGGATTAAATTCTTTAACCCCTTTGTTTTCAAACTTCCCTATGATATTATATTTTCCTGTTCTCGGATCAAACCACGACGCTTTAACTTCATCGCCATCGGTTTTACCTAATTGTACGCTAAAATTCCGCCCTGTATAAGTATAAAACATTGCATAATCTTCGCCGCGGGTGGCTAAAATTCTATCGTATTTTTCTCCGTTTGAACCAGCAACCAAAGTTTGATCTGGAACGCGGTCAAAATATGAGCGAGAAAGCATTAAATCTTTCAGGTAATGCATTTGAACTGCACCAGGAGCATTTATTGCCGTAATCCACTGGTCTTTTGGACCATAGGCAGGTTTTAAATCGGTCTTTTTGTACATCTGCATCACAGAGTTATGCCCGTAAGTGTACCCGAAAGCACCTGCAAAAACCGACCAATAACCGTATCTTCTCACATCTGCATCATTCCATCGTGGCTGTGTTGTATCATGCAAACCTTGGGGAATATCTTCGTACGATGGTTCTCCATCAATAGTAGGTTTTGTAGGCTTTAATTTATAATCAGATTCAATATATTTCCAATTATCTTCTCCGTAATGTAATTTCTCCTTTGCCGAAGTATCTTGATCGTAACGGCGATGCCCAGATTGAATCATATCAAAATCACTCCATTTCGAATTATGAAACCATTGTGAACCAGCCGTTCTTCCGCGTGGATGGAAAGTGATTAAATGGTTGGGATCATTTGCTCTTAGCGTTTCACCAATAGCATTCCAAACTTTTAAACCGTCGCTGCCTTTAATATCGCCACCATTTAACCAGATGATGTTCCATTTATCTTTATATCGATCAGCTAAAAACTTTGCGTAAACTTTAGCTTGGGCTTCTTTAACTTTACCATTCTTCACATTAGTTCCCCAAACAGGTACCAAAGCCATGTAAAGTCCTTTTTCTGCTGCCTTATCAACCACGTAATCGATATGATCCCAATAATCGTAAGCAGTAGAATCTTTCGGATTGTTGCCTGGCGTAATCATTGGTTTTGAAACATCGGCGTTTACAAGCGATGAATCTAAATACACATTTCTAGATGGCACATCATGTAAAACCATTACCTGAATCACGTTAAAGCCTTTTTGCTTTCTATCCTCCAGATATGTATTGGTTTCCTCGCGATTTAAGCGACTAAATAATAACCAAGCCGTATCACCTAACCAGAAAAATGGTTTTTCGTCTCCAGTAGTAAAATATCTGCCGTTTTCAGAAACCAAAAGACTTTTATCGCCAAAATGAGGTTTGTCCTTGCATCCAAAGGCAAGAATAGAAACTACAGCAAGTAGAAATATTTTAGATTTTAAATTCATGTATTAAATTTTATTGATAATGATTACCTCATCTCCAGTTCCAACTTTATTTATTTTTGCAATAGTATTACCGTTAATTTTTTCTTCTTTGATGATGGCTCCAGTTTTACTATTTAATATTTTCACAACGAATTTCCCTGCCGTTTTGGTCAAATCTAAACTAATGGCTTCTGCCGATGCATTGTAAAAAAGGTATGTTTTTCCTGCGTTTTCTAAACCATATTGCTGTTTTTTATCGTTTGAGATAATAGGTTTTAAAGTTGAAATTGCATTTGATATTGATTTATCAAGATTTTGAACATTTGATAAGGAACCTCCAGCCATTAAAACTGCCCAACCAAAAGCATCAAAATTATCTCCAGAGTAAATCACTGCTTTTTCTGGAAATTTGGTTTTATATTCAGAAACGGCGTGATAAACTTCTTCAAAAGATGTTTTCTTTGGCTTTAACAAACGGGCATGTTGGCGAGGTGCCAGGCTCTGCCCGCCTTGTGGCGCATAAGCAGTTCCATCTGCCTGATAATGCCAATATCTGATATCGATTAAATCAACAACATCAGCCCTTTGTTTGTCAGCTAAAATTGCATCCTGAACATCTTTAGTAACACTTAAACCAATAATTGGATGTTTGCCAGTTTCCTTCTCCCAATCTTTAATGGTATCAATCCAAAACTGAACGAAATGCAACGGACCAGTAAATTCGGCACCAATCAGTTGAATTACTCCAGAGTTTCCATCGAAATTCTCCAAACATTTTCTAATGTAGGCTTTGTGTATCGCCTTGCGGTTTTCATTGCTGATATCGTAAAATTGCTCAGCCATAAAAATACGTTTATCGCCAGCATAAGGTACAGGTTCTGGAAAACCTGTGTTGTTGATGTTGTTTGCCGTTCGCCAGGGAAAATCGGCATAATGTGCTCCTGCTTCAATAATATTGTGCTGAAAATAATTCTCGTGGATTAAAACCAAGCCTTTTTGGTCTGCGAGGTTTGCGAATTGTTTTAACCTATCCCAATACCAAAGATTATACTTTGTAATGTCGTATTTGCTCAATCCATCCCATGCTTTATCTTTTCCGCTACGGGCAAAAGGCAGCTCATAAAACGGTGCCCAAACCTCGCCATCCATTCTGCGAATGCGTTCGTGGTCATCTCTCCTTCTGTCGTACCAAAGGCCATAGTTGTGATCAAGAATCTTTACCGAACTATTTTTCATCGAATCGGTAATTTCTTCCAAACCATCGGTTAAGCCATTGCCTTCGCGACCTGGAACAAATCTAGTTACATGAAATTTAGTTTTCTTTAAACCATACGGGCGAGCACTTCCATTCCACCATGGCACATCCTGACGATTGCCGACCACGATTTCGTTTCCGCGAACCAACCAACCATTTTTAATGGTCATTGCATCGGCTGTTGCTGGTTGAGTAACTTTATCTAATCCAATTTTATCGATACTTTTTGCTTCTTTCGATTCTGTTGATATTTTGTTTCGATCTGAAGCCACATCAATATATTCGGAAACCGTTAGAGCAGGTTTGTAAGCAAGTTTGGTTAACTTTTGTGCAACATCAACAGGCGGACTGCTTGACGCTTCCGTTTCCACAGGTAAAACAAAAGCTCTGGAATCAATTTCATTTCCCAATCTATCTTTTAGCTGAGCATAATACAAACTCCGCGGTTGGATTTGCTCATTCGACATATCCCAATAGCCATTTCCTGAAAATTGCGCCCAGGTACCAAAAGCCCAGTTTTGCGCTGTTGGTGGCTGTGGATTATCGACCCTTGCCGCACTGCACTGCCAAAAAACACTATTTGCCGCACTCCAACCCGCACCTTGCCCATCCTGACCACGGTTTAAATAACTTAAAGCTTGTCCATCCACATTTACAATATCAAACAAAACGCCAGATGCCCAGCTATCAATTGTACCGCTGAAACTGAATGGCAAATATGATTGGCATTGCACAAAAACGTTTGGTCCAGGTGCACAAAAACCTACCGCGAAATCGTGGTAACCGTATTCTGAATATAACCTTTGAAAAAGTGTTTGTTGTCCTGTAGTATAGAAAGTATTCCGACGTTCGCCACCGATTTCAGAAATTGGAGCAAGCGACTTACAATCTTCAACAGTAATTCTTTTTGCTGTTTCTAAAACATTAACCGCAGAACCTGCAAAATGTTCAAAAACAACCTGACGAACCCATGCATCTTCCACATTTTCTAAAGAAATGGCGGTCCAGCGGTGGTATTCATCTTTAATATTTTCTTTGTGATAATCTGACTCAAGTTTTAAATTTTCAACACCAGATTGGGAGATTCTTCCATCCCATTGATATTTTGATACTGTTGCGCCCCCAAATTTAGCGTCTAAAGCAGTTGTGAGTGGCGCATCGAACGTTACGGTATTGCCGTTGACTGCTACAATTTTTCTATCAAAATGAATGTCCCTGGTTCCAGGTTTCCAACCCAAAGCACTTTCGCCTCCACCAAACTCAACTGTTTTTAGTGTTTCAATCCATTCTTTTGTAGAAGGACGGTGGATGACGATGTTATCTCCAACTTTGAAACCATTTGCATTAGAAACAGTAATTTTATTCGAATTAACAGGAACATAAGTATCGCTGATAGCAACTGTTGGAAATTCAACTTTATTATTCTTGCCTAAAATTCTGATTACTCCAATTCGATCCAAACCCGTAGCAAAGATTTTGGTTCCATTGTCTCCCATTCCACTGCCACGAAGCACAACACCAGATGCAGAAATTTTTAAAGTTCCTGCCACTTCATAAGTGCCTTTTTCTAGTAAAACCGTACCACGTAAGCCATCTTTTCCAATAGGTAATTTTGAAACGTAGTTGATGGCAGATTGAATTCTTAAAGTAGCATCGCCTTTTGAAACTGGAACAATAACTTTAATTAAAGCGTTTGGAATAGCTTTTTCTCCAGCCATATAACCTGCATAAGAAAAATCAGGAATGCGATTTCCTTGTTCATCCGCTGTGTAAGCCAATTTACCATCCTTACCTTTAAATATAGGTTTGGGTGGTTCGACTGGCTTTGTTTTCTGAGCGAAAGAAAAGTTTGTAACCAAAAAAAGGAATGCCAAAATCGGCAGTACTTTAATTTTATATATGTGGTTAGTTTTTGGCATTGGTGTTTATTTCATTTTGTAAGCAATATACGAAGGGTCGTCTTACCGAATTCATTTCAGGGTTTTTATTGCATGAAAGATGCTGAAATAAATTAGCAAGATGAGAGGAGATAGCTTTCGCATTAGGATTGCTTCGCGCCTCGCAATGACGATAGCGCAAGTATAATGATTAGTACCTTCCGCTTTAATCTTTCCGCTTTAATCTTTCCGCTTTGGTCTTTCAACTTTTCACTTTCAACTTTTCACTTTCAACTCTTAAGGTCTTACTTTACTTACATCCACTAAACTATTTAAATAAACTTCAATATTCGAATAGCCAGATTTAGTAATTTTACCCGCATCTGTAGAATCTTTAGGATTTAACCCATGTTTAGTTTCATAAGTATCTGGAATACCATCATTATCTGAATCTAGGTAAGGCTTTCCTTTATATTCTGGATAACCACCGACTTGTGCAATGTCTGAAATAATACCTTGTTTATAAGAATCAGCTGGTAAACGACGTTTTACATAACTTTGCTTCGCAGGCAACTTTCCATCTGCTACATGTTCTATTTTTCCTGTAGTAACTTGTTTAATAATGCGTTGATCCACAGCATCGCGAACGGGTAAACTTGCACCTGCATTTGCTAAAACATAATCGTAAGCTTTTTTAGTGTCGATAATTGAAATCTTCGCCATTGGTAAAGGTTTATCAGTACGAATGGAATCTAGTAACTTTTGTTTATCACGCTTGCTTTCTGGTTGCACACCCCCATCCCAATTATTACTGGTTACTTTTTCATTGCCTTCAATAATGTTTCCAGTTACATAAGCTCTGCCAAATTCATTTCTAAATTTAATGTCTCTGCCAGATTCTGGCTTTAAAATACGATAAGAAATGGGCTCGCCAGCAGGAGTTATTGGTCCAGGTTTGTAATAGTTATTTATAAAACTATAAAATGATGCATTATCGCCACCATCGGCACTTCTATTCCACCAGTTAAAAATAACGTTATTGGCGAAACCAAAATCGCCATACATGCCTACTGAAGGATTACGACTAATATTGGATGCCCAAAGATTACGCATGAAAGTAGAGTTCAATCCACCGATTGTACTTCCGAAGGCATGGTTGTAAGTATCCAGCGCCTCAGAGAAAATGGAGTTTTGAATGGTTACATTTACTGTAGGTAATTTCTCTGGTTTAGAACCATCTTTTTTATCATAAACATGGCGATAAATCGACATATTTTCGTCTAATCCCCAACTTGCAGAAACGTGGTCTATAATGATATTTCCTACAGGATTGCCGCCAATGGCATCATCTCTACGGGTTACATCAGTTTCTCCACGACGGAAACGCATATAACGAATCACAACATCGTGGGTATTAATCCAAACCGATTCTCCTGCTACACAGATACCATCGCCAGGTGCACTTTGACCTGCAATTGTAATATATGGAGCACGAATAATTAATGGCGATTTTAACCTAATGATTCCTGATACATTGAAAACAATTGTTCTTGCGCCACCCTGTTCACATGCTTCACGCAAAGTTCCTTTGCCTGAATCATCAAGACTATTTACCACATAAACCTTTCCGCCTCGGCCGCCAAAAGCATACGCTCCACCGCCCTCAGCACCAGGAAAGGCAACTAATTTGGATTGAGGTAAATCGCTTGGCTTTGCTGCCCATGGAATATATGGTTTACCTTGTTTGGCTTCCGCATCAACAATAGGCTTTACCTTTAAAAATTGTAATTCAGATTTCTCTTCAATACTTTTTAATAAAGAATCGGCCTTTTTCTCCATCGCTTCTGGAATAACAGGATATTGCGCATAGGCAATATTTCCAATTCCACAAAGCGCAATTATGCTCAAAAAAGAATTCCAGTTCCGCATATTAGTTAGGTTTTACTATAGAAACAGGAACCACACTATTTAAATACACCTCGATGTTTGAGTAACCACTTTTAGTAATTTTCGTAGCATCAGATGCATCCTTCGGATTCAATCCATTTTTAAGTTCGTAAGCATCTGGCATACCGTCATCGTCTGAATCTTTGTAAGGTGTGCCTTTATATTCTGGATAACCACCAACCTGTGAAACCTCTGTAATAATGCCAAGTTTGTAAGAATCGCCAGGTAATCTACGGTGCTCAAATTGAAATGCAGATGGTTTAGCATCAGGATGAACCTCAATTTTTCCTGTAGTTACTTGTTTAATTACACGAGTATCAACAGGATCTCTTTTTGGTAAGGTTGCACCCACATTTGCCAAAACAAAATCTTTTGCCTGCAGAGTTGGGATAATTGAAATCTTAGGCATTGGGAAAGGTTTTTTAGCTTTCATAGCTGCAAAATATGGACTTGCCTGTTCGAATGACATTAGTCTGCCTTTTTTATCTTCTACCTGAACGCCGCCATCCCAGTTATTTGCTGTAACTTTTTGATTGCCATCAATAATATTTCCATCTACATAGGCTCTGCCAAAAACCACGTAAGGCAATTTACTACGTCCAGATTCTGGCTTTAAAATTCGGTAACTAATTGGGTCTTTTAAATCGGTAACCGGACCTGGTTTATAGTAGTTATTTATAATATTGTATTGAGCAGTATAATCACCACCATCTGTAGAACGGTTATTCCAGTTAAAAACCACATTATTGGCGAAATTAAAGATTCCGTTCCAGCCAATTGAAGGATTACGGGCACCGTTATCTGCCCAAAGATTACGAACAAAAGCACAATTTTCGCCCCCTAAAGTACTTCCGAAAGCATGATTCCAATAATCTAAAGCTTCAGAAAAAATCGAATTTTGAATCGTAATGTTAACCGTTCCTAATTTGTCTTCGATTTTACCTGTACTATCGTTGTACATGTGACGATACATCGACATATTTTCGTCTAAACCCCAGCTTGCCGAAACGTGATCAATCATGATATTTCCTACTGGATTACCACCAATTGCATCATCGCGACGACCAACAAAAGTTTCTCCTCTTCTAAAACGCATGAAACGAACAATCACATCATGTGTATTTAACCAAACGGATTCGCCAGCAACGCAAACACCATCACCAGGAGCAGTTTGACCCGCAATAGTAATATAAGGTGCACGAACAATTAATGGCGTTTTTAATCTGATGATACCTGCAACATTGAAAACTACAATTCTTGCTCCACCCTGCTCGCAAGCATCCCGTAACGAACCTGGACCACTATCGTTTAAGTTTTTTACAACGATAACCCTGCCACCACGACCACCGAAGCTGTAAGCACCTCCACCCTCGGCTCCTGGAAAAGCTAACAATTCTGATTGAGGCAAATCATTTGGCCTGCCTGCCCATGGTATATAAGGTTTTCCTTGTTTAGCTTCTTGCTCCATGATGGGTTTAGCCTTTTCCCAGGCAATATCTGAATGCCGAGTTGCTGCCTTCATCATAGAATCTGATGTTTTTTGAACATCTAATGGGATTTTTGGATATTGTGCAAAAGCTGATCCAGCTGAGAGAATTAATGCTGATGAAAATAGCAGATTTAAAAAGTTCTTTTTCATTTGTGTTTTGCTCGTTAAAGAAGCAAAAGAAATTAAGCAAATATTTCGGATAGTAAAAAATTTTGGCTCAATTCTATTGGTATCTTTTGGTTAAAGTTTGGTTAGAAAGTATATTATCTTTCAAATTTGCAATCAAAATAAGGCTATTTACTGTATAATTTTCGCTATCTTTTGTACAATATTATCAATTGAAAAAATTAAGCGTAACAATGTAAATTCATTATATCAACGACGTTACAAGATATATATAAAATTCATATATAAATGTAACATTCTTAAATAAAAAAAGGAAGCAATAAATTGCTTCCTTTAAACCAAATATACTTAATAATTCAGGTGTTGAGATTCACCTGTTTGAGAGCGGTTAAATCTTCTATTTCAATGGATCGAATGTTCCTGCTCCTTTTAAACTATTCCAACCAGTTGTTTGTTCCAAATATGGAGATGAACTCAAAATATTTTCATTTAATCCGAAGAAATAATATTCAGGATACCACTTAAATTTCCAGTCTGCAGGATTGGTTTTATCCAAATCATCTTTAACAGTTATTACAAAAACATTATCATATAGATAATCTAGATAAGCAGCATAATTGGCGCTTCCGTTTGCTGTAGGATAAGTTGCCGGATCGCGATCTAAAATTGGCGCATTACCTGTTGCTGGTTTCAATAAAGGATCGGCAGTACCAACATATTTAACGCCCGCAACAGATTTTACCGTAATAAAATAGCCTGTTCTGCGAGTGCCATTTAAAGGTTTTATGCCTAAACGAGCAGCCGTTGGAGAATTTTCTTCAAATAACATCCAACGTCTTAAATCGAAAAAGCGTTTCCCTTCATAAGCAAATTCTATATTTCTTTCATTTAACACAGCTGCAAATAATTGATCTCTGCTTGCAGCACCAGCCAATCCGTAAGAACCATCAAGATTTTCTACACCTGCACGCTCGCGTATTGATTTAATGCCTTCCAAACCTTCAGCTAATTTGTTAGAACCAATTGCAGATTCTGCTAGGTTTAAAACAACTTCAGCAAAACGAAGTTCCATAAAATCCATACCGCTTTGACTAAAGTTTCCGTTAGCATTACTTGCATTCGGATCTGTAGCTTTCGAAATATAAATAGCACTCGCATTAGCACCTTTAAGCTCAGTTGTTAAGCTTGGCGTTGTTTCTGCTGCTGTTCTATACCATTTATAAGTCCATTGTTTAAAGGTTGTAGATTCTTTGTAAGGCCAGATTGCACCATTGTAAACGAAAGTTTTGTAAAAACGTGGGTCTCTGTTTTTATAGAATTTTTTAGCATCATAAATATAAGTTGAAGCACCTGCCATTTTACCATCTTTCATAGGGAAAGCGTCTACAATTTCCTTTGTGGGAGATAAAGAACCGCCACCGTTGATTTCTTTCGAGCGTGCAGCTTGTTCCCATCCGCTATTTTTAGTTGTATTACCACCAATTGCCAGGTTGTTAAAGCCGTAAACAATAACTGCCTCAGGGTTATTTACTTCTGTAAACCACATATTACCCCAAGCAGTTGCATTTGCAGTTCCGCCTGTTTTGAATAAGCCAAAACCATTTGCTTCTAACAAAGTTTTAGCGGCTAAATTCGCTTTATATGCATCTTCCCAACGAGTTAAATCGTCGGTACGATTAAATAAAGGGCTCGCCCAAGTTAATAAAACACGCCCTTTTAATGCAGCAGCACCGCCGCTTGTAATTCTACCCCAATCTGCAGAAGCCCATTTACCTGGAAGTAATGTCATTGCTAAATCTAAATCTGCGGTGATTTGTTTTATGCAAGCAGATGAAGATGACCGAGGAATTTGCAAATCATTGCCATCAGCAAGAATCGGATCCTGAGGAGTTAAAGCCAAAGGAACACCTCCATACAAACGAACAAGATCAAAATATTGCCACGCCCTCCAGAAAAGCATTTGGCCTTTTAATTTATTACGAACATCTTCAGGCAAACCATACTTATCTATTTCTGCAATGAAAATATTTATTTGTTTTAACCTGGTGTAAGGGTTATTCACAATACTCGTTGTTAACCTTGCACCTAAATAGTTTAAAGCATGCGTGTTGGTATAACTTATAGATGTCCAGATTTTATTAAAATCCGTTTCTCCTGCAAATTCATCAGTAGTTTTTGCGAAAGTATCGTTATTTGTGGCAATATTCCAGGATAGCGATTGCGCATTATTTGCAGGCAAGAATAAGCCATAAACATAATCAACATATCCCTGAGCAAGAGCAGCATCTTTAAACACTTCCTCATTGTATCCCGCCAAATCTCTTTTCTCCTCAAGAAAAGCATCTTTACAGCTAGCCATTATGATAACTAATGCTGTAATTAAGTATAATATTTTATTTCTTTTCATCTTTTTATAGATTATTGAATTTACATTTTTTTATCCTTGCTTACAAGGTTACATTTAATCCGAATGAAATTGTTCTTAAATTTGGATAAGCATCCCATGCACCATCAGGACCTTTATAAGTATATGGGTTATATAGGTTTGCAGGGTTTAAAGCTGAAACGAAAACTCTTGCATTATTAATTCTTAATTTTTCTACTAAACTTTTCGATAAGGTATAGTTTATATTAAAACTTGGGATTCTTAACCTAAACGAACTTACCTTATAGAAATTAGATGTTGGCGTAAGGTTGATATCTGCAAAGTTAGGGTTTGGCATTGTGCCGCTAGGATTAATAATAGGATCATAAATATTACCCCAGATATTTGGTAAACTGGTAAAGTTTCTGGCAATAGATACATTTAATGCTTTTCGCTCATCAATTTCCGACCATCCGCCGAATGAACCTGCAAGTACTGCATCAACACTAAAACCTTTATAACCTGCTTTTAATGTTATTCCGAAACCGTAGTGATTACTTGCTTTTTTAGTTAATTGAACCTGGTCATTTTCGTCAATAATTCCATCAGGGCCAGCAAAAGTTCCGTTACTTTGTAATGGACCTCTAACATCTCTGTAATACAATGTACCTGGTTTTAATTGCGCTGCAGGCGTACCGAAAACCTGAGTAATTTTATACTGATTTACATAGTTTGTAACCTCATCGGCAGTTTTAAACATACCTAAATTGTCATATCCCCATTTTCCGTTATCAGAAGATGCTCCTGGTTTAGGGTTCCATGGTTTTAAGATATCATTATCGTTAAAGTTACCTACCAATACCTTGTCATCGCTCCAACCAAAACGAACGCCAACACCGTATCTGAATTCTTCGCCGATTTTATCATCCCAGTTTAAACCTAGTTCATAACCGTAATAGTTTGCCGAGCCAAAATTTTCTGATGCACTGGTACCGCCAACGCTAAAAGGAATATTTGCTGTTCTCTCTAATAAAATATTTCTGGCTGCGTTGAAGTAAGCTTCAACATTAAATGATAAACGATTATTTAAAACTCTGCCATCGATACCTAAGTTGTTCTTATATTCGGTACTCCAGCTTGCATCTCTGTTTGGCGATGCTTCCATTTTTAAACCAGTTGAACTTGCTGTGTTACCACCAAATACAGCACCTTTACCATCTTGTGTAGTATATCTTTGTCTCCATAACCAAGGTTTAGTCTGGTCATTACCGAGCACACCTGCGGCATATCTGATTTTTAAATAGTTAATAGCAGGAACTTTGAAAAAACTTTCTTCTGATACAACCCAACCAATTGAACCTGAATAAAATTGACCCCAGTAGTTTTCAGGAGCAAATTTTGTTGATGCATCCGTTCTGAATAAAAATTCAGCTAAATATTTATTAGCATAAGCATAGTTAGCTCTACCTACATAAGATAATGTACCTGCTTCGTTTGCTGATGTAGAACCATCAATTGCACCGAAAGCAGAACTGAACTGACCATTTGTTGCCGCTATCGGACTGGCTTTAAAAACAACCTGATTTTGATTGCTCGATTCAGAACGCTCTACTGTAAATAAACCGCTAACAGAATGTTTACCAAAATCTCTGGCATAATTTACCACAAAGTTAGTTTGCTCGCTTTTCGCATTTGTATTAGAATAATACAATCTATCTCCATTGGTTACCCTTAAAGAACTTAATACGGTTGCGCCTTCATAAATATGTTTATTCTCTCCTAAACGATTAAACTCGTAAAGTGTATAAAAAGTACCTACCTGGCTACCAACAGAGTTACTTGTGTTTCTTGCGTAAGCTAATCTTGCTTTTAATCCTTTTATAAATGGAAGCTCATATTCGGCGTAACCATTAACTGTATATTGATTACTTTCTGTAGTTGCAAGGTTATTTAATCTGTCTATTTCACCAAAGTGATATTTAGATAAATCACTAGTTGTTCCTGGTAATTTTACAGGTAAACCGTTAATATAATCAGGTACGTATCTTGGTGCTAACAATAAATTTTTATAATCGTCTTCTACGCCTTCACCCGATACCTTATTAAAAGTTTTAACCAAATTACCATTGTTACCCGACACCTGTAAACCTACTTTGAAATTTGTAGCAACGGTTACATCAGTTCCTGCTCTAAAATTCCACCTGTTATAATTAAGGGTGGCTAAATTACCATCTTGTTTATTGTATGATACATTGGCAAAATAAGTTGCACGTTCTGCACCACCACTTACACTTAGCGTTTGTCTGAAATCGTAAGATGATTTCCACGCTTCTTCCAGACGATCGTAATCAATATTTTTAAAATGCTCTAACTCATCATTTGTAAAGAAGTTATCTACGCCTGCAGCTTTATTACCGCCGTTTGGTCCGTTCATTATATTAAAATATTGTCCGAACTCATAAGCACTCATCATTTTAGTACGATAAGCCTCATCATTTAAAGCATAGTTAGTACTTACACTAATTCTTGGCTTACCAATTTTACCACGCTTGGTTGTTACTAAAACAACTCCGTTACCACCTCTTGTACCATAAATGGCTGCAGATGCATCTTTTAGAAATGATAAACTTTCAATTTCGGAAGCATCAAGATTTCCAAACTGTGTTGCATCAGGTTTTCCTTGTCCGTCAACCTGTATCACACCGTCTATAACATATAGAGGGTCTGTTGAGCCACCATCTTTAGAGAAAATCGTATTCGGATTTCTAATTGTGATTTTAGCAGGCGAACCAGGGCGAGAAATACCACCACTAACACCCACACCTAACAATCTGCCAGCTAATGCTGCAGCTACGTTGGTTCCTGGTAAATCTTCAACTTCCGAAGCTTTAATATCAACAACAGCACCAGTTAAACTTGTCCTTTTCTGAGTTCCATAACCAACAACAACTACGTCGTCAAGGTTTTTGTTATCTGAAACCAACTTTACATTAATATTAGTTTGTGTGCCAACAGTAATTTGCTGTCTAACAAACCCAATGTAAGAAAACACCAGTACATCGGTATTAGACTTTACCTGAATCGTAAATACACCGTCTGCGTTGGTGCTAACATTACTAGGCAATCCTTTGATACTCACATTCACACCTGGTATTGAAGATCCGTCAGACTGATCGACTACTTTACCCGTAACCTTTCGATCCTGAGCAAAGAGAATTGTACTTGCTAATAACATTAGTAGCAAAGACAATGAAAATTTGCGTAAAAATTTTAAGTTCATATTTATTTATTTGGTTAGTTTTTAATCTTGGTTAGTTAGTTTTTGCTTTTCTTCGTTTCTCCCATTCTATCCCCTCTTTTTTTAAATCGTAGCCTGCGGCTGATAAGTAATTGTTTATTCTGCCTTTATATTTACCGAACCAGGCATGTTTCTTATCCGATGATTCCGCATCAATAGCTCTTTCTCTTGCCTCGGTAAGCCAAATCAAAATTTGTTTTTTTTGATCTGCTGTTAAGGTTAAAATTTCTTCCTGATAAGCCTTATAAGTAATTGGAAGGATATTGTATGTCATTCCGTTTTTAACGCCCTCAATCTGTTCGTTATTTAAACTTGATGATAACTTCGAAACATATTTTTTATGGAGTTTGGCCAATGCAGCATCTGTACTACGATTTTGTTTAGCGATTGCCGAGTCTCGTTCTACTTTATTATCAGCATTTTTTTCTTTTATCTCTTTTATTTTTGAATCGCGAACCGTGTAAAAATCATTCAGACTGCTATATTGATCTCTTATTATATTTCTAACTTTTTCTGCTTTACTTGCATCGGCAATGTTAAGTGGAGTTACAATTTTATCTGCACGTTCGGTTATTACTTTTAAATATTTTGCCTTATCCTCGTCAGATACGGCATTATTCTGCGCAAAAGTTCCTGCAATATTCGAGAGTATTAGAAACAGAATTGTAATTGATAATTTCATTATATTATAGTTTAATTAATTTCTTTTTTTTATCAGTTTAACATCTCCGCAAAAATGAACCTTTAAGCCCAATTCATCCATGGCAGCAGCTTTAATTCTGCAAGCTTCGTGTGCGTTGGCTTCATAATTTGTGTACACTACATGAATGTGGTTGGCTTTATGTCTGGCCATCATCTGATCTCTGCTGATTCCTTTTAAAACCGCATGCATAATTGGCCATTCTGGAGTTGTACTATTCCAGCGTTTTTCTGTTTCCTTCTTTGGCAAACTTACCACTTCGCCAATGCCTAAATCGCAATGTAATTCATTATCCATTACGTAAACCCGACTCCAAACAATAAAACCTGGTTTGCTAATTCCTTTAAGTGAGCCACCACCTAAACGAAAATACATTGGTGGCTGCCTATCGCTACTTGCTCCTTCATAACCTCCAATAAAATGAGCGGGTGGCGCTGCACCAGAAATTAAGAAGAGCCAAACAAAATCGTCAATTCCTTCTCCTTTATAATGTGCACCCCAGCGAATATCGTGTAAAGTATTTTCGCCGGTCATTCCTAGTTCTTTCCAAAGGCAATAGGTTAATAAAGCATCTAATCCAGCACATTCATCTACTTCATTAAAATGAGGAAGTGCATGGTTGGCATATAATTCTTTACCCGTTTTTGAAAATGCAGGTGGTCTATCCTCGTTATTTAATAACCCTTCTACCAAATCGCTGGCAACGGTTAAATCTTTAAGTCCTTGTTGATATTGTATGCCAATGGTATCGCAACTAAAATCATCTGCAATACGCAATGCAGCGATGTACATTTTGCATTGCTCTAAAGTTTGTGCTTTGGTTAACTCGGTTTCTTCATTGGTTCCCCAATTAAACTGCATTCCTTTGTTCAGCAACCAGTTTAAAATAGCTTCTGCTTCTTTATTAGTAACCTGCAACATTTCGGCGTAAAGTGCCGATTGACTTAAGCGTTCTTTAAAAAATCCAGTTTTGTGTAGTAATTCATCAGGAATGATAGCATTGTACATACCCATGCAACCTTCATCAAAAACGCCCATGATTACTTTACGCTCTTTTAACGCCCGTGCAAATGCCCTACCCTTTTTTTCATCCGTTAAAGGAATCTTACTCAAGGCAAAATCTTTAACATGGCTTTGATCGTAACTTATTTTTTCTGTTGATAACCATTCCTGAAGTCCTTCTGTGAAGAAGTCATCGGTAAAGTTTTCACTCCATAAACTGCTGTACGAAATACCTGCCTTAGTTAGGCAACCATTTAAATTTAACATACCAACTAAACCTGGCCATTGTCCGCTCCAGTTGGCCACAGTTAAAATCGGACCTTGATGTGTAGTTAAACCTGCAAGTACATGATGAGAGTATTGCCAAACACTTTCGGCAACAATTAATGGTTGCTTTGGGTCGATATTACGAAAGATATCCATACCCATTCTTTGAGAATCTATGAAGCCGTGTTTTTTCGTCGAATTATAGGGATGAGCACGTTTAACTTTCCAGCCAAATTTCTCAATTGCTGCTGTTAATTTCGTTTCCATTTCGAGTTGAGCAGCCCAGCAATTTTGATTTGCAGAAAGCCTTAAATCTCCACTCGAAACCAATAGAATTTCGCTTGTTTTACCCTGTATCATAATTCATTACTGAACAAATTATTTATATAAAAATAATTTGTCGGTTTATATTTTGGTTATAGCCCATAGAGCCATATACAAAACTCAACAAACAATATAGTTAATTACTAATAGTTTTTAGCAAATTAATATAGGATATTATCATAAATAAACTTAGCTTTAGCCCTGCAACGCTTATGATTTACCAAACATAATGCGGAAACATAACCAAATATTTATAGATTAACCATGAAACCTCATTTTCATAAAGTCCCGGTAACGCTGCAAAGCTCTTTCAGTATTCGACATGATATTAAGCCCGATTTCGGTAACATTTGGCACTATCATCCAGAATTAGAATTGCACTACGTGATCAAGGGAGAAGGCGTTCGTTTTATAGGCGATAACATCAGCAACTTTGCTCCTGATGAAATGATTCTTTTGGGCGAAAACCTACCCCATACCTGGCGATGTAAAGATGAGTATTTCCAGAATAATTCTGATCTGCATACGGAAGCCATGGTTGTTCATTTTTTGCCCGATTGCCTTGGGAAATATTTAATCAATTTACCAGAAGCTTATCTAATTCCTAAACTATTCGAAAAAGCTAAAAGTGGTATGATTATTCATGGAAAGGCAAAAGAAAAATTAATTGATTTAATGAGGCTTGCGGTTGACGCAACAAACCTCGAAAGAATAATTATTTTACTTTCTATTTTAAAAACACTTGCCGAAACCGACGAATTCGAGACCGTTGTAACCAGTAAAAACACCTTTTATCAATCTAACGAATCGGAAACCCTTCGGATAAATAAAATATGCACTTACACTTTAACCAATTACAAGAAAGATATTACCCTTGAGGAAGTTGCATCGTTAAGTAACCTGAGTGTAACCTCATTTTGCCGATATTTTAAACTCATGACAAAGAAAACCTATTACGATTTTTTAATTGAAATAAGGGTTAGCCATGCATGCAGGTTTTTGATTGAAAACAAGTTACCTACTGAAATGATTTGTTTTGATTGTGGCTTTAATAATGTATCGAATTTTTACAGGCACTTTAAAAAAGTTACAGGAATGACACCACTGGATTACAAAAGGAAGTATTTGAATTAATAAGCAGCATAGATCATTATCTTTTAATCTATATTATATATAAATTCTTTTAGAATTCACTTTACGCTTTAGCCAAAAGCAAGTAGCCCATTACCTGTTAAATTCTTGGCTCACAACTAGTATATACTTGGCTTAATGTTGGTAACCATTTGGATCCTACATCCGAAATACATCCGAGGAGTAACCGAGTAAGTACCGTACAGAACAGCTATAGGGAAGAAATTTGAATGGCTAAATTCAGAAGAATGGTTGTTGTTTTATAAAACCTGTGTTTTAGAAATCAACATTAACTAAAATAAAAATTGACGGGAAAATGGCTAATATGATGCGTCAAAAACGTGCAAATGTGTACAAAAACGACAAAAACGTCTTTTTACGATATCGGTTTCCAGCTTATGTTTTAATTTTAATAAAAAAACTATGGCACAGCAAGTTGGCACAATTAAACTTAAGGGGAAAGTCGGGGATTTATCCTTTTATGAACGCAATAACACTTATCAGGCAAGGGCTAAAGGTGGAGTAGATGCAAAGCGTATAAAAAACGACATCGCCTTTGAACGCACCAGGGAAAACAATTCGGAATTTGCCAAAGCTTCGCAAGCTGCGAAAAAGTTACGACAGTTATTTCGAATAATACTTTTGCAAGTACCAGATCCAAAGATGAATTTTAATTTAACAAGTCGCTTCTTAAGAATTGTTAAAGCAGATCAGATTAATAATCGTGGCAGCAGGAATGTTCTGACAGAAAATTACAGGTTACTCCAAAACTTTCAATTTAATTCAAACAATCATCTATACAATACTTTTCTGGAAGATATAGCTAGTTCCATAAACTTAGTCGATCAGTATGTTGAGATTAAAACTCCCGCTATCCATCCGGAAATTTCTATTGTTGCGCCTGGTGAGGTTACACATTTCAGGCTTATTACTTCGGCTGCTTCAATCGGCACTGAAAACGAATGCGCTTCCCTGCTCGATTCAGAAATTCTGAATATAAATGATGCGACGGAATCACAGACTTTTAAGATAAACCTCGTCGTAAAACCACAAGAGCCTATAATTATTCTTTTTGGAATTACTTTTTTTACTACCTCTCTAAATTGCATTGTTCCCTTACAGAATGGGGATTTAAATACTCTTGGAGTGATTAAGATATATTAAAACTCCTTCGCATTATTGATGATACCTCGCAGATTAGAATGCAAGGTATCATTGTCATTATATATCTAAATATAAACCTGAATATTTAAATCGCTTCTTAAAGCCGTGTAATCATCAAATAATTTTTCAACTTCTTTGATCACATTTGGTGTAAAAGTGCCCACCTTTCTTCTTGTAAAAGTAGATATATCCAATCCTCGCTTTTGCAAAAAGTATTTTGATACAATTGGGTAAACATTATGCATTACATCCATATTATCGATTAAAAATTGTTGCACAACATTCACTTCATTTACAAGCGAGGGATCGTTGTAATGATCACATAACCAGACGATTAATTCGGGAAAGTAATTACCTTGAATGCAAGATAAACCCGAAGCGCCAGCCTTTAAAGATTCTACTGCATGAACGATGTAAGCATCATATAAACCAAATTTATGTCCTTCGGTAAGCTTTAGTTTTTCCTTAATCTGCGTTAAATCCAAACAAGTATCCTTATGATAAATTACTCTTCCGGTCGAAACGAAATCGCTTAATTGCTGAGGCTTTAAAATTCTTTTATAGGGCACCGGGCACTCGTAAAACCCAATTGGAATATTTTCTGTTTGCTTTAATAAATCAAACACCCGCTCATTAAATATATCATCAGATTCTGCTTCATCAGCAAGCAAACTTGTAATCGCAATTACGGCCTCCACGCCTGTATCATTAACTTTTTTAACAAAATCGGCCTGTTTAGAAATTGGCCCGCCAAAAGTTCCTGTAGCTACAACTGGTACTGCACCATCTACAACTTTTATAACATGATTAATGGCCTGGATTCTTTCACTATCTGTTAATTCGAACATTTCACTCGATAAACAATTAGCAAATAAGCCTGACGATCCTGCTTGCAAATAAATCTCTGTGAGCTGGGTAAGCGCTGGATAATCGATGTTTCCATTGTCCAAAAAAGGCGTAAGCATGACCGGGATGAACCCTTTTTGTGAGTTTTCCATATTTAAAAAGATATGTAATAAGGTTATTTAATAATTGCCTGAATAGTTCTTATCGAACTTAATTGGCTGATTTTAATTTTCTATTTTTAATTTTCGTAATAAAAATGCCTGTTAAAAAAATGGTTAATGTGCCTACCACGATAATCATATTTTTATGCAAAGGATTTCTGAAAGCTTCGTATGCGGGAGGAAGCATAGCGGAAAAAGTCATCCAAATTATAACTGCTATCCCAATCATAGTTGCGATAATGGCTTCGTGGTTTTTAGTTTGCTTACTTACAATTCCGAGTAAAAACAACCCAAGCATCCCCGCTGCAAATATTCCTGATAGCTCCCACCATACATCCAAAATACTTTTAACACCAATCATTGCAATTCCTGCAATCATACCCAGTAAACCAAACCCTACAGTTGCAATGTGCAGGAGTGATAAATTTTGTTTTTCAGAAATATCTGGCTTAATGTACCGCTTATAAATATCAACCGAAAATACTGTTGCAGAAGCATTCATTCCTGAACTTATGGTGCTCATTGCCGCAGATAAAATAGCCGACACAATTAGCCCAACTAAACCAACAGGAATTTTTGTTACCATAAAATGAGGCATAATCTTATCGCCATAGTCTGCAGACTTTAAGGTACTTTCTAACTTTAAAATTTCTGCAGCGGTAGAATGAATGGGTAATCGCTCAATCGCAACCTGGTGTTTAATAGACTGAACCAAATCGGGGTTAACCTCATAGTAGGCATACAAGCAAGATCCTATAACAAAAAACAACAGCGATGCTGGAATATAAAGCCATACACAGAGCCAAATTGATTTGGAAGCTGCTTTAGTTGATGATGCAGTATGGTAACGCTGAATGTAATTTTGATCCATTCCAAAATTATTCAGGTTAATAAAAAACCCATATAAAAGCACAACCCAAAAGGATGAACTAACGAAATCGGGTGAAAAGGTACCTAAACTAAATTTGTGATCTGCTTTTCCAATTTCTATTACTTTTGAAACACCTCCTGGCATATTTGTTATGATTAAATAGAGGATTAACAATGCTCCAAATGTCTTAATCACAGCCTGTACAACTTCTGTCCATATTACCGCCTCAATGCCACCTAAAACAGTATAAAATATGATGCAAATGCCCATTACGATCATAATCATTTGCATAGAGTAACCAGTTAGAGCTTGTAAGCTCAAGGCTATTCCGAAAAAGATAGATCCCATTCGGGCCAGTTGAGTAAGTAAAAAGCAAACTACAGCGTACACTCTTGCCCAGGCGCCGAAACGTTTTTCTAAATGAGTGTAGGCCGATATTTCTCCAGTATTACGATAAAATGGAACAAAGTATTTTGAGGCAATCCATGCTGCTAAAGGCATCGATATACTAAAAACAAATGCATTCCAGTTTCCTCCAAAAGCTTTACCAGGCACACCTAGAAATGTATTACTGCTTAGAAAAGTTGCATAAATTGATAAACCTATTGCCCATCCAGGAATGAGGCCCGAAGCTTTTGTAAATTGCTCGGAATTTTTATTTTTTCGCGAAAAATAAATCCCAACTAATATCATTCCAACAAGATATATGAAGATTATAGCAAGATCGAATACAGGTAGACCCTTCATTATCGGTTGGCTCGTTTATTAATTTGGTTAAAACAAATATGCATTTCTAAATATCAGTATTAATATAAGATTTTGGCTATATATTGTACCATATTATCCTATTGAACATCAAGTGCGTCAAAGGTTAAATCTTTAGCATCGGTTGCTATAATTCTTAATTTGTAAGCACCTGCATTGATCATGCTACCAGTAGTTGTGTTATAGTAATTCCACTTACCTTCTTTAGCTGGAACAAAATCGGCATTTTCGGTTCTCATTAATGTTCCATCGGCAGCTAAAAATTCCAATTTAGCTTTTAAGTTTTTTTGCAATGGATTGTGGTATTTAATAGTAAGCGAATAAGTATCAGCAACACCAACGGCAATCGAAAACTCTAAAATGCCGCCAGTTTGAGCTTTAAAACTAACTCTTTGTTTCCCCATCAAATCTTCTCTAACAATACTTTGTCCTTTTAAAACGGCATCTGTCGCTTTGTAGCTGGTTAACTTTTTTAAATCGTAGGCTGGCTCTAAATTACTTGGCGGAACAAGAGCAACAGTTGATACTTTATTACCCAAAGTGATCTGTGCTCCTTTTGAAAATCTCTTTCTGTAAACCTTAAAACTTTGGCCAGCATTATTTTCAATACTGGTTTTGGTATCTTCAAAAGACTTAAGCTGTTCTGGCAAACTTTTTATACTGGCATTTACCGCAGCAAAAACATCAGCTTCATCGTTTAAATTAAAGTTTATATTCTGGTGCTTTTCAGCAGTTTGAATCCATTCTGCACCGTATAAATTTGGCGGCAAGGAAGTGAACTCAAAATTACCATCCAAAAATTGTTTGTCGCCAATATCCATCCACGAATTTGATTTAAATTCGGTACTTGAGGCAGCATCGGCAATCGAATTAGATTGCACACCAACTTTTATTGTTTTATCCAAACTTGCGATGGCAATTGCAGAAATAATGGCCTGACCAACTTTTACCTGCGGAAACGAAATAGATAATCGACCAGCTTTGCTATAAATCTTTACAGTTTTTTTAAGGATGGTATTTGTACCAACCTCTTTCCAGATATCCAAATCTTTGATTACGGTTTTATTGTTAATGGCAACATCGAATAAACGCATTTTTTCTGCATTCATGCCACCTCCAATACCCAACCAGGGTTCTATAAAATATAGTTCAACTAAATATTCACCATCTTTTGGAACCTGAAAATTAAAGTTTAACTGCTCTCTTCCGTAGCGAAATGATTGAAACAGTTTCCAATCGGATGCGCCACTAATCGGCGAAAATGTTCTTCTTTGACTAGCAAAAAAAGCGGGAATACCAGAGAAAGCCGAAGTCCATGAAGATGAACCGTAGTTTTTATTATTACTGTTTAATTGTTGATCTTTTAACCAGACCGCTCCATACTTATCGGTATAATCAGGTCCGCCACAATTTAATCTGTACAGGTAATTATAATCTTTTGCGGGTTTATTTACGGCCCCATCATTAGTTAATTTATCAAAATTCGGAGATTCTGGTAAGTTATTTAATACGATGTAATCTTTAGCAACAGCTTTTCCATCTACATAGCCAACTGCATAAAGCACATTATATTTAACATTGGGTTTATTCCACTGAAAATGAGTTCCGATTTTGCCCTTGGTTTTTTTTCCAAAAGATTGTCCGTCCACATCATTAAATAACTCTACTTCATCACAATTTGAATAAACCACAATGCTATCCTTTACGCCAGAAGTTGACCATCGATTAGGCCAGGTATGGGATACAACGTAAACCATTGGTTCCGTTTCTTTTGGAGCATAGTTACTTCTAAACATATAAAAAACATCGGTTGGTTCTTCCCAGGGAGTAAACATACCTTTATAATTTACTGGCCCGATTCTATCTAAATCGCGTAATCCC
This sequence comes from Pedobacter sp. AC190, assembly GCF_979258025.1. Lineage (NCBI taxonomy): Bacteria > Pseudomonadati > Bacteroidota > Sphingobacteriia > Sphingobacteriales > Sphingobacteriaceae > Pedobacter > Pedobacter sp. AC190. The sequence goes on from NZ_OZ409824.1 coordinate 4,544,311, forward strand.
TCCCCCCCTGAACCCTTCCAGGATTATCATGGGAGCTATATAACCAAAAGAAATGACCTGCAGTCTTGTCTTTAACAGATTCTGCCAAACGAACTTTAGTTTCCATCAAATTGGTCATATTGTTTTCGGTATAACCTTTACCTGCAGAATCTAAATTATGTAAGTCGATGGTTCTCCAGGCGCCATATTCACCAACTAAAACCTGTCTTTGTAAATCTTCGCCGTAGGTTAACGGATTGCCGCCATAAGTACCAGTCCAGTTTTGAGGCACATCCCAATCGGTACCTTTTCCACCATTACATGTGGTTACTTTGCGTTGTGATGAGGCAGTAGGATCTAATTTTCTAATTAGCTCAGTACATTCCTTTGCGAAATCCTCTGGCAAAGTACTTTCGTTTTCTAAACCCCAAAGCACAACCGCCGGACTATTTCTACGCTCTTTTACCCAATCAGTTAACAGCGTTTTAAAGTTCTTTCTGAACGCAGGGGTATCATACCAAATATGAGCCGCCATTTGTGTCCAGCAAAGTATTCCAAGTTTATCCCAATAATCAGAATATAAAAGATTGTGAGGCTGATGCGCATCTCTAAAAGCATTAAAACCAGCTGCTTTGATTTGCATTACGCGAGAATGAATTTGCTCCTTACTAAAAGCATGGCTTTGCCCGATTAAATGTTCGTATTCTGCAATTCCATTGATAAAGACAGGTTTTCCATTTAGAAAGAATTGTTTTTGGTTGGCTTTATCGCCAATTGGCCAACTAATCCAACGAATACCATAGGGTGTTTTAACTTCATCGACAAGCTTTCCATTTTCTATAATGGCGGTTTTTACCGTATAGAGGTAAGGATTTTCTAACGACCAAAGTTTAGGATTGATCAGCTCATCTGTTTTTTGGCTTACATCGATCTGTTTTCCCGACTGAATATTTATTGTCTTTTTAAGCGCCTTTTCAATATTCCCTTCAGCATCGAACAATTGAGTATAAATTGTAATCGATTTTGCTTTGGCCGAATAATTTTTAACGGTAGTAGTTAAGTTTAATACTGCCGACTGTTCTGAGATTTTATCATCGTTCCAAATGTGAATGCCAAAAGGTTGAATTCTTGCATCGTTGGTAACAATTAAATGTACTGGCCTGAAAATACCCATTGGCTGAGAACCTTCAGAAAAACCTCGTTCGGTTGAACACCCTCCATCTACCCAGGGCAAATCCTGAATATTAGCTGGATGGTCTGCTCTGACTGCTAAAATATTCTGTTCGTTATTTAGCTTAATTACTGACGTAACATCAAAGGTAAAAGTGGTTCTTCCACCAGCGTGATAGCCAATTTTTTTACCATTGAGCCAAACAGTTGCATAAGAACCAACACCTTCAAAATATAGAAAAAACCTTTTTCCCACTTTAACTTCATTGCTTTTAAATGTTTTACGATACCAGGCATAACCATGTTTATTTCCATGAAGTTTCCTTTGATAACCTTCGTATTGATCCCAATTGTGCGGAACGTTTACTTTTTTCCAACTGGCAGGCTTATAACTAACCAACTCGAAACCATTAAAAGCATTTATATTTTTCTCATCAACAATGCTTACCCAATCGGCATTTAACGAAATATCTTTTCTGATTGTGTTTTGTGCTGAAACTACTTTAAAGTTTACGAGCAATAAAATGATGAAAATTAACTTCAAAAACCTACTCATAATACCTTCAAATCTCCATTAAGTTTATAGCTTTCTCCAGCTTTAGTTACAATTTCTTTTTCTTTACCCTGATATTTGATTTTGCAAACACCACCGACTTTCGATTTTATTTCGAGCATTGTTAATTTGGATTGATCCCAATTTATATTTAACTCAAAACCGCCTCTTGCTTTTAACCCTTTAATTTCACCAAAAGGGATTTCGGCAGGTAAAGCAGGCAAAATATCTAAATAGCCTTGCTGACTTTGAACAATCATTTCGGCTATTCCTGCGGCACCACCAAAGTTTCCATCAATTTGAAATGGTGGGTGGGCATCAAATAAATTTACATAAGAACCTGCGCCACCATTTGCTGGTTTCAATAACATTTTAATCAATTTCATTGCATGGTCGCCATCCTTAAACCTTGCCCAAAAGTTAATTTTCCAAGCCAGGCTCCAACCAGTAGCATCGTCGCCACGATACAATAAAGATTGTTTAGCGGCATTCATCATTTTTTTATCGGCATCCCAGTTAATATCATTCCCTGGATAAACACCCCATAAATGAGAAACATGGCGATGTTTATTCGTTGTATCATCTTTGTCTTCTAGCCATTCTTGTAACTGTCCGTATTTCCCGATTTGATTTGGCGCAATCTGCACTACTTTTTCCTCCAGCGATTTTCTAAAGGCTACATCTATTCCCAGAATTTTTGATGCCTCAATGCAATTTCTAAATAACGTTCTGATAATCTGATGATCCATTGTTGGCCCTGCAACTAAACCTCCGTTTTCTGGAGAATTTGATGGCGTACTGATTAGCCAGCCCGTTTTTGGGTCTTTAATCAAGAAATCTTCAAAGAACAGAGCCGCTTCTTTCATCAATGGGTAGCCTTCAGTTTGTAGAAACTTTTTATCATTGTTAAATAAATAATGTTCCCACAAATGCTGACTTAACCATCCACCGCCCGAAACCCAAATACCATGATTGGAAGCATTAATTGGAGCTGTACCATTCCATAAATCTGTATTATGGTGTAAAACCCAACCTTTTGCGTTATAATATTCCTTTGCGGTTTCTTTTCCTGAAACAGATAAGCCTTTTATCTTTTTAAATAGCGGTTCATTAAGAGCCGATAAATTCAAGATTTCAGTTGGCCAGTAGTTCATCTCAAAATTAATATTTGTGGTATACTTACTTCCCCAGGGAGGACTGAGCAGATCATTCCAAATTCCTTGCAAATTTGCTGGCTGTGTTCCTGGTCTTGAACTCGAAATCAATAAATACCTTCCATATTGCATATAAAGTGCCGTAAAGGCAGCATCTTTTGATGTGCCGAACTTTTCTAATCGCTGATCGGTAGGTAAATTCTCATTTTCAGATTGACCAAAGTTTACACTAAATGTGTTGTAATAAGTTTGATATTCTTTAATGTGGCTGGCTTTAAGATCTTCGTAAGGCGTGCCTAATAGACCATGAACAGCGCTAGAATTTTTTAGTTTTGGATTTCCAGAAACATCGTTTGCATTTACAAAATTAGTTGCGGCTGTCAAAAAGAGTGTTGCCTCATCTGCACCAGTAATAACAATTTTATTGTTGATTATTTTTATTGTACCTTTTTTTACTGCAGCAGTCAGTGTGGCCTCACCTTTTAAAGCACCATCTTTTACTTGCACATTTAGCACAATCGAATTTTTATCTAAACTTTTAATCTCAGTTTTCTGATGAACACTCGACAAAACTGCTTCAAAAGCTATAGAGCCAGTTTTATCTGCCGATAAATGAATAACTACAGCTTGATTTGGCTGACTTGCAAAATATGTTCTCTGATATTTAACACCATCCAACGTATAAGTTGTTTTTGAAATTGCGGTATTTAAATCGAGGGAGCGCTTATAATTAGTAACTGTTGATTTTCCCTTTTTGAAATACAAATTCAAATCGCCAAACGGTTGATAGCTGGCCTGATATTGAGCAACCTCTGGTGGGTTTTCATCCTGAATTTTATACTTCCACAATTTTACAAGCGAAACGCCTTGTTCAACATTCGATCCTTCAGGATAAATTCCAATTTTCTTCTTTGTATCCTTATAACCTGCCAGGCCACCTTTATCAAAGTAATTTAAAACCTGAATGGCAATTACATTTTTACCTTTTTTTATCAGCTTTGCTGGAATTGTATATTTTCGAGGCTCGAGGTTATCTGTATTGCCAACCAATTTCCCATTGATGAAAGTAAAATCCTGATCGCGAATTCGGTTTAAATCTAAAACCAGATTTTTACCCAGCCAATTTTCAGGGACATCAAAAGTGGTTCTAAACCAAACTGCACCATCTAAATTTGCTAAACCAACAGCTTCCCAACCTTCATAAGATGGAACCTGAATTGTTTTCCAAAGTTTATCATCAAAATTTTCTAATGCTGGCTTTCCAACAAGGCCCTTGCCTGATTGCATTTCCTTAACCCATTTAGTTCGGTCTCCATTTTCACTTTGAAGCCCCATAAATTGCTTTTGAGCTAAATCTTCAGCTTCTTTTTGTTTTCCCTCGAAAAGTAGAGTTCTGATTTGAGCTAAATATGCTGATGCGCCTTTGCGGTTGTAATTTCTTGGTTTGCCTGTCCAAAGGGTTTCCTCGTTAAACTGAATATGATCTATTTCTACACCGCCATAAATCATGGCGCCTATTCGTCCGTTTCCAATTGGTAAAGCATCTGTCCATTTTTCAGCAGGTTTGTTATACCACAACTGATTGTTTTGCGCAAAAATGAGATTACTATTTATAAAAATGATAATAAACAATAAAAGAACGGTACACTTATTTAAATTTCTCATCTATTGGTTAGTATGTAGTTTATAGTCTCTCAAACGCCTTTGAAAGCAGTCTTTATATGTCCTTCGACAGGCTCAGGATGACAGTTATTTATATCTTCAACCCTTGTCACAGTGAGCTTATCGAAACACACTTAATATAGTTTTTATTAGTCTCTCGACAGGCTCAGGATGACAGTTATACTTATCAGATTACCTGAACTATCGATTATTTATCGCCTGAGATCACGTCAATATTTTCAGTTACATCATTTTCCTTAATAACGCCATTCTTAGCATTTTTAAAGCTATTGTTCCCTAAAATTACGTTTTTAGTTTTCTCGCCACTAAGCTTTAAGTAAGTTGTGGTTCCTTTAACAGGAAATGCGTTATATAAAAACACATCACTTGTATTTTTTAAATCGATAACAGGAGATTTAACTAATGGAGTATAGCTTTTTAAATTATCAATCGTCAGGTAATTTACATTTGAAGCGGAAACTGATGGACCAATTTCTGTATTGACCTGAACATTATGAAATTCTATTTTATTGGAAAAACCGATACTAAAACCTGTTTTTGCATCCATGTTAATATCGCTAAACGTAATATTTTCGATCGGCATTTCTTCCAAGCCATTTAAATAGGCAGCCTGATTCACCTGACCAGTGATGTTACTAAAATGAATATTTCTGAATTTTGGCGTACGCTCTGAAACAGGCTCTACATTCGTTTTAGCGTACTGCATATCCAAAACAATTGCCTGTTGGCCAATATTCTTCATAATGATATTACTTACTCTAATCTCTTCTACTATTCCGCCCCGCCCTCTAGCTGTTTTAATACGAATGCCTCGATCTGTTCCATCAAAAACGCAATTCGAAATAACAATCTTACGTACATCGCCCGACATTTCACTGCCGATTACAACACCACCGTGGCCAGATAACATAGTACAATTTGTAATGGTGTAATTCTCTGCAGGCACAGCCATTTTTCTGCCTGGCGCATCTTTACCCGATTTTATAGTAATACAATCGTCTCCAACGCTGATGTGGCAATCAGAAATGTGAACATTTTTACAAGATTCTGGATTAATCCCATCGGTATTTGGCGAATGCGGATTGTTTATAGTTACTGCATGAATTTTAACATTCTCACAAAACTCGGGGTTTACCGTCCAGAAAGGAGAGTTTTTAATTGTTATCCCATCTATTAGAACATTTTTACAAAACATAGTTTGTATAAACGGTGGGCGAAGAAATCCGCGTTTCATTTGTTTTGGATCATCTGGCAAAATAATATCCTTATTCAACCCATCAAACATAGTTTGCCATTTAGAACGAGCTTGCCCCTCTTTATAGCCTTCTACAAAATCCCACCATTTTTTTCCGTGTCCATCAATTAAACCCCTGCCAATTATCGAAATATTCTCGGCTTTATAAGCATAGAAAAGAGGCGAAAACGAAGTCACATCTACACCTTCATATCTGCTTTTAACCATTGGCAAATAATCATCGAAATTATCACTAAAATGAAGTTCAGCACCTGCATCGATTAGAATTGTGATGTTACTTTTAAGATGAATTGAACCCGTTAAGTATTTTCCAGCGGGAAAGTAAACCGTACCGCCACCTGCTTTTGACGCAGCATCTATAGCATTTTTAATGGCCAATGAAGCCAGCTTGCTACTATCGTTTTTTGCGCCATACTTTAAAACATTATAATAATTTTGTGCTTTTACGTTTAACCCAAAGATTAACATACAGGCAAACAAAAAAGATACTTTCAAGCGATTATTTAATTTCATTTTATTGTTTTAAAATTAGTTCATTTGAACTTTAACAGGTTTTAAATCTTTGCCCTTGTAAATTTCTTTACCATTAACATAGATATAAAAACCTTTTCCTTTATTGTATTTATTTCCAGTTTTATCCCAAACAAGTTTAACCGTTTTATTATGATAGGATAAATTATCAAGTGTAAACCAATCCCATTTTCCTTTCGGGATAAGCGGAAAAACTTCTAAAACATCATCAATTCGAGGTTTAATACCAATTAAATCGCTGATCACTAAATCGCAAAAAGTAGAATGATTGTAAAAGCTGCTTCTAGGATTATCGCCTTTTAGCCATTCACCATTTTTTTCATCCTGGTATTCGCCTAAATAAGGTTTACCATTTTTGGTATGCGATTTTGCATAAGTATAAAGCTCATCGTAAAATACTTCTGCAGTCATTTTACCCTGATTTTTATAGTTGGTTAACAGATTAGATAACCCCTTTAGGGTCTGGGAGCTGGCAAACGGCCAAAGCGCACCATCCCATTCGCAGCTATGTCCTGTGCCGCGGGTTCTAAAAGTTGGTGTTCTACGTTCGGCGGTAGTTAAACCCCAGGGTGCATTAAATCCAGCGGTATCTAACAATTGATCCCAGGCTTTTGCATAAACAGATTTATCATCTGGCAAATTGAAATCCCAAGGTGTAAAACCAATCGCTTCGCGAACATTTGCCAAGCCTTTTTTGGGAAATTTGGTTTCGAAAAATGCAGAAGACGAATTCCACAAGCTATCCTGAACCAATTTTTTAAGTTGAGCAGCTTTACCTTGATATTTTGTTTGAAGGTCTTTATCATTCAGCAATGAGGCTATAACACCTAATGCTTTCGCATTTCCGTACATATAGCTATTAATTGTTGGTCGCCTGTTTTCATCTTTTCTCGAACCGCTAACTGATTCTTCCATTCCATCCTTTACATCGTGTTGCCAAAACAAACCACTTGCAAGCTGGCGTTCACGCTCCCATTTTTGGTAGTCTGCATCGAGTGCTGGAAGAATACTTTTCAAAAAGGTTGCATCAGGTTTTACCTTATAATTTTCTAAAACAGCATCATCTACCCAACTACTAAATTGATGAAATCGGGGTTTAGTTTGTCCAACATCTGCTTTGTAGAGCCAAAAATTAATATATTCCTTAAGATAATCGTTGTTTTTTAGCCACCTGCCTTCGTAAATATGGTGCCCCAAAGCGCAACTGATTGAATTGTATTTACCTGCATGTTTAACAGGTTCGATAAATTCGGTAAAAATAAAACCATCGGGTGTTTTAACCAGGTGCTTACGAAACGACCACCAACGGTAGTAGTAATTTTGTTCGATTATATTATCAGGGCATTCAAGTAAGGGAATATTTTCCTCCAACCAATTATAAGAATTTGCATTCGGAACAAAATTTTTGACCGCCTCTGTATCAATAGAATTAAAATATTCTACATAATTCTTCAACTTCGCTTTTAGCGGAATAACTTTTTCTTGTGAAAAACCTGAAAATGCGATGAACAAACCTATCGCTGTAATGGAAATCTTTTTATTTATCATTATTCAAATAACCAATCTATATCCTTACCCCTACCATCTAAACCTGCATTAAAAATCCTTAATTCTTGTTTATCATCAATAAAACCCAATATTAAACAAGCGCCTTTTCCTAAATTTAAAGTATGTGTACCTGCTGCAAAAGAATAAGCATGTACATTTAAAGGCGAAAAGCCATCGACAACTATTGCATTCGAAATCTTTATTTCAGATTGTCCGTAATTATTTGCGCTTGCATCAGTTTCTAATTGAGGTGGAGGCAAAGTATTACCATCTTTAATATTAAAATAGCCAACCAATAATTTAACAGCTTTCTTTGTAGAAAACTTAATTTCAGTGCCTTTTTTAATCTGCTCGTTTTTAGAAAACCTTAAGCCGTTCAAGCCAATCAATTGTTCTGTAATCTCTTTAATTTTAGTTGTTGTATCTGCAAAAACCTTCGCATTTTTATCTAAAACATAACTTTCTACGTCAGGCGAGATTATTTTTACCTCGGCATTTAGGTAAGGAATTACTTTGGCAACCTTTCCAGGCTCAATCGCTTTCAGCGAATCGATACTCTTTTTAAAATGATTAAATTCTTTAGTGTAAACTGGCAGCATTTCTTTCCAGGTGATGAAAGTTTTATCTACACCACGCATTGGAATTTTGCGTTGTTTAGTTTGCATGCTGTTTGCATACAAGTATTCATTTTCTGTCAGTTTTACTAAATTAGTGTAATATTCTAGACTTTTTTGAAGTAACGGCAAAGCCTTTTCTAAATCGGCAACATCGTTCGAATATTTATACCTTAAAATCCATAAAGCAGCTTTAACTTTTTCGGCATACGAATTCGCCATTGCATCATAGCAATACATATCATTTCTTAACCGCCTGAATTCTGCAGTATCCTTTGTAACTAAAGGCGTAGCCAAATTTATAGATGCAATTGCTTTTTTCCCATGCGCAACAACTTCCTGGGCAATTTGTAATGGTGTTTCGCCAATATGCGACTGCTTTTTCCAATCCTTTTCTGCATAATCGATGATCATTTCGCCCTCTGGTGCTTCAGATTCGTACAATAAAGTAAATAAACCATAACGATAGGGATTTATTAATTGTGTCATCAACATTCCTAAAGTTAATGTTTGTCTATTCCCATCGGTAATTCCATATCTACGCAAAAGCTTTGGCGAAATCTCTCCAGATTCTTCGTAGGCATTAAGTATGGCCTTACCAGCATTTAAATCGGTACCATATTTATTTGCCAGTTCATTACCCCAGTAATTAATTTCACCGTTTCGATCGCGACCACTATTCCAAGCATAGCGAGCCCATTCCTTATACCAAATCCAATCCCGATCAATCTGCAATTCCCTGGTTTTTGTTTTATCGGCAGTATAAGGCCAATCCCAATAGCTTGCCTGCGGGTATAAATGCAAGCCTTTTGCGCCATAAATTTTATTCATAGCCTGAACAGATTTTTGAATAAAATCTGCAGAACCATACCTAAAAGGTTCTAGATTTGCCAAAATATGAACATTCGAAATATTCATGCTTCCGATTGTAGCCAGTTTCTTATTTAATTCTGCCCATGCGCCACGAGGTTCGTAAGTAGTTAATGCTTCACCATTAAACTTATTTTCAGTATATAAATTTTTATAAAGTGGTAATGCAGCTTTCATTACGGCGGGTGCATCAGTATCATGCGCCCGTAATACAATTGGTGGTTCTTCTGTAATTCCAGCAGCCTTTAAACCATCTTTTACACCTGGAATGATTGTTTTAGTAAACCAATCAATATCATCCTGCCCAACACCTTCCATAGCCTCGCCTAAAGCAACCATTAACCCAACATTTGGATATTTTTCTACAAAAGCTGCTATAGATTTTCTTGTATAATCAGAAATTATAGGAATTATCGGGCGATTTCTATCCTGGGTTTTTAATCCATGTTTATCAGCAAATGGTTTCGGAATAATAATGTTATAAAACATTTGAATTACCCAAATTCCGCGTTTATCGGCCTCTTTCGCTAAAAAACGATACATTTCTTCGTTCTTTTTAAAAGTTGCTTCATCAACTTCTAGCGCATAAGGGTAATCCTTTAATTTTACCAGAGATGAAAAAGGATGTCCATTCCATAGATACAAAGAGTTGTAACGATTATCAACCATCATATCCAAGTACTTAATCCAAAGCGCTTTATCGTACAACCACGGAAAAGTTTCGGGTGTATATGGATATTCGTAAACATCGTGCCCAGGTAAATAATCTGTTTTTTGCAAACCAATACAAGTACCACGCATTACCATTTCAGGCCGATCGGTTAAAGCGATTTGCGTAGGGATTTTACCGCTTTTCTTGATCTGTTCAGCCAATTCTAAACAACCATATAATGCACCAGATGCATCGAAACCGATAATGTATAGGTTACCATCTTTGCCATAAGATAAAGAAAAACCCTCTTTACCAATATCTTTAGTTTGTTTCTTTAAAACTTCTGGCAACTGATTTCGAATAATTTTATCGCCAAGTTCTGTAACAATTATTAAACTCTTTGTTGATGGAATTTTTTGCTGAACGGATATTGTTTTTAAAGTTGTTTGTGCCCCAACCTGATTTATAGCTTTCAAAAGTTTTTCTACTCCAAAACTAACACGAACATTGTGCTCCGACGAAACAATTACGGTTGTATTTTTTTCAGCATTAATTACATCAGCTTCTGAAAATAAAGGAAATAAAAATATACAGGAAATAAAAATCAGGAAAGTTCTCATTCAAAAATTGCTCTAACGCACAAACTCCTTTTAAAAGGAATTTGACGCACATTTGGTTAAAATATTATTTAAATATAAAAATATTATTCAAATATAAGTAATATAGCCAATCGGTTATGTAAAATTTATGCAAGGTAAAGTTCGATTTAAGACTGTGAAATTGGTTATGATAACATTAGATAATATTTAGGTAATAAGCTAAAATATTTAATCAACAAAATCTGTTTAATTTGTATGTTGATAGAGATAAGAATATAAAAATATAGTTTTGATATCTTCTTGTTACATCATTAACCACCAATTTAACCAAATTATCTATAATTTAAACCCATACAAAAATATATGTTTTCATTACAAAATAAACGAGCGGTAGTTACAGGTGGCGGAAGCGGAATTGGCAAAGCCATTGCAACAATTTTGGCAAAACAAGGTGCAGAAGTTCACATTATCGAACTTGGTTTAGAGCAAGCAGAATCTACTTTACAAGAAATAAAAGCAGATGGAAATAGCGCATTTAGTTATGCCTGCGATGTTGCAGACCACGCCGCGGTTGCTTCGGTATTTAATCAGATTGGAAAAATCAACATTTTGGTAAATAATGCGGGAATTGCACATATTGGCAAAGCCGATACCACTGATGAGCCGGACTTTGACCGTGTAATGCGTGTAAACGTAAAGGGTGTTTATAATTGCCTAAATGCTGCTATTCCGCAAATAAAATTATCGGGCGGTGGCGTTATTATTAATATGGCATCTATTGCTGCATTAATTGGTTTACCCGATCGATTTGCATACAGCACTGCAAAGGGGGCAGTAAAAGCAATGACTATGAGTGTTGCCAAAGATTACATTAACGAAAACATCCGTTGTAATTCGATTTCTCCCGCCCGTGTGCATACCCCTTTTGTTGATGGTTTCTTGCAGAAAAACTATCCCGACAACATCGATGAAATGTTCGAAAAGCTTTCAAAAACCCAACCAATTGGCAGAATGGCAAAGCCCGAAGAAGTGGGTGCTTTAGCATTATATTTATGTAGCGATGAAGCATCTTTTATAACTGGATGCGATTATCCTATTGACGGCGGATTTACAACCTTAAACAATTAAAATTTAAAACGAAATAAATTTACAATGAAATTAATACGATTTGGAGAGCCAGGTTCAGAAAAACCAGGATTAATTATAGAGGATAAATATTATGATGTTTCATCGCTTGTTAGCGATTATAATGAAGCTTTTTTTGGTAACGATGGTTTAGAAAAACTTAGTGAAGCCGTAAAAACAGCAAATCTACCAGAAATCGATAAAAATGTTCGTCTTGGCGCTGCACTTGCCCGTCCGTCGAAAATTATTTGTGTTGGGTTAAATTACAAAGACCATGCAGCTGAAACCAATGCTGCGATTCCAACTGAACCAATCTTATTTTTCAAAGCTACATCAGCAATTGTAGGTCCGAATGATGATTTAATTATCCCAAAAAATAGCAAAAAAACGGACTGGGAAGTTGAATTGGCAATCGTAATTGGTAAAAAAGCAAGTTATGTTTCTGAGGAAAAAGCATTAGAGCATATCGCTGGTTATGTTTTACATAATGATTACAGCGAACGCGAGTTTCAAATAGAAAGAAACGGACAATGGGTTAAGGGAAAAAGCTGTGATACGTTTGCCCCTATCGGTCCATTTATTGCAACTCCAGATGAAATCAGCGATGTTCATAATTTACGTTTGTGGCTAACTGTAAATGGCAAAACGTTACAAGATGGCAATACCTCAAACCTGATTTTCAATGTACCTTTTATGGTCTCATACATCAGTCAATTTATGACACTTTTGCCTGGCGATGTTATTACAACAGGTACCCCTGCAGGCGTTGGATTAGGACAAAAGCCTGAACCCTGGTATTTAAAACCTGGTGATGTAGTAGAACTTGGTATTGATGGCTTAGGAAGTAGCAAACAAACTGCTAAAGCTTACACCGAAAATGTATAATGGAAAGACATTGCCTTACACTCGATTTAATTGATGATGAAAAGCTTATAGCAGCTTACAAGCAATACCATAAATCGGTTTGGCCAGAAATTAAAGAAAGTATAAAACAAGCAGGTGTTGACGAGTTGGAAATTTACTTATTCGGAAACCGCCTGTTTATGATTATGGATGTAAACGATTCGTTTTCTTTCGAAGCAAAAGCAAAAGCTGATTTGGAAAATGAGAAAGTTCAGGAGTGGGAAACCTTAATGTGGAATTATCAAAAAGCCATGCCCGGAGCAAAACCAGGAGAAAAATGGATGTTAATGGAAAACCTTTTTAAACTTTAAACTTAATTATTATGATTGATACGCATGTACATTTTTGGAACTTCGACCCGATCAGAGATGAATGGATAACGGAAGATATGAATGCCATTCGTAAAGATTTTACGCCCAAAAATTTAATCAGAACTTATAACGAGTTACATATAACTGGGTGCGTTGCGGTTCAGGCAAATCAATCAGAAGAAGAAAATAATTTCTTGTTATCACTTGCCGAGCAAAGCGAAATTATTAAGGGTATTGTTGGCTGGGTAGATTTGCGGCATAAAAATTTAGACGAAAGACTTACATACTGGAGCTCTTTCAAAAAGATTAAAGGTTGGCGCCATGTGCTTCAGGCAGAAAATGCAGGTTTTATTTTAGATAAGAACTTCATCAATGGCATTAAATTATTAAAGAAATACGGTTATACTTACGATCTTTTATGTTACCACGATCAATTGCCCCACATTATTAAACTAGTTGATAGTGTTTCGAATCAGCCTTTTGTTTTAGATCATTGTGGTAAACCCGATGTTAAAAAACAAGATTTAAAAACCTGGTCGGCAAATATTAAAACACTAGCACAAAACCCTAATGTTTATTGTAAACTTTCGGCTTTATTGGTTGAGGCCGACTGGCATAACTGGAAAGAAATTGAGATTTTTAATTGCTTCGATGTAATTTTCGAGCATTTCGGAACAGATCGGGTAATGTATGGTAGCGATTGGCCTGTTGTTTTATTGAGCAGGCCTTACGCTGATTGGTTTAACCTTGTAAATAAATATGCTTCAAAATTCAGCATTCAGGAAAAGGACAACCTCTTCCTGAATACTGGTTCTAAATTCTATAGTTTAGAAAATTTCAATTTACTTTAAGAATTTATAAGTGGTTGAAGTTTTGTAAACCTGACCAGGTTTAAGTTCTGTAGATGCAAAGTTTGGATGATTTGGCGCATCAGGAAAGTGTTGAGTTTCTAAACAAATTGCAGAACGGTGCGGGTATGATTTGCCACCTTTTCCATCTTTATCTGCGCCTGTTAAAAAGTTCCCACTGTAAAATTGTAAGCCTGGTTCAGTAGTGTAAACTTCCATAGAAATACCTGTAGCGAGGCTTTTTACAATTGCAATTGCTTTTTTATCATCATGGGCATTTAAAGCAAAATTATGGTCGTAACCTTTACCAAATTTTAACTGTTCATCAGCATCTTCGATGTTTTTGCCAATTGCCTTAGCCTTATTAAAATCGAATGCCGTTCCAGCAACATCAGTTAATTTTCCTGTCGGGATAAGAGTCGAATCAACTGGCGTGTAAGCTTTCGCATCAATATATAATTCTAAATCAAGAATGGTTTTATTGCCTTCGCCATTTAAATTAAAGTATGCATGATTGGTTAAATTAACTACAGTAGCCTTATCGGTAGTTGCCTCATAATCGATTTTTAAAGCATTATCCTCCGTTAAAGTATAAATAACTTTAACATCAAGTTTGCCAGGATACCCAGCTTCACCATCCTTAGAACTGTAAGTTAATTCTAGTTTTTGTTCGTCAATTTGTTTTGCATCCCAAACTTTCGAGAAAAATCCGTCAGTTCCGCCATGTAAGGTATTTTGTCCGTCGTTTAATTGCAAACTATACTGCTCGCCATTTAAAGTAAACTTTCCTTTGGCAATTCGGTTTCCATAACGACCAATTAATGCACCAAAAAATGGCTCACCTTTTTTGCGATAAGAACCAATACTATCGTACCCTAAAACAACATCGGTTGGTTTATTGTCCTTATCAGGAACGATAAGCGAAACAATTCTTCCACCATAATTTGTAATAGAAACTGAAGCCCCTGCTTTATTTTTTAAAGTAAAAAGTGTAACCGATTTTCCATCAATTATTGAAGTATATCTTGTAGAATCGCTTACCACCGAAGATTTCTGTTCGGTAGGCGAATTACAAGAAAAAAGTAATGCACTTAAACATAGTGTGGCAATTGATACGCCTTGGAGAATATTTTTTTTCATGAAGATTTAATTTGGTTAATGCTAAAGTAGAAAAATAATTAGCGTTATTGTAACGATAATTATTTTTATTTGCTTTATACTTGGGCTCAACTTTCAAAAAGTTTAAAAAACACCTAATTTCGGATTTATTGAAAAAACAGTAATCCAATTTTAAAAATGCTTTTCTAATGATGTCAAAATACATAAACCAACAACCTGTTTTAGTTGCTATAGATTGCATAATTTTTGGTTACGATGGCGAGCACCTTAAACTTTTGGTTATTAAAAGAGCAATTGAACCCGTTAAAGATCAATGGAGTTTAATGGGTGGTTTTATTGGTACCCAAGAAGATTTGGATGGTGCAGCGAAACGAATTTTGTTACAATTAACTGGTTTACATGATGTTTACCTGGAACAATTACATGCTTACGGACAACCAGATCGAGATCCGATAGAAAGAACTATATCTGTTGTTTACTTTGCTTTAATTGATATTAATAAGTACAACAAGCAAATAAACGATCAATATCACCCTGAATGGTTTAAAGTTAACGAAGTGCCTGAGTTAATTTTCGACCACAATATTATGGTAAAAGCAGCAATGGATAAAATAAGGTATCAGGCAGCTTTACATCCGATTTTATTTGAATTGCTCCCAAAAAAGTTTACCATTCCACAGCTTCAAAATTTATACGAACAGGTTTACGATTCGCCAATAGACAACCGTAACTTTATTAGAAAAATTTCGGCAAGTGGTTTATTAATTAAGCAAACAGAGAAAGATAAATCGAGTTCGAGAAGAGGCGCTTTCTACTTTAAATTAGATAAGCAGAAACATAAGGCGCAGTTTCAATCTTTCTTAAGCTTTATTTCAAAACCTAAATAGTTAATATGTTTTTCGAAACTCTATTGCCGAAACGCCCTTAGAACGTTTAAAGCTACTTGCAAAAGAATTTGATTGCTCGAAGCCGAGTATTTCTGCAATCATAGATACAGAATAATCTGTGTGAATAAGTAATTCTTCTGCCTCTCTTATAAGCCTTGCAAACAATAAATCGGGTAAGTTTTTAGTAAAGGCTTTTTTCAAAAAAGCATTAAGTCTTCTCGAGCTCATGCCCATTCCTGCAGCGTAAAATTCTGTAGAACGCTCGGTTTTAAAATACTGTTCTAAAATTGCTCTAAAACGTAAAACCTGTTGCAATTCATCTACGGATAAATCCATCAACTCGGCATTTAAAACCGCAGAGAAACCCAAAAGTAATGATAGATATTGAGCGAGATAGGAAACATCTCTCTTAGCTAAAATTTCTCTTTTAAGTTGCTCCAACAAGCTAAAAGCCTTTTTAGCCTGCATACTATTCAAATCTTTAAAAGATAAAGTCATGAATAGGTTTCGGGATTGGGCATCCGTATGTTGCAGTAAAAACTCAGAATACAAAAGGGTGCTAAAGCTTAACCAGTATGCAGAGGTTATTTCTCCCTCTAAACGAATTATTCCTTCCTCTGGAATAAAAAAGACACGTCCTGGAGCCAAAACATAATCGCCCGAATTCATACACAGTAAACCCGATGCTTCTTTAATGATCAATACCCGAATTGGGTATTCAGCGTGAATTGCTTTATCTCTTTTAAATCTTCCCTTGATATCTTCAAGTTGTATCATTTTACATCAAAGTATCTTGTTCTTAATAAGACAACATAACATCTATTTGCTGTTACATCACAAATTAAGCATTTTTGTTTAACAATCGCAATATATAATAATTTAAGAGCGAGAACCATCATCATACATTAAATAAACGTGTTTTTTTAATTAATTGTAGTAAAAGAAAAACTCGTCAAACAGTTGAAATTAAAGTAATGTATTCTATTTTGACAATCAAATTAATCAACAAAAAACCATAAATAAATAATTATTAATACTACAGAATTAAAACTATTTGTATAAAATTTCAAAACTTTAAGCCTGTTATACTGTTGTTACATCAACATGAAAAATAATATCTATATTGCATTCTTTTGTTTGTTTTTTTTAGCTTGTAAAAAAGACATTCCTGCACCAGATGTTATTAAGCTGGAGGTTTACAGTACAAAAATTAAATACACTAACCATAACGAGCCTGATATACTTTACTGGTATCTAAGATCGGCAACTAAAGGTGGATATTTCTACATAACCTCTACCAGAGATATTAAAGATTTCACGCCTTACAAGTTCACTTATTCTACCCAACTTCCAAATGATTTAAGAAATAAATCAGTAATCAAGACCATTGTTGTTTGGATAAACCAATTAAACGGCGATATGTTTTCGGATATTACTGGAAAAAATCCGACTGATAACATACAAGAATAATAGCTTCGGTTAATTATTTTTTTTATACTTTCGCAACCCGATTTAAAAACACCCGATAATTTTATTTCAACCGCGATGAGTAAGTTTTTGTATGGAATTGACTTTGGAACAACCAATTCTGCCCTATCTATATTTGATGAAGAAAAAAGTGAAATCATTGCTACGATTTCTATTCCATCCTTAATCTATTTTAAACATGCACAAACATCGGCAGACGATGAAAATTACGTAGTCGGCGAAAAAGCTATTGAAGAATATTTGAATGATGGCATGAAAGGTCGTTTTATAAAATCCATCAAACAAATTTTATCGCGAACTACATTTACTGAAACCCGTATTCAAAACCGCAGATACAATGCATCGGATTTGGTTACTTTAATTTTAAAAGATCTTAAAGAAACCGCCGATAAAATTACGGGCTTTAATTGCACGAAGGCAATTATTGGTCGGCCAGTTTTCTTTGATGATGACAACACCCAAAAAGATACGCTGGCTCAAACCAGATTAAAAAAAGCTGCAGAAAATGCTGGTTTTACAGATGTTCGCTTTCAATTTGAGCCAATTGGGGCCGCTTTTGCTTATGAGAAAACCATTACAAAAAAGGAAAAAGTGCTTGTTGCCGATTTAGGTGGGGGAACAACAGATTTTACTTATCTGGTATTAGACCCTGAAAAAGTTGGAAGCAAAGACCGAAAAAATGATATGATTGCTTCGGGCGGTATTTATATTGGCGGCGATAGTTTAGACTCGGCCTTTATGTGGGAAAAAGGAACACCATATTTTGGGAAAAACACTCAATATGAAGCAACCAGAGGCCAAATTTTAAATGTTCCAAAATCGCTTTTCGCTAATATCTGCTCATGGGATAAAATGAATTTTTTCAATGGTCAAAGAATTCAAAAAGATATAGAAGATTACTACTATTTCTCTGGTAACGACAGGAAATTCAAAAACCTGATTACCCTTATCGATCATAACCTTGGCTATTCAGTATTTCAATCTATCGAGAAAACCAAAATTGAGTTATCGGACAAACAATCTTCTGATTTTGTTTATAATAACATGGGAATTGAAATTAATGAAGCGGTATCATTAACTCAATATAACGAAGTAATTGAAAAAGATGTTCAAAGAATTAGCGAATACCTGGATAAATTCTTAACAACCTATAATATAAATCCGACGGATATAGATTGTCTTTTCCTTACTGGAGGAACTTCTATGGTGTCTGCTATTCAACATTTATTTAAAACCAAATTCCCACATATTCCGATGAATTCGGGAGATAACTTTAAAAGTGTAGCCAAAGGATTGGCTTATAGCGGTTATTTATTTGAAGAATAAATGATAAAACTAAAAAAGTCGAGGAGTAAAAACCTCCCCGACTTTTCAGTTATGATCATATCTTAACTAAACATTTACAGCCTGCATACCAGATGCATCATATCGAGTTCCCGCAGTTTTGCCAATCGGAATAATCGATTCCAACTTGATTTTTTCTTCTGCAGTTAAAATCACATCAGCCGCGGCGGCATTTTCTTCAATGTATTTTATTCTTTTGGTACCTGGAATAGCGACGATTCCATTCGAGATTACCCAGGCTAAAGCCAATTGCGAAGGTGTAATTCCTTTACTTTCTGCGATAGTTTGAATCTGTTTTAACAATTCCAGATTCTTATAAAAGTTTTCGCCTTGATAGCGTGGAATACTTCTTCGGAAATCATTTTCTTCGAAATCATCAGGACTTTTAATTTCTCCGGTAATAAAACCCCTTCCAAGTGGAGAATAGGCAACAAATCCAATCCCCAGTTCATTTAACACATCTAAAATTCCATTCTCTTCAGGCTCGCGCTCGAAAAGCGAGTATTCAGTTTGAATTGCTGTAATTGGATGTATTTGATGTGCTTTTTTAATTGTATTTGCAGAAACTTCTGATAAGCCAATATATTTCACCTTACCCGATTGCACCAGTTCTGCCATTGCGCCAACTGTATCTTCAATCGGTGTATTCGGATCTAAACGATGTAAATAATAAAGATCGATGTAATCGGTTCCGAGGTTTTTCAATGAACGGTCGATTGCCTTATGTACATACTCAGGTTTACCGTTAAATGCCCAGGTTAGTTGTTCATTATCATCAACTTCGAAGCCAAATTTAGTTGCAATGGTATATTTGTCGCGATTTCCTTTTATAGCTTTTGAAATTAAGCGTTCGTTTAAAAGTGGTCCATATAAATCGGCAGTATCTAGAAAATTAACACCTAATTCTAAAGCCCTATGAATTGTGGCGATCGATTCTTTTTCATCGGCTTTGCCATAAATATTGCCCCCAGCAATGGTTGTCATACCCATACAACCTAAACCTTCCACAGGGACTTCCAATCCTTGACTTCCTAATTTTATCGTTTTCATTTTTGATTCTTTTAGTTTAACTGTTCTGAATTAAGACAAAGTTATGCGTACTACAGTTTCAAAAATTATACAAATCAAAGTATTCGTTAAACAAATCAACTAATCCAAATTAATTACCAGTTCTAAACTTCATTGGTGTTATGCCAGTATGTTTTTTAAAGAAGTTATTAAAATAGGATGCATACTCAAAACCTAAACTAAATGCGATTTCAGCAGCATTCCAATCGGTGTGAATCAATAAAGATTTTGCCTCTGCAATAATGCCTTCGTTAATGTGCGTTGTTGTCGTTTTACCTGTAATCTCCTGAACTGCTGCATTTAAATGATTTACATGAACGGCTAATTTTTCAGCATAATCGCCTGCCTTTTTCAATTTTAAAGGACTTTGGGCAGAATCTACAGGAAACTGCCGTTCTAATAAACTAAGAAATAATTTGGCAATCCGAGAAGCGGCATTTGGTGGATCGAAATAGGCAACAGCAGGCTGCATCTTTATAGCCTCGTGAATAATTAAATTAACATGATTTCGAATTAACTCGTACTTATAGATGTATTCGCTATCGCTTTCGGATCTTATGCGACTAAAAATGTCGATTAGATACTTTACCTGTTCCTCCTCTAAAAGATAAACAGGATGACCATCAGCTTTGTACAACGATGATTCCTGAAGGCTCTCCATGCGGCCGCCACTGTGTAGAAATTCATCTGTAAAAGCACAGAAATAACCCTCGTACTCATCATCAGGAACATAGCCATCCCAGGAATAAGGCACTAAAGGATTTGTAAAAACCAAAGCAGGTTTATTAATTTCTATATCCCGATTGGCATAAAGCAAACGGCTCGTACCTTTCGTTATTAAAGAAATCTTATAAAAATCTCTACGATTGTAAGACGACAGCTGACATTTATTCTCGTTCAATTTAGAAACTCTAAACTGAGCAGAAACGGGCTGAACACCTTTAAACTGTTTAGTTTTTTTATCTGTTAATTCCTGTTGTTGCATTTACAAAATTAAACATTTCAAAGAGAAATATCTAAAACGTATTAGCCCTTTTTTCCGCCGCCAAATATTACGCAGAAAACGCTGAAACCACCTGCGATGAATACAACGCCAAGTATAAAATTAAGTGTATCGCCCATTCTGTAAGGTATATGTAATAAATGACATTAAAAAGACTTTAACAATATTTAGCATTCCGTTTTAGAGTAAAGCACTCTAGTGGTACCGCATTTGCAACAATTTATTTTTTAATTAATCATTTTATGTATATGCCGTTAAGATTAACGTACACAACGCCTCTTAATATTTTAGAAAACATTAAGATTGGAGACTTAATATCTGATATATATCAGATGATGGGAAAAGTAATTAAAATTGAAAAAATTACATTAAGAACTAACATTCAATTTATTTTTACGCTAGACAATTACGAGAGCATTTTAATCCTCAGATAGTTTAAATTTAAATAACAGAAATTTATACGAAATTATTAAATTGCGGTGTAACCAAATAACACTTCAATGAAAATTAAGGCACTTATCCTTCTTGCATCGGTATGTTTTGTTGCTTGTAATGGCACAGAAAGCAAAGTTGATGTTACTCCTTCAAAGCTAAACGGAACCTGGCAACTAAAATCGAGCGCTGCAATTACAAATGGCGACACTGTAAACACTAGCCCTGCTAAAGGTATCGAAACCATTAAGATTTTTAACGATACCCATTTTGCCTTTTTTAGTCACGATTTAAATCAAGGTAAAGACTCTTCTGCTGTTTATAGTTCGGGCAGCGGAACTTACACGCTTATTGGCGACAACTATGAAGAACACTTAGCATTTTGTACAGCTCGTGCCTGGGAAAACCACAATTTTAAATTTAAGCTATCGCTAGATAATGATACCTTACAGCAAAAAGGAATTGAAAAAATAGATAGCTTAAAAATCAATAGAGAAATTATTGAAACTTACGTTCGCAAGCGAAAATAACTTTACTGTACAGGTATTTTTAAGGTAAAATTAGTTTGTTGATCTGATGATGAAACCTCTATTTTACCGTTATGCGCTCGAGCAATTTCTGAAGCAATAAATAACCCTAACCCTAAGCCTTTTTGATTAGGTTCTACATCGCCACGCGAAAAAGGTTGAAATAATCTTTCCATTGCTGCATCAGAAATTTGCTTTCCTTTATTGGTTATTGATAAATGAAATTCTCCGTTTTGGGTTAAGGCGTTTACTACAACTGGCTCTCCTTTATCGCCATAACTCAATGCGTTTCCTAAAATATTCGAAAATAACTGAGCTATTCTTTTTGCATCGCAATCTATGGATTCGGTTATCTCAAACCGAACATCTATTTTCCGATCTGGCCAATTCGATTCCAATTCGGAAACAATTTGTTGGAGTGAACCATCCAACGATTCTTCCTTATTTTTATAGAGTTTAATACCTTCGCCCAATCTACCACTTGCAAAATCGAGCATATTTTCTATCAAACCATTTATTCTTAAAGATGATTTTTGAATAATATCACTCAACTTATAAATTCGTTGGTCTTCTGTTAATCTTTTTAAAAGTTGTGCACTATTTAATATCGCATTAAGCGGATTACGTAAATCGTGACCCAAAACAGCGATGAAATATTCCCTAAATTCGGCAATATGACGTTCTTCAATTAATTTTTTTTCTGAAAGCTCTACCCTATCGATTGCATCAAGATGAAAGGCAATTAACTCTGCAAATAAATTAAACATGCCGATTATTTCGGGTGTATCAATCTTAGCTGGCCTAGGATCAATTGCACAAAGTGTTCCGAAAAACTCTCCCGATTTTAATATTATTGGAATTGAAATATAGCTTTGAAACCCATACATTAAAGGCGTATGATGATTTGCAAAATTCTTATCTTCTGCTACGTGATTGATAATTACTGGCTTATGATTTTGACGAATTTCATTGCAAATTGTAGTCTGCAATTTAAGCTCTCCACCAGGCTTAAGACCGAAATTTATTTTATCAACAAGGCTACATGCCACCCATTTATCATCGGTTACCCGAGCAACGGCAGCAAAGCCCATACCTGTAGTATTGCAAACAACATTAAGAATATTTGCCACAGAAGGAATTCGATTAATTGCTTCAATATCGGCCAGGATGTTAGATTCTAAAGGCAATGATTTAGTTTTTAGTGTTTAATTCGAAATAAATAAAAAATCGCAATATTTTTATTTATATGCCGTAAAGATATTGTTATAATCTTAACTATTTATTATTTAAATATTGAGTTAATAATAAATAAATTACAAGCTTATTGTGAATATTGTACAATTTGGATGAATTGTTTTCAGGGAGAATTCAAAACCATGGTTTAACAGAATTTCACGAACCAAGGTTAAACCAATACCTTGTCCATCTTTTTTGG
The DNA here is from genome assembly GCF_979258025.1 of Pedobacter sp. AC190. Taxonomy (NCBI): domain Bacteria; kingdom Pseudomonadati; phylum Bacteroidota; class Sphingobacteriia; order Sphingobacteriales; family Sphingobacteriaceae; genus Pedobacter; species Pedobacter sp. AC190. Next base: position 4,567,409 of record NZ_OZ409824.1, read on the forward strand.
TACTGTAAAAAGGGCTAAATAATTGTTCAGCATTTTCTTCTGAAATGCCTTTTCCGCTATCAGTTATGGTTAATTTATGTTTAACAATGTCCAACTCCAAATGAATAATACCATTAATATCGATGGCTTCGATTGCGTTTTTAACAATATTAATTAGTGCCTGTTCAATTTGTCCAGCATCTGCCAATATAAAATATGACTCATCGGGCAAGTTTAATTCGAAATTTATATTTTTTTCCTTTGCTGGAAACTGCATCAATTCAGAAACCGAAACTACCAGAAAAACTAAATCCATCTGTTTACGATTTGCTTCTGGTAACTTAACTAGATCAGCGAAATTGCGCATAAAAACGTTAAGGTTTTGATTTCGATCGACTGCAACTTTCATGGCACTCTTTAACGCAACATCCTTATCGGGTAGCCAAATATTTTGGTTAGAAAGCGCTGTATTAATAATCGAATTTACAGGCCCAATCGTATTGTTTACTTCGTGGGCCATCATTCTAATCACTTTGCTATACACGTTTTTTTCTGCCTGAAAAATCTCGGCGGTTACCTCTTCCATCATTATAAAAACACGCTCGAAACCTCTATCTATAAATCTAGATTTTTGGATCTTATATGTTTGTAAACCATCAATCCGAAGTGTTTTGGAACTTCCAGTTTTCATATCCAACAGCTGGTTCATCAAGTGCTCAGGATTAGAGCTTAAAATTTCAGTAGCCTTAGGATTAATTTGTTTTATTTGCTTATCGTAATCCAGAATAATTATTCCTGTTGGGGAAGTTTGAACTAATTTTTCGAGAAAAAAATGCTGTTCTTGTTGTTTGGTTCGCTCGGTTCTTAATTCATCAATCATCCGATTATAAACATCAACCAATTCATCTACCTCTTTTTTACCTGTCGCTAAAAATTTAACGTTAAAATCTTTATCCTTTATGGCCGAAATACCTTGCCTTAAATAGTTAAGCGGACTGATTAGTTGATTATAAAGATTTATTGAAATTAGTATTGAAATAATAATAAATACTTCGGCAACCATGAAAATGATCTTATTCTTCTCAAAAATAAAATAACTCATCACCAGGCAAATCAGATGAAGTAATACCAGAAACAGAATATATTTAGTCTTCAGCTTCATTAAAAGGAATTTGATATTTTTCTAAACGACGGTAAAGCGCATTTCGGGTAATCCCTAAAGAGGCCGCAGCTTTGGTAATTCTATTTTTGTGGAAATTCATTGCCTGCTTAACCATTTCCGATTCCATTTGATCTAATGTCATCGTGCCAACTCCAGGTAGTTTAACTTTATTATTTTTTAATGCTGGCAAGTTTAACTGAGATTGAAAATCGTCTATCTCTAATTCATCATTGTGGCTAATTAAAACGGTTCGTTCTACTAAATTTTTTAACTGGCGGATATTTCCTGGCAAAGGTAACTTTTGCAACCAACGCATGGCTGATGCGGAAACCGATAAATCTGGTCTGCTGTAAATTTCTTTCATATTATTGATAAAGAAATTAACCAGCAAAGGAATATCAGATGGGCGTTCTCTTAGCGATGGCAAGTGAATGGTAATCAGGTTTATCCTATAAAGTAAATCTTCTCTGAATAAACCAGATGCAACCATTTCGTTAAGATTTTTATTGGTTGCACAAACAACCCTCGTATCTACCGTTTTGGTTCGGCTGCTACCTAAAACTTCATAAGTTCGATCTTGTAAAACACGCAACAATTTTACCTGGCTAGATGCCTCCAGATCCCCAATTTCATCTAAAAAGATAGTGCCTTTATTTGCCATTTCAAAACGACCAGTTCTATCAAATCGAGCATCGGTAAATGCACCACGAACATGCCCAAACATTTCGCTTTCAAATAACGACGATGAAATTCCACCGAGATTTACCTTAACAAAAGGTTTTGAGATACGGGAACTATTTTCGTGTATGGCTTCTGCAATTAATTCTTTACCTGTACCGCTTTCGCCAGTTATTAAAACCGAAGCATTTGTAGAAGCAACACGGCCAATGGTTTCCAGAATGGTTAATAAACCAGAATCTTCACCAATAATTTGTTTGAAACTGTATTTTTTATCGAGTTCTTTCCTCCCTCTGGAAGAAACTTTTTTTGCATTAAGTTGCAGCAAAGTTTCTACCGATTGAATTAAATAATTGTTATCCCAGGGTTTATTGATAAAATCGTTTGCACCTAATTTCATACCCTGAACAGCAAGTTCTATACTTGCCCAGCCTGTTATTAAAACAACAGGAATAGCGGCGTCAAAAGCTTTAATTTTTTTCAGCAAAGTCATACCCTCTTTGCCCGAGGTATCAATCGAAAAGTTTAAGTCTAAAATAACAAGTTCAGGCTTTTGGGTTTTAACAACCTCAAAAGCCTGAACAGCATTATCTGCGGTAATAATTTCATTCCCAACACTTTTTAACAGCAGGGAAAGTGAAGTTCTTACCGCAATATCATCGTCAACAATTAATATCATATTCAAAGTTAAGATAAGTATTATTCTTCGTGCAATGCAATTGCAGGATGTATGCCCGCAGCTTGTTTACCGGGGTACAAAGAACACGCAAAAACCAAAATATAGATAAACATTGCCGATAAAAGCATTGCAATAATGTAAATGCCTGCTTCTATGTTATATACATTTAATAATGGAAACTGGATGGCAAAAAAACATCCAACAACGATGGCCATGGTAGCCAAAATCATAGATTCTGTAACAAGTTGAGCAGAAACTGCATTACCACTTGCCCCAATTGCCCTTCTTAAACCAATTTCGCCTTTTCGTTTATTTATGTTGTACCACAAAACGCCAAATAAACCCAGTGCCACGTTAATAATCAGGAAACTTGCAATAATGACAAAAATAACCATCGGAATAATAGTTTCTTCATTCCTCGAATCCCTCATTTCATCAACGTGTTGAATTTCTATTGCACTACGCATACTAACGGCCATAAACTTATATAATTTGCTTTCAAAAGTTGCATTCGCAGTTTCTCTTACTTTTATTAAAACCGTACTAGTATATTTTAAATAACCTGTATCTAGCTGGGCAAATACACCATTATTACCAGGAATGAAATCTCCATTTGCTTTAATATCTTTTACAACGCCAATAATTTTAAGTTTCTCTTTATCATCAAAATCGCCTATAATTTTCCCTGTTGCTTTTTCGTTGCCAAACATTTCTTTACTAAATGTTTCGTTGATAATAATACTTTTGTTTTTACCGATGTTATCTTCTGGCAAAAACCATCTCCCATCTATTAACGAAATGTTCCATACCTTTTGATAATCGGCCCCTACCTTATAATCGCTTATATTGTTATATTCTTTTCCCTTATTTACTAAACCTCTGCTCATAAAACTATCAGAATATGGATAATTTGGACTGGTAAAGGAAGCTTCCTCAATCTCAGGCATTGCTCTAAGCGATTTGATAAGATTTTCGTATATGATACTTAAAGAATCTCGATTTTTAGTGAGTTGCCCATTACTATATGTAATTGCCCAAACTTTTTGATAACTGAACCCTAAAGGCTTAGTATAATTTTTATAGTAGTAAGTTAAGTATGAAAAAACTGCAAATATTACAAGGAAAGAAACTAAGATTTCGGATAGGAAAAGGAAATTCTGTTTCCTTTTATTCCATATTAATTTGAATAAGTGTTTAAACATGATAATATCGTTTAATAATAATTAATTATGCTTTAAGTGCTTTAACTACATTTAGTTTCGACATTCGCCATGCTGGATATACGCCTGAAATTAAACCAAAAAGTAAGCAGGCAATTAAACTGTAAAACAACACGCTGAAATTCATTGTTAAGCGCATATTTGAAACCAAATTTGCTCCGTTTATCAAGTAAATAACAATCATCGAAAGTACTAAGCCAATAATTCCACCAAGAAAAGTAAGAATCATATTTTCTACAACGAATTGATAAACTAAAGTTTTTGAGGATGCCCCAAATGCTTTACGAACTCCAATTTCTGATGAACGCTCCATAATTCTGGTAATGTTTATATTAACAAGATTGATAGTTGGCAGCAACAGGAATAAGAGAATTAAAACGCCCAACATAGATACAACTTTTGTGACACCTGTATTGGTCGAATTGCCACCAATTCTTCTGGTTAAACTGGTAAAATGTGGGTCGGCATTGCAGTAAACTTTATCAAAGTCTGCTGGTATTGGTACCTTTTTCATCATTTTATCAAACTCATTTTTCATTTTAGGAACATCTTGCTTAGTTTTCGCCAATAGAACGGCGTTATATATCCCCATTAAGCCATTATCATTATCTTGCTGTTTTGAGATTGTGTAAGGCAAAAACATATCGCCACTAAAATTTCGGAGCGTTTTCGATACATTTTCTACAACTCCAATAACTCTGTAATTAATATTATCGGCAGAAATGTATTTACCAACAACCGATTTCTCATCTCCAAAATAATCTTCTTTTGTTTCTTTTGAAATTACAGCAACCAACTCCGCGTTATCAATTTCCTTTTGAGAAAATGCTTTCCCTTCGATAAATTTATAGTCGAGTACATTCCAATAATCGGCATTGGTATATTTATATTCTATAACCAGTTTTTTATTGTTCACATAGGCGTTTGAAGCCTTTGGCGAAGATGAAATCGCCATTTTTTCTACATTTTTTAAGGTTGATACGTATTGCTTTAAAAAATGAAGGGAAACATTACCCATATTTACCCAACCCTCTTTAGAGTTTCTGATCTCAATTCTATCTACATATAAAGAACGATCTCTCTTTAAATCAGGATAATCGGGGCTTAAAACTTTATCCATAAAAGCAGTTGCAACCATTAAAATGGTGAGTGTAAAACTGATTCCGAATAAGCTGATGAAGGTGAAAAATTTTCTCCTTCTTAATACAGCTATGGCGATTTTGAAGTAATTTTTTAGCATAGTTGTATATTATTGAACTTGAGAACCATCGAAAAGACGAACTAATCTGTGCGTTTTATGCGCCATACTTTCATCGTGAGTTACCATTACAATTGTAGTTCCTTCGTTTTGGTTGAGGCTGATCAGTATATCCATAATCTCATTTCCCATTGCGCTATCCAGATTCCCTGTTGGCTCATCGGCCAAAATAATTTGTGGATTACCTACAATGGCTCTTGCTATAGCTACACGTTGACGCTGACCACCAGAAAGTTGAGTTGGAAAATGTTTTAAACGATTACTTAAACCCACTTTTTCTAAGGCTGCTGTTGCAAGCGCCTTACGTTCTCTTGCTGATAAGTTACGATATAGCAAAGGCAACTCTACATTGTCCAGAACTTGTAAATCGTTTATCAGGTGATAACTTTGGAAGATAAATCCTAATTTTTCGTTACGAAACTGGGCAAGTTTTTTATCTGAAAAACGACTGATATCCTGACTATCGATATTGATATTCCCTTTAGATGGTTCATCTAACAAGCCCATAATATTTAGCAATGTGCTTTTTCCGCAACCAGATGGCCCCATAATGGATAGAAACTCGCCTTTAGCAATATCTAAACTAATGCCGTTAACAGCCAGTGTTTCTACTGTATCGGTTCGGTAAACTTTTTCAATGTTTTGTAAGCGTATCATAATTTGTAATTTAATATAAAGTGGATTATGAGTGATGTAATATGGTTAATTTGTGTTTATTTTTTGTTCGTTATCCAAATTAAGAGAACCAGAGCAGCTGAAAAGAATCTTAACAATTAAACTAATTTAGCCTTGGTGGAGCAGCCACAGGCTCAGTTCTCTTAATCAGGTTTTATATTTTCAATAGGTAATTTTTACATTTTTTTCAAAATCGTATAACGATAAATAGCGAAGCTGGTAATAAGCGCCCCAAAAATCGCGAAGCGATGAAACATAATCGCGTTTGGCTCTATCATTTTCTTGAAAAGCAATACTTAAATCAGTAATACTTAAATTGCCCAAAACGTAGCGTTCGCTTGCTATTTTATACTTTTCAGCTGCGATTTTTTCTGCTTCATCGGTTAACTGGATTTGTTCTTTCATCATATTAAAAAGTGTTACCTGCGTTACAATTTGCTGTTTAAAAGTTTGCTTATCCTGTTCTACTGCATAAGTAATAAATTGCTCATTTGCCTGGGCCGTTTTTGTTCTCGATTTCGATCTGCCCCAATCCATAACTGGAATAGAAAGTTGAAGTTGAACCGATTGTTGGTTTTTTGGATTTCTGTAAACATCGAAAGCTGTATTTGCAGCATTAGAAAAACCAAGATTTGCACTTAACGTTGCTTTTAAGCCATTTTCGCCTTTAGCCTTTGCAACATCTCTCCTTGCTTCTGCCAGTCGTCTTACAAAAGCAATTGCATCAGATCGATTTTCGAAAGCCTCGGTCAGCACTTTTTCGGTTGCCACACTCATTTGGGCAACCACAGCTGGCATATCTAACTTAATACGGTCGTTGCCTTCAATACCTGTGTAACTTCTTAAATTTAGCGTGGCAATTTCTACATCGCGTTTTGATGTACCAACAGCTTTTTGCGAGTTTAAAACCTCTAATTGAAGCTGAAGAATTTCATTTTTAGATATTTTGCCTAATTCGAATTTGGTATCGGCAATGGTTAAAATCCTTTTAGTATTTGCATAGTTTAGTTCTGCAATATTTAGGTTTACCTGAGCCAGTAACAAATCGAAAAAATACTCGGTAACCGTTATCGATATTTTTTCCTGAGTTTCGATGAAAGCCTGCTTGCTTTCGTTAAACTTTAATGGTTCTATTTCCTTATCCCACTTTAAACTATTAAACTGGAGCAATGGCTGTGTATAGCCGAGCCCATACGGAATACCATTGTACAGTACGTTATTTCGGTCGAAATCATCAAAACGTTGTAACTGCGTTGTACCATAAATTGTTCCGCCAGTTGCCGCTATACTCTGACTAAAATTTAGCGTTAACGACGAATTATCGTAATGAACTGGCTGAAAAATTATACTTCCATTGGGTTGCTGAACTTGAGTATAAGTTTTAGTATAGCCAGGCAAAATTCCTTCTAACGCTAATTGCGGTTGATAATTAGATTTAAAAGTTCGCCATTTCCAATATTCGGTTTCTTTTACTGTTACAGCTTGTTTCGCTGCAATGGAGTTTGCTTTAGCCATTTCTACAACTTGAGGCAGATTAAGTTTGAGTGTATCTGTTTTTGCGATTGCCAATGCACCAAAACTGATCCTACATAATAAAACGATAATTAAAAATTTCTTTATCATCATCTTAATTACTAATGGTTACAGTTTTAGATTTTTTGTAATCACCCATATCAGAGGTAATCACTTCATCGCCTGCTTTTAAACCGCTTAAAATTTCTACATAATCGAAATTGCTTAAACCAGTTTTTACCGTTCTACGTTCGGCTATGCCATTTTTTAAAACGAAGATTTCTTGCAGGTTAGAACCATTAAATGCAGGTCCGTTTGCAATTCTTAAAACATTGTTTCGGGTTGCGGTAACGAGTAAAACATCAACCTTTTGGTTAGGCCTTAACTCTTTGCTATCCTTTTGATTAAGCTGAATATCAAACGATACAATTGCATTACTTACCGCTGGAGATATGTTTACAATTGAGCCTCTAAGCTGCGTGTTGCCAATACGAATAATGGCGATCATATTATTATGAATTTTATCGAGTAGATTATCAGACATGCTACCTGCTACCTTAAAACCGCTTAAATCAGCAATTTTTACTAAAGCATCGCCTTCGTGTACCGCAGAACCAATATTTTTATTTACCCAAGTAATTACACCAGGTCTTGTTGCAATTAAATCAGCCAAATCGAGTTTACGCTTTAAAGCATCTAAATCATTTCGTTGAATGGCTAAAGCAATTTCAGCTTCCCTAATTTCAATTTTCATGGTTTGCTGCTTGCTTTTAATTTCATTTTCGAGCTGAAGTTTTTCCAGCTCTGCAACTTTTAATTCCAACTCTGCATGTTCTACATCTTCCTTAGTTCCTCCGCCTGCTTTTAGTAATCGTTTAGCCGATGAAACGGCATCTTTTAAATTACTGATACGAAGTTGCTTAATGCTATTATTAGATTTTATATCAAAGAAGCTTTTCTCTAAATCGAGTTTCAGTTTACGGATTTCATTTTCTTTTGATTCCATTTGAAACTGAAGTTTTCCATAATCGGTTTGGCTTACCGATTTATCGAGTTCTAAAATAGATTGGCCTTTATTTACTTTGTTTCCAGCATCCATTAAAACTTTTTTTATCGAAGCATTAATCGGACTGGTTAATACTTCTTCAAATTCGGGCAAAACTTCGCCAGTTGCATTTATTGTATTTTCGATAATACCTGTATCTACCTTAGCCGTTGTAATATCTGAATTTGTTAAAGTTGGTTTGAAATAAAACCTGATAAACCAAATACTAGCAAAAACTATTACGATAATTATAAAAATGATGAGGTAATTTTTCTTCTTTCTTTTTGCAGAAACTTCTTCTTCGATGGGTTTGTCCATTAAAATATTTTACATCAGCCTTTACAAGCAAAATGCCAATATTAAATACTTGTAAATCAGTAATTTAACTTAATTCAAAAAATAAAAAATGCCCGATATCGAACGTTTTGTTTGTTATCGGGCAGAATTTAATATTATCCAAGTTGAGAGAGATTTTAATCTGTTTTAAATCTAGATTTTTACCTATATTTATTTCATTAGAATTGTATTGTAAAATATTATACTCACTACATGATCAAATTAGATTGTGTAAAAAGGCTTAACAGAATTGTTTTGCCTGTAAATGTGTATTGATAATTTTTTACAAGAAACAATGATTCAAAATATAAAAATAGCCGTTTTAGGTGGCGGCGGCAGAACTGGAAAATACCTTGTTAACGAATTAATAGCAAAAGGATATAGTGTTAAACTCTTACTCCGAAATCCTGAAAACTTCCAAATAAAAAGCCCTTTAATTGAAATAATTCATGGAGATGCAATTGACTTTGTAGCAGTAAACAGTCTTTTAAAAAACTGTCAGGCTGTAATAAGTACGATTGGTCAGCGTCCTGGCGAACCATTAGTTGCTGAACAGGCAACTAAAAATGTTCTGGAAGCGATGTCACGAAATGGCATTAACCGATATATTTTATTAGCCGGCATTAATGTCGATACTCCTTTCGATAAAAAAGGGCCAGAAACAATTAACGCCACCAATTGGATGAAATCAAACTTCCCAATCATTCAAGAGGATAGACAAAAATCATATTCACTTTTAGTTAATAGCTCAATTAACTGGACTTTATTGCGTGTACCATTTATTGATTTTAATCAGGCTAAATGTAAAATGGGTATAAGTTTGTACGATTGTTTGGGGAATAAAATAGATGCTGGCAGTATCGCAACTTTTCTTACATTACAACTCGAAGATTGTACTTATTACAATAAAGCTCCATTTATTTACAACGCTTAATAGAATAAAGTATGTGTCGATTGAATGGCTATATTTTATGCATTTAACTACTTAACTTATTATTTTATTAGAACTAAGTTTACCTTTACACAATGAAAAGACTGAACAGCGATACATCAAATGAAGAATTGCAAGATGTTAAAAAAGGAGATTTAGTAACTGATACCTTTAGCAAAACTGGTTTGGTAGAAAGTATTGAGGTTACGGATGATGCTTTGTATAGAACTTACCAATTCCACCTCGTAACAGGGCGAGTAATTACGGTTAAGAAATAAAAAAAGAGGGGCTTAAAGGCCCCTCTCAAAATTGCATTGAAGTGTACCATTAGTGGTAATGATAAACCTCTAGCAATCAAAATAATGTAATTACCATAGTTTAGTTTGCACCTGGTTTTCAGTTAATACCACAATTGCAGGCACCTTATGTATTACATCGTTTTTAAACAAAAACAATTATTATTCCAGTTTTAGTTTAAGGCCCTATTATTCGTAAATTAGAATAATTTTATAATTTATCGATTTTATTTATCGCAGCAGTCATATTTCCTGAGCCTGTTTTCGCAATAATATGTTTCCTATGACTTTTAACAGTTTCTATACAGAGATATAATTTTTCGGCAATTTCCTTACTTGTATATCCTTTTCTGGCCAGTTCTAAAACTTCCATTTCTCGTTTCGATAATGTGTGGTGAGAATCGGAAAACTCTGTTTCATGACAAAGCATATATATTCCAGACGGAGAAAGCTTATGAATTGCTAAATTTATGCTACTCGTAAATCGGTATTGGGTAATATCAGTACAATTTATATACTCTAATGCTGGTTTTCCATCATCAGTAAAACTTAAAAAATTACTTTGCCGTAAAATGGTAACATAGCTATTATCTGCGGCTTTGATCCTTAAATTATAGCTAAATCGAAGCTTCCCCCGTTGTTCGTTTGGCGTGTTGTAGTAATAATTAAAAATTTCTATATGGATATTTCTTAACAACAACAAATCTGTAGGGTGAACAATACTTAAAGCAAAATTGATCCCTCTTAGAAGAAATACATCTTTATCGTATCCCAAAATTTTCTTAATGGATGTGCTCATGCTAATATATTGCATGTTCGACCAATTGAAAACTCCCTGGTAGCCAGTATGGGTTTGTTTCTCGAAATTTTCTACCTCGAGGTTAAAATAAGGTATATGAATATTTTCCTTGCTGGTTTTTTTTGAATAACCAGCAATTCGGTATAACTCGCCAGTTGAGAGTATATCCAGGAGATTCATAGTAATTGAATTATAGGGCGATTAAAATTAACAAAATAACTCAACATTTAACAGCCTTAAAATCACTCTTTTGAGGGATAAATCCCCTAAAAATAAGGTCAACCAACGTTTATAAACTTATATTTATAGAATGATAATTTCGATTGATAAAAATATACCTACATCAAATTTGTTAAACGTTAAAGTTGGTTCAATTATTACTGATAACATTTTACGTGGAACAGTGAAAGATATTCAGATAACTGATACGGATGAGTTTTGGTTATTTATTTTCTACTTGGAAGAAGGAAATCAAATTGAGATTAAAAAAATTAAAAACATTTGTTAAAAAGAAATTTAGAAAAAGCTGAAAAGTGTTATCTATCAAATTGCTACACACATATACCCGATCCAATTGATTATCTACTTTAACAGCAGAATAAAAAAACCAAAACGTATCTTTAAAATATAGTGGTGAACTATTATTCATCATTCTTTTTTTGACCCTCCATCTTACCTTCAGTTAAGCCAAATCTTTGTATGATTTGGCTTAATCACTTAAAAAAGGTTCTGAAATATTTACCTAAATACTATTATAAAAACCTTTTTATTAAGGATATTTGCAGCAAATTGAAAAACTATGCAGAACTTTAAAAACATCATTTTTGATTACGGAAACGTTATTTTCGATATAGATTTTAGAATTGCTCAAGCCTCATTCGAAAAGTTAGGTGTAAACGATATCGAAAATTTCTTTGCACATAAAAGTCATAATCAGCTGTTTGATGATTTAGAAACTGCTGCAATTTCGCCAGCAGAGTTTAGAGCAGGTATTAGAAAAGCTGCAAATAAACCTGAACTTACTGATGAAGAAATTGATAATGCCTGGAATAGCTTATTAATTGGAACCATCCAGGAAAATCATGATTTACTACTAAAGGTTAAAGAAAAATACCGCACTTTCTTGCTCAGTAATAACAACGAAATTCATTACGATTGGATTATTAACTATTTGAAAACGACTTTTAAAATCAATAATTACGATGATTATTTCGAAAAGGCATACTTTTCGCAACACATGAAATTGCGTAAACCAAACATTAATATTTTTGAGCAGGTTTTAAAAGAAAACAATTTAAATCCAGCTGAAACCTTGTTTATAGATGATAGTCCGCAGCATATTGAAGGCGCTAAAAAAGTAGGTTTACATACATTGTTGATGACGGAAAAACCTGCAAATCTGGAATCATTTTTAAAATCAAACGGAATTTTATAAATTGTTTTATGGCTGAAAAAAAATTTAAATCGCTTAAAGAATTTTATCCTTATTATTTAACTGAACACGTTAATACCACTTCGCGAATATTGCACTTTATTGGTACAGGCTTAGTTGCCCTGGCTTTTATTACAGGTTTTTTATTTCACGATTGGCGATTTTTTCTGGCTATGCCGATTGTAGGTTATGGCTTTGCCTGGGTTGGCCATTATTTTTTCGAAAAAAATAAACCTGCTACTTTTAAATACCCTGGTTATAGTTTAGTTAGCGATTTTATTTTATTTTACGATTTACTTACGGGCAAACAAGGTTTTGTAGCGAAGAAAGATTAAGTTTTTTTTAAACCCATTGGTTGAATTGGTAAGCAAATTGCAGACAAGGCTTTCGAATGGCTCAAACTAGCAACTAACTTTGTTTGTAAACCCGATTGACGGGGAAAGCGCCCTATTCTTCATCGGGCCTTGTACCAAAAAGCGGGGCTGAATAATCCGAAAAATTACTGAATGTTCGTTTTCAAATAATTACAATACCGCTTTTTTTATTTAACCCCAGGTTGTTTAAGTGAGTAACCAGTTTTGGCTTTCTCTGCTTTAACCATTTCTTTAACCTCCTCTAAAAGTTTTTTGGCATCGTAAACAATGCCATCTTTTATGGTATATTTTACGCCTCCAGCACGAATTACTTCGTTATTGGCATTCAACTTTATGGCACCAGTACCGTATAAAACCTGTAAATTAGCGAGTGGATTCTCTGCTACAATTACGAAATCGGCAAGTTTACCAATTTCGACACTGCCTAAATCTTTATCTACACCTAATGCTTCGGCCCCATTTAGTGTTGCGGCCTTAATTACTTCTAAAGGATGAAAGCCAGATTCTCGTAAAAGTTCCATCTCTCTCACGTACGAAAATCCAAATAATTGATAAATAAAACCTGCATCGGTACCAACCGTTACTCTGCCTCCACGGTTCTTATATTCGTTTATAAATTTCATCCAAAGCTGATAATTTTCTTTCCAATCTACCTCTTGCTCAGTACCCCACGAATGCCAGTAAGAACCATGAGAATTCCAACTTGGGCTATAAAAATCCCACAATTTAGGCATGGTATAATCGGCATGCCACTCTGCCGTTCTAGCCCGCATTAAATCGCGGTTTGCCTCATAAATATCCATTGTTGGTGTTAGGGTAAAATTTAAAGCGATTAATTCATTCATCACCTTATTCCACCTTTCTGAATAAGGTGCCGCTGCTTGTTTCCATAATGTTCCAGCTTCGCCAAAGCGATCTTGCTCATTTTGATAATTATAATCATTAGAATAATGCTGAATGGTTCGATCGGTAAACATGGCTTCGGGTAAACCATACCAATGCTCTAAGGAAGTTAATCCAGCTTTTGCGCTGTTCATGGCATTCCATCTACCAACATCGGTTTGTGCATGGTGCGCCATGGCTCTTAAACCAAGTTTCTTATTTTCATCAATCGCGGCAGCAATAATATTTGGTGCAACACCGAAAAACTTGATACCATCTGAACCTTTTTTGGCGTTTTCTCTAACCCAATTTCTGGCTTGCTCTGGAGTAGATATTGGGGTTTTACTTCCCTGACCAAACACGGTATAGGCATAAATTCTTGGTGCAGTAATTTCGTTTTTAGCACTTTTGGCCTTTTGATCGAGTGTCCAATCAATACCATTCATGCTGCCCGGTTCGCGAATTGTAGTAATTCCATGTGCCATCCATAATTTAAAAACATAATCGGCATCGGTACCTTTATTTGCGCCACCAATATGCGCATGCATATCAATAAAACCAGGCATTAAAAACATACCTTCTGCGTTTAATTCCTTACCGCCACTTATCAGTTTTGGTCTTCTAGCTGCATTTATCGGCTGATTTGGAGTTCCTACAACCGATATTTGAGCGATCCGATTATTTTCGACAACGATATCAACTGGGCCTAAGGGTGGCGAACCTGTACTATTTATTAAAGTTACGCCTCTAATAATTAACTGGGTATATGGGCCATCACCTTCTTTTCGAGGTTCGGCTTTTTTTACACCGTTTTGCTGCGCAAAAACCTGAATAACTAAACATAAGCAGGCGATTAACAGGTTTATATTTTTCTTCATCGATTATTTAGTTTTGAAGCATTTAATGATTTAAAACTGCTAATTAAATAATTTACCAGGTTGAATTTTTAAGGCCGCTCTTTTATTAAGCAACTCTGTAACTTTATCTGTTTTATTTAAAGCTTGATATTGACTTATCAGATATTTGTAAACACTAAATTGATAAGGATTATTTTTTAAAACCTGTTCGTATGCTAATAACGCTTGTTCTTGATTACCTCCATTTTCGAAAACCTTAGCTTTAGTATAATCTAAATCTGCTTGTAAAAACGGATCGGATTTAACCACTAAAGAATTAAGCAATTTTGAGGCTTCTTCGTTATTTTTTTGAGCAGATAGTAAACGAATAAGTCTTAATTTATCAGCATCTCGCAATTGATTGGTTTTTGATTTCGCTAAGTTAGAATAATGGGTTACACTATCATTTTGCTTTGTATTACTGTAAAACTCGGCCAAACGGAGATTATAATCGGCTCGATCATTACCCGAAGCTGCTAAAATTCTTTGCGCTTGTTTTATGGTTTCAATTGCAGTTTTATAATCGCCGTGAATGGCTAAAGCATCAGCATACAAATTTCGGTATTCGTAATTTTGCGGTTTTTGCGCAACTAAGTTTTTTAAAACATTAATAGATTCGGCATTACCTATGCCAGCTTTTAAAGAGGCTGAAAATGCTTTTGCATCATCTTTTCGATCTCTCAGATAGGTAGAAACTGTAGCTCCGTTCTTTCCATAATCATCAGCGGCTTCAATAGCTTCAGGAATTAATGCATTTTTCTTATACATTTCTCTTAACAAAATATTTACCCGAGCCAGTTCCTGATAATCATCTTCCAGCTTGTAAGACTTTTTTAATTGTTCCGCCTGTTGCTTTACTGCTGTTTCATTTTCTATGATATTATTTAATTGCTTTGCGCCAATTAAATCGGCATAAGCAGCATAAGTTGGTGCATAATCAGGGCTAATTTCTTCTGCTTTTTTTAGCCAAATTTCTGCAGCTTCAAAGTTCTTTTTACCAGTATTAATTTTTGAATAGGCTAAAATGGCAGGCAAATACTTGCTATCATAAGTTAAAGCAGTATCTAAATATTTGGCAGCCAAATCTGCATTTGTTCTAGATCTGTTGCTTAAATTTAGGTATATGTTAGCCCAGTTACTGGCCATGGCGCTCTTATCGCCAGCCAGGTAAGCCTTTTCTTTTTTAACCAGTTGTTCTAAAAATTTATACATTTCTGGATCTTTAGATTTCAAATCGGCTGTTGTATTCATCGATTTAAAATCAAGTGGATGCACTTTTACAGGCTCAAAAAAAGCAGGGTAAGTTTGTGCAAAATATTCGCTTTCATTATTTTGAGAATAATAATCGAGCGTTCTCCCTTCTTTCATTGCGTTATAATAAAGCTTTCTAATTTTGCGACTTTCTTCATCTGTTAGCACTCTTCCATGAAAAAGATGAACATATTCGTGCAGGATTACATTTCGTTCTAAATAAGCGCCACGTTCTACGTATTCAATGGCCGCAGCACCACTACCTACACCTCTTATATCCATCCATTGTCTGTTATCGAAGGTGGTGTTTGTTCTAAAACTTGGCGCATTCATAACAGTCGCCAAATCCTGGTGTAAAGGTGGGATTCTAAAAACATTGTCTCCTTTTGATAAAAAAGGGAAATAAACCACTGATGTAAACAATTGATTCCAAACCATTGCTTTGGCAATTTCACCAGGATAGTAAGACACATCGGGAAACACTTTTGTAAAATTAACCATATCGGTAATTTTGGTAGTGTTTAATTTGTTGGTTATAGAATCGTACATGGATAGATAGGGAATTCGCTTAGATTTTATAACTGCTGATAATCCGTTGTGAGCAGGACCATAATGTTTTTTTTGAGTTAGAATTTGTTTAAAAATCTTTTCAGCAGAATCTAATCTAAGTTTTCTGTTCATATCGAAAGCAGCATAATATAGTGAGCCGCGATGCAGTTTAGGAATTACAGAATTTGGATATTTTTTTTCGATTGTGCGTGTATAATCTATCGCCTCTTGAATCTTATTTGCCTTAAATAATTCATCAGCTTTTTCTAAAGCTTTTCTAACTTCATCATCGTTTTTTTCGGCATAATCTGCATATGTTAAATTGGTATGCCCATTACCCCAATGCCAATGCGTTGGGAAATGCAATGGATTAACCGCCAAAGCAATTTCCCATTGGGCCGCCATTGCATTTAACTGTGTAGCATCTACCCTTCTCCAAATGGCATATCCATAACTAAATCTGGCATCGGCATTGAAAGGATTAATTTCTAAAGATTTTTTTAAAGGCGCTTCGGCCAATTGGGGTTTTTGATCCCAGAAATATACATCTGCTTCTAACTGAAAAGCCTGTGCATCTTTCGGATCATTTTTTTGAACTTCTTTAGCCAATTCTAAAGTTTTAACGTAATCTTTTTGAAGCAGTTTAATTTTACCAAGCATCAATTTTAATTCATTTGATGGATTGGTTTTCAGCGCCTGCTCGCATATTTGGGCTGCTTGTGGCAATCTCCACGCTTGCATTTGGAGATAAGCGTTATACAATATTACTTTCGGATTTTTAGGTTGTAACTTATTTAGTTCGCTAACAATTTTTTCTGCTGATTTAAAATTATTATTCAATAGGAGGTAATCTACTTCCAGCATTTTACGTTCGAAAGAGCCCTGCTTTAACTTATTCATTTCTAGCAAAGCCTTATCCCACATACCTAAATCAAACATTTTTTCTATAACAGGTACTTTATTTGGCTTGGCCACATCAATTAACAATTGTTTTCTGGCCTGTTCTAATTTTGTAAAAGCTAGGGCAGTATTGTCGGGATCAGTGGTTTGAGCCGAAACTTGAATAGCGCCAATCAATGCTAAAAATCCGAAAGAAAATATTTTTTTTCTCATTTGTTATTTACTTTTTATGGCTACAGAATTTATTTCTTTAACAACCTCATCGTAAAGTTTATCTGCATCAACTTTTGTTTGAATTAATGATGGCTTATGAATGTAAATCATATGACCAGCTTCGTAGTAGGTAAAGTTTACATTTTTACGTTGCTCTGGCCTCAAGCCCATTGTATTGAAAGTATATTCTGACGCAAAATAAGGTGTTGCCAAATCGTAATAACCGCAAAGTACCCAAACTTTTAAATGAGGATTGTTAGACATCGCTGTTCTTAAATCTTCAGCAACGTTTAAATATCGGTTTTGAACATTATTGTAATTCCATGGATTTACTCTCCCTCCCAAAATCTCGTAGGGCAAATCGTTTTTATATTTCAGTTCTGCCCTTACATAGTGATTTATGGCTGCGCTGTATGGGCCTGAAATTGTTCCTGTATTACTTGGGTCGAATTCGGGCGTTACACCCACATCATTATAATCTCTTCCAGTAAAGCGACTGTCCAATCTACCAACGGTTAAACCTTCCGTTCTGCGCAATTCTTTATCAAATTTATGAATATCGATACGAAGATTGGTTTGACGAATATATTCTTTAGTTAAGCCAGTATATCGACTTAGTTTATTTACTATATTTTCATAATCTTGGCCCGTCAATTCAGAGCCTTTCATTAAGGCAATATTGTATTCCTCTATAGCAAAATCTTCTACTTCTTTTAAAAATGACTTCAAATCTTTTTGCTGTAAATCGGCAGGTAATTTTTTATGATACCAAGCTGTTGCAGCATAAGTTGGCAGAAAAAGTGGGAATGGATAATCGTTACCCACATCAAATCTGGCGGTTTGCATATTTAAAATAGAGCTGATTAAAATTACACCGTTAAGGTAAAACTTATGTCTGCTTTGCAGATAGTCTGACAATCCAGCTGCTCGTGTGGTACCATAACTTTCGCCAGCCAAAAATTTAGGAGAGCTCCATCTTTCATATTTCGAGCTAAAAAGCTGAATAGCATCGCCCATGCTTTGAAGATCTTCTACATAACCGTGAAATTGTTTATCGCTTTCCCCGGTAACCGCTCTGCTATAGCCTGTAGTTACTGGATCAAGAAAAACCAAATCAGTTTTATCTAGCCACGAATATTCGTTATTAACGTAACTATATGGCGGAGGCAAAACATCGCCTTTATCAGTCATAACTACACGTTTTGGACCTAAAAGCCCCATGTGCAACCATACCGATGAAGAACCTGGGCCACCATTAAAAGTATAGGTAATCGGTCTTTTGCTTTTATCGCTCACTCCATCTTTAGTGTATGCAGTAAAAAATATATTGGCTTTAGGTTTTCCATCTTCGTTTTTTAATTGAAGATAACCTGTAGTAGCGGTATAATTTATTACTTGCCCTTTAATGGTTACACTATGTTTCGTAATTACAGGCGGTGGAATATTTGGAGAATTGGATACAATATAACCTGTTGGATCTACTGGTAAAGCTACAGCAGGTGTTTTAGAATCCGTTGGTGGTATTACCGCCGCCTGACCTTGTTGCTGGCGATTACCACCAGGCTGGGCAACAACGTTTAGTGCCAGAAATGTTAGTACTACAGCGATAGCAACACATTTTTTATTTCTTATATATGTCATATCAATAACTATTTAATTTCTTTTAGGGTTTTAGCATAAAATGAATCGGCATCTATTTTCATTTGTTTTAAAGATGGCATGTGAATGTATATCATATGACCAGCTTCATAGTAGGTAAAATCGATGTTTTTTTGTTGCTCTGGTCTTAACCCCATGTGGTTAATTACATATTTCGAAGCAAAATAAGGGGTGGCAAAATCATAATAGCCGCCTAAAACCCAAACTTTAAGTGTTGGACTAACTGACATGGCTTTTCTTAAAGATTCAGCTACGTTTAAATACTTATTCTGAACATTACTATAATTCCACCTTCCAATTCCGCCGCCTAACGTATAATAGGTTAAATCGTTTGTATAATTTAATTCCTTACCTAAATAGTTTAATAATCCATGTGTGTAAGGACCCGAAATTGTTCCTGTATTACTTGGATCGTATTCCGTAGAAGAACCTGTATCATTGTAATCAGTGCCTGTAAATCTCGAATCTAAACGACCAACGGTTTTTCCATCACTACGCAGGAGTTCTTTATTATATTGAGCCAGATTTATTCTCAAATTAGTTTGTCTGATAAACGTTTCTGATAAGCCAGTATATTTTGCTAGTTTACTAACTACCGCATCATATTGTGCTTTGGGTAGTTTATCGCCTTTCATTAAAGCCGTTGCATATTCTGTAATCGCAAATTGCTCTACCTCTTGTGTAAGCGTTTTAAGATCTTTTGATTGATACTCAGGACTTAACTTTTTATAATACCACGATGTTGATGCATAACTTGGTAAATACAAAGGGTAAGGCAAATCATTACCTACCACAAATTGAATGGTTTGAAAGTTTAAAACTGCAGAAATCAATACAATACCATTTACATACATCTTATAGGCACTTTGCAGATATTCTGATAAGCCTGATGCTCTTGTTGTGCCATAACTTTCTCCAGCTAAAAACTTAGGAGAACCCCACCTTTTGTTTTTTGAAGTGTAAACCTTTATAAACTCGCCTACCGATTGAATGTCTTCTGTATAACCTTGGAATTCTGCTTTATCTACCCCAGGTGCTGCTCTCGAAAAACCAGTTCCAACAGGATCAATAAAAACCAAATCGGTTTGATCTAACCACGAAAATTCATTTTCGGTGTAAGAATATGGAGCGGTTAAGGCATCACCCTTTTCTGACATTACAATACGCTTTGGCCCAATTACCCCCATGTGTAACCAAATTGAAGCCGAACCAGGACCTCCATTGAAAGTATAAGTAATTGGTCTTTTATCTAAGTCGCTTACATTATCTTTTGTGTACGCCACAAAAAAGATGTTTGCCCTTAACTTACCATCTTCCGATTTCATAGGCATGTAACCTGTAGTTGCGGTATAACTTACAGATTTGCCATTAATGGTAACAGAGCCTTTGGTTTTTACTACACCATCGGCTGTCTTTATAATTTCCTGAGCAGCTGGAAGTGCTGCATCAGGATCTTTTTTCTGAGCAAATGTAAATTGCATACTCAGAGACAGGAGAAAAACGATTATTAATTTCATTTTATATATGTTTATTAATACTAAAACTATTAAGGACGTGTGTCCCAAAATACTCTTCCAAGCATATCAGCTCTGGCTGGAACATTAGGATTGCTATTACGCTCCAGTTGAGGGTAAACCAACGTTCTTGGAATTTTATCGTAAACAGCAACAGATATTGGTAATGCAGTAATATTAGGATAACCCGTTCTTCTCCAATCGCTCCAAGGCTCCATTACTACTCCAAAATTAGCGATGTATTTTTCGGTGATAATTTGCTCTAATTTCTGAGCATTTGTGCCTGCTAAAGTTCCGTTAGCCGTAAGATAGGTGGTAATATTTGCTGCAGCTACTCCAGCATCTTCCATAGAAGCTCTTATGCCAGCCTGATAAAATGCTTGCGCATCTCCAGGACTACTTAAATTTAAAGCCGCTTCAGCACGAATAAAATTATATTCGGCAAAAGTTAATAATCGTGAAGGTCCATCACCGCTCCAAGTAATAGAATTATCTGTAACAGTACCATCACTATTTACTACAACTGTATTAAGCGTTGCAGCACCTTTTAAGAACGTATTTAGCCTTGAGTAGGCCACAGTTGCAGCCTCAGTAGCATTACCGCCTTTATATGTTGCTGGCGATGAGTTGTAAGGAAAGGGGATAAAATAAGAAGGCCTTCTAGGATCTGCCTTACCATTCATCATATCTACAATGGTTTTATTAGGAAAAAATGCATTTCTAAATTGCCCACCTTCGATACTTACATTCGGAGTTCTACGACCAGCTTCTGTAGAAAACTTCATGATAAAGTTATCCGTATTTGAGGTCATAAACTGTGCACCGCTACTTATTAAAGCATTAATTTTCGAACTTGCAAAAGCAGCATCTTTAGCTGTATAATGTAGGTAAATTCTTAATTTAAGCGTATTGCCGAATCTAATCCATTGTTGCTTTACAGTATTCCAGTTATCTCCTGGATAAATTGTTGTATTTTTTGTTGGGCTTAATACCGATGTTGTACTATTAACATCAGCAATACCCTCATCAATTAAGCGAATTAAATCGGTGTAAATATCTTCTGCTTTATCAAATTTCGGGGTTAAATTATCTAAAAACTTACCAGATTCTGAATACGGAATATCACCCCAGGCATCAACCGTAATTTGAAAGGTATAAGCCTTTAACAACTTGGCAACGCCTGCATAATGTGGGCTACCGCCTTCTTTTGCTAATGGTATTAATTTTTCAATATCAGCCAAAATGCCTGAATAAATATTTGTCCATTGGTTATTAACATCAGAGTTGTTGATATTATACCTTTCGTACAGTTTAAAGGTTTCTGATAAATTTGTTGTGTTCCCTGTAAATTGTTGCATAATTAATCCGCTGTAGCGGTATAAATCGCTGGAACCGATGTATCCGATTCCGACCGTAACAGATGGCAATAACTGATCGATTGGCGCAACGGTAATATTATTCGGACTTTCGTTTACATCATAAAACTTCTTACATGATTGAAACGTAGAGACCAACATTACAATCCCTGCGCAAGCTATAATTTTATTGATTTTCATAATTATATGTCTTGAATTTCTTAATCTTGTTAATTAAAAAGTGGCTCTTAAAGTTGCGCCGTATATTTTAGATACTGGTGTTATACCAAACTCTAAACCTCTGGCATTTGAAATCCCTAATAAATTCTGCTCTGGATCTAAATCAGGAAAATTCGGAGCGTAAGTCCATAAGTTTCTTCCATAGATAGAAAACTGTAGTTTGCTTATGAATTTACTTTTAGCCAATAATGCTTTTGGAAAATCGTAGGTAAAGGTTGCTTCCCTTAATTTCAAGAAAGTTGCATCTAATACATATCCTTCCCACGCAACATATTTACCAGCCAATCCCCAGTAATCTTGTGCGGTAACATAGGTATTATTCGGAGTACCATCCGCTAGTACACCTGGAAACAAATACGGCTTAGACACAGTTCCATCGGCATTAAATCTGTCAAATTCTGCTGTTTCGGCAGCTACACCATTTATTCTCAAATCACCAATTGTGCGTGATAACAAATCGCCTTTGTATTTAAAGTCGAGTAAGAAAGAGAAACTAAATGCTTTGTATTTAAATGAATTTGTTAAGCCTGCTGTAAATTTAGGGTTCGGATTACCAACTACACCAACATCACTTGTTGCTTGCGGTAAACCATTTGCTTTAATAATCATATCGCCTTGTGCATTACGCAGGTAACGATTAGAGTAAATTAAGCCATATTCCTGACCCGCAACCGCCTGAATATTCGGCGAGGTAAAACCACCTAAAGAAATTAATTCTACGCCAGGTGCCAGTTCTTTAACTATAGATTTAAACTTAGTGAAGTTTAATGATGCTTCCCAAGTAAAATTCTCAGTTTTAACTGGTACACCGCTTAGTAAAAACTCTAAACCTTTGGTCGATAATTTCCCTGCATTAGCCACCTTACTGGTAAAACCAGATGAACGTGCAACGGGAACATCAAAAATTAAATTTCTCGAATCGCGTTGATAAACAGAAAAATCTAAAGTTAAGCGATTGTTAAACATAGCCAGGTCTGTGCCCAACTCAAACTCTCTGGTAAACTCTGGTAATAATAATGGATTACCAGCACCGTTCGAATAGGTAAAACCAGCCAATCCATTAAATGGAAAGTTTACAGCGGTTGAGCTAAATCCATCGGCAGAACCAGCTATTCCATAATAGGTTCCTGTTTCATACGGCGAACCACCTTTTCCAACTTCTCCCCCATTTACTCTAATTTTTAACGAGTTTAATGTTTTGCTTTTTAAGCTTGGCCAAGCCTCTGTTGGCACAAAACTTACTGCAACAGCAGGATAGAAAATTGATCTGTTTTCGGGAGTTAAGGTAGAAGAATAATCGTTACGTGCTTTAACGTTTACATTTAACCATGACTTATATTGAACCGATAAATCGCCAAAGTAACCCATTAAACGATTTTTACTATACGAATCGGTAGAATTAAATGTGGTAAAGTTACTCAGGTTCATAAAACCAGGAATCGTTATAGATCGGCCAGTTGTTGATAAGTTATTGGTATAGTTTGAGATAATCTCGTTACCAAGAGTCATCGATAAATTAAAATCGCCATAAGTTTTATTACCAGTTAAAGTAAAATAACTATTTAAGTTACGTCGCATGTTGCGAGATTGAATTAAACCACCAGCACCACCCGAGCTTGTATTAGCGTTACTTCTTACACCTTTATCATCAAAACCTGTATTAATAATGCTAAATACGTCTGCCCCAACTTTTAAATCGGCTTGTAGCCAGGTTGTAAAATCATATTTCAAGTTTAGGTTACCGTAAAAGCGATTTAACTCTTCCGTACGTTTAATATGATCGATTGACCAATAAGGATGTTCTTCGGAAGTTGAATGCCAAATTTGATTTCCTGCAGCATCTGTAACTGGCAATCCTTGAATATCGTAAGAACGTGGTGTATAGATAGCTCTCCATAGTGGATTAGCACCTTGATTACCTGCCTGAGTACGATCTGAGATATTACTTACATAAGAAAACGATGTGCTGATTTTAAACTTATCAGTAATATTTGTCCCTGCATTTACAGTTAAGTTATTTCGGTATAATTTATTTCCTGGCACTAATGCATTTGTTGTACTGTTACCATACGAAACACGATAATTAAATTTATCAGAAGCACCTGAAAAATTAAGACTATTATCAACACCTAATGAATTTTGCAGAATATCTCTAACATTATCTGGATAAGCCTGTAAAGCTACTTGTTGCCCAATTATATTGGTAACCTGCTGTCCAGCAATTCGTGGTCCCCACGAAGTTGAACGAGCTGTCCATGCGAAAGGATTCGCTGCTGTTCCGTAGATTCCATTTGTACCTTGTGCATAATCGTTTTGGAATTCAGGAAAAATATTAATTGAACCAATATTAGCACTTGAAGTAAAAGAAACTTGTGTTTTGGTACCCAATTTACCTTTTTTGGTGGTAATTAATATTACACCCGAAGCTGCTCTAGAACCATACAACACTGTTGCAGCTGCACCTTTTAGAACGCTCATCGATTCAACATCTTCAGGGTTAATATCAGAGCCACGATTTGATGTTGATGACCCAGCATTAACGGAGTTTCCGCCGCCACCATTATCGATAGGCACACCATCTATTACATACAATGGCTGATTACTTCTCGTGATAGATGAAAAACCTCGAATGGTAATATTAGAACTATTAAAAGCACCACCCGAACCCGATACCTGAACACCAGCTACTTTTCCAGCCAGAGCATTAGAAACATCGGGTGTTGGTGCTTGGGTTAACTTTTCGGCTGTTACCGTGCTTACTCCATATCCAATAGTTTTTTTATCTCTCTGAATACCAAATGAAGTAATAACAACATCATCTAACGATTTCGCTTCATCCTCCATAACAATTTGAAAGCTTATTTTATCTCCAACATTAATTTTCTGTGTAACGTAGCCAACCGAGCTGAAAACTAATATTGCATTTTTTGGAACTGTAAGCGAAAATTGACCTTTAGGATCAGAAGTTATTCCAATCGAAGTACCTTCTACCTTGATGGAAATACCAGGTATTGGTAACTTATCATTCTTTCCGGTTACCGTTCCGCTAATTTTTTTATCCTGTGCGTAAGAAACAGCATAAACAGAAATTAGCAAGAAAAAGAGAAGTAAGACTTTTTTCATAATTTGTTTAGTTTGATTTAGTTGAATTGATAAATAATGAAGCTTTTAAGACCTCAACTCATCGAGTAAACAAATTTATATTCGAGAAAAAAGATAACTTGACCGTTATTGTCCCTTCGTTATCAAAAATTATCCATTATCATTTAAAACATTAACAATACTGCTACAATTCAGTATTATACGGATAAACAAAAACTTAATATCAGAGCCTAATTATCCAACATTTGGCAGGCTGTAAGAGGCATGTTTAAATCTGTATAACCTCAAATAATCTTTCGGAGACATAGAGGTGATTTTCTTAAAAACTCGATTAAAAGTGATTACACTATTAAAGCCGGTTGAATAAGCTATATCGTACAAATGTTCAAAATCAGAATTTATTATTTTTTTACAGGCCTCGTTAATCCGAACCTCATTTAAAAAAGTGTAATAAGTTTTTTGAGTGTGTTTTTTATAAAACTTGCAAAACGAATGCAAAGTTATACAAGCAATCGAGGCTACTTTTTCAAGACTAATATCTTCTGCATAATGCTCTAAAGTGTATTGATGAACCTCATTTAATCTAAAGTTTTCTGTTTCAGGAATGCTGTGTTTAACAAAACCAGTCGATAGTGATTTAAACTCGCTTATATTTTTTTCGCAATATTGAAATATCTTTATAAGATTAATTAACCGATCCAATCCATCAATATTTTTAATATTGAGGATATATTCTGAAATTAAAAAACTCTGCTTTGTAGGAACCTGCAAGCCTTTGTAGCTGCTTTCTATTATCTTTTTAACACCATCCAGCTCTGGTAGGTTTAACAAGTGCGTTAATTTTTTAAGGTCGAAAAACAAATGCACGGCATGAGCTTCTTCCTCTTTTTCGCTATAGGTTGAATTGAAAATATGTGGTTGATTCGGCCCAATAAAATAAATATCTCCAGCCTTAAACAATTGATTGTAATTCCCTACAATAACATTGCCTTCTCCTTTTAGGATAAGTGTTATCTGATATTCTTTATGGTAATGTAAATAGTTGTAAAATTTAGGTAATAAATCTTCCTGAACAATTACAGAATTGTTTGAAGTTGATTGTAGCACAAAGTTTATGGCTTTCATGGCAATAGATTTTGTTAAATAAAAACACAATTACGCTCGAAATTTTTTCACTGATGCCTAAAGACTTCAGTTATTACTAAAGGTGGTTTTTCATAAAAAAAGCTTGACTTTTTTATCTTTAAATTTTTTTCGTAAAACTTTGGGAATAGACTTTACTGGGGAAAATCTTGGATTTGTTAGGATAGTTACAATCATAATGCTTAGTTTTTTGGTTTACTTAAGCAAATAAGAAGCATACAAAATTAAATCAGAGGTTATTGATTTTTATTTTAAACATCAATTACAATAAAAATAATTTATTTAATGGATTAAAATTATTGGTTAATTAATTCTAATTCGAAACTATTTTTATGCAATTAAATTTCGACTTATCTGCCTGGCAATTATTAGTTATTCCGGTACTAATGTTGTTTCCAATTTATTAAATTTAATTCAGCTATATATCATTTATAACAAGAATTTTATAAACTAGTTATCATCACCTAGCAAACTCACCAAAACGAAAAAAGGAATTGCCAAATGGCAATTCCTTTCAAAACGTTGAGATAAGAAACCGTTAGTAATTTATAACAGAGTTTCTCTACAAAAAACTAGCTTTTTAATTAAAGCTTTCTTCTTTTCAATTCTCTTTCAATCAAACCAAGTTCCCTACCTGTTTGGCCAGCAACTGAAGTATTTTCTTGTGCTCTTCTAAATAAATACGGCATTACAGCTTTAATAGGCCCATACGGCACGTATTTTGCAACATTGTAATTGGCATCGGCAAGGTTAAAGCTTAAATTATCGCTCATACCCAGCAATTGCGCAAAATATACATGCTGATGGTTATGTGCTACTTTTTTCTCATCTAAAAGATAAGTTAACAAGCGACTGCTTTCTTCGTTATGGGTACCACAAACAATGGCAATTTCTTCAATATGATCTACGCAGTAACGCAACGATTCGTTATAATCTTTATCTGTTGATTCTTTATCTTTTTGAATTGGCGATGGATAACCCATTTCATCGGCACGTTTACGTTCTTTTTCCATATATGCACCACGAACCATTTTTACACCTAAAATAAAGCCTGCAGCTTTGGCAATTAAATGGTCGGCTTTCATATCGGCCAGTTTATCGTGGCGATACATCTGATAAGTATTATAAACAATAATGCGTTCCTGATTAAATTTACGCATCATATCTAAAGCCAATTCATCAATTGTATCCTGAATCCAGGTTTCTTCAGCATCAATCATAATTGGCACTGCTTTCTCAAAAGCAGTTCTGCAAATCATTTCGCAACGTAATTTTACTTTATTAAACTCCGCTTGTTCATCCGCCGTTAAAGTTTGTTTGGCATCTATTTTCTCTAACAACGCAAAGCGACCAATACCTGTAATTTTGAAAACCGTAATCGGAATATTTTTATCGCCATCGGCACGAAGAATGGTACGAATAATTTCCTGACAAGTTTCATCGAACACGACTTCCTCTTCTTCACCCTCCACCGAATAATCTAAAATGGTTCCTACACCACCTTTTGCAAGTTGTGCAATGGCCGTATCGCATTCGGCAATGGTTTCGCCACCACAAAATTGTTGGAAGATTGTTGCTTTAATAGCTCCTTGAATCGGCAAGCCAATATTTAAAAAGAAATTGGTAATTGGCGGGCCAACCTTCGTTAAGAAATTGCTACCAATCATTTTAAAAAGCCAATAAGCTTTTTTCAGTTCGGTATTTGTTTTCTGGCGGAAAGCTACTTCCGTGTTGTCGAAATTAGGTTGTTTGTTGGGGGATAAATCCATTTGTTAGCTAAGTAATAAGTCAGAATGGTGCAAAATTATAAATTCCATCCATTGTTAAAACTAAAAAGCTGTAAATAATCGTATTTTTGCAGCAAAATGATACAATTCAAATTAGAAGGCGAATTTATTCCATTAATCCAATTGCTAAAAGCGACTGGGTTGGTTGGAACAGGCGGAGATGCCCAGGCTGCCGTTATGGACGGTTTAGTAAAATGTAATGGCGAAGTCGAGTTTCGCAAGCGATACAAAGTTAGAATTGGTGATATCATTACTTTTGAACAAGATAAAATCGAAGTAATTTAATGGAAACCTTAACTAGCGCAGGCCATTCGCTTTATTTCGAAAGCAATTTAGATGCCTTAAAAACACTTATAGAAAGCAATAAATACAGCAAAGTTTTTATTCTTGCTGATGAACATACAAGCGAAATATGCTTGCCTGTTTTTCAAGCCCTAATGGATGATTTTTCAGATTTCGATTTAATTGAAACTTCAGCGGGTGAAGAAAATAAAAACATCGATTTCTGTATCGGCATTTGGAAAACCCTTTTGGATTTTGAGGCCGACCGCAAAAGCTTGATGATAAATTTAGGTGGTGGCGTAATTACCGATATGGGTGGTTTTATTGCTTCAACGTATAAACGTGGTATCGATTTTATTAATGTTCCCACAACCCTACTTTCGCAGGTTGATGCATCGGTTGGTGGTAAAACAGGTATCGATATTGATAACGTAAAAAACATGGTTGGTACTTTTACTTTACCGCAAATGGTTTTTATCGAAACTGAATTTTTAAAAACTTTGCCACAACGTGAGCTTTTATCGGGCTTTGCCGAAATGATTAAGCATGGTTTAATTTACGATAAAGCTTACTATGAAAAGTTAAAAACGACTGATTATTTAACACCATCGGCAGAAGATATTTACCGTTCGGTAGAAATTAAAAACGAAGTGGTAACCATCGACCCGCATGAAAAGAATCTGCGTAAAATTTTAAATTTCGGTCATACCATTGGTCATGCTGTAGAAAGTTATTCTTTAGCAAACGATGAAAATCCATTAACGCATGGCGAAGCAATAGCCATTGGTTTTGTTTGTGAAGCAGCTTTATCGATTAAAAATAGTGGTTTAACGAAAGAGGAACTTAAAGATATTAGCGATTATATTTTTTCGTTGTATCCAAAATACGAGATTAAAAAAGAAAGTTTTGATACAATTTTGGAGTTAATGAAAAGCGACAAAAAGAATGAAGATGGCAACATTTTGTTCTCGTTATTAGAAACAACTGGCAAATGCACGTTTAACTCCCGTGTTAGCACAGCTGATATTTTAAGCAGTTTAGATTATTATAATAGTTTATAAAATGAAATACACTGGAAGTGATATTTCTGTAGGCGCATTATTTGGCTTTGTAATCGTTTTAACTTTGGTTGAAATGTATTTCAGCTATGCCCACGACAGAAAATTATACACCAAACGCGATACCTGGACCAATATTTACTTAATGGTTTCGGCAATCGTAATTAACCTTGGCATGAAAACAGCAACATTCTTTCTCTTAGAATATTGCTACCAATTTAGATTATTCCAAATTTCTAATATTTGGATTTATTGGACGGTTTTAATTCTTGCCCAAGATTTCCTTTATTGGTTTTTGCATACGGTTGGTCATTACGTGCGCTTATTTTGGGCCATGCATGTAACGCATCACTCATCTGAGCATTTTAACCTAACTACAGGTTTCCGTTCAACCGTTTTCGAACCACTGTACCGCGTATTCTTCTATTTACCATTAGCATTTATGGGTTTTACAGCAATGGATATCCTTTTTGCTTATCTGGTGACACAGATTTACGGTAATTTGGTTCATACGCAGTATAAAATTAATTTCCCAAAATGGTACGAATATATATTTGTTACGCCATCTCACCATCGTGTTCACCACGCCAGCAATGTTCGTTATCTAGATAAAAACATGGGCATGGTTTTAATTCTTTGGGATAGAATGTTTGGCACTTTTCAGGCAGAATTAGAAGAAGATAAAATTAAGTATGGATTAACTACTCAACCAACTGATACGGGAGCTGTTAACATTATTTTCCATGAATTTATTGCTTTAACTGCCGATGTTAAAAAGGCACCAACTTTTATGGATAAGATTAAATACATTATTAATCCTCCAGGCTGGAGTCATGATGGCAGCACAAAAATTGCTAAAATTATGCAGCAAGAGCTACATGAAGCGGAGGCCCTAAAAAAACAAGGCAATGCTCTTAATAAAATTAAGGACATAAATGACCAACAAGCGTTAAGTTCAACAGGATAATATTAACGGTCTGTATTTTACAGACCGTTTTTTGTTTAAGTATATTTTAAAAAAATGCATGTTTTATTCCGATTAAAATCAAAGCATTATGATGTTGCAATTTTCAGAAATAAAGCTTAAATTTAATATACAAGTAGAATAGAACAGCTAGAGTAAAAGGTACGTGAAAATTTGAGCTGTCGTTGTAATTCCTCCATAAAGCCTTATAAATATCTTTAGAATAAGGTTAAGCATCCATTTAAGAATTTGTTTATAACATTCAATAAATTATTGGGCTATGGAAACTAATGAAATTAACCAAAATCTAGAAAACACTGAACCAGAAATGAAACGAAACGATGAAAGAAAACACATTTACAAGTTTATTCTTTCTCCTTTTTCATTCGAATCTTCCAATCATTTTAACAAAATCCATAAAAGAAGATTTCATTCTTTTGGATGCATTCATGAGTTGGGAAAACTTCCTGGAGCAATGTTTTAATTAAAATACGTTTTATGTTAAATGCTTAAGTTCTTCTATTAGATTAGAAGAGTTGGGTTTACTTCGATTAATTTTTAAAGCTATTCCCAAAACATCTATCGAAAACAATATTATTTTTTGCTTGTTTCTATCATACATCAATTTACAAATATCATGGAAACAAATAAAGAAAAAGGTAAAGTTGTAGAGAACGATTTGCTAAATAAAACTGCAGAAGATATCAAAGATGATCGAAAATTGGATGAAAATAAATCATCGAAGATTACAACTAATTTATTTAATAAAGATAAAGACCGCAAAAATAATCCCTTAGGACCAGGCCATGAACCAGGTACAACACCAGGTTCAGGAATATAATTTTCGAGCGTAATATTCGAGCAAAAATTATTAAATTTAAGCCATAGCATTTGCTGTGGCTTTTTAAATTAACCCCAAAATGGAAAGAAGAAATTTCATCAAAAATTCGGCTTTGGCAATTGCCATGCTTTCTTTATATAAAACAGATGTTTTTGCTCAAAATGAATTATTAAGAGCTTATAATTTCAAACCCTTACGCAATAACGTAGGCATATTCACCGAGCAAGGCGGCACAATCGGCTGGCTAAATTCGTCGAATGGTTTTGCTGTTGTAGATGCACAATTTCCTACATCTGCACCTCACGTTATTGAAGAGTTGAAAAAACTTGGCGAAAAACCTTTCAAATATTTAATTAATACACACCATCACGGTGACCACACCGCAGGCAACATTGCTTTTAAAGGGCTGGCTGAAAAAGTAGTTGCACATCAAAATTCATTGGTTAATCAGAAAAAAACTGCTGAAAAAGCTAATAATTTAGATAAGCAATTACTACCAGATACAACTTTTGGTACAGGCTGGAAAGCTCCAGTTGGTGATGAAAAAATCAGCGCCTATTATTATGGTTCTGGCCATACTAATGGCGATGCAGTTTATCATTTTGAAAATGCAAACATTGTTCATGTAGGTGATTTAGTTTTCAATCGTAGATTCCCATATATTGATAAAGAAAATGGCGCACATATTGGTAATTGGATTACGGCTCTTGATAAAATTCAAAATCAGTTTGATAAGGACACGCTGTTTATCTGGGGACATAGCTTAGATCCTGAAAAAGTAACAGGAAATAAAGCAGATGTAAAAGCTTTTCAAAATTATTTACAGAATTTACTGAAATTGGTTTCAGGTGAGATTACTGCAGGTAAATCAAAAGAAGATATTTTAAAAATTACAACAATCCCAAATGCGCCAGAATGGCAAGGCGATGGAATTCAAAGAAGTTTAGGTGCAGCTTACGATGAGCTTAAAGGGGTTTAAGTACAATGGAAGGCTAATAACAAAAGTATCTTACATATTTCTACTTAAATTTCAGTTAACCAGCTAAATATCTATGCTTAGGTGTAGATATTTTCCAAATATTTTTTCAATTTATAAACGTTCTATATTTGAAATAATTCTAGGCAACAATAGCAAAATCAATATAACTAAACCCTTATCTGCTATATTTGTGTTACACAAAATCCACAATCAGATATGGATGATTTTATTGCAGCCCGTTCGCAAATGGCCTTATCATTAGGCTTCCACATTATTTTTTCCTGTATTGGTATGGTTATGCCTTTTTTTATGGCTGTATCGCATTACAAATGGCTCAAAACAAATGATGAAGTTTATAAAAATCTAACCAAAGCCTGGAGCAAGGGTGTAGCTATCTTTTTCGCTACAGGTGCCGTTTCTGGCACAATGTTATCGTTTGAACTTGGTTTACTGTGGCCTAAATTTATGGAACATGCTGGACCTATATTTGGAATGCCATTTTCTTTAGAAGGAACGGCATTTTTTATCGAAGCAATTGCTTTAGGTTTCTTTCTTTATGGGTGGAACAAACTAAATAAATGGTTTCACTGGTTTACAGGAATGGTTGTAGGCGTAAGCGGTTTGGCCTCAGGGATATTGGTTGTGGCTGCAAACGCCTGGATGAACAGTCCAGCAGGATTCGATTTTGTAAACGGTAAATATCTTAACATCGATCCAATACAAGCTATGTTTAACAAAGCATGGTTTTCGCAAGCATTACATATGTGTTTAGCTGCATTTACAGCTACGGGGTTCGCTGTCGCGGGTGTTCATGCTTTAATGATTTTGAGAAATCAAAACAAAGAATTCCACCTAAAAGCATTTAAAATTGCGGCAATATTTGCTTGTATTGGCGCTTTACTTCAACCATTAAGTGGCGATATTTCGGCAAAAGACGTTGCTAAAAGGCAACCAGCAAAGCTTGCAGCAATGGAAGCGCTTTACAAAACCGAAAAACCTGCACCACTGTTAATTGGCGGAATTGTAAACGAAAAAAATAAAACAGTTAAAGGAGCTATTAAAATTCCTGGGGCGTTAAGTTTTCTTGCGCATGGCGATTTTAGAGCCGAAGTAAAGGGATTAGATCAAATCCCCGAAAACGAGCATCCGCCAGTTGCAATAACCCATTATGCATTTCAAATTATGGTTGGCATTGGAACTTTGTTACTGCTGATTTCGCTAATTTATTTCTTCAATTTAATTAAGAAAAAATCACTTTTAGAGAAACCCTGGCTACTTAAACTATTTGTTTTTGCTATTCCGTTGGGTTATGTGGCTTTAGAGGCAGGCTGGGTAGTTACCGAAGTTGGCCGACAACCATGGATAATTTACGGAATTATGCGAACCAAAGACGCTGTAACACCAATGCCTGGAATTGCATATTCCTTTTATATATTTTCGGCAATTTATGTTTCGCTAAGTATTGTTGTTACGTTTTTACTTTACAGGCAAATAAAAATGGTACCCGTGTTATACAGTAAACCTAAATCAAATAGTTAAATATCCACAGGAGAATGTAAAACAGCCTTATCAGCAAAAAATCTCTGAGCGTTTTTTCTCATCCTTGGTAAAAAAATAAATATGGAATACGTTGTAATCACCTTCTTATGTTTAGGAATATTGCTTTACTTCCTTTTAGGTGGAGCAGATTTTGGTGCAGGGATAATCGAGCTTTTTACGTCTGCCAAAAACAGAAGCAAAACCCGAAAAACCATGTATCAGGCTATTGGTCCAGTTTGGGAAGCCAATCACATGTGGTTAATTATTGCAATTGTAATTTTATTTGTAGGCTTTCCTCGAATTTATACCACCATGTCGGTTTACCTTCATATTCCTTTGTTAATTATGCTTATTGGTATTATTGCCCGTGGTACGGCTTTCGTATTTCGTCATTATGATGCCGTAAAAGATGATATGCAATGGCTGTACAATCGAATATTCAGGTATTCAAGTTTCGTTACAGCGCTTTTCTTAGGCATTATTGCAGGCAGTTTAATTTCAGGCCATATCGATACACAAGCCAACGATTTTTTGTCGGCTTACGTTTGGGGCTGGTTAAACTGGTTTTCCGTAGCTGTGGGCTTTTTTACAGTTTCACTATGTGGCTTTTTAGCGGCTATTTATCTTATTGGCGAAACCAATGAAGAACATGATAAACGTCGGTTTATCAAAAAGGCCGAGTTTATGAATATTGCAGCTGTTGTATTTGGAGCAATGGTTTTTATCGCCGCACAACGAGATAAAATTCCACTTATCGATTGGGTATTTAAAAACACGATTGGCCTTTCGGCTATTATTCTAGCAACTTTATCGCTGGTTTTACTTTGGTATTTATTAATAAAAGGTAAAACAAAAATTTTACGCGTACTGGCTGGTTTCCAGGTTACTATGATTTTATTAGCCATTAGTTATGCGCACTTTCCAAACTTTATCCGATTAAAAAACGGAAATACCATTTCCCTTTTCGAAACCGTTGGACCTGAGAAAACCATTTACAGCTTAGGTTTAGCTTTGCTATTAGGTAGTGTCTTAATTCTTCCCTTTCTTGGATATTTGTTTTACAAGTTTCAGAAAAAAGAAGAGTAAGGGCTTTTCATCATTGCCACGTACGACGCAATCTATATGGAAATAGAAATTAAAAAAGTTATTTGAAAAGCAATGGCAGTAGTTCTTTGCTTACGAAAGTCCCGCTCTCGTTCCAATCTTTTTTAAACCTCAGTCATTATGAGGAACAAACAATCTGTTTCATCGCTTGCAGAAACTTCGTTTAAAGTTGCTACAATCAAAAAAGTATTTCCACTTTATCGGGTTTATTTTGGGTAAGACAGATCTAGAAACTAAAAGCAAATGCATAAAAAAAGAGCACCTGTTTCCAAGTGCTCCTTTTAAAATCTATAAAACGCTTTATTTACATACCACCTTTTCTATTCGATTTTGTTTGAACTGGCCAGGTTGCTTGTTTTCCAGTACGTTCATTTACAGGTAAATCAGTCGATTTTTCTGTAGAAGTTTTTTCAGGATCTTCACTAGCCATATAAACCATAATTGCGGCTAAAATTACATTGCTTCTAATCTCGTCAAAAACCAATTTATCGTAGCTATCGCGGTTGGTGTGCCAAGTATAGGTTCCATAATCCCAACTGGTAGAACTTAAAGAATAACCCAAAGCACCAGCAGCTACAAATGAAGCAAAATCAGAACCACCAGCGCCTGGTGTACCAGGGAAATTGGTTTTAATTTGATTTTTAATCGTATCGGGCACTTTAGCCAACCAACGTGTGATATAATCTTTCGATTTAGCAAAACCTTGTCCGCCTATATTAACCACACGACCTGTACCATTATCCTGGTTAAATAAAGCTTGTAAGTTGCTTACAACTTCAGGATGATCTTCTACAAAAGCTCTTGAGCCATTTAAACCTTGTTCTTCACTTCCCCAATGGCCAACCAAAATTGTTCTTTTAGGGTTTGGATAGAATTTCTTTAAAATGCGCATGGCTTCCATCATCATAATTGTACCAGAGCCATTATCTGTTGCACCACTTGCACCATCCCACGAATCGAAGTGAGCCGATAACATTACATATTCGTTTGGTTTTTCTTTACCTTTTATTTCGGCAATGGTATTAAAAGTTGGTACAGTACCTAATTTTTTAGATTCAGATTCGATCTTTAACATCGGTTTATTTCCATTTAAAGCCAAACGGTAAACTAAACCATAATCCTCAACCGATAAATCCAGTGTTGGAACTTTGGTTGTGTTTGCAC
The DNA here is from genome assembly GCF_979258025.1 of Pedobacter sp. AC190. Taxonomy (NCBI): domain Bacteria; kingdom Pseudomonadati; phylum Bacteroidota; class Sphingobacteriia; order Sphingobacteriales; family Sphingobacteriaceae; genus Pedobacter; species Pedobacter sp. AC190. The sequence goes on from NZ_OZ409824.1 coordinate 4,603,207, forward strand.
CAAATATTTTATCAACACCAAAACCTTGCGACCAGTTATTGATTACCACTGCAACTGCACCAGCATTTTCTAAAGCTACAGGAAGTGTTTTTGCATTATAACCCGTTTTAGCTATACCTGCAGTATATGCTTTTAAAGCTTCAGCCTTTTCTTTTTTAAATTTTTCGAATAAATCTTTTGTTGCAAATTCTTCCCAGTTTTTTTCTGGTCGGCCAGAAAGCTGATTCAAAGAAATTAATACAACCTTACCTTTTACACTTGGTAACCATTTCTGAAAAGCAACAGAATCGGTAATTGTTGGAAGAATAATGGCTTCAGCGTTAATCGTTTTTCCATTTGTAGATGGACTCCATGCCAATTGTGTACCTTCTAATGTTCTTACTCTCGGGCTTACTAAATCAATATGAGTAACACCTCGCTCCCAGCCTGCCCATTCGCCCCATTTTTCGTTTTTCGCAGAGATTCCCCAGTCACTGTATTTTTTAACTGCCCAATCATTTGCTTGTTTCATTTGTGGCGAGCCAACTAAGCGTGGTCCAACAACATCTAATAGCTCGTGAGCCAGTTTTTCTAGCTGAGAGTTTTCATTTACTTCTTTTACAATATTATTTACCACTTTATCTTGTGCAAAAACAAAAGAGGAAGTAAATAAAAGCAAAGTTGGGAAGAGTAGTTTTTTATTCATAATAAGGGTTAGTTTTAATTGATGGAGCTAATTTAAAGATTAAGTAGTTTTAAAAAGGATATTAATAGAAATGTTGCAGTACCAGTTCAACCTTACATTTCTATAAAGACGAAAACTTTAAGATTTTTAAAAAAACTTTAAGCAAACAATATGTATGGATGACTACAATCTCTCGATTTTCATCTCGATAAAACGAAAGGTTAAATGGAATAAACCGAGGAGCGTTAAAAATAATTCACAAAAAAAAGTCTTGATTTTCATCAAGACTTTTTTTTGAAATTGTATTTACTTAAAAAGAAAAATCGTCGTTTGCTTTTGTGCTGTGCTCACCATTTTCAGAATATTCGTAGCGTTTTTCAACAACATCCTGGTGAGTTTTAATATATTCAACAGTTTCTGTAAGGCCTTCTGCAAATTTTTCGAAATCTTCTTTGTATAAAAAGATTTTATGTTTTACGAACACACCGTCTTCTAATCTTTTCTTGCTCTCGGTAACTGTTAAGTAATAATCACCTGAACGAGTAGCCTTCACGTCGAAAAAATAAGTTCTCTTACCTGCTCTTACTTTCTTTGAAAAAACTTCTTCTCTCTCTTTATTGTCGAATTCTCCCATGGTTGGTATTGATGTTGGTTTTTGGTTTCGGTAAATATAAAGCAAATATTTAAAGTTCAAAATAGAATTTAACACAAATTAACTTGTTCGGCTTTCTTCTTCTAAAAGCTGATTATTATAAAGCTCCGTATAACTACCATTTAAGCTAAGCAATTCATTATGTGTACCTTGTTCAATAATTCTTCCATCATCCAATACCAATATTTTATCTGCGTTTTTTATGGTCGATATTCGGTGAGCAATCAAAATACTGGTCTTTCCTTTCATAATCTTTCCAAGATTTTGAAGTATCTCTTCTTCTGTTTTGGTATCAACGGCCGAAAGGCAATCATCGAAGATCAAAATTTTCGGAGATTTAATTAAAGCTCTTGCAATGGATACGCGTTGTTTTTGTCCGCCAGAAAGTGTAATTCCACGTTCTCCGAGCATAGTTTCAAACTTTTCTTCGAAATCGATAATGTTATTATACACCGACGCATTTTTTGCAGCATCGTAAACTTCGTCATCCGTTACGGTATCTAAACCGAAAGCAATATTGTTCTTAATGGAGTCAGAAAAAAGAAAAACCTCTTGTGGCACAAAACCAATCTGACCTCTATAGTTTTTTAAGTTTAACGACTTCAAATCTTGTCCATCAATAGCAATTGAACCATTTTCTACGTCATACATTCGCATAATAAGATTCGCAAGTGTCGATTTTCCTGATCCTGTTTTACCAATTATGGCAACAAATTCGCCGCTATTAATTTCGAAACTTACATTTTTTAATGCTTGTATTCCTGTATCTGCATAAGTAAAACTTACATCGTTAAAGCTTAAATTCCCTTTTAATACATGTTCTTCTTTATTGGTCGATTGAATATCCGATGGAATATCTAAAAATTCGTTAATTCTTTTTTGTGATGCAGCCGCTCTTTGAATGAGAGAAGTTACCCAGCCTAACATGGTTACCGGAAAAGTAAGTTGATTAATATAAATTATAAATTCTGCAATATTCCCTGGCGTTATGCTCCCATTCATTACCTGTACACCACCAATGTATATGGTTAAAATAGTACTTAAACCGATAAGTAAAAGCATTGTTGGGTAAAACAAAGCAGAAACCTTTACTAAACTCATCGAATCTTTTTTATACTCGTTGCTCTGAATTTCGAACATATTACGTGTATAATCTTCCCTTACGTAAGATTTTATTATTCTGATTCCTGAAAAACGTTCTTGTACAAAACTTGAAAGCTGAGATAAACGTTCCTGAATTTTTCCGCTCTTTTTGAAAATTAAAGTATTTACGTAATAAATAATAATAACCAAAAACGGAAGCGGTAAAAGGCAATAAATAGCGAGTTTAGAATTTACATCAAACATCGACCATATAATTAATACAGATAAAACAAAAGTGTTTATTGTGTACATTATAGCAGGCCCAACGTACATTCGAACACGATTTACATCCTCAGTAGCCCGATTCATTAAATCGCCAGTATTATTTCTGCGGTAAAACCCTAAACTCAGTTTTTGATAATGCTGATAAATATCGTTCTTCATATCGAATTCAATATGCCTCGACATTAAAATTATGGTTTGCCGCATGAAAAATAGAAATAGTCCTCTTAGTAGGTATAAACCGATAATTAGCAAACCAAAAAACAGCAAGGTTTGGCTAAAAATATCGTAGATAATTTGCTGACGGTTAAAACCATTAAACAAACTATAAACCTGTATATTTTCTGTAATTAAATCTACTGCATAACCAATAACCTGAGCAGGTACAACTCCAAAAATGTTAGATATTACAACGAAAATACTTCCAGGAATAATCCACCATTTATATTTTAGAAAGTATTTATTTAATCGACTCAGGTGTTTCATACTGTACAAACTTAGCCAAAGCGCAACAAATTTTGTTATAGTTTAGTTAAAATCGTGTAATAATGGTTTTTTATTTTAATTTTGCAGCAGGTTTACCTAACGTTCATTATGCCAGCAAATTTTTCATCAGATTCATCCATTTTAGAGCAATTAAGTGCTTACGGGCACAAAAAGTTGGTTTTCTGTAATGATCCCGACTCTGGTTTAAAAGCAATTATAGCCATTCATGATACCACTTTGGGTCCCGCTTTGGGCGGAACACGCATGTGGAGTTATGTTACTGAAGCTGAAGCTTTGGAAGATGCTCTACGATTATCACGCGGCATGACTTATAAATCGGCAATTACAGGCTTAAATTTGGGTGGCGGAAAAGGTGTTATCATCGGCGACTCTAGAAAAGACAAAACAGAAAGTTTAATGCGTAGCTATGGCAGGTTTATTAAAAACCTAAATGGTGAGTTTATAACTGCTGAAGAAATGGGCACCAACACACGTGATATGGAATATATCCGTATGGAAACCAATCACGTTACAGGCGTACCAGAATCAATTGGTGGCGCTGGAAACCCTGCTCCTTTTACCGCTCAAGGTGTTTATTTAGGGATTAAAGCAAGTGTTAAAGAAGTTTTTGGCACGGATATGCTTGCAGGCAGAACAGTCGTAGTACAAGGAATTGGCAACGTTGGCGAACATTTGGTTGCTTTACTTAGAAAGGAAAATGCCGAAGTTTTAATCAGCGATATTAACCAGGAGCAATTAACCTATGTAGCTCGTAAATACAAGGCAAAACCAATAGAAGCAGATCGAATTTTTGGTATAGATGCTGATGTTTATGCCCCTTGCGCAATGGGTGCAACGGTTAACAATAAAACTATCGAGCGTATGAATTTTGCAATTATTGCAGGATCAGCTAATAATCAATTAAAAGATGAAGTTTTAGATAGCGAGTTACTACTGAAAAAAGGCATATTATTTGCGCCAGATTATCTTATAAACGCAGGCGGATTGATTTCTTGTTATTCTGAGTTAACGGGCTTTGGAAAAAAACGTACCGTTCAGCTTACTGAAAATATTTACGATGCTACCAGAAATGTAATTAAACTAAGTAAAGCTGAAAAAATACCGACCAACATTGCAGCAAATCGTATTGCTGAAAAACGCATTGCAGATATTAAAAAAATTAAATCAACATATTAAATATTTATTAATCGGTTTAACAAACCACACTCGTTCTTACATTCATGTTAAATAGAAGGCACTTAAGAATTAAAGCTTTGCAAAATATTTTTGCTTGGCAAATGGCAGACAAAAAAGACATTAAAGGTGATTTAAAAACTTTAATGCAGAGTATCGATAGTGTGTACGAAATGTACATCTGGATGCTTTCGTTAATGGTAGAAGTTACCGAGTTTACAGCCAACGATGCTGCAGAGCGTGCAAATAAGCACCTAAAAACTGCAGAGGATATGAATCCAAACATGAAATTGTTGCATAACAAGTTTAGTGTTTTAATGCAGCAAAACCCCGAATACATTTCGGCGGTTAAAAAATACAAGGTAGATTGGGGCTTCGATCCAGAAATCCGCAAAACAGTTTACAACTCTTTAAAAGCATCTAAAGAATATGCTGAATATCTTGCAGATACAAACGAAAGTTTAGAATCATCGAAAGATATTATCAAATACATTTTCAGAAAAATTATCCTTAAAAACCAGGCTATTATTCAGGTTTTCGAAGAGAAGTTTATAAACTGGCAGGTTGATCATGAAGTGATGAAAGGCATGGTTGCAAAAACGCTTAAAAACTTTACCTCTGATGATCCATTTAAAAATAAGCTAACTGAAATTAGCGCAGATTGGATTGAAGACAGCAAGTTTGTTCAAGATTTATTCCTTCATACTTTACAAAATGATGTAAAATACCAGGAAATGATTGCCGAACGGACAAAAAACTGGGAATCGGAACGTATTGCCTTAATGGATACTATTTTAATGAAAATGGCGATCTGCGAATTGCTTAATTTCCCTTCAATCCCTGTAAAAGTTACTATTAATGAGTACCTGGAGTTATCAAAAGATTACAGTACACCGAAAAGTAATTCATTTATAAACGGTATTTTAGACAAAATTTTAGGCGATCTTAAGAAAACAAATACCATTAAAAAGCTTGGTCGCGGATTAATTGAAGAATAAAATGAAAAAAATATTCATCCTTGCTATTACTACTCTATCTTTTGCAGCTTGCCGTAATGCAAACAACAGCACTGCAGAAATTTCAACTGCTGCAGTAGAAAATTCAACTTCGGCAATAGCACCTGCAGATGCGGCTGTTATTACCTTTGAACGTGATATTTTCGATTTCGAAAAAATTGAAGAAGGCGCAAGTGTAGAACACGAATTTAAGTTTAAAAATACGGGTAAAAGTCCTTTAATTATTTCGAATGCAACGGCGACTTGTGGCTGTACAATCCCAGAAACACCTAAAGAGCCTATATTACCAGGAAAAGAAGGCGTAATTAAAGTAATTTTTAACAGCTTAGGTAAAGCTGGTATGCAAGATAAGGTGGTGACTATAACATCAAATGCAAACCCAAATATAAATACAGTGCACTTGGTTGGCGAAGTGTTAGCTAAAAAATAAAAAAATTAAACAACACAAATAAATTAAGAAATGACATCAACAGTAATTTTACAAGCAGCAGGTGGTGGTATGTTAGGTACAATTGTACCAATGGTATTAATCATGGTAGTTTTCTACTTTTTCATGATTCGCCCGCAAGTTAAAAAGGCAAAAGATCATAAAAAATTAGTAGCTGAATTAGGTAAAGGCGACAAGGTAATTACAACTGCAGGTATGCACGGTAAAATTATCGATATGAACGATACTACATTTGTAATTGAATCTGAATTTGGAGCTAAATTTCGTTTCGACAAATCAGCTGTTTCTTTAGATGCTACAAAGGCAGTAATTGCTCCAGCAAAAGCTTAAAAAAACAAATAATATAAAGAGCAGTCCCGAAAACTTTCGGGACTGTTTTTGTTTTATTACATTTGGGATGTAGCGTTTTGCATTGGTTTTCCTTTTCAAAACCATTTTTATATTTATTATGCCCTTTATTAGATTAACAAAAATAGAGAGAAGACGTGTACTGAGCTTGTTAGCCTGCCTATTGTTGGCAATAGCAGCATGGCTTTTTATGGCGCTAAATAATAAATATGTTTATACGGCAAAAACAGTTCTTATTTATAAGAATTTTCCTCAAAATCGTGCTTTTCATCCTTTGCAATCTGATACTGTCGACTTACAAGTTGAAGGAACAGGCTGGCAATTACTTTTTGCCAGGTTAAGGATTAGCCCTCAATCTATTTCTGTAAATTTGAACCAATTAAGCAATAGAGATTTTATTGTTTTTTCAGACCAGCTGTATAATGTTAATAAACAACTCGAAAGTGCTCAAAAGGTAATTTCAGTTAAGCCAGATACATTGTATTTCGATTTTACCAAAAGAACAGTAAAAAAAGTGCAGATAAGATTGGTTAAAAAGATAGAATTTGTAAAACAGTATGGAGTTTCCAGTGAAATAAAACTGAATCCAAAATATGTTACTGTTACTGGGCCACTTGAAGAACTTGATCGAATTAAAGAGTGGTTAACAGACACCTTAAAATTGAGCAAAGTACAGAATAGTGCTACAGCTCGAGTAACGATGCAGCATAGTACACACAAAAATGTGAGCATTTTCCCCTCAAGCGTAGAAGTTAAGTTACCTGTTGATGAATTTACTGAAAAAACTGTTTCAGTGCCCCTCAAAATTAAGAACAATAAAAATTACAATAGTATAAAATTGTACCCTAAAAAAGTAAATGTTACTTTTTTAGTTGCTTTAAATTATTACAATCAGGTTGATGAAAATTTTATTACTGCAACCGTTGATGCAGAAGATTGGCTGAATTTACACCACAGTCAATTAACAGTAACACTTACCGAATTTCCAGATTACTGCAAACTAGTAAAAATTGTTCCTTCTAAAGTAGATTTCGTAGTAGAAAAATAATGTATAAAGTTGGTATAACAGGTGGTATTGGCAGTGGTAAAACTACAGTTTGTAAAGTTTTCGAAGTTTTAGGCATCCCAGTATTTTATGCAGATACTGTTGCTAAAGAAATCATGGTTAAGGATAACATACTTATCAGGGGAATAAAATCAACCTTTGGTGAGAAAAGCTACTTTGCAGATGGAAAATTGAACAATAAACATATCGCATCAATTGTATTTAATAACGAAACTGAATTAACAAAACTGAATGCTTTGGTTCATCCTGCGGTATTTAGAGCTTTTGATACCTGGGAAGAAAGCATTTCAAACGAGGTTCCCTACACCTTAAAAGAAGCTGCCTTACTTTTTGAAAGTGGATCTTATAAAATGTGTGATACGACCATTTTAGTAACCGCCCCTATCGACCTAAAATTGAAAAGAGTAATGCAACGTGATGGTGTTACAGCTGAACAGGTAAAAGCCCGAATGGATAAGCAACTGAGCGATGAAGAGAAAGCTAAGATGGCAAATTATTTTATCACCAACGATGAAGAGTATTCAATTATCGAGCAAGTGTTAGTTTTACACAAAAAGTTTTTAGAAGTTGCTTCAAATAAGAAGTAATTCTCGAAATGATCCTTTAACTAATTTTGCTTATTCTCCTAAAATCCTGCCTTATCTTTAAATCCTACAAATCTTGCCTATGATTTTAGAAAACTTTATTACCATAACTCCAACGGGATTATACTGTGTTTATGGCGATTTTTACCTCGATCCACAGCAGCCTGTTAAAGAAGCAGTGGTTTCTCATGCTCACGGCGACCACGCAATTGGTGGAAGTCAGAATGTATATTGCACGGCAGCTACTGAAACTTTCATGAAGCATCGCTATCGTAAATTTGCAGCTGTTGATTTTCATATAAAAGCTTACCACCAGTCATTTAAGATAAAAGATGTAACGATTACTTTCTATTCTGCTGGACATATTCTGGGTTCTGCACAAGTTTTAATGGAATACAATGGTATAAAATACCTTTACACTGGTGATTATAAAATTGAGCCAGACTCGACCTGCGAACCTTTTGAATTTGTTGAGGCTGATGTTTTAATTACAGAAAGTACCTTTGCTAATCCCGATACCAAGCACCCATCGCCGATTGAAGAAATAGAAAAACTAAATGAAACCAATGCAAATATTATGCTTGGTGCTTATGCGTTGGGTAAAAGTCAGCGGATTATTCAGTTGCTAAATAAGCATTGCCCTACTAAAAACATTATGGTTCACCATAGTATTATGCCCTTTGTGAAAATTTACGAAGATTATGGTATGAAATTGGGAGCCTATAAAATGTACGATAGAAAGGTGATGAAAAATAACCTGGAGCATCAAGTTTACATAGTGCCACCAATGGTTTTTCACAGCTATCACAAAGCGATAAATGTTGTCAGGGCTTTTGCTTCTGGCTGGAAAAACTTGCAGCAGCAAAACGGTATTTCCCTTTACATTTCCGATCATGCTGATTGGGCAGCAATTTTAGAAACCATAGAAAAGGTAAAACCTAAACAAGTTTGGACATTACACGGCGACGGAAGACAACTTAAAGATTATTTTAAAGATAAACTAGAAGTTAAAATCCTGAATTAAGGTCGTACTTTCACCATAAATCGTTGTAAATAACAATATATCAATTCAGCAATCAAAAATTCACTCATTTAAGATGAAAGAGGGCGAAGATTTCTATTTTAATGAAGATGGTTTCATGGTTTTTACCGAAGCGTATCATTTAAAGCGTGGTTACTGCTGCAAAAATAAGTGCAAGCATTGTCCTTGGGGCTATGGAAAAAAGAAGGATAAAAAGTAATTCGATTTAGATTACGGCTTTTAAGCAAAAAAACTAGTGTCCTGCAAAGAAACCAATTAAAGCAACCCCAATCCCCAATAAAACGGCAACCATTTTACGCGTATTAATTTTATGGTCGGCGCTCGATTCGAATAAAATTGTAGTGGAAATATGTAAGAAAATACCTATTACGATGCCCATTATTTTATTGAAATAGGCTTCCACCCCACCAATTGTTCCATTACTTAAGCCAAAGCTTACATAAAACCCAAGTGGCGCCATAACAGCAAATAAAACCAGATACATCAAAATACTCTGCTTTTTAAAATGATTTTGCATTAAAATGCTAGCCAAGGCAAAAGCTGCTGGAATGTGATGTAACGCAATGCCGAAAATTAACTCATTGTGTTGATCTTTAGCCAAAGGCATCCCTTCTAAAAAGGCATGTAAACATAAACTTATCATTATGCCAAATGGAAAAACATGACCATCGTGATGTTTGTGGATGTGACCGTGTTCCACGCCTTCAGAAAATTGTTCTAAAAATACCTGCAGTAAGAAACCAATCAGAATAAAAATACCAATTTCACTTTTATCTGGTCCGCTAAAGGCATCGGGTATTAAATGTAAGACAGTTATAGCGAAAAGATAAGCACCACTAAAAGATAAAATAAGTTTCAGCAGCTTAGATTTATCGCTTTTAACCAAAAAAATAGATGCTCCACCTAAAAAAGCACAAAGAAAAAGCACACAAATTTTCCAGATTTCCATAGCTTAAAAATCAGGTTGTAGTTTTTTAAAAATTCTGGAACAGAAAAAACCGATTAACGTTCCAAGTAATGCACCAGTAATTACATCGACTGGGTAATGTACACCAACGTAAACTTGCGCAAAGCTGATAATAGCAGCCCAAAATATTCCAATTGGCAAAATTGGTTTCCAACGACTATAAAACAGGCAAATTAAAAATACTGCGATTGCGAAATGATTTGTTGCGTGTGCTGATGGAAAACTTAAACCACTTCCGCACGGAACACGATGAATAATGTTGTTTGCAAGGCTAAAATCATTACACGGACGAACTCTCGAAACTAATGGCTTCACAACTCTGGAGGCAATTAAATCGCCCAAAGCAAAAGTAAAAAGCACCATTGCAATTATGTAATAACCTTGCTTTTTATATTGTTTTATGCAAAATATTATGATAAAAAGATAAAGTGGCGACCAGAAAAATCGGTTACGCATTAACGGCATCAGCCAATCGAAAAAGCCGTTCGAAAGTCCGCGATGGATTTTCAGAAACAATTCTACATCAAATTGCTGAATGCTTTCTATCATGCTTTTTTACAAATTAAAATTAACCTGTCGGATGTAGATTCGTCGAAATCATCTAAAGCATAACTTCCAAAAGTTTTTTCGATCACCATACCTGCTTTAGTTAGCATCCGTTCAAAATCCGTAAAACTGAAAGCCTGAACCCGTTCTTCGAAATTATAAATTTTGCCTTCATCTTCGAAATGTATTTTCTTAATGATTTTTCCTTCTACAACATTTTTGGTAATGTTGAAGTTAATACCATCAAGTGATTTTGTTTCGCAGGAGTTTAAATTTCTGACTATTTTTTCGGTGTTGAAATAATCTAACACTAAGATCCCATTAGCTTTTAAACACTTTCTAAATGTTTTTAAAGCGTTAACGTGGTCTTTCTCGGTATCGAAATAGCCAAAACTAGTAAACAGATTTAATGCAATATCGAAATAGTTGATATAGAACAACCTACGCATATCGTGTACCAAAAAATGCAGTTTGTTATTTTCGAATTGCTTGGCATATTTTATGCTCTGCTCGGATAAATCGATTCCAGTTACATCAAAACCTTTTTTGTTGAGGTAAATAGAATGTCGGCCTTTTCCGCAAGCAATGTCGAGCATTTTTGCTTCTGGCTGTGGTTTTAGAAAATCTGTTAATTTATCGATAAAAAACTCGGCTTCGGCATCGTTTCTTTGTTGATAAAGAATGTGATAATATGGCGAATTAAACCAATACTGAAACCATTTGCGTTGCATAGAAAGCCGTTTGTATAATAAAAAGATGCAAATATAAGATTTTAGCTTAGCATGAGAAGAGAGCGATATACTTTTATGCAACAATATTGCAATATTAAAGTGCAATTAGAAAGGCACCGTAAATAAATGCATTAAAATTGCTTGCTAAACCCGACCGAAGTGAGAAAGCCCGCAATCCCGATTTTTCATCGGGAGCGGACTTGAAACGTGGGCGGGACTGCAGAAACCGAAAGGCGTTGAAATTGCTTTTCTAAGCTATTTTATAACAAACGATTGATTAAATATTTCTACTAAATACATGGTATAAATAGATATTAGGACAATGTAAATTAAGTTCGCAAATTGCTTAGAATTGCCTTCTATCTTGTTTTTTTTCTTATTTTTGAAATCTATATAATATAAAATAAGTGACTTTAATAAAATCGATTTCAGGAATAAGAGGAACTATTGGCGGACAGGCAGGAAACGGCCTAACACCGATAGACATAGTAAAATTTACAGCTGCTTTTGGAAGCTGGGTAGTTCAAAAAACGGGTAATAAAAGAATTGTTTTAGGCCGAGATGCTCGTATTTCGGGCGAAATGGTTAATAATTTAGTTATTGGCACCTTGCAAGGTTTGGGTATTGAGGTTATTGATTTAGGATTATCGACTACCCCAACTGTAGAAGTAGCCGTACCAGATGAAAATGCTGGTGGTGGCATTATTTTAACTGCAAGCCATAACCCAAAACAATGGAATGCTTTAAAATTACTAAATGCTGATGGCGAATTTATTAGCGATTTAGATGGTAAAGAAGTTTTAGATTTAGCAGAAAGTGCTGCTTTCGAATTTGCCGAGGTAGATAAATTGGGTAAGGTTATTAAAAACGATACCTACCTGCAAAAGCATATTGATAAAGTTTTAGCATTGCCTTTAGTTGATGTTGAAGCCATTAAAAAAGCTGATTTTAAAGTTGTAATTGACTGTGTAAATTCGACTGGTGGCATTTTTATTCCAGCGCTTTTAAAAGCATTGGGGGTAACTAAAGTTACCGAATTATATTGCACACCTGATGGTCATTTCCCTCATAATCCAGAACCGCTTCCTGAGAATTTAACTGAAATCTCTAAAGAAGTTCAAAAACAAAATGCCGATTTAGGTATTGTTGTAGATCCAGATGTTGACCGTTTATGTTTCGTAAACGAAGATGGCAGCATGTTTGGCGAAGAGTATACTTTGGTTGCAGTTGCTGATTACGTATTGAAAAATACGCCAGGTAATACGGTTTCAAATCTTTCCTCTACCCGTGCTTTACGCGATGTTACTGAAAAAGCTGGTTCGGAATATAATGCTTCGGCAGTTGGCGAAGTAAATGTGGTAAATAAAATGAAAGAAACCAATGCAATTATTGGTGGCGAGGGCAATGGCGGTATTATTTATCCTGAATCGCATTATGGCAGAGATGCTTTAGTTGGAATTGCTTTGTTTTTAACACATTTAGCTAAGTTTGGCAAATCTATTTCGGTATTAAGAAGCAGTTATCCTCAATATTATATCTCGAAAAATAAGATAACGTTAACGCCAGAAATGGATATCGATAAATTATTGAAACAGGTTGAGGAAAAATACAAAAACCAACCCTACAGTACAATTGATGGTTTGAAAATCGAATTTGACAAAACCTGGGTGCATTTACGCCGTTCGAACACCGAGCCTATTATTCGTATTTACAGTGAGGCTGAAAATGAAACGATTGCAGAGAATCTGGCCAATAAAATCATCGCTGATATAAAAGAAATACTGCACCTTTAATTAAGGGAAGCAAAAAGATTTAATGAACGAAATCACCTTGATTGGTGTAATCAATATAATATGAAAAAGGTTTATTTAGATAATGCGGCTACCACGCCATTGGATAAGGAAGTAATTGCAGAAATGACTAACGTGATGGAGAATTATTTCGGAAACCCATCTGCTATTCATGCGCTTGGTCGTGAGGTACGAACGTTGGTAGAGAAAGCTCGTAAAACGGTTTCAGGTTTGCTAAATGCATCTCCATCTGAAGTATTTTTTACTTCTGGCGGTACTGAGGCAGATAATACAGCTATCCGTTGCGGTATTGCAGCTTATGGTATTAAGCATGCTATTACATCTAAAATCGAACATCACGCAGTTGAGCATACTTTAAATACAATGCTTAAGAACGGCGAAATTGATAAACTTAGCTTTGTTAATATTGATGAAAAAGGCAATGTTGATTACGCACATTTAGAAGAACTTTTGCAAAATAACGAACGTACTTTTGTATCCTTAATGCATGCAAATAACGAATTAGGAACGCTTACCGATATGATTAAGGTTGGCGATATTTGCGAAAAATATAATGCAATTTATCATGCAGATACTGTTCAAACAATGGGACATTATCGACATAATGTTCGCGAATTGAAAGCGCATTTTATTGTTTGTGCGGCACACAAACTGCATGGCCCTAAAGGTGTTGGTTTTTTATATGTTAACAGTAACGTTAAAATACCACCAATGATTTACGGCGGTGCACAAGAACGTAATATGCGTGGAGGTACAGAAAATGTTTATGGCATTGTTGGCTTAGCAAAAGCTTTGGAAATTGCTTACGCCGAAATGGAAGAACACCAGACGTATATTCAAGGCTTAAAAGATTATTTAAAGGCACAATTAATTGCTGAAATTCCAGGTATTGCTTTTAACGGAGAAACGGATGCAGATAAGAGCCTTTATACAGTATTAAATGTATCTTTTCCTGAAATGGATATGGCAGATATGTTATTATTTAATTTAGATATTAACGGAATTTGTGCTTCTGGCGGCAGTGCTTGTTCATCAGGCTCTAACATTGGTTCGCATGTGTTAAATGGCATTAATGCTGATCCAAATCGCCCCTCAGTTCGTTTTTCTTTTAGTAAATATACAACTAAAGAAGAACTAGATTACGTTATCGATAAAGTTAAAATGGTGGTTAAACAAAATGCGTTAGCCTAAAAAATATCATTAACCAAATAGGAAGAGTCTCGATGAAAATCGGGACTTTTTTTTATTTAAATTCGACAAAGAAAACACATCATTATGAAAAAAATTATTTTTTCGTTATTTATAATCTTGTTCACAATTGGGTTATCGGCTCAGGAAAAAGTAGATCAAAAACTACAGCAAAAATTAAACGATTTGGTGAAAGGTTTTAATGGTGATGTAGGCATTTATGTAAAAAATTTAAAAACTGGTAAAATAGCTTCAGTTAATGCCGATACTATTTTTCCGACCGCAAGTATGATTAAAGTACCGATAACTTGTGGTGTATTTAATAAAATTGAGAAGGGAGAATTAGATTATCATGCATCTTTAACGTATTGCGATAGTTTATTATATGCTGGCGAAGATATTTTAGGTTCTTTTAAAGACAGTGAAAAAATCGCTCTGAGCAAAGTGTTAATGCTTATGATTACAACAAGTGATAATACGGCAAGCTTATGGTCGCAACTTTTAGCAGGAACCGGTACAGCAATTAACGAAGTTATGGCTAACAATGGCCTAAAAGATACCCGAGTAAACTCCCGTACACCTGGAAGAAGAGAAAATCAAAAGCAATTTGGCTGGGGACAAACCACTCCAAAAGAAATGGCTACTTTGTTAACCTTAATTCGAGATGGAAAAATGATTAGTCCAGCAGCTTCAGAAAGAATTTACAGAAACTTAATTCGTATTTATTGGGATACTGAAGCACTTTCTCAAATTCCGCCAACAGTACAAGTTGCTTCAAAATCGGGTGCTGTAGATGCGGCTCGCTCCGAAGTTTTATTAGTAAATGCGCCACATGGTGATTACGTTTTTTGTATTACCACAAAAAATCAAAAAGATATTTCTTGGAACTACACCAACGAAGGCTGGACTATGATTAGAAATCTAAGTAATCTTTTGTGGAATTATTATGAGCCAAATTTTGGATGGAAACAACCAGAAGGCATGCAAAAATATTTCAAGTAATTATTTTACAGCCATACCTGCTGCAAACAGCATTACAAACAGAAAATAGCAAACCATAATTACAATGGTAAATATCCCCCAGAATTTGAATAACGATTTCATATTCATCATTGCATCGTTCATACTTTCCTGATCGCCATATAATACGCCTTGTTTTCCTTTGTTCGAAAATCTAAAAAGCAGTAAGCTCGGGTAGAAATACATTAAAGCCAAAATTAAATAGAATATAGTAATTGCAATACCACCAGCCCCAGCCAATGGTCCTAATTGCGCCAACATAGAAGGATTAGCGCTAATTGCAGCACCGATCCCAAAAGAACCAATGATTAAAAATGCAGACAGGATAAATCCAACAATAGATAAGAATCTTGCCCATTTTGCTATTTCATAAATATAGCTTCTCATTTCTTCGGTAACAATTAATTTTACTTCGGCAGGCACTTGTTGTTCTAAATCTTCCATGATGATAATCTGTAATTTTCGCTAAACTAGATAAAATATCTATCTGCAACAAATACAGCCTTTAAATAAAGGTTTAAAAGCTTATCTTTGCGGCCTGAAAAGGTGAATTCGTAAATCGTAAAATCAAGATAATATAAATGGCATTACAATGTGGTATTGTTGGATTACCAAATGTGGGTAAATCGACTCTTTTTAACTGTTTATCAAATGCAAAAGCACAAGCTGCAAACTTTCCTTTTTGTACTATTGAGCCAAACGTTGGCGTAATTACTGTACCTGATGAAAGATTGACTAAACTTGCCGAATTGGTTAAACCTAATAAAGTACAACCAAATACAATTGAGATTGTAGATATTGCTGGTTTGGTTAAAGGTGCGTCGAAAGGAGAAGGCTTGGGTAATCAATTCTTAGGAAATATTCGAGCTACAAATGCAATTATACATGTTTTACGCTGTTTTGATGATGGAAACGTAATTCATGTTGATGGATCTGTTGATCCAATTCGTGATAGAGAAATTATCGATACAGAATTACAGCTTAAAGATTTAGATACAGTTGATAAACGTATTCAAAAGGTAGAAAAAATGGCTAAAACTGGTGGCGATAAAGATGCTAAACGTACTTATGAAATTTTAACTGTTGTTAAAGCTCATTTAGAAAGTGGAAAATCTATCCGGACAGCTTCTTTAGCTCAGGAAGATTTCGATTTTATCGAAGATTTAGGTTTGCTTACCCAAAAGCCAGTAATGTACGTTTGTAATGTTGATGAGGCTTCGGTTATTAATGGAAACAAATACGTTGACTTAGTTAAAGCAAATGTTGCAGATGAAAATGCTGAAGTATTGGTTATTTCTGCTAAAATTGAATCGGAAATTGCTGAATTAGAAAGTTATGAAGAACGTCAGGAGTTTTTAGCTGATTTAGGCTTAACCGAATCTGGTGTAAACAAATTGATTCGTGCAGCTTATAAATTATTAAACCTTTACACCTACTTTACTGCTGGTGTTCAAGAAGTTAGAGCCTGGACGATTACAAAAGGTTTTACAGCTCCACAAGCTGCTGGTGTAATCCATACCGATTTTGAAAAAGGTTTTATCCGTGCCGAGGTAATTAAATATGCAGATTTCGTAGCTTTAGGTTCGGAAAATGCTTGTAAAGATGCTGGAAAACTGGGTGTTGAAGGCAAAACCTACGTTGTTGAAGATGGCGATATTATGCACTTCAGATTTAACGTTTAAGATTTAAAAAAATTAGTGATCCAAAATATAAAAGCAACCCGAAAAGGTTGCTTTTTTTTTTGATTCATTCTTACCACTTCATTATCACGAGGTAAGCAACAACGGTGGCATTTGAGATTGCAATTATATCAGCTGTAAAGTTTGTGGAAAAAATATACGATATTAAATATCGCCACGAAAATACAGAATACATTGATTTTTTTTAATTCGTTAATCCAATATAAACTCAAATTCTTCAGTTTTAATTAATAAAACCTGAAGATTATGTCTCCTTTCATTAAAGAATTAAAGCCTTTAAAACCGTGTATTATTCATATTAATTAAAATAATTTTGATTATATGTAGTTAACTACGTAGTTTTGTTTTAAATAAAATTTTTAACAAAATGGAAATACAGATCGATTCTATATCTAATGAAAGTTCTAAAGCAATTATTGATATTATTTTACCAATACAGCAAAAAGAGTTTAATGTTCAGATAACTCTTGAAGACCAGCCAGATCTTTTAGATATAGAAAATTTTTATCATTTAAAAGGTGGTGGTTTTTGGGGTGCTAAAATTAATGGCGAGCTTGTTGGCACAATTGCTTTAATTAAGTTTGATAACGATTCTGCCGCAATTAGAAAGATGTTTGTAAAAAAAGAATTCAGAGGAAAAGAACTGGGAATTGCTCAGAAATTACTCGAAAAGCTTATAGATTACAGCAATAAAAGCAATATAAAAAATCTTTATTTAGGCACGGTAACCGTTTTACAAGCTGCACTTAGATTTTACGAAAAAAATGGGTTTATCCATATTGCAAAAGAAAATTTACCTTCCAAATTTCCTTTAATGAATGCTGATAATGTATTTTGCGAATTAACTTTAAAAAAATGAATGTAATTGACGAGTCGGGCATACTTGCCCTATCAACAAGACTACAAAGGCTTAGCGAACAACTTAGAAAAGATGGTGCACAGCTTTATAAAACGTTTGACATTGATTTTGAGCCGAAATGGTTTCCTATAATTTATACTTTACACCATAAAGAAGTATTGAGTGTAGTCGAAATTTCTTCAGAAATAGGCTACACGCATCCATCTACAATCAGCTTATTAAAAGAACTAGAAAAACAAAAGCTCATAAAATCAAAAAAAGATAAAAATGATGAACGTAAAAGGCTTATTTCACTTACCGATAAAGGGACCGATCTCATTATTAAAATGAAACCAGTATGGGCTATAATGATTAAAATACTTAGCGAAATAGCCAATAATGAAAATAATTTATTGATGGCGATTAACGAAGCTGAGGAAAAATTAAAACTTCAGGGATTTTTACAGCGAGCGTTAGAACTTAAAAGTATGGGATACCAAAGTTAAACTTCCAGTCCGTAAGCAGCCAATTGTGCCTTAGTGTCTTCGTAAGTAGTATGGTAAATCCCTTTTAAACCTAAACCTTCTGCAACCTGTACAAAAAGCATTCTGTCATCAATATATAAACTCGTTTCAACATCACTTTGCGAAATATCTATAGCAACCTTAAAGATATCTGCATCGGGTTTCCGAAAATGAACAAAACTCGAAGACACGAAGAAATCAACAAATTCATTTAATTTAAAAGTATTAATTCGGTATTGATTTAACTCTCTTCCTTCGTTACTAATTACTGCAACTTTAAGATTATATTTCTTTTTTAAATCGCAAATCAATTGAATCATTTCAGGATATGGCAATGATTTTTTAAACATAAACGTTTTAAAATCATCGTAAGTAAACGAGCGTTCTTCGAAAAACACAATCCTTTCCAAGTATTCATCAAGCGTTAATTTGCCAACTTCATAGGTATCG
Source organism: Pedobacter sp. AC190 (assembly GCF_979258025.1). Lineage (NCBI taxonomy): Bacteria > Pseudomonadati > Bacteroidota > Sphingobacteriia > Sphingobacteriales > Sphingobacteriaceae > Pedobacter > Pedobacter sp. AC190. The sequence continues at coordinate 4,621,847 of NZ_OZ409824.1, forward strand.
AAAGTTAAGTGATGCCTTTCTTCCAAATCCACAGAATCTAAATTAAAAAGAACCGCAGCCTCACCCCTAGCTTTTCTATCCCATCCATTAGTTAATAAAACACCACCAATATCCGTAAAAAGAGTTGTAATTTTTTTCATAATTTTTAACTTAAAGTAACACGCCTTTTAAAAACAAAACAGCAAAACTGAAATATATTATCAAACCAGTAACATCAACCAGTGTGGCAACAAAAGGAGCCGAAGATGTTGCAGGGTCTGCACCAAGCTTTTTAAGCAAAATAGGTAACATAGAGCCACTTAACGAGCCCCAAAGCACCACAAAAACTAACGAAACACTAATGGTAAATGCAATTAATAACCAATGTTCGCCGTACGTATTTGGCCAGGCAACATGCCAAAGAAAAATACGAAGAAAACCAATTAAGCCCAGGCAAAAGCCTAAAAGAAAACCCGACGTAAGTTCTCTGTTCATAACCCGCCACCAATCTTTAATCGTTACCTCGCCCAAAGCCATTGCCTGAATAATTAATGTTGATGCCTGCGAACCGCTGTTACCTCCGCAAGATATGATCAATGGAATAAACAATGCTAGTACAGTTGCTTTATGAATTTGGCCTTCAAAAAAACCCATTGCTGTAGCGGTAAGCATTTCGCCAAGCATTAAAATAGCCAACCAACCAACGCGTTTTCTTACCAAATTAAAAATAGATGTGTCGAGATAAGGTTCATCTAATGCCTCGGTACCACCTATTTTATGCATATCTTCGGTATATTCTTCGTTCGCAATCCAAAGAATATCATCAACCGTTACAATTCCTAAAAGGATATTATTTTCATCAACTACGGGTAAAGCTACGCGATTATTCATCCTGAAAATACTAATTGCATCTTCTTGCGGATCGTTGGCTTTTAAAGAGATAATACGTTTATCTGTTAACTCACCAATAATTGCTTCGGGGTCAGCTAATAATACTTCTCTAATTCGAATATCATCCAGCAAAGTACCATCTTTATCAATCACATAAACCACATCAATGGTTTCTGAGTTTTTACCGTAACGCCTAATGTGCGCTAAAACCCTTGTAACCGACCATTCTGGCTTCACCGCAATATAGTCGGGCGTCATTAAGCGACCAATACTATCTTCTTTATAACCTAAAAGTGCGAGCGATTCTTTACGTTCTTCGGGAGGTAAAAGGGTAATCATTTTCTTTACCACATCGCCCTTTAACTCACTAAATAATGCTGTGCGATCATCAGGAGGCAAATCTTTTATAATTTGATTTAGCTTATTGCCCGAAAGTTTTTTAATTATACGTTCTTGAGTAGGAAAATCAAGAATACGAAAAACATTTACCGCACGGTTTAAGGATATGGTTTCGATAAATTTAGCTGCACATTGTGGAAGTTCATCAATCAGTTCTTCAACATCAGAGATATTCAGTTCATCAAGATAACGCTTTAATGCTTTATCGTCTTCTTTTTCAAGCAATTCCCGAACCTCTTCTACAACCAATTCTTCCATAAACGACTAAATAATTTTGTTACATGCCTAAACCTCTATTAACGGTTCGCAAAGGTGCGTTTTTATTTTTAAAAAAGCCAATTTTGGTATTAACAGGGCATTAATTTTTAGTAAAGCAAATGCAATAATACTTCGGTTGCTGCAGTCCATCTTTCCGCTAAATCTTTTTCACAAAAAGTTCAAAAGGATATCGCTTCAATACGGTTTATTTAACCCAATTAAATTTTTCATGGCAAAAAGGCACCTTTTCCAATTAAAGCAAACTATCTCGATTTTAACCTACATATTACAATAAACTAACATTTTGATTTTCTATATTTGCAGCCGCCTGCTCCCGTAGTTCAATGGATAGAATTATGGTTTCCGGTACCATCGATATGAGTTCGAATCTCGTCGGGAGCACAAATTAAAAAAGTTGATTATGCATTCATGATCAACTTTTTTTCATTTATCATCTTTACAATTAATTTCTCCTTAGTTTTTTAAAATCGTTTTTCTTACCACAATGTTTGCCGTCAAAAATCTTCTTCGGCTTAAAATAGAACTTCTTGATCGCAAAAAATTATTATTCTAATACGGTTTTAATTTAATTATAACATTTTAGTTATTTGTTTATTAACGGCCTCAAATTTGACTTTTAGATGAGTTGTAACCCGAATTAGAGCAAGACTCGAACCTATATTTGCAGCCTTATGATGCGGATATTACGGAACGATTACTTAAAAAATATTTTCAGTGGCATATTGTTATGTATGCTAGTTGTTAAAATTTTTTCTGTTGCAATTTCTTCCTTTAGTTTGGGTAATGAAGCTTCTGCTTATGAAAAAAGTATAGGCGATAATAAAGATAAGGAAGAAGAAGAATCAGTTGAAAAAGGAAAGAAAAAACTGCTGATTTATGAGTCTTATTCCGTAGATCAAAATTATGTTGTATTTACAAATAGTGCTTTAGTTCACTCCTACTTCCTTCGGATAATATTAGATAATTTCCCATCCAAAAACATTCCCACTCCCCCTCCCGATTATTGTGCTTAAAAATATCTAAAGCCGAATGAATAATTCAGGCACGAAGCATTACAATAATTTCTAAATTTTAAAAATACAAATGAAAAATCATCAGATTGTCGGTGCTCCAACGCCCTAGCAAAGATTGGTACGTATGCTCCATTTGGAGCGTCGAACCATTAATTACATCTTAATTTACGCCATGTTGATTGGATTAATAGGCCTTTCATTACCTCTTGGTACCAGTGCCGTTTTTAATCTACTATCTAACGGCGCCATGTATAGTTCTACTTATATTCTAATTGCAGTAATTCTTGCAGGAATTGTTATTGGCGGCATATTGCTTATCGGGCAACTCACTTTAGTAGAGTTTTTGGAGCAAAAAATATTTACAAAGGCTGCTTTAGAGTTCGCCTTTCGTTTACCACGTATTAAGAAAAAAGCATTAGAAGGCGAAAATCCATCAGAACTTATTAATAGATTCTTCGACATTCTAACAATTCAAAAAGGATTGACCAAGCTTCTTGTAGACATTGTTGCAGCCGCTGTTCAAATATTCTTCAGCGTGATTTTATTATCTTTCTACCATCCGGTTTTTATGGTATTTGGCACTTTTGTATTGATTGTGATAATCGTGATTTTAGCCTTGTATTATCGTCAAGGTGTACAAACCAGTATCGAAGAATCGGGCTATAAATATGAAGTTGTTGGTTATCTGGAAGAAATTGCCGCAGATTTAGATACCTATCGCCAAAGCAGCAGTAAAAGAAAAGAGATTATTAATCGTACCGATGAGATTACGGCAAATTACATTCAGGCTCGGAACCAACATTTCGGTGTATTAAAAAAGTTCTTTGTTACCGCTGTTGCTATGCGAACTATTTTGATGGGCGCCTTGCTCCTTTTAGGTTCTTATTTTGTTTTTGAGAGACAAATGACTTTTGGGCAATTCGTAGCCGCAGAGGTAATTATCGTACAAATTAGTTATGCTATCGAAAAACTGATGACTAATTTAAATACTGTATTTGATATGGTTACAGGTAGCGAAAAACTTGCTGTAGTAACAGATCTTGAATTAGAGGAAGGAGATGTACACCATGGGTAAGATAAGTAACAATTTGGCGCAGCTAAAAAATTGGGAAGAGCTTTCTGTACATGCTAACAGTAGAATTATCAATGCTAAAGGACCAAAAAGATTAGGCAGAATATTACTTTTCATTTTTGGCTTTTTCTTAGTCCTACTTTTTCTTCCTTATCGCCAAACTATACCAGGACGTGGAACAGTGACCGCTTTACGACCAGAAGACAGACCTCAAACTATTCAAAACCAGATTGGAGGCAGAATAGAACATTGGGCGGTAAGTGAAGGACAGGAAGTGAAAAAGGGTGATACAATTTTAGTGATTTCAGAAACCAGTCAGTCGTATTTCGATCCTGAACTACCTACCCGATTAACTGAACAACTCGATGCAAAACGAGGAAATGAAATTGCGGCTATACAGAAAATAGATGCCACTAAAGCGCAGATGAGCGCTATGAATAGTGGTTTAAATTTTCAGATGAAAGCCGCGGAGAATAAAGTTAGACAGGCAAAAAATTATGTTAGTATAGATAGTGCAGAGCTTTTATCTATTCAAAAATTTTACGAAACTACTAAAGTGCGTTTAGAAAGATATGAAACTGGTTATAAAAATGGTCTTTTTTCGTTAACGGATATTGAAACCCGCCGACTTAAACTTCAGGAAGATAATGCAAAAGTAATCAGTCAACAGAATAAGCTTAGTAATTCAAATCAGAATTTATTAAACGCATCGATCGAACTGGATAATATCAGAGCCAAATATCAAGAATCAATTTCAAAGGCGCAATCCGATATGAGTTCGGCAGTTTCTAGTCGTGCAAGTGCCCAGGGAGATATTGCGAAATTGCGCAACGACATTTCCAATGTCAATATCAGACGAGGCCTTTATGTAGTTAGGGCACCACAAAGTGGATTTATTGTTAAAACCCTAAAGGCGGGTATTGGTGAAAACATTAAAGAAGGCGAATCAGTAGCGACCTTACAACCCAAATCGCCAATGGTTGCGGCAGAAATATACGTTAGAGCAATGGATGTTCCATTAATTTTAGACACCAGCGATGTACGTTTACAGTTTGAAGGTTGGCCATCGGTTCAATTTTCGGGTTGGCCATCGGTAGCTGTCGGTACTTTTGCCGGCAAGGTATTTTCTATCGATCGGATAAGCAGTGTAGGCGGAAAATACCGTTTACTAATTAGTCAAACTAATCCACTACCATCAAAAGATGAGCCATGGCCGCCACAACTTAGACAAGGATCGGGTGTTTACGGGCGAATAATATTAAGATCGGTACCGCTATGGTATGAAATATGGAGGCAGCTTAATGGTTTTCCACCAAGCTTGGAACGAGAACCAGCAATCGGATTAAAGGATAAAAAATAAATGGGGAGGTTATCAATGAATATTAAGTTAAAACACCTCTGTTTATTTTTCCTGCTTATATTTCTCTTTAAAAAAAATGGTTTTGCGTACGATAACAGAAAAGAAATATCAGGTATTGACACAGCTAAAGTTTTTACGCTTGAGGATTTACAGTTAATGGCCTTCAGGTTTCATCCAATTATAAAACAGGCTGCGTTATTAAGCGAATCAGCACAAGCAAATGTGTTGCAATCGTTAGGTTATTTTGATCCAGCTTTGAAATCGACTTTTGGCCAAAAATTATTTGGCAATACAGATTACTACAATAAATGGAGTTCTGAACTTAAAATCCCTTTATGGCTTGCAGGTGCCGATTTAAAGGTTGGTTATGATAGAAATGTTGGCAATTACGTAAATCCTGAAAGCCGAACAAATTCACAAGGTTTATCAGCTATTGGTTTAAGCATACCGATAGGCCAGGGATTAATAATTGATGCCCGCCGGAGCACTTTGCGCCAATCGAAGATTATGGTACAATATGCCCAAGCCGATCAGTTAAAGCAGATTAACAGCATCTGGTACAATATGGTAAAAGATTACTGGAATTGGTACTATGCTTATAAGCAATTTGAATTAATAAAAGAAGGATTAGATTTGGCCCAACGACGGTTTAAAGCATTGAGTACTCAAACTTTGTTAGGTGATAAACCTGCAATCGATTCTGTGGAGGCTTATATAACCGTTCAGGAACGCATGATTCAAAGGGAAAAAACGGCAATAGAGTTGCAAAATGCCAGGCTTGTTTTATCAAATCATCTTTGGAACGAAACTGGGAACCCATTAGAACTTCCTGAAGAGGCTTTACCTCAAAATATAAATGCGGTAAAGTTGCCTGGCAAACTATTGCTCGACAGCCTTTTGACTCAAAGTAGTAGCCAACATCCTGAATTAATTAAACTAAAAAGTAAAAGTGCTCAGCTGGAGATTGAAAAAAGTTATCGTCAGGAAATGCTCAAACCAAAATTAAATTTAAGCGGAACGTTAATTTCAAACCGAATAAATTTTACCAATAACATTCCAGGCTATTATGATTTTAATTGGGGCAACTATAAGCTGGATGTAGAATTCGCGTTTCCACTTTTTCTGAGATCGGAACGAGGGAAACTTCGCGAAGTTAAAATTAAGCAGCAAGAATTGAATTATGAATTACAGCAATCTGGTCGGGAAATCAGGAATAACATCCTTTCTTCTTACAACGATTTGTCTGCCTATTCTTCTCAATTATCGCTGCAGCAAAAAAGCATTCAAAACCAACAGTTTTTAGTTAATGGCGAAAACCAGAAGTTTGCTCTTGGTGAAAGCACGCTTTTCTTAATCAACAGCAGGGAAACTAAGCTGATAGATATGAAAATTAAACAAGAAAGTATGGCAGCTGGTTATCAGAAAACATTGGCTGAGCTATTTTATAAAGCGGGTACAAAGCAGCAAATAAATTAAATTCATAAAAAACCTTTCCTTCAAAAGGAGCAAATAACATCCTCAAATCTGGCGATGAGGATGTTATTTTATTTGTAAAAAATAAATTTCACTAGTGATTCGCATATCACCAAGTTAAAAAGTATAACAATACATTTATTCATTTTCAAAATGGATAAGGAATGATAATCAATTGTAAAAGGCAACTAAGGCTCAAAATAGATATTCGACCAACACGAAAAAAGAATATCAAAAGCCGCATTAAACCTTTTCAATATCCTCCAATGAAAGAATTTTAAATATTAACAAAAAATTGAATTAGCTTTGTAACATTAAATTCTAACTGATTATCATCCCTATCAATCATATTTTTCTAAAACTCAAAATATTCTTGTTTCGCTGGTTTTACAGCGAATACTTTACTGATGCGCTTCGAAATACGCTAACAATTGTATTACCTGTTATTCTATTCTTTTTCCTTGGCGATAAAAGCAGAGCAATTGGCATTGGAGTTGGCGCCTTACTAATCAGTCTAACCGATTTACCAGGTAACAGGGGAAATAAATTCAGAACAGCATGGCTAAGCGTAATATTTTTTATACTTTCTTCTGTTCTTATCACGATAAGTTTAAACAATCCTTTAGCACTCGGAATAGTTATCGTTGTGCTTACTTTTTTGTTTTCAATGTTTGCCATTTTTGGATTCAGAATGGCATTGATTGGCTTAATGAGTACGGTACTAGGCATCTTTATTCTTGGTTTACGCCCTGCAAATCCGATTATTTTAATTACAAATATCTTAATTGGCGGAATTTGGTATTACATAATAAGTCTATTACAGGTTTGGATTTGGCCTTACCGTTCCATTCATCATGCCATATACGAGTGTTTATCAGGTACAGCATCCCTACTTGCTCTTAGAGCTAAAGCATATGATGAATTATTAAAACCAAAAGATTTTGATGCTCAAAACATTGTTTTACACCTTAAACTAAATGCCAAACAGGAATTAATGCGTGACTTGCTTATTGGCGATAAACAAGCCATGCGTAAAGGAAATTTAAAAGGAAACCGACTATTAGCCATTGGTACCGATGTTATCGACCTTTATGAACAGGTAACAGCTATTCATCAGGATTATGAGCTTTTACAAAAAGAATTAAAAGAAATTGATGCTTTAAAACACGTTCAATACCTAGTAAAAACGCTTTCGATTGCCCTTTACAAATGCAGTGGCCGATTTTTGGGAAAGGCTGGGTTATCCAAAACACTAATACTTGGCGATAAATTTGAGGCAGACCTCAATCACCTTATTCAAGTAACACATTCAAGTTCGCAATCTTTGCCAAAAAAAGTGGCAACTAACATTCAATCAATTGCTAAATTAATTCGAAATATCGATTCAGATATAGAAACGAACAATAAAACTGAATTTAAAAAGGTTGAATACATAGATTTCTTATCTAAGCAGTCACTAAGTATTAACGATATTAAGAATCAGTTTTCGATACATGCTCCAGTTTTTCGTTTTGCCCTTAGACTTTCTATTTTAAGCTTGATTGCAATGAGTATTAATTACTGGATACCCGAGCAGCATTATACATATTGGTTTTTATTAACGATCATGATTGTTAATCGCCCAAGTTTCGGGCTTACCAGAAAAAGAAATTCAGAACGTCTTAAAGGAACTGTAATTGGGCTTGTATTAAGCTTTATGCTGATACAACTGTCATTACCAATCTGGCTTCAGCTTACATTATCTGTTTTATCATTACTAGGTTTCTTTGCTTTTAATAGAATCAAATATCTTTTTAGCGTTTTTTGTATTACCGTTATGGTTATACTTTGCCTAAATCTGTATCACGGGAGTCCGCTGTTATTAATTGGCGACAGACTTATTTTTACGCTTATGGGATGCGGACTTTCATTTGCTGCTGCTTATATTTTCCCAATTTGGGAAACGCCAAGAATAAAGATGTTAATTTCTGAAACCATTGGTGCTAACCGCGATTACCTTTTTAGTGTTTTGAATTTTAAGAATGGTAATGGCAATTTGCACCAAACCAGGCTTGCCAGAAAAGTTAGTTATTTAAAGTTTGCTAGTTTTACCGAGGCTATAGAATCGCTGAAAAAAGAACCACAATCTAAAAAATTAGATATGTCAGGACTATTAAATATCCAGGTTCTTTGTTATCAAATTAACGGGCATATTGCGGGTATATTTGCATCTACCGATTTAGCTGATTCAAATAACTCTAATTCGGAAGTTTTAGCAACTTTAGATTATTGCAAAAAAGAAAGTCTAAACTTGGATATTACAGCGATAAAGAAAGGCTTTCATAACAACAACGAATCTTCACCGCTTTTATCTAAACTTGTTTTTCAGCTGAAACAACATTTCAGCTAGCAAATACAAAGCGATTAATTTATTTCTTAAATAACGAGATAATCTTTTTAACTAAAGTTACAATCGCAACAACAATTAATCCAGCAACTAATCCAAACGCAGCCTCTTTAATTATAGGTGTTATTTGTGGAAATAAATGATGTAAATAATCTATGTTGTGTACAAAAATACCGCCAGATACTAAAATCAAAGCGAACGTTCCGACAACGCTCAAAAATCTTATAATAAGCGGAAGCGACTTAACCAATAAATGCCCAAGTTTTGCAAAGAAACCTTTGTCGTTAGTGCTTTTAATCAGTTTATAACCAGCATCATCCATTCTAACAATAAGGGCAACAATACCATAAACACCAATTGTAGCCAATAATGCAACAATTGAAACTGTTAAAATTTGGATGGTTAAACTTTTATCTAAAACAGTTCCTAGTGCAATAATTACGATTTCTACTGATAATATAAAATCTGTAGTAATTGCAGATTTTACTTTTGTCTTTTCCGCATCTGCACCATCTTCTTCCTTTTCTTCTACAACTTCTTTACCTGTTTTTTGGCGGTGAAAAAGATACTCGACTATTTTTTCGACACCTTCGTAAGCCAGGTAAAATCCGCCAAGAATTAAAACAAATTTAATTGCGATTGGAAAAAATACATTTAATAATAAAGCTATAGGAACTATTATTATTTTGTTAACTAAAGAGCCTTTAGTAATCGACCACAGTACAGGAAGTTCTCTTGATGATAAAAAGCCTGTAGCCTTTTCTGCATTTACAGCCAAATCATCGCCTAATATACCCGCTGTTTTTGTTGTGGCTACTTTTGCTGTTACAGCAACATCGTCCATTAAAGCAGCTATATCATCTAAAATCGCAAAAATACCTGAGGCCATACTTATCTAATTTATGAGGCCGCAAATTATAAATTCAGTTTTAAATTTTATCATAAAAGATGATATAAACTGATTGCTTTATATTATAAAAGCTTAATTATAAATTTTAGTAAAACTTTATTCAATTTTTTAGCTTCTTAATTTTGAATCCTACGTTTTAAATGTAACTTTGTTGCATTGAATAATTGGACTCATAAATATCGTTATACAATTTTTGCCCGTATTTGGGCGATTTTGCTATTGGCAATTTTTATAAACGCCACATTAATCGAAAGTCTACATCATCATGAATTTGAGCGTGTTTCTGCCTCAAAGCAAAAAGTAAATGTGATAACACATCACGAACAATTAAAAAATTCGGTATTAAAATGTAAACTATGTGATTTAGTTAAACATCACAATCATTTTTATACACTACCTACACCCAATCCATCTGGTTTTATTTCGGCAAAGCCTGAAGAAAAATCTTCTATTTTTATTTTAGCAAAATCTTCCGCTTTTGTGCTCCTTAGCTCTAACAAAGGGCCACCAAGCGTTAAAGCCTAGTTTCTAAAGGGATTTTTTCCTTTCATAATCTTTAATTTTTTTCTGTTCAATGTCGCAGCCCAATTTGGCATGCGCTAACAAGACTATATTTATATGCTTCAAGCTATCTCATTATCTAAAAACTATCAATCGCATCAGGCTTTAAATCAACTGGATTTAACTGTAAATCAAGGTGAAGTATTTTGTTTACTCGGCCAAAATGGAGCTGGAAAAACAACAACAATTAATTTATTTTTAGGCTTTATTTTACCAAGTTCGGGCAAAATTCTCGTCAATAACGAAGAAATAACCGCTACGAGCGATCAGCGAAGAAAACACATTGCCTATATACCAGAAGTGGTAATGCTTTATGGAAACTTAACTGCTTTAGAGAATCTTGACTACTTTTCTAAACTTGCTGGATTTAACTATTCATCAGATTCTTTGGTAGAATTCCTTAATGAATGTGGCCTGCAAAATGAAGCGCATAACAAGCATTTATCAAGTTTTAGTAAAGGCATGCGCCAAAAGGTTGGTATTGCCATTGCTCTTGCAAAAGATGCAAAAATTTTTCTAATGGATGAACCCACAAGTGGACTCGACCCTAAAGCAACTGAAGAATTTACTCAATTGGTAAAAAAACTGGCCGGCGAAGGAAAATCTATTTTAATGGCCACCCACGATATTTTTAATGCCGTAAATGTAGCTACAAACATCGGCATTATGAGGCAAGGTAAGCTTGTTCACACCATTAAAGCCAGCGAAATAACCGCAGCCGATTTACAAAAACTTTACCTCCAAACTATTTAAGAAATCAAAATGAAATCACCCAGTAATTATCCTATATTTTTAAAATCATTCTTTGCAATCTTATTATTATCTATAACTATTAATAATGTTTTCGCACAGGTAAAAGTAAGTGGCAAAATAACAGATGCACAAAATCGGCCAATTGCGCAGGCGACAATCAAATTAAAAAATGGCAAAAACCAACTAAATACCCATTCAGATTCTGCTGGAAATTTTTCAATTACAGCTCCAGATACAGCAACATATTCGCTCAGCGTTAGCGCAATTGGTTTTACCAGTTATAGTTCGATTTTACCAATAAACAAATCCGCTGATTTAAACATCCAAACCATTGTGCTCCTGGTTGCTGACGAAGAATTACAAACCGTGGAAGTTGTAGGCACAAATGGGAAGAAATATTATGGAAATTATTCATTTTCTGCCACCAAAACAGCGGCTTTAAATAAAGATATTCCGCAATCTATCTCTTCTGTTTCGAAAGAATTAATAGCTGATAGACAAGCAGCTGTTTTATCCGATGCAGTAAAAAACGTAACAAGTGTTTCGCAAAGTAGTTATTACAATCAATTCTCCATCCGCGGCATTAATCAGAATGAAGAAGGTGCAATTATAAATGATATGCGCACCAGGCAATATTATTTTAATCAGCCGTTAACGAATAACCTGGAAAGAATAGAGGTAATCAAAGGTCCTGCAAGCGCAACATTTTCTAGTGTAGATCCTGGCGGAAGCATTAATTTGGTTACCAAAAAGCCACTTGCAGAAGATCGTAAAGAAATCAGTATTTCGGCGGGGAGCTTTAGTACCGTTCGTGGCGCTCTTGATTTTACTGGACCATTAAACGATGATAAAACCTTGCTTTACAGATTAAACATCGGTTATGAGGATAGCAAAAGCTTTAGGGATTTACAATATCGAAAAGGTTATCTCATTTCGCCATCCATTTCTTATATCCCAAATGATAAAACCAGCCTAAATGTAGAAGTTGTTATGAATAACAGCAATTCTCGATTAGACAGAGGGCAGGCAATATTTGGTGCAATTGCAGGTAAAACGGATTTGCAGAGCACTCCGATTACTTTTAATATGGGTGCCAGTAACGATCGTTTCAACAGTCAGGATTTAATGCTAATGGCAAGTTTTTCTCATGCTTTAACAAAAAATATTACCTTCAATGTGGCTTATATGAAGCAAAACTGGACGGAAGATTTGCTAGAACACAGAACGACCAATGCATTTGCAGTAGACGAAAATAACCAGCCCATACCAACATTAGCCGCAATGAGAGCAGTACAAAGGCAGCAAAAATGGGGTACCGATAATTTGAGTACTTATTTGAGTATTAATGGAAACACTTTGAGATTGAAACATAAAATTATTGTTGGTTACGACAGATTAAACACACAAAAATTTAGAGGTGGCGGAGAAAATTCGGCACAAGGATACCGATTAAAGGATGGCACAATTGCCGCTAGATATGAGGTAACTAAAAAAGACCTTTATTTATTCAAATTGGTTAATGGTGTTAATGCACCTGTTCCGAATGTGGAGCATTTTAACTTATCTAATCCAACCTACACCATCAAAAATTTAAGTGATTATGTTTTTACTAAAACTGAAATTCCACCAGCATATTATCTTGTTAATGGGATTTACCTTCAAGATCAAATTAAATACGAAAGGTTAACATTAACGCTTGGTTTAAGGCAAGAATGGTATCAGGATTATAGCAATTATCAGTTAGTCAACGAAAAGAAAATTAAACAACATAAACTTTTACCAAGAGCTGGAATTACCTATGCGGTAACTTCAAATATTAACCTTTACGGCACTTATTTACAAGGTTATCAGCCACAAGGAAATACTTCATCCTTAGTTATTGTTCCTCCTCCTGCTGGCGCAAATTTTAAACCTTTAGAAAGTGATTTAAAAGAGATTGGCGCAAAATCTGAATGGTTAAACAAAAAGTTGATGGTAAATATTTCGCTGTTTGAAATCAACCAAAAAAACCTTTTAATGAATGCCAACGATCCTTTGGATGTAAACCGATTAATTGAGCGTGGTGCTCAAAGAAGCCGAGGATTGGAAATCGAAGCGTCTGGATTTTTACGACCAAATTGGCAGTTCAATGCAGGCTATAGCTATGTTGATGCAATAATTAAAGACGATTTCAATCCAGATTTAGTTGGACAAAGAGTACAAAATACCCCAAAAAATAGCGCAAGTTTTTGGAGTAGGTATGATTTTAAAGGAGCAGGAACATTAAAAGATATTGGATTAGGAGCTGGCGTACGATATAGTGGTACAAAACTTCCACTTTATATCAGAGATTTTGTGCTTCCTTTTTACACTTTGGTCGATGCAGCTTTGTATTATGCTCCATCAGGCAGAAAAGTTCAGCTTGCAGTAAATATGAACAACATTTTAAACAAAACATACTGGGTTGGTGCACAAAACTACCTGCGTCTTTTCCCAGGTACACCAAGAAATGTAATGTTTAACGTAACCTATAGAATATAATGCAAAATACAATTATCATCATAGGCAGGCAAACTTTTAAATCTGCTGTTGCCAACAAAGCCACACTAACGTTTACAATTTTGCTGGGCTTATCGCTTTGCTTAGCAACTTATGTTGGTTGGCAAAATTTCAGACAACAAAATAATCAACGTTTACATTATAAGGAAGTTGTGAGAGCGCAATGGCTTGCCAAGCCTGATAAGCACCCACACAGAATGGCGCATTACGGTTATCTTGCTTTTCGAGAGAAGCATGAACTTAGTTTTTTCGATTTCGGAATAGAGAGTTTTGCTGGTGTTTCTATTTTTTTAGAGGCGCACAAGCAAAATACAGTAAATTTTAGTGAAGCTGGTTTTTCTAATGGCATGCTTCGCTTCGGCGAAATTAGTGTTGCCATGGTACTTCAACTGCTTGTTCCGCTACTTATTTTCTTTTTAGGTTACAATAGTATTTCCGCAGAGCGGGAATCTGGAACGCTGAAAATACTTTTGTGTCAAAATGTGAGCTGGAAGCAGTTGCTTTGGGGCAAAACTTTAGGAATTATTTCCGTATGCCTGTCTATCTTCATTCCAATAATATTGCTTACCATTTTACTTTGGGCATCACTAAGCAATTGGCAAATTACTTTAGATGCAACATTGCGGTTATTAATCCTGATTTTAAGCTATTCAGTGTATTTTTTCGTGGCTTCAGCGATAACAGTTTTAGTTTCAGCATTTCAGCGAAATTCGAAATCTGCACTTATTACATTATTATCTTGCTGGATATTTTTTATGATTATTATGCCTAGGATTACTCAGGCTATTGGCGTAAAAATGCACTCAACACCTTCAAAAATAGAATTTGCAGATGCCGTTACCAACGATATTGAGAAACAAGGTGATAGCCACAACCCTGATGATGCACACTACGCTTCGATAAAAGATTCTTTGTTAAAAGCTTATCAAGTTGATGATGTAATAAAACTTCCGTTTAACTATAGTGGCTATATAATGGCCGAAGGCGAGAAAATCACTTCTGCAATTTATAGTTTGCATCAAAAAAGACTTAATCAAACTTTTGAGAAACAGAATGGCGTTAATACTATAGCAGGCTTTCTAAATCCTTACCTAGCGCTTAAAAACATTTCTATGGCACTTACGGGTTCTGATTTTAGAACTTATGTAGATTTCCAGAATCAGGCTGAACTTTACAGATATGGGCTGGCTCAAAAAATGAACAACCTGCAGATTGATAAAATCAGTAATATCTCTCCTGCATCAAATGGTAAACCGCTTGCAATAAGCAAGTCCAACTGGGCACAACAACCAGATTTTAATTATCATTTTAACACGGTAAGTACAGTTTTAGTTGATGAACTGTTGCCTTTAATTTCACAGCTCTGTTGGTTACTTGCTACAATTCTATTCCTTCAATACTCATCAAATTGGGTTAAAACAATTTAAAAACATGAGAAATAGCATATATAAACTAGAATTTAAATTATTTTTCAGAAATCCTTCGTCGCTAATTGGTATTGCAGTACTACTTTTATCAGGTTTTATTGGGCTTTATCTTGGCAAAACATTTATTCAGAAGCAAGAACTGGTAATTGAGAAGGCATCTGCTTTGCAAAAGAAAAACACCTTAACCAATGTAGAACATTTCGGAGATGAACTCGGGCTCTTGCTCTTCCACAATAAGTTTTCAATAGCTAATGTTCCTAATCCATGGGCTGCATTTGCAAACGGACAAAGAGATGTAAATCCTTATCTAATTTCGGTAACAATGCTTGGACTTGAAGGTCAAATTTATGATACTGACATTAACAATCCAGTAACCTTGCTCTTAGGTAATATGGATTTAAGTTTTGTATTTATTTTTCTGTTTCCTCTTGTAATTATTGCATTTAATTATAACCTGCTTTCAGCTCAAAAAGAAAGCGGCGTTTGGTCATTACTAAGGTCACAGTCTGATAAATCGCTAGGTATTATTTGGAAGAAAATGTTGGTTAGAATTGCTGTAATATTTTCAGTTGCCTTTCTATTAATTATTTCAGCAATAATTTATCTTGGATTACCAATTGATTTTACCTTAGCAATCACCTGTATATTAATTATACTTTATTTAACCTTTTGGTTTGGAGTTTCATTTTTATTTATCTCGTTTAATAAGTCTTCAAACTTTAATGCATCTGGATTGGTTGCAGTTTGGGTTATGCTTTGCATCGTAATTCCTGCATCTGTAAATCTGTTTTTAACGCAAAAGTTCCCTGTGCCAGAAGCTTTACAAAATGTAATTAATCAACGTGAAGGGTATCATGAGAAATGGGATAAGGCAAAAGAAGTGACAATGAAACCATTTTTTGAACATTATCCTCAGTTGAAAAAATATCCTTTCCCAGAAGAAAAAACATTTAGCTGGTATTGGTATTATGCCATGCAGCAAATGGGCGACGATCAGGCTTTTGAAAGTAGAAAAGCTGTTGAGCGTAAACTTCAATCAAGACAAGATTTTACCAGAATTATTGCGCTTTTCTTTCCATCAATTCAAACCCAAATTGCGATGAATGAATTGGCTAGTTCTGATTTAAATGCGCATTTGAACTTTCAAAATTCGGTTAGAAAATACCATGAGCTAATAAGATTAAACTTCTACCCGAGCATTTTTCAGGAAAAATTGGTAAGATCGACAAACCTCTTAGATTATAAATTACAAAAGTATAATCCAAAGCAAATCAGAACGGTATGGTCGGGTCTTTTTTCGATTTTAACTTCGATAATTTTGCTATTCAGTATTGCTTATCTTAATTTTAAAAGAGGAAAATTTGTTGACTAACCGTTAAAAAATGCAAAAAAAAGCCCTCGAATGTTTGTGAGGGCACTGAAAAAGTCCTTGTTAAAAATGTCGTATTAAATATTGAGAAAAAATGGTAGATAAGGCCTCTTAGAATCCTCTAAATGGAAAATAGAATTTAAGAGATTGCGAATATCATAAAGAAAAGGGCTTATGAATGTTTTATTCCATAAGCCCTTTTTAAATGGCTAGTTTTTCAGTGCCCTCATGTTTGTCGAGGGCTTTTTTCGTAAAAATTATTTTTAGAATTTATACGATAAGGTTGTCATAAACTGGCGTGGAGGAATTGGATTCACACTATAATTTTCATGTACGAAATAGTTTAATTCGTTTGTGATATTTGCAACTTTGGCAAGTAATGAAACTTTTTTCCAGGTATATCCTGCAGAAAAATCAAACGTAGTAAACGAATTTAAAGGAATCAATCTGCTATAGGCTTGGATTTTAGTATCATTGTATCCACCATTACGATCGCCTGTATAATAGGCTGAAGCGCCAAGTTTTAAACCTTTAATACTACCTTCTTGAAAGGTATAAAATAAAGTTCCATTGGCTGTATTTTTTGTAGATCCCACTAACCTTTGTCCTTCAATAGTACCACCAACAGTTACAGATCTTGTTGCGTTAGGGTTTGTGGCTGTAGGTGCAGGTACGGTAAGAATTGTTCGATCACGAGTTTCGGTGTAGCGGATAAAATTGTAGCTATAACCAGCAATAAAATTTAGTCCTTTAACAATTGTTCCAGTAATATCTAGTTCCAAACCATCGCTTAAGGTTTTTCCGTTAAGTTCTTTAATTGTAGCATCAACATTTGGAGTTCCTTGAGCATTAATAAGTGCTTGCTGAGCAAATTTATCATTAGAAATTCTGTACCAGGTTAAGTTAACAGATAATCTGCCTTTAAAAAGATCGTTTTTAACTCCAGCTTCGTACTGATCAACAGTTGATGGATCAAGCGGTGCTAAATTAATATCGGTTCCAGTATTTTGAATAAAATTACTAGCGTAACTTGCATAAATTGAAGTTGTTTTTAATGGCTGATAAATTAAACCGAATTTCGGGGTGAAAGCACTTTCAACTTTTGATTTATCTAAGCTATTTACACTTAAGCTTTGCACACCAGTTGCCAGATTGGTGGTAACTGTTCTTGGAGTTTTTTGGAAAGTATAACGAACACCTGCAAGAACTTTAAATTGATCCGTTATCGAAATTAAATCTTGTACAAATGCTCCCATACGATAAAGTGGCGCAAAAGTTTGAGTGGTCATAGTTGCGCTTGGCTCAATACCGCTTCCAAAATAACTAGATGGATCGAGTAAATTTACGTTCCCGTAATTAAAGGCAGTAAGATTATTATTAAAAGTAAAAGTACCGCTTGTTGTTTTAGATTGATCTGCATCTGCACCAACCAGTAAGGTATGCGATATAGAACCCGTTTTAAATGATCCGTTTAAATTAATTTGCTCGTTATAAGTAAATTCTTTTGATTTAGAACGTGTAACATTACGTTGCGCAAAACCATAAGGTAATGCCGTTGCAGCAAGCTGATCAGCAAAAGGACGTTCAGCACTAAAGTAATTACGATTGTAGGATTGAATGTTAGCTAATACATTTATTTTCCACGAATCATTAAATTTATGATTAATACTTAATTGAGATGTAACGGTATTTGTTTGATTATAAGCCCAAGGCGCATTTACGAAGGCGCCGCGACCGATATCAATTATTTGATTATTAACTGTACCTATACCAAAATCTGGTGTCATATCACTTTTCAAATAATCACCTTGTAGTAAAATATCAGTTTTCTCGCTAATTTTGTATAACAAAGATGGGTTCACATAAATTCTGTTAGATTTAACTGAATTTCTGAAACTTCCTGCATTTTCATAAGTCCCGATAGCACGGAATGCCAGCTTCTTAGAAATCGGGCCATAAAGATCTAATGTTGGTTTGTATAGGTCATAGCTTCCGCCTCTCATCGAAACCTCGCCACCGTACTCGAATTTAGGTTTTTTAGTTACCAAATTTACAACAGCACCACCAGTAACACCACCATATAATAGCGCTGCACTACCTTTTAAAACCTCAACAGATTCTAATGTACTTGTTTCGGGCATGCCACCACTTGTTGCACGAGAACCGTTTTTAAATATGTTATTTGCACCTAAACTGTATCCACGTGCAAAAAAAGTTTCACCACTTACCGAACCACGGTTTTCGCCAAAAGCAACGCCATTAACGTTTTTCAATACATCGCTCAAACGATTTGCTTGTTGATCAGTTATAACCTGATTACCAATAATCTGAACTGATTGAGGCAAGTCCATTGGAGCAATAGCTATTTTACCCAAATTAACAGGTTTTTTATTTGGCGTTCTGTAACCGTTTATCGCAACTTCATCTAATTGAGACGAAGATTCTGTTGTAGAGAAAGTAATTTGAGAAACTTGATTCGCTGTAACGGCAACTTGTTTTTCTTGTACAGAAACTCCTATAGCAGATATTTTGATGATGTATGATCCAGGTGCAACATTTTTGATTAAAAAGTTTCCTTTCTCATCTGTTTGTGTTGTTTTATTCGTGCTTTTTAAACCAACGCTTACATAAGCAGCTGGATTTCCATCACTCGTTTTGATTGTTCCAGATACCGATCCGTTCTGCGATTGTGCACTTACAGTTCCTGCAAAAAACAGGCACAGTAATAGACAATTAAAAATTTGGGTAAATTTTTTATACATCTTATTTATATTAATTCTTAGTTGGCGCAAAGAAATGATTAAATTTTTGAAACAACAAATTATTTTTAATTATTCTAAATAAAAATTAAATACGTACAAATGAGCGTTGTATTAATGTTCCTTTGTTAACTTTGCTAATAATTATGAAGTATTCTCTTTTGAAAATTAGTTTAATTACCTCATTTCTGTTTTTATTTTCTATATGCCATGGGCAAGTATTGAGAAACAGAACTACTCTTTTGATGGGCAGCCGATTTGATATTACAATTGTTGATAAAGATTCTTTATCAGCAGAAAATAATATTGATACGGTTATTGCCGAAATTAGCCGAATCGAGTTTTTAATTTCTGATTGGAAACCGAGTTCTCAGATTTCGGAGGTTAACAGAAATGCAGGCGAAAAGCCAGTTAAGGTTGATAAAGAAGTTTTAGAACTCACTAAAAGAGCTTTAAATCTTTCTAAAATTACAGGCGGTGCATTTGATATCAGCTTTGCTGCAATGGATAAAATTTGGAAATTTGATGGCTCTATGACGGCAATGCCAACTCCCGATGCCATAAAAAAATCTGTGGAAAAAGTTGGCTATAAAAATATCATTCTGGATAGCATTAACTCAACCATATTTTTAAAATTTAAAGGCATGAAAATTGGTTTTGGTGCTTTAGGCGAAGGTTATGCTGCTGATCAGTGTAGAGATATGATGTTAAAAAGAGGTATAAAAGCTGGCATTGTTAATGGTTCTGGCGATATGAGTACCTGGGGCAAAAATCCGAACGGCCAAAACTGGACTGTTGGTTTAACCAATCCTTTTCATAAAGATAAACTTTTTGCTGCCGTTCCATTACACAATAGTGCCGTGGTAACGTCTGGTAGTTATGAAAAATTTGTTGTTTTTAACGGCAAGCGCTATTCCCACATCATTAATCCAGTAACGGGCTACCCAGCAACGGGTTTAACTAGCGTAACTGTTTTTGGTCCTGATGCAGAAGTTGCCAATGGCTTTAGCACTTCGATAATGGTGTTGGGAAAAGAAGCAGGATTAAAGTTTATTAATAGCTTCCCTAAATTTAGTTGTATAATGTTTGGCGATGATGGTAAAGTTATCTTATCGAAAAACTTAAGCAAAAAAACGGTAGGCAGCTGGAAGAAATTGTTATAAAATTTTTCCCTAAAATGCCGCTTCGAATATTACAAGAAAACATTTTAGTAAAGAAATTCTTAGGTGAGTCAAAATAAAGGATTTATCTTTTCCGCTGCATTTCAATAGAAATGACGATAACCATTTTCTTAATAACAATCCATTAAAACCTGTCCATGCGATTGGTAATAACTAATGCTCCTGTTTTCTTCTCGTTGGCATAAAATTTCCAACCATTCTATGATATCATTTTGCATACTCAAAGAACCGCAAAGCATAATAACTCCGTCACTTTTCAAGGCTTTTAAAACTAACGCTGCATCTTTAGTTAATAAGTCTTTTACATATTGTTTTTCACCTTCTCTCGAATATGCTACATTTAACTTAGTTAATTTATCCAGTTCAGTTTTTAAAGCATTTTCATAAAGTTCGAAAGATAATTTATTTCTAAAACCGCAATAAAGGTGAATATTTCTTCCTTTACTATGTTGATCGAGCATCCCTAAAAATGGTGCAATGCCTGTTCCATTGGATATCATGATTACAGTTTTTGCCTTCGATGGGAAATGGAAATGTTCGTTCTTTATAATAGATGCGTTAAGCACCTGTCCTATTTCTAATCTATGTAGAAATCCAGAACCTAAACCTCCAGCGTGTAGTTTAACACTTAACTGAACATCTTTCCCCATTCTGCCAATCGAATATTGGCGTTCTCTGTAGTCGTTTGCAGGATAAATTGCAAGCAAATCTCCAGATGTAAATCGCATTCTCTTTTTCGGGCTTAAACGAATAATAAATGAAGTTTCAGCATTTGTAGAAACTGTTTTTTCTACAACTGAGAATTGCTGCATTTTTACAGGTTTCGTTTCTAATAGTTTAGATAACGATGTTAATTCTACATCACATGTTTGTGCCCATAAAGTTGCCCATTTAGTAAATTCTTCTGGCGAACGATCGTTAACGGTATGAATTTCCAATAAAGGTTTTGCCCAATCCTGATGAGATAAGGCATTATTAACTTCGTAGCCAAATTTGCAAAAATCGGGATAAGCATGAGAGCCAAAAGCAACGACAGAAAACTGTACGGAATTTAATTGTTTGTATTTCTCCAGTAGCGAAATAAATTTAGATGAATTTGTTGGTGCATCGCCCAAACCATAAGTTGCTGTTAAAACGATTAACTGTTTTGCTTTAGGAAAAACCTTGTAATTATTTAATTGCCCAATAAAAGAAGTCTTTCCGCTTTTTAACAACTGTTGATGAATGGCTTTGGCAAAACGAAAAGTAGTGCCATTTTCTGAACCAACTAAAATAATGAATTCTGCCTGGTCGAATTTGTATTTATTTTTAACCTGACTAGATCGCCTTTTCCACCAGATTACAAAACCCGAATAAATGAAAAACAAAATATTTGCGGAAGCTATTGCTAAAATGATTGCCCAAATTGAATTGGTTCTGCCTGTGTGCAAATCCATGCTTAAAGTAGTTAACAGTTTTGCTTTCGAATAAGGTTTTTCAGTTAAAACCTCGCCCGTAAGTTGATTAACAGTAATTTCCTTGTCGCTTAGTTTAAGGGTAAAATAGTCTTCAACATCTTCAGAAAAAGGAAATTCTATAGATTGAACATCAGCAAGCTTTGTATTTTTAAAAACATCAAAATCAGTAACTTTTTTTTCAGGATTTGATTTTATCGCATCGAAATCAATCTTATGAGAAATCTTTTGTTCTTTAATAACTTCGAAAGTTTTTAAGGACATTATTGTTCCAGTAACCGAAATAACGATAATGGGAATTAACAAAAGTCGACCTAAAACAACATGATAGTACTGAGCGAAATTATCTTTTACAATTTTCGAAAAAAATCTTTTCAAACTTCGCTGGCGCTGAATAATCAGAACCGTACCTGAAGTCGCAATAAGGAATAACAGGAATGAGGTTAAACCAACGAAAAATCGACCTAACTGATGCAAAAAAAGCGATCGATGAAGCGAAGTAATCCATTGAAAAAACTCATTCTCCTTCGCTACTTTACCTAAAGATTTTCCAGTAAGCGGATCGATATAAAATTTACCAGAATTATCGTTCAGGTCAGTTGCATCAACAACCATAAATTGGTTATAATCTACACTTACCTCAATAATATCGGTATAGTTTTTTGTTAAGGCCGGAACAACTTGCGAAATAGTAAGTTGATTAAAATTTTTAGCCTTGTAGGATTGCGTTTTTTCGGTAATTGGTTTAAATGAAAGGATAATTCCAGTTACCGATGCCAGGGTTATAAAAAGAAAAGAAGATACGGCCAGTGCTAAGTGGCTGTATCTCCAAATTGAAATTGTCATTTATAAAATTTATTAGTTCGCACTTAAACGAACATATCTGATGTAACCAGTTCCTTCAGTTTTAGCAGCAAGCCCTTCTGTTGTTAAAGGCACTTCTAAATCTTTAACGTAGTATTTTTTATCTTCTACCGCCGATTCGAAACGTAAAGTATAACCTTTGTTAATTTTCGAATCTTCGATTTCAAATGTTGTTACGCTTCTATCACCACCAGTTACCGATGCGCCTGTAATTGCACTAATATTTGTAGGTTTTTTCTTAAAAAACTTATGCCATTCTTTAAAATCTGGATACCACTTTTTATCAGAACCCATTATATATAATGTTTTTTCATATGCACCTTTAGCATCAACCAAAGAAACTACAATGTAAGCACCCTCACCCATGTAATTAGTCATCTGCAACATGCATTTGTATTTTGTAGCTTTTTGAGCCATTGATGCATAAGAAGTAGAAAATATCAAACCTAACCCAAGGCATATTTTATAAAAATTGTTCATTATTTTATTTTAAAAAGTCTATTGCTATTTTGTTCTTAGATAAAAATTCGTTTTCTGTAGCTAAATCAAAAGGTGTTTCTTTAAATTCTGTAGTAATATCTTTTTTAGCTCCGATAGAAATCAAATATTTCATTAATGCTGTGTCTTTCGCCGTCATTGCTGCTTTATGCAATGCAGTATAACCTTCTTTATTTTTAAGGTTTACATCAACCTTTAAAGGTTCGATCCGTTTTAAAAGCGCTAAATCATTTTTAGCAACTGCTAAGTGGTATAAAGAATTCCCATTTGGTTGAACAGCTTTTACATCAAAGCCTTTATCGGTAAGTAGTTTAAATTTAGCTTCAAAATCTTCCATACCACGTGGATTGTAGGCTTGCAAAAGATATGCAGAAATGTTATCGCCACTTTTATCTACAATATTAATATCTGCTCCTTTATCTAATAAAAACTTAACAACATCAGCTGAATTACCACGAACGGCTAATGCCAACGCAGAAACACCTTTTACATTTACTTGGTTAATGTTTTTAACGCTTTTAGATAATAATTCTAGCGTAGGTAAATCTCTGTTAGAACCAGCTGCAACCATAAAGGCTGAATTACCTTCTTTATCAGCAAGATTAATATCTACGCCTTTAGAGATAAAATAATTGATAATTTCTTCTTGTTTTGGTTTGCGGGCAATATAGTAAAGCGCATTTTCGCCATTTGTGCCAATTGCTGTGGGTTTAATTTTTAACCCTTCTAAATATTTAAAAACTTCTAACGAATTAGAAGTACCTCGACCACCTTGTGCAGCCATAATCATTGCATTATCATTATACTTAACACCTTTTTGAATTAATTTATTCATCAATTCGATGTTACCGCTTTTTGCAGCATAATTAAAAGCAGTGTTACCAGTAGCGTCTTTGCTGTTAAGATCTAGGCCTTTAGAAACGAAATAATCTGTAAGCGCAAAATCTTTATCATTTGCGATAGCAATTAACAATGCATTTGCTCCGTCATGATTAAGATCTTTTTTAATGTCTGCTCCTTTTTGAATTAATAAATCGTACACTTTTGTGTTTTGCTGACCAGCTGCAGCAGCAAAAGTTAAGGCAGTATATCCGTGACTATCCTGAATATCTACTTTAGATCCATTTTTTAAAAGGTACTCCATTACTGGAACATTTCCCCGTTGAGCCGCCCAAATAAGGTATGTTCTGCTATCGTGTGTTATTTTGTTTACATCATTTCCAGGCTGAGCCAGAAGAAATAAAATAGATTCTTGTGGCGCGTTACTGTTAATTGCATAAACAACTGCATCAAATGATGATGCATTAAGTTCTGATGGATTGCTTCCTTTAGCAATTTCTGCCTTAATAGAAGCCAAATCTGTATTTCCTTTCCAGAATGCCTGATCGAAAAAAGTGTTTTTTTGAGCCTGTGCACTCAAAGAAGCTATTGTCAGAATAGCCAGGATGATTTTTTTCATTTTAGAGCTAAGTATTTTGTGATTTATAATTCGATAGTCTATATAATTATTCAATAACAGACTAAAAGAATTTCGGCTAAGTTAACAAGAATCATTCTAAATAATAAACGTTATGAGCTTTTTATTTAAATTAATTAAAAATTACTCGTTTTGTATCAAAAAAAATAAACCGTTGAATGTTTGTTCAACGGTTTAAATCCATTATAAAAAGTTATTTGTCCCACCAAATTTTATCTACAGTAACTTGATCGCTACCCTGCTTACTGGCTTCAGCGTTGTTAGTTTGTCTTTCCGATTCGGGATACATTAAACGCAACGGTCTTGCTGTTGCAGAAGGCGCAAGTAGAGAATTTGGAATCGCAGGTAAACTTAGTCTTCTGTAATCGCTCCAGGCTTCAATCCCACTAATGCTGTTCATAGAAAGCCATTTTTGAGTTATAATTGCACTTATTTTATCGGTAGCTTGATCTAAATTTACAGTTGCCTGAGCATTGTAAGCTGCAAAACTTGCTGCTGGAACTTCAGTATAAGCAAATGAAGCTTGAATACCTTGCTCGTAAAAAGTTTTTGCACTTCCTGTAATCCAGCCACGCTGAGCTGCTTCTGCCTGTAAAAACAAACTTTCGAAAGCACCCATTAAAACTAAGGGTTGCAAAGCATTCTTCAATAAACCAGCTGCTGCACTTGCATTTTCTTGTGGTCCACGAAGTGCCGATGTTGCCGCTCTGTTATACTCTCCCGCAGCATTTGGATTTCCGAATAATACGCCTTTATAATCTCCAGCAGCAAGCTGATAAACTTTAGCCATACGCGGATCGTTACGTTGTTTGTATTGATCAATTAAGAAAACTGTTGGCCGTAAATTATCGAAAGCAGCAGTTGTTGCTCCTTGAACGTTGCGGTAATAAGTATCCCAGAATGGATTAATTTTGCCAGCTGTGTTTTCATAGCCTGGTTTTAACGTAACATTTTGAGTTAATTCTAAGTAACCACTTCCTTCTGCTACTATTTTCTGAATTTCAGCCGCAACATAAGTGTTGTTATTGGTTTCACTTTGGCGGATAAGTGCTCGTAATTTTATTGTATTTCCAAATTTAGCCCACAATTGTTTCGAGCCTCCAAAAATAACATCTGCTCTGGCAATTGATGGATCAGCAGCGGCTGCTTTAACTTCGTTGATTCCTTCTGTTATCAGATTTACAGATTTTTGATAAACAACTTGCCCACTTTCATAACGTGGGGTTGGAAATTTTGTTCCTTGCAAAGCATCATCGAAAGGAATGTTATTGTAGATATCAACCAATCTTAAAAAGTGCCATCCTTGCATAATTTTAGATATTCCTGTATAATATCCTGCACCTTCAGCTTGCCCTTGCTCTTTAATTAATTGATAATAAAGTAAGTTTTGAAAACCGTTTTCCCAAATTGGAATACCATCTCTTTGGTGCCTGATAGAAGGACCATCATAACTTTTTTCTTTAAAATACTGGTTAATGCCTTCACTGTTTGTTCCCCAATAACCGCCCCAAAAGGAGCCCAATTGATTAAGTTGAATCGCTTCTTGATTTACTGTACTTAAAAGAGCAGCAGGTAATTTAGAACTCAATGGCAAATTTTGGTTTACTGGATTGTTTGGATCATCATTTACATCTAAAAATTTTTCGCAAGAACTTAATCCAACAGTGATTAATGCTGCGAACAGATATATATTTAAATTTCTTTTCATTTTTATTTCTTTAAAATACCACGTTAACATTAAACCCAAATGTTCTGTATGGAGGAACTTGTCTAAAACTTATATACCCATCTGTATCATTGTATAAATACTCTGGATCGCCATAGGTATTATCTTTATGTCTGATTAAAAATAAATTGTTTGCAATAAAACTGATTCTTGCTTCTTTGATTACGTTTTGTTTTGCCAATAATTTTGCTGGCAAATTATAGGTAACGTTAAGCTCACGCATTTTAAAATAGTCAGATTTTGCAGCAGTATTACTTTGAACAGCTCCTTGAGCTTGCCAAAAAGCTTTATCGCCTCTTGATAATACAGTTGTATTTGGTGTAAAAACACCTGGAGCCGTTTCTATTACCGAATTTGGGTAAATAAAAGGCTGGCGATTAAATTCTACAGTTGCTGGGTGTGTACCTGCAGTGTACATTCTTGGTACAATCTCAGAGTATAACCATCCGCCCATTCTCCAATCGAATTGTGCACCTAAACTGATATTTTTATAAGTTAATGTTGTATTTAAACCCATTTGATGGGGTGGTACCATTGTTCCCAAATGCACTGGATCTGTAGCTACAATTGGGTTACCGTTTGCAGGATTGATTACGACATTGCCATTCCCATCTCTTTTGTAATCGCTAACTTGTAAGCTTGGGTAAGCCTGCCCTATATTGGCGTAAGATTGACGGAAAATATTAAACGACTCTAATCCCTGGAATAATTCTTTAACCTGATTATTAATATAGGTATAGTTAAAACCTAAGTTCCACTTAAAGTTGGCATTACGAACAATATCTCCGTTCAGATTTAATTCGATAACACTGTTAGTTAATCTACCTGCATTTACCCTTGCACTTGCATAACCTGTGGCACGAGAAGTGGTTGCATTAAAAATCTGACCTTTCGAATCAGAGAATACATAAGCCCCTTCAAAGTTTAAACGATTATTAAATAAACCCAATTGAATTCCAGCTTCGTAAGAGGTAACAAATTCGGGTTCGATATTTGGATTTGGAAAAGTTGATCCTGGAAGGAAACCAACTAAATTTCCAAATGGAAAACCATTTACTTGCGAATAAGGATTGTTTAATGAATATGGATTTAAGGTATTATTTCCTGTTTTGTTATACGATGCATAAACCTTACCAAAAGATAGTGTTTTGCTATTTTTTAACCCTTTAATGGCTTCAGAAAATACAAATGAGGTACTTACTCCTGGGTAGAAATAAGAGCGATTTTCTTTACTCAACGTAGAAACCCAATCGTTTCTTCCTGTTAAGGTTAAGAATAAATAGTTGTTATAACCCGCAGTAAACTCTCCATAAGTTGCTAAAGATCTGTATTCGGTAATCGTGCTTCTTCCTGCCAATTGCCCTAATGCACTTCCTTGATTAAACAAATCGGGAAAAAGAAGATTTGCCGAGCTTAAGTTATGGGCTTTTGTGTAATCGCTTCTTAAATTCTGGCCTACTAATAAACGAGTGGTAAATTTTCCAAAATCCTTATTAAAGTTTAAAATTAAGTCGCTGTTAACCTTTCTAAAATTATCAGAACCATCATTTACAGAACCATTCACATTTCTTTGTCCTGTTGATTCGAATTTACCAACTGTACTTCTGGTTTCGGCAGCAGTTGAGTAATATCCAAAGCGGTATAAAGCTTTAAACCACGAGGTAAATTGATAATCCAACTCAATTTTTCCTGTTAAAGTTTGTTGTTTGGTATCATCTCGATAATTATCAATCTGGAAATAAGGATTTTTTTGCTGATCCGTAAAGAAATTAGCTGGATTAGCTGTAGAACTTCTATCCTGCCAGTTTTTCATGTTAGTATAGTCGAAATTTGCAGGCAATTGATATGCTGTTATCCAAGGTCCATCAGGTGTAGTATTTTTATTAAAAAGCACGTAGTTTACAGCGTACGATGTATTTAATTTACCAAATTTTCTGGTTCCATTAAATCTCGCACCTGTTCTTCTACTTTCATCTTCAGGCATTATACCTTTTATCGATACATCTTGAACAGAGAAAAAATAAGTCGTTTTATCATCCCCCCCAGAAAAGGAAAGGTCGTTTTGCATATTTAAACCAGTATCGAAAAGATTTAATCGGGCATCCTGATCTGGTGCTGCATATAGCGATTGTGGTTGAGTTCCATTTGGCAAAACAGCACCAAAGTTTTTCATTGTACCATCAAATGCTGGGCCCCAGCTTTCGTATTGTGTAGGCACATAAGCTCCATTTACCCCTTGCCCAAAAGTATTCTGAGCTGGTGGTAACATCATCACTTTAGAAAACGTTGTGGTGTTAGAAAAAGTAACTCTTCCTTTACCTTTAGCCCCTTGCTTAGTCGTAATCATAATCGCACCGTTAACACCTTCCGAACCATAAAGTGCGGCCGCATTAGCACCTTTTAAAACGGTAATTTCTTCAATATCGTTAGGATTAATTCTGCCAATTGTTGGTACAGGAACACCATCTAAAACATAAATTGGTTCGTTTTTAGTTCGGTTTAAAGATCTCGAACCACGCATAACAATCTGAATTTGTGGATCGACCTTACTATCGTACATATTTACACGTAAACCCGAAACCTTACTGGTTAAACCAGTTAAAGGATTAATAGCTTTCCCCTGATTCAGGTAATCGTTCTTTAAGCTCTGCGTACTTGTACCCAACTCTCTTGCCGAGCGTTTAATACCTAAAGCACCAGTAACTACAAGTTCAGCCAATTGGTTTTCTTCGGTAGTTAAAGTTATAAAAAGTGGTGTGTTTGCGTTGTTTAAAGCAATAACCTGTCTTTTATAGCCAATATAAGCTATAGATAATTTGTCCCCAGAATCGGCTGAAATTGAGAACTCTCCTTGATTATCGGCATAAACACTTTCGTTTTTACCTTCTACAAATATTGTTGCACCAGCCAGAGGCTTCCGCTCTGCATCTGTTACTTTTCCCTTGAACATGATTTTCTGAGCATTGGCATATAGAGAGAATGCGAATACACAGAAAAGCATAAGTAAACTTTTCTTCATATATTTTTTGTCAATTAATGATTTTGTTACTAATATTATTTATAAGCAGTCTAAATAAATACTAGATTTGTGGCAAAAGTATCATTTACAAAAAACTCAAAATGCCCGATAAAGGAAATTTTATAACCGAATACGGAAATAATAAAAACGGATGTAATAAAGATGCTTCCGTGCATAAAATGGATAAAGAATCGAAGCAATTTGAATTGAAGATTGATGGCGCTTTAATTAGAAAAATAAATATTAAGTCTGGTGGTTTCTATCTTCATAAAATGGATGTAGAACCAGATGAATTTTATATAATTTTAAGTAATAACACTACTATAAAAGTAGATGGCGATAATCATAAAACGCTATTACTTCCCGATAGATACCTGATTATTTGCGAAAAGAATAAAACCAGCTATCGTTTCTTTATCAACTATGTTGATGATAATGAGGCTATTTATTTCTTGCGGCTAAACAAAACCAGATACAAACTATTTACTGATTTAATTGCTTTCAATGCAGAGCTTTATGCAGATTTAAACATTACAGATATACTGTTTAATATGTTTAATTGCAATTATAAAGAAGAATTAAAAGCAAATTATCTGGAAGCCAAAACAATGGAATTATTGTGTTCATTGGAATATCAGATAAAAAATCTGGAAACAAATTCTGACACAGTTGAGGTCCCAGAACAGATGAATCAGGCTATACATTTGGCTCGTGAAATAATGATTGAGGATTTAAAAACTCCGATTTCTCTTATAAGTTTGGCTAGAAAAATTGGCACCAATGAAAATTATCTGAAAAAGTATTTTAAAATTGTTTTCGGACAAACAGTTTTCAGTTTTTTAAACGAGTACAAGATGAAAACCGCTAAAAGAATGCTGCTTAAAGATAAAATGCAGATTAGCCAGGTTGCTGCAGACTTAGGTTATAAAAACTCATCAAATTTTAGTGCTAACTTTTTTAAATATTATGGTTTTTTACCTAAAAAGTTAAAATCAGCAAAACTTTACCTGCTTTTATTTATCGAAGAACTAATTGTGGTATTTCAAAATATAATTGCTGTTTAATATGCTTTCAAACAATATAAATATTCATTTTTAAAATATTAATATTCCAAAAATTACTTGCTTAAAACCAATCAAATTCTCGAAAATATAAGTTCTTTAAAAAAGTATCGTTATAGCTTTAATCAATTAGTAAGTATTTTACTTGAATACAAAATTAATTCCTAAAACAAATTTTAAAACATGAACATTACTAAAAATCTTTTATTTACTGCACTTATCGGAATGGCAACTTTAACAATGTATTCTTGCAAAGCAAAAAAAATGATTGCTAAGCCAGATCCAGCGCCTGTTGCTAAACCTACCCCTCCTGTTGAAGAAAAAAAGCCTACTCCTGAACCTGTAAAAGAAGCTGAAACGCCTAAACCAGCAGACAAACCAAATTTTAATTTAGATAATATTCAGTTTGAATTTAATTCTGCAGTATTAAAAACTTCATCTTTCTCTATTTTAGATAAAGCAGTTGCAGAAATGAAAAAATCACCTGATACGAAATTTGTTTTAAATGGTCACTCATCAGCCGAAGGTACACCCGATCATAATATGTCTTTATCTATAGATAGAGCAAATTCTGTAAAGTCTTATTTGGTTAATGCTGGATTAAATGCATCGAACTTTAAAATTGTTGGCCATGGCGAAAAAGAGCCTGTAAGTTCTAATAATAGTGAAGAAGGTAGGATGTTGAACAGAAGAACTGAAATTAAGATAGATAATTAAATCCTTGATAAAAAAAACGGGCTTGAATTTGAATTCAAGCCCGTTTTTTTTAATCTATTTATAGCGGTAATATTTTATTAAACTTTGATATAGTAGACACTGGTCCATCTGCGGGATAAGTAATGTGGTTAATTGTAAGAATAGATAGATAAGTTATTAAAAACTTACCATTTTCGTATAACTTAGTGTTAACTGTTGTTTTTAGCATTGAACCATTCGCTTGCCTTTCGGTCTGCTCTGTAATCGAAACTTTTAAACTATCACCTTCAATTGTGTACTTCCCGCTTAAAGTTGTTAATACACCTTCTTTATCGGAAGCCTTAAGCGAAAAACCTCCTCCTGGTTCAAAAACAACAAGTCGGGCGAAGCCACCAGTTAATCCACTTTCTTGCCAAGCGCCAGTAAGAACATCATTTTTACCGTCAGGTTCGGTTCTATCTTTTTTGCACGAAATCATAACTACAGAAAGCAAAAACAGCAATCCATAGGTTTTTAGTAATTTGTTTATCATCGTTTAAAGGTTTCTATGTAAAACGTATGAATTTTACAAAACGCTACAATTAACCAAAGTCTTCGTTTTCTGAGCCAGTTTCTAAGCGCTTAAGTTCTGCATCCATATCTAGCATAGCCATTTCTTGCTTTGCAATAAGTTCTCGGCAAGCAGCAAGTTGGCTCCGTAATTCAAAAATTTCTTTTTGAAGTTCAATCATGCTTTTGCCAGTTTCTTCTTGCGCTTTTTTAAGCTCAAGTCTGGCCATAAATCCGCCTTCGTTTAAAAAAATCTCTAAGCCCGATTGTTTGCCTATGAGTGCAGGAAGTGGGTGTCCGTGAACTTCACCGATTAGTATAATTAAGTTTAATTGATTTAATAACTGGAGGTATTCTGAAGCTAAAATGGCATTTCCACGAAAAATACTCAATACTCTTTCTGTTTTAATATATTCTTCGTGTTTAAATTCTTGAAGAATTCTATCAAGCAATTCGCACTTAGCCGAAGTTAAATTAATTGGAAACCTATCCATTACAGATTATTTTGGGATGATTAAAACTCAGAGATGTAAACCGATTTACATGAATAAATATATAAAATATTTACTAATGGCATAAAGTTTTTGACTTTAAGTCCTTACTCCAAAAAACTCTAATTTTAAATCAACACGCAAATAGCAAAAATTTAAAATTTTTGGCTTTAATCCTCATAAAACTATAATATAAAATAGTTACTGCCTTTCGTAAGTAACCTCAACACCATCAGCAGCTATAACCCCTATAAAAATAGTTAGTTTATTGCCCGATAAATTGGTATAATATTTTTCTGCAGAGGTACTAAAAGTTATAGCAGAATTAGCTTGGTTGTTATTAATATCCTTACGCTCTGTCGACATTACAAATGTACCCGATTGGATAAGTTTCCCTTGGCTATATCGTTCAAAGTTCTGATTATTAAAAACATAAATATCGCCATTTCCTTTTTTGTAATTAGGATCTGCACCAGCA
Source organism: Pedobacter sp. AC190 (assembly GCF_979258025.1). Classification (NCBI taxonomy): domain Bacteria; kingdom Pseudomonadati; phylum Bacteroidota; class Sphingobacteriia; order Sphingobacteriales; family Sphingobacteriaceae; genus Pedobacter; species Pedobacter sp. AC190. Next base: position 4,654,510 of record NZ_OZ409824.1, read on the forward strand.
ATCATGCCGCCAGCTACATGGCGCAACTCCCAGGTTCCATTTATACCTTTTTCTAAAGATTTCTTTTTACACGCTGAAAAAATAAAAAGTATAGATAATACCAGTGTTAATTTTAGAATGTTTTTCATGGTTAGTTTTTCTTCATTAAACGTGTATCAATATAAAAACGCTACAAAAATTAAGGTTCAGCATTTAATTTTTTTACTAACCAGGGTAAACTTAATCCTTGCCCAATTAATGTAAAAAGTACAACAACAACGGATATAAAAATAATAACATTACGTTCAGGAAATGGTGTTCCATCACTAAGTTTTTCGGGCAAACCGATGGCAATTGCTAAAGAAACAATGCCTCTCATCCCCGACCAGCTAATAATTAAGCTATTTTTAAAATCGAGCAAAGCAAATTCTGTAATCCTTCCTTTTCCTTTATCAAAAGCCCTTTGTAAATTCGATTTTTGCCAAAAAACCCTAACCATTCTTAATGCCAACGTAATTATTGTAATGATAAAAGCATAACCTATATATTGCCATACCATAACCTTACTAATACTTTTAATTACATACGGAAACTGCAAACCAATTAAGATAAAAATTAATCCGTTTAATAGAAAAATCACGATATCCCAAATAGATTTAGATTGTTCTTTTAATTTTTGGGGAAACATTTTAACACTAAATCGTGCAATTCCTAAACCTAAAACCACAACTGCAATCACACCCGAAACATGAACGTGCTCGGCAATTAAGTAAGTTAAAAATGGTGTTAGTAACAAAAAACTAAGAATTACAAGTTGGTTTCGATCTACTTTTCTAATAATCCAACCCAATATTTTACTCATCAACATGCCAACCAAAATACCACCTGCCATTAAAATCAAAAATTCTAAACCAGCACGCCAAAATACAAATGCCGAACCAGTAACCGCAGCAACAGCAAATCGATAAGCAACCAAAGCCGAAGCATCGTTAATTAAACTTTCTCCTTCTAAAATAGTATTGGTTTTATGCGAAAGCCCTAATCCCTTGGTAATACTCATAGCTGCAACAGCATCGGTTGCCGAAAGTATGGCACCTAAAACAAAAGAAAGCGGCCAGGTCATGTTTGGTATTAAATAATGTGCTACCACAGCAATACCCACCGCCGTTAAAAAAACTAACGAAATAGAAAGTGTGCCAATTGTATTAATATTGGTTTTAAACTCTTTAAATGATATGTTAAAAGCTGCATCGTAAAGTAGTGGCGGTAAGAAAATTAAAAATATAATTTCTGGATTTAATGAAACTGGTGGAATTGATGGAATAAAACCTATTGAAATACCCGCAATAATTAGCAAAACAGGATACGGAAGTTTAATCTGATCGGCAATTGCCGAAAGACCAATCATTATTGTAAGAATTAAAATAACTACACTATAATTTTCCATAAGTTATACTTTGCGAAGCCCTATACCAATCCGTTTTGAAAAGTAAATATACAAACTCATCATTACAAGCTGTTTCTAGCAAAAACGCCACCGAATGAATTGCAATCATCTATTATCTTTAAATTGTTACAGCATTTCGATGGATGAGTATAAAACAATTCTCAATATTCGATACATTAGCTATCTTAATTATTCTTGCATGAAAAAACTTTTTACGATCGCACTTTTTACTGGTTTTGCCTTTTCAGCTAAGGCACAAACTATTGTTAATCGCCACACCGATATAGATAAGATGGTTAAATCTGTTAATGCAGATTCCTTAAAATCTTATATAACAAAAATGGTTTCTTTTGGAACAAGAAGTACTATAAGTGATATAAAAAGTAAAACAAAAGGTATTGGCGCAGCAAGAAATTGGGTGGTTAGTAAATTTGATCAATTTGCAAAGCAAAGCGATGGCAGACTAACTGCTTTTTTAGATACAACAACAATTAAGCCCGATGGTAAACGTGTTGATCAAACAATTTTATTGGGCAATGCAGTCGCCATTTTAAAAGGAAATGATGTTAACGATAAACGCGTTTTCGTTGTAAGTGGGCACTTGGATAGCCGTGTAACCGATGTAATGAATCGCGTAAGTGATGCACCTGGTGCAAACGACGATGGTAGCGGTGTTGCTGGCGTTATTGAAGCAGCAAGAATAATGAGCAAGTATAAATTCTCTGCAACCGTAATTTTTGTAGCCGTTAGCGGCGAAGAACAATCTTTATTAGGTTCTGGGTTTATGGCTGCTAAAGCAAAAAAAGAAGCATGGAACATTGAAGCCATGCTAAACAATGATATGATTGGAAGCAACAATGCAAGTGAAACTCAAATTATAGATAACACAAAACTTCGCGTTTTTAGCGAGGGTTTACCTGCTTTCGAATTAGATAAAAACGCAAAAAATATTCGACAATTTGGCTTAGAAAATGATGGAAAAAGCAGACAATTGGCTCGTTATGTAAAAGAGATCGGCGAACGCTATGTTGATCAGCTTGAGGTTAAATTAATTTATCGCAACGATAGATTTCTTCGTGGTGGCGACCATACACCTTTCGTGGAAAATGGTTTTACAGCAGTTAGAATCACCGAAATGAACGAGAACTTCGAACATCAGCATCAAGATTTAAGAACCGAAAAAGGTGTAAAGTACGGGGATTTGATTGAGTTCATGGATTTTGAATATCTACGAAAAAACACAGCTGTAAACATCGCAGTTTTAGCTAATTTGGCTAAGGCACCATCAATGCCGACAGAAGTTAAAGTTGACGTTAAAAACCTGAGCAACTCTACTTTTCTGTACTGGAAAGCACCTGTAGATGGCACCACAAAAGGGTATTACATTTTAATGCGTGAAACTAGTAGCCCTGTTTGGCAGAAAAAATTTTTTACTACAGCAACTGAATTACGTTTACCTTACAGCAAAGACAATTATTTATTCGCGGTTCAAAGTATTGGAAACGAAGACAATGAAAGTTTACCAGTTGTACCAACAGTTGGCAGATAGAAAAACATTTAGGTTTTATGCTTGTTTAAACTGAAATTAGTGACATGAAATTTAAACCAGTAGCTTTAATTATTAATATTGCTATAACGCTTGGAGTTGGAGCTTTAGGTGGTTGGGCAACAGCAAAATCAGTTCAAACCTGGTACCCAACCCTAAATAAGCCATCATTTAATCCACCAAATTGGCTATTTGCACCAGTTTGGACAAGCCTTTACGTTTTAATCGGAATTGCAGCCTATTTGGTGTGGATTAGGAGAAATAAAATTGTACACTTTCCAAGAACCGTTGCGATTTACTTTATTCAATTAATATTAAATCTGGCCTGGTCTTTTATATTTTTCTATCTCCACGAAGTTGGGTTTGCTCTCGCAGAAATTATTCTACTGTTACTAGTTATAGTTGTTAATGCCTCCATGTTCTATAAAATTAATAAATGGGCAGGTTTAATTTTCATCCCATACTTCTTATGGGTAAGTTTTGCATCATTTTTAACTTATAACATCTTCATACTAAACTAATTTCTAAAAGAAAATCTTATTTTTAGAGGGTGGTAACTTTTAAAAGATTTTTGCTGATGCTTTTCGTTTTGTGCTGTACCCAGTTACAGGCGCAGAAAATTGGACTTGTTTTTAGTGGCGGTGGTGCCAAAGGTCTCGCTCACATTGGCACTTTAAAAGCCTTAGAAGAAAATCACATTCCCATCGATTACATTACAGGCACCTCAATGGGTGGCATTGTTGGTGCAATGTACGCCGCTGGTTACTCTCCTTCTCAAATAGAAAAAATTGCCCTTAGCGATGAATTTCAAAACTGGGTTAATGGCAGATATACCAGCGATTACACTTATTTCTTCGAAAAAAATGCGCCAAATGCATCCATGCTTGCGGCAAAAGTCGCTATTGATACAGGATTTCATTTGAGTTTTCGTTCTAATTTAATAAATGACATTCCTTTAAATTTTGCCTTTCTCGAACTTTTCTCTCAGGCATCAGCCGTTTCAAAAGATAATTTCGATAATTTGTTTGTCCCTTATCGTTGTATGGTTGCTGATGTGTTATCGCAAAAAAGTATTACAGTAAACAGAGGCAGTTTAGCCGAAGCGGTAAGAGCAACCATGACCGTTCCAATAATTTATCGCCCGATAAAATTAGATGGCAAATATGTTTTCGACGGGGGTTTATACAATAACTTCCCTGCCGATGTTATGCAAAAAGAATTTAACCCAGATTTTATTATTGGAGCGAATGTTTCATCAAAAACATATAACGAATACCCAAAAAACAACGATGACAGGTTAATGAATCGCTTTTTGGTTTTTATGTTCTTATCAAAATCCGATTCGACAATGGTTGGTAAAAACGGCATTTATATCCAACCCGATTTAACAGGTTACAGCGTTACAAATTTCTCGCCAGCAAAAGAACTTATAAAAAAAGGCTATGATGCTACAATGGCCGAAATGGAAAAAATAAAAAACGCTATTAGCCGAAGAGTTACTGATGAAGATTTAGAAAAAAGAAGAGCCAGGTTTAATGACCAAAAACGCGATTTCGTGTTTAATAACATAACTGTTTCGGGTGTAAATGAACAACAAAAAAGATACGTCGAACGTCTTTTTAAAAGTGATAAGAAAACATTCAATCTGCAAGACATAAAACGTGGCTATTATAAGCTCGTGGCCGATCAAACCTTCGAAACCATATATCCTAAAATTGCTTATCAACCTACAACCGATAGTTATACATTTGAAGTAGTTGCGCAACCTAAAAAAAGTTTTAAACTTGATATAGGCGGAAATATCTCGTCGAGGCCAATTAGTAATGTTTTTTTAGGCGCACAATACAATTATCTAAATCGTAAGGCATATACATTTGGTACAAGTTTTTATTCAGGTCGTTTTTACGAATCGGTTCAGGTTAGTGGCCGAGTAGATTACCCAACAAAACTACCATTATTTGTTGGGGCAGAATTAACTTACAATCACTGGAATTTTTATAATACAAGCCAAATTTTTATAGAAAACCCGCATCCAATTTATATCGAACAATCTGATAGAAAAATAGATTTGATGATGGGTGTTCCCTTAAACTATAATACTAAAATTGTATTGCACTCTTCATTTATCAATAATCAAGATGAGTATAGCCCGAACAGTACTTTTGCAGTGGGCGATTTATTAGACCAAACCATCTTTAATGGATTTAAAGCTTCATTAAACCTGGAAAAAAATTCTTTAAACAGAAAACAATACGCCACCCGAGGACAAAGCTTTTTGTTGAGTTTTAATTTTACTACAGGTCGTGAAAACTATAATCCGGGCAATATTTTCCGAAACGTTGTACCAGCCAATACATTTTTACCATCGAACCATTTAAGGCAATGGATTGGTGTAAAACTATCACAGGAAAACTATTTTCTACATTTAAAGAAATATACTCTAGGCTACATTGTTGAAGGCGTAATCTCTAATCAGCCATTATTTAACAACTACTATTCTACCCTATTGGTAGCACCAGCGTTTTATCCTTTACAAGATAGTCGGTCGTTATTTTTGGATAAATTTAGAGCATCTACCTACGCTGCAGGCGGAATTAAAAATATTTTCAGTGTTAGAAAAAATTTAGATCTTAGATTAGAAGGTTACTTATTTTTACCCCACAAAGAATACGAATTAAACAATTTACAGGATGTAGCTTATGCAAAAGCCATTACAAAAATCCGCTATGCAGCTACTGCAGGCTTGGTTTATCAAACGCCAGTTGGCCCTGTTAGTTTAAGTTATAATTTATATAACGACGCGATTAAAAGAAATGGTGTATTATTGCATATCGGTTATTTAATTTACAATAAACGTTCTATAGAATGAAACTAGGCTTTATCTTATTTTTCCTTTGCTTAATCAGCTTTTTCGGTTTTGCACAAACTTCAGAAATTAATAACTTTCTTGTTAAAGAAAACTTATTGAAAAACAATAAACTAGCCATTATTGCAGCCGATTCATTAGATAATCCAAACGAAAACATAAACGGAATTTACACCTTTAGTGTTAGTGGTTTTACCCAAAGCCTTAAATTTAATGATGGGATTGCGGTACTTCCATTACCCATCGAGCGCTCTACTTTTATTTACTTAAAACACCAAAACGATTCGGGTACACACAGCAAACTGGTATATGTTTATAAAAAAGAAAACGACTTAAGTCCGCACGCTATTAATAGTTTATGGCTTTTCATAATCCCTGTACTACTGGTAATTATTGCCTTTGCATTTAGAAAACTAATCATTTTTGCAGTTATTATTTTTCTGGTGTTCGTATATTTTAACCACAGCAGCGGCCTAAACCTGGCTACTTTTTTCGAGAGTATATTTGATGGACTTAAAAATCTATTCTAATTTAGAAAAACCGCTTTAATATTACTAATTTTTTTAGTAAATTTGAGTATGGAAAATCTATTTTTAGTTTGTTTAATTCCATCTTTATCAATAATAGAAGATGTAGATGTTATTAGAAATGAAATTTCTGATAAATACAAAGTTTACGAATCGTTAAAGCGCCCTGTTCATATTACGCTTTATAATCCAGTAAAGATTTCATCCTTAGAAATGGAAAAAAGTTTTTTTAAAGCTTTGGAAAGTGCGTCTTTTTCTGAAAGTTTTTCGCAGGTTTTAAAAGGTTTCGGTTCCTTTGCTCCTCACACCATATTTATTGATGTTGATCGAAACGCACACATTATGCAATTGCAAGCTCAAATAAAATCGGCGCTTAAGCCTTTAGCTTTGATAAATCAAAAAGACAGCTTTAAATTTAATCCTCATCTTACCATTGCTTTTAAAGATGTGAAACCTGAAACTTACCCTTCAATTATGGATGAGTATAAAGACAAGAATTTTAAGCGTGAGTTTTTTGTCGACAGATTTTGGGTTTACAAACACATAGATAAAAGATGGCAGCCTTATAAAGAGTTTTTATTTAAAAACCCAAAAGACGAACCTAAACCATTAAGCCTTTTCGATTAAATTAAAACGGCATTCCAATACCGAAATTATATTGTAAAAAGCGGTAAGTATCTGGCGCATGCGTTGCGTTAAAGTTGTTTCTAAAATCTCGTCCGCCCGATAAAAATTTACTAACTACCCATTGGTCTGACCCTGAAAACTGTGGATCTTTAAGTTTTAATCCAACATCAAATCTGAATACAAAATACTGTACGTCATATCTTAAGCCTAAACCCGCCCCAATAGCAAGTTGCTGTACAACTTTGTTTAATTTCAACATGCCTTCCTCACCATTATCAGCATTTAAATTCCAGATATTTCCTGCATCAACAAAAGCTGCACCCTTTAAAACACCACCAAAAAACTTTCTTAAAACCATGTAACGATATTCGAAGTTGGTTTCGATACGCAAATCTCCTAATTGATCTAAACCAAAAACAGCTCTTCTCAAAGTATCATTGCCTAAAGTTTCTCTGTTGTAATTTCCTGGGCCTAAAGTTCTGGCTTGCCAGGCTCTTATTCCGCTCGATCCGCCAGCAAAGAACCTTTTCTCAAAGTTCATAAAAACCGAATTTCCGTATGCGTAACCTAAACCAGCATTCATACGTGCAATAAATTGCCTGTCGCCACCCAAATGTTTGTACCAGCGTATATCGACCTCTGGGCGAACATATTGATTGTAAGGTAAGCCCAATATTTTACCATAATCCCTAACAAGCGAATCGCCATCGATAAAATTATTAGGATTATGTTTAGCACCAGTTAAATTCGATATGGCTTGAAGCATATTGCCCGCAATATCAATTCCAGCCCTTAAATAAACAAAACTCCTTAATTGATTAAGTTTGTTGGCATTTAAGGTATAAGTATACTTCATACCTAATGTTAAATCTTTTCGAGCTAATAAGGTGGAGTAGTAAAGGTTATTTAGAACTGTATTTTGATCTACACTTGGATCTAAACTCCCAAATCTGTATTCGAAATTTAAGGGCGTAAAAGAGTGCAACTTTGATTTCGTTTCTACCCAATCGTAGGTAACTGAATTAATAAATATATTCCTTACCGAAACATCTTTCTGTAAAGCATAAATATAACTCGAAGAGAAAGTAGTATGCGGCATGCCATTACCGCCTAACTCTGGTTTGTAAAATGGAATAATTAAACGAGGTACCGATATGCTTGCGCTCACCGAAAAATCTTTTTGATAAATATCGCGAAATGGCGAAGTTCCGTTTCCAATTCTTGATTGCAAACCACCTTTTACCTGCAACTCAAATCTTTCTGCACCACGAAATAAATTATTATTGGTATAGGTATTACTTAAGTTGAAGCCCACCGTACCACCGTTAAAAGGAATTTCTCCTTCTACCCGATTACTCATCACCTTTTGTGGTGTTAACAGAATTATCGGACTTATTTTATTTGAAGTACTATCTCTTCTGAAATATTCAATTTTAACATTTTTAAATACATTTAACTCGTATAGCCTGTCAAACGTTAAACTTTCATTTCTAATATCGTATAATTCGCCCTGCTTTAAAAAATCGTAACGGGTTATAGGGTTTCTTCTATATCTTTTTGATAAATCTGTAAACGAAATTCCGCGAGTTGTATCTCGGCTTACATAGTTTCTTAACGAATCTGGAAATCCATCAGGACTTGGGGCAATAACCATGTAAGTTGTACCAATGTTATATTGTTTGTGATCGCCTGCTGGCGGATTGGTAATATTCAATTTCAAATCTACCTTTTTTACATCTCTGGTTTCTATAACATCGAAATTTACATAAGGTCTTAAAAAATAAAAATATCCATTTTCTTTCATTACCCTGTTTACTTGCTCACGTTCGTAAGCTAACGAATCTGCGTCGTACTGCATACCTTCGTGTAAGTGCGTAAAGGTTGGCTTGGTAGAATTGTATATGCTTTTAACACTTTTAGTTGCAATAGAGTCGCTTAACTTTCCAATAAACGATGGAGGACCTGGTTGAGCCTTAAAATTAACCTCTGCTTTTTTATCTTTTACTTTTATATCGGCAGTAACTTTGGCTTGAAAATAACCTTTTCCTTTTAAAAATTTTTCTATTTGATTTCTGGAAATCTCAACCAAAGCACTATCCAAAATTGCTGGTGGCGAACCAAAAGGTTTTATATCAGTTGTTTTGTAACGTCCATCTTTAGTATTAAATAAATTATACAATGGTACGTTTATGCCAAAGGCAGATGATGGCCTGATATCTTTCTGAACGTAGTTATAAGCCTGCTCTTCAAATTTCTTATCAACACTATCAATAGTAACCTTTTTAACTATCGATTGATAATCTGGAATGTATTTAGTTGATGAACAAGCCTGCATTAAAACAATAATTAATAGTAATATTGCAGGGCTTTTCAGTTTAGAATATTTAAAGGATTTGTATGCTTTCAAAATCTCAGATTAGTTTTATTAAATCGTTACATCAAAAAAAATACCGTAAAGAAACTGGGTTATTCCTTGTTGAAGGTATAAAATCTATTAAAGAATTTATACAAGCTCCATACCAGATTCATTCCATATTTTACGTTGGCGAACAGTATAACTTGTTACCCAAATTACCCGCAAATATAAACTTATTTGAAGTAAACAACGCTGAATTAAGTAAGATTAGTACTTTACAAACACCACAAGGTTTTTTAGCTGTCATCCACATTCCTGAAACGAATACAATTCATTTAAAAAACTTAAAAAATCAATTTACATTGATTTTGGATGGCGTGCAAGACCCTGGTAATATGGGCACAATTATACGCACTGCCGATTGGTTTGGTTTTAAAAACATAATCTGCTCAGAAGATTGTGTAGAGGCTTATAATCCAAAAACTGTGCAGGCAACAATGGGTTCGCTGGCCAGGGTAAATATTTATTACGAGAACTTATTTACGCTGTTAACAGATAACGAAATCCCTGTATTTGGAGCATTACTCGATGGAAATTCTATCTACAAAACCAATTGGGGCAACGAAGGATTAATTATTTTAGGAAACGAAGGAAAAGGTATTACTAAAGAAGTTATAGCCAAAATTAATCAGCCTGTTACTATACCAAGATTTGGCGAAGCAGAATCGCTAAATGTAGCGGTAAGTGCCGCAATTTTTTGTTCGGAAATAGCACGGACAAAAAATTAATATGATTAATTGTGAATTTATATTTGCGAGCTAACTAATAATTGCTATTTTTGCAACCTTGAATTTCAAGGTCGAGTGGCCGAGTGGCTAGGCAGAGGTCTGCAAAACCTTCTACAGCGGTTCGAATCCGCTCTCGACCTCCATTTGTACAAATAAAAATAATAAAAGGTTATTACCATGGCAGTTACCAGATTAAAAAGAAAAGACAGAAGAAATAAAAACTTTGCACAACAAGATGTAGATTTTTTAAAGAGAGCTACTAACATCGAGTTAGGAAGCCGCTCTGCACAACCTAAAAACGATCAATTAGCAAAAAACAATGCTGTTTTAGCTGGTTTGGCAAAATAGTTTTTAGAATCTTCTAAAAAAATTAAAAGCATCCTTCTGATCAAAGGATGCTTTTTTTTTGTGCTCGTATTTTTTCTTATTAGAAATCGAGCGGACTTTGCACTTTCCTTTTAGCTACATCGGTAATATGTGTATAAATTTGTGTAGTATTTAAATTATTGTGCCCAAGTAGTTGTTGTATATACCTAATATCTGTTCCGTTTTCTAATAAATGTGTAGCGAAACTATGTCGTAATATATGTGGCGAAACATCTTTAATAACTTTTGCTTTCGCTGCAGCATCTTTTAATATAACTTGCACACTTCGAGGAGAATATTGATACCCAGATTGCCCCTCAAACAAATAAACTTTTGGGCGATACAATTTAAAATAAGCCCCTAGTAACGGCAAAACGGCTTGCGGAAGCATTACCTGCCTATCTTTTTTTCCTTTTGCCTGATTAATATTGATTACGCCATTATTGGAATCAATGTTATTTATTTGCAGGTTTATTACTTCGCTTAATCTTAAACCGCAACCGTACAGTAAACTCAAAATTGCTTTGTGCTTTAAATTTTCTACTACTGCAAGAATTTTCTTAACCTCTTCCCTATTGAGGTATTTAGGCAACTTTTGTTCCGTTCTTTTAGGAAAAAGGTAATCGATTTTTAGCGTTTGATCGAAAACCATTTTATAGAATAGCTTTAAACTCCCTATTAAATGCTTTTGATACGCAGCCGAAATATTCTTCTCTCTAATGATTTGATATAGATATTTTTCGATAATTTGTTCATCTACATTTTCTATACCCGTGCTGCTATTTTCTTTAAAAAAGCTAGCAAGAGCAGCTGTGTAAGATTTTATTGTTGATTCACCATACCTGGCGATCTGCATTTTTTGTTTAAAAATTTCTGAATATTTCATATTTGCCTGAAAAGGTGTAACATTCGTAAATCCAAAAAACATAATCGTAAACAACAGGGCTTAATCATTTGAAGATAAACAAAATAGGAATAAAAGAGAGACAAGAAAAATTTTTATTTGCGAAAGTTAATTGAATTTGGCTTTGCGAAATGCGTAAGTTTAGATGTTAGGCGTCAGCAAAGAACGTGCACTTTCATAAAGTGAGAAGACGATAAAAAAAACACAAATTATGTGGATACATTTTAGAAAAAACAGCAGTAACTCATATGGCGGTGGTTTAAATGAACCCTTCGGTTATTTTGGAAGAATTATTTTGGATAAATTTCAAACTGAAAATATAGAATTTCCATACGGAGAAATTGAAATCTGTTTGGCTTTCTCATCATCAAAAGAAAAAAATCAAGTGCGTAAAGAATGGTTTGCAAAACTACCACATTACTACCGTGGCAAAACAATGGTTCGGGTTACTCTTCCAATGGCTGAAAAAGAAAAAAACCTGACAGATGTGCTGGAAGTTATTGATAAGGCTTTTGAAATTATCATTTCGAAAAAGAAGAAAGATGACGAATATGACCCGCAGAAACTAAAAGCAACTCTATCTCAACTGGGTAAGGAACTGCAAGAGACAGATTTATGGAAATTAAATGATAAATATGAAAATCTTTTAAGACAGGAAGCTATAGAAAAGCGTCTTCAAGAGAGGGCAATTCGAGAACAATCAGATAAAGAAAAGAAGAAGTTGGTTTATGACTTACGATTTATGTACTATCTTCCTAACGTAGATAAATTTTATTTTTCTCCTTATGATAATCGTTTTCGTGAAAGAATATTAGAAAAACTTCGAGAAAAGAAATTTCGACTTCCCAATTATACTCACTTATATATTATGATTTCTGACACCTTTGAAAATTCTTTGTATCACGCAATTAGAGCCGAGAACTGGTTTGTTTATGGAATTGCGGTCTTAGAAAATTTTGCAGATTATCCAGCAAAACAAGAAATTGAAAAGCAAAGAATTGTTTTCGACTTGATAAAGCAAGGTTTAAACGACATAGCCAAAATTGACAAATTAGATGCCAAAATTCTCAAAGAAGCATTGGACGAAGTGGAACAAAAAATCTTTAATCGAAAACAGGGAAAAACAGAATTGCCGAACGCCTAACAAGGGTTTTGCAATAGTGGGGCGAAACTGCAAAGTTCAACAGTAGTTCTTCGATTGAACTATTGTGCAAAATCGAAGATTTGCGCTTCAACTGCCCCACCCGAACGCCAAGACCCGAAACGTTGGCTGATAGGTGTCCGAACCGCGCAACCAAAACAAATCTGAACAATAAAGAAACAACGAAATGTCCAACGCACAAAATATCATAGCTGAAATCGACACTTTTTTAGATAAGTCAATGTTGAAGAAATCTAAAATAACAAAACAGGAATTAATCAACTTTATAGAACAAAAATGGCAAGAAGCAGATAAAGAAAAGTGCAACATTCATCAAGGAAGTATATTTATTGGAAGAATGATAAATGAATATATCAACATAAATGATTTTGAAAATATGATGAGATGGATTGTGGAGATGGATGCACATTCACTTTCAAAAAAACATCCAGCCTATATAAATAATTATTACAACGGAGAATGTTGTTTAGAATGTGGAAATGAGGAAAAAGCTCTCGAATTTTTTAAATTATGTTATGCCGAAAACAAAGATTACATTTTTACAAGAGCTCCATTTTGTTATCAATTTTTCAATAAACATCTTGAAAATCAAAAAGAGCTGACTAATAAAAAAGATAGTGATGAAGAAGGTTTTGACATCATTTTTGAATTAAAATATTGGCAGGATTTCTTCAAGGAAAATGAAAAATTGTATTATAATTTGCTTGATGAAGATGGCGAAATTGTCGGAAAGCCAACCACAGAGCAACAAAACGGTTTAGAGTATTTACAAAAAAATCAAGAGATAATTTTAAGAAACTTACTCAATGAACTCTTGAAAAAATATCCTGACCTACAGAACATCTACAACTATTCGGAAGAAAACAAACAAGATTTTATGCCTGATTTAAAAGGTGTTCAGGATTTTGCAGACTTGTTAACACCGATTAATTTTTATGTTACATCTGTAATTAAAGAAGGCTATCCGTACATAGGTTTTGGCTTTTCTTGTTCGTGGGACAGCGAACACGGTTTGGGAGTAATGACACACAAAGACAGAATTATAGAAATAGCAGGTGCAGACATAGCATTTGACACGTGGACAGCAGAGAAAGATTTAAAATAAAGGCAGAACTAAATCCACACATCAGCTTGTCAATATGGAGAGCGAAACTGCAAAATTCAACGGCAGTTCTTGGATTGAACCCTAGTAATAACATCAACATTTGCACTTTGATTTCCCGCCCGAAAGCAAAGCCCTGAAACGTTGGCGACAAGCATAAACCTAAACTACACTGACAAATGACACGAATAGCATTCATTCTAATTTTTCTACTTTCAAAATCTGCATTTTGTCAGAAAACATTTGTCGTTGACAATTTTTCAAAAGATTATTTCGGTAAATTATATATTGCAGACACAACAGAAGTTTTTAGCAAAGGTTGGATTGCAGTCTTCGACAAGAAAACTAAGAAACAACTTATTAAAATCATTTCGGACGAATTAACCTTTACCCTTCATAAAGGAAAAGTTCTTGCCAACGTAAAAGAAATGCCTTACGGTGAACAAAGTTCAATTTTATACGAAGATTTTAATTTTGACGGGATAAAAGACTTTGCAATTATGGACGGTCAAAATAGTTGTTACCACGGACCATCTTTTCAAATTTATTTGGCTACAAAAAATGGATTTGAACAAAATCCTGAATTTACTGAACTTGCACAAGATTATTGCGGGATGTTTGACATTGACTACAAAACAAAAACAATTCGCACAATGACAAAAAGCGGCTGCTGTTGGCACCAGTATTCAAATTATAAAGTAAAAAATAACAGCCCATATCCAATAAAAATAGTTAAAGAAGGATTTAGTCCTACAGGAATTACCTGGGATATGGAAGAACAGAATTTGATTAAAGGGAAAATGGTATTATCTAAATATCAAATTTTTGCAGTACAGGAAAATAAAGACAAAATTTTGCTTTCTTTTGGATTTGAAAATAAGAAAAAAATGCACGTTTTTAAAACAGAATCTATTGTGTATTATGCTTTTACTGACGCCAACGACAGAATAGAATTACTTTACAACGATACATTCAAATATTCAAATGGTGAAAACACTTTGTCATTTACAAATCGTAACACAGAGTACATCATTTATGAAGACAAAATAATAGCAAAAACACCTACCAACAAATACGAACTGAAAGCTGTTAACAGCACAAAATTTGGAACATTGACAAAGTTGAAAAACTTAAAAATTGAAAACGTAATAAATTGAAAATGCTAACCGCTAGCAGGGGTTTGCCAAAATCGAGGGCTGAACAGCCTCGATTGAACATTTGTGCACGGTTCAACAATAGTAATTATATTGAAGCTTTGTGCTTTTATTGCCCGCCCAAACCTAAAGCCTCGAAACCTTAGCTGTAATTTTAAAAAACAATGAAAAAAATTGACACGCTTGAAAAAGTAACATTTGAAGAAATAGCGGAGACATTTAATTCTGCTTTTTCTGATTACCTTTTGCCAATTACATTTAGCAGGAAACAGCTTGAAACTAAATTTTTGAGTGAAGGTGGAAGATTAGATTTATCTGTCGGTGTTTTTGACAACAGCAATCTGATAGCATTTATCTTACATTTTATCAATAGTTCAGACGGAAAAATAATAAACTATAATGGCGGAACAGGAGTAATTCCAAGTTTTAGAGGAAATAATCTGACTTCGAAAATGTATGACTACATATTACCTAAATTAAAAGAAAACAAAGTAGAAGAAATGATTTTGGAAGTATTGACAGAGAACATACCTGCAATAAAAACATACCAAAAACAAGGATTCAATATTATCAGAGAGCTTAATTGTTTCAAAGGAAAATTGAAATTCAAAGCATCAAAAAACATTGACGAAGATTACAAAATCATTAGGCTAAAAGATTTGAATTGGAATTTGCTCCAAACATTTTGGGATTATACACCAACTTGGCAAAATTCGATTACAACGATTAATAACTTGCAAGACCAAAACATTTGTTTCGGAATAACCAAAAATGATAAAATACTTGGCTATATCATTTTTAATACAAAAATCAAAAGAATACATCAATTAGCGATTGATAAAAAATTCAGAAAGATTGGCTTAGGAAGTCTATTGCTGAATTCAGTTTTTGAAATCGAATCGGAAGAAATTTCTTTTATCAATATTGACTCAAGATTTGATGGGTTTGGCAATTTTCTCGAAGGCAGAGGAATGAAAAATTACACAAATCAATATGAAATGAAACGTAAAATATAAAAACTGCAATCAACAAAGATTTTGCAATAGTGGAGCAGAACTGCAAAGTTTAATTTTAGTTCTTTCATTCGATTTTTTTTTTGCAAAATTGAAGAGTATTTAATTTATATAAAAGATTAAAATTAAGCCAACATACAATGATAGACAACATTAAGATATTAGATACTCAAGTCCTTTCTGACAATTGGTATGTACTTCGAAAAATAACTTACGAATACATCAAAAAAGACGGAAAGAAACTGATTCAAAGTAGAGAAGCTTACGATAGAGGCAATGGTGCAACAATTTTACTCTACAACCTGGAACAAAAATCAGTAATCCTTACCAGGCAATTTCGTCTTCCAACATTTGTAAACGGAAATGAAACAGGGATGTTAATTGAAGCCTGCGCAGGTTTACTAGACAAAGACAATGCTGAAGATTGTATCAGAAGAGAAACCGAAGAAGAAACGGGTTACAAAATAACCGATGTTCGTAAAATATTTGAAGCCTATATGTCGCCAGGTTCAGTGACAGAAATTTTATACTTCTTTATTGCCGAATATGCAAAAGAAATGAAGGTTAATGAGGGCGGCGGACTTGAGCACGAAGAAGAAAATATAGAGGTTTTAGAAATTAATATTTCGGAAGCAATGAAAATGGTAGAAAGCGGCGAAATTAAAGATGGAAAAACAATAATGCTTCTTCAATACATAAAGCTTAACAACATATTGTAACACAAAGAATTATTTAAAATTAAGACGAAATGAAAAACAAAATAGGTTTCAATCCCATTTTTGCATTACTTGCGCTTCCATTAGGACTAGCATTGTTTCGAGAATTTGACTTTCAGAATTTCGAATTTAAAAAACCTGCTTTAGGTATTCTTTATCTTCTTACGTTCATTACTTGTATTATTTTAATGTTAAAAAAAAATAAAACAGTAAGCTGAAAAGCAAAAAATACCATTAATAAAGGTTTGCGAAATAAATATTTTGAATATTATAATTTGTAAATTATGAATTTTACCGAAACACTTTCAACATTACAATCGCTTGGCGACGAAAAAGTACGCAAGCAACATATAAAAAATGGTGCGCGTGAAAATCTTTATGGGGTTAAAATGGGTGATATCAGGTTACTGGCTAAGAAGATTAAAACAGATCATAATTTAGCTCTTGAACTCTGGAAAACAGACAACATTGACGCAAGAATGTTGGCGATTTTGATTCTTAACCCGAAGGAATTAACTGCAGCAGAAATTGAGGAAATGGTATCGTCAGAGCAATTTGCATGGGCCGCAGATTGGTTTTACAATTATATCGTGAAAGAATATCCTGCTAAGGAAGAATTTAGAGAAAAATGGATGAATTCGAACGATATAATGCTGGCCCGCGCTGGCTGGAGTTTAACTGCAGGGAGAATTACTAGAAATCATGAAGGAATGAATATCGCTGCTATTCTGGATAAAATTGAAAAAGAAATGCCTAAAGCAGCCAAAGAAACGCAATGGACAATGAATACCACACTTGCCCAAATTGGTATTAACCACCCAGAATACAGGGAAAGAGCATTAGCTATTGGAGAGAAACTCGGAGTTTTTCGCGATTACCCTGTATCAAAAGGCTGCACCTCACCCTTCGCTCCTATTTGGATTAACGAAATGGTGAGCAGACAAAAATAATTCAACAATAAGGCAGGTACCGAAATTTTATCAGGGAAAATTCAAGGATAAAAAGGAATGCAAACTAAGAAAGCTGGAGCATTAATCTTCCGCTTTTTTATTTAACCAATGATTTACAGATCGATTTAATTAAGCCTGGTCCTTCGTAAATAAAACCAGTATATAATTGAACTAAGCAAGCGCCAGCATCTAATTTATCTTGTGCATCTTTTGCCGAATGAATCCCACCAACCCCAATAATTGGAAAGGCTTTATTTGATTGCTCTGAAAGGTACTTAATTACTTCTGTAGAGCGCTCTTTAACAGGTTTACCGCTTAAGCCACCCATTTCTCCAGCTAAAACTTTTTCTGTAGCCAGGTTGTCTCGGCTAATAGTGGTATTGGTTGCAATAATCCCAGCAATTTTAGTCTCTGCTACAATTTCAATAATATCATCTAGCTGTGCATTGGTTAAATCTGGTGCAATTTTCAATAAAATCGGGCGAGAAATATCGTTTTTACGATTACGCTGTTGCAGCGTATTCAAAATATTTTTAAGTGGCTCTTTTTCTTGTAATTCGCGTAAGCCAGGTGTATTCGGAGAACTTACATTAACTACGAAATAATCTACAACATCAAAAAGCCTGTCGAAGCATTTAATGTAATCGCTTACCGCATCTTCGTTTGGCGTGGCTTTATTTTTTCCAATATTTCCACCAACAACTATATCAGGATGTTTATCCTTAAGCAGACGTAAACGTTCTGCCATCACATCAACACCTTTATTATTGAAGCCCATGCGGTTAATCAAAGCTTCATCACTTGGCAAGCGAAACATTCGAGGCTTGTCATTTCCAGGCTGTGGCATTGGTGTTACCGTTCCTACTTCAATAAAACCGAATCCTAAATTACTTAGTGCCTCTACATATTCGCCGTTTTTATCAAAACCAGCGGCTAATCCGACAGGATTTCTGAATTTGATTCCAAAAACCTCCTTTTCTAGACCTTTAATATGTATATCAAAACTGCTGCGGATAATGGTTTTTCCTAATGGAAATTTATCATTAAACCATTTTAACCGCTTAACTACGAAATAATGTACGTTTTCGGGATCAAATTTGAAGAAAATTGGTTTAATAAGGCGATACATGATGCGAAGATAAATAAAATATGGAAAATAATGGAAAATGTAAGATGGAGGAGAAATAATTGAAAATAGGAAAACCTATCGCCTGGTTTATGCCCAATTATATCTCTTATATCTTACATTTCCATCCTACATCACAAATCTTCGATCTTTCATCAAACTAGTACGCTGCAGTAAATTGCTCTTGATGATGTGCATTGTTTTCCAATTCATCAGCCAAAACAATTGACAGATCTTCTACCGATAAAATTGAACGGCCTTCTTCATTAAAAACTGGAGAAGTTTTACCTAAACGGTATTTACCAGTGCGACCAATTGTAATGCCTGGATGCATTTCGATTGCAGGACTGAAAAACAACCAGTCCAATTCTTTTTCTTCTTTCAGCGTATTAAAATAATCTCTTACAGCCGATGCACCAGGATAAATTTCTTTTGGAAATTGCGGACCATCGACCAATTGATTTCCATCAATTTGCAAAGTTCCTGCACCACCAATAAAAATATAACGTTTAACACCAGATGCTTTAACCGCTTTCTGGATGGCTTCTGCACCAGCAACGGTATCATCGTAAAGGTTCGGGTTAGTCCATCCTGCATTAAAGGCACTGATAACAGAATCTGCACCTTTCAAAGCTTCTGCTAATTTTTCTGTGTCCAATACATCAACAGCAACTTTGGTTACTTTTGCATCCGAGTTTTCAATTTTATCAATATTACGGGCAATTGCAATTACATCATTACCACGGCTTACTAATTCGTTTAAAAGGGCTTTACCTACAAATCCTGAGGCGCCTATTAATGCTACTTTCATGTTATTTAATTTTTAATGAGTGAATTTTGAATAATTAAATGCTTATTGTAATATATTTTATTACAGTTTTAAGCAAAAAAAACTTATTTAAACTTCGTTGCAAAATCCGCCAATGTCTGTTTTGATAAATTTTCTATCAAAGCTTTTTCAGCATCGCTATAAAGTGTATTTAAATGTTGATTAATTTGTTTACCAATCGGGCATTTTGGGTTGGGTTCGTTTTTACTTTGGCCTAAAATACTGCTGTTATTAATGGCTTTATAAACTTCTCCTAAATTAATATCTGACGCATTTTTAGCTAAAAAGGAACCGCCACCTTTCCCCTCTTTACTATCAACAAATCCATATTTTCTTAAATTCATAATTTCTTTACGAACCAAAACTGGATTAATATTAATGCTCCCAGCCAAGTATTCCGAACTCACAAGCGTACCTTTTGCATCATCGAGCAAGGTTAGTATGTGTAGCGAAATAGAAAATCGGCTGTTATTCATTCTGTAATAATTTAAATTACAGTACAAATGTATGTAAAAAATCAATACATCAAAAAGATGTTAAATTTTTATTTCAAATTAATCTAAAGCAGGAAAGAGAATTGGGAAATAAATTTACGCTATGAAATAATAAGTATAGATTTTTTGTAAATTGGTTATAAAGCTGCCGATACATTTAAACACAACAAACAGCACTTTCATACCCATCTTTAAAACAGCCTAAATCAAACAAAATTAAATTTTATTAAAAATAATTTCGATTTCCTATTGACAAATTAAATTTTGTTATTACATTTGGCTCATTCAAAAGAAAAAATGAAACAATTCAACACATATTACTTTGGTTACTTTTACTATTTTAGTAAGAGCCGGGGCTAATATGCAAAAAGATATATAACAATATTAAAATGTATAAAAAAGTCCCGGCAAACAGCCGGGACTTTTTTTGTTTACGCAAAAATGGAAACGACAAAACGAGTAGCAATTCAAGGTATTAAAGCATCTTTTCATGAAGAAGCAGCCTACAAATTCTTTGGTAAAAACATCGAAACTGTAGAATGTAATTCATTTAAAGAAACATGTGATAAGCTAGAGAAAAACGATGCAGATTTCGTAGTAATGGCCATCGAAAATTCTATTGCTGGCAGCTTATTACCAAACTACACATTAATCAGAGATTACGGCTTCTCGGTAGTTGGCGAAGTTTATTTACCAATTCAATTACACTTAATGGCGTTGCCAGGCGTAAAATTTGAGGATATTAAAGTTGTAACCTCTCATCCTATTGCAATCCGTCAGTGTATCGATTTCTTTTACGATTACCCACACATCAAAATTGTAGAAAGCAACGATACTGCTGCTTGCGCAAAACGCATTCAGGAAGAAAAACTAACGGATACAATGGCTATTGCAAATAGTTTAGCCGCAGAACTTTACGAATTAAACATTTTAGAGCGTCGCGTAGAATCAAATAAAAAAAACTACACTCGTTTCCTTATCCTTAAAAAGGATAAAACCGATGAGGGTAATAAAATAAATAAGGCATCAATCTGTTTTCAGGTTGGGCACAAAGCAGGTTCGCTGGCAACTGTATTAAACATCTTCGCAGAGCAAGAAGTAAGCTTAACAAAAATACAATCTATGCCAGTGTTAGGTAAGCGAAACGAATATTATTTTTATGTCGATCTAGAATGGCCAAGTACCGAAAAATACGACAAAGCTGTTAGAAAAGCATTAAAGTACACTTCGAACTTTAACATCCTCGGAGAATATCAAAAGAACGATAAAGTATAAGTGAATTACGAATTAGGAAAAACAAAGCAATACAAAAATTAAACAATCGAATTATAAAATATTACAAGCCATAAATCATGAAACTTAATTTAAACATCCAACCTTTAAACACTTGGTTAAACGTTAACAACGAGCCATTAATTATCTCTGGACCATGCAGTGCAGAAACTGAGGAACAATTATTAACTACAGCACACTTATTAGCTGCAACAGGCAAAGTATCAGTTTTAAGAGCTGGTATTTGGAAACCACGTACTCGTCCGGGAGAATTCGAAGGTATCGGAAGTATTGGTTTAGAATGGTTAAAACGTGCTAAAGCAGAAACTGGTTTACCAACAGCTGTTGAAGTTGCAAATGCAAAACATGTTGAAGAAGCATTAGCTGCAGGTGTTGATATCCTTTGGATTGGCGCACGCTCTACAGTAAACCCATTCACAGTTCAGGAAATTGCTGATGCTTTAAGAGGTCACGATGTTCCAGTATTAATAAAAAACCCGGTTAACCCTGATTTACAATTATGGATTGGTGCAATCGAGCGTATTAACGGTGCTGGAATTACTAAAATTGGTGCGATTCACCGTGGTTTCTCATCATTCGAAAAAAGCTCTTTCCGTAACGAACCAATGTGGGAAATGGCTATTCAATTGAAAACTTTATGCCCTGAATTGCCAATTATTAACGATCCAAGTCATATTTGTGGTAACCGTGAATTAATTCCTTACATCTCGCAAAAAGCTTTGGATTTAGATATGCAAGGTTTAATGATTGAATCTCACGTAGATCCATCAGTTGCTTGGACAGATGCTAAACAACAAGTTACACCTGCAGCTTTGGCAGAATTGGTAGATCGTTTAACGGTTCGTGAACCAGAAGCTCCAAATGAAGCTTTTGCTGATAAATTAGCTGATTTACGTAAAAACATCGATAAAATTGATGACATTTTATTACAAAAATTAGCGGAACGTATGGCTATTGTAGAAAAAATCGGCGAATTCAAACGCGATAATCAAGTTACAATTTTACAAGTTAACCGTTGGGATGCAATCATTAAAAAAGGTCACGCTTTTGCAAAAGCTTTAAAGTTAGACTTAAATTTTACTGAAAAATTCTTAGAATTGATGCACGGCGAATCTATCCGTAAACAAACGGAGATTATGAATGCTGGTAAAGCTGCAGAAGGAATTGCTGCTGAACAACATACTGAAGTTAAAGCTTAGTAGAGCGAAAAGCTTAGAGCAGAAAGACTTAAGCGAAAGCAATGTCCAAAGCTCCACGTCATTGCGAGGAACGAAGTAATTTTAATGCAAAAGCATTTGATTTATTTCTCCTCGCAATAACGATTTATAAATGTAATGGTACTGTATTTACAACTTGTCATTCTGAGCTTGTCGAAGAACATTTAATATTGTTTCGACAGGCTCAGCATAATAATGTTTGAAATCGGCTCATTGAGAATAAAACCAGAATAAAATGTCAAAAAACGCCTTAGTTTCTTTTAAAGGAACCAAGAATATTAATACGGAAATCCAATTAACTGGCTCGAAAAGCGAATGTAACAGAGCCTTAATTATAAGCGCTTTAAGCAAGAAATTGGTTAAGGTAGAAAACTTGTCAAACGCAGCTGATACAGTAACACTTAATGGCATCCTTAATAATCTTGAAGAAGAGTTAGAAGTAGAAATCCAGGAATCTAAAACAGTTGATGTTGGCCCTGCAGGAACGGCGATGCGTTTTCTTTCAGCTTATCTTTCTGCCAAAAACGGGAATTTCTTATTAACAGGAACTGAAAGAATGAAACAACGCCCGATTGGTATTTTAGCTGAGGCTTTAAAAACTATTGGTGCAGATATTTCTTACGCAGAATCTGAAGGCTTTCCTCCGTTAAGCATAGTTGGCCCGTTAAATCAAAAAACTGCTGAAGTTAAAATTAAAGGCGATGTGAGCAGTCAGTATATTTCAGCTTTGCTGATGATTGCCCCTATCCTGCCTAAAGGTTTAACGCTAGAAATTGAGGGCGAACTAACTTCTAAGCCGTATGTAGATATGACTTTGGATATGCTGGCTGAAGTTGGCATTGAACACACCTGGAGTGGTAATTCGATTTCGATAAAACCACAAGCCTTTAAACCTGGAACATTGGTTGTAGAGCCTGATTGGAGCGCTGCATCTTATTGGTATAGCATTGCAGCATTAGCGGATGAAGCTGAAATCAGCTTACCTGCCTTAAAGGAAAAGAGTTTGCAAGGCGACAGTCAGATTCAAAAAATCATGAAAATTTTCGGTATTGCAACGACTAAAACTGAAAAAGGAATTTCAATAAGTAATCTAGGTTTATCTTTAGAAACCAACCAGATCTTAGACTTAAAAACCTGTCCTGATTTAGCGCAAACCATTGTGGTTATTGCGGCTGCATTGGGTAAAAACATGTCATTTACAGGTTTAGAAACTTTAAAAATCAAAGAAACGGATAGAATTGCAGCGCTTCAGAATGAGCTCGCGAAAATTGGTGTTACTTTAACCGAAGATAATTTGGTTTATACTTTAAATACTGATGAACTTCATTTCCCAGAAAAAATTTCAATTGCTACCTATGAGGACCACCGTATGGCAATGGCTTTTGCACCGCTTGCATTATTAATAAACGAAGTTGAAATTGAAGAAATGCAAGTAGTAGAAAAATCTTACCCTTATTTTTGGGAGGATTTGAAAAAGGCAGGCTTTGACATTAGTATAAAGTAGCGAGAATCAAGTTTCAAGATTAAAAACAAAACCCAAAAAATCGTAATTCCAAAATCATCAATCTAAAATAATCATGGCAGGCAACTCATTCGGACAATTATTTCGCATAACCACCTTTGGCGAATCTCACGGCGTAGCCATTGGGGTAATTATTGATGGCTGTCCGGCGCAATTGGAAATTGATATGGATTTTATTCAATCTGAATTGGATAAACGTAAACCAGGTCAATCGAAAATTACAACACAAAGAAAAGAAAGCGATACCGTTCAAATTTTGTCAGGCGTTTTCGAAGGTAAAAGTACAGGAACGCCAATTGCATTGTTAATTCCTAACGAAGACCAACGATCGAAAGATTATGGCCATAACGTTGATGTTTATCGCCCAAGTCATGCCGATTATGTTTATGATGCAAAATATGGCATTCGCGATCATCGTGGAGGCGGACGTTCATCTGCTCGTGAAACCGCTGCTCGCGTAGCTGCAGGTGCAATTGCCAAATTGTTTTTAAAACAGCAAGGTATTGAGATTTTTGCTCACGTAACTGCCGTTGGAACGATCGAAGCCCCGAATTTAGAAAGCAACGATTTATCAGCTTTGCTAAATATTAGAGAAGAAAATATTGTACGTTGTGCTGACCCCGCAACTGCTCACGAAATGATTGAGTTTATCGATTCAATTAGAAAAGATGGCGATA
Source organism: Pedobacter sp. AC190 (assembly GCF_979258025.1). NCBI lineage: Bacteria > Pseudomonadati > Bacteroidota > Sphingobacteriia > Sphingobacteriales > Sphingobacteriaceae > Pedobacter > Pedobacter sp. AC190. Next base: position 4,679,171 of record NZ_OZ409824.1, read on the forward strand.
CCGTTGGTGGTAAAATTGGTTGTGTAATTAAAGGTTGTCCTGCTGGTTTGGGCGAACCCGTGTTTGATAAATTACATGCCGATTTAGGTAAAGCAATGTTAAGTATAAATGCTGTTCATGGTTTCGAATATGGCTCTGGCTTTGCTGGAAGCGAATTGAGAGGATCTCAACATAATGATATTCCTCAACCTAAAGCCCCTGACTCTAAAGTATTTAAAACAACTACAAATTTTGCAGGTGGTATTTTAGGTGGGATTTCTAACGGAATGGATATTACTTTTAAAGTAGCTTTTAAACCAGTCGCAACCATTATGCACAATCAGCAAACCATAAATACTGCTGGCGAAGCTGCAGAAATTAAAGGAAAAGGTCGCCATGACCCTTGCGTAGTACCAAGAGCAGTAGTAATTGTTGAGGCGATGGCTGCTTTAGTTTTAGCCGATCAGTTTTTAAGAAATAAAGCGAGTGTGATATAGATGTAATCCGTCATTTCGACCGCAGTGGAGAAATCTTAGGATAATAACTTGATTCCAGGATTTCTCCCTTTCGTAACACTCTACTCGAAAGCCCTTAAGAATTCTTCGACAAGCTCAGACTGACAACATATATTAAAGATAAATCATGATAAAACTCCTCCCTATCCTATTTCTTTTCTTTGGTTTAAATTCTCTTGCACAAAGCTATTCAGATCAAATTGTAAAGCATCGCGAAGGCTATAAACAAGATTTTATAAAGGAATCTAATTCTCCGTTGAAAGAAAACGATCTTCAAAATCTTCATTTTTATGACGCAGACAGTACCTACAAAGTTGTAGCAACAGTCGAAATCCTTAAAAACGAAAAGGTTTTTAAAATGCCAACTTACGATGGAACAAGTAAAGAGTTTTATCGCTATGCAAAAATCACCTTCGATTTAAATGGTAATCAAACTGCCATGACTTTATATAAAAGTATTGCTTTGGCCAATAATCCAGTTTATAAAGATTTACTTTTTTTGCCTTTTACCGATGAAACTAATTCAAATGAAACTTACGGAGGTGGCAGATATATCGATCTAAGCTCAAAAGAAATTGTAAATAACAAGATTGAAATCGATTTCAATAAAGCATATAACCCATATTGCGCATACAGTGATGGCTACCGCTGCCCTGTTCCGCCAGAAGAAAATGATTTGCAACTAGAAATTAAAGCTGGAGAAAAGCTTTATACGGGCGAAAAAAAGCACAAAAAATAATAATTACCCAGTGGCGTTAAAAAAAATCTACCTTTAAGTAAAACCATTGTTACAAATATGTTGTTTACACCTTTACTAAATTAATCTTTAATGACATATAGTTGCCTAATTGTAGACGATAATGAGATAGAACGTGATGCGATAGAAATGCACGTAAAAAAAATTCCATCTTTAAAAATCGTTGCTGTATGTAAAGATGGTATGGAAGCATTTTCTATACTAAATAACACGGCTGTAGATATTATTTTCTCTGATATTGACATGCCAGAAATTTCTGGCACTACACTTTTAAAAACCTTAAAAAACAAGCCATTATTTATTTTTATAACTTCTCACAGCCAATACGCGGCCGAAAGTTTCGAGTTGGATGCCTTGGATTTCATTGTTAAGCCAGCAACTTTCGAACGCTTATTAAAAGCGGCAAATAAAGCCATCGAGTACATAGAACTTAAAAAATTAGTTAAACAAACGCCCGAAGAACCATCGAAAGAGTTAGATAAAGAAGATGATTATTTCTTTTTCAAAGAAACTAAAGGCATTACAAAATTAAAGTATAGCGATGTGATCTACATCGAAAGTATGGGCGATTTTTCTAAAATTTATACGGGTTCAGACAAACATGTAATTTTGGTAGGTTTAAAAAATCTCGAAAAACAGCTTCCCGATTTTTTCTCACGAGTTCATAAACAATACATCATTAATGTAAATCATATCTCAACAATAACCGCTCACGAACTTCATCTTAACCACAATTTTATTGTTCCGATTAGCGCAATTAATAGACAAGATCTGTTAGATAGAGTTATTGATAAGAAAACATTATCAAGATTTAAAAAGTAACAAATCAGGCTTTTATCAGCCAAAGTGTAAACTGGGTTCCTTTATTTTTGGCTGAACTAACAGTTATTTTGCTATCCATAAGTCCCATAAAAGTTCTGCAAAGTAATAAACCCAAACCAGTTCCTTTTTCTTTATTTGTACCTGGCGTACTTACACCTGCACCCTGATATTCAGATTTATTAAAATGGCTAACAAATTCTTCGGGCATACCAACACCTGTATCACTGATTGTAATTTGCAACTGTTCACTGTTTGCTTCTGTTGACAAGGTAATTATTCCTTTCTCGGGCGTAAATTTTATAGAGTTACCAATTAAGTTGCGCAAAACAAGAGAAAGCATGTTAAAATCAGCCTTACATTCGGCGCCCTGATTTATGTTATTATGAATCTCAATCTGCTTTAAATCTGCTCCACTTTGAAGCGAATTTATAACTTCTATACTTAAACTATGAGCATCTATAGTTTCCAAATATGGGTTAAATCCCTGCATTTGACTTGCCGCCCAATTCAGCAAATTCTCCATCATAGAAGAAGTATAGGTTAAATTATTCTTTAACGATGCTGCGTAGCGATTAAGCTTGATTTGTTCGATATTACCCTCTTCTAGTAGTTGAATAAAAGAGATAAGCGAATTTACAGGCGTGCGCATATCATGGCTAACTACACTAAAAATTCTATCTTTAACCCTACTTAACTGCTCGAGTTCGCGTTTTTGCTTATTTATAATCTTATTAAGTTTTGTTGTTTTTCGCTGGTTAAAATAAATTAAACCTGCTGTAAATAATACCAAAGCAATTGCTACAGACAGGAATATTTTTACTTTACCATCATATTTTATTTGTTGCTTTTGATCCGAAATTTGTCTGTTTTTTTCTAAGGCTTCGTTTCTGGAGATTAATTTAGATCTTTCAAAATCGCTACCTTGAACTCTTTTCTCGGCTTCTAAATCTTTTTGTTTTTGAAGAAATTTTAAACGTTGAAGTATTTTTTCCTTATCACTCAACGCTAATTCCTGTTGCCTTAAAATAAGTTTTTGCTGCTGTTGTTTAGCGAGCAAAACCTGCTGCTGAAGTTCTCCAGTCGTAATCTGCTGCTTTAATTGATAATCTTTTTCTTTAACACCAAAATCAAGCTGCATTTGTCTACGTGTAATTTCACGTTCTTTTTCTTGATTAAAAATCTCATCTTTAACTAAAACGTATTGCTTGTAAAAAGCCAAAGATTCATCATATTTTTTAAGCTTATCATAAGCTTCGCTAAGCACCAGGTTCGCGTCTCGCTCAATATCTAAAAACTTATTTTGCTGAGCAATATTTAAGGTTTGGGTAAGCAATTTAACGGCGTTTGAGTAATCTCGTTGGTTGTTATAAAAATTACCCAACGCCTGAAGACTTTCTGCATAATCTCTTTTAGCATTTGATTTTTTAGTGATATCTATCGAGCTTTGATATGATTTAAAGGCTAAATCATTTTGACCCATTTTCTCATAAACCAAACCAATATTGATTTTATTTCCGCTCACTATATCATCATTATCCTCAATGTGTTCAGCTATTTTTAAGGATTTATTAAAGTTTTCAAGCGCTACACTTAATTTTTGATTAGGCAGAATATCCATAGAAATAAGCTCTGCAGGTGTAGCTTTAAAATACGCCAAACCGATACCTTCATAAGCCAAAGCTTGTCCTCGAATATCATCGTTTTTTATAAAAAACTTTAAGGCCATTCTTACATATTCTAATGCTTGCTTATGTTGCCCTAAATCCTGGTATATTTCTGAAATATTAATGTAACAGTTCGATAATTCGTCATCGCTATTTGTTTTTTGATAAATGTTAACCGCTTTTTGATTCATTTCTAAAGCTTTTCCATAATCAGGAATAGAAATATACAGAGCACCCAAACTCATATATAATCCTGCAACCTTGTTTTGATTTCCGATTAAAAGGTACTCCTTTAAAGATTTTTTGTAGTTTTCTTCTGCTTTTTGGTAATTACTAACGCCATGATAAAATAAGCCTACCCGATTATAAGTAAACGCTGCAAGATTTTTAGATCCTAATTTATTTGATAACTGCAAGCTTTTTAGAGCATATTCTTCAACCTTATCAGGACTGTTTAAACGACCATATAATCTTAAAATATCGGTCAATAAGACGCCCTTGATAGAATCTTGCCTAATATATTTTTGATTTAGAAGTAATAAGCTATCTAATTTTTGTTGCGAGGTTTTAGTTTGAGCAATAGCATCAAATCCGAAAATTAAAAAAGCAATACAAGCTACAAAGCTTTTATTCACTTTTAAGTTTAATGAATGTACAACAGATTTAAAACACCAATAGTTCATCAGATCCATCTCATTTGGCAGGAAATAATTTAGGTTTTATTAAGAAATCAAAAGGTAAAACAAAGAATAATCCAAGATTAATCTAAAAGTTATGGCAATTAATAAATAGGTTTTATCGATCTCTTAATTAAGACGTAATATAATTTTTTTTATTTGATTAAGATAATCATCAATACATTTTGCACAATAATTGTCTTATAAAAAAGGCTAAAACCAATTCCTACAACCATTAGTTGTAAAAATCAGTGTTAGCCTATAAAATTAGTCGTTTATTGTTTAGAAAATTGCAGGATATTTCGCAGAATTTGCATCATGCATCATTTTATAAATCATCTCCACAACATCATCTACCGAAGGTTTACTGAAATAATCTCCGTCAGAACCAAAAGGTGGACGATGAGCTTTCGCAGATAATGTTTTAGGTTGGCCATCTAAGTGAAAGTAACCTTTTTGATCTTCTAAAATTTGTTGTAAAATATATGCAGAAGCACCTCCAGGTACATCCTCATCTACAACCAAAAGTTTATTGGTTTTCTTTAAAGAAGTAGCGCAAACATGATTAATATCAAAAGGTAGCAAAGTTTGAGGATCTACAATTTCTACAGAAATTCCAAATGTTGCCAATTCTTCTGCCGCTTCTTGCACAATTCTTAAACTCGAACCATAAGAAACTACAGTAATATCAGTTCCTTCTTCTAAAACTTCTGCCTTGCCCAAAGGCACAGTAAAGTCACCTACATTATTTGGTAATTTTTCCTTCAATCGATACCCATTTAGGCATTCGATTACGACAGCTGGCTCATCGGCTCTAAAAAGCGTATTATACATTCCTGCGGCCTGGGTCATGTTGCGTGGCACACATAAATGTAAGCCTCTTAACGAGCCTAAAAGCATGCTTATTGGTGAGCCAGAATGCCAGATACCTTCCAAGCGATGACCTCTGGTTCTTACAATAACTGGTGCCTTTTGAATACCTTTTGTACGATATGATAATGACGCCAAATCATCGCTTAAAACATTTAAAGCAAATATTAAGTAATCTAAGTACTGTATTTCGGCAATGGGTTTTAAACCACGCATCGCAAGGCCAATACCTTGCCCCATAATCGTCATTTCACGAATACCTGTATCAGTAACCCGTAATTCTCCGTATTTAGCTTGTAAGCCTGCAAAGCCTTGGTTCACATCCCCGATATTCCCTAAATCCTCGCCAAAAGCCACTAAGCGTGGATCACGTGAAAAATTTTCGTTAAAACAAGCGTTTAAAACTTCACGCCCATCAACCATTTTCGATGATTCATCATAAACAGCATCAGTTATCTGAATATTTTCAGGTGATTCATTTCCGTTGGTATGAAGTTTGGAATTGTATCTATCGTAATTTAATTCTTCTTGATTTTTATACCAGTTAAGCAATTCATCGCGTTCGGGCGAAAGATTTTTTGCAGATACACGTATTGCTTTGCGGGCTGCTACGAATATTTCGCGACGTTGAGCATCAGCTGTAGAAGCCAATTGAGCAGATATTTTAGAAAGTTCTGGTTGATTTTGAGCCATTGCCGAAATTAAATCGACAACTTGTTTTTGCTCCGACTTCATGCTATCTAAAAATTCATTCCAAGCTTCTTTTTGAGCATTACGAACTAAGATTTTTGCCGCTTTTTCAAGCTCAGCAATTTCTTCCTCAGTTACAATTGCCGATTCCAGCATCCACTCACGCATTTTTAAAATACAATCGTGTTCAGCCTCCCAGGTTAACCTATCTTTCGATTTATATCTCTCGTGAGAACCAGAGGTACTATGACCTTGTGGCTGAGTAAGTTCGGTAACATGAATTAAAACTGGCACATGTTCATCACGACAAACATTTATAGCTTTTTCATAAACCTCGCACAAGGCTGGGTAATCCCAACCTTTAACTTTGTAAATCTCATAACCAGCTGCATCATCCGCTCGCTGAAAGCCTTTTAAAACCTCTGAAATATCTTCTTTGGTTGTTTGAAATTTAGCAGGAACGGAAATCCCATAAGCATCATCCCAAATGGAAATTGCCATTGGAATTTGCAAAACTCCCGCCGCATTTATGGCTTCGAAAAACACACCTTCCGAAGTAGAAGCATTGCCAATAGTACCAAAAGCAACTTCGTTTCCATTTACAGAAAAGTGTTTTAAGTAATCTAATTCTTTATTTTCTCTAAATAATTTTGAGGCATACGCCAAACCAACCAAACGAGCCATTTGACCACCCGTTGGGGAAATATCTGACGAACTGTTTTTAATTTCTGTTAAATCATTCCAGCTTCCATCCTCATTAATAGATTTTGTGGCAAAATGGCAATTCATTTGTCGGCCGCCTGAAAAAGGATCAGCTCCCTCTGTTGGGTTTGCGTATAATTGAGCAAAAAACTCCTTAATTGTTGAAATTCCCGCCGCAAAGGCAAAAGTTTGGTCGCGATAATAACCCGAACGCCAATCTCCTTTCTTAAATGCTTTAGCCATGGCAATTTGAGGAACCTCTTTACCATCACCAAAAATGCCAAATTTAGCCTTCCCTGTTAATACCTCTCTACGGCCTAAAACACTGGCCTGCCTGCTTTCGTAGGCTATTTTATAATCGTTTATAACAATTAATTTAAAATCGTTAAAACTTAATTCAGAAGTATCAATAGAGTTAGTATTCAATTTTTCATTCTGCATCGTAATCAAATATTGGTTGCGACAAATATATACAAAATTAAAAGTTTGCCTTTATCCTTGAATGTAAAATTATATATGGACTTGTAAAATAAACTTGGAATAGTTTTTGTTTTAATTTATAAATATTAAATTTGATTTATAATTTTTAAACAACTATTTATAACACATAAACATGAAAAAATTATTTGTATTATTCGCTTTTGTAATGGGTTTCGGTGTAATGGCTAATGCACAAACTGCAGCGAAGCCTGCTGAGTTTAAATTTGAAGCTGAAACTCATGATTTCGGTAAAATTACGGTAAACAAGCCTGTAACTTACGATTTCAAATACACCAATGTTGGCGAAGAGCCGTTAATAATTTCTAAAGCTGAAGCAAGTTGTGGTTGTACTGTTCCAAAATATACTACGGTTCCTTTGAAAAAAGGCGAAACAGGTATAATTTCTGTAACTTTTAATGCAGCAGGAGCAGCTCAACCTTTTACTAAAACAGTAACAGTGACTTCAAATGCTAAAACGCCTGTAAAAGTACTTTACATTAAAGGCGAAACTGTAGCTGCAGCTTCTAAGTAATTTTTTAATCGATAATATTTTAAAAGTCCCGATTTTCATTGGGACTTTTTTTATTTTTGCACCATGCCAAAAATTTCACAAAAAGGCCTGCAGATGCCTGCATCGCCAATCAGAAAATTAACTCCAGTTGCTGATAAAGCAAAGCAAGACGGTAAAAAGGTCTTTCACTTAAATATTGGTCAACCTGATATTGAAACTCCTGAGGGAATGTTAAATGCGATTAAGAATATCGATTTCGATGTTTGGGCATATACTCCATCTGAAGGTACTTTAGCTTATCGCTTAAAATTAACAGAATACTACAATAAATTAGGTTACAACATTAAGCCCGAAAATATCCTGGTAACTGTTGGTGGTTCTGAAGCCATTACCATTGCCATGCAAACTTGTGTAAATGAAGGAGATGAAATCATCATCCCTGAACCTTTTTATGCGAACTACAATGGCTTTGCATGCATGAGCAATGTAGTGGTTAAGCCTATTTTATCTTATATAGAAAATGGTTTTGCCCTTCCTCCTATTGCAGAATTCGAAAAATTGATAACTGAAAAAACCAAAGCAATCATTATCTGTAATCCGAATAATCCAACAGGTTATTTATATTCAAGAGAAGAATTAGAGGCTTTAAAAACACTTTGTATTAAATACGATTTATTTTTATTCTCTGATGAAGCTTATCGTGAATTCTGTTATGATGGACGTGAATTTATCTCGCCTATGCATTTAGATGGCTTAGATGAAAATGTTGTAATTATGGATACTGTTTCTAAACGTTACAGTGCTTGCGGTGCTCGTTTAGGTTGTTTAATTACAAAAAATGCAGAAGTAATTGCTTCGGGATTAAAATTTGCACAAGCAAGATTAAGCCCTGGAATGGTAGAACAAATAGCAGGAGCTGCAGCAGTTGATACGCCAGATAGTTATTTTGAAAAAGTTAACACGGAATATACTTTACGTAGAGATACATTAGTAAGTCGATTGAATAATATTGAAGGTGTTTTCTGTCCAAATCCTGGAGGTGCATTTTATGTTGTTGCTAAATTCCCAATTGATGATGCAGATAAATTTTGCCAGTGGATTTTAGAAGATTTTGAACACAACAACCAAACCGTTATGATGGCTCCAGCAACAGGGTTCTACTCTACACCAGGTTCTGGAAAACAGGAAGTTCGTATGGCCTATGTTTTAAATACAGATGATTTGAATTCGGCAATGGATTGTTTAGAAATTGCATTACAACAATATCCTGGACGAACCATTTAATAATACTAAGATTTGACAAGAAAGCCACTAATTTTTGAATTAGTGGCTTTCTTGTTTCTGAATTTGATTACTTGCTTACCATTAGTTTTACAGCTTATTAAAACGACAATAAATTAATATTGGCAGTAAATTGTATTTTGCACAAATAGTTTATAAAATGGCTTTTCAGAACGAAACATTTTCTGCGACTGTTTACAGATATAAGATGAAATACATAAACTGAAAATAAGAATAGAAAACCATGATCGATTTTTTGAAACAACCTTGGCCTTGGTATGTGGCAGGCCCATTGATTGGATTAACTGTTCCAACGTTACTAATTTTAGGGAACAAATCTTTTGGGATCAGCTCCTCATTACGCCATATATGTGCAGCTTGTATTCCTGCAAACATTACTTTTTTTAAGTACGATTGGAAAAAAGAAGCTTGGAATTTATTTTTCGTTTTTGGAATATTCTTAGGTGGTGTAATCGCAATTAACCTGCTTCCAAACCCAAACCCTGTTGTAGTTAATCCAAAACTGACTGCAGAATTGGCGGGCTATGGTATAACCAATTACCAAGATCTAATTCCAGTTGATGTAATGAGTTGGTCTTCTTTACTAACACTTCGCGGTTTTGTACTCATGGTTGTTGGCGGCTTTTTGGTTGGTTTTGGAACCCGATACGCTGGAGGCTGCACGAGTGGCCATTCTATTATGGGTTTATCAAATTTACAATGGCCTTCTTTAGTAGCTACCATTTGCTTCATGGTTGGTGGTTTAATTATGGCTAACGTAATTTTGCCTTACATCTTAGCGCTTTAATCAAAATGCAAAAACATCCTAATTCAGATTTTAAAGTATCCTCAACAGATACAGCTATAAATAAAAACCATACATCACAAGAATGGTATAATAACCTTAAATACCTTGCAGTTGGCATACTTTTCGGCATTATATTCGTAAAATCAGAAGTCGTAAGCTGGTTTCGGATTCAAGAAATGTTTCGGTTACAATCTTTTCATATGTATGGCATAATAGGTAGCGCAATAATCGTAGGCATGATATCTATTTTTATCATTAAAAAATTTAATATTAAAACCATTCATGGTGAGACCATCGAATTTCATCCTAAAAAGTTTAACAAAGGCCAAATTTATGGCGGTTTACTATTTGGATTAGGTTGGGCTATAACTGGAGCCTGCCCAGGGCCACTATTTGCTCAAATAGGCACTGGTGCAACGGTAATTTTGGTTACGCTATTAAGCGCAATTGCTGGAACTTGGTGTTATGGCTTAATTAGAGATAAGTTGCCGCACTAAAAATTTTAAAGCCTAAACCGATCTCGTTATCTATAATAAGATTACACCATCAACTCAACGTTAATAATGTAATCTTACTTAGAATAAGCTTAGGCTAAGATAAATTCTAAAATATCTTTATTAATTGTTGCAGCTTGTGTAGTTGGCATGCCATGTGGGAAGCCAGGATAAGTAATCAACTTTCCGTTTTTCAATAATTTGATAGACTTTAAGGCCGCATTTTGGTAAGGAACAATCTGGTCATCTTCACCATGCAACACTAATACAGGAAGCTCTACCGCTTTTAAATCTTCGGTAAAATCAGTTTCTGAAAAAGCTTTAATTCCATCGTAATGCGCAACAATGCCACCCATCATGCCTTGTCTCCACCAGTTTCTCTGTACACCTTCTTTCACATCTGCACCTTCCCTGTTGTATCCGTAAAAAGGAATCGTTAAATCGAGATAAAACTGCTGTCTGTTGTTCAACGTTTGCGCTCTGATACCATCAAAAACTGAAATTGGAACACCATCAGGATTGCTTTCGCTTGCAACCATAATTGGAGGAACTGCACTTATTAAAATTGCTTTTTTTGCTCTTCCTTTAGCATATTTGTTTACATAACGAATCACTTCGCCACCACCAGTAGAGTGGCCGATGTGTACCACATCTTTAAGTTCAAGAAATTCAACCAATTCAGCTGCATCAGAAGCGTATTGCTCAATTGTATGATTATAAATATCTTGACTAGAACGGCCGTGCCCTCTTCTATCGTGAGTTACAACTCTGTAACCTTTCTGCAGGAAGAAAATTACCTGCGCATCCCAATCATCTGATGATAAAGGCCATCCGTGATGAAACATCAATGTTGGTCCTTGTCCTTGATCTTTGTAGAAAATTTCTGTTCCGTCTTTTAATTTTAGTGAGCTCATGATTTTAGGGTTTAGTTTTTAGGATTAATTTATTTTGAAATCGTTGTCTTTATTCTTGATCAAATGTAGTGGTGTGAAATTCAATCCGTCTTATCCTAAGATAATTTCGTTTAATTAGGAAAAAATAATTGGTAATTAACTATTAGAAATTATCCAGCATTCTCTATTAACATCTGAAATAAATCTTCGGCACCTCCATTAAATTTTTTACCATTTACATAAAATGATGGTGTTCCGTTTACTCCGCTCAAAATTCCGCTTTCAAAATCACCTTCTACTTTTTCTTCTAAAGCTTTACTATTGATATCAGTTTTGAACTTAGAAACGTTTAATTCTAGTTTTTCCGCCAGTTCTAAAAGGAAATTTTCATCTAGATTTTGCTGATTTTCATAAATCGCATCATGCATTTCCCAAAATTTACCTTGTAAATTAGCAGCCTCTGCCGCAAGTGCTGCTGGTTTGGCATACTGATGAATTTCGGAAAGCGGAAAATTTCTGAAAACGAATTTAACCTGGTTTTGAAAATGACTCATTAAGTCTTTCAAAATAGGATAAGCTGCTCCGCAATATGGACACTGATAATCGCCATATTCTACAATTACTAAATCGGCTTCTAAGTTGCCTTGCACATGGTCAGTATTGCTGACTGTTGGTTTTAGTGACATATTTATGCTGTTTTAAGAGTTTCTAAAGCGTCTAAAATTCCGTCGGCACCAGGATTAATTGCAGTTTGAGATAAGTAACTCCAAGCTATGATGCCGTGTATATCAATAACAAATAATGCTCTATTGCATTCTCCCTCCTGTTCATTATAAACACCATATTTTTTGGCAATTTCTCCTTTTGCTTCAAAATCTGATAATAATGGGAAATGTAAATTTCTGGATTGCGAAAATGCCAGGTGACACCATTTGCTATCAACGGATATCCCAAAAATCTCTGCATTGTACTGCTTAAAAAATTTCAATGTTTCATTGTACAAGGCCATTTGGTCACTACAAACTGGGCTCCAGTCGGCTGGATAAAATGCCAGAATCACATTTTTCCCTTTAAATTCCGACAATTTAATTTTCTGATCTGGTGTAGCAAATAATGAAAAATCGGGTGCTACTTTATTTTTTTCTAACATTGTATTAGTTTTAGAGTTTATTATTTGATATCCATAATCCACACGCTAGCATGAGCGTTGCTGGAAAAGCTAATGTCCAATTTCCAAAGTAGCCGAGCATAATTGGCCCAAAAATCGCACCTGATAAAAAGCTAATCCATAGTAGTAGAAGATGTATGGCATTTGATTTATATTCTTCTCTTTCCGCCACATCATTTGTCATACTTAGCAAAGCTGTATTTCTCGCCAAACTGGTTAATGTTCCAGTAACAAAATCGGTATTTACCTTTTGGTTTCCAACGGATGTGATAATTGTATTCATTATCCCCATCGAAAATCCGATAATTGCAACTGATGAAATATTATTGATAGAATAAAAATAAGCAATTATCGTATAGATCATTAGTATTCCAGCAACCACATAAAAAGATAATGATTTAACCTTCAGCATCTTGCAAAAAAACAAGAAAGTTCCTAAGTAAATCCCAATTAAGAAACTTGAAATTACAGTTAGTGTTGTAATCAATGTGACCAAGCTTTGGCTGGATAGCCCAGCACCCAACTGCGTGGTATTTCCACTCATAAACGAAACGTAGGTTTTCCATTTCACAAATCCAGTTGCATCTACATATCCTGCAATCAAAGCCAAAAATATCGCCAATCTCTCTTGCAATCTAACTTGCTTGGCTAAAGAAGATCTATGAATTGATTGTTTCATTTTATGAGGATTGAAACTTAATTTCCAGGTTGAATGAACATCTTCTTTGTTGGAAATTTTTCAATTTCGCCAGTTGCCAAACCAAAATTGGTAGCCACAACATCTTTTGGATTTCCAGCCAACCATGCACTTAAATCAATAGATTGGTAGGTTCCACTGTTGAAACCAATTAGGATTTTACAAACTGTATCTCCTGTATTTTTGATATAATGCCCTGCTCCCATAGGTACATAACCTACATCTCCAGTATTAAATTGCTCGGTTACAACTGTGCTTTCGGCAAGAAAAACCGACATTTCTGCCTGACCTGAAATATAATACTGCCATTCATCTGCATTTGGATGCCAGTGCATTTCTCTTAAAGCACCTGGCTGCAACTCTATAATAGAGCCAGACATTGTACTACTTATTGGAAATTCTTTGCTGGTAACCAATCTTTGCAAACCACCCCCTGGAACAATTCTTGGCTGTTGTGCATGGAGAGGGTATCGGTGAAAGCTGGTTAATGCTATATCGCTTTCGTCAGGACGAGCAAGCGCATTTAACGATAATTCATCTGGAACAATCCCCTTAGCAAAATAAGCCTCCTTTTGTGGTAATGCTGCAACTTCATCAAGTGTTAAACCCAAATTTTGTGCAATAATTTCTGCAGGCATGCAGGAAACAAAATCCGTTACGCTAAAGGTGTGGTCTTCAGAAAAATTACCATTATCAAAAATCAAAATAAAGTGGCATTCTTCGCTCCCTGTTGCCTGTATAGAGTGTCCGTAACCTTTTGGAAAATACCAAACATCACCTGGCTCAAAATTATCGACATAACTGTTACCATCTGGATGAATAATTGTGGTACGTACTGTTCCAGAAATTACATAAGCCCATTCTGCCGCGTTGGCGTGCCAATGTAATTCCCTCATACTTCCTGGCTGCAATCTCATTGAAACACCTGCAATACCAATGGATGCTGGAAAATCTGTAACAGAAGCCCCCCTTGTAGTACCGCCATCATTTTTGCGAGGCGCTTTTTTTTCTAGTTCGTATTTGAAACTTAATGATTCCGTATTCATAATAATAGTTTTAATGGTTGTTAAGAATGTGCGTTTATTTCTACTGTAAAGCTATCGCAGAATTGAAGTTTTTTCAATCGCAATTCGGTGAATAGGCAAAAACTATCGTTGACTTTGAGAAGTTTTTTGCTTAACGTTTTGATTGGATTTATAAATTCCTGTGCTCTCATTAATCTCCCCTTAAAACAAAAAAATCATTGAGATTTCAATGATTTAATTCTGGAATATTTTATAGTAATTTAAATTATTGATATAACCAACGCTTAATCAGTTTAGTGTAATTTGGCATGATCACATACACCATTAAAACAACAATTATACCCGTTCCTATTAAGGTATCAAAATAATGATTTGCAGGGATTTGAAAAAACCTTAGTATGGGAAAGAGCCATAAAGGTGTTAAAAGAGATAAAGGATAAATAGCCGACCAAGTGGTTAAAAATTGTTTCCAACGAACGGGCACTTTATTGTCATTACTTTTATCATTAAAAAGAAAATCCAGGCCCGATTTTATTTGATATCTATCATTTTTCCTAAAGAATGGATTTGCCTTTTCAATTAGTTTTCTTCTGCTGTCAGACTGCATCCAAGTTTTAAGATTATCGATAGTATCAAAACGAATAATTACGGTATAAACAAAAGTTAAATGAGCTATTGGTCTTACAATTTGTAAATCGATAAATCCCGTTGCCTGCTTGGATATTGGCAAAATTTCAGCTAGCCAATTCTCATAATCTTGTTGTTTTCCATCTAAAATATGATGGGTAATAACAACCGAAGCACCTTGATTTTCCATGGTAATTCTATTTTTAATGATTTAAAAATCCTATTTTTTCTATTGGCGCATTAATTACAGCGGTTACTGTAGAGTGGAATAATGCATTTTCTGAGGTTTGTAGAATTCCCATAATTTTGAATTTATCTGTCTGTATTACTTAATGTGTTAAATCTACAATCAAACATTTCCAACAAAAATTGCTGTTCGACTAATAGGCAAGAAATGTCGTTGAATCTCAAACAAAATTTAATTTAAACTATAAATTGAAAATTAGTTTTTAACGACAAATCACAAATTTAAAAGAGCATAAAATGGCAATCTATTTCAAAAAGTAAATTTAAAATGTGTTTACGAAAACCTTTGCCTCTGCAACCGCTAAGTGAAGTACGCGTTCTATCTCTTCTAAAGCCTTTTTCGATTCCTCATTCCGTTCAGTCATCATTTCCAGCACGTCTAATTTTTCTTCTAATAACGGCAACAAACCCATTATGGCTATACTGGATTTAAAATCATGTGCTCCATGCTTTACAATTACAACATTATTGTTTTCGTAAGCGCTTAAAAGCAATTGCAAATGCTCAGGTACGTTATTAATAAACTGCTTCGTTACGGTTTGCTCGAAAACGCTATTGCCTCCACTTATCGATTTCATGTAAATGAGGTCGATATATAAAAATTTTATTTGGCTTGTTTCAGTTCCTTTGGACGATTGTTTAGCATTTTCTAAACCAAAGCTCGATATCAATTTAAATAATTCTTCTTCTTTTATCGGTTTAGAAATATATTCATTCATCCCCCTGCTTAGGCATTTTTCGCGTTCACCTGCCATAGCGTGCGCTGTCATTGCAACGATGGGAATATCAAGTTTTAAAACTTCGCGAATTTGTTGCGTAGCGGTATATCCATCCATGATAGGCATTTGTATATCCATCAAAACCAAATCATATACTTTTATCGCCAGTTGATCAACCGCCTCCTGTCCGTTAAAAACAATATTAAAATCAATGTTCCATTGCAACAACAAATGCTCCATTAAACTTTGATTAA
This sequence comes from Pedobacter sp. AC190, assembly GCF_979258025.1. Taxonomy (NCBI): domain Bacteria; kingdom Pseudomonadati; phylum Bacteroidota; class Sphingobacteriia; order Sphingobacteriales; family Sphingobacteriaceae; genus Pedobacter; species Pedobacter sp. AC190. Next base: position 4,695,050 of record NZ_OZ409824.1, read on the forward strand.
TAGCATTATCGTCTACTATCAAAACACGTAATGGTGTATTGGTTTTATCTTTAAAATATTCAGGATTTATCGTTATAGCCGCATTAAGTTGTTCTTCAGAAATATTGTAGGGAATATAAAAGCTAAAGGTTGTTCCCTTTTCTGGCTCACTACTTACTTCGATATCGCCATTTTGTAGCAGAATTAAGCTTTTAACAATTGATAAACCCAAACCAGTACCGCCATAATTTCTTGTAGTAGAATCTTCTCCTTGCTTAAATCTCTCGAAAACCTCAACCAATTTTTCTTTGTTGATACCAATACCAGTATCAGAAACCTTGAAATTCAAAATAATTTGATTTTTGGTTTGCGATTTTGCATTGACTTCTATGGTAACTTTTCCCTGCTGTGTAAATTTTATGGCATTTCCAATTAGGTTCACCAAAACCTGTGTAAGCCTTGTCGCATCACCAATAAGTGTATCTGGTATCGATTGCTCAATATTACTGGAAATAGTTAAACCTTTCTCTTTTGCACGTTCTAAAAATAATGTTTCTACAGAATTCACCAGCCCATTAATGCTGAAGGTTCCAGGAGTGATGCGCATCATTCCTGCTTCAATTTTCGATAAATCAAGAATATCGTTAACAATAGCCATTAAATTTTCCCCCGATCGCTGAATTGAAGAAACAAATTCTGTGGCAGTAGAATCTAAAGTTCTTTTTTGTAATAAATTGGTAAAACCCAATATTCCACTTAATGGCGTTCTGATTTCGTGGCTCATATTAGCCAAAAAATTTTCTTTAGTTTGTGCTGCTATTGTTGCGTTTTTCTCCGCAATATTTAATTCCTGGATTAATAAATGTTGTCTGCGAAATTGACGGATAATGTGAAAACCAATAATAGAACCGCTTAAAACTAATAATGCAAGCAAAGAAATATCATAAATCTTTGCTTTATTTCCAATCTCTTCATTCTTTTTACTTAAGCTCGCCATTTGAATTTGGCGAATTTTGTAAATCTGTCCTGTGATACTGGTAATTTCATTAGAGATTATTCTTGCCCTTGGGTTAGCAATAGATGTTTTATCATCCATATTACCCAAAGAAAAATAGCGATTTAAGAGTTTTTCCTTCACTATTTTTTTATCGAGCGCAAGTACACTCAACCGATGTATCAACTTTTCTTCTGCTTCATCAGAATTATCTTTCGATAGCGAATCTAAAAAAACTTCAACCTCATCAATTTTTTGGTCTATACCCTCCAAATGTGTAGTATCATTTGTGGCTATAGATGCTCTAATCCTACTCTCTACACCTAAAATATCGCGATCAATTTCTCTCAAATGATTACTAGAACGTAATTCATGTAAAAGGGTGTTGTTATTTCTTATCAGCTCCTTTGTATTCCTGGCCGAGTTGATTTGAATAGCAATCAACAATATAGAATCGGCAATAAAGGTCAGCACAATCAAATAAGCGAAACGTTTGTTGCCCATTACCGAGGATATATTTATCATAAATAATGATTTATTAATTATGATTACCTAAAAACCATAATTCATTAATATTAATAGAAGCGCCTAAAAAACATTCATTTTTGTATTGAGTGTTTTTCTATAAGCATCGGCGACAGGGATAAACTGCCCGTTTATTATTATTCCACCATCTTGTAGGGTGTCAATTTTACTAACTGCAACAATATAAGAGCGATGAACCCTTATAAAATTAACCTTTAGCAAACGTTCTTCTGCAGCTTTCATTGTTCCATGTACAGCAAACATTTTTTCCTTGGTGTAAAACTTTACATAGTCGCCCATGGCTTCTGCGTAAAAAATATCATCCAGCTTTAGGCGTCTTGTAATGTTGGAGTCTCTAACGAATAAAAACTCCTCATTTCCAAACTGTACATTTTCCTTTTTACTTTCAAATATTGCCTGTGCTTTACCAACGGCCTGTAGAAACCTGGCAATTGTAAACGGTTTTAGCAAATAATCAGCAATATTTAATTCGAAAGCTTCAAGCGCATACTGCTTATTCGAAGTTGTAAAAATTACAATAATTCCCTTGCCTAACAGATTTTTGGTCAACTCAATTCCGCTCATTTCAGGCATTTCTATATCCAAAAAGATCAAATCTACCTGCTTATTTTGCAAATGATTGTAAGCTTCAATGGCATTAGAATATTCACTTTCAATTGTTAAATTAGGAATCTGTTTTGCCAAATGCGCCAAAGTAGTTCTGGCAATTTCATTGTCATCAACGATTAGAGCTTTCATAGAGATATTAGGAATGATTTACACAAATATAATTACTCTATTGCGTTTAAAGCTTATACTTTAAGAATTTACTTAAAGTACGAACGAATCATCCAAGCCATTTCTTCGTGGCTTTCCATTAAGCCAGTAATGAAATCGCTGGAACCATAATCTTTATATTTTTCTGCAAAAGGGGTGATATTCCCTCTAATAAATTCGATGATACTTTCATGGTCAGCAAGTAAGTCTTTCATATAACCTAGGCCATCGTTCGTTCTTTCACTGTATTCGGTAAGATGCGTTAATTCTAAATAGATTTTCATAGTAGCAGGCGCATAATGTCCAATTTTGCGCATACGCTCGGCCACACTGTCAATCAATCCATCTAACTTTTGATATTGGGATTCGAAAAAAATATGATTTGCATGGAAGTTATCTCCAGTAACATTCCAATGTGCATTTCTGGTTTTGGTGTACAGTACAAATTCGTTTGCTAAAAGTTTTGCCAATTCTACTGCGACAGCATCTGCATTTTGCGCTGTAAGTCCGATGTTAGTTTTCATAATTTGATATTTAATCATTAAGCATTATTGCTCTTTTTCTGATTAAAGATTATAAATAAAACATCTGTATAGATATAGCTTTCGGTAAATGGGCAAAAGGAGTCGTTGTATTACCGTAATAGTTCGACTTAGCGTTTAATGATTAATAGTATCAGCAAACCAGGCTTTATACAGTTATCAAAGGAATTGAAAAATAGAAACTAGCTCCATTGCCGATCTCACTTTCTGCCCATATCTTACCATTATGTCTTTCGATAATTTCTGCTGAAAGATACAAACCGATTCCAAACCCTGCTACAGTGGCTGTTTTCAGGTTTTCGACTCTATAAAATCTATCGAATAACCTCGGAAGATCACTTTGACTGATGCCCATTCCCTGATCTGTAATTTTAAATACTGCACTTTGCTCATCGATAAAACAATCGATAAATATTTCAGTATTAATTGGAGAATACTTCATTGCATTACTAATCAGATTGTTAACAACCTGACCCAGTTTATCCCTGTCTGCCATAATCAATAATTCATTACAGTAATTTTGAACAAGGTGATGACTGTTAGCCGTTGTTGCGTATTCATCAACAACTTCACTTACTAATTTTGTCAGTTCAACTTTTGCAAAATCCATCCTGATTTTTCCAGATTCAAGTCTGGCAACATTCAGGAAGCCATTAATCATCTTCGTCATCTTGCCAATTTGTCTGTCTGCACCCTCTAGAGCCTTGTTTGCAAAATCAAGGTTATCTTTTTTAGCCTTCATTTGCAATACCTGAATATAACCCTTCATCGAAGTTAACGGTGTTTTTAACTCATGGCTCACCATTGCAATGAAATCATTTTTCCGCTGCTCATCTTGCTTTTGGTCGGTTACATCCATAAGCACGGCATAAACGCCAACAAAGTTTCCCGAATGATCTTTTTTACATTTACCAACTACCCTCATCCATCTTCTTTCACCAGTTAGAATGTGTTTTATTGGATAGGTGCTATCAACAGGAGTACCACTTTTTATGCATTTTTGTAGCACTTCATTAAGCTCATTAATATAGCCTGGATCAACCGCTGAAAGAACCATTTCCCAGTTAATCTCTCCAGCTATAGGAAGTCCATAAAGTTCACGGAATTTTTCAGACATTTCAGCTCTACCTGTTTTTAAATCCAAACTGCAACTTCCCAGTTCACCAGCATTAAAGGCAGAATGCAGATTATCTTCACTCTCTTTTAAATCATTAAGCGCAGTAATCAGTTCATTATTTTTTGCTTCTAGTTCCAAGGTTCTATTTTGAACAAGAAATTCCAGGTTTTCATTAAGCTCTTCAGCGATTTTTCTCGCTTTCTCGAGCTCTTCGTTTTTTGTTTGTAAAAGAAACTGAGATTTTTTAAGGTCTGTAAGATCCGTTATAATTACACTCAGTGAAACCCCTTCATCAAGTCTCAACTGCTTAATTGAAAGCTGAACGGCAATTTTATCGCCATTTGCGTTTCTTAAAAAGAGTTCAGCTTTAGTATCGACTTCCCAGGCGCTATCAATTATTTCCTTAGCGAAAACTTTATAATCGTCATCAACAAAATTTAGGAAATCTTTTCCAATTACACTTTCCAGTGGAGCTTGGCAAAGTGCTGCAAATTGTGAGTTGCTGTATAAAATTAGTCCGGTTTGATCAAGTGTAATTGCACTTTCGATCATCTGCTCAATAAATATCCGATAAGAATGATCGGCACTTTTCAAGGTAAACAGTTGGTGCCCGTCTTTTCCGTTAACAACCAAGGCGTCAACTTCTCCAGTTCGAATGGCATCTACAATATCATTTGCCTCCTCCAACTGAATCTGAAGTTCACGGTAAGCCTCCTCAAGTTTAATATGTTCGATAGATTTCTCCATAAACTAACTCCTAATTCCCAATCCAAGTAAAACTTTTTCACGATCAGAAAAATCGCCAATCAAACGCTTTTTAGGACCTGGATTTTTTTTAATTAGCATAGGTAAAGCCGTAACATTCTCTTCCTTTACCAGTTCTGGTTGCTGGTGGGCATCAATAATTTCGAGTATGTATTTGTCTTTAAGAAATTCTTCACAGATGTGGCGAAGATTCGTAATGGCCCTTGCAGATATTGGTGAGGAACCGGCAATAAAAAGCCGTAAAATATAATGCTCAACTATATCTTCTCTGGGATTCAAATGATCGCTTTCTTCTATCATTAACTGGTTGTTCTTGGACGAATATCTAGCCCAACTAATACTTTTTCAACGTTGGATAAATCTCCAATAATTTTACGTACGGGTTCTGGTACTTTTTTAACCAAAGTCGGAATAGCAAGTATTTGATCACCTTCGGCAAGCTGGGGTCTTTCAAGCAAATCGATTACCTCAATGCTATACTGACCCTTCAAATGTTCCTCGCAAATTTTCTTAAGGTTTTCTAAAGCCACAACCGATTTTGATGTTTTACCGGCAACATACAGCCTCAACTCATATAATTTAGCCACTATTTATTCGTTTTTTTTTGTTTTGGATTTAACAGGAGCCGAAATATCAGCCCGACGAAGATCAGTTATTTTTGATATTGTATCGCCCATAATTTGCTTTTTCAACGCTTCCTCTACATATACTTTATTTAATTCTTCTTCTGCCGATTCGTATTCAGATCTTAGACTGTCAATTTTAGATTCGAGCACTTTTCGCTTACGAATAAGCTCTCGGTCTTTTCTGCTTACTGCCTGTTCATGAATAATTTCTCCTGTCTGCTGCAGTAATAATCTTGCTTCTCTGGCCGAACCTGTGAGCACGCCATCTTCCGTTAAGAATACATCAACCAAATCCAAACCTTTATCGGTAATCACAAATTCTCTGATTTGATTAGAATGTTTCATACCTCGTGATTTCATGATATACAATCCACGGTTCCGCTCTCCATTATTTTCGATATCTCGGATTTGCAACCAGGCATCAACTAAAGAAGAAACCCCCTCATCGGTTTGTTCGTTAACCACATTATTTAGGGTTAATGCAGTAAACATAACCGTTATCTGCTGAATCTGCAGAAAATCGATCAGGCGTACCAGCATTGTTTTCACTTCACTAACCGAGCCAATCGTTATCAGATTCGTAATTGGATCGAGAATAACTGCATCAGGTTTAAATTTATGGATGGCTTTATGTATGGCTACTAAATGCATCTCGAGCCCAAACAGTGTAGGTCGGGATGCATAAAACTGAAGATACTTATCATCAACATGTTTTTGCAGATCCATACCAATCGACCTCATATTACGGATAATTTGTTTCGGAGATTCCTCAAAAGCAAAGAATAAACATTTCTCTTTCCTTAGACATGTTGCATTGGCGAAACTGGCTGCGATACTGGTTTTCCCTGTACCAGCGGTGCCAGATGCTAATATACTGCTCCCTCTATAGAAACCTGCATTACCCAACATTTTATCGAGTGCCTTAACGCCCGAAGAAATGCTTTCAGATGAAACCTCTTTATTTAATTCCAGCGAGGTTATTGGCAGTACCGATATACCCTCATCATCAATTAAAAAAGGATACTCATTTGTGCCATGAACAGAACCTCGGTATTTCACAATCCTAAGTCTGCGGGTAGAGATTTGATTAATAATTCGGTGATCCAAAAGAATCACGCAGTCCGATACATATTCTTCTAATCCTTGGCGAGTTAGGCTTTTTTCTCCACGCTCACCAGTAATAATCGCGGTTACGCCCTTCGATTTTAGAAACTGAAATAACCTGCGAATTTCAGCACGTAATATCCCTTCATTTTTAAGTCCTGAGAAAAGATTTTCAATCGTATCCAACACAACACGCTTGGCACCTATACTGTCAATAGCATAATTCAAACGTATAAATAGGCCTTCAAGATCATACTCGCCAGTTTCTTCTATCTCGGCACGATCAATATGGATATAATCTATACGGATTTTTTTTTCATGCTCTAGCTTTTCAAGATCGAATCCTAAAGAAGCAACGTTCGTTTTAAGTTCATCTGCCTTTTCTTCAAAAGCCATAAATACGCCAGGTTCACCATAATCAAGGGCACCTCTGACAATAAATTCAATCGAAAAAAGTGTTTTTCCAGAACCTGCCTCTCCGCAGATCAAGGTAGGGCGACCCGAAGGAAGGCCTCCAAGGGTAATTTCGTCTAATCCAGCAATTCCAGTAAGTGTTTTTGAGATCGCTACAGGCGAGGGCTGTTTGTTCAATTTAGCCATTAATTAAAATTTAATTATTAAAGCTATTAAAAATAGTCCAAATTGCAACTTCCACCCTACTCAAACAAGGAATAGTATAAAAGGTTTTAATCCTAAAAATTAAAAACCAATAATTAAGCAATTGCGGAATAGTATTTACCTAATTGCACAACATATAACTATAAATTAAAAAAAATGTAAAAACTGGAGGTTTTTCAAAAATTGAATAGCTTTTTAGGAAGCTTGTTTATAATAAAACTTGACAGCTATAACCAGATACGGGTAATTCCAATTTTAGAATTTAATGCTTTTAAACTGGCTGAGTTAAAAAATGCTCTACTTTATACGCTCAAATGCAGGTTAGGCAATATTTTCCAAATACCTAAGTACCTCTTCTTTTTTCCTGCTAGATACAATAATACTTTCCTTGTTTTCCATTTGTAAATAACCTTCTCGATAGTATTTTTTAACGTATTTAAAATTTACCAAATACGATTGATGACACCTTAGAAAACCAAAAGGAGTAAGCAAACTTTCATATTCTTTTAATCCTTTCGAAACCAAAATATCATGACCATTATTTAAATAAAATGTCGTGTATCCTTTATCACTTTTGCAATACATAATATCTTCTATGGATACCACTTCAATAAACTCGACACTTTTTAAGGCGATGCGTTTGCTTGCACCTAAGCCTTGAGCCAGATAATAATCTCTGGAAACAGCCAGTTGCTGTTGCTCAAATTTTTCGTGTTCACGATGATGAAAACATTTGTGTAATAAAGCGGTAAGCGATACTTCATCGATCGGTTTTAATAAATAACCAAATGCGCCTAAATTAAGTGCCTGTATTGCATATTGATCGTAGGCTGTTAAAAATACCACCTGAAAATCGTTAATACCGATTTCATGAAAGAGATGAAAACTGTCCCCATCCTTTAGCCGAATATCAGCCAAAATAATATCAGGTTTCAAGGCTGGTATTTCTTTAGCTGCAACAGCAATTTCGGCAGAAGAGCCAATTACTTCCAGGTAATCAATTCGATTTACGATCTGAAGAATGTGTTGTAAAATTCGAATTTCATCTTCTAAAATATACAGTTTCATAGCTTTCATATTAGTTGTTTATTATAGGCATAATAATCTCAACAAGTACGCCTTTTGCATCAGCTCCTACTTTATCAGCGACCTTAAAATGGGCTTTTTGCTTGCGTGAGGTAAATAATAAATCGAAGCGTTCTTTTAAAATAATTTGAGCAAGCGATTGTTTTTTCTGCTTATCATCGGCCTTTTTGGTCAAACCGCAACCATTATCATCAATAGTAATCACCAAATATTCACCATCAATCTTAAAAGAAATTTTTAATAAACCTTTGTATGTAATGTTTCTAAAACCGTGTTCTATCGTGTTTTCAACAAAAGGTTGAATCAACATCGGCGGAATAAGAATTTCGTCAAGGTCTAAATCATCTCCGACAGTAATTTCATAATTAAAAACATCTGCATAGCGCATTTGTTGCAGTTGTATGTAGTTATTTAAGGAAGTAATTTCCTCTTTAATTTCTATAAAATCTTTTCGGTTTTGCTCTAAAATACCACGTAATAAACCAGAGAAAGATTGCAGGTAACGAACGGATTCAGTTGTATCGCCAGTAGCGACTAAACCTTGCAGATTAGAAATGGCATTAAAAATAAAGTGTGGATTTAACTGAACCTGAAGCAACTTCTGCTCCATAGTTAATCTTTGGTTTTCAGACTTTAATAAGGTATTTTTTTCTCGTAAACGCTGTTGCCTGTAAACAATATAAAATAAAGCCACCATTACTATGAAAATAATTACAATCAAAAACATCGACCAACGTTGCTGTTTAATTATGGTTTCATTAAGCTTGTTTCTGCTTTTTAATTGGAGTATGTTTTGGTCTTTCTTCTCTGTTTCATATTTCTCATGCATTTCTGCAACTTTTACGGTTTCAATTGCCTTATTATTGCGTAATTCAATGCTGTGAGCAGAATCTAAGGCTGCGAATGCTTTAGCAAAATCGCCTTTCATTTTATAAGCTTCTACCAAACCTAAATAATAGATCTTTTTCTGCTTTCCAGATAAATCTTTGTGTTCCAACGCCATACCCGCCTTGTAATAAAAAATAGCAGAATCTGCCTGCTTATTTAATATAAAAGACGTTGCCAGGTTATTGTAAGCTATATCGTTTAAGTCGTTGGTTTTCTTTAAATAGTTAAAATAGATCCTGCTCGATGCCAGCGCCTTATTGTATTGCATTTGCGCACTGTAAATTTGCGATTCATTATCATACGTACGGGCAATTGCCAAACTATCGCCTAATTTTTTAGCTAAAGTGCGGGCCTGAACATTATAATATGCCATTTTCTTAAAATCGCCTAAGCGAGATGCTAAAAGGAAAGAAATATCAAAATACCTTTGCTTAACAATTGGATGCGAATTAAATGGATGGTTTTTGAAATACAGGGCGGCGTACAATAAAGATTTTTCTTCGTTATGGTTTTGATAGTAAGCCCTTGCCAGTAAATCGTAAAAACGATAAGTTAGTTTACTTTTCAGACGTTCGCCATTTTCAATTAAAGAGAAAATGCGTTTTACCAAAACAGATTCTACCATCGAACCATTACCAAGCGCCAAATCTAATTGATGATATTTCTTAAGTAACTCAATAGGATCCGCTACTTTTTCACCTTTCATTTTACTAAATTCAATTAGAGCACTGTCGCGTTTTTTCTCAATGCTATATCTCCTTCCTTTAAAATAATGATAAAAAGGATTTTCTTCTCGGTTAGCTTGTTGGTATAGCAAGCTATCTTCTACGTAAACCATTTTTTTTACCGTAGCTGAAGCAAGCGTATCAAACGAAATAATCAGGTTTAAATAGTCTTTCTGCGTGGAAACTACCGCTTTAGCATTTTCTACTTTCGAAGTACTTTTTTCGTGATTACAAGAGATTACCAATAATGTAAATAAACTAATGTAAAAAGTTATAGCTGTTTTTATTTCCTTGTTACTCATTAAAGAATTTAGATTATCAATTTGATTAAATATCGGCTAAATATAGATACAGAAAACCTCAATTAGTATGGCTATCGAATATTCGTTACGCTTTAATCCATATTCGTATCTGATAAATAATTATTTGAAAGCACATCAATTGTTAATAATCAGCAAAGCGGAGTCTATAACCTAATAATTCTAGAAATAGTTGGTTAAAACGAATAGAAGTTAATAATAAACGAATATTTATTCAACCCTGTCGTATATCAACTACATGTTGTAATCCAATTTTGCTGTATTGAGATTTAGGTTAATAAAAAACCTAAACGCCAGGGTACGTTGGCGAAAACTCAATTAAAATTTTATGTATTATGAAAACAAACAAAAGCTTATTTGAAAAAAGAATCGATTTAAAAAGTTGTCAAATTAATGGAGGAAGATTGGCTGAAGAAGTTACCCAAAAGGAAAGTTCTACGTCTACCAACACTAATGGTTGTACAGACACTAAGTACACAACAAAATCAGACAAAGGTGGTACAATAAAAACCTGCACAGACTTTGACTGTCCTAATTAACAAAGTATTTAACAAACCGATTTTAAAAATTTAAACACAAAAACATGAAAAACAACAAAAGTTTATTCGAGAAAAGAATTGATTTATCAAGCTGCCAAATCAACGGAGGAAGACTAGCTACAACTTATCATGAATGTTCAAGCGCAACGAAAAGCCCTCATTGCTCTGATACTTACACAACAACTTTCGATGATGGTGGTAAACAGACGGGATCGAACATGGATTTTTACGATTGTAGCCCTTGCTAATTAGGTAGAAATAATTTACATAAAGGCGGAGGCTTTGCCCTCCGTTTTTAAAATTCTTAATAAAAGTTGCAACTATAAGCTTATGATTTTAATTTTTTCCATTAATGATGATTATTCCACAAGCCGAGTTATTAATTGGCTAATACATCTGAAAAAAGAATTTATTCGAATAAACGAAAATACCAATGTAAAGTTAATATCACTTACAGAACAAGATTTCATATTGAATATAGATGGTAAAATATTGAAAAGCAATGAGATAACCAAAATATGGTACAGAAGAGGCGATTTATATTTGATGAATAATTTTAAAAGCGAGCATATTAACAATTATTTATCTTCTGAAAATACATGCTTAATGGAATATATGCATTATGCTTTTGATAAAAATAATTGCTTAAATAATTTTAAAACCAGCGACATAAATAAACTCTACCTTTTAGATTTATGTAAAAGATTTAATGTACTTGTTCCAAATTTTATAGTTACAAGTTGCAAAAATGTACTAATAGATTTTTACAACAGAGAAAAAAATATCATCTCAAAACCTTTGAATGCACCGTTTTCTACTTACGATTCGGATAGTTCGCTTCATATGGCATACACCTCAGAAATTGTACTCGAAGACATTCGCAGTTTACCAAATGAATTTGTGCCTACATTTTTTCAGAAAAATATTATCAAGGCTTACGAATTAAGATGCTTCTACTTAGATGGAAGTTTTTATGCAATGGCTATTTTTTCGCAGAATAATAATAAAACCAAAGTAGATTTTAGAAATTACGATAATTCAAAGCCCAATAGGATTACACCATATCAATTCCCAAAATCTTACCAACGAAAAATAAAAAAATTACTTGATGCTATAGGATTAAACTGCGCTTCGTTCGATGTTGTTTATTCAAAAGAAGATCAGCAATATTATTTTTTAGACCTAAATCCAATTGGTCAATTCGGAATGGTTTCTACACCATGCAACTACAATTTAGAAAAGGAAATCGCTTTAACTCTATGATATGAAAAACATCCAACTCGAAATACTTAGCGGGAATGCTCCTATTCATTTAAAATCTTTAATTAAAAAAGACAGACCTAAATATCTGGTAAAAACCAGGGAGTCAAAAATTTTTACAACCAGTAATTTGCAGTTAGACTTTCTTTATAAATCGCCAATATGAACAATCTATTTTTAAGAAATCAATTATGTGTACCCGTAAAGGGATACAACCGAGCCATTATTTATGATATTCTTCGAAAAGATTATTTTCTTATTCCAAAAGAACATTGTGCTATTCTGGATACAAATGATTTTATACAATTTGATAAAATTGCAGATGTTGAAGAGCGAGAAGAACTTATCGATTTCTTGGTTAATGAAGAAATCATATTTCAACTTTCAACTAGCGAACAAAAAAAGCATTTCAAAAGTTTAAATAGGAATTTTGAAAATCCTAACCCACTAACTGATGTTATTATTCATTCGAATATAGATTTTCGCTTCTTAGATTTAATTAAAGATCAATACCTTTTAAATCTGTCAATTATATCTCAAGAAATAGATGACAATTTACTTGCGATTTTGCAAAAAGTAAGTGAGCTTGAAATAGATAGTATCTATCTCTATATCGAAAATTCTAACATTGAAAAATTGGATGAGTATAAAAAGCTATTTGCTAATTACAGTTTAATTTTTTCAGTGAATTTCTTTAATTCGAAAAAAATTATAGATAAAACGCAACTATCTCAAAACATATATTACAACTTTTTTGAAGAAGAATTTTCAACCTATAAAAGAACGCTCAGTATCGATAAATTGGCTATTAATGCCGAACATTTTTTAGAAGCATATAATTTTCACTCTTACTACTTTGCTAAAGTTTATATCGATGAAAATGGAAATATAAAAAATGGTTTAAATAATTCGGAGAATTTTGGTTGTATAAAATCGGTATCCTCATCACAATTTAAGGAAATAATTTCATCATCAAACTTCAAGGAATTAGGTGCCATTAAAAAAAAGGAAACGCTTGTATGCTGTGATTGCGAATATAGGTACATGTGTGTAGATAGCCGAGTTCCCTCAAAAGGTAAAAAGCACTGGTTTCATCAATTTGAATGTGTTTATAATCCATATTTATCAAAATGGAGTAATGAAGAGGGTTACTTAAATCTGGAAGAATCTGGAGTGTATATTTCTGCATCAGGTTGCACCATAGATCAGGAAAAGTTATCCGAAAACTTTGATAAAATCTGGAATACTTAGTATGAAAAAATTCCCCTTTTACAAACAACCAGATGCTAAAGATTGTGGCCCTACTTGCTTACGCATTATAGCTAAACACTATAATAAAAGCATTCCGTTACAACACTTAAGAACACTTTCTGAAACCACCAGAGCAGGGAGCGGCTTGCTTGGACTTAGTAATGCTGCAGAAACTTTAGGCTTTAGAACTTTAGGGGTTAAAATAGACTTTAATACACTGGTTGCTGATGCGCCATTGCCTTGCATCGCACACTGGAATAAAAACCATTATGTAGTAGTTTATAAAATTGATAAGGCCAATAATGTTTACATTTCCGACCCGAGTTATGGGTTAATATCTTACACAAAGGAAGATTTTATTAAACATTGGATTGGTGAAAATGCCCACGACAATACCGAAGAAGGTATTGCACTCATTTTAGAAACCAGCCCGTCTTTTTACAAAAACGACTTTGACGAAGAAGAAAGCAAAACAAGTTTCTCTTTTCTCTCCAGATATTTATTGAAGTACAAATCGCTTGTGATCCAACTGGCTATTGGCCTTTTAGCGGGCAGTTTACTATCACTTATTTTTCCCTTTCTTACGCAAAGCATTGTTGATGTTGGCATACAAAACCAGGATATTAACTTTATCTATCTTGTTTTATTGGCTCAGGTAATGCTTTTTATTGGTAAAATGGGAATCGAAATAATACGAAGCTGGATTTTATTACATCTCTCTACCCGTATTAATATCTCCATAATCTCCGATTTCTTTATCAAGTTGATGAAACTTCCCATCAGTTTCTTCGATACCAGAATGACTGGAGATATTATGCAGCGAATAAACGATCATCATAGAATAGAGCAGCTCTTAACCAATTCTTCTTTGAATACCTTATTCTCGATGGTGAACCTGATAATTTTTAGTGTTGTACTACTCGTTTACGATTATCGGTTATTTTTCGTTTATATAATAGGTGCCGTATTATATGTGGCTTGGATTAGCTTTTTTCTGAAAAAAAGAAAAGAATTAGACTACAAAATGTTCTCGCAGATAGCTCAGGAACAAAGCACTGTAATCGAATTAATTAATGGCATGCAAGAAATTAAAATGCATAATGCCGAAAAACAAAAACGTTGGGGTTGGGAATTTTTACAGGTTAAGCTATTTAAAATTAAAATTAAAGCCCTTTCGTTAGAGCAATGGCAATCAGTTGGTGGAGGTTTTATTAATCAGATAAAGGATATTTTAGTAAGTTTTCTGGCGGCAAAATTGGTATTAAGCGGAAACTTAACGCTGGGCATGATGCTTTCTGTACAATATATCATTGGCCAGCTCAATAGTCCGCTGCTCCAATTAATAGATTTTATTAAACAAACACAAGATGCCAAAATTTCACTCGAACGATTAGGCGAAATCCACAATAAGGAAGAGGAAGAAAACAACGATAAACAGTATGCTACAGAAATTGCAGAAAAAGATATAGAATTAAATAATGTTTCTTTCAGATATACTGGCGCAAGTTCATCCGTTTTTCAGGATTTGAATCTCGTTATCCCTTATCAAAAAACTACGGCAATAGTTGGCGCAAGCGGTAGTGGTAAAACAACTTTACTTAAACTACTCACAAAATTCTACGACCCAGATACAGGCGAAATCAAAATTGGAAATACGGATATGAAGAATATTTCGCCAAGGTATTGGAGAAATCATTGCGGTGTGGTGATGCAGGAAAGCTATGTATTTAACGATACGATAGCAAATAATATCGCCATTGGCGAAGACACCATTGATAAGCAAAAACTAAGAAAAGCAATAGATATCGCTAATATACAGGAGTTTATCGAAAGCTTGCCGTTAAATTACAATACCAAAATTGGCAATGAAGGCGTGGGCGTTAGCGGCGGACAAAAGCAAAGATTGTTTATTGCCAGAGCTGTTTATAAATCGCCAGAATATATCTTTTTTGATGAAGCCACCAGTGCATTAGATGCAAACAACGAAAAGGTAATTATCGAGAATCTTGAACAATTTTTTAAGGGTAAAACCGCAGTAGTTATTGCACATAGATTATCAACAGTTAAGCATGCAGATAAAATTATTGTACTTGATAAAGGAACTGTTGTTGAAGAAGGCAACCATACAGAATTGGTAGCCAAAAAAGGAGAATACTATAAATTAATAAAAAACCAGCTCGAACTTGGAAACTAAAAGAGATAAATTGGATGAGGTTGAACTTCGCTCAGATGGTGTGCAGGATATTTTAGCAGAACCGCCACATTGGATGTTTCGCTGGGGTAATGTAGTGATATTGGGGATAATTTTAATGATTCTACTGATGAGTTATTTCATTAAATACCCAGAATTTGTGCCCGCAACTATCGTTGTCACTTCTCAAAATCCACCCGAAAAACTACAATTTAGAACCGATTCTAAAATTGAAAAGATATTTATAAGGGATAATCAAGAGGTAAAAAAAGATGAAATTTTAATGGTTTTGCAATCGACCGCAAATTATAGAGATGTTTTACAGCTCAAGAAAATAACAGATGCCGCCACAAATAATCAGCTGGCTTCTTTTCCCCTGGGTAAAATTTCAGGCTTTAAACTTGGCGAAGTGCAGAGCGATTATAATAATTTTGCCAAGGCATTTCAGGACGAAAAACTATTCACTCGTTTAAAACCCTATGCGCCAGAAAATTTAGCAACTGATCAAAATATAATAACAAACAAAAGCAGGATAATTACGCTTAGAAGGCAAAAAACCTTCGAACTCGCAAAATTCGATCTTGTAAAGAAAAATTACCAGCGTGCCCAACAACTGCTGAATCAAAAGGTAATTTCGACATTCGAATTTGAAAGTGAAAAAATTAAATTTTTACAGGCACAGCAGAGCTTGGAAGATCTAGAGATTTCTTTATCTCAAACAAAGGAAGCTATTTCTAACCTCGATAAAACAAAAAGCGGCACGACCATTAATGCAGAAAAAGACAAAATCAATTTCGCTTCGCAAACCCTGCAATTATTTGAGCAACTGAGGCGCTCGTTAAGAGCCTGGGAACAAAATTACCTGGTTGTTTCTTCAATTGATGGCATTGCCAGTTTTCAGCAGTTTTGGGGCGAAAATCAGTTTGTAAAACGAGGAGAACCAATACTTTCCATTTTACCTTTAGATAAAAAAGCACTAATAGGAAAAATGTTGGTTCCGTCGGTTAATTCTGGAAAGATAGCCAAAGGAGAAAAGGTTCTGATTAAGTTAGATAACTATCGATTTCAGGAATATGGTGTTGTTGAAGGTAGGGTTCAGAATATTTCTTTTACACCCGATGAAAAGGGAAACTACTATGTTGATGTAACGCTTCCAAAAGGGTTAAAAACTTCATATAAAAAAGTGTTACCTTTTGATAAGGAACTTAAAGGCAACGCCGAAATTGTAACGCAGGATTTAAGGTTAATTGAGCGGTTTTTTTACCAGATTAGAAAACTAACAGGCTACCAAACAGAATAATGCATTGCATTTATTAAAACATTTTGCGATTGATAACTACTCAATCATCGCAGCATTATTTCGCCTTAAAACCTGATTAATGGTTTCCAAAAATTTTGGAAAATAAACAGGTTTGGTTAAATATTTATCTCCACCAACTTGAAATGCATTTAACGCAAATTCATCGTAAGCCGTCATAAAAACTATAAATTTTACCTTGTCTCTTAATAGCCTGGCAACATCTATACCCGAAACATCCATTCTAATATCCAGAAAAAGAAAGTCGATATTATCGCCATCATTAATTTCTTTAATAGCAGAAATTCCCGAATCATAACTTTTAAGCAAGTTAAGCTTCGGTATTCGGCCGATATATGTCGTCACCAAATCCAGGAAAGTACGATCATCATCTACAACTACACAGCGATATAATTTAGAGTTTTTCATTAATGATTGAAACACGCTAAATCACAAATTGTTCAGAAATAATAATAAAAGTATAATAAATAATACAACCAGAAGTACTAAACGTAATTATAGCCCTTTATTCCTCGTATTGCCAGGTTAAGCCACCATCAACAAAGTAACTCGAACCAGTTACATAATCAGCATCGCTGGAGGCTAAAAAAGATACAATTCCTGCAACATCCTCAGGTTTCCCTAAGCGTTTTAGCGGAATATTTTCCAACACCTTATTTAGTTTTTTCTTATTGGCTAAAAGTGATTTATTTATCGGCGTTTCGATAGCTCCTGGGGCAACATTATTTATTCTAATATTAAAATCAGCAAGTTCAATAGCCAGATTCCTGCAAAGCATTTTAACCGCACCCTTGCTTGCACAGTAAGCGGCATAACCTGGGAAAGGTATCTCTTCGTGCACAGAACTTACATTTACAATTACACCAGCAATTTTTTGTTTTATACAATAGTTAGTAAAGGCCTGTATTCCGAAAAACAAACCCTTAAAATTGGTATTCATTACATCATCATATTCTTCTTCAGTAATTTTCCAAAACGGATTCTTAATTTCCATACCTGCATTATTAACTAGAACATCGAGGCCGCCAAATGCCTTAACAGCTTGAGTAATTAATTTCTCAACACCTTTTTTACGACTAATATCGGCTTCGATAAAAACTGCCTTTCTCCCCATCTGCTCTACCTCACTTATAAGTTTTTCACCCCGCTCATCAAACTTATGTCCGTTAAAAATTACATTAGCACCTTCTTGTGCAAATCTTATTGCACATGCTGCTCCAATTCCCTGACTGCTTCCTGTTACTAAAACAGTTTTATTTTCAAATCGATTCATAAGTGATTAATAAAGCTTTAAAGATTAAGGTTTACAAAGCTTTTTTGTTTTAAATAAAATCGATTGATAAAACATTCATCAATTCAAAAATGAACTTTATCGCATTCTTAAAAAACGAAAATGAATTTCCTGTCCAGGAAAACGCCTGATAACAAAGCAACATCAAATTTATTGCCACCCCAAAATTCTACTATTTAGGCTATTGTCTTCTATTTAAGAATTATTTACAAAATTTACATTTTTATTTACAATACAAATCACTCGGTTCGATCAATATCATAATAGCTTTGCTTAATCAATTTGAAAAGGTTATGAAAAATTTAAAAAGAATCACTTACGTACTGATCTTGCCACTGGTTGTGTTGAGCGGATTAGTTTTTGCCAACCGCGACGTTAAAAGTAAACAATCGCCAAAACCTTCGTCAAACTCCGAGCAGAAAGCCCGACAGGTAGAAGACAGGAAAAAATGGGAGGCTTCTGCCGACGGCATAAAGTACAAAAAATGGGAGATTTCCCCTGAAGGTAAAAAAGTGCATGCCAGTCATGATAAAATAAGGAAACACATCAAAGATTTCACCAATATGGAGGCTGTCATAACATCCGTTACCTTCCAGCGCCCAAATGCGAATTCAACTGCTTCAAAATGGCTGATCGTGAGAATTGGTGGCGAAGAATACATGATGCAGTTTAATGCAAAGGAGTTTCAGCAGCTAAACAGCCTAAAAGTAAACGACAAAATAATAGTTAGAAGCCATAGCGCAGGATATTCGCCTAATCATCCGTATTTAATTGTATCAGGCGATTATATAGAACAAAACAATAAGTTGCTCTTTAAACGTGACTTTAACAAAGATAACCTTTGCTAAGGGTTAGGATTGTATGTTCCTTCATTTGTCAATCGTCGAAATTTAGAATAAGTAAATATAAGAGCCTGGCGAATGCACCAGACTCTTATATACTAAATGAAGATTACTTTGAAAACTTCAGTTCCTCCTGCTCCTGTAAAAAAAGCTTCGCAAATATTAAACATTGCTGGTAATTAAAAGTCTCAAAAATTATGAGCTAGTTATCGCCAGCCTAGTCCTGGGGCTACATTTTCTAATATGGAAGACAGCACATGCACATTATAATCCACACCCAGGGTATTCGGGATTGTCAAAAGTACAGTATCCGCTTCCTGAATTGCCTCATCCTGGGCTAATTCCTTAATCAGCTGATCGGGCTCCGCTGCATAACCCTTACCGAAGACCGCCCTCTGGGTAGGCTCGATATAACCAAAGCTGTCAGCTCCTTTACCTTGCTGTCCGAAATAATACCTATCCTGATCGTTCATCAGCGCAAAAATCGAACGACTTACCGATACTCGGCCCTCACGCTGGTGCCCTGCTTTCTTCCAGGCTTCTTTATACAACCTGATCTGCTCTGCCTGCTGGATATGGAAAGGCTTTCCGTTTTCGTCAAACTTCAACGTAGAACTTTGCAGGTTCATTCCGTTTTCCGCTGCCCATATCGCTGTTGCATTGGAAGCAGCTCCCCACCAGATGCGTTCGCGAAGCCCTTCCGAATGAGGCTCAAGGCGAAGCAGTCCAGGAGGATTTGGAAACATTGGATTTGGATTGGGCTGTGCAAAGCCTTCTCCACTTAAGCCATTCAAAAACTCAATTGCTTTTTCCCTGCCCATATCTGCATCATTCTTGCCCGCTTTTGGTTCATAACCGAAATGGCGCCAGCCTTCGATTACCTGCTCGGGCGAACCCCTGCTGATGCCAAGTTGTAACCTGCCACCAGAGATCAGATCGGCCGCACCTGCATCCTCAACCATATAAAGCGGATTTTCATAACGCATATCGATTACCCCAGTTCCAATTTCTATTTTATTGGTCTTAGCCCCAATCGCTGAAAGTAAAGGAAATGGAGAGGCAAGTTGCCTTGCAAAATGATGCACCCTAAAATATGCACCATCCAAACCAATTTCTTCGGCGGCTACAGCAAGATCGATGGATTGCAATAATGTATCGCCTGCGGTACGGGTGAGGTATGATGGATGGTCGGACCAATGGCCAAATGATAAGAATCCTATTTTTTTCATACTGTAAAAATTGAAACCAAATTTACCAATATGACAAAAGAACCCAGGTCACCAGGTAGTCATATCAATTGCAAATTCAATAAATCTGAGAGCTAAACCATTCTATGAAACCATAGCAGTAAAATACCTTTAAATACGTTACAAAAGGTATTAAAAAAGAAAGCGGGAAAAACCAAAGGCTCTTCCCGCTTATCTAAATTAACGCTCTCGAATTAAATAACGGAAAAATAAACCGAAATCTTATCCGCAACGAAAAATAAATTAGCATAAAAACTATAAGTCCTTATACTTCTGCTCCAATACCTCAATTTCTTTCAAGGATTCAGCAATTCCGTTCCTTTGCGTAGTCAACAAGTTCAAATGATCCTCATGCAACTGGTTATCCTTAATCACCATATCGTATTTCTCCAAAGCAGCTTTCTCACCAGTTACAATTGCACTTAACAATGCAGATTCGCTTTTATCAGTTAATGCCTCCTTAATATCGATCCAGGTACGGTGGATTGCACCTAATATTCCGCCTTCATCATTCTCTGAATCACCGCCATGTTTTGCCAAATGGGCTTTCAGTTCAGTTTCATATAATGCACGTTCTGCTACATATTTCAAAAAAACCGCTTTCAATTCTACATTTTCTGTAGATTCTGATGCTGATTTGTAGCCTTCCTTTCCATCATTTACGATGGATACTAAGCCCTTTAAGTCTGATATAATTTCTTGATTATTTTCCATGATGATTCTTTTATTTAAAACCATTAATAGCCGATAAGGTTTTGACAATTCGTACAACCATCAAAAACATAATATTAAACAAACCTGTTGCTTACTTATGACCAGCCAAAGAAAACCCTCCTATCTGGATTTTGAGATCGACAGTTATCCATGGAAACCAGATATCGATTACAGAAAATACCCCGAAAAATATAGGGTGGGAAAAGGTGAACAGGGCGTTTTGATCTGTGAGCCTTACAAATCCGAAATCGGCCAGCATTGGCGCTTCCGAACCCCAGAAATTGCCATGGAGAGTAGCAGCAAGATTTTCGAAATGTTTAATAACTACATCAAAGAAAATGATTTCGTGGGCGCAGATATGGCAAGGAAATATCTGCAAATGGGATATACCCGTGCAAAAAGATATGCCAACTACAAAGGGGGCAAAAAGTATGACAAGGAAAATGATTATAAACAAATGCAGCGCGGAACAGGCTCAGACGAAAAAGCAAAGTCTGCAGCAATCTTCTACGCCCTCTATAAAATGGCCGAAGCCAACCCAGTCTATAGAAAATTAAAAACCGACTGGAAAAAAGAAAAGGGCTAGCAACGTGAAATTATAATAAGTAGCTCTACCTTATTCAGACACATGGCCTACAACAGCGTCCTTTTATTTAAGATTACTAAGTTCTTCAGGCAATGAAGCAACTGATTGATACCAAATTCAATTTAGCAACTATCCATTAACTCCTTAAATTGGCAGACTAAAAACAAACTGCGAACCTACACCATATTCACTCTCTAACCAGATCCTGCCTTCGTGCCGTTTAACAATTTCAGCGCACAAATAAAGACCGATTCCAAAGCCAGAAATCGAATGCATATGTTCTCCTTCAACTCGGTAATAGCGGTCGAAAATATGAATTGCATCTGATGACCGTATGCCCATTCCCTGATCTTTAACACTAACAATCACTTCATCTTTTAAAGTATCGCAGTTAATTAATATTTTAGTTCCAAATGCTGAATATTTCACAGAGTTGCTAATGAGGTTATGGATTACATGCGCAATTTTTTCCCTGTCGGCATTAATAAAAATTTCTGAGGAAGGAGAAAACAGCAGTTCATGGGTAGAAATAGTCCCCTGAGTTTCTTCTTCTATTTCTTTTAATAGAGCAGCTATGTCGAAATTTTGCAGACTGATATCAATTTTTCCAGACTCCAGTCTTGAGATATTTAAAAAACCATTTATCATGGTCGTCATCTTGTTGACTTGCAAATCTGCTCTTTCCAGCGTTTTGATTACAAATTCTTCTTCATAATTTTTAAGCCGGTAATTTAGCACCTGAATGTATGCTTTCATGGAAGTTAGCGGTGTTTTAAGCTCATGGCTAACCATCCCAATAAAATCATTTTTACGGATTTCATCCAATTTCTTCTCTGTAATCTCGTTGATTACACCTGTAAAATATTCTTTTCCGTTGCGTTGCTGCATCTCTCCGATAGCCCTCACCCAACGGGTTTTGCCATCTATATTTCCTATTATCGGATATTCAGTATCAAAACGACCACCTTCATTAATCGTAAGCTCGACCAGCTCCGCAACTTGCTGACGGTAATCTGGATGGATCTGGTTGATGGCAGCCTCATAAGGCACAACATCGTCTGGATCAAAGCCAAAAAATTCCTTAAGCTTCGCAGATGCAACAAATGTTCTGTCAATTGCATTTATCTGAAAAGTTCCCAGTCCAGCTGCCTCAATTGCCATGCTCAGATTCTCCGCAGCAAGTTTTACTTCAGCTTCTGCCAGATACTGTTCCGTTATATCCATCACCACACCCGTAAAAGCAGAGAACGTCCCTGAAGAATCTACCTTCAAATTTCCGATTGCCCTAAGCCATCGAAAACGATGATCATGCAGGCCGACAACGGGATAGGTAACATCGTAATCACCATTATTATAAATAGCATTTTCCAATTTAGAAGCCACAAATGGTCGGTATTCTTCGGTAATCTGTGCAAGTGCATCTTCTATAGTCAGGGGTTCATCCTCATAATAGCCGAAAAGCTCTTTTAAACGGGCATCGGTAATAAATTCTCTGGTCGTTGAATGAATAAACCAGGTACCGAAATTTGCTGCGCTAACGGCTAAACGAAAAGCAAGCTGTGATTCTGCTACCTGATCCTGGGCAAGGATAAGTTCTTGATTTACCATTGCAACCTCTTCAATGGAAGTTGCCAGTTCTTCATTTGAAGCTGCCAGTTCCTCGTTTATGGCCTGTAAATCCTTGGCACTATTTTCAAGAGATTCCTCAATTCGCTTTCGATCAGTCACATCACGTGTAGTGCCAGCAATTGCCTCCACCTCACCATGATCATCAAGCACAGGCGTTAGAATATAATCATAAATTCTCTTACCCAAAACAGCATGTGGGAAAGATACTTCTCCCCTTATCGGTTGTTTGTTTTCTTTAATATTATCGATCTCGCGTTCGTGCATTTCTGCATGCCAGGGTTCATATCCGTTTTCAAGAAGACTCTTACCAATAGCATCTTCCCATGTTTTGCCCCACATGGTTAGCAAGGCCTGGTTTGCATAGGTAAAGCGATATTCCAGATCAAAAACATACATTAAATCGGGCGTATTAGAGGTAACGGTTTCGTAGAACCGTTTCTGCTGATCAGATTTTATTCGGGCTTCCACAAGTTGCAATTCAGCATTTTTACGTTCAGTAATGTCGCTGGCAGTACCAAACCATTCGATAATTTCCCCGTCATTATCTAAAATGGGTACCGCCCTGGAAATGGTCCACCCTGGAGAACCGTCTGCCCGCAAAACGCGGTGCTCCAGGTAAAATACTTTCTTTTCAGCAATCGCTAGCTCAATGGTTTGATTAACCAAATCCAGATCCTCAGGATGAACATTATTTTCCTTCCAGTTCAGTGTAGGGCCCTTGGTATCCTTTAAAAAACCTCGGCCATACAGCTCCCTCATTTCCCTCCAATCAGGGCTGAAAGAATATATAACATCTGATGTTGCTTTGAGTAGTGCATTGAAACGAGCTTCAGTTTCAGCAAAGTGCTGATTATTTGATACTGCCCTGGTAGAAAAATCTGTCATATATATCCTAACACAAAAAATATAATTTTGCTTTAAATGTTATATTTTTTTTGAAACTGGCCAAAAATAGAGCAAAATGCCTTTGAGATATTTTACTCATTAACTAACCTCAAAACATGGAGATAGTATTAGGGATCAAAAACCACTGATCAAAGCATTATCCTCAACCAACCCAAAATTAACAGGATTCGAGGGCATTAAACCCAATTACTTAAAAAATAAGTTTTACAACAAATAAAAAATACTACATACTAAGATGGTGAACGGCAATTCACTCTTTCGCCAATTAGCCATTTGCAATAAAGAGCATTGCCCTTCCTTAAAGCGACTGAAGTAAGTTGTTTTTTTTCTGTTGATTAGCGTATTCCTCGTTCATAAACTTTTTGAAATCCTGATCACGGTTATTGGCCGACCGTTCTAACTCTTTTAAAAGAGCTGACCCATTAGCCTTTAGCAGTGTAGAGCGTGCTTTGTCGCCATTGGCGGTTGCTAATGATTTTACCGAATCGAGGGTAATTTGCTGATTGGAAAGTAAATCTGATGGCAAAATTATGCTTTTTCCTGTCGCATAGGCTTCCATCCGCTTTAAGCTTGCTCGATTAATATCCATAAGCTGTGTCAAGGTTTCTGAAGGCTTATTTTTCGCATTTCCTGCCTGGAGTTTTAAAAGACGGTCTTCCATAAGCAAAGAATAAGTTATGTTTCTCAAATGATCAGCAGCCTCTCCATCGAGCTTAGTCTGAAAGGTTTCTGATCCCCCGACCTTGTTTGGCATAACCGTATCTCCAGAAATGCTATCTTTTTCCATGCTCGATCTTTTATCTGCACTATTACAAGCCATCAGGCATAAAACCGCAAATCCAATGGCCGGCTTTAACCAAACCAGTTGTCTAAAATTCTTCATATTAAAATATAAATATCATGTAATCAATACAAATAATACAACGGCAATGACCAAAAGTTTTAATATTATTAGAAAATTGCATGATCTTTTTGTTTAGTTACGGCTAATAAAACGGATCTAATCAATAAACTTACTTTCATTAAAATGCTCCATAATTATTCATACAACAGCTTAAAAGTGTACAATTTTTAGCGTGATTGAAAAGCCAGTGCTTCAGGAATAGAGTTTTTTTTAAACTCTTGAAACTTTTTACTGGAATTATCAGTTTAATTGAAATGGTAGTAACAGGAACAATGGTTATTTCGATAGCTGAGGGACAAAAGGTTTTAGTATTATTGGCACCTTCTCACAGCGAGATTGATGAGTTATATCATCAACTCCGCATTGATGCTTATCAATTTAAGAAAGAGATCTCGAAACTTCATACAGATATAAAATTTATTTCAGCAGGGTTCAAAGATGAAGAAGATGAACTCCATTGGAATGATGATTACATCCCGCTACCGAAATGGTATGAAAATAATTAGCGTATCATTTTCTCTGCCAAACACCTAATTATAAAAACAATATTCAAACAGAAGATCTAACTAAAAAACTTTTTTGGCAAGAGAATGTTGCTTAGCTACGCCCAAAACCATTCAAAGATTATGAACATAAATGAGCTTATAATTCCAGCTGCCAGAAAGGGAGAAATTGTGGTTTTGCAAGAACTTTTTGCCAGGAATGTCGACGTTAATCACCGCGATTTAAAAGGCTACACGCCTCTGATAATTGCCTGTTATAATAATCAGCTGGAAGCAGCAAAATTACTCATTGCTAACGGTGCTAATTTAGATGCGGCAGATGAAGGTGGCAATACGGCCTTAATGGGCGTTAGCTTTAAAGGATATATTGAAATAGCACAATTACTGATTGAATGCGGTGCAAATCTTGATTTACAACATGGCAATGGTGGCACAGCGCTAATGTTTGCAGCCATGTTTGGTAGGAACGACATTTTACAATTGCTTTTAGAGCACGGCGCTGATAAATACATAAAAGATATCAAGGGCCAGGATGCTCTGGATTTTGCCGCTCTTCAGGGTAACGAAAAAGGCTTGGAAATTTTACAGAATTTTGTTTACGAAGGTTAATCTCTTAATAGCCCTTTCACTAAACTCTTCCATTGGGGATACGAAAGACCAATTTTTGCTGCGATTCCAACAATTAAGTTCCTGCTTTTATCCAGAAAACTTCCATCAGACGTATTTGCCAACTCGTTACGTCCATGTTCCTCGGCAAATATTTCGAGTTTAACTTTCCTTACTATAAATGTTGATGTTGCTTCCGCTTTAAGAAAATGAGCAATAGTACCATCTTTATCCATCGGATGGCAGCTTGGTCGAACCGTCATATACAATAGCTGCTGTTCGCTATTTTCCAGCAATCTAATATCCTCTATCCTCACCCAGTCATACCCCATACCAGCATAAGTACCTGGCCCAGGAATATCAATTCTGATAAAATCCCTGATTATCGCTTTTCGCTCGGCTCGTATACCATTGGCATCGATAAGCTGAAACGAAGAGATACCCGAGTGCTTTTCCCAATCATTTATCAATAATAATCGCTCGCATGCTTTGGCAAAGAAAACATCAGCTTCTTCCTGTGATGTAAAGATTCTTTTTTCCACGGCATCCATTGAGCTGCCAACATATTGAGCAGGAATAATATCAAGCAAATCAATTTCGTTTTCCATGTTTTTCAAAAAACAGCGGAGGCATCGAAGAGCCCCCGCCTGATCCAAGATTCAATGATTTATGCTGGAATTTTTCTAGGATTTTCACGATCCCAGAAACGGTGCATCGCTATCATTTTTATAAAAATATCTTTTAAGCTGTTGATATCAGAGGATACGATGACCCCCTCGCGTAACACAGTATCAGTTGAGTACTCTGCAGGTAATTTTTTAAAAAAATAAGTTGATTCCAATACCTGAATTGCCTCATCGTCGGCAGCTATTGCTTTGCAGTGCTTAAAAGCCTCATTTAAGAAATGAACAGCATTAGCTTCTGCTTCTAAAGTTGCCACAGAATTTGAGCCGCCAGGAATATATACGGCATCATAGAGCACCGATGCGGCAGTAAGAAAACTTTCGTCAGGGGTAATCTGCTGATCTCCCTTAGAAATAATATGACCAAGTTTGGGAGCTATAATATGCACAACCGCTCCCTGAGCGATTAGTGTATCTTTCACCTTGCTTAGTGATTTCTCATCGACACCATCTGCTGCAAGAATTGCAACCTTTCTGGTTTGGATGGTATTTTTAACAGTACCAGCCATGCTCAGCGCATCTGATTTGGAAAGGCTGCCCTTTGGATTTAGCGAAGTGTAATCTTTTGGGTCAGCATCTGCAGGAATACTATTATTTAGCTCATCGAGTGCAATTTTAGGGATATGCAACCCCAATGCAAATGCAACTTCCGCAGCAAGTGATTTATCGATCTGAACTAAAACCGCAAGCATTCTTTCGCGAACAGGCACTGCCTTTACCTTTCCGAGTTCAAAACTCAGGGCATCTATAGTATGATTTCGCTCTGCATCACTTTGTGAGTTAAAAAACAAACGTGCCTGTGAAAAGTGATCGAAAAAACTTCGGCTTCTTGCCCTGATTTTTTTGGCATCTATCCGCTCATTATAGCTTACAAAGCCCCCTTCCGAGCCTTTTGCCTGCAAAGGATCATTATTACCCAATGCATTTGGACCATAACTGGTTTTGCCCCGATTAATAGTTTGCCGCATATAGCCATCCCGTTGATTGTTATGAACTGGAATAATCGGCCTGTTTATTGGAATTTCATGAAAATTAGGTCCACCCAAACGGATTAACTGGGTATCGGTATACGAAAACAATCTTCCCTGTAGCAGCGGATCATTTGTGAAATCAATACCAGGAACGACATGACCAACGTGGAAAGCAACCTGTTCTGTTTCGGCAAAGAAATTTTCTGGGTTGCGGTTTAAAGTCATCTTACCGATGCGTTGAACAGGAACAAGCTCTTCGGGAATCAATTTCGTAGGGTCTAAAATGTCGAAATCAAATTTAAATTCATCTTCCTCAGGTACAATCTGTACGCCGAGTTCCCACTCAGGAAATGCACCCGATTCAATCGCATCCCATAGATCTCTGCGATGAAAATCTGGATCCTTTCCAGAAATATTCTGAGCCTCATCCCAGGCAACTGCGTGAACGCCAAGAAGCGGTTTCCAGTGGAATTTAACGAAATTTGAAACACCCTGCTGATTAACAAAACGAAATGTATGTACCCCAAAACCTTCCATCATGCGATAGCTCCTGGGTAAGGCACGATCACTCATGGCCCACATAATCATATGAGCAGACTCAGGCATTTGCGAAATAAAATCCCAGAACGTGTCGTGAGCCGATGCTGCCTGGGGCATTTCGTTATCTGGTTCAGGTTTTACAGCATGTATTAAATCTGGAAATTTGATGGCATCCTGAATAAAAAAAACTGGCATATTATTTCCCACCAGGTCGAAATTGCCTTCCTGGGTGTAAAACTTTACCGCAAAGCCCCGCACATCTCTTGCCAAATCGGTAGATCCCCTCGAGCCAGCAACTGTTGAAAACCGCACAAAAACAGGCGTTTCCTCACCTGGATTACATAAAAAAGCAGCCTTTGTCCATTTAGACATATCCTCATACACTTTAAATACACCGTGAGCGGCCGAACCCCTCGCATGTACAATTCGTTCAGGTATGCGTTCATGATCGAAATGTGTTATTTTTTCTCGGAGGATGAAATCTTCCAGTAAGGTTGCCCCCCGATCGCCTGATTTGAGCGAGTTTTGGTCGTCATTGATTTTCAGACCGTGGTTTGTGGTCATAAACTGATCAGAAGCATCTGTTGTGAACGACTGCAGTTTAGTGGTTTTATCGTTTTCCTGTTGCGCTGATGCACTATTTTTTTGGGAAGTTTTTTTAGCCATAGCTTCTGTTATTTTAAGCCTCTTCGGCTGCTTTATAATTTATTTCATTTCCTGCGATATCTGTAAGTTTCGTATCGGCCATCTTTTCCTCGCTAAGTGTTTGTTCCAGAATCTCCGCCACATCCGTTAAACCCAGCGTAATGGCCAGCTGATACAGACCGCCATAACTGGCAATTTCGTAATGCTCAACCTTTTGTGATGCCAGAATGATGCCTACATCCCGCGTGGCAGTGCCAGGTTCAGTTTCTTCCACAATACCCTCTGCTTCTTTTGTCAAGCCTTCCATTGCATCGCATTTCTTTGCTATTGCTTTCTCGCCAAGCAATCCAAAAACATCTTCAAGGCGTTTGACATGGCCCTTGGTTTCTTCCAGATGAGCAGTTATAGCATCCTTCAGTTCAGGTGCAGTCGCGGCAGAAATCATTTTCGGTAAGGATTTAACCAGATGATTTTCGGCCCAATATAAATCAGCAATCCCATCTTTAAAAAGTTCCTTTAATGCTGGAGATTTTTCTGTTGTTGTTTTAGAAGCAAATTTAGCGTCGCTCCCAGTATCTTTTGTTTTCATGGTTGATAGGTCTTTTCATCTACAACCTTATGGATTAAAATAAGTTTTAACTTTTTATTGCAATCTATCGGCTGGTGTCCTCACCCGCCGAAAAAAAACTAAGTTAGATCCCATCTATCGGCTAGTATCTGCACTTCCATGCCGTCTATCGGCTTGTGTTCGCACCTACATACCTTCTATCGGCTGGTGTCCTCACCCGCCGAAAAAACCGCGGCATTCCATGCAAAAGATGGAATGCCGCGGGTAGAAATGTCGTACTTAAAATCTTAAGGTTGGCCGCCTCCGCCCATTGCCCCATAGATTTGTCCTGTAGAATAACTGGCGCTGTTATCGGCAAGCTGCACATAAATCGATGCCAGTTCAGCAGGCTGACCAGGTCTTCCCATTGGAGTCGCCTTTCCAAACTCCTTCAACTTTTCATCAGTGGCGCCGCCGCCCACCTGGAGCGGTGTCCAGATCGGCCCAGGTGCTACCCCGTTCACCCTTACCCCTTTTGGCGTAAGAAACTTGGCGAGCGATCTTACTGTACTCGTATTGGCAGCCTTGGTTTGGGCATAATCAAAAAGTTCTGGCGAAGGATCATGTGCCTGCTCAGAAGTGGTCACGATAATACTCGATCCAGGCTTCAAATGCGGAATGGATGCTTTAAGCAGCCAAAACGGACCATAAATATTCGTTTTAATCGTTGCGTCAAAATCCTCTGTGCTGATCTCCAGGATCGATGGTTTGGTCTGTTGCCTTGCTGCATTGCTAACCACAATATCAAGGCCTCCCAATTTCTTGACGCTATCTTCCACTAAACGCTTGCAAAAGGATTCTTCCCGAAGGTCGCCTGGAATTGCATAGCCCTTTCGTCCAGCCTTGGTGATCAGATCAATCACTTCCCTCGCATCAGATTCTTCAGCTGGCAGATAATTGATTACCACATCTGCGCCCTCCCTTGCAAAAGCGATTGCAGCCGCCCTACCCATTCCCGAATCTCCCCCAGTAATCAGTGCTTTTCTACCCATCAGCCTTCCAGAACCTTTATAGCTTAGTTCGCCGTGATCAGGCTTTGGATTCATTTTGCTGGCAGCCCTGGAAAGGGTTGCTGTTGTGGGTCGAAAGGTGGTCTTGGATATTTCGTGGTCGGATCAATCAGTGCAGCGGCTTTGCCCTGAGCAGATAAATTTTCCGCAGCAAAAGTGGGCGTTATGGCTAAGCCAGCAATGCCCAGACCAAGACCAGCTACCGCCTGGCGCCTGGTAATTGTTTCTTTGTTTTCCATAGGTGATGTTTTTGCAGGCATTGTTGCCTAAATACTTATCTATTTTTACTACACAGCAAATTCAGAAAATGTTTTGCCCACGAACACGGATTTGCATTCCAAAAAGGAGTGGAAGCATAATGCCTGATTTCAATGTATCGACTTATACTGATCTCCTGATGGATAAAAATCAAACAAAAAAAACTTAACGATAACTTAGCGTGTTAAGCATTACATAAAACTAACAAGATATGGTGCAACATGCTTACCCAATACACGGTGAAGACCGTGGTAATCGCAGTACAATCTCCATTACGATAAACGGTGAACTAAAAAGGATCGAAATTGAACCCTGGGTTAGTCTTTTAGACTGTTTGAGGGACCATCTTGACCTAACTGGCACAAAAAAAGGATGTGATCATGGCCAGTGTGGAGCCTGTACCGTTATTGTCGATGGAAAACGCATTTTAAGTTGTCTTACGCTTGCCGTAATGAAAAATGGTAGTGCCGTTACAACAATTGAGGGCATTGCACAGGATAATGGTCTTCATCCACTGCAGCAAGCCTTCATAGATCACGATGCTTTTCAATGCGGTTATTGTACACCTGGACAGATCTGCAGTGCAATCGGGTTAATTTCGGAAGGGAAAGCAACTAACCGCGAAGAAGTTAAAGAGCTGATGAGCGGAAATCTTTGCCGTTGCGGCGCAAACGTTGGAATTATCGATGCCATCATGGAGGTAAAAGACGGAGGTAGAAATGAATAATTTCAATTACAAACAACCTGCCGATGTTGCTGAAGCAATTAAATCAAAAAATGATCATGCAGGCAACATGTTTATTGCTGGTGGCACTAACCTGATCGACTTATGGAAATACAACCTTGTTCATCCAAATTCGCTCATAGATACCAGTTTACTTGGGGAGCTTTCAGAAATTACCTTACTCGAAAATAATGGTATAAGATTAGGTGCAACAGTTAAAAATGCAGATACCGCCTATCATCCGATTATTGAAGATAAATACCCGCTCTTATCAAAAGCGATTCTGGCAGGAGCGTCTGCTCAAATCAGAAATATGGCCAGCAATGGTGGTAATCTTTTGCAACGCACACGGTGTTATTATTTTTACGATAGCGATGTGCCATGCAACAAACGTGTTCCTGGTTCTGGATGCCCTGCAAAAAATGGCTATAACCGAATGCACGCAATTTTAGGTACAAGTGAAGACTGTATAGCGGTCTTTCCTTCCGATATGTGCGTGGCACTGTCTGCACTTAATGCAACAGTAAATATTCAGGGTTCCGCCTCAAACAGGGTGGTTCCCATTGGTGATTTTCACAGACTTCCTGGAAATACGCCTGAAATAGATAATGTTTTAAAAAGTGATGAGGTAATTACCTCAATTGATTTGCCAGAAAAAGGTTTCTCGAAAAACTACGCTTATCTTAAACTGCGTGACCGACATTCCTATGCCTTCGCACTGGTATCTGTCGCAACAGCGCTCGAGCTTGAAGGTAACACTATAAAAGAGGCTAGAATTGCACTTGGAGGCGTAGCACACAAACCATGGCGTTCAATAGAGGCTGAACAATTCCTTTGCAACAAGGAAGCCACCGAAGAAAATTTTTCCGCTGCAGCAGATATTATTCTTCAGGGCGCTCAAGGTTACGGACATAATGACTTTAAAATCAAGCTGGCCAAAAATGCCATTATCAGAAATGGATTAATGGCATTGAATCCCTCCTCGCAACTTCCAGGAGCGGCTCCCTCGGCTTAAAAACTCACCTAAAAATTTTAAAGATGGAACTTAATAAGATGGTTGGCAAACCAGTGAGCAGACTCGAAGGTACGGCGAAAGTTACTGGAACAGCTAAGTATGCGGCAGAGTATCCTGCGGAAAACCTGCTATTTGGCTATGTGGTTAGCAGTCCGATCACTAAAGGAAAAATCCTTAATATCGACATCAGTAAGGCCCTGGCAATTCCTGGTGTAATTGAAGTGATCTCACACCTCAACCGCCCCAAACTGGCCTGGCTTGATATTCAATATACCGACATGGATGCCCCGCCCGGCACCGTGTTTAAACCGCTGCTCGACGAAAACATACTATACAATGGTCAGCCCATTGCCCTTGTTGTAGCCGAAAGTTTTGAAACCGCCAGATATGCATCCAGCCAAATTAATTTTGAGTTCCAGGAACAGGTTCATCAAACCATTCTTGAGCGAAATCTGACCGAAGCGCGGGCACCCAAGAAAGGTTTGGCAACCGCATTGAAACCACCCCCACCTCCACCAACAGGAAATTTCGAAGAGGCTTTCGAAAACGCAGCCGTAAAGGTAGCATCTGAATATCGGCATGGGACTGAACATCACAACCCCATAGAACTGTTCGCTACCACAACAATATATGAAGGAAACGGGAAGCTGAAGATCTATGATAAAACCCAGGGCACCATTAATAATCAGCTGTATGTGGCAAATATTTTTGGCCTGAAATATAAAGACGTGCAGGTTTTGGCACCATTCGTTGGCGGTGCTTTTGGTTCTGGATTAAGACCCCAGTATCAGCTTTTTCTTTGTGTTATGGCTGCACTCCATTTAAAAAGAAATGTGCGCGTGGTGCTAGACAGAAAGCAAATGTTTTCATTTGTACATCGGCCGCCATCAATACAATTACTTAGGTTTGCATCAGATATAAACGGTCGCCTAACGGCTTTAGGCCACAGTGCCTTTGCAGAAACATCAAATTTCGAGGATTATACAGAGCCGACTGCTGGCTGGAGCCACAGGCTCTATGCTGCTCCAAATACGCTGTTTGAGCATCAGATTGTGCCACTTGATGTATATACCCCTATGGATATGCGGGCACCTGGAGGTAGCACGGCCTTGCATGCAATAGAATGCACCATGGATGAACTATCCTACAAGCTTAACATCGATCCCCTGGAGCTGCGTTTGCTTAATTATTCGGAAATGGATCCCTCTGCTAAAGAGCCATATACCAGTAAAGCACTTCGGGCATGTTACCTGGAGGCTGCTGAAAAGTTCGGGTGGAGCAACAGGAGCCCCGAACCGCGAAGCATGACCCGTGGCAACAAACTCATCGGTTATGGAATGGCTACAGGAATCTGGGATGCTTTTCAGTTTCCAGCAAGGGTGCAGGCTATAATAAATAGAGAAGGAAAGCTAATCCTTCACAACGCTACTACGGATATTGGTACAGGAACCTTAACCGTTATGACTCAAATTGCTGCAGATGAACTTGGCCTT
The DNA here is from genome assembly GCF_979258025.1 of Pedobacter sp. AC190. Lineage (NCBI taxonomy): Bacteria > Pseudomonadati > Bacteroidota > Sphingobacteriia > Sphingobacteriales > Sphingobacteriaceae > Pedobacter > Pedobacter sp. AC190. Next base: position 4,728,849 of record NZ_OZ409824.1, read on the forward strand.
GCCATGGAAGATGTGGATTTTCAATATGGCGACAGCAAAAAGCCATTTTCTATGTTCCAGGGTGGGTCAGCCATTACCTCTTCAACAGGAGTAGCGATCCTTATGGCAGCCAAATCGTTGCGCAAAAAACTACTTAAAAAAGCCGCTCAAATGCCCGACTCTCCATTCAGAAAAGCGGATGATGAGATGGTATATTTCAGCAATGGCTCTTTGCACCTCAAAGAAAATGAATCTGCGAAAATTTCCTTGAAAGAGATCATCGCTTTCAACAAGGGGGTGGCCATTAAAACCACAAAGATGGGCAATCCTCATATGATTAAGCTTCGTAAATATAGCCTGGCCACACATAGTGCCTGTTTTGTTGAAGTTGAAGTGGATAAGGATTTAGGTACGGTTCAGGTTACCCGAGCGGTGAGTGCCATCGCGGCAGGCAAAATCATCAACCCAAAAACGGCCAAAAGCCAGATCTCAGGCTCTATGATTTGGGGCATCAGTAAAGCCTTGCACGAAGAAACCATTATGGATGGGAACCTGGGAAAATATATGAATGCAAATCTGGGTGAATACCATATTCCTGTACATGCAGATATCGGGCAACTCGATGTAATCTTTGTAGAAGAAAAGGATGAATTAATCAACGAATTGGGAACTAAGGGTGTCGGAGAAATCGGCCTTGTAGGCATGCCTGCTGCAATTTCAAACGCAGTTTTCCATGCAACTGGTAAACGCATCAGAAAGCTGCCGATCCATTTAGATGATTTGATTTAATCTCATAGAAGATTAATCCAACCTTTCCACGTTTTAGAGAACAACCCTTACTCTGAAACGTGGAAGGACTATATTCCCAAATAATCCATACAAAAAGATAGCAGGCTGAAGAATCAGCAAGCATCAACTACAAAGCCTGCCCACCATTTAAACTTAAAAAATAGCTCATAGCTGAATCATCTTCCCTTCAACACTGATGAGTTCCAAAAAAGTTTGGCAAGGGCGGGGTGCGGCCAATTTTTGTAAAATGGCAACGATGTCCTGAACCACCCTTAAAAATGTCGTACCCAGGTGCCAACAATTCGGCCTGTCAAAATTAGATTTGTTGGATAAGATCAATATCTATGCAGCCAATCACCGTAAGCATCCAAGTCAACGCCCCCATACAACGCGTATGGAAATTGTGGAACACGCCAGAGGACATCAGAAAATGGAACAACGTATCCGAAGACTGGCATACCCCATCGGCCGAGAATGATCTGCGCCCTGGTGGAAAGCTAAAACTGGTAATGGGCCTGAAGGATGGAAGTTTCAGCTTTGACTTCAACGCTACCTATAACCAGGTAAAGACTCATGAGCTAATCAGCTATACCCTTTCCGATGGCCGCCATTCGACCATTACTTTTACTGGAACCAACCCTGTCACCATAGCCGAGACCTTTGAGCCCAACGCTACCGATCCGCTGGACATGCAAACTGATTTTTGCAGTGCCGTGCTGGTCTCTTTCAAAAAATATGCGGAATCGCAAGAGGAACAATAACCATCACTCAAGATAGGCTCCTGTCCCGTTCTTTTTATAAAAGCATGCGGGTTCGCAACAATCTTTTCACTGGAATCTAAAATTTGAATTAGACTTTTTACTTAACTGATATCCAAGGTTTTTCCCGTATTATGGTTCTTATTATATCGGGCTCAATCTGTACCGTAAAGCTGATACAGGTGCTCCTGTTACGGCAATGTTTAGCATAATTATTGCTTTCGTTTCATGAAGTAACAATTTAATCGTTTAGGAGGGAATAATTATAATCAGGCTGTGAATGTTGGCTATTTTTTAACAAATTGCAATTTTTTACAACCTATTACATGACGACCAAACTACCCAACGAACTAGCCACCAAACCACATTACCCTATATTAGATGGACTTCGCGGTATCGCAGCGATAATCGTTGTAACCTTTCACCTGGCCGAGCCATTTTCAACAAGCAATCTGGATAAATTCGTTAACCATGGTTACCTGGCTGTCGACTTTTTCTTTTTATTATCTGGCTTCGTGATCGGCTACGCTTACGATGATCGATGGCAGAAAACTACAGTAGCAACTTTTTTCAAACGTCGTATCGAACGTCTTCAACCAATGGTGGTATTAGGCATGACCCTCGGCGCAATTGGATTCTATTTCACAGATTCTACCCTATGGCCATTGATTCATACCGTTCCTGTTTGGAAAATGTTGTTAGTTATGTTGATCGGTTACACGATCCTTCCGGTGCCACTATCGCTTGATATCCGTGGCTGGCAAGAAATGCATCCCCTTAATAGCGTAGGCTGGTCGCTGTTCTTTGAATACATTGCAAACATTTTATATGCCGTTTGGATCAGAAAATTTTCAATCCTGGCGTTGAGTATTTTAGTTGGCATTGCTGCTATCGCACTTGCACACCTGGCAATTACCAACGGTGACGTCAGTGGTGGCTGGACACTAAATATGGAACAGGTTCGGATTGGATTTACCCGAACGATGTTCCCTTTCTTTGCTGGTCTGTTATTGTCACGTATAGCAAAGCCTACCCGAATTAAGAACGCTTTTTTATGGTGCAGCCTGTTGGTAGCGATTGTACTTTACATGCCGCGAATAGGTGGTGCTGAGCAGATATGGATGAACGGGATTTATGATTCCGTTTGCATTATTATAATTTTCCCACTGATCGTATATCTTGGTGCTAGTGGCGTGATGCAATCTCAAAAAGAGAACAGGATATGCAAATTCCTTGGCGATATATCCTACCCACTTTACATGGTACATTACCCTGTGGTTTATTTTTACGTTGCATGGATCAGTAATAATAAGGGAATAACTATTGCCCAGGCATGGCCTGGTGCGTTTCTCATTTTGATAGGTGTAGTCGTTTTAGCTTATCTCGCATTGAAATGGTATGATGAACCAGTCCGCAAATGGCTGCGCAGAAAGCTTGCATAGACTGGGAGATAAAATCAGGAGTTGAATAATAACCGTTAGTGAGGAATAATATGAGCTTCGACGGAAGCAATAATAACTTTTTGGATTCTTAAATTTTTTCTACCTTCATAAAGCTTTGAAAATTAATTTCGCTTTAAATCAAAGTTGCGCACTTATGAAATTATTCTCTTTCATTACATTATTCCTTTGCTGGGGTGTTGTAAATGCTCAAACAAAAATTCAGATTAGCACAAAAAATCCCCTCCAGTTAAAGGTTGATCGGGTTGAAGTTTTTGATCTGAGTCAGAAGGAATTTTACGAACTAAACTATAGCGATTCATTAACGTTTTCATTTGAAAAATCGAATATTGATTGCTATAATATTCGATATATCATTGGTAAAAAAACATTACGTGAACAAATATGGTTAAACCCTGGAAATCCTAAGGTGTTAGTTCATCTTGACAGTGCAAAGGTTACAGTAGATACGGTTCTAAATTCTGCTTCGTATAATGAACACGCAAATTTTAAAAGGGTATACAAAGAACTTTTACAAAAGAAAGATACCGTTCAACTAAACCAGATATTACTCGAATCCTTCCGAAGGAATTTAGATAATCCCTTCTCGCTTTTATACGGTGATTTGTACTTGAATATCAACCAGAATTCTAAAATTCAACTTTTGAAGCTTAAACCGTTATTACAAAGCCAGGGCGATAAGTTTAAATGGTTTGTTTTATACTCAGGAGTTGTAAATCGCTTCCATACCTTATTAACTCAGAACAATATAGATCTGGCTGGATATTCCTTTTATGACCGACAAAATCAAATAACAAAAATTGCCCCCAAAAACTCTGCATATATAGTATTAGATTTTTGGTTTTTAACTTGCATCCCGTGCTTAAAAGACCACAAAGAAATAGCAAAAAACATCAGCGAGATTGACAAAAGGAATGCTGAATTTATTAGCATCTCCATTGATTCAGATTTGCAAAAATGGAAAAATTATATAAAAAGCAATAACTACACCTGGCGAAATTATTTACAGATAAAACCAGTTACTATAACGAATGATTTTAATAAGCAGCTATCCTACCTATATTATTTTAAACAGAGCAGGAGAAATTATGAGTATAAATAATTCATTTACAGAAGTAATGAATTGGTTAACTAACGTCAAGAAAGACTAGCGGAAATCAGCATATCAATGTTATTTCATTTACCAAATACGAAAATTCACAATACCAATGTACTGCAGCATGTTATAGATTTTGAGCAATTGTGTGACTAATTTGTTTGATTGGTTGTTATGATTTATACACCAGTACAAAGCTCCCCATTTACAGGCACTATTAAATAATGAATATAATCTCCCCAAACTTTTTACCATTCCTATGGTTATTTGTTCAAGATGAACTACTAGTTGCTATATGGAAAACTTTACAATGCTGCAGTATTTCCAATGGTATTATCCTGCTGACGGGAGCCTTTGGAAAAAAATAACAAAAGACGCGAAAGAACTAAAAGCCTTCGGAATTGATACATTATGGATTCCTCCAGCCCACAAGGGAATGGATGGAAAAGAATCCACGGGATATGACGTGTACGACCATTACGATTTAGGCGAGTTTGACCAAAAAGGCTCCATAGCCACGAAGTATGGTTCTAAAGCAGAATTGCTGGAAGCAGTTGGTGCGGCGCAATCGGCTGGCCTCCAGGTTTACGCAGATATTGTACTCAACCATGTAGGAGGCGGGGATGAAACGGAAATAGTGAAGGTGAGAAAGGTGGATCCCCAAAATCGTAATGAATTTGTATCCGACCCCTACGAAATTGAAGCCTATACCAAATTCAACTTTCCTGGGAGACAGGGTAAATATTCTGATTTTAAATGGGACTACAAATGTTTTACAGGGGTAGATTTTGATAAAAAAAATGAAGAAACAGCCATCTACAGTATTCAAAATAAAGACCGTGAAGGCTGGCAGGATGTACTTGATAACGAAAATGGGAATTACGATTACCTCATGCTTTGCGATATTGATTTCCGAAATCCTTCGGTTATGGAGGAACTGAAAAAGTGGGGCGAATGGTTTCATGAAACGCTTAAGTTTGATGGTTTTAGACTCGACGCCATCAAACACATGCCACCGTTTTTTTTCAATGAATGGCTAGACCACATGAGAACTTTTACCGGAAAGGAACTCTTCACCGTCGGTGAATATTGGTCGCCAGGTCAACTGGATGTGATGCTCGAGTACATTGATGTTACTCAGGGAAGAATGTCCTTATTTGATGCCTGTTTGCAGGCCAATTTTTCTACCGCGTCTAAACAAGGGGCCGACTATGATTTATCACAAATTTTTACGGGAACATTAGTTTCAGCAAAACCTGAACTGGCCGTAACATTGGTAGAAAATCACGACACTCAGCCCCTTCAGTCATTAGAGCAAACTGTCGAATACTGGTTTCGTCCGCTTGCCTATGCAATGATATTATTAAGGGCTACTGGCTATCCTTGCATTTTTTATCCTGATTTATACGGTGCTAAATATACCGATCAAGGAAATGATGGAGAGGAACATCAGATTGTACTCGAGCCGATTACCCAAATCCAAGCCATGTTAGGCCTTAGGCAAAATAATGTTTATGGCGAGCAAAGAGACTATTTCGACCATCCGAATTGCATAGGTTGGACAGTTAATGGTGCGCTGGAAAAACCTGGCTCTGGAATAGCTGTCCTGCTTTCCAACGGTGGAGAAGGATTCAAATCAATGGAGATCGGCAAAGCCTTTGCGGGTAGAACTTTTCACGACCGACTTGGGGTGGTTGATTCTGAAGTTGTAATAAATGAAGATGGCTGGGGCGAGTTCCTGTGTGGCGCTGGCTCTGTTTCGGCCTGGACAGCTGATTAATTTTTAATAGAATCACCCCAAATCTCGATATAAACTTACGACCATGAAAAAGCAAAATTTTTTCGAAAGTGCTGCAAATCAGATAACCTGTTGGACAGGAAGCTCATCTGCCTTCCTCATTGCTTTTGGAATTGTATTGATCTGGGGCATCAGTGGCCCCATATTCCACTTTTCGGATACCTGGCAATTGGTGATCAATACAGGAACAACCATCGTGACTTTTCTGATGGTATTTTTAATCCAGAAAACGCAAAACAAGGATTCGAAAGCGATACAATTAAAGCTTAATGAATTAATTGCCGCAAGCAGGCATGCGAGTAATCGAATGGTCGACATTGAGGATTTAAATGAATCCGAACTTGATGTCCTGCATAAATATTATGAAAAACTCTCCGATGTTGCCGAGAAGGATGATGATATCCATAAATCGCATTCCATTGATTCAGCAAAAGAACTTGCCGAAAAGAAACAACAGGACAACAAGATAAATTAATTTATATGAATCTAAATTTTGAAAGATAAGCTCAATGTCCAACGTCGAAGAAATAATTGCATTCAATAAGAATCGTTTCCCTGAAGTATTGAAACTCAAATATCAGGCGATGCTTGAAAATGGGTTTCGTTTTTACCGTGGTACTTGCCATTTGTTTTACAAACACCTATCCCAGGAAAAGGCTATGCCTGCATCCCCTGTCGGCTGGATTTGTGGAGACTTGCACCTGGAAAATTTCGGTAGCTATCGGGGCAATAATAAAATGGTTTATTTCGACTTAAATGATTTCGACGAGGCGATTAAAGCACCAGTTCTTTGGGAGGTTATTCGCCTAATCACAAGTATATTTATTGCTTTTCAAAGTTTCGAGATAGAATCTGAGCAGGCGATGAATATGGTCTTGCTATTTATCAAAAGTTACTCAACAACTTTGTGCAGTGGAAAAGCAGTCGATTTGGACCCCAGAACATCCAAGGGAATTGTTTGTGATTTTTTAAAAAGGGCTGAACAGAGTTCTGATGATGATTTACTCAAAAAAAGAACCTATGAGAAAAAAGGTAAGCTTGTATTGGATTTGCAAGATGAGCGGCATTTTGAAGTTAATAAAGATTTAAAAAAGGAACTTAAGCAGCACATTATCACATGGCTCGAGGAAAATGATGAAAGTCCTTACAATTATAGAGTTAAAGATGTCGTTTACCGATTAGCAGGAACTGGGAGCCTTGGGCAAAAGAGATACTTGTTCCTTTTAAAAAGCATCAATACAAAAGACAGTTACCTGCTTATTGACATGAAGCAGGCTTTTGATTCTTCTCTCATGCCCTATTTCAAAAAAGTGCAGCCTGCATTCGAAGACAATGCCAACAGGATTATCACCATACAGAAACGAATGCAGCATGTATCAGCTTCACTGCTCTCAACCAGCCGCTTTAAAAATGAAGATTATGTCATGCAGGAGCTTCAGCCAGTTAAGGACACGATCGATTTTAAGATTTTAAAAAATGATTACCGCAATATGTATCAGGTAATTGATGACATGGCCATACTAACCGCCTCGGCACAGTTGCGCAGTACAGGTATGGATGGATCTGCAACTAAGGATGAATTAATGGCTTTTGGCCGACAGGAAAAATGGAAGCTGATTTTGCCCGGGATTGCAATTAAGCTTGCCTCAAAGGTTTTTACGGATTATCATCATTTTGAGGATGCCTGCAAGAATGGCCCCTTGAAGGACTCCATATTGGGTGTCTAAACTTTCGGATTCGATTCATCTATCTTTGAAAACATAGAAAGAAATTAATCGCTGTTGAACGTTAATTTTTCTCTATTAATTTTTCTCTTACGATCGAGGTAACATCAGTCGCAATAATCATAATCGAATTCGTAACCTCAGATTTATTCTTTATCGGCTCATATATAAAATTAAAATAGACCACTTCTTCTGCGCCATTTATAAATAGTGAAACAGGCGATTCCCTGCCTACATAACGTTTACCCGTAGTATAAACTTCATCCAGGATGTCAAGATATGGTTGTCCTGCAAGTTCAGGCAAAGCTTCAGCGAGTGGCTTTCCAATTACAGATTTGTTTTTACCCCATAACTGAAGTATCAAACTATTCGCTACCTCAATTTTCAAATGGCGATATTTTAACACACCAAATGCTATAGGTGCCTGTTCCAAAAACAGATTAATATCATCACGCATCCGGGAGAGATTTCGGTTTAACAATACTCCGAGGTTATAAGCATCACTAAGTTCTTCATGAGCTGTATTTAGATCTGAATGCGCTAAGTTTAATTCGGATTTGAACAATGAATTTTCGGTTCTTGCTTCAGCAAATTCAAGAAAAGGTTTATCAAATAAACTAAGCGAGAGGAGCTGTCCAGACAACATTTGTGTAATATGCCCAAGTTTCTCCCGATCTTCAACACGCATACTTAAATATTCAGAACTATTAATCCGAACCTCTCCAAAATTTATTCCATCTTGACTCAACAATATCGAAGTGTATGTTTTTTCAACTCCATCTACCTCAGTCGAAGGAACAACGTTAATTATAAAATCGTTGAATTTAAAAGTTCTCTCGATCAACACATATACATGATCAACAATTGCCTGTTTTACTTTGCTCATTGAGGATTGAACTTCCTGAATACCTTTAATTTCTCCCATATAAATACCTTCCTTTTTCCATCTTATCAGTTTAAAATTAGTGTTGCCTCACATTCACAGGATAAACCCATCAACACAGAAAGTTAGATTTTTATCCTATTTAAAATCTGTTTTTAAAAGCCGTTTGAGCCATTTGTATTTTTACCTACGCCCCATCCAGATAAGGGGTAGCCGATTATCAAAAAAAACCTGCGATTAATACGCAATGTATCGAAATTATGCTAGCTTTATGCAAGCCGAGTTAACTATCGTCTTATTTCATCCAAATAACTTTAGCCTACCGTTCGATTAGTGAGGATTTCTTGAAGAAAGAACGAATATCCAGCAAAACTAAATTACAATGTGCCGCTTCAAATTTGCAAATTATCTCAATTACGAACAAAGTGCTTTATGATAAATGACAATCTGGAAACACAATTAAAAGAAAGGGTATTAATCAAATCAGGTATCATCAGTATAACCGAAACAGATTGTCGGTTAATTTCCGAGCTTGTATTCCTAAAAACCAAAAACTATATTTCAGAATCAAATTTAAAACGCATTTATGGTTTTTCCCGGAACAAGAATGCTTTACCAACCCCATTTGTTTTAAACAGCCTGAGTCAATTTATCGGCTTCGAAAACTGGAAGGATTTCGTCGACCAGGAATCATTTAGGTAAGTCGTTTAAATTGCTTTTGAATTGTTTAAAATAGGAAGAATATTTCGATCAGTCATTAAGGTTTTTAAACCCATAATATCTCCAGAATTCAGTAAAACCTGGAATTTTTAGTAACAAATCGGTTTAGGTAATTCCTTTAATTAAATTCCTGATGAAAAATTGGATCGATTAGCGAATATAATAGGTTCAAATTGTTGATGACTTAAAAGAGCAAAAGATTGAATTAGAATATTTTAAAACCCATAACCACAGCCCCGTTTAGTTGAAAATTTAGAACACAAATATTTGGAATGTCAAGACAATATTTTGTAACACTTAGTTTCAGCACCATACCAAAAAACCTTCGTTTTATGATACAAAAATGTAATACGAACATCAAACTAAGGTGTAAGCTTACGATAGATTGCTTTCCTCTGAAAACGTTAAAGCCTTGAGATAGATGCCATTTCGTCAACCGCAATAGTGATTGATTTTGGTTCCGTTTGCACTGGGGGCAAACATGATTGAAGACCAAAGTCATGTAATTTAAAAATATATTTATCTGCTGACTGTTTATATGAGGCCATATATTTAGGGGCAATAGAAAAAATGTACCCGGCATTCCTAACAATTAATTTTGCCTCCTCTACATTATCAATTTTTCCAATAAATTTTCGAAAGTCATTCGGTGTGTTTATAACTTTAATTGATTTATCTTTTTTGACGGCTACAATATAGTAAGAACAAAATCCTGGACCACACGCCGAAAAAAAACCTACAAAACTAAATGTTTTTTTTACATACTTAGAGTACTTAATATCTCCAAGTTGAGCTATTATTTGTTGTTCAGATCTGGAGGAGCTGAATATGCTGGGATTATAGATGCATTCCCAATACAGATAATCATCAATATTTTTAATTGATTTAAAATCTGAGTCATCAGATGTAATAGGATTATATTCATCTTGTACACTAATTGCCGCAAAGCCATAATTAATGAGTGCTACCATTATTAAAAAAAGAGTGTTTATTTTAATATTCATACTATTATAGATGTTCTGTACCAATAAATTCCATAAAACTATTAATAAAGATAAGACATCATATTATATACAAGGGGATAGCTAATTTGAATTTTTATTAAAAGTTCGTTTTTTGAGACCATAGAAAAATAGTAATTACTGTTGAATTTGATTTTTTGTATTCCGAATTGCTTTTAAGCCAAGATCAATAATACCCTTAAGAAATTCTTTGTTATGTCCAAACACATAATCATTTACAACCTGCGTAGAATAATTATTAATATGCTCGATGGTCTTTTTATCTATCGTGTCAGGTTGAATATTTTTTTTTCGGCGCAACAAATATCTTTTGTCCGTTTGAGTACCATCTATCACTAAACAATATTTACCAGATAAGGGGAAATAATAATGAAAACTACCTGTAAACCTTGCGTTTTTTATTCCTCCAATACCAGTATTGTATTCGACAAAGCATCAAAACTATTTCAGAATCTCATAATACAACCATTTTTTGATAAACGTCCTCAAATGACATTATCGAAAAACAAGGTCATCTATTAGGATTCTTAGCATCCATAGAAGCTCTCCTTGGATTGCCAGAATGTTAAAATTGTTAAAGATTGGTTTATCCACTCAAATTCTCCAAAATCACTTTATTGAGCATCAGAATCCTTAGTTTTGCTTATATGAAAGATACTAGTTACGAAATTAGCGCTGAAGGTGAACAGCAATTGGATGATAAGTTAGCAAGATCTAAGAAAGAAGTCGTTATATCAAGCTTGATAACCATCATATTACCATTAGGTTTTATTGCCCTGAAAAGTGATTTTTATAAAGACGTGACGCTACCAGCAGTTTTTGCTGGAATTGTTGGGATGCTAATTGGTATTTTCGGGATGATTCGAGTGACTCTTCAGAGATACTTTGTTACGAAATCCATTGTGAAAAAAATTCATATACTAGAAGGTAGCTCTTTTATTACAACTTTTGGCGGAAAGACAACGAAGATTTTGAGCGATGATTTTAAGATATATGAAGGTTATCGCGGAAATGCAAAAATGAAAGAAATTTTTGACGAACCGACTTTCAGATTGGAACATTACAAAGAAGGGCAAACGTTTTATATTATAAGCCCTTATTGGAATCAATGGGATGAGATAAAGTCGTATTTTGCGGAGCGAGCTTAAGACTGGTTAAATCTGATAAATTAAAACTTGAAGTGGTCTTCCATAGGAACGCTTTTTTTGTTGTAAAAAAAGTTGAGTAGAAATAATTCTTCAATACAAACACCCTTTGACGAGGAATATTATACATTCGTATGCAATCGTTATCTTTACTGCATAACTGTCGTTCCATTATGTTCAAATGAAAAATAAGTAGAGTTCTGTTAAACCAGTAACAATAAAATTTGAAAAACTTCAGTAATCGTTAATATTACCGAAGTTTTCTTGTACTCAAGAGGAGATTCGAACTCCCACACCCATACAGGCGCCAGCCCCTCAAGCTGGTGCGTCTACCAATTTCGCCACCTGAGTTTGTGTTGCAAATATAATTTAATTTTAGATTTCAGAAACCGTTAATTACAATTCAATTTTTAAACCATCATAAGCCAGTCTGATATTCGCAGGCAAGCTGTTTTCTACATTTTCATGCAAGCCTAAATTGTGGCTGATATGCGTTAAATAAGTCGTTTCAGCTCCAACCTTTTCGGCAAAAGCGATGGCTTCATTTAACGTAAAGTGCGAAATATGAGATTCTTTTTGTAAGGCATTAATCACCAGCACTTTGGTTCCTTTAATTTTTTCAAATGAAGCTTCAGAAACAGTTTTTGCATCGGTAATGTAAGTAAAATCACCAACACGGTAACCCGTAATCGGCAATAGATGGTGCATTACTTCGAAAGGAATAATATTGTGCTCCCCTATTTTAAAATCTTCACCATTGGTAACGGTATGAAGATTAATTTGTGGCAGACCATGGTATTTCGTTTCCGCAAAAATGTAGTAAAACTCTCTTTTTAAGGCAGTTTGAACACGTTCAGTAGCATAAACATCAATTACCTTGTGCAGCAAATAATTAAACGGCCGAATATCATCCAGTCCTGCAATGTGGTCTTTATGCTCATGGGTAAATAAAACAGCATCCAAATCTTTTACTTTTGCACGCAAAAGCTGGTAACGAAAATCAGGTCCGCTATCTACAACAATTGTTTTATCACCCAACTCGATTAAAATGGAAGTTCTTAAACGATTATTCCGCTGATCTGTAGAGGTACAAACTTCACAATTACAAGCAATTACAGGAACGCCTTGAGAGGTACCAGTACCTAAAAAAGTAACTTTCATCGTAATAAACCTTCCTTTCTATTCGTGTAATTTGAGTTTTTTATAACCATTAAAATAATTCAGTTTGTTGTAGCGAGTGAAAGAATTGTCTTTGCTTATCATCTAAAAGGTTTTCATCAGGATTGGTTTCCTTAACCAGCATAACCAGCGCAGCAATTTTTCCTTCGAGATTGGAGAATTTATTAACCACAACAACCTTATTATGCTCTAATAAGCAAGAGCCCGTTTTAAAGTTTCCCTTTTCGTAACGAACCTTATAGCCCATGGCAAAAAGCAGGAGCTCTAATTTTTCTAAGGTATGATTTGTTAGTGGCAACGACATTAGAACAAACTTAGAGAAATCTAAGCAGCATTCATAAATCGAAGGTAAAAAAATTGATTACAGATGAATGTTAAATTTTTATTAAGCTTTCCTGGATTAGGCTAAAGATCATCCCAGTCCAACAATTCAGGTGCTGGTTCAGGTATTATTTTTTCCTTAGGAACTTCAACAAAATTTACAATCTGCCCATCACGTATTTGGATTGCATGCGCAATTTTACAGGCAATTTGTTTTACACCTCCAAAAGCACTGTCGTCGCTATAGTGTACGCCAAGTGCAATTAAAACCGCCCTGTCTCCGTTCAAATTTAGTGGTACATTAAGCGCTTTACCAGAGAAATGTTCCAGATTGAGGGGAATGCTCAGATCTTTCACCCTTACCTCCTCATATTCATCTCCATCAAGTTCAAAATTAAAAATAATGGCTTGCAAAATAATGTGTGTGGCCTTTGCATAAGGCTTTACTAAATTTCTAAGGTTTTCTTCGGGTAAGCTAATTCGAATGGTTTGACGATCAACAATGTTAAATTCTGTAGGCTTGAGCCAAAGTTTGCTGAATGGCGTTGCCTGATTGAATTCAAAGCCAGTTAACAGAGAAATATTTCCGTCAATCAGTTTTTTAGCGCCTGCCTTTTCTTGTGGAATTGTTTTTAAAACCGCAATTAATCGACTGTTCAACCGATTCATCAACGATGCTTCGCCATAAAATATAACCAGCGGATGGAATACTTGCCTGATGTAAGCCCCGTATTTGCTTGCCGTACCGAAATCACGGGCACTTCTTTTACTGTTCTCTGTCTGTGGTTTTTCGGAAGCTTTGTTTCTAACAACGTCCTTATTCAACCTTTTGTAAAAAATAAGGTCGCCCAGGCGCCCCCTAATGTGTAAAAATCCTTTTTGTATAGCCATTTGTTTTGTATCTTAGCATAAGAAAAAGGGATGATAACTAAAGATAGTCAATTTCTCCTGAAGCACCATCGTTCACTTAGCTTAGTCCAGCTCTACCCCACCATTACGCCGCCTTTACCCCACGTTTCAGGCCATAGCTTGTTGTATTCAAGTTCGGACCTTGTAGCTACCTTATTCGCAAAATAACGCCTGTTTACGAACAAGAACCCTTGAAGGCCCCTACATGAACCCTTCAACTTGATCTGGTAAACAAATCTCATTTCACACATTAGATTATAGAATAGATTTAATAAAAAAATGGTTCAGCTGTTTCCAACTGAACCATTTTTAATCTCATCCCGCAAAGCGGAAAAAGAAAATTATCTTAAATCTACAACTTCAACGCCAGGATATTTCTTCGCATCGAAGGCAAAAGTAGTTTCTGGAACATTTACATTAGGTGAAAATGTTTTAACGTTATAGGTGTATTTATTACCATTTTTATCAAATAAAACAACATTGGCAATTTGCTTAGCTGCTTTATCAATACTTAAGCGAACTTTAAAGATTGCTTTTTTAGCATCAACAGGTGTTAAATCGATCATTTGATAAGTTTTGCCACCAGCTTTTTCTTCACCAGTGTAAACGTATTTAAAGCCTTTTTCGTAAACGGTAAAGATTTTGGCAGGATTAATCGCATCACCGCTGTTATCTACATTACTAACCTGAACTTCTTTATCTTTTTTTAGATAAGTCCACTGGCTTTTACCATCGCTAAACAATTCTTGATTTGTCATCGCAACTTTATACTTATTAGAATTGGCTTTAACATATAAGGTACCTTGTTGCGTTTCCTTAACCTTAGCTTTTGGGTTATCTAAAGTAAAGCTGAAATCGGTTTTAACCACATTGTACGACTTATATTTTTTACTTACCTCTGCTAAAATTGCTTTAGCTTTCGCATCAGTTTGAGCATAGGTTGTTGTTGTAAAAGCAACTACAACCATTAATGCTGAAATTAATTTCTTCATCTTGTGTTTTTTAAATATCTATTAAAACGTTAGAGTAAATTTTCTCTTATTAGTTTAATTAACCTTTGTCATTTAAACTATTCAAGAACTGTTCCAAAGAATATTCATCAGGATATAAAACTTCGCGGGCCTTGCTACCTTCAAACGGACCAACAATTCCTGCTGCCTCCAGTTGATCGATAATCCTACCTGCACGGTTATAGCCCAATTTCAATTTACGCTGGATAAGTGATGTAGAACCTTGCTGATGCATAACAATCAGTCTGGCAGCATCTTCGAAGAATTTATCACGTTCGTTTGGATCAAAATCTGCCTTACTCCCCTCACCAGCTTCATCAACATATTCTGGCAATTGATAAGCATCAGAATATCCTCGCTGGTTGCCAATATATTCAGAAATACGATCGACTTCAGGTGTATCAACGAAAGCACACTGTAGCCTGATTAAGTCGCTCCCTGTAGATAAAAGCATATCTCCGCGTCCAATCAGCTGGTCGGCGCCACCACTATCTAGAATGGTTCTGGAGTCAATTTTCGATAAAACCCTAAACGCTAACCTCGCAGGGAAGTTGGCTTTAATGGTACCCGTAATAATGTTTACCGATGGACGCTGTGTAGCTAAAACAAGGTGAATTCCAATCGCACGAGCCAACTGAGCCAAACGTGCAATCGGTGCCTCAACCTCTTTACCAGCAGTCATCATTAAATCGGCAAACTCATCAACAACCAACACAATGAACGGTAAGAATCGGTGTCCGTTATTCGGATTAAGCTTACGTTTGATAAACTTATCGTTGTATTCTTTTAAGTTTCTAACCTGCGCATCTTTTAACAAATCGTAACGCTGATCCATCTCAATACACAAAGAATTTAAGGTGTTTACAACCTTTTTGGTATCTGTGATAATTGCATCGGCCTCTCCTGGTAACTTCGCTAAAAAGTGGCGTTCAATTCTATTAAATAAAGTTAACTCTACCTTTTTAGGATCGACCAATACAAATTTTAATTGCGCAGGATGTTTCTTAAATAATAGAGAAACAAGAATTGCGTTAATACCTACCGATTTACCCTGACCAGTAGCACCCGCTACCAGTAAGTGAGGCATTTTAGCTAAATCGGCAATGTAAACCTCATTGCTAATCGTTTTCCCCAGGGCAATAGGTAAATCCATGGTATTTTGAACCCATTTCTCGGTATTCAAGATACTTCGCATAGGTACCATTTCAGGATGCTGATTTGGAACCTCGATACCAATTGTTCCCTTACCAGGCATTGGTGCAATAATACGAATGCCTAAGGCAGCCAATGAAAGCGCAATATCATCTTCCAGGTTTTTAATTTTCGAAATCCGAACGCCTGGAGCTGGAATAATTTCGTAAAGGGTAACCGTTGGCCCAATCGTAGCCTTAATCTTATCGATTTCGATATTGTAGTGATTAAGCGTTTCTACAATTTTATTTTTATTGGCCTCCAACTCTTCTGCATTAACAGAAATTTTGTTGGTACCATAATTTTCCAGTAAATCAATAGTTGGGTATTTATAACCCGATAAATCCAATTTCTCATCATAATTACCAAATTGTTCTACCAAATCATCCGATTTAATTTCCTCTTCGGTTTTCTCAATGGTAAAAGCTGGCTCCTTTTCTTCTTCAATGGTAGGTTCAACAACCAAAGGCATAGCTGCAGCCGCTGTTGCTGCTAAGGGTAAGTTTACAGCAGTAGGCGATAAAACTACAGGTGCAACAACTTCTTCCTCTTCTTTTTGTTCGAAACGACTTGGCTGTAATACTACATTTTGATGTTTACGCTCGCTTACAGGTGGTTTATCGCGAACGGGAAATTCAATTGGTTCTGAAGGTTCCTCGTAATTATTATTTCTGCCCGCATTTCTTTCCCTAACTTCATTTACAAAATCGGGCACTTCATTATCCAGGTAAACCTCTTTCGGTGTACGCTCGGGGAATTTAAAATCTATATTATAAGCAATAATTAAAATGGTTAAGCCAGCAAAGGCAATTAGGCCCGCTACACCCGCAGCACCAATTTGAGCGGCCAGCAATTTATTACTCCAGTAACCAAATTCGCCTTCAACATAATGTGGCGATTCTGACCAGAAGCTGTGTGCAAACCCAAAGGTTAGCGAAAGAAAAAGTAGAAAGAAAAAGCTGTATCCAAGTGTTTTTGAAATAGAAAGAATTCTAACCTTGAATAACAAACGATAGCCAATAATAAAGAAAGCCAACACGAATAAGAATGAGGCCACACCAAACCATTCGTAAATAAACTGATGCGATAATAAAGCGCCAAATTTACCAAGCCAGTTTTGCACAACTGGCGCATTTATACCAGCATCTTTAAGCTCTTCTGCAGTTTTAAATAAATTACTCCAACCGCCGTTTGCATCAATTACATAACTCTGGTCATCTTGCCAGGTAAATAAATATGATGTAAAAGCAATTAAAAAGTATAAAGAAAGTATAACAAAAAACAACCCTAAAATCTTAACTGCACGCCCATCTGCCAAATCGAAATTTGGTAAATATTCCCTTTTCTCTTTCGGTTGGCGGCTGGTTGCCCCTCTGCCCGATGTGTTTTCTCCACCCTTCTCTCTGAATGTATTGGTTTTAAACTGGTTACCCCTTACCGACATTTTCTATCCTTGAATTTAATAATGAACAAATATAAAATATCTGTTACGAGTTTTATATTCTGCCTCAAATTAAATAAAAATATTCAAGAGGCATTAAACCTTAAACTTAAATAATCGTCTATTATTTTAACAACACACAAGTTGTTACGTTTTATTAAATGAAACGGATTTTGTTTTAGGTTTTATCCTGTTTTGCCTGGAGAGGTGGAACAGGATTTTTTATTTAACTGCCTTACGTAATATCTAACAAGTTTCTCGTTCGCTGGTTTATACGCATAGGATCAAACTCAATAAAGATTTCAGTTCAGTATAACTAATTAAGAAAATATTTTCATCCTGGATCTTTCTAAGAGTGGTGTTATTTCAAAAAAAGCGATTCGGAAGGCTCAGAATAACGGCTTACTTACTTATATTCATCGCTATTAGTTGCAACCAAAGGAAAACCGAGCCACAATTTTGCTTTTTACGAAACACTCTATATATTTAGAAATTAAATAACTCTATATTTTAGTTAGTTTTATATAACAAGTTTCATTTTATGGACATAGCACAGCTCGAAGAACAAATTGAAGCAGGTAATTTAAATGCAGTAAAAGAGATTTTGGTTCAGCATCCTCAACTGGCTAATTCACTTACTACGCACAAGATTTCGCCTTTGCTATTGGCTTGTTATTATAAAAAGCAGGAAATAGCAAATTTAATAGCAGAATTTGTAGATGATTTAACTTTATTCGAGGCTTGCGCAGTTGGCAAATTTGATGCCGCTACGCTATTAATTTTCCAGAAACCTGATAGCATTAACCAATTCTCGGAAGATGGTTTTACACCTTTAGGATTAGCCTGTTATTTTGGTCACGAAGAGTTAGCTCGCTTTTTAGTGTTAAAAGGTGCCGATGTAAATTTGGCTTCTAAAAATGGCTTTAACGTTTTTCCGATTCATTCAGCAGTTGCTGCTAACAACATAAACATAACAAAAATGCTTTTGGATGCTGGCGCTTATCCAAATGTTTGCCAAAAAGCAGGTTTAGCTCCATTACATACCGCAGCACAGTTAGGAAATATCGAATTGATTATTCTGCTTTTAGAGCATGGCGCAGAAGTTTCGTTAAGAATGGAAGGTGGAAAATTACCTGCTGATTTAGCTGCAGAAAAAGGTTTCCATGAAATTGCAGAAATTTTGAGGGAGGAATAGTTATAGGCTTTAAGTGGTAAGTTTTATTTACATAGAACGTATAACTTACAACGCTTGAGTTACTCCCAAATTCTTAACCGCATTCTTTTCATATAAGTTCTAATATCAAGAACCACGGCAGCCAAAAGATAAAAAAGGATAGGAAAACCGACTGCCAGAAAGGATGAATAAATGAAAAACAGCCTAACTTTGGCTGTACTCATATTTAACTTATTCGCTAAATAGGTAGAAACCCCAAAACTCTGTTGCTCGAAATAAGTGATAATCCTTTGGAACATTTTAAGTTTGTTTTAAAATCTTAACACCAAACCACATCGTCAACAGCTCGTTATAAAAGCAGTTTAAATGTGTTTTAATAAACTTTTTGCAATCTAAACCTTAATTTTTTAATTAAAATATCACCGTTTAGATGATAAAATAAAGCAATACTAATATAACACTTTATTTATAAAGTAGGTACAACCCCACTATTTCTATTCATTAAACCTTACCGAGCAATTATCCAGATGAATGTGGATTCAAAAACTAATCTTTATACCCTCTTTAATATGCTTTAACGATATAAGTTAAACAATTGCAATTCTTTCACTTTAGAATTAATTTGAGGTTTCCCAAAAAATCAAATCTCTAAACAAAAAAATGCAAGTGTAAAATTACACCTGCACCAATTAATTAATTTTAAACTTATATTGAAAACATCCTGCGCCTAAAAAAGTTTGCAAAAACATCGACTATAATTTGTTCCATTGGTTAATTCCCATTTTCATCGCCTCAACAATGGTATTAAACTTATAAATACTCATTACACAACCCGCCATCATCTGGTATTCACCGTCTAAAATTTGAATATATCCTCGAAATACGCCGTCAACGGTAATTCTGAAAACCGAACCCGAATCTTTCACCGTTCCTATAACAATTACACTACCTCTTACAATTATTATTCTTTCAGGCGTTAAAAACATATATTATTAAAAATAAATAGAGTAATGATTTAAAAATCTGCGGCAAACCTAATCAAAACAAACACCATTTCCATTTAATAGTTTTAAGATTTTAATTTTTCCCAATCAGCTCATTTTTATATTTATTTCACCACTTAATTTGCCCAAAATAGAGGTTAGTATTTGCTTCTCTTACAATAAATTGAATGCTAATTATTATCTTTTTCCATTCTCAATTATTTAAACAAAAGCGATGAATAAGAACGTTCTAATCATTAAAGTTTTAGGATTGTTTTAAAATCTTAATTCCAATGCCGCAGGACAAGCATTTTTTCTCATCGCAATATTGCTTTTTTAATTGTAAAACGCCTTGCGATGCAAATGCATGATCGAGTTTCACACCCGCTAAAGTAAATTTATCGGTTATTGTATTTTGTTCAGCTGGTAAACTTTCTAATAGTTTTATTGCGCTGCTGATGTAAAATTGCATACCTGTATGCGTGCCATAAGCAAACAAAAATAAAGCTACCGTATTAAGCAGAATATTATTAATTGATGTTTTGCCAATTTGGGTACTTAATTTAACCGCTTCTTTTTTAAAATGATAATGCGTTTCCCAGTAATTATTTACTGGAAGATTTTCAAACAGTTTACGCAATTCTTTAACATCCTTTATCTCCATAATTTTTGAAAACAAATGATTCGACTGTACAATCAATGCTGCAAACTGCGCCAATCGTATTGTAGGAAAGTTTTGTGGGCGTATCCGCATAAATTTCCAGATGGATACTTCAATGGGCTTGATTTTATATTTCTGCTGCAGAAACTCGAATTCCTTTTTCAGCTTTTCAGGATAAGCTTCTGTAAACTTATCATTTAAAAACCCTGCAGAACCAAACACTAAAGCCTCAATTTGCAAACGGTTATTTTTATGCTTGCCATAAATTTGTTGCGGAATGCACTTGGCAAAAAGCTCGAAAGGCAAGGCATTAATTTTAAAGCCAAAATTCATAGCCAGGTAACGATAAAAAGTTTCATCCCAGTTACCATTCAGTTGGTTTAAAGTTTCGATTACCAAATTGGTCTTCTGCTCGAAACGTTCAATTACTGTTCTCGCTAAAAATGAATTTATAATTAATTGATCTACCGATTTGATTTGAGCAACACAAGGAAAATCTGTAAGTGTTAAAAATAGGTTTTCATACTTGATAATCAGCTCCGCTGAAACTCGGTTCTTCAGTTCTAAAACGGGTAAAACAGAGCCATCTCTCCTTTTAATTTCCGCATCATTTTCATAAACCACATGAAGAATTACATTTTCATACGCAGTATCAAACTGGTGGTTGTGTCTTAGCCAATCAGAAGATCTTAAATGGATCTCAACGTTACCTGCCCAGATGGTATCTCCAATCTGAATCTTGGCATTACTAAAATCAGGACCAGAATTTTTATTTAAAAAGCCTTGATGAATGACTTTCAAAGTTTCAGCTGTAGCGGTTTTCAAATCGCCAAAATCGAAAGATTTAAATTGCCACACATAGTGAAGAAAGTCTTCTGGAAAATTCATTATTGAAGATAAAAAATATTCCTAAAGGCTGTACATCCTTTCTCGCCGCCTTAAAGAAAAGATTCTGGAACAAATCCTGTTCCTAGCTTTCCGTTTCGTTTTTCAGATCCGTATGGGGCATATTGATTAAACGACTTGCGCTTTTTTCTTATAATTCGTAATAAAAACTCCTGCAATAATTAAAACTGTTGCAACAATTAAATCTGTATCCACATGTTCGTTTAAAATTAACCAGCCTAAAAATATTGCGATAATGGTATTGAAATACGTTAAAATAGAAACTTCTGAAGCCGTTACTTTCTTTAGTGCATAGTGATAACAAAAATAGCCCAATACCGAACCAAAAACGGCCAGGTAGGTTGTAGCAAAAATACTTTCAGTTTTCCAGCTGCTTACATCGGCTTTGCCAGAAAAAACAAAGGCCAAACCGAATTGAATTATTGCAGAAAAAACAAATTGATAAAACAGGTTCAAGAAAATATACTGCGGCTTTCCACTATGCTTTTTGGAGTAAATGGTTCCAATAGTCCACCCAGAAACAGCAATTACAAGCGAAAGAATGCCGTTACGATAGCCAGGTTCTAATAAATCGTTAATACCATTTCTAAAAATAAAAACAATCCCCAAAAACCCTAAGAAAACACCGATAAAACCTTTTAAACTTGGTTTTTGAATCCCTAAAAAAACACAGCCTAAAAACACCAGCAATGGCGAAGTTGCGTTTATTAAAGATGTTAACCCACTCGGAATCGTTTTTTCGGCAACGGTTGTCATTCCGTTAGCAATTACAACCATTAATATAGAAAGTAAAATCTGGCGTTTAAAGCTTGACCAACCAATCCATTTTAGTTCTTTTTGTTTAATTAAAAGGATTAGAATAATTAATGAAGCAATCGTTTGACGAATTGCAGTTACATACCAGGCAGGAATGCTATCTACAGCTACACGAATCCCCAGGTAAGTGGTTCCCCAAATTAGGGCAACCCCACATAAGGCAAATATTAGTTTTAAATCTATTTTGGGATTCATAGTAGGTAAATGTTTAACCACAAAAACGCTGAGGTTTAGTAAGAAAGAAGAGTTTTGCCACGGAAGCACTGATTAACACGGAAAGAATATTCAAATTTCCGTGTATTCCGTGTTTCAGTGGCAATAAATAGGTAGAATTAACCTGTGCTGATCCTGTCGATCTGTAGTTAATTATATAGAGTTAAACCAATTCAGCCGTAATTAATATCTGCTCCATTTCCTGCTGCAATTTCAACGCCTCTTCCCTCGCCTTTTCAGCAAAATCTTCGCCTTGACTGGCATAAATAATTCCACGGGAAGAATTAATTAACAATCCGCATTGAGAATTCAAGCCATATTTACAAACCTCACTTAAATCGCCTCCTTGTGCACCAACACCAGGAACCAGAAGAAAATGATCTGGAGCAAGTTTACGTACATCGGCAAAAGCAGAACCGCGGGTTGCCCCTACTACATACATCATTTGTTCATCTGTAGCCCATTGCTGAGAAGTTTTTAATACCTGTTCAAAAAGTTTGTCATCCCCAATTTGCTGCAATTGAAAATCGGCATGACCAGAATTAGAGGTTAAGGCCAGCAGGATTACCCATTTATCTTTAAAAGTTAAAAACGGTGTTACCGAATCGCTTCCCATATAAGGAGCGACCGTAACCGAATCAAAACTCATTTCTGATGATTTTTCATTAAAAAATGTTTCAGCATACATGGCAGATGTATTTCCAATATCGCCGCGTTTTGCATCAGCAATGCTAAAAATATTATTAGGTATATATTTCCAGGTTTCGATTAAAGTTTCCCAACCTTTTTTACCATAACACTCATAAAAAGCTGTATTTGGTTTATAAGCTACACACAAATCTTTTGTTGCATCGATAATCTGTTTGTTAAATTCCAGAATCGGATTTTCGTACTTCAGCAGGTGCTGTGGAATCTTATCTAATGAAGAATCCAATCCGACACATAAAAATGAACGTTTTTTTTGTATCTGCTCAAAAAGTTGTTGCTTAGTCATATATGGGCTTATTTGCTGCAAATATGAGGTTTTTTAAATTTTTAGACTAAAAAAACATAGACACTTTAAATATTTTTATAAACATTTTAAACTTTTTCTTGCGGATTACGTTTCAAATACATACAATTGCAACATAATTTCTCAACCGTTTATCTGAATATCCAGAAAAAATTTATCAAGACTTGTTTTTTGCTACCTTTTTTAAAGCCTAATATGCTTTTTTTATTCAGCTTGTAAACACATTATGAAACCATTTTGAGCATTTCTATAACCAACTCATTTTTGGTATTATAACCTAAAGAATTTATACACAATTAAACCGCTTGGTTTTTAAATTAACACAATATTTTAGTCCAAGCAGATTTATAACTGAAAACATCCGTTATAAACAAAATTAAAATTTCTTGAAACATATATATTTAGAATGTTTAGCAAAACAGAATTAAATGATAAGCTCACATCAGAATTACGTGAGCTTGCTAAAACCTATGGCATTGAAGCTGCCGACTCCCTAAGAAAAATTGACCTTGTTGAAGTGCTTTTACATCAACAAGAAATTATAACCGCCGCTAAATCGGGTGCAGATCCATATAGCGAAAGTGAGCCAGTTGCAGTTGCAACCCCAGCTCCAAAAACCAAAGCAGTTAAAGCAGAAAAAGCGCCTAAAGTTGTTGCTGATGCTGCCGCTCCTGTAGCAGAGAAACCTGCTAAAAAAAGAGTAAGACTAAGTAAAGACGAACCCGCTGCTCCTATCGAAAGAAAAAGAGAATCGGTAACTTTATTTGACGAGCCACAACACCAACAGCCAGAAAGACAGCCTGAAAGAGTTGTTGAAGCCGAAGAAAGTGTTAAACCAATTTCGGCGCTGATTGAAGAAAGTGCAGAAGTGCTTCCTGTAGCTCCGAAACAGAAACAAGAACCAAGAGAAAAGCAAGAAAAACCTCAGCGTGAAGATAACCGCCAGCAAAAACAACCTGGAGGAGGAAATCACCACAAAAATGAAAACAGTTATTCGAACTTAGATTTTGATAATGTAATCACGAATGAAGGGGTTTTAGAAATTATGCCAGATGGTTACGGTTTCTTACGCTCAGCAGATTACAACTACCTTACTTCTCCCGATGATATTTACGTATCGCAATCTCAAATTAAACTTTTCGGCTTAAAAACTGGCGATACTGTTAAAGGTAGCATCCGTCCGCCGAAAGAGGGCGAAAAATATTTCCCTTTGGTTCGTGTTGAAACAATTAATGGCAGAATTCCAGCCGAAGTTCGTGATCGCGTTCCTTTCGATTACTTAACGCCACTTTTCCCAACAGAAAAATTAAATTTATTTACGGATAACAGTAACTACTCTACCCGTATTATGGATTTATTTACGCCAATTGGTAAAGGACAACGTGGTTTAATTGTAGCACAACCAAAAACAGGTAAAACCAATTTACTTAAAGAGGTTGCGAATGCAATCGCTAAGAACCATCCGGAAGTTTATTTAATTATTCTTTTAATTGATGAGCGTCCTGAAGAGGTTACAGATATGGCTCGTAGTGTAAGAGCCGAAGTTATTGCTTCTACTTTTGATGAACCAGCTGAACGCCACGTAAAAATTGCCAATATTGTTTTAGAAAAATCTAAGCGTTTGGTAGAAAGCGGACACGATGTAGTAATCCTTTTAGATTCGATTACACGTTTAGCAAGAGCTTACAATACAACTGCACCTGCATCTGGTAAAATTTTATCGGGTGGTGTTGATGCAAATGCATTACACAAGCCAAAACGTTTCTTTGGTGCGGCCCGTAACATCGAAAACGGTGGTTCGTTAACCATTTTAGCAACTGCATTAACTGATACAGGTTCTAAAATGGATGAGGTAATTTTCGAAGAATTTAAAGGTACTGGTAACATGGAGTTACAATTAGACCGTAAATTATCGAACAAACGGATCTTCCCAGCAATTGATATCACTGCATCGAGTACTCGTCGTGATGATTTATTGTTAGATAGAGATATTTTACAACGTGTTTGGATTTTACGTAATCACTTGGCAGATATGAACAGTCAGGAAGCGATGGAATTTGTACAGGCTCAAATAAAAGGTACAAAAAGCAACGAAGAATTCTTAATTTCGATGAATAGCTAGTAGAGTGTTGAAAGTTAAGGGTTTAAAGTTAAAAGTTCCAAAATTGGAGCCTTGAAGCTTTAAACTTTTAACTTTATACTTTCAACTCCAAAAACATGAAAAGGCATATCCCTAATGCGATTACCTGTGCGAACCTATTTTCTGGTTGTATCGGAATCGTTTTTGCATTTAAAGGCGATTTACAAACCGCTGCATATTTCGTAATCCTTTCGGGCATTTTTGATTTTTTCGACGGCATGGTTGCTCGTTTATTGAATGTGAAATCGGCAATTGGTAAAGATTTAGATTCGTTGGCAGATATGGTAAGCTTTGGTTTCTTACCAGGAATTATCATGTTTCAACTGTTAAAAGTGAGTGATTACACTTCGGAGTACCTTCCTTATTTGGCTTTTTTTATAACTGTTTTTTCTGCTTTGCGCCTGGCAAAGTTTAATAACGATGAGCGGCAAACGGAAGATTTTATTGGTTTAAATACACCAATGAATACTTTATTTATTTGCTCCTTACCATTTATCGCTGTAGATTATCCGCAAATAATTGGCTCTACCATTTTATTGATTGCCATTACAGCGATCACCAGTTTTCTATTGGTAAGTGAAATAAAAATTTTTTCTTTAAAATTCAGCGATTTAAGCTGGGCAAAAAATAAGATTAAGTTTATCTTTTTAATTATATCTACTGTGTTAATCGCTGTTTTACAGTTTGCGGCAATCCCTTTCGTTTTAGTACTTTACATTGCTTCATCCATCCTTCATTTTAGAGGAGGCAAAGCAATCTAGATCACATACTGTATTTCGATTTCACTTCAGTAATCGCTGTTGCCAGCTGGATATAAATTTTATTGATAATGAGATTTAGGTCTTTCACTTTTTCAGGGATCTTCTCTACATCCTCGAGCTTGCGGGCATTTGATTCTATAATCTGAACAGAATCTCGAACATCGCCACGGCCAACATAGCTAAAGGTTGGCTTTATTTTATGAACGCAATCTGCCACCTTCTTCCAGTCTTTGGCAGATAAGGCAACTTCGAGATCGGCCATATAAAATGGGGTTTGCTCAATGAAGGTTTCAAAAATTTCGATCATAAATTCAGGATCATGACCAACCATTTCTGTAAGATAGGATAAATCTAGGGGATGATTTTCTCTGTTATCTTGCATAAAACAAACATAATAATTTACAATTTGTTTACTTCCAAATTATCCGAAATATTTTCAAGAATTTCGTAAATAGTTTTCCCCAAAATTGGATGATAAACATTTGGAGCTATTTCGGCAAGTGGTTTCATTACAAACTTTCGGCTTTGCATATGCGGATGCGGAACCTGTAGTTTATTTTCGATATTGATTATCTCCTCGCCAAAAAGAATTAAATCGATATCTATTAATCTTTCGCCCCACTTATCTTTTCTAATCCGGCCAAGCTGTTTTTCAATTTCAAGCATCTTATCAAGCAATTCAAGTGCAGTTAAACTGGTTTCCAGTTGCACCGCCTGATTCAAAAAATCTGGCTGTTCTGTAACGCCCCATGCAGCAGTTTCGTAAATTGATGAAACCGCAGTAACCTGCCCTGCTTCATTATTTAAAAGCTGAATTGCCATTTCTAAGTTTCTCTTTCTATCTCCTAAGTTTCCACCCAGTAACAAATAAGCAATTGTGTGCTCTAATGCCATATTAGCCCTCGTATTTTTTATATATTTACCTCACAAAATTAAAACATTTAAATGAGAGATTTTTTCAAGTATTTATTTGCATCAATGTTAGGTTTTTTCCTATCTATTGTTGTTATTTTCATCATCTTTTTCATAGTTATTGTCGCGGCCATTTCATCTATCGATGATGATAAATCTATAGCAGTAAGCAATAACTCGGTCTTATTTTTAAACCTGGATCAGGCGATTACCGAACGTACACCTAAAAGAAGTTTTGGTAGTTTACCTATAATTGGCTCTGAACAAAGCGATGGAATTGGTTTAAACGATGTTTTAAAATCAATTAAAAGAGCTAAAAATGATGATAATATAAAATGTATTTACTTAAATGTTAGCAGTCCAAATGCAGGTTTTGCAACCATGCGTGAGGTAAGAAACGCTCTTATTGACTTTAAAAAATCGCACAAAAAGATTTTGGCTTACAGCGAAGTTTATACCCAAGGTGCATATTATTTGGCTTCGGCAGCTGATAAAGTTTATTTAAATCCCGAAGGTGCATTAGAATTTAAGGGTTTTAGCTCTCAACTTACTTTCTTTAAAGGAACTTTAGAAAAAGTTGGTGTGGAAATGCAGGTTATTCGCGTTGGAAACTATAAAAGTGCGGTGGAGCCGTATATTTTAGACAAAATGAGCGATTATAACCGCAAACAGGTTACGGCTTATGTTGGCGGTTTATACAACACTTTTTTAACTGATATCGCTCAAACCAGAGCCATTCAAAAAGATAGCCTTTACAGCATTGCTGATAATTACAAAATCAGAGAGCCAAAAGATGCTTTAAATTATAAAATGATTGATGGCTTGAAGTACAAAGACGAAATTCTTGAAGAGCTTAAAGCCTTATCGGGCAAAACTAAAAAACAGAACATTAGTTCAGTTTCTATAAACGACTATATAAAAAACAATACATCAAGCGGAAGCGGGAAAGATAAAGTTGCCGTAATTTATGCTAATGGCGAAATTACAGGTGGCGAAGGTTCTGATAACCAAATCGGTTCTGAACGGATCTCGAGAGCTATACGTAAGGCAAGATTAGATGACGACATTAAGGCGATCGTAATTCGTGTAAATTCTCCTGGTGGAAGTGCTTTAGCATCCGACGTGATTTGGAGAGAAATTGTATTAACTAAAAAAGAAAAACCAGTTATCGCCTCTTTTGGTGATGTTGCCGCATCTGGAGGTTACTACATTGGTTGCGCTGCCGATAGTATTTTCGTACAGCCGAATACCATTACAGGTTCAATTGGTGTTTTCGGAATTATTCCTAATTTTCAAAACCTGATGACAAATAAATTGGGCATTACCTTCGATGGTGTTAAAACTGGAAAATATGCAGATATAATGGCAACAAATCGCCCAATGACAGAAGGCGAACGTTTCATTATTCAAAATGAATTGAATAGAATTTACAGTGGTTTTGTAAGTCGGGTAGCTGATGGAAGAAAGAAAAGTAAGGCCTATATCGACAGTATTGGCGGTGGACACGTTTGGATTGGTACAGATGCCGTTCAAATTGGCTTAGCCGATAAAATCGGCAGTTTTAACGATGCAATAGCATCAGCAGCTAAAAAAGCAAAGCTTAAAGAATACAAAGTTGTAGAATATCCTGATGTAATTGATCCTTTAAAATCTTTATTGGAAGAAAGTACAGATAAAATTAAAACCTATTACACCAAACAAGAACTTGGCGATAATTACATGCTTTATCAGCAAATGAAAAAAGTAATGGCAAGTTCTGGTATACAAATGAGAATGCCATTTGAAGCTGTTATAAAATAAATACTACACAAAATGGATGATGTAAAATTGGAGTGATCCGATTTTACATCATCCATTTTCATTTTCTGCTATCCGCCCTTTATCTTTATAAATTTCCAGCCTGTAAAACAGTCCATTAATAATTTCTGCTCGAAAAATTAGCGCCAATTAAAGTTTTAAACCTTTATTACCTAATTTTACAGCTTATGGAAAATAAAACCATCGCTCGAACTTTACGCCTCTTGTCGCAGTTAATGGAACTGCATGAAGAGAATCCTTTCAAAATAAAATCTATAGCTAACGCCTACTTTAAGGTTGATAAATTACCTTTTGCTTTAAAGGATAAACCTATTGAAGACATTGATAAAATTGATGGAATTGGAAAAGGTTTGGCGGCTAAGATCATCGAATTGCTGCAAACAGGAGAACTTAAAGAGCTTAACGATATTATTCAGCAAACGCCAGAAGGCATTATCGAAATGCTTGGCATAAAAGGAATCGGACCGAAGAAAATTTTGATTATTTGGCGTGACCTTAGTATCGAAAGTATCGGCGAGTTATATTATGCCTGCAACGAAAACCGACTAATTGAAGCAAAAGGTTTTGGACTAAAAACACAGGAAGAAATTAAAAAAGCGATCGAATTTAAGCTGGCAGCAAATGGAAGATTTTTATATGCTCAGGTAGAAGGCTTTGCAAATAACCTTTATGATGAAATTTCAAGATGGTTAATTGAAGTTGATAACCATTCTGCATTAGGTTTTGCAGGTCAATATCGCCGTTCTTGCGAGATTATTGATGAGCTTGAAATCGTAATTGGGGCAGAACATCCTGAAAAAGTTGAATTTGAGCTACCCGAATTTGAGCCACTTTCACTTATAGCCGCTGAAAATTCGTTTATTACCACAACAGAGGCGGGCTTAAGAATTAAAATATTTGTGGTAAACAAAGTAGATTTTTACCTCGAATGGTTTAAACAAACTGGAAATACCGAACACGTACAAAAGGTTTTAGCCTTAGCTGGTGATGGTCCTTTTTCAAATGAAGAAGAAATTTACAGCAAAGCTGGATTGACTTTTATCGAACCCGAGCTTCGTGAAGATTTTGATGAAATTGAGTTGGCTAAGGAAAACAAATTACCGACTTTAATACAATATGAAGATTTAAAGGGCAGTTTGCACAACCACTCTACCTGGAGCGATGGCGTTCATACTTTAGAGCAGATGGCGGTTTATTGTAAAGATGAACTGAATCTTGAATACTTAGGCATTTGCGATCACTCAAAAACTGCAGTTTATGCCAAAGGATTGAACGAGCAACGTGTTTTCGGTCAGCACCAGGAAATTGATGAGCTGAATAAGAAACTGTTTCCATTTAAAATATTTAAAGGCATAGAAAGTGATATTTTAAGTGATGGCGCTTTAGATTATTCGGATGATATTTTAAAAACTTTCGACTTTGTAGTTGCCTCGGTTCACAGTAATTTAAGGATGGATGAGGCAAAAGCAACCGCCCGTTTATTAAAAGCTATCGAAAACCCGTACACAACTATATTGGGGCATCCAACAGGACGTTTATTATTAAGTCGTGCGGGATATCCGATCGATTATAAAAAGATTATTGATGCTTGTGCAGCAAATAATGTTGTTATTGAAATCAATGCTAATCCATTAAGACTTGACTTAGATTGGCGCTGGCATCGTTACGCTTTAGAAAAAGGTGTTTTGCTTTCAGTAAATCCTGATGCGCACAGAACTGAAGGTTTTAATGATATGAAATATGGAATTTTAGTTGCACGCAAAGGCGGTTTAAGTGCTGATAAATGTTTAAATTCATTTTCTTTAGATGAGATAACCAGCTATTTTAAGACTAAAAAAGATAGAATAATTTAGTCGCGGGACCACAGAATCAAAAACTATTGATTTATTAATTAACCATAGATAAACAGGATAAACACAGAGATACTGTTAATAACATTATTTAGACAGGCCAAATCTGTGTTTATCTGTGAAAATCTGTGGTAAAAAAAACTAACTTTGCCTCATGATAAGTGAAATTGCCAACCGCGTATTTAATCAGGTTATTACTAACTACCATAAGTTTGATGATATTGACCATCCAGTAGCAAATCCTTACGATGCTGAAAGTTTAGAGCATCTTTTTTATATTAAAAACTGGATTGATACTGCCCAATGGCACATGGAAGACGTGGTTCGTAATCCACAAATCGACCCCGTAGAGGGCTTAAGCTGGAAAAGACGAATTGATGCTCAAAATCAGGTTCGTACAGATATGGTTGAGTTTATCGATGGATATTTTTTAAATTTATATCAAGGCATTTCGGCTTTACCCGAGGCTAAAATTAATACGGAAAGCCCTGCATGGGCAATAGATAGACTTTCTATTTTGGCGCTAAAAATTTACCACATGCAGGAAGAAGCTGAACGCGCAAGCGCATCGGCCGAACATCGTAATCAATGCCAAACAAAGCTCAATGTATTACTATCTCAACGTGATGACTTATCTCAAAGCATTGATGAATTACTAGCGGATATTGAAGCTGGCAAGAAATACATGAAAGTGTATAAGCAAATGAAAATGTACAACGATCCGAGTTTAAATCCTGTGTTGTATAATAAAATTTAGTTCCAAATTCGTCGTTGCAAGGCACGAAGCAATCTTACAATTTTCGCTATCGCCCTTTGGCTTTAACACTGCTTCGTACCTCGAAATGATGACCGATTAATAAAGCCATGTTAACAGAAAAAATTATCGTTTTACGTTTTTCAGCTATGGGCGATGTGGCGATGGTGGCTTCTGTTTTAAAAGAATTTTCTGAGCAAAATCCTTCGGTTGAAATTATAATGGTTAGTCGCGAGGCTTTTAAACCATTTTTCGATGGGATTGATAACCTAACTTTTCACGCCATCCAACCTAAAATCATCCATAAGGGCATTGATGGTTTGTATAAACTTTATCAGGAACTTAGAAAATTCAAACCAACTGCAATTGCCGATTTGCATGATAATTTGCGGAGCAGGGCAATTTCTACTTTTTTTCGCTTAAGCGGAATAAAAATCAAGCGGATTGACAAAGGAAGAGCAGAAAAAAAGGCCTTAACGCGTTCGGCTAATAAAATATTTAAGCCGTTACGACAAACTGTTGAACGTTACGCTGATGTTTTTCGGGAGTTAGGCTTTCAGATTAACCTAAGCCATAAATTGATTCCAAAAGCTCAACAAGTCCCTTCAAAAGCTAAAGGATTGTTTAGCGATTCAGTAAAAAAGAAAATAGGCATCTCACCATTTGCTCAACATATTTATAAAATTTATCCATTAAATAAAATGGAGGTTGTAATAGCAGAATTATCAAAACTTGGCTACGAACTTTTTATTTTTGGTGGAGGAAAAACAGAGCAGGAAATTGCAGAAAAATGGTCGCAGTTTATTCCCAACACCCATAATTTAATCGGCAATTTTAATCTTACGGAAGAACTTGCTATTATCTCTAATTTGGATTTGATGCTGAGCATGGATTCTTCGGGTATGCATATGGCTTCGTTAGTTGGAGTGCCCGTGGTTTCTGTTTGGGGGCCAACCCATCCTTTTGCGGGTTTTTTAGGTTACGGGCAATCGGAAGCCAAATGTGTTCAAATAGATCATCCTTCAAGGCCAAATTCAATTTATGGAAACAAACCTTGCCTTTGTGCTGTTGAAAGTTGTATGGACTTAATTGAACCACAAAGCATTGTAAACAAAATTAAAGAGAACTTAAATGCCTAAACAATTATTATTGGTTCGCCACGGAAAATCGGATTGGGGAAATTTAGATTTAAAAGATTTTGATCGCCCTCTAAATAAACGTGGTAAGGAAAACGCACCAGAAATGGCCGAGCGTTTGATAAATCGTGGTTTTAAGTTTGATTTGATGGTAAGTAGCCCAGCTAAAAGAGCAAAATCTACGGCCAAGTATTTTGCCGAAGCATATAATGTAGATGATATAAAATTTGAAGAGGCGATTTATGAAGCGAATAGCAGAACGCTTTTAAAAGTTGTGAGCGATTTTGACGATTCTGCTGATGTTGTAATTATGTTTGGACATAACCCTGGCTTTACCGATTTAGCAAATGAGCTAAGTGATGCGGATATTTACAATATTCCAACTGCTGGAATGGTTTTGATTTCTTTCCCTTTTGATTCGTGGAAAATGGTTAGTAAAGGAACTGGAGAATTGGTTTTCTTTGATTATCCAAAGAATACGGATGAGATGTGATTTTTTTTGCCACGGAAGCACGGAATTAAGACGCCGTTATTTTAGTAAACCCGCTAACGGAAGATGCCAAGAAACACAATTCTTTATTGAATAAACCTGATAGAACGTAAAGCTTTTTTAGCAGGAAACTAAAATTTGGCTGTAATGCTGAGGAACGAAGCATCTGCAACCGATGAAACATATTCTTCGTTCCTCAGCATGACAGAAGTTTAAAAACTTGAAGTGATAGCAGGTCTGGAAAATCAAAAGAACTTACATTTCCAAAAGAAAACTATTTCTTTTGTTGTTAAAAAGATTATCTTTGAAAATATAAAACGAAAGTCCAGCAATAGACATTTCGGTGAATTCATAACCTAAACTCCTCTGGTTATTTCATAATTCGTATGGCTGGATTATTTTTTCCAATTAATTTATCTGAACATGAGTTTTGACTATAATACTACACGTAGCCATTTGATTTTATCGGAATATGGCCGTAACGTTCAAAACATGGTGAAATATATTTGCGAATTACCCACCATTGAAGAACGTAATAAATATGCACAGGCAGTTATCGATTTGATGGGTTTTTTACAACCACATTTACGCGATGTTGCCGATTTTAAACATAAACTTTGGGATCATTTACACATCATTTCTGGTTATCAGATCGATGTTGACAGCCCGTATCCAAAGCCATTGATTGAGAATGCTTACATAAAACCAGCGCCCCTGGCTTATCCTCAACAACGAATTACCTACAAACATTATGGTAAAACGGTAGAAGGACTTATTGAAAAAGCAATGGGTGAGCAAGATTTAGAGCGCAGAAAAATAATGGTGCAAGGCATTGCAAACTTTATGAAGATGGCTTATGTTACCTGGAATAAGGATAACGTTTCGGACGAAACCATTATTAAAGATTTGAAATATCTTTCTGGCGGGTTATTGTCACTTGATGAAGGTGTTAACTTGGCGAAAGTTGAGTTTAGAGCTCAAAATCCTCGTCAAAACAACAACAATAATAACCGCGGAAGAAATAATAATAACAATAATAACAACAGTAAAAACCGTCAGAACAATAATAATAATCGCGGACGAAACAATAATAATAAACCTAAATATTAAAGGAAAGGTAAAAGGCGAAAGGTAGCAGGTTAAAAAGTAAAAGTTTGCGGCATAAATTTGTTTTAGCACTCAATCTTGATACTCGAGACTAAATACTTGATACCAATTACTCAATACTAAATACTAAAAAGATATATGAACGCATTTGAAATAACAGGCGGAATTAAATTAAAGGGCGAAATTACTCCACAAGGCGCCAAAAACGAGGCTTTACAGATTTTATCGGCTGTATTGCTAACCGAACAGAAGGTAACTATTAGCAACATTCCTGATATTAAGGATGTTAATAAACTAATCGAATTATTAGGCGATTTAGGTGTTATTGTAGAACGTATTGATAAAGACACTTATACTTTCGAGGCGAAAAACATCAATCTGGAATTCTTCGAATCTGAAACTTTTAAAGCTAAAGGTGGTGGTTTACGGGGTTCTATTATGATTGTCGGTCCATTATTAGCTCGTTTTGGTAAAGCAGCAATACCTAAACCAGGTGGCGATAAAATCGGTCGTAGAAGGCTGGATACACATTTTATTGGCTTCGAAAAGTTAGGCGCAAAGTTTGTTTATGATAGTAAAAAAGCTTTTTTTAACGTTGATGCGACCAATTTAAAAGGTGCTTACATTTTATTGGATGAGGCATCGGTAACGGGTACTGCAAACATTGTAATGGCTGCTGTTTTAGCAAAAGGTACAACAACCATTTACAACGCAGCTTGCGAACCTTATTTACAACAGCTTTGTAAAATGCTTAACCGCATGGGTGCTAAAATTTCGGGAATTGGTTCGAATTTACTAACGATTGAAGGTGTTAAAGTTTTAGGTGGAACGGAACACAGAATGCTGCCTGATATGATCGAAATTGGTTCTTTCATTGGTTTAGCGGCAATGACTGAATCGGAAATTACCATAAAAAATGTTTGTTATGATGAGCTTGGTGTAATTCCTGAGGTTTTCAAAAAATTAGGTATTAAATTAGAACGCAGAGGCGATGATATTTATGTGCCATCGCAAAAGCACTATGAAATTGATACTTTTATTGATGGTTCGATTTTAACAATTGCCGATTCTCCATGGCCAGGTTTTACTCCTGATTTATTGAGTATCGTTTTGGTTGTGGCTACACAGGCTAAAGGAAACGTTTTAATCCACCAGAAAATGTTTGAAAGTCGTTTATTCTTCGTTGATAAATTGATTGATATGGGCGCTCAAATTATTCTTTGCGATCCACACCGTGCGACAGTTAATGGAATTGATAAAAAATACAAACTTCGTGGAATCAGCATGACTTCTCCTGATATTAGAGCTGGGGTTTCGTTATTAATAGCTGCGCTTTCTGCGGAAGGTAAATCGACCATTTACAATATCGAACAGATTGAACGTGGTTACCAGGATATTGATACGCGTTTACGTGCTTTAGGTGCGCAAATTAAGCGTGTTAATGCTGATGCGCCGAGTCACTAGTTTTAGTTGAAAGCTGAAAGGCTGAAAGAATAAAGCTGAAAGCCAAAATAGCAAGGATACAGAAACGCCCGAGTAATTTCTTATTCGGGCGTTTTTATTTGTGATTTTCGTAATTGTGAGGTACGAAGTAATATTAAACAGTCGCTATTCTAAGTCCAAAGCATTAAGATTGCTTCGTACCTCGCAATGACGACCGCCTTAGAAACCTTGCTAGTCGGGATTTGTAATCCCGTCATTAATAACTAAAGTAGCTAAGGATTTTAACCAGGCTAGTCGGGATTTGTAATCCCGTCATTAGTAACTAAAAATTTTTAATCCTTTTTTAGATTGACTTCCACTCTATTTTCTACCCAGATATCGCGTTTATAATATCGTACTGCGTAATAATTTCAATCTTACCTGATTCATCTTCTACTAAAACAGCAGAATTTTCTTTATTAATTAACGATGAAATTTTATCAATCGACGTATTCAAATCAACGAAAGGGAAAGTTGCGGTCATGATTTCTGAAATTGGGGCAGATTTCAAACCTGGGTTTTCGAGCAAAGCTGATAAGATGTCGCTTTCGGCAATTTTACCTACAATCATACCCTGTTGTGTAACTGGGATTTGAGATATGTTCATCGATTTGATGGTATTGATCGCTTCTAAAACCGATTTTGTTGCATCAAGCGTTACAATTTCTGTTGCTTCTTTCTTTGCTAAAATTGATTTCGCAGTTAACTTTTCATCTTGTAAAAATCCACGTTCGCGTAACCAATCTTCGTTATACATTTTACCCATGTAACGGCTTCCATGGTCGTGAAAGATTACCACAACAACATCTTCGGGCTTTAATTTATCTTTTAACTGAATTAGACCGCCAATTGCAGCACCAGCCGAGTTACCAACGAAAATACCTTCTTTACGGGCGATATCACGAGTCATTAAAGCCGCATCTTTATCCGTTACTTTTTCAAATAAATCGATCACATCAAAATTTACGTTTGCAGGCAAAAAATCTTCTCCGATACCTTCTGTGATATAAGGATAAATTTCATCTTTATCGAAAATACCAGTTTCTTTATACTTTTTAAAAACCGAACCATAAGTATCGATTCCCCAAACCTGAATATTTGGATTTTTCTCTTTCAAATATTTTCCAGTTCCAGAAATAGTACCTCCTGTACCTACACCAACCACCAAGTGGGTAATTTTACCTTCGGTTTGTTCCCAAATTTCAGGACCAGTTTGCTCGTAATGTGCAGCAGAATTTGCTAAGTTATCGTATTGATTTGGCTTCCAGGAATTTGGAACTTCGCGTTCTAAACGAGAAGAAACCGAATAATAAGAACGTGGATCCTCTGGCTCTACGTTTGTAGGACAAACAATTACTTCAGCACCAAAAGCACGTAAAGCATCTACCTTTTCTTTCGATTGCTTATCTGTTGTAGTAAAAATACACTTGTAACCTTTAATAATAGCAGCCATAGCCAAGCCCATTCCAGTATTTCCTGATGTTCCTTCGATAATAGTTCCGCCTGGTTTTAGTTTACCACTTTTCTCTGCATCTTCAATCATTTTAACGGCCATACGGTCTTTAATTGAGTTGCCTGGATTAGTTGTTTCTATTTTGGCCAGAATTGTACCTGGAACATTCTTCGTAATTGTATTTAATTTTACCAAGGGCGTATTGCCGATAGTTTCTAAAATATTATTATACCACATAATGCAAAATTAAGCAAAGGCATTAAGTATTTTATAAACTATATTTTATTTGAAACATAATTTCGAAAATAAAAATTTAATAGAATTTTATTGCATAATCTACAATAATGATAGGGATTATAGATTGATTATTGGGCAAAATGCAATATTGGCTTTAGGGTTTTCTTATAAGCTTTAGATTTGCAGATTATTTTTCTTAACGCTCAGTGTAAAATAAATTGTCGTTTCAACCGATGCAGAGAAATCTTTAAACTTGATTTTTAGATTGCTGACGAAATTTCTGTATTTCACTGTGTGATAGTCTGAATGGCAACTTTTTGTTATACCAATTTATAAACTTTGCCTGGCAAAGAAATAATGATGCCCTGCATTTCTAGCGTAAGTAAAATGATCGCGAGTTTACTCTGTTGAATATTGACAGAAATCGCCAATTCATCAATTGAGAGCTGCTGATTCTGCAAAGCATCAACCACTTTTTGTTCATTCGCCGTTAGGTTTATTTGTAGTGAGGCTTGTATTTTTTTCTTTTCTTTCACTTCATCATCCCAACCTAAATAATATATTAAATCATTGGCATTATTAATCAGGCCTGCCCTATTGGTTTTAATAAGAAAATTGCACCCTTCTGAAAACACATCATTGGTGCGTCCTGGGAAAGCATAAACATCTTTATTGTAAGAATTGGCTATCTCAGCTGTAATTAGCGCACCCCCTTTGATTGATGCTTCTACAACAATTGTGGCATCGGCAATACCAGCTATAATTCTATTTCTTTGTGGAAAATTTTGCCTGTCGGGATTGGTTAGGGTTGGAAATTCGGAAAGTAAACCTCCATTTAAAACCATTTTTTGAGAAACTGTTTTATGAACCTGCGGATAGAGCCGATCTAAACCATGTCCGAGTACACCAACTGTAGTTAAATCGTTTGCAATACATTCTTTATGCGCTGTAACATCAATTCCGTAAGCAAGTCCACTTACAATCAAAACATTATATGGAGCCAAAACCATACACAACTGTTTACATAAATTTTCGACCATATTCGGTAGCATTACGTGTGCCTACAATGCTAATAATTCGTTTGTGGTTTAAATCAGCTTCACCTTTAAAATAAAGTAAAATAGGCGAATCGAAACAGTTCTTTAATCTCTTTGGATAATTATCATCAGAGAAAAACAATACTTCTATGTTATGTTTTTCAACAAATTTCAACTCCTCTTCTGCTCGTTTTAAAGCATCAGTGTTTAAAATTGCTTCGACTGTTTTTTCGCCTATCCCTGGGA
This sequence comes from Pedobacter sp. AC190, assembly GCF_979258025.1. Classification (NCBI taxonomy): domain Bacteria; kingdom Pseudomonadati; phylum Bacteroidota; class Sphingobacteriia; order Sphingobacteriales; family Sphingobacteriaceae; genus Pedobacter; species Pedobacter sp. AC190. The sequence goes on from NZ_OZ409824.1 coordinate 4,767,462, forward strand.
TTTGAAGCAATTGCTTTTTACTCGCAGAAAATACTGCTTCGGCACTTCCACAATATGCTAATAGATTTTTAGCATTTACAGGGCCAATTGATTTGATAAAAGTTAAGGCAATTTTATGGAGCGTACTCATTTAATTTTTAGGTTAAGGGTGAATAAAACATGGGATGATTTATTTCCTTAAAATGATAACCTAAAAATCGATATCGATTAAGCTTTTAAGTGGGATATGGATGTTATTTTTTAGCTGAATGTATTTTTCTGTAACTGACCATATTGTAGTATCTACACGCTTCGGACCAATAGTGGTATTAAATGTGATAACTGCTTTCGATTTAAACTCGTTGCCCAATCTTTGAGCTTCATCTAACTTAGTCTTTAAGGCCTGACTATGATCTTCACTAGCACTGATAATGTTTAAGTAGCTTATATGTTCCTTTTCTACAATTTCTATTGGCATGGTATCTCTTTAACGATTAATGTTAAACAAGCTTATCAAAATTTCGCATAAAAAACAACCTTAAAAATGCATTTTTTGTAATAATTAAGATAAAAAAAGCTGGCACGAACGTAACCAGCTTAATATTAATACAGTTTGGTTGGTTTATTTATTCAATTTCAATTTTCTGGTCTCAATCATTCCCTTAAACCCATGATCAAGCTTACCAGTTAAATCCTCTGCTAGTGTTTTTGATAAGACTGAAGTACTGCTTACCGTATTTTCTTTTAAAACAGATAGGAATGATCCACTGGCAGAGTAATTTAGAGCTTGTGCTAAAAGTTTCTCTGTTTGGTCGCCAAATTCTTTAGTAATATCATCTGCGATATCCTTATCTACTGCCATACCATCAAAATAATCACCTTGATTTAATTGGTTTTTAGTTTGAAACTGCGGAATGTACAAATCATTTTTATCGATATGCAGGCCGATGAAACCAACTGGCTTACCATAAGTTTTTTTACCAATTAACTTTACATCCATTACTGGTTTTAAGTTATTAATTAATAATTCACTTGCCGACGCTGTTGAAGCTGTTACCAGAAAATAAACCCTTGATAAGTTATTAAGCGTTCCTCTTTTAGCAAAAACCTCTTGATTTCCAGCTGCTTGTGTTGGTACCCAAGGATAATCAAAAAAAGAATATAATCTAGTCACACCATCATTTCCTTTGGCATAAAACTTTTGATTTTGAAGAATAGTTGCCTTATTATCCTGCATGGTTTGTGTCCAATAAGTGGTGTACATTATTTTACCATTTTGAGATGAAGGCGCAATTAAATTAGTAAAAGCTTCTGAAGTTGCAACGGAACCACCTCCATTATAACGCAAATCTACTATTAGCTCACTTACACCATCGGTTGCAAATTTTGCAAAAGCAGCATCTAGCAGGGCTGTAGAATTAGTTGTAAAACTATTGAAGACAATGTATCCAACCTTTTTAGTTCCTACAGTGTAGGTATTGGAGTATAAAATTGGGTTAATGTTATAAGTTGTACGGCTTACAACTACATCCTGACTTGTTCCATCTGGTTTTAAAACAGTTAGAGATATTGTTGCATCGTTTCCAAATACTGCATCTTCTATTTTATCAATACTGGCTTTGCTTGTATTGATGTCTGTAAATCCATTAATTTTAGTGATTTGATAACCTCTTTTTAGTCCTACTGTTGCCGCTGGAGATGTAGCATAAACAAGTTTAATTCTCAAATCATTAGTAGATGCAAAGAAGATTGAAAATCCAAAATCACCGCTTACGCCACCCAATTGTGTAGCTACCGCCCCATTATCTATAAAAGAGTATTTATCTTTACCACCTGTACTGGGCAATGCCTTCAAAGCTGCAATAACTGCATCATTTGTAGCATATTGACGAGGATTGAAACCATCGTAACTTGGCATACCAACGTTCCAAAAGTAAGTTTGTTTAGCGTAAAGAAATATCGAATCCTTTGTTAAATAATCTCGATTGGTTGTTGAGGTTTGTAAAGTATTCGTTTCGGGTGTACTTGCAGTATCTGCAGGAGTAGAAGATTTTTTACAAGATGTTGCCAACCCAATAACAACTAAAGTACTCAGGAGAATACTTTGTGCTGCAAATTTTTTAATCATATTTATTTGTAAATTTCTAGTGACACAATATACGGCAAATTAATTAATTTGGATTGTTGCTCATCAAATTTATTTGCACCAACAACTAACGCATCTTTAGCAGATAAATTGTTGTCTGATAATATGTTCTGAAAAATTTCTGATTTTGGCAGATTCAGTTCATCCGCGAAGAAAACGATCAGATATTTTTCTAATCCATTCCACTCGGTTTGTTTTATTTTATTTAATTGTTGCTCTGGATTACCTGTTGTTACAATGTAGATTTTCTTCCGCTCGATTACCAACTCTTGTAAAAAATCTAGCATATTTTTGAATAGCAATAATTTTAATGGTAAACGAGCATTTAAATGCAGCAAATCAAAATTATGCTGATAAGTATCCGCTAATTTAAATTTCTTTGCAGTTTTTTCAAAAAGCTGATCTGACCCATTACTTTCAAATTCTAGGCGCATAAAATCTAAAATAGATTGCGCATTTTTTTGTTCTGTATATTCTATAAATTGGGCGAACAGATAATATACCTGGAGCAGATAATCTTTAGCTGGAAATAAGACATCATCAAGCTCGAATATTACAATTTGCTTGTCTTTTGCGTATTGACGACCTTCCATACTATATTGTAAAAAGTTTAAAATCATCATCGGCAGAATTATAGCCAAATACACCGCTAAATCCTTCTTCCTTTTTCACAAAAATTTCGCCTCCACTCGCAAAAATGCATTCTCCTTTTACAAATACAGCAAAATTTTGAAACGTATTTTTTTCTGTTGATAAGAAATCAGCAACCAAGTCGGCGTGTGGAGTTAAAACATCTATTCCATATTCGCCGAACAGAACGGCAGACTTTGCAATCGGTTCAACTTCAAAATTATGCAGTGGAATAATACTATCAATCGACTCTGTAATACAAAAGTTTAATAAGATATGGGCAATACTATCCTTATTTAAAATTCCTAAAGAAGAAAATGCGTAGTGCTCGCTAACGATCCCTGGGACATCGCCATAATCTGCTAACAAAACAAAATGTGTGGGAAATGCTTTCATCAGCTTTAGTGCCTTTGCGTTATTTCCTCCAGTAATTAATATTTTCAATGTGTAATATGTTGTATGTAAAATTGTTTTTATTGTTCGATTGCATTATTGCAAAACACGAAAATTAGATCTATGCTTTATACAATCACCCCATCCTTCATAGTTACTATCCGATCACTCGTTTTAGCCAAATGTTCGTTATGGGTAACAATTACAAAGGTTTGCTGAAAGTTATCTCTTAAGCTAACAAAGAGCTGATGAAGGGCGGCTGCATTTTCTGAATCCAAATTACCTGATGGTTCATCGGCTAAAATTATTGCTGGATTATTAATTAAAGCCCTTGCAATAGCTACCCTTTGTTGCTCACCGCCTGATAATTGATTAGGTTTATGATTCGCCCGATCTTTCAATCCAAATAAGTCAAGCAATTCTAAGGCTCTGATTTCGGCTTGTTTTTTATTTGTTTTTGCTATAAAAGCAGGAATGCAAATATTCTCTATGGCGCTAAATTCGGGCAGTAAATGATGAAATTGAAACACAAAGCCAATATTTTGATTTCGAAACGCACTTAGCAATTCACCGTTTAATTTACTAATTACGGTTCCTTTAAGCTCAACAACGCCATCATCTGGTTTATCGAGTGTACCTAAAATATGTAACAATGTACTCTTCCCAGCTCCAGACGGCCCTATAATACTTACAATCTCCCCTTTTTCTACTTCAAAATTTACACCTTTTAGTATTTGTAGATTTCCGTACGATTTTCTTATTCCAGTGGCTTTTAGCATGGCTCAAATTTAGTAAAAAAGGTTAAAGGAGAAAGTATAAAGCGGAAAGCTGAAAGACTAAAGAACAAGGATCGCTATCAAAGAATAAAGGATGTAAAATAATTTCTAAAAAAAGTTTGCAGATATGATTTTCTTATTTAACTTTGAAAAACAAAGCACTTTTAAAATGAGCAATTCAGAAGAACAACTAAATGCATTAAAAGATATCAGAAAAATGATGGATCGATCATCGAGATTTATTTCGTTGAGTGGCTTATCTGGTGTTTTCGCTGGTTTTATTGCTTTAATAGGTGCTTATTTTGCTAATGATGAAATCGACAAATTTATTAACGGAAGAGGTTATAGCTTTGGCGTTGAAGGTGAAATGGATTTAGAATACAACTTAATTAAGCTTGCTTTGATTATTTTGTTTGTTGCTTTAGCAGGTGGAATTCTTTTTACCTACAGAAAAAGCCAACGCAATAATTTGCCAATTTGGGACAAAACCTCCAAATCGTTAATTATTAATCTTTTTACACCTTTAGTTGCGGGAGGTTTGTTTATTATCGCTTTGTTATTAAATCACCCAAACACGTATAGCATTATTGCACCAACTTGTTTAATTTTTTATGGATTAGCACTTATAAATGCCAGTAAATATACCTACAGCGATATTCGTTATTTGGGTTATCTGGAGGTTTTTTTAGGATTGGTTTGTATGTTTTACGTTGGTTATGGTTTAATATTTTGGGCTGTGGGTTTTGGCGTACTTCATATTATTTATGGATTGGTAATGTATTTTAAATACGAGAAAGGCCAATAAAATGAAAAACCCAATTGCAGATTTAAATAAAATTTTCGATAGCCGAATCAGGTTAGGCGTAATGTCGGTACTGGTGGTTAACGATGAAATTGGTTTTAACGATTTAAAACAGATGCTAGAATTAACAGACGGGAACTTAGCTTCGCATCTTAACACGTTAGAACAGGCGGAATTTATTAAGGTACATAAAGGTTTTATTGGCCGAAAAACAAGTACCACCTACTCGATTACCAATTTAGGAAAACAGGCTTTCAAAGCGCATTTAGATGCACTTGAAAAAATGATTAATAAACTTTAAATATTTTTTTTGAACAAACACTTTGAAATTCAAAGCACTTTTAATAACTAAAAAAATGAAAACAAAATCTAATTACCTTTTACTCTCCACCCTAATTGGAGGTCTGTTATTTAATTATCTTTTTTGGATGGAAGATTTGGGATTGAATCTTTTACTTTACAGCATTTTCGTTATTGCAATAACGGTTTTTAATGATGAAGTAATAAAAAGTACTAAGTTTAAAATTTATGCTGCTGCGCATTTGTTTGCGGCAATACTTGTAGTTATTATTAATTCCGACTTATCAATAATAGCCTACTTCTTTAGCTTCATATTTTTTGTTGGTTATTCGCATTATCAAAGTATAAGAAGCATTTATGCGGCATTTTTAGCAGCAATGATGCAGTTCATAACCATTCCATTTAGTTTATTAAAAAGATTATCAGAAGTTAAAATCGGCAATTATAACTTTAAACCCATTATACGCCCTATTAAGTACATTGTTCTTCCACTATTTATCGTATTAGTTTTTACAATGATTTACAGTGGCGCAAACAAGGTTTTTGGGCATTACCTAGAGGTTACTTTCGTAAACATCGGCGACTTTTTCTACAACACTTTCGGTTTTATTTTTAAAGATTTAAGTTTTGACCGATTTATGCATCTATGCTTTGGCATTCTGGTAACTGGAGGGTTATTGATAACCTTTTACAGTAACGTAATTGGGAAAATAGAAAGTTATTTTAATGAAAATTTATCACGCAAAAGAAGGGATAAACGTAGTACCAGCATTTGGAACGAAGTTATAAATACTTTTTTTGGTCAATTAATTAATAAAAAACTGGCCCTAAAAACAGAATACATCATTGGGTTTATTTCCTTTGCAGCGCTTAATTTACTACTTCTATGCTTAAACGGCATCGACATTTGGTGGCTATGGCTTGGAAAAGGGAGAAACCTTGCAGAAGTTAATTATTCTGCAGATTTACACGACGGAACGAATGCGCTAATTTTCAGTATTGTTTTAGCAATGGCTGTTATATTATATTTTTTCAGAGGAAACCTTAATTTTTACTACAAAAACAAAACACTTAAAGCACTTGCCTTTGCCTGGATGATTCAAAACTTCATTCTCATCATCTCAGTTTTTATTCGTGATGGTTACTATATCGAATTTTATGGCTTAACACATAAAAGAATCGGAGTTTTGGTGTTTGCCTTGCTTTGTATAATCGGTTTAGCTACCGTTTACTTAAAAGTTAATAGACAAAAAACGCTTTTTTACCTTTTTAAAGTTAATGGCAATATCTGGTTTGCCCTCCTGTTGGTTTTTAGTAGCATAAACTGGGATGTTTTTATAGCCAGATACAATTTAACACAAAGTAGCAAAACTTCAATTGATGCAGATTTCTTACTTTCTCTTTCGAATAAAACACTGCCTGTTTTGGATAAATACAGGGCTAAGCTACATTATACTCCTTCTGAAGCACCATATCAAACAGAAATTGCCAAACCACAAACAGCTGATTTTTATCAGAAACGATTAGATGAACGGATAGATTCTTTTCGGGAGCGTTATGAAAGCCTAAACTGGTTATCGCTAAGTTTTCAAGATTGGAATACGGCAGAATATTTTGGATTAAATAAAACTATAAACAAATAATAACAAAATCATGAAAAATCAACAAACAATTAACGCTACCAAACAAAGAGTTACCATAATTTTAAGCGTTATAGCAACTATTTTAAGCATTCCACTAATTGCCATGCAATTTACAAATGAAGTAAAATGGACTATAGCTGATTTTATAGCGGCAGGTTCGCTCCTGTTAATTACAGCTTTAGCAATTGAAATTGTGATCAGAAATGTAAAAACCATTACACTGAGAAACATATTATTCGCGGTTATTTTATTAATTCTATTTCTGGTTTGGGCCGAAATGGCGGTTGGCATTTTCGGTTCTCCAATTGCAGGAAGTTAAAAGCGAATTTCAATTTCATCAAAAACAATCTTGATTAAATGAATATGAAAAAGACAATCGCGGGAATTGTGATAACAATTACTTTGTTATTACTAGCTTGCTCAAATGAGGATAAAACCATTTCAACTATAGAATCCCTTAAAATTGATGATGCCGTTGATATCAAAATGCCTCATAGCTCTTCGATAATTATCAGCAATACAAATACTATCATTTATCCGCTAAGTTTAAATAATTCGAATTATAAGGATTACAGTCGGAGTACAGAAAGTAACTATTGGAATATTATTTTCAATAATGTTGTTACTGGCAAGAGCGAGTTATTAACGCGAAAAAAACTACTGATTAACAATTTTAAAATTGGAAATTATGAAAATCGGCCGATCAACGCTCCAACATTTTCCGACCAATTTATTTATTATGAAATAACCGATTCAGATTTTAATGGCGATAAAAAACTAACTTCAAAAGATTTAAATAAGTTGTTTATTTCGAATTTGGAAGGAAAAGCATTTATTCAAATTTCGCCAGAAAACTATTCGGTTCATAGCTGGAAAATTGACAGCAATCATAACTTAATTTTGTTGGATTTGATAAAAGATTCAAATGGGGACAAAGAACTTAATGACAAAGATGAAATAGAATACTTCGTTTACAATTTGAAAACTGGAGCTTCGGCCAAGCCTGTTTTTGATGATGCATTTAAAAATGAAGTTAAAGTTTTAGCAAAAAAGATTTTATAAGAATCGCTAAGCTCAATTGGCCAAGAACTACATTCGCAGTTGAATAAACCAGATTGAGTGGAAATACTTTTTTGGCCGTAACTTTAATATTAATGTCATGCTGAGGCACGAAGCATCTGCAACCGATGAAAGAGATTCTTCGTGCCTTAGAATGACAGAAGTTTAAAAAGATTGCAACGAAAGCGGGGCTACTATTCCCGATTAACATAAAACGTTCATTTTCTAGAAAAAAACGGAAATAGCTATTTGTTTAAAGGGTTTGAAATTGTAGCTTTGGGCAAATTTTGTAGCAAATGAATATTCACGAATACCAGGGTAAACAAATATTAAAAAGTTTCGGTGTTAACGTTCAAGAAGGAATCGTTGCCGATACACCTGAGCAAGCTGTTGAGGCTGCTAAGCAATTAAAAATCGATTATAACTCTGATTGGGTTGTAATTAAAGCGCAAATCCACGCTGGTGGTCGCGGTAAAGGTGGTGGTGTTAAATTAGCCAAAAACCTTGATGAAGTGAAACAACGTGCAACCGATATCCTTGGTATGCAATTGGTTACACCTCAAACTGGTCCAGAAGGTAAATTGGTAAGTAAGATTTTAGTTGCTCAGGATGTTTATTATCCAGGTGCTTCTGAAACTAAAGAATACTACATTTCAGTATTGTTAGATCGTGCAAAAGGTCGCAATATTATTATGTACAGTACTGAAGGCGGTATGGATATCGAAGAAGTTGCTGAACATACACCACACTTAATTTTCAAAGAAGAAATTGATCCTAAAGTTGGCTTACAGGGTTTCCAAGCTCGTAAGGTAGCTTTTAACTTAGGTTTAAGCGGTGCTGCACATAAAGAAATGGTTAAATTTGTAACTGCTTTATATAAAGCTTACGATACTACTGATTCTTCAATGTTCGAAATTAACCCAGTTTTAAAAACTTCTGATGACAAAGTTATCGCAGTTGATGCTAAGGTTGATATTGATGAGAACGCATTATATCGTCATCCAGATTATGCAGCAATGCGTGATACTGCTGAGGAAGATCCAATGGAAGTTGAAGCAAGTGCTTCTAACCTAAACTTTGTTAACCTTGATGGTAACGTAGGTTGTATGGTTAACGGTGCTGGTTTAGCAATGGCTACAATGGATATTATTAAATTAGCTGGTGGTGAGCCTGCTAACTTCTTAGACGTTGGTGGAACTGCAAATGCACAAACGGTAAAAGCGGCTTTCAACATTATTTTGAAAGATCCGAACGTTAAAGCTATTTTAATCAACATTTTTGGTGGTATTGTTCGTTGCGATCGTGTTGCTCAAGGTGTTATCGATGCTTACCAAGAAATCGGAAATATTCCTGTGCCTATCATTTGCCGTTTACAAGGTACAAACGCAGAAGAAGCTAAGAAATTAATCGACGAGTCTGGACTTAAAGTTTACTCGGCAATAGCGCTTAAAGAAGCTGCAGATTTAGTTACTAAAGTATTGGCTGAACAAGCATAATTAAGTACACAACTTAAATATATAACAAAACAGGCTATCTCAAAAAGATAGCCTGTTTTGCTTTTAATGAATATTTCTTTATTTGATCCAGCAAGTTCGAATCAATTTGCTGCCATAAATGTAAGTACTAAAACTTCATTTTCTGAATTCTTACCGCATTTAAAATTGCCAGTAAAGCTACGCCAACATCAGCAAAAACTGCTTCCCACATGGTAGCTAAACCACCTGCGCCTAAAATTAAAACCAAAGCCTTAACTGCAAAAGCGAGTACAATATTCTGGATGACTACTTTTTTTGTAGCCTTACCGATTTTAATTGCGGTTACAATTTTAGAGGGCTGATCGGTTTGTATTACCACATCAGCAGTTTCGATGGCTGCATCGCTACCCATCGCTCCCATTGCTATACCAATATCGCTAATGGCTAAAACTGGCGTATCATTTATACCATCGCCAACAAAAGCAACAACTCTGGTTTTGTCTTTTTTAATTTCTTCAAGTCGGGCCACTTTATCTTGCGGCAATAAATCGCCAAAAGAAGAATCGATCCCTAAGCTTGTCGCGACTTTCTTAACAATGGTTGTTTTATCTCCGCTTAACATTACAACCTGTTTTATGCCGTTTTCATGCAATTGTTTAACTGCATCCGCCGAATCATCTTTAATTTCATCAGCAATTAAAACATAACCAGCATATTTCTTATCAACCGCAACAACAACAATGCTTTCTTCTATCTTGTTAATTTCTGCATCGAAAACGATATTAAATTGCTCTAAAAGTTTAACATTACCCGCTAAAACTTCCTTACCATTTACAGAGCCCATCAATCCTTTTCCAGCAATTTCTTTGATATTTTCTGCGTGATAAGCTTGCTTTTCTTTAGTGTAATCTACAATGGCTTTAGCAATTGGATGCGTAGATTTTGCTTCAACTGCAGTTAAAAAACTTAGAAACTCATTTTCATCGATGTTACTTTCTACCTTTTGAACTTTAAAAACACCTTTAGTTAAAGTGCCTGTTTTATCCATTACTACGGTATTCAGCTTGGTAATTAAATCTAAAAAGTTAGATCCTTTAAACAATATTCCATTGGCCGATGCTGCACCTATACCTCCAAAATAACCAAGCGGAATAGAAATAACTAAAGCGCAAGGACAAGAAATTACCAGAAAAACCAACGAGCGATACAACCAGGTTTGGAAATGGTATTCGCTACCTAAAATTAAAATCGGAATGGTTACCAAGGCGAGGGCCAAAAAGAATACTATTGGTGTATAAATTTTAGCAAACTTGCGGATAAATAATTCTGTTTTTGCTTTTCGTGCAGTGGCATTTTGTACCATTTCTAAAATCCGCGATAAAGCACTGTCTGCAAAAACCTTGGTTACTTTAATTTCTATAACCTGTTCTTCATTCAGCATTCCTGCTAAAACATTTTCTCCTTTTTTAATGGTTTTAGGTTTACTTTCTCCTGTTAACGCCGCTGTATTGAAACTGCTTTTTTCAGATAACATTTCACCATCAAGAGGAATTTTCTCACCAGCTTTTATCTGAATAGTTTCACCAACTTTTACTTGGTCAGGAGCAACGCTTTCGTACTTTCCATTTCTTAAAACGTTTGCAATATCCGCTCTAACATCCAACAAAGCAGATATATTTCTTTTTGCCCGATTTACCGCAGCCATTTGAAACAGTTCGCCAATAGTGTAAAAAAGCATTACTGTAACTCCCTCTGGATATTCGCAAATTGCAAAAGCACCAATTGTAGCAATAGACATTAAAGAAAACTCGGTGAAAAAATCTTTGTTTTTAAACGTTTCCCATACCTCTTTCAAAACTGGCACGCCAACAGGCAAATAAGCAACGATATACCAATACGGGCGAATAACATCAAAAGCTTTAATTTTAAAAATATTATCGAAAGCAATACCAATAAGCAACATGGCAAGCGTAACTACTGCGGGCAAATAAGTTTTAAACGCAGATGGGTCGCCGCCGTGGTCATGATCGTGTTCATCGCCATCATCATGCGAGTGTTTATGCTCGTGGTTATGGGCTTTACTAGTGCAACAGCTATCTTCTTTATCGTGGGAATGACTCATTATTAATTATTTTATTTTGAAAAGCAATTGCAGAAGCTTTTCGGTTTCAGTGTTCCCGCTATCGTTTCAAATCCACTCCCGATGAAAAATCGGGATGCGGGTTTTCCACTTTATCGGGTTTAAGTGGCTCAAATAAATGCACTGTTTAAAGTTAAATAAACCCGACAGAAACGGAAATACTTTTTGTTTCCATCCTTCGAACAAGCTAGCGATGACAGACACAAAAAGATTGAAGTGAATGGCGGGACTTCATCATCCGATGAAATACGAAACATTTATTTCCAAATCCTGTAAGTTTAAAAATGCATATTATCAAAACTAGTTAAAATACGCGGCTCTATTCCGAATCATTCTTAATAACTAAAATTTTTACATATACACAATAAATAGTGTTAAAAAATGTTAATAGTGTATAAAAGATTTAAAATCATGAAATCTATTAAAACCCTATTTTCGCCAACAGAATTTCTTCGAAGACTTGGCCTTACAAAAATTTATTACTGGTTTAACAAGTAATATTATTAATATATTGTTTCAGTATTAATTAGTATTTCATAAATTTCGCTGTAAAAACTAACTTTTTAAGCGAATGAAATACCAGAATTTGAAAGGATATTTTGCGGCACTTGGTATAGTCGCTGCTGGCCTTTCTGCAAATGCGCAAGCACCAAAAAAATACATCGACCCTGCCAACATGGATTTATCTGTGAAACCAGGCGACGATTTTTATCAGTACGCAAGTGGTACATGGATAAAAAACAACCCCGTTCCGGCAAAAGAAACACGTTGGGGATCATTTAACGAACTTCGTGATTTTAACATTAATGCTGTAAAATCGCTTGTTGAAGATGCTGCTGCTGATAAATCGGCTCCGGTTGGTTCGGTAAAACGTAGAGTTGGCGATTTCTTTGCCGCAGCAATGGATACGGTAACTATCGAAAAATTAGGTTACACACCTATTAAAGCTGACCTAGAAAAGATTAAACAAATTAAAGACATTCAGGGCGTTTTAGACCAGGTTGCTTACATGCGTGTAAATGGTTTAGGTGGCGGAATGTTTAGCGTAGGCGTTGGCCAGGATCGCAAAAATGTTAACAAATACATGGTTAATATTGGTCAGGGCGGCACAACTTTACCCGATCGCGATTATTATTTAAAGGACGATACGCGTAGTGTAAAAATTCGTGAAGCTTACAATACTTACATGAATACGCTTTTTAGCTTAACTGGTAGCAGTGCCGAAGAAGCAAAAAAGAAGGCAGAAACAGTTTTTAAAATAGAAAAGCAGTTTGCTGAAGCACAAATGAGTCGTTTGGAGATGCGTGATCCTTATGCAACTTACAACAAACTTACTGTTGCCGAATTAAACAAAAAAACACCAGATATTAACTGGGCTACCTATTTACCTAAATTTAAAATTAAAGGTCAGGATACGTTATTGGTTTCCTCACCTAAATTTATGACTAGCGTTGATGGTATGTTAAAATCGGTTTCTGTTGCCGATTGGAAAACTTATTTAGAATGGAACATTTTGAAAGGTTCTGCATCTAGCTTAAGTTCTCCATTTGTAAAAGCAAGTTTTGCTTTTACACAAGCACAAACTGGTCAGAAAGTACAAACTCCACGTTGGCAACGTATGTCGTCTTTAACTGATGGCACAATTGGCGAATTATTAGGTCAGCTTTATGTAGCTAAATATTTTAAACCAGAAGCTAAAGCCCGTATGGACGCAATGATTGTGAACTTACGTAAAGCTTTTGAAATTAGAATTAATGGTTTAGAATGGATGAGTGCCGAAACTAAGAAAAAAGCACTTGAGAAACTTGCTGCATTTGAGCCAAAAGTTGGTTACACAACTAAATGGGAAACTTATACTGGCTTAGATATTAACAAAGGCACATATTTTCAAAATTTACGTAACGCAAGTGTTTGGGGCTACAATGAGAATGTAAATAGATTAGGAAAACCTGTAGATCGTACTCGTTTTGGCATGACACCGCCAACAGTAAATGCATCTTACAGTCCTACAATGAATTCTATTACTTTCCCTGCTGGAATTTTACAATTCCCTTTCTTTGATCCAAATGCTGACGATGCCTTAAATTACGGCGGAATTGGGGCGGTAATCGGTCACGAAATGAGTCATGGTTTTGATGATAGCGGAAGTCAATACGATGCTAAAGGTAACCTAAAAGACTGGTGGACTGCAGAAGATAAAGCAAAATTTAATGCTAAAACAAAAGCATTAGGCGAACAATTTGATGCGTATACTGTTTTAGATACGGTACATGTAATCGGTAAATTAACAATGGGCGAAAACATTGGCGATTTAGGTGGATTAAATGCAGCTTATACCGCTTTCAAAATGACGAAGCAAGGTCAGAGCAACGAAAAAATTGATGGTTTTACACCAGATCAACGTTTCTTCTTGGCTTGGGCGCAGGTATGGAGAGGTAATATTTTGCCAGAAAGTGCTGCTCAGTTAATTAAAACTGATCCACATTCTCCTGGTCCGTACCGTACAATTGGTGCACCAGTAAATATGGATGCATGGTACCAAGCTTTTGATGTTAAACCTGGAGATAAATTATACAAGAAACCAGAAGACAGAATTAGAATGTGGTAAAACTAAGTTTAAGGTTTAAAGATATAAAGAGAAAAAATATTAGCTCTTTATCTTAACCCAAATAAAGATTTTCATCCCTAGGAGGAATTTCAAACCTATAATTCGAACGCTTCCGATAAATTCGGGAGCGTTTTTTTTAGCACCATTTGCTATTAAAATTAAATATTGTTCAATCCTATTTATGGATTATCGTTATATCTTTGAAAACAACAAAAGCATTAGCATGAAAAGCAAATCCATAGCAATCCTCATTATTAGTTTATCTTTATTTTCAATAACCACCTTTGCGCAAAATAAATTAATAAGTGTTGATAAATTAATAAACAATACTGACCCAGCTTGGCCGCTTGTGCAAAAATGGATTGATGCAGCAAAAAACAAGGTGGAGGTTTTACCCGTTGATTCGGCAAAGGCTAAAGAGGTTTTGTATAATTCGCAAATGACAACCTATGCAACTCTTGGTTCGGTAATTTATAATACTGGTGGAATTATGGTTGATAACGGCTGGATAAGAATCTTAGGTTCTGGTAGCGAGCGTTTAAATAGAAACATTGCAGAATGGAATAAAGACAAAACTATTAAAGAATATGGCGATAATGTTCCTTATCTTTTAATTGCTGATGATGCTGTGGGTGGTTTCTTTGCGATTAATTATGGTGGCTTAGGGAAAGATATTAAAAATGTTTATTACTTAGAACCGAATTCTTTAACCTGGCAACCGCTCGGAGCTGGTTACGGAGAGTTTTTAATATTTTGTTTCGATAGCGATTTATCTAAATTTTATAAAGGTTTACGTTGGAATAGCTGGAACCAATTTATTTCGAATTTAGATGGCAGTAAAACTTACAGCTTCCGCCCGTACTTGTGGGAAGAAGGAACAGATATCGAAAAATGTACAAGAAAACTTGTTCCAACGGAGGATATGTATAGATTTAATATTATGAAATCGAAGGAATTGAACGTGGATAAAGGAATTAAGAAAGATGACTCTAAACAATAAACTATAATTCTATACTGAATGAAAAGCGTTGAATGTGCTATAAATCAAATTTTAAACACCAGAAAATTCATTTTAGATTTAGTAAAAGATTTAACTATTGGACAGCTAAATAAAATACCTAATGGATTTAACAACAATATCATCTGGAATATTGCACATTTAACTGCAGCGCAACAAAACCTATGTTATGTTAGATCGGGGTTGACGGCAAATGTAGCTGATGAATACGTTCTCCCTTTTTTAAGCGGAACGAAACCTGAAAAATACTTTGACGAACTGGAAATTGAAAGTATATACAACAATTTATTAGCCAGTTTAGAGCAGTTTAAAACGGACTATATTAATGGTTTATTTTTAGAATTCGAACCGTGGGATAAACGTTATGGCATGAAATTAAAAACCATTGAAGATGCTATAAATTTTATTCCTTTTCATGAAGGTATGCATATCGGTTACATTATGGCACTCAAAAAACTGGTTTAATTATCACTGTATTTCGCTTGAATTTTTTTAGGCAACTTTGCTAAAACCAGCGCTCTAGAGTCAGCAACTCTGGATTTTAATTCTTTATCATTTAAAACATCTAAATTCTCAACCTGAATCCACTGGCGTTTTGCTAAATGATAAGCTTGTGCTATCCCGTCTCTTGCTGTTAAAGCATCAAAATCATCTGGATTACATTTGATCGAAAACCTTGTCCCCTCTTCAATAGCGATTATAATGTAGATTTTTTCTTCAATCATAAAGCACAAATGTTCCCACTTTATACCTTCGTTTGTGCCTGGCAGGCTTAAACAATATTCTCTGAATGATTCTATATCCATTTTAGGGTTTAGGGTTTAGGGTTTAGGGTTTAGGGTTTAGGGTTTAGGGTTTAGGGTAAACAATCCCGAATTTCACTATGTTTGCACCAATTATAATTCTAAAACGAAAGTAATAATTCTTCACAAGAATTTTGAAGTCTTATCATCTTATAAATCCTGGACAAACTCCCTTGCAAATGAATATTATAACTCCAACCGCCGATGGCTCCAATACGCTTTATAACGAAACCATTGGTGAGCATTATCATAGTAAACATGGTGCTTTACAAGAAAGCAAACACGTATTTATTGATGCTGGATTGAAGTTTGCATCATCAGAACAATCAGAAATATCAATTTTAGAGGTGGGTTTTGGCACAGGGTTAAATTTCATTTTGAGTTTTGAGTACTGTTCGGAAAACCACATAAACTTAGATTATACCAGTATTGAGGCTTTTCCATTAACAACCGAAGTAATTGAACAAACTGGTTATGCAGCATATGTAACTGAAGAAATTTGGAGTGATTTTATTTCAAATTACGATAATGCTTTAAAAACCCAGCAAACCTTATCTCCGCTTTGTAAACTCGAAATTCCTTATACTACGCTTGCCGAGTTCGAAACAGATAAAAAGTTCGATGTAATTTATTACGATGCATTTTCAGTTCAGCACCAACCCGAAATGTGGAGTGATGAAATCATATCTCACGCATGTAGCTTTTTAAAACCTGGTGGAACTTTTGTTACCTATGCCATTACAGGAAAACTAAAAAGAGCAGTTAAGGCTAATGGTTTTACGATTGAAAAATTGCCTGGAGCACCTGGAAAAAGGGAAATGTTAAGAGCTACTAAAGGGGTGTAAATGGAGTATATGATGAATAATGGGCGTTTCGCATAAAAAACATAAATAGTAGCTGAAGCTGGATTTTATAAACCTGGTTGAAGCGATACCCTTTAACCCGTGATCTTCAGGTTGCGGGAAGGTAGTTAAAGGTAAAGCGTAAAACAGGACTGACTTTAACAATTGCATGAAACTGCTTTTCAAATAGTTTTTACTTTATAAATCTGACACAATTTCGACTTCCAAACGAAACCGCATCATAATATTTTTGTTAAGCTAATATTAAAAAGCATATCATGGAAAAAAAAATATTAGGTAAAACAGATTTAAATATTGCACCCATTGTATTTGGAGGGAACGTTTTTGGCTGGACAATTGACGAGCAAAAATCATTTGAAATTTTAGACCATTTTATTGAAACTGGCTTTAATTTTATTGATACCGCTGATGTTTATTCTCGTTGGGTACCTGGCAATAAGGGTGGCGAATCGGAAACTATTATTGGCAATTGGCTTAAAAAACACAATAAACGTCATGATGTGATTCTCGCGACAAAGGTTGGATCTGATATGGGTCAGGGTAAATCGTTAAAAAAAGATTACATAATAAATGAGGTCGAGCATTCTTTATCTCGGTTACAAACAGATTATATCGATTTGTATTTTTCGCATTTTGATGATGAAACAACACCTGTTGAAGAAACTTTAAGTGCTTATGAAACCTTAATTAGGGCAGGAAAAGTACGCTGGGTTGGCGCTTCAAATTTTTCGGCTGATCGGTTAAAAGAATCTTTACTTTCTTCTTCTGCTAACGATCTACCAAAATATCAGGTTTATCAACCAGGCTACAACCTATTTGATAGAGAAGATTTTGAAAGGGACCACGAAAAAATTTGTTTAGAACATGATTTGGGCGTTGTAACCTATTACTCGTTAGCGAGTGGTTTTTTAACAGGAAAATACCGCAGTGAGGATGATTTAAATAAAAGTCAGCGTGGTGGTGGGGTTAAAAAATACCTTAACGAACGTGGTTTTAAAATTTTAAAAGCTTTGGATGAAGTTGCAGATAAACACCATGTAGAACAGGCTTCAGTTGCATTAGCATGGTTAATTTATCACCCATCAATAACAGCTCCAATTGCCAGCGTTACCGATTTAAGTCAGTTAAAATCGTTTACCGAGGCGGCAAATCTTAAATTAACACCTGAAGATATTTCACTTTTAGATAAAGCAAGTATCTATTAAAAATAATCTATTATCTTTAAATGCCCGATTAATGAAACAATTGATCGGGCATTTTGTATTTAACTGGATTTTAATCTACATCATGAAAGACAAATTATCTTTTCTGCCAAAACTTGCCCTTGTACTTTTCTGTTTAATCAGTTTAACATACATAGCCATTTTAGGTCAATCATTATTGGCTCCGCTCCTTTTCTCTTTTTTGATGGGCATTTTATTACTTCCAGTTGCTAACTTCTTAGAACGGAGGTTTAAGTTTAAAAGAAGTTTATCAACAATTGTATCTGTTATTTTAATGATAGCTGGAATTGGCGGAATTATTTACTTTTTTGGAAACCAGTTGAGTGATTTATGGAAAGACTGGCCTTTGTTAAAAGAAAAAGCAGATGTTTCTTTTCATGAATTGCAGCATTGGATTTCAAAAACATTTCATGTAAATACCGAAAAACAACTCGCTTATTTAAACGACAGTACTGAAAAAGCTTTGGCAACCAGCGCAACAATTGTGGCTACAACACTGGCCACACTGTCTTCTACGTTATTGTTTTTAGGTTTCACATTGTTATTTACCTTTTTCATTCTAAATTATCGCAGAATTTTATTCACCTTTTTAACTTCTGTTTTTAAGGAAGAGCACAAAGAAAAAGTATCCGAAATCGTATCTCAAATTCAGTACATTATTAAAAAATACATTATCGGTTTATTTCTGCAAATGTTAATTGTAACGGTATTAATGATTACAGTTTTGAGTTTATTGGGCGTAAAATATGCAGTTTTACTAGGCTTGGTAGCAGGAATATTTAATGTGGTGCCTTATTTAGGTATTTTCTTTGCTTTGCTAATTAGTTGTTTAATAACTTTTGCTACCGCTGGAGCAGGCAAGGTTTTACTGGTTCTAATCGCCTTTGTAGGCGTACATGCCATCGACGGAAATATTTTAATGCCACTGGTAGTTGGCTCGAAAGTTAAAATTAATGCGTTAATTGCCTTTATTGGAATTGTAGTTGGAGAAATGATTTGGGGTATTTCGGGTATGTTTTTATGTATTCCCTACTTAGCTATGGTAAAAATTATTTTTGACAGGGTTGATACCTTGAAGCCATGGGGAATTTTAATGGGCGAAGAACATAAACCTGAAAAGAAAAAACGTGTTTACCAAATTACAAAAAAGATTAAATTAGAAGAAAAGGATTAATATGGCAGACCGTTCGCCACATATTTTAAGCACATCGGCCAATTTATTAGGCATATGCTTTATTGTGCTTACCTCGTTAAAAAAACTAAATCTCTCTGATAGTTCATTAATTGATGAATTTGCTGTTGCTGCTGTAATGTTTTTTATGACTAGCTGTATTCTTTCATTTATTTCGATGCGAAAGGGCGAGTCTATTAGTCAGCGTTTAGAAAAAACTGCCGATTTTATTTTTCTATCTGGATTAGTAATTCTTTTTATTGCAACCATTTTAATTGCTTTTAATTTGATATCGTAATTTTTTTAAAGGTGAACAATGAAGTTTCTTTCAATTATTGATTGAAATTTTTAGCATATAGCTATTTGCCTGCGGTAAACAAAACATCAGTTATGAAACCTTTATTTGTCTTACTAATTGTTTACGTGGCCTTACTTGCTTTTGGCGGGCACACTAATTTCGATAAAGGAAATATTTTTGCAGGCAACATTGCCATGGGCGTAATGTTACTGTTTACTGCAATTGGCCACTTCAAATTCAAAACCAGTATGGCGGCAATGATTCCACTTTTTATTCCAAAAAAAGTAGAAATTGTAATCTTCACAGGTGTTTTAGAAATACTTTTTGCAATCGGCTTAAGCATAGAAAGCTTTCGTTATTATACTGGAATCGCATTAATAATTTTTCTAATTATAATTTTACCTGCAAATATAAATGCGGCCAAACATCAAATCAATTATGAAGATTTATTTAAACCAGGCCCAGGAATTAAATATTTATGGTTTCGAATTCCGTTTCAAATTTTCCTAATTGTATGGGTTTGGTATTTTAGCATTCGGTAGGTTACATCAACTAAAGAAACCAACGATTTGAATCTGATCTGTAGAAATTACCATTAAAATCTCAAATCATTAAAACCTCTTCTTAGTGTTCTTTGTATCTTTGTAATGAAAAAAAACACTAAAACCATGCCCAAAAATCCAATTCCTGCTTCTGCCAATAACCCTGCTGATGCTTTTAACAGGCTTTTAACCGTGCTCGATACACTTCGTACGCAATGCCCATGGGATAAAAAACAGACTATGGAAACCTTACGTCATTTAACAATTGAGGAAACTTACGAATTAAGCGATGCTATTTTAGAAGGCGATTTGGATGAAATAAAAAAGGAACTTGGCGACGTGATGATGCATTTAGTCTTTTACTCCCGCATTGCATCAGAAACTAATGATTTTAACATTATTGATGTTTTAAATGGTGTTTGCGATAAACTGATCAACCGTCATCCACATATTTATGGTGATGTTGAAGTACAAAACGAAGAAGATGTTAAACGCAACTGGGAGCAAATTAAATTAAAAGAAGGTAATAAATCGGTTCTGGCTGGTGTTCCTTCTTCCCTACCAGCTTTAGTTAAAGCCGCCCGAATTCAGGAAAAAGCTCGAGGCGTTGGTTTCGATTGGGAAAACAAAAACCAGGTTTGGGAAAAAGTAGAAGAAGAATTGCAAGAATTTAAAGCAGAATTTAATGTTGTTGACCATACTGCCATTGATATAGAAAAAGCTGAATCTGAGTTTGGCGATGTACTTTTTTCTCTAATTAATTACGCTCGTTTTATCAATATTAACCCTGAAAATGCGTTAGAGAAAACAAATAAAAAATTTATTAAACGTTTTAAATATTTGGAAACAAAGGCAAAAGATAATGGTAAGGCTTTGGTCGATATGACACTTGCCGAAATGGATATCTACTGGAATGAAGCAAAGAAATTATAAAAAATGAATTCAGACATTAACCACAATCAAATCCCAAAAAACTTAATTAATATCATCACTTTTAATGTAAGGGCAACCCGAACCATTGGCGATGATGGAATTATTCCATGGATAAATATTGGACGTGGAAACGAAGAAATTCTTAATTTAATTGATGCCGACGAAATTGTTTTACCAGAAACAGAAGTTACCATTTCGTTAGATTATCCTTTAGAAAATCCAGTTTCTTTTATTTTAAACTCAGAATTTGGTTTTTCGAGAAAACAGCTTTTAATCGAGATAAGAGAAAAATTTTTTGAAAAAAGTACAACTGAAAATTTTGATGTTGGCACTTTGGATTTAGTTTCTTTAGATGTTTATAAAACCAATACTGGCAAAATAGAGCTTACTTTAGAGCTGGATATTTAATAGAATACCCCGTCTACATAGTACCATTTACCATGTTCTAATTTGAAATTAGACTTTTCGTGCAATACCTCTGTCTGGAATTTACTGTTCAAATAAAAAGCCTTAAACTCTACAACATCGAAACCTGAAGAAATTATTTCGAGCTTTAGCCATTTGGTATTTTTAGCGCTTTTTAAATAAGCATCTTTAGAATTTCCTTTTCTTTTGCTTGGGTGGGTAGTTTCGAATAAATAATCGCCATTTAAAACTACAAAAGCTGCATATCTAGAACGCATTAAAGTTTCGGCTGTTGGTGCAGCTTTATTATTTAAGTGATAAGGCTGGCAACAATTTTGGTAGGTCAAGCCAGTTCCGCAAGGGCAATTTGTTAGTTCCATTTCTACTATTGAAAATACAAAAATAGGATTTAATCACTTTGGAGTTAAAATTTCCGTAAAATTGCAGCTAAATAATGAGGTACTTCTTTCACATTGCATATCAGGGTCAATATTTTAGTGGGTGGCAAAAACAACCAGGCGTAAAAAGCGTGCAGGAAGTTATTGAGCAAACACTTTCTAAAATTTTCAAGAAAACCATTCCTATTATTGGCTGTGGACGAACCGATGCTCATGTACACGCTAGTCAGTTTTTCTTTCATGCAGATTTTGAGAAAGAAATTGAATTCGACTTGCTGTTCATTTTAAACAAAGCTTTGCCATACAATATTGCTGCTTTCGATATCATTAAAATGGAAGGGAAACCTCATGCACGTTTTGATGCTGTTCAGCGTAAATACGATTACTTTTTACACACTTATAAAGATCCGTTTTTAAGCACGCAAAGTTCGCTCTATCAAGAATCGAATCTCGATTTGCATAAAATGAAATCAGCGGTTAATCTTCTAACTAAATATAAAGATTACAAGGCTTTTTGTACCCACCCGAATAAGTACGACCATACAAAATGTAATGTAATGGAGGCTGATTTATTTGTGAATAATAAAGGAGATAGAATTCGTTTTAATATTGCCAGCAATCGTTTTTTGGGTAAAATGATTCGAATAATTATGGGCCAACTTTTAAAAATCGGCAAAGGCGAATTGAGTATTGATGAGTTTGAAAGTCATTTTATCGCTTTAGAAATAGGAAACATTATTGCTCCAGCTCACCCAACTGGTTTATACCTTTCGAAAGTTTCTTATCCATATCTAAACCTTGAGCCCAGAACCGATTTAGTTTCGATGATTGAAGGAACAAATTGGATTTCGATTTAAGCACTGTATTTGGTTAAATAAACCTGATTGCAATGACAGCCCCCGATTTTTTCTATCGGGGCTACAATGAAAAGCAGGGCTTTCGGAACCGAAGATTACAGAAAATTGCTTTCAAAAAAAAAATCTTGCTAATCATATAAATTCTCGAAGATTTTAATTTTTTCTCGCAGAAACATCAGCTCAAATCACTTAAAAAGCTGTAAGAAAACGGAAATACTACTTAAATCTAATTGCTTTTAACGGGGAAACCTTACTGATTAGCAGCGATGGTACAATTAGCACGGTTAAACAAACAACAACTGTAACTATGTTTAAAGCTAGGACATCGATAAAATGAAATTCGATTGGCACATAGGCCAAAAAATATGAGGTTTGATTGAGTTTAAAAATATGCGTGGATTGCTGGAAAAAGCCTAATCCCAAACCTAAAATATTGCCCAGTAATAAACCTATACCAATTAAATAAGCAGCGTTGTATAAGAAAATTTTCATAATGCTCCAGTTGCTTGCACCAAAAGATTTCAGCATGCCAATCATATTGGTTCGTTCCAAAATCATAATTAAAAGCGCTGTAATCATGTTAATTACCCCAACAATAAGCATTAATATTAAAAGCACACGGGTGTTAACATCGAGCAAACCTAGCCAGGTAAATATATTTGGAAGGTTTTCTCTGATGGAATAAGAACGAAGGTTTTGAGGCAGCTTTTCGAAAATACCATCGGCAACTGGTTTTAATTTATTAAAATCTTTAATCCTAATTTCTACACCGCCAATTTCGCCCGATTGCCAGTTGTTTAGGCGTTTAACAATGTTCAAATTACCAAGAACAAAGCCTTTATCGATATCTTCTACTCCTATATCGTAAACACCAACAATTTTAAATTTTCGAGGGCGTAATTGATTTTGAACAAAGTACATGATAAAATCATCTCCAGTTTTGAGTTTTAAGCGTTTGGCTGTGTAGTTAGAAATCAGCAACTCTTGCATAGCGGCCGTACTGTCAGAAAAATCGATTATAGTACCGCTAATGATGTGTTTTTTAATATAATCCCAATTATAGCTTTTGTCTACACCTTTAAAATTAATCCCTTCGATTTCGTTATTTGCCGAAAGAATTGCGGGTTTTGTGGCAAATGGATAGAAATACTCGATATCAGGATTATTTTTTAATTGTTTTTGAGTTTCTAAGTCAAGTATAAAAGGCGAATGCTCGAAAGAATTATTTAAGTCGTATCGGGTTATTTGCACATCGCCCAAATAGCCACGCACTTTATCCTGAATTTCGGTTTTAAAACCTTTAATGATTGCAATAGAAAGAATCATAACGGCTAAGCTCAACATTACACCAGCAATCGCTATGCGTACAATGAGCTTTGAGAAAGTTCGTTCTGATTTTATGGCTATACGCCCAGCTATGAAATATTCGAAATTCAATTTGATAAATTTGTATCAGCAAAAATGCTTAAATCCTTTTTAAAAATGGCATTTTTGAAAATAAATACCAATCGTAAAATCCATACTCAGTTTAGTATAATTAAAAAATTGCTAAATTGTTTTATTTTGAAATAAGAATAGCAAAAAACCAGTAAAAAATGAAAACATCCATCAGCTTTGCTTTAACTAGTTTAATCGCTCTTTCGGCTTGTGGCCAAGGACCAAAATCTTTAGAGCAACAGGTTCGAGGAAAAGATCCTGTGAACAGCAAAACATTAATAACCGAGCATAAAGTGCTTGCAACCTCTATTAAAACAGGCGCAGAGCAAACTGAAAAATACTTGCCTCTTTTAAAAGGGAAACGCGTTGGTATGGTTGTTAACCCAACCTCAATTATTGGCAAGCAAACTTCTGTAGATAGCTTACTTACACTTGGTGTTAAAATTCAGAAAATTTTTGGACCTGAACACGGATTTAGAGGTGATGCAAGTGCAGGTATAAAAGTAGATGATGCTGTTGATGCAAAAACTGGTATACAAGCGGTATCGCTTTACGGAAAACACAGCACACCAACAACAGAAGATTTAGCAGATGTAGATATTATGGTTTTTGATATTCAGGATGTTGGCGTTCGTTTTTATACTTATATTAATACATTGCAACATGTTATGGAAGCTTGTGCCACAAATAACAAAGAGCTTTTAATATTAGATCGCCCAAACCCAAATGGTTATTTAATTGATGGACCGATTTTAGATCCGAAATTTAAATCAGGCATCGGCATTCAACCAATTCCTATGTCTCATGGTTTAACCATTGGAGAATATGCGCAAATGCTTAACGGCGAAGGTTGGCTGAAAGATAAAGTGAAATGTAAGATTACGATTATTAAAAATGCTAATTATAATCACGATATGGAATATACTTTACCTGTTAAACCATCGCCAAATTTGAATACGCAACAATCTATTTTACTATATCCATCAACTTGTTTATTCGAGGGAATTTATCTTAACCATGGTCGTGGAACACAATTCCCCTTTACGATAATTGGTGCACCTTACTTAAAAGGCATCTACAAATTTTCTTATACACCAACTGGGATAAAGGGAATGGCAGAAACACCAATTTTTAAAGACCAGGAATGTTATGGCATAGATTTAAGAAAATACGATACTTCTATCCTGAGAAAAGAGAAGAAAATTAATATTGATTGGGTAATTCAATTATATAAAGCTTCGCCTAAAAAAGAAGATTTCTTTAACTCTAAATTGAGTAATCAAACCATGCCTATTGAGAGATTGGTTGGCGTTGCAGATTTTAGACAGCAGATTATTGATGGTAAAAGTGAAAAAGAAATTAGAGCTAGCTGGGAACCTGGTTTAAGTGCTTATAAAACTATGCGTAAAAAGTATTTACTATATAATTAATGATAGATTGGATAATTGAATGATCGAATAAAACAATAATTGAACAATAAATGTTATTAAAGTTCAAATCGATCATTCAAAATTCACACATCAATCGTTAATATTATGAGCGGACCAAAAGTAAAAAGTGATAAACCAGGTAGTAATTATCAGGAAGAAGTGCCAAAAGGTCGGATGCCAGTTGATCATAAAACGGTTAGAAAACCTAACGATAGTATTCCAAATAAGCCTGAGAAAACTAAAAATCCTGCAAAGCAAAGAGAGAATGAGGAACAGCCTGTTCACTCGATTAAAAAGGCTCCAAAAGAATAAATTTAATATTGAATGTACTGCGTTAATGTCAGTACATTCATTCTTTTAAGGCAAAATAAAAAGTAGAACCCTTACCCTCATCGCTATCTAACCAGATTCTGCCACCTTCATTTTTTATAATTTCAGAAGAAATGTAAAGTCCTAATCCTAAACCAGGATAAGTGTGCTGAAGATTTCCACCAACTCTGTAAAACTGATCAAATATTAGGTGTTGCAAATCTTTAGATATTCCTATACCATAATCCTGTACACTTAATATTATCTCATTATTTTGTCTATAACTTTTAACATCAATATGTTGAGAGTCTATCGAATATTTAATGGCATTTGACAGAAAGTTAGTTATCACTTGCCCTATTCTTTCTTTATCTGCATTAACAATGAAATCTG
Organism: Pedobacter sp. AC190; assembly: GCF_979258025.1. Taxonomy (NCBI): domain Bacteria; kingdom Pseudomonadati; phylum Bacteroidota; class Sphingobacteriia; order Sphingobacteriales; family Sphingobacteriaceae; genus Pedobacter; species Pedobacter sp. AC190. The sequence continues at coordinate 4,793,493 of NZ_OZ409824.1, forward strand.
TTTCAAATTCGAATCTGATTTGATGCTGCGTAGTTGTATGCTGCATTTCTTCGATAATTTCCTTGGCAAGCAAATTAAAATCAAACTTAACGGGATTATAGGTCATTTTGCCAGATTGTATTTTGGTTACATCTAGTAAATCGCCGATTAGTCCTGTTAAACGGTTCAGCTGTAAATCCATTTTACGCACCATGTTAGCCTTTTTATCATCGCCTTCGCTACGAATCATTCGCTCCAAAACTTGTGCATAAGCTTTAATACTGGTAACAGGTGTTTTTAGTTCATGACTTGCAATGCCTAAAAATTCATCCTTTTGTTGTTGCAGCTGAACCTGCCTGGTTACATCAATAGCGGAGTGCAAAATGGCATAAACTTTTCCATTCGAATCCTTTAATGGCTTATAGGTAAAATTGAACCAGGATTTCTGTAAAATGCCTTCTACAATTAATTCAGCTTCTTGCTGATCGGCGTGATAGGCGATTCCAGTGCGATAAACCTCTTGCAGAAGTGCTATAAAAGGCTGTCCAACAAGTTCAGGAATTCCCTCGGCCATAGCTTTGCCAATAACACTTTCGTCCTTTCCCCAAAGCTTAAGCATTTCATGGTTAGCTACTTTTATAATAATATCTTCAGTTTCGTATAAAGCGGTTGGCATCGGATTATCTAAAACCAAATTTCGAAAGCGTTCTTCACTTTCCATAAAAGCATTTTTAGATTCTACCTGAGCGGTTATCTCATTGGCAACGATCATGATTCCATTAACATTTCCGTCTTTATCTCGAATAGGATCGTAAACAAAATTGAAATAAAAATCGGTTAAATTGCCTTTATGCTCAAGCTTTGCCAAGGTTTCATAACCATAGTGGGCCTTACCGCTTTCGTAAACATCAAGCAATAACTTTGGAAAAGGTTGATCTACAATTTCTGGCAAACCTTCTACAACCTTTAAACCTAATACTTTGTCTGTTTTACGCCAAATTTTTAAGAGCTCATCATTTGCATCTTCTATAATTAAATCTCTTCCTCTTAAAATACCAATAGCAACAGGCGCATCGTAAATCATCTGTCTAAAAAGCGTTTCACTTTCCTTACTTTTGAATTTTGCATTTACAAGTTCTGTTACATCAGTCGCATTATTTAAAACAGCCCAAACCTTTCCATTTTCATCTTTTAAAGGCTTGTAAACAAAATCGAAATAAAAGGTTTGTAAAATACCATCGTTTACCAACCGCACCTTATCTTCTTTGGCTTCATACGGTATTCCTGTTTTATAAACATCCTTTAAAATTTGGATAAATGGTTGTCCATTCAATTCTGGAAGTGCTTTTTCGAGCTCCATTCCTTTAACCGATTCATTTTTGCCCCAGGCTTTTAAAATGGCTTTATTTGCAACACTGATAATCATTTGTTCGCCCACATATAAGGCAATAGGCATTTCCGATTCTTCAATCAGAATATTAAATAAATCAGCTTTGTCTTGTAAGTTTATTTGCATATAGAAAAACAAATATAATTGGTTTTTACTTGCTTCCAGTTGATTTTAGAAACGATAATAAAATTTTTTCATCGTGATCTAAGTCTAACTTTCCGCCTGCTTTATTTTTGTTTATTTTCTTTATATACTTTTCTAAATCATTGTTTTCATAGGCGGTAATTAACAGGGGATAAACGTATGAGCTTTTACAAACTGCACGTGTGTTACCCAGCTTTTTGGCTACACAATCTAACACCGACACAATAGTTTTTTTTGTATTGAGTTCGATATTTCCATCGGCACTACACTTAGAAAACTGACGCAAGGCTTCTAATGTTCCGCCCCAGGTTCTAAAATCTTTAGCCGTAAAATCATTACCAGTTATTTCTCTTATGTAGTCGTTTATTTTTCCTGAATCTATACCTCTATGTTCTTTACCGTTTGAATAAAATTGAAATAATTCCTGACCTGGAATATCGCGGCATTTTTTAACTAGTTTTGCTAACGACCTGTCTGTTAGCTCTACGCTTTGCTTTACACCTTTTTTACCTACAAAATCCAGATGGATTTTACTTCCATTAATCTTTACGTGTTTATCTCTAAGTGTAGTTAAACCAAAAGAACCGTATAAATGCTTGTAATTTTCGTTTCCAATCCTGATTAATGTTTTTTGAAGTACATCAACAGAGATAGCCAGCACCTTCCGCTCATCTAGTTCTTTGCGTTTTAAATCTTTAACAATTCTTTTTCTGGCTTCTGGCAAGGTTTTCCCGAAAGCATACAGTCTGAAGTATTTATCTTCTGATCGACGATTTGTCCACTTCGTATGATATTTATATTGCTTTCTGCCAGCGGCATCCAAGCCTGTAACTTGAAGGTAAGCATTAGGTTTGTTCGCAATCCAAACATTTTGCCAGGCAGGCGGAATAACAAGTGCTTTGATCCTATTGAGGTGTTTTTCTTCGGTAATTTTTTGACCGTTTTTATCTTCGTAATGAAACTTACCAGGCTTGCCTTTTCTATAAATACCAGGCATGGAATCTGTTACAAAAACCAATCCACTCGCTTTAACAACATCTTCGCCTTGTACCATTTTTATTTATAATGATGATTTTATTTTTAGTTATTTTGCAAAACTTAAAGCCACCGTAAGCTTTATTTAGAAATACAACACTTTCTTATGAAAATAGTTTTTATGGGTACGCCCGATTTTGCAGTTGCTTCTTTAGATGCTTTAGTGCAGGCAAATTTTAATGTAGTTGCAGTAATTACAGCCCCAGATAAACCTGCTGGCCGCGGACAGAAAATTAATGAAAGTGCTGTAAAAAGATATGCAGTAGAAAAAGGCATTCCTGTTCTACAGCCCGAAAAACTTAAAAACCCTGAATTTTTAGAAGAATTAAAATCGTACGAAGCTGACTTACAAGTTGTAGTTGCTTTTAGAATGTTGCCAGAAGTGGTTTGGAACATGCCTTCAAAAGGAACCATAAATTTACACGGCTCTTTACTACCGCAATACCGTGGTGCTGCACCTATTAATCATGCAATTATAAATGGTGAAAAAGAAAGTGGCGTAACAACTTTCTTTTTAACTCATACTATTGATACTGGTGACATTATTTTGAGCGATAAAACCCCAATTGCTGATGATGAAACTGCAGGTGAATTACACGATAAATTAATGGTTATCGGAGCCAATTTATTGGTTAAAACGGTTACAGCTATTGCCGAAGGTAATTTCACAGAGCAACCACAACCGCAAAGCGATGTTTTAAAACATGCTCCAAAAATATTTAAAGATGATTGTAAAATAAATTGGAACAACCCATCGCAATTAATTTATAACTTAATTCGAGGCTTGAGCCCTTATCCAACGGCTTTTACTTTACTTAATGATAAAACGCTTAAAATTTTCAAAGCAGAACTAGAAAATAAGGAACCAGGCATTGCTGCTGGAGGCTTTTTAAGTGATGGTAAAACTTATCTAAAGTTTGCAACCAAAGATGGTTTTATTAAACTTCTAGATATTCAGTACGAAGGAAAAAAACGCATGTTAATTGAAGATTTTTTAAGAGGAATGCGGTTATAATTCGCATGATCTAATTTAGATGAACCAATTATTGTGCTAAAAAATCCAGAACAGTTTTATTAAAAATACTTGGGTTTTCTTCTGCAATAAAATGCGTTTGCCCTTTAAAAATCATCAGTTTAGAATTTATAATACTTTCGGAGATTAGGCGGGTATGTTTTTCCAAAATATCATCATGCTCTCCTGCCAAAATCAATGTTTTAGCGGTAATTGATTTTAAGCTTTCGGGATTGATATTCGGTTCTTTCAAAAGCATTTCTAACAAACGAATGGTTACTAGCAGTTCTTTTTTGTTTTCAGCCTTCATTTTTTTTAGATCTTTCTGCACCATAGATAATGTTTTTTTACTCACGGCATCAGCCGTAGGATTAAGATTTGCTCCCATTATAATTAACTGGATAACATATTCAGGGTACTTGCTTGCCATAATTAATGCTGTATTTCCACCATCACTCCAACCCAAAACCGACACTTTTTTGAGATTCAAACTATCCAGTAACACCTTTAAATCTTCGGCAAACTGAGCATAGGAAAAACTTAAGCTTACCGAATCCTTGCTGTTACCTTGCCCTCGGGTATCGATTGCTATAACCTTATATTTTTTTGAGAACTCTGGTATTTGTTTTGAAAAACTATTGATTGAACCACCATTTCCATGAAGGAGTATAAGCGGTTCTCCTGTTCCATAAACCTCATAATAAAGCCTAATACCATTAGCGAGCATGAATTTCCCAGCTTTTTTATTCCAACCATAAACAATCTTATTATCGGGTTGAGCATTTTCCGAATGAATTTGTAAAACCTGGTTGTACTGGGCATTAGGTTCTTTAGATATGCCTGCCTTCACCGCAACCTTCTTAGCTACCGATTCCGAATTCTGTAAACCCTTAAGTGGAGATTTTGTTGTTGATTTTTCGAAGTCAGCATTATCAAGTTTTACATCAATCCAGGCTTCGCTTTCGCTTTTTATTTGAAACCGAATGTTATCGAAATAGAAGTCGCCATCACCATAAGTTAGCAGATATAACCATAATTTACTTGCATCTGCATCGATTTCCCCAGAAAACTCAACCTTTTTCCAATCCTCGTTATTGGCTATTTTGACCGATTTCTTACGTGTCGGTTCTAAAACATTCAGTTCATCACCAACCTGTAATGCCATAAAAGCAGCTAAACCCTTACCATCAATAGCTTTCGTTCTCGCTTCAGCACTTAGTTTATAAGTTTTTCCGATAAATTTTTTAACCGAAATTTCTTTTACTAAAGCAATATCGTTAGTAGTGGGTTTCAGCTGTGCTTTTAAATTTAGATTTAAAAAGAGGATCAGAATTGATAAAAAGATTTTCATTATTAGAATTTTAAACCGCAATTATTCAATTGCGATGTAAAACTAAGTGAAGTAATTTTGTTGAAATTGTAAAAATGTAAACTACTTGGTAAAAAACCAGTTTCCCGCTCCATTTTTTAATTCAATACCTTCGAAAAACTGCTTGGGCGTAAATCCAGTTAATGATTTAAAAGCTTTAACCATGTGAGATTGATCGTAAAAAAGTGCCTCGTAGCCCACCACAGTAAGATTTTTTTCTTCTTTTAATGAATCAATTCTTTTACTTAACGCTTCCCTGAATCTATGAATTTTCCTAAAATCAGCTGGACTTTTACCAACGTAACGACTAAATAATTTATGTATATTTTGCCTGCTTGTATCGTATTTAATCGCTAGTTCTGTAATGGTAATCTGTTCATCAACTTTGAGCATTTCACTAACCAAATTATCTAATAAAAAATGATTAAAATCGTTAAGTTTTGAAAGCCAATAATTTTCTAACATAATGATCTTTACCTCGTCACTTGACTCATTCAATATTGCAGTCATGGTTTCTCGGTAATCATCAAAAGGAAGAAAAGATTTTGAAGAATTAAAAAAAACTGAAAGATTTGGCAAAAATGAGTTTAAACCCAAGGGTTTAAAGCAAAATGTAACTTCGTTGATTTTACCAACATAATTTACTTTTATTGGGCTTTTGTAACTGGCGACTAAAATAGAAGTGAAATCTAAATTATCATTTTGTGAAATAACTGCATTGTTATCCTGAAAGTTCACACCCACATTATAATAGACGGATACACTTATAAAATTGTTCGGAAATGTTAAATACTCTACATCCTCTACGGCCTCTTTCTTAAGAAAATAATATCCTTCTAAGTAAGGTTTTAATCTTTCATCAGCAGTTTTATAAAATTTAACCTTCATTTAAAAACTACAAATTGTTCAATTTTTCGATAAGAAATTTAGAAACCTCATTAAAGTAACGCTTTCTGCCGTAGCCCATAACCCACTGTATGCCCTGAGTAGCATTTGTAATAAAAACTTCTTCAGCTTCTTTTAATATTTCAGGATTGATTTGCGCTTCAATTAACTCCATATCGTTCATTTTAGCAAGCTGCATAATAGCGGTACGCATAACACCGCTTACGCAACCTTCGGTTAGTGCAGGTGTATATATTTGGTTATTATATACCACAAAAACGTTTGCGCTAATGCTTTCGCACAAGAAACCGTTCTGATTTAAAATCATGGCTTCATCTAATCGATTTTGGCTTTTAAAAATCCCAGCCATTACATATAGCAAAGCATTTGATGTTTTGAAATTCGAAATTTTATTAACCGACTTCGTCATTTCATCAAAAACATCGATAATTAAACCTTTTGCATTTAATTCGTATTGATTGCTTTTTAAAGAAATACCTTCTAAAACGTAACCAACCTTATTAACCTCTGGTGTATAAACCCCTGATCCTTCTCTGTAAATAGAAAGACGTAAACGAGCATTCCCATTCCACTTATTGCGTTTGGCTAATTCTGCAGCTTTTTGGCGTAAAAAGTAGTCGTCCATTAAAGCAAAACCATCCATTTTTAATGCTTTCATACCAGCAGCCAGTCGATCGGCATGTAAATCGGCAAATTGGAGCTTACCATTCATAAACCTCATACTTTCGAAAAGACCATCACCAAATTTAAAGCTACGGTTGGATGCTGTTAAAACTGGCGTATCAACGGCGTGAAATTCATCATTAAATAAGAGGTATTGTTGAGACATATTTTACGATGCTGCAATATAATTTTCCCACTTGGTAAGTGCAGCTTTAAAATCGGGCGGCAATGGGGATTCAAAATGCATATATTCTTTTGTTGTTGGATGTATAAAACCTAAACTTTGTGCGTGTAAAGCCTGACGAGGTAACAAATCGAAACAGTTATCTACAAATTGCTTGTATTTGTTAAACGTTGTTCCTTTTAAAATCTTATCGCCACCATACATTGCATCATTAAATAATGGATGCCCAATATGTTGCATATGCGCTCTAATTTGGTGCGTTCGACCTGTTTCAAGCTCACAACTAATTAAAGTTACATAACCAAGGCGCTTTAAAACTTTATAATGAGTTACCGACCATTTACCCTTTTCTTCCTCATCATAAATATCCATCACACGGCGATCTTTTACACTTCTACCGATATAACCAGTAACCGTGCCATCATTCTCAATATCACCCCAGGCTAAAGCAATATATTTTCTGGTAATGCTGTGATCAAAAAATTGTCTGGCTAAATGGGTTATCGATTTTTCGTTTTTACTAATCAGTAATAAACCCGAGGTATCTTTATCAATTCTATGAACCAAACCTGGTCGCCCATCGTTGCCAGGTAACTGTGGCAATTGCTCAAAGTGAAATGCTAAAGCGTTTACCAAGGTACCTGTATAGTTATTAAATCCAGGATGAACCACCATACCAGCGGCTTTATTTACCACAAGCAAATCGTTGTCTTCGTAAATAATATCTAAAGGTAAATCTTCAGGATAAACTTCGGTATCGCGTGGAGGATGAGGTAAAACAATCGAAATTTCATCTAAAGGCTTAACCTTGTAACTAGCTTTTATTTGTTTTTGATTTACTAAAACATTGCCAGCATCAATAGCATTTTGAATTCGGTTGCGAGAAGCATTTTCTACACGAACCATTAAAAACTTATCAATTCGTAGTAATGATTGCCCTTTATCGACAACAATTTTTAAATGTTCGTATAACTCCTGCTCTTCAGTTTCCTGTAATTCGACCGCATTTTCCATGCTGCAAAAATAATCTTTTATGTGCAAGAATTTTAGATTGATTTTAGTTTAGCAAAAACAACTTGCCTTTTCGATATGTACCTCACATTAATAAGCAGTTAGTGATACAAAAATTCATAATTTAAGCTTATTGGCGATTAATTATGCCTACAAACAAAAGTGTTGGCGATATTAAGAATACTGAATCGGGGAATAATATGCTCATTAAAAACATACGGTATAAAGCCTTGGGAACCATAATCTACAGAACATGCTTTGACTATTCAAAAATTCATTTTCTTTACTTTTCAGAAACTGATGTTGTAATATTGATTTTCAGCAATTTCCGATTTATAAAAAACTATTTTATATTTGTCTAACTAATTATTAACAAATAATCTCTCAAATGAATAAAACTCACTCAAAATTACCAAAAATCACATTTAATAGGATCTAAGTAATTTCAAAACCCGAAGTTTTCTGTCGTCTTAATCTAAATATTTTCATCATCCATTGATTTTTGGCTTGAAAATTCAGAAAATCCGCTTTAGGCGAAATTAATTTTATGTTAACTTTTCAAAAACAATACAACCAATGGCAACATTGGAACGTTATTTGCGCACTCACAATACCTAATCATTTTACACTATGAAAAACTTTACACAAAATGTTAAAATTGTTTTAAACTTCTTCCCCTATTTGGTAAGGAAGATATACTTTAAATAGTAATTTAACAAAAAGAGCTTAAAAAACACTTGCAAATTGCAGGTGTTTTTTAATTTTACATGTGTTTGAAAATATATACACCCCTGTACAGAAATTAGAAATTACTCCTTTCAATAATTTATTTGTTAAGCGAGATGATTTAATTGATCCTTATATATCTGGAAACAAATGGCGTAAGCTGAAATACATTTTAGAAAAAGCCAAATCTCACAACAAATCTCACATCATAACTTTTGGCGGTGCCTATTCTAATCACTTAGTGGCAACCGCAGCCGCTTCGGCTCGTTTGGGTTTAAAATCAACTGCGTTTGTTCGTGGCGATGAAGTTAAAAACGAAATGCTTCTACTTTGTAAGCTATTCGGGATGACTCTTATTTTTACTGACCGAGAAAGCTATAGAGATAAAGAAAAATTATTTGAAAATCATTTTCATCATGACGATAATGCCTATTTTGTAGATGAAGGTGGCGCATCAGCTGAAGCCGTAATTGGTTGTGCTGAAATTGTAGATGAACTTATAGATTCGTACGATCATATTTTTTGTGCTGCTGGAACTGGAACAACCGCCGCAGGTCTTTTAAAAGGAATTCAGAAAAATGGTTTAAAAACGAAACTCCATATAATACCTGTATTAAAAAATGGCTCCTTCATAAACGAGGAAATTTTAAAATATACTCCACATTCTGAAAACTTGGTATTACACCATAATTATCACTTTGGCGGTTACGCCAAAACAACACCAGAATTATTTAATTTCATTAAATCGTTTACAGCAAGAACAGGATTACTTTTAGACCCTGTTTATACCGCGAAAATGTTTTATGCGATAATTGATTTGCAGAAGCAAAACATAGTTAATGCGAACGATAAAATTTTAGCAATTCATACTGGTGGTTTACTTGGCATTTTCGGGATGAAAGATAAATTCTAATCTTAATAAGGTTCTTCGAATGATTAAAAAACAGAGGTTAGATTCCTAATACTTTGGCTCGAAATTTCAATTAACGAGCCAAAAAATAGATAGACAAGCTAATTATTACAATTAAATGACACTTTAAAAAAGTAATTAATTTCCTTCCTATTTGCTTTCATATTGATAAAAAATAGTTTTAAATAAACTAAACATTGTTTTCATACCGATACTGGTTTTCGTCTACAAATAGATTAAAAACAAAGCAATCTGCCTCTATTCAATTTAAAGCAATATTCGCGTTTTACCTCTTTTTTAAAAATCCTAATAAAAACACCTTTTAAACTCTTTAAACCTATTTTATTAAGAAAAATAGTCGAATTACAATTTTTAACATTAGGTACAAAAAGTGCCTAAATTTTGATTGCAGGCACATTTTATTAAATTTGAACTATACCAAAACCAAATTTATGTACCAATTAACAGTACCTGCTAACAAAGTTAAAGAATCTTTAAACAAGCACATTTTAGCCGATGGTTTCGACCTTACTTACGATATGGAGCAAAGTAATGGTGCTTATATTTATGACTCAAAACACAACAGAACTCTGCTCGATTTCTTCACTTGTTTTGCTTCGGTTCCATTGGGCTACAACCACCCAAAAATGATTAATGATGAAGCCTTTAAAAAAAATCTTTTAATGGCAGCTATGGCTAATCCATCTAATTCAGATGTTTACACTCAACAATATGCTCAATTTGTAGAAACTTTCTCTCAGATTGGAATTCCTGATTATCTTCCTCATGCTTTTTTTATTGCAGGTGGCTCATTAGCTGTGGAAAATGCGATTAAAGTTGCTATGGATTGGAAGGTTCAAAAAAACTTCGAAAAAGGTTACAAAGTAGAAAAAGGTTTTAAAGTTTTACACTTTGAAAAGGCATTTCATGGCCGTTCTGGTTATACCTTAAGTTTAACCAACACTTTGCCTGATAAAACGAAGTGGTTTGCAAAATTCGATTGGCCAAGAGTCAGCATTCCCGAAGTTAAATTCCCTTTATCTGGAGCGAATTTAGATAAAGCCATAAGCACCGAAACCTTATCAATAGCACAAGTAAAACAGGCGTTTAACGACTTTAAAGATGATATTTGTGCTATAATTATTGAGCCAATTCAATCTGAAGGTGGCGATAACCATCTAAGAGAAGAATTTCTAATTCAACTTAGAGAAATTGCCGATGAAAATGATGCCTTTTTAATTTACGATGAAGTACAGACTGGCGTAGGTTTAACAGGTAAATTCTGGTGTCATCAGCATTTCAGCGAAAAAGCTCGTCCAGATATTGTTGCCTTTGGAAAAAAAATGCAGGTTTGCGGAATTTTAGTTGGCGACAAAGTAAACCAAATTGAAACAAATGTTTTCAAAGTTCCAAGTCGTATAAATTCTACCTGGGGTGGTAATTTGGTTGATATGGTACGCTCGACACAAATACTTCAAATTTTAGAAGAAGATAAACTTTGCGATAATGCGACAAAAATTGGCAGCTATCTTAAAGAAAACTTACAAAGTTTTGCTCAAAAATTTGATAAAATGAGCAATGTTCGTGGTCGTGGATTGCTTTGTTCTTTCGATTTTCCAACCGCTGAAATGCGCAATGCTTTTATAACCAAAGGACTTGAAAACAATGTAATGTTTTTAGGTTGTGGCAAGCAAACAATTCGCTTCCGTCCTGCTCTTTGTATCGAGCAAAAACATATTGACGAAGGCTTGACGGTAATGGAAAAAATATTGCCTTTATTGTAGGCATGAATAAGAAAACTGTATCCTACATACTTACAATTGGAATTTTAGTATTAGTTGGCTTTATAATAAAAGGTACTTTTAACCAACCTGGCATAAAAGATATGAAAGCTGGTTTCAAAGAAATTACTAAATATAGAAATGCCAATAACACAGGTCCTGTACAACGGATTTATGTGGTTACGGTTAAAGATTCTATTTGGAAAGAAATGGAAAACTATGGCAATTTTATGCCACATACAAAATACGGAAACACAAAAGTTTACTTCTTTATGGAAAGTGCAAATGTTCCACAAACTTTGCAGCCAGGAGCAGTAAACTTTGATGTTTCTTTTAATAAATCTTGTATTGCGCTTTACGAAAAAAGTGCCATGAGTCAAATTGCTTTCAACAAGTATCCTTTTAATTAAAAGCTTGTTATCTATTAATCTTTCCGAGATTATAAAAGCTTAAACAGAGCGTTTTAGATTTCGCAAACAATTGGCTTGATACTCTTTTAGGACGCATCAGTAGTTTAAGTCATAACTACGTTATATCTTTATCGCGATAGCTTTTATGTGTTCGATAAGGTTGAATTTTTAATATTTGGCTACCTTTTTGTTAAGTTTAAACATATAAAATGCAGATAAGATGGATTTACAACTTCCTAAAAGCGAGTACCCAAGAATAGTTATAGTTGGCGGTGGATTTGGTGGAATTGAATTAGCTAAACGATTAAAAAATAAACCTTTTCAAGTGGTTATGTTAGATAAGCATAACTATCATACCTTTCAGCCATTACTTTACCAAGTGGCAACTGGAGGTTTAGAAGCAGACTCTATTGCTTTTCCACTTCGCAAAATATTTAAAGGGCAAAAAAACTTAGTTTTTAGAGTTACAAAAGTTACTGAAGTAAATCCAACAGAAAATTGTTTACAAACGGATATTGGTAAAATCAATTACGATTATTTAGTTATTGCAACGGGCTCTACAAGTAATTTCTTTGGCAATAAAGAAATTGAGGACAATTCAATGCCAATGAAATCGATTCCCGAAGCACTGGATTTAAGAAGTTTGATTTTGCAAAATTTCGAGAAATCATTAATCGAAAAAGATCCTAATAAAAAAAGTGCATTATTAAATTTCGTTGTAGTTGGTGGTGGCCCAACTGGTGTAGAAACTTCTGGGGCTATTGCCGAACTTAAGAAACACGTTATCCCTAACGATTACCCTGAAATGGATTTAAGCAAGGTTAATATATACCTTGTTGAAAATTCTCCTGAATTATTAGGACAAATGTCGCTACAAGCTCAAAAAAAATCAAAAGATTTTCTTACAGAAATGGGCGTTCAGATCATGAACGAAACCAGGGTTTTGGGTTACGATGGTCATACACTTACTTTACAAGATAAGCCACCAATTTTGAGCTCTACAGTAATATGGAGTGCTGGCGTTAAAGGCCAGGTTATCCCAGGGCTTGAGAAAGCTGAGATTGTTCGTGGAGGAAGATTAAAAACTGATACTCAAAACTTAGTGGTTGGTTATCCGAATGTGTATGCAATTGGTGATGTTGCTGCAATAATTGATGATGAAACACCTAACGGACATCCTGGAGTTGCTCCTGCTGCGATTCAACAAGGTCACCAATTAGCTAAAAACCTAATCAATATTAAAGAAAATAAACCCTTAGAAAAATTTAAATATTTCGATAAAGGTTCTATGGCAACTGTTGGTAGAAATAAAGCAGTTGTAGATATCGGAAAAGTTCGTTTTCAGGGCGTTTTCGCTTGGTTTACCTGGATGTTTGTGCACTTGATGACTTTAGTAGGTTTTAGAAATAAAATTATAGTTTTTGTTAATTGGGTTTGGAGTTATTTTAGTTACGATAGAGGAACACGATTAATTATCAGAACCTTTGCAAAAGACAGAAGTGTTGATTACAGAGAAGAGGTAAAGGAGGTACATTAGTTATTTTTTAAAGTTTAAACACTAGATTAATGTTTCTGAAAACTTCTTTTCTTTGCGATAAACTTTACGCACTTTGCGATTAACCTGAAATGATATGAGCGAAAATAAATTCAAATTAGTAGAGTGCCCACGTGATGCCATGCAGGGATTACATGATTTTATACCTACCGAACTTAAATCTGAATACTTGAATTTATTACTGCAAGTTGGCTTCGATACGCTTGATTTTGGCAGTTTCGTTTCGCCCAAAGCGATACCACAAATGGCAGATACAGCAGAAGTTCTAGCCAGTTTAGATCTAAGTAACACTTCTACTAAACTTTTAGCAATTGTTGCGAACCTAAGAGGCGTGGAAGATGCTGTAAAGCATGAACAAATTAATTATTTAGGATTTCCTTTTTCAATATCTGAAACCTTTCAGCAGCGTAATACAAATTCAAGCATAAATCAATCATTAAATACAGTTGAAGATATGTTATCACTTTGTGAAAAAAACAACAAAACTGCTGTAGTTTATTTATCTATGGGTTTTGGAAATCCCTATGGAGATGATTGGAATGATGAGATTGTAGAAAAATGGGCAGATGTTTTGGTGCAAAAAGGAGTTAAGATACTCTCATTGGCTGATACAGTTGGGGTGTCAACACCAGAAAAGATTAAGAACATCTTACCAAAACTGATTTCAAAATTTAGCAACACAGAAATTGGCATTCATTTACACTCCACTCCTGCCGAACGTTTCGAAAAAATTGAAGCCGCTTACAACTCAGGAGTTAAAAGAATAGATTGTGCTTTAAAAGGCTTCGGCGGTTGCCCAATGGCTGCTGATGATCTAACTGGTAACATTGCGACAGAAGATGTAATCAGCTATTTGAACTCTAAGGGTGAAAAACTTAATTTAAATATGGGTAAATGGGATGAGGCAATCGCTTTGTCTGCCCAGATTTTTAGTTAAGCCTAACTTCCCCACCTTTCTGTTCTAATTGTCGTCATTGCGAGGCACGAAGCAATCCTACAACGATGGGTTAAGATTTCAGGCGATTGAAATTCCTGAACACCACAGATAACGCTTTAAGATTGCTTCATATTTCGCAATCACGAACTGTTTTACTACACCTGCTTAACCATTTTGAAATGCTGAATACCAGCTTCCTCGAACTGCTCTCCTTCTGCAACAAAACCAAATTTTGCGTATAAGCTCATTGCATCTAATTGGGAGTTTAAATAAATATAGTGCGCATCTTCAGGTAAATCAGATAATGCTTCAGCAATTAAAGCTCGCCCAACACCCATTCCTCTAAAATCTTTAAGCACAGCAAAACGTTCCAATTTATATCCCGCATCAGTTTTTCTCCAACGACAAGCTCCGCAAGGCTGCCCGTTATGTGTTGCAAGAAAATGAATGGATTCATCTTCAAACTCCCACTCCAATTCAGGTGGGCAATTTTGTTCATCTACAAATACGATTTTGCGAATAGCAAATACTTTATCTAAATCTTCAGGATGATTTACTTTTTGGACTAGCAAGCTCATTATCTATGTTTTTAAAATGTTTATTCGTTTTTAACTTAAGTTCATTTAACTCTTTTGCCACATCAATAGAATGAGAACAATGAATATCCGTTTCTTTTTTTGCTAAAGTAGCTATCGTAACGTAAAATTTATGTAATTGATCTAATTCTTTTTCCGTTAAATCTTCTATATCAACCATTCTGTTACTTGCTTTTTCATGCGCAGCAATTAACTCATTTAATTTCAGCTGAATAGCTTTTCCATCCTTATTTTGCGCTTTTTGAATGAGAAAAACCATTAAGAAAGTAATGATCGTAGTGCCCGTATTTATAACCAATTGCCAGGTTTCGGAGTAATTAAATATCGGCCCGGTAACAGCCCACACAATTACTATTAAAGTGGCTATAATAAACGCAATCGAACTACCAGTAAATTTCGTTGCAGCATTTGCAAAACGCTCAAAAAAACTGTTGTTTTTCGTGCTTTTTTTTGATTTAGTCATCGCATTTAATTTGCTTAAATATAACCATAAAACAAACAAAAACGCCATAAGTTTTAAACCTATGGCGTTTTTGTTTGTCGATTAAAACGTAAAAAGTTGTAGTGTTAAAACATTCCAACCTTAAAAGCTTTTAACCAATTAAAGCTTATCATTAGCGTTTACACAATTTAAATCTTCAAAAGCAATTGTTAAACGTTTAACAAATGTTTCTTCAGCTTTACGCAACCAAACGCGTGGATCATAATATTTCTTATTTGGTTTGTCATCACCATCAGGGTTACCAATTTGGCCTTGAAGGTAAGCTTCATTCTTTTTATAGTATTCTAAAATACCTTCCCAAAATGCCCATTGCATATCAGTATCGATATTCATTTTAATTGCACCATAAGAAATTGCTTCTCTTATTTCTTCTTGCGAAGAACCTGAACCACCGTGGAACACAAAGTTAATTGGTTTCTCAGCTGTTAAATTGAATTTCTCTTTGATAAAATCTTGAGAATTTTTTAAAATAACAGGTTGTAATTTAACATTCCCTGGTTTATAAACGCCATGAACATTACCAAAAGCGGCAGCAACTGTAAAACGAGGAGAAACTTTGCTTAACTCTTCGTAAGCATAAGCAACCTCACTAGGCTGAGTATATAATTTTGAGCTATCTACATCACTATTATCAACACCATCTTCTTCTCCACCTGTAACACCAAGTTCGATTTCGATAGTCATGTTCATTTTTGCCATACGAGCAAAATATTTTGCAGAAATTTCCATGTTTTCTTCAATCGGCTCTTCCGATAAATCTAACATGTGTGAAGAAAACAAAGGTTTTCCAGTTTCAGCGAAGAATTTTTCACCATGGTCTAAAAGGCCATCAATCCAAGGCAACAATTTTTTAGCGGCATGATCTGTATGTAAAACTACAGCAACGCCATAATGTTCTGCCAATAAATGTACATGTTTAGCTGCCGATACAGCACCTAAAATACATGCTTGCAATTTCTCATTATCTAAAGATTTACCTGCGTAAAACTGTGCACCTCCATTAGATAATTGAATCATAACTGGCGAATTTACTGCCTTAGCAGTTTCCAATACCGCGTTAACCGTATTTGTACCGGTTACGTTTACTGCTGGTAAAGCAAACTGATGTTTTTTAGCCTGCTCAA
The DNA here is from genome assembly GCF_979258025.1 of Pedobacter sp. AC190. Lineage (NCBI taxonomy): Bacteria > Pseudomonadati > Bacteroidota > Sphingobacteriia > Sphingobacteriales > Sphingobacteriaceae > Pedobacter > Pedobacter sp. AC190. The sequence continues at coordinate 4,809,727 of NZ_OZ409824.1, forward strand.
ATAATTCTTGAACGGCATCTCCGTAAATTACGCCTTTGTAGCCTTTTAAACTCATCTCTTGTTAATTTTATTAAGTCCGAAGTTATAAAAAAAAATAACATTTCAAGCTTTTGTAACAACAGAATTATTTGCCTTACAACCAAATAAGGCCCATTTAGTGTAAAAAAGACATTATCCTTAGTGTAAAAAAGACACACACGTACGAATTACCAAATTTTAACCCTCAATTTTTAAACTCAATAAATCTGGTAGTGAAATCACCATTATAAAACCTTTTAACTCGATTAATATTTTTAATCAGTAATTTTTAAGCCTTCGCTAGTTTGATAAATGAAATTTGGTTATTGGTAATTTATAAACTTGATTATATTTTTCGTTTCTTTGCAATCCAATTCTTTAAAAAATTATATGGCTTGGTTTAAGAGAGAAAATAAAGGTATCATTACTACCACCGAAGAGAAGAAAGAGGCACCAGATGGCGTGTGGAATAAGTGTCCAAATTGCAAAAAACCGCTACATCAAACAGAATTACAGGAAAACAAATATGTTTGCCACTACTGCGATTACCATTTGAGAGTAGGTTCTAGAGAATATTTTGAAGTTTTATTTGATAATAACGAGTTCAAAGAGCTTTTCGCTAATTTAACATCAGGCGATCCTTTAAACTTTAACGATAATAAACCTTATACCGATAGAATTGTAGAAAGTCAGGCAAAAACTGGCTTAAAGGATGCTATCCGTGCTGGTGTTGGTAAAATTGAAGGACAGGATTTAGTTATTGCCTGTATGGATTTTGCTTTTATTGGTGGTTCGATGGGTTCGGTAGTTGGAGAAAAAATTGCTCGTTCTATCGATTATTCTATCAAACATAAAATTCCATTCCTGATGATTTCAAAATCGGGCGGAGCACGTATGATGGAGGCTGCATTTTCATTAATGCAAATGGCTAAAACCTCGGCCAAATTAGCGCTGTTAAGTCAGGCAAAAATTCCATACATTTCTTTATTAACCGACCCTACAACTGGCGGTGTTACAGCATCTTACGCAATGCTTGGCGACATTAACATTGCAGAACCTGGCGCATTAATCGGCTTTGCTGGTCCGCGTGTAATTAAAGAAACCATTAAAAAAGATTTACCAAAAGGTTTCCAAACGTCTGAATTCGTTTTAGAGCATGGTTTCCTTGATTTTATTGTAGATAGAAGAGCAATGAAAGCTAAATTAGGTTCTTTCATTAAAATGATGAATAACTAATTTGGTCAATAGTTCATTTTTGATTGGCTAATTTACTTAAACCAGCTAATTAGTAATTTAATAATATGAAAAGCAGGGCTTGAAATACATCGGTTATTTCAGCCCTGCTTTTTGCTTTATCCCGATGAAAAATCGGGATGCTCGCGTCAATCAGGTTTAGAATACGCTATCTTGCTGCCCTTGGGAAACTGTTCCTTATTAATGTAAAAACACACCTTAACACAGACTCCATTAATTCTGAAATACTGGTTAAGAATGGTGTTAAATTCAAATTCCAACTAAAGTGCTCTAAACCTTAGTTGGAATTGTAAATAACATTTTAAAAAGTATAAATATTTTTTTTTAAAGAAATAAGTTAAGTTGCGAGCTAAATTAGTTTTGCTCAATTTCCTTTAAGCTATTCATTTTTTTGTAAGCTAAGAAACCCTTAATATCTTCAAAGTGTTCACGAACACGTTTATTACCAAATTCAAATACTTTTTCTGCAAGTCCATCTAAAAAATCTCTATCGTGAGATACCAAAATCAAAGTACCATCAAAATCTTTCAAGGCATCTTTAATAATGTCTTTGGTTTTCATATCCAAATGATTGGTTGGCTCATCCAGAATTAAAACATTTACAGGCTCCAATAATAATTTGATCATGGCCAAACGTGTTTTTTCTCCACCAGAAAGTACCTTTACTTTTTTGGTCGTATCATCGCCGCTAAACATAAAAGCACCTAAAAGATCTTTAATTTTTATACTACCATCACTTAAAGGAATCTGATCAATGGTTTCGAATACGGTTAAACTCTCATCGAGTAATGCAGCCTGATTTTGGGCAAAATAACCAATCTTGGCATTGTGCCCTACTTTTAAACCGCCTTCAAAATCGATTTCGCCCATAATTGCTTTTATCATAGTCGATTTACCTTCACCATTTTTACCTACAAAAGCTACCTTTTCTCCACGCTCGATCACCATCGATGCTTTTTCAAACACAACATGATCACCGTAGGTTTTGGTTAGCTCTTCTACCATTACTGGATATTGACCAGAACGTGGCGATGGAGGAAATTTCAATCGCAATGCCGAAGTATCTACTTCATCAATCTCAATAACTTCGAGCTTTTCTAGCATCTTAACACGAGATTGTACTTGCAAAGTTTTCGAGTAGGTTCCTCTAAATCTATCTATAAACTCTTGATTATCGGCAATAAATCGTTGTTGTTCTTCGTAAGCTTTCAGTTGGTGCACACGACGCTCGGCACGCAATTGAAGATAGTGCGTATATTTTGCCTTGTAATCGTAGATTCTACCCATGGTTACCTCGATGGTACGATTGGTAATGTTATCAACAAAAGTTCTATCGTGGGAAATTACCATTACTGCTTTTGCAGAGTTAATTAAGAAATCTTCCAGCCATTGAATACTTTCGATATCCATGTGGTTGGTAGGCTCATCAAGCAAAATGAGATCAGGTTTTTTTAATAAAATCTTAGCCAGCTCGATGCGCATACGCCATCCTCCAGAAAACTCCGAAGTTTGACGAGAAAAATCTTTACGTTCAAAACCTAAACCTTTTAGCACTTTTTCTACTTCTGCATCATAGTTGGTTTCTTCAATCGAATAAAATTTTTCGCTCAATTCTGATACGCGTTCAATAAGCTTCATATAGTCATCACTATCATAATCTGTACGGATAGTGAGCTGTTCGTTTAACTCATCAAGCTCTTTTTGCATTTGGTTTACCTCTGCAAAAGCTTTCATCGTTTCTTCAAAAACTGTTGCTTTATCTTGTGTAAGTAAGTGTTGAGGCAAATAGGCTATTACGGCCTCTTTTGGTCCAGTCACGCTCCCTGAAGTAGGTTTAGTAACATCGGCGATGATTTTTAGAATGGTAGATTTACCTGCTCCATTTTTGCCCATAAGGGCTATTTTATCGTTTTCATTTATCGAAAAAGTTACGTCGCTAAAAAGCGTTGTTCCACCAAATGAAACGGATATATTATTTACATTAATCACAATTGGGAATATTAAATCAGCGGCAAAGATAAAAGAAAGACACGGAATTACAGAGAGCAGAATAAAAGATTAACCACCAGATTGAAGTTTCATATTTTAGGTAATACTTTTATTCTTCGCTAAATAAAACATCAGTTTAATGTTTATAAAATTTGTGAATTAAGGTTTTATTTTTACATCTTATAAAGGATTGATTAATTCGTTTTTATTCAGCAAACCGTAGTTCAATTACAGGTAAGCCTTTAGACATTTTCCGTTGATTAAAACTTCGCCGGAGCTACTAACACTTGGCGCATATAAACCAAGCCCATCTAAAATAATATTACGTTTAGCAAAAACTGTTTACTTAATTCTACCGTTTTCATTTTCAAGTGCAGAACTTCGGTTTCTAGGACCTTTTGAATTGCCGGTTGTGAACCGATAACTAAAATTTACCTTTATCTGTCGAGATTCAAAATAGCTATAGTTGCGAATATACAGGCCATCAACACTTTGTATTGAATTGGCTCTACTCCCCTTATAAATATCGCTAAAAACCAATCTGAGCGTTGCTTTGTTATCCATAAAATTACGTTGCAAACCTAAATCTATCTGGCTATTAGCATTTTGAAATTGGTTGGCCCCAACCAAACGCCTGGAGTTGTATACCCCCATTACTTCCCCACTTAAACTATAAGGTAATTTAAAGGTTTGCTGCAAACTCAATCTACCTGCAGCTTGTTTAAGATCGAGTTTTCTATCAGCACCAAAGTCAATTTTGTTAAGTAATCTAAAAAAAGTGCCGTTAAATGTAATATTCCACCATTTGTACGGGGCAATAGTTTGGGTAAGCGTTAGTGCCAGATGTTTTTGTACGCCAAGATTTCGCGGAACCATAACAATTCTCGTAAGGCCTACGGTATCCGTTACCTCAACACTGAAATTATCTGTATAGGTGTAACTAAGGCCTATTATGGTCGAACTTTTATATACATATTGTAATAAGGCCCGATGGCTAAGTTGAGGTTTTAAAAAAGGATTGCCTTGCCAATAAGAAAGTTCGTCGAGCAAGTAAATAAAAGGATTTAAATTTTGATAAGCAGGCCTATCGATCCTTCTGGAATAACTAAATGAAAAACTATTTGAGACCGAAGGCTTTATATTGACTGAAAAATAGGGAAAAAGGTTAGTATAGTTTCTACGGATAGACTGCTCATTCCCTGCTACGGCACTAATCTGGTCAAGCTTACCAATTGACCTGGAGTTTTCGGCTCTTAAACCGCCCTGAAGTTGCCATTTCCCATAATCTCTTTTATAATTAAAATAAGCACTAGTTATTTCCTCTCGATAAGCGAATCTGTTAGATCTGGATGGATCCAAAACTTCTACATTTGGCTGTATTTCCAGAAAACGCGAATCGTTGGCAGATGATACGGAAGAATATTTAGCACCTGTTTCCAGTTTCCCCTTCCAAAGATTAGTGGTATAATCTAGTTTTACGGCCCTTAGCCCAATATCAATTGCATTAACAGAGCGATAAAGATTATCACTTAATATCGTATTGTCATTTGCTGTGTATTTGTTTGATTGAAGGTTTCCTGATCCCTTTGTAAAATCGCCATAATCGGCATCAAAATTTATTATCCTTCCCAGTGTATCTTCATATTTATAATTGAAGTTAACATTGTAACGTTGGGTTTGCTGATGGTAATAGTCGTTTATAGCGGTAAGCACCTGGTCTACATTTGTACTCGGAGCGATACCAATTTCAGTTCTAGTATCTGTTATTCCACCACCAAAAATAAAATTGCCATTCAATAATATACCAACAGTCTGTTTTTTGTTTATCGCAAAATCGGCTCCTAACCTCGATCCCATTTTATTTCGCTTATCAATATCATCAGTAAAGCTGTTGTAAAATTTGCCTTCCTGAATTCGATCTGCACCGTATAGATAAGAATAGTAACCTAAAAAATGACTGTAATTTCCATAGATTGTAAACCTGTTTTTTCTAAAACTTAGAGAAAGGTCCTGGTTCTGTTTAAAATATACACCATAACTCAAACCCGAAGTTAAGCCGGCACTAAAACCTTGAAGAAGGGACTTTAAAGTCCTTACATTAATAATCCCTGCCGTTCCCGAGGCATCATACTTAGCGCTAGGACTATTGATGATTTCAATTGACCGAATATCTGAAGACGACATTGATTTTAGTAATTCGGCAATTTCTCTGCCAGAAAGATATGTTTGCTTACCATCTATAAGTATGGCTGCACCTGCTTTACCATTAAGTGAAATGCCATTATCGCTACCTACAGTTACGCCGGGCGCCCGCCCTAGTAAATCAAGTGCATTCATACCTTGTGCACTAATGCTTTTAGATACATTGAACACGATATTCCCTCCATCCATCTCAATTATATTAGGACTTCCTGTTACTTGCACTTCTTTTAAAACCTTTGTTGTAGGCTTTAACTCTAATTTCCCGACGTTCTTGTATTGAAGATATTGTGGTGTTAAAAGAAGTTTAAAGACCAAGAGTTCATAACCTAAAGAGGAGATTTTTAGCTTGTAATCTTTATTACTTTTAAAAGCGTAAGCAAATTGAAAATTTCCTTGTTCGTTAGCAATAGCTCCATTCAAAAGCAATCCATCTTCAAACAAAGAAATTGTTGCAAAGGGCACAGATACCTCGTTACCATCTGCATTTATCACACTTCCTGAAACAACTGTTTTTGCAATTTTATTTTCTTGTTCTTTTAATAACTTGCTTCCGATAACAATCATATTTTCGGAAAGCAATTGATAGAAAAGTTGCTTGCTAGACAATACACTATCTAAAACTTTAAAAACTGTTAAGCTATTCGTATTCAGCGAAACCAACATCGTATCTGTGATCACATCATCGCTATATACAATGTTATATCCACTCTGTAATTGGATTTGTTTGAATAATGCGTGAATTGGTTGTTTGTTCAGATTTAATGTTAGTTTACGTTCTTGCGCAAATACCACAAGATGGCTCAACAATAGTATTAGCAGAATAAGTTTTCTCATTTCTCGTCCTTAATTATAACCAACCTATTGTTAATGGTGTAAGTTAATGGATAAGATAACTTTATGGCCTCTAGTGCTTGCTGTATATTTTCATTTATAAATGTTCCACTAAAACGCTTTTCTTTTAATTTTTCGCTTTGAATTTCAATCTTCAAATCGAATTTTTTCTCCATACGAAGTGCTAAATCTTTAAGTTTTTCTTTATTAAAAGTTAGTGTATCGGCTATCCATTTAGTATCATTCCATAATATTTCTGTTTTTACTTGCTTTACTAAAAAGTTGTGCTGTTCAACATTTTTTGAATTGTTAAACGTAAGTTTTTCATTAGGGTGTAGCAAAACTCTTCTTTTATGGTTTAATCTGTCGGTTACTTGGATTAATCCTCTTACCAGTGCAACCTCAATCTCATTGCTGCTGTTATAAGCATTAACATTAAATGCGGTACCTTTAACTTCTATATCGATATCACGGGCATGTATAAACAATGGAACAGATGAGTTTTTAACAACCTCAAAATATGGTTCACCTTCTAAAGTTATCTCACGTTTTTGTTGACCAAAAGCCTTATTATAACTGAACGTAGAATTTTTGTTCAGCCAAATTTTGGTACCATCATCAAGTACCTTAAAAATTTTTTCATTTATTGCTATTACGGTTTCAAAATTTTGGTTTGTATTATTAAGAAATAAATAATAGCCCGTTATACTTGTACCAATTAAAACCATCAATACTGCAGCTATTTTTAACCAGCTTGAATATAAAAATGGATTTTTCTTTGGCTCTGCATAATCAAATTTACCACCAAAATTTTCACTGCGATTAGCTTCAATTAATTCCCAAACCTGATTTAGTTGCGATATATTTGCCTTTGAATATTCTTCTTTAAAATAGTTGTCAAGATTAACGGATATTTTTTTACACTCTTTGTCATTATCGATCATCTTTTCCAATAAGATGCGATCTTCTTCAGCAATTTGTCCCGAAAGTTTTTTTGACAACAGCTCTGTGAATTGTTCTTTTTCCATTGTTTAATGCATATATATTAAAGACAACTTTGCGTAACGAACTACTTACTGCTTTTATAAAAAAAACATCAATAAACCTGAAAGCGATTGTTTTTTAAATATTTTAGCTTGAGGATGGTAGCCGAGATACCCGCTTATAGCATCTGCAAGTGTTTTTACAGCTTTATATAATTGATTTTCAACTGTTCTTATTGAGATACCCAAGATCTCTGCAACCGCATTAGTTTTAAGTCCTTGCTCTTTTATAAGCCTAAATATGAGCCTGCGTTGCTCTGGAAGTTTCTCAACTGCCAGATCTAACAATCGAGCCAATTCTTTGTCATCCATTTCCTTAAAATTTTTATCCAAAGGCTCTTGAAATGATTGTTCATCGGGCCATGCAGCAAATAAAAGGTATCGCTTTCTTTCATATCTAATCAAATTAAGGCACGCATTTTTAATGGAAACGTATAAATATACTTCTGGATTAATCACTTTTGATAACTCAATTCTTTTGAGCCATAACTTTACAAAAAGTTCAGAGGTGATCTCTTCTGCGCTTTCTTGCTGTTTCGTATACTGTACAGCAAAAGAGAGAAGTTTGTTATGGTACAAGAAAAAAAGTTCATCGAATGCAGCCTTGTTTCCCTCCTGAATTTCCTTAAACAATAGTACAACCTTCAATTTTTCTTCTGGCATCAACCCTCAATTTTAAAACAAACAATTAGCTTATTGATAATGACACGGAATTTTGAAGATATACTTATTTCAGGATAAAAAATAAATGTAAATAGATTAATATCGCCAGAATAAGTAACTCAACTATAAGATAAACAAAGAAAATGATTAAGAAAGAAAACCATTTGAGTTGAGTTGATGTTGTTTAAGGATATCAACCTATTAGAATGACATGAGAGTTGCCTACATTTCTACTTACCCACCACGCGAATGTGGCTTAGCTACCTTTAATGAAGACTTAGTTAATGCTTTAAGTTTAAACCCATCGTATGATTCAAAGAAAAGTTTTGTAGTCGCGTTAAATGGGTCTGAAGATCTTAATGAACACGATTATCCAAACGAGGTTAAATTTATTATAAGACAACAAGTTCAGCAGGATTACATAGAAGCAGCTGATTTTATTAATAATAGCGAAGTAGATGCTTGTATAATCGAACATGAATTTGGAATATATGGAGGCGATAGCGGTGTCTTCCTTCTCTCACTGGCTAACAGACTGAAGAAACCTTTTGTTACCATTTTACATACCGTACTGAAGGAACCCAATTTTATGCAGCAGACGATTATCAAAGAAATCGCCCTAAAGTCTTCTAAAATTGTTGTAATGAGCCAAAAGGCCTTATTATTTCTAACCAGTATTTACGAAGTACCTAAAAGCGCTATAACTTTGATTGAACATGGCGTTCCTGATATCGAACCAACTGTAAATAATCAGATTGCTCAAAGCGAGCTATTTAAAAACAAAAAAATACTCTTCACCTTTGGATTAATTAGTCGCAATAAGGGGTTGGAAACTGTTATCAAGGCTTTACCTGCAATTGTTGTTAATCATCCTGATGTTTTGTATGTGGTTTTAGGGAATACCCACCCTGGCGTTATTAAGCACAATGGGGAAGAATATCGCGAGAGTTTAAAGGCTCTTGCTGAACAACTTGGTGTAAGCAACAACATTGTTTTTATCAATAATTTTGTATCGCAGGCAGAATTGCACCAATACCTAACGGCTTGCCACTTGTATATAACACCTTATTTAAATGAAGCACAGATAACAAGTGGAACCCTCTCCTATGCTGTTGGTGCGGGAGCAGCCGTAATTTCAACCCCTTATTGGCATGCAGAGGAATTACTTGCTGAAAATAGAGGACAATTATTTGATTTCAAAGATGACGTTCAACTTTCGAAAATTATTAACGAACTTTTAAGTAACGAAGCTAAACGGCAGACACTTAAACAAAATGCCTTTCAATATGGATTAAATTTAAGATGGCCTGCCATTGGTAATATCTATTTAAAGACATTAGAAGGTGCATTACTTCGGCAAAAAACACCAGATAAGGCAATACCTACAATATTAGACGTAGAAAACATGCCTTTATTAAATCTAAGTCACATTGCCTTGCTAACAGATAACACTGGAATTATACAACATGCCCGCTTTGGTATTGCTAATTTTAAGGAAGGATATTGTATAGACGACAATTCAAGGGCGTTGATTTTAATGTTGATGCTTTATAAACAAGATAAAAGCCAGATTTCCTTAAAGTTAATGCCTGTTTACTTAGGTTTTCTTCAATATATGCAAACCTCTGACGGATATTTCAGAAATTTCCTCAGTTTTAACAGGAATTATTTGGATGAGGTAGGTTCAGAGGATTCTTTTGGACGAACAATATGGTCTTTAGGTTATTTAATTTGCTGCTCTCCTAATAATTCCTATCGGGAGTTTGGAAAAGAACTTTTGAGTCATTCGGTTACGCATTTTAAAAATTTAAAACACCTACGAGGCATTGCGAACTCATTGATCGGCGTTTGTTATTACCTGAGTGCCCATCCTGGAGATGAACGTTTTGTTGTAGAAGCTGACCATTTGGCCGCCTCATTAATAAGAGCATTTAAGAATTGTAAAGATGAAGAATGGCATTGGTTTGAGGATAGTTTAACTTATGATAATGCAATTTTACCGTTATCGCTACTACATTATTATGAAATTAGCGAAAATACCGAAGCATACGGTGTTGCTATGGAAAGTATTGCATTCTTAAACGGATTTTCGTTTGAAAATGGCTATTTGAATCCAGTTGGCAACGACGGCTGGATGAATAAAAATGGCAAAAATCCAATTTACGATCAGCAGGCGCTTGAAACTATGGCAATGGTGTTGATGTATTCGAAGGTTTTCGAAATTACTAAAGACAATAAATATTTAAAACTTATGCAAATAAGCTATGAATGGTTTCTAGGTAAAAACAGCTTACACGTACCCTTGTATGATTTTGAAACACATGGCTGTGCAGATGGATTGCAATTCGATAGTGTAAATAGAAATCAAGGTGCAGAAAGTACAATTGCCTATTTTGTTTCGCATTTAGCAATTTTGAAAGCAGCTGAGTATGAATATGTTTCTTTATCCTCCCCTTTAATTGCCGAAAAAGAGGTGTGTAGTAAATTATAATTTCACATCTTGAATTTCTAGCTTAATCCACCAAAAAAAATGGTTTCCTATTTAACCTCAAGGGCTAAAATAGGAAACCATAAATAATTCCTTTAATATAAAATTGGTAACTTCTTAATCTTGATCTTTTAGGATTTTATCCAATAGATTATTTAATGGCACAATAGCAAAAGAAGAACAATAATCTGATAAGCCATATGGTATTATCAGATTACCGTGATGTATAATAGAACCACAAGAGTATAGTACGTTTGGTACATAGCCTTCCCTTTCATCCATATTTGGCACTAACAGTGGCTCGCTTAATCGGCCGATTTCCTTAGATGGATCATTTATATCAAGCAGGCTTGCACCCAGGCAGTATCTTCTCATCGGGCCAACACCATGTGTAATAATTAGCCAGCCCTGGTCTGTTTCTATCGGAGAACCGCAATTGCCAATTTGGATAAATTCCCATGCGTGCAAAGGCGCTTGTAACTTAATAGGATCATCCCAAACAGTTAATCTATCCGAATACATTAAGTAGTTATTCCAGCCATCAATTCTCGACATCATGGCGTATTTTCCGTTAATTTTTCTTGGAAAAAGCGCCAGATTTTTATTTTGAGCCCCTTTACCATGCAGTGGGCTTACCTTAAAATTGTAAAAATCTTTAGTCTGCATAAGTTTAGGCATAATGGTATCACCATCAAAAGCCGTGTAGGTCGCATAATAAATTACAGAACCGTCATCTTTAATGAAACGGACAAATCTGGCATCTTCTATTCCCTTCCTTTCAAATTCTGATATTGGAAAAATAACACGATCAGATAAATCTGTATCTTTCGAAAAAGACATTTCATGATAGGTATCAGATAACCAAAGTATTTTATCGCACTCTAAATGCTCTGCATTATCATTTGTTGAGTTTTTAAGATCTAAAAGAATTCTTCTCAGCTGAGCGTAATCAAATTTATCATCGAGTTTATCATTCAATCCAGCAATTATTTTTAAATCTATATTAGCCTCCGAAGCTTTTTTCAAAAACAAGCGTTTATTATAAATTTCGTTTTTAATAATTTCTGCCTCGCTCACATAATTGCTTACTGGTAAAATATTGATATTGCAATTGGCATCAATCACAGCCCTTCTAAAAACTATAGATGAAATATGGCCTTCTCCCACAGCTCTAAAGCTTAATATTAGTCTTTTTTCACCTTGAATCAGATATTGCTGATTAGGATCTTCCACTACCGAAGGATTAAAGAAAGCGGCAGATTCAATTGAATATTCATTAGTAAAATAAGACCCAATAAGATATTTTCGATTATCATTTAAGTCGGAATAATCTAAGGACATTTTTTCAAAAAGACCCGTAAGTTTTTTACAATTCTTAGCAAAAATCTTGGTTATATTTCTGTGTCTTTTTGAAAACTCCTGTAATAAAGGAATAATAAGATCATAAACTTCCTGATCGTTTAATTTCATTACATTCCTGATTACCTCTGTCGCTCTTTCATCTCCATTGTAAAAATACCTGGCGATTACTCTTTTCGGATCGGGATTAATTCTAATGGGCAACCTGTTGACTTCTACTCTCATAATCTTTATTTTTATTGATTAACAGTTTAGTTATAAAATAGTTGTTGTTTATTTTATTAAAAAGATGAGTTAAAAACAAAAATGATAACTTATTAAGCCTGCTTATTTAAGCAATTTTCGGTGGCCATGGTTCCTTTAAATATTAATTATACCAGAATCATGAACTGCATAATAACTCGCATTTTCAAAAATTTTCGCCGTATACAAGCCAGTAAATTCACTAAAAGCAGGCAATATAAGTTGATGACTTCCAACTACAAAACAGGGTAATCTGATGTGCTTTTTTGTAGGAAGCATTAAGCTTATTCCAGGATGCAAATGCCCGCTAATCGTTGGTTTCAAATCATTTTCTGAATGTATGTGATTAAAAAATATATTTTCTATTTGATAAGTATTGCAAACATGGTCGATTCCCATTTCAGCTATTAATTCTTCGCTAATCCGATCGTGATTACCTTTAACCAGTAAAAATTCGGTTTCTCCAAATTTTCCAGTTAACTGCTTAAAAGCTTTAACTTCATTATTGTGGCCTGCATGCACCAAATCGCCCACAATAATAACTTGTTTAGGTTTATATAATTCCAGCAAAAACGATAAGCGTGCCAAATCATTTTGACCAATTTGAGTGGGTACAGGAATACCGTTTTTTCTAAAATGTGCTGCTTTACCTAAATGTAAATCGGCCAATATTAATGCTTGTTTTTTAGGCCAATACATGGCTTTGTGAGTAGATAACCAAAAACATTCTCCTGCAAAATCAAGGGTGTACTCTGCTAACTTCATTTTTTACTTTTGGTTTGCCTATTTTGATTATCCCGTAACTTTTGAATACGGAGCAATAAATCTTCGCTTGATAAAGATTGTCTTAAACTATCAACTTTAATTGGGAAGCTCAAGGGGGTAAATTTATTTGTAAATCTAAAAATAAGTTTGCTTTTATTTATCCGTTCAAAAGCCGCTCTCAACCTGGGCTCTTCTAATTGATGATTGAACACTTCCGTATAAGCTTGTTTTAACAAAATATTTTTAGGATCGTGTTCTTCTAACACTTTAAAAATAATGCCTGATGATGCCTGTAACGATTTATTATTTTTTTGTTGGCCTGGATAATTTTGCATCACCATTCCTGAAATTACAGCAATATCCCTAAACTTCCTTTTAGCCATTTCCGTAGCATTAATACTGCTTAACACATCATTAATTAAATTTTCTGAGCTTAAAACTTTTTTTAGTTCAGTCAAACTGAGATTAATTTCAGAATCGGAAAAGAGCTCAAAGCCATAATCGTTCATCGCCATAGAAAAACTAATAGGATATAGCAAACTGATGCGATGAGCAATTAAGGGCGCCATAACCTCATGAACAATTCTACCTTCAAATGGATATAAAAAAAGATGATTTCCTTCTTTGGTTTTAATTAATTCTACCAAGAACTCATCCTCAGCAGGAATATGAGAATCCTTATTTTGTTCTAAGCCTAAGGGTGCTAAAAATTTAAGTTCTTTTTCTTTAAAATCTCCAGTACCAAGCTGGGCTAACTTTTGTCGTAAAAAATGACTTAAATTAGTACTCAATGGCAAACGACCACCCAACCAGCTCGGCGTAATTGCTTTACCCGAACTCTTTTTTACATAGGCGGTCATATCTTTAATGCTGGCCAACTGCAGTATATGGCCTGCCAAAACAAATTTATCACCCTGTTTTAATTTTGATATAAAATATTCCTCAATCATACCAATATAGCCACCAGAAACCAATCTAACCCGCAACATGGCATCACTTACAATTACGCCAATATTAATTCGATGTAACATGCCAATTCTTCGCTTCTCTACAACCAACAACCCCTCTTCATTTTTTACAACTTTATGAAATTCCTCATAATTATCCATCGCTGAACCGCCTGTAGTTATAAAAGCGATGCAGTTATGCCATTCTTCATCGGTTATATAGTTAAAAGCATGACTATTCTTAATAACCGCGAACATTTCCTCCGACCTAAATCCACCACCTAACGCCAAGGTTACCAAAAATTGCAGCAGTACATCAAAGCTTAGTACAATTGGCTCCCTGGGTTCTATAGTTTTAGTTTTGATGGCTTCTTTTAAAGCTGCCACTTCCAAAAGTTCTAAAGCATGGGTAGGCACAAAATATATTTTCGACACCTCAAAAGGACTATGTCCACTTCGCCCTGCCCTTTGCATAAAACGGGCGACACCTTTACTCGAACCTACCTGTACAACGGTATCAACAGGTTTAAAATCTACTCCCAGATCTAGAGAAGATGTAGAAACAACTGCCTTTAGTTTGCCAAGGCTCAAGGCTTCCTCAATCCATCCTCTGATATGTCCATCTATAGAACCATGATGCAAAGCAATCTGCCCTGCAAAATCAGGATAACTTTCTAAAAGCATTTGGTACCAGGCCTCACTTTGGCCTCGTGTATTGGTAAAAACTATAACCGACTTGCTATTAAGAATTATTGGTACTACCTGTGCCACCAATTTCGTACCCAGGTGACCTGCCCAAGGCAAAACATCTAATTCCTTCGGATAAACAGGCAATATTTCGATGTGTTTTTTTTCTTGGGCAACAATTTTTATCCTTTTCTTTTGCTCTGGTATTAAAACTTCCATCGCCTGGTCTAAATTGCCGATGGTAGCGGTAATTCCCCATACTTTTATTTTAGGTAAGATATGTTTCAGAAAAGCAACAGCAAGCTCAATCATAACACCTCTTTTGCTGCCTAAAAGTTCATGCCATTCATCAATCGCTATGCCCTTAAGGTTTTTAAAGAATTTTTCCCTACTCTTTTGAGCAATTAGAAGGTGTAAACTTTCTGGCGTAAGCAGTAAAACATCAGGCATTTGTCTGGTTTGTCTTTGCTTGATTTTTACATCCGTATCTCCATTTCTCACTTCAACTGTCCAATCTAAACCGATTTCATCAACGGCTTCCTGCATGGCTCTGGCTAAGTCTGTTGCCAAAGAACGCAACGGACTTACCCAAATGAACTTCAATCCAGAATGATATTTTTCTGGATTATTCATGAAATCGATAATCAATGCTAAAAAAACTGAAAATGTTTTACCAAAGCCCGTTGGTGCCACAACCATTCCACTATAGCCTAAAGCATATTTCTCCCAGCATTTTTTCTGAAACTCGAATGGAGCGATATTTTTAGAGGTCATCCAATCTGAAACCACTCTATAACCATCAGTTTGCTGAAATTTATTTACCATTTAAGGAATCAGTTTTTTAATTTCTATTATATCATCTATATCCGCAACTGTTTTATCTTTTCGCCAGCGAACAATTCTTGGAAACCGTAATGCAACTCCCGACTTATGTCGATTACTGTAAGCAATACCTTCAAAAGCCAATTCAAAAACCAATTCAGGTTTAACTGTACGTACAGGCCCAAATTTTTCGATGGCATTTTTATTAACAAAACGGCTTACTTCTTGAATTTCTTTATTGCTCAAGCCAGAATAAGCTTTGGCGATAGTCACCAGTTTATCCTCCTGTTTCACTGCGAAGGTATAATCTGTGTAATAGGCACTTCGCCTTCCTGATCCTTTCTGAGCATAAATTAAAACCGCATCAATTGTTAGCGGCTCTATCTTCCATTTCCACCAATCGCCTCTTTTTCGTCCAGCGTGATAAATAGAATTGTACCGCTTTAACATCAATCCTTCACTATTAACTTCTCTGGAATTAGCTCTAATTGTTACCAGATCAGACCAGTTTTTAAAGCTAATAATTTCTGAAATATGGAATGGATTTCCTGGATTTAATTTAATCCAGGCTTCTAATTTACGCCGCCGTTCGATAAATGGTTGATCACGGCAGTCTTCTCCTTCCAGTTCTAACAAATCGTAAAGAAAAATTTCTACAGGAATTTCCTGAAGAATTTTAGAAGGTAAATTTTTCCTGTTCAAGCGCTTTTGCAGCTCATTAAAATTTAAAATCTGCCCATCTTTAACGGCTAAAACTTCGCCATCGAGCACAAAATTTCCTGAACATTTTAACAAAGCATCTCTAATTTCTGGAAATTGATCTGTAACGAGTTCCTCCCCCCTCGACCAAATAAAAACTTCGTTTTCCCTTTTAATTAACTGTGCTCTAATCCCATCCCATTTATATTCTGCCTGCCACTCTTCTGGTATGGCCGATTGCTCAAAGTCTTCAGATAAAGGATAGGCTAAGCAAAAAGGATAAGGTTTTGAAATAGCTGCACTGATGTATTTTCCCTGTATCAAGCTATCAAAATCGACCTCATTTATATTCCAGCTTCCCATTATACTATGGGCAACAGCCGAGGCTTCCATATCATAATAATGCGCCAGGGCATTTATTAAAGATTTAGAAGAAAGCCCAATTCTAAAACTACCGCCTAAAAGTTTATTAAAAATAAAACGTTCTGTAAGCGGTAAATTATCCCAGGCATTGAGTACAAAAGATTTTTTCTCTGCATCATCTTTGCCAGATAACTGTTGAATCAAATCCATCCATTGAGATAGATTATAATCGGTATAACCAGTTTCGGGCGGCAAAATAAGCGCCAGTGTTTCTGCCAGATCACCAACCGAAGAGTAAGCTTCTAAAAATAACCATTCAGGAATTCCTGTTAATTCTATTGCCCATTGCTTAAGTAAAGCCGTATTTACATTTCTTTTTGGCCTTTTACCTGTAAAAAGTGCGAGGAACCAAAGCTTATCCTGGGCTGTGGCCTCCCTTAAAAACTGATCTACGGCTTCCAGTTTCAGCTTAGTTTTATTGCTGCTATCCAGCTTATTGATTAAAGATGCAAAAGCCTTCATTACCCTACTGTTTTAACTTCAAGTTTTTCTTCACTTTCTTCTTCCTCTTCACCAAATTTTGTCTTTAATTCTACGGCTTCAATTCCAATTTCGTTAAGGTATTTTGCAAAAACCGCTGTTTGCCCATGTGTTACATAAACCTTTTCTGCTCCAGTTCCTTTTACAGCTTCCAGCAAGCCACTCCAGTCGGCATGGTCGCTAATCGCAAAACCAGCATCTGCACTTCTCCAGCGTCGGGCACCACGTAACTGCATCCAGCCAGAACATATTGCATAAGCCATATTTGGGATTTTTTTTATCACTCTAGAATCCTGCAAGGCGGGAGGTAAAATAACGATTTCCTTATCCAAATATTTTAAATCTCGATTAAAATCTAAGGTATCATAAACCGGCAATTTAATGCCTACACTTGTGTAAGCCTCGTTTAAACGAGCAATAGCGGTATGTACGTGTAATTGTGCTACATCTTTCAGCGCCTGCATAATGCGCTGGGCTTTTCCCAAAGAGTAGCCAATAAATACAGACGTTTTAGCATTATTTTGGTTATTAAGCACCCATTGCTGCAACTGTTCATTTTGCTGCTCTATCGGAAGCCAGTTATAAATGGGTAAACCAAAAGTACTTTCTGTTATGAATTCATGACATTTAACAAGTTCAAATTCAGTAGAAATACCATCATTCTGCAACTTATAATCGCCCGAAACAACAACAACCTTTCCTTTATACGATAAGCGAACCTGTGCGGACCCAATAATGTGGCCCGCAGGATGAAGAGATAAATTAACCCCATTGATTACTAAACTTTCATTATAATTTAAACCCTGTACCTGAATATCTTCACCAATACGGCTTTTTAAAATTGGCACGGTAAAGTGATGGCAAAGATATTTTGTCATACCAGGTCTTGCATGGTCGGCATGGCCATGTGTAATTACAGCAAAATCTACAGGCAACCAGGGGTCTATATAAAAATTACCAGGTACGCAATAAATCCCCCTTGGTGTAAATTTCAGCATTCTAATTTTATTAAGCAATTAACAAACCTTCCCACTAAGAACATTGTATGAGGTAAAATGTTTAAGTTAAATATTGATGTGGTACAGTTAGCTTTACCTTGGCCAACAAGAAAACTATTTTAAAAATTTTTTTTATCTTTTATTGCAACTATCGTATTTTACCATAATTTTAATAATGAGAATTAACTGCACAATCTTCATTTAGATGCATTTTCAAACCGATATTAATTCCATAGATTTGAGAAATAATAAACTACAACTGAATGGATTTAAAGGATAATGCGCAACTGTTGTTTTTTGTAGAAAGTGCTCCAATCGGCATTTGCATACTTAACGCGAATTCCCTTGTAGTCGAAATGCTTAATGATAAATTTCTGGAGATTGCAGGAAAACCTAAAGAATCAATTTTAAATAAGTGGTGCTGGGAACCTTTTGCTGAAGTAAAGGATTTTTACCAAAACGCTTTGAAAAATGTTGCAGAAACAGGAATTGCATATCATGCAGATGAAGTACAAATGACTTTATTACGTCATGGAAAGGCTGATGAAATATTTGTAACGTTTGTATATGCTCCCATAAAAGATTCAAATGGGAACATCTCTAAAATTGCTGTTTGGGTATTGGAAAATACCACTCAGGTACACGAAAGAAAAAAAGTTGACGAGGCAAACAGAGCATTGGAAAAAGACCGTGATAGGCTAAACGAATTTTTCATGAAAGCTCCAGCTGGAATTTGTCTGTGGACGGGCCCAAATCTCGTATATGAAATGATAAATCCTGCTTATCAAAAAATTCTGGCCAGACGAAATTTACTCGGACGTCCGATTTTAGAGGCTGTACCAGAATTGAAAGGAGCACCACTTATCGATTCGATGTTAGATACTTATCACAACGGAACACCTTTCGAAGTGCATGAGCTTTATGTGCCAATTGCCGATTATGAGGGTGGCCCCACAGTTGATCGATATTTTACCTTCAACTATGTCCCCAGAAGAAACGTTAATGATGAAATTGATGGCGTTTTTAATTTCGTATTTGAAGTAACCGAACAGGTTTTGTCCAGAAAAAAAATTGAAGATAGCGAAAAGCATTTTCGCCACCTCTCCGATTTGGTGCCTGCCAAAATTTCAAATGCATTACCATCGGGTGAAGTCACTTTCTTTAATCAAAAATGGCTGGATTTTGCTGGGATGAATTTTGAAGATTTAAGAGATTTCGGATATCAACAAATGATGCATCCAGATGAAATTTCAGACTTCCAGGTAGGTTTGGAGCAGGCCGCAAATTCTGGCCAGCCTCATATTTCGGAAATGCGTTTCAAAAATAGAGAGGGGAAATATATTTGGCACCTGAATATTGCTTCTCCAATACTTGATGAAAATGGTCAGATTAAAATGTGGGTTGGTTCAACCACAGATATTCAAAAATTAAAAGAAGAAGATCAAAGAAAAGCTGATTTCGTAAGCCTTTTATCTCACGAACTAAAAACTCCCGTCACGTCAATTAAAGGCTACATTCAGTTAATGCAGCGTGAAATCAAGAAAAATAATCTGCAAAAAGAAAAGATTGAAAGTGGCTTGGATCGCGTAGATAGACTCGTTAAGCAGCTTACTGGTTTAGTATCAGATATGCTGGATTTATCGCGTATAGAAACAGACCGCCTTGATTTGAACAGAAAAACAGTTGTCTTAAACGCTTTAGTAACTGAAGTTGTTGAAGATTTTAGAATGACAGCACCTGAACGAGACATTACTATAACACAAAGTGAAGAGTTGGTTACACAACTGGACCACGACAAAATTGCGCAAGTATTAATCAATCTAATCTCCAATGCGATTAAGTATTCGCCAGCAAAAAGTCCGATAAATATCGAAATAAGCAAATCTGATCAAAACGGTATGGTTAGCATTACCGATCAAGGCATCGGAATAGCTGAAAAAGACCACAAGAAAATATTTGAGCGCTTTTATCGTGTAGAAGGTAAAGATGAAAAACATTTCTCTGGATTTGGAATTGGATTATACCTTGCCCACTCAATTATCGAACGTCATGGTGGTAAACTCACCATTCAAAGCAAACCACAAAAAGGCTCCACTTTTACATTTTCTATTCCGCTAAGCGATTCTTAACACCTTCCCACCTTATACGGGAAATTATCATGAGAAAAATCTAAAATCGCAATTATAAGCGAGTTTGATTTTATGTTATCTTCGTTTATTTTTTGTGCAAAATAAATATTGCAGCTGGCTATAATTTAATCTAATTTAGAGTAGCAATATTAAAAATTAACTTATGAAAACTGTAAATCTGGGTGCATTCTGCATCAGTCTCGCTGTGAAAGATATTCATGCGTCAAAAGCATTTTACGAAAAATTGGGTTTTACCGAAACTGGCGGAAATATAGACCAGAACTGGTTGGTGCTCAGAAACGAAGATAAAGTTATAGGCTTATTTCAGGGAATGTTCGAAAAAAATATGCTCACCTTCAATCCTGGCTGGAACCAACAGGCTCAACCTGTGGAGACTTTCACTGATGTTCGCGAAATTGCTAAACAACTTTCAGCTAATGGATTGGAATTAAATGAAACACCCAAGGGTGATAGTGGTCCTGCTTATATAACTTTAACCGATCCTGATGGAAACCCAGTGTTGATAGACCAGCACCGTTAATTCTTGTAACTAAACCAAATAAATTTTATAATATATGGCAACAACAAACACCTATTTAAATTTTAACGGAAATTGCGAAGAGGCATTCAATTTCTATAAATCCGTTTTCGGTGGCGACTTCACTTACATCGGTCGTTTCGGCGAAATGCCACCTAGCGAAGAATTTCCAGTAGCAGAGGCTGACAAAAATAAAGTAATGCATGTTTCGCTACCAACTGGTGCTTCGGTCTTGATGGGAAGCGACAATGGCGGACAGTACGAATCTTCTTTTGTTAAAGGCAATAATTTTTCAGTTTCGATAAATGCCGATAGTAAAGAAGAAGCAGATAAATTGTTTGACGGGCTTTCAGCAGGTGGCCAGGCAACTATGCCAATGAGTGATACTTTCTGGGGTGCATACTTTGGTATGTTTACCGATAAGTTCGGAATCAACTGGATGGTAAACTATGATGATCCTGCTAAAATGCAACAGCAATAATCACAAAAAAGGATTGAACCAGAGATAGTTCAATCCTTTTTTGCTTTTGATAATATCCGAAGTATTCTTTTATAAGAAACCAACAATTTAGCACGTTATTTTTTGCTTCTGAAACATTATAATAAAATGTGAAAGGATACTTCTCTACATTAATTAGAGCATGTTTATCAGAACGGGCATTTCTTCCAACAGCTGATCGTTGTCTGTCCGACCAAATTTAAATTTGTTGGTAGCGCACAAAATCCAATTTAATAATTAAATAATAGAAACTTAACTCGTTTTAAACGCCAAACTCTGGTCGTTAAACTAAAACCTTACTTTTTCGAAATAACAACTGTTATGCATTGTTCTCGGTTCCCATTACGAAAAGCACCTACCTTTATAAATGGCCTAACCCGCTAGTCTGACCTCGAAAATAACCCGCAGAGCCAATATAGCCTGCCGAATAGACGTTTTGACACTTCCGAGTGGAAGTCCAAGTAATTCTGAAATTTCTGGATGGGTATAGCCCTTGTAATAAAATAAATCTAGCATCTGACTGTGCTTTGGACTAAGTTGATTCAAAATATTCTTGATGCCAATGGTATCAATGTTAAAAGAATGGGTGTACTCATCTAAACTAACGCCAGCCTGTTCGAAGGCAACATGAGTACGCTCTTGCCGTGAAACGCGAAGGCGCAAATGATCTATAGCCGTGTTTCTGGCAATATTAAGCATCCAGGTAAACAAGCGAGCCTTACGCTCATCATAACTATGAAAATTTCTTCTGATTTTTAGAAACACTTCCTGAAGCAAATCCTCGGCAGTTTCCTGTTGATTAACAATCTTAAACACCACACCAAAAAGGTTTGCTGCATATTTATGATATAAAAAATTAAATGCAGGGAGCTCTGCTTTCCGAAGCGCCTCGACGAGAACCTGCTCCGAAGTATCGGTAAGCGATAATAGCTTGTGCTTTAATTCGTTAGGGTATGGTAAATGTGCAATCATGGGCGTTGATATGATGAAACAACAATACATTTTTAGATAAGTTTTCAGTATTCCTTGTTGCTATATCTTTTTTGCTGAAAGAACAAGAGCAGTACTAAAAAAAGTGCTGTTCCTGAACCAAAATATAACCCTATTCACCAACGAACCTGGTTAGGTCTGCATTAAGTTGATCGGCTCGCCTTTGTCACAATATATTTCACACCAGAGATAATCGAGGCAGCCTGCTCACCCCTTGCTTTAATTGGTACGGTTTAGTCTTTAACTCGATGAATAACCAAAGTTTATATCAATCGCCAAAATATCTCAAATCTGCGTATATATTTAGGAAACTCTATTTCTATAGATTTTGATCTATAAAGCTGGAATGAGAATATTGTCGGTACACCATTTCGTTCCCAAAAATCAGCTTAATTCCAAAACAAATTTCTTTAACGTATTGAGATTACCATAAGCATCACCCATGGTATTATTAAAATATACAAAAACCTTTTTACGATCCAGTAACCATTCGGCTATGTAACCAGCGTATTCATAAAGTACGTCATCAGTATAACTACCCCGATAATTACCGCCTGGCCCATGAAAGCGGAGGTAAATAAAATTGTGATCAACAGCATCAAACGGACTTGCTACTGAACCTTTATCATGAATAACCATCCCGAGGTTGTGTGCTTCCAATAGCTCATAAACTTCTTCAGTATATAGTGATTGATGCCTGAATTCCAGAGCAATATTCCAGGCATTATCAGGATTATGCTCCTGTAACCTAAACATTAAATCGGAAAGCTGACCTAAATTTGTATTTCTTATACTTGGTGGAAACTGAACCAGAAGACAGCCTTTTTTCTCATCCACTTGGTTAATAACATTCATAAACTTAGCGATATCGCCAACCTGGAATCCCAATTTCGGTGAATGCGTAATCCCCTTAAAAAGTTTAAAAGTAAATCGGAAATCATTCGGTACTTCCTCACTCCATTTTTTCACAGTAGAAGCCAATGGAATCTTGTAAAATGAGCTATTAATTTCAATGCTGTTCATAAGTGAACCATAATAACACAATCTAGATTTATTTATATAAGCCTCTGGATAATGCGATTTATTTGGCACTGGCAAAATTAAGCCACTGGTACCTGAATAATAACTTTTCACTTCGTGCTTCATAATTCAGGCAACAACAATAAGCATGTAATTGTTGTGAATCCGTTTATTTATTTGATTAGCTTAAACAACATGAATGGTTAAAAAAATCGCCTGGATAATTGATATAAGTATAAATACGGTAACCATGTTATATACGCATTCACAACGCAGAGGAGGTAAGAACTCAATTTTGGCGGTATGGGTTTTGTTTTAATTGGTTATACGCTAAAACAAAAACTTATGACACAGAAAGAATTCAGCGATTGTATCACCATTCACACGTCGTCATTGAGATTACATGCGCTCAATTTCACCCGCGATCCCGAAGATGCTAACGATCTGCTGCAGGAAACACTCCTTAAAGCCACCCGTTTTTTTTCTAAGTTTGAAGATGGTACCAACATCAAAGGATGGCTGTTTGTGATTATGAAAAATACTTTCATAAACAATTACAGAAAAGAACAAAAAAGCCGCGAACGTACTGTACAGGAGGCAGAGATTACTTCCGCCAACCTTCATTTCAGCGCAACCACCAATGGCTCGGTAGGCAGTTTTGCCATGCAGGATATCAGCAAGGCACTATGCACATTACCCGACAAATATTCTGTCCCCTTTATCCGCTATTTCGAAGGTTATAAGTACCATGAAATTGCCGACGAGTTGCAGATTCCTTTAGGCACGGTTAAAACTTATATTCACGAAGCCAGAATGCTTCTAAAAAAACACCTTAAACAATACCAGAACTAAAGCAAAAAAGGAGAGCAGGTTTAAAGTTGCTCTCCTTTTTTTAGTGCAATAAGATATTTTTTTAGTGCAAAAAGATAATGCTTTTTAAAAACCAGAGTGTATTTGCAAGTGGAATATACCTTTTTTTATGAAGCAAAATACCCAAATATCAATTTTTAGGTAGTGAAATAAAAAACGTTGTACCCACATTTTCTTCACTAACAAACCAAATCCTACCACCGTGCAGCTCAACAATACTCTTAATAATCCCCATTCCTAATCCACCCGATTCTGCTCCGTTAAGTCCTTTTCTTAAAACTTCCTTATTGTATTGAAAAAGTTGATTACGCAATGCTGCTGGAATACCAATACCATTATCACTAACGGAAACAATAACTTCGTCTGCCCGCTCTTCCGCATAAACTTCTATAGTTCCGCCTTCTGCGGTAAATTTAATGGAGTTGGAAATTAAGTTATTAATCACCTGCAAAAACTTCATGCTATCCAAAAACAAAAAAATCTTTTCCTGGGCACTCGAAAAAACAAAATTTCTCACCTGCTGAAGGTGCGAACGGTTATAAAACCGCACAACATCTTGTAGTTCCCAAACCAAATCGGCCCGCTCCTTTTTAATCGCAACAACCGAAGATTTCAGAAACTCATGGTTAACCATACTCCGTACCAATTTCAGATTGCGATCGCACATTTCATTTATAAACTGTAGCGATCTTCTTAAATCGTTTTCGTCTAAAGTTCCGATATTATTTTCCAGCGAACTTGCGGTCATACGGATCATACCCATCGGCTCTTTTAAATCATGAGCCAGTACTTCAAGCGTAATATTTTTATGTGCATTAATTTGTTCAATGTGAATTTTATTCTGCTGGTCGATGGTAAAATCTTCAATAATCCCATATAGGTAATCCCCATCTTCCGAAACCACTAACGAACACCTGAGGTATTTTTCCTCTTCATTGATATAGAGCTTAAACAAATATTTTTTTGCTCCGCCATCCGTGATTAGCTCCTCATAACAGTTCATTACATGCTCAACATCATCGGTGTGGAATTTTGCCATCAGCCAGTCCATCGATCCGTTTAACGCTGCAGGCTCGAGGCCAAAAATCCTGAAAAATACAGCATTATGATATTCAAAAATAAATTCGCGTAAATTATAAATAAAGTAGCCATCAGGCGATACGCTTCCCATCTGGCAAAAAATCTGTTGATTAATTGATAGCATCATATACATTTCACTATGAAGTGAACAAATAATTAATTTAGAATACCTTTACTATATGCAAAACGGATAAGTACAGCCGTATTTTTCGCCCCGGTTTTGTCAATAAGGCTTTGCCTGTGTCCTTCCACTGTACGCCTGGAGATAAAAAGTTTGTCCGCCATTTCAGCGTTAGTAAGTCCTTCTGCAATAAGTTGCAGAATCTCGATCTCCCTCGACGAAAATTCACCAGGTTGTATATTACAGGCTGATGAGAGCTTAGCATCTATTACTTCATCTATAATTCTGATCGCAAATGATGAACAGACATAACGTTCTCCCTTTACAATTCTTGATAAGGCAAAGAAAAGTTCTTCAGAATCTACCGATTTACTCAAAAAACCTTTTGCTCCTGCCTGGATTGCCTGATAAAAATGAGCATTATCTTCCATCATCGACATGATTAAAACAGGTATTCGAAAATCTTCCTGTTTCAAGGCAGCTGTCATTGCAATACCATCCAGAACTGGCATATTAATGTCTGAAACTATGATATCTGGTTTTGTTCCATTACGAATTGCATCCAGAACTTCCTGTCCGTTACTGGCTTCAAATATAACTTTATATTCGTTTGTTGATTCGAGGAGCATTTTAATCCCATTCCTCACTACTTTGTGATCTTCTACTAAAACGATTTCTTTCATTAGGTTTAATGCGTATTCCAGACAATGCATTGTTGGATTGTCAAAATGGTTAGCATGGGTAAAACAATACCTACTCCATAAAGTTTTAAATAGATTTTAATAAATAAATTCGATGGCTTTTATGCATTAAGATAAAATCTATATCTGCTCGATACTTCCATTTATCAAAAAAATATAAGCCAGTTAATTAAAACAGGTAGCTGGCACAATAAGTTATAAATACGGATTAACTATAAGTTCGATACCCGTTTTTTATTCGCGACCAAACTATCTGTGGCAGAGCGGGTTCTTATCTATATAAAAATTAAACCTATGGAAACTTCAAAAAAAACACCGAGCAAAACTGGTAGCAAAACAACAACTACCAATGCTGGAAGTAAAGCAACAACTAAAAAATCAAATAATACGACTGGTAAAATCGAACATGCTGAATTTCACGAATTCTTTATAGATGAGTTGAAAGATATTTACTGGGCCGAAAAACACCTGGTTAAAGCACTCCCAAAAATGAAAAAGGCAGCTACAAGCCCTGAACTTGCTGCTGCATTCGAAAAACATACGCAAGAAACGCAAACCCATATCGATACTTTAGAAGAAGTTTTCGCCTTGCTGGATGAGAAACCAGCCGCAAAAAAATGTGATGCTATGGCTGGCTTATTAGAGGAAGCAAATGGCATAATCGAAGATACCGACGCGGGAACAATGATTAGAGATGCAGGACTAATTTTGGCTGCGCAAAAAGTAGAGCATTACGAAATTGCTACCTATGGAACATTAAAGGTATTTGCCGAAAACATGGATCGTACTGATGTTGCAGATCTTTTAGATCAAACATTAGAAAACGAAAAAGCGACTGATGTTGCCCTAACGGAAATTGCAGTTGCTGCAATAAATTCCGAAGCTGCAGCCGAATAATTGTTTTAAAAAATATAACGAAAATCAGATTTAGAAGTGGGATTTGGTGCATCCGAATATTAAAGATATCACTCCTAAATTAGAAGAAAAGGCAGTGCCATTGGTGCTGCCTTTTTCTGTATTTCCTCAAAGAAAGAAGTAATTCCCATGTTTAAATGGCCCTTAGAAACTTATTTAATTAAACAACTAAATTATAAATAACCCTATCATGGTGCTGTACGCTAGATTAACAGCAATTGATACGAACAGCTCTGCCACAACGATAAGAAACATCGAATTAATTACCTAACTTGTTGTCCCATCCACTATTTATACTTCCCGACATGCTGTCCACAACTAGTGAACAAATCAATAACCTCAATCAACTGAATGAGGAACTGGAAAATTATTTCAGCAACACCATTATACCACAAATTTTTGTAGATGCAAAACTCATCTTAAGAAAATTTACCCCTCCTGCAATGAAACAATTTAACCTGAAAGCGGATTTTATTGGAAAGCCATTGGAGGAAATTAAAGAGAACTTCCGGTTCCCAACGATTATTGATAATATTAAAACAGTTATTGCTACCGGTAAGATTTTAGAAAAAGAAATTCAAACCACCGATATGCGGTGGTTTCAAATGAATGTACTTCCATACCTCATACGAAAGGAAAACATCACTAATGGTGTGATCATTACTTTTGTAGATATTAATTCAAGAATTCGCGATTTAAATGAACAGGAGAAAATGTTGGCTGAACATGAACTTCTGCTTGATACAATTGCCCACGATATTAAAAACCCTTTATTGGCACTAAGCCTTTCGGTGCAAATGATGAAAAATTTACCCGCCCGAAGTCTCGAAGAATTATCCCGATTAACCGAAAATCTTGAAAAAAGTATAGACAATATGAAAGGGGTTGTAGATAGCATGCTCGATTCCAGATGGCAGAAGCAGCGATATCATGCAAGAGAAGAATTACTGGATATAGGTAGCGTACTGGAAGATGTGCGGCTTACCATTGCACCGCAGATAATAGAATCTGATGCCGAAATTACGACTGATTTTAAGATTTCGGAAATTACTTTTGTACGCCGCAAACTGAGAAGCATACTGTATAACTTACTCAACAATGCCATTAAATATACTTCGAATGGAGTGAAACCGATAATTAAAATTACTACAGAAAAAATTGATGGGTATATCGTAATCAGCGTATCGGATAATGGAATAGGCATAAGCGAAGAAGCAATTCAACATATTTTTTCTAAGTTTCAACGCATCAAAACCAATGTGGAAGGTTCGGGCGTAGGGCTATATCTGGTTCACACAATTGTTACAACTTCTGGTGGTAAGATCAAAATCGATAGCTCAGAAGGTAAAGGCACAGTGTTTCAGGTATTCTTAACGTTGCATAATCAGGATAAATTATAGAACTGCAAAGTTACCTACCCTGACAAATTATTCTTGTTAAGACAAATTCAGCCCTTGCTGATTTTCTTGTCTTACTGAAAAAAGATTTCCGTCTAAAAAAAAGAAAGTGCCCTAGATATTCCTGGGGCACTTCTTGCTGTAATTATTCAGTTAAGGTATTATTTTATGGTATATATAAAAACCATATTTTTTTTTATACTGATTACCAGCGAGACGGTTATTGGTTATGTGTGGTAATGGCTTGTCCAATCTCATTTACAAATCTTTCATCAAGATGATCCATTGTTCTCCATTGTACTACTTCATCAACAGACTCTGCGTATATAACACCAACCTTTTCTCCATTCTCTATAATTCTATACGTACCGTTATCCTGAGGTTCAACCGTAAATACCCCATGCTCATTCCTAATTTCGAATTCATCAAGGTTCGCCACTTTCGGAGATTCTACTTGCTGCTTATTTTCTGAATTTATATGAGAATGATCAATAAGTTCATGTATCGTATTCACCTCTTCCCTACGATCTTCAGGTGTTCCTGCTGAAATGGCGTTCTCATCTGAAAAACTGCTCTTCGCTTTCACAACATTTCTTCTGTCAAAATGGTGGTGATGATAAAAATCAGAATTATCGATTTCTACAATCTCTTCTTCAATTCTTAAAGCAGCTGGGCTTCCAATAGCCTGTCTGATTTTAAGCTCCGTTTCTCTGGTTACCTCACCGATAA
The DNA here is from genome assembly GCF_979258025.1 of Pedobacter sp. AC190. NCBI lineage: Bacteria > Pseudomonadati > Bacteroidota > Sphingobacteriia > Sphingobacteriales > Sphingobacteriaceae > Pedobacter > Pedobacter sp. AC190. Next base: position 4,838,627 of record NZ_OZ409824.1, read on the forward strand.
TGTATTGCGGCAACTCCACAAACTGACTATCATGCATAACTGGTAGTACAACTGCTTTCTCATCATTGGCTACCTCCGCAAAACCTATTGGTATTAATACGGCTTTATCCTCTGTTCCCGAAACCACATCTTCCAGCTCGACAATTAGATAACGGATTGCATTTTGCCCTGGATCAAACAATAAATCCCTTACCTTACCCAAGTTACGTCCAGCCTCATCTTTCACAGGCCAACCTGTTACATCGGCCTCTCCATCGACTATTTTATAGTCTACATTCGACAATTCTTCTAATCTGATGTATTCAATATTTCCTGTATTCATAAGTATTTCATTTACGGGCTTCAATTACACGCCCAAATATTAAACACCTCCCTGCCCAAATGGTTTTGTTTAACATCAATATCTGTTTCAGCATCGACAGGTAATTACATCAGATAGAAAAAAGCAAATGCAGAAATTCTCAACCAACAACATGACTAATGAAAAAAAGCCGGACCAAACCAACTTATCGAATTTGTTCTATGTTAGCAAATTTGATTTTAAAGGTCGAATCAGAGCCCTATCCCTGGTTTCAGCTTAAAAAGTTGTAAGAAATAAAAAACCAGCAGAAAAAATAGATGTTTTGTTTTAAACTAAAAATCATGAAACACAATTTTTTAAAATCAACGCTTTTAGCCGGGATTTGCGCAATCACGGTAAGTGCCTGCTCTTCAGGAACAGGCAGCGGAACTGCTGGCGATAGCACAGCGGCTGACACAAGCAGCAAAACCGAAATTAAGCCATCAGGCGCAGCTCCCGACTGGGGTAAGAGCATTAAACCCGAAATGCAGGCCGTTATCGAAAAGTTAGGCAGTTACGGGGATAAACCTATTGAAAGTTTGAGTCCGGTTGAAGCCAGAAAAAATCATACGCCAACGGATGCCGTTATGGATCTCGTTGCAGAAAAAAATATTCCAATACCAGCGCCGCAGGTAGATACGGTTGGAAAAGATTTAGCCTTAAATGGCGGAAATATCCATGTTCGTATTTACAAGCCTAAAGTAGGTAATGGCCCTTTTCCAGTTATTGTTTACTATCACGGTGGCGGATTTGTAATCGCCAACCTGGATGTGTACAATGCATCTGCCCAGGGTTTAGCTGAACAGGTAGGTGCCGTTGTAGTTTCAGTGGCCTACAGACTTGCGCCAGAAAATAAATTTCCAACGGCCCACAACGATGCTTTCGCAGCTTATGAGTGGGTAGTAAAAAATGCAATGAGTATAAAAGGCGATGCTAAAAAAATCGCAGTGGTTGGGGAAAGTGCAGGCGGAAATTTAGCAGCCAACGTATCGATTATGGCAAGAGATAAAAAAATAACCTTGCCCCTGCACCAAGTTTTGGTTTATCCGATCGCCCAGTCAGATATGAATACAGAATCTTATGTGAAATATGCCGCGGCAAAACCATTGAATAAACCAATGATGGCCTGGTTCACCAAGCATTATCTGAATACGATGACTGAGGCGAAAGATCCAAGGATTTCGCTCATCAATGCAAATTTGAAAGGACTTCCACCAACAACAATCATCACCGCAGAGATTGACCCTTTAAATAGCGATGGAAAAATGCTCGAAGAAAAATTTTCTGCTGCTGGAGTAAAGGTAGATAGCAAGAATTACGATGGGGTAACTCACGAGTTTTTTGGAATGGCAATCATCGTTCCGCAGGCTAAAGATGCGCAGGGTTATGCGGCCAGCCAATTGAAAAAAGCTTTTCAATAAGCAAATCTTTAATTAATAATCTAAGCTCTGGAATCTTCCAGAGCTTTTTTTGTTACGTTAAATGGTTTAATCCTTGTAAAACCATCATCATTAAGATTACGGAGCAAAGTGATGTCATCCTGAGCCTGACCTCACTGTCATCCCAAGACCATCCAACTCCTGTCACTCTGAACCTATCGTATTGTCATCCTGAGTGAAGTCGAAGGATAAAAATATTAGCCATATAGGTAAATATGAAATATAGATTCTATCGCCACATCGTTCAAAGATCAGTCTATCGGCTGGTGTCCTCACCTGCCGAAACTCCAAAAGATGTCATCGTGAGCGTAGTCGAAGGATAGAAACATTAGTCATATAGGCATATAGAAAATATAGATAGAATGTCGAAATCGCACCGTCTATCGGCTGGTGTCCTTCGACTAAGCTCAGGATGACAAGTTGAAAGAAGCAAGCTTAAATTACCTGCTAACCTTTTCCCAACCAAATGTTTCTTTCTTATATACGAGCGGTGTGGCATTCAGGGAGAAATCATCCGAAAAATCATGATTAAATACCTGGAATTTTATTGCCCACTCATCTTTAAGCAGGCCTGGCACGAAGCGGGAGAATATGCGCTCGAAGCTTTTAAAGCTAATGCCTTCTTTGCAGATGACCATGTACGCGGTATCAGATTGTAGCACAACTTTCTCGACCAGGTTTGGCCATCTGGAGCAGATCTCCTGGGGCAGGCTATTGAAATACTGATCGTCAATATGCTGGGTGATACCATTAAAAAGTTCTGTGCTGAGGTCATTTCCGCTATCTTGCCTCCAGGTGTCATGCAGCTTTTCAATGCTACCTAGTAGTTCCCCATCCAATACAATGCTCCAGGGTTCATCAGTCGCAAAGCGGATCAGCTGATAAACTTCTACTACCCCATTTTTGCCATCAAAAAAATATTCCAGCTCAACCATAAAAAGAGTTTTATATCATTTTCAACTTCAAATATAATTATTAATACTAAATAAATTAGTATTTATTAACATTTTTAAAAGCACTAAACTTGCCTGTTGCTATATTAAAACCATTACAGGATATTTTTGTTAACAATTATAAATACTAATATTTTTAGTATTATTTTTGTTGTGTGGCATGAATATAATGTTTATGCCTTGGGAGCAAAAGGAAATGGCGGCAATTAAAAGGGACATCATCCATAAACTTCAGGAACAAATCCTGAGTTTGCAAGGCTTTAAGTCTGAAAGGAATGGCCCTGTTCTGGATTTTGGTCTTGCTGAAATAGCGGCCTCTTTCCCAGGTAAGGTATTTCCACTCGCTGCCATACACGAATTCCTGAGCACCAACCTGGAAGATGCAGCGGCCAGTGGCGGCTTTATCTCGGCATTACTCGCTACACTGATGCAAAAGGGCGGCCTTTGCCTGTGGATCAGTACCCAAAGAAAAATCTTCCCGCCATCACTCATTACTTTTGGCTTGTCGCCCGAGCGAATCATTTTTATCGACCTGGCTACGGAGCGGGATGTATTATGGGCAACCGAAGAGGCCTTAAAATGTGAGAGCCTGGCGGCCGTGGTTACTGAACTCGACGAAATCAGTTTTGCGCAAAGCAGAAGGCTGCAACTGGTAATCGAAAAAAGCCGAGTAACCTCCTTTATCATCCGAAAAAATGAAGAAAAACTCAGTTCTACATTGGCAGCGGCAAGGTGGAAAATATCGGCATTACCGAGCGAAGCGATTGACGGCATGCCTGGGCTGGGTTTTCCAAGGTGGAACATCGAGCTGCTCAAAGTTAAAAACGGATTGCCAGGCAGCTGGACGATTGAATATGCGGGGGGGATTTTTAAGGTCCTTCACGAAACCTTTATCGAAAACATCGAAATCAGAAAGGCTATTTAATGCAGAAAAGGTACATGTCTATATGGTTTTCTACCCTGCTTACCGACTGGATTCGCATCAAGCGACCAGCGCTTAAGGCTCTGCCACTTGTCTTTTCAGATAAGGCGGGCAACCGCATGGTGATTACCGCCACGAGTAAGGAGGCTGCTTTACTCGGAATCCATACGGGCATGCCCTTGGCTGATGCCAAGGCAATTGTTCCTGATCTGGAGGTCATCGAAAACCAGGGTCACCGTATGGGAAGACTGCTTAAAGCACTTGGCGAATGGTGCATACGATATACGCCACTAGTGGCGGTAGAGGCAGATCAGGGCCTGATCCTGGATATTAGTGGCTGCGCCCATTTATGGGGTGGAGAAAGGGAATACCTGCGGGAGATTGTAAACCGTTTGCGTGGCCTGGGCTATCAGGTCAGGGCAGCCATAGCCGATACCATGGGTACCGCCTGGGCCATTTCTCGTTATGGGAAGCTTAGCCCGATCATTAAAAGTGGTGAAGAATTAAACGCCCTGCTCCAGTTGCCTCCGATGGCATTACGGCTTTCGCCTGTAGCCAGCCAAAAGCTAATCAAACTTGGATTAAAAACCGTGGGCAGCTTTATCAGCATGCCCCGATCGGTATTGCGCAGGCGTATCGGGGAGGAAAGCATGGAAAGGATCGAACAGGTTTTAGGACAAAAGGAAGAGGAGTTTTCACCGCTGGTGGTTCCAGAACTGTATAGCGAACGACTGGAAAGCATGGAGCCGATCAGAACACGGAAAGGAATTGAGATTGCCATCGAAAAACTATTGACCCGTATTTGTAACCACCTCGAAAGGGATGGTATGGGACTTCGGTCTGCCCTGCTGCAAAGCTATCGGATTGATGGCAAAGTAATTAAAACCGAGATCGGCACCAATAGTGCAAGTGCACATATCAGCCATCTGATGAAGCTGTTTTCACTGAAAATCGATCAGATTGAACCAAAGATGGGAATTGAACTTTTTACGATGGATGCCGTTAAGGTAGAACCTGTCGATCCCCATCAGGCCGCTTTATGGAGCGCAGAAAAAGGCATGGAAGATCAGAAAGTGGCTGAACTTTTAGACAGGCTGGCGGGAAAAGTTGGTACGCAAGCTATTCAGCGTTACCTGCCCCAGGCCCATCACTGGCCAGAGCGGTCGATTATAAAAGTAGATTCGCTGCTCGAAACGCTTTCGTTGCCCTGGCGTACTGACCGCTTACGGCCTGTGCAGTTGCTTAAGGTACCCGAGCCTGTGCAGGTTTCGGCACCCATCCCCGATTATCCGCCTATGCTCTTTCGCTATCAGGGCATTACCCATCAGGTAAAAAAGGCAGACGGCCCCGAGCGCATTGAGCGGGAGTGGTGGCTGGAAGAAGGTGAGCATCGTGATTACTATCAATTAGAGGATGCCGAAGGCAAACGATATTGGCTGTTCCGTTCAGGGCACTACAGCTCGGAGAAAACCTCTGGCTGGTTTATACATGGATTTTTCGCATAAAAGGTATGGAATACGTCGAACTTCAGGTCACCAGTAATTTCAGCTTTCTCCGCGGTGCCTCGCATCCCGAAGAACTGATCGAGCAGGCAACGGCTATGGGCTACCGCAAACTCGCCATTACCGACCGCAATACGCTGGCAGGCATTGTGCGTGCGCACGTGGCCGCGAGAAATCATGATATCAATCTGATTCCTGCTTGCAGGCTCGACTTGTTAGATGGCCCCTCGCTATTGGCTTATCCAACAGATCAGGCTGCTTATGGGCGGCTTTCTGCACTGCTCAGTCTTGGTAATATGCGGGCTGAAAAAGGGAGTTGTCACCTCTACCTGGCAGATGTATTTGCTTATAGTACGGGAATGAAGTTTATCGTAATCCCACCAGAGGCCTTGAATTCACTCTTTGATTATGAAGCCAGCTTTAAATCGCAGTTGGTTGATTTCAAGGGAAAAATGGGAAATGATCTTTTTCTGGCAGCAACAAGGAGTTATAGCGGAGATGACCATAAAAGATTGTTCAGGCTCAATCAGTTGTCGGAGCAGTTTGGTATTCCACTTATAGCCACCAACGATGTGCATTACCACCATCCCCAGCGACGGGAACTGCAAGATATTCTTACCTGTACCCGCGAAAAATGCACCATCCATAATGCGGGTTTCCTGCTTTATCAAAATGCGGAAAGGCACCTGAAAGACCAGGAAGAGATGACCAGGCTCTTCAGGCAGTATCCAGATGCCATTGCCAACAGTGTACGTCTGGCAGAATCCTGCAAGTTTTCTTTGGATAGTTTAGAATATGTGTATCCCGAAGAAATTACTACAGATGGCAGAACACCACAAGAGGAACTCACTTACCTCTCGTGGAAGGGTGCAAGGGAAATGTTCGGCGAGCAAATCCCCGAAAAGATTTCTGCCAATATCAATTATGAGCTGGCCTTTATGGAGCAAATGAATTACGCCTCCTATTTTCTTACGGTATATGATATCGTAAAATTCGCCCGTTCGAAAGGGATTTTATGCCAGGGCCGTGGTTCAGCCGCCAATTCTACGGTATGTTACTGCCTGGGCATTACCTCGGTAAATCCCACAAAATTCGACCTGCTTTTTGAGCGTTTTATTTCCTCGGCCAGAAATGAACCACCCGATATTGATGTGGATTTTGAGCATGAGCGTAGAGAGGAAGTGATTCAGTACATCTATCAGAAATATGGCCGCGACCGTGCTGCTATTGTGGCTACGGTAACCCAGCAACATCAAAAGGGTGCCATCCGTGATGTAGGTAAAGCCATGGGACTTTCGGTAGATACGGTGAGTAAGTTATCGGGTGCAATCTGGGAATTTACCGATGAATGGTTTGAGGAAGCCCGTATCCTAGAGGCTGGCCTCAATCCAAAAGATCCGTTACTTAAAAAGGTGCTGCAACTGACCGGGCAAATGATGGGCTTTCCTCGGCAATTGGGTCAGCATACGGGTGGATTTGTAATCACCCGAGGAAAACTGACCGACCTCTGCCCAATCCTGAATGCACGTATGGCAGATCGCACCAATATTGAGTGGAACAAAGATGATATTGATGCCCTTGGTTTTCTGAAAATCGACGTGCTGGCGCTGGGTATGCTTACCTGCATCCGAAAGGGCTTTGACCTGGCTAAACAACACTACGATTTAGATTTAACCCTGGCTAAGATCAATGAAAAGGATGATCCAAAAGTATATGAAATGATTAGTCATGCCGATACCATTGGGGTTTTTCAGATTGAGAGCAGGGCGCAACAATCTATGCTTCCCCGCTTACGTCCAAACTGTTTTTACGATCTGGTAATTGAGGTGGCAATTGTTCGGCCAGGTCCGATTCAGGGCGATATGGTACATCCCTATCTCCGCAGGCGAAATGGTGAAGAAGCTATAGAATATCCTTCGCCAGAACTGGAAGAAATATTAGGGCGTACGCTCGGCGTACCGCTTTTTCAGGAGCAGGCCATGAAAATCGCTATTGTTGCTGCAGGCTTCACGCCTGCCGAGGCTGATGCTTTGCGGCGCAGCATGGCCACTTTTAAGTTTAAGGGACTGGTGAATCAGTTTGAAAGGAAACTGATCGATGGCATGTTAGAACGTGGCTACAGCGAAGATTTCGCTAAAAGAATATTCAGGCAACTGGAGGGTTTCGGGAGTTATGGCTTTCCAGAGAGCCATGCGGCCAGCTTTGCCTTACTGGTATATGTTTCCTGCTGGCTGAAATGTTATTATCCTGATGTGTTCGCAACAGCGCTGCACAACAGTATGCCTATGGGTTTTTACCAACCTGCACAGATTGTGATCGATGCCAGGAACCATGGCGTAGAGGTTCGGGAGATTGATGTGAATTATTCTCTTTGGGATAATCTATTAGAGGAGAAAAGTGGAAAGTACCATGCCATGCGTCTGGGTTTTCGTCAAATTAAGGGGATTGCTGCTGAGGAAATGGAATTGCTTGTGGTAGGGAGAACGGTTCCCTATCGAACGATACATGAGATTATGGATGCGGGGGTATCGCAGGTTACATTGGAAAGATTAGCTGATGCAGATGCTTTTCGTTCACTTGGTATGGACAGGCGGCAAGCACTTTGGGAGGTTTCGGCACTTGCCGACCGACCAGTTGGCATATTTGAAAAACAGGCCTCTGAAAGTGAAAAGGAGCCGCAACTGTCTTTACCATTAATGAGCGATTCGGAACATGTGGTGCAGGATTATGCAACAACAGCCTTGTCTCTAAAGGCACACCCGGTAAGTTTTGTAAGAGAAAAATTAAGCTTGCTTAAAATCCTGGCAACCAGAGAAGCTTCGGAATCCTGGGACGGCAGACTGGTGAAGGTAGCGGGTTTGGTTTTAGTACGCCAAAGGCCTGGAACCGCTGGCGGTGTTTGCTTCATAACGATTGAAGATGAAACGGGCGTAGCTAACCTGGTGGTTTTTCAGCAACTTTTTGAAAAGTATAGAAAAGAGATTTTAGGTGCCAGACTGCTGATGGTAGAAGGTAAACTTCAGCGTGAGGGCGAAGTGGTACATGTAATTGTTAAACGGTGCTTTGATCTAACTCGCATGCTGAAAGAATTAACGGATTCAGGGCAGGAAGAACTCCCTCTATTAACCCTTTCCAGGGCGGATGAGCGATCGCCTTTTCCATTTGAGAACAAAAAAACACTTAAAAGAGAGCCCGCTGATGGAACGGTATTTCCTGCGGCCAGGAATTTTAAATAAATAATATGGAACAATTAGCTTTTTTCCCTGAATGCGGCCAAACCAAGGGGCTGCCCACCGAAGTGCTCGAGTATATGCCAGGCATTTTTGCTCCTGAACTCGGTTATCAGCTCATGGATAGGTTTATCACCGCAACCCCATGGACACAAAAAGTAGTGAGCATGTACGACAAGCAAGTGATTACCCCACGCCTATCGGCCTGGTTTGCTGATAGCGATACCTACGATTACTCTTCGCTACGCAGATCGGCTCCCAACCCCTGGACCCCAGAACTGTTAATGATTAAATCGGTTGTCGAACCCATCGCAGGTGTTATTTTTAACAGTGTGCTATTAAACTACTACCGAGACGGTAATGACTCAGTGGCCTGGCACAGCGATAATGAAAAGGCACTAGGCTCCCATCCCACGATTGCTTCTGTCACCTTTGGGCAGGTGCGCTCGTTCGACATACGAAACAAGGCCAACCATAGCGAAAAATACTCGGTCAGGCTTGAACATGGCTCTTTGTTGCTCATGAAGGGTGATCTACAATCAAACTGGGACCACCGCATCGCCAAATCGACCAGGCTGGTGAAGCCAAGGCTTAACCTTACTTTTCGCGTAGTGGTGTAGATTCTGGCACCTCTCTTAATGCTAAAAGTTCAAACTGTTTGCCTCTGAGACCTAGCCTTACCACCTCAAATGATGAATAGGAGATGCGGTGTAGAAAATCTTCAAGAGCAGAAATCTGAAACCTGCAGAGTATGAAATAATCATGTTGGACGAGATTTGTAATCTCGTCCTGCTGTATAGATGCATTCGTTCTATCGGCTGATGTATTCACACGCCGAAACTCCAAAGACCTCATCCTGAGCGGAGTCGAAGGATAAATGTTAGCCATATAGGTATATAGAAAATATAGATAGAATACCAAAATCGCACATCCTATCGGCTGGTGTCCGCACCTGCCAAAATCTCTTGGTTACAGTTGAGATGACGAGTTATGGAATGGAGTAAGCCAATGAAGAGTGAAACGTCCTTCGACTACGCTCAGGATGACACTATGTTTTTGATTTGCTTAGACTACACTCAGGACGACAAGTTGGAAGAAGTAAGCTTAAATTATCGGCTCCACTTGCTGGCGCACGCGTGCCGCGTGTGAATTAATAAATGGGGTACATCCTCTGTTTCTTTATAATTATTTTCTGATTTAAGAACATTTATCGATTTGTAATGTTCAACATCCAAACCAGCATTCAAATGAAAAAAGAGTTTCCATTCTACATTAAGGCTCCAGCTATCCTTTTAGGGATTGTGATCACAGTATTTATATTGAGTATTCTCCGCGATATTCTGGTTCCACTAGCATTTGCGGCCTTAATTGCAATATTGCTCAACCCATTAGTGGTGAGACTGGAGAAAAGAATGCATAAAATTGTGGCAATTATTATTTCGATGCTAATTGCATTGATAGCTGTTGCAGGCCTCGCCTATTTTCTAAGTGCACAGATTGCCCACTTCTTTGATAATGTTGATGCGATGAAACAAAAGTTTTCTGAACTGTTGAGTATTATACAGAAATGGTTGGAACAGACATTTGGAATCGGCGCCAGAAAACAGGTTCAGATGGTTAATGAGGCGGCCAATAACAGCAAGGCCGTAATAGGTCAAACCTTAAGTGGAGCACTGGGTGTGTTAAGTGTAATTTTCCTGATTCCTGTATACACCTTTTTGATCATGCTTTACAAAACCCTGATTCTTAACTTTTTGTATGAAGTTTTTTCTGAGGAAAATCAGCAGAAGGTTGGCGAAATTTTGACAGAAACTAAAGCTGCGATCCAGAGTTACATTGTGGGGCTTTTAATTGAAACAGGCATTGTTGCGGTAATGAACTCCTGTGCATTGCTTATCCTTGGCGTTCAGAATGCGATACTAATTGGCGTAATTGGTGCGATACTAAACCTTTTACCATACATTGGTGGCATTATTGCTATAGCTTTACCAGTTCTGATGGCTACGCTTACCACGGATGGCTTTACAACTCAATTACTGATTATAGCTGCCTATGCCCTGATCCAGTTTATTGATAATAATATTTTAGTGCCCAGAATTGTATCGTCGAAAGTGCAGATTAATGCGCTAATTTCAATTGTAGTTGTGCTACTGGGTGCAGCACTTTGGGGTGTGCCTGGAATGTTTCTCTCCATCCCATTTATTGCAGTATTGAAAATTGTTTTCGACCGTATAGAGGGGCTAAAGCCTTGGGGTAAATTGCTCGGTGATAACATACCTACAGAACATATGGGGCAATTAAAAAGGTTGCGTAGACGGAATCCAAAAATTTCAAAAGCGTAAGCATAGGTAAAAGAGAAAAATTATTTAAGTGGTTGACTATATTTGTTGCTACTTATTGCCTGGATACGCTGGCCTTCCCACGTTGGTCGGGATTTGTAATCTCGACCTGCCGTTTGGCTGCATTATATTTTCAGCTAGTTGGCATAAACTCAGGTTGGACTTATTTAGCTTGTCCTCCATTAAAAAAGCTAAAGATGAATCAACATCTTTAGCTTTTTAAGTTCAATTAGTTTATTTATTTTAAGGCATAACCGATGTAACCACCATCAATTAGCAAATCAGCACCTGTGATAAAGCTTGCCTGTGCTGATGCTAAAAACAATACTGCATTGGCTACCTCCGTAGCTGATCCCATTCGCTGCAAAGCAGTAGTGTTTGCAAATTGTTTCTTAACAGCCTCATCCGTTACCGCCTTATCAAACCCTTCAGTTTGTGTCGGTCCTGGACTAACGATATTAACTCTTATTTTTCGATGTGCTAGCTCATTAGCTGCGATTTGAGCGATTTTATTTATTGCCCCTTTAGTGGCTGAATATACGCTACCATTCATCTGTGCAGCAGTGGCAACTGTTGAGGACGTAAATAATACAGACGAACCCTCAGCCAAAAATGGCATCAATTTCTGAAGTGTAAAAAAATAGCCTTTAACATTCGTATTAAACTGGGCATCGAAATCCGCTTCAGTAGCATGCTCGATTGGTGCAAAAACAGCAATACCTGCATTTAAAAATAATACGTCAAGCTGTTCACCGCTTTTTGCAAATTCATCTCTTAAAATTTCAATACCCTTTATAGTTGAGGTATCTGAAACTACTGCGTTCAAATTCTGACTATTAATTTTTTCATCCGCTTTTTTAAGATTTTCTGCGCTTCTTCCAGTTATCCACACTTTTGCTCCTGCATTTATAAATGCCTGGGCACTGGCGAATCCAATTCCTGTGCTACCTCCGGTAATCACAACATTTTTGTTTTTAAAATCTATGTTCATGACACAAATGTAGACCATGTAAATAAATAATAGTAACTTTGTAACTAAAAGTAACAGTAACCTTTGAGTAACCAAGTAACGAATGCAGGAAAATATTTGTTCTACCGATAAAAATAACAAAAGGCAGATTATGGCCGTTCATGATGCGATGGATGTACTGAATGGGAAATGGAAAATCTCCATTATCTCTTCTGTATGTTATTTTAACAAAAGGCGATTTTCGGATATTCTAAGCGATGTAGAGGGTATTTCGAATAAAATGTTGAGTAAGGAGCTTAAGGATTTAGAAATTAACAAACTTATAAAGCGTACTGTTTTGCCCACCCAACCTGTTACCGTATTTTACCAGCTTACCGAATATGGTAAAACTTTACAAACCATAATAGACAACCTGGCGGATTGGGGTATTGAACACCGCAGGGTTATTACAGAAAAACAGTAACAGGATAATGATATAATCTCTTCGAATAGGCGTGCAAGAATAATGCTTCTAAGGTCATCTGGAATTGCAAGAAGAGAAATGTCCTTCGACTAAGCTCAGGATGACATTATGTTTTTGATCGTGCTTCGACTAAGCTCAGGTGACAAGGTGGAAGATGAAAGAACTCATGTTGGTCGAGATGAATAGGTATGGATCGGTAAGGCAGTGAGAAGAAAAATGTCCTTCGACTACGCTCAGGATGACAAGGTGGAAGATGAAAGAACTCATGTTGGTCGAGATTTGTAATCTCGTCCTGCTATGTAGTTGCATTCATTCTATCGGCTGGTGTATCACACGCCGGAACTCCAAAAGATGTCATCCTGAGCGGAGTCGAAGGATAAATATTAGCCATATAGGTATATAGGAAATATAGATTTTTCATGTTGGTCGAGATTTGTAATCTCGTCCTGCTATATAGATGCATTCGTTCTATCGGCTGGTGTCCTCACCCGCCGAAACTCTAAAAGATGTCATCCTGAGCGGAGTCGAAGGATAATGTTATCCATATAGAAAATATAGATTTCCCCACTTCTCTTGGCTTGCCTCGGCTCACCGCCGCCGAGGGGCTCTAAACTTTTTCTTGATAAAAAGTTTAACAAAAATCAAGGCTTGGATCTGTTGTCGGATAAACTCGTAAAAGCTTTAATTTCGGCAACACAAGTTCCGATGAAGGATCGGAAAGGACGCGTTGCCTTGGGTTTTGCCAGATTGAAAGGTTTATGCAAAAGCTTTTAACGTTTTCTCCTTCCAACATATCTTATGCCAGATAGCAGGGTGGTTAGAGCAAGATGCAAAAACCATTTGTCATCCTTTGTATTGTCATCCTGAGCGGAGTCGAAGGATAGACTGTTTTTTCGACCATTGAACAGGTCTTCGACAATGATCAGACGGACAACATTGTCGCTTTAAGTTAATAACATTGTGACAGGTAAAGTATTTCCAACTTTGAGGGGCAACTCCCCTTCATGTTGGTCGAGATTTGTAATCTCGTGCTGCTCTATAGATGAATTACATCTAACATGGCTGACTGGTATGGACTGGATTTTCGTCTGTCGCTCGTTTCTGCTGATTTTTTTAGTGATGCTGCAATATCAGTTGCGTTTTTAGATTCAAAAATATGTGATTTAAGATCCATTGCATCACTGTTTTCTGTTACATCAGCCGATCATTTTTTTACCTGCTTCTTTTGCGCTGATTTACTTTCTCTACTTTTCATCCTTTATATTTTTATAAATAAAACAACAACAAAGGTTTTTATTTTATCGTTTTGAACTCCAGTGGCTGATACTGAGAAATACGTATAAATACCCTGATTGGGATTTATACCCAATTTTGACAAAACAAAAAACCACGCTGTAATAAAGGCTGTTAAACTTAAAACAACTTTCACCTTAACAGATTAAATTATGGAAAATCAGGAGTTATCAGATAATCCAGCAGAAAAATACCCTAATCCACCTTTCCCAAAACAGGATCAGCCAGCACCAGGTACGGAAGGAAATCTCGAACCAAAGGCAGATCATGGCGAAGAGTCTTATCGCGGAAGCGGAAAACTTGAAGGAAAAAGAGCTGTAATCACAGGCGGAGACTCGGGCATAGGTAGAGCCGTAGCGATTGCTTTTGCACGAGAAGGCGCCGATGTTGTTATCAGTTATCTGGATACAATCGAAGACGAGGATGCCAAAACTACTGCCGAATTGGTAGAAAAAGCTGGGAGAAAAGCGGTGTTGATCAAAGGCGACATCCAGCAGGAAGAACATTGCAAACATATTATTGATACCGCAGTGAAGGAACTTGGTGGGATAGATATCCTGGTAAATAATGCCGCTTATCAAATGGCGAGGGAAAAGATCAGCGACATTACCGCTGAGGAGTGGGACAGAACATTCCGCACCAATATTACCGCCATGTTTTATCTGTGCAGGGCTGCTGAACCACATTTAAAACCAGGCAGTAGTATTATAAATACCACTTCGGTAAATGCCTACTCGCCAAGTGAACAGCTATTACCTTATGCAGCTACTAAAGGCGCAATCCAAAATTTTACGGCTAACTTAAGCCAAATACTATTGATGCACAACAAGGGGATCAGAGTGAATGCAGTAGCTCCAGGACCGATCTGGACGCCGCTTATTCCGTCGACAATCCCCAATCATGAGGAGTTTGGAAAAGACACACCCATGGGCAGAGCTGGTCAGCCTGCGGAAGTAGCGCCAGCATACGTATTTCTTGCATCAGAAGATGCCATCTACATTGCAGGTGCAACCATACCAGTAACTGGAGGACGAATAACGATCTAATAAAAATTCAACACATTATGGCAAAGTATTCAAAAAAAGCAGGCGAAAAGGTAGAAGAAGCCATGCACGAGAAAAAAGAAGGAAAACTGAAAACCGGAAGTGGCAAAACAGTAACCTCTAAAAAACAGGCCATTGTTATTGGTCTCTCGGAAGCAAAAAAAGAAGGGGCAAAAGTGCCTAAAAAGAAATAACTATTCAAAACGGATAGTATGCAGCTAAATTTCTAATTAACTAATCCATATTGGACGGCTGTATGTCGTTCAATATTGGATTGGATTCTTCATACTGATAGAGGATATTTTATTCTAAATGCCCATATGTTTATTATGGCTTGCACACTAAAAACCCATTCAACTTAGTTGCCCTTCACTCCTGCTCTGGAATAGTCTTTGCAGCTTTAAAATCGCTATTATGAGTATAACTGTTTGGTCTGATAATAAGCCTAAGCGTTGGGTCGTTGGTTAAAAAACTCCAAATCCAGTTGAAACTAAGTTTAACTTTGTTTCTAAATCCAGCAATGGGGATGATATGAATGAAAAGCCACACCAGCCAGGCAAAGAAACCCTTGAAAAATCCTTTAGGAAGATCCACTACTGCGTGAAATTTAGAAATAATGGCCATGGAACCCTTATCATTATACGTGAAAACCTTCCAAGCTTTACCTTTATTTTCCCTATTGAGGTTTTCTCCGAGAAGGCTCCCTTGCTGAATGGCTACCTGCGCAAGTTGCGGGTGACCGTTGGGAAAAGCTGGGTCGGAGGTCTGGTAGCACTGATCACCTATCGCGAACACATCCTGAAGCCCCTGAACCTTGTTAAATTCATCAACAAGAATTCTACGGCTTTTGCCCAATGAAGTTTCTGGAATCCCGTCCACACTTCTTGCAACAACGCCAGATGCCCAAATCAGTGTTGAAGAAGAAATCTCCGTTCCATCAGAAAGGGAAACCTTTTCACCATCGTAGTTTTGTACAAGTCTGTCCAGCAGAATTTCTACACCAAGGTTTTTCAGTACGCTTATTGCTTCATTCTGGCTTTTTTTACTCATTGGCGCTAAAAGGGTTGGCAAACCATCAACAAGAAAAATTTTGCCAGGCCATACATCGGCCTCGGGGTAATCTTTACGGATAATATTCTTACCCATTTCTGCCAGCATTCCCGCTAGTTCTACGCCTGTTGGCCCTCCCCCTGCAATAACGATATTGGAATGTGTTAATCTAATGCCTGGCTCAGCAGTTCGCACAGATTTTTCCAGCTGCAACAAAATATGGTTTCTCAATTCAAGGGCATCATCTATGGTTTTCATAGGTAATGCATACTTCTTTATCTGCTGGTTGCCAAAAAAATTCGTTTCTGTTCCCATGGCCATCACCAGGGTATCATAATTCAAATTACCATTGTCTGTTACTACCTTTTTTTCAAGCGGATCAATGTGCTCTAGATTTCCCATAAAAAACTGGATATTCCTGCCGTGGAACATCTTTCTGAAGGGATAACTGATGTTAGAAGCTTCTATGAAAGCCGTTCCAACCTGATATAACAACGGTGGAAAAAAATGATAGTTATTTCGGTCCACTAGCGTTATTTCATGCTCTGAATTTTTAGACAAGCGTTTCGCCAGATTTATTCCAGCAAAGCCGCCCCCTATAATTACAATTTTTTTCATCTTCAATCTAATCTTAATCGTAGGCCACGTGTATTAGGCGATTAATTCTTTCGATATCCTATCATTTCAAGTCAAGCAGCTTTATTATCAAGCATAACGATACGTTCGAAATGCATTTTTGGCTCGTGAGTTGCCTACATACTCGCTTTCCGCTTGAGCTTTTATATAAATAATTAATACGTTTAAATTAGCTACCAGGCCACGGCTTGGTAAGAAATGGGGAACTAAGAAGTGCTGGGTTATTCATTTCCGCTCGCATTACCTGCTAAATCCCCACCAACATCTTCTTCATCATCCGTTTCGCCTGTAAGGCCACGTTGTACCTCATTGGCATCTACCTGTTTTTCGTCATTTGGACTTGTGTTCGACTGGCCTTTGCTGTCTTCAGCATCCTTGCCTTTGGGTTCAATGTTATTATTCATGTTCATCTTTTTATTTAAAAACATTGGAAACTGAAATAAGGTTTAGATAATTATAAAACTTTTTACGTTGGAGAACGACTGATGGATATTTCGAGAGCAGTGGTTTGGGCTCACACTCGGTGTTCGATCCTGAAAGCCATGTCCTTGGCCTGGTCGGATAAACCTCACGAATGTGAGGGAGTTACTAAAAGTCGATTTTCATTTCAGCCGTTTTAGCTTGAAAGGATTTTTTACTACTTCAAGTCTTAAGGGATTACAGGCAATTATTAATGGATATAAAAGCATCAAACTAGTTAATTCGCCGAATGGATGGAGAAAACTCATACAGAAGCAATTGACCGTTGCCCGATACAATGGCAGTCACATTCTTTCCTTTTTTTTGATAGGTAATTTTTTTTGGGAAATCGTGTGCGGCATTTTCGCAGACAAAATCTTTATTACTTATGCTCGTGAACTTAAATGAAACTGGTTCAGGCTCTCCAGAAATTTTAACATTATAGAAGATTTTGTCTCCCTGAATATTGATTTCCAGCTCCTCGAGAAAAACAATCTCCTTTCCTTTTAGGGTTACTCCTTTTCCAGTAATTTTGGTGGGCGTAACTTTCGCCCATTCCTCATAGCCTGATTGTCCTGGTTTGGAATTCGTTCGTTCCCACTTACCTACCAGCCATTCGAGTTTTTCAAATTCTTTCGCGACCTTAGACTGACTATAGGCCAATTGGCTTGACACCATCATAAACAGGGTACAAACCACAAATAGATTACCTTTCATTTTCATGTTTTTATTGCAAAATACGCATAGATATTCCTGATGTATTGTACAAAGCCGACAAAGCTACATGTTGCTATTTATTCAGAAAGAAGTTGGCCATATTGGAATCTTCAAAACAATAGGATGATGGGTCTTCTCCAGTAAAACGCTTAAAATCACGTATAAAATGAGACTGATCGTAATAACCAGATCTGAATACCAGCTCCATCCAGCTCATTTTCTTTTCCTTTAACAATTGAAAGATATAGTTAAAACGGATGATACGGGCATAGTATTTAGGAGAAAGTCCTATATACCTTTTAAAAAGCCGTTGGAGCTGTCGCTCGTTTTTTCCTTCCAACCGACAAAGTTCGGCGATTGTTATGGAACCATTGGATTCAAAAATATGTTTTAATTCACTTGCCAACGGGTTTGCACCTGCAGATTGCCGGAGTAACAGAAAATGTTTATCCAGCCGACGAGTTAAGTCTTGTTCGTCTTTAAATGGAAATAACATGCTATGGAGTTCAGCCAGCCGTGGATGAGCAACTGTATTAAGATCCAAGACCTGGTCTACAAATTCTTCCATATTGAGGCCAAAAAGCTGAGTCATTGCGGCAGGTTTCATTTTAATAGCAAACGAAGCGGTTGTGCCCATATTTTCCAGATAAAAGTAGCTGTTGATCTGACCAGCTAGCAAGTTTGCAGTCTGAAGCTGCCATGCCCCATTAAGCTTGATGCGGTACAGGCCGCCATAATTAAAAATTAACTCTGTAAATCCATCGGGAATGATCTTCTCTACCTTCGGAGTATCATCATCGTCCTGCATCATCCAGTAACACTCGATTAATTCTGAAAGTTCTTCATGGGGCGATATTCTGGTAAATTTCATGTTAAAAACGTTTATAAAAAAATCTATCGAAAATTCCCAAAGGCAGCAAATTTCAAGTTATTAGGCCGTTGCAGTGCTAGTATAGAGATTTTCTAATTGATCTCCAAGAAACTTATTACGCGAAAGTTTGCGATAGACTGCACGATAAATAATTTTCTCACCGAAATCGGACTTGTACGGTTATAGCTTAAAAGAAATAGACCGACAACATCTGATTAATGGTGTCGGATTAGTTGGCGATATTGAAAATCCATATATACAGTGAGGCTCAAAATCTATTAATGTGAGCATCAATTAACGTATGATATCCACATTTTTTTTAAGCACAATCAATAAATTAAAGAAACGGGATCATAAAAATATCAATCTATTATTTACCATTCAGATATCTGAAATTTATTACTTAGAACTGTAAATCGTGCGATTTATAACGGCAAAGAAAAATAAAATGTAGTGCCTAAACCTACCGTGGAGGTGTACCAGATTCGCCCCTTATGATTTTCGATGATTTGTTTTGAAATGGCTAATCCCATCCCAAAAGATTCTTCTGAAGCTGTACCTACCCTTCCATTTTCGGAAAACATCTCAAAAATACTATTTCCCATGTGTGCTGGTATCCCCACTCCCTGATCGGCAATACTGACCACCACTTCTTGTTCTTCCTTAACTGCAGCGATTGAAATAGTGCTGTTAACTGAACTAAACTTAATGGCGTTGGTGATTAAGTTGTTGATTACCCGTGCGATTTTATCTTTATTTACCGATACAATGATATGATCGGCGGCTACAACGATGTTTTGCGACTTTGCTTTTACCTTAAATTGCAGGAGATTGATGCAATCGTTTAATACAGTATAGAGATCCGTTGGCTCAGTTTCACCTAAAGCATGGTGTGTATGTAACATCTCATTAATTAATGATAGCGCATTTGCTCCCGCTTCCTTAACCAAGTTTAACATCTGATGATTACTTTCTGATAAACCCTCTTCCGAGAGCATTAGTTCAGCCGCATTAGTCATTCCCGAAACAGGCCCTCTTAAATCGTGCGCTACCACTTTCATGATTACCGCATTTTCCTTATGGCTTTTTTCCAGAACTTTGAATACCTGCGTAAGTTGTTCGTACTGATTTTGGATGAGTTTTTTTGAGACACTTAACTTATTGATATTTGTTCTTGAACGTTTTAAGTTTCTAAGCACCATGAATAAAATCGTAAAAATCAGTATAATCACAATGCCAGCCCCGGTTATTAACAACCTTTTAGATTGGGCATCTTTTTTAAGCAACTCGATCAGTTGCGCTTTATCGGCATCTCTCAACCCATGTTCAATATCTACATATTCATCATTTTTACTAGCGGTTTCAGTCGAATCTTTTAAAAAATAATATCTTTCTAAATTGGAGTAAGCCTTAGGGATATTTTTTATACGCTCATAATATTTCCACTTTGCGTAATGAAATTTCAGGATAGATTCTGAAGACATTTGATTTTTAACCGAGGGGCTCGCCTCTTCCATCTCTTTGATTAACTGTGCAGCTTTACTATTTTGCCCACTATTGTTATAGAGCATAATCAGCTTAATTTTAGCAGTTTGCGCATCGCCAATTTCAAAATCTTTTTTACTATTGATATAAATCGATTTTAACAAAAATTGTTCAGCCTGCTGGAATTCGCCCTTTTGAATTAACACGGTAGCCATATTGCCATAAATGACCCCCTTTGCCATCAGTGCAAACTGCTTTCGCTTGGGAAACATTTTTCCCGTTCCTCAATAAAGCGTATGGCTTTCTGATAATAAAATATGGCACTATCAGGTTGATTCAATTTCTCAAAACAAAGCCCTAACGTATTGAGTAATGATTGGGGTAAAACAAAAGCCTGTTCGAAACGAGTGGTATCAATACAAACCAATATTTCTTGGAAACCCTTTTTGAAATAGGGTATCGACTGCCTGTAGGAACCCTGTCTGTAACGCAGCATCGCGAGCTTTGAAGAAAGTAAATAACATTTTGAGGATGATTTTGCAATCTTACCAGCCCGCACATAGGCATCATCATATAATCCTGATTCCATCAACACATCTCCTCGCACAAATAAGGCAGAAATATATTGATTAAGTAAATCGGGTTTGTTAGTTACAACCTTAATTAAGCTATCGGCATACTTTAACGCACTATCTGGTCTTTTTTTGTACTTTAAGAAATAAGCTGTTTTGGTGTTTAACAAACTCCATCGTTCTACCGCAGTCAGCTGAAGTTTCGAAGTCGCTTTATCGAGGTATTGAATAGCGGAGTCTTGCTGCCCTTGCTCGTACATTTTGCTCATATTCCCACGGATTTGGAATACCGTGTCGGATATTTTTGTAGGCTCGTGAACGGCATTTTTTTTGCAAGCCGACAATAATATTGCAGCGTAAAGGCAGAAAAAACCACATATTAATCTCTTAATATTCCACATGCATAAAACTTTGGATAGGGATTAGTTAGAAAGGTAGCACATCCTCTAATAAATGTAAGATAAATAAATTTTTAATTATCAAGAGCGTTTTTTTTGATAATTAATAATAGAATTAACAGCAGAGAAAAGTAGAGACCATATGAAACAGCTGATGGAATAGTTTACAGGCCAGTCAGAAACTTTAAATAAAATTTAGTTAATATAATCCCTAGGTGTACCTTGCAAAATAATACTGGTGAGGTTTTGATTGGCATTAATAAAAACCATTTCCAGCTGAGCGTATAGGTGTATGCCAGCAGCGTTCAGCGATTGCTTAGCGAAGTCCCGCATAGCCTTTTCATCCCGAAAAATAATGTCTTCTGGCAGGGTTAGTGCAATAACATTGGGCAAACCAACCTTGAGTGTGATATTAAAGTTCTTCAGGAGCTTTTCCAGTTTCTCGGCCACCTGGGCAAGTTCATATGGTGTGATGCTGTCCATTTTTTATTGTGGATGCTTTAGGTAAATGTTTTAACTGTTAGTCCCTTGCCTGTTTTCTTACACACCAGGTCGTCATGCTGCGCATGTTTTGAACATTTGTTGTTTTAATGGGCTCGTGAAGCGTTCCGTTAAGCTTTTTGGTCATCCGCAGAAGCATTTCCTGATTAACCAGAAAACGTTCGGATTCGTCGGGTAAGATGTATCTGCCATTCCCAATAAAATGTACGGCAGATTCAATGCCTATATCGGAAGCCAGACGGCAGAAGAGATACCCGCCAGGTTTTAGCACACGCCACATTTCATTGAGCATGGCTTCAAAATGTTCGAGGTTTTCAGCAAAATGCAATACAGCACTGCTGATCACGAGATCAAACTTTTCAGCTGCAAAAGGCATGTTTTCTACTGGTGCTACAGAAAAGTTTTCTATTGGATTTAGTCTGGAAAATTCGCCAGCGATTGACTGAACCTGGCTAATCGCCTCCTGGCTACTGTCGACGCCATAAACTACGTAATTGTTTTTTAAGAAATGGAACAGGTTTCTTCCCGTACCGCAGCCTGCATCTAGAATGGTATGGCAGTCTGCATAAGTGCCTTTAAGCAGCTGGTCAAAAAGGTATATATCGATGTTTCCGAAGCTTTCCTGAATTTGATGTGTTGTACTCATTATTAAGGCCAAAGATAAAAAAAATGAAAGCGTTTAATAGTGGTAAAAAAAACAATTGATTTTCAAATATATTAGAGACTCAGGATTAAGAGATAAAGCTTTAAAATTCTGCTTCGGCAAATGCAGCATGAATCATGGTTGGTATTTTAAGTGAGGTGCAAAATATTAAAAATTTTAGCTTAACATAATGCTGAATATCAGCTTTTGTATTCGCCTGTTGGAAGATCTTGCCCGACGCTGTATCTTGCTGGAGCAGGCAACAACTAAGAAAGCGTTCATAAAATTTACTTCACCTGTTCATCTTTCCATTCGCCAATTTCCATTCTTTTTGTAAGCAGCGTGAATACGCCCATAGGCAAGGTAAATCCAGGTGTATGTGTCCATCCATTTTCGGTAAGTTCCAAAACACCATGATCTGAACCATCTATATAAATTCGAAATTGTTTGTGATTGGTTTCCAAGCGACTTACAACAATTGTGCGGTTTTTGAACACAATTATTCGGGTATTGGTTTTAGGATTACTGAACATGGAGGCGTTAAAATGGTTAGGGCTTTAAAAAGCCTGCAAATATAATATTTAATGGTTCGTCGCAAACATTTAAACCATTTAGCTCTGCTTTTTATCTCTTTTATGGCTCGCTTTTGATAACTAAATTATCAACGCAATACATCAGCGCAAGGCTGGCTTGCGCTGATAATATTTTCTTGTTTACAGATTATCTTTTGCAATTATGCTCCAGTCATCGCTTCCGTGACCTTCGTTTATATATTTATCCATTTGCGCAGCAACAGCTGGTAAAACCGTCAGGTTAACGCCATTTACTTTTGCAGCTTCTATCATCAGCCCTGCATCTTTTCTTGCCATGTCCAGTTCCCATGAAGGCTTGCTAAAATCTCCAGCCCTAATCTTATCGAACCTGGCTGGCACGCCTGCACCTGGATTCCAGTTACTGAAAAGTGAAGCCACATCGGCCGAATCAATTCCAAGTCCTTTGGCCAGTGCGAGCACATCTGAAAGTCCTGCGGTAAGCGAAATCAAAAACAGATTACCAATTAATTTTATTCCTGCAGCTTTGCCCGTTTCGGGTCCCAGGTTAATAAGTTTGCCAGTCATTTTTTCAAGTTCAGGAGTAACCTGTGCAATCAATTCCTGATCGCCAGATACCAGCATATTCCCAGTACTTTCCAGTGCATTTGGAGGCCCCATAAAAACAGGTGCGTGCAAATATGTAAAACCCTTTTCTTTCCAGTAATTGGTTCTTTCAATGGCGCCTTCAGCAGATGTGGTCGTATGATCGATTAGGATGGCGCCTGGAGAAAAGCCACTGCTGGCAGATTCCAGCACCTCATTTACTGTCGCATCATCTTTCAGAGTAAGGTGAATAATAGTTGCACCCTTTACCGCATCTGCGACCAGATCAAATGCTTTTGCACCTGTTGCTTCAAGCGCTTTTGCTTTCGAGGCTGTTCTATTCCACACCTGAACCGTTTCGCCTCGCTTGAGCATGGCTTTTACAAAATTAGACCCTAAGAGGCCTGTTCCTAAAAATGCTTTCATAGATTTTTTTATTGATTTGATAAAGGTAAGGAACGGCGAATAATTTCAGCAAACATATTGGTCACGTATTTGAAAAAACAAAATTGGCATAGGTAATAAGAAAAGCGGACTTATTTAAATAGTGCAGCTTATAACCAAATCAATACTTCATCTGCTATTGCCAGTATAATCTACTTCAGTTTAAATTTGAAAAATACAGCAAGCCTGCAAATCAGTTCAACAAAGCTGTTTAAGAATTTTTTAATAATTATAAGGATTAATCGAGTATGGCTACTGTTAGCCTGATAATATTTCCAAAACTGATAGCGTCGGGACTGGATTTTGCCGTAACCTGCATTCCTTTTACGGCATTGAAGACAAACTTCGCGAGTACCAATGCATCCTGGGTATTTTTAATTTCACCGCTTTGCTGGCC
The DNA here is from genome assembly GCF_979258025.1 of Pedobacter sp. AC190. NCBI lineage: Bacteria > Pseudomonadati > Bacteroidota > Sphingobacteriia > Sphingobacteriales > Sphingobacteriaceae > Pedobacter > Pedobacter sp. AC190. The sequence goes on from NZ_OZ409824.1 coordinate 4,862,430, forward strand.
TTTTTTAATTACCTGAAAAAAAGCAGTTTCCATTTGTTGTTCGTTTTGGCAAACCAGTTTACCAACTTCCTGGTCGTGCGGTGCAACCTCAACTTCAGCATTTACCATAAAGCAGCCTTTCTGCTGTTTATCTCCAACCAGTTCGTTGGTGGCCATTTCCATTAGCTTAATTACCGTTTGTTTTGCAGAAACAGATTGATCTACAATTTCGTTGATTTTTTCATTTCCAGCAAGCTGGTAGCTTTCCAAAGCCTTTATAAATAGCGTATGTTTATCCGTATAGGTATCGTATAAACTAGAACGACTAATGCCCAAAGCATCTACCAAATCCTGCATAGAAGTAGCATTATAGCCTTTGTGCCAAAAAAGTTGAATTGCCTTGGCCAGCACCTCATTCTCATCAAAATCTTTCGTTCTTGCCATAACCAGAAATAGCCTTGCTTAATAAAGCAAAGCTATTCATTTTAAATTAATTCTCGTAAAACGAAAGGCATTACCTTACGCCACCACTTGCAATAAGGATTTCGCCAGTTAACCAGCGCGAATCTTCGGAGGCAAGAAATACGGCGATATCCGCAATATCGTCTGGATTACCGCCACGACCCAAAGGTGTAGATGCGATGGCTTCTTTCTGAAAATCGCTGCCAATAAAACCTGCAGTATGCGTGCCTTCAGTTTCTACCATACCAGGATTGATGGAGTTTACACGAATATTTTTAGAACCAAGTTCTTTGGCCAATACATGGGTAATCGAATCAACTGCACCTTTGGTAGCCGTATAAATTGAACTCGCCACTGGCGTGATGGCGGTTACTGCCGAACCGATATTAATGATGCTGCCACCTGCTGCATTGAAATGCTTTAATGCACCTTGTGTACTCAACAATAAACCAAGTACGTTGGTATCGAACTGACGGTGAAAATCTTCTGCTGTAATGTCTTCGATTGCACCAAATTGATATACGCCTGCATTGTTTACCAGGATATCAACTGGGCCAAATGTAGTGTTGGTCTCTTCAAATAAACGGGCTAAATCTGTTGTACTAGATACGTTCGCCTGAATAGCGATTGCTTTCCCACCTGCTGCGTTAATTTCTTCTACTACCTGATCTGCACCAGCTTTTGCCGAAGCATAATTTACAACTACACTTGCACCTGCTGCGGCAAGACTTTTAGCTATACCTGCACCAATACCTTTAGATGCTCCTGTAATTACCGCTATTTTATTAACTAATTTTTTCATGTTTGTTTTCTTTTATTCCCTTATTGGAATAATCGTTCCGCAAACATAAACACTATTACGGAACGATTGTTCCGTTATTAGTAATTATTAGTTTTGGATGACAAAATACTTGCTGGCTAATCGATATTCCTTTTTATTTGGAAGACGCTAAATTTGGGACTATGATTGATTATTAGCTGACTACCTAATCCCGATATAGGCATTAAAGCCAAACGATTTAGATAGAATGCATGCTGCCAAATGAATTGTTATTACGCTACAGACCAATTTCACTTTCAGATCCATTTTGCGCAATCGCCTGTCGGAAAATATTTAAAACAAAAAAAGCAGCTCTTTTCAGAACTGCTTTCATCAGCAAAAAACATAAATTATCAGCTGCTTAGAGATCGATTTTCCCTTTCAAACGAACATCATCTGATGATGCAGAAACCATTAATTCATAGGTACCATGCTCAACTACCCATTTACTTTTTTGATTATAAATTTCCAAATCATCTTTGGTTAAAGTAAAGGTCAAAGTCTTTTGTTCGCCTGATTTTAAAAATACTCTTTTAAACTGCTTTAATTGTTTCATTGGCAAAACTACGGATGACGTTTTACTTTTCAGATAAAGCTGCACCACTTCTTCCCCATCTTTAGTACCTGAATTTTTCAAATCAAAACTAACCTTAACGGATTGATTAGATGGGTTATTTTCAACTATTAAATTTTGATAATCGAATGTAGTATAACTCAAACCATAACCAAAACTGTACAAAGGTTTTGCATCAACTTCAATATAATCGTGCTTCTCAGGGAAACGCGAATTATAATAAACGGGCAATTGTCCAACAGATTTAGGAACCGAAATTGGTAATCTTCCCGCTGGATTATAATCACCAAACAAAACATCAGCTATGGCATTTCCACCTTCCTGACCTGGATACCAGGCATCAAGTATTGCCGAAACATTTGCTTCAGCCCAGTTTAAGTTTAATGGTCTTCCTTTGATCAGCACTAAAACAACAGGTTTTCCTGTTTTAACTACGGCTTTTAAAAGTTTAAGTTGATCGCCCAACAAATCTAAAGTTGCCCGATCATAGCCTTCACCGCTTTCCATATCACTTATGCCAGATGCTGCTGCGCTAACTTTGGCCGCTCCAGTTTCAATGTATTCGGTCTTAAAATCTCTTGCACTCGAGCCACCTAAAACAATAACAACTGCATCTGCCTTTTTTGCAGCAGAAACCGCTTCTTCAATATTACTATTAGTGGTATCTCTGATACTACAACCTTTTACATAATTAATTTTTGTTGCTGATGATAATTTATTCTTTATACCTTCCAAAACGGTTACGATATTTTCTTCAGTTTGTGGCGCAGTATAATCGCCTAGCTGATTGTAAATATTATCGGCATTTGGACCAAGAACAGCAATATTCTTTAAACTTTTGCTCAACGGTAAAAGATTATCATTATTCTTTAAAAGAACAATTGATTCTCTGGCAACTTGTCGGGCAAGGTCGATATTTTCTTTTGTTCGAACATTATTTTTGGCGGTTTCTGCATTGACATAAGGATTTTCGAAGAGCCCCATGTTAAACTTGATTCGTAAAACTCTACTCACGGCCGTATCCAGTGTTTTGGTTGAAACTTTACCTGCCTTAACGGCATCACGCAATGCTTTGCCGTAGCCAACACCACTTAAATCGGCATCTAAACCCGCATTAATTGCTAAAGTTGCAGCATCAGCTGAATTTGCTGCAATATGATGATTGGCCATCAACCCCGAAATACTATTTAAATCAGAAACTACAAAACCGTTAAATCCCCATTCAATCCTTAGTAAATCATTTAATAAAAATTCATTCGAAGAACATGGAATACCATCAATAGAATTGTAGGCGGTCATTACCGATAATGCACCTGCTTTTACAGCGGCTTTAAATGGCGGCAAATAAAACTGATGTAAACTACGTAAACCAACGTTAATGCTTCCACCATTATGCCCACCTTCTGGCGCACCATAAGCTGCAAAATGCTTTAACGTAGCAACGATATTTACACCGCTTTTAAGGTTATTCCCCTGGAAACCTTTAACCATGGCCTCGCCCATTCTACTATTTAAAACATGATCTTCGCCATAAGTTTCTTCCACCCTCGACCATCGTGGTTCTCTGGCTAAATCCAATACAGGTCCATAACCAACGTGACCGCCTTGCAAACGGGTTTCTTTAGCGATTGCGGTTGCAATCTTATTAATCAAATCTGGATTAAAAGTACTTCCCTGACCGATAGCTGTTGGAAAAACGGTTGTGCCGATAGCCATGTGTCCGTGCGGGCATTCTTCAGAAAGCAAAACAGGTATGCCCAGACGTGTATTTTCTATTGCATATTTTTGAATTGCATTTGTTGCCTTCGCTGCCAGCTCTGGGTTTAAGCCATTTGCAAGTGTTTTTTTTGTCCATGGATCAGCTCTTAAAGTCGCCCACAACATACCAGTATATTCTTCTTTTAACGTTTTTTTAAATGCCTCGCTAACCTCAACCTCATTACCTGTTTTAGTGTACATTGGCCATCCTAAAGGCATAGAAATTTGGCCGACTTTTTCTTCAACAGTCATTCGGGATAGCAAATCTTTAATCCGATTTTCAACCGAGGCTTTAGGGTTTTTATATAACGGTATGTTGCTTTTAGTTTGAGCGGAAATATTCGTATTAAATGCAGCAATTACTACTGCCAGAGAAAATATTGTTTTTTGTATTGTCTTCATTCTATGATCATATTAAGCCCAGGCTTTTCTTAAAAATCTTAACCAATTGCCATGCATCAGGTTTTCTACATCCGTTTCGGTGTAACCTTTTTGCCTAAATAAATCTGGAATCTTCTGTAAATCTGCAATGGTTTCTAAATCATAAGGGCATTGCTCCTTTCCAAAAGCACCATCTAAATCAGAACCGATTCCAACATGATTTGCATTTCCTGCCAACTGACAGATGTGGTCGATGTGATTTATCATTACTGCTAAGCCGCAGTTCATTTCTTTTGGTTTAGAAATCCCTCTTTTCCAATTTGGAACCATCATCCAGGCATCTAAAGCACCACCAATAACCGCACCTCGGCTAATTAGTTCTTTAATTTGTTCATCGCTATATTGTCGATTATGGTTAACCAAGGCTCGGCAATTATTATGCGATGCCCAGACATGCCCGTTAAAACGACTTAAAGCATCCCAAAAACTATCGTCGCATAAATGAGTAGTATCTAAGATAATGTTCAGGCGTTCCATTTCTTTCAATAGCTCATGTCCCATTGCCGTCATTTTTCCAGTCGCATCTGTACCTTGGGCATAACGCCCTGGACCATAATGTGCTGGACCCACAGCTCTTAAACCATTTAACCAGGCTTTTTCCAGGTGATTAACGGTAATAAATGAATCAGCGCCTTCTAAACTTAAAATATAACCAATTGGCTTATTAGCTACGTTTTCATTATGCCAATTCGATAAGTGATTTTCGAGCGTTTCCAAATTATTTACCTGGAACATTTCGCCTGCATCTTCCATGGCTTTATACCAAGCCAACTGACCTTGAGTTTGCGCCCAGGCTTGATCTGGCGAATGCCAGCCTGGTAAGTGATTATCAGGCGCAACATAACGGGCGATTTGAGTAGCCACAACCAATCCGATATTACCTTTTCTTAACTCTGGCAAAGAAACTGTTGCTAAAGAGCGATCTGGCTTATCGGTTAATCCTTCTTCCCTTTTATTTATATCGCCAACATTTTTTGTTAAGTCTCGATTCCACTCGAGGGCATTCATACTTAAATCCAGGTGAGCATCTATAGTAAACATGGTAAAATATTAAATGGTGATTTTTCTTTTTCTGGAAACGATATCCCAATATTGAACATTTTTATTTGCATCAATACAAATTGCCTTTTCGTGCAGAGCAACTGTCGGACAAACATGATATGGCAAGCCGTAGAGCACATCGCCAATGTTAAAATCACTGGAATATTCTGTTCTTAAAACCAAATGTTCTTCACTCTGACTGATTACTTCGAGGTCTGGCGCATTAATAAAAAACACACGGTTCTTTAATTCCTTTTCGGCAGCAACAGCCTTATGGCCTAAATCGGTACAAATTAAACCATTTGCAGGTTTTGAAACGATTCGGCTCACCACTAATGCAGCAGTATTAAATTTTTGCTCTGGATAAGCATCCTGATAACCTTTGTCCCACAATACGAAAGTGCCTGGACTGCAGTCAAATTCTGTTTGATTAGCGTATATAGGAAACGTTGGTGTTCCACCAGCAATAACGGTTAGCTTATTATTACTGATGCTTTCGCAAGACTGTTTAAGTGTTAAAAGCTGCGCAATAACGGGCTCAGATTTCTGCATTCGAATATCCATAGATGAATCATGAATATGACCATCGTAAGCATGTAAACCTTTAACGTTAAGATTAGGTAAAGAGATCACATTCGTAAATAATTCTGCCGCTAAATCAGGTAAAACACCTGTTCGGTTCATTCCAACATTTAAATCTATAAAAATGTTAATAACCAGATTTGCTGAAACTGCCTTTTCAGATATCTTTTTTGCAGTATCAAAATCATCAATTAAACAACTAAAAACCGTTTCACTGTACGTTTTCTGAAGCGTTAGAAACCTGTTAATATTTTCGCCAACAGGCTGATAAGCCAGCAAAACATCCTTAGCCTTTGCAATCCCAAGCATTTCTGCTTCGGCAATGGTTGCACACTTAAATTTGTTAATTCCTTCAGCTATCAAAATAGCAGTAATTTCTAAACACTTATGCGTTTTTACATGAGGACGTAATCGCTCTACATCATCAACCATTGCTTTTAAAGTTTTGATGTTTTCTTCAATACGTTCTACATAAAAAACCAGCGAAGGCGTTTCTATACTTTGTTCATCAGGAATTAAAAACCAGTTTTGCTGTTGCATAATAATTAAACCAGTTCAAAAAGTGCTTCAATTTCCACTGGGATATTATCTGGTAAAGAGCCAAAACCAACTGCACTTCTAACGCCTATTCCATTTTCTTCGCCCCAAACTTTTGCAAAAAGTTCACTGCAGCCATTAATTATAAAAGGATGTTTTTCAAATTCTGGCGTACAATTAACCATTCCCAAAACCTTTATCACGCGTTTGATTTTGTTCAGACTGCCAACATTTGTTTTTATAGTTGATAACATGGTTAAACCAACCTGCAAGGCAGCAAGCTTACCTTCTTCCTGAGTTAAATCAGAACCAATTCTACCAATGATTAGTGATTTATCGTCTTGAACAGGACCATGACCGCTCAAATAAAGGTATTTACCATCAACAAGACATGGTTTATAAACGCCAAGTGGAGCTGGTGCGGGTGGTAAATTAAGCTTTAGTTGTTCAAATCGTTCATCGGGAGTTAAATTTTCCATTTTGTGTATTTGTTATTATTAAGAGATAAAAATATTGAGAAATAAGACGCCGCCTAAGCCTACCAAGCCAACGATGGATTCCATCATTGCCCAGGATTTAAATGTATCCTTCAAAGTTAAACCGAAATATTCTTTAAACATCCAGAAACCTGCATCATTAACATGAGAAAACATTAAACTCCCTGCACCAACAGCCAAAACCATCAGATTTGGATTAGTGTGTGTATGTTCCATAAGCGGCACAATAATTCCAGCGGTAGTTAAGCCAGCAACAGTAGCCGAACCTACGCAAAAGCGAATAATTGCCGCAATCATCCAGGCTAAAAATAAGGGTTCTGCTTTAATATTCTGGAGATAATCTGCAATTTGATTACTCACACCACTTTCTGTTAAAACTTGTTTCAGTGCGCCTGAGCCCGCTATAATTAATAAAATCAATGCAATATCTTTCAATGCCTCGGCATAAATGCCCATAATTTCTGTCATCTTTTTTCCTTGCGATAAACCAAGCAACCAGGTTGCCGCAATCAAGACAATCAACATGACTACAGAAGGATTTCCAGCGAATAAAATGTATGGCAACATTGGCGAGTTCGAAGCCAAAACCATTGGCAAAAATGACGCAGCTGCTAGTAAAATTACAGGTAATAATGCCGTAAAGAAACTTTTAAATCCACCAGGCAATTCGCTTTCAGACATTTCCTTAGGCGTAAATGAAGCTAACGGGCTTGCAGGAATTGCCTTTAAATAACGAGAAAATATTGGTCCACCAATGATTATTGCAGGAACTGAAACTGCTAAACCATATAATAAAGTTAGGCCCATATCTGCCTTAAATTGAATAACCAGAGCAGCTGGTGACGGATGAGGTGGTAAAAAACCATGAGTAACAGAAAGCGCAGCTAACATCGGTAAGCCAATATAGAGCGCTGGTAACTTATAGCGGTAAACCACAGAAAATATAAGAGGAACCATAAGCACGAAACCTATTCCGTAATAGAGCGGAATTCCGATTAAAAACCCAGTTAAAACCATCGCCCATTGGATGTATTTTTCACCGAAAATATTCATGCTCACTTGCGCAATCTTTTGTGCTGCGCCACTTTCGGCTACCAGTTTACCCAACATTGCACCAGCGGTAATTATGATGGCCAACGAACCTAATACATCGCCCATTCCTTTTTCAATACTGGAAGGAATTTTTGCGGGCGGTAATCCTAAAGCCAAACCTGCAACAAAAGAAACGGCTAAGAATGATAAAAAAGCATTGATTTTAAATACCGAAATCAGCACAATTAACAAAGCAATGCAAAGGAAAACGATTAGTATTGTCATTTAATTTATTATAATTTCATCTACCAGAAGTAGTGCTTTTGTTCCTGCACCGTAAAATCCACTGGGTATAGTTCCAATATTTGTGGCTTTAATTTTCACAAATCTGGCATCAGTTGGGTTAAATTTAAGCAATACTGGATTTATGCCTTCCAAGCTAAATTTCGTTTGCTGAGAAATCTGTTTATAATTCACTCCATCGGTAGAAACCTCTACAATAAGCTCTTTTGGCGGATGCATTTTCTGCCATTGATAATTCAGTATATTAATGCCAATTTCCTTAATGGAAGCGATCTTTTCCAAATCAACCACCGCTTCAAAATCGGTTCCGCTTAACCCCAACCATTCCCCATTATTATAAAGCGGAGAACCTTTAATGCCATTCGCCAAAACCTGCTGATCAACGTTGTAATTACCAGTACCCAAATTTTTCAAGGAAATACTTTTGCCAGTCGCTAAATTTCTAACGATTTCTTGTTCATATAATTTTCCTACTTTATTTCCACCTTTAAATAAGCTGGCTTTTAAAATAACAGACTTCGTGATTTTTATTGCCGATGTATATTTATTGGCAGATTTTGAAGGCATTGAACCATCAGTCGTATATCTAATTTCCGAATCGGGCATATCAGTTTCTAAGATAATCCCACCTCCAACAGGTTTTCCAGTAATTTCATAAAATGAGGTACTGTAGTTTATTCCCTTTAAAAACCTAAGGCTTGAATTTACTCTTTGAAGAAATTCATTGTAATTTTTCCGCTCAGGTGCCGACCAGGCCATTTCTGCTAAGGCTAAAATACGTGGAAAAATCATGTACTCTACTTTTTTAACATCAGGCATATATTCTGTCCACACATTTGCCTGCACACCTTTTATATAAGTTTGTTCCTGTAAATTAAGCTCCCTGGGCATTGGTTCGTATTCATAAACCCTTCTAAGCGGTAAATAACCACCCGCAGCTGTTTGTTCGCTTTTGTTTAAAGATTGATAATAATCCAGATATACAAATTTTTCGGGGGTCATGATTACATCATGCTTTAGTTTCGCCGCAGCAATTCCACCTTCTAAACCTCTCCAACTCATCACGGTGGCATCAGGTGCCAAACCACCTTCTAAAATTTCATCCCAACCAATAATCTTTTTGCCCTTCGTATGCAAATATTTTTCCATACGGGCGATGAAATAAGACTGCAATTCGTGTTCATCTTTAAGCTTTTCATCTTTTATTCTTTTCTGACATTTAGGGCAATCGTGCCACCTAGTTTTTGGGCATTCATCACCGCCGATATGTATATATTTTGAAGGAAATAAAGTAACAACTTCATCTAAAACACCTTCGAGAAAACGGAAAGTCTCTTCATTACCTGCACAGAAAACATCATCAAACACACCCCAAAAAGTGGCAGTTTCGTATGGCCCGCCTGTACAACCCAAATTAGGATAAGCTGCTAGTACAGCTCTCGCATGGCCTGGCATTTCTATTTCAGGAATGGTAGTAATGTTAAGTTCGGAGGCGTATTGCACTACTTCTTTTATTTCTTCTTGAGTGTAGTAACCACCATAACGCTTGCCATCAAAAGCATGTGGGTTTGACCGTTTATGACCGATTAAAGTTTCTTTGCGATAAGCAGATTTTGTTTGCAGTAACGGATATTTCTTAATCTCTATTCTCCAACCCTGGTCATCGGTTAAATGCCAATGGAAGTTATTAATTTTATAAAAAGCCAGCACATTAAGCCACTTTTTTATTGCAGCAATACTAAATAGGTGCCTTGCAACATCAAGATGCATTCCCCTGTAAGCAAAACGCGGTTCGTCTTCAATTTCATAAGCTTGAACAGATAAGTTTTTTCCGTTTTTCTTAATCAACTGAATTAAGGATTGTAAACCATAAAATAAACCTTGTTTATCTTTTGCTTTAATATCTATCGTCTTATTAGAAACGGATAGCAAATAGCCTTCAGACTTAATTTTTAAAGTAGAATCTATTAAAAAATTAATACCATTACTGCTTACTTTTTTGCCTTTTGAAAGCTTGAAACCACCTAAATCTTTTAAGTACTGTTCTAGAAAAACGGTACTAACATGCTGTGTTTCGGGAATATAAAATTTTGTTGCAGGTGTAATGATGAAAGAACCTTGTCTTTTCGTTTCTTTTGAGGGCTTTGGAATGATTCCAGAATTATTAAAATCCTGACTAAAAACACTGGTAACAAAAAGCTGAAAACCAATAAAGATTATCAACTTAAAAATGGAATAGCTAATACAAAAGTTTTTTTTGAACAAGGAGATTTTTATCATAACGCCAATTATAATAAGCCTAAGGTAAGCTTAAAACTTTATTTTCTCCTTCTATAACTACATTTTCTTGCTCAACAACAGCTTTGTATTCGTAAGAGCCTTTAGGCAATTTAATTCAGTACTAAGTACAACTATCCAAAACGATCATCCTCAATTCGGCTACAAAAATTCGGGATTTGGCTACAAATACCGAATCAATCTTGCAGAATTTTGACTAATAAAATTTAAATAAAAAGATTATGCTAAAAAATTCAAATAAAGTGGCCTTAGTCACGGGAGCGAATACAGGTGTGGGCTTTCAGATCGCCAAGGCACTTGCAGAACATGGATATACGGTTTACATCGGAGCGAGGAATCTGGAAAAAGGGGAAGCTGCCGCCATCCAGATAGGTGGTAAAAGCAAGGCGATTCAATTAGATATCACCGATACTTCATCTATAAGTTCGGCCGTGTTAGCCATAGAGCAGGAAGTGGGATACCTATCCTTACTGGTTAATAATGCCGCCATCTCCACTGCAGGAATACCTGGTCGTACCATGGAAGAGGTTCTTGCAGCGCAGCATGCGAGTATTGCTCCAATTGATGAAATGAAAACAGTTTGGGAAACGAACGTATTTGGAACACTCGCCGTAACACAAGCATTTTTAGGCCTTTTACGAAAAGCTCCATCTGCAAGAATTGTAACCGTATCGAGTGCGCTTGGTTCGCTTAACCTGAACGCCAATCCAGCAAATCCTTACCGTTCTGCCTATGATGTGGTTTATGGGGCATCCAAAACAGCACTCAATGGTGTTTTCCTTTCTCTGGCAAATGAATTAGAAGGCAGCAGTATTAAAGTGAATCTGGTAAGTCCTGGTTTTACTGCAACTGCACTCAATAATTTCCAGGGAACAGATACCGTTGAGGAAGGCTCGGCTGAACCTATTAGAGTAGCTTTATCAGAAGATTTACCCAATGGAGTTTTTACAGGACCTGTAAATTTTTCGGGCGCAGACCAAATTGTTCCATGGTAAAACGAGGCAGCTAAAACCTGCGTCTGGAAACAGTCGCAGGTTTTAGTATCTTTAAGAGATGAAAAATATGGAAGATAAATTATTACGTTTTATATCGATATCAGAAAGCCATAAAGCGTTTGGCCTTCCCAAACCGCAGCATCCGCTCATCAGCCTGATTCATTTCAATGAGGATAATCCTTTTAATACCGCTATGGCTCCGATATATGATGTTCTGAGTTTTTATAAGATCACTTTCATTACCCACAATAACGGGAGACTGAAGTACGGGCGGGACTATTATGATTATAATGAAGGCAGCATGTTATTTTTAGCGCCTAACCAGCTGGTAGGCAGCACAGACTATAACAGTAAAACCTATTGTTATATTCTGCTTATTCATCCCGACTTTTTATTGGGTCATCCTTTGGCAAATAAAATCAAGCAGTATGGTTATTTTGCTTATTCGGCCAATGAAGCACTCCATCTATCCGATCTTGAAAAAGAACGTGTACTATCGATTTACAGATTTATGGAAAAGGAGCTCAGTGGTCAGGTTGATGAATTTACACAAGAGGTAATGGTTGCTCAGATAGAACTGCTTTTAAGTTACGTTAACCGTTTCTACAAGCGCCAGTTCATTACCCGAAAAGCCGTTAACCATGATATATTGCAAAAGACAGAAGCAATATTGGACGAATATTTCAACAATCAGCATGCCCTGCATCAAGGCCTTCCATCCGTTCAGTATCTTTCTGAACGACTTAACCTTTCACCAGGATATTTAAGTGATATGCTCCGTTCGCTCATCGGACAGAATGCACAGCAATATATCCACGAAAAACTGATCAGTAAAGCGAAAGAACGACTCACCATGACCAAGCTAACGGTATCAGAAATTGCTTACGAACTGGGTTTTGAACATTCTCAAAGCTTCAGTAAATTATTTAAAAGCAAAACCAATATTTCTCCAATGGAATTTAGGTCGAGCTTTAACTAGCTTGAAAATAACAGAAGGATTTCAGTAAAAATTATCTGATGAATGCCTGATTGACGCTTAACTCACCTCCAGAACAGAAAGAATATTGCCCGAAGGATCCTTAAACCATGCAATGCTCGGGCCACCATTCCCTCTTGAAATGCCTTTTTCGTCTGTTTTTAATTGTTCCTCATCGTACTGTTCAAACACTACGCCTTTATCGGTCAATTTATCTACGGCATCGTCAATATTATCAACAGGAAAATTAAGAACCGTAAAAGTTGCAGGCGTATGATTGGGCTTTGGGTAAACCATAAGATTCGATGAGCCTGAAACTTCAATTTCTATTATACCCATAGGATTATCTTTAACAGTTAAACCTAAAGTGTGCTCATAAAAATCTTTTGCTTTTGGAATGTCGTTTACTGCAAACGAACTAAACGCTTTTGAGTTTTTTAACATATTTTTAATTATTGATATTTTTAACTTTTCCAGGCATTAAGTAGGCGACGGATAACAATTATTTCTGCAACATGATAGGCATTATGGTCGGCAATTTGCAGTGCTTCCCTCAAAATATTCTGTCCGCTTCCATGTGGTATCTTTTCGAATAAATCTTTAGATTCAATTAATTCGATAAATGCTTTCAAATCAACATTAATCTGTTTCAGGCAGTTTTCCCACTCCTCCTCGCTTTTCGGTGCTGTTTCTTTTGGCCAGTAATCATCTGGCCATTTTGGAGATTTATGATTGCCACCTTTGCTAAATTCAAACATATCCCATTGGGCAATTCTAATGTGCTCAACCAGTTGCCAAATACTATAGGGAAGCTTATGCGGCCGTTCGCCAAGTAAATTAAATGGCAAATTGGCAACAGCATCTTGCAAACCCACATGGGCTGTTCCACCGTTTAGTAATTTTTTTAATTCGGCTATTAATATTTCCTTGTTCTCCATCTCTTGCAATAATTGGTCTATTATTAACAAACAATTATCCCTTAGGTTTTTTTCAAAACACAAATCATTTATATGTTCATTTATTTACATTTGGACATGACTTTCACTGAAAATTTTCCCATCCTTAAAAACTATACTTATTTAAATACGGCTTACTCAGGCTTGCTATCAACAGAAATTGCAAATTGGCGCAGACAGCACGATGAAAACTTTATTAACGAAGGAAGTATTTTCAGAGCAAACAGTATGGAAATAATGGAAGAACTCAGAACAAACCTTTCATCCCGTTTTTCTGTGAAGCGTGGAAACACTTTTTTAACTTCGAATTTCTCTAATGGTTTCAATTCAATTTTAAATGGACTCGAAAAGAGCCATCGATTCCTCCTGCTTCAGGAAGATTATCCGTCATTAAGTTATCCAGTTACCAGCAGAGGTTTCGATTACCTGGAAATTCCGATTGATGTTAATCTTGAAGAAAACATTTTAACCGCTATTGAACAATTTAAGCCAACGGTTTTTGCTTTCAGCATGGTTCAATACATCAGCGGACTAAAAATGCAGAGCGATTTTATTAAGAAGCTGAAATCGAATTTTACAGATTTAATTTTAATAGCCGATGGCACCCAGTTTCTGGGAACGGGCAACTTCAATTTTGAGCAATCGGGTTTAGATGTATTAGCAGGAAGTGGCTACAAATGGCTTTTAAGTGGCTATGGAAATGGCTACATTTTCCTGTCTGATGCTGCCAAAAACAAAATTTATCAAAGCAAGAAAGAATTAACCTTGCCTAATGCGCCGTTTTGGAGTGGCCGAGATTACCTTTCGCTAACTTTAGAGCCTGGCCATTTAGATAGTTTAAGTTTGGGAACATTAAATCAAGGACTAAACTACCTTAAGACTGTCGGTTTTGAAACTATTGAGCAAAATATCCTAAAATTAACTACTAAAGCAAGAGTTGCACTGCATAATAAAGGCTTGCTTCCCGATTGGATGATGGAAAGAAAAGAACAATCGTCAATTATGAGTTTGCCGCTCGAGCAGAAACTGGTGAACCGATTAAACGAGGAGAAAATTCTTGTTTCGCCAAGGGGAACAGGCACCAGGATCTCTTTCCATTTCTATAACACGGAAGATGATTTAAATCATTTACTGGAAGTTTTGGGCTAAGCTACTTTCCAAACCGCATCCACGAAATAATGTTGTTGATCTGAAAAGTATTGAACAATTTTAAATCCTGAAGCATTGGCGAGTTCTTCAATTTCCTGTTTTGAATATTTCTGAGAAATTTCCATCAGGATATATTCATCCTTCTCGAAATGAAAATCAGCATTACCGATAGTTACTTTTTGATTTTGCAAACTGATTAAGTAACTTTTGCAAGCACCGTTTTCAGGATTATAACTTGCATAATGTTCAAAGGCATTTGTATCAAAGTTGCCATCAAGTTCGCGGTTTATACGGGTTAACAGGTTTAAATTAAATGCCCGTGTTATACCCGCTTTATCGCTGTAAGCATCTAATATTTTTTTAGGATTTTTCTTTAAATCAAAGCCAATAATTAATATATCATTTGGCGATAACAGATGTTTCAAACCTGCGCAAAAGGTTTGCGCTTCATCAATATCCATATTGCCAATATTTGCACCCATAAACAACACCACTTTTTTTCTGTCAGAAAGTTCAGTTGCTTTTTTCAGCATTTTAAAGTAATCGCCATTTAAACCCTCAAAATTAAGGGCTGGTAATTTTGCAGGCAAATTAAGTTCCAATTCAGAAATTACGTGTGCTGAAATATCAATTGGAAAATACTTAAAGTCGAGTTTTTTATCAATCAAAGCCTTAAGTAAATGAATTGACTTTGTGGCATCGCCTGCACCAAGCTCAATCAAATCAAAAGCACTATCATCCCCTGAAACGCTATCAGCGATCTCATTTGCCTGATGCTTCATAATTTCCATTTCAGCGTTGGTTAGGTAATATTCCTCCATATCCATAATCTGCTGAAAAATAACGTCTCCAGCTTCATCATAAAAGTATTTTGAATACATCCGCTTAGGCTCTGCATTTAAACCTTCTAAGGTTTCGTGAAGAAATTCTGTATTCGTTATCGCTATTTTTTCGATCGAAATCATCATAAAAATACTATTTGGCAAGGCGAATACCCGTGTATTGCCACCTTAAATGTGGATGAAAAAAATTCCTGTAAGTAATGCGACTATGTGCATCTGGCGTGGCTATTGATGCACCACGCAAAACTTTTTGATTAACCATAAATTTGCCATTGTATTCTCCAATGGCTCCTGGTGCCTTACTAAACCCAGGATATGGCAAATAAGCACTTTCAGTCCACTCCCATCGTTCGCCCCAACTAAAATGTTTAGCTGCAATTTCCCATTCAAATTCGGTGGGTAAACGCATTCCTTTCCAGCTCGCATAAGCATAAGCTTCGTAATAACTTACGTGGGTTACGGGCTGTTCCGTATTAACTGGTTTTAAACCATCAAGTGTATAATTGAGCCACTTACCATCAACCTGATGCCAGTACATTGGTGCCTCGATGTGGTTTGTTTTAACCCAGTCCCAACCTTCTGCATGCCAGAAGTTAAAATTACTGTAACCTCCATCTTCTAAAAATTCAATGAAATCACGGTTGGAAACCAGCGAATTACTGATTGAAAATTCATTTAAATAAACTTTATGACGGTTCATTTCATTATCAAAACAGAAATCTGATCCATCAAAACCAATTTCATAAATTCCCGCTACAATATTTAAAAATTCAGCAGTATTAGTCGATGAATTTAGAATTTCAGATTTGTGCTCACTATAAACTGGAAATAGTGGGTTATTTCCCAGAATGAATTTGATATCGGTTAAAAGTAACTCCTGGTGTTGTTGTTCATGATTAAAACCCAGAATCAACAATTCATAAACCTCGTTTTCAATTTCAGTTGATAAGAATTTTACCATGGCCTCATCAACATAGTTGCGGTACTGATAAATATCATTTACACTTGGCCTGCTCAGATTACCCCTATCGGTACGAATAACCCGATTACCAACCGTTTCATAATAACTATTGAATACAAAGTTGTAGTCTTCGTTATAAACCTGGTAATTCAGGGAGAATGGCTTTAAAATAAAAGTTTCGAAAAACCAGGTGGTGTGGCCCAAATGCCATTTCGGCGGACTCACATCAGCAACAGGCTGAACGACATAATCTTCTGTTTGTAAAGGCTCGCAAAGTTGCTCGGAGTGTTTTCGGATGCTCAGGTATTTTTCAACAAGATTCATTAATTTTTATCGAGATAATTCTTAAGGTCTGTAATGGTATTAACATTTAGTTCGGCCGATTGTTTTTGCCTCATCATTAAAGCATAAGAATTATTAAATCCAATCGGTTTTAGCCATTTAATTTTATATTTCTTTAGAAATTCTTCGCTTACGTAACGATAAGTTTCCTCTTTATTCGGCGAAAGCTTCGCAATTAATTTAGCATCAGGTTTTAAAATGGCTAATAATCCTGTTCCAGTATATTCAGGATAAAAATCAATCTGGTTATTTGATAGCGCATCGAAGCAAATTTTTGTACCGCCCAAACCTGTTTTGGTTTGCACCTGGTAATTTGTATTTCCCTGGATAAGCATTGTGTATATTTCGGCAAGAATATATTGCTCACCAAATATTTTCGAGCCGATTTTAATGATTCCTGCATGGCCATTTTTAGACTTTCTATACAGACCGTTTTTAACTAGAAAATCTTTGGCAACCTTAACTGGTGTTTGGTGCAGGTAATCGGTTCGGTAATTCAAATCTGTCATAACAGAATCTGTAATTTTACCTGCCAGTAGGTTCAGGGTTTCTTCCAGGCCCGGGAATTTTTCTAAAGAAGCCTGAAGCACAATAGGTGCTGCATAGTAAGGTGGAAAAATTCCCTTGTCGTCTTTTAAAATTTTCAGACCAAAAGCTTTCAGTCTACCATCGGTCGAGTAACCGCTAATTACATCGAGTTCTTTTGAAAAAGCTGCCTTGTACATTACCGCATCGCTGATGACTACCGTTTGAATTTTTAATCCATAAGCAGATTTCAACCCTAAATCTCCATCCTGCCTACCCATAAATTCTGGAGTAAAGCCAGCACGTAAACCAGAGCCATAAGCCGATGGAAGAATATAAAATGCACTGAGTATAATTATGGCAATTGGAAAAGCCATTAAAACCTTCCTAAGTTTTTTAAAATCTAATTTTTGGATGATGGAAAGTAATCCGTCTAAAATAATAGCCAGTAAAGCTGCAGGAATGGCGCCTGCTAAAATCATGTTTGTATTATTAAGTGAAATGCCACCAAAAATAAATTCGCCCAGACCGCCCGCTGCGATATAAGAGGCAAGCGTTGCCACCCCAACATTTATAACGGTAGCTGTTCGGATACCAGCAAGAATAACTGGCATTGACAAGGGAAGTTCGATTTTAAAAAGTATTTGGAATTTACTCATGCCTAAAGCCTTCGCGGCTTCAGTGATGTGCTTGTCGATCCCAATAATGCCTGTATAAGTATTCCTGATGATGGGTAACAAGGCATAGATAAGGAGCGCAACAATAGCAGGTTTTGCCCCGATACCTAAAACTGGAATCATAAAACCTAGCAATGCAATGCTTGGAACGGTTTGCAAAACACCAGCTATCCCTAAAATAGTGCCAGATAGTTTGCGCTTTCGGGCAATTAAAATACCTAATGGCAAACCTATTGCAATAGCGAGAAGCAGCGATATAAACGTTAGCCCAATATGTTGTAAGCTTTGATTGAGCAATTTATCCGATTCCATCGACATGAATTGCCACAGGCTTTGTTGCTCATTCATATTTACTGAAATTTTTGTATTGGTTAAAAGCTTTTGTTAAATCATCAAAGTTAGCAACTTTAACTTCGCCCTTATTACTGCGGAAATTTAGCTCAGAAACACTACCTGAACGAAGTTTTTCCATGGCCTCCCAAATGCTTATATCTGCATTTAGGCCTTTGCTGTCATTACTTTTATGGTCAGAAAGATTTGCCCAAACATCTTTAACTCGAATAACCTTAAATTCCAAAGCCAGACGCTGACCATCTAAAAACTTTTCCGCAAAATCATTGGCTGGCTTAAAAAGCAATTCTTTGGGAGTGCCTATTTGCATGACTTTACCTTTATCCATTAAACAAATCCTATCGGCAAGTTCAAAGGCTTCAGGCACATCGTGTGTAACCATAACAATTGTTTTTCTGGTAAGCTCTTCCAGATCTTTAAATTCTTGCTGAATACTGGTACGGGTAACATTATCAAGTGCCCCAAATGGCTCATCCATGAGCAAAATCGAAGGGTCAGCTACCAACGCTCTTGCAAGCCCTACCCTTTGTTGCTGTCCGCCACTAAGCTCATTCGGGTAAAAATGAAGAATGTTTTCTCGAAGGTGAAGTTTTTCAATTAGTTCATGAATCCTATTTGCCGTTTTCTTTTTATCCCAGTTTAATAATTTTGGAACAACGGCAATATTTTCTTCAATAGTATAATGAGGAAAAAGACCAATATTTTGCATTACATATCCAATTCCTCTTCTAAGATTTTCGGCATTTTGTTGTATTACATCTTTTCCACTAATTGTAATATTTCCACTATCAGGCTGAATTAAACGATTAATCATTTTAAGCGTAGTTGTTTTACCACAACCGCTTGTACCAAGTAAAACCAGGTTTTCTCCAGTTGCAACGTTAAAAGAAATCCGATTTACAGCGATTGTATCACCGTACTTTTTAGTTACATCCTTGAGTTCTATCATGCTAATCTTCAATTTTCATAAAAAGATTGTTCAGCGATTCTGAATATGTTGGGTGGGCGAAAACGCAATAACGGATCTGGTCAAATGTTACTCCGCCTTCCATAGCCATTTGTAAAACAGACATAATTTCACCGCCTTCTGAAGCTAAAATCGCTGCACCTAATATTTTCCTGCTTTTCACATCAACAATTGCTTTCATTAAACCCCGCGTTTCACCAGTTTCTATTCCTCGCGCTACAGACGACATTGGTAAAACAGCAACTTTATAATTGAGTTTCTTTTCTTTAGCTTCAGCTTCTGTAATTCCAATTCTACCCAATTGCGGGTCTGTAAACATGCAATATGGAACAGGCCGATCTGCTGTGCTGTAATTTGTACCTTCAATTAAATTTCGAAACACTATTGTATAATCATTGTACGCAATGTGGGTAAACGCTGGCCCGCCCTTTACATCACCCAATGCGTAGATTCCCTTCACATTGGTTTCCAGTTTATGGTTAACAACAATGTAACCCTTCTCATCGGTTTTTACACCACTTAACTCTAAACCCAAAGTTTCGGTTTGCGGTACTCTACCCACAGCAACTAAGATATGACTTGCCTTTATATTTTTCTTAATCTTTCCAGATTTTACTGTAGCTGTAATTTCATCTTTTTTTGTAGATGATATTTTATCCACCTGGGCGTTTGTAATGACTTCAATTTTTTCGTCTTCCAGAATTTCCGTCAAGGCTGCAGAAACATCCTTATCCTCTCTGGATAATATGGAAGCTGATTTTTCGAGGATGGTAACTTTGCTACCAAATCTGCTAAACATTTGACCAAATTCCAGCCCTATGTAATTACCACCAATTACCAGCAGATGTTCGGGCACTGTTTCCAAATCAAGGATACTGGTTGAAGTCAGGAAATCTGTTTCATTTAACCCTTCTATATCAGGTATAGCGGTTTTTGCTCCAGTGTTAATAAAAATCCAATTCGCGGTTATAACTTCTTCCCCGCCATCATTTAAAGCGATAGTAATTTCTTTCTTCCCGCTAAATTTTGCCTCACCCATAAAAAGTTTTAAACCCTTGGTTGTTTCAATTCCTTTTTCTGATGAAGTTCTAAATTGCTTAACAATAGCATCTTTACGCTGTTTGATTTTTTTTAGATCAACCTTTACAGATCCAACTTTTACGCCAAGTGCTTCTGAATTGCCTGCCTGATACGCTGCCTTAGCTGATGCAACCATAGCTTTCGTCGGCGTACAGCCATCATTTATACAGGTACCACCAATTAATCGTTTTTCAACAATTGCAGTTTTTTTACCTGCCAAAGCAAGATTTTTAGCCAAAGGAACACCTGCTTGCCCTGCGCCGATAATTATTGCGTCAAAATGTTTCATCTCTTATAATTTAAAACCAGGAAGAAAAGACTTCCAAAACAATTAGATATAACTGTAATATTAATCCATTGTTTTACATTCATTCAGGAGAAACAGATTTATATGATGGAAGAATGTAATACGATGATGAATATAGATCAAAGGATTAAAAAAAATATATGAAATCTCTCCGTTAAAATTAGCATTTGACAAACTAAAATAAAAGCATGTTCATTTGATTGCGTGCAACCTTTTATGATCCTGCTTCGTCTATTTAGAAAAACTTTTATACAATGAAAAAATGCTTCTTATTTTTAAGCCTATGCTTTGTTTTTTACAGTTCAGATGCGCAACAGAAATCGTTTCCAAAAAGCCCTACAGAGGCTAGATTTATCACGAGCGACCTCAGCAATTTTTGGCAGGCTTTTGATAAAATTGGCAATAGTACGCAGAATCCTTTTGAAGAATACATCAAAAATGGAACTATTGGTCTGCAAGGATTTATCCCAAACCGAATTATGAGTGCCGATGAGCTGCTTAAAATGGTGATGGCCAGAAAGTCTGATTACTTAAAGACAAGAAATGTTGATAGCTTAATAAAAGCAAAGGAAAAATTGATAAAGCCCTATTTTTATGCGTTGGAATACTGGTATCCCGAAGCCGTATATCCACCAGTATATTTTGTAATGGGCCGATATAACAGCGGAGGAACAAGTTCGGCAAATGGTTTATTAATCGGAGCAGAAATGCTGACCAGCCTGGACCACCTGGCAGAACTGGTTATACATGAGTCGGTACATTTTCAGCAAAAATTTCCGAATGGAGGCAATACTAATTTATTGCAGCAGTCTATAATTGAGGGCTCTGCTGATTTTATTGCGGAGTTGGTAACTGGTCTTAAAGGTAATCCGAAGGCAAATAATTATGGAAATGCCCATAAGGATGAATTATGTAGAGAATTCGCGGATTTAATGGACAAACAAAACTTTCAGGACTGGCTGTATGGCACAAGCGGAAAAGACAAAAGACCAAATGATCTTGGCTATTGGATGGGATACGAAATTGTAAAGTCTTATTTCGACCAACAATCAGATAAAAAGCAAGCTGTAAAAGAAATCTTAAATATTAAGGACTATAAGATTTTTTTAAGAAAAAGCGGGTACTTAAATGCCTATTATAAAGGTTAGATTTTTACCACCATTTAAATCATTTATCATTTGATCATCAATAAATTGCGATAATTCGGCATCTATGAAGTAGCCCAAGCTATAAGGGAATTTTGCAGTGGGGATTTTAGGGATAGTAGTTTTTACCCCAGAAGCAATAGCCAGCTTGGGGATAATTCTCATTATTAAATTTTAAAATAATAAATCCTACGCCGTTATTGTACCATCCAAATATTATATTTGAACTTGTTGGTTGAAAATAAAAATGACGTTAGTAAAAATATGCTCTAAACAAATTATTCTGGTAACTGTTGCCTTGCCTTCCTGCATTAGCACATTCAACCAAAATCCGCTTTGTATCCAAAGGGAATACAGTAGTAGTCGCACCAAAAGCTCCCTGGAATATTCAAGTGGACCAGGCAATTATGCCTATCTCTACTTCGAAGATATTGGAGATGATTAAGTAAAATTTGAAAACAAATTGTTTAAAACATTGATATGAGCTTTGGCGAGAAGGTATTATTCTTTTTTAGTTTTTTAGGAGCATTTAATGCGTTCATTTTAGGCATTTATTTTCTCTTCTTTGCAACTAAGAAACATTTATCTAATTATCTTTTAGGAGCATTATTAGTCGTACTAAGTATTAGGATAGGAAAATCTGTTGTTTATTTTTTCGATAGTAGTTTGCCCCGAATCTATCTTCAACTTGGATTAACTGCATGTCTGTTTATCGGTCCCTTTTTGTATTTTTTTATAAAATCTGAAGTCAGAAAAATTAAAACATTACCTAGATTATGGTTATGGCAGCTTGTAGGTTGGTTGGCATTGATTGTCGTAATCGGCATTATTTATCCTTATCAGTATTTTGCTTCATTATGGTGGAACTACGTCATTCCGCTCATCTACTTTCAATGGGGCATTTACATTGTTTTTTCAATATTTTTATTGTTGCCAATAGTAAAAAGATTATTTCATAACGAAGAACTAAAGGCTTTTGAAAAGTGGATATTAACCATTTGCAGTGGGGTTTTGGTTCTTTTTGTATCCTATGTCTGGGCAATCCTGAATATAACTAAGGGTAGCTATATTGGTGCAGCTGTATTCTTTTCTTCAATTCTTTACCTAGTTGTATTTACATTACTTTACCGAAAAAAAACAAACGATCTGTCTACTTTCTCTGTTCAGAAATACACCGATAAAAAGCTGGATGATGAGGAATTGAAACAAATCATCTCGAAGCTAACCAAGGTAATGACAGAGCAGGAACTTTTTAAAAATCCAAACTTAAAAGTATCAGATCTGGCCAAAGCGATTAACATTTCTGGTCATCAACTTTCGCAAATTCTTAATGAAAGCATTGATAAGAATTTTACGCTTTTTATTAATGAGTACCGAATAAATGAAGCTTGTAAACTATTATTGAGCAAAACAAACCTTACCGTTGAAGCAGTAGCTGATGAAGTAGGATTTAATGCAAAATCTACTTTCTTTGCAGCATTTAAAAAAATGAAAGGCTCAACGCCCAGTGTTTACCAGCAGTTAAATACTCCAGATTTATAAAACCGTACTACTAAATTTAAATTACAAGACCCTGATCATAAAAGTACAGTGCAAATTTGAGCAACGAATAAAATTTCACTAATTATCAAAACACTTTTATGAAAAATGTAATTCTGACTATCATTGTAGTGGTCACCTTTTTTTTCTCTGCATTTCCCCAAAACCAGCCGACCGAAAGGCAATTAATAGAAAATACAATACAACGCTATTTCGATGGCTGGGCAACTGGAGATACGACTAAATTGGGCGGAGCAATGCATACTTCTTGTTACTTAAAGAACTATAATAATGGTAAATTTGTCACTTTTACCAGAAATCAGTATCTCAGCCTGTTCAAACTTCATGAGCGTACCAAAAATCTAAAAACACACATAGTTTCGATCGATATTACCAACAATATGGGCAGTGCAAAAGTAGAAATTAGCACCGAAAGAGATCTCTTTACGGATTATTTCAATCTGATGAAAACCAATGAAGGCTGGTTTATCGCTGATAAAGTTTCGACAAGAACGCCACATAAAACATTCGACGTGAATGCCATCCTGCCGAAAAAAGAAATTATTGTAGAAGGTTTAAAACGCCCTTGGAGTATCGCCTTTACATCAGAAGATGAAGCGCTCATCTCGGAGAAAGAGGGTGATCTTGTAAAAATTAATCTCTTAACTAAAGAAAAGATAAAGATAAAAGGTTATCCAACCGACCTGGATGATAGCATTACTGGATTTGGAGACAATACAGGTAAATTTGAAGTGTTGCTCGATCCTGATTTTAGAACCAATAAATATGTTTACTTATCATACGTTGCGTTAACGGCTAATGGTAGAACTACTAAAATTATCAGGGCTGTATTAGAAAATGAAACTTTACAACAAATCAAGGCACTCTTTGTTGCAGAACCTTATACAAAAGAGCGTTATCACTATGGAGGAGGAATGGTTTTTGGAAAAGATGGCAAATTATATTTTACCATTGGCGAAAGATTATTTTCTGAGCAGGATGAGCCTGCAATTCCCATTGCGCAGAATATTGAAGATAAAAGAGGAAAAATTTATCGAATTAACGCTGACGGAACGATTCCAAAAGATAATCCAGATTTTGGAAGCAAGGCAAGTCCAGGATTATACGCTATAGGAATCAGAGCGGCGCAGGGTATCACGCTTGACACAACGACCAATAAAATCTGGTTTACCGAACATGGTACACACCAGGGAGACGAAATTAATGTGCTGAAGGCAAAAGCGAATTATGGTTGGCCTATGAAAACCACAGGGAAGTATCGTTATGCAGAATTTGCACCAAAACCTATCCCCGATAATAAGTATACAGACCCTGCATGGTCTTGGTTACAAACTGTAGCACCTACTGGATTACATTTTTATTCAGGAAATGAGTTTGCAGCATGGAAACGAAACTTACTTGTTGCAGGGTTATCAAAAGGTAGCTTATGGCGCATGGTTATAGAAGGAGAAAATATAAAAAGCACGGAAGAGCTTTTTACAGATGATCGAGTAAGAATAAGAAAGGTTACGCAAAGCCCTATGGGGAAATTATACATCCTTACAGACGAACTGAACGGTAAGTTAGTAAGGATAAGAAATGTAGCTTTTTAAGTGGAAGATAATTAATGAAAGAAAGCCTTACATTTCTGTAAGGCTTTCTTGATTGTTCAAATTCAGCTCTTATTCAATATCTGAGAAATACATTCGGTCGGCAATGTCCAAATTAGCAACGAATTTATTCCTGATTTAAATAGACACGCGGAAAGAGAAACTAAAATGAAAGCATAAAGTGAGCCTGGAAGATCAATGAAATTAACGAAAGAAACAGAAAATTTAGTCCCAAAAGTTATTGATAAAAAGAAAAAAATCAGAGTGGAACGAGTTTATTAGGATCAATAAAAAAAAATACTAAGCGTATTAATTGGAACTAACGCATCTGAAACCTGTATGTTCAAGACTTGTATCAGTAGAGGTTTTCATTCTTGAAGTAACCCTGTAACCTTTACAATAGGATGCGTTGCACATAAATGACCCTCCGCGAACAACCTTTTTTGGTATTCTTGGCTCCATTGGATCATAACTATCTGGTGGACCAACTGGGTTGGTAGCTAATTCACCAGCTGCTTCATAATAATCTGAACGATACCAATCACTGCACCATTCCCAAACATTTCCAGCCATGTCGAACAACCCATAACCATTTGGTTTGAATCGTTTTACGGGCGCAAGGGCTTCAAAGCTATCCCAGTTTGTATTACTTATCGGAAAACTTCCCTGCCATGTATTGGCTTTGGCAATACCTTTTTCAATATCCTCATTGCCCCAAGGGTATAAATTATCTTTTAAACTACCTCTTGCTGCATATTCCCATTCTGCTTCAGTTGGCAAACGCTTTCCAGTCCATTTGCAGTAAGCCATCGCATCATCCCAAGAAATATGAACAACTGGATAATTATCTTTTCCAGTAATATCAGTTTTTGGTCCGTGAGGATGCTGCCAATTAGCTCCTTTCACCCAACGCCACCATTGAGCAACATTATCTAAACCATCAATGGTTTGAGGTTGATAAAATACTAGTGATGCGGCAACAAAAACACTATCTGGTGGCTTTGGGGTTCCTGCGGGAAGTTGTTTTTTCATTTCTTCCCAAACTGGCTTCCGTTCTGCAGTAGTTATATATCCCGTTGCATCCACAAATTTTTTAAATTCTGCATTTGTTACTTCACTAACATCCATCCAAAAAGAAGATAGCTTAACCTTGTGTTGTGGATACTCATCTTCATGCCCCTCTTTATCGTGAGCTCCCATATTGAACGCTCCAGCTGGAATCAAAACCATGCCGCGATGACTAACTTTATTGGCAACAAAACTAGAGGTATCATTTAATACCCCAAACCGATCGGGAAGATTTTGCTGACAAGAGGCCAAAGAATCTTGAATAATTCTTGTTTCTATGTTGCTCTTTGAATTGGAGCAAGCTAAAAAAAAGAGGGGCAGCAATGTTAATATTAAATTTTTCAATTTGCTCGTAGCTGAGATTGCCAACTTTTCAAAAAGAACAAGGATTACGATAAAATAATAAATCCATTGTCGAAAAAATTAGTCTTTAATCGTCTGATATTCGTTAATGTCTGGTTTTTATTTGTTTTAACATAAACTTGGATAAATCATCCGCTGCTTTATTGTTTTCGAAACTTTGTGGTAATCTTCCGTTGGTATATTCATTGTAAAGCCAAGGATCGCCAATGGCTAAAACAGTTCCCTTTCCATATTGAGAAATTACCATAGCAACCTCGCCCTTGGTAGTTTTTAAAATGGGTTTTGCTGTATGGCTAATGGAAATGGAAGAAGCATCTTTGATGAAAATCTTTTTGGAAGTTTTAAATATTTGGTTGCTTTTGATGTTTATTGCACCTTCTTCAAAATGAGCATCATCTACAACATGTAAAATTAAATCGTTATTAAATTTAAAGCCAAATTTTTCAGCTAAAGTATTAAAGTGCTCCAGATCTGCATTCGCTTTATCATTAGCTAAAAGTAAAAGAACGCCGCCACGTTTTACCCAGGCCGCTATTGCATTTGCATCCTCGGGGTTCATGTAGTTTGGTTTAGGATTATCTTTCAAGTTATCAGGATCTACAATGATGTAAACATCGCTTGGTGCCAATGTTTCTGCTGTTGGCTTTTGAAAAAGTACATTAAGTTCTTTTGCCCCATTATTTTTAAAGTACGTCCCCAAAATAGAAAAACCAGTCATTTCCGTATCATTCCATAAGTAATGAAAGGGTTGAGTTTGACCATCTGCGCCAAGCTTGGTTTCGCTGTTAAAATAATGATCTACTGTAACGGTTTGGCTTTGAACATAACCACTAATACTAATTATCGAAGCTGTTAAAATAAATTTTAAATACGTTTTTGTCATCATATAATATAGGTAAAATAAATTGGGCTTAGCCTTCTCCAGAATCTAATTTGAGGAGATATTCGGTTGGCATACAACCATAATATTGTTTGAAAGCTGTTGAAAAATACGATGGAGAGTTAAACCCACACATGTAAGTAACCTGTGCCATGGTATAGCGCTTGCTTTGCATCAGTTCTACGGCCTTTTTAAATCTTATCGTTTTAATAAAATCTGTTGCTGATTCTCCAGTTATTGCCTTAAACTTTAAATAAAGATTAGATCTGCTCATGCCAATCTCGCGACTAAACTTTTCTACTGAAAAATCAGAATCGGATAAATGTTTCTCCACGATATCTATAGCTTCCTTAAGAAATTCTTCATCAAGAGTGTTGAAGGCCAGATTTTGTGGAACAACTTCCCTGGTTCCGCTATAGTAATCTTTTAACCGTTTTCTGGCTCGCAACAGATTGGCAATTTTGGCGGCCAACATCTCTATTGAAAAAGGTTTTGTGATATAATCGTCAGCGCCCATTTCCAGTCCTTTAATCTGCTGATCGATTTCTGATTTTGCTGTAAGTAACATTACAGGAATATGAGAGGTGTTAATGTTCTGCTTTACTCGTTTACAAAAATGCAGACCATCAAGCTCTGGCATCATCACATCGCTCACAATCAGATCAAAAGTTTGTTCTTCAAGCATTCTTAACGCCATTAACCCATCAAATGCTACCGTAACCAGGTAATCTGTTTCAAAATATTCCCGCAAATAATCTAATATATCCTGGTTATCATCTACTAGTAATAAATGGCTTTTGTGCAAGCTATCCTTTTTAACACCTTCAAAGTCCTCTTGAATTTGTTCAGCATTTTGATCTGCGTTGCTCGATATAGCTTCAGGTACAATAGATAATTCATAAACTGGACTATCTCTTTTAGTGAAATCTCCATAGGCGGTATCTGAAGTTGGAATCGAAACCGTAAAAACACTTCCTCTACCGATTTCACTTTCGGCAGTAATAGATCCGTGATGAAGTTCAACCAGCCGTTTGGTAAAGGCCAGACCAACACCTGAGCCCAGGTTCATTTCCTGATTGTTAACCTGGTAAAAGCGTTCAAAAATTTTAGCAAGATCATCCTGACAGATTCCAACCCCAGAATCGCTGATTTTGATAATGGCATGATCCTCTGAAATGGATAAATCGATATTGATCAGATCTTCGTTTTTAGTGTATTTGAATGCATTGGAAAGCAGGTTGAATAATATTTTCTCCATTGCATCATGGTCAAAAAAGAAGGAAAGTTTAGCCTGGGTAGATCGGTAAGTATACTTGATGTTTTTTTGATCCGACAATGGCTTGAAGGATTCATATACCTCATGTATAAAACTCACAATATCGCCCCTTTCTACTTTCAAACGCCTTGTTCCCGTTTCCGTCTTTCTGAACTCAAAAAGTTGGTCGACCAGATTATATAACCGCTTGGCATTCGTGAGCATCATTTCATGGCGTTTAGTGACCGCTTTTTGCGCCATGGGTTTATTGATCATCTCTTCTAACGGAGCAAGGATTAATGTTAGCGGAGTTCTAAGTTCGTGCGAAACGTTCGTAAAAAAATCCATTTTCATCTGATTGATGTAGCGAACCTTTTCCTTATCTACACGCTCAAGTTTTAATTGGTGTAGTGCTCTAACACGTTCCGCAATCATTCTGTAAGCAACGTAACCTCCAACTACAACAAAAATTAATATTAAACTGTAAAACCACCAGGTGTTGTACCAGGGCGGCAGCACATTAATTTCCAAACTTCTTACCGCACTGGTTTCTCCATTCGGTCCAACGGCTTTGATTTTAAAATGGTATTTGCCTGCTTTTAGATTATTATAAACCACCTTCAAATCATCTGTTCGCTGCCAGTTTTCATCCACACCATCCAACATATAAAGGTAATGGGTTCTATTAGCTGAGATGTAATTGAAAGCGTTAAAACGCACACTAAATTGCTTAAAATCAGATGCAATGGAAATCTTATTGGTTTGATCCAACGGATTTTCGAGTATCTCCGTTTCATCGCCAATGTTAACCATTCTGCCTAATGCCTCAAGTCCGGTAAAGGATACTTTTAATGGCAAGGATTGTTGTTTAATATTGGAAGGATAAAAATAAGATAAACCATTGATTCCCCCATAGAGTAGCATGCCATCCTTTGCCTTACAAAAGGCATAATCATTAAACTGGTTATTCTGCAATCCATCACTTTCATTAAATGTTTGTACTGATTTGCTAGATGGATTATAACGAATAAGACCGCGGTTGCTGGAAATCCATAGATTTCCTTCCTGATCGGATTCGATTCCGTAAATGGTACCCGTTATGAAATCTTTCCGATTTCGATGCGTGATGAATGTTTGGCTTGATTCATCAAACAAACTTAAACCTTCCCTCGATCCAATCCATATTCGTTGATGATTATCTTCAGTGATACAGGTAATTACATCATCATTTAGTTGAGATTTCGAAGTATTTCCAAAGAGCATATTATCGGGATAAAGCAAGGTTACCCCATTGGTGGTACCGATCCAGATCCTGCGCTTACTATCTTCAAAAAGGTAAGTGATATCATCAGAGCTTAGTCTTTTACCAGCCTTATCCAAATGAATGTGAGAAAATATTCCCTTTTCTGTATCAAACTGATCAAGCCCTGATCGGGTTCCTACCCAAATTTTACCTTTATGGTCTTTTAACACACTGTATACCAAATCTCCGGCAATAGAATTTGGATCATTTTCATTGTGGAGATAACGCTTAACTGATCCTGTAGCTGGATTTAGAATATTCAATCCTCCGTTATGCGTTCCAATAAGCACTTGTTGACGGTTATCAAAAGCAATGGCTTTAATGTTGTTTGATGCCAATGAATTAGCATTTCGTTCATTGCTAGAGTAATAACTGATGGAGTTATTTTTTCTATCCCAGTAATTCAGTCCCTTATCATTAGTACCAATCCAGAAGTTGCCTTTCTCATCCTGACTGATTGCACTAACCACCTCATCATTTAAGGATAATTTACCCGTGTTTTGGCTCAGCAGGTTAAATTTAATATCATTACGATGGTAATAGTTTACACCTCCATAAAATGTACCTAACCAGATACCATTTTGTTTATCCTTGAAAAAACACCGCACCGAATTCTGGCTAATGGTGTAAGGTTGCGAAACCTGGTGGAAATAGTTATCAAATAGCCCCGAATTAGAATCAAGAATGGATAATCCTTTAAAAGTACCAAGCCAGATATTTCCCTCGGTATCTTTACCTACACTCCTTATGTTATTATCGGCGATGCTATTCGAGCTGGCCTGATGTAAAAAACTTTGTTTTTGTCGGATTTCAGGATTGTATCGAATTAATCCTGCACCTTCTGTAGCTACCCACCAAACATCGCCATCAAGATACACTTCATTTATAGATGCTTTTTCTGTACCGAGATCAATTTTTGATAATTGGTTCTTATTTCCCGACTTTTTAAAAAGCCCGACATCTGTTCCGATTAAAAGATCCTGTTTCCAATTGCCAATGTAAGCTATTTTCTTAATCCCATAATTGAACGAATCAAAATTGATCTCAGTAAAACTTTTCGAACCTGCCGACAATTTAAAAACGCCTCCTACAACTGATGTTGCCCAAAGATTATGCTGCTTATCCTCGGTAATGGAAGAAACATACCACTCCCCTAAACTACGGGGCAGTTTATAATTAACAAACTCATCTTTTGCATAATCATATCGGCTTACCCCTTGATTACCACCTATCCACAAATTCCCAGTATGATCAACAAATAAAGTGCGGATATAATAAGATTGAAGGCTATTTACTTTACCCTTAACTGGTCGGTAGATTTTAAAACCCTTGCTGTCATAGCGATTAAGGCCATCTTGCGTACCCATCCAAATAAAGCCAAGGGTATCTTGTTTTATCGAAAAAACTGTACTTTGAGAAAGCCCCTTACTCACTGAAATATTCCTGAAATGACGGTCAGTGATTTGAGCCTCCGCACGGGCAGTCATCAAAATAAAGCCAAGCACTAAAATGGCATTTATCCACATGAAATGGAACCAATTTGCAGCTTTTTGTATTATTGATAACTTCTTTTGAACCATGATCATTTAAATAACCTAAGGATTAACTCAAGATAAGTATTTTATACTTTTACTTAATAGGATAAAATTAGTTATTCCTGAAGCTAAACACTTTAAATTTTGATTAAAAAACTTTCAATAATGATCAATTCAAAACCGTTAATTGGCTTTATCATATTTTAAAACATCAGGTAGCTCATCCACCGCTTCGTTTTTGATAAGCTTCCCATCGATCATTTCGAGCAGAACAGAACTTCCCTTCAGGTTTGAAATAAAGGTTTTCCCCTGAAATTTGACTGGCAAATCACCATAAGTAAATAACGATTTGCTTTTCGACCCATCTATTATTAATGCAGCTCCTTTATTACCGTTTAATTGAGCCTTAATATTCCACTCTCCAACCTTCACTTCACAAATTCCTTCGTTATCGTTCGGTATTTTTACTACTTCAACCGCACCTGTTTTAATTTGTATGATGGTTAGAAACCTAAAATTCTTAGATGGTAAAGACGTAATGCCAGCATGCCACTGATTTTTGAAGTCTTTGATTTTGCCCTCATCATCAGTTACCTTATTCCAGTTTTCTGCAGGTTCGGAAAATTGATTATGGACGACCAAGCTAATTGGAGAGTTGGCAAAAACCGTTGCTAAACTGCTTACTGAGTCATTTTGAGTAATGAAATCCTTTCGATTAGCTGAATTTGAAATCTCTGCTAGAATTTTACTGTACGGTGCATGAAATTGAGTGGTCCATTTTACAGGTTTGTTTGCTGACAATTCATCATAGAGCACAACATATTCGCCAGCAAGCTGAAGCATGTGTCGGCGATACAAGGTTACTCCAGATTCACCATAAACATTTCCTTTATTTGGCTGAGCCTTGATCTGATCAAAACGGTTTAACCAAAATTCACTTTGAATCTTTCCGTAGGCATTGCTAGCATCCCCCAAAGCGTATTGAATATGGTTACCACTGATTGATCGAGGTACCCAACCATAACCTTCTTCCCCAATTTTTTGACTGATGCTATCGGCTAAAATTGTAGAATATGCCCTGGAACTTCTATAATAAAAAAGGTTATGCTTATCGCTAAAATTGCTGTAATAACCACTTCCACCAAAAAGTACTTTTCCTTTATAATTTATGGTAAAAGCATTTTGTGATGCATGTCCGTGACCTGATGCACCAAAAGGACTGCTTAACAAATAACTGCTTAAACTACGGCTGGCATCAGCGAGTTTTTCATGCATGGCAACAACACCTACATCGCTGAATGTCCTGGCTTTGGATAAATCGTCAAAAGATTTTATAGCGATCTTGCGGTCTGGCTTGTAATTTAAAAGTCTAAACAGCAGATAATCATCCGTTCCTCTAAAATATTCAGGATTATCGGCTTTTATCTTCGCTACATAATTGTTTAGATAGGGATTATTTACTTTAAGACTTAGTGCATCTGCAAACCAAGCTTCGCCTTTCACAATGTATGGAATGTTTTCCCACATATCACCCGTTGCGGTCGATGCGGAACCATTTGGATGGGTATAAATCAGGTAATAAGGTAAGTTTTGCATCCAGGGGAGCTTAAAATAATCTACTCCACTAAAATCACCAAACATTTGCGACAGGTAAATAATGGATTTGAAGTTGACCCTAAAATACCCATTTCCTTCATGCCAGCCACCATCCGTAGTGCCTAAAACTGGGAACCTGGCCGACCAGACCTCATACATATAAGTCAACCATTCTTTTGCCTCGGGTACTTCATTGATTACTGAAACTGTTGCAATTGCCAGGTTCCTTAAAGTAATTTGCCAAACATGATTATCGCTCACATGAAGCTCAAAACGGTTTGGAAGATGATCATAAACCCTTTTTGCCCTTAGTGTAATGATATTTTTTAAGCGGAGCCTTTCTTCTTGATTTAAATAATCATAACCTGCATCATAAAACCAGCCTAAAGCTTCCAGCACTGCGCCACTGGTAAAATCATCGCCAGTAGCCAACCCATTCGGATTCATGTTGGCAATATTCAAGGCCCTTCTTTTTGCATCCAGAATAAAACGTTTGTCTTTGGTTAACTGGAAGGCAATGCAAAGATTTCTAACTGGTGTGCCTACCGCATCACCAAAGCCGTGGTACATGCGTTCGATAATAATCTTTTTTTCCAAAGGCGTTTTACCTGTGGTATCAATAATTCTTTGAGGTTTTTCAACAGGAAGCGGTTCCAACATCAATTTTTCAGCAAATGCAATAAACTTTTTAGCTTCAGGATTATGGAGATTTCTATTGTAAAAATGTTCCCCAATCTGGTTCATGTTCCACAATAATGGGTGTGATCCTTCATTCCGTTTTAGCACCGTTTCTATTGATGGAGAAACTTGTAAACTGGCGTATTTGGGATCTATTAAAAAGTTGTAGGTTTCAGACCAAATCCAATTATTGCTATTTTTAAGTGTGTAGCCGTATTTCCAATACCATTTACCAGGTTTTAAGGCCTGATGCAGTGGATAAACTGCCCAACGCTGTTCTTTACCCGATATTACGTTACTTTTGAAATTTGGATCAGTAGCAAGCATGACCTTATACTTTACATTTCCGATATTGGGATCTTCTGGAACCTCACTGCCACTTTCCATAGGCAAAACCTTGGTTTTACCGTTAGTGCCTGGCCATAATAAGGCCGGAGCGTTGGTTGGAACCGTTATACCATTAGCTGGATATGGCCACTCCCGCACTCGGGCATGAAGTTTTGCTTCATTAACTTGTTTTACACCAAACTGCTGTGCGAAGGAGTTAATCGAGAGCAAGGAAATAAAAACTGCTATAAAAATTTTCATTATAATATATTGAGATACTTTACTACAAACCTGAATTAAATTTATCGCCATTTTTCGTGCACCATTGCTTAAGGTGATTTCTCATTTTTAATAACTTGTTTTTGCTTGCATTTTCCTTTGCCAGATTATGCATCTCTCCAGGATCTTTTTTCAGATCAAAAAGTTGCTCACGCAGAATCCCCTGATTATAAACGATATATTTAAAATCCTTTGTAATTACCGCTCTTCCGCTGATACCCAGCAGTTCTTCGTTATCGGCAAAATCGGTTTCTATGACTAAGGTATCACGGAGTGATAAGCTTGGATTACTCATCCTTTTACTTAAATCTGCTCCTTTCAAATTACCTGGCTTGTTTACAGCGGCAAGCCCACAAATTGTTGGAATAATATCTACGCCGTTGCAAACCAGCATATCATCTGTACGGGGTTTCATTGACCCATCCATTTTGGAAATGATAAAGGGGACTTTCGCGGATTCTTCATATAAAATCTGTTTCTGATTCCAGCTATGGCCTGCATATCCGTCGCCATGATCTGCAGTAAAAATGATGATCGTATTTTTTTCCACGCCATATTTTTGAAGCGATCCTAAGAGCATTTCGATATAACCATCCACTTTTTCAACCAAACGGTTATAAGCCCATCGATATTGCCGCCACTGATCTCCAGTCCAGCCTACTGATGGGTAAGTGCGCAAACCCACTGTTTTTTGCTGATCCCTTACAATTTTCGGTTCCAGTTCGGGAATTCGCCAGTTTGAAGGTAAAGGTGGGCATTCCGCTACAGGTGGGGCATTTGCTAAAACATCCATCTTTAATGTTTCACCCCTTGCCCACTCGCAAATATCATGGGGATTTAAAAAAGAAGCGAATAGCAAAAACGGCTTATCTTTATTTTCCTTAATAAACCTGGCACAAAAGGATGGAGTTGCCGCGTCGTTATAATCCAAAAAAGAAGTATTTTCGATGTATTTAAATCCGTGTTGACCTACTTTGCTTGTGGGTACAGGTAAGTGCCACTTGCCTACATAGCCAGTTTGGTAACCTCCATTTTGAAATATTTTACCCATCATAAGTAAGCTATCTGGCCATTGTCCATCTTTTTCTGGTGCATTGCCAATAAAACCTGTTTCATGAGGCATTTTGCCGCTAAAAATTGAAGAACGCGATGGTGTACACAGCGGCTGCGCACAATAAGCCTTGGTAAAACGAACGCCATTTTTCGCAAGTTTATCCATAGCAGGGGTTTTTAAATATTTGTTCCCCGCAGCACTAATGGCCTCAGCAGTCTGCTGATCGGTCATAATGATCAGAATATTTGGCCGTTTTGGCGATTGGGCAAGAGCATATATTCCTAATAAAGAAAATATGATCATAAAAATAATCCCTTTAAGGGAAAACTTTTCCTTGCCAATAACGTACAATTTCATTTTTTGTAAATTTAAAATCCTGGGTTTTGTCTGGTAATGTTCTTATTCACATCCAGCTCGTTTTGAGGAAGCGGATAAAGTTCATGTTTACCTTTCACAAAATTTGTACTTGCTACATACGCATATTGCGAACGAATGGCTTTAACAGCATCCTGTGTTGCTTTTATCTTATCGCCAAGTAAATTCCATCTAATCAGGTCAGATCGGCGCATACCTTCGAAGCACAATTCCCACGCTCTCTCGTTTTGAATTCTTAGCAGAAAGGCATCCTTAGACAATCCTGTTGGTAAATCTACAGTTGCGTTTGTACGCTTGGTTTGCAATCCAGCTGTTAGTACGGCCCCAGTACCCACCCCGTTAATGCTAAGGGTTGGCGGTGTTGTATAGCCACTTCCTGCATTTAAAATCGTAACGGCTGATATTCGTCCAGACGTGATTACTGGTACTGCATAAGCATCCACGCCCGAACCTGTAATGCTGATTGTTGTAGCAGCTGTATAGCCCGTACCTCCAGCACCAAGCGTAATTGTAATACCATTTCCTGGAGTGTTTGTTGCATACGCTCTTCTTCTCACTGCATTGATGGCATCATAAGCTTCAATAGTTGGCCCATTATTCAACTCGTTATCAATCTCTGCTTTCATCAGCAAAACATCTGCATAACGCATGGCAACATAGTTGATGTTTGTGTAGCTTCTTTCCAAAGCTGAGTTTTTTTGATATTCACGGCTCCACTTTCCTGGCGTCCAGGTTTCATCTTGTCTCGCCGTTAACAGTGGTACACGATTTCCGTTAGCATCCAGGCTATATCTGGCAATCGAAAAATCACGACGAAGGTCTCCGTTATCAAAACTGCTATAGAAAGATGCAGGAACAAAAACTCTATTTAAAGTGCTACCGTAAAGTCCATTAGCCGTTAGGCCTGCATTAAAAAAACCAAAACTAGAACTCGACGTTGTGGTAACTGCTGGCGTGTAAAAAGAAACTTCAAAAAGACTTTCCTTTGGTTCGAATACCTGCTGTGATTGGTTTTTAAAAACCTGGCTATAACTATTGTTTAATTGGTATAGACCAGATCCAATAACCTCATTTACCTGATTCTGTGCGATCTGATAATATTTTATATAATCATTGGGCCTTTGCATGGCGCCGTTGGCGCTCAGTGAATATCCCCCCGCAAAAAGTGCAACACGAGCCAATATTGCCTTTGCACCAAATTTATTAATCCGTTCATCGGTAGGTAGAGATGCAGGCAACACCGCAATAGCTTCTTGCATATCCTTAATTACCTGCTCATAAATTGCAAAACGATCGGTAAGGGGTAATCTTAATTCATCACCCGTAACCGAACTTTTTGTTTTAAAAGGCACATCGCCCCACAACCTAACCAATTCTGAATAATAAAATCCCCTCAAAAACTTGGCTTCTCCCACCATTCTATTTAGATCGGCTTTTTCAGCAACCGATCCATTTGTGTATAAATTCATTTGCGGAATACGTTCTATCACTACATTAGCACGGTCTATTCCAGCATAAAGGGTCGACCATGTATTGTAAAACATTGAGTTTCCAGCCAGATAATAGTAGTGTGAAACCTCTCTAAAGTCATTAACAGTAGTTCCTGGACTTAAAAACTCTGCATCTGTGTCAGCATCATATACCAAAGGAATATTCCATGCGTAGGTATTTGGACTTTTCATAGCTTCATAAACACCAAGTGTAGCTGAGTAGGCTTCACTAACCGATTGAAAATAATTTGCAGAGGTAAAAGACGAATAAGGAGTGGTTTCTACCATTTTTTTGCAGGAAATCAGTGGCATTAGCCCAATCAATCCAACGACTAAAGCCTTTCTTATATTAGTATTTTTCATTTCAATCAATATTAAAGGGATAAATTTAAACCAGCTACAAAAGATTTGCCTCTTGGATAGGCGCTGAAATCCACGCCTGGCGTTAATGGATTATTAATTACACTTACCTCTGGATCATAACCAGAATAATTGGTAAATACATGGAGATTATATGCAGTAAAATACACTCGGGCATTTTTGATTTTTACTTTCTCCAGCCATTTCTTTGGAAAAGTATAACCTAGACTTATATTATTGATTCTTAAGAATGAACCATCTTCTATCGCATAACGGGTTAATCGACCTCCTGTAACCCCTGCAATAGAGGCTACCGTGTTTTTTCCCCTGTTTAATGCTTCCAACTCAACAGGATTGATTACCAGTTGGCCCGCTGCGTTTACATTGGTCCATCGTTCAGCTTGGAAAGCAAGATTACTATTATATTCACCTGAAATGGCCAGATTATTTTGAATGTTAGCGTTATATATATCATTTCCGTAAGTAAAATCCAGGAAGATGCTCAGGTCAATGCCTTTATAGCTAAAATTATTGTTTATACCGCCTGTAAACTTAGGATTCGCGTTGCCAATTACCGTACGGTCGAAATCATTAATCAGACCATCTGGCGTACCATTCGGGCCACTTATGTCGGCATACTTAGCATAACCTGGCTGAACCACGGTACCATTATTTACCACACCCGTTTTTAATGTATATGTGTTAGTAGTGGCATTAAAATTAAAGTCATTTACCTGATACAATCCATCGCCGATATAACCGTACATGATGCCAACAGGTTGTCCAACTTGTAAGATATAATCATTAAAAGCTGTATTATAACTACTTACCAATAAAGAACTTTCCTCATTGCTTAATTTTAAAACTTTTGTCCTGCTGAATGCAATGTTGAAATTTGTATTCCACTGGAAAGCGTCCTTTTTAATATTAATGGTATTTAAAGTAAATTCGATTCCTTTACTCGAAGTTTCGCCAATATTTTGGAGTTGAGTGGTAAAACCAGAGCTGGCAGGAATACGCGTATTATAAAGTAAATCTTTAGAACGGTTATCGTAAATATCTGTAGTAAGGGTTATTCTTTGCTTCAATAAACCCAAATCTAAACCCACATTACGTTGCACCACCGTTTCCCACTTTAAAAATGGATTAGATAGATTAGACTGATAAGCAGTGCTGATAATCTGATTGTTTAAAGGATAGTTACCCGTAACAAATGTACTCAGCGATGCATAATTGGCAATTCGGTTATTACCCGAACTTCCATAACTCACACGCAATTTCAGGTCAGAAAAAATCTTGTTTCCTTCCATAAAAGGTTCTTGTATAATCCTCCAGGCAACTGCTGCTGATGGAAAATAGCCAAATACATTCTCAGATCCGAATTTGGATGATCCATCTCTTCTTAACGAAGCACTCAATAGATACCTGCCTTTGTAGGCATAATTTCCCCTGGCGAAGAACGATAGAAGTTTATCATCCTCGGCATAAGATGTTGGAAAACCCGCAACAGTACCAGCGCCTAAATTATCAAACCCATTGTTAACTGCAGGAAATCCACTTGCGGAGGCTGAAAAATTTTCTAAATAGCTGTAAATGTATTCCTGTCCTACTGAGATATCCATTTTATGGTCACTCGCAAAGGTGTTGGCGTAGGTTAATACGTTATTGAAAGAAACACGTTGAGATAGCGCATCACTAATGCTTCCATTTGGTCCGCCTGCACGAATCGCCTGAATGTTAGTCGCATCGATGAATGTTTTGATCTTATTGGTTTGACTGGTATAGCTAATCAAGCCATTGTAGGTCAGGTGGTCAATAATATTATATCTTGCAGTTGCACTGGCGTTTAAACTTTTTATAGATTGTTTGATTTGACGGGAGTTAAGCGCAACCAGAGGACTTTGGAAAGCTGGACTACCTTGGTTATCCAGCGGATCAATGGCATCATCCAATAAATCTAGATTATTACTATTTTTTCCGCTTATCGGGCGGTATTGAAGTAAGGTTTGTAGAAAACTCAATCTGGCGTTACCCCCCGTTTGTGTTCCTCCGGTTCCATAAATTGCCTGGTTTGAATAATTCACAATACCAGTTACCACGCCTTTTTTCCCTATATTGTTGGTTACAGTAAGTTTCGCGATATCTTTATTTGCACCACTATTCAATAATAATCCATCATTGTTATTTTTAGAATAAAAAAGGTTGTATCTGATCTCACTATTCCCTCCATTGATGCTCACCTTATGATACTGACTCATTACCGTTTTACCTAAAACCTCATCCTGCCAGTTAATTCCAGGTCTATCGCCATAATTGATCTGTAAGGAATCAAAAGAACCATAGGTATTGATAAATCGTTGAAGCCTTGTGGCATCGCGAACTGAATTTTCATAAGCATACTGCGCATATTGAAGCGGACTAAGAACAGGTAGATATTTGCTTGTGATTCTGGCGCCTACATATCCGTCATAGTTTATAGTGGTTTTACCACCCTTAAGTTTTTTGGTAGTTACTAAAACAACTCCATTGGCTCCACGGGCTCCATAAATTGCAGTAGCAGAAGCATCTTTCAATACATCGATCGATTCCACATCCATCGGATCTAAAAAAGCTAACCCTTCAGTTTGTGGCACGCCATCAACCACATACAAAGGTTCATTGCTTTGGGTTATAGATGTTCCGCCTCTAATTTTTATAGATGGTTCAGCCCCAGGATCTCCACTCCCAACGCTTACCTGCATTCCAGCAATCCTGCCTTGTAAAGCCTGCGCTACGTTTTGAACAGGAACTTTGGCTATTTCTGTCCCGCTGATGGATGACACTGACCCCGTTAAACTACCACGGGTGGTTTCCTGGCCATATCCTGTAACCACTACTTCGTTAAGTGTATTGGATTCATCTTGCAATTTGGCATCTATAACAGTTCTGTTATTTACGCTGATTTCTGTCACTTTTGATCCAACGTACCTGTAAACGAGTATTGCATTTGCAGGCACTTTTATTTGATAAGATCCATTTTCCGAGGACATTACTGCATTCTTGGTTCCTTTTTCAAGAATTGTCGCACCTGGGATAGGTTGGTTAGTTCCATCTCGAACCACGCCTTTTACCATAATCACATTTTGAGCTTGTGATACGGTAACTAAGCATAGCAGACATAACATAAGTACGATTTGTTTCATTTCAGTTAGGTTAGTTTGGTATTTATTCTAGAATATGTTGGTTAGTTTATTTTTATATTTTATTTGCTAAAACTTGATTGCAAATATTTAAGTATTTTCAACAACGAATCTATGTTATAGAATCTATTTCGGGTTTTAAATTTGGTTAAATCATTATCAAAATTGATTAATAATGTATTTAAACTACCATTTTTTGCTTCATATTTTCAATTGCACCATACTTTTGAAATACATTTGCTGCACAGCCTAATAACCCTGCTTTGTTACCAAGACCAGCAGCAACAATTTGGGCCGATCCTGGTCCTGTAGGTACAGCCAGTGCCAATACTCGTTTTTCAATCTCCCTGATGTAAAAAGAACCAGATTCACTAATGCCTCCCCCAATAATTATCCTTTGTGGATTGAACAGGTTGATAAAACTTACAATACCTGTGGCCATATAATCAAAATGGGATTCCATCACCTCCATTGCATTACTTTCTCTTAACATGTACCTGCTGACGATATATTTTGCATCAACATGATCAGGAGTATCTTTACAGATAGATTGATAGTGATTGACCATCGCATTGATCGAAGCATAGGCTTCCAAACATCCTCTGGCACCACATGCACAAGCCTTACCTTTATGATTTATGATAATGTGCCCCAATTCAGTTCCCCTGTTTTTGAACCCGCCATAGAGTTTAGAGTCAATCAGCACCGCACCACCGATTCCAGTACCCACTGTGATGAACACCGCATCGCTACAGTCTTTGGCCGCACCATAAGTCAGCTCACCTAGGCCCATCAGGTTTGCATCATTATCAATAATAATGTTTTTACGGGTAACCAGTTTTAATATGTTGCCCAGTTCTACATTCCTGAAGCCAGGCAAATTAATTCCGCCTGCAATTACTACATTATTCTCGATGATGCCAGGAAACCCTACACCAACTCCAAGAATTGAATCATCATATCTTTTGGCACAAGCATTAATGGCTTCAGTCATATGGCCGATTACAGCACCATGTGTTTTTACATTTTTCAGCGAAATGTTTGTTGAGTACAAAATTTCACCATGGGCATTTACAACCCCGCATTTAATGGAAGATCCGCCAACGTCGATACCTATTGCATTTAATTGGTTCATGTTTAAAACATTTATTTAGGTTGAGATAATTTATGATCAGGATCTACTTGCGATGCAGAACATAATCAAACCCTAAAGTACAGGCATTTCGATATTTATAGTTTCGATTTTA
Organism: Pedobacter sp. AC190; assembly: GCF_979258025.1. NCBI lineage: Bacteria > Pseudomonadati > Bacteroidota > Sphingobacteriia > Sphingobacteriales > Sphingobacteriaceae > Pedobacter > Pedobacter sp. AC190. Next base: position 4,904,165 of record NZ_OZ409824.1, read on the forward strand.
GACTAAAGTATTTAAGTTTTGGCTAATGCTAATAATTTGACTGAGGGGGCAAATATTCCCAGCTGGTGCATTTTAAAAGGTTTCCGTCAAAAAGTTTCTTAATCAAAATCAAAAGCATTTTAACGAAAATCAAAATCAAAAATGCATCGTCTAACCTAATTTCACAATTGCTTATTCAGCAGATTATTTAACCAGCAAAAAGACAAATCTCTCAGATGAAAAAAGTCCTTACCATATTCTTTATTAGTGCCCTGACATTTAAAAGTTATGCACAACAAGAAACGCAATGGTTTTCAAAAGCAACCCGTGTAGTCGAGCTTCAACTTAAGAAAGCTGCAAGCGCCTATAGTCCAGGAAAAAACCCGCGTTCTGTTAATCCTGATGGAACGGTCAGGCTGGCACCCTACAAAGACTGGACAACTGGATTTTTTCCAGGTTCGTTATGGTATGGTTATGAACTTACGGGAGATAAAACCCTGGCTGCTGATGCTAAACGCTTTACTTTAGCCTTAGATTCGGCAAGGTATATTACCAATACACATGACGTTGGTTTTATGCTCTACTGTTCTTATGGAAATGCCTACCGCATTACTGGAAACAAAGAATATCTACCAGCGCTAGAAGATGGTGCAAAGCATTTATTGAACCGTTTCGATCCTAAAATCGGAGTGATCAGATCATGGGACTTTGCCTGGTGGAACTACCCTGTGATTATTGACAACATGATGAATTTGGAATATTTATATTGGGCTTCAAACTTCCTAAAACAGCCCAGCTACGGCAATGCTGCAAATGCTCACGCTTTAACAACTCTTAAAAACCATTTCAGGAAAGATTATAGTTCCTATCACGTAGTCGATTATGACCCAAAAACAGGTAAGGTTATTCGAAAGGCAACACATCAAGGTTTAACTGATGAATCGGCCTGGGCCCGCGGGCAAGCATGGGGACTCTATGGATACGCCATGTGTTACGCCAATTCTAAAGATGAGAGATTTTTAGAACAGGCTGAACACATCGCAGCTTTCATCATGAATCATCCTAAAATGCCAAAAGATAAAGTTCCTGCCTGGGATTTCGATGTTCATAACGCCCTTGATACAGCCGAGCGAGCGCCGAGAGATGCTTCAGCCGCAGCAGTTATTGCATCAGGATTATTAGAACTGAGTACACAGGTTAAGGATGGCAAGAAATATTTCACCTATGCAGAAGATATTCTAAAATCTCTTTCATCAGATGACTATCTGGCGAAACCAGGTGAAAACAAATATTTTATTTTGAAACACAGTGTTGGTGCTTTCCTTTATAATTCAGAAATTGACACTCCACTTGACTATGCAGATTACTACTATCTGGAAGCCCTGAAACGTTATAATGAAATCGCAAAAATTGATTTAAAATCAATCAAAAAAAATTAATACAACATGAAATTAAAAGTATTAACATCCCTGATTGCCCTTGCAATTTCTGGTCTAAGTTTGAAAGCGCAGCAAAGCCCGATTTCAAAGGAAGACTTCGACAATATTAATTTAAACTATCCTGGACTGGAAAAAGTAAATCAAAGCTTTCAATCAGCGAAGTACGATCAAGCTGCCCAAGAGCTATTAGTTTATTACCGTAACCGAAAAAAAATACACCACCCTGATTTCAATATCGGAGATGAGCAGCGTTTCAAAGGAAAATCTATAGGGGCAGCAAACCAAGAGAAAGCAGATAATGCATTGCTTCATAAATTCCAGCCACATAAAGGTTATGGATTTTTCGATTACGGAAAAGAAATCAACTGGCAGCTTTGGCCAGTAAAAGATAATGAGGTAAGGTGGCAGTTGCATCGCGTATATTGGTGGCAATCTATGGGATTGGCCTATAGAAGCTCAGGAGATGAAAAATATGCCAGGGAATGGGTTTATCAATTCCGCGATTGGGTTAAGAAAAACCCATTAGGTCTTTCTGCAGATAATGATGCTTATGCCTGGAGGCCATTAGAAGTTTCAGAAAGAGTACAAAGCTTGCCAGGAACCTTCAATTTATTTCTGTCATCACCTGAATTCACGCCCACATTTTTAATGGAATTTTTGAAATCTTTCCATCAGCAGGCGGATTATATTCCACAACATTACTCGAAAGAGGGCAATCATCTATTATTTGAAGCCCAGAGGGTATTATTTGCTGGAGCATTTTTTCCTGAATTTAAAGCATCGCCATTCTGGAGAAAGAGCGGTATAGATATACTAAACACAGAAATCAAAAAGCAGGTTTATGCCGATGGAGTGCAGTTTGAGTTATCCCCCGTATATCATATTGCATCTATTGAAATTTTTCTCAAAGCTTTCAACGCTGCAAAAATGGCTGGCGTTGAAAGTGAATTCCCTGAAACTTTTAGTGAAACCATTGAGCGGATGATCATGGCTAATATCGATTTTTCATTCCCAGATTATAGTGCACCAATGTTCGGCGATTCGTGGATTGCGGATAAGGCGGGAAGAATAAAATTATATCAGGCTTGGGCTAAAAGCTTTCCAAAGAATAAAGTTATCCAATATTTTGCAACGGAAGGCAAAGAAGGAGAACGCCCAGATCACCTTTCTCACGCATCAAGCAATGCGGGTTTTTATACTTTCAGAAACGGATGGAACAACGAATCAACAGTGATGGTTTTAAAAGCAAGCCCTCCGGGAGAATTCCATGCGCAACCAGATAACGGTACATTTGAGCTTTATGTTAAGGGTCGAAATTTTATGCCTGATGCAGGAACTTTTGTTTACAGTGGCGATGCGGAGATAAATAAGCTACGTGAGCAGTATCGCCAAACCAAAATGCACAATACACTAACATTGGATGATCAGAATATGGTAATCACAAATGCTAAACAAAATAAATGGAAAACGGGTAAAATGATGGATGTATTAACATTTACCAACCCGAGTTATAAGGATTTAGATCATAAGCGAACTGTACTTTTCGTTGATCAAAAATATTTTATCATTATCGATAGAGCAATCGGATCTGCAACAGGAAAACTGGATGTTCGCTTTCATTTGAAAGAGGATGCCAAGCCAGTTTACGATAAATCAAAAAACCTAATATATTCCACCTATGGCGATGGCAATAACTTGTCGATCCAATTGCTTAACCCTGCTAAAACAGCCTTATTAGAAGAGCAAACTAAAGTTTCTTACGAGTATAGAAAAGAAATGCCCCGACCAGCAGTAGCCTTCGAAAAACAAAAGGTAGATGCAACAACACCGTATTTCATCAGCGTAGTTTACCCTTTTACAGGTAAAAAAGCACCAGAGATAACGATGAAGGAAAATACTGGAAATGACTTTGTTCAGGGCCAATTAGATTTCACATTAATCATTAACGGAAAAAGCCAAAACGTTAAAACCAACATCAATCAGTAAAGACTTTTGTGGTATCCTATTATTAACACATCTAACCAAAGAGAATAATGAAAAACATAAATCTCATATCGCACAAACACCTGATATTTATTGCGTTTATAGCACTGTCATGTAGTAAAGAAAGCACTGTTGACAGTCAAGATCGTGTTTCGACGCTATCCTTAAATGATAAAAACAATGTTAAGAAAGCGAGTGATACATTTAATAATGGCGATACAATCCTTAATGTAAATTACGAAACTGGCACCTTTGATTCAGGGATTACGGGCCTGACGGCCACTCATGCGACAGCCTCAGACGCTGCATATATGGTAAGTCCTGCGGGCAATGGCAGCAACTTTGCCATTGCCCATAAAATTGTTTATGGCGATACCACATATAATTCTGATGGAAACATAAGAAGTGAAAGTGATGCGATAGCCATACAGAAAGCGAAGTTTTTCCCTGGTGATGAACGCCGTTACGAATTCAGCGTTTTATTAAAAGACTGGACACCCTGGGTTTCTGGACCTACCTACGAAACAACAATATACCAACTTAAAGTATCAGGCAATTCTACCTCTGGATCTGGTGTTCCTCTACAATTTCGAACTGCAAGAAATGCAATGCGTTTAAGATATGAAGGTTCTACTTCCATAAAAGACATTATTACAGACTTACGCCCATATGTAAACCAATGGTTGAATTTTAGGGTCGATGTGCAATGGGCAGACAATAATACAGGTTACATGAAAACCTACATGAAGCTTCCAGGCCAAAGTAGTTATATCCTGGTTGATGAAAAAACGAACTATACCACGTTTGCAGGCAATGTAAGTATTGGAAATGTAGGCTACATTAAATGGGGAGTTTATGTAACTCAAGCGCCCTTAACCCGTATTGCCTACCATGATAACATCAAAATTATTAAGTTGCCACTGCAATAATTTTCCCAAACATATTCAATAAAATCTTTCTGTTAAAACAGCTCTTATTACGGACTGCAAATGGAATGGGATAAGCGACGGTCATTGCGTTGTCGGAAGTAAATTTATTAATCTTTTTATACGGATTTTTAATATCAGAAATTACAAAGACCATGTCTAAGTGGTTTCGAAAATTATTCAAATTAGAAGGAAAAAATTAACTACAAAACTCCTCGACTGGAAGATAAAAACTAAGGTCAACAAAAAGCTATTTAAAAATACCTTCTGGGAGTATTGCGGTCCAGGATTTGGGAAAGCTTTCGACACCAAAAATTTCGGCTATTACTCTGGAAGTATTTTTGTTGCTGTTATAAATTTGAGTGATACCAGTCTTCTTGATTTTTGGACCAGTAATAGCCCATGGAATTTGCATTTCCTCCATGCTCACACCACCATGACCAGTTCCCTTACCGCCGTGATCAGTGATAAGCAAAAAATAGGTATCCTTGGCCAGATCATTTACTTCCAATTTTTTAACAAATTCACCAATAGCCTGGTCTGCTTCCTTAACTGCATCAATATACTCGTTCGACATCCACTTAAAACCATGCCCAGCGTGGTCAATTCTTACACTATATAAAAAAACGAGTTGCGGACTTTTTTTGTTATCCAAAATAAATTGTTCTGCTGATTTATAGTTATTAACAAATCCATCTTTTTCTTCAAATGAAGCCACATCTAAATACTTCTTATTCATTGAATTGATCAACTCGGCCCAGTTGTAGTAAAAAGCAGTTTTAATTGCTGGCCTAGCATCTTTTAAAACCTTGAAAATGGAAGGAAAATACCCTTCACCATCTGCATCCAATGCCTGAAGTTCGTGCTTATTTAAAACCCAGCTGTTATTGGTAACACCATGTTCTTCAGGTCCGGCACCAGAAAAATGGCTCGTCCAGTTTGGCAATGTTACCGATGGCATTACTGGCCTGGTATCAAGAGAAATCAGTCCATGTGCAAAAAGTTTATCGATATTTGGATGTGGTATTTTCCTGTATGCTTCAGATGAAAACCCATCCAAACCAATAATGACCACACGCTGCCCGAAAACGTTTGATAGAGATATTAAGAAGACAATCAATAGAATTGATATAATTTTTAGAGATTTCATATTTTAAAATTTTACAATCAACAAAAAAACCTAGTTAAAAACTTTGATTAAATGATCAAAATTTTAATCCACTGGAAAAAACTACCCTTTTTTCACAAAGCGAACTGCCCATACGCTTATTGAGGATAATATACACAAAATGGAGATAATGATGAATATACTATTAGTACTTCCCGTAACATCAATTGCGAAGCCTAAGATTGGTTCTCCGAATGCCGCAAACATATAACCTGTCATCTTCATAAAGCCTGTACCTGTCAGATTACTCCCCAGCAAATCAGGGCTTAGAGGGAGAGCCTGCAGCCATAGCATACAACCCAAGACCTTACAACGTTCTTCTTCACGCTACTAATTGTTGATTAGTTCAGCATCAGGCGCCCATGCCATCGACTGAAAGTAACCTTCAATGCCCAACAAAAGCATGATTATGGTAGGACTAACAGAAAAACTAATGGCAATATTAGTTATAATGGAGAGGTATGCACCAGTCGTCAACATAACCCTTGCGGTGAACTTATCAGTAAAGGAAATACTCAAATCAGCTTTTTTGCTACTGGATTATTTAATATCACAGTTATCAATAAGTTGAGTGCCCTGTTTTGCATTCGTAGTTAGGCTCGTTGATCCTGTTTTTATAAAATCTCCTTGCATATAGTAGTTATTTAATTGGACAGGAAGACTACCATCTTTAATTCTAATTAACCATTCTCTCTGACACGCAGATACAGAGCCTTTATCATTTTGGGGATACGTCATGCTTGACTCATGCGAAAAACCGACCACATGCCCCATTTCATGCGCAAATGTAGAAACAGGCTCAAACATGGCTTTGTTAATTACTGAAGCCGCTATACCAAGTGTCCCTCCGCCGCCAAGGCCCGTTACGCCACCCTCACAGATCCCTAAACTTAATTTTGTTTTATTAACTATATTATTGTAAGCGGTCAGTTTTTCTGCTGGTGACATCAATATAACGTCGTTATTGGTGATGGATTCGTTTAGAAAAGACTGTCGCATATTGGTAGCGCTGCTGTATAGATAAGCCATATTAATTAATAAAGCACTATATTTTCTAAAATCCTGTGGCGTGGGATTGTCTTTCCAGTTTTCCTGATTATGGTTTGGATCAAAATCATTAGGCTTGAACTGCCACTTCATCTCACCAGCTTTTTTGAGTTTCTGCAATAGTGGAGTGGTACCTGTGTAATCAAAGCTTACCTGCGATGGTGCAATACCCACAGTTTTATATTGAGCTAAACTGACAATTTTATTCGTTTGGTTTTCAAAGAAATCAGTGGTTTCATTAACAAAAGGATATTTTATTTTTTTGGTGGTATGTGCTTTAATATCAGCAACCAAAAGTTTAACAGGCTCATCTCGACCATTAATTTTTAGCAGAATAGTGACCTCTTCAATATCTAACGGAACAAAATTTGTAATCTCAATGGTGGTATTATCGATAGCATTTACGCTAATTAACCTTGTGAAATCGATTCTTCTATTTTCGGCAGTGTAAATATTTAATCCCTCGCCGTCTTCGAAGATTCGTTCATCATTGTTACTGGGAGCAATTACAGCCTTTGGCGTAGTAATGGTTGGAACAGCACTTGGATCTTGATCTTTACGGCAAGAGCTTATCATAAGAAATGTTGTTAAAAGAATAACTGTTGCGCTGTTATTCATAAAGCTCAACCTCGAAATTTTGTTTTTCAATAGTAGGTGATTATAGTTATGTAAAGTAAACAATTAGGGAAATTTGTTAGTCTTGATTTGGTTAAAATTTTAGGAGCATTACTTTAGCTGAAATTAACTTCGCCATAAAATCAGTTGCGAAGATTTTAGTTGTTTCAAAAAAAACGTAAAATAGAAGGTTATATTACAATAGCCCGAAATTGTCGGTATAAAACTTGTCGCAACCTAAAAAAAATCAAAAAAAAGAGATGTAATCAAGTGTATGCCTGGAATCGAGCACTGGCATGGCGCAACTTCGAAAACCGGTGTCACTTATATTGCAACATCTCCCGCAGCAAAGGAAAAACCATCTGGTTAAAAAAAGTTTCAGACGATGATTATTACGGCAAAAAATAAATTAGTTATAGTGGGTAATCACTATTAAGAGTTGGGCGCAAAAAAAGGTCATAATATCATTTATGACCTTTTAAAAATTCAGGTCGGCTACAGTCCAAATTAGCAACAAATTTATAGCTGATTTAAGGCGAATCAGCAGAACCAGAACTAAAATGATTAATTATTTGGTCACATCTCACTAGCAAAAATTTACGAAGTAACCTTTAAGCATGTCAATGTCATGGATTTGCCGAGATGAATAGACTGATATTTTACAGTAGTCTAAGTTTTGCCTCTTTTTGTGAACTATGAATAACTTTAGAAAGAAATTCCATTTTCCCACATTGCTTTCACGTCTCCATCAGTTCTTGGTAATAATTTTTCTAAAGTCTGCACAGCCTCTGCCTGTATTTCTTCGATAAACGGCCGCAAACCTGTATTATATGAATGAAACGCGGATTGATAATCATCCTGGAACATGATAAATGCATCAGCTAAAGCAGTTGCTCCAATAATTGCCAACGAACCGCCCATTCCTGCTGCTGGAGAGGCACAATAACCAGCGTCGCCAACTAAAGCTACTCTGCCTTTTGTCCAGGAGTGCATTTTTATCTGACAGAATTTATCAAAATAAAATGATGTAGAATTCAACAATTCATTCTGAAGCTCAGCTGTTCGCCAGCCCATGCCTTTCATTTGCAGGGACACAATTTCTTTCAATTGGTCTTGCTTACGAAAATCATAGCTAATTTCATTTTCAGTCCTGAAAGTAAAAATAACATCCGTCTTGTTATTATGGGCATACAGCGCTGCACCTTTATTAGGCTCCGAATACATTTGATAGGTGCCATTTTCAACCAGCAGTTTATCTACAATAGCTATCGAAAAATATTGCCCCAGGAAATGAGCAAATTCAGATTCCTGTCCAAACCAGATTTTCCGAACTGCTGAGTGTATTCCATCGCATCCAAAAACATAAGCGTAATCATCTTTAGAGCCATCTTTAAAAAATACTTCAATATTATCCTGAGTTTCATTTAATGCAGTAATGCTGTTATTAAATTTTAGCTCTGCATCAGTTTTTATCTGATCATACATCATATGGAGCAAAGAATCTCTTTCGATTTCAAATTCATCATCTGGCAATTCTTCACCTGGTTGCCTTAATACAAAGCTGAAGCCTGTCTGATCATTTGCATTTTTGAACTCCCATTTTTCTGGCCCGATCCTCATTTTTTTTATCTCTTCAAAAAGGCCCATTCTTTTAACGATCTCCACTGTCGGGCCTTTAATATCAACTGGTGTGCCTCCTTTTTTCAGTTCAGAGCCAATCTCCACGATCGTAACCTGGTAACCTATTTTATTCATCCAATATGCCATGGTAAGGCCAGCAAAACTCGCCCCTGATATCAGCACTTTTTTATTTAATTCCATTTTCCCTGTTGATTAACATTTCAAGGCAAAGTTCATTTTCTTTAGCCTTTAAAAAAATGACCAATCAAAGCAAGTATTGGACTAATCGTGGTTTTTATTCCTGAACGTTATCGCAGAAATCCCAGTTACCTTGGAGAACAATCTTGAAAAATAAGGATAATCGACATACCCAAGTTCAAAAGCAATTTCCTTTACCGACTTATTGGTATGGTAAAGCAATCTTTTAGCCTCTAAAATAATTCGCTCTTGAATAAGGTAAGAAACAGAATAACCTGTACTTCCCTTTATGCAGTCATTTAAATAGGGTGTAGAAATATGTAATAGTGCAGCATATTGGCCAGGCCGTTTTAGTTTGATGTAATTTTTTTCCAGCAGTTTTCTGAAAGCTGTAGTCACTTTTTCAAATCGTGAAAAGGTCTCATCGGGTTTGGCTAGATTTAAAAATTGCGACAGCAGATAAGCAATCAATGTATTACAACTGTCTCGGAGTAGTGGGTAATATAGTTTATTGTTTCGTTGTCCGTAAAAATTCAGACAAAGAGAGAAGCTGCTCGAGATAATGGAGAAAGCTTGTTTTTCCAATAAAAATGGAGCTATTGGATTGAGCTCCTGAAGTATATTGAGGTATTCTGTATTTAGGTTTTCGCTATTAATGGATAGAGAACTCACAATAATATCATCGATATCCAACATTCTATGTACCTGATCTGGATGCAGATATACAACTGCTGGTGCTGAAACATTATAGGTTTTGAAATCAATTTCAATTACAACTTTGCCTTTTTCCAATATATGAAAAGTATAACCCTCATCACGGTGTGCCTGTGCGGCATCTTCAGCTTGTTGTGCAGTTGCAAAATAAGACTTTTTAAGATTGTTTCTATCAATGGAAATACCAAGGTTTAGCATATCTCCCATCGTATTAATGGGTATCTTATTTTTGTTTTTCCGCATATAATATTACAACACAAATCTAGTATAAAAGTACATTACAAAAATCATTACCAAGTATATCCAATTTAAAACCCTTTTTCAAAAGCGTTTACTTTGCCAAACGAATTGGTTTATTAAAAAGCGGATGATGAATACTTTTGAAACTAATATAGACAATATTCTAGCGTAGTATTGACGCATAATGATGTTTGAAATTTCTTAACTATTCATAACGTCAAACAGTTAAAATCATTACACTGGGTGATTTTAAAAATTATGCCTGTTTATTTTATTTTTGAATTGAATTTTCAAGTGTTTTTTTTGAATAAAGCTTACGGATCAGACTAGGTAGGGCAATCAGTAAAAGCGGCAGCGCAACAATAAATCCTCCGATTACAGCAATTGCCAATGGTTGGTGAAGTTGTGCACCAGCACCTATTCCTAATGCCAATGGCATCAGTGCAATAATCGCCCCTAGTGCGGTCATTAATTTAGGCCTTAACCGTGTCGAAATAGCGAAAGTGATGGCATCATCTACTTCATTATCGTGCAACGACTCCTTAAACTGTAAGAAAGTAAAAATTGCATTTTCACCGATAATCCCCACAATCATAATCAACCCTGTATAACTACCTACGTTTAATGGCGTTGCCGTTATAAACAATGCCAAATAGCTGCCTGAAATACCCAGAACTGAAATCAGGAGAATTAAAAATGCTATTTTAAAATCCTTGAAAAGGAATAAAATAACACTAAAAACAAGCAAACTTGATGCAATAAGGATAGTCAATAATTCAGAAAAAGATTGTTGTTGCTCCTTGTAAGCACCGCCATATTCAATGTGATATCCTGAGGGCAGATTTACTTTTGATTTGATAGCTGACTGAATATCATTCATTACACTTCCCAAATCTCGGTTATCTAATCTGGCAGTAATGGCACCAATGGTTTGCAGGTTTTCCCTTTCCACTTCAGCACTACCTGGTTTCAGCTCAACTTTAGCTAAATTCTGAATTGGAATGGCAGTTCCATCAGGCAGAAAAATCTTCATCCTCGAGATATCAGAAATACTAAATTTTCTACTACCCGGATAAACCATTCGGATGGGAGAAAGTTGTTGTTTATCATACAAATCACCGATTACATTACCTTGCATGCCCGTTTGAACCTGCAACTGAAACGATGCAGGCGTTACACCGTATTGAGCAAGCATAGCAAAATTAGGCTGAACATTTACGGTTGGGCCAGATAATACAATCCCATCAAACACATCAGCTGTTCCACTTATCTTGGAAACCAAATTTGCTACCTGTTTTGATAAGCCCTGTAATTTTTGCTGGTCGTTACCAAAAATTTTAATCTCGATTGGCTGAGTCGAACTCATTAAGTCGCCAAGCATATCGCCAATCACCTGGCCAAAATCCACCACTAATGCAGGCTGTGTACTTTCAACATGTGTTCTGATCTCAGAAATCACCTCATCTGTACTTTTTGTTCTATTTGGTTTGAGTTGAATCAGGTAATCCCCTGTATTAGGCTCGGTAATGAAAAAGCCCATTTGTGTTCCCGTTCTTCTCGAATAAGCCTGCACATCAGGTATTTTAACAATTTCTTTCTCCACTTCTTTCAACATCCTATCGGTTTCTTCAAGCGATGTTCCTGGAGGCGATGCGTAATCCAAAACAATACTCCCCTCATCCATTTCTGGTAAAAACCCTGTTTGTAAGCGAGGAAAAACCACTGCAATGGAAGCTATTAAGATCAATATAAAAACAAAACTAATATACGGTCGCTGAATAAAATAACGCACCCAATTTTGTGGCTTAACCTCATGAACAACAGCTTGCCTGCCTGATGCATTATTGTGTGAATCTTTTGTGAGCAACAGAAAAATTACGGGTAAGCCAATCCAGGTTACAAAAAACGAGCAAACCAGGGTAATAATCATGGTATTGGTCATTACCTGAAAATAAGACCCTGCAACCCCTGTCATAAGTACGAAAGGCACGAAAATTACAATAGTACTAATCGATGAACCCAACATTGCAGGAAAAAGATAATGAATCGCCCTTCCAAGTAAAGGAACTGTAGGTTCATCACGATGCTCCTCGTGTGTACGATGGATTTGTTCTACTACCACTATAGCATCATCAATAATTAATCCAATGGCCGCTGCAATAGCGCCCAAAGTCATGATATTTAGAGAGTAACCGATAAAATAAAGTAAAATCACCGTTAGGCAAAGCGTAGCTGGAATAGTGATGAGGATGGTTGCGCTGGCTTTAATTGAATGCAGGAAAATAATGGCGACAATGATGGCCAGTACTAATCCTATCCATAAACTATCACGAACGCTTTTGACCGATTCGTTTACAAAATCAGCTTGTACGTAATAGGGTTTGATGGTGATCCCCGCAGGAAGTATGGTTGCGAGCTGACTAACCTTTGTGGCCATTTGGCTCGAAAGGTCAACAAGGTTGGCGTTAGGCTGTTTAATAACTGCAATCAGAATTCCGTCTTTACCATTTGCATTTATTCGGGTATATTCTACACTTTGTTGTATGCTAACCTTGGCAATATCGCCAACTTTTAGTGTACGGTTTCCCTTTCTGGTGAGTACAAGGTCTTCAAGGTCAGTTTTGGTTTTTACCGTTGCATCGGTAACCGAGAGGTATAAATAATTATGGTCGGCTAAATAGCCGTTCGATTTTATAAAATTGGTTTGAGAAAGTACAGTGCTAATTTGATCTGGTGATATGCCTAGCGTTTGCATTTTGGATACATCAAGTTCCAGCCAAAATTCCTTGCTTTTCCCTCCAATAACCCGAATTTCAGATACACCTGTAACTTGTGAAAGAAAAGGTTTCACGGTATAAGTGGCAATCTTTTTCAGTTCTGTAGGCGAATATTTATGGCTCTCCAAGCTATAGCCGCTAACGGGCAAAATGGAGGGGTTCATTTTCTCAACCGAGATATTTACCCCTGCCGGCAATGTTGCGCTGATTTTTGCAATCTGCGATTCGATTTGTTGCTGGCTTAAATTGATATCTGCTCCAGGATTCATAAATGCCGAGAGCTCGCAACTTCCACGACTGGTTGTACTCCTTACCAATTGTAGATTTGGCACTTGCTTTACCGCATTTTCCAACGGACGTGTAACCGTCACCACCATTTTATCAACTGGTTGCAGTTCAGCATCGGCAATAATTTTAATCTTCGGAAAAGTGATTTCGGGGAAAAGTCCAGTTTTCAGTTGCTGAAAAGAATAAACACCTCCAACCAGAATAATGACCAGTACGGCCAGAATAGGATTTCTATGAGAGATAAAAAAGTTTTTCATGCTATTTCTGAATCTTAACTTTTGCTGTATCGGCAATTCCGTAGTTACCTGATGTGATAATTCTATCCATTGTGGAAAACTTAGGACTCAACACTTCCGTCGTACTGCTGTTTTCGATGCCTTTCCTCACATTTACTTTTACCGCTGTAGAATCGTTAATGAGTTTCATTACCCAAAATTCATCTTCCGTTTCATTGGCTAATACCGCAGATTTTGGTAGCACCTGTGCATTTGGATGGCTGAGTTTGCTCAGTTTTACTTTTGCAATTAACCCCTCTGGAATATCTTTGCCTATTGGAACTTTAATAATATATCGCTGAGTTTGCGCTAATGAATCAACCGCAGGCATTGTTCCAGAAACAGAACCTGTTAATGAGGTTCCATCGGGTAGCAATACATTCAGGTTTCCGTTTTGCTTAATGATTTGATTAAGCTCGTAGGGCAGGTCTAACAAAAACACTAAACTATTACGATTGCTGATGGTTGCCAAAGCCTCACCATCTTGCACATAATCGCCTTTTTGATGATTAACCTGAACGATAATTCCGCCTTGTTCTGCCCTAATATTTGAAATCCCTGAAAACTTAAGACCAGGATCGAGCTTATTAATGGTATTGCCAATCGATCTTGCTTCTTTGGTAATCAGTGTGAAAAGATTTTGCCCGCTGCCTACTTTTTGACCAGTTTGTGCGTTAGCTTTTTCGATATAACCATTGATGTTTGCTTTAACAAAGCTCTTTTCTAAATAAGCAGACGTTGCAGAAAGCTCAACATATTCAGCCAGTAAACTATCGCTCACATGCGTAATTTGTACTGGTGTAACTGGAGATGGCGTATCTGCTGTAGTTTCAGGTGCTGAACTGCTACAAGAAGAAAGTGTAATTGCAACAGCGATGCTGGCATAAATCAATTTTAAATATTTTTTCATTATCGGTTCCAATAATTATATTGATTAATCAGTTTTAAGAGGCTTATAGTAGTTTGTCTCAGCAGATTTTGTGCAGACATATAATTGTTAATTGCGATTACAAAATCCGCCACCCGCAAATCGCCTGTATGCATCAGTTTACTATCCACATCAATCAATCCTTTACTAAATCTGATTTGATCGTTGATTTTTCCAAAAAGCGAATTGGTTTGCTCAATTTGCTGACGAATTAAATTGAGCTGTTGTGTTTGTTGCCTAACAAAAAATGTTCTGTAATTTGAGATGGTTTCTGAGGCCAGATCTAGTTTATTAAATTGCATTTTTTTCTGATGACCATCGTAAATCGGAACAGAAAATGTAAATCCCACACTAGCCCCAAAATTTTTGTATGGCTCAAGCACCAGTGATGAACTATATCCGCCATTAGCATATAAGCCAAGTTTTGGTTGATAATTTAGTATGACGGAACGCTTTTGATTTTCATTCTTCAAACTATCCAATTCAAATTTCCTTTTAAAAAAACTAATTTCGACGGAAAGCTTATACGATTTAAGTTTCGGCTCCTCTAACCGGATTGAAGTGGTATCAGCAATTCCAGATAAGTAATTTAGTGTGGCCAAATCATTTTTATACTGCAAAGCTGCTTGTTTTAAGCTTAATTCCTGCTGTTGCAGTGTAACCAAAAAGGTTAAATATTCTGATTGTTTGTAAATATTACTTCTGGTTAAAGTTTTAAGCAAAGCTTCTTCCTTTTTAAGTAATGTAACCACCTCAATGTTAAACCCTACCTGTTCTTGACTGGCAAAAGCCAGAATATATTGGTCGGCAATAGAACGATTTAAATCGAATGTCGACACTTGACTTGCGTACCTAATGGAGTCGCTTTGCAACTTTACGCTTTCTAACTGATTATTAATACGTTTTTTATTCAGTAAATCGTAATTCACATTGAGCAAAGCATCTAACGATTGTCCATTGGTTATGACTTCATCATAACCATAACCATGAATTATCGGTGCATACAATCCGCTTGAGGTTCCAGTGACTTGGGGTTTCCCCGTTGCCCGCACGATCAGACTATCGATACCTGCAGATTTGCGCTGGTTTTCTAAATCCTTTAGTACAGGACTCGAAATTTTCGCCTGGTTAAGGAAAAAATCAAGATTTTTTGTTGGTTCCTGCGCTTTCGCAAAAAGTGAAGCGCTAAGAAGTATACCAATGGAAAAATATTTGAATTTCGTTCTCATTTACTAAAATTTATTCCTTTAGTTAAAACTTGTGCAATTCTGCTAAAAGTTTAGCGGGGCATTACCTTTGGCCTAGTTAAGTGGATTTCTTTATAAATTTAAAATCTTCCGGATAGCATCAAACCCGATGCTCCAGGTTGGTAAAAGGGCATCAAAGTAAATTTGCTATCTTTCTTTTTATTGAAAATTTGTTTCATGTAAGGATAAATCAGGTATGCAATCTTAGTCGAGGCAATTCCAAATCCCGCACCAGCAACAACATCGCTGAACCAGTGTTTATTATTGTACATTCTTAAGGTTCCTGTAGCAGTAGCTACAAAATACCCTGCATAGCCAATCCAAGGGTTAACATCCTTATATTCCTGATGCAAAAATTCTGCAGCCATAAAAGCAGATGCGGTATGGCCAGATGGAAATGAATTTTCTCCATTATTATTCGGCCTCATCCTGCCAACGCCCTGTTTAACAAAATGAGTAGAAACCCCCATAATCGCAGCAGAAGTTACATAAAGCATAGAGGCATCAAACAGATTATGTTTGCCTTTTACGCCTGAAAGATTTAGTGCATAAACAGCCGCCGCTGGTGCAAACTGTAAATAATCATCAACATGGGCTGCAAACAAAGGATGGTCTTCCTGTAGTTCTGCTTTTGTACTCAAGTCAAGCTGTTTTAAGGCACCCTTATCATAAACAGCTGCAAAACCATAACCCGCCAGAACAGCTGGGGCGATGAATGAGATCGCCTTAAATTTGTTTTTTGGAACTGAATTACCCGAATACCATCTTCCCAAAGAATCTACATTTGAAGTGGCTTTTAAAGAATCTATACTTTGCGCAAAAGAGGGGAATGTTGCTGCTGTAAACAACAACATTATATAAAAGTACTTAGCCATACTAAGGTTTTACAGGATTACCATTTACATCAAACAATAAGTCTTTTCCTTTTACTTCAGCCTCATAACTTACACTGCCATCAGCCTTGGTAATTTTAGCCGCTTCGGCTACTTTCATACCTTTTAACTTAGCCATTACAGCGGCTGGAAACTCACTGGCTTTGATAGAAACTTCCGTTTCCAATAAAGACCCTGCTGCTGAATAGGCTTCGGAAGTTTCCTTACCATTTAAAGTAAAGCCAGCCTCGTAGTTTTGTTTTTCAATCTCCCAGTTTACTTTAACACCGGGATGATTTTTTGTAAAAGCAGTTTTAACTGCAGATGGTATTTTTGACGCCGCAACGTTCTGTGCGAATATAGCGGTAAGCAAACCGCCCATTAATAAAAAAATTCCAAAAATCTTTTTCATAGTTTTTATTTTTTATCAAAACTATAAAGCAATTATGTAGGAATTCTGTAGTTAAGCCTAGCGATCAAAAAAAATAGAAAAATAATGCATTTTCTTTACCTGCTCATAATCAATCTGATAACCATAAAGATTACACACCTGCTTGGAGATAGCAAGGCCAAGTCCCATCCCGTCAGATTCATTAGATTTTGAAAAACGGTCAAAGAGCTTTGTTTTAGTTTCAAAGTCTTTTCCTGTATTTCCAATCACAAGTTTTACATTGGAAAGTTCAACAATAATCTTTCCGCCTTTGATATTGTGCCGAACTGCATTGCTAAATAAATTATTTAATAAAATATCAGCCAAATACCTGCTCATGTTGATGGTTTTTTCACATAGGATAACCTCCAGTTTCAACCCATCCCTTTCCAGGAGTTCTTCGAACTGTCTCGCCTTTTGCGCAACCAGCTCTTTCAGGTCTATGGCTTGAATATCGCCAATCAGGTTATTCTCAATTTTTGCTAACAGCAAAAGTGATTGATGAAGCCGGGAAAGCCTTCCAGTTGCCTGGTAAATATCTTCCAAAAGAGCACCTTGCTGTTCAGTAAAAACATCGGTTTGCACAAGTGAATCAAGTTTCGAATTGATCACAGCCAGCGGGGTCATCATTTCGTGTGAAGCATTGTCTGTAAAACTTTTGAGCTCTTTATAATCGTAACGAACACGTTCTGCCATCGCATTTACGGACTGGGTAAGTTCATTAAATTCATCAATTCGGGTTGGTTCAATCCCCACATGTTCCGAAGAAGTCACCTCAAAAACCTTCATCCTCTTCAGAATATTGTAAAAAGGTTGCCATAGTCTGTTGAGCACAAATCGGTTGATTAAAAAAAGGCAACCAAGTAAAATGATGGTTACTCCCAAAGTGATCAATAAAATGACCCGCACCAGATCCTCGGACTCCACCCTGGATTTGGTAATGGTAACCAGAATATGCTCTCCTTTCAGTTCGACGATAGTAATAAGCCTTCTTCCAGGCTCTTCCTCATTCTCCTTTGGATTGAAATAGGTTGTATAGCTAAAATCACGAACAGTTACACTGTCTTTCGGGGCCTTTCGATAAGACACGCTTTGATCGATGTAGCTTGCAGGTAAGGGAAGCTTTTGAAAAGTTCTGGTGTATTGCTGAATTTCCTCCTCCTCTACGGCTAAATCCTTATCCAGTTTGTTTGTGAGAATGAGGTGGATAAAAAGGTAATATATGACGCCTGTCGCAATGAGAACTACGATGGAAGTTATGATATTTACCCTATTATAGTAAGTTGTTAACTTCATACGTCTGCAAATTTATAACCAATACCATACACTGAGCGCACATAATCTTTAGCACCACCTTCTGAAAGTTTTTTCTTGAGATTTTTCATATGGGTGTAAATGAAATCGAAATCGTCCGAAAGGTCCATTTCATCTCCCCAAAGATGCTCTGCCATTGCGTTCTTTGTAACTACCTTGCCTTTGTTTGACAGGAAATAAACCAGCAGGTCAAACTCTTTTTTGGTCAGCACAACAAGCTTGTCATCCACCGTAACTTTCATGGCTGCAACGTCGATCGTGATCTCGTTAAATTTGATTAGGTTATCACCGTCAAAATTCTTTCGCCGCACAATAGCGCTTACTCTTGCCTTAAGTTCAGAAAGATGGAATGGCTTCACCAAATAATCATCTGCACCGAGATCAAGCCCAGAAAGGCGGTCATCTAAAGAATGTCTCGCAGAAATAATCAATACACCATCTTTTTTATTCCTTGCCTTAAGCCTCGAAAGCAGGTCAAGCCCTTCTCCCCCAGGCAGGCCAAGGTCTAACAGGATACAGTCATAAGCGTACAGTTCTATCTTTTCCAATGCGGATTCAAAATCATAAGCATGCTCACAGATGTTTCCTTCTCCTGTAAAATAGGCAAGAATGCTTTCGGATAAAGCCTGTTCATCCTCAATAACCAATATTTTCATTCTTAAAATCTTTATTTCAAAAATAGCTAATAATAATCTCTACTAACCTATACGTAATCGTAGCTTTTCGATGTTAACTGCCTTTTTCTTTTGTAGAGCAGTACGTCCGTAGGTTGCGAAATATTAACGAGACAACAGCATCTCCAAGTTAAGCACGTCCCATTGTTTCTGAGAATAGTCAAGGTTGAGGCAGCTTTTCCATTCAGCTATTAGCCGTTCGGCGAAATCCTGATACTTGGGCATCCAACGTGATAAAAGTCAGCATCGCAGATCGCAACACCAAGCGCATTAGTTGGGAACATAGCCAACATTTGTTAAATTTCTTATTAATCAGGAATTCAATTCCAGAATAACAGGAATAAAATTCCGAAATTGTAAAAAAAATATAAAAATTCGGTGCTAACCAGATAACGGGGCTCGAATCAAAAATCACAGCCTATAGACCCAAAAAGGATTTTTGAAAATGTACTTACATTTTTGACTTCAAAACATTGAACCACTTATCGAGATATTAAACCCAATATAATTAACTGAAAATAAATACTTTAAACAAAAAAAAAGCAACTCTTTTAAGAACTGCTTTAAAACTCGGGGTCAGAAACGGTGCGTGATTCGAACCATTTTGTCAACGGATTGATTGAAATAGGCGGTTTTTCAAAAATTCTGGATGATATTCTGATCACTTAGCACTTAACAATTTGTTAACTAATACCTGCCCATCCTCTACGTCAATCACTTTCTCCTCAAAATCCTTCCAGTCTTTTTCGCTGATGCCCGAGTTAATTGCTGTAGTTTTTAAGAAGGCATAATCGGTACGTTCGCCTGCCCTTTTGATTGCAGTCTGTAGAAACTTGTAGGCTTTCTGCTCGCCAAACCTTTGCTCAAAAGCCAGCAGCAAAAGTGCACCATAACTGTAGCGGTAACGCTCATCAATTTCATCAGCTTTTACGATTTTAGATAGTGGAATAATTTTTTTATCCTTTAGGAGCGTTCCGGCATACTTGATATAACTTATGGTGGAATCCCTACTATAGGCTTCCGCCGTCGCCTTCACTGATAGATATTCGGCAGTAGATTCCAGAAAAAACCACCTAAGTGTAGAATTTGGCAACCATAGGCTGCCAAAATAATAATGTCCAAGCTCATGGGCATAAAATGAATATTTGATGATGTGGTTGAATTTTCCGGTTGCCTTATCAACCTGGTTATTGAACTGTCCACCTGCAACGGCAATCGTTGGGAAGGTAACAAAGCCCCAAGACTTATTGGGACCATATGGTTCTATGGCCTTATGCTGCAAGAAAGTTATCTTTTGCGGATAGGCCGTTTCAAGCTTCTTTTCATAAAATTTCTTAATACCTACTATCTGCTTATTAAAGTTTTCTGCATCAGCCAAAGGCATATTAGCATTAAGAAAATCGCTTCCAGAAAATTTCTGTTTTTCATAATCTCCCGTAAAAAGCAACAACTCAAACGGAAGATCACTTTTGAACCTGGCAAGTGGCCCTGGTTGAGCCGCCGAACCGTTGATATAGATGGTCTTGCAGTCCTCACAGTCAATGGTAATATCGTAGGCAAGTGCAGCTATTTCCCTATCATTTTTGGTATCATAGATTACCGGATACCATTTGCTCTGTTCAGATGCCCGCATAGTCTTGCCGTTAAAGGCGATAACGCCCTTATAATCGAAGAAATTTAAGGTATCTGTGTAAATTGGAAAGGCACCAGTATAGGCAATGTTTAGATTTTCTGGAAGCGGAATATAATTTTTTCCATTGTGTATCCTGTATCTAATTGCTTCGTCAGAGTAGCTACTATTGTATCTTACAACACCACTAGTGTCCACAATATATTTCATGTTCATGCCTGGATTCAGTAAGATCCTAAAGCCTGTATCCAGTTTGGGAAGTCCAGTTAGTTTAAGGTTGGCACGTATTAACCCCTCTTTCATATTAATAGTCACTTTACCCTTTAAAGTAGGCACTTGAGCGTTAAGAAAATAAGGAAATAGTACAAACAGGAAAATGGGTAGGGATGAACGGAGTTTCATTAGAGAATCTATAAATTAAGTTTCGCTAAAATATTAGTTATTTTTAAGGTAGCCTATTAAGTATTTAAAACCCGTATAAATGTTACGTGCTAATTTTCACCCAAACTACTTCTTCTCCGTTCCTCTTCTGTACCATTGCTCTTCTTAGTGTTTTTTACCGTGCCTCCAAAGCTGTAACTAAAATTCAGCTTCACCATCCTGGTTTCAAACTGATTTCGCCACAACTGCTGTAGGGTACCACTATCCTGGTTATACTCATTACGGTATGATTTAAAAATGTCCATTGCATTTAGCTGAATAGATGCCCTTTTATTTAACAGTTGCTGACGAATACCTGCTGTAACATAAGTAAAAGCTCGGTTAGTAATTGTTCGATCTACACTTTTACCACGATAATTGAAAAGAAACATAACAGAGAAATTTTTACTCAGCGAGAAACTGTTATACGAAGTTGCAGCAAGACTGGCTATCCCATCACTCTCTAGCAAAACCCCGTTAAATTCGCCTTTAAATGATCGTTTAGATAAAATGCCATTCGAACTGGTATACCACCATGGCAACACTTGTTTGCCATACATTGCCTGAAGCGTAAAATAATCCCCATAATCTGCATTTCCTGGAAGTGTTGATATTACACCATTTGCCAAAGGAACAGAGATGCTGGTAAAATCATCAACACTGTGACTATAAGTTAGTCCAAAGAAAAATGCATTTTTATAACCATACCATAAATCGGCATTATAGGCAACCAGAGGTTTCAGTGCCGGATTACCCTGTTGCAGATTGCTGCTGCTGATAATTCGCACCAGCGGATTTAGGCTCTCATAGCCAGGGCGTTCTATCCTTTTGTTCATCCCTAAGCTAAGGCTATGGTTTTTGGTAAACTTATAGTCAAGATGTACAGATGGAAATGGCTGGAAATAGCTTCTGGTAAATCGTTCGTTTCCAAACCCCTGTTCACTCTGTCCATTTGTATACTCTCCCCTTATACCCAACTGATAGGAAAATTTCTCGCCAGTGCGGGCATAAGTTAAATAAAGTGCTGAAATACTTTCTTTGTAATTAAATAAATTGGTTTGCTGACTAGTGAAATCCTGATAAAAGTTGGAATTTTTAGCATTAACATAGCTCGTTTTCATACCCATTTCAAATTGATGACCTTTGGCTAAAGGATGCGTGTAATCCATTTTAAAAGCATAAACATCGAACACACGGTCTTGACCAACCATGCTTGGCAGGTCTGATGCGGGACTGAACGTTACGGTTCTGCTGTCCTGATCGTTATAATTTCCATAACGGTAATAATCTACATCGACTGTCAAATCCCTTCCAAAGCTATCTACTTGATGTTGTAGTCGAAGTCCAGATGAGAAATTAGACGCACGAATATTAACTAGATTAATAAACTGCGATTGCCCAACAACATTATCGATATTAGCAGTGCTATTGCGACCGAAAGTCTGAAATCCAGGTTTAACCGACGCAGACAGTGTAGTGCGCTTTGAAAGATAAAAATCCATTCCCAGATTTGGCGTGTAATTCGCATTGCTTCTGGTGCTTTTGATATCAGTAGTTGATTGACCTGAGGCTATTCCCCGGGCATCGACAAAAGTGGATACAATGTAACTATCGTAGAAGTATTTGTTGTAATTATAATCTAGATTAAGCAGCAGATTATAAGCGTTTCCTTTATAGTTAAGGTTAACACCTCCATTAGCTTTTCCAAATGCCCCTTTCCCTCCTCCAGCATAAACATTTCCGTTCAGCCCGGCTTTATAATTACGTTTACGGATGATATTGATGATTGCTCCATTCCCGGCAGCGTCGTATTTTGCAGAGGGCTGGGCAATGAGTTCAACCTTTTGGATAGCCGACGAAGAAATTCCTTTCAACATACCGGCCAGTGCTTCTGATGAAAGAGTAGTGGCCTTGCCATCAATATAGATCTGAACAGATTTGCCGTTCAGGCTAATCTGGTCATCTGGCGTTACACTTACACCAGGTAGTTGGTTCATTACTTCCATAATTGGCGCACCTGAACCTAAACCGTTGAGATTTACAATAAGCTTGTCTGCCCTCCTTTCTACAAATGGAAGCTTAGCAGAAATGCTCACAGCCGCAAGTTGAATTTCCGATGTCTTAAGAACAATTGTCCCCAGTTCCCTTTTCTCGCCCGGCACAATGTCGAAAACCGCCGTAAGCCTCTTGGTGTAGCCCATCATCTTGACCTCAATAAGATAGGAGCCATTAGGGACCTGGAAACTAAAGTTCCCCTTTTCATCAGCCAATAAAGATTTGACCATACTTGTATCTGTACCCTTTTTTAAAGCTACCTGAGAAAACGGGAGGTCAGAAAGCTTTTCATCCACCACTTTACCAGTAACCTTACCCAACTTTTGTTGGGCACTAACAGCCATGGTGCTGAAAAACAAAATAAAAACTAAACCACAATAAGAGCGGGCAAATTTAAGTAAAATAAAAAGCATAACGTCTGGATAAATTTGAACAATCCAAACATATAACTAATTAATTAGTCAAACAACTAATTTATTAGATACTACAACTAATTAATTAAATTAAATACGTATCTATCTGATTATCAATCTAAAAATTTATCGCTATTTGATAAGCTGAACTTACTTTTTCTCCATTTTGCAATGCAGGCTTCCATTTTTGGCTAGCTTTAATAAGTCTCAACACTTCTTGATCGCTTGCCTGATCTAAACTTCTTTCAACTTTTTCATTGCTAATTTCCCCGTTGGTTTGAACAACGAAACTCACAATCACCTTTCCATTTTTATTGGAGACTTTTTTTGCGTTACTGATAAGATATTTACTAAAAGCATCAAATCCACCAGGGAAACTTGCTGCCTGGTCAACTTTGTTATCGTTGCCAGTAATACCTGAGGTATTAAAGGAACACAAAATTGCAATTAGAGGTAAGCATAAAATATACTTCCAGAGCCTGTGGCGGCTAGATTTTTCCCGTTGCAGCATCTTTATTCTCGACTCGAGCAATGAGGCATTGTAGAAAGTATTTGCCAATTCAGGTCCCGCATTCAGGTTTTGGAGAAACAGCAACATCGCGTATTGCTTTTTGCTTGCCGAAAAGTTACATGCATATTCATCAGCCAAATATTCGTGGATCAACTTCAGGCTTTTACGATAGGCATAGACAATGGGATTGAACCAAAAAAATACTTCTACTATTTCAATCAGCAGCAGATCGAATGTATGCAACTGTTTAACGTGTATATTTTCATGTGCATTAATTACGGCCAGGCCAGAAAGCTTTCGGTCTATCACCTTGGTTTTCCAAAAAGAAAATGCATCACCATCCTTGGGCAGCGTTATCTGTTTTTTTACACCAGCTATTTTGATCAATAATCGTGTTGCACCAAGCACAACTCCAACCCAGTACACAAAAGTTACCCAGCTAAATTCTTTCCCGACGTCATTTTCTAATTTCTTTACCCCAACAACTGCAAGTGTGTGGTTTACAAGTTCAACCTTTGGCAATACGATTAACCAAGACAGATCCAAGAAGGGCATTAACATCGATAAGCAAAGCGCAACAAGCAGGTAAACCCTGTTAAAAACAAAAAAAGTTTCTCTCTTAAGCAATAGCACATAAAAGAGATAAAATAGAGCCAGCGAAATGCTAGACCAGAGAAAGTAATATTCAAGTCCCATGATTAATCTTTTATTTGATCTATCATTTTAAGCAAATGTTCGGCGTCTTTCATATCGATTTTCTTTTCCTGAACAAAAAAAGAGAACATGTCTTGTACTGAATTAGAAAAATAACTGCCCAAAAATTTATCCGCCTCATAACGCATGTATTCTTCTTTGCTAATTAAGGGAAAGTAACGATGGGTTTTACCAAAAGCTTCGTAGCCGATTACACCCTTGCTCTCTAAAATCCTGATAATGGTTGAAACCGTACTGTATGCAGGTTTTGGATCTGGCAACTCACCTATAATTTCCTTTACGAATGCTTTTTCCAATTTCCAGAGCACCTGCATTAATTGGCTTTCAACTCTCGTTAAATCTTTGATATCCATGGCCTATTTATTTAACTTCAAATATCAGCTAAAAAATTAGTTACCACAACTAAAAATCCAAATTAAAATAAAGTTCGACTTAGTTTAGCAAAATCATTGTAAGAATATGTTGTAAACATCGAACCGCTAATATCTATCAGATTAACAGCCAAATAAGTATAAACAGTAGATAGTCGACAGTTTTATATAGCATACACCGTCAGGGTGGCCTTCCAGGGCTCGAACCAATAATCGGCCTTTATTTGCTCTATTTGCATAAACCAATTCATTTGACCCCTTTTCGCCAATTCTCTAAAATACAGACAAGCAAAACTTTACAACAAATTTATTTCTGGTGAGATGGGGTCAATGTTGGACTTTTTTCACCCCCGCTGGCGCACGCGTGCCGCGTGTGCACTTAAAATCTCAACACCAATCTATAAAATAGCTAATATAAATTAATCCCTTGCCTCCATTATATTCGATTCACTACTATACTTCCAATGCCAGGCTTCATTTACAAATCCTGAAACAACAGGATTATCATGTACATAATCTGCTTTTTGTTTAATAGCGTCGGTAATCCATAATTCTATTGGTTTATTGTCATGTAGCCAAAATTGGCTTCCTTTTAATTGCTGCTTTTTGAGCCTGCCCGTTCAAACATCCAAAGCACCCATTCCTTTCTACGTTCCTGGCCGTTTTCCTTTATTGCTGTTACAATTTGCTTCGACGTATATTCATTAAATCTGCCTAACAAAACATGAGGATTATTTTCTTTTGCTTTAAAGATTAAATGTGCATGGCTTGGCATAATACGCCAACAATACAACGCTAAGCCCAAATTTGCATGGCAATAAATTAAACTTTTTACCAAAATATCATAGTACACCGATCAAACAAATACATCAATCCAATATACTGTGTCAAAACTCACTAAATACAATCCCTCTTTATTGTAGAATTTTTATTTACGGTTCAGTGTATTTTCACTTCTACTATTTATTCACACGCGGTACGCGTGCGCCAGCGAGGGGCAGAATTCTAACATCTCGAACAGCCATTTAATGTAGCTATAAACTCCAACAGTATAAGACCAATCTGAAAATGATTTGCACCGCTACTTCTTTGGAATTTTTAATTTGTCGACTCTCATTAAATCCATCATTAGTATGTTAGGAGCTGGCTTATCAACATATAAAATTTTTTTAAATAAATTTATAAGATTATTTATCTCAATTGGAGGTAGCTGAATATCAGAACTTACTTCCACTCGCGCTTTGTTTAAAACTAGAATTGGTATGAAAAAGCTGACTTCCTGTTTTGTGTTCATATAAGGACTAAAATCGAAAGAATAATATTTCTTGTAGCCTGGAAACATAGAATATGCCAAACTATCACTCGCTGTGACGTTCACAACTTGATTCTTTCCAATTTTTTTTACATTTATTTTAAAATTAAAAGCATATAGAGGTATGCTATCATTCAGCGCTTTAAAAGTAAATTCGTTTAATACTTTATAAATTGGATTATATTTCGATGCTTCTTTCTGATTTTTTTGCGCTATCGAATTCTCTGAAAAGCATGTAGAAAGTAGCGCAAATAATAGAACTACACGGATAAAAGTATGTTTGTTAATCATAATTAAATTAATTTGGACACTTTGTGCCTTGATAACCTGGTTTTGTAGTATCTCCCTCCTGACCGTTGATGATTGAGTCACTTGAACTATTAGGTATTATCCCCGTATTTGCTAATATTGCAGCCCTAGCGACATCGAAATTCGGATTATAATTAGTGATAATATCGCGAAGTCCAGTAAGATAATTATAGCGGACAATTCAAATTAAACTTTTTACCAAAATATCATAGTACAACGGTCAAACAAATACATCAATCCAATATACTGTGACAAAACTAACAAAGTATAAGCCCTCTTTATTGTAGAATTTGTATTTACGGCGCATTGTATTTTCACATCTACTGTTTATTCACACGCGGCACGCGTGCGCCAGCGAGGGGTGGCTAAACACGCGATGGAACAGCTGGGGGAGACGGGGTCAATGTACTCTGGTTTATCCAATTTAGCTTATAATTCGGAGATGATAGCAGCAAAGCCTCCATTCCTACTCATCTTTACTGGGATATCAGCGTTTGAACTTACTGTTATGGTTTTTTTATTGAAGTCCATGGCTTGTCGGCTGGCATTGATTCCATCAGAAAAACAAGTCATACTATAAGATTTACCCTTAGTCAAAAAATCAAGGCTTAGATCTATGTCTCTCGCCATTCCATTGGTAATCCCGCCGATAAACCACTTTTTCCCATTTCTTTTGGCAACTACGGCTATCTCTCCAGCCTCTGCGACTAATGCTTTGGTCTCATCCCAGGTTACTGGTACCTTAACGATAAAATCAGTACAGTCCTGATTTTTATAATAAAGGGTTGGGTTATCACAAAGCATCTGAACCCCACTTTCAAAAAGAACAAAAAGTGCCAGCTGGTAAGCACGTGTTCCCACCGCAGCAGCATTTGGCCTTTTGCCTCCATAAACTTCAGGTTGCATATTGATCATGGCTCCAGGTGTAAAATCCATCGCACCAGCTATGTTTCTTATGAAAGGAAGATAGATTGTATTCTCTGGCTGACACCCTTCCATTTGCTCCAAACCTCTTACGCCTTCATAAGAAATAACGTTGGGGTATTTATGTTCCAGTCCTCTGGGGGTAAAAGCACCATGAAAGTCAACCAGGATATTATACTTCGCTGCTTCTTTGGCTACACGTTCATAATAATTAACCATCCATTGATCATTTCTGTCCATAAAATCGATCTTCACGCCCTTGATTCCCCATTCTGAGAATTTCTTAAATAAACCCATGTTTTTTTCTACACTGAGCCAGGTTAGCCACAAAATGATATCGACTTTTTTTTCCTTCCCATATTTTATAAGCTCTTGAAGGTCTACCTTTTTATTTGGGGTATATGGATCGTGTACGCTTTCGGCCCACCCCTCATCCATAATGATATATGGGATTCTACTTTTTGAGGCAAAATCGATATAATACTTGTAAGTTTCCAGATTATATCCAGATTCAAATTTAACATCAGGACCATAAGGGGAAGCATCATTCCACCATTCCCAACTTACCTGTCCTGGCTTTATCCAATCCGTATTTTTAATTAACGATCGGGGAGCCAGTTTAACTGGAAGTGTGCTTTCTAACAATTCCAGATCATTAGATGCAGTAATGAAATATCTCCAGGGGTATGTTCGTTTGCCACTTGTCTTTGCAATAAAATCGCCAGATTTGGTAATACGCATAAATCGATCGCCTTCCTGGCGTTCTTCAGTTGCAACTTTAGAAAAGGTTGACATCATTCCTTTATTTACCTCTCCTTTTAAAAATAAGCATGGGTAATCTGTAAGATCCGTCTCTCCAAAGAGTATCTTGACCCCAGTTTTAGTATCAATCAAGGCTGGTAAAGTAACCATCTGTTTAGAATCTGTCCATGTCTTAGCATCAGGATGAATATAATTGGTCTCATAATTTGATGTAAAATCTTTAGCAGGCTGTACATGCAATTGATAACTATTAGGTAAGGGTAATGTGATGTTCTCACTGATTACCTTAATTTGCCCATTTTTATCGCCCTTAAGATCCGTAATAAAGCGATATGCAACACCCCCATCATAAGCCCTGAATTCAACGGAATACCCACTACTCAGTTTCATCACAAGCACATTGCACAGATTGTCGATCTTCGAAAACTTCAACGGAACTACAGGATTTAATTGCTCATTGATTTTAAAAGATTTAAGACTTCGAACCTTTATTTCTCGGTCTAAATATGCCTTATCTATGTTAATACCCAGACTACAGTTTTTAAGGAGTAAACGATTACCCTTGTATATATCGTAAGATATCTTGTCTGTGACATGGATTTCCACTTTGATGAGTCCATTGGGGGAAATTAGCTCGGCACTTCTAGCGATGATATTAGTGAACATCCCAACTAACAGTATTAATAAATGTTTTTTCATAACTAATCTATTTTTTAATGGCCATTGGTTAAGGATAAGCCTTTGCCTATCATTGATATTGTGATTGCAGTATTTTCCTGGTATTTTGCCTTTTGCATTATTTCAGATAATCTGCCCCTTGGAGTGCCTAGGCTTATTTACCATTGAGCTTTTTAATCAAATCCGTTTCATCTTTACGATATGGCGTTCCATCCTGATTAAAAATTTCATGAAACCATTCTATTGGCTCACTACCATCTGCCAATGGCGTATCCCAGGCATATTTTGTATTGGTTTTACCCGCAACAAAGCCCCAGTTTATCGCACCAACATTTTCCTTTTTAAGTAAGGGCATAATGTTCGAGAAACGACTATTACGGGTACGGGCCATATATTCTGTACAAATCAGCGGCCTACCACTCGCTTTTAGCAAATCAATTGTACGCTGATGCCAATCAGGTGCTTCATAATTATGATAGGTAACAATATCTGAATTGGCAAGTTGCAATTTGTTCAGTTTTTCGAAACCCCAACTCCATAAACCGATGCTAATAGGCTGGCTTGGATTAACGGCTCTGGCCCATTCTATTGTTTTAGTTAACAATGGAATAGAACTTTCTAATTTGCCGCTATTGCCTGGTTCATTATACAAATCCCAGAGAAGCACTCTTTTATCATTTGCAAAACGTGTTAATACCGCTTTTACGTAAACTTCAAGTTCAGGAAAATTAGCTTCTTCTTTGAAAGCAGGATCACCAGGATCCTGTAACCAGCCTGAGTTGTGAATACCTGTTTTGGGCGCTGGCTGCTTCCCTATTTCTGATGTTTTATTCCAGCAATCATCAAAGAATACAAACATTGGCTTAATTTGATGTTTATCTGCAATAGCCAAAAACTGATCTACCCTTTTTAAAAACCCTTGAGGATCTTGTTTATAAGCCTTACTATATAAAAAGACCCGTAAAGTGTTAAAGCCAATGCCGTTTGCCCAACCCAATTCCTTATCAATTAAATCAGGACTAAAAGTATCTGCCTGCCACATTTCCAACTGGTTAATTGCGTTTGCAGGAATATAATTTGCGCCTGTTAGCCAACGGTGATTTTTATACCACTCATTCGCCTTTTCTACAGGCCAAACCTGGCCTGGTAATTTTTTATCTTTTTGAGCAAAAACACTGCTTACCAATAAACTAAGGCAAAATGCTGTCGTTAAAAGTTTCTTTATATTCATAAGATTTTCAGTTTGAATGGTTAATTTGAAGGAATATTTATAGACAGGCCAGTTTTAACAGGAATGCCAAAGTTTGGGGTTCCATCTGCATTCCATGTAAATTTTTGAGCCCTGGGTGAACGAAAACCCCCACAGCCTTGTCCAGGTTGGTCATTTGCGTGGTATAAGATCCAATCTTCCTTGCCGTCTGGAGATTTGAAAAACGAATTGTGACCTGGTGCATAAACTCCATTTTCTTCTGATTTTAGAAATATTGGTTGTTCATGTTTCTTCCAGGTTTCAGGCTTCATAAAATCATCGTTGATGTGACCTGACAGCATTCCAAGTGCATAATAATCCGTCCAGCAACCACTAGCAGAAAATATAATAAAAATCTTATCACCGTGAACCAAAAATTGTGGCCCCTCATTAACACTAACATGTGGCGGATTATTAGGATCATTCAAATCACCATGTTTTTCCCAGTCGAATGTAGGCGTCGAAATTTTAACGCGGTCCGAATCTACTGTCCATGGGTTTTTCATCGTGGCAATATAAATTTCCTGTTTACCGTTCATATCTCCTTCCCAGCCAGACCAAACCATATATAATTTATTTTTGATGGAAATAATATCACCATCAATAGCCCATTTATTTGTCTTATCTGAAACCTGTCCTTTGAATACCCAATCCCCCATCATCGGGTCTGCTGAGGAATTTTCCAGGACGTACATTCTGTGATTTTCATTTTTACCATCATCAGCAGCAAAATATGCATACCACTTACCCTGAATAAACATTACCTCGGGTGCCCAGATACTTTTAGAATATGGTCCGCTTCGAGGTGCATTCCATATGGTTTTTTTAGGAGCATCCTTTAAATCTGCAAGGCTATTACTTTTCCATAAATCAATACGATTGCCAGTTGTGTGGGTATAATAGTAAAACCCATCTTTGTAGTAGCTATAAGGATCGGCACCAGCTGGTAGTAATGGATTTGTAAAGGTTTGTGCCCGAATTCCGAAAGCAACAAAAGTAAGCATAATGCTTAATAAAAATTTACTCATAACAATTTGTGTTTTCTGTTTGTTAATTGACTTAATCAACAGACATTTATCTTTTTTAATTTTTTTTGGTTAGTGCATACCAGTTTCTAACTAGCTAAACTGGATGTATATTTCAAATATGACGGATTTAATACTTTAGGCGAGACCAAATCGTATCAATATTTCTTCATTTTGTGTCTTTTTACCAGTATGTTAGTTTAAAAATCAAAAACTAATTCAAGGAATACTTAATGAGGTTATTCGAACGCATGCAAATCCTCTCAGGTTTTCCACATTTTGTATCAGTTTTACAATTACTACCGATAGCAGTTTGATATTAATATATTTGATATAGAATATATGATTTTGAGACTGATAATTCTAACCATTTTACTTTTTACTACCAGGGTTTCTTCCGCCCAACCTTACTACTTTCGTCATTACCAGGTTGAAAACGGTTTATCACACAATACTGTTTTGTGTAGTGCCCAAGATGGCAATGGATTTATGTGGTTTGGTACTAAAGATGGACTAAACAGGTTTGACGGCTATCAGTTTAAAACCTATCGTAGGGACGCGAGCCAGTTAGGCAGTTTAGGGAACGATTTAATATATGCGCTTCACAATGATTCGGCGAATCGATTATGGATTGGTACGAACGCTGGCGTATATCTGTACCTACCGCAGAGCGAAAAATTTCTGCTCGTAAAAGGCACTGAAAATCTTCGGATAAATGACTTAGCCAGCGATAAAAACGGAAATTTATGGATCATCGCCCTGGGAAGAACATTACGATATAATATAAAGAATAAAAGCCTTTTCAATTTCAAAAAGAAAGCAAACTTCGAAGCAACTTCTGTTTCTATGATGAAGGATGGCAGCATTTGGATTACAACAATGCAAGGCACTATAGAGCGGTACGATGTAAATAAAAACACCTTTTACTCGTATTATGTAATGAGTGAGGCAAATCCTGATGAAAATAGCTGGGTTACAAAGGTGCGTGATGCTGGGAGTAATAAAATTTTGATTGGCACGGCCAATCAAGGCATTAAGCTTTTCGACCGTAAAACGGCTCAAGTAAAAGAGATTTTGGTGTTTAACACAAATAAAACATCTATTTATGTAAGAGATATTGTTCAGTCAGCTAAAAACGAATTCTGGATTGCCTCGGAATCTGGAATTTACGTTTATGCTAACGAAAAAATAACCAGACTTAAAAAACAATATGGAAATCCATATTCGCTATCTGATGATGCGATATATTGTGTTTTACAAGACAGGGAAATGGGTATGTGGGTTGGAACCTATTTTGGCGGTATCAATTATTACTCTAGCCAGTATTCACTTTTCACTAAATACTTTCCTCAGAAAGAAGTTAATTCGATAAGCGGAAGCGATGTACGTGAGATCAGTAAAGATGCCTACGGCAATTTATGGATTGGTACGGAAGATGCGGGATTAAATATGCTCGATACAAAAACAGGCCTGTTCACAAATTTTCTTCCTGATGGAAAACCCACAAGCATTTCTTATTCTAACATCCATGGGTTACTTGTAGATAATGATAAGCTCTGGGTCGGCACCTTCGAGCATGGCCTTGACATTATTAATATTCGAACTAAAAAAGTAATTAAACACTACAAATCCGGAAAATCAAGTGGTTTGAAAAGTGGTTTTGTATTGACTTTCTGTAAAACAAAAAGTGGAGAAATATTGCTCGCCACAATTACAGGCCTTTATCGATACAATAAGCAAAAAGACAATTTTCAGCTGATTGAAGGGCTGCCCCTGGTATTTTATGAAATCCTTACAGAAGACAGCAAGGGAGATATCTGGGCTGGAACATTTGATAGTGGCATAATTCGTTTTCACCTAGGTAAACCTGGTTTTACTCAATATAAAAACAATACTAAAAATGAAAAGAGTCTTAGTAATAACACCGTTAATGGAATTTTTGAAGACCGAGGTCATAACATCTGGATAAGTACCGATGGTGGCGGCCTAAATTTGTTTAACCCTGTAAAAGAAAATTTTGACCACATTACAGTTAAAAATGGGCTTCCAAGTAATTTTTTATTCAAAATCATGGAAGATGAAGATAGAAAGTTGTGGATTGCAAGCACACGAGGTCTAATACATTTCAATCCTGCGGATCGCTCTTTTAAAGTTTATTCAAAGTCGAATGGTTTGCTAACCGACCAATTCAATTACAACTCTGGTTTCAAAGATAAGGATGGACGGCTATTTTTTGGAAGTGTGCGTGGCCTGATCAGCTTTCAACCTCGAGATCTTAAAAACTTCAATTTCAAATCGCCTGTACAAATTACAGGGTTTCAGATTGATAATCAGCATGAAAAGAACGAAGACAATCTATTCTTAAAGCAATCTATTCTTTACACCAACAGAATTTCCCTGCATGACTCACAATCATCATTCAGTATAGATTTTGCTGCAATCAGTTATACTTCACCAGATATGACTCAATATGCCTATCGTATGAAAGGTCTCAGCGATAACTGGAATTACCTTAAAACAAACAGGAAGGTTTATTTTACAAAGCTTGCTGCTGGCAATTATGTCTTTGAAGTAAAAGCACTACTCAATGGAAGTAATAACTGGACAACGCACAATCAAAAAATTTTTATAGAAGTATTACCACCTATATATCAAAGTAATTTAGCGTATTTTCTTTACACCGTTGCAACTGCTCTGTTCATATTTTATCTCTTTAGAACTTACCATAAACGTATGGAAAATCGCAACAAACGACGGATGGATCGATTCGAAGAAAGGAAGGAAAAGGAAATATATCAGGCTAAAATTGAATTCTTTACAAATATTGCCCATGAAATAAGAACACCACTTACCCTGATCAAAGCGCCAATGGAAAAGATACTTAAGCACGCTTCTGCTGTTCCATTAATTGAGAAAAATCTTAGAACCATGGAAAGAAACACGGACAGGCTATTTAATCTCACCAATCAATTACTCGATTTCCGTAAAACCGAAGTAAATGGCTTCTCCTTAAACTTTGTAAATACAAATATTTCAAATATTCTGTCTGATATTTTTGATGTGTTTATCCCGATTGCCGAAGAAAAAAATTTCAGTTATAAGTTATTATTACCAGATGAAAAAATCTTCGCTTATGTGGATACAGAAGCCTTCTACAAAATCATAAGCAATCTGATCGATAATGCATTGAAATATAGCGAAAAATCAATCGAAATAAAGTTGGAGGTTCTAGATCAAAATTTAGAAATCTTCTCTGTTACCGTAACGAATGAAGGACCTCCAATTCATCCAGAGTTACGGGAAAAGATATTCGAGCCATTTTTCAGGGCTACTGAAAACCAGCTTAAGCAAGGCACAGGGATCGGCCTATCCCTCTCAAAATCACTGGCCGAATTACACGGTGGAAATTTGTTCGCATCAGTTGATGAAAAAGAGCATAACATTTTCGTATTGCAATTGCCTATTCACCAGCTTATCGAATTTAACCTAAAAGGAGTATGGAAAAAACAGTAATGAATGACTACGAATTACAAGAAGAAAAATTCGTGATTCTTATTGTAGACGATGAAACAGAGATCCTGGATTTTATTGCGGATGATTTAAGTGAACACTACAAAGTCCTAACCGCCAAAAATGGCTCTGAGGCACTTGAAATACTTAGTCATGAAATTATTCAGCTGGTAATAAGCGATGTAATGATGCCTGAAATGGATGGATATCAACTGTGTGAAAAAATGAAATCAAGCATGGAATACAGCCATATTCCATTTATAATGCTTACAGCGAAAAATAGTTTACAATCGAAGATCGCAGGACTAGAAATTGGAGCAGATGCCTACATAGAAAAACCATTTTCCATTGATTTTCTGAACGCGCAGGTTTCTTCGTTAATTAAAAACAGGAGTAAAATTAAAGCATATTTTGCAAGCTCTCCATTGATACATATTAAAACAATGGCTTATTCTAAATCCGATGAGCTCTTTCTGGAGAAACTTCAAAACCTAATCAATACCCAACTGGATAATCCGGAGCTGGATGTAGAACATCTTGCCGACCACATGAATATGAGTAGACCTACTTTATACAGAAAGATAAAATCCATTTCAAACCTGAGCCCTAACGAACTGATAAATATTGCCAGGCTTAAAAAGGCCGCTGAACTGCTTAGCGAGGGAGTCCTGAGGATCTATGAAATCTCTGAGCAGGTTGGATACAGTTCGCAAAATCATTTTGGCCGAAACTTTTCTAAACAGTTCGGCATGTCTCCTACAGAATACATCCAATCTAAAGGAATAAAAAAATAACCATTTCAATTTATGGTGTTTTCAATTCACGCAAGGCCCATTACAGCTAATTAACTTAATATCATAGGTTTAAACACTGCCCCTTCGAATCCCTTGTATTAATTTTTCACTCGCTGCAATTCTTGTTTCCTACACCTGAATTATGATACTATTTGATGATAAATTGAAACAATATGGTAAATAGGAATGATGCAGTTCTCTCTACATTGTATCAGCAATTCAATAGGTAATGAGGTTATTGAATTGACCAAAACCAACTAAACAAGAAAATTTAAATATTCGAAACCCAAACCAGGCTTCAGATCAAGGTCGCAATCAAAAAAGAATATGTTTTGCGATTTGCAATCTAAACCAAAGTTTAACCTAACCAAATGTATATGAAAAAAAAGCTACCTATCGGGATTGCTAAAGCGATTCGAAGGTCGAGATGGCTCCTTGCAGTGCTGATCATCTCTGGCCAACCCACATTCGCGGGTTTTTACAACAAAGAAAACATTGCAAAAGAATTAACAATTCCCGTTCCAATTTCAGGTAAAGTCACTGATTCAAAAGGGCTGCCAATCCCTGGAGTTGTTGTAAGTGAAAAAGAAACCTCAAACCGTACCGTCACGGATGAAAATGGATTATATAAGATTGAAGTTAGCAGCACTTCCGCCGTTCTTGTTTTTAGCTATGTAGGCTTTAATAATCAGGAAGTAAAAGCAGGCGATAAAAAACAGATCAACATCACTTTAGCTGATGACATCCGTTCCCTGAACGATGTTATTGTAGTAGGTTATGGTACACTTCGTGAAAAGGAAGTGAGCAGTGCAATAACCCATTTAGGCGCTAAAGATTTACTCTCCGTTGGCGGAAATGGCGCTTTAATGTCCCTACAGGGAAAGGTAGCAGGTTTAAGTGTTGTCAATACTGCTACTGGCGACCCGAACTCTTCTCCCAGCATTCAGCTTCGTGGCGTATCCTCGCGAAATGCTGGGCTAGGACCGCTATATATTGTTGATGGAATCCCGGAGGAAATATTGACAACATTAACCAGAATGATATCGCTTCTATAGACATCCTAAAAGGCGGAGCTGCATCTGCAATATACGGTACCCGAGGAAGTAATGGTGTTATTCTAATCACTACCAAAAGAGGTACTTCACAAACCCAGATGAATTACAACAATTATTTTTCATTTGATCTACCCACAAATAATATTGAAGTACTATCTGCAGATGCTTTTATCGCTAATAAAAGAGGATTTGATTATGGTGCCAGAACAAATTGGCAAGATGAAATCACACGAAAATATGCATTTTCTCAGCGTCATAACCTATCTGCTTCAGGTGGAAATGCCAGAACCAATTACTATATTTCCGGGGACTACAGAGGTGCAGAAGGTATTGACATTCGCTCATCAAAAAATGAATATGGTGCAAGGATAAATGTTACCCATACACCCGAAAGCAATCTATATACTCTTGCCTTAAATATTGCACCGCGATACTTAAAAAGCAACAATGCTGATTACGCCGGGTTTAAACAGGCGTTAACATTAAATCCTACCCAACCATTAATTAGCCCGACTAATGGAAACCTGTATTACTATACCACCAATGGAATTACAGATCCTTACAATCCTGTTGAGGAAGTGCGCACCGTATTAAGCGGAACGGAAGGAAAATATCTGGACTGGAATGGCTCCTTCAAACTTAATATAATCAAGGACTGGAGTACACAACTTATGGTAAGTCAATCGAATACCAGTTTTCTAAGCTTTTATTTTCGTCCATCTACTAACACAAATGCCGTTGCTTCAAATGGCGGCCGCAATTCGGCATCAAGAAATTATACCAATAACGACACTAAAAACTTAGAATGGACCACAAATTATTCGCTCGACATCAACAAACATTCCTTTAAATTATTGGGCGGCTATTCTTACGCCTATTTCAACAATCAGGGGCTGTCTGGTTCGAATTCTCAATTCCCTACAGATGTCTTTACATACAATAACCTAGGTGCGGGTTTATATAATCTGGTTGCCGGACAAAATAACGTTGGCAGTTTCCAGAACGACTCCAGATTAATCGCCTTGTTTGGAAGGCTGAATTATAGCTTCGCTGATGAGGTTTTTGTGTCTGCCAGCTTACGCCGCGAGGGTTCATCGAAGTTCGGGCAAGACAATAAGTGGGGGAATTTTCCAGCCATTTCCGCCGCATGGGACTTAAGCCAGCGACCGATAATTAAATCCGTTAAATGGATTGATAATTTAAAGGTTAGAGCAGATTATGGTCTGACAGGTAATCAGGATTTCGGCAACTATTTATCTTTGGATACCTACACGGGTTATGGTTATTACCTGTACAACGGAACTTATTATCAGGTTTATGGTCCAAGTCAGAATACCAACTATGATCTCAGATGGGAAACTGCAGCAAACTATAATGCAGGTATCGACTTCTCTTTATTTGGACACCGCTTAAGCGGTAGCATCAATTACTATATCAGAAAAAATAAGGATTTGCTAGGCAATTATAATGTTCCAATTCCACCGAATGTTCAGGGAACAATTTATGCTAACGTGGGTTCTATGCAGAATTCAGGAATAGAAGTTCAGATTTCCGGCACTCCGATAAAGACTGACAATTTCAGCTACGAAATCTCTCTTGCAGGCGCGACACTGGAAAATAAATTTGTTTCCTTTTCCAATGACACCTACAAAGGACAAACATTTGTCGACGCGGTAGGTTTGCCTGCGCCAGGCAGCCCAGGCACTATTCAGCGTTTAGAGGAAGGTCGGAGAATCGGCAGTTTTTACATGCTAAAATCTGCGGGTTACGATTCATTTGGACGTTTATTGGTTTACAATAAGGCAGGTGAAATTATTGCAGCCAACACCTCTAAAAATGAAGACAAACAATACGTCGGGAATGGTCTACCAAAGTTTACGTTAAGCCTGGGGAATACTTTCCGCTATAAAAACTTCGATGCTTCTGTGTTTCTAAGGGGTGCTTTTGGCTATAGTATCTTCAATACTAATGCTTTTTATATCGGAACACCCGCAACTACAACTGGCACCAATGTATTAACCTCGGCTTATGATGGCGGAAAATATTCAAAACTGACCAGCAGCAATACACTTGCATCAGCTTCCGATTACTTTCTGGAAAAAGGAGATTACATAAAAATCGACAACATCAGTCTTGGTTATACCTTCAGCCCAAAAACAAAGTATGTTAAATCCGTAAGGGCCTTTTTGACTGGAAGAAACCTGTACACATTTACTAACTATACTGGTGGTGATCCGGAAGCAACTTCCGTTAATGGACTGTATCCTGGAGCAAGCACATCTTTAAATTATTTCCCGTCAACAATGCAGTTACTGGGTGGATTACAAGTTAGTTTCTAATTTAATTAATCATCAACATGAAATTTATTCAAAAATACAAACATATACTAGTGGTCAGCCTAGTTGGAGGCCTATCGCTAGGAAGTTGCACAAAACTCGATGAAAAACCATACGATATCATAACCTCGAAGAATTTTCTTCAAACCAAGGACGATGTAGTAAGAGATTTTCTAAGGCCTTTTGAGCATGGTTATTATACCATTCAAAGTACCTATGCAGCTCAAGAAAATTCTTCAGATGAACTGATGACGCCAAACCGCCAGGGCGACTGGTTTGATGGGGGTATTTTTCAACGTATGCATAATCATACCTGGACGAAAACAGACGGCTATACCAGCAGTATGTGGAATGACCTGTATCAAGGGATTGCCTTGGCAACTAACTCGCTTGAAGATATAGAGGCGATTGATCCTGTTAAATTTAATATGACCGCTGCCGAACAGGCTGATTTTCTTGCTGAACTCAGAACATTAAGAGCTTGGTTTTACATTAGATTACTCGATACCTATAGAAATATCGAGATTATAACAAAAGTTAAAGGAGAAAATAAGGGGAAAGAACAATCTACTCCACAAGAAACCTTCAACTTTATCGAAAATGAGCTTTTGCAATCCGTACCGAATCTACCGACTAATACAACATTGGGTGTAAACGGACTGGGCCGATGGACCAAAGGTGCAGCAATGTCTCTTTTATCCAGGCTTTATTTAAACGCCAAAGTTTACACAGGACAAGATAAATTTGCGCAGTGTGCGGTAGTTTGTCAGGATATTATTGATGGTAAATACGGCAGCTATAACCTCGAAAGCCGCTGGGATGCGCCTTTTGATTATAATAATGGTACTTCATCTGAGAATATATTTGCATTCCCTTCTTCTTTTGGCTTCACCCACTGGCAATATACCAGTGGAATGTATTTCTGGAGTTATCCTGTTAATACCCCACAATATTTTGGTTTTACCGACTATGGCAACATGAACCCAAAATTTTCGCTTCAGCCAGGTAGAGATATTAATGATGTAGAACTGAGCACAACACTCGGTAAACCCTTTGTTAAATTCCAAAAATACGCAGATGATGTGAGGTTGAAAAAATATAAAAACCTTGGTGGCAGTAAACGGGAAGGAATGTTTCTCTTTGGTTATTTACCCTACAAAAATGCAAGTGGAAATACTGTTAATGTAGAGGGAACCAAAGGTTACACTTTGTACATAAGGGATGCTGTTGGCTACTTTTTGAATACGCCACCAGGCGTAGCACCTTCCGACAAGGAATCAAATATGAACCATGCCGATCAGAATTCGGGTATACCATCGGTTAAATATCCCTGGTACCCTTCAGATGATGCAAACAAGATAGCTTCGAGCTATGCAGAGATTCGCCTTGCCGAAATTTATTATGCACTTGCCGAATGTAAATACAGAACTGGGGATAAGGCAGGTGCAAGCACCCTGCTAAACCGTGTCCGCTCGAGGTATTACCCCGCAGCTTCCGCAAGTTTATATAAAACAGACGGGAGCAGTTTAACCGATCAAGAAATACTTGATGAATGGGGACGCGAGTTTTTAACCGAAGGAAGAAGAAGAACAGATATGATCCGCTGGGGGGTTTTTAACAAAGGCACTTGGTGGGATAAACAACCCGATGCAGATAACCATACCGAGATTTTCCCAATAGGTGAAAATGTATTGAATATAAATCCTCAGTTGAAACAAAATCCTGGCTACTAATAACAACAGAAAAATGAAAGCATCAGACAAAAAATACAATTTGAGCAAACTACACTTCATGTGCAGCTTGTTTCTAATCGGGATGAGTATTTTCTTTATTTCTTGTAAAAAAGAACTGAAAGCATCCGATCCTTTACCGTTAATTTATACCAACGCATATGTTATTGGTGATGCAAGCCCTGCAGCCTGGAATATCGATGCTGCTATTAAAATGACCGTTAATCCGTCAAACAATACGCAATTTACCTGGACAGGCCCTTTGACTGCTGGCGAAATTAAGTTTGCAACACAAAAAAGCTTTTCCTCTGATTTTTTTGCTGCCGCGACGGCCAGCCAAGCTATCTCCAATAACAAAGCACAGATTGCACTCGGGGGAAATCCCGATGTAAAATGGAAATTAAATGCAAACGATGCAGGCACATATCTTGTTACCCTGGATATGAAGGCTGTTACGGTAACCTTTCAGAAACAATAGAATCAATAAATTCAGTAAATGACTTGGCACGCCATATATTAATTATTTAGTATGTGGCGTGCTTTTTTTTGCTACGGCCATTTTTAATAACTCATCATGTGGAATACGCTTTCATTCCGAACAGGTCAATGAAGCATTTTGTGTAGAACTTATGGGCTACTTACCCAGGGCGGGTTTTGAAGAAATTTTTGTTGAAACAATTGCTGATGCTTATCAAAATCAAGTCGATTCAATCTTAGACGACAGCAAATCTTATATCAACCAAATAAAGGACATCAATAAA
Organism: Pedobacter sp. AC190; assembly: GCF_979258025.1. Classification (NCBI taxonomy): domain Bacteria; kingdom Pseudomonadati; phylum Bacteroidota; class Sphingobacteriia; order Sphingobacteriales; family Sphingobacteriaceae; genus Pedobacter; species Pedobacter sp. AC190. Next base: position 4,945,458 of record NZ_OZ409824.1, read on the forward strand.
AAAATCGAAAGGGCACGAGATTTACTCCTGGATAATGATATTGATGCTATTGATTTTCGATCGATCAAAGTGGAAAATAATGAAAAAATTATCAACACATCTATCTGAAAAACAAAGAATTATGAGCAAAAAAAAGGTCTTAAATATTAATTTAAGACCTTTTAAAAACTCGGGGTCGGCCGCGGTTCGGATTAGCAACAAATTTATAACTGATTTGAAGCGAATGGCAGAACTAGACACTAAGATGACAAAGTATGACGAACTCGGTAGATTGATGAAGTTGCGAAAAGAAGGTAAAAAGTTAACCCCAAAGGTAGTTGACAAAAAGAAGAAAATTAGATCTAAAAGGAAGGCAAGGAAGGTTATACTAAAAAAATGGATACTCAATATTTCTGACGATTAAATGGATAAACCAAATTGTACCCTATTCCCAAAACATTGGTCAATTGATAATTAAAAATAAATATGAAAAATTTCGGGTGGAATGCGTTAATCCCACATGGTAGCTCTAGTGGAGAATATCGAATTAAAAAATTCGACTAATATTTCTCCGTAGATGACTTTTTGATACTCTGAGAGTGGTTTTACTTTTCTCATTTCGCTATTTTTAGGGGTATTTGGCAGACTTTTGTGAGACTTTTAACCCTTGATTTCTATCTTAAAATTAGTAAAAAGCAAGATTATTCACAAAAAAAGGGGAGTTTAATTTGCTTACCTTTTTTAAAGTTCGGAAATTTCCTGTAAGACTTTTCGTAAAAACTTTAGGTTTCATCATCCAGAAATGAATAATCGGTTAATGAATAAATTGCAAAATAGAGTAATATATGCATTCGAACGCCATTACTCAGATGTTAAAAAATATATTTGTGCCCATTCTGACAAATCAATTATATAAAGGAAACAACTATTTACAATAAAATTACGTCCACTGAGATGGGCTGAATCTTTTCTTGTTTATCTAATTTCAGCACTAGTAAGACGTTCTCTATTACTATCTCCTTAAGCATTTAATAATTACAAAAGACAATGAAGGGCAATTCACTATATCTAATGTCTCCTATTCTAACCTAATAACCTATTACGGCAAACTGATAATCTTGATCTTGTGATAAATTTTTTAATAAAATGATCGCCTATAACTTTTCAAAAAATCTGCAGGCCTATCCAGGCCTGCAGAGATCTAACCAAACTTGAATTCAACGAATCTTTTATAATTCCTAAACTTCAAATCCCTAAACAAACTGACTAATCAACCCAGTATTTCATGTTATAACTGTAGTAAGGACAAGCCTATCTACTAATGTGTTTGAAATTTGATTCCTCAAATTTACTCCAGTTCCACGCAAGTGAACATCCACTTTTCTGGATTATTCCAGTTTTTACCTGCGAAGTTCCCTATGGGAACTTTAACTAAAATTGTATTCCAGCCTCTGTTAAATCTCACCAATGCTGGTATTCGATATTCATAGCCTTCGTCCATAAGTGGAATTTCAAGGTTCCCCTTTTGTCCTGCGTGTAGCCAATTGGGCGGTGGAATAAGCTCACCATTAACCCAGATTTGAGATTGGTGGTTATCCCATTGTCCTGCTGGAGGTGTATCTACAGCCTGCGATCTGGAGAAGTTATTGAAGCCAATCCAGAATTTTTTGACAGTATCCTGCTCCGACCACACTTTTCGGGTAGCATACCAGGTTGTATTCTCCTTTGGGTCTTTTAAAACACCTTTTATTTTAGGTGCCCACCAATGGCGGAGAATGATTGTACCTCCTAATACTGTTTGTGAAACTTGGCTACCTAGATCAGAATTTTCCAGCTCGGGGTCAAATTTCTCCCTAAGGTTTGCATTATTTTCATAAGGCCCGTAAAGCTGCCATTTTAATTCGCTTTGTTTTAAATAAGGAAAAGGGAGTTCGGTAAAAAAAACCTTTTTATGATCCATCAAACGTTTTTCGAACGCTTTGAAATCATCGAGTGCCTGCTTTCCATTCAAATCAATGTTTGCAACCCAGTCTTTATATCCGTTTCCCACCCAGCTTCGTTCTGCGAAGGCTAGCATGGCTGGATAAACCCCATTCATATTGATTAAATCTTCTTGCTTCTCCACTGCTCTATCTGGCCAAAGGCAGAGCGTTGCGCCCAGCGCCTGCTGATCACTCTGATTTACCCCGCATAGCTGCCTGTTAAAAATAGTAACTACGCTTTCCATCGGATCCATGTGATTTAAATACAGATGACGAGAATCAATATATTGGATTTTAACTTTATTAGCCGTCACCGCCGCATCGTCCATCCAGAGTTGCCGGATCGTCGATTCGTCAAAATTCCCTCCGGGTTCCCATCCGATAACTTTCTTGTTTGAGGATTTAAGGAAGGCAGAAATAGCAGGAAGAAAGTTCTTATTAGTAATTTTAACTTCGTCAGCGCCAATATGGATATACGGAAAATCATATGTATCACTAATCTCCCTTAAAATATTTTTAACAATCACCAGTCCTGAATCGCTTTGCATATCGGTTTTCATCGCTTTTCTAAAAGCTGCGCTATGTCCTGGCACATCAATCTCAGGAACCACAAGTATATGGCGCATTTTGCAATAGTTTATCAGGTCTTTTATTTCACTCACCGTATAATACATACCTTTGTTTCTTTCCATAAACTCTGGCTGGGTTAATTCCGGATAGCGTTTGATTTCAAGGCGCCACGCAATATCTTCTGTCAAATGCAAGTGAAATACGTTTAATTTATAAAACGCCATTTTATCAATCTGTTGTTTTAGCAAAGCAACGGACTGATAATTACGACCAACGTCCACCATGTATCCCCTCCATTTAAATGCTGGACTATCCTGAATATCAATTGCTCCCACATAATAACCATCACGTGCCAGCTGAGCTAAAGTTTGTATGCCGTAATAAACGCCAGCTTTTCCATCTGAACTGATGATGATTTCCTGAGAAGAAACGCGGAGGCTGTAGGCTTCCAAGTCATTGATTTCTGGCTTAGTCTTTACGATTTCAAGACTTATCGAGGGAACTCTATGATCTCGCTTGCCTTTAATAAGTTTGACCGCGATTCCAGCAATGCTCAATTGCTGCCTAAGTGACTCTGCCTCATTCAGAAGTGAATCGGCATTATAATATATGGTCTTAACCTGAAAAAGTGGGAACAGACCTGTAGACTTAACAATCCTCTTTGGCATGGGGATCAATTCCGGCTCTGATTCCAGCTCATAAACATAAGGATGGATTAGATGTTTCCATAAGGCATATCCAGTCCCTTTGAGATGTAAACCATCATTTGTAAACTCTCTTTTTAACTTTCCGCTCTTATCAGAAAAATAAGAGTGGAGATCAACGAATACAAAGGCGGATTTTTCGGCTTCCTTGGAGAGCTCAGTATTTAATTTAAGTATAGAATCCCCTTTATTTGTATGCCCGCTAAAAGTCTTAAAATCATTATTTACAGGTAACAAAGTTTGCACAAAAATCTTAGTAGCATTTGAGTTTTGCTTTATATATCTAACAATCAATTTGATGTTTGACAATAAGCCTTCCACTGATATGTTTCTTGCTAGGTCATTTATGCCAATCATCAGGAAAATTTTTGCTGGCCGATGTCTCACTATCTCTGGTAAACGGTTAATCACACCCGCACTCGTCTCGCCACTAATGCCAAAATTTAATGTATTGGTGCCATTAAAAAGTGTTGCCCACTCCGCTCCATCTGTTAAGCTATCACCAATAAAAAGTATGCTTTTTTGCGTTATTGGAAGCATTTGAAATTGAGTGCTTTTTTGCCAGTAATAGGTCGGAAAAGTAACCTGCGGATAAGAAGGCAGAACAACCTGTGCAAATCCGGTAACTGAAAAAACAAGTAACAACAGTGCTAGTGAATATTTTAACATTTCATTATCGTTATTGGTTAATAACCCAGACCTTGCAGTAATTGCGCACAATACCATTCCTGGCGGGGAAGATGAAAAGGCCCTTTGAACATGTTTCCTTTAGCCGTTTGTGCTAGTGAACCGTCCCTGTGTAAATACCCAAACCACTCTCCATTTTCTTTATCGTGGAATTTTTCATAGGAATAATTATGAACGAGTTTATGCCAGCGAGCATACTTTTCATCACCAGTTAAGGTGTAGGCAAGTAAGGTTGCAATTATCGTTTCATTGTGCGGCCACCAGAATTTCATATCCTGCCAGTATTCCTGTACAGGCTTGTCATATACATCCTTAAAATATAGAATTCCACCATGCTGCTTATCCCAGCCACGTTCCCACATATAATCCAGCATTTTGCAACCAAGCGCGATTAGCTCGGGATCATTATTACGGTATTTAGCTTCATGTAGAATGAACCAGGCGCCTTCGATTGCATGCCCCGGGTTTAATGTCCTTCCATCAATATGATCAACTATCGACCCATCGGGCGCCACCTGTTCCATCACACATTTTATATCATCCTTGACGAAGTCATTTTTTATTTCTTCTATCCAAATAGAGATCCACTCATCACAACGCGGATCGCCAATGGTCTCTCTTAATTGCTGGGCGGTATTCATCATAATCATCGGCACACCTATTCCTTTTGTAGGCCGGGTTTTGGTAAATTTTGCCGGCAACAAGCCAGGAGTGGTTGAATACTCAATACACTTTCCAAATAAATACCTCGTCTTCTCGGCCGCTTGCTCATCGCCACTGGCTTTGGCATAGGCGGCATTGGCAATGACAGCAAAGGTTTCCGAAAAATAGTATCGCCTTTTACGAATCGGTTGCCCACTGCGGGTAACGTGGAAAAACATCTGCCCATCGGCATCAAAACCATACTTGTTTAAGAAATCGATACCAGACTTTGCCCAATCGAGCCATTCTTTTCTATGTTCAACCGTATTGCAAAGTGTAGAAAGCAACCATGCGCCCCGGCCTTGGATCCAAACAGCCTTATCATCATCGATTAAGCTTCCATCAGCATCCCTCATAAAAAGATAACCACCATATTCTTCATCAATCGACCTGGGAAACCAAAATGTTATCGTATTATTTAATAATTGATTTTTATAAAATAAAGAAAGACCTTTCAGTTCTTCGCTTGTGTAACTCATAATAATTTAATTTATAGTAATGGAAAATGTTGAAGCTGGAAGACCAGCCTCATTAACTAAATTCGCTCTAGTAAATGGTTGCCAGGCGTATAAAACCCTTGCTATTGTCACACCAGCAGGAACCGCTAAATGAACTGTATTTTTTAAAACACTCGCTTTTACGGTAAGGTGATTCCCTTTTTCATCCTCAATCTCGAAGCCTTGTAAAACCAAACCACCACTAGGTTTTAATCCTTTAGCATCATTAAAAGTGATGATAATGGTGTTTTCCTTTTTGATGGCCTTTAGCGCTACCGGGCCAGAGGCTATAATATTATGATGATAGGTATTCTTTAAGGCCAGCAAAGCCAATCGCTCGCCAACTTCCTTTTTATGAGTAGGATGAACATTCAGGGAATCGCCTAAATCAGAACTCACCGCCATTGCAATATTGGGAATAACGGATTGCATTTTTCGCTGCGCATCTCTAAAATAAGGCCAAGAGGGCCGATCGATGGCAGAAAGCTGAACATAATAAAATGGAAAATCAGCATTCCATTTGTCACGCCAGCTTTTAACCAAAATTGGGAACTCATGGTTAAAAAGTTCTACATTATGTGCATTGCTCTCGCCCTGATACCAGATTATCCCTTTAATGGGGAAATCCGTTAAATTTGCAATGCCTGCTTCGTAATTATAAGCCGGTTCGTAAGGATGCCTTTGTTTTGAGTTGGTCGCATTTTTTAGATTTAGATCTGCCCTGCCCCTGGCCCAATCCTGAATAAAATCAGATTTCCGCCAGTTACCTAATATATCAACAAGTAAATCATCGTGCTCAATTGTTCCTCTATCCATCCAGGATTCAAGTGTAGACCCACCGACAGCCATTTGAATTAAACCCACCGGGATATTTTCTTCCATAGCTAGTTTTTCTCCAAAATAATAAGCAACGGCCGAAAAATCGGCTAGGGATGACTGATCCAGTTCAGCCCAAGTCCCTGAAAAATAATTCAGTGCATTTATACTATCCAATATTGGTTTACCCCACGATATATTATCGGTTTCAGCCAGAGAATTATATTTTAAAAGTCTAATTGGAAGTTTTTTATCTAAAGTTTTTAAAGTCGCTTTGCCAGTGGCTGAGGATTTTAAAGGAAAAGCCATGTTTGACTGCCCGGAGCAGAGCCATATATCTCCGATCAGCACATCGTTTAATAAAACTGTATTTTGATTACTGGTTACTTTAATTTGATAAGGTCCGCCAAATTTCATCGCAGGAAACTCAACTTTCCATTTCCCGTTGAAGTCAGTTTCAGTGTGAAGGTTAATATTATTAAACTGTACTTCGATCCGATCGCCTGCATTCGCCGTTCCATAAACTGGGATTGGTAGATCACGTTGCAATACCATGTGATTGGAAAATATTTTATTCAATTTAAAGCCATCGAAATTGCCCGATAAATGTTCAAAGACGGTTTTAGCTATAATGCCTGCACCCGTAATATCGGGATGCAGGTTATCTGCAAATAGGTCTGGACGATTACCCAGCCTGGCATGAAGATCGATCAGTTCAAACTGGTTTGCTTTGGCAACCTGCCCTATTTTATCCTGAATTTGCCAATACCAATCTCGGGTTCCGGATTTAAACCTCGGATGTCCGCTAAATATGGGTGAAAGCTTGCAGATATAAATTTTAAGCTTAGGGTTTCCCTGCTTTAAACTATCAATAAGCCACTGGTAGTCCGAGCTAAATTCATCCTTATAATTTGGCCAGTTTCTCGGATCGGTATCATTTAAACCAAGAGCGATAATGGCGATATCAGCATGAAAAATTAATGCATCGGTAAATTCCTTGTTCTTATAATAAGGATTATGGCCTTTTTTTAAAAGCGTTGCGCCACTATGTCCAAAATTACCAACCTGATATTTATCCCCCAAAAGCTGTTGTAACTTTGAGGGGTAAGCATCTAATTTTGGATTGGCTAACAAATAACCTGCTGTTACGGAGTTTCCGATACAGGCAACTTTTATTTTTTGCGAATGCGCATTATTGCTAATCAAAAAGCTTAAGCAAATAATTAATCTGAAAACAATTTTCATTTTAATTTATTTAACGATCTCATTTACCGGAATACGAACAAAATATAAGTCTTTAGCACCTTCGTAAAAAAAACCAACTGTTTTATCATCAACCATAGTCAATGAAGAATAACCATAAAACCTGCGCTCATCTATCAAAAGTTCATTTTTTTTAATCCAGCTTTCGCCCAAATCCAAACTTGCTTTAATTGTTAAGTTATAACGGTCAGACTGGGTATTATCATTTCCGAAAAACACAACATCTTTTTGTTTGCCCTTAATGCTAACCTTTGCTTTGATGAAACTGGCCATGCAAACCGGATCCTGCAATGCCTTATATGAAGTATGGTGTTCGGTCCAGGTTTTACCCATATCCGTTGTAGTTGCCACGCTTCTGTAACGCCCTCGGTTATCCCGCATATTTAGCATCAGTGTGCCTTGTACAGTCTCTATAAGCTGCGCCTCGGTAGTGTTCGATTTTGGACCGTCCTCTGTTTTCCAGGTTTTACCATGGTCGGCACTATACACCAATGTGGAGTGCGGCATTGCATTTTCATCCCAATATTGAGCGGCAAAAACGATCTTACCATTTGCCATGGCAATACCACTGCCCGGGCCGTTAAAAAACAGGTTCCATTTCGGATTTTTAGTGGTCGATGTTATATTTTTGGGCGATGACCAGGTCAGTCCATCATCATCACTACTGACCAGTACCATTTGCCCGGTAACATCTTCGGATAAACCTGGTCTTGAACCTGCGATAGAACGATTTCCTTTACTCCACAATGCAATTACCCATATTTTTTTTGTAGCAGGATCGAAAAGTACGGCAGGATCTCCAATACCATTATTTTCATTTGGTTCGCCCATATCCATTATAACTTTCATTGGCTCCCAGGTTTTTCCTCCATTAGTGCTTCTACTCAAGCCAACATCAATATTTCCAGGCAGATCTTTTGAGTTTTGATAACGAATATCATATACTGCGATAAGCGATCCCTTATCAGTTGTCGCTATACCAGGTATCCGATAAGTATTCACCCCATTATCTCCTGCCCTTAGCACAGCAACGCCTATTCTTTTAATATATCCATCACTTTCTTCTATTACTTCATATTTTTTTGAGTCAGCATCTTCTACTTGGCTAACATGGAATTCGATTTTGGAGTCGATATCTGCAGTTTCTTTAAGTTTCGCACTAAGCCATAGATAGTTTACGCCAGGTTTTAACTTCAAATTAATTGGCAAATTCAGCTTTGAAGAAGTAGGATTGACGGAAGCCTGTTTATTCTTGGTTGCAAAAAACGGCTCATTTTCTGTAAAAAAAACATCAATCTTTTCAATCGATTTTAGTCCGTCCGGGTTTAATATGGAAGAAATATTCTTAAAAGATATCTCCTTTTCGCCAGCAGGAACATAAATCCGTAATGAAAGTAATTCGTTTGACTCCATTCCCTTCAGCACAGGTATCACGGGTGAAGATGCGGTAATTGTTATACCAACGGATGAAAAAGTCCTCAATGTAAATAGTGTAAATACAATAAGTAAGCCTAAGCTCATTTTTATTTGTTTCATGTTTTTTTTTGTTGATTTAAGCATCTTCAAAATCATTAAATTTGGGACGGAGAAAATATAGTTGGATTATTAATGCGATGAAGACAATGATGGATAGCATGGCAAAATCTTTACCCAAACTACCCGAATCAGTCGATTTCCCTAATAAATCTGTTATGAAGGCACCTGCGAAGACACCAGTCATATTCATTATTCCATAGGCTGTAGCCCTGGATTTTGGCGAAATAAACTGACAAAGTATTGGCATATTATTCGCATCGAACATGCCAAAGCCTACTCCGAAACATACTGCCGCTCCTACCACATGGAATAAAGAGTGCCCAAAACCAATTAACAACAGTGAGGGAATGGTTAGGCTTAGGCCAATTGCACTGGTATAAATACGTCCTTTAAGGTTTTTTTGCACCCATTTATCAGATAAAATACCACCGGAGATAACGCCAATAAATGAGGAGAATGCTATTGTTATTGTTGATAATGGGCCAGCTTGCTCCATTGGCAAATTTAAATTTTGGGCAAATAAAGTTGGTAGCCAATTTTTTACGCCCCAACCTGGCAGACTTGGAATGGCAAAATAGAATAAGATGATCCAAAAAGAAATGTTGCTAAACAGCAATGCCAGCGCTTTAAAAACCGGCACTTTTGGTGTAATCAAAATTTTATCTGATGTAATTTCTTTTACAGTATTTTTTTTATCCTTTAAAAAGAATACCAGGACAATTGCATAGGCAATACCAACGAAGCCAAAAGAATGAAATGTGATCTGCCAGGAAAACCTAGATGCAATTGTGGCTCCAAAACCACCAAGGGCCTGCCCCATGTAAAGTCCAGTCATGTGGATGCCAATGGCCAAAGATCTGGTTTTCGAGCTGTGGTAATCTGCAATCAAGGATAAACCTGCGGGAATATACAACGCTTCACTAACACCCATTAATGCCCTTAACCAATAAATTTGATTAAAAGTTGTGGCATAACCCATTAAAAAGGTGACAAGTGACCAAACCATTAAACTGCCAACAATTAACCACTTTCGATTTAATTTATCCGCGATTATCCCAGATATAGGGCTCATTAATCCGTAAATCCAAAGAAATATAGCCATCAGGTAGCCAAAATTTGTTGCTGATTTTAACTCTGAAATATCCATCTGCATGGCGGGCTTCATGGTCGAAAGCATTTGGCGGTCCATATAATTAAGCAGGGCCACAAACCAAAGCAAACCAACAACCACCCATGTGTATCTGTTTGAATTTTTCATTGTATAAATTTCATTTTACCACGTAAAATATTCGGGGTTCTTACCCCCGCCTTAATTTCCCCTCCCGCTATAAATACATTATCATTAAAAAGGTTCGCATTCACCGTAACCGTGCCGTAAGGCATTTCATTTTTCAACAATGTCCACGTCTTACCAAACAAATTATATTTCAAAACTTTTCTGCTAAAACCAGGATGGGAGGATTGAACCTCTATTTTTTTCTTATTTAAAACTTCTTTTTTTTGCGCATCCCTCTCCTGCTCCATAGCAATTATTAGTTTCTCTGCTTTATTAAATGTTTCTCCTACATCCCCGCTAAAAATCAAAATATCATCTCCATTAATAATACCTGAAGCAGCAGAAAGTGGAAAGGGGAGCGTTGGCATTTCCTTCCAAAAATTCTTTTTAATATCGTAGGCGTGAAAGGCATTATATATTTCACTAACCTGTTCAACTTTTTTGCATCTGCCACCAATAAGATAAACCTGACCAGTCTTTTCATCACCCAACAGAACAGCGTGAGAAGTGGCTAGCGGTAAATTTGACAAAGTTTTCCAGCCTTGAGCAGGATCTTTTAAATCCAGGGATAGAAACTCATCCCTGGCGCCAGAAGGTACCTCGCCACCAGATATATAAAGAATATTCCGAACTACTGTAAGAGATGCATTTGTCACTCCAAATGGTAAATCTGGCAAATATTCTATGCCTAAAATTTCTTCTTGTTGCTTCCATTTCAGTAAAAGTACTTTTTTGCTCAAGCCCAACTCATTCTCTCCGCCAGCTACAACAATACCTTCTTTAGTATTACAATTTGCTGCATAGGCTAGTTTAAAAGGTAATTTATAGCTAACGACTGATGGCGTTAAAGTTTTTTTTGAGTTGATATTTGGATAAACAATAGCATTATCGTAAGACTTTTTAGATCCACCAAGCCATGGCATTTTATCAGGAAAGTTTGTTCCTCCTGCAACAATAAGGGCATCGTTATGAATCCCTGAAATTGCTCCAGCTAATCCGATAGATTTAACCTGGTGTAATGCGGGGGGAATCGATGCCACGATTTTCCAATCGATAAGATCAACCGTGCGGTTCTGAGCCATTAATACTGGCGATAAAATTGAAGTTAACAATAAAGTAAGGTATATGGTTCTCATTAAAATTAATTAAAACACTTTTTATCCTGGGCCCAATAAGTGAGCCTTATGCGTATCGGTTGGTTAAGCTTTTGAGCGAAAATCTTCAAATTCAAGCGCATGTACGTCGTCTGAAAAATCCGGAAACTGTTCTGAATTCATATTTCTTACTGGAAGGCGGAAATGCCCACAATCCATATCTATCAATTTCATGTAAGCTTTTCCTGTTGCTATCCCTCCATACTTCCCCAACAAGCGAATAAAATCGATTGACTTTTGTTGAAACATGGCGGCAGTTTTGAAGTCATTTTTTTCAAATGCAGCAATAAGCTGGTGATAAACCGGTGCTAGGTAGTTAAAAGTACTGCCAACGGATGCTTTGGCCCCCAGAACCAACGCAGATAGCATATTTTCATCCCTTCCCCATAGCATATCGTATCGGCCATTGTCAAAATTCATGCAGGAAAGAAAATCCATAAAATCTTCATGCGTATATTTTACACCAGCAAAGTTTTCAATCCCTTTAACCTCTGCTAAAAGGTCAATCATTGCTATGTTCGCCCCTGTTAATACTGGAATATGATAATAATAAAATGGCATTTGAGGAACTTCGGCGGCAATTTCTGCACAAATTTCTGCTAATACCGCAGCATTAGCGGGTTTGAAATAAGACGGGGCTGTAAATGAAACAGCATATAAACCAATAGATTGTGCATGGCGAGCTAGAACTTTACAATCTTGAATACACGTTCCGCCTAACAAAGTCATCACTTTAAAATCAGCATCTTGGTTTGTTGCATCTGCCCAAGCTTCTGCTACGAGCATTTTTTCTTCTTTAGTTAAAGATACACCTTCTCCGGTTGAACCGCAAATGAATGCGCCAGTGACCTCATTGCTTTTTAATAATTTGTAGTACGAAGGGATTAGTTCCAGGTTCAGTTTACCATTAGAATCAAAAGGGGTAAAAGGAGCGGCAATTAACCCTTCAAGTGGTTTGAAGTTCATTTCTATGAATTAAGTTTTATTAATATTTTTTTTTGTAAAAAATTGATTCAGAATTATGTCGTAAATAAGAAATCTGATAACTATTCTTTGTTTTTGATAACAAATATTACAGACTGTAAAGATTAATTTTCACAGTCTGTAATAGCACCTAGGTTTTAGGCAACCTATTTTGGTTTAGTAGTAGTATAACCTGGTGTTTGATTAACCAATGGATCATTAGTCCATATTCCTGGTTCAATTGGCCAAAGAATTTTATATCCTTGAGTTGCTTTATCTAAAACACCATATTTATGACCAGCGGATTTAAATACCAATGGCTCACTTCCGAATTTCATCCTTCGCAAATCATACCATCTCTTACCTTCGAATACAAATTCTTTACTTCTTTCAGAAAAGATTGCTAACTCATTTGCATCCTTAGTACCATTTACAAATGGTGTTGGATCAACAGCTGGAGAAAAAGCTCTATCTCTAATTGATTTAATATATGAAGAAGGATCTGCCCCTTCCGCATTGGCAATTTCAGCAAGCATTAATACTCTATCTGCCTCACGGTAAACCGGCCAATCATCTGTAAAATACTTTTTATTTGTAGTTGTAGCGGGATCTGGGCCAATAAATTTAACTAATGCAGTATTTCTTATAGTTGGTACTCTTGGTGTAACAGCAGTATTAACCTTATAATAATCATAAAAAGTTGCATCTCTCCTATTATCTGTTACTTGATAAGTTTGAAACAACTCAAAAGTATATGCATAACGCTGTATAACTTGTTGAGAATTTGTCAATGCTAATTTTAATGGATCAATTAAAAAATTTCCTACACCAGCAGTTGCTAATGAATCTTTATAATGCTGCCCATCAAAATTGAAGGTAGAATATGTAAATGCACCAATATTAGGCATTTCAGCTTCACCTACTGCATATCGAACTGCAAAAATAATTTCTGCGTTATTTTTAGTTTTGAAAACATTTGCAAAACTAGCCGCAGTACCTGTCAATAAGCTTGATCCTGTAACCGCATTAAGAGCAGTTTTTGCTTCGGCTAAATCTGCAGTTGCACCATAAACTTTGGCAGACCATAAGTAAACTTCTCCTTTTAGCATTAATGATGCATTTGGCGACCAAAGAGTTTTATCTGAACTGCTTATACCACTATATAAACTTACAGATTTATTAATATCGGCTTTAATTGTAGCTAATACTTCAGCTTCTGTAGCTCTGGCTTTACGCAATTCAATAGGATCAGTTTTACCATTCGAAACCTCTGGTTCTAAACGAATTGGAACACCTCCATAAGTACGCAACAGGTGGAAGTAATAATATGCTCTTAACCCGTAAGCCTGGCCTAAAAATGCTTTTTTTCTTGCATCAGAAAGAAATGAAATTGCTTCAACTCTCTGAATAAACAAATTAATTTGCAACAACGGACCATAAAAACCTGCCCAACTACCTACACCAGTCGAAATTTCTGAAAGGTCCTGTTGTATAATAGGGAGTTCATTCAGAGAGGTGTTTTGTCTATCAACATTACTAAAACTTCCGCCCCGCATTTCACCTAAACGTTCGAACTGGAATTGATTGTTTCTAAACTGGTTATGTATGCCAGCCATGAAATTATTTACTTGTGCTTCATTTTGCCAAAAGTTTCCATCTCCAAAGTAATCCTCTGGTGTTAGATCTAATGCTTTCTTGCAGGACATGGTACTTATTATCAGCGTAAATACCAATGCTATATATTTTAACTTATTCATAATAATTCTTTTAAAAGGTTAAGTTAGCGCCAAAAACAAGTTGAGTAGGAATTGTGTAAGCACTATTTTGTGAACCAGTACGTTCAGGTAAGTTAAGTTGCTTATTGGTTATATAACCCAAATTTTGTCCTGTAACTGTGAATGTTAAGGCTGATATCCTTGCTCTTTTAAGTAAGTTGGGTGGAATTGTATAACTTAACGATACTTCTCTAAAGTTCAGATAACTGGAATTTACCCAAAACATATCACTTGGTCTATCAAAATTCTTTGCATTTAATTGATCGGCCCATGTGTATCTTGGAAGTGAAGCATTAGGATTTTGAGGAGTCCAAGTATCTTTAACAGCTTCGGTTGCGTTAAACTCCCCTTGAAAACTTCCTAAAGCCCACATTTGCATAAAGTCCATTTGTTTAAACCCAATTGCAAAATCTAAACGTGCGAATAAACTTAAGCCTTTCCACGAAACCGAGGTAGTAATACCGCCCGTCCAACGAGGTAAAGTATTCCCCAATTTAACCATGTCTCTGGTATCGATAGTGTCATTTTGATCAATATCCTTCCATCTCGCATCACCTAGTTGGGTTGCGATAAATGTTGGAGCAGCAGCATTTGGATTTAAATTTTTGCTGGCAATCAACGCCTGACTGGCTACTTTTTTTCCTGCAGAAGCACCATACCATACTTGTCCAGCAGCTAAATCTACTTTATTGTAAGCAGCAAGGTCAGCAGAATTTCTTATAATACCATCTTGAACAAAACCATATATTGCACCCGGCTCCTGTCCTTCCTGAAGTCCTCCTACCCAAATCAGACGATTTGTTGCTGGATCGTATATTTGTTGTCCCCCTTGTCTATTGTTTTCATTTCCGTTGTAAGGAAGTTTAATTACTTTATTCTTATTCCAAGAAGCGTTTGCTCCAACTTCCCATTTTACTGCGCTTTTCTGTAAAATTTTATAATTTGCTTCTAATTCTACACCCGTATTCCTAAAGCTTCCATTATTTGTACGTATCTGCGAAACACCTGAAGAAGTTGGCGTTTGTACGAAAGTGAGCTTATCTGATGTAATTCTATTGTAAGCTGCTGCACTAGCAGTTAACCTGTTGTTAAAAAAGCCCATATCAAAACCAGCCTCTAAAGTTTTACTTATTTCTGGTGTTAACTTTGGATTTGCAGGCGTATTTAAGAAACCAATAACTCCGTTGTAAGCACTTTGAGGTCCATAAGCACCTTGTAATTCATATAAGCCAATAGCGTTTGAAGTTCCAATTCCAATATTTCCACTTTTACCATAACTTGCTCTTACTTTTAAGAAAGATAACCAGTTTTTAGTAGACTCCATAAAATTTTCTTTTGAAGCAACCCACCCCACAGAACCAGCAGGGAATATACCATATTGATTATCTCCGATTAATCTTGAAAAACCATCTCTTCTAGCAGTGATCGAAGCTAGATATTTGCCATCCCAATCGTAATTTACACTCGCAAATTGCGACATAATGCGTTCTCTTTGATGATAAGAATCAATACTTCTTGCACCGATACCAGAGACATCGTTAACCGTTAAACCAAGGTCTTGAAAATCATCTGTAGGAGCTAATTTCCCGCTTGCAGAAAGTCCTTTAGCATAAGCATCAAAGTATTCTGCACCAACTAAGGCATTTATATTATTTTTACCAAACTGTTTTTTATAATTAAGGACAGCATTGTAAGTTTGATTTGTTGTACGACCAAAAGATGCAGCCGATGCGCGATCTCTGTTCCATCCTGTAGCAGAATTGGTTAAACTCATAATACCTGTTCTATAATCTTTATTAAAGCTTTCATAAAAGCCTTCATCATAAAACAAAACACCTTTTACCCTAAGAAATAAATCTTTAGTAAAATTCACTTTTAAAGCTTGACTAAAGGTAAATTTGTCTGTTTGATTATTTACTTTATACTTATCAATATTAATTATTGGATTACCGTCACTGGCATCACGACCTAAAATTAAATCGCCATTTTCGTTTGTACCACGCATAGTTGGAGGTGCGGAAAGCATACGTCCCCAATAATTACTCTCACCATTTGTAAGCGATTGATCCCTCCAATTGGCTCTAATAAATTGCACACTACTTTCTGATTTTAACCAATCTTTAATATTATAATCGCCATTAACGGTAAAATTTAAACGACGATAAAATGTAGCTAGAGAAAGTCCTCCTTCATTATAATATCCTAAAGTAGCGTAATATGCACCTTTCTCATTTCCACCACTCATGCTAACATTATAGTCTTGAGTAAGTGAACTTTTTTTCAAACCATAATCTCCATAGTTAAAGTCTTTATAGAGTAAATCAGCATAAGTTCCATTTGGATCATAATTTCCAGCAGCATTTGTAGGTACTGCATCTTTCATGGTTTTCCAACCTGGTTTACCTACCAATTCCTGGTTAATAGAGTTTAATCGCATTGTACTCCAAATAGCAGCACTATTATAATTACCATCTAATATATTACTTGCAGCATCTTTGTATAAGTTACCAGTACTTCTGGGTCCTACAGCAGATAATGCTGTGTTAGAAGCAACTGTACCCAATGTCCCATTCCTTATCGCTTCTACCACCCCTAAACGTGTCCAAGTAATATAGTCTTCCGCATTTAAAAATTTATAAGGGGTATTTAAATAATTTATTCCTGTTTGCGATTTTAATGAAATAGAGGAAGAACCTGCTTTACCCCTTTTTGATGTAATTAGAATAACACCATTGTTAGCTCTAGCACCATAAATAGCTGTAGCGGAGGCGTCCTTTAATACTTCAATACTTTCAATTTCTTCCGAATTGATGTCACTAAGAGAACCCCTAACCTGACCATCCATTAGAATTAATGGACTTCCACTTCCATCAAAGTTAGTTCCACCCCTTAAAGTGATACTGGCAGCAGACCCTGGTCTGCCTGTTGCTGTAGAAACTCTCAAGCCCGGAATTGTTCCAGCCAATGCTTGCGCAGGATTAGAGCGAACACCCGTTTCCAAAACCTTGGAATCTAATTTAGAGACTGAACCTGTTAATTTTGATTTTTTAATGGTGCTATAGCCCACTACCATTACTTCATCCAAATCTTTGTCATCCTCAACTAAGGATACATTGATGGTAGTACTAATACCCACTGTAACTTCTTTAGATGTAAAGCCCGTAATAGAAAACACAAGAACATCTCCACTTTTAGCTACGATTCTGTAGCTTCCATCATTACCGGCGGCAACAGCAGTTTTCGTGCCCTTTACGCTGACTGTTGCACTTGGAATGCCTGCTTTAGAGGCATCAGTAATTTTACCCGATATTGTACCGGACTGGGCAATAGCTGTAAGTGTAGTTAAGCATACAGCCATACTAAGTATAAAATACCTAGTGAATGATTGGTAAATTTCTTTCATTTTTAGTTATTAGGTTAGATTATGTTATACATAATAAATCGAAATAACATATTATTTTGTTTATTTGCAAATAATTAACTATTTATTTTTAAACCTTAAACTGTGGCTTTTACTATATTTGCTTCAATGAAGCATAAAAAGCCCCATTCGACTAATAATACATAATAATGGATTCCATACTTGATTTTAATAAAGTAGACACAAGTTCACTTGTTGACCGCGTTGAGGATAATCTTGTACAACTATTGCAAGAAAAAAAACTCAAAGTAGGCGATAGTATTCCAACGGAACTCGAACTTTGCAATATCTTAGGGGTAAGCCGCACCGTTGTACGAGAAGCACTGCTTCGCCTAAGAATGATGGGGTTAATAGATTCAAAGAAGAAAAAGGGCGCTGTCATCACCTCGCCAGATATTTTTGGTGTACTCAGCAAAAGCATGAATCCGCACATTCTGGATCAGGAAACACTTAAAGAAATTTTTGAAATTCGACTTGTCTTAGAAATTGGAATGGCAGATTTTATATATAATAAGATTACTGCTTCGGATATTAACGAATTAAAAGTAATTGTTGCCAATGAACCTGCTGGAGCAAGCGATTTCCTTTTTAATATTGATCACGAAATTGCTTTTCATGGCAAGCTGTATGAAATTACAGGCAATTCAACGCTTAAAAAGTTTCAGAATTTACTTTTGCCAATTTTTGACTATGTTAATAACAGTGGCTTATTGAAAAAGAATGCCAAGCTGCACAAATTTGTTTCTCATAAAGGTCTTGTTGATATTTTAGAAAATGGATCACCTGAAATCTTTCGCAATGCGATGAGAAATCATTTAGAGAATCATTTTGCCAGACTTTTTTCAAACGAATAGCATTTATATTTTTTAAATAAATTATTCGATAACTTATTTTAAGGTGGGCGCAGTTAAATAGCTTCCCCACCTTAAAGACTTGTATTTTATAGAGCACATAACTAATTTTATTCTTGGGTATTAATCGGCAGCCCTGTAAACCCGAACCCAATCCACTTCCATTACAAAAGGTAAATCTGCTTTATCAACACTTCCTGGCCAGCCCGCTCCTCCAGATTGATTTAATATTAAATAAAATGGCTTGTCAAATGGCCATTGTTTCGAACCACCGTCGGCATCTCGCTTATAGGTATATTGATGGACGCTATTTACATAGAAAGCTATCGAATCTTGCGTCCAGCTTACGCTGTAAGTGTTATACTCCCGCTCCTTGTAGGCGGCTTTATGGGTTGCAGAGCTTCCCCCTGCGCATCAGTTACATATCCATTGTGTATGGTTTGGTGAACAACGTTTTCTTGGTTGACATGCTCCATGATATCAATTTCGCCACTACCAGGCCAGTTCCCATATAAAGGATTTTCGGGCATCATCCAAATTGCCGGCCAAGACCCTTTGCCTTTATTAAATTTCGCCCTGACTTCAACCTTTCCATAAGTTAAATTAAATTTTTCTGAACTTTGTATTCCTCCCGAATGGTAAGGAATTTTATCGTCACTAATGCTTTGGTCATCCATTCGAAGAATCAGTTTTCCACCTTTTTGAAAAACATAATCAGCAGAGGGTGTTAAAAACTTTGCCCAGGCAGGATTGCCCCTAGGAGAAAAGGACCATTTACTTTCGTCAAACTTCCCTGATAAACTAAAGTGATCTGAAAAAATAAGCTTCCACTTTTGGTGATGATTCTCATTATTTACTTTTCTGGCACCATCCTTCACTGGGTTATTCAGTGATTGAGCCATTAAGCTAAAAGAAATCATAAAAATTAGCAAAACCGCTAATACTAGCTTTATAGATTTATTAATCATATTTTAAAATTCAAATTAATGGCCAAGAACTGGCCACCGAAAATTTGTCAGCTATTTTCATTTTATAATTAAAGTTTCTAAATTTCCTCAGCACTTGGTTAAATACTTTAAACGATGCCATACCAACAATAAAACGATTATTCGGGTCGCCGATATAATTTTTTACCAGCTTCACGAGTTATTTTCTGATCAGAATCGAGGTCAAAGATATAACTAAACTATAATTATTTATTATGTATGACAATAAAATATATGTATTATTGCTTCCTTAAGCTTATTTGAGATGATAATGATTGCTGATGGTGGCTCCACCAAAACTTCCTGGAACATTTTTAATGGCCAGGTTTTACAAAAAAGCTTTGAAACTGAAGGCTATAATCCCTTCTATGTTACGGAAGAGCACATCATAAAATCTTTAACATCCAGTTTTGGAGCAGACTTCAATTTTAAGGGGGTAAGTTCAGTTTTTTTCTATGGAGCTGGTTGTGAGGGTGATAAAGATTATATTTTGAAAAGTGCTCTAGCTGTTGTTTTTCCGAATGCGACATCGGAGGTACACTCTGATTTAATTGGCGCCGCAAAAGCTTTAGTTGGTGATGGTTCTGGAATGGTATCTATATTGGGGACTGGTATGAACACTGGTTTGATGAAGAATGGAATACTTTCCCAGCAGATTGATGGTTTAGGTTTTTATCTTGGAGATGAAGGAAGTGGTGGCTATTTAGGAAGAAAATTGCTTAAAAAATATGCAAGAACGGACTTATCGAAGGATATTTCTGAAAAATTCCAGACAACTTATGGTCTACTTCCTTCACAAGTTTTAAAGAATTTTTACGACCATCCCCTTCAAAATAAATATGCAGCATCATTTACAACATTCCTTTATGATCATCTTTATGATGAACAAATTGCAAGAATTGTAGAAGATGGTTTTAATGATTTTTTTAAAAATGTTATTACGCAGTATAAAAACTATGATCGTTATGATCTGAACTGTGTGGGTTCGGTTGCCTTTGTATTTCAGAATATTTTAAAAAATGCTGCCCAGTCTCATCATGTATCGCTTGGTAAAATTTTAAAATCACCAATGGATGGACTCAGCTCTTACCATTTCCCAGATTACTTTCCCAGCGGTGCTTAAAAAAGCTTAACCATTTGAAGCTCCCGTTATTATTCAGAAGCCACGCTGGGGGTTACGGTAAAAGTGGACACTGGCTTTCATCCATCGTGGCCCACCTTGTTCGGCCTTATTGTTCCCTAGATTTCGCTTGAAAGTGGTCACTCGGCTCATTTTAAGCGGCTTTAAGCTTCTGACAAGCGGGGGTGGATCACAACGGTTGTTTCGCCTAGAGAAATCGAAATGGAGATGCTCTAATAGCCTTATAATCAAAAATTATATTTCTTATTCTGATGTCTTTTTAAAAGTGAGCTGATTTGCTGTAAATCTTGTCCTGGAAGGCCGTTTTTCTTGCAAAACCATCTTCTGTGGAGGATTGGTTGATCAAATGCAGAAAAGATAGATTGGAAAATGAAAGGAAGGAATCTGGGAGGATCTAATATATTTGGCTCAGTCTTTACGATTCCATCAAGACCGGATGGTAAAAAGCGGGGTGTACAGTTTGGAATGAAAACGGGTGCACATTTTTAGCGAAATCCCAACCCAGGGCGGGTTTTGAAGAAATTTTTGTTGAAACAATTGCTGATGCTTATCAAAATCAAGTCGATTCAATCTTAGACGACAGCAAATCTTATATCAACCAAATAAAGGACATCAATAAAAAAATCGAAAGGGCACGAGATTTACTCCTGGATAATGATATTGATGCTATTGATTTTCGATCGATCAAAGTGGAAAATAATGAAAAAATCATCAACACATCTATCTGAAAAACAAAGAATTAGGAGCAAAAAAAAGGTCTTAAATATTAATTTAAGACCTTTTAAAAACTCGGGGTGGCTGATGGGGCTCGAACCCACGACCCTCGGCACCACAAACCAATACTCTAACCAACTGAGCTACAACCACCGTATTTTTTAGTGTCACAAAAGTACGACTTTTAATATTCCTTGCAAATATTTTTTTTAAAGATTTAACAAGAAATTTTTAATTACTTAAAATTCAATTATTTGAAACGAAAATATTTTTACGCAAGGGCGAATTAAGAGTGATTTTAAACCTAAAAACATAACTTTACAACGTTTATGATCGAGATATATACAGACGGAGCAGCCAGCGGAAACCCAGGACCAGGTGGTTGGGGTACCATTTTAAGAGCGGGACAGCATTATAAGGAATTAAGTGGGGGGTTTAGAATGACCACCAACAACCGAATGGAATTGCTCGCGGTAATAAAAGGCCTGGAAGCTCTTAAAAGCTTAAATCAACAGGTTACCGTTTTTTCTGATTCTAAATATGTGGTAGATGCGGTTGAAAAAAAATGGGTATTCGGTTGGGTAACCAAAAACTTTAAAGATAAAAAGAACAAAGATCTCTGGTTAAGGTTTTTAGAGCTTTATAAACTGCACAAAATTAAATTTGTATGGATTAAGGGCCATAACGACCATCCCGAAAACGAGCGTTGCGATCGCTTAGCCGTTTTTGCTTCCCAAGACAAGGCCAATCTGGCAATTGATACCTTTTTCGAGACCGAACGAGCACGCGGGATTTAAGCTTATATTACTTTCTATTTTGATTAAACTTCGGGCGCTAAGTTCCAATTAATTTTAAGTGTTAAAAGGTAGGGTAAACAGGGTGATAACTCGGTGTAAACAGGGTGATAACAAGTTACAGACAGGCTCCCAAAGCGAGTAAATAGCGAGGCATCACCTTGTAATTTTCTGGCTTATTGCAATTATTCCTAAAAGTTGTTAAATTTAAATAAATAACAATTTTATGGCAACTTTTAAAGATGGTATTCTGGGTGGCTTTTTTGGCAAGGTAGGCCCGGTAGTTGGTCTTCAGCTTGGAGATAAACTTGTAATGAGGGCTCTTCCTCGGCGAACTAAGCCTTTCACCAGTAAAGAACTCGAAAATCAGCGTAAATTTAGGCTGGTACAGAATTACCTCTCTCCTTTTCTTGATCTCCTTAAAATAGGATTCAATAACTACTATACCAAAACGGGTGGTTTCAGGGCTGCGCTATCCTATACCAGAAAGGAAGCTTTAAAGCATGACGACGGTGGCATTTACATCGATCAACATCTGATTAAAATCAGTGGCGGTACCCTTACACCAGCCATCAACCCTACAGTTGAAATTTCAGATAATAGCGGAATTACCATTCAATGGGACACTAACGAAGTTAATTATCTTAATGAAAGCGATCAGCTGCTGCTCCTGGTGTATAATCCGACAAACAGGATAGCCAACACGAGGATATTCAATGGAGAATACAGAAAAGATGGTCAAATAATAGTGGCTCCTAACCCAAGGCTTCTTAATCTGGAAGTAGATATTTACATAGGTTTTGTGGCTGCTGACCGCAGTTTACAGTCAGACAGCCAGTACCTGGGTCGGTTTATGTTATAACCTTTATTATTTGAAATAATTTTGAACCTGAATTAGTCGATTCCGCCAATCACTCCTAAATCTTCTAATTTAGACTCGACCTGCTCGTCTACGGAAAGTGATTTGGCAGTGTGTAAAAGCATCATCTCTTCTGCCTTTTCTACCATATTTTTAGAGCCGATAAAAATCGGCACCCTTTGATGTAGTTCTGAAGGATTGATATCCAAAATACGTTCAAAACCTGTAGAGGCCTTTCCGCCAGCCTGCTCTATGATAAACGACATTGGGTTGCACTCATAAAGCAATCTTAATTTACCATTCGGCGATCGGGATGTAGTTGGATAGATGTAAATACCACCTTTGATTAAGTTTCTATGAATATCACCAACCATCGAACCGATGTAACGGGAGGTGTATGGTCGTTTGGTGGCATCATCTTCCACCTGGCAATATTTAATGTATTTTTTCACGCCATCAGGAAAATGAACGTAGTTACCTTCATTAATAGAGTACATATAACCCGTTTCTGGCATGCTCATACTTGGGTGCGATAAACAAAACTCGCCAATCGAAGGATCTAAAGTGAAACCATTTACGCCTTTTCCTGTCGTGTAAACCAACATCGTAGAAGAACCATAAATGATATATCCTGCAGCAACCTGTTCGGTTCCTTTCTGTAAAACATCAGCAAGACTGGCCTTTCCTTCAATAGATTTACGTCTGTAAATCGAAAATATCGTTCCAACTGCAACATTTACATCCGTGTTCGATGAACCATCCAAAGGATCGATACATACAATGTATTTTGCATTTTGAGATACCGGGGATTCGATATGAATAATTTCATCCTCTTCTTCAGTAGCCACAATGCAACACTCACCCCCGCTGGTTAATGCTGCAATAAATTGCTCGTTTGCATAAACATCGAGTTTCTTTTGTTCTTCGCCTTGAATGTTTGTGGTACCGATGTCGCCAAGAATATCTACAAGACCAGCTTTATTTACCTCACGGTTAACAATTTTAGCTGCGATTGCAATGTCTCTTAAAAGCCTCGATAACTCTCCTTTGGCATAAGGAAAATCCGCTTGTTTTTCTATGATAAATTGTCCTAGTGTTTTTACGCCACAAACCATACTTAGTGTATATTTTACATTATCTACCCGATAACTCTATAACCTCTAAGGTATGAATATTTTCATCAGTAATGCAAAATCGAATTAAGGTTCTAACCTTATGCCAGCCATGTTTACCTGCTGCACCAGGGTTTATATGCAGACATTTCAACTTTTCATCATACATGACTTTCAAAATATGCGAATGCCCTGTAATAAAAAGCTTTGGTGGCTTAGTGTAAATTTCAGACTTAACAGAAGGCGCATATTTACCAGGATAACCGCCAATATGAATCATTAGTACATCTACGTTTTCGCAACTAAAACGATTTTGTTCAGGAAAGGCATTCCTAATTTCAGCATCATCGATATTTCCATAAACGCCACGCAAGGGCTTAAAGGCGGCCAATGGCTCCGCTACATTTAGTCCAAAATCGCCTGCATGCCAAATTTCATCGCAAGATTCAAAGTGCTTAAAAACACTTTCATCTAAATAGCTATGCGTATCTGAAATTAAACCTATTTTTTTCATTATTTGAACTTAATTGTAAGGATAATTTGAAAGAGCAGGCCTTATCTATAACCAATTCTCATTGAAAAATACCCAAAAGTGTAACATAAAATTTAAACAAAAAGACTGTTATTTACCAGAATAAAGCATGGCTATAATTGTACGATATTAGCACTGCGCCGCTTTCGTACAAACAAACATTAATCTGTTCTTTGAGGGCTAAACTGTATTCAATTTCCATTCCCCCTTCAGCCTTATTATTAACTTTTCTTTACGGCCTTAAATACGCCGTTTGGTTGTATAAAAGTCATAGAACTTACTTTCTGCTCAGCTGTAACTTCGAACTTCACACTAAACCCTTTAAGAGCTTTCAGGTTAAAGGTATCTGCCTCTATCGCCTCTGTTTCATACTCTGGTTGCCCTGGCACAAACACAGTTAAGACATTGCCTTTCAAAAACACCTTAACGATAGCTTTTCCTAAAGTATATTCTCCTGTATATTTTTCAAGTTCCTTAACTGATCGTATTTTAATTTCTGGTTTAAAATCAAACATCACTGGCTGTTCGCTGCCATCCAGGAAGATACCGATCCCCTGGATCTTTCCATCTACACCGCTAGAAAAATTAAACATCAGGTTACTTTGGGTCGTATCTACCAAACCGTTTTTATCAATCGATTTTGGATCAAAAACATCATAATGCATGTGCTTGAGCACGATTTTCTCATCACCTAGTACCGTGTTCAATTCGTTATTTTCTAGCGTTACTTTGATTACGCCATAAGCGGGGTTTTCAAATGAGCCCAGGTAATCTTTTAACGGATGCGAAGAACTTATATTTAAAACAGGTACCTTTTTAATACTCTTTTTAGCTAATTTACTGGCTTCAGCTGCTTCTTTTGCCTCGCCATTCCAATCCAGTTCTTTTAGTTTAAGAATCCGATCGGCAATTGAGTTGCGCACCACAACAGGAACTTGCGAACCATTTTGATTACTTAACACCACGATCCCCAAATCATCCGAAGGGAAAAAAGCAACATTAGCAGAAAAACCATTAATATTTCCACCGTGCTCCACTATATAATGCCCTCTGTAGGAACCGATCATCCATCCCAAACCATAATTAGCTAAAAAAACATCATCATGTTTAGCTGGTAAGGCAGCTTCCATTACCATTTGAGAGCTTGCAGCCTCGCGAACATAACTTGATGGCAAAATTTCTTTTTTCTTAAAATATCCTCCGCTAGTCCACACTTTTAACCAATTGGCCATATCGTTTGCACTACTGTTAATGCTCCCAGCAGGCCCCATCCCATTAATGTTGTAATAATCAATTTTTTTGATCACATTTTCGCCTGCAACAGTATAGGGTAATGAAGCATCGTTATCATTTTTAAATGCATTTATATCGGTATTAGAACGAGTCATCTCTAAGGGATTAAAGAACTTTTCTTTTATATTTTGCTCCCACGTTTTACCTGTTAATCGCTCTACGATCATACCCTGCGCCATGTACATAAAATTATTATAAAACCATTTTTCACGCACTGCGGCAGTAGGCTTCATATATTTAACACGAGCAATTAGGCTATCGCGATTGGCTGTATTAAATAAAAACCATGAAAAATCGTACCTGGATAATCCTGTTCTATGCGCCATCAAATCACGCAAGATAATTTGACTGTTCATTTCCTCATTATAAAACCGCAATTGTGGCAAAAGGCTAATTGCTTTATCTTCAAAAGTCAGTTTTCCTTCTTTTCGAAGCAAACCCAGCAAGGAAGCCGTAAAAGCCTTACTGCTAGAACCTATGGCGAAGAGCGTATTTGGAGTTACAGGTTTTTTATTTTCTACATCGCGATAACCAAAGCCTTTACTGTAAATTACTTCGCCTCCTTTTACTACGGCGACCGAAAAACCTGCCGCTATCTGATCTTTTAATATCCTATTAAATAAGGTATCAATTCCAGGTAAAGGCGTTGTTGTTTTTGGAGACTGAGCTAAAACAGTTAAGGTGACGAAACAGCATGCAATTAGAGTAAAAGCGTTTTTCATGTTAATAGATTAAGTTTTTGTATCGCGACTAAATTACAAATGATAATCAGATAATTATTGACTACAAGAAAACCAGGGTTTTATAGCAGACTTAATACCGATTAAAATGCCAGGAAGAAATCTTTAAGAAGCGCATGATAGGCTTCGGTATGCACTTTATCTGATTGATAAATATAAAAATGATGTTCTTCGAGCTTTGGAATTCCAGCTTCCAAACATATTATAACCCTAAATATGGGCTTGTCTTTATCAGAATGCAAATAAATTTTCTCCGAAACAGATAAGTTAAATTCAGCACCTAATCTTTCGACTTCTAATGCCTGCTTAATGGGCAAAACCATGTAAATCTTTCCGCTGGCGGATAACAACCCTGCTGATTTACGGATCAGCATCCCGAAAAAATCGGCTGCCGCATGTCGAGCAATTCCTTTTCGTTTTTCCTCATTTTTTAAGTCATTAACAAAAAATGGCGGATTAGAAACGATTAAATCGTATTTTTCATTGGTAATGAAATCTTCAAAGGCAGTATTAAAAACATTAATCTGATCTGAAAATTTAGATCTGGCTGCATTTCCATTCGCAGTTTCGGCAGCCTGAAAATCAATTTCTACTGCATCAACCTGAGCACCATTAAATCGCTGGGCAAGCATTAAAGCGATTACCCCTGTGCCCGTACCAATATCTAATATTTTTTTTGGGTGTTTATGGGTAGCGCTTGCAGCCAGCAATACACCATCCGTATTGATCCGCATTGCACAGCCCGTTTGATCTACCTCAAACTGTTTAAACTTAAAAATATTTCTACCTGCCCTCAATTTCAGTTTATCTGATCAAAAAAATAAATATTATTAACAATTAAAAAAATTCACAAACACATGAATAACAGCGATTTAAAGTTTATTTTCACACAAAAATCCTTAATAAAAGGAAGCTGTTAATAATTTAATCAAACGTTTGGCTGCGATGTTAGCGCTCATAACCTATGTTTGTATCAGCAATTTGAATGTACTGCGTTTCGACTGGTCTTTGAATTGTTAAAACAACAGCATACTCGATCGGTATCTAAGTAGCCAACAACCCAATTGTTGGCTATTTTGTTTTTATTTCTCATACAACTCCAGCGGTAATCCATCAGGATCGGTAAAAAAAGTAAATCGCTTTGCTGTAAACTCATCTACACGAATAGGTTCAGTTAAAATTCCAAATACATTTAACCGTTCAATTTCTTTCTCAATATCATCTACTTCGAAAGCCAAATGCCTTAAACCCTGCGCTTCAGGCCTTGAAGGCCTGGCGGGAGGATTCTCAAAAGAAAAAAGCTCGATCTGGTAAACATCATTTACAGCTAAATCTAACTTATACGATTTCCTTTCTTCCCTGTAAACTTCAGCCACAATTTTAAACCCCAATTGATTGACATAAAAATCTTTTGATTTTTCATAATCAGAACAAATTATAGCAATATGATGGATGCGGTTGAACATAGCGGATTAGAAAATTACTGATAAATGGTTTTGAAACGATTGAATTAAATGCAAAGTTGCAGAAAAAAACTTTTGAATTTGAAATGAAATCAAGGATAAACAACTAAAAAACTTAAGATTTATCAGAAATATTATGGCATAATACAACGACCAACAACTTAGCTCTCCACAATCGCGTCATTATTTCCACATTCTATCATTCTATTACGCGATCATTCTATCATTAAGATTAAAAACCTTAAATTTGCAACTTCAAAAAAAAAGCATGATTCATTTCTTCTTAAGTCAATCCGAGGCGGTTTTTGTTTTACAAACAGATCACTCCCTATCAGCAACTGATATTACAAAACTAGAATGGTTATTCGGCGGTGCCAAATTACAAAATGAAACTGCGCTGAGCGGTTTTTTTGTTGGTCCACGAGCTGCTATGATAACACCATGGAGTACAAATGCGGTAGAAATTACGCAAAACATGGATATTCATGGCATAATCAGAATAGAAGAGTTTCAAAAAGTTGCAGAAGACTTTTCGGGTTATGACCCCATGCTTTCGCAAAAATACGCGGAACTTGGTCAGGAGGTTTATACCATTAACATTAAACCTGAGCCCATTTTAGAAATTACGGATATTGCGGCATACAATAAGCAAGAAGGACTTTCTTTAAGTGATGAAGAAGTTGAATACTTAAATAACCTGGCGAAAAACTTAGAAAGACCTTTAACAGATTCGGAGGTTTTTGGTTTCTCACAAGTAAACTCGGAGCACTGTCGCCACAAAATTTTCAATGGCAAATTTGTTATTGATGGCGTAGAACAACCTACCTCTTTATTTAAGTTAATCCGCAAAACATCAGAAGAAAACCCTAACGATATTGTTTCTGCTTATAAAGATAACGTTGCTTTTATTAAAGGCCCTGTTGTACAGCAGTTTGCACCTAAACGTGCAGATGTACCAGATTATTACACAACAAGCGATTTCGAATCGGTTATTTCGTTAAAAGCAGAAACCCATAATTTCCCGACTACAGTAGAGCCTTTTAATGGTGCTGCAACTGGTTCGGGCGGCGAAATCAGAGATCGATTAGCTGGCGGACAAGGTTCATTACCTTTAGCTGGAACAGCCGTTTATATGACTGCCCTTTCTCGTTTAGAAGAAAACCGTCCGTGGGAAAAAGGCGTTGAAGAAAGAAAGTGGTTGTACCAAACTCCAATGGATATTTTAATCAAAGCATCGAACGGTGCGACCGATTTTGGTAACAAGTTTGGCCAGCCATTGATTACAGGGTCAGTTTTAACATTTGAGCACGAGCACTTCGACAAGCTCAGTGCGACAAGCAGAAAGTTAGGATACGATAAAGTTATTATGCTAGCT
This sequence comes from Pedobacter sp. AC190, assembly GCF_979258025.1. NCBI lineage: Bacteria > Pseudomonadati > Bacteroidota > Sphingobacteriia > Sphingobacteriales > Sphingobacteriaceae > Pedobacter > Pedobacter sp. AC190. Next base: position 4,974,643 of record NZ_OZ409824.1, read on the forward strand.
GGCGGTGTTGGTTACGGCAAAGCAAGTCAGGCTAAAAAACAAAAACCACAGGAGGGCGACAATATTGTTGTGCTTGGTGGCGAAAATTATAGAATCGGGATGGGCGGTGCAGCGGTTTCATCTGCTGATACTGGCGAACATGGTTCGGGAATTGAGTTGAATGCAATTCAACGTTCAAACCCAGAAATGCAAAAAAGAGCTGCAAACGCGGTTCGTGGCATGGTAGAAAGCGAACACAACACAATTGTTTCGATTCACGATCACGGTGCAGGCGGCCACTTAAACTGTCTTTCAGAATTAGTTGAAGAAACTGGTGGTAAAATCGATCTGGATAAACTACCTGTTGGCGACCCTACCCTTTCGGCAAAAGAAATTATCGGAAACGAATCTCAGGAACGTATGGGATTGGTTATCGGAAATGAACATATCGAGACTTTACAAAAAATTGCAGATCGCGAACGCTCACCAATGTACACCGTTGGTAAAGTAACAGGCGATCACCGTTTTACCTTCCAATCGGCAACTACTGGCGCCAAGCCAATGGATTTCGAACTTAAAGACATGTTCGGTAGTTCGCCAAAAGTGGTTATGGAAGATAAAAACTTAAACCGCCAGTATGAAGCTTTAAGTTACGATTCGACCAAATTAAACGATTATTTAGAACAGGTACTTCAATTAGAAGCTGTTGCTTCTAAAGACTGGTTAACCAACAAGGTAGATCGTTGCGTTGGTGGCCGAGTAGCCAAGCAACAAACGGCAGGCCCGCTACAATTGCCTTTAAATAATTGTGGAGTAATGGCTTTAGATTTTGTAGGTAAGGAAGGCATTGCAACTTCGGTTGGGCACGCACCAGTTTCGGCGCTAATCGATCCAGCTGCAGGAAGTAGAATCGCCATTGCAGAATCGCTTTCCAATATTGTTTGGGCACCGTTAAAAGATGGACTGAAAAGTGTTTCGCTTTCGGCCAACTGGATGTGGGCTTGTAAAAACGAAGGTGAAGATGCAAGACTGTATGAAGCCGTAAAAGCTTGTTCAGATTTCGCTATTGATTTAGGTATCAACATCCCAACGGGAAAAGATTCTTTATCAATGAAACAAAAATATAAAGATGGCGATGTAATTGCACCTGGTACGGTGATCATTTCTGCTGGCGGAAATTGCGACGACATCACTAAGGTGGTGGAACCTGTTCTTCAAAAAAATGGTGGCTCTATTTACTACATCAACCTTTCTAATGATAATTATAAGTTAGGTGGTTCATCATTTGCTCAGATTTTAAACAAAATTGGCGACGAAACACCTGATGTAAAAGACGCTGATCAATTTAAAACTACATTTAATACCATTCAACAGTTAATTAAAGCGGAGCAGATCCAAGCTGGTCATGATATTGGTAGCGGTGGTTTAATTACAACCTTATTAGAAATGTGTTTCGCTGACCGAGATTTAGGCGCATCTTTAGATTTATCGGCTTTAGGCGAAACAGACAGTATTAAACTCCTTTTCTCAGAAAATATCGGCTTAGTTTTCCAGGCTGATGCGGGTGTAGAGCACATTTTATCGGCGGCAAGTATTAATTATCATAAAATTGGTGAAGTAAGTTCGAAAGCAACTTTAGAAATTAAAAATGCTGCTGACAATTTTAGCTTTGATATTGATAGCTTACGCGATACCTGGTTTAAAACTTCTTACTTATTAGATAAAAAACAAAGCGGACCTGTTAAGGCTAAAGAACGATTTGATAATTATAAAAACCAGGCCTTAAAATACACTTTCCCAACGCAGTTTGATGGAAAGAAACCTGTTATTGATCTTACCAAACCAAGACCAAAAGCGGCAGTAATCCGCGAAAAGGGAAGTAACTCAGAACGTGAACTGGCTAATGCAATGTACCTGGCTGGTTTTGATGTGAAGGATGTACACATGACCGATTTAATTTCGGGAAGAGAAACACTTGGAGACATTCAGTTCATTGGTGCAGTTGGTGGTTTCTCTAACTCTGATGTTTTAGGTTCGGCAAAAGGTTGGGCTGGTGCATTTATGTACAATGAAAAAGCAAGAGTTGCGTTAGAAAACTTCTTTAATCGCCCAGATACGCTTTCAGTTGGTGTTTGCAACGGTTGTCAGTTATTTGTAGAGCTTGGCCTGATTAATAAAGACCACGCAGAAAAACCAAAAATGCTACATAATGAGAGTCATAAGCACGAAAGTATTTTCACATCGTTAACGGTAGCAGAAAATAATTCTGTAATGCTTTCTACCTTAGCAGGCAGCACTTTAGGTGTTTGGGTATCGCATGGCGAAGGCAGATTTAGCTTACCATACGCAGAAGATCAATATAGCATTGTTGCTAAATATGCTTACGAAAGCTATCCTGCAAGCCCTAACGGCTCTGATTACAATACAGCAATGATGTGCGATACGACTGGCCGTCATTTGGTTATGATGCCTCACATCGAGCGTTCATTATTCCAATGGCACTGGGCAAATTATCCTCAAGGCCGTAAAGATGAAGTTTCGCCATGGATGGAAGCATTTGTAAATGCCCGTAAATGGATCGAGAATAAATAAGAGATAATAGCAAAGGTAAGGTGGAAAATGGAATTAAAACCATTAACCATCTTACCTTTTCCGTTTTACCCCTTCTATCCTATTTTAACTAAATTCCCTTTACATCTTTTCTCACATCTACCCGCCAGCCGAAACCAAACTTCTTATCCATATATAAGGCTACGGTTTTATTATAATCAGCAATAGATAGATTATTTGGCATTACGCAGCCCAGGTCTGCGTATTTGAGTTTGTATTTCTTTTCAAAAACTTCCTGTCCTTTTTTATAGGTTGAAACAATTCCACCTTGTAAAAAAAATTTAACATGGCCTTTTTTAATATCTGCATTTGCCAGTTTAATGCTGTATATTTTTGTTGTGTCCGTTACAACAGCAGCGGCTTCTACTTTACTGGCAAAAACCAAACTTAACAGAAGAATTAATATATTTTTCATAGGTAGCGTAAATTGTATTAATTACTTATTGTAAAGTTTATTGGCAAATTATAACGTACGCGAACGGCGTTTCCCTTATTTTTACCAGGTTTCCATACTGGCGATTTTTTAATTACACGAATGGCTTCTTCATCGCAGCCTGCTCCAATTCCTTTAACCAACGTTACATTAGTAATCGAACCATCTTTTTCTACTACAAAGCTTATAAAAACTTTCCCCTGAATGCTTGCCTCCTGAGCCATATATGGATAGCGTAAATTACGTTGAATGTATTTGGCCCAGCCTTTCATACCACCTTCAAATTCTGGGTATTCATCAACACCAGGTAAGTCATTAATTTCATTTCCTGTTGGCGCACCAGTTTCGCTACCTTTCGTGCCGCCATCTCCATTATTTGTATTTGTAGATATAGCCAGGTTTGGCTTAATTTCACCATCCTGTGTTTTATTACTAATCACTGCATTCTCGATATCTTTTACTGTTGGCGGTTCTGGCAAATCGACCTGATCAACCACAACAATTTTTGATGGCATTGCAACGGTTTTAACTTTAACTGGTTCTGTTTTTTCAGGTTCCGCTTTTTTAGGTTCCTCCTGTTTTTTCATCTGGTGAATAGCATCGACCAGAGTTGGTAAATCATGCTCGACTACAGTTACATCGGCAGCTGCAGGAAACAATTTACCATAAATCATAGGGGCGATAAAAACCAAAACAAAAAAGGCACTCGCGATAAATAACGATTTTGTTAAGATAGACGATGATTGTGACCTAAGCACATAAGCACCATACTTTTTGTTTCTGCCAGAGAATACAAGATCGAGCCACTCGGTTTTGTAAACATTAATAGATGAATTGAACATAGTTTCTAAGTTTTAAACCATGATGTATGAATTTCATCAATTCCATAAAACTTTAAAAAAAGTACATTATTTATCAAAAATGAAATTTTTCATCTGAAAACCATTTTCAGATTTCATTTTCAATAATTTTTAAATATTTCGATGAATAATTTCACAAAAACTAAGAATTTATACTATTTTTGACAAAAAACACAACGAATTAATGAAAAGTTTAAGAACCATCGCATTAAAAGAGGCTCAAAACAGAATTTCACCAGAAGTTAAATCACCATCATCGAAAATTTCTGATTTTTTTGGCTCGAATGTATTTGATAAGAAAAAAATGAGAGATTTCTTATCTAAAGACGTATATGAAAAATTAATTTCATCTATCAACCAAGGTGAATTAATTAACTCTGATGACGCTAACCAAATTGCTACAGCTATGAAAGCTTGGGCAATGAGCGCAGGCGCAACACACTATACGCACTGGTTCCAGCCTTTAACAGGTACTACAGCTGAAAAACATGATTCATTTTTTGAACCAAGTGGCGATGGTGCTATCGAGAAATTTGCAGGTAGTGCATTAGTTCAACAAGAGCCAGATGCATCAAGCTTCCCTAACGGTGGTATTCGTAACACTTTCGAAGCTCGTGGTTATACAGCATGGGATCCTTCATCTCCAGCATTCATTATGGAAAGTAAAGCAGGTAAAACGCTTTGTATCCCAACTGTTTTTGTATCCTATACAGGTGAAGCATTAGATTATAAAGCACCATTATTAAAAGCATTAGCTGCGCTTGATAAAGCTGCAGTTGATGTTTGTCAATATTTCGATAAAGGCATTACAAAAGTAAATGCCTCATTAGGTATCGAACAAGAATATTTCTTAGTTGATGAGTCGTTATTTAATGCTCGTCCAGATTTATTATTAACTGGCCGTGCTTTATTCGGACATATGTCGGCTAAAGGCCAGCAATTAGAAGATCATTACTTCGGATCGATTCCAGAACGTGTTTTCACTTACATGGTAGATTTCGAAAACGAGGCTTTAAAATTAGGTATTCCTTTAAAAACCCGTCACAACGAGGTTGCGCCATCTCAATTTGAGTGTGCACCTATTTACGAAGAAATCAACTTAGCTATCGATCACAATCAGTTATTGATGGATTTGATGGAAAAAGTGGCTCGTCGTCATCATTTCCGTGTATTATTACACGAAAAACCATACGCAGGTATCAACGGTTCTGGTAAGCACAATAACTGGTCGTTAATTACGGATACTGGCAAAAACTTATTAGCTCCAGGTAAAACGCCTAAAAACAACCTGATGTTCCTTACTTTCTTTGTTAATACAATTAAAGCGGTTAGCGAGCACGCAGATTTATTACGTGCAAGTATTGCATCGGTAAGCAACGATCACCGTTTAGGTGCTAATGAGGCTCCACCAGCAATTATCTCTATCTTCCTGGGCTCTCAATTGAACGATGTGTTGGATGAGATTGAACACTCACGTATCAGCAAAAAAATTAAAGAAGATAATGCACTTTGGTTAGGTATCCCTAAAATTCCACAAATTTTATTGGATAATACAGATCGTAACCGTACTTCTCCTTTCGCATTTACAGGCAACAAATTTGAATTAAGAGCAGTTGGTTCTTCTGCTAACTCTTCTGCACCAATGACGATCTTAAATGCGATCATGGCTGAGCAGTTAACTAAATTCAAGGTTGAAGTTGATAAGTTAATCAAGAAAGGTGATAAAAAAGATATCGCATTATTAACGGTAATCAAAAAATACATTAAAGAATCTAAAAATATCCGTTTCGAAGGGAATGGTTATAGCCAGGAGTGGGAAGATGAAGCTGCAACACGCGGTTTATCAAACATCAAAACTACGCCTAAAGCTTTAGATGCTTATTTAACAGAGAAATCGGCTGAATTATTTGCTACAACTGGCATTTACAGCGCTCGTGAAATTCATGCCCGCCATGAAATCATGTTAGAGAACTTCTACAAAAAACTTCAAATCGAAGCTCGTGTAATGGGCGAAGTTGCTAACACTGCAATTATTCCTGCTGCAATTGCTTATCAAAACTCTTTAATCGAAAACGTAAAAGGATTAAAAGAACTTGGCGTAGCAAGTACATCATCTTTAGATATTGTTAAGAAGTTATCTGAGCATTTAGATATCGTTAAAACAAATATCGATGCCATGTTGGAAGAACGTAAATTAACCAACAAAATCGAAGATACCCGCGAAAAAGCTATTGCGTACGATGAGAAAGTTAAATCTTACTTCGATACCATTCGTTACCATGCTGATAAGTTAGAGCAAATTGTTGACGATAGCGTGTGGCCATTACCTAAATTCAGAGAATTATTATTCATGAAATAATATTTAAGGTACAAGCAAAAAGGTTTAAGGCGTAGGGTTTACTCTACGCCTTTTCTTTTTCCGCGAATTAATAGATTCGTGTTTAAAATCTTTTACCTTTTACCTTCCACTTCAATACAAATAATAAATTCTTTTTGGCGATTCTGACGTAAAACTTCAATAAAACCTTTAAGCTTTCAGCTTTAGTCTTTCAGCTTAAAACGCTATCTTTGCGGCAACATGAGTGATAACAGGTACAATCAGCGTGGCGTTTCAGCCTCAAAAGAAGATGTGCATAATGCCATCAAGAATATTGACAAAGGAATTTTCCCTAAAGCATTTTGCAAAATTATTCCTGATATTTTAGGTGCTGATGAGGAGTATTGTAACATCATGCATGCTGACGGAGCTGGCACAAAATCATCTCTAGCTTACGTTTACTGGAAAGAAACCAACGATATTTCGGTTTGGAAAGGCATCGCACAAGATGCTATTATCATGAATATCGACGATTTAATTTGCGTAGGTGCAACGGATAACATTCTTTTATCTTCAACAATTGGCCGTAATAAAAATTTAATTCCAGGAGAAGTACTTGCCGAAATTATCAACGGAACGGAAGAAATTTTGGCCGACTTACGCGAACAAGGAATTTCAATTTATTCTACTGGCGGAGAAACGGCAGATGTTGGCGATTTAGTAAGAACTATAATTGTTGATTCTACCGTAACTTGTCGTTTAAAGCGTGAAGATATCATCAGCAATGATCAGATTAAAGCTGGCGATGTTGTAGTTGGTTTGGCATCTTACGGACAAGCAACTTATGAATCGGAATATAATGGCGGAATGGGTTCGAACGGATTAACGTCTGCCCGTCATGATGTTTTTGATAAATCGGTTGCAAACAACTACCCTGAAAGCTTTGATCCTGCTGTTCCTTTCGACTTAGTTTTCTCTGGAAATAAAAAACTTACAGATGAAATTGAAATTGAAGGTTTTGGCAAAACGACAGTTGGTAAATTAGTTTTATCGCCTACTAGAACTTATGCACCCGTAATTAAAAAAATATTAGAAAATTACCGTAGTCAAATTAATGGTATTGTTCACTGTAGCGGTGGGGCGCAAACTAAAGTATTGCATTTTGTAAATGATGATGTGCATGTTATAAAAGACAATCTTTTCCCTGTGCCGCCTTTATTTAAACTGATACAGGAAGAATCGGGCACCGACTGGAAAGAAATGTATAAGGTATTTAATATGGGCCACAGAATGGAATTATATGTTCCAGCAGAAATTGCTGAAGATATTATTGCAATTTCAAAAAGCTTTAATATTGATGCGCAAATTATCGGCCGCGTAGAAAAAAGCGATAAAAAACAAGTAACGATTAATAGTGATAAAGGTACTTTTGTTTACAACTAAATAATAATAATATCCTTAATAAATATAGCGGTTAAAAAAACCTTTCAATAGTATTGAAAGGTTTTTTTGTTTATTACCAATCGAATGCAAGAAGAGCTAAGAACATCATCCTGCAGCTTAGATTGCTTCGAGGCTAAACTATTCAGTACGAAATTCCAGGATATCGCCTGGCTGGCATTCTAAAACCTTACAAATCGATTCTAAAGTTTCTAAACGGATTGCCTTCGCCTTACCAGTTTTTAAAATGGATAAATTAGACATGGTAATGCCTACCCGTTCACTTAACTCGGTAAGCGACATTTTACGACGGGCAAGCATTACATCTAAATTTATTATGATTGGCATAGGTTTGAATATAAATTAGATTGTTAAATCTTGTTCTAGCTTTAACTCTATTCCTTTTTTAAATACAAAAGCAATTGTTAATAGTGTTAAGCCAAAAATCAATAACCAGATTTGGAAATCAACGTTTTCTATTATTTTTAACATTAAGTTCATTTTATCGCTGGTTCGCTGTATATAAATCGAGGCATTAAATACAAACAGCAAAAACGGTATTGTTGTACAATACCAGCCCATCCGTTTAAGGCGGCTTACATTCTCTTCACTAAAAACATTACCAATTTGTACTGAATCTATAAATCTATACAGATAAACCAGCACTCTTAAACCTAGAAACATGATAACGAATATTACTAAACCTTGTAAAAATTCAAACGATGTTCCTTTTCCTGTATCACTATAACCGTCATAAAAACCACGAACAGCATCTTTAAGTGAAAACAAGAATACAGCTAAAAGCGTAATAACGTAGCCTGTTTTAATTGATTTGATTTGGTTTTGAGTTGTCATAAAGTTATATCGTTAAATCGTTTTCTTCTCTTAAGCTTTTATTTCTACTTAAAATAGCTGACGTGTAAAAAATCAAAATTGTTATAATGATAAAACTGAGATTAGGTATAAAAACCATTGACCAGACCTTTGTATAGGAATAAATAATATTCTCGACAATTTTTTGGCTCCATGAAAATGAATTAAATTGAAAACTCAGATAAACAAGGACAACAACAAAACCAAGCGGGATCCATTTCAAAATATTTAGCCATCTTAACGCGTTGTTTCTTAAATCGTTATTTAACGAAGTTTTGATGTACCAATCCAAAAACACAAAAAATAAAAGATAAAATGTTGTGCTCAAAAAATCATATAGATTTTTTGAGCTATAATTAAATAGTTTATCTATTACTGTTAACCAATAGATCATCGTTAACGTGCCAAGCAATCTGACAAAAATTCTTAAGCCAGCAATTATCCAATAATTGCTGCTTTTGTTTTTTACATTTGAAAGTACAACTTTAAGAAACGTCATATTAAATTAATTATTCACTAAACAAACATAAAAAAATTATTATTACAAATCAAAATATATTTATTGATTTACAATAAACATTAATCGATTAACAGCTATTAACAATCAAAATAGACAAATATTCATTAAAACTAAATTGGAATGATTTTTGTTGTAAGTAAAACTGTAAAAAACTTGTGCAAACACTAACATTTTCAGCATTTTATCCTTTCGGATTGCTATACTATTTCGTAACTTTGCACACTTCAATAATTAAAGAGCACACAAAACGTATAAATGAGACAACTCAAGATAACGCAATCCATTACCAACCGTGAAAGTCAATCGTTAGATAAATACTTACATGAAATTGGTAAAGTAGATTTAATAACAGCAGAGGAAGAGGTAATTTTAGCAAGAAAGATTCGTGAAGGCGATCAAGCTGCATTAGAGCGATTAACTAAAACAAACTTACGTTTCGTTGTATCTGTTGCAAAGCAATACCAAAATCAAGGTTTAACATTAGGAGACTTAATTAATGAGGGTAACTTAGGTTTAATTAAAGCGGCAAAACGTTTTGATGAAACTAAGGGTTTCAAATTCATTTCTTATGCTGTTTGGTGGATTCGTCAATCTATTTTGCAGGCAATTGCTGAGCAAAGTCGTATTGTACGTTTACCTTTAAACCAGGTAGGTTCATTGAGTAAAATCAGTAAGGCTTTCTCTAAACTAGAGCAAGAATATGAGCGTGAGCCATCTCCTGAAGAATTGGCAGATATTTTAGAAACTACTGTTGACAAAATCTCTGACACCTTAAGTAACTCTGGCCGTCATGTTTCAATGGATGCTCCATTTGTTCAGGGTGAGGAAAATACATTACTAGATGTATTGGAAAACCACGAGCCAAATACAGATAGTTCATTAATCAATGAATCTTTATCGGAAGAGATTAAACGTTCTTTATCTACTTTAACAGAAAGAGAAAGAGAAATCATCGTTTTATTCTTCGGACTAGGTTCTAACCATCCACTTTCTCTTGAAGAAATTGGAGAAAAATTTAACCTTACCCGTGAGCGTGTAAGACAAATTAAAGACAAAGCATTGCAACGCTTACGTCATACATCAAGAAGTAAAATCCTAAAATCTTATTTAGGCTAAAAATAAATTACTTAGAATTAGAAAGGGTTGACATTTTGTCAACCCTTTTTTTGTTTACCGGCATTCCAATTATAGAATTGATTCTATATCTTTAATTGATGTCGATAAGTCTCCTTAAAAAATCCGTATTGGTTTATAAACCAATAATACTATGGAATATTTTAGTGAGTTTAATTACAGGCCTTTTTTTCGTGATAAACGGATTCGATAAACCAGGTGCTTATTTAATGGCACTAATTATGAAACCCATTGGCTGGGGATTTTCTATTGTATTCGATTGCCTGTTCTTTAAAAAGCAATCTTATTTTTATAAAAATATGGGATTAGGTTTTCGAAAGATACTTACCAACATCATTTTATATGACCTGATTATTTTTACTGTGATCATTATAATATGTTTTATATGCAGGAACTTTTTATTGACAGTGTTACCCATAAATTTAATCAACAAACAATATTAAACGGCGTTTTTATCAATTGCAAAATTGGAGAAGTTGTAGGCTTATTGGGCAGAAACGGAAGTGGGAAATCGACCTTATTAAAAATAATATTCGGCAGCACTGCAGCGGACTTTAAATTTCTGAAAATAAACGAAAAAATAATAGACAAGGGCTATCGATCTGGAGAAATTTCCTACCTACCTCAAGATAACTTTGTACCAAACAATGTTAAGCTTACACAAGCAATCGACATCTTCTGTAATCAGCATAAAGAAGAATTATTAAAACTTAGATTTGTAACTGATCACCTGCAAAGAAAATTCAGAACATTTTCGGGCGGAGAAAGTCGTTTTTTAGAATGCCTTTTAATGATTTATAGCGATACAAAATTTGTATTATTAGATGAACCATTTTCTCAGTTAGCACCATTACTTATTGAAGAGCTAAAACTACATATTAACTTCGCCAAACAGTTTAAAAGCTTTATTATTACGGACCATTATTATCGCTCTATTATAGATGTATCAGACAGAATTGTGCTTCTTCATAATGGGTGTAATTACAAAATAGAAAGCGTTGATGATTTAATTTTACATGGTTACCTACCACACACCAAAAATTAGCGAAAAGACTTATTTCATTTCAAAATTTTAAGCATAAAAAAAGACCAGCATAGCTGATCTGACCTAATAAATATTACCACAAGATACAAAAGGTTCTTATAAGAACATTAGGCTCTGTGCGTAAAAATTAAAACAATAGGTGTTTTACTGTTAAGCCGTTATTAATTAGTTGCTTTAAGGAGTCAATCCCAATTCTTAAGTGTGTTTCCACATACTTTTCTGTAACACTGCTATCGCTTTCTGCTGTTTTAACACCTTCAGGAATCATTGGCTGATCTGAAACTAAAAGTAAAGCACCAGCAGGAATTTTATTTGCAAATGCAGTAGTGAAAATTGTTGCAGTTTCCATATCAACAGCCATTGCTCTTAAAGTTTTTAAGTATTTCTTAAAATCTTTATCATGCTCCCAAACCCTTCTGTTTGTTGTATAACAAGTTCCTGTCCAGTAATCTCTGCCATGATCTCGGATTGTTGTAGATATTGCCTTCTGCAAAGCGAAAGCAGGTAATGCTGGCACTTCTGCAGGTAAGTAATCATTTGATGTTCCTTCGCCTCTGATTGCGGCAATTGGCAAAATTAAATCACCTAATTGGTTCTTCTTTTTCAAACCACCACATTTACCCAGAAACAATACTGCTTTTGGTTTTATAGCGGTTAATAAATCCATCATGGTTGCTGCAAGCGGACTACCCATACCAAAATTGATAATGGTTATGCCATTGGCTGTAACACTTTGCATAGGTTTATCCAGCCCCATAATTGGTGCGTTATCATTCCATTCAGAAAACATGGATACATATTTACTGAAATTAGTAAGCAAGATATAATCTCCAAACTGATCCAGAGGTCTTCCTGTATAACGAGGCAACCAGTTTTTAACAATTTCATCTTTCGACTTCAGTCCTGCTTTAACAGGTGTTTCTACCTCTTTAATTTTTTTTGATTTCTCTACAACTGCTTCGTCTTTTTTTACGTCTTTTTCTTCGTTCATATATTTTTATTCCTTTTAATAATATAAGACATTATTTTCAAATTAACAAATTCCATTTAAGCTTAGCGTTAACAATGCTTTAAATCGATCCATGTTCTCAAAATAAAAATCTTATTGTTAAAAAAAATCCCTCCCGATTTACGGGAAGGATTTGATTTTGTTTTATGCGACCTGCAACTTTTTAAAGTCGGCCTTTTCAAATTTCTCCATCGCGTAATCGAGGTCGATGTGTAATTCCTTGACATCTTTCTGGGTTGGTGTATCGAACATTGCATCAAGCATAATTGCTTCACAAATCGATCTTAAACCACGTGCCCCAAGTTTATATTCCATTGCCTTATCTACAATAAAATCTAAAACATCTTCATCAAAAATCAACTTAACATCTTCATAATCGAAAAGCTTTTCATATTGTTTAGTTAACGCATTTTTAGGCGCTGTTAAAATATTTCTTAGCGTTTCTTTATCCAGCGGATTTAAGTGAGAAAGAACAGGAATACGACCAATAAGTTCAGGAATTAACCCAAATGATTTTAAATCCTGAGGTGTAATGTACTTGTAAAGGTTTTTAAGATCTAATACCGTATCATCTTTCTTCGTTTTAAAACCTACCGCCTGTGTACGTAAGCGGTTTGCAATTTTACGTTCGATGCCATCAAATGCTCCACCACAGATAAATAAAATGTTATTTGTATTTACTGGAATCATTTTCTGATCTGGATGTTTACGACCTCCCTGAGGTGGAACGTTTACAATTGTACCTTCTAAAATCTTCAACAATGCCTGCTGAACACCTTCGCCCGATACATCACGTGTAATGGACGGATTATCGCTTTTACGAGCAACTTTATCCACCTCATCAATATATACTATTCCACGTTCGGCAGCGGCAACATCATAATCTGCAGCCTGCAATAAGCGGGTTAATATACTTTCAACATCTTCACCTACATAACCAGCTTCAGTTAAAACGGTTGCATCGCAAATACAGAAAGGTACATGCAAAATTTTAGCAATTGTTTTAGCTAAAAGTGTTTTACCTGTTCCAGTTTCGCCAACCAGCATAATATTCGATTTTTCAATCTCAATCTCGTCTTTATCAATTTTTTGATTTAAACGTTTGTAGTGGTTGTAAACTGCTACCGATAAAACCTTTTTGGCATCATCCTGACCAATAACGTATTGATCAAGATGCTGCTTAATTTCAAGCGGCTTTAAAAGTGTTAATGTTGACTGAATACCTTTGCTATTTTTTGTACCCAATTCTTGAGCAAGCAATTGATTCGCCTGTGTAACGCATTTATCGCAGATAAACGCATCCATGCCTTCAATTAACATTAAAGTTTCATGCTTGCCCGAATGGCAGAATGAACAACGGGATTCTTTATTTTGTTTCGCCATTTTTTCTTGCGTTTCTCGATAATACTTCATCAATCATACCAAATCCTTTGGCTTCTTCAGCACTCATCCAGTAATCACGATCAGAAGCTTTTTCTACCCAATCATAAGTTTGACCAGAATGCTCTGAAATAATATCGTATAATTCTTTCTTCAATTTTAACATTTCTCTCAAGTTGATCTCCATATCCGAAGCAACACCTTGTGCACCTCCAGATGGTTGGTGAATCATTACTCTTGAGTGTGGCAAAGCGGAGCGTTTACCTTCTGCACCTGCAACCAATAAAACAGCGCCCATCGATGCTGCCATACCTGTACAAATTGTAGCCACATCTGGCTGAATGTACTGCATGGTATCGTAAATACCTAAACCTGCATAAACAGAACCACCTGGCGAGTTAATGTAAATCTGAATGTCTCTTTCTGCATCTGTTGATTGTAAAAACAACAATTGAGCTTGAATAATATTGGCATTCTGATCATAAATTGCATCACCTAAAAAGATGATACGATCCATCATTAATCTCGAAAAAACATCCATTTGAGCTACGTTCAACTGGCGTTCTTCTATAATATAAGGCGTCATGTTCTGAGGGTTCATATTAGCCTGTGCAATAAATTTATCTACATGTAAACCACCAATTCCCTGATGTTTAACGGCAAATTTCCTGAATTCTTGTGAATCTATGTTCATAGTCGTGTCTTGCGTTTGAAGTTTAGCTTATAGTTTCGAATAACTCATGGCTAAACAAGATTAAAATTTTAACTATTTTTTTCTATAGGTGGTTAATTTTCATGCCAATTTATCTATTTATCCTTTAATGTAAAGCAATTCTGTTGCGGAAATTAAAATCTTGCTTTTTAAAGATAAAACAAATTAAGAATAAGAATATCCGTAAGATATGCAATACTCAATAAATGAACAAATTAACCCAAAAAATAATTAAATTTTCCGTAGAAAGTCTGTATATAATAAGAGCAACCCATTGAGTTGCTCTTATTATATGAATATCTAAAAGACTGACATTTGGTCAGCCGTTGTGATTATTTTTTATCTAAAGCGATAAATTTATCGTAATCAATTGCTTTATCATCTAAAGTAACAATCGATTTGATTTGCTCGAAAGTTTTTAGCGCCTTTACTTCTTCGAAAGTGCGGTTAGCATTTTCTTTTTCTTGCAAAAACTGAACAGCATATTGTGCCAATTGATCTTCAGGAAGCGGACTTGGGCTGTACATTCTGAATTGAGCATCTAATTTAGCTTTAGCAGCGGCAACTACATCTTCGTATTTAATTTCGATGCTGTTATCTTTTATGATTTTGTTTTCGATTAAAGTCCATTTAAGGTTTTTAGCAAAATCATCATAACCTTCTGCCAATTCTTCATCAGTTAATTTTTCGTTTGTTGCTTTTAACCAACGACGTAAAAATTCATCAGGTAATTCAAAACTATGTTTTTCTAAAAGTTGCTCATAAATATCGTTCGATAATTTACGCTCAGCATCTTGTTTAAACATGCCTTCAACTTCTTCTGTAATTTTTTCTCTGAAACCAGCTTCGTCAGTTACTGTACCTTCGCCAAATAACTTATCAAAAAACTCCTGGTTTAAGTCTGATTCTTCTAAACGGTTAACATTTTTAACGACCAATTTGAAATCAGCTTTCAATTCTGTAGCAGCTTCTTCTGAGATATTTAAAGCTTTAGCAACTGCCGCAGCATCTTCAAGTGCTTTTTGAATATCGATAGTTACTTCAGCATCTTTCTTTAAACCAACTAACGATTTAAGAATTTTTTTATCTTTAATCTGATCTAAACGTAATGTTGCAGCGTTGGTAATACCACCTTCTAAAACAGAACCATCAGCATCTAGTTGAGTTAATTCGGCATATAAAACATCTTCCTCAGTAGACACTTCTGGATTAGTCATTTTGCCATAACTACGACGGATATTTTTGATACGATTTTCTAAAGTTTCTTTATCAGCCTTAATAACATACTGTATAAATTTATCTTTAGATGAAATATTAACATCAAAAGCAGGCGCTAAACCTAATTCGTAATCAAATTCGAATTCATCTGTGTTATCCCATTTAAATTCTCTTTCGTTATTAATTGCAGGTAACGGTTGACCCAAAATTTCTAATTTCTGCTCAGCGATGTAATTAGATAGCGTATCATTTAATAAATTATTAACTTCTTCTACCAAGATACTTTTGCCATACATTCTTTTAATGTGGGCCGCAGGCACCATTCCTTTACGGAAACCAGGCAATTGTGCTTTTTTTGCTTGATCTTTAATGGCTTTATCCACTTTACCAGTATAATCTGCAGGTGCGATTTTGATTTTTACAACAGCATTTAAGTTGCCGGTTTTTTCCTGTGTAATATTCATTTTCTTTTGAATCAGTGTTTTAAAAAACAAAACCGTTCCGATGTTTAAATCGAAACGGCCTTTATCTTATTGTGCGGAAGAAGGGACTCGAACCCCCACGCCGTGAAGCGCCAGATCCTAAGTCTGGTGCGGCTACCAATTACGCCACTTCCGCAGTTAGGATGTATTAAGGACTGCAAAGATAGAAATCAGAATCAATTTTCAAAAAATAATTGAAACATTTTCTGAATTATTTTACTCAATCGAAGCTAAGTCGCTAATCCTAAGCGAGAATAATTTTTAAAGCTTTACCATTGATACATCTACAAGATCAGGTCCGCCCTCTAAAGGATAGCCCGAAACCTTTTTTCCTTTTATCGTAACCTTCTTATCCAAATATGGATCCAGGCTAAAAGTACTTTTCAATGCGTAAGTTTTATTTTCGGTTTTTAACACATGGGTTCCGTATTGAAAGGTTGACATGCCCAGCTTTTGAATTGTTCCAGTTGCGGTAACCCGAGTGGCTGTATCTGAATCTTTCATTGATGTACAACTTGAAATAACTGCAACAAACAGAGAAAATATTAATATTTTTTTCATAATAGGTGATTTATGGGTATTACAATTTTAGTAAAAACAGCTCAATTTTAATAATAAAGTATTGCGTAAATTGAAGATCAAAATTTTATTGTCCCTTAATATCCGTAACTTCAATGAGTTCAGGGCCACCTTCTAATGGATAACCTGGTACTTTAGTCCCTTTGATAATAACTTGCCTATCCAGATAATTATCTAAATTTATACTTGTGCTTTTTATAGAATATACCTGTCCCCGCATTTTAATGCTGTGGCTGCCATATCTAAAGGGCGTTAAACCTAGTTTTTCAACTCTTCCCGTTAAAGTAATGGTTTTACCATTATCGGCTGCATTCATTATGCTACCGCAGCTTGATAAGGCTACAATGGCAAGCATTAACATTAATATTTTTTTCATAGTAACGGGGAACGAAATGATTTATGTATGTACAATTTACAAAATCAAAACGAATTAGGGCTAATAAAGTTCTTTCTGAAACTCGAAAAAATATTGAACAGCTTTTACTAAACGACTTCCATACCAACTAAACATTTCGCCATCTACAAGCATAATTTTAGCTTCGGGTAAAGCTTCCTGAATTTCTTCAATATGTTTTTCTTTGAAAGGATAAGGTTCTGAGGATAATAATATGAGCTGAGGATTTAGTGCTTCGAGCTTTTTTAGCGTAATTTCTGGATAACGTTCTGCATCAATTACATTCGTTATTCCATTGGATACTAAGACATCGTTAATAAAAGTATTTTTACCAGCAGCCATATAAGGTTTTCGCCAAATTAGATAGGCTGCCTTTTTATCGATCCTATTTTGAAGTGCAAGTGTTTTTAAATCGTTAAAACCAGCAGAAATTAGATGATTTAAGTAAGCAGCTTCTGGCGACCGATCGACTAACTCTCCTATGTCGCTAATGGCCTTCATGGCATCATCCAAGGTGAAAATATCGCTCATCCAAACTGGAAAAAACTGAGACAATTCTTCTATATCGCTTTGCGTATTTTCTTCTTTATTACCAATAATTAAATCGGGTTTTAAATCTTTAATTAAATCGATGTTAAGTTTTTTTGTTCCTCCAACCTTAGTCCGCTCAGCAAATTTTTCTATCGGATGGATACAAAACTTTGTTAAACCGATAATTTCTTTATCCAGCCCTAAGTCGAAAAGCAGTTCTGTTTGAGAAGGTACAATTGAAACAATTCTTTTGGGCGGAAAGTTAACGGTTACCTCCTGCCCCATTCCATCTGTAAAAGATTTTTGCATTTTACAAAGATAGTTGGTTAGTTGGTTAGTTGGTTAGTTGGTTAGTTGGTTAGTTGGTTAGTTGGTTAGTTGGTTAGTTGGTTAGTTGGTTAGTTGGTTAGTTGGTTAGTTGGTTAGATTTGAAAATCTTTCTATTTAATGGTTTAATCAAAGTGGCATTTTTTTTTACCAAAAAACTAAAAAACAAAACATCCAAAAAACTAAAAAACAAAACATCCAAAAAACTAAAAAACAATGTTTTAATCGTACTTTAAAGTATCAACAGCCTTTATTTTTGCTACACGATATGTTTGTAAACTTATGGTTATAACCGCGATGGCTATTATAAATATTGCAGATAATATAAATATTGTATAATCTATACTTGTTCTCAGTTCAAATTTTTGCAGCCATTTATCCATGATAAAATAAGCTATTGGTAAGGCAATAATTATGGCAAGTAATATTAGTTTAATAAAACTTTTCGAAAGCAAAATCATTAATTCATTAACAGATGCGCCTAAAATTTTCCGAATACTAACTTCTTTCATTCTCTGCGTGGTGCTAAATGATGATAAACCAAATAAACCCAAACATGATATAAAAATTGCCAATCCGCCGAAAAGATTTGCCAGCGTACTTAAAATTCTTTCTTTTTTCAATTTATCTTCATTCAGGCTATCAATAAATTTTATCTCTACAGGGAAATTTGGATTAATTTCTTTTATAACATCGCTAATCGTTTGAACGCTTTTAGTTAAGCTTTCTTTTGGATTTAAGCGGATCGTTATTACATCACTTATATCGGCAAATGCGATAACCATTGGAGGCACAATTTTACTTGGATTATCCCAAATAATATCCTCGAAAATGCCAATAACATTTCGCTTATCGCCTTGATAAGAAATGGTTTTTCCAACGGGATTATTTAATCTCATCAGCTTAAGTGCAGTTTTACTTAGTAATATGGCTGAAGTATCAGAAGCGAATTTCTCGCTAAAATCTCTCCCATAAAGTAGTTTGATGTTCGAAGTTTTCAGAAAATCGTATGTTGTAAAAATCTGATCGAAATCAATAAGCTTATCACTTTCGTTCATACCATCCCAAATCAAGCCTCTTGTTGTACTATTTTTGCTCGATAAACTTCCAGATGATTGTGCCACCGAAATAGCCGCATTACTGGAGAGTAGTTTACTTTTTAACAAATTGAATTTTTGATAAAGCATTCCTTCATGCGGAATTTCTATTAAACCGTTGGATTGGTATCCGATTGGCTTATTATTTATAAACTGAATTTGCTTGTAGATCGTAATTGTTGCAACAATAAGTATAATTGAAAAGCTAAATTGAATAATTACTAAAATCTGCCTAAATGTTAGCGAATAACCATTCGTAAAATTTAAGGTTTTTTTAAGTGCCTTAATTGCATTAAAACCCGACAGGTAAAAAGAAGGATAACTTCCAGAAATGATCCCCGTTGCGATAAATACACCACAAATTAAAATCCAGTTCGCTGGACTTAAATAGTTAAATACGATTTCAATATCCAATAATTGATTAAATTTTGGAAGGGCAAATTCTAAAAGAATAATGCTTACCAAAATGCTAATAAATGTTAGCATAAAAGATTCAATCATGAACTGAAAAATTAAATCGGTTCGTGTTGCACCCATTGTTTTCTTTACACCGATTTCTTTTCCCCTGCTCTGAGTGCTTGCGGTGGCTAAATTCATAAAATTAATGCAAGCTATCAGCAAAATCCCAAGAGATAACCCAACAAGCAATTGTACTTGTTTTATATTGCCACCATTACTTTTACCGTTAGCAAATTCTCCGTATAAATGCAATTTTGTTAAAGGATAAATAAATACTTCTTCTTTAGCATTTGGATAATGTTTACCTACATAGCCCTTTAATTTTAAATTAAAAGCATTAATATCTGTATGATCTCCCAGTTTAAGTAAAGTATAATAGTCATGGTTCCCCCAGTTTGGTTTTTTTGGCCAAACGTTTAAATTTTCATATAGTTTAAACGTTGTCAAAGTTTCGAAGCCGTAAGTAATATTGGTTGGCAGGTCCTTTATTACGCCTGTCACTTTTAATTCAGCTTGATTTTCGAAACGGATGTTTTGGTTAACAACGTCTGTTTTGCCAAATATTTTCCTTGCCGAACTTTCGGTTAAAATGATAGAGTTAGGTTCGTTAAGTGCATTAATTGAATTTCCACTGATGAATTTAAAATTGAAAAGCTTTAAAAAATCAGCATCAACATATCGATTATTTAGTTTTAAACTATTTTCTTTTGTTGAGATTAATCTTTTGTACAAATTAGTTACCCTTGAGCCGTCCAAAACTTCAGAGAAATCGCCTTTTAGCGATTCGAGCATAACATTTTGTGTCAAATCAATTGTTCTGGTGATATTTCCGTTCCCATCTTTAAAATTAATCATCGCCTGATATAGATTTTGGGAATTCCTATATTGTTTATCGTAGTTCCACTCGTATTGAGCGTATAGTATCAGTAATAAACATGACGCTAAACCAATAGCTAATCCTCCAATATTAATAAAAGTATAAACCTTATTTTTATAGAGATTTCTTATTGCAATTTTTAAGTTTAACCTGAACATTTTGAATGATTTTAAATGCTAGTCTAATTTATTTTAAAACATTTTCAACTCTGATGTCATCTTTAACAACGCCATCTGCAATATTTAAAATTCGGCTACCATATTCTGCATTTTTCTCAGAATGTGTAACCTGGATTATAGTAATACCATCTTCTTTATTTAATTTCTGAAAAAGCTGCATAATTTCTTCTGCCTGTGCCGATTGAAGATTACCAGTTGGCTCATCGGCTAAAATAATTGATGGTTGCGCCGCCAATGCTCTGGCAATACCGACTAATTGTTGTTGGCCGCCTGAAAGTTGATTAGGGAATAAGTCTTTTTTTGCAACGATGTTAAACCGATCTAACAAATTAGCAATTCTGCTTGCTCGTTCGGAACTACCAACCTTCTTATAAAGCAATGGCGCTTCAATGTTTTCGTAAACCGTCATCTCATCAATTAAGTGATAAGCCTGAAAAACGAAACCAATATGATTACGATAAAGCTCGATACGTTTACGTTCATTTAAACTGGTTACATTTTCGCCCATAAACTCATAATCGCCATAAGTTGGCTCTTCGAGCATCCCTAAAATATTCAAAAGCGTAGATTTTCCTGCTCCTGATGGTCCCATTATAGAAACAAATTCGCCTTGTTTTATGGTTGTAGTTACATGACGCAGAACGTAATGTTTAATGCCTTTGCTCGAATAGTATTTTTCTATGTTTTTTAGTTCTATCATTTTTTGAGTTTTACGTGGTAAGTTTTAAGTTATATGTATTAAAAACGTACAACTTAAAACGTATAATTTATTACTTATTCATATTTAAGTGCATCAATTGTATTTGCATTTGCTGCTTTAAAAGAGCGAAAGCTTACGGTAATTAAAGTAATCAGCATTGAGATTACCATTGCTAAAGCGAATGGCCAAATGCCCAAATCTATTCGGTAAGCAAAGCTGTTTAACCATTTAGACACGAACAAGTAAGCCAATGGCCAGGCTATTAAATTTGCTATGAAAACCATTAACAAAAACGAGCCGTTGAGCATTTTAACCAACTCGAAGGTAGATGCGCCCAATACTTTTCTAATGGCTACTTCTCGGGTTCTTTGCGTTGCTACAAATGAGATCAATCCAAATAATCCGATGAAGGAAATAAAAATAATTACGCCTGCAAAAACCTTAAACAAAACGCCCATTATAAGCTCACTTTCGTAATAACTATTAATGTTATCATTTACGAAATTTGAATCGAAAATACCATTAGGAAATGTATCGCTCCAAACCGCATTTATTTCCTTCATAGCCGGCATAATTTGTTTGCTATCTATTTTTATAGCAACATTCCAATAATCACGTTTGCCAGGAAAGATTGCAAGTCCGGAGATATTTTCTTTTAATGATTTATCATTATAGTCTTTTACCACTCCCGTAATTGCGACTACATTCCCACTTGCATTTATAACCTTACCTAAAGCATCTTCAGGCTTTAGGATATTCATTTTTTTAAGAAAGGTTTCGTTAACCACGCAGCCATTGGCCGTATCGCTTTTAGCAAATATTTTACCAGCAATAATTTTTAGATCAAAGAGTTTGAAGTAATTCTCATCTGATCTAACAGTTCGAAGTTCAAAATCTTTATTCTTTACACCGTTGTAAGTAAAATCAGTTGAATTTACATTAGAAGATAATGGAGGTGATTGGCAAAAGCTTAATATTTCAACACCTGGAATCTGCAAAACCCGCTCTTTAAAGGTATTAACTTTCATTTTGCTTAAGCTATCTCCTGGAATACCAACCATGGCAACTGCATTTGAGTTAAAACCTAAGGATTTTCCCTGTACATATGCCATTTGCCTGATGATCACTAAAGTTCCGATAATTAAGATTACTGTTATTGAAAACTGAACAACAACCAAAATTTTCCGGAGGCTTAAGCCGTTTCCATTTAATGCAATTTTATTTTTTATAGCAAGTGCTACATTAAAATCTGAAATAATCAAAGCGGGATAAAAACCTGCAAGAAAGGCTACAAATACAGCTAAAAGCCCCATAAATAAAAATATTACCGGCTGTCCGAAAAGACTAAATTGAACCTGACCTTTAAAAAGATTTTGCATTGGTGGGATTGCCAGTTCAGTAAGGACGCCAGCAATTAATAGAGCCATTAAACTTACCGCAAAAGTTTCTGTTAAAAACTGAGCGATTAATTGCTTACGTCTGCTTCCCATAACTTTGCGAACACCAACTTCTTTAGAACGATTTACGGATTGTGCCGTACTTAAATTTATGAAATTGATACAGGCTGTTAGTATCAGAAATAACCCGATTATCGCCAAACCATAAATTTTATTTTCACCAATCGTTGAATCAGCAAAATTGTCGTACCGTTCGCTAAAGTGGATGGCTCTTAGCGGTTGAAGGATATTGGTTTGGTTACCGGCAATTTTTTCAATTGGGTAATATTTTTTATTAAATTTATCTAATGTTGATTCAATATCAACAGGTGTTAAGCCATCTTTCAACAATACGTAACTTGATGAACTGGAATTTACCGAATCCCAGTTTACGTTGTCTCGGCCATAATAAGTCACATAACTAACCACGATTCCAAGCGGAAAACTACTATTTTGAGGCATATCCTGTATTACACCAGTTACTCTTAAATTAACACGAGTACCCATTGCAATTGTTTTACCAACCGCGTTTTCTATCGTTCCAAAAAATTTAATGGCATAGGCTTTTGTAAGTACAACTGTATTTGGTTCGGAAAGCGCTTGACGAGCTTTACCTTGCTCCCACCTGATGTCTTGAAAAACCTCAAAAAAATCGGGATCAGCATAATAAACTGGCTCCTGAGTTTTAATAATTTCACGACCTGTTTTATCATTTACATGAAAAATATCTCCACGTTTTACAATAGAACCTACTTTTTCAAATCCTGCAATCTCATTCCTGGCTGCCGCCATAAAAGGTATCGGAACACCGGCAGAATAATCGTCAAAAGCATTGTATTTCCAATTGGTTACAACTCTAAAAATTCTATCCTCATTTTTAAACCCTTCATCAAAACTTAGTTGGTACCTGATGAAAATAAAAATCAAAATACAACTTGCCATCCCGATAGATAAACCAAGTACATTGATCAGCGTATAACCTTTATTTTTCCAAAGATTTCGCCAGGCGATTTTTAAGTTTAATTTGAACATATTTGGGTTATTGGTTATGTGTTACCTGTTACGAGTCCATACTTTCAACTGGTAACCCGCAACTGTTAACTCGCTTTTATTCATATTTAAGTGCATCAATTGTATTTGCCTTTGCTGCTTTAAAAGAGCGGAAGCTTACGGTAATTAAAGTAATCAGCATTGAGATTACCATAGCTAAAGCGAATGGCCAAATACTCAAATCTATCCGATAGGTAAAAGTTGATAACCATTTTGACACGAATAAATAAGCTAGCGGCCAGGCTACTAAATTCGCAATGAAAACCATCAGTAAAAATGAACCATTTAGCATTTTAACCAACTCTAAAGTAGTTGCACCTAATACTTTTCTAATGGCTACTTCTCGGGTTCTTTGCGTTGCTACAAATGATATCAGTCCAAATAATCCGATGAAGGAAATAAAAATAATTACTCCTGCAAAAACCTTAAACAATACGCCCATTACACGTTCTGTTTCGTAGTACTTGCTAATATCATCATCAACAAATGATGAGGAGTAAAAATTTTCCGGGTAGGTTTCGTTCCAGATTTTCTCAATTTGCGGCATGATCGACAGTATTTGTTTGCTGTCCATTTTAACTGCCAGGTTTTTATAATTTTCTTTAATAGAAGTAATCACTATAGGTGAAATTGGTTCGTGCAAACTTAAATTATTAAAATCTTTCACTACACCAACTATTGTCCCAGTTTTACCCCAAATGGTCATTTTCTTACCTAGCGCCTCATTAAAATCGACCACATTAAGTTTTCTTAACAGGGTTTCATTTACTACTATTTCTTTAAGGGTATCACTTTTAGAAAATCCTTTGCCGGCTGCAAAAGTTAAACTAAATGTTTTAAAATAATTTTCGTCGGCAAGTTTTGTATTTGCCTGGAAACTTGCCTTTTCTGTTCCATTATATCTGAAATTGCTTTCATTATTATTAGATGATGATGGTGGATTTCGACAAAAACTTGTAAATAACACCCCAGGAATTTTGGAAATTCTTTCTTGCAAAATCTGATATTTCATTACGCTTAAACTATCGTTACGAACACTTACCAATGCTATTGCTGATGGATTAAATCCTAATGGTTTTTCTCGCATGTAGTTCATTTGTTTTAACACCACTAGCGTACCAATTATTAAAATTACTGTAATTGAAAACTGAACCACAACCAGAATTTTGCGCAAGCTTAGGCCGCCTGCATTTGCCGTAATTTTATTTTTAATGGCTAAAGCAGGACTAAATCCCGACATAACCATTGCAGGGTAAAACCCAGCCAAGAAACTTACCACAAGCACCAAACCAACCATAAAAACAAGAATACTTGGATTACTGATGATGCTGAAAGAAATGTCGTCATGAAACAGGCTTTTCATACCAGGCAATGCAACTTCGGTTAAAACACAGGCAAAAAGTAATGCAAATACACTTATGGTTAATGTTTCGGTTAGAAATTGAACAATTAATTGTTTCCTTAAACTGCCCATTACTTTACGTACGCCAACTTCTTTACTCCTACTTACCGCTTGCGCAGTTGCCAAATTAATAAAGTTGATACAAGCCGTTAGCAGTAAGAAAGCGCCTATGATTGCCAAACCATAAAGTTCTTTTTTTGGCATTGTCTTATTCGCAAAGTTGCCAAGATTTTCGTTGTAATGAATATCGCTTAAAGCCTGAAAGCCATTTTGTTCTTTAAACGCTAAATCTTTATGGAAATATTTTTCAGAGAATTTAGGCAGTATGCTAGCCACTTCTTCAATTGAAACACCTTTTTTCAACATGAAATAACATTCATCGTTTGATGATGTAGATCCCCATTCTTTAAAATTAGGGCCGTTGTAATTTTTAAAGGTTTGATAAGAAACAATTATGTTTAATGGAAAAGAGGTGTTTTCGGGTATGTCCTGCAAAATACCAGTAACGGTAAAATCTTCTCTGTTTTGAAAATTGATGGTTTTACCAAGGGCAATGTTCCAATTTCCAAAAAGTTTAGTGGCCATATCTTTTGATAAAACAACCGTGTTTGGCTGGCTTAATGATTGAAGAGGATTACCTTGTAACCATTCGAAATTCATAATTTGAAAAAACTCTGGCTCAGCATAAAAAACATCTTCCAAACTTTTTATGCGGTCTTTTCCAGCAGCATCTTTAACCTTTATTATTCCACCGTCTTGACGAATGGCGGCGACTTTTTCTATTTGGTTTTTGAAATCATTTCTTAACGCTGCAGGCGCGGGTTGCGGTACCCCTTGCGATTCCTCAAATCCATCGGAAGTGGTCCAATTGGTTGTTAATCGATAAATTCTATCTTCATTTTTAAAACCTTCATCAAAACTCATTTGATAACGAATAAAGATGAAAATCAAAATACAGCTCGCCATCCCGATAGATAAGCCGAGGATATTGATGAATGTATAGCCCTTGTTTTTCCAAAGGTTTCGCCAGGCGATTTTTAAGTTTAATTTGAACATATTTGGGTTATTGGTTATGTGTTACCTGTTACGAGCCCATTACACTGGTAACCCGCAACTGTTAACTCGGTTCTATTCATATTTAAGTGCATCAACAGGATTTGCTTTTGCGGTTTTGTAAGCCTGAAAACTTACTGTAATTAATGCCATGATTAAAGTTCCGAGGGCAGCGAGTGGCATAATCCACCAGCTGAATTCGGTATGATATTCAAAATTATTCAGCCATTTTCCCATAGCCAAATAACTAATAGGAACTGCGATTACAATTGCCACTATAATCATCTTTATAAAAGAAAGGGATAATAATTGCATCAAATTTACAACAGAGGCACCAAGCACTTTGCGTACGCCAAATTCTTTAGTTCGTTGTTCGGCACTGTAAGCAACCAAGCCAAATAAACCCAAACACGAAACGAAAATTGCCAGTCCGCCGAAGAGATTAGAAAGAATACCTAAGGTTTTCTCAGCTTTATATTTCTCCTGATATAATGAGTTTACGAAAGTAACTTCGATGGGGTATGCAGGATTAATTGCCTTGGTAATTTTACCGATTGTTTCGATATTACTTTGCAAGCTGTTTGCACTGTTGAGGCGCATGGTAATGGTGCCAGTTTGTCTTAAATTTATAAAAACAACTTGTGGATTGTTAGATTTATAAGGCGAATCCCACACGTAATCATCAAACACACCAACAATATGTGCGTTTGTACCAAAAAGCGTTACTTTTTTACCGATTGGATTTTTGTAGCCAAATACTTTAACCGCCGATGCGCTTACTATAACAGCACTGGTATCTGAAGCGAAGCTCTTCGAAAAATCTCTTCCCTGCAGTAATTTTATGCCATTGGTTTTAATAAAATCATAGGATGTAGCAACCTGATTAAACATCACTGTATTTTCGGGTTTAGTCATTCCATCCCACTTAATATCCATAAAATTTCGACCACGATGAGAAAGACTAACTGACGATTGATACATAGAAGTAACAGCGCCAGATTTTAGTATTTGCGTTTTAAATAAATCGAATTTGTTTTTTAATTCGCCATCCTGAGGGATTTCGACTAAAGTATTTACATCAAAACCAACTGGTTTATTTTTTATGTATTGAATTTGGCGATAGATAACCAAAGTTGAGATAATGAGGATGATGGCAAAGCAAAATTGCCCGATCACTAACACTTGCCTTAAGCTGATATTTAAAAATCCTTTTGAAGTAATTTTTCTTTTTAAAGTTTGAATTGGATTAAAGGCTGATAAATAAAAAGCTGGATAACTGCCCGCAATTAATCCTGTGGCTAACACGATGCCTAAAATACCAACCCAGCTTGCCGCATTGAAGTAAGAAATGCCCAAATTGATATTTAGGAGCGCATTAAATGCAGGCAACGAAAGTTCTAATAGTGCAATTGCAAGTATAACGGCAACTAAGGTTAGCACCATCGATTCGGTTAAAAACTGGAGAATTAGTGAAATACGATTTGCACCAATGGTTTTTTTGATACCAACTTCCTTTGCTCTTTTCTCTGATTTGGCCGTAGCCATATTCATAAAATTGATGCAGGCAATCAATAAAATCCCAAATGCTAAACCCACAAAAAGATAGATTTGTTCAATATCGCCACCAGCAGGTTTACCATTTTCAAACTTCCCAAATAAATGCAGTTTGTTGGCTTGATATAAAAAATGTGGCTGTGATTGTGAATTCTGTGGTGTATTTGTTTTTACTAAAGCCTCAATTTTACGATTTACCAAATCAATATTTGCATCTGGATTTAGAGATACCATGGTTACGAAACTATAATTATTCCAATTCAAATCTTTAGCACTACCATCAACAATTTCGTAAAACGACCATGGCATTAAAAAATCAAAACGATTAGAACTATTTTCTGGCAAATCTTTTATTACGCCAGTTATTGTTAGGTTTTCCTGATCCTGATAACGTACAGATTTATTTAAAACATCGGTTGTGCCGAACAACGTTTTTGCTGTACTTTCTGTTAAAATAACCGAAAGTGGATTTTGAAGCGCTGTTTCTGCATTGCCCGAAATGAACTTATAATCGTACATTTTAAGGATATCAGGTTCTGCAAATTTCGAATCTTTTTTATAGCTGTTTTCTCCGTTGGCAATTAAGCTTCTTTTGCCATAATCCATTCGGGCGACATATTTCACCTCCGGCAAATTCTGTTTCAATAGTGGCGCGAGAGCTGTTGTAGTGCCATTAAATGTTGCAGCAATTTTATTTCCTTCGCCAGGTACGTTGGTCATCGCTACAAAAACATTTGCTGAATTTTTAGCCTGTTTATCGAAATTCCACTCGTAAGAAACATACAACAACAGCATTAAACAAGCTGCAAGACCAATAGCCAAACCAATTACATTAATGAAAGAAGAAGTTTTATTCTTCCAAAGGTTTCGCAAAGCGATTTTTAAGTTTAATCTGAACATATTTTGAGTTTTACGTGGTAAGTTTTAAGTTGTACGTTTTAAACCTATAACTTAAAACGTATAACTTATTACCAACTATTATTCGTATTTCAAAGCATCGACAGGATTAGCTTTAACAGCTTTTTTAGCCTGAATGCTCACGGTAATGATGGTTAATAAAATGGTTATTGTAGCGCTCATTACAAATGGCAGCACTGGCAAATCGATTCGGTAAGCAAAGGTTTCAAGCCATTTTTTGGTAAGGATGTAGGCAACTGGCCACGATATAACATTGGCTAAAAGAACCATAATTAAGAACGAACGATTAATTAGTTTGAAGATTTGAACATCGCTTGCACCTAAAATTTTACGAACGGCTATCTCTTTTATTCTACCATTTGTAATGTATTTTGCAAAGGCAAACAAACCTAATATGGCGATGAAAATGGTAAGCAATGCGGCGGCAAAAAATACCGATTGTAGTTGTTCTTGTTTTTTGAAGAGTTTTCCGTAAAGCTCATCTAAAAATTCGTACCTGAAATCTTCTCCATCTTTAGGATTTATTTGAGGCCATTGCGATTTTAAAGCGGCCAAAGCCGAAGCCATTTTGTTTTCCTCAATCTTCAGCATGATCTGTAGTTTCGGATTTCCACAAGGATTTTTGATTGAATAAATAGTCGGCTGAACAAGGCTTTCAAATCCCTGTGCCTTAAAATCTTTAATTACACCTACAATTTTGTAATCGGTATTACAGCCTTTAATTGTTTTCCCAACTGGATTTTTCATTCCATATTTGGCCACTGCACTTTCATTAATTACTGCAGAATTTACGGTATCGGTACTGAATGATGATGAGAAAAAGCGACCTTGTTTCAGCTTAATATCCAGCGTTTCGAAGTAATCAAAATCTACATCAACAAAATCAATACTGGCTTGCACCCCCTCAAAAGTGTAACCATTTGAACCATTTTCTGCACCATCTGGAACATCGGTTGCCACAGTTGCAGCTTTTATTCCATCGATTTTTAAAATCTTATCCCTAATTGGAGCAAATTTATCAGGTTTATTGAAGTAGGTAATATTTTTAATGTAAACCACCTGATTTGCTGTAAAGCCCAAATCTTGAGTGCGCATATATTTCAATTGAGAATTGATTATCAGCAAACCAATAATAAAAATTACGGCAATGCTAAACTGAAAAACCAATAATCCGTTTCTTAACCATGAACTTTGTTTGCTGGTAGAGAAATTACCTTTAAGCACCAAAGCGGGCTTAAATCCCGATAAAACCAAAGATGGATAGGTACCAGCGATTATGGTTATCAAACATAAAACGAGTGGCAACTGCCAAAACAGATTATTTTCAATTGTCCAGATGGATAGATTGATCTGGAAAAGATTATTGAAATACGGCAAAGCCAGTTCAGCCAAAATTAGGGCAAGAATCGTAGCTACAAAGCATTGTATAAATATCTCTGCAAGAAATTGTGTAGTCAGCTGAAAACGATATGCACCCATCACTTTTTTAACGCCAACTTCTTTTGCTCTTTTTGTCGCTTGTGCAATGCTCAGATTTGTAAAATTGATACATGCTATAACCAGAATCAAAATTCCTAATACGGAAAGGGCTAATAAAATTTTATATGGTGCATCATTACCAGCTTTAGGTCTTAAATGTAAGTTTGAAAGCGGATCTAGAAATGTGGAAATACTTTTTATTTCTTCAATTGTTTTCTGGTCGGTTTCGCCTTTTAATAACTCTTTTCTGTAAAGGTCTGTTATTTTTTGCTCCAGATTTACAACATCAGTTCCTGGTTTAACCTGAATGTATGTGTTATAGTTATTATAACCATAATTTTCACCTTTACCCAATTCGCTTGCTACAGATAAGGCATCAAAAGTTATATTTGAATGCGAATCATTTACAATCGAGCCAGTTATCATTCCTGTTTGACCAGAAGTACTACTTCCCATGCTTACCATTTCTGGTTTTTCATCTTTTTTATTTGGAAAAAGCACCGTCATACCTTCTTTATTTATATAAAAAAAGAACTCACTTTCTCCATTTGGTTTTTGCAAACCTGTGCTCGGATTAAGATTGAGCATTGCAGCCGCCTCGTAATCCGAATACATAAAGTTTTTAATAAACGTTGTTTTACCCTTGTTTTTTAAAGCCAACTCAAAAGTTTCATTTTTGGTAATGCCAGCCCGCACAACCTCAGGAAAGTTCTGCTTAATGGCTTTTGCAAAAGGTGGAGACGTATAATTCGTTTTAAAATCAGGATATATTCTCCCTACTACATAAATATTATTGTAATTCGGATTGGATTTATCGAAACTGGTTTCGTAAGTAAAATACATTACAACTAAAATAAAAGCAGCCAAAGCAATGGCTAAACCACCAACATTGATTGATGTTATACCTCTGTTTCTCCACAGATTTCGCAACGCGATTTTTAAGTTAAGTCTGAACATATTTGGGTTATTGGTTTTGTGTTACCTGTTACGAGCCCAGACTTTCAACTGGTAACCCGCAACTGCTAACTCGATTCTATTCATATTTCAAAGCATCAACAGGGTTAGCTTTTGCCACTTTTATCGATTGTATGCTGACCGTTAACACGGCTATTAAAACAGATAAGGTAATGGCTACTAAAAACGGAATGGCCGAAATTGATATCCGATATTCGTAACCAGAAAGCCACTTATTAATAATAATATAGGCTACAGGAAATGCTATTAAATTTGCAATAGCTACTAGTTTGATAAAATCTTTATTCAATAGGGTGAGGATATTACCTGTACTGGCTCCTAAAACTTTACGAATACTGATTTCTTTTTTACGTTGTTCGGCCATAAAAAGCGCTAAGCCTAATAATCCTAAACAAGAAATGAAGATTGCAAAGCCGCCAAACCAGTTTGAAAGCGTTCCTAAAAGTTTTTCACTTTTAAATTTTTTCTCAAAATTATCACTAACAAACCTTATATCTGCAGGGTAAGCTGGATTCAACTTTTTAACTTCACTTGTTATCATATTTACCGATGAGCTAATATTTTGCTTATCGTTTAATCTTAAAATTAAAAAGGTTGCTCTACTCGGATTTTGAGCAATTAGAAGCGGCTGAGGTTTTTGATAAGCCGATTCCATTACATAATCTTTCATTACCCCGATAATGCGAAGTGGCTGATCCCAATCAATTAACTTACCTACTGGATTTTTCATTCCCATAACTTTAACCAGCGCCTCGTTTACCAATACATTGCTTGTATCAACAAAATCTTTTGAAAAATCACGCCCATCCAAAATCTCCATTCCAGTAGTTTTTGCTAAATCAAGATCTGTGAACCTAAAGTTTACCAGAATTTTATCTGCTGGATCTTTACCAGGCCAGTTAACTCCATAAGTATTATTACCTCCAGCGGTTAAAGAGTTACTATATTCGGTTACGCTTGTAACTGCACCCGATTTCAATAGTTCATTTTTGAGCACTTCTCTCTTTCCTTTTGCAGCTAATTCTCCAGTAATCGGGATTTGAATTAAATTTGCTCTATCGTAACCAATAGGTTTGTTTTTAATAAAATTAAGTTGCTGATAAATAACAGCAGTACAAACGATTAAACAAGCTGCAAATACAAACTGGAAAACAACTAAAAATTTACGAATTGAAAGCGAAGAACCACCACCCAATTTGAAACCCTTTAATACTTTTACCGGATCGAATGACGAAAGATAAAATGCTGGATAACTGCCTGCAACAATACCCGTTAGTAAGGTAAGTCCTAAAAAAACAGACCAAAACTGCCATTCTTTGTAATCTATTTGAAGCGTTATGCCCAACAAATTATTAAAATAAGGCAAACTCACCTCAATTAAAACAAAAGCAACTAACATACTTAATGTAGTAAGCAAAATAGATTCGAACATAAATTGGCCTATAAGATTTTTTCTTGAAGAACCTATCGCCTTACGCACGCCTACTTCTCTCGATCTTTTCTCTGATTTTGCAGTAGAAAGATTCATAAAGTTTACACAAGCAATTAGAAGTATGCAAAATGCAAGCAAGAAAAATATTCTTAACTGATCTATTCTACCGCCAACATTTTTTCCGTTTTCAAATTTTTCGTACAGATGCCATTTAGAAAGTGGATGTATAAACGGTTCGCCATTAGCGTCTTTATCATGGGCTTTAATCATCCCATGAAGCTGATTATTAACCTTATCAAAAAATGAATTATCCTGAAGTTGAAGAAATATCATACAAAAATTGTTTCCCCAGCCACTATCTTTTATCCATGGATTTAATTTTTCATATAAATTCCACGAAAGGAGATAATCTATTTCTAAGGTGCTGTTTTTTGGTCTGTCTTCAATAACACCTTCTACTTTTAAGCTTTGATTATTGTCCAACTTAACCACTTTATTTATTGGATCTTCGCTGCCAAAAAGATTTTTAGCAAGGGTTTCAGATAAGATTACACCATCAGGATTTTTAAGAAACGTAGAAGGATTTCCTTTCAAAACCTTGTAATCAAACATTTTCAGGAAATCGGGATCGGCAAAGCTCGCACTTGCCTTAAAATTATTCTGATTGTAAGTAAGCAACTGCAATTCTGGATAAGATAGTCGACTAACTTTAGCAACACCAGGAACTTTCGCTTTTATATCATCCTGTAACTTTCCAGGAAAAGCCATAAAACTAAATGTTTCTTTTGCTGTTTTCTGGTTATTGTACATTACGTACGTTTTGTCGTAATCAGTAAATTGCTTATCGTAACCATATTCATAAGCAACATATAAAAGTAAAACCATGCAGCTGGCTAAACCAATAGCCAATCCACCCAAATTAATCAGGGTAAATCCTTTATTTCTCCAAAGGTTTCGCAAAGCGATTTTTAAGTTAAGTTTGAACATATTTCGAGTATTAAGTAGTAAGTTTTAAGTCGTACGTTTTAAACTTAAAACGTAAAACTTACAACCATTCTTTATTCATATTTAAGTGCATCAACAGGGTTAGCCTTCGCAACTTTTACCGATTGTATGCTTACAGTTAGCACGGCAATAATTACAGAAATGCCAGCCGCGACAACAAATGGCCAGGCCGAAATTGAAACGCGATACTCGAATGCAGAAAGCCATTTATTAATGATGACATAAGCCAATGGAAAGGCAATAATATTTGCTATAGCCACCAGTTTTATAAAATCTTTATTTAAAAGCGTAAGGATATTTGCTGTGCTGGCCCCTAAAACTTTACGGATACTGATTTCTTTTTTGCGTTGCTCGGCCATGAAAAGAGCTAAACCTAATAAACCTAAACAAGAAATGAAAATAGCAAAACCACCAAACCAGTTTGACAGCGTTCCTAAAAGTTTTTCATCTTGAAATTTCACTTCGAAAGATTCATTTACAAACTTTCTGTTAACAGGATAGTTAGGCTCCATTTGATTTACCAGCTCATCTATTTTGGCTAATGATGAACTGATATTTTGATTTGGACTTAAGCGAGCGATAATCATACTTGCATTATCTTTTGTATTTAGATAAAAAATCATAGGTGCTACTTTTTGATAAGCACTTTCTACAACAAAATCTTTAACCACGCCAACATTCGTTAATCTATTACCCCAAAAATCAATTACGGCACCTATTGGATTTTTCAAACCCATCATTTTTACTGCCGATTCATTTAGCATTACACTATTCGTATCGTTTAAAAATTTAGGAGAAAACTCTCTCCCACTGATTATTTCTGTACCGATAGTTTCGGCAAAATCATAACCAATTCCTCTGTGATTAAAGGAAACTAGCTCATTTGGATTTTTGCCTTCCCATTCGATATTTGTAGTATTATTTCCACCCTCGGTAAAATCTGAACTAAAAAAAGTTACATTAGTTACAGCGCCCGATTTTAATAACTGAGTTTTAAGAAGTTCTAATTTGTTCTGATCTCGTAATTTTCCATCAACTGCAATTTGAAGTAAATTTGATTGGTTATATCCGATAGGTTTGTTTTTGATATAATTAAGTTGCTGATAGATAACTACCGTGCAAATAATTAAACAAGCAGCAAAAACGAATTGCCCTACTACCAAAATCTTCCTTACCGAAACCGACGAATCTGTTTTAATCTTGAAGCCTTTTAATACTTTAATTGGCTCAAAAGATGAAAGATATAATGCAGGATAACTTCCAGCAACGAAACCCGTAAAAATCATCAGGCCGAAAAGAAGTAGCCAAAAAGCACTGTTATTATAATTGATAATAAGCTTAATATTCAGTAGATTATTGAAATATGGCAAACTCACTTCAACCAAGATAAAGGCTAAGACAGTAGCAATAAATGTAATCAGCATCGACTCTAGGAAAAATTGGCTCACTAAAGATTTACGTGTTGAACCAATTGCTTTACGCACACCAACTTCTTTAGCCCTACGCTCAGAACGTGCAGTTGATAAATTCATGAAGTTTACACAAGCGATTAGTAGTATGCAAAAGGCTAGCAGTAAAAATATTTTAAGCTGGTCTATTTTACCACCGATCGACTTTCCATTTTCGAAATCGCCGTACAAATGCCATTTAGTTAAAGGATGAAGCATAGCATCTGCTGTAATTTCTTTATTATGCCTTTTATAAATTCCTTTTATATCGTTGTTTGCCTTAGTAAAATCGCTATTATCTTTTAATTGCACCAGGGTAAGACACATGTTATTTCCCCAATTGTCTTCCTTTGCCCAGTTTTCTCTTTTAACAAATAATTCCCATGGCATTATACAATCGAACTTGATACTGCTATTGGCTGGCGCATCATCCATTACGGCTTCCACTATTAAAACATCTTGATTTTCTAACTTTATGGTTTTATTAATTGGATCTTCATTACCAAATAATTTTTCTGCGAAAGATTTAGTGAGGATAACGGTATTAATATCTTTTAAAACCTTTGAGGGGTTTCCTTTGATAAATTTATAATCTAATATTTTAAGAAAATTTTGATCGGCAAACACAATTTTACTCCCGATTTTATTTTCTCCGACAGTGATTAAATTTAGCCTTGGATAGGTTGAATGCGAAGCATATTTAACACCTGGAAATTTCTCTTGTAAATCACGAGCCATCACATTGGGTGTCCACGACCAACTAAATGTTTTGCCATTAGCAACAACGCTTTGATAAACTACATAAGTTTTTTCATTGTTTTTAAATTGCTTATCAT
Organism: Pedobacter sp. AC190; assembly: GCF_979258025.1. Classification (NCBI taxonomy): domain Bacteria; kingdom Pseudomonadati; phylum Bacteroidota; class Sphingobacteriia; order Sphingobacteriales; family Sphingobacteriaceae; genus Pedobacter; species Pedobacter sp. AC190. The sequence goes on from NZ_OZ409824.1 coordinate 5,010,386, forward strand.
AGCTCCATTCGTAGGCTACATATAAAAGCAAAATCATGCAACTAGCCAAACCAATGGCCAATCCTCCTATATTGATAAGAGAAAATCCTTTATTTTTCCAAAGGTTTCGCAATGCGATTTTTAAATTTAATTTGAACATAGGGTGTAGGGTTTAAGATATAAGGTTTAGGGCGTCGGCCTTACGCCTTAAACCTCTAAGCTTTTACCTTTAAAAAGCGCCTTATCCGAATCTCCCTATCCAGGAAGATTCGATTGGCTATCATTAAACTAAAACTAAATTTTACTCGATCAAAGTTTTTGAACTTTGGTCTTTGAGCTTTCAGCTCTAAATCTTTATATCAATTCCTCGTTTCTGCTTTTATTTATCTTTTCAGAAATCACGTGACCATCTTTGAGGTTGATGATTCTGTTTGAAAAACTTGCGTCGTGACTTGAGTGTGTTACCATTACGATTGTAGTTCCAGTTTCGTTTAACTCGCAAAGCAATTCCATAACTTCGTTACCATGAGAACTATCCAAGTTACCTGTAGGTTCATCGGCTAAAACCAACTTTGGTTTGGTAACCAAAGCCCTTGCCACGGCCACACGTTGCTGCTGACCGCCAGAAAGCTGCTGTGGAAAGTGACCGCTACGGTTTACGATGTTCATCCTTTCGATGATTTCATTAACCAGTTTTTTGCGTTCTCCAGCAGGAACCTTATTATAAATCAATGGCAATTCGATGTTTTCGAAAACAGTTAACTCATCAATTAAGTTGAAATTCTGAAAAACGAAACCCATATTTCTTTTACGGAAATTAGAACGTTCTCTGTCGTTTAAGGTTAACAATTCGGTGTCAATAAACTTATAGCTACCGCTTTCAGGTTTATCTAACAAACCCATTACGTTTAACAAAGTTGATTTTCCACAACCAGATGGCCCCATTATGGAAACAAATTCACCTTCTTTTACATGAAAGTTAATTCCATTAAGTGCAGTAGTTTCTACTTCTTCAGTTTTGTAAACTTTTTCTAATTTTTCGATCTTTATCATTGTTGAAGTTATTTTACGGTCAGCTGTATATTTGCTTTTTGTCCCTTTTCCATTTTGATTTCAAACTCTTTTTCGCCAAGTGTTTTATGGTAAAGTTTAAAAGTATATACACCTGGTTCAAGCTGTATTTCTGTATTTGTTGATTTTAATGAAATATTAAATTTCAATTCTTCTCCCTGCACCAGATCAATATTATCTAATAGATCTGTATTACCCTGCATTTTAAATATTGCTAATGCTTTAGTTTGCTTGGCGTCTTTTGCCGATTTGCACCAAATATTCATTTCGTAGGCTATTCCGTTTTTACTGTCTTTCAAGTTTGCTTCTCTCTTGAAGATTCCCTGCCCATTTGCAAAGAATATCAAACAAATAAGAGAAATTGTACAGAAGGTTTTTTTCATTTTATTTATTTATCTGTACCTGGTCAAACTGATTAAATTGATCGTAAGATGAGGTAATAACTTCATCGCCTTTGGCCAAACCTTCTAATATTTCGTAATACAAGTAATTTTTTCTTCCGATTTTAACGTTTTTCTTAATTGCTTTACCATTGTTTACCACAAACACCCACGAACCACCTGTACTTTGGAAAAACTGACCTTGTGCAAGGAGCAACGATTTGCTGTTATCAGATAAAGTTAACTTTGTTTGTAACGATAAGCCACGACGCAAACCTTCTGGTGCTGGTATTTTGAAAACCATTTCTACCTGAAATTGACCAGCTGTAACCTCGGGAATTACTTTGCTAACTGTTAAATCGTAGGTTTTACCATTGAATTCGCAAGTAGCAGTCTGTCCTTCTTTAACTCTATTTATATAATATTCATCAACACCAGCCTGCAACTTATAACCTTGCAAAACATCAATTTTTCCTATCATTTCGTTTGAATTGTATGATTTACCAGTTACAGGATCGTAAGAAGAAAGCTTTCCAGAAACAGGCGCTTTTATCGTCATGTTTTCGATGTTTTTACGGATCATTTCTAAACTTTCGTTCATTTGTCCCATCGATTGATCGATTTGCGCCAGCTGCATTTTTCTACTCTGATTTTCTTGATTTATTGCCTGACGAACGATTTTCAGCTTACCCTGATAATATTCGTAATCCTGACTGGACTTATTAAATTCCTGTAGCGTTATTACTTTTTTAAGATACAAGCTACTATCTAATCGATATTGACGGGTTGCGGTACGTAAGTTATTTTCCACATCCAAAACATCTTGATTCAAAATTCTTTGATTTTGCTCTAAATCCAATCTTGATTTGCGTAACTGATTAATTTGCTCTGTAGCAGCAGTTTGCTGTGAAGTATAGCCCAGCATTGCATTCGAATTTGCAATTCTAAGTAAAGGAGTTCCTTTAACCACTGATGCGCCATTTTCGGTAAAAATTTCTGCAACTGTGCCACCTTCCGATGAACTTACGATAACAGATGTTAAAGGAACAACACTGGCATTTAACAAAACAACATCTTCGAAATCGCCATATTCTACTTTACTAATGGTTAATTTATCGGCATCGGCACTATATGTTTTCTTTAATGATAGAGTATAGCCATAAATTACAACTGCTATGAAAGCAATTGCTCCACCTATTATAATCAAGGTTTTAGTGCTAAATCTTTTCTTGTCTATTTTCTTATCCATTGTTCGGTTGTACTGTTTGGTTTGCTTAATATCCAAGCTTGTGCCAAAAGCCCAAAACACAATTAAAATACTAACTATCAGATATTTAAAAGTTTTTATATTTTTTTAATGTTCATTATCGAACAGTTTATGTGCGAGAGCGGACAGTTTAGTTATTTTTGGAGAAAGAACCTCACCCCATTATCCCTCTCCTTGAAGAGAGGGAGCGAAGAGCAGAAAAAAGCAAAGTATAAGTTGTCGAATTGGTTCAAACCACCTAATCGAAATTTCCCTCTCTTCAAGTAGAGGGAGAGCACAAAAGAACAAATACTTTTACCTTTATAGGGTGAGGCATTTTAGAAAAAAATGGAAAACTACGGAGATGAACTTTTCAAGGGAGCAAACCATAAACTCTTTGAGTTTTCTAAGGTATTGAGGAAAACTCAAACTGATGCAGAAGCAATAGTTTGGCGAAGTTTGAGGAACAAAAATATTTTAGGTTTTAAATTTCGAAGACAGCATCCTTTGGATAAATATATTGCAGATTTCTATTCTCATGAGGCTAAATTAATTATTGAAATTGATGGTGGAATTCATAATCAAGTAGATAACATAGAATATGATAAAAACAGAAGTTATGAATTAGAGGAACTTGGAATAAAAGTATTAAGATTTACAAATGAAGAGGTAAACGAAAGTTTGGGGATGGTTATGGATGTGATTAGAGGAAATTTGCAGAAATAAAAAAACCTCACCCCTTTATCCCCTCTCCTAGAAGAGAGGGGGCGAAGAGCAGAGAAAAGCAAGGTGGATAGAAAATTTAATTCAAACCACCTAACCACCGTTTCCCTCTCCTAGAAGAGAGGGGGCGAAGAGCAGAGAAAAGCAAGGTGGATAGAAAATTTAATTCAAACCATCTAACCACCGTTTCCCTCTCTTCAAGGAGAGGGGGCGAAGAGCAGAGAAAAGCAAGGTGGATAGAAAATTAATTCAAACCACCTAACCAGCGTTTCCCTCTCCTTGAAGAGAGGGGGCGAAGAGCAGAGAAAAGCAAGGTGGATAGAAAATTTAATTCAAACCACCTAACCGTTTCCCTCTCCTAGAAGAGAGGGGGCGAAGAGCAGAGAAAAGCAAGGTGGATAGAAAATTTAATTCAAACCATCTAACCACCGTTTCCCTCTCTTCAAGGAGGGGGATAACACAAATAACAAATACTTCTTCCTTTAATTGGATGAGGTTTTTAAAATTTAAATTCATGTTAGACGCCACAGTTTTAATTATTGATGATGACGACGACATTCTGTTGAGTGCTCGTTTGTTCCTTAAACAGCAGGTAAAACAGGTTATTACTTGCAAATCGCCGAAAGAAATTAACGTTCTGCTAAGTAAAAACGAGGTTGATATTATTCTTTTGGATATGAATTACCAGAAAGGTGCAAGCGATGGACGCGAGGGTTTGTACTGGTTAGAACACATTTTATCAATCGATAAAGATTATGTTGTAATTTTAATGACAGCCTTTGGAAATGTTGAGCTCGCCGTTAAAGCGATTAAGAAAGGTGCAACTGATTTTATTCTTAAACCCTGGGAAAATGAAAAGCTTTTCGCAACTATTTCTGCAGCTTCAAAACTGAGAGAATCGAATAGAAAAGTGAAGAAATTAGAGAAAATTCATTCTTCATTACAAAAAGACCTAACTCGGGGTTTTGAAAATATTGTTGGGCAGGCAGAAGGAATTAAACAGCTTCAAACTACTCTTTTAAAAGTTGCTCCAACAGATGCCAATGTTCTTATCTTAGGCGAAAATGGTACTGGAAAGCAGGTTTTTGCTTATGAAATTCATGGAAATTCGCAACGAAAAAATCAGGTTTTCATGCATGTAGATTTAGGCTCATTAAATGAAAATTTATTCGAAAGCGAGCTTTTTGGCTACGCAAAAGGTGCTTTTACTGATGCTAAAGAAGATAAACCTGGTAGGTTTGAACTTGCTGATGGCGGAACAATATTTTTAGATGAGATTGGAAATTTAACCCTACCTCTGCAAGCCAAGCTTTTAAGTGTTTTGCAAAATAGAACAGTAACACGTTTAGGCGAAAGCAAAGAAAGAAAAGTTAATGTTCGTTTAATTACGGCAACGAATATGCCACTAAATGAAATGGTGGCTAAAAATACATTCAGACAGGATTTACTTTTCCGTATTAACACAGTTGAGCTTTTGCTACCACCTTTACGCAAACGAGGGACAGATATTTTATTGCTTGCTAATCATTTTATGCAGGTTTTTAGTTCGAAATATCATAAAGAAAACCGAAGTTTAAGCAATAAAGCAAAGGATATGCTTTTAAGTTATAAATGGCCTGGAAATGTTAGAGAACTACAGCACGTTTTAGAGCGGGCAGTAATTATGAGCGATGGTAACGAAATCACTGAAGAAGATTTACAGCTTAGTCCGCAGCGATTTGCACAAAATAATACCATGCCCGATGAAATGGCACTTGGCGATATGGAGAAAATGATGGTGCAAAAAGCTATAGATAAACACAAAGGAAATATATCGAAAGCAGCCGCAGAATTGGGCTTAACCAGAGCAGCTTTATATAGGAGGATAGAAAAATTCGGAATTTAATTAAGGTAAGCGGTAAATGGTTTAAGGCGTAAGGTTAAAACGCATTAAGCCCTGCCCTAAACCCTAAACCTTTTGCCCAACACCTTTAAAAACATGTTTTACAAACGCTTTACTTTTCGTTTAATATCAAGGTTGCTCGTTATTAACTTGCTTGCCTATCTCCTATTTTACCTTATCCAAAATACGCAACTTTGGTTTACCATTATCGGTGTAACCTTGGTTTTATTGGGCACCATTATTTCGCTTTATTACTACATTAACGAAATCCGTTCGGATATAAAACGTTTTATTTTAGCCGTTAAAACCCGCGATCATACTTTAAATTTCAAAAATAAAACCACTAAAGGCAGCTTCCCAGAATTGTATGAATCATTTGGCGATATTCTCCAGGTGCACAAACAAATTCGTTTGGAGCAAGAGGCGATGTTTCAGCTCATTAAAACCATTTTAGAACAAGTTCCTGTTGGCGTAATTGTAGTTAATAATACTACTCCTGAAAGCGAAAATGAAGAAATCGCTTTTTTTAATCAGGCGGCATCTAATCTTTTGAGTGTTCCAGCCTATAAATATTGGCATCGCTTAAAGCAACATTTGCCAATTTTCGCAAATGAAATTGAACAAATCGCTAACGGAGGCAAAAGATTTTTAGAACTCAAAATTCAGGATAAACTGATTCAACTTTCTACAGAGGTTATTCCGCTAAATCTTTACGGAAAGAATTACACCATTATTAGTTTCCAAAATATTAAGGATGAAATTGAACAGAAGGAAACAGAGGCATGGAATAGGTTAATTGGTGTTATTTCTCATGAAATTTTAAATTCAATTACCCCGATCAGTTCTTTGTCTGATACAATTAACAGCATGGTAACCGACAAAGAAAATCTGGATTTGGATGAAATGGAAGACTTAAAAACAGCCCTTCAAACCATTAAACGTCGCTCATCTGGCCTTTTAGATTTTGTTAAAGATTATCGTTTAATTGCAGAATTACCAACACCAAGCCTCGAATCGCATACCATAGGCGAAATATTGAAGCACATTAAAGTGCTAATGCAGCCTTTTGCAAAAGTTAAAAATGTAGTTTTGGATGTTGAACAAACTTCATCAAAAATTACGGTTCAATTAGATTTAAAACTGATAGAGCAAGTACTGATTAACCTAATTACGAACGGGATTTACGCTGTCGAAGAAAATGAAAGTCCTCATATTTCTGTAAGTTATCGATTAGAAAACACCAAACTTTATATAGATGTAACCGACAATGGAAAAGGTATCGATGCCGCAGATTTAGAAAAAATTTTCGTTCCGTTTTACACTACACGTAAAAATGGCTCGGGCATTGGTTTAACGATTAGTCGCAACATTATGAAAATGCATCGCGGTAGTATTGAAGTTTTTTCCGAACCTCATCAACAAACAACTTTTTCGTTGATGTTTAATTATGTCTAATAAAAATCAATCAAAATTTATGCGAAAAATTTATTTTGTTAGTGCTGCAAATTTCGACACATACGCAGTTTATCAATTTACTTTAAATCATTTGAATGTTTTATTAACCAAATAATTCAAACAAAAACTATTTTAAGCGCTTTTATTTATGTGGATACATCAAATACAAGCATGAAAACAGTTATAATATCGAACAGACTACCCGTTAAAATCATTGAAAAAGACAACGAGTACATTTTTATTCCGAGCGAGGGTGGCCTCGCAACAGGACTTGGAGATGTTTACAAAACTGGCAACTCTATATGGATTGGCTGGCCAGGCATCGAAGTCCCAGAAGAACGACAACAAGAAGTAATAGACAAACTTAGCGACCTCAATCTCTACCCTGTATTTCTAACTCAAGACGAGATCAATCTTTACTACGAGGGCTTTTCAAACGAAGTTTTATGGCCCGTATTTCATTATTTAGTTACTTACGCCCATTACGAACAGAGTTATTGGGATTGTTATAAATCAGTAAACGAAAAGTTTGCGGCGGCAGCTTTGAAAGTTCTTTCTAAAAAAGATAAAATATGGATACAGGATTACCAATTATTACTTTTATCAGGTATTTTACGCGATAAACTACCAGAATCAACAATCGGTTTTTTCCAACATATTCCTTTCCCATCATACGAAATTTTCAGGTTAATTCCATGGCGAGTTGAACTGCTGAACGGAATGCTTGGCGCAGATTTAATTGGTTTTCATACTTATGATGATGTACGCCATTTCTTAAGTACGGCAACCAGGTTACTTCCTGTAAATTCATCGGCCAATATTTTAAATAGTAACGAAAGGCAAATTGTTGTCGAGGCTTTTCCAATGGGAATAGATTTTGAAAAATTTTCGAACTTAACAGCCTTCAACGATGTACAGCGGGAGGTAGAATATTTCAGAGCTGGAAAAGAAGATATGAAAGTAATTCTTTCTATCGATAGATTGGATTATAGTAAAGGAATTTTAGAACGTTTGAAAGCACTGGAATTGCTTCTGCAAACCCACCCCGAATATATCAATAAAATTGAGCTATATATGATTGTGGTTCCATCGAGAGATACGGTTCCGCAATACCGCGATTTAAGAGAACAAATTGACCAGTTTGTTGGAAATTTGAATGCCAGATATCGCTCCATTAACTGGATTCCAGTTAATTATTTTTATCGTTCCTTTCCAATTGAAGTTTTATCGGCCCTATATTCAACTTCGGATATATGCTTAGTTACACCAATGCGTGACGGAATGAATTTGGTGAGTAAGGAATATGTTGCCAGTCGGAATAACAACGATGGGGTGCTTATTTTAAGTGAAATGGCAGGTGCTTCGAAAGAATTAACCGATGCCATAATTGTAAACCCAAATAATATGGGCGACATTATGGAGGCTATTGTTATGGCGCTAAAAATGCCTTTAGAAGAACAACAAATCCGCATGAAAGCCATGCGGGATATTGTAGAAAAATTCAATGTTAAACATTGGGTTAATAATTTTATTTTAAGACTAAACGAAGTGAAAGATTCACAACATTCATTACTTACCAAACATGCCGTTAATTTAATTAACGAAAATATAACAAAGCGATACCATGAAACCGATAAAAGGGTTTTATTTTTAGATTACGATGGGACATTAGTTGATTTCGCTGGCAATATCGATGATGCATCTCCAGACGAAGAGCTTTACAGCTTAATTGAAAAACTTACGGCCGATGCATCAAATAGTGTGGTTATCATCAGTGGAAGAAGAAACGAAACTTTAGAAAACTGGTTCGGGCATTTAAAAGTTGATTTAATTGCAGAACATGGTGCATGGCAAAAAGCGCATGGCGATAAATGGAATTGTTTACCGCTTTTAACCGACCAATGGAAGCAGGAAATGAAAGCTATTTTAGAAACTTACACAGATAGAACGCCTGGCTCTTTTATCGAAGAGAAAAGTTTCTCATTAGTTTGGCACTACCGCAAAGCGGAAGAAGGTTTAGGCGATTTACGAGCTAACGAGATCGTGAGTCATTTAAAGATTTTAGCTGCTGACAAGGGTTTGCAGCTTATGCCAGGAAACAAAGTCATCGAATTTAAAAACATGGAAGTGAATAAGGGAAAAGCAGCTTTAAACTGGCTCTACGGTAAACGCCCTGATTTTATTTTGGCTTTAGGCGATGACCATACCGACGAAGATATTTTTAAAGCCTTACCAGATGATGCTTTTACTATTAAAGTTGGAAATAATATTTCAGAAGCCAAATATTACCTTAATGACTATAATGAAGTAAGGAAATTGCTTTGGAGTTTGGTTAAGGAAGATTTTGCAGGAAGAGATTAAAATATTGTCTCGTTTCGTGTCTAAAATAATGTTTCGTGGGGACACGAACCATGGCGTAGAAGAAATTAATTGTAACCCATCGTCATTTCGACAAGCTCAATGTGACATACTATTGCATCCTCGGTTCCTGTCCTCACGAATCGAAACAATAATTAAATAATGTTCGTGAGGAAACGAAACCATGGCATCAGGAAATTAATTTTAAACCCATCGTCATTTCGACAAGCTCAATGTGACAATTATTGCATAATCGGTTCGTGTCCTCACTAATCGAAATGAGAATTAAAATAATGGTTCGTGAGGATACGAACCATGATGTAGAAAAAATTAATTTTTACCCACCGTGATTTCGACAAGCTCAATGTGACATACTATTGCATCCTCGGTTCCTGTCCTCACGAATCGAAACAATAATTAAATAATGTTCGTGAGGAAACGAAACCATGGCATCAGGAAATTATTTTTTAACCCATCTTCATTTCGACAAGCTCAATGTGACAATTATTGCATCATCGGTTCGTGTCCTCACGAATCGAAACAAGAATTAAATAATGGTTCGTAAGGACACGAACCATGGCATAGATTAAGAAATTAATTTTTAACCCATCGTCATTTCGACAAGCTCAATGTGACATAACTATTGTATCCTCGGTTCGTGTCCTCACGAATCGAAATGAGAATTAAAATAATGTTTCGTGGGGACACGAACCATGGCGTAGAAGAAATTAATTTTTAACCCATCGTCATTTCGACAAGCTCAATGTGACACAACTATTGCATCCTCGGTTCGTGGCCTCACGAATCGAAACAATAATTAAATAATGGTTCGTGAGGACACGAACCATGACGTAGAAAAAATTAATTTTTACCCATCGTCATTTCAACAAGCTCAATGTGACACAACTATTGCATCCTCGGTTCGTGTCCTCACAAATCGAAACAAGAATTAAAACAATGGTTCGTGAGGACACGAACCATGGCATAGACGAAATTAATCTTTAACCCATCGTCATTTCGACAAGCTCAATGTGACAATTATTGCATCATCGGTTCGTGTCCTCACGAATCGAAACAAGAATTAAATAATGGTTCGTAAGGACACGAACCATGGCATAGATTAAGAAATTAATTTTTAACCCATCGTCATTTCGACAAGCTCAATGTGACAATTATTGCATCCTCGGTTCGTGGCCTCACGAATCGAAACAATAATTAAATAATGGTTCATGAGGAAACGAAACCATGGCATAGACGAAATTAATCTTAACCCATCGTCATTTCGACAAGCTCAATGTGACATAACTATTGTATCCTCGGTTCGTGTCCTCACGTATCTTAAATAATGGTTCATGAGGACACGAACCTTGGATTATAACATGTGACAACTTATTATAAATTTTAATTACAAAAAGATCGGTCTATCCAATTTAATTGCGATGCGATAAGCGGCATTCATTAAACCAACATGGCTATACGCCTGCGGAAAATTACCCCACTGACTACCAGTTTCAGCATCAACATCTTCGCTAAAAAGTAACAAGTGATTGCAATATTTAATGATATTTTCAAACTCTTTAATTGCTTCATCAACTCTCCCAACACAAGCCAAGGCCTCAACATACCAAAAAGCGCAAATCAAAAATGTGGTTTTCGGCTTACCAAAATCATCGGCATGTAAATAGCGGTAAAACAATCCATGCTCTGTTTTAAGTTCGTTTTCTAAAGCAATTAAGTGGTCTTTTGCCCGATCTGATGCAGGATCTAAATACCCCATCATAATTAACTGCAAAGTACTCGCATCTAAATGCTTGCTTCCCACTGCATTAGAATAAACTTTTCTCTCTGGGTCGTAACAAGCCTCGATATGCGCTGCAGCTTTATCAATTAAAACCTGTGCCCGCTCTTCAAAATCCTTGTTTCCAATGGTTTTAGCCATTTTTAATGCGGCATGTGCTCCTGCCCATTGAAACAAATTACTATAACAGTGCACATTTGCAATATTTCTGAATTCCCAAATGCCTGCATCTTTTTCGTCAATCGTTCGTTCGATTTTAGAAAGCACACTTTCAATCCATTTTACCGAATCGCTACGCTCTGAAAACACAAAACGATGGTCGGTATAGAGTGGCAACATCGAAATTAAAACCTGTCCATAAATATCATTTTGGATATGCTCGAAAGCCTGGTTTCCAATTCTAATGGGCTGTTCGCCTTTGTAACCTTCTAAATGGTCTAATGTTGTCTCAACAATTTGTCTTTCACCAGCAATGCCGTATAAAGGTTGATATCGTTCATCTTCAGCATAAGAAATATCGGATAAGTAATTAAAGTACTTTTCCATTTCTTCAAAATGACCGATATGGTTTAACGAGGTAAGCACATAATGCGAATCTCTTAACCAACAATATCGGTAATCCCAGTTTCGCGTACTTCCTGGAAATTCTGGTAAACTGGTTGTACTGGCAGCGATAAATGCACCTGTATCTTCATATTGATGGATTTTTAACACCAAGGCCGAACGAATTACGAAAGGTTGATAGAAACCAGCGATTGAGGAATGTTTAATCCACAATCTCCAATAAGCAATCGTTTCACGAAGAAAATTCTCAGCTGTACTTACTATTGGTGCTTCTAAGTTTTCACCATAAGTCATGATGAGATATTTCGCTTCGTTTAATACAAACGCTTTTTCATCGAGAATGTAGGTTAGCGAAACGTTTGTACTCAACCGAATATTTTCATCACAACCATGATAATCGATGTGATTACTACCTCTACTAGCTCGCATTTTATTTTTTCCATAATCACAAACTGGTTCACATTTAATGGTAATTCTTGGATTTCCCTCCAAAGGTTCAATCTTTCTGATGAACATCAGTGGTTTAAAATACCTTTCGTATAAATGAAAGCGAGGAGCAAAATCAGTTATCCGATATTTGCCATCAGCAGCAGCAATTTCTGTCCTTAAAACATTAGTGTTTTCTATATAATATTGCGTCGAAGTGTACTCACCTTGCGGTAAAATTGAAAATTCGCCTCCTTTTTTCTTGTCCAATAAGCTTCCAAAAACGAAAGGACTATCGAAACGTGGCCAGCAAAGCCATGAGATATCTGTATTTTTATTTACGTGTGCTAAAAATGCACAATTTCCTATTATTCCTGTCTGATAAAGGTGTTGTTCGGCCATAAACTCATTTTTGTGTTTATTTACTAACAAGAGAATGCCAAAAATGTTGGAGCGAAGGAGGATTTAACGGAGGATTATCGTGATGCATGGAACAAGCCGTTGTAGAATAAGCCTCATTGAAGTGAAAATATTTTTTTTTTTGCAGCAACTTTGAATATGCTGTCATTCTGAGGAACGAAGAATCTGCAACCGATGAAACAGATTCCTAGTGCCTCGGATTGACAGAAGTTAAAAATATTGCAACGAAAAGCAGGGCTGCGATCGGCAATGAAAAGCTAAACGTTCACTTTCAAAAAACCTCTTTATGTTAAAGCAGTTATTTGGCTAAGTATCTTAATCTCTATCCTTAATGTGATGCATGAAACAAGCCGTTGGTGAATAAGCCTGATTGAAGTGGAAATATTTTTTTTGCACAAGCTTGAAACAATGTCATTCTGAGGAACGAAGAATCTGCAACCGATGAAACAAATTCCTCGTGCCTCGGATTGACAGAAATGGTTGTACTTTTTACCAAATCAAAAAAAAAGCCAGTTTGAAAGAATCCAAACTGGCCTAGTTAATGATAATGATTATCTTAAATTACTGTTCCGCTTGGTAAAATAGCGCCTTTTTTAACAACTACGATACCATCTTTAACAGCGTAAAGTTCATGGTCGCCGTCTTCTAAATGCGGACCGCCGTTAATTTTTACATCGTTACCGATACGACAGTTTTTATCTATAATTGCGTTGTTTATGTAACAACGATCGCCAATACCTATTAGGGAATTTCCTTTATTGGTTTCGGATTGGATTTCCTCTAAAGTTTGATAACGATCGCTACCCATAATATAAGCGTTGGTTACCACAGTATGTTTACCGATGCGGGCACGAATACCTAAAACAGCGTGTTCTACCCTACTTGCTTGTACAATACAGCCTTCAGCAATAATTGCTTTTTCTAAAGTTGTACCCGAAATTTTCGATGGTGGCAACATCCTTGCTCTAGTAAAAATAGTATGGTTGCTATCAAACATATTAAACTTTGGAATTTCATCTGTTAAACCTAAGTTCGCCTCAAAGAATGATGAAATATTACCAATGTCAGTCCAATAGCCTTCGTATTGATAACTCAATACCCTGCTTTGTTCAATTGCTCTGGGTAAAATTTCTTTACCAAAATCTTTCTCCTCCTCGTTCTCATTTAAAATATTGATTAAATATTCTCTGTTAAAAACGTAGATACCCATTGAGGCTAAGAAATTACGCCCTTCACCCTGCATTTCTGCACCAGTATCTGAAACCCAATCTTCTAAACCTGTTTTAGGTTTCTCGATGAATGAAGTAATCATATTTTCATCATCGGCTTTCAAAATACCAAAATCGGTAGCATCTTTTGCCGTAACTGGGATTGTGGCAATGGTAATTTCTGCATTTGCCTCGATATGCTTCTCAATCATATCTTTGAAATCCATCTGGTACAATTGATCACCAGAAAGAATTAAGATGTAATCGAACTCGTGCGAAACAATGTGGTGCATACATTGACGCACCGCATCTGCAGTTCCTTGAAACCAGCCAGCGTTTTGAACCGTTTGCTCTGCGGCAAGAATATCAACAAAAGCCGTACTAAAATGGCTAAAGTGATACGTATTTTTAATGTGTTTATTTAGGGATGCTGAATTAAACTGTGTTAGCACAAACATACGGTGGATGCCAGAATTGAGGCAATTTGAAATTGGGATGTCTACCAACCGATACTTACCAGCTATTGGAACGGCTGGTTTTGAGCGTGTTTGTGTAAGTGGCGATAATCTAGAGCCCTGGCCACCGCCAAGGATAACGCCTAAAACTTTGTCAGTCATGTTTAAGCTTATTTTAATATTTGGTATAATTCTATGTAATTCGTTGCTGCTTTATCCCAAGAATGGTCAATTTTCATCATTGTTTTTCTAACAGCTTTAAAAGCTTTTTTATCATTATATAATTCTACAGCTCGATTTATGGCATGGGTAACATCCCAAATGCTGGTTTGGTCGTGGCAAATACCAAAACCCCCATCGCCAATATCAATTACTGTGTCTTTTAAACCGCCAACTCTACGTACAATCGGAACCGTTCCATAACGTAAAGCATAAAGTTGATTTAAACCACAAGGTTCTACCCTCGATGGCATTAAAAGGAAATCTGCACTGGCATAAATCTCGTGCGAAACCTGCTCATTATAACCAATGTAAGTATTATATTTCCCTTCAAAAACGCCTTTTAACTGATTCAACCTTCCCTCAACCCAACTATCGCCAGACCCTAAAACCAATATGTTTATGTTATCACCATGTTGTTGTAAAGCGGTGTAAAAAATATCAGGAAGCAAATCAGCTCCTTTTTCATCAACCAATCTGCCTATAAAAGTGAAGAGTGGTTTCGAAGAATCTAATTGAAAAACATCACAAAGTGCCTTTTTGTTTGCGGCTTTTCCTGCTTCAACTGTTTTTAAATTGTAACTTTTACCAAGCATTGGATCTGTTTCGGGGTTCCAAACTTCACTATCAATTCCATTTAAAATACCCGAAGATTTCCAACGCTCCTGTCTTAGCAAGCTTTCTAAGCCACGGGCATTATTCATCATTTCTTCTAAATAACTTGGCGATACAGTTGTTACTCGCCATGCACATTTAATTGCAGCAGCTAAAGGATTTATCGCATCTTCCCAACCCAGTAAACCACCTTTCCACAAATCAAAAGCCGGTAAATAATATAATTTATCCCAGCCAAACTGGCCTTGGTATTGGGCATTGTGGATGGTTAAAACTGTAGGAACTTTGCTTATATTTTGATATTTTAAACAGTTGGCAACCATGAAAGGAACTAAACCAGTATGATGATCGTGACAATGAATTACATCTGGGCGATGCTCCCATTGCGCAATCCAATCTAATGTTGCAATTTGAAAAGCTACAAAACGCTCGGTATCATCGGTATAGCCGTAAACATTAGGCCTATCCGTTAGTCCTTGAATGTGAACTAAGTATAAATCAAATCCAAGTTTATTAGTCTTTTCTCTTAATACTCTATATTGAAAATGATGATTTCCATAGTTCGACCACGCATCATAGGCAACTTCAAACTCACTTTCGCGGATAAATTTTGTATCGTAAGCAGGCACAACCACTTTGGCAATGTGCCCTATTTTATTTTGATATTTAGGTAAAGCCCCAACCACATCAGCTAATCCGCCAACTTTTGCAGCAGGGTAACATTCGGCGCTTATATGTATAATTTCCATCAAATATTTGGTGTAGATAACTTCGTTAAGTTAGTAATTGTTTTCTGATTTGGAAATAATTCAAAATTTATTTTTGGGAATAGATTTTCCCGCAGATTTAGAAGATTATCGCAAATTAAAGTCACTCAGGTTGTTAATTGAATCATGATTTTTTGAAAGTTAAAGCCCCATGCTTTTCGGAGATTGCAGTCCTGCTTTCCGTTCAAATCTTTTTAACTTCTGTCATTCCGAGGCACGACGAATCTGTTTCATCGGTTGCAGATTCTTCGTTCCTCAGAATGACGGGATATTCAAGGTTGCTGCAAAAAAAGTATTTCCACTTCAATCAGGCTTATCGAACAAAAGTCTGTTCCAAACAAATTGCCTAACCTTTTCAAATTTAACTTCTGCGAAAATCAACGTAATCTGCGGGAGATCATTAAAACAAAAACCGCTAAGCTTTCGCTAGCGGTTTTTAACAACAAAACAAATAAATGTGGTTTAGGTTAATTATTAATACTCTGCAGCAATAATTTCATAGAAATCTCTGATCGGTTGAAACTGTGGATGTAAGGAAACAACATCTCCAAAAACTAATAAAGCTGGAGCTGTTATTTTTTTATCTTCAACCAACTCTGCAATAGTATCTACAATGCCGATAACAATTTTTTCTTCAGGCGTAGATCCATTTTGGATAATAGCAACTGGTAATAAACCTTTACTTTCAGCCTGAAAAATAGCTGCGATTTCTTTTACCTTTTCAATACCGTTTAAAACTACGATTGTTGCTTTTGTCTTAGCCGCGACGTATAGATCTTCAGAAATTTCGCCTTTAGAATTTGTACCAGTTACGGCCCAAAAGCTTTCGCTTAAATCTTTATAAATCATTGGTATTTTTTGCAAACTTGGCGCACCAGTTGCACTAGATATACCAGGAATAATTTCAGTTGGAATGCTGTAAGATTCTGCAGCATCAATTTCTTCGTAACCTTTGGCAAAAAAGAAAGGGTCGCCGCTTTTTAAACGAACTACATGACCGTAGTTTAAAGCATAGTCAATGATTAATTTATTCACTGCATCTTGCGAGAAATCTTCATCATCAGTACGTTTACCTACGTAAACTTTCGGAATACCATCTGGAGCATGACATAGTAAAGCTTCGTTCACATTTGCATCATACAAAACAACATCAGCTGTTTTTAATGCTTTAACACCTTTTAAACTAAATAAATCAGGGTCGCCAGGACCAGCACCTATTAGTGTAATTTTTGGTTCAATGTTCGCTTTTTCTACTTTATTTAAAATCATGACAGAAAATATTAGCTCGTTTTTATTTTTATTAATTATTCAAATATACAAAGTCTATAGAAATTGTAGTAATTTATTTTAAAATATTTTTTTATTATCGCTTACCGTCATTGCGAAGTGCGAAGTAACCTTGATGCGATCGCTAATATTTAACCCACAGTCGTAAGATTGCTTCGTGCCTCGCAATGACGACTCCACTTGACTTTGTGTCATTCTGAGTGCAACGAAGAATCTTAAGGCGATCGCTAACATTTAATCCACAGTTTTAAGATTTGCTTCGTGCCTCGCAATGACGACTCCACTTGACTTTGTGTCATTCTGAGTGCAACGAAGAATCTTAAGGCGATCGCTAATATTTAACCCACAGTTGTAAGATTGCTTCGTGCTTCGCAATGACGACTCCACTTGACTTGTCATTCTGAGCGCAACGGGGAATCTTAAGGAGATCTCTAATATTTAACCCACAGTTGTAAGATTGCTTCGTGCCTCGCTATGACGACTCCACTTGACTTTGTGTTATTCTGAGTGTAATGAAGCATCTGCAACCTAAGATCACAAACTTGATTTGTTCCACTACAGTTTTGTGGATTATCAACGAAAGTACTCTATCGCTTGCGGATTCTTCACTTTATTCAGAATGACAGAAACAGCTAGAAATTTCAAAGTTCTATTATCAATAGAAATCAATGTTTTCCTTAAATTGATTAAACAAAAAAGTCTTAGCGAGATGCTAAGACTAGAATACATACGATCTATATTAACTACTTACAAGGCACTTCTACAAAAGTAAACTTCCCTGCCTCGTAGTTAATGGGCTTGCCTTTTACAAAGTAAGACTTACCTAAAGTTGTTTCAATTTGAGCAACACCCATAATTAACTTACCATCCTTCTTTAAAAAAGCCAAGGGATTGGTAAAAGCTTTCGTGCTGTCTGTTCCTGTATTAAATCGATAATCAACCAAAAGCGTATCGCCATGAAACTTACCATCTATTTTACCATTGTTTTGAGGTTTATCTCCATATTTAATTAACATTGAGCCTGTGACTTTACCAGATGCCATTGTTTTTAATATCATTGCAGCGCTATCTTTTTCAAACGAAGAGGCGTAACAGGTTTCACTAATCAGCGAATCTACCTTTGCAGTCTCAGCCTTTTTATCGGATGAATTGCAGGCGTAAACAAATGGAAAGGCAGCAAAAACGAGGTAAATAATTTTATTCTTCATGCTTTAATTTTTTGGGATTAATACTTATTTAAATATAAAAATATGATGAAATGTTTTCATCATTTCCATAAAGAAAACTTACAATAAAATATTATTCTCTGGCGTAATTGCAGCTGGCAAGTCAGTTTCATCCAACATATCTCTCATATCAATTTCTATTGTTCTGGAGATATTAGTAATCGGGACATCGTTTGCACTACCCTCAAATGGATTTGTTGAGCTCTCCCCCACCACATCCAAAGTATTGAAAACCCAGGTTAACAATAAAGCAAATGGAATATTTAGCCAAATAGAATAGCCCTCTATTAAAGTTCCATTCCCTAATTTATTAAAGTCGTTTAACAACCCATACGGAACCAGAAAAACAAAAAGGTTAAGCATAATACTAGCGATAGACGAGAAATGACGTGGATAAGGAAAGTTTTTGATTCGCTCGGCCTTGCCTTGATTATCATAAAAATTAGAAATTCCTGTCTGAAGTGACTGCAATTGTAAATCAGATAAATTACTCTCAGCAGCCAACTTATTTATATGAGCCGATTGTAAGGCCATTATTTGCGTTGCTTTATTTTTCTTCGTCAGAATATAAGCCAACTCATCAGTTGATAAATATTTAGCCAAAACATTTTCTATTTTATCTGTTTTCTCTGCAATATGATAATTACGGGCGTACTCAACATTCCTCCAATCATTCATATTTTCCCAGGTGCGAGCTTCTCTCAATTGAAAACGCAATGCCGTTAACCATGCGAAATGACGGTAGAAAATAATCTGCACATCTTGCGATTTATTTTTTGAAGATAAAAAATCTCGGATCATCACGCCGAAAGAACGGCTTACATTTATAATACCACCATAAATTTGACGTGCCTCCCACAAACGGCCATAACTTGCATTATTTTTAAAGCCGATTATAAAGGAAATTGCAGTACCTAAAAGCGCCACAGGAACCCAGGATATAGACAGAAAAGTAAAGCCGCAAAAATGATAAAGTATGGTGGGAATTACAGCGAGTATTGTTAAACGATAAATATCGCGACGAGTCCACAGGATAAACTCTTTTAAAGAATATTTCTTTCCAGCATGCATAAAAAAGCAGTTTTAGTTTGGGATGTTATTTGTGGGATGGGCGAAGATAGAAAAATTTGATTGAGGATTGTTAGACAAACTTTAATAGCACAATTTACTACGTAAAATAAACCTGGTTGAAGTGGAAATACTTTTTGTTGCAGTGCCCTTAAATAAAGCTGTCATTACAACCGATGAAACAGATGCTTCGTGCATCAGCATGACAAAAGTTTACAAAAAGATTGTAACGAAAAACGGGGCTATCGTAACCGATGCCCCGCTGAAATTGCTTTCCTCTAAATTAAAAATCTAGAGTTTCTCATATAATATTTGGTTATGGTTCTGCTTGATTATAAAAATCTCCATCACTAATCTTTATTCTACTGCCGCTCTGAACATTAATGCGCCAACGGTTAAATTTGTACGGCTATCCACCAAAATTGCCGAACCGTTTGCACGGTTATCGTCGTATAAATCGAAAGCTAAAGCATCGGCAGTTTTAATAATGACGCGGCCAATATCGTTTAATTTGAATTCATCTGC
Source organism: Pedobacter sp. AC190 (assembly GCF_979258025.1). NCBI lineage: Bacteria > Pseudomonadati > Bacteroidota > Sphingobacteriia > Sphingobacteriales > Sphingobacteriaceae > Pedobacter > Pedobacter sp. AC190. The sequence goes on from NZ_OZ409824.1 coordinate 5,030,058, forward strand.
ATGATGTTTTTCCAATGTATTGATATCAACCTTATGCAAAATTTCGCTGATTTTACATTTCGTAACCTTGCTGTTATGCTGAATCAGGTACATAATTGAGGTATCTAAAGCACGTCCATCCATCCAGCACAAATCGGCCTCAATTAATTTAGATTCCTGTGGCAAAGCCGTTGCATTTACTATGGTATCGCCACGACTAATATCTACATCATCTTTTAAGTGGATGGTAACCGACTGACCTGCGTGAGCAGCAACTGGCACCTGATCAAAAAATTCAATTTTCTCGATGGTAGAACTCGCTCCCGAAGGTAAAACCGTAACCTTATCGTTTACGTTAAAAGTTCCGCTCAGCACACGACCAGCATAACCACGATAATCATGCAATTCTTCTGTTTGCGGACGAATAACCCATTGCACTGGCATACGGGCCAATTGCGATTTATCGAGATTATCGGTATCAACTTTCTCTAAAAAGTGTAATAAACTTTCGCCTCTATACCAATCCATGCGCTCAGAATTTTGAACGATGTTATCGCCTTTTAAAGCACTAACAGGAATATAATTTACATCAACAAGCTTAAGTTGTTGCGCTAAAACTTTGTATTTATCTATAATTGAATTGTAGACATCTTCGCTGTAATCTACCATATCCATTTTATTGATACAAACCACAATGTGTTTGATGCCCAACAAAGAAACCAAATACGAATGGCGAATTGTTTGCTCTACTACACCGTTTCTGGCATCAATTAAAATGATTGCCAAATTTGCTGTAGATGCACCAGTAACCATGTTTCTGGTGTACTGAATATGTCCTGGCGTATCGGCAATAATAAACTTGCGCTTATCCGTTTGGAAATATTTGTACGCAACATCAATGGTAATTCCCTGCTCACGCTCCGCTCTCAAACCATCGGTTAAAATGGCTAAATCTATCGTTCCATCATCGTTTTTGCGGTTCGAGCTTTGTAAAGCCTCCAGCTGGTCTGCTAAAATGGAATCCGTATCGTATAACAAACGGCCGATTAAGGTACTTTTACCATCATCTACGCTGCCTGCTGTGAAAAATTTTAATATGTTCATGTTTTTGGTTTTTTAGATTGTGGTTGTTTGGTTTTTTGGAAGGTTTACTAAATCTAACAAACTAAAAACCGAAACAACTAACCAACTATTTAAAAATATCCGCCTTTTTTTCTATCCTCCATTGCTGCTTCCGAAACTTTATCATCCAAACGTGCACCACGCTCTGAGATTTTAGATTCGCTGATTTCGGAAATAATATCATCAATTAAAGTTGCTTCTGATTCTACTGCAGCGGTACAAGACATATCGCCAACTGTACGGAAACGCACTTGTTTGCGGAAAATAAAATCCTCTTCATCCATATTTAAAAATGGCGACGCGGCCATTAATTGACCATTTCTGGTAATTACCTCGCGTTCGTGAGAGAAATAAATGCTTGGTAATTCTATTTTTTCTCTGCGGATATAATTCCAAACATCAAGTTCTGTCCAGTTGCTGATTGGGAAAACACGCACATTTTCGCCTTTATGGATTTTTCCGTTATAAATGTTCCAAAGTTCTGGCCGTTGGCGTTTTGGGTCCCACTGACCAAATTCATCGCGAACAGAAAAAATACGTTCTTTTGCTCTGGCTTTTTCTTCATCTCTGCGGGCTCCACCAATACAAGCATCGAACTCGTATTTAGCAATGGTATCTAAAAGGGTTACCGTTTGCAAAGCATTTCTGCTGGCATTTTTACCTTTTTGCTCTACAACTTTACCCTTATCTATAGACTCCTGAACCGAACCAACGATTAATCGTTCGCCAATTCTTTCAATCATTTTATCACGGTAAGTAATGGTTTCTTCAAAATTATGGCCCGTATCGATATGCACCAGAGGAAAAGGAAATTTCCCTGGGCGAAAAGCTTTTTCTGCTAAACGAACCAAAGTGATGGAGTCTTTTCCACCAGAAAATAATAAGGCGGGTTTTTCAAATTGCCCTGCTACTTCACGTAAAATGTGAATGGCCTCGGCCTCTAGTTCATCTAAGTAATCAAAATTATATGTACTCATTTATTGATATTTGAATTTTGAATGAGAGAATGAGTGATTGTGACTTTCTATAATCTATCATTATCGTCTTCAAATGTTATATTCATTTGTTGTTTGTTGTTGTTATTCGCATTAAGATTGCTTCGTTCCTCGTAATGACGATTTGGTTTTGCAATTCACTGTAATACCTTCGCTTTAGTCTTTTCGCTTTAATCTTTCAGCTTAGCCTTTAACCTCTGCTTCAGTAGCATGCAAGCCACATTCTTTTTTGCTTTGATCTTCCCACCACCATCTTCCTGCTCTAAAATCTTCTCCTGGTTGTACAGCTCGTGTACAAGGTGCACAGCCTATACTTGGAAAACCTTTATCGTGTAAAGTATTGTAAACGATATTATTTTCTCTAATATAGGTTTTCACATCATCCAAAGTCCAATCAAAAATTGGATGGAATTTTATCAATTGATTGCCCTCATCCCATTCTAAATCGTGCATATCTTCTCGGTTAGCGCTCTGCTCAGCCCTAATTCCAGTTACCCAAATTTCGTTGCCTTTTAATGCTCGTTTTAAAGGTTCAATTTTACGGATGTAACAGCACTCTTTTCTATTCTCTACCGATTCGTAAAAGCTATTTGGGCCCTTTGTGTTTACCATATCCTGCAATAATTCGTTTTTAGGATAATAAGCGTGAATCGGTTTATTGTAAACCTCTAAAGTTCGATTCCAGACATAATACGTTTCTGGAAAAAGTCGACCTGTTTCTAGAGTAAATACTTTTATAGGAATATTATTTTCAAAAATTAAATGTGCTATGGCCTGGTCTTCCCAACCGAAACTTGTAGAAAAAATTATTTTATTGGCATATTTATCTGCCAGATATTTTAATTTATCTATGGCATTTAAACCCGAAAGTTCTGCCTTTAGCTCCTCAATTCCCATCACTAAATTAGTTTTAAAATAAACATAACCACACTGCGCAAACTTACAATCATTACTATAATTCCAACGGCTACCATAATGGTTTTTGCTGAAATTTTATTCGAGACCCGAGCTGCAATTGGCGAAGCAATAGCACTACCAATAATAAGGCCTAAAACAGCCTCCCAATGTTTGCCTCCTAACATCGTAAAAAATGTTAAGGAACTCAAGGTTGCAATGAAAAATCTGCTGATTTTTACCGTTCCTAATGAAAATAGTGGGTGTCGACCACCTGCAATTAAACTCGATAGTACGATAGAACCCCAACCACCACCAAAAGCCGCGTCTATAAAACCTCCAACAAAGCCTAGAAACCCAATTTTCTTTATTTTTTCATTTCCTTTTTTTCTCTTGATATTAAACGCTTTCATTAAAATTATGCCGCCTAAAAACAATGTATAAACAGCAACAACTGGCTTAACATAAGCGCTATAATGTTCTAAGGATGATAAAATATAAGCACCTAAAACGGCCCCAATAACGGCTGGAATAATTAGAATTTTAAACAACTTCCAATTGACGTTGCCCATTCTGTAATGCATCCAACCTGCAATTCCATTACTCATTACTTCAGAAATGTGAATAGCCATACTGGCTGATGCAGGTGGTAACCCCATCGCCAAAGAAAAAGATGCAGTAGTTACGCCGTAAGACATACCAATTGCACCATCAATTAATGCAAATAAAAATCCAGCACCTAAAAACCAGTAAAATAATGGATCGATGTTGATTAGAAAAGCCTGAAATTCTGGTTCGGTATTCCATAAAGAAAAACCAATGGCGCCAATTAATAATATCGCAGCCAACCAGATTAACCATTTGATATTACGCTCGGCAAAGCTTTTGCGTGGATTAATCAAACTCTGCGTAACCTTATTCAGCTTTTTAACTTTTGCTGAAAAATCGCCGTTCAAAGTTTGGCGTAAGGCACTCATATTTTGTAAGGTTTCATCCAGCTCTGCCGGAATCCCCTCGTTTAATATCTGTTTTAATCGCTTTGCAATAGTTGGCGATTTACCGTTTGTAGAAATGGCAATTTTTAAATCCCCTTTCTGAACAATGGAACCCAAATAGAAATCGCACAAATCAGGTTTATCGGCCACATTAATGAGTAAACCTCTTTCATGAGTAACTGCCCTGATTTCTTCGTTTAAAATATTGTTGTTTGTTGCTGCGAAAACGATATCGATATTTTCTAAATCAGAAACATCGAAACTTTTCTGTTTCACTTTAATTTGAGGATATTCTGCAATAAGTGCATAAACCTCTGGCGAAACAATTTCTGCAACGATGGTGATTTTAGCCTGATGACTGTTGTTTACAATCGCTGTTAATTTTTCCAGACCAATATTCCCTGCACCAATTAATAATGTACGCAGCTTGTTCAGCTTTATAAAAACTGGAAAAAGCTGATTTCCTTTCTCCTCTTCAGAAAAAGTCGCTGCATTATCGGGTTGGTTAGGCAATACTTGCATACTGTTTTACTAAGTTTTTAAACGACGGATGTAGCGAAACCACTTCGCCGAAAATTAAAAGCGCAGGCGCTTTAACGTTTTCTTGTTTAACCAGGCTTTCGATGGTTTCTACCACACCAACAACTAGCTTTTCATCTGCTGATGAACCATTTTGCACTACAGCTGCCGGTAAATTGTGTCTGCCCGCTGCTTTGAAAATTTCGACGATTTTAGAAAGTTTTTTCAAACCCATTAAAACCAAAACAGTAGCATTAGATTCTGCTGCCTGATAAATATCGTTAGAAACCTCGCCCGAAGTAGTTGTACCTGTAATTACCCAAAAGCTTTCGCTTAAACCACGGTGTGTTACCGGAATTTGCTGTAATCCCGGAACGCCAATTGAACTCGAAATACCTGGAATCACATCAACCGGGATACTGTAAGAAGCTGCATAATCCAATTCCTCGTATCCTCTTCCAAAAACAAATGGGTCGCCGCCTTTTAAGCGTACCACATGACCATAATTTAAGGCGTAATCAATCATTAATTTATTAATCGTTTCTTGTGGGTAAGAATGTTCTCCAGAACGTTTGCCTACGTAAACTTTGATGGCATCGGCTGGTGCATGTTCTAATAATGCCTCATTTGTTAATGCATCATATAAAACTACATCAGCAGCCTGCAATGCTTTTACGCCCTTTAAGGTTAATAAATCTGGGTCGCCAGGACCTGCGCCTAAAAGGGTTATTTTTGATTCTTTATATTTTTTTTGACTACTCATGATTAAGCTTTTACTACTGATCTTTTTTCTTTAATCTGATTTAAAAATGCTTCAGCTTCGCTAAAATATTTTGCTGCAAATTCTGCTGTTGGCTCGTTTTTATTGATTTGTAAAACCAAATCTGAAAAATTAGTCGATAAATTAAATTCGCCTGTTTCCACATAGTGGTTATCAAACTCTCTGATTACGCCAACCTGTGTGCTACTGTTTACGCCTTTATCTAAAAGCAATGATTTTGCAGCGCTAACGAAAGTGCTGTAGGTATGATAAATCGCATCAGCGTGCGCCCCCTTATCTAAATTTTGCTTTGCCCAACCGAATTTTTCATCAGCTTCTAGAAGCAAAGTTGCTACCAAATCAATTACAACGCCCGCACATTCTCCAACACCAATCGCGGTAACAAATTGCTCTACATGGCCCCAATCAACAAACTCTTCTTGCTGAAGATTGGTTAAATCGGCCAATGGCTTTAATAGTTGATAAAAATGATCTTTACCTTTTCGATCATAATATTGGTGGAAGTTTTCGTTCTCTTCGTTATTGGTTTTAAAATCATTTAAAATGAAATGCAAAACGCTGGTTGCTCTTTTCGATGGCACTTTAATTACACGTTCTGCCACACGGCCAACGCCGTTTCCAACTGTTCCACCGCCAAGCATAACCTGAACCGCTGGAACAACTTTCCCCTCTGCTTTTACCGAACTTCCGTGGAAACCAATTTCTGCTAAACCATGCTGACCGCAAGAATTCATACAGCCGCTGATTTTTATCTTGATATTTTTCTCATAGATAAACTCAGGAAAATCTGTATAAATCACATCTTCCAACACTTCTGCTAAAGTCATGGAATTCGAAATACCCAAATTGCAAGTATCTGTTCCTGGACAAGTGGTAATATCCGCCAGACTATCGAAACCAGCTGTTGTATAACCAATTTTATTTAAAGCGTTGTATAATGATGGCAAAGCTTCTTCACGAACAAATTTTAAAAGCAAGCCCTGATTTTGAGTCACTCTGATTTCATCTGCAACGTAAGGTTTAATCGCATCAACGAAAGCCCGAGCTTTGTCTGTTTTAATATCGCCAACCTGAACTTTAACATAAACCGAATAAAAACCATCTTGCTTTTGCGGTACAACGTTTGTTGCAAACCAATGTTTATAATGCGTTTCATTCAGGATTTCGACAGCTGAATACTTTCGTTCTAAAGGCAAAGCTGGTTGAGGAACGGTATCTCTGTCGATTGCAAAAGTTTTCACTTTGTTCGCAATTCGCTCTTCAGCAACTAAACGTAATACTTCTTCCAAGCCAAGCTTCTGAACCAAATATTTTAGACGTGCCTTATTTCTATTACTACGTTCGCCGTAACGATCGAAAACTCGTAGAACTGATTCCGTAAAAGGAATCAATTGGTCTTCAGGTAAAAACTCATGAACTGCACTCGCTAAAAATGGCTGAGCACCTAACCCACCCGCAAATAAAACTTTAAAACCACGTTCGCCATTCTCGTTAATCTTCGGAATGAAACCTAAATCGTGGATATAACTAAAAGCCGTATCCTTATCGCTCGAAGAGAAAGAAATTTTAATCTTTCTGCCCATTTCCTGGCAAATTGGATTACGTAAAAAGTACTTAAAAACTGCATGAGCATAAGGCGAAACATCAAAAAGTTCATCCTTATCAATACCCGAATTTGGTGATGCCGTTACATTACGAACCGTATTTCCGCAGGCCTCACGCAAGGTTATATCATCTTGTTCCAGTTTTGCCCAAAGCTCTGGCGTTCTATCTAAACTCACATAATGCAACTGAATATCCTGACGGGTTGTTAAGTGTAAATTGCCACTTCCATATTCATCAGCGATATCGGCGATACGCAATAATTGCTTAAAAGTTACCTTTCCAAATGGCAGTTTAATGCGAATCATTTGTACGCCAGGTTGTCTTTGTCCGTAAACACCACGGGCTAAACGTAAACTTCTAAATTTCTCATCGTGAATGGTTCCATCGCGAAAAGCCTTGATTTTATTCTCTAAATCGATAATGTCCTGCTCGACAATATTGTTTTCGAGTTCTGTTCTGAAACTTTGCATATGTGTTGTTAGCTTTTATTCAAAAAATGCCTCTCTTTAACTGAGAAGCATCCAATATTTTATACCTATAAATTATCTTAATACCCTCTCCTACTTTGTTTTACAACAATAGTGCATCATTTGGGTATTAATTTGGCTATGTATAAAATTAATGTTCATCTGCCAAATATATAAAGTATATAGGAATAGTCGTAATTTTTATTAAAAAATTTGCTTATTCCTTGAGGAATAAGCAAATAAAACTTTAAATATTGTTTAAACCTAACTTTAGGTTATCTTCTCTACCAATAACATCAGCTATGCTGGTTTCGCTTAAAACCTTAAGTGTTGCATCTCTAACATCGATAAATGCACTTCTAATGCCACATGTTTTTTCATCTACACATTCATCACATTTATGATAAAAGTTTAAGCTTGCACACGGCACCATAGCAATCGGCCCATCAGTAACACGCATAACCTGAACCAATAGAATTTCTTCGGGCTTTTTATTCAAACTATAACCGCCTCCAGCACCTTTTTTACTGTACAAAAAGCCTGCATTACGTAAATCTAAAAGGATTTGTTCTAAAAATTTTTTAGGAATATGCTCCTCCTCGGCAATCTTTGAGATTTGCATGGGTGGTTTTTCTACATTTTTACCAAGTGCAACGAGTGCTTTAATGGCATATTTAGTCTTTTTAGATAGCATATATCGTACAAAGCTAGTAAATTAAGTATAATTTTAAAATTAGTAATATTGAATGCAATATAACCAGCCATTTTAAAGATCTATTAAATTATTTATCTTTAAAAATTAAAATTGATTTGATGTGTTAAAGAATTTTAAATTATTAAACATCCGAAATCGTAAAATAAATGTAGAATCCAAGCTCTTTGCGGTTTTATGTTTGTGTGTTACAATAATTTCTGTTATTGCAATAATTACAAATTTCATTCTACAGCTAACATGGACAATCAATTTAACTGTATTTCTTGGCATCTTAGTTCACTTAACATTTTATTATTATGCTATAAAAGGCAAGGTTTCAGAAACTGGCCGTTTTTGGTACTTCATCTTTAATTGCGCTACCATGTTCCCTGCATGGTTTTTAAATGGAGGCGCGTTAGGCTCTACGCCTATATTCTTAATTTTTTATTTGAGCATCGCCATGCTTTCTCTTTCTAAAAAACTAAGGATTATTTTTATATCTATCTTTTTCGTTATTGCAGTTTCTTGTATTGTTTTAGAGAATAAGTTCCCCAGTTTAGTAACCCCTTACCCAAGTGATTATGAACAAAAATTAGATTTACTTTTTGCTCTACTAAATATGTGCTTTATGATGATTTTCATGCTAGCTGCATATAGAAATGTAACAGAGTACGAGCGTTTTTTACTTTTAAAAAGCAAGCAACGATTAGAGGTTTCGCAACAAGAGCTTATACTAGCTAAAGAAAAAGCTGAAGCTGCAACAAATGCAAAATCAAACTTTTTAACCAACATGAGCCACGAAATAAGAACACCTTTAAATGGTATTATTGGGGCTTCAGAATTACTTAAACTTACGCCGCTTAATGATGAACAATTACAACTTCTAAATACTTTACAGGCAAGTAATAATATAATGATTGATATTGTTAACGACTTACTTGATATTTCCAAAATAGAGGCAAATAAAATGGAAATACATAAGCATTCGTTTAATATTAGGGCTTCTATAATAGATACTGAAAATATTATTAAACCCATGCTTAAAAACAAAAACCTTAAGCTTAACATCAATATCGATGAAAATTTACCTCAAATTATTGTTTCCGACGAAATTAAATACAAGCAAATATTAATTAACTTATTAAGTAACGCGATAAAATTCACCCTTATTGGTGAAGTTAATTTATCTATTAAATATGAATACAGAAATGGAATTGGCACATTAATATCGGTAATTAAGGATACTGGAATTGGTATTAATGAGGAAGATATGCGAAAATTATTTCTGCCGTTTTCTCAAGTTAACCCATCTATAACCAGAAAATACGGAGGCGCTGGTTTAGGTTTGGCAATTTGCAGAAAGCTGGCCGAAATGATGGGCGGCAATATTACTGCATTTAGCATTAAAGGCAAAGGTTCTGATTTCACTTTTAAAATACCAATTGAATTAAACCAGCCAAATAAAGAGTTAGCCTCTACTAGTGAGATTAAAGTTAAAAACCATATCCCAGTTGCTGGGATAAAAATCTTAATTGCCGAAGACAACGTTTTTAATCAGATTATTACTTCAAAAATGCTTCAAAAATCTGGTTATCAATTTTCGGTTGCCAATAATGGAATAGAAGCCGTAACACAAGTTGAAAAAGAACACCATAATATTATATTGATGGATATGCAAATGCCCGAAATGGACGGAATAACAGCTACCATCGAGATTTTAAAATATTATGAAAGTAAAAAACACACAGCCCCAATAATTATAGGTTGTAGCGCCAACGCTATGGAAGAGGATAAAAGATCATGCTTAGATGCAGGCATGAAGGATTTCCTGACAAAACCTTTCTCACTCAACGACTTGAGGACTATTATGATAAAATGGACTAAAACTGAAGAAGGATTAAATTAATAATCAAATTTTAGTCAAAAAATATCCATACCGTAACTTAGCTACGTTTTGATCGTCATTAGGTTTACATTTACAGTATTACCAGAAATTTAATTGATGAAAAGAAAGATCAATCTATTACCCTTCGCAATATTTGCCGCATTATTTATTTTTTTAAACGCCTATATCCTATCAGGATTAACCACTATAATAAGTTCTAAAATTTTAGCTCCAATCTTTTGGATTGTTATTGTAAGCTTAACCTGCGCCACACTTTTTGCGATACAAAGAATGCGAGCAAAGGGAGTGGATAAATTTTTTCTATTTACCGCCCATGCATTTTTAATTCTATTTGTTGCTGAACTGATCTTCGCAATTTTCTTGTTTCTAGGAGATATTTATCGCCTAGTTTTAGGTATAATATCTAATTTTCAACCAGAAGGATTCCATTGGCTGGCTAGAAGCTCATATTGGATAGATTTTACATTGGCTATGTTTGCCTTTACCATTGTTTTATTTATTTATGGAATAACTCACGGAAAATATGCGTATCGCATTATAAAGCATACTTTATATTTTGATGATTTGCCAGAAGCTTTTGATGGTTTTACTTTGACACAAATATCAGACGTACATGCGGGCAGTTTTACAAACCCTAAAGCAGTGCAAAAAGGTATTGATTTAATAAACGAGCAGAAAAGTGATCTTTTTGTTTTTACTGGTGATTTGGTTAATAATGCAGCATCTGAAATTGTGCCTTACATTGGTCATTTTTCTCAAATAAAAGCACCGTTCGGACAATTTTCAGTTTTGGGAAATCATGATTATGGCGACTATGTAAAATGGCCTACAGAAGCTGATAAAATCAAAAACCTTCAACAATTAAAAGCCCATCATGCCGATTTAGGCTTTAAGTTATTACTTGATGAACACGTTGAACTACACAAAAACGGACAAAAAATTATTCTTGCTGGAGTAGAAAACTGGGGAATTGGTTTTGGTGAGCGTGGTGATTTGCAAAAAGCAATGCAAAGCACATCTACAAGTGATTTTAAAATTCTCCTATCTCACGATCCTACGCATTGGGATGCTCAGGTAAAACAATTTCCATCGAAAATTCAACTCACCTTGGCTGGTCATACACATGGTATGCAATTCGGAATTGAAGCATTTGGTATAAAATGGAGCCCTGTAAAATATAGATATAAACATTGGGCAGGATTAAAATCAGAAAATGGAAGGTATTTGAATATAAACCGAGGTTTTGGATTTATTGGTTTTTCTGGCCGTATTGGAATTTGGCCAGAAATTAGCGTAATTGAATTGAAAAGAAAAGTGAATTAGTAAACCAGAATTTTTATCTTGTTGCTTAAATCAGATAATAATGAACGCTATATCTTTTATTTTTTTCGCATTGCTATTTTTTCAAAATCCAACAATCGAAACCGATAAAGATAGATGGAAACCTTATTATATTGATGCAAATCCATCGCAAGTGGCCGAAAACTGGCTTATACCATTCGAAGCCGAAAACAGAAGAAGCATCAACAGCATTAAAATAATAAGTATTTTCGGCGATCATCGCGACAGCTTTTTTAAAGGACATATTCATACAGCTATTGATATAAACCCTGCTAAACCAAAAGGTAAACTAATAAATGTTTACCCAATGGCCAATGGAGTAATTTGTTCTATTCATCTTGGCGAAAACCAAAGAACAATTGTGGTTAAACACAAATTAAAAAATAATCAAATCGTATTTACAACTTATAAACATCTAAAAGATGTGTATGTAAACACAGGTCAACAGGTTAATACAAATACCAAAATTGCACGCTTATTTACAAAAGAAGAAAGTAAAAAATACGGCGGTGATTACCATCATCTTCATTTAGAAATTAGGAAAAAGTTCGATGATTATGGCTGTGCAAGCTGGTTAACGATGAATAAAATCCAACTAAATGAGCGTTATTACAATCCTCAAACGTTTATTAAAGAATACGTAAAGTAAGCAGTATAATGTTGATCTATTTTTCCTTTTCTTTTAAAAAACTAATCAATCCCATCTAATAAAACAAAATACTTAAAATGAGTAATATAGATTTAACAGACCGCTACGCAACAATGAATTATCGTCGTTGCGGAAAGAGCGGCTTAAAACTACCAGAATTATCACTTGGCTTGTGGCATAATTTCGGACATGTAAATGTTTACGAAAACAGTAAAAACCTTATCGCAACAGCTTTTAGCAAAGGCATAACGCATTTCGATTTAGCTAACAATTACGGCCCGCCTCCAGGTTCTGCCGAAGAAACATTTGGTAAAATATTAAAAGAAAACTTTAAGAGCTATCGCGATGAAATGATTATTTCATCAAAAGCAGGTTATACCATGTGGGATGGCCCTTATGGAGATTGGGGGTCGAAGAAATACTTAGTTTCTAGTTTAGATCAAAGTTTAAAGCGAATGAAGTTAGATTATGTAGATATTTTCTATCACCATCGCCCAGATCCAGAAACACCATTGGAAGAAACAATGGCCGCATTAAACTTAATTGTTCAGCAAGGAAAGGCCTTATATGTTGGTATTTCAAATTATCAGGCTGATGAGGCTGCAAAAGCTTTTAATCTATTAAAAGAAATGGGTACGCCTTGTTTAATTCATCAACCAAAATACTCGATGTTTGAGCGTTGGGTTGAGGATGGATTAATGGATGTTCTTAAAGAAAATGGTGTCGGTTGTATCCCTTTCTCGCCTTTAGCGCAAGGTTTACTAACGGATAAATATCTGCACGGAATTCCTGCCGACTCGAGAGTGGCTACAAGCGGTGTTTTTTTAAATGAAAGTAACCTTACACCAGAAACACTTTCTAAAATTTCTAAATTAAACGAGGTTGCAAAATCTAGAGATCAAAAATTAGCCCATATGGCAATTGCTTGGTTGCTTAAAGATGAACGTGTAACATCTGTATTAATTGGGGCAAGTAAGCCAGAACAAGTTACCGATTCGTTAAAAGCTTTAGATAATACAGTATTTAGTAAAGAAGAACTCCAAAAAATAGATGATATTTTAGCTTAAAGAGTTTGATTTGCAGGGCCTCCAATATTATAATTAATGTTGGAGGCTTTTTTTTTTACAAAAAAATTAAAATTTTTAAAACCAAACCTAAATGGAACTTGTTACTACAAGGACAAAAAAGGATTTATTATGAGCCAACAATCGACATTTGATTCGAAAGAAGAATTTATAATGGTTGCCGATGAGCAAAACAGAAATTACTGGGCTGCAACATTAGGTGTAAGTATCGAAACTTTAAAATCGGCAATTAGAGCTTGTAAAAGCACAACCGTTAAAAGTGTAAGAAATTACTTAGATAGTAGCAGCAAAATAGCCATCCAAGCTTAAGTTTACTACAATTTTATCTACAAAAGTTAGCTTGCAGTTTAAGGCTATTGATGATTATTGTCCTTTTATGCGAAATCTTCTTCTTTAAACTCTTCTCTAAGTTGCTCAACCACTTTTGTAATTACAGTTTCTGTATCTTTTAATAAAGTTGGTAACGAAGAACCATCTAAATTTTCTCTTCCAATAGCTTCTATATCCCTTATTGTTCTTAGTAATGGAAATATGCTTAGGTTATCAATATTCGATTTTAACTTATGTGCAATTAATCCCATTTGTTCCAAGTCATTTGCATGGTAAGCATCAATCATTTCTTTTACAGTAATTGGTGTTTGCTCACAAAACATATCCACCATTTTCTTTACAAAAGCTTCGCGTCCTTTGCTTATGGCCCTTAATCCAGCTAAATCATACAAACCTTCAACACCTTCATTTTCTAGCAAGTTTTCCATCTCAATATTCATTTCACTTTCAGAATCTTTTGTAATCCATTTATCTATTGTTTTCAAAAATTGTTCTTCGTTTATGGGCTTAGTTATATAATCATTCATCCCACAAGCAATACACTTTTCTCGTTCGCCTTTAATTGCAGAGGCTGTTAACGCAATAATTGGAATATCATTTCCGCTTTTTCTAATCAACTTTGTTGCTTCATAACCATTCATAACTGGCATTTGAATATCCATTAAAACAACATCAAATGTTTCTCTCGAAATCATCTCTAAAGCGATTTCTCCATTTTCGGCCACCATTACGGTCGCTCCGAAATCTAACAGTAATATTGATGCAACTAAACGATTTAAATCATTATCATCAGTAACCAGAACTTTTTTGCCTACCAAAAATTCTTCGCTAAATTGCGTTTCTATTTTCTCTGGCATATCTGTGCTAATGCCTTTCGGAAACTCGACAACAAATGAAATAGTTGAGCCTACACCTTTTACACTCTCTACAGAAATCTCCCCCCCCATTTGCTCTACCAGTTCTTTACAAATACTCATACCCAAACCTGTGCCGCCGTATTTACGGCTAACGGATTCATACTCCTGGCTAAATTTCTCAAAAAGGTGCTTCACAAAGGATGCGTCCATACCAATTCCTGTATCTTTAACAGAGATATGGATAACCTGGGAATCGGGTTTATCTGCAATAACTCGGCAATTTAAATCAACAGACCCTCTTTCTGTAAACTTAACTGCATTTGTCATTAAGTTTAGTAATACCTGATTTAAGCGGTAAGGATCGCCCATTAATACCTTTGCAATGTTTCCATCAAAATAGAAATTATTAAGGTCTAATCCTTTTTCTTCCCCTTTGTGGGTAATAACCTGCATCGCATTTTGAAGTACATCGATCAGATTAAAACCAATATTTTCTAAACTAAGTTTACCAGCATCAATTTTAGATAAATCAAGTACATCGTTAATAATAACCAGTAAGCTTTTAGAAGCAGTATGAATAGTTTCTAAGTAAAACTCTTGTTGAGGTTCTAAATTAGTTTTAGCAAGCTGATTAGCCATGCTCATAATCGCATTCATTGGTGTTCTAATTTCATGGCTCATATTTGCCAGGAAAATTTCTTTTGAATGTGCTGATTGTTCAGCCTCAATTCTCGATTCTACCAATTCCAGCTCCTGAACTTTTTGATCAGTTACATCGAGGTGAATACCAATAGAGCCAACCAGTTCTGCCTTATCATTAAAGCGTGGTGCACCACTAACTAACCACCATTTTCTATCGCCATTTTTATCTTTGGTTTCTACCTCATAAGCGTCTGCAAGGCCCATTTCTCTGTTTTTCCACATCTCTTTCTCTAAATCAGAGCTGTCGTTAAACAGAAATAATTCGGCCGATTTTTGACCGATTAACTCGGGCATTGTATAACCGCTCATATAGCAAAAACTGTTATTTGCATAAGTTATTTTGCCTTCTTGATCAACCTCGAGTAAACCAATTTTCATGTTGGCTAAAATACTTCTGTATTTCTCTTCGTTAATTCGAAGCGATTCTTCAATACTTTTTCTTTCGGTAATATCAGACATGAAGCCTGTAAAAACCTTAGCATTATTTTGATCGGTATAAGAGTATGATGAATGAACGGCGTACCATCTGGTACTTAAACCTGGTATCGTTATTTCAGATTCATCATAAAAAGGCTGAAGTGTTTTTCGACTATATTGCTGCTTCTCATTAATTCTTTCCTGATCGGCTGGAGCGATGTATTTTTGATTCCAAAATTCATCAGCAGTAATGCCAAAAACACGCTTTATTGCCGGACTGATATATCTTAGCCCATCGGTACCATCTTCTCTGTATTCGTATTCGTAAATTACTCCAGGAATATTTTCTGATAGCGATTTAAACTGTTTTACGCGCTGCTCAAGCTCTTGTTCCGTTTTTTTAATTGGTGTTATATCGGTATGTGTGCCAACAACCCTAAGCGGGAGGCCATGCTCATCTTTTTCGATTACAACACCTCGATCTAAAACCCATCTTATATCGCCATTTTTATGAATAATACGATATTCTTCATTGTGAGATTCTATTTGACCTCTTCTATATTTTTTAAAATTGGAAAGCAGTAAATGAAAATCATCTTTATGCACATTATCCCACCAATTTGTATCGCCTTGCTCTAATTCTTCGTTGGAATAGCTCCAAAATTCGTTATTCGTTTTCGAGAAAAAGGTTTTTCCTGTTATAAAATCGTGTTCCCAAACATTACCTATTTTTTCTAATGCTACTCTAAATCGGTTTTCCGATTCTTTTAACCTTTCCTGCGATTCCTTTTCTTTTGTAATATCCTCTATTAGCGCAAAAAATCCTGTTAATTCTCCGTTTTGGTTATGAATGGGTTGTCCTTTTATTCTAGCCCAATAAGGTACTCCAGATTTTGAATAATTATAGATATCGGCATTAAAAGAACCGCCTTTAGATACCTGAGCATTTAAATAATCTAAAGTAGTTTGACTAGTGCTTGGTCCATGCAACAAATGTTCTGGTTTTCTGCCAATCGCCTCATCAAAAGAATAACCAGTCATAGTGGTAAAACTTTGATTAACCCAAGTAATAATATCCTTACTATCAGTTATAATAACAGAATTAGTATTTACTTCTGCAATTTGCGATAAGATTAATAATTGCTCTTTTTGTTCTCTGGTGGTTTGCTTTAAATTTGGTTCGATTATTCCCAAATTATTAACCGAAGTACCTGCAAACAGAAAATAGCTATCGTTTTCTATAAACTCGAAATTTCCAGATATTAATTTACTTAAATCGTTTTTAACGATAAGGCTAACCGATTGTTCGTTAATTGATTTTAAGCTTAAAAAATCTACTTGTTGATCGCTTATATCAACAATTGCAAAATTTTCAGAGAAAGGTGAATTAACAATATTTTGACTTATTTTTTCGAAACCAGTGCCACAAGATTCCACAATTAAATCTTTATTAATAATAATAAAAAAAGGAAATAATCTATTTAATTGGTTCTGGCTGAATGAAAATAAAGATGCACTCATATTTTTCAACGATAATTTAATGTTCAAAGTTTTTATGCTTTGAGAGAGAGTTTAGTTAAATTATGCCTTTAACGACATTGTATATTTCTTTCCTCCAGTTTTTGAAAAAAAATGTTAAATAGGGAGTTAAAAGAAATTAAAGATATGGGTTTAAATTTTAAATCTATATAGTCCTTAATATTTTTCTGCATGCTTTGCTACCCAATTAACCGGGTTATTTGGATTTCATCTAATAAATTACAAAAAAACAGCTTGTTTATTTAACCAAAAGCCTTACACCATACATTTTCGTCAAATAATTATTTTTTTAAATTATTATTACCTGAAATGAATTTGTAATTAGATACCTTTTTTATATCATTGCACAAATATCTTAATTGATTTTTTTAGTCTTTTATAAATAAGGTAATTAGAAAAACTTGTAGTAATAATAGAACCTACAATAAAACACCGATTATTTGATTAGATAATTTGCTTTTTTTTGTTAAATCCCAACAAATAAATGAAAATAATTATTGCTCTAATTCACAAAATGGCTTTTAAGTCATT
Source organism: Pedobacter sp. AC190 (assembly GCF_979258025.1). NCBI lineage: Bacteria > Pseudomonadati > Bacteroidota > Sphingobacteriia > Sphingobacteriales > Sphingobacteriaceae > Pedobacter > Pedobacter sp. AC190. The sequence goes on from NZ_OZ409824.1 coordinate 5,047,466, forward strand.
ACAATTTTACCCCATACTAAATAGTCGAAAATTGTTGTCTATTGATCATAATTACGCTGCAATAAATGTTAAGTTAAAATTATTAGACCTTTCAATAATCCAAAATAAAAATTTTTACAAGTTTTACAAAACCTTTTAAGCCGTTTTTACGTTAATAGAAGCTGCATTTTAAACCTATAATCCCAAAGATGAATTTATCAAGTACACGTTCTATCAAAATTTTGATTGTTGAAGACGACATATTTATGCAGGCAATACTTGAAGAAATTTTAAGCTCGACTTACAACGTAGAAATGAGATCGAACGGTTTAGATGCTTTATCTTTTTTACAAAATGGAAACATTCCTGATTTGATTATTGCTGATTTAAATACACCTAAACTAAATGGATTGCAGTTGATCGAGCAAGTTAAAGCAAGTGATTTTTTTAACTCCGTTCCAATTATAATTCTATCGGGAGAAGAAAGCTCTGAAAAGAGAATTAAATGCCTAGATTCGGGTGCTGATGATTTTATAGTAAAACCTTTTAATCCAGCAGAACTAGAAGCCAGAATTAGAGTTGTTTTAAGACGAATGGGAAAATTGAATGCTTAATATGAGTGAAGAAATCTACGCTTCTCCAGGCAATCCAATTATTGCCCTTATAGGCTTTGAAGATGCATTTGCGAATGTATTTGCAGAGTGTGATTTTGAAGATAAAGAGCTGGTTCATTTCGAAAATGGAATGAAAATGGCTTCGGCCTGGATTGAACATAACCTGAATATTGTCGCTATAATTTCGTACAGCGAAATTATGGCTCCTGCTGGCTTAGCCTTAGTTGAAACACTAAAAAAGAAAGAACTTCCTTTAGTACCATTTTTTTTAGTTGTAAATTATTTTAACCCTAATTTAAGAAAACTAGCGCTCTCTGCTGGAATTTCTGATGTGTTCAAAATCCCGATTAAAGTTAATAGAATAGAGAAACGTATTAATTTTTTAATCGAAAATTGGAATCAATTAAGAGATAACATTATCCCCAATATACCTCCGATAAAAAACATAGGCTTTGCAAAAAGAGTTTTTGATATTTTCTTTGCTGGGCTTGCTCTTTTTATGTTATCGCCATTATTCTTAATTATTTATATTCTTATAAAAATAGAATCGAAAGGACCAGTTTTTTATTATTCTTTGCGTGCAGGAACAGGCTTTAAGGTTTTTAAATTTTACAAATTCCGTTCGATGTTTGTTAACGCTGATCAAAGTGTTAAAGATTTAAAACATCTTAATCAATACGACATTGATTCTGCCAAAGAAGAAGACAATACCATACGAGAAAGTTTGTGTAGCCAATGCGCTGTAGAAGGCAAATGCCAATACCCGCTTTACGCCGATAACATTCAATGGTGTGAAAAGGATTTTAAGTATTCGAAAATGAATTCGGGCTCTGCTTTCTTTAAAATTAAAAACGACCCACGAATTACCAAGGTTGGTAATTTCATCAGAAATACCAGTATAGATGAGCTTCCTCAACTTTGGAATGTAATTATTGGCGATATGAGTATTGTTGGAAACAGGCCTTTGCCGCTTTATGAGGCAGAGAAGTTAACCACTGACAAATATGTTTTACGTTTCGCTGCGCCAGCGGGTATTACAGGTTTGTGGCAGGTAGAAAAGCGTGGAAAAGGCGATATGAGTGAAGACGAGAGATTAATGCTTGATAACACTTACGCTAAAAACCAAAGTTTTGTTAACGATATTAAACTAATACTTAAAACAATTCCTGCGTTGCTCCAAAAGGAAAACGTTTAGGTTTATAAATTAAAATTCTTGTAAAAGAACAGATTTAGCTTCTTTAACTCTACAAAAGATAGATAAACTATATAAGTTTATTTTAACTAGCAATCAAAGAAATATCAACCGCGACTAATCCATCGGATCTCAATTCTATATCGAAATTAACATCTGCCCCTTTTAGATTATAGAAAAAAGAATGATCGAGACTAAAGGGAATTTCCTGCTCATTTTCATCTGTAATTACACCAGAACCGTTGTCGTCAATTAAAGTTATTTTGCCTTTTCTTAACATTTGATTAATAAATTGTAGATATCAAAATTTAAAATTAGGCAATTATATAAAAAATTGTCTAATTAATTCGTATAATTTAAAATACAATTTACAACTTATCTGAATAAAAAAAAGGCAGGAGTTTTAACCCCCTGCCATACTAAACCAAACACTAAAACAAACTTATTTTTTTGTTACTTTAAATTCTGTTCTACGATTTTTCGCCCTTCCTTCTGGATTATCTTTTCCTTTTTTAAATTTGTTTGGAGCAATAGGCATTGTTTCGCCATAACCTTTGGATGTTAACCTGCCCACTGAAATATTTTTACTTATCAGATAATCTACACAAGATTTCGCTCTCCTATCTGATAAATCCAGGTTATAAGCATCAGTACCTATATCGTCTGTATGGGCACCCAATTCTATTTCCATTTCGGGGTTATCATCCATAATTATCACCAAAGCATCTAAAACTTTCTTCGAAGATTCGGTTAACTCAGCGCTATTAAACTCGTAATAAATATTATCGAGGACAATTGGAACGTTTATTTTAAAGGAATTTATGCAGTAATCTACATACATTAATGTATCTGCCTTTGCTATTTCCTCATAAGTGTAGCTTTTACTTAACGCGAAATAGTTTTCTTTGGTCATATTAAGCTTAACAGGCCTCCTGCTGTCCATTTTAAACTCATATTTTCCAGTTTCGTCTGTTAAAACATGTCTTTCAATTTCCTGATCGAACATTGTAACCGAGGCATTATTTAAAGGTTTTTTCGTTTTACAATCGGCAACTATTCCAGCTATTGAGATATACTCCCGCTTTACTTCAAAAACTTCTAAACAACAAGAAGATTCTCGATCAGAACTGATGTAACCTTTACTTCCATCGGCATTTATTGCTGTAAAATAAATATCATCTTTTGATGAGTTGAAAGGATAGCCCATATTTTTAGGCGTAGACCAGTTTACCAAATCCCCTTCCGATTCAAAAAAATCTAATCCACCAAAACCTACCCTTCCATCTGTGCTAAATATTAATTTTTTAGTTTGAATATTGTAATAAGGCGCTTTCTCGTCTGCATCGGTATTAATTTCGGCACCGAGATTAACTGGTTGACCAAAAGAGCCATCAGCCCTTATTGCAGAATACCATAAATCATAATTACCGTAACCACCAGCCCTATCTGATGAAAACATCAGAAATTTACCATCGGCGGTAACAAACGGCTGTGCAGAATTAAAATCCTTGCTATTAATTTGAAGGCCTAAAGATTGTGGCTTTGTCCATTTATCATCAACTTTCGAAACGGAATAAATCTCATATTTGCTTTTATCCTTCCACGCAGTAAAATAAGCGGTTGTACCTTCGTTATTAAAGCTTAACGCAGCGTATTCCATATCTTTTGGCAAATCCAAATCAATTAATTTTACGGCAACTTCTTGCTCTTGCAAGCCATTTTTAGCCAAATAAATGTTATTAATATAAGGGTTTGCCTTTGTAGATATTTGAGTTTCGCCCTTTACAGTTGTAATAACATCGGGCTTGCCCGAAACAGAAACGGGTCTTGATGACGTAAAATAGAAATTATTGCCGCTTACAACTGGTGCATAATTAGACCCTAAACCATTAACATTACTGGGTATTTTTTTTAATTGAACAAGTCGAGGATATCGCATTTCTTTGATTGCGAACTTGCATGACAAAATCTCGAGGTTGGCCATTTTAACCAGCTCATCAGTTTTATTTTTTTGAATAAATTGCTCAAAAGCAGTAATGGCTTCCGTAAACTTTTTATTTGCCCTTAAACTTTCGCCATAGTAAAACGAAGCTCTTTTATATTTTGGATTGCTAAAGGTACTTGCAACAGCATAATATTTTTCTGCTTCAGCATATTCTCTGTACATTCGGCTAGATTCGGCCAAATTGTAAAGAGAACCTTCATAATCTTCGATTAGCTTGTCATCGCTATTTAACTTCTTCTCTTTTCCATAAGGCAAAATAATCTGAGTGCTATCAGAAGAAATTTTTAAGGCTTTTTTATAAAATGTAGCTGCAGCATAATAATCTTTACTTTGGAAATAGGTATCGGCTACTTTTTTATAATTAACTACATATTGTGCTTTAAGTGTTGTAACTGAAGCTAGAATAAACAAGATGATTAATTTTTTCATAACATTAATTATAAACGAGGACAGAAAAAGTTAGGACCAATTATACCGTTACGACCAATTAAAGAAATAGATAATTCTAAACCGCCATTGCTATTTGATGCTCGCTGGAATGTAGATGTGTTTACATCATAACTTAAACCAAAAACCATATTCTTAAACTGTAAACCAACAAAAGCTATGGCTGCATCTTTAACTCGATAATTACCTCCAAACAGAACATTAGATTGATTATTTACCATTAACTGCGCATAAGCTCCAACCGAAATCTCTCTTGTATTACCCTGGTACATAACCAAAGCGTTAGGTACAACATCTAAAATTTCAGAGGCTCTTATTCTAGCCCCACCATGCCCTGTAAAACGAATTGGTGTACGCGAACTGTTGTCAGAAAATCTTTCTACTGGCCTGTTTAAATGAGCCGCACTTGCACCTACAAACACATTTACATTTTGATTTGGATTACCATCAAAGTACATAATACCAGCGTTAACATCAGGTACGAAAGATGAAGTTGACGAAAAACTTTCACCGCTAATCATTCCACCGTCGTAACCAGTTATGGGATTAAATTGATTTCCAAAACGACCTTGCGATAAATCGAAACTTCTATTTACAAAGCCAGCCTGTAAACCAAAACTTATCATTTGAAGTCCCTCAATACCAAATCTTAACCGATAAGAACCAGAAACCAGGGCCGTTAAATAGTTAAAATCTAATTCCCCAGCTCGTTGATTTAGAATTGTAGCTCCAAATGCAAAATTCTTTGTTGGTGCTACATCAAACGATGCTCCTCCTGTTAAAAAAGAATTAGAAAGTGCCCCCCACTGTTGTTTAAAATTAACTGAAGCTCTATAGTCGCCATCTATTACGCCTGTTAATGCAGGGTTTAACCATAATGGATACGCATAGTATTGCGAAAAGTGAGGATCCGTTTGTGCGTTTGAATTTATCGATACGATACTTAAGATCAGTGCCCCTAGATATATTTTGAATTTTAATAGAATTTTCATAAGATGTAGTTTAAAGCTGTTAATTATCTGATTAGAGTTACTGTACCTTTTTTAATCACTTTTGTTCCGTCTGATGATTCTGCTTCGATCATATAAACATATACACCACTTGGTTGCGCAACACCTTTAAAAGTACCGTCCCATCCCGAAGTGATTGAGTTAACTTGGAAAATTAGTTGTCCCCACTGGGTATAAATATTCATTTTAACAGAAGCTATAGTTGTTCCGTAAACTAGAAATACGTCATTTTTACCATCATTATTAGGGGTAAATACATTTGGAATATAAATTTGATTTCCAAGTGGATTGGATGCTTTCCCTGGTACAGGTATTGAATTAGCACTTGTTTGACACCCAATCTGGCCTAATGCCCGAACAACTAACGTAACGCTTTCATTTGGTTTTAAGCCCGTTATTAAATGGCTTGTTGCACCATTAGATACCTGCCAAGTTGCTCCGTTATTTGTTGATACTTCGTAACCTAAAGCCCCGCTAACAGCATTCCAAGCAAAACTTACGCTATTTGGAGTTGTAGTTTCTACTCTTACAATTGGTACAGCTATAATAGGTAATACGGTAATGGTAACTGGCGTTCTCGAAGCACTTGCACAGCCTGAAGAATTAACACTTTCTACATAAAAAATAGTTGTTGCGGCCAATGCTGGTGTTACAAAAGTACTTCCCTGACCTAATGAAGTGCCACCCGAACTCGTTGCATACCATCTATAAGTTAAGGTTGGATCTGGCGAGGTAACATTCAAAACTGTTGTGCTCCCTACACAAATTATTCCGTTTGCTGCACTTATTAAAGTTGGGGCAACAGGAATTGGTAAAACGGTTACTGGAATTGCCCTTGCGTTACCTGGAGCATTTTCGCATTTATTATCGCCTTTTACGGTTACATAATAAGTGCTTCCAGCATTTAAAATAGATGTTGTGAAGACTGGACCTACAAAAGATATATTAGTAAGTGCCGCATCACTATACCAGGTAAATACTGGATTGGTTACTGTTGTGGATGAGGCTGATAAAACCGCTGCTGAGCTGGTACATACTGCCGTAGTTCCCGATACGATTATATCTGTAGTTGTTGCTAAAGGATTAACGGTAACGGTTACAAGTTTCGCATCGGCTACACCGTTTTCGCACTTGTTTGCGCCTTTAACGGTTACATAAAAATTAGTAGTTGTGGCAACCGAAACATTGTAAGATGGCCCAGTGAATATTGGAACGGTTAAAGATGCATCGCTATACCAGGTAAATACTGGCTGTGTTACGGTTAAACTAGAAGCCATTAAAGTTACGGACGAACCTGAACATATTTGGGCACTATTCAGCGTAATGTCGGCAGCAGTTGCATAATCTCTTACTGTAACAGTAACAACTTTGGAATTTGCTGCGCTGTTTGCACAACTATTATCGCCTTTTACGGTAACATAATAAGTAGTTGTTGTAGTTAACGCTGGTGTTGTAAATGATGCTCCTGAATAAACTACCGTGGTCAAGGCTGCATCGCTATACCAGGTAAATACTGGATTAGTAACCGTTGTCGATGAAGCCGATAATGCTACAGTAGAGTTTTTACAAACGGTTAGTGTACCACTAATATTAATATCGTTTGCATTTGATAAAGGATTAACAGCTACTGTTACCGCTTTTGCTGTAGCTGCTGTATTTTCGCATTTCCCATCACCTTTAACTGTAACATAATAAGTTGTTCCTGTAGTTAAAATCGGTGTGGTAAACGATGCTCCAGAGAAAGCTATGTTGGTTAAAGCTGCATCGCTATACCAGGTAAATACTGCATTTGGCACTGAAGAACTCGCAACCAGTGTAGCTGATGAGCCAGCACATTGAGTTGCTGTACTCGATACATTAATATCTGTTGCAACCGCAATAGGATTAATACCAACATTTATAACTGCAGCATTTCCTACAGAATTAGCACAACGATCGTCGCCACTTACCGTTACATAATATGTTGCATTTGAAGTTATTTGAGGCGTAGTAAATGTAGCACCGACATTAACCACATTGATTAATGATGCATCGCTATACCAGGTAAATATTGGATTAGCAACCGTTAAACTACTGGCAGTAAGCACAGTTGTACTGGCATTACATAAATTTGTATTTCCAGCAACCTGAATATCTGATGCCAACGCATTTTGATTTACAGTAATTGTAACTGGTGTTCTTAATGAATTAGTACAACCTGAGCCTGTTTGCGCTTCAACATAGTATGTGTACGTTCCAGGTAATAAATTTGCATTTGTTGTAAAACTACTGCTGTTACTAACCAATAAACTACCTCCCGCAGCTGCACTATACCAATTGTAGGCTATGCCAGCAACAGGTTGAACGCTTAAAGTTACAGGGGCATTTATACAGGTTGCCACAGGGTTTGTTGTTGATGGTAATGGAGCCGCAGGCGGTGGTGTAATGGTTACAACAACTTTTACTTTTGCAGTCTCGCAACCATTGTTTCCAGTAGCAGTTACAAAGAAATCATAACTTCCAGCGGTTAACGTTGCATCAGTTAAAAAAGTTGCTCCATCTTTTCCTGCTTGATAAACGTTACCCTGATACCATTTATAAACTGTATTTGGTTTCGGATTATTAACACTTAAAACAGCAGATGAGCCTACGCAACTACTAGCAGTTGCCGAACTCACTTCCGGCGCTGTAATAGAACGTTGCGCATAATTAAAATTGATTGATGTTAAAACTCCTACAAGGCCAGAATTTAGGCTAAGTTGAACACCATCAAACTGTTTCGAAGGTAGAAAGACAATTGTTGCTTCACTTCCGTTAGCAGCAAGATCTAAATCAATTAGCTGGCTGTTCAGAGAAACGGCATCTAAGTTCGATGTAGAACCGTTGTAGGTTGTCAAAGTTATATTAGGTAATACCGCAGTTGATAATAAATTACCTGGAGATGAAATTTTAATTCTCAAAGTATCTCCAACATTTGATAAACCACCTGCAAAACCTAATCGATGGTAAACTGAAGTATTTAATACTCCTGCTGGTATAAATAATATCGAACCTGTATTAATATCATTATCAATCGCAGCACCTGGGTTAAATACCCCAGCCCCTGCATTTACACCAACAACATTAGTTTCTAAAGTAGTGTTGGCAATTCCGCAATTGGTTGTGCCTGGCGTAGCTGGAGTAACGGTTACAGTTGCCAGGACTGGTATTGAAGTTCCACATCCAGCAACAGTTGTAGTTACATAATAGGTTGTATTTGCCGTTAAAACTGGTGTAATAAATACATTTCCTGTGTATACTGATGTAGTTAATGAAGCATCACTATACCAGTTCACCGTAGCACCAACTATCGAAGTGGTTGCCGTTAGTACTGCTGTTGTACCTGAAACAATGGTTGCTGAAGTTGGGGTTATTACTGGTGCATTAGGAGTAGCGCCGATGTTTACAGTTGCTGGCACTTTTGCCGATGCTAATCCACAACTATTTACAGCTTCAAGTTGGTAAACTGTATTTACTAGTGGAGATACAGTTAACGTTGTGCCATCTGGCCCTGCAGAATTATTATTAGCATCGTACCATTTGTAGATAATGCCATTAACAGGATTTTTAACCTGTAAAATAATAGTACTTCCAAAACATGCATTTACTATAGGAGATAATAATTCTGGTGTAGCTGGCGCAGGCTGTGCAATTACATCAACTTCGGTTTTTGCACTAACACAACCTGATGCAGAAACAATTGCGACATAAAATTTTGCATCGGCGGTTAAAGGTTGGGTCGAATAAATCGGTCCATCGAAAACTGCATTCTGAGCTGCATCAAACCATCTATAGGTAACTCCAGGAATTGGATTTAAAACCTGAAGCGATGCCGCTACGCCAATACAACCGCTAACATTCGATGATACAACTGTTGGTGCAAGCAAACTACGTTGCATATAATTCAGGTTAACTGAGGTTAATGCGCTGGCAACTCCCGAATTTAAACGAAGTTCTGCGCCATTAAAAGCAGCAGATGGGATTAAAGTTATTAATGCCTGTGTATTTCCATTTAACAACTGAACGTTTAGTAAATTGCTGCTTAACAAAGTGGCATCGTTATTTGATGTTGCTCCATTGTATGTTGTTATAGATATATTATTTAAAACTCCGACTGATAAAATACTTTGAGGAAATGAAACTAAGACACTTAAAGTATCGCCCACGCTGGATAAGCTACTAAAATATAAAGTTTGATGTACGGAGGCTCCAAGTGCGCCTATAGGCATAACTAAAGAGGAAGCTGTTTGTGCATCGTTATCTATGGCAAGTCCAGCATTAAATACTCCAGAAAGCAATGCCACTCCTGTTACGCCATTTATTTGAGTTGAGGCAACTTCACAAGGTATCCCTATGGGTGTACCAGTTCCATTAACAGTTATTGTTACACCTACACGACTTGCTGAAGGACAGCCTGCAGCGGAAACAGCCTCCACAAAATAACTTGTAGTAGTCGTTAAAGGTGGTGTAACAAATGTTGCTCCACTATAAATCGGATTGGTAGCACTAGCAGAATCATACCAATTAAAGGTTACTCCACTTTCAGAAGAACTGGCATTTAAAGTTGATGTTTGACCAGCGTTTACAGTTGAAGATGAAACCGTTACCGTCGGTGTTACAGGTAACGGGTTAACATTAACATTTGCAGCAACTCTGTTTGCACTAGCGCAGCTTCCATTTGCTGCCTCTAAATAATAAGTTATATTGTTATTTAAACCTGGAGTTACAAAAACACTACCTGTAAAAACTGGTGTTACACCTGCTAAAGTCGTATACCAGTTATAAGTTAAGGCTGGATCTGGATTGCTAACAGAAAGCGTTGCAACAGAACCTGAACAAACATTTGCTATTGGTGCTAAAACAGGTGTTGTAATTGCTGGAATTACAGTAACCACAACAGGAATTCTATCCGAATTTGGACAAGTTCCTTTGGCTACTTCGATATAATAAATAGTTGTAGAAGTTAAAGCTGGGGTGTTAAAGTTCTCACCTGTTGCCAGAAGATTCCCTCCAGTAGCTGCATCATACCATTTCAAATTTGTACCGCCATTGGCTGTAGCGGATAAGTTCGCGATTGCCCCCGAGCAAATTGTTTGTGAACCGCTGATAATGGTTGGCGCTGGATAAACAATTGTTGCACCATAGATATCTAAACTGCTAATAGCTGATACTAATCCGCCAAATCGAAGTTCCACTCGATCAAAAACGCCTCCTGCAGGTAGAGTAGCTTTAAACCTTGTGCCACCTAATAATGCTAGCCTTAATGTTGACGAATTTAACCTGTAGCTGCTAACCAGTGTTGTACCATTTAGTACATTTACGGTAATATTGCTCAAAACGGATAGATCCAGTAATCCTGTTGGTAAACCTAAATCTAAACGAACGCTATCGGTAGCTGCTCCTAAAGAAGGAAATATTAATTGTTGATATCCTGTAGCTAAAGCACCTACAGCTAATGAAATTCTTGTGAAATTATTAGGATCCGTATCCGTTGAGTTTCCCGCTCCAGTAATGCCACATAAAACACATATCCCAACAATACCTGTATTTTGTGCATTTGCAAAATTACAATTTGCATTTCCACCGCCAGTAATAACAGTAACTGTAACAGCCACTCTATTACTGCTTACACAACCACTAGCATTTGTTGTTTCAACATAAAAAGTAGTTGTAGTTAATAATGACGGTGTTGTGTAATTTGAACCTGTTGCTAATTCAGTTCCACCGCTTGGAGCATCATACCATTTTATTGTATCCCCAGCATCAGCTGTTGCAACTAATGTGGTGGTTTGTCCTGAGTTGATGGTCTGATTATTTGTTGTTACAACAGCGGGATTCGCCGCTGGATTAATAGAAACTGCCACAGCCGTTCTCGCACTCACAGCAGTACCAGAAATAGCTTCTGCATAAAAAGTTGTGGGTGCATTTAAAACTGATGTTACAAAAACCCCATTATTATTTGTAGCCAAAGGCGTATTACCAGTTGATGCGTACCAATTATAGGTAACACCACTTTGAAGGTTGCTAACACTTAAGGTAGCTGTTTTGCCAACACAAATTGCTACACTAGCAATTGCAGGCTGATTAACATTAACAACGATTGTATAATCGGTATTAACTCTATTGTTGTTTGCATCTGATGCAGTTAATGAAATTACAAATGTCCCTCCTAAAGTAGGCGTACCCGTTATTTCCCTTGTGCTTGTATTAAAATTTAAACCTGGAGGCAAATTGGTGGCCAAATAACTATAAGGCCCTGTGCCGCCCGTTACAGTTGGTAATGTTTGCGTAGGATAAACATTACCGACAATGCCACTTGGAAGCGTTGCCGTTGGTAACGATAATAAACCAATAACTTTTAGAGGATAAGTATTAGATGCAGTATTATTCTGAGCATCAATCACCCTTAAAGAAATTGTATAATTACCACTTTGACTCGGAGTTCCGGTAATCTCACGTGATGTGGGATTAAATGTTAATCCTGGAGGTAAGCCTGTGGCTGAATAAATATATGGACTTACACCGCCAGTTGCAGATGGCAGAGTTTGGCTGACATAAACAACTCCTTCACTTCCATCAGCAAGTACAGCTGATGGCAAAACAAGTGGATCGGTTACAACAATTGTATAATTTGTGGTTATAGTTTTACCATCTGCATCAGTAACCGTAACAGGAAAAGTATAGGTACCAGCCGCAGAAGGTGTACCCGTAATCTCTTGATTTGCTGCATTAAACACCAAACCTGGAGGCAGATTAGTAGCGGCATACACATAAGGTCCTGTTCCACCTGTTGCCGACGGAATAACCTGCGCAGGATAAGGGTTGCCTGTTGTACCATTGGCCAAAACCGCTGCTGGCAATACCAATGGATTAGTAATTTTAACGTTAAATCCAGAAGTTACACTATTTCCATTGGCGTCGGTTACTGTTATGGGAATAGTATATGTACCAACTTGAGTTGGTGTTCCGCTTACTTGTCTGGTCGATGGATCGAAAGTTAAACCTGGAGGCAAATTTATTGCCGAATAAACATAAGGTTCTGTTCCGCCCGTAGCTGCAGGAATAATTTGTGGCGAATAAGTAGTGCCAGTAACTCCATTTGGCAAATTACCTGGTGTAAGCACTAATGCAGCAGTAACTACAATTGTAAAGTTAGCTGTCGTTGCACACCCTTTACTGTCGGTTGCCGTTATAGAAAAAGGGAAAGTTCCTGTAACGGTTGGTGTTCCAGAAATTAATCCGCTAGACGATAAAGCTAATCCTGAAGGTAAAGCACTTCCACTTGTAATAGTATATGTAAAACCTGGAGTTCCACCTGTCGCAGCATCAATTTGTTTGGTATATTGAAATCCATTAGTGCCGTTTGCTAAAGTACTTGCATTAAAAACAATTGCTGGATTTACCGTAACGATAATTGGTACCCGCCCCGATTCCTGTAAACAATTAATCCTTCTAGTGGCTACGTAATAAGTTTTATTTGCTGTTAAAGCTGGTGTAGTATAAGTACCATTAAAAGGTGTTACCGCTAAAGCAGTGCCACCTTGTATGACATCGTACCAAATTAATTCATTAGTATTTAAGGTTGTAGCAGTTAAAGCAGCTGTTCCGTTATAGCAAGCGGCAACGTTATTACTAGCTGGCAAAACAAATGTTGGCCTGCCAGATGATCTTGTTAAGCCGTAAATTAAAATCGTTTGTGTTAAATTAACATTTAATAAGGACGACAATCTTACCTCAACCCGATCAAATGCTACACCTGGAGAAAATGGAACGGTTACTGGCTGACCGTTATTAAGCAATGCCAGTAAATCGACACTTAATAGCGTAGATGCTGATTGAGAAAAAACCTGAGCGCCCCCGTTATATGCAATAACCGACAAGCGGCTTAATACGCCCGCATTAAGCAGTGCCGATGAAGCACTAAATCTCAAATTTATATCGTCTCCTACATTGGAAGGCGTATCAAAATAAAAATTCTGACTAATTGATCCTGCAACTCCTAATGCACCTAAACTTAATTCTGAGTAATTATTTTGGTTGGCATCAATGGCATAACTTGGATTAGTTACACCTGCTTTGCCTAAGCCTAAAACATCGAGCGTTATGCCATTCCCTTCAAATCCTGTGGCGAAAGCTGGTGCGCACGAATCAACTCCACTGGTATAAAAAGCATTATAAACCCTTGTGTTATTCAATGTACCTAATAATAATGCACTGGTTACGTCTCTAACATAAACCCTGTCATAATCTTGTGTTGGCCGTAGCGCTACATAAAAAAAACCGTCAGCACCCCTTAACAACCTTAAGTTCGAACTCGTAAAAACACCTGTGCTAGAACCACTTAAAACAGTTGTTCCAGCAGTATTTCTTGCCCCAACTTCGATAGAATGATTACCTAAAGCGACACCACCAACTACACCAGACAGCAATCCACCTAAATTTCCACCCAATAATTGGTTTAACAAAGTTGTATCAGTACTTATTCGAACATAAGATGTGGTTCCAGCAGGAATTGTATTCGGAAACTTAAGTTCTATTTCCCCTGCATAAGCACCCAATCCAAGTGCTAAACCACCCGAGGATTTTACAGTAGCAAATGTTAAAGGATCTGAAGTTATAGCGTTTGCAGAATTTTCTACCGTGGGTGTAAAACAAGCGCCAAGGCCAAGTGTACCACAACCAGTTAATGATGATTGACCATTACCAGTTACCGAACTTACTTCATTTGCATAAACTTTTGTTTGACTATACGATTTCTGATAAATCAGCGTTATTAAAAGGAGTGTAATTAATTGAACAATACACAGTTTTCCCAATGGGGATGGGTAGGTAAAGTTTTTCATCATGTCAGGCGTTTTTAGGGTTGATTATGTGAGCAAAAAAAACATCCCCCTAAAGAGTGCTTTTGTTTGTCATTTCAAATCTACGTCAGCAATATGCACTCAGTTTTATCCATTACCGTTCATTTATTATCTTAAAAGCTCATTCATTTTGTTCATAGGTATTTTGTTACCTAAATGATTTCCGCTATTGCATAATTTTAGTGACATTCGTATTATCATCCTCTATTAATGAATACAAACGAATTGCTCTCTCAACTAAGGAAGTTCGTTCTTATAAAATCGGGTTTAAGAAATATTGATCCCGCCCATTGTAAGACAATTTCGGAGCTTATCTTTAAGGAAACTAAAAATTACGTCAGCGAAACCACGGTGAAACGGTTCTTTGGCTTCGCACAAACTGTACATAAATTTTCGTTATTTACATTAAATAGCTTGTCGCAGTATATTGGATTTGTAGATTGGGAATCGTTTTGCAAAGACAAAGAGAATGAAACCGCTGATGTTAATGACATTTGGCAGGATTTAAAGTTAAAGTGCCAGGCCATTACCGAAATTTCTTTAATTGCAAAAAAGAACAGTTCTGGCGTTCCTTTCGATGCTACGGCTAACCGAAGTTTTTTATATGCCGATTTTAATTATTTTTTAAAAAACAACTACCAGTTTACAACAATTAGTGCCCAGCCTGGTCAGGGAAAATCAATCCTTCTGGCACACCTGGTAGAACATTTTTTTTATGGCGAAGATGCGATTTATAAAAAGGATATTGTTCTCCTTATTAATGCTGGAACCATCAACGACATTATTCAGAATGGCTTAACATTAAAAGATTGGTTTTATAAGGAGCTTAAATTTGCGGGTGTTAGCGAACTTATTGCTCATTTTAAAAAAGATCAAAAAAATGCGAAAGGCCGATTTATATTAATAATTGATGGTATTGATCAGTTTTTATCAAACATTAAATTTTTTAAAACATTTACCCATTTTTTATTCAGTATTGAAGAAAGCGATTTTGTTAAAATTGTATTAGGATTACGGGTAAATAACTGGGTAAATCTGCAACCTGCAATAACTGGCTCGGCATTTTTAACAAAGGTATGGTATAAAGGTTTATTTTTTGATGACGACAAAAACACAAATGTTCCGCCGTTAAATAAAGAGGAGATTTTATTTACTTTAAGCTGCATTGAAGGAAAAGTAGTAAAAGAAGATGAAGTCCATCACAGTTTACTCGAACAGTTTAGAACACCATTTTGGCTGCAAATCTATTATAAACTCAAGCAAGAAAATTCATCGCATAAGCTTATTAATCCTATTTTATGTTACGAACTGATCAACTATTTTTTAGAAAATAAAATCTTTCTATCGAAAAACAGTACCGAGAAAACTTTTATTTTAAAGGAAGTAAGCGGAAGTATATCCAAAGGAAACATTTGTCATCGCGTTGCCAAAGAAAATATCCTTAGTTATATTAAAAACTATCAGGAATCTTATCAGGAACTTATTTACAGTGGTATTTTAATTGAAGAAAAAAGGTTAACAACTTCTATTCCAACCGAAATTATAAGGTTTTTAAACAATGATATTTACACTTATTTTTTATTCCTTCAATTAACCGAAAAATTCCAATTTAAACCCAATAAAGCCTTTTTTGAAGAAATTTTAACTTCCTATTCTAATCAGCCTGACTTAAGAAACTACATGCTAAACTGGAGCATTAGGTTTTGCGTAAATAGAAATGAGATAAAGACCCTAAGCTATATTTTTCAATTACCATTTTCTAATACAGAAAAAAACAAGGCTTTCGATTTTATTTGCGATGTAGCCTTATTCGAACTAAGTAAAGCAAGCTCTAACTTTAACGCACAAACCATCGATATGAATTTTATCGATTTAATGGTTATGAGTAGGTTAATGAGTAAAAACTACAAAGAATGTATTAAAAAGATCTCTGAAAAGGTATTTGATGAGGATATCCAAATTATGCTTAATGTTATTGAAAGTAGCATAAACGTTATCGATATAGATAAAGCTGGATTAACGGAAAGTATGCAACTTCTTAAAAGAAACGGCAAAAAACTGGCAGAATTATTTCCCATCAATCCTTACGATTTCATTTTATTCTTCTCTAACCTTTTACAAAACAAACCAAGCAACAGCAAAATACTTAATGAGAAAATTGATAATCTTTGCGAACAAGTTAACAATAGTGGAGTTTACAGAAATATTGAAATAACTAGTGCAGAAATTATCTGTTACAGATTAGTTTTAATTGTTTTGTTTGCCGATAAAAATTATAAAGGTTGCTTAAAATTTTTAACTGCAATATTAAAAAAATATCCAGGCCTATTTTATTTACGATCATCAATTTTCCCTCCTTTTTTGCTGGTAATGTTAGCGCAAACCTATATCAAGCTTAATCAGAATAAAAAAGCGCAAAGAATTATTCAGTACCTCGAAAAGGCTATCGACAACGAAAAAATTTACTATAGCTCGTATATTGAGGGTGTATATATTCTAGCTAAAGCTAACTTTTTAAATCACACAGGTAACTACCCAAACGCTTTACTCGAAATAACCAGAGGAATAACTTTAGCACAAGATCATAAGTTTAACACATTAGAAATAAGCTTTAGATTAATGGAAATAGATGCTTTGAAAAGCAATAATGAAATCGAGAAAGTTAATCAAGCCATTAAAAGCTTGTTAAATTTTTTAGTGCTGCATAAATTATCGATGCCAAGTTTTACAAATATCAATAACGAAGACTTTGATCATACCTTTAATATTCTAAGATCTTATAAGTAAAACGCAACTGTACTAAAACGATTTGTAACAGTTTAAACGCACTTTATCAGAAAAATATAAATTATATTACATTCGAAATAAAAAACGAATACTGATGAAAAAAACATTGTTATTTTTTGCTGCATTTGTGCTTTTATATGGCGCAAGCATGGCTCAAACACCGAATACCTTGACCAAAAAAGAGGTTAAAAACGGCTGGAAGTTATTGTTCGATGGTAAAACCACAAAAGGTTGGCATACTTACCTTCGTGATACTGTAGGTTCAAAATGGACTGTACAAAATGGTGCAATTGTTTTCGACCCGTCGAAACCGAAAAACGGCGGTGGCGATATTGTAACTAACGAAGAGTACGAAAATTACGAATTAAATCTGGAGTGGAAAATATCTAAAGGTGGTAATAGCGGTATTATTTTCGACATTCAGGAAGATCCAAAATTTTACGCAACCTATTTAACAGGCCCTGAAATGCAGGTACTTGATAATGTTGATGCGCAAGATAATAAAAAAGAAAATCACCTTGCTGGTTGTTTGTACGACATGTCGGGTAATGCTTCTGTATCTAAACCTAAACCCGTAGGCGAATGGAACCAGGTAAGATTAATACAAAATAAAGGCCACCTAACTTTCTATCTTAACGGAACAAAAACATTTGATGGACAAATTGGTAGTGAAGAATGGAATAAATTGGTTCAAAACAGCAAGTTTAAAGAATCTTCGTTTTCTAACTTCGCTAAAGTAGCAAAAGGTAAAATTGCGCTACAAGAACATCCTGGTTCGAGCCAGTGGAGAAATATTAAGATTAAAACATTATAATCTTCAGTAAAGAAAACCAAAAAGCCTTAAATAGAATTCTATTTAAGGCTTTTTTATTAAGTATCTAGTAAACTGCTACAAGTTAAATTTATTTCTAAGCAAAAACACATTATTATTTTATAGCATTAAAATAAATTTGCAAATGGGATCATTTTATTAAATTAAATTGGATACAAATAAAAAAATGTTCAAAAATAAAACGCTCAAAATCAAAAGCAGTTGATATTTTTGCGGCTATGTTACCAAAATTCAAAACCCTATACTTTTTTGAAAATACTGATATAATTATAATGGAAATTCAAAGAATGGATTTAGCAGATCATGCTGATGCTTCTGAACTGTACCATTGGTTATTCTTAGATAAACTTTCCGATTCTCTGGTAAAGTTATGGTTTCGTTCTATGGATACTTCTACCGAAATACAAGAACGTTACTTTGAACAAGGCTATCTTAAATTTAATTCTTTAGATGCAACCTATATAGAAAAGTATAATTCGGCACAACACAAGCTTACAAATTTTAGCGAAAGACCACTATTACCTGAGCTCGAAATAGTTATAGAAAATTACCTTAAAAAACCTTAGCAAATACATTTTGTTAAGATTTAGTAAAGAAAAATAAATTTATAGCCAAAATTTGGAAACATCATGTAATAACTTTATTTTCGATTCGAGAGCGTTAATTTAGATAACGGGCATTAAAACAGTTTTGTTTTTTGCCCGTTTTTTTATTTCATTTATTGAAGCAAAAAGACCCTTAAAACAAAAAAAGCCCATTAATTAAAATGGGCTTAAGTTTTTGCAAAGAAGCAGTAAAAATCTACCTAAAGTTATATAAACAAAGGTAAAAGATTATGTCATCTTCGCCATTTATACAATAAACACGACAATTGGCCTTAGATGAATAAAATCGAGCCTTAATAAAGGTAAGTTCTATTCAAAGCAAACAGGCGCATCTAATGGAGCAGTTAACGAAACATCAACTGTTTATTATATCCTAATTTCAAAACTATAATAATACGACGATAAATACAAATAACATCTATTAAAAACTTAACTTTTCGAAGCTGGTTGTTTAATTAAACTATTATTAAAGAAAACGGAAAGTGCTTCGTTTGCTTTAAGTTCGGCAAAGTCTTTTGTTTTAAAAGGTTTTGTTAAATAGGCTTTAACGTTTTTATACGAGCCTGCTTTAATTTTATCGCTCTGATTATCAGATGAAGTTAATAAAACCACAAAAATCTGTTCTTTAAAAGGATTTTTTTCGATTTCATCGAGCATATCCCAACCGCTCACTCCAGGCATATTTATATCTAAAAAAACAAGAAAGCTTATCTTTAATGAAGCTCTTAATTTTAAAAACTCTAAAGCCGAACTCGCATCAGGGAAATAATCTGTATCCCAAACTGGTTGGCAATCTTCAATCATAATTTGATGAATAAACAAAACCAGTTTATCGTCATCAATCACTATGGCTCTAACACGCTTCATAAAAGACCTTAAATTTTCTATTTAAATAGATGTGGATTGCATATTCGCTGCAACATTTTTTCTGCTACAATTTAAACGCTTTAGTTTAATTACCAAAATAATAAGGGCTTGTCATTCTGTTCATTATTTAGTGGCTTTATTTTCATAAAAGTTATAATCAAGCGCAGGCTCAAAATAAAAAAAAGAATAAATTTATATAATTCGTTAACATTTTTACATAAAAACGGCTATTAAACTTCGCAAGTTAATTTCTGATTTTTAATTTAGTAATTAAATTGTCCCAACAAAGTATGTCTACCATTATTGAAAGAAACCATGTTAACGTCATTGGTTCAGGCGAACGGGTTATTATGCTTGCTCATGGCTTTGGTTGCGACCAAACTACCTGGAGATTCATTACAGATGCCTTTTTAAAAGATTATAAACTTATACTTTTCGATTATGTGGGCTGTGGCCTTTCAGATATTTCTGAGTATGATTACCACAAGTACGCTACATTAGATGGTTATGCTTGCGATGTTTTAGATATTATAGAAGCACTTAAGCTAAAAGAAGTCATTTTCATAGGCCATTCTGTTAGCGGAATGATTGGAATGCTTGCGGCACTACAGAAACCAGAATTATTCGAAAAATTAATTTTTATAGGCGCTTCCCCTAAATACATAAACGCTAATCAATACTTTGGAGGTTTAGAGCGAGATCAAGTGGAAGAGCTGTTTAACTCTATGGCTAATGATTATCTGGGCTGGGCAAAATATATGGTCCCCGAGGTTATGCAAAATGCAGATCATCCAGAGTTTGGTGAGGTATTGCTCGAATCCTTTGAAGCTATGAATCCAAAAATGGCTTTAGCCTTTGCCAAAGCAACATTTAACTGCGATTACAGAGATCGTTTGAAAGAACTTACAGTTCCAAGTGTTAGTTTGCAAGCTAAAGAAGATTTCATTTCTTCTGAATCTGTTGGAAATTACATTAAACGCCATACGCCACATAATGCAATGCATATGATGAATGCAACTGGCCATTACCCGCACATTAGTGCACCAGAAGAAACCATAAAAGCAATTAAATCTTACATAGAAACCGATAGCAAACTGAAAGGTAAGATTCGCGATTCCAGATTACAACCTGTATAACTAACCAAAAAGCCTTGAAAGATTATTTCAAGGCCTTTCATTATCTATTAGAAAAAATTAATTCTTCTTAAAAAACAAGGTTTCCATCATGAATGAGCGATTTAACTGGCGATACCCTCGAAACCGCTTCTGCTGAACAGGAGGCATCTACTAGTACAACGTTCGCTGCGTCACCAACATTTGGCCATTGTCTATTTCCTTTATCATCTAATGGAACAATATTTCCCGTAGCAAGTTTTAATATCCTCGAGAGGTCGAATTCTGTACGATACCCGTAAATTTGTGCGGCGATATTTGCCTTTTGCAAAATACTACCTGTACCAAAAGTACTCCAATGGTCAACAATACAATCATTACCAGCAACTACTTCTACCCCATGTTTGTACAGGGTTGGTATTGGCATCGGATTACCAGAAAGCGGAATAGTTGATGCAATTCCGATTTTCGCAAGTCCAAGTTTTTCGGCAATTTCTTCTGTTTTATTTTTATCCAGATACCTTAGTGCAAAAGCATGACTAACATAGGTTTTGCCTTTCAGCACTGGATTCTCCATTACTTTGGCAATCAAATATTCGATTGTTTTCAAGCCCGATTCGCCACCTTCATGAAGATGAATATCAATACCTTTTCCATTATCAAGCGCTAGCTGCACCACAAAATCCATATGTTTTTCAATGCCTCCATCAATGCTAAATGGATCGAGTCCGCCAATAAAATCAATATCCATTTTTGCGGCTTCTTTCATTAATTCCTCAGATTTGGTGTAGTATATTCCATGCTGAGGAAAAGCAACCAGTTCTGCCTGAAAAGACGACTTTTTGTTTTGAAGTGCCGTTTCTAAATGCTTTAAAGAATTTAAACCAGAGGTAGGTTCGATATTTACATGAGACCTCGCATAACTTGTACCATATGATTGAAGTAATTCAATTAGCTTTTCGGTACGTGGTACAGAAGTTTTTAAAAGCTCAGGAATTATTTGCTGTTCAAAGGCAATCATATCCTTAACACTTTTATTTTTCTTCAAATGCGCCTGCCACGGAAGTCCATAATAGGTTTTATCTAAATGGATGTGCATATCTCTAAATGCAGGAAGCATCAAAAAACCTTTCGCATCAATTCCTTTGCCTTTAGGGTTATTTGGTAAAACACTTTTAATTTTCCCCTCTTCTATCTCAATTGTAAAAAGTGCTGTATTTGTTTTAATTACGTCATCCTGATCATAGGTAAATCCTGTTTCGAGCATAACGTTTTTTAGAATAAGCGTTTTGCCAGCAAAGATTTCCGTAATATGCTCACCTTCCATTGCCTGAGCCGAATTGAGCACACAGGTACTGGCAAGTAATATAGACGAGTTGCGGATAAAATCTTTTCTTGAGATAGATTGTGCTGTCATAATATCAAATTTCTTTGATACGAAAAT
The DNA here is from genome assembly GCF_979258025.1 of Pedobacter sp. AC190. Taxonomy (NCBI): domain Bacteria; kingdom Pseudomonadati; phylum Bacteroidota; class Sphingobacteriia; order Sphingobacteriales; family Sphingobacteriaceae; genus Pedobacter; species Pedobacter sp. AC190. The sequence continues at coordinate 5,069,239 of NZ_OZ409824.1, forward strand.
AACACTATACTGCATTAACTCCTAAGTAGGATTTATGCTAAAAATTGTATAATTTATAACAACCCGATTTTAAGATTGCTTATTAATCCGTTTTAGCCGAAAAAAATATTACAATTTACATTTGCCCTCTAAATGCCTTTGGGGTTGTTTGCGTATATTTTTTAAAAAATTTAGAGAAATAGGCGATATCATAAAAACCAAGTTCTGATGCGATAGCTTTTATCGGCTTATTTGTGGTGAGCAACATTCTTTTTATTTCTAAAATTAAACGTTCGTGAATTAGAGCCGTTGCAGAAACATGAAAGTACTTTTTACAAAGTATGTTCAAATAATTGGCCGAAATATTCAGTTGGTTTGCATAAAATGAAACCAGTTTTTCACTTTTACAATGAGTATCAACAAGCGAGCGATATTTAAAAAGTATGGGTTTAGTTTTATAAACCGTTTGATTATTAAATATCATTTCTGCCTCTTCACTTATCATTAAAGCAATAAGTTTAACCCTTGCATTAATAATTTCAGAAAATATTAATGGTTTTCCGAACTCGGATTTAATTTGTTGAAATTCGTATAAAATTTTATTCAGCGTTTCTTTACTAAGGCTGATTACTGGATAGTTTTGATAAAGCGTTAATGAAAATCGCAAAGAATTAACCAGGGTTTCAAACATATTTCTGCTGATCATAACCTGATGTGCATGTGTTTCTTCCCTCAACTCCCATTTATGAATTTGCTCGGGAAATAAAATATGTAGCTGTGCCGCAGCTACCTCATAATCAACAAAATCGATGGTATGTGTTCCGCTCCCCTGCACAAAAAGCATGAAAAGAAAAAAATCGTGCTTATGTGCTTTTTCAATAAGCCTTTTTCCTTTTATTTCGTGATACAATAAATTGCTTTCCGAATTCTTACTCGAAAATTCAGTAATATCTAATATTGGGATTTTTGTAATTACATCCAATGCCAAGTAGTGTTTTAATAATCCAACCGAATAAGATCTACCTCTAAACCTTCATCCCATTTCAATTCAAAGTTAAGAATCGATTTTCAAAACCATCAACTACTATTTTTATCCCTAAGAGAGGCGCTATTTAATTAGATCGTAAAACTGGTTTAGTAGGTTCTTAAATCTTTCTGACTTTAAAAAAAGTTCGAAGGTTACTATCGCTAAAAGAGAACATAAAACACCTGCAATTACATCAAGAACATAATGGTGACTGTTGTAAACTGCTGCAAACCAAATCCCCAACATGACAACAGCAAAAAGTATATTTATAAATTTCAATCTGCTTTTAAGTCCGTAATACAAAACAATAAATGGGTAAGCCGAATGTAGAGAAGGCATAGCGGCAAAAACATTCGAGCCTTTACTGTAAATCCCCTGAAATAGTTGAATGTTAAAGTAATGGTCAAATCTGGATAAGCCAGCGGTATTTCCTGCAGTTGCAGAGATAAACTTAAAATCATGCTCTTGCACATACCAAGGTGGTGCGGCAGGAAAAATGTAGTAAATTATAAAACCTAAAAGATTAACCCACACAAAGGTTAGGGAGAAGTATATAAAGTATTTTCTATTTTTAAAGAAGAGATATGCAGCAAAACCTAAGGGCACTGGAATCCACATTAAATAAAAGAAACCCGTAAGCACATCTAAAAATGAGGTGGTATTAAGTTTCCAGTATTCATTTGGTGTAAGTATTAATCCATCAAAATTTATCCCGAAAAGCTTTTTTTCAAACAGATATAAATCCTCTATGTGTACAGCGTTGAAAAGATAGTTTGGAAAAGCCTTCATATAGTCGAAGATTATCCAATAAACGATAAATATGGAGAATGCGATGATAAATTTTCTCGTTCCAGAAGAAATATAAAATAGGGCATTAAAAATAAATACAAGTACTAACTGATCGGTTTTAAAACCGACCAATAGCACCGATAACAAAAGGTAAGCAATTGAAATAATTGCAGTTTTAATAACTGTACCGCTGGCGAAAAATGATTTTTCGAGGATGACATTTTCGGGCATACTACCTTTTATCAAAATTCGACTTAAATATATGATCCCAAAAAGTCCAGCTTACACCATAGCCTTTTGTAGAATCTGAGTAGTGATGCAACATATGATGCTGTTTTAGTTTTTTCCAGAACCCACTTTTAAAATTAGCATGATGTAATGCATAGTGAACCATATCGTAAAACAGATAACCAATCATAAAACCAGAAAAGAATGGATAAACTTTGGTTTCTGGCAATAACCAATCGAACAAAAAGTAAAAACCCAAAGCCATCGGAATGCTTGCAGAAGGCGGCATTACCAGTCGGTTTGCATCGTTTGGATAATCATGATGCACGCCATGAAATATAAAATGAATTTTTTTCCCCCACGCTACATCGGGTTCGAAGTGAAACACATAGCGGTGTAAAATATATTCGGTAATGGTCCAAATGGCTAAACCCAATAAGAACCAGCCAGCAAAGCTGATAACCGACATATTAATTTCTGCAAACGATTTATAAAATAAGCAACCAATAACCGGAATATATACGATTAATGGTACATAATATTTAACCTTTGAAAGGCTTTCCATAAAATCGCTTTTAAACATTCTTATGGATGATGATGAATTCGAGATAAAATTCTTCTTCATAGATTTTATATTTTAATTCGCTCTATTAATAATTTCGATGGCTCTTTTGCATCGTAACCTTTTATTTCTACATACTTAACGTTGGGGAGCCAAAAAGAACCACCTTCAATCCTCAAAAAAATACGCTCAATTTGTAGTTTTTTCTTATTAATTGTAGCATAAACATGATAACGCTTGTCAGCTTCTGATTTATTAAGATACATAGGTAGTTTTTTATGCGAGGTAAAACGAAGCTCGAACTGACCGTTTCCCATACTTTTAGTTAAAATTCCGTAAGCAAATTTTCGTTGGATATAGCTTAACTCTTTCTTTTCGCCCTTGTCATCATATCGCATCCAAAAAACATTAACAGGGTTATCCGCATTAACTTCTCCTTTTTTATCTAGATTTAACTGACAGATAATGGTATTCGTATTTGGATCTCGCTGAAGATAAAAAAGCTGATTACTGATATCTTTTGGTACTGGAAAAGTTATAGGTGAAGGATCTTGCGCCATAACAGAGTTGTTTATACCCAACAAACCAAAAACAAGCGTAAAGCCAACAATTAATGCCGCTTTATTACCGATTGTTCTTTCTGCTTTTTCCTGAGCTTCTAATCCCCTTTTTGCTTCCTGCAACCTTTTAACCGCTGTGATGTTGGTTAACAATGCCATTAAAGTTATCGGCATAGTGAATATCGACATAGTTTCGAAAACGTGAAATGAAATACCAGGAAGATAAATTTTGTAATCACCGCCAATGAAATGACCAGCAACACCGCAGGCAATAGCAAAAACGCCTATCGTTACCACACGCTCTGGCCGTTGCATCAACCCTCCTTTGCACTCTACACCAAGTCCTTCGGCTCTTGCTCGGGTATAACTTACCATCATCGAACCAATTAATGCGATAAAGGCAAATAAAGAACTTAAGAAATAATGATGAGCAACCAGATAATAGCAAATCCCTAAAAACATAATCATCTCGCTGTAACGGTCTAGCACGGAATCGTAAAGCGCACCAAATTTCGAGCTCATATTTCCTAATCTTGCTACCTGCCCATCCAACATATCAAAAAGCCCAGCGAAAAGCACCAAAGCACCACCCCAACCAATGTAAGACATATCTCCACGATTCGATTTTTCGGCACCTAATACAAAAATAACAGCAACACCAATATTCAGTATTAAACCAATTGTGGTAACTGCATTTGGCGTTAGCCCAATCTTAATCAAGCCTCTTACAAAAGGATTAATTACCTTATATATGCCCAACTGCAAGCTGTCTCTTAACTTTGCTTTCATAACTTTAATTTTAAAAATCGAATTTTACCCTGGCCCTAATTCCCCACTCAGATACTTCTGGATGATTTAAATAATTGAATCGCTTAACTAAGTCGACCCGCAGTAACTTAAAAATATTCCCAACCCCAACGCTACCTTCCATGTATGGATCATTTCCTAATGCGTAAGTTCGTTTCGAACCATCTTCATAATCAGGAAGTCTATATAAACTGGAAGTTAATGCAGGGTTATTTTCATCACGCAATCCACCATAAAGTGCCTTAAAAGAAACAACTTCTCTTAATTTTAACTTTTTCAGTAAAGGAATTTTGTTAAAGAAAAAACCATTAAAATTATGGTCTATGTTGATGCTTGCATAATGGTCGCTTACAAATTCTAGAAAATTCATCAAATTGTAAGAGTTAAGCTGATAAGCGTAAGTTTGGTTGGCTCGATGGATATCTAATAAAGGAAAAGGAACTTTACCAGCGATATAACCTCCTTCAATGGTTACATCACTGTAGCCCAATTGAGAAAGATAAAACCGCTTATCAATACTCCCCATAATATTGTGGTAGTTATATTCTCCACCCAGCAACCCCTTTAAGCCTGCAGTATATTTGAAATTAAAGACAGGATATCGATCGGTAATTGGTACGCGATATATTTTTCCCTGATAAAACTTTTCGTTTGGCGCATAACGCAGTTGTAACGACAATTCACTGGTTGTTAACCTATTTACAAACTGATTTGCATCATTCTGATAAAATAATCCTCCAGCAGGTGTTTGACTCCATTTTTTAAACCCCAAAGTATAAGAGAAATGATTTTCGTATTCCTTTACGTAATCTAAACGATAGAAATCGTTGTAGAGTAACATATCGTTAACCCCGCGTTTAAACGAAAGCAAGAAATTATCTTCTTGCACAAACTGTAATTCTTGTCCAGGTATTTTAGTATCTCGTTGAAAACTTGCTCTTATATAATTCTGAGGAAACTCATAAATCGACTTGTTGTTAATTGAGTACGTTGCCGATAAAAAAAACTTCCATTTTTCATCTTTAAAACCATAAGCGGCATAATTCTCAAAATAATAACGTTTGCTTAATTCTGGCGTTGTTCTTCCACCTAAACGCAATCGAAGTCCCTCTACATTATTAAAACTATAAAAGGTATTCACAGGTCCAATTTCGTAAGGACCAAGATTTTGATAACCCGCAAAAAGCAAGGTTACAATTTGCATAGTACGTTTAAATGATGGAAGATTTTGCAGGGTGTCGATATTGCCATAAATCTTTAACTCGTTCGCAGAAATTGTGTCTAATCGATTTTGTTGCCAGAACAAATCATCTTTTTTGCCTGCATCAGCTAAAACTGATGTACTTTTCCCTTGGAAGACCGTATCTGGCAAAGGCGCATCAAACTGGTATTTTTTGAAGGTAACGGTTCGCTCTCCAGTAAAACCAACACCCTTTGTTTTACCGATACCAAAATCCGTAAGTATCTTGCTTTTACTTAAATTATATTTTCCCGCAGCGTTCGGTTCAAAGGTTAAATCAATTTTTAAAGCTCTTACAAAATTCAGGTTTATGTTTTTGTTTACCCCGAATGATGCGCCTGTAATTGCATATTTACCATCATTAGTTACGTATATCTTCCCTTCAAACAGCATATCACCAGTATTACGTGGCGTAAAAGAAAGCTCAATAATTTGCGGTTTCTGATTTTTTAAGGTATCTGTAATAAAGAATTTATAAAACGCTGGCGCACCATCTGCAATCGGACTTAAAAAATCGTTACTAATAACCGATATGTTGTTTTTATAAATATCAATGTCTTGATACATCCGATCGAAATAGGTTTTCATTCCTTTATTATCGATATACCGACTATCAAACTGAACCTGCTTTTGTGCTACAATAACTGTTTTACTCTTTTCGGGTTCTCTACTTAAAAATTTATCCGATAGGCTTTCCTGAATATAAATTGGCAAAAGATTTTTCCCCCCAATTAAGGTTGAATCCTGTTCCTGAAATAGAAATTGATAATTTCGGAACATCTTTTTGTTCTTAAATTTCTCTGACACATTACTTACCGAAAACAACATTTTTTCATATTGCTGATAAGCCACTGTTTGATAACTTTTAATGCGGTTTTCGTCTTTATGCGCAATAACCTGCCTAATCAATTCTACTGCTGGATTATCTTTATTCCGATATTTAATTTTCTTTCCGCCAACAATAATCACTTCATCCAGCGAATTTGAACTCGGCACAAGCAACACATCCGTTTGCTGCGTTGCAGAAGGCATAATATTTTTACTTGCAATAGTGTAACCAACAGAATTAAAACTTAAACCGCTTTGAGGCTCGCCCGAACTTATGTTATAATTTCCATTAATATCGGTTTGAGTACCGATTTTGGTATCCTTAAAAAAAACAGAAACATTAGGCAGCGTTTCTTTGGTGACGGCATCACGTACCGTGCCCGAAACTACAGTTGCCTGAGCAAGAGCATCGCTGCTGAGCAATAAATTTAATATTGAAAACAAGCCAATAAAAAAAGAAATTAACGGTAATTGTTTCATTTAACGGAGAAAATAAACAGCTTTTGCATATAATAATTGTAGCTTATACCAACCGAAATCGATACAAATACTTTGGAGAGCATGTAATTGATATTAAAAAAATGAGTAAAAAAGTAAACGCCAAGCGTTACTAATATTAAGTTGCCAACCCAAACCAAAATATACTTAAGCGCCTGCCATTTGAGTGCTTTTGAAGCCGCATCAAAAACCCAGAACCTATTGATGTAAAAGTTTACCATTCCTCCGCAAACTGTTCCGATAATACTAGCTGTTAAATACCAGGAGCTGAAAAAGTTCGCTACTAACAGCGTGACTAAAAAATCTACAGCGGTAGCGGTTAATGATGAAGCCTGGGCTTTGAAGTACCTTAACATTAGAGATTAAAATAACCCGAAGGAAACAATCACTTGAAGAACGATACTTGAATATGCTCCAGCCAATACATCATCGGCCATTACACCTAATCCGCCAGGTAACGCTTCCATTTTTTTGATGTAAAAGGGTTTTAAAATATCGAAAAACCTAAAAAGTATTAAGCCCAGAATAATGTAAACAGGTTTTAACGGTGTCCCCAATAAGGCAATGCACATACCAACAACTTCATCAATAACTACCCTCTGATGGTCTTTGCCCCACTCATCTTCAACAACATCGGCAGAGATTGTGCCTATTAGCGTTAAAAACAAAGTAATGAGCAGTGGCCATAAATAAGGATTTGTATAAATGGTTTGCGAAAAGTACCAGCAAAGGCAGGTCGCGATTGCAGCGATGGTTCCTGCCCCTTTGCCAATGTACCCGATGCCGAAAACGGTTGATATGATTTTATGGAATAGCACTACAGCGTTTCTACCAATTCTTCTTCATAATCTTGCCCTAAATGCGTAATAAGCTCCTCGCCCATTATGTAGCGCAAAGTATTTTGAAGTTTCATTAATTGTTTAAAAATGTCGTTTTCTGCAGGTACACCTGGAATGGTTTGTGGCGATTTTAAATAGAACGATAACCATTCTTGAATACCAGACATATTAGCTCTTTTCGCCAAATCCATAAACAAAGCCAAATCCAAAACAATTGGTGCAGCTAAAATCGAATCGCGGCATAAGAAGTTAATCTTGATTTGCATTTTATAACCCAACCACCCGAAAATATCGATGTTATCCCAGCTTTCTTTGTTATCGCCATGCGGCGGATAATAGTTAATTCTGATTTTATGGTACATATCGCCATACAAATCTGGATTTACTTCTGGTTTAAAAATATCTTCCAGTACGCCTAATTTTGATACTTCTTTTGTTTTAAAGTTATCTGGGTCATCCAATACTAAACCATCGCGATTACCTAAAATATTATCAGAGAACCAGCCATTAACACCTAAAGAACGTGCTGCTAAACCTGGCGCCAAAATGGTTTTCATTAAGGTTTGACCAGTTTTAAAATCTTTCCCAGCGATTGGCGTATTGGTTTCTTTTGCCAATTCGATTAAAGCTGGAATATCTACCGTTAAGTTTGGAGCACCATTAGCAAAAGGAACGCCTAATTTTAAAGCTGCATAAGCATAAATCATACTTGGTGCAATTAGTGGATCGTTATCTCTTAAGCCTTGTTCAAAGGCCGCAAGCGATTCGTGAACCGCAGATGGTTCAAAATAAATTTCGGTAGAACCACACCAAACCAATACAATTCTATCGCAGTTATTTTCGCTTTTGAAGTTTTTAATATCTTCCATCACCTCTTGCGCCAACTCGTACCTGTTTTCGGTTTGCTTAACATGCGTACCTGTAAGGTTTTTTACATAATTCCGATCAAATGCAGCACGCATTGGTTTTATTGCCTGTAATTCCTCACGCACGTCACGCAGAAGGTTTGCATCTAAAACTCTTGCATTAAGTGCAGCTTCGTAAACGTTATCTTCATATACATCCCAACCACCAAAAACGAGGTTTTCGAGATTTGCCAAAGGCACAAAATCTTTAATTTTTGGTTCTTTTTTCTCCGTTCTTTTACCAATGCGGATGCTTCCCATTTGGGTTAAAGAGCCAATTGGTTTTGATAAGCCTTTTTTTACAGCAGCTACCCCAGCAATCATGGTTGTGGCAACAGCACCAAGACCTGGCATTAATATTCCAAGTTTGCCATCGGCTGATTTTACTTGTTCTTTCATTCTATCTTATTTTAATTTTATTTATAACCAATTATTTTCTTTGTACCAGGTAATCGTTTCCTTAATACCACCCTCCAATTGGTATTTTGGTTTAAACCCAATATCATTTTGTAAACTGTCTATACTACATGCCCAACTGCTTGCGGTTAATTCTTTTATTTTATCCACGTTAAGCGTTGGTACTTTATTAAATACCTTGTAGGTGTGCTCCAGGCCCCACGCAAGCCCCTTAATAATTGTTGATGGTACCTTAACTACAAGTGTTTTCTTTTTTAATGCGAGCCTGGTGTATTCTGCTAAAGAGAAGCGATTGTAAATTTCACCATCAGAAATGTGGTAAGTTTTATAAACCAAATCCGACTTGAGCACCTTTAAAATGGCCTCTGCCAAATCTGTAACATGTATAAAAGTTAGTGGTTGCTGCTGCGTTCCTATGTAAAACTCCAAACCCGAATTAATTGCTTTTATCAAGATAAAAATGTCTTTTTCGCGGGGACCATAAACTGCAGTCGGCCGAAATACAATTAATGGCAAATTTTTAAGCTGACTTAAATAGGTTTCGGCTAAAGCTTTGCTTCTTCCGTAATCTGTTACTGGGTTGGATAAACTAATTGCATCATGTTGACCCAATAATGGACCTCTTGCAGCCAAACTACTTACAAACACAAATTTTTCTATTTTATGAGTAGCCGTTGATGCCGCGATTGCAAAGTTTCGGGTGTAAATTGCGTTGATATGAAAATAAGCTTCACGGTTTTTTGCCTTGGTTGTAGCAGCCGCATGAATAATGTAATTGTATTTCTTTTCTTCGATATGATGTTTCATCTGCCCTATCGATTCGAAATCTAATTCAACATAATTAACAGCAAAATCGGCTAAATGAGCAACTATGCTTTGCCTGCGTACACTAACATAAACTTCCAGATTATTATCTAAAGCCGCCTGAATAAGATGATATCCAACAAATCCAGTTGCACCAGTAATCAACACCCGCTTTTTCATATCGCCTTTTCTAAAATTCTATATTTTCGGTATAGCTTTCCGCCTATATCCTCAATTGGCTTGTTAATCATATCGTTATGATCCAACGTCCAGCTTGCTTCGGCATATTTCATATTCTTTGCAGAAAAACTCTTAATAATATGTCCATATAAGCATGCCTCAATACCCATTTTTCGATATCCATCAACTACCCCAAGCAATAAAATTCTAATGCCGTCTATCTTTTTCTTGCCCGTTAAAAGCTTAATTAAGCCTGTCGGAAATAATCGTCCACGTTTTATTTTAATCTGAATTTGGTTGATATCAGGAATTGCCAAGGCAAAGCCAACAATTTTGCCGTTTTGCTCAGCCATTATGCAGAAATCTGGATCAAGAATGAGTTTTAAGTCTTTCGCTGTATAATCAAACTCCTTATCCGTCATAGGTACGAAACCCAGGTTTTTATCCCAAGCCTTGTTATAAACCTCACGGATAGCTTCTTTATCCTGATTAAAGTTTTTCATATTGATGGTCCGAATCACGATATCATTCCGTTTTAAACGCTCTTCAATCCGATCAATTAGTTTTACCGATCTATCGCTATAATTACCTGTAGTATATCGGTACGCTCTTAAATCAACATTTTTTTCGAAACCTAATTGCTCTAACCTATTAAGGTAATAAGGTGCGTTATATGGCATCATGGCAACTGGAGGCCCATCAAAACCATCTATCAGTAAACCACAGGTTTCATTCGTCGAGAAATTTACTGGCCCTAAAATCCTATTTAATCCTTTTTCTGCTAGCCAGTTTTGAGCGGCCTCGAATAATAAACTAACTATATCCTGACTGTTAACCACATCGAAAAAGCCGAAAAAACCATCTGTAGCATTATATAATTTATTATGGTTGGTGTTGTTAATTGCAGCAATCCGTCCAACTATTTTTTCATCTTCATAAGCTAAAAAAAGTTGAATTTCCGAGTGCTCATAAAAAGGATGCTTTCCTGGCGAAAGTAAATCGCGTTGAGCTATAAAAAGCTCTGGCACATAATTTACATCATTCGCATAAAGCTCATGCGGAAAATCAATGAATGCACCAAGCTCAGTTTTAGTTGAAACTTTAACTATTTTTTTCATGATTGAAGCCCCACCAAATCAACATTAACAGCTTTAAAAGCACTTGTAAGTTTTTCTATGGCAATTTCGATTTGCTCAAAACTGTGCGTAGCCATTAAAGAAAACCTAATGAGCGAAGAACCTGACGGAACTGCAGGAGAAACTACTGGATTTACAAACACCCCATTTTGCTGCAAGATGTTGGTAATCATAAAAGTTTTAGTATTATCTCTTATATAAACTGGAATAATTGGGCTATTGCTATGACCAATATCAAAGCCTGATTCTAAAAGCAGTTTTTTTGCATATTCTGTATTTTGCCAAAGCTTATCAATACGCTCAGGCTCAGACTCGATGATATCTAAAGCAGCAATTACACTTGCTACGGCCGAAGGCGGCATACTTGCGCTAAACATAAGCGAGCGGGCACGATGTTTTATAAATTCTATCGTTGCGGCATCACCAGCAATAAAACCACCTAAAGAGGCTAGTGATTTACTGAATGTACCCATTATTAAATCGACCTTATTGGTAAGATTGAAATGAGATGCCGTTCCAGCGCCATTAAAACCAATTACACCCAAACTATGGGCATCATCCATCATCACGTTAGCGCCAAATTCATCAGCAATTTGAACCAATTCTGGTAGATTAACCAAATCGCCTTCCATACTGAAAATACCATCGGATACGATTAACTTTGCCGCATCTTCTGGTAATCTGCTCAATTTCCTCCTCAAATCGCCCATGTCGTTATGAGCGTATTTTATCGTTCTGGAAAAAGATAATCGACTTCCATCTATAATTGAGGCATGGTCATACTCGTCTAAAATCAAATAATCATTCCGATCAAGCAAACAGGAAATTACCCCTAAATTAACCTGAAAACCTGTACTAAAAAGTACAGCTGCCTCTTTAGAAACATACTCCGCTAAACGGTTTTCTAAATTTATATGAATATCGAGCGAGCCATTTAAAAACCTTGAACCTGCACAGCCTGTTCCATATTTTTCTATGGCAATTTTTGCTGCTTCTTTTATTTTGGGGTGGTTAGTTAGACCTAAATACGAATTCGATCCAAACATCAGCACCTTTTTTCCATTAATAATCACTTCAGTGTCTTGAGCAGATTCTATTGATCTGAAGTAAGGATAAAGCCCTTTTTCCTTAATGATAGAGGCATCTTTAAATGCATCAATCCTATCTATTAATTTTTTGCGCATACTGGATGGTAATACTCCCTTATTTTATTGTTTATTAAAACCCTTGTCTTTTTTGTTTGCACGCATTTGGCGCAAAAACAAGTTCCATCAGATTATTATTTGCAAACAATTTGATAACGCAATTTTAACGTTGAAAGCCTCGATAAAAAAGGTTCAAAAGTGGGAACTATTGGTCAAAAAGGTGGATTGAAAAAATGTGACATTTAAATGAATTGACTATTCGACTTCCTGACTTTTATTATAAATAGGTAAAACAGTAGAAATTAAGCGATTACAAAGCAAATACTCAAACAAAAATCTATATATCAATAAGTTATTGACAATTAAAAATCAATCAAACGATTAAATTCTTATCAGAAATTAGTCATAATAAAAAAAATAAATTTGAAAAATAGATTGAAATATTAGATTTGCTATCGTCAAAAACAGTCAGATATCAGGGGACTATATTGCGAAAAATGAGGCTTTATTTTTATTAAGAAAGGCGTGGAAATATCTGTTAAAAAACTGTTACGAAACACTAAAAATCCATGCAGCAACAGCTTCTTAACAATAACGATCAGGTCGTTAATATCGACAAGAAATTTCCGCCATTAGAAGATTTGGAGGTTAGCTATTTCGAGAACTATATTCCTGATTTTTGCCACAATCAACCCTTTCGGGCCAGCTCCTACGCATTTATCCTAATTATTAAAGGAAAGTTAAATATTAAGACTAATTTCTTGCCCGAAACTTTAAAAGAAAGGGATATTCATTTTGTTTTTCCAGATTCAATTTACGAGATCACGAACGATCCGAACATATCCTTTATAAAAGTTGGATTCAGCAAAGCGTATTTGAAAAAACAGGGTATATTTTTAAGTAGCGCCCAGAGTTATAGGTTATTTATGACGCAATCCATTAATAAGTTTTCACTTACTAAGGAAGAGTATACAGATTTATATCATGATATAATTTCTTTACAAAAAAAATTAAAACTCCAGGCAGATATCCCTCATCGAAATGAAATTATTAGAAATAGTTTCACAGAAATAGTTTACGATTTGATTTTGCTAAGCAACAAAAGACAGGTTTTAGAGCCCGCAAAAAGGGATAGCAAACTGGAGTTAACAACTAATTTTCTTAATTTACTTTCAGAGCATTTTAAAGAAGAAAAACGGGTAATTTATTATGCAAATAAATTATGTATTACGCCAAGGCATCTTTCGCAAGTAGTAAAACAAGTAACTGAAAAAACCGCAGGAGAGCTTATAGACGATATAGTTATCGGGGAAGCAAAAATTTTACTGAATAATCCGTTGCTAAATATTTCTGAAGTTGCATTAGCATTGAAATTTAGCAATTCCTCTTTCTTTGGGAAATTTTTCAAAAAGCAAACCGGCCTTTCTCCCTCTGATTACAAACAAAAAAATCCGATTGCACAGCATACTATTTTTTAAGAGCAACCAAAGGTTTCTTTGCTTTTTTCTCTATTTCTGATCGTGCCATCTACGATTTTTCATTCCATTTATCTTTAAACAGGGCTATAAAAAATTGAGTCAGATTAATCCTTTATCACTATTAAGTGACAAGTATTATATTTGAAATAAAACCACCGAATAGTCACATATTTATAAGCTTGGTTTAGTTATAAACAATTAACCGAAATAATAGATTAATTGGCCCACATTGCAAACATTAAATTTGATGAAAACAGCCAACACAAAAAGAATGACCATATTTTTAGTTCTCAGCTTGATATCGATATTAGCCATAATAATTTCATCCATAATCTTAATAAATACCAATGGTATGGACCAAAGGCTACAAGGGTGGGTAAATTTACTTTGGATTCCTCTAGCACTTGTATTTCTAATTATTGATCGAGTTTGTGTAAGAAAATTTGGTACTAGAGCCGTAAATAAGATCGAACTTTATATTATAAGCATCTTATTTTTACTGTTTATAATTAACTGGATCAGACTGCAGCTTCAGAAATAGAAATCAGGAAACCAATATATTCTTAAAGATATTAAATCTGATAGCAAGATACTTGCCCTCTTTAACAGAAAAAGCCTAACAGTAAACAATATCTGTTAGGCTTTTGCTTGGTGGATTATGCCGTCCTATTGTAGAACAATTTGGCTTTTGAAATCATACACAATAACCGCTTTTAGCTTCCTCCTTATACCGTCTATAAACACTAGTGTTACAGTTAAGGACTCTGTCGATTCCTAAAAAAGCTATACACTAAAAACAGTGTATGGAAACAAAAGAAACAGCATTAATTTATTCATCTCGGACCAGTAAACAACAAAAATTTGATAAGCGTCTAATTTCGCATATCGTTAGCCTTGTTGAGCAGGGAGTACCCCGTAAGGATTTAATCCTGGAGTACGGCATGAGTTCAAGATCACTTGAAGCCTGGCTATTTCAACATGGCTATCGTAGTGGAAATAAGTCTTATACAGAATCTGAGCGTCGTTCTGTAGTACGTGCTATAGAGTCCGGTATGAGCTTAAAACAAGCACGTATTTCATTCAATATCAGTAGTGCTTCATTGATAAATCAGTGGATCAAGAGATTTAAGCAGGAAAATTCCGAACTTAGAGATTTCTCATCCTTAGATATGTCAAAGAATCAGCAGACACCAGAAACATCTGAAGCCTTAGAACTCCAAGCCTTGAAAAAGGCTTTGGCAGAGGCTAATCTGAAAATCAGGGCATTGGATACCATGATTGATATTGCAGAAGATCAACTTAAGATAGATATCAGAAAAAAGTCTGGTGCCAGGCAGTCATCAAAATGAAACAGGACTTTCCCAAATTAGGGATCAAGTTACTGTGCAGACTGTTTGGCAAGACAAGACATGCTTATTACGATCATCAGTGGAGAATACAAGACCTGGGCTTGAAAGATGATATTGTGTTGCAGCATGTATTCGATATCCGTAAGAAACAAAACAGAATAGGCACCCTAAAATTACACTACATGCTACAGCAACCCTTGGAGAAACATGGTATTAAAATCGGAAGGGACTACCTTTTTAACCTAATGCGGGAACATGGCTTGCACATCAGGAACCGAAAAAGAAAAGTAGTGACCACCAATTCAAGGCATTGGATGCATAAATACAACAATCTAATTAAAATACTGGTAGTTAACGGGCCTGAGCAGGTATGGGTAAGTGATATCACTTATATCCAGCTTAGAAAGCAATGGGGATACCTGAGCCTGATCACGGACGCCTATTCGAAGAAGATCATGGGCTGGGCTTTCAGGAAAGATCTGTCTGCACAGGGCTGCATAGATGCCCTGCGAATGGCTATAGCTGATCGAAAATATCCTCAGAACAAACTGATTCATCATTCTGACAGAGGATCGCAATATTGTAGTAAAAGCTATGTAGAGATACTTACAGATGGAAATATTGCTGTAAGCATGACTGAAAATGGAGATCCGTATGAGAATGCCATAGCGGAGCGGGTAAATGGCATACTAAAAGCAGAGTTTGACTTATATGGAGCACAAACAGGGCTAAGGGAAACCACGAGAAAGATCAGAGACAATATCCAGGTATATAATCAGATAAGACCACATGCCAGCTGTGACTATCTTACACCTGAACAAGCCCACCTTAAACAGGGAGAACTGAAAAAAAGGTGGAAGCCTAAAAAATATAAATCAGATCAAAACACAAATGTATAGTTCACACAGAATTACCAAATTTGGATGTATAGTCAATTCAAAATTAAATCAATAACCTGTATAGCTATAGAAGGATAAGACACTCTACCGCACTTTGTTCGTGTCTTGTTCGTCTCTCGTTCGTCTTTCGTTCGGGAAAATTGAATCAAAATACGGAGAAAATACGGCCAATATACAGGCCAGCTTTAGGCCAGTTGTAGGCTTAACATTCTCTTATCCTTAACGAGTCCTTAAACTAAGCAGAAGATGATCTTTTGTTTGATATTTAACTTTTCGGGAACAACATTATAATGTAAATATGTTCCGCATAAGCCAATTAATAGATTAGCATTCAAATACTTTAAAATTCATCGTCCGTTCAACACCTTATAAAATATTTACTGTCAAATAAACTAAATGTCCAGATCGTCCTATTGATCACGATTAATACATTTTGATGTAATTGGTTTCCCTTAAAACGCCAACATTAACTATCAGTAAAACATTTTTTTGCTGTAACAGATTATACTTTAAAACAATTAGTATATTTATAAACTTTATTTAATCAAATTAGTTTATAAATACTTAAACTAATTTCAATGTTTAATCATGAGGTTTAAGAGCAAAAATATCCTTGTTATCGGCGCAAGCTCTGGTATCGGATTCGATTTGGTTAATTTACTACATATAGAGGGAGCGAATATTTTCACCGCCAGCAGAAACAGTTCACCACTATGGCCTGATTCCGTTCGCTATCTGGAAATGGATGTGATGAGTTCGACAGCAGCATTAGCCTCATTCGTTCCCGATGAACTCGATGGCCTGGTATACTGTGTTGGAAACATCAACCTTAAGCCATTTGCACGAATGACAGAAAGCGATTTTATTGATGATTTCAAACTCAACGTAGTTGGGGCTGCCACATCTATACAACAATCCTTAAAATCTTTAAAGAATGCTTCCTCAGCATCTATTGTGCTAATAAGTTCTGTCGCAGCAAGAACTGGAATGGCTTTTCATGCGAGTATTGCGGCGTCAAAAGCAGCAATTGAGGGCCTATCGATCTCATTAGCAGCAGAATTAAGCAGTAGTCAAATCAGGGTAAATATAGTTGCACCGTCTTTAACGGATACACCGCTTGCTTCAAAACTACTTAACACGCCCGAAAAAATGGATGCATCAGCAAAAAGGCACCCATTGGGAAAATACGGAACGCCAAAAGACATCAGCGCTGCCATTGCATTTTTACTCTCGGCAGAGAGCAGTTGGATAACTGGGCAAATTATTCCGGTAGATGGAGGCCTTGGTAATTTAAAAACAACATTTTAGTAAAGAATAGAACCTAACGAAATCGAAATTATAAACCATTACAATAAAAAAAGATGATGTACAACCTTTTAAACGACTTATTGTTGTTGGTAAAAACATACGAAAGTAGCAGCATGGATGCAAAGGACGATTTAAAATCTTTTCTAAAGTGGAGTAATACGCAATCCGATCAAGGCGAAAATATAAAACCCGAAGAACCTGAATGGACTGGTAAAATTAACGGTCGTTCTGCAGATAGCGTAATCAATACGGCACTTGTTCATCTCTACAGATATGCTAAAATACAGGCGAAAGCAGCTATAACCAATAGTTTATTTTCAACCCCCGATGAATTCATATACCTGATTAACCTCCTGTCTGCTGGAAATATGAGTAAATCAGCATTAATAAAAGAAAACATTCACGATAAGCCAGCGGGAACATTAATCATTAAACGCCTTCTGGATAAGGGCTTAATCACCCAACAATCCTCTGGGATTGATAAACGCAGTATGATTATGAGCATTTCGGCAAAAGGAACACTGGAACTGAACAAAAGTATGGACAAAATACGGGCTGCTTCGGCCAACGTAACAGGCCCACTTATTCTCGAAGAAAAAATTAAACTTATTACTTTGCTTCAGAAACTCGAAGACTTCCATTTTGCTCAAAATTTTGAAAAAATTTAAGACTGATATTGAATGAAAATTATTTTTGATCGTGTATCTGCAAAGTGCAGTAAAATGGTAACTAAAACCTACAGCACCAGCTTTTCTATGGGTATCCGTTTTCTAGACAAAAGCCATCAGGAAGCCATTTATGCAATATATGGATTTGTAAGGCTAGCCGATGAAATTGTAGATAGTTTCCATGATTACGATAAGCCGCAGCTGCTTTGGAAGTTTAAAAGGGACTGCAATGAAGCGATTCAGGATCAAATTAGCCTGAACCCTATTCTTAATGCTTTTCAAAAAGTTGTAAACCAATATAATGTAAAACAAGAACTCATAGATCTTTTCCTGGAAAGCATGGAAATGGACCTTCGCCAGGAAAAATATACACCTCAAAAATACGAACGCTATATATTGGGGTCGGCACAGGTTGTAGGCTTAATGTGCCTCCAGGTTTTTGTACAAGGTGATGCCGCAAGTTATGAGCGGCTAAAAGAATCTGCTATGAAGCTTGGCTCCGCTTTCCAGAAAGTAAATTTTTTACGAGATGTTAAGGCAGATTTTCAGCTCTTGAACCGAAGTTACTTTCCTGGAGTGGATTTATCTAGATTTTCCATTGCTGAAAAACTTGTTATTGAGAAAGAAATAGCAGAAGAATTTGAAGCAGCATTGCAAGGCATAAAGCAATTGCCCAAATCATCACGAAGAGGTGTTTATTTGGCCTATATCTATTATAAAAAGCTTTTTGATAAGATTAAAAGGAAAACTACAAATGAAATCATGAGTGAAAGAATTCGAATTTCAAATCCCCAAAAATTCGTACTTATGCTTAGTTCTATGTTTAAAAGCAGGTATTACGGAATTTGATTAGAAGATGAAAGCAGTTAAAAAGGAAAATCTGCGCTCCAAAATCTGTGCAAATTGCGAGAAGCCGTTTACTTGGCGCAAGAAGTGGGAAAAAGTGTGGTTGGAAGTAAAATATTGCAGTGCTAAATGCAGAAGCAACAAGGGTTTATCGAATTGCTAAAAAAACAGTTTTTGAATTCCCTTCAGTAAGCAAAAGCAAGGATAGGCAATCAGTATACGCTCCTCTTGCTGTATTATTAGCCTGAAACAAATCCAGCAGGAAGTGCCAGCGTCAACATCATTTTATTTGTCCAATTCATTTCTGCTCATACTTGCTTTTGACAACATATTTTTCAAATATGTTAGATTTTAATAACTTCAAAACCTCCGTAGGTCGTCATCTCTGCATTATGCCTTACATCAAGTCGCAACTTGAGTTTCTGAATTAATTCTTTTGCTAGGCTAATATTCCGATGTATATCGCTAATTCCTCTTATTTCTATTCCAGACTTTAGAATTTTAAATTTATTTGGATCAAATGCTTTTATAAATTGTTGTAAATCGTCTTCACTATTTTTCATACTGCTAAAATGTAATTTGACATAACAATAGCCAGCAGCCCAAAATTGTTTTGTTTTTTTACCCACACCATAAAAAAACCCTTTCTAAATCGCATTAGAAAGGGTTGTATAGATGGGCAGGATTACTTTTAATTGCTTAAAAGCCTTTTTTATTGAGCTACTGATGGATGATTTAAAATTAAAAGGTTTCATATAAATGAACTCAAAATTTTAGCAGGAACAGCTTCAAAAAAAATTTACCGCCATTTAGAACATAAAAAAGTTTGAAATGAACTTCTCCAGCCTGTTATTTTTTTTCCTTTCTTGCTTCAACGTTTTTTGCAAACTTTTTATCTATCCACCTTGTAATGTAAAACTGAATAAAATAGAAGAAACAGATCTCAAATTAAACATTCAGTGTAATGCGGAGTTAAGCCTTATCTGCATTACCTTTTTCATAATTGAAGCGATCCAGAAAATCAAGATACAAAGGAACGCTTCTTTCTACCCATTCTTCAGTAGGTTCGAATGCCATTCCATAGTAAGCAAACAATGGCTGGTAATCTGCCTTTATATAATCAAACAGTGCTTCAAATGGCCGAGTGAGTTCTTCAAGGGTGTATTTGAAAATTGTACCATGCTGCAATTGGTCTTCCTTCAATCCTAAAGAAATCGCGAGAGCAATTTTCTTTCCCGTAAATTTAAAGCCACTTGAGCTTCCGTATGCCCATCCATGGGTAAGCACTTCATCAAACCATTTTTTCAATAATGCAGGAGAATGGTACCAATAATAAGGGAACTGAAAAACAATACGATCATGTTCTTCGACCAGTTTTTGCTCTGCCCTTATATCAAACTGTTGATTAGGATAAACCTCATGCAATTGGTGCACATGAAACTTTTCAGGAAATTTTTCTAATTCTTCTAGCCACCTTTTGTTTATCACTGAATTATTTAGATCAGGGTGTGTTACGATTATCAAAGTTTTATTCATTTCAATTCAATTTATTTTACAGTTACTATTTCTATATGTCGATATTTTGTTCAGGGAGAATTTGGAATTACAATCGTTTGCCATCCCCTTAAGTGATTAATAAACCGCTCGCTTAAGCCTCCATCTCTGAGGTACTGAGCTTTCACAGGCATGTTTGGACTGATGTACTGTGGATTTGCTTTAACCTGTACTGGGAAATCACGTTGAAGAATTCCCGCTCTTGCAATCAGTACAAAATCACACCCTTCTTCCAATAATTCGCCAGCTCTTTGAGCGGTCATTATTTTGCCAGCGACACCAAGACGCACGCCTTTGCGTGGAAGATTAGTAAAAACACTGAGCATACTTTGCCCACGAAATGCGCCCTCTCCAACCATCTGATCTGAATCCCATAGGGCAAGGTCTAAGTAATCGATCAGTTCTCGGTCAAAGATGTCGGCTGTAACTTCACGCAATTCCTCTATCCGCAAGCCATAACGCTCAATCGATAATCGCCAGCCAATTTGAAAATCAGGTCCACACGCCGCTCTTATACCTTCAATAACTTCAAGCGTAAGTCGGGCACGGTTTTCCAAACTTCCTCCGTACTTATCATTACGGTCATTTAAATAGGGCGACATAAATTCCGAGAGAATCCAGCCAAAGGCCCCATGCACAGCTACTCCATCAAAACCAGCCTGCTGTGCTCTCCTGGCAGCAGTAATAAAGCTATTACGTACCCTTTCTACTTCTTCGGTTTTGATAGCAAGAACCCCAGGAACCGTGGAACTTGAAGCAGGTGCAGGAATTCCACCCAAATGTGGATTGGCACGGTGCCCCGCATGATGAAGCTGTACTGCGGACAAGCCGCCACCATCACGAATAGACGCGGCAATCTGGCTTAGGCCAGGCAAATGTTCATCACTGTGGATGCCCAGTTGCCTGGCGAAAGCGATCCCTCCTGCTTCAACTGTAGTGGCACAGGTCTGGATTAGTGCATAGCCACTTTGCCCTAGCTGTTGCATCCAGAATTGATCGTACTCAGAGGCTGTGCCATCAAACTCACTCTGTTGATTAGTCAGCGGGGCAAACATGAAGCGATTTCTGAATGCTGGCCCGTGTAGCATGGTAAGGGGTTTAAATAAATTGGAAACGGACATATATTGATGATTTATTTTTATTTATGATTTATTTCTTGTTTTTCTAAAGCTATTTACTTCATTAACACGAACTTGCACATCGCATTAGGACTTTGAAATAAAAACAAGATGCTTTGATACCTTGGAAAACAGTTGCTTAATTTTACAGGAGTCCTCCTCCAAGTGATCGATAAAGACCGACGACAGCATTTAACTGCTGGGTCTTAATGGAAGCGAGTTCAAGCTCACTTTGAAGTAAATTCCCCTGAGCTGTAATTACTTCGAGATAATCTGCCTTGCCACTCCTGAACAAAAGACTTGCATTTTTTGATGCCTGCTGTAAAGTAGCCATCCTGCGCTCAGCCATTGAATATTGATCCCTTAGCTTTTCAACTTTCGTCAACTCATCAGACACTTCGCCAACAGCGTTCAATACCGCCTGGCGAAACTGTATTACGATTTTTTCACGCTCTATTTTGGCCAATGCAAAATTTGTTTTTAATTGTCCCCGCTGAAAAATAGGCTGGGTAATTCCGCCAGAGACAAGACCGAATAAAGAAGCGGGCACATTGAACCAGTTACTGGCCTTAAAAGAGTTTATTCCACCACTTGCTGTAATTACCAAGGTTGGATACAGGCTTGCCTTTGCAACCCCAACCTTTGCATTGGCCACATTTAGTGCAAGTTCTGCGCTTTTAATATCCGGCCTGCGGTTTAACATTGAAGATGGAAAGCCTGCACTAAGATTTTGGGGAATGACCATTTTTTCCAGCCCGCTAATCTGGGCGAGCGAAGTTGGCATAATCCCGATCAATATGCTCAATGCATTCTCCTGTATGGTCATATTTTGTTCCAGTTTCGGAATCAGTTGTGCAGCATTCAATTGCTGCGCCTCTGCCTGTTGGATAGCCAATGAAGTAACCTGACCTGCATCAAACTGAAATTTAATAATTCTCAAAGTACTGTCGTTCAGCTTCAAGTTTTTCTGAGCAATTTCGAGCTGGGCATGTAGCATCAATAAGCTGTAATAACCTTGTGCTACATTAGAAATCAATCGGGTTTGAACGGCCTTGCGGGCTTCCTCGGTTTGTAAATAACTAGCTAGAGCACCTGCCTTTTGATTTTTGATTTTCCCCCAGATATCGGCCTCCCAAAATAGACCGAGGTTAGCATTATAATCCTCTATTTGGGCAGAGCCCGTAAACTGTTTCAGCGTCAGGCCATTCAGGCTGTTATCAGATGAACGGCTAGAGCTTGCAGCTAGCTGCAATTTCAGCTCAGGAAGATAACCCAGTTTAGCTTGTTTGAACAGTACTTCAGCAGCATTAATGTTCTTGAACGCAATCTGCATATCGTAATTTTTAACCAGTGCCGTATCAATTAAGTTCTGTACCGTTAGATCGGTAATAAAACTCTTCAACGGCAAGTCTCCTATACTTGAAGAATCTGTTGGCGAGGTATTTCTGAACAAACCTGGCGCAACATTTGGGGAAAGTATATTTTTCGAAACCGAGCATCCGCTCAAAGACAATACGATAAGCAGGATGGTAATTATATTAATGTGTTTCATAAATGGTATTATTTTCTTGGCCGTCATTACTATGAGCAGCCTTGTCTGATTTTTTTGATAATTTTTCCTGTAAATGCCTGAAGACAACGAAAAGAACGGGGATAATAAACAGTCCTAGGATTACGCCCGAAACCATACCTCCTGCAGCACCTATACTAATCGAATGGTTACCTTGGGCTGATGGCCCGGTAGCGCTCATCATAGGAATCATGCCCACAACAAATGCAAGTGAGGTCATGATGATTGGTCTAAGTCTTAATTTTGCTGCTTCTATCGCTGCATCAACCAAACCCAGTCCTGCATTTCTCTTCTGCACCGCAAACTCCACGATCAGTATGGCATTCTTGGCAAGCAGGCCAATGAGCATAATAAGTGCAACTTGTACGTAAATGCTGTTTTCTATTCCTGTTAATCCAATGGCTACAAATACACCGAAAATGCCCACGGGTATAGAAAGCATTACCGCCAGTGGAAGAATGTAACTTTCATATTGGGCAGCCAACAAGAAATAGACGAATACCATACATAGAATGAATACCACAGTCGATTGACCGCCAGAGGCAATCTCTTCACGTGTCTGTCCAGAAAATTCGTAACTATATCCAGCTGGTAATTGTTGTGCAGCAACTTCTTCAACTGCCTTAATTGCAGCACCAGAACTGAAACCTGGCTTTGGGATGGCGTTTATCGAAATCGAATTGAACATATTATACCTGGAAACTGTTTCCGAACCGTAAATGCGGCTCAGCTTGACCAAGCTCTTGATAGGAACCATCTCCCCGTTCTTATTTTTCACAAACACACGATCTATTGCCGATGGATCTTTTCGATCCTGTACATCCGCCTGTACTACCACGCGATAGTATTTACCAAAACGGTTAAAATCGGTTGCCTGTGCACTACCAAAATACGCCTGCATGGTTTCCAGAATGTCTTTTACGTTCACGCCCAGCTGACTGGCCTTATCATCATCAATATCCAATTGCAGTTGTGGATAATCGGCTTTGAAGCTGGTAAATGCAACACCAATTTCCTTGCGTTTCATCAATGCAGCGATAAAATCCTGGGAAATGCCACTGAACTTATCCAACTTACCTCCTGTTTTATCCTGAATAACCAGATCTAAAGCTTCTACACTGCTGAAGCCCGGAACAGTTGGAAAACTAAAGACGAAGAAACTGCCTCCTGTAATACTGCTAAGCTTACTTCTTGCCTCGTCCATTACCCCATTTAGATCTCTAGTTTTTCCTCGCTCTTTATTGGGCTTCAACAAGATATAGATGATTGCTTTTGAGGGGCTCATCGAATTAGTCAGCACATCAAACCCTGAAATAGCGGTTACAAAGCGTACAGCATCCATTCCCTGAAGTGTTGATTCGGCCTTGCTCATCACTTGTATGGTCCCATCAAGCGTTGTTCCCGATGGTGTATTTACTGCAATAGCAATAAAGCCCTGGTCTTCTGTTGGAATAAATCCCGTTGGGGTTGTTTTAACCATCATTACGGTAGCTAAGGCAATTAATGCCAGTCCACTCATACTCAGCCATTTATTTTTGATTAGGAATTTCAGTCCACCAACATAGCGGCCCGTCATCGCATTGAAGCTACTGTTGAATCCCGCAAAGAATTTCTCCTTAAAACCCCTTTTCACAGGCAGCTCTTCACCAGCTATTGGAGCAGAATGGATATCTTTTAGAAATAATGCAGCCAGCGCAGGACTTAAAGTTAAGGCATTAACCGCTGATATTACGATTGCAATTGCCATGGTAAAGGCAAACTGGCGATAAAAAAGCCCCGTGGATCCTTCCATCGACCCAACTGGCAGGAATACCGCTGCCATAACCAATGTGATGGAAATGATTGCCCCAGAGATTTCATGCATGGCCTCATGCGTTGCTGCTATTGGTCCCAAATGCCTGTGTTCCATCTTGGCATGCACCGCCTCAACCACTACAATTGCATCATCCACTACAATTCCTATCGCAAGAATAAGCGCAAATAGCGTTAGCAAATTAATAGAGAAGCCAAACAGGTGCATGAAAAAGAAAGTGCCCAGAATGGCAACAGGAACGGCAATGGCTGGAATTAGCGTGGACCTGAAATCTTGCAAAAAGAGAAATACTACAATAAAAACCAATATAAAAGCCTCAATTAATGTATGCTTTACCTGATCAATTGATTCATCAAGAGCAATCTTGGTACTAAAGAATATCTGGTGTTTTATCCCTTTGGGAAAAGCCTTTGATGCTTTTTCCATTGCTTTTCTCACCGCGATCTGGGTTTCATTCGAGTTTGCACCTGATAATTGCAAAATACCGATAACCACACCTTTTTTGCCACTTAAACGCGTAGAACTGTTATAAGAAAAAGCGCCCAGTTCTACCCTTGCAACATCTTTCAGGCGAAGTACCGAGCCATCGGCATTAGACCTGATGGCGATATTCTCATATTCCTCAGGCTTGGTCAGTTTGCCCTTGTATTTAATTACATATTCAAATACCTCTTTGCTATTTTGTCCAAATTTACCTGAGGCAGCTTCCAAACTTTTATCCTGGATGGCTCTGGTCACCTCAGAACTGGTTACCTGATAATTGCTCATTTTTGCTGGATTCAACCACACCCGCATCGAATAATCCTTGGCACCTCCGTACAAACTTGCCAATCCTACGCCAGGTATGCGCTTAAGCTCTGGGATGATATTGATCTCCGCATAGTTTCCCACAAAAGTCGGATCATATTTCGATTCATCTTCTGTATATAACCCAATCCCCATCATAAAAGTAACGTGCTGTTTGGATGTGGTAATACCTTGCTGAACCACTTCTGCAGGTAGGCGGCTCAGTGCCTGTGAAACCCTGTTCTGAACATTTATTGCTGCCTGGTCTGGGTTTGTGCCCAGTTTGAAATAAACAGCTATAGATAAGGTACCATCGTTACTGGCCGTAGAGTTCATATAGGTCATATCTTCTACGCCATTAATGGATTCTTCGAGGGATGGCGCCACCGAACGCAAAACTGTTTCAGCATTGGCTCCCGGATAAAGAGCACTTACCACTACCGATGGCGGTGCAATATCTGGAAATTGTTGTATGGGTAATTTGATCAGACCGATCACACCCAATATCACCAGAATAATGGAGATAACGGTTGCAAGCACTGGTCTTTGTATGAATATCTTGAACATTGTAGTAGTTTTATTTTTTATTGATTAATGTTGCTGCCTTTGCCGATTTTATTTCAGGCTGGATAAGCTGGCCATCTTGGATACGGTCCAGGCCACTGAGTACGATCCGGTCTCCAGATTTTACTCCATCTTTTACCAGATAATTCTCCCCACTTTTACCGACAACTGAGATTTGCGTTTTGGTTACCTTGTTTTCTTTATTCACCGCGAAGACAAAAACTTTATCCTGCATTTCAACTGTTGCAGACTGGGGTATTAGAATGGTATTATCATGTTGCAAGCCCAACCTTAGTTTCCCAGTGTTACCTGATCGTAGGATACCATTTGCATTTTGGAAACTGGCCCTTAACGTAATCGCTCCTGTATTTTTATCGAACTGGCCATCGATCATGTCAATTTTACCCTTTAGGGGATAAGAAGATCCGTCGGCCAAAAGCAGTTCAACACCTGGTAGATTTTTGATCCGTTCATCAGGTGTTTTCCCTGGATAATTGGCATTAAAACTGTTAAAATCATTTTCAGCCAAGGCGAAATAAACATGAACCTCGCTGATATTAGAAAGTTGTGTAAGTGCTATCTGATCGGCAGGCGACACCAGACTTCCCTGTTTTTTTGGAATTCTGCCGATGTATCCGCTAACAGTTGCTTTCACATTTGTATAACCTAAATTAATCTGTGCAGATGCCACGCCTGCCCTTGCCTGCTCTGCGTTTGCCTGTGCTATTTTGTAAGCTGCCTTGGCTGATTTCAGCTGGAAATCGGAAACGACCTTGTTTTCTACCAGAGGTGTTAATTTGTCTATTTCCAGCTGTGCATTGAGAATGGCGGCTTCTGCTGCATGCAGGCTCGCTTTTGCATTATTCAATGTTTCAGTATATGGCTGAGAATTAATCTGAAACAATGTTTGCCCCGCACTAACGTATGCGCCCTCATTAACCAGTATTCCTTGCAGATAACCACTAACCTGCGGACGAACATCGATGTCGACAGCACCTTGAATAGCTGCTGGGTATTCGGAAAAGGTAGTTTCCGTTGTTCCACTGACAATGGAAACCGGCAGTAATGGAGCCGCTTCAGTTGCCTGCCCTTCGCTAGAAGTTTTACAGCCCGCAAGCGTGAGCGCAGCAAGTAAAATAACAGTTAATGTTTTAATGAAATTAAACCGTTTAATGCTGTTAAGTTTGATAAATAAATAATGGATAGTATTCATGTGATTTTAAATTACAATGGTTTGATGGTGTATTAATAATCTAACGGTGTTAGCCTATTTGATAAAAAAAATTTAGCTCGTAATGGATAAGGTAATCCCCTTAATGGCGTCCCTTAAAATCTGCTGATTAAGTTCCTCTGTTATCTTTCCGCTTGGCCCTACCAGGTTAATCGAGATCAGTCCGTGTATAATTGACCAATAAGTATGGTATTTTCTACAGATATCATCTTCCGATACGGGTTTGCTGTTGAACATGGATTCAATTATCTCAGTGATCACAGCGTATAGAATATCCATTTCTAGTATTCTGTTGTTTGAGGTAGAGCAAACCATATCTACGCCGTACATCAGGCGATAAAACTCCTGGTGCTCAAAGGCGAAATCCCAGTAGGCAAGCCACATGGCACCCATTTTTTCTCTGGGATCTTGATAGCGGTCTCTGGCGATGCGGACATTTTTGGTCAGGATCAGATATCCCCTTTTGGTCAACTCCAGTAAAATCCCTTCCTTGTTTGCAAAATATTCGTAGATAATTGGGGCTGTATATTCAATCTGGTCTGCGATTTTACGCATGCTCACCGCGTGCCAGCCTTCAATTTGAGCGATGTGCAGGGCGGCATCCAGGATGTTAGTCCTGGTTTCTTCCTTCAATCGCAATATTCTTTCCTTACTTCCCATAACGCGAACAATTTATAGGGATTGAGGAACTAGTTCTCTGCATCCCTGGCTTTTTTAATTTCATATTCTTGTTGTTTTGACAAGCCAAAAGTAGGTTGATATTTGGGTGGGCTATTTCTTCAAAAGCTCAAAAAATATCGGCTGGAGTTCATTATGAATCTTTAAAAAAACGGGCTGAGCAGACATGGCTCCGCCCCATTGAGCTTTTAAAATTCAAGCAAGGAAAAACTAATCAATAAGAATTTTTGAATAAGAATCAGCTGTTGGATGTCATTGGTTCATCGCGGAGCAACAATAGGAGTTCCCGTATAATTTTGGCTGTAGCACCCCATATCTTATGCTCCTCTATCTGGTAGTGTGGTGTTAATACCTGATCACCAGGAATTAATTTAAATCCCATTATTGCCTTCATGCTATCCGTTGTTGTATATCATGAGCCCCTAGGCGTAATTCCAGTTGTCGCTTACAGCATCATCCTGATCGCTGTCATTATTTTTAATAGTGATAGCTGGTTTAAGTCGATTGGCTGGAAAATTTAACACTGCCACAAGTAATACGCTCAAACAACTGGTAACACCAAATTAAAAATATTGATTCTGGGCGAAAACCATAATTTAGTTAATCCATTAATTTACTGATCTTATATTTTTCATAAAAATGAATTTTAAGCCAAAACTTGGTGGCTGAAATCATTTATAGAATAAAAAAGCCTTAACATAAACAAGCTTGAAACGCTAAAACGGCAAATGTGACAACCACTAAAAAGCTACTCTAGCAAATTTGATAAAAGTTAGGCTTAAAAAAATTTCAGCATAAGTAATTTCCAAAATCCAACATCATTATTTATTGATTAAGAAACATTTTATTGAAGATATATTTTGTTCATTAATCGAGTTATTTTTTTTACAGATTTTTATTTATAACATTAGAAAACAGAAAACTTAGATTAAATAACGCTCATGAACAAACCTCTCGCAAGCCTGAATAACAGGTTTTACAGGGCAATCCTCAACCACAGCCAGATATTTACATGACTTAGTACCACGAGGCGATACATGCTTTTCTTATGGTTAAGAAACAAGAATTGGGCCTAGTAGCATTCGAAGCTCAATTCAGCCAATTAAATTCAAAAGGAGGAAGAACCTTATTTTCTGAAGTAAATGGACACTTCGAGCTTGGCGCAAATCATTATCTGAATGGACTTAGAGATGCGATAAGGGATTTCAATCCAAGTTTTGATATTGCAAGAGCTGCTGCACTAGCCCTGGGAGGAATCGTTTTCATTAATGCAAGTGATGCGTCGATAAATGCTCAGGAAAGAGACACAAGCAAGCCCGGTTACACAGGAACTAAATGCCCTAATTAATTTAAAATGAATAATCAAGATTCCGACATGGCAATTTATAACACTCACTTTAGCAACTTTCTTTTAACGAAAAGTATTGGTTTATTATTAGTTATGATTCTTATAAGCTTTTCTGAAAAGTCAAAAGCACAAAGTAAAGAGAAAGGAGCAACGCCAAAATATTATAAAATTCACTATGTATTAGCGTACGACTATGCTTTAAAAGGATTAAAGGATAGTATACCATTGTACGCCTTTAATTTCAAAATAACGGTAAAAAAAACCGGCAAAAAACAAGTTGTGAAAGTAACCGCAAGTGATAGTTTAGCCTACAGTCTTTTTCCAAGTTATAAAAAATATCATACCTTCGATTTTAGCCCTTATATGAACAAAAAAAACGAAGTAAGTTTTATTTTACCAATAATAGTTGTCAACAAAGTAAGTATGAAATACAAACCAGATAGTCAGCTTCCTTCAATTGATATAAATACTGTTATAAAATTATTTGAAAAAATTTTATACGTAGAAAAACCCTATCCTAACACGCTGATATTGGAATTCCTGAAAGTCGAAAAATTAAATATTCCAAAGAAATAGATAGCAATACGAATCGTTTTTTAACATAAATTAAATTGAACGATCATATCATAGACTTATACGATTCAAAATGGTCAACTAACAAACAAAAATTTCACACTTCTCTTTATTTCATCAATGAGTTAAAACTGACTTGGTTGCAAAAAAAATAAGTAAAATTTAAAATTACAAAAGAATAATTTTAGAAATCGTTGGCACTACCTAAACGATGGGGCCAACTATTGTACCGATCAGCAGGAGTAGGCTATGGACCATCAATAGCTTGAAGCCGTTCTTAGACGCATTATTTACTATATCCGATCTGTGCCTTTGCGATTAGCATCGATAAATTGGGTTTTGTGCACTACTCCGAGAAATTTCGTTTTTGCATTTTCATTTATAGGGTTAATCTCGACTTCCCCATCATAATGAATATAACCAATAATAGATTGACTTTCGTCTATGAAATTATAGTATGAAAATAGGGCATCCGTCCTGGTTAGCACGTAAAAATGTTTTATAAAATCATTCAACTCAGACATCTCTACAATTACCCCTCCATTGAATCGAACCCCGATTTTATTGTTTTTTAAATATTCTACTGCTTTAACAACTTGTTTGAGGTCGGTCCTTTTATTAGAGTTTCGTGTAATCCAAGTTGTATCTGCATCACATAGAAAGATAAGTCTTTCTATACCCAAACCCTTGTAAAGCTTCACAATTTCGATTGCTAATGACTTTTTTCGTTGTATGGCTGTTTTTGCCTCCAGCCTGAGCCAATAATGCGCTACGATATCTGGGTAATTGAATATATCTTCATCTATAGACTTGTCATAATGACGCTGAGGAAAATTAGGATAACTTTCGAGGCATTGCCGACGTTTAATTTTTTGTAGCATTGGTTATTTCTGCATTGCCCTTAACTAAAATAAAGGTCTGACGGTGTGAGGCCCACCAACCTAATTCTGGAGTAAAGGTCTAATAAGTTCAGATATTTTGAATAAATCAAATGTAAAAATTATCTGCAAAATTAACGGGCAAACTAATACCAAGACACCAAATGATTTGAAACTGGGCTAAACCTATAATTTCATCTGGAGTTCAAATTCTCAAAAACGGTAGTATAATGATAATAGATTACGCAAATACAATCCGTTTTGCAACCTATAATTCCAAGTCATGATATGAACTTTCTAAATGTAATTTGACTGTAAAATCAAAAGGGATCTCTAAGAAAAATGTACCCAGTGCCGGTCCCGATAGCCTTCGGGACGAACCGGCACGGTTTCCACAGGTGTTTGAGACCAGCACGTCTACCACCCCAATAGCCATTGGGGCCGCCGTCATTTATACGTTTCTCTTATTTTGTAATGATATCAGGGTACTTCTTCAGATTTTCAATATATGGAACACTCTTCATTTTTTTAATATGGGTTTCGATAGATCTTGCCTGTTGATAATTTAAATCCGTAACCGAAAAGAATAGCAGCCAATCATCAGTCTTTGCTGTAAAACTATCTTCAAAGTCTCTATTGACATGTTGGGCTAGTCGCTGCGATAAATCATTGCAGCTCCCAATGTAAAATCTATTCAGATTTTTTGAATATAAAATATAAACTGATGCCATAACCAAGAATAAAAAAAGCCTTAGAAGAATCTAAGGCTTTAGTCAAGTACCGATCAACGGGACTACTTTCAATATTTAAAAGCCTTTTTATTGCTTATTGAACCAATAGTAGACGATTTAAAATTGAAAGGATTCATATAATTGCTCCAAAAATTTTAGTGATTATTTTTTTTAAAAAACCTTCACCGGGAAACTTTGAACCGAAAAACTTGAGATCCCTTACATGGAATTTCCGATCCTACCTACAGGATTAAGGGAGACTGGATTTACCTGATTCCGCCATATAGGGTTCATCAGCTGAATAAGGCCGGGAAGAATGGAGAGCTTATTTCCTTTAAGCGTTCGAAGCTGGAGGAGGAGGATAAGGATTTTCTGCTGGATCTCTTCCGTATTTTCAATGTACAGGGTGAGTTTTCCTGCCTGAGGCTTGATGAGGATGCATCCAAAGAGCTTGGCAGTATCTATAGTATCATGGAAAGTGAATATCAAAAGGAGAATAATTACGGAATGATGAAGGCCTTGCTCAAGGTGCTTCTTTTAAAATTGATCTCCGTTAAAGACCTTGAGTTTACCTCCCACGATATTCATCAAAAAAGGGTTTACGAGTTCTTGATGCTTTTAGAAAGCAATTTCCACTCGGTAACCAATATTGATTTTTATGCCGGAAAACTCGGCTTGAGTTCAAAGAGGCTTAACCAGATTTTGAAGGAAAAGCTCGACAAGACCGGTACGCAGATTATTCATGACCGGATTATCCTGGAAGCTAAGCGAAAGATCATCCATAGTGAGATCACCATCAAAGAAATTGCCTATGAACTTGGATTCAGTGATAGGCCATACTTCAGCAGGTTTTTTAAAAAACAGACCGGACAGACACCGGAAGAATTCCAGAAAATGGCAAGAGCACATATTGAATCTAACAAGAATACCTTGATTTAATGGCACTGCGAAACACATGTTAGCAATCTCTTGTCATAGTTTAAGAATTTTACTTGAACTATGTTATTAACAGTTGTGAAGTAGATTATTGAACTTTGCATTTCAAAATCACTAGATATGAAAAAAAACATCACCAATTTGATCCTGATGATGACCTTAAGTGGCTCGATTGCATACGCCCAAAAAATTTCGCTTGTAAAAGAAAACCTCTCTCCCCACCTCGTCCAGGTTTCTTTTGATGGGCAGCAAGGAAAAAATGCAGTACGCGTAGTCAAATCACCAGAGGTTATCAGAGTTGATGAGCCCACCTATGTAAAGATCAATGACCTGGACTTCGGTGATGGATCAATTGAACTGGAAGTGATGGGAAGGTTGCTGCCCAATGCACCTGATAGTGCCAGGGCTTTCATTGGGCTTGCCTTTCACATCAATAGTGATGATTCAAAATTTGAAGGTATTTATCTGCGACCTACCAATGCAGTTGCCGAAAACCAGATCAGGAGAAACAGATCTGTACAATATTTTTCTTATCCGGATTTTAAGTTCAATCATTCCAGGAAAACCAATCCCGGAGAGTTTGAGAGCTATGCTGATATTGCGCCAAATGAGTGGATAAAGATGAAAGTTGTCATTAGAGGTGACAATGCAAAGCTTTACATCAATGGTAGTCAAAACCCGACCCTGATTGTTAATAAAATGAAAATGGGTGCGAACCAGACGGGAGGCTTAGGCCTTTGGGTGGACATAGGCACTGAAGGCTATTTCAGAAATCTAATCGTGAGGAAGGATAAGTAGACTGTTATCTCCCGATGAGCTTCTTTTTGATCTTGCTTAAAAACTCGGAAGTGATCCCCAGGTAGGAAGCGATCTGCGTTCCAGGCAATCTCTGAACCAGGTCAGGATAATTCTTCTGGAAAAGCTGATACCGTTCCTCAGCCGTATAGCTGATGTTCTGCAATACCCGATCCTGAAGTTCAATGAATTTCCGTTCAATCACGATCCGAAAGTTCCTGTCGAACCTGGGATAATGGGTATATAGATGAAGCAGATCATCATGTTCAATCTGCAAAACTGTACAGGGTTCAACTGCCTCAATGTAAAGCTTACTCGGACTTTGTTCATAAAAACTGTTAAAGTCCGCGATCCACTGATTTTCCACCGCGAACTGAAGGTTGTGTTCAATTGCATTATTATCTACCGCATAAAGCTTTAAGCAACCCGAAATCACGAAAGTATAAAATCGGCACACATCGCCCTCCTGAAGCAATAAGCCTTTGCGCTTATAGTTACGCAGGCTGAATACCTGCTTCGCCGCCTCCGCTGCTTCTTTGTCCAGTGGAAAAATACCGTTAAAAAAACCGGTTAACATGCCATGCGCATGATCGGTCTGCATTGTTATTGAATCTGACAAAATTCTGAATTTAATTTTGTAAATATAGGAAAATACAGATTCATCAAAACTTTGCTACTGATGACAACGAATCCTTTCGGAAATTTTTCATGACTTCCAAGCTACACAAAACCTTAAACTAGTTCAATGGTATTTCTTGTACTGGTTCATATCCTTAAATTCCGGAAGTTCCCGAAATTTGTAATCATCAGACAACGCTGAATATTCGGCCATTTTAAAACATACTTATAATTCAACATGCCACACATCACTATTAAAACTTATCCCGACGTAACTGAAGCGCAAAAACAGGAATTAACAAAAGCCATCATCAACAGTATCGTGAGCATCAACGGAAAGAATGAAGCCGTCCTCTCTATTGATATCATTGAGGTTCCTCAGGAAGAATGGATGGACAAAGTTTATGACACCGAAATCAAACCCAATATCGACAGGTTGTATAAAAGACCAGGCTATTAAAGCCCCGGCGATATATACCAAAGCTAAAATATCAGCACCATGACTAATCAAGATCAAACACCCCAACTAAGGCAGGCCATTGATGGTTTTGCCGCTACACTGAATGCCGCTGAGGCTGCCTCGCTTCAGGACCTTTTCACTGCAGATGGAAAATTTATGCCACACGGGTTTAGAACGTTAAGTTCAAAACAACTGGAATACAGTGCAAACAGTTTTCTGGCGGCCAATGCTTTTCACATTGCTTTCGAAATCCAGGATATCAGTATCGAAAATGATTTTGCGACAGTAATTGCCAAGGCAAAAACCTCTCAAAGGAAACCAGGTTCAGCAGAAGCGATAGAAAAAACAAGCAGGGATTTTTTCGTTTTCAGGAAAATAGATAACGCCTGGAAAATTCATCGTTACATTTTTAACAATGTTACCCTCCACTAATATGAAGGCAACTGTGCTCCATCAGCCTGGCAGTGCTGAAAATATTAAAATTGAACAAAGGGAAGTGCCCAAACCAGCAGAAGACGAGGTATTGGTCAGGATTAAAGCCTTCGGCTTGAACCGTTCGGAACTGATGACACGAAAAGGTTTCTCACCGGATGTAAGTTTTCCCAGAGTGCTCGGTATCGAGTGCGTTGGAGAAGTGGTAAATGATCCGTCCGGCAATTTTCAATCCGGAGAAAAGGTGGCTGCATTTATGGGCGGAATGGGCAGGCAATATGATGGGAGCTACGCAGAATATACGGTATTGCCAAAAAACATTCTAGGTTCATTCCGAAGTACTCTGCCTTGGGATATTTTGGGCGCTTTGCCGGAAATGTTCCAAACCGCATATGGCTCGCTAAATCTGGCACTAGGAATACAGGCAGGAGAAACCCTGCTTATTAGAGGCGGAACTTCTTCGGTCGGCCTGCTTGCAGCACAACTCGCAAAGTTAGCAGGAGTCAAGGTTATTGCAACAACCCGGGATCATTTCAAGATAACCCTGTTAAAAGATAACGGAGCGGACGAAGTATTGATTGATAACGGCCACCTTTTAGAGCAGCTTCAGGCAAGCATGATGCCAAGGGTAAACAAAGTTCTCGAGCTTGTCGGCACCCCTACATTAAAGGATTCTTTGGCATGTACCGCAGCTTTTGGTAAAGTCTGTATGACCGGCATGCTATCGGAACAATGGTCCATTAAGGACTTTGATCCAATGGGCTATATTCCGGCAACAGTAAGCTTAACCGTTTACGATAGCGGACAGTTCCGGGTTGACCACAGTGCGTTTCAAAGTTTCATTCAACAGATTGAGCAAGGCAAACTCATCCCGCCAATCAAGAAGGTATTTAATCTCGAGGAGATCGTCCAGGCACACCAGTTTATGGAAAGCAATGCCGGAGGTGGAAAGATTGTTATTCTAGCATAATCAAACAAAAACAAAAAAAATGATAGCAGGCCATGAACAGGAATTGATATATCAGCCAACGCCGATTGATGTTGCAGCGGAGCAGTTCTTGAAAGACGTGAAGTCGGGACTTACAGCTAAACCAAAGAAGCTTTCGTCTAAATATTTTTATGATAAAAACGGAGATGCACTTTTTCAACAGATTATGCAGCTTCCTGAATACTACCTCACCAGATCAGAACTTGACATTTTTCATAACAAAACCGCTGATCTTGCCAGGGCTATCGGAAAGGCGCCGTTCGATTTGATCGAGCTAGGCGCAGGAGACGGATCAAAAACCATTCACCTTTTGGAACACCTGAGTAACCAGGCGGCTGAATTCACTTTTATGCCTATTGACATTTCCGGAAATATCTTAATGTCCCTAAATGATCAATTAAAAGCTCAAATGCCGGCACTCTCGATTACGTGCCTGAAAGGCGATTATTTTGCCATGCTGGATGAAGCTGTCAAGATATCAGTGCGCAGAAAGGTTGTTTTAATGCTCGGAGGTAATATCGGCAATATGAACAAAGATGAAGCAAGCGCATTTTGCCAAAGCCTTTTTCAGAAACTTACTCCGGGCGACCTGGTAATTTTGGGCTTCGACCTGAAGAAAAATCCGTCAACCATTCTAAGGGCCTACGATGACAGTAAAGGGATTACGGCAGCCTTTAACCTGAATCTTTTGAGCAGAATAAACCGCGAGCTTGGCGCCAACTTCAACCTGGAACAGTTTGAGCATTACCAGACTTATGATCCGATCTCAGGCGATTGTAAGAGCTTTCTGGTGAGTACGGAAAAACAGCAGGTAAGCCAGGGTGAGAATGTTTACCGGTTTGAAAAAGACGAGGTGATATTTATGGAGGTATCAAGAAAGTTTGCGCTTGCCGAAATTGAGCAACTTGCATCTGCTTCCGGGTTTGTCTGCTCGAATTTTATTTTCGATTCAAAAGGCTGGTTCAGTGACGTGGTATGGGAAGTACCTGCACATTAAAATAATGTCAATGCTCAACAAAAGTATTGAAATCCTTGCCCGCTATGTGGCGGTTAGGGCCCACTCTGAACATATGTGTCTCACTGGAATTAGAAGATTATGTGGTACAACCCATAGCAGATGTAAGTCCGCCGAAATGGCATTTGGGACATACTACCTGGTCAAAAGGCAAAGAGAATTTTAGTGAGTTAGGTGATGCTCTACAATGCGCTAATTTATATATAGGTCAGATAGATTCGGATCTTTATAATAAAAAAACTTAAAAACAAATCATCATAAACAGGATAAACAAACTGTTTATAGAATGTACTAACTAATCTAAAATTGTTTCATCATACTGGTTCTACTGCAAATTCAAAGTATCATTAAACGGTGGTATTATGAGATTTTATTTTATCTTTAAAACTGTTTAAGGTTCAAAACGCGCATCGTCTCACAAACTTGTTTCATTAAACAAAATTTATTATAAGTTTTAATAAAGGTTTTATTGATACAATTATGAAGATTGGATATGCCAGAGTCTCTACAAAAGAACAAAATCTAAATTTGCAAATCGAAGCACTCGAAAAGGCAGGGTGCGAAATTATTTTTAAAGAAACGATTTCTGGAGCTACAAAGTTCCGCCCTGAACTCGATAAAATGATTGCTCAGTTCCGAAAAGGTGATGAACTGATTGTTTGGAAACTTGACCGCTTAGGAAGAAGCTTAAGACACATTATTGATTTAGTTTTGAGTTTAAGTGAAAAAGGAATTATTATCAAAGGTTTGACAGATGGTGTTGACACTTCAACGATCAATGGCAGGCTCTTTTTAAATATAATGGCTTCATTAGCGGAGTATGAAAGAGAATTGATAAGAGAAAGAACAAATGCTGGTTTGCAATCCGCTAGAGCTAGAGGTCGTATCGGAGGTAGACCTAAAGGCTTCGCCAAAGATACGATTGCCAAATTGATAGTTATGCGATCTGTTTATAAAGACCTGGATAAAACTCCAGAGGAAATTTATAAAGGACTTCAATTGACAAGACCAACCTTCTATAGATATGCAAAGATTCTCGATACCCACACCAATGAAGAAATAAAAAAAATGGTGAAACGGTAAAAACCATTATATCTCACAACATGCTCTTCGAAACCAAAAGAAGATCTTTAGCGTCTTAAGGAATTTATTACTTGATGCGATTAAAGCAAGGTGATCATATAATTCTTGAATTAGAGCAAAAGTATCCGCCCTACTAAGTACATCTTGATTAGCTAATTTTCTGGGTTTAGCTTTGGCAGCATGAATAATTCTAAAGAAAAGCGCAGTGCGATGAGATCCATGATCGAAGATTGGCAATCTAGTGGCAAGTCAAAGAAAGAATATTGCCTGGAAAAAGGCATCAATGAGGCCAGGTTTTATTATTGGTATTCCCGGATCAATGGAAAAGAAGATACTCCCCGGGATTTATCCCGATAGAGAGGCATTCTGGTATCAGGGAGATAGAAGTTTTTTACCCAAACGGAGTAAAACTAAAAGTTAATGTCGACCTGCCGCTTTTAGCTCAGTTGATCCGTCTGTATTAAGATGTTCTCACTAGGATCTTCGCACCGTTTTTATCTTTATTCGGGGCATTGTTATATGCGTAAAAGTTTTGATGGGCTGTGCGGATTAGTCAGCTCCGGGCTGCAGCGCAGTCCCACTAGTGGCGAAGTGTTCGTCTTTTTGAACCGCAGTCGTACACACATCAAACTACTACATTGGGAAAGTGGCGGTTTTGTTCTCTATTACAAACGGCTGGAACAGGGCACTTTTCTTAGTCCAAAAGACGGAGGAAATGAAATGTCATGGAGCGATCTGGTACTGATGGTAGAGGGTATTCATGTTGTAAAGAGTATTCAGAAAAAACGTTATTCATTAGTGTAAAAACAGGCTTTTCTCTTGTTAAATCGCTGGTAAATCTGTATTTTTAGCGTATGGAAACGGCACTGGAAAATCTATCGAAGGAGGACCTTTTAAAGGTTATTTCCAGTCGCGATGAAAAAATAGATTCGCTAACTTCTCTGAACAGTTCGCTGGTGCAGGAACGGGATTATTTGAAATCACAGATCGAAATGTTCAAGCGCATGCAGTTCGGACAGAAACGTGAGCGTTTTGAAGGTGATCCTAACCAAACGCTACTACCCTTTGAAGCCGATGCAATAGCTGTAGCCCAGCAACAGGAATCAATCAAAGAAAAGATTGAATACATACGCAAACGGCCAAACCACCATGGACGTGCAAAACTGCCCGAACATTTACCTGTTGAAGAAATCGAAATACACCCTGAAGGTGACCTTTCAGCTATGGTGTGTATCGGCAAGGAAGTTACCGAAGAATTGGAATGCGAGCCCGCACGATTCTTTATCAAAAGGTACATCCGCTATAAATATGCCGCTAAAAACGGTGAAGGCGTAAAGATCGCCGAGCTTCCAGAGCGAGTAATTGACAAAGGTATTCCCGGAGCTGGTCTGTTAGCTTCCATACTGGTGGATAAGTACGTTGACCACCTTCCCTTATACCGACAAAAACAACGCTTTGCAAGGGAAAATATACAGCTCGCTTCCTCGACCATCGAAGGTTGGACAAAGGAAGCGCTCTTTAAGCTCGAACCGCTTTACCAGCAGCTGGTCTTCGATACGAAATCAAAAGGATATTTACAGGTTGATGAAACACCCATAAAGGTGTTGGACAGCGATAAAAAAGGTGCAGCCCATCAAGGCTATTATTGGGTTTACCATGCCCCATTGGAGGGAACGGTACTTTTTGACTATAGCCCCACTCGTGGCCAGCTTGCGCCATTACCCATCCTTGGAAACTTTAAAGGTTATCTCCAAACCGACGGATATGTTGTATATGAAAAATATGCACGCAGCAAAGATATCACCCATCTGGCCTGTTGGGCACATGCCCGAAGGGAGTTTGAAAAATCATTGGATAATGATAGATCCAAGGCAGAAAAAGCACTGCTGCTGATTCAAAAACTATATGCTGTAGAAAGAATAGCCAGGGAGGGGCAGCTGGATACTGCGCAGATCAAGGAACTTCGCCTTAAGGAATCTCTTCCTATAATCAATGAAATGGGAAAATGGATATTCCAGGAAATAAAGAGTACGCTGCCAAAGAGCCAGGTCGGCAAGGCCATGGCCTATGCTTATGCCAGATGGGATGCCTTGTCTGCATACCTGTATGACGGCTCGCTACGTATTGACAACAATCTGGTCGAAAATGCAATCAGGCCTATCGCCCTGGGCAGAAAGAATTACCTCTTCGCTGGAAGCCATGAGGCAGCGCAAAGGGCGGCAATGATTTACTCTTTTTGTGCCATATGCAAAAAACACGAAGTAAACAGGACCAGAACAAGCGCCTGCGGGAGATCGCCTGGATACAGTCGCACCGCGTCCGCGTTCCAGTGGCAAGTATCCTGGGGCTTGTCCAGCTTTGCGACCTAAATGATTCCCCCAATGCGGAGATCATTTCAAAGCTAAAAATATCGGCAGAACAGCTCGACAAAGTGATCATGGAGATTATCGGATTGACGGATGACCTGATCTGATCAGTTTAGAAATATAGAATAGGTTCGTTCTAATTAGGTATTGCTAGAACGTGGCACTATTTGTGTTGCTTTTATGGTGACGGTAAATTGCCGCCGACCACTTATATTAAAAACAAGTCAAATGGAAAAATTAGCATTACTGGCAAGGCTGGAGGCCAAACCAGGTAAAGAAAAGGAAGTAGCTGAATTCTTGAAAAGCGCGTTGCCTTTGGCCGAAGCTGAACCTGGCACCATTCGCTGGTATGCCCTGCAGATCGGGCCGTCTACCTTCGGTATCTTTGACACTTTCGCCGATGAAGCCGGTCGCGAAGCGCATCTGGGCGGCGCGATCGCCAAAGCGTTGATGGCGCAGGCTCCAGATTTACTTACAGCGACACCAGTCATTGAAAAAGTAGATTTGCTGGCTGTTAAATGAACTTTAAAATAAAAAGTCCTGATCCAGTGTTTCCACTGGATCAGGACTTAAACCTCTTGTAGGTGTTTCGATTTGTTGCGTTGGAAGCGTTAATTCCTAAGCAAAACGTTAAATTCGTTCGGAAAAAAAATGACCGCGATCGATAAATTAGACGATAAGGAACTTTCTTAAAATAGATACAGGATACTAAAAAGATGAGAAAGCCAGCAGAAATCACCTATAGTTAAAACGATACAACAAATGTCTCAGAAAAGAAGATAACTAACTCGATTTTCTTTTAGCGGTATGTAATTTCCAATAAGTCTTATAGATATATTTATACTATGATATCAGTATTAATTGATGTACTAAATCACAATAAAAAAGATTGTCTCAAAAAATGAACTTTAATTTGCTATTATATATATCATTTACTCATTATCAAAAACTAAAAATTAAATTTGATTAATGAAATGAGTTTATGATAAAATAGGAAAAAAGCGGAGTACTTTAGGACAATAGTAGGCAACTCTGCTTACTTTTATATTCTCAAGCCCTACCTCCTGAAACTTATTAAATAACCAGGGAATAATGATAACATTGGCATTTGTGTATCTATCTGCTTACCAGATTTTTTCCATTATTTCGTTTCGTCTGTTCTTGTACGAACCATATCCCAACATAAAGTGAAAGAAACCTGAAAATATCTCTCTTTTTCCTGTGGATTAAGAATCAGGAAGTTAATCGTACTATACAGTAAGGTGCTATACATTTTTATAAGAAACTCAACAGGAACATCCTTGATTTGCTTATTTAAGATGGCTGCTTTCCACCATTCAAGTAATTCAAGCCAGGTATCGTCCTCCTGCATAATCTGTTTTTTATAATAAGCTGAGTTAACAAACTGTTGAATAAAGCCAAATTCACTTTGATGTGCCAATGACCATTCTATTAGGTTATTCCACATACACCGCAAGTGCTCTCTAACATCACTTGCGGTTTCTTTAGTTTTTGTCTGGGCTATAAAATTACGCTTTGCGTACACATAACTTGATGTAATAATATCATCCTTGGTAGAAAAATGATGAAAAAGCGTACCCGTAGCAACTCCTGCAGATTTTGAAATATCGGCTGTTGCAACCTTATCGAAGCCACGATCCACAAAGAGATCAATTGCGGCGATAATAATTTTTTCTTTCTTGGATATATTGTTCCCAGTCATTGCTGCCAAAGTTAGAACATTTCAATCATTACTTATTACAAGTTGCGGTCACCCTTTGTATATTCTAAGATCCATCCGGGATATTCTGCCGGCAATTGACTGATCTCATCAAGTGTGGTCAATTCCTCAGTTGTAAATTTAACATTGGCTGCGTTAAGGTTATCAGATAATTGTTCTTGTCTTTTTGCTCCGATGATAATACTTGTCACCGCAGGTTGGTGTAGTAACCAGGCAAGGGACAGCTGGGCAACAGAAACATTTTTTTCTTTAGCCATTACGTGCAGAACATCTAATATGTTAAATGCCCTTTCGGAGTTAACCAATGGGAAGTTTACAGTTTTACGCCTTCCTGAATCGTTATCCCCGGATCTTGAATATTTACCACTTAATAATCCTCCTGCAAGTGGACTCCAAACCATTAGCCCAACATTTTGATTAACTAACAATGGAATAATCTCTCGTTCAATATCCCTTCCAGCAACGGTATAGTAAGCCTGAAGCGATATGAACTTTTCTATACGGTTATATTTTGAATAAGATAGCGCCTGAGATAAAAACCAAGCTGGAACATTGCTTGCTCCAATGTAACGCACTTTCCCACTTCTTACCAGATCATCCATCACATCAAGAGTTTCTTCAACAGGGGTCAATGGATCATAAGAATGCATCTGATAGAGATCTATATAATCTGTACCTAAACGTCGAAGACTTGCATCTATCTGTTGCATCAAGTGTTTGCGGGATAAACCTTTATCATTCATCCCCGGACCCATCGCTGACCTTGCCTTGGTTGCCAATACTAAAGAATCCCGGTCAATTCCCAGGTTCTTGATAGCCTGTCCGGTGATTTCTTCAGACCTTCCTCCGCTATATACATTCGCAGTATCTATAAAATTAATGCCGGCATCTATTGCATGCTTCACTAACTGATCGGCATCCGATTGATTTAACCCTCCTAATTCTTTGTAAACAGGGTGATCCCCAAATG
Organism: Pedobacter sp. AC190; assembly: GCF_979258025.1. Classification (NCBI taxonomy): domain Bacteria; kingdom Pseudomonadati; phylum Bacteroidota; class Sphingobacteriia; order Sphingobacteriales; family Sphingobacteriaceae; genus Pedobacter; species Pedobacter sp. AC190. The sequence goes on from NZ_OZ409824.1 coordinate 5,111,979, forward strand.
TCATAGTTCCTAAGCAAAATTCAGAAACAATGAGTCCTGAACTTCCTAACTTTTTAAATTTCATACAAATCAAGATTAAACCGACTGACTGGTCGGTCTACAAATGTAGCTAAATTTTTAAAATTCAATAGGCAAATAATTGGATGGCCGAGATTATCAAGAAATGGTGGATTTTTGATAGGTTGAGGGTTTTGTACTCAATTTTTTCGTCTCAAAAAACGAAGATATCTTCAATCAGTGTGTATCTTTCACTAATCTGGTTGCGCACTGGGATTGAAGCAATGTTCAGAGATCGATCCCTGTCCATTGCATGAGCAGTTTAAAGCTTTAAGAGCTCAACTTCATGATTTGCTCTCCAGCACAACGATCAGCGGGTTTAATGAAGAGTTGATGATTGGATTGTTTTCCTTAAAAAGATAAATACAAAACTTATAGCTAACTTTAAGTGACATTTGCAAAGCTAAAGGAATTAACTAACACCTTTAAAATACATTTTCATAGACAACCAGAGGGCTTGAAACTTATTGCAGATCTCCGCCAGAGTCCAATACTTCTCATGTCGGAGGGACTTGATGATGATTCCCTTTAGCCCAAACCTTATAGTCTGTACAGCGAAAACAGTCATAAAGGTTTCTTCTCCCTCATCATCACTATAACAGTCTATGATTTCTTTTACCTCATACTCCAGTTCCGAAGGATAAGGTGTGTGGACACCCCAGGCAGTAGCCGCACGCTCAGCTTGACCGAAGTGCAGGGTATAGCCTTTTTTGTTAAGTGTACACAGCACCTTTTTCAATGGTTTTTCCTTTGCTCTCATAGTATCATCATTTACCTTTTATATACGTCAGCGCCTTAATCAACAAATGAGCTTCTGCAACAGCCTTGGGAAGCATTTCTGCGGTAAAGGTTCTTTCTGAGCATCTTTTCCCGGCACTCCACTTAAAATATCGCATATTGAGAAGATAATGATTGGCCACAGATGTTATTACTCCTGCCACCGATTCCGGATCGGCATGTTCTGAAAAAGTCCCGGATTCGATTCCGAGTCTTAATATATCGGCGATATAAAGCTGATTCTTGTGTTTTATCCTGTAAAGATAAGCAAGCCCTTCTCCGTGTTCGCCTATTGTATAGAGTTGTATGAGAAGCTTATGAAAGGCTGGTTCATTGAATACCTTTTTTATCATAAGCTCGGATAATACCAACAGCGTCTCTAATGGAGAGCGGGTGCGTGCCTTGCTTTTAGCTATCAGTTCTTCAAATGTCTTTGCCCTGAGCCCGATGATACCCAGAAGCAGGTTTTGCTTGGAGCCAAAGTAATAATTTATCATACAGGAGTTTGTACCCGCGATGGCGGCCACCTCCCGTATTGTGGTATGGTAATACCCTTTTTCCGCAAAGCATCTTTCTGCAGCCTTAAGCAGTCGAAGCTGTTTTAAGGGCCATGTATTTATATTGCCACAACCATTTACAGCTCCCTCGCAAACCGCCGAAATCGCACTCCCGGTTTTCAATGAACCCTGTATTTTTTCTGATGCCATGTTGCTACATTGAAAATTCCACCAAGGGCAATCAATAGTCCTCCGGTAAATTCAAGCCATGGGAAGGACCGGATGCCATTTATATTGATCGTCCAGGGATGGGAGTCCACGGGGTTGATTGTTTTTAGGTCGGTAAAAGTGAAAAATCCCACTACACAGGCCAATATTCCTATTGCAGTCAATAGATAACTTGCTTTTTTCATAATTCTGTTTCTAATATTTCGTTTTTCTGTTTAACAGTTTTCTGCCTTTTGAGAGGGCCTTCTTGCGCTGCATGGTGTAGGAAAGATTCCTGCCACGGGTTTCATTCGAGTGCCGGAGGTTATGATAGCTTGACAAAATATCCCTACTGGACAATAAACCAAAGAATCTATCATTATCGTTCTGATCATACACAGGTACCCCATCCTGCCCACTGGTGGTTATTAATCGAATTGCTTTTTGTAAACTATCGTTGAGCCTTAAACTGGTAGTATTATTATCTACCAGGCTGGAAACGCTCGTCTGCGTATCGAGACCTGATCTGAATATATCAGCTGTAATCAATGTTCCCTTAAACTTTCCATCATCAGTTACCGCATAACTCAGCTCATGTCCAGCTAATGATTGGATCTTTGATCGAACCGCTCCCAACGTATCTTCCAGGCTAATAAGAAGAGATTGTTTCTTGAGCACATCCCTGACAGTCAGCGAAGCCAGCGGATCCGGTCCGTAAGCATCGGGTGTTAGCACTCCCCGCCTGGCAATCTTTTCAGTCATTATCGTGTTCTGCATCAAAAAAAATGAAACCAGGTATGCCCCGGTACAAGCGCCCAGGAGCGGTAGAAGGCCATTGATCTGATGGGTTGCTTCAAGGGAAAAAACTATACTGGTAAGATAGGCCCGAGAGGCGCCGGCAAACATTGCGGACATACCAACGAGTGCAGTCATTGGAACACTAATACCTGCTCCGGGAAAAAAGCTCAAAATAAGATATCCTATAATCGCACCCGTTGCCCCGCCAATGGTCATCAGCGGCGCAAGGGTACCTCCCGAAGTGCCGCTTCCCAGCGCGATAGCCCATGAGAGAAACTTGAATATACACAGACTGATCATAACTGCAAGAGAGAGTTTGCCTGAAAGTAGGTTTATAATGTTATCATACCCAACTCCAAGCGTATGCGGCGAGATAAACCCGATCAGACCTACCGCTACCCCCCCCAATGCCGGCCACCACATCCAGTGAATGGGAAGCTTTTCAAAGGTATCTTCAATAAGGTAGACAACTTTGGTAAGTCCAACCGCTAATAGACCGATGCATATCCCTACGAGACTGTAAATCCCTAAAGCCTGGTTTGAGGGAGCAGAAAGTTCGGGCATTGGAAATACCGGTCCTGATTCAAATAACAAATGGTGCCCGGCTGCGCCGGTAATGCAGGCTAGCGCAACAGGTATAATGGCTTTTGGAGAAAACTCAAACAAGAGAAGTTCGATTGCCAGGAAAATGGCTGCAATGGGTGTTCCGAAAATAGCGGACATCCCGGCCGTTGCTCCTGCGGCCAGGATAATCTTGCGCTCGTTTGGTGTGATATGCATGAGCTGTCCCAGCGTAGAGCCTAACGCACCGCCCGTGGCAATGATAGGGCCTTCAGCCCCGAACGGACCCCCCGTTCCGATCGCGATAGCCGAGGATACGGGTTTAAGGATGGCGATAGCAGGCTTGATTCGGCTTTGGTTCGTGAGCACCTGTTCCATCGCTTCGGGGATTCCATGCCCGCGGATCGCCTTTGAGCCATAAAGCGCCATCAATCCTACCAGGATTCCTCCTAATACTGGAACAAAAATTACCCATAGGCCAAGTTGGTTTTCAGAGGGACTGCGAAAGGCAAGGTCCATTGTCCCGAAGAAAGAGATATTGGTAACCAGGTTGATTAGCGATACCAGAACTTTGGCTACTGCGCTGATTACCAGTGCAACCGCTACGGAGAGTGTCGATATATAGAAAAGTCGCTTTTTGGCCAGGCCCGGCCCTGAGCCACTAAACCTGTTTTTTTTTAATGTGTCTAAAAAGGGTGAAATAGGTATTCGGTTTTTTGATATTCTTTCCATTTGATTTCTTGTAAAGCAAAGATACTGTATAAATTACAGAAATAGAAAATTAAATATTATTAAAACAATATTTTAATACAATTTTAATAAAAATAAGAAGCTTATAGTATTGTTAAAACAATATTATTCATATTTTATCAGTTATGAATAAATTATTACCTTTGCCTGAGAAAATCAAAATCAGTTTATGAGGGAAATACCAGAAGGATGTGGCGTTGATCACTGCTATCTATGCAGCAGATGTGTAAAAGACTGGCTCCCAGCTATTGCGCAACAAAGAAAAACTTACCAGCTCAAAAAAGGACAATCGGTATTTCGTGAAGGAGAGGCGGTTGAAGGAATTTATTTTGTTTATTCCGGAGTGATAAAGGTGCATAAACGTTGGGACCGGGAAAAGGAAATTATCACCAGATTTGCACTATTAGGTGATATCATCGGTCATTTAGGCCTGGGCAAAAATCCGGTTTATCCGGTTTCGGCAACAGCGCTTTCCACAGCTACTGTATGTTTTGTTGGGCTTGATTTCTTTAATTCCTCCCTGAGGGTAAATCCAGGGCTAACCATTGATCTGATGCAGTTTTTTGCCAATGAACTCCAGGAATCCCAGAAGATGATGAGAAACATGGCGCATATGTCTGTAAGGGCGAGGATCGCAAATACCTTTCTGATGCTAAAAAAACAATTTGGGCTGGATAGAAAAGGATTTATTGATATAGATCTTTCACGGCAGGATATGGCATCCTATTCAGGCACGACCTATGAGACCCTTTTTAAGGTGATAAACGAGTTTTCTGCTTCAGGAAAGATTGAAACATTCGAAAAACGAATCTTCATTTCAGATGAGCCCTACCTTCAAAGTCTTGTAAAGCTTGATCCTTTAAAGAGTTAAATTTATCGAATCCATTATTGGCCTGGAGGAAAAAGTTCCGTTTTATATAAGCAGATTTAACAAAACAGCATCAAAAAACAATTTGAGCGGAAATAATAGATGATTTAATGATCTTCCGCCGTAAGGAAATCACTTTAAAGAGGTGTGTTGAGAATATAAGCAAATATCCGTCTGCCTACCTGATCACAATCAAAATTTGGAAGTAAATAATGCTAGGCGCGGATATTACAGAAAGTTGTGTTTCTGGTAATAGGGGGTTACTAAAACAAGAACAATACGAATCACAAATACAGTGTGCCTAATTGTTAATACCTACCAGATATCCGATGAATATACTTTGCCCGCTTCAAACGCTAATTACACTATACGGCGATCCGCTTTTGACAACACCCACTTATCTGTACGGCAGATTTCGTATAGGGTTTTTGGCTGAGGGAATAACTCCTTTGTGAAACCGCAGGCAATACATGAGTAAACCCCTTTTTTATCAATAATCTGGATGAACCCAGCTAATTGATCAGGAAGTATGGGCAATCCTGGAACAACTTCGCTATCAGGCCTAAAGAAGATGCTGATTTTTCCATTTGCCTCTAGAATTGCACAATTAACCTGCCCTAAATGGCTAACATTTAACACCCTGAACTCAGCAAAAAATTCGTCAGTACCCATCTCATCTCCATTCATTTCCCTCAAACACAGCAGGCCATTTCGTATTATATATACCGGGCCACCTTCCAGGATGATTTCAGCCTTATCGTTTCTTGTGATAATGAATATTACAATCCTGTACATAATGAATACAATTGCGAACACCGCAATGGCATGTAGTAGCCCTACCTCTTGGTAAAACATTGCATCACCGGCCGCCGAGCCCAGCGTTATAATCATCACCACCTCGAATATTGAAAGTTGCTGCCCGCCCCGTTTGCCGGTGAACCTCAACACTGCGAGTGTAACGAGAAACATTATCGGTGTACGAAGTAAGATCTCTAAAAAAAAAGATGTTTTTTGATCACTTAAGAAAATTCTGTGCCAGTCCATATCCTATGACATGTAAATACGTTAATTGGGTTAAATATATACGGTATCCTAATATTCCCACAAACTAAGGAATTCAATTTATCTTTTGCAAGGAACCGCCAGGATCTTGTTGAAAAGTGCATTTCAACACATTTGCCCTTATTTGAATGATAGAACCCAGCTTTAGAATAACTGATTGAAACTTAGGATATACTTATCAATATAAAATTGCTTGTCTTTTGATTTATACTGCTGAATGAATCGTGGGTGTTCCAGTATTTTTATGCGTTCGAATAGCTTAGCCTCCTTGTTTAATTTATCTATGAAACCTGAGTTCCTCTTCCCCAGTACAAAGACCTCCGAAACGTCCAGGCCCATATCGATATGTTTCCTTAATGTATCGATCATATATTCCTTAACCGTTTCGAAGAGGGCAGGATCGTCATAATAATTGGCGTTTACCCAATTATTTTCCTTTGTTAATTTAACAATGGCTAACGGGAAAGGTGAATTAATGTAAAATTGACCATAAAACTCCTTCGCTCCTCCAAACTGAGCAATCATTTCATAAATAAAAACTGAAGATATTTCGTGTGTGTGGGCTGATTGCATTTTGATGCCGCATACACTATCAAGCCTTTTTGTATCTGTAAAGGGTATTCCGGTTATACCCGCTCCCTTACGACTCGGATTTATGCCAATAATAAACTTTCGTATATTGGTATCGTGGTAAAACTTATGATAAAATTCCCTCATGACCAACAGTGTTTCCGGATTATCAAAATAAGGATTCAGGACACGGAAGCCTTCGGGGAGTTTTGCTGTGTAATGTAATTGACAATTGAAATCTATCACCCTATCCCCAAAATTCTTGACCATTCTTTTTTATTTTAAGTAAAAAATATTTATTAGAAAAAACCATTAGATGAAGGTTTTGATCACAATCAAATAAAGATAAAATCATTCTTAATACCATTACCATTTGATTAGCATTTGCTGCTCACTTGACACTACCTTGCCAACATGAACAAATAACATCTCCAGGTAAAAATATAAGTAAAAGACGTTTGCATACTTCAAAAATGGGATATTAGTAGATTCTATGAAACTGAAAAAAAGTTCATCCGGGTGCAGGCTGTTATTTTCGAGGATAAATATCTTTCGGAATAGAAGCATCCGGTATGCCTCTTTTTTCCGACTGCAGTTTTACGATACTGCTTTCTTAAAACCAGTAAAGACTTTCTTGGCTCCGCCCCAAACTAATTAAGTTTAGGGGCTGTAAAAGTGTCCAAGGTTTTATCTTACTGCTGATTTATGGGTTTTCTAAAGTTCAGGCCGATGGCCTGCAATGGGCGTAATTTTTATTATTTGCTCTTATCGGTTATTGTGTTTATAATTTTTTTGTTTCTTTTACCTGAGGTTTCCTTCCTTGTATTCTCCCTTACCCTTGCATTTTTTTATAAAGGATCATATATTTTAAGATTTTTCACAATTTCAATTTTGAAAATCAAAAAATCTGCGTTCGTTTCAATCAACAAATTGGTTTCTTTTTTCTCTCCCAAGGCCCCGCGGTGGATCGAAGATCAGAAAAATACCGTATTTAAAAGAGCTGTTGGAGAATCTACCGAATCTATTGCCAACAATCTGCGTTCTCCACTGCAGAAGGGCTATGAGTGCCTTCGCCTCGGAATCGAACAAGTAAATGTGGATACGAGCGACTTATGCTCATCTATCGGTGGATCCTCGGGGACAGGAAGCTATAATGTTAATCTGCTTAATATTGGGATAGGTGATTTTGCCGAAAACACCGACCGCTATTCATTCATCCTTTCTGAAGCCGCAAAAAAACTTGGCTGTATGGTTCATACCCGGGAGCAGGGTCTAACATCCGGATTATTAAGGGGTGGTGGAGACCTGATCTGGCGGGTCAGGGAGAAGGATTACAGCAGGCATGGCAATATAGAGAATGCCCTTTCGGACAAAGTATTTCTAAAAACCTTGACCCGTAGCTACATCAAGTTGATTGAGATAGACATTCCTGTTGCAGATCTATTTAATCACCAAAGCATTTTTAACCTGGAAAGAATGGCTTACTTTCTGGAAAAACTGAAATCGGTAGCCGTTGAAAAACCTATAGGAATTTCGCTTAAATCGCCTGATAAAATTCATCTAAAGGCTATTATTGAAAATCTTTGGTTAAGAGATATAAAAATTGATTTCATAACTATCGAGGAAAGATGTTGCGGTACGACAGAGAGTGGAATAAATGTTCTGACAGACATCGAGGAAAATTTTATGAAGTCAATAAACGATGCAAAGCAGACATTAAGATACTTTGAGCTTGACACGAAAATAATCGCCTCCGGGAAATTTGTTTCGGAATTCGAACTTTTGAGGGCCTTGAGCTTTGGTGCAGACAGTTGTATTACCCAGACGCCTTTTGAATGGCTGCTAAAAGGCAAGTTGAACTCACCCTTAGGTTCAAGCGCTGATGTGAAATATTTAATAGAAAATTTCCATACGCATACCCTTAAAGCCGCTGCCAAGCTAATGGGCGAATGTGGATTTGGGGGAGTGGATCTCGTATCTGCCGAACGTTTTCTGAAGAAGGTCGGGAATACATCCGTCAAGAACCTTCAAAATTATTACCAAATTAAATAACTGATAAATCTTTGGACAATCCATTTGGAGCAAAAATACTTCAAGAAATTGGTAAAGCTAAATAAACTTAAAAATATGCATATAATCGGGCTAAAATTATGTCTGCTATCGTTTGCCTTCATTCTAATGGCAATTGTGGGCATGAAAGTTAGCGCAAGAAGAAAGAAAAAGGAAATTGAGGAGGACATGCTCAACCAACTAACCTCGGCAGCCAAAAAACTAGGATCTATCCCTGAGCAGACAGAAGTATTCAATGGAATGTCGCTCGGGCTGGACCAGGCTAAGGGAATACTTTTTTACCATGGCAGCGAGGATAGAAAGGTAGAAATTATCAGGGTTAGCGATAGCGTTCCTGCAAAGGTCGATATCATTATGGATTCAGGTCATATTAATCTGGTCGTTCTTAAGGTAATTTCCATGAACGGGCTCCCTATATTATACTCTTTTATGATTGGTTTCTGAATGAGGAACAGACCCTGGGCAAGTGTAAAAAAAAGGCGTTAGACTGGGAGAAAAAGGTTAATCATATGATTTTTGATAATGCCTGCAGAAAGCTCCGCCCTTAGGGATCTTATAATGTCAAGGAAAAAATTTCCTAACGAAAACTGGAACATGACGTAAAAGATCATTTATAGTGTAGTTTATCTGAACCTGAGCTTGAGATACACAAAACGATGCCGGATATTTGTCAGAGGAAAAAAACGACGCTCAACCGGTTTAACCTGGTTGCCACAAAGCTCCACTACTCGGACTGGATAAACATAGCTTTCAGTGTGTAAATTTAAATCAGAGATGATTCTATTTTTTGATATTTGAGTCGCTATTGGCTTAACCTGGGCGGTAACCAGGTTCTGCGAAAACTTAAAGTATTTCAATCCTTGGTTAATCGTTAAATAATTGACCATATCATTTAAACCAGCCTGAATGAGCCGGATAACGATTTGCAAAAATTTAATTAATAAAAGTATAGTTTAGCAATATGTTCAAAAGATTTAAAGTATGCAGGTTTCTTTTGGGACCGGAAATCCAGATTCTTGAGATCATCTTCAGAATCCCTGGCGGCGAACAGACAGTACACCTGACGAGATGGATCCTTATGCGAAAAACTCAAGAAGAGCCCAAACTGCTAGACTTACGATTTCGGGATTCTTTGGCAGAAGTCGAAGAACTCTATTTCGAAGAAGGATATCTAAAATTAAATGGCTCAGGGGGAGCTTTTATCGAAAAGTTCAATTCTGCTCAACATCATTTGCAATTGGGTGAAATTAAGTGTATCAATCCGGAATTACTTCACAAAGTTGGGTATTTGCTTGAAGAAGAGGCCTGATATATTCTGGTCAACGGTTCAATTCCGAAAACAACTCCGCATTGAAACCGTATGAGGTGGTCTTTTACTGGTAATATTACAATATGGTCATCTACATTGGATAAGTATTTTATTTCGATAAGCACAACAGGTCTCATTGAATCACTCTGGACACCTCTTGTTAAAAATGGCCACCACATCACCGTTTATATCTTCGCCATATTTGAAACCATTTTTTATTAATGGGATAGCTTCTGTGAGTTGTGCGGTTATTAAAAAAGATGGCCACAATCAGCAAAATTACAACGCCGGAGAAAACAGGGCTAAGCACATACCAGTAGCCTAAGGAGGTTATTTTTTCAGAGCCAATGTTGGCGATGAGTGCTGTAGCGCCCCCGGAGGATGCAGGGTCTTGGTTATCTGCATCAACACTATGGACAACGAAACCGATAAGGCAGAAGCAAGCCAGAGCTCGCCGGGAATGAGCTTGTGAATAGAGACACCTACAAGGGCGCAGACAAGATGTCCACCTATTAAATTCCTCGGCTGGGCCAGTGGACTGTTGATGATGCCGTAAATAAGGACAGAAGATGCCCCAAAAGATCCTATCAGAAACAGGTTATCCGTTGAGGATAGAATTCTGGAATGAAGTAGACCTATAATTGCAATACCAGAAAATGAGCCGAGAAAGGTCCAGAAATGCTCCTTTTTGTCTACTAGCGTTTCTTTGTAGAAGATATATCTGGCGCTTCGATAATGTTTGCGTAACCTTTTTCTCATGATTTACAATTTTGCCAAAAGTAATAATCTTCAGTAAAACTCTTCCGTTATTCCATTTTAAGTCTCACCTATTTGTTAAGCCCTACGTGCAAGGAACTTCTCCAAGTTTCCCGTCAACAACTGTGAACTTACACGCGAAAACGTCCATATCTTACATGTTTTGAGCATACATTAAAGGCTAATAATCTCGACCTGTTTTCAAGAAATTTAGGAAAAAGTAATAAGAATTAAATTAAAAAAGTCGGATCACGGAAGTTACACAGTTTCCGCAAATCCGACCTGACTATTATCTACCAATAACGGTAATTCTGACGCTTAATAAGATTTACCTCCATTTGATTTTATCAGCTTCAATAACAGAACTTTCAACGCCCTTTCTTTTTCCACTCAATTTATTTGAGTGATAGATAAGTATACCTATTGAAGAAAAAAGACTGGCTATAACGTACCATATTCCCTGATCAAAGAGTGCAAAAATCAGTAAGACAACATTCAAAAACAGCAGAATCCATATTATACGCCAATGAGGCACACTTACTTCGTTTCTCATGTAACATTGATTTAAATCTTCAGAATGTGATTAACCTATAATATCAGATACATTTTCTATCTGGAAGCTTTTCTCTCCATCTGTTGTCTGCCAGTATATGATAGAACCCTTGCAATGGCCCAGTAATGCAAGCCCGGGATCTGATAATATGGACAATGTCCCATGCTTGGTTTTTGTAACGTTTGGTGGTACAAAGTGATAAGTATACTCCTTACTGTTCTCCATATCAATTATGGTTACTGACTTGTATACATCTACAACACCGGCGGGTAGGTCTTTACGTAAGACTTGCCTGGCGGACTTTAATTCTGATTTTATTCTCTCTTCGTTTTCCGGAGAGAGCTTTTTTCGTGTTATCTGGGCTTTCAGGAGATCGAACATTCCCGTTGTCAGCACTATCTGGCTATTTGAATCTATAATCTGTGACATAAAGTTTTAATTTTTAAGTTCAATAATTTTTCAATAATCAGGGCCTCGGATGGCTTTTTCCGAGGCATAATCCTCAAAAACAATTATGATTTTTTGCTTGATAAGTTTCATATTTTAATTTACATGGGTGGCCGGACATCGATGATCTTAAATATTTTAATTCCTGCAGGAACCCTCCATCTGACGGTTTCCCCTTTCCGAAATCCAATAAGGGCTGCCGCAATCGGAGTTAATACAGAAATTTTCTTCTGCTTAATGTCCGCATGCTGAGGCAATACTATCGTAAGCTCCACCAGGCTATCGGTATTTTCCTCCTGAATCCAGACTTTCGAGTTAAGTCTGATGGCATGTGGTGGAAAAGCATCACCTTTCAGGATAACTGCCCTACTTAGTTCCGCCGATAACGACATCTCCGGGGAATTCGTTTTTTGTCTGGTGAAATAGGGCTTTAGCAAATCAAAGTCCTCCTGGGTTATAACTACCGCATTGTTTTCATTTAAGTTCATATCCATATTGTTAAAGCATTTAGCTATTGTGAAAAAATTTTGTTCAAAAGGGATTGATTTCAACCTATAAAGGTTGAATATCAGCCTGGGCATACAAATCTATTCAGGCTAATTAAATTTAACTAACGATATAGATTATGATAAAATGGAACATTGGATCATATCCTGAAAGAAATGTCTCAGTAAAACAGGTGCTGACCCCAGGCCGAAGGATTATAAAAGGCTTGGGGTTAGATTATCAAAATCTTTAAAGGAAGATATATAATAAATCTCGTCGTGAAAAATGTAAGGATACGGAGGAAAAATACAATGTCCGCCAAATAATCCCTTCTCTGAATGGGAAGTAGCTATGTGGTTAATATTTTTGGAGTAAATTCTCACATATCAAATATATTCAAAAATTGTATCAATTCACAAGATCCATGATCAAGGTAATGTTTTTAACAAAATTTTGACAACATTGAAGCAAATCGAAATTATCAATAAATTGATTACTATACTTTTAATAGAATGAAAAAGTAAGGATTTTTGAATTTGGTTGTAAGCCTTTTTGTAAGTCTCAAAAAACGAACGTTTTCCCTCCGCCAGTCGGAAGTTGGTAGAGTACTCTGCTTGAGCCATCCGTATCGATCAAACTGATCAGTCTTTCAATATCCTGTTGCTGATAATAAAAAGCTTTGTGCTTTCTAGCGCTGGCGTTAATAATCTTTTCCTCTCCTAATTCCATATCCGGTGAGCTTGCCGCTGAGGTCATTTTAGGCAAAGACTTGACCAGGTGGTTCTCGGCCCAGTACAGATCGCGTATGCCATCTGTAAAAAGTTCTTTTAATGGCGTTGATTTTTCCTCAGAAGGTTTGGTGCTAAGTTTTGGTGAGCTACCGCTGTCTTGTTTTTTCATATTTGTTCTGTTAAGGTTGAATAATTTTAGATGCCGCGGACAAGGGGATTATTTTCACCTGTTTCATCGGATGTAGCTCCATCGTCGGTGGAATCACTATGATCTTCAGGTGATGTTGCGTTTAGGCTGTCGCTTCCAGCGATGCCCCGATAATCTGTGTCCTCAGGCAATTCAGTCGGTTTGGATAAGCCAGTTTTGAGCTTCTGGGTTTTTGAACTAGTTTCCATGATATTAAGTAATAGGTCAATAACTTGTTTTTTATTTGGTTAATACGTAACCCTGTATGGGCGGGAATGGTTTTAAGATTCTGGAAATTTTGAATCGGAGTTTTGAGCTGAAAAGATTCCAGCTGAAGGCAAGACCAATATCAAAAGCCTGGCAAAACCAGAACACGGAAATTGATGTTTATAGAGCAATCTATTTATAATAAAAACTGCAGTTATGGTTAGCGATACATTAAAAGAGGTAGGCCATCTACTTATTGAAAGCGGGATGACCCTGGCCTTTGCCGAAAGCGCTACGGCTGGTCGCCTGAGCGCAGAATTTTCCCTTATTGATGATGCCGGAGATTTTCTTAAAGGGGGTATAGCCTGCTACGATGCTTGTATTAAAGAAAGTCTTTTAAAGGTGGACCACGAACTTATAGAAAAATATACGCATGAATCTATGGAAGTAACAAGGGAAATTACCGAGGGACTTATCCATCATATCCCGGCTGATATCCATATCGGCATAACCGGGCTGACCTGCCCTGGGGGCAGCGAAACCAAAGAAAAGCCAGTGGGAACCATGTTCGTCTACGCCCTCAAAGGTGGCATGCACCTGTTTTCTGAACGGATGAATTTTTCTGGTGACCGGCAGAAAATTGTTTCCCAAACCATAGAACGGACAGCCGTTCTGTTGAAACAACACCTAAACCTTGACGAACAACCATAATGGCAACAAACAAAAAATATCCAAAAAAAACATGGCTATACCGAAACGGGCTATCTGGGTTTTTCATAAGCATCTTTCTTATAACTCTATTCGCGCAGGCAATCACTGGTTGGAAAGAACACAATTCCGAGCTACAGGATCTGGGCGCCAAAGCCATTGGCCTGGGCACTTACCTGTGCAGCGGGCATTTCATATCAGCTACCTTTGAGAATTTCGAAAGCGAATTCCTTCAGATGGTCCTATATGTGCTACTAACCATTTAGCTACGCCAGATCGGCTCTGCAGAGTCCAAAAAACTAGATGAGCCTGAAGAGGTGGACCGCGAGCCAAGACCTTCCGCCCAAGCCCCATGGCCGGTGAGAAAAGGTGGGTTGGTATTAAAACTTTATAGCCATTCACTTTCAATTGCATTTGGCATCCTGTTCCTGGTGAGCTGGGGACTGCATTTTTACGGAAGCTGGCAGGACAACAACGTAGAGCTTGCACTAAAGGGGAAACCTGTAGAAAACATCTTTCAATATTTAGGTGAGGCAAACTTCTGGTTTGAAACCTTTCAGAACTGGCAGAGCGAGTTTCTCTCGGTAGCCTCGATTGTCGTCCTCACCATATTCCTAAGGCAGAAAGGATCCCCGGAATCCAAGCCCGTTGATGCACCGGATCTGGAAACGGGCAAGTAAAATGGTATACCTCCTCAATCGCCAATCTTTTAAAATACCCAAGAAATTTAAAATTCAAAAACCAAACCGCAGGTTAAAGGGTTATTGGGGGTAAAACCTTTAGAAAATTAAACAATATGGCAACTACAAAAACAGCCGCGAAACCAGCGGCAAAAAAAACAGCTTCAAAAGCGGGCAAGATTGAGGATACAGAATTCCATGAATTCTTTGTAGATGAGCTTAAGGATATTTACTGGGCCGAGAAACATCTGGCAAAGGCACTTCCTAAGATGAAAAAAGCTTCTACCAGCCCCGAACTCGCCGCGGCATTTGACAAACACACAGCAGAGACCGAGCAGCACATTACCACCCTTGAGCAGGTATTCGAACTTTTAGAAGAGAAAGCCACCGCCAAAAAATGCGATGCAATGGCGGGACTGCTCGAAGAGGCAGACGGAATTATTTCTGATACCGATAAAGGCACGATGATCCGTGATGCTGGACTTATCCTTGCCGCGCAAAAGGTCGAGCATTATGAGATCGCAACCTATGGTACTTTGAGGGTACTTGCGCAGAACATGGGCCGCGATGACATCGCCGACCTGCTTAGCCAGACGCTTGAAAACGAAAAGGCAACTGATGTGGCCCTGACCGAAATTGCGGTCGGAGCAGTTAATGCACAGGCCGTTTCAGAATAAGATCAATGGGCTCCTTAAGGGAGCCTTTTTCAATTCCGGCATTTATAAAAAAACATCATGTCATCCAGGACTATACTCCAGGCCCACAGTACAAAAACTTATGGAAAATATTGACCAGCTCATTATCCCTGCTGCCAGGCAGGGCGAAAACGAAGTAATCAGGGAGCTCATCAAAAGAGGAGCCGACATAAACTTTCGGGACGAAAAAGGTTACACCCCGCTCATCATCGCCTGTTATAACAACAGGTTAGAAACGGCCAGGCTTTTACTTGACAGCGGAGCAAATATCGATGAAGGGGATAGCGGCGGAAACACAGCATTGATGGGCGCAAGCTTCAAGGGCTATCTTCCGATCGTAGAACTATTGATTTCCCGCCACGCCAACCTGGACCTTCAGCATGGAAACGGAGGAACGGCCCTGATGTTTGCTGCGATGTTTGGACGCAATGAAGTATTTGAGTTGCTGCTTCGAAGCGGGGCAGATCCCAGCATCACCGATATGCGTGGACAGAGCGCGGCCGACCTTGCAGCGATGCAGGGAAATGACAAAGCGCTTGAACTTTTAAATCAACACTTATCAGCAAGTCAAGGAATCGCTTAAGACTTCTGATAGACTTTTTTTATTGGAACAAATGGAAAATAATACGATAAATCCCCGCGACGGGAAAAATATAAGCCTATGGCAGGCAAGCAAAAAAGCTTTGGCAAATGGAATAAACGATGCCAATGAGATCTACGACGTGCTGATTATAGGCGGCGGCATTACCGGGCTGACTACGGCGCTAGACCTTCAACGCGAAGGAAAAAAATGCATGCTGGCCGAGTCCCACAATCTGGGCTTTGGAACTACAGGGGGAACAAGCGCCCACCTGAATACCTTTCTGGATGCCACCTATCCGGAAATCGACAGTGACTTTGGAAAGGATGTTTCCAGGAAGCTGGCTGATGCTACCAAGAGGATGATAGAAAAGATCAAGGCCAACATAGATGAACTTCAAATAGATGCGGATTTTGAATTTAAGGACGGGTACCTTTTTTCACAGAATGAGGAGGAAACCCGGCAACTCCGTGAAATACTCACTTCTGCTCAGGCGGCGGGAACCGCTGTTTCTGAATCTAATGAAAACGGTCTTCCCATTGATTTCCAGCATTCCCTTCGGTTTAAGGAACAGGCGCAGTTTCATCCACTAAAATACATTGCCGGTCTTGCTGATGGATTTACAAAACTTGGCGGAAAGATCTCCGAAGGGATCATGGTAACTGCTACTGAATTCAGAGACGGAATCCACCATGCCATTTACGATAATGGAGAAATCAAGGCAAAGCACCTGGTTTGGGCTACGCACATTCCACCAGGAGTAAACATCCTGTCCCTTCGCAATGCACCATACCGAAGTTATGTGATTGCAGCTGAACTTAAAGACGGAAATTATCCAAAATGCCTCTCCTATGACATGCAGGAACCTTACCACTATTTCAGGAGCCATGAGCTAGACGGGAAAAACTATTTACTGGTAGGCGGCGCTGACCACAAGACGGGCCACGATGATCCGGAGCAAGCCTTTACAGATCTGGAAAAATATGCGAGGGAAATTTTTGAGATCACTGAAATAAAATTCCGCTGGTCCTCTCAATACTACGTTCCGGTAGACGGTCTTCCCTATATTGGCCAAATGCCTGGAATGGATGATTGCACCTACGTCGCAACTGGTTTCAATGGAAATGGCATGATCTTCGGAAGCTTGTCGGGAGAAATTATCACTAGCCTGATTTTAAAAAAGGAACATGCACTAGCGAAAGTCCTTTCGCCCTCAAGAATAAAGCCTGTCTCAGGCTTCAGCGAATTTGTGAAAGAAAATGCGGATGTCGCTTATCATTTCATAGCCGACAGATTTGGCGGGGCGGTACTGGATACGCTCAACGGTTTAGCGAATGGCGAGGGAAAAATTGCCTCATTTGACGGCAAGAAGCTGGCGCTTTATAAGGATAGCAATGGAAAGGTTACCGCACTTGATCCCGTATGCACCCATGCCGGCTGTATCGTCAACTGGAACCCAAGCGAGAAGAGCTGGGACTGCCCATGCCATGGCGGGCGGTTTGCTACAGATGGATGCGTGATCACAGGTCCTCCAAGGGAAGCACTTGGGAGAGTCAATATCTCTGGAGATAAAATTGCAAAATGATAAAGCGTAAATAATCACTCCATTATTTTCAGAGCAAGGCCTGCAGTCAAATGAAAAAACCGCAGGCCCGACAGTTTAACAGAACATCTTACCTATTGACCACCAGAGGGTCCATCCTGGTTTGCATCCTCTTCTTCCTTATAGGATCCGTTCACTGTGTTTTCCCAAAGAATTTGTTCGTTGAGCCGTCTTGCAGCCTCATCGATTTCAGGTGTAGAATCCCCCGCAAATTGATTTTTGTTTTTATTTTTATTTTCCATGATCATTCCTGGTTTTGTAAGGTTAAAGCCGGATGGACAGCCCGACGAAGTAACTTTTCCGCGCCTCATGCTGGAGGCCATAGTTCAGTCCGCCATCTAAAAGTATATCCCTGGCCAGTTCAACCTGCAGGGAAGCATTCAAAAAATTTTCGAACTGCGCTGCCTTGATTTCATAAGTGTAATAGGTTTCGACGATAGCCTCCACTTTCTTGTTAAGGGAATGGGAAAGGGTTAATGTCTGCAGGAGCTCGTTGTGGTGCCCCCTACCTTCTTCATCCTTCAGCCGATCCGCCTCTACCTGCATGCCCAGCTTCCATTCATCGCCGACTTTAATGCTCATAGGAATGATGATTCCGCCCTCATATTCCTTTTGTACCTCTGCCCTGGAAGTCGGAAACTTGAGGTAAGGCAGCACGGCGATAGCAAACTTTCCCCTATCGTTTCCCAGCAGGTTTTGTTTCACCCGAAGGGTAATATCGCCAAATCCACTGCTTCTTTGCACCTGGCCCTCATTGTCAAAATCTTTGTTAACCGCATAGCTTCCAAAATTCAACTGGACGGCTGTTGATCTGGTCAGTCCCAGCTTGATATTCATCTGATTAAAAAGATACTCATCTGTTCTCCCCTGTTCCTTTTTTTGCCGTTGAAAACGGAACAGATCAGTCTCAATCTGAAAATGACCTGCATCTACGGTCTTGGGACTTTCACTTACATCTGGCCGGTCGGTTTCCATTTCCCGCAAGCTGTCCCGTGGTACAGGCTTGAAAACGGAGTAGGAATATTTGTTTTGACCAAGTGCATTAAGGCCGAATAAACAGAAAATTGCACATATAAAATAGTTTCTCATTCAGTTAGTTTTACCTTAAACAGTTACCCAAACAGAAAAGTTTAGCATAAAGCGAACTATTGTTTCTTGAATTTAAGCATTATCTGAAGTGGTTCCACTTTTTTCATCGCATTCCGGAGGTCTGCATCGTTCTTATAGGTTAGCCAGCGCAGTTGCCGCAACTCATAGGTAACCTTAAAAGTATCGTTCTCGAACGGCCAGGGGGATATTGTTAGACATCCTTCGCTGCAATAGAGCCCGTACACTTTTCCGGTTGGCCCGGTGCTGATCTCTACCTTTCTTCCCTGCGGGGGAACGCGGTCCTGGCAGATCAAAAGGGATAGCGCATCGCAGAACTCCAGTAGCTCATAGGCGGAATCGACTTCCTTTTTGGAAACTCCTGTTATTTTTAGCCAGGCACTTTCCTTTTTTTTGAGCTTGGCAAGAAATGGTTTTGCACGGGGTTCTCCTCCATGGGTAAAGACGATGTGCCGGAAGATCAGGAGCGCAATGAAGCTGCCCTTCATCTCAGCACGGCCGATGAGCTGCTGGGAAAGGCTTTGATTGAAGACATTCATCTTGAAATCGACTGGTCCTCCAGTTGAATTGACCAGCGGTCCGGTTTCCAGTTCATTGAACACATCACCATGTTCAGCCGTCGCGATCAGGGTATCCACCCAGCGCTCTGGCCTTTCAGAAGGGTTCCACATCGCACAGATCTGCGCAGCAAGCAGTCCGTGCGACCGTTGGGTAATGTCTTCAGCACCTGACGCTCTCCTGGTAGACAACCTAAGTTAGAAGGCTTAGAAAAAAAGGAAACACGTTAATTATTTCAAAATGAAAATCTTCGGAAGCCTTGTTATTACCTCACAAAGGGGAGAACAAGTTTTAATTATGCTATCAAAAGACGGAGCTGACAGGGAGCGTCTCCACCATTATCTAAGCATTGACGCATTTGACTTTAAGAAACACGTTGCGGAGAAAATGCCCGAGATCGAATATCTTTCTACCGGAATATTAAATGGGAAAGGAAATATTTAATGGAGCGAAGAGTATATCGAACTGCCAAAGTGGTATGATCTTAACTGACCCGATTGGTTCTATTCTTTCAGACTATCTCAAGAAACACGCTTGCATATTTTTCGATATTTGAACATGCTCTGCCATATGCGAAGAGCTGGATCAATTGCTTGACATCTGTGATCCGCTGCCTTGTCTTTTCCAGAATATTACGTTTCTTCCAATAACGGGGCTAGGAAAACAGAGTGCTGACGGTTTAAAATTCTCATTAAGTTGAATTTACAAAAACGTATGGTCTACTAGTAGCAAGATTGTCGACCGCTGTAGTATCAAAGGAATAAGTAAATTTAAATAGTTATCTTCACAAAGCTTTAAAAGCTTAATATTACAGTGCTATCGGCATGGAAAATACAATTGAACTTCAGGAAAAGCTTTTGGTTTATCAGAGGGAAAACGAGGAACTCAGAAACAGGGTCGATGAACTCACGGATTTTTTCGAAAACGCTTCCATTCCACTTCACTGGGTTGATGGGAACGGCGTGATCATCTGGGCCAACCAGGCCGAGCTCGATGCTCTTGGCTATAACAAAGAAGAATATATAGGCTTTCCGATAAGTGATTTTCATGCGGACGCGGAAATAATAACAGATATCCTCAATCGCCTGATTAATAACGAAACCCTTTATGATTATTCTGCCAGGCTTAAATGCAAGGACGGATCGATCAAGCATGTACTTATCAATTCAAATGTACTGAGAAAGGATGGGAAATTCATACATACACGCTGCTTTACCCGGGATGTTACCGAAAAAAGGGAAGAAGAGAAAAGAAAAAGTGACTTTGTATCGATGGTGAGCCATGAGCTAAAGACCCCTCTGACCTCTATTAATGCTTATGTCCAGCTTTTAAAAAGAAAGTCCATAAAGGGCCCAGATGATTCCAGCCTAGGAATGCTGTCTAAAATTGAAGCGCAGGCAAAAAAAATGGTCACGATGGCTGACGACTTTCTGAATCTCTCGAAAATTGAGAGCGGGAAGATCCAGCTCCGCAGGGAAAACTTTGATTTACTGCCCGTGATTTTGGAAATTGTTCGGGAAGCGCACTTATTGAATTCAAAACATGCTATTCATATTCAATGTGCTGACGGAATCCCGCTGTATGCCGACAGGGACAAAATTGAACAGGTTATCTCGAATCTGCTGAGCAATGCAATTAAATATTCTCCCAATGGTGGCACAATTACCATAGGCTGTAAAATTATAACAGACCAGGTAAAGATTTTTGTTAGCGATCAGGGGATGGGAATCAGCAGTGCAGATCAAAAAAAATTGTTTGATCCGTTCTACAGGGTCCAAAACAGCAGGTACAAAAACCAGGGCGGCTTTGGCATTGGACTATATTTTGTAGCTGAGATTCTCAAACACCACGGAAGCAAGATCGAGGTCGAGAGCGAACCAGAAAAAGGCTCAACCTTTTATTTTTACATGCTATCGAAATTAATTCGGACTTCTAGCTGAGAAGTGACCAGGCAAACTCTTCTCGCGAGACTCAATTAGGCCTTATACAATAGCTCACTGTTCGCGCAAGCTCATCAATAGTAAAAGGTTTTTTTACAACCGTCGGCGAGCCAGTCCGTCACTAGATGTTGCTTATTGCTTATTGAGACCAAAAGCACGGGTCGGACTTAAATTCGGGATGTGATTCAACCAGCCTGCACAGATCGCGTCCGTCTTCACCGTGGAGCACTATATCCAAAGATTTCGGTCACCGTCATCATCACTACCTGATGGTTAGATTCATGGACCGGGAAACCATAGCTTGAAAACCATGCAATATCCTTCATCGCCTCATAAATGGCATTATCACAATTATTGAGGCTTGCGTCCCCGTCGCCTGGGTTGTCAGCATAATAAGCATGGAAAGCGAAGGAAGAAAGGGCCCGACTGGATAAACCAAAGTAGATGGACCCTTTCTCACTAGAAATAAACTTTTGCAGAATATTGCTTGCCTACATAATATGAAATTGACGGGAAGGGATCAAACAAATAATTTGTCCACTTAAGCCAATACAGATGGTTACATAAAGGCATCCATTATCCATACTGGGTTCCAAAACTCACGGTATGCCGATATTTTTCCATTTTTAATGGTAACTCGGCCAATGTAGAGCTGATGGTATGGTTTTCCAGTAGCGATCACATCAGCACTTCCTGCAAATTCCACAAAGATTGTGTTTGGATCAGTTGTACCATAAAATTGAAAATCTCTAAAGTTCCAGTTTTTTGCGCAGTTAACTACATTTGAGATATAATCTGCAATGGCATCGCGACCAATCACTTCTTTTGCATAAGGAGCTGGTGCATAGGGAAATTCCTGAACTGCGTCTTCGGTAAATAATTCAGCATATGCGTCGTTGGTCATCTCTGGACTGGTAAATTTAGATAGGTGTGAATGAAATAAACGCTCTGCCAGCTCTATGTTCGTTTTGGTATCCATAATTATTCTTGAATTAATTAATTAATAATGTAATTGATGCGACAAAAATATTAACCTGTTCGTATACCTTTGCTATGGGTTACAAAATGGATACCATCTAAAATGATATAATGACCAATACAGATCGTTGTTTAAAGACTGCCTCCGAAGAAGAATGCAGGAAAGCCTGGCTAACACTCAAGGATACGTTAGATATTTTGGGTGGTAAATGGAAACTAGTGTTGATCTCGATTTTGCGGGGTGGAACATTTAAATTCCGCGAACTTGTAAGAGAAGCAGACATATCGCCTCGTATTTTATCCAAAGAATTGAAAGAATTGGAAATAAATGGGCTTGTCAAAAGAACTGTTCTCGACACCAGGCCAATCACAGTTGAATATCAACTTACCGAATACAGTGAGTCTCTAAATGCATTGATCGCTATGATGTACGACTGGGGGCAAATTCATCGCAAGAGGGTAACTGGAAAACCATAATATTCGTATGATTTAGAAACATCAATCCATATCTCATTATCAGCTCTATTACGGAATTCTTGTTTTATCAAAAAATTCGGTGAACTTGTTTATTATTCTTTTAAAAGGTGGTGGGGGCATGTTTGAATATTTTAAGGCGAGTAGCGTTCCTCTTTCGGGCGAAACTGGTCGGCAAATGAAATTTCATAACGTCATTTCGTTTACTTTCCCGCTTAGCAAATTCTGGTGTTTTTGAAATTCCTTTATTACTTACCAAAAATAAAACGTTCAGAATGCTGTGTTCATTCAGGCAACGCAAAAAGCGTTATGGTGATCCGACGGACCGTGAACCCATTAAAAGGCGTTTGAAACGTAGTAGTGGAAGAAACCAGGTGCCACAGTGCATTCCGTTCTTAATGCGGTAACTATAGGCTAGGAAGAAAGACTTTGAAATGTAATTTGGAAAGATTTCGATCTATGATGAAGGCGGTTAGGTCTTCGCCGAAAGCGAGTCGATTGGGAGCACAATACAACGTCAGCTTAAATGCGAAGGGATTGCCTATTGTGACCTATTAATACCTTTACTATGAATGTTGCAAAGAAAATCTCATCGTCTCTTGAGCATTTACTACTTATATGTGCCAGTTATAGCACTAAAAGCTGGACTTATCCAATAGGGAAGCGGAAAAAATTCCTGACTATTTAAAATGTAGACTTAATGTTTATTACATTACTTTGCTCATTCATCATTTTGAGGTATGTTGCAAAAATCACCTGTATGAACCCCATTTTTCATGCATGGTTCCCGAATTTGTTTATATTTGTATTCCATGAGCTTACCATTAAGAATCACTTTTGAGCAAAACGATTATACCTATAAGGTGATAACCAAAGACATTGATAAATACACCGAATCGATTGAAATCAATTTGCGAGGGAATGAATTCACTTTGGTACGCAATTCTTCAAATGAATGGACAGCTTTGGAAGACACCATAGGAGATCATCCTACGGGTTTACTTAGTGCAATTGGCAGGAATATTGCTTTGCGATACCGTCTATAATCTATCCCCTCCTTATTTATTCACTATCAGATAACCTATACGGAAAACCCAAGGTCTCCGAAAATGTATTGCCTAACGAAAGCTTATTCGTCATCTGACTAGCAAATAAACTATAAATCGGCATAACGGAGTCAAACTAATTGGCTTAACCATCTTGTATTGAATCGTTTAAGGTTATTGCAACAAGGAAGTTTTGATCGTAAATTTATACATACAACAATGTTTGTCTGGTCTTGAGTTATAAAAGACAATTGAAAAAGAGGAAATTGGTAACAAAAACCATTGGGTTTTCAATGTCTGCTCGTCCTAAAGCTTGTCATTAAAAATAGCAAATGGCAATAAAAAGTAAAGACAAGACAAAAATTGCAACCAGGCAACCTTGGTGGCGATTAGCTGAGGATGTTAAAGAGAAAATCGTATGCGAAGTTAATTCTGGTATGCTTAGTAAGCGGGCTGCTGGCCGTAAATACGGTTTGCCCCAGGTACTAAAGGAAATTGGCTTGAGAAGCATAATTGAGCTATCTTAGCACATTAGAAAGCATCTGATGTACTTTCAGCAATGGACGAAATAAAGTAGACAAAACTTCTTAAGAAAAAAATCGATGAGCTAACAAAACCTTTGGCTGATGCTCAGTTGAGAAATGTTGGATTGGAGACTATGATTGAGGCTGCGGGAAGCGAACTTAAGATCAATATTATAAAAAGCGTTGTACCAAACGGTCTTAAGGATGCAGCAAAAACTACCAGATAAGCGTATGGTTGAATTTTGTGCACTATTTGGTGAAAGCCGTCAGGCTTATTATCGGGCGTAGAAAACAGCGATCAAAGCTGATATTTCCCAATAGACCGCTTGCTCATAATTAGAAAATACCTGTCGATTCTTCTTTTGTTTTGCTGTTGCAACAAACTTGGATATAGGTTCATTATAATGTTTACCATAAGCATCGCGAGAGCGAAAATATAACGGCCATTAACTATTTTTATGACTATGAAAATCGCCATGAACAAAAAGGCGATGAGATGGCCCACCTCAGCCTTGGTCATTTCCGATCTATATGCACCCAGCTCACTCAACAATATTCTCTTTTTTATGGACAGCTTAGGATTGAAATACTTAAAAAAACTGTGAAGAATTATCCATTTAAATAGTTTAAGGTCAAGAATTCCATTTACCCGCTCGCTGGCAACGAAGTTTAGTCCCGCTAGTTTTTGATTATAAAAACTGGTTTTTGAAAGTAAAGCGGTAGTGGTCAGGCCGATTATCCAGGAAATAACGGCGATAGAAAAACTATACGTGAGGTATTTAACCATGATTTGAGGCGTCGCCATTGCCTGGCAGGCTGTTATTGTCCAAACGAAAATAGTAATTTATTGGGAAATCCATGTTCTCTCCAGCATTTTGATTTTAAACACAGGGCCAAAATAGCTTGTAATGCCCAGTCTGAACGGCCGAGATGAATGTAATTTAGGGTCTATAAAAAAACCTTGGGTAGCAGTGATCAGGGTTATTTTTACCAACCACAATGATGTTCAGCGAATGTATATGAACCAATTAACCGAGCCGGCGTTAACCAGCTAACAGGTGATTATTTAGACCAACATACATCTCCGAATAGAAATTACTTTTAGGGAAATCTGAAAGTAATAATGATATTTAGGATATTCATTTAAACAAATGCAGTTAAACACTTCTATTAAACACCAACTACTGATTGGAATTTTCATAAGCATCTGGACTTTTATCTTTGCTTTTTTTATCAGGCCTTTTGACGACGGAACGATAAGCTTTAAGATCTGGGTTTATATCAGTATTGGGTTTGCATTCCTCGAATTTATATGCTATTCACTTGTCTCTACCCTGCAAAGAAATTTACATCAGCGCTTAGGCAAGTGGAGCATTGGTCTGGAGCTGTTGACGCTAACAATTTTCCATCTTCTTTTTTTATTCACGACCTATTTATATTATAGTACGATCTTAAATGGTGGATATGGCTTTCTGAGATTCTCACAGGAAATAATTATCAAGCTAGCGTTGATTTCGACACCATTGATATTTCTG
Source organism: Pedobacter sp. AC190 (assembly GCF_979258025.1). Lineage (NCBI taxonomy): Bacteria > Pseudomonadati > Bacteroidota > Sphingobacteriia > Sphingobacteriales > Sphingobacteriaceae > Pedobacter > Pedobacter sp. AC190. Next base: position 5,137,300 of record NZ_OZ409824.1, read on the forward strand.
GCAAGGATTTATGCAGTTAAGTTCATTCCCCCAAAAGAAGAGTATATAACTTTTAGGGGAGAAAACAAACTGGACATCCTAAAAATAAAAAGAAGTGACCTAGTCTGTGTTACCAACTCACAAAACTATGTCGAAATCTTTTTTACAGACAACGACCAGCTGAAAACAAAATTAATTCGCAGTTCGCTTAAAAAAGTCCAGAAAGATTTTGATTTCCTGGTTCAGGTGCACCGCTCCCATTTGATAAATCCTGTGCATTTCAGGGCCTGGAAAAACAATGATACCATTTCTCTCACTCAGATTGACCTGCCTGTTTCCAAAAATTACAGGGAACATGTACTGTCCTTGTAAATTCGTACCTAAATTCATGCATTTCGTACCTAATCGCTCACATAGCTCGATTTTGAGATAGAAAGAACCTTACTTTTGGCCCATAAGTTAACTAAAGAAGTTATGAAAAACCGATGGATCAAGGGAACCCTATATGCTGTTATTATTCTAACAGGCACTACCGTCTGCTTTCTGGTATGGGCCGACCATGAAATAAACAAGGTTCTGGGCAGCAGTACCAAAGCTATCGGGATTGCCGGGATTATCAACGAAACTCAGGTAACGCGAATATCAAACACAAATGTACTTTCTGAAGACTGCACCCATTTCATCAAAAATCAGGATGTCGTTATCAAAGATGGCAAGATAATTAGCTTGAGCAAAAGCAAGCTCACAACAAACGGCACAACGGTTGTGGACGGAAAAGACAAATTCTTAATTCCCGGCCTTACCGACTCCCACGTTCACTTAAAAGAAAGCAAGAATGATTTATTTTTATATCTGGTTAACGGTGTAACTTCTATCAGAGAAATGGCCGGAAGGCCTATTACACTGGAATGGAGAAAATCAATTAAAAACACAGGTCTTGGTCCAAAAATGTTCATTGCATCCCCACCTATTTATAGCGAAAGCGGCTTTAAGGGCTATTTTTATAGCTGGACAAGACAGTCGGTAAATTACTCGAGTAAAGAGCAGGCCAAAAAAGAAATAGAAAAAATAAAGGCACTTGGATACGACGCTGTCAAAATGTATGGTTTTGTTTCTGCGGAAATGTTTAGCACTACAGTTGAGGTTGCAAAAGCAAATAACATAATGGTAATCGGACATATCCCTGCTGTCAACCTGCAAACCTTTTATCAATCGGGACAAAAAGAGGTCGCCCATATAGAGGAACTGACCCAAAAGAATATGGAGGATTTTGGGAAATCAGTTTCAAAAAACCCCGTTGAATATCTGAATTTCCTGCGCGAAAATTCCGCTCAGATCGCTGAAAACCTAAAACGTGCCGGCATTGGTGTGACCTCGACCGTTTGGCTGTCCGAAAGTTTCCTGGAACAGAGATTTCATCTGAGCAATAAACTAAAAGATATCGAATTAAGATACGTAAACCCCAAAATCATTGAGGGAACGCCACTTTACAAGCTGGGCTGGCTGCCTGGCAAAAACGGTTATGAATACGACGGAGCGGATAAGCCAGAAGCCAGAAAGTTATCCATCGTTTTTTGGGAAACTTACGTGAAAGCGGTCCGGATGCTGACCAAAGTCCTCGTCGACCATCAGGTTATGGTTATGGCAGGAACAGATGCCAACGTAGCGACCTCGGTACCAGGATTTTCACTTCATCAGGAACTGTCGTCACTAACCAAATCCGGGATGACCAGTGCCCAGGCACTGTATTCGGCAACCGTGGCTCCTAGCATCTGGATGAAAACCAATACAGGCAAGATTAAGATAGGCTATGCATCAGATTTGGTATTGCTTACTAAAAACCCTTTAGAGGATATTAACAATACCAAAACAATTGAACACGTGTTTTTTGGAACAAGAACGATTGGTAAAGGTCAGATCGGAACTATTCTTCAGGCAATAGAAGAAGCAAACAATAACAACAGACGGATAAAAATCAACGAATATATAAAGTAAGAAATGATGAATACAAAATACACGTTTTTATGCCTGTTTTTGATGCTTGCCGCACAGACTGTTACCGGGCAGACAAAAAGGGATAGTACCGAAATCAGGCGGGCCGCCCTCGATTATATAGAATCACAGCACAAACCCAATGCTAAGCAAATGGATAGGGCATTGCATCCAAGAATGGTCAAACGTACCTTTTGGAAAGACAAAGCTACGGGTAAGGACTATATCCGCGAAACAACGAGCGAGTCCATGGTTCTACTTGCGGAAAGCTACAATAAAGGTGGCGTCAAATTTCCCTTATCACCAAAAAAAGAACTCTTACTACTTGATGTTTCAGAACGTACAGCATCGGTCAAGTTAATCGCGGATGAATGGATTGACTATATGCACATTATTAAAATCAATGGTAGCTGGAAAATTATCAATGTACTTTGGCAGTATAAGAATGTTAACCTTCATTAACCAGTAACGGCTGTATATTTCTCTTTCAGGCGTACCGAATATAAAATACCCAAAGTGAATCCTGGTCAGTTCATGTGCGCATCTTCCAGAATTGAAAAACATCAAGTTGACTAATAGCCGTAAGATATTGCCATTTGATGATGGAATACACAACGACAAAAGATGTGGATAACTGCAACATGAGCTTGAATTCGCAAAGCATTTGACTGCAAGAGCTGCCAACCATTGGATTAAAGCTAACACCTAAGCTTAAACCATTGGCTTTCTAGGGTTGAGTACTTTCTCGCGTATCTCTCAAAGATTGGACGGCGTTTCTCTTTTGCGTTCACTAGAAAATTTGCCACCAGACCATTGCCTGATACTACAACTCTGAACACCACCTCTTCCAGCAGAGCAGGCGCTGATCCAATTTGCGGGCAAGCGAACGAAATTTACTATCCGTTCTCATCTTCTGTTATCCCGAAATCCTGTTGTTGACAAATGTATACTATCTTTACGTTTCCCCTGCTTGGTCTGGCGAAATAAACCACAAATCCAAAATGATTTACCAACCAATTTTACTTTTGGTGTAGAGTTTAGGTTTCTCTTATCTGCCCTGAGATTTGTCACAAGGTAAGCAAACAATAGTAAAAACTAATTCTAGTATATAACTCGAAAACGACAAATAACTTTGGGGGCGAGTCACTGTGAAACAAGAAGCAAATATTTTGTAAAAAGGACCTTAATCCCACATCGTACCAGCGAGGCCAATAATCATGCTCATCCATAAACCGATTACCCCCCCTAGAATGCTCATTACCAAAAAAATGCGGCCAGGCCACCCATTAATATTGCGTAAGGGCTGGGTCACATCGTAGCAGAGTCCGACAACCGCGCCAAGGCAAGGAGTTAGCAGTAAGGGTTTCAACCGCCAGTAAGCGCCCCATTCGGGCTTGCCAGGACCAGCACCGAGGACAAAGATGCCAACCATAGCAGAAGCAATAAAAGCACCTATCAATACCCTTCTTGGAAGAAGCGATGTGAACATTGGTTTTTTGGTTAAATTTTCTGAACCTGTCATATTGTTTTTATTTATAGATCAAAGATATAAATATTTACTTTGTATTTCAAAGCGCTTTCAAAAAAATAAATTTTTAGTTTAGTAGACGATGTATACATGCAAAAGGAAAGCAAAAAACACTTACCAGTATTTTCTGATTCGATAATATAATGATCACGCGACACTTGAGCTTAAGAGTATCGATAAATATAGAATAGCTTAATTTCTTATGAATTCAATATGATTACCATCAATATTCCATATATCTCAAACTTTAAATTGTTCATATTGTTGACTAAGACAAACACAAGAAGTTATGGCTAACATAGAAACTAAAAATGAACAATCACAAGGCTTAACGGACCAAGAGAAAATGGCTCAGGCCGCTTTAGGAAATAAGCAAGATCCCCAGCCCTCTACAGAGAATAATAATGAAATAGTCTCCATTCCAAAGACATCAGGAACGGGAAGTAACCCGTCCTCCGCTGCGCCGAATTCACTCATTGTCCATGAGGATGAGCATGGAGCGGACAGATATGAGGCGGGCGGAGCTAGGGATCTGGAGGATTAAAAACGGTAATATCTCCAACTGATTTAATCCAGATGAAAATTTTATTTTGATTAAGGAAAAAACCTTTTGCGTCCTGGAGGATGATCCCAGCATCATCAACATCATTGAGATACTGCTTCTAGAAGAGCAGTATCAGGTTGAATCCTACAGCAAAGTACATGACTTCTTCTCCAAAAAGGATTCGAACCCAGATTTATTTATCCTAAATGTGATTCTTCATGATGGGAACGGTCTGGAAGTCTAATAAACTTTTAGAATCAGATGAGGCAACAAAAATACTCCTATCCTAATGATGAGTGCACATACAGATCTGCCGCAGATGACCCCTAGATGTACAGCTGAAGAATATTAGCAAGCCCTTCGACATCCACGTGCTACTAAGAAAAATTGCAAGGTAGCTGAGCACGTAGAAGAGTGGACGAACCACCTTTGCTAAATGTAATGCTTAGCCATAACCAATGAACCATCAAAGTTTGGCTAATGCGATAGTTGCGGTTTTAATTTCCAGTGGGTAGACTGGTATTTGTATAGACTTAAAAAGTAGGCGCGTTCGTGCTTGTAAACTACAATTAATGCTCCTAGTAGCATACATTATAGCCCTTATCCCCAAATGTAATAGCGTAGCATAGCAAGCATTATTTTATCTTCAATAAACGATATGAGTCACAAAATCTGGTTAACGAATGTATTTCAAAGGTAGATAAGGTCTAGTTTATGGATTTTACGGGAGATGAGCTTTGGAATGTAAGGAAATTTGAGGTTGTTGAACATCGCTGATGATTACATCAGAGAGATGCTTGTTATGGAGATGAGATTATTCACTACCAGCATTGCGAGTTACAAGAGCCTGTATCTAGTTGAAACAATGTAGAGGGCTTCCAAAAAATAAGAATGGATAATGGAACGGTGTTTATCTCGAATAAGTTGGATGAATAGGCAAGGGAAGACAATGTTAGACTAATTGTTATCGAGCCAGGAAAGCCAACATCAAACCGTTTTCATCCAGCGTTGGATATATAGAAAGATTGAAGGGAAGTATCAGAAGAGAATTGTTAAACCCCTAAATATTTCACTCACTGGACGATCAAGGGGCGAAAGCGGAGGAATGTATGGTGATTAGAATTATCATCGACCAGACCAGGCAACGAATTTTAAATCTCCTGAAGGTTATTACTACAGGAGATTTGAGGGAATAAATATTATTCTACTGGCTCGTTAAGATATCTGGTTGTCAATATGTCGATTACTAAGAGAATTTCCTCATTAAAATCCCTATGTAATTCTGACAATGATACTTTGTCCGAGCTTTCGACTTCCTCTATTTTACGCGAAAGCACTGCCAGATTGATCAGTCCTGCCGATACAGAGGTCCCGTAAACCTTATGGCCCAACAACTGAATATTTTCCAGTTCTTCATTTGTGATATACCTGCTTAGATCCTCGACAGCTTGTTGTAACTGGGTGATGGTAAGGGATGCGATACGCGCAAGTTTAGCCATGTTCTCACCATAGTATACCTTAAGTTTGCCTGGATCGAAATGCTTGGAATCCACATCTCCATGAGCATTTGGACTTTCTAAGTGTATTGCTATCCCATCAACCCATCGCTTAAGAACGACTTCAAGCGTGCCTTCGAGTATGGGTTTGGTAACAAAATCGTCCATTCCCGCTTCAATGCATTTTTCTCTTTCTCCGGAAACGTTCCCCGCGGTGACCGCAATAATGGGGATTCGTCCTGTTCTTTCGGCGGCCCTTATTGCGGCGGAAGCCTGGTAGCCGTTCATGACAGGCATTTGCACATCCATCAAGATAAGATCCGGAGAGGCACTCATAAACTGCTCTAGGCCTTCCTGGCCATTTTTAGCCTCAAAAATCGTCGCCCCTGGGTAAATCTTAGTGATTAGGGTATGGGTCAGGAACCTGTTAACTTCGTTATCCTCCACTATCAGTATGGTGCAGTCCGCTTTATGGCCTGGAACTTTGCTTAAAGAAGCTGGGTGGTAAGCCTGGGAACCTTGATCTGCATCCACAACATGAAGCTTTGAAAGCGCACTATAAAGGTCTGGCATCTTAATGGGCTTGACCATCCGGTGGCTGATATGTAACGTACGGCTTGCGCTGATCAGCGTATTATCATCTGCCGAGCTGTGGAGTAACAATATCGGCAACTGCTCCTGGTCAGAAAAAAAAGCCTGCCTGATTTTGGCAGTGGTTTCAAGCCCGTCCATGAAGGGCATGTGATAGTCCATCAGTACAGCATCATAGCGTCTTCCCTCAGCCAGGTATTGCAGGGCCTCAAACCCGCTTTTCGCAAGATCGGTTTCGATATGTTTTAATTCTAACATATCCGCCAGGATGCGTCTGTTGTTGTCGTTATCGTCAACAATTAGAACATGGTCTATCGAGTCAATCTCTTCCCAACTTACGGCCTCCCCCTGCTCACAATCAAGCAGAATATCAAAGTAAAAAGTACTTCCGATACCTGGGCTGCTCATGAGCTGGAGTTTGCTGCCCATCATGCGAAGCAGTTTATTCGAGATGGTCAGTCCGAGCCCTGTTCCGCCATATTTTTTTGTCGTAGAGGAATCCTCCTGTGCAAAGGCCTCAAAAATCTTATCCTGTTTATCATGCTGTATACCAATTCCAGTGTCCCGGATACTGAAGCGGAACATGCCTTTTCCGCCTGCCTTTTCCATTATCTCAACTTTCAGCTCAATCTCCCCTTGCTCGGTAAACTTGGACGCATTGCCAAGTAGATTGATTAAAACCTGTTTCAGACGTACATCATCCGCCCAGACAAATCTTGGCAGATCCGGGGCAAGGTTCAGCAGCATTTCCAGGCTTTTAGACTGGATCTGATAAGTTGTAATATCGGTGGCCTGACAGGCCATATCAAAAAGATCGCATTTTTCTACATCCAGTTCAAATTTTCCAGCCTCGATTTTTGAAAAATCAAGTATGTCGTTTATGATATTGAGCAGTGCGCCTGCTGACTGGCTCACGATACGCAGATACTGCTGCTGGGTCTCATCGAGTTTGGTCTTTAGCACCAGGTCAGTAAATCCGATCACCCCGTTCAGCGGGGTTCGGATCTCGTGGCTCATATTGGCAAGGAACTCGGACTTGGCCAGATTTGCCTCTTCCGCATGTATCCTCGCCGCCCTGAGTTCTTCACGCTGGGCGATCATGCCTGATATGTTCTGGGTAAAAATCATCATCCCTCCGATCTCAGACGCCGACTTATACCATGGCCTCATTTCCAGGGTAATGAAATGCTGCTCTTCTGTTAGGGAATCTATAAATACATCCTCTTCCCTTCTATCGACCTTGCCTTTTAAAATCTCTTTATGGCGAAGCCTACGCTCCTGGTCCAGATTAGGAAACATAGTATAATGTGAAGCTCCAATAAGATCTTTGTCCTTAAAATTATAGTCCTCCACCCATTTTCGGCTTACCGCGAGATAGCGCATATCGTTGTCCAGCATGGCTACTGCCGCAGGAGTGTGTTCAATAAAAGCAAGAAGGCGTGCGCGTTCAGTAGCCAGCTCAGCTTCCATCTGTTTTTGTTTAGTAATGTCCCTTGCAACCCCCAGATAACCCACGCTTTCTCCCTTGGGATCAGTGACTGAAGATACCTCAAGAGAGACATCAAAACGCTCGTGATTTGCCGAGAAATAGACCAACTCGTCCAGTGAGGCACGGGCATCGCCCCGTCTGGCGAAAAAGTACCCAAGATTTTTGACCTGAGTAGATGGGTGCTGTGAGTTTTCATCAGTCAGACCAGCTTTGAGACCGCGATCAAAAAAATCCGGCATTGGTGCCCCGAGCATATCCAGAGCTGAATAACCCAAAAGGTCCTCTGCGCCTTTGTTGAAAACAGTGATCAGCCCATTGTTATCTGTAGCGATAATACAAAGGTCAGCAGCCGCATCTAGAACATCATCCAAAAGTTTTTTGGAGGCACCCAGAGCAATCTCTGAGCGCTTGGACTGATCAATATCCTGGAAGGTGCCAAACAGACGTATACATATGCCATCTATGAAAACTGCATTCCCGATTGCGCGTACCCACAACTCCCGGCCCTGGGCATTGACAATTTCCAGTTCAAGATCGTAGGATGTGCCATTTTGCATGATTTCGTGGATGGCCCTGGTAATTTTGTCCCGGCTTTCTCCCGGTTTATAAAAATCGATCGCCGTATTAATATCTGGAACGAAGGTTTCCTCAACCCCGTGAATTTCTTTGGTAACTGGTGTCCATTCAATCACCTTTTTGATGACATCAAGTTCCCAGCCCCCTACCCTGGCCACTTTGTTGGTTTGTTCAAGGATGGATTTGGTATGCCGAAGATCATTTTCCAGTGCATGGCGCTCGGTAATATCGACAGCGTTTCCGATTACGTACTGTTCGCCCTGATCATCTTTCTGAAGCACATTTGAAAACATCCAAATCCTTTCTGTAGCATCCTTCGCACAGGTAATCATCTGGCCTTTAACGTGTCCGAGTTTTGCGATTGCCGTTAAATATTCATCCAGATAGTCATGCCTTTTCTTTGGCACGATATCGTAAAGCCCCTTCCCGTCAAGTTCGTTTTTTGTGTAGCCAAGAATATGTGCCCCAGATTCGTTCACAGAAATAAACTTCCCATCCAGATCGTGGATACACATCAGACCCTGTGAATTTTCAAAAAAAACCTTGAACTTTTTTTCACTCAAAGCAAGCTTTTTCTGTTTTTCAATTTCCTCGGTGATGTCACGGCCTATAGCAGAAACCTTGCCTGTTGTCGGCACCACAGTCGCTACCCATTCAACAGTACGATAATCATTTTGCCTGGTAAGCAGCCTGTGGGTGAAGCTGACGCTCCCAGCCTTGGATACCAAGCGGCCAAGTTTAGCCCTGGTCTTTCGTTTGTCCTTTTCAGCAACAAAATCGAAAAGTGATTTGCCTATGATTTGCAAATGGTTCCAGCCAAGAATCCGCTGAAAGCTAGGGTTGACGCTTTCCATTACCCCATCTGTAGAGCAGATACAGATCAGGTCTTCGGAGAGCTCAAATAGCTCCGAATAATTTTCAAGATCTGAACAAGAATCTTCTTCAAGGATACGGGCGAGTTGACTACACAAAATTATTACTGCCTCGGTTTGTCCTGGGGTTAACAGTATTGTTTTTTCATCAAAAACCGACAGCGCACCCAGAGCGGTGCCATCACTGCCTTTAATAGGAAAAGTTTTAAAAAACGGGAAGGCTATTTGCATTTTACCCGTTAACTGCATACTTATTTCGAGTTTAGCAGGTTCTATGGCTTTGGAAAAAACCGCCCAGAGTTCCTTCTCTGAATAGTATTCTAAAATTTTATTTCTGCCATTGCCTTCGAATATTTGACCTGTACGGCCCAAGATAAAATAAGCACTCCCACAAATTATTCCGGCAACTGATGCCACTTTAACAATTTCATTCATCTCTACAGCGGGGCCTGTAGCATTTTTCTCGCTTAATCCCTTCGACATAATTTCGTTCCCTAAATATTTGGTTGTTAAAAGCTCATCCTGACAACCCGCCCGTTCTGATCCTCTAAGCCCTAATATATGAAAAAATAAATCAGATCAATGACGCCTTTATTTCTGTTTCTTTACTTTTAGGGCCAATACATAACTGCGCATGGCTGGCTTATCCCAACACTTGGCTATGTGATAAAACATGGATTAATGGGGGCTATAAATACATATTCGCTGTATTTAAAATCCAGAATATTACAAATTTTCAGAATTAGCATGATACTGAACTTATTCCTTATAGCCCTCTTAAAATTCTAATTATCAATCAAAAACTCATAATCAAAACTAAAATGGCTTCTAATGCGTTTAATTGAAGATAAAAACAGCAATCAGAATTAGATAAAGCCGGTATAAATAAACTCTTTGGCAGCCTTATACTTATGGGAAGCTGGTCAATTTATCAAAGCAAAGTTACCCTAATCTAATAACCATCATGTTGGTCGAAAAATGCTACCCGGCTTAATCTTCCCAATTGGATTTGGCGACATAGGATTAATATCCGTTCATCCAACACGTGGCGGCTCCACAAATTGCAGCAGTCTCATCGAGTTGTGAATATTTATCCTTACCTGCAGATCATTTAGCTGCTTTCCGTAGCGTGAAAATGCTTTTGATATGTTCCCGCCTAATACAATTACTTGGCTGGATGGCTTTTTAGTCCTCCATCAAGAAATCGCTTGAGATTGTCTCCGACGGTTTACAAGCCATCTACTACATAGTTAGTCTTCTGCTATTTCGTTGATGAATGGACTGCGCCATAAATCCGCATCAAAACTTTGGTATCCCGAAAATAGGCAGATCCTAAGGCAGTCCCCAGCGTAATTCCCAATGCATCTCATTTATGTTCTGTACTCCATAATTCACCTTATAGAAAAGACAGTGCATAATTATCGAAACGGATTTTGTTAACAGAAATCTCAAGTTTGGAGGATAACAATGTACCTAATTCCAATCCATATAAACTTCTAAATTTGTCAATACGACTCAATCATTCATATTTTCTAATAGGCTTAGCCTACCACCAAAAGTGGAAAAGACCCACAATCGATGAAATACACAGCCATAATCAGCTCGAGATTAAAGCGTATTACAAAGCTTGTTGGTAACCAGCCATATTGCCCGGCATAGCTTCGCTGTTCTGGCTAATCAAACAAGCCAAAACACGACTCTTACGAAAGAGCTCATCGGACACGCCACACTTGCCATCCATAAGGCTTACATAACCGAAGTTGAGGACGATATCATAATAGATGGTTATGGAACGCAAGTATTAAGCTTTTAAAAAACTAAAAATTTAAACGACATACATATTACCAGCGATATTACTGATCACCATATTATTTGCATCGTGCGAACAGGAGAACACGCAGCCATGTATGTGAAAATCCACACATTGCCAGTACCTAAAGATAAATTGATTATGAATCGATAATACGATAACTATGAAAGCAATACTTAGCACAGAAAAAACCCGCATACCAAAAACGGCTGATTTATCAATATTCAGCTTGCAAGAACACCTCTCAATTCAAGAAGGCATTTAGCAAAAGTAAAATCGGCTATCCTTGAGAAAAACCTTGCTCCAGGTTGTCAGGTTTTGGTTGATGACAATTAAAAAATTCTTGAATGAAAATATCAATAAATCATTAGTATTAAGCATACGAATCAGTCTGAGAGACCGATTCGTACTGTTTGCTATTTTTTTGGAATATTTAGTTTCTCTACTCGCATGATACCGAGCATAAGGATGTTAGGTTCTGACCTCGTTAAGTATAAAATCCTTTCAAATAACTTTACTACCTCACTAACGCTAATTAAAGGGACTTTACTAAAAGCTGAGAACTCTTTGCCATCATTATTCAGAACCAATATCGGTAAGATGATATTTACCTCTTTTTTATTACTCATATATGGTCCAAATTCGAATGAATTATATTTCTTATAGGACGTGAACATAGAATAAGCCAAACTATCATTTGCTGTGACTTTCACAATTTGAGTCTTGCCGATTTTCTTTACATTTATTTTGAAATAAAAAGTGTACAATGGTATGCTATCATTCAGTACATCGAAAGTATATCTAGTCGTTATCACGTTGTGAATTCGATAATATTTTGGTGATCCATCTTTGTCAGTATTTTGTGCTGTTAGCTTTTCTGAAAAACATGTAACTAGCATTGTCACTACCAAAAATACCTTCAAGTTTATTAGTTGATTCATCATATTAATTAATTTGGGCACTTCGTACCTGTGTAACCTGGTTTTGTAGTATCTCTCTCGTGCATATTAATGGCTGCATCACCTGAGCGAAGCGGAAATATACCGTGACTTGCTAATACTGCAGCCCTTGCTATGTCAAAATTCGAATTAAAATTAGTTATTACATCACGAAGTCCACTAAGATAATTCACAGCTGCCAATTCATAATGGGCTTCACCTGCTCTGAATAAAGTTCTTCCTCCATTAGAATTTATCGAGCTAAATTGAGCTGCAAACTCTGTGGGTCCTAACTCTTGTAACTTCAATTTAAGAAATCCGTGCAATGCTTCGTGGTACATATTGACAAGTATGTATTCTTTACTAGCTTTTGTTAAGACGTCCGGGTTAAGTCCGATTCTGATTGTCATACCGAATTGAGTTGGCGCTCCTGATAATAATTGGCCGTCTATAGTTTTTCCTACCAATCTATCGTCCGTTTAAAATACTATATTTATTCCATCACATCTGTTGAAGGTACTATTTATAAGCTGGATAAGCCAGAGGAGATTGACCCCGTCTTACCGGAAATAAAATTATTATAAAGTTTTCTTTGCTTGCATCTTAGTAAATCGGCGGGAAGGAATCAAAAGAACTAGTTTGTCCAGTATGCTTAAAAATGAGCACTCCACAACTTTTGGTATTAATCGATTATTAGCTGGGAGAGTATGATTTTTAGACTTACACCATAGTGCAAAATTAAAAAAGTAAGCTATCTGCTACTTAAAGAGAAAAGTATAGAAAGAAAGGCTGTGATAAGCCACAAAAGATTCTTCAACCATTTAAAGAATCATTAAAAAGGCGTTAATCAATTTTTTCAAATATTTCCCTTTGCCATATACCAAACTGCGTAATTAACATGGTGAAAGCTCAACTACCCTTCAATAAATTCTTAGTGGTCATCAGTAGATTAAACATATCAAAAGATTTCCCTAAGATCGCATCCGCATCACAACCCACCTCACTAATTTCACTATGAGAAAGCGCAGTTAGTAAGATAATGGGAATATGCTTGGTCTGAGTATCCCTTCTTAGCGTATTACAAATCTCCCTGCCATCTCCATCTTCAAGTCTAATATCCAAAACGATCAGATCAGGAGAGAACGCATCAATACTTGCCTTAAGCGAATCTGCTTTTAAAATACAATTCACCAAATAACCCGCTTCCGAGAACACTGATTCCAAACTCAAAAGCATCATTGGATCATCATCCAGAACCAAAATTTTATTACTCATATTTTATTTTAACATTTAAAAACCTACTTCTCAAAACCAGCCCCGTCACCCCTACTCCACCATTCATTGTAGATAATAAATCTACAAAATCCATCTTAAAAACTTTCTTTATTCAAAGCTAAGCGCTATCTTCATAAAATGATGCATCGCAAGAGATAAATAACTGAGACTAAATTAAATAAACGAACTCAAATTTTCTTCGCATGGATAATACTGAACAAATTGCACAGCTAAAAACCATGATTATCAAAAAAGCTGGTCTAAACCCAGAAAGTCAAGTGGATTATATAATAATTTCCCAAAAAATCTACCTGGAAACCAAAATCTATTTATCAGAAAGCACGATTAAAAATATATTTCAGCAAAACCGTAAACTGGAAAGTTTATTTGTATTAAACAATTTAGCCCAGTTTTTAGATTACCCACCTGGAAGGATTATGAGTCTCAGCTGTAAAAAGATTCACATTTTAGCACTCCCCTGCTTTCAGAAAAGCTCTAAAACATCGAATTTAGATAGCGTGGCGGGAAGGAACTTAACTCGCATACAATCTATTATTAGAAAATAAAGCCTCAAAAACATGTCAATCCAATTAACCATCTCTCTGATTTTCAGTGGTGAGCTCAGCGCGCAACTTTCCATTAACAGCCAACTTTTTGAATTAGGAACCACCATAACAGAAGGCATCTTTTCTCACCAGATTATCTATGAATGGGACGAAGAAGCCTTCGAAATTACATTAGGCATTAGTGGAAAAAAAGGTTCATCCGCAACCCTGCTGTTAAACCATCCAGAAAGAGGCTCATACATTCAGACACTAGAAATACTTAATAAAGATACTGCAGAGCGAACTTTTAAAATCAAGCCCCGTAGTTTCCACAGAATTATCAATCAGGCAGAGCTGGAAATGAGTGATTTTTGGGTAAATTCCAGCAAACAGATTCCAATAGATGGCATGGAAGAAAAAGGAATTGTTAAAACCCAACAAGCCGTAAACGCAGAAATAGAAGTCTGCTACGCTACAGACCGCAACAAAATAAAAGGAAAAGGAAATTACGGCAACCAAAGAGCTGAACTTCATTATGGCACCTGTACTGTCAATATTCCAAAAAGAAAAAAGTTAGGAGAAATACCAAGACCAGAATGGTGGAAATTTGAATTTAAGGAAAATGAAGACAAACACGTAATGATTATCAAACTGGAAGAACAGGATTCGTCCATATTCTTTGACTACATTACAAAAAATAGTATTGATGAGGAAAACGCGGCCTTCGTCTTTATTCATGGCTATAACACCAGTTTTAATGATGCCGTATACAGAACCGCTCAAATGGCTTATGACTTAGGATTCAAAGGAATTCCCATAACCTATAGCTGGCCATCAGCAGATACAGTTTTGAACTATCCACACGATGAAGAAAGCGTTCAATATACCACTAGCAGCATAGCAGGATTTTTAAAGGACCTTTATGAGAAAACAGCACTGAAAAAAATTCATTTGATTGCACACAGCATGGGCAACCGCGCACTCTCTAATGCCATAATGAGCCTACATAGTGAAGGCTTTTTTACTGATAAAAAATTCGATCAAATTATTCTCGCCGCACCAGACATCGATGCACAAGTGTTTTTAAAAGAAATAGCAGCTAAAATCATCCCTAGCACAAAGCGCATTACGCTATATGCATCATCGGGAGATAGGGCGCTTCAAACCTCTAGAAAAATTCACAGCTCTATGCTTCGCCTTGGAGAATCTGGCGAGCTCATCACCTGCCTAGAAGGCCTCGATACCATAGATGCAAGCAAAACAGATACCTCATTTCTAGGTCATGGTTACTTCTCATCTACCGCGCCCTTAATTAACGATATTTTTCAGCTTATTAACTTCAATTTAGAACCATCTGAACGAAACCTGCTTAAACTCGCCGAATACTGGTCATTCAAGTAATATCCCCTTATACCACAACTGCGGGACATCTTCACTCTCTTCAAATTTCGCTTTAGCCATAATTTTGCCAAGAGCAAAACATGAGCGGATATCCTGCCTCTCTCCCAAAGCCTGATAGAAACCAACCGCAAATTCCTCACAAATCCCAACAGAAATAGAATCCTGCATCCCAATTACGTAAACCCCATCTTTCGAAAGCAAAGCCGCTTGATCGGCTGAATAACAAGAACCTAAAATGATACATTGAACATCTTTTGCAAATTGGGTGAAAAGTTTGTGCAAAGTATCAGAAGAAACATACTGCATATTTCCCTCCTCATCTTCCAGCGCAATCCCCTCACCATCCCCATGACCACTGAAATGCAAAATAACAGGAGATTCCGCCATAAGCCCCGCAGTCATCGTGCCTAAAGTACAACCCTGCCTGGTCGTTAAACTATAATCCGCCCGATGAGTAGACATACGCAAGGTTTCAGAAATTCGGCGTTCTTCTTTTGCCAGCATAATCACACGTCCATCAGCAGGCGTGGCGGCTAAATACAAAATACCTTTTTTCTCCAAAGAAAGAGCAACGCCCCTTTTTTCACCGATATAAAAGATCTTATTTTGAACAGTCACCTCCCAATCCGTCTCCTTAGGATCGTAACCAATAAGCACCCAACCCTCATCCTTAAAGAATTGTTCTGCAGACGAAGGTGGTGGGATGTGCCCAGTTAAACCAATAATATGAGCAGGCCTGACCATGCCAGGTCGTCTATTTATTTCAGTGATAATCTTTAAACCAGATAAGGCCTTTACCTCGGTCTGTTTTCGAATTGGTAAATTCAAATCCAAAATCATAATATCCACTACTGGCCCATACAGCAAGAAATTTACAGCATCAGAAACCGTCTGCTGAACGACAATATGCGCCGATAAGCCACTTGCACATCCCTCAATTACCTGGCGGATTTTTGCAATCTTGATATCATCATCATCGACAATTAGAAAATTCATTTTCTAATTGAATTGATAAACTCACGAAGGCTAACCTCCCAGGCGGTTTGCTTGGCAATAAAGACAATATAGCCATCATATAAATCAGGATACTTCTTCTTTAGAGTTTGATCCAACTCCGCCATTGAAATCAGCCCGCCATCAAATTCATTATACTGTGTGATCACCTTCACAATAGATTTTTTGCCATACCGGCGCATCTCTTTAAGAATATCACTTCCGCCAAACATCTTAGGTTTACCCGAAAAACTCCCCTTGGTCTGATCATAATTAGACAAACTCATATCTAACAAGATAAAATCATAATCAGAATTAAATATTGCATTCAGCCCAGTCTGATAAGAACCTTCCAGCTTTAGGCTAATGAATTCAAAATGAACATTAATCCATTCCTGAATTTTTTTGGCTTTAGACGGATCATCTTCAATTAAAAGTCCTTTCATGAGAATAAATTTTCGGTTTCAAAAGATATGGTAACGATAAAGCAGCCATCCTCATACTCAGGAAGAATACTATAATTTTTGCGCTGAAGATCCACCGCTATTGATTTACAAAGCTTAACATAGCCTGAGCCCCGCTCATAACTGACATCAGAACCATTCTGATAATTTTTTATTTTAATCTTTGCCTTCTCAATCTCGTCAAGCAAGTCACTGATAACAATATTTTCGGCCAGATTATTTGAAATCTGAATACGAAGCTGCCCATGCAATTCTTCGATTTCCACATTTACCCGCAAATGCTCTTTAAGCTCTTTATTTTTACCAACTATATTGTCAAAAATATTACTAAAAATATCTCCGAAAGCCTCAAAATATTTACCCTTAATATTATGGCCCCCTTTCACATCAGTGTGCAAAATCGCGATATCCAAAGCATTAGCATAAATGGAATTGATGTATTTATAAATTGTCTCCAGGATTAGGTTAATAGGGAACTCCTCAATATATTTATTCTTAGAAATACGGAACCAATTTTCGATTTGAGAGATAATAGACTGAATCTCTGTCCTGCAATCTACGATCGTCTGGGTAAGGGCGGCATTTTCTCCTGGCTTTAACTTTAAAACCTCAACCCTGCTTTGGAGTTCATCCATCAATGAAACAAAGGAGTTTACGAAAACAGTAGAAATATCCTGACGCAAGAGAGCAAGACATTTTTCCAGACGCTCGAACACGACCTGTAAAATTGTTTCCTGGAGGACTTTAAAATCATCAATTCGACCAATTCTGTTCCTAAATAAAGCATAAATTTCTTCCTGGGAGAAATCAAAGTCGAAATAACCAGTACTGTTTTCATCCCCCTTACCCCGGATAACCAACCAGCTCAATCCCTTTTCAATGTTCAAATCAATCTGCGTAGAGAACTCCTTAAGCAAGATTTGCAACTCATCAGACTTTTCCTTTGAAGAGGAGATCAATTCTGACCAAGTCCTGATATCCTGGTATAAATCTGAATTACTATCCTTAGAGCTGATTAGATTGTGCTTTTCGAACACCATCCTCAATACATTCGTAAAAGTACCGTGACGGATGCGCATACTCAAAAAACTCTTAAAGCCATAATCCTCATCATTAACAAACAACTCCTTTAATAAATTAAATATTGCTACAAAATACTGATAGCGTAACTCAGGAACCTCCACTACATTTCCATCCCAGGAGTAATCATGCAAATAATCATACTCCAGTAACGCTTCATCGGAAACCGGCTCCTTAAAGTAATATGCCACCTGCTCGCCGTTAGGCTGGGTAAAATTTTGATCAAGCAGCATCACAGCAGGATTCAATTTCACATTAGTCAAAGCGATATAGGAATCAAAAAGTTCATGCAACTGCGTATTATAAACCTTTAAAATATTCTGATCATCAATATATATCCTGCTCTCATGGATTTGAAGTAAACCCTGCCGAATACTTGTCTCCTGCGTAATCCCCCTGATTTCCCGGTTAAACAATTCATTTTTTGTCGGATTAACCTGTTTTAAATAATTTAGTATTTTAATTCGCTCCTCATCAAGGGCAGCAAGACTGCCTAAAAAAGGAGAATCCTCTAAATTTTCTTTAACGCAACATTTCTCTAAAAAATAATTAAAAGCCACATCATTCTGATCAATCCCCGTTTGCAGCAATTCAGAAGGCACCTTTACATTTTTAGCAATTAAGAAGTTCGCTACCACATCATAAATACGGTTTGAATCGACATGATAGATCTCAAACATAATGGGTATAGAAATAAAATCAGAAAAGCTATCCTCAAAAGGATCAGACAATTGTTCAAACAGCTTTTCATCAATATAATGCTCATATGCAAAATTCCGTTCAAAAAAAGAATCCACAACAACATCTGATGCTTCCCCAAACCGTTCAAGTTTAACCAAACAACGTATTAAATTCCGTCTTACCCAGGTTTGCATAAAAGTAGAAAGACGCTCAAAAGCAAATCTATCTTTAAAGATAACCAGCAGCTGATCTAAGGCCTTCACGAACGATTCATTACGGATCAAAAATCCGACGTCAACCTTTAAAGCCAGATAACTTTGAAACATTGATTTCTTTTTTTTCCCTTCTAGCAGACTCAATAGATAACTTTCTGTTTTGTAAGGATTTAGCCTCAACACCTCGATCAATCGTCCTTCTGTTTTAAAAAGCTTAAAAGCATTATACCTTAAAGTACTTGAATTCAGAAAAGATATCAATTGAATGGGCTGATTAACCGAAATATTCAATTCATTGGAAACAAACTCTAAAATATGGAAAGAGAAATCCAGATGACTAATTGCATAAAACTTCTTGAGTAGTCTCTCTTTATCAGCTGAATAACTATCGCGTTTCTCAAGAACAGCTTTCATGGGATCGAGAATATCAAAAAGCGCATGATTAGAATCAAAATATCGCTCAACTGACTCGCCGACCTGAATTAAAGCCTGAACAAAAGGTACATAAAGTTCAGAGAAATGAGGATTCACCTTGAGTATCTTGCTGCATTTTAAGACAACCTTTCCATATTGAGCATCAAACAAAAAATCCTGAATCAGATGAAAATCCGAGCGATCAGTGAACGGGCCATTTCCACCAGTAAAAAGCACCTGAAAATTTAACCAGTAATTATCTTTAACTAGCAAAGAAAACTCATGACAGGCATTGATGAATTCAATTTTTTCGGATTGTGGTATTCGCTCATCATTCAGGATTAAAGGCAGTAATTTTTTTAGAGATTGATAACGATCTATGAGAGACAAATCAGAATCGAAATTTAATATAAAGTCGTAGTGCTCAAGTTCTGGAAAGTCCAAGTGATCAAAACGGACACTCAAATAATCAAGATAATGGGCAGAGGCGGTTTTATCATACAATTTTTTATGTTGCTCAATCGCTCCTTCATAACCTAAACTAGAAACCGCTTTATCAATGCGATGCCTGCTGAGATTCATAATGATGAGCAGCTTAACATTTACTTTATCATCCGTAAGTCTTCTTAATAACTCCTGATTTGCTGCAGAATTCCCTGAAACTTCATTAACATAATACTCAGCCAGCATGCTGTAAAGAGAATGGCCACAGTCCGCATCCATTTTATCAAGCAAATCGAGGCAGTGATCATAATCACTCAGAAGCAATAAACGCTCAAAATCTGCATTAATCTCCAGGTAATTATTGATGTCCGTAACATGCTTCTTAAGCGGCTCGAGGTAATATAGAAGTTCGAAAACTAATGATTTGCCACTTTCTAAGAACGAAGGGTATTTTCTGATCTCACCATGACTTTCAGGTTTAGGCGTACAGTAAGCGATATTATAATACTTTTTTCCCAGACGCTCAAGAATATACGCCCTTTCATCCGCATTAAAATGATACTTGATAATCGCATGAAAGTTTAAATCTGGAAATTTCCCCTTTCTGGCATCCAGAATGAAGAGCCTTCTTGAATCTTTTGATTTAGACATAGATATTGGAGCGTATAAATATTTGTTCAAAGAACAACTTAGCTAAAGTAACATAATTTTAAAGTTTTTAAAAAATATCTTCCTCTGGATTTATTCACATCATTCCTAAATTTTTCATATTCTAAACACTCTATCCACTTTAGCATCCAATAGAAACGTAAAAACATTTCCAGAACAACTAACCAGAGAGCAATGACCAGATTACAAATTAAAAAAAGCCTGAACCAACCCGATAAACTATGGCTTGACACCAAAATGACTACAAAAAATTAATTATCCTGGATTACACCAAAAAAAATATCCACCAGGCCCACCTTGGATTACAGCCTGGAAGACTATCTCAATGACTATGAATTCTCTTTGAGGATATGATCAGATCAATATTTTAAGCACATGCTTGTGTTCAAACCAATAGTTTGACACCTTCCCGCCATTTTACTAACCTGTAGGCAAACAAAACTTAACAACATTTTTTTTTATGGTGAGATGGGGTCAATCTACTCTGGTTTATCGAACAAGAGCTTAAATATTATGCTTTCGTAAATAAAAATTCGATTAATTGATACCTACTATTATTGAGTAATAATCACACTGGCCTTCTTTTTGTCCGAATTTGAAGACTTACAGGCATGGGAAAAGTTTTACACATTAGGCTATGATTGAAGTTATTACCCAAAGAGCGGCAGCGGAAATTATTATCCATAAAATCACCCCCTGCACCAAAGGCCTAAAACCAACCGTCAGGAGCAACTTCCTGTTCAACCCACATCCTACGAGAAATAGAGTCAAAGTTAGGCCAGCTTTGGCAATACCAGTAAGAAAATGACCATACTCCCTAACAACGGGAATATAGGTATTGGCTATCATGGCCAGAACGAAAAGGGCGATAAACCAGGGGATCTTTACTCGGGTGTCTTTGTTTTTAAAAAGTAAGGTTGATAGGAAAGCCACTGGAATAATCCAAAGCGCACGAGCTAGTTTTACGGTCGTGGCCACTTCCAAAGCTTTGGCACCATATTTACTCGCTGCGCCTACAACGGAACTGGTATCGTGAATAGCAATTGCGCTCCACAGCCCGAACTGGGTTTGGGATAGCTTTAGCGCATGACCAATAATTGGAAAGACAAACAAGGCCACAGAATTGAGAATGAAAATTGTTCCCAGTGCAACGGAGATTTGTTTCTCCTTGGCTTTGATTATTGGTGATATAGCTGCAATCGCGCTTCCACCGCAAATGGCGGTACCTGCTGATATGAGGTATGAACTCTTTTTATCTATTTTAAAAAAAGTGCCTATAAAATATCCAATAATCAATGTCCCGATGATGGAGACAATCGTAAATAGAATTCCTTCTCTGCCTGCATCGAGGGCACCTATAACGTTCATCCCGAAACCCAGTCCAACTACTGAAACCTGAAGTAGAATATGGGTAGCCTTATGGTTCAGGTGCAGGTAGGGGTGGCCTATGAACTGGGCGATGATAAGTCCCATCAAGAGTGCTATCGGTGGAGAAATAAGTGGAGAAAGACAAAATACTGTCGCGAGTAAAAAAATAACTTCTCGCGTGGTAACGCTCCTGTCCAAAAATTTACTGAATATATTAAGGTCAGACGGTTTTGGGATTTGCTTGTTCATTATCATGTTTTATTGATATCCCAAAAGTCAGACAATAAAAACTATTCTAGAAATCACTTTTCAATATGGAGCATTACCAAAAGTTATCGAAACAGAAACGTTAAATATCGTGCCTATATTTTTCTGCCATTTTGATGAGCAGAGCACCTAGACCTGAAACTTGCCCGTGCAGGTGTGCCAGCTGCAATGGTCTTTTAATCTCAAATTCCTCTATATCGATGATCCGGAGCGATTTTTCCCTGAGCTCTTTTACAATAGCATGGACGGAGATAAACGCTAGACAGCTTCTCTTATTAAGGTAGTTCTTAATACCTTCGGTACTGCCAAGTTGCATTTCGATCTGAAGTTTATTTAGCCTGACTCCACTATTCTTTAACTGGTGGGAGATCACCTCAAGTGTTCCTGAACCGGGCTCCCTCAAAATCAAAGGATAATCCTTCAGCTGCTCCAAGCTTATGGACTCCTCCTTGAATCTGGTAAAATGGCTTGGGCAGACCAGGACGATTTCGTCCTCTAAGAACTGCGTGTATTGTAGCTGGGGATTTTTAGAAATTCCCTCAATGAAGGCAATTTCTATTTCCCTGGCGAGTAATGCCTGCTCAATATCTTCGGTATTTCCGCTGACCATACTGATGCGTATATCCTCAAAGCGCTGATGAAAATCCGCAAGCAACGAAGGGAGGATGTACTGGGATAAAGTTGTGCTGGCCCCGATACTGATTGCACCGGATTGTTGCTCGCAGCCCAGGTTCATGTCAAATTCCAGCTCACGATAGATCCCCAACAACCTATCCGCATAGGTCAAAAGCAGCGCTCCAGATTTTGTCAAACTAATCCTGCTGTTCCCGCTCCTTTCAAAAAGTGTAACCTGATAGTATTCCTCCAGTTCTTTGATATGCTTGGTTACTGCAGGCTGGCTGATAAAAAGCTCAGCCGCCGCCTTCGTAAAATTGAGCCTTTTGGCTACAGTGTAGAACACCTTTAATCTGAAATCGAACATAACTTAACTAATATAAAATAAAAAGGGGCTATTGCCAATCCCACTTCCAAAAAACCTGGTGAGCAGGTTCACTTTCCAGAAACTTAATAATGACAAAGCCTTTCTTATGTGTACTCTTTACCACCAGCACGATGGGCGTTTCCCTTTAGGTTTGAAGTTCCAGGGAAAACTCAACCAACTCGGTCTCATTTTTAAGGCATTCTTGCCAGGAGGCATAGATCACCCAGCATCCAAAGCGTTATGCTTTTTTTTCGCTTCGATACCTAGATGATATTGCCAAATGACTGACTGATATTGGATGAACACTGGAATCAGGTTTTTTGCATGATATATCGTCCCAGAGCCCCAATTATTCAGCACCGTTGACACCATGTAAATTCCAGCATTGGCCAGCTCTTTTATAATTGTAATCTTTTTGGGATTGTCTGACCAGACTCGCCGCTGACATTGTGATAGGTGTCCTTTCAGCTCAACTATTTCCAGATGATGCTGATTGAATTGGGTGTTAAATTTAGCACCGCGGAGTATGAGTTCTGAATTCCGCTTGGCCATGGAAAGGCATTGGCTTTCCAGAACGCCTCTTACTTTCACTGAGTCGCCTGTTTTAGCTGCGAAGAATTGTGTGGATTACCTCATAGGAAAAATGGGCCTTCTGGACCACATATTATTTTTTTCATGCCTCTATTTTTTTTATTGACAGGATTCAAGGGATAAGGATTCATGAAGATACTGATATAAATAATAGCACGCTTATCCTCTTTTATTCCGTTATAAAACCATATTTACGGTATACTTGCTTGGCCGCATCACTGGTCAGGAATGCCATAAAATCTTTTGCTGCCTGCGGGTGGGGAGCGCTTTTCATCAATCCAGCAATATACTGTGCCTCAATGTTCTCCGTCTGGGTTATTTCGACCATTTCCACGGGATTGCCGATCATTTTTTGATAAAAGACTTCCGAGTACCATACTGGGGCAACATCACTTTTCCCATAGAGAATGCGCATTGGGCTTTGCCTGTGATGTATCTGGGTGAGATAGGTCGAACTGTCCCTAAACTTGGTTTCCATAATGACTTTTTTTAAGGATTCGCCGCCAGCTTTGACATAAGATTCTTCGATCCTTTTCCCTATGCCTTCCCATTCTGGATTGGGCATGCTGATTCGTAAAGTGGGATCAGCCAAATCTACAAGGCGTGTGATCTTCTTGGGATTACCTTTTTGCACCATTAATGCGAGTCGGTTTTTGGCATAAAGCCTTGTAGAAGAGAAATACTCTGCCATCTGGTCAATCCTGCTTTTACCAGCGGTATAGACATCTGGCTTGAGCGAGATCCTCATATTTCCAATTACGATGCTGCCATTAATAATCTGCTTAGCCAGGATCCCAGGAGGAAGTGTTTCTGCAAATATCCGCTGGTATTTTGGATGGGTTTTTTTGAAAGCCGCCAGCAGATCATCGATGCACATAAACTGGTTACCTGCAAAAAATAAGATCAGTTGCGGATCGTTTATGTCGCCGTACAGATCTGGAATATTGTCAATTCCAGGCACCGTAAAATTCACATTGGTTTCTGGTGGCGTGTTCCAGGGTGGGTCGAACCTGTATTCCTGAGCCGCGGCATGGCTTGCGGTAACGCCGAAAATCAAAAGAGCGAAGATGTTTTTTAATAATCTCATGATTAGAAGTTTTTAGGTTAAGGATGTACCGTTGCCCATCCCTGATACTGCCTGATGATGATTTCTCCGTTGCCGCTGGGAACGTAGGAGATGATGGGCAATAGTTGGTCTTTGCTGATATTGCGTTCCCTTATGGTATTCTCACACTGCGCCAGGATTACCCCAGCATCCTTGAGTGGTTGCAGCCTGTCCTGAAAAGCAGCGGTCTTTTCAAAGAGTTTAACCCCATCACCGAATGCTATGATTTCAACGGTCAGTTTCCCTTTCAACCTGGGATCTTCCAACGCATTTTTAATATTCCTTAATGTCCCTGCTATTCGTTTTTCATCGGCGGTATTCACGATGTAAAGGGCATTATAATGTTTAAGTGTTGGCTTTGCGCCTGTGAAACCTGCAGGTTGCTGTGCCTTTATTTTAGGTAATGTCGCAATTATGGTCAACATTATTAAATAAATGATTTTTTTCATGGTTTTAGTATTTATAGATTTTTGATAATGGGTTTAAATGGGCCGTATTTGTGCGCCTCCTGTGAAAATTTATCCGTGTAGGGTCCGAATGGAAAATCAAACGGTTTCTTGGAGACATCTTTCCAGTCTGTTGACTGATCCTTATGCGGTCGAGGCTGGCTGTTGACGAAGGCTGCGAGGTCCCAGGCTTCTTCATCGCTGAGCATGGGATGCTCATAAGAGCATCCAAAGGGCATATTGTTTTTAACAAATCCAGCAAAATTGCTCAGGCGGTAAAGGCCTGCGCCATCATTGTAACTGTGCGGTCCCCAAAGCGGGGGAAAGACATACTCGCTGCCAGAATCATTTATTTTCCCCTCCCCGTTTTTTCCATGACAGCTCATGCAGAGATTATTGTAGGCAATTCTTCCGTTTTGTAGACTTGCCGCCCGTTCCATAAAAGGAAGCTTCTCAACTGCATTTCTTTCGGGCTTGACGCCCTTTGCAACGTCTTTCCCCAACCATTTCATGTAAGCAATCATCGCCTGCATTTCTTTAGTCATGGTATCCAGTTTTTTTCCGTTCAAACTCCGCTGAAAACAGCCGTTTATGCGATCTGCAATAGAGACTACCTCATTGGAGCGGGCCTTAAACTGCGGATAGGTAGATGCTACGGCTGAATAATTGAGTGCCCAAGCTTTTCTACCAGCATCATTATGACAATTCTGGCAATTCATTCCATTGCTCAACTTACCAACCCTGCCCTTAGGCCCTAAATATACCGCAGTATGGGCAATGAGTTCGCGGCCATATCTGATCTGTTCTCCAGCATTTCCAGAGGGAATCGATGAGGTATCTGGCGCTATCCATCCTGTCTCGACGCTAGACAATATTTGCGGTTTCACCTCAGCCTTTCTCCCATTGACAACTGCTCCCATTACACCCTGCAGCTCGATCTCTCCCTCCTGATCGAGCAATATCATTATACCAATGCAGCCTGCAAGAACAAAGAGCAGCGACACCCTAACCATGGTAGTGGCCCATTGGATCGGGGTGCTGTACTCGTTATTGCGCTGATCTTTCATAAATGACTTATATTGGTAACCAAAATTACTAGTGAATAGTTAAAAGTTTTTATCAGCAATTGCTATTGATGATAACCATAAGTTATGATGTACCAAAACAGAGTAAGCGATAGTAAAAAACCACATGCAGCGGATACTTAATAACCACCTAAGCATAAGATTTCCCCTCAGATGCTTTCACAAGGAGCTCTAAAAACTAGCATTATCTATTTTGCAATAAATAAACCAGCAGAACAATACAAACGATAGTGATTAACAAGGTAGTAATTTTAATAAAAGTGTTGGAGTGATAATAAACATGTTTGTCTAGCTGCTTTTTGAAATTGCTATACCTCAAGTACGAAAATCCAATCGTAAGTCCGCCAAAAGCGACCAAGATTATTCCAATGATATGGGAATAACCTGACTGCGGTACCAGATGGTGGGTTACCTAAAGCAGATCCGATTTGGTGGACAAAGAGTGAAAATTTCCCAACCACGAATCCGAACCCGATCATACCTATACTTGTTCTTATCCATGCCAGAAAGGTCCATTCATTGGCTAAATTATCACTGGCATTTCCATTAAACGCTTTATCAGAAGCATCCATATTATCAAATTGAACAAATCGGTCCTTCCCGAGATGAACTTTAAACAAGTCTAAGCGCCAAAAGTTTAAACAGACTATTAGCATAACTTGTTTATGCCAGCGTAATTGGAGTATGTTGCCCCCCGTCTTAAGAAAATATTATTTTCACAAAATATATAATTAGTATACTTTTTAAAAATATAAAGCATACCTAGGTCACCAAACCATTGCTTAGCTGACCAGAGTTACAATTTCAAAACTCCCCCTTTAATTGAATGAAAATTTCGCTGGAGATTCTTTTAAAAAAACCTACGTTTAGACGAAACATTGTGCTAACTCAATGTTTTATCTGTAAGGCAACTTTAATTTAATTCACGAGGAATTCATCAACAAAAATCCATACTGGTTTGCCCTCGCCAGGATGATTTTTCGGTGCGGCACCTAAATTTGCAGCAACAAACCGAACAAACTTTACCTTTAAAGGTTTGAAATCTGCTTTAAAATCAAATATAGCACATTTTTGATCTACCGAAATCGGATTGTTAACTTTGGCAATATCTTTAAAATTAATCCCATCATCAGAAACTTGAAACGAAACTGTTTTTGGTAAAAAAATCCAGTCACTAAAATTCTGCAAAGCCCCTAAGGAAATGGTTTTAATCTCTCTAGGTTCGCCCAAATCAATAGTTGCTACCACATCAGTTCCGCTAAACCCATGCCAATACTTTCCTACCGCACTTCCTCCTCTGACTCCATCGGTCAAACTATTTGGTCCATCTGCTGGGTAATATCTACTTACTGGAAATTTGTAAATCACATTTTTGCCAACCGCCTTATGCATAGAGAAATGCTGTTCGGCAGCTTTATTGCCCATTTTTTTCCCGTTGATAAAGGTTATTGCTGTTAGCGTGAGGGTAGAGTCAATTGAAAAAGGACCCAAATATTTATTAGATGTTGCATCGGGCGCACTTCCGTTTAATGAATAATAAATTTCACTATTTGGTGAATCAGTGGAAAGTTCAACGAAAACTTCGCCCAACATTGGAATAGCTTTAATAGCAACTTTAAAATTCCCTTTACTAAAGTTAAACCCCTTTTGCTCAAACCCACGGAAATGATAATTTAATCTTGAACTGAAATCGACCCAGTTTTTATTTTCTTTCGGGGTCCAAACCACTTCAGATAAAGCCAGCATTCTTGGCAAAACCATATATTCTAATTGCGATTGTGTTGTGATATATTCCGTCCAAACATTTGCTTGTGCCCCTAAAACGTATTTTTCTTCCGTTTTATCCAATTCGGCTGGAATTGGCTCATAATTGTAAACCATTTTAAGGCTATTAAAACCACCTATAGCTAATGGTTCACCGTCTGGGCCTGCCTGGTAGTGATCGAAATAAACTGGGTTTCCAGGCGTCATAATAACATCGTGTTTCATTTTTGCTGCTGTAATTCCACCTCTTTCTCCTCTCCAACTCATTACCGTAGCTTCAGGTGCAAGACCACCTTCTAAAATTTCATCCCACCCAATCATTTTTTTGTTTTTATTAATTAGGTATTTTTCCATTCGTTGCATAAAGTAGCTTTGCAACTCATCAACATCCTTTAACTTCTCCGCTGCGATTTTTGCCTGACATTTTAGGCAATATTGCCAAGATGTTTTATCCACTTCATCACCACCTAGATGAATATATTTTGATGGAAAAAGAGCAATAACCTCATCTAATACGTCTTCCAGAAACTTAAAAGTTTCTTCATTTCCGGCACAATAATTTGAAGATGCATATTTATAATTGCCGCCCGTAATATTAAACTGAGGGATTTGATTGCAACTTAAAAAAGGATACGCAGTAATAGCAGACGCAACATGTCCAGGCATTTCAATTTCTGGCACAACAGTAACATTTCTTTCAGCAGCAAATTTTATAATTTCCTTAACCTGAGCCTGAGTATAATAGCCTCCATAGTTAGCAGGCTCACCTATTTTTGCCAGTGGCCTTTCACTCCAAGCCAAATCAGTTTTATCGACTCGCCAAGCACCAACACTCGTTAATTTTGGGTATTTCTTAATCTCTAATTGCCAACCCTGATCATCAACCAGATGCCAGTGAAAAGTATTTAACTTATAGGATGCCAGAAGATTAATATACTCTTTAACCATTTCTATCGAAAAAAAATGGCGGCTGACATCTAGATGCATACCTCGCCATTTAAAACGAGGATAATCCGTAATAGTCATTGCCGGAACAAGCAAATCTGCGTTGGTTCTAATTTGTGGTAGTGTTTGAAAAAGTGACTGCAAGCCATAAATAATACCCGCCTTTGTATTTGCAGTAATCCTGATTTCTGATGGAGTGACTTTGAGTAAATAACCCTCATCGCCAATTGTTTCATTTGCTTTCAAAGCCAAAATTATAGAATTATTTACTTTGCCTGCAATTTTGGGCGAGTAAGCAGATATCTGACTTATATATGACGACAAAAAAATGGCGGCTGGTTTTAAATCCTTTTTAGAATTCTCTACATGAATACTCGTCTCATCATTTAGATTAAAATAACCTGTTCCAACTTCTAAACTTACAGGTTTAGGTACAATGTTTATACCGCTTTGAGCAAACAATATTTTACTGCTCAAAAGTAAAAGCACAAATGCGTAATTTTTCAATTTCATTTTTAATTATATTAAATTTTTACTCAGGCAACAATTCATCAATTAGCAAATTTCTTCACATCGATATCTTTCTTGATAAGTTTTAGTGCCTTCATCTCCATATTGCAAAACGAGCTGAATTAGTTCGTTCTTTAGTGTTTTTACTACGTCCTAATTATTATGTCTGGCTAAGAGTATGTATTTTCTGAAAGCTTAGATTGATTAGACTGTCAATCTTTTTCTGTTGAAATCGGTTTAAATGAATAAAGCTTTTTTAATAGATGTTGTAACTTTGCGATTTCAAAAAAATATCTGTAAATATTATGGCTAACCATAATAACAAACGGATCTTAAAGTCCCAACCCTAGTAAGCTACCCTAATCTTGTAACCCTAAATAATTTTCAATATCACTACGCCGTGCGAAGGGATCATGAATTCCTTCCCTTTCCCTATTTTTCCAAGATTTTTATGGGACCAAAGGTCTCTTATAAAACTGTTTTTGTTAAGCTGAAATTTATCTATTGTGAGCTTAAAATTCGCTGTCCCATTACCACGATTCAGGATCGCGATTGCTTTTGGCTTATCATCTTCACCGTACTTTAACCAGATTTCCACTTTTCCTTCTGTTAGAACCCTTCGTGCTTGACTATATGCTGGATCCTGATTTAAAGCAATTAGTTCTTTATTGGTTAAAATATCGATAGTCTGTTTAGACATCGTTCTGAGATCATTACCAGCAAGGAGTGGGGAATTCATAATACACCACATGGAAAAATGTGTTTTGTCTTCTTCAAAACTCATACCCCTTCCGACCTGTAACATATCCATGTCGTTATAATGTCCTAACGAAGAATAACGATAGAGAGCTGCATTTAAATCTATAATTGATAAAATTACAGAAAAATCGGCGCTGATATCTCCGGATATCCTCCATGAATCGGCTTTTTCTATCGCCCATTCACCAGGGAACTTCCATCGACAGATGTTGAAAACAATGAGAGGATTGATCGCCTTTACAGTATTTATGATCTTAAGGTATTCTGTTTGTTCATCTAAATTAATTTTTTCCGCGCCACACCAGTCCACTTTTAAAAAATCGTAACCCCAGTCTTTGAAAAAAAGATTGCAATCCTGTTGGGTATGACCGTAAATACCAACTCCAAATCCTTTTGGATCATTGTCCCAGATCGATCCGCAGGTGTTTTTTCCGGCATCAGTATATATACCAGCTTTAAGGTTTTTGCTGTGAATATAATCAGCGAGCACTTTCATACCAGATGGAAATTTCTGTCGATCCTCGAAGAGTTTTCCATCTTTATCCCGTCCACCAAAATAGCCGTCATCGATATTTAAATAGCGGTATCCTGCATCGTATAAACCAGAGGAAACCATGGCATCGGCTTGCTGTCGAATTAGTTTTTCATTAATGTTTATCCTGAAATTATTCCAGCCGCTCCAGCCCATTATGGGAGACTTGCGTGTTTGTGCATTCGTAATATAATTTGAGGAGAATAGCAATACAGTAATCACTAACCCTTTTAAAAACTCGGACCTATTGATCATTTTACTTTATTTAAAACATTTTAGTTTAGTATGTTTGATTCTTAATCAGATTATTTCCCCATCATTAGGCGATTTAAATGATAGGCATAAATAACTTCTGTTGTTACCATAATCATTATCGGAACAAACAGTAATCATATCTTCTTTGCCATAATTGCCCTTGCCCCGTCAAGTCACGATAGTTGCATCAAAAACCATCTCCTGTCTGTTCATTTCCCTTCGAGCCATACCCATAAATTGCTGAAGTATGGTTAATCGTCCCAGACCTGATCTATAGATTTTTACTTTTCCATTTTTTGGAATAAACACCTTGCTTTGGTAGCATGCCAGCCACAATGTTTTTTAAGTCAACTCTTCGACAGTCGAATATATGATAACTCAACTGTTTCTGCATCTGCTACATCTTGCGCAAACCATTTTTTAACCATCCCTTGTCCATCAATTTTTTGATCTTAGATATTAAGTTGTCAATAAACTGAATGGTGTTATCCATGGCATAGTGGAAACCTCAGATAAACAGGACTTTACCAGTCAGAAATATTTCAGCACTGTTTTCAATATCCATTATCAAAAAACACCTGTCGAATTTAGAGTTAGTCTTTAATAAAGTTTGATACCCTGACATCGTTCTTGAACAAACCATCTAATGGGAATAATCTGGTTAATACTAAATCTGATCTGGAAAAATAACAGGGTTCATTTTTTTGATATTTATAGGCATTTTTGCATTCCTTTGTTTTAATTTTAAAGTAAGCGTTTTTGCTAGATGTCTAACTTTCTGGGGATATTTTTTCGATAGATCATTTACCTCGCCAATATCATTCCTAATATTATAGAGTTCAAGCGTTTTCAATCCTTCAAAATAGATTAACTTCCAGTCACCACGTCTTACCGCACAGGTCCAGCTTACATTTCTGTCATTTTTTCCCCCCGCCCATTTATTTGGAAAATTCCATATTAATACCCTTTTGGGATCTTTTTTTCCATTAATATAAGGTATAATACTTTTTCCATCTATTTGCTGAACGGAGCTATAATTCTTAATTGCTGCCATTTCTAATACTGTTGGAAAAAAATCTTCAATAGCAAGATATTGTTCACATACAGTGCCAGGTTTAGTTACCCCAGGCCATCGAATCAGCATTGGCTCTCTAATTCCACCTTCGTAAAGAGAACCTTTTCCCGACCTCAAGGGCAAATTCTGCGCATCATCAATTCCTTCGCGTGGCGAATGGGAATAGCCACCATTATCTGACATAAAAATTATGATCGTATTATTTGAAAGTTTATTCGTTTCCAAATAATCCATTAAATCACCCAGACTTTTATCCATGCCTTCTATAAGGGCTGCGTACGAAGCTTCTGGTAGAGCTAAACCCATTTCAGTGTATTTTTTCAAAAATCTTTTATCTTGGTCATAAGGCAAATGAACGGCAAATTGCGCCATATAGAGAAAGAATGGCTTTTTGTTCAATCGAGCTGTATCCATGGCCAAAATGGCCTCTTTAGTCAGGGCCTCGGTTAGAAATATCCCAGAACCCCAGTATTTTTCTAATCCAGGTACAGCTCTTAAATTATACAGTCCTTTAATATTGCCGTAGTTATTTTCTGACAAAAAAGATGCTGGATTACCTGCAGCACTTCCAGCAATGTTTTTAATAAATCCTAAGTTCAAGGGATCTGCGCCAGGTGTTTTGTCTGCAGCAAAATGAGCCTTTCCACAGTGAATTGTATAATAACCATTCTGGTTTAGTATTTCTGGGAAAGGTGTTGCATAAAAAGATCCTTCAATTCCCTTTATTGGACTTAAGCCATTTACGTTCCAGTCGGGAGCTTTAAGTAAGGTATCACCAGCAGCATCAGTCGACTGGTTTTTAAACATTGTCCAATTAGTCACATTGTGTCGTGCAACATTTGCACCAGATAGCAGACTTACTCTCGAGGGAGTGCAGATTGAGTTCGCGTAGGCTTGAGTAAATTTCATCCCATTAGCGGCCAATCTCTCCATATTTGGAGTAAAGAACTTTTTATTAGCAGGTGTAGCTTTATTCCAAAAAGGGACAGAAGTATCCTGCCAGCCCATATCATCTACTAAGAAGAAAATTATGTTAGGTTTTACAACATCATTTTGCGCCTTAGCTGTCTGAAAACTTAAGGTTAGCATTATACCGATAATCTGGAGTAACTTAGTTTTAAACATGATTTAATTTCTTATTGTCTGATCCGATGATATATAATAGACTTTTAAACTTTGGATCAATGGTTCAGCTATTGATTTATCTATTGATAAACGAATTTGATTCGTAAGAACTTCTTTAAAAGCCTGTAACCTTCTGTTTCCTATAGAAGTTCCGCGACAAAGAAGTTGCCATTTACCATTAACTTTGGCTTCAACTTGATAAGATCTTACTTTTTCACCTTTGGAAATATCCTCTGCTATTGAGAGTTGGTTGACCAAAGTACGTTTTGACAAAAACATATTTAAGACTTGTCCTTTCCCATTTACCTTAGCTATTGGTTTATCAAAACGATGGCGTATTTCCTCACCAAACTCTGTTAACCTTGTTACATCTGCCTGAGGAATAAGGCCAGTATTATCAGGTGTTATACCTAGTATTAAAGTAGAATTTCGTCCAACAGAAGCATAATACATATCAATTAAATTATTTAAAGGATGAATGCTTTCATCATCTCCTGGCTCCCAAAACCATTCATGTCTATTATTGTAACCTCTCAAAGGGGCATCCGCCATCGCTGGAACCCAATATTTCCCGTTTGGATCGCCGTTTTTTAACAAAGCATTTCCGTTTGCGGCAATTGTTGCCCCAACATTTTCTCCGGCACCTGTTGATCGGAAAGTAAAAGTCGACCAACATGGGTATCCAATAGTTCCACTTTCTGAGCCACCCCAACGTGCTTCTGCGAGTTGCTCATTGTGATAAAACAGGCAATCAGGCTGATATTTTTTTACAATTGGCAAAACATCAGGTGCCCCTTTTTCAGGACTGCTCGCTCCACCGTCAAACCATATTTCGAACAATGGGCCGTAATTAGTACATATTTCTTTAACCATTCCCTCTACCATGGCATTATAATACTTTTGCCTGTTTTTTTGCATCTCCCCAACACCATCTACTTTAAAATCATGCACACCTAAAAAAGAATTCCATCGAATACCTAAGTAGATACCAGGCTTTAAACCATGTTTTCGGCAAGCATCAACAAAATCCCGTACTAAATCTCCTTTTCCATCACCCCATTTAACGGCCTTTAAACTATATGGATTATAAGCTGATTGAAATAATGCAAACCCTGTTTCGTGGGTAGCGGTTAATAGGGCAAACTTTGCGCCCGCAGCTTTAGCTGTCAAAACCCACTGCTCAACATCTATTTTAGTGGGATTAAAAATATCATAATTATTTATTGGTATTACCCTATTTCTACCCTGAGAATATTTATGCTCGTCGAAAACATGTAGATCGTAATGAAATATGACACCAAACTCTGCTTTTTGCCATGCAAGCTGTTGTTTATTAGGGATGGGTAAACTGGATATTTGAGCTCGCAGGAGTATGCAGTTCAGCAATATTATTATTGTAAAAAATAGTTTATACATTTTGCATTCTTTAGGTTTAGAATTCCCCTGCAAAATGCAGGGGAGATGAAATTTACCAACCTGGATTTTGAGGCAATAAATTTTTATTTAATGTTAATTCATTAAGAGGAACTGGCGATAAATAATCTCTGGTTAAATTAAATTTATATCCTGCGCTCATTGCACCAACATTTTTATACAATTCGATATACCCATTTGCATCTATCGGATAAGCACTTAGGATTGAAGAAGTAAAAGAATTATCCCATTGCGCTCTTTTAGCTCCTTTTGGCTTCCAGCCTACAAGAAGTTCATCTGCTGCTGCCCATCTAAAAATATCATCCTTCCTAAAACCTTCAGCAGCGAGTTCAATTCTTCTCTCCCTTCGAACCTCGTTAACAATTGGAGATAATAACGGAAAATCCCATTTACTATCGGCAGTAATTGAAGCAATTGTCAGATTTGGCATACCTACCCTATCGCGAAGTAATTTGATACTTTTATCTACATCATTTTGCGTTATTGTTCCTAATTCAGTTTTAGCTTCAGCAAAATTTAACAATACTTCAGCATAGCGAAAGAATATTAAGCCCGTATAACCAACATTCGATATATTTTGCTGCATTATTGGGTCTGTATTCAGCCCCTTGTACAGTTGATAACCTGTGGCATTTTTATCTGCAATTGCCCCAGAAAAACCAGGTAAGGTGAATGTTTCGCTAGGTGTGCCCGATAGTAATAAGTGCTGTCCATCTGGAGTACAAATAGTTTGATTTAAACGTGGGTCGCGATTCTGAACCAGATTCAAGAGCAGGTCATCCCCTTTATAAAGCGCATTTCCAGTAATGGGCTTGCCATCTGTACATAAATAGTAATCAATAAGATTTTTCGTCAGGCCACGTCCGCCACCTCTTTTAATGGTGATTATCCAATTCTGACCAAATGATGGGTTATCTGTTATGGAATATTTTCGCCAAAACATAATTTCCTTACTTGCAGAATAATCGGTTTGATTGAATAATTTCCAATACCCCATAGTTATGCCCGAATTATCCAATTGATAAACATTAGAATTAATTAGCGCTTCAGACACCTGGGCAGCTTTCTGAAGATATTTTACGCCATCAGAACCGCTAACCCCAAACACCGAACCTGCATGGTATTTTTCCCAGGTGCCTTCGTATAATGCAACTCTGGATTGAAATGCCATGGCGATCTCTTTATTAATTCTCATAGCTTGAGCTGCACTTCTAGTTTGCAAGAGACTAATGGCCTTATCCAAATCATTTATGATAGAATCAGCTATTATGTTCCTTGCCAACCTGTTAGAATAGATT
Source organism: Pedobacter sp. AC190 (assembly GCF_979258025.1). Taxonomy (NCBI): domain Bacteria; kingdom Pseudomonadati; phylum Bacteroidota; class Sphingobacteriia; order Sphingobacteriales; family Sphingobacteriaceae; genus Pedobacter; species Pedobacter sp. AC190. The sequence continues at coordinate 5,172,837 of NZ_OZ409824.1, forward strand.
AAATTTTCATCTGATAGCAGAAGCGGCTTATTGATCCAGGGTAAGTTTCCATAATTTTTCATTAAATTAAAATAGATCCATGCCCTAAAAAAATAGGCTTCCCCTACATACGGATTGATTGCCGCAGGAGTCGCGACGACCTTATTGTAATTCGCTAAAAAATAATTTACGTTTCTTAATTCTGTGAAGGACCAATCCGCGCTGGTGGCAGGCACAGTACGCTCGCCATTGATTGCATTATTATAATTGCTGGTTAAGATCATATTATCACTGCCCTGATCAGCATCTTGACCGTAAATACCTAGTGTACTGAAACCATTATATGATGGTAAAATACGGTTGTAAAATCCATTGGCATATAATTGAAGATCGTTAGTTGTTTTCCAAAATTCTGCATCGGTGATTTTATCTTGGGGAGTCAAATCCAATGACTGTTTTTTACAGCTTATTAGTGCGGTACTAACACAAAAGGCTGTTAAAATGATTATGAATATATTTTTCATCTTAATTGTTTTATCTTTTATAAATCTTTTTACAGCGACACATTTACACCAAAAGAAAATGTTCGTTGCAGCGGATAGATTTTTGCATCACCTATTGCCAACTCTGGATCTATTGACTTCGCCATTTTAGTTATCGTGGCTAAATTTTCAACAGAAGCATATAATCTAAACTTGCTAATTTTGAATCTATTAATAAGTTGGGTTGGCAATGAGTATCCTAACTGAACATTTTTGAATCTTAAATACGCTCCATTCTGAAGATATCGTGTTTGAACTTGAGTATTCTTTGCCATTTCAGCACTCATATAATATTTAGGGAAATATCCTTCCAGATTATCTGGAGTCCATCTGTCTCTATGTATATCAAAGAATGAACTTTGAAAACGATCTCCCGTTATCCCAAAGAAATAGTTAGAGTTAATGAATACATCTCTTTTTCCAATACCCTGAATAAACGCATTAAAATCAAAGTTTTTCCAAGATAAATCGATGTTAAAGCTATAGGCATATCTTGGTGTGTTGTTTCCGATAACACTAAGGTCGCCAGGGCTATCTGCTGTATTTTTACCATTATCAATTCTTCCACTACCATCAAGATCCTTGTAAATTACATCCCCTGCCTTCCAGGTGCTTGCCCAAAAAGATGCTGGAAGAGCACTCGAAGCAGATTGATTACTATCATATAAACCAGTAGAGGTATATCCCCATATACTACCTAAAGTCTGACCTTCGTAATAATCTGTTAGTATTCTTGTAGTATTAGGATACTTAATTACTTTACCAGAGTAATCACTTAAAACAGCTTTTATTCCATATTTCACCTGCCCAATACGATCTTTCCAACCTACGGTCAATTCAAATCCAGTAGTTTCCAGTTCACCACCATTTATGTTTGGGGCAGCAACTCCAAAAACAGCAGGAACAGGAACAGCAGCGACAACCATATCTTTCATTGTTCTTCTATACCAGTCAAAAGAGAGCGATAACTTATTTTTTAAGAGTTCTGTATCAAAACCAAAATCAAGCATTACTGGCTTTTGCCAGGTAATATCTGGATTAACCACTCCTGGTGCAGACACGTAAGCCTGACGTCCACTTCCAAAAAACCAATTTGAAGCAGCGGGGGCTATTGTATTTAGAGAAGCGTAGAATGGATAAAGAGAAAAACTTGCCTGATCACCCGATTGTCCATATGATGCCCTCAATTTCAACATATTTACGGTATTTTTAATCGTTCTAAAAAACGATTCATTTGAGATCACATATCCGGCAGACACACCAGGATAAAACTGCCAGCGATTTGTAATAAAACGGGAAGTCGCATCATATCTACCATCAAACTCAATTAGAAATTTTTCCTTATAGTTATAATTTAACCGCGTAAAATATCCTTCGGTAGCATATTGACCTATTGCATCACTAACTATTGGTTTATCATTATAACTTAAAGCAAGCGAAGGTAAATTATCTGTATATAAGTTACTATTAGATCCTGTTAATGAAAGGCTCTCATTAAACCTTTTAATATAGCCGCCTAAAATTTTGAAATTATGTTGTCCCAAACTATGCTCATAAGAGGCAAAAAGATTAATGAGCTGATTGCTCGTTTTACCCAGAGTCCGACTAAAGGTATTCGGATTTACACCAAAGGTAGCAAGTGAACCATCAGGTTTAGGGATGTAGAAGGTTTTACCTAAAGAAGAAGATTCATTATTATAAATAAATATAGTGTAATTTCCAGTTACATTAAGCCCTTTTAAAGGAGTTAATACAAATTCACCCGTCAACGCGGTTTGATCCTCATTATCGAGGGTGCGGCTTCCGGATCCCATCCACGCTGGATCACTGAAATTACTTAAATTTCCATCAGGGTTATAAAGCGGAACTACCGGAGCAACTCTCGCAGCCTGGTGCATATATCCACTTAATCCACCTCCCGTGCGAGCGGGGTAATCATAAGGGGAATCTGCATTCGATCTAGAAAAAGAAGATCGGATGTTAACCTTCATCCAATTGGTAACCGTTGCACCTAAATTCCCTCTAAAGTTGTAGCGTTTAAAACTATCGTTACCATAGCTATACATTCCATCCTTATCATTGTAACCTAAGCCGATGTAATAATTAATATCTGTAGAGCCACCGCTAACTCCTATATTATGTTGTTGACTCTTACCCCATTTTTTAAAAAGGATATCAAACCAGTTATTATTGGCATTACCCAGCTGGCCATTATTCCAGTCGGTATTTGTTGCGTTTGCCTGGGTTTCAGTTTTTAGCGAACCATTCAAATACGCATTTACCCGGTCTATTTGCTCCTGAGGATAAATAATAGTACTTCCAGCATTTAGTGCCGCCTCATTAAAGATATTGACATATTCAATCGATCCAACTGGTTTGGGGATATTGATTAACTGTGAATAAGAAATATTATTATTATAAGATATTTGAGGTTTTGCACCAGCTTTGCCTTGTTTTGTATTAATTAAAATTACTCCAAATGCCCCATCAACGCCATATATTGCTGAGGAAGCCTGATCTTTCAGTACGCTAATATTTTCTATATCATTAGGATTAATACTATTGATATCACCACCAGGAACACCATCAATTACCAATAATGGATTACCTCTGCTACCAAAACCAGTGTAACCCCTAATATTTAAACTTTGTGTTGAGTTGGGAGCACCACCACTTGTATTACTTGAAATATTCAAGTTTCCAACAAGCCCTTGTAGTGCTTGAGATACTCTTGTAATGGGTCTGTTTTCTAGTAATTCCTTACCGACTTGTTCTACAGCCCCAGTTAAATTAATCCTTTTCTGGCTACCGTAGCCCACCACTACAAGGTCATTTAAGTCGGAAGACTTCTGTAATAATTTAACATTCAATATCTTATTAGAACCAGCGCTAAGTTCTTTAGTTTCGTAGCCCATAAAAGAAAATTGCAAAACACTATTTTCATCTGGAACTTCAATTTTATATTGCCCATCCTGGTCTGTTACTGTACCTCTATTTAGCCCTTTAATTCTTATAGTTGCTCCCGAAATTGGCCCAGTATCATCACTTACTTTACCAGAAATCACAATTGATAGTTGTTGTATTTCCGATGGCACTACAGGTCTTTCTTTTACAACAATGCTTTTTTCTAAAATTGAAAAGTGAATTGGTTGTTCTTTCAAATAATTGAATAGAAGCTCTTCAACAGACATATTTTTCACGTCTATTGTTATCGGCTTAAGGTTCTTCAAAAGCTTATTTGTATAAAGAAAATTATACCCAGTTTGCCTGTTAATTTCTTTAAAAATCTTGTCTAAAGAAGCCTGCCTTTCTGAAATAGTTACCCTTTGCGCACTTGCAGCCATTCCCAGTTGCAAAAATACGGAGATCAATAAACAAAATGTTAAATTCATTCTCATAATTATCTTTTTCCGTAATGTCGGATTCATCCCTATGCAGTTAATCACAGGGTAATGATTATTTGGTTCTTTTCTATAGGCTAGAATACTATAGAATTTCATAATGTAAAATTTCATACATTTGACTTGTTTGGTTAGTTTAATTGATAGCTAAAATTTAATTACTGACGGACAAAATCTCACAGGGTTCCGATGGCCGTCGGGATCCTGTATTTTTATCCTGATTTTGAATAAAATCTACATAACGGTTATACTCCTTTCTTTAATTTTAAATTTCACTTTACCTGTTAATTCTAACAGATCAAGTACATTCTGCACATTTGAGAATTTTGATATTTTACCAGTGAATAACTCATCGGTAGGTGTACCTCTGAATTCTACATCTACATTATACCATCTTGATAATTTCTTCATAACACTTTGTATTGGCTCATTATCAAATACAAACGCTCCATTTTTCCAGGCGATTACTTCTTCAATATTCGCTTTAGAAATTTCGATAGCTTTTCCATGAGCTATAATAGATTGTTGCCCAGGTTTCAAGATTCTTTTGTCATTGTTTTTGGGTAGTAAGGACTGAACATTTACACTTCCTTTAACAAGAGTTGTTTTAGTGACATTTTCATCACCATAAGTATTAATATTGAAATGAGTACCAAGTACAGTTACACACTGAGCATCTGAGATTACTTTGAAAGGTCGAGTCTTATCGTGTTCAACTTCAAAATATCCTTCTCCAGTTAACTCAACTAAACGTTCCTTCTCTTTGCTAAAAGACACTGGGAATTTAAGTGATGATTCAGCATTTAGCCAAACCTTTGTACCATCTGGTAAATCAATCTGGTACTGTCCCCCGCGTGGTGTAGTAACGGTGCTGAAAATAGGAACTGGAGGTTTTCCATTTAGCGAGGTTTTCTGATTTTTATCATTCTTGGAATAAATAAGCCTTCCGTCCTCAGCTTTAACTATTCTTAAATTATAGCCAGCTAAGAGTTCCCCTTTTGCAACTGCTCCAAGGTCTATCTCCTTACCATCGCTCATCTTTAAAGTTGCCGTATTCGAACCTGGTAATACGACCTCGATATTATGCTTAACCTGAACCATTCCTTTATCAGCTTTTTGAAGTAAAAAAAATGCAATACCAAAAGCGATTAAAAAAGCGGCGGCAGTTCCTGCGCGATAAAAAAAGACTTTTTTTGTATATGATATTTCTGGCTTATCGAATACTCTTAATTTAATTTTCTGAAAAATTTCAGATCTGATATCCGCATTTGCTTTCGGCTTATCTATATAAATAGGATCTTCTAAATTTGAGCCCGCTTTATCATACCACTGGTGTAAATCATTTTTTTCTTGATCGGACGCAGCTCCAGATAGATATTTCCTGGTTAATTTTTGTAATTGTTCTCTATTCATAGCGCTTTTGTGGGCTTTGAATATATAGAGTAAATAAAATTGGTTTTACCCTTAGTCCAATTCTTATTTTTTTTAAAATAGTAGATGAAAACTATTTCCGATGTTGGCCCTTATTAATTTGAGTGCTTTAGTCAGGTGTGCTTCTGCAGTCTTAGTTGAAATGTTAAGTAATTCAGCAACTTTAGCAAGTGGCATATCTTGTAATTTATTATAACGGAAAACAAGTGCGCATTTTTCAGGGAGTCGATTAGATAAATCATTAATAATCTCAAGAAGCAGTTTGTTTTCAATATCATCACTCATGAGATATTTTTGTTGTTCCTGATATAAGTGATGGTCTTCAAAGATTTTCTTTTGTTTTTCTTTGGCAAGATTTCTATAAACGGAATATCTAACCATTGCAGCTAGGTATACAGGCAAAGAGTTTATGGTCAACGTAGTCCTTTTATGCCACAAGAGCACAAATACATCTTGAAGAATTTCTTCGCACGCTTCTTCATCTTTTAAAAGTCGATAAGCGACATAATAAAGTTTATCCCAGTATTTTGAGTAAATTATTTCGAACGCATGCGCATCTCCCAATTTTAATGAATCGGTTAAAGCTTTATCCGAATGAAATCCTTTTGAATCCATATTTTATCTTTAAAACGACATGCGTTAATAATTGTAAACCAGAACATATTTTTCTGGTTATAAAAATAAACGAACCTAGATAGGCTTTTATTGATAACCCATTTACGTTGTAACTATTACAAGAAACTGCACTATAAGAGGTTTATTTTCAAATATTAATTTTTTTCAATTATACACTAAGTTTTCTATATTTCGTTTTAAGTAATACATATTAATTATTTATTCTCACAAATCAATTAGATGATGCCTTTCGACACCCGATCAATAAACTAATTGCAAAACTAACTATAGGATAAATATTTTTGGTACGGAGAGTTCAATCCACTCTGATTCATGGTAATCCAATGGCTTAAAATTTGATCTCCTGTTTGAATAGTACAGATCAGTTAGACAGTAAGTGGTGAAAGTTTGCTTAGCTAGAACAAATCTCTATATCCTAGATTAATACCTAAAATAATTTTTATTGGGAAGATGAGTTTATGATTGCAGCTTTAAGCGTTACACATCAAAAATAAAACGATTTTGTGGTGATTGCCATATAGTTCATTGGAGAGAATGACTTGACTAGAAAGCTGAGCATTCTTCTTTTATGTCACATAGATTTCTCATTTTGCAGGCTTGAAAAATGAGGAGAATTTATGGTCGGTCTTAATCCACTGAAGAGGTGTTAAGGTTTGAACCTGATTCCACCAATCAAAGAAAATCAAACATCAAAGAAGATTTCCAAACGCAGAAGGAAAGGTTTTTTGATGGTCCCAAGATTTTTTTTAAATCTACAGTAAGCCTGATAAAAAGTCAATTCGAAAATCATTTAGTAAGCTACATGATTTTGGCTTAAATGTCCAAGCTTAAATAGTTAGTTATCAATCGTTTTAATTTTTTTTTGCGGATTAAACATTTAATGTTAACGAAGTTCATTTCAACCTAGAAAACAGACAAAATTGAACATTTTATAGACATGCGAGAAAACAAAATCAGCATTGTACCATTAAATTTGATCTACAGAAGAGCTAAAAATTAGTAATAGCTGAACTTCCATTTAAAATTAAAAAGATTGACTACATGTTAACATTGAGGACAGAAATCGGCAACTACTCTAGAACGAAAAAAAGCTGGAAATTCATTAATAGGATAAACTACTGCTAAATTAAATACCATAAAAACAATTTAAAGATAAAATGAAGAAAAACAATACCCTATACTTATCACTAGTGCTGACCCTTGTGCACTTCAGCACATGGACAGCAAATGCTAACCAGTCTATAGAAATCAAGTCGGTGGACTCAAAAAATGTAGTTTTGGGCTACATGAGCTTTTCAAAATACAATTCATACAGTTTAGAAGACATACACTTTGATAAGCTAACTCATATTGTGCAATCCTTTATGTGTCCAGTTTCCGCTACTGATCCTAAGTTGAAGTATATCGGCGATGAAACAATATTTAGCAGAAATCAAGAGCTCAGTGAAAAAAGCTTTCTTGGCTATGGCAGTCAGCTTGTTGCAGAGGCAAACAGAAAAGGTGTTAAAGTATTGTTAGGGATTTCAGGTGGAACAAAACTACATGCAAAGGATCTAAAGGTCATTTTTAATAATCATAAGCTGCGAAAACAATTTATTAAAAATTTAATAGAGATTTGCGAAAAGCGTGGTTACAATGGTGTAGATCTGGATTATGAATATGCAGAATCAATTAGTGAAAAAGAAGGCATCAGTAAATTTATTACAGAATTGAGAGAAGGTTTTAATCAAAGCCCAAGGTTTTCTAAAAGAAAAGCATTAATTACCATGGCCTGTCCAAAGTTTGACAATTACGGCCAACGGTATGATTTTACGCTATTAAGCAAATTTTGTGATTGGTTTAACATCATGACCTACGCCTACGAGGCGAATTTCACAAAATTAGCGGGTTTTAATTGCCCGCTATTTCCCGAGCAAGCGGCTATCAATATAAACCGTGGAGGTTCTGTCTCTTCATCAATGGTTGACTATTTTGTGAAAGAGCGAGGTATTAAACCCCAGCAGTTAGTACTTGGTTTAGCTTTTTTTGGGTGGTTGCATCAAGATTATTCTGGATTGTATAAAGCAAAATCACAATCTACAGGACTTAGTTATGCTGAGATCTCACGCAATTATATAAATAAACCCGACTGGATTAAAAACTGGTCTGATGTTGCTCAGGTCCCGTATCTTACCAATGTAAAAACTAATCAAATGATCAGCTATGATGACGAAGAATCAATTAAACTGAAGTGTAATTTTGCTCAGCAACAAGGTTTTAAAGGTGTAATGATATGGGAACTTTCCCGTGGGTTTTTGAAGAATTCGGATCATTCTGAACCGCTGCTAAACGCAATTGCAGAATCTAAAATTGGATTAAGGTCCAAATAACGGAAAGATTTTTTTTTACAAATCAAATATTATATTAAAACATGAAACGCATTATTTTTCTACTGATAATGACAAACTCCATTGTGGGTTTAGCTCAAAAATCTTCAAAAATTAACAAGCTTAAACCTAATGTAATTTGCATTTATGCCGATGATTTAGGCTATGGAGACTTGAGCTGCTATGGAGCAACCAACATTCAAACACCCAACTTAGATAAACTTGCAGCCGAAGGAATCCGCTTTACTAATGGACATGCTACTTCTGCAACATGCACTCCATCTCGTTTTGCTTTTATAACGGGCCAATATCCTTGGCGTACCGAAGGCGTGAGTATTTTACCTGGCGATGCCGCATTGATTATCCCAACCAACAAAGCTACTTTACCTAAACTATTTAAAGGTGCAGGTTATAAAACAGCAATTGTTGGTAAATGGCACTTGGGTTTAGGAAACAGAGTAGAAAAAGATTGGAATGGTGAGGTAAAGCCTGGGCCAAATGAGGTTGGTTTTGATTATTCTTTTATTTTCCCGGCAACTGCCGATCGGGTTCCAACAATTTTCTTAGAAAACCATAAAGTTCTTGCCCTTGATTCTAACGATCCCATTCAGGTAGATTACACTCAACAAATTGGTACTTATCCTACTGGTAAAGATCATCCAGAATTATTAAAGTTACAATCTTCTCCTGGTCATGGGCATAACCAAACCATAGTAAATGGGATAGGAAGAATTGGTTATATGAGTGGTGGTAAACTAGCCCGATGGGTCGATGAAGAGGTTTCTTCGACTTTTTTAACTAATGCAAAAACATTTATTGAAGAAAATCAAAAATCTCCATTTTTCTTATATTTCGCACTAACTGAACCTCATGTACCAAGAATGCCAGCCACACAATTTAGAGGAAAAAGTGGTCTGGGGTTAAGAGGCGATGCAATTTTACAACTCGATTGGACAGTTGGCGAAATTGTGAAACAGCTTAAAGCCTTAAATTTAGAAGAGAATACAATTATTGTTTTTACAAGTGATAACGGACCTGTTTTAGATGATGGCTATGTAGATAACGCAAAAGAAACGTATAAAAATCATCCACCGGCTGGAAAACTTAGAGGCGGAAAGTATAGTGCTTTTGAAGGTGGTACACGGGTTCCATTTATCATAAAATGGCCAGCTAAAATAGGTCCAAAAGTTTCTCCAGCGTTAGTTTCTCAAGTAGATTTGTTGGGAACATTTGCCTCGATTTTAAATCAGCCAATCCCTAAAGAAGCTAGAGATAGTAAAGATTTAACGAAAGCTTTTCTTGGTCAATCTAATCGGGGGAGATCTGTATATATTGCACAAGGTGGATCGCTATCTTTAATTAAAGATGGTTGGAAATACATCTCTCCTTCTAACGGCCCGGCATACAATAAGTTGGTACAAATAGAAACGGGTAATTTAACTACGCCCCAGCTATATAATTTAAGTGATGATATAGGAGAACAAAATAACCTGGCGGATAAATACCCTGAAAAAGTTAAACAAATGGCTGCGTTGCTTGTAGAAATGAAGAAATAATAATTACTTCATTAAGAAAATAATTTTAGCTGATGCCGGAATCAATTTAGAGTTAGGCATCAGCTTCCATACAATATGATGGTTTGTTAATTAACTTATTATTCTGAAGCCACACACCTGAACCCCATATTACTCATTCCAGAATCCTTTGAACTTTTCATTCTTCTGGCTACGCGGTAACCAGAGCAATAACTATCGTTACACATAAATGAGCCACCTCTAGCTACTTTTTTTGGTGTGTATGGATCGTCTGGATCAAAACTTTTTGATGGCCCTGTAGGATTAATGGCTCCATTTTTTATTTCCTTATAATAATCATTACCGTACCAATCTTCACACCATTCCCAAACATTCCCGGCAATATCATAAATGCCATAGCCGTTTGGTAAAAAAGAACCTACAGGAGAGGTTCCATAGAAGCCATCTGTCTTAGTATTCAAATTTGGGAAGTGGCCTTGCCAAAAGTTGGCTCTGGGTTTTCCTTCGCCAATGGACTCATTTCCCCAGGGATAAATTGCGTTTGATAAACCGCCTCTGGCTGCCCATTCCCATTCTGCTTCAGTAGGAAGTCTTTTCCCAGCCCAGGTTGCGTAAGCCTTCGCATCATCCCAGCAAACCTGCGTAACCGGGTAATTATCCTTACCTTTAATATTGCTCGTTGGTCCAGATGGATGGCGCCAATCCGCTCCTGGCACCCAGCTCCACCAACTGCTATAATCATTAAGATCCACAGCGCTTTTAGGTGGAGTAAATACCAAACTGGCTGGAACAAATGTTTCTGGCGCTGGCTTTTCCGTACCTGGGGGCAACTGTTTTTTTAACTCGTTCCAATCTGGAACACGTTCGGCTACTGTTTTATAATGTGTTGCTTCTACAAACTTTCTAAACTGCCCATTGGTAACTTCATATTTATCCATATAAAATGCATTTACAGTTACTTTATGCTTCGGATATTCATCTTCAACAGCCTGATCGTTATCCCCGCCCATCATAAAACTACCTCCAACAACTTTAACCATTCCTTCTTTAGAAAAAACTTTTCCAGAAGGTTGAATGGTATCACCTTGTGTAGCTGTAGCAAAGCGCTTTGGAATTGATGAATGACAGGTTACGGCATCCGTTGCAAACTTATGCTCGCTTTTGGCAACAGAGGTTGATGATTCTTTTTTTTGTTTACAACCTACAGTCATTAAAACTATAATTTGTAGAAAAATAAATACTATTGATTTCATTCAAGATGATTATAAAAATATGATGGAGCAATCCGGGAGCAAGTTATAATTTTTCTTTAAAAAGCCCCAATTCTGATATTGTTGGGTTTAAACGAGATTTACTAATCCTTAGTCGCACTTTATTTGTGCTCACCACTGGAAATCTCAGCAAACGTTTATAACCGATTGTGGTGCCCTGGGTTGCAATTTTCCAGTCCTTACCGTCCCAGTATTCTAATGAAAATTCTTCTATACGCTGTCCAATACTGATATTTTCTTGTAGAGATAGAACATTAAATACTTTTGTCCCTTTAAGATCAAGGGTAATTGCAGCAGCAGTATCTTGATTGATTGTTGTCCAACTGGTTTCGAAACGATTATCCAAAATTGCCATGCTGTTCTTACCATTTTCGGAAGTTATTTTAGCGCCATTAGCCAGGTTAACTTTGAAAATTTCTGATCTAAGCTTAGTCCAGCTTCTTAGGCTATTAATATCTTCATCGGATAACAAACCATCGGTATTTGGTGGAATATTTAATAGTAAAACGCTGTTTCTACCAACAGAACTAAAATAAATATCATTTAACTTCTCTGGCGACTTTACTTTATCATTTTCTTTCGGGTGGTGGAACCATCCTGGACGAATGGAAACATCCGCTTCTGATGGATACCACACCAATCCCTTTGCATTCTTGATTTTTTCTCTACTGCCAATATCCTGTCCTTTTACGAACCCAGAAGGCTTAATATTCATTTCTTTTTGAGAATTGGATGAAATGCTGTTTTGATCTATGTTATCGGCTGGCAGCACACTCCATTCTGTTTCTCTGCCATATCCGGTTTCGGTTCCAACCCAGCGTACATCTGGTCCCATAACTGCAATTACAGCATCTGGTTGAAGTTTTCTAATGTGCGCATACCACCTGTCAAAGTCGTATTCTTGCTTTTTACCGTTCGGGCCTTCGCCATTTGCGCCGTCAAACCACACTTCATCAACCTTGCCATATTTAGTTAATAATTCTGTTAATTGATTTAAAAAGAAATCGTTATAAGCAATAGTTCCATAAGAAGTTGCATTCATATCCCATGGTGATAAATATACCCCAAAGCCTATGCCGTATTTTTTACAGGCCTTGGCAACTTCGGCAACAACATCTCCTTTACCAGCTTTCCAAGGACTATTCTTAACCGAATGCAGGGTGGTTTGAGTTGGCCATAAACAAAAACCATCATGATGTTTAGCGGTGATTATAACTTGCTTAAAGCCGTTTTCTTTAGCTACTCTCACCCATTGGTCGGCATCTAGCGCCGATGGGTTGAATATTTTTGGATCTTCCTCTCCTGTACCCCATTCGCGGTCAGTGAAAGTGTTAACTCCAAAATGAAAAAATGCCGTAAGCTCTAGTTTTTGCCACCTGAGCTGTTTGGTGGATGGGGTGGTGTTAGCTGCCTTTGCCACAACAGAAGCTAATGGCTCATCTTTAGCTATTAAGGTATAATTTTGCTGCCCAATTGCGAATTGACCAGATAGCATTAGTATGCTTATTATAATTTTCGATTTCATAGTCTGTTTATGAGATTTAATTTTTCTGTAAAACTCCCTTTGCATCCTGGTCATCAAACTTATCAATCTGGGTATTTAACTCTTTTTTTAAATTAGCTGTAATTTTCCCAAACCCCTTTTCTCCATATATGTTATGCATTTCATGAGGATCATTTTTTAAATCATAAAGCTCCCAACCATTTACACGTTTATAAAAGCGAATGAGTTTATATCTTTCTGTACGAATACCAAAATGCGGAGATACCGAATGCTCGCCATTTTCGTAATAGTGATAGTACAATACTTTTCTGCCTTTTTTATGATCTTTAAGTGCAGGTAACATCGATTCTCCCTGAATATCTTTTGGAATATTAATTTTTGCAATATCAAGAACTGTTGGAGCAATATCCAAATTCATAACAAAGTTTTCTGAAACAGAGCCGGGTTTAATTACACCTGGATAACGCATTACCATTGGGGTGCGGAAAGATTCTTCATAAATCCATCGCTTATCAAACCATCCATGTTCTCCTAAGTAAAAACCTTGATCTGATAAATATACAACGATGGTATTCTCTTTAAGATTATTCTTATCCAGATAATCTAATGTCCGCCCGATGTTGCGGTCTAAAGATTTTGCTGTGCTTAGGTAATCGCGTAAATATCTCTGAAATTTCCATTCTGTTAAAGCGTTTTCACTTAACTTTTGCCTATTAAAATCTGCCTGGATGGGTTTATAGTAAGCATCAACCGCGGCTCTCTGCTTTGCATCCATCCTTTTAAAGTTGCCATCTAAACTTTCAGCCTCATCCGATCCAAACATTTTAAGATCATAGCCCATAATCATCGTCTTTGCAATTGACATATCCTGAATTTTAGCGGCTTCCCTGTCTTTGTAGCTATCGTAAAAATTAGCGGGTAAAGGAAACTTTACCTGTTCAAAGCTGCCCAAATCTGCGGTATCGGGCAACCAAACCCTATGCGTAGCTTTGTGACCAATAACCAAACAAAACGGTTTAGTTGTATCTCTCTTATCAAGCCACTGCTCGGTTACATCTTCGATAACGTTTGATACATAGCCATCAATACGTTTTTTAGAACCATCCATCATATTAAAATCGGGGTTATAATATTGACCCTGATCTGGTAAAATTTGCCAAAAATCAAATCCTTGAGGCTTACTTTCAAGGTGCCATTTACCAATCCATGCAGTTTGATACCCACCGTTTTTAAGTTGCTTGATAAAAGTATCCTGATCGCCATTAAAAACGGAACTTTCATTATCCTTAAATCCATTTTTATGACTGTATTTCCCTGTCAGGATCACAGCTCTACTTGGTCCGCATATCGAATTGGTAACATAGGCCTTGTTAAATTTTACACCTTCGTTTGCGATGCGATCTATATTTGGCGTTTGCATCAGTTTGCTACCATAGGCACTAATGGATTGGTAAGCATGATCATCGGAAACAATAATAATGATATTGGGTCTTTTAGAAGCATGCTCTTGAGTTTGGGCGCACAGATATAGTGACGGACTGCAAAGCAGCGCAATTATTTGTGACTTTAATTTATACGATTTCATCTCTATTTAATAGTTTTTAATTCTAAAACACTGTTTTTTACTCCTTCAGCTGTGGCTGCTAGTTTTATTACTCCTTCAGTTTCTGAGGCCTGGATAATTATTTGGCACTTTCCGTTAAACAATTTCCTTTGCCAGCCACCATTCAAATATCTGTCGGGCTCGTGGCTGGATGGATCGCCGTTACCTACGCCAAGAATTGAACCATTTCCTACCAGTGAGAATTTGATATTATTCATTGCATCAGGCACTTCTATTCCTTTTTTATCCACTACAAACACATTTACAACACTTAAATCCTCCCCATCGGCATTAATAATTTTTCGATCAGGGGTTAAAACAATGCGATAAGCATTATCACTGGTTTGATTCATATACCGAATGGTTCGCCCATTTTTCTTACCAATAGCTTCAAGTTCGCCTGGTGCATACACCACATTCCATTCTAAATGGCCGTTAACTGGCATTGCTTTTTGCCCCAGGCTTTTGCCGTTCAGCATCAATTCAACGCTTTCGGCATTGCTGTTGCACCAAACTTTTATTGTATCTCCAAGTTTATGATTATTCCAATGCGGATAAGTTTTTATTACATCTTTATCTCCCCACCAACTTTGGTAATAATAGTATGTATTTTTTGGAAAACCACAAACGTCCATAATGCCGAAATGCGAATTCACATTTGGCCAAGTGAAAGGTGTTGGTTCTCCACGATAATCGAAGCCAGTCCACACAAAGCCACCCATCAGCCATGGTTTATCCGCCGTAAACTTCCACCATTCCTCGGCAGTTTGTCCCCAGTTTGGTTTATTTAAATCGTAATCTGGCAGATATCCACTAATCGAATCCCTTTTGTACATGCCCCTAGAACTTACCATACTCGAAACTTCGGTAAATAATATGGGTTGACGGGGATGTTGATCATGATATGCAGCAATTTCTCCGATGTGGTAATTGAAACCTCTTACATCCACTTCTTGATTGATACCAAAAAATCTGTTGCCATTGTTGCCACCATAGGTGCTTCCACGCGAAGGATCAAGTGCCCTTTGGCGATTAACTAAAGTTTGTGCAAGTCTTCTGCCCAGTTCTGTATTCTGAATGCCGGTTTCTTCATTGCCCAAGCTCCAGAGTATAATACTGGGATGATTTCTATCCCGAAGGATAAGGCTTTCAAATTGCTGAAGATATTCAGTACCAGTACCTATTAGGCGATTTTCGTCCATAACCAACATCCCAAGCTCATCGCAGGCATTTAAAACTGCCTTTGATGGTGGATTATGGCTACATCTATAAGCATTGGCGCCCATCTCTTTTAATAATTTAATTCGATAGTACACGAGTGCATCGGGCACCGCTACGCCTACACCAGCATGATCCTGATGATTGCACATGCCTTTTATCTTTATAGATTTGTTGTTCAGGAAAAAACCCTTTTCGGCATCGAATTTAATCGTTCTTATACCCAGCACGGTACTGGTACTATCTATTACTTTACCTTTATTTTTGACTATTGAAATTAGATGGTAGAGGTATGGATTATCCAGATCCCACAATCTTGGATTATTTAAGGTGATATGCTGTATAACTTTAGTGGTATCATTTGGGTTTACTGTTAAATTATTTGATACCAAACCATTTACCCTTTTGCCTTCGCGATCTACAATATAAGATTCTACCGTACAAACTGATGCATCCATACGCTGATTTCGAACGGAAGTTTCAGCTCGAACAATTGCATTTCCATCACGGATTTCTGAAGATACATAAACCCCATTTTGAGGAATATTTACTTCGCCATATTGCACTAGTGTTATGTTTCTGTAAATTCCGGCGCCTTCATAAAACCAGCCTTCATATTGCGTGGCATCTACCCGGATAACGAGAACATTAGGTTTGGTATAATCGATATAATCGGTAACATCAAAAGCATTTTCTGTGTAACCGCTAAAACCACTGCCGATATAATTATTATTTATCCATACTTTAAAATCTCTGTAAATGCCTTCCATACGGATTACCATACGCTGTCCGCTATCTGCACGATTCACCAAAAACTTTTTCCTGTACCAACCGATATTATTTTGCGGATATAAACCGCCAACAGGCCTGTAACCATGACTTTGCACATCGAAATTGTTGGCGTACTCGAAAGGAAGCTCAACAGCCCAATCGTGAGGAATATTAACTGTTCGCCAAGTCGAATCCTTAAAATCACGCTTTATTGCGCCACCACTACCGTTGGCAATTGTAAAGTTTCGCACTAAACCGTAATCAAAATCCTTAGTTGGATCTGAAGCATTTCCCAGATGAAATTTCCAGTTTTTATTTAGTGATTCTGATTTTCTAACAGGTACCTGGCCGTGAGAAAATGATTGTGCATAACAGTTATGCGATAAGATGAAGATAGATAGGAAACCGGTTATTGTTCCCCGTATTTTTTCAAATAGGTTCATGGCTTTAAATTATTATATTTTCGATTTAAGGCTTGGGCAATACTAAAGGACTGATTTTTGTTGAGAAAAAGCTTACACCTGCTTCCCCAAGCCTATTCGTATGGCTATATAAGCGCTTATTAAAATTTCCCCAATTCTTAAGTTTTACAGGCGACCACATAACTTCCGAAAGCGCAATCATTCGTGGAAAAGTCATTTGCTCTAATTGTTGTACGGAAGGAATAAATTCTGTCCATAAACAACCCTGGGTTCCTAAAACAAGTTTGTGGCTGGCCATATCCAGTTTTTCGGGTATAGGTTCATAATCGTAAACATTTTTTAGCGTATTAACAGAAAACCTAGCTGCTAGAGGTTGTTGGTAAACGAGTGTATCAGCTTGATAACGATTAAAATAAAGAGGTTTTACTGGAGTCATCACTACCTTATGGTTCAGTTTCGCAGCTTCAATGCCTCCTTTTTCTCCTCTCCAGCTCATCACAATAGCATCGGCTGGTAAGCCACCCTCCAAAATCTCATCCCATCCAATAAGTTGTCTGTTGTTGGCTTTTAAAAATTTACCGATCCTGCTAATGAAGTAACTTTGAAGTTCGTGCTCATTGTTAAGACTTTCATTTTTCATTCTTTGCTGACAGCGTGCGCAGTTTTTCCAGCTCATCTTGTCAACTTCATCACCGCCAACATGAATATAAGGAGCTGGAAACATCTCCATAACTTCTTTAATTACATCTTCCAGGAAGGTAAAAGACTCTTCGTTGCCCGCGCAATAATTTGCCTGGGCACCAGGTAATATTCCCATTGAGGTTCTAACTTGTTGGAGTTGCCCACTACAAGAAAGCTGAGGGTACGCCGCAATAACCGCATGAGAATGCCCAGGCATTTCTATTTCTGGAATTACTGTAATATTTCGCTCAGACGCATAAGCAACAATTTCCTTAACTTGCTGCTGGGTGTAATATCCCCCATAAGTGAAAGTATCTGCTTGATTAAGTATTTGATTTTTTTTGTAAAAAATACTACCTCGAATTTCCTTTCTCCATGCGCCAACTTGTGTAAGCTTAGGATATTTTTTAATTTCTAATCTCCAGCCTTCATCGTCGGTTAAATGCCACTGAAAAACATTTATTTTATACATCGCCATCAGATCTATATAATTTTTTACAGCCTCGGACGAGAAAAAGTGTCTGCTCACATCCAACATCATACCTCTCCAGGCAAATCTCGGATAATCGGTTATTTTGAGGCTCTTAACGTTTAGTATTTGGTTGGTGCGAATGCTAGGAAGCGCTTGTAGTAAGGTTTGAATCCCATAAAAAATTCCCTTATCTGTGTTTGCTGTAATTGATATTCCAGAAGGATCGACGGCTAAATGGTAACCTTCGGCACCTATTTCAGTAGATTGGCTGATTAATAACTTAATTCTATTTCCACCCAAATCTCTAACTATTGCGGGATGAATGTCAGAAATAGATTGAATAGCAGTAGATAAATAAGTGGCGAGCTTTAAAAGATTTGGTTGCTTGATGCTATAATAAATAGCGGTATTTGCTGAAATTTGAAAAGACCCTGGTAAGATTTCCATCCTAACAGGCAAAGGTATAATTTGTGGTACAGGTGTTTGTCCAAAAACTTTCCCAATACCAATAAACATAGAAAAGGCGACGATAAAAAAGAAGTTGCAAATTTTAATATCAAAGATCTCGTAAATGAAGGAATAATGTTTTCTATCCTTTAAAATAAACGGCATAGGTAGTAGAGTTTAGGGTTTTGATCATATTTGATGAAGGAAATTATGGTTATGTGGGTGTATAGGCTTATCGATGCTTTTAAGCACCTCCTTGTGCCCACATATAAATATTTCGCATAAATTAACCATCATCAAAGTGAGATTAAGTGTACTGCTTTTCACTAAGCCATTCGCTTACTAAAAAACGATTTAACCCTGACCAGTTAAACTGACCAGGGTTAAAATTTATACGTAATTAATAGCCAAAATTTTGGTCTGAAGCCGTAAGACTTTCATTGGAGTTGAGTTCTGATTGGGGAATTGGCATAAGTAAATTCTTTTTTAAAAAATCAGGGGTATTCGGTAACAGCCGGTCGCGAAAAGCGGTAACATTATTAGCGGCTTGTGCAGCGGCTACAAACGCCTTTGTAATATTATGGTTGTTATGTCTATCTACAACTAATTTGAAGAAATCTACACCTCGGCGACGAACATCAACAAACATTTCGTACTCTCCTGCCAGTTCAAATAATCGTTCGTTAAAAATTCTAATCCGCAGATCATTTTGAGTGATTGGATTTGTAATACGTTGAGGGTATACAGATACCGCATTTGCAGATGTACGGGCTCTAGTTAATACAGCATTCATATACTCTAGTGCTTTTGTATTGTTGCCAAGTTCATTTTCCACATCAGCCATTAGCAATAGAAAATCTGCATAGCGGTAAAGCATTACATTTTTATTACTGTTTTGTGCCGTTGATGCTACATCCATTTGCTTAACAAAATATGGCCAACCCTGGTGATCGCCCGCCCTGGTTGTAAAGGCATTTTTTACTGCGGTAGAAATTTCATCAAGGCGAGGATTGGTTGGATCAGCTAGCGCACTATAGCGAATAGAATCGGTTACAGGAGTAGCTAAACCATTCGTACCGGCAACATAAGGATAAGCGTATATTTTAAAGTTATTCGTTTTTATTTGGGTAAAGCCAGTTGCAAAGGTAATTTTCAACCTCGGATCGTCAGGATAGGTTCCTTTAAACTGATCGTAAAATGCTTTAGACACTTTTATCCTGCTAAAAGAAATACCAGCAGTTGAATTGGCTGGTGCAAAAATCCAGTTGGCTCTATTGCCTACATAAGCAGATGTAGTAGAAAAGTTAAGTTGAAATATCGACTCGCTTGATCCATTCGAATTATTTACAAAAAGATTTGCAAATTTTGGAACCAAAGCATAGTTTCCATTGGCGATAACCTTATCTCCCATTTCTTTAGCCTTAACCCAATATGGTGAAGTAGAAACATTATCATGGCTCCCCAATATCCAATAAAGTTTTGCCAAATAAGCAAACGCTGCATATTTAGTTGCTTTGCCACTGGCATTAGCTCCAAGCTGTTCTTTTGTAGTTAAGCCATCAGCAGCTTCAAGTAAATCTTTTTCTACTTGTTTATACACGTCAGATACCGATGCTCGGGGCATTTTGATGCTCTCTGAAGTGGACGGATCGATTCTTAAAGGTACACCACCAAATACATTTGCTAAGTTAAAATAACATACCGCTCTTAAAAATTTAGCTTCAGAAATGCTTTGTTTTTTGAAAGCAGCACTTAAGTTACTCTGCTCAACAGCAGCAATAAAGAAGTTGCTTTCTCCAATAACCTTATACCATCCTGCCCAGGAAAGACCAACCAATACATTGGCTGGCGGGGTAACCATAGAATTGTAAGTATCCTGGTCTCCCCCATTTGTTTGCGCCCAGCCTAATCCCGATGCGCCTACCATTATTTCTGGCACAGCCTGCCCATAAGCACTATAGGTTGTCATATATCCGTAACATCCAGCAAGGGCCAAACTTGCTGTAGATTCAGATTCGAATGCTGTTTTATTATTTATTGTATATTTTGGATCTTCTTCGAGTGCTTTTTTACACGAACCAAGCGCCACCGCTATTAATAAAAGGCAAACATATTTATAGTTAATCTTTTTCATAACCTTTGTAATTTAAAATGCAACATTTAACCCAAAAACAAATTCGCGGGGATTAGAAAATGAATTCAGATCTATTCCTGGTCTAAGACCATCAAAAGAGAAACTTCTCATTTCTGGATCGTAACCAGAATAACCTGTAATAACAAAGGCATTTTTAACAGAAGCAAATAAATTAATACCACCAATCTTGTTATTAAAAACCTGTTTTGGAATGCTATATGCCAAGGTAATATCACTGCAACGCAAGAAACTCCCATCTTCTACATAACGGTCGTAAACCACATTTTGAAGTGTGCTGTTAACTGCAGGATAAAGATTGCTTTGTGCATTTGCCCTCCAAGCGCCAGCAAATGCAGTGCTTGTTAAGTTAGCAGTTTGAATGGAAGGCGTTTGTTCGTATCTAACGTTCCCGTTTAATACTTGACCACCTTCTACACCGTAAAAAGTTGCCGATAATTTAAGTGCTTTAAAACTGAAAGCGGTTTGAAAGCCATAATTAAATTTGGCATTTGGATTACCGATAATGGTTTTATCATTTTCATTAATCACACCATCGCCATTAACATCAACAACTTTAATGTTACCAGGTTTTTGTGTAAAAATGGTAGATGTTGGTAATCCGGTATCTTCTGTTTGTATAATACCATTGGTTTTGTATCCCCAGAAAAGACCAGGGGCCTTACCTACAATAAATATGTTTGCAACACCAAATTGATCGCCAATTGAGTTACCTAAATAGGCCTTATACCTTTCGTTACCAAATTGTACCTCTGGTAAACCTAAATCTAAAATTTGAGATCTGTTAACACCAATATTGCCAGAAAGAGACCATGAGAAATTTTTACTACGGATAACTTCGCTATTCAAAGCTAATTCTAATCCTTTATTTCTAAGCGATCCTTGATTTAAAGTAAGGGTATTGAAAGCTGTTGATGCTGGCAGATTTTTTTCGATAAGTAAATCATTTGTTGTTTTAACATACGCATCTACATTACCGCTTAACACGCCTTTCCAAAGGGTAAAATCTAATCCAGCGTTGTAGGCTGAAGTTGTTTCCCATTTAAGATCGCTGTTTTGCAGGTTATTAACGGCAATTGCCAGTTGCTTTGTTCCAGTGGCAGAAGCATAATCTACAATTTGCCCATAATTATAAAAACTGTTATACGGAGAAATCGACTGGCTACCCGTTTTACCATAACCTAAACGAATTTTAAGTTGATCGATCCAGGAAACATCCTTGATCCATTTCTCCTGATCTAACCGCCATGCTAAGGCTGTTGAGGGGAACAATGCCCAACGATTGCCTGCCTTAAATTTACTGCTTCCATCTGCTCGGGCTGTAATAGTTGCTAAATATTTACCCCCAAAAAACGAGAAGTTAACCCTCGATAGATAAGATAATAATTGATAATCTCTTTGCGCAGGCTGCAATTCGTTTATAATCGAAGCCATTTGCAATCCATTCACCCTTAAATCTTTAAATTGAAAATTACTTGCTGAAGTAGACTTTGCCAACCAGTTATAGTCGTCGTAAGTCACGCCTGCAGTAGCATTAATGTTTAAAATTTCGCCAACTTTTCCGTTATAATTTAAAAGATTTTCTACTGTATAATTGCTACTGTTCGTTTTGCTTATTGCCAGTAATCCGTTAGCATTTAATCCTTGAAATAACTGAACGCCGTACCAGCGTGAACGCTCTTGTAGCAACAAGTTAGCCCCTGAACGGATGGTGTAAGAAAAGTGATTTGAAATTTTCCAGGTTAAATCGGCAGATGTACGTCCGCTTTGTTCTTTAGAAATGTCATCATAATCAGTTAGCCAAGATAAGGTGGTTGTTCTGGCTTCTTCGTTTGAAACTAGGGTTGGGTCGTTTGACGGAATTTCAAATGGGGCTGAATCAATAGCAGTACGGGCAATAGATCCAGTTACACCACCTCTGGTATTTCCTCCGGTCATCATATTATTTTCCTTGAAATTTCCGCTCATTGAAAAATTAAAAGCCAAACGTTTTGATAAATCACCGCTTAAGTTTAACCGAAGACCACCTTGTTTAAGCCCAGTTTGCTTAATCAATCCATTAATGCTTTTATAATCAGCAGATAAGTAGTATTTTACCGTATTTTCTCCACCATTAACCGTTAAATTATAGCTTTGAGAGGCTGCATTTCTGTAAATTTCTTTCTGCCAGTTGCGCTCAGTTACTAAATTGTAACTAGCCGGGTCATTTGGATCATATACTCCTCCCGAAAAAACGTAACGTACATCATCACCAACAGTATAAAACTGTAAGGCACCTGTACCTGTTTTTTCGTTACGGAAAGAAGCATATTCTGAAAGGCTTAACATGTCCCTGAAATTGGTGGGTTGTGCAACACTAAAATTGGTATTAAGGGCAACTCTAGCTTTTCCTTTTTGTCCTTTTTTAGTTGTGACAATTATAACCCCATTTGCACCTCTCGAACCGTAAATGGCCGTAGCAGAAGCATCTTTTAAAACCTGAATATCCTCTATATCATTAGGATTAAGATTGGTTAAAGGATTGGTTGCAATTTGAAAATCGCCACCACCAACAGCACTCGATGCAAAATTACCCGTCGAGCCCTGTGGTATGTTATCAATAATATATAATGGCTGATTATCTCCACGTAATGAATTTGCACCACGTATAGTTACCGAAACGGCTGCGCCAGGACTTGCTGAGGAGTTACTAACAGCTACGCCTGCAATTTTACCTTGAAGAAGATTTTCTACCGATACGGCTTTCGAAGCTTCAATTGCATTTGGTTTAACAGAAGCAATTGCACCTGTTACATCGCTTTTCTTTACAGCGCCATAACCTATAATTACCACATCGTTTAAAAGTTTTGTATCTTCTTGAAGTGTAATTGTAAGAAAGGTACTATTACCTATCGTAATTTTCTGGCTAGTGTACCCAGTGTAAGAAACTGCTAAAACGTCAGTCGGCAAAGCATTTTGAATTACAAAATTACCTTGTTCATCGGTTATGGCATATCGTTTGGAATCTTTAACGATGATGGAAACACCAGGAATTCCCTCCTTCGATGCATTTGTTACCTTGCCTTTAATTTGCAACTGTGCAAACGCGTTGATGTTGAGAAACAATGCGAAGATCAATATCCCGGAAATATTAAGCCAGGATCGGTTAGCAGTAAATTTTACTTTCATAAATTCAATAGATCAAAGGTGTTTGGTTAGTTAATTGCTGAGTTACACAGCAGCCCTTTATCGATTCAAATATAGAGTCAAGGGGCGATCTGAAGTGTTCAATCCTATCTGAAATAAATCCGTTTTTGTCTTAATCTACAATTACAATCTTTTAAAACAGTCGATTTAGTTACTCATATGTTTCAAATGATACTGATGTTGGGTATATTTAGCTCCCTAATCTTGATAGCGTGATTTATCAAAACAAGAAAAGCTTTTTCTTTTTAATTATTTTTTCAATTCTGTTTTTGCAAGCGGCGATGGCCGAGCAGGAGTATTATTACAAACAGATTTCGTTAAATGAAGGCTTAACCCAGTCTACAGTGCGTTGCATATTAACCGATCATAGAGGTTTTATTTGGATTGGGACGAAATATGGGCTCAATCGTTTTGACAGGTATGAACTTAAAAGCTATTTTTATAACAAAGAACGCCAAACGTCACTTCCTGGAAACCAAATCAATTTTATTTTAGAGGACAAGGCAAAAAATATCTGGATTTCTACAGAAAAGGGATTAGTAAGGTATAATGCCGATACGGATGATTTTACAACAATTAATCATAAAGGCAAGCCGATTATTGTCGGGTCTGCTGTAGAAACATCAGATGGCGTATGGTTTGGAGGCAATGGGGCGATTTACAAATTTACCTTTAACACTGCCAACTCCCCTGAATTAAGCCTTGTTACAAAGATTCAATCTAATGATGTTTTCACGGGGATTAAAATTTGGACTAGAGACATCATTTTGCTATACACGAGAAGAAATGGCGTGTGGCTGTATAATTTAGCAAGTAGAAAATTAATTAGAGCAGGCTTCACAAAAGATCTTGAAATTATGTCTATGCACATTGATAGTAAAGCACGTGTCTGGATTTCTCCATACGGCAATGGTATTAAAGGCTACAATCGAAACGGCGTTCAGTTTGCGCACTACAATAGCTCAAATTCAAACCTCAATAACGATATAATACTTGATATGGAGGAGAAGGATGGCAGAATCTGGCTTGGAACCGATGGTGGCGGAATAAGTATATTGGATGAAAACAAAAAACAATTTACTATTCTTAGTCATATTCCCGGGAATGCTTCTTCCTTACCGGAAAGCTCTATCCTTACCCTATATAGAGATCCTCAAAACAACATTTGGGCTGGCAGCATACGGGGGGGGCTCATTGCAATTAAACCTGTATTTTTCCATACCTATCGCGAAGCGCCATTAAACAGTAGGTACGGGTTAAGCGAAAAAACAGTCTTGAGCTTATACGAAGACGAAGAAAACATACTATGGGTTGGAAACGATGGTGGGGGTGTAAATAAGTTTGACCCTAAAAATCAAACTTTTAAGCATTATCCTTCTACGTATGGTTTAAAAATCGCGTCCATCACAGGCTTTGGAGCTAATGAATTGCTTATTTCTGCATTTAGCAACGGCTTATATGTGTTTAACAAAACCACTGGAAAAATAACTCCTTTTATGCCTGATTTTACGGCGGTTAAACAGTATAAAGGACTGGCAATTAACTTAAATAAAGCCACAAGCAATCGCCTTTATTTATTTACAGATGAAGTTTTTAGCTATGAAATAGCTGATAAGAAAATGTCCTTTTTAACTTATCCTGACAAGTCACATGCCGAAGGCGCACTGCTAAAAATTTATTCAGATCCAAAGGTTACTTTTTTATTTAGATCCTACGGAATATTTCAATTAGATCATTTGACTAACAAGCTAAAAACGATTTTTATACTTAATCAAAGGGATAATCCGATAACGGCCGTTACCCGAGATACGACAGGGATGTTCTGGCTGGCAAACCGTGACGGCTTGATGTATTACGATGCCAGAAAAAAAGTACTAAGAAAAATTAAGACTAGTTTATTCGAGAGTGTTTCAAGTGTGGTTGCAGACCATGAAAATCGACTATGGATTGGGGCCAGAAACATGGTATTTATGTATTTAATTGACGGAAATAAATTTGTTTCTTTTGGAGAATCAGATGGCATTATTCCGAATGAATTTTTATCAAAACCTACCCTGGTTACCAAAAATGGTGACATTTATATGGGCGGGGTTAAGGGCTTGCTGTACATCAACAAAAATATACCTTCTCTATCTTCTGCATTGCCAGTTATTGAACTCATGAACCTGGAACTAAACGGCATGCCGCTAAACGCTACAAAAGATGGATTGCGTCGAAAAGCATCTGTTCCTTGGAATCATTCATCTTTAATCGTTAGCGTTATGGCACGAGAAAATGATGTTTTCAGAAAAAAAATGTTCCGTTTCGAGATTCAAGGTATGGATTTTAAGCCTGTAGAAACCTATGATCATGCCCTCGCGATCGGTTCTCTATCCCAGGGTAAATATAGGATAATTGTTTCCTGTAGCTTAAAAAATGGAAGTTGGAGCAAACCTGTAGAGGTTTTACAAATTACTGTTGCCCCTCCTTGGTTTTTAAGCTTTTGGTTTATTTGCTTGATTGTTGTACTCATTGTTTCAGTTTTATTTATTATTTATAAAGTGGCCATTGCCAAAAAAGAACTCAAGTTGCAGTGGGATAAAAAAGAACATGAGCAACAGACTTATGAAAAGAAAATCAAGTTTCTGATTAATATCAGTCACGAGTTAAGAACTCCATTAACTTTAATATATTCTCCGCTTCGAAGAATTTTAAGAGAAAAAGATATAGATGTGGAGCTTTCCAAAAAACTCAACGGAATTTACAGTCAAGCCAACAATATGAAAGAAATCATCGACATGGTTTTAGATGTGAGAAAAATTGAAGTTGGTAAAGAAAGTCTGAACCTAGAATCTTTACCACTAAATAAATGGGTTGTTAAGATTTCTGATAACTTCCGTGATGAGTTTGAAGTAAAGCGAATTCGGTTAATTTATAATCTGGATGAAAATATTGACGAAATCATTTATGATAGCCAAAAGTGCGAAATCATACTTACCAATCTTTTAATTAACGCCCTAAAATTTAGTCTCGAAGACACCTTAATTACCGTAAGTACCCAAATTAAGGCAAACTTTGTGCGTGTGGCCATTCGCGATCAGGGCATTGGTTTAAAAAATGTTGATTTAAATGAGCTGTTTAAAACTTTTTACCAGGGTCCACATCAATTTGGGGGAAGTGGCATTGGCCTTTCTTACTCAAAAGTACTGACAGAAATGCATGGCGGGAATATTGGTGCATTCGACAATGTTGATGAAGGGGCTACATTTTATTTTGAATTGCCATACCAAATTTCAAACGCAAATGAGCAGGCAGTTGATAGCAGATATTTAGCACTAATCCACGGCGAATCTGACCCTACTTTAGATTTAGAGGAGTCTTTAATAACGAATAGTTATTCGCTTTTAATCATAGAGGATGATTTGAACCTTCGAACTTTTTTAAAAGATAGTTTGAGTCCTCATTTCAAAACAATATATCAGGCCAGTAATGGCAAGGAAGCTCTGGATTTACTCGAAAAATCATCTGCCGATTTTATAATCAGTGATGTAAGAATGCCAGAAGTTGATGGGTTCGAATTCTGTAGGCGTTTGAAAGAAGACTTACGTATCAGCCATATCCCAATAATGTTGCTCACCACACAGGGTGATCTGGAAAGCAGGCAGATAGGCTATAAACTTGGGGCAGATGCATACTTGTCAAAACCATTTGATCTGGATCTGCTATTAATCAGGATTAATAGTATCATAAAAAACCGCGAGGTCGTCAAGGCCCGGTTTAAAAATAGTCCAAATTTCCTTGAACCTCAAGATCAAACCTACAGCAGTGCTGATGAAAAGTTTATGAACAAACTCAATTCCCTCATTATTGAAAATTTAGAAAAGCCTGCTTTAGATGTGGATTTTTTAATCGATAAAATGGCCATGAGCAGGGCTAGTTTATACAGTAAACTAAAAAGTATCGGTGACATAGGCGTAAATGATTATATAAATAGGTCGCGATTGGAGAAATCAACCTATTTGTTGACCACTACGGATAAGTCGATATCGGAGATCACCGAAATGATAGGATTTGCCAGTCAAAGGTATTTCAGTACAGTTTTCAAACAACATTACAATCTAACGCCAAGTAATTACCGCAAATACCACGCATCAATTAAAGCTATAAGATAAACAGTTACCTTTGTCCAAAAAATATCATAAATCTGCGCATGTCGTTTAAAATGCGACTATTTTCCCAATATCAATAATTTTACGCTGGAATTCACTAGGAAATCAAAATAATATTGTCTTATATTGATTTGCGTTTGGGAAATTTCATAACAGTTAAAACACTTTCACCAAATATTATAAATCCTGGTTCGGTAATTGGAACTAAAGTTATGTTATTAAGAATGCCTGGTTAATTGGGACCTAATTTTATCTTTTCAGTCGATAGAGGCCTTTGGTAGGTGCCTAAATATGCATTCATTATTGAATTCCGCTTTCCCCATGTATCCCAAACTTATCCTAAGATGACTGTGCTATAAATCAGGTTTTGTCATTTAGATGCAAATTCTATTCAAAATATTGTAAATCTTTTCTCATTTATAGACTAGCTACTTCATGATCAGAAATATTTAACAGGATCTTAAGAAACTATTCTTTTTTGCAGACGTTCAAATTGCAATCTCTTTAATCTGTTGATGAAATTAGTATGTGACAAGTGAGAATTTCCTTACCCTATGCATAATTCAGATCCTGCTAGCGCGTGCTATCATATGTACGCGGGCGATGGAATTTGATCTATCCCAACAACCAATGGAGTTGGACCTCACTCTTTTTAAAAAGATTAGCGATGAAAAAGAACTCTTGATGAAATAACCCCATCAAAGTAAAGCCATTGGAAAAATGTTAAAAGAAGGAGCAGGAATTAATGACTTCTGCTCCTTTTTTTTCAATGGTAAGGCAAGGGCGCATAAGATGCTTATAAAAATCTAGTTTATCGAATTGCCCCAGCTCAATAATTTCAATATTTATAAAACAATTTGTGCTCGGGTTTAACGAACCTATAGGTTTCAGTCGCATTTATAACCCTCTATTGGTATATATTTCTAGGATAATAAGTTCCCAGCGAAGCACTCTCTATGCTATTGTTCATAAATTTGCATTTGAAATCCATATACCTCTATATGCTCACCTAAACGCCATCTGGCTGATTTGATAAGGCTGATCTTTTGCAGCAAAGCTGCAAGGATTTAGACAGTAATATGATTTCTCAGCACTCGCATGCTTGCCTTTCCTTTTCAAATAAATATTTTCATACGAATGGGATTTGCAATTCGAATCGAGCGAGCTAGAAAGTCATTTGACTGTATTAATATCATATGCTCTTGCGAATTCAAATCATTTTCAGGAAAATAAACCGCTCCATTCATTACCAGAAAATTTGAGATAATCTCAGGAACTTATCAAATCAATTTTTAATAAAGGGAAAATTTTTGTTTTCTAAGTGTTCGGTTTTCATAATGACTTTAATTTTATCTACTATATCAGGATAAGTAGAAGCAAGATTTTTGCTTTCTTTAGGATCAGAGTCGAGGTCATACAATTCAATGGGAGCCTCGGGATTGCTTATAACTTTCTCCTTAATCCCTTTCCAATGACCTAATCTAACAGCCTGTCTTCCGCCATCTTCGTGAAATTCCCAATAAAGGAAGTCATGTTGGTTTCTTTGTGGTTCGCCAAGCAGGAGTGGCAGCATTGAAATGCCGTCTGTAGGGCGATTAATTTTCTGTGCAGTGAGTTCGGCAAACGTTGGAAAAAAATCCCAAAATGCGCCCACATGTTCAGATACTTGTCCCCCGTTAATCTTTCCAGGCCAGGCTATTATAAGCGGGGTCCTTATCCCGCCCTCATTCAATGACCTTTTCACCCCTTTAAAACCTCCACTGCTGTTAAAATAGAAAGGATCGTTCCCCCCTTCAATATGTGGCCCATTATCACTCGCAAAAACAATAATCGTATTCTTATCCAATCCTCTTTTTTTCAAACTCATCACGATTTCAGCAACATAATTATCAACTTTAGTCACCATAGCCGCATATGCCGCATGGGGATAAGCTTGGGGTTGATAACCACTTCCATCCCACTTGTCACTCACCTTTCTGGGCTGTTCTTTGAATTTGGTTTTATAATACTCAAAAGTTTTGTCACCCTCCGATAACTGAAGTGCTGCATGTGGAAGCGTATAGGCAAGATAAAGAAAAAATGGATTTGATTTATTTTTTTCTATAAACTCTACTGCCCTTTTCTGGATGAGATCAGGTGCATATTGTGTTTGCCTGGTCAGCGTATTGTCCAGTTCTACCCGTTCTAAATTGTTCCACAAGTGATCTGGAAAATAATTATGGGATTGTCGTTGACAATTATAGCCAAAGAAAACATCCATACCTTGGTTCACTGGATCACCTTCCGAACCTGGATAGCCTAAACCCCACTTACCAAACCCACCGGTTTTATACCCTGCCTTTTTAAAAAGTTCGGGTAAGGTGAGAATGGAATCTGGCAAAGGAAGCTGTCCTTCTGGTTTTATTTCATAATTACCCTGCACCGGCGTGTGACCAGTATGTAGTCCTGTCATCAAAGATGCCCGAGAGGGCGCACAAACAGAAGTACCGGCATAGAACTGATTAAACTTCATCCCGCGAGATGCAATCTTGTCAATATTTGGGGTTTCTATTAATTTTTGCCCGTAACATCCAAGGTCGCCGTAGCCCATATCGTCCACTAGAATGAATACGACATTAGGTTTTTGAGCACTTGCGACACTACATGTTAAAAGCAACAGGGTAAAAAACAAGTATTTTTTCATATTTTCAAGTTAAGGTAACTGGGATGTGTATTAAATAGGGGGGAGGAACTTTTAAAGTGAGTGAAAGATTAATGTTAAAGCAATAAAAGCTTAGGAGTAGCACTCTTCTAAAAATTTAAAGATTGGAAATAGGCCCCGTTCTAACAATAAGAGCGGGGCCTTTAGCATCTATTTCCAGCCAGTATTTTGGATGATTTTTGGATTAAGTACAATCTGGTTTGATGGAATGGGATATAGATAATAGTATTCAGGAAACGGACCCGGTGGGATACCTAAATAGGAAATATAACCTGCGGTAGCACCGTTTTGTATGGGAATAATGCTATTCGCGGGAACATCCGTCCCTTTAGTAAGATATCTTCCCAACTTTTCCTTCAGTGCGTATTCCATCTTCTTCCATCGTCTTAAATCATCAAACCGAAATCCTTCGCCAATCAGCTCAACCGCACGCTCTCTTCGAATCTCCCAAAGGACATTGTTTACAGAGGGATCCCTTCCTGGATCTTGGGTGATGGCAGCGAGATTTAATGGGGCGACTCCCCCCCTTTCTCGGAGTTTATTAACAGTGGCATTCGCAATTGCCTGATTAAAAGTTCCAAGTTCGTAGCTAGCCTCTGCATGATTTGCCAGTATCTCGCCCATCCTGAACAGCGGACAGTCGCTGATATCCTGTCCTTGAGCATCTTGTACCTGCTGGTTATAATACTTATAAAACCGATAACCTGTGTAGGTGACATTGTAAGGTTGGCCATTTGGGAAATCGACATAATGTGGCTCCTGACGAACGACGAACCCATTCCAGTTTCGCGAAGGCAGCGTCTTGTGCGTAACATCGGAAATCGATTTCATTATCCCGAAATAAGATGTATCCACGGCATTGGTAGTATATGTAAAATTCAAACTTGGAGGCGTTGTATTCACAATATATGGAGGAGGGACGCAGAAATACAGCCTTTTATCTCGATTTCTAAATTCGGTAAAGGGGGATTTATCGCCCTGAAAGAGTGGGCTTGTAAAACGTGTCTGCCCATCACTCATTAAAAACATATCTGCTGCAGCTTTGGTAAGATCGTATCGTCCTGATGAATTTCTATTTTGGGTGGAGAGTCCATGGGTAATTTGGTTTGCTACATAAGCTTTATACAACAAGATTCCTGGCGCACCTGCTAAAGAAACGCTGTTGAAGTCTAAATCATAGTTTGGATTTAGCGTAGGGAAAGCAGCGATCAACTTTGTTGAAGCGTCAACGCTTGCGTTTAGAAACTTATCTGCATCAGTCAGGTTATGGTACTTACGCCAAGTACCTTCCCTTAAACCGAAACGTGAGATTAGTGCTCTGACTACATTAGCGTTGACGGTATTCTCACCGTCACCATTTTTCAAATTTGCCTCTGCGTATTGTAAATCCTTTAAGATATTAGAGGCAACTACGTCTCGTGATGTCCTGGCCATTGTAAGCTCCTCTGACTTATCATTCAAGGCGTGCTCGACATATGGAACATCTCCATATAGGTTTACTAAATTGGAGTAATTGTACGCTCTGAAGAAGTAGCCTATGCAGCGCCAGTGTTCTTTATCAGTCGCATTCAAAGATGAGCCGTCAATTTGATCCAGCATCAAATTGATCGTTCTGATATTGGAGTATGGCACTGAATAGGAATCACTAGATGAAGGAATCGTAATCTGCTGCCAAATCCATTGAGACTGACCGTTTGGATTCGCGATGGCGAACATGTCGCTATTCAGCTCCTTATCCAACATTTCATTCGTATATCCGCTGAAAGCATTATAAAATTGCCAGGAATATGTTTGAAAACCATTATAGTCAGAAAGGGTATTTTCGATGGTCAACTGGCCTTCTGGCTTAAGTTCTAATTTGTTACAACCCATTGCTAGGAGCAGCAGGACAGATAATATGACCGACTTTATATTTAGTATCGAATAAACGTTGCGTTTCATAATTTTAATTTTTTATCTTAAACTTCTTGATTCAAGAAATTATTTTTTTTTTAAAAACTAATATTGGCACCAAAGCTGTATTTTTTAATGAATGGGTAGATGCCACCACTACCTAAGTTTTGCGATTCGGCATCCAATCCATCTGGGAGGTGATCTAGTGTGAGCAGATTTTCACCCGATAAAAAGACCCTTGCCTTTAACTTATCCTTGAATAATCTTGATGGCAAAGTATACCCCAAGGAGATATTTTTCAATCTAAGGTAGGCACCGTTTGATAAATATCGTGTCTGCACGAGCCTGCTTGTGGCAGTATTCCCGGAGGCATTGGAATATGATCTTGGGAAAAAGGCTTCAGTATTGTTTGGGGTCCAATAATTCAGTTCATTGGTAAAAATTCCGCTGAACTGGTCGAGATAAGGAAAATAGACCTGATTGCTAATCCATATATCTCTTTTGCCTACGCCACTAAGGAAGAAAGAAAAATCAAAATTTTTATAACTTACATTACCATTGAATCCAAACTGTAATTGTCGGTTATTATTACCGATCACGCTACGGTCCCCTGGGCTTGATAGCGTATTATTCCCCGTAAATATAGTCCCGTCTCCGTTTAGATCTACAAAACGAATATCGCCTGGATTTTGATTTATACCCCTATAAGATGCTACCCCCGGGATTAGAGTGCCGCCCTGTAATCCCGCATTAAGCGTTCCTGGGACGAAATCACTGTTTTTAAAGAATCCCTGGGTTTGATAACCCCAAATATCACCGATTTTTTGTCCAACAAAATAATTGGCGATTGTTCCATCGGCATTAAAATTCAGCAGTCCACCTGGGTTGTTATAACCTGTGATATAAGCTTGGTTATTGGATAAGTTGAAGTTCACAGAATAGCGTAAATCATTTATTTTATCGTTCCATCCTAAATTGAACTCCCATCCTTTAACCTTTAGGTCAGCTACATTCTGCAACGGGGCTGCCGCACCAAGCAGTGCGGGTAATTCGTTACTTGGTGCGAGCATGCCCAAAGTTTTACGTATATAAGCTTCAAATGATCCTGTAAGGCGATTGTTAAAGAAACCAAAATCCAGGCCTAAATTTGAAGTCTGTACGCGTTCCCAGGTAAAACTCGCGCTTACAAGCACTGGTGGGGGAACCGTTACTCTTAACACTCCGGTCACAGGATCTATCCAGCTTGAATTCCCAGGCGTCGAGGCTGGAATATATGGATAATAATTTTGGTTACCATTGGCAAACAAAACCACCTGATTACCTATTTCCCCGTAAGAAGCTCTGATTTTCAGTACGTTGATAGCCGATTTTGCTTTCTGCATAAATGGCTCAGCCATAATGTTCCAGCCAGCAGAAAAAGAAGGAAAAAAACCAAATCGACCATTAGTAGGAAAACGTGATGAACCATCATACCGCCCCGTAGCCTCTAATAGGTATCTTCCATCATAATTATAATTTACTCGGCCGAAATAGCCTGTAACAGCGAATGAAGAAAAACTGTCACTGCTGTTGATTGTGCCAGTACTTCCAGATATTGATGGGGAGTTTTGGCTGATTACACCCAGCCTGGTAACAGAAAAATCATTCTGTACGCTTTTTTCCTGATTGGTTCCTACAACTAAATCCAGATTATGTTTTTGCTTTATCACTGCGGAGTAGTTCGCATAAATATTTACAGCATTATAGTTAGAACTGTTATTGTACCGATTATAGCTTGAATTTACACTAATCGGAGACACCGTAAAATTAAGAGGATTGATGTATTGATTTACAGTGGCCTGATTTGTCTGGTTGCTATTGATCTGATTGAACGTATATTCCGCATTCAGTTTAAAGCCTTTAAAAAGGTCGTACTGTAACTTTCCGAAAATTCTCAGGTTATTATTCTCGGTAACTCTGTAGGGTTCTTTTTCAAGAATATTATTTGGTGTATAATATGGCAATAGCGAACCATTGGGCGCAGTTCCGTAACCTGTGGGAGCATAAGGGCCAAACGTTATGGCATTGTAGAATAGTTGCCCAAAGTCTCGTGGGTTATTGGTCAAGGAATTATGATAAAGCACATTAACACTTGCAGTGAGTTTGGAGGTAAGATTTGTATTGAGATAAGCATTGAAATTGTATCGGGTAAAGGCATCAGATCTTCTGGCCATGATCCCGTCCTGATTGGTATAACCTGTGGATACACGGAAATTTGATTTCTCTGAACCACCACTGAAAGAGAGGTTATGGAGCTGTTCAAAGCCCCCAGGCATAAAGGTTTTATAAATATCGCTCTGGGCAAGTGGATACTGAATCCCTCCTACTGTAGCAATACCATTTGAAGGAAATTGAGCAGGGTTTTGATCATATTGTTGAAGCAATCCCTGCCAGGTGGCAACGTTTTGACCAGCCCAGTAAGAAGTTGTTCCGAAATCACTCAGTGCCTGAACGAATTCATTAACAGTGGTTTTTTGCGGCAGGTTGCTAGGATCGGTAATGGCTAGATTACCAGAGTAATCAAATTTGATGGGCTGATTGCGCCCGCCTTGTTTAGTTGTAATCAGGATAACCCCAAAGGCAGCCCTGGCACCATATATTGATGAGGCTGAGGCATCTTTTAAAACAGTAACGGTGGCAATATCTTTGGGATTAATATCATCCATATCCATAGGAACATTGTCGACAAGGACTAAAGGTGCACCCCCGTTTATAGATGTAAAGCCCCGGATGTTCAGCCCGCTCTTGGAGCCTGGCTGTCCGCTGCTCGTGGTTACCTGTAAACCAGGTGCTGCCCCTTGCAGGATTTGAGCAGTACTGGTGACTGGACGATCTCCTAAAATTTCATCCATTTTAACTGTGGACACAGCACCTGTAAGGTTCACTTTTTTCTGTGTTCCATAACCTACGACAACAACATCATTCAGTGCACTGCTCTCTTCTTTGAGTTTGGCACTTAAAGAAATCAGATCACCTGTCTTAAGGTTGTATCCGCTTAAAGTTTGGGTCTGATAACCTACATATCTGATTATAAACGTATAAGATCCTGGCTCCAGTCCTTTAAACTGAAAAATACCATCAGGGTCTGTCTGTGTATTTTGCGAACTGCTTCCATTAAGGTTTTTAGCGGTTACGGAAACCCCTGGAATTGGGGAGTTATTTTCTTCAACCACAATGCCCTTTACAATAGCGCCATTTTGGGCCATTACGTACTGAAATGTGAGCAGTTGTAATAAAACAATCAGGCTTGCCGATCGCAAAAGCCTGTCTTTTGTGTAGATTAATTTCATATTTATATTTGGTTTTTTTACATAGTTATCCCATTACCATAAAGGCTTTTTTTGAAAGGCTAATTTTAGCTTTATGCAGTTTTGGGTTTTTCTTAAAGTTTTTGCTTTTTTTGGGCCCTAGCCAGAAAGGCTAAGCCTAATAAAAAGATGAAGGATTGTTTGCATGTTTTGAGTTATAGTTTGTTGTTTATTTATGACATTAAATTTTCTAGCGTAATTTAGATGTGTCTTTCTGTATTAAGTATTCATTATCGCTGGATTTAGAAAGCTTAAGGCCATTTAATTTTGCAATATTACCTAGGATTCGCTCGATAGAATCTTCTTTGTCAAAATTTCCTATATAGTATCTATTTTCGAAATCATCTGGTGAATATTGGATGTGTACATTATATTTATTGGCGAGCTGATCGAACACATTAGCAAGCGGTTCTCTGTCGAAGACTAGCATGTTTCCCTGCTTACTGCTTTGAACCGAGGTTCTCGCCTTTACTTTGGCAGTACCGGTTGTTTTATAATAAATTAATTCATCCCCAGGCTGTAAATAAAAGTCCCTGCTTAACGGCTTTTTTGAGTCTGGCGAGGACTTAACAACCACTTTGCCCTCGAAGAGGTGGACTAAGATCAACTTACTATCTGCATTTGAAATTACGCTGAATTTTGTCCCTAGCGCTGTGGTTGCCAGCTGATTACTATATACTGTAAAAGGCCTAGTTTTATCTTTAGCCACTACAAACAGTGCTCCACCCTTCAGACTAACCTCACGTTTTTTGTTCTGAAAGGGTTCATCATACTCAATTATAGCATGTGCATTCAATTTGACTTTCGAACCATCGGGCAAGGTAATTTCTTTGCTAAGTGTGCCATTATTATCTATCACTCTATGTTTAAACAAGGCTCCAAAGTGTGTACTTGATTGTTTAGTTGGTTTTCCTTTATATTGAACCGCCAATAAAGCTATAGCTATGGTGACCGAAGCAGCTATTGCATATTTTAAGAAAGTTGAACCGATCCATCTTCTTTTCCTTACAGGCTTGATTTCCCACCATATTTCATCCCAAAAATCCACTGATTTTAAAGTGTCATCAGCTTCCTGATCCCACTCAGCCTTACCTAAATATCTATTCAAAATCTCTGGCTGCTGATATAAATAGTCTTCAACCGCCAGGGCCTCTGATACAGTACATTTTTTCAAGAAAAATTTTTCAATAAGTTCTTCAGTTACAATCATTTCTTAAGGGTAATATTTGATAATACGTGGAAGAACAAGAAAGTCCTTCGCCAAGAGTTCTTTTTTAAAAAAAAATTATTGCAACAGAAGCAACAACAAACATATAGGCATTGGAAAATCCCGTCGTAACCTCTTTAATGCCTTTGCTACATGGTTGTCTACCGATTTCTCAGATATGCAAAGTATCTGTGCAATTTCTTTATAGCTGTATCCTTCAATTTTATGCAATTGAAATACCTTTTTGCGCAGCTCAGGCATCCCATTCAATATATTTTGCATTCGCTTCCGCGTATCAAATTCCATGGACTGGAAATTCACCAAGCTATCCTGGGTGATTGATATCCTTAAATTTGCGGTGATTTCCTGTTGTTTGTTTGCTCTGCGGATGTAATCGATGAAGATGTTTCTGGCGATATAAAATAGTTGTTGATCCAAACTAAAGTCCCCGTTAAGGGATCCACGATATAGCCATAATTTTAAAAACGTGCTTTGAAGCAGGTCTTTTGCATCTTCATCAGAACCTGTTTTGCGCAAAAAATACTGGTAACCCTTAGCTCGCCACTTTTCATAGGCTAGCTTAAAAGCGGCTTCGTCACCTTGCTTAATTGCTAATATAAGATTCAATGTAATAATATTTAAAGCAAGATAATCATTTTCCCATTTTTTGAGTAATTATATTGTATGTCATAATCACAACATCATTCTTAGCATCAAAAAAAAGTGTTGTATTGATGTTGCTGATTTTTAAATTGTTTTCAGTTCCGAGTAGAAATTATAATAAATTATCAAGTCGTACCTGCGTGCGAGTTTACCCATTATCCATAAAATAAAAGTGTTTTCCTATAGAAATCAATTTATTAAGCTGTTAATCAATAATTTACAACCTAAAACTCTTAATCTTTAACTTAAAAATAATCTGAGCCTATTTGCACATCTTAACTGGTAATCCATGTCCAAAAAGTAAAGGGATGTGGGCATATGATGGCAAAGAGTTTCGGATTTATTTATGAATTTATTAAAACTATAAAACTATTTATTGTTGATGACAAAAAAGAGAGTCAAACTTTTACATTCTTTCATTCTGATACTTTTTCCAGTCCAGTTCCCGTTTAACATCATTCGTTTCTTTCTAATTTAGTTTTAGCAGCCCACGGGATCTAAAGGAAACAAACCTCAAGAAAATAGAAAAACCAGCATATTTTAATTGTTGTTAAAGTTACTTTTTAAATTGAACAAACTATTTTCCAACCATATGTTCCTAATGACGGTTCTTCAATAGTAATACATCTGTAAAGATTTAACCGAACCATTATTTTTACTCGGATTTTTATGACATGTAGTGGCCAGTTGATCCTACCAGGCTGCGGGCCAACGCATTCAGCCTGTATGCGAGGCTTACTTTTGGGAACAGGCCTGGTGGGATAACGTCAATAAAATTCAGTTTTAATGAGTTCGCTATTTTGCGTTAAAACCTTAATCCAAATTATTACCTAATACCCAGCATTCGCGTTGGAAACAAAGTTTTTCGGATAGGCACTAACGAAATAGTATTATTTAATGGGTTTGATATAATAGGTATACCTATAATTTTTAAAAGGTATTTGATATTGGATTAAGGGCATTGATCCCCAGCTGTCTATCCCCTGCACACCCAACTGTTGCATATCCATGTGCACATAAATCTGATTCCGTTTAACCAGCTCACCTGAGTGATATTGTTTTTTCTCAGGTTCAGGATCTAAATCTTCTACAGAATAAGGCAATGCATTAAAACTCAACAACTGATCTGCGACTTCGAAACGTAACCCTTTGCCTGCGCTATTGGTAAAAGCAACCCAACGGACATCAGTTTTATTTCCACTTTCTTGCGGACGGGCATAAGCAAAATACTGATCAAGAATTGTTGATTTATAAATACCAATCAAAGAGGCCGTTTTCCGATCAACATAGTTTTCGCCTGGTCCACGGCCATACCATTGAATGTTGCTGTAATCGTTTTTCAACTGCAGATCGTTACCAATACGCATTAAACTTTTGTATTTTCCCCTTAGCGCTTTAAATTGATTGCTTACCTTAATTGTTCCATCAGCCAATACATTAAATTCTTGTGTGGTTTCGGCATCACCTTTAAGCAAAGATGATTCAACGGTTAAAGTAAAACTCTCAGCCGTTGCATTTACAGTAGATTTTATATTGGAGGAGGGATTATCTTGATAAACATTGCGCCACATGCGTAATCTGGTATTTAAACCAGCGCCAATATCATTATCGGTTGGTGCACGGTAAAACCCAGGCTGCGGACCAGAAGCCAATAACTCATGGCCTTTTGATACATAACTCATCATTGTCCCCTTGGTTAAATCGAAAGTTATGGCGAAATCGCTTCCTTTAACAATTGCTTTTTCGGCTGTTTGTTCAACTTTTATTACCTTTTTGTTAGCTGTATGAACATTAAGTAATGGTGTTCCAGCAAGCGCAATCTGCTCGTAAGCTATCTCATAACCTTTTTCTAAAAATGGCTCAGGCGTTTTTAATCGATAATGAACATTTAAAAAATATTCTTTACCAGCTGTATAGCTTGTTTTAAATGGAAGAGCTATAGTCTGTGTTTTGCGCGGTGAAATGTTAAGATTTGAAACCACTCCACTTTGAATTATTTTACCATCTTCTATCACTTCCCAGTTAAGCTGCAAATTGCTAATGTCTTTAAAGAAATAGCTATTATTTACATTGATCTGATTGGTACCATTAAATGCTGTTTTGATATATTTATGGACTTTCTTTAATTCAACGGCCATTGGCGTCATATCACGATATGCGGTAACCACACCTTTCACGCAGAAATTGTTATCACTAAAATTTTCATCAACAGGACCACTTAATGGAAAATCGCCGCCATATGCCATAATACGTTTGCCGTTTTTTACCGTATCGATAGATTGATCAATCCATTCCCAAACAAAACCACCCTGAAGTTTAGGATTATTTTCAATCGTATCCCAATACTCTTTATAATTACCCAAACTGTTGCCCATAATGTGCGCAAATTCGCTCATAATAAACGGACGGGTTTCTTTTTGCTGATTTGAGTAGAAGGCCAAATAATTTGGTGATGGATACTGCGGAACGATGATATCGGTATTGAAATCTTTCTCCGCTCTTTCGTACTGTACCGGGCGTAAATCTTTTGCCTTAAGCCACTGATAAGCCTCGTAAAAGTTAACGCCATTACCAGCCTCGTTTCCTAACGACCAGGTAATTATGGAGACATGGTTTTTATCACGTTCGTACATCCTGGTAACGCGCTCAAGATGAGCGTTTCTCCATGATTTATCGTTGGCGAAAGTGGTTTCTAAACTGTAATAACGTCCGTGCGATTCGATATTGGCTTCGTCTATCACGTATAAGCCATATTCATCGCATAGCTCCATCCAATAAGGATCTGGCGGGTAGTGAGAGTGACGAACAGCGTTTACATTTAGCTTTTTCATCATTTCCATATCTTTTTCCATATCAGTATGGGTTAAAGTATGTCCTTGTGTGGCGTTATGCTCGTGCCTGTTTACGCCTTTTAAAAAGATGCGTTTACCATTAACCAACAAATCACTTCCTTTAATTTCTACGGAACGGAAGCCGACACGCTGGGGGATTATCTCAATTATTTGACTGTTTTTATCTTTTAAGGTAATGTACAGTGTATACAAATAAGGAATTTCTGCTGACCAGGTTCTTACCCCGCTGATCTGAGTTTTAAAGGAAAGACTGGTTTTATAATTACCCAGCACGTTTTGAAGCGAAGTTTCATGCTTCCAAACCTTATTGCCTTTAGCATCCACGAGATCAATTGCTACATAGAAACTATCGGGACGGCTGTGGTTAGTGTGTTGATCTATCCTGTAATTTTCTACTGCTAAATCAACATTTAATAATCCGTTGGTGTAAGTAGCATCGAGATTACCAAATATTTTGTAATCGCGGATATCCAGTTTTGGGGTGGAATAAAGATAAACTTCTCGTTCGATGCCAGAAATGCGCCACATATCCTGGCATTCTAAATAACTACCATCGCTCCACCTATAAACCTGCAGCGCAATGGTATTTTCGCCGGTTTTAACAAATTTGGTGATATCAAATTCGGCAGCCAGCTTGCTGTCTTCGCTATAACCAACTTTTTTGCCATTCACCCAGATGTAGAAGGCCGATTTAACAGCGCCTAAACTGATGAACACCTGTCTTCCATCCCAGCTGGCTGGAATATTGATTTTCTTTCGGTAAGAACCTACTGGATTATTGTCTGCAGGGATGTCGAAAGGCGGGTTCATTTTAGCCCCAGTTAACTGCCGGCCTGCAAATTCGTAAGGTTGATTTACGTATATAGGCAGACCGTAGCCATTCATTTCCCAGTTGGCTGGGACTTTAAAATTATCCCAGGTTTTATCGTCGAAATCTGCTTTATAAAAATCTGTAGGCCTTTTGCGTGGATCTTTGACCCAGTTAAACTTCCAAGTACCATTCAAAGATAAAAAGTATGATGATTTTTCTTTGTCTCTCTTATTTGCTAAAGCCTGATTTTCAAAAGCAAAACCAAATGCACGCATGGGCAAACGATTAAGTGAAACCACTTCTGGTGTTTGCAGTTCAGAAGGCAGATCCTGCGCGCTTATTTGCCCAGCAATAAAGAATAATGTGATTAAAATGATTAAATTTCGCTTCATTTTGTCTATATCATTTTGGTTTGTTGATACAAATTAATAATGATTAGTGTATAGAAAGAGTTTTTTTTTTGCGCAAACGTTTGAGTTTTAAAAATGTTACGGGGTTGAGTAGGTCCCTCATTAACAACAAGAAAGAAACGAGATCAGTTACCTCGTACTGCATGAATGCCTTAAACATCTAATTTCTAAAATATTTTAAGTATTAGGGAGCGTACCGGGAAAATTTCAATCTAACTGCCGCGATTGCGGTCTATATAATCTCTGGTAATCAACTAAGAATTGTAATTTAATAAACCACGAATGAGGTACTAATTTTTGCAGAAAAACAAACGCAAAGCGGATAGATCAATTAAACTAGAAGAGCTTCTTGACTGATTTAGGCGAAGTCTGATCTACAGCATTGTCCTTATGTGTGTTTTATTAGGCCTTAACATTATCTTTTCCTGAGTAGTACATTTCAATCTAAAATTTTTGTTTTGTAGACTGAAGCGTTAAAAAAATAAGGTCAATGATAATTTACTTTGCCTTTTGCCAAAACACCTTAATGGGAAACTTTGAAACTTGACATTTTAATTTATATTATTGAATCTTCCAAATTATAAAATTCAAATTACCAAGAACTCATTATCAAAACCTAAATTCATTCGATTATTTAAAAGGTTTGTTAGAATCATTAACTGAAGATTCAATTCTATCAAGCTATGTATAATATCATGACTCAAGTATTCCAAATCATTCCTTATTATCAAAGAATGAGAAAAATTTGGTAACTAATACGTGAAGTGTAAATTCGCACTACATAAATTCATTAGTATTAAAAGTCAAATTAGGCAATTGATATTCATATCTATTGAAATACTTAGAACATTTGTATATGTTATTTGAATATAAAGAAACCCTCACGTTACAGAATACGGGTAGGAACTTAAATATCATCTGGTATAATTCAGATGTAGCAACGATTAATTCCAAGATTATATTAGAGCAAAACTTGTTTAGTTTTTTACTTGAAGGAAGTAAGACCGTTCAATATGCAGGAAATAAGCTAACAATAAACCCAAATCAATTTTTCCTTCTTTCTGCCGGCAATTGCTTGATGAGCGAGAAAACCTCTACCCCTAATGGCAGATACAGAAGCATTTTGTTTTTTTTCGACAGCGAAATATTGGCAGACTTCTTAATACGTCATCCTATGCCAATCAAGGCTTTTAAACATAGACAGAATGAAGAACCTTTTCTTGTATTTGAGAAGGATGCTTTTCTAAATAACTTTATAGACTCTTTAGACCTAATTTTGGCCGCTGGTCAATCATTATCTCAAGAACTACAACTCGTGAAACTTGAAGAATTGCTTATTTATATTAGCAACTGTTATCCTGAAGTTCTTAAGAAGCTTCATTTGAATGGTTATGATTCAGCACAGGATGTTTTGATCCGCCAAGTTGTAACAGCCAATATCTATAACGTTATTACCGTTGAGGAATTAGCGTTTCTATCTTACATGACGCTGTCAACGTTTAAACGTCAATTCGCAAGAATATACGGTAAATCACCAAGAAAATGGTTTCAGGATAAACGGATGCAAAAAGCTGCCCAAATACTTAAGACCAGTAATGTCAACCTAAGCGAAATATACATGGAACTCGGTTATCAGAATTTATCTAGCTTCATTCAGTCGTTTAAACAGATTTATGGAACGACCCCTAAGCAATTTCGGCTAAGCAGTTTGAACGCCTAGCCAAACTTTTTGAACGTCTATGCTACCCGTGCCCTGAATTTCTCCCCTTAACTTTGATGTACATATACAAAGAAAAATGACAACATTATCAAAGCGTAAAGAAAACAGCAGTACAGAACTTAAATTTTATTTTCTCGAGCTGGCCAAATTTAATAATTGGGCAGACAGCCATGTTATTAATTGGCTTACTGAAATCACAGATGAACAATGGAACAAAGCCGCTATAAGCAGTTTTGGAAGCATTAGAGATACAGCTATACATATTGTCAGTGCAAAAAAAATATGGTTGGACTTCTGGACAAACGCTACCAACCCCGTATACCTTTCGTTTGAATTTAAAGGAACCAGAATAGAACTAATAGACATTTGGAAGACAATTTCTGCTCAGCTCAAATATTTTATTGAAAATTATCCCATGGAGAACTATACAAATCAGATAGGTGTAAAAAAACCAAATGGAGAACTAAGCAAAATGGAATTTAGGAAAACATTTCCACACATGATCAATCATTCTACGTATCATCGAGGGCAACTGGTAACTCTATTACGTCAGTCAGGCTTTTCGAATTTATCTAATACTGACCTTTATACCTACTATAGCAATTAATAATATTTTAGAAAATAGAAACTTAATTGATGAAAGACGTTTTAAGAACCCTCGTAATGAGGTTAGCTGAACAAATAGCATTAAAAAATATATCTTGCTAAAGTAACATTTCTCAATTACGCATTATTAAAAACATTATAAAAAGGGGTGGAATAATGATAATGGTTTACGTTAAACTAAAGAATTTTTGGAACTTCCAATGCTACAGCAATGTTGTTTTAAGCTCATGCTAACCATACCGATGAAATTATTCTTCCTGAGTTCAACTTGGAGGGGGTTTCTTCAACCTAACGGTGTACCATATCGTGGCTTTAAGCGCTCAGTATTTGCGCTGAGTAGGCTAATTTGTCTTGAATTGCGATTCTCATTTTATCAAAGTTTTTTTTGAGTTTGATCACACAATACTTCCCCATCAAATGCTGATCATTAATAGATAAGCTCATGAGTTTTAATAACAAAAGGACGAATTAGCAAAGCTTTATAGGAGATATAATTAATGGTTGTCAAAATAATCTCGGGTTCTGAAAAGATTTAGCATGAATTCATTTTATATAAAAGAGCTAAGATATCTGGCAACT
Source organism: Pedobacter sp. AC190 (assembly GCF_979258025.1). Lineage (NCBI taxonomy): Bacteria > Pseudomonadati > Bacteroidota > Sphingobacteriia > Sphingobacteriales > Sphingobacteriaceae > Pedobacter > Pedobacter sp. AC190. The sequence continues at coordinate 5,217,391 of NZ_OZ409824.1, forward strand.
GGGTTTTCCCACCTTAACACCGATGTGATCCCTTGCGGTCCGTAGCTCCGATAAAGCACAGGGTTTTCTTAAGAATCAGGATATTTTATGAAATAAAATATAAATTTTTTTTGAAATTTGAGTTTAGTTGAAATATTAACTAACTTTCTTACACATTAACAAACTGTAAACTAATGATTTGACATACATAAACAATTTAAATTTCACTCTCAATGAAACATTTCAAAATTATGCCGTCTGCATTACTGACAGGCGAACTTGACGATCTGGGTACAGATTTGTTAAATTTTAATTCCTATCTGTTGACCGTTGCCTTCAGGGAAAACGAATACTGTTTATTATCTACATTGCAATTGCGTTTCGACAGCAAGTCAGAATGGAAAATCGTAACAAACAGTCTTGGATCCTATACCGGTGAGATAACGGTAGAACTCGGTGTCTTTGATCCTGAAAGTGTGCTTCAATTATTTTGGGAAATCAATGCGCCACTCACTAAAATTTCGGCCATTGCCATGTATGTGATTAACAAAGACACAAAAAAAGCAAAAAAAGTAAAACCTGTCTCGGGGGTGCACAGCATTGAAAAGGGTGGCGACTGGACTGATGAGCAACTGGATATTACGTTGAACTTCTAGCCCTATATTATGAAAAAGATAGTTTTCATCGGCTTGCTACTGTCGATATGTAATAGCATTTATGCGCAAACAGCTAAGGAGGATTTCAAAGAATCTGTAAAAGCCAGCAGCCCAAGGTTCTTAAATGATATGAGTTCCAATAATTTATCACAAAGTCAGTTGTTCAAAGAGGTCTCACCAACTGGCTATGATTTATTCAATGCAAACATTAGCTTTTCTGATAAAGATCAGGTTCAGAAAATTGGTTTTTCACCTTTAAAACTGAAGCCGAAATATTTGGGGGCATTCTCCAACCTACGATTGAATTTGACGAATAAATCCGGGCAATTAACCTCAGGTCTGAGTATCGGGTATGATAATACTGCCTATGAATCTCAAAGGGTCCAGGGATTATTTGATGAATTTAGCAAAGCAGTTACCGCGCTTCAGCTGCCCGTGCGTGGAGCGAATGAAAAGATTGAGGCTTTTAAGACCCGAACCAAAGCGTATAATGACAGTCTGGCACAGCTGGCTTCCGAATTTGATGACAAGCGGCTAAATCACATCATTAAATTTTCAGGAGGATATAATGCCCAACTTTTTTCAATATTAAAAAGTAAGTCCAGTGACAGCGATTTTGACAGCCTGAACCATTATGCATTTAAGGGTCATAATTTATTTGTAAACGGAAGTTATGGTTATAAGGCGGGATGTCTAACAATTGAGGGAGCGGCAAATTACTTTAACAAACGTAAGTCCGCTGACGAAACCCAGACCAGGAATGGTTATCTCGGTTACTCACTCGGAGTTACAAAACGAGTAGCAATATTAATGCGCCGGGAACAATTAGTCAAAAACGAAAACTACATAAAGAATCGTTTTATACCCTCTGTTTATATCGGATTTTCGTATGAACAGTCAGACTACAATGGTACAGACTATAGGTTTGCTGAGGACAATGCTAGGAGTATCAGGGTATACATGCCCTACCTTGATGTGGCGGTCAGTCCTAGTGCGCAGTTCAGACTTTCCTTGCCGATAAAGAATATTGATGAATATGCCAAAGATACCAATGGACAAAATATAGGAACGGTGTTTTCGTTCAGTTACAAATTAATTAACCTGGCCAATTGAATTTTATCTAGGTAAACTGTAATGCCTGATTCGGCAGGTTTATATTATAATGCGCACACTGGCGGCGGAAATAATGCCGCCAGAACTTTTTAAAGCACCCTTACTTTAACCGCATTAAGGCCTTTTTTGCCTTCTTGCACTTCATATTCCACCTGATCGTTTTCTCGGATTTCGTCAATCAGGCCTGATGCGTGAACAAAAATTTCTTCACCATTTTCTGCTTTAATAAATCCAAATCCTTTTTCTGAGTTAAAAAATTTTACTGTACCGTTTTTCATAATGACTTTAAGTTTTGATAAAAGTACGAATTCAGTCTTAAATAGCAACGTTTGATTAGTCCCTAATCAAAACGAAAGGTTTTATCTATAATTGAAGTAGATTGTTTTATGTCAACCCAAGACTGTGCGAAAAAATACGCTCCCGCATGTAGCAAGATTTGTTTTCTGCAAAGTGTTTGAGTTCTAGTCTTTCTGGGCATCGAATTGTTGAGAAGTTAGCTACTCAACATGTCCGCAGTCCTTTAAGGGGAAAGAAAAATCAGGAGTGGCGATCACTTGAGGAACGTATCCGAAAAAATGGTGCTGATTAGTAAGTTTGACTATCTGCTTTTAATATCATTGAGGATTGGTGTGTAAACTTATTAAAACGGGCAATTCCTTAGCCTTCAAATACATTTATTTGTCTCTACTATGGCTTAATTTTGAGAATGCAACTTGAAAAAATATTAATGGTCCCATAAATCAGTTTCTGGCATTAAGTAGAACAGTCTTAAATTTTTGATAAGTTTCATTCATCCTTGCTTCCAATTTTTTCAGAAACTTAGATTTACATTTGCTCCACATAGTATAGAGCATAAATTGTTAATGCATTATTTAAACAAGTTTTTATCCATCAGAATTGTGGCAAATCAGAATGCATTGACCGAAGAGATGGCTTGAATAAAACTAAACACGTTGGTATTAAAGTAAAACAAGGACTTCTGTTTTGAGGTAGAGACTTTAAAGGGACGATCAAACGTATAGAATCTGCGGGATTTTGTTTGATGGCGAACTAATCAGCTTTGCTACAGGGATGAAAATGGTTTTTTTTCCTAAAACATAGAATTGTGCCTTAGTCAGATGTAAATTCCCATTCCACCCAAATTTAGGTTTCAAAAAACTAGATCGGTTAAGACCTTAAGTCAGCGCTATTGTAAGTTTGTTTGAGAAGATGCCAGCAGATTATGCGCGGAGCGCGACCAGAATGATTTCAAGAAAGAGGCTCTAGGCCTCATTCTTAATTAAACAAATTGCCACCCGATTTCGCGAATGCTTCACAAAGTTCAAATGCTGTTTGCCCACGTTGCATGCCTGTTCCATACATGATGCTTTTTAATTTATATTCATCATTAGCAAATTTGCGTACATTCTGAAAATAGCCTGTTACGGCGTTGTAGGCACCAAACAAACTTCCTTTAGTGGTTTCCAGCCGTTGCGATGGTGCGGCCTGTGCATATTGATAAACATCCTCGACCATAGTCAGATAATGGCTGGAAAGCTGATGGAATTTTTCCTGTTTAAGGCTTAGCAAAGTATCCTTTCCGGGCGACATAGCAGTTTCTATTAATTTTCTTACCTGTTTATCATCTATGCGAATTTTTGCCCACTGATTATATAACTGTTCCATTTCATCGGCCAATCTGCTGGTAATTCCCATTAACTGGTGCGCCTGTTGTAACCTTTCAACAGCGCTGGAGGTATGCCTAATTTTGACACTGTTTTGCTGGTTTTTACAAGCCGCATTGAGCGTATTCTGACATACGATTCTCACTGGCGTAAATGCAGCGGTAATGCTGCCGTAACCATCATGTGAGGTGGTTAAGAAAATATATTGCTCAATTAGATCATTCCTCCCGACCTTTATACATTCTGGTAATTTAGCAGTAATAAAAATCCTTTCACCCTTTCCCAATGCTCCTGCGGTCTCATATTTCACACCTTTGTCTGCGCTTGCAATACTATCAAAAAATGAAAAAGCATCCTTGTTTTGTACAATTTGATAATCTTTTCCCACAACACCTAAAACCTCCTGTGTATCTGTTCTAAGGGTTGCGAAGAAATTAGGGGCTATCAGGTCGGCTTGACCTGCTCCTGACTGTGTGTGAATGTCAAAATTATCATTATCCAAGGTAAAAAGCGGCCTTTTCTCTACAGTGTAATCTAATCCTGCAAAGCTAATGGCCTCGCTACTGGTGGGATAATCTTCAACGATTATCCCCAGGTTATGCCAAGGCTTTTCCTTAACGGAGAAAAAGCTATGCCTTTGGCTATTTTGGTTGTAATTTAGGTTATGCGCCATGATTGTTGTGTTTATGGTTTGTAGTTTTGGTGGTCAGTATTTCGGCATGGATGACTTTTACGTTCGGAGTGTCAGTCATTAGAAATCTTGAGGTCGACTCCATTTCCTGCAGGGTCTGGTCAATAAGGGCATGGGTAGAATTTACCTCGATGCGGACAATAAAAAATAATTCCTGTGTTTTCATGTTATTTAATTATGATAATGGTTTAAAAATTTCTGGTAGTGAAAATTGAAAGATTTTCTTCCAGCTGTTTTCTGCATGGCTTTTTTCCAGTACTTTTTGTTGGGTAGTTCAAAAAAAGTGGTACGCTTTAAGATCAGTTTGAATTTTATCCCCCCGCCTCGATGGCTTGGAGGGTAAATGGATTGATTACCCAGGAATCGTAATTTCCGCCTCTATTTCTGCTAAACGGTTTGTACAAAGATCCCGTACGAACTTCGCCACAGCTTTAATAATTACGGGGTTCTTAGTGGAGAATTTGTTGCGTTTATCGTCTGTTATTTCGATCTCACAACCCTGATAATAATTGGATGTGGTATCTTCGGCTTCTTCTTTTTGCTCGATTTCGAATTTATCGAGGTTATCAATGGTGTGAACGAGCCTGCCGCGTTGAACCATTCGGCGGTGCAACTCTTCTACCAATTTCAGCGTTCCCTCTAAGTTTAGGGCAGGCTTTTCTGCAAGTGCTTTCATTGCTACATTCTCCGCTTGTTGTGCTGCGGTCTGTGCAACCGCAGCCATTGACTTTCCCCTGCCTGTTTCCTCTTTTTTAGGGTCATCGTTTACGGCTGTTTTATTTTCCGTGTTTAGATTTACCTTTCCTGCCATGGGCTGATAAAATGGATTTTTAGCGCCTTTGATATCTATAAATTCTGCATTTGCGTTTGGGGTGTTGATATTTTGATTTTTCATGATTTTGGATTTTGAATTATTATTAAAAACTTGTTCAATGATCTCCTCTGATTGAAGGGTAATTTTTCCAGTGCGCTCCGCAATTGCGGAGGGAACCGGATCGGTGGGCTTCTCATCTTTAATGGGCACATATCTTAACTATTAATTATTCGATCCAGTCGGCAGGAGCCTCCTGGCTTTTTGTTAAGCCACCTCACCTTGATACAATCCAGGTTGCAAGGCAAGACTTTGCGAAAAAAAATACGCTCCCGAAGGGAGGAAGGTTATTTTTCTGCAAACCCGTCAGGGCATGGTCTTTCCGGCAATCGGATTGTTCAGAAATTTGCTACTCAAAATGCCTATGGGAAATGAATTGAGGTCAGCACAGGAAGAAAAGAAAGGGGAAGAAGAAAAAATGAACAAAAAATAAGCTCCTATGGATATTTCCACGGAGCTTTAAAATTTAATCAGATAAGACCTTCATCCCTGAAGCTGAAGTATTTGTCGGTACTAACGATTAGGTGATCCAGTATTTTAATATCGAGCAGTTCTCCGACTTCCAAAAGTCTTTTGGTAAGTTTAACATCAGCATCACTGGGATCTGTTTCCCCGGATGGATGATTGTGGTAGAGAATGATATTACTTGAGCATGCTTTAAGTGCTATGGCGAATATAACTTTCACGTCTACTATAGTCGCTGATATGCCGCCCTGAGAGATATTAACAATCCCTAAAACCCGATTACGCCTGTTTAGCAGTAAAATTTTAAATTCTTCGAGAAGCTCAATTTTATCCTGATTCCAGTTATCTAAAATAATCTGGTAAGCGAGGTTTGAGCTGTCGATCTGTGGCCGGAGTGCAGACTTAAATTTTGGTTTGTAGCTGATTTCGATTTCGGCAAGCTGATAGAATGAATTTTCCATAATATTTTGATTTAATTATGGAGCCTCGGTTGGTTTGGGTTCCGCCAAAGCGAATGAAGCAACGGAATAAATAGGATGCAGTGCAGAGGCCACAGGCGGGTTTATGCCGGAATTTCATGCGCATGCCGGAAAGCAAACCTAAATTTGATCCTAAATAAATGCAAATAATGAAATAAAAAAACCTACGCCTGCAGGTTAATTCGCTCTAATAGGGCCATTTTCCAAGGCATATAACCTAACCTAGCACAAAGTTCATTAACAGAATATTCAATACCGGAGGGCACATCATTGACTACGCGAAAGCGAATTTTAAATTTTGGGTTATAGCTGAGGTAAACGATCGGGTCATCAGTTGAAAAACCGCTGCCCGAAAGCCTTTTAAGATAAACCTGCTGAAGTTTCTTTGCGGCGCGCTCCAAGCGTTCATTCATGATTTTTGCCTGGCTTTTTTGAGGGACAAAATCAGTTTTCAGAATTGCTAAAACGCTAACGACCACAGCACAAATATAAATTTGAAAACGGAATTAACAAGAGGATAATAGTAAGACGTTGAATTCCAACAATTTTCTTTTTCACAACATAAAGCTATAAGCTAGCAATTTCATTGAGGAAATATTTTTTGTTATATTAGATTTGCAGCTATGTCCAGGCCTTACAAGATCAATAACCTTTTCGAAAACACAGATACTTTGCTTATAGAGCTTAGTGGGTTTGACCTGCCAAAATCTCAAGAGGCTTTCATGGGCAACCACTGGCTGTTATATGATAAGATTTCAGAGGGAATGATCAAGCTCTGGTTACGTTCGGTGGACTCATCCTCAGAAATTGAGGAGTGTTATTTCGAGCAGGGTTATCTTAAATTTAATAAGACCGAGGCTACATATATTGAAAAGTTCAATTCCGCTCAACACAAACTATACAGGAAAAGTGAACTACAGATAAGTGAACAAATAGTCGATTTTATAGAGAACTATTTTAAGACCTTTTAGAAATATCAGGCTATAGCGAACCGTGAATTATGTATCTATTCCTTTTGAATAATAATTTACCATTTGAAAATTTTCTCCAAAAGAACAAAAGCTTAATTTAGGAACTTCTGTTCTTTTAAATCTCTGTAAGCGGTTTAATCCTCAAATTCAATAGTTCACCAAAAGCACCATCAAATTAAACTTTTTCCTCACGTTCATGGTTACGTGGCTTATCGGGCCGCTTCAATCATTTTATTTTGAATTTTCATGAATTTTGCAAGCTGTTTAGCTGTCAGTTCTCCTTTAACCTCAGCTAATTTTTTATGTACAGGTTCTGCTTTAGTCATAAGTTCTACCGCATCTAACATCGCTGTTTGGTCCCCAGCTTTAGCTTTCTTCATGTATTTGATGTAATCATCCATATACTCTGCATATTCATCAATGGCTTGATCTAAGTCATTATTGTTTGATACTGTTTCTGTTTGGCCCTCTTCTACGTCTTCCGATTTGATTGGATCAAGTTCAGGATGGAGGTTAACTGTGGTGTCGGGTTTTGAATCACTGAACTCAACATCCGCTGTTTCGGTTTCTTTTTCTTTTGAAGCTGAACACGATACTACAAATGCACAGGCGATTACATAAAAAATTCTTTTCATAATAATTGATAATTGTTGAGCTTCCCGATCTCTAAGAGGCGTTAAAATTGAAGAAGTGTGAGACCATTAACTTAGTGGTTAAACGCTTCTTATAATGGTGTTCAAACCTAAATACATTAGATGGATTTAAATTACGGGTAACCGTAAACCTCAAATATATTTAAATCCCAGCGCACGACGAATCTTTATACGATCCAACATAATTTATCTGACTTTTTGTTTTTAACGGCCTCAAAGAATCCACAAAACAATATATTGATCGCTTAAATTTATTGTCAATGAACCCATCCACCCTAAAGCTAAAAACACGAATATGATTGAGTTGTCTGAGTATTATGCAAGTAAAATATGAACTATGTGCACGCTTGATGGCGGTAATAACAGATAATCTAATGAAGTAATAGCACAGTCGGGTTTTTAGCTGTAAGGAGACATTTGATTGGGAGGTTACACCTCATTATTGCTGTGAAAGATGGGAATGGAAAGATCTCAGCATTGTCTAATAATTAATGCCTGGTTACTGTTTGATCCAGGCATTAAGCATTTCATTATTTCTTATCTAGATACTAAAATCAATAATATTGAATGTTATCATTACCTTAAGCAAGGTCTAATATAAGTCTGATGACAAGGCCGAAAAATTACTATTATTCCTCAGTTTTTCAAAATCAGTAACCACTCAGTATACCACGGATTTATATGATCTTGTTTTCGAGTGTTTCAACCGCTTCTGTCAACTGCAATTCACCAGAATTTAGATGAACTTTCGCAAAAATTCTGAAGTCTATTTAGCTGAAATATTCAGTTTAGCCCACTCTACAATTCCAGTTGTTGGGATATTGTTGAGGTAGTTAAATGTCTCGCCCATTGGCCAAGACACGCCAGGATGTGTAAATACTAACCGATAACGATTGAATATGTCATCTGGCTCATCATTTAGCTTTTTTACAAGATAGGAGCGGTCCCATAAAGTACGCTCAAATTTCTCCTCAAACAAGCCTTCCATCTTATCTGCTATTTCTTGAAAGGTTACCGTATCGCCAGAAACAAACACAACATGGTCCAGTATTTCTGGTTGATGGAATAAAACCTCAACAGTAACCGCGCCGATATCTTCGCACGTAGTCAAGGTTAATGAATGTTCCCAGTCACCTAACGCATGTATGACCTTTTCAGACAAGTTAATAACACCAAAGTCTTCACGAAACAAGAAGCTTGTGATCATTCCTGTAGATACAATAATCCAATGTGTTTTAGTTTGCGCACGCAGCAGATCCCGAACATCCAGCTGTTCATCAAAAACTGGCTGCGCACTGCCGCGGCCGATCTGATCGTAATCAGCTCCAAATTGCCAAGGCACATATCTTCCTACTCCAGCCTGCAAGACAGCTTTTGTGATCTTTACCTGCATACCTGCTCCAATTGAAAATCCACTGCAACATATGACCGTATCATATTTTCTAAAAATGCCTGCCAGATTTTCAATGCTTTCAGAGACCAAATCAACAGCTTCTGTTAAAAGACCATCATACATTAAATGTGGGGGCCTTTCATTTGCGGCATTCGAGGGCTGAACTAATGCTCCAACAATAAACCGTTGTGAGCTTGTTGCCATAAATTTGTAGAGACTGTCTAACATCGCAATTCCTACCTCCCCAGTACCGATAACTAAAAATGATTTTTCCATAGTCGTATTTTTTCTTACAAAGCTATGGTGGACAAGGAACTACTTAATTGCAAAGAAACGACTTAAAGTTGCAAAAAAAGCTATAGTTTTCTATATTCAATGGGCGTGAATCCAGTTAGTTTTTTATAGAAGTTTTGGAAATGAGAGGTCTCGCGAAAATGCATGCACCACGCAATCTCCTTGACACTCAAATTAGTATGTTTCAGGAGCACACTTGCTTCCTCTATGATCCTTTCCTGAATTATGATTTGCGTCGTCTTGCCCCTCGAAGTTTTTAATATTCGATTAAGATTGTTGACGGTGGTGTTCAGTAGCCCGGCATAATAGGAAGGAGATTTACTTTCAAGTAACTTACCCCTATTAATGTTAAAGAAAGCATCTTCAAGCATTTTCATAAAACTTCCTTCCAGGCTTTCCTCGCTTGTTGTTTTAGATTTATAAAATTTCTCATCCAATTTCTGCACAAAGTGAATAATATCCAAAATCCGGTTTCTGATTAATTGTTCCCTATACGGGTAGACTGATATGTGCTCATTTAGAATTTGTTCAAACAAGATCAGCAAATCACCATATTGGACGTCGGATAATGGCTTAATGTAGAGGTCTCTGCTTTGGAAGATAGGGAGTGTAGCTAAACTGAACTGACTCATGCCCCTGAGAAACGTCTCGTTAAGGACACAATATTGTCCTTCAAATTGATCATCATTTGTTTTAAATGAAAATCTTGAGAAGGAGTCACTAAAGATGATATTGTATCCCGAGATTGGGATTTGTGCCAACTTTGATTCGTAAATTGCATTTCCACTGACAAGGGCAATCTTATAAAAAGGTTTCCTTTGTAGCCGTTCACAAGCTGAAAGGTCTTTTTGGAGATCGCTCCACAATAAAAAATCAAAATGTCCTAGGAAGCCATCTACAGGAGTAGCGTGGCTTTCAACGTAGTGATCATAAAATTTATTAATCTCCGAATTAATCATCCTAAATGAGGTTACTGCAATCCATAACAAAGATACCTTTTAACACCTGAAAGATTGTTATTTCAATGCAAGAGTGGTGAGCACACACGTCTGAATATGAGTAGTCCGATTTGAGTAGGTGTTGTGCGTGAAGTGCAATTCATATTAAAAACGCCAAATTTCCTGTGGGCCCGTGAATCATTATGTATAATTCAGCGCTAGCTGTTAGGCCTGATGCAGTTACAAAATAACTATTAGGAATAGTTTGGTAAAATCTTACAATGCCCTATTTACAACTTAATATCCTGAGAAATGTGCGCTAGACTTGCCTTCACTCAAAAAGTCTCCAAGTCCACCTACTATATTCGGAAGATTGAGCTCACTAAGAAGTTCCTTCCAAATTAGTGGAAACTTTGTTTTCATAGATTGGCCTGATCTATCGTAAAATCACTTTCTTCCTGATGCCATAGAATGCCTTCTAAATTACGGCCTTATCACCAAGTTTTGCTTGTAAAACTACAGGCGATTGCCGAAATAAAGCATGCCCATTTTTATTATCGATCATAAATCCCGAAAAATCTCTGCGTCAGAAACATGCCTATGTGAGTCCCGGATCAGCTTTTGTGAAAACCCGATTGCTCACATCTCACTCTATGATAGAGCTCACTTATGTAATCTAGTGAGACCTTACCTAGTCAATGTTTACATTTCGTTTAAATGCACATCCTAGTTCAATAATGGAATCTGTTTTGATAATCCCTGGGATGGAATCGATTTTATTGTAAAGAACCTCCCGCATATGCTCATGATCCCGGGCCACAATTTTTACGAAAAGCGTATATCTACCCGAAATAAAATAGCATTCAGTCACCTCTTTAACTTCATATAAGGCTTCAATTACCCTTGCTGAATCGTAATCTTTATCCAGGGTAAGGCCAGTGAAACTTCCCCAGTCAAAACCCATTTTCTTCTCATTTAATATAGGCTTAATCCCTGTCAGAACACCGCTATCCAATAATTTAGAAAATCGTTGATGAACCATTGTATTTGAAACGCCGAGTGAAAGCGCAACTGTTGAGAAAGCTATTCGGCCGTCTTTTTCCAAACGCTTAAGCAATTCAAGGTCAAATTTATCCAAAACCATCTAATCATTAGAGTTAAAAAACAATATTTAATTTAAAAACCATCAAAAATAAACAATACTAATCTAGTATTGATGGAAAAGTTTAAATCTAATAGTTTTGTTTATCAAACTAGCAATTAATATGGCCGAAATAAGCGAAGCATACATTGAAAGAGAACTATTATTTGGGGCCCATAATTACCATCCTTTGCCGGTTGTCTTAGAAAAAGGATGTGAAATAATGGTCTGGGATGTAGAAGGCAACCTTTATTATGATTTTTTATCTGCTTACTCTGCAGTCAACCAGGGTCACTGTCACCCAAAAATAATTAATGCATTGATTGAGCAGGCCCAAAAGCTAACCTTAACTTCCAGAGCTTTTTATAATAATAAGCTTGGCCTTCTTGAAGAGCAGCTATCAAAAACTTTCGGGTTTAATAAAGTTCTGCTGATGAACTCTGGCGCGGAAGCAGTGGAAACGGCAATTAAACTTTGCAGAAAATGGGCCTATAAAAGAAAGAAAATACCCGAAGGCATGGCCAGAATAGCGTTTGCCTCCAATAACTTTCATGGCAGGACTATAGCTATCATATCGGGGTCCAGTGACCAAAGTGCAAAGAATGGTTTTGGCCCGCTATTAGATGGCATTGTACAGGTTCCATACGATAATATTGATGACTTGGAAAACTTACTGCAATCAGACCCTTATATTGCCGGTTTCCTTATTGAACCAATCCAGGGTGAAGCTGGAGTGATTATTCCAGATGAGGATTATCTTGCCAATGTTTACAGGATTTGCAAACATTATGGCGTATTATATATAGCAGACGAAATCCAGACCGGCATGGGAAGGACTGGCAAGTTGATGGCGTCTTATGATGTGGAAACGCTGGAGAACAGACCCGACATGATCATCCTTGGTAAGGCACTCTCTGGTGGTGTGTTACCGGTATCTGCCGTTCTAGCTGATGATGAGGTTATGTTGACGATTAAGGCTGGGGAACATGGCTCAACTTTTGGCGGGAACCCTTTAGGGGCAGCAGTTGCAGAGGTAGCTTTACAGGTGATTCTGGAGGAGAATATGCCAGATAACGCGGCTTCTATGGGCATGCTTTTTCGGGATGGATTGCTGCATATAGCCAAATCCAACAGAATTATTAAACAGGTTAGAGGAAAAGGGCTCCTAAACGCCATAGAAATCGATTGCGATGAAGATTCGGGGCTGGGGTGGGAAATCTGTTTAACTTTAATGAAGGGCGGATTACTGGCTAAACCGACTCATGGTAACAAAATACGATTGGCGCCACCATTAATTATTTCAAAGGCGCAAGTGCAAGCGAGCCTTAAAATTATTTCTGAGTCGTTGGAAAACTTCAAATTATAGAAATGGGAAAAGTAATAAAACTGATTAAAAACAGATCTGACATTGGTGCAGGAACTCGTGGTTCAGATTTGGGAATTGATGCGATTGAAATTGCAGCAATCAACAAAGGGAGCGAATATTTCAATCAATATGCATTTTTGGATGTAAAGACCCACAATGAATCCATCTATAATAAAGACAGGAATGCATTTGCAAAAAGGATTGCACAAGTCCTTAAGCAATGTGAAAGAGTTGCAAAAGTTGTTGCAAATACTTTGAAAAGTGATCAATTCCCTATTGTTCTATCTGGCGATCATTCTTCCGCCTTGGGTACAATCAGCGGAATCAGAATGGCCAACCTGGATGGAGATTTGGGCGTTGTCTGGATTGACGCCCATGCAGATATTCATTCGCCGTTTACCTCCCCTTCCGGCAATATCCATGGCATGCCACTGGCCGCAGCACTAGGAAAAGACAATAAGAAAAATCAGATTAATAACCTTCCAGAGGAAACAATTAAGCTATGGAACAAAATGAAGGAAATTGGGCTGAAAGAAACTAAAATTATTGCTGGTAATCTGGTTTATTTTGGTTTAAGAGATATGGAACATGCTGAACTGGCATTGATAAAACAAGAGTCAATCCGAAATTTTTCTGTTGAAGAAATTAGGTATCTTGGTATTGAGACGTGCGTAGAGGAGGCATTAAAAAGGCTGAATCATTGCACAAAAATTTACATCTCTTTTGATGTAGACAGTATGGATAGCGATAGAATATCTGACGGGACAGGTACACCAGTGCCCAAAGGTTTCGATGTTTCGGAAATTCTCAAGATAATGGAGCGGCTTCTGGCATCAAAAAAAGTAGTATGTTTTGAAATCGTGGAAGTTAATCCACTGTTAGACAGAAAAGGCAATAAGATGGCTGAAGCGGCATTCGAAGTGCTGCAACAATCAACCGATTATATTCTGAATTGTTAATACTTTTCTTCACAATAGTGAGTGAACGACGCTTTGATTTATCCGCTATTTTGGAGGATAAAAAGTTAACATGCTCAAGATATCATGATCAAACTGATTAAACTTATTAGCTAAATCAATGGCAACCTGTCGTTGCCTGATGATGATAACAAATAAGTACATAATAACCCAGTAAAAAAATATGCTTTTTCGACAAATCAAGTCAAACCTATTGTGAATATAATTTTCGGGTTTAAGCACGAGGCTGGATAGGGTTAAAATTATCGATCGCAGAAATGCCAAGGAGTAAAATAAAATTTCGCACTAAAAATTTACGCTTTTTCATCCAAAAGGATTCAAAAACTAATTAAACAATCATTAAATGCTACAAAAGCTATTGAATAGTGAAGGAATACTTGCTGATGTTTAATAGTGAACGGTAGTAGCATGGAATTTACAACCTTTAATATAAACTGCCCATTATGAATCAAATTGCCTATCTGGATAATGCTGCTACTACCCAAGTTGATCCGAAAGTACTTGAAACGATGATTCCTTACATAAGAGAATATTATGGAAATCCATCCGCTAGTTACGCTCTGGGCCGGGATAGCCGCGCTGCAATTGAAGCAGCGAGAAAACTGGTTGCTGAAATGCTGGGGGTTAAGGCAAGCTGTATTTATTTTACAAGCGGCGGAACTGAAAGCAATAATACTGCAATCGCAGCCTCTATTAAGGATTTAGGCTGTACCCATATTATTACCTCATCTATTGAACATCATGCCGTTCTGCATACCGTAAAACATTACGCTAAAAGCAACAAAATCAGCTACTCGTTTGTTCGGTTAAATGAATCGGGAGATGTAGACCTGGAAGATCTGGAGAGCCAACTGGCTCATTACGCTAAGAATGGCCATAAATGCCTGGTAAGCCTTATGCATGCGAACAATGAAATAGGAGTTATGCTGAAAGTTGAATCGGTTGGTGTAATTGCCCGACGTTATGGGGCAATCTTTCATTCTGATTGCGTTCAGACGATCGGTCATTACCCAATAAACTTGATTCATTTTGGTGTCCACTTCGCCTCGGCATCAGCACATAAGTTTCACGGCCCTAAAGGTACCGGGGTACTTTATGTTAGCGACGGAACGAAATTCGGCCCACTGATTCATGGAGGCGGGCAGGAGCGAAAAAAAGAGCTGGCACGGAGAATGTCCACGGAATTATAGGATTTGCAAAAGCACTTGAACTAGCTATGGATAACTTTTTATATGATCACGCTTACATCAAAGCTTTAAACAAAAGGATGAGGACAGGACTTAAGGAAACAGCAAAAGAAATTAGTTTCAATAACTCAGAAAGGTGTCTCTATACCATTTTAAGTGTCAATTTTCCAGCTGGTACCAATACAGACCTAATGTTAGCACTAATGGATAAAAAAGGGATTTATGCATCAGGCGGTAGTGCCTGCAGCAGCATTGAAGATGAAGGAAGCCATGTCATTAGCGTCTTAAATAAAAATCCTTTGGGTGCAACAATCCGTTTCTCATTCAGTAAAATGACAAGTGTGGAAGATATTGATTTCGTAATTGAATCAATAAGCGTTATTTTGGCAGGAAGGATGATGCAATAACTATTTACTAAACCCTGGGCAATAACATAATGTCACAACATGAAATATCAGTTGGTATTTGTGACCATATAAAATTAGATTAATAAAACCTATATCAATTAAAATGTATATACCCCGATTATTAGGAAATTAGATCTAAAAATCGCTTTCTGAGGATTTCTTTGAATCCTGGAGGGGTGACCACCTCGATATTACAATTTAGAATCGCGATCATTAACCTCAAGCATATAAATTCTTTGCTCATTGATTGTCAAGTCATGCATTAAAACTCAATTTACTTCATTGATGTTTGTTGTAATATGCTGGTTTGGCCAGTGAATGAGATGGTTTGGGGTTTTGGCTAGTGTTTTAGCTGTCTTAAGCAGGATCAAAGTACTAAGAACTTCTTCTTTTAATTAGAAAAATGTCTATATGATTTCAATTAACAATAAATACAATTTCGGGAAGTATTCAATTAATGAAGGTTAGATATCAACTTCTTGAGACCACTGCGGATGGTTATGGGGGCACCGATGAGAAAAACTGATCAACTTATTAGTTGCGCAAGCTACTGGAAAATTTATAAATCCCATTAAAAAACGTTTAACAAGTCTATATCCCTGGAAGGAAAACATGGACCTTGTTAAACGTTTACTGACAATTGAATGAAAACACACGACTTTACCGTTGGTAGTTTCAGGGTAGCTTTACGATACCATACGATAACGAGTTAGGTTTCAAAATTCTCTCGCTACAACCATTTCGAGGTGATGTTACCAAGTTGACTTTGTAAAGCTAATTCTGTAACAAGCCCTTACTTTTTCGGAACTTACGGTCAAATTTCATCCCACTAATTGGCTGAGGCCATTTTTCCTTTTCTTGCATTTTATACTGAATAGCATTCTCCATTATTTTTTCGACGTTTTCACCACTAAACCTCATCACAAGATGCAAGCTGGCATCTATACCTGATGTTACTCCTGAGGCGGTTACCAAGCTACCCGCATCAACAAAACGCACATCTCTTATTACTTCCGATTTAGGAAACTCTGCCTGCAAATCGTCTGCCTGAAAAAAGTGGGTAGTAACTCTACGTCCATCGAACAAACCAGCCTCACCAACAAAATAAGCAGCAGTACAGATGCTCATCATCACATCAACCTTATCCTGATATTTCTTGATAAATTTCAATAATTTTTGATCATATCGCATCGAATCCGCGAGACCTACAGTACCACCAGGAAAAATCAAGATATCAGGCTTGGGCATGTTCAATGTAGTGTAATCTGGTTTAATTTTTAATCCCCCACCTTGTGTTGCAATTATCTCTGGTTCAAATGCGATGGTATAAACTTTATATTGACCTTTCGTAATAGCTCCAGCCTTAGTGAACACATCTAAGGGGCCATTAAGATCTCCTAAACCGACACCAGGATAGATGAAGATGGCCACATTCAATGTTTTTGTTGGCGCCGTAATTGCTATCATTTGCGAATGAGCAAAACCAAATAGCAGCAGTAGTGATGTAAAAATTGTTATTGTTTTCATGTTTTTTATTTAATGTTAAAATGTAAAATTAAAGTTTGCATTGATTCTGCGTAATGGGCTAGGCGTGATAGTTCCAAAGCCTCCCACATAAAACTCTTTGTTGGTAAGGTTATCAATATTTACCCCAAGTCGGTAATGTTGACGTTCAAAGAATACGCCCGCATTTAAAATAGTGTAGGATTGGAGGTAGAACTGCCCGGAGTTAGTCGAATTGATAATGAGGTTCTTTGAATTGTAATTTCCACCGAACCCCAATCCTACCCCACGTAATTTTGAAGCACCCAGCCTGTAACTAGCATAAAAATTTAATGATCTGTCCGGACCGGCATTTACCGGCCTGAGATTATTTACCGATATGTCAGCAGAAGTTAATTTGCTGTTGTTGTATGCAAAGCCTGCACTGAGCAACAAACCGGTCATCGGCCGAGAAAATAAGTCTATATCCATTCCTTCACTATACTGAGTGCCTTCCTGCAGAATATAATTTTGCCTTACTGGGTCTGACCTCAACGTATTCTGGACTTTAATATAATAGTAACTTAAGGTCGCACTTAATAAATCGCTTGCAAGTTCTGTTTTTACACCAGCCTCTAATTGGTTCGCATACTGGGGTTTGAAACTGGACACCGTACCGTCCGGCTGGGTGGTGGGCGCAACATTCTGGAATCCATTAGTATAATTTCCAAAAAACGAAATCCGGTCTTTGATTATTTGATAAACCAATCCTAGTTTTGGCGAAAATGCAGTTTGATTAAATGCCCCTGAAGTAACACCGGTATTAATGTTTTTATTCCCCTCATTTTTGAAGTAGTCAAACCTTAGACTCAGCATAGTAGACAGTCGACTTGTGATGTCGATCACATCTGAAACATATACGGAATATGTACTGGAAGTTGATTTCATATAGCTTGGAGTAAAACCGCTAAGCTTGCTATTAATAGAAGACGGGCTAATCATTTCGTAATTGACCGTGGGGTGCTTGATATCAAGGGTATCAAACGATTTCCGGCCTGCCCTTCCATTAAGCGCATTCGAAGAAAATGATGAGGTGTTCCGATAGAATTCCACACCAGCTACCAGCCGGTTTCTCCATCCTCCGATTCTAAAATCACCAATGAAATTTTGTTGGATTTGACTGATTGTGAATGAACTTGTTGGATATTGGGTTACATTTCGTACTAAAGAACTGTCGCCTTTTAATAAATTAAATGTGAGATAATTGCCAGTATTCTGTGTTCTGGTTCTAATCAAGTTTGTCCGTGATTTCCAACGATCTGAAAGATTGTAGTTTACCTGTGAATAAAAGTTTTGAGTAGGGTTTTTTATGGTTATACTATTATTGCTATACGAGCGCCTGTATGCCAGGGGTAGTTCGCTGGGATTTTTAGCGCCTTTTCCATTTGGACCAGGTCCTGAAGGAGTTATTTGTGGTAAGGAGGTGCCTTCCCTAGCGAAGAGTTCTGCGTCAAGTGAAAAACTCAATCTGGGACTAGCCTTATAAAACAAGCTTGGTGCGATGAAGGTACTTCTAATGAAACCTGAATCCTGGAAACTGCCTTCATGATGCTGTGCAACGTTAATCCGCACTAGAACCGAGTGGTCTTTAGTTAATGGCATATTAATATCAGCAGTGAATCGATGTAGTTTATAGGCTCCTCCTTGATATCCTACTTCAACTTTAGTGCTATCGGCAGGCTTTTTAGTTATCCTATTTAATAGCCCCCCAAAGGAGACAAGCGCACTACCAAAGAGCGATCCCGATGGTCCCTTCACAGCCTCGAACGCTTCAATATTGGCTATATCCAAATCAGCTGTCACAAAACCGCTTAATCCGTTTCTAACATAATTTCGAGTATTGAAACCTCTGCTTGTATAAGATGCCGAAACGGAAGACCAACCTTTAACAATTCCAGGAATGTTTTTAATGATACCGCCCAAATCCGTAACCCCCTGTTCAATGAGTGATTGCCGTGGAACCAGACTGATAAACTGCGGATTTTCAAGGTTCTTCAATGATAGCCTGGAAGTGTAATTACTTGCCTCATCTCTTGCTGTATTTCTATGGGCTTCCACAGATACTTCTTTGAGCTCGTTGAATAAATGGGTAAGTTCTAACTTTATGATCAGGCTGTCATTGTTGAGTACAAGAATATTTTTTTTGATCACCTGATATCCTACCCCGGAGGCAGTCAAAGTGTATCTTCCTGGCTCCACATTTTGTAGTCTAAAATTTCCAGCCTCATCGGTCTTCGATATGGCTTTACTCGGGTGAAGTTTTATAGTAATGTCGCTTACACCCTCCCCATTAGCTAAGGCAACATTACCTTCAATGCTTTGTGCTTTTGCATTCAAGCTTGTGGCAAGGAATGCAAACAAGTATATAAATTTCATTGTGGACTAGTAATTATAAGCATGAACAATTCAAATTGAACTGCTGAAGAAGGATCAAAGTGAATCAAAAACGATAATCTCTTCTAATACTAAGCGGGAAAGCGTAATGGGAAAAGGAATTAAAGGACATAGAAGTTCCTATCCGCTCATTAAGCAGGCCAAATAGCATTACAACAGATTTTATGGTTACCCTCTAAACTTTAGGCGGTTTAAATATTCCCTCCAGGTGAGGGTGACCGGGTTTTAAACAATAATGTGGAATCTCGCTTGGCATCATCGTAAAAAATCTTTTAAATTCAAGTTCGCTATATGCAATTTTGTCACAGAAAGACATTTGTACCAATTGAAGTTTAATCGCTGTAGAATTATTGTCTCTCCCCTCTTCTAAATGTTTAATATTTTTCCTCAGATAACACTTCCCATTGCAATGCATCCATGGTCTAATTTGGTTTTCACAAAGCTTTGAAGTGATGTATTCTCGGTTAATTTGAAATCCAACATGGATAGCAATTCGGGAAAAATCTGCAGTAAAAACCCCCAATAGAAACAGGTAAATGATCATTTGTCTTAACATGATTAAAGACGCTTTAAAAAGGTAGTTGGAGACATTTTAAATTGCTTTAGAAATGTCCTACTAAAATGATTCGGAGAGCTGAAGCCAGTTATATTAGAAACCTCAGAAATCCTGTATGATCCCTCGGAAAGTAGTTCTGCTGCCTTTTTTAACCTTGCGACAGTAATAATCTCGGCGAGCGATAGGTCAGATATTAGACGGATTTTTCTGTAAAGGGTTGGTCGGGAGACGTTTAGTAACGAAGCAACATCCTCACCATCGAGCTTAGGTTTATCTAGGTTGTTTAAAATTACCTGGTTAAGCCTCTCCAGAAATAATTCATCTTCCCTATTATTAGCTAATGATTTAATATGTGCTAGTGGAGATTGCGCGTAGTAAGACTTAATAATGCCCCTGTTATCTAGAAGATTTTGAATTTGTGCCTTGAGATATCTAGGAGAATATGGTTTCTCAATGTATGCATCAGCTCCTATTTCAAGTCCCTCAATCTTGGATGATAGTGAATCCTTTGCAGTCAGTAGAATTATGGGGATATGACTCCATTTTTTTTCCACTTTAATTTTCCTGCAGAGTACAAAGCCATCCATTATCGGCATCATCACGTCACTAATAATCAAATTTACTGGATTTTCGCCCAGCAATTCTTCAACTAGCATTGGATTAGTGGTTTTAATGATGTCATAATCTTTTAAAAGAGAGTCTTCTATAAATTCCAATATCTCAGCATTATCATCAACAAGCAATATCAAAGGCTTCATAATTTCTTGTTTCTTAAGTTTAATTTAAACTCTATACTTTGATGGATAGGCAGTAAGAGTATGAAAGTATTTAATTCATTCGAATCTGAGGACAAAATTAGAGAGCCGCCATGAAGTTCAGCCAATGAGCGGGCTAATGATAACCCAATTCCTGATCCGGATTTCTGTTGAGTTTCAGAAATTCTATAAAAACTCTCAAAGATTTTATCTTTTAATGAAACAGGAATTATAAACCCATCATTAATCACTTTTACACACAGATCACTTCGATTTTCTTCCATAATAAGTTTCACCTCGACGTATTTCTCGCCATATTTCACTGCATTTCCAATCAAATTGTTCATGATTTTGGTAAATGCCTCAACGTCAATAAATGCCGAGATACGTTTCGTATTTATGTCAGCGACAAGAAGGAGTTTTTTTTCCGCTATCAATACGCTATAAGCGTTTATGATTTTCATTAAAAGTTTGCCAACATCAGTTTGAACGTAACTCAAGCTTAAACCACTATCTTCTATTTTTCTAAAATCTAGCAATTGATTTGTCAGAGATAGAAGTCGCTCTGTGTTGCGCTCTATATTTCTAAGGTAT
Organism: Pedobacter sp. AC190; assembly: GCF_979258025.1. NCBI lineage: Bacteria > Pseudomonadati > Bacteroidota > Sphingobacteriia > Sphingobacteriales > Sphingobacteriaceae > Pedobacter > Pedobacter sp. AC190. Next base: position 5,238,477 of record NZ_OZ409824.1, read on the forward strand.
TTTCTCACGCTTGGAAGTTCTCCTACCTCATCTATCACGTTTTCCAAAGGCCCTTTAATTAATGTCAAGGGCGTACGTATCTCATGGGCTACATTGGTAAAAAACTGGATTTTTGCGTTGTAAATTTCCTTTTCTCTTGCTACTTCGATATGCTCAATTCGTCGTCTGTCTTTTAGTTTTACCCTCCGTTGATACCCTGAGATAGCGAGGTAAACAAAACCAATAATTGAACACAGGTATATGAATAGGGCCGTATTGCTTAAGTAGAGTGGTTTGTTAATAATCAATACAAGCTTTCGTTCAATTTTTGAGTGATGGCTATCCTGCAGCAATTTGACGAGAAAAATGTACGTCCCTGAAGATAATTTTGTGAAATAAACCCTTCTGTTATTTTTCAGTACTGTCCAACTTTTATCCATTCCGCTCATTAGATATGCATACTCGGTTACTTGAGGTGCGATATAGGTTAAAGCGGCGAATCCAATGCTAAAGGAGGACTGATCGTGATTGAGAGTGATCGTATCCGTACTAGTTATTGATTTGGAAAGGATTTCGCCATCATTCATCAATTCCTTATTATCCAACTGAAAACTTGTGATGAAGATTTTGGGAATAGTGGGATTTGGCTTTAGTGAAAGCGGGTCGAAGCTTATCATGCCTCCAACGCTCCCGAAGTAAAATTTACCATTATCGTTCAATGCAGAGTTGTAGTTGAATTGATCAGTCAGAAGACCATGGGCCCTGGTAAATACCTCAAGTTGTCCTATTTTAGGCTTATAACATACTAATCCTTTTGAGGTGGTGATCCAGAGGTTTTGCAACGTATCTTCCAGCACTTTAAGAACTAAATTACTTGGCAAACCAGCATCTGTAGTTAAAGTGGTAAATCTTCGACTGGATGGTTCAAACTTGCTCAAGCCACCATTTTCTGTACCAAACCAAAACTGCTTTTGACTATCTTGAAATATCGAAGAGACCATATTGCTGCTCAGACTATTTTGATTATTAGTATTATGCCTAAAATTACCCCATTCCTCATTAGAAGGGTTGTAGTGAAAGGCTCCGGCTCCAATTGTACCAATCCACAATATTCCTTTGTCGTCTTCGATTAAAGAAGACACATACAAATCGGTTGGCAGCTTCGAAATTTTAATGAAACGCTTAGGTTTAGGGTCATACTTATATAGGCCTCGACTTGTCCCGATGTAAATTACTTTGCGTCTAGTGCTATATATACTGGTGATAAAATTGCTTTCAAGGCCACAATTTGGATCTTTTGCGCTATAATGCCTAATGACCTTACCTGAAGAGATATCTAAAATATCTAAGCCACGCTGAAAAGTTCCAATCCATAGTTCTTTTTCAACTGCTAAAAGCCCATGAATATTATTGGACGAAATCCCATCATTTCGCCCTGTGCTTTTGAAAAAAGTTATTTTACCGCTTCTTTTATTAATTTTGTTTAAACCTGCATCTTCTGTACCGACCCAAATATTACCATACCCATCACTACAGATTTCCCTAACACCATTTCCAGAGATTGCATTTTGTGAGGCATTCGCAAAAAACTTTTTAAATCTGGAATGTTGAGGATGAAAATAGTTGACACCGCCGAAATACGTGGTCGCCCAAATCCCGCCCTCTCTATCCTTGAACAGGGAATATACTGCGTTATCGGACAACGAAAACGGATCGGCATAATTTCGCGTTAAATGCTCAAGTTTATTATTCAAGTAATCGAACAGAAAAATCCCATTTTCTGTCGCGACCCAGTATCTGTTTTGTGCATATTCAATCATATCGCGAACATAAGCTGGGGGGGCATTATGTAATGGTGGGATAACATGGTTGGACACATTATTTTCTGGATCAAAAGTAATTAACCCTGATGTTGACCCAATAAATACTAAGCTATGGAAAGAAAATATCTTAACAATTCTATTTAACTTGTCTTTAACAAAAGGGTTTCCAAGATTAATGCAACGCGGCTTTTTTGTTCGGCGATCAATCCTGAAGAGGTATCCATCTACTGTGCACGCCCACACTGTATCTTCAGTTATCGTGAAGGATGCAACTTGCCCTCCAGTCCTCAATTTAAATTTTGATAAAAAATTATTTTTTTCATCATAGCTGGATAGTTCCCCATTAATTAATACCCACAAGTTGCCCTCCTCATCCACCTTTAGTTGTTCAATTTCTTTGTTGGGAATACCCCTAACTGCTGTAAAGATTTCCTTTTGCTCATCAAACTTATAAATTCCATTCTGTGTCCCGACCCACAGGAACCCGTTGGCTGCTTTTTCCAATTGCAGAACAAAACCTCTCAAGGCATCTGGAAATCGTGCGTCATTATAAGATTTGAATGAATTTCCGTCGAATCGATTTAGCCCTTCTTTTGTTCCAAACCACATAAATCCTCTATGATCTTGGAGGGCGGTAAATACGGTATTGTTACTAAGACCATCCTCTACTCGATAGTGTTTGAAATATATAGGCTGGCCAAATGAATCGGAGGTTCCGAACAACAAGATGTACAAGGTCAGGGCTAATAGTTTTTTCAATACTTATTCTTTATCCAAAAATACTATTTCATTACTCATCTTTTCCATCGGTTGATCTGGAAAATTCAGTTTGAAACAAATTGAATAGCATTTGATACGCTATGTTAAGGCTTTGTTTCATCGTAAGCGTTCCTTTGCATAGATAACCACGGTAATGCCCTAGTCTATAGTGGTGTTAAGCAGGTATTCTAAGAAACTAATCAAATATAAATCAAACTTCATTAAAATGAAACCAAATTTGCAAACGCTTTGGAGGTGGCACCTGTTAAGGCGTACCCTCGCACAGGTAATTTTCTACAATCTAATCTTTGTATTCACTGCTTCAGCCAGTTTCAAAAATACTAAGACCATTTATTCAAGTATCCTACAATCAACAGTGAGCGGTACGGTGGTTGATGAATCCGGAATTGGTATTCCAGGCGTGAGTGTTAAAGTGAAGAGCAAAACCGCAGGTACAATTACCGATGAGCAGGGTAAATACGTTATCACGTTGCAACAGGAAGATCGAATTTTGGTATTTAGTTCAATTGGGTACAACACTCAAGAGATCACAATCAATTCAACTACCACTGTAAATGTGCGACTTTCAGCAATTTCAAATTCTTTAAATGAAGTTGCAGTTATCGGCTATGGCACGCAAAAACGTGAGCGAGTAACCAGCGCAGTTGCTACGGTCAAATCCGATAATTTTGTTAAGGGAGCAGTTAGAGATGCGGGTCAGCTGATCCGAGGAAAAGTAGCTGGCTTGAGTGTCAACACATCAGATGGGAATCCTACTGGGAGTTCACAAATCAGTCTCCGGGGAATCACCTCAATCCTCTCGGGCAGAGAACCACTGGTGTTAATTGACGGTGTACCTGGAACACTGACAACAGTAGCTCCAGAAGATATAGAATCTGTTGACGTATTAAAGGACGGTTCAGCCGCCGCTATTTATGGAACTAGGGGAACAAATGGGGTTATTCTGATCACGACCAGAAAAGTCAATGGGGAATTACCGCCCTCCATAGATGTAAATAGTTACATATCGACGCAGCGCATAACAAAAAGGCTGAATTTCATGACCGCTGAGGAGTATCGCGTCTTAGTGGCTCAAGGTAAGCCAGGAGCAGCTGACTACGGCGCGAATACAAACTGGCTTGATGAAATCATTCGAGATCCGATTTCCCAGGTCTACAATGTTAGTGTAAAAGGAGGCACAAAAAACACCAATTATATCGCCAATGTCAACTATCGGAGGCAAGAGGGTTTAATTAGAAAATCGGACAATAATATTTTGTATCCCAGGCTTGAGATCAACCACAATATGTTTGAGGGAAAACTAAAGCTGAATGTAAATCTAAACGGATATCAGCAACAGTATTTCTCGGGTGGCGATGGAAGCAGCTACCGGGCTGACGTGTATCGAAACGCCCTAATCTTTAATCCCACTGATCCAGTTAGAGATGCGCAAGGGATCTATGTGGAACGAACAGACAAGACTGATTACGCCAATCCAGTATCTTTATTGGAAGAAACTGACGGGTTGATTCAGAACAGCAATTTTAGAAGCTTGGCTTCCATTACGTACATGCCCATTGACAATCTAAAGATCATGCTTTTAGGCTCTAGGGATCTTTTTAACAGTGCTCGTGGATTTTATGAGTCCAAGCAGCACATCTCAACTCGAAGAGATAGAAAGAATGGTTATGCATCAAGAGGAACTACACGATCGGTAGAAGATCTGGCAGAACTTACTGTAAATTATACTAAGACGTTTTTGAAACATGATCTCACCGGACTGGCAGGTTATAGTTGGAGACAAAACAATTATCAAGACTACTGGTCGCAGAATTGGGATTTTCCAGCCGATGATTTCTCTTATAATAACTTGGGGTCAGGGCTTGCGCTTAAGCGTGGTGAAGCCGAAATCAATTCTTATCAGAGTCAAAACAAACTTGTCGGCTACTTTTTTAGGTTAAATTACAGTTTTGATAATAAATATTTATTGATGGCTAGCATCAGGCGAGAAGGCTCTTCCAAATTCGGAGCCAACTACAAATATGGCAGTTTCCCTGCCGTATCCGCGGGGTGGAATATAAAGAATGAACAATTTTTAACGGATAATAAAACAATTAGCTCCTTAAAGATAAGAGGAGGATACGGGGTTACAGGTACGGAGCCACTAGATCCATACATGTCTCTTGACCGGCTGAACTTCAACACCCAAGTTCTTGTAAATGGCCAATGGGTTCAGGCAATCAACCCCTCAACAAATGCTAATCCAAATTTGAGGTGGGAAAGGAAACTTGAAACAAATGTAGGGGTGGACGTAGGCTTTTTCAATAACAGAATCACCGCCGTAGTCGATTTATACCAGCGTACTACAAAAGATCTTTTACTAGATTATACAGTCCCTACCCCCCCGTATTTGTACAACACCATCCGAGCAAACGCCGCTTCCATGGAAAACAAGGGAATTGAGATACAGCTGAATGCACTCGCTATCAATGACAAAAACTTAAAATGGACTACAACTCTTAATTACTCTACCAATCGTAATAAGTTGGTTTCGCTTTCTGATGAAAGTTTCCAACTTGCTAGTGGTTTTTTTGACACCGGAGACACGGGCTCTCCAATTCAGCAGTCAATAAGTAGGGTACAAATTGGTCAGCCGATTGGAAATTTCTGGGGATACAAATCTATCGATATTGATGCATCTGGCCATTGGATCATTGAGGGAAAGGACGGGAAACCAAAACCAATTGCTCAGCAACAGGCAGACGATAAGCAAATAATCGGCAATGGGTTACCCAAACATTTCCTGAGCTGGAACAATTCATTTGTGTACAAAAATTTCGATTTAAACATTGTCATGAGAGGAGCTTTCGGATTTCAAATCCTTAACTCCCCGAGAATGTTTTATGAATCTCCAGTAATGTTAACAAGAGGAAATCTTTTAAATACTGCTTACGACAACGTTTATGGAAAGCGTCCTTTGGCAGATGATCAATCCTTAAATTATGTAAGTTACTATATTGAGGATGGTGATTACTGGAAAATAGATAATCTTACGCTAGGTTATAATTTCAAACTCCGAAATACGCCGATTAAGAACTTTAGAATATATGCCTCAGGATCCAACCTGTTTACTTTCACTAAATATAAGGGAATAGATCCTGAGGTAAGCATCGCTGGGCTAACACCTGGCCTTGATGATAGGGACCGATATCCGGCAACTTCTACTTACTCCATCGGTGCAATGTTCAACTTTTAACTTTCAATATGAAAACAACAATTAAAAAATTTTCCCTCTTGGGTTTGATTGGCTTATGTCTTTCGTGCAATAATGATCTCGATGAGATTGTATATTCTGATGTTACGCAAAACACTTACGATTACAAAAATGCCTATCAAGCGATGGGTATCGTTTATGCGAACATGCGTGGTATGTTTAACCATACAAACTATTTCATGATGCAGGAAACTACTTCTGATGAACTGGTAATGCCAGCGAACGGGTCAGGTTGGGATGATGGAGGAATCTTCAAACGTATGCATACACACAGTTGGAATTCGGAAAATCCTCAATTAGCCAACTTATGGAATGGGCTTTACCGTGGTGTTATTAATTCAAACCGGGTTATTGAACAGCTGGAGAGCGGTATTATCCCTATTCCAGTAGGTATTCCAAAGGTGCAGCTGATTGCAGAGATGAAAACGACAAGAGCATTTTACTATTGGCTTATTTGTGATAATTATGGTGATGCGCCGTTGGTAACGACAACATCGACTGAATTACCTACCAAAACAGCAAGAAAGGAAATCTACAATTTTATTGTTAGCGAGCTAAACATCTCTATCCCACTTTTGAGTGAGGATAATAATAAACTCATGTATGGTCGTTTCAATAGATGGGGCGCAAAAGCGCTTTTGGCTAATGTTTATTTAAACGCAGGGGTTTATACCGGACAATCAAAATGGAATGAATGTCTAAAGGAAACTGATGATATAATTAATTCTGGAAAATACAATTTAGAAGCGGATTATAGAAAAGTTTTTGCTACGCAGAACGAAAATTCCCGTGAGATTATTTTCGCAATACCTTTCGATGAGGTTGTAGGTAGCGGTTTTTATCCCGAAATGTTCTCTTGGCATGGAGCGTTGAAAGATAAAGTTTTATTGCAAGCTTCTCCTTGGGGTTCTGGCTCAGCCATGGGCGTTCCACAATTTATCGATACATACGATCAAGAGGATAAACGACTCGCTGATACCTGGCTCATGGGCCCTCAGTTTGCGGCAGATGGCGTCACTGCACTTAAAGGATCTTATGACCAGTCAGGGAAAGCATTGGTATTTACAAAGGACCTTCCTGATGGTTTGTTTACTGGTGAAAGCCAAGGATACAGAATGAACAAATACGAAGTTCGTACGGGAAGCCGCTACGATTTGGGAAACGATTTCCCTTTTTTTAGGTATGCCCAAATTTTGATGATGAAAGCGGAGTGCCAGTTAAGATTGGGGAATTCGACGGAAGCCGCTAGATTGGTTTCACAGGTTAGGTCAAGAAGTTTTACTAACGCGTCAAAGGCGGTCGTGTCGGGAAGTGAGCTTATAGCTGACACAAAATACTTATATGGTGTTGTGGAGAACTACGTTAAAACTAGTGCTGGAGATACCCAGCCAGTCATTTTTGGACGCCTGCATGATGAACTGGGATGGGAATTCGCTTGGGAAGGGCATCGGAGAAGGGATAATATCCGCTTTGGAGTATTCACAAAAAAGAGTTGGCTTTCCCACAAACCAAATGGAGAGAACCGATCGGTGTTTTTAATCCCTCAGTCGGCTGTCAATTCAAATCCAAAGCTTAGTAACTAAACTTACAAAAATATAATATGAAATTTTATTCCGCGTTTATCACCTTAGTTTGTTTGCAGATAATGGGTGTCTATGGCCAGCGTACCATAGAGCAGAATCCGTACCAGGAACTACCCCTTGGTTCAATAAAACCTAAGGGATGGCTGAAAGAAATGCTTGTACGTCAAAAAGAGGGCTCAACAGGAAAGCTTGATGAGCTCTACCCTACAGTGATGGGCAATAGAAATGGATGGCTTGGCGGTGACGGCGACCAATGGGAAAGGGGGCCTTATTGGCTCGATGGACTACTACCACTCGCGTATATTCTAGATGACGCAGCCCTTATATCTAAAACTAAGCCCTGGATTGAATGGGCAATCAAGAGCCAGCGCGCAGACGGTTATTTTGGACCTTGGAAGGATTATGGCCCCGAGAATGGCCTACAAAGAGATAACAGTAGAGATTGGTGGCCAAAAATGGTAATGTTAAAAGTTTTAAAACAATACTATTCAGCTACAAAAGACCAGCGAGTGATTAAACTGATGACGAACTACTTTAAATATCAGTTGAAAGAGCTCCCTAGTAAACCTTTGGATAATTGGACATTTTGGGCTAAATACCGAGGAGGCGACAATTTGATGTTAGTTTACTGGTTGCATGGTATAACCAAAGATTCATTTTTGCTGGAACTTGGCGAACTCATTCATAAGCAAACCTTTGACTATACGAATGCATTTGCAAATACAGATTTTTTATCAACAAAAGCGAGCATCCACTGTGTAAACCTTGCCCAAGGATTTAAAGAGCCTATTATCTACTATCAACATCATCGTGAGGATAAATTCTTGGAGGCAACCAAAAAGGGCTTGGATGATCTAATCAAATACAACGGGCTGTCGCATGGTCTATATGGCGGTGATGAAGCTTTGCATGGCAATAATCCTACCCAAGGTTCGGAGCTGTGTACTGCGGTTGAGATGATGTTTTCCTTGGAGAGCATGCTGGAGATTACAGGCGACATGCGGTATGCGGATCAGCTTGAAAAAATCTCATTCAACGCATTACCTGCACAGGTCTCGGATGATTATATGACTCATCAGTACTTCCAACAGGCCAATCAAGTTCTAGCGACGCGCAAAACCAGGAACTTCGAAGTTAACCACCATGGAACTGATCTCTGTTATGGTGTTCTGACAGGATTTCCTTGTTGCACCTCGAACATGCATCAAGGATGGCCGAAATTTACTCAAAATCTTTTCTACTCTACCAAGGACCGTGGTGTTGCTGCGCTGGTCTATTCGCCAAGTGAAGTGAAACTCAGCGTGGGAAATGGAACAATGTTAACTATTATTGAAGAGACGGGTTATCCATTCAACGAAGATGTTAAGTTCACCCTTAAAATGGATTCCAGTCGCAGTTCAAAATTTCCGTTTCACTTGCGCGTACCCAGTTGGTGTAAACAAGCTGAAATCAAAATAAATGGTGAAGTTGTAGCTTTTGATGCTGTGGGTGCTACCATAAAACTAGATAGGCTATGGAAAACTGGGGACGTGGTAGAATTAAACTTACCGATGCATGTCTTTAAAAACACATGGCAGGAAAACTCGGTTTCTGTTGAAAGGGGACCATTAGTGTATGGTCTGAAAATGGGCGAAGACAGGGTTTATGTAAAAAATGAAAAGGATCCAGAAGAATACGGTTCGGGATACTTCGAGGTGAAAGCTACAACTCCTTGGAATTATGGATTGTTAGATGTGGAAAGCAAAAAAATATCTGAACACTTCGTGGTGGAGAAATCCAAAACACAATTTCCCGATTATCCATGGAATCAACAGAATGCTCCGATTAAGATCAAGACTAAAGCAAGGCGTATCCCGTTATGGCAAACCTATAACGACATGGCAGGCCCACTTCCGTTTAGCACAATCTTTCAGTTGGAAACGAGCGAGTCAACTGAAGACATCACGCTTATCCCTTATGGATGCACAGAGTTAAGGATTTCTCAATTTCCAGTTATCAGAAAAGAATAAATGGTGCCCTCCTGATCGACTTTATATATCAATCTCTTAGCAGCATTCGATAGTCAGTAGTAGTTGATGTATTAATTTACTACAAAAACTACTACTGATCATTGATATAATATTTTACTCAATAATTTCTCCTCAAAAAAGGAAGGCTCTCGTTCGATTGCGTTTCTATAAATGGCTGCAGGGGAAAACCTTGAAAAATACCGTTCAATTGTATTCAATCTCATCTGTGATCTATATTTTGGAGCATCTCCTGATCCCTAAAATATAGCTTTAACTACATGAACAGAGGTTAACGGGAGATTTGGCGGAGAAGCAATGCTTGTATGTCCAAAAAGTAACTGATCCTAGTTCTTCACACAAATAACCTAAACTGTTGAGGGATCTCATGATATCTGTACTTTCAAAATTTGAACCTTCTATCCTTAATATATTGTCAACATCATCAAGATCAAAATTAATTTTTAAGCTAGGATGATCTTCGTGTAAGATAAGTACAATATAATCAGCTAGTTTCTGATTGTCCACCTCAGTTCTAAAAATTGACACTGTTTTCATTGATTGAATCACTTTCGTGTTGAACATAATAAAATATTTGATGCCTCAGTTTTGTTATCTTTAAGTTGAAATCGGACTTGAATCTTGAATTAAAAAGATGATTATTTCGCTGGCATTAGGAAGAAGAAAGATGTATCGGTTAACCATCAGCATATTATTTTCTCATCTTATTTTTCGCATTCAGGGGCATAAGTTACATTCATATATTAAGTTAAAGCCCAAACAGAAGTCAACGTTCTTCAGTAGTACAGATATGCAGGTGACCGCCGCACTTGCTCATATCAGCTGAAAATACTGACGTATAGTCATTAGTTAGAGTCTATCTAATAAGAAATGAGATCATAAAATTCGAGCCTTGCCCAGCATAAAGTCTTGAATGCGGGATACCTAAATACACTATAAAAATTTACTAGGGTGATACGGAAATCTTTTGTGACGAAATAAACATTAACCTCCCAGCCGAGTCCTCACTTGACTTTTGGATTTCCATTTTACTTCCGCTGTAAAGTGAATAGCTTGGTTTTGAATTCTGCTCAAAAGAAACTTTTTCAACAGATATTATTTCTCCTGGAATTTTTCCACCAAACCATACTGGGTCTGGAATTTGGCGCCAAGTAACATGATAAAGCACTGAACCGGAAGGAAAATCACTACCACTATGGCTATTACGATAATTCAAAGCTAAGTCATTCCCATATAAAGTACTCATCGTATTTTTACCAGGGAACACAGAAGATGTCAGTGGATGAAGTAATAATGGATTTTCTTTGAGGCTTGTCAGGTTTGATATTGACGCCTGATCATTCAAATTATCGCCAGCGCATCCAACAAAAGCAGCAATGAATATCAATGATCCGTATTTCAAAAATATTTTTTTCATTTTAAGTCAGTTTTATCTATTTTAAATTTAGAGGAATCGTAAATACATTATCATTACTGCGAACTGGATTGTGACATGAAATACATTCAGCGGCAAAATTTACATTTTTGCCATAGGGCAATAGGCCCTCTCCTTTCCATCTGGCCCAGCCCCAGCCTTGAGTTTTCGCGTATTTTTTTGAATCCTTTATCATATATTCAACATGTACAAATTTCCCTGGAGACACATTTCCATCAGCTGCAAGTTCCTGTTGCCATGCCGCTTTTGCGAGTATACTTCCATCAGGGAATGGATTAATTTTTTTCGCTTTTATTGCCTCAACCGCTGTTTCATTCGCAAAAATAATTCGCAGTGTACCATTGTCAAACCGATCAGTCGTACTAATTGCTTTCCATTTTCTATAATCTGGAATATAATTAATTCCATTAAGGGCTGGTTTTACCCATTCATAATTCCTTATAACGGATTCATCATTTAGTAGTTTATTGTATTGAATTTCTGCAACTTTCAATTGAGCACTATCTGATTTTTTCCTTTTAGATGTTGAAATCAGATAAGATGAAATCATTTCTATTTGCTCACCACTTATCCTGGATGCTGGATGGGCTAAGGTGTAGGTGGCCAGCGGCATCTCGCCCGAGCGAATTTTGTTAAGAGAATAATACAATAATGCCTTTTGTTTAGCAGGGGGAAAAGTGTTCCATTCTGAAAAATTTAACAGATCAGTACCTTTTTTAATATGAGAAGCTACGAAAAAGTTAATCGGTGTGATCTTATCAAACCATGCAAGTTCGGTACTAGAGGAATGACAATTGAAACAAGATTTTTCAAGAATTGCACTCACTTTTTCGGGTACTCCTGTAAGTTTGGCTGTTTCTTTGCGATCCTCTAATTTCCCAAATAATTCAGGCTTCAGAAATTGTACAAGTACAACAAATGTTATAATTGCAAATAAAATAATTGTTTTTTTTCTCTTTTTCATTTTTTCGGAAAATTGAATACAAATCAAAAATAGGTAGCTATATAAAAAAAAAACACTAAAATGCGGTGAAAGGGCCGTTTTTACCTTTAAAGCAGAATGAATTTGATTTAAATTGTTTTTTTCAGGTCCTGAAAATGTAAATCAATGGGACTATTGCTTATACATTTTCTATTGAGTACAAAATAACTCCACTCTTGGGATCTCTTTTTGAGCGGTCTGGAAACAAAAAAATAAATACAAAAAAGGCAACTTTAAACTTCCTTAATCATCTTGCATCGAAACTGTCGAGATGTCCCTAATCCTCTAATGGGTTTTAGGATAACCGTGACAACACGAAATTAGACTATATTATGGTTCCATCACGCATTTGAATCATAACGTCAGATTTTGAGGCGAAATCATTGTCATGAGTGATGACCAGAATGGTTTGCCCCCCATCAGAAATTAACTTTTTGAAGAATTTCAAGACAATTTGAGTATTTTCAGCATCTAGATTACCCGTTGGTTCATCTCCCATAATAATTGCAGGATTGTTAATTAATGCTCTTGCTATCGCAGCTCTTTGCTTTTGACCTCCCGAAAGCGTTGACGCTTTTTTACTCATATGATCTTCGAGCCCCAACATCACTAACAATTTTACCCCTTGTTGATCAATCTCTTTTTTTGATAAATCACCCAGTTTGATAGCAGGAAGAATTACGTTGTCTAAGACTGAAAATTCGGGAAGCAGAAAATGGGATTGAAAAATAAATCCAATGTTACGATTTCGATAATCAGAAAGCCATCTATTACTTCTGTTAGAAATGTTTAATCCATTTACTAAAATTTCACCTTCAAAATCAGTATCTAACGTAGACAAAAGATAGAGTAATGAAGATTTCCCACTTCCTGATTTTCCAGTGATCGCAGTCAGTTTATTCCTTTCGATTGTCAAATCTAAATTTTTTATAATATGATCCGATTTCTTAATTCCCAAATATTTATTGAGATTTTTAGCTTCAATAATTTTCGTCATTGGCCTCGTAATATAATGATTGGATCCGTTCCAGATGCTCTTTTAGAGGGAATATAACCAGCAATTGCAGTGACTGTGGTTGCAAAGCAAAAAGCCTCAAAATAAAGAACTGGGCTGAAATTCATTGGAAGGTAGTGAAGAGAAGCAAGCGCTTCGCTATCATAGGCTACATTGGATGAAATATAACTGAGGATAAAACCTAGAAATGCACCACATAAACCACCTAATATTCCAATAGATAAAGCTTGGGCCATAAAAATTTTTCTTATATCACTATCGGAAAACCCTATTGCTTTTAATATTGAAATGTCTTTCATCTTTTCATAGATAATAATATTTAAAATGTTATAGATTCCAAATCCCGCAATGGTCATAACAATTATCGCGATTGCATTAAAGATAAAATCTTGGAGTTCGACGCCTTCAAATAATAAAGCATTATCTATTTCCCAATAGGAGCCATTGCAAACATATTTTCCGCTTAATTCTGCAAACACTTCTTTTGCTAAAGATTTATCATTTAGTTTTAATTTGATTTCAGTTACAGAAGATGCCGGAACACCTAAAAAGTGACGAACCATGTTCGCATCTGCATAACATAATTCTTTATCAATTTCTAAAATCCCAGTCTTCACAATTCCAACCAACGTCGTGCTCATAGTCTTGCCACTTGGGCTGGACAATACGACTCTATCACCAAGTTTCAGATTTAATCTCCGACTAAGTCCACTACCCATTACAATCGAACTACGAGTGGTACCGAAATTTCCGAAACCACCTTCGATCACTTTACTATTGAGGTCAAACATTTTATCTTCATCTGCAAAATCAATCCCAGTAATACGTCCTGGAAAACTATTAGGCCCCTGATGAAAAAAAACCTGCATATTAATGGTTGATGAAACAGCGTTTACGCGTGTATCTTTCGCAAGTTGTTTTGTAATAATTATGCCCTCTCTGATATTAGCTGGTTTATTTTTGATCTTGACATGAGAAACAAAATTTATAGTTTCGGGTAAAACCCGGTCGATTACATTAAATTTCGCAATTTTGGGATCTATGAAAAGTTTCACATGAGGATACTCTACCAATGTGATATCTCTTATGTAGCGATTTACACCGCTGATATAACCTACCACATAGACAAAAACACTAATACCGAAAGTTACACTAGCAACTGCTACAAAAGTTTGACCTTTTTTTGCACTTAGCTGAGTTCCTGCGATAAAAAAGGCTAGACCAAAATCTTTTTTAAGCTGAGCTATTTTTTGATTAAACATTTTAAAAAATCTATATGATATGCCTGATTTTTTTTTATTTAGCAGCAATAACGATTTGATCCCCAAAACTCAATCCTGAAGTTATTTCAATCCAATTCTCAATCTCTCGACCAGTCTGTACGTGCTTATATTCCTTGCCCGTATCGGATACCAACTCTAATAGTTTACCTTTTTGCAAGAATTTTTTAGGTATAAGAATTGCATCTTTTATCGTACTGATTACGATATTAGCTTCAGTTGCCGACCCTGGGAACAATATTAGGTTGCCTTCTCGAACGTTTGCATCTATCTTGAAACTTCTGGTGTCCTTTTGCAATACAGAATATATTTTTGTAACTTCTGCTTTTAATGATTTACCAGGATAACTATCATTTTCAAAATAAACCACCTGTCCGACTTTCACTTTTCCAATATCCCGGTCATCCACGAGCAACTCAAGCTTGAAACGATCAGGCTTTCCAACAGTTATAATGGTTTCATCTGGATGGCAAATCTCACCGTTACGTTTATTAACTGAAAATATTTTCCCAGTTATTGGACTTCTTAGAACTTCAGTAGAGTTGATAAGTTGTTTTTGTTGCTCTAATAAAGAAATACTGAGCTCTCTTTTTTTTATCTCAAATTGTTTTTTCAAACTCAAAAATACGGACTGACTGATTTCTGAATTTATGAACTGCTGGTCTGCTTCGTACTTCGTCACCGCTTGCTTTAGATATAAATTCCGATAAACCTCCGCGCTGTTTTTATCAAAGTCACTTTTCTTTTTCGCAACGTTTATTTTGTCAGCTAACTCCTGCAAATGTTCTGATTTGTCCAGCGAATTTTTTTCAAATAGATTAAGCTGATCCTGGTTAAGCTTCCTATATTTCAACGCCTCAGTTGTTCCCATGACCGCCAAAATACGCCCTTTAACAATATTGTCCCCATCGTGAACATTAATCTTTAAAATTTCTGTTAACCTGGAACTTTTAATTGAAAAATAGTCTTGCGGAATTATCTCTCCAAAAGCGTAAACACAGTCGTTAAATTTTTTCTTGGTTACGATATAGGTTTCGGTTTTATCATTACAGGCACCCAAAGAAAAAATAGACACAAGGATGATTATGAAAGGTATGAATGAAAGTTTCACTTTTAAGATTTGTCTAAATAATTTAACCTCTGAGAGATTGCGGCAAGCATGCTTTCCAGCGAAATTGCTATTAACATTGTTTGTGGGGGAGAATTTCAACTCCGCACTTTTCTTAAAGAAATTTAACTTGCTACTCAACTCAATTTATGTTTACCGTAAGGCCAAATGCATAATATGGCGCTAACTTGAAATTATATCCATTTGCATCACTGAAAATACTTTTTATGCTTCTATCTCTATATTCAAGAGCACGACCAGCATTTATTCCCACAGTTATTGGTATAGTAACTCTATTGCCAATTTTAAATTCGGGCCGTAAGCCAACAATGACATACTGGTGGCTCACAATTTTGCTCTTCCCTTCCGATTTAACAACAGCCCCTTGACCAGTCAGCTCTGTAACAAATGACAGATCAAGATTTTTATTTACTTTATAGCCTGCAGAAATTTCTAATCCACTCACCATCGAAATCTTGAGGGAGATTTTATCTTCTGTTACCCAATTGAAGTAAATTGCAGGGAACAACATGGGATAGCCAAAGTTATTATTTAAGGCGAGTCCTCCACCCAGCTCGAGATTTGGTTTTAGCCGTCTTATGAATACAACTCCAAAATTCCCTATAAATGTGTTAAACCCAATCTCCGAAGCTTTAGCGGTTGGAGCATAAATGCCTGCACCGAGCGAGGATAATAAAGACCATCTCTTATTAAGTGGTCTCAAATTATAAATGGCAAAGCTTAAGTTCGACATCTCATTTAAAGAAAGTATTTTGGAGGTAGGCCCGTTTTTTAGCTTAGCATAAGCTAGATTACCTGATAGTCCCCAAACCGTGGGCTGATTATTTTCGTTCAGCTTAGAGGAGAGTTGTAGATTCAAGGAACTATTATATATTAACGCCGAGCCTGCCTGAACACCTACACCATCCTCGTCTATGGTATGCTCATTTACCTCATACTTTGACCGGTCAAAATATTCTGCTTTAAACATAATTTGTGAATGAGCGCCAGCACACCACAAGACAAAAAAAGTTGCCATTAATCTTCCTTTCATTATTCTTATTTTATTAATTATAGATTTCCGCAATATTAATCCACGAGTGGGAAAAGAAAAACAATCTTTGACCGAAAGGCTGTTTCTTATGATAAACGGAAGAAATGCTATGACCAAAATATTTCAAACTTCAAAGCCTTAACAAGCGCAATTGTCGTAATTTTGTTCGGCATAACAATGGGGATTTAATTCTATAGAGATTGGTAATTAAGATTATGTATTAAATCCCGCTAAGAATTAAAATCTTGAAAGTATATCGAACATGCTTATTAAATCAATAATTACTTTTTTGAAATCACCGGCGATTCTGTTTTGGATTTTGCTATATTTTGTCTTCTTCCTTCAGTTATTTTCTCAAACTTCTTTTATCGAAGCACTGTTATTTCCACTATTTCTTTTAGTTTCTATTTACCCGATAACTGGATATTTAAGCAAAAACCTGTTATACAGCGCAATCACTAAAAAAAGCTCCGCCATATTTTTGATCCAATTTTTTGTATTGTCTGCAGTCATTGGATTTATTTTTTTTGGATATGTTTGGCTTTTCTACTATCTCGAAAGCAAAAGCTATTTCCCACATTCTGCATATTTTGATTTGGAGGCTACATCGTTAAATTACTATAGTGTATTGTTCGCAGCGGGAATTATCATAAACATCTGCATTTGCAGTCTGGAGTTTTATTTGGAAAGTGTAAAATTGAATAATTCCCTGTTAGCAGCTCAACTGCAAACCCTTCAGCAACAGATTACACCACATGTTATGTTTAACATCCTTAACCATATTCATATCTTGATGCAATCAAATATTGATATGGCATCGGCTCTGCTCATGAAATATTCTGATATTTTACGTTATCAGCTGTATACTGGAAGTAGACAAATAGTAAGCTTGGATAAAGACATCCAGTTCCTAAAAGACTTTGTAGATATTGAACAAATTCGGTGGGGTAGTAAACTAACTGTTGAGGCGTGTTGGAAAATAGAGAAAGCTAATTTACAAATTCCTGTACTATTGTTTATTCCATTCATTGAAAATGCTTTCAAACATGTGTCGAAGTCTTCTGAGCAGAATTACATTATAATAAAATTTGAACAGCGCGGACATTTACTAGACTTACAAGTCCACAACTCGAAGTCGATTTTAACGTCTAAAAAAACAGATTCCTCAGGCTTAGGCTTAAAAAACATAAAAGAGCGCCTAAAAATTCTTTTCCATGAAAACCATACCTTAGTCATTAACGATCTTGAACACACCTACGAAACCCGTTTAACTATCAAACTAAATGAAAAATTCAACTTTGAACATTACCGAGATAAAAACAATGAATTGTTTGATAGTTGATGATGAATATATTGCAATTCAAGGTATTGTAAATTACATTCAAAAATTAGACTTTCTCACAGTGATTGCCACTTCTTCTTCAGCAATTGAGGCTGCGATGGTACTTGAGAGAGGTGAAATTGATTTAATGTTTCTTGACATTAATATGCCAGATCTCAGTGGTTTAGAATTACTGGAATCATTAGAAAGTCCTCCATTAACAATACTAACAACGGCTTATTCTGAATATGCATTAGATGCATTCAGGTTAAACGTTGTTGACTACTTACTGAAGCCTATATCTTTTCAGCGTTTTTTCAGCTCGGTCTCAAAAGCCCGAGAGCGATTCACTTCTTCGATTTCATTTCAGCAAAACAGCGAGAATGGAAGTGCATATATTCGTTTGGGAGACCATTTTCGTAGGATTAAATTTGACGATATATTATATATTGAAGGGATGCAAAATTACCTTAAACTATATTTCAAGCATGAAACGGTCATTATACATCAGACTATGACTCAAATTGAAGAAAATCTACCTAGGGATATGTTTATCAGAAATCACAAATCTTTCATCACCAATATAAATCATATCGAATCTATTTCTGGAGGAAGGATTTTTATCAATAATACGGAATTACCGTTATCGAAACAAAGAAGAGAGGAACTGCTAGATAATATTGTATATAAGAATCTTTTAAGTAAGTAGTAATGTTTTAGGTAATCGGAACTAAAAAAGAGATTTCTTTCAAAAGAAAGCACCTTTATTGATATAGTGTATGATTTAGTTGTTCAAAATCAATAGGTGCAGTTGGAATAAAAAATACCATTAAAAAATATACGCCAGTTTAACCATGGCAAATGAATTTATAATATCACTCGTCCACGCTTAACGCACTTTGGTCATAGCTTAAGTTATATTGGTCAAAGACATTTTTGTGCCTATCGATGTTTGATGATAATTGTGAACAATTTAGTTTAAAAAACGAACACAATTAAGATCAAAAACATGAAAAATTTCAAAACTGTTTCGACAGCAACATTTATTTGCCTTACTATTCTTACGGCAAAAGCACAAAACAAAAGCATCAATGATAAACCAGCTATAGAGTTTGGGATAAAGGCTGGTATAAGCTCTGGTTCTGCAGGAAAAGGCTTCAAGCTTTTTAGTGATGAATCAACTAAAGTCGGTTTCAACGCAGGGGTCTTTTTGAGGACTGGGGGACGTTTGTACTTTCAACCCGAGGTTAATTTGATCGCATTTACAAGTGAGTTCAATTTCAATTCAATTAGAATTAATGGAAAAAGTCGCGAATTGAATATCCCTTTAATGGTTGGCTATAAGATAATGAACAGGGAGAAGATTAACGTACGCCTATCTGCTGGGCCAGAAGTGAACTATCACTTAAAGGAGGATCAGCTTTTCAAGAACTTTGATAGTAAAAAAACAACTGTAAGTGCCCTGATTAACGCTGGGGTAGACTTTGGAGGCTTCACATTTGATGTAAGGTACAGCCAAGGTATCACCAGTTTATATAAACAGGAAAATCAAAAATTAAAGGTGTACAGTGCAAGCATTGGATATAAATTTTAGTTTTTGCTCATGTTTACAACCTCTAAGAATTTCTTGAATACCGGACGAGGGAAATCTTCAAAATAAAAATTCAGTCTTCACCAAATCCACATAGTGAAATCATGCCTAATTTAAAAATTATGAAAATTAAAAACGTATTCCAAATTTTATTCCTTGGTGCAGCCTTTACAACTTTCGAAGCTTGTAAATTAGATCCAATTATTACTCCTGACAAGGATAAAGCTGGGCAACCCACGAACCCACCAGTTGATGCGAGCAAAACTCAACTCACATCAATTACCGAGGCGGATAGTTTTACTACTAAAATCACCTATGGTTCAAATAAAAAGCCATTAGAAATCACTACCTTTTTCGATGAGGGTTTATTAGCTAAAGATAGTTGCATTTATAATGCTGAAGGGAAGCTCCTTTTTGTTAATTCATATAGTTCTATTTCTCGAAACGGAAAACCAACTTTAGAATCAATACATCGTTTTGAGACAGATGTAAACGGAAATATTATTAAAAAGGAAACTAGTTCACCCTCTGTTAAAGGATCATCCAGTATCATGACCTTCAGTTATGACAAGCAAAATCGATTGATTAGGACTGCGAATGCGGTGAAGGGAATAACTGATAGTCTGGTTGCAACATATACTTATTTGCCAAACAGTGAGGTAAAACAAGTTGTTTTGAGGAGCGGTAGTAAAATCATATCCAAGTCTCAAATTTTACAATATGATGAACACCCATCTTATTATACAAGTAAACTCTTTCCCTACCTAGTTACATTAAGTTCGGCAGAAGACTTTAGCAACCACAATGTACTTGAAAAAAGTGCTATTACGTATATAAATCAAAATTCCAAAATAGACTCAATTATCACTTTAACTAAAAACGCCTATCAGTACAACGAGCTTCGATTACCAATTAAGCAATCTTCCGTTATAACCACAATCACGAATGGAAACAAGAATAACTCGACCATTGGAGTAGTTTATAGTTATGGAAAATAGTAGAGTTGTAATCCTATTTAGATGGGTTAGATACGTTTTATCAAAAGAGATGCCGGCAATACCGGCATCTCTTTTCTGATCGAAATTTTAGAATTTTACGGGATCTTATTTTTTATAAATCAGTGTAGAACTAAATTGTAACACCAGAGATGAGATGTCTAAAATGCAGAAGTGAGCTCAAGCTCCACGATAAACGTTCACAAATCTTCTGGACATTTTTCATCAATTGGGCTAAAAATCCTAAAATTCAAATCTGTACCCCATGGCAGGAAAAAAACCTCTTTGATTTATCTCATTAACCTGGTTTGTTAATCGGTTGTAACATTTGGCAAAAATATTATTCCTGTTGGTAAGGTTCTGTAAATCGATGAATACTTGATGGAAATTTTTTACTTTGTGGAATTAAGCTTAAAACCAAATTTTATATCCCAACGGAACTAATTGTTATTGTTCCCTAATGGTTCTCTTAGCGTTAAGAATTTTGAAATCGATCGACTTATGAAATTTTTAAATTCTCAAAATATTTATATCCAGTACCCGTGTTTAGCAATAATACCTTTTCCTCAGGAAGTATCCAATCGGAATCCCTTAATCTTTTGTAAGCTTCCCATAATGCTGCGCCTTCAGGTGCAACAATTATACCTTCTTTCTTAGCAATTTCCTTGAGCGCATTTTCAATTTCCTGATCGCTAACACTTATGGCTGTACCAAAACTAGATCTAATAACATTTAAAATAATCTTTGACGCATAAGGCTTGGGTACTCTAAGCCCGTTAGCTATCGTAAATCCATTGTCAATGCCTTCAGAATCTGCTTTGTTTTCTAAAAATGCTTGGGTTATCCCGTCGCAACTCGTAGACTGTACGGCAACCATTCTAGGCCTTTGGGTGCCTATCCAACCCATTTGTTCCATTTCTTCAAAGGCTTTCCAAATGCCGATTAAACCCGTTCCCCCACCCGTCGGGTATAAAATTACGTCTGGTAATACCCAATCAAACTGTTCTGCAATTTCATAGCCCATTGTTTTCTTACCTTCAAGTCTATATGGTTCTTTTAAGGTAGAAATCTCGAACCAATCATTTTTTTGAGAAATAGAGTGTGCGATCTTCCCGCATTCGGAGATATTCCCGTCAATTTCGGTAAGGCTAGCGCCGTAAAGTCGGCACTCGTCTTTAAAAATTTTTGGGGTATTTTTCGGCATAAATACATGAGCTTTCATATTCCCTCTAGCGCAGTAAGCAGCTAAAGCTCCTCCCGCATTGCCAGCTGTGGGTATCGAGACATGTTCAATACCAAATTCTTTAGCTTTTGAAAGTGCTGCGCTTATTCCCCTTGCCTTAAAAGACCCTGTAGGATTGCCAGATTCATCCTTCCAAAAGAGATTATTCCCGCCATCCTTAAACTTCATGTTTTTAATTTCAATTATTGGAGTAAAGCCTTCTCCCAAAGAAATAATGTTTTGCGAATCACAAACAGGCAGAATCGCAGAATATCTCCACATACTGCGCTGATTGGAATTTATAATTTCTTGGCGAGTTTTATTTATAAGATCGTACCTCGCAAATAACGATGATAAACATTTATCATTGGGGCACACTGTTTGAATAGTTTTTCCAGAAAATCTATTCCAGCATGAGGGGCATTGGAGTTCTTTAAAAGTTGATGTCATATGTATAATAATTGACTTCAAAAGTATTTGTTTTAGCCTTGCCTAAGCTATATACTTTATTGATGTGACATCACTAAAAGAGATGGCATATTATGGGTAAAGTGAGGTTAGAAAATTATATTTGTTTTTATAAAATTTATACTGCATGTTAGCTTTACGCACACTGGTATTCCTAGAGGTTGCTTCCAATCTAAGTTTTTCGAAAGCCTCGAAAAAGCTTTTTATAAGTCAATCCGCGGTAAGTCGTCATATCCAGATGATGGAAGCTCAATATAATTGTGCTCTTTTCGACAGGAGAGGTAATTCGATAGAGTTAACAGAAATTGGACAAAAAATTTATATCAGCATACAGGATGCTCTAAGTATACAAAGAAAAATCGAATATGATGTAAGTTCAATTCACAGCGAAGCTGATGCGACGGGTATTTTAAAGATTGGGGCAAGCACAACGGTATCATTGTATATATTACCTGAAATACTGTCTGGATTTCATAAAATTCTGCCTAAAATTCAAATTCAAGTAGTAAACAGGAACACAGAGAATATAGTTTCGGCACTAATTAGCAAGCAAATTGATGTGGGGATTGTAGAGGTTGAGCATAAGATTAATAAGCTGACCTACGAATATTTCACTTCTGATAAGGTTATCGCTGTCTGTGCAACTAAAAGTAAACTATCAAACAACAGATCAATAACCCTTGAGGAGTTATTAACTATAGACATCGCATTAAGAGAATTTGGCTCGGGCACCCTTTCCGCAGTATCCAGCGAGCTGCTGAAAAAGCAAATCCTCGTGACAGATCTTAAATCAAGAATAAGACTGGGCGGTACAGAAGCATTAAAAAACTTTATCCTTGCAGATCTTAGCCTAGGTTTTCTACCTCAAAAAGCTGTAAAAAGAGAAATAAATTCTGGAGAATTAGTAGAAGTAAAAATTAAAGATCTGGAAATCAAGAGAGACTTTTTCTTCTTGACTAGATACGGTGAAAGTTTTGATCTTATTAAAAGGTTTATTAGGTACTCAAAACAGCAGGTCTCATGTTGAAAATCAATAGCATATTGTTACCTGTCTTAATTAGCCTTTCAAAAACGAGAAATCAAGGTCGATTTATTCAAACTTTATATAGAGACTGATTCAGAATAATTAAGTTTCTATCCCAACTTGTGCAGACAGGTGTTTTTAGGACTTGCAAATATTCGGGTTATAGCGAGCAAAGATTCTTGATACTGGTAAATGATCGGTCGAACTACATAACCAAAGAAGTCGAACTTGGTTCCAAAAACGATAGGTAAAATTGGCCATGGTTCATTCAAAAGGCCTAATAACAACGCTGATCAATGCAAAAAATTAAAATGGAATGTGCGAAACCATGGTATCAACGATTTTCTAACCATGAGAGGAATGAAACGGATTTATCCTTTCCAACAATAAGCTTGTCAATAGTAGGAACAGTCAAGGTCAGATATAATTTGCGCAGGAAATAATGCTCAACCTCTTTAACAACCGAAAAATTAATTAGATACTGCCTATTGATTCGAAAAAATTGCTCTTTCTGTAATAGATTAGCTAATTCATCTAAAGAATTTTTAATTTGATACGATTCCTCGTCTATTGTCATTAAAAAAGTCGTTTCATTTCTGATAAAAAAATAAGCTATATTTTCGGTCTTGACAGTTATGTATTTGTTATTTTTAAACACCAGAAATCCCTTCTTTCCACCATTACTTATTTTTTCAAGAATTGTTTGCAAATGTTGGGTTGCATTATCCTGTATTTGAAAAAAGTTTTTAAGTCCTATTACTTTTTTTATTGCCGCTTCCACACTTTCTTTAGAAAAGGGCTTCAAAATATAATCAACGCCATTTGCCTTAAAGGCATGCAGGGTATATTCACTGAAGGCGGTGCAGAAAATTACTGGTGCAGTCACTGCCTGTGATTTAAAAATCTCAAAACACAATCCGTCACTCAACTGAATATCCATAAAGATAAGGTCGGGCTGTTCATTTTGAGAAAAATAGAGATCAGCTTTTTCAATACTTTGTATACTAGCCACTATCTGGGCATCAGGCTGTACACTTGTAATCAGATTAGCCAGCGCCTTGGCTGTTTTGATCTCGTCCTCAATAATGATTATATTCATGTATTACGGGTAGCTTAACTTTAAAATTAGACACATTTCTTTTTACCACTATTTCCTTCCCTACTAGATGGAGGTACCGTTGATTGATGTTCACTAAACCTAATTGAGTTGAGGCTTCAGCATTTATTTTTGGCTTTAGCTTATTTTCTACGATTAGATAGTCATCTAAAACATATAATTTTATATAAAGAGGATAGTCAAGGGAGATGACGTTGTGCTTAATACAATTCTCAATCAGCAGCTGCAGGGTAAAGGGAGGGATATAAGATTGACTATATGCCTCACCTATACTATCTTCTATCTCAATCCCTTCTTCAAACCTAGCTTTTAGAAGATAAATATATGACTGAAGTATGCGCTGCTCCTCAACCAATGGAATAACATCCTGTCTCCTACTTTCCAAAGTATGTCTATAAAAATCTGATAGTTTTAGAATAAACTGTACGGAATGATGGTCGCCAAACTCAATCATTGATTTCAGAGTGTTTAAGCTATTAAACAAAAAATGTGGATTAACCTGTTGTTTGAGTAAAGCGTATTGTGCATTCAAGTGCGCAATCTTGACTTTTTCTAATTCTATAGCAATTACCTTGTTGTGATGGCTTTCGTAGAGCAGATGCAGGAACATGTAGATCGTTAAATTAATCAACACTCCTCTGAATTCGTACATCGATATCATTCCCCCAAATCCATATTTTGGAAACAAAAATTGATGAATACTCACCAAAGCCAACATTAACACAGCACCCAGGCAAAGACTGGATAGCAATCCTAAGCTAAAAAATCTTCGGTCTGAGTGGTCTGTCGAATATTTTGGCAGGTTGTATATGTTGAAAAACCACAACATAACCGAGAATAAAAAAGCTATTGAGGCATCAACCAATAATTCAACCCAAGTAATATGAATTTGTAAGATTTTTGGAATAGAAGCCAATATTCCCATGAATAAGGCGCTGAACCAAATTATTTTAGCTGGTACTCTAAAAAAAGGAGGATTCATATCTCTATGTAAATTACTGGGTGAAAAAAATTATACGATAAGGGCAAATCCCTTATCGTATAACCAAACCTAAGAAATAATAAAGCGAGTTACCAAAATTATATTTAGAACTATCCAAGCTCAACAATAAGGTTTGATATGAGCAGATAGCATTTTTACTTCCCTTTACTTGTCATTACAACTTTCTTGGTTTGGGCGTCAAGTAATATAACGGTATTGTATTTTTTATGATTCAGGCCGTCAGCCTTATTAATTAAGCCAGTCGACTGTCCCATATAAACACCTTTATCGTCTGTTGTGAAACTGTTTATTTCGTAATTTGCATCAAACGGGGCAATGGAAGATTCTGAAAGCGCCAGTACATAAGCCGTTCTTGGATTTAATGAATTGAAAGCTTGTTCAACGAAGTCCGTTAATCCTATGCTCCGAACCGCTAACCTACCTTTTCCTTTAAATATTTTGTCTGCACTTTGAAATGATAATACCTGAGTCAATGTGGTATCATTAAGGGCTTTTAAGTTATTCTGACCACCAGTTTTGGACGCTGCGTTCTCAGCGTACACTAGCGCTTGAGGACTTTGTCCTATTTGTGTAGAACTCACGACTTTCATTTTCTGCAGATCGATACAATCAACCTTGTCTGCGAATTCCAATCCAACATAAGCCATCCTGCCATCTGGAGACGTCCAGATACCATGAGGAAGGGCGCCAACAGCAATTGAATTGATCAATTTAAAGTCGGCAGCAACGTCGTAAACATTTACTTTGTTTTCCCCACCAACAGTTACCAGCATCAACAGTTTGCCGTTAAGATCTGCGAAGGTCACGTGATTGGTAACAGCACCACTGTTGATTACTTTAACTACGGACAACCCAGCATTTATTACGGTAACTTTTCCAACATCTTTGTGAGTTAGTGCAATCCATTCTCCCTTTGGACTAGTAAAAATATTCGGTGAGAATGGGCTGATGACAGGTATCTTATTTACTACTTCATAGGTTTCTGTATTGACGACTTCTAATACTGGCGTAAAACTAGAACACACATAAGCCAACTTCCCATCAGGAGAGAAAGCAATCATGCCAGGACCATCCGCAACAGGTACTCTCTTTACTTCCTTCATTTCTTCAACGTCAATTACGCTCAAGTATGCTTCACCACGGACGGTAACCCAAATCTGCTTACCATCGGGAGTAAATGTAGGTTCATGGGGAGAACGACCGATGTATATTGTTTTAAGTATTTTATTCGTTTCCGTTGATATCAGTGTAACTGCATTTGATCCAATAGAAACCGCTGCCAATAATCTATTTTCAGGAGAATAACGTAAACCATGAACGAGTACTTGCCCCTTATATAAGGCACTTAGAATATTTGGAGCAGGTTTTCCTAAATTGATTTCTCCCAATAATTTATTCGTAGAGGGATCGATAACTGATACAGTGTTGGAAATCTGATTTCCAGTATATACTCTATCTTGCGTGTAATCATGTTGTGCTTGGACTCTAAAAAAAATAATTCCAAGTAAAAGAGTTAAAGTTAATAATTTCATATATATATTTTATTTTAAGAAAGATTTCATTTGTTCTATTTCAATTTCCTCTGCTGCAATTAGCTGCTTAGCAAATGCTTTGGTTTGTGTGTCTTTTGAGAACTTCAAGACTACTACAGCCATATCGATTGCGGCCTGATGATGAGGAATCATGACCATCGCAAAGGAATGATCAACATCTGTTAATTTTCCATTATCGGGCATAGTTTTCATCATCACATCCATAGTTTTGAGCATCTCTTTTGGATAATCTTTGGGAATATCACCCATTTGATGAGACATTTTCTTCAGCTGCAGATTCATATTTTGAATATCAATTTGCTGTTCAGCCAATATGCTTTTGGCCAACTGGATCATCTCAAAACTTTTCCCGTTTTCAATCTGATATCGTGCCATCGCTATCGCGCCCTCATGATGGGGTATCATTTGCCACATAAAGTCAGCCTCCACAGATTTTATTTTGGGTATATGCTCCATCTTTACCATCATGGTATCCATCATTAATGCGTACACATTTTTGTCCTTTACTTCCGCAGAAGTATGGTGGTGCTTCGACGATTGCGCTCTAGTTGATATGCTGCAAGTTAGAATTAACAGCATTAAGTACAGCTTTGAAATATTTTTCATTTTATATTGATTTACTTAGGTCGAAAATAGTGTTAACATACATAATTTGCCATCGAAAGATAGTTCAACTGGACAAATACAAACCTCAAAGGGGCAAAAGTACAGTGCACACACCTTCATTATTTTAAAACCCTCGCTTTTATCAAGTATCAGATTAAAGTAAATGTCAATTCTTTTAAGGAGCAAACATTGGTTTAGAGAAACGATCGAGTTTTAGTTAAAAAAGCTGTAAATATTTGTATTCTTTACGGCCCGTTGTATAAGTACTGATCTCTACAAAGATTAGAATTGCCCTGTAGTAGGAACTAAAAACATCAGAAACGTTGTTAATTTATTTTACATATAACCAATGACGGGCGGGTATATAACGCCAGCAAAGAATAGAAGACTAATGAAATAAAAATTTTTAATCCCCTATTAAGTTAATGAAACTTCAGGTTTTTAATCGTTTAAAACACCTTGGGTAAGCGGGATTCCTTCTATTTATGCCTTCTCAACATTTTTTTTACTCTCGTTTTTTTTGAATGGTCTGGGAATACAGATTTGCTTTCCTAAAACGATGTTATCTCCAATGCTGGATGCCAATTTACTTCCCTCAAGGAGGGATCTGATTATTCAATGAAAGAACTTGAGATAAAATCCAATCCTTTGATTGAATCAATTGAGCAATCGGAGCTTGTCTTGGGATTTAATGAGCAATTTCCATCATACTGAAATAGCGAATGACACAGTATTTCGAAATTAATTTTTAAAATATTTATCCAGGCCTTGAAGATAAGTCTCATAGGCAGAAGTGCCGAATAATTTGCCCATTCCCCTTGCACCTGCATAGCCGGATACAATAAAATTAGCGGCATCTTTAGGGATGATGAGCGAATCAACTGTACCATTATCTTTACCTGATTGAAGGACCTGTTCAAGACCTCCAATCCATTCAACCATAGTGGTGCGCAACTGTTTTCTTAAAGATGCGCTATGGGGTGAGACTTCCTCAATAAGGTTAATGGTGGGACATCCAAAACGTACGTCAAACATTTCTTCATCGTACAAAATTACTCGAAGATGTTTCAGCATATCCTTAATGAGATGATTTGAATTCTCCAAGGGTGCAATCCAGATTTTGTGAATATTGGGTTGGATCACTTCTTCGATCATGCTGAGACACATTTCCTCCTTGGTTTTGAAATGGTAAAAAAACGCGCCCTTAGTGACCCGCAGATTTTTTAAGATCTCATCGATACTAGCTGCCTGATAGCCATTTTTGTATATAACGGACATCGCCATCTTTAAAATATCTAAACGAGTTTTTTGTGCTTTAGTCATAGCGTACCGTATGGTATGTAAGCAAACATATTATCTTTATATTTCTCACACAAGAATCTAGGCAGTTCTTTTTTATTTATTGCTAAAAGATGACTTAAGTCTTAAGGAACATATGTGTCAAACTTTCAAAGATTTCTTTCCGCCAAGAGGAAACTCGAGTAATCTGAGATGGTGAATTATAAGGTTGTTGCCAGTAATTAAAGTTGCCCCGAATATGGTGTTTTAGTCTTATGGTACAAACCATGAACTCAACTTATTTTTCATCTATCAGTTAGGAACCAACTTATAATCAATTCAACTTACTAAGGAATGCTCAGGTTTGCGCATACCAGCGATGTTAATATTTCAAATGTGATTTTCCCTTGTAGCTGGAGGCCTGCAATTCCTGGCAACCAAAATCGACAACTTTGTAAAAGCATCATTTTGTTTGGCAAGCTATTACTACGGAACTGAAGTTTTCCAATTCCGTAGTATACCCGCCATGGCATAGCTGAAGGAGACTAGATCGTTTAATGCTGAAGGTCAACTTGTGATCAGAAACTTTTGATGCGTTTTCCATTTCTCTGCTCACAAACGCCACAATAAATGTTAATTTTCATTGTAGAGATGGTAAACTTTCGAAATTATTTTCCATTCCCCGCCGATCAACATCAAAGAAAGATAATCTATTGAGTTTCGTTTTTCACCGGTAGACTTAAGATCCGCGAGCGCTGAAGCTGTATTTGAACTCCTATGCAGAATGCTAATTTTAGCTGTTACTTTGCTTAATGGTCCGAATTGAGTTATCGTATTATATAAATTTTGCACACTCCCTTCTTTTATAACCCCAGTCTGATTGAATCCATACATAATAGCATTTTTGTGAAAGACACTTTTCAATGTGGGAACCGAACCTATCTTAAGCCCGATCACATAGGTGTTAATAGCCTCGATAATTTCCTTATCCGACGACTCTGAAGTATTTGAATCATGATTTTGCGCAAAAGTGGCCATACTGAAAACAGCAAGGGCGATAGTTAATAGTTTTTTCATCTTTTTTTTTTAATTTATAATTAGAATTTATTTGTATAGGTTTTAAAGGTCCTAAACCTTTGGATGGGATTTCCGCTGAGAAAAATCAAATGCTTGGAAAGATGCCCACATTTTTTTGTCAGAAGTTACGCCGGTGACTTCTGCTGAACGTGCAGAAATGTTATGACTCTTCGAAGAATCTCCATACTATTTTATTACGTAAATCTAAATTAGTTCAAGGAATGCAGTCTATTTTTTTATTGATCTCTGAGGTGGAAGACTTACTTGTAATAACTCACTCCTCATACAAAAAAATGAACCTGAATTAAAAATGTTGTTTGCTGTCCAATAACTTCCCCTAACGCTCCTTGAGATAGTCTTTCATAAAATGATGAAACAATATTATAGCTTTTATTGGCATTGTAAATTTGTCGATAAATCTTCTTTTTTCCCTATTCATGTTGCAGTTTTTTGGCCTATCCGATGTATGAAACAGCGATTTATATTAAAGCACTCCGCCCCCCAGCCCCCTATAAAGGTCTACCAACGCTGAAAGCCTTGCACCTTTAATTGTTGCGAGTTCAAGTTCGCTAGATAGAACATTTTGTTGAGTAATGATAACCTCAAGATAATTTGCTAGGCCACTTTTGAAAAGTAGATGAGCATTTTTTGATGCGCGCTGGAGGGTGATAACACGATTGGAGGCAATAGATTCTTGAGATTTAATCTTTTCGATTTTCACTAATGCATCCGAAACCTCTCCTATCGCTTTTAATACTATCTGACGAAAGAAAATTACGCAGTTATCCCGTTCAATCTTTGCAATTTCGAACCGAGTTTTGAGTTTTTTCCTTTCTAATAGTGGCTGAACTACACTTGCGCCAGCAATGCCAAAGAGCGAAGACGGGATGTTAAACCAATTTGTGGCTTTTATGGAATTTAAACCCGATGTTGCTGTTATCCTTAGGGCAGGATACATCTCCGCCCTGGAAATTCCAACTTTGGCATTCGCAATTGTTAGATCGAGTTCCTTCGCTCTCACATCTGGTCTGTTGCCAACCATTTCAATTGGTATCTCCGAGGGAACCACCAATGGAAAGGCAACTTGATCTAAAAGAACTGCTCTTTTTATTGAGGAAGGAAATCCTCCCGCCAGAAATGATAGGGCACTTTCCTGTATCAAAACAGCCTGCTCAATCTGAGGTATCAGCTTCTTTGAAGTTAGGCACTGAGCTTGTGCCTGTTGAACAGCCAGTTCGGTTACCTCACCAGATTCAAACTGTAATTTGACAATCAGAACCACACTTTCGTTGAGCTTCAGGTTTCTATTGGCTGCATCGAGCTGAGCATCAAGCGTAAGCAAGTTAAAATACCCCTTGGAAACCTCAGAAATCAGTCTAGTCTTCAATGCGTTTTTTAATTCTGAGCTTTGCATGTAGGAGGCAATTGCAATTTTATTGGTGTTATGAATCTTGCCCCAAATATCTGCTTCCCAAGAAACACCAATATTTGCAGAATAATCTTCCAGATGCTCTGCACCTAGATATTGACTGAGAGTAAGTCCATTTAGACTGTTTTTGGATGGCATGGTTATGCTTGCCGAAGCACCAAGACCAACCGTTGGAACACTATTTAGTTTAGATTGCTTAACGATAAGCTCAGCCTTTTGCATATTTTTTAATGCTATCATCACATCATAGTTTTTAATCAAAGTGCTGTCAATTAAATTTTGAAGATCGGCGTCAACGAAAAAGCTTTTCCATGGAATTGCAGAAAGATTTGGCGTGACTTGTTGAGGTGCCAGGTCTGGGAATTGAGATGATATTCTTGGTGTAGGAATATCTTTAGGTATACTGCATGAGGCGAAGATCGCCATCGAAATTATCCAAAAGTAAGGTTTAACAAATTTGTTCATTAACTTAAATTTTATAGATCAAATGAAGGTTTATACATCAAGTTTATGGTCTGCCGACGGCTCATGGATAAATTTTATTCCTGAGATCCTTTCGTGAAGCCCTTGAAATATTACGAACAGCACAGGTATGATGAACAGACCTAGAATTACTCCGCTTAGCATTCCCCCAGCCGCCCCGACACTGATCGAATGATTGCCCATTGCAGATGGTCCAGTGGCGCGCATCATAGGGATTATACCTGCGACGAAAGCTATCGAGGTCATTATTATCGGTCTGATCCGAAGTTTAGCCGCTTCAAGTGCGGAATCAACTAGTGACATACCCGCTCTTCGGCGTTGGAGGCCAAATTCCACTATTAAAATGGCATTTTTTGCTAATAGCCCGATCAACATAATAAGAGCAACTTGTATGTATATATTATTTTCAATTCCTGCAAGCCCAATCGCGATAAAAACGCCGATAACACCAGTAGGAACGGAAAAAACGATTGCAAACGGAAGAATATAACTATTGTATTGCGCACAAAGCAGGAAATAGACAAACAATAAGGAGAGCAAGAACACGGCGAGCGATTGACCTCCAGAGGAGATTTCTTCCTTGGTAATCCCCGAGAATTCGTACGAATAACCTGATGGAAGGGATTTTGCTGCAACTTCGCGAATCGCATCTATCGCACTACCTGAACTGTAGCCAGGTTTCGGCAGCGCATTCACTCCGATAGAGTTAAATAGATTGTACCTCGTAATCACCTCTGGTCCAAAGACTCTTTTAAGAGAGACCATAGCAGTGATCGGAACCATGTCACCCATTTTGTTCTTAACATATACATTCTTCATGTCTTCGGGATCGGCACGTTCATCTTTATCTGCCTGCACCATCACCCTGTAATATTTACCAAATCGATTGAAGTCAGATACCTGAGCACTACCAAAATAGGATTGCATGGTACTGAAGACCTGTTGCTCATCAACACCAAACTGCTCTACTTTCTCATGATCAAGAACCATCTCCAGTTGTGGGTAGTCTGCTCGGAAACTACTGAAGGCAACCGCAATTTCCTTTCGCTTCATCAGCTCGGTTATGAACCCATTTGCGATTCCACTAAATTTGTCCAGCTTACCGCCAGACTTATCCTCAAGTACAAAATCAAGTGCATCCACATTACTAAATCCGGGTACCGTCGGAAAACTAAAAACAAAGGACTTTGCCCCTTTAATTGTCGAAACACGCTTCTTAAGTTCTGCCATATTGGCTACGACGTCGTTAGTTTCTCCCCGCTCACCATCACGCTTCATTCTGAAAAATGCTACACCTGAAGATGGTGATGAAGAGGCTGTCAACACATTAAATCCGGCAACCTCATTAAATGCGAATTTGGCTTTCATATCCCGTACTTTGTCCGCAGCTTCATTTAAAACAGCTTTTGTCCGGCTAAGTGAAGATCCAGGTGGTAGATTTACTGCAATTGCTATAAATCCTAAATCCTCTGAAGGTATAAATCCGGTTGGCGTTCGCCTTATTAGCCACCCAGTTAGCAAAACTACAAGTCCCAAGCCTACTAAACTCAACCACTTATGATCGATCATCTTTTTAACATTACTAACGTAACGTTTAGTAAGTATCTCAAAACCGCTATTAAAAGCGTAAAAAAAGCGTTGTTTAAAAGAAGTAGGTTTAGATGAAGTGTGGCTATTGCCGTCTTTCAATAAAAGCGCACATAATGCAGGGCTCAAAGTGAGTGCATTAACGGCGGAAATTACTATTGCTATTCCTAGCGTAAAGGCAAACTGTCGATAAAATACGCCAGCTGAACCTTTCATGAAACCGACAGGAATAAAAACCGCAGCCATGACTAACGTTATGGAAACTATAGCGCCAGTTATTTCATGCATTGCAGAAAGTGTGGCTTCCTTTGCCGACATATTAGAATGCTCTAGTTTGGAATGCACAGCCTCGACGACTACAATTGCATCGTCAACAACTATTCCGATAGCAAGTACCAGGGCGAAAAGAGTTAATAAATTTATTGAAAATCCGAATAAGGACATGAAAAAAAATGTACCAATTATGGCAACCGGAACTGCAATAGCAGGGATAAAAGTTGACCTAAAGTCCTGAAGAAATAAATAGACTACAATGAATACAAGAATGAAAGCTTCAACCAGAGTGTGTTCGACCTGATTAATAGATTGGTCAAGCATTTCCTTCGTGTTGTATAGAATTTGTTGCTTCACTCCAGGAGGAAAGTCTTTCTCTGCATTATCCATAAATTTTCCGATGGCCTCTTGAATTTCCCTTGAATTTGTACCAGGCAACTGTTTAATACTAAAAAGGATGCTTTCTTTATCATTAACGGTATTCAGGTTATTGTATGTATAACTTCCGAGTTCGACGCGGGCAATATCTTTCAAGCGTAACATACTTCCATCGGGATTTGAGCGAATGATCATTTTGGCGTATTCATCGGGCTTTGTATATTTACCTGAATATCTGATAACATATTCAAAAGAGCGAGTACTGGATTCCCCGAAGCGACCTGGTGCAGCCTCTTGGTTTTTGCTTTTAACCGCTGACATGACTTCGTTGGGCGTGATCTTGTATGCAGCCATTTGTGCAGGATTCAGCCAGATTCGCATCGAATAATCTTTGCTCCCACCAAATATAATAACTTGCCCTACCCCATTGATGCGCTTTAGTTGTGGAATGATGTTGATTTGAGCATAATTAGTTAGATATGTTGCACCGTAAAGCTTTGGTTTTTCACTCAAGAGGTTGATCGACATTATGGTCGAAGTCTGCACTTTCTGGGTGGTAATGCCTGCCTGAACCACCTCTGGAGGGAGGAGACCGGTTGCGGAGGAGACACGATTCTGAACATTGACTGCAGCCTGATCTGCGTTAGTTCCTAGTTTAAAGTATACAGAAATAGTTAGCGTACCATCATTACTTGATGATGAGCTCATATAACTCATATTCTCTACGCCATTTATGGCCTCTTCTAATGGGGGTGCAACGGCTCGAACCATAGTTTCAGCATTTGCTCCAGGGTACAATGCCGTGATTTGTACCACGGGAGGTGCGATATCTGGGAACTGCTGAATAGGTAAACCTATTAGACCAACAAATCCCAAGATGAGTAGCATTATTGAAACGACCGTCGCAATAACTGGCTTATTTATGAATATTTTAAGCATTTATATTGATACCGATTAATTATTAACTAAACCGCTTTGTTGAGGAGTCGCTTTTACACTCAAGCCTTCTTTGAGAGATTCCATGCCCTTTAGTATCAGGCGGTCGCCCGCGTTGAGTCCCTGCGAAACATAATAGAAATTACCGCTGGAACCTGAAACTTTCAGCGCAACTTGGTGGGCTTTATTGAGACGGTCGACAATGAAAGCGAATACCTTGTCCTGATTTTCAAATGTTGCTGATTGAGGAATGGTTATTAAACCTGCCTGTTTTACGCCAATTCTGACTCTTCCACTATTTCCCGACCTCAGCAAACCCGCTTTATTAGGAAATGTTGCCCTTAATGTTATCGCCCCTGTACTCCCGTCAAAAGCAGCGTCTACCATATCAAGCACGCCCGGGCTTGGATAAGCTGACTCTCCTGACAGGATTAGTTTTACGTTTCCAGAATTTTTAAGTTTCTGAGAAATAGTAGATCCATAGACTCCCTGCTTGAAATTGACGAAATCAACCTCTCCAATAGAGAAGTAAGCACGAATTTCTCGATTATCAGAGATATAGGCGATTGGAGAAGGGTCCGAAGGAGCGACAAGACTTCCATTTTTCTTAGCGATTCTACCCACATAACCACTCACAGGCGCTCGGACAATTGTAAACCCCAAAACGATTTTGGCACTGGAAGCTTTCGCATAAGCTTGCTTTTCTTTGGCAACCGCTGCATCGAACGTTGCTTGGGCGAGCTTTAGCTGGTATTCTGATACTACATTATTTTCAACCAATGGTCTTAATTTTTCCATATCCAGCTTCGCTGCTAAAACACCAGCTTTAGCGCCAAGTATTTCCCCCTCGGCATTATTATATTGTTCATGGTATGATCTAGAGTCGACTTGGAATAAAGCTGCACCCTTTTCAACATATGCACCCTCGTTAACATAAATTTTTTCCAGACTCCCAGAAACCTGGGCACGGATCTCCACGTCAGAGGATCCTTCAAGCTTTGCTGGATATTCTTGATAGATAACTACATCACCACTCGCGAGCGTAGCAAAAGTAACTTCGGGCACAGGACTGACTTCTTTACGCTCGGCAGATGATGTACAGGACAACACGGATATTATTGGCAACATAAGCAGATATTTCACATTTGTATTCATAAATTGTTTAAAATATATAAGATTAAATAAAGGATTCTTGTGATATAAAAGACCAAGCGTCTGGAGTGTCTACTCATGTGTGGACAAAAATTATAAAATGTAATTGCCCCACACTCAATCTGTCAGGTTTTACAATAAGATACCATTAAGTACTTTTTTTAAAAAAAAATA
This sequence comes from Pedobacter sp. AC190, assembly GCF_979258025.1. Taxonomy (NCBI): domain Bacteria; kingdom Pseudomonadati; phylum Bacteroidota; class Sphingobacteriia; order Sphingobacteriales; family Sphingobacteriaceae; genus Pedobacter; species Pedobacter sp. AC190. The sequence goes on from NZ_OZ409824.1 coordinate 5,274,463, forward strand.
TATCTCATGTTCAAAAAGGCCAGACCACTAAACTAAGATCAAATTATTGACTTTTTATGCTTAAAATGAGTTAAAACAGATATACATACATAAATTAAAACATTAGAACAGTAAACGAAAATCACAATAACATACCAAATGGTATTCTCCAAATGTATTTATGTTTTTTTGAAATTACTGAGGTAATGCTGTCATAAATAAGTAAAAGATTAGGTTTTACTAAGCAACAAATCACTAGACTTTCAGCTTCAAAATAATTTTCCAGCTACTGGTGGGTAGAAGATTTGGTAGTTATGGGTGATGCGAACTTGGCGCTATAGACACATCTGAGGACCTGTTTTCAGGATTAAATCCCCTGGTCCTGAATTTTTAGAAATAAATTTTGTTTTATTAAAGCGTTCATCTGTTTCAATAAAAATTTTGAACTTTTACAAACAGAAAACTTCCATTGTCTATTTCACCATTCATACAATCAACAAAGGTTACAGCCTGGGGGTTCGCAAATACGTTTAATTCCGATATTTAAGAGAGATGGATTGCAAGAAACAGCTGGAGCAAATACGCTTTGGTGATAACCGGAAGCTGAGCACTTAATATCTGTTCTGCTGACGCTCTGATAGACTGAAACGCTTTGAAATTCGGGAAGATGAACCAACTGTAACTCTTTGCTGTAATGCCTATTGCTAAACCCATTCTTTCCATGATCTCACCAAATTCTCGACTAAGAAAAGTCAATGAAAAGTCATTGGTTTTCTAGAATATAACCTCTACCCTAAATGTAAACAAGGGTAGCAAATAAAATAATCCACTATCTTTGGACTATTGATATTACTCATTATGATGTTACTAGTAAGAGCATTTTTTTCAATTAGATTGCAGGAAATAATCCGTTAACTTTATTAAAGTTTATAATGCCATTGAACGTATATTTTTACCTTACACCAGAAGTGGTTTTATTAGACATAGCTGGTCCTGTTCAGGTGTTCCATGAGGCGGCGATGTTCGGCATTGTCTACCAGCTACATTTTCTGGGCGTCACCTCAGACTTAATCAGTTCTGCTGGCTTAAGCTTAAATTCGCTGAGTGATTTAAGTGATACCGAACCAGGCGGGGAAGACATCATAATTATACCGGGTTTTTCAATGAACTTCGATCATGTTGAATCATATAAAACGGTATTTAATTGGTTAAAACAAGCAAATACTAGAAAGCTGACCATTTGTTCGATATGTACAGGAGCTTTTCTTTTAGCGAAATGCGGACTTTTAACGAACAAGAAATGCACTACCCATTGGCGCTACATAGATACGCTTAAAAAACAGTTCCCAGCACTCAATGTTGAAACTGATAAATTATTCGTAAAAGATGGTAACATTTACACAAGCGCGGGGATTGCATCTGGAATAGACCTGGCATTATTTCTTTTAGAGGAGCGGCATGGGTTGGAGGTAGCGATGAAGGTAGCGAAGGAAATGGTGGTTTATCTGAAAAGGGATGGAGGTGAAAAGCAGCAAAGTGCTTACCTTCAATATCGAGACCATACAGATGAGGTGATTCATAGAATTCAGGACTGGATAATTCATCATGTTGATCAGAAACTCTCTATAAATGAACTGGCAGCACTGGCAAATTACAGTCCCCGTAATCTAACCAAAAAATTTAAAGAAAGAACAGAAACCACTATTTCACAATACATTAGGACCATTCGAATAGAAAAAGCAACAAATTTAATAGCAAGAACCGACTATAAACTTGAACATGTTGCAAGGCTTTGTGGATATAAAAGTACAAAACAATTACGCAATATCTTGGCCTCTAATAAAATGAGTAAATAAAATTTGCCTGATTTTACCGCATTTTGTCCTAATCATAATCTTCTCGCTTTATATTTTTGAGAAAAAAAATAATTATGATTAGAAAAGTTGGAATATTTATCTTCGATAAAGTAGAGATCCTTGACTTCACTGGGCCCTTTGAGGTCCTTGCCGCTACCGCTGAAATTAACAATGGGGCTTTTTTTGATGTTTTCACTTTCGGAATAACAAGCGATCCAATTTCAGCTGTTAATGGCTTATCGGTAATCCCAAAATATTCCGTAATAGAAGTCCCAGCTATAGACATTCTAATTATTCCTGGCGGAGAAGGCACCCTTGAAGTGATAGAAGACCAAGAAGTTTTGGATTGGATAAAAAAAGTAGATACCACGACAGAATATACAGTCAGCGTATGTTCTGGAGCTCGCGTGTTAGCGAAAATCGGTCTCCTCGATAATCTTCCATATTCTACACATCATTTAGTTTATGATGATGTAATTAAACTTGCGCCGAGTGGCATCCCACAGTGGGGGGCAAGATTCACCGATAATGGGCATATCTTGACATCAGGTGGCATGTCAGCAGGGATAGATGTTTGCTTTCATTTAATTAAACAATTATTAGGTGAAACAATTATGCAAAAAACAGCGGATTACATGGAGTATAACATAAATTTTAACGATCATGCTTGAGGTGGCATCATCTAGGAATGATGCTATTTTTCGCTGAGCATTCAGCAATTATGTTTCTCAATCAGAGCATGGCTGCCTTTATCCGTTAAGGAAATACTAAGGTTAAACACTGTGACAATAGCTCATAACAAACAATGCTTAATTTTTACTTGTTTTTAATTTCCTCATGCCTGAATGTTCTTTATTCGGTTGCTCATCTTTCCCTGAAA